>CAWDRV010000007.1:0-14407 GCA_963804825.1 uncultured Planctomycetia bacterium | reverse complement strand
CGTTAGCCTCCGGATGGGAAGGCACTGGGCGGACGGCGGGAGGTCGGCCGGCCTGCGAACGGTTACGTTCCCGGGTGTGCCTGAAATGTCGAAAATCACCCCGCCTTGTGGCGCCACTGCGGCTCGGGTTCCTCGACCGTCCGCAACTTGATGGTGGCGCCGGGCGGCAGGCGCCGCTCCGGGATGATCCCCCGCTTGGTGCTCGACAAGAAGGGATAGAACTCGGCGGCCAGGCCGTCGTGGAACTCCTCTTGCAGCCGGCGCAGAATCTCCGGCCACAACAGGCCGCTGCGGTAGATGAGGCGATACGCTTCCTTCACTTGCAGGATCGCCCGCTGATCGTAGCCGGCGCGCCGAAGGCCGATCTGGTTCAGGCCGACGACATAGTTGCTCTGTCCGTCGATGGTCGTGAACGGCGGCACGTCCTTGATGATGTGGGCCAGACCGCCGACCATGGCAAGGGTCCCGATGCGGCAGAATTGATGCACGCCCGCGCCCCCCGCAATGCAAACCCGGTCGCCGACCGCCACGTGACCGGCCAACATGACGTTGTTGGTCAGGATCACGTTGTCGCCGACGCGGCCGTCGTGGGCGACGTGGGCGTTGGCCATCAGGAAGCAGTGGTCGCCGATCGTCGTTTGGTGACCGGCCTCCATCGCCCGATGCACCGTGACGTTCTCGCGGAACGTGTTGCCCGAGCCGATGACGACCGTGCCGGGGTTTTCGGGCACGTGGATGTGCTGCGGCATGCCGCCCAAAACCGCGCCGTCCGAGACGCGGCAATTCTCTCCCAACGTGGCGCCGCTTTTGATCGTGACGTGGCTCTCCAAAACACACCCGCTGCCGATCCGCACCCCCGACTCGATCACGCACAAGGGACCGATTTGGACATCCGCGCCGAGGGTGGCCTCGGGGCTGATTACCGCCGATGGGTGGATTTGCATGACCGGAACCTCGCCAGGGAGATCGATGACCGGGATGGAAGCCTCGCTCCTTGCTTTCGCCTGGTAGGTTCTATCGGTTGGCTAGACGACTCCGATTGGTCTTAACGTGTCGATCGTGACGGCTTCGCTATCTTTTCCATTTCAACCAAGCCCATTGGGGGGATTCGCTGGCATTTAAGCCAAGGGGGATTGCGTGAAGTTGTGTACATCCGGACCCGGCTGGAGTAGACTGCTCTAGAACTTAGAGCTTAGAACTTAGAGCTTAGACCTTAGGTCGCACTTCATCCTTTATCCTTCCGCCTTCCCCCTTCCGCCTTCCGCCTTCCCCCCTCCCCCCATGCTCCTCGGCTACAACACCAATGGCATGGCCCATCACGAGCTTTTCGACGCCATCCGTCTGCTGGCCGAGATCGGCTACCGCAGCGTGGCGATCACGATCGACCACACGGCGCTGCCGCCGTACGGCAGCTACCACGCCCAGCGGCGGCGGCGATTGCGGCGGCTGTTGGACGAGTTGGGGATGCGCTCGGTGATCGAGACCGCGCGCGGTTCCTCCTGGACCCGGCGGAAAAGCACGAGCCGACTTTTGTCACGGCCAGCCCCCAAGGCCGCGCCCGGCGGATCGACTTCACCAAGTATGCCGTCGATTGTGCCGCCGAGTTGGGGAGCGATTGCGTTTCGCTTTGGTCGGGCGTGGTTCCCTCGGGCGTTGCCCGGCCGCAGGCCATGACCTGGTTGGTCGAAGGGCTCCGCGAGGTGTTGTCGTATGCCGCGGCCCAACACGTGGCGATCGGTTTTGAGCCCGAGCCGGGGATGCTCGTCGATTCCATGCGGGGCTATGAGGAACTGCTCTCGCGGATCGACGACGCGGACCTGCGGCTGACGCTCGACGTGGGCCATCTCCACTGCCAGGGCGAGACGCCCATCGCGGAGCAGATCCGCCGCTGGGCGCCGCGGCTGGTCAACGTTCACCTGGAAGACATGCGGGCCGGGGTCCACGAGCACTTGATGTTCGGTGAGGGCGAGATCGACTTTCCGCCCGTCCTGGACGCCCTGGCCGAGGTTGGCTACGGGGGCGGCGTCCACGTGGAACTGAGCCGTCACAGCCACGAGGCCCCCGCGGCCGCCCGCCGAGCAATGGCGTTCCTCACAAAGGCGGAAGGTGGAGGGGGGAAGGCGGAAGGAATTCGGCGCCAGGACTCCCCTCTCCCTCCGGGAGAGGGTTAGGGTGAGGGCCGCTCGTTCAGCCGTCTTCGTCCCCAAGCCCGCCGGTTGCAGCCGGCGGGACTGCCCAACAGAAAACGACTTTTCTTGCCCGCCGCTCTACGTCCGCTTCCGCCGCCGCACATAGCCGAACAGTCCGATGGCGGCGACACCCAGGAGAGCTACGGTGGAAGGTTCCGGCACGGCATATGTGAACGAGTATTGGTCAACCGAGCCTGGCGCAACGGTCCCGGTAATCTCCCTGTTCCAAAGCTCCGTTCCGTCTGGGGTAAAGGCCGTCTCCATCAACGTGTAGGTTGTAGGGTCCGCGCCGGCCGCGCGAATATCAACGCCGTAGTCACCTAGCGCGGGAGTGTCAACCTGAATGTACTGGGATACGGAGTCGAGCCCGAAAAGCGTGTCGATGAAGTGGGCCGAGTTCGGTATCAATTCGGATCGAACGCCAGCGACGTTGATCCCCGTCTTGTTTCCGCTCGGATCGGTTAGGAGGATGTTTGCACCGCTGCCCGACCCAACAACGGAAATGTCGATCTCACTCAGGTCGGTCGGATCGGTGACGTAGCCGCGAGTCTCAAATACGTTGTCGTACGCGCTTAGTAAGGTCCTGCTATTAGGGTTCGCCGGATCGTCGATGGTAAAAGTGCTCCCCTGCGTCCCGGTAACGACAACGAAATGGTTCCAAGCCGTATCGGTCGAACTATAATGGACCGCAACGATAACTTTGTCGCCCTGGTTCACGAGATTGGTAAGGTCCGAAGTGGACGAAGTGCGAACTTTGTTGAACTTCAGGCCGGTGCCGTTCAGGCCGGCGGCGTCCCTGAACGTCGAGACGGCTGTCGCCGGGTCGAGGTAGCCGCCTGTATTGAATTCGCCGTTTGCAGTTAACAGCGAATTGAGCGAGCCGGGGTCCTGGGCGATCCCCGCACCGGTCATGACCATTGCCAGGGACGTTAAGAGGCACCCGTCGCTGGCGATCGAAACCGAACTGCCGCCAAGTGGCGTGCCGCTCCACGATGGGCTCAGCTGGCTGAACTGGGTGAATACCGGCGTCGCCAGGAATGCGTGCGTCTGCCCAGCAGGGTTCGTTCCATAGCCAACGATCTGCCCCTTGGCGTTAATGGCCTGTGCGCTCGTGAGAGTCCAACTGGAGGACGGACTAATCAGGTTATTCAGGTCTTGCATTGGCCCGCTGCCGCTGTAGAGGAAGGCGTGTTCGGCGCCGCTGCTTATATCGGTGTACCCCACGACCTGCCCGCTGTTGTTGATGCCGTCGGCTTCGCTGGTGCCACCGGCGGCTAGGACCCCGAGGTCCACCGTATTGCCGCTACAGTAAAGGAAAGCGTGTAAAGCGCCGACGCTAGCGCCAGCCCCGACGATCTCGCCGGCATTATTGATGTCTAGGGCCCAACCGCGGCCAAGGTCGGTCAGCTCCCCGTTACTGTAGAGATACGCGTGCGTTCCGCCGCTTGGTGAGGCAAATTCGCCCACAACTTGCCCGGTGTCGTTGATCCCATAGGCGGTTGTGTACGGACCACTGGGGATAGGACCATTGGGGGTAGAAAGCTCGCTCATCGTGCCGCCGCTGTACTCAAAGACGTGGCCCAAGACCACCGGCTCGCCCATGCCGCCAACGATCTGCCCCCTCGCGTTGATTGCGTCGGCGCCGCTGTGCGGGTAGCCCATGTTGTTTAGGATGTCCTTGCCGAGGTCGGTCCACACCCCACCGCTGTAAAGAAAAGCGTGCGCAACGCCAGTCGAATAGTAAAGGTTGCCTACGATTTGCCCACTGTCATTGATCGACTCTCCGTTGCTGCTCTGAAAATCGGAACCGGGAGGGACGCCCAGATCGGTCATCAGACCTCCGCTGTAAAGGAAGGCGTCGTAATCGCCGCTCGTCGTATACGAATACCCGACGACCTGTCCGTTGTTGTTGATGCCATGGGCGTAGCTGGAGCCGCCGCCGAGTGTGCCGAGGTCAGTGACAGCGTACTCAACGTCGCCGAAGGCACTGGCTGTCACAAGCAGAGTAAGAGCGGCGGGGAGCAGAATGGCTTTCGCAATTTGCTGCCAACGCGTGGCAATAGAATTGGAGCGGATCACGGCGTCCTCCTTAGCGGAAAAAGAGTCAACGACCGGCCACGACCAGGGAAACCCCCGACGCGCCGTAATGGAAACAAGATGCCGATTGCAAAACGGGAAAGACAAGAGAAGGATGCACGCACGCGCAGACGGCCCAGTAGGCCGAAGTAACGACGGTCGTGGAACATGCTACGCTGCCTCCGGGCAACTTGCCCCGCGTTTTCCAAGGGATAGAACTTACCCTTAATGTAGCGGGGGTCTACAACGCCGTCAAGCAAGTTGTTGCCAATGGGGGGTGGAGGCAAAGGATGAAGGATAAAGGAGGAAGGATGAAACCGAACCTTCATCCTTTATCCTTCATCCTTGATCCTTCCCGCCTTCCCCCTTCCGCCCTCCGCCTTCCGCCTTTACCATAGTTTCATCATGCTCAAGAAACTCCTCCTCCTCTCCGTCGCCGGGCTGCGGGAAAAAGACGTCGCGGTGATGCCGAACCTGCGGGAACTGACCGCGGAGGGCGAGATCGCCGATCTGACGCCCAGCTTCCCATGCGTCACCTGCTGCGTGCAGGCCAATATGACGACCGGCTGCTTGCCCAACCGGCACGGAGTGGTGGCCAACGGATTCTATTGGCGCCAGCATCGCAAGGTGGAAATGTGGACGTTGCCGAGCGATTGCATCGAGCGCCCGCAACTTTGGGAAGTGCTCGCGGGCGGGAAAAAGGGCGGTTTAAAGGGGACAGTCCCATTTTCGGCAAGTGGGAAGGGGACAGCCCAATCGTCGGCACATTGCCCTCACCCTAACCCTCTCCCGGAGGGAGAGGGGACGAAGTTGCGGTCGGCCGTCTGGTTTCCGTTGCACAGCAAGGGTTGCCGGGCCGATTACGTCTGTACGCCGGCCCCGATCCACAACCCCGACGGCTCCGAATCGCTTTGGTGCTATACGCGGCCGGCGGGGCTTTACGGCACGCTGCGCGACCGCTTGGGACACTTTCCCTTGAAGCACTTCTGGGGTCCGATGGCCAATATCCAGTCCAGCCGGTGGATCGCCGATTCGGCCGTTTTCGCCGCCGGGCAGTGGCGGCCCGACTTCTTCTACATCTATCTGCCGCACCTGGATTACGCCGCGCAACGCACGGCCCGGACAGCGCCGAGGCCGACGCCGCGGTGGCCGAGTTGGACCAGGTGATCGGGCAACTGGCCGGCCGGATGCGCGAGGCCTACGGGGAAGACCTGTTCTGGCTGGTGGCCGGCGAATACGCCATCACGCCGGTGGACCACGCGACGTATCCCAATCGCGTGCTCCGCCAGGCAGGTTTGCTGACGGTCCGTCAGGAAGACGACGGCGAACACTTGGACCTGGCGGCCAGCCGGGCCTGGGCGTTGGTCGATCATCAATTCTCCCACGTCTTCATTTCCGACAACGGCGACAGCGACCGGAATCTTATCGCGCGGGTGGCCGATATCTTCCGCCACCAGCCCGGCATCGCCGAAGTCCTCGTAGGCGACGATCTCGTCCGCCACGGATTGAACCATCCGCGGAGCGGCGAGGTGGTCTTGATTTCCGAGCCGCGGAGTTGGCAGGCGTATTATTGGTGGCTTTCGGACGACTGTGCCCCGGCGCTGGCCCGGACGGTCGATATCCACCGCAAGCCCGGCTATGATCCGATGGAGCTGCTTTTCGACGCGGCCACGAAGGGCATCCCCTTGGACGCCGGGCGGATCAGGGGCTCGCACGGCGCGCCGGCGGTCGACCGTGGGCAGCGGAGCGTGATTCTGGCCTCGGAGCCGGTCTATTTTCCCGCAGTGGTGGCCGACACCGACGTGTTTGGCGTCGTGTTGCGGCACTTCGGCCTGAAAACCGACGGTTGAGGACCGAAGAAATAAGCATTGTGGCCACCATTGATGTGGCCCATTATGGTTATTTCCAACCATCCGGCAATAATCTCATGGCCCAATCCCGAATAGACTTATCCGGGCATGTACGAATTTTCCCGGAAATTACCCCGCAAGAGGGGTGTTTTCTGGTTTCTGGCCGGCGGAAAGATCGGACGGAGCCGTAGCGTGCCGCCCGCCGCGGCAACTAGGATAGAGAAGTGTCGATCGACTTCGAGGTGAGCGGTATTTCATGGGTGTTGCACAAGTTGTCATTGTCGGCCGCCCGAACGTGGGCAAGTCGAGCCTGTTGAACTGGCTCGTGGGCAAGCGGATCGCCATTGTCGATCCGACGTCGGGGGTGACGCGCGACCGCGTGACCAGCCTCCTTCCGCTGGGCGCGCGCTTCGTCGAACTGGTCGATACCGGCGGCATGGGCGTCGAGGACGTCGACAACCTGAGCGAGCACATCGAGAACCAGATTCAGACGGCCATCGACGCGGCCGACGTGATCCTGCTGGTGGTGGACACGCGGGCCGGGCTGACGCCGCTGGACCAGGAGGTCGCCAAGCGGCTCCGCTACGTCGACACGCCGGTGATCTGCGTGGCCAACAAGACCGACGCCCCGTCGCTGGACTCGCAGGCCGACGAGTTCTACAAGCTGGGGCGGAAGGTGATCCGCGTCAGCACGCAGCAGAGCCGCGGCAAGGAAGAGTTGGAGAAGGCCATTCTGGAGAAGTTGCCGGTGGGCACGCCCGACGAAGGGCCGCCCGAGGAGGCGACGATGAAGGTGGCCATCGTGGGCCGCCGGAACGTGGGCAAGAGCACGCTGGTCAACACGCTGGCGCAGGCCGAGCGCATGATCACCAGCGAGGTGCCGGGCACGACGCGCGACAGCGTCGATGTCCGCTTCGAGCTCGACGGCAAGGTCTTCATGGCGATCGACACGCCCGGCTTCCGCCGCAGCAAGAGCATGACCACCGACGTCGATTTCTACAGCACGCACCGGGCGCAGCGGAGCATTCGCCGTGCCGACGTGGTGCTGTTGTTCTTCGACGCCACCCAGCGGATCGGCAAGGTCGACAAGCAACTGTGCGATTATATCGCCCAGCAGTACAAGCCCTGCATCTTCGTGGTCAACAAGTGGGACCTGGTGGCCAACACCATGCCCACCGACAAGTGGGTCACGTACCTCCGCGACACTTTCCGCACGATGGTGTACGTTCCCATCGCGTTCATCACCGGTCAGACGGGCAAGAACGTGAAGGCGATGCTCAACCATGCCCAGATGCTTTTCAAGCAGGCCCGCACCCGCATCGGCACGGCGCAGTTGAACAAGCTGGTGCGGGCGGCCATCGAAAAGAACGCGCCGCCGACGTACCAGAACCGACGCGCCCGCATCTATTACGCCACGCAAGTGGCCGAGCAGCCGCCGACCATCGTGCTCTTTTGCAGCGATCCCCGGGCGGTTTCGCAGCAGTACCAGCGTTACCTGCTCGGCGCGATGCGCGAGCGTCTGGGCTACGCCGAAGTGCCCATCAAGCTCTATCTCCGCCAGCGCGAACAAACGGACCGCCGCGACGAGATCGACGCCAAGATCGAAGGGACGCGAAAGAAGGCGGAAGACGCCACCCCTGAGCCGGAGGCGTCAGCCTCCGGATAATCACGCATCGCCGACGCCACCTCTGAGCCGGAGGCGTCAGCCTCCGGATAATCACGCATCGCCGACGCCACCTCTGAGCCGGAGGCGTCAGCCTCCGGATAATCGCCCATCGCCAACCCGCCGCGCACCCGCTTTAGCCATCGTCCAAGAATAACTTCGCGTCTTGACCGTTCAGGCCCCCTCACCCCCAACCCCTCTCCCGCAAGGGGCGAGGGGAGTTGTTATTGGACAACCGCCCCGCCTCACGCCGAACGGTTGCGGAAACGTCGGTTGTCGACGCGCTCCTCGACGATCAGCCGGATAATCGTTTCGGCGGCCGTGTCCAAGTCGATCAGGTCGGCTTGCTTGTCCCATCGCCACTTGATTTCGAGCTTGCCGGCGTCCAGGCCGCGCTGGCTCAGGACCACGCGGAGGGGAATGCCCACCAGGTCGGCGTCCTTGAACTTCACGCCGGCCCGCACGTCGCGGTCGTCCAGCAGCGTCTCGACGCGGGCGGCCTCCAGCGCGGCGTACAGCGCGTCGGTGGCCTGCTTGGTCGCCGGGTCGGTCGCCTTGACCGGGGCCAGGAGCACTTCATACGGCGCCAGCGACACGGGCCAAACAATGCCGTCCTCGTCGTGCGAGGTTTCGATCAGCCCGGCGATGATGCGGTTGACGCCGATGCCGTAGCAGCCCATGATGATCGGGCCGAGCTGCTCGTTCTGGTCGAGGAATCGGGCGGCCAGCGCCTCGGAGTATTTCGTGCCAAGCTTGAAAACGTGGCCGACTTCGATGGCGTGGCGGAGCGTCAGGTTGCTGCTGCATCGCGGGCAGGGATCGCCGTCGACGGCGTTCCGCAGGTCGGCGAAGCGGTCGGGCTGGAAATCGCGCCCGAGGTTCACGCCCGTCAAGTGCGTGTCGGCCGCGTTGGCGCCGGTGACGCTGTTGACCATCGCCTGGATGTTGCGGTCGGCCAGGATGGGGATTTTTTCCTTCATGTGGACGGGTCCGGCGAATCCGACCGGGGCGCCGGTCGTCCGCTCGATGGTCGCCGGATCGGCCAGCGCGAGCGTGACGGCGCCGGTGGCGCGGCGGATTTTCCCCTCGTTGGCGTCGTGGTCGCCGCGCAGGAGCACGGCGATCGGCTTGCCGTCGGCCAGGTAGATGAGCGTCTTGATCATTTCGTCCGGCCGGCAGCCGAGGAACTTGCTGACTTGCTCGATCGTGCTGGCGCCGGGGGTGGGGACGGCGGCCGGCGGTTTCAGCGGCACGTCGGGCGGGAGCAGGTCGCGGCTGCCGATCTCCGCCCGCTCCTGGTTGGCCGCGTAGCCGCAGTTCGGACAATGGAGGACGACGTCCTCGCCGTTTTTCGCCGGGATCATGAATTCATGGCTGGCGTCGCCGCCGATGGGGCCGCTTTCGGCCTCGACGGCCAGGTAGCGCAGCCCGCAACGGTCGAAAATCCGGCAGTAGGCCGCGTACATCTTCTCGTAGCTGTGGTTCAGGGCCTCGATCGAAACGTCGAAGCTGTAGGCGTCCTTCATGAGGAACTCGCTGGTGCGCAGCACGCCGAACCGCGGCCGCTCCTCGTTGCGAAACTTCGTCTGCACCTGGTAAAGGGTCAACGGCATCTGCCGATAGCTCGACACGTGCCGGGAAACCAGCTCGGTCACCACCTCTTCGTGCGTCGGGCCCAGCGCCATCCGCACCTTGCGGTTCTGACGCCGAAGGTCGAACTGGATGAGCACGTCGCCGAACGCCTGCACCCGGCCGGTCTGCTCCCAGAGCGCGATGGGCGTCAAGGCCGGCATGAGCAATTCGACCGCCCCGGCGCGGTCCATCTCCTCGCGGACGATCTGCTCCGCCTTGCGGAGCGACCGCAGGCCCAGGGGCAGATAGGTATAGGCCCCGGCCATGACTTGCGACACCAGGCCGGCCCGCAGCATGAGGACGTGGCTGGGGATTTCCGCCCCTTCGGGCGTTTCTTTCATCGTCGGAATGAGCGAATGGGTCCAGAGCATGGGAGGGTTCGGAGATTAGGGATTGGGGATTGGGGATTAGCGAGCCGGATTTTGCGCTTAACCTTGTGTGGCACTTGAACTTCCGAGTACCGATAAACATGCGTGCAAAGCGCGCACAAGTTTCGACCTAAGACTCTAATCCCCCGGACTTGCTACCTTTAGCTCAATCTTATCCGTTTTATCGCCCTTGCCAAGCCCGCGGCTCAAGGGCCACGTCGGCCCGGGTCGAAGATAATGCCATGACGGCCTTGCCTTTCGGTTCCGCTTCGCTGCGTACGACCGCCGCACGCTATTGGAACCAATCGCGGCTGCCCCTGGCCAGCCTGATCTTCATTACGCCCTTGCTGGTGATCTACGAGGCGGGCGTGCTGGCGCTGGGACCAGACGCCGCCGTCCGCAACGGCGTCGATGAATCGTTGCGGCAACTCCTCAGCCGATTGGGATTCAGCCAATACTTCCTGCTGCCGGCGCTGACCGTCAGCATCCTCCTGGCCTGGCATTACCTGACGCGCCGCCCCTGGCGGCTTTCCAGCGGCGTCTTCTACGGCATGATCGGCGAATGCGCGCTCTTGGCGATCTGTCTGCGTTTGTTCGTGCAGCTTCAAGGCATGCTTCAAGGCATTCTCATGGAAACCCTGACCGGAACCGTGAAGCCGCACCTTGCCTCGCTGACCGCATATCTCGGCGCCGGCGTTTACGAGGAACTGCTCTTCCGGCTGCTGCTGGTGCCGCTGTTGATTGGCGTGTTGCGGCTGCTGCGGCTTCGTCCGACCGCCAGCATGGTGGGCGCCGTGCTGCTGAGCAGCCTGGTGTTTGCCGCCGCCCATCATATTCCGCCCTACGGCGAGACCTTCTCCTGGTTCAGTTTCAGTTTTCGCGTGTTGGCGGGGATCTTCTTTGCCGTGTTGTTTGTGTACCGCGGGTTCGGCATTGCGGCGGGGACCCATGCGGGCTATGACCTCTTGGTGGGCCTGGCGAGATTCTGAACCGCTGGCATGTGAGCCGATGGCATGGGAGCCGGTGGCGTGAGCCACCGGATTCCGCAACCCCACCCCTCGCGCCGCGCCAAACTCGACAAACGAACGCCCCGCTGCTGGGCAACGGTATCCGGAGGCTGACGCCTCCGGCTCACAGCAAAAGCCTCCGGCTCACAGCTCACTCACATGGGTCGTTGCGAGTCCAAACCGCCAGCGGAACCTTCTGAGCTTGCACGTACCGCACCGCGTCGGCAACGGCTGCCTCGTCCTTCAACCTTCGCTTCGATCCGGACGTCGTCCACCACGTACCACTTGCCGGTTTGCCCCACCGGCGGCTGAGCAGCGCGAAGCGTAGCCCTTCAGGTCGCCCAACATCCGCTCCGGCTCGGCGTCGCCGTGGATAACGACGTGAAAATGGTTGCTCATCACGGCCGCGGCCACGGGCAGCCAATGACGATACGCGGCTGTCTCCCGGAACTGCGCGGGAACCGCCGTCGCCTGTTCGGCCGAAAGACGGACTGCCGGCCCCTTCATGGCCCGCCGCGCCGATGCTTCCAGGGCCGGCATGTCGGTGTCAAACGGATCGCCGTACTGATTCTGGTCGGTGTGCTTCACGAAGCCCCTCGCATCGCCGGGAAGCCATGTCCCGTAGGTCGTCGAGGTCAACAGCCAGCACGGTTCCATGTTTTTGCTCCTCGGATGGCCCAGCCGCGGGGCGTGGGAGCCGGTGGCGTGGGAGCCGGTGGCGTGGGAGCCGGTGGCGTGGGAGCCGGTGGCGTGAGCCACCGGATTCCGTAACCCCACCCCTCGCGCCGCGCCAAACTCGGCAAACGAACGCCCCGCTGCTGGGCAACGGTATCCGGAGGCTGACGCCTCCGGCTCACTATTAACGGCTCGAACTCGCGTCCGCCCGGGCGTGGGCATACTGCGGGAAGCGGTCTTGCAGGGCCTGCACGGTGAGTTCTTCCTGCCGCAGGGCCTCCATGGCCAACACCGCGGCGTCGGCGGCCTGAATCGTCGTGATGCAAGGGATGCCGTGGGAAACGGCCGCCGCGCGAATGCGTCCCTCGTCGGTCCGGGCGCCCTTGCCGCTGGGCGTGTTGATCACCAGCCGCAGATCGCCGTCCACCATGAAATCGAGCAAGTTGGGGTGCCCCTGTTGCAGCTTTTTCACCCGCTGGACGCGGATGCCGGCGGCCTCGATCGGATCGGCCGTGCCGCGGGTGGCCAGCAGTTGGAAGCCCATCTTTTCCAGCCGGCGGGCCAACCCGACCGTGTGCTCCTTGGCGCGGTCGGCCACGCTGATGAAGATCTTGCCGTGGGTGGGCAGCAGGGTGCCGGCGGCCAACTGGCTCTTGGCAAAGGCGATGGAGAAGCGGTCGCTGATGCCCATCACCTCGCCGGTCGATTTCATTTCCGGCCCGAGCACGATGTCCACGCCGGTGAACTTGACGAAGGGGAAGACGGCCTCCTTGACCGAGACGTGGCTGGGGATCGGCTCGCTGGTCGTATCCTTGTTCGGCCAGCGAGACGCCGACCATGACCTTGGCCGCCGCCTTGGCCAACGGCATGCCCGTCGCCTTGGAAACGAAGGGCACCGTGCGGCTGGCCCGCGGATTCACCTCGAGCACGTAGACCACCGGGCGGCCTTGCTCGCGCTTGACGGCGTATTGCACGTTCATCAGCCCCCGCACTTGCAACTGCCGGGCCATCAGGCACGTGGCCTCGCGGATTTCCGACACCACGGGGCCGGGCAGGCTGTAGGGCGGAATGGCGCAGGCCGAATCGCCCGAGTGGACCCCCGCCTCCTCGATGTGCTCCATGATGCCGGCGACGATCACTTGCTCGCCGTCGGCGATGGCGTTGACGTCGACCTCGGTGGCGTCTTCGAGGAAGCGGTCGATGAGCACCGGCTGGCCCTGGGCGACGACGAAGGCCGCGGCCACGAAACGCTCGAACTGGGCGGCGTCGTAGCAGATTTCCATCGCCCGCCCGCCCAGCACGTAACTCGGCCGCACCAGCGAGGGGAAACCCACCTGGGCCGCCACGGCGCGGGCTTGGGCCATGTTGCGGGCGATGCCGTTGGCCGGCTGCTTCAAACCCAGCCGGCTGAGCACGCCCGCGAACTTCTCCCGGTCTTCGGCGTCCTCGATCGTCTCGACGCTGGTGCCGATGATGGGCACGCCGGCGTTGGCCAGCGCCCGGGCCAGGTTCAGCGGCGTCTGGCCGCCGAACTGCACGATCACGCCGTCCGGCTGCATGCGGTCGCAAATGTTCAACACGTCCTCGGTCGTCAGCGGCTCGAAAAACAGCAGGTCGCTCGTGTCGTAGTCGGTGCTGACCGTCTCGGGGTTCGAGTTGACCATGATCGACTGGATGCCCAACTCGCGCAGGGCGAAGCTGGCATGGCAGCAGCAGTAGTCGAATTCGATGCCCTGGCCGATGCGGTTGGGTCCGCCGCCGAGGATGATGACCCGCCGCTGCCCGGGCTGTTTCGGCGGCGTCTCGTCCTCGTCCTCGTAGGTCGAATAGTAGTAGGGGGTGTAGGCCTCGAACTCGGCGGCGCAGGTGTCGACCGCCTTGAAGGTGGCGATGATACCTTGGCCGCCGCCTTGGCCAGCGGCATGCCGGTGGCCTTGGAAACGAAGGGCACGGTGCGGCTGGCCCGCGGATTCACCTCCAGGACGTAGACCACCGGGCGGCCCTGCTCGCGCTTCACCGCGTACTGCACGTTCATCAGGCCGCGGACTTGCAGTTGCCGGGCCATCATGCAGGTCGCCTCGCGGATCTCGGCAACCACGGGGCCGGGGAGGCTGTAAGGCGGTAGGCGCAGGCCGAATCGCCCGAATGGACCCCCGCCTCCTCGATGTGCTCCATGATGCCGGCGACAATGACCTGCTGGCCGTCGGCGATGGCGTCGACGTCGACCTCGATCGCGTCTTCCAGAAAGCGATCGATCAGCACCGGCTGGCCCTTCGCGACGATGAATGCCTCGGCCACGAACCGCTCGAGCTGCGGCGTCGTAGCAGATTTCCATCGCCCGGCCTCCCAGCACGTAGCTCGGCCGCACCAGCGCCGGAAAGCCGACCCCGCCGCCTCGTCGCGGGCCTGGGCCATGTTGCGGGCGATGCCGTTGGCCGGCTGCTTGAGGCCCAACCGCTTGAAATTGCTGGCAAACTTCTCGCGGTCCTCGGCATCCTCGATCGTGTCGACGCTGGTGCCGATGATCGGCACGCCGGCGTTAGCAGCCCCGGGCGAGGTTCAGCGGCGTCTGCCCGCCAAACTGCACGATCACCCGTCCGGCTGCACCCGATCGCAGATGTTCAACACGTCCTCGGTCGTGAGCGGCTCAAGAACAGCAGGTCGCTGGTGTCGTAGTCGGTGCTGACGGTCTCGGGATTCGAGTTGACCATGATGGACTGGATGCCCAGTTCGCCGCGCAAAGCTGGCATGGCAGCAGCAGTAGTCGAACTCGATTCCCTGGCCGATGCGGTTTGGCCCGCCGCCCAGGATGATGACCCGCCGCTGCCCCGGCTGTTTCGCCGGCGTCTCGTCCTCGTCTTCGTAGGTCGAATAATAGTAGGGGGTGTAGGCCTCGAACTCGGCGGCGAGGTGTCGACCGCCTTGAAGGTGGCCACGATCCCGCGGC
>CAWDRV010000006.1:45000-858520 GCA_963804825.1 uncultured Planctomycetia bacterium | reverse complement strand
GCCAACTATCACGCCGGCGCCGACGCGGTGGCCACCTGGACCGGCAGCAACGGCAGCACCTGGGACACCAGCACCACCAACAACTGGGCCATCAACGGCACCGCCTTCACCTGGGTCAACCAGGAGGTCGGGGCCATCTTCGACAACACCGGGACGAATCGCGCCATCACCATCAATGGCACCGCCATCGCCCATGCGATCACCGTCAGCGGCACCGGCTACTCGCTCTCCGGCGGCTCGCTGACCGTCACCGCCGGCGGCATCACCGCCAACAATTCGTTCACCATCAACGCCCCCGTCACCGTCGGGGCCCCGCAAACCTGGACGACTGCCGCCGGCAGAACATTAACCATCAACGGCGACGTGCACACGATCATCAGCACGCTGACCATCGACGGCGCGGGCAACACGTACGTCGGCGGCGTGATCGACGGCGGCGGGGTCATCAACAGCGAGGGCACCGCGGCCGGCAACTTGGTCAAAAACGGCGCCGGCACGCTGTCCATCTGCGGACCGAGCAACTACGCAAGCGCCATCACGATCAACGCCGGCATTCTCAACCTCGCCGGCCAGCGGCGCCACGGCCAGCTACGGCGGCACGATCAGCGGCAGCGGCACACTCGCCACGGGCGGCCTCGGCACCGTCGTCCTCTCCGGAACGAATGCTTTCACCGGCAGCACCCAGGTCAACAGCGGCCTGCTGGATTTCACCGGCGCCGCGGCCCTGCCCAGCAACACCGGCACCATCAGCATCAACAGCGGCGGCGCGGTCCTGGTCGGCGGCGCGTACACCACCGTGACCGGCTGGTTGGGCAGCAACGACCTTAACACGGCCTCCGCCGGGGCCTTGGCCTTGACCGGGACCAGCAGCGAAACGATCTCCATGAGCGGCTATACAAGCCTCTCGTTGGGCGCCAGCGGGGCGGCCACCTACAGCGGCGCCCTCACGCCCGCGGGAACCACGTATCGACTGGGCGGCGGCGGGGGCACGTTGACCTTCGCGTCGGCCCTGACCGGCAGCCGAAGCCTGGCAATCACCGGCCCCGGAACGGTCGTCCTGACCGCCAGCCAACACGTACTCGAGCGGGACCACGATCACCAGCGGGGCACTCGAACTTGGCGACGGCGCGAGCAGTAACGGCTCCGTTCACCGGCAACATCACCGACAACGCGACGCTGATCTTCGCCAATCCCGCCGCGCAGACTTATAGCGGCGCGATCAGCGGCAGCGGCGCGATGACGAAAATCGGCGCCGGCACGTTGACGCTCACCGGCAGCGACACCTACAACGGCCCCACGACGCTGAACGCCGGCAACTTGGCGGTCAACGGCTCGCTTTTGACCGGCGGCTCGGTCAACGTCAACGCCGCGGCCACGCTCAGCGGCACCGGCAGCGTCGGCGGCGTCACGGTGGCGGCCGCCGGCACGCTCTCGCCGGGCTTAAGCGGCGGCACGTTGTCCGCCGCGTCCGTGAACCTCAATGCCGGCAGCGACCTGGCCTATACGCTCGGCGGGACCAACAGCCGGCTCGCAATCACCGGCGGCCTGACGATCCCGGTGAACGTGATCACCAACGTCACGCCGGGCAGCAGTTGGGCCACCAGTGGCACCTATGTCCTGGCCACGTACGGCGGCACGGCCACGAACAATTCCAGCGCTTTCACCGGCTGGGTGGTTCGAGGCACGGGCCTGGGCAGCCACATTTACAGCTTCACGCTCGGCAGCGGCAGCCTCGACATGATCGTGGCCGCCGCCAACGCCTACGCCGGTTCATGGACCGCCACGACGGGCGGAAGCTGGGGCACTTCGGGCAACTGGCTGAGCAGCCACGTTCCCACCAACCTGACCGACACGGCCACGTTCGGCACGGCCATCGGCAGCGGCGCCGCCACGATCACCCTGGACGCCAATCGCACGCTGAGCGGCCTCACCTTCAGCAGCACGGGCAACGGCAATTACACGATCACCGCCGGGACCGGCGGCATCCTCACCCTGGACGACGGCGGCACCGCCGTGCCGCTGAGCGTCACAAGCGGCAGCGACACGATCAGCGCGGCGGTGGACCTGGCCGACAATTTGAGCTTCAGCGGCTCGGCCGGCGCGAGGCTGACGATTTCCGGCTCGATGGGCGAATGGGTCCCGGGCCGAACGCTTTCCGTCAGCGGCAGCGGCACGTTGCTCCTGACCGGGGCCGACGCCTACACCGGCGCGACGACGGTGAGCGGCGGCACGCTGCAAATCGGCGCCGGCGGCCTCACCGGCTCGATCAACGGCACCGCCGGCGTGACCGACAACGCCACGCTGGCCTTCAATCGTTCCGGCACGTACACTTTCGGCCCGGCGATCAGCGGCAGCGGCGCCGTGACCATGCTCGGCCCGGGCACGCTGGTCTCTGACCGGCTCGAACATCTACACGGGCGCGACGACGATCAGCGGCGGCACGTTGCAGATCGGCGCCGGCGATGGTGCGGGCTCAATCAGCGGCACCGGCGGCGTGACCGACAACGGCACGTTGGCCTTCGACCGTTCCGACGCGTACACGTTCAGCCGGGCCGTCAGCGGTAGCGGCGGGGTGCTTCAATTGGGCAGCGGGACGCTTGCGCTGGCCGCATCGAGCAGTTACACCGGCGCGACGACGATCAACAGCGGCGTGCTGTCGATCACCAACGACTACAATCTCGGTACGGCGCCGTCGTCTGCGACGGCCAACCAGTTGGTCATCCATAGCGGCGGGGCGCTGCAAACGAGCGGCACGGTCACGCTGGCGGCCAACCGTGGGATCGGACTGGGGTCCGCCGCCTCGATCGTCGTCACGTCCTCGACCGATACGCTGACTTACGCGGGCGTCATCGCCGATGCATCGACCGCATCGGCCGGCAGCCTTTCCGTCGGCGGGGCGGGCACGTTGATCCTGACCGGCTCGAACACGTACACCGGCGGCACGACGGTCGGCAGCGGCAGGCTGCAATTGGGCGACGGCACGAGCCACAACGGCTCGGTGGCGAGCGGCATCATGGTCAACACCGGCAGCTTGATCTTTGCCAACCCGGCCGTCCAGACATTCGCCAACAGCCTCACCGGCAGCGGCAACCTGACGAAGATCGGCGCCGGGGCGCATGGCGCTGTCCGGCACCGGCGATCAGCTTCAACGGCAACGTCAACGTCACCAGCGGCACGCTCCAAGTGGTCAACGCCTGGACCGGCGGCCCCGGCACGACTTCCATGGCTGCAAGCCGGCTTTTCGGCTGGGGCTGGGTTTTTCCTCACGGCCAACACCCTCAGCGTCGGGTCCGGGGCCGTGCTGGAGTTTTATGTCGATGACACCGACCCGTATCATGGCGACGACGACGGCGGCTGGGGCGACAGACGTTTGCCAACGCGACCGGCGCCAGCCCGCTCAGCCATGGCTCCCTGGGCACGCAGGCCGGGACGATCATCACCGGCAACGGCGTCTTCCGCAAGACCGGGCCCGGCATCCTGGCTTTTGAGACGTACAACAGTTCCGTCAGCTTCCAGATGACCGGCGGGACGATCGATATCGAAAATGGCCTGCTCCGCAATGGCGCCTGGGGCGGCCGGACTGGACCAACAACAAGGCCTCGATGAACCTCGGACCCAACGGGTGGTTCGACATGTGGCGGGGCAACCCGGTCTATATCGACGCCCTGACGGGCAGCGGCCAATTCAACGACGACGACGGCTACGGCATCAATAATTACTTGACCATCGGCGTGAACAACGGCTCCGGCACGTGGAGCGGCCAGATCAGCGACCAGGCGAATACCATCTTCGTGATCAAGACCGGCACGGCACCGAAGCGTTCTCCGGCACCAACGTGTATCATGGCACGACCACGATCAACGGCGGGGTGCTGGAGCTTGCCAACGCCAACGCGGTGCGAGAACAGCACGGTCGTGGTGAACGTCAACAACGGCCTGGCCCTGGCCACCAGCAGCACGTACAACGTGGGCGGACTCAGCGGCAGCGGCAACATCTCCCTGACCGCGGCCGGCAGCGGCGGCGCCATCCTCAGCGTCGGCGGCAACAATCAGAGCACGACCTACTCCGGCGTCCTGGCGGGGCTGGGCGGCCTCACCAAGGCCGGCACCGGCACGCTGACGCTCACCGGCTCCGAAACCTATACCGGCGGCACCACGATCAGCGCCGGCACGCTGCAACTCGGCGACGGCGCCAGCTACAACGGCTCGATTGCCGGCAGCGCCACCGACAACGCCTGCCTGGCGTTCGCCAACCCCAGCGCCCAGACCTACGCCGGCACGATCAGCGGCACCGGCAATGTGACCATGCTCGGCCCCGGCACCGAAGTGTTCTCCGGCGCCAACGTGTACATGGCACGACGATCAGCGGCAGCGTGCTGGAGCTTGCCAACGCCAACGCGTTGCAGAACAGCAGCGGTCGTGATGAACGTCGCCGGCGGCCTGGCCCTGGCCACCAGCAGCACCTACAACGTGGGCGGGCTCAGCGGCAGCGGGAACATCGACAACCTTGCCGGCGCCGGCGCGTATCGCTCAGCGTGGGCGGCAACACCAGGGCACGACCTCTCGGGGCGTCCTGTCGGGGCCGGGCAGCCCCACCAAGGCCGGCACCGGCACGCTCGTCCTCAGCGGCTCCGACACGTACACCGGCGGCACCACGATCAGCAGCGGCACGCTGCAACTGGGCGACGGCACGAGCAACAACGGCTCCGTTGCCGGCAATATCAGCGACAGCGCCCACCTGACATTTGCCAACCCCTACGCCCAGACCTACGCCGGCGTGATCAGCGGCAGCGGCAGCGTGGTGAAGACGGCCGCGGGGACGCAAGTCCTCACCGGCTCCAACACCTACACCGGCGCCACCACGATCAACGGCGGCAATTTGGCGGTCACCGGCTCGCTCAGCACCAGCAGCAGCGTGACCGTCACCAGCCCGGGCGTCCTGAGCGGCACCGGCAGGGTGGGCGGCGTGACCGTGAATTCCCTGGGCACGGTCGCCCCGGGCTTTGGCGGCAACGGCACGCTGACGGCCAGTTCATTGAGTCTGGCTGCCAGCAGCGTGTTGAGCTATACGCTCGGCAGCGGCACGGCCACCGACAGCCGGCTCAGCATTAGCGGCAGCCTGACGCTGAGGACCGCCTTGACCTTGACCGTCAGCCCTGGGGCCAGTTGGGGCAACGGCACGTATGTCTTGGCCACGTACGGTTCGCTCACCAACAGTTCCAGCAGCTTCAGCGGCTGGACGGTCGGCAGCAGCAACCCCTTGCTGGGCCGGCACACCTACGTCTTCAGCGTCGGCAGCGGCAGCCTCGACCTCAGCGTCGGCAGCGCGGCGGGCGTCAGCGGCACATGGAGCGGCTCGGGCGGCGGAAGCTGGGGCACGGCCGGGGACTGGCAGGGCGGCAAAATCCCGGTTTATATCGGCGACACGGCCACGTTCGGCACGGCCATCGGCTCGACGGCGGCGACCGTGACGCTCGACGGCGCCCGCGGGCTGGGTGGCCTGACGCTGAACACCACCGGCGGCGGCAGCTACACCCTCAGTCGCACAACTGGCGACACCACGAGCACACTGATGCTGGCCAACAGCGGCAGCACGGTGCCGGTGAGCGTCAGCGGCGGCAGCCAGACGATCGCCGTGCCGGTGACATTCTTGGACAACGTGAGCGTGAGTGCCGCTTCCGGTGCAAGCCTGACGGTCTCCGGCGCCATCGGCGACGGCGGCGCGGGCAAGTCGCTCACTGTCAGCGGGGCCGGCACCCTGATCCTCGCCGGCGCCGATACTTACAGCGGCGGCACGACCCTGTCCTCCGGCCAACTCGACCTCAACAACGCCTCCGCCCTGGGCACCGGGACGTTGACCATCTCCGGCGGCACGATCGGCAACACCAGCGGCGCGGCGGTCACCCTTTCCAGCAACAACGCGCAAAACTGGAACGGCAACTTTACCTTCGCCGGCGGCAACGACCTCAATCTCGGCACCGGCAATGTCACGATGTCCAGCAGCCGCACGGTCACGGTCGCGTCGGGTAACCTCACCGTCGGCGGCGTCATCAGCGGCAGCGGCTACAGCCTGACCAAGGCGGGCGCCGGCACGCTGACCCTGGCCGGCAGCAACACCTACAGCGGCGGCACGACCGTTGCCGCGGGCGTCCTGGCGGTCAACGGGTCGCTCGGCGCAAGCGGCAATGTGTACGTCCAGGCCACGGCCGGTCTCGGCGGAACCGGCAGCGTCGGCAACGTGACCGTGAGTTCCAGCGGCACGGTCGCCCCCGGCCTTGGCGGCAGCGGCACGCTGACGGCCGCATCCTTGACCCTCGATACCGGCGCCGTTCTCGCCTACACTCTGGCCACGGGCACGGGCAACGACAGCCTGCTGGCCGTCAGCGGCGGTTTGACCCTGAACTCCGGCGTCACGTTGAACGTCACCCCGGGCGCCGCGTGGAGCAACGGTTCTTACCTCTTGGCCACCTTCGGCTCGCTCGCCGACAGCTCCAGCAGTTTCAGCGGCTGGACGGTCGCCGGCACGGGCCTGGGGAAGCACTCGTACACCTTTGCCGTCAGCGGCGGCAGCCTCGACCTGACGGTGGCGCAGGCGCTACCGGTGAGTTGGATCGCTCCAGGCAGCGGAAGCTGGGCCACTTCGGGCAACTGGACCGGCGGGGCCATTCCAACCACCCAGGATGACACCGCCGGCTTCGGCACCGCCATCGGCAGCACCACCGCGACCGTCACGTTGAATGGCGCTCGGACACTCGGCGGCTTGGTCTTCAACACCGCCGGCGGCGGAAGCTACATCATTGCCAGCAGCGACAGCAGCACGCTGACGCTGGCCAATTATGGCAGCCCGGCGCCGGTGACCGTCAGCGGCGGCAACCACACCATCTCCGCGCCGATGACGCTCAACGATAACCTCAACTTCAGCGCCAACCCCGGCACGAGCCTGACGATCTCCGGCAGCGTCAACGGCGCCGGAGCGGTGACGGTCGGCGGCTCGGGCACTCTGGTGATCACCGGCACGAATAATACGTACAGCGGCGGCACGGTCGTCAATAGCGGCACGCTGTTCGTCACCGCCGGCGCCTCCGACGGAAATAGCGCGAACATCAGCAACGTCGGCTTGGGCATGGTGACGGTCAACGCCGGCGGCACGCTGATCGGCCAGGCCGAGGCCCTCGGTTTCGGCTATAACACCGTCGCTGCTCCGCTGACCATCAACGGCGGCCTCGTCATCGCGGCCGCCGGGACTGGCACCCAATGGTGCAGCAGCTTGTGCTGTGCCGACTTGACGATGACCGGCGGCACGATCGGTGGCGACGCCTTCGCCTTCAACGGCCCGGTCACCATCAACCAGAACGCCACGCCGTCGATCATCTCCGCGACGAATTTCCAGATCGACAACACCAACGGCCGAGCGAGCTACGTGGACGTCGCCGGTGGGGCAACCCTGGTTGTCCAGAATAACTTCTACGATGTCGCTGCCACCGGGCAGCTCACCAAGAACGGCGCGGGCAGGATGATCCTGAATGGCCCCGCATGGTGGGGAGGCACGACCACGATCAACGCCGGCACGCTGGTGGTCAATAATACTCTGCGATGCAACTTGTGGCCGTCTGGCCCCGGCGTGACGATCGCCCCCAGCGGAACCTTGGCCGGCAGCGGCACCATAACTTATTCCGGGAGCGGCGTCGATTGCAGCGGCACGATCGCCCCGGGCTGGGGCGCCGCCAGGACGTTGACGATCAATTCGCCGGTGACCCTCGAGAGCGGCAGCATCCTCGCCTATTCGCTCGGCGCGGGCAGCAACAGCTTCCTCGCGATCGGCAGCTCGCTGGCGCTCAGTTCGAGCGTTACCTTGAACGTCACCCCCGGCGCCGGTTGGGGCGCCGGCACTTACCCCCTGGCCAGCTTCAGCTCGTTGACCAACAATTCCAGCGGCTTCACCGGCTGGACGGTGACGGGCACGGGTCTGGGAGGTCACGGGTATGCGTTTGCGATCAGCGGCGGCAGCCTCGACCTCACGGTGCTCCCGGCGACCGCCGTGGCCTGGAAACTGGCGACCGGCGGCAGTTGGAACACCACGGCTAGCTGGCAGCCCGCCACCATCCCGAACACCTGGTATTATACGGCCACGTTCGGCAACACGATTGGCAGCACTACGGCGACCGTCACGCTGGACAGCAGCCCTACGGTCTGCGGCTTGACCTTCAGCAACACGGGCACGAGCAGTTACATCCTCGCCCGCAGCGACAGCACCAGCACGCTGACGCTGGACAACGGCGTGGCGCCGGTCACGCTGAGCAATACGACGGCCAGCAACACGATCGCGGTGCCGGTCGTCCTGAACAGCAACCTGGCCATCAGCAGCACCACCGGCAAGACTTTGACGATTTCCGGGCCCGTCAGCGGCGCCGCGGCGCTGAGCTTCAGCGGCGGCGGCTCTTTGGTTCTTTCGGGCAGCAACACCTACACCGGCGGCACGACGATCAGCGGCGGCGTGGTGCAACTGGGCGACGGCGCGAGCAAGAACGGCTCCGTTGCCGGCAATATCACGGACAACGCCCGCCTGACGTTTGCCAACCCGAACGCCCAGACGTTCGCCGGCGCGATCAGCGGCAGCGGCAGCGTGACGAAGACGGCCGCGGGCGCGCTGGTTCTGACCGGCACGAACACCTACACGGGCGGGACGACGGTCACGAGCGGGACGCTGGACTTCGCGACGCCGGATGCCATGCCCAGCACGGGCATCGTGACGGTGCCCGCGGGCTGCGAGGTGGCGTTGGGCGCGTTGTCGGGCGCCTCGTCGCCCGCGACCGACGCGACCGAAACCGCAGTGGACGCCGGCGAGGCCGGCGGGACCGTTGCGACGAGTTCCCCGGCAAGCGCGGGCGGCGCCGCGGCCGGTGGCACCGGCGGCGAGGCTTCGTTGGGCGGCATGGACTCGATGGCCGAGGCCGGTCCGGCGGCCGCCGTGCCCGAGCCCTCCACCTTCGTCCTGCTGGGTGTGGCCGCCATCGGACTGATCGGCTATGTGTGGCGACGGCGGAAGCGGCTCAGCGTCTAAGTGGTAAAAGAAAAGCACCCGCATCACCATCGGGCCGCGGGTGCTTTCGCGCCAGCCGTCCGCCCGCGTCAACCTCGACGAGCGAGGCCAACTGGGCGGAGGCGGCACGGGTTTCTCTACGTTCACCGGCGCATACATCGCTGCCTACCGGCTGCCTCCCTTGCCGCGGATTTCACCGGTGCAGATCGATGTGCTGATCATCACGGCGCCGGCGCTCGAAGAAAAGGGCCCAGGAGCCAGTCGCCAAGCCCCACCGAGCGAGCCAATCATGTGGTGCTTGTTCAGCTCTTGTCGTGCTCCCACAAGACCTCCTCTAATAACGAGTCAGGAATCAGATGAAGGGTCGCCCTTTCCGGCCGAGTTCGCCTGCGGGCGGGCTTTGCCGTCCGCCTTCTTTGCCTTTTGCGCGTCAAGCAGCTTCTCGGATCGCTGGATGAGGGCTTTCAGGGTGTCTGCATTTTGCCCTTTCGGCGCGACGTCGATGGCCTTCCGCAGGCAATCCAGACTGGCTTGATAATCCTTCCTGGCAAGGCAACAGTTGTTCTTCACGATCGTGGCCCGCTGGATCTGCTGCGGGTTGAGATCCGACAGCGCGAGGGCCTTGTCGATGGCTGCTTCGGCCACGGCGGGCTTGGCAGCGCCGAGTGCCTTCTGGGCGTCGTCGACGTATATCCGGAACTCGTACTTTCGCTTCAGCCCGGCCTTGTTGTTCGAGTCCAGAGTGACGATCTCCTTCTGCCAGCCGGCGATATCGCCAATTTTGTTACCGAGCCTGTCATAGGCGTCAATCAGTTGGTCCAACAGTTTCGCCCGATCGAGCCCCGTGGCCGTGGGCAGTTGCTTGCGCAATCCGGCCAGGCTTTCATAGGTTTTCATTAGGCCAGCGAGCTGTTTGACGTAGTTTTCCGCTCCGCCGGGGATATAGCCGGTGTGGGCGATCAGTTCACCATCGGGTTTGAGGAGCAGGATGCTGGGGTAGGCGTTGATCTTGTACTTCTTCGCAAGTTTACCATTCTGTTCCTTGAGATCCTCGGGCAGTTTTTTCTTGTGCGGGAAATCGACCTCGACCAGGACGAACCGCTTGTGGGCCGCGGACGCGAAAGGCTGTTTGTCAAAGACCTCGGCCTTAATCTTCTTGCACCAGGGGCACCAGTCCGAGCCGATGAAAGCGACGAGAAGGATTTTCTTTTGCGCCTTGGCTTTGGCCTGGGCGGCTTGGAAGTTGGTCTGCCATGCGGGTTCCTTAGCCGCTGCGGCATTGGCGAGAACTGCATGAAGCATCAAAACCGTCACGAGGCCGGACAGGAAGCGGCGGATGATCCTCAACATCATTTTGTTCCTTGATCAGCGGGAGGGAAGAATACAGCGCCGGAAAGAAATGTCTATCCGAATAGTAACGGGATGCCCTGCGAAAGACAAGGAGCCTGCCCGCCGCCACGGATGCACGTCGTAGCCATTTGAAAATCCTTTACGATTGCGGAATGAAGTTGCCGACCCTGCCACCCGGCCAGCGGCAGTCTCGGGGCGAACACAAATAACACAATGGACGGCTATGCGGCAACGCTTGCCTTGCAAGGCAACAACGATTTGGTGTTGAACGTGGTATCCACACCCCCCACCATCGCCCTCCTTAGCGCCGTCGCCATCGGACCGATCGGCTACGTGCGGCGGTGGAAGCGGACGTAACGCCTCGTGCAAAACAGTTGTTCGTGTTCACCCGGATAGGCTCCTCGGAAGAACGACAACCCGCTGAGCACGACCTCGATCGGCCGCGGGCTGTCGGCGCCTAACCCGGTTCGCCAATTTTCGACAGTTTTACCAACCCATAGGCGAAATTCCCGCTTTCTTGCGGCATCCTCACGTCAAATTCTTGATATTTCCGCCAATTTTGGTATACTGAAATTCTCCTCACAATCGTTAGAGCTAATCCTGGAGGCAGCGACCGCGTCCGGCGACGAACCTGCCGCGCGCGAGGATGGTCGTCCGTTGAGTGCATTTCGCTGGCTCGCCTACTGCGGGCCAACCGTGCGGGGCGTGCGTTGGCCGGAAGTCGTTCTTCCGGGTTTTAGCCTGGGGTGAGAACTCGCCGCGATCGGCAGGCGAGGCAATCGTCAGGGCGAGAAGTTGCGGAGGGCCAGCTTGTCAAGGGATGGCTTGATTTGCCGGAGGGCCGTGAAGGCCCGGAAGAGCAGTCAGCGGTGACGGTCCGATTTTGCAAGTGGAAAGGGGTACCATGAGCAGCAAGGGGATGGTTTCGGTCGCGGTTGTTTTCATGACGTTGGGGGCCGTGCTCTTTCTGGCCGCGCCAGCGGCCCGGGCGAGTGTCCTTTATTGGGACACTTCCGCGAGCGGTTGCTGGGACACCGATTCTGATTGGGCCATCGACACCAGTGGCGACGGCGCCACGACCTGGGCGCCCGGCGACGACGCCAACTTCTATGCCGACAGCAGCGGCACCGTCACCATCTCGAACACGGCGAGTGTCGGAAACATCACCTTCACCGGCAGCGGCTATATCGTCACCGGCGGCACGTTGAGCCTCGGCAGCGGCACCAGCACCGTCACCACGAGTCAAAATGCCGAGATCGACTCGCAGATCATCGGCGCCGGCGCCACCCTGGTGAAGGCGGGCGCCGGCGTGCTGACCATCAACGGCACGAATAACACGTACAACGGCGGCACAATTGTCAACAGCGGCACGCTCAACGTCGGCCCCGGAGTTTCCACCGGAGGTTATGGACTGAACTACAGCGGCGTCGGCTTCGGCACGGTGACGGTCAACGCCGGCGGCACGCTGGTGGGCCAGGCCGAAGCCCTGGGTTACGGGTATAATAGCATTGCGGCCCCGCTGACGATCAACGGCGGCGTCGTCACTGCCAACGCCAGCGCGGGTTGTCCCGGTGGTACAATTAACCTCTTTTGCGGCGCGCTGGCGATGACCGGAGGCACGATCAATGGCGACAACTTCGCCCCCAACGGCCCGGTCACGATCAACGCGGCGGCCGCGCCGGCAATCATCTCCGCGACTAATTTCTATCTCGACAACACGAACAACAGACTTTCCAGCTTTAACGTCGCCCGCGGCAGCGGGTCGGCGGATTTGGTGATCAACAGTCATGTCCAGGATTGGGATACACCGGGCAACTCACCAAGAACGGGGCGGGCATTATGGTCCTCAATGGCACCGCCCAGTGGGGAGGCGCGACCACGATCAACGCCGGCACGCTGGTGGTCAATAATTCGTTGTCCTGTAGCGCGGTGACTGTCGCCGCTAGCGCGACCTTGTCCGGCAGCGGCAACATCACCACAAGCGTCAGCTCCAGCGGTACGATCGCCCTGAGCGGCACGTTGCACGCCAATTCCTTGACGCTCAATCCCGGCGGCGTCCTCGACTATACTTTGGGCACGGGCACGGGCAGCGACGGCCTGCTGGCGATCAGCGGCAATCTGACGCTCAGTTCGAGCATCACGGTGAACGTTGCCGCCGGCGGCTCTTTTGGCGTGGGGACCTACCCGTTGGCCACCTTCGGCTCGTTGACCAACAATTCCAGCAGTTTCAGCCATTGGACGCTCAACGGCGAAAGCGTTCCCGGCCACGTTTCCTACCTCGCCCTCGGCCCCGGCAACACGCTCAACCTCGACGTGTTCCTGGCGAGCGTCAGCGGCAGTTGGAGCGGCACGAGCGGCGGGAGTTGGACCGACGCGACCCGGTGGTTGGGCGGCGCCATTCCCAACACCGGCGCCAATCAGATGCCTGCTTCCGCCACCTTCGGCAACAGCATCGGCAGCGGCACCGCCACCGTCACGTTGGACGGCAGTCGGACGCTTGGCAGCCTGACCTTCAGCAACAGCCTGGGCGGCAGTTACACGCTCAGCGCTTCCACCGGCGACACCACCAGCACCCTGACGCTGGCCAACACGGGCACCCCGACGCCGGTGACCATTTCCGGCGGCGGCAGCCACTTCATCACCGTGCCCATGACGCTCGCCGGGGCCGTGAACTTCAACGGCAGCGCCGGCAGCGATCTGACGCTCTCCGGCAACATCGGCGGCCTTGGGCCACTGACGGTCAGTGGCTCGGGCACTCTGACCCTCAACGGCACCAATAGCACGTACACCGGCGGCACGACCGTCAACAGCGGCACCCTCAGCGTCGGCCCCGGCGGCTCAACCGGGAATTCTCCCCCAAACGGTCCGGGATCCGTCAGCAACGTCGGCTTCGGCACGGTGACGGTCAACTCCGGCGGGACGCTGATCGGCGACACCGGGGCCCTGGGTGTTGGGTATAACACCATCGCGGCGCCGCTAACCATCAACGGCGGCGTCGTCACCGCCAACGCCGTCACGACGCTTGCCCTCGATTACGCCGATAAGTCCTTGTGTTCCGGCGCGTTGACGATGACCGGCGGCACGATCAACGGCAACTTCTTCGCCATCAACGGCAACGTCACGATTAACGCGGCGGCCCAGCCGGCGATCATCAGCGCCACGCAGTTCTATCTTGAAAACACCAACAGTAGGGCGAACACCTTTAACGTCGCCCGCGGTGCCGGGTCGGCAGACCTGGTCATCAACAGTGCTGCCCGGGAATCGGGTTACACGGGGTGGCTCATCAAGAATGGCCCGGGCATTATGGTCCTGAATGGCACGGCCCAGTGGGGATCTTATACCGCGATCAACGCGGGCACGCTGGTGGTCAATAATACTTTGAACTGCGGCTATCTCGGCTATCCGGGCGCCGCGGCGGTGACTGTCGGCCCCAGCGGGACCTTGTCCGGCAGCGGCAACATACAAACGAGCGTCAGTTCGAGCGGCACGGTCGCCCCAAGCGGCACGTTGAGGGCCAATGCCTTGACGCTCAATACCGGCGGCTCCCTCGCCTATTCGCTCGGGGGTGGCACCAACAGCCTGCTGGCGATCAGCAGCAGTCTGACGCTCAGTTCGAGCATCACTGTGAACGTCAGCCCCGGGGCCAGTTGGGGCAACAACACCTACGTGCTGGCCACCTACGGCTCGTTGACCGACAATTCCAGCAGCTTCAGCGGCTGGACGGTCGGCGTCAACCCCTTGCTGGGCCGGCACACCTACACCTTCAGCGTCAGCGGCGTCAGCAGCGGCAGCCTCGACCTGACCGTGGGGAGCGCGGCGACAGTAAGCGGCACGTGGAGCGGCTCGGGCGGCGGAAGCTGGGGCACGGCCGGCGACTGGCAGGGCAGCAACATCCCGGGCTATGTCGGTGATACGGCCACCTTCGGCACGGGCATCGGCTCGACGGCGGCGACCGTGACGCTCGACGGCGCCCGCGGGCTGAGCGGCCTGACGCTGAGCACCACCGGCGGCGGCAGCTACACCCTCAGTCGCAGCGGCGGCGACACCGCCAGCACGCTGATCCTGGCCAACGGCGGCAGCCCGGTGCCCCTGAGCGTCACCAGCGGCAGCCAGACGATCGCCGTGCCCGTCACGCTCTACGATAAGTTCAACCTCAGCACCGGCACCGGCGCCCGCCTGACGATCTCGGGCAACATGACCGGCGCCGCAGCGGTGGCGGTCAGCGGTTCCGGCCGGCTGGTCCTCAGCGGCACCAACACCTACACCGGCGGCACGACCGTCACCGGCGGGACGCTTGACTTCGCCAATCCCAATGCCACGCCGAGTACGGGCATCGTGACGGCGACCACGGGCGGCTACGTGGCGTTGGGCGCATTGTCGGGCGCCACGCTGCCCGCGACCGACGCGACCGAAACCGTGGCGGAGACCGGCGGGACCCTCGGGACCGTTGCGACGAGTTTGACGGCGAGCGCAGGCGGCGCCGTGGCCGGTGGCGGCGGGGATTGGCTCGGTGGCACGGGCTCGATGGCCGAGGGCGCTGCGGCGGCCGCCGTGCCCGAGCCTTCCGCCATCACGCTGCTAAGTGTCGCCGCGATCGGACTGATCGGCTATGTGTGGCGACGGCGGAAGCGGCTCAGCGTCTAAGTGGTAAAAGAAAAGCACCCGCATCACCATCGGGCCGCGGGTGCTTTCGCGCCAGCCACCCGACCCGCGTTGACCCCGCCATAGAGCAAGGTCAACGCAGGCGAGGCGGGCAAAACCTGCTGGCTGGCGAGCCGAATGCAGAAGTTGGCTATCGCCGCCGACGGCCTGGGCGGATGCCACCCTCGTGGACTGCCATTGCGATCAACACGGTGGCTGTCAGTAGAAACGCGATCCACGACTCGAAAACCGCGCCGACGAAAGCGGCGACAAGCATCGAGCCACCGATCGCGATGGCGTTGAGCTTGGTACGTGCAGACAAGGGTTACTCCTGTTCTTCGGATGAGCTTGACGAAGAGCACTTGGTCATTCGCCGGGTGCGCGATACTCGACGGTGACATCGGCGAACTTGGCCCTCACGGTGAGCGTGTCCGCAGCGGCGGTGAAACACATCGCGAGGCCATGGCCGCGAATGTTGCCGAAGGCGCGGCGCATCACGGCCCGGACTTGGCGGGCCAAACGTCGGGTGATAGTAATAGCCAATGACAGGTCTCCTTGTCTTGGGGGGAAACACATCTGGACCAAGCGGGCTTCCGGCGACAGCATTGCCGCTCAAAGGCGGGGGACAGGCGAAGTCAAACAACGGCCCATTCTCCCGCCAGGAGGTTGAGCGAGGTGTCGCGGTCCACTGGTATCCCACGCAGCCAGCGTGTGAACTGATGGACCATCATGCCTGCGGCGATACTGGCAGCATAGATGGTGCTACGGGCGGTGCAGCGCCCAGGCTGGGCCTCGGATTGGGCGAAGAGCGTGGTGGGGTAATGGTCGCGACCGATATCGTCGGCCACGGCCAATACCCGAATGACCTCACTCAACATCCGTCCATCTGCCCAGAAACGGCACCGTGCGCCCGCCGATCGCCAAATGGCCGAGCGGGCGTCGATGGAGTCCACGCAGCAAAAGACGACTTCACCGATCTGGATGCGTGGCCGGTAGCGGTCTTGGATGCACTCGATGTTGATGGCCGGATCGAGCCGTTGGATGGCTGCGGCCGTGGCCAAGACCTTGGCTTGCCCCACGTCGGCGGCCCAGTAGCCTTGCGTGGTGACGTTGGTTAGATCAACGGTGTCGAAATCGACGATCTGCAATCGTCGGACTCCGATGCTGGCCAATTGGAGGGCTACTTGGCGGCCGATGGCCCCGACACCAATTACCGTGGCGCCGACTTCTGCCAACCGATCCTGCGGAACGAGGTCCTCTTACGGCGACGGAGGCTTTGGCTTACGCCAGCGCCTTCGATCTTTGTGGGCGTGAGGCTCACACGGTCGTTCTCCTGCAACACCTGGTCGGCGGCGGCCGGCTGGCGGTTGACGCGGATCAAGTAATCCTGCGCCTTGCCGTGCGGAACCCGCTCGGCGAAGAACTTTTGCACCGTGGTGCCGGCCTGGATTTCCACGTAGTCCGCGAAACCACCGCCATCGTTGTTGAGGTACAAAACGCGCATTGCATGAAACTCCTTACGAAACAGGGGAATGGAAAGGAAAGACGCTTTAGCCGCTTCCGTGCGAGCACATTCAAGCCGTGGCCATCGCAGGCGCCGGGCGGCTTGCATGGCGACGACGACGGCCAATGTCGGCGTGCCGAACGCGGCTGCGGAAATCGAACTCTACGGCATCCTGGTAGCCAATCAAGTCATCGGGCAGGTGCCGCAGCCGAAACACCTGCCGCTTGGGAAACCGCTTCAGATCGGCGAAGACCGCGACGGGCTGCTGCCAATGGTGGCTGACCCAGGCAAGCAGATAGAGAACCAGGCCAAACTGGTCGCGCCGCAGGTGTTCCAGCAGGCGCCGGGGCGATCTGCCGGTCCGTGTCGCGTAGGCTTCCAGTTCCGGGCCTTCGCCAGTGATGTTGGCGGCATCGGCAGGATGGAATCCTGCCCACAACTTCGGCAGGCACACTTGTTCCCTCACCGGCCGTTGCCGATACCGTACACAGCGGTCCAGTTCACGCTCCAGGGCGAGGCCCAGTTGCAGAAGTTCGGTACTGGCAAGGTCGAGGTGGTAGCCCCCACCCCCAGGGACCGGCTGGAGCCGGAGGTCTTTGAAGAACCGGCAGTTCGGGCGTCAGGGTCTTCCTGGTTCCGAGCCACGAAAGGGAAACACGGACGGCCGCCATGCTCGTCCGCAGTCGTTGTGCGGCGGCGGTGGACTGATGGGCCACGGTGTCATCGAGAAGGCTACTACTCACGGGATTACCTCCAGGGGAAAAGGAAATGGGCTCATGGCCACGGACGCCCAGATCGGGGTCGTGGCAGGGGGAACGAGGGGAAGGATCGTGAACGGGCGGGTGCCGTCAAATGATCGTCCCCTCTCGGACCAGGCCGAGACCGCTGGTCGTGATGTAGATGTCGGTGTGCTTGGGGATGACCGACCAAGCCACTTCATACTGCGGTGCATCAGCCGGGCGGCAGCAGCGTAAGATCATCTGCTGGCATTCCGTACGCTGCGGTTGGTGTGCCTGGAGGTCCACGCCCGGCGGCAGCAGGGCATGGCCATTGTTTTCCAGGTCGGCCAGCCAGTCCCGTGCCAACTGGTCGGCATCTCCATTCTTGGCGATTGCCGCCAATGCCTGTTGACACGCTTCGATGACCTGGCAGTCATAGAGATCCACCATGCCGCACCAGAAATACAATTCGTACAGATCGTGGTCCCGCCGCCATACCTGCCGGGCTAGCTTGCCCCGGTGCCGGATCAACTCGACCAGGTCGGGCGTCAGTTCCACCACGGCGCAGTCACAGTCAGCCTTGTAATCCGGATTGGTGCTGGAAGTCTCCAGAACGATATTCACGAGTTCCTCCCATGATTTGAGTGAGGATTGGGATACAATCGCAGTGGCAAGGGGCAGGGACACAGGTTCGTTCCCACCCCTTACCGCGAAATCACCCTGGCAATCGTGGTTGCGTGGGAGTAGGCGTGTTCAGTTGTTCGACGGATCGCGGCGGACCTTGCGGCCGGGCTTCACGAGCGTGCCCGCATCGTTGGCCCGATAGATCCCGCCATCCGCCACATCTGAGCCGATGGGCGCTTTGGCTGGTTTTGGAATGCAACTGGCTGCCCGGACATACTTTGCGACCGTCTCCCGGTCTCTGTCCAACTCCCGGGCAATCCGCCGTTGCAGCCAGCCCCGCTCGTGTAATCCCAAGATCACTTGGATCTCCGCCATCGTGAGCCGGTTCGCCATGCAGGACTTCCTCCAGTCTTGTAAAACTGGAGATCCTACCAGCGACCCCCCTCTTTCTCAGGATGGCTGGTTTTCAAGCGCCCATAGCTGGCTGGTTTTCAGCGCCCACTGACATCCAACGTCGCCCGGCGGACGAAGAAGCTTGCTTCCTCATGTGCGTAGTGAATCGCACGAACCCCACCTCGGTTGCGGCCCGGCATTCCATTTGGAGAGTGCCATCGTTTTTCTGGGGGGCTCTTGACAAGCGGCAGGGGAGCAATATGCTGACAATCACTGATCGATCCGCACACTCCTGTTGACGGAGCAATGACGAGGGCCGGCAGGTCAACCAATCCTTTAACCTTAAGGACGATCTCATGTTCAAATCAAAAACTACTTTGGCCGCGTGCCTCGTTCTATCAGCGATCGGCAGCACCATTGCCTGCTCGTCGCAGTCAGCCAAGTCGGGTAGCGACGACGCCAAGACCAGTTCCAGCCCCAGTGGTGCCAATAACGCTGCCAGTCCGGCGGCGACCGCACCATCTCCTTCCGCCAACCGGCTTGCCAAAGCCGACGAGGCACCGCCGGCGGCTGAACCTTCTGCCACGGCTCAAATCCAAACCACCGGCGTGGCGGGCTCGCCCAGCGCCACGACAACCATTAACGGGAAACAGCTCCCGCCGCCCGACCCGGAGTTCGGTGGCGTGATCAAGGAGAACGCCGCGCAGTCGAAACCCTGGTGGGCGCCGCGCGTGGTGCCGCCCAAGGGGGCGCCCAACGTGCTCCTTATCATGACCGACGATGTCGGCTTCGGCGCGCCGAGCACCTTCGGCGGCGTCATTCCAACACCCGCGCTCGACCGGATCGCGAAAGCTGGGCTGCGCTACACGCAGTTCCACTCCACCGCGCTGTGCTCGCCCACGCGCGCCGCGCTCATCACGGGCGCAACCATCACTCGGCGGGCTTCGGCGTGGTCTCCGAACAGTCCACGGGTTTCCCGGGCTACAACAGCATCATCCCCAAGGACAAGGCCACCATCGGCCGCATCCTCAAGGATCATGGCTTCGCCACCTCATGGTTCGGCAAAGACCACAACACGCCGACCTTCCAGGCCAGCCAGGCCGGCCCGTTCGACCAGTGGCCCATCGGCATGGGCTTCGAGTATTTTTACGGGTTCGTCGGGGGCGACACCAGCCAGTGGCAGCCGAACCTGTTCCGCAACACCACGGCCATCTATCCCTATGTCGGCAACCCCGGCTGGAACCTCACCACCGCCCAGGCCGACGACGCCATCGCGTGGCTGAATCAGCTCAACCAGATTGATCCAAGTAGGCCGTTCTTCTGTTACTATGTGCCGGGCGGCACCCACGCGCCGCATCACGCGACGCCGGAGTGGATCGAGAACATCAGTGCGATGCACCTGTTCGACAAAGGTTGGAACGAACTGCGCAATGAGATTTTCGCCAACCAGAAGAGACTCGGCGTGATCCCGCGGGATGCCAAGCTCACCCCTTGGCCCGATGAGTTGTTGAAGAAGTGGGATGCCCTTACACGCGACGAGAAGAAGATGTTCATTCGTCAGGTGGACGTCTATGCCGCCTATCTCGCCTACACGGACCATGAGATCGGCCGCGTCATTCAGGCCGTCGAAGACATGGGCAAACTGGATAACACGCTCATCATTTACATCAGCGGCGACAACGGTTCGAGCGCCGAAGGCACGCTGGTCGGCACACCCAACGAGGTTGCCATGTTCAACGGCGTCGAAGTCCCCGTCGAGGATCAACTGAAGTACTTCTACGACGCGTGGGGCACCGACCGGACGTACAACCACATGGCGATCGGCTGGACCTGGGCCTTCGACACGCCGTTCAGTTGGACCAAGCAGATCGCCTCGCACTTTGGCGGCACCCGCCAGGGCATGTGCCTCTCCTGGCCCGGCCACGTCAAGGACGTCGGCGGCATCCGCAACCAGTTCCACCATGTCGTTGATATCGTGCCCACGATTCTCGAAGCCTGCGGTATCCGCGCACCCGAGGAGGTGGATGGCATCAAGCAGGCGCCGATCGAAGGCGTGAGCATGGTTTATACGTTCGACAAAGCGAATGCCGACAGACCGTCCGCGCACAAGACGCAGTATTTCGAGATGATGGGCGACCACGCCCTCTACCATGAAGGCTGGATCGCCAGCACGAAAGTCATCCGCCCGCCTTGGATCGTGGCCGGCCCGGTCAACCAGAATCCCTTCAACAACTGTACCTGGGAACTGTACGACCTGAACCAGGACTGGACGCAGGAGAACGACGTTGCCGCGGGCAATCCGGCTAAGCTCAAGGAATTGAAGGCGCTTTTCCTTACGGAGGCAAAGAAGTATCAAGTCCTGCCGCTGGATGCCACCGTAGCGACGCGCTTGGTGGCGCCGCGGCCCAACATCACGGCGAGCCGCTCCGAGTTCGTCTATACCCGGCCGATCACCGGCATCCCGCAGGGCGACTCTCCGTCGCTGCTGAACACATCCTATACCATCACGGCGGACGTGGAGATTCCACAAGGCGGCGCGGAGGGCATGCTGCTTACCTCCGGCGGCCGGTTCGGCGGCTACGGTTTCTACCTGCTCAAGGGGAAACCGGTCTTCCTCTGGAACCTCGTGGACCTGAAGAGGGTCCGCTGGGAAGGACTGGAATCGCTCGCGCCCGGCAAGCATACGCTGGAGTTTGACTTCAAGTATGACGGCCTGGGCATGGGCACGCTCGCCTTCAACAACCTGAGCGGCATCGGCCGGGGCGGCACCGGCGTGCTCAAGGTGGACGGCAAGGAAGTCTCCAGCCAGAAGATGGATCGTACACTGCCGCTCATCCTCCAGTGGGACGAGACCTTCGATATCGGCTCGGATACCGGCACGCCCGTGGACGACAAGGACTACCATGTGCCATTCACTTTCACCGGCAAGTTCTCGAAGATCACGATCAAGATTGACCGTCCGCAGTTGACGCCGGCCGACATCAAGCTCCTCCAACAAGAGGGCCAGAGGAACAACCGGGCGAGCGAGTAACCAGGAGTCCGGTCGTAATTGGCGAGACGAACGAGATTAGATCCGACTGAAAATATTTCGCCTTTTCGCCGCCCAATTCGACCAGTTCGAACCAAACTCGTAGCCCAAAACCTCCTAGCCTCAGAGCTAGGAGTATCCGCGAGGCAGGCGCCCGAAATGGCGACGTGCCTCAAACCCGAATTGCGATGAACCGTTTACTCACACTCGCCGCCGTCGTAACCGTCAAAGAATGGCCATCGCCTAACTGCCCATCTTGACTCGTTGGAAAGACAGCCCTTTGTCGTCCGGAGGACTGCCAGCGGCAACGAACTGGAACTGGTCTGCTCCGCCCGACTTAAGTTGGGCGGTCATCGTGCCCTGGTCTTTGCTTTGCAGAAGAATGGCATTGCCGGCGACTGCCATTGTGCCGGCCAAGGTGATGGGTGGCTTGCCCTTCGGCACGGCCTTCCAGGTGAACTGGTTATTCTCGTCGATGGAAAGGTCGAAGGCGTCGCCGTTGCGCTCGGCCCGCCATAAGCCGACCAGGTCGGTGGACGGCCCGGCCTGGGCCGGCGGAAGATCAGCCGGTTGCTCGGGCTGGGGAGGCTCGGCCGTCGATTCGGTCGGCTGCGTCAGTGCTGCGAGCATGCGCCGAGCCACTTGATCACGTGGCTGTGCGGCAACGACGCGCGTTAGCTGCTCGGCCGCTGCGTCGCCCTGTCCTAGCTCGGATGGCAGCCCCGCTGCGTCTTACCCGCATCGGGAGAGACCGAAAACAGTGGTAGGCTGAACGCTCTATGATGGACACTTTAGGAGTTGCCGAGGGCAGGCCACGTCTTCTCTCACAAGGCACGTTCGCGCTTCAGGCCCACGACCCGGACAGCAAGTTGTATTTCCAGAGCATCATGGTCAACAGCTTGCCACGCGACACGAGAAGACGGCCCGAAACTCTCTCACGTCTGTCAACCTCATTGCCACCCTCGTGTCGGTCGGTGTGATTGTCAACACAACCTAGTGGGGACAACGGGAGCTGGCTAGCCGCTTTTCGATGTCCTCCAAGGCGGCGCCCTTGGTTTCGGGCATGATCTGCCACACGAAAACGAACTGCAGCACCATCATCACGGCGAAGAAACCGAACACGTCGGCGACGGACACCGCGGCCACCACCGGGAAGGTCCATGTAACGGTCGTGTCCATGACCCAATGAACGAGGGTGCCGAACGCCTGGCCCTTGGCGCGAACCGCGTTGGGGAAGACCTCGGAGATGAAGACAAACATGACCGCCCCTTGTGACATCGCAAAAAAGGCGATCGAGCCGATCAGGCCGGCCAGCACCAGCTGCTGATTTGCCAGGGAACCATCGGAGCGGGCGGCGAATGCGCCGGCAACCAGCGTCAGACACGCCGTCATGCCCACCGATCCGATCAGCAGCAGAATTCGCCGCCCGAAACGATCGATGATGAACATGGCGACTATCGTGAACACCACCAGGGTGCCGCCGATGAGGATCGACTGCAGCAAGGACGCCTCCGCCCCGACGCCGGCCTTGCTGAAGATCTCCGGGGTGTAGTACAAGATAGCGTTGATGCCGGTGAGTTGGTTGAAGACGGCCACGGCGAAGCAGAGCAGCACCGGCCGCCAGTGTGGATGCCGAAACAGCCGCTCCTGCGCGTGTCCCGGCCGGTCGGCAAGGGACGCCCGGATCGCCGCCAATTCGCCGTCCACATCCTCTTCACCCAGCCGCTCCAGCACCTTCTTCGCGTCGGCCAGCCGCCCCCTCTTCACCAGGCTGCGGGGACTCTCCAGAATTCCCAGAATTGACAGAAAGAAAATCACCGAGGGGAAGGCGAGCATGCCGAGCATCCACCGCCACGCCACCTCGAACGAGTAATGGCAGGCGATCAGGTAGTTGGAAATATAGCAGAGGAAGATCCCCAGCACGATATTGAGCTGGTTGATCATTACCAGCCGGCCGCGCAGCCGCGGCGGCGAGATTTCGGCGATGTACATGGGAGTCACTACCGAGGTGCCGCCAATGGCTAGCCCGGCCACGAAGCGCGCGGCCAGCAACTCCCACCACCACTCGACGAAGAAACAGGCAAAGGCCGAGACAAAGTAACATGCCGCCACCAAGAATAGCGTGTTCTTGCGGCCGATTACGTCAGCCAGTTTGCCCACGGCGCAGACACCGACAATCGTGCCGATCAGCGCGATGGCGACCGTGAACCCCCGCCAGAAGTTCGAGAGCTCGAACACCCTCTGCAGGGCGTCGTTGGTGCCGGAAATGACCACCGTGTCGAAGCCGAACAGCAGGCTCCCCAGCGAGGCGGCCATGGCCCCGGCCAATACCGCCCTGTGCCCGGTGCGCGGCCGGACACGCAAGCGGAGCCCCGGGTCGGAGCTGGTGTCAGCCGATGCGGGCGGCACGTTCGATCTCCTTATCGGTGAAGATGTCGTACTCGTCGCGGCTCCGCGTGGAGAACTCGGAGACCGCCGCCTGTCCCTAGCAAAAACTCGGTCCTCCTTATTCTGTACGCACTTACGTCATTCCGCAAGTGGGGTGATGCCGGCGGGGCTGGCGATTTTCCGGCCTGGAAGACCGGAAACGGTAAGGTTATGCGTCGCGTGCAGGCCTCCGGCGTGCTTTTCACGGCTGGACGTAGACATGGGCCAACTGCTTGGCACACACGACGCAGCACAAAACTCGCTTGACCAGCTCACCCTGTTAAGGATTACCGCCTTTGCCGGTTTCAACGGCCTTGGGGCTGGAAAAGCCCCTATCAAGGGAAAGCTCCTTTCAAGCCCCATTTCCAGCAGAGCCGATGCGACTGTAGAAGCCGGAATCCTCACGATGGGTTGTCTCCCGTGGCGCGGCTGGCACGCCGCCTTTTCGGGGGACGTGTGCTTCGGCGATTTGGCCACCGCCCTGCACCATCCGGTTGCGTCTTCCGTTTCGAGGCGAGTCTTCGCCGAAGGGGGTGCATGGTGAAGAACAGGTTCCTTCTCGTCGTTTTGGCCGCGGGGTTCGCCGTGACGTTGCACACCCATCGGGCGTTGGGCCAAGGGTATGGATCGGATACCCAGAACGTGCTGACGCCGGCCGCCGGGGGCATGGCGGGGGTGAGCCTCGCCATGCCGCAAGACGTGCCTGCGGCGATCTTCGGCAACCCCGCCACGCTGACGCAATTCCACGGAACGCAGTTCACCATGGGGGGCGCGTGGGTCGAAGGGTACCCCACGATCACCAGCAGCAACCCGCTGCCGAATCAACCCTCCTTCAGCGTCACGTCGCGGACGGAAGGATTTGCCAATACCGACATCGGGGTCATCCAAGACCTCCGCGGCCGCGGCCTGCCGGCGGTCATCGGCGTGGGGCTGGCCGGCCTCAGCGGCCTGGGCGACGAGTACCGCGGCTTGGCCCCGACGAACAGCTTCCTCAATGACGTCAGCAACGAGTACATGGTCCTCGGCATCAATACCGCGGTCGGCGTCCAGTTGACCGACCAGCTCTCGGTCGGGGCGGCCCTGACCCTGGGCACCGGATTCGAGCAACTGGGATTCATCGGGCCGCTCAGCAGCAACGCCATGGTGCACGACTATGCGCTGCGCGGGACGTGCGGGGTCACCTACGACCTGAACGGCTGCAACACGATTGGCGTGTACTATCAGTCGAAAATGGACTTCCAGTTCCCCAACGCCATCAGCTTCAACAGCGGCCCCTACCGCGACCTTCGCGTCGATCAGCCGCAGACCATCGGCATCGGCGTAGCGAACCACAGCCTGATGGACGGCGACCTGCTCCTTGCCGCCGACGTTTATTACAAGCTCTGGGACGACGCCGCCCTTTGGCAAGACGTGTTCGTCAACCAATGGGCCTTCGCCGTCGGCGCGCAACTGACCTGCGGGCAATGCAAGTACCGCCTGGGCTACTCGTACAACAGCAGTCCCATCAACCACAGCGTCGGCGGCAACCTGGACGGCTACCCGGTGGGACAGGACATCGTGCAGCTCTTCCAGGCCGCGTGCGTGCCCTGTGTCAATCAACACCGCATCACCTTCGGCGTGGGGCGCGAGGGTTTCTTGGTGCCGAACCTCGACCTGGACATCTTTGCCGGCTTTCTCCCCAAGCAATCGAGCCAGTTCGGCACCAATACGCAAGCCTCGCTGGCCATGTACTACCTCGGCCTGGGTTTGACCTGGCGGTTCGGCACGTGAGATCGGCGTGCGTGCAGTTCGACGACGGACAAGGCCGCCACGACGCGGGTTGCCACGCGGTCGAGGTCCCCAACAACTCCTGAAGTGTCCATGGTGAATGCTTGAGTCGGCGAGCACGTTTCCGGTTTGCCCGATGTAGGCAAAACGCGGCGTGCCGGCCACGCGAAACTGCATTTAACTGCTTGATATCACGCGAATTACGGAATCTACGCTTAGGTCTTCTTTGGAACGCTCGCGGGGCTCTCGTCAACCTCACTGAATGTGTACTACCCCAAATGTGGCTGCGGAATACAATTCGCCGGTTGACGAAAACCGAATCCGGCCACTCTGAGTAAATACCTTCCTCCGCCCCGAAAGGTCAAGTGACCGTCGCAGGCAAGGTCTGCACTGGCTGTAGTTTGTCGAAGGAAGTCGCCAGGCCCAGAACCTGTTGCAGGGGATCGAGGCCGCCGAAGTGAATGTGCATAATCCGGCCGCTTGAAAAGCGGCTGATGATCGGTACGGCTGTACAAGTCCAAACCTTTTCCACAAACCCTGGACGAATCCGTGCGGAAGGCGGATCCCAGGAAGCAGTCTCCATCCCGGGCAACCGATCCTCAAACCAAAGGACGACCTTATGTTCAAATTGAAGGGTACGTTGGCCGCCTGTGTCGCCTTGGCGATGATTGGCGGCATCATCGCGTGCACGACCCGGCCGGCCGCGTCGGGCGACTCCGACAAGAAGACAAAGCCGCGTCAGGAGAGCACAACTGCGGCCGGTCCGGCGGCGACCGAGTCGGCCCGCGACCGAAACCCTGCTGGCCCAGGACGATACAGCGGCGCCGTTGAGGCAATCGGGCGGCAGCGGCAAGCCACCGAACATCGTCGTCATCATGGGCGACGATATCGGGTGGTTTAACATCGGCGCCTATCATCAGGGCATGATGGCCGGCAGGACGCCGCATCTCGACAAGCTCGCCAAGGAGGGCATGAGGTTCACCGATTACTACGCCGAGGCGAGTTGCACGGCGGGTCGCGCGAACTTCATCACCGGTGAACTGCCCATCCGCACGGGCATGACCACGGTCGGCCAGGCCGGCGCCAAACTCGGGCTGCCCGCCGAGGCTTGCACGATTGCCACCGCGCTCAAGGACATGGGTTATGCCACGGGCCAGTTCGGCAAGAACCACCTCGGCGATCTCAATGAGTTCCTGCCCACCGTCCACGGGTTCGACGAGTTCTTCGGCTACCTCTATCACCTCGACGCGATGGAGGACCCCGCGCACCCCGCCTACCCGCAGGAGTTGTTGGACAAAGTCGGTCCGCGCAACATGGTTCATAGCTGGGCGACCGATACGGATGACGCGACCGTAGATGCCGCGCTGGGGCAAGATCGGCAAGCAGAAGATCGAGGACGCCGGCACGCTCTATCCCAAGCGGATGGAGACGGTGGACGACGAAATCCTCGATTTCACGCTCAAGTTCATGGACAAGGCCAAGGCGGACGACAAGCCGTTCTTCGTCTGGCTCAACCCGACGCGCATGCACATCGTCACGCACCTCTCTCCGAAATACGAAGCGATGCGCAACTCGAAGAATGGCTGGACCATTCACGAAGCCGGCATGGCGCAGATTGACGACATCGTCGGCTCGGTGATGCAGAAGCTCAAGGACCTGGGCGTGGACGACAACACCATCGTCGTGTTCACCACCGACAACGGCACGGAGAACTTCACCTGGCCCGATGGCGGACAAACGCCGTTCTATGGCGGCAAAGGCACGGGCTATGAGGGCGGTTTCCGCGTGCCTTGCCTCCTGCGCTGGCCCGGCCATGTGCCGGCCGGCACGGTCGAAAACGGCATCATCTCCGGCCTCGACTGGTTCCCGACCTTCGTTGCCGCCGCCGGCAACCCGAACATCATTGAGGAGCTGAAGAAGGGCAAGAAGATCGGCGACCGGACCTACAAGAACCATCTCGACGGCTATAACCAGATGGACATGATCACCGGCAAGGGTCCGTCGGCCCGCCACGAAGTCTTCTACTTCACGGAAAGCAACCTCGCCGCCGTGCGGATTGACGACTTCAAGTATCGCTTCATTGACCAGCCCGGCGGCTGGATCGGCGACCAAGGACCATCCCGACGTGCCGATTCTCGTCAACCTCCGCCTGGATCCCTTCGAGCGCACCGGCTGGCCGGAAAATGGCACTAAGAATGGGTCGCAAGAGTACTTTTCACTGGTTCCAGTATCGAGTTCTGGCGCTTCGTGTTCGTCCAACAGCAAGTGGCGAAGCTGGCCATGACGGCCATCGAGTTTCCGCCCATGCAGAAGGGCGCAAGCTTCAACCTCGATGCCGTGAAAGCAAAGATCGACGAAGCCATGAAGGCCCAGCAACAGTAGTCGAACTGTCAACCGGGCGGGCGGCTCGCAAGGGCCGCCCGCCTTCCTGCCGACAATCATCGGAGTCTATGGCACAAGGTGTTACCGAAACGAAAGCAAAACCAAACATGAAAGAAGGGGCAACCGTGAAGCGAACTCGCCTCGCCGTGATGGTCCTCGCGCTCGGCACGGCTTTGACCACCAAGGGCGGAAGCCGTAAAGCCTGCCGTTGAACGAGAAAGGATATTTCGGTGATAACCGAACTGAGCCGGAATCCCGGAGCCACGCAGACACCCAGTGCGTCGTTCTTCGTCAAAGACGCGAGCGAAGCGGAAGCGTTCTTGGTGGCATCCGTTCCCGCACCTTCTGGCATGGCAACCAGGGCAGCAGCGGATGTCTACTCCCAGATCGCGGAGACACTCCGCGGCCGCGGTCTGCAAATTGTGCAGGAACGGATCTTCGGCAGCTTGACTTCGCGAAACGCCGTCATGGCAACGAGGGCCGAGGTCTTTCTCGCCCACGGGATACCTCCGGAAGGACCAGTCACGTACCTTCAGGGAAATCCGCCCTGGGGCGAGGGGTTCTCCGGCGTGATTCTCCGTGCCGTCAGCGAGGCCAGACTGGACGAGTACCAAACGCTCACCGACCACGGATTGCCTTGCGGTCGAATGTGGCGCAGAAACGGCGTGCGCTCTCTCGTACTTCAAAACCGCGACGGTCTGTCAGAAAGCCTTGGGTTCTACGGAGCCTGCGCCGGTTCAGGTTCGAAGGATGATCGAACGGACGGATCGCATCCTGCGCGAGCACGGGGCTTCCTATCGCGACGTAGCCCGTACCTGGTTCTATCTCCGTGACATTTTTGCTTGGTATCCGCAGTTTAACAAGGTTCGGAATGAAAAGTATGGGGAATTCGGAATGATGCCGGGTCCAGGCGACGACCGTTTGCTGCTACCTGCCAGCACGGGCATCGGGGCCGAAGTGACGCCTGGAGCCGTGGCCGTCATGGACCTGCTGGCAGTGACGGGGCTGAAGGGGGCTCCACCCTGCGTGACGCAACTTAGCAACGGCTGCCAGCTCGACGCCTTTCGCTACGGTTCGGCGTTTTCGCGTGGCGCCTGCATCCGGGAACCAGGGTCCACCCTGATCCATGTCTCGGGGACCGCCGCCATCGATGAGCACGGGCGGAGCCTGCACCCAGGGAACCTTGGCGGCCAGATCACGGCAACCCTCGACAAGATCGAGGCCCTTCTCGCCCAGGAGAAGGCCGGCTTGCAGGATTTCGCCGCGGCGACTATTCTTATAAAGCGTCGGGAAGATGCGCCCGTGGTCTGGAAAATGATGGCGCACCGCGGGCTTCAGGCATTTCCGGCGGTTTGTGTCGTCGCGGACCTGTGCCGCGAAGAACTACTTTTTGAGATCGACGGCGAGGTCGCGGTTTAGCGATCCTCGTGGCACACTTGCGGCCTGTGGGCAGCGGGGTTCGCCGATCGGGGTAGGTGCCATGAAGCATAACGCCTGGCATCTGCGGGGCTTCCCTTGTTTGCGCTATGCTCCTGGCCGGATGCGGCCGACAGGAGCCGTCCACGCCGACGTCCTCGGCATTACCGACGTCGATGAAAGCCCCTTCCTCGGCCTTGGCCGGCTCCAAGACCTGCCAAGAGTGCCACGCCGAGTTCTACAAGCTCTGGTCCACCTCGTAGCACGGCCTGGCCATGCAGCCGTATACCGAAGCGTTTGCCAAGGCGCACCTGACGCCCCAGGAGGGCGACGTCACGATAGGGAAACACAAGTACCGTGCGGAGGTCGGCCAGGGGGCGGGTTGCGTTCGAGAAACCGGCCCGGACGGCGACCGCAAATACCCCATCGTCCACGTCATGGGCGGGAAGAATGTCTATTACCTGCTTACGCCACTGGATCGCGGCCGACTGCAAGTGCTGCCCTTGGCCTACGACGTCCACAAGAAAGCCTGGTACGACATGGCGGCCAGCGGCGTGCGGCATTTCCCCGATCGCCGCGATGAGGCCCTCGATTGGACCGACCGCATGTTCGCCTTCAACACCACCTGCTTCAACTGCCACGTTACGGAACTCTCGACGAACTACGATCTGGCAACCGACACCTACCACACGACGTGGTCCGAGCCGGGCATCAGTTGCGAATCGTGCCATGGCTCGGGCAAAGAGCACGTGCAGGCGATGGAGGCCGGCGTTGAAGGCCACACGTCGAAAGACATCAAGATCATTCGCGCCAAGGAGTTTACTCCCTCGCAGATGAACGACATGTGCGCCACCTGCCATGCGAAGCTGGTCCCGCTGTCGCTGGCGTTCCTGCCGGGCGACAAGTTCTTCGATCACTTCGACCTCATCACCCTGGAACATGCCGACTTCTACCCCGACGGCCGCGACCTGGGCGAAAACTACACGTACACCTCGTGGCTCATGAGCCCGTGCGTCAAGTCGGGCAAGCTGGACTGCAACCACTGCCACACGCCCAGCGGCCGACTGCGTTTTGAAGGCGAGAAGTCGAACCAAATGTGCATGCCCTGCCACGAGCAGGAGGTGAAACAGCCGGCGGCGCACGGCCATCACGCGGCCGGGAGCAAGGGGAATGAGTGCATCGCGTGCCACATGCCCATGACGCGTTTCGCGGCGATGGGGCGGACCGATCACTCGATTCGTCCACCCACCCCGGCCGCAACCATCGCCTTCAAGTCGCCCAATGCGTGCAACATGTGCCACACGGATCACGACGCGGCCTGGGCCGACCAATGGGTCCGAAAATGGTATCCGGACGGCTACCAGGCCGAGGCGCTCCGCCGGGCCGAGTTGATCGACCTGGCCCGCAAGCGTGCAGTGGAAACGCCTGCCCGAGATGCTGGCCGAACTGGAGAAGGAAGACGGCGACGAGGTCACCAAGACGTCGCTGGTGCGATTGCTTGGCGGATGTGAAGACGAGCAGCAAGTGGCCGGTCCTCCTGGGGCGGCTTCACGATCCGTCGCCGCTGGTCCGGTCCAGCGCGGCATCGGCTTTAGGTGGTCACTTGACGCCCGAGGTGCTCCGCGCCCTGCTGGCGACCGCCGCCGATCCCTCGCGGTTGGTGCGGATTCGGACCGCGATGTCGCTGGCAGCGCTGCCGCCAGAATCGCTCACCAACGAGCGTGATCGGGTGAGCCTGGAACGGGCGAACCACGATTTCATCACGGCCATGCAGGCCCGGCCGGACGATTGGGCTTCACACGCCAACCTCGGCAATTTCTACATGGAACGGCGGGACTTTCCCGCGGCCGCGTCATGCTTTGAGACGGCGACGAAGTTGGAGCCGCGGCAGATCGGCCCGCTGGTGAATGCCTCAATGGCCTACAGCAACATGGCCCAGAACGACAAAGCCGAGCAGAGTTTGCGTCGCGCGCTGAAGATGGAGCCCGACAACGCGGCCGCCAACTTCAATCTTGGCCTGCTGCTGGCGGAACAGGGTCACCTGCAAGAGGCGGAGCAGACGCTGCGGACTGCCTTGAAGGCCGATCCGCAAATGGCGGCGGCGGCTTTCAACTTGGGCGTAATCCTCGGCGAAAAGAATCTGGACGAGGCGATTGCGTGGTGCCAGAAGGCCCACGACTTGCGCCCGGCCGATCCGAAGTACGCCCACACGCTGGCCTTCTACAAGCGGAAGAAAGGAGATCTCGACGGGGCTGTCGAACTGCTGCGGAAGGCAATCCACGATGAACCGTCCTATCTCGATGCCTATCTGCTGCTCGGCGAGATCTATGAGGAGCGGCATGATTTTCCGGCGGCTGCGAAGGTCTATCTTGACGCCTCAAGAATCGACCAATTGCCGCCCGAGATGCGCGGCCAATTGGAAGCGAAATCGCGCCGGATGCAGGCCGGCCGTTCGGGCAAGTAGCACCCGCCCGGGCCATGCAACGTGCCTCCCGGCTAGCCACCACGCGTCCCTAGAAGCGGTTTCAAATGATTTCAGTGCTGGCAGTTACGAGACCTTTGCCGATGGCACGTTTTCCCTGGCAAAAAAAGGGGGCGCATGCATCGGCAAGACCAAACGCGGCAAGGGTACGAAGCTTAGGGTGGTGGCGGACGGCAAGGGAGGCAGAACGCCTTCATCGCCGAGAGGCCGCCCAGGTCGGCGAACCGCTCGCCGCCCCGGTGCAACTGGAGCAGGCCGCTTTTCTTTAGCGTTTGACTCTTCAGATCCCAGATGGAATCGGCGGCCAAGTGGCCATGTCGAACAAGGCTCAAACTGAACGCGCCCTCTGCCTCGTAGCGGGTCAGTCCGGCGGCGGCATCCAGCACGGTTTGCAGGGCGTCTCCTTCCGGCAGTTCGCCATCCTCGGTGGCGATGCCGCGTGCGATCTGTTCAAGCTGCTCTCGGCCGGGCAGGTCATGCTCGACGACCACGAAGAGCTTGTCCAACTCCACGGGGATCTGCACGATCGGTGATAAGACCACCACGAACGCTCTGGATTGCTTTCCGCTGCTGATCTGCTGGGCCAGCGCCTGGACGATTTCTGCACTTTGCAGGAGACGGTGGAAGTTGACCAAGACCGGGATGGCGGAACTGTCGGCCGACGCCAGGGCGTTGATCGACCGGATAGCGGCCAACGGATCGCTGCCACCTGCATCGGCCGGTTGCCCGTTGGCTTGGCCGGGGATTTGCAGGCCCCGTTCGACGTCGAATATGGCCAGCCGCCAGTTTTGCTCGTGGCACATCTGGGCGATTTCGACCAGGGCGTCGTCATGCTCGGCACTCTGAATCCAGATGCCGGTGAAACAGGCCGAGATGTACTCGGCCAGATGCTTGGAAAGTGACATGGACGGAACCTCGCGGTAGGATGGTGTTTATGATCGTTAAAGACGTGCCCCTCCGAATCGCTTGCCTGCCTGCCGTCGCTGTCGGGTACCTATGTTTTGGTGCTGAGAAATTTCGGGCGCCCGGAAATTCTAAGTCGGCAGGTTGGGCATTCTGGCGGTGCAGTCCGGCTTCTACCTGTACGTGGGGAGTGCCTTCCGGCCGGGCTGGCGACGCCCAACGTGACATCGCCCGGCCGCCGGAGTAGGATGAGGGTATGAAGTCCATCGTTCTCATTCCGGCATTGTGCGTTGTCTTGGTGCTGGCAGCTTTGCCCGCGCGGGGAAACGACTACGGGCTTTGTTTCGGCAATGGTGGAAGGATCAGGACGCCGCCGCTGAAGATGCCCGCCGGGCTCCAGCGGCTCACCGTCGAGTTCCGCTTCAAAGCCTTGGCCCTCCCGCCGCGGCAGGTGTCGCTCGTATCGCAATTGGCCGACGACGCGCAGCCGGTCGACAAGGGCTTCTTCCACATGGATCTGACGCCGCGGGGCCAGATCGCGTTCACCTTCCGCGGCGTCAAGGGGCAACCTGAGACGATCACCAGCAAGACCGCGTGGGATGTTGAGCGATGGCATCATGCCGCGGCCGCCTGGGACGGCTCGGAACTGAAGTTGTATTTTGACGGCAAGGCGATCGGCTCGCGGAGGCTGTCCGCGTTCACGCTCCCGGCGAACGTCGGCCTCCCCCTGGTCATTGGGCCAGCCGCGGCTCGGAGCGGCGACAAGCAAGCGGATTATCAAGGCTTCATCGGCGAGGTTGCTGTATGGTCCACGGCCCGCGGTGCCGACGCCGTTGCGCAGGACGCAGGGAAGTCGCTGACCGGCAACGAGCCGGGCCTGGCCGCCTATTTTTCGTTCCGCGAAGCGGCGCCGGCCGAGGTGCTGAAGGACAAAGTCTCGGGCGGCGAGGGGAAGATTCCCGCGGTGCTGGCCTGCACAGGCTGGTGCCGCACGCCGATGTGGGATCAGCCTCAGCCCGCCCGGCCCTACCTGCACCTGTTCGCCTACAACCTGTCTTCGGTGCCGAAGAGGCGCGAGCGGCAGACCCCCGCGCACAACCGCCCCGGAACCGCAGCCAAGAACCAGTCTTCGACGCCGAAGGAGCGCGAGGACACAACGGCGGAGTCGCCGTTGCTGAAGGGCCCATCGCGGCAGATCCTCGTCAGCAATGCGAAGACGCAGCAGGCCGGCATCCTCTGGCAAGAGAAGACCTCTGGAGAGATCTACATTACCTGGGTGGACGCCGATCTGACCAGTCACGAGACGATCAAACTGAAGAGTATGGCCAACGGCGTCCTCGCGGCCGGTACGACCGACCCGGCGGGCAACCTCTGCTACCTGGAGATTCAGAAGGGCCCGGTCGACCCCAAGCCCACGGTCGCCTTGCGGGCCGAGATGTACGGGGCCGGGCCCGACGGCCAATCGCTGGGCGAGAGAAAGTACGACACGACAACAGCCAAGGGGGGCTTCAATATCCGCAGCTACGAGGACGCCGGGTCGCCGGGCAGCATGGTCTATCAGAACGGCATGCTGGGCTTGATCCTACCGCGGATCATTGACAGCGGGCATCAGGTGGCGTCCGTGTATGTCTTCTCCGCCCACGATCCCGCCACGTTCAAGGACCTGGGCACGGCCAGCAGCCATTCCTACGGCAACTTCGTGGTGCGGGAATCCCGTGGCGGATTTCTGGCCGTCGACCTGGGCGACAATTATCCCCGCGGCGTACATTTACACAGGTTTAGCCCCACGGGAATGGTCTCTCGCGTGGTTTTTACCTATAAGACCGTCCACCTCCCCTTCCCACGCAAGGAGGGCTCGGCGGTGTACAAGGAGATCAGCAGTTCCGGCAAGACCTTCTACCAATGGTCCAACGACAACGCCGTCTATACCGAGTTGGGCGGCGTGGTGGAAGGCCAGGCGAGCTACTCGGTGATCTTCGCCACGGATCGTTCCCCGGAGGGGCGCGTGCTGGACAACCGCCATGCGGTCGAGGGGCACGGCGACGATCCTCGCGACCTGGCCATGCTCCGCATCATCAAGGATTTCGAAAGGGCCCCCGGCGGAACCGAAGTCAGCGACGCGATCCTGGCAGGCATTCCCGAGGGCTCGCAGAGCGAAACCGGTGGCTTCTACGACTTCGGCGGCCAGTGGATCCGGCAGCGCATTGCCGGCGTGATCTGGCTGACGCATTGCAAGAAAGGCCAGGGCGTCCACGCGCCGCAGCCGCTGCGCTTCCGCGACGGCACAATCCTCATCCTCTGGGAGAAGAGCGGACCGGACGGCCCCGCGATCTGCGGGACCAGGGTCGCCGAGAGCGGCCGTATTCTCAGCCAGTCGATCTGCCCGACGCTGGACTGGCAATTCAATCGTGGGGACCACTCGATCGTGCTGGGCGACCGCGTCTTCCTGCTGGCCACTGACAAGGCCACCGGCGAGACGCGCCTCTGTTTCGTCTACGATGCCCCCGCAGCGGCCCGCCCCGGCAAGCAGATTTCCGGGCGCACGAGCCCCTAAATAAGCCAACGCCATTGGTGGTCAGGCGGGTTCTTGCACGGCTCGATAAGTCAACACCCCCAACGGCCGAAGGCCACGACACGGCGGCGGATATGTCGCGTGCCTTCGCGCCATTGTCACTGGGGCATGAAAAGGACCGGGTGGTGCCGGGGCGGATATGCACCTCTGCGGCGAGGGAAATGGGTGCGCAGGCGCTGCGCACCCTGGGCGGCCAATCGGGCTGCCGGGGAAGTTTGGGCAAGGCTGTCAAGACGACCGAGCTACCCGTGCTGCCGTTGCTGGATCTGTTCGGTCGAATCCTGGTGGAACTCAGCGGTAAGCTGCTCGCCGATCCGCTGGCCGAGGGCCGTTTCCACGAACCTGCTGGCATCGCGGCACGACTGTCCGGCGAAACCCCTGGTTGTAACTGTCGTTTCACCCTTGGAATTGACAAGAATTTCAATGGTCTTCAAGCGGCACCTCCGTTCACCTGGATGGTCAGCTTGATTGAGCCATTCGCGAGTTGCTGCTCCACGACCTGATGGCCGTGGCGCCGGGCTTCGAGACGGCTTTTTTCGACCGCGTAGATTTGCAGGAATCTGTCGAGATGCCTCTGATCACCCCATCCCGACCGATGGAGCCTCAAGACGGGCGCGGGCATGCTGGAGGGGCCGCTGAGAACGACCCCCCAGCAGGTAAGCAGCCCGCACTCAAAGATTATGACAGGTTTCGGGCCAAAATTTCGATGTTCGGGCCATGGGGCGCCCCACCGCCGCTGGTGCTGAAGAGCGACAACGACTCGGTCTTCAAGAGCGAGGGCCTCGGCGAGGTGCTAATCGGCTATGTGATCACCAGCCTCCTTTCTCGGCTCTGCCCGCTGGGATACAATGGCGGTTGCGAGGCCGCTGGACGAGCGATTGCCTGGAGGCAGCCCGCCCCCAAGCGAACGAGCTGACGCGGCCTTGGGCGTGGGACTTTTGAGGAGCCGCGTTGTATGCGTTTTGTACCTTCAGCGAGGTTCGTGCTGTTCCTGCTCGGTGCATTCGTTTTGTTAATTGCAGGCTTCCTCGTGATAGCTGTATGGCCTTGGCTTTGGCCGCCTCCGTCCTACCGTTTTTCTCTGCCATCGGGAACAAATCTGACGGAGCAAATCGCCATCGAGTGTTCGAGGAAGGCGTTAGCGGCGGATGGAAAAGAGTCACCAGGGATGTGCCCGACGCCGTACCGCGATCGAGGCCCAGGCGAGGATAGCACGAACCTCTACTTCGCGGTCAATACGACCGACCCTAACAACGGTTACGTGCTATGGACGACACGCCAAGGTACTTACGGCGTCGAGTTGCAAAAGGTGGGGAATGAAATCGTGTGCCAGGTCTACCGCTCAAAATGAACATACGCCATGAAAAATGTGTCCCACCTCCCATAATCCTGGCTCGAAGTAAAGCTTGAATGGGTACCGCGGCGAAAACGGCCCCGACATGGCGGGTGTAGTCGAAGGGCCGTCGCGGTGGCTATAATGCTGCTGCCGGCCGCAGCGCGCAGACGCTGCCTTGGCGGGTTGTCTCCCCCACGGCGGTCACGTGCGTCCGTCCCGTTGCCAGTCGGCGATTGCAGACATGTCCCCCGTTCCAACCGAAGGAGGTTTACAATGGCTGTCTCCATTAAGAAGGTCACTTTGTGGCGAACCGAAGTCGAGAACAAGCCTGGAGCCTTGAGCAGCGTTCTCGGCCCTCTGGCCGAAGCTGGCGCCGACTTGCAAGTGGTGATGGGCTACCACTACCACGGTGCGCGGGACAGGGGCGCGATCGAGGTCTGTCCCGTCTCTGGGAAGAAATCGACCGCCGCCGCGAGCAAGGTCGGCCTGGCCGCTTGCGCCATTCCCACGCTGCTCGTCCAGGGCGACAACAAGCCAGGACTGGGACACGCCATCGCCCAGGCCATCGGCGAAGCGGGGATCAACGTCACGTTCCTCGTGGCGCAGGTGATCGGCACGTCCTTCTCGGCCGTCATGGGGTTTGGGGACGAGGCAGCGGCCAAGCAAGCGACCACGCTGATTAAGAAGGCGGCCAAGAAGATCGAGAAGTAGCGGATGCTGTCCGCATCGGGAATTACATCCGACGCTGGTGGCAGTGGGTGCGGAGCGGGCTGGACGGCTATGGCCTAGAGTTGGCGGTCGTCATGCCTTCGCCCTACACCGCCGCAGATACTCATTACCAGCAGTGCCTCCTGAAACTGAAGTGCGTAGTACTACGCATTTCGCTTTGGTTTCAGGCTGCGCTGCGGACCGTCCGCAGGTAATCGTAAGTACTGATTTCAGCCAAGCTTACGTTCAGTGGCGGGGACAGGATTTGAACCTGTGACCTCGAGGTTATGAGCCTCGCGAGCTACCGGACTGCTCCACCCCGCGTCATGCACCGACTGACAGCTCCCGCCGCCAGCGGCAAGCGTCATTCTAACATTCCTTCGGCCCATGTCGAGGGGCAGCTTAGCTTTTGTCAAAAAGACGCCACACCCCATGAGAATACCCGCCGAAAGAGGCATAAATGGTGACGCCCGAGGACGGTCGCCGGATGTTCGAGAACCCCTCCAAGTTGCAGACGAGGAGCTTCTTGCCGGCAAAAACTACCTGTCCAGATGGTATACCCGCCGCCGAGGCTGTCGAGGCTGACATCGCCCGTGTCGGCGGCGTCGTGCTTCCAGGCAATCGTGTGGGGGCCCTTGTCGAGCCTCACATCCCGGACCAAATCGCTCCAGGTATCCAGGTTCGCCGTCGGGGCGAAGGCGGGCGAGGCAACCTTCACTGCGTCGACGTACAGGCTCAGGCTTTGCGGTTTGCCTGTGCCATTGGCGTAGCGAGTCGTCAGATAGTAGCTATGGTCGGCCGGCACGACGATTGTGAACTGGACCCCGGCGCCGGCGGCGTCGAGGTGGTCGACGAAGCCGCTGCCGGTATAGTTCCTGTGCTTGGCGTTCGGGCTGGCGCCGCCGAGGAGTTCCGCGCTCTCGGCCTCATACAATGCCGAGGCGGGCCAGCACGGAACCATCAGGACGCTGATGGCAATTTGGCCCGTATCCTCCGCCTTGCGCCGGAGGGTGACGATATTGTTGCCGGCGGCGAGCTTCAATGGCAGGGGGACGTTGACCCAGGTGTCGGCATCGGGCTGCGGGGGGACCGAGACCGCGCCTTGGGGAACGCCGTTGACGAAGACGCCCAGCGTGGCAGGTTCGCGCCCGGCGTTGCCCGCCCGGAGGACAACGTTGTAGTGGCCGGGCAATCGGACCTTGGGCGTGAACGTGATTCCGGCCTTGATTTCGGTCAGTCCATCGACGTAGCTGCGGCCCGTGAACCCGCGGTGTTCGGTGCTGACGTGGGGCCGCGTCTGCGGCGTGGCGCCCGAGAGCGACGCGTCCACGGCCAAGAGCCACTCCGCCGTGTCCGTGAAGTTCTGGTTTCCGGTCAATTCGACGCGCTGCGTCTGTTTTCCACCGGCCGGCAGCTTCACGATCGTTGCCGGTCCGTAGACGTCGCACGCGACGGTCCAGCCTTGATCGAGCGCTTGCAGTGCGGACAGATCAGCCTCAGCCACGGGTTGGATCGTCTGGCCATCGATCGTGACGGCCGTCGCGGCGCGTCCGTGGAACCGGATGAAAAAGGACTTCACGGTGCTCTGGTAAGGGCCCGTGCATCCCGCGACAGTCAAGGACGCTTGCTTGCCGTCGTCGCGGACCGCGATCCGCTGCTTGAGGAACTTGCCTTCCTCGTAGGCATAGGTGGCGCCGTCGTCGTCATAGAAGGTCGCCTCCGTCTCCGTCGGGCCGGGGAAGGCATCGACGTAGATCTGCTTCGGCCGGGCCATGCCCAACGAAGGAACCACGTCCTGCGTGAAGATGACCGCTCCGCGGCGGACGAACAGCGGGATGTCGTTCCACACGCCCGGATTGGTCGCGTAGTTGATCGTCCGGCCGCCTTCGAGCACGTCGCCGCGGAAGTAGTCGATCCATTGCCCCGGCGGCAGATAGACCGGCCGGGTCAGCGAAAAGACGTTCTCTTGCGAGAGTTGCTCCTGCAACATGGGCGCGGCCAGCAGCCAATCGCCGAACATCCATTGGTCGGTCACGTTGGCCGAGCCGGGGTCTTGCGGGAATTCGACCATGAGCGGACGGACCAGCCCGATGCCGGTCTCGTAGCATTGCCGGTCGCAGGCGTAGACGTAAGGGGCCAGCCGGTAGCGAAGCTGGATGGCGTTTTTGGCGATCTCTTCGGCCATGATCGAGTCGGTCGTCCACGGTTGGCGCTGGTGGCGATGATCGCCGTGGACGCGGAAGATCGGCACCAGGGCGCTGAACTGGAGCCAGCGGGCGTAGTTTTCCGGGTCGCAGTCATCACCGACGAACCCGCCGGAGTCCATGCCCCACTTGGCCTCGCCCACGGCCACGGCGCTGAGCATCCGGACGGTCTGGCGGCGCATGCTTTCCCAGCCGGTGTGGACGTTGCCGGACCACATTCCATAGGCGTAGCGCTGCGCGCCGAGGTAGAAGTTTCGGCTGATCGACCAGGCCCGCGGCGTCTCGTGGCGCGTGGCGGCATTGGCCCGCTGACCCTCGTAAAGGGCCTGTTCCATGTGGAAGTGGCCGAAGTTGTTGAACAGTTCCGCCTTGTGCGGATCGAAGACAGCCGTGCAATCGGCCTCGTCGTTCCAGAAGCCGACGATCCCGCCGCGGATGGCGCCGTGGTCCCGGACCGAGCGCCAGAACCAATCGCGGCACTCCTTCTTCGTGAAGTCGAGTTCACGGATATAGCGGAAGGGCGGGAGGTATTCCTTGTGGCACTCGACGCCGGGGTATCCGAAATCGGCGGCCGCCTTGGCCTGCTCGGTCCGCGGCACGTCGCCGTTGGGGATGACGCTCAGCACGATCCGCGGCTTCATAATGCCCGTCATCACGACGCCCTGCTTGGCGGCATTCGCCCGCAACAGCGAGCCGGAGCCGTCGGGCGCCGGCTTGTAGGCGTCGGGGAATTTGTCGCCGTTCCAGCGGAATTCGCCGTAGTGGTCCTCGCCCCACGCCTTCCAATCGTAGTCGAGGGTGAAATTGTCGATGGGGATGTCGCGCGCGCGGTAGTTATCGAGGATGCGGTAGAATTCCCATTGGTCGCTTCCCCACTGGCTGTTGGTGAATCCCATCGCCCAGCGCGGGAACATGGGCGCCCGGCCCGTGATCTCGGCGGCCGCGCCGAGGATCTCCTTCGGCGTGCCCGCGATCAGGTAATATTGCACGCTGTTGTTGCGATGATAATGCCGTCCGTTGCTGATCCGATCTTGCGGGTGTCCGTAGCGGAATTCGAGCTGCTTGTCGTTGACGCGGAAGTAGCCGTTGTCGGAATCGATCAGCAGGCCGTAGCCCGCGGTGGTCCAGATGAACGGGGCACCGGCCCCGCCTTGCGTCGAGGCGCTGGCCTCGTAGGTGTTGTCCTTGACGCCTCGGCCGTTTCGCAGCAGCGAGTCGGGGCCCTGGACTTCCGGGGCCTCGGGATGGTCGTAATTGTCGATGGAATAGGCCTTGATTCCATAGAACCGCTGGCCGGGGGCGTGTTGGAATCGCACGCCGCCGTCCGGGCCGCCGGGCGATTTCGGGTCGTCGACGTAGACCCCGCCCTCGGCCGATTCCCAAAGGAGGCGGTGACCGTTGCGATCCAACAGGGTCAGACGGCACGGATTACGTGTGATCCGGACCTCCATCGCCGAGTTCTTCAGCACGGTCGGGTCCCTGGTGCTTTTCGGCGAGGCCGCCATGCCGCCTTCCAATGCCGGGTCGCCGGGCCATGTTTGCGCCGTGTCGATCATCGGGGTGGGCTGATCGTTCTTCCCGCCACGCAGAAAAGTCACCTCGATGATTCGTGGCGATAGCACACGGACGTTGAGCTCGTCGGTGCCAAGCTTAATGGCCAGGGGGCCACGATCGATTCGCGCGGAAAGGACCACGGTGCCGTCATCCGGCGGAGCGTATTCCGGTGCCACAATATCGGCGTTCAATCGTTGCCCCACGCCGAAGGCCACGAGCATGGTCGTCACGAGGATACACCAGCGGCAGCGCCGCCCGACTCTCGAGGTAGCAAACATTCGATTGGTCCTTTCGGTCTTGAAAGTCTTATTGGTCATTCGGTTGGCACGGCGCGGAAAACACCCGCGGTCCATTGGACAAAAACGGCCGCTCTTGTCAATCGCACCCCCCGCGGGAGTTATACAGGACGGCTCCGTCGTTCCGCGCCGGGTGCCATGTCCCGGAATCATTCTACTGCATCGCTCTTTGGCCCGCATTGCCGCCGCATTTCATAGGCCGCCACCGCCACGCTGACGGCCAGGTTCAGGCTGCGGGCCTTTTCGTCCATGGGGATGCGGAGGCAGCGGTCCGGGTTTTCGGCCAGCAACGATCGCGGCAGCCCTTGCGACTCGCTGCCGAAGACCAAGGCGTCGGCCCGTGCGAATCGTGCCTCGGTATAGCAGACGGTGGCCGTCTTCGAGAAGAACCAGAAGCGGCTCTGCGGCAGGCGACGGCCGAGGGCCTGCCAGTCCGTCGACCGCCTCCCACTGCAGGTGTTGCCAATAGTCCAGGCCCGCCCGGCGGAGATGGCGGTCGTCCAGGCGGAAGCCCAGCGGCCGGACCAGCCAGAGTTTGGCCCCCAGGGCCACGCACGTGCGGCCGATATTGCCCGCGTTGTCGGGAATCTCCGGCTGATAGAGGACGATGTGCACTTCAGTCGTCTCGCAAGGTTATCACGAAAAAGTTCTCACGCGGAGACGCGGAGACGCGGAGAGAAGGAAGAAAGGTAGAGGGGGTGATGACTGAATCGACGAAGCGGCAGGACAATCCGACCTTCCCCTCCCTTCTTTTCTGTTTCTCTGCGTCTCCGCGTCTCCGCGTGAGCATTCCCAGTTACACCAGGCCCGACATGCTGCTCAGTCCGATCGGCTCGCGGCTGGCGAAGGCCTCGCCGTAGCGGACGCCGATCGACCAGCCCAACGCGGCCGCCTGGTCGCGCAGCCGGTCGACAAGCGTGGGCGGCTCCTGCGGCCGGCCCTCGATGAACTGGCTGCGATAACACTCGATCGCCGCCCGCTTCCGCTCCCAATAGTCGCTGATGTCCAACACGAACGCCGGCTGCGGGATCAGCCGCAGGTGGACGCAATAGTAATAGATAGATCCGTTCCGGGTAATGCGGCTGGCCGGGCAGGTCGGTCTTGGTCAATTTGGCCCAGAATCGGGCGGCCTCGATCAGCTCGGTGGCGGCCAGGTGGTCGGGATGGGCGTCGATCCAATAGGGGGCGAAGAGCCATCGCGGCCGCGTTTGGCGAAACACGCCGGCCAGCTTCGCCCGGGCGTCGAGCGTGGCCTGCAGGCTGCGGTTGGGCAGACCGAGGTTTTCCCGCCAGTCGAGGCCGAGGATGGCCGTGGCGGCGGCGGTCTCCCGGGTCCGCGTTTCCGGCGAGCCGAAGGGCGTGGGCTCGCCGTGGTCAGGTCGAGCACGCCGACCGTGCGGCCTTCGGCCTTGAATTTCAAGATGGCCCCGGCCATGCCCAATTCGGCATCGTCGGGATGGGGCGAGACGACGAGGATGTCCAACAGCACGGCGAGTCTCCTATGGCTGAACGATGGTTCAAAAATGGCTGATCTGTTCTGGAATTGGGACGAGAAAACCAGTGTCTTGGCAATGTTACCACGAGAGATTTCTCACGCAAAGGCGTTAAGGCGCAAAGCCGCAAAGGAAAGGAAAAAGGGAAAGAGGAGAGGACTGGCCAATCGAGGGCAGGTGGGGCAATCCGACCTTTCCTCCTCTTCTTTTCCGTATCTTGCGCGCGCTTTGCGTGAAATCCTCCTACCCAAGGGCCATGCCATACCTCTGTTTTCGCTGATATTGTTGCGTTGATTATACCTACTCATCAGGAGTCCGCACCCCCGCAAAATGGGCTGGACGCAGCCGGGCCGGTCTGCGACAATCCCGCCCCTGCTTTTCCCACACCTCTCCAGGTTGTATCATGTTGCAAGCCGTCTTCGCTTCAAGAACGCGGCTGGGGCGTTTTTTGCGGCAGGCGGCCGCGGCCGCAATCCTCTTGTGCACGGGGTTGACCGGTTGTCAAAGCACCGACCTGATGGGCAGCGGCTTCTCCGACAACTCCCTGGGCGATCAGGTACGCGGATACCGCAAGCCCGACGCCGACACGGAATATGCCGGCGTCAGCAATAAGTCGCAACAGATCGAGAAAGACCTGGGGGTCCAATGACGGCCATGCCTGAATCTGCGGAAAAGCTTTTTCAACAAGTTTGCCAGTACGTCCGCCAGACCGCGGTTTGGACCTCGGTCGAGGCCGCGTTGGGCTGGGACGAGCGGACGCATGTTGCCCGCGGCCGCCGGGGAGTATCGGGCCGAGCAATTGACGGCCATCTCCGGCCTGCTTCATCGCCGCTGGACCGATCCGCAGTTCGTCGCCGACGTGGCCCAACTGGCCGAGGGTCCGCTTGCCGCAGCGGCGACGGCGACCGCGACCGCGACTCCGACGCGGCCGTGACCATCCGCCGCTTGAAGCGCCGCGTCGACCGCAAGGTGAAGTTGCCGCAACGGCTGGTGGAAGAATTGGCGCGGACCGCCGTGCTGGGCCAGCAGGCGTGGCAGCAAGCCCGGAAGAACAACGATTTCGCCTCGTTCCGCCCGCTGTTGGAGAAGATGGTCGGGCTGAAGCGCGAGGAGGCGGAGGCCATCGGCTATGCGGACTGTCCCTACGACGCGCTTGTTGGACGACTACGAGCCCGAGGAGCGGACGGCCAACGTGAGCCGGGTGCTTGCCGGGCTGCGGGAGCAGTTGGTGCCGCTGGTGGCCGCCATTCGCCAGAGCCCGCGGCGTCCGGACATGTCGATCGTCGCCCGGTCGTTCCCGACCGACGTGCAGGACGCATTCGGCCGCCAGGCGGGCCGGCGCCATCGGGTTCGATTTCGACCGCGGCCGGCTGGACGTGACGGCCCATCCGTTCTGCACCACGTTGGGCCCGCACGACTGCCGCATCACCACGCATTTCGACGAGCATTTCTTCAACGCCGCCTTTTTCAGCATCCTGCACGAGGCCGGGCACGGGCTCTACGAGCAGGGGCTGCCGGCGGAACACTACGGCCTGCCGCTGGGCGAAGCGGTGTCGCTGGGCATCCACGAGTCGCAGTCGCGGATGTGGGAGAACATGGTCGGCCGCAGCCATGCCTTCTGGGAGCATTTCTTCCCCGAGGCGCAGCGGCGTTTTCCGGCCGCGCTGGGCGACGTGGCCCTGGACGCGTTCCATTTCGCCCTGAACGAAGTGCGGCCGTCGCTGATCCGCATCGAGGCCGACGAGGCCACGTACAACCTGCACATCCTCGTCCGCTTCGAGTTGGAACAGGCCCTGTTGGACGACCAATTGCCCGTGGCCGACCTGCCCGGGGCATGGAACGAAAAGTATCGCAAGTACCTGGGCATCCAGCCGCCCAACGACGCCCAGGGCGTGCTCCAGGACGTCCATTGGAGCGCGGGCCTGGTCGGCTATTTCCCCACCTACACGCTCGGCAACCTCTACGCGGCCCAGTTCTTCGCCCAGGCCGACGCCGACTTGGGCGGGCTGTCCAGGCAGTTCGCCCGGGGCGAGTTTCAGCCGCTCCGCCGCTGGCTGGCCGAAAAAATCCACTGCCACGGGCAGCGTTACACGGCGGCCGAGTTGGTCCGCCGCGTCACCGGCCGGCCGCTCTCGCCCGAGCCGCTCATGCGACACCTTTGGTCGAAGTTCGGCTCGCTCTACGGCGTCAAGCCGTAACGGTCCGACACAGTCAAATTGTCCGGTGCCACGGTTGGCTGCCAACCGTGTTCTGCACTGCGACAAGCCAACAGTGGCACCCAGCGACGATTCCACGCCACCGGCTCGCCGGTGGGACTGCGCCGGCAGCGTTTTTCTTTTCCCTCCCTTGTCCCCTCGCTCGCCTCCCCCGACAGCGTGGAATGGGACGGTTTTCCCTGCCCGGGATCGCCTATTTTTCACGCCGTGCAGTAGTTTTGGCGGCTTTTGCGGATTAGACTAAGGGAGGTCCATAACCACAGAGAAGAAGCCATGTCCGTTACGTCCAGTTGTCCCAGGTGTCAGAAGCAGGTTACGATTCCCGATGGTCTTGGCGCCGCGTCGCTCGTGCGATGCCCGCTCTGCGAGGCGGAGTATCGAATTGCGCGAGGCGCTGGTCCCGCCGATGCTGATCGTCGTGGCGGCCAAGACCGACGACGGCCAGCCGATCGTGCTGGCCGCCGCGCCGGGCCCCTTCGCCCTGGCCGGCGAGCAGGAAGCCGTTGCCGAGGGACACGAACCCCTGGCCGAGGCGCATGCCGAGCCCGCGTTGCACCCGGACGACGATCACTGGACGAGCGGCTGGGCCGCATGCGGGCGACGCAGCCACGGCGGAGCACGCCGAAACGGAGAGCGACGCGGCGGTCTTCGGGGCCATTACCGGCAAGTTTCCGCCCGCCGAGGAGGGCGACGGCAGCCGGCGCCTGCCGCCGCGATTGCCCGGCGGCGCGGAGGTCGAAGGGGCGGAGCCGGCAACGGCGACGGCGACGTTGCCGGAGCCGTTGCCGCGCAGACGCCGTCGCCGCCGAGAGCCGCATCCGGTGCGGATCGCCATTGGCATGGTCATTTCCGCATTCCTGGCTGTCGCGGTCTTCTACTGGGTGCGCAACTTCTTCACCTTCCTCGGCGGCGAAAAGAACGACAAAGCGGGGATCCGATCTGCCCTTCGTTCAGCACACCTACAAGCATTGGTGCTGGCTGGACGCCGTGGAAGTGGAACACCCCGCCCGCCGAGAACACGGCAAACAAGGAAAAGACCGTCGTCAACAACACCCCGGCGCCCAAGGCCTCACCGAAATCCACGGCCCCATCGACGCCCAAGGTCGCTGAAAGCCCCTACCCCGATATCCAAGTGACTCCTCTCAAACCGTCATCGGAAAAGGGCACGTCGAAGGACAAATCATCGAAAACGAAACCCAAGACGACGGAATCGTCCAAGACAGAATCACCGAAGACGGAAGCCAAGAAGCCGGAATCGCCGAAAACGGAACCAAAGGCCACGGAGCCAACGTCGCCGGCCAACCCATTCGCCAATCCGCCGAACAAGGAAGAATCGAGCCCCGAGCCGATCGGACGAACTCGGCGGCGGTTTCCAAATGAAGCCGATCACGCCGGAACTCCCGCCGGAAGGTCGGGCCGGGCTCGGTCCCCGACCTGGTTCCGAAACGAACGGGCCCCGAGTCGCCGGAGAAACCCAAGACTCGAGTCCGCCCGCAAAGCCGGATGCGACGGTGCCCGCCGTTCCGGAGAAGGGAGTGAAGCCGCCCATCGATCCGGTGGCCCCGGTGGAAACGCCGCCGGCCCATGCCGCCGGGCCGCGGAATCCGCCGTCCTACGAGCCGGCCGAGGTGGGCAAGGCCTTGAAGGCCGCACACGATAGTTTCGGCTGCCCGGCGTGCGATTCGACGGGCTTCGTGGTGACGGCGGGCAAGAAGGAAGTCTGCAGCGTCTGCAAGGGCCATCCGTCCATGGACATCACGCCGGCGGCCTATGAGAACTTGTGCCGCCTGGCCGAGGTGCTCACGTTCGTCAAGGATTCGGCAGCGACGCGGGAGCAAACCAAGGGCCTCGGCAACCTGCTGGCCGTGGCCGCGAACCCGGCTCGGGTCGACAAGATCGTCCAGTCGGCTGCCGCGCTGTTGGCGCGGGCCGACGCCAAGGGCGGCATCCTCCTGGCCGGCACCGTCACCGCGGTCGGCGTCCAAGGCAGCATGCACGGCGCCGCCGTGCGGATGGACGGACAGGACAAGCCGGTCAGCGTGTTGAGCGGGCGGTCGCTCGCGATGAACAAGGACGACAAGGTCCTGATTCTCGGTCATCTTGTTCGGGACCCGGCCAAGAATCTGGCGGGCTACACGGGGACGCAGCCGGTCGTGGTTTGGGCGATTCTGGCCCTGAAGCTGCCGTAGTCGCGGCGTTGATCCCGCTCGTCGTTCTACAGCAACGTTCCGAGGGCGTCGGCCAGACGCTCGTATTGCTCCGGACTATTATAAGCCTGGGCCGAAATTCGCAACAACTTGCGCGGGGCGGCCGGCCAAACCATCACCGGCACCTCGATCCCAAAACGCTCGAAAAGCTCGTCGTTCAGACGATGGCCGGCCCCCGGCATCGGCGCCGGGTCCGGAACGTCGGCGGCCGCGTCCTTCGGCAACTCGACCGCCGCCATCGAGCCGAGCATCGCCTCGGGACAGACGGGCCGCAAGCCGAGGCGGTCCGCCAGCAGCCGCCGGGCCCAGAGGGCCAACGCGCGGTTGCGCCGCATCAGGGCGTCGATCCCGCCGGGCTCCAGCGTGCCCAGGTAGCGGATCGCCTCGCCCACGCATATCCAAGGCGTCGGGTCGATCGTGCCGACCCAATCGAAAAGATCGTGGAACCGGCTGCGGCCGGGCGTGCAGGCGCTGTAGCCGTGGCTGATGACGTTGGGGTATAAACCTTCGCGGCGGTCGCCGCGGACGTGAAGAAAGCCCGCCCCCTTCGGAGCGCAGAGCCACTTGTGGCAGTTCCCGGCATAATACGCGGCCCCGATCCGACGCACGTCCAACGGCAACATGCCCGGGAGCATGGGCGCCGTCAACCAGCGTATCGATGCCGCGGCGGCGAAGCTGCTCCACAAGCTCCTCGATGGGAAAGACCACGGCCGTCGGGCTGGTCACGTGATCGAGCATGGCCAGCCGGGTGCGGTCCGTCACCCGCGCCAACACCGCATCGACGATCTGTCCGGGCGATTCGATGGGCGTCGGAATGGTTGCCACCACGACGCGGGCCCCGCAGCGGTTGGCCACGTAATCGGCCACGTTGCGGCAAGCGTTGTAGCCGTGATCGGTCAGCAGCAGTTCGTCGCCCGGCGCCAGCGGCAATTGGCGCAGCACGCAGTTGACGGCGGACGTGACGTTGGAGACGAAGACCACGTCGGCCGGGTCGGCCCCGATCAGGCCGCAAAGCGCCTGCCGCGATTGGTCCAGCAGCGGCTGGATTTTCCGCGTGAGGAAGCGCACCGGCTGGCGTTCCATTTCGGTCCGCAGCCGTTGTTGGGCGTCCAGTACCGCCAGCGGACATGCCCCGAACGAGCCGTGATTGAGCATTACCACGGCGGGGTCGAGGCCCCACGCCGAGGCATGAACGGAAAACGCACCCTGCTTGGAATCGGCTGGAATCATCTGCGTTTCATCGCTCGAAGAGGGAAACCATTTAAGGTATTCGCTTTGCGACCCGCTGGCAACGGGCATCGGCGGGCCAACCCATTGCCAAGCGGCCGTCGGGGTCTTATCATGCACAACCGCTCGCAAAGGGACTTGGACAAGAATAAGCCGGGGACTGTCCCAATTTCGGGCACCATGCGAAGCATGGTCGGACGAAAATGGGACTGTCCCCTTCTGGAAACAGTGCGGAGCACGGATCAGGAGCACGGACGACGATGGCTACCGCGGACCGAATCGACACGCCGCACCCGGGAGGGCGGGTCGCTTCCGAGATTCTCGACCGCCTGCCCCCGCAGAATCTGGAGGCGGAGCGGGGCGTGTTGGGCAGCCTGCTCTTGGACCCGCAAATGTGCGACGAGGTGGCCCTGGAGTTGCGGGCTGACGACTTCTACGCCGACGCCAACCAGAAGCTCTACCGGCATCTCTTGGCGCTGCACGACGAGGGGAAGCGGATCGACACCACGCTGCTGGTCGAGCGGCTTCGCCAGGCGGGCGAGTTGGAGGCCGTCGGCGGCACGGCCTATGTGGCCGAGGTCTTGCATTCGGTCCCCTACGCGGCCAACGTCATGCACTATGCGGAGATCGTCCGCCAGAAGTCCACCCTCCGGGCCCTCATCCACGCCAGCACCGAGATTCTCCGCGAGGCATGGGACCCGGGCATGGAGGTCCGCGAGGCGGTCAACCAGGCGGAAGAGAAGATCTTCGCCGTCCGCGACAGCCGCACCAGCGACCAGGTGGCCAACATCCACGACGTGCTGATCGAGGCCTTCGCGCGGATCGACGCCCGGGCGGGCGGCGAGGGCGGCGGCGTTCCGACCGGCTTCCGCGACCTCGACGCGCTGACCGGCGGGCTGCACGGCTCGGAGTTGATCGTGCTGGCCTCGCGGCCGAGCATGGGCAAGACGGCCTTGGCCACCAACCTGGCCGAGTACGTCGCCATCGAGGCCGGCGTGCCGACGCTGTTCGTCAGCCTGGAAATGGCCCGTCTGGAGTTGGCTCAGCGGTTGCTCTGCTCCCAAGGCCGCATCGACGCGAGCAAATTCCGCAGCGGTTTCCTTTCCGGCGACGATCGCAAAAAGTTGATCGAGGCCTCGAACCACTTGGGCAAGGCGCCGATTTTCATCGACGACACGCCGTCCCGCACGGTGACGGAAATCGCCGCCTGCGCCCGGCGGCTGAAGCGGAAGCAAAACATCGGCTTCCTGGTGATCGACTACCTGCAATTGATCCAGCCGGACGATCCGCGCGACCCGCGCCAGGAGCAGGTGGCCAAGATGGCCCGGCGGCTGAAATGCCTCGCCCGCGAGTTGTGCATCCCCCTGCTCTGCCTGGCGCAGTTGAACCGCCAGGTGGAGGCGGGCAAGGAGGAGCATCGTCCCAAGCTGAGCCACCTCCGCGAGTCCGGGGCCATCGAGCAGGACGCCGACGTCGTCATGTTCATCAACCGCGAGGAAATGTATCATTCCCGCGAGGAGGCCCTGGAGTTGAACGTGGCCGGAATGGCCGACATCATCGTGGCCAAACAACGGAACGGCCCGACCGGCGACCTCAAGTTGGCGTGGTTCGACAAGTACACGCGATTCGAGAACTTCTCGCAGAAGCCGTACGAGGAATTCGAGCCTCCGACCGAGGATTTCTGACCTAAAGTGCGTATCTTCTCCAATGTCCCTCGCCCAAACCCTTTTCCAGAGGGGAACGGGACATTGATCGGATTGCCATTTTCGCATCAAGGCCGAATTCGCCTTGTCCAAAGCGGACAATTCAGGTATTTACACGCATCTTCTGCGTCTCCTCTGCTCCTCATCCTTCCCACGGAACGAGCCTCCATGGCTAAGCCGGCAATCGGTCCGCGATGTGTCCACTTGGTGCGGCGCACAGCGCCCTTGGCGCTGATGCTCTTGGGCGGTTCGTTGCTGTTTGCCCAGGCGCCGCCGGGCACGCCCTATTTGCCGGGCAGCACGCCCTCGATGCCGGACCTGATGGCGCCGATGACGCCGGCGATGGATCCCGCCTCCAGACCGCCGGACGAGATGGTTATGGACGTCCTGGTGCAGGGCAATCGGGCGGTGACGCTGGACAAGATTCTGGCGGAGATTCACACCCGCAAAGGGCGGCCCTACGATCCCGAGGTGATCGAGGGCGACATCGGGCGGCTGCACAAGATGCGGATGTTCGTCACCGTCAAGGCGTTATGGCAGCGCGTGCCCGGCGGCCGGCTGGTCATCTTCCGGTTGGTCGAGCGGCCGATCCTGAAGGAAGTCGTCCTCATCGGCAACGTGGACCAGTTCGACAAAGACCTTGAAGAAGGAGTTGGGGATCAAGAAGGGCGACGCCGCCGATCCCTACGAGGTCGAAGAAGGCCGCCGACGCCTCGAAGACTATTACCACAAAAAGGGATACAACAAGGTCCGCGTCACCGTCGTCGAGGGGAACAAGCCGGGCCAGCTCCGGGCCGTCTATACGATCAATGAAGGGCCCAAGACGAAAGTCTGGGCGGTGAACGTCGTCGGCACCGTCGTCGTCAGCGGCATGCACATCCGATACACCGTTCCCAAGACCGCGCCGCCGATCTTATACCTTTTCGGCGGCGAACTCGATCTGAAGGAACTCGACGAAGACGTCAAGCGGATCACCGCCTATTACCGCAGCATGGGGTTCTTCCAGGCCCGCGTCGGGCGCGAGCTGGAATACAACGCGGACCAGACCTGGGTAACGGTGACGTTCGTCGTCGACGAAGGCGTGCAGTCGTTCATCCGCAACATCGTCATCGTCGGCAACACGAAGTTCTCCAACGAAGAACTGATGGCGAAATTGAAACTGGGCAGCGGCAAGCCCTACAACGAGACGGACCTCCACCTCGACATCGCCAAGCTCCAGGACAAGTACGGCAGCATCGGCCACGTCAAGGCCGACGTCCGGGGCGAATTGCGTTATCTCGATCATGATCATCCCGGACAGATCGATCTCGTCTACAACATCAGCGAAGGCCATCGCTACCACGTCGGACGCATCATCATCGAAATCAAGGGGGAGAATCCCCACACCCAGATTACGACCGTCCTGAACCGCCTCTCGCTCCAGCCGGGCGACATCCTTGACACGCGGGAAGTCCGCGATAGTCAACGGCGGCTGAGGGCCTCGGGCTTGTACCTGACCGATCCGACCAAGGGCTACCCGCCCACCATCGCGACGGTCAACCCGGGCAAGGCAGACACCGACGATCAGGACGACGAAGAGAAGCTTGCCAACGACCCCGACCAGCCCAGGCACCACGGCGGCTACCGCGGCCAGAGCCCCGATCCCGCGCCGGGCGAACGCACGCTCGACATCGTCTATCAGTTCGACAGCATCGCGGACGTGCGACGGGCCGAACGCGAGCTTGGCATCAGGCTATTGCCGCCGTCGCGGTCGCCGTCGCCGTTGCCGTCGCCGTTGCCGCCGCCGTCGAACGATCTGAATTGGCAGCCGGCGACCGGACCCGCTCCCGCGTCCGTCGATCCGCCGTCGATCATCCGCGGCCAGTATACCGGCGAAGGCGGGTTCTCTCGGCCTGAAGTGGAATCCCCTCTGCCACCGACGGGGCCCACCTATACGCCGGCCCCCGCGGCGCCGGTCGATTCACCAACGCCGTCGCAGCAGCAGTATTCGCAGCAACAGCAATACTCCCAGCAACAGCAACAGTATTCACAGCAACAGCAACAGTATTCACAGCAACAGCAGCAGTATTCGCAGCAACAGCAGCAGTATTCGCAGCAACAGCAGCAATATTCGCAGCAACAGCAGCAATACCCCCAGCAGCCGTATTTGCCCCCGCAGCCGCAGTCGCCTGTTTTCACGAAGGTTTCGGATCCAGCGCCGATTTCGTCGTCGGGCGTGACGAGCACGCCTTGGGGGGTTAGCGGGGTGAACACGGGCGCGGCTCCAGGCGCGCCGGCGACGGCCCCGGGCCCCGGCGCACCGTACAACGACCAGCCGGCGTCGGGAACGTATCAGTACCCGACAACGCCGCCGAACGGCTTTCAGACTCCGCCGTCTCCTCCGGGGCCAAGTCCCGGGGGCTTCGTGCCGCCGCAATCGATCTTTGCCCCCGGTGGGGAGCCTCCGCCCGGCGGCGAGCCCTCTTGGGTGCAAGACATCCGAATCCGGACCGAGGAAGGGCAGACGGGCCGTTTCATGATCGGCGTGGGCGTGAACTCCGACGCCGGCCTGGTCGGCAATATCGTGCTGGACGAGCAGAACTTCAACTGGCGCCGATTTCCCAACTCGTGGCAGGATATCGCCGACGGGGAGGCCTGGCGCGGCGAGGGCGAGCACTTCCGCATGGAAGCCTATCCGGGCACCCAGGTGCAAAACTACGCCGTCACCTACGGCCAGCCGTACCTGTTCAACTTCGAGGGCCGGGCGGTCAGCATGACCTTGAACGGCTTCTACTTCGACCGCATCTACACGGACTGGATGGAAGGGCGCGAGGGGGGCCGCATCGGATTGGGCTATCAACTCACCCACGACCTGACCGCGTCGGTCGCCTTCCGCGGCTGCAACGTCAACGTCAGCAATCCCATCGTGCCCACGCCGCAGGACCTGACCGACGTGTTGGGCAACAACGCCTTGTACGGCTTCCAAGTGGGCCTGGCCCATAAAACCGTCGACAGCGACTATCTGGCCACCGAGGGCCACCTGTTCCAGGTGTCGTACGAGGAGGTCGTCGGTTCGTACACCTACCCGCACGTCGAAATGGAATTCACCCAATATTTCAAGCTGGCCGAGCGGCTCGACCGCACGGGCCGCCAGGTGTTGAGCCTGTCGGCCAGGGCCGGCTACACCGGGGACGACACGCCGATCTACGATCGGTACTTCGCCGGCGGCTATTCGTCGCTTCGCGGCTTCGAGTTCCGCGGGGTGTCTCCCATCGTTCCGGCCGGCCAACCGGGCGCCGGGGTTCCCATCGGCGGCGACTTCGAGTTGCTCACCACGGTCCAGTACATGTTCCCGATCACGCAGGACGACATGCTGCGGGGCGTGTTCTTCGTGGATTCGGGCACGGTCGAGCCCACGATCGACAAGTGGACGGACAAGTACCGGGTGGCGCCCGGCTTCGGCCTGCGGATCGCCATTCCCGCCATGGGACCGGCCCCCATCGCCCTGGACTTCGGCTTCCCCGTGGTCAAGCAGGCGGGCGACCAGACCCAGATCTTCAGCTTCTTCGTGGGTTTCAATCGCTAAGTTCTTAGAGCTTAGTTCTTAGAGCTTAGTGCTTAGAGCTTAGTGCTTAGACCTTAGTTCTAAGAGGTCAAGTGCGCGTCTGCTGATTCTCTCCCCTCTCCCGTTGTGGGAGACGACCACTATGACCGACCGCTGCCGCCTGGTCTTGATTCCGGGCCTCGGCGCCGATGAGCGTCAATGGGAACCGCAACGGCGGGCGTTTCCCGGCCTGCTGGTTCCACCGTGGATTCCGCCGGCCCGCGACGATACGCTGCCGAGCTATGCGGCCCGGCTCGCCGACACCATCCCGCACGGGCGGCCGATCCTCCTTGGCGGCTCCTCGTTCGGCGGCATGTTGGCCTGCGAAATGGCCGGGCGGTTGCGGCCCGAGGCGCTGATCCTGATCGGAAGCTGCCGCTCGGCCGCGGCCATCCGGCGGGACGTCCGCCTGCTGCGGCCGGTCTTGTCCCATCTGCCGGCCTGGAGCGTCGCCGCGGTCAAACCGGTCGCCCCCCTGGTCTTGTACACCTTCGGCGGCCTGACCGCCGAGCAGAGGCGGCTGTGTGCGGCCATGTTCCGCGCGAGCGGCCGCGATTGGCTGCGTTGGGCGATTGGGGCCATTTTGCACTGGCGGCCCACGCCGATCCCGGACTTGCCCGTGTTCCACATTCACGGCCGGCGCGACCGGATGATCCGTGCCTCCCGGGTCGCCGCCGACGAGGTGTTGCCCGACGGCGGCCACCTGATCAACATGTCGCACGCCGAGGCGGTGAACCAGTTCATCCGCGCCGCGGCCGCAGCCGTCGGGGAATGAGGGGCGTGGGGGGCGTTGCCCCGCCCACCGCTCGCACAGTCCGGGGGCTTTTTCCAATCCCTAATCCCCAATCCCCAATCCCTTCCCACTACATCACCGCGAAGTAGTTCGCCACGGCCTGATCGAGATTCTCGTCGGTCATGCTCAGCGGGATGTCCTTGTAGGCACAGAAGCTGCGGACTTGGAGGAGCAAGTCGCGCGGATGGCAAAAGCGAAAGGGCCTGCCGGTCTGCCGGTAGTGCTTCTCGATCAGCCGGTCGATCGGTTCGCGGCGATACGGGCAGCCGAGCTTCGCGGCGACCAGCTTGAACAGGTCGCGGAACTCGTCCTCGCTGGGATCGAGAATTTCGATCTTGTAGGGGATGCGGCGGAGGAATGCCTCGTCCACCAGCGTCCGCGGTTCCAGGTTCGTCGAGAAGATGATGAGCTGATCGAAGGGGACTTCGATCTTCTTGCCGTTGGGCAGATTGAGGAAATCGTAGCGTTTTTCCAGGGGCAGAATCCAGCGATTCAGCAGCTCGTGGATCTTGATGCGTTGGCGGCCGAAGTCGTCGATGACCAGGGTGCCGCAATTGCTCTTCAGTTGCAGCGGGGCTTCGCAAACGCCCGTCGAAGTGTTGAGCGTCACCTCGAGCGACGACATGGTCAGCTCTCCGCCGGCCACGAGCGTGGGGCGCCGGACGCGGACCCAGCGCCTGTCGATCTTCCGCCGCTCGTAGACCCCCTGGCACGGCTCCAGGGGCAATTCCTCGTGGCTGGACGGGTCGAACAGCCGGATGATCTCGCCGTCGACGCCGATGGCGCGGGGGATCCAGATGTCTTGGCCGAAGACGCGAGTGACCCGCTCGGCGATGCTGGTCTTGCCGTTGCCAGGCGCCCCGTACAGGAACAGGCCGCGGCCGGAATTGATCGCCGGCCCCAGCCGGTCGAGCATCGGTTGGTTGAGCAGCAAGTCGGCGAACGCCTCGGCCAGGTGATGGGCCTTGGGGTGTTGCCCGGTGAGCGTTTGGGCCTTGACGCTGGCGACATAGTCCGAGAGCGAGACGGGGGCCGAGCCGTAGTAGGTGCAGTGCGCGGTATATCGGCGGGCACGTTCGCGGCCCAGGTCCGCCAGGCAATATTGAAAATCGTTCATCGTGGCCGCGCCCTTGTGCGCCACCAGTTGATCGTTCTTCATGGCGCGCAAAAACTCGTCGATGAGGATGAACGGCAGCTTGATCTGGTCGGCGATCTCTCGGCCCGTGGCGTCGCCCCGGGCCAGCAGGAACTTCAAGACGAGCGACTCGACCAGGGTGTCCGTCAAGCCCGCGTCCCGGAACGAATTCGGCGCCGCGGGGAGGAAGTTGTTCGCCGGGCGGGCCTCCGGCGGCGTCGGCGCGGAGGCCGCCGCCGTTGTCGCCGTTGTCGCCGTTGCTGCCGTTGCTGCCGTTATGGTGGATGCCGTTGTCGTTGCGACGGCGTCCCGCCCGGCGGCGCCGCTGACTTGGGCGGCCAGCGTCTTGATCCGCTGGATCATGGTATTCAGACTTGGTTCCTTCGGGGAACCGGGCGGATCGCAGCCGCCTCGGGTAACCGCTCCGGCTGCCAACCCTTCGGGCACACTCCCGGGACCGCCGCAATCCGTCCCGAGCGTTGATGAGTTGTTGTCGGGCATGAGTGACCTGGGTCCAATTCGGTTGGTGAGGGAGCACCAGGGGAAGTACATCCAAAGTAACTCTAGCTTGCCCGCATGTCCCAGCTTCGCGGAAGCGGCGTTTGACCGTGCCCTGTTTTCACGGCTTCCCGCACGGCACGCGAAAAAGGGCCCTTTTGCCAACGATTGTAGGGGATTTGCCGCATCGGCCGGTGGCAAGGCGGGACCGGCCCCGCCAGGGGTAATAGCACACCTTGACAGCCCCATCCAAGAATTCTTGCGGTTTTCGCCACCCAGTCTTTTGTCCCTCGCGTTGCGCGATACATAACGCCCTTTTGCGCTTGTATACCATCATTTTTTGACATTACCCTTGGCGATTTGCCGCTTCGCAGCCTCCAAAAGAATCGGTCTGGCCCACGCCGCCATGTCCATGCCAACCTCCGCAGCCCCTCGGTTTACCAAGGCCTTTTGTGCCTCCGTGACAGGAATGCGGAGGTCTTTGTTCATTCGCAGGTCGGGATTTTTCGGCGGTCTGGCCATGAATTGAATGTAGCAGGATTCTTCCTACAGCCAAGAGGATGCGGTGTCCTGCCGAAATGTTGCGTTACAAGTTCTTTGACTGCAATGTCTTCCGAAGCCATGTTTCACCTTGACAGTAGTAATATAATTGCTACACTAATCAGTATGGAGGGGATTGGGCGGTGGGTATGCCATCACACCGTACGAGTCCCTGGACAAAACGAATTCCTTGTGGTCCAATCATTCGCTAGGGGGTTTGGAATGGACTCTTTTTTTGGACTCAGCGGGACGTTCAGGACTATAGTGGTTGACCCGCCGTGGCGTTTTCAAAATCGCACGGGCAAAATGGCTCCCGAGCACAAGCGATTGCACCGGTATCCCACGATGAGCTTTTCGGAGATCGCTTTGCTGCCAGTCGCCAAGTACGCAAAGACTCCTAGCCACCTGTACTTATGGTGCCCTAACGCGCTTTTGCGTGAGGCCCTAGACATCATGCGGGAATGGGGCTTCACCTACAAGACGAACATTGTTTGGTATAAGATCCGCAAGGACGGAGGACCGGACGGTCGCGGAGTCGGATTCTATTTCCGCAACGTGACAGAGTTGTTGCTTTTCGGTGTCAGGGGCTCCCTGCGTACCCTCAAGCCCGGAAGAACCCAGGTCAACATTCTATCGACTCGGAAACAAGAGCATTCCCGGAAGCCCCAAGAGATCTACGGGATAATCGAGCGATGCAGTTCCGGGCCCTACCTGGAGCTATTCGCAAGAGAGCGGGTCGAGGGCTGGACACAATGGGGCGATCAGGTGGACACTTATGCTCCGCCCGATTATCCACAATACAACGGGCACACCAAGCGTCAGCCTTTGCTGTCTCTCATGTCATCCAGGTAGCAAGCCTGCCTGATGCCAATGAGCAGAAGTGGACAACTGCCGCCGCCCCCAGCCTCCGCTCGGGGCATAAGCTTCGACCAATGGGTTGTAGAGGCGCCATACTTCTTGCCAATCCCAAGGCTGTCAAACAACGCCTGCAATTCGTCGCATCGAGTGATGATGACGCCGACGGAGATAATGCCCAATTCATGAAGCAGACGGAAGGCATTCAAATCCCTGGAAAAGAAGGGATCTTTGTTGTTCCATTCAACCTCGACCGCCACCCTATTCTTGTACAAGTCAAGCTTGTGCGTCTCAAACTGCCGCGTCGTTCCATCGACGGTCATCTTGATATCGACGCTTTTTTCTGTCCACCCCCTCGCCTTTAAGCAATCGTCAAATCGGTTGGCAATCTTCGTTTTCCCACCGCCTCCGACAACGATCTCGCTGCGCACGAGCGAGAATGCGGAGAGGCAATCCAAGAGATCCTTGAGTTCCCCAGGAAAATCTTTCTCCAAAATCGCGCGACGCGTGTCGCTTCTCCTCGATTTGGAACTTCCTGAGCAGTCTCTGCGGTATCGAGTCGAGTCCCATAACAGCTACCATACTACCCGATCGGGTGTCACGCGCCAACAGCCGCTGGAAATTCTTTAACTCCAGGGTCTTGCCGCTGGCCTGTACCACCCCCAAGCCCGCCAGGGGAGCGATTTCGCAACTGGCGGCCAGCCCCTATAATGATTCCTTTCGCCGAGGATCCAGGGGAACAGGCCGTGTCGGAAGAGCGTGGTTGCCGGCGGGCGTCGGAGGTGCGGATCGGCGCCGTCCGCTACCTGAACGCCTGGCCGCTGACATTCTGCCTGCCGCGACTGGCGCCGGCCGCCCGGATCGTGACCGATCTGCCCAGCCGGCTGGCCGACGGGCTCGTGGCGGGTCGATTCGACGTGGCGTTGGTGCCTTCGATCGAATACTGCCGCAACCCCGGCTGCACGATCGTCTCCGACGCCTGTATCGCCAGCGACGGCCCGGTGCGGAGCATCAAGCTCTACAGCCGCGTGCCGCCGGAGCGGATCGGCAGCCTGGCGCTCGATGAAGGCTCGCGGACCAGCGCCGCGCTGGTCCGAATCTGGCTCGAGGAGCGATTCGGCCTGACCCCGGCCCTTACGCCGTTGCCCATCGGGGCCGAGGCCGGCGACTGTGCGACCGATGCGGTCCTGTTGATCGGCGATCGGGGGATGCGGCCGCGGGATGGGCAGTTCGAGTTCAGCTTCGACATGGGCGAGGAGTGGACGCGTTGGACGGGGCTGCCGTTTGTTTTCGCCATGTGGGTCGCTCGTCCCGGCGCTGCATGGGAGGGAGCGGACCAAGTGCTGGGCGCGGCCCGCGACGAAGGCGTGAAACGGCTGCCCGAGATCGCCCGTCAGGCTGCGCCGGTGGTCGGCATTCCCGAGGCGGAGTGCCTGGCGTACTTGCGCGACAACCTGACGTTCCGCCTCGGGGCCCGACAGCGTCACGGCCTGGAGTTGTTTTACGAGATGGCCGGGCGTCATGGATTGGCGCCGCGTGCCCTTCGGTCGCACGGCTGACACGCGCCACCACGCTTTGCGCGGCCGTGGGGAGAGATGGGAACCGATCGTGGCTTCGACCCTCGAAACGTTGTTGGAAAAATCGACCTCCGGCGGGCGGCTGACGCCCGAGGAGGGACTGCGGCTGTTGGAGTCGCACGACCTGGCCGCATTGGCCGGCGCGGCCGACGCCGTGACCCGGCGTTTGCACCCCGAACCGTACCGCACCTACAACGTCGACCGCAACATCAACTACACCAACATCTGCACGAGCCGCTGCCGGTTCTGCGCGTTCGCGCGATCCCCTGGCGAGCCCGGGGGCTATGTCCTCGGCCGCGACGCATTGTTGCGCAAGATCGAAGAGACCGTGTCGCTGGGCGGCGACCAAATCCTGTTGCAGGGCGGAATGCACCCCGATCTCGACCTGGCATGGTACGAGCAGTTGCTCCGCGACATCAAGGGCCGATTTCCGCGGGTGAACGTCCACGGCTTCGGTCCGCCGGAGGTCGTCCATATCGCGGCCGGGTCGCGTCTGCCGGTCCGCACGGTCCTCGGGCGGCTGAAGGACGCCGGATTGGGGAGTTTGCCGGGCGGCGGGGCCGAAATCCTGGCCGATCGCGTCCGCCAGGCGGTCAGCCCGTGCAAGGCCTCCGCCGACCAATGGATCGAGGTGTGCCGCGTCTGGCACGAGTTGGGCGGCCGCGGTTCGGCGACCATGATGTTCGGGCACGTCGAGACGCTGCCGGAGCGGATAGAACACCTGGAACGATTGCGCCGATTGCAGGACCAGACGCGCGGTTTTACCGCTTTTATCTGCTGGACGTTTCAGCCGGGCCACACCGCGCTGGCCGAGCTGCCCAAGCGAGGCGCGTGGGAATACCTCAAGACGCTGGCCGTCAGCCGGCTGTATCTCGACAATTTCGCCAACGTGCAGGCGAGTTGGGTGACGCAGGGGCTGCAAATCGGCCAAATGTCGCTCTGCTTCGGCGCCAACGACCTGGGGAGCGTGATGATCGAAGAGAACGTCGTGGCCGCCGCCGGCGCCCGTTTTTCCGCCAGCGAGTCGGAACTGCGCGGCGCGATTGCGGCGGCGGGCTATCTTCCGCGCCGCCGCAACGTCTTTTACGAGCTTCCGTACGAGCTTCCGGAGGAAGAAAGCCGCGCAGGCGGCCCGCGCCGCAAGGTAAAATAGAAGAATAGGCGTTTCCCCCAGTAAGGCCCCGTAAAAGAATAACTTGGGGACTGTCCCAATTTTCGTCCGACGAAAATGGGACTGTCCCCTTCGGGCCGGTCTTATGATTCACGTTCACGGCCTGACGAAGCATTATGCCGATCTGCGGCGCGGCCAGCTCGTTGCGCTGGGGGGGATCAGCTTTCACGCCCGGCCCGGACAAATCTACGGCCTGCTCGGGCCCGAACGGGGCCGGCAAGACGACCGCGTTGCGCATCCTCAGCACGGTGTTGCGTCCGACCGCCGGCGGCGCCACGATCAACGGCTACGACGTGGTCACGCAGCCCTCGCAGGTGCGGCGCCAGATCGGCTTCCTGTCGGCCAACACGGCGGTTTACGATCGCATGACCGGTTGGGAGATGGTCGAGTATTTCGGCCGCCTCTACCGCATCCCCGAGGACGAGTTGAAGGCGCGGATGGAAGCGCTCTTCCTGCGGCTGAAGATGAACGACTTCCGCGATCTGCTGGGGGCGAAGATGTCGACCGGCATGAAGCAGAAGGTGTCGGTGGCCCGGGCCCTGGTCCACGATCCGCCCGTGCTCATTTTCGACGAGCCCACCGTCGGCCTGGACGTGCTGGTCGCCCGGGCGTTGCTGGACACCATCGCCCACTTGCGCGATCACGGCAAGTGCATCATCTTCTCCACCCACATCATGCGCGAGGCCGAGCGGCTCTGCGACCGCCTGGCGATCCTGCACCGCGGCCAAATCCTGGCGGAGGGGACGCTGGAGGAGTTGCGCGAACAGCATCAGCAGCGCGACCTGGAGGAGCTGTTCTTCCAGTTGATCTCGCGGCACGACGAGAGCTTCATCCCCGATGAGCCCCCGCAACGTCAAGCTGATCCTGCTGCGCGAGATCCGCGACCAGTTGCGCGATCGGCGGACGCTGTTCATGATCTTCGTCCTGCCGCTGCTGCTGTATCCGCTGCTGGGGATGAGCCTGTTCCAGGTCGTGCAATTTCGCCGCACGCAGCAGACCAGCGTGTTGGTGGTCGGGCTGCCGCGACTCGACGCGGCGCCGGACTTGATTCGCAACGGCGGCTTCAATCCGGCACTGTTCCCCAAGGACGAAAGCGACTCGGGCAGCAACGCCGTGCTGCTGGTCGCCAAGGAAGCGCCGCCGGGCGAGAAGGCCGCGGACCCGCGGGCCGAGGCCCGCCGCGAGGTGCAGTCGGGCCGGTACGACGTGGCCCTGTGCTTCCCGGCCGATTTCGCCGCCAGCGCACGGGCCTTTCGAGCGGCCGTTCTGCACGGGGCCCGTCGCCAGGCGGAGGACTTGGAAAAAAACAACTTCACTGTTTCAAGAGGTGTTGCAAAAGGGTCAAAAGGGGACAGTCCCATTTTCGTCGGACGAAAATCGGGACAGTCCCCGGAAGCTACGCCTCGGATCCCCAGTCCGGAGATCATTTACACCACGGCCAACGAGCGGTCGCAGAACGGCTGCAACCGCCTCGTGGCCGTGCTCGAACGTTGGCGGGAAGAACTGGGCAAGAGCAACCTGGCCGCGGGCGGCGTGCCCGACTCCGCCGCGCGGCCCTTCAGCCTGGAGAAAAAGGACATCGCCGAGGAAACCCCTTTCCGCGAGGCGGCGATCTGGTCCAAGATTCTGCCGGTGATGCTGCTGATCTTGGCCATGACCGGGGCCTTCTATCCGGCCGTCGACCTCTGCGCCGGCGAAAAGGAACGCGGCACGCTGGAAACCCTCCTGAGCAGCCCGGCCGAACGCAGCGAGATCGTCCTGGGCAAACTGCTGACCGTGATGATCTTCAGCATGGCCACCGCGGTGCTGAACCTGGTGAGCATGGGCTTCGCCGGGTGGTTGATCTTCGGTCACGCGCCGAAATTCGGGCCGCCGCCGCCGCTGGCGCCGCTTTGGCTGGCCATCGCGCTGGTGCCGATTTCCGCCCTCTACAGCGCGTTGTGCCTCGCCCTGGCGGCCTTGGCCCGCAGCACCCGCGAGGGACAATACTACCTCGTCCCCTTGCTCCTGGTGACCATGCCGCTGGCCGTCCTGCCGATGGCGCCCGGCGTGGAACTGACCCTGGGAAACAGCCTGATTCCGGTCACCGGCGTCGTGCTGCTGCTGCGAAGCATGATCGAAGGGTCGTATTGGCAGGCGTTGCAATACCTGCCGGTCGTGCTGGGCGTGACGCTGGCCGCCTGCGTCCTGGCGGTCCGCTGGGCCGTCGATCAGTTCAATTCCGAGACGGTCCTGTTCCGCGAAAGCGAGCAACTGGACGTGGGCCTCTGGCTGCGACGCCTGCTCCATGACCGGCAGCCCACGCCCACGGCGGCCGCCGCGTTGCTCTGCGGCATCCTCATTCTGATGATCCATTTCTTCCTGAGCGGGTTCGCGGGGAAGATCGACGATTTTGCCCATTTCGCCCGCCTCACCTTGGTGCTGCAACTGGCGGGAGTCGCCACGCCCGCGCTGCTGATGGCGATCATGTTGACCAGCAGCCCGCGGCAAACCCTACTCTTGCGCATGCCGCGCTGGACGACGATCCCGGCGGTCGTGGTCCTGGTCGTGGCCCTGCACCCGGTCGTCCATGCCCTGCAGGCGGCCGTCGAACGGCTTTATCCCATGGCGCCCGACGTGCAAGACAAGCTGCAAGAAATAGTGCGGATGCTGAATTCGGCGCCGCTGTGGCAAGTATTGCTGCTGATCGCCCTGGTCCCGGCCGTCTGCGAGGAACTGGCCTTCCGCGGCTTCATCCTTTCCGGATTCCGCCGCTTGGGCTATCGCTGGCGGGCCATCGCCTTCAGCGCGATCTTCTTCGGCGTCGTGCACGGCATCCTCCAGCAACAACTTCTTGCCTGCGCGGTCGGCGTGGTCCTCGGCCTGCTGGCGGTGCAGACGCGCAGCCTGTTGCCCGGCGTCCTCTTCCACCTGGTCCACAATTCGCTGCCGCTGGTCCTGCCGCGCTGTGGGCCGGCGCGGCTCGTCGACCAGGATACCGGCATTTTGTATTCCTGGCCCGCGGTTGTTGTCGGCGGGCTGGTGGCCGCCGCGATTCTGGTTTGGTTCCTCCGCATCCGTTCTCCCAAATCGCCGGAAGAAGAATTACAAGCGGCCATCCAACGCGGAAGCCATAACCTGGCCCCAGAACCGTGAACACCGGAGCGCGGCCTTGTTCGTGCGAAACCGCAAGCGTACAATGGGCCGTTTTCTAATCCCTAATCCAGTAGTTCCAAGTTCTCGTTTATGGCGGCCGAAGGACGTAAGGTGCTGTGCCATCGTGATATAGGACGACGATTTCGTGAGCGATCCAATCGAGCACCTGTTTGAAGCGAAGGAGTTCGAGGTGCAGTGCCAGACGATTGCTCCGTCCGTCGGCGAGTCGCGTCTGATGAATCCAGACCCATACGTTCCGCAAGATGAACCCCAACGCCACAAAGAACAGCCGCAAATGAGGATCGCGAGTGCAGGTGTAAATTCTCCCTTGCCGCCTTTGACGATAACTCGTTTCGATGCCAAACCGTTTGCGGTAACGCTCGCGAATCTCCGTCGGAGAGCCCTGCACGCCCCAGGCAGCGAACAACAGTTTCTGTCTCGACTGTTTGCCGGTGTGCCGATTGCGGTAGCGGCGATAGCCCACACAGACCCGAATGGCCACCTGTCGCTCGCCGCTTTTCATCGTGTGGGGGTACCAGCCCGCCGCTTGTCGCCGGATCGCCCGCAGGCCGGTCAGTTTTCGACCTTTCCTGGGGCGTCGCCCGGCGAACTTCACCGGCATCAAGAACGGCAGATTTTCCTGCTGCAAGAACTCGACCACGGGCAGGTTGAAAAATTCCCGATCCAGCAAAACACGCCTGATTTTCAGGTCGATTTCGCGGATCCGCCCCAGCAATCGCCGCAGCACCGTGACCAGCGATTCGTGGCGTCGCACCCAGGTCAGGGCCAGCGTGTAGCGCCGGCCGTACTCCACGATACAGGCCGAGGCGTAGGCATGGAATTTCGTGGTCCCCTGTTTCGGCTGACCGTAGTAGATTTCGTTGCGGCTCCTCTGCGGCTGCCCGTAATAGGGGTCGAGGTGCAGGTCGATCGCGATGGTCCACGCTCGGCGTGTCATGCGGCGCGGGAGATGGCCGACCAGGGCCTTGTTCAGGCGGCGTTCCAGCACAGGGAGCGTCTTGGGCAGGCCGTCCTCCAGGGCCGTCATGGCCGCTTGATCGGACGGGGCGTGGGCCAGGTCGCGGCAGGCGGCGGAGATGGAAATCGACCGGGCCGCAGCCCGCAAGGCGACTGCCGCGATTGCCGCGGCGGTGCAGCGCCACCCATGATCTTTTACTAGCTTTGCTTGCACCAGCCATGATTGAGTCCACGAGTACACTTCGCCGCTGGTTATGGTAGAATTCGTCCTTGAACGCATGGCTTCCTCCGTGTAACGACTCGTTGACACAAGTCTTTTACACGAGGAGCCTTGCGTTCACTTATAGCAATTCAGCCGAACTTGGAACTACTGTAATCCCCAATCCCCACTCCCTTTTTTCTGTCCCCTGAATCGCTCACCCTCCGTGCCCGTTACGTCTTCCCGGTGAGCGGTCCGCCGCTGGCCGACGGCGCCGTGACCGTTGTGGACGGGCGGATTGCGGCGGTCGGCGTCGATGCCGGCCTCGCCCGCGGCAAGGTCGAAGACCTCGGCAACGCGGCGATTCTGCCGGGACTGGTCAATGCCCATACGCACCTGGACCTCAGCGACATGCCGTCGCCGCTGGGCCGGCGGGGCATCGGATTTGCCGATTGGATCGCCCAGGTCGTCGCCTTTCGCATTACGAGAAAGGCAGCAACCCGGCAGCCGGTGGCGATGGGCCTGGACGAGTGCATCCGGCACGGCACGACCGCGTTGGGCGAGATCGCCGAGCCGGATTGGCCCATCGCGGCATGGGCTCATGCGGCCGTCGATTGCACGGTCTTTCAGGAGTTGATTGGCCCGACGGCGCCGCGGGTGGCGCCGGCATTGGAGTTGGCCCGGCAACACTTGGCCGTCGCCCGGGGCGCGACGTGGCGGCCGGGATTGGCCCCCCATGCCCCCTACAGCGTCCATCCCGAGTTGCTTCGCGGCGCGGTGACGCTCTCGGCCGCTGAGAATGTCCCCGTCGCGTTGCACCTGGCCGAATCGTGGGAAGAGATCGAGTTGTTGCGGACCGGCGGCGGCCCGCTGCGTCCACTCTTGGATGCCTTGGCGGCCTGGGAACCCGGCGTGATCCGGCCCGGAATGCGGCCGTTGGACTTCCTCCGCGTGCTCGCCGAATCGCCGCGGACGCTGGTGATCCACGGCAACTACTTGGACGACGAGGAACTTGCCTTTCTGGCCGCCCACGCCGCGCGGATGGCGGTCGTGTACTGCCCGCGGACACATGCCTGGTTCGATCATCCCCGCTACCCGCTGGAGAAGATGCTTTCCATGGGGGTTGCGGTCGCACTGGGGACCGACAGCCGGGCCTCGTCGCCGGACCTGAATCTGTTGGCCGAGTTGCGGGCCGTGGCGGCCACGCACCCTGCCATTGCGCCCGAGGTGGTGTTACAATTGGGCACGAGCCGGGCGGCCGCGGCGCTGGGCTACGGGCAGGACGCGGGAAGCCTCGACCCGGGAAAGTTCGCCAACCTGGCCGTCGTCGCGCTGCCGGACCGTGACGCGGCCGATCCGCATGAACTCCTGTTCGATTCGGATCGACCGGTGGTGGCAAGTTACTATCGCGGCCGGGCGATATCCGCACGGATAGATCCCGCGACGCATCCGGGGGGTAACCCCCCCGGCTCACTTTCCCCTGTCCCCTGAGCGCCGTGAATTTTGCGACCGATGGTTGGTTTCTGACCGGCCCGACGGCTGCCGGAAAAACGGCCGTGGGCGTCGAGTTGGCGCGTCGGATCGGCGCCGAGATCATTTCCATGGACTCGATGGCGCTGTATCGCGGCATGGATATCGGGACCGCCAAGCCCGCGGCGGCCGAGCGCGCCGCCGTGCCCCATCACCTGGTCGACGTGCTCGAGCCGCACCAGGAATACAGCGTGGCGCGGTATCTCGACGCCGTGGAACGGGTGGCGGCCGATATCCGCGGCCGGCAGCGGGCGGTCTTGTTCGTCGGCGGGACGCCGCTCTATTTGAAGGCCCTGTTGCGGGGAATCTTCCGCGGACCGGCCGCCGACTGGCAGTTGCGGCGCCGGCTCGAGGAAGAGGCCCGCTGCGACGCCGCCTCGTTGCGCCGCCGGCTGACCGAGATCGACCCGGCCGCGGCCGACCGGCTGCACCCGAACGACACACGGCGGCTGATCCGGGCGATTGAAGTCTTCGAGAAGACCGGCCAACCCATCAGCCGGTGGCAGCAACAATTCGAGATCGGCCGCCCGGCCGACCAGTGCCGCGTCTTCGTGCTCGACCGGCCGCGGACGGAGTTGACCGGCCGGATCGACCGCCGCGTCGAGCGGATGTTTTCCGCGGGACTGGTCGAGGAAGTCCGCGTGCTGTTGGCCGGTTCGCACCCTTGAGCAAGACCGCTCGGCAGGCGGTCGGCTATCGCGAGGTGATCGAGCACGTCGAGGGCCGGCGGTCGTTGCCGGAGACGGTGGAATTGGTGAAGATGCACACCCGGCAACTTGCCAAGCGGCAGGGGACATGGTTCCGCAGCCTGAGCGAGTGTCGGCTGATTCCGGTGGCCGGCGCGGCGGACGCGGCTGCAATCGCGGAGCAACTCGCGGCGCTGGGCCGCTAGAGCGCATTGCAGTTATCTATAGCGTTTTGTTTTGGGTGGCACGGGCATCTTGCCCGTGTTTTTTCCAGCACTGGCGAAACGCCAGTGCCACCCGAAACGCTGCACTAATCTGAAAAACGCTCTAGCAGCGAAACATGGCCAGGTCCGATTACCTCTCTTCGACGCCAACCCTCGGATCGAGCAGACGCTGCAATCCGCTCATCGGCTGCTCCGCGACGAACAGATAATCGCCGCACCGCAACTTGTAGTTGGTGGCGGCGTCGCCGTGGGTAATGGCGTGCCAGTCCACCCTGAGGGTCTCGTTCCCGACCGAGTTTTGGTCCGGCCGGCTCGGCCGGTTGATCCAGATCAGCTTGTTTGCCAGCGGCGGGGCGCCTTGCAGTGCATCCTTGACCGTGATTCCATCCTTCAGCGGCACGCGAATCACTCGTCTCACCTCGTTCTCTTTCACCCGGACCATGTAGAACTCGTAGGGCACAAGCTCGATCGCCTGCACGGCATAGGCGACCGACAGCACGCTGCGGAGCATCTGGCGGGCCTCGTTCAAGGTTTTGTCGCCCACTTGCACCCGGCCTTCGCCGACAAGCTGGATCGTGCCGTCCGGCCCAACCTGGTACAGCCCGTTGATCGCGGCCGCCGGCTCGTCGGGCAGCCGGAATTGCAGGATGTCGCCGGGCTTGATGCGTTCGGTGGCATGCGCGATATGGACGTTTTCTTGCGGCGGGGCGACGACCGGAAGGTCCGGTTGACGGAACAGCGAGGAGGTGCAACCGGCCAAGGTTGTCGAAACCGCGAGAAACAGGACCGCAAGGGAGGTTGTCCGGCCGTGGGTCGGCATAGTCCGGCCTTTCGAGATAATCGGTGAAAAGGTGAGGGAGAAGAGACGGCGAAGAGGCGCGGACGGTAGCAAATCGGTCGCCGCGAGTCAATGGCGAGTTGGATCTTGGGCGGAAAAAGGGGACAGTCCCCATTTGCCGGAACGGCCCGAAGGGTGCTTCGCACAAATGGGGACTGTCCCCTTTTTCCCGGAATCCGATTTAGATTGTGCGGATTGTGCCGCTTGCCTTGCCTTTGTGGCTTATTGTTGGGTTTGCACTCCTAAGAGGGGGTGTTGGCTTTTCTGTCGCCATTCTGCGAAGACATTGCCAGCCTCGGGCAACTTTTCGCCGGACACGTGCCACACTAGAATAGGTAATTCTCTCCATGGAAGGCAGACTACTTCTTTCAGCGAGGAGGCAGAATTGTTGCGGACTCATACGTGCGGAGAACTCCGCGTCCAGGACGTGGGCCGGCAGGTGACGCTGTGCGGCTGGGTGGATACGTATCGCGACCATAGCGGGGTGCTGTTCATTGATCTTCGGGACCGCTACGGCAAGACGCAGGCGGTGTTTGCCCCGGAAAGCGGCGAACCGTTGCTGCAAATGGCCCGGTCGTTGCGACCGGAATTCGTCGTCAGCGCCACCGGGGTCGTGGCGCGGCGGCCGGAGGGAACGATCAACCCGAAGCTGCCGACCGGCGAGATCGAAGTCCGCGTCAGGCAGATCGAGGTCCTCAACCGCAGCCTGACGCCGCCTTTCCAGCCGACCAGCAAGGAGTTGCCCGGCGAGGACTTGCGGTTGAGATACCGCTATATCGACTTGCGGCGGCCGGAGATGCAGCGGACGCTCTTGTTGCGGCATCGGATGATCAAGCTGATGCGGGACTATTTCGACGAGCAGGGGTTCGTCGACGTTGAGACGCCGATGCTGGGCCGCAGCACGCCCGAGGGCGCCCGCGACTACCTGGTTCCCAGCCGCATTCAGCACGGCATGTTTTTCGCCTTGCCGCAATCGCCGCAGCTTTACAAGCAGATTTTGATGATTGCCGGCTACGACCGTTACGTGCAAGTGGCGCGTTGCTTCCGCGACGAGGACTTGCGGGCGGACCGGCAGCCCGAGTTCACGCAATTGGACGTGGAAATGTCGTTCATCACCGCCGACGACATCATGGGCATGATCGACGGCCTGGCGGCGCGGCTGGCCAAGGAGTTTCTCGGATTGGAACTGTCGCTGCCGCTGCCGCGGTTGACTTATGACGAGGCGATGGAGCGGTTCGGCCACGACGCCCCGGATTTGCGGTTCGGCATGGAGCTGATCGACGTGACGGAGCTGGCCAAGGAGTCCGAGTTCCGTGTCTTCCGCGACACGGCCGCGGCGGGCAACCGCGTCCGCGGCATCAATGCGAAGGGGGCCGCCGGGCGATATTCCCGCAAGGGCATCGACGAGCTGTCCGCCTTCATCGTCGAGGATTTCGGCGCCAAGGGCCTGGCCTGGTTCAAGGTCGAGGAAGGCGGCACGCTGGCCTCGCCGATCGCCAAGAATTTTCAGCCGGACCTGTTGGGCAAGATCGCCCAACGGATGGGGGCCGCGCCGGGCGACCTGCTCTTGTTCGTGGCCGATCGGTTCGAGGTCACGTGCAAGGCGCTCTATGCCCTGCGCAAGCGGCTGGGCGCCGAGTTGAAGCTCTACGATCCCCGCGTGATGCACTTTTCCTGGGTGGTCGAGTTTCCGATGTTCGCGCTGGACGAGCAGGAGGGCGTTTGGGCCGCCATGCACCACCCGTTCACTTCCCCACGGCCGCGGGACCGCGAGCTTTTGGCCAGCGATCCGGGCAAGTGCCGGGCGCAGGCGTACGACCTGGTCATCAACGGCGTCGAGGCCGGCGGCGGCACGATCCGTATCCACGATCAGCCATTGCAGCAACAGGTGTTCCGCCTCCTGGGGATCGACGAGCCGACGGCACGGGAACGTTTCGGGTTCCTGCTGGATGCGTTGCAATACGGCGCCCCGCCGCACGGCGGCATCGCCTTGGGCATCGACCGCCTGGTGATGCTCTTCGGCGGGCTGGACAGCATCCGCGACTGCATCGCATTCCCCAAGACGCAACGGGCGACCGACCTGATGACCGGCGCCCCCGGGGCGGTCGATGTCCGGCAGTTGCAGGAACTTGGGATAAAAATGAGGGATTAGGGATTAGAAAAGGGGGAGGGCGGAAGTGAGCCGGAGGCGTCAGCCTCCGGATCGGAAGGGGGAAGGAAGAACACGGAAATGTATGGGAGCCGCTTGCGGTTTCGCACGAATCGCCTCCCAACCTCGCCTTTGGAACAAGCGAATCATGGAACCTGCTGCGAACGAACGGCCGGCCGTACTCCGCGTGGCACTGGCGCAGATTGCCCCGGTGCTGGGCGACCGCGACCGCAATTTGGCACTGCACCTGGAGCAGATCGAGGCGGCCGCCCGGCAGCAGGCCGACCTGATCGTCTTTCCCGAGCTGTCGCTGACCGGCTACTTCGTCCGCGACATGGTGCCCGACCTCGCCCTCTCGCCCGACGCGCCGCAGATCAAGCAACTGCTCGATTCGGCGGGCAAGATGGCCCTGGTGGCCGGTTTTGTCGAGGAGTCGCCGCGGCATCGCTTCTTCAACACGGCCTTCTTCGCCGAGGGCGGACGGATCGTCCACCTCCACCGCAAGGTCTACCTGCCCACCTACGGCCTGTTCGACGAGCAGCGATATTTCGCCTCCGGCGAACGTTTCCTGGCGTTCGACACGGCGCGGTTCGGCCGGGCGGGCATCCTCATTTGCGAGGATTTCTGGCACCTTTCGGCGGCGGCCATCATGCAGGCCGAGGAGGTCGATCTGCTGATCTGCCCGGCGAACTCGCCCGCCCGGGGCGTCGAGGGCCCCAAGATCCACACCGCCGAAACCTACGAGTGCCTGGCAAAAGCCTTCGCGCAACTGATGGAGGCCGTCGTGGTCGTGGTCAACCGGGTGGGGTTCGAGGACGGGCTGTGTTTTTGGGGCGGCAGCATGGCGGTCGGCCCCGACGGCCGCGTCCTGGCCCAGGCCCCGATGCTCGACGAGGCCCTGACCCTTGCGGCCTTCGACCCGGCCGAGTTGCGCCGCCAGCGGTTGGTCACTCCCTTGGCCCGCGACGAACGGCTGCTGCTGACCATCGAAGAACTTCATCGCATCAAACGGCGACGCTATGAATCCTGAGCCCGTGGAAGTCGATCTGGCGATCAATGCGGAGCTGGTCACCGCGATCCTCACGCGGTTCATCCGCAGCGAGATCCGGCGGGCCGGGTTCGGCCGCGCCGTGGTCGGACTGTCCGGCGGCATCGACTCGACCGTGGTCACGACCCTGGCCGCCCGGGCGCTGGGGCCGGAAAACGTCCTGGCCGTGACCATGCCCTACAAGACTTCCAGCGACCAGACGCGCCGCGACAGCCAGGCGGTCGTCGAGCAACTGGGCGTCCGGACCGTCGACGTGCCCATCACCGGGCAGATCGACGCCTATTTCGAGCGTTTTCCCGACGCCGGGCAACTGCGGCTGGCCAACAAGTGCGCCCGCGAGCGGATGACCGTGCTCTACGATCAAAGCGCGGCGTTCGCGGCCTTGGTCGCCGGCACCAGCAACAAGAGCGAGTTGCTGCTGGGCTACGGCACCCAGTTCGGCGACATGGCCTCGGCGATCAACCCGGTGGGCGACCTCTACAAGACGCAGCTTTACCAGTTGGCCGCCCATCTCGGCGTGCCACCGTCGATCCTCGGCAAGGCCCCCACCGGCGACCTTTGGGTCGGACAGACCGACGAGGGCGAGTTGGGCTTCAGCTATGCCGAGGTCGATCGGCTGTTGGTGTTGTTGGTCGATCGCCGCTGGCGTCGGGCGGAATTGGTCCGCGCCGGCTTCGCCCCGGAGTTTGTCGATCGGGTGGCGCTCTTGATCCGGCGGAACCACTACAAGCGTCGGATGCCGGTGATCGCCAAGCTTTCGCACCGCACGATGGACCGCGATTTCCGCTACGCCCGCGACTGGGGAACGTAGAAGGAAGGCGGTGAGCCGGCGGCGTGAGCCGCCGGACAAGGCGGAAGGCGGAGGGCGGAGGGGGGAAGGAAAACGCGCCACCGGGTTTCTCCCGGCGGATGGAGCTTGCAGCAACTTTTTCCGCAAGAGCCCTCATTCGCTTGCGGTTTCGCAAGCGACGCCGCCCCACGAAAAGAGTCTGTGTCAGCCGACGCTACTCTTGCTTTTCTTTCGGTCTCGGTCGGAACCAGTTGGCCACGGCGGCGGCGCCAATAACAAAAACCATGGCGCCGGCCCCGAGGAAGACGCCCCAAACGGCGCCCACCGCAGCGGCATGTCGGGTCAGTCCGTCGCCCTTCGGAATGAACAACCCCGAGACGAATTCCGGCGAGAGCGTGGCAATCGCCGCCCCAAACAAACCGCCAACGACGGCTGCCACCAGGCTGGCAACCAGAATCAACAAGAAGTTGCAAACGAGGGTTTTCATGTCTCGTCTCCTCAATTATTGTTTCCAAGACCCACCTGCCGCAAACGCCTTCAGGCGTCGGGGGGCATTATAGACCGCCGCTCGCTGGTCCGTCCATCCCGGAACGGACCGTCCTACTCCGTCCGCCGGATGGCCTCGTCGAGCAACTCGGGCAAGGTCGCCAGCGCCGCAGGTCGCCCACCAGCCGGGGATGGGCGAAAATCCGCACCCGCTTCACGTAATCGTCGAACTGCTCCGTGGCCAGCGTGCGGATGACCGGCGAGACCTCGCCCAACGGACGATAACGATCCTCCTTGGGGAAATAGATCTCGACGTTGAACTGCACTTCGCGGGCGCGTGGCGGGGCGTCGAAAAGGATCTCGTGCGGGGCGATCACCCGGCCCAGCGCCGCGCTGGCCAACGCGGCGAACTGCTCGGCGCAGGCCGCCAGCCAGGGATACGGCCGCCGGGCCAACCGCTGATACAATTCTCGCTGTTGGACGATGCTGCACTGGAACAGCCGCTTGTAAAGCCGCCGCGAGGGGCCGAACAAGCCCTGCAAGAGTTCGCCCGCCGGGCCGCTGCCGGCGACCCGCTCCATTTCGTCGGTAAACTCCTGCTGGGTCATGCGGAACAGGGCATCCACGTCCAGCGCGCCGTGCAAGAGGTAGAAGGCCCGCTGCAACATGGCCGTCGCCGCCCGGACGCCGTGATGCCAGTAGACCTCGCTGAACATGACGTAGCGGGCGAAGACCATCAGCTCGGCGGCCGTCTTTCCCTTGTCGCTGACGGCCAGGCCGTCGCCGGCGCGATTCAGGCACAGGCTGCCCAACAGCCGCTGTTGATCGAAATGCCGTCCGTAGGGAACCCCGGCGTGAAGGCTGTCGCGGTACAGGTAATCCACCTTGTCGATGTCGATCGGTCCGGAGAGCATGCTGGCCAGGATCCGCGCGGTCGGGTCGCGGGGCTTCTCGCTCAACAGCGCGACCACGTCGCGGGGGTTGATGCCCCAATCGTGCCGCAACACGTCGCCCACTTCCCCTTCCAGCAAAAAACTGTTGGCGAACAGTTCGTGACTGGGAACGCCGGGCAGGTCCATATCCTCGATCGGATGGCAGAAGGGCCAATGTCCCAGGTCGTGGAGCAATGCGGCGGCGATGAAGACCTCGGCGGCCTCCGGGCGGACCGCCGAGGCGAACCGCTCCTGGTGGGCAAGCTGCTTCAAGTAGAGCAAGGCCAGGCGGTACACGCCCAGGCTGTGCTCGAACCGGGTATGCAGGGCCGCCGGATAAACCAGCGAGACCAGGCCCAACTGGCCGATCCGCGCCAAGCGACGAAACTCGACCGTGTCGATGACCTGACGGACCCGCGGCGTCAGCGGCACATCGACCTCGGGCGGAATGCGGACCATGGCCCGCCGCGCATCCAAGGCCACCACTTCAGGAATGTCGAGCAGGGGATTCATAAGGGGGAAGGCGGAAGGCGGAAGGGGGAAGGGAAAAGGCGGAAGGCGGAAGGAATAAGGCGGAGGGCGGAAGGCGGAAGGCGGAAGGCGGAAGGGGGAAGACGCTGGGGCATTAGGCTTTCCTTCATCCTTGATCCTTCATACTTCATCCTTCCCCCTTCCGCCCTCCGCCTTCATCCTTTGCTGACTTCCCAAACCCAGCCCATGCCGGCGATCCATTGCAGCAGCATGGTGACGACCACGTAAAAGAAGTAATGGAAAAACCCGTCGCCGAAGTCCAAATCCAACGACCCGAAGGCGATCAGGGCGCCAACGATCAAGAACGGCGGCGCGATAAAGAGCCAATTCCAAATGTCTTCCGGCGCCGACACCATCCTGCTGGCCGTGTAGCTGAACGCGGCCCAAAGGACCGTATAGCCCAACGCGCAGAGCCCGGCGCGCAGGTAAAGGACCCTGCCGCGATACGGCTCCAGTTCATCATCGCGGAGGAAGCTATACGCGGCCATGACCAGCACGGGCGAAACCAGCAGCAGTCCGACCGTCACGCCAACGTAGCCGGTCCACCTGATTTCGGTCGTTTCGCCGGTGACAGTGACGGTTTCGAACAGATGGCATAGTCTTCCCACCCAGGTCAGCACGACGATGCCCAGCGCGACGGCCCCGATGACGGCGACCTTCACGGGTTGAATCTTGACCTGTTTGCGGGCGATCGGCTTGGTCGCCAGTTGCCCGGTGACGGTCTTCCCCCCGGAAGCGAACTGTTCGGGGGTGTGGACCTTCACCTCCGCGGTGGCGGCGGGCACCTGGATGGTCGCTTTGCAGTTCGGACACGGGCCCGACTTGCCGGCAAATTTCTCGCTGACGCGGAAACTCTTGCGACACTTGGGGCAGACAACAGGAATCGGCATCGGCTAACTCTAGCGAGGGGGCCACCTTCTCCATTCCGTTACCAGTTTCGCATATCGGGGCCTGGTGTCAAGGATTTCGGGCGGTAACAGGCAAAGAACCCCCTCTTGTGGGTGAAACGCAACGGAGATAATGATTGTTCCACGGGCGGCCGTAAGGTACGATCTAGAAAGGGACGCGGGGGACGAGGCTATTCTTCAGTATCTTGCGCGACGGCGGTGTTGACAGCCGTCCCACACTCGATGGGACGCCCACGTGAACCCTGGCGAAGCGGGTGCAACCGTGATCGATTTTCTCTGCCCGAACGGGCATCGAATTCGTTGTCCGGCGGAACAGGCGGGTCAGGCGGCGAAATGCCCGCGCTGCGGCGTCAAGTTCCGTGTTCCCAGCGCGGAGGAGATCGAAATGGAAGAATCGTCCCAGCCCGATGCCGATTTTGCGCCCGCGGAATTGAGCCCTTCGGCCTCCGGCGACTCGTCGGCGTCGGCGTCGTCGCCGTCACGGCCGCAGAAGGAGGCGCAGATCGAGTTCCTCTGTCCCAATGGACACCACTTGCACGGTCCGGCCAGCTTGCAGGGCCGTCCCGGCGCCTGTCCGGAATGCGGCTCGCGGTTTCGCATTCCCGTCATCGACGAAGCGCAGCAGGAACGGCCGCCGGAACCGATCGACCTTCATATCCCCGCGGGCGCCGAGGACGTGGGCGAAGGGACGGCGAAAATCGTCCAGGCGGCGGCAGCCGGACGGCAACCCGACACGAGTTCGGAGATTGTCTTGCGAGAGCCGACCCCAGCCTCCGCGCCGTCGGTCAAACGTCCCAGTGCCGCCGCACAGGGCCATCCGTTGGCCGAACTCGTGGCCAAGCTTTGGGCGACCAAGGGCGAAGAAACCAAGGTCGAGTTGCGACTCTCCGGCGGCGACACGCTGGTGCCCGACTATTTCGTCAAAGGGCTTTCCCGCGGCGCCCACGGCGTTTTCGGCGCGAAGGCGGGCGACGGCAACTGGACCCTCACCGTGGTCCGTTGGGACGCGGTGGAGCGGGTGGTGCTGAAGGACATCAAGAACCTGCCCGCGATGTTGTCCGACAACCTGTAGCCGGGGTAAAGACCCGTAAAAGAATAACCTGGGGACTGTCCCAATTTTCGTCCGACGAAAATGGGACTGTCCCCTTCGGTACGGCGGATAGGTAGCCGGGTCACTCGCTGTTTTCGGCCTGGAGATCGGCCTCGGTGATCATGCTGAAGCCCTTGGCGGCCAGCGTCTCCAGTCCCATCTCGATGTTGTCGACCATCAGGGCGACCGCGGCCCGGCCATGGGGGCGAACCAGCAAGGGATAGGCCTGGATGATGTTCACCTCGGCTTGCAGCAGGGCGGTGCAGATTTGCAACAGCGCTTGGTGTCCCTCGGGCAGGGCCACGCCGATCAGGTCGGTCTCGATGATGGCCAGGCCGGCCCGCTCCAGGATCTCCCGGCCTTCTTCCGGATGGCTCAGGAGGAACCGGACGAAGGCGCACTCGGCCGAATCGGCGATCGACAGCGCCACGATCCGCACCTTGCTGCCCTCGAAGCGGCGGACGACCTCCAGGAGTTGGCCGACGCGGTTCTCGAGAAACACGGTGAACTGCCGGATGGCGGGATAATTGCGCCCGCGGATCGTTTCCACGTTCGTGCCCGAACTGTCGTCGGAACTCATGGCCCCCCCCTCAGACTGGCGTGCCTGTGCCTGGATGCAGTGCAAGCAACTTGCTTAACTATATGAAAATAGAGAGGTTCCGTCAATCGGAACATGCCAGCGAAAAACCGCGATTCTCGGTCCAACCGGGTCCTCAACTGAACCGCGGGTATTGCCCTGCGTCGTCGGCCGACGGCCAATGCTCTTGGCTGGCCGGGGGCATGAACGGGAAGTCGTCTTGCTCCGCAACGGGCGTCGGCGGCATCGGTGGATGGACGGCTGCCTCCAGGACCAATTCGTAGCGCCGCTTGCTGGTTGACATCGACGCCCCGCACGACCAGGATCGCCAACACGGCCGCCGGCAGTGCGATAAGCGACCTTGTGAAGAGCAGCCAATTGACCGTAATGAGCGTATCCATTTTTGCTTGGAAACTTGAACTGGCGGGGCTGATGATGAACAGGCTGGCAAACCCCATCAGATCCATGACAAGAAATCGGGCCCACCACCATTTCACGAATGCGGAGGTCTTGCCGCCCGCATAATTCTTTGCAACATTCCTCGGGTCGCTGCCTCTCCAGATTTCCGCGACGGCCTGGTAAGGACAGACGAGGTTGGCAATAGGAACGAACCACCACCCCACCGCGGAAAAAGGCGTGAACTCCAGGTGCCGGTTTCCAAGCGATCGAAGATTGCGGTTGGAGCGGTGAAGCCACATCAGGAAGGCGATTGCGGAGCCAATAAGGGCCGCCGACCGTAATCCTAATGCCGCGAATGACGCGCGGCGTTCTCGACCGCCTCCGCGGGCGTGGGAAGACGGCCCGCCCGCACACGTTCAGCGAGACCAATCTGCAGATACGTCGAACCTGCATAAAAGACATCCGCGACCATGACCGCCAGCAACATCGCCATTGCGAAAACCGCCCGCGCGTGGCCCGATTCAAACTCGGCGTATCGCTTTCGTCCCTGCAGATTGTAAGTGGCGGTCGAAGCATCGATGGTCTGTGGACTCTCAAACGGGTTGGTTTGACCGCTGCTCATGGGCCACCCTCCCTCGAAATCATTGGAAAAGACAGGACGTGATACGAAACGCCCGGAGCCATGAGCATAGCGGAATTTCCGGACATAATCAATCGGGGGGCATCCGGAAGGCAAGGCGGGGCGGACCCTGCTACGACTGTTCGGCCAATTCCTGCCCGACGACCTCAAGGTCGTTCTGATAGAAACGAATGGCCTCGCTGGGGCTGAGGTTGAGGATCGCCCGGCCGTCGGTCTCCCAGTGGTCGCGGTCGAAACGAAAGACCGCCGTACCCGCGCGAAGGTTGCCGATCAGGTCGCTGGCGGAGGAGGTCGCCAGGTTGGGCAGGCCGTCCAAGGCGACGGTGACGGCCACGAAGGCCGACAGTTCGCCCGTCGCTCGATTGCGGACGTAGGCCACGGCGTCGTCGAACTCGCAGTCGGTCCAGCGGGGGGCGTCCAACCGGGTTTGGGCCGCGGCCAACTGGATGAACTTGGCCTCCAGCCGCTCCCGCTGACGGTGGAAATATCGCTTGGCCTGGGTCAGCCGGGCCTCGCGCGCCGCCCCGCGCGCCGGCCGCCACAACAGGATCACCACTCCCGTCGTGGCCGCAAGAAGCACCAGGATCCACCACCAAGGCTCGGGCATGGACTACCCCCCACGGCCAGACAACATCACGGCCGCACCCACGTCTCATTTTATATACGCGACGACCGAAAATGCAAGCGCCGTCCACGCCCGGATGGGTGGGGGGCACAGAAAGAGGGCATTTTCCGCCCCGCTCAGGCGGCTTCCGATTCCTGCTCCGCCTCGGCGAGTCGCTGGGGCAGGATGTGGCCGTCGTCGCTGACGTTCCTCGAAGCGGACCGAAACCTGCTTGGAAACGCCCGATTCCTGCATCGTCACGCCGTAGATCGTGTCGGCGCAGGTCATCGTCTTCTTCGAGTGCGTGATGATGATGAATTGGGTCCAGGCCAGGAAGTCGTGGAGGACCTTGGTGAAACGATCGATATTGGCCTCGTCCAAGGCGGCATCGACCTCGTCGAGCACGCAGAAGGGGCTTGGCCGGCTGCGGAAGATCGCCAGCAGCAGGGCCACGCAGGTGAGCGTCTTCTCGCCGCCGCTGAGCAAGGAGATGCTGCGCGGTTCCTTGCCCGGCGGCCGGGCCACGATCTCCACGCCGCTTTCCAGGATGTCGACGCCCTCTTCCAGCACGATGTCGCCATGTCCGCCGCCGAAGAGGTCGCGGAACAACTGCTGGAAATGCCCCTTGACGGTTTGCAGCGTCTCGGCGAAGAGCCGCCGGCTGTCCGCGTTGATCTTCTCGATGATCTTCTCCAGCGAGCCCTTCGCCGCCGAAAGGTCCTGGTGCTGGTCGGAAAGGTTCTTGTAGCGGGCTTCCAGCGATTCGAGTTCCTCGAGGGCTTCGAGGTTGACGCTGCCGATGCCGTCGATCTTGCGGCGCAGCTCGTCGATCTCCTCCTGGACGGACTCGCGCTCGTGCTGTTGCTGATCGCCGGACTGGCGTTCCACCTCGGCCAGGTCGATGCCGTAATCCTCGCGGAGCCGATCGACCAGGGCGCCGCGTTCGAGGCGGACTTGGGCTGGCCGCCAGGTCTTGGGCGTGGATGCGTTCCTCGAGCTTGCGGACCTTGCCGCGGACGCGCTGCGCCTCGGCCGTCAGTTCCGCCCGCTGCCGCTCGAACAACTCGCGGTCGTTGATGTGCTGGACGGTCTCGCCGGCGAACGACTCCTTGCGGAGGTACAACTCGGCAATCTCCGATTCCGCCCGCAAGATGTTCCAACGCGACGTTTCCGCGCGGCCGAGGCAATCGGCCAGTTGCTCTTGGCCGTCGGCGATGGCCCGGGTGCGTTCCTGCCGGCCTTCCTCGATTTGCCGCAGCCGGGCGTGCAGGTTGCGGAGCCGTTCCTCGCTCTTGGCCAGATCGACCTTGGTTTCGGTGGTTTCGCGGCCGCGGGCCTGCCGCTCCGTCTCCAGGGCGCCGATCTGCTCGGCCAATCCGGCCAGGCGGCTTTCCATCTCGGAGAGCGCGGCATCGAGTTGGGCGCGCCTCTGGCGGGCCTCGGCCAGCCGGCGCAGCGACGTTTCGTGCTGCTCCTCGGCGGCCTGAAGCTCGGATTCCAGCACGCCGCGCTGCTGGTCGAATTGCGCCCGGCGCTCCTCGGAGGCCGAAATCTTCAGCCGCTGCTCGCCCACGGCGTCCAGGGCCTGGCGATGTTCGGCCGTGCGCCGCTGGAGTTGCTCCTGTTGCCCGGCGATCTGCTCCTGGAGGCGGACCGTGCCCGCCTGGCCCCGGTCGATCTTGCCTTCCAACTCGGCCAACTGCGTCTTCAAGGCGCGGAGCTGGCTGCGCCGGGAGATCAGGCCGGCGGCCACTTGCCGCGGCCCGACGACCAGCGTGCCGTCGGCCTCGAGCAATTCGCCCGCCAGGGTGACGAAATGGAACCCCGAGCCGGTCGAGCGGGCCAAGTCGAGGGCATGGCTGAGTTTCTCGACGATCCAGGTCCGGCCCAACAGCCGCCGGGCCAGCGGGACGAAACGCGCCTGGGTCTCGACGAAGCGGTCGGCGCGGCCGAGCACGCCGGGCCGCCCTTCAAGGTCGATTTCCGGCCGGGCCGTCGAGGGCGCCGCGCCGTCGAGCCATAGGAAACCCACGCGGCCGCCGAAACGCTGCGACTGGGCCTGCACGTGCTCCAGCAGTTCCTTGCCGGGCGCGGCCACGAGGTGCTGCGCCGCCTGGCCCAAGGCCACGTCCACCAGCGGCGCGACCTCGACGCTGACGCAAAACAGGTCGGCCACCATCCCAAAGACTTCATGGAAGGGGCCGCCGGGCGTCCGGCCTGGGCGAGCACTTCCTTCACGCCCGGGCTGAGTCCCTCGTGGCGTCGCTCCAATTCTTCCAGGACGGCGGCCCGTTCCGCGGCCGCGCTGTGGCGTTGTTGCAGGCCGCCCAGTTCGCTCTGCCGCGCGGCGAGTTCCCGCTGCAAGTCGGCAAGCTCCTGCTTGGCCGTTGCGAGGAGCCCTTCGCGCGCGTCGGCGCGGCGGGTGAGTTCCTCGCGCTCTTGGCGCAAGGTGTCCAGTTCGGCGGCCAGGCCCGCCAGTTGCCGGTCCAACTCGGCGATGCGGTTGCGGCTGCGTTGCCGGACCGCCTCGGCCGCGGTCGCCTGGCTTTCCAGCACGCCGGCCTCGCTGGCCAAGCCGGCGGCCAGCCGCATCTGCTCCAGGCAGGCCGCCCGCCGCTGCTCGTTCTCGCCGCGGATATGATCGAGCCGGGCCATCAGGTCCGTCAACGCCCGTTCGCCTTCCGTCACCCGCTGCGCGATCGCGCGTTGCCGCTGCTCGGCGTCGCGGACGGACTGCGTGGTGTCGTGGAACTCCTGTTCCAGGTTGTCGGCCCGGGCGCCCAGGGCGAGCAATTGCCGCCGGTGGCGGGCGATTTCCTGCTCCAACTCGCGGCCGCGGGAACGTTCGTGCTCGACGGTCGATTCCTGGCCGGCGATCCGCTCGCGGTTGGCGGCGATCCGCGATTCGGCCTGGCGGATGGCCTCGTTGATCTCGCCGATCCGGCCGTCCGTTTCCAGCAACCGGGCCTCGCTCGATTCGGCCGCGGCCAGCAGGGCGTCGCGCTGGGCGGTCAACGACTGGAGTTCCTTCTCGCAGTCCGTCAGCCGCTCGGTCAGACGCCGCCAATCGACCAGCCCCACTTGGGTGCGAAGCTCCTGGAGGCGGTCGGTATATTCCTTGTAGCGGCGGGCCTTGCCGGCCTGGCGCGGACGGTCCGCAACCGGCTGTCCACCTCGTCGATGATGTCGGACAGCCGCAGCAGGTTCTGATCGACCCGTTCCAGCCGGCGCAGGGCCTCGAGTTTCCGCAGCTTGAAGCGGCTGATGCCGGCCGCCTCCTCGAAAATCACCCGGCGGTCGCGGGACGACGCTTGCAGGAGGACATCGACCTTGCCCTGCTCGATGACGCTATAGGCTTGGGTGCCCATGCCCGTGCCGGTCAGCAGGTCGCGGATGTCGCGCAGGCGGCAGGGGCTGCGATTGATGAGGTATTCGCCTTCGCCGCTGCGATAGACGCGGCGGGTGATGTGGACCTCGGGGGTGTCCAGCGCGCAGGGAGTGGTCGGCGTTGTTGAAGGTGAGGGTGACTTCGGCCGAATTCATGCCCCGCCGCGCGCCGGAGCCGTTGAAAATCACGTCGGCCATTTCCTTGCCGCGAAGACTCTTGACGCTCTGCTCGCCGAGCACCCATTTGATGGAATCGACGACGTTGGACTTCCCCGATCCGTTGGGCCCCACGACGACCGTAATTCCGGGGGGGAACTCGAATCGCGTCTTGTCGGCGAAGCTTTTGAAACCGGCGAGTTCGAGTGCCTTGAGCATGGGCAGGGTGCGTCCGTCCGAGGTCCGTCCCACTCATTCTAGCAAAGAAGCCAGGCTATGCGGGCGATTTCTGGTCCGAATCGTCCGCTTCTCTCGGTCGCCTTGCCGGCGTCGGCGTGCTCGACGGGGTGGTGGACGCGGCCACCCTCGGGCAGGGCTTCCACCTCGAAGCGGCCGGGCAGGGCGCCGGCGGCCTTCGCCTCTTGCAGGGCCTGCACGACGTCGGGATAGGTGCCGTCCAGCTCGACGATCGCCCGAATCACCTCGTCCACCTTGGTCGAGACGACCCGCTTCTGGTCGGCGTCGTGGGTGCTGAACTTGCTGACGGTGATCTCGCCGTCGCCGGTGCTGGTGACCATGATCTGGTTGCCGGCGTTGACGGACAGCGGCGTGGAGAACTGCTGAGAGCCGCCGAAGAGCACCACCTCGGCTCGCTGGCTGCGCGTGACGTGCACCATCGGCGTGCCGGGAGTATTCAGCACGTGGTAGTCGGAACTGGCCGCCGAGGAGTTCGCCCTTCACCAGCGGCTCGTGGGGGTTCATCGTCCACAGGGCGCGGAATGCGCCGTAGCGGGTCTCCGCGCTGGGCGCGCCGAGCAACTGGCGAAGCTGCTCGCTGGCCCCGGGGTCGTCCAGGACCGCCAGGGCCGTCAGGGCCAACATGCGGAAGGCGGGCTCGTTGCGGGCGGCCAAACCCAACGGCTCGGCCGCCTCGCTACGACCCAGGTACGCCAGCGCCTCGGCGGCATAAAACCGCACTTCGGGGTCCGGACGCCTGCAATCCCTTCAGCAGCACGTCGGCGCCCTTGTCGCCGCCGATGGCTTCCAGTTCGATCGCCGCCCGCGCCGACGTCTCCGGCTTGAACAACTTTCGTTCCAACTCGGCAAGCCGCCGTATCTGGTCCGCCGACGATTCCTGGATCGCCACGGCCCGGACCACCTGCATGTAGCGGTCCAGGTTCTCCTTGTACTGCGGATGCACGGTCAGCTCGACCCATTGGTCGGTATGGGCGGTGGCCATGCCGACTTCAATTCCGCGCTGGTAGGAGTGGAATCGCTTGTTCACGGCGTGCGCCACGCGCATGCTGACCACGGCGTCCCTGGTGCTCCGGCTTCAGCACCAATCCCAAGGAGCGGGAGATGTAGGAGGTGCCGCCGCCCAGGATCCGCCCGCGTTTGAGGAGCTGGCGGTCCGCGTCGTTCGCTGGCCTGGGCGGTGGGATCGACCAGGACGGGACCTTGCGCGACGCCGCGTTCCCGGTTCTTGTGGAGCATGCCGTCATTGAGCACGGCCGTGTCCATCAGCCGGGTCTCCAACAGATAGCCGCCGCGCAAGCTGGTGGTCTCGCTCCGGCCCGGCACTCGAAGCTCGACGTCGAAGTGATCGCCTTTTTGAATGCCGGGACGCAGCACGGCGTGGACCAGGACCAGCGAGGCGTTGTGCGACGCCAGCAGGGCGTTCGGATTCTCGACGCCGCGCCGCTGCATTTCCTCGACCAACATCGTCCGCTGCGGCGACGGCTCCGGGTCGCTGCCCGTGCCGTGCAACCCCGTGACCCAGCCGACCGCTTCGATGTTCACGGGGAACATGCCCATCGGGCTGGCCACGTCGCCGACCAGGCTGCCGGCCGTGTTGCGTTTCTTCTGACGCTCCTTGGCCTTTTCCTCCGGGCTTTGCGAACGCATGGCCAGCGGATTCCATGACGAACACCCGCCCAGCAATACCACCGTGAGACCGCAACTGAGCAAGACCTGGCGGCGATTCATGCGTCCCTGCACTCCTTTTTTCACACGGGCATCTTGCCCGTCGTGTCCAGCGAGAGGCTGACGGCCTCTGCCGCGGAAGCTCCCAGATTAGTTAGGAGCCGCAAGCCGTAGCGGAGAAAATAGCGAATTTCCCCGCGGGGGTCAAGGTGGAAGGGGGAAGGCGGAAGGGGAGAAGGCGGAAGGCGGTGAGCCGGCGGTGTGAGCCGCCGGACAAGGCACGAATGGGAAGGCGAAATGAGGAAGAGAGGCGTAATGGGGGGGATGGGGTAACTGGGAGAATGCTCAACCATCGGGCCACAAGGGCGAAGGATAGACCCCGGCCGCGATCAGGGCCCGGATCCGCTCCACCACCAGCGACTTGTCTTGGGCATAGGTCGCGCCGATCCACTCCGCGGCGGCGGTCGAAAGCACCTTCACCCGGGCGGCGTTTTCCCGGATCAACGTGCCGACCGCGGCGGGAATATAGAATTCGGCCGCGGCGAGCGAACCCCGATCGTGGAGGAAGCGGCCGAAGAGGCGTTCCAACTGGCCGAAAATGGCCGGCGTGAACCCCCAGATGTTCATGGAGACGGTTTCGTCGCCGGTGAACCGTTGTCGGCGGCCGCTGTCGCCGGCGGCCTGGATTTCCCCCGCCGCGTCCATCTGAATTCCCGCCACCTCGGCCACGTCGGTCAGGAACCCGTCGGCGTCGGTGCGACATAACCCTCGCGCCACCGGTCCGTGGGGCGAAACCGTATTGCGCAGCCGGTATCCGACCATGCAATAGTCGGTGCTTGGGAACTCGCGGCGGAGTCGAAATAGTCGGCCGCGGTCTGGTAGGCCGCGGCGCCGTAGAAGTCGTCGGCATTGATGACCAGCATCGGCTCTTGGATGCACTTGCGCGCGACCCAGATGGCATGTCCGGTGCCCCAGGGTTTCGTTCGCCCTTGCGGCGTCGGGAAGCCGGCGGGGAGCATGTCCAACTCTTGCAGCGCGTAGTGGACTTCGAGATCGCGCGGCAGCCGGGCGAGCAAGGTCTGCTTCAGGCGGCCGTTCCATCTCGCTTGCGGATGACGAAGACGATCTTGCGGAAGCCGGCCCGGACGGCGTCATAGACCGAATAGTCGAGGATGAACTCGCCGTGGGGACCGACGGGTTCGACCTGTTTGAGGCCGCCATAGCGAGAGCCCATGCCCGCCGCCAAGACCAGCAATGCACGGCTCGGAGTCATCGCGCTCTCCATGCGTTGCGGCCGTCCTAAGGGGACAGTACCCCAGGTTATCTGTGTGACGCGAGTTCGGCGTCGGCTCGGTGTCGGGCTCCTCGGGCGGAGCCGGCGTCCTTGGATTGCTCTTTGGGAGGTTCATTTCCAAGCCGGCCGAGGCCTCGAAACCCCTTCTTCCACGCCCGGAACAGCTTCAACTGGTCCTCCTGGGCAGACGGGCAGGTACTCTTTGAGCGGGGCGGCTCGAAACCATTTCATCAACAGACCGATCCGCGGGTCGAAATTGACCACGCGGATCGACATAGGCGACAGTCTGCGGCTCGTTCATGGCCACGCCGATCTCGCCTTCGTCAGGGCGAACACCTTCCGCATGAACTCCGGACCCGGCCATGTCCACTCCCTTGACCTCGCTCAGCATGGGCGGTTCATCGGTGGGCACCGATCATCCAACTGAACGGCGCCGTTTCGGTGACGTGGATGTCCGCCGATCGGCGAAGAACGTTTTCAGCGACTTCCCGGACCGGCGGGCCTCGTCCGCCAACTTCTCGGCCGCGGCCAGGGTGTCCTTCCGGGCATGGACCATCTTCCATGCCTCGACCACCTCCGCCCGAACGCCTCGCTCGTCCAAATTCGGAATGCGATCCTTGGTCTCATCGACAATCCAGAACAAATAGTAATTCTTGCTCTTCGTCTCGGACGATTGCGTCGGCCTGTACGCCACCAGCGTATGGTACGCATAGTCGGTAAACGGCGACCTGCCGATCAGCGACTTGCCGATGTTGTAGTCCAACGCCTCCAAGGCCGAAATCAGCTTGGTCGTGCGCGGTTTCAGGCCGTTCTTCTTGGCCGCGGCCTCGAAATCGAAGGGGACGGTCGATTCCGTGTCGGTGCGACTCTCTCGCATCTCATCTTCCAATGCCTTGAACGTCGTCTCGATCTTCTTGATCGCCTTCACTTCGGCCAACGCCTTGCGAATGAAGTCCTTGATCCGCGGCGAAAGCCCTTCCTTGCGTTCAGCCGGTTGGGGCTCCTTGGACTCGGCGCCAATGGTCCGGCGGAATGTTCAGGCTGGGCCCCGGCGTAAGGATAGGCGGCATCGGGCTCCTTCGGAACCTTCCGCTTGACCGGCGCGGCGGGAATCAACTCCGGCGCGACAGCCGGCTTCTTCGCGTCCGCCGGCTTCTTCGCGTCGTTCTTCTTGTCGTCCTTCTTCTTGTCGTCCTTCCCGTCATTGGCGGGCTTTTTCTTGTCCTCGGAGTATGCAACGAGCCGGAACGGCGACGGCGACAGCGGCGACGGCAAGACGTTGAACGACGAGGTCTTGGCCTTGTCGGGCGATTTCTCCTCGCCGCCCTTCTTGGGACTCGCTTCGGCTGGCTTCTTGTCGGATGGCGGGGCGATCTTGGTTGCTCCTGACGGGCCGGCGGCGCCCTTTGTTTCCGACTTCTTCCCGGCGTCGTTCTTCTTCCCGGCGTCGGTTTTCTTCCCGCTCTCGGTTTTCTTATCAGGCTCGGTCTTCTTCGCAGCGTTCGTTCTTCTTTTCGGCGTCGGTTTTCTTTTCAGTCCCGGTCTTTTTCGCGGCTTCGGCTGCTTTCTCCTCCGCGGCCAGACTCTTGTCTTTATCCTCGTAGTAGTCCGTGTCCCGCTCGTACTCTTCCTTGATTTCGGCGTCGGTGACGGATTTCAGATCGACGAACTTATCGACGTTGGCTCGGAAGTATTGGACGGCGATGCGTTTCGGCAGTCGGAAGCCCGGTTCCGGCGAATCGGGGGTCGGGTAGCGGGTCTTGCACTCGTCGAAGAATTCTTTCAGTTCCTTCTCGTCCGGGACACGGACCTTGGCGGCATAGCGTTCGACGGGCAGGGCGGCCGCCTCGACCGTCGCGGATCGTTTCACGCGGCTGTAATACTCCCATTGCTGGGCGGGCGTCAGCACCTCAAGCCCATGAGCATCGTGTTCTGAAATTGGTTTGCCGCCAACACCTCTTTCAACTCGGCGAAGAGTTCCAGTTCCGTGAGGTTCCCCTGCTGGCCGAGGAAACGATCGCGGAGCGTCTGGAAGTCGATTTTCCTGTCCGTCAGTGCGTCGAGAGTCGTTGTTCACGTCCTCATCGGTAATGACGCAGCCCAGTTTCTCGGCCTGCCGAGCCATGAGCCAAAGGTCGATCACACTATCCTGTTCCTTTGCGTCGGGGGCGGAGGAAAGCCGGTTAAACAAGTCGTTGGCCAACCTGAAGTCGCCACCCGCGTCAAAAACTGTTTGGGCGACGGCCCGGGTAAACTGCTTGAGTCTCTGTCGCCGCATCACCAGCTCGTGCAGTTGCCTGGTTGGTGAGACTGCCGAGTTCCTTCGTTTTGACCACCGGCGGGTCCCTGGCCGCCGAACGACTGAAAAAGTCCATAATGCCTGGGCCGGAAAGGAAGCCGAAGGCGATCATCGCCATCACGGTAAGCACGGCCATCCAGACTTTTTGATGTCGGCGGAAAACTTTGAAGGGACTCGCCATGGCTTAAGCATATCCTCTAAGATGGGGGGATTCTCCGCAAATAGGCCGGAATCCATCAATTCTAAGGGGGCCTGTTAGAAATGCAATGCCAAATCATAAGGGCAAGAATCGCAGAATCGCAATTGTACGCACGGGAGGGTCTGTTACAATTCTAATCGCTTCGAGGCCCGGCGGCGGCCGCCGAAGAACGGCGAATTTGCCCGAATTTCCCCGGCATAGCGTCCTGCCTTGCCGCGCCAGACAGGCCCGGCCGCAACGGTGATAACGATATCCAGCTAGCCTGGCTCACGAAAGACCGTAACGAATCGCTGATACATAGTCACTAGCCCACCCGAACTCCCCAGTTTAACAATTCCACTATGGCCAAGAAAACAGCTCGTTCCGGCGGCACTTCGCTGGTCATTGTCGAATCGCCCGCCAAGGCACGGACGATCGGCAAGTTCCTGGGACCGGCGTACACCATCGAGGCCAGCATCGGCCATATCCGCGATTTGCCGCAGGGGGCCAAGGAAATTCCCGCCGAGTTCAAGGGCGAAGACTGGGCCTATCTGGGCGTCAACGTCAACAAGGATTTCGATCCCGGTCTACGTGATCCCGCGGGAGAAGATCGCCCAGGTCCGCAAACTGAAGGCCCTGCTGCAAGGGCGCCAAGGACCTCTACCTGGCCACCGACGAAGACCGCGAGGGCGAGGCCATCAGTTGGCACCTCTGCGAGGTCCTGCAGCCGAAGGTGCCGGTCCGCCGCCTGGTCTTCCACGAGATCACCGAGGAGGCCATCCGCCAGGCGCTGGAGCAGCCGCGCCAGATCGACAACGACCTGGTCCGTGCCCAGGAGGTGCGGCGGATCGTCGATCGGCTCTACGGCTACGACGTTTCGCCGCTGTTGTGGCGGAAGATCCGCAGCCGGCTCTCGGCCGGCCGCGTGCAGAGCGTCGCCGTGCGGCTGATCGTCGAGCGGGAGCGGCAGCGGATGAGCTTCGTGCTCGGCCACCTATTGGGACCTGCTGGGCCACTTCGCCAAGGCCGGCGGCGAGGCCTTCGAGGCCGACGTTGATTTCCTTCCAGGGCCGCGGCATCCCCGTCCAGCCGCGATTTCGACCCGGCCACGGGCAAGCTGAAGGACGCCGGGTTGTTGTTGCTCGACGAGCGCCAGGCCGCGGAGCTGGCCGAGCGGATCGCCCGCGCGGCGTGCCGCGTGAGCGACCTGGACGACAAGCCGTACACGACCCGGCCCTATCCGCCCTTCACGACCAGCACCTTGCAGCAGGAGGCGAACCGCAAGTACGGCTTTACCGCCCGGCACACCATGCAGGCCGCCCAGAGCCTCTACGAGAACGGGCACATCACGTACATGCGGACCGACTCGACCACCCTGGCGGCGGTGGCGGTGCAGACGGCCCGGCAGTTGGTCGCCTCGCAGTACGGCCCGGAGTACCTGCCCGACCAGCCGCGCTATTACCAGACCAAGGTGAAGAATGCCCAGGAGGCGCACGAGGCGATTCGTCCGGCGGGCCATCCCTTCGATTTTCCCGAGGCCCTGCGGCGCGCAACTGAGCCCGGACCAGTTCAAGCTCTACGACCTGATTTGGAAGCGGACGGTGGCCAGCCAGATGGCCGACGCCCGCTGCCGCCGCATCACCATCAGCGTCGAGGCCGACGGGGCGGTGTTCCAGGCCAGCGGCCGGACGATCGACTTTCCCGGCTATCTTGCGGGCCTACGTCGAGGGCTCGGACGATCCGGAAAGCCGCCTGGCCGACCGCGACGTGGTGCTGCCCGGCGTGGCGGTGGGCGAGACGCTGGAGTGCCGCGGCATCGAGCCCAAGAGCCACACCACCCAGCCGCCCAACCGCTACAGCGAGGCCTCGCTCACCCGGGCCCTGGAAGAGATGGGCATCGGCCGGCCCAGCACCTACGCCCAGATCATCGACACCATCCTCGCCCGCGAGTACGTCTTCAAGTCGAAGCGCGGCAACGTGCTGGTGCCCACCTGGACGGCCTTCGCCGTTTCGCAGTTGCTCGAAGCCCACCTGCCCAACCTGGTCGATTACCAGTTCACCGCCGAGATGGAGGACGAGCTGGACGCCATCAGCCGCGGCGAACTCGAGCCACCTCGAATACCTCAAGCGCTTCTACTTCGGCAACGACCATCCCGGGCTGAAGGAGCAGCTCAAGAACAAGGTCGACGAGATCGACGCCCGCGATGTCAGCCGCGTTCTCGTCGGCAAGCCGGAAGGCCAGCCGGAGGTCTTCGTCCGCGTGGGCCGCTACGGTCCGTTCCTCGAGCAAGGCGACCGCCGCGCCGCCGTGCCCGACAAGATGCCGCCCGACGAGTTGACGCTGGCAGTCGCCCTGGAGATGCTCGACAAGGCGGTGCAAAGCGACGAGCCGCTGGGCATTTGCCCCGCAGACGCACAAGCCGATCTTCGTGAAGGTCGGCCGCTTCGGCCCCTACGTGCAGCGCGGCACGGGCGAGGGCGACGAGAAGCCGCAAAACGCCTCGCTGCTGAAGGGCATGAACGCCGAAGACGTGACCCTCGAAGTGGCGCTGAAGCTGCTCTCGCTGCCCCGCACGCTCGGCGCAGCATCCGGCTGCGGCGCAGCCGGTGGTGGCCTACAACGGGCGTTACGGGCCCTACGTGAAGTGCGGCGAGGAGACCCGCTCCTTGCCCGACGGGCTGTCGCCCGCTGGACGTGACGCTGGAGCAGGCGTTGGAGTTGCTCGCGCAGCCGAAGGCGGCCCGCGGCCGCGGCGCCCGCAAGGAGCCGCTGAAGGTCTTCGACCCTTCGCCGGTGACGGGAAAGCCGGTGCAGTTGCTCGCCGGGCGTTACGGGCCCTACGTGACCGACGGCGCGACCAACGCCTCGCTGCCGCGGGGAACCACGGTGGAAGAGGTGACGTTGGAGTACGCCTTGAACCTGTTGAAGGCCCGGGCCGAGCGAGGGCCTTCCGCCCGGCCGTCGCGCGGACGCCGCGGCGCCAAGTCCGCCGCCGCCGCGCCCGCCGCGAAGAAGCCAGCGAAAAAGACGGCCAAGAAGTCGACCGGGAAAAGAGCAACCGGAAAGAAGGCCGCGAAAAAGAAAGCCGTGTAGGCCACGACTGACAGCGAATAACAACCTAATCCAAAACGAGCGACCCCATGAACCTATTGCAGCGCCTCATCCTCGCGATCGGACTGCTGCTGGTTGCCACGAATGTCCTGTTCCCGCCCCGCACATTGTCGCACGACGTGGACAGGCGGATCAATCGAGCGTTCATCCTTTCAAAGGATTTCTACAAGACCGATATCGTTGAGAAGAACGAGGAAGTCGGTAACTGGGCCAGAACCTGGAACTCCGCTGTTCTCGATCGGGATCGCTATTGGGCTTTGACGATTGCCGGGGTGCTCGTCACCGTGGCATTGGCGGCCCTTGCCGGCCGGCGATCCCCGAAGGTCGGCTGACCAACCGCGTGTGCCACTGGCTCCGCCAGTGCCTGCCTCAGCACAGCACTGGCAAAGCCAGTGGCACGCGGTGTTGTGACGGGCAAAAACCCTCACCCCCAACCCCTCTCCCACAAGGGGAGAGGGGAGTAATGGCCGTCCGCCATCGCTACTTGCCGGGCCCGCGGGCCGGAAGGTCAAAGCCCGGACCATCATCCGGTGGCGGCAGTTCTGAAGGCTTCAACTCCAGCTTCTTGCCGAGCATCTTGTCAAACTGGGCCCGCTGCTCGGTCGTCAACAGGGCGAGGATGTCGTCCAGCGTCTTCTTCCGGAGTTTCTGGACCTTGTCCCGGGCTTCCGCCATTTTCTTTTGTCGCTCGTCGCGGTCCGCCTTGCGAACGTCCTTTCGCAGATCGGTTGCCTTTCAAGGAGTTCATTACGGAGCTTCTTGATCTTTTCCTTCTGCTCGTCGGTCAGGTTCAGGGCCTTGCGCACGTCCGGATCGGCCAATGCCCCAGGTCCGGCCCCCTGCAAACGGATTTCCTTCAGCCGCTCCATTTGCTTCGGCGTCAGGATGGCCTCGATCTTTTTCTTGGTCTCCGCGGCCTGGGCTTCGGCCTTCGTGGCGCAGTTCCTTCCTCTGTTCGTCCGGAAAGGTCTTCCGGCCTGCGGCGTCGTTCGCCGAGACCTCGGAAGGCGGTCTTTCTGACCTCCTTGAGCTTGTCGATCTGTTCCGGGGTCAACTGGAGGTCCTTTTGGACCGTCTCAGACTGCAACAGCGCCAACAGGCCGCCGCCGGGCCACGCCATGAAACCCGGGCCGCGTCCCATCGGCCCGCGTGGCCCTGGTCCCGGCCCCCCCTCGGGCGGCTGGGCCAACGCCAGATTGCCCCCCATGATGGCCAGAGACAATCCACCACCATCAACCAGACACGCCATTCGCCGAATCATCGCTCGACCTCCTTCTAGACAAACGAATAAACAAAGCTCGGTGACATAAACTCATGGACCACTACCATCAGTATTGGTCTTTCCACTGCCGTGGGCAACCCTTGATTAAACCCGGCGGCCGGCAGTGGGTTTCGCCGGACCGTGATTTATGCTTTCCATGAGGATTCTTTGCCGCCGGACTTTTGGTACAATACGCGGCTTGCAGTCCCCGTTGCCGGAAGGTGAGCGAGTCGCATGTCCAACGCCGAAAAGACCCTGATCACGGTGGCGACGTACAACGAGATGGAGAATCTCCCCCGGCTGGTGGAGGAGATTTTCCGCTTCGCCCCCGAGGCCGACTTGCTGGTGATCGACGACAATTCGCCGGACGGCACCGGCCATTGGTGCGACCAGAAGGCGGCCGAGGACCCCCGGGTCCATTGTCTCCACCGGCCGGGCAAGCTGGGGCTGGGCACGGCCATTCTGGCGGGCATGAAATACGCGGTCGAGCACGGCTACAAGTACGTGCTCAACATGGACGCCGATTTCAGCCACCAGCCGCGCTATCTGCCGGAGCTGTTGGCGGGCATGGACCCGCCGGGCGGTCCGCCGGTCGACGTGATGATCGGCTCGCGTTACGTTCCCGGCGGCGGCGTCGAGGGCTGGCCGTTGCGGCGGCACCTGATGAGCCGGGGCGTGAATTTCTACGCCCGCTGGCTGCTGGGCCTGGAGCCGAAGGATTGCAGCGGCGGCTTTCGCTGCTACCGCACGTCGCGTCTTGAGCCGGCTCGATGTCGACGCCGTCCGCAGTTGCGGCTATTCGTTCCAGGAGGAAATCCTCTGGCGGCTGAAGCGGCTGGGCGCGCGGTTCGGCGAAACGCCCATCATCGTTCATCGACCGGCAGCGCGGGGCCTCGAAGATCGACAGCAACGAGGCGATCTCGGCCTTGTGGATCATCCTGGCGTTGGGCGTTCGGAACTGGTTGCGGCGGCAGCCGCCGGGCACGGCGTCGGCGGGGCCCAGCGTGTCGCCGCTGATCGTCGAGGCCGCCCGGCGCGACAAGGACGGCCTGCTGGCCATGTTGCGGACCACGGCCGGGCGGCTTGAGCGACGAGGAGGCCGCCGCCGGCTGCGACGAGGTGGGACCGAACAACGTCGCCCAGGAACGGCAACGTGCACTGGACGCTCCGCCTGCTGCTGACCTACCTGCGATCCGCTGAGCATCCTCTTGACGGTCCTGGCGGTGATTTCGTACTTTCACCGACGACCAGCCCGGCGGCCGTCATCATCAGCGACGATCGTGCTGTTGAGCGTGCTGTTGCGGTTCTTCCAGGAAACGCGCGCCGACGCCGCGGTGGCCAAACTGAAGGCGATGATCAACATCACGGCCACGGTGGTCCGCGGCGGGCAGCAGCGGGAAATCCCCCTGGACCACCTCGTGCCCGGCGACGTGGTCGCCTTGGCGGCCGGCGACATGGTCCCCGCCGACGTGCGCGTGATCGCCGCGAAGGACCTGTTCATCAGCCAGGCGAGCCTGACCGGCGAATCGTTTCCGGTGGAGAAGTTCGACGCCGGCCGAGACCCGCGCCGGCGTGGCCCCGCTGGAACTGAGCAACATCTGCTTCATGGGCACGAACGTCGAGAGCGGCTCGGCGACGGCGGCGATCGTGACGACCGGGCGGAGCACCTATTTCGGCGGCATGGCCCACAGCATCGTCGGCCGCCAGCCAGCCGAGCAGCTTCGACCAGGGCGTGCAGCGATTCACCTGGCTGATGATCCGCTTCATGGCCGTCATGGTGCCGCTGGTGTTCCTCATCAACTGGGCTGACGAAACAGGCGATACTGGCTCGAGGCCTTCCTCTTCGCCCTGGCGGTGGCCGTCGGGCTGACGCCCGAGATGCTGCCGATGATCGTCACCGTCTGCCTGTCCAAGGGGCGCTGGTCATGTCGCGGAAGCGGGTGATCGTCAAGCGGCTGGGCGCCATCCAGAACTTCGGCGCCATGGACGTGCTCTGCACCGACAAGACCGGCACGCTCACCATGGACCGCGTCATCCTGGAGAAGCATTGCGACGTGGTCCGCGAGCACAGCGACGAAGTGCTGCGCACGGCCTATTTGAACAGCTACTTCCAGACGGGGCTGAAGAACGTGCTCGACCGCGCCATCCTGGCGCATCGGCGAGCTTGCCGATCGACCACACCCGCAAGGTCGATGAGATCCCCTTCGATTTCGGCCGCAAGATCATGTCGGTGGTCGTGGAGATGGACGGCCGGCACCGGCTGATCGCCAAGGGCGCGCCGGAGGAGATCATGAGCCGCTGCACGCGATTCGAGCTGGACGGCCAGGTCCTGCCGATCGAGCCGGTGATCGTCGCCGACCTCCGCGAGGAGTACACTGGACCTCAACGCCGACGGCTTCCGCGTGCTGGCCCTGGCCTATCGCGATTTCGCAGCCGCAGGCGGCCTACAGCAAGGCGGACGAATGCGACCTGGTCCTGCACGGCTACGTGGCCTTCCTCGATCCGCCGAAGGAGATCGGCCGGGCAGCGCCATCGCCGCGGCGCAGAAGCACGGCGTGCGGATCAAGGTGCTCACCGGCGACAACGACCTGGTCACGCGCAAGATTTGCCACGAGGTCGGGCTGGACGCCGACCACATCGTGCTGGGCAGCGACGTGGAGAGGATGAGCGACCAGCAATTGGCCGAGGCGGCGGAAGCGGCGTCGATCTTCGCCCGGCTCTCGCCCGCCCACAAGCGGCGGGTGATCCTGGCGCTGAAGGGCCGCGGCCACGTGGTCGGCTACCTGGGCGACGGCATCAACGACGCCCCGGCCCTGCGCCGGCCGACGTGGGCATCTCCGTCGATTCGGCGGTCGATATCGCCCGCGAGGCCGCCGACATCATCCTCCTGGAAAAGAGCCTCATGGTGCTGGAGGACGGCGTGCTGGAGGGGCGAAAGATCTTCGCCAACATCATCAAGTACATCAAGATGGGCGCCAGCTCGAACTTCGGCAACATGTTCAGCGTGCTGGGCGCCAGCATCTTCCTGCCCTTCCTGCCCATGACGCCGCTGCAGGTGCTGACCAACAACCTGCTCTACGACTTCTCCCAGGTGCCCATCCCCACCGACGACGTCGATCCCGAGTTCGTCGCCCGCCCCCGGGCCTGGAGCATGAACGAACTGACGCCGCTTCATCCTCTTCATCGGCCCGATCAGTTCGATCTTCGACTACACCACGTTCGCCATGATGTGGTGGCTCTTCCGCGCCAACTCGGCGGACACGCAGGCGTACGCTGTTTCAGACCGGCTGGTTCGTGGAATCGCTGCTGACGCAGACGTTGATCATCCACATCATCCGCACGAACAAGATTCCGTTCATCGAGAGCCGCGCCAGTTGGCCGCTGATCGTGACGACGGCCGTGATCATGGCCTGCGGCATCGCGCTGCCCTTTTCGCCGTTGGGCGCGTACCTGGGCTTGGCGCCGCTGCCGCCGCTGTATTGGCCGCTGCTGGCCCTGACGTTGCTGGCCTATGCGTCCTCGCCCAGGGCGTTAAGATATGGCTGCTGCGCAGAAGTGGATCTGAGCCAAGGATGAAGGATGACGGCAACGACCGATGCTCCGCCATATCCCTTCGCTCCGCATCTTGATCCTTTATCCTTCACTCCTTTATCCTTCATGCTTCCCATGCCTCACCTTCCCACGTTCTCGGTTCCGCGTCCGCTACAGCGACATCGACCAGATGGGCACCTACTACAACGCCCGGGTGCTGGAATGGTTCGAGTGGGGCCGCACCGAATTGTGCCGCACGCTGGGTAAGCCCTACCGCCAGTGGGAAGAGGACGGCGTGCGCGTGCCGCTGATGACCGCCCACGTCGAGTATCAGGACAAGGCGCAGTACGATGACGAATTGAAGATGACGACCACGGCGGCGATGGCCGGCCGGGCGAGGCTGCGTTCGACGTCCAGTTGGCAAACGCCCAAACCGCCGCCGCCGGTCTGCCAGGGATACACGATCCACGCGATTACCGACCTGTCGGGAAGACCGATCCGCCCGCCGGCATGGCTGCTGGCGTTGATGGAGCCGACGGTGACGAAACCTGAAAGCGTCTTGCTCGACAGCGACACCGCGACGAAACCCCGCCGCGTCCTGCTGGGCGGCAACGAGGCGGTGGCCCTGGCCGCACGCCATTTCGGCGTCGCCCTGGGCACCGGCTATCCGGGCACGCCTTCGACGGAGATCATCGAGGATTTCTCCGAGTTGGGCGGCCGCGGGCAATGGGCGCCGAACGAGAAGGTCGCGCTCGAAGTGGGCCTCGGCGTGGCCTTCGGCGGCGCGCGGCGCCTGGTCACCATGAAGCACGTCGGACTGAATGTGGCCGCCGACGTGCTCTTTACCGCGGCCTACACCGGCATGACCGGGCCGCTGGTGGTCGTCTCGGCCGACGATCCCGGCATGGCCTCGAGCCAGAACGAGCAGGACAACCGCCGCTACGCCGTGGCCGCCGGCGTGCCGATGCTCGAGCCGGCCGACTCGCAGGAGGCCTACGATTTCACGCTGCGCGCCCTCGAGATCTCCGACGCTGGCAGATGCCGGTCCTGCTGCGGATGACCACGCGCGTCTGCCATTCGAAGACGGTGGTGTGCCGGCCGCGCGATCCCGTGCGACGCCCGCGACCGCCCGCATTTCGAGCGCGACATCGCCGGCCGCGTCATGATTCCCGCCTATGCCCGGCCGGCCCATCGCCGGCTGCGGCAAAAACTGGCCGAGATCGCCGCCTGGAACGAGAGCGATGGCCGCTGAACCAGATCATCGAAGGCGACGCGCGAACTTGGGATCATCACCTCGGGCGTCGCCTACCATGCACGTCCGCGAGGCGGCGCCCGAGGCCAGCGTGCTCAAGCTCGGGCATGACCTATCCGCTGCCGCTGGAGACGATCCGCCAATTCGCCGCGAGCGTCGAGCGCTGCGTGGTGATCGAAGAAGGCGATCCGTATCTGGTCGAGCAGCTCCGCGCGGCGGGCATCGCGGTCGAAGGCAAGCCGGAGATGTACCGCTTCGGCGAGCTGAACGTCGGCCGGGTGCGGCGCATCCTGGCCGGCGACACCTCGCCCGAGCCGGCCCCGCCGCCCGGCAAGCCGCCCGCGCTGTGCACCGGCTGCCCGCACCGCGTCGTCTTCGAGGCGCTGCAAGAATCTCGACTGCATCGTCGCCGGCGACATCGGCTGCTACTCGCTGGGCGTGCTGCCGCCGTTCGAGGCCATGGACACGCTGGTCTGCATGGGCGCCAGCATCGGCGTGGGCCTGGGGCTGCGCCACGTGCTGCCGCCGAAGCAGGCCCGCCGCGTGGTCAGCGTGATCGGCGACAGCACCTTCGTGCACAGCGGGATCACCGGCCTGGTCGAGATGGTCTACAACCCGCCGCCGACCGGCCACGTCGTGCTCATCCTCGACAACGGCACCACCGCCATGACCGGCCTGCAGGAACATCCGGCACCGGGCCGCACCCTGGACCATCGCCGACCGGCAAGGTCGTCTTCGAGGACCTGGCGCGCTCGCTGGGCATCGAGAACGTGCACGTCGTCGACCCCAGCCAGAACCGAGCGGTTCGAGCAGCTCCTGCGCGGAAGCCTTGGCCAGCGGCGAGCTGTCGCGTGATCATCGCCCGCCGCCCGTGCCTGCTGGCGGCCGGCAAGATCAAGCAGTCGATGACGAGCAGGCCAAGTTGCGATCGGCGAACGGCTGACGCATGAGGACGCATGACGACGTCACCAACGTCGTCATCGCCGGGCTCGGCGGCCAGGGGGTCCTCAAGGCCTCGGACATCCTGGCCGATGCGGCTTTCCTCGCCGGGCTCGACGTGAAGAAGAGCGAAGTCCACGGCATGAGCCAGCGCGGCGGCTCGGTGTCCAGCGACGTGCGCTTCGGCCGCGGGTCTTTAGCCCCATGGTGCCGCCCGGCGAGGCCGACTTCCTCGTCGTCCTGGCCGCCGACCAGGTCGAGATCAATCGCTCGCTGCTTGCGACCGGGCGGCGTGTTCATTGACCGCCGGCATCGATCGACCCGGCCAGCGCTGCCTCATCGGCGCAGCCTGAACGTGGCCCTGCTGGGCGCTACTGAGCCGGCATTTGGCCATTGATCCGCTCCACTGGCACGAGGCCATTCGCAACAACTTCAAGCCCGAGCTGCACGCAGGCCGAACCGTCAGGCCTTCGACGCTTGGCCGCGCCGGGGCAGATGGCGACTCATTCGGCCCACGGGCCCAGCGAGCCGCCGGGTTTATCCCGGCGGATGCACAGCGAGATCGAGTTCCCCTCGCACTCAGAGGGTCGTGATGAGGGGGAAGTGGAGGATTTGCGTGTTCCTCGATTCTAATACCCGCGCCGATAGCCGAACTGGCTGTAATCGTCGTAATAGCCGAAGTGGCAAATCTCGACCGGGCGGAAGGTGGAACCGCAATAGCCCCACTGGTACGTCGGCACGCCGAAGCCGTAGCCGTACCAGGGATACTTGCCGGCGTAGGCGGGCGAGCGATACGGGCCCGGCGGCGAGGCGACCACGATCGGCCGCGGCGTGTAGGGCACGGCTGGCCGCCTGCTGTGGGCCGGCTGCGAGTTCGATTGCGGCTCGGTGGCCTTCTTACGCCATCCGAGCCAATCGCCCGCCGCGGCCGCGGCAGGCTGGCTCAGCGTCATGGCGGCCAGCAGAAGGACGATGGCAAGGTGGCGGCGGCTGGGCATGGTGGTGCTCCTCTCTCATCATTTGATCGTTCGCCGCAGGGGCCGGACTTGCGCGGAAGTGTGCCGAAGAATATCGAATAGATCCGGTTATGCGGTCCGGTGGTAACGGTTGCGTAAGTTGGGCAAGGCGGCGTCCGTCGTCCCTCCCCTGCAACCGAAGCGGCATGTCGGCGCCGGTTCCGAGACCCCGTTCGGGTTTCATCCGATCCTCTGACCTAGGGTAGCCGCTGAACCCCGGGCGAATTATTGCAGCCTCTTCGAGGCACCGGCAAGGAGCGAGTGCTGCCACGCGGCCCGCTCAGGCGTACTTGATCAGGCTGACGGTCTTGTACTGGGCAATCCGGGCCGCCCCGCCCAGACTGGTCAGCTCGATCACGAACGCACAGCCGGCCACCCGGCCGCCGGCCTGCTCGATCAAACGGCAACAGGCCTCGATCGTGCCGCCGGTCGCCAAAAGATCGTCGACCATCAAGACGTTGGCGCCGGGAAAGACGGCGTCGGCGTGAATCTGGAGCGTGTCGGTGCCGTACTCCAGTTCGTAGCTGTACGACAGGGTCTTGCCGGGCAATTTGCCCGGCTTGCGGATCGGCACCAGCCCGGCGCCCAAGGCCAACGCCAACGGGGCGGCGAAGATGAATCCCCGGGCCTCGGCGGCCGCCACCAGGTCGATCCGCTGGCCGCGGAAGGGCTCGGCCAGGGCGTCGATCGCCCGGCGGAAGGCGTCCGCGTCGGCCAACAGCGGCGTAATGTCGCGGAAGAGGATGCCCGGCTTCGGAAAGTCGGGAATATCGCGGATGTAGTCGGCCAATTGCACGGAGGGATTTAGGGATTTGGGGATTTAGGGATTTAGGGATTTAGGGGATTAGTGTGACGCTTGGAGATGAATATACGACCGCCACGTCGGCGAGGGAAGGGGGCGGAGGAGGAAGGTGAGCCGGAGGCGTCAGCCTCCGGATAGGGGAGGATGGCCGCCCCAATCCCCAAATCCCTAAATCCCTAAATCCCTAAATCCCCTCTTCCCGCCCCTCCGCCTCCGGCAGCGGCAGTCCGTTCAGACTGTCGGCGAGCTTGCCGAGGGCCTCGGTCTCGATCTGGCGGACCCGTTCGCGGGTCAGGCCGAGCGACTCGCCGATTTCCTTGAGCGTGCGGGGCTCGTTGTCGTCCAGCCCGAACCGCATCCGCAGGACGGTCGCCTCGCGGGAGTCCATGGTCTGGAGTTGCCGCATCACGTGGGTGAGGTTGTCGCTTTCGACCAGTCTCGCTTTCGGGGCTGCGGATCCGCTCGTCCATGACCATTTCGCCCAGCGACCAGCCGGCTTCGGCCTGGTCGGTCTGCGGGGTGAGGTTGTAGATGCGGATGGCTTTCTTGATGATCGGGAGCTTTTTGCGCGGCAAGCCGAGCACGCGGGCGATCTCTTCGGGCGTCGGCGTCCGTCCGAGTTCCTCGCCCAACCGGGTGCTCGCCCGGCGCCACTTCGACAGCAACTCGACCATGTAGGCGGGAATGCGGATCGTCTTGGCCGTGTTGATCAACGCCCGCTTGATCGACTGCTTGATCCAGTAGCTGGCGTAGGTGGAGAACCGGGTGCCGACGGCCGGATCGAACCCCTCGACCGCCCGGAGCAAGCCGAGGTTGCCTTCCTCGATCAAGTCCTGCAATCCGAGGCCCTTGCCGGTATATCCGCGGGCGATGTTGACGACCAGCCGCAAGTTGGCGCGGACCATGCGGTCGCGGGCTTGGGTGTCGCCGGTCCCGATGGCCACGGCCAACTGGTGCTCGTCGTCGGCCGACAGCAGCGAGGTCTCGTTGATCTCGCGGAGATACGTCTCCAACGGAGACTGAACGGTGATGGGCTGGCGGCGGCGTGTCTTGGTCATCGGCATCTATATTGCCAGCGAGGGTTGCGTCTGGGACAGACAGACTATCGGCCCGATGCCCGGTCTTTCTGCAAAGAAGCAGGCGCACGACGAACTAGGGGGACTGTAGCCGAGTTTCGGAAGGTAGCGATAAGAACGACCCCGCCGGTCGTAACCGACGGGGTCGTGGGATACACGCGATAATCGTCAAAGGCCGCTCAGTTTTACGAAGCCGGCGGTTCGTCCGGCGCGGCCGGCTCGGCCGTGCCGGTTTCTTCCACTTCTTCTTTGACTTCTTCTTTCACTTCCTCTTCCGCGGCCGCGGCCCGCGGCTGGATCAGCGGTCCCGAACCGCCGCCGACGCCGCCCTTGAGTTCGACGTGGGCACGGCCGTTGGCCGTCGAGGCATCGGCGGATTTGGCCTCGCCCGTGGCTTCGGCTTCCTCGGCCCATTCCACGCGCTTGCGCGACAGGCCGATCTTCCGTTCCTCCGGATCGACGCGCAGCACTTTCACCTCGATCATCTCGCCGACCTTGACCACTTCCTCGGGATTTTCGACCTTGTGGTCGGCCAGCTCCGAGATGTGCAGAAGCCCCTCCAGTCCGTCCTCCAGCCCGACGAATACGCCGAAATTGGTGATCTTCGTGACCGGTCCGGTGACGATCTGGCCGGGTTGATACTTGCCGGGGATGTTGGTCGCCCAGGGGTCCTCGGTCATCTGCTTCAATCCCAGGGCGATGCGGCGCCGGTCCTGATCGACCGACAACACGCGGCACTCCAACTCCTGGCTCTTCTCGACCATTTCGTTCGGATGGCTGATCTTGCGGGTCCACGACATGTCGCTGACGTGGAGCAGCCCGTCGATCCCTTCTTCGATCTCGATGAAGGCGCCGTAGTTGGTGAGGTTGCGGACCGTTCCCTTGACAACGCTGCCGGGCGGATAGCGGTCGGCGACGACGTCCCAGGGGTTTTCCTGGGTTTGCTTGATGCCCAGGGAGATTTCGTGCTTCTCCTTGTCGATCTTGAGCACGACGACTTCGATCTCGTCGTCGACCTGGACCAGCTCGCTGGGATGGCTGATGCGCCGGGTCCAGGACATTTCGCTGATGTGGACCAGGCCCTCGATGCCCTCCTCGATCTTGACGAAGGCGCCGTAGCTCATCACGTTGACCACGGTGCCGCGGATCTGCTTGCCGATGGGATACTTCGCTTCCACGTCTTCCCAGGGGCTGGCGGTCTTCTGCTTCAGGCCCAGGGCGATCTTCTCCTTCTCGTAGTCGATGTGGAGGATTTGGACTTCGATTTCCTGGTCGATGGCGACCATTTCCGAGGGGTGATTGATCCGGCCCCAGCTCATGTCGGTGATGTGGAGCAGGCCGTCAATGCCGCCGAGGTTGACGAAGGCCCCGAATTCGGCGATGTTCTTGACGACGCCCTTGCGGCGGTCGCCGACGGCCAGATCGGCCAGCAACTGCGCCTTCTTTTCCGCCCGCTCCGATTCGATCAACGCGCGGCGGCTGACGACGATGTTCCGCCGCGATTCGTCGATCTTCAACACGAGGCACTGGATGGTCCGTCCGATGTAGTCGCCGATGTCGGCCGGGCGGCGGATGTCCACCTGGCTGGCCGGCAAGAACACGTTCACGCCGATGTCCACCAGCAGGCCGCCCTTGATCTTGCGCGTGACCACCCCGGTGACCACGTCGGCTTCATGCACCGTCTCCATCACCTTCAGCCAGGCCTCGATCTTCTCGGCCTTCCGCTTGCTGAGGGTGATCATGCCGCGCGAATCATCCACCAGCCCGTGGATGTCCTCGACGTCTTCAATCAGGACCTTGATGATGGCGCCGGGCTTGGGAAGCGTCTCGCCCTCTTCCCATTCGCTCCGCAGGATGATCCCTTCGCTCTTGTAACCGACGTCCACCAGGACGAAGTCGCCTTCGACGCGAAGCACGTGGCCCTGGACGATTTCATTGACGGCCACCTCGCGGGTGCCCCATTCCCCGATCTCCTCGGTGGGGGCGCTTTCCAGGGCGGCCGCAAGTTCGCTTTCCCATTCCTCCTCGCTCAGGTCCAGGCTTCGTATCAGGTTCCTATTGACCATGTTGTTGATTCCGCAAACGCATTGGTGAGAGTCGCTTCGATTGCCCGACCCCTCTACGCAAGGGGTCTTCCGGGGCCGTCGAGAACTTCGCATTATAGCAGTGCCCCGGACAGCGAGCAAGGGCGCGAAGAAGATGGGTAGTGGGTCAGTTTGAGGCTATTCCTCTTCTCTGAGCCGATAGAGAGTGGGAAACAGAGCGATCCCAAAAGGCACTCCTATAACCGTCAGACACAATACCGTTATCAGGACTAGGTTCGCAAGGATGGTGAACGGGCCTTCTGAAAATTCAACACGGTACGTTTTCATGGCATCCCTCCAAGTGCTGGATTGACCCGACTTAGCGTGGGTGGCCCCGATAGCTTGCCTATCGGGGAGGCGAAGCCGCAAGAGGTTTTTCACACGGGTGCGGACCTCCTCTTGTGCCTGCGGCAGCCCGATAGCCGAGCTATCGGGGCCACCCGCGAGTTATCGAGGCCACCCGCCGTGTAAGAAAATGCCCGAGGGGAGACTCGAACTCCCACCCCTTTCGGGACAAGATCCTAAGTCTTGCGTGTCTGCCAATTCCACCACCCGGGCTCAAACCGCTGCTTGATTCTAATCTCATCGGACAACCGCTGCCAGCCGATGAAGCAGTTTGGCCTTCGCCAGCGCCTCTCACCCAGGCCCTCTCCCGGAGGGAGAGGGGGACGACTTCAACGGCGTCGCCATCTCCTTCGGCTGCGGCACGATCCTCACGTCCGCCGAGCCGAGAGCGAAATCGTCCGCCCCCTCGACAAACACGCAAACATGGCAGCGGCCCACCACCCCCGAGGGCACCCTCAACTCGGCGGTGAAACGGCCTTCGCGCACCGGCACTTCCACGGTCGCCAGGCGAGGATCGTTCGCGCGGCGGTAGGTCTCCTGGAATTCGGCCAGCCCGTCGGGCGACTGCGGATACTCGTTGCGCACCGGCGGCTGGAAGGTCAGCCCGTCACGCGGCACGATCAACTCGACGGTGCCGCGGCCGTTGACGGGCGAGCGGCCGGCGATGGAAAGCAACGTGCCCGCCGCCGCCGTCACCGTCGCGGTCGTCGTCGCCGTCGTCGGCGCGGACGCTGTTGTCGTTGCCGTCGGGGCGATGGTCAGCTTGATCGGCCGGGGGTGACGCAGCCGGAGCAGCGGATCGCCGAGCAAGTTGAACATCAGCACGTGTTCGGCCCGCTCGGCGGCCAATTGCTGCGGCGCCGGACTGACCGCTGCGGCGATGGAGTCCAGCAGTGCCCGCTGCCGGTCCTCGGCGGCCGGCTTTTTCAGCATGGACTGTTTCGCGTGCAGGAGGGCCTCGCCGACCGTTTCGCAATGGTTGTCGAAGCATTCGTGCATCAGGCCCAATCCAAGCACGGAAGTCGCATAGGGCATGGTGACGCGCGAGGCGGCCACGACCGCCACGGGTCCGCCCGGCGCGGAGCATCTCGGCGGCCAGGCACGTTCGCCGGGCGTCGATGGCCCCGCTGTAGCAGGCCAGAAACAGCGCGATCGGCGGGCCATGTTGGGCCTTCAGCCCGGCGGCGTCCGAGGCGAACAGGATTGGATACCACCCATGCGGCACCTTGACGCGGTCCGCGCCCAGCGGGAAGCCGTGCCCGACGTAGACCCACATCCACGCCCCCTCGTTCAAACGCTGCACCGTGGTCCGACGGAACAACCGCGGATCGGGACAATACGGGCTTCGCCAACACCCATAGGTCATCGACAGGCGATAGCCGGCCGGGATGCCGTCGGTCAGCAGGCCGCGGATGGTTGATTCCAGCAGCGAATCGAGCATGGGCCCCAGGTCGGCCGCGCTGGCCACGACGTTCAACTTCCGCCGCCACGGCCCGAAATCGCGCGACCGCTCGTAGGCCAGAATCTTCGCCACGATCCGGCGAAGTTGCTCGGGCGAAGCGGCGGTGAGCCGTCCGACGGCCCACTGGGGCTTCGGCTCGGTATCCATCTTCTCGCCGAGATCGGCATACGCATGGTCGGTGGCGATTTCCGGCTCGGAGCCCCAGGAGATATTGACCCGGGCCTTGGCGTAATGCACCGGGATGCGCCGCGCCGTTGTCGCATCGTCGCCGCCGTTGCCGTCGCCATCGCCGCTGCCGCTGGCGGCGCCGACGGGCGGGGCATCGCCCACCAGGACCACGAACCGCAGCCGTCCGCCCTTTGCGACATCGGCGATTCGACGGCGGATCTGCTCCGTCGAACCGACGTTCGAGACGATCGCAAGGACATGTCCTTCTCCGGTGCGGAATTCGACCCACGGACGCAGGGCCTCGCGGAATTCGGTCGGGCAGACCACCACCGTATCGGCGGCGGGCGGCGGCGCGGCCCCGACCCCCTGGGCGACCAGGGCCAACAGCAAGACAACGGCGGACATTCGCAGGGATTTCATTCGGATGGGTGATGACTCCCGGTTGCAATAAAAAAATGCACGTCCGAAGGGGACAGTCCCATTTTCGTCGGACGAAAATTGGGACAGTCCCCCAGTTGTTTCTTTGTCAATCCTCAAAAGGAAATCAGGATGTGCCAGATGAAACTGTTGGCTAGGCCCTCGATGTCGTCCCAAATTCTCTTGGCCAGCGATTCGTCGCCCGGGATGGCCGGGATGTCCTTGCGTTTTTCGTCCCAGGTGACGCAGAGCCCGCGCCGGCTGGCGCTTGGGCTTTGCAGGAAGGCGGGGGCGGGGCCGGCGACACGCGGCGTCCGCGCCTGGGGCGGCGGCGTCGCCGGCCGCGAATGCCCGTCGGAATAAACGCCGAATTCCCGCGTCGCGTCGGTCATCGCCCGGATGTTCTCGACCCGGGCGTCGTTCTGGATGATGGCGCTGGCGTCCATGACATAGCCGCCGTCGCCGGCCACGCCCCGGATGACCTTCTTGCAATACTGGCGGACCTGCTCCGGCGTGCCGACGCCGAGCAGGTAGTTGGGGATTCCGCCGCTGATGCAGAACTTTTCCCCCAGCACGCGATGGACCTCGACGATGTCGCCCTGGTCCACGTGATAGACGATGCTCCCGGAGGGCAGTTCCGCGAACGATTCCAGGTGGCGGTCCCACTTGCCCTCGGCATAAAACAGCGTCTGGCAGCCGTCGGCCCAGAGTTCCTGGATGATCGGCTTGACGGTCGCCCAATAGATGTTCTGAAAGACCTCGGGCGAGACGAACGGGACGCCGCCGCGGTGCATCCAGTAGCCGATGGGCACGAGCCGGTCCGGATCGGCGGTCGTCCGACCGACGTGATACATGTGCGGCATCAGCGCCTCGCAGGCCGCCACGACCTTGTCGCGACGTTCGTACAGGTCCTCGACCAATCCAAGATAGCCGCGCAGCTTGTCGGCGATAATGTCCATGGGGGCCTTGAAGATGCCGCAGATTGCGCCCGGGCTGCCCAACTCGGTCCGCAGCCGGGCGGCCTGCGTGCCCAGGGCGTTGAAATACTTCATCATGGCCATCGCGCCCTTGACCAGCGAAAGGTTGCTCTCCTGGCTCGCCGGCTGGCCGGGACCGCGGATGGTCGCCGAAACCCGCGGCAGCCAGACGTTGAGCAGAAACCCCGTGGGGTCTTCGATCAATTCGTCGTACTCGTCGGCGCGCATGAAGGCCTCGCCCTCGGGCGGCTCGCGGTATTGGAATCCCGTGGTGGCCGGGATGTCGATGCCGGGAACGCCGTAGTATTTCAGCGCCAGCGCCTGCGTCAGGCCGGTCCACACCCAGACCATGTTGCCGCACACGGCGTCCCAATCGAAGTCGGCGGCGCACTTGCGGGCCGCGGCGAAGGCCAACTCGTAGTCGTGCGACAATTCCTGGCAGGTGTAGCCCGCATAGACCCCCGTCAACTCGGCCACGAACGGCCGGATGGGCACCATGTCCGGCTTGCCGTTCTGCAAGGCCGTCACATAGCGGTTCAATCGGTTCTGGTAGAGCGTCTCCATGTCGGCGGCGGTTCGTGTCCGCGGTGGGGTCGCCATGAGTTCGTCTCGTGAGGTAGCCGGGTTGTAAGGCGGGCGCCAAAAACAGAGCCTATCGCATTCATCGCGGCCGCTCAAGAGGAAGGCGGAAGGGGGAGGGCGGAGGGCGGAAGGGGGAAGGCTGCAAAACCGCAAGCGGCGTCCCACCATCATGCCGCATCGCCACATCTTTTTTTCGCCTTCCGCCTTCCCCCTTCCGCCCTCCGCCTTCCCGAATCCCTTTTCTTACCAACTGCTCTTGATTCGCCGGCAAAACCTGGTATGATCTGGATAAATAAACAGCTATAGCTGTTAAAAATATAACCGTAGCCGAACGAACGGACCCATGCTGCAACAAAAAGGCAGGGATTTTTTTGACAAGGAGGGACTTATGTTGGTTCTCAGTCGAAAGAGCGGAGAGGGGATCGTGATCGGTCGGGACATCACCGTCACGGTTCTCCAGGTGCAAGGCAACCGGGTGAAACTCGGGGTGGCCGGCCCCCCGGCCGTACCCATCCATCGGCAGGAGCTTCACGCGCGAATCCACGATCCGTCGCGCGGGTTGATGGCCGGCGGTTGGGCGTGAAGCGCGAAAAAAACCCTTCGCGGGCCTTCTGGTCCGCGAAGGGTTTCCAGAACAAGAAGGATTCCGTTGGATTGCAGGACCCTTCGCGGGCTGCCGCCGACGGGCCGGCCAGCACCTACTATGGCCGGTCCTCTTCCCGTAACCACGCGACCAAGTCTTTAGTTCGCTGTGCCATGAAGATGGCTGACATCCTGGCGCGTGCAAGCCACGGAGGTCCGCGTAGCCCGCTTGCCACCGTTTTTGCTAATTCCCGGTCGGCTTGTACAGTCCTTTATCGGTCAGTCCACTGACGGGATTCCCTGAAATCCGATAGAATGGTTCCTTTCCCCCGTCGCCACCGTTACCATCCGCAGGCTTTCAACCCGGCGGGCGAGTCCAGGTACGGTTTGGACCAGGGGACGATGATCCGCACCAACCTCGAATTCGGAGACCAACCATGCGTAGGAAGAGCCCTTGGCGAAGTGTAGTGGCGTGCAACATTTTGTGCCTGGCCGCGTTGCTCGGCATCATCGCCGGTCGCGCCCTTTCGGCGGCCGAACCGACGACCGTCTTGCTCTGGCCCCAGGGCGCCCCGGGGGCGAAAGGCGACACGCCCAACGACAAACCCACGCTGACGGTCTGGTTGCCCCCGGCCGCCAAGGTGAACGGCACGGCGGTGGTCATCTGTCCGGGCGGCGGCTACGAAGTCCTGGCGACCGGCCACGAGGGGCGCGACATCGCCGCCTGGCTGAACTCCTTGGGCGTGGCCGGCGTCATGCTCGAATATCGCCATCATGGCCGCGGCTACCAGCACCCGGCGCCGTTGGAAGACGCCCAGCGAGCGATCCGCACGGTCCGCGCCTGCGCCGCCCAGTGGAAAATCAACCCCGGACGGATCGGCGTCATGGGCTTCTCGGCCGGCGGCCATCTGGCCTCGACCGTCGGGACGCACTTCGATGCGGGCAAGCCCGCGGCGGACGACCCGATCGAGCGCGTCAGTTGCCGCCCCGACTTCATGATCCTCTGCTATGGCGTGATCGCCCTGGGCGAACCGTTTTCGCACCACGGCTCTCAAGAGAGCCTGCTTGGAAAGAACCCGTCTCCGGAGTTGGTCCGCAGCCTTTCCAACGAAAAACAGGTCACGCCGCAGACCCCGCCCACGTTCCTCTTCCACACCGACGAGGACACCGTGGTGTCGCCGGAAAACAGCATCCTCTTCTACCTGGCCCTTCATCGCGGGGAGTCCCGGCGGAACTGCACGTCTTCCGCACGGGTCCGCACGGGCTGGGACTGGCCGCCAAGACGCCGGGGACGTCGCTCTGGCCGAAGTGCTGCGAAGAATGGCTCCGCGGCCGCGGATTGCTTGATATCAGACCCTCCACCATTATTCCCTCGGCTCATCCGGAAGACGCCGGCTGGATGGCCCGCCATAAGGCGATGAACGACCGCGTCAAGAAGGGCAACGTCGATCTGCTCTTCATCGGCGATTCGATCACGCATTTCTGGGAAACCGCCGCTCCCGCGGGCGGCGCCGAAGTCTGGAAAAAATATTACGCCAAACGCAACGCCGTCGATCTGGGCATTGCCGGCGACGGGACCGGACAGGTGCTGTGGCGACTGCGCAACGGCAACATCGACGGCATCTCGCCCAAGTTGGCCGTCCTGATGATCGGCACGAACAACTCGTGGAGGAGTTCGCCCGAGGACATTGCCGCCGGCGTCAAGGCGGTCGTCGCCGACTTGCGGACCAAGCTGCCGCAGACGAAGGTGCTCGTGCTGGCCATCTTTCCCCGCGGACGATAACGACCGCCTGCGCGACGTCAACAACGCGGCCAACAAGCTCATCGCCAAGCTGGCCGACGACAAGATGGTCTTCTTCATGGACATCAACGCGAAGTTTCTCGACAAGGACGGCAAACTTCCGACCACGATCATGCCGGACCTGCTGCATCCGAACGCGAGGGGCTACCAGATTTGGGCCGAGGCGATCGAGCCGGCGGTCGCCAAGTTGATGGATGAAAAATAGCGGCACCCTTCCAAAAGACGTGCCGGCAAGCAAAGCCCACCCGTTGCAACGGGTGGGACCGTTTGACCACGCGGCGCCCGCCGTCATCGCAACGCGATCGCACGACCGTCGCGTCGGGGACCATCGTCAGTACGTCTTTCAAGATGTTCTTGTCGGAAGCCCCGTTACTCGCTTGCGGTTTCGCAAGCAACGGTGACCGGCAGAAACTATCTGTAAGTCGCACTAGCAAACTCGCCCCCACGGACCGCGGCGGACGCTCCGACGGCGTGTTGAGCAACCCCGCCACGCCGGTCGCCGGATCGACCATCGCCAAGGTCGTTGATCCGCCGCCGTCGAGCTGGATGGCGTTCCAGACGCGGTATCGGTTCAACAGCAGGTCGGCGGCCTCATAGACCGTCAGCCCGTTGTCATGGTTTCCGTCGCCTGCATCGACGGTGAACAGAATCAGGGTCTTGTTGTCCCGCGACAGGCCGGCGATGGGGCGAGGCCGCTTGTACGACGCGGGATTCTCATACCAGTCGCGGCTTGCGCCGGGCTCCGCGGCCACGTCGGGCACGCGGTTGCCCCCGTACTGGATGACCTGGGCGCAGCCGGAAATGGTGTTGTAGAGCGAAACGCCTTCCCGCGTCGCATAGCCGGTTCTTTCGCCGGCGGCCCGGTGGACGATGGTCGCATGGTTGTTCTCGTCGATGTTCAGTCCGGGGGCATTGGGGCGAATGGCGTACGACTTCGGCGGGCGGTCGCAAAATGGGGAGAAGGCATGGGGTTGGCCTCGGGCCGCGCCGGCGCCGTTCCGGGTGGCCGATGAAGCCGCCAACCCGACCAGCGACGAGTAGGCAGAGCCCGGGCTCTCGGCGGGCGGGGCCGGCCAAGGCTCGAAGAAGCTGGTGTTGATCGCAATCCGCGCCCCTTCGCCCGCGTGTTCGTCGAGAAATTGGAGCGTGGGCTCCCGCCGCGTCGTCAGCCGGTACGTGTCGCCCTTGTAGGCAAACGCCCCCAACGCGGCGGCCTGCGTCGAGTAGGGCGTGGCCAAGAAGCTCAGGCCCGGCGTGCCCAGATCGATCTCGATGATGTTGATATGCACGTACTGCGAGCGGGTTCCCGAGGCAACGAACGACACCGGGTCGTGGACGGTGATGGTGTCGTCGACGTAGGTGCGTGTCACGCCCGGGTACGGATGCGTCGTGATGGTTTCCGCCCGGACCGGCTCGTGGAGCAACAGCAGGCCGGCGGCAAGAACCAGGGAAAATTGCCGGAAAGATGTCGTCCTACAGTCCGTCATACAATCCTGCAGTTGTAGGTTATGCTTTAGCATAACGAACGGCGTTGCCCGCTATCGTGTTATGCTAAAGCATAACCTACGGGTCTATTTTTCCGGCTTTGGAACCAAGTGCGGGATTCCCGTCCGGTCGAGTTCCACAACGAAGGTCTCCAACTCGGGCGTCGCCGACTTCGAAAAGGTCAGCCGCACGACCCAGCCCGACCACGCCAACGGATCGCCGGGAAAATAGTCGAATACGAAGTTGCCGAGACTGTAGACGATCGGCCGCCCCTTGTAGAAATCGACGGTCTGCGTGACGTGCGGATGCGCGCCGATCACCGCGTCGGCGCCCGCGTCGATCATCTCGCGGGCGAGCTTCCTTTGCGCGTGGTCGGGCGAAGGCCGGAACTCGTGTCCCCAGTGCAGAAAGGGAATCACGAGGTCGGCATGGTGGACGGCCCGTGCCGCCTTGATGTCGGCGATCACCGTGGCCGGGGTGAGCCAGGCGTTGCCGGGCCGATGGTCGCCGGCCTCGAACGACCGCGGCGGAAAGCCGTCGTAACCCAACAGCGCGACCCGCCGGCCGTTGCGCTGGAGTATCAACGGCCGGGCCGCCTCCTTGGCGTCGCGGCCGCCGCCGAAATAGGGCAATCGCCCCTTCTCCAGCAACGTCAACTCGTCGAGCAATCCGTCCGGGCCGTAGTCGCCCGAATGATTGTTGGCCACGCAGACCGCGGAGAAATACCGCCGCAGCACGGGAATGCACTCAGGCCGGGCCTTGAACGTGTATGCCTTCAGGACGTGAGTTCCATATCCGTGCCTGGCGATGACGCACTCCAGGTTGCAGACGGCGATGTCGGCGCTTTGCAGGATCGGGGCCAGATCGGCGAACGGGTCTTCACCATGCGATATGGCATGGCCCGGTCCGCCGTCCAGCATGACGTCGCCCGCCAGGACGATCCGCACGGTGTCGTTCTTGGCCCGTTTGGTCTCCGCAGCGCCAGCCGGAGCCGACCCTATCGCGATTGTCAGCAGCAAGACCGGCAAGGACCAGCGACCCGCCGCGTGCCAAGGACTCTTGCAGAAAGCGAACATGGTTGCCCCCCGGGATTTTCCTGGATGAGACTCGTGTTGTCCCGCCTGGGACCACAACCATGTATTATGCTTTGCCAGTCGTCGTTTCGCAAACGCCAACCAAGGTTATGGCGTTTGGGTAGGAGGATTCCACGCAAAGGCGCCAAGTCGCAAAGGCGGAAAGGTACGGAAAAGAAGATGGAAAAGGTCGGATTGTCCCACGGCCCGTCGATTCAGCAATTGCCTTATCGTCCTTTGCGGCTTTGCGACTTCGGCGCCTTTGCGTGAGAAGTTTGTCGCCGGACGTTGCCAAGAGGCTGGCTTTCTTGCCCCCGGTCCCCTCTTCCCGCTACGTGTGGTAATCCGCGTTCAAACGCACGTATTCGGCCGTCAGGTCGGTCGTCCAGAAACGCACCCCCGCCCTGCCCTCGCGGAAGGTCAGCTCGATGTGCGTGTCGCGTGCGTCGCGGATGGAATGGGAGACCGCCTTGCCGTCGAACGCCACCGGGGCGGCGTCGCGATAAAGCAGGAAACCGTTGAGCTTCAAGGTCACGCCGGCCGGATCGAACGGCACCCCGGCGTAGCCGGCGGCGGAGACGATTCGCCCCCAGTTGGGATCGGCGCCGTGAATGGCGGTCTTCACCAGCGGACTGTTGGCCACGGTCTTGGCGATGGCCAGCGCGGCGGGTCGATCGGCGCAGCCGGCGATGTCGATGGTGATCAAATGGGTGGCGCCCTCGCCGTCGCCGGCAATCGCCTTGGCCAGATCGACGCAGACTTCGTCCAAGGTGCGGCGGAAGGCGGCCAGGTCGTCGCCGGCCAGCGGCGGGCCGCCGGCCGCCCCGTTGGCCACCAGCAGCACGGTGTCGTTGGTGCTCATGTGGCCGTCGACGCTCATGCAATTGAAACTCTCGTCGGAGGCCGCCCGCAACGCCGCCTGGGCAGCGGCCGGCTCCAGCGGGGCATCGGTCATAATCAACGCCAACATGGTGGCCATGTTCGGGCCCATCATGGCGGCCCCTTTCGCCATGCCGGTGACTGAGAATCTCCCGGCCGCCGATGGTCACCGCGCGGCCGGCCACCTTGGTGACCGTGTCGGTGGTCAACATGCCGCGGGCGGCGGAGTCCAGGCAGGCCGCGTTGTCGCCGAGTTTCACCGCGGCGGCCGCGATGCCCTGCTCGATCCTGTCCATGGGCAGGAAGGCCCCGATCACGCCCGTCGAAAGCACCAGGACTTGTTCCTCTTTGGCGCCGCAGGCCGCGGCGGCCAGCCGGGTCATCTGCCGGGCGTCGTCCAGCCCGCGCTGGCCGGTGCAGGCGTTGGCCACGCCCGAGCAAATCACCACGGCCCGAATCCGGTCGCTGGGCGTGCGGCTGCGGTCCAACTCGACCGGGGCGGCGACGACCAGGTTCTGCGTGTACACGCCCACGCCGGTGGCCGCCGTCTCCGACATGACCAGCGACAGGTCGGGCCTCTGCGCATCGCGCTTGATGCGACAGTGGACGCCGGCCAACAGAAAACCCTTGGGAACGCGAATCGTCATGCGTGAACTCTCTGCTACAAGGCCGTCGTTTCCGGATAGCCGAACATGAGGTTGAAATTTTGCACGGCCGCCCCGGCCGCCCCCTTGACCAGGTTGTCCAGGCAACTGATCGTCAGCACCCGGCCGCGAATCACCCGGGCCGTGATGTCGCAAAAATTGCTATAGGCCGAATCCTTCGTGCCCGGCAGGTGATCGACCACGCGGACAAACGGCTCGTCGGCGTAGAACTCGCTCAAGATCTCCATCACCATCTCTTCGGTGACCGTCGCTGGTCGGCTGCGAATAGGCCGTGGTCAGGATGCCGCGATCCATCGGGACCAACTGCGGCGTGAAGATGATCTCGACCGGCGCGCCGGCCGCCGTGCCCAGCACCTGCTCGATCTCGGGCGTGTGACGATGCCGGCCGACGTTGTAGGCGGAGATACTTTCGTTGCACTCGGAGAAGAGCGTGGTCAGCTTCAGCGTTCGCCCCGCCCCGGACACGCCGCTCTTGGAATCGACGATGATGCCCGTCGGCTCGATCAGCCCGGCCTTCAACAGCGGGGCCAGCGGCAAAATGGCGGAGGTCGGGTAACAGCCGGGATTGGCCACCAGCGGCGCCGGCGGAATCTGCGCTGCGGAACAGCTCCGGCAGCCCGTAGACCACCTTGCCGAGCCGGCCGGGATCGGCGTGCTTCTGCCCGTACCATTGGGCGTAGACCTCGGCGTCGTTGAGCCGGTAGTCGGCGCTGAAATCGACCACCCGGGCACCGGCGTCCAGCAGCAGGGGGATGACCGTCGGCGCTGGCCCCGTGCGGGAGGCAACTGAAGACGCACTCGGCCCGGGCGGCCACTTCGGCCGGGCTGAGGTCCTCCAGCCGCAGGTCGATCCGCCCGTGGAGCGAGGGGTGGATCATGCCGACCGGCGGCTGGCCTTCCTGGCGGCTGGTGGCGGCGACGATTTCCGCGCCCGGGTGGCGCAGGAGGATTTTCATCAGTTCCAGGGCGGTATAGCCCGTGGCGCCCAGAATGGCGATTCGCGTCATGGCAGGGGACCGGCCTCACCGGTAGTTGGGGGTAGGACAACGACCCGAAGCAAGTTACTATACACAGGCAAGGGCGAACCGCCAAGGGGCCACGCGGGAGCATGGACGGGACGCGGGGTTGCTGTCCAGCCCCGTCGGGGCTGAGAAGGAGAAATGCGGGCTGGCCCCGCGACCTCCCAACGGGTATGCTCCAGCCATGATCGACACGATCGAAATCCGGCCCAGCGGACCCATCCACGGCTCGATCCGGCCGCCGGGGTCGAAAAGCATCACCAACCGGGCCTTGGTCTGCGCGGCCCTGGCCGAAGGACCGTCAACGCTCGCCGGCGCACTGGATAGCGACGACACCCGGGTCGATGATCGAGGGGCTCGGACAACTGGGCGTGGCAATCGAGCACGACCCGCGGCAGCAGACGATCCGCGTTGCCGGTTGCGGCGGCCGGCTGCCGGCGGCCGAGGCCGACATCATGGCGGGCAACAGCGGCACCACGGTGCGGTTTCTGACCGCCGTGGCGGCCCTCGGCCACGGCCGGTTCCGCTTGGACGGCACCGCCCGCATGAGGCAGCGGCCGATCCAAGACCTGCTGGACGCCCTGGCACAGCTTGGGGCCGATGCGGTCAGCGAATTGGGTTCCGGCTGCCCGCCGGTCATCGTCCGGGCCGCGGGCCTGCCGGGCGGCCGGGCCACGGTGGCCGGGGAGCATATCGAGCCAGTTTCTCAGCGCCCTGCTCCTGGCCGCCCCAGCCGCGCGGACGCCGGTCGAATTGATCGTGGCCGGCAAACTGGTTTCGCAGCCCTATGTCGAAATGACGTTGCAGGTGATGCAGGCGTTTGGCGTCGATGTCGCCGTCGAGTCCGCCGGCGGCACCTTCCGCATCGCCCCGAGCCGGTATCGGGCGGCGTCCTACGCGATCGAACCCGATGCCTCGGCCGCCAGCTACTTCCTGGCCGCCGCAGCCATCACCGGCGGCAGCGTGACCGTCGAGGGGCTCAGCCGGCAGAGCCTTCAAGGCGACGTTGCCTTCTGCGATTGCCTGGAGCAAATGGGCTGCCAGGTCCGCGGCGACGCCGGCGGCCTGACCGTGGTCGGCGGCCCGCTGCGGCGGCATCGAGGTCGATATGAACGCCATCAGCGACACCGTGCAGACGCTCGCCGCGGTCGCCTTGCTGGCCGAGGGGCCCACAAGCATTCGAGGCGTGGCCCATATCCGCCACAAGGAGACCGACCGCCTTCGGGCGTTGGCCACCGAGCTGCGTAAGCTCGGCGCCACGGTGCACGAACAGGACGACGGCCTGCGGATCATTCCCGGCAAGCTGCACGGCGCCACGCTGGACACCTACGACGACCACCGGATGGCGATGAGCCTGGCCCTGGTGGGCCTGGCGACGCCGGGCGTGATTATCAGAGACCCCGGCTGCACGGCCAAGACGTATCCGGGTTTCTTTCAGGACCTGGCCAAGCTGACCGGCCAAGGCAGCTAACGCGCGTCGCAGCTAACGCGGATCACAGTGGAGGGGAGTTCCGAGCCTGGGCGTTCCGCTGAGCGACCGAATTGAGCAGCTCGTCGGCCCGTCGCAGCAAGGCGCTGCCGTGGTCGACATAATCGCCCCGAACGTTGGCTGGGTCCATGGCCATGAATTTGCCCTGGCAGTGCTGACACACCACTCGCTTGCCCAAGTGTTCCACACGGATCTGCAATCGCCGGCCGCAGGTCGGGCATTCCTGGATGAAGTAAGTGGCATTTGGCATGATCTTCCTCCTGTGCACCAAGCGCCCTTACCGGATAGTAACCCAGCAGCCATTATTGGGCACTTGCCCGCCTTTTGTCAACGGCAACCTGGCCGCCGCAAGTCGCCGCAAGCTCTCTAAGTGACCTCGCGTTCCGGGAAAAAGGGGACAGTCCCCATTTGTGCGAAGCACCCTTCGGGCCGTTCCGGCAAATGGGGACTGTCCCCTTTTTCCCTCCAGGTGCGCCAGCGCAGGAAGGCTGCGCAATCTGAGTGAAATGCGAAAGAGACGCTGAATAGAAAATTACCGCAACCGCTGCACCGACTTGATCACAATCGAATCGACCGGCGTGTGCTGCAACCGTTGCGTATCTTTCACGGGCACTTGGGCGATGCTCTCGACGACATCGAGGCCCTCGGTCACCTCGCCGAAGACGCAATAGCCGTAACCCTCCGCCGTGCGGTCTTTATAGTCGAGGATTTCATTATCGGCCAGGTTGACGAAGAACATCGCGGTGGCGCTGTCTGCCAGGTCGGGTTGCCGGGCCATGGCAATCGTGCCGCGACGATTCTTGACGCCGTTATGGGCTTCGTTGCGGACGGGGGAGTTGCAGGCGGGCCTTTCCTTCAGGTCCGGCGTAAACGCCCCGCCCAGGACCACTTTCGGGTAGTTTTTCTGCACTTGATGGAAGATCGTTCCGTCGTAATGCTTGCTGGCGACATATCTTAGGAAATTTTCGACGGTCAGCGGGGCCCTTTCGGCATCCAGCCGCACGGTAAAGCTCCCCAAGGAGGTGTCGATCACCACGACGGGATGCGCCGGGTCTGACTTGGCGGAGTCGCCAGCCGAGCCGTCCGATCCGGCCTGCGGGCCGTTGGGCCCCGGGACGGCAGCCGGGGGCTGCCCGCTGTTGCTGCCGCGCTGGCAACCGACGGTCGCCAGCAGCAAAGCCATCGCCAAACATGGTACAATGAGCTTACAGGGATGTTGCACTGCCTTGCCTCCGTGCCTGGGGGTTGCAACGTGTGGACCGAATCTTGCTAAGGTTAGCAAAGGCGCTATCATCCCCGGAATGGCGGTTTCGTGCAACGTCGATTGTACGGAATTATGGAAATGGGCAGCCGTTGGTCCAGTATTGCCGTGTGTCTGCTCTGGGCGATCAGCATGGGCTGGTTGATCTGGGAGAAGCTGTTGCCTCCTCTATTGGTGGGGGACCCGCCCAACTACCGCTCCATTTCCGACAGCCGCCACTTCGAGGAGCCGGTGGGCTGGAAACTGTTCCTCAACGGCAGGCCCGTCGGCTCCGCGGTGGGCACGGTGGTCAAGCTCCCCGGCGACGAAAGCGAGATCCGAAGCCGCGTCCACTTCGGAGGCATCCGATTGGAAGACCTGCCAGGCTGGCTCCGCGCGATTGTCGCGCCGCTGGTTGCGCCGGAGGTCGAACGGGTCGTGATGGATTGCGAGTGCATCCTGACGATCGATGCGCAAGGCCGCCTGTCGAGCTTCCGTTCGACGTTGCACGTGCCGCCGTTCCAGGACATCGTTCGACTTCGCGGCACGCTCAACGCGGGGCAAATGAAACTGACGATTCACGTCGGCGATTTTTCCTACTCCGCCGAACCCTCGTTCCCTTCCAACTCGCTGGCGGGCGATACGCTGTCGCCCCAGGCGTGCTTGCCGGGGCTTCGCGACGGGCAGGCCTGGACCGTGCCCTCGTACAGCCCTTGGCGTCCCCCCAATGATCCTATCGAAATCCTCAAGGCGTCCGTGGAAGGCACGGACTGGATCAATTGGAACGGGCGTCTTGAAAACACCTGGCTCGTGGTCTATCGCACCGACCCGGGATTGGGCATCGGCGGCGACCAGACTCCGCGTGGCTGGCTGTGGGTCCGCCGCGACGGCACCGTCTTGCGACAGCAGGTCACGGTGTTTGATTGCAAGTTGACATTCGTCCGTCTTTCCAGCAACGAGGCAGCCGCCTTGGAGAAAGGATTGCATAAGCGGTGAACCTCGAACCGTATCCGTGGTCCTGCGAAACCGCAAGCGTACAATTCAGGCGAAATCGCAAGCGTATCGCCGGCCGCATCCGAATCCCCAATCCCTTTCCCCCATGATTCGCTTCGAGAACGTCACCCGAACCTATGGCCGCAAGATCGCCGTGGACCGGCTCACGTTGAGTGTCGGCCCGGGCGAAATCTTCGCCTTGTTGGGGCCCAACGGGGCGGGCAAGACCACCGCCATGAAGATGCTGGTCGGTCTGCTGCGGCCGGACTCGGGGACGGTCGAGGTCTGCGGCTGCGACGTGACCGCCCAGACCCGCGGCGCCAGCCGGTTTCTCGGCTACGTGCCCGAGGAGCCCTTCCTGTACGACAAGCTTTCGGGCCGGGAATTCCTGGAATTTGCCGCCGAGATGCGCGGGCTGCGCACTCCGGAGAAGGAAGCCCGCATCGCCAGGGAAAACCAGCATTTCGGCATGGACGATTTCCTCGACGACCTGATCGAGACCTATTCCCACGGGATGAAACAGCGAGTGGTCTTCGCCTCGGCGCTGCTCCATGATCCCTCCGTGCTGGTGATCGACGAGCCTATGGTGGGGCTGGATCCGCGAAGCGTCCGGGCGGTGAAGGATTTGTTGCGGTCGCTGGCGGCTGCCGGAACGGCCGTCTTCATGTCCACGCACACGTTGGCGGTGGCCGAGGAGATCGCCGATCGGATCGGCATTGTCAACGGCGGCCGGCTGCATTTTTTGGGCACGCTGTCGGGGTTGCGGCAGGAGTTGAGCTCTTCGCAGACCGCGCTGGAGCCGTTGTTCCTGGAATTGACCGGCGGCAACCACGATCACCGGCCCGGGCGGCCGCCGCAAGAGCACTGACGAAACAGCCGGGGACGCGGAAATGCCCGAGGATCTTGATTCCCCGATCGAAAATCGCCCGGGCGGGCCCGCCGCCGCGGTCGCCGCCCCGGTTCCCGCCGCCGTCGCCGTCGCCGTTCCAAGGCTCATCACGGTCGAGGAGGAGTCGCGGGCCTTCTGGCGGATGCGCGCCAGGCTGGCGCGGACGATGATTCGACAAGTGCTGTCGCGGGCGCGTCTGCGCCTGTCGCTGGTCCTTCTGCTGAGCGCGCTGCTATGGCTCGGGGTGTTCCAGTTGTTGAACGAGGGATTCGTCTTCCTGCAAGACGCCATCCATCACACCGCCGCCCGCGACGAGCTGCTGCAGACGATCTTCGCCATGTTCTTCGGCGCGTTGCTGCTGATGTTGTGGTTTTCCTCGGCCATCATTCTCTACAGCTCGCTGTTCCGGTCGCACGAGGCCACGCTGCTGTTGACCATGCCGGCCCGCGACGCGAGGATATTCCTGGTCAAGTTCCAGGAAGCCATGGTCTTTAGCGGGTGGGGATTCCTGTTGCTGGGCAGTCCCATGCTGTTGGCCTACGGCGTGGCCAGCAGGGCGCCGTGGTACTATTACGCGATGCTGCCGGCCTTCATGCTGGCCTTCACGTACATCCCCGTGGCCGCCGGCGGAATTTGTTGCCTGTTGTTGGTGCGCTACATGCCGCGGGCGCGCAAGTGGTTGCCGGTTGCCGCCGGCGCGGCGCTGCTGGGGCTCGGAGGCTGGCTCGTCTGGTGGCTGTTGCCGGGCCGGGAAAACGACCTGCTCACGCCCGCCTGGTTGCAAGAGATGCTCGGGCGGCTGCGCTTCACGCAGAATCGGCTGTTCCCAAGCTGGTGGCTGAGCACCGGCTTGTTGGTGACGGCCGACCGCCAATGGTCCGAGGGCCTGAAGTTCCTCGCCCTGATGATCTCCAACGCCCTCTTCGCACGCCAAGTGGCCATCTGGACGTCCATGCGCCTCTATCGCCCGGCATACCACGTCCTGCACGCCATGTCGCGCGGACGGAAAAAGGCCAAGCCGGGATGGACCGATCGCGGGCTGATGCGGGCGATGGGCTTACTCCCGACCCCGGTGCGGTGGATGATCCTGAAGGACCTGCGCCTCTTCCGACGCGACCCGGGACAATGGTCGCAGTTCCTCATCTTCTTCGGCCTGCTGGTCCTCTATTTCATGAACATCCATCCCTTCAGCCACGATTCCCATTATGCCGGCTGGGTCAACATGGTGAGCTTCCTGAATCTCGCGGTGGTCGGGTTGCTGATGTCGACGTTCACCACGCGGTTCATCTTCCCCACGATCAGCCTGGAAGGGCGCCGCTTCTGGTTGCTGGGCCTGCTGCCGCTGCGGCGGGAAACCATCCTCTGGAGCAAATTCGCTTTCGCCTTGGTCTCCTCGTTGCTCCCCTGTTCGGTCCTCGTCCTGTTCAGCGACCTGATGCTCCGCATCTCGTGGCCGATGCTGGCGATCCACCAATCGACCTGCCTGATCCTTTGCCTGGGGCTCTCGGGGATCGCCGTGGGGTTGGGGGCCCGGCTGCCAAACCTGCGCGAACAATCCCCCTCGCGGATCGCCGCCGGGTTCGGCGGCACGCTCAACCTGGTCGTCAGTACGCTCTACATCCTGCTCGTCGTCCTGGCGACGGCGCTGCCGTGCCATTTCTATTTCGTAGCCGACGCCCACCGCGCCGCGACCGGTTTGCGCATGGGAGCAACCTGGCTCTGGTGGTTGCGGACGTGGATCATCTTCGGAACGAGCGGCAGCGTGTTGCTGGGGCTGGCGGCGACGATCTTGCCCCTGTGGATCGGATTTCGGGCGTTCCGCCGGCTGGAGTTTTGATGCGGCCAGGGGCAGACAAAGGATGACGGATCAAGGATCAAGGGGCAGGTCCGCGCCACGTATCCTTCATTCTTATGCTGCCGGGGATTGTTCTTATCTGCCGTGGGGCTATATTAGGAGGTTATCCGGCCTGTAAACTATGCTGGGACGGCCAGTTGATTGTTATACGCCGGGGGACGCTGAGGATGCACACATGACGCTGCCTAGGTTCAAGTACGGCCTCCTGTCGCTCTTGATAGCAGTCACCGTGGCGTCGTTGGGAATGAGTTGGATCGCCGCAGCGCACCGGCGTGCTGAGCGACAGGCAACCGCGATCGCTACGATCCGCAAGAGTTGTGGCCCAGTTTCCTGCGGCAGAGTGTTCTACGAGCACGAATTGGCCAAACGGCCTCCGCCCGGACCTCGGCTCCTGCGATCCCTCCTGGGAGATGACTACTTTTTCCGAGTCACTTGTGTCTCTGCCGTTGAAATGCGCGTGGACCGTGTTCTAGAGTGCCTCGAAAATCTCCCCGACGTGGAGGAACTCATACTTCGTCAGACTGCTTTCGATCCTGCGAAGCTGGCACACATCCAGGCTTTGCCGAATCTCAGGTCTTTGGATCTCTCGTTCACCAATTTGAACGATGCGGCGATGTGCAACGTCAAAGACCTCGTGAACCTAAGGGAACTCAACCTGGACGGCACTTCCATCGAGGGCAGCGGCTTGGCCTATCTGGCCGAGGCGACGAATCTCGAGAAACTGTCGCTTGGTGGCACCGAAATCACCGACGAGGGCATCAAGCACCTGCCGAAGCTGCACCACTTGAAATTCCTAAACCTGACCAATACAAGAGTGACCGGCTCCGGCATGCGGTATCTCCGCCCTTTTGACGCCCTCGAAACGCTTTCTCTTGGTAACAGGAAAAAGGGGTTGGATGCGGACCTCAGGAACCTCACGGCGATGACGCATATGCGGGCCCTCGCCCTTGTCGGCCGCAGCGTCAGCGACAGCGACCTTGATTTCTTAGCAGGCATGAACGATCTCCGTGAGCTCTGGGTAAACTCGCCCCTCATCACCGACCGCGGGGTTGTCCGGCTGGTCCGTTTCCGGAATCTGCGAAAGTTGCTGCTTCGCGAGACAGCGATCACCAACGCCGCGATCGCACAACTGAGGGCGCTCCCAAATTTGGAGATTCTGGATATCTGTCACACCAAGATCGACAGTGGAGCGGTGCCGTCACTGGCAAGACTTACGACACTCAAAGAACTATACGTCGCAAAGACGCGTATTGACACCGCTGGTGCCGAAGTGTTGATGGCCATGCCGAATTTGAAGAGATTCGGATTTCCGTCCGGGTCAGCCGATCAAAACGCCGCATCAAAGGCCGAAAAGCGGCGTCCGGATTTGGAAATAGTGTATCTCCTGGAGTAAAACCTTTACGCCGGGTCCCGCTGCTGGCAAGCCGGGCACCGAGCGAGGCTTGGTCCTCGCACCCAAACGCCGCCGCTACGCGGGACCGGCCTCCCGCGCCAAACGGCTGATCTCTTTGAATTCCGGCGTCCCGGCCGCCTCGCACCACTCGAACAGCGCGGCCTCCGTGGTGGTCAACGTCGCGCCGGCCGAATCCATTCGCCCAAGCGCCGTCCGACAATCCACCTCGAACCGCGAACCGACGGCGTCAACCGCCACATAGGTCCGCCAGCCGTCGGCCAGCAAGTCCATGACAGTCTGCGCGACGCAGACGTGGGCCTCGACGCCGCAGACCAACAGCTTGTAGATGCCGCGGGCGCGAAAGTCCTCGAAAATCCCCGGACAGCCGCCACAACTGAAACGGACCTTCGACGCCCGGGCCGGCAATCGCCCGGCCAACTCGGCCACCGTCGGCCCCAGCCCTTCCGGATACTGCTCCGTGGCCGCCACCGGCAGGCCGAGGATCGTCGCCCCGTCGATCAATCGCCGGACGTTCCAGACCACGCGGGCATGGTTGCCAGTCGCCGGGAGGAGCTTCTCCTGCATGTCGATGACCAGCAGGGCCGTGTCGCCGACGGACATCAATGCGGGACTGCGGGGAAGGATCGGGTTTTCATGCGTGCTTTCACTCATAAGAAGCAGGATAGCAGAACGGAAGCGACGTGGCCAGACTTCGCGCGGCGGGCCGCGGGATTTATCCCCGCCGTCGCCGCGAACTGGATCACTTCAGAAAGACACGAGGCTCCGGCAGGGCATCGCCCCCCAACGGAGCCTCGCGCCGCGTTTCGCTTCCAGCGGCTTTCGTTGCCAGCCGCAAGTCGAGTGATCGCACTGCCTACCAGCCCGTTGCAATCACCTCGGTCTGGTCGCGGACAAACTGCTGGTCGGCCGCGCTCAGTTGATTCATGGCAATGCGGAAGTATTTGCCGTTGGCATTGCACAAACGGACCTCGCCGCCCTGAACGCTGACCAACCGGGCTTCGAGTTGATACTGGCCCGTCGAATCGGCCCAGGTCCGCAGGCTGTCATTCATGCCGAACGGATTGTCCGCGCCCTTGGCCGGCGCCGCAGGCTTGGCCGGAGCGGCAGGGGCACCCGGAGCAGCCGGGGCACCAGGAGCCGCGGGAGCAGCCGGGGCACCAGGAGCCGCGGGAGCAGCCGGGGCGCCAGGAGCAGCGGGGGTACCCGGAGCAGCCGGGGCACCAGGGGCAGCCGGGGCCGGAATCGGCGGAACCGCCGGGGCTTCAGTAGATTTCTCAGCAGCCTTCTCGGCGGTCTTCTCAGCCGGCTTCTCGACGGCCTTTGGAGCCGTGGGCGGCGCGACGGCCGGCTTCTCCACCGGCTTGTCCATGGCCTTCGGCGGCGTAGCCGGGGTCACCGGCGGCGCCTTCTCGGTCACTGGCGGCACCTTCTCGGTCACTGGCGGCGCCGGCGCCACGGTCGGAGTCTCGCACGGAGCCACTTCCGAGGTCGTCCCCTCGCAACATGAATCACAGCAAGACCAAGACCTGCAGCAAGACCAGCCGCACCAAGGCCGGCAGCATGACCCCGCCCAGCAGGTCGAGCAGCATCCTGTTTCGCAGCCGCAGCCATAGCCGCAGCCGCAGCGGACCGCACAGCGGCTGAAACAGCCGTCGTAGCAGCACGCCGACGCCATGTGGATGGAAACCACCGACGCCACGACCAATGTCGCGACAAACAATCCCAATCGTCGTCCCATGTCAAAGACCTCCCCTTCCAAAAAAGGAATAAAAATGGTCCGATCTTCCTGCCAAGTGGCCGCAGATCGTAGTATTTTACCCATTCCTCCCTGATTGTGCAATATCTCCATCTCAATAATCTACACCCCGGCTTCACTAGACTGCCCCCTATCGGCCTGCTCCCAACGATTTTTGCGGCCGGCTGGACAATCTAAGCGGTAAAGTCGGCAAAGTACCCTGAGGGGTTCCCCTCCTGGAGAAGGGTTCCCGGCCGTTTCCCGTCGCGTGGTCCCTGGTGTTGCCGGGCCCTTTCCGCGATACTATCCAACATTGTTCGCATAAGGTGGGACAAGGTCAAATCGACGCCCGGGATGACGATTCCATGACTACGAAGACACATTCGACGACCGTGTTGACCGTCCGCCACAAGGGCGTGGTGGCCCTGGGCGGCGACGGCCAGGTCACGGTCGGAAATTCGATCATGAAGGCCGACGCGGTGAAGATTCGCCGCCTGTTGGACGACCAGGTCATCACCGGTTTCGCCGGCGCCAGCGCCGACGCCTTCGCGCTTCTGGAACGGTTCGAGGCGAAGCTGAAGGATCACCGTTCCAACATTGTGCGGGCGGCGATCGAACTGGCCAAGGAATGGCGGACCGACCGCGTGTTGCGCCGTTTGGAGGCGATGATGACGGTGGTCGATGCCCAGCACACGCTGCTGGTGAGCGGCAACGGCGACGTGATCCAGCCGACCGACGGCGTATTGGGGATCGGCTCCGGGGGCAGTTACGCGGTGGCTGCCGCACGGGCGCTGTTGGCCCACAGCGACCTGGGCGCGGCCCAGATCGTCCGGACGGCCTTGGAGATCGCGGCCGGCATCGACGTGTATACGAATACCAATATCGTGGTGGAGGAGCTTTTGTGCCAGAGTTGACTCCTCGTGAGATCGTGGCGGAATTGGACCGGCATATCATCGGTCAGGACGATGCGAAGCGGGCCGTGGCCGTGGCCATCCGCAACCGCTGGCGGCGGCAGCGGCTCGCCGAGGACATGCGGCAAGAGGTGGCGCCGAAGAACATCCTCATGATCGGTCCGACCGGCGTGGGCAAGACGGAGATCGCCCGGCGGCTGGCCAAGCTGACCGGCGCCCCGTTCATCAAGGTCGAGGCCACCCGCTATACCGAGGTCGGCTATTACGGCCGCGACGTGGAGAGCATGATCCGCGAGCTGGTCGAGAACGCCATCGGGCTGGTCCGGCAGGAGGAGCAGGAGGCGGTGAAGGGCGAGGCCCGCCGCCGCGTCGAGGAGCGGCTTTTGGACCTGTTGGCCCCCGCGCCGCCGTCGTTCGACGCCGCGCCGGACAGCCCCGATTCGCCCGACCGCTACCAGCGGACCCGCGACAAGATGCGGGCGATGCTCGCGTCGGGTGAATTGGACGGGCGCCGGGTCGAGATCGTCGTCGAGCATCGGGCCGCGCCCATGATGTTCACCGGCATGGGCATGGAGCAGATGGACTTCGACCTGCAAGGCATGTTCGAGAAGATCATGCCCAAGAGCAGCGTCCGGCACGACATGACCGTGGCCGAGGCCCGCCGCGTCCTCTTCGACCAGGAGTGCGACGCCCTGATCAACCAGGAGAAGGTCCACGCCCGGGCCGTCGATCTGGCCGAGAACCTGGGCATCATCTTCATCGACGAGATGGACAAGGTGGTGGCCAGCGAGCAGACGCACGGGGCCGACGTGTCGCGGCAGGGCGTGCAGCGCGACCTGCTGCCCATCGTCGAGGGGACCACGGTGCAGACCCGCTACGGCTACGTCCGGACCGATCACATTTTGTTCGTGGCGGCCGGGGCCTTTCATCGGGCGAAGCCGAGCGACCTGATGCCCGAGCTGCAAGGCCGCTTTCCCATCCGCGTCGAGCTGAAGGACCTCGACCGCGACGATTTCATTCGCATCCTGACCGAGCCGAAGAGCGCGTTGACGAAGCAGTACGAGGCCCTGTTGGAGACGGAGGGGCTGACGTTGGAGTTCAGCCGGGACGCGATCGAGGCGTTGGCCGAGGTCGCGTTTCAGGTGAACCAGCGGACGCAGAACATCGGGGCCCGGCGGCTGTACACGATCATGGAGCGGCTGTTGGAGGAGTTGAGTTTCGAGGCCCCGGACCGGGCGCGTGGCCGGGTGGCGATCGACGCGGCCTACGTCCGCCAGCGGCTGCACGACCTGGCCGAGGACGAGGATTTGAGCAAGTTTATCTTGTGAAGGGCGGGGGGCGATGGTTCTTTACTTTCCGTCCGCTTTGAACCCGGTGTCTTCAAATGGGAAGAATTGAGGGCCTGCAGTTTATTACAGTTACTTAACGACATTGCAGACACGAAGTCGAAACGGGGACGCAGCTAGTTTTGGATTAGCCCGGAACGGGCGACAGTCAATAGCCAGGGGCGTCAGCCCCTGGGACATGATCGAGCAGCGGACGCGCGAGCCCCGAAGGGGCGACAGTACCGTCGATTTCCCAATTCCTGTCGCCCCTCCGGGGCTTCCGGCAATCGCGTGACCATCGCACCAGGGGCTGACGCCCCTGGCTATTGACTGTCGCCCCTGCGGGGCTGAGGCGGCGCACGGCCGGGCAACGGGCGATCAACAACGGTGGGTCGCGATGAACGACTACGGCAATGGCAACTCGACCGGCTTGGATCAAACCGCCGCGGGAAAAATCTTCACGGGCTTCAGCCGCGAGGACCTTGCGATGAGCGCCGAGGACCGCTCGGTCCTGCGGACGCTCGCCGAGCGGGTCGCAACCATCGCCGCCTCGCCGCGCATGGCCGAAGTCCGACGCCTTTGGACCATGCACAACCGGCTCGAAAAGACGCGGCCGGTCGTCTTCTGCGATCCGGAAAACGGCTGGAACGAAATCATCACCGAGCGGCAGATGCAGTGCCGCGGCAAGCTCTCCCGCCGCTGGGAAATGGACCTCCGGAAGGAAATCTTCTGGGGCGAGCGTATGGGCGACGACAAGCCGGTCGAGCCCTATTTCGACGTGCCCTACACCGTCTCGCCGGACGATTGGGGCCTGAAGGCCGACTTCCAGCAGACCGACAAGTCGGGCTCCTACACGTGGCACGGCGCGGTGAACGACTATGCCGCGGACCTGAAGCGGCTGCACTCCCCGCGGTTCGACATCGACTGGGAGACGACCGACGGCTGCCTGGCGATCGCCCGCGATGTGCTGGGCGATCTGCTGACGGTGCGACTGAAGGGCACGTGGTGGTGGTCGCTGGGGCTGACGTGTTTGGCGGCCACGTTTCGCGGCCTGCAAAACATGCTTTGCGATTTCATCGAGAATCCGGGCGATCTGAAGGAGCTGCTGGCGATCATCTCGCGGGGACTGCTCGAAAAGCTCGACTTCCTGGAGTCCAAGGGCCTTCTCAGCCTGAACAACGACGGGACCTACGTCGGCTCGGGCGGATTCGGATTCACCGACGAGTTGCCGCAGGCGAATTTCGCCGGGCGGGTCCGTGCGTGCGACATGTGGGGATTTACCGAGAGCCAGGAGACGCTCCACGTCTCGCCGGCCATGTACGAGGAGTTCATTTTCCCCAACGAAAAGCCGATCATGGAGCGTTTCGGACTGACCTGCTACGGCTGTTGCGAGCCGCTCCACGGGCGTTGGCGCGTGGTGAAGCAACATCCGCATCTGCGCCGCGTTTCCTGCTCGCCGTGGGTGGACGTGGAAAAAATGGCCCTGTTCCTCGGCGATAAATACATTTTCTCGCGCAAGGTGAACCCGGCCGGCCTGGCGGTCCCCCGCATCGACGAAGCGGCCCTCCGCAAGGAAATCCGCGACGACCTGGAGAAGACCCGCGGCTGCGTCGTGGAACTTATTATGAAGGACAATCACACCTTGGCCAAGCAGCCGGAGAACGTCGTCACCTGGTGCCGCATCGCCAAGGAAGAAGCGGAACGTTTTGCGGCCAACTCAACATAACGCGAATCAAGGAAGCGAGGTACGACCACGATGAAACTCGGCATCGATTCCTACGCCACGCGCAATAGCGGGCTGGACGCCGTCGGGGTGCTCGGGCTGGCGGCCAAGTTGGGCCTGTCCGGGGTCCTTTTCGAACTGACGCCCTTCTCCTCGTTCCGCGACGCCTACCTGGCCAAGGTCCGCCACGCCGCCGAAGAGAAGCGACTCTACGTGGAATTCGGCATGGGCTCGGTCCTGCACGGGCATCCCATGGCGGAAAAGGGACGCCGGTTGCTGGCCGAAGCCCGCTGCGACATCGCCATCTCCGACGCCCAGATCGTCATCCGGCATCTGCAAGTGGCCAAGAAGCTGGGCTCGCCGATCCTCCGCGTCGTGGCGGGCAACCTACTCACCCGCGATGAAGGCCACGACATGGTCGCCATGGCCGACCAGGTGGTGGCGATCCTACGGGAGGCGTGCCGGGCCGCGGAAGATTTCGGCATGAAGATCGCCATGGAGACGCACGCCGATTTCACGGTGCGGGAACTGGCGTCGATTTTCGCCCGCGTCGATAGCCCGGCCTTCGGCTTCACCGTCGATACGGCCAACCTGGCTTTCGATCTGGACGATCCGTTGCGGCTGGCCGAAATTCTCGCGCCCCACGCCGTGACGACCCACTTCAAGAACTACCGCATTATCCCGACGGACCAAGGGCTGGCCCTGGAAAACTGCGCCCTGGGCGACGGCGAGATCGACGTGGCGGCCATCGCCCGGCTGCTGGCCAAGCACAACCCCCAGATCAATCTGAACCTCGAGATCCACACGCAATTCGCCCCCTTCCGGCTCGACATTTTGAAGCCGGAGTATTGGACCCGGCATCCCTCGCCGCCGGGCGACGGCCTGGCGTGGCACTTGGCGAAGGCCTGGGGCAAGACCCGGCCCGATCCTTGGCCCGTCAGCCTTCCCGACGGTCCGGCGGCGTGGCAGCGCGAGAGCGAGGACATTCGCGCCTCGATCCACTGGGCCAGGCGCGAGTTGGCGGACGTATTGACCACCTGAATTCGGAGCAATGTCATGGCGACAACCAAGACGGCGGCACGGGATGCGAAGGAAATCCGCATCGGTCTGCTCGGATGCGGTTTCATGGGCAAGTGCCACACGAACGCCTATAAGAAGATCCCCTACATCTACCCCGCGGCCAAGATCGCCCCGCGGCTGCTGGTCCTGTGCGATCAAAAGGCCGAACTGGCGGCCCGGGAGGCGGCGCGCTACGGCTACGAAGAGTATTGCAGCGATTGGCGGGAGATGGCCGCCGACCCGCGGGTCCAGGTCTTCGACAATTGCGCGCCCGATCCCGTGCATCCGGAACCGTGCATCGCGGCATTGCAACATGGCAAGCACGTGATCTGCGAGAAGCCGATGGCGATCCGGGTGGAGGACGCCCGGCGGATGCGCGACGCGGCGGCCGCGGCGACCGGCAAGGCCATGTGCACCTTCAATTACCGCTTCATGCCGGCCGTGCGATTTGCCAAGGACCTGATCTCCGAGGGCCGGCTCGGCACGCTCTACCACATCCGCGTTCATTACTTGCAGATGGCGGGCCACGATCCGTCGCTGCCGCCCGACAGGGTGTGGTGTTCGGCCTGGCCGCACTCGGGCAGCTTGCAGGGCATCGGCAGCCACGCGATCGACCAATGCCGCTTCTTGATCGCCGAGATTGCCGCCGTGTCGGCGTCGGTGCGGACCTTCCACAAGGACCGCGCGATCCCGAGCGACGGCTGTCCGGCCGACGTGGTCGCCGACGAGGCGTCCGCGGCGGTCCTGGAATTCGAGAACGGCGCCCTGGGCGTGCTCGAATCGTCCGTGGTCGCCACCGGACGCAAGAACTTCCTCGGCTGGGAAATCAACGGCTCCCGCGGCTCGCTCCGCTGGGACCTCGAACATCCGAATAGCCTGTTCGCCTGCCTCAGCGGCGACGCCCCCGACGACTCGTTGCTGGGCTTCAGCGAAATCTCGGTCACGGAAAGCTGTCATCCCTACCTGTCCGACTGGTGGCCGCAAGGACACAACCTCGGCTGGGAGCATGGCCAGATCATCGAGAAGTTCCACTTCCTCGATGCGGTGGCCCACGACAAGCCGCTCGGCCCGTTCAACGCCACGTTCGAGGACGGCTACCGCGTGGCCGTGGTCATCGACGCCATGCGTCAATCCAGCCGGAGCGGACAACGGATCGCCTTGCATTTCTAGCCCATTTTCCAACGTGTTTTTGCCGGAAAACCCGTTGCTCGCTTGCGGTTTCGCATTCGACGCCGGCGGGCAAAGGCCGTCGGAAAGCGTGCTCGGGTGGGGGTTTCCCTCGGGCCGAAAATCGGATACACTCAAGGGTGAGGGGTTTGGCCATGCGCACTCTGCCATCGGGCTTGGCGGCGACGGTTTTCCTGGCGATTGCCTGCCTGCCGGCCATGCTCCGGGCCGCGGACGACGACGCCGACGTCCGCGAGGCCGTCCGCGCCGCGCAACGCCGGCTCCACAACCCCGGGACCACGCAACGCCTGAAAGCCATCCAGTCTCTGCGCGACCTGCCGGGACTGGAGGCCGCCCAGCTCATCGCACCGTCGTTGCTCATCGATCCCAGGAAGGAAATCCAGCAGGCCGCCTACGAAACCCTCTTGACCTGGAAAGAGCGACGCGAGGTCTGCATCTATCTTTCCCGCATCCTCGACAAGGAGCTGCACAAGAAGAAGAAGGGCCGGCTGTCGCTCCTCGAGGCGCTGCTGGCCGTGCTGCTGGCGTCCGATACGCCCGAGGTCCAACGCGATCTGAAGAAGCTCCTCGATGAGTCGATGGCCAAGGCCCCCGACGGCGTACCGGCCGTCATCAGCGTGGCCGATGCGTGGGGAAAACAGGGCGACCAGCAGGCGCTTGCGGCGCTGCGAAGGATGGCCGGGCTGAAATACTTCTCCGACGTCTTCGCCTGCCGCCGCGCTGTGGTTCAGGCGATGGTCGGCATCCGGCTGCCCGAGGCCGTCGATACGCTCGTGGACCTGCTGCCCAACGTGGATGGAGAAGTCCGCGGCGACATCGTGCGGCATCTGACCGCCGTCACGCACCAACAACACGGGGTCAACATCGGGGCCTGGCAAGCGTGGTGGAAACAGCACAAGGAGGGTTTCGAGTTTCCGGCGAAGGGGTCCGAGACTCCGCTGGCTTCGGCCGTCTTCGCGGGACTGCCCTCGTACTACGGCCTGCCGATCCAGGCCCGGCGGCTGGTCTTCGTGATCGATGTCTCCGGGAGCATGGAGGGCCTGCGGCTGACGACCGCCAAGCGTGAGATGATGGAGGCCATCAACGCCCTGCCCGCCGACGCCGCGTTCAGCATCGTGGCCTTCAGCACCCGGGTGGGAGTTTGGCAGCGAAAGCTGATGCCTGCCACGCCGGCCGGCAAGCAGAAGGCGGCGCAGTTCGTCTACGGGCTTCGCGCCGGCGGCGAAACGGCCGCGTACGACGCCCTGGAAGCCGCTTTCGGGTTCGATGCCGAAGCGGTCTACTTCCTTTCCGACGGCGATCCGAACGCCGGCAAGATTTCCAAGCCCGACGCGATCATCGCCGCCATGGTCCAGGCCAACCAATTGCGGCGGATTTCCGTCTACACCATCGGCATTGCGCCCGGCCAGCCCGGCAGCCCGCTGGACAACTTCATGAGGTCGTTGGCGGAAGAGAACTTGGGCGTCTACCGCCGCATCGATCATTAGCGCGCTTTGCAGTTACCTGTACCGTTTGATTTTGGGTGGCACGGGCATCTTGCCCGTGTTTTCCCAGCACTGGCGAAACGCCAGTGCCACCCGACGATCATTAGGCGGGCGTTTGACCACGATTGTCCTTACGTCTGGAAACCGGCGCAAGACCGCGGCGCCGGTTGGTTGCCCGCGCTCGCGCGCAGCCGCTGGACGTAGCCGTCGAGCAGTCGTTGGCCGTCGTCGAGGCTGAACAAGTGCGGGTCGCAGCGCAGTGCGGCCGTCAATTGCCCGCCGCAGTGGGCCGTGAAAAAGGCGGCACGCGTATTTGGCCTGATTGGCGGCGTCGCCGTCAGGCGCAGCAGCACCAGGTTGCCGATGACCGGATACCCATCGCGTCGCGGAAAATGAAGGCCGCAGTGGCGGTGGACGTCGCCCAGATGACTGTGCACCACGGTGCAGAAGCAGCGATGGCCGCTGGTGAACAGGCGCATTAACCCGGGAACCTTGTGGGCCACGGTCAACCCGCCGATGAAGTGCAACCCCAGGTTCCAGCGCCTGATCATGTTCGTTTCCCAGTGAATGCTCCGGAGCATCTGTTCGGGTCCGCGCAATCGGCTACCCGGCGGGTAAGAAAGGTGTAGCTCATGGCATTTGCGGCGGGCATGGAGTCATGGATGCCCGAGCGCAGACTGACGGGCATGTTCACCCGCAGCCAGCGGCCGGGCGATTGCGGGCCGACGTGCGAGTTCCAGTCGCGGACGGCAAGGAACACGTCGCGCGTCAGCAGATCGTTCAGCGATACTTTGTTGCGCCGGGCGACTTGCCGCAGGCGATCGGTCTCGGCCCTGCTGAATAGATGAGTCTGTGTTCCCGGGAAAGGAATCGCGATCGGCGGCGAGTGCCGGCTCGACCGCGGCACGCCTAGCGGCGCGGGACGGCGCCCCAACCACAAGATCGCCTCGCGCAGCGTTGCCCGCACTGCCTGAAAACGCGTGACCGGTTCCGGTGGCTGGAAGGGGAATTGTCCGCGGCGCAGCAGCCGATCCGCTCGCACGAGGGGAAGCTTGACCGACGGGTCGCCCGGTCCGCTCGTGCGGATGCTGTAGGCCCCAAGCAGGTCGCCCAGGAAACGCAAGCTGCCGATTCCGTCGCAAACCGAGTGGTGACATTGGATCGTCACGATGGTGCGGCCTTCCCCGCTCCGCACCCAGGCGCGAATGCCGGCCTCCCGCCTGAGGTCGATCGGTTCCCCGCGGGGGCACAACCGCGGTTCACGCAGCCCCCCCCAATCCACGCGGGACCTTGCCTCCGGGCAGTATTTCCACGAAGGCAACGGTTTCGTGGCTGTATCCAGCAAGCAGGAGAACAGCGGATGTCGCTCGATCGCTTCCTCGTAGGCCGCCTCGAACTCCGTCGGCAGGACCTCGCCCAGAAACTCCATTTCGATGGGGATCGTCATCGGATAGGCCGGGCGATCGTCCATGCGCAAGTAGTTTTCGAAGACGGTCAGCGGAAGCGGAAAGATCGAAGAAGCACAATTCCGCGACATGGTGCAAGTCCTGCTCGGACGGGCTCGTGGCGATCATCATACGTGGATGGCGGCGCCGCCGTCCACGGTAATCGTTTCCCCTTGGACCAGGTCGCTCAAGGGGCTGGCCAGGTAGAGAACGACGTTGGCCACGTCCTCGGCAGTCAGCAACCGCGAGCCGGTCATGCTCTTGTCGATGCGCGCCGCGAAGATCGCGTCGGCGTTCGGCAATCGCCGGGTGGAGTCGGTCTCGACCAGTCCGGCGCGCACGACGTTGAAGTTCACGTTCCGCCCGCCCAGTTCCAAGGCAAGATGCCGCGCGAGGGCCTCCAGCGCGGCTTTCGAGGCGCCAATGGTTCCGTACATGGGCAGGGCCATGACCGAGCCGTGGCTCGAAAGGGCGATGACCTTGGCCCGCCTCTCGTTTCGTTCAAGCATCGGCATGGCCGCTTGAACCAAGTACAACAGCGGCCGGGCGTTGATGTTCATGGCCGCCTCGAAGTGGCGATCGGTGGTGGCCAGCAGTGGCCGGAATCCGCCCGTGGCCGCGTTGCTGACGATGATCCCCAGCGAGCCGAACTCGAGCTTGATGAACTCCATCGTCGCTTCGACGTCGTCGCGGTGTTCCACGTCGGCGCGAACCACGGCGACGTTGCGCCCGCAAGTTTGATCTGCTCGGCGACCTCCAGGGCGGCCGCCTTCGCAACGAGGTAGGTGATCACCACGTCGGCGCCCGCTTCCGCAAGCTTCAACGCGCAGGCCTTGCCGATGCCCCGGGACGCGCCCGTTATCAACGCCACTTGTCCAGTCAGGTCGATCATGGTTTTGGGGTCCCTATCCAACCGCATGCGCACGCACCCTAGGGACGGATGGTCTGAAATCCTTGAACTTCGAAGATCACGTCTTTGGCCGCTCCCACGAGGAAGAAATCGTATATGCTGCCCCGGTCGTTCGATTCCCGGTAGAAGACGCGAAGGATACATTCTTCACCCGGCTGCGGCAGCCGCACCTGCTGATAGCGAGCGATGGCCAAGGGAATTTCCTGGACTCGCTCCAGCATACAATAGCTGTACACGCCGCAGGCGAACAGGCAGCCGTCCAATTCCGCACAAGGCAGCAGGCCGTTGCCCGCCCGTTCCCCCAGGAGCGTGGCCGGCGCGGCGGCGCAAACCTTGGCGCGGGCGCCGTTGCGCTGACAGACCATCGCCTTGCAGGCCTGCAACGGCGGACCGTGCACAATGACGGCATCCTTAGGGTAGACGATGGGGACCCAATCGTAGGCCGGCTCGCCCGGGTCTCTCTCCTCCGTCGGCGGCGGCTCCTCGCCCAACGCCACCAGCGCCGAGGCGTACAACCGCTCCTGTTCGAGCACGTGGCCCTGGGCATTGACGAACGGCCCGACCAACTGGCAGCGATAGCCCTCCGGACACCGCTCGATCACGACACGGGCCTCGTAGCCGCGCAACTGGGAAAACGCGAGTCCGCTGATCAACCGCACCTCGGAAAGGCTGTGCAGCGTCGCCCACGGCTCGATCGAACTCGCCGCTTCGGCGAAGATTTCCATGGACATCACCGCCGGCAGGAAAGGCATGCCCTTGAATCGGTGGTGGATCAGGAACGGATCCCTGGCCGGATCAAGCAACACACTCGCCATGTAACGGCCCGGCTTCGTGTCGGAAGAGAGCGACCGGATGAGTCCCATCGCGGGGCAGTCGATGGACGCGTGCGCTTGCCGCGGAGCGCGGCTGCCGCTGGAGCCGGCGCGAAACACCGCGGCATCCTCGGAAGCGGCGGATCGCGTCATGGTGCCGTCGGTATCGAGCGAGCCGGGCTGATCGAGCACCAGAATCTCCCGCTCCTCGCCGCCGGCGAGCAGTTCGCCGATCAGGTGCGCGACGCCTTCCTGCACCGGCATGAACGTCATTCCCGCGCGCTGCAACACCGACTTGCTCTCCGGCCGGACGGCCATCCCCACTTCGCCCCAAGCCGGCCAGTGGAAGCACACGCACCGGCACTCAGGGCGTTCGGCGGCCAGCCGCCCTACCATCTTCGCCAACAAATCGGACGCCAACGAATAGTCGGCCTGCCCCAAACCGCCAAACCGGCCGCTGGTCGAGCCGAAGCCGACGAAGTACCGCAGCGGGTCCTGGCGGGTCAGCATGGCGAGGTTGGCTGCCCCGTCGCACTTGACGGCGATGCAGCGCCGCACGGCCGACGGCTGCTTGCGCACGAAGCGACATGCCGCCTCCACGCCGGCCCCATGAACGACGCCTTGAATGGGGCCGTGGGCACGGCGAATGTCCTTCAAAGTCGCATCGAGACCGGCCACGTCGGTGACGTTGCAACAATGATACTGCGACCGAATTCCTTCTTCGCGCAGCCGCCGCAGGTTGTCGTCCAATTCCATCGCTCGCTCAAGGCGCTGCCACTCCTCGGCCGGCGATTTGCCCTCCCGGCGGGCGCGAATCGCGATCTCTCGCTTGAGTTCTTTCAATTCATCCTCGCTGCGGCCATACCGGGGCGCATCGTCCCGCGGCGCCGGCGCGGTGCCGAGCAGGTGGAGCTGCACGCCGAATCGCCGGCCAAGCTCCCGGGCGACGGCGGCGGTGACGCCGCGCCCGCCCCCCGTCACCACCCAGACCGACCCCTGCGGAATCTCCCGCAGCGCCGGGCGGACGGGCTGCGCCACGGCCTGGACCACGTAACGACGGCCGCGACGGAATCCTACCTCCAATTCCGTCGAGCCGCCGGTCATTTCCTCGACGAGACAATCGGCCATTTCGTCGGGCGGGCATTCGCCGTCGAAATCGACGACCTTGGCGGTCAACGAGGCGAATTCCCGGCGGATCGCCTTCAGCAGTCCCGTCATCCCGCCGCCGGAGAATCCACCCGTCGAGCGAATGGAAGCCGAAATCGCCGCCCATTCGCGTCAGCGCCGTGAGCGACGCGCCGCCGACGCCGCCGTGACGTTCCAACGCCTCGATCCACTGCCGCGTCGCCTCCACAATCTCGACAAAGTGGTCGGAGGCGTGGAACCGGTCCAACTCCGCCGCCGGCGTAGCGGCCTCTTGCAGCAAGAGCAAATGGCGGGGAACTTCGCCGGCCAACAACTCCCGCAATCGCGCGGACCAATCGCCTTCGGTCAACAGGAGCGTCCGGCAGCCGAACTTCTCCCACGCGCCGCGGAGCGGCCCGCCGACAGCGGCGGGACCGATCGCGCAAACCAGGTCGCCCGGCCGGTAAACCGGCTTGCCGTCCGCCGCAAGGGGAGCGGCGGCCATCCGCAGCACGTGCCGACGCATCCGGCTTTCCTCCGGTCGGAGCGGCTGGAAGGCTGGTTCGGACGCCGACTTTTGCTGGGAAAGGCGACAGCCGGTTGCCGGTCGCAGGAAATCCGACAAGACCATCGCCTTGCTCGAACCGGTCCGCCGGTCGCAGAGGACAAGCGTCGCGGGCTTTTCCCGCATCTGCCGATGGAACTCGCGCTGCGGCGGCGAGGCGCCCTCGGGCGGCGAGGCGGCAATGCCCCGCTCGTCGAGATGAAAGTACGTCTCGATCGGCCCTTCCGAACGGCCGACGCCGATGCACCACCGCCCGCACACGGCCACGTTCCGCAATCGGGTCTGAGCTTCCTGGTGTGCCTGGCTGGTGTTCAGCGCGCCATGAATCGCCTCGGTGAGCGCGACGACGTCGCTCGGCAAAGGATCGGCGTCGAGTGGTTCCCACGAAACAGCGACACCGGCCGCGTTGACGCCCGCGCGGGGCAACACCTGGCCCGCCTTCGCAACCAAGAGATAGGGCAACCCGCGCACGGGCCGCCGGATCTGGACCACGGTGGTCGAATCGGAAGACAGGGCGCCGGGATCGCTGCCGCCGGTCTGGAAGGCAGTGCGCCACGCGGCAAACGGCTCCAAGACGAAGTTCCACGACTCGACGGCTTCGACGTTAATGCCTGCCCCGTCGGCCAATCCGTGCAACTCCTCGAGCGTCGCCCCTTGCCACAGTTCGCCGTTGCGGCTGATGCGGGCGCCGGTCGCGTCGACCAGACCGGCGATCTCCCGGTGAATCTCGGCGGCAAGCGCCCGTCCGTGCTGCAAACCCATTCTCACGAGGCGTTCCTTCCAGCACCTCGATCCGCAAAGCCCCAAGGGCCTGCGGCCATTGCGGGGCCACCGCTGCCACGGCCTCCGCCGCCTCCTCGGCGACCGCCGGCGGTGCCGGCGGCGCCAAGCCCTCGTCCGCCACCCGCGAACCCAACTCCTCCACGAGAAAATTCAACACGTGACGCAACGTGGGAAAGCCGTCCAGTGACAGGCCCTCCCGCGGCGCGATGTGGAACCGCTCGGCCAACTCGCCGAACAACTGGGCCTTCTTGATGCTGTCGATCCCCAGGTCGGCCTCGAGGTCGGCGTCCAACTCCACAATGTCTTCCGGGTAGCCTGTTTGCTCGACCACGAACGCGACCATGATCTTGCGCAGTTCGTCAGCATCCGCCGCCTCCTCGACGACTGCCGGCGGCGATGACACCAGGCCCTCGCCCGCCACGCGCGAACCCAACTCCTCCACGAGAAAATTCAGCACGTGACGCAGCGTCGGAAAGCCGTCCAGCGACAGGCCCTCCCGCGGCGCGATGTGAAACCGCTCGGCCAACTCACCGAACAATTGGGCCTTCTTGATGCTGTCGATCCCCAGGTCGGCCTCGAGATCGGCGTCCAATTCAACAATGTCTTCCGGGTAGCCTGTTTGCTCGACCACGAATGCGACCATGATCTTGCGCAGTTCGTCGGCATCCGCCGCGGGCCGAGATGCCTCTTGCGGGGGCACAAAGAGTTGCCGCGGAACCTTGCCAGCCGGTTCTTCCTGTCGCCGGGACAGATGAGAGGGCTGAAATGGCTCGCGGGCCGCAGCGAACGTTTCCGGAGTGGCGGCAGCGGGCAGCGTTCGGGCGGCTGCCAGCACACCTTCTTCGCGCGCACGCTCTCCGTTGTCGCCCTCGGAAGGCTGACTGACCTCGCGGACCGGCGCATGGGAAGTCGTGCGCATCTTCCCGCGCCGGCGCTCCGTGGCATCGACGACTGCCACGATGCGTCCTTCGCGCAGTGGTTTCGGCAGCGCGGGCAACGAGGAAAAGTCGCGACCGAGGCAACCGAGGCAGTCCGCCTGGGCCACCACTCCCAGCAGCGCCGCGGCGCCCGGGCAGCGCGGGTCGTCGGCCGCCATGAATACCGGCTCGTTGCCCCGGTGGTTGAGCTGGTTCAGCTTCGTCAGCACCTGCCGCGGCCCTGACTCGACGACGAGCGCCGGGCGGAACTCGCAAATCCGATCGACGATGGCGGGGTAATTCACCGGCGCTACGAGCTGATCGAGCAGGCTGCGGACAAACTCGTCGGGCTGCGTCATGGGCCGGCAGCTTGCCGTGCTGATCACCGGAACCTCGCTCGCCCGCAACGGAATCTCCGGCAGCATCTCGGCCAGACAGTCGGCGCTCGGGCGCATCAACGGCGAGTGGAACGGATAGGGCACCTGGAGCTTGGCGACGGCGTGACCGGCTTGTTTCAAGCAGGCCATGACGCTCTCCACGTCCTTGCGCCGGCCCGAAATGACCGTCTGCTCGGGCGCATTGTAATTGGCCAGGCTGACCGCGGCGCCGAGCAGGGCAATCGACTCCTCGATCAGCGCCGGCGACGCATCGGTTGCCGCCATGCAGCCCTCCAGTCCGGACGCTCCGCTGATCGCCGCGGCACGATGCCACGTGCAGCGAATCGCGTCGGTGATGCTCCACGCGCCGGCCGCGACCAGGGCGGGATATTCCCCGAAACTGTGACCGGCCACCACGTCCGGCGCAAGCCCCAGGCTGCGCAAGGTCCGGCAGACGATGTAGTCGGCCAGCAGCATCGCCACCTGGGTCTTCCAGAACGTCAACGCCAAGTCCCGACGAGTCCTGCCGGACGATCTCGGCGAACGGCGGACGGCCCAGCGCCGACATGGCGGCGTCGGCCTCGCGGCACGCCCGGGCCGCCTCCGGCAGTTCGGCAATCAGGTTGGCCAACATGCCGGCGTACTGGGAGCCCTGACCGGGAAAAACGAATGCCACCGCGCGACGGCCGGCGGGCGCCTCGCCGAAGAAAATCCCGTCGGCCGCCAATCGTCGGAGGACCGTTGCGCCGCGATCGCCCAGGCCCAACGCCTCGGCGGCCTGCTGTTGCCGGGCGGCGAGTTCCTCCGGGCCCCGGCACACGATGGCCAGTCGGGCCCGGTCCGACGGCCCAAAGCGATAGCCCGCCTGGAAACGTTCCGCCGCCGATGCCGACCGGATCGCTTCCACGAGCGAGGGAAAATCCGCGGCGCCCAGTCGGACGATGCGTGCTTCGGCGCGTAAGGCCGTCGTGGACTTCCGGCTGTGAGGCCGGTTCGTGCGGGTCGCTTTGTGAGCCGATTCGACCAGTGCCGCGTAGGACACACCCTGCGCCCGGCCGCAGAGCACCATCAAGCTGGCCGTATCGCGTTCCAGGGGGACGGCGTTTTGTTGGGGTCGCACGTCAAGCGAGGAGAAGAGCGACTGTCGCGGGTTCTTCGTGGCCGCGCCGGCCGGCAATTGCCCCGACGCGACGGCCGCCGTGGCCTTGACGATTCCCGCCAGGCCGTGCACCGCGCCCAGGAACCCGAACTGCGACGTCCAGCGAGTTGATGAGCACAGGCTCGCGACGGGCGGGCGTGGCGGCAACGTCGCGCACGGCGGCGACTTCACATGTCTCGATCGAGGGAACGGTCCCGACCGCCTCGACCGCGAGGACTTCCTCGGCCGGCGTGCCGGCGGCATCCATCACCCGTTGCAGCGCCTTGCGGAGCGAGTTGCCCGGGCCGCTGAAATCCGTCGACGCCGCCACCTCGCGGACGACGCCGAGGACGCGGTTGCCGTCGCGCTCGGCGTCGGAAAGCCGCTGCAGCAACAGCACCGCGCAACCTTCCCCCGGCACGTAGCCGGCGGATTGTTCGTCATAGGCGGGGGCCGGCTCGCCCAGCGCCAGACTCGCCGGCGCGATGCAAGTTGTCGAACAGCACGACGTCCATGTGGCGCCGTCCGGCGGCGCACAACATCAGATCGCAATCGCCGTTGCGAAGCACGTCGATGCAGGCGCCCGGCGCCGCCAGGCCCGAACCACAACCGGCGTCCAGGCTCAGCCCTCCCCCCTTCAGATCGAACGTCTTGGTGATCCGCGACGCCAGCGTGCTGCTCGTGAAGCTGCCGGTTTCGTCGAGCAGGGCGGGCATGTGTTGGAGGACCCGGTCTGCGAACTCGGCGACGACCCGCTCCCGTTGCGCCTCGGGCATACCCCGCAACTCGAGCAGGGCGCGCAGTTGCCGTTCGAACTCGGGGAGCCGCAGTCCGACTTGAAGCTGACTGGAGAAGTCGCCGCCGAATTGCGTCGCAACGACGATCCCCATCCGCTCGTGATCGAACTCCTTCTCAAGATAGCCGGCCTGCCGCAGGGCCTGCTCCGTGGCGTCGAGCAACATGAACTGCAACGGGTTGGCCTTCTCGACCTGTTTCGGAGGCACGCGATGCCGCCGCCAATCGTAGTGATAGCCGGTGACGAATCCGCCGCGCTTGGTCGGGCTGCGGTACGGCTGCGGCCCGTCGGCCGAGTAGAAGACGCCGGGGTCCCATCGGTCCGGGGTAACGTCGCTTTTCGGATCGCGGCCGTCCGCCAGCAAGTCCAGGAAAGCCTTCACCGTGTGGGCCCCGGGGAGGATCGTCCCCATGCCAATCACCGCAATCGGCTCGTGGGCAGCCGCGGCCGGCTGCTCGTCCTTGGGCAATGCAGGCACGGGATACGAGGGCGCGCGCTCGGACACGTGCTCTTCCACCACGACGTGAATGTTCAGACCGCCGATGCCGAACGAGTTCACCGCGGCCCTGCGGCAGCCTCCTTCGGGACGCTCCCACGGCTCGGGCCGGCGGGGCAGGTAGAAGGAGAGTCGATCCCACGGAATGGCCGGGTTGGGAGTGACCAGGTTGGCCACGGGCGGGATCACGGCGTGCTCCATGGCCAGAATCACCTTGGCCAGGCCGGCGACGCCCGCTGTCTCCAGGGTGTGACCGAGGTTGGCCTTGACGCTGCCCAACGGGATTCTTCGTCCGCCGGGCAGATGGGCCGGGAAGATTTCGGCGAGCGCGGCCAGTTCGGTCGCGTCGCCCACCTGGGTCGAGGTCGCGTGCGCCTCGATGTACTGCACGTCTTCGGGGCGGATTCCGTCGCAGTAGGCGCGCCGCATGGCCAGGACCTGGCCGGTCTTCAGCGGCGCCCAGAGACTCTTGCCGCGCCCGTCCGACGAGAACGACATGCGGCGGATCACGCCGCGGATGCGGTCGCCGTCGGCCAGCGCCCTGGGCAAGGTCTTCAACACCAGCGTGACGTATCCCTCGGCGGTCACCAGCCCCGTGGCGCCGGCGTCAAAGGGGCAGGACCTGCCCTCGGCAACCGACTGGGCCGCCGAGAACAACACCAGCGACGAGCCTTTCAGACACGACGCGCCGCCGACCACGGCCATGTCGATGGCGCCGTGCTGCAGGGCGCGACCCGCAAGCATCGTCGCCAGGAGCGACGATGCGCATGCCGCGTTGACCACCAGGCACGGCCCGTCCAACCCGAACGACCGGGCGATCAACTGCGCGCCGCGGCTGGAGGCCCAATCGAGTCCGCGGTTCTCGCGCCGATGATCGTACCGCTGGCGGGCCCACGTCACCATGCGCCGGGCCATCTCCTCCCGCTCCCGCGGAGCGAACGACCGGAGCGAGTCCAGCCCGTGCAGGCAGCGGGCGACTTCCTCCGCGTAGCCGGCAATCATGATGTCGGAGGACAGATCGCTGCCGCACGTGTGACCGAAGTATACGCCGGCGTTGCGGATGGGCAAATCGAAGGGATCGTAGCCCGCGTCGCGCAGGCGCGTCGTGCGCCAATTCCCCCATGGTCAGGTGCGCGGGATCGTAGGTGCGAATCTCGTCTTCCGGAAGCCGGCACTTGCGATTGTCGAAAGGCGGCCGGGGGCACATGCCGCCGATGGTCGAGTAGGACTTTCCTCGCTGCCCCTTCCGCGGATCGTAGTACAACTCGCGGTCCAACACCTCGCGTGGCAGCTCCCCCGTGGCGTCGCCCCCCGACTCGATCAGCCGCCAGTATTCGGTCAGGTCGGCAGCGCCGGGCAAGCGGCACGACATTCCTACAACCGCCAAGGGCACATCCGAGCGAACTGCTGAGGGCATGGGTTGCCGTTCCTCAATCGTTAGTGGTCGTGCGTTTGCCTTCTTCCCGCGCCATTTCCATAGGTCGCCTGGGACCGCAGTTCCTCGCCGCAGGACGGCGAGCGGCCGCTGACCAGGGCCCGCAAGGCGGCAAGCCCGCTGCGGTCGCCGCGGACCATCACCCGCGCTTGCCGCAACGTCTGTTCGAGCGTCGTCCCGCCTTCCACGAGGTCCTGGAACGTGCGCGCGTTCATGCGCACCTCGCTTTCGGCCGGGGCACGTCCCTCGCGGCAGAACAGTCCGCCACGCGCGTCGCCCAGGATTGTCCAGCAGCCGCCGCCGGAGCCGGTGACGGTCAAGCCGAGCGTTTGGCGCCGCTGGGCGTCGCCGTCCGGCGGCAAATTGCCTTCGAACGTGTCGGCGCGGAGGCGGCGGCGGAGCCACTCGCCCACGGAAAACTTCAGCGGCAGCGCCAGTTTGCGCGGCCAGCCGAAGCGGGCGTCGATCGCGTATTCGCAGAGCCTCGTGAGCACCTCGTCGCTCATGGGCGGGCAAGGTTTGTCGGGCAAGGCGGCGAGCGTGGCGGTGCAATCAAATTGCGGCTCGTCCCGCCAATAGCTGCGGTACGCGGCGAATTGCTCCACGTAGGCCTTCTGAAACACCTCCCTCCCTGCAAACTCCGTTGCTCCGCCTCTGCGATCGTCCCGGCGATCGGCGGAACCGCCGTCGGCTTTCCGGGCCGGCGCGGCCGGACGGCCCCGCCGACGCACCACTTCTGCAAACACGCGCAAGATGCGGCCAACGGTCACCGCCTGGGGGCTGACCAGGGCGAACGTCTCGTTGCCCGGCGGCTGGCGCCCCAGCAGCGTGACCATCGCATCGCTGACCCAGTCGACCGGCACCAGGTTCTTGCGCTCCTGGCCGGTCAGACCGAGTAGAGCCAGGAAGTCAACCTGGAACAACTCCTCGAAGGGAATCATGCTCAACAACGCATAGCCGATGCGCAAGGGCGCGTAAAAGCCGTGAAACGTCGAGCTGTGGCCCGTCCGGTGTTCACCGGTAATGATGCTTGGGCGGAAGATGCGGAAGGCTTCCAGGTGCTTGTCCGACCGCACCAGGCGCTCGGCCGCGAGTTTGCTCTTCTCGTAGTCGTTTGCCATGGCTTGCCCAACGTCGAGTTCCGATTCGTACACGGTCCCCGAGGCGCAGTCCGCATACGTATGACGTGGAAACGTGATCGAGCGCCTTCACGCCCGTGGAGCGGCAGAACTCCAGGACGTTGCGGACGCCGTCCACGTTGCTGCGATACGGCTCGCCCTCCTCCTCCTGAAACGAGAGACTGGCGGCGGAGTGGAGCACGGAACGGCAGTGTCGCCGGGCCCACGCGATCTGCGCCCCATCCAGGCCCAGCAACGGCTCGGTAATATCCCCTTGGAGGACCACGGGACGCGGCAGCGAACGCCCCCACTGTTCATCCCAGAACGAGAGAATCTGGTCCACTCGCTGCTCGGGCATTTCCCACCGCGACGGGCGCACTAACACAGCCACCGGCTCTTCCTGAAGCATCAGGTCGCGCAGCAGGTAGCGGCCCAACAACCCCGTTGCACCCGTCAATAGTCGGTAGGTCCTCATGACATGCCTGCGATCAAAAGTTGCCTATAATCGCCATCCACTCTATGGGTGCTAAACGGCCTATTTTCAAGACAAAAGTCCGCCTCCTGGACCCACGTTCCAGGCCGTCTGCGTCACCGAAGGCATCAGCGGGGAGACGCTACATCAGCGACACTAAAGACACCGATGATACTTAGCGATATCACGGCTGTCAATGATCCCCTTTGCGAGTGGTGAGGCCATTTGCGGGCCGTGTGTTCGTGTAGCGATTCACCATTGTGGGAACGAATGAGCTGGGCGAGTGTTTTCGCCCCGTAGGGGCGTTTGATAGTAGCCCAGCAGTTTACTGCTGGGTCGGTAGCCACAACCATTTTGCGCGAAAAGTCCCGTAGGGACGGCCGAAATGGGGCATCCGGGATTCGATCGTCCCTACGGGACGAAGATGGAATTGGGGGCCTCCGCTACCCAGCGATAAATCGCTGGGCTATTATCAAAGCGACCCTCCGGGTCGAAATCTAGACGTATTCCACCCCACGATACGCCCCTAACAGACGGACACACGATACTAGAACCCGAGTTCGGGATAAGACCCTCTCTTCGAAATAGCCGCCGCAGGACCGTGGGCAAGTGCTATTCGTAGGCAATCGCGTCTAGGAGTTGCGTGCGGGCGGCGCGCCGGCCAGGTCCCCAAGCAGCCAACAGCGCGGCGACCAGGCACCCGCCAATGTTGGCGAAGAACAACCAGGAGTGGAACTGCAGCGGCACGTTGCGGCCCAGCAGCGATGAGCTGCAAAAATGGATGACCAGGGCGGTGACCACGCCCGCCGCCGTGCCCAGCAGCGCGCCGACGACGCCGATCAGGAGTCCCTGGGTCAGGACGAAGCGTTGCACCTGGCGTCGCGTCATGCCGGTGATTCTCAGCAGCCCGATCTGCCGCGTCATCTCGAGCACGCTCATCGCCATCGTATTCCCTACGCCAAACCCTCCCACGACGAACCCGAGCGCCAGCAGGCTCAACAGCGACGTGACGATGCCGTTGATCAGACCGTCGAAATACCGCCGCAAGTCGGCGAAGGATTGCAGCGCCAGGCTGTGCTGCTTGGCGACGGCGCGGAGGTCGGACTCGATCGCCGGCGTGCAGCCGTCGCGGCACGTCACCAGGAAGATGTCCACCGGGCCGATGTCGAAGAAACGCTCGGCCTCGACAGAGTCCAGGAAGACCACCAGGCCGCCGAGGGTGTAATCGTTGACGGTCGCGGCGATCGGCCGTTGGACCGTGCGGCCCTGCATTTCCAGGCGCAGCACGTCGCCGGGGCCGAGGCGCAGCCGTTGGGCCAGGACCGAACTGATCGCCACCTGCCCTTCCGCCAACTCCCGGCGCAGGGCCGCGGCGCACGAGTCGCTCAGGTTCCAAGGCAACGTCGGCTCACGGGCAAAACTGCGAGCCACGCACAGCACGGGTTCTCCGGACGCCCGCGCCGCGCGGAATCGCAAGGTCGCCACGCGCTCCACGCCGTCGACGCGGCAAAGCTGCTCGACGACCTCCTTCTCCTCGACGAGCGTGTCGGCCGGAACGCCACGTTGATGGGATTGCAGGAGAAAGTCGCCGGACATGTTGCGGCGATACCACTGCCGCACGTCGTTGACATTGTTGAGGATCGCATGTCCCAGGCCCAATCCGCTGCTAATGGCCACCACCAGCACGCCCACGGTCAGACCGGTTCGAATGTTGTGGTGCTGCATGTGGCGTGCCGCGAGGAAGCCTTCGGTCCTCAGCGGGGGCGGCATCAAGCGGGTCAGGCCGCCCACCACGGGGCGCAGCACCGCGGGAATCAACAGGATGAACGCCACGAGCACGGCCAGGCCCGCCGGAATCGCCCATGCGCTCGGCAGCAACTCGAAGGAGACCGCCGCCAGGCATCCCATGGCCGCGGACCAGATGGCCGCGCACAACAGCGTCGTGCGAACGGGATACCGGTCCAATCCGGCCGGCTCGATCCCCGTGATTCCGGCCAGCGGCGAGAGGCGCCGGCATTGGCGGGCGACCACCCAGGCGGCCGCCAGCGACACGGCCGGCCCCACGCACGCCCCGAACAGGATCGATCCCGCGGTGGGCCAGGTCGTCGGCAGTTGGGCGCCGAGCATCTGCTGCATGGCGTGTCCCAGTCCGACGGCCACGAGCACCCCCGCCGGAATGCCGAGCGCCGAGCCGATGCACCCGAACCACAGCCCTTCCGCGGTCACCAGCCGGTGAATCTGCCGCGAAGTGGCGCCGAGGGCCCGCATCGTGGAGAGCTGCCAGCGGCGTTCGCTGAAATTCATCCGCAACGTGTTGAAGATGATGAAGGCGGCCATTGCCAGCGCCAACGCGCCGGCGAATTGCAGCGCCAATTCGCTCGACCGCAGGATCTCGTCTGCCAACCGGAGCCGCGAAACAGGCTCTTGCACGACCAGGCGGTCGGGCAGCCTCGCGGCAATCTCGGCCCTCAGCGAGTCGCGCCGCTCCGCCGCGTCGACGAAGACGCGCACGCGATCCACCTGCCCGCCGGCGCCAAACCACCGATGCGCCGTCTTCATGGAGACGACCATCGTCGCGCCGTCGCCCAGCGGCAACAGCGAGCCGGACGACACGGCGCCCACCACGGTCGTCGCCGCCGCGCCCGGCGCATCAGCACGACGAGCCGGCCCGGAATCTCCAGGCCAAGGCTCTGCGCCAAGCCGGCGTCGATGAGCGACTGTCCGGTCTTCGTCGGCCATTGCCCTGCCGTCAGCTCCAGCCCGGAGGCCTTGAGGGCGTCGGCGTTCACGCCGAGGACAAGCGCTTTCCATCGTTTGCCGGATGCCCACACGCTGGTCGGCTGGAACATCATCGGCACCGGGCGCGGACCCCCTGCAGCGCGTTCAGCGGCGGCACGTCGGCCAAGGGAAACCGGCCTCCCTCGGCGGCCACGATGTCCAGGGCGGGTGGGCCGGCCAGGGCGTCCGACATCGCCGCGTAGGACCGCCGGACCATCGACTGCGCCAGCGAAGTGCCCAGCACGGCGGCCACGGCGAACGCCACGCTCAGCAGCGTCAGCACCGCCCGGCCCGGACGTGCTCGCCACTCGCGCCAAATGAGAAACTGCAATCTCATGACCGATCGGCCTCGGGCATCAGCGCTCGCACTGAGGGCGGCGACGGTTTGTCTCCCGCCGCGCCCTGGAAACGGCCGTCGCACACGGTCAGACACCGATCCGCGGCGGCCGCGACCTCCGGATCGTGGGTGACGACAACCACGGTTCGGCCCCGCTCCGCGCAGCGCGCGGAGTTCGGCGAGGATGTGTTTTCCGGTGGCGCGATCGATCGCGCCGGTCGGCTCATCGGCCAGAATGACGGCGGGATTGATCACCAGCGCCCGGGCGATCCCCACCCGCTGCTGCTCGCCCCCCGACATCTCGGCGGGCAGATGGGACGCCCGCTCCGCCACCCTGACGAGTTCCAGGGCCTCCGCCGCCCTCGCCATGGCCGCCGCACGCGGAGTGCCGTCAATGAGCAACGGCAACGCCACGTTTTCCGCGGCAGACAGGATCGGCAGCAGATTGATCTTCTGAAACACGAAGCCGACCCGGCGCCGACGGATCAGGCTGCGTTGCTCGTCGTTCAGCGAACCGAAGGCCTCGCCCTCCAAGAACACCTCCCCCGACGTGGGAGGCTCAACGCCGCCCAACAAGTGCAGCAAGGTGCTCTTGCCGGAGCCGGAAGGCCCCATGATGGCCAGCAGCTCGCCGCGCCGCACCTGGAGATCGACCTCCCACAGCGCCGTCACCCGTGTCGCGCCGCCTCCGAACACCTTGCAAAGCCGCTTGGCTTCCAGGACATACATCGGGTATCGCTCACACGTCGCTTGTTTGGTCGAGATCGGCATTGCAAGATAGATTGGATTCTCGTCGGCAGCACGGGATCATCCCAGCATTGTACGGCCACAGCCAACGTCCGACAATCAGTCTGGCCGGCGGGCCGCCAGGTAGCGGTCGAATTTGGACGAATGGGGGATATGGCCAAAAAAAATGGCGCCCTTCAGCGCCTCAAACGTCCGGACGCGATCGTATTCAGGACCTCGCCGACATCGAGCCGACTGCGCGCCCGCCCCCATCGCCGCAATCGCTTAGAGCAGTTCCAGATACCCGAGCAGCGGTATCCGCACCTCGCGCGAAGACATTGCCTTTTGCAGGGCGCGGTTTGCCTGCTGGCGAATCCGCTCCTCGTTGTGCCGCAGTTCGTGGTTCACCAAGTGCTTGATCTGACGGCGGACGGCCTTCAACAGGTCGTTGGAAAAATCCATGCGCGAAAACGACACGTGCACATCGAGCACCGCCGGCGGGCTGAATTTCACGTCGCCGCCCGAACGCTGCACCCGCACCTCGGCAACCGCCGAAAGCTGGACCTCGGCCCGATAACCGGTCGAGGCGCTGGCCACGTCGGGCACCTTGTACTGCACGTGGCCGCGAACCGGCAGCCGGGCATCGACTGCCAGCAGAATCACGCCCGGGCCGCCCTTCGCATAGCTGCCGAGAAACAGCATCGCAGGCATGTGGACGTCGGCCTGCCCGTCGAGTTGCGCCTGGACCCGGGACTCCTCGGTCACGGCGATCACCTTGTGCCGCTTCGTCCGTTTCAGGTCTTTCAGCGTGGGATCGGGCAGATCGACGTACTTCTCCGTCTTGTGCGTCTGCGTCTTGTCGTACTGCTTGCCGGCCAACTCTTCCGCGGCCAGGGCATGAAGCGCCGCCGGCAATGCCGTCTGGAGGATCGCCGGCAACTCGCGGACACGGTAGATTTCCACCGTCTCGCGCGCCGCCGGGCCGGCCGGCGTCTTGGGCTCGGCCGGACGCGCATCGGCCGGATCGAAGACCAACAGGGCGCTCGATCCGTGCCCACGGAGCGCGAAACGGTTCGCCCCGGCCGGCACAAGTTGAAAAGTCTCGCGGTCGCCCGGTTCCGCCGCCGCGCCGCCCAAACGCGGCGTGCGGCCGTCGCGGGCGTCAGGCACAAGCCACCGGCCGCCCGGCCCCTTCAAGGCAATTTGCTGTTTTCCGCGGGAAACCAGCGCGAAGGTTTCCTTGTCGCCGGGAAGGAAGGATTCGGCGCGGAGCGTGCCGTCCTCGGCGGCGCGGAGGAATCGCCCCGCGGCCGTCCGCAACACGACCTTTTCGGCCGCCGCGCCGGGCAGCGCGGCAAGCAGCGCGACCAGCGGCAGGACTGCGCACAGCGAAAGGAGGGTCTTACGCCACATGGCCGTATATTACCCGGCGGCCGGGCTGCGGTTCAAGCTCAATTCGCAAGCTCAGGATGAGCAGATAGAAGCCCCCCGTTGCCACGGTCGGGATTCTTCGCACGACAAACCGGGATTTGTCATTTTCCAAGTCCCCAAGCCCAGCCGTTGCATTGGGTGGGATTGTCCGGGAGGAAAAGACTTTCTTGCCCGAGGCACTACGTCCGCTTCCGTCGCCACATGTGGCCGAGCAGTCCGACGGCGGCAACGCCCAGAAGGACGAAGGTGGAAGGTTCGGGCACGACCACGAGGTCGATATAACCCGGGTCCGGGGTCGTGGACAACGAGTACGACACGGTCGCTGGGGCCGTGGGAAGAACAAAGTCGCCAAGCGGCAGCGTGCCGAAACTGCCGCCGATCAGCCGGTAGTCGCCATGCGTCGTGGGTTTCGTGCCGAAGGTGATGGCCGTGCCCGGCGCGAGGGTCAGCCCGCCCGGGGATGTGATGACCAGCAAATCGCCGTTTCCCTCCGGCGTGGTCAGGTCGAAATTGAGCGTGAGGTTCGAGGCGGCGAGCAAGCTGGCGATGGTCAATTTGCCGATCGAGCCGATTCCGCCCGGGGCGATTTCCGAAGCGACGGAACCGATTTGGACGCTGCCCGAGATCGAGCCGCCGCCCGTGCCGCTGGCCAGCGTCCCGCCGCTTAGGGTGACGGTGCCGCTGCCGGTGGCGGAGCCGTTGGTTCCGTTGGACGCCACGAGCGTGCCCTCGTCAACCTCGGTGCCGCCGCTGTAGATATTGCTGGCGGCCAGCGTCAGGGCCCCGGCGGCCGTCTTGGTCACGCTGCCGCTGCCGCTGATGGCGCCGGTATAGGTCTGGGCGTTGGGGTTGGCGAACGTCAGGCGGGCGTTGTCGGTGATATTTCCGGGGACGGAGCCGTTCTTGCTCGCGCCGTCGCCCAGTTGCAGCGTGCCGCCGCTGATGGCCGTGCCGCCGCTGTAGGTGTTGCTGCCGGCGAGGGTGAAATCGCCGTTGCCGGTCTTCACCAACTGGCCGCCGCCGCTGAGGACGCCGGCGAAGGTGGTATTGGTGTTGTCTCCGCCCGTGGTCAGGGTTCCCCCAGTGCCCAACAACACCCGCGTGGTCGAGTCGCTGCTGGCGAGCGAACCGATGACGATGGGCAGATTGGCGTTGTTCAGGTCGAGTGTGCCGCCGCTGCTGATGGTCACCGGCGTGGTGCTGGGCAGGATGTTTCCGGGGGCGGCATACAACGGGGGCAGCGTGCTCGTGCCCGTGCCCGTGCCGAGCCATTTGCTCTGCAAGTAGCTTTCCACGGCCGATTCCTGGGCGGCGGTCAGGGTGGTGTTGAAAATCAACACCTCGCCGAGGTCGCCGTTGAAGTAGCCGTTGTCGCCGATCAGGTCGCCGCTGCCGAGCCAGCCGGTGGTGCCGGTGGTGGTGATTCCACTCGTGTTGTTGTCCTGGGCGACCGTCGCGCCGTTGACAAGCAGGGAGTGGCCGACTGCCGGGTCGAACTGGGCGGTCATGACAACCGGGTACTCGGTGCCCCGGGTGTTCATGTTGGGATTGCCGGCGGAGACCGGGCTGCCCCCATAACAATTACTCCCATACTGGTCGAAGTTGTACACCCCGGTAGCATCGCCGCCCGTCTGCCACCAGCCCATGGCGAGGCCGCCATTCCAAGTCGTGGGCTGCGCGCCAGGAAAAAATTAGCGCTGGTGGTTGTGTTCCCGCCCCCGGGCGCAGGGCGCCGTTGTTGAACGACCTGGCCGCGACCGCCAGGATCGTATAGCCGGTGTTGCTGAGGCAAGCCTGATTATTGAACGTCATCAGCGTGGCGGTGCCCGCCGTGGCGGTGTTCGTACTGGGCCCTTCGAGCGTGTCGCCGCCGATATAGCCGAAACTGAGGGTCGGCATGCCCGTGCCGGTGCGGCCGCCGAACGCGGTGTTGGCGGCATTCAACGCCGGCGCCAAGTGCCCGCTTACGACCGTCGCGTTGGCCACGGGACCGAGGGAGCCGAGGTTCGTCAACTGCGTTGCGCTGCCGCCGCTCGTGACGACCGCGCTGGAATTGCTGGGATCGTACCAGATCGCCGGGGCGATGGGGATCTGCGCCGGATCGAGCCGGAGAACGCCGCCGCAGATGTTCGTCGCGCCGCTGTAGCTGCTATTGACGTCCAGATCAAGCGTGCCGCTGCCCGTTTTCACCAGCGAACCGGCGCCGCTGACGGCGTTGGTCAGCGTGCCGCTGCTCGGCTGATTGAAGGTCACCGCGGCGCCGTTGGCCAGCACGACGGGCGTCGCGATGTTGGCGATCGTCCCCTGGAGCGTGCCGCCGCTGACCGTCGTCGGGCCGGTGTAACTATTCACCGACGCCGTAAAGGCCAGCACGCCCGGACCGCTCTTGGTAAAACCGCTGCCCACGATCTGGTCGGCAATCGTCGTCGGCGCAATGACGTTGATCGTGGGCGAATTGCTCAGCGTCACGACATTGGGCGTGGCGAGGCCCAGCGGGGCGAATGTGACGCCGACCGCGCCGGCGCTGGCCAGGGTGATGTTGCCGTTGATGGTCGCGGCGGTGGCCAGCGTGCGGCCGCCGCCGTCGTCCTGCAACGTGCCGCCGCTGAGGACCAAGGCGCCTTCGCCCAGCGGGCTGTACGCCAGCGTGCCGCCCGAAACCGTGCTGCTGGCCCCGACTTGCAGCAGGCCGCCGCCCACCGTCGTGCCGCCGGTGAAGTTGTCGCCCGTCATGGCGATCGACAGCGTGCCGCCGTAGAAGATGATGTTGTCAGCACAGGAGGCCGCTGCGGTGAACGTCACGGTTCCCGGGCCGTCCTGGACGAGCCTGCCCGCCGGCGCGCCTTCGGCATTGGCCACGCCGCCGCCGTCCACGGCCCCGGTGATCGTCGCGCTCCCCGCGCCGTTGAACGTCACGTCGCTGATGACGGTGTGAATGGCCCCCACGGTCAAGGTCTTGCCGGCGGCCACGGTCCACGATTGCGGGGCGCCAACGGTGATCGGGGAGTTGAAGGTCACGCTCTCGCTGGCCGTGATGCCGCCGGCGGTCACCGTCAACGCGCCGCCGCTGAACGAGTAGCCCGTCCCGGCGGTGCTGAAGGTCAGGCCGTGGGCGATGGCCGTGCCGCTGATGGTGATGGAGCGTTTGCTGCTGGGGCTGGTGCTGTCGAAGACGGCCCCGACTTCCTGGTTGACCCAGGTGAAGGCGGTGCCGCCGATCGACCAGTCGTGCGTCGCGCTGGTGCTCCAGGTGCTGTTGCTGCTCCCTGTCCCTGTCCCTGTCCACGTGGCAATGGCCGCGGCGCCGGTGTGATAGTTGGCCGGATTCGTCTCATCGGTGCCGCTGAAATACATGGTGCCGGTGTAGTAGGCCGCCCCGGTAATCGCGTCGATAACTCCCTGGCGCGTGATGTTGCTGTACGCGACGTCGCCGAAGCCGTTGCCGTTCCAGGTCGCTCCCCAACTGTTCTTAATGATGAAGTAGCCTCCGCCGGCCCACGAGCTGTTGTCCACGTAGCCCACGATCAGGATGGCATGGTCGAGGCTGGAGGTGCCCAAGGTCTCGCTGTTCAGATCGCCGGAGTAGATGCAGGCGCTGAGCGGGCCGTCGATCTTCAAGTCGGCCTTGATGGTCGAGACATCGGCTGGCACACTACTCCACGAGGTACACATGGCGACACGGTTTTGCCAGCCGCTTGTCAAGGGCCAATCAGGCGAGGTGCTTTGCTGCGTGTAGGGAAGCTCTGCCTCGGTGACGACGCCCGTGCTCGTGAAGTAGTTCATGCAGTCGCTTGGCCAACCACCGAGGATGGTGCCTACACCGGCACAAACGAGGTTCTGCTCCGAAAGGTCGATGTTGAACGAGGGATCGTTGCGGGTAAGTTTGTATTTCGCCTCCAGATCTCCTACGGCGGAAAAGGCCCAGCAGGTTCCCGCCCCTCCCTGGTCCTTGACGGGCGTGACGAAGTCCTGCCCGGCGACAGTCCGCCAGTCAAAGCTGTCCGCCAAAGCCGCCGAGCCAACCATGCCAAGGGCCGCTAAGAGCGTCGAGGCCAAGAGGAAAACCATCCCACTCCGCAATCGTTTCATGCCCGACGCCCCTTCCGGTGGTTGACGCTCATGGACACGGGTTCCTTTCTAAATGCGGTGCCGGTGACCCCAGTTTTTGCGGCCCGACGGATCGGTGAAAAATCTCCGCCACGCAGCAGTGGGGGAGATCGGCTCCGGCAGCCGACCCAAGGTCAAGACGCGAGCGCACCCAACAGGTCTGCGGGCATCGCCTCGCCCGCCGCGCTCATCGGGCACCAACCAAACGCTGCCTCCGGGCAGATTGCCCTGCGTTTTCCCAGGGATCGAGATTACCCTTAATGTAGCGGGGATCTACAGGGCTGTCAAGCAGATTGCGCCACTAGGGGGTTTATGACAGCCAACACCGACATAAATCGCCGGTCACCACACGGCGAATATCGGCCGACACCATCCCAAGATCGGGCCCTATCGGTCACGAGAACCTTCGGGCCCGCCGTCGAACTGCAAGAAGGCGTTCGCGATACAACGAACGAAGTGTTCCGTACCCGCTCTCACGCCCGACAACGCCGACCGGACCGGTCACATCGACCATGGCCGATGTGACCGATCGAATCCTCGCACACTCGGCGGTACGCTTCTTCGTCAGCCGGCCAGTTTCCTCCGCTTCCAAGCGGCAATCGCCAAGCCGGCCGCGGCGGCCGCCAGCAGGACCAACGTCCCGGGCTCCGGCACCGCCGCCGCGCCGGCGGCGCTGGCCGCACTGCCTGTCGGCCATGCGGCAGCACCGCCGAGCGTCGCCGTCGTTTCATTGACCGTCGAAGTCGTCGCAACGGTCCCGCTGGTTTTCGCCGTGGTCTCGGTCGTGCCGGTCGTGTCGGCCGGGTCGCTCGCGGGCGACGAGGCGCCCAGCAAGGCGCCCAACGACACGTAGCCGCCCGTCGCTGTCATGATGCCCGTGCTGGGCGTGGCGGCCGGCGTCGAGAACTCAAGCGTCCCGCCGGTGACGGTCGTCCCGCCCGTGTAGGTGTTCGTGCCGGCCAGGACCAGCACTCCCGTCGCCCGTCTTCGTCAGCGTCATCGCACTGCCGCTGGCCAGCGTGCCGCTGGCCTACGTCCATGACGGCGTTGCCGACAATCTCAGCGACATTTTGCAGCGTGCCGCTGGAGGCGGCGAGCGTGCCGCCGGACCCGACGTAAATCGTGCTGTTGCCGCCGATCCGCCGTGTAAATCCAGCATGCCGCCCGCAAGGTTGAGCAAGCCCGTGCCGGATGCCGTAGGTCGAAAGACGTTACCGACCATGGCGCCGGCGTGGGCCTGGACCGTTCCGCCGGTGTAGATGTTGACGGTGCCGTAGCCTGAGTTGCCCGTCGGCAGCGGGTCGGTTATCTTGCGGTTGGCCGCAGCCGATGTACACGGGGCGGTAGGGGTTGTCGGGCGAGATGTTCCACAGGCCGCTGCCCGAGACGTTCACCACGCCGGTGCCTCCCAGCCATCCGACCAACGAAGTCTTCAGCCAATCATCGTAACTGGCCGCACCCTGGCTCGTAATCAGGGTGCCTCCGGTGAGGTTGTATGTGCCGCTTCCGCTTGGACGGCCGAGGTCACAGACCAGCCGTCGTTACCCAGGGCGAAAATGCCCGCCATGCCATGGACCAGTCACGAGGCCGCCGGACTGGTTGACGACGCCCTCGGCCCCCGAGTGCCCACGATGAGGCCAGAGGTTGCCGCCGGTTGGCGACTATGGTCGGCTCGCCGATCGAGGACGTTGCCGCCCGACATGTTGAAGACGGCGGGGCCACTGCCGCTTCCGCCGATGTAGGCATCGCCGATCGACCATCTCCGCGGGACCACTGCTGTCAACGTCCAGGGAGCCGCCCGTCATGGTGAACGTGCCGCCCGCGGCCAACTGCACGGTATAGCCGTCGCCCACGCTCCAATCCCCACCCGGCGAAGATACGTTCATGACCTGACTGTCATGCAGGGTAAACGTGCCCGGGCCGGTCATGAGGAAGTTACCGACGGAAATCATCGCCGTCGAGTTGGTCACGGCCAAGGCGCCGCCCACAAACATGGTGCCGGGGAAGTTAATGGTGCCGCTGGGGATGGTGAACGACCCGCCAGGATCGATTTGGAACACGCATCCCGGGTTCCCCGCCAGGCCGCTGGTATTGGTGACCGCGCCGAGGCCGCCGATCTCCAGGGTGCCGCCGTTGACCGTCGTGGGGCCGCTGTAGCTGGCGGCGCCGTTGAGGACCAGCGTGCCGGCGCCGTTGACCATCAGGGCTCTGCCGGGGACACTCTCGCCCAGCGGGCCGGAGATCGTCAGGCTGGCGCCCGGGCCGCCGACGAAGTTCAGGTCACTGGCGAGCATCACCGGCGCAGCGATGGTCTGGCTGCCGCCATTGACGAGCACCACCGCCTGGCCGGTGCTGTTGTCCAGCGTCAGCGTGTCAGTGTCGGCGCCGGTAATGACGTAACTGCCGCCGCTGGTGGTGTCAAAACTCATGAAGCTGACCGTGTGGGAGCCGTCCATCGTGATCGTGGACGTGGTGCCCACCCCGAGGATATCGGGGAACGTGGCTGTATCACCCGCGTTGGTCGGGGGGCTGTAGTCGAAGTTCCAATTGCCCCCGGTGCTCCAGCTCTGGTCACTGTTGCCTGACCAGGTCTCGTTGAGGCCGAGAAAATAGAACTGCACTTGCAGGGTGGTGCCGCCGCTAAGGATAAAGTTGGGGACCGCCAGACCATTCACGCCGGTGGCCGTCCAGCCGCTGAAGCCGGGACCGGAATCGCCCGGGCCGGAATTGTCGGTAATCGTGCCGAAGCACGTGGCCAGGTTGTAGGTGCCTGGGCCTGCCCAACTGACAACGCTCAAGGTAATGTTCGAGTTAATCGTTAAATTACCCTGGAGGTTGAGGAAGCTGTCGATGGCCGAGTTGCCCGTGGCCAGCGAATAGGACAGGTTGCTGCCGTCCTCGAGGGTTACCGGCGAGTCACCCGCAAACGTCATGGTGCCGACGCCCGCCCAGCCTGGGGCGAGCGTGCCGCCCGCATGAACCACGGTCGGGGTCGTGTTGATCGTGCCGTTGCCAGCCAAGGTCGCGCCGCCGGCGACTCCGAACTGGTTCCAACCGCCGCTGCCACCAAACGTACCAGTGATCACCAGCGTGCCGCCGTTGATCGGCAGGCTGTCGCCGCCGGTGCCCGCAATGGCATTACTACCATCGACCCAGGCGCCGCCGAGGACCATCACGCCCGGGCCGTCCTTGGTGAAGCCCTCCGGATAGCCCCAATCATTGATCCACCCGACCGACAAATCCGCCGTCAAGGCGGGATTGCGAGCGACGATAAAGTCAAGAGAAAAGTTGGTGTAGTCCGGGGAGACAAAGGGGTCGATATTGATAAAGTCGATCTGCGACGTGGTAGTGCGCCGCGTAGGTCGTGATCGTGCTGGTAGGCAAGACCGATTGGCCTTGCGAATTGATCGTGCCGCCGGTCAACTGCACCGGGCCGAGGAACAAGTTGGTGCCGACCGTGTTGCGTGACAACGACCGAACCGCCGTTCACGGTCAGCGCATTGCACGGGCCATTCCAGGGCCCCAACGGGCCAATCCCGCCGGTCAGCAACGTCGCCCCCGGATCAACGGTCACCGGGCCGGTTCCGACCGCGAGGCCGGAGCCGCTTGCCGGTATCGCGGTGAGGATGCCGCTGTTGATGGTCGTGCCGCCGCCGTATGCATTATTGCCGGTGAGGATCAGATTGCCCGCGACGGTCAGTCCCCCGCCGCCGTCGATGTTGCCGGAGATCGTCAAGCTGCCGGTGTCGGAGGTGAAGTTCACGGTATCGCCGAACGTCACTGGCACCGCGATGGTGTGGTTGCCGCCGCCGATAACGGCCAGCGCCACGCCGAGGCCGTGGTTGGTCAGCGTCAGCCCGCTGATGCCGTCGGTGTTGCTGATGGTGTAGCTGCCGCCCTGGGTGGCGGTGTTGAACGTCAAGGCGGTGAGCCTCCGACCGCTATCCAACGTGACGGTCACCGCGGTGCCGCCGGTCGTGTCGCCGAAGAGCGCCGTGCCGCTGATCCGCCATGTTGCCGCCCTGCCAATTGCCCCCATCGCTCCAATTGCCGTTCAGCGAGGAAGTCCACGTCCCGCTAACGCCCGTGTAGAACGCCCCGGTCACGATCAGGTCGAGCGAGTTGCCGTCAATGGCAAAGGTGTAGGTCCGACCACCGCCCAGGCTGGCCGAGTCGGAGACGGTCCAACTGCTGACGTCGCCGGGGTTGGTAATCGAGCTGAAGCTGGCCAAGTGGTACGTGTCGGCGCCCGAATAGGCGCCCGGGGTGATGTTCAAGCTAACGTTCGAATTGAGCGTCAGGTTGCCGCCGACGGCCAGGAACGGGTCGCTGGCCGAGGCCGAACGTATAGGCGAGCCCGCTGGCGGGTTCAAGCGTCAATGACGCAACGGTCAACGTGCCGTGTAGCGTTGTAACCCGGGGCCATCGTGCCGCTGCAATCGACGCCCACGCTTATCTGGCCGGTGCCGGACAAGTGTCCCGCTGGGGCCGACGTTCACCGGGCCCGGAGTCCGCACAGTTGCAGTCCAAGTTGATCACCATGGCGTGCCGCCGTTGACCTCGTCCGGAGATGCCGATTGACGACCGGCAACATCGTGAATTCCATCATGCCCGGGCCCTGCTTTGGTGATGCCCCCCCGGCACCCCAGTCGTTGGCATTGGACTGGTGATCACCAACTTTGCGCCGGTGCCGACGGTAAACTGGCCGACCGGGCCCGGCGTCGACGCGGCCAATGGGATTGATAAGGAGTTGGCTCGCGGAAATGATCGCCGGCGCGGGCCCGGTGACCGTAACCGAGCCGTTGATGGAGACGATGTCACCATTGATCGTGCCGCCGGCCATCGTCAAGTTGCCGATGTTGAATCCTGCTTGGTCGGCGAAGCTTTCGGTGGAGGTGACGACGCCGCCGTTGACGATCAAGTCGAGTTTGCCTGATATCCGTTCCAGCCAGAATAGCCCATGCCCAGGGACACATTCTGCCCGATCAGCGTCCCGCCGGCGTTGACCGTAACCGGGCCAGTTCCGACAAGCTTGCCGACCCCCGACCATCCGCCCACATATCCCGGACCAAGGCTGAGGGTGCCGCCGTTGACGATCGTGCCGCCGCCGTACGTGCTGTTGGTGCCGTTGAGGCTCACCGTGCCCGAGCCGCCAATCATCAGGGGCCCATTGCCGTCGATGTTGCCGGAGAATGTCAAGAGGCTGTTCGTGTCGCCGCTGACGTTCACGGCGCCGGAGAGCGTCACTGGCGCCGCGATGGTGTGGCTGCCGCCGCCGGAAATGGTCACCTGTGCGGGGGCATTCGAGGCGGCCAGCGTCAGCGTGCTGCCGTCCGTGCTGTCGATGATGTAACTGCCGCCCAGGCTATTGCTGATGGTCAAGCTGCCAAGCGTCTGATTGGCGCCGTCCAACAGGACGGTCACGGTCTGGCCGCCGATGCTGTTGCCGAAGGTGGCGGACGCAGGGACCTGGTTCACCCCGGTGGTGGGAACGACTTCGCCGTCCCACTGGGTCACGTCGGCCCAATAGTAAATTCCGCCGCTCGTGCCGCTCCAACTGCCGCTAATGCCCGCCAGGAACACGTCGACATTAAGCGTGTTGCCGGGGCCGACGGCGACGTAGGAGACGTGGCCGGGAACAGCCGGGGCGTTGAGCGTCCAGCCGCTGAAACAGCTGGAATTGTCGGTGAGCGAGCCGAAAGTGGCCAAGGGATAAACCCCCTCGCCAAAAGAGCCGCCGTCGGTAACGTTGACCGTGATGCCCGAACTGAGCGTCAGATTGCCGCCGATCGCCAGCAGGCTGTCGCTGGCGCCCCCGAGCGTATAGTTGAGGATGCCGCCGCTTGCGAGCGACAAGGCAGACATGGTTAACGTGCCGCTCGGGGCGATCGTGCCGCTGGAACTGACGGCCACGCTAATGTTGCCGCTGCCGGACAAGGTCCCGCTGGGGCCGACCGTCACCGGCGCGGCGCCCGGATAGCCCTGACCGCCGCAAACCAAAGAATTATTGACCACCAGCGTGCCGGCGTTGGCCTCGACCTGGAAATTGATTGCGACCGGGCCGTTGAGGACCATCGTGCCCGGACCCTGCTTGATGATAGGGCACCAATACCCCCAGTCACTGACAGGACTGTTGACCACCAACGTTGCGCCGGTGCCGACGGTAAACTGGCCGAGGGGCCCGGCGTCGACTGCGGCCCACGCCGTCGAGAAAGAGTTGGCTCGCGGAGATGATCGCCGTCGTGGCCCCGCTGATCGTACCCGAGCCGTTGATCATAAATACATCGCCATTGATCGTGCCACCGGCCATCGCCAAGTTGCCGACGCCGAATCCTCCTTGGCCAGTGGAGGCTTCGTTGGACGTGACGACGCCGCCGTTGACGATCAGATCACTTGCCTGATAGTTGTTCCAGCCAGAATAGCCAAAGCCCATGGAACAATTCACCCCCACCAGCGTACCGCCGGAATTGACCGTCACCGGGCCAGCTCCGACAACGCTGCCGACCGCCGACCCATTAAACCCGGGCCCAAGGCTGAGGATGCCGTTGTTGACGATCGTTCCTCCGTTGTAATTATTTTGCGTGGAGGTGAGGGTCAGCGTGCCGTCGCCCTCCTTCACCAGGGCGGCACGCCGGTGATCTGCGAGTCGATCTCGGCGTCTTGAATCGTGGTGATGGTGCTGGTGCCGCCGGTGAGGTTCAACATGCCGCCGGCTGACGGTGTAGCCCATGCCAGTGAAGGTGATGTTTCCGACAGTCACCGGGTTCACCGGGTCCCAAATGGTGATGGTGGACGTGGGGCCACTGTCGGAATAGAAGTTGGCGTCGTCGCCGGGCACCCATGTCTGGGCGACCGGTGCCATTCGGTGTCGTTGGCCCAACCTTGATCGGTGTCCCAGGCCGCCATCGCTCGGGAGCTGCCAATAAAGGATATCCGCCCGCGCCGCTGGCGCCACCAGAAGAAGAGCGATCCCAAAAACAACGACAGCGACTCCAACCGAAAACTTTCCCTTGCTGCTCATGATACCCCTTTCCCACTTGCAAAATAAGACCCAAGTAAGTGTAATTCTTAACAGCGAACTTGCGGACAAATCAAAACGAGACGTAGATCAGATTTGCCTGACCTGCTTCCCGAGGCACTGCGGTTGACACTGGTTGCACGGAATCCAACGGATTTACCCGATAAGACGGCGACGCCTTCAGTATAGTGAAACTTAAACATCTCTCTGCTTTGGATGGTCCGATCACAAGGCTTCAAACGCTACATTGCCGCTTCACAACGCCGGCTCCGGCCCGCTGCCGGCCACCGCGAGGCGATGGCGGCTGCGCCGGGGGATGGCGACGGACGTGCCGCTACCCCACGGAACGACCGAATCAGGTGCAATCGAAACGAAAATTGCAATTCCTTTCCTTACAATGACTTATGGCAAGATGTTGGCCGCCGGTCCGACGCGGATGGCACGAATCGGGTGTCTCCAGAGGTCGGCCGGCTCGCCACCGTCGGCCCGCGCCAGCCCGTTTGCAAGGGCAAGAGGAGCCGTGAAAGCGATGCCACAATTGCGTAATACTTTGACACAGAAATGTTAACTTTTTTCAAGCACGTGAACCGCGGCCGGCGGTGTCTTTTCGAAATCGCCACCGCCAGGGCCGCCCCGACCAGCAACAAAACGATCGTGCCCGGCTCCGGGACCGGCTGCGGACCGCCGACGGCGCTTCCCGCATCACCTTGCGGCAATGCGGGAGCGCCGCCGAGCGTCGCCGTCATCGCGTCACTGTCTCCTGAGGCCGAGGTCAGGCCTTGCCCGTCCGACGCGTCACTGGACGAAATGCCAGGCAGGGTCTGATCCGCGTCGCCGTCGGCGATGGCGGGCGCCGAGGCCCCCAGCAAATTCCCCAGCGCCACGTAAGCACCCTTTCCGAAGGTCAATACGCCGCTGGTCGGCGACGCCGCGGGCGTGGCAAAGTCGAGCGTGCCGGCGCTGATCGTCGTCCCGCCGGTATACGTGTTGCTGCCGCTGAGGACCAGCGTGCCGGTGCCGGCCTTCGTCAGGTGGAAGCCAGTGCTCGTGCTGCTGATGGCGCCGCCGATGGTCAACTTATTCGAGCTGACCGTCACCGTGCCGCTGGTGCTGGTGATGCTGACGGCGCCGGTGCCGAGGTTGAGGTCATTGCTGCCGGCGAAGATGATGTTGCCGTTCCAAGTTTCGGCGCCGGTGGTGGAAAGCGTGACCGCGTGGCCGCTGCTGTTGCCGATAGTGCCGCCAACGGTGCCGCCGTTGACGGTGAAGGGGCCAGTGCCCAAGGCGGAAGCGCTGTTGATGTTGAGCTGCCCGGAGGAGCTGATGATCGTCCCGCCGGTATACGTGTCGGCGCCGCCGAGGGTCAGCGTGCCCGCGCCCGTCTTGGTGAGGCTGAAGCCGCTGCCGCTGATCGCGCCGCCGACGGTCAGGTTATTGGACGTGACCGTCACGGTGCGGGCGGCGCTCAGGCTGACGTTGCCGGTGCCGAGGTTGAGGTCGTTGCTGCCGGCAAACGTGAAGTTGCCCGTCCAACTCTCCGGGTTGTTGGGAAGCGTGAGGGCGGCGCCGCTGGTGTTGACGATCGTCGTATTGATGCCGATCTTGAAGAGGCCGTTGCCCACGGCGGAGGCGCCGCCGATGTTGAGTGTCCCGGCGGTAAGGGACAGGAGGCCGCTGAACGTGTTGCTGCCGGTGAGGGTCAGCGTGCCCGTGCCACTTTTGTATACGGTTCCGGTGCCGCTGATCGTGCCGGCGAAGGTCTGGGCGTTGGGGTTGTCAAACATCAGGGTGCCGTTGTCGGTGATATTTCCGGCAACGGAGCCGTTCTTGGTCTGGTTGTCGCCCAGTTGCAGGACGCCGGCGTTGATGAAGGTCCCCGAACTGTAGTTGTTGGCGGTGCTGGTAAGAATCACCGTGCCGGCGCCGTTGAGGCTCACCGACGCGCCGCCGCTGATGGGCTGGGAAATGGTCAGGTTCTTGGTGGTGACGATGTTCAAGTTGCTGTTCAGAACCAACGGCACGTTGATGCTGTTGTTGCTGCCGCTGTTGCTCAGCGTGGCCGGCGTGGCGTAGTTGTCCAGCGTCAGCGTGCTGGTGGTGTCGGTGCGGCTGAGCGCGTAACTGCTGCTGCCGGTGTTGCTGAAGGTCAAGCCGCTGACCGTTCGGCTCCCGTTCAGATTGACCGTCGCCGTGCCGGTGGTGAGGCCGAAGATGGCCGTATCGTCCCGGCTGTTCGGGACGGTGTCGGTGCCGGAACTGAAAGACCAGTAGCCCGTATTGCTCCAACTAAAGGTGCCGCCGATCGACTGGGTCCAGGTCCCGGCAGTCGCTGGGGCAACCAGGACGAGGTCGAGTTCGTCGAAAATGGCGCCGAATGCGAAGCTGCACCGATAACCTGAACCTGTTGGCACGACCGCGCCGGAGACCGCCCAATTGTGGAAGTTGTTGGAATTGTCGGTAAGCGTGCCGCCGTAGGGCGCCAGGGTATATGTGGTAGAGGGGCTAAGAGTCGAGCCGGTGACAGTCACGTTGACGCCGGGGTTCAGCGTCAGATTGTTGGCGACGGAGAACGCGGTGTCGGCCGTGGTGCCGACCGTGAAGGCGAGGCTGCCGCCGGTGTTGAGGGTCAAAGCCCCGACCGACACGGTGCCGCTGGGGACCACGGTGCCGCCGTTGTTGACGACCAACGGCCCGGTGAGGGCGCCGGAGCCGGTCAAGACGCCGCCGCTGACCGTGGTGGCGCCGCTGTACGTGTTGCCGCCGAGGAGGACCAGCGTGCCGGGGCCGGTCTTGTTCAGGCTGCCGGAGCCGGAGGCGGTCGGCGCATCGGCGATGCCGCCGGCATAGGTGAGCGTCCCGGCGGAAACGTTGATGCCCGCCCCGGCGCCGACGCTCAGCATCCGGGCAGGATTCAGCGTGAGCGAGGCGGTCGTTTGCAAGGTTCCGCCCAGGATGGTCAGCAGACCGCTGGTGGCGCCGAGGTTCTCGGTCGGCGTTGATCGAGAGCGTGCCGCCGTTGATGGTCGTGCCGCCGCTGTAGTTGTTCTGGGAATTGGTGAGGCTGAGCATCCCCGAACCGCTGACGACCACCGCCCTGCTGCCGTTCTCGCCGAGCGAACCGGAGATCGCCAGGCTGCCGCCGGAGTTGGCGGAGAAGTTCAGGTCGTCGTCCAGCACGATCGGCGTGCTGATGGTGTGGTTGCCGCCGAAGACGGTCACCGGCACCGGGCTGCCGGAGGTGCTCGTCAACGTCATCGTGCTGGTGCCCGTGATCGTGTAACTGCCGCCGCCCGTGGTGTTGAACGTCAAGCTGCTCATCAGGCGGGGGCCGTCCAGCGTGACGGTCGAACGCGCTGGTGCCGGTGCTGGTGCCGAAGAGGGCCGAATCCCCGTTGCCGCCCGGAACGACGCCGTTCAGCCACTTGCCCGCGGCGCTCCAGTTCCCGGCGCCCGCGGCGTTCCACGTCCCGCTCAAGGTCACGACGGGCCCGGACACGTCCAAGTCAAGGACGTTGCCGTTGATGACCAAAGTGTAGCTGGGAGTGGGCAGGCCCGTGACGTTGACCGTCCAGCCGTTGAAGCTGTTGGAATTGTCGGTGAGCGAGGCGAAGCTGGCCAGGGGGTAAACGCCGCCGCCCCAATGGGTCCCCGGGGTGATGTCCAATGTGAGGCCCGAACTGAGCGTCAAATTGCCGCCGACCGCGAGGAAGCTGTCGTCGGGCGAGCCGAGCGTATAGGCGAGCGTGCTGCCGGTTTCGAGCGTCACCGCGGACGAGGTAGCGGTTGTCAACGTGCCGGCGCCGTTAAAGCCCGGGGCGATCGTGCCGCCCGCGGCGACGTCGACAGGCAGTTTGGCTGCGATGGTGCCGCTGCCGGACAAGGTCCCGGAGGCGTTGACAGTCACCCCAAGCGACCCACAGGTCAAAGAATTGTTGACCGCCAGCGTGCCGGCGTTGATCGTGGTTGTGTCAACGGCGACAGCGCCGTTGAAGACGAGCGTCCCATCGCCGTTCTTGACGAAGGGAGTGCCGGCGCCCCAGCCGTACATAGAGCTGTTGACCACCAATTGCGCATCCGGGCCGACATTAAAATCGCCGCCGCGCGGCCCCATTGTGTAGACGAGCATGAGATCGGTCGCGGAGATGACGGACGATGCGGTGACCGTGACGCTGCCGCCGATTGCGAACTTATCGCCGTTGATGGTGCCGCCGGCCATCGTCAACCCGGTGGCGTAGAGGGCGGAGGCCGCGCTGCCGGAAATCGCCGCGTTGGCGGTGACCAGGCCGCCGTTAATGGTCATCGGGGCCGCGACCGTATTGTAGCCTCTACCCGTGGCATAGGCCTGACCGATCAGCGTCCCGCCGGCGTTGACCGTCACCATGCCCAAGCCGACGTTGCTGTAGGATGTACCGCCTCCTGTGGTGTTGCCGCCTTGACCAAGGCTGAGCGTGCCGCTGTTGACGATCGTGCCGCCGCTGTACGTGTTACTCGTGCCGTTGATGGCCAGGACGCCGGCGCCCGCCGTCGCCACCGCGCCAGTGCCGGTGATCTGCGAGTTGATCGTGGCATTTTGACTTGCGGTGATGGTGCTGGTGCCGCTGCTGAAGTTCAACGTGCCGCCGGTGACGGTGTAGCCGCTGCCGGTGAACGTGATGTTGCCGACGCTCACTGAACTGGCAATGGTGATCGTGGACGTGGGACTGCTGGGGGCGTAGAAGTTGGCGTCGAAGCCCGATTGCCAGCCCCCGCGGCCGATGCCAGTGGTGGCGGCGGCCCAATATCCGTCGGTGTCCCAGCATCCATTCCCGGGTTGGATACCGAGGGTGGAGTTCGCATCCCAATAAAGGACACTCGCCCGGGCCGCCGACGCCGACAGCGCGAGCGAGAGCAGGAAGGCCAGCCCGACGACGACCGCAACTGGACGACGGCTTCCCATCCCCCCCTCGACCTCTAAAACAATTCGCGGCGGCGAACCTGCAAATGCGCGTGCCGAAAGTACACGGAACAGACGCAAAGAAACCCCAAGGCACCCAATGGCTACAGCGATTTGGAGTTCAGAGCCGCGCCGCTCCAAATCGGTTATAGCGATTAGGACAATTATGAGAGACGAAACTAGATGTTTATTATAATCATCTCTGCAAACATGTCAACAACTTTGTGTTAATCTTTCACACACTACTACCATAGGTACACATTATACCGGCTCGACATACTACCTTGTCGCTGTTGCGGAGGGTGCTGGACCACCGGATCGTCGAGGTCCGCCGAATCCCCGCAATCACGACTCGTCGTGCGTCACTGCTGGTTTGGCGCAGCGGGTTTTCGGGGGGAGCGGCTGGCGAATTGCCCCTTGCCGCGGTACCCTGATAGTCCTTGGCTGACACTTCTATTTTTCCAGGGGACGTACCATGCGATTGTTTCTCGTCGGCGTGATCATTCTCGGAGTTGCCGCGTTTGCCGCCCCGGCCCTCGCCACCGGCGGCATTCAGCCGGAAAACCTTCAGTGCCAACACCTCGTCGATCCGCTGGGAATCGACGCTGCCGCGCCGCGACTGAGTTGGTCCCTGCGGGCCACGCCGGCCGACCAGCGCGGACAGCGCCAGACCGCCTACCAGGTCCTTGTGGCCAGCAGCCCACGCCTGTTGGCAGCCCGTCAGGGCGACCTCTGGGATTCGGGCCGGGTGCCGTCCGATCGTTGTGCCGAGATCGTCTACGCCGGCCGGCCGCTGGCCTCGTATCAAGACTGCTATTGGACGGTCCGGGTATGGGATAAGGACGGTGCGGTGTCGGATTGGGCCCCCGCCGCGCATTGGTCCATGGGCATTCTCGATCCTCGGCAGTGGCAGGGGAAATGGCTCGGCTACGCCAAGGCGTCCCAGCCGTCGCCATCGCCGTCGCCGTCGCCGGCGGCCGCGGGCGAGAGGCCCTGGGCGCAAAAGGCCCCCTGCCCTCTCTTCCGCAAGACATTTCAGGTCGGCAAGCCGCTCGCCCGGGCGACCGCCAGCATTTGCGGCCTGGGCTACTACGAACTTCGCCTCAACGGCGCCAAGGTCGGCCGGCGCGTGCTGGACCCCAAGTTCACCCGCTACGACAAGCGGGTGCTCTACGCCACCTATGACGTGACCGGCCAGGTGGTTGCGGGCCGCAATGCCGTCGGCGTCATGCTCGGCAATGGCTTCTACAATCAACATGCCAAGGATGTCTGGAACTTTGAGCGGGCCCCTTGGCGCAACGAGCCCGCGCTGCTGCTGCAACTCCGCCTCGATTACACCGACGGCACGAGCCAGACGATCGCCACCGACGCCACCTGGCGGGCCTCGACCGGCCCCTTGGTCCACGACGGCATCCGCAACGGCGAAGAGTATGATGCCCGCCTGGAAATGCCCGGCTGGGATACCGCGGCCTTCGACGACTCGGCCTGGTCGGCGCCGCAGGTCGTCGCCGGGCCCCAAGGGGTCCTGCACGCCGAAATGATCCCGCCCGCCCGCGTCATGCAGACCATCACGCCGGTCGCCATGAGCGAGCCGAAGCCGGGGATGTTCGTGTTCGACATGGGCCAGAGCTTTGCGGGTTGGGCCCAACTGCGGGTCTCCGGCCCGGCCGGCGCCAAGGTCACCTTGCGATACGGCGACCGGCTGTACCCCGACGGCACGCTGGATCGCCGCAAGATCGACGTGTTCGTCAAGCAGGGGCCGTTCCAGACCGACTGCTACACGCTGCGGGGGCAGGGCGAGGAGGTGTGGGAACCGCGATTCGCCTATTACGGCTTCCGCTGGGTGGAGATGACAGGTTTTCCGGGCAAGCCCACGCTGGAGAGCCTCCGCGGCCGCGTGGTGCACACGTCCTTCAGCCCGGCCGGCTCGTTCGAGTGCTCCAACGAGCTATTGAACAAAATCCAGCAGATGACCCTCTGGTCGTACAAGAGCAATTTCGTCGGCTACCCGACCGACTGCCCGCACCGCGAGAAGATGGGCTGGACGGGCGATGCCCACCTGGCCGCCGAGCAGGCCATGTACAACTTCCAGAACGTCGCCGCCTACGAGTCCTGGATGAACGACTTCCGCGACGAGCAACGCGCCAGCGGCGAGTTGCCGGGCATCGTCCCCACCGGGGGCTGGGGATATCAATGGGGCAACGGCCCCGCTTGGGACAGCGCCCTGCTGCTCATCCCCTGGTATCTCTATCAGTATTACGGCGATACCGCGCGTGCTGGCCGACAACTACGACGCCATGAAGCGCTACGTGGACTATCTCACCTCGCGGTCGAAGGACCACATCGTCGACATCGGCCTGGGCGACTGGGTGCCGGCCGTCAGACCGAGACGCCGGTGGAAGTCACCTCGACCGGCTACTATTACGTCGATGCGGTGCTGCTTTCCAAGATCGCCCGGCTCTTGGACAAGGACGCCGACGCCCAAGCCTATGCGGAGCTGGCCGAGCGGATTCGGCAGTCGTTCCGCAAGAAGTTTTGCCGCCCCGACGGCAGCGTGGCGAACGGCAGCCAGACGGCGCTCAGTTGCGCCTCTACCAAGGCCTGGCCTTGCCCGAGGAAAAGGAAGCAATCCTGAAACAACTGGTGGCCAACGTCCAGCGGCACGACGGCCATCTCGACACCGGCATCCACGGCGCCAAGTACCTCTTGCACGCGCTGACCGACAACGGCCATGCGGACCTGGCCTACCGGATCGCCACCCAGACGACGCCGCCCAGCTACGGCGCGTGGATTCGCCAGGGGGCGACCACGCTCTGGGAGAACTGGGGCGAGGGCGAATCCCGCAATCACATCATGTTCGGCGACATTAGCTGCTGGTTCTACCAAGCCCTGGCCGGCATCAACCTCGATCCCCAACAGCCGGCTTTCAAGCACATCGTCATCCGCCCCCGGCCGATCGGCGATCTCCGCTGGGTTCGCGCCGGGCACCAATCGGTTTACGGGCCGATTGCCGTGGCATGGCGGCGCGGCGGCGGTTCCTTTACGCTGGAACTGACGGTGCCGGTCAGCACCACCGCAACCGTGTACGTTCCGGCGCGGGACGCCTCCGATGTCACCGAGGGCGGCAAGCCCGCCGGCCAGTCCCCGGGCGTCCGGTTCTTGCGGCTGGCCGAAGGGTCGGCCCTGTACGAGGTCGGCTCGGGCAACTACCGCTTTGTCTCAACCAGACCCCAGTAGGCGTTCCAGAAAGTTCCTGCCGGCGAGAAAAGCCCCCTGTTTGCACTTGGGGGGACTTCGAACGGCAAGAACTTACTGGACCAGGCGCTAGAATTTCTCCAGGGGCCAAAGTATCTGAGGCGTCCCTTGATCTTCTTTGCCCACTGACCGTTGCGGTGGGCGAGCGGCGGGAAGTCGAGCGAGGGCTTGACGGGCCCGGGGAGACTTGTTGTGGCCGTCTTTTATGGTATCCTTATGCGCACTGTTCTTTGGCATGGAGACTGGATCATTCGCGAGGCCCCAAAGGCTGGTTGGGGCGGGTGTCGAAACGAGGTGTCGTTGGCGCAACTGGTTAGCGTGTTTAGTGATACACGGGTGTCGGGAAACGTCAATCGTCGTAATAATATAATGGCTTGGAGAGGTGGCTGAGTGGTCTAAAGCGCGGGTTTGCTAAGGTTAGCCGGCCGATTCCCGAAAAGCCCCAAAAACGCGGAAAAGCCCGTAAAAATAAGGGTTTTCTGCCCCTCTCGGCACTCTGCCAAAACGGCCTAAAAGGTCGCAAAACAGCCCCTCTCGGTAGTATTTACTACGCTTCTTGGCCCCCGGTCCCCGGTAGGAAAATGGCGGGCCGAGCCCGCCCATAACGCCCAGTTTTAGGCCCCTACGGCAGCGTCTACGGGGCTTTGCCGGCTGCCCTAGCCTACCGCCCGCCCGGCGCAGCACGGGGCCTACGTTGTGCCGTAGGGCGCGGGCAACCCAAGGCGGGAACCAGCGGCCGGAGGGGGTAGGGGCATAGACAAGGCGGGGGCGACATGAGAGGATAGAATCAACGCGCCTTGCTGCCGACCATCGGCGCTGGCTAGCAGTTAGGTGCCGGCGATGCAGGTTCTTGGACAGCACGTAGGCCATCGGGTCTTCGGCCGATACCTCAACAGTTATTCCACGGGGACCGGCCTTTGAGCGAAATACTGCAACACCGATTCGAACAAAACTTCGGCGGGGGAGCGCTCGGCGGGCGGTCCGGCAGCGGTATGCCGCAGACTTGGCACGTCAGACCTTGGTTGTAAGTTGCCTTGCGCATTGTGAACGAATCGAAGAGGGAGGGATCGCACGAATTCCAAGGTTTCGCGGTGCGGGATGTTTTCGCCCAACCAGTGTCGGGCGCATGAGTTTGCGAGATACTCCCCGGCGCTGCTGCGGTCGTCCTCCGTCAGGTTGCACCGGCGTTTCGCATTGTTCCAAACGGCCTGCCACACCGGGCCTTGCGATGGACGCCCGATGAGATCGTCGCATAGATGTGCTACTTCATGGAGCGCGTTATGCCGCAGCCGTTGCCGGTCCGCTAGGCCACTCCAGCGCCGGCCGTTTGCTATTGGATGCGCGGCGATGGTGCTGCCCGAGACAAGTTCAACTCGCGCGCCCCTCCACGCAAGGGTACGCAGGATCGGCGCGGGCACCATTGCCACGGCGTTAATCACAATTTCCTCCTGCGCCACGGTCGGCGTGCAACGGTTCGTGGTCAGGGAAGTGACGTTCGGTAGGATTGTTGGTTGCATAAATCTCCTCGTGTTTCATCAGGGGTCGGCAGTCGCGGAGAAAGGAGCTACCCCGCAACTGCCGGTGGCCATTGGGCCGGCAGCGCCGCCATGTTCGCCAGCGCCCCCCGTGCTCAAGCCCACACGCTCCAGCGGGCCGGAGCATAATTTATTCCGGCGGTGTCGCGGAGCGATTGCGACCCGCGCACCCATCCCTCTTGGCGACGAGCCGCGACGGTGGGTGCGCCCGCCGGTGTGTTCATATTTTGTTTGCTCGTTGCCGGGTGATGTTGTAAACCTGGAGGAGCCCGGCCCTCACGGTCTGCAATACTTCTTGCTGCTTCAGCCGATGGTCCTCCGCAACATCGCGTGCTGCCTCTATTACCGGATCGCATCGGCCCACCCATTCTCGATACCAGTCCACTGGGCAAGTCGCTGCGATGGTGCGGGCCTGGTCGCGCAGGCGGCGCACGTCCGCCGATAGTTGGCAAAGACCCTCAAAGGTTACACGCATGGTTGCGTAGCTTTCCTAATTGGGAGCGCGGCCGCCATCAACGCCGGACCGCCTGACCTAAAACGGTCCATTTCGGGCAACAAGCCCACGGCCGCGCTCCCACGGTTCCAGGGGACAGCGGAGCGGTGGAGACCGAGCCATCTCGCCCGCTGGAGGCATAAGCCATCGCGCTGCAACGAAGAACAGCGTCCCCTTTTTCACGCATTGTTTTCTTCGTATGTTTAAGCGGCGGACAGGGCCGGATGAGCGAATCGCCGGCCCTTTCCCTTGCCGTAGCGACGTGCCACGGCGTTTGGGTTTGCCCGCGAGTGAGTATCAGGTATCGGAACGCAAGTTGCCCGCATCCGCTCGGCCGGCAGCGTTCCCACCGCCGGCTAGGCTTGCCAAGCCACGTCCGTCACCCGGCCCTGCAAATGAATGCGCCGCGATATAACTCGGACTCGTTTTGTATCGGAAAATTTCGTCCAGAGTCATGCCGGTGGAAGGTGGGGCCATTTCCTGGTCCTGGTCTTCGTCTTCATCTTCGTCTTCTTCATCCCGGTCGTTGAATCCGGCGATTACGTTTTTCCGATCCGAATAGGTTTCCCGTGGGTAAGGTGCCACATCGCCGTCGGCCTGCCAGTCCTTCTTGCCGGTGCCCTTGGCACCGCCGCGCGGTCCACCGCCGGCCGCGTCCATTGGGTCGCCTTCCCAGTTGATCGTTGGCGGCACCATCTCCGCATCAGCATCCGCCGTGCCGGCCTGGCGCAGGTCGCGCCTCCGAAAGCGGAACGTGGGTTGCGGGGCCATCTCATCCGCGTCCTCGTCGCCGCTGCTGCGCGGCACGCCGCCGTTGACAACCAGCCGACCATCCTCCGTGAACTGCAATCCGCCTTGCCTCACCAGCGCGGCCAAGCTGCGGTCGCTGAGGGTGCGCAGCGTGCGGCGGTCGCTTTCGCGCCACCCGCAGCCCGCGCAGTCGTTGATGAGAACGTCGAATACCTGCTCCCGTTCGTTGAGTGTTAATGTAGAACTCATCATATCTCCTAGAAAAAGGGTTCAGTAATCAGGTTCAGTTAAAAAAGGGCCACCAAGTCGGTTGCCTTCCGGCGATTCTTGAATTCGCTGACGGAAATTTGCCCACGCAAGGTCGCCGTCTTGCTCTTCAGGTATTTGATGCGGCCAAGTACACCCTCGCCGAGCATCCGAAGATCGTCATCGGTCGCGGTTGTAATGTCCCGGCCCAGGCCGCCGATGCTACGGCGGGCGGTGATCGAATACGAGGACGCCCGCAGCCTTGCAAACTCAGTCGCAAGCATTTTCAATACGCGCCTTGCGATAGAGCAAAACTGCCTCCGCGCGCTTGTCCTCATCCTCTGACGGCTCACGAAAATCGTTGGCGATAGATGCGTTCACCGCCGCGCCGTCCGGCAATAGGAAAAATGCAGCGTGCGGATGGGGACGCAGCATCGGCGTCTCCGGGGTCACGCCATGATACTTCTGAAAATCCTGAGGCGTTGCATAACGCATCGTCTTTTTCTCCTTTTGGTTAAGGGTTCGGGTCTAAAATTCTCGGGAACAAAAGCCGGGTAGTGATGGCCGGGGGCCGATCTGCGTGGACCATCCCATCTTGTGCTCAAAACTGTGATCCATCGGGTTGCCAGCGTCCGTCATGGAATGGACGGTGAACGGCACCATGCTCTTGACCACGGCGGGGCGCTTCGTCGCCCACTCATGCGCAACCACCAGGGCCAAGGCGAAGGCCGAGAACGTATCGCCATGCCCTTCATTGTCATGCGGGCTGACCAAGCGCACGCCGTATGGCATCTCCTGCGCCCTGAGCTTCAGTAGGTCGCGGTGCAGGGGCTCGCATGGGTATAGTTGCAAATGGCGGTCGGTGAAGTATTGAGTGACCAACAGGGATTGGTCCCGCAGATTCGCCGGGCTGGCCTGGATGGCCCGGACCCAAGGGTGGGTCCACAGCCTTCGGCGCTGGTTGCGTCTACGATGTTGGGTATGCCCTTCCAGTCGGCTGGCGAGAAGCTCGGCCTGCCAAACATCAATCGCAACATTTTCCAAGCCGAATCGGGCGTCCAGGTCGAGGATGTGCCGCTCAACTTCTTGCAGGTCGATCTTCTTGCCGGGCGTCGGCTTCCAAATTCGATGGTGAGCTAGACGGATGCGCTCCGCACGGCCGCCGCATGGCACGCCAAGGACAACGCACGCCGTCCAATCTCTGGTCGAGGATAAATCCGCCCCGCACACCCAGAGCCATCCCGGTTCCGCGCCGGTCATGCGCTTTAGGTCGGCCTGGAACGCCACCTCGATATCCTCGCGTGAAAGTGCATCGCCAAGCCCGGATGCCCAGTTGTTACCCACCAATCTTTCCCACGCCACGGTCGGCAACATGCGGCGTAGCTCCGCCAGCCTTTCCGGGGAAAGCCAAGAGGCTTGCGGGCCGTCGAGGTGCGAGTAAACCCATGCGGGATCGGTGCGGGCGGCTTCGCGGACCGGCCACTGCCACGAGTCGGCGAAGCCTGCATTCGAGATGATGACCAGCAGGCAGTTGGAGCGCTTGGCCGCCGAGCTAATCAGGCTGTGCCACAGGGAACCATCGCCCGCCCAGTGCGTCAGTTCGTCCGCGATGATTATGTCCGCCAGAATTCCAAACGATGAACCAACATCTGATGCCTCGATGGTGAGCGTTCCGCCTTCGCCGGGGTGGCCGGCTGCCGTGTTTACAACGCGGTGGGCCTCGATAGTGAGGATAGACGCAAGCCAGGGGTTCAACCTCACGATGGTCTGCATCGCATCGCGCAACAGGCCGGCTTGGTCCCTATCCGCCGCATAGCAGTAGCCTTTGAGCGGCCGGGTGGAAAAGGCCAGCGCCCAAATCGCCGTAACGGCCAAGTCCGTCGTCTTCGAGTGCCCCCGTGGCCTTTCATAGTACGCCCGCATCTTCGCATCGGCTTTCGACCGGCCCGCCGCACGTTTCAAGCCGGGGTCCAGGGCCGCGAAGTCAGCCTTTTGCCAATCGTCCATCACGTCGCCGAAGCGCCGGGCCGTCCCATCTACATCCACGAGCAGGTCGGCGCGGAAAGCGGCCGGGCTTGCGGCGTAGCCTTGAAAGGTCTTTTGGTCGATCATGGTTTGGCCTCCCCGTTCCCGTTGCTGTTGCTCTCATCAGGCAGTGCAAGCCAAGGTTGACGCGCTGAGTTTCCAGCCCCAGCGTCCGCAGCGCCTTGTCCCTACTGTCGGACGCCTTGGCGATGGCCTCACTGAACTTGAGCCTGTCACCGGCGGATAGTTTCGCTGCTTCGTGGCGCAGCCAGTGCGCCGCCAACATCCCGTGCCTTTCCCACTTCAAGACGCTGTTGATGGCGGCTGCGTCCAACATGCCTATCTCGCCTTTCGTGGCTAGCACTAGCTCCTCCACCTGCCGGCGCAGGGAGTTCACGGCGTGCTCAACATACTGGCAGCCCTTGGGCAGCGAGCCGCCACGTAGCCCATGCCGGATCGCGTTCGCGTTGCCCCTTGGGGCACCACTCCGGCCCTTCACGCCGCAATAGGTCGCGGGCTGGCCCTTCCCGAAGCGTGGGGCAGGGGTTTTGGCGTTAGAGGGGCCGGCGTGAGGGGTTTCTAGCTTAGAGGGTTTATGGGCCATAGGGGCGGTTTTACTACCGCGAAGTAGTATGCTCAGGGCGTAATAGGTCGTTTTTCACGCGGTTTATTGGGGTTCGCCTAGGTTTCGGTAAACTATTTGCCGCCTTGGCAGGGCGGGTTTTGCCGGGTTTTTCGCGGCGAGGCTGGCCGGGCTGGGGCTGGGGGCTTACCGCTCTTGGTTTCCGTTCCGCTTCCGCATTGGGGTCCGCTTTTGGTTCCGCTTCGGGCTTGGCTTTCCAGCATCGCTTTCACGTTCATGGTTCTCCACGGGCAGCGCGACAAATTGCGTGCGGACAATTGGCATCATCGCACTGCCTAAAGTGTTTTTGCTCTTGCCCGAATCGCCATCGCTCAAACTCGTTCCAATGCGTCGCCATGTCGTCCAAGCGGACGCCATTCTCATGCGCTCGCCGCTGCGCGTGGAGCAATAGTCGGTAAGCGAATAGTTCGTCGATCCCAAGGGCCGCCAAGTCCTCGACAAAATCATCCAAGGCCAGAGCCGCATCCGAAACTCCGTGCAACCGCAGCAAGGCTTTCACTTCTTTGCTACTCATCACTTTGCCCTCCCGTTTCCACGGGTTACGTGTTGCTCCGTCCGCCGCTCCGCCTTCACGGCGATTATGTACTTGGCCGCGTTCGCCGCAAGCATCTCAAGGTCCACGCGATTCCGCTTGGCAATCTCCGCGAAGAAGGCGAACGTCCGCAGAATATCAAGCTCCCGATCTCCGTTGATCCACTCGGCCGGCCCTTGATTGACCAGAGCGAACATCTCAGCCGTAGCTTCGGGCAATCCCTGCTGATTGTCGGCTTCGCATCTTTTGCTGCTCCCATTGATAGGCTGCGCCCCAAGCTCGGCCGGCGTCAGCGGCGGCAGGCCCCGCGCCGCACGGCAGACGATGGTGTCACACTGCGGGTCGTCGCACTCCTCCAGGTGTTGCTGGTCCGTCTCGGCAATCCAAGCATCGAAGTCCCGCCAGTATTTCAAGAGGGCATCCATGCCCACGTTATTCGTCTCGCACCGTTCCGAGAACTTGGTGAGCAGGCTGAGCGCGAAGTCCTGACCCAGCCCCCAGCCGCGTAGGTCGTCCATAAACTCGGCCCATGCCCCGTCCAGGTCGCGCCGGTCGTTGCGCGGGCCTTCAGTCGGCTTGGTACTCCCCGTCCCCGGAAGAATAACACCGGCGGCTTCCGGCCCCGCTTTCGCTGCGCGGCGGTACTCGGCGCTCAAGGCATCCAGCCGGTTTTGCAGCAGCGGGAAGTTCTCGCTCGGGTAGAACTCCCGCAGCAGGTCATACTCGTCACCCCACCAGCCGCAGCCGAAGCAGGTGAAGCGGTCCTTGTAGCCGGGCTTCGGCGCGCGGGTCACGAACGATGGGCGATGGTCGTTATGGTGCGGGCAAACCCAAGTCGAGCAGCCTTTGCTGCGCGAGACGGGCGGCCCCATCAGTTTCTCGGCCACATATTCAAGTAGGGTCATTCTTGTTTTCCTATTATTTGGCTAGAGGCCCGCCTTTTTCGGAGCCTTCTAGGCCCCTAGGCCGCTAGCTTTTTGCTGGTCGGCCCCTAGGCCCCTAGGCTTCTAGTTATCTATAAATACCTATATTTCTCCCTCTAGGGGCCTAGCGGCCTATGCGGCCCCTAAAAACCCCCGGCCCTTACTCGGCCGGTAGCTGCCAGTTCCATCCCGCGATTTTGCCATCGCGCCGCACTGATTCTGGCAAGATTCGCAACCGTCCGGTCGCGGCCTTGCGTACCGTTCGGTTGGCGTGGCCGTGCTGCTGGGCCTCGGCCAGCACCTCCGACGCCCTGTATTTCTTGCCTGCTTTCATGTGCTGTCGCAGCCAATCTTCCGCTGCGTCTTGTTCCGTCGGCCTGTGGGGCTTTGTCGGGGCGTCTCCAAATTCCAATCCGCCCTCTACAAACCGAAAGCCGACCGGCCGTGGGGCAGTTCCTAAGTTCTCGCCGAGCACCCGCACGCGCCGCCATTCGCCCTTGGGGTCCGGCCGGTCCAGTGCAATCTGGCAACGGACCATCGCCAAGAAGGCATTGGAGCCCCGGCCGCTATTGGCGCTCATCTCCTCATCCGGCCCCATCTTCTTCGTGTGGTGAATGACGACGATGGCGGCCTTGGTCCGCTCGGCAATCGTGGTGAGCGATTGCAAAACCTGTGCAATACGACTGCTGTTCTCGTCTTCACTGTGCGCGCCCCGGAACGAATCGACCACCACGAGCGGCGTCTTGTAGCGGCAAATCACTGCCTCCACCCTCTCCATGTCCGCCGGGTTGCTCAGATTGATCGGCCGCAATGGGTCGTCCGGAAAGGGCACCTTAACTCGATCTTCCGGCAGGCCCCAATCTGCTGCCCGTTGCACGTTGATCCCGGCTGAGCCTTCCGTATCCGCCCACAGCACAAAACCGGGCTTGGGACCAGGCAGGCCGTTGAACCAATGAGAGCCCGTGATGATCGGCCGGACCAGTCCGCCCAGCACAAACGCCGACTTGCCATCTTTGGGCTGGCCGATAAGTCCCGTCACCATGCCGTAAGGAATCCAGCCGCGCACCAACCACTTGATGCCGGCCACCAGCTCTCGCACGTCCGCCCAACTGGGTGCATCGTCTGCTGGGGTAGAATCCCGCCCCGGCGAACCGATTTCTACACACTCGCTACCTAATCGACCACGCCCGTAGGGCGTGGGTTTGGCTTGCCCCGCAAAGCGGGGCGGGCACTACACGTGGGGAAAGCCCTGCCAGGGCTTCACTGGTTTTTATGGTTACTGAAACAACTGACCTTGTTGGCGATCCCTATCTTCCTGCTGCCGGATATACTGCCGCACCGTGGCCTCGTCACTCCCCACGGTGCTTACCCAGTATCCCGTCGCCCAAAAATGCAGCCCCGCCATCCGACGCTCATGCAGCAATTCCCGATGTATCCGCACCGCACTCTTGCCCTTCAGAAACCCTATTGCAAACGCCACGCTCTACTTCGGCGGGATGCTCAGGCAGAGGTGAACATGGTCGCTCACCGCATGCCCTTCCAGCAGCCCGATCCCTTTCTGCCTACACAAATCCCGCAGGATACCACCTATCGAAGCCCGAAGCTTCCCATACATCACTTTCCGCCGGTATTTCGGAATGAAGATCACATGATACTTGCACTCCCATCGCACATGTGCCAGACTGTCAAAATCCTTCATACGCTCTTTCTCCTGCCCAACAGGGCTTTCCCCGGAGTTAGAGCGTATGCTATTTCGGGGCACGCCGGAACGGCTTAGCCCCCAGGGTCGCACGGCCATAGGCCGTGGGTTTATGACGTACTAACTGGCGCAGTCGGTCGATTAGGCCACTTGTGTTTTTACTTTTGGGGAGGGGGAGCGGCTTGGCCGCATGGCCATTGCCCTCATACGATTTGGAAACTGCCGTGGGCAGTATTAAGGTCGCTCTCACTGACTTGGGCATAACTGCATCCTCACGAATTGGCCCGCCAGGAAGGCGGCGTAGGATGCGGACGCCGCCGCCTGGCCGGGCCGTTGTGCCGGCTTGCAATCCGGCGGTCTGTTAGATTCTTGGGCATCCTGTTTTCACCGTTAGTAGAAGTGGATGTAATCGGTCGATTGTTTCCGCCGGTGCGTGCGGGGTGGCGGTGGGCTGGGTGTCCTAAGAGCCTCAAAAGCTGCCAAGGCTTCGGGTGCGATCCTCCACCTTGGTTTCCGCGCGCCCGGTTTTCGACCGACGGTGAAGCCCCGCAATTCGCCACTGTGAAGCCATTGCAAAACGGTATGCTCACCGACGTTGTAGCGCCTGCGCCACCTGCTTGACGGTAAGGCTCATTGGGGCACCGCCTGCCGCTGCTGCATTGCAAGCAGTTCGTTGCGAACCATCTCCACCGCCCCGTGGTCGTAAAGGCGCAGAACGCCCGCTCGACCGATGGGCTTGATGGCATCGCTACGCTTTTGCAAGACGTAGATGACGCGGGAGACGGGAACCCCCAGTTCTTCGGCAATGACGCCGGGGGTGCGCAGTTGAGGTATGTTGCCGTTTGCCATTGCTCCACCTTCTTTTCGGGCCATCGTTGTGGCCCCTAAAAGAAGGCGAAACGTTTACCGTTTTCTGCGAAAACGCCGTAAAAGAAGGGGGAAAACGGCCTGTAAACGTTTACGGCTTGCGGCCTAGAATCTGTTTGTGCGACTCTGGGTCGGGGTCGCTAAGGTACATAAGCTGGTCTTCTCGCGAAAGCGCGAGAAACCATGCCTTCTTTTCGGGATCGGCCTTCTCGATGTACTCCCTGATGGCGGCATCGTCAACCGGGCCCGGCTCCCGGCTCTGGGCGGCGCGATCCGTTACCACTTCGTTGATGCTCTGGGCTTTTGGCTTTGCTTCTCGGTAGGCCCACCCATGAAGTGACTTCGTTTGACGAATCGCCTTGTTAATTGTGCCCGACGAGCAACCGAAATCATGCGCCAGTTGCTGTTGGCTAGTGAACGGCGCGCCTTGGCTTTGGAGACGTTCTAACCGTTCAACCGCTTCCGAAACGGACATACCGGCTGCCTTTGGCTCAACTGGCTCAACCTGCTGCGGTTGATCGTCTTCTTCCTTGGCTTCCGGCTCCCCCGCCAACAACTTCGCGCGCTCGCGGCGGATGCGTTCTTGCAAAGCCGCCAACTCATCTCCCGGAAGGGTTAAGGCTTTCCACCACTTGCCAAAAAGGTGTTGCGCCCGTGCCCGTTGCTCCACCGGGTCTGTGATCTTCTCAAGCGGCCAGACCAACGTCTGCAAGGCAAGCCGCGTAAGTCCCACGGCTGCCTCGTGCGCGCTCGACCAACACAATACGGTTCCACTCGGGATGACGCCGCTCCAGCCGCGATCTTTCGGCCATTCCACCCGACCGTCGCTCAGTTCCATCAGTTTGCTACTTGCCTCGTCCAAGACCTCGTAATGCTGATGGTATTCGTCTTGCAGAAAATCCAAAAGCTGGTAGGCAGCATCAACACTGCCGCCTTCACCCAACCTTGCCACTTGAGATACCAGACCGAGCCAGCCTTCGGCTCGTTCGGACGCCGCTCTAAAAGATTCGAGGGAAAACATAGAACCATTCCTTTTACTAAAGAGGGCCGACCAGCCGGTCAACGTGGCGAATGGTCTTCCGCGTCAACCGGCCAGCCGTGCGGCGGGAGCCACCCCGCCTACCCACCGTTATTGTACTCTGGTTTCGTTGCCCGTATTTTTCGGCCACAGCCAGCCGTGAACGTACTCACTCACGGCCCGCAACCGGCTATCGTCGATCCGCTCCCGGTACACCGCGCCCATCGTGGGGTCGGCGTGGCCCATAATCAAATTGATTGCTACCTGATCCCGGCAGCCATCGGCAACCGTCCGAAAAACATGGCGAAGAGTGGCGAAGCCGATCTTCGCGCGGTGGATTCCTACATCTTTCATCGCGGCCCGTGCCGCAACGCTCACCGGGTTGGCCTGCCCATGACTGAGCCAAGGACGGCCCCGCGCGGTGACGAACACCAGCCCGGCCGCATCGTCCTTGGGATCGGGGCGGACCGCGATGGCTTCGCGGAGGGCTGCTACCGTCTCGTCCCACAACTTGCATCGTCGCTGGACGCCGGTTTTCGGTCGGGCGAAGTCGATCCATGCACCGTCCAGGTCCACGGCCGCTAGAGGCATGTCGGCACAATCCTTGTTGGTGAACCCGCAGTTGATGCCGAGTAGCACCATTGCCTTGAGTTGCACGGTTGCGGCTGCCAGCAGTTGCCGCAACTCGGCCGCCTCCAGCATCCTTTCGCCGTTCTTGGCCCGATGCTTGCGCAGCACACCGGCTGAGGGCTTGACGAATTCCGGCCCGTAGCGGACCGGCGTTACAATCAACCCGGTGTCAAAGCCATACTTGAAAACTGATTTGACGGCTTGGACTTGGTTGCACAGGCGCACCGGACCCCACCGCTCAGCCATCGCCTCCCGCAACCTGGCAAAGTCATCGGAAGCAATGTCATCGACGAGACGATCCTTGCCGAACGTGGCAACCAGCAGGTCCGTCACCTGCTTGTGGCCCGCGAAGGTCGGCGCGGTGATTTCGCCCGCCTTCAGCTTTCGCACCTTGGCCGTCAAGAAACGGCTGCATAGCTCATCTAGCTTCAGCCCATCGCCCGTCTTGCGCACTCTTCGGGGTGCGGCCAGCGTATAGATCGTCCCGCTGGGCTTGAAAGAGAGCTAGGGCAGCCTGCCAGCCGTCGTCCGGCAGCCGCACCATACGGCCGTTGATAATCTTACCCCACCGCCCGAAGTAGAAAATCTTCCCGTTGATCTTCTTCTGCCAGCAGCCGGAAACGGCCGGCCCAAGTGGGAAGCCATCGTAAGGTTTCTGGGGCCAATCGGGGCCCGGCTTGCGGGCCTTGCGATTGGGCGGCTTGTCGCGTACTACCGCCGGTGTGGCATCAACCGCTGCCGGCGGGTCGGCCGCTGCTTTACCGGCGGCCTTTCTTACGTTAGACTTATTCATTAGCGTCACCTCCACTGCTAAAGGTTTAGGTGGCGTCGGGCCCGCCCGGTTCCGGCCGGGCGGCCCAACTTCACTACCGTAGGTAGTATAATGGGTAGTAAAGCGAAAGTAAATACCCCGCAGCAAAATAGTTGTAAGTGCCTACGGGGTAAGACTTTAGGAGAGGTGGCTGAGTGGTCTAAAGCGCGGGTTTGCTAAATCCGTGACCGGGCAACTGGTCCGCAGGTTCGAATCCTGTCCTCTCCGCTAATGATTCTGATAGGTTCTGGTTGACGATTGCACATTGTAGCACAAGCCCTTGATCGTCATGGGCTTGTGTCGGTTCTTGCCAGAGTCTACCGGCATCGCCCGACGGTTGCTGCGCCTGATTTTGCGCCGAATCGTCACCAGAGTGCGCCGGATTTTGCGCCGCCCTGGCGAAGTCGGCGTCGGTGGTCATTAGGTAGTGTTTCAAGGCAATCTTGGGCGTGTTTCCCAGCCATGCCGTAACGACATGCACCGGGTATTCTTCGGGCCAGTTCGCTTTCCCGGCTCGCCCGCAGATTGTGGAACAGCCGCGGCCACAGCTCCGGCCCGGCCCGCCGCACGATCCGCTCAAATTGCGTCCGAGGATTACAGTTCCTCCAGCCGGCCGCACCCTGGGCCGCCGCGCGATGGTTCCCCGCTGCAACACCAGGAATCCAGGAAAACCGCTGTTTCACGAGCGATTCCAACCACCGGATGTCGCAGATTTATTGCGATGAGACCTAGGTTCCTTCCGATGGTTGCTCGGTGTGCCCTTGGTGCAAGGCGTCTTCACATGCCGGGTGCAATGGAGAAGATGACCTTGTTGCGATGGTCGGTATAGTTGATCATCTGATAATGAACGCCCTCGGGAATGAACATGGCCTCTTCCTCTTGAATGTCGAACGCCTCTTGCGTCTCGGTGAGGAAGAAGGTGACGGGCCCCTCTTCGACGAACAGCGCCGCATCACCGCGGTGGCAGTCGGGCTCGGATGCCCGGGAGCCAGTGCCGCCCGCCGGCAATATGAACTCGCCCATCTGCACCAGATCGTTGCTGACGAAGAACTTGATCAGCATGGGATACTGATTGCCGTGGATGTTCAGGAGCTTTTTGTCCTCGGTGATATGGTAAAAAAGCACCGGCGGCTCGCGGCACTCGGGACCGGGCACCGGCCAGCGGCCGATGTCGTCGGTCGTGCCGTGGGCGTACCACTGTCCGATCGGAGGATAGCTGGGCAGGCCGGCATTGTGCTTGCCCTTGTACTGTTTCATCTTGCCTTCGCTGAAGTCCATGGGCGGGAGCTGGGTTTCCCATATCTTCGGCGCAATGACATACAGAATGCGCATGATGCCCTGTTCGAAATTGTGGCCTTTATGATAACCGTGCATGGGCAGCAAGAGAGCTTCGCCTTTGTGTACGCGAATGAATTCGCCAAGCACGGGGTTGTGTTCGGTCAGCACGCCGTCGAGTACATAATACACTTCATCGCCCGCATGCAAATCGGGCGGGTCATAGGTGCCGCCCGGACCGAGTTGCCACGTGCCAACCGTCAGTTTGTCGGTGCTCACGTAGAGGTAATTCAAGTCGCTGAAATGCGGCCGTTCCGCCGGATAGATGAAATGGCGAATCAAGTCTCCCTTGATCGCAAGAGGACGCTTTTGGTCGGGTGGAAACGGATGGTTGCCGAAGATTTCGACGGATTCCGCCATGGTTGATCCTTTCTAACCGGTCAGTAGTCGGGGGTTTCTATTTTCAAGCAAGGCAATCGCCCGAATCGGGCTGGCCTCGCCGTTCTCCAGTTTCAGGGGAAAACCGATAAACGAGAATCGCCGGCCCACCACTCGGTCCATGTTGACCAGCGCCTCGAAGATGGGCATTTCGGCTCGAGCTGCCAGCTTGTGAGCCGGGGCGCCGGCAGCAATGGCGGCCGGACTGTCGGCCGAGGCGATATCGCCGCCCACTGCCTTCACGCCGCGACGGATCAACTCCTCCATGAGCTGCGGATGAAGTCCTGGCCATTGGCCCTCAAAGAATGCAGGAGAGCCGGCACGCGTTTCCCAGCCGGTTCGAAACAGCACAATGTCGCCGGCGCGAATATCGGCCCCCTGGATATCGGATAGCGTCACATCCTCACCCGGGTTCTTGGGGGTGTCCAAGGCAATGGCTTCGCCGACGAATCGCTCCAAAGACATGCGTGCCACGTCGAGCCCTTCATCACCAAGGAAGTGCATCGGGGCATCGACGTGCGTGCCGGCGTGGGCGCCCATTTCCAGCTTGGAGACGCAAACGCCGTGCTCCGCAAAACCGACATGCCAACGCTTGGCAAACCGCGGGTCCGTCGGGTAGCATTGAATCCGCTCGTTCAACGGGGCCGTCAGATCCACCAGTTGCGCGCCGGTGAAAAAGGGAAGGACCGGCGGAACAACAAGGTTTCGCAACATCGCGATTTTCGCGGTATCCTCCGCCAATTCCGCATCGTCAAAGGCGTCGCACAACGCCGGCCGCATGGCCATGAGTCCGTGGGCTTCCAACAGCAGCACGGTGGCTTCCGGCGGCGATGTTTTGACCGCTTGGGCGACAAGCTCCCGCAGTTCCTTGGAACCGGGCGCTGCCTGAGGAACGACCGGCCCTTGCTTCAGCTTGAGCCGGGCGGAGATCGTCACCAACGGAATTGGCTGCTTGCGCGCCGAATAGGCCGTGGCATACGGCGGGTGGACATGAATGATGGCCGAGACCTCGGGCCTCGCCTCGTAGACAGCCAGGTGAAGGCCGGTCTCTTTGGACGGCTTGGCCCCCGGCGGCCCTTCCAGAAGCTTTCCTGATCCGTTGGTCACCACGAGGTTTTCCCGGGCCACGTCCCGCAGCGAAACGCCGCCGGCAGTCACGAGAAACGCGTCGCGTCCCGGCGCCCGCACGCTGAGGTTGCCGCCGGCGGCGCCGACCAGGCGCCGGTCGTAGCAGAGCCTGGAATAGCGGACCAACTCGTCCGCCAAACGACCGCATTCATAGATGATGCTCATGGTGCAGCCCTCTTCTTCAGGATGGCGAAGTCGACAGCCGCCTTGATGGCCATTACGAAGTTCCTTTCATCGGCAATGCCTCGGCCGGCAATGTCAAAGGCGGTGCCGTGTCCGACCGACGTTCGGATAATGGGCATTCCCGCCAACACCGTCACCACTTCGCCGAAGCCCAGGAGTTTGGCCGCCATGTTCGCCTGGTCGTGATACATGGCCAAGACCAGGTCATACTCTCCGTCCTTCGCCTTTAGAAAAACAACGTCGGCAGGAACCGGGCCGACCGCATGGATGCCCCGCTTCACCGCTTCCGCAATGGCCGGCACGGAGCCTTTGACCTCCTCATTGCCGAAGAGCCCCCCCTCGCCGGAATGAGGGTTTAGCCCGGCGACCGCAATCCTGGGTCTGCGAATACCGAAGTTGCGCAGAGTTTCATCGGCAAGCTCGATCATCGAAAGGACTTTGCGCTTTGTCACGGCGCGGCATGCGTTGCGCAAAGACGTGTGGGTGGTGAGCATCATCACTCGAATATTGCCCAGAAGCAAAATCATCCCATATCTCTTCGACTTTGTGAGTTTCCCCAAGATCTGAGTCTGGCCTTCAAAATCGTGGCCGGCCAGCCGCATCGACTCCTTATTCAGCGGCGCGGATACGATGGCGTCGATCGTTCCGTCCATCGCCAAGTTGCCTGCTTCCAAAGTATAGACAACGGCCGCGTCTCCCGGTACGCTCGCCGCCACGCCAATTTTGAGTTTGTTTGCGCGTACAATGTCCAAGTCCAAAATATTCAAGACGCCGGTGCTGTATTTTGCCCGGGAGATCTGATCGATGCTTATGGGCTGGAAAACCACGGCCATTTTTCCCAACTTCTTCGCCAACAACTTTCTGTAATGATCCATCACGTCCAAGCTGCCGATGACGAGGGGCCGGCAGATTCCAAAAAGTTCCCTTTTCCCGAATGCTTTCAGGATTAGTTCCGGCCCGATGCCCGCGGCGTCCCCCATCGTTATTCCAAGGATCGGTTTCATCAGTGGTTTTCCAAGGTTCCGCTTCTGAGGTATGCGACCATCATGATCACGGCGTCATCGGGCCCGACCGAACCGCCTTTCATGGCAAAAGGACGATTTCTCAAGAGACCATCCCACGCCGTGCCGCAAGAGATCACTTCGTTCCGCCGGCCGACGACCTGCAAACGACTCACACCGAGACGCCGCAGCACATGGTAGGCGGTCTCACCGCCAATGATTCCCAGACCATCCGGGTCGAGTTGTTCCAAGAGAGGGCCGAGTGCCGCAATGAACTCCCGCATGATTTGTTGCGGAGAACATGTACTGTTCCCGCGGTCATTCGGGAGGATACAAGCGAGGAGGACCTCTTCCCGAGCCGGCGCGATGGCCTCATCGAAACGCATCCGAACCGGGTCAAAGCCCAGAACTGCAACCCCGTCACGTCTTGCTCGTTCAACTTGATCGACCGACTTGGGGTGGCAAGAACCGCATACAATCAGAGGCCGGCGCACGGAGGGTACGGCCGCCGGCTTGGCAATGGCCTTGCTGAGCCGATTGGATAGCGCGAGCGCCAGTCCAAGCGAACCAGCAAATAGGACTCGGTCTTTTCCCAAATGGGCATCCACGACCCGCCGCAAGTCGTCCAGACTCTGCGCATCACACATCAGGCAATCGCACCCGCCTGTTTGCTCGATTACGGTGCGAACATTCGCCGAAAGCGGCGGCCCATGCGGATCGTTCGATAACGCGCCCTCATCGATCGGCGTCCCATTCTCGTACTGCATTCCATTGCGGGTCGTCCGGCCGATGGAAGGTGCGGCCGGTGCGACCACGCAAGACCAGTCGTTCCCTGAGCCTCTTAGTCCTTCGAGCAGTCCCGCCAATTCAGCGCCGATCGGACCGCGCAACCCCGTATCGATCTTCTTGAAGACGATGCGTTTTCCGGCCAGTGCTGTTCCCACCCGCTGCAGAATGCGGTGTGCCGTCGGCGGGTCCTCTAGCCTGCTCTGAGTATTGATGACTTGGAGCGCCGGCCCACCGACAAACGGGTTGTCGAGCGACAGGCAGACGCCGACTGGACCGGCCGTAGGCGCAAAACAGGCCGCCACATCGCAAGCGCCCGTCAGATCGTCAGCCACAAAGCCCAGGTCCGTCGTCGCAAACATCAGTGCCTCGCAAAATCGGCCCGCGGCATCGGCACATAGGAAGTCTCGCCGCCGTCGACCCAGAAAGTCTGGCCGGTGACGTAGGCCGCCTCATCGGAGGCCAGAAAGACGACCGGCTTGGCCACGTCCACGGGAAGGCCGACCCTGCCCATGGGAATGAAGGGTTCCCAGTCGTCGGGGTAATCCGGATCGGTTTCGCGATTGCGTTTGATGTCGATTGTTCCCGGCGCGACCGAATTGACCCGAATGTGGTAGGGTCCCAATTCGGTGGCCATGGCCTTGGTCGCCAGCAACATGCCACCCTTCGAGGCGCAATAAGGCACAAGGCAATCCAGCGCGCCCGCAGCGGCGATCGACGAGATGTTGACGATACTACCGGGGCTGCCCCGTTCGACGAGGTGGCGAGCCACCGCCTGGGAACAGAGAAACACGCTCTTGAGATTGGTCCGTAGCGTGCGGTCCCAATTGGCCTCGTCCAACTCCAAGAAAGGTTTCCACAGGGCAATGCCCGCGTTGTTCACCAACACGTCGATCTTGCCGAGCGCCTTGATAGCCGCCGCCACCAGGGCGTCGACCTCCGCTTGGATGCCGACGTTGGCCTGGAAGCAGAGCCCTCGCCGTCCCAACCGTTCGACTTCCGCCAGAACCTCTTCCGCTCCCGCGCGGTCGTGCAGGTAGTTGACCACGACGTCCGCGCCCTCGCGGGCAGTTTCCAGGGCGATTTCGGCGCCGAGGCCCTTGCTTGCTCCCGTGACCAGAACCACCTTGTCCCGTAGTTTCATGCCTGGCCTCGCTCAGAATTCATGCCCTTTCCTGCCGGTCAATCATCTGGTTGAGCCGGCTTCGGTAGTACTTGTATCCTTCCCAAGGCACGTCGGGCGGAATGAAATGGTCGCCGAACGGGATGTAGCCGCCGGTCTGCAAGACTTGTTCCACGGGCGCAAGAATCTCGTCGATTCGCCGTGGGCCCTTGGCAATCTCGGATTTCGGAATCCCGCCGCACATCTGGAGCTTGGGATACTGCTGGCGCACTTTCACGATGTCCATGCCGCAATGCGTCTCGAAGGGATACATGCCCGTCACCCCAACGCTCATCAGCAGCGGAATCAACGCATTACAGTCGCCATCCGTGTCGACCCAAAAAATCGTGACGCCCCGAGCCTTGAGGAAATCGATGATCTTCTTGTAGTAAGGCAACATGAACGCTTTGACCATGGCCATCGAGATCATCGAACCCTTGCCCGACGACACGTCTTCCCAGAAATGGATGTGGTCGACCTCGACCTGCGCGAGCACCTCCGCGTAGACCGCCAGCCACACGTCGGTAAACGTCGTGAGAATGTCGTGGATCAGGTCCGGTTCGAGACAATACCAGTAGAAGAGCGTTTCGTAGCCGATCAAATGGGCCAAGGTGCCGAACAGCCCGTGCGGATAGCCGCCGATGGCCAGCGGATAATCGCGGTTGCGATATTCCTTGAGTTGCTCGGGCCAGTTCTTCGGAAACCGCTCGGCGATCCGGTCCAGGCGCAGCCGCTCGTGTTTGAGCTTTTCCCAGCTTTCGCGGTCCTTGATCGGCCATTCAATGGACGTGGGGATCGTGGCCTCGGCCTTGAGGAACAAGCGTTTGACTCCGTCGATGTCGGTATAGACCAGCCGCTCGTCCGTCTCCGAATGCACCACCACGTCGAACATGGGCGAAAACAAGAGGTTCACGTCGACCATGACCTGCGTCGGGTCGAGGCGGAAATAGGATCGCACATCCTGATCGAGCGGGAAGGCTTGGGTAGGCCAGTAAAGGCCGCCGGCCATCACCCCGATGCCGTTGGGCAGCCGCTCTTTGCCGCCGGAGGTCCACGCCCGTCCATACAGGGACGCGGTCGGCGTCGTAATTTCCGCGCTGAGCACGGGCGGATGCTTTCGAGGCAGCCCCGCGGCATACCAGTTCTCCAGCGTTCCGCCCCAGAGGCCGAACTCCCACTTCATCGTCCGCACCGACGTATTGAAGTTCATCACTTCATGAAATCGTTCCCGTGGATTCATGGTCGTCTCTCCCGCATTATTGGTTCGGAGGGAGGTGTGACGGGACGCTCGGCGCGACTTTTTCGGAACGGCCCGCCTGGATCAATAGTGCAATGCCGACAAGGTAGGCTAAGAACATCACCGCCAATAGCCAGTCGGTGTTGGGCGGCGCGGCGCGAAATTCATGCCACACGAACAGGCCCCATAGTGCCGCGACCATCGTGCCTGATTGGCCGAGCGCAAACGAGATCGCGGGCCCAGCCTTGCCGCAGGCAATGACATTGAACATCATGCCCGCGGCCCACATCGCCCCGCCGGCGATTCCCCAAAGATGGTCCCACGTTGTTCCGCGAAAGTAAGCGAGCAAGGGAACTGGTGCGCCGGCGAAAGGTCTCAGCATGACGGCGGTATTGAGGACGAAGCTGCTCAAGACGACGCCCAGCGAGAACAGCACCACTGCCGTATAGGGGCCCAGGACGCCCGGCCCCATGTTTTCAAAATCCGTCGCCATGGGCTTGGCGACGAAGCGGTAGAAATTGCCGAACAACACGCCCCCGACCAGCATCATGATGATCTCTTTGCCTCCCACGCCGGCGGTGTGCGCCGCCGACGGCAGCGTTCGCGAGGCCAGGGCGGCGACAACGATGGCCGCAACGATCATCAGCGAGCCCAGGGATAAGAAAAGCGGATTGCCTTTCGGCACGGTCAAGTAGTTGACCAACACGCCCAACACGATGGCCACGCCGATCATCATCGGAAAGGCGACGGCCATGCCGACCGTGCCGACCATGTTGACCAGCAGGATGTTGGCCGCATTGAAGACCGCGCCGCCCACCAGCGCCGAGCCAAGGTTCCGCCACCGGGCTTGCTTCAAGTCGTCGAGGAAGCCGCGACCGCTCTTGCCTCGGCTTCCCATCGTCAACGCGAAGAGCAAGGCCGCAAGCAGCATGCCCCAGCCGTAGTCCCAATAATACAACTCGAATCGCCAAGTCTCACTCGTCAACTTTTGGGTGTTGATCCAGGAACCCCAAAAGAGCATCGAGAGGAAGCAGAAAAAGACGGCCAGTGAGTACCTTCTCAGTACAAACATCGTTCTTACTTGGCGTCCTTCCGTTTCTTGTAGATCTTCTGCGCCTCGTGCCAGTCACCGTCATGAAACGAGATCAACACGGGCGCGGCCTTGTAACTCTTGCCGGCCGGCACATTCGGAAAGTCGGCGAAACAAATGCTCACTCCGACCGGTAGCCCGTTGAGTTCGCTGGGGCGCGGCCAGTTGCCGTCCTCGCGCACGGTACCGGAGTTGCCTGGCGTCAACTCCAGGCGGAGCACCAGCGCGCGATGGGCCGGATCGTGGGCGCCGACATAAACGGATCGGTTCAGTTTCGGGGTCGAGAACTCCATCCACGACAGGTCTTTCGGACATGCGTAGAACTGCTCCGGCCCCTGGTCGCCGAGCCAGGACATGTTGTCGAATACGCGAAAGATATCGGTCGTCGACACGGCGTCTGCGCTAGTAGGCCTGACGAACCGAGTTGCTCTGAACTGCTCGCCGGTCTTCCCGACGCCCTGAATGCCGCCGATCACCGGGAAGAACACCTCGCCAATCTGGTAACGAGTTGCGTTGTCGATCTTGAGGGTAAGCAGAACGCCGTCTGCAGCCAACTCGATGCCCATCGTGGCCGAGGCATCGAACTTCTCGCCGAGGTAGTTTGTCAGCGGCTTTTTCCATTGGAGCGTGAGCTTCTTCGCACCGGCTTCGAACAACGACAGCTTTTGCCGATTACCCCAGATGTAGTTGGCCTCGATCGTCTGCCAGGGTTCTTTGCCGGGAATGGGGAGGGTGAATCGAAAATCATCAGCCAGGCGAGGCTCGCGGATCAGTTCAATGCCGCTCTTCTTATCCAAAATGCGGGTAATCGTCCCGCTGGTGCGGCTTACCCCCACCAGGTAACGTTGGTCTTCAAGGGTGATCGGCTTCTTTCCTGCATCGGGCGCGTCCTTGGTGACTTGCGCAACCACCGAAGCCGTGGCGACAAGCCCAAACAGCACGACGCACACGAGTCGTAATGGGTCTTTCATCGGATATTTCATAGTTCCTCGACGAATACGATCCGCTCGGCGGGGATTTCAATCTCCACGGGCAGCTTCGCAACCTTGGCCGGCTGAAAGGGGGTGTGGATGCGGGCTTGGCCGCTTGAACTCGCCTCGAACGCCGTGATCGTTTGCTTCTTCGACTGCATCGCGGCGTTGGTGAGTATGCAGACGCGTTTGCCCGTACTGATGTTGCGGAAGACATTGTAGGCGACACCGGCAGCCGGGCCGTCCGCGATCCGCACTCCCTCTTGGCCGAGCACCTCGCCCAGGTAGACGGTATCGAGCAAACTGTCCTGGATTCGCTTCACTTCCTTGATGTAACTGGCCAGACCTTGCCACGGCTTCCAGCCGATCGACCGGCACATGTTCATCGGCCCGAGCATCACCGTGTTCCCTTCGCGCACCGCATTGTTGACACCGAGGTAATCGTAGGGCATGGCGATCAACAGCATCTCGGCATTCTCGGGGAAGACGGCCCGAGTAATGCGCTGGTTGCCAACCCACCACGTGGCCCCGGTGAACTGCAGCAGCCGGTCCCAGTTGCACTCGAACGACATGGCCCAGTCGGGACGATACTTTCGGCAGGCGGTGAAAATCTCCTTGGTCAACAGGATGCTGCCTTCCCAGGAGCCCGTATCGGGACTCATGGGCAGGTTCGGGTTGAAGTCGAGCGCCGCGGGGAACATCTTGTCCACATGCACACCGTCCGCGCCGATCTGGGCAAGACGGGCGAACTGATCCACGAGGATCTTGCGATACTCCGGGAAAGCCGGGTCGTCCCCGACCATGCACTTCGGGTGCCCCATCCTTCCCCAAAGAGTTCCCATCGGCCACCCCGTATTCCAAGTGACACCGCCGTCCGGGCTTGGCCATTCGTGGTACTTGATTAGCTCTTTCTTGTACCAATCGGAGTCGATCATCACCTGGTGGTAGTTGACGAAGAAGTAGACCTTGAGGCCCATCTTGTGGCAGGCCTTGATGCCGTCCTCTAGCTCTTGCCAAGTGCCCAGACGCGGATCGACGACGTAGCAGGGATAGCCGTTGTCGTGGCCGCCCGGGTGCCAGCCGCTGATTTGCACGGAGTTGACGCCGTGGTCTTTGGCGTCTTTGGCCCATTGCGGGATATCTTTGAACCGATAATTGATCGTGCCTTCCGGCAACTCGAACATCGTGAATTGGAAGAACGATTGTCGCCGCATCCAGCACTCCGAGGGCTTACAGATGCCGAAGGTCTTCTCGAACCATGCGCGATAGACCCGGCCTGCCGCGTGCCAGTCGCCGTCGCAAATCCGCAGGACCACCATGGAGCCGTCAAAGGACTTGCCCCGCGGGGTAAAGGGGTGGTGCTGAATATAGGCGAAGATGTCCCTGGCGTTCTCTTTCGCGTGTTCCTCAAAATGGTAGACTTTGTAACGAGCAGTCCGGTCGTGGGAGGCAAAGTAGAGCGCCCTCTTGGCCGCCGCGCTTTGGATGCAGGTGAACGACATGTTCGCTTGCCCCGGGTAGGCGAAAGTCGCTGAGCCGAAAGGCAGCGCAAGCTTCTTCATGGACGGACTGGAGGTTGGAACCCAGAGCACTCCGTCGGCGGGCTTTCCCGGCGCACCGAACTTGCTGAGCCCGCCGATCAGCGGATACCAGGCCTCTTTGACCTTGGAGTCCGTGCCGTTGTCGAGATGCAGCCCGAATTGCAGCTCGTTGTCGACGGTCTTCACTTCCATCCGAACGGCAATTGCGTGCTTGACGCCCGCGATGTCTTTCAACGGGCCGTTCCACTTCAGCACCAGGCCGTCGGAAGCTCGGTTGACGCCGGAGAGTTTCTGGTCCTTACCCATGATGGTGGCCGTCTTCTTGTCCGGCATGAGCAGGATCAGACGGAAGTTCTCCGCCAAGGCTGGCGGGGGAGCCAAGTCGATGCCACTGGCCTTGTCGAGGATGCGGCAGATCGTGCCGGATGTCGGGCCAAGCTCCAATAACACTTGGCCACTGTCAAACACAATCGGCGGATTCCCCGCGTGGGATACCGACCCTGCCGGACCCGCCGCGAGAACGGCGAAGACTGCAAGGCAAAGGTGCTGCAATCTGGAGCGAGTCATGCGTTTCATGTCCCTTCAGAAGCTCCTTGCCATGTTGCGGGACATCGTCCCGATCATCGCCTGGTCTTGCCGGCAATCTGCAGGAATGCGCCGTTCCGGCGGCCGACTTCGACGCTATTATCATCATTCTCAACTTGTCATTCTACCCGGAGAAGTGCGCACAGAATGCGCAAAACTTTTTACCTTTTGTGCTATCCCCACGGAGTGCTCCCGCCGGACAGGCGGTGCTGTTTCCGATAGTCTCCGGGCGTCAAGCCGATCTGTTGCCGAAACGCCCGAGAGAAGTACGCCAGCGACGTGAAGCCGCTTTCCTTGGCGACCAATGCCACCGGCATGTCGGTGCCGGACAGCAACATCTTTGCTCGTTCCATTTGCACGCGAACGATCTCTTCTTTGGGATTGCGGTGCAAGGCAGATTGGAACCGTTGTTCAAGTACGCGGCGTGATAGGCCCAGAACCTCGGCTACATGAGCGACTCGCAATCGCCGGCAGGCTTGCTCGCGAATCAAACGCGCCGCCTGCGCCATCTCGGGATCCTCGATCGCCAACGTATCCGTCGACTGGCGGGTGATTACCTGCACGGGCTCAACGCACACACCCTCCTCCGGAGGTGATTCGCCAGCCATCGCCCGATCCAACAACGCCGCCGCCTCGTAGCCAATCCGCGCGCTGCCCAACTCGATGCTGGACAAACGCGGAAAACAAACTCCGCAAATCACCGGGTCGTTGTCCACGCCGAGCACGGCAACTTGTTCAGGCACGAGAATGCCGCAGGTCCGGCAGCTTCGAGTCAATTGCATGGCGTGGAGGTCCGTAGCGCAGAATACGCCACAGGGTTTAGGAAGTCCGTGGAGCCAGCGAATCACCTTGCGATCGTCGATGGGGCGGGGTTTCTTGCCGGCGGGGCGCCGCCCGGGCACGGATCTGAAGGTGGTGCAATGATAGCCACGCTCTTGCAGGACTCGTTGAAAAGCCTGCCCTCGCCAACGGGCCCAATGGCCCTGGTCCGTGCAGAAGAAGGCAAGGTTGCGCAGCCCCCGGTCGAGGAAGTGTTCGGCGGCCAATCGGGCAATCGTCTCTTCATTGGGACGCACCAACGGCGTATTCAGCGCCGGATTCGGGAATAGCTCGACCACGGGCAGCCGCACTCCAAGGAGCTTCGCCATATCGAGCTTGTGCGTGGTGCGCGAAATGATGCCGTCGCCACGCCAGTTCTTGAGCCAACGCGGCAACGGGTCGCAAAGCCCGCGCTCGTCGAAATAGATCGACCATGGACCACGTTCCTCGGCATAGCGCGCGATCCCTTCCACCAGCCCGCGCCCGTAGGCCCGGGAAGTTTCAATCAACAACAGCACCTGGGGCAATCGTAATGGTCGGGACATCGCTTGTAGTCTAAATCAACCACGCCCGTAGGGCGTGGGTTTGGCTTGCCCCGCAAAGCGGGGCGTGTTGGCGATACGACCTTTACTCGAATGGCTTACCCTATGGTTGTTCAAGTTCGGCGGTCCGACGCAGCTCGTCATACCGTCCGCTTGTTGCCGTTGTGCCGCTCCAATACCGAATCGGACGGGGGCACGCCGGAACGGCTTAGCCCCCAGGGTCGCATGGCCGTAGGCCGCGGGTTTATAAGGTACTTAAGAACTCAATCGCTCCAGTATGGCACTGAGGAAGGCGAAGAAACGCTGGACCGTCTTCCAGTTGACCTTCTCGCCTGGAGCGTGTACGCCTTCCAGCCAGGGACCAAAGGAAATCATGTCCACGCCGCCGCCGAGCCTCTCGTTGATGATCCCACACTCGAGGCCTGCGTGGACGGCCGTCACGTGGGCCTCGGTGCCGTGCAACTGCTTCCAGGTCGAGCGGCACAGTGCCAAGAGCGGCGAGGCCATGTTGGGTTGCCATCCCGGGTAGGCGTTGCGCTCGGAGACGCTGGCGCCGCTGAGCTCCCCGACGGCGCGAATCTGGTCCAGGACCTTGCGCAAGGCCGGGGCCACGGAGGAACGGCTGGAAGTGATGATCTCGACCCGGCCGTCGGCGGTCGAGGCCACGGCGAGATTCGTCGAGGTCTCGACCAGGCCCGGGATGTCGCGGCTCATGACCAACGCGCCGTGCGGCAAGGCCTGCAACAGGCGCACCAGGCGCGTGGTCGTGGTCTCGGAGGCGCTGGCGATCGCGCCCTTCGACCGGGCGGACCTCGATGCGCAGGTCCGGATCGATTCCGCCGATTTCCTGGAGCGTGTCACGGGCGACGGCCGCCGCCAACTCCTCGACGATGGGAGCCGAACCGGCCGGGACGGCGATGACGGCGCTCGCCTCGCGGGGGATCGCGTTGTGCTTGTTCCCCCCCTCGATACGAACCAGCCGCACCGGACCGCGAGCGAGCGTGCGAGAGAGCAACTCGGCGAGGACCTTGATCGCGTTGCCGCGGTTTTCGTGAATGGCAAGTCCCGAATGGCCGCCTTTCAGTCCGGTGACATTGATCTCCAGCTCGGTCCAGCCCTGCGGGCTGGCGCTCGGCGACAGGTCGAAGACCAGATCGGTCGTGCAACCGCCGGCACAGCCTACGAACAGCGTCCCGTCTTCCTCGGAATCCAGGTTGAGCATTGTCCGGCCCGTGAGCAGGCTCCCCTCGAGGTTCGTCGCCCCCGTCAAAGCGGTCTCCTCGTCCACGGTGAAGAGCAGCTCGAGGGGGCCGTGGGAGACGGCCGTGTCGTCGGCGACCGCCTGCGCGGCCGCCACCCCGATGCCGTTGTCCGCGCCGAGCGTGGTCCGCGGCGCGATGACCCAGTCGCCTTCGACGACGACCTCGATCGGATCCTTCAGGAAGTCGAAGTCGGTGGATTTGTCCTTCTCGGCGACCATGTCCACGTGGCCCTGGAGGATGACGGTGGGGGCCTTCTCTCGGCCCTTGGTGCCGGGCACATAGACGACGAGGTTGCCGACGGCGTCGCCGCGATGCGCCAGGCCACGCGCCTCGGCCCAGGAGCGCAGGTGCGCCATCGCGGCTTCCTCGTGGCCTGAAGGCCGCGGAATGCACCGCAGGGCGTCGAAGTGCTTCCAGAGGACGGACGGCTGCAGCGAAGCAAGAGGATTCGACATGGGATATTCCTTTAGGTGGCGTTTGACCTCGCAACCCGGGTCACATTACATAACAGCGCTGGGCGGCGGCGGCTCATCGGCGGCGCCGGCGCTCTGGTGCGGCCTGACGATCATGTAGACGGCCAGAGCGACCAGGACCAGCGGCGCGATCCAGTGAGCCACGGAGCCGAGTTGGACGCCGGGGAAGCCCTTCTTATTGGCGAAGAAGACGTAGGCGGCAGTCCCCAGGCCCATCAGGGCTTCGCCGGCGATGAGGCCCGAGGCGACCAGCACGCCGGCATTGTCGGTGCGCGTGCGCTGCGCCGCATTCAGTTTGCGCCGTGCCGCGATCTTGTCGCTCAGCCAGCGGATAATGCCTCCACAGAAGATGGCGAATGTGGTTTCCAGCGGCAGATACATGCCCACGGAAACGAGCATGGGGCTGCGCACCTTGAGAAGCACGAAGCCCAGGCCCATGAGGATGCCGACGATGATCAACGGCCAGGCCATATCGCCGCCGACCACACCCTGGGCGATGGCGGCCATCAAGCCGGCTTGAGGAGCGGAGAGGTTGGGATCGCCGAAGCCGGTTCCGCCGGCAGTGATGTTGGCCTGGTTCAGAACGAGCAGCGGGAAGTACATGACGGAACCGGCAATCACGATGCCCAGGATGTCGCCCCACTGCATCCGCGCCGGCGTACCGCCGAGCAGGTAGCCCACCTTGAGGTCCTGGAGCATCTCGCCGGCAACGGCGCTGGAGATGCAGACGACGGCGGCGACGCCCAGGACGGCGGCGACGCCCGATAGCCCTTTTGCGCCGATGGCGACCATGAGCAGCGCGGCGATGAGCAAGGTCGAGAGCGTCAGGCCGGAAATGGGGTTGTTGGAGGAGCCGATCATGCCGACCAGATTGCCCGAGACGGCCGCGAAGAAGAAACCCGTGATGGCCATCACGATGGCGGCAATGACCGCGGCCATGACGTTTCCTGAGAACCAGAAGTACACGGCGATCATCGACAAGAACACCACGCCCAGGCCGCCGAAGACCACCCGCATGTTCATGTCGCGGTCCAGACGGCTGGTGGCTGCCCGTGCGCCGGCGCTGGATTGGAAGTCCCTGACGGCGCGGCCCAGGCCCTTGGCAAGGTTGTTGCGCATCTTGAACAGAGTGGTCGCCGCTCCGACGAGCATTCCGCCCACGGCGATGGGACGCACGATGAATCTACAGACGGCGGCAGCCTGTACGGCCCAGTCCACCGCGACCCCGTTCGCGGCGGCCTGGGCGCTGATTTGAGGCCCCAGCAGGAACATCAGCAGCGGCACGAACAGGCCCCAGGCCAACAGGCCTCCGGCGAAGTTGAGCGCGCCCAGTTCAGGACCGATGATGTAGCCGACCCCGAGATAGGCCGGGCTGATCGCGGGCGCCTGGAACGTCGTGACTCCTCCGGTGGGCAAGGCCATGGCGCCCGGCTTGACACCAAGGCGGAGCGCACTCTTGCCCAACTGGCCGACTTGGATGATGAAATCCCGCGACGCGGTGAATATCTTCGCAGCGCCTGCCAGGTAGACCCCGCCGCCCACGATCATCGCCCAGACGAGGTCCATGGCGGCGCCCGAGTCCCTTCTGGCCGGCCTTGTGGATCTCGCCCGCCGCGGTCGATTCCGGGAAAGGAAGTTCCGGGTCCTCGACCATCACACGACGCAGCAGCGTGACGAAGAAGATGCCCAGAAAACCGCCGACGATCATCAGGGCGCTCGATTTGGCCCATGCCATGGGCGAGGAAAAGTCGCTCCAACAGCCTGCCATGATGAACGCGGGAAGCGTGAACACGGCCCCGGCGGCGATCGACTCGCCGATCGAGCCCACGGTTCGGGCGATGTTCTCCTCGAGGATGGAACCCTTGAACAGACGCAGCACGGCCATCCCAATGATGGCTGCCGGATAGGTGGCGGCAATCGTCATGCCGGCCCGGAGCCCGAGATACGCGTTCGCCGCTCCAAGGATCACGGTCATGACCAGGCCGAGAATGACGGCACGGAGGGTCATTTCCCGCAGGTTCGTCTTCTCGGGGACGAACGGGACGAAGCGACGTGGCGCACTGCCGGTGGGGGGGTTGCCGCGGGTATTTGGGTCGGTGCTCATGGATGGCGCCTCGTGGTTGGAGCTTGCTGGCCACTCCGTATTAATATGGTGGCCAAGGCTGTGACTGGCAAGTCCTGTGCGACGCAAAAAGGGGGCCGGGAGCAAGCTCCCCTCGTCCTCTCCACCATCTCATGCCCGGAAAACCCTTGAAATCGCTCCTTCACGAAGGCAGGTTCAACGACGACCCAAGACCGAGACCCCACCGGACCCCCCGTGGGAAGGTCGTTGCTTGAGCGAGATGGCCCATGGGGGCCTGTTTATTCCCCGCACCCTCGGCACCGACGGCCTGCCAAATCCAGGCGGCTCGCTATGTCGTCACGATGCCGGCCCAGCGACCGGTTGAGGTTTCGAGACAATTAGCGAGGGCTACGATCTGCTGTTCCTGGAGACGTTCGCATTTTTGTGCCGTTGGATCAGGCGCCGACAACTCCGAATCTCGAACCAGATGGAGAACAGCCCCGCGCCCGCATAGGCGGCCAGGAGCAGCCAAACTATCGGCGGCGTTGGGCCCTCGAACGGAACTCGTTCCGCCACACACGTGGGTCTCGTCATGGAGAAAAGGAGCGCAACCTCGCCCAAACTCCAACTCTTGACGGCCAGGCGTCCCATAAGACCGGGAACCAGGAAACCGAAAGGCGTCGGCCACGAACAGGCAACGGCCTCCATCGTCAGCGGAGCCGCATGGTCGATCCGTCCTACCGTCTTGGCCGCGCCGATGCCGAAGGCCGTCGCAACCGAGCCGAGCCCGAGCAGCACCGGCCCGGAATCAACGTCCCTCAAGGGTTCGCGCGAGTCGCGCGGCATTTCCGTGAAGCCGACGATCCAGCCGGTGTCTTTCCAGAAGTTCCGTTCGTAGGCGTTGTACCACTTGGCCGCGACTTCGGGGTTCAATTCGGCGGCAAACAGCAGCACGCCTGAATTTCCGCAACCGCGAGCACCCTGGAGAATTCGACCTGACCGGGCGTCGACCTGAAAAGCGGGCAGGCCTTCCGGCGCCTTCAGCGGTCCATCAAATGCCGCCATCAAGTTCTTGGCCAGGTCGTCGTGGCGCGCGTTTTCAAGCCGCGCCGCGCGCTGGATCGCCGCTACCGCCCACAACATATCGCCCGGATAACATTCGTCGGGGTAGTCGTTCCGCAGATGCAGCTTTGCCTTGGCCAGTTCTTCCGCCAGAGTGATTCGCTGCGTGGACATGAGCAAATGGTGCCGGACGTCGCCCGTGATCTTCTCGTAGGACGACAGCCCCATGATCAGCAACATCCGGTAAAACACGTTCTCTTTCTCCAGATAACCGACTCCCCATTTCGTCTTCACCCACGTAGCGGTAACGGGCGAGGCCACAATCTCAGCAGCCTTCTCCACAGCTTCACGAACGGTTCCTTGGGTTGCGTCGATCTTGCCCTGCCGCTGCAGATCTTCGGCCGTAACCAAGAAGAACACCGAGCCGAACATGGGCCATTCGGTGGCGGGAATGTCGTTGTGATCGAGCGATTTCGCGTAATTCGTCTCAACGTAGGTGTTCGCCCACGAGAGGTATCTGCCCGCGGCAGAATTGAACCACATGGGAACCAGCCGGCTTTCTCCGGTCTGTCTCAGATGGGAATCCAGCACCAGCGCGAAGATGATGACCGCCGGGTAGATGAACAACATCAGCGAGAGGACGATCACCACGCCGGATACTACAAAATGCAACCCAAGCTTCACGAATCGCCATTTCTTTCCAACATTGGTCGCAGGGACGAACATGGCACACCTCCCTTGGCTACGGTCATTTCAATGCACGACGGCGTCGTACATCAGTTGGGCCACCACGTCGTAAGCGTTGCCCCAGCTATGCTCCCGGAAGAACTGCACGGGCATGCCGGGATCGCCGACGAAGGGACGAAGCACCCAAGCCATTTGGATGCCGACGAATATGTAGATCGCCAGCCACGTCCACAGCATCTGCCGGTGCTTGGGGTTCCGGCGGATCAGCGGCCGATAGTACGCCCACAACAGCCGCTGCCCGGAAAAACTGGCCACGGCGAACATCAGGCCGTTAAAGCGGAGTGCCGCGGAATAGTCGGCCGACGAGGCGTACCACAGCAGCGTAAACGGCGCCAGCGAGGCCAGGACGATGGCCAAGCCGGCCTGCGCGGCGACCAGCGCCCGCAAGGTCTGGGTAAAGTCGCGGCGCAGCCCGAAGAGCGTGTTGAGGACGAAGAAACTTGGCAGGCCGATCAGAAACGTGACCAGCAGCAACAGCGGCACCTTGAGCGCCGAGTAGGCGACTTGCCACAGCCTGTCGCCGCCGATGCCGTCGAACGTGCCCATCGCCGCGCCGTAGAGCATGCCGAACAGGACCACGCTCCCCGCCAGCCAGAACAACGCCGAGCCGGCGGGGGCGGATTGGATGGTCCAGGGCCGCCGCCGCAAAATGTCGTCGGCCCGAGCCAGCAGCGTCGTTAATGTCGTCAGGCCGGGCATCATGAGAGCAGACTCCGCAACGCCTCCCAGACGCCTACGAAGAAGTTCGAGCCCCGGGGGCAGAACCATTCAAACGCACAATGCGGCTTGCCGAAAAACGGCCGCAGCACCCAGGCCATCTGCGAGCCGACCAGCCCGAAGATCAGCATCCAGCAGTAGAACACGGTTTTCACGTGCCGGCCCAGCACGTGGCCCTCCAGTGGCTCCAGCGCGCTGGGTTCCTCCACCAGCTCCGGCCCATGGCGGGTCGAGCGCCTGCGGGTCGCACTGGTGCGGATCCTCATGCCCGGGCTCGTGCGGCGCGGGCGGGAGCCAACGCTGCGCGACGCTCAAGCGTTGCAGGGTTTGCAGCAGGAAGACCATGCCCAGCAGTCCGGAAACCGTGTAGACCAACACGTTGAGCAACACCATGAACGGCCAACTGGTGGTGCTGAACGAAAAGAATCCCACGATCGGTCCCATGGCGGCCAGCACGGCCAGGTTCACCGCCAGCGAGGCGATCAGAAGCTGCAAGACGACGCGGACGTTGAGCCGCGAGCCGATCAACGCATTGAAAACGTACAGCGAGGGAAAGGTGACGCCCAGGGTCAGAAAGAACAGCGCCGGGACTTTCAACGTCGTGGCGCACCACTGCATGTACGAGGGATCCTCGGGCCGGCAGCCGGCGTAAAGCCCCGAACAGGCCCCGTACGACAGCGCCAACAGCAGGATCACCAGTGAAAGGCCGCCCACGGGCACGTCGAGCGTTTGCGCCCGGAGCGCGGCGGGCCGCGTGGCCTCGCCCCGCAGAACTCGATCCAGATCACGAAACCAGCGTCGCATGATGTTACTCCTACAAAGAACTTTGGGTTACAAAGACAATGGCCAAAAAAAACAAGGCTTCGTACGCAGTTGTCACGAGGTGTCTTCCTTGGCGCGGCTTCCTCGATCGACGATTTGGCGCAACGTGCTCAGGTAACGCTCGAAGGCCCTTCGGCCCTTCGGCGTCAGGCGCATGGCCGTGTAGGGGCGACGCGCCCGAAAGGTTTTCTCGACGACGATGTATCCCGCCTCTTCGAGCGTTCGCGAGTGGGCACTGAGGTTGCCGTCGGTAAGCCCCAGCATCGACTTCAACTCGTTGAAGCTCAATTGCGGCGATACGGCCAGGGCTGCCACGATGGCCAGACGCGCGCGCTCATGAATGACCGCGTCGATGTCGTCAGGTTTGAGGGGCTCGTTCATGAGACCGCCGTCTGCCGCTGTTTCTGAAGGACGTAGAGCCCAAAAACGACGTGCAGCAAACCAAAAGATAGTGCCGCCGAGACGACGCCGTATCCCGGGAACCACAACAGGGCGACAACGCCCAAGGCAAGAAACACCAAGCCGAGAATACGGGGTGCTCGAATCGAAAACAGGCCCGCCGTGTAAACGCCCGTGCCGTAGAGCATCATCCAGACGGGCACGATGTACTGGATTTCTTCCGCCCTCGGCTCAACAGGGATCAGGAACTTGACCGTCAATACCATGGCCACGACCACGCTCGGCGTCAGCGAGAACGCGGCGACACGCATCGGACGATCGGCGGGCACGAGTTGCTGCCTTGCAGCCGCCCGTGCGGTGAGAATCACCTCCAGGAGCACGCCGATTACGCCAATAACAAACCACATCACGCAGAAGGCCGCCTGACTATGGAACGATAGGCGGAGAATATCGGCGAAGTCGAGGGAGCGGAACATGGCGTAACTGATCGCGCACCCGCCAGTACGAGAAGACCGCCGATGACCGCCGGCGTACCGGGCAGCAGCGTGAACAGTGTTGCCCGTTCCATGATCCGCTGAATTTCTTGCATGCGGGCCCGGGCTTCATCAACGTCCATAGCGGACCTCCCTTCTATTGCTTTGCACTACAAAGTAATTTATCACAACAACGAAACCATGTCAAGGGCTTCCTTTGCCAGTCGCAATCGTGGACGCGAGCCCACAGGCATTGGCTGACGTCGCTTATGCCGGCCAAGAATCTGTAACTACTTGAACGACAAGGTGTTACGATGCTTCCCATCGCGCGTCACAGCGGCGGAATCCCAAGCGATATTTCTTCGCGGCTGTTACTAGAACGGGCGAACAGTTCGTGACACGTATTTCGACTGGGACGGCAAAGCGGCGGCTCTCTGATGTTCCCTCAATCCTTGATTCTACGGAAATCGTCACATCGGCCTCGGGCCCCTCAACCTGCTGGTTGGAATCTCGTTTCGACGACCAGCGGTTTCGCTTGCGGCCGAAGGCCCAGCACCCCAAATGCCTTGGATTGCTGAGCATCCGCCGATACGCTTGATAGGACATGTGACCAAGCGTTGAGCGGGGATCTCGCGGTCCCCCGTCAGCCACCCAACGGCGTCAGCCTTCCTTGATGGCCACGCCGTCGCGAATCCACCCGAAGTGCTGTTTGATCAAGTTGGCAAGGTCCGGGTTACCTGGGCCCGTGTGCTGTGTTGCAACTTCGACGAGAAGCGGGACAGCACGGCGGCGATTTCCAAGCCCGCTTGGGTACCCCAAGGCCCGACTGGCTGCTCGCCTTCCGGCGCTTCAGCCAGGAGAAATGGTTGCGACTACACCTCAACACGGATTTTCGCCGGCGTCCCGTAATTGCAGGTCGAAGCCTTCCGGGAGGGATTTTCCACTGATCTCGCGGATTGCGGCAGCCGGATCACTCAGGCAAAGCTGGCGAAACTCCCAATCGGTCTGGGACCGCTTGAACAGCTCGCGTAGGGCGGCCTTGATCTCCTCCTCCGTCAGGATGTTCTCGGAATTGTCCATGTCCCTATTCCTCCGCGTTGGTGTTTTCCTTCATCCTGTCTCTGGGGCGACGTGCGACCGATCATTCGAGCAGCAGCACCGCTGGTATTTCCCGCGGAAAGGCAATGCGCAACATCTGATAGCCGACTCCGGCCGCGCCTTGGAACAAGCTGGGGTTGCTAAAGCCGTTGCGGAACGTTATGCCGAACGAACCTTTTCGCTTGGCCCGTGCCGCCACGCGCGAGGCGAGCCGCAGTGCTTCCCGGATCCACGAGGAATCGCCGAGCGTGATGCCGGCGGTCAGGAGGGTTTCCGTCAAGCCCATGTTTCCGCAACATAGGTGGTCGCGCGGCAGCAGGCCGCAGCCGCGTGTGCTTTCCAGCGACGCCCGGATATCGTTCCTGATTTCCGGGGAATCGATCTCCGCCAGGCCGCCAAGTCTCGCCAGGCCGATGCCCGGAGCGCCGTGACACCACCGGACCATGAACACCGGGCCATCGGGTGTTTCTTGCGTATTCCTGTATTCCCTGTGATCCGGCCAGTTGTTCTTCGCGGGAACGAACTCGCAACTCTCGAAGCGGATCGCCTCGGCCGCTGCGTCCAAGAACTTCCGCTCGCCGGTGGCCCGATACAACTTGAGCAGCGCGTATGCGATGCCGGCGGCGCCGTGGGAGATCCCGGTCAGATGCCTGCCGCCAAGGGTGGGCCATATTCTGTGTCCGGAGCCGTCCATGCATCGCTTTTCCAGCAAATGCCTGCCACACGCGCTGGCGATATCGAGAACCTCTGAACCATCGCCCGATTGCCGGCAGGCCAAAAGACATAGGATGGTTCCCGCCACACCCCCAGAAGATCCAGCGCCCTGTCGGAAGCGATCAGCCCGAGACTGATCCTGCGGGCGACGCATCCGGCCTCCGCGACCAGATCCCGGTCGCCCAGAAGACCTCCCACGCGCGACAGCGCATAGGCCAGCGAGGGAATGCCGATCAGGCCGCCCAGTCCGAGGGATGCCATGTCGTTGGAATCGGCCTTGGCCAGCCAGCGGCGCACGATCGCCAGTGTCGAATGCGCCATTCGGCCGAAGCCGCTTCCCGGCATCACCTTCTCCAGGGCCGCGAAGAACAAGGCGAGACCACAGCGGCCGTTATACAAATCGAATTCCATCGACCGCAGCGCGAATTGCTCCCTCTCAGGCAGGAATTTGAGGACCAGCCAGCCGGGCTCCCCGTGGTCCGACCAGACGGCGGCCGCCTCGATTCCACGCGCCAATTCCAGCGCGTTCTCTAGCAACCCGGCCGTATCCAACAAGTCCGGAGAGTCCTGACTGTCGCTCTCGCCCGGCGGATATCCCGAGAGCCATTTCGCATCGCGGGCGTCCATCGACCCTTTGATCAGGCCAATCTGCCAGCGCAAGTCCTCATCGCCGAATCGCAGGATCTTTTCGCGGACGCGATTCCAGGCCGAATCAACAAAACATTCCTCCACAACTTCACCGGACTGCAGCACAAGAGAGTCTTGATCTCCCCGCGCCACGAACTTCGGAACGTCGGCCCTCCAAAAGGCCTCCATTTCCTCGCGCACGAGCGGCCATGCTTTGGGACGGTGCGCCGCGCGGACGAATTGGCGCGAAAGCATGTCCAGTTGTATGCCGAAATCAATTCCGTCCCGCATGCAATCCGGATGAAACGCCCTCTTCATCGCCGACAGGTACAAATACGTGCCGCGGAAAATGAAACGTGCCGTGTGGCCGAACATGCGGCGAAATGGGCTCCCCTCGGCCAGAACCTCCTCACGGTGCCTGCACAGAAGTTGATACATCTCACGGAAACCTTCCACGATCTCCTCCACGTTGTTGTCGGGAGAGAGATATCGGTCCAGAAATCGCGGCAGGTTGTCCGCCGGCTTGGGTGTGACGGTCTCGTAGTCGTAGCCGAGTCCGTCCGTGTTGATATGCCTCCACCAAAGGATCTCGAACTTGTCTTCCTCTTCCGCCGACCGCGCGATGGCGGATATGTCGTAGTAGCGGTCGTTTACTTTCACCGGATTCGGGAGGAAGTGCGTGGCCAGCACGGAACCTCGCAGCCGGCCGGCGACGGCATCCGTGAGTTCGGCGTCCTCGGCGGCATTCTCCGTCACGTGGTGATAGATGGTTTCCAGATCGACCGGCACCGGGTGCTCTCCACATGCAATGATGTTCTCGAAGTGGAAATCCATGCCGTTCAGCGCGTGGACCAAGCAAAGAAACGCCCCGGACCTGCGGTAGAATCGCCGGACCTCGGCCTCGCTTCCACATGCAAGGTTGCCGATGAATTCGACCCATCCGTAGCCGTCGCGTTCCAATATATTGAGGCAACGCAGCGGAAGGGTTTCGCCGAGGCCGTTCAGCCAGCCCACGAACCGGAAATACTCGGACTCAAGCCCCATATCCTTCGGCTTGTAGATGAGTTTCCCGCCGGAAGCGAATTCGAGCGCGATGACCGATCTGCCGGCATGGTGAGAGTCCGACAAATCCATCCGCACCTCCGCAACGTCCCCCGGATCGACTCCGCCGAAGAACGTTTCCCGTATCTCCGCCGCGTCATCCCTGAACCGGCCGAGAAATTCGGCCGTGCTCTCCACCCATTGGAGCAGAGCCACCGCCGTCAGTCTCGCCATGACGCAATATTCTTTGAACAAGGGCCGCCAGCTCGACCCGTAGATGCCTGCGACAAATCCTAGATATGCCTCGCGGGATTCGCACCCGCGGACGGGATCGGGATAGGACAATCCGTCCAACTGCCGGCATGCCGAATACGTGCGGAACTCGACCTCCAGGACGCGCGAGCAGATCCGCGAGACGTTTTGCAACAACGAACGTTCCATGCAGGCGCGGACCTTGGCCGGCAGGGATGCATATCCGCCGGCGGTCGCGGAACCGATCCGCTTCTCGGCAACGGCGATGAACGGCAATAACAATTCTTCGAACGGGACCGGAGAATCCTTTTCGAGAAAAGGGAATCCCGCGTAAAGCATGGGACCGGACAGGACTTGTCCGCAAGACTCGGTTTCAAGCAGGACCTCGCTGAGAACCGCGGTCCATGGAGACAGACCGAAAACCCCCGGCCCGCCAATGTCCCCCATGAACCTCTTCAGGTCCTCCTCGTCGAGAGCGTCGAAGGACAACCGTTTGCGGAACCGTTCGGCGTCGCCTTCGGCAACAACTTCCCGCCACTGCTTCAACCGCGACTGGACCTTTCTTGATGGAACTTCCGGCGAGCCGAACGCCTCTGGATGCCCCATCCTTTCCCATAGCGAACTCGCTTGCGCGGCAATGCATTGCAACTCGTCGCCAGTCAATGCAAATCTCGATGGGCTCGTTCTTCCCTCCATCGGCATGGGTGAGTGTTCTCGCATAGAACGCGCAAAACAAAAGCGCGGTTGGCCTCCTCGCCCATCCCTGTCACGAGATAGCGATGAACGGCAGGCCAACCCCGCTACGATCCGCCTGCCTCAACCACCTTGGGGAAACATCGCTTCGATATTCCCGGCGGTCGTTGAAGAAGCGGCTGGAGTTTGGAATCCTCCTCGTACGTTGTCAAATTGAGTTTGGCGGGTTGGGGAGGATGTTCGCGTTCCTTGGTTCCTGCCGAAACCGGCCGGAATCTACCCGTCACTTCCAATTCGACACGGCACTAGGTGCAGCAGTTCTGGATTCTCGATGTATAGCACGAGCTATCATCCCGAGCGGAGCATTCCACATCGACCTTGTTGACCACCAAGAACGGCGGCAGAACGAATACGAGCGTTTCGGTTTTCATACCTAAGCGCCGGCCTCGCAGCCGGATCCTGTGCCGAATGTTGTGGATCCCATTTCGTGACATCGGCGTTGTCACGCTTGGGGGCCATCGTCGTAGAATGACCACGAATATTAAACCCAAATTCGAGATGCTCGTCAACACGAATAGGTAGTTGTCACGATCGGGATGCAACCGGCAGGCAGCCGTCCAGAGACTCCTGCCCTCTCCGCGGAGCTTGAAAACGCCATTCGTAAGTGACTATCAGCAAAGTACTTACGAATGGCGTTTCGCGTTTGTCCCAGTCACTGCGGCAAACACGGGGACAAATCCCGCCCATTTTGGGTCCCGCCTGCTGAAAGGCAGGATTAGAAAAGACTCGCAATCGGTCGGATGCAATCGGTGGAATCGTGCTGCGGCGAATTCACGAGGGTGCTGACCGGATAGGCGACCATTGCGTCGGCGGGATAGGGGACCAGTAAGGACGTAAGAAAATCCGTGTCTTCCACATGCCGGTCCAGCCAGCGCATGGCGGCGGCCTCGGGAAGGATGACCGGCATTCGGTCATGGATGTCGGACAGCAGGGCGTTTGCCGCGGTTGTGATGATGGTGCAAGACTCGACGGCTGGCAGCGACTTTGTCCAGCGATCCCACAGTCCCGCAAAGACAAACGGCCGTTGGTCGGCCATGTGAATAAAATAGGGCTGTTTATTCGTGCCGCTTTTCTTCCATTCATAAAACCCGTCGGCGGGCACAAGACATCGACGAGACTTCAACGCCTGTTGGAAAGACGGTTTGTGGACGAGGGTCTCGGCCCGGGCATTGATGGAATGATGGCCGCTGCGAAGGTCCTTTGCCCAGGAAGGGATCAATCCCCACCGCAGGGTAGCTAATGCTCGTTTGTCGCCGTTCGGATCGTTGCGGACCACGGGAATGGATTGCGAAGGAGCAATGTTAAATCGTGGCGCCCACGGAAGTTGCGATTCGATCGCGTAGAACTGCAACAATTCGTTCAGCCGAGTTCTGAGCGTGTAGCGGCCGCACATTCCTCAATTCCTGCCGTGCTGAGGCGAAGAAACTTGACTATTCCAGCGCACTTGACGAATACTGTACATTAGTATACACTTTGGTCAGGGTGACGCCATGATCGCAGATCCTACTCAAAATACACGGAAGCAGACGATTGTCGAGTTGCGCAGCCGGCTTCGGGCGTGGGAACGGCGCTGGCCGCAAGTCGCAACCGCTTTCATTTCAACAGGTTGCGATGCGTTGGATGCCATGTTTCCCGGTCACGGAGTTCGGCGGGGAAGTCTTGTGGAATGGGTCGGGGACGGCGATGCCAGCGGTGCGGGAACCCTGTCCCTGCTGGTCGGCCGCCGATTGTGCGGAACGGATCGCCCCGCAATCCTCGTGGATTTTCAGCAACAGATTTATCCCGTGGCCTTGTCCGCCTTCGGCTTCGATCTCTCGACCCTCGTTGTGGTCCGTCCCCATTCTGAACGAGAAGCACTTTGGGCGTGCGAGGAATCTTTGCGTTGCAAGGCGGTTGCCGTCGTCTGGGCAAGGATCGAGCATCTCACGGGAATCGCATTTCGGCGCCTGCAACTGGCGGCGGAAGAATCGGGCGGCGTCGGCTTTTTCGTTCGCTCCGCAGCGGCGTTGAAGCAGCCCTCTTGGGCAGACGTTCGCTTGCGGGTCGTGCCACGGCCCGCGCATGGAGAATCCCCCTGTTTTCAAATGCAAGTCGCTTCCAGCCGCGGGAAAACGATGCGATCCGCGGCAGACATCGAGATCGACGCCCTTCGAGGAACGCTCCATGAACGCTTCGTCAAAAACCAAACGTGTCGTATGTCTATGGTTTCCTGACTGGCCGCTGCAACGCCTTCTGGCAGCAAGACCCGAACTTGCCCGAACGGTCCTGCTCCTGACGGAAAAAACGAGACGCGGCGAGTTCGTATCTTTCTGCAATCCTTGGGCTTGCAGGCGTGGCATTGCTGTTGGAATGCCGTTGGCGGAGGCACTGTCGCTGGTTCATGGGCGGGACAGCGTGACCGTTGAACCCGTGCAACCCGAGGCGGACCGAATCGCCCTCGAAGAACTTGCCCTCCGTTGCGAGCCGTATAGCCCGTGCGTCGGCTTGGAAGAAGCCGCCTCTCCTCACGGCTTGTTGTTGGACATTACAGGAATCGCGCATCTCTTCGGTGGAGAGCTTCCGTTGATCCGCCGTTTGCAAACGGAACTCATCGCAAACCGTTTCGAGGCGCGGATTGCCGTTGGCGATTCTATCGGAGCGGCCTGGGCAGCCGCCCATTATTTGGCACGCTCGGCAAAGCCCCTCCTCCTTCCCCGCGGGCAGTTCGACCTTTTGTGGGATTTGCCGGTCGAAGGGTTGCGTCTTGGCGAGGCATCCACGGAGAAACTCCATCGCTTGGGAATCAGAACGATCCGCCAGGTCCTCGGCCTCAACCGCTCCTCGCTCCCATCTCGTTTTGGAGACGAGATCAACCTGCGGCTCGATCAACTCCTGGGCGGGCGATCCGAGTTGATGATCCTCTCGGCGTCCGCTCCCGAAGTTTCAGGTCGAGCATTTTCTGGAAGATGGCGCAACGCGGCCCGAGATCATCGAAACGTGGTGGTCCATGCTGCTCGAACGGCTCGTGGGTCTGTTGCAAGAGAAACAATTGGGGACGCGTCATCTTCAATGCGCATTTATCACGGAGCGAGAAAAGCCGGCATGACATCGCGGTCCGGCTTTGCGAAGCGGTGGCCGACGCCCGGCATCTTGGCGACCTTTTGCGGCTCAAAATGGAGCGGCTTCGGCTTCAGTCGCCGCTCCTTGGCATCCGCATGGAGGCCCTGGAAACATCCCTCCTGGAGCAGCCCCAACAAGAGCTGTTCGCCGGCCGCTCGCGAAACCTTGCCCGCCCCTTGTCTTCCTTGCTGAACCGGCTGGGCAGTCGCCTGGGACACCAGGCCGTCGTGCGTCCGCGGCTTCTGCCCGAGGCCGTTCCCGAACGAGCGTATGAATACATCCCCGTAACGGAAAAGTCTTTTCCGGCAACGACAAAGATCCACGAAACGTTGCTCCCGTTGGATCGACCGATGTGCTTGTTTCCGCAACCGAGGTCCGTGGAGGTCATCGCGGTCGTGCCGAACGGTCCGCCGTCGGTGCTTTTTGTCAATCACCTTCGATTCGACATTGTTCAATCTTGGGGGCCGGAACGCATTGAAGCCGGATGGTGGCAAGGTCCAGGGGTCCGGCGAGACTACTACCAGGTAGAAACGACGGGGGGACGGCGGTTCTGGTTGTTCCGGCGGATTGAAGATCAACGATGGTTCTTGCATGGAGGTGTTTTTTGAGCCATGCAATATGCCGAATTGCATTGCCTGACAAACTTTTCATTCTTGGAAGCCGCCTCGCACCCCGATGAGTTGGCGGCGCGTGCCGCCGAGCTTGGCTATTCCGCCTTGGCGATTACCGATCGTAACAGCCTGGCAGGCGTTGTGCGGGCCAATACCGCCGCGAAGGATCATTCGCTCAAACTCATCATCGGCTCGGAAATCCGGCCGCTGGACGCCCCGCCCGTGGTGCTTTGGGTCAAAGATCGCACGGGCTACGGCCATCTTTGCCGTTTGATTACGTTAGGGCGACGACGGGCCGCCAAGGGAGAATGCCGGATCCGCCTTGACGACATCGCCGCTTACTCGACGGGATTGTTGGCGGGAGTCGTGCCGCCGCCCGACTGCGAGCAACTTCCGGCGGCCGACGTGCGGCGATACCGAGACATGTTTGGAACGTCGTGCTACTTGCTGGCCGAACTGCACCAAGGTCCGCACGACCATTATCGAACTGGCCTGGCTTCGAGATTTATCCCGCAAGACCGGGCTGCCGCTCGTGGCGGCAGGCAATGTCCTCTTCCATATTCCCGCCCGCAAGGTGTTGCACGATGTTCTGACGGCCATTCGTCTTCACACCACGGTTGCCTTGGCGGGCGATTGGCTCCTGCCCAATGCCCAGCGTCATCTTCGGTCGTTGGACGAACTCCGGGCCACGTTCGCCGGCATACCCGAAGCGCTGCGTCGCACGATGGACGTTGCCGATCAATGCTCTTTCTCGCTCGACGAACTTCGTTACGAATATCCCGAAGAACTGGCCCCCGCGGGCTTGTCGCCGATGCAATATCTGCGGCAACTCACCTGGCAGGGGGCAAAGCTGCGATATCCCCATGGTCCGCCCGATCGTATTCGGCAACTTTTGGAACACGAACTGACGCTGATCGAGGAACTCCGCTACGAGCCGTATTTTCTGACTGTATGGGATTTGGTCCGATTCGCCCGCTCCCGAAAGATCTTGTGCCAGGGACGAGGATCGGCCGCCAATTCCGCCGTCTGCTATTGTTTGGGCATCACGGCCGTCGATCCCGAGCGAATCGACATGCTGTTCGAGCGGTTCATCAGCCGGGAACGCGACGAAGCGCCCGACATCGACATCGACTTCGAGCATGAACGCCGGGAAGAGGTGTTGCAGTACATTTATGAAAAATACGGGCGGGATCGGGCGGGCATTGCCGCGGTGACGATCACCTATCGCCCACGCTCCGCCATTCGCGACGTCGGAAAAGCGTTGGGCCTCTCCCAAGACCTCGTCGATCGCCTGGCAAAGAACGCCGGTTATCACCATGTCTCGGACGATTTCGCGCAGCGGTGCCTGGAAGCCGGACTCGATCTGCGTTCGGGCATCGGCAAGCAATTCGCATTTCTTGTGAACGAACTGCTGGGCTTTCCCCGGCATCTTTCTCAACACGTCGGCGGCATGGTGATTACACGAGGTCCGCTGGACGAACTCGTGCCGATCGAAAATGCCGCCATGGAAGGGCGGACGGTCGTTCAATGGAACAAGGACGATCTCGATGATCTGGGCATTCTCAAAATCGATTGCCTCGCCCTGGGAATGCTGACCGCCATTCGCAAATGCTTTGACTTGATCGAACGGACGTTCGGGCAAGGTTTTAACGCTCGCCGCAATCCCGGAAGGAGACCAACGGGTCTATGACATGATTTGTCGGGCCGATACGATGGGCGTCTTCCAAATCGAAAGCCGGGCGCAAATGTCGATGTTGCCCCGGCTGAAACCTCGCTGCTATTACGATCTCGTCATCGAGGTGGCCATTATTCGGCCCGGTCCGATCCAGGGGAACATGGTGCATCCCTACCTCCGACGACGCCAGGGAGTGGAAGAAGCAACCTATCCCAATGAGAACATTCGGAACGTGCTCGGCAAGACGCTGGGCGTCCCGTTGTTTCAAGAGCAGTGCATGCAACTGGCCGTCGTCGCAGCGGGTTTTACGCCGGGCGAAGCCGATCAGCTTCGTCGGGCGATGGGAGCCTGGCGACGCCCCGGCGTGATCGACCAATTCCGTCATAAACTGTTGGACGGGATGAAACGCCACGGGCTGGAAGGCGAGTTCGCCGAGCAAGTGTTTCAACAGATTCGAGGTTTCGGCGAGTACGGCTTTCCAGAATCCCATGCGGCAAGTTTTGCCCTCTTGGTTTATGTCTCGGCGTGGCTTAAACATTACTATCCCGCGGAATTTACGGCGGCGATCCTCAACAGCCAGCCGATGGGCTTTTATGCGCCCGCCCAACTCATTCAGAACGCTCGTCAGCATGAGGTCGAGGTTCGGCCCGTCGATGTCAACTATAGCGAGTGGGACTGCACGATCGAAGACGGCGCCCTACGGCTGGGCTTTCGCATGATCGTCGGACAGCATGGGTCCTCGGCCGCAGCCGTCGTTGCCGCAAGGGCGTCGGGGCGGTTTGCGTCCATGGACGATTTTCTGCGACGAACGCGTCTTCCCCAAGCCCAAGTGACGACGCTTGCCGATGCGGATGCGTTTGGCAGCCTGAGTCACACTCGTCGCGCGGCGCTTTGGAATGCCTTGACGGTGGAATCCCGGCCGAGACAGCAATCCCTTTTCGATGCCCTGGAACCGGAAGACGATTCCCTGCCGATCTGCCGGTCATGGACGCCGAAGAGGAAGTGTTCGCCGACTATCGCACGACGGGGTTTTCCTTGCGGTCCCATCCGCTGGCGTTTCATCGCCAAGAGATGGAATCGCTGGGCATCATTCCGACCGGTGATTTGCCGCGCCTGGCCAGCGGCGCCTGGGTCAAAGTGGCGGGACTGGTCCTTATGCGTCAACGTCCCGGCACCGCCAAGCGGAATCACCTTCGTGACCATTGAAGATGAAACCGGCACGGCCAACCTCATCGTCCATCAGGACACCTGGGAACGTTTTCGCTCGATTACGCGGCATTCCCATGCTTGGATCGTCCACGGCCAAGTCCAATCCAAGGATTCCGTCATTCATATCGTGGTCCATCGCGTCGAGGACCTGGCGACCCGCCTGCCGTCGGTTCGCGTCCAATCGCGAGATTTTCGATAATGCCGCCGCCGATTCATCTTCTTCGCGCATCAGTACGAGGCCTCCACGCGAACCGTCCCTTGCAAGTCGTGCAGGCGGACGACCTCCTTGGCGGCGTCGAAATCCTTCCACGGCCGGCCGTTGACCGCGGCGCTCTTGATCGGCGCGGCCTGGGGATGGCGCAGCCGCAGCAGCACCGACTGGGGCGGATTGCGCGACGGCAGTTGGACGGTCGCCGCGATCTTGCCGTTTTGCGCGTCGGAGACGATTTCGTAACTCACCAGGCCGAAGTGCGTCGGCGCGTGGGCGACGGCGATCTTCTTGCCCTGTGCGAGCCACGCCCGCGGGGTCGCCCGCGCCAGCCACAACTGCTCTCCGTCTTCCATCACCAACATCTGCCGGAACCGCTCCAGGAAGCAAGCCTCCTCGAAGATTTTGTCGGGCGGTCCGGTCGTGGTGTGCTCGCGGAACGTGTACTGGCCCGGCATAATATCGACGGCGTATTTGTTCAACAGCGAGCGGAGGAAGTTGGGGACGTCGTCGGCCGCCAGGTGGATGTTGGCGTGGCGCTCGCGCCGCACTGGTATTGCCAGCCTGCATGGGCGAACCAGTCTTTCTCGGGATCGAATCCCTTGGTTCGCTCGCTGAGTTTCGGATTCTCCATGAGCAAGCGGTCTTCGAGCACGTCGAGGTGCCCTTGCACGCGGCGGTCCCCGGGTGAAAGCACCCCGGCGGGACTGATCAGCGGATCGGCCGACCGTATCGCGTCCCAGTAGAGCGCGCCGATGTGCCCCTGGCAGCGCCGCCAACCCCAGGCGCCCGAGGCAAAACCGCGAACGTACGGGGCAAAGGGAATGAACGAGCGATAGGTGCCGTCGCGTACCAGCACCACGGGCGTCAGCGCGATGGAGCGGTTCACGGCCGCCAGCAGGTCCCGGCGATAGGCCTCCGCCTGGACCGCCATCCGGCGCCTTCGGCCGGATCGACCAGCGAGAGCAACTCCGCCATGGACTTGACCCCGAGCCAGTAGTAGGCCTGCCCTTCGTAGAATGGCATGAGCATACAGGCGCTGTCGGGGGTCACCACGTGCGCCGGCTGGAGCCCCTTGGACCAGAGGCGCTCTCCGCCGGGCAGGACGTGGGAGAGCAGTTGCCGCTGGCGGAGGAGCCACTCGGCGTTTGCCTTCATGCGCGGGGCGTTGGCCCGCAGCCAGTCCATGTCGTGGGTGAGGCGGAAGTGCTCGGCCAACGCGAACATGATCGTGCCAGGCCCCGTCGCGTGGACGCCGTCCATGTGGTCCCCCCAACCCGGCGCGCCCTCGGCATGGGTGAAACAGCCGACGCCGTCGCCGAAGAGCCCCAGCGGCCGGTCCGGCAGCGCCAAGGGATGGTGCCCTCCATGTCCCGGCGTAATATGGTGCTCCATCGGCAGGCGGAGCCACTGGTCCAGTCCGTCGGCCGCCTCCTGGTGCAAGCCCATGAAATCCAGGGCGTGCAGGATCATGTACGTCTCGGTCGCGAGGATGCCGAAGGGATAATCATTGAAGACCCGCTTCTGGTTCGGGTCCTTGGGCGTATGCCTGAGGAGGTGCCAGGCCCCCAGATTCCACTGAGCGGTGAGCCGGGCATCGGGCACGTCGACCTGCATGGGCGGCATGAAGCCGGGCTGGGGATGCGGCGGCAGCATCTCCTCGGGGAACATGGCCCGCACCGCGCCCTCCCACGTCTGCTCCTCGTGCCCGCGGACCCGCTGGCGGACGGTCGTCCAATGTTTGGCGGCCAGTTCCTTGAGGAAGTCCCGCGCGCTGGCGGCTTGCGACGGCAGCAGGAAGGGCGGCCCGGCCTGCGCGGCCGCCGCCGGCTTGGACGTCGCCCGCACGAAAAAGCCGTACTCCGGGGCAAAGATCGGGCCCCGCTCCAAGTCGGCGACCAGGAACGAGAAGTTGCCCGCCGCGGTCCAGACCGTTAGGATGCTCCGCGCCACGTCTTCCTGCGGGGCATGATAGGGCCACTGCGGATGCCAGGGCGAGCGGCCCATGTAGAGCACGCTCATGCGCACGCCGCGGCGGGCGCCGCCTCGGGCGGCCGAGCGCCAAGCACACGGGCCGGTCATGCTCGTGCCGCTGTCGCCGGCCAACGGCTGCACGCCGCCGAGAATCCCGTCATAGGCTTCGATCCGGCCACCGTAATTCAGGCCGGCGGTCGCATCCTCGAACGCCCACTCGATTTCGAGGTCCAGTTTCTTCCACACGTCGGGCACCAGTGCGCACATCGCGGGGACGGCCGCGGCCGATGCGTCCTTCGGCCCCCGCAGCAGGGCCACCACGCCCCAAGTGTCCACGGGAATGGTGTAGACGTAGGTCAGCCCGTCGGCCGACACCTTGGGCTTGTCCGCCTCCCGGACCTTGCGGGGATTCCACCAGGTGTGGGCGGTGTCGTCGGCGCCGTCGAAGTAGGCCAGGGTCAGTTCGTCCGGGGCGGGCCGATTCTTGGCGTCCGCCGGCCACGACAACTCGACCTGGCGCAGCGGCCGCACCTCTTCCCAGAGCAATCCGCACAGCGCCTTCTTGATCGCCGGCGCCGTGCGATCGACCGGCTTGGTGTACGGCAGTCCCGCGTACTGCACCAACAGGATCCAGCTCTCCGGAGGGTTGTCCTCGGCCTTGCGGTCGGCCCGATACTGGTACGCGCTGGGAGCGATGTCCGCCGGCCGGCCGGCGAGCTCGTCGAGATCGGCGCCAAGGGCGGCCGCGGTCAGCGCCCCGCGGGCGGCAAAACAGAGCACGACGGTCATCAAGACGTGCAACAGAAAAGCTCTCATGGTGTCCTCCGTAAATGAGCTTGCGGGATTCCGGGAAAAAGGGGACAGTCCCCATTTGCCGGAACGGCCCGAAGGCGGGCACCGACGCGCAGCGTTGGTCGTCGCACAAATGGGGACTGTCCCCTTTTTCCCTCCACGCAGCATACAACTCCAAATTGCTCTCGGCCACGATGTGAGGCAGGATGCGGATCAACGGCGGTGGGGCAGTGGCGGGATTGTGATGCGGTGCATGGTGGGTGGGGAGGTAAACGTTCAACGCAATCACTAGACTACCCCGCCAGACCTCTGTCAATCGCCCGGACAAAGAAAATTGCACCGGCCCAAGCCGACGCGAGCCGGCAGCGGCTGGGAACGGGATGGGCGCCCGAGCGGCCCGGCGTTCCGGCCGCCTGGCGATGCTCGTCGCCCGACAGTTGCGCCGCCTCCAAGATCATCCCCCCTGCCCGGTGGTAGGTGTTGTGGCGGAATGCGATAATCCCGCATTTTTTTGGATTCCTCGTCCATTTTCTCGTCTATTTTCTCGTCCATTGCGGGCGGAGGCGACTCTTCTGTTCTCGCATTCCGCGACCTAGAATTGAACACCTGGAAAGTGTAGCGGCGGCCAGGCGCAGGGCGCGGACTCGGTGCCGTGGCAGCGGCTTTGTCCGCCGCTCACCGTGGCCACCGTGTTCTCCTTCCCCATCCCAAGAGGTTCCATGCCATGCGAACAATCGTAATCAGGGCGGCCGTGTTGATCGCGGCTCTTATGGCGACGACGGCGAACGTCAAGGCGACTTCCTCCGAGCCCGCTCGCACGGACGACGAAAAAGCGATCCGGCTCAATGTTGACGCCTTCACCAAGGCCTCCAATGCCCACGACGCCAAGGCGTTGGCGGCCCTCTTTCTTCCTGGCGGCGAGCTCGTCAACGAAGCGGGACACGCCGTCCAAGGACGAGAGGCCATCGAACGAACGTTCGCGGCGATCTTCCAAGCGCACCCCAAATTGCAGATCAGCGTCGCGACCCAATCCATCCGGTTCGTCAGTCCGTCGGTAGCGATCGAGGACGGCACTTCCACGATCCTGCAAAAGTCGGGCACGGGGGCCGAGCACAACCGTTACACGGTCGTCCATGTGAAGCAGGACGGCAAGTGGCAGATGGCCAGTGCCCGTGATTTGCACGACGAAGAGGCCCCGGTCAGTGAAGAACTTGGGCAACTGGAATGGTTGATCGGCGAGTGGGTTGACGAAAGCCCCGACGCGCTGGTCGTGACGTTGTACCGTTGGGACAGCGATCGGCGCGCCGATCTTGAGCGAGTTCAAGATCCAAATCGGCGGCCGGCCCGCGATGACGGGGTCGCAGCGAATCAGTTGGGATCCGTCCACCAAGAAACTCCACTCCTGGGTATTCGACTCCGAAGGCGGTTTCGCCGAAGGCGTGTGGACTCGCCATGGCAACCAATGGATCGTCAAGTTGACGGGAACAAGACGCGACGGCAGCGTGGCATCGGCGACGAACGTCACCACGCAAGTGGCGAAGGACCGAATGACCTGGCAATCGCGCGACCGCGTGGTTGGCGACGATCTGCTGCCGAACATCGAAGAAATCGTCATCGTGCGAAAGCCGCCGCAGCCCGGATCGGCAGCGCCGAGCGGCAACCGCGATTCGACAGGAGAATCGAAATGAGCACGAACTCGAAATGGCTCTCCGCACTTGCACTGATCGTTCTCTTGGCTTCCGGTCAAGCATTGCTGGGCCGTGGCGGTGGCGGCAGCGGATTCCACGGCGGCGGTGGATTCCATAGCGGCGGTGGCGAGTTTCACGGCGGCGGTGGTGGCGGCGATTTTCGCGGCGGCGATTTTCGCGCACGTGACGAGTCCCGCAGCGACGAGTCCCGCGGTGGCGAGTCTCGCGGCGGCGAATGGATGTGGGGCGGCGGCCACACGCCCACGTTCAGCGAGCCACGAATGAACGACGAGCACGTCCGCTCCAACACCGCTCCGACCACGTGGTCGAACTATAGTGCTCGATCCGGGATGGCCGGCCATCCGAATCCGGGGCCAAGCCCGCATCCTGCTCCGGGACCGCATCCGGGGCCAGGTCCACATCCAGGTCCGGGGCCACATCCCGGCCCAGGTCCACATCCCGGCCCGGGTCCCCATCCAGGTCCGGGACCGAATCCGGCCTGGTATCACGGGCATTGGCATGACAATTGGAACCAACCGTGGAACAATTGGCCGGCCGCGTGGTGGACGGGCGGTTTCCTGGCGGGGGCCGCTTTCGACATCGGCTGGGAGCCCTGGTACTGGGGCTACTGGCCCTATTACAACCCCTACTGCGGCGGCGCCGTCGTGGTCGATGGGGCATCGATCGACTACTCGCAGCCGATCGCGTTGGCTGCGCCGACTGCCGCCAATTTGGATTCCCAGGCGGCCGCGGACCAGGCGAACGAATGCCTGGACGCCGCGCACGGCGCCTTCCTTCAAGGCGACTACGCCGGTGCGCTGTCGCAATGCGACAAGGCCATCGCCCTGCAACCCAACGACGCCCTCTTGCACCAGTTCCGCGGGCTGGCGCTGTTCGCCCTTCATCGCTACAACGAAGCGGCGGGGGCGGTCTACGCCGTGTTGTCGGCGGGGCCTGGTTGGGATTGGACCACGCTCATCAGCCTGTATCCCGACGTCGGCGTTTACACCGAACAACTCCGTGCCTTGGAAAAGTATGTGGCCTCGAACCGGGATTCGGCGGCGGCCAGGTTCCTTCTGGCCTACCATTACACGATTTGCGGCCACACCGACGTCGCCGCAAGTCAGCTCAAGGCGGTGGTGCAACTGGACCCCAAGGATCGGTTGTCGGCTCAGCTCCTCAACATGCTGACGCCGACGAACGCTGCACCCCAGCCGGCGCCCACCGTGCCGGGCAAGCCGGTCGCAGCCGCCGCCCTCGTCGGCGATTGGAAGGCCAATCGCGCCGATGGGGCAACCATCGCGCTAAGCCTTACGAACGATGGACAGTACACGTGGAAGTTCGACCAGCAAGGCAAGGCCCAGGAATTCAGCGGCCCCTACACGGTGGCCGACAGCCTCTTGATCCTCAAGAAGGGCGAGACGCCGGTCATGATCGGACAGGTGCGATTGCTGCCGAACGGTCAGTTCAACTTCAAGCTGCCCGGCGGCAATCCGAACGATCCCGGGCTGACCTTTGGCCGTTGAGCCCGACATCCGATTGGGAAGACGCCTTGTCGGGGGATGGAAAACGTCCATGCGCCCCAGGGTCCGCCTTAGGACCATATGCCGGCGATCGCCGTGCCGCACGCGCCGCACTTGCCGTCCTTGAGGTTCATCGTCCGCACGCTGAAAATGTTGCGTTCGACCACCGCCCTCTTGCACCCCGGGCAGAAGGTCGTCTCGGCGTCGTGCACCTCGGGGCAGTTCCCCAGGTAGACGTAGTGCAATCCGGCGTCGCGGGCGATCTGGCGGGCCTCCAGCAGGACGTCCACCGGCGTGGGCGGCAGGTGCGTCAGCTTGTGCGCCGGCTGAAAGCGCGAGAAGTGCAGCGGACAATCCGGCCCAACGTGGTCTACCAGCCAGCGGCACATGGGGCGGATCGAGTCCGGCTGGTCGGTGTAGGTGGGCACCACGAGGTTGATCACCTCGAACCAAACCTGCTGCCGCCGCAGGGTTTCGATGGTCGCCAGGATCGGCGCCAGTTTGCCCGAGTTGAGCCTCGCGTAAGTCTCATCGCTGAACCCCTTGAGGTCGACGTGGAAGGCGTCGGCGAACTGGCACAACTCGACCAGCGGTTCCTGTTGGACGTAGCCGCAGGTGACGACGACGTTTTTGAGTTTCGCCGCCCGGGCCGCCTCGGCCGTGGCGAGCATGTACTCGAACCACGCCATCGGCTCGGAATAGGTGTAGGCGATCGACGGGCAGGCGAGGTACTGGGTGAGGGCGACGACGTCCTCGGGAAACATGCTTCGCCGCTCGAGGTCGCCGCGGTCGAGGTCGCCCAGGCTGCGGGCGGCGATGCGGAGCGACTCGCCGCGGGGGTCCTTCATCTCTTCCGGCTTCCGCTGGGAGATGTCCCAATTCTGACAGTTCAGACAGCGAAAACCGCACCCCGTGGCCGCTATCGAAAAGATGCTCGTGCCGGGAAAGAAATGGAACAGCGGCTTCTTCTCGATGGGATCGACGTGGAACGTGCACGCATTGCCGTAGGCCAGTGTATAGAGACGGCCGTCCTTGTGGACCCGATTGCGGCAGCGGCCGCGGTCTTCCGGCTCCAGCAGGCACTCGTTGGGGCAAAGTTTGCACTGGATGTTTTCGCCGAGTTTCAGGTAGTGGCTGGCCTCCTTGACCCAGCCGCGGTCCTGCCACTGCTGCCAGAGCCGTCCGCGGGGGGCGTCGCCCTTGAAGACTTCGGAAGCCGTGGCGGCCTGCACCCGGGTGGTGAAATAATAGACGAGGCCCCGCCGCAGGTGGCGCAGGCCAGCCCGCCGACGCCGTATTGCAGCAGCTTTCGCCGGGAAAAGGCCGGCGGAGAAGCCGGGCCGCCGATTTCCGCGGCGTCGCTTGCGTTTATTTGCGGGTCCTTCTCTTGATCCATCTCCACCTCCTCATGGCGAAGTACGTGGTGATCGAAGTGTGGACCAGAAAGGCGATCACCAGCGGCCAATCGAAGACTCGATGAATTTCCAACGCTGTCCGCAGGTCGATAAGCTGGCTGAAGCCAAACATGCCGCACAGCGCGAAACCTGTCCCTATATATATTACCATAAGCGGCAGCAGCAGCCAACCACTCAACCGGGCGGTCTTGATGAGGTAGTAATTCAAGGTCCGTTTTCTCGCCATGGCCGCCATCACCCCCTTACGCGCTTGCCGCCAGTACGACGCCGCTGAGCACACACAGCCCGGCCGTGAGCCAGCAAACCACCGCCACTCCCAGCAGCGGGATGAGCCACGTGCTCACCAGCAACGCCCCCAAGGCGGCGCCGACGTAGTCGGCGGTATAAAGCCTTGCGGCCGTGGCGGCCACGTTGCAGAAATCCAATTTCGCGGCCAACGGGAACGACATCCCCACCAGGACGGCCAGCAACAACGTCAGCAGCGGGACGGCCACTTCCGCGGCCGCCGGCCCCAGTCCGCCGCCCAGCCGCCCCAGTCCCAGCACGGCCAGCGGCAGACAGGCGGCGTAGGCGGCCAACAAGAGTTGCAGCCAGGCCAGGTCGCCCCGCCGCCGCCGGGGCAACATCCGGCCCATCCAGTACGACCCCACGCCCAGCCCCAGCATGAACATCGTCACGATCAAGCCCACCTGGCGGTAGACGCTGCCGCAGAGGACCTGGAAGCCCAGCAGCAGGACGACCTCCAGGGCCGAGGCGGTGAACCCCGCTGTGAAGATGGCCAGCGAGATCGGCCGAATCCGCACGAGATAGATCGCCAGCAGTCCCAGCAGCGCGCCCTCCAAAAACCCGAAACGGACCTTGAACTGGCTCATCCAATAGCGCAGGTGGAAGTAATACAAGAGCGGACTGAAATCCTCGTTCACCGGCGCGTCGGCGGCCAGGGCCCGATCGATCTCGGCCAGCCGGTCGGGCTTCAGAATGGCCTCGAGATAGGAAGGGACGACCCAGCGCGTGGCCACGCCCGCACGCCGGATCCGTCCGGCAATGTCGGCCGTCAGCGCGGCGTCGGAGGCGAGAAAAAAGACCTTCTCCCCCGGCACGATCAACACGTTGGCATAGACCTCCTTCAGCGTCCGATAGGCGATGGCGAGCACGCGGGCCATGGCGTCGCCCAAGTAGCCCTCGTACTGTCCCAGGGAAAGGGCCAACACCCCGCCGGGAACCAGGATGTGGCGGACCTCGGCGAAAAATTCCCGCGTGTAGAAGCGATTCAGTTGCGACGTGGAGGGATCGGGCACGTCGAGGATGACGACGTCGTAACGCGCCGCGGTTTCCTTGACGTAGCGCCGGCCGTCGGCGTTGATCGCATGGATCCGCGGGTCGCGGAGGTTTTCGGGAAGGAATCTCGCGGCCGCGCCGAGGATCTCCGGGTCCAGCTCGACGTAGTCCACCGCCGCGACGCCGTACTTGAGCACTTCGCGGGCGGTCCCGGAGGCCCCGCCGGAGACCAACAACACCCGCCCGGCCCGGGGACGCTGCGCCATGGCGAAGTGGACCGATTCCTCGACCCGTTTCATGTCATCGCTGGAGAACAAGGCCACGCCGTTTTCCATGAAGTTGTACTGGCCGGCGGACTCGGTCACGATGAGCCTTCCGTAGGGCGAGCAGGCGCGGTAGGCGACGCGCTGCGGGGCGAACTCCATGGCGGTGGACCGCGCATCGAGATTGCCCCCGGCCGCCAAGGCGACGACCGCCGCGGCTGCCAACCCGACCGCGACGAACGTTCCCCGGCCGCAGAAGCGGCTTGCCACCACGCCGGCCAGCAACAGGTTCAGCAAGGCCGACAGGTAGAGGATCGCAAAATGATCGAGCCAAGGGACCAACACGAAGGTGAACAATGCCCCGCCGGCCACCATGCCGACGTTGTCGAGGAAATAGACGCGCCCGATGCCCGCCGCGTCCTTTTCCGAAGCGAGGATCAAGGAGGCCAGCGTCAGGCCGTAGCCGACGGCAAGGCAATAGGGGGCGAGAATGACGAAACAGCTCACCACGGTATCGGTCACGCCGATCTCGACCCCGCGCACAAAGACGACGTTGCGCAAGGTCCGCAGCAAGACGACGTCGACGATCGGCAACAGGGCCACGAGCACCTGGACGGCGACCAGGGCCGCAAGCGGGGATTTCAGACCTGCCGCCCGGCGGCCCAGGGCCGAGCCGATCCCGGTCAACAACATCCAGTTGCCCAAGACGACGCCGAAGACAAGCTCATTGCCCGAAAAGGCGCCAAGCAGCTCGCGCATCAGCGTCAACTGGGCCAACGACGCCGAGACGCCCAGGCAGCCGACGGCCAGATAGAGGACCGGCGTCACGGCGGCGACTCCTTGAACGCCTCGACCTGGTAGACCTGAAAGACGGCCTGGTCGCTCTTCCAGGCGGTGGGCGGCAGCCCGGCCTTCTGGGCAAGATGATCGAGAAACTCTTCCTTGTCGGGCAGTTGCTCCCAGACCTGCGGCAGAAAGGTGGCCTCTCTTCCATCCACGCTCATCACCACGCCGTCGACGCCGGGTCGCAACTTCGCCAGCACCTCGTCGGCGGACTTGCACTCCAGCCGCCGCGGCACGGTGAGCACGCTGATCTCGATCTTGATGTCCTTCAGTTCGTCGGGCCGCACGGCCGAGAATCGCGGGTCTTCGACCGCCGCGCTGCGGGCGGCGTGGATGACCGCCTGGTGGAGCGGCTCGCGAGGAAGGATGGTGCCGATGCAGCCGCGCAGTTGACCGTTCTTCGTCAGCGTTACAAAAACCGCCCGGACCTCCGCCAGCTTCCCCGTGGCAAGGCCTGCAGGCAAGGTCGGCGAGGCCTGGCCGGCCGCGGCCGCAACGGCCGACTTCCGCGCCAATTCCAACAGCAGCTTTGCGCTGGGCAGCGGAAAACTCCTCGGGCCGCCGGACGACCGGCGGCGCGGACTTGACTTCGCCCGCCGCGGGCTCGTAGAAGGCAATGGCCGAATAGCCGACCACGCGGGACTTGTCGCCCGTGGCGTCGCTGGTGTTGCTGTAGTCCAGGAGCTTGGCCTTCCAGCCCTTGGCCCGGGCGACGTGCATCAGGGCCAAGATGGGAACTTTCCCGCAGGCCACCGTCGATCCGGCCGACGCCCATGCCTCTCGATCTTCCGCCTCCAGCCCCTTGGTGTTGAGCGAGCAGATGATCCTGGTCGTGACCGTGTCGATCGATCGGGCCCGGTCGTCGGTCAGGAAGTGGGTCAGGTCGGAGCTTGCCACCAACAAGGTTTCGTCGTCCAACAGCGGTAGAAGGGCCTTGGCGACGGCCTCCGGATCCACGTGCCGCGAGTCCGCCAGCACCACCGGCACCACGCTGAAATCGCCCAGCACGCGTTGCAGGAAGGGCACTTCGACTTCCACGGAGTGTTCCCAGGTGAACGGCGTATCCTCGCCGAACGGCGGCAGTTCCCGCTGCGGCGACTCCGACCACCAGCCGGGTCGCTGGACCTCGCACGGCGGATTCACGGCGAAGGGTTCTTCTTGGCCAACTCGGCGACCTTGGAGGAGAGGCGAACCAGGCCCAAGGGCGTTTCCATGGCGTCGGCCGCCGGCAGGGCTGCACCCTCGAAAAGGGCGTAATGACTGGGCCCGAGGATAATCACGGTGCGAAAACCCCGGCCCGCCGCTTGCTTGAATCCGATGGCCGCCGTCTTGCCGGAGAAGGGATAGCCGGCATGGGGACACACCAGGCCGCGCAGCCGCTCGATCTTCTGATCCTTCGCCTCGGCCAGCAGCTTGTCGACCGTGGTGGTAAGGTCCTTTTCATGCCGCGGATAGAATATGCCGGCGACCGCCGGACCAATCACCCTCTTGGGCTCGGCGGTCGAAGGCGGTCCTGCGACGCGGGCTGCCGCCGACGGCGATGGCTGCGAGGGCGCCAACGACGGCAACGGCGGCGATTCTCGCTGCCCGCAACCGGCCAGACCAACAAGAATCGCCAGGATAACCGTGGTGCGGCCGCGGAGTTTCATGTTTGGCCCTCGCAGAGAAGAGAAGCGACCCGGTACGGCGGCTTTCTTGAAGAAGCCAAGAGTCTATTGTAACCGAAGTCTTGCAAACTGTAGATCGAGGTTCCCCGCTCCGCCCGGGCGAGAGTTGTGGCGATGGGGAATAAGATGGGCCAACACGGCATCACCGTCACGGGGAGTTCGATCCCCCGTCGTGTTGGCGGTCCATCCTCGCTGGGCGAATATACGATCTAGGGACGGACGGCGGTTCGTCTTGAGACGGCCAGCCGCCCGAGCAAGCCGAGGGCCGCAATGCCCAACAGCACCAGCGTCGAGGGCTCCGGTACCGGCTGGGCGCCGCTGCCCGCCGGCGAGGCCGTGCCGGCGGCGATTCCCACACTGCCTGTCGACCATGCGGCAGGACCGCCGAGCGCCGCGGTCGCCTCGCTGACCGTCGAACTCGTCGCAACGGTCCCGCTGGTCCCGCCGCTCTCGGCCACAGCCGCCGAAGTCGTGGCAACGGTCCCGCTGGTCCCGTTGGTGTCCGCCACGGTCTCGGTCGCGTCGGTTGCGCTCGCCTCGATTGCGGGCGACGAGGCGCCGAACATCGCGCCCAACGCCACGTAGCTGCCCGCGTTCACCGTCACGATGCCCTCGCTGGGCGTGGCGGCCGGGGTGGCGAAGTCAAGCGTGCCGCTGGTGACCGTCGTCCCGCCCGTGTAGGTGTTCGTGCCGGCCAGAACCAGTATACCCGTGCCCGTCTTCGCCAGGGTGATCGCGCCGGTCGTGTTCTGGATGACTCCCGAGAACGTGCTGCCGGCGTCGCCGTTGCCGGCGGTCAGCGTCGAAGTGCTGGACCCGGCAAGGTTGTCGATGGTGCCCGTGCCGGACAGCGCCCCCACGCCGACGTTGTAGCCGTGCAGGTCGAGCGTGGCGCCGGTGGAGATGGTCGCGGCGCCGCTGGTCGATCCGAGCGCGGAGGCGTAGCCGACTTGCAGGGTGCCGCCGCCGACCGTCGTCCCGCCGGTGTAGGTGTCCGTGCCGGCCAGAACCAGCACGCCGCCGCCCGTCTTCGTCAGTGCGACGGCGCCGCTGGTGCTCTGGATGACTCCCGAGAACGAGCCGCCGGTGTCGCCGTTGCCGACGGTCAGCGTCGAAGTGCTGGATCCGGCAAGGTTGTCGATGGTCCCCGTGCCGGACAGCGCCCCCACGCCGACGTTGAAGCCGTGCAGGTCGAGGACGCCGGTGGAGATGGTCGCCGCGCCGCTGGTCGATCCGAGCGCGGCTGTGTTGCCGACTTGCAGGGTGCCGCCGCCGACTGTCGTCCCGCCCGAGTAGGTGTTCGTGCCGGCCAGAACCAGCGTCCCGCCGCCCGCCTTGGTGAGACTGTAGCCGCTGCCGCTGTCGGAGATGGCACCTCCGACGATAAGGGTATTCGACGCGACCGTCACGGTGCGGCTGCTGCTCATAGTGACGGCGCCGGTGCCGAGATCGAGGTCGTTGGGTCCGGCGAAGGTGAAGTCGCTGTTCCAGTTCTGCACGTTGTTGGTGGAAAGCGTGATCGCCCCGATGGAAGTGTTGCCGATCGTGCAGCCCGAGATCGTGAAGACGCCGGTGCCCAGGGCGGAGGCGTTGTTGATGTTAAGCTGTCCGCCGGAAAGGGTGGTGCCGCCGGTGTAGGTGTTGCTGCCGCCGAGGGTCAGCGTGCCCACGCCGGTCTTCGACAGGGCGACGGCGCCGCTGGTGCTCTGGATGACTCCCGAGAACGTGCTGCTGGCGTCGCCGTTGCCGACGGTCAGCGTATACGTGCCGGACCCGGCAAGGTTGTCGATGGTCCCCGTGCCGGAGAGTGCGCCCACGCCGACGTTGTAGCCGTGCATGTCGAGGACGCCGGTCGAGATGGTCGCGGCGCCGCTGCTCGATCCGAGCGCGGACGCGTAGCCGATTTGCAGGGTGCCGCCGCCGACCGTCGTCCCGCCCGAGTAGGTGTTCGTGCCGGCCAGAACGAGCGTCCCGCCGCCCGTCTTCGTCAGTGCGACGGCGCCGCTGGTGCTCTGGATGACTCCCGAGAACGTGCTGCTGGCGTCGCCGTTGCCGACGGTCAGCGTATATGTGCTCGATCCGGCAAGGTTGTCGATGGTCCCCGTACCGGAGAGCGCCCCCACGCCGACGCTGTAGCCGTGCAGGTCCAGTTCGCCCGGGCTGTTGACCGTGAGGCTGCCGGCGGTCGAGCCCAGGGCCAGCGTGTTGCCCGCTTGCAGCGTGCCGCCGCTGATCGTGGTGCCGCCGCTGTAGGTGTTGGCGCCGCTGAGAATCTGGGTGCCGCTGCCGTTGAGGGTCAAGGAGACCTGGCCGGCGCCGTCCTGAATGACGCCGCTGAAGCTGGTCGTGCCCGCCGAAGGCGACAACGTCAACGTTGGCTGGGCGGCCTGGCTGTTGCTCACGGTGCCGCCGCTGCCGCTCAGGTCGGACAAGCCGGCGAGCGTTTGGCCGGCGCCGTCCAGGTCGAGGGTCGCGCCGCCGGCAATCTGCACCGGGGCCGTCGTCGGCAAGGTGCCATGGGTGGTGGCCCCGGTCAGGTATAAAGCATTGATCTGGGCCGCCGTCAGCGCGGCGCCGTAAAGCTGGAAGTCGTCCATCGAGGCGTTGTTCAAACCGCCGTTTTGAGTTCGGCCGCCGACCTGCAAATCGCAGCCGCTGGGACTGAATTCGGGCGTGGCGCTCCACGTTGCCGACGTTCCAAGGGCGCCGTCCACGTAAATACTGTATCCCGTGCTGCTCACCGCATAGGTGATCATGTGCCAGGTGCTGAGGCTCAGCGTGGTCGTATAGCTCGCGTTCTCGCCGGCCAACCAGCCGCCGCCGCCGACGGGCGGAATTCCGGCGTTAATTTTCGTGCCGTTATAGCTCTCATAGAAACCGCTCTGCGCGTCATGGTCCCGGCACGCCAGAAGGATACCATAGCCGGGCTGGCCCGCCGCGCCGAGGTTGACCCAGACGGAATCGGTCCACGCGGTGAGGTTATCGAAGTTGGAGTTTGCGGGGACGGTGACATACTGGCTGTTGTTTTGGATCCCCTGGGCGAAGCGGCCGGCGACATAGGTTGCCCCGGCGCCCGTCATGGTTCCATTGTAGCCGTTGCCGCTGGTATCGAGGATGGCTCCGACGCCGGTGGGGACCGACGTGCTGACCGTGCCGTCCATGGCCAGATGGACCATGGGCGTCAAGGGGGCGAGTCGCAACGTGCCCGCCGTGATGTAGGTGGTGCCGGAATAGGTATTGGCGGCGGTGAGCGTCAGGATGCCGTTGCCCGCCTTGGTCAGGCTGTCGCCGCTGCCGCTGATGACGCCCCCGACGATGAGGTTAGCCGACGCGACCGTCACGGTGCGGCTGGCGTTCATGGTGACGGCGCCGGCGCCGAGATTAAGGTCGTTGGGACCGGCGAAGGTGAAATCGCCGTTCCAGTTCTCGGCGGTGTTGGTGGAAAGCATGATCGTTGCGCCGCTGGTGTTGCCGATCGTGCCCCCGGAAATGGTGAAAGTCCCGGTGCCCAGGGCGGAGGTGTTGTTGATGTTGAGTTGCCCGGCGGAAAGCGTTGTCCCGCCGCTGTAGGTGTTGGCGCCGCCGAGGGTCAGCGTGCCGTTGCCCGCCTTGGTCAGGCTGTCGCCGCTGCCGCTGATCGCGCCGCCGACGGTGAGGTTATTGGACGCGACCGTCACGGTGCGGCTGGCGTTCATGGTGACGGCGCCGGCGCCGAGATTGAGGTCGTTGGTGCCGGCGAAGGTGAAGTCGGCGTTCCAGTTTTGCGCGTTGTTGGTGGAAAGGGTGATCGCCGCGCCGCTGGTGTTGCCGATCGTGCCCCCGGAAATGGTGAAGGTCCCGGTGCCGATGGCGGACGCGTTGTTGAGGTCGAGCTGTGCGGCGGCGGACAGGGTTGTGCCGCCGGTGTACGTATTGGAGCCGGCGAGGACTTGCGTGCCGCTGCCGCTCATGACCAGGCTGATCGTGCCCAAGCCGTTGCCGCCGGCGATCACGCCGCTGAAGATGGTCGTCCCGCCGGTGGCGCTGAGGGTCAGCGTGGTCGCGGCGGCGCTGCTGTTGATCACGGTTCCGTTGTTGCCGGGGGCATAGTCGGCCAGCGAGGCCACTTGTTGGGGCACCCCGTCGAGGTCCAGCGTTCCGGCGGTGGCAATCACCACGGGCGTGGACGTTGGCAGCAGGTTGCTGTTGCTGGCGACGCTCGCGTAAAGGGTGGCGACCGCGGAGGAGCTGAGGGCGGTGTTGTAGATGGAAGCGTCCTCGATCAGGCCGGCGAAACTGCCGATGCCCAGCGTCTCGCTCGAACTCATGAACAACGGAGTGCCGCTATAGGTGCCCGAACCCACCTGGGCGCCGTTGAGATAAATGGCATACCCGGTGGTGGAGACCGAGTAGGTGACCATGTACCACGTGTTGGTGCTGAGCGACACGGCGGCGTCGGCGCTGGTGGTGAGCCAGCCGCTGCCGTTGCCGATGTCGCCATGGAGTCCTGAACTTGCATTGAGCTGCATATCGAACGTACCGTCGCCGCCGTTGCGAGTGCTGATGATCTCCTGGTAGCCGGACAAGGCACTGGCGTTGATCCAGGCCGACGCCGTGTAGTTGTTGAGGTTGGCCAAGGAGGATGAATAGGGCACGGCGACATAACCACCGTTGGTGTTGATGGCCTGGTTGACCTTGCCGGGCGCGTAGGACGATCCTCCGGGGGCGCTGCCGTTGTTGTTGTTGCCGCTGCTGTCGTTGGTGTTGTTGTTAAAGGTGTAGTAGGCGACGAGGCTGGACGAGGTGAAACTCGGGCATTGGAGCCGGAGGAGGCCGTTGGTGATCGTCGTGGCGCCGGTGTAGGTGTTGTTGCTGCTGACGAGCAGCGTGCCGGAACCCATTTGAGTCAGGCCGCCGGTGCCGGAGATCGGGCGCCGGGACCGTCACCGTGTCCGTGCGATTGAAGGCCAGGCAGTCGTTGTTGACGATGGCGCCGGTGCCGTTGATCGAGCCGGTCGTGCCGCCGGCCCCGATCTGCAACGTGCCGGCGGTGATCGTGGTCGTTCCGCTGTAGGTGTTGCTGCCGGCGAGGACCTGCGTGCCGGAGCCGTTGAGAGTCAAAAACGTCTGGCCGCCGCCGTCCTGGATGACGCCGCTGAAGGTCGCCGACCCCCCGGCGGGCGCCAGGGTGAGCGTCGCCACTATACTGCTGTTGCTGTTGGTCACGGTGCCCCCGCCGCCGCTCAGGTCGGACAACCCGCCGACCGTTTGGCTGGTGCCGTCCAGGTCGAGGGTCTGCGCCGCCGGCGATCTGCACGGGACTCGCCGTCGGCAGGGTGCCGTAGGCGACGGCGCCGTTCAGGTATATGGAATTGATCTGGGCCGCCGTGAGCACGCTGCCGTAAAGCTGAAAGTCGTCGAAGCTGACGCCGGTCATGCCGCTGTAGCCAGGGCGGTTGCCGATCCACAGGCCGCCCGTATAGCCGTTTGCGACCATCTGCGGAATGCCGCCTGTCGAGCCCGATGCCCCCGGGGCCCCGTCCACGTAGATCGCCCACCCGGCCGAGGACACCGTCACGGTGATCATGTGCCAGGCGCTAGTGCTCAGTGTGACGGTGTCCCGCCAAGAAGAAGGATTGGTCGGATCTTCGGTTGGCGGGAGCCAGCTCCCGCCGACGGACGCGACATCCCGAAGATAGATGTGCGACCCGTCGTAGCACTCCACGAAAGCGGGATCCGAATCAGCATCGCGGGTGGACACGAGGACGCCGGAGCCGAAGTTGGCGCTGCTGCTGGCGTTGATCCAGAAGGAATCGGTCCACGTCTGGAGGCTATCGAAGCTGGCGTTCGCGGGGCTGCTGAGATACTGGCCGGCAAGGTTGATCCCCTGGGCAAACGGGGCGGCGACGTAGGTCGGGCCGGCGCCCCCAATGGTCCCATTTTCACTGCTGCCAAGGCTGCCGATATTGGGAATGGCTCCGGTGGCGGTAGAGACCGCGGCCCCGACCGTGCCGCTGGCCCTGAGATGGATGACGGGCGTCACGACCGCGGCCAACTGCAACGTACCTGCCGTGATGGAGGTCGTGCCGGTGTAGGCATTGCCGCCCTCGAGGGTCAGCACGCCCGCGCCCGCCTTGGCCAGTGCGACGGTGCCTGTCGTGTTCTGAATCGTTCCCGAAAACGTGCTGTTGGCGTTGTCGTTGCCGACGGTCAGCGTATACGTGCCGGATCCGGAAAGGTTGTCGATGGTTCCCGCGCCGGAGAGTGCGCCCGTGCTGACATTGTAGCCGTGCAGGTCGAGGAGGCCGCTGGAGATGGTCGCGGCGCCGCTGGTCGATCCGAGCGCGGCGGAGCTGCCGACTTGCAGGGTGCCGCCGCCGACCGTCGTGCCGCCGGTGTAGGTGCTGGTGGCGACGAGGATGAGCGTGCCGGGGCCCACCTTCGTGAGGCTGCCGCTGCCGGTGATATCATAGGTGGCGGTCTCCGCGGTGGGGTCGGCGATGGTCAGCATCGAATTGTCGGTGATGGTGCCGGAGGAAACAGAGCCGTTGCTGCTCGTGCCGTCGCCCAATTGCAGCGTGCCGCCGGCGATCGTCGTGCTGCCGGTGTACGTGTTGCTGCCGTCGAGGATCAACGTGCCGGCGCCGGCCTCGGTGAGGCTGCCGCTGCCGCTGATCGCGCCGCCGACGGTGAGGTTATTGGACGCGACCGTCACGGTGCAGGCGGCGTTCATGCTGACGGTGCCGGTGCCGAGATTGAGGTCGTTGGGGCCGGCGAAGGTGAAGTTGCCGTTCCAGGTCTGCGCGTTGTTGGCGGAAAGCGTGATGGCGCTGCCGTAGGCGTTGCCGATCGTGCCGCCGGAGATGGTGAACGTTCCGGTGCCCAGGGCGGAAGGGTTGTTGATGTTGAGCTGCCCGGCGGACAGGGTCGTGCCGCCGCCGTAGGTGTCGGCGCCGGAAAGCACCAACACGCCGCTGCCGCCGCTCTCCGTCAGGCTGTAGTTATGGCCGCCGTCGGCGATCACGCCGCCGACGACCAAGGTGCCGGAGCTGGCCGTCACGGTGCGGTTGTTGTAGAGGGTAACGTTGCCGAAGCCGAGATTGAGGCTGTTGGTGCCGGTGAAGGCGAAATCGGCGTTCCAGCTCTCCGCGGTGGCGGTGGAAATGGTAATCGCCCCTGCGCTGGTGTTGGCGATGGTGCCGCCGTTGATGGTCAATCCGCCGTTGCCCAGGGCATGAGCGTTGTTGATGTTGAGCTGCCCGGCGTAAAGCGTGGTGCCATAGCTGTACGTGTTCGAGCCGGCGAGCGTCAACGCTCCCGGGCCCGACTTGATCAGGAAGTCGCTGCCGCTGATGACGCCGCCGACGATGAGGTTGTTTTGGGTGACGGTCACTACCGGGTTGTTGTTCAGCGCGACGGCGCCGGTGCCAAGACTGAGGTCGTTGGGACCGACGAAGGCGAAGTTGCCGTTCCAGTTCTCCGCCCCCGTGGTGGAAAGCACGATGGTGCCGCCGCTGGTGTTGCCGATGCTGCCGCCGCTGATGGTGAAGCTGCCGGTGCCCAGGGCGGAGGCGTTGTTGATGTTGAACTGCCCGCCGGAAAGGGTGGTGCCGCCGGTATAGCTGTTCGAGCCGGCCAACGTCAGCGTGCCCGCCCCCGCCTCCGTCAGCGCGATGGTGCCGGTCGTGTTCTTGATGACTCCCGAGAACGTGCCGCTGGCGTTGCCGAAGGTCAGCGTATACGTGCTGGACCCGGAAAGGTTGTTGATGGTTCCCGCGCCGGACAGGGCACCCACGTTGATGCTGTAGCCGTGCAGGTCGAGCGTGGCGCCGCTGGAGACCGCCACCGGCGCCGGCCGCTCCGAGCGCGGTGGCGTTGCCGAGTTGCAGGGTGCCGCCGGCGACCGTCGTGCCGCCGTTATACGTGTTGCTCGCGCTCGACAGGGCCACGATCCCGGGGCCGTTGACGACCAGGCTGTAGGCGCCGGTCAGGGCCGGCGAGTAGGTCAAAGTGCCCCCGCCGCCGCCCAGTTCGTAGGTGGTTGCCGAAGGCGTGAGGATGCCACTGTACGTGACCGCGCCGCTGGCGCCCAACGAGAGGCTGGCATAGCCGCTGTAGTTGGTCAGGGTGATCGTTTCGCTGCTGTTTGCGGTCAGGGCCAAGGCCCCGGCAGAGGCCGGGTTAATGTCGTTGCTGTTAAGCCAGCCCGTCACGGTCGCGTAGGCGCCGGCGACGGCCACCGCGCCGCCGCTGTTGATGGTGATGCTGCCGGCGCCGCTGGGAACGGCCGAGGTGCTGGCGAAATCCAGCACGCCGCCGTTGACCGTGGTGCCGTTGCCGTAGGTGTTGGTGGCGGTGCCGCCGAGGGTCACCGTGCCGGGGCCAAGCATGATCACGCCGCCGGTGCCGCCAATGGGTATGTTGAAAACTAAAGCAGTATCGGAACGGCTGAAGACCAGGACGCCGTTGTCGGTGACGCCGCTGCTGCCGTTGATCGAGCCGGTGGTGCCGCCGCCGCCGATCTGCAGGGTGCCGCTGCTGATGGTCGTGCCGCCGGTGTACGTGCTGGAGCCGGTGAGGATCAGCGCGCCGCACCCGCCTTCGTGAGGCTGTAGGTGCTGCCGCTGATGGCGCCCCCGACCGTGAGGTTATTGGACGCGACCGTCACGGTGCGGCTGCTGCTCATGGCGACCGCGCCGGTGCCGAGATTGAGGTCGTTGGGGCCGACGAAGATAATGTTGCTGTTCCAGCTCTCCGCCCCCGTGCTGGAAAGCGTGATCGCCGCGCCGCTGCTGTTGCCAATCGTGCCCCCGGCGATGGTGAAGCTGCCACTGCCCACGGCGTGGGCGGCGTTGATGTTAAGCTGCCCCGCGGAAAGGGTGGTAAGGCCGCTGTAGGTGTTGGAGGCCGTGAGGGTCAGCGTGCCGGGGCCGAGCATGGTCACCGTGCCGGTGCCGCTGATCACGCTGCCGTAGGTCTGGGCGTTGGGGTTGGCAAATGTCAGGCAGCCGCTGTCGGCGATAGCGCCGGCAACGGAGCCGTTGTAGGTTACGCCGTCGCCCAGTTGCAGCGTGCCGCCGGTGATGCTGGTGTTGCCGTTGTAGGTTTCGGAACCCGTGAGGACGAGCACGCTGGCGGTCGTCTTGGTCAAACTACCGGTGCCGCTGATCACGCCGCTGTAGGTCTGGGCGCTGGGGTTGGCAAAGATCAAGCGGGCGTTGTCGGTGATATTGCCGGCAACGTAGCCGTTGCTTGTGCTGTTGCCTAGTTGCAGCGTGCCGGCGCTGATCGTCGTGACGCCGGTATACGTGTCGCTGGCGGAAAGAACCAAAGAACCGGCGCCGCTGTAGGTCAGCGCCGCGGTGCCGCTAATGATGCCGGAAATCGTCAAGGTCTTGCCGCTGCTGCTGCTGACGGCCAAGTTGCTGTCCAGGACGATCGGCACCGCGATGGTGTTGTTGGCGCTGTTGGTCACCGTGGCCGGCGCCGCGCCGTTGTTCAGCGTCAACGTGCTGGTGGTGTCGCCGCCGCTGCGGCTGATGACGTAACTGCTGGTGGCGCTGGTGTTGTTGAAGACCAAGCCGCTGACCGTGGGGCTGCTGTCCAGCGTGACGGTCGCCGTGGTGCTGCCAATGATCGTGCCGAACGTGGCTATATAACTCCAGTTGTTCGGGATGGTGGCGGTCGTCCAGTCGGCCGTGCTGTTCCAACTGCTGCCGGTTAACACATTCCAGGCGATGGCGGTGGCCGGGAGCACCGTGAGGTCGAGGCTGCTGCCGCTGATCAGAAAGGAATACCCGTGACCTGCCAGAGCGGCCGTGCCCGTCGCCGTCCAGCCGCTGAAACCGCCGGAGTTGTTGACGAGCGAGCCGTAGGTGGCCAGGGTGTAGGTGCCGGCGCCGCCCAACTGGCGCCCGGAGTGACGCTCAAGCTGACGCTCGAGCTGAGCGTCAGGGCGCCGCCGACCGAGAGTAAGCTGTTGCTGGCCGTGCCGAGCGAATAGTTGAGGGCGCTGCTGGACTCGAGCGTCGCCGAACTGACGGTCAACGTGCCGGCGCTGCCGTAGCCCGGCGTGATCGTGCCGCTGGAATCGACGCCCGTGCTGATGTTGCCGCTGCCGGACAAGGTCCCGCTGGCGCCAATAGTCACCGCGCTGGAGGACAACGAATTATTGACCACCAGCGTGCCGCCGTTGATCGTGGTCGAGCCTCCATAGCCGACGGCGCCATTGAGGACCATAATCCCCGCGCCAGTCTTGGTGATCCACCCAGTGTATCCCCAATCCTGGACGGTACTGTTGATCACCAAATCGGCCGACCCGCCGCCGCGGGCGACGTTAAAGCTGGATATTCTGCCGCCTGTGTTGTCAAGATAGAAATAATTCGAGGAGATGATTGCCGGCGCGGCTGCCGCGTTGATCGTGACCGGGCCGTTGGGGGCGAAGTTGTCGCCGTTGATCGTGCCGCCGGTCATCGCCAGCGCGCCGCAAAAGAGAATAGTGGTACCACCGGGACAACCAGCGCTGGCGTTGGCGGTCACGACGCCGCCGTTGATCGCCAGCGGGGCCGCAATGCTGTTATACCCGTAACCCAGGGCTTCGGCCTGGCCGACCAGCGTGCCCCCGGCGTTGACCGTCACCGTGCCGAAGCCGAGGCCGCTGTAGTTCACTCCAGGACCTCCGTTGGAAACTCCGGGGCCGACGCTGAGCGTGCCGCTGTTGACGACCGTGCCGCCATTGTACGTATTATTGGTGCCGTTGATGGTCAGCACGCCGGCGCCCGCCACCACCAGGACGCCCGTGCCGGTGATCTGCGAGTTGATCGTGGCATTTTGATTTGCGGTGATGGTGGTGCTGCCGCTGCTGATGTTCAATATGCCGCCGGTGACGGTATATCCGCTGCCGTCGAAGGTGATGTTGCCGACGTTCACCGAGTTCGAGATGGTGATGGTGGACGTGGGACTGCCGTTGGCATAGAAGTCGGCGTCGTCGCCGGGCACCCATGTCGTGGCGCCGTCGCCACTGGTGTCGATGGCCCAATCAGAGTCGGTGTCCCAGCACCCGCTCACGGGATTGTCCCAATAAAGGACGCTCGCCCGGGCCGACGCCGGCAATACCAATACCAACCCTTGGACAAGGACCGCAACAAGGACCGCTAGCGTCCGCGTGTTTCTCATGGTATTCCCCATCTCATGCATTTCCGAGGTTTGGTAAAGCGATAGCCCCGGCGGTGAATTTAACCAGAACGAAGAGCATCCCCCACCCCGTCGAAGGGAACCTTGCGGTCCCCTAACTCAGCAACTCGGCCAAGGCCGTAACGACAAGCTCATCCGCGACGTCCGACTTCCAGGCCGAATGCCGCCTGCCCCGCCCCTGAACCGTTCCCGAAAGAGGCGTCGCCTCCCACAGCGAGGACCCGTCCGGTTGCGATTGCAACACCGCGTCGTGGGCGCGGATCTGCGCCACCGTCTGGGCGGACTGGCTGCCGGCGCCGGGGGTTGCCCAGTCCTCGGTCGCAGCCAAAGAGGGCCCAGTGGCAGCCACCAGCGGCGCGGCCAGCGAGCCGGTCACGAAAACCGGCCGCGAGACAATTTCCTTTGCCCCCGCTTCCGCCGCCGGCAAACCCGTCGGCCCCGTCGCGGCGGCGGCCCCGCTGCTCGAAGGTGTGCCGGGCACGGTCACTACCGGCGTGCTGCCCGTGCCGGGGTCCACGCCGGAAACCGCCGGCGGCGTTACGTCGCCGGAACCCTCCGTGTTGACGATCACACCGTGTGGCGGGTCCGGGTTGACCAAGTCCCCATCGCAGGCGTTGTCGTTGGCCGTGTTCGTCTCGCCGCCGCCGGAGACCGTCGCCACGTCGCTGACAAAACCCGACGCGCCGGAATCCACGCTGAAGGTCAGCGTCACGTCCTGGTAGCTGGCGCCGGCGGCCAGGGCGTCGCTGCGGGTCACCGTCGCGCTGCTGCTCGTTTCGTTCGTCACGGTCCAGCCGGTGCCGCTGACCCCCGTGATCGTCAGCCCCGTCGAGACCGTGGTGGTCAGGGTCACGGTCCCGCTGGACGCCGCCCAGCCGGTGTTGGACACGCTCAGGATATAGCTGTCGCCCGTGTCGCCGGCAGTAACGCTGCCGCCGCCGGAATCGCCGATGCTGACGGCCATGTCGGGCTGCCCGGGCGCCAGCAGGGGTATCAGCACATTGGCGATGGGCGTGCCGATGCCGCTGCACATGTCGTAGCCGGTTCCGGCCGTCTCTTTGGTGCCGCTGCCGATTTGGTTGTTGCCGCTGGTGACGTCGTGGAAACAGCCGTTGCAGTATGGGGCGGACAGGCTGTACTCGCTGTAGATGGCCGTCAGGGCCGTCGCGGTCGTCAGCGGACCGAGTTGGTCGACGGCGCGGAGCTGGTCGGCAATGGCGATCAAACCGGCCCAGCAGGGGCAGGAAAGGCTGGTGCCGCCGAGCTCCACCCACCCGCCATAATCGTAGGTATCGACGACGCTCACGCCGGTGTTCTCATCGCCGACGAAGGAGACGTCGGGCATCTGTCGCTTGCCGGTTGTTTGCACCGTCAAGGCTCCCCCTAACTCTTGATAACTCGGCTCGGATTCGTATTTGCTCTGGCCGCCGCCGGTGGCGTAGGTGCCGTCGTTCCAGACGACTTCGTTGTTCCACGTGTTATCGGCGTTGAGGGTCAGGGTGGTGCCGCCGACCGCAATCACGTAGGGCGAGAAGCCCGGGTAATTCCCCGGAGCGCCGTTGTCCCCGGTGGACGACAGGTACGTGACGCCCGCGTGCTGCATGTCCGCGTCGTACGAAGTCTCGCCGCTGGTTTCGGTGCCGCCCCAACTCATCGAGACCACCGAGCAATAGGACCCCGCCGTGGTGACGGCCGTAAACAGGTTGCTGTTGGTGGAGCTGGTGGCCTCGAAAAGGATAATGTTCGCCTGGGGGGCGATGGCATGCGCCCATTCCACGTCCAGGGAGATTTCCGGCCCCCAAAGCGACAACCCGGTCTTCGCCGCGTTCCCCGGCAACGTTGTGGTGCCGGTCTGGCTGAGGACCTGGAACGTCGGTCCGCCGACGTTGAATTGCGGCAAGCCGAACTCGGTGCTGAATGTCGCCACGTCGCTAATGATATTGGGATCGTTGTAGGCGTCGATGATGCCAATGGTCTGACCCGCGCCGTTGCCCACCACCGAGCCATACCTGATCGAACTGATCCCATAGGCCGTCCAGATCTGCTGGGGGCAGAAACCGGGCGTGCCGTAGGGGTTCGTGCCGGTGTTCGCCGGCGTTACGGCCGAACCCCCCGCCCCGGGCTGGTAGAGAATGGCATTGGTGAAGGCGACGCCATCCAGCAGCGTCCGCGGTTCCAAGGCCTCGACCCGCAGCAACCGGTATTTCCCACCGTCTTTTGCCATGAGATTGCCCCTCCCTCACTTTGCTTGGCCTATTGCACTAGAATCCTTATCCATAAAATTCACATTATTCATAAAGCTCCCATTCCGTCAAGCAAATGGTTGTTTTTGTCAAGAAAGTGATCGTCATCATTTTGACTTCATCTTGGGTCGATCGGTTGCAACTCTTTTGGTAATAAGCCTTTCCGTTGTCACGGGGCGTTGATTTCGGCCAGCGATGGGCCGGTTCCCCCCGCACCAAAAACCCAAGCATTCTGTTTGCCCCAGGTGCCGTTCACCCTTGCCTTGACGGTACTTGCGGCGAACAGAATGCGCCGAACCCGGACAACTATTAGCAAATCGAACGCGCCCATAAGTGGCGGTTTTTCGCACCCCGTGACACCAGATTGTCTTTCAAGGAAATGAGCATCCGATGGAACGGCAGTTTCCGCGCCGACTGGAGAAGCCCTTGGAGGACGCAGCACCGGCCCCCCGAATCCCGGATGGGATGTTGGGGCATCCCGGAACGATGGCCTGCGGATCGGGGAGTTGTCGCCGGCAAGACAGCGGTCATTTCTGCTTGAGCCGCCGAGGGCGACGCACAAGCGGCCTACCGCGAGGAGCTTCACGCGCGGCCGACAAATCGGCAGTAAGGCCCGCGAAGCAACGGTAGATAGGGCATCTTCCTCCGGCCTTCGACACGCTCCACCGCCTCGAAACCATGGTGGAGGAACGCGACATGGTCCGGAGAAAGGAAAAGATTGTCAACGCTGAACCGCAGCGGCCAGAAACTCCCGCGAACCAGCCGTGGCGGCCCCGACCGGCTCAAGCGCAAGATTTCTTGCCGGCACACTGGCATAGAAGAACCCCGAACGCCGACACGCACAGCACCCCGGCAACCGCCAAACCCACCCAGGACGGCCAGATGGGGACTGTCATGGTCCCGATTTGAAGCGGCGTCTGGTAGATCGCTCGGACAAGGTGCACGATGGCCACCAGGCCGAAAACGATGCCGGAAACGATGCAATAGACTTTGCAGCACATGTTCCACCTCATGGGAAAGGGGACGGACGGACACGAAAGCCGGGCTGGACGCAGCCCAAGGATTCCGACGCTACATTATAGAATACCCGGCAAGGCGCCCGGGCAAACGATTTCACACAAAGGCGCCGGGGGCCGTGGTTCTCGGTCTTCGCCCCCAAGGCATCACCCCCTTGTCGCGGCCCCGGGCCACTTCCAATCGCGGTTTTCCGGCATGTACTCGCCGTGCTTCGTAAGGGACTGCTTGTGCTCGACCCGCAGATCGGCGGAAATCGCTTGGTGCATGGCGAGAACTTCTTTTTCGTCTTTCGTCAATGGCGTTCCAGGATATTCCAGGTGTGCCGGGCGATCATCAATTCTTCGTCCGTCTTCATGGCGCGGACCGTGACCGGGCCGTGCTCGGCGCTGATGACGGCCGCGTTGGCCGCGTTCCGCTCGGCGTCCAAGCGGATGCCCAGGAATTCCATTCCCCGGCAGATCCGTTGCCGGATGCTGGGGGCATGGGCGCCGACTCCCGCGGTGAAGACCAGGGTGTCCAGCCCGCCCAGGGCCGCCGCCAACGCCCCAAGGTACTTCCTCGCCTGGTAACAGTAAAGCTCCAAGGCTTGGGCGGCGTGCGGATCGTCGGCCTCGCGGCCCAACAGGTCGCGGACGTCCGAGCTGCTGCCCGAGACGCCGATCAGCCCCGACCGCTGATTGATCAGGTAGTCGATGGTCGTCGCGTTGCGTCCTTTTTCCAAGAGCAGGTAGACGAGGACGCCGGGATCGAGGTCGCCGGATCGGGTGCCCATCATCAGGCCGCCGGCCGGCGTGAAGCCCATCGTGGTATCGACGCTCCGACCGCCTCGGACGGCCGCCATGCTGGCGCCGTTTCCCAGGTGGGCAATAATCAGCCGCCCGTCGGCCGCCTCCGCGCCGGCCACCGCCCGCAGGTTCCCCACGATGTACTCGTAGGAAAGACCGTGAAAGCCGTAACGCCGCACCCCTTCATGCCAAAGGCTTCGGACCAGGGGATATCGCTGCGCCAGTTCGGGCATGTGGCGGTGGAACGCGGTGTCGAAGCAGGCCACTTGCGCCAGGCCGGGATAATGCTGCTGCACGGCCCGAATCGCCTTCAACTCGTGCGGCAAATGCTCCGGCGCCAGACGGACGATCGCGTCCAGCGCCGTCAAGACCTCCGGCGTGATCCGGCACGGCTCGCAATACTTCACCCCTCCGTGAACCACGCGATGGCCGACGGCGTCCAAGGCGTGGTCGGGAAACCGCTGCCGCAGGCAATCCAGCAACGTCCGCAGCGCCGCCTCGTGGTCGGGTAGCTCGGGGTGTTCTTCCAACAGGGTCTCGCCGCCGGCGTCGCGCAGGCGGAAGACGCCGCCGCGAAGGCCGATCCGCTCGATCTCGCCCGACAGCACGCGACTTTCCCCTTCTCCGATATGGTACAGCGAATATTTCAGGCTGGACGAGCCGCTGTTCATCGTCAGGATGCGGGCCGGGTTTGGGCTGTTCATGGGGCGTCTCCTGGAGAGTGTTGTCGGGTCTGGTCCGTCGATTTCGAGGCCGCGATCTCGCCGTAAAGCCGGCGATACGCCAGCGGCGTCGTGCCGGTCACGCGTCGAAACACCAGGCGCATCCGCGCAGCCGACGAGAAGCCGCAGGCGGACGCGATCGTCCGCATCTTCATCCGTTGCGGCGCGGACAGCAACTGTTTTGCCCGCTCCACGCGAAGGTTGCACAGATATTCGTAGGGCGTGTGTTTCAGAAACCGTTGGAACTGTTCGTGCAGCCGCCGCCGCGAGACGGGAACGTGCTTCATCACCCGCTCGATGCCGAACGGCTCGGCAAGATGGTCGCGCATGTAATGCACGGCGGCGCTGACGTGCCGGTCGTCCACCGCGATCGTGTCCGTCGAGCGGCGGAGGATAATGCCGTCCGGGGGAATGAGGACGTCCGCGGTCGGGACCGTTTGACCGCTCATGGCCTGGTCCAGCCGCCGGGCCGCCTCGTAGCCGATCCGCCATGCGGAATGGGACACGCTGCTGAGCGTGGGTTGGCAAAATTCACACGCGGTCAGGTCGTTGTTGACGCCGAGCACGGCCACGTCGTGAGGCACGTCCAGCCCCAGGCGGATGCACTCGTCGATCAGCACGCGGGCGCGATAATCGTGGACGGCCAAAACGCCCACCGGGGGCCGGACGCCCGCAGCCATTGCCCCAGCGTCCCCCGGCGGCGGCGCCACCCGGCGCGGATCGACGTTCGGCGGGAGGTTGAAGACCTCGCACGCCAGAGCCGACTTCGCGGCACAGGCCACGAAGCCCCGTTGCCGCTCCTGCGAGTACCAGGGGCCGCTCAGACCGTGGTAGGCCAGCCGCGAAAGGCCGCGATTGATGAAGTGCTCGGCGGCCATCCAACCCACCGCGTACTGGTCCCCCATCACCCGGGGCACACCGCATCGCCGCAGGTTCCCGCCGATGCCGACGACGGGAACGGTCAGCCGGCGGGCGGCGCGGGCCTCGGCCGCGTCGCTGAGGACCGCAATCGCCCCGTCCCCCGGCCATTGCCGCAAACTATAGACGGTCATCGCGCTCTCTTCCGCCTCGGCCAGCGTCGGCGGACTCGTGGTGAACAGCCAGCCGCCGTGCAGCCGCGCATACTCGGCCACCCCGTCGGCCAAAACCGCCAGCCACGACACCGTCATCGGAAAGACCAAGGCGACCTGTTTTCGGGCCACGGGCGGCGACACGATCACCTCCACCGCCAGGCGAGTTGGGGCGTGCGTGGGGAACCCATCGCACGTCGTACTGAATGCCACCCATGCGTATAGTTCATAAAACAGTTCCTGATTGCAGAAAGCAGCACTTGTTTTTTTCCATCGCATGGAACATATTTGATTGTAACAAAGGGTGCCGTTGGTGGAAACTGATACCGTGCAGGGAAGGGACAGCAAAGAATGAATGTCCGACCGTGCGATGCCGTGGCCGGAATTGCCGCGGAACGAAGACAATTCCCCGCGCGGACCGTCTACCTCCTGATCGGCCTCATTCTCGTTGCCGACACGACCGCGATCGTGATCGCCGCTTGTTACGTTCCGTGGAAAATCCTGTGCATCGTGCCCGTCGCCACCCTGGTGCTTGGCGTGGCCGTCATCGGGGCGGCGCTGTTCCGGTACGGGGGCGACGTTGCCGCCAAGTTGGACGAGGATGAGAACCTCGACGAGCGGCTGGCCGGCAAGTTGCTGCTGATTTTGGCCGGTGTTCTCTTGATTTTGCCCGGTTTCGTGACCGACATTCTAGGGCTGGCGCTGTTGCTGCCGCAAACGCGGCGATATCTCCTTGCGTCCGTGAAGCATTTCTTTGCGTCTCCGCCGCCGTTCCAGCCGTTGCGATTTTCGCCGGACGCCGAGTTGGCGGTCGAGGCAACCGCCCTCCGGCAAACCGGCGGCACGGTCCCCAAGACCCGTCCGCGCTCCCTGAAGGCCGCGTAAAGACGGCGCGGAAATTCGTGGGTCGATTCCGCTTCGGAGGGAAAAGGGGACGGTCCCCATTTGCCGGAACGGCCCGAAGGCGGGCACCGACGCGCAGCGTTGGTCGTCGCACAAATGGGGACTGTCCCCTTTTTCCCGGAATCCCGCAAGCTCATTTAGACGTACGGGATCTTGCCTTTCGTCGGCCCGCCCGGCTGCAACCGGGGCAAGTTCCGGTCCAACAGATCGGCGGCCAGGTCGGCCGTGGTCCGCTTCTGGGCCTCCGCGACCGCCATGAGCCGCTTGGCCACGTCCGCCGAGAGAAAGATAGTCAGCGGGTATTTTTCAGGTTTGCTTTTCTCCGCCATGACGAAAGTCTTTCTCGACTACGTTGACCGATCCAACCGCAGGAAATGCGTCGAGCAACTGATGCAAGGATCATAGTTCCGGATGAGATGCTCACAGCGGAGCGTCGCCTCTTCATCGGAGAGCCCGGTGATCTGTGCCGCCAGCAGCCGCAGATCGGCCTCGATTGTCGCTTGGTTCTGGCTGGTGGGCGGCACGATCCGGGCCGAGGCGATCGTGCCGTCGGCCTCGGTACGATATTGATGCCAACACAGGCCGCGGGGCGCCTCGGTGCCGTGCCCGCCCACGCCGGCCCGCGGCGTAATCGGAATCCGCGATTGTTCCGGCGGGGTGTAATGCTCCAGGACGTTGGCGGCCACGGCCAGGGCATGGACCGTTTCCAGGGCGCGGGCCAGCAGGCCCAGGTAACTGTTGCGCCAGGGCAGAGCGGCGCCGACGGCGTCGCAGAGCTTGGGCAGCAGTTCGCTCGCCCGCGGATGGAGTTTGTCGGCGTTCAGATTCAGCCGCGCCAGCGGTCCGACGAAGTACGGGCCGCGGCCGCGGAGCACCGAGTGCAAGGCCGTCGAATGCGGGACCTGCCGTTCCTCGATCGCGTCGCCGAATTCTTCCTGCTCGACGCGCAGCCCCTTGCTGCTGGTGATCGGGCCGAGGTTCATCGGGTACTCGTCGTCCGGGCAGAGGGCGACGAACTCGTAGTCGTTTTCGAGGTCGGGGAATTTGACGGTCCTGGCCAGCCACAAGGCAAGTTCGCACATGTCATCGCGGCAGGCCTTCAGTTCGGGCACCAGCGCGGCGGCCTGGCGCGGGGTGGGCGTGCCGTGGAATCCACCCACGCACGCCCCCACGGGATGCACGGACCGGCCCCCGAGCAGGGCGACGACCGCGTTGCCCACCTTCTTGATGCGCAGCGATCGCGCCACCACGTCGCGGTGGTCCTTGGCCAGGCTCAGGACGCTCTCGTACCCGAGGAAGTCGGGCAGATGGAGCATGAACATGTGGAGGACGTGGCTTTCGATCCACTCGCCGCAATAGAAGAGGTTTCGCAGGGCGCGGATGCCCGGATCGATCAGCTCGAACACGCCCATCGCCCGTTCCAGGGCGTGGCAGGAACCCATTTGGTAGGCGACGGGGCAGATGCCGCAGATGCGGGCGGTGATGTCGGGGACTTCCTCGAAGCCGCGGCCGCGGAGAAAGGCCTCGTAGAACCGCGGCGGCTCGAAGATGTTCAGTTGCACCTCTTCCACGCGCCCGTCGCGCAGGCGGAGGTGCAGGCCGCCTTCGCCCTCGACCCGCGCCATGACCTTGACTTGGATGGTCCGCGTGCCGCTTGCCTTCGATTTCGCGTCAGTCATGGTGGTCACCCGCTGGCTTGGCCGCTTGGCGTTCGTAGTAGTCGCTGGCCTGTTTGAACGGTTCCAGGAATCCGTTGAAGGTGCGGAGCATGCGTTTCATGTCGCGCGGCGTCTGGGCGAGTTCCTCGGTGAACCAGCGTCCCAGCGACGCCATGTTGGGTTGTTCCATCGGCCCGAAACAGCCGTAACAGGCGCGGTTGTTGGCGGGGCACAGCGCCCCGCAGCCGACCTGGGTGACGGGGCCCAGGCACGGTTTGCCCTGTCCGACCAGCACGCACGGGAGGCCCAGCCGCTTGCACTCGATGCACACGCTATGCGTGGAAATATTCGGTTTGCGTCCGGCAAGCAAGGCCGAAACCAGTTCCACCAGGTGGTCGGGATTGATCGGGCAACCCCGCAACTCGAAATCGACGAACACGTGGGCGGCGATCGGCGTGCACGTGTCGAGTGTGGAGAGGTAGTCGGGCCGGGGGTAGACGCAGCGTGCGAACTCCTCGACGTCGGCCCAATTGCGCAGGGCCTGGATCCCACCCGAGGTGGCGCAGGCCCCGATCGTGACCAACATGCGGCAATCGCGGCGGATTTGCCGGATGCGCTCTTCTTCCTCGGGCGTGGAGACGCTGCCTTCGACCAGTCCGATATCGTAGGGCGGGGGCAATTCGCGCCGCCGCGCTTCCAGAAAGAAGGCGATCTCGACGACGTCGGCCAGGTCCAGCAGCGCGTCTTCCAGGTTGAGCACTTGCAACTGGCAGCCGTCGCAACTGGAGAACTTGAAGGCCGCCAGCTTCAACTTGCCGTCGTGCGCCGCCGGGTTCTTAACTTCAGTCGTCATGACTACATATCCCCGCGCGTGAAGATGTCGGCGATGTCGGCGAAGCAGAACACCGGCCCGTCGGTGCAAACAAACTTGGCCCCAAGTTGGCAGTGGCCGCAGCGGGCGAAACCGCAGTTCATGTTCCGCTCCAAGCTGACGTAGACCTGGTCGGGCGGCACGTGCAACTGGAGGAAATTCCACGCGGCCACGCGATTGAGAATCTTCGGTCCGCAGACCAGCACGACCGTCCGCGTCGCGCCGACCTTGATCCGCTGGAGCAGCTTGGTCACCACGCCCACCGGGCCGACCCAATCGCTGGTCGCGTTATCGACCGTCACGAGCACTTCGATGGCGCCGTTCCGCTCCCACTGCTCGAGTTCCTCGGCGAACACGCGGTCTTCCGGGGTGCGGCAGCCGTACATCAACACGACGCGGCGGCACCACTCGCGGTGGTCCAACAGCCAATAGACGACCGGCCGCAGGGGCGCGATGCCGATTCCCCCGGCGACGATGACCACGTCCTTGCCTTTCAGGGCGTCCAGGGGCCAGCCCTTTCCGAACGGCCCGCGCAGGCCGACCACCTTGCCTTTGCCCAACCGATCGGCGGCCCGGGTGACCGAGCCGACCACGCGGATGGTGTGTTCGAGCGTCTCGGTCCGCTCCGAGTGGGAACTCATGGAGATGGCCGCTTCGCCGACGCCGGGCAAATAGACCATGTTGAACTGTCCCGGCGCGAAGCGGAACCGGCTGCGAATCTCCGGATCGACGAACTCCAACTTGAACGTGCGGGTATTGAAGTTCTCCCGCCGCACGTCGAGAATCCGCGCCGGCACCGGCACCCAGGTGTCCATGCCGCAAATCGGTTCCGGACGCGGCGCGATGATCGGCTGGCTCATGGCATCAACTCCCTGTGGACCGCTTCCCCCTTGCGACCGAGGTGGGCGTGGGTTTCCTTCCGCAGCCGGGCGACCTCCTCGGTCAAGTCGATGCCCACCGGGCACCAGGTGATGCACCGGCCGCAGCCGACGCACCCGCTGGTGCCGAATTGGTCCCACCAGGTGCATAGCTTGTGCCGCAGCCAGTGGCGGTAGCGGCCGCGAATCGTGCTCCGCTCCGGTCCGGTCGTCGTGTAGGTGAATTGGAGCGTGTAGCACGATTCCCACTGCCGGGTGCGCGTCGCCTGCTGGCCGCCCAGATACGTCGAATCGCTCACCGTGCTGCAAAAACACGTCGGGCAGACCATCGTGCAATTGCCGCAGGAGAGGCATCGCCGGGCCACCTCGTCCCACTCGGGGTGCTCCAACTCGGCCTCGAGCAATTCCTTGATTCCCTCCGTGTCGAGTTGCCGGCCCATCCGCTCGCAAGCCCGCTGAAGCTTCAGCGAGGCAAGCTCCAATTCGGCCTCGGTCGGCTCGCGCAAGGGGAGTTGGTTCACAAGGACCGCCCCGCGCTGCGATCCCACTTCCACCAAAAAGCCGGTGCGAAGCTCCGTCAGCGCCAGATCGAAACCTTCCGTGGCCGCCGGACCGGTCCCCCACGAGCCGCAGAAGCACGTCCCGCCGGGCTGGGTGCAATTGACGGCCAGCAGCAACGCATGTTGCCGGGTCTGCATGTACCAGGTCTCCGACTCGCAACGGAACGCCTCGGGCCGATCCAGGCCGAAAACCCGGTCTTGAACGCGGATGGCCGCCAACTCGCACGGCCGCACTCCCAAAATGGCGAGCTTGGGCGGTTGGGGCGAACCTTTATCCAGAACAAACTCGTCCCCCTCGACATGAAACGTCAGCAGTTGCAACTGCGATGGGAACAGGTGGCCTTTCGGCCCGTTCGCCCCCACCACGTATTCAAACGTCAAGGCCGGGTCGCCGGGAACCAGCCGGTAATGGCCGCCGTCCTGCTCGTCGCGCAGGCCCTTGGGAAGCTGCCCGGCCGACTCGATGGGCTGGAGGGAGATGGTTTGGTTCACCACCGTTGGGGCGAGCACGGTGTAGCCCTGTTGGCGGAGCAGCCGGATCAGGTCGTCCAGCGCCGGCCGCGGCAGGAAGAAACGGCGTTCAGGTTTCCGAGAATCCGCGTTCATGGGCCTCCCTCATTGGAATTTCGATACGATAGCAGGTTTCACAAGCCTGTCAACCGGCGGGGAACGGGATTTTTTCCGGAGGAAGTGGCGGCCCTGCCCAACGCGGCTCCACGGGCCGCGCGCGTGGGCGTGGGGGCCTGGCCGAAAGGCCTGCCCTTCGCTTGCAGTTTCGCAGCGAACTGCTCCCCCGGTCACGCCCGCGGCTCGTTCACAGGTCCGTTGGCCGGCTCGCCGACAGGCTCGCCGGCCGGCTTCCCGCGGCTGAACCACTGGATCACGTAAAAGAAGACCGGCGTGAGGAAGATGCCGAAGAGCGTCACGCCGATCATGCCGCTGAAGACGGCCAGGCCCAGGGCACGGCGCATCTCGGCGCCGGCGCCTTGGGCCACCACCAGCGGGACGACGCCGAAGATGAAGGCCAGCGAGGTCATCAAGATCGGCCGCAGGCGCAGCCGGCTGGCGTTGAGCGCGGCCTCGCGCGGCGATTGCCCCGCTTCCCGCTGCTGCTTGGCAAACTCGACGATCAGAATGGCGTTCTTGCCGGCCAGCCCGACCAGCACCACGAAACCGATCTGCGTGAAGATATTGACGTCGGACCCCATCCAGGCGACGCCGGTGACCGAGCAGAGCAGGCACATCGGCACCACGAGGATGACGGCCAGCGGCAGCGACCAGCTTTCGTACTGGGCGGCCAGCACGAGGAAGACGAACACGACGCCCAGCGCGAAGACGTAGATGGCCGCGTTGCCCGCCTGCAATTGCATGAACGTCAGTTCGGTCCAGTCGAAGGCCATCGACTGCGACAATTGCTTGTCGGAAATCTCTTGCATCATCGCGATCGCCTCTCCCGAGCTGACGCCGGGGGCGGTGTTGCCGCTGATGGCCGTGGCGGAGTACATGTTGTAGCGCATCAGCATGACGGGGCCGCTGACGTCGCGGACGTCCATCAGCGCGCCCAGGCGGATCATCTGTCCCTGGTTGTTGCGAACCTGGAGTTGCAAGATGTCGGGCACCCGGTTGCGGAAGCGTTGATCGGCCTGGACGTTGACCTGCCAGGTGCGGCCGAACTCGTTGAAGTTGTTGACGTAGTACGAGCCGAGATAGACTTGCAGGGTGTCGAACAGGTCGCTGATCTGCACGCCCAGGGCCAGGCACTTGGTGCGGTCGATGTCGAGGTAGAGCCAGGGCGTGTTGGCCCGGGAGCTGTTGAAGAGCCCCTGCAGCCCCGGCGTTTTGTTGCCGGCGTCGACGATTTCGTCGCTGATCCGCTGCAGGTCGCCCAGCCCGTGATTGCCGCGGTCCTCGACGATGAGCTTGAATCCGCCGGTGGTGCCCAGGCCGTCGATCGGCGGCGCGCCGAAGACCGACACGACGGCGCCGCGGACTTCCTCGCCGGCAGCGCCGGCGGATCGCGTCGGCGACGGCGTCGGCCGTCAGGCTGGGGCTGCGCCGCTCGGGAAACTCCTTCAGCATCACGTACATCGAGCCGAGGTTCGGCGCGTTGGCGTTGAGGATCAGCGACTGGCCGGAGATGCCCACCGTATGCTCGACGCCGTCGGTGTCGTGGACGATCGTTGTCGATCCGCGCCATGACGCTGCTCGGTGCGCTGGACGGAAGCGGAGTCGGGCAATTGCACGTTCAGGAGCAAATATCCCTTGTCCTGCTGCGGAATGAAGCCGGTGGGCGTGCGGTCGAATTGCCACTAGGTCAGCGCCAGCAGGCCGCCGTAGACAAGCATGGCTGATCAGGCTGACGCGGAGCAGCGACGCGACCATGCGGACGTAGACGGTCGTGCCGGCGGCGAACCCGAGGTTGAACAGCCGGAAGAACCAGCCCAGCAGCATGTCCAGCAGCCAGGTGAGCGGGTCGCGGCGCGCGCCGCGCGGCCGCAGCAGGATGGCGGCCAGCGCCGGGCTGAGCGTGAGCGAATTGAAGGCCGAGATGACCGTCGAGACGGCGATGGTCACGGCGAACTGGCGGAAGAACTGGCCGCTGATCCCGCCCAGGAACGCGGCCGGAATGAAGACGGCGAACAGCACCAGCGCCACGGCGATGACCGGCCCGGTCACTTCGCCCATGGCCTTGCCGCGCGGCGTCGCGCGGGGCCATGCCCTCGTCCAGCCAGCGCTCGATGTTCTCGACCACCACGATGGCGTCGTCCACGACGATGCCGATGGCCAGCACCAGGCCGAACAGCGACAGGTTGTTCAGCGAGAACCCCAGGCCGGCCATCACGGCGAACGTGCCGACGATGGCCACCGGCACGGCGACCAGCGGGATGATCGCCGCCCGCCAGTTTTGCAGGAAGACCAGCATCACCAGCGCCGACCAGAATGATCGCGTCGCGCAGCGTGTTGAAGACCTCGCGGACCGACTCGCGGATGAACGGCGTCGTGTCGTAGACGATCTGGTATTCGAGTCCCTCGGGGAAGCGGGTTTTCAGTTCCTCCATCTTGGCGTACACCTGCTTCGGCGGTGTCCAGGGCGTTCGAGCCGGGAAGCTGGAAGATGTTCATCGCCACCGACGGCCGGCCGTCCAAGCGTGCACGACTGATCGTACTGTTGCGATCCCAGGACGACGCTTGGCCACGTCGCGCAGGCGGACGATGCCGACCGACTGGGGCGGCGGCCCGCCGGAATGCTGGTGTCGCTCGTCGCGGGGCCGTGGCCGGACTGGCCGCCCGCCATGCCCGCCGAGCGACTGCGCCGTCGGTGCTGCCCTGGCCGGCCTTGACGATGATGTCGTCGAACTGCTCGACGTCGACCAGCCGGCCCAGCGTGTTGATGGTCAGTTGGAACTGCTGGCCCTTGGGGACGGGCTCCTGGCCGATTTGCCCGGCGGCGACCTGCAGGTTCTGCTGCGAGATGGCGTTGACCACGTCGTCCGGCGCTGAGGTTCAGCGACGCCAGCTTGTCGGGGTCGAGCCAGGCGCGGAGGCTGTAGTCGCGCTGGCCGAAATAGGTGACGTTGGCCACGCCGGGCAGCCGGCCCAGTTCGTCGCGGATGTAGATCGTGGCGTAGTTGCTGAGGAAGATGTTGTCGTAGCGGCCGTCCGGCGAGATCAGGTTCACGATCATCAACGTGCTCGGCGAGACCTTCTTGACCGTGATGCCCTCGTTCTGGACCAACTGCGGAATGACCGGCAGCGCCAGCGACACGCGGTTCTGCACCAGCACTTGGGCCATGTCGGAATCCATGCCCAGCTTGAAGGTGACCGTCAGCCGGTAGGTCCCGTCGTTGGTGCATTGCGACGACATGTAGATCATGCCCTCGACGCCGCTGACCTGCTCCTCGATCGGCGCGGCCACCGTGTCGCGGACGGTCTGGGCGTTGGCCCCGGGATAGACGGCCGTGACGACCACCATCGGCGGGGTCACCTCGGGATACTGCGCCACCGGCAGGTTGAACACCGCGACCCCGCCGGCCAGCACGAATACGATCGACAGCACGGAGGCGAAGATCGGACGGTCGATGAAAAAGTGGGAAATCATTGCAATGGATCGCCTCTCTCGTTGGTGGCCGGCGTGGCCCTGGAAGTCAACGTGGCCATGCGCCGGCGAATTCTCGGCAACCATAGTCCGAGAAGGACGCCCGCGCTGCCGCCGAGAACTCGCGCGAAATGCGGATCAAGGGAACAGGTCTTCGACAAGCACTGCCCGATGCCGAGCCCGACGATCCCGCCGAGCACGACGGAGCCGATGCGCTGCACGGCGGCGGACTGGAACAGCCGGGTTTCACCGAGTCCGCCGATGACGTAGAAAAAGACGGGCGTGAGGAAGATGCCGAAGAGAGTGACGCCCAACATGCCGCTGAAGACGGCCGTTCCCAGCGAGCGGCGCATCTCGGCCCCGGCCCCGCTGGCGAACACCAGCGGAACGACGCCGAGAATGAAGGCCAGCGAGGTCATCAGGATCGGCCGCAGCCGCAGCCGCGACGCCTCCTGGGCGGCTTCGCGCCGCGGCCGGCCTTCTTGCCGCAGCCGCTTGGCGAACTCGACGATCAAGATCGAGTTCTTGCACGCCAGCCCGACCAGCACCACCAGGCCGATCTGCACGAAGATGTTCACCGAATTGTGGGTCCACAGCACGCCTATCACCGAGCAGAGCAGGCACAGCGGCACCACGAGGATGACGGCCAGCGGCAGCGACCAGCTTTCGTAGAGCGCGGCCAGGGCCAGGAAGACGCAGGCGACGGCCAGGGCGAAGACGCACATCGCCGTGTTGCCCGCCTTGATCTGCATGTACATCAACTCGGTCCACTCGGCCTTCATGACAGCGGGCAACGATTCCTTGGCCGACTTGTCGACGCTGGCGATCGCCTCGCCCGTGCTGGCGTCGGGGCGAAGACCCCCGCTGATCGACGTGGCCGTGTAGCGTTGTAGCGGTTGACGAAGATCGGGCCGCCGATGTCCCGCATGTCGATCAGCGTTCCCGCCGGGACCATCTGCCCCTGGCTGTTGCGGACCTGGAGCAGGTTGATGTCGCTCGACTTCGTTGCGGATATTGGCCCTCGGCCTGGACGTTGACCTGCCAGTAACGGCCGAAGGCGTTGAAATTGTTCACGTAGAGCGAGCCGAGATAGATTTGCAGCGTCTGGTCCAAGTCGGACAACGGCACTCCCAGCGACGCGACCTTGGTCCGGTCGATGTCGGCGTAAAGCTGCGGGGTGGAGGAGCGGAATTGCGTCGACACGCCGATCATCTCCGGCTGCTCTTTCAATTTGCGGACCAGTTTGTCGGTCTGCGCGTCGAGCGACGTCCAATCCCAGCCCGCCGCAGTCCTCGACCATCAGCTTGAATCCGCCGGCCACGCTCAGCCCCGGAATGGGCGGGGCCCCGAAGGCGAGCACCCGCGCGTCCCGGACCTGCCGGGCCCACTGCGGCCGCAATCGGGCCATGATCGCCTCGTCGGTCAACTCCGCGCTCTTCCGCTGGTCGAACGGATCGAGCACGATGAACATCGAGCCGAAATTCGAGCCGTTGGCCGACTGCACGAACGAATAGCCCGCCACCGTCAGCACGTGGGCCACGCCCTTGGTCTCGCGGGTGATCTCGTCGATCGTGGCCAGGGCCGCCCGCGTCCGCTGAAGCGACGCCGCGTCGGGCAATTGCACGCTGGCGACGATCCGGCCCTGGTCCTGCTGCGGCACGAATCCCTGCGGCGCCGCCTGGAACGTCCGGTACGTCAACAGCAGCAGGACCCCGTAGGCGATCAAGACCACGGCGTTGACCCGCAGCAGCCGCCCGACGATCCAGGTATATCCCGCGGTGCTGGCGCCGAAGACGGCGTTGAACAGCCGGAAGAACCAGCCGAGCGCGGTGTTCAGCAGCCGGGTCAACGGGTCGCGGCTGCACGCCGTGGCGCGGCCGCAACAGCAGCGCGGCCAGCGCGGGACTGAGCGTCAGCGAGTTCATGGCCGAAAAGATCGTCGAGGCGGCAATGGTCACCGCGAACTGGCGGAAGAAGCTGCCGGTGATGCCGCTGATGAACGCGCAGGGCACGAACACCGCGCGAGAGCACCAGCGCCACCGCGATCACCGGCCCGGTGACTTCCTCCATCGCCTTGTACGTGGCCTCGCGCGGCGGCAATCCCTGCTCCAGCCAGCGCTCGACGTTCTCGACCACGACAATGGCGTCGTCCACGACGATGCCGATGGCCAACACCAGCCCGAACAGCGAGATGTTGTTGAGGCTGAAGCCCACCGCGGCCATGACCGCGAAAGTGCCCACGATGGCCACCGGCACGGCGATCATGGGAATCAGCACCGAGCGCCAGTTCTGCAGGAAGGCCAGGACGACCACTCCGACCAGGACCGCGGCCTCGAACAGCGTTTGGAACACGTCCGTGACCGACTCGCGGATGAACGGCGTGGTGTCGTACGCGATGTTGTAGTCGATGCCGTCGGGGAATCGCTTTCCCAGTTCCCGCATTTTCGCTTGCACTTGCCCGGCCACGTCGAGCGCGTTGGTGCCGGGAAGCTGAAAGACGGCCAGCCCCACGGCCGGCTGGCCGTCGAAGGTGGAGGCCTGGGTATAGCTTTGGCCGCCCATTTCGACGTGTCCGACGTGTCGGAGGCGGACGACGCTGGCGGCGGGGTTTTGGGGGCCGCCGCCCAGGGTGGTGGCGGCGACGACGCCGCTGGCCACGCTGCTTCCGCCCTGCTGGCCTTGGATCGTGAGCCCGCCCACGTTGGCCGTGGTTGAACTGTTCAGGGTTGCGCCGGTGGAGGTTCCGCCGTTGCCGCCATTTTTGCCGCTTGTGGCGCCGCTGCTGGGCGCGATGCTGCTGCCCGCGGTCGCGCCGCCGCCGATGTTTGCCCCGCCGCCCGTCATTCCGCCGCCGGCGGTCGCGGCGCCGCCGGCGGTCGAGACGCCGAACGTGATCCCGCCGGTCGCCGTGCCGCCCGACGTTGCCGCGGTCGGCGGATTCGGCGTCATGGTGGCGATGAGGGAATTGCCGATCGCCGTGGACATGCTCGGCGTCTTGCCGCCGCTGGAGCCGCCTTGAAGCGGATTGCCCATGCCGGGGCTCGGCAGCCCGGTGTTGACCTGGATGGGCGCCGCGGACGAGGCATAGGCCGCGGCGGCAAGGCCCGGATCGACCTTGACGATGATGTCGTCGAACTGTTCCGGCGATTCGAGCCGGCCGAGGGTGTCGATGGGGAGGTCGAACGGCTGTTGGTCGGCGGTGGGGGGCTGGCCGATCCGCCCGGCCGGCACGTCGAGGTTCTCGTGGCGGACGGCATTGGCCACGTCGCCGGCGTTGATCCCATAGGCCGCCATCTTCTGCGGATCGAGCCAAACGCGAATGCTGTAGTCGCGTTCGCCGAAGATTTGGACGTCCGAGACCCCGTCCACGCGCAGCAGCTCGTCGCGGACGTTGATCGTGGCGTAGTTGCTGAGGTAGAGGTCGTCGTAGCGGCGGTCGGGCGAGTAGACGCTGACGATCATCAAGATGTCGGGCGTTTTCTTGCGGATCGTGATGCCCTCGTTTTGCACGGCGGGCGGGAGCACCGGCATGGCCAACGCCACGCGGTTCTGCACCATGACCAGGGCCGTGTTCAGGTCGGTGCCCACGTCGAAGGTGACGGTGAGATTGTACGAACCGTCGTTGCCCATCTGCGAGGACATGTAGAGCGAGTTCTCGACGCCGCTGACCTGCTGCTCGATGGGCGCCGCGACCGTGTCGGCCACGACCTGGGCGCTGGCGCCGGGATAGGTGATGGACACCTGCACGGCGGGCGGCGTGATCTGCGGATATTGCGCGATCGGCAGCCAACACAACGCAATCGCGCCGGTCAGGGTGATGACGACCGACACCACCGTGGCGAAGATCGGGCGATCGATGAAAAAGTGCGAGAACGAGGCCATCGCCGCGGCGCCCCCTATCGCTTGGGCTTGCTGCCCGCCGCGGGCTGCGGTTGGGCGCCGGCGGTTGCCGGCTGCTTTTTTGCCTTCGCCGTCTCCGCCGCTTCCGCGTCGGCTTGACCGAAGCAGGGCATCGGCATCTGCTCCGGACTGATGGACATCCGCGGGCGGACTTGCTGCAAGCCGCCGACAACCACCCATTCGTCCGGCTTCAGTCCCTTGGTGATCACGCGCAGGCCGTCTTCCTGAAGCGCGCCGGTCTCAACGCGGCGATACTGGATCGTGTTCTTGGCGTCGAGCACGTAAACGTACTTCAGGCCCTGGTCCGATCCCACGGCCCGATCGACGACCAGCACGGCCTGGTGCGGTTTCCCGATCGGCAGCCGGACGCGAACGAACATCCCCGGTTTCAACGGGCGAACGCCATTTTTCGGCTTCTTGTTGTCGAACTTGCCGCGCACCGAGATGCTTCCCGTATTGGGATTCATCTGGTTGTTGACGAAGTTGACCCGCCCTTCGCGCCGGAAATCTTTTTCGCCCTCCAGCGCCATCAAGACGGGCATTTCCCCTTTCTGATAGGGCTTGACCTTGCGCGAGTTGATCGCCCGGATGAGCCAGTTCAGCGAGCCCTCGTCCACGTTGAAGTAGACGTACATCGGGTCCAGCGAGACGACCGTGGTCAGCAACGTTTGGTCTTGGACGACCAGGTTGCCGAGCGTCTGATAGTAGCGGCTCACCTGGCCGTCGATCAGCGAGGTGACTTTGGTGAAATCAAGGTTGAGCTTGTAGACTTCGAGGCTCGCCTCGAACGCCTTGACGGCCGCGTCGGCCTCGGCCACCGCCGCGCGGTCCTGGTCGAGTTGCTGGAGGCTAATGGCGCCGGGAGTCTTGGCCACGTCCAAATCCCGGGCGAGATTCGCCTTGGCAAGCACGAGCTGGGCCTTGTACAGGTTGACCTGCCCTTGCGCCTGATCCAGTTGGGCCTTGTAGGGCCGCTGATCGATCACGAACAGCGTGTCGCCCGCCGTGACCTCTCCCCCTTCCTTAAACGGCATCTCGAACAGGTAGCCGCTCACTCGGGCGCGAACGTCCAGCGAGTAGACCGGGTTGGTCCGGCCGGTGAAGTCCACGTAGTCGGTCACCACGCGCTGGACCGGAAGGCTGACCGGAAACACCGGCGGCTCGGCGGGGGCGACTTCCGGCGTTTTCCGCTGGCATCCCGCAACGGCTGCCAGCAACGAGCAGCTAAACAAAGACCACGAGAGGATTCGGTTGTGCGGCACGTGTCGATGTCCTTGAAAATGGCTTTTTGATGGTAAGACCCGACCGAAGGCGTCCAGAGGGTACCCGGTTCCCATGAACGGTTCCCCTGGCTCCCGGCAAACTCTGTCCCCTAGCGAGTTTAGGACGCCGGAAGGTGAAATCCAATTGTTAGACTGCGTAGGGTGGGTAAGAAAGAAAGACCCCGCCGTCGAGGTTGGTTTGGTCGTAAGGGAATTGTCGATAATGCCAACTATGCCGCTTATTCCGCGCGATCTCGATCACCGTTTGGCAGTCGAGTTTCCGGGCAGGCCCGTCGGCCGGGGCCAAGGCCGCCTTCTTGCCTGTCTGATGGTTCTCGCCCTTTCCCTCTGCGGATGCACTTCGCTGCAACAATATGTCCAGAACGGGTTCAAGGTCGGGCCCAACTACAGTCCGCCCGCCGCCCCGGTCGCGCAGCACTGGATCGACGACGCCGACAAACGCATCCGCACCAACGCCGACGACCTGAGCAAGTGGTGGACCGTCTTCCACGACCCCGGGCTGAATTACCTCGTCTGTTCCGCGTACCGGCAGAACATCACGTTGCGCGAGGCGGGCTGCCGCGTCCTCCAGGCCCGGGCCCAGTTGGGCATCATCACGGGCCAGATCTTCCCGCAGGCGCAGACGATGGCCGGCGGCTATTCGCGCAATGCCATGAGCGTGCAAACTCCCATCGGCCAGTTCTTCCCGCAGCCGTTCTACGACCAGTGGAACTACGGCTTCAATCTCAGTTGGGAACTCGATTTCTGGGGCCGCTTCCGCCGGGCCATCGAATCGGGCTCCGCCGATCTGGACGCCTCGGTCGAGGGCTACGACGACACCCTGGTCACCTTGCTGGGCGACGTGGCCACCAACTACGTGCAGATGCGCACCCTCCAGGGGCGCATCGCATGCGCCGAAGAGAACGTGCGATTGCAGCAAGAGACGCTGCGGATCACCGAAGCGCGTTTCCAAGGCGGCACGACCAGCCAGTTGGACGTGTACCAGGCCCGCAGCACCCTGGAGCAGACCCAGGCCCAGATTTCCGAGTTCGAGATCAGCCTCCGGCAGACCACGAACCAGTTGTGCATTTTGTTGGGCATCCCGCCGGAAGAGTTGCAGGGCAAGCTCGGCCCGGCGCCGATTCCCAACGCGCCGCCCGAGGTGGCCGTCGGCATCCCGGCCGAGTTGTTGCAGCGTCGCCCGGACGTCCGCCGTGCGGAGCAGTCTGGCGGCCGCCCAAAGCGCGCAGATCGGCGTGGCCGAGGCCGATTTCTATCCCGCCATCTCGATCAGCGGGACGATCGGCGCCACGGCCGAGGCGTTCCCCGGCCTCTTCCGCTCCTCGGCCCTCAACGGAGCCGTCGGTCCTTCATTCCAGTGGAACATCTTGAACTACGGACGCATCCGCAACAACGTCCGGCTCCAGGACGCCAGGTTTCAGGAGTTGGTGGCGGCCTATCAGCAGACCGTGCTCGGCGCCGCCCGGGAAGTCGAGAACGGGCTGGTCACGTTCCTCCGCGCCGAGCAGCGGACGAAGTATCAAACGGCCAGCGTGAACGACGCCGAGCAGGCGGTCAAGATCGTGCTGGCGCAGTATCGCGCCGGGGCGGTCGATTTCACCCGCGTCTCGCAGTTGGAACAGACGTTGGTGCAGCAGCAGGACGTGCTGACCCAGGCCCGCGGCGAGATTGCCACCGGCCTGATCCAGGTCTACAAGGCCCTGGGCGGCGGCTGGCAGATTCGCTGCGCGGGTTGCGAGTTGACCGCGTTGCCGGGTCAGGGCGGGCCTGGTCAACCTGCGCCGACCCCGCCGGTCGAGAGGCTGCCCGCTCCGAAGCCCGAGCCGCCGTCCGGCCTGGCGCAGCCGGCGCAGGGCAACACTCCGTAAACCAGTGCCTCCGCGGCGGATCGCTCTCCGTCACCTTCCCGGGCATCCTGGTTCAGCCGCGTCGTCTTGCCAATGGTTGCCGGATGGGCCAAAATCCGCTAAGTTCTTGGCATGGGAATTCCAATCGGCTCGAACGACGGTCGAAGCAAGAAAGGAAGGGGTCCGCCATGAGATTCGCAACACGCTGCCTCGCTGTCACCATGCCTGCCGTTCTGGCCATGTCTGCCGTTTTCGCCGTTCTGCGCCGAGCGCCGCCCGGGGCCAGGAAACCGTTTGGCTCGGCTCGCTCGACTTGAGCAAGATGGAGCAAGGCTGGGGCAAGCCCCAGATCGACCGCTCGATACGCGAGACGCCGCTGACGTTGGGCGGGCGGCGCTTCGCCCACGGCGTCGGCACCCACGCCAGGAGCATCGTGTGGATCGACCTCGGCGGCGGGACCGACCGGTTTCTCGCCACGGTGGGCATGGACGACGCGGCGGGCGGGTCGAACGCCGTCACCTTCAAAATTTCCGGCGACGGCAAGACGCTGTTCGACTCCGGCATCATGAAGCTGGGCCAGCCGCCCAAAGCGGTGGACATCACCCTGAAAGGCGTCAAGACGCTCGTCCTGATGGTCGGCGCGGCCGGCGACAACATCAACTCCGATCACGGCGATTGGGCCGACGCCCGATTCCTCGTCAGCGGCGCCAAGCCGCACACGATCGACATTCCCGTCGAGAAGCCGTACCTCTTGACTCCGGCGCCGCCCTCGACGCCGCGGATCAACGGCGCCAGGATCTTCGGCGTCCGGCCCGGCTCGCCCTGCTTCTTCACGATTCCCGCGACGGGCCAGCGCCCGATGACCTTCGCCGTCGAGGGTCTGCCGGCCGGCCTGAGCGTCCATCCCCGGACCGGCCAAATCATCGGCCGCCTGGACAAACGCGGCGAGTATGCAGTGACGTTTCGGGCGTCGAACGCCTTGGGCACGGCCCGGCGCGGCTTCAAGATCATCTGCGGCGACACCTTGGCCCTGACGCCGCACATGGGCTGGAACAGTTGGTACTTCTGGGACGAGCGCGTCACCGACAAGGTCATGCGCGACGCCGCCGACGCCATGGTCTCCACCGGCATGGTCAACCACGGTTACATCTACGTGAACATCGACGATTGCTGGGCCAATAAGCCCGGCTCGAAGGACCCGAACTTCAACGGCCCGCTGCGCGATGCCGCCGGACAAGTCAACGGCAACAAGCAGTTTCCCGACATGAAGGCGCTGGCCGACTACATCCATCACCGCGGCCTGAAGGCCGGCATCTACACCTCGCCGGGGCCGACCACCTGCGCCGGCTGCACCGGCGCCTTCCAGCACGAGGAACAGGACGTTCCGGCGGTTTGTCGCGTGGGGCTTCGATTTCCTCAAGTACGACTGGTGCTCGTGCTCGGCCACCGCGCCGGGACTGGCCGGACTCCAGGGGCCCTACCGCAAAATCTCGGCGATCCTCAAGCGACAGCCCCGCGACATGGTGCTGAACCTCTGCCAGTACGGCAAGGGCAACGTCTGGCAGTGGGGCAAGGAAGTGGGCGGGAACAGTTGGCGCACGGCCGATGACCTGGGCCGCGGCTACTTCAGCGGCGAGTACGACTTGATGGGACGCGATGTCTTCGACCTCTACGCCAAAAAAGACCTCCACAAGTACGCCGGTCCCGGCGCCTGGAACGATCCCGACTACCTGTTGCTGGGCCACCTCAGCCAGGGACGCACGAGGCTCTCGCCCAGCGCGCAGTATTCGCAGGTCTCGCTCTGGAGCCTGCTGTCCGCGCCGCTGATCTTCGGCGGCGACATCACCCGGCTGGACCCCTTCACCCTCAACCTCCTCTGCAACGACGAGGTGATCGAAGTGGACCAGGACCCGCTGGGCAAGCCCGGCCGGCGCGTGGCCAAGAACGGCGACCAGGAGGTTTGGGCCAGGCCGATGGACGACGGCAGCCTGGCCGTCGGACTGTTCAACCGCAACGAAATGGAGGCCAAGGTGACGGCCAAGTGGTCCGACCTGGGCGTCCACGGCAAGCAACGCGTCCGCGATCTATGGCGGCAAAAGGACTTGGGTGTCCTGGAGGGTCAATTTTCCTCCCTGTTGCCGCCGCAGGGCATGGTGTTGGTTCGCCTTTGGCCGGCGGAGAAGTGATCCTTCCAGGGCAAAATCAAACGAACGTCGAACACCGGCGAACCCGGGTCAGCCGCGCTGGTCGCCGACGGGCGAGGACTGACCGGGACGCACCGCATGAGGCTGCACGCGCCGCTGCACGTCGGTCTCCAACACGCCGAACGTGGCCTCGTGCCGCTGGATCGTCAATTGCAGGGCGTGCAGCATCCGCTTGGCCGTGAAAAAATTGGTGATGATCCGCTGCGTGATGGCGATCGGCTCCGTCGGCGTGCCGAACGGCTGCGGGTTCAGGCCGAAGTCGATAATCAGTTCCTCGGGCGTGCCGGTGACGCGGCAGAAATTGGCGTACAGCGGGATCGCCTTCGAGTCGTCGATTTGAAGTTGCTGCGGCTGCCGGGCCGGTGTCGGCGCGGCGTCGGCGGGAATCTCGATATCCTTGTCGTTGGACGGGCTCACGGATCGCTCCTTGGGTTCATGGTTCGCAACGTGTCGAGGAATAACCGGGTTCGCGGAAAGGGGGCAGGCCCGGGTTCGCTCGAAAAAACGCGATCGAAAACCGGGCTGGCCCCAAGCTTCAAACCCGGATTATAGTCTACTCTTCGGACCGGCGGAAGTGGCCGCGGCGCGAAGCTACGCCGCCGGAAAATTTCACCCCAACGGCGGACTTTGACAACCGCCGGATCGGGCGGACGGTTGGCGCGGCTATTCCTGGTCGAGGCCGGCCAGGACCTCCTTGGCAAACTTTTCCTGGGGGAAGGCGGCGTAGTGGACCAACTGGCGGCGGTCGACCTTGAGCCGGGAGATATCGTCCCGAGCTTGAGAGTTCGCAAGTTTATTTTCATAGTCGATGACGATGTCACGAGAATGGTCGCGCCCCTGTTGATAGAAGCGGTCGGCGTCACTGCCGTGATCGGTCACGGCGGCATCCAGATTGGCCAGCAACTCGGCCGGGGGACGATAGGTCGGCTCCTCGGCAGTCGCGGCGAACTCGCGCAACTGGCCGATCCAGGAGAAGAGTTGCTGGAGTTGCGGGGGGCAGGGGTCCCCGGGTTTCTTCGGCTTGGGAATCTTGGCGACCAGTTCCAGCAGGTCGTTGACGCCCGGCGTATAGCTGCGTTTCTCGAACCGCACCCAGGCCGTGCCTTGCGAGGGGAACAGCGACGCGGGCTTCTTGATCTTCAGTTCTTCCAGGTGTTTCAGCGCCGCCTCGTGGTCCTTCGCTTTGATCAGGAGCAGGCCGTAGAGAATGCTCGGTTCGATCTCCTTTCCGGCAAGGTCCTTGGCCGTGTTGAATTCCTCCTCGGCGGCCGTCAAATCGATTTTCGTCGACCGCAGAAGGGCGGCCAGCTTGCGGATCGAATCTTTCGCCTCCTCGCTGAGCCTGGGCGGCCGGGCGTCGGGAAGGAATAGCTGCGGCGTCTGCGCGATCTTGAGTCCACTGCTTGCGGCGGCCATCGTCTTCTTCAGAAACTCGTACAGGGCGGCCGGCTCCACGCGGCCGTCACGATCGGCCTCGGCGTTGCCGCGGTACGCCTCCGCCAGGCACCAGGCGAACAACCCGTGGTTCTTCGCCGGCCAGGCGTGGCCGCGCTGGCCGGCCATGCAGCTTACCACCGCCGTCACGGTGTGGAACGGCGAGCGGCCGGGCGAACTCTTCAACGAGCCGAGCATCTCGGCCGTCGACGGTTCCGCCGCCGCGTCGGCCCCCTTCGTGTCCTGGCAGCAGTCCAACAAGAGCAGCTTCTCCTTGGCCGGACATTGCTCCATCTGGTCGACCAGCCATTGCAGCGACAAGCCCGCCAGGCTGGGACGCTTGCGATCGAAGTTCTTCGGCGCCAAGTAGACGACGCCTTGTTCGTCCTTGTAGGCATGGCCGGCGACGTAAACGATCAACTTCGCGTCGGCGCCGAGCTTGGCAAGCCGCTCGGGAATGCCCTGTTCGAGCCGGACCAGGCTCTCGTCCACCAGCATGACGACCTGGTCGGCGGGAACCCTGTAGCGCCGGACCAGCACGCCGGCCAACAGCGTGGCGTCGGAGACCGGATAGTCCAAGGGTGCGAGCGTCTTGTCCTCGTAGTCCTGGGTGCCGACGACGATCGCCCATCGCGTCGGATCGGCCGGGCGGCGAGCGGAAATGGCAAGGGCCTCGAGGTTCCCGGTATCGGACTCGCGATCGTGCTTCACGTCAACGGCGTCGCCCACGCGCAAGTCGCCGAGCGTCACGGACTCGTCGCCCAGGGTGATTTTGCATCCCGGGCCGACGTGGTACCTGGTCGAGGCCTTGGCGCCTTGATGCAGGACGTTGATCGTGCCTTCGGCGCTGCCCGCGACCGCCTGAATCACGCCGCCCTGGCCGAGCACGCGGCGGGCGTCGATGACCACGACGCGGACGTCGTGGGTGAGGGTGACCTGGTCGCCGGGCTTCAGGTCGGTCGGCTTGAGGATCCGCTGTTCCGCGGTCTTGGCCTCCCCGTTGAGAATGATGCGGCAGCCGTCGGCCAACGGCAACTCGATCAGGTCGCTGTCGGCCCCGTCGCGCGCGACTTTCAACTTCACCGGCGCGTTCCTCCCGAAAGTCACGTCGCGGAGGATGCCTTCCGTCGTGACGCGGCGCTGGACCTCCAACTCGGTGGCGTGGCGGCCCTTGTCGTCGGGCGCATGATGCACCACCACGCGGTCGCCCTTCTGCAAGTCCTTCAGCTCGACCGGCTTGCCGCGGAAGTCCCCCGCGCCGTTGAACACGATCCGAAGTTCGCGCGGGACGATGATGCGAAGTTTCTTGTTCCGGGTTTTGCCGTTTGCGCCGCCGTCGCCGCCCTCGTCGTCGACGGCCAAGGTGAAGGTCCCTTCATCCGCCTGGATCGACTGGATGCGGCCTTTATCCATCTCCGGCCGCGAGGCACGCACTTCGAGGAAGGTCAGCTTCCTTTTCGCCGCGCCGACGCCTTCGACGATCTCCTTCTTCTCGATCTCAACGGCGTCGTGCGGCTGCAAGTCGCCGGGAGAACTGATCTTCCCGTTGATAATCACCCGGTCGTGTTGCGGATCGAGAAAATCAATCTCCCGGGGGATCTCCTGGCCCTTGTCGTCCAACGTGCTGATATTCATGGCGGGCGGGTTCCACTCCGGCATGACCTTGAGCACGACGCCGTGGATCGGCGCCGGCGGACCGGGGGCGGGCGGGGCCTTCGGCCAATTCAGGTACAACACGAGGGCCAGTGCGCCGAGACATGCCGCCGACAGCACGCCCAGGTAGCGCAGCCGTCGCTTGCGCTTGGCCGCTGCGATCCGGGCCGCCTCGGCCGCCAAATCGGCCTCCTCGCCCAATCCACCCGCCAACCGCGGATCGGGCCGAAGGTCGTGCAGCACTTCGGCCGCCGACTGGTATCGACGCGCCGGATCCTTGACAATCATCTTCTGGACCGCGTGGGCCAGATCGGCCGGCACGTTCTCCAGCACCTTGCTGATTTCGGGCAGGTTGCGGTCCGCCGCCGCGTGCCACATCATCCACGCGATCTGGCGGTCGCGGCCGAAGGAACCCAGCCCCGGGAAAAGGGACTCGAACTGCGACCCGCAGATCAACTCATAGGCCGTAAAGCCCAGCGAATAGAGGTCGCTGCCCGGCCCGACCGCGCCGAACTGCGGATTGATCAGTTCGGGCGCCATGTACTTCGTCGTCCCCTTCAGCAGGCTCCCCTCTTCGTTGCTGGCGCGGCGGGCCAGCCCGAAGTCGCCGAGCTTCACGCGGTTCCGCGCGTCGACCAGCAGATTGCTCGGCTTCACGTCGCCGTGAATCACGCCGTTCTGGTGCAGAAAATGCAACGCGGCCAGGCTGTCGGTCAACACCACGCGGAGGAAATCGAGGTCGATCTGCTCGCCCTGGGCGGCCTGGGCGGTCTGCTTCAAGCTCCCCCGCATCAACTCCAGGATCAACCAACCGCGGCTCCGGGTGATGTCGTAAATCGTGACGATGTTGGGGTGCTGCAACGAGGCGAGCAATTGCGCCTCTTGCCAATAACGCGCAAGTTGCCGCTGGTCGGCCAGAAACTGCGGATGCACCTGCTTGATGGCCACCTCGCGCCCCAACTCGCGGTCCCGGGCACGATAGACCGTGGCAAAGTCGCCGGAGGCGATCTTATCCACGATTTCGTAACGGGCCGCGGGTTCCATCGCGTCTTCCCTTGCCTTCAGCGGTTATCCAATCATCACTCCCCTCTCCCCTTGCAGGAGAGGGCTCGGGGGTGAGGGACGATAGAGAAAACGCGGGTCCTGGGGAACGGCAATTGGCGTCGGTTCCTCTCACCCCAACCCTCTCCCGGAGGGAGAGGGGGACCTGGAATCGGCAATTTGCAAAAGCCCGGTCCTCAAGTCCCTTTCAGGATCGTTTCGATGTACATCTTCAATTCCCTATCACTTTCCCTACCCTTTTCGCCGTCTCCCGTCAAGGGGCGGTCGTCCGGGCCGTGCTCGGCATGAAGCATTCGGAGCACCTTGTCGTAGTGGTCGTACTCGCTCTTGGTGTCGCCGCTGTCGTGGGCCCGCTTCGCCGCGTGGAGCTCGTTCTGAAAGGGCTTGAGTTCCCCGGAATCGAGATTGCCGCCGCCGAAGAACTTCCGCTCGATGTTTTGCCGGGCCGCCTCCTTTTCCGCCGAGTTGTCCTCGCCCGACGAACCCAAGTCGCTCGGTCCTAGAAGCATAAGGAACGAGATCACCGCGCAGAGCGTCAGCACTCCATAAAGCACCAGCGGATGAACCGACCGGGAGGGGCCTTCCGTCGCCGGCTGTTTGCCGCTTTCCTGCAAATGCAGGTCAGGGAGCCGGCCGTCGGCCGCCGGCTTGATGACCGACTCGGCGGCCTTGGCGGAAATGAGCCGGGCGACCTTGCGGCCGGTCCCCGCCGGCGTCGGGGCAACGCCCGCCGGGCGAGAAGGTCGCGGCGGCGACGCGGCCGCCGGGGGCGCGTCGGGGCGGCGCCGGCGGATTGGCAACCGACGGCCGAGGCGTCGCAACGCCCGGGGAACGCGCGGTGGCGCCGCCGGCGGCGGGGGCATGGCGATCACGGGCTCCTGGGGCGGCTGGCCGGCGCCGGACCGGCCACCGCGATGGATTCCGTCGAGGGGGAATCGCCGGCCCCGTTGTTGGGCACCCAGAACCGGCCCGCGCAGCGCGGACACGTGGCGTAGCCGCCGGCCTTCTTGTTGGGGACCAGCAGGTTCTGCTTGCATCGGGGGCAGTCGATCTTGATCGCCATCTACATCGACAATTCAAAAACGAGGTAATTCATCAGGAAAGGGCCGACAATGATGAGCACCGTGGCGGCCATGATGAGGATGCCGGGCAAGAGCATGTTGACGCCGGCTTCTCCGGCCACAAGCTCGGCCCTCTGCGTCCGCTTGATCCGCAGCACGTCGGCCTGGGTGCGAAAGATGCGGGCCAGCGGCGTGCCCAGGGTTTCTCCTTGCAGGATCGCGCCGAGGATGCTGGTGATTTCGTCGTCGGCCAGGCGGTCGCGCATCGCCTGGAAGGCTTCGATGCGGGTCTTGCCCATGTTCAGGTCGGCCAGCACGCGCCGAACTCCTCGGCGACGGGATGGCCGCGGAACTCCTCGACGGCCTGCCGCAAGGCATTGAGGAACGACGAACCCGCCTCCATGAGCAAGGTCAACAGATCCAACAGGAACGGCATGCGGCGTTTGAGCAGCCGCAGCCGGGCGTAGGCTCGCGCGGCCAGGCGGTGACGCAGCCACCAGACGGTCAGCAGCATGGCCAGCACGGTCAGCGCCAGCGTGCTCTGGCCCCCGAAACCCGCCAGCTTGATCAGCAGGTAAGCGTACAGCGGCGTGAGGAAGGCGGAGAGCAGTTCGGCGCGGGCGAGGTACTCTTCGGGCAGCCAGAATCGCGGCAGACCGGCCGCCTGGATCTGGCGGTGAATCTCCAGCAGGCGGTTGGGAAACATCACGCGGTTCAAGCGGGCCAGGAGCGTGATGGCGGGCTGGAAGAGGCGGTACAAGGGATCGACGCGCCGCAGCTCGTTGATGCGGCTGACGTCGTATCGCCATTCGGCGCCTTGCGCGATATCCTCGCTCTGCAACACCCGAACCACCCACCAACCCAAAACCGCGGCGGCCAGCCCAAACATCGCGCAGGCCAGCAGCAGCAATCCCGAGCCCGTGGACACGGTCGATTCGGCGGCCAAAAGCGGTGCGAGGATGGTCATGCGTTTAGATATCCGGGCTGAGGATCCACCGGGCCCAAAAATAGGCAAGGACGTTCAAGGTCACGGCGATGGCCAGCACGACATGCCCGGCCGGCTGCGTGAACAGCAGCGTCGTGTTGTCCTGATCGACGAAGAAATAGACCGCCAGGATCAGCGGCGGGGCCAGGGCCATGTAGATGGCGGACTTGCGGGCCTGGGCGGTCTCGGAGAGGACCTTGCGTTCGAGCCGCTGCAATTCGAGGACCGATTGGGCGATGCGTTCGACGGTTTCGTTGAGCCGGCCGCCGCTTTCATGGCTGGCCAGCAGGGCGGCGGCGAAGAGGGCGAAATTCTCGCTCTGGAGCCGCTGCTTGGCCTCGACCAGCGTCCGCTCCAGCGGTTTTCCCATGTTGTATTCCGCGATGATCTGGTGGAACTCGGCGTTGATCGGCTTGGGACATTCCGCGGCCAGCAGATCCATCGCCTGGGCCAGCGACAGGCCGGCCCGCACCGAGTTGGCCAACATGACCATCGCGTCGGCCAGTTGGTCCTCGATTTTCCGCCGATGCCGCGCAGCCATGCGCCGCAGCAAGTACCAGGGCACGGCGGCGAGGAAGACCGCGGCCAGAGCGCCCAAGAGCGGACTCCGCAACGTCACGCAAATGCCCACGAACACGCCGCCGACGACGCACAGCCAAAAGAGCAGATACTTGCGGAGGTTTCGGGTCGAGACCCGCATCCGGCGGAGCTTGTCGGCCAGGTCCCGCTCGACGGCGGACAGGGCGAGGTCGAAATAGCCGCGGCCGCCGTAAGCCGCCACGGCCACCGCCAGGCCGACCGCCAGGCTGCCCAGCCACATTTGCCACGATTGCGGGTTCTCGTGCATGGGTGCTAGGAGTCCGTGGGTTCGGATGGCCGGCCATAGAGAAACTCCATGTCCAGCAGGTCCTTGGCCATCAACGAGTCGATGAACGACGGCAGGTAGCCCGTCGGCCGCAGCGAGACGCCGTCGCGGAAATTGAAAATGTCGATGATGATGATCTGGTTTTCCTCCGGGGCGTAGCGGACGACTTCGGAAATCTGGGTAATCACCCGGGCGCCGCCGGGGAGCCGGCTGATGTGAACGATCAGGTCCAAGGCGGACGAAATCTGGCGGTGAATCGACGAGACCGGCAGGTCGGCCGCCATCAAGACGAGCACTTCCAGGCGCTCGATCACTTCCCGGGCGCTGTTGGCGTGGACGGTCGTCATCGAGCCGTCGTGGCCGGTGTTCATGGCCTGGATCATGTCGAGGGCTTCCGGTCCGCGGCATTCGCCCACCAGTACGCGATCGGGCCGCATGCGCAGGGCATTCTTGACCAGGTCGCGGATCGTGTATTCGCCGGCCCCCTCGATGTTGGGCGGCTTGGTCTCCAGCGTGACGACGTGTTCCTGGTGCAGCCGCAGCTCGGTGGTGTCCTCGATCGTGATGATGCGCTCCCGGAAGGGGATGAAGCTGCTCAGCACGTTGAGCAAGGTCGTCTTGCCCGTGCCGGTCCCGCCGCTCACCAGGATGTTGCGGTGGTCGATCACGCACGCCCGCAGGAACATCGCCGCCGCCGTCGTGACGCTGCCCATCTCGATCAGGTCGTCCATCGTCAAACGCTGGGCGGGAAACTTCCGGACCGTCAAGGTCGGGCCGTTGATCGCCAAGGGCGGAATGATGGCGTTGACGCGGGAACCGTCGGGCAAACGGGCATCGACCAGGGGCTGGCTCTTGTCGATCCGGCGCCCCACCTGGGCGACAATGCGCTCGATGATCGCCTCGGTCACCTTGTCCGAGATGAATCGCCGCCCGGAACGCTCGATCAGCCCGCCGCGCTCGACGTAAATCTGGTCGATGCCGACGACCATGATTTCCGTCACCGTGGGGGCGCGGAGCAGGTCTTGCAGCGGCCCGAAACCGAAGATCGTGTCCTTGAGGTCCTTCTTGAGCGTCCGCAGGATGAGATATTTGCGCAGCTCGTGGTGCAGGTGGGGCCGGACGAGGTGGAAAATGTCGTTGAATCCGCTCTCGACCCGCGTGACCTGCTGGCTCACGTCGCGGCATTCGGCCAGGTTCAACCGCTCGCGGACGAACTGCAACAGTCCGTGCAACTCGGCCTCGCGCTCCGGCACGAGCGTGGCCGGCACGTCGAACTCGTTCGTCGTCAGCGTGGCCAGGTCGAAATACTCCTCCGTCCCCGTCTCCATGATGATCTGGTTGACCAGGTGGTCGCGGAGCGTCAGGCCGGTGATCTCCTCGATCAGCGATTCGTTTTCCGGGCCGAAGACCGCCAGCTCGCGGCACACGTCCTCGATGTTGTTCTCCAGCAGGAGGATGCTCGCCGGATCGCTGCCGCGGTTGGCCTCGAACTGGTACAAGTCCAACCGCTCCAGCAGCGTGCGGTGGATCCGCAGCTCGAGGTTGGCCATGATCGACCGGAGGTGGGCCTCCAGATCGTTGCGGGAAACCGTCACCGCCTTCTCGGCCTCGAAGGTCAGGGTGAACGGCCAGATGCGGACCTTCGTGCCGGGCACGAACTCCGCCGACTGACCGCCCAGCACCTCCTCGTCGCCCACGATGCAACTGTTCAGCCCGATGTTCTCCAGTTGCAGCTTGCCGTCCGAGGCCCGCACGACCGCGTGCTGACGGGAGACCAGCGGGCTTTGCAGGCACACGGTGTTCGACGGGTCGCGGCCGATGGTCACCAGGGGATCGGTCACCTCGACCATCGAGCGGCGGCTTTCGTTGACTTTGTTGTACCAGATCTTCATCGTCCGGCCCGCGGTTCCCCAAAATGGCTTACTTGCCGCTGTCCTTGTGACTGTGGAGGACGACGCCGACGCTGGCGTAATTGGTCTCCATCAGCCGTTCCAATAGCTTTTTCGCCATGCGGTCGTCCAATCGATTGTCGGTGAGACCGACGCGGATGCCGATGATGTTCGCGTGCGTCTGCTGCAAGTGGGCCCCGCTGAAGACCTTCTCGCTGCTCAGGCGGTTCCCCACGTCGAGGACCGTGAAAGGCCCGATCTCCTCCATCGGCCCGGTCGGCTCCGGTGGGAGCGAGCTGGCATCGGGGCTCGGCGACAGCGGTTCCCCGCCCGGCGTGTCGCTGCCGGTCTCGGCCCGGCCGCGTGCCGCGGGCGTCGGACGGCCCACCCCGGGACCAACCTTGGCCGGCACCAGGAACGACACCGTGTCGCCCGGCGTCAATAACGAGGGAACGAAGTACCTCGCATCCACGGGAACCCACGTCGCCCCTTGGCCCTTGTCCAGGTCCAACGTCTCTTGCGCCGGCGTCTTCAAGTCGTCTTCAAGCAGCAACGGGCCGTTGGTGATCGTGCGATAAACGGTGGCGTGTTCGGCGCCGCGGAAATCGTCCGGGCCCTCGCAGGACACCGCGCGGCCCTTCAGACTCCTCGCTTGCTCCAAAGGAATTCCCACCGTCTCGAGGTCCTCGGCCTTCAGACGCTGACCGCGGTTGATCGTCCGGTCGCGTTTGACGGCGATGAAGTAGACCAGGTTGCGCTCGTGCGACGTGGGGAGCAAGTAGAAAAAATTCAGCAGTGCGCCGACGATGCCCAGGCCGGCCGCCACGATCAATGCTTGAATGCCTTTCATAATGTCTGCCTTCCGATGTTAAGGGGCTTCTTTCGCCCGCTCAAAACGAACCTCGCGAGGTCATCAACAATCCGGTGCATCGGCCCTGGCCGTCCGGGCTCAAGCGAACGTCGGCGATGGCCGGCCGCCGAGGGTCCGAGACAATATAACACACGTTCCAACTCGATCCCGTCTGCCGCCATGATTTCACCGTCTTCCAGCCGTGCTGTCCAAACCAGCCGTCGTAGAACCGCTTCCACTGCTGCGTTTGGTCCGGCCCGGAGAAGGCAGTGATTGCCCCCCCGTCGGCAACTTGCATAGCGACAATTCTACGTCCACCAGGTGGGATAGGTATACTCGCAAGACAGGAATCTGGGCGGCCGGTGTCCGAAGCCGGCTGAAACGTATATAATGTCCACACTTTCGGTGCAAGCGGGACTGCCAATCCCCAGATTACCACGCCGGGGGTGGTTTCGGCAAGTTGAGCCTCGGCTTGGCCCGGGGCCGAATGACCTGGGGACTGTCCCGATTTTCCATGACCCGGGGACTGTCCCAATTTTCGTCCGACGAAAATGGGACTGTCCCCTTTCTGGACCTGTGCCCCCGGCTCTGCCAGTGCCTTTCGTCCAATGGCACGGGGACGGTGCCCCTCCCGCACGCCGACGACCATCGGGAAGCTGTTCGGCAAGTCGTACAGTCGCCATTTTCCCGGCTCTTCGTCCGCCGCCTTGAGCGATTCCAAGGCGGCGAGGAAGGCGTCGTCGGCCGCCTTGGCGGCAGGGGCACGATCGCTGGGATCGCCGGCCGGTGTGGATGGGGCCGACTGGAGCACGCGGCGGCAGTCGGCGAGCAAGGCCGCGGTGGCCGCGGCGCGATCGCCCGAGATCGATCGCCGGCCCAGCGACCAGGGCTGATCGCCGAACTGGAGGACGTGGGGTTGCGACGGATCGCCCAGCCCGTCGCCGGCCGGGGGCGTGCCCGACGGCGTTTTGGCCCGCGTGTCGGCGGCCCACCAATGGAGCACTTGCCGGCCGAATCCCAGTCCGGCGACCAGGATGATCACGGTGAGCAGGCCGTTGGTGGTCCAGGCCGAGATGCGTCGCGCCAGGCGGACGAAACCGGATTGCGGCGCCGCAGCGGAATCGGCCCGGCGCGCGGTTGGATCGGACGCCTGCCCGTTTTCAATCGACATTACCCGTTTTTCAAGGATAGCAGGAACTGTTGAAGTTGGGAGATCCAGGTTTGGAGCAAGGTGGTCTGCGCCGACTTGCCCAACATCTTGACTTCCTGTTGATAGAGGTTGATGAACGCCCCGGCCATGGTCTTGGCGACGCTGGCGACGGCCGGTCTGTCCTTGCCTTGGATATGGTCGATCAGGGTTTGCACGGCCTGTTTGGCCGTCGCCTGGTCCGTGGTGCAGAACTGCTGCAACTGCGGATGGAAATCGGGCGAGCCGCCTCCAAAAGCGAGGAAGTCGGGATCGTTGTCCAACGGCTGGAGTTGCGTCTGGAACGGCGCGTTGAGGACCGCCACGATCGCGTTGCGGTAGGCGATCGACAGGCTGGCCGGGGCCTTCGGCAGCGTGTAGAGGACCAGGATGCGTCGATCTCCGTTGCTGCCCATTCCCATCTGCGGATACTGCCAGCGGTCGTTGACCATGCAGGTCTTGGCGTTGAGATTGTACGGCCCGATCTTGGCCAGCAGGGGAAAGCCGCGGGTGAGCGCGGCCGAGCCCTCCCGCAGGCCGCGGGTGGGATCGAGCACCTCCGTGTTCACTTGGACCCCCATGATCACCGGACCCCGGGCGACCGGCTGTTCCACGCGCGGATCGTCCACCGCCGGGGCATTGATCGGACCGTTGGTTCCCATGGTCGCGGCGGCCGGCCAATAGGCGGGCCGCGGGTTCGTGTCTCCGGTCCGCGGCCAACGGCTTCCCCAAACGGCATGGCGCGCCACGCTCAGGCCGCGGACCTTCCAGCACGCGACCACGCCCATGTTGACGATCAACGCCATGATGAACAACAGGAAGGGCAGCGCCAGGACCATTTCCAACGGCGCCAGTCCGCGGCGACGATCCCGTCCGATTCGACGTTGGCTTGTGGTTGGTTTCATGGGATCACGCCCACGAGGCTCATCCATGGCTATCTCAATGTGCATTGATGCGTCCGAGGTCGTTGGGGCCCAGGTCGCCCAGGTTCGGCGGTGTAATGCTCGCGTCCTCGAACGAGGGCGTCGTGGGCACGTTTTGCAGGATCGTCTTCAAGACCGGCTGCGAGGCCGGCGCCAATTGGCATGTCCATCGTTGCGTGAGCAAGTCCCACGAGGCGGGCAACGACTCGCGGACGACCGCCCACGTGCTGCCGCCGCCGGGACCGGGAGGGTTCGAACCGGACGTCAGGCTGACCAGATCGCCCGGCACTCCGCCCAGCGGCGTTTTCTTGACGCCGCCGGACGACGTGGCGACGGACCCCCACACCAGCCGCGGCCGCGGAATGTACAAGTGCACCTCGGCATAGGTCAACGGGCTGCTGGGCATCGGATCCTTGAAGATCTTCGGCCCCATCACCGGCACCTGCTTCCAGTAGGCCACGCCGACGAAGATGAAATACTGTTCCAGGTAACTGTTGTTGTTGGTCCCTGTCGGGTCCGGGGGCGCGCGGATCAGTTGGGGGAGGTTCCGGGTGGGATACTCCGTGTTGAGCAGTTGGTCGAGATAGCCGCACGTAAAACTCCGCCACAGGTTGCTGAACTGGCACATCTTGGCCGCCACGTCGAAGCCCAGCAAGGCCTCGTTATTCCACTGGGCGAGATACATCGTCGCCAGCGCCTGCCGCTGGCTCCGGGCCGCTGCGATTTGGGCCGGCTGATCGAGGCTCGCGTCCAACTCGGGATCGATGACCGGCAGCGTGCGGGTCGAGGCGTCGCTGGTGTCGCCGCCCACCATTTGGCCGGAAGTCCGCCACAGGGCGGCCATCATGGTCCCGCGGCCGAAGTCGGGCTGGCCGTCCTGTCGGGCGACCTCCATCGCGGCCGCCTGGGCAATGTCGGGAAACGCCACGACCACCGCCCGCTGGTACTGCGGAATCAACTCGTCGGAGAGGATCTCCTCCAGCATCGGCAAAATCTGCTGGCTCGACGCCGCCGCCCACGTGCTATAGGTCGTGACCATCTTACTTTCCAGCGGCGTTTTCTGCAAAATGGCCTGCCCCAACGATTGGAACTTGGCAAACTTGGCCTTCTTGAACTGCGCGGCGACCTTGTTCCATGCGGCGAGGATGCTGGGGACGTACGACTCGGAGTTGCGGTCGCGGGCCTCCCGCATGAACGCCGTCAGGGCGAAAACATCGCACATAAGGTGGTTCGTGAAGACCAGGGTGTTCATGCCGCGGGCCAGGACCACTCCGCCCGAATACGCGGCCGAGTCGGCGGCGTTCTGCATCCGAATCTTGCCGTCCACCTGGCGGCCGACGTTCATCACCATGCCCAGCAGCATGGTCAACAGCAACGCGGCGAAGACCGACACGACGCTGATCGTGCCTCGCTGGTCGCCATGCAGCCGCGCGGGCGAACGAATGACGTCAATTGGCTTGATAAACATAGGGAACCTGCGATTTCTCGCCCTCGATGCCCATCGTGATCTGGGCCGTCAGCGGATAGCTGTAATACGTGCCGTGATTCGTGATGCTGGCTGCCACCGTGTCCGTGGCGACGCCGGGACCCACCACGTAACGGGCCAGCAAACGCCCCGGTCCCGGCAACAATGCCAGGTCGTATTTCACCGTCACCGTGACCACGTCCTGCCAACCCAGTTCGTTGGAGCAGAAGTCGTTGATGTCCTCGGGCCGCGTGCCGGGAATGCCATACGTCCACAACGGCGGCTCCTCGCCCTTGTGATAGAAGCGAACCTCGACCGTCGTGTTGTTCCACGCATAGGCGAGCTTGTGGTCCAGCCGGTTCGGGTCGCCCGCGGGGCTGTCCGAGCTGGACGCCATGGCCGCGTAGACCGTCTTGAGGACGTCGCCGGCCGCGGCCTCATTGGGGGCGCTGAAGCCCAGGTCGCGCGAAGGCGAGATCGGCATGCACGCCATCACGGCGGCCGAGGCGATCTTGTTGTACTTCGCGCTCCCCGGCTGGATGCGATAGATCATCCCGCCCGCGACCTCACCAACACCCGCACTCTCCGAGTCCGACTCGACCTCGTACGCACTGATGCAATTTTCCCCTTCCGGCGCCGGCAGGCGGGCGGGAATCCAGACCGCGGCGCTCCGCGCCGCCGCATAGGCCGCGTATTGGACCACGACCATGCCGATCATCAACTGGCTTATCTGCACGATCAGCATCATCACCATGATGAAGACGGGCAGCGTCAGCACGAAGCTCATGCTCTGGACGGCCCCGCCTTGGTCGCCGTGAAGCTGGCGGAGCCGGCCCAAGCGGAGCCGCGCATTACTGAGCCGCAGCAGAAAATGGGCGGCCAGCACCAACACGGCCAGCGCCACCAGCCAGGGCCAACAGGCGATCAGAACCCCACGAGTCATGGATTGCCTCTACCACGCAAGGCGAACTGCCAACCTCTCAAAGGAAGCGACCTCACAACCTGTCCAATATCCCAAACTGCACGATGACCACCGCGGCCAGCGCGCAGGGCGCCAGAAACATCGGCGGCTGAAGCTCCGCGCGCTCCGACTCGGCTGAGCGGACTCCAATTTCCCAGCCGCAAGGTCCAGACGATCTGCCGAAAGACGCGGACCGCCAGCCGCCACGGTCCCACTCGCCAGGTCAGCACGATCAGCGCCACGCATCCGCCGAAGACGAACGTCCAAAGCATGGCCATGATCCCCTTCTCCAATCCCAGCATCGCGCCCAGCATGGCGATCAGTTTGACATCTCCGCCGCCGATCTTGAAAGTAACGAAACACAGCAACATCAGCGATCCGCACGCGGCCAGCCCGAACAGGCTATCGGAGAGCGGAATCCAGCCCAGCGACCTCAATTCCCCCTCCGTCACGCGGCCGGCGGCCAGCAGTTGTCCACCCGCGGCGCTGAGGCCGACGGCCAGCAACGTTCCGCTGTAGGTCGTCCAGTTGTAGATCTTGTGCCGGAGAAAGTCCGTGATCGACGCGACCGAGACCAACACCAACAGCAGAACGGTGGCCACCATGTCGTGCCGTGGGTGCTATTGCTGGCCCGCGGTGGCGCCCGCTTGCACGTCGGTGAGTCCCTGGTTGAAGTAAGTCTTGATCGTCGGCCACCCGACCTTGATGAGGAAGATCAGGATGGTCAGGGCGATGGCCCCGACGACCAGGACCGTCTCCAGGCTGACCGTGCCCTCTTCGTCCTCGTGGACCTTGGCCAGCAGGCTTGCAAACCGCTTCTTCATAAAATGCTCCTCTCCTCGTTACATGAAAGGCCACGAGACGAGCACACAGACCATCTCGTAGGCCAACCGCATGATTTTCGGACCGATCACGAGGATGAACGCCACCATGGGCAGGATCACCCCCAGGACCAAGACATAATCCAACGCCGCCGCCCCGGCCCGTCGGGCCCCGCCTTGCCCCAATCCTCGCCGACTCCATCGTCTCATATTTTGCCAGCAATCACAAGCAAAAAATCCGTAGGGTGGGTCAACGGGCACCGTGCGAAGCATGGTGGCGAGTCCACCAATATCCGCGAAAAACCGCTGGTGGGGCTCGCTACGCTCGTCCCACCCTACCTACTACCCCATGTATTCAACCCCAATGATAGGCAAAAGTTTCATTTCGACCAGATTTCCCCCGTCAGGCGGATTTCGCTCGTCCATCCCCTGTTCGTGGGGTTCTCGGCAAAACGACGGTTTCTCGCCCGTCGGTTCCAGCTCCGCAATCAGCCGGCCCCCGGACGTCTTGCCCTTCAGCCGCGAGACGAACAAATCGGCCAACTGGTACTGGTTATCGTCATTCAGTCCCCGGGCCTCGGTAATGCGGGTGATCTTCCGCGAGCCGTCTTCGCTGAATCGGGCAATTTGCACGACCAGGTTGATCGCCGACGCCACCTGCGCCCGGGCCACGTAGACCGGAATCTCCACGTCCGACATCAACGACAGCGTTTCCAGGCGGATCAAGGCGTCGCGGGCCGAATTGGCATGGATCGTCGACATCGCGCCCGTGTGGCCGCTGATCATCGACTGAATCATGTCGAGGGCCTCGCCGCCGCGGACTTCGCCGACGATGATCCGGTCCGGCCGCATGCGGAGCGAATTGACGAACAACTGCCGGACGTTCAGGCCGCCCTCGCCCGTGACGTCGCCGTGCCGCGCCTCGAGATAGAGGCAGTGCTTTTGGATGAGCCGCAACTCCGAGGTGTCTTCGATGACCACGATCCGCTCTTCCTCGGGAATCGCCCGGGAAATGGCGCCCAGCAGGACCGTCTTGCCGGTGCCGGTCCCGCCCGAGATGAGCATGTTTTTCCGCAGGCGCACGCAGATTTCCAAGAACTCCTTGACCGTTTCCGAAAGGCTGCCGAAACCGATCAGATCGTCCAACGTGAGGGCTTCCCGGGTGAACTTGCGGATGGTCAGGTACGTGCCCGTCCGGGCGCTGGGCGGCGTGATCGCGTGGACGCGGTAGCCGTTGGGCAACCGGGCGTCCAGCACCGGGTGTTCCTCGCTGATCTCGCGGCCGACCCATTGCGCGACGTTGTGGATCGCCGTCAGCAGGGCGTCGTCGCTGGCGAACCGGGCGTCGGTGTGCTCCAACTTGCCCTGCCGCTCGACGTAGACGTCGTCGTAGCCGTTGACCATGACCTCGGTGATCGTCTCGTCCTCCAACAGGGGGACGAGGGGCTCGAGGAAATATTGCACGCTGGCTTCGAAGATCGCCTGCCGGGTCATGAAATGGACCTCGAGATGCTGTCGCGTCGGGAAAGCCCTATGTTCCCGTCGCGTCGGCTCTCCTCCACTGCCTGCATCATCCACCAGTTGGGGGAAAATGTCAAGAGGCCGAATGCCCTTCGCCAGAGGGGGGGCATGTTGGAATCTGACAATAAAGGCCATAAGGCCGTATTGGGATTTCACGCGGAGGCGCGGAGCGCAGAGATACAAAGAAGATGAAGATGAGGGAAAAGGTCGAATTGCCCCGTACGCGTGCGATTTACCAATCGACCTCCTCTTTTCTTGTGTCTCCGCGTCTCCGCGCTCTGCGCGAGAATCTTTTCGCGCCGGGTGCCATTCCATCCAGGGCGACCGGGCAGCGGCTACGCCTTGACCGGCCGCAGGGGACTCGCGTGGAGAATGAACTTCTTCCGCCCGGCCGAGGAACTGAAATCGACCGTCGCCTTGCGCCCCAGCCCGCTGCCGCTGAGGGCCACGATCCGGCCCAAACCGAACTCCGGGTGCAAGACCAACATGCCGTGCTGAAAGACATCGGGCGACGGCGGCGGCCGCCGGCTGGCCGCCGTTGGCCAAGTCCGCCGCCGTCGTTAACGGCGTTGCCATCTTCATCGCCGTTGCCGTCGCCGTCGCCGGCCGCTCCGGCTGGAAGACCGGCTCCTCGTAGACATGGTCTGCGAACAACGTCGCATCCCGGCCGGGCGTTGCCCTCACCCCGGGCACCGCTTGCGGTCCCTCTCCCAAAACGGGAGAGGGGAGGGATGCCGCCGCCGCCTCGCCCACGGACCGCATTTCCACGTCCATCTCGCCCCGCGGCAATTCCATCAGGAACGAGCTGGGAACGGTCAACTTCCGCACGCCGCGGAAATCGCGGTACTGCGCCGTGCTGATCTGAAGCTCCTGCTGCGCCCGGGTAATGCCCACGAAAAACAGCCGCCGCTCCTCTTCCAACTGCTCGGGCGTCGATTGGCTCCGCTCGTGCGGCAAGAGTCCCTCTTCCACGGCCACGATGTAAACGACCGGGAACTCCAGCCCCTTCGAGGCGTGCAGCGTCATCAACGTGACGCGGTCCAGCGTGGTCTCCCAATCGTCGGTGTCGTTGACCAGCGTCGTCTCTTCCAAAAACGCCTCCAACTGGCCGGGGCCGGGATGGCGTTCGTCGAACTCCCGGGCGACGGTCAGCAATTCCTCGATGTTGGCCAGCCGTTCTTCATCCTCCGGATCGGGCGACGCGCGCCACTGGCTCCTCGTAGGCCGTCTCGCTGAGCACGTAGCCGAGCAACTCCTCGATCTGGCCGTCGGACACGGCCGCCAAGCGGTCGAAAAGCTCGACGAAGCCGGCCACCCGCTTGGTGCCGCGGGCGTTGATCGCGGCGATGCGGCGGACCTGCCGGGCGGCGTCCAGCAGGGTCATGCCGTGCCGGGTCGCATGGCCGGCCAGCCGGTCGATCGTCGTCTTGGCCGATGCCGCGGGCCGGCGTGTTGATCACTCGCAGCAGGGCGGTCTCGTCGAAAGGATTGTTCAACAATTGCAGGTAGGCCAGGATGTCCTTGATCTCCTTCCGCTGGAGGAATTCCAGGCCGTTGACCATCTGGTAGGGGACGGCCTGCTCGCGCAGGGCGAATTCCAGCGACCGGCTCAGGGCGTTGGTGCGATAGAAGACGGCGAAATCGCCGGCCCGGCGGCGGCCGTCGCGGATCTGGCCGGCAATCCGCGCGGCGATGTCCTCGGCCTCGTCCCGCTGCGTCGCGTAGGTGACCAGCCGGACCGGCTCGCCCGGGCCGTTCTCGGTGTAAAGGCTCTTCTCCTTGCGGCGGACGTTGTGGGCGATCAACGCGGAGGCGACGCGGAGGATGCGCTGCGTGCTGCGATAGTTCCGCTCCAGGCGGACGACGTGGACCGTGGGAAAATCCCCCTCGAATTCCAGGATGTTGTTCAGATTCGCGCCCCGCCAGCCGTAGATCGATTGGTCCGGATCGCCCGTGACCGCCAGGTTGGGCTGGTCGATCGACATGGCCCGGGCGATGGCGTATTGGGCCAGGTTGGTGTCTTGATATTCATCGACGAGGATGAATCGGTATCGCTCGTCGAGGCTTTGGCGGACCTCGGGGTTCTCGCGCAGCAGGCCGGCGACGTGGAGGAGCAGGTCGTCGAAATCGGCGGCGTTCGAGGCGGCCAGCTTGGCCTGGTAGGCGGGATAGACCCGCTTGACGGCGGCCCCGACGGCGTTGCCCGGCCGCGGTTCGTACTGCTCGGCGGTGATGAGGTTATTCTTGGCCCAACTGATGGCCCGGCCGACGGCCTCGGGCGTGAGGTAGGGGTCGTCGAGTTTCAACTGGGCCATGACGCGGCGGAGCGTCTGCAAACTGTCGCCGGCGTCGTAAATCGTGTAGTTCTCCTGCAGTCCGACCAACGGGGCGTATTTCCGCAGCAGTCGGGCGCAGAAGCGGTGAAACGTGCCCACCCAGACCGACCGGCCGGGCGACAGCCGCTCGACCCGGCATCGCATCTCCTCGGCCGCCTTGTTCGTGAAGGTCAGGGCGAGGATGTGTTGATCGGGGACGCCTTCGGCCAGCAGCCGGGCGATCCGATGGGTGACGACCCGGGTCTTCCCGCTGCCCGGTCCGGCCAGGATCAGCAGGGGGCCTTCCAGGTGCAGCACGGCCTCGCGTTGGGCGTCGGTCAGTCCTTCGAGGAAGTCGGTCAAGCGGTGGGATTTAGAGATTGGGGATTAGAACTGGAGTTTAGATTTTTTCGACCCGGAGGGTCGTTTGATAATAGCCCAGCGATTTATCGCTGGGGCCCGAAACGACGGTGGCAATCATCGAGTCCCATAGGGACGACTGAGCGTCGGTTGCTCCATTTCGGCCGTCCCTACGGGACTTGTCGCACAAGCTGACCGCCCGGATTCCCAGCAGTGAACTGCTGGGCTACGATCGGATGCCCCTCCGGGGCAATGGGTTGGTGGTATCAAAATCTCCCGCAATTCCGTATCACCCCAATAGTATATCCATGCCGGATGTCGGCGGGAGTAGGGGGTGCATCGGCCGGGTTCGCCCGGCACGTCATGCGCCGCATCGGCAAGAAATTTTTTCCATCGCCCCCATTTTCCCTCGGGGGATACTACTCAGCTTCGCGGAAACTGCTATACTTCTTCCCTGCGGCAAGGCTGTCTGCCGCAAGGAACGATCTGTCAAGAAAAAAGCGAGCATTTCGGGAGGGAACCCATGGGAACGCGGATTCCACTGAATACGACCGCCGTGGAAGCCAAAGACGTCGCCGAGCGTCTGGAAATGAGCACGGCGGAGATCGGCCTGTCGGTCCGCACGACGAACTGCCTGGAGGAACGCGGGATTTTCACGGTCAACGACCTGCTGAACTCCACGCCCGAGCAACTGTTGAGCATCACCAATTTCGGCGAAAAGACCTTGGAAGAAGTGTACAAGGCACTGGAGGGGATCGGCTTCTACCGGCGCCGAGACGCCGGGCGAAGTCCGCGGCGAAGAAATCCTCCATGCCGCCTCGGCAACCGCGGTGATTGACCTTGGCGCGCAGTTTCCGATTCTATGAAAAGAAGCGCGGCAACCGGCGGACCGGTTCCCGGCTGGCCGGCAGCGTCGGCGAAGCCGTCTTCTTCGCCGTCTTCCTGGCCGTGGGCTGCACCTGGCTGGTGTGGGACTTCGTTTCCTTGGTGATCCCGGAGTGGCGGGTCAACCACGAGTTCGTCCAGCACGCCTGCACCGTGCTGGAGAAGCGGGTCGGCGAGAAGACCGACCCCAGCGGCGCCACGCTCTACCGTCCCGAGGTCCGCATCCACTACGAGGTCGCCGGTCAGCCCTATACCCCCTGGGTCTACGACATCCACCGGTCCTATTCCAGTTCGCGCCAGGGCGCGGAGGCCGCGATCGCCGGCTTTGTCGAGCACCACGAATATCCGTGCTGGTACGATCCGGCCCGGCCTTCGGTGGCGGTGCTCGTGCGGGGCTACAGCGGATGGCTCTGGCTGGTGCTCCTGGTGCCGATGTCGTTCGTCGCCATCGGCAGCGGCGGCCTGGTCTATACCTTGTGGCAATGGGGAAAGTCGGCCGAAAGCCGCGCCGCTCGAATGCGCCGGACTACGCGAGAACTGCTCGGCGCAACGGCCGCCGCGGAGTCGTTGCTGCCGGGCGTGCCCGATTCGACCGACATCACCAGCAGTCCCGGCACGCGGCTGGCCTTCCGGCTGCCCATGAGCGGTTCGCCCGCCTGGATGCTGTTCGGCCTGTTGCTGGCGTGCCTGGCGTGGAACGGCCTGCTGTCGGGGTTCGTCGTCCGGGCGGTCCACGGCTACGTGGAAGGCAAGCCCGACTGGCTGCTCACGCTCTTCGTCATCCCGATGCTCGTGCTCGGAGTGGTGCTGGTCGTGCTTTTCGTGCGGCAAGCCCTGGCGAGCACGGCCGTGGGACCCACGCTGGTCGAGATATCGGCCCATCCGCTGCTGCCGGGCGGACGTTACCAGGTGTTCGTCTCGCAGGGCGGACGGAGCAAGATTCACAGCCTCGATCTGCTGCTGGTCTGCGAGGAGGAAGCGACTTATCGGCAGGGGACCAATACCCGGACCGAAACCCGCCAGGTCTATTGCCAGCCCGTGCTGCATTACGAGAAGATCGACGCCCAGCGGGTCACGCCCGTCGAGGCTGTGTGCCCGCTGGCCGTGCCCGCCGACGCGATGCACTCGTTCAAGGCCGGCCACAACGGCATCCATTGGAAGCTGGTGGTGCGCGAGGACCGCGCCGGACGCCCCGATCTCCAACGCTCGTTCGCCGTCATCGTGCATCCGCTTCCAAGAACCGACGGCGAGGGAGGCAACGGCCCATGAACGAACCGGTCGTCATCATCCGCCTCGACGGCGACGCCCGCGAGTATCAGCCGGGCGATACGCTCTCGGGCCAGTACCACGTCGAAGCGGCCGCAAAGGACGAAGTCCGCGCCCTGGAAGCGTCGGTCTTGTGGTACAGCGAAGGCAAGGGCGACGAGGACCTCGCCGTCCACGAGTTCTGGCGCCAGGACGCCGACAGCGGCGATTGGATCGATCCGCAACGCCCGCAGCGGTTCAGCACCACCCTGCCCCGCAGCCCGTTGAGCTACGACGGCCAGATCGTGAAGATTCGCTGGTGCATGAGGGTGCGGGCGTTTTTGCAGCGGGGCAAGGAAGTGGTCGGCCAGAAGGTTTTCCGGCTGGGCAACGTTCCGCCGCCGAAGGCAACATCGCCGTGAATACGCCCGACGCATCGTTCAAGTCCGGTGATGTGAATATGCCCGACGCATCGCCCGAGCCCGACAATCCCTTCGCCGCCAGCCGCATCCGCCCGGGGGCCATGTCCTTCCTTCCGCCGTCCGGCCAGGACGTTGAATCGCTCGTTGGGCGTTTGCGCGAAAACGGCTGGTGGGGAGAGATCCTCGGCGGTCACGGCACGGGAAAATCGTCCCTGCTCCATGCCTTGATGCCGGCGATCCACCGGGCAGGCCGACAGACGCGGCTTGCCGAATTGCACGACGGCCAGCGGCGGCTGCCCGGCGGGCTCCGCGGCCTCGCCGATTTTCAACCCCCCGCCGTGCTGCTGGTCGACGGCTATGAGCAGCTCGCCCGCTGCAACCGCCTGCGGCTGAAGCGATATTGCCGCCGCCGGGACATCGGGCTGTTGGCCACCGCACACGAAACGGCGGGACTGCCGCACTTGTTCCACACCACGGTCGATCCGGACCGGGGATGGCAAATCGTGGTGCAATTGCAGCAGTCGTATCGCCCCTTGGTCATGCGGCAAGACCTTGCCGACTGCCTCCGTCAGCACGACGGGAACCTCCGCGAGGCGCTGATTCGACCTCTACGATCTTTACCAACGGCGCAACCGGCAGGGTTGAACGCGCGGCGGCACAGTTTACGCCGTTTTCCTCGGTTGCCAGACTTCACACCCCGCGTCTGGATACTAGGTTTTCGTATGGCGTGTCGTTAGGCGCCGCTGGCTCTGCCAGTGCTGCTATCAGCAGCAGTGGCAAACTGCCAGTGCCACACAACGGCTTGACCGAGCGCTATAATTCCTACGAACCGAATAGGTTGCCCGAAACGCGGAATCGTCGGCCATGGAAAACTCAACCAAATGTCGGCGCCGCGGCACTTGGCGCTTGACGCTTGGCGGTCTAAACGTTTTGATGAATGATACGGCTCGTAAGGCCGCGTAAACGTTTTGATGAATGATGCAGCTCGTAAGGCCGCGTAAACGTTTTGATGAATGAAACAGGTCGTAGTTCTCTTGCGAGGGAGATGAAACATGATTACTCGGAAATTTCGTGGTTTGGCGCTGGCGTGCAGCGCCGTGGTGATGCTGTCGGCCGTGCCCAATGAGGGCAAGGCATGTTGTTCCTGGTTCGGCTGCGGCGGCGGCGCGCAGCGAACGACGTACGCCCCGGCGTACAGCCCGACGTATGCGTATGCCTCGCCGTGCACAAGCTGTGCATCGCCGTGCACGGCATGTTATGCCTCGCCGTGCACGAGCTGTGCGACGCAAACGTGCATGTACGTGCCGCAAACCTATTATCGGACCTACTATCGAAGCGTGGCGGTGACGGCCTACCGGCCGATCACCTCGTGCGATCCGTGCAGCGGCTGCGCGGTCACGAGCTACTATCCGACGACGGCCTGGAGCTATCAGCCTTGCCTGGTGCCGTACACGACGTATCGCGCGGTCTACTCGACTTCGTATGCGCCCGTGGTGAGCTGCGGCCCGTGTGCGACCGGGTGTGGATGCTATAGCGGCGGATGTTGCGGCGGCGGATGTTGCAGCGGCGGGTGCGAGGGGTGCTGCTCCGGGAGCGGATGTGCCGCCTGCGGCGGCGCCGCCTCGACCGGCAATTCCACCACGACTCCTGCCGCCACGGAAACCAGCCCGGCCACGGCGACGCCGAAGACCTTCGCCCCGGGCCCCGTCGCGCCGGAAACGCCCGCGCCGGGAGCGACTCCGGCCCCGCCCGCGAAGGCCCCGTCGGGCGACGTGGTCCCGCCGATTCCCGCCGAGAAGTCCGCGCCGGACATTTACCGGAAGGGCACCTGGCAGCAGCCCGTAGCGCCGCCGAGGCAGCCCACGGAGAACCGCACCACGGCCCGGCCGGTGTATCAGACAGGCTATTTCCAGTTGATCGCCTCGCCGCCGAAGACGGCGCCGATCCACGACGCATCGCTGGGCGATGACGGCTGGCACGCCGCGCGGGATTGACGCCGTCGGCAGCCGCGTTCCAATGAACCATCGCGGCCCGCCACTTCCGCAGGAGGAGGCGGGCCGCACGTGTTTCTTGGCCGTGATGCTGGCCAGTAGGGCGTTTCTTGGGTAGAATCGCCACGTGAAAATCAGAAGAGTGGAACGAACCGGGGTGAGTCTTAAATTCGGTCTCTCGCTCCGTCAGGGAAAAGGCTCCCGACCCCTAAAATCTTCGACCCCTAAAATCTTCGGCCCCGAAGGGGTGTGACCCGAAAGCCCAGGGCAACGCCCTGGGGAATGGGGCGCCACGTCCGAACCTTAAGGCCCGACGGGCCGTAACTGGAAGCCCGCGGAGACGAAGCCGCCACGCCACAATCGTTGTCCAACGTTCTCATTCGTTTCGGCCTCGGACCCCTTTGATCCATGGGGCTGATTCTTCGCGTGACGGTCCGTTGGACCTGCGGCGTCGATAGGTCGACCCGATTCCCCAGGGCGTTGCCCTGGGCTTTCGGGTCATGCCCCTTCGGGGCCGATTTCACGCCTCGAACCGAATGGACGTTTCCTCGACCATCGACAAGCTCGACCGCGCGCTGAAGCGGGCGGCAAGGAAACAGCAACTCGGCAAGTGGCCAAAACGCAAGACCCGGAAAGGCAAGTAGTCAGGGCGGGTCGTTGTTTGGGCCCGTGGCCCATCGCTAAAGTTGATAATTAAAGTCTGACCCCGGTCGTCCCGCACTCCGGCAAGCGGCAAGGAAACAGCAAGTCGGAAGGCGGCCAAAACGCATGACCCGGAAAGGCAAGTAGTCAGGGCGGGTCGTTGTTTGGGCCCGTGGCCCATCGCTAAAGTTGATAATTAAAGTCTGACCCCGGTCGTATGACCCCGGTCGTATGCCGGCCGTAGACTACCGGTCGTAGACTACCGGCCGTAGACGACCTCGGTCGTAGACCCCGGTCGTATGCTATTCTTACCTATTCTTCCTGAATTTGGTGGCTGCCACCTTTTCTGCACACACGTGCCGTTCGGAGCTATCCTCTTTTGCTTCCGACCAGCAAGCCAACGATCGTTCCAACAAGGACCCACTGCATGACAATCGCCCCGATTGTCGTGAACAGTGCGCCATCGGACATCAGCGACGGATGGAAGCAAGATGCGAACAAGTCCGCAGGATAATTGCATTTCTCCAAGATCCGATGGGCGACAGACGAGTCTCCAAGACAATTGCTGAGGACGAAAAACGTCATGACCATCCCGACGAACAAACCACAACCCGCCCCGATAAGCGCCGCCTTTCCGCGTTTCATTGGAAGAATCCTCCATTCGACCGAAAAAATGGGTCGGAACTTTTTTTCACCGTTCCGTGTGTGCCTGGTTTTTCCATCCCCACACAGCCGGACCGAGCAACGGGCTGGTTGTTCCGCCCTTCCCACCGGGTGCCACTGCTGGCTTGTCCAGCAGTGCCGAACCGCCAACACCCCAACACTGCTGGACAAGCCAGCAGTGGCACCCGGGGAATCGCTGCTCTCTAATCTCCAATCCCTAATCCCCTCACCCTCACCCCGCGCCGACGCCGCGCTCGAACGCCGTTTGGTCGCGCTGATACAGCGCCAACACCGACTCGAACGTCCCGCTGGAAATCGCCCAGACCGGCTGGTCGTCGCCGTGGGCGTTGCAATGGGCCGTGAATAGCCGGTACATGAACTTGAACAGGTGACGCGGGACCCGCAACGTCCCGAACGCATCGCGCAGCCGGCGGTCGTCGATCGTGCTGTCGAACAGCCCGGCTAGGGCGGGCGATTCCCCCGGGGCCGCACACGCCTTCAACCGAGCGTTAGCCAGATCGTAAAGCGACTGGCCGGTCCATTCCAGCGAGCGGATCAGGTTTTGCTTGTCCAGGCGGGCCCGTTGATGGAAATCGCGGTCTTCCCGGTCGAGTTGCCGTTCCAACTCGATCGGCAGCAGCAGTTTCACCCCCATGCCCGGATGCTTGAGAAACTTGTTGTCCAGCAGCGGCCAGATCATGGCCTGCATCAGTTCGGTGGAGCCGTTGATGAGATAGGGCTCGTCGACGCGATCGACCAGGACGACGATGCCCGGCATGTGGAGCGAGCGGAGCAGCCCCTGGAGCTTGCCGAGCAACTCGTAGCGGTCGTCGGTCCGCTGGGCGGCGGGCATGGGCTGGCCGACAAGCTGGCCGCCGGTGAACTTCATGAGCATCCGCCGCAGCAGATTCACGTTGCGATCCGACACGCGGATATTGCGGGCGATCCGCCAGGCCCTCCACTCCAGCCGGAGCCATCGCCACGCCCACGGCGCCCAGCCGGCGGCTATGGCCAGCCACGGCCAGATATGGCCGAAATAATGCCAATCGAAGTGAAAGACAACGGCCACGGCCGCTACGGTCACGGCAATTCCCACGGCGAGGTCCCATTTCGACCGCCACACCGGAAACCGGAGCCGACGGCGCAGCTTGTCCCATCGCTGTTGCGGATTCTCGGCGGTCGATTGATCGTAGCAGGCCGCCAGGAGCAGCAGGTCGCGGGCCTGCGAGCGGTCCAACGACGCGATGGGCAGCGCTTCGTCGCGGGCGGCCGGATGCCGCGCCTGCTTCAGCTCCAGCACCCGATCGACCAATTGCGTCACCGCCAGCGACAGGATGGCGTCGATGTGGTCCCACAGCCGCCAATGGGTCAGCATCCGTTCGACCCGGCGTCGCCGCCGCCCGGAAAAGCGGTCGCGAAACCGGTCCAGAAACGGATTGAAATCGTCGTACTCGACCACGAAGACTTGCTGCTCGGGATGGTCGGCATTGTACTCGGTCAGCCGGCGGGCGATTTGCAGCCGCAAGGCCGTCTTGCCGGAGCCCTTCTCGCCGAAGACCACCGACGTGGCCGGCTCGCTGGGATCGCCGTAAATCTTGTCCCACGCCGGGTGGTAGGTGTTGCCGATGCAGTAGCCCTTGAAGACCAGGTCCGTCTGGGCGTCTTCGTCGGCAAAGGGATTCGACGCGATGCCGTGATGCTGGAGAAACTGCTGGATTTTCATGGTTGGCTCCTGCACTCTCTTCCGCCGGCCTCACCGGGGCCAGAGAAAGACAATAAGGAAGACGGTCACAAGAATGACGACGGCCACAATCAGCGACACGATGATGAGGATTTCCTTCGTGCGACGGACGCGACGGGGTTTCGGATGCGGCGCGTGCGCGACGTGCGCGACGGGCGCCGCCACGTCGGCGTCGCCGAGCACGGCCGGATCGAAGGGGGCGGGCGGTTGCTCGGGGCGAAGCTGCGGAAACACCCCGCCCGCCTCGCGCCAATCGCGCCAGCCTTCCCGCCAGACGAGCGAATCGGCGCTGATGCGGCCTTCGGCCAACCAGGTCCGCATGATTTCGCCGCCGGCAGGACCGAATTGACCGCCGGAGGGGGGCCGGACATACCACACCACCTCGCCCGCCTCCGTCAAGGGATCGACCGCCGGCGGCGGCGCGACAATGTTGCCGACCGGAGGGGCCGACTCCGCCGCGCCGGACGAAAACGTCGCCTCGGGCCCCACGGGCGTGGAAACGATCGGCGCCGGGCCGGCGGCCGCCGACGCCTCTTGCGAGGCGGGCGCCGAAACCGCCATCGACACGTCGCCCGACGGCGAACTGTCGTCGGAAGTCTCGCCGGACGGCAGGGTTGCGGCCGGCGCTGAACCCGGCTGATGTGGCTGCTGCTGCTCCTCGTCGCGGGAACTGGGGCGGGTGCTCTCCGTGGGAATCTGAATCTTCGCGCCGCAAAACGGACAAATGCCCTTCCGCCCCGCCTGGAACTCCTTGACGTTCAGCTTATGCCCGTTCGGGCAATAAAAGCGAATACCCATAGCCCCTATTATAGTCCCACCGGGTTGTTTGGGAAGTTGAGCCGCCGAGGGTAGACAGTTGGTTGCGTCCGAGGCAGTGGTCCGCCAAGTTAAGAGTGACAGGTTGTAGGTTATGCTTTAGCATAACGAAAGGCATTGCCGGCTATCGTGTTAGGCTAAAGCATAACCTACGGGTCTACCCACCGCGACGATAAACTCCGCGGCTCGCCCCGCTTCCCCACATTCCGAGCGGCGAAAACTGGTCTGGAGCCGAAGGCGGATTTCTGGGAAACTCCCACAAGATCGGCGATTTCACGGAGGGATTTCATGCCAAGACGCTTCCGCGTCCAGCCCAGGACGGTCTTTGTCCTGCTGGGGAGTTGCCTGCTGCTGGCATTCTGCTGGAGCAAATCGTCGGTGTCGCTGACGCCGTTGCTTGTGGGCTGGCTGACCGGAACGGTGTATGCCGTCGGCCTGGCGCTGATCCTGGTCGCCTTCGGCTACTGCTACCGGCCCGTCGCGTGGCTGCGGACCCTCTCGCAATGCTTCGTGGTGGCGGCGGTCGCCTTGACGCTTGCCTCGGTCGTCATCGCGTGGCACGAGCGAAGCGGCGCGTCGCATCTGCTGCCGGCAGCTTCGATTGCCGCAAGCGAGAAGCGGTAGGATGGTTCTCCATCGCCCGTGCCACGGATGGGTGGCATCATCTCAGTCGCCGTTGAGGTCGGGCTTGTAGAACCGACCGGCCAGACCGGGCTGAAAATCGGGGTTGCCGGCCAGACGGGCGATCGCCCGAAGGAATTGCAGCGTCAATTCCTCGAGGATTTCCCGTTGATTTTCCCGGCCGTAATATGCGGAGATGTCGATGGGTTCGCCGATCACGAGCCGCACCCGGGCCGGGGTGCAGAGCGGTCCCAACATGGTGCCGCTATAGGGCGCGCCGCTGCAATAGCAGGGCACGACGGGGACTCGCGCCTTCAGGGCGATCAGGGCTGCCCCGGGCCGGCCCGGCATGAGCAACGCGCCGCTGATGTTGATCCGTCCCTCGGGAAACACCCCCACCAACTCGCCCTCCTCGGCCAAGCGGATCGCCATCTTGGTGGCGGCGGTGTCGATGCCGCCGCGGCTGACGGGAATGGACCGGACCGTGCGAAAGAACCATGCCAGCGCCGGATGCTCGCAATACTCCTTGGCCACCATCCAGTGGACCGCGCGCTGACCGGTCGCCAACTGGATGAACGCCGGGTCGATCGAGCTGCGATGGTTGCAGAGGACGACCGCGCCCTGACCGGGCGGAATCGGCATGGCGCCGCGGACCTCGGTCCGCCAGAGAATCCGCGTGAGCAGGTAATTCAGGCCGTAGAGCGTGGCCTGGAGCGGCTCCAGCGGCGAACGCCGCAGCCGGACGACGCCGATTACCGCCGGCACGAGCCCCAGCGCCGCCAGCAGGCAGCTCGCCAGGAGATCGGTGGCAAAGGGTGAGAGCATCAAAGCCTGGGATCGTGATTCATGCGGCTCACGGATCCGATACCGTTCCATGAGCAGACCGGGCGATCGGTTCGTCAGCCGGCCAGCCGCGTAATGCGGTCGGGCAACTCCACTTGGACCGCCTTCTCGGCCCGGTAGCGGAACTGCATCAGGTAAGCGTCCTCGGGCGTGTCGTTGTAGTACCCGCGGAGAATCGACACCGCGCGGAAGCCGTTTTCGCGGAAGAACAATTGGGCCCCCAGGTTGGTTTCCCGGATCTCCAGCACGATGCGGTTGCGTTGCTGGGCCGAGAGCTTGGCGATCAGCTTGGCCACCATTTGGCTGCCCACGCCGCGGCGTTGATACTCGGGCGAGACGGCGAAATTCAACACGTGGATGCGGCTCTTGAGCAACTCGTAAATCATGAACCCGACCACCCGGTCCTCGTGCTCGGCCACCATGCCGATGCAATTGCGCTGCCGCAAGCAGCGGACAAAGTCCTCGTCGATCCAGGGGAACTCGAAGTTCTGGCTCTCGATGTCCAGGACCTCGGGCATGTCGCGGCGAATCATCCAGCGAATGTGGACGCGAACTTCCTGCTTCTGGCCGGATTGCATGGAGGGCCTCCTTCCTTGTCGGCCTGCCACCGCCACGTGGGCGACGTGACGTGCATACGAATATAACGGACGCTTCCACGCGTCCGGCAGCGACTGCGGCGGCCCCGCGCGGCGGCCTGCCCGTCCACTGCTTCCCGATGGGCCGATACGGTAGCACAAGCGGCCGATCTCGCCAAGACGAACTCGTCGAGTTTTTCGACCCCCGGCCTCCGGCCCGGGCTACCGCGGAATGTGAACGTGCGTTCAGCGCTCGTTTAGTGATTCAGAGATGGGGCCTTGTATGCCTGGTAAACCTGGCAATATGGGTGCCACTGCTGGCTTGTCCAGCAGTGTCGAACCACCACGAGGTGCACCACTGCTGGACAAGCCAGCAGTGGCACCCCGCGCGTTCACTGCTAGCTGCCCGCCGCGGGCTGCGACGGCGTAAACTGCGCCAAATCGTCAATCCCCAACGCCTTCTCCAACTGGAGGACCTCGCCGACGTACCGCTCGAAACCGTCCGCGCCGAACAGCTCGTGCTCGCGGTCCTCGAACCGGTCGCCCATCACGTCGTACTCCTTGGCCGTCATGATCCCGTGCAGGGCGGGCAGCAGCACCGTGTCCTCCCGTGCGGCATGGGGACGATACATGCGGACAAACAGTTGCAGGTCCTTACGCAGCGGTTGGCCGGCCTCTCCCGTCGGCAGCGACGCCTGCTCCGCCGCCTGCATGAGCCGCCCGGTCAGCCACCGGCCGGCGGCGTGCTGCTTCGCCAAGATTTTCGTCAGGCCGACCAGTTTGCCGGCCTTCACCAGCCGTGGAAAGACGTGCTCCTCTTCCTGCCGTTCGTGATAGTCCTCGACGAAACTGCGGATGATGTGCGCGGCATGGCTGAGCAACTCCGGACTCACCGGCTTGCTGTCCGCCAATCGCCGATCGACCTCCTCGTAGACCAGCAGCAGGCGCCGCAAGACGCCGTGTTCGCGCATCAGGTCTTCCACGGGCGAGACGTCTTCGGCCATTTTTTCGGTGGCTTTTTTTTTCGCGGGTTGGTCGGCCCGGAGGCCCGAAGCGGCCAGCAGGCCGCCGGCCGCGGCCGTGCCCGCCCACAAGAAACTGCCGTCGCGTGTGGTTCCGTGCAAAGCCCATCGCATTTTCTCCTTGTGTTGAGCAGTTGGATCGTCCCTAGCAATGTAGCCGGTTCGCCGAATCCGGCAATCCCGCTTGACGCCCAAGACTCTTCCGAGGAAACGCCATTCCGCCGGCCGCAGCTAATCTGGTGAATTTACGCAAAGTGCTTCGACACCGGGGATTGTGATGTTTGGGCAGGAAGTGCCTCATATTCCAGACATAATAACTTTGCCGGTTATTCCAACACGAAGAACACTATTGGCGAGCAGGAACCAGCCCGAAGCGCGGCCGGGTGGCTTCCACCTTAACCCAACCCCTTGCCAGCCCTATCCTTGGGGACAATCGTCATGCCCAAAATGCAACAATTTGCGCTTATGGCCGCATTGGTTGCGTTCGCTGCCCTAAGCACGCCCGGCGCGGCCGGCGCGGCGGGGTTCAATCAGTTCGTCGGGTTCGGCGACCAGCCGCTGTGTACCGGCTGCTGTGATGTGGGCTGCGGTCCGTCGTGTTGTTGTCCGCGATGGACCGCCTCGGCGGATTTCATCATCCTGGACCGGATCGGCGGCACAAATCAACCGCTCGTTTCAAGAACGGATTCGCTTAGCACGTCGGGCACCGTGGTGCTCACAGGCAACGATTTTCAACAAGGCTTCGCTGCCGGACCGAGGGTCGGCGTGATTCGCCACGGCGATTGTGGCTACGACCTGGAATTGTCGTATTTTCAGATCGGCGGTTGGAGCAGCGACAGAACCATAGCGGCTGATCCCAACAACTGGAAGTGGTTGACCATGAGCGCGCCGGGCGGCTTCCTCCAAACAAATGAAGAAGCCGGCCAAGGAATGGCATGGGTTTATACTACGCAACTTTATAATGCGGAGTTCAACGTGCGATGGAATCCTCCGGGCCGAGTCACCATGCTGGCTGGATTCCGCTGGGTCAACCTGGGTGAAAAACTCGTGGGCGCATTGTCGCCGCCCACCGTCTCCTGGGAACCACCTTTCTGGAATGCAAGGACGACCAACAATCTCTATGGTTTCCAGGTCGGTGCGGATTGGAAGATTTGGGACCGTGGTCGCTTTTCGATTGACGGGCTGGTGAAAACCGGGTTTTACGACAACGACGCGGAAGAGACAACCGCAGTCAGCGTGATCGCCAAGCACCTGAGATCGGGGTCCGCTTCGACCAACCGCACCGCCTTCGTCGGCGAAACCGGCTTGCAGTGCAAGTATCAAGTCACCAAGCGTCTTCTGCTCAGGGCCGGTTACGAAGCGATCTGGCTGCAAGGCGTTGCCTTGGCGCCCGGACAGGTTCAGGAAACCTATGTGACGGTTTCGCCAATGAGTGCGCAAGCACTTGGCGTCAATTGCGGCTCCGGCGTGTTTTATCACGGAGCCACCGCCGGCTTGGAATATTCGTTTTAGAAACTACGATGCGGCGCCCGGCTGATTAAAACGCCGTCTGAACCGACCCGACGACGGCGAAACGGGACATTCTACTCTTGGCAGAATAGCGAAGTCTTGATACGGAAAGCGCCAATTTATCGGCAAAGAGTGGAATGGCCCCTTTTTACCACCAGAGCCTATCGGTTGCCCTCGATGCCCAGAGGTGCTAGACTACCTTGGAGCAACGCAAACACTGGCTTGGGGCTCCCAATGCCGACAATTCTGCTTGTTCGTGGATGGCGCGTGTTCTTCTATTCCGACGAAGGCAACGAGCCGATCCACGTCCATGCGAAGAAGGGCGACAGCGAGTGCAAACTGTGGTTGCACACCGAATTGTTCGATGTGGAGGAAGCGTGGGCATGTAACCTCACGCCAAGGTTGCGGCGAGAAGTCCGTCAAATTATCTTCGACCACTTCGACGTGATCGTGGAGGAATGGAACCGTCGTTTTGGAGGTAGGGACCATGCGGGCAACTGAAGTCGTCACCGCCGTCGGGATTGAGGCAACCGTCGAGGAGCTTGTGATCCGACTCCCCGATCGCGAAGTCCGTGTTCGCTGGGAGAACTGCTCCCCGATCTTGGCGGCCGCCACCACCGAGCAACGCTGTCGCGCCGAATTGTCCCCGGGCGGTTACGGAATTCACTGGCCATTGGTCGATGAGGACCTTTCCATCGCCGGCCTGGTGGCGGGACGGTAGGAACCCTTCATGCCCTGTGAAGTCGTTTCCTTCCCCCTTCCGCCCTCCGCCTTCCGCCTTTCCTCCTATGTCCCCCAATCGCGGGCGTAATAGAATGTCCCCTTTTTACTCGACCACCCGACGCGTCGCCGTGATCGGCGGGGGCATTGCCGGCCTGGCCGCCGCCCATCGACTGATCGAACTGGCCCCGAACTGCCGCCTGACGCTGCTGGAGGCCGGGCCGCGGCTGGGCGGCGTGCTATCGACCGTCCATCGCGACGGGTTCCAAGTCGAACAGAGCGCCGACAACTTCATCACCACGATCCCCTGGGGCGTCGAACTGTGCCGGCGGCTGGGACTGCGCGATCAACTGATCCAGACCAATCCGGCATTCCGGCGGACGTTCGTGGTCCGCCGGGGACGGCTTTATCGCCTGCCGGACGGCTTCCTGATGATGGCCCCGACGCGGTTGTGGCCGCTGGCCGTCACGCCCATCCTCAGCCCGCTGGGCAAGCTCCGGGCGGCGTGGGAATACTTCATCCGGCCGAAAACGGACGACGCCGACGAGAGCATGGCCGCCTTCGTCCGCCGACGGCTCGGACGCGAGGCCTTCGACCGGCTGGTCGAGCCGCTGGTGGGCGCGGTCTATGCCGCCGACATGGAAAAACTCAGCGTCCAGTCCACGCTCCCCCGCTTCCGCGACATGGAGCGGCAGCACGGCAGCTTGATCCGGGCGATGCGGGCACAGCGGAAACACCGCCGCAACGCCCCCAGCGAAAGCGGGGCCCGCTACAGCATGTTCGTCACCCTTCGCGACGGGCTCGGCAGCCTGGTCGATGCCCTGGCGGCCCGCTTGCCCGAGGGCTCGGTGTCCCGCGCTCGCCGGTCGAGCGGATCGAGCGACGGGGCGACGTTTGGCGAGTTTCCACGTCCCAGCCGACATCTGGCGGGCCGGCTGAATTCGACGGCTTGATTCTGGCCGCCCCTTCCTATGTGGTCGCACGGCTGCTGGAACCGGTCGAGGAGGAACTCGCCCGGCAGTTGGGCCGAATCGAGCACTCCGGCACGGCCATCGTCTCCTTGGGCTTCGACCGCCGGCAGGTTGCCCATCCGTTGGACGGCATGGGGGTCGTGGTCCCGGCGGTGGAAAACAGTCCCATTTTGGCGTGCAGCTTTAGCAGTCAAAAATACCCGCACCGCGCCCCGGAGGGGAAGGTCCTATTGCGGGTCTTCGTGGGCGGGGCGCGACGGCCCGAACTGGCGGAAATGCCCGACACGGAACTCCGCCCGCTGGTCGTCCGGCACACGGCAAAGCTCTTGGGAATTACGGGCGAGCCGGTCTATTGCGACCTGTCCCACTGGCCGCGGACCATGCCGCAGTATCACGTCGGCCATAAGCAGTTGGTGGCCGACATCGAAGCCCGGGCGGCGGCGTTGCCTCATTTTCAGCTTGCGGGCAACGCCTATCACGGGGTCGGCCTTCCGGACTGCATCCACACGGGCGAGTTGGCGGCCGAGCGGTTATTGGCCGGTTTCGCGGCCATCCAGCCGTAAAATGGCGAAAGAAGCCGGATTTCTGCACGTCGAAAAAGCATCCAACGCATCGGAATGCACAATTATCGTGCAGTGCGTGAATAGGATGTGGGCACAAAGCGCCAATTTGTCTTGCCAGCCCGTGCAAAAGGTCAGTCTTTGCAACCCATTGTTGTCAACCGTTTTTCGGCGGCCGCAATCTTGTTGTACCCAAACCACGCTGCTTTGAACCGCCGCCAATGGCACATGTTTTGCCAACAAGAGTGAAACAGCGTCAAGCCTGCCTCGGCGCATCCGCGCTTGAGGTTGGGCCGGGTAGTTGCTCAAGGGACGGCCGATGCTGGTGCAGAAACAAGTGCTTGTCGAAGAATTGCCGGTTGGGACTCCGTAGGCGGGACATGGAGTCTCGGATAGCCTGTGGTCGGACGAGCCCCGGGTGGTGGAGGCCCCGGGGCTCGCCTGTTTCTTGCGAAAAGTGGGCGGGGCTATCCTATCTCCTCGTCCAGGCTCGCTGAAATGGAAAGGAGTTCCGCCGCTTTTTTTGCGCTCGCGTGCGGCTAATCAGGCGTAACAATTGAGCAGCACTTGATTGACGGCGCTGGACGGTGTGATTATGCTAAAAAGAATGGGTGCCACAGGAAAGTGGGGGTCGGCGGCATCTATTCGTGTTAGCATGTTGCCATCGCCGTGACGATTGAAACCGCGAAGCGGCTGGTCGGCCGACGCCTTGTTTCCGCGTTCTCGAAAGGACGACCCAATGGCGATTCAGACAGACTATGGCAAGCGGACCATCAACGAGATTGTACTGCTGTTTCGGAACAAGCAGGTCAACCTTGACCCAGGCTTTCAACGCAAGTCAGTCTGGACTCCATTGGATCGGCGGCGGCTCGTTCAATCCATTGCCTCAGACTATCCGCTTCCCAACATTTTTCTCTACCGGCGGAGCTCAAAGGGAAAGACGATCTACGACGTGATCGACGGCAAGCAGCGACTGGAAACGGTCTTGATGTATCTAGGAATCGGACGGTTCAAGAGAGAGCAATTTGCCGTTAGGCTGAACTTGGACAACGACGGCATGTGTTGGTGGGACTGGCGCGACATCAAAAAGTGGGCAAGTGATCTACGGCATCGGTTTGAATGCTTCCAAATTCAGACCGTCGAGGTATCCGGTGAATTTCGCGACATAGTTGACCTGTTTGTTCGTATCAACTCGACCGGCAAGCGGCTAACGTCAGGGGAGAAGCGCCACGCTAAGTTCTACGACAGTCGCTTCCTTCTGGAAGCTGACAAATTGGTTCGGCGATTCGAACGATATCTTCAAAGCAATCGAATATTGTCGCCGGGCCAACTTGATCGAATGAAGGGAACCGAGTTGTTCTCCGAACTTTTGATGTCTATCAAACAGGAAGGGCTAATCAACAAGAAGACTGCCCTCGACCGGGCCATAGGCAACGACAGCATCAACGGTAACACGCTCGCGCGAATCGTGAGGGAGTTCACGGCTACTCTTGGCCTAATCAAAAAGATGTTTCCCGACCTGAAACAAACTCGGTTTCGCAACACCGCCGAGTTTTATTCCCTGTTCATGTTGGTCTGGGAAATGAATCATGCAAAGATGGTATTGAAAGACAAACGACGAAACCGGATGGCGTTCGAATTGCTTCGTGGGCTCTCTACGGGTGTGGATGATCTTCGTGAGCAATGGCGCAAGGCGAAGCCTGTTAAGCCGCGCGCACCATATTCCGACTACCTGCTAACTGTTCAGGGTGACACAGACAGTGCTGCGACCCGACAGCGCCGTGCAAAGGTGCTCCATGGATTGCTCGCCCCACTTTTTAAGTTTAAGGACCTCAAGCGAGGGTTCTCGCCCGAGCAAAGGCGGATCGTCTGGAACACGGATGCGACGCAGAAGTGCGCACGATGCAGGCGAAAGCTAACCTGGGATGACTTTACAGTGGATCACATCAAAGCGTACGTGCGCGGAGGAAAAACGCAACTGGACAATGCCCGGCTGATGTGTCGATCCTGCAATAGTCGTAAGGGAGCGCGCTGAGCGACGGTTGGTCAGAGAACTGGGTGCAGCCGAAAAGGGCGCAGAACTGTCGTCTCTCATCGGCCCTCGTTGCCACCCCGCCACTGATCCAAGGAGGCCCGGCAGAACACTATGCGCTGCCGACCGCGGCCACGTTGGCAGGATACTGCTCGAGGTCCGCGCCGGAAAGAGGGTTCAACGGAAGACGCACCCGTTCCAGAAAACCGGCCAGCTTCCGCGCGGGACCGGGATTCTGCAGCTTGCGAAGGGCATCGCCCTCGATCTGACGCACCCGCTCGCGGGTCACCGAAAAGATCCGCCCGATCTCTTGCAGCGTGTACGTGTAGCCGTCGGTCAGGCCGTAACGCAGCCGGATGATCTCCCGTTCGCGGTAGTCCAGGGTTTGCAGCACGTCGGCGATCCGCGCCTTCAGCATGTCCATGTTCATGCCGGCCAGCGGGTCTTCCTGGCGATGATCGTAGACCAGGTCGCCCAGGTAGCTTTCCTCCTGGTGGCCGACCGGCTGATCGAGCGAGAGCGGCTGCCGATTCATGCGCAGCGCCCGCTTGGTGTCGTCCACCGAAAGGCCGGTCATTTCGGCCATTTCCTCGATGCTGGGCTGGGCGCCGTGGCGCTGGCTGAGGTCGCGGTTGACATCGCGGACCCGGCCCATCTTCTCGATCATGTGGACGGGCACGCGGATCGTGCGGCTCTGGTCGGCGATGGCCCGGCTGATGGCCTGGCGAATCCACCAGGTGGCATAGGTGGAGAAGCGGAAGCCGCGGGCGTACTCGAACTTATCGACCGCCCGCATCAGGCCCGTGTTTCCCTCCTGGATCAGGTCCAGGAAGCTCAGGCCGCGGTTGCGATAGCGTTTGGCGATGGAGACCACCAGGCGGAGGTTTCCGGCGACGAGGTCGCGGCGGGCCGCCTCGTACTCCTTGCCCAGCGCGGCGACGTGCGCCAGTCGCCGACCGAGCCGGACGGGCGTTTCCAGCGTGACCCCCATCAGGGGCGAAGCTCCTTGCGGAGCTGCCGCCGCTGATCCCTCGGCCATCCGGCATGGATCGGGATTCCGCCAGTTGGACTCTCAAGTTGTTCATCCGATCGGAGATCTGCCGCAGCGCCGTCAGCCTGGCTTGGATCCGCTGCATCCGGACGCCGACCTCTTCGACCAGCCGCGCAGCCCGGCGGCGACGCGAGGCCAGCCGTCGTTGGGCGGCGTGTCGCTGGTCCGCGGGTCCGGCGGCCCTTGCGCATCGTCGCGGCGAAGTCCCGCACGTCTTGCTCCACGAGGTGCTGAAGCGTGTGGAGATTCGTCGTTAAGAGGCGGAAGACGTGCCGCTTTTTGGTCGCGTTGTTGCTCGACAACTCGACGAGGTGGTCCAGGCGGACTTGGCCGGCCAGATCTCGCTCGAAAGCGGACTTGGCCATGTGCAGGACGTAGTCGGAGGTGAGAATCCCGCGTCGCAAGCGGTTGCGCGTCCGCTCGATCCGCCGAGCGGTCGCCAACTCCTCCTGCCGGCTCAACAAGGGAATGTCACCCATCTGCATGAGATAGGTGCGAATCGAACCCGGCTCATAATCTTCCATTGGTGTCTCTCAGTCTGCCCGAGCGTACGGGTTTTCCGCCTGCCGTGGTCGTGGGTGCAGGCACGGGCGCCAGCACCGCTAGGGAATCGACACCTAACTCCCTGTCTTTTCTACGTGCCATCCCCCGAGACGGTTCCATTCCACGCCCCCTGTTTTCAAGCCACGCCTGCGATCCATCGGCGAATTGCGTCACCCTGGTATTAAGCGTCGTAAAATGGGTAGTCTGCGCAATTTAATCCACCATCCTCGCCTCGCTTGGGCGGTTCTCGCTCTTGTTTTCTGAATTCTACGGGGGTGGTCTCGGCGTAGCAACTTGCGCCCCCCTTGACTGCGAATCCGATCTGCGTAAACATAGGGATTCCCAGGCGATGCAAGGGCGTTTTGCGTCGAAGGCACAGCTTTCCTTGTAAAATGTCAGTTTCGCCTGTTAAATATGTTGCCACCATTGCAATCATCTTGCTTTGCGACGGTTGGCGAAGCTGTCCAGAAGGGGGTATTCGCACGCCCTTTGTCGGGTATGCGGTCCACCTCGACGGCAGCAAAGTGGTGTCCTGTACCGAGCCGATCTAGTCACAAACCGGCCCGAGCGTATAGGGTTAGAAACTTCCTTCACTATTAGGAGTCTTTGCGATGAAGCGATTGGCTGCTGCATTGGTGGTTTTGAGCTTTTTCCTGGTTGGCTGCGAGAAGCCCAAGGAGACGCCGAAGGGCACGACTGGCGGCACTGCGGCGAGCAGCGGAACCTCGACGACGCCGGCGACGCCGGAAAAGGGTAAGTAGTTTCTGTTGCGGAAAACCACGGTAGGGTGGGTCGAGCGGGCACCGTGCACAGCGTGGTCGGCAAGCCCCACCAAAATCCGCTCGATACGAATTGGTGCGTTTACCGCCGGCCGCATCCTCGATTACAAGAAATGATCGAGGATGCGCCGGCTGGTCGCATCCAACCGGCGAACGTCCCGGATCAGGTAGCGGACTCCGTGCGAATCGAGAATCGAAGCCTGGTGCGGCTCCAGGCGGCGGACGTCTTCTTCACTGTTGATCTGGAAGGTGCTCGGCCCGCGGTCTGTTTCCACCGTCCATTGCGACGGCTCTTCGGTCGTGGCCGACAGGATTCGCGTGATCACCGGGATGAGTTCCCGGCGCGACAGTTCTTCTTCCAGGATCGCCCGGACCTCGGGCGTCACTTCGCTCCAGTTCACGATGCAAACGATCTCGTGTCCGGCGGCGTCGCAAATCGAGATCCAGTGATCGGGATCGGAGACGGGGAAGGCCCGCATCGGCGCCACGCCGACGGACCGCTGTCCGGCGCCGTCGACGAGCACCAATTGTCCCCAGGCGTCGGGTTCGAGGGTGAAATCGTGTTTGGCCGGCGGGCGGTTGGCGCTCATGCCTTGCGCTCCTTGGCCGTGACGGACTGGGCCCGATACAGCCGGGCATAGGTGCGGCCGGCCCGCAGCAGTTCGTCGTGCGGCCCGATCTCGGTAATCCGCCCCCGCTCCAGGACCACCAGCCGGTCGGCGCGGCTGAGCGTGCTCAGGCGATGGGCGATGGCGATGGTGGTGCGTCCGCGGATCAGGTTTTCCAGGGCCACCTGGATTTCGCGTTCCGTTTCCGTATCGACCGACGAGGTGGCCTCGTCGAGGATCAGCAGGCAGGGGTCGATCAGGATCGCCCGGGCGATGCTGATGCGCTGCCGCTCGCCGCCGGAGAGGGTTTGGCCGCGTTCGCCCACGAGCGAATCGTAACCATCGGGGAGGCGGAGGATGAATTCGTGGGCGCGGGCCGCGCGGGCGGCGGCGATGATCTCCTCGCGTCCGGCGTCGGGCCGGCCGTAGGCGATGTTCTCCGCAATCGTGCCGTAAAACAAGAACGGCTCCTGGAGCACCAGCCCGATGTTCCGGCGATATTCCTCGATGGGAAACGCCCGGACGTCGGTGCCGTCGATCAGCACGGCGCCGTCGGCCACGTCGTAGAAGCGGCAGACCAGGTTGACCAGCGTGGTCTTGCCCGCCCCGCTGGGGCCGACCAGGCCGATCATCTCGCCCGGCCGGATGACCAGGTTGATCCCCTCGACGACCGTGCGATTGCCGTAGCGGAAGCCGACGTCGCGGAGTTCGATTTGGCCTTGCAGCGCGGCGGGGTGAACGGGATGGAGCGGCTCGGGGACGGTGGCCTGGCGGTCGAGGATGCCGAAGACCCGCTGCGTGGCGGCCGCCGCCCGCTGCACCGCCGACACGATGCGGCTCATCGTTTCCAGCCGCCCATAGAACCCCCGGGCATAGCTCACGAACATCACCAGGGCGCCGACGGTGATGTTCCTTCCCCGAGAGATTTGCCACACGGCAAAAACCCAGATCACCAGCAGGCCGAATTCGTCGAGCAGTTGGACCACCGGGCTGAAGAACGACCAGATGCGATTCACGCGGTCGGCGGCCGAGAGCACGCGGTCGTTGGCCTGGTGGAACCGGTCGATTTCGCGCTGTTCCTGGGCGAACGCCTTGACCACGCGGATGCCGGGAATGGAATCGGCCAGCACGCTGGTCATGTGTCCCCAGGCCCGGCTCCCCAATTGAAATCCACCCCGCAACCTCTTCCGCGCCCGTTGGACCAGCCAGGCGATCAACGGCAGCGGGCAGAGCGTGACCAGGGCCAGCCGCAGATCATAGCTCAACATGATGGCCGCCGTCATCAAAATCATGAGCACGTCGTTGGCGAAATCGAGCAGATTGACGGAGAGGAAGATGTTGATTCTTTCCGTGTCCGCGCTCACGCGCGAGATCAAGTCGCCGGTGCGTTTTCCGCCGAAAAACTCCAGCGAGAGCCGCTGCAAATGCGTATACGTGGTGTTGCGCAGGTCGGCGGCGATCCGTTCGCTGACCCAAGCCAGGACGTAGTTGCGTCCCCAGGCCAACAGGAAAGTCAGAATCGCCGCCCCCGCCATCGCGGACAAATACCAGGGCATGAGCTGGAAATGCCGCTCCCCCTTGAGCAACGGGGCCACGATCTTGTCAATGATGGGCTTCTGGAGGTAAATCGGAACCAGGCTGGCCGCCGTGGCCGCCAGGCTCAAGACAAAGCCCAGCGCAATCACGCCCAGCCGCGCGCGGGCGAACGGCGCCAGCCGAAACAGCGACCGCGCCGGCCGCGTCGCCGCCGCCGCGGCACACGCCGAACAGAGATGGCTCTCCGGCGGGATGGGAAGTCCGCAGGCCTGGCAGAGCCACTCGCCCTCGCCCGCCTCCCCTGCTTCATCCGCCGGCTCACCCTCGCGGAGCACTTTCAGACGCTCGACCAGCCGATGGGCGGCCGCGGTCCGCCCGGCCGTGAATCGCCAATACGCCAGCCGGCCATGGTCGTCGAGCAATTCCAGCGTGCCCGCCCCGCCCTCCTCCTTGGTGTGTAACACGGTCCGCGGTTCCAGCGGCCAATCGTGGAATTCGACGGCGGCGGTGTTGTCGCCGTTGTCGCTCTTATCGCCGTTGCCGCCGCTGCCGCTTTTACCGCCGTCGCCGTCGCCGTGCGGCGACGATGCCCCACGGCTGAAACTCAGCCCCAACACCCGTTGATCGGTCAGCACGACCAATCCCCGGGCGAAATTCAGCTTCGTATCGAGGTCGGGCTCCAGCCATGCCAGCATCAGCTCGCCCGCCCGCATCCGCCGCTCCGCCTCGTTGCGCAACGCGGCGGGAAGGTTATGCCAGGCGTCGGAAATATTGTTCGACAGCAGCGACACGGGAAATCCAACGGCCGTCAGGAGAGCAGCCCCGGCCAACGTGTCTGGCCGGACGGGGGAACGCGGTGGGTGCAAAACCCTATTCTATTATGTCCTTCGGCTTTAGGGCAGCCGAAATCGCGCGGATTGGGGTTCCCACGGATTTCCGTGTGACGCGGCATTGGCGGCCGCCTACTCATCATGCGGGGCACCGCAGCAGCCGTGTCCGCCATCCGTCGGAAACGCAAAGAGAGATGTAGATGTAGGGTGGGTCGAGCGAAGCAAGACCCACCAAAATCCCCGAGAAACTGACGGTGGGGCTCGCTTCGCTCGACCCACCCTACGGACACGCTTGCAACCCCAAAGCAGGGTACTGGCGACCGATAAAAGTTGGGTTTTTTCCTGACATGAGGTGTGAAGCAGGCAATTGAGAAAATCTTGAAGAAATCGGGGGGGCGGCTATTGCTTTTTGCGTCCGGCGAGGATTCAATCAAAAAGATGGGGGTGTTTTGAGCGCGGTGGTAACTCGCACCGACGGCATCCCCGCTTTCCCACCAGAATCCGTCCCACCGATACCGACCCACAAGCGAGTTTGACGCACTGCCCGAAGAGTCCACACGCAGTGGGTTTTTTGCGAAGCGCTCGGTTCAGATTGTGTCTGGTCGAGCCTGAAGATGGAGAACGTAGCGGGAGGATTAGTAAACAGTTTCCAGAATGCCGATGAAACCTTTAAGTCCTTGGGGGCGTCCTCTAGGGAGTGTTTTCCCGATGGCTCGATGGTTTCTCCTTCGGCGAGATTATTTGCTTCCATGCGGTGAGAGACAACGATGGAATTTCGCAAACTGCTGGCGTTGCGTGGTCCGAACATTTGGACGAATTCTCCGGTCATCGAAGCTTGGGTCGATTTGGGTGAATTAGATCGCCCCTCGACCGATTTTCCCGGGTTCAACGACCGGCTCATGGCCTGGTTGCCCACGATGATCGAGCATCGGTGCAGCATCGGGGAGCGTGGCGGGTTCTTTCAGCGCCTGCTGCAGGGGACCTATCCGGGCCACATCCTGGAACACGTGACGTTGGAGTTGCACTCGCTGGTGGGCGTTGACGTGGGCTTCGGGCGTGCCCGCGAGACTTCCCAACCCGGCGTTTACCGCGTTGTTTTCGAGTGCGTCGAGGAGACGTTGGCGCTGCGATGTTTGGCGGCGGCCCGCGAGTTGGTGCTGGCCGCGATTGCCGACCGCCCTTTCGACATCAAGGGCGAGGTGCAGAAGCTGCGCGAGCTGGCCGACGACGTCTTGTTGGGGCCCAGCACGAACGCGCTGGTCGAGGCCGCCCGGAACCGCGGCATTCCCGTGCGGCGATTGAACACCAACAGCCTGGTGCAATTGGGCCAGGGGTCGCGTCAGCGGCGGATCCAGGCGGCGGAGACCGACCGCACCGGCGCCATCGCGGAAGAGATCGCGCAAGACAAGGAACTCACCCGCATGTTGCTCTCGGCCGTCGGCGTGCCGGTGCCCGAGGGCCGGCCCGTCGCCGACGCCGTGGACGCCTGGGCGGCGGCGTTGGAAATCGGCCTGCCCGTGGTCGTCAAGCCGCGCGACGGCAACCAGGGACGCGGCGTGGCCACGAACTTGACCACCGCGGAACAAGTGACCGCCGCGTATCACGCCGCCCTCCAAGAGAGCGTCGGCAAGCAGGTCGTCGTGGAACGGTTCGCCCCGGGCCATGATTATCGTCTGTTAGTGGTGGCGGGGCGGGTCGTGGCGGCGGCCCGGCGGGAACCGGCGCAGGTCCTCGGCGACGGCGTCCACACCATCACGGAACTGATCGACCTGGTCAACGCCGATCCGCGCCGCGGCGATCATCATGCCACCGTGCTGAGCAAGATCAAATTGGACGCCGTTTCGCTGGCCTTGCTGGCCGACCAGGGGTTCACTCCCGAGAGCATCCCGCCGGCCAGCGCGACGGTCCTGATCCGCCGCAACGGAAACCTCAGCACCGGCGGGACGGCCATCGACGTGACCGAGCGGGTCCATCCCCAGGTGGCCGCCCGCGCCGTCGAGGCCGCCCAGATGATCGGGCTGAACATCGCCGGCGTCGACATTGTGGCCATGGACATCAGCCGGCCCCTGGATGAACAGGGCGGCGTCGTGGTCGAGGTCAACGCGGCGCCGGGGCTGCGGATGCACCTGCAACCTTCGGTGGGCATTTCCCGCCCCGTGGGCGAAGCCATCGTGGACACCCTCTTTCCCGAGGGCGACGATGGACGCATCCCCGTCTGCGCCGTCACGGGAGTGAACGGCAAGACGACCACGACGCGATTCATTTCCCACATTCTCAAGGGCATGGGCTTGCGGGTCGGCATGACCTGCACCGACGGCATTTTCATTGACGGCCGGCGGATCGACCGGGGCGATTGCAGCGGGCCGCAAAGCGCCGGCGCCGTGCTCTTGAACCCGGCCGTGGACGCGGCCGTGCTGGAAACCGCCCGCGGCGGAATCCTCCGCGCGGGCCTGGCCTTCGATCGCTGCGACGTTGCCGTGGTCACCAACATCGGCGACGGCGATCACCTCGGCCTGGGCGAAGTCAACACCGCCGAGGAACTCGCCAAGGTGAAGCGATGCATCGTCGACGTGGTGCCGCCCGCCGGCGTCGCGGTGCTCAACGCCGACGATCCGCTGGTGGTCGGCATGGAGCCGCATTGCGCCGGCGGCATCTTCTACTTCGCCATCGACGGCAACCACCCGGTCATCGTCCGGCATCGCGCGGCCGGCGGCAAGGCGATCTTCGTCCGCCAGAACCAGGTCGCGGTCGCGGAGGGCGATCGCGAGGAGGTCGTGCTGTCGCTGGACCGCGTGCCGTTGGCCCTGGGCGGCAAGATCGCGTTCCAGGTGGAAAACACCCTGGCCGCCGTGGCCGCCGCGCTGTCGCTGAAGGTGCCGTTGGACGTGATCCGTGCCCGGGTCGAGTCGTTCGCCGCCGACATGGAAAAGGTCCCCGGCCGCTTCAATCTGCTGGAGATTCACGGGGCGACGGTGATCGTCGATTACGGGCACAATGCCCACGCGTTGGCCGCCCTGGTCGAGGCGGTCGGTCAGTTTCCGAACGCGCATCGCACGTGCGTCTATTCGACGGCGGGCGACCGCCGCGACTGCGACTTGCTCCGCCAGGGACAACTGCTCGGCGAGGCGTTCGACCGCGTGATCCTCTACGAGGACCACTACACCCGCGGCCGCGCCGACGGCGAGATCATCCGCCTGCTCCGCGAGGGCATGGCGTCGGGCCGGCGCGTGAAGCAGATCGAGGAGGTCCGCGGCGCCGTGACGGCGGTCGAAACGGCGTTGCGTTCGGCGCAGCCGGGCGAGTTGATGCTGGTGCAGGCCGACACCATCGACGAGACGGTGCAGTGCATCCGCCATTACGTCGAGTCGATCGCGCCCGAGCCGATGCCGGCGGTCGAGGAACCGGCGTTGAAAACGACCGCGCCGGCGGCCGGGGCGTCCGAGGTGCTTCAGCGCGGCGAGATGGACCATCGCCTCCTGGCCGAGGCCGCGGTGATTGCGAAGGTTGTGCCCATCGCGCCCTGCCCGTAGGGATTTTTTGGGATCGCCCCCGCACAAATTCCGTCGGGTGGCACTGGCGTTTCGCCAGTGCTGGGAAAAACACGGGCAAGATGCCCGTGCCACCCAACATCAAACGCTACAGATAACTGCAAGACGCACTAACGTCGTAGAACTAAGCGGCGGACTGTGAAGGAGTTACAGCCGTGGCCGCCGAGAATTCTCGTCTTGCCCCGACGGACGGCAGCCATTAGAATGCCTCCCTTCTTAGTCCCTTGGAGGGCAACCGTGCCTTGGTAGCCCGCCCTGTCATCGCTCGCGGTGGCCTGGGAGGGCACAAACATATCTTATTGCCGGGAAAAGACTTATGTCAGCGGAAGGGATGCCGCCGACAGAACCGTCGCTGTTGTCACGGCCGTTGGCGCTGTTGGCGCGTCTGGTGGTTCGATACCCCCTTCTGACCTTGGTCTTGGGTGTCGTGGCCGCCGTCTGGGCCTTGGTCGTCAGCCACGACCATCTGCGGGTTCCACACCAACCGCGACGACGTGCTCAATCCGTCCAGCAGCTACAATCGCCGCTGGCAGGAATACACCAAGGAGTTCGGCGACGAAGAGGACGTTGTCGTCGTCGTCGAGGGCCCCAATCGCGAGGCGGTCGTGCCGGTGCTGGACGAGCTGGCGGCCATGACCCAGCGTGAAAGCCGTCACTTCCACGCCGTCATGCACAAGATCGATTACTCGAAGCTCCGCGCCAAGGGGCTTCACTATCTGAAGCCCGCCGAACTGGCGACCATCGACGGCTTTCTGGCCCAATTGGATCCGATCCTCCAAGGCGATTGGTCGCAACTGAACCTGGTCAACATGGCCGGTCGGATGGCGAACCTGGCCGCGGCCCCGGGCTCGTCCGGCCCGGCGCCGCCGGCGGCGGGCACGACCGCCGAATCGAGCCAAGTCCTGCAAGCCGCCCAGCAATGCCAGGCGAAATGGATGAGCAGCCTGATGACCGCCTTGAGTCAGCCGGGCGCGTACCAATCCCCTTGGCCGAACATGTCGAGTTCTCCGGCGGGAATGGACGACCTCGTCTCGGAGGCCTGTCGCTACTGCTTGCTGAACGACGGACACATCGGGCTGGTGGCGCTGCGTTTCGTGCAGAACGCCACCGAAGCCCAGAAGTTCGCGCAGAACACCGATGCGGTGGAAGCCCTGCGGTCGATCGTGGCCCGGGCGAAGACCCGTTTTCCCGGCGTCAAGATCGGCCTGACCGGCCTGCCCGTCATGGAAAACGACGAAATGCGGCTGAGCCAGTCGGCCATGACCATCGTCACTTTCCTGTCGTTGGGCGGCATCTTCCTGGTGCTGGTGGCCGGCTTCGGCGGCCTGCGCCATTCCCTGCTGGCCACGGTGGCCCTCGTCCTGGGAACGATCTGGACCCTGGGCTACACCACCGTCACCGTCGGCTATCTGAACATCCTCAGCATCGCTTTCGGCTCGATCCTGATGGGCTTGGGGATCAACTACGGCATCTACTATGTCGCACGGTATCTCCAGTTGTGCGCCACGTCGCGCTCGACCGCCGAGGCCGTGGTCAGGACGGCGGCCAGCGTGGGGCCGAGCATCACGATGGGGGCCTTCACCGCGGCCTGCTCCTTCTTTGCCACCGCGTTCACCGATTTTCGCGGGATTGCCCAGTTGGGGGTCATCGCCGGCGGCGGCATCCTCCTCTGCTGGCTGGCGGCCATGACGGTCCTGCCGGCCCTGATCATCCTGTTCGATACGCGCCACTTCGGCCGCAAAGTGCCGGCCGCCTTGGACATTTACGCCGGGCTGCGGCCCCTCTACCGGAAACCCCGCCTGACGCTGCTGCTGACCGTCGGCGCCACGGCGGCGATGGCCGTGGGCATGGCCAAGCTTTGGTACGACGACAACCTGCTGAACCTGCAACCGGTCGGCCTGGAAAGCGTCGAACTGGAACGCAAGCTGCTCACCGAGACCAACCAGAGCGCCTGGTTCGCCTTGTCGGTGGCCAACGACGCGGCCGACGCCCTGCGGCGCAAAGCGGCCTTCAGCCGGCTGCCGTCGGTCGAACGGGTCGAGGAACTCGCGTCGGTGTTCCCGCTGGATCAGGACAAGACTTGCCCTGCCGATGAGGGCCGAATCCGCCCGCTCATCGAGCGCATTCAACGCCGCCTGGCAAAATTGCCGGAGCGGGCGCCGATGATCCCCGCTCCCTCGGTCGTGCAGTTGGGCCAGGTGCTCTCGGCCATGGCGCCCGCGGCCGCCGCCGGCGCACCGCCGGCCGAGCGGGCCGCGAAAATGGCCCAGTTGAATCAACTGCTCCAGGGCCTTCCGCCCCAAGAACTCGCCCGGCGCGTGTCCGATTTCCAGCAGCGCGTCGCCGACGATCTGCTCGGCCGACTGGTCCTGTTGCGCGACGCGGCCAATCCCGACCCGCCTGCCTTGGCCGATCTGCCCGCCAGCCTCCTCTGCCGTTTCATGGGCAAGAGCGGCAAGTTCCTGTTGAAAATCTACGCGAAAGACGACATCTGGGACCTGGCCGCCCGCGAAGCCTTCGTCCACGACATCCGCAAGGTCGATCGGGAAGTCACCGGCAATCCGCTCCAGGTCTATGAAGCCTCGCGCGACATGAAGCAGAGCTACCAGTTGGCCGCCGTCTACGCCCTGGTGACGATCGTCCTGATGCTTTGGTTCGATTTCGGCAACGTTTTCTATACCCTGCTGGCCCTGCTGCCGCTGGGACTGGGAGTGTTGCAGATGTTCGGGCTGATGGGCTTTCTCAGCATCCCGCTGAACTCGGCCAACATGATCGTCCTGCCCCTGATTATCGGCCTGGGCGCGGAAAACGGCATCCACATCATCAACGACTTCCGCCGCCGCACCGGCCCCTACCACCGCATGAGCGCCGCCACCACGACGGCCGTCCTGGTCAACTCGCTGACCACCATGGTCGGCTTCGCCGCGCTGATGGTCGCCAGCCACCAAGGCCTCTGGAGCCTGGGACGCGTGCTGACCATCGGCATGAGCTGCTGCCTGATGAGCGCGTTGGTGCTGCCCAATCTGCTGGTGCTCTTGCCGCGCAGCTCGAAGAGCACCGCCGGCGACGACGAAGAACAGCCCGCCGCGATGGTGCCCATCCGCGTGCGCGGGCCGCAAAGCTCCGTGGTCCCGGAGCCCCATTTCGTGGCCATCACGCGGAAGAATCTGGACGGCGCCGGGCCGGCGGACTACGAGTTGCCGCCGCGCGGGCAAAGGTCGAATCGCCGCTGATTTTGCAGCCTTTCCCTTGATCCTTCATCCTTGATCCTTCCTTCTTATGTCGGAGGGTCTTGTCTTTCTCTGCCGCGGGACTATCTTAGGAGGATACGCCACTGGTGTTAAGAACCGAAAACAACGGTTCTTGCACCTTGGTTATCCGGAGAAATCCCATGAAACGACATCCTGTCATTGACGCAATCAGACGACATCTTGTCATTCACATTATCGTCGTGCTCGCCGTCGGCGGAATCGTGTACTACGCTGCTCGGGCATTCAACAATCGAGGCCTTGCCAACAGAAAGCAAGGCAATCTCGACCAGGCCATCGCCGATTACAACAAAGCGATCCTCCTCAATCAAAAATACTCCAAGGCATATAACAACCGCGGCGTCGCTTACCGGAAAAAGGGCGACTTTGACCGGGCCATCGCTGATTACAATGAAGCGATCCGCCTCGATCCTCAAGATGCCCTGGCGTACCACAACCGGGGCTATGCCTATTGGAGGAAGGGAGACCTTGACCGGGCGATCGCGGACTACAACACAGCCCTCCGCATCGACCCCTGGTTGCCCGAAGCGTATAGAGACCGGGGGCTATACTACGCGGGCAAGGGCAACCTCGACCTGGCCATTGCCGACTACAACGAAGCGATACGCCTCAACCCAGGAGCGGCCGAGGCGTATTACGACCGGGGTGTTGCGTACAGGAAGATGGGCGATCTCGACAGGGCGAACGCGGACTTTGCGATGGCCAAGCAACTGCCTTACAGCCCATAGCCAGTTCTACGTTGCGGAGAATCCTGTAGGGCGGGAGTCGCAAGACGCTTGCGTGGCGTAGAGAGGCTCCTCTTGCGGCTCCGCCGCCCCGATAGCGTAGCTATCGGGGCCACCCGCGGAATCCCAACGAGCCGGAGGCGTCAGCCTTCGGATAGCCCCGCCCCCGCGGCCCTCATGCCAACAGCACGGCGATGATCCCTGTGAGGAAGATGCCGTCGAAGCTGCCCCCCCCGCCAATCGAAACAACCTGGCTCTTCAAGCTGGCCAACTGGAAAAGATTCAGCAGATCGGCCCCGATCAGCGTCCCGAGCGTGCCGGAAATATAGGCCAACGAGGAGGCATGGTCGCGCGATAGCGCCAGGGCAACCGTCGCGGCGATCAGCGGCGGCACGAGGAGATTGATTTGGATGCCGACGCCCGGGACCGCCCTCGCCAACAGGTGGACCACGGCGGTGACGACGGCCACGCCCACCGCCGCTCGCACGTACAGAGAGTTCTTAATCAGCAGATAGAGGGCGAGAAAAGTGGGAATGACGGCCCCGCCCACGTTGATATAGATCTCCACGACGGTCTCATGGGATCGGACGAGCCTGGCGATGGGGATATTGACGAAGCAGCCCAATAGCGAGAAGAACAGCAGTAGATAAACATCGCGGCGGTTGACCCCCATCTTCTCGTAGGCATAGCTGAGGACGCCGAATTCGATCAGCCCGATCATGGCGGCAAAGAGGAAGACCAGTCCAAGAAGAAGCCAGGGACTATCCGGCAGTTGAAGAGGCTGGAATCCCAGGGGCAAGCACTGATAGTCGGACAGGTGCATGATTATTCCCGAGCGTGCGACGTAACCGTGCGGCGGACGCAACCCATTATTCCGCGCGGGTCGTCCTGTTGTCCAGGCGTGTTTATGCTCGGTGGTCGGGACTGGGGCCCAGGGTATTCCTTGCGATGGTTCTTCCGCGTTCCGGGTCTTGCGTCTCCAGCCTTTTGGGGTACAATGGGAATCCTCGTTGCTTGCGTGTCATGCTTCCGCGGCAGCCCCCTCTGGAGGAGCACGCGATGGCAGTCAGCGTCGTTTGTTCCGAATGCGTCCGTTTGATGCGGATGCTTCTCGCGCTGGCGCCGCCTCCCCTTTGGACCACCGGGTAATCTTATGTCGCCATTCAAGATTAGTTGTCCTCACTGCATGAGAATCCTGACCGTGAGCGAACCAGCGATTGGCAAGACTGTGCCGTGTCCCGGGTGCAACCAGCCTCTCAAGGTTCCGCAGCCCCCGCAGCCTTCACGTCAGGCGAGCGGCGTTGCCGCGTCACCGCCGTGGCCTGGCACGGCGCAGAATGGCGACACGATGCCGGGTTCAGGAGGGCCGTTGCCTCCCGGGATGCCGCCCATGCCCGATGGCGCCCCGCCGCCGCCGCCGGGCGATCCGTTGTCATTTCTCCAATCCGGGGCCGGCCCCACTCCCGTCGATGGACCGCGGAACCTGGGCGGGGCAAGAGGTTCCTCGGCCGTGCCCGTTGGCGCAATGAAAAGACCCGTCGGACTCGTTTGGATCGTTTTCTACTGGGCTATCTGCGGTGTGGCCGGGATTATTGGCGGCCTGATGCTTACGTATGGCACTTCTTTCCTCGGCGGCGTGTCCCAGGGTTTCGAGGATACGTTTCACTCCCGGCGACCGGAATCGGCTGTCCTAGCCACGGAAATGATGGGGCTCGGCGGCCTGCTCCTGTTCCACTACGCACTGCTCTTGGAACTGGCTTGCTACGGCCTTTGGACCTTTCGCAGGTGGGGACTTTCGTTGGCGAAGATTCTGGCCGTGCTGCAACTCATCGGCGGTCTCATCGGCCTGGTGGCGGCGCTCGTGATGCGCGTAGGGATTGTAGGCGCTTTGGCCGGGTTCGCCATCTCTATCGGCATTGTGGTCTATCTGTTCGGGAGTTCCAACCTTTCCGAGCGTTTGCAGCAAGTATTCTCCCGCGTCCGCCAGGTCGATGGCCGAACATGGGAAGGGTACGAATGACCGTCATTGAGTTAACTTGGACTGCACGCGCGGAGAACGCCCAGAACTTCGCACTTGGAGAATTGTCGTGAGCACGCAATCCGGCCCTTGGTACATTCGCGGTGAAGGCAACCAGCCCGCGGGCCCGTTCACGGCCGACCAGCTTATCCAATCCTGGCGGGCGGGCCGGCTGGACGCCAATACCATCTGTTGGCGCGAGGGCATGTCGCAATGGCTTCCCTTGGCGCAGGTCGAACTGTTCGCATCCGCCATCGCATCGGCCGGCGCTCCCTGGCAAGCCACGGCAGGGGCGGCGCCATCGCCCGCGCCATGCGCAGCCGTTTCGGCGTTGCCACGTGCCGCCAGCCGGCCGCCCGGGCGCGGCGTGCCGGCGTCCTGGATCGCCTCGGCAGTGGGGGTTGGACTTGCCGCAGTCGGCGCCGTTGCGGCGTACGTAATCATTACCATGGGCTCGGGGATGCCGGCGGCGCTTCGCTACATGCCCGACGGCACCAAGGCCTTCATGTCCGTCGACGTGGCCGCGCTTCGCAATAGCAAACTCTATGCCGACACTGTGGAAGCCACAGGCGCACCGATAGAGACGATGGACCAAAACCTCAAGAATGAAATGGGCATCGCGCTGGCGGACGTTTCCCGGGTTTCGGTTGGAGCCGACTTCGACATGGAGACGTTCTAAGGACGGGCCGGGCGTGACGGTCGTGGTCGAGCTGAAGACGCCCTACACGCCGGATATGGTCCCTGAGAAACTGAAGAAGGAATCGGCAGGGGGGTTCACGGTTTACACCGAGCCGGGAGAGCCCGCCATGTACATTGCCGACAAGCAGACTCTCGTCTTTGCATTCCCCAAGCTGCTGCAGGCCATCCTGGAGCGCAACGGGCAGCCGAAACTGCCAATCGGCTTGGAAAGCGCCATCAAGCAAGCGGCGGCGGAGCGATCGAAAACGCTTTACGCGGTGGCGATCCCACCGAAGAATCTTCCTCCCATTCCTGACAATCCCGTGATGTCCACGGAGACCTTGAAGGACATCGACGCGGTCAGCTTCTCGGCCAACGTTGCCGGCGATCTCTCGGTCAATCTTGAGGCGACTTGCCGGGACGAGAAGAGCGCCGAGAGATTCGACAAGCAACTCAACGGGCTCGTAGCGCTTGCGGGCCGGACGGCCGGGATCCCCGAGGAAGCCAAGAAGATTCTTGGTTCCGTCAAAATCACTCATTCAGGGGTAACGGCAAGTGCGCAGGTGTCCGGCGTGAGCGATAAAGTAGTTGCCGCACTGCTCATGCCGGCCGTCCAGGCGGCCCGCGAGACTGCCCGTCGGGCGGTGGGCGCAAACGAGCTCAAGCTGCTTGATCTCAGGCAAGCTGGAGATGCCCCGGTTGAGGATGAGGCAGCTTTGCTGGCCGCGATCATCCGCGATTACGCAACACGTCTGAGGGAGGCGCGCCTGCGCGAGGGAACCCAGATCCAGCGCGACGAGGCGGTTGCCGCCGCCGTGGAAGAACTCAAGGCAAGGGTGCGCAAATGCGGCACTATTGCCTTCACCGGAACGGTGGCGGACATTATTCAAGAGCCGCCGATATGGGGCGGAGGGACGAGAGATCGCTGGGGCATCTCGATGGACCCGCCCCGGGAATTCGAGTCGCTGGTCCACGAGGGCGCATGCACCTTCGGCAGCAAGGTATGGGTCAAGCTGGATAAAGAGCAAGCCCTTTCCATCCACAAGGGCGACTCCATCACCGTGCGGGGACCGGTATCGTACGTGGAAGGCATCGTGGGGCCCTTCGGCCCCGGAGATCATTGCGTTCAGATCGTGGTCTGGCCGAGCGACACCGATCATCCGAAGATGCTGGGGATCGGCGGAATCGGGCAGCCCCATACCATTGTCGTTCCCGTCGCCGGCAACGTCTCCTGCTCGACAGGGGCGTTCAAGTCTCTCCCTGTCCTCCGCTACCTGGGCCCGGGTCAGCCGCCCGAGAAGAAAATCGCTTTCCTGCCCAAGCCGATGACACCGATGCCGCCACGACAGCATAACACGCCGTCCTACCACGGGCCGGCAGGTTTAAGAGAAGGCGTCAATCAATTGTTGCAACGTCTTGAAGAGAATCACGAATTGGCCGGCAATTTCAGCGACTATAGGATAAGAATTCCGCCTGGTTACACAGGCCATGAAACCGAATATGAAATCGGGTTTCTTGGTCCCGATGGCACATTGTACGTATTTCGTACCGCCGACGGCGGACAAACGTGGGCTCAACTTCCTCCCACGAAACCCGTACCTCAAGAAATTGGCTGACCGTGCGCTGGAAGAAGCCAGAAGGAAAGTCAGTAGTGTAACGCCCGGCATGGATCGCCCGCCGGGCGGCCTAAAGATAGAACTGCCGCAAAGACCAGGAGCCCCTGGCCGACGCATCGCGCGTGGGGCGACGCACCATGCCAAGGAGGAACCCGATACCCACGGCCCTCTCACGGGCACGTGGCGGGGAGACGGCACCTTCCACATCGACGATGACGGCAAGACACTGACGATCCACTTGATCGATAGCGGCACGATCAAGGACCTGACCGGGCAATTGACCCGCCTTGCCGACAAAGCAACGCCGGGCGCCGACAAACATGGTTCCACCTTCGAAGGAAGCTTTGAAGATCGCCTTTTTGATGTCTGCCCGACGTTACAACGTCCACGCCACCGCGACCCTGCACGGCGCCGACCGCCTGACCATTCGATGCCCCGACTGGCCGGTGGTGGACAAGAACGGCCGGCACATCGGCGACAGGGTCTTCCAAGGCACCTTGAAGCGGTCGCCCGAAACCCATGACACGCCACGGAAGGGGACAGACCCAGTTTCGCCGGCTTCGCCGGGAAAATCGGGCGAGTCCCCGTGAACCGTTACGGCTCAGCCCTGGCCGCCGCAACCCGCCGCCAAGACACGTCCTTCCGGGCTGGTTTCCTCGCCCGGACGTCCCGCCGATCTCGGCAATAAGAACGAGGGGGCCATCAAGGGACTGCCGCTGCAAACGCGCTTGGGATGCGACGCGGACGCCTGGGGCTCGCTCCGCCGAGCGCCGCCTCCGCGGTTCCACCACAAGAACCAACCGGCGAACAAGATCACGCCGATCGGATGGGCCGCCCGGACCAAAGGAATGGCGTCCTTCCACGGCCGCCTCGATCACGCCGGGGATTGGCTGCCAGCATCAGGGTGAAGGCCAAGCCCATCACCATGCGCCCCCGCTTTTGCTCCAGGCAGGTAATCAGGGCCCAACTCGACAACGGGGCGATCAGGCCGAAGGTGTTGCGTTCCGTGGCCGGGCCGAACACCATTTGCCAGCAGGCCCAGACGGTCAGCACGAACAGCAGCAGCCGCGTGACCGACGGACTCCGCCGCGCCTGCCGCAGACATAGCACCAGCACCAGCGCGGCCGCGGCCAATTGCAGGCCAAGATAGATCCACGGATGGTCCGGCGGCATGTGGTGATGGGCTGGGACGGGGCCATGGAACGCTTCCCAGATCGTCCAGGCATCGCGATACTCGTGGCGGATCTGCGCCGGGCCCAGCAAGACGGCGAACCAGCCGGCGTATTGCCGGCATACCCAGGCCAGCGGCTTCGTCAGAAACGGAATGACCCCAACGCCCACGAGGCAGAGGCCGAAACGCAGGGCCAGCCGCCGCGGCCAGCAGACGATCAACAACATCGCGGCGGCCAAGGGCCATACCTTGATGTGGATGGGAATGGCCAGCATCCAGGCGGCCAGCCACCATCGCTGGTCCGCAATCGCCACCACGCCCAGCGCCACCAGGCCGAAGACGAACAGGTTGCTCTGGCCGGACCAGATGCTGTGCGTGATGCCGGCCAAGACCAGGATGAGGAAGAGGCCCTCGCGCCGCGGTGTCCACGGACCCGGCAAGATCCGCGTCCTCAAGGCCCGCAGGCCCACGAAAAACACCCCCAAATCCAGCCATATCCATAGCAGGCCGCCCAACGCACGGGGCAACAACGCCAACGGAGCCAACGCCATGGCGCAGACCGGGCCATAACGGAATTCGCACTTGCAAGCCAGGGGGTAGACGTCCTGGCCTTGCCACCACGTCCAACCGCCCGCCTCGAAACAGGGATAGACGCTATGCTCCGTCGGCCACCCCACGGCCTTGACGCTCACCGCGCACGCCAGCACGATCCACGCCACCCGCGCCAGGTGGAAAATCCATCGCCCCGAGGCAGGCCACTGGCCTGATGCCGCGGCCGTCCTTTCTTGCACCGTGTTGTCTTCGGCCGGTCCGATGGTCATGGGTTTGCCAACTCGCTCAGGCGGCCCAATTGTGCCCCTCGGGCAACCAGATACTCGGCCAATTCCGTGGAGACGAGCATTTGCAACTCTTGCGGCCTCGATGCGGCCAAGGGATCGTTCCAGCCATCCACCGGAACCGTCCCGTCTTCTTCCGCCGGATGGAGACAGATTTCCGTCAGCCGAAACGAGGGCCTTTTCAAACCGTTCAACCCGTTCAATGCGTTCACCCCGTTGCCGTTCTCCGACGTGTTCCCCAAAAACTCCCGCATCCGGCGCATCTCGATGCGTCCGGCCAATGCGGTCCCGAAGAACCGATCCGCGTGCCCGACGGCCAATCGATCCATGCGGCGGCGGAATTGCCGGGCGAAGTATTGCTGGGCTGCGGCAAAGACCACTGCCGACGGTCGGAGCCCGCGACCGAAAACCATCGGCCAAAGCGACGGTTCCGCCGCGGCCCGAACGACCCGAATGTGAAACGTTTCCAACAGCTCGGCAACCACGTCGCGGACGGTTGGAAGAAGCTCGACGTATTGGTGCCCGTTGAGGTGCATCGGTTGGATGCCGTGGTCGAGCATGAACCGCACCTGGCTGGAAAGCTCGTCGAGCAGGGCGGCGTGAAACCGCCCGCCACGCGGGCCAATCCGCCGAAACAACGCACGAATGCCGGGAAAATGCCCTTCGGCGTCGAGCAATTCGGGCGGATAACGACCGGCCGTCAGGGGACAGCCTTCGGTCAGGTTCAGATGGATGCCGAGGTCGAACGGGCGATCGTTGTCGTCGAGCTTGTGCCGCAGCGGCCACGACGGCAGACTGCCCGACCGCTGCTGCCGCAAGAGTTCCGTCCAACGGCCGAGCGCACGGCCGGCGTCGGGGGCATTGGCCAACAGCGAAGTGCTGGTCAGGGGACCGTCGCGGAAGCCGCGGAGGATGCCCTCGGTGACGGCCCGGCTCATGCCGAGGTCGTCGGCGTGCAGGGCAATCCGCCCGCAACCGCAAGCCGTCGCCGTCGCACTCGCGCATCCTGCAATCATCAGGCAGCCAGTTTCCTCTGGTCTTCTTGCTCCTTCGCGGCGTCGGGACGCTGCAATTCGCCCTGCCGCGGCAGTTCCAAGGGGGTGACGCGCCGGCCGAACCAATCGCGCAGCCGCAGACGAACGACGTCCCAGAGCATCGGCAGCGCGTGGCGTCGCAACGAGATCGTCGAATCGTAGTCGTGGATCAGGTTGACCGGGACCCGGCGGTGCGGCAGTCGCAACCGGCGGGCGAGAAAGACCACCTCGGCGTCGAACGCGAATCCATCGATCGTGGCCCGCGAGAAAATCTCGCGCAGCCCGGCGGCCAAACAACTTCAGGCCGCATTGCGTATCGGTCACTTCCCGCGAAATCAGGCGTTTCACGATGGCTCGAAAACCCGCGGTGGCGATGGTCCGCGACAATCGCCGGTGGGCGACGTGCCGGGCCCCTTCGATGTCGCGCGCCCCGAAGACGACCTCGCACGCCCCCTTGTGAATCCACTGGTAGGCTTCCCGCAAGGCCGTCAACTCGAAGGGCAGGTCGGCGTCGGTGAAGGCGATGACCCGGCCGGTGGCGCGGAGCATGGCCGTCCGCACCGCGCAGCCCTTGCCCCGATGCTCGGGAAGCCGGACGGTCGAGAATCGCGGCCCCAGCGCGGCGGCTAAATGCCAGGTGCTGTCGCTGCTGCCATCGTCAGCAACCATAACGCGGTAGTCAATCCCCCACTGATCGAGGAACATCCCCAGTTGACATAAGGTCCAGGGGAGCCGCTGTTCTTCGTCGAAGGCGGGAATAATGACCGTCAGTTCGTGATCGGCCTTGGCCACGTCCATCGTGGACGGCTCGACCGGCGGACGGCGTGTTTCGGGCTTTATTGCCGCGATACTTGGCATTCTCATGAGCGGTTCCACCGCGTTTTTTGGGCGTTAGAACTTGGGGCACTAGAAGTTGCGTCTATTTACCGAGTTCCGCCACCTGTGTAAATGTCAATCCGGCCATGCCCCTCTCTTGGGGATTTGTGGCGGAGTTCGCTCGCACCGAACCAAAGCCGCTCCCGTGTGCGCCCAACGGCCGCAAGCCTATAATGCGGACAGACCGACGGCCCCAGGTACATCTCCTTTCCCCGCGGGCGGCACGGACATTTTGTCCGTGCCACGCAGTCGTCCAATTTCGCCCCCATGCCAGAGCCTTCGCCCGCGAACCTGGAATCCTATCTGCCGCGGTTCGGGCTCTCTTCGTTCCGCCACGGACAGAAGGAAGTGATTTCCACCGTCCTCGCCGGTCGCGATTGCCTCTGCGTCATGCCCACCGGCGGCGGAAAGAGCCTTTGCTACCAGCTCTCGGCGATGGTGCTGGACGGGCTGACGCTGGTCGTCTCGCCCCTGATCGCGTTGATGAAGGACCAGGTCGATCAACTCCAGTCGCGGGGGCTGCCGGTGTTGTTCGTCAACAGCACGCTGTCGATGGACGAGCAATACGCCCGGCTGGATCGGATGGCGGCCGGCCAGTTCCGCTTAGTCTACGTGGCGCCGGAGCGGTTCCGCAGCGGCCGGTTTCTGGAGGCGGTCCGGTCGATCGGGCTGAAATTGCTGGCCGTCGACGAAGCACATTGCATCAGCGAGTGGGGGCACGACTTCCGGCCCGATTACGCCCGGCTGGGCTACTTCCGCAAGTTGCTGGGCAACCCGACGACCATCGCCCTGACGGCCACGGCCACCGACCGCGTCCGCCGCGACATCATCGAGCAGTTGGCGCTGCACGACCCGAAGAGTTTCTTCGCCGGCTTCGAGCGGCCCAACCTGTTCTACGAGGTGCAATGTCCGGCCAAGGAACGCCAGAAGGCCGACCTCCTGGTGCGATTCCTGGCGGAGACGCCCGGCTCGGGCATTATCTACGCCTCGACGCGCAAACGGACCGAGGAGGTCGCCGCGATGGTCGCCGGGCAGACGCGACGGACGGTGAAGGTCTATCACGCGGGCCTTTCTGCCCGAGGACCGCCGCCTGGCCCAGGAGTCCTTCATGGGCGGGCGGGTCGAAATCGTGGCCGCCACCAACGCCTTCGGCATGGGCATCGACAAGGCCGACGTCCGCTTCGTCGTCCACTATAATCTGCCCGGCAGCCTGGAAGCCTATTATCAAGAGGCAGGCCGCGCCGGGCGCGACGGGCAGCCCTCGCGCTGCCTGATGCTCTATCACGCGGCCGACCGCTTCATTCAAGAGTATTTCATCCAAAACGCCTACCCGGACCGCGAAAACGTCGAAGCCGTCTACGAATTCCTCCGCGATCTGGACGACGATCCCATCCAACTGACCCAGCAGGAAGTCAAGGAGCAGATCGGGCTGTCGATCGGCGCCGAAGGGGTGGGCAATTGCGAGCAACTACTGGAAAGCGCCGGCGTCCTGGAGCGGCTCGTCTCGTCGCAGAACGAGGCGGCCGTGCGGCTGGACAGCGACTTGCCCACCCTGGTCGATCTCCTGCCGAAACAAGCGAAGGTCCGACGCCGCGTGCTCCAGGCCGTCGAACGCCTGGTGGGGGCCCGACGCAACGAACTGGTCCAATTCCATCCCCGCACGCTGGCGGCCGAATCGCAGTTGGATTTCGACTCCGTCGCCGGCGCGCTGCGCGAGTTGAACCAGTTGGCGTTGTTCACCTACGTGCCGCCGTTCCGCGGCCGGGCGATCCGCATGATTCGCCGCGACGGCGCCTTCGACGAGCTCGATATCGACTTCGCCGAACAGGAAGCCCGCAAGGAGGCCGAATACGAAAAGCTCCATCTCGTGATCCGGTTCGCCCTGAGCGGCGGCTGCCGGCAGGGGGAAATCCTCCGCTATTTCGGCGAGGACGGCGCCGGGGCGTGCGGCCATTGCGACAACTGCGGCCGCCGTGCGACCAAGAAAACGCCATCCCGGCAACCGGACGAAGAACTTGTGCCGGCCGGCGGCGATGGCGTGGTCGAGGCGGTGCGGATCGTGCTCAGCGGCGTCGCCCGCACCCACACTCACGTCCGCTTCTCCTGCGGCAAGAACCTCATCGCCCAAATGCTGTGCGGATCGGCCTCCGCCAGGATGACCAAGCTGCGGCTGAACAAGCTCAGCACGTTCGGACTCCTGGCGCACTTGAAGCAGCCGGAAGTCGTCAGCCTGATCGACGCCTTGATTGCCGTCGGCTATTTGGAACAGGTGGAGTTGGACCGTTTTCGGCCTGTCGTGCAACTGACGGAGTTGGGGACCGAGGTCATGCGGGGCCAGCAGCCGATGGACGCCCGATTGTTTGTCCCGGCCGACCTGTTGTGGAAGTTGCGGGCGCCGCGTCCCGGATCGCCGGCGAAAGCCGCAAAGCAAACACCGGTCTCTGAAACGGCGCGGGTGCCACGGTTGGCTTGCCCAACCGTGTCTTCCACACTGCTGGACAAGCCGGGCACCATGCGAAGCATGGTCGTGGCACCCAACCCAACAAGTAAAGAGCGTCGGACTCCTGGGCAGACACCGGTCGCGGAAACGGCGTCTCCCGCGCCAGGAGAACCGGAACCGGCCCCTCCAGCGCCGTCCTCTCCGACACCGCCGCCTCCGGCGCCGTCCTTCATTCGCCCCCAGCATTATTGGACCTGGCGGCTGTTGTCCAACGGTTTTTCGGTGGACGAATGCGCGGCCGCCCGGGGCCTCCATTCGCAATCCGTGCTGGATCATGTCTTGCGGGCGATCGAAGAGGGCTGGCCGGTCGAGGCCCGATGGTGCCTGGGGCCGGAGCTGTTGGCCGCGATGGCAGCCGTCGTGGGGGAGGACGAGCCGCGCCAAATCCGTCCGCTCTTGGCGCAATTGCCGCCGGGCACAAGTTACCAACAGGTCGAGATCTTCCTGAAATGTCGCCGGGGCTCGTCACCGGGGAACCATCGGGCAGAATAGCCGCGTCGCAACGGCGACTCGCTAGAATTGGCGTGCCCAGTTGTTGCGAATCCAAGAACCTGCTGCGCCGTCCTGCAGCCACACGTTATCTTATCTGTCGGGCCGTATTTGCCAGTCCGACGCCCCGAGAATCTTCAACAACGTGCGGAAGTCGTTTTCGCTAATTTCCGTGTAATACTCCACCGCGTTGGGTGACCCCGTCTGGAGATACACCTGGCGACCATTATCAGCCCGCAGCAACAGCCCGACTACGCCTGTCACCTTACCGCCTTTGATTGAAAAAAGCATGAGTCGTGTGCCGGGCGGGGTCGCGGGCACCGGCTCCAAAGTGGCCGCGGCTGAGTGAAGCAGGCGATTCACCTCCGCGATGGTCCGACGATCCGAGACCGTCACAGAGCGCTTGACGCTCGTTTCACTCCCGGCTCCGAGATCGTCCAATTCCAAGCTCTGCGCGGCCTGAAACTCCGTGAGATCCGGCGGACCCTGTGGCACACCCACACAACCGACTGTAGACGCGACCGTCAAAAACAAAGCCAACAGCGCCGCGGCTCGATTCGCCATGGTTGCCTCCCATTTCTCCGGAGCCGAAACCGGGACTCGGGTAGCTTAACGCGCGATTCCTAGCGGCGTCCCGCTTTGACGATCCGAATTATTCTTTCCCGTTCCGCTGTTCCAACTCGGCGATTTTCTGGAGCCGCCGGGCGTGACGGCCGCCCTCGAACGGCGTGCTGAGCCAGATTTCGACCAGCCGATCCACCAGGCGTTCGCCCAGCATGTCGCCGGAGAGGCACAAGACGTTCAAGTCGTTGTGGCGGCGGCTCATTTCCGCCGTGATGTCGTCGTAGCAGGGAGCGGCACGGACGCCGGGGACCTTGTTGGCCGCAATGCACATGCCCAGACCGGAGCCGCAAATCAAAATGCCCCGATCCACCTCGCGGCGGCTGACTTTGCGGGCGACCACCAGGGCGATATCCGGGTAATCGACGTCTTCGTGGCCGTGGCTGCCCACGTCGACGACCTCTTGTCCCAACCTGCCGAGCAGGTTCGACCAGCTTCGCCCGCATATCCACACCCCGGTGGTCACTTCCGACCGCGATCCGCATCGTAACGTTTCTCCTGCTGTTGCTTGGCACCAAACTTCAGATTATAGCCGGAAGCGAGCGAGAAGGCAACCGCTAGCTCCGCCCACGTTCCGACTCCCGTTTACCCTGATCCTTTGCCGGTTGCGGCAAAGTGTCTTGCTCTTTGTCTTGTATTGTTTTGTGCTGTTGCAGTGGAAACGTGGGAAACGGTTCTGGTGGGATTATTTCGTTCATAGCCCGGTGGAAGCATAGGATGACCAGGATTTTGTATCCAAAGTATAAGATGAGGAGAACAACGAAAGTCGCAACGGTTAGAGCAAAGGTTTGCAGCCTTTTCTTAAACGACCGCTTCATCGCTCTTGCCTTCTATCGGCGGGGACTTGAAACCGCGATGCAGCTACCACCGGTACGGCTCCAGGTTGCAAATCAAAGACCACCTGCGCTCCAGTTTCATTTCCCCCTAGCCAAGCCACGACCCCCACAATATCAAGACCAGGAATGTCCCGACGATGACGGTCGCCACCCATAGCATTAAAGACAGGGCCCCGTGAGCAAGGTAATATCGGAGCACGGCGTTGACGGGCTGGCCTTCGCTGATGCGTCGTTTGACGGTGTCGCTCAAGGATAATGCGAAGACCGCAACAAGCGAAACTGCCACGGCGCCACCCAAGAGTAAGGCGCATCGAACCGCGCCCCCGTGTTTGTCGTTTGCAATGCCGAGCCACACCTTGAGTCCCAGGCACAGGCCAACAACGGCGGCACCGAGCAACTTCCAAACCAGTTTCCGATCTTCCCTGAATGCGGCGTCAAACTCGTCGCGAAATGGGAAAAACATTACATTTGTCCCCTAATTGAATCGGGTAGGCCAGGCACCACGTGCCTGACGCCTTGCCTTCAATTGCTATTTTCCCGGCGCGAAGCCGAGCGTCCTGGCCCGGGCGAAATCTTCGTCCGCCTTGGCCTTGTCACCCTTCTTTTCGTAAGCAGTGCCCCGGTAGTAATACGCGCCGGCCGCGTTCGGGTCCAATCGAATGGCGTCGGTGAAATCGGCGATCGCGTTCTCGTAGTCACCCTTCTTCAAGTAGGCCATGCCTTGGTTGCCATACTCGTCGCCCCAGTTCGGGTCCAGGCGGATGGCATCGGTGTAGTCGGCGATTGCTCTGTCGTAATCGCCCTTCTGACGGTAGGCTGTGCCGCGGCAGCCGTACGCCTCGGGCCACTTGGGGTTCAGCCGGATGGCGTCGTCGTAGTCGGCGATCGCCTTGTCGTAATCGTTCATCTTCAAATAGGCCGCGGCCCGGAAGCCATGCGCGTTGGCCGACTTCGGGTCCAGCCGGATGGCCTCGCTGCAATCGGCGATCGCCTTGTCGCAGTCGCCCTTCTTCAGGTAGATGACGCCCCGGTCGCTATACGCCTCCGCACACGTCGGATCCAGCCGGATGGCTTCGGTGTATTCGGTGATCGCCTTGTCATAGTCGCGCATTTGAGTTGCTGCAAGGCCCCTTTTGAGGCCTCCTTCGCATTTTCTCTCTCTTGCGACGCTGCAAGGCCCTCCTTCGCACTCTCTTTCTCTTGAGGTGATGCAGCGTTGTTCTTGGATGCCTCGTTTGGATTCTCTTTTTTTGCGCACCCACTCACCAGAAACAAGCCGAAAGCCAGGATGAAGAGCACGATTCGTTTCATCGAACGCTCCTTTCGGGATAAAGATGTCAGAAATGTTTCGCACTCTGGTTACGTCCACAACTGCCGGTCCAGCATCCGGTAGTTGATCGCTTCGTTAAGATGATTCGGACGGATCGCGTCGCTGCCCTCCAGGTCGGCGATCGTCCGGGCGACGCGCAAGACCTTGTCGTGCGCCCGGGCCGAAAGACCCAACTCGCGTCATCGCCGCCTTCAACTGGTTGCGACACTCGTCGTCCAGCCGGCAGAACTGCCGCGTCTGACGATGCGACATGTGGGCGTTGTGCCGAGTCGAGGTGCCGTCGAAACGGGCCGCCTGCTTGCTGCCGGGCCAACTTCACCTGCTGGCGCATCTCCTGGCTCGACGTGCCCGGCTGGCCCGCCGGAAAGCTCGCGGAACGGCACGGCCGGCACCTCGATGTGCATGTCGATGCGGTCCAGCAGCGGGCCGGAAATCTTGCTCATGTACCGTTCGATCTGCGGCGGCGTGCAATGGCAGTTCCGCCGCGCGTCGCCGCGATAGCCGCACGGACACGGATTCAACGCGGCGATCAACATGAAATTGGCCGGAAAGGTCGTGCTTGAAAGGGCCCGGGTGATCGTCACCGTGCCGTCTTCCAACGGCTGCCGGAGGACTTCCAGCGTGCGGCGGTTGAATTCGGGCAGTTCGTCGAGGAAGAGGACGCCGTTGTGGGAGAGCGAGATTTCGCCGGGGGCGGGCGTCGAGCCGCCGCCCACCAGGCCGGCGTCGCTGATCGTGTGGTGCGGCGAGCGGAACGGGCGGACGGCCAGCAGCGGCTGGCCCGGCCGCAGCCGGCCCACGGCACTATAAATCCGCGTGGTCTCGATCGATTCGACGGGCGTCAGGTCGGGCAGGATGGTGGGCATGCGTTTGGCCAGCATCGTCTTGCCGGAGCCGGGCGGCCCGAGCATCAGCAGGTTGTGCGAGCCGGCGGCGGCCACGATCATCGCCCGCTTGGCCATCTCCTGCCCGCGCACGTCGGAGAAATCGACTTCGTAGGTGGACAGCTCGCGGAAGAGGTCGTCCAGGCGCGAGGGCGTCGGCTCGATGGCCGACGTCGCCGGTGAGGAAGCCGACGGCCTGGGCGAGACTGGTGACGGCGATCACGTCGATGCCTTCGACCACGGCGGCCTCGGCGGCGCTTTCGGCGGGCACCAGCAGGCCGCGCAGCCCTCGGCCTCGGCGGCGGCCATGGCCATCGACAGCGCGCCCTTGGTCGGCCGCGTGCCGCCGTCCAGGGCCAATTCGCCGACCACGGCATACTGCTCCAGCAATTCGGAGGCGACCTGCCCGCTGCCCACCAGGATGCCCAGGGCGATGGGCAGATCGAACGACGCGGCGTCCTTGGGCATGTCGGCCGGGGCGAGGTTGATGATGACGCGGTTCTGCGGCCGTTGGAAGCCCGAGTTGACCAATGCCCGCTCGACGCGATGGGTGCTTTCCTTGACGGCGGCCTCGGGCAGGCCGACCAGGATGGTTTTCGGCAGACCGGCGGGCGAGACGTCCACTTCGACTTCGACCGGCAGGGCGTCGATGCCGACCAGGGCATAGGTCTTGAGTTTGGCGAGCATGCAAGATTCCCCCTCTCCCGCCGGGAGAGGGTCGGGGTGAGGGCAGTCGAGGACGACAACGAGAGGGTCAAGCGGCATTGTATCATCCCGCCGGACCGCCCGAAAGTGGGTGTGGCGCGGAGAAATGGAGCGGCCCGTGTCTCGACAGGCATGGCTGGGCCAGCCGTGGCACGTGACGAACGAAAGAGACGGCCGCGCCCGCTCAGGGCTCGGCCAGCCGGCTGGCCCGCTCCTCGGGCGTGCCCATCGAGGTCCTCGGCGTACTCGCTGAGCATGTAGACCTCGACGCGGGAGTTGTAGCGCGCGCTTCTTGGCGGCGTCGCCGAGCGAATAGGGCTCGAACGGACCGCCCTGGCTGAGCCGAATCCGGGCCGGATCGATCCCCTGCTGCTCGAGGAACTTCATCGTGGCCAGGCAGCGGGCGTAGGAAAGCCCCCAAGCATCTTGCGGAGGGCCGTCGGGCGACGGCGGACGCCGCGTGGCGTGCCCGCGAATCTCGACCTTGTTCGGCAGCCCGCGAACCTCCACCGCCAAACGCTTCAGCCGGTCCTGGCTGGCGCTCGTCCAATTCGCTCGGACCCTTCGGCGAACAAGACGATGCGTGCCCGCGCAGTGGTTGTCGCCGCTGTGAACGAAGAACAGGCTGGGACGATTGACGAGGACCGCCTCGGGGTCCTTCTTCTCCGAGGCCAGGTATTGGAGGTGGCGAAGCCGTGGAGGCGCGGGTCGGGCCGCGTGCGGTCGCCGCCCGACGGCAGCGCCCGGCTTGGTCGGTGTCGATCAACGAGGCCGCCGAGGCGCTCGCCCGGTCTTCTTGCCGGGCAACGAGCGACGCCCCTCCCGGCCTGTCGCCCGTGGGCTTGGACGAGGTTTTCCACGGGTCGTTGAAGTATTGGGCGATCGCCTGCTTGACGGGCTTGCTTTGGGCGAGGATCCACATCACCAGGAAGAAGGCCATCATCGCCGTGACGAAATCGGCGTACGCCACTTTCCAGGAACCGCCGCCTTGGCCTGCCATGATTCGATTGCCTTGATGGGTAGGACAGATGTTGTGGATGACACCAACTCTCAGGACTAAGTTCTAAGGTCTAACGACTTGGAACTTAGTGCTTGAGCGAGCTTAGCAGAACGTTCAGGGCGTTAGGGGTTCTCGACCTGTTTGAGCATGTCTTCGAGTTCCTGGCGGCTGGGGCGATACTCGCTGGCCACGCCCCGCCGCGCCTTGTCGATGACCACCTTCGGCGCCAGCTCGTTGACGAACCCTTCGACGGCGGTGGCAATGGTGCGGAAGTAGGCCAACTCCGCGGCGCCCAGGAATTCCAACTTCACCGACAGCGGGCCGACGAACCCGTAGCACAGCAAAATGCCCAGGAACGTGCCCACCAGGGCGGCCCCCACTTTCTCGCCGATCTCCTCCGGCGGACCGTCGATGGCCTGCATGGTGATCACGATTCCCAGCACGGCGGCCACGATGCCGAAGCCCGGCATGGCGTCGGCCGTCTTCGACAGCACGCCCAGCGGAGCGTGGTGCTCTTCCTCGACCAGCTTGATGTCGGCTTCGAGCAGTTCCGCCAGTTGATCGGGCTTGACGGTCCCTTCCAACACCGGCGAGAGGGCCCCGCAGGTGAAATCCATCGACGTGATGGTTGTGGGCGAAACGCGGGATACTTGCTGAAGATCGTGCTGTTCTCGGGCTCGGACAAGTGCGATTCCAGGGCGATCAGGCCGTCGCGGCGGGCCAGGCGAAAAAGCTCGTAGAGGACCTTGAACAACTCCTCGTAGGCCTGCTTGTTGTAGGGCGTGCCCTTGACGCACTGCACGATGCCGCGCAGCAGGTCGACGATGCACCTTCTTCGACGACATGACCACCAGCGCCCCCAAGGCCGCTCCGCCGATGACGACCAGTTCGGCCGGCTGGACCAGCGCGGCGAGGTGGCCGCCTTCCCAGAGGAATCCGGTCAGCACCGCCCCGAGCACCATCACGCAGCCGACGATCACAATCATGCCCGCACCTCGAAGTCGATCCTAAATGAACCTGCGGGGTTCCGGGAAAAAGGGGACAGTCCCCATTTGCCGGAACGGCCCGAAGGGTGCTTCGCACAAATGGGGACTGTCCCCTTTTTCCCTCCGTCCGCATCGCCCGTGCGCGTCGCCCCGTCGCGCAGCGCGACCACGCCGCACTCACCTGGAGGTATCTAGCATATAGATTCTCCGAGGGGCGTCTTGGGCGGTTGCATTTTCGGGGAAGTGCGCGATATGCGGAAAGAAGCGGTTCTTCGGTTTGTGACGGCGCCGTGCGCGAGTTCATCGCCTGGCGCCTCGTTCGGCACGTGTTCTCCGGTCCAACAGTCCCACCCGTTGCAACGGGTGGGCTTTGGCGCCGGCATGGATTTCCCGGAGGGCGCACCAGGTCTGCCGATCGTGACCGCAGTCGTGATCGCCGCGTTTCTCATCGCCCTGCGTCGGACGGCGCCGGACCGGGCCGAAACGCGTGGGGAGCCGAGTTGGCGGCCCGCCTTGGCCGAGGCGGGACTGGCCGCCCAGCGTCACGTCGATATACTATATTTGCTGGGGCGTGGCCGCCCCGTGAGAAAGTCGACTTCAGATGCCCGATTTACCGAATCCACCGCCAGGACCCGACAATACGCCCCGCAAGCCGGATAGGCCCACGTTTTGGGACTCCTTTCGGCGGGTAGGGTGGTTGTACATCCCGGTCATCATTTTCATCCTGTGGATGTGGCCGCAGATGTTCTCCTCGATGACCAAGACGGATATTGACTACAGCGTCTTCAAGGAGCACCTGGCACGAGGGGAAGTGGACGAGTGCAAGATCAGCGACACCGAGATCCTGGGCCATATTACCCCGAAGGAGCCGGCCAAGGAAAAGCCACCCGCCAAGACGCCTGAAAAGGCCGAAAAGGGCAGCCCTCCCGCAACGCAGAAGCAGACCAAGCCGGCGACGACTCCGCCGGTCAAGACCACCGACAAGACGCCGGCCAGCAGTTCAGCCAGACACGATCTCCGAGCAGGCGAAGGAAACCGAAACGGCCGGCAAGCCGTTCGACTTCCGCACCACGTTCGGCGGCAACGAGATGCTCAGCGGCCTGGTTGCCGCAGCTTGAAGCGGCCAAGGCCAAATACGACAAGCCCAACTACAAGTTCGTCCCCTTCAGCATCCTGTCGCAAATCTTGTTTGCCTGGCTGCCGATGCTGGCCGTGATGGCGTGTATTTGGTTCTTCCTCTCGCGGGGACTCCGCAACGCCGGGCAAGCGGTGATGGGTTTTGGGCGGAGCAAGGCGCGGGTGGTGGCCGACAAAACGACCGGCGTCACCTTCGGCGACGTGGCCGGCTGCGACGAGGCCAAGTATGAACTGCAAGAGGTGGTCGATTTTCTCAAAAACCCCACCCGCTATACGGTCCTCGGGGCGAAGATCCCCAAGGGAATCCTCCTGATCGGTCCGCCGGGCACCGGCAAGACGCTCCTGGGTCGGGCCGTGGCCGGCGAGGCGGGCGTCCCGTTCTTCTCGCTCAGCGGCAGCGAATTCGTCGAAATGTTCGTCGGCGTCGGGGCCGCCCGCGTCCGCGACCTCTTCGAGCAGGCCAAGGCCCAGGCCCCCTGCATCGTCTTCATCGACGAACTCGACGCCATCGGCCGCGAACGCGGAGTCCACCTCGGACCGGTGAACAACGAACGCGAGCAAACGCTCAACCAACTCCTGGTGGAAATGGACGGGTTCCAGGCCAACGCGGGCGTCATCCTCCTGGCGGCCACGAACCGGCCCGAAATCCTCGACCGCGCCTTGCTCCGCCCGGGACGCTTCGATCGCCAGGTGGTGGTCGATGCGCCGGACATGGAGGGCCGCTGGGCGATCTTGAAGGTCCACGCCCGCGGCAAGCCGCTGGCCGCCACGACCGACTTGCGGAAGATTGCCCAGGGCACACCCGGCCTGTCCGGCGCCGACCTGGCCAACGCGTTGAACGAGGCGGCCTTGATCGCCGCCCGACGCAAAAACGAGGAAATCACCCAAAAAGACCTCGAGGAAGCCGTCGAGAAGGTACTGGCCGGGCCGGAGCGGAAGAGCCGCCGGCTCGACGAGCAAGAGAAACGCCGCGTGGCCTACCACGAAGTCGGCCACGCCCTGGTGGCGACCTTCAGCAAACATGCCGACCTGGTCCACAAGATCAGCATCATTCCCCGCGGCCGCGCGGCCCTGGGCTATACGCTGCAACTGCCCGAGGCCGAGCAATTCCTGCTCACGCGGTCCGAGCTGCTCGTTCGCATCCGCGGCATGTTGGGCGGCCGGGCCGCCGAAGAGGTGATCTTCAACGAGGTCAGCACCGGCTCCGAAAACGACCTCGACCACGCCACCATTCTCGCCCAGCACATGGTCTGCCTCTACGGCATGAGCGATTCGGTCGGCCTGATCCACTGCGTCCAGCGGCCGGACTTGTTCACGCCGCGGGCGCTGGACGGCGTGGGCCACCGCGATTGCAGCCCGGAAACGGCCGACCTGATCGACCGCGAGGTGAAGCGGCTGCTGGAGACGGCCTACCAGGAGGCGAAGTCGCTGTTGCTCGAACACCGCGAGCAGTTGGAGACCGTGGCCGCGGCGTTGTTCGAGCGCGAGACGCTCGACCGCGCCGGCCTGTTGGAGTTGCTCGGCGAGCCGGTGGAAAGCGAGCCGGTGAGAAGCGAGCCGGTGAGAGGTGAGCCGGTGGCGGGCGAGCCGGTGGCGGGCGAGCCGGTGGGGAGCGAGCCGGTGGCGGGTGAGCCGGTGAGAGGTGAGCCGGTGGCGTAAGCCACCGGATAGGCATGGCGCTGCCCAAAACCCCTGCGTCCGGCCGGTTCTTGCCAGTGGTTCCGCAATCTTGTCCCCCTGACGCCCTTGCTCCCCTTCTTCCGGCACGTTAAACTTGCACGTTTTTGGGACACATGGTCCCAAGATCAGTCAATGAGCAGTCCGCGGTTGGCCACCGCCACCCCTCCTGGAGATGGGGATCGGTTCGCCAACATCGCATTTTTGTCACCCCCCGTTTTATTGAGAGGCATAGGAGTCTTGTATGAGGAGAATTCCAGGGTTCGTCAAGTCAGTGATCCGGCCAGGGAAACAGCTCTCCCGACGGATATCGATCCTCCTGTTGATTGTGGTCGGCGTCGGCCTGCTGGCTTCGGCGGGTTTTACACCCGGCACTTCCACCGACAGCGCCGTGCCGGCGGCCGGGAAGGCGGCCGCGACAAAGGCATCGGAACCGTCGTTTCTTTGGCTCCAGCCGTTGAAAAACCATGAAAAATATCCCGACATCGAGCGGATTTCGCTGCTGGTCGTGCTGGGAATCGCGGTGGCGGGCCTGCTCTACGCCGGCCTGTTGGTCAAGCAAGTGCTCCGTGCGGACCAGGGCACGCCGCGAATGCGGGAAATCGCCCAGGCGGTCCGCGAAGGGGCCAACGCCTACCTCTACGCCCAATTTCGCAAGATCGGGCCGCTGATCATCGTCATCACGGCGGCCTTGTTCCTGACCAAGTACGGCAACTGGCCTTTTGCCTTCGGCCGGGCCGGGGCCTTCCTGGCCGGCTCCTTGTTTAGCTGCACCGTGGGTTTCGTCGGCATGCGTCTGGCCACGGCGGGCAACCTCCGCGTCGCCGCCGCCGCCAAACGCAGCTACGGCGAGGCCATGCAGCTCGGCTACCGCACCGGCACGATCACCGGCATGTTGACCGACGGGCTGGGCCTGTTGGGCGGCACCTGCATCTTCCTCATCTACGGCGAGCAAGCCTACGAGGCCCTGCTGGGCTTCGGCTTCGGCGGCACGCTGCTGGCCTTGTTCATGCGCGTCGGCGGCGGCATTTACACCAAGGCCGCCGACGTCGGCGCCGACCTGGTCGGCAAGGTCGAGGCCGGCATCCCCGAGGACGATCCCCGCAATGCGGCCACCATCGCGGACAACGTGGGCGACAACGTCGGCGACTGCGCCGGCATGGCCGCCGACATCTTCGAGAGCTACGAAGTGACCATCGTGGCCGCCATGATCCTCGGTTTGGCCAGTTTCGGCCACAAGGGCGTGATCTTCCCGCTGTTGGTCCGCGGCGTCGGCGTGCTGGGCTCGATCATCAGCACCTACACGGTCAAGGCCGGCGCCCACGACACTTCGGACACGGCGTTGAAGAGCGTTCACCGCGGCTTCTGGATCGGCTCGCTCATTTCGATTGCGGGCTTTTTCGCCATCGGCCTGGGATACCTCCATTTCCCGGCGGAGTATTTCACGGCGTACCCGATGGCCAAGGCTGGATTCCCCGTGCCCGCCTGGCTCAACCTCGGGTTGACCGACTGGATTCCCAATCTCGACATGCGTCCGGCGTTGACCTGCTTGATCGGCGTGTTTCTGGCGGTCGCGTTGAACAAGATCACCAGCTACTACACGCACACGTCGCATAACCCGGTCAAGTCGCTGGCCCGCGCCTGCCAGACCGGCCATGCCACGAACATCATCCAGGGCTTCGCCGTGGGTTACGAGAGCACGGTGGCCGCCTTGCTGGTGATCGTCGGGGCGATTATGCTCTCGGTCCTCTGCTACTGGGGCATGCCGCCGGTCTTCGTCGCCTACGGAGTGGCCATGACCGGCATCGGCATGTTGACGCTGACCGGCAACACGATTTCGATGGACGTTTTCGGGCCCGTGGCCGACAACGCCAACGGCATCGGCGAGATGGGCTACAACCGCGACGGCACCGGCCGGGAATTGAAGCCAGGCAGCCCGGAATACATGCCGCCCGCCGATTACAAGCGGGCGCGGCAAATCCTGGCCGACCTCGACGCGGTGGGCAACACGACCAAGGCGGAAACCAAGGGCATCGCCATCGGCTCCGCGGTGATCGCCGCCGTCTCGCTGTTCGCCAGTTTCATCGCGGTCATCGCCGTGGGCAGCGAGGATAAATTGGGGGAGATGACGAAGGAGCAGTACAACTACTTCGCCGGCTTCCTCACCGTGGCCGATCCGAAGGTGCTCATCGGCATGTTGATCGGCGGAAGCGTGCCGTTCTTGTTCAGTTCGATGCTGATCCGCGCGGTGGGCCGGGCGGCCTTCTTCATCGTCAAGGAATGCCGCATGCAGTTCAAGGACCCCGCGATCATGGCCGGCACGAAAAAGCCGAACTATGGCCGCGTCGTCGATATCTGCACCGGCACCGCCCAGAAAGAGCTGATCGGTCCCGGCTTGCTGGCGATCCTGGCGCCGTTCGCCGTGGGCTTCCTCTTGGGGCCTTATGCCCTGGGCGGTTTCCTGGCCGGCATGATCATCGTCGGGCAGTTGTTGGCCGTGTTCATGGCCAACGCCGGCGGGGCTTGGGATAACGCCAAAAAGATGATCGAAGACGGCCTCTACGGCGGCAAAGGCTCCGAGGCCCACAAGGCCAGCGTCACCGGCGACACGGTCGGCGATCCGTTGAAAGACACCGCCGGACCGGCCATCAACCCGATGGTCAAGGTGATGAACATGGTGAGCCTGCTCGGGCTCGGGCTGGTGTTGACCTGTAATGTTGCGGGTGTCAACCCCGACGTGACTAAGTTCAACGCCAAGGCGCCGATCGACACCGTACTGCCCAACTTGGCCACCCATTGGGCCGTCGGCATTGCGGTGGTCGTGGTGTGCGTGTTGCTGATTATCTGGGCGGTGTGGCGGAGCAAGAGCGAGTCGGCCGAGATGAAAGAGATTGTCGGCGGCCTGGACGACGCGGCGTAGCTCGCGTTCCAGAGAATATCTGCCGCCGAGAAAAGCCCCCCGTTTGCAACGGGGGGACCTCGGGCGGCGAGAACGTGCCGAACGACGGCCAATCGTCAACGTGAAAGAATACGGGCAGGCAGGGTGGAATGGCCGCCCCGCCTGCCCGTTTTATTTCTGTTCCATTTCCGCTATTTGCCCGGTGCCGGCGGCACGGGAGTGGAACTGCCCGGCGCCGTAGCGGCGGCCTTCTTCGCGTCCAACTCCATCTGCTTCTGCACCGCCAAGACCGACTCGGGGACCGTGCCGCCGACCTCGACCAACAGCTTGGCGCCCAGGCGGTCCTTCGGGGCCAAGAGCAACGACTTGGTGAGTTCCGTCTTGGCCGCGTCCTTGTGCCCCATCATCACGTACTGGTAGCCCAGTAGGAACCGTGCGCCGGGATCGGCGGCGTTCTGGCCGACGTATTTCTCCAGCTTGCGGAGTTGCTCGGTATACGGCTTGACGTCGCCGTAGAAGCCGTAGAGCGTGTCCCAGGGCATGGGCTTGCCCAGGCTTGCCGCCACATGGGCCTCCATGGTGGCGCCGCGATAATCGCCCGAGGCAAACATCGCCGTCATCAGCATATTGTGGACGTCCGCGTTGCGCGGCATCTCGACGGCCGCATGGGCCCCAAGCCGCGTCGCGTCGCTGTAACTGCCTTGATGGAAAGCGTCGCGGGCGGCCGCAAGATACTGGTCGCCCAAGGTGCTGACTGCGCCCTCCTCAGGATTGGCGGCCACCGTGCCTTGGTCGGGCGTCGGCTGGTTGTCGGCCGCGGTCGGAGGATACGCGGCGGCGTAAGGGACTGCCTCATAGCCGGCCACGTAGTCGCCGTAATAGCAGCACGGGGCACCGTAGATGTCCCAATAGTAGGGATAGTAGTCGTAATAGCCGGGCCACCAGCCGAAACTGAACCACGGGAACCAATAGTACGGCCAATACCCGCCCTGATGCCACCAGTTTCCGCCGTGGTGCCACCATTCTCCGCCATGATGGGCCCAGTCGATGTGGTTCCCATTAAACGCGGACATGTTGTGGGTGTAAGAGCCGTGGGCGCCATACGTCGATACGCCGGGCGACACGCTGTGAGACATTCCGGAGCTGTAGCTGCCGCTGCGGCCGCCGCCGCTCCAACTGCCGCCGCCGCCGCTCCAACTGCCGCCCCCGCCGCTCCAACTGCCGTGGCCGCCACCGCCGCCCCAACCGCCCCCGCCGCCCCCGCCGCCACCGCCGCCGCCTCCACCACCTCCCCCTCCTCCGCCGCCGTGGGCCAGGACCGACGGGGACATCATTGCCGCCAACGCCGTACTCAGCAGGCAAACGCCCGCAAAGCGAAATATCGAGGACATTGCCGTTCCTCCTTTGATGACAACCATTCCAAGCATACCACGATTCCGGCGTCTGGTTGTGGGAAGGATGCCGGACCGCCTTCCGGGGTTGGTATGCCCTGAAACCGGTTCTTGTGAACTCCTATTGGAACTCCTATTGGAACTCCTGTTGGAACTCCTGTTGGAACTCCTTGTAAACTGCACCCTCTTGGCTATGACAATTCTACTCTGTTGCCAGCCGACGGGAGCAGATTGTCAATTTTTTCCTGTAAGAAATGGCCATTGTCTCACCAAGACCGAAGAAACGGGACAGCAGGGCCCATTCGGACGCATTGGGTTGCGCGGCGGGGGCCCGCGCACAACGGCCACTTTCACGATTGCGGCGGTTTGCGTCTCCAACGGGCCGGCCGACCTTCTTGTTTTTTCCGTGCGGGCGAATTGGGTAAAGTTTCAGGCCGGCAAAGACAGTCCGTTGGCGACATACGTTTGGAGCGCCTTTCAGAAGGCCGCGTCTCGGTCGCAGGCCGCGAAGCGTCTGAGACGACGTTGCGACGCAGCCCGTCGTAAGGAGGCTAACGGGGCTTGCGGCTTCGCGAATCGCCTACCCGGCATGTTACCTTCGGATCGTCAGCCCGCATCCGGTAAAAAAGCCGTCTGCCGCGTTGTTCAGGCCGAGACCGGCCCGCCAGTCCACCTGGAAGTTCGGGGTAACCAGATAGGTCAGGCCGGCGTCGTAGTAGTGTTGCGGGCGGTCGTCGCTCGCATCGCAGCGAAAGAAGGCAAACCACTCGTTGAAGACGTGCAGCTTCTCGGTCAATTCATACTCGACGGATGCGGACTGAGAAAATCGCGAGAAGTGGTCGCCCGACTCGGCGGTCCATAGACCGCCCGTGCTGCAATTCAGCGAGAGCTTCTTGGTCAACTCCCAACTGTAAAGGTAGTTGACCAGGGGGTCAACTTGTCGACTGCTCTGGCCTGGAGCGCCCACGGGGGCCGAAACGGAAAGGATGATGGCCGATTGGGGGCGCCATTTGTCCTGCTTGCTGAGCGCATACTTGATGCCAAAGTCCAAGTCGGTGCTCCCGTTCTCCGTGACAACGCGACCCGAATTGCGATCCGTATAGCGATCGAACACCATTCCCTCATCCCAGGCGACTCGCAACTCGAGCCGTTCGGCCACACCGTAGCGTACGAGCAGTTCCGGTAGATCGTGCGCGTCGTGAGTGGGATCGCCCGCGATGCCGTGGGTAAACGTATAGCCGCTCTCGACCTGGAACCGCTGGTATCCCACCGTGGCGCTGCTGTCGGTGAAGTCGGGCCGGTCGCTCTCCAACGGCTCCTCCTTCTCCTCGTCGTTGTTTGCCTCGTCCTTTTTCTCGTCGCCTTCTTTTTCCTTGTCGCCTTCCAGCTTGGGCCACGTCAACAGGCCGGACAACAGCGAGCCGCGTTGGCGGACCACAGGCAGCCAGTTGTCGTCCTCGGCCGCAAATGCCCCAGCGGCCGTCAACGCCAGCACGACGCCCGTCACGGACAAGAACAAACGCACTGCGGCTGGGATTTTGATGGGAGGCATACCATTTGAATCGACTTTTGCCGCCCCGCGGCTGAAGGAATGCGCATCGTGCTCGGCCCCAAACGGCAGCCGCTGCTTGCATATCTTACCCAGTCGGGCCGACTCAGCCACGATCGTCGCCTAGTGACTCGCGCCCCACCATTATTGGGTGTTGATGTCGCCCGCACGGATGCCGTCGAGACGGGGCGACTTCTGCCGAAGTCTCATTTGGCCCTGAGAAGCAGGACGGGCACGTTGACGCTGTGTTGGACCGGGCTGGCCGTGGTTCCCAGAAACAGGTCGGCCACCGCTCGGTGCCCGTGCGTACCCATCGCCACCAGGTCGCAGCCGTTCTCCTGGATGCGTTTGACGATTTCCCGCACCGGGTCTCCATAAGCGAGTTCCGCATCGGCCGAGATGCCGGCGGCTTCGAACTCGGCCTTGATCTTGTCCAGATACGCCTGACTCTCTTCAACCGCTTCACCGCCCGCGTCCGGACCGTGCCATTGCGCGGCGACGCTGGTCGCCACGTGGAACACCACGACGTGGCTGCGGAGGATCTTCGCAAGTTGTTTGATGTGCTCGATAATGGTTCGGTCTGTCGGTGTGCCGTCCAACGGCATGAGAATAGTCTTGTACATGGGTACTCCTCTTCCATCCCGCGGACATTTATCCGCCGGTGATAACCTTCCACGCGTCACGGATCGAATCGGGTAGACCGTAGAGGTCCATCGCGGTAATCAACAGTGCGCTGCCCCAGCCGGCAATCGCCAAGAACCAACCGATCTTCCACGCCCCCATCCGTTTTCGCGAGGACGTGAAATGCAGCAACGGGAACATGGCAAACGGAAGCTGAAGGGCCAAGACGACCTGGCTCAGAACCAGCAGGTCGTTCACGCTGCTGTCGCCTCGCAAGCCGATGATGACAATCGCCGGCAGGATGGCCAGCGTGCGGGTGACGAGCCGGCGAATCCATGGCGCGAGCCTCCAGTGCATGAAGCCTTCCATGACCACCTGCCCGGCGAGCGTGCCCGTGATCGTGCTGCTCTGACCGCTTGCCAGCAGCGCCACGGCGAAAAGCGTGCTCGCGGCGGCGGTTCCCAAAAGCGGCGCCAGCGTCAGGTAGGCAACGCGAATCCAGTCGCTCTCGGAGTTGAAGACCACCACCTCGCCGCCCGGCAGGGCCACGCTCTTCTTGCCGATAGAACACCATCGCGGCGAGCACCATGATCGCCACGTTAATGAAGAAAGCGACGGTCAACGCCACGGTCGAGTCGATGGTGTTGAACCGCAGGGCGCGCCGGATGGACTTCTCATCTTTTTCCAGCTTGCGGGTTTGAACCAGGGCCGAGTGCAGGTACAAGTTGTGGGGCATGACCGTGGCCCCGATGATGCCGATGGCCACGACAATCATCCCCGCTTCTCGAAAGTTCGGGGAGAAACAGGGCCCGCCCCATCTCGGCAAAGCTGGGTTGGGTTTGGGGAAGGACGAAAATCTCGATGAAGAAGCACACGGCGATGGTCGCCACGAACAGCGCGATCACCGCCTCGATGGTCCGCATCCCGAAGCGTTGCAAGCCCAACAGCAGCAACACGTCGAGAGCGGTGATGAGGATGGCCCAAAACAGCGGAATATGAAACAACAGGTTCAGGGCGACGGCGCTGCCGAGCACCTCGGCCAGGTCACAGGCGCCGATGGCGACCTCGCCCATCAGCCAATTGGGCCAGCGGGTCCAACGCTGGATACCACTCGCGGCAGCATTGGGCGAGGTCCTTCCCGGTCACCACGCCCAAACGCGCCGAGATCACTTGCAAGAACATGGCCATCAGGCTGGCCAACCCGACCACCCACAAAAGCCCGTATTTGAACTGGGCGCCGCCTTGCAGGTCGGTCCCCCAGTTGCCGGGGTCCATGTAGCCGACGCTCACCAGGATGGCCGGCCCGATAAAGGCCCGAATCTGCCGCCAGAAGCCGGCCTGATGGCCGGGCAATTGCACGGTGCCATGCACCCCTTCCAGCGATACATGGTCGATGGGCTGGACCTCGGTCCCGCCGCCGGCTGACTCGTTGGAATCGGCGTCCGCCACTGGTCCTGTCCCCTTCCGCTCTGCGCCGGCCGATCGGACCGCGCCCCCGATCGTCTCTAGCCCTCGTGTTTTGCGACACCAACCGGTCCAGACGATTCTAGCGTGCCGGACAACCCTTAGCCGTTCCATCGGCAATGCGCGCCGGAGAATCAAGTCAAACGGCACGAACGTGACTATGGATTGCCCCCGCGAAAAAGTCAATCGCCCGCCAGGGAAGAGAAGGCGACCGCTGACCTACCGGCTTCCCTTCCGATGGGCCGCGGCCCGTGGGCGCGGGAAATGCTTCGTGGCGATCCGAATTTCCCGTTCCAAGACCAGCCTTAAGGGGGGTGGCGGACCTGCCCAAAAACCTCGCCCGTCGTTCATTTTGCCGTCCAACGTGGTCTTTTCCTTTTCCCGTCAGAGGAGTAGATTTATCCCTGGAGGATATGAAGTATTCCACGCGGTCAGCGTCAAGACGACACAAGACAACAAAGGAGAACCAGTGATGAGCAAGCGATTTCATTTCATTGCGATGGTCTTGGGAACGGCGATGGCAGCGGTCTTGGTATTTTGGGGAGTGTCCAACCATTTGACGGCGCAGGATACGGCGCCGCCTCCGCCTTTGCCCGCCGGAGAAGGCGCTGCGCCGGCCCCGGACCAGAATGGCCCCGAGGTCCTGACGCGGGGACCGATTCACGAGGCGTTCGTGGAGATGGTCAACCCCAATGCGGAGGCCGGGCAAGTCGTCGGGAAGCAACCGCCGCAGGCGATCGAAGAAATGCCGCCCACCGAAAAGCCCGCGGGCGATTATATTTGGGTCCCCGGCTATTGGTCCTGGGACCAGGACCGCAACGATTATATTTGGATCAGCGGCGTCTGGCGGTTGCCGCCGCCCGGGACGACCTGGGTGCCCGGCTATTGGAACCAAGTGGCCAACGGCTTCCAATGGGTCAGGGGCTACTGGGGGCCGGCGACCGTCGGGGCGGGCCAACAGACCGTCGCGATGGAATATCTGCCGCCGCCCCCGCAGTCGCGCGAGATTGGACCGAACGCGCCCGCTCCTTCCGAAGAATTCTTCTGGGTGCCGGGCTGCTGGCGGTGGCGGGTAGACCTTAACGCCTACGTCTGGCAGCCGGGGCATTGGAGCCGCGCCTTCGCCGACTGGGTTTGGATCCCGGACCATTACGTCTGGACGCCCGCCGGATATGTCTTCATCGCCGGCCACTGGGACTACGTCCTGGATCGGCGTGGCGTGGCGTTCTGCCCGGTCTATTACGCCCAGCCGTATTACCTGCGGCCCCGCTACTTCTACAGCCCGACCATCTGCATCGAGGCCGGGGTGTTGCACGGCTACTTGTTCTGCCGGCCGCAATTCGGCTACTATTTTGGCGACTACTACGATCCGGCGTTTGTGACCATTGGCATCTACCCCTGGTTCGACGCCCGCTGCGGCTACGAGCCGCTGTACGTGCATGACCATTGGTACTACCGGCACGATCCGATGTGGGACCGGCACCTCCACGAGGACTACGCATACCGCCGCGTCCATCCGGAAGCCCGGCCGCCGCACACGTACGCGCTCGCCGTGCGGTGGAACGGCGGCGGCTATGGGGCGAAGATCACCTTCGCCACCCACGTGTCGCACTATGGCGCCGGGGGAAAATCGCCCATGCACTTCGAGCGGATCTCGCAAGAGCGCCGCGAACAGTTCGTCAAGACGCAACGAGAAGTCCGCGCGTCCCAGGTCGAACGCCGCACCACGGAGATGAAGCTCCACACCGAGGCTGGCGGAAGGCCACTGACCGCTCCGGTGCACCGGTCCTTCGCCACCGCCGCGGGAACGACCTCCCACCAAGGCGGCACGCAAGCCAATGTCCGCGGAACCACGACCTTCGGCAATACGTCCAAAGGCAGCGGCAGCGGAACCACGACCTTCAGCGGCAAGTCCACCGGGACCGGAACGTCTTCGGCGCACCCTCCAAGGGCGGTTCGGGGACGTCCTCGGGCGTCGGTTCGGGCCGCACGGTAACCCCAAGCACTTCCCATTCGGGTCCGCCGTCAGGCGGTTCGTCGGCGTCGGGTTCCTCCCATGGGACCTCCTCCAACCCGAAGGATCGTGACAAGGACAAGGATCACGGCGGCCACTAAAAAATTGCGGGTTCTCGGTCCGACCCGCGGATGACGTCCGCCGGAATCCTCCGGCTTCAGCGTCCGCGGCGGGCCTCGGCCAACATCGGCTTCAGTTCGTGGACGAAATCGCGGGCGTCCTCGAACTGCCGATACACGCTGGCGAAGCGGACGAAGGCCACCTGGTCGAGCCGCCGCAGTTGCTTCATGACCATTTCGCCCACGTCGCGGCTGGGGACCTCGAGCTCGAACTTGCCCTCGATCTCGTTTTCCACCGCGGTGAGGACGGCTTCGAGCTGGGCGTCGCTGACGGGCCGCTTCCAGCAGGCCTTCTCCAGGCCGCGCTTGATCTTCAGGCGGTCGAAGGGCTCGCGGGTGCCGTCCTTCTTGATGATCTTGACGCTGGTCCCCTCGACCCGCTCGTAGGTCGTGTAGCGATGTTTGCAGGCCAGGCACTCGCGCCGCCGCCGGATGGCAAAGCCGTCCTGGCTGGTCCGCGAGTCGATCACGCGATCGTTATCGGCCTGGCAAGAGGGACATTTCATGGCAATAAGGCGGAAGGCGGAGGGCGAGCCGGAGGCGTAAGCTCCGGATAGTTAGGGGAAGGCCACCGCATCCGTCAGTTCACTATACACCAAGATATGGTGTAGCCAAGGGGGGATGGCCACAAAATCTGGGGTTTCGACGAAGTTTATCTCGCCGCAGCGGCGATCGGCTGACGCGATCACTCGTCCTCTTCGCCGTCGGCCTCGACGGCCAGCGCAGCGGACCCGCCCGAGCCCAACGCACTCCAGTTGCGGCGCTGCCGCGAACTGGGGATCTTCATCGCCTTGCGATACTTGGTCACCGTCCGCCGCGCCACGGTCACGCCGGCGGCGGCCAGGTCCTGGACGAGTTGCTCGTCGCTCTTCGGGTGCAGCTTGTCCTCGTTGTCGATCAATTCCTGGAGCTTCAGGCGGACGGCGTCCCAGGCCACTTCCTCGCCGTCGGCGCCGATGGTGCCGCCGCAGAAGAAACGTTTCAGCGGGAAGATGCCGCGGGGCGTCTGCACCCACTTGTCGTCCACCGCCCGGCTCACCGTGGTGACGTGCACGCCCACCTTGTCGGCGATCTGCTGCATCTTCAACGGCTCGATGAATTCCGGGCCCTTGTTGAGGAATTCGGCCTGGTGATCGACGATCGCCTGGGCGACGCGCGTCAGCGTGCTGCGGCGCTGCTGGATGGAATCGATCAACCATTGGGCGGAATGGATCTTGCGCTTGATGTATTCGCGCGTCTCGTCGTTGGCCTGCCCGCTGGCAAAGAGCTTGCGATAGTAGGGGCTGATGAACAGGCTGGGGGTGCGTCCCTCTTCGAGCCGCACCTTGTATTTCCCGTCTTCATCCTGTTCGATGAACACGTCGGGCGTGACCGGCGGCACGACGACGTTGTTGAACTTCGCCCCCGGCTTGGGGTTCAGCTTCCGCAACTCGACCAGCGTCTTCTGGATCAACTCGATCGAGTATCCGGTGCGGCGGCTGATGACCGGCAGGCGGTTGTGCTCCAGGTCCTCCAGGTGCGAGGAGATCAAGGTCTGGACCTGCTCGTAGTACGGCATGCCGGGGGTCAATTGCAGCAGCAGGCACTCGCGGAGGTCGCGGGCCGCCACGCCCGGCGGATCCAGCTTCTGCACCAGCGCCAAGGCCCGCTGGGCCAGGGCGAGGTCCTCCTTGCTCGCGTCGGTTCCCAGCAGGTCCTCCAAGCGGCCTTGCAGATAGCCGTTGCTGTCGAGGTTGGAGATGATCCGCTCGGCCATCGCCCGCAAACCGGGCTCCAGGTCGAACCATCCCAACTGGTCGTGCAGGTAATCTTGCAGCGATTGCGGCCGGGCGGTCATGTTGGCCATGGCGTCGAGCTTCCGTTGGCCGGCCTCCTCGACCTGCCCGCGCGAGGGCCGGGTGCGCTCCTCGAAATGGTCGGGCCACTGCTCGTCCATCTTCAAGAGGCGCTCGAAATCGTCCTCGTTGCTGTGGGTCTCGTCGATGACCAGCTCGCGCTCTTCGTCGCTGGGGGCGTCGGGGGCCTCCTGCGGCGGTGCTGTCGGCCGGCTCCGCCGGCAAATCCGGATCCTCCTCCTGCAACTCCAGGACGGGGTTTTCCTCGATCTCCTGCTCGATCCGCTCTTCCAGCGCGAGGATGGGCAGTTGCAGAATCTCCATCGACTGGATCATCCGCGGCGCCAGCACCTGCTTCTGCACCAATCGAAGGTCTTGCCCGAGGGATAGTCGCATATTCCGGAGGACAGGCATTCCTGCCTGTCGTTTACGGGCAGACAGGAATGTCTGCCCTCCTGCTGGTCGTCAAAATTCCTGGCGTCCGCCCAGCGCGTCGGCCAGGATCTCCTTGTTAGCAAATTCTAGCACGCTGCCCGAGGTAATTCCACGCGCCAGCCGGGTGATTCGCAGTGGAAAATCCCGCAGCAGGTTCGAAATGTGCAGCGCCGTGCCGTCGCCCTCCACGGTCGGGTTGGTGGCCATGATGACTTCCTTGAACGCCCCGCGCCGGACCCGCTCCACCAGGGCGTCGATGGTCAATTGTTCCGCGCCGATCCCTTCCAGCGGGGCAATTCGGCCCAAAAGGACGTGATACAGGCCGTGATACGTGCCCGCCTGCTCCAGGGCCAGCAGATCGCGCGGCTGCTCGACCACGCACAACAGGTCCCGTTCTCGCCGGGGGTCGCGGCAGACGTCGCATTCCTCTTCTTCCGCCAAATTGTAACAATTTCGGCAATACCGCACGTTTTCCTTGACATTGCGAATGGCGTCGGCCAACGCCATCGCCTCGCCGCGGCTGATCCGCAAGACGTAATAGGCCAATCGCTCGGCCGACTTCTTGCCGATGCCCGGCATCTTGGCAAATTCGTCGATCAAGCCGGTCACGGAGCGGGTCAGTTCGGGCATGGCGTTTCACTCCTGTTCAGGCGTGGATGGCGGCGAGCCGGTCAGTTTTTCGAGGGCCTCCTGGAGCCCGGGCAGTTGCAGGCCGCCGGTCAATTCCTTCACGGCCTCGGCGTGCAATTGCCGCCCCTTGGCCACGGCCTGGTTGATCGCCGCCAGGACCAGGTCCTCGACCAATTCGCGGTCGCCCTGGGCGAACAACTGCGGATCGATGCGGCATCGGAGCACTTCCAGCAGGCCGTTGACTTCGACCTCGACCATGCCGCCGCCGGCCGTGCCGGTTGCCCGGCGGGTCTTCATCTCGTCGGCGAGTTTTTCCATCTGCCCGCCGAACTGTTGCGCCTGTTTCAGCATGGCGCCGAGGTTGGAAAGACCTTTGAACATCAGCAACTCCCTTGTGCGAAGGAACCCCTTCGCGTTCCGCCCCCTAATCCGGAGGCTGACGCCTCCGGCTCCCATGTCCCCCCTTCATCCTTCCGCCTTCATCCTTCCTCCTTCTCTTCCACTCGCAACGGCTGGGCGCCGAACAACTCCACGGCCCGGCGGACCAAGGGGTGCTTGGCTGCCTCCAACAACCGCTGATAAGGCGGCAACGGCCGCTTGGCCGGGACCGCCTCCGCGGCGGACTCCTCCAACAGGATGAATTCCACCGCCACCCGCTGGCCGGTCACTTCCGCCACGGCGCCTTCGAACCGCTTCACCTGGTCGGGCCGCTCGCACGTGGACTTGGCCAGGGCATACGCCGGTTTGAAGGAAACGACCAGCCGGTTCGGCGGCACGACCTCGACGCGATGGAACCGCTTGGCCTGTTCGACGACCATGCCGGAGAGTTTTTCCAGGGCCAGGCTCCAGATTTCCGCGGCATGTTCGCTGCTCAGGGACAACGTCGGGCCGGTCGCTGCCTTGGACGGAGGTGCTACTTCCGTGGGGGATTCGGCCGATTCAGCGTTTTTTTTTAGCGAGCCTGGCGAGCCGGGGGCGTTAGCCTCCGGATACGATGTCGCCCGCGACCGACGATGCCCGCCGCCGTCGCCGTCGCCGCGCCGCCGGCACGCCCGACTGCAATTGCCCGATCCACGTGGCGATCTCGTCCAATTCCTCCAGTTGACACAAGCGGACCAGGGCCAGTTCGGCAAGGCTGCGGCCCTGGGTGCTGTACCGCAGCCGGGCAAGGGTCTGATCGAGGATTTGCATCGCGGCCAGGACGGTCGGCAAGCCCGAGCCGACGGCCGGCCTCGGCCACCTGGTCGCTGTTGCTGCCGGAGGTGTAAAGGAACGTTTCGGTCGGGCAGCCCGCCGCGGCGGCCATGCAGTCGCGGAAGTAGCCCAGCAATTGTTCCAGGAGTTGGCCGACGTCGACGCCTTCGCCCACGGCCGCGTCCAATTCGGCCAAGGCGGCGGCCGCATCCCGGGCGGCCAGGTGCCGGACCATCGCCCCGAGGCGCTGATCGCCGGCGGTTCCCAACATGCCGTGTACGTCGGCCACGGTGATCCGCCCGGCGGCGAACGAGAGCAGTTGCTCCAGCAGCGATTGGCTGTCGCGCATCGACCCGGCGGCCCGGCGGGCGAGGACCTCCAGGGCCTCCGGCTCCGCCTCGACCCCTTCCGCCTTGACGATCTGGCCCAATCGCTCGAAGATCGCGCGGGTGGAAATGCCGGCGAAATCGAACCGCTGGCACCGCGAAAGAATCGTGACCGGGATCTTCGACGCTTCCGTGGTGCAGAAGATGAACTTCACGTGCTCCGGCGGCTCCTCCAGTGTCTTCAACAGGGCGTTGAAGGCCTCGCGGGTGAGCATGTGGACTTCGTCGATGATGTAAATCTTGAATCGCGCCCGGCTCGGCCGCACGTTGACGTTCTGCCGCAACTGCCGGATCTCGTCGATGCCGCGATTGCTGGCGCCGTCGATCTCCAAGACGTCGACGTCGTCGCCCGTGCTGATGCTGCGGCAGATGTCGCACTGGTTGCAGGGGACGGGGGCCGGGCCTCGCTCACAGTTCAGGGCCTTCGCCAGGATTCGCGCCGCCGAGGTCTTGCCGACGCCCCGGGCCCCGGTGAACAAGTACGCATGGCCCACCCGCTCCGCCGTGATGGCGTTGGACAGCGCCTGGGCCACGTGCTCTTGGCCCACCAGTTCGTCGAACGTTTGGGGGCGGTAGCGGCGGGCCACGACCACGTAAGGACGCGACGGGCCCCCGGGCGCCGCGGAGCTTTCAGCAGTGTTCGAGGACTCGGACATGGAGGCAATCGGCCTCCGATGAGAGACCCACCGTACCTGGAGCGGACTGCGTATGGCTGCTGACTTTCGTCCCTGACCAGGTTGGCAGGACCCCATTACGGGGGCCTCTCATCGGAGGCCGATGTCGGAAACCGCATCGTCTCCTCCTTTGTACGCTTTCCTCGCCCGGCAGTCAAAGGGGGGCAGGGGATGCAGGGATTAGGCATTGGAGATTGGAGAAGCCCCGGGCTGCGTCCGGGGGGCGAACGGCGCCGCCCCATGTTTTCCACCTCGCCCCCGCATACAGACATCCGCCGTCATTCCCAGTACAATGCCCGCCATACCACCCGCCGAATCACCCTGCCAGCACCATGACGCTTCCCACGACGAACGTTGCCGGACGTTTGACGGCCATGGCCCAAACCATGCCCGACCGGATCTGCCGTCGTCGAGCCGCTCGGCCGCGACCGCCGGGGAAAGCGGCAGTACCGGCAGATCAGCTTTCAGCAGCTCGATCAGCAGAGCGACCGCATCGCCCGGGGATTCGGCCAACTCGGCGTGCCGCGGCGCCCGGCTGGCGTTGTTGGTCCGGCCGGGCATTGATTTCATCGCCCTGACATTCGCCATCTTCAAGGCCGGGGCGGTGGCGATCCTGATCGACCCCGGCATGGGCCGGCGAAACCTGATCCGCTGCCTGGCCGAGGCGGAGCCGCAAGGTTTCGTGGCCATCCCGACGGTCCATGCCCTCCGGACGCTGCTCCGTCGGCGATTTCCCCTTGGCGCGGTGGAATGTGACCGTGGGCCGCCGCTGGTTCTGGGGCGGCGCGACGCTGGAACAGCTCCTTGGCGGACCGTGGACGGGCAGCCAATTGGCCCCCACGACGGCCGACGACCCGGCGGCCATCATCTTCACCACCGGCAGCACCGGGCCGGCCAAGGGCGTGCTCTATCGGCATGGGAATTTCGACGCCCAGGTGGAGCAAATCCGCGACTTCTACGGGATTCAGCCCGGCGAAGTGGATCTGCCCTGTTTTCCCGCTGTTCGGGCTGTTCAACTGCGCGCTTGGGGCCACGGCCGTCATCCCCGACATGGATCCCTCGCGGCCGGCCGCGGTCGATCCGGCCAAGATCGTCGCAGGCCATCGAGGATTGGCAGGTCACCCAGACGTTCGGCTCGCCGGCGATCTGGGACCGCGTGGGCCGCTACTGCCAGCAGCGCGGCATCCGCTTGTCCACGGTCCGCCGCGTGCTCTCGGCGGGCGCCCCGGTGCCGGCCGAGGTGCTCCGCCGCATGAAGATCAGCATTCATCCCGAGGGCGACGTCCATACGCCCTACGGCGCCACCGAGGCGTTGCCGGTGGCGTCGATTTCCGCCACCGAGGTGCTCGAAGAGACGGCCGCCAAGACCGTCGGCGGCGCCGGCGTCTGCGTCGGGCGCCGCTTTTCGGGCATCGATTGGAAGGTTATCCGCATTGTCGACGGCCCGATCGCCTCGCTGGATCAAATCGAGGAGCTTCCGCGGGGCGAGATCGGCGAATTGATCGTCCACGGGCCGGTCGTCACCCGGGAGTATGTCACCCGCGTGGAGGCCAATCGCTTGGGGAAGATCGAGGCGGGGACTGGTCCATTTTTCGGCCAGGAGGCATATTTTGCCGACAGGTCCCAGGCCGAAAACATGGACCTGTCCCCTTCCGCGTTCCCGCCCACGATCTGGCATCGCATGGGCGACGCCGGCTATTTGGATGCGCGGGAAAGATTTTGGTTTTGCGGCCGGGTGGCCCATCGGGTGCTCACGCCGGCCGGTCCGATGTATCCGATCCCGTGCGAGGCCATCTTCCGGCAACATGCCGACGTGCGGCGAGCCGCGTTGGTGGGCGTGGGGCCGCCGGGCCGTCAGCGGCCGGTGATGATCTTGGAACCCGTCGCGGGGCGAATGCCCGCCGGCCGGCGTGCCCGGCAGGCGTGGCTGGAGGAAATCCGCCGTTTGGGCGCGGAAAACCCGCTCACGGCCAGTATCGACGATTTCCTCCTGCATCCGGCCTTTCCCGTGGACATCCGCCACAACGTGAAGATCTTTCGGGAGCGGCTCGCCGCGTGGGCGGCGAAGAAGCTGGGTTGTTAATCGCCCACAAATCGCCGGCACCCCACCACAACGGGGCACAGGATACTTGACGCTTTCGGCCAGGCAACTAAAGTAGCGGTTGTGTCGTCTGACGTGCTAAAATCGTTATCATTTCTCTTCCTTCACCAGGAGGCTCTTCTGTCATGATCACCGCCGACGCGATTGCAACCCAGCAGAAATGGGAATACTGTCTTCTGACCCGAAAGACCGAAGGCTACATCCTGAACGAGTTCAACACGCTCGGCCAGGAGGGCTGGGAACTGGTCTCCGTGATGTATTACAAGGACCTGAAGGGGATCATGTGCTGGACCGGGTTCCTCAAGCGTCCCAGCAGCGGCCAGGCGTCGAAGCCGGCCGGGCACGAAGCCCCCGCGACACTGCTCCAGCCCTCGAAGTCGGCGACCCCGTCGCCCGAGGCGAAAGCCGCCGATCTCGGCGGCGACGACTTCGAGTTCAAGCTGCAAGAATGAACGCCGGGCTGCCGTCGTCGTAACCGTTCACGGGCCGGAAAACAAAAAGAGGGAACCGCAGATGAACGCGGATGAACGGAGTTGATCGAATCATTTTTGTCCGCATTTATCTGCGTTAATCCGCGGTTTCTCCGCCGGTCTCGTGAACGGTTACGCCGCCGCCCATCAAGAACCTCGTGTCTTGGCCGTGCAGCCGCCCTCACCCCGGCCCTCTCCCGGAGGGAGAGGGGGACGATGTCAACGGCATTGCCCCACTTTTTCCCGCCCGCGACTGCTGCCAGATTGCTGCTTGTTGAGTTTTCAGCAATGGCGGATACTGCACTTGGCCTCTTATTGGGCCGGTTCCTCCAGCGGGTTCCGGGTACGGCTGGCCGCTTGTCAGCCAGGGAAAGGCGGCGTGCTACGGGAAGAATCGCTGGCTCGCAAGCAGTCCGTGGCCTCGAAGCCTTCCGTCGTGTCGATTGCATTTTTTGATTTCTAGCTCCGGAGAAAGCGACTTCATGAGAAGACTCCTACCGATAATTTTGTTTGCGGCCATGGCCGTGTTTGTGCTGGCCAGGCCCGTGCGGGCGGATGTCACCATCACCTATCCCTATCGGGGCGTGACGGAAATCTACTGCACCGAGACCTCGCCGCGGCCGGAAAACATCCACATCATGGAAATCAACCTGGCCGACCCGGGAATCAGCTTCGAGGTGTCGCCGGCCACTCCGCCAAGTCCGAACACCTACAGCAACGAGACGTCGGTGCAGACCACGCTGAGCTACCTCAACCAGGTGCATGCCGCAGGTAGCCATCAATGCCTCGTTCTTCGACAACCCGCCGCAAGCCAACAACGGCACCAATTTGACGGGTTTCGCCGCGTCGTTGGGCAATGTCTACTCGGCCTTTGAATCGAGCCCGACGCTGAACTACGCCATCGTGGCCAACGCCCCCGGACTGAACATCTCCGCCAGCAACCAGGCCCAGATCGTCAACCGGGGTGCAACGTCCACGACCGTCGTCTCCGCCTCCAGCGGCGCATCCGTGACCCCGTACAACACGGTGACCGGCAGCGCGAGATCATCACCGACGGCGCCGTGACCATTCCCACGTACAGCGGGTCGGGGCCGCTCTATGCCAATGGCACGTATTCGAACAGCTATTCCTGGTACGCCTCCGTGCCCAATGCCCGCACGGCCATCGGACTCAGCCAGGACGACAAAACGCTGTTTCTCTTCACCGTGGACGACGCCGGGGGAAGCCAGGGCATGACGGTCACCGAAATGGCCAACTTCATGCTGTCCAATTACGGCGTGTATGAAGCCTTGAACCTCGACGGCGGCGGATCGACGACCATGGCGATGGCCGATCCCACGACCGGCATCGGCAGCGTCATCAACGCTTCGTCCAACTCCGGCGGGCCGCGGGCGGTCGGCGCCAGCCTGGCCATCTTTGCCCAGCCGGTGCCCGAGCCGGCCACTATCACCTTGCTTCTTATCGGCGCCGGCGCCGGCCTCGCTTGGGCCGGCTTGCGTCGCCGGAAAACCGCGTGCGTCGTCGAAATCACTCAGCCGTCTTTATCCGAATAAGGGAGAAACAACATGATGCGTCTTCAAAACCTAACGGGCGCCCTGGTCGCGTGCTTCGTCGTCCTCGGCGTCGCCGGTTTGGCCGAGCGCCAGCTTCGTGGAGCCCTTCTCGTGGGACTTCAGCGGCGGCACGGCGGCGTTTCCAACTTTGCCGTCAACAGTTCGAACGCCTCCGCCGTGAGCGCCGTGGCGGGGACCAACGTCCTCGGAAACCCGTGCTTTGCCCTCTCGGCAACCAAGACCACCGCGGGAAGCATGTACGCCTGGGAATCGGCCCAAGTGACGAATGTCCCCTCCACGGCCAACTCGAGTTTCACCATGTCGGCCTTGATGTCGAACCTCAGCGATAGCGACAGCGCCAGCGACAACGCCACCGCCGGGATCCGCTTCCTCGCCGATACGGCCAACAGCAACACGAACGCCTTTGTCGTGGACATCAACGACGGCAAGATATCGGGAAACCCCGGCAAGGTACGGCTGGTCAATTGGGTCGGCGGCACGGCGGCCGTGTATCCAAGTTCGACCCAGGCCGACCAGTACGCCATCGGCAACTGGAACATCAACGACCCCTACCTGGTCACCGTCGTCGGCACGTATAATGGCTCGGACCAGTTGAGCATCGCCATCGCAGGTTACGGATGAGGATCATCCGGGGGACTCGAGCTACGGGCTGCCCCTGACAACCGTGGCCACAGGGGCCGGGGCCGATGGAAGCGGCGGCACTGCCTTGACTTTCTCCGCCCCGAGCGGTTCACAGAACTACTTCGGCTTCTATCAGAGCGTCTCGCGGGAGCACTGCGCCGGTGATCACCGCGGACTATACGAATTTCAGCGCTTGTGCCGGAACCCTCGACCTTCGCCCTGCTGGCTGCCGGCGTGGTTTGCCTGGCCGGCGTCTGGAGACGGCGAAGGGCCGCGGCCTAAAAGAGCTTGCGGGAAAAAGGGGACAGTCCCCATTTGCCGGAACGGCCCGAAGGCGGGCACCGACGCAGCGTTGGTCGTCGCACAAATGGGGACTGTCCCCTTTTCCTCCGGCCGAATAGGTTGCCTTGAATCGAACGATCCCACCCGCGGCGCGCTGCGGGTGGGATTTTTTTTGGCATGGGACGGCCAGCAGCAGCAAGACACCCATGCCCGAGATGCATGGCTCCCCCCCATGATGCGGACGCGGATGCCACTAGTATTTTCGACCGATCAACGTTACATTAGAGAAAGGAACGGAACAATGCCGCCGGCCCAGTCCCGAGGACATGGGCCCAGGTCGGCGGCGGCGGAATTCACACAACGGTTCAAGAGACACTTTCTATCAAAAGAGAAGGGGCAAGGTCATGGCGGCCCAGTGGTTTTGTCAAATGGCGGGCTCGGAGGTCGGCCCGCTGTCGAGCCAACAAGTCAAGATGATGGTGGCCAGCGGACGGCTCCTGCCGGGCGACTCGATCCGGCAAGGCCCCAGCGGGCCGTGGATCCCGGCAGCCCGCGTCAAGGGTCTGTTTCCGGCCGTGCAGACGCCGGCGAAGCCATCCGCGGGAGGCAATTCTCCCGCGGCGAAGAACGGGCGTTCCTTGCCCGTGGCGCAAAAAACCACCCCGGCCAAGCCGGCGACCAACCCGGGGAAAAAGCCGGCCGGCGGTCAGCCGGGCACGGTTCGCGCCGCCAAGCCGATCGTCGTTCCCGCCAGGCAGGCCCAGAAGGCCGCCCCCGCCCAAGAATCGGGCAACGGCGATTTCCCCGAAGAACTGGCCGGCGGCATCCCCAAGCCGAAAAAGGGGTTCAACTTCGACCGGCTGGCCATTGATACCACGCCCGTCAAAGTGACCGGCCGCAAGACCAGCCGCGTCGGCGGCATGAACAAGAACGAACGCACCAAGGTGATGCGCATCATGGCCGGCGGCATCGGAGGCGCGCTGCTGCTCAGCGCCATCATGATGGCTGATTTACTTCACCGGTCACCGCAATGCCCCCAAGCCGCAGCCGGCTGCCACGGCATCGGATCCGCAGGATTCCAATGCCGGCGACTCCTCCGCGGCGGCGACGGCCAAGACGGATGCGAAGAACGTCGCGGCGGCCTCGGACAAGTCCGCCGCAAAGCCCGGCAAGACCGCCCCGGGAGGCAACAGCGCGGACGCGGCCGGACATCAGGAATCCTCGAAATCCAAGGCCACCACCAAAACGGACCGGAAAAGCGGCGGTTGATCCTCACAAGCCCATGGGTCCCTATTAGCCGTCCCGAATTTGTCGGGAACCACAAGCAACCGTGAAACCAGGGATGGTTGCCGCCGTGAATGCACTGGTCACCGGCGCCGGGGGATTTCTCGGCCTCACCATCGTCGAGCAACTGCTTGCCACCGGCCATTCGGTCCGGGCATTCTGCCGCCAGCGGTCCGCATCGTTGGACGCGCTAGGCATCGAAACCCTCCGGGGCGACCTCCGCGATCGCCGGTCCACCGTGGCGGCATGTCGCGGCGCGGAGGTCGTCTTCCACGTCGCCGGCGTGTCCGGGATCGGCGGCCCCCGGAAGCCCTATTTCGAGATCAACACCCTGGGAACGCGGCATGTCGTGGAAGGATGCCGCGCGCACGGCGTCGGCCGGCTGATCTTCACCAGCAGTCCCAGCGTCACCTTCGAGGGCCACGATCAATGCGGCGTGGACGAGTCGGCGCCCTACGCCGCGATCTGGCTTTCGCCCTATTCGCACAGCAAGGCCCTGGCCGAGCAGCACGTGCTGGCCGCCAATGATCCCCGCGGGCTGCTGACCTGCGCGTTGCGGCCGCACTTGATCTGGGGCCCTCGCGACCGGCACCTGGTGCCGCGACTGTTGGCCCGGGCGGCCATGGGCCGGCTGCGCCGCATCGGCGACGGCACCAACCTTGTCGATACGGTCTACGTGGAGAACGCCGCCGAGGCCCATCTGCTGGCGGCCCGGGCCCTGGCGCCCCAATCGCCCGTCGCCGGCCGGGCGTACTTCATCAGCCAAGGCGAGCCGGTGAACCTTTGGCAGTGGATCGACTCGCTCCTGGCCATGGCCGGCATGCCGAAGATCCGCAAGTCGATGTCGTTGCGGGTTGCCTGGTCGCTCGGGGCGTCGCTGGAATGGTTTTACCGGGTGTTTCGCCCGGGGAGCGAGCCGCCGATGACGCGATTCCTGGCCGCCCAACTGGCGCGTTCTCACTATTTCGATCTTCATCGCGCCCGCGAGGACTTCGGCTACCAGGCCCGCGTTTCGTTCGTCGAGGGCATGGAGCGCCTGGCCGCCAGTTGGCAGCGCGAGGCACGCGGCCGCCACCCAGCCGGTTAATCCAGATTTCTACCCGCATATTGGGCGTCGTCCACCATGGTACGCTGGGTTTGCCGGCCGATGCCCGCCCTCACCGTTGTCGCCATCGGTGGGCCGGGCGCTGTCCTGGGTCTCATTACGTCGCGCGGGCCTCCTGCTCCCCAACAACCGCCGCACAGGTTGCGAGTGCCTTTGCACCAAGTCCCCAATACTCCGCCGCAAGTACATCGAGCCCCTCAAGGCACGACCTGACCCGCGATGCGTCAACGGTTGTGGAGCTGCACTCGCGAGTGACGGCTTGAGCCGCACGGGCTATCCTGCGCCGCAATTTTGCGTCGGCATGTTTGAAGGTGTCGATCCGTAATTGTTTGAGAATCCCCGGGCGCCAAGACCACGCCCGGATGGCGAGAATGAGTAAATGGCCGCTTTCGCCGGCGACGATCCGATCAACCCCGCAAAGAAAAACGCTTCCTCTTCTTTGTCGAAGGGGACGAATGTTACGGTATCGGAAGGAATAACGACCTTTGAACCGAGGAATTTATCGACAACCGACGAGACGACCGCAGTGCGGAAGATGTTTCCCATTCGACGCCACACAACTTTGAATGGGGCAAAAGTTTCAACGCCAACTGCAAACATCGCGTAAAACGCGCTTGCGTCCATCACAGCCTGAACCGCCCCAGAGCCACGCTTTAGTAGTTCCGGCTTGAAGTGGCAGAAATAATCGTAGGCCTTCGGGCACTGGCGTCTTAATTTTCCCTCGGGGATTGCGGCCCTGGTAGCAGGGTCTTGTACCATTGGGACGTAAACTTCTGGTTGAACGACCCAATCAGCCACGTCTCTACCGCGGATCAGCGGAAAAAGGATATCGACCTCCATGGGTCGCTCAACACTTTCGATCTCCCGCTTTCCAGCCCTCGCGCAGTTCTGGATCAGAACGACGCCTTTTCCGATCTTTTTCAATATCCGAACCTGGAAGACCCCGTAGGGATCGGTGCGAGCCCCAATTTTCGCTGTATAGAAAGATGCTCCAGCGAGATGTTTCAATGCTGGCGAAGCAACCCTGGGTGATGTTTGCCACTGCGAATTGCTCCGATTGGCATCCACCGGCCGCGCATCGCAAAGCCGTCGCTCCGAAATGGCGACCAACTCCGGCAGGGATAAATCAAATAGTGACCCTGTTGCCCCTTTGCGCACGCGCCAAACAGTATATGGAACGGGATAGGTCGTTCCCTTCCCTTTTTCCGCAACAAAAGAGGCCGTGCGGTTCGCCGCGCCGCGAAATGGCTGGAGATTGGCGAAGTCATCAACGCTGACTATTTTGAAAATGTCTCCGGTCGCACCCATGCGGAAACGACGGAATCCTTCGGCTTGTCCCTTTGCCTTAAAAACGGTTTGCGTGATAAGAAACCCAAGCCGTCCGCCCTTTTTCAAGTAATTGTCGATGCACGCGTACACAAAAAGCTGCGACAGGTCCTTTTCGCCAGAGCCGAGTCGCGCCTCATAGCCTTTTAATGAAAACAGGCCGTAGCGTTTCCATAGGTGAATCGAAGCGTCCCGATACTCCTTCGGAAGATAACCCCAGCGAATCCAGGGAGGATTGCCGGCAACAAAATCGACCGCGCCGACAAATAGGGGAGCAAAGGCATTCTTGATGATGCGCGCCCACACACCGTTCTTGTTGGCTTTGTCGAGCTCAACCAATTGATTGTACAGATCGGCGTGTAGCGATTCCGCCGAGACCGGCAGGCCCTCGTCTCGACAACGCTGAATGAAGTCAGTCGCTTTGTATGCGTTTCGAACACACAACTCTAATTGTTCCGCGTATTTGGCGATGTTCTCGCGGCTGGCAGAAATCTCGGATGGGATAAGAAAATCTTTCGCAGCCGTCTTCAACAGGTGGGCCGCCCGAAGGGACTGCCCGGCAAACAACCCTCCGTACTCCGATGGCGTAAGAATCGAGTCGCAAAGGTATACCGGAATCTCCACTTTGTCCATGTGGGCGATCAAGTCCCGAATCGCAATCAGATAGTTCGTTCTTGCCGCCATGACGGCCAGCGGGTTGAGGTCGAATCCGATAACGTTCGACAGAACCTTTCGGCAAAGTTCGCTCTCGCCGTACGGACAAACTTCCCGATGTTCATCGTACCAGCGACGGATGCGATTGATCGCCATGACAAGGAAAGTGCCTGAACCGCACGCGGGGTCTAAGACCCGTTTATCCGGATCGCCTGTGTACCCTAGCTCATTAAGCACATGCTCGGCCAGCCAGTCCGGCGTGTAGTATTCGCCAAGATCGTGGCGCAGGCTCTTGGGAAAAAGCTCCTGGTAAAGCCTCTTCAAGAGATCGCGGCTGGTTGTCGGGTCTTCCGAAAGGGTACCAGGGTTGTAATGGTCTAGGCGAGCCACCATCCCGCGGACCAAACCCTCAACCGGTTCGGACCACGTTGTCGTGTACCAGGTGAAAAGGTCGCCTTCGAGGAAATTGGTGATATTCAGGTGGCGGAAAATACTGCCGGCCTCCAGGTCTTCCATTTCCCGCTTTAGCTTGTTGCCGGTGCCAGCTTGCATCATTTTCTGGAGCGGCGTGGGGAGCTTATGAAAAAACGCCACAATCTCCGACGCCAACAGCTTCATGAAAATCGCATAGTAGGTGTGAACGGCGAAAAGCAGTTCGGCCGGCCGGAGACCCTTAGCGAGTACGCCATAAAAATCAGCCAATTTTGCAATTTTTTCGGATGGGCTGTCAACATCATAACCGCACACCTCGCCGAAGAGGATTTTCCACTGCTGAAAAAAGGTCTTAACCCTCGGGTGCTCACTGCTTACGACGGCGTCGTATAACGCGTGGATCCCCTCTTGCGCGAGTTTCGACTCGGAACCAAAATCGCCAGCGAGGTATTCGGGCAAGAAGGCCCGGCCCCTCGTGCCCAAATTGAACAGCGCCCAGAGAAAGCGCTCGGCGGAGTAGCGGTTTACCTCGACAGGGGCTTGGACGTGCCACTTGTCATCTCGGAAACGGACGAATATGAAGTAGTTTCCGTCCAGACCAACCCCAAAAAGGGTATTGAATGCCTGCCCATGCTCCGTGCGCATGTCATAGAAGCGTTTCTTGATCTGGTCGACAACCTTCTTGCTGCCGGGCGACTCGGCGGTCGGACCGATTCTGGCTCCCTGATCGCTCGGGTTCTTGTACTCGATGATTACCCGATTGTAAACAGAATCAATCCGGCCGCTGGCAACGGTGAACTCGTGTTTACCATGCAGCTTTACCTCGGCTTCCTTTTCGATAAAAGCGAGTTGGCGTTCCGCCTCGATTCGTATTTCCTCTTCCGTGCCCGCCACGGCGGCCACAGCCCTCACGTTCTCAGCAAACTCACCTGCTTTTTTGGAAATTAGTTCGTTAAGGGACGCGAACGTCGGCATGGTATCATCTCCAAACGGAGAAGGCGCTTAGGCCAGTTCCACCGGCACGCACTTTACCACAGAGAGAAAGGCGACTCCAGAGGTCCGGCATGAAGGCCACAGTACCGGAACCGTTAAATTGGGGGATACGCAACTCTTCCCTTGCTCCGGGGCAATCTCGGCCGGGTCGCACAATGCGCCAGCGCCATCCGTTGAGCCCTTGGACACCATTCGTCGAACCGGCTTGCCAGAAACCTCGTAAACGATTAGGCTTATTGGTTTCACATTGGGGAGGGCTGCAACAAGGGCCGCCGATGGCGGAAAGCATCAGCAACACGCCTGTCACGCGATGGGCCGGCGATGTCTGCCCGATGGCCACCTCCCGAATTTTGTGGAACTTTTTTCTGAATGATTGCCAGCGGGCCGGACTTCGATCGAGTGGTGATAACGGGCGTGGGCCTGACTGCGCCCAACGGCAACTCGCTGCCCGAGTTTCGCAAGAACCTGTTGGACGGACGCAGCGGCGTCGTGCCGTATGAGACCCGGTACCTCGGCCCCACGATCGCGGGGGTCTGCAACTTCGACGAACTCCGCTACCAACGCCGCAAGGACCTGCGGCGCGGCACTCGGGCCGGCAGCGTCGGCATTTACTGCGCCCAGGAGGCCATCGCCGACGCCGGACTGGATTGGGAAAACGTCGATCGCTCGACGGTCGGCATCTACGTCGGCGTGACCGAGCATGGCAACGTCGAGACGGAGAACGAACTCTACCTCCTGAAGGGGTATGATTACGACACCCAATATTGGTCGCATCATCACAATCCCCGGACCGTGGCCAACAACCCGGCCGGCGAGATTTCGCTGAACCTGCGGATTACCGGACCGCATTACACGCTGGGGGCTGCCTGCGCGGCGGGCAATGCCGGGATCATCCAGGGGGTGCAGATGTTGCGGCTGGGCGACTGCGCCATCGCGCTCTGCGGCGGGGTCTCAGAGAGCATTCACACCTTCGGCATCTTCGCCAGCTTCCACAGCCAAGGGGCCCTGGCCCGCAACGACGACCCGACCAAGGCATCGCGGCCCTTCGACGCCGAGCGCAACGGCATCGTGGTGGCCGAGGGCGGCTGCATGTTCGTTTTGGAGCGGCTGGCCGACGCCAAGGCCCGGCGAGCGAGGATCTACGGCGAAGTGATCGGCTACGCCATGAACAGCGACGCGCACGACTTCGTGCTGCCCAATCCCCAACGCCAGGCCGAGTGCATGGGGTTGGCCCTGCGGCGGGCCGGCCTGAACGCCTCGGACATCGACATCGTGAGCACGCACGCCACGGGCACCAGCAGCGGCGACGTCCAGGAAGCCGACGCGCTGCGACGGGTGTTCGCCTCCAACGGCGGCGGCCGGACCCTGTTGAACAACACCAAGAGTTTCATCGGCCATGCCATGGGCGCCGCCGGTGCGCTGGAACTGGCCGGCAACCTGCCCGCCTTCGACGACGGCGTCTGCCACGCCACCATCAACCTCGACCGCGTCGAGCACGATTTCGCCGTGCCGGGGCTGGTCGCCAACCAACCGCGGGAAATAGGCCGGGTGCGGACGATCCTCAACAACTCCTTCGGAATGCTGGGGATCAATTCCGTGGTCATCGTGCGACGAGTTTCATGAGGGATGCCATCGTTGGGAGGCCTGCCATGACGGCTGCCGAGATCCGAGAAGCGGTCATCGAAATCCTTTCCGACATCACGCCCGACGAAGACCTCGGCGACTTGAAAGAGGACGTCCCCTTCCGCGAACAACTCGAGCTGGACAGCATGGACTTCCTCGATATCGTGATGGAGCTGCGGAAACGCTATCGCGTACACATACCCGAGGAGGACTATCCGGCGTTGGCCAGCATGGCAAGCACGGTGAAGTACCTTGAACCATTGATGAAAGACGTGAAGAAGTGAGGAGGCCAAGCTCTAAGTTCTAAGTTCTAAGAACTTAGTTCTTAGACCTTAGTTCTTAGACCTTAGTTCTTAGACCTTAGTCCTTCGCCCCTGCCCCCTGTGCTCATGTACGATACGATCATCATCGGGGCCGGCATGTCGGGATTGGCAGCCGGCATCCGCCTGGCCCATTACGATCGGCGGGTCTGCATCCTCGAGCGCCATAGCGCGATCGGCGGGCTGAATTCGTTTTTCGGCCGGGGCGGACGGACGTACGACGTTGGGCTGCACGCGGTGACGAATTACGCGCCGCGCGGCACGCGGCAAGGTCCGCTGGCGCGGCTGCTGCGGCAGTTGCGGCTGGCCTGGGACGAGTTTTCGCTGTCGCCGCAGGTGGGTTCGGCGATCATGTTTCCCGGCGTGACGCTGGAATTCTCCAACGACTTGGAAGTGCTGGAGTCGGAGATCGCCCGGCATTTCCCCGCCCAGGCGGACAACTTCCGGCGGTTCGTGGCGGCGTTGACCGACTACGATCAATTCGATCGGCCCGAGGCCGGACAGTCGGCCCGCGCGGTCGTCGGCAGCCTCATCACCGATCCGCTGCTGGTCGAGATGCTGTTGTGTCCGGTGCTGTTCTACGGGGGTTCGCGGGAACACGACATGGACTTCGGGCAGTTCAGCATCCTTTTCCGCTCGATTTTCCTGGAGGGGCTGGCCCGTCCGCTGGCGGGCATTCGGCTGATCCTGAAGCGGTTGCTGCGGAAGTTCTGCGACCTGGGGGGCGAACTGCGTTGTGCGCCGGAGTGGCGCGGATCCTCGTCAAGGACGGCCGGGCCGATCGCATCGTCCTCGAAGATGGCAGCGAACTGCAATCCAAGAACATCCTCTCCTCGGCCGGCCTGCTGGAGACCATGCGGCTGTGCGACCAGGCGGCCCCGGCGCCGCGGCCCGCCGACGGACTGTCGATCGTCGAGTCGATCTCGGTCCTCAACCGGCAGCCGCGCGCCCTGGGCCACTGCCGCACCATGATCTTCTTCAACGATTCCGACAAGTTTCATTACGAGAAGCCCGCCGACGCCGCCGACCTGCGCAGCGGCGTCGTCTGCTCGCCCAACAATTTCGTCTACGGCGAGCCGCTGGCCGACGGAATCCTGCGGATCACCGCGCTGGGCAACTACGACCGATGGACCGGGCTGGACGAGCCGGCCTACCGGCGGCAGAAACGCCGCTGGTACGACCGCATGGTCGCGTCGGCCGTGCGTTTCATTCCGGATTTCCGCGATTGCGTCGTCGAGACCGAGGTGATCACGCCCGTCACGATCCGGCGGTTCACGGGCCATGAGAAGGGGGCCATTTTCGGCGCCCCCGAAAAAAGCTACGACGGCACCACGCACTTGAGAAACCTTTTCGTCTGCGGCAACGACCAGGGCCTGGTCGGCATCATCGGCACCATCCTCAGCGGCATCAGCATTGCCAACCGATATCTGCTGCGGACGTGAGGACAAAGTCTAAGCACTAAGTTCTAAGTTCTAAGGTCTAAGAACTTAGTGCTTAGAACTTAGACCTTAGACCACGCTTCATCCTCCATTTCTCATGGCACAAGCCCCTCTCCAAGACGTTCGCGACCGATACGACGTGATCGTCGTCGGCGCGGGATTGGGCGGGCTGACCGCCGCCAATACGCTGGCCCGCAGCGGCCGCTCGGTCCTGCTGCTGGAGCAGCATTTCAAGCTGGGCGGGCTGGCGACGTGGTTCCAGCGGCCCGGCGGGCACATCTTCGACGTCGCGTTGCACGGCTTTCCGGCCGGCATGATCAAGAGCTGCCGCCGCTATTGGAGCCGCGAGATCGCCGATTCCATCGTGCAACTGAAGAACATCCGCTTCGACAACCCGATGTTCTCGCTTTCGACCACGTTCGACCGCGAGGATTTCACCCGCCTGCTGGTCGAACGATTCGGCGTGGCGCGGGAGGCAGTCGGCCGCTTCTTCGACACCGCCCGCAACATGAATTTCTACGACGACCAGTCGCTCACGACGGGCCGGTTGTTCGAGCGGTTCTTTCCCGGACGCGAGGACGTCGTCCGGTTGCTGATGGAGCCGATCACCTACGCCAACGGTTCCACGCTGGAGGACCCGGCGCTGAGCTACGGGATCGTCTTCTCGAATTTCATGTCCAGGGGCGTCTATACGTTCCAAGGCGGGACCGACCGGCTGATGCAATTGATGGAAGCGGAACTGCGCCGCAACGGCGTCGATGTCCGCACCTCGTCGAGTGTCGAGAGGATCGAGGCCCCGGGCCGGCGCGTGCGGGGCGTCGTAGCGGGCGGACGGACGATCAACGCCCGCGCCGTCGTCTCCAACGCCAACTTGAAGGCGACCATCTTCCACCTCGTGGGCGAAGAAAGTTGGGACCCCGACTTCCTCGAGCAGGCCCGGGCGGTCCGCTTGAACAATTCCAGCACCCAGGTCTACATGGCCCTGCGGCCGGACGAGATGGTCGACGAGGGCGTCTGCGGCGACCTGTTGTTCAGTTCCACGGCCCCGGTGTTCCGCAGCGAGTTGCTCCTGAGCCGCAACGTCACGAGCCGGACGTACTCGTTCTATTATCCCAGGAGCCGGCCCGGCCGGAACCGCTGCCTGATCGTCGCGAGCACGAACGCCCATTACGGCGATTGGGCCGGCTTGTCGAAAGAAGCCTACGAAGACGCGAAACGCGGCCTGGTCGAGAACACGCTCGACGCAGTGGCCAAGTACGTGCCCGACATCCGCGAGAAGCTGGCGTGGGTCGAATGCGCGACGCCCCTGACCTTCGAGCGTTACACGCGGCACCTCGACGGCGCCAATTTCGGGACGAAGTTCGAGGGTTTGGCCGTCAGCCGCGCGTTGCCCGAGCAAATTGCCGGGCTCTACCACACCGGCAGCGTGGGGATTATCATGTCCGGATGGCTCGGGGCGGTCAACTACGGCGTCATTGTGGCGAACGAGGCGGACAGCTTCCTGATGAAGGGGGAAGGCGGAGGGCGAAAGGCCGAAGAGACAGCGAGCCCCGGGCGTGAACCCGGGGATGGATCGTAACCAACGGCGAAAGGGCGCGGCAAGCCAAGCAAGCCCTTTGATTCCATTACTTCTGGCAAACAGCGTCAATAGGTCAACAACAACCGGTCCGCAACCACCTCTTCTTCCAGCGACTTGCCGTTCATTTGAAAGCGTCGAAGCATTGATCGCCCGCAATGGACGAAAGCCTCTCGCTCGAACAAGCCCTTGGGGATCGGAACCTTGCAGAGCCTATCGCCCGACTTCTTGCTTCCGTCAATGCTCAGAGCGATAAACACGCCACGTTCCTTGCAGCGGGCAATGGCCGTGAAGAGGCGGTCCAGCCCGAAGCCTTGCGCCCGGTAGAGGATCTTCTGAGTAAAACTGTAGGGCGGATCGCAGTAGACCACGCTGCCCGCCTCGGCCCGGTTCATCGCGTCCTCAAAATCCATCGCGGCAAACTGGGTGCCCGCAATTCTCTCATGCCACTGGTCCACCCGTTGAGAGAAACTCGCGGGAGAAACCGGCTCGTGGATGCCGCACGGCGTGGACATGTAACCGTCGGCACGCCGGAAGCGAACCACCCCGCCGTAACAGCACCGGCATAAGAACACCAGATCGGCGCCATTCGGATGCGAGTTGTACGCTGCCTTGATCTTCTCGTAGGCTGCAACCTTGCCATGCTTTTTGGCCATGCGCCATCGCCGGGCATACCAACTCTTGAGCGTTTCGGGCGACTCCTTGAGCGTAGACCAGATGTCCATCAACGGGGTAAAGGCGTCGGAGGCAAACGCTTCCCTGGGGGCGAGCGTCCCCAGAACGGCCCCGCTGCCCAGAAACGGTTCGTGGTAGGTGTGGAACTTTGCCGGAAAGTATGAGATGATCTCGTGGGCAAAACGCTGTTTGTTGCCAATCCACTTGAGCAGTTGCAGGTTGAACGGTTTCCCGTTCGGCGTTGCCGTTTCCTCGAAAAGCAGATGTTGCCGCTCCATCGGGGCATCCTATTTTGGGGTGGTTGGGCGTTCTGGAGCAATATGAATTCGGTTGTTTGACGCTTCAAGCCCACCCACACACACCTAAGCATATCCGATTTTGGGATATCTGTCAACACTGGCTATATTTGCCGCATGTCCATGAAGAATTCTCTCGACAACCAAGCCCAGTTGCAAGCCCTCTTGCGGGACGTCCGCACCGAGGCCGGGCTTCGCCAGGCGGACTTGGCCCAACAGCTCGGGCAGCCGCAGTCCTTCGTGAGCAAGTATGAATCGGGCGAACGGCGGCTGGACGTCCTCGAACTTCGCCGTATTTGCCGGTTGCTCGGCCTGTCGCTGCAAGACTTCATTCGCCGACTCGAGGAGCGTATCGGATGAAGCCAAACCCGCGATTCCTCGCGCAGAACGAAACCTTCTGGGCAAACGTCCGCACCATGAGCGAACAAGCGGGCTACACCGTTCGCGGCCAAGCCGTCGTCAAGGTGCCCACGCTGGAGGAGATGGCTGTCGCCCTGCGGAGCGTCCATCTTCAGACAACACACCTTATCGACAAGAAAGGGCGGCCAACCATTCTGGGACGCAAGCTCCTTGAATACTACCGTTACCGCGCCGATGTCCTGAACAACTTCGTCGAGCCGCGATTGATGGATGCTCAGCGAGCAAGATCGCTGTTCAAGAAACTGAAGCCGAAATGCTGGAAACACTGCCCGCTGCCGCTCAACAAGCAGAAGGGCAAGAAGAGGCGCCCGCATACTTCACGTGCATTGTGAACATGCTCATCGAAGCGCACTCGCAGGGCCATTGTTGCGACTATGATCCACGGACTCTCACAACCGTTACAAGAGATGGAGGCGCCGCTTCGCACCCTTGCTCGCCGTATCGATGGCGCGTTTCCTTCCACGGTCAATCCGATTGCCGTCTGGGAAATCAAGGAATACTACTACACAACAACCTTCGGCAGCCGTGTAGCCGACGGCGTCTACGAGTCTCTCCTGGACGGCATGGAGTTGAAGGAAATCCGGGAGCATACCGGCGTGGACGTCAAACACTACCTGTTCCTGGACGCCCATTACACATGGTGGGATTGCGGCAAGTCCTATCTTTGCCGAATCATCGACATGCTTCACATGGGATACGTGGGACGAGGTCCTCTTCGGATACGAAGTCGTGGAGGAATTGCCGCGCATTGTAGCCCAGTGGACTGCGCTGGCAAAAAAGCGCGGCCCCAGGCGGTAATGACCGGACCAACAAGGAACGACGGGTATCATGCCCCAACAAGCCATTTACGACGCCATCCCGCACCGCGAGCCTTTCCTGCTGGTCGATCAGATCCTGGAAAAGGAACCGGCGCGGATCGTCTGCACCAAGGTCTTCTCGGGCAAGGAGGACTTCTTCGCCGGACACTATCCCAACATGCCGCTGGTGCCGGGCGTCCTGCTGTGCGAGGCCGCCATGCAGTCGGGCGCCATCCTGCTCTCCCAACTCCTCGACCGCACCGGCGGCAAGCTGCCCGTCGTCACGCGGATCAACGACGTGCGATTCAAGCGGATCGTCCGGCCGGGCGAAACGATCCGCATCGAGGTCGATTTGGTGGAACGCCTGGCCGACGCCTTCTTCCTCAAGGCCAAGGCCACGGTCGACGGCAAGGTGGCCGTCCGTTTCGAGTTCGCCTGCACCGCCGCGGCCATCGACGCCGCCACGTAAGGAGCAACCACGCCAACCATGGATTTCCTGCAACTGACCGGAAAGTCGATCCTGATCTTCGGCGTCGCCAACCGCAAGAGCGTGGCCTGGCACGTCGGCCGCGTCCTGACCGAGGCGGGGGCACGTTGCGTCTACGTCGTGCAAAACGACGAGCTGCGCACCAGCGTCGCCAAGCTGCTGGGCCAGGCCGACGTGTTCGTCTGCGATGTCGAGCACGATGAGCAAATCGCGCAATTGCGCCATCGCCTGGCCGACGCCGGGCACAAGTTCCACGGCCTGGTCCACTCGATCGCCTTTGCCGACTATTCCGCCGGGCCCAAGCCCTTTCAGGAAACGCCCAAGAAAGCCTTCCTGCGGGCGGTCGATGTGTCCTGTTTTTCGCTCATCGCCCTGTGCCACGCCTTGAAGGACTTGTTGGACACCGACGCCTCGGTCGTCACCCTGTCGATCTCGACCACGCAAATGGCCAGCGAGAGTTACGGCTACATGGCCCCCATCAAGGCGGCGTTGGACAGCTCGCTGGTGATGCTGGCCAAGGCGTTCAGCCAGTTCTCCCGCGTGCGATTCAATGCCGTGGCGCCGGGCCTGCTCCGGACCTCGGCCTCGGCGGGCATTCCCGGCTACGTCGAGGCGTATCTGTACGCCGAGCAGGTCATCCCGCGCAAGAAGGCCGTCCAGACCGAGGAGGCGGCCCACGTGGTCGCGTTCCTGCTGAGCCCCCGGTCCAGCGGCATCAACGCCCAACGCATCGTGGTCGATGCCGGCATGTCGATCAACTATTTCGACCGGCAACTGATCGCCCGGGCGCTCCGCGAACCGTAGAATATCTGGCCCCTGGTCCCTGGTGCGAATTAAGGATAATTTCCGCCGGTCAGCGTCGCCTGCGAAACCGCAAGCGAGTAACGGGGCCTCCGGCAGAGAACATTTTGGAAGAGGCACTCGTCGCTGGGCCCCTATGCCGGCTCTTCGTCCGCTTCGCCCACCACGACGCGATTGCCGACGATCTCGATGATCTTGACCCGGCTGCCCTTGGTGATGAACGTGCCGTCGGTGACGACATCGGCGTAGTGGTTGCCGAAGCGGGCCTTGCCGCCGGGCCGCAAGGTCGATTGGGCAATGCCGATCCGGCCGACCGCGATGGGCGGCCCCGATGGCGGTCCCGGCGGGCCGCCGCCGGCCGCGGTGTCCTGCCCGTCTGGCAGACCACCGCCGGCCGGGACCGGCTCGGGCGGAGGCAACATCAAGCGGTTGAAGATCGGCAACGAGCCGAACCGCTTGCTGATGAACACCGCCGCCACAACGAACGACAGCCCGGAGAAAAAGATCACCAGGACCGTCTGCATCAGCGTGGCCAGGTCTCTCGGCGTCTTGGGAATGAAGAAGCCTTGGATGGCCAGCACGACGCCGCCGATCATGAGAATGGCCCCCACCAGGCCGGCGACGGCAAGGCCCGGCAAGACAAACAACTCGACCCCCAGACATGCCACGCCCAGCAGGAAGAGCACGATCGACAGCCAGGCGACCGGGTTGCCCAGGAAATGGCTCCAGAAGAAGGTGACGAAGCAGATCGCGGCCAGCAGTCCGCCGACACCGATCCCCGGCGTGCTGAACTCGAGGTACAATCCGATCAGTCCGACGACCAGCAGCAGGCCGGTGATCCACGGGGAATTGATGATTTGCACCAGGGTATCGACGGCGCCGGGCTCCAGCACGAGCAGATCGCCTTCCAGGGGATAACGTGCCAGCAGTTCGTCCCGGTCGGCGGCCAATCCCTGGGCCAGGCCCAGCTTGAGGGCGTTTCGGCCGGTGACGGTAAAGAAGCGGTCGCCGGTTTCCGGCAGGGTGCTGAGTTTCCGCCATTGGCCCGGATCGGCGTCGAGATCGCGTTGCGACAGATAGGTCGTCTCGCCCGTCTTCAAGTTCTGCGACCGATAGACGGTCAGTTTCTTATCGACCATGGCCTCGGCCAGGGCGGGGGGGCGATTCTTTGCGATCGCTATCTCGTGCATCCACTGGACAAGCTGGCTAAGAACCTTCTCGGGGATGTACTTGAATTCCGAGTGCTCCAAATAGATCTCTCCGACGTCGCCCAAGATGGCGTCCGGAGCCATCACGATCTCGTCACAACCGAGGGCCGCCATGGCCGCCCCGCTGTAGGCATTGTGAGGGATATAGGCCACGGTATGGGCCCAATAGACATCGCGCAACATCTCCCCGATCGCCTCGCTCGAGTCAACCCGGCCGCCCGGGCTTTCGATCTCGATGATGACCAGGCCGGCGTCGCGTGCCTTGGCCTTCTCGAGGTATGCCTTGGCGTTCTCCAGCTTGCGGCGGAGATACTGCTCGTTGCCCGGCCCGATAAAGCCCTCGAAGCGGATCAGAACACCGCGGCGCGGCGATGGCGACGGAGGCGGCGATGTGGGCGATCCTCGGCGCCGCGCCCAGAGCGCGACCCCCAAGGCTGCAACGCAACACGCCGATCTAAGACTGTGTGCCATGATCCGCTCCCACTGGATCATAAGCCGTGGGGGCGATCCTTGTCCACCGGGGCACGATTCGCCGTGGAATCGAGGCGAGCAGATGGGCGGCCTTCCCCTTATTTCAGGGGGATGGCGAAATCGTGCGTGGAATTTTCTCTAGGCAGGTCGATGCTCACCTGGACCGGGGAAACAGGGGTTCGGCAAGGGCTCGTTCGCCCTGTTCTCTCCCGGCCCTCCCCGCAATCTGTCGGGGTAGAAGGGATGCGGCAACAGGTTCTTCCGGCAAGGGACTATCTTTCTGCGTCGCCCGATCGAAACACGACCGTTCAACGCTGTCGATGGTGGCCAGGTAGGGGCCGCCCGTTGTGCCCAGGCCCCGCAGCGTCTTATATTCGCCATTGACAATGGGGACTGAAATGGGGCGTCCTTCATTCCCCTTGGCCGTGTCGGGCGTGAAGACGATGAAGCCTTGGGGCACCGGCGCGCCCTGGAAAGTCACTTTCCCGGAAAGGTCGTAATGGGCAGGCTCTTTCGAGCCGCCGCAACCGGCCGCCAACAACAGCACTGCGGCCGTCTGCAACGCGACGACGGCAAGTCGCCCATCAATCCTCAGTCCGGTGCGCCTCATCGCTGCCTTTCTTCCTTGCCAATTCACTGTTTCGCATGGTCCGTGGAGAGACGAAAGAAACCCGGTCATCAATAATTTCCGGTGCGAAATGGGCGGAAGTGTTTTCAGTTGAGAGTACACGGTATTATTCGAACTCGGATTGCCGTACAGCGAGGAAGCGGGCAGCTTGGCATTGCGCGTGCATAGGTACGCGAATGTCAGCGGCGAAATGCTGTAGCTGATCGGTCGCACGGAACCGTCGCACATGGCGTAATTGCTGCTCTCAGCATGCGAGGAGCCGAAGGAGTAGTAATACAACGTCTCTTGAAGTGTTCCGCCCTGGTCTTCCCTTCCCCCAAAATGCTGTAATCGGGCCGGGGCTGGACCATGCCCCATCGGTTGACGTCGGAATCCCAACCACTGTCCCAGCCGTCGTCGTCATCGCACTCTTGCGTATAAAGTTGGTCGCGGTTACATAGTTTCTCACCTAGGAGAATGGTGGCGCCGAGACTCTTGGCGATATCGGCCGGCGTGATCACATTATAAACAGGCGAACCATTCCAGTACTCGCGGTTCTCGGTCATCGGTCCATCGCCGTGCTCGTTCACGAAGAACCAACCGCAAAAATTGGTATCCGCATACGCCCCCCCATTGCCCGCGTAGTCGCACAGGGCTCGCATGGAGTTGTACTTCGGTGTCGAAAATAAGCGCTGATTCGCCTGCGGGTAGGGCAGACGAGAAAATCCAGCGCCGTCGCACCCCGTTTGACATCATCTTGCATTTTCCAGAGGGGGATTTGACCTATATAGGGCAGGATTTGGTAAATCCAACCCTTGTCCTGTTTATTGCCCACGCACGGGTTGCCGAGCGAATCAACATTGCAGGGCGCCGCCGCCCTCGTAGCCGCCGCCGGGAAAGAAGCCCAAGGCCGATGACCTGCGATCGGGCCGCCACGCCCATCTGCTTCAGGTTGTTCATGCACTGCACCCGCCGCGCCGACTCCCGGATGCTTTGCACCGCCGGCAGCAACAAACCCATGAGGATGGTGATGATCACAATGACCACCAACAACTCGACGAGAGTAAAACCAGACGATCCGGCGGCGTCTCGTTTCCGCCTCGGTTGAACCAGTTTTGAATCTTTCATACCCTGCCCCGCGATCCGATTTCGGCGCCCTTTTGCCAGGTAACCCCACCCGCCAAAGAATAAGCCTATCAGATATACCCGCGGAAGGCAAGGAGATGCCCGAATATCGCACACAGGACGCGGCGCCTGATCACATATCGTTACACCTCCTTCACTGTGTGTGAACATCCATCACGCTTGTGCAAAAAATCAACGCCCGCGCCAGCTTCGTTCAATGGACCTGCAAGAACGGGCGCGGATAACGCAATCCGCATGAGATCGCCTTGGCGCTCGTAAGAACTATGGGCGTGCGGCCGCTTTCCAGTCGATGCCCAACATGACCACGTTGATGCCGGAGCCGATCCCCATCATTGCCACGTGGTCGCCCGGACGCACGTGCCCTTGCTCGATGCCCATCGCCGCGGTGATCGGCAGGGCGACCGAGCCGGTATTGCCCAGCATTTCAAAGGTCGTGAAATCGGCGTCCGCTTTGAGCCCCAGGGCGTCCAACAAGAGCTTGCGATGGGCGCGGCCCACTTGATGGCAGAAGGTCTTGTCGATCTGGGCGGCCTGCCAGCCCAGCGCGGTGAGCAACTCGGCAAACGTTTCCCGGGCGGCAGCGACGCCCTGGTGCAACAGGGTCTCCGAGTCGGTCCACATCAACGTCCGCGACTTGCCGTCGCCGCCGCCGGCGCCGTCGGCCGCGGCTCCGCCGCCTTGGCAAAGCCCGCACTGGTCCGTCCGTGCGCGGACGGCGCCACCCAGAAGCCGGCTGCCCCCGCGGCTCAGACCGCGGTCCACCAGCAGCACGGCGGCGCTGCCGGAACCGATGGTCAGCGAGGCGAAGGCGGGCTTGATGTCCTGACGCGACAGCGAGCGGTTGTTGTTCAGGTACTCGATGGTCGATTCGACCAGTTCGCGGCTGCTCTCCGTGCCCACGACCAGGCCGGCGCGGATTTGCCCCAATTCGATCATGTTGGCCACCTGGAGCAGCCCGTTGAGCAGCCCCAGGCAGGCGTTCGACACGTCGTAGACGAGGCATGCGGCGGGCAGACCGAGCCGCTGATGGACCCCGCAGGCGGTGGCCGGCTCGACAAAGTCGCGGCAGACGGAGCCGTGGACCAGCGCGCCGACGTGACGGCGGTCGATGCCGGCCGCGTGCAGCGCCTTTTCCGCGGTTTCGGCGCTTTTCGTGCCGGGGAGCGTGCCCGGGGGCCAGAAACGCCGCTGGGCAATGCCCGACATCAATTCCAATCGCCCTTCCGGCAGCCGCAAACGACGGTACAGCGGCGCCAGCCGCGCCTCGATCTGGGCCGAGGCGACCACTTCCTCGGGCAGGGTATAGGCGATCGATTCCAGGCAGACGTTTTGATAGCGGTATTGCATGAGTGGGGAAGCTCACCTTAACCGGTCGCGGCCGAATGGTAAAGTGCCCGCGGCCGGCGGAGCGGGAATTTCCGGCGGCTTTTGTGGACTTCCACAACGCTAGCGATGCTATCAATACCGGATATGGTAGGGGGTGTCTCCACGGACCCCAAAATCGAGTGAATTCTTGCCAATCGGCGGCCAACTCTCTACACTCCAGGCGACTTGCACTTCTACGGCGAGACGCCGCAGCAGAGGAGTTTCGAGACCCAACGATAGGGACATCGTCCCGGTGTCGTACCCGGCCGGGTACGAAGAACCGGAGGATTAGGTCTGCGGACGGTCGTTAAGGACGAACGATCCTTCCTTTTCCCTTCCACTTCTCTCGGCCGCGCTCGGTCATGACGCCGGTGTTCCGGCCCCTTCCCGGTCTCTCACTCGCAGCGGACACAGGACGTGTCCAAAGGAGAGAAGTGATGAGCCATTCCAAGCCGTTGATCGGGGTCAATGCGGATTATCGGTCGGCGCGGCAAGGACTCGCCCGCCTTTTCCTACCTGTGCGCCGGCTATTACGACGCCCTGGTGAAGTCCGGCGCCGTCCCCCTGGTCATTCCGCCGTTGGAGGAAGAGGCCGACGTCGCCCGCCTGTTGGACGCCCTGGACGGCGTGGTGCTGGTCGGCGGGGCGGACCTCGATCCGAGGATCGACGGTTTCATGCTGCACCCGTCGATGCGGCTTTTGGACCGCCGCCGCGAGCGGTTCGACCGCACGTTGATGCGGCTGATCGCCGAACGGAGGATGCCGGTGTTCGGCATCGGCTGCGGCATGCAATTGCTCAATGTTTCCCAGGGCGGCAACCTCTACCTGCACATTGCCGAGGACTTGCCCCGCGCGTTGCCCCACGCCGACGCCAGCGATCCGACGCATCGGCACGCGTTGGAGGTGGAGCCGGGCTCGCTCATGGAGCGGGTGTACGGCGAAGGCGAAATCCGCGTCAACAGCATGCACCACATGGCCATCGACGAAGTGGCCCCCGGGTTCGCCGTCACGGCCCGCTGCCCCGACGGCGTCGTCGAGGCCATCGAAAGCACCATGGACGACTGGTTCGCCCTGGGCACGCAATTCCATCCCCAGAGCGACTCCGCTTCGGCCTTGGACCTGCGGATTTTCGAGGAATTCGTCAGTGGCATTACCGGCCGCGTGGTCGAGGCCCGCATGGTGGCATGATGCCTCCGGTCTCCGTCCTTCCGTTCGACAACTCGCGCCTGGGCGACAACCGCCGCTGGTTGGTCGGCGTGTTGCTCTCGTCGCAGGCCGCCCGGTGTCGGCCGCCGTCGTGCGCGTCGCCGGCCGCGGCCTGGACGCCCGGGCCGACTGGCAGCCGCCGCCAGCGCCGAAATCCCCAAGGAAACCGCCGCCCTGCTCCGCCCCGCCCTGGACGCCTCTTCCTGCCCGGCTGCACTTCTGGCCAAGGCCCAATCCCAACTGGCGGAAACCGAATCCGCCCTCGTCGCCGACCTGCTGGCCAACGCGGGACTCACCCCCGACCGCATCCTGGCCGCCGGGGTCCACGATCCGGGATTCTGGGCCTACGCGAATGCCGAAGTTGTCGGATATCTGGGCTGGTGCGACGCCGCCAGGGTCGCCGAACTGACGGGCTTGAACGTCCTGGACGCCTTTCCCGCCCGCGATCTGGCCCAAGGCGGACTGGGCGGGCCGCTCCACGCATTGCCCCAGTGGCTGCTGTTGCGGCGTCGCGATTGCAGCCGCGTGCTGTTGGACCTCGGCCGCACCACCCGGCTCACCTATCTGCCCGCCGAAACCTCCGACCGCGCGGCCGCCAAAATCCGCTCCTTCGAGGTCGGTCCGGGAACGGCACTGCTGGACCTGCTGGCCCATCGCCTCTCCGGCGGGCAGCAGCCCTTCGATCCCGGAGGCTGCATGGCGGCCCAAGGGCGCCGGCTCGGGCCGCTGATCGAGCGGTGGCTGTCGGACCCCTGCTTCCATACGCCCTTGCCGCGCTGGCATCCCCGCGGCGTTCGGCCCGAACGATTCTTGACCGAAGCCCTACAACTGGCGGTCGCGTCGGGCTGGTCGGTCCGCGACCTGCTGTGCACCGCCACCCATTTCATCGCCGAAACGGTGGCCCTGGCCCTGCGGAGGACCCTGCCGGAGGATGCGGCCGTCGATGAACTGATCGTCACCGGCGGCGGCCAGCACAACGGCATGTTGCTCCGCGAGATCGCCCGAGCGACCGAAATCCCCCTGACGCAGCTTGACGAAGCCACGTTGACCTCCCAGTCGCTTGGGCCGGCCTCCGTGGCCCTGTTGGCCATGCTCTACCTCGACGGCATTCCCGCCAACGCCGCGGCGATCACGGGCACCGAGACGCCGCGGATTCTCGGCCGGCTGACCCCCGGTTCTCCGCAGAACTGGCAGCGGCTTTTGCAGTTTTACACCGGCAGCGTCCCCGTGGTCCGTCCCTTGCGAAGCGCGGTGTGAGGGAGAAGGGGGAAGGCGGAGGGCGGAAGGGGGAAGGCAATATTCACGTTCCCAAGCCCACCGGCGCGCCCGGTGGGAAAAGAATCGCGAGCTGGCCCTCTCCAACCATTCCCGACAAATTCCCACCGGACGCAGCCGTGGGCATGGAATTCTCTCCACTCCCGATTGGAAGTATGGATAAAGTGCATAGTCTGCGTAGATATTGCCGATAAGAAAATTGGTATCATCTACGTTCCGTCTGACGGCGTAATACCCATGCCGGTTCCTCCGCCGGACGGAGATATTGGCGACGGAATATGTTTACTGGTTTTCCGGCCTTAGCTAAATTAACCATAATATTGCAAAGACAACCCCGATAACACCTTAACTGCGATGGACATAGCAACACCACACTACCTGCTGTTTTCCCAAGCCAGCCACGCCCAAGGGGTGGGCCATTGGCAGTTCACCCTTCGGTCGGTCGATGGCTCCGAGCAACATCAAGCCGCCGACGCGGAACCCGGGCTGCAAGGGGAACGCCTCGAACTGCTGACCGTGCTCCGGGCCCTGGAATCGCTCGATCAACCCTCCGAAGTCACCCTGATGGGTTGCAGCACTTACGTCCGCAATGGAATGCAGTACGGGCTGCCCGAGTGGCAGGCCAACGGCTGGCGATGGGAATGCTTCGGCCAGATGGTGCCGGTGAAGAATTTCGACCTCTGGCAGCGGATGGAACGGGCCCTGCGATTCCATCACGTCCAATGCTGCCGGCGTCGGTTTGACGGCCCCCATACCCTTCCACCAAGCCCCCCCCACGAGACGCAGGACGTAAATCCGGAAAAAGAGGAAAAAAGGGGTACCTGGGGGCTTCGCGTTAAGGTATCCGATTGGCTAAAATATCTGCAAGGAGGTGCCCGTGCGAACCACGGCTCCATTGGAGAGTATTCGGCAACTTATTGAGGGAAGGCACGAAAACCCCTTTGAACTGTTGGGTCCCCACCTGGTTGACGACGCCGGCCGCCGGGCGTTGGCGGTGCGGGCGTTTTTGCCCCACTCGGCCCAGGCCTGGGTGGTCGATCCGGTCCATAACGATGCCGGCCGGCCCATGCGGCGGATCCATCCCGCCGGCCTGTTTGAAGCCATTTGTCCAGTCCCCGAAGCAAACGGGAAATCGCGCTACGTGCTCCGCGTCGCCGACGAAGGGGGAAAGAAGTCCACCATGCACGATCCTTACTCCTTTCCGCACTTGCTGACCGATTACGACCTGCACCTGTTGAACGAAGGCCGGCATTGGCAGTGCTACAACCGCCTGGGGGCGCAACTGCGCACCATCGACGGCGTCGACGGCGTGAACTTCGCCGTCTGGGCGCCCAACGCCACCAGCGTCAGCGTCGTCGGCGACTTCAACAACTGGGACGGCCGACGCCATCCGATGCGCAAGCACATCCCCAGCGGCTTTTGGGAATTGTTCGTTCCCGGGCTGAGCGAAGGCACGCTCTACAAGTACCAGATCCGCCATCACGATTGGACCTTCGAGAAGTGCGACCCGTTCGCCTTCGGCGCCGAAGTGCCGCCGCGGACGGCCTCGAAGGTGATCGATCTGAACCGCTATCACTGGCACGATTCGCCGTGGGTGACCGAGCGGCGGACGATCAACTGGCTGGAGCGGCCGCTGTCGTTCTACGAAGTCCACCTGGGCAGTTGGCGCCGGCCCGGCGACGATCCGGCCCGCTGGTTGAGCTACCGCGAGCTGGCCCATCAACTGGTCGAATACTGCAAGGAGATGGGCTACACGCACCTCGAGCTGCTGCCGCCCAGCGAGCATCCGCTTTCGGCCAGTTGGGGATACCAGACGCTGGGCTACTACGCCGCCACCAGCCGCTACGGCAGCCCGCAGGATTTCATGTACTTCGTCGATCTTTGCCACCAGAACGGCATCGGCGTGGTGATCGACTGGGTGCCGGGGCATTTTCCCCGCGACGGCCACGGTCTGCGGCAGTTCGACGGCACGGCGCTGTACGAGCACGCCGATCCGCGCCGCGGCGAACATCGCGATTGGGGCACGCTGATTTTCAATTACGGCCGACACGAAGTCCGCAACTACCTCATCTCGAACGCCCTGTTCTGGTTCGACAAGTACCACATCGACGGCGTGCGGGTCGATGCCGTCGCCTCGATGCTCTATCTCGATTACAGCCGCCAGGACGGCGACTGGCTGCCCAACGAATTCGGCGGGCGCGAGAACCTTCAGGCCATCGCCTTCCTCAAGGAACTCAACGAGCAGTCGCATTTCCAATTTCCCGGCATCCTGACCATCGCCGAGGAATCGACCGCCTGGCCCGGCGTCTCGCGGCCGACCTACCTGGGCGGACTGGGCTTCAGCCTGAAGTGGAACATGGGCTGGATGAACGACACGCTCGGCTACATGCAGCACGAGCCCATCCATCGCAAGTATCACCACGACGAGCTGACGTTCAGCCTGATCTACGCCTTCCACGAGAACTTCGTGCTGCCGCTGTCGCACGACGAGGTGGTCCATTGCAAACGCTCGCTGCTGGACCAGATGCCCGGCGACCTGTGGCAGAAGTTCGCCAACCTCCGCCTGCTGTACAGCTATTTGTGGACGCATCCGGGCAAGAAGTTGCTGTTCATGGGGAGCGACTTCGGCCAGTGGAACGAGTGGAATTTCGACGAGAGCTTGCAGTGGCACCTGCTGCAATGGGATTCGCACCGCGGGCTGCAGAAGTGCGTGGCCGACCTGAACTTCATGCTCCGCCGCGAGAAGGCCCTCTACGAAGTCGATTTCGACTATCACGGCTTCCAGTGGATCGACTGCCACAACCACGAGGACAGCACGCTGAGCTACATTCGCGCGGCCAAGAACCCGAGCGATTTCCTCGTCGTCTGCTGCAACTTCACGCCCGTGCCGCGCTATCGCCATCGCCTGGGCGTGCCGGAACTGGGCTGGTACGAGGAGATCTTCAACAGCGACTCGGCGTACTACGCCGGCAGCAACATGGGCAATGGCCCGGGCGTGCGGGCCGAGCCCTCGGAAAGCCACGGCCGGCCGGCGTCGATCGTCGTGACGCTGCCGCCGCTGGCCACCGTGGTCTTCAAGCCGCGGCGGTAAGAACCGAAACCATTCCAAGAATCGCCCGCCCACGCCCACCGGTTGCGGCCGGTGAGAAAGCGAAACGGAGCATCGCCACCGTAACGGGCGATCAACTCCCCGCGATTTCGTCGGGTGACATGGCAGTAAGGCCGTAGCCGTCGAAATCACGGGTGTTGAAGGTTATCAGGTGCTTGAGTTGATGGACGTTCATCAGGGCGACCAATCGCACATCATGCGCCTTTTTCCCCGTCACTCCCCGCAGCGCGACCAGCCGCAGCCATTCCTCGAAAACCGCGGGCGTTTCAGGCAGGAGCGAAAACTCTCCAAGGAGTTCAACAATCTTGGCTTTGGCCTGCCCCGCCGTCCAAGCAAAACCATTGCCCTCGAGAGGACGGGTCACCACGCACCAGAATTCCATCAGCACTTGCGGGGCCAGGAACACCTCATCCCCTTGGCCAGCCAGCACTGAGGTGGCCGTCACCGCCGCAGCGTGCTGCGCGGACGCGCGGTCTGCCATGCGCAGCAGCACGTTGGTGTCGAGGAAATACTGCGGCATTAGTCGTACCAGTTCTCACGCTGGAAGGCCGCGTCCGGCAGGCGGGGCACGGGCGGGCACGTGCTGACCCATTGTCGAATGGCTTCCGCCCGCTGGGCTGGCGTGGCGCGCTGCCGGAGCGGCGTTTGCCCCGTCAGCGGGCGAAGGGTAAGGACCTCGCCGGTTACCTGCAACTCGAAGGGCGTGTGCGGTTTGACGCCGCCGATCAGCCTGGCGGGCACCCGCAGATCGCCGTTATCGCCGGTCTCCAAGATCGTCATTCCAGGCCCTCCACGAAAACAATCCCCACAACCATGATTCTACCATAACGGGCCCGCCCGAATCAATACGCGCCTGATTCCCCTTCCAACATCTTCTCGAACTCCGCTTCCGTGATCACCTTCACGCCGAGCTGCCGCGCCTTGTCGAGTTTGCTCCCCGCCTTCTCGCCGGCCACCAGGTAATCGGTGTTCTTCGACACGCTCGATGCGGCGTGGCCGCCGTGCCGGGTAATCAACTCGTGGATCTCGTCGCGGCTGTACTTCGCGAGCGTGCCGGTCACGACCAGCGTTTTGCCCTCCAAGACCCGCCGCTCGGGGCCGGCCGACGCGGCGGATTTCATCTTCACGCCCAAGCCGCGCAAATCCTCGATCGCCCGGCTGCCGAACTCTCCGTGCAGGAAGTCGTAAACGCTTTGGGCGATAATCGGCCCGATCTCGTTGGTCTCGCTCAGTTCGTCCACGCCGGCCTTTTGCAGGGCGTCCATCGAGCGGAACCGCTCGGCCAACACCGCGGCCACCCGGGTGCCGACGTGCCGGATCGACAAGCCGTTGAGCAGCCGGGCCAGCCCGCGGTCCTTGCTGGCCGCGATGCCCGCCAACAGGTTCTCCGACGACTTGCGGCCCATCCGCTCCAGGCCCGTCAGGCGTTCCAACGTCAGGCGATACAGGTCGCCGTAACCGCCGATCAGCCGTTGGCCGACCAACTGCTCGATCAACTTGTCGCCCAGCCCCTCGATGTCCATCGCGTTGCGGCCGGCGAAGTAGCGGATCCGCTCCTTCACCTGCGCGGGACATTGCGCGTTGGGACAGCGGATGTACACGCCGCCTTCGTCCTTGACCAGCTTCCTGCCGCACTCGGGACACGCGCTGGGAAAGACGAACTTCCGCAACGGATGTTCCCGCTCGCTCTTCTCGACGCGGACCACGTGCGGAATGATCTTGCCCGCCTTCTCCACCACGACCACGTCGCCGGGCCGAACGTCCTTGCGCTCGATCTCGTCGGCGTTGTGCAGGCTGGCGTGGCTGACGATCGTGCCGGCCAACTCGACCGGCTCCAGGTCGGCCACCGGCGTGACCGCGCCCGTCTTGCCGATCTGCACGCGGATGTCCCGCAGCCGGGTCTTGGCCTCGTATTTCTCGAACTTGTAGGCGATCACCCATCGCGGACATTTCGAGGTCGAGCCGAGCCGCCCGCGCTGGTCGAAGCGGTTGACCTTCAAGACCAGCCCGTCGATCTCGAAATCCAACTCGTGCAGCCGCTCGATCAGTTCCTCGCAGTGTTCCACGGCGGCGTCGAACGAGTCGAAGCAGGCCGCCTGCGGAGTGACCGGCAGGCCGAAACCCCGCATTTCCTCGAGGAACTCGACGTGCGTTCGGGCCTTCAACCCCTCGGTTTCGCCCACCGAATGGCAGAAGAACCGCAGCCGGCGCTGCGCAAATCCGCGGATCGAGCTGCCGGACGCTGCCCGCCGTGACGTTCCGCGTGTTGGCGAACAGCGGCTTGCCCTCGGCCTTCTGCTGCTGGTTCAGCCGCACGAGGTCGGAATTGGTCATGTAAATTTCGCCGCGGACTTCCAACGCCGCCGGCACGTGCTTGCCGCGCAATCGCAAGGGGACGTCGCGGATCGTGCGGACGTTGTGCGTGATGTCGTCGCCCGTGCGGCCGTCGCCCCGGGTGACGCCGCGGACCAAGAGCCCCTCTTCATACACCAACGAGACGGCCACCCCGTTGACCTTCAGCTCGACCACCCAGCCGATCGGCTCGCCGTGGAGCAGCTTGGCGGTCCGCTGGCCGTAGCTCTTCAACTCCTCGATGCTGTACGTGTTGTCGATCGACAGCATCGGCACCGCGTGGGCGACCTGGCGCAGCCCTTCGACGGGCTGCTCTCCGATGCGCTGCGTGGGGCTGTCCGGAGTGACCAGCTCGGGATGGGCGGCCTCCAACTCCTTGAGCCGGTCGATCAGCCGGTCATACTCGCGGTCGGTAATCTCCGGGGCCGCCTCGACGTAGTATTTATAGTCGTGGCGGCGGATTTCCTCGCGCAGCCGGGCAATTTCCTGGACAGCAGTGGACATATCGACCTCCGGCTTGCGTGTCTTTTCCCACTTCCCCCTCCGCGCTATCCCCGGGCTCACGCCCGGGGCTCACTGTCTGCCTTCCGCGCTATCCCCGGGCTCACGCCCGGGGCTCACTGTCTGCCTTCCGCGCTATCCCCGGGCTCACGCCCGGGGCTCGCTGTCTGCCTGCCCCCTTCCGCCCTCCGCCTTTTGCTCACTCGCAGGCGCAGGTCACCAGGCACGGATCGCCCGCGCCGCGGAGCGGATGCGGAATCAGGCAGAGGAACCGCAGCGGCGTGGCGCCGGTGTTGCGGAATTGGTGCGGTTGCTTCGGCGGCACGAAGACCACGGTCCCCGGCCGCAACGGATGCTCCCGCGGGCCTTCGCACACCACGCCCGTCCCCTCCAGGACGAAGACCTCGTGTTCGTGTCCGTGCGCGTGCTGCGGCGTGTGCCCGCCGGGGGCAATCTCGAACTGCCGCATGGTGAAACTGGGGGCGGCGTCGTCCGGGCCGATCAGGCAGCGGATGCGACAGCCGGCGGACCCTTCCGTATCGACCGCCGCGTCCTCGATCTGTTCGTAATGAATCACTTTCATGCTCACCCCAGCCGATGTTCGATGAAAAGGCCTCGAGGCGACGACTCCCAGCGGCGTATTGGTTTCCGCCAAGGAAACCTCACAGTCGCCCGCCCCGAGGTCATGGTTTCCTTGATATTCGGCGATCTTCGCATTTTTGTCAAGCCCCTCGGCGTCGGCGCGGCGGCGTCAACGATCGACCCGCTTGGCCAGCGCCGAGACCATCGCCGCGAACTGCTCTCCGCGGTGGCGGAAATTGCGGAACTGATCGTGGCTGGAACACGCCGGCGAGAGCACGATCCGGTCGTCGGGCCGCGATTGTTTCCAGCACCAGTCGAGCGCTTCGCCCATGGTCCCCACGGCCGCGCAGGGCAGCCGGCCGTTTTCCGCGGCAATGCGGCCCTGCAACATCCCGGCCACCGAGCCGAACAGGGCGACGCCCGCCGCGCGGCGGGCAATCGCCGCCGCCAACGGGCCGAAATCGCAGCCCTTGTCCGCGCCCCCGGCCAACAGCCAGACCGGACCGTCCAACGCCTCCAACGCGGCGACGGTCGATTCGGGCGTCGTGGCCGCCGAATCGTTGTAGAACCGCCGGCCGTCCACCGCCGCGAACCACTCCAGCCGTTGCGGCAAGCCTTGAAACGTTTCCAGGCCGCGGAAAAGGGGGCCTGCCGGCATTCCCGCTATCCGCAGGGATAAACCCCGCGGCTCGCCCCCCGGACACAGTCCGGGGGCTTTTTCCCCTGGTCGTTGGTCCGCCAGGACGCATGCGGCGGCGGCCGCCGCACAGGCGGCGTTGATAAGATTATGTCGCCCGGGCAACAGCAGCCTCGGCAACTCCTCCAGCGGCGGCAGCGGCGCTTGCCGCCCGCGCACTAATGGGCTCCACGAACTTGCTTCCGCGTCGAAAGGATTCAGGACGGACAGGTCGGCGGACGTCTGCCCCGTGAGGATGCGTTGCTTGGCGGCCACGTAGTGCGCGTAGGACTGGTGCCAATCGAGGTGGTTCGGCCGGCAGCCGGTCACGACGGCGATGTGCGGCATGGGCACGTCGCCGCCAAGATGCCACAACTGGAAACTGCTCAGTTCCAGCACGACCCAATCGCCGGCCTGGATTTGTTCGAGTTGCTCCAGCAGGCTGCCGCCGATATTGCCGCCGAGCCAGGCGCGGACGCCCTGGGCCTGGAGGATGGCGACGGTCATGGCCGCCGTGGTCGATTTGCCGTTGGAGCCGGTCACGCCGATGACCCGCGCGGGAGAGGCCCGCAGGAACAGACCGATCTCGGTTTCGATTTGCGCGCCGGCCTGCCGGGCGATTTCGAGGAACCGGTTTCCCGGCCGCACCGCCGGATTGACCACGACCAGGTCCGCGTGTTGGAAGTCGTCGTCCCGATGTCCGCCCAGATGGAATGCGTCGATGGGCACGTCGGCCAAGGCCGCCGTCGCGTCGGCCAGCGTCGCCGGCCCGGCCGCATCGGTCACGGTGACAGCAGCGCCCTGGCGGGCCAGCCAGCGTGCCGCGGCAGCGCCGCCGCCGAAATGGCCCAAGCCCATGACCGTCACGCGGCGGCGGTGGAAATCCATCGTCATATTCCAAGTAGACCCGAAGCCTTGCGAAACCGCAAGCGAATGGCAAGCCGTGCGGCAAGAGAGGGTCTATTTCGACGACGCTGGTCCGGCGCTGCGGGGCGTGCTATAATGCCAGTTTGGATGAATATCAACGCACCCGGCAGGGGCGAAGTATGAGCGCCGGTCCCATCGTGCTGCGAGGAGTCAAGGTCCATAACCTCAAGTCGATCGACCTGGACCTCCCGCGGCAGAAATTGATCGTGCTGTGCGGACTCAGCGGCAGCGGCAAGAGCAGCCTGGCGCTGGACACGCTCTACGCCGAGGGACAGCGGCGTTACATCGAGAGTTTTTCCGCCTATACGCGGCAGTTCCTGCAACGGCTGGAGAAGCCCGAGGCCGACCGCATCGACGGCATTCCCCCCGCCATCGCCGTGACCAGCAAGAACGCCAGCCGGTCGAGCCGCTCGACCGTGGGCACGGCGACCGAGGTGGCCGACTACCTGCGGCTGTTGTTTGCCAAGATCGGCCACGTCTTCTGCCGCAACTGCGGGCAGGAGGTGCGCCGGGACACGCCGCAGAGCACGGCCGAATGGCTGGCCACGTTGCCGCCGGGCAAGCGGTTCATGGTCGCCTTCGCCCAGGACTTGCCCGAAGGGACCGATCGGGCCGCGGCGCTGGCCGCCTTGCGGGAAGAAGGGTTCATCCGCGTGATCGTCGACGGCCGGATGGTGAACCTCGACGAACCCGGCGATGGGACGCCGGGTGCCACGGTTGGCTTGTCCAACCGTGTTTCCGGCACTGCTGGACAAGCCAGCAGTGGCACCCGCGCGGAAGAGACGGCGCCCCAGAACCGGCTTTACGTGATTCTCGACCGGCTGACCGCCGGCAGCGCCAGCGCGGACCGGCTTCGCGATTCGCTGGAAATGGCGTTTGCCAAGGGACAAGGAAGGTGTTTTGTTTTTGTGGAAAACGGGGAGTGGCGGCGGCTGGGCTTCAGCGAACAGTTGGCCTGCGAGGATTGCGGCATCGAGTATCCGGCGCCCGAGCCGCGGCTGTACAGCTTCAACAGCCCGCTGGGCGCGTGCCCGGAGTGCGAGGGTTTCGGCAACGTCATCGGAATGGACATGGACCTGGTGGTTCCCGACGCGAGCAAGTCGCTTGCCGGCGGGGCGATTGCGCCGTGGACCAGTCCGGCCTATGTTCACGAGTCGGAGGAATTGTTGGCGCTGGCCGCCGACTACGACTTGCCGGTGGACGTGCCGTTTTCGCAGTTGACGGAGCGGCACCGGGAGTTGATTTTGCACGGCGTGCCGGAGCGGAAGTTCGGCGGCCTGGAGGGCTTCTTCGCCTGGCTGGAGCGGCGGAAGTACAAGATGCACATCCGCGTGTTCCTCAGCCGTTGGCGGAGCTATCGGCCTTGTCCGGCCTGCGGCGGGTCGCGGCTGCGGCCGGAGGCGCTGGACGCCCGGATCGGCGGGCGGAATATCGCCGAGCTTTCGGCCATGAAGGTCCGCGACGCCGCCCAGTTCTTCCGCGCCCTGCCGTTGCCCGAGTGGGAACAAACCGTCGGCCGGGTGCCGTTGGAACAGGTCCGGGCCCGGCTCGGATACCTGGAAGCGGTGGGGCTCGATTACCTGACGCTGGACCGCACGTTGCGGACGCTCAGCGGCGGCGAGGCCCGACGGGTGGCCCTGACCTCGGCGCTGGGTTCCAGCCTGGTCAACATGCTCTACGTGCTGGACGAGCCTTCGATCGGGCTGCACGCCCGCGACATCCAGCGACTGATCGAGACCATCGCCCGGTTGCAGCGGCGGGCCAACACGGTGGTGGTGGTCGAGCACGAGGAAGCGATCATCCGGGCGGCGGACCAGGTGGTCGAGATCGGGCCCGGGGCGGGTGAACGCGGCGGGCGCATCGTCTTCCAAGGCACGCCGCGGGAAATGGAGCAGTCGCCCGACAGCCTGACCGGCGACTACCTGGCGGGCCGCCGCGGCGTCAGCGTGGGCGGGCGGCGGCGTCCGCCCAACCACGGCTGGATCCGCCTGGCCGGCGCCCGCGGCAACAACCTCAAGAACGTGACGGTCGAATTCCCGCTGGGCATGCTCTGCCTGGTCACCGGCGTGAGCGGGTCGGGCAAGAGCACGCTGGTCCAGGACACGCTGTATCCGGCGCTCTGCCGCCGTCTGCGCAAGGATGCCCCCAAGCCGTATCCGCTGGACGACGTCTACGGCGACGGCCAGATCGACGACGTGATCATGGTCGATCAGAGCCCGATCGGCCGTTCGCCCCGCAGCAACCCGGTGACCTACTTGAAGGCGTTCGACGAGATCCGCGCGGTGTTCGCCGAGACGGTCGAGGCGCGGACGCGCAACTACGACGCCGGGCATTTCAGCTTCAACGTCGACGGCGGCCGCTGCAACGCCTGCCACGGCGACGGCTATATCCAGATCGACATGCAGTTCCTGGCCGACGTGTACATGAAGTGCAGCCAGTGCAACGGCGCCCGCTACCGCGACGAGATCCTCGACGTGACCTATCGCGGCCGCAACATCGCCGACGTGCTGGAGATGACCGTCCGCGAGGCGTTCACGTTCTTCCGCGGCCGGCCCAAGGTCCAGGCCCGCCTGAAACGGCTCATCGACGTGGGACTGGATTACGTGCGGCTGGGCCAGCCGGCCAACACGCTTTCCGGCGGCGAGGCCCAGCGGCTGAAACTCGCCGGCTACATGTCCTCCGCCAAGCGGGGCCGCTGCCTGTTCATCCTCGACGAGCCCACCACCGGGTTGCACTTCTCCGACATCGTCCAGTTGTTGGATTGTTTCGACGCCTTGTTGAGCGTGGGGCATTCGCTGCTGGTCGTCGAGCACAACCTGCAAATGATGAAGGCCGCCGATTACATGATCGATCTTGGTCCCGGCGCCGCGGACGAGGGCGGCCGCGTCGTGGCCAAGGGAACGCCCGAAATGGTCGCCAGGACCCCCGGCTCCGTGACCGCCGGCTTCCTGGCCAAGGTGCTTGAGGAAAGGCGGAGGGCGGAAGGCGGAAGGGGGATTAGGGATTAAGGAATGAAATCGGTCGTCTTGCATCTTCCGCCGTTCGTCTCTCACCTTCCGTCTTCCGATCCGGAGGCTAACGCCTCCGGCTCACTTGACCCTTCTCCCTTCCGCCTTCCGCCCTCACGCCCTCCGCCTTTGACACCATGTCACTCGATCGTTACCTGCGTCAGATGCGCTACCCGCCGCTGGGCGAGGAAGGACAGCGACGGCTGTTGCAAGGCCGCGCGCTGGTGTGCGGCTGCGGCGCGCTGGGAAGCGCGGCGGCCAATACCCTGGTCCGCGCCGGCGTCGGCACGGTCCGCATCGTCGATCGCGACGTGGTCGAACTGAGCAACCTCCAACGCCAGGTCGCTCTTCGACGAGGAAGACGCCCGCCGGGGTCTGCCCAAGGCGATTGCCGCGGCGGAGAAACTCCGGGCCGTCAACACGGCGGTCGCCGTCGAGCCGATCGTCGCCGACGTCGATCACGCCAACGTCGAGCGGTTCTGCGACGGCGTCGATGTGATCGTCGACGGCACGGACAACTTCGAGACCCGTTTTCTCTTGAACGACGCGGCGGTTCGCCGCGGCCTGCCGTGGGTCTACGGCGGCTGCGTGGGCGCCGAGGGACGAACGATGACCATCGTGCCGGGTCGGACGCCCTGCCTGCGATGCCTGTTGCCCGATTGCCCGCCGCCGGGAAGCACGCCCACGTGCGATACGGCCGGCATCGTCGGGCCCATCGTGAGCGTCATTGCGGCGATCGAGGCGATGGAGGCGATGAAGATCCTCAGCGGGCAGCTCGATGCCGTTTCGCCGAGCCTGACGGTGATCGATTTGTGGAGTTGCCGTATCCGCCAGATCGACGTGTCCCGGCTCCGCCAGCAGGTCGATTGCCCATGCTGCAAGCGGCGGGAGTTCCCCTGGCTGGCGGGCCAAGGCGGAAGCCATACGGCCGTTCTCTGCGGCCGCAACGCGGTGCAGTTGACCCACTCCGGCGGTCGGGTGGCGTTGGACGAGTTGGCCCGGCGGCTCCAGGGCATCGGACCGTTGGTCCAGAACCCATTCCTCGTGCGGCTGACGGTCGAGGGCTACGAGCTGACCGTATTCGCCGACGGCCGGGCCATCATCGGCGGCACCAGCGACCTGGCCGTCGCCCGTTCGCTCTATGCGAAGTACGTCGGCGGGTGAGACGGGTTCACGCTCGCGGCGCAAGCGAGAATGTGGACGCTGTTCGATCACGCCCTCACCCCAACCCTCTCCCGGAGGGAGAGGGAGAGTCAACGAAATCGCCCCGAGATCGTTGCCGATCCCAGGGCGACGCGAACCGCCTCGCGGCGGAGGTATTCGTCCATCAACCTATCAGCACATCAGCGGACGGCTTCGTTGAGCATCTTGGTGTTGGGCACCGTGTGCCGGTTGATGAGGCCGCCTTCGTCGGTTTCCACGATGGTGGCCACCGGGCCGACCTCGCGGACCGTGCCTTCCAGGCCGGCCACTTGGACGTGGTCGCCGGCGCTGAGCCTCTGCCGGAGGTAATAGCCGGCCAGGATTCCCGCCATCACCTCGCGGCCGCCCAGCCCGAACGACAGGCCGAAGGCCAAGGCCACCCCGCCGAACGCGATCAGGATCAGGTTGTCAACGGGGCCGAGTTCAATGTGCAATTGTTTGAAGGCGGCGATGAACGTCAACACGGCCAGGGCGTAGTAGCAGGCGTTGGCCAGGTGCTCGGCATAGGAGACGCCCAACCGGTCGGCGCTGGTCGCTACGATGCCCCGCAGGAAGCTGGCCACCAAAAGCCCGACGACCACGACGACGGTGGCCACCAAGAGATTCGGAATGTAAGCGGCCACGACGCCCATGGCGACCGTGAGGGCATTCAGATCGAGAATATTGAACGCCGCCATGACGAACACGCACATCAGCAGCCAGAAGACGATGGTGCCGACGATCGGCCGGGACATCGCGTTTGATGCCCATGTGCTGCATCGATTCGGCCAGGCCGCTCCGCTCCGCGGCGATCTGGAGGCCGAGCCGCTGGCCCAGGACCGTAAACAGTCGCGCCGCCAGCCTGGCGACAACGTAGCCGACGACGAGGACGACGATCATGGCCACCACGTTCGGCGCCTTCGCGATCACCTCGTGGAAGGCATTGGAGAAACTTTGGACCAACTCCGTCCAATACGTACCGAGCGTGGTGCTGAAATCTGCCATTAACATACCTGTTCCCCTTTACAAAAAAACTTGGACCGATGTGGATTGCGACCGCTCTCTTCGGGTCGCCAAAAGTTCTGTTGCCGGCCGTCGGCGGCGGGTCACAGGAATTTTTCGCCCGAATCCTCGTCTTTTTGCGGTTCCGGGTCGCCAAAGCGGCCGGTCATGCTGAAAACCACCGCCCCCACCATGCCGCGGAGGAAGTGCGTCAGGACCCAAGGGATGCAGCCCACCGCCAGGCCGAGCAGATGTTGCGTCAACAACGCGCGATTCACGTGCTGGTGCAACGTGCGATCGAACTCCGGCGGCGGTTGCCGCACTTCCAACGTGGCGAGTTGTTCGAGAAAATCATTCGACATGGTTGGGTAAACCTTGCGGTTCGGGGTAACGTTGTTGGAGTTTTTCGCGGGCCCGGCTCAGCCGCATCTTGCAGGCGCTGACGGAAAGCTCGAACATTTCGGCCAACTCCTCATAATCGTAACCTTCGGCATACTTCAGGATGAGCATGGCGCGGTCTTCCTCGTCGAGCGATTCCAGCATCTTCATCAGGTCCATCGCCAGCCCCTGCGGCGCGTCGGTCCGGGCCGGCTGCCGCGACTCCCATTGGGCCTCCGGCGCGAGGGTCTCGTGCCGACGCCGGCGTCCGCGGCTCCGCCGCATTCCAAGACACGTGCGCAGGGCGACGCCGTGGACCCAGGTCGAGTATTTCGACCGGCCGGCGAACTGGCCGCGGTGCAAGAACAACCGCAGAAAGACCTCTTGGGCGGCGTCGTTGGCGTCTTGCTCGTCGTACAACAAGCGGTAGCAAATCCGCCATACCCGTTGCCGGAACCGCTCCACGATGGCAACGAAGGCCGGGCCGTCGGAAGTCTCGCGGGCAGCCTCGGCGGCCAATTCCTCGTCGGTGCGATTGCTCAGATCCTCAATCATGCGTGGCGACGAACTCCATTTCGCCGTGCCGGGACCTACGGGCCTCCCGGGACTGAGTTGCCGCAAACCGGATTCGCGTCACAAACGCGGGCCGCCCTACGGCAGGTAACCGTTCACGGGTCGGAAGATCAAGAGATGCAACCGCGGATACACGCGGATGAACGCGGACGCTTAAACACACTCCTATCGGCGTTCATCTGCGTTAATCCGCGGTTTCTGCCCGTTTCTTTCGCCACAGTGTGAACGGGTACTACGGCAGCTTGTGCCCCATCTTGTCGCGCTTGGTGGCGATATAACGGGCGTTGTGCTCGTGAATCGGACCCACGATCGGAACCTGATCCAAGACCTCCAGGTCGAAACCGCCGTAGATGAAGGCGTCGGTCTTCTTCGGGTTGTTCGTCAGCAGGCGGACACGCGACAGCCCCAGGTCCTTGAGGATCTGAATGCCGACGCCGTAGTCGCGGCTGTCGGCCTGGTGGCCCAAGGCCAGGTTGGCCTCGACCGTGTCCATGCCCTGGTCCTGGAGGTGGTAGGCCTTGATCTTTTCGATCAGGCCGATGCCGCGGCCTTCCTGGGGCAGGTAGACCAGCACGCCCGCCCCTTCCTGCCCGATCATCTCCATGGCCATGCGGAGTTGGTCGCCGCAATCGCAACGCAACGACGCCAGCAGGTCGCCGGTGAAACAGGCCGAGTGCAGCCGGACCAACGGCTCGGCCGCCTTCTCCGGATGGCCCACGATAATGGCGATCGGCTGCTGCTCTTCGTAACGCACGCCGAAGCCGATGATCCGCCCGGGGCCGAATCGGGTGGGCAGGTCGGCTTCCGCCAGCCGATAGACCAGCTTCTCGCTCCGGCGGCGATAACGGATCAGCTCCTCGATGCTGATGATTTGCAGGCCATGTTGCTTGGCCAGGGCATAAAGCTGCTCGCGGGGGGCACGGTCGCCGTTGCTGTCGAGGATCTCGCAGAGCACGCCTGCGGGCGACAACCCCGCCAACCGGGTTAGATCGACTGCCGCTTCCGTGTGGCCTGCCCGGCGAAGCACCCCCCCTTCCTTCGCCATCAACGGAAACAGGTGGCCCGGGCGGACGAAATCGGACGGCTTGCTCGACGGATCGACGATCGCCAGGATCGTGGTCGCCCGCTCGGGGGCCGTGATCCCCGTGCGGCAACTGCGATGGTCCACCGGCACCGTGAAATTCGTCCCCAAAGGGGCTGTATTTTCATCCACCATTGGAGGGAGATCGAGCCGCTGACAGACATCCGGCAGCAGCGGCATGCAAAGCTGGCCGCGGCCGTGGGTAATCATGAAATTGACGATTGCCGGCGTGACCTTCTCGGCGGCGCAGATGAAATCGCCCTCGTTTTCGCGGTCTTCCGCGTCCATGACGACGACAATCTCGCCGCGCCGGATGGCCTCGATGGCGGCGTCAATGGTCGAAAGGCGGTGTGACACCCCAAATCCCCCAAATCCCTGCCGGCAGGGCGTCTTTCCGACATCCCCGCCGCAAATGTAATTGCTACTTGTCATTATAAACGCCTGGCCGGAACCCGCCAGCCCGGATCCCGTCGGTGTAAGAACTAAGGTCTAATCGACCACGCCCGTAGGGCGTGGGTTTGGCTTGCCCCGCAAAGCGGGGCGGGCACTACACGTGGGGAAAGCCCTGCCAGGGCTTCACTGGTTTTTATGGTTACTGAAACAACTGACCTTGTTGGCGATCCCTATCTTCCTGCTGCCGGATATACTGCCGCACCGTGGCCTCGTCACTCCCCACGGTGCTTACCCAGTATCCCGTCGCCCAAAAATGCAGCCCCGCCATCCGACGCTCATGCAGCAATTCCCGATGTATCCGCACCGCACTCTTGCCCTTCAGAAACCCTATTGCAAACGCCACGCTGTACTTCGGCGGGATGCTCAGGCAGAGGTGAACATGGTCGCTCACCGCATGCCCTTCCAGCAGCCCGATCCCTTTCTGCCTACACAAATCCCGCAGGATACCACCTATCGAAGCCCGAAGCTTCCCATACATCACTTTCCGCCGGTATTTCGGAATGAAGATCACATGATACTTGCACTCCCATCGCACATGTGCCAGACTGTCAAAATCCTTCATACGCTCTTTCTCCTGCCCAACAGGGCTTTCCCCGGAGTTAGAGCGTATGCTATTTCGGGGCACGCCGGAACGGCTTAGCCCCCAGGGTCGCACGGCCATAGGCCGTGGGTTTATGACGTACTAAGAACTAAGGTCTAAGCACTACCGCAGCCCGTGGGCGTGGGGGGGTACGCCGGATCGGCCATCTCTACCGCTCCAGAATTCGCTTTGACACAAAACGCCGCGATCGCTATTCTCTCCCCCTCCCGACCAGACCGCCGAATCACGGTGCGGGCTGGCGGATGCGGCCGGACAAGGATGTCCGGCCTGGTGGCGCACGGAGGGTGTTGCCTTGGACAGCCGACAAAGCGTGCTGATCGTCGATTCCTCGGAAGAGACGCGCGAAGTCCTTCAGACGGCGTTGGAACGCCGGGGATTGCGGACGTTTTCCGCCAGTCGAGCCCGGCGGGGCCTCGAGCTCGCCCGGCGGCATCATCCCGACCTGATCGTCTTGGACCTCGAAGTGGAGGATTCCACGGCCGAGAGCCTCTCGGTCCCTTTTGCCGAGCACTCGCGGTCGGAATGCGCCCCGTTGGTTCTTTTGGGCACGGCGCGGCGTGGAAAATCGCCGGCCAGCGGCGACGCCAGCGGCGAGGCGAACGGCGACTTCGGGGAATTCGTGGCCAAGCCCTACCACTATGGCTCGTTGATTCGTAGAATTGAGGAATTGCTGGTGGTCCGTCGCCGCTAGGTTAAAGATGCCGCTCGTCGCTGCGGCGCGTGCCACGGCCGGGCTGGAAAAGGGGACAGTCCCCATTTGTGCGAAGCACCCTTCGGGCCGTTCCGGCAAATGGGGACTGTCCCCTTTTCCCTCAACACGTCACCGAGCCTGCGTGAGATCCGAGCCGTGCCATCGCTGTTCGTGATTCGCGGGAACGACCAGGGGACTCGTTTCGAGTTGGCGGACGCCATCCTTCGACTGGGGCGCGATGCCTCCAGCACGATCCAGGTCCACGACACCGAGGTCTCCCGCCATCACGCCGAAATGCGCCGCACGGACGACGATTTCATCCTCGTCGATCTCGACAGCTCCAACGGAACGTTCGTCAACGGCCAGCGCGTCCGCAACCATCACCTGGCCAGCGGCGACCAGATCCAGGTCGGCTCGACGTTGATGCTCTACACGGGTCCGCCGGGCGAATCGGGCGAGGAAGTGGTCCAGTCGATCGACATCGCCGCCGCCACGCTGCCCGAGGACCAGTCGCGGATCATCCACACGCTGTCCCAGCAAGAGGGGAGCAAGGTCTTCGACGCCCAGGCCGAGTTGCCGCAAAATTCCTGGCTCGCCCGCGCCCGGAGCAATCTCCAGGTCATGTACCGCACCGCGCTGGCCGTCAGCCACACGCTGGACATCGACCAGTTGCTCAACCGCATCATGGAGTTGATTTTCGAGTGGATCGAGGCCGACCGCGGCTGCATCATGCTTTTGGACCCGGTCGGGCAGAAGTTGGAGCCCAAGGTCCGGCGGACGCGGAAAGGGCTCCGTCCGGGCGACAAGATCATCATCAGCAAGACGATCCTCGATTACGTGATCGACCGGAACGAGGGCGTGCTGACCAGCGACGCCCGGCAGGACGACCGCTGGAGCCCGGCGGCCAGCATCGTGCAGATGGGCATCCGCGAGGCGATCTGCGTGCCCATGCAGGGCCGCTACGGCGTCGTCGGCGCCATTTACATCGACACCTCGACTTCCGCGCAGCAGGTGATCCAGCGCGGCGGCGCCAACAAGTTCAGCGAAGACCACCTCAAGTTGATGATCGCCATCGGCCACCAGGCCGCCTTGGCCGTCGAGGACACCCGCTACTATTCCGCCATGGTCCAAGCCGAGCGGCTGGCGGCCGTCGGGCAGACCATCGCCACGCTGTCCCACCATATCAAGAACATCCTCCAGGGCATCCGCGGCGGAAGCTACCTCATCGAGATGGGGCTGTCCGATCACGACGAGACCGTCGTCTCCAAGGGTTGGAAGATCGTCGAGAAGAATCAGAACAAGATATCGACGTTGGTGATGGACATGCTCACCTTCAGCAAGGAACGCGAGCCGGACCTGACCCGCGCCAACGTGAACGAGGTCGTGGGCGACGTGATGGAGTTGCTTGCGGCCCGGGCGGCGGAGATCGAGGTCGAGTTGCGTTGGAAGCCCGGCGCCGCCATGCCCGACATGATCTTCGACCCCGAGGGCATCCACCGCGCGGTGCTCAACGTGGCGACCAACGCGCTGGACGCGGCGGCCGAGGTGGAAGGCCGCGGCTGGGTCGAGGTCCGCACCCATTACCTGGCCGACCAGTCCCTGGTGCGGATCGAGGTCGAGGACAACGGGCCGGGCATTCCCGCCGACCAGATGGACCACCTCTTCAGTCCCTTCGTCTCGACGAAGAAGAGTCGGGGCACGGGCTTGGGACTGCCGGTCAGTCAGAAGATTTTGACCGAGCATGGCGGGCGGATTTTGGTTGACAGCGTTCCCGGCCGCGGCGCCCGCTTCGCGCTGGAATTTCCCGCGGTGTTGGCCACGGTGGCCGACGCTCCGCCGGTGAAGGAGGAATGAGGCGATCCGATAGAGCGTAGGTCAGGCACTCCGTGCCTGACATTGCGAACCAACGGGACCGCCGTTCGGTCTCCCGCTGCCTCATGCCAGGATGCCCCGCCGAACAACCTGGCAGTTCCCTCGCGAGGCAACAGACGGAGAATGTCAGGCACGGAGTGCCTGACCTACGTGATTTCCTTTGCGGCTTTGCGCCTGCGCCTTTGCGTGAGAGAATTTTCGCGGCGACGTTGCCAAGATGCCGATCTTTTTCCCCCAATTCCAGGACGCCAATGCTACTTCTTCGCGGCTTTGGCCGGCGGGCGCTCCAGCACGGCCCGGGCGCGAAGACCCTGGTGCTCGAACGTCAGGCCGAAATCGGCGTTGGAAAAGCTGCTCAACACGGGCGGGGCGGGCGGACCGTCCTTCGGCTCGCCCGGATGACCGTAAACGGTCGATTGCATCGTCCCGTATTTCTCGTTCCAGACGTACTTTCCCCCGCCGGGACACACCAGTTCCACGCCCCAAACCTGCCGGTGGACCTCGACCGGATCGCGGTCCGGATAGAGCCGCTTCCACTCGTTCAGGATCGGCAGGTTGCCCCAGCATTGCACCTGCATGGTCCGCTGGTACTGGTCGCGGCCCAGCGCGTTGGCGACTTCGAGGATCTTGCGGTCCACCCGCAGGGCGGCGCTGGAGCCGAGCCACGGTTTCGCTGCCTTCTCGACGGGCTTTCCCCCGGCCTGTTCGGCGGCCTTCTCGCGGGCGAGCCCGCGGTCGATCGTGTGCTGGATCACCTTCTCGCTCAGGCGTGACCGTCAGCGTATCGCCGACGGCCGTGTAGCAAATGACGATGTTCTCAAAATCAGGGGGCAAAGCCTGATGTGCCCTTGACCGGCGAAATCCGGACGTAGGGTGATCTTTGTACTTGAGCGTTTCCCATTGGACCATGCCCGGGGCGGCCTCCAGGACGAAGAGCCGAAGGGCGCTGAGGAAGGCGGCCAGCCGCACCGGGTCGGCAACGTCGAATTGCACCGCGACCGGCAGCCGGGCCACGTTCTTCTCCAAGAACTTTTCCACCTCGTTCTCCTTGACCTTCGCCAGGTCCTTCCAGAACGGATCGTCGTCGGCATAAACGGACACCCACTTTCCGATCCAGCCGAGCGAAATCGCCTGGCCGATCGCCGTGGCGATGCTCTCGTTCTGCCGAAACATGGGCGACTCGTGGTCGATGGCAGGATGAATTGGACCAGGGCCGCGTGCGGATCGCCCGCGGTCGCCCCAAACTTGCCGCTCTGGGCGAGCGACAGGAACTCGCGGTACTCGGTGCTGAAGATGAGCGGCATCACGGTCATGTCGGCCGCCAGCCGTTCCTTGCCGAGGCTGATCCGCAGGGCGATCGGGTCGAAGCCCCAACTCCAATTCCGCTGATAGCCGTCGCGCCAGGCGGTGTAGGCGTCGGCCTCGGCCTGGGAGACCTCGTCCAGCGGGATCTCGCCCACCGGGGTCGTGAACTCCAGCGTGCCGAACGTCGAGGAGAGCACGCCCGAGGGCGTCAGCGTCAATTCGCCGCCGCCGAGGATCGGCAGATCGGTGTGGATCGGGCCCGGGTTTCACGGTCCCCTTGACCAGGGCGTCGAGTTGCGAGGCTTGCAGATCGGCCAGCACGGCGCCGGGCGCGAATCCGCCGCGAGTCGGCGATCCGCCACCGCGGTCCGCACCATCGCCGGATCGTCTCGTCGCTCAGGAACACCAGGGCCGTCTCGTCCGGGTCGCCCAGCCGGTAGCGGCTGCGGAAGAAAACATACTCGGGCAGACCGGCGATCGAGTCCGCCTTGCGTCTTGCGACGGCCGCCAACGCGCTCAATTGCCGCAGCGAGTTGGTGACCACGACCGCGTCGCCCAACCGCGCCACGTAGCTCGATATGCTCCGATCGGGCGAGACAAACCCACGGTACGTTCAGATCCCGCGCGACGTCGCCCTCGACCGGCTTCGGCACTCGCTGTCGGCCTTGCCGCCGGCCGCCATGGCGATCCTTGCGCCAGCAGCAGGTTCTCCAGCACGGCCGGCTGCGGCGTCTCGAAAAGCACCGCCACCTCGGTCCCCGTCGGGAAAAACGGATCGGAACCGGTCAGGGCCACGCTCTTGACCAGCGTGCGGCCCCAAGAGCCGGGCCACCGAACTCATCGACAGGCCAAGCTGCCGCTCGTACCGCTGGACCACTCGGGCATTCTCCGATCGCGTCTCGGCCAGCCGCAGCACGGGCGTGTCGTGCTGGTTCGTCTCGTCGGCCACCGCCAACGCCGCTTGAAAATTCGGGAAAAACACCACGTGCTGATCGGCCGGAATCTTGTCGGCCAAGGGGTCGAGCTTCGGATGGACATCCTTGATGAGCGGCTTCCAATCGATCTCGTTGATGGTGATCCCGGCGAGCGAATCGATCTTGACCGGCGTTTCATTGGGGCGGGCCGGGGGCATGATCGCGGTCGAGCTGGAGGTTCTCGCTCATGGCCCGGCCGCCGGTGAAGAGATCGTAGGTTGCGGTCAATTCGTCGGTCCTGCCGGGCTGCCAACGGACCACCGGCTGGGTTCCTTCGGTCCCCGACGGAAGGTTCAATTCCATCCGCGCCAGACGAATCTGGTGTCGAAACCAGGCCCCGCCCGGGATTTGTCGCCCCAGCAGATCGTCATAGTAGGCGATCTTGCCGCGGTAGAAGTCTTCTTTCGCCTTTGGGTCCGCCTTCGACGCCGGAATGGCAAATCGCACGGTAAACATTCCCGAAAGGTCCCACTTCGCCACGAAGAGCCGCCCGGTGAGTTCTTTCCCCGCTGCTGCCCGAACGACTACCTTGGAACCGGGGTCGATAGCTCCTGAATTCCAGGGACCGCCCGGGGGGGCGACGAAGTAGGCCTCGCCCGTTCCGTCCAGGAGCACACGGTTCGCCATCGTACGCGCCCATTCCAATTGATAGAAGGGGCGAGAATCCCGGATAGGCAGACGCCCTTCCACCAGCTTCAACTCGTGGACGGGAATGTTGTAATAGGCGTCCCCGGCGAAAGCCGCCGCGGCGGAACCGACCGCAAAAGCCAAACAAATTGTTCGCAAGCAGACGGACATGGCCATTCCTCCCTTTCTTATTGCCGGAATGCGGCTTGCATGGGTCAAGTCGGATGGGTGCCACGGTTGGCTTGTCCAACCGTGTTCGTGCACTGCCGGACAAGCCGGGCACCATGCGACGCATGGTTGTGGCACCCAAAGCGGTACGCTTCCTGGGCGATATTCCAGGGGCGAATATAACGCCCGGCAGGCAAAATATCCAGTAAGCACCGGTTGCAAGTCCTGCCGGGGGGACTGAAAGAATCCGTGCCACGGCTGTGTCAGCCGTGCCGCAAATGGCAGGTTTCCCAACTTCAGCACGGCTGACACAGCCGTGACACAGTGAATAACCCGGGTTATCCCCCCCAAACCCTTGCCCCACGCCGTCGCCCAGGGTATTGTAAGGATTGAGCAGGGTTGGGAGTGGACCGGATGGTCGCCGGCCGTGCCGCCTTCGAGGTCGCCTTATCGACCTTGCGGACGGCGGGAGGAAAGTCCGGGCTCCGCAGGACATGGTGATGGGTAACGCCCACCGGCCGCGAGGCCAGGGAAAGTGCAACAGAAAGCAAACCGCCACGCGGGCCCAAACCCGCGCGGTAAGGGTGAAACGGTGAGGTAAGAGTTCACCAGCAGGTTGGGCAACCAGCCTGGCTAGGCAAACCCCACCAGGAGCAAGGTCAAACAGGGAGCACGGGCTTGGCGGCCGCACTTCGTTGCGGGGACATCCCGGCGGACTGGTCCGGTCCGCGACGACTTCCGGGTAGACCGCTGGAGGGGCCGAGCAATCGGCCTCCTAGAGAAATGGCCATCGCCGCCGCGACGCGGCTTCGGCCGGGCCGCCACGCCACAGAACCCGGCTTATAGGTCCACTCCCAGCCCGCTCTCGATCTCCCGCTCCCCTGCCGGCTGTGAGCCTTGCCGCATGAGGTCTCCGGCGGCACCATTTCGTTGTCGATGAATTGCAGCAGCTTCGAGATGCAGAGCTTGTTCATGCTGGTGCAGTGTTCATGGGCCTCCACCCGCAGGGCCTCGTGAAGCGACCGCGGGATGCGCACGGTGACCACCTGCGTCGGCTCCGACTTGGCTCTCCGCCTCGGCCTTCGCCTCTCTTTCCCCTTCGGCCCCTCCTCCGGCTCCTCGATGACGGGCGGCCTTCGCTCCCGTAGCTTGCGAAGCATCTGCTGGACCTGCCGGTAGGTCTCCGTCTCTTCAAAAGCGTTCATCGCATCGAGGGTCGGATAATGACGCCGAATCACCCCGTGCAATCCCAGGATCTTGCGATAAAACGTCACCCAGTCGGGATTGCGGGCGAACAACGCCTCGGCCGTTTGCCGAATCACTTCTTCCTTCTCCATTCGTAGTCACCGCGGTCTCCTTTGCTCGCTGTTCGTGTCGCTGGTTTTCATTCGGCGGACCGGTCCCTGTTCACGGCTCCAGGGAATTCTTTCGTCCCGGCAAGCCAGCGCAGGAATGCCGCAAAACGTCGCGCGGCCCAAGCGACGGGTGAGTGAAAAGCGAGGAGAATTTCCGGTGTTGTCAAACTGACGACACGCCCTCGGCATTCGACCGGAAGAATGCTTGAATGCCCCGTTGCAACAAGCTCGACGGCCCGCTCGACGGCATTTTGGGCGATCCAGTGCCAGCAATGAAAGCGTTGACGCAAGTGCTTGCATCACAATAGCTTCGATCTTGGGCTTGACTTAGTCTTGGTTTCCCAGGTGTCCAGTCAAGAGGGCGATGAAAAAATCTCCGTTACACCGCAATTCCGCGTCCAATCCGGCCGCAATCGCATCGAAGTGGCCGCCACGGGCGAACCGTTTGGGGCCAGCGAGCCGTCCGTTGGATATTCCCGTCGAAAGCGCCGCAAATTGACGATCTTGGCCCCTTCAACTATAATCGAGTTCTTGAGTTACCAACGGTTCGCCGTGATGGGGCACTGGCCCGATCTGCTCTTCATCCGGATTCTTCTTTTGCGGCTGCTGGTCCGGCGGCACGGGATCAATGACTGACATGGCCTCCACAAGCCGAGCGGCACAATCGCCGCCTCCGGCAGCCGAAGCGGGCAAACCAGGCCCGGAAACTGCCCCGCCGGCCGGCAGCAGCAGCCATCGCGTCGCCATGTCGGACGATCAGGTGACGATCATCTCGAGCCGGCCCCCGATGGCGCTCCAGCCGCCCGCCGACGGGGTCTCCGATTCCGCCGCCCGCATCCTCCAGGGGAGGATTCTGCCCGGCGACCGGCTGGGGCATTTCGAGTTGGTGCAATACATTGGCGGCGGGGGGATGGGCCGCGTCTTTCGCGCCCTGGATACCCGCCTGGCGCGAACCGTGGCCTTGAAAGTCCTCTCCCCCGACCAGGCGGCCGACCGCGATACGCTGCTGCGATTCCAAAACGAGGCCCAGTCGGCGGCCCGGCTCGATCACGACAACATCGCCCGGGTGCACTACGTCGGCGAGGACCGCGGCCTGCACTACATCGTCTTCGAGTTCATCGCGGGGGTGAACATTCGCGAGTTGGTGGAAGCCAAGGGGCCGTTGCCCTTGGCCGAGGCGATCAGCTACACGCTGCAATCGGCCGAGGCATTGGCCCATGCCTCCCGCCGCAACGTCGTGCACCGCGACATCAAGCCCTCGAACTTGCTCATCACGCCGGAAGGCCAGGTGAAACTGATCGACATGGGGCTGGCGCGGCTGCGCGAGGTCAACAGCGCGGCCGCCGACCTGACGGCCAGCGGGATCACGCTGGGCACGTTCGACTACATCTCGCCGGAGCAGGCCCGCGACCCGCGCAATGCCGACGTCCGCAGCGACCTGTATTCGCTGGGATGCACGTTTTTTTACATGTTGACCGGCCGGCCGCCGTTTCCCGAGGGCACCGTGCTGCAGAAGCTGTTGCAGCACCAGGGCGATCAGCCCCCCGACGTGCGGCAGTTTCGGCCGGAGTTGCCCGAAGGCGTTTCCCGCGTGCTGCGTCGAACGTTGGCGAAGGAGCCCCGCCACCGTTACCCCGACCCGACCGAGATGGTCGGCCGATCTGCTGGCCTTGGCCCAAGAGGCTGGGGATCGATCCGAGGGCGCTGGGCGGGAAGACGTGGATCGCGCCGCGAAGACCGGTGGCCGCGTTTCTTTGGCGGCACTTGCCTTGGGCGGCGCCGCTGGCGGCCTTGGTGCTGATCGTGTGCTTGATGGAATTTTCTTGCCGCGGTCCAACCAGGCGTTGCCGCCCCTGCTGGGCACCCCACGGGGCCAGCAGCCCACCGGAGCGCCGCCCGACACGAAGGACAGGGACCCGGCCGCTCCCGGACGGCCCGACGCCGACTGGCCGGCCCGAATCGAGAAGGTCCCCCAGGCAACCTGGCGGCGAGAGGTCGCCATCGGATCCGGCCGGCGCCGATGCCACGGTCGCCGTTGTCGCCGTCGCCGCCGCCGCCGCCGTCGGCTGAGGGCCACAACGGGCCGGGATTCAATCCGTGGGAGCCCCTGACGCCCGGGACCACTCCGCTGCCCGGCGGCAACCCGGCGATCTTTCTTGGAACAGCCGTGTGCCGGGCGAGCAGGCGCCGTTGCCCGGCCTGGGCGGCGGCGACGAAACCTACGGCGGGCCGTTGACCCTGCCGACCGGTCCGCAGCTTGTTCTGCCGGGCGGCAGCGCGGCCGCCGAGACCTCGCCGAAGCACGCGGGACTGTTGATCGTCGAGCGTCGGGCCCGCGGCGAAAACCACTTCTCCTCGCTGGGCGCCGCGTGCAGCGCGGCGGTCAACGGCGACGTGATCGAACTGCGTTTCGACGGGCCGCGCGAGGAGAAGCCCATCCGGCTGGCCAATCTGCGGGTGACCATCCGCGCCGGCGAGGGCTATCGGCCGGTGATCGTCTTTCGGCCCACCGAGTCCGATCCGGTCAAGTATCCGCGCAGCATGTTGACGTTGACCGCCGGACGGCTGACGCTGATCAACGTGGGCTTGCAGTTGCAGGTTCCGCGGGCGGTGCCCGCCGACCATTGGTCGCTGCTGGAGACGCGGGGAGATCAGGTGGTGCGGCTGGAGAAGTGCATGTTGTCGATCGAGAACGCCTCCGAAAAACTGGGGGCGTATCACCAGGACGTGGCCTTCGTTCGCGTCAAGGCGGCGCCGGGGGCCGACACCGTCCTGGGCGACGGCGCTGCCGCGACGGCGCCCGCGGCCGCTGTCGAGTTGGTCGATTGCATCGCCCGGGGCGAAGCCGTTTTCCTGCGCGCGGAGGACCTGCAGCCGGTCCGCCTCTCATGGGACAACGGCTTGCTGGCGACGACGGAGCGGCTGCTTTCGGCCACCGGCGGCGCGCGGACGCCGCAAGCCGGCGAGTCGCTCCAGGTCGATCTGCGGCACGTGACCGCGGTGGTGCGCGACGGACTATGCCGGATCGCCAGCAACCAGAGCGGCCCCCATCCCTTGCCGCTGCAAATTCCTGCGCCGATTCGATCCTGCTTGGCCGCGGCGGCAGCCCGCTGATCGAACAGATCGGCGAGGGCGACATCGACGATTTCCACCGCCGGATCACTTGGAACGGCGACCGCAACTGCTACGACGGGTTCGAGGTCTTCTGGTCGATCGGCCGTCTCGATTCGGAAGCTCCGTTGGAACAGATGTCGTTTGCGGCCTGGAAGAGCCACTGGGGATCGGAGCACGAGAACCTGCCTCGCTCCGGGGCGGTGGACTGGCGGAAGCTGCCTCCGGCCGACCAGCCGATGCATGGCAGCATGCCGGCCGATTTTGCCTTGAACGAGGCGTCGGCCGACAACCCGGCGGTCGGCGCCGCCAGCGACGGCGGCAACTTGGGCTTCCAGGCCCGCTCGCCCGCGACGCCCGCCAAGCCCGCGCCGCCCGAGGAGACGCCTCGCCGCCACCAGCGAGGGCGCGGGGCATCGCTCGACGCAGTGAGCGGCTTGCGGACGGGCGGAGTTGACTTGGGCCCAACGGCTTCCTATGCTGATGGGGCGCGGATCGGTTCGCTCGGGCGATTAGCTCAATTGGTCAGAGCGCCTGCCTTACACGCAGGAGGTTCCCAGATCGTGCCTGGGATCGCCCACTACGGCTTCGCCTTCCGGGACGCTTCCAGCGGCGAGGTGACGACTTCCAGGAAGCGGCCGCCGCTCTCGTACCAACCGTGCTTGGTGAAGCGGCACCAGGTCAAGTCGACGAGGAATCCCATCCAGTGGCCGCCGCCGCTCTCCAGCGAGGCGATCATGCGGCGATAGGGCAGCGGCTGCGGGTGATAGAAGCCGATCCCCCGCTGCGAAAGATGCTTGCCCACCACGACGACGCTCTCGCCGCAAGGCGTCCGGCCGTCGTCGCCGACCGGCGAAAGATGGACCAGGTAGGGGAAAGGATGACGACTCTCGCGCCGTCGCTCCATCGCGTTGTGATGAGGATACAACGTCGTCAACAGCCCCCAGACTTGGCTGCTGATTTCGCTGTCGATGGCGGCGGCCGATTCCGGCAACAGGTCGAGATGGGAATAGCTGTGCATACGAACGCCCTGGGCTCGATGGACTTGAACGATCCGCCGGGGTCCCCCTCGCCGCCGCCTTTCCGAGAAGCGGCTCCAAGCGGATCCGTTCCTTCAGGAATTGGGACACCCGACTTGAAAAGACAGAAGAGATCGCATCACGGCCGGCAGAACACGCGTCGGCCATTGAAAACCTAGGTCGCGGAAGGCAAGCTGTCAAACTTTGCCGACGGCGTTTCCGTTTATGCCGGCGGAAACCTTGCGCCGGGTTGGAGCAATTGACCACGCCCGGTCCCGGGCCACCGTTTCCGCGTCCCGTCCCACCGGGCAGCCGGTGGCGTGGGGCGGTGTTCAACGCCGGCTGTTTGTATCCACCCCCTGACGCAGTCAGGGCTTTTCCAATCCCCAATCCCTTCCCCCTTCCAATCCGGCGGCTCACGCCTTCCGCCTTCCGCCTTCCGCCTTCCGCCCTCCGCCGGTATACTGCTGGTGGTTTTTCCCCCTGGATCCTCGAAAGGCTGTCCCATGCGACGTATCTGGCTTGCCATTCGCATTTTCTTTCTGACCTTGTTCAGGACCGACGTGGCGCGGCAGGTGGCCGAAATGCTGGCTGGCGGCGAAAACGCCGATGGTCGAGGCCAAGGCCGCACCGGCGCCGACGGCGACCGCCGACGGCGACGGCGAAACAGCCGGCCCGCAGCGACGCCGTCACGCTGTTGGCGACGTTGCAGCGGGAGGCACGGCTGGTGGATTTCGTGCAAGAGCCGTTGGACGCTTACAGCGACGCCCAGATCGGCGCCGCCGCCCGCGATGTCCACCGCGAATGCGGCAAGGTCCTCGCGCGGCTGTTCGGGCTGCGGCCGATCCTGGCCGCGGCCGAGAACGCCGCGGTCGAGGTGCCGGCGGGTTTCGACGGCGGCCGCTATCGGCTCACCGGCAACGTGACCGGCCAGCCGCCGTTTCACGGCCGCCTGGTCCACCACGGCTGGGAGGCGGAGAAGTGTCAACTGCCCGCCTGGTCGGGCACGGACGCGGCTGCCCGCGTCGTCGCACCCGTGGAAGTCGAGTTATGACGGCCCAATACATTCTTGGAATCGATCTGGGCACCACCAACAGCGTGCTTGGCTACGCGCCGCTGGAGGCCGCGGAGCCGCGGATCGAGGTGCTGCCGATCCCGCAGCTTGTCGCGGCCGGCACGATCGAGTCGCGGACCATGCTGCCTTCGTTCACGTATCTGGCCAGCCGGCACGAGACGGGCGGCGGGGCGTTGGACCTGCCTTGGGCCGAGCGGCGCGACTTCGCCGTCGGCGAGTTCGCCCGGCGGCACGGCGCCGAGGTGCCGGAGCGGACCGTGGGGGCGGCCAAGTCGTGGCTGGCCCACAGCCGCGTCGACCGTCACCAGCCGCTCTTGCCTTGGGGGGCGCCGGCCGACGTGCCGAAGATTTCGCCCGTGACCGCCTCGCAGCGCTACCTGGAACACCTGGTGGCCGCGTGGGAAGCGGCGTTTCCCGATGCCCCGGTGGCCCGGCAGATCGTCGTGCTGACCGTGCCGGCCTCGTTCGACGCCAGCGCCCGGGAGCTGACCCGCGAGGCCGCGCTGGCCGCCGGATTGCCGCAGGACCTCGTGCTGCTGGAAGAGCCGCAGGCCGCCGTCTACGCCTGGCTGGCCGACCGCGGCCAGCGCTGGCGGCAAAGCCTCGCGCTGGGCGACACGCTGCTGGTCTGCGACGTCGGCGGCGGCACCACCGACCTGACGCTGGTCGGCGTCGCCGAGGAGCAGGGCGAACTGGTCCTGCAGCGGCTGGCCGTCGGCAACCATCTGCTGGTCGGCGGCGACAACATGGACCTCGCCCTGGCCCATTTCGTCGCCGGCCGCTTCGCCGAAAAGGGCGTCAAGCTCGACCCTTGGCAGTCGGTCGCCCTGTGGCATTCCTGCCGCACGGCCAAGGAAGCCCTGCTGGCCGGCGGGCCGGACGGCGTCGAAAAGTACCCCATCGCGGTCCTCGGCCGCGGCAGCCGGCTGATCGGCGGCACGGTGTCGATCGAAGTCGATCGCGCGGAGCGTCAGCCGGCTTGCTCCTGGACGGCTTCTTCCCGCAGTGCCAAGTGACCGATCGGCCGGCCCGGCCGGGCGGTCTCCGGTTTCCGCGAGTTGGGTCTGCCCTACGAGTCCGACACGGCGGTCACCCGGCACCTGGCCGCCTTCCTCCAGGCGCACGGCGGCGCGCAAGGCGAACCGGTGCGGCCGACGCACGTGCTCTTCAACGGCGGCGTCTTCAAGGCCGAGGCCCTGCGCGGGCGGCTCTTGGACGTGCTGGGCCAGCTGGTTCGGCCCGCAGCAGCCGCCGCAAGCTGCTTGGAAGGCCGGCACGACCTGGACCATGCCGTCGCCCGCGGCGCCGCCTACTACGGCTGGGCCAAGCAGCGCCGGCGGCGTGCGGATTCGCGGCGGCACGGCCCGGGCCTATTACGTCGGCATCGAGACCGCCGGGCTGGCCGTGCCCGGGGCCCCGCGGCCGCTGCGGGCGCTGTGCGTCGTGCCGATGGGCATGGAGGAAGGCGATCGAGGCCGACGTCCCTTCCGACGAGATCGGCCTGGTGGTGGGCGAGCCGGGGCAGTTCCGCTTCTTCAGTTCCTCGGTCCGCAAGGAGGACCGGCCCGGCGACGTGCTGGAAAGCTGGACCGCCGACGAGCTGGAAGAGACCGACTCGCTGGAGACGACGCTGCCGGCCGTCGGAGGGCAGCGACGACGCCTACGTGCCGGTGCGGTTCCACTCGCGGATCACCGAGTTGGGCGTGTTGGAGTTGTGGTGCGTCGGCACGAAGCATCCCGGCCGCTGGAAGCTGGAATTCAGCGTCCGGGAAGCGGCGGGGGAGTGAATGAGATGGGTGATTCAGCCGAACTGCCGGATCAACCCCGCGGCTCGCTCCTTGGCTACGCTCGCGCCGACGGCAACCTCGATCAGTTGCGGCTCGTCGCCCGCCAGCGATTGACGCACCGCGTCGCTCAATTCGTCGGGCCCGGTGACCCGCCAGGCCGCCACGCCCAACGACCGGGCCAGCCCCACGTAGTCGATCGCCGGCTCGTCCACGTCCAGGCCTTCAAAACGGTTCTCGCCCGCGGCGGGCAACCGGCAAGCACCTCGGCACAATCCTTGAGGATCTTGTACTCGCGGTTGTTGCTGATGACGAACGTGACGGGGATGCGGTAATGGGCGGCGGTCCAGAGGCCCTGGATGCCGTACATCGCCGAGCCGTCGCCGATGATCGCCAAGCACGGGCCGATCGGGCCAGGCCAGCTTCACGCCGATCGCGCAGTTCAGCCCCCAGCCCAAGGCCCAGCCGCGCTGGGCGAAATAGCCGTCGGTGTTCTTCAGCACCCCGACCCGCTCGAAATAGCAGCCCATCGTCGTCGTGGCGACTCTTCGATCACCGCCACGTCGTCGGGCAAGACCCGGGCCAGGCTTTCCATCAGGCTCAAGCGGCGCCATGCGGCCGGACGTCGAAGCGGCCTTGCGCCTCGCGCCGCAAGGCCGCCCGTCGCTCGCGCGTGCGACTGGCCGCGGCGCGGCGGCGCGGCCGCGGGCCGCCGCGGCCTGCTCGGGCGTCATCTGGGCCGCCAGCAGCGAGGCCAACTCGGCCAGCGCCGGCTTGGGATGCCCGACCACGCCGACCTCCAGCGGATAGTTCTTGCCCAGTTCCCACGGATCGTCGTCGATCTGCACCAGGCGGACGTGCTCGGGGATCGGCCGGGCCGGCTCGTGGTAGATGTACTGCTGCATGAGCTTCATGCCGGCCACCAGCAGCACGTCGAACTCGGCCAGCCGCTCGCGGACCTCCGGCGACCAGAAGGGCAGCGGCGCGGCGGCCAGCGGATGGTCGGAGGGAAACTGCACCGGCCGTGCGAGGTGGTGGCCTCGTGGATCACCGGCGCGCCCAGCCGCTCGGCCACCGCGACCAGCTCGGCCACGGCGTCGGCCTCGCTGATGCGGCTGCCGACGAGGATGGCCGGGTTGCGGGCGGCGGCCAGCACGGCGGCCGCCTCGGCAGGGCCTCGACGCGGCGGGCGGACGTGGTCCGACGGCCAGCGGGGCGGCGTCAGGTCCAACTCGGCACGCTCCATCTGCACGTCCAGCGGCAGCGAGAGGAAGACCGGGCCGGTCGGCGGCATCATGGCCGTCTGCACCGCCCGGCGGACGGCCGACGGCAGGTCCTCGACCCGCGGACCTCGGCGGCCCACTTGGTCCACGGCCGGACGGCCGCGACCATGTCGCCCCAGAGGATCGGCTCCTCGAAGGCCAAGCGGCGGTCCTGCTGCCCGGCGGTGACCACCAGCGGCGTGCCCTCGCGGAAGGCGTTGTAGAGCATCCCCATCGCGTTGCCCAGGCCGCAGCAGATGTGCAGGTTGACCACGCCCGGCGGCCGCGAGGCCTGGGCGTAGCCGTCGGCGATGGCCATGGCCGGCACCTCCTGCAAGGCCAGGATGTATTGCAGGCGGCGATCGGCCGACCAGGGCGTCGCATCAGCGGCAATTCGGTCGTGCCGGGATTGCCGAACAGATAGCGCACGCCGCAGCCGGCCAGCATTTCCAACATCGCTTCGATGCCGCTGGTAATCATGCGTGGTCAATTCCTTGTGCCGATCATGGTTCCAGTGTAGGGCATACGACGCAACGCCGCGACAAGAGCCGAGCCTGGCGGCTGCCCGGCCTCCGGGAAAGGATCGTTCAAGAACGACCTCGCTGTCTTGGCCGCATTCGGCCCTCACCCCCCGGCACCACTGCTCCCATCAAGCGGGCGAGGGGAGTCCTTGCGCGCGCAAAAAAGCAGCCGCGGATCAACCCCCGCGGCTCGCCTCTCGTCCAATCCCTAATCTCTCGTCCCTGATCCCTCGCTCCGGCTACTGCCCTTGGGGGCGGGGAGCCCTGTGAGGCGCGTCGGAAGCGGGTTGAAGAACGGCATCGCCGCCGTCGGCAAGGGTGCCGGGATCGTCGGACAACGTGGCGTTGCGGTTGATGCGCGATCCGCTGTTGGCCGTGGTCGTATAGCTGTTGTTCGCCCGGCTGTTGTCGCTCACGCGGCTGTTGCCCGCGTAGCTGTTATAGCTCCGGACCCCGGTTCCCTGTCCTCGGTTCGCTCGCCGTCGTTTGCGATTGCCGTGTAGTTGTTCGGATTGCCGTTGTAGCCGTAGCCGTTGTTGCAATGGCTGCATCCGCCGCCGCTGCCGAGGCCGTTGGATTCATAGGGGCCCCAACCGTTCGGCTGGCCGTCGTAGCACTGGCCGCCGCAGCAACCGCAACCGCCGCAACCTGGGCCACAACAACCATCGCAACGGAACAGGCCGACCACCCATCGCACCGGGGCCGTAATCAGCGAAAAGCAGCAGTGACCGGGGCAGCACGGATCGCCGCAAGGATCGCAGGTGTCGCAGCAGCCGCAACAGCGACCGCAGCAGCAACCGGATTCACAGCAGTTTTCGCAGCCGCATCCCGCAAGCTTGTCGCGGATCGGATGACAGGTCGGCGGGCAGCAATCCGACCCACAGTCCCCTTGATAGGGGCCATAGGCCGGGTTGTTATTGCATCCGCATCGCCCGCAGCAGCAGCCGGTCACGGCAACCAGCAGGCCACAACCCAGACTGAAAAGAATCGCATTCCGTATCATGTTTGTCTCCTTAATTACCCAGCGCAACCATGAACCGATGGGGTAGCCGATGGAGACAGCCCCCCAGCCGTTCGCCCACCCCGAGAAAGAATGGGACGCAAACTGGCCTAAGTCGTTATCGTCCGAAAATTCTGCAAAATCGAGAAAATCGTCAGTGCCGTCTTTTCCGGCAGGGTTTTCGCAGCTTGCGGGAATGCGATTACCGTCGAATCGGCCATCGGGGGGCGTTGGCGGATGCGCCAGTGTCAATGGAAGCACGGGAGAGGCAGGAAGCGGAGGTTTGCCCCCATTCCCCTCACCCTAACCCTCTCTCGGAGGGAGAGGGGACTCACAACGCCACTCTCCAGCGGGGGATAGGGAGATAGAAATCGGCAGCGGGGCTTGGGCTATCCATTTTCCGGCGCACCGCCATCCCCGCCGGCCAGTTCCGGGGCCTGCAGCAGCCGCGGCGACGCCTCGACCGGCGGCAACTCCACGATCGCGTCCTCCGTGCCGGCCGTTCCAAGTTCCTTGAACTTTCGGGCGGTGACCAAGACCCTCGTTTCCAGCGAGGCCACCGCCTTGTTGTAGGCGTCGATGGCGCTTCTCAGGCCGTCTCCAACCTTCTCGAAGTGGCTTCCGACGGTCGCCAGCCGCTTGTACAGCTCCTTGCCCAGGTCGCTAATCTCCTTGGCATTTTGGGCCAACCGCTCCTGCCGCCATCCGTAGGCCACCGCCCGGAGCAGGGCGATCAGCGTAGTGGGCGTGGCGATGATGACGTTCTGCTCGACGCCCATTTCGATCAACGTGGGGTCGTGCTCCAGCGCGGCGCTGAAAAAGACCTCGCCCGGCAGAAAGAGCACGACGAACTCCGGGGCGGGATCGAAATTTTCCCAGTAGGTTTTTTTGCCCAAGGCGGTGATGTGGTTGCGGACCTGCCGGGCATGGTCTTGGAACCGGGCCGTGCGGGTTTCGTCGTCCTTGGCCTCGATGGCGTCAAGATAAGCCGACAGCGGGGCCTTGGCGTCGACGACGATGTTCTTCTCGCCGGGCAGGCGCACCAGGAGGTCGGGCCGGAGACGTCCGTCCTCGTTCTCCGTGCTCCGTTGCTCGTAGAAATCGCAGTGGTCCAACATGCCGGCCATTTCCACGACCCGCTTGAGTTGGATTTCACCCCAGCGGCCGCGGACTTGGGGCCGCCGGAGGGCCTGGACCAGGTTGCCGGTTTCGGCCTTGAGCAGTTGCTGCTGTTCCATCAACGACTTGACCTGCTCGGTCAGGCCGCTGTAGGCCCCCGCCCGCGCCTTTTCCAACTCGCCGATTTTCGAGTCCACCTTGTCCAACGACTCTTTGACCGGTTTGACGAGTTCCAGGATGGCCTGTTGGCGTTTTTCCAGGTCGCCCTTGGCCGACTCCTGGAATTTCTCCAGGGTTGCCTTTGCCAGTTCCAGGAACGACTGGTTGTTGCTCTTCAGGGCTTCGGACGCGAGGAGCTTGAAGGCGTCGGCCAGTCTTTGCTCCGCTTGTTTGACGACGGCCAGTTCCTTCTCGGCCTGCTTGCGCTCCTGAGCCAGCGTGGTGACCAGTTGCGTGACCTGGGAGTTCAGCTTCAACTCGACGTTTCGGTTTTCGGCGATCTTTTGCTCCGATTCCTTGACGTTGGCGGTCAGTTGATCGATGGTGTCCTGTCGCGCGTTGAGGCGTTCGCTCAGGGCGATTCGTTCCGCTTCGCCGTCGGACTTTCCGCGGTCATAGGCGTGTTGGGTCTTGGCCCGCAGGAGGAGCCAAGCAGCCCCGCCGCCGACGGCCAGACCGACCAGCAGGAGCAGGATGGGGAGAGAGTGGTCCATTATTGTCCTCGCACTCGAATTCGGTGACGCATAACGGCGGAAACCTGGCAATTCGGCGGCCGGTCACGCCCCGTAGGGGCGCTTGACAATAGCCCAGCAGTTCACTGCTGGGACCGGAAACGCAATATTCTAGTTGGTGAAGTCCCGGAGGGACGACCGAAATGCAGTGACCAGTTCAACCGTCCCTGCCGGGACTTGGATTGACGCGTGGCCACAACTCCCAGCGATGAATCGCTGGGCTATTATCAACCGACCCTCCGGGTCGAAATCCTTGCAGCCGACACTTTACCATAGGCGCCAAAGGCCGAAATCAATAAACCAGCATACCGCCATTTTCATTTTCCCGCCAGCTTCCGCAGGACCGCCGGGAGAATGCCGCCGTGACGGTAATACTCCAACTCGACGGGCGTGTCGATGAGGACGCGGACGCGGAACGTGCGTTTGGCGCCGTCGGGCGACGCGGCCGAAACGGTCAACTCGGCCCGCGGCTGCAAGCCGTCGTCGAGATCGGGGATGTCGAAGGTCTCGTCGCCGGTCAATCCGAGGGTTTCCCAGGTTTGTCCGGCGGGCAGTTCCAGGGGGAGGACGCCCATGCCGACGAGGTTGCTGCGGTGGATGCGTTCGAAGCTGGCGGCCAGGACCGCCCGGACGCCGAGCAGTTGGGTCCCCTTGGCGGCCCAGTCGCGGCTGCTGCCGGCGCCATATTCGGCGCCGGCGAAGATCAGCAGCGGCACGCCCTCCGCCTTGTACTGCATGGCCGCCTCGTGGACGGTCATCCGCCGGCCGTCGGGTAGATGGCGGGTGACGCCGCCCTCGGTCCCGGGAACCAAGAGGTTGCGAATGCGGATGTTGGCGAACGTGCCCCGGATCATCACCCGGTCGTTGCCGCGACGCGATCCGTAGCTGTTGAAATCCGCCGGCGCGACGCCCTGCTCCTGCAAATACCGGCCGGCCGGACTCGTGGCGGCAATCGCGCCGGCGGGCGAAATGTGATCGGTCGTCACCGAATCGCCCAAGGCCAAAAGCACCCGCGCCGAGCGGATCGGACGGATCGGTCCCGGCTCGGCGGGCAAATCGAGCAGGAACGGCGGCTCCTGGATGTACGTGCTGGCCGCGTTCCAGGCATACAATTCGCTCGCGGCAACCGGCAGGGCGTTCCACTGCGGATTTTCGTCAAAGGCGCGGGCGTAGCGGGCGCGGAACAACTCGGGCCGGACCGCCTGGGCCGTCGCCGACGCAATCTCGTCCTCGCTGGGCCAGAGGTCCTTCAAGAAGACCGGCCGCCCGTCGCGGTCCGTGCCCAAGGGCTCGGTGGTCAAGTCGATGTCGGTGACGCCGGCCAGGGCATACGCCACGACCAGCGGCGGGCTGGCCAGGTAGACGGCCTTCACCAACGGCTGAATGCGCCCCTCGAAGTTGCGGTTGCCGCTGAGCACGGCCACGGCCACCAGGTTGTCGTCCTGGATGGCCTTGGCCACGGGCTCGGGCAGCGGACCGCTGTTGCCGATGCACGTCGTGCAGCCGTAGCCGACGGTGTGGAAACCCAGTTGCTCCAGCGGCTTGTCCAGACCGGTCTTTTCCAGGTAATCGGTCACGACGCGGCTGCCGGGCGCAAGGCTCGTCTTCACATAAGGCTTGACGGTCAGCCCCCGTTCGACCGCCCGCTTGGCCACCAGTCCGGCCGCGAGCATGATGTCGGGGCTGCTCGTGTTGGTGCAACTGGTGATGGCGGCGATCACCACGGCGCCGTGGCCGAGGGTGTCGTCGCGGCCGCCGGCGGCGATGCCCGCCGTTGTCGCCGTCGTCGCCGCCTTCGCCGTCGTCGCCGTCGTCGCCATGGTTGCCATTCGCCCCAGTTCCGCTTCGGCCAATCCGAAGCCGTGCTGCTTGGGCCCGGCCAGCAACGCCTCGCGAAACGCCTGCTTCACGCGCCCCAGCGGCACGCGGTCTTGCGGCCGCTTCGGGCCCGCCATGCAAGGCTCGATCATGCCGAGGTCCAGCCGGAGGACCTTGCTGTAGACCGGGGTGTTTTCGGTCCCGCTGCCGGCGCCGGCGCGGCGGAACAACCGTTGCTCGTTCGCGTAACGCTCGACCAGTTCCACTTCGCCGTCGGTGCGGCCCGTCTCGCGGAGATACGCCAACGTCTGCTCGTCGATGGGAAAGAAGCCCACGGTGGCGCCGTATTCCGGCGCCATGTTGGCCACCAGCGCGCGATGGGCCACGTCGATGTGTTTCAGCGCCGGGCCGAAATACTCGACGAACTTGTTGACCACCCCCTCCCGGCGGAGAATCTGCGTGATCGTGAGCACCAGGTCCGTGGCCGTGGTCCCCGGCGGAAGTTGACCGCAGAGCTCGAACCCGACCACCTCGGGTGCCAACATGTAGAACGGCTGGCCGAGCATGACGGCCTCGGCCTCGATCCCGCCCACGCCCCAACCCAGCACGCCCAGGCCGTTGATCATCGGCGTGTGGCTGTCGGTGCCGACCAGCGTGTCGGGCAGGGCGACCGGACCGGCGGAGTCCTCGCGGAGGAATACGCCCTTGGCCAGGAATTCGAGGTTCACCTGGTGAACGATCCCGACCGAAGGCGGGACCACGCGGAAATTCTCGAACGCCGTCTGGCCCCAACGCAAAAACTCGTAGCGCTCGAGGTTGCGCTTGAACTCCATGGCGACGTTCCGGGCCAACGCGTCGGACGTGCCGAAAAAATCGACCTGCACCGAATGGTCGATCACCAGGTCCACCGGCACCAGCGGATTGATCCGCTTCGGGTCTCCGCCGAGCCGCTTCATGGCGCTCCGCATGGCGGCCAAATCAACCACGGACGGCACGCCGGTGAAGTCCTGCAACAGCACCCGGGCGGGCTTGAACGGCACCTCGACCGGCGCCGGACGGGCCGCATCCCATCCGGCCAGGCGAACCACGTCCTGCTCCATGACCTCGACCCCGTCGCAGTTCCGCAACACCGATTCCAGCAGCACGCGGATGGAATAAGGCAGCCGGTCGATCTTCGTCAGACCGGCCTGTTCGAGCCGATCGAGGCGGTAGATGCCCGCCCGGCCGCTGCCGGTCTCGAAACTATCGCGGGCGTGAAACGGATCTCGCACGGGTCGCTTGGTGGTCATGTTTGCTCTCCTGTTTCCGAAGGGGACAGTCCCCCCGGTTATTCTTTTCCAAGTCCTATGTCGCTTCCGCCGGCCAGTATTCCGGCGTCGGGGCGGTGACGGTGATCGTTTGTTTGCTTGTCGGGTGAATAAACGTCAGGCTGCGGGCGTGCAGCCCGATGGGCCGCAACCGCGCGTCCTCAAGCGGCGGACCGAAGGGCACGGTCGAGCCGTATTGCGCATCGCCCAACAGGGGATGGCCGCGGGAGGCCGCCTGGACGCGAATCTGGTGGGTCCGTCCGGTCTCCAGCGTGATCTCCAGCAAGGCGCCCCAGCCGGCCGTGGCCAGGGTCCGATAATGCAGCACGGCCGACCGCCCTTGGGGATGGTCCGGCCCAACCACGACCGCGCGTGGCTGACCAGGAATTTTATACACGAAATCCTCCCAAGTGCCAGAGGCCGGCTCGATTCGGCCCTCGACGCAGGCCCAATAGACCTTCCGGACCTGGCGGCGTTCGAACTGTCGTCCCAGCCGCCGGGTGGTGTTGTAATCCGTGGCAAAGATCATGACTCCGCTGGCCGGCCGGTCCAGGCGGTGCGGCACGCCCACGTACACGTCCTCCGCCGTCCCGCCACGCTGCCGGAGAAACTCCTTGATCTGCACTTCGAGGCTATCGATGCCTGGCGGGGCCTGCGTCAGCACGCCCGCGGGCTTGCAGATGACCAGGCACGGGCCGTCTTCGTAAAGGATGTCGAAATCGGGCATGGGAAAAGGAGGGAGGCGGTAAACAGTGAGCCGGTGGCGTGAGCCACCGGATAAACGGGAAGGAGGACAGGAATAATGATCTTACGTCGCCTTGCCCGTGTAACGCTCAAATCGAATTAGTCTGGTCGTGGTACTGCAAAAGGGAAAATCGACAAACCGCAAACGGTAACAAGGCCAGATGCCATAGCATTACTGAGTCCTGGCAACGCGGAACCCCGCGCTGTTGTTCCGGTCGTCCGGCCTGTTCCTGCTGCGTAAGGCGGAACGGGCGTAGTTCGGCCTGCTGCCCCAGGAACCGCCACGAAGGACGCGGATATCCCCGGAGTCTGGGCCAGTGGGGTCGTCTACGGGGGATTTAGCATAGTATTCCGCGCCGTACCAATCCGCGCACCACTGCCAGGCATTTCCGTGCATGTCGTAGAGCCCGAAGGCATTGGGCTTGAACTTTCCCACCGGAGCCGTGAACACGTAGCCGTCATTGGCTTTGATCGTGCCTTCCCAGTCCGGGAATTTCGCCTTGGCGGCCGCGTCGGCCACGTTGCCCACTTTGGCCAGCGTTTCGGGATCATCGCCGCTGTAGTAGCGGGTCGTCGTGCCTGCCCGACAGGCGTATTCCCACTCGGCCTCCGTGGGCAATCGGTAGATCTTCCCTTCCTTGCGGCTGAGCCACTTGCAGAAGGCCACCGCGTCGTTCCAACTCACATTGACCACCGGGTGCTCGTCGGTCTGCTCAAAACCCACGTTCCACCAGGAGTATTTCTCGTTGAACTCGAAACTCCTCTTGTCAGGGTTCCAACCCCAGGCCCCCGGCTTCTCTCCCTTTTCCGCGTCCGTCTTGTACCCGGTGTCGGCGACAAACTGCCGGAACTGGCCCCGCGTGACGTGGCAGGTGCCCAGGTAGAACGGCTTCGTGATTCGTATGCGGTGCTGCGGATGCTCGTCCTTGAAGAAGTCTGCTTTCAGAAAATCCTCGCCGTAGGTCTTGTTGAAGAAGGCCGCCGTGGCCTCCGCTGACTCTCCGCTGCCCATCTTGAACTCGCCCGCCGGAATGAGCACCATCTTCAACTTGACACCGCCGCCGAGATCGACGGTGATCTGCTTCTTGCCGCCCGCCTCCTTGGGTTCCGGGGCGGTTGCGCAGGCGAAACTGCCGAGTGCCGTTAGGACCACCACCGCGACTGTCCATGCTTGTCGGAACATGGTCGGTAAACCTTTCGCAAGAAAACCCTTTCCGCCCGGGGCCTGGCGCGATGGAAAGAACCGCGTCATTTGGGCTTGTCACGGCTTGGTTTGGGTTCCTCAAGGCCGAGAATCACCATCTCGTTGAGCGGGTTCTTCATCTTCGCCGGCTCCAACGTCAAATCCAGCGGCTCCGCAACGCCGCTTTTGATGTCGACCACGCCGAGCGGGTAGCAATCGTCGCCGTGCCGCAAATATGCGTTGTACTTGCCGGGAAGCAGCTTCACGGTGAACGGCGGCCGCCCTCGATAGGCGTCGCCGATCGCCCCCGAGTCGGCACGTAAAAACAAGATCGCGTCAAACTTCGCTCCTTCCGGGACGTTCACTCTGCCCTTGACGGTTACGCCGCCTTCGCCCAGAGTGATCTTCCGCTGGCCGTTCCCGTCGATGGTCGCACGCTCGGACCAAAGGATGCCGCCCTCGTTGGCCTTGGCCCCCATTACGGCAAGGCAAGCGGGGCCATCCACCAATCCCTCGCAGCGGGCAATGCCGTCGGCGCCGACCTTTGCAAAATGCTCCGGGCCTGGGATGCCCGGCCCCTTCGCCTGCATCGTCCAGATCACCAATCCGCTCTTGGGCCATTTCGCCCGGTCGCCCTCCACGGTCACCTCGAGCGTTCGCAGGAGCCTCAGCCGAACCTCGCCGAAGGGTTTGGCCATGGGCAGGTGGAGGACCTCGTGATAGTTGGCATACTTCGGCGCGGCGACCCTTAGCCAATAGGTGCCCTCCGGGATCGCGCAAAATCGACGACGCCCGCGCGATCCGCTTGAATCTCTTTCGGGGCCGCGTTGGGACCGACGAGTTGCACCTTCGCCGCGGGGATCCCCTCGCCGCTCTTGGAATCCTGCACAGTGAGCCGTAAACCGGCGTCCCGCGCGGCAAGTTCAACCGTTTGCGCGGGGCCGGGTTGGATTTTCGGCGGCCCTTCTTTCCTGCCGCCCGCCTCCTTGGATTCCTGGGCGGTTGCGCAGGCGAAACTGCCGAGCGCCGTGAGGACTACCACGGCGACTGTCGATACTTGTCGGAACATGGGCCATATCTCCTTCCGCGAAATGAAATGCGGCGGATCGCCGTGGCGCATAATGCCAACGAAATCGGTCCGCTTACAGCAACCAGTCTACAGGCGGTTCTTGTTGCCCGTCAATCACCACCGTCCAATCCGGAGGCTAACGCCTCCGGCTCACTTCTTCCTTCCTCCGTCAAATCCGGAGGCTAACGCCTCCGGCTCACTTCCGCCTTTCCTACACGTATCTTGCCATCAGCCCATCGACCAGGCGGGGCGAAAGGCGGTTCAGCCAGCAGAGCACCTTGCCCCAGCGATAGGGGATGATCTCGTGCTGGCCGCGGCGGATCGCCCGGACTATTTGCCGCGCCACGCTGGCGGCGGTGACCGCGGTGTGTTCGGGCCAGGTGGGAGCACCCGTATGCTCGATGACCTTGTCGAAAAATTCAGTCTCGGTCGTGCCGGGGCTGACCACCAACACGTCGATGCCCGCGGCGGCCCATTCGGCCCGAATCGACTCGCTGAAACCGCGGACGGCGAACTTGCTGGCGGAGTATTCGCTGTTGTGGGGAACGCCGCGATGGCCGAGGATCGAACTGACGTTCACGACGATCGGCCGACGGCCTCGCTTCAAAAGCGGCAGGGCCAGCCGGGTCATTTCGACCAGGGCGAAGAAGTTGACTTCCATCAGGCGGCGGACCCGCTGGGGATCGGCGCCGTCGAACAGTCCCATCGCGCCGACGCCGGCGTTGTTGACGAGGATGTCCAATCCGCCGAAGCTCGCCTGGGCGGTTTCGATCGCCCGGGCGCGGACGGCCGGGTCGGTGATGTCGCCGGCGACGCATTCCGCCCGGCCGGCTTCCGCGGCGATCTGCCGGGCCAGCTCTTCCAGTCGATCCTGCCGGCGGGCCGTCAGCACGACCTTGGCCCCTTGCCGGGCGAGCTGGCGGGCGACTTCCCGGCCGATGCCGCTGGAAGCGCCGGTGACGATGGCACGGGCGTCTTGGATGTCACGTTTCATGGGGAAGAAGGGATTTAGGGATTGGGGATTTGGGGATTTAGATTTAGGGATTGGAAAAAGCCCCGCGACTGCGTCGTGGGGGTCCGGGGGGCTTTTGCGATGGTCATCGCGACTCCTCGCTCGTCGGTTGCTCGCCGGCCCCCTGGTCCCTCTTCCGCACCACTACGCCGTCTTCCTCGATCTGCCCAAGGAATTGCGACGAAATGCGGCAATGGACGGTCACGCGATTCTCGGCGTACTTCTTCGAGAGGACTTCGCCGCGGGCGGCCAGGAAGGCCAACATCCGTCCGTTCTCCACGCCCATCTCCACGTCCAGGTCGAGGAACGTGCGGCTCAAGGCGTCGCTGACCACGGCGGCCAGGCGATTCAGGCCCTGTCCGCTCTGCGCGCTGACGGCCACCGCGCTCGGATAGCGGCTCAACAGGCCGTCCAGGCGGGCGCGGTCGGGCAGGGCGTCAATCTTGTTGACGACCAGCAGCGTGTCTTTCTGCCGGATGTTGATCTCGTCGAGCACCTTCCAGGCGGCCGCGATCTGCTCGTAAACGGCCGGATTCGAGGCGTCGGCCACGTGCAGGAGCAGGTCGGCCTGCCGGGCCTCTTCCAGCGTCGCCTTGAAACTGGCGATCAAGTGGTGCGGCAGGTCGCGGATGAAACCGACCGTGTCGCTCAGCAGCACCGGTCCCCAGCCGGGCAGTTGCCAGCGGCGGGTCCGCGTGTCGAGCGTGGCGAACAAGGCGTCCTCGACGTGAACGTCCGCGCCGGTCAACGCGTTCAGGAGCGTGCTCTTGCCGGCGTTGGTGTATCCGACCAGCGAGACGGTCATCTGGCCGCGGCGGGCCGCCACTTCGCGCTGGCGGCGGCGCTCGATCGTCTTCAGCTCGCGCCGCAGGTCGCTGATCCGCCGTTCCACCATGCGGCGGTCTTCTTCCAATTGTTTTTCGCCCGGCCCGCGGAGTCCCACGCCCTTCTTCTGCCGCGAAAGGTGCGTCCACATCCGCTTCAGCCGCGGCATGGCGTATTCCAACTGGGCCAATTCGACGGCCAGGCGGGCCTCGTGCGTCTCGGCCCGTCCGGCAAAGATGTCGAGGATCAACTCGGTGCGGTCGAGGACCTTCACGCCGACGACCCGTTCCAGGTTGCGGGTCTGCCCGGGACTCAGGTCGTTGTCGAAGATGACCAGGTCGGCGTCGGTGGCCCCGGCCAGGCTGGTCAGCTCCTCGACCTTGCCCTTGCCGAGGTAGGTGGCGGCGTCGGGGGCGTCGCGGCGTTGGACGATCTGGCCGACGACCCGGGCGCCGGCCGCGGCGGCCAGCCCTTCGAGTTCATCCAGCGGCGCGCCGTCGTACGAACGGCCCGGCAGCAACACGCCGACCAGGACCGCGGCCTCCGACGGCCTGCCGCCCGCGCCGTTGTCGCCGTCGAGTTGCGTGAAGGTGAACTGGCTTCTGCGAAGATCCGATCTCGAAGACATGGGCTGCGTCGCCTACTCCTCTACTGCCCCGACCTAAAATGACGGGTGCCACGGTTGGCTTGCCCAACCGTGTTTCCAGCACTGCTGGACAAGCCAGCAGTGGCACCCAACATGTCAAGCAAGCACGGTCGGGGCGTTACTCCTCTTGGCCGCTCACCAGGTGACAATAACTTTCGTAGCGCCGCTCGTCCAAGCGGCCGTCGGCCACGGCGTCCTTGACCGCACAGTCCTCTTCGTGCGTATGGGTGCAGTCGGGGAACCGGCAGAGGCTCACGTAGCTGCGCAAATCGCGGTAATAGCCGGCCACCTCCTCGGCAATCACGTCCCAAAGCCGAAACTGGCGGATGCCCGGCGTATCGACCACGTAGCCGCCGCGGGCCAGCGGCAGCAGGCGGGCGACGGTCGTCGTGTGGCGGCCTTTTTCGCTGGTTTTGCTGACCTCGCCCACGGGCAGGTGCAGCCCCGGATCGACGGCGTTCAGCAGCGACGACTTGCCCACGCCGCTCTGGCCGGTCAGCACGCTCTCGCGGCCGCAGAGCAGCCGTCCGAACCGCTCGACGCCGAAACCGGTCTTCGCGCTGAGCAGCAAGACCTCGTACCCCATGCGGCTGTAGACGCCCGCCAGCGGCTCCAGGGCGGCGGCGGCGACCAGGTCGATCTTGTTGATGCAGACGACCGGCCGGACGCGGCCTTTCTCCGCGGTGACCAGCAAACGGTCGATCAGGTTCGGTTTCAGCCGCGGTTCCGCGACGCTGGCGACGATGAGCAACTGGTCGATGTTGGTGACGACCATTTGCTGCCGGCCGCGGACCGCCCGGGAGATGATCCCGTGCCGCGGCTCGACGCGGGCGATGAAGCCCTCGTTTTGCGGGGAGTCGGGCACGGGCCGGACCAGCACGCGGTCGCCGGCGGCCACGACGTTGCGCTGATCGGTGTTGAGGGTTTTCAGCAGCCGGCGGGTGGCGCAATGAAAGATGCGGCCGTCCTCGCAACGGACGGTGCTGACAAGCCCCAAAACCGAGAGCACCCGGCCGCGGCAGCAGACGGACTCGTCCACGTCCAGATGGAGGTCGAAGGCCGGCTCGTCGCCGGTCTCGGTTTGCGATCCGCGCACGGTGCGGTGGCGGCTCAGCTCGCCTTTGCCGCTGACTCGCTCGCTTTGCGGGGGGGCTTCCTCCTGAAAACCATGCTTGTCGAATTGCCGGGTCCAATCGGTCCGCCGGGCACGGACATTGCGGTTCTTGCAGAACTTGGCGCGGATCTTTCTCTCTTTGGCCATCAGGTCGGTCTGTTGAGCTTGATTTGGCCCGGCTGATCGTTGGCAAGGTCATATCGCTTCGGCTCGTCGTCGCCGGCCGGCATCGGCGTTTTCATAATCTGCCGGCGTTCCAGCCCGGCGCGCTCCAACAGCGATTTGCCGAAGACGTCGGACTCGGTCACGTCGGGCGGCGGCGGACCCACGGCCCCAAGGTCCAACGGCGAATACTTCACCTCGTACTTGTGCTTGGCGACCGAAAGAATGTCCCCCGGATCAATCCGCTTCTCGGCCACCCGAACGCCGTTGACCTTCACCCCGTTGCGGCTTTGAAGGTCGCGGACGTGCCAATATCCCCCGTTGACGATCAACTGGCAATGATGGGCCGAGACGTTGGAAAACCGCAAGACGATGTCGCAGCTTTCCCGCCGCCCCACCAGCAAGATCTTCTTCAGCAACGGGATCGGATCGCCTCCGCCGACCGGACGTAGTTCGCCAAACATGGGCATCCACCTTGTCACGAATCCCGAGGGGCCCTAGGATGGAAGGGAACCCCTACTGTAGTGTAGTATGGTGCCCTCGTGGCGTCAACCAATCTTCCATCCTCGCACTGGCCGGAAGCCGCCCTTTGGCACCATGCCGGACTCCGTTACTATAGCCGAAATTTCTTTTTCCGCAAGAAGTTTGGCCGGCGAATTTGGAAAGTGAGCGTGGACGCCGGCTGCACTTGTCCGAATCGGGACGGTTCGTTGGGGACGGCCGGGTGCATTTTTTGCGACCCGGCGAGCTTCAGCCCCAGCCGGCGGCTGCCAGGGAGTTCGATTACCGCACAACTCGAAGAGGGGATGCGACGGCTGGGTTCGCGCCATGCCGCGGAGGGGTTTGTGGCCTATTTTCAGCCCGCCACCAACACCTATGGCCCGGTGGACCGCCTCCGCCAGCTCTTTGAAGAGGCCCTGGGACACCCGAAGGTGGTCGGTCTGGCCATCGGGACTCGGCCCGATTGCGTGGGAGAGCCGGTCTTGGACATGTTGGCGGAGCTTTCGGCCAGGACCTGGCTCAGCATCGAGTTTGGGCTGCAAACGATCCACGACCGCACGCTCGACTGGCTCCATCGGGGGCACCACGTCGATGCCTTTTTGGACGCTGCCCGCCGCACCCGGCAGCGGGGGCTGGAAATGGGTGTCCACGTCATCTTGGGCCTGCCCGGCGAATCGCGGCAGGACATGGCGGCAACCGCCGGCCAGATTGCCCGGCTCGGCGTCGCCTCGGTCAAGCTGCACAACCTCTATGCGGTCCGCGGAACGCGGCTGGCCGACATGCTCGCGGCCGGCGAAGTACGGTTGCCCCAACGGGAGGAATATGTCCGTGATGTCGTCGATTTTCTGGAAGTCTTGCCGCCCGATTGCGTCATTGATCGGCTGAGCGGCGACGCCCCGCGGAAGTATCTGGTTGGTCCGGCGTGGTGTCTGGACAAGGCGGCGATCCGGGCCGCGGTCGAGTCCGAGTTCGCTCGTCGCGGCAGTTGGCAGGGATGCAAGTGGGACGGGGACTAGCCCAAGTTCGCCAGTAGAGGTCGTTGGGGCGGGAATCTTGTCATATTCGGTACCCGCGAGGAAGCGGGGTTTCTTGACGGAACTCCTTGCCGCACGTCACACGGTTGCCTCGCCATTGTGCCCAAAGGCGTTGTAGTGAAGACCTTGCCCTTCGGGTCGTCCGGGAGCAGCCGTAAAATACGGGCATGTTCATCCGCCCCTGTTTTCGTCGTAAGAATGGCAAGCGGCACGCCTACTGGGCACTGATGGAGTCCTATCGCACGGAGCGCGGCCCGCGGCAACGGGTAGTGGCCTATCTGGGCCAACTCGACGATCGCGGCCGGCTGGGCGTCAAGGAGGCGGCCCAAGGCGGGCGGCGGTCGCGGCAGCAACGGCTCTTCGACGACGTACAGCCGCAGTGGGTGGAAGTGGATGCAGCGCGGGTCCGCGTGGAGAACCCCGTGGCTTTCGGCGGGCCGTGGCTGGCACTGGAGTTGGTGCGGCAACTCGGGCTGCACGAATTTCTCCAGCAGGTCCTTCCCCGCGGCGAGGAGCAGGTGCCCTGGTCGCTGATGGCCTTGGTTTTGGTGCTCTGTCGTCTGTGTGAGCCGTCGAGCGAACTGCACATCGTCGAGCATTTCTATGCCCAAAGCCCCTTGGCCGAGTTGCTGGGCGTGCCCGCGGCCAAGGTCAACGAGCAACGGCTGTATCGGGCTTTGGACGCCTTGTTGCCGCACAAGGAGGCGTTGGAGGTGTTCTTGAAAGGACGGCTTGGGGAACTGTTTGCCCTGGAGTACGACTTGCTGTTGTACGACGTGACGAGCACCTATTTTGAAGGCGAGGCCCGCGGCAATCCCTTGGCACAGCGCGGCCACTCGCGCGACCACCGGCCGGACTGCAAGCAGGTGTGCATCGGCCTGGTGGTGTCGAGGTGCGGCATGCCGCTGGGCTACGAGGTTTTCGCCGGGAATCGCAACGACGTGACCACGCTGGCGGAGATCGTCGAGACGATGGAACGGCGTTATGGACGCGCGGAGCGGATTTGGGTCACGGACCGGGGCATGGTTTCCGAAGAGAACATTGCTTTTCTGCGGCAGCAGCAGCGGCAGTACCTCGTGGGCACGCCGAAGAGCATGCTGAAACGGTTCCAACGCGAACTGTTGGCCGAGGACTGGCACGCGATCCGCGACGGCGTAGAAACCAAGCTTTGTCCGTCGCCGGAAGGCGCCGAGACCTTCGTGCTCTGCCGCAGTCGTGACCGGCGCGAGAAAGAGAAGGCGATGCACGCCCGCTTCGAACAACGCATTGAAGAGGGCCTGCGGCGCATCGCGGCCACTTGCCAACGCCAGCGCTTGGACCGAGCCGTGGTGGGACAACGGGTGGGGCGCCTCTTGGGCCGAAACAGCCGGGCGGCCGGACTGTTCCAAGTCGAGGTGCGGACGGGAGAAGAAAATCGGGCGACCCTGCGTTGGAACAAGGTCGAGGCGTGGCGCGACTGGGCTGCCTTGAGCGAAGGCTGTTACCTGCTGCGTACCAACATCAGCGACTGGAGCGACGAGGACCTCTGGAACACCTACATCCAATTGACGGAGGCCGAGGCGGCCTTTCGCATCCACAAGAGCGACCTGTCGATCCGTCCGATTTGGCACCAGAAGGAAGAGCGGGTCTTGGCCCACATTTTCGTCTGCTTCCTGGCCTATGTGCTTTGGAAGACGCTGGCCCAGAACTGCCAGCGCGCCGGGCTGGGCCACGAGCCGCGCCGGGTGTTCGAGGAACTGGGCAATATCCGCTTGGTCGATGTGGTGTTGCCGACGCGTCAGGGCACCGAGATCCGCAAGCGTTGCGTGACCCGGCCGACGGACCACCAGGCCATCCTGCTGCAACGACTGCGGCTACGGTTGCCCACCCGACCAATGGCGGGTTTGTAGTGAAGACTTTTGGGAACCACCCCTTGCGCCGCAACTACTTACGTCGATCACTGGCGAACTTGGGCTAGGGACTGGGGAAGCGGACCGCTTGCGGTTTCGCACCATCGTTCGGCCCTGACAACTTCACGCCTCTTGCGCCATCACCTTGTTACAAACCCGTTACGTTTCCGCGCTGTAAAACTCGCTACAATTCGTGAGGCGAGAGGAGCCGTCGTCGCGATCCTCCTCGAACCGCGAAACGATCCATCGACACCACAGTCCAAGGAGCGAAACGATGCGAGCACAAAGCCTAGGGGTTGTCTTGGGGACGGCCGCCGTGACCATGACCTTCACCGTCCTGCTGCTGATGCCCGGCGGCGTCCAGGCAGTCAACGTGGCCGAGAAGATCAAACCGGTGATTTATCCGCCGCGGCTTACGTCGCACAACGCCGTGTTCGTGCTGACGACCGACAAGCCGGAATACCAGGCCGACGAGAGGCCCGGCATTACGGTCACGGCGACGAACCCCACCGACAAGCCGGTCGATGCGACGGTCTGGATCAGCATCTCGGCATCCGCTCCGACCTCAATCATGGCGCGGATGCTTCCGGTCCCCGAGGTTCTTTGGTCGCACCCCTGGTGCGTCAGCCTCCAGCCCGGTGAAGTCAAAAAACTCTCCGTGTCTTCGGAAGCCAAGTTGCCGGCCAAGAAAAGCATTTCCATCACCTTGACCGACCGGCAAATGACCGTCCTGGCGCGCAAGCTGAGTGTCCCGGACAAGAAGGTCGCCGACAAGAAAGCCAGTGACAAGAAAGCGGCGCCCGCGGCTCCTGCCGCCGGAGCAAAATCATGAGCGCGGCCGCGGCATCCAAGGGCCACGTGGTCCTCGGCGTGTTCCTCGGGCTGGTTGCCTCCGTGGGCGTACTGTCCTTCTACCACGGAGGCAACGGTCCGCCCGGCGTCGCCGACGGCCCCTTGCTGAGCGATTGCGGCGGCACGATTCGCCAAGTCGTGATCCATTACAACGCCGATGCGGCCGACGTGGTCCTTCCGACGTACCGCGATTTCCTCCGACAGCTTCCGGCCGGCGTGACCGCCTACGTGGTCTGTCCCGACAAAGCGGCGTATCGAGACCTGATCGCCCGCGTCGGCCCGACACACTGTGCGTTGTCGTCCGTGATCGTGGGCCATCCGATCACGGCCTGGTCCCGCGATCGTTGGCTGGCCCTTGGGGGATCGGGGGAGCAACGCACCGTGCTGTTGTGTCCCCGCGGCGAGGATGGCGCCGGCGTCTGGCCGCAACGGGCGGGCGATCAACGGGTCGCCGAAGACCTGGCCGCCGCACTTGGCCCGGGCGTGGCCTGCCGCCACAGCGACCTCTATTTCGATGGCGGCGACTTCGCTGCCGACGACGAAACGGCGTTCGTCCGTCCGGCGATTCTCCTTCAAAATCTGCAACGGACCGTCGAAACCCGCGAGGAGCTGATCGAATCTCTCTCGGCGACGCTGAAGCGGCGAATCGTCATTCTCGACGGGGCGCCAGAGCATCATACGGCGATGTACTTGATGCCGATCGGCGGGCGGACGGTGCTCGTCGGCGACCCGCGATGGGCCGAGCGCCTGCTGGCCGGCTCGCCGGACCGTAGCGCCGTGGAAGCGTGCTTGCCAGGCGGCCCGGACTTTTCCGACGCGATGGTTGCCCGTTTCGACGCCGTTGTCGGCCGGTGCCGCGAGGCCGGGTATCGTGTCGCCCGCATCCCGGTGGTCCCCGGCGGCGACGGCCGGACCTACCTCACGTACGTCAACGCCATCCTCGACCGGCGCGGCTCCCGCCGCATCGTCTACATGCCGGTGTTTCGCTCGGCGGAGGTCCTCAATCGTGCGGCAACGGCCGTCTGGACGGGGCTTGGCTACGAGGTGCGGCCGGTCGAGTGCGACGCCTGTTGTCGGAATTTCGGCGCCCTGCATTGCCTCGTCAACATCTTGCGCCGGGACGGAGGATAGGCAGCGGGCCGCTTTTTGTCGGCGGGTCGTTAGATCGCCAGTCCCGCCGGCCGCGACCCGCTGTGAGGGTGCCCGGTGGGCGTGGGACATGAACGACAAACATTCCGTCGGCATCAGCCGTTCAGCGCGTCCGCGATCCGCCGCGACAGCTCCTCGGGCGTCACCCCACGGATCAAGAACCGCTTCTGCGGCGACGTTTCCCCGGCCATCAACTCGATCTGCGACTTGCGCAGCGACAGCGACTTGGCTCAACAACTCGACGATCGCCTTGTTCGCCTTGCCCTTCTCGGGCGATTGGGTGACGCAGACCTTGAGCATGCCGTCCTGCTCGCCGCGGACCTCGTTGCGACGAGCGCCCGGCTGGGCACGCACCGGCAAGATCGTTCCCTCGGCGTGCGGCTGCAAGTCGATCATGCGATCAGCCCTTCAAACAACGCCGAGCCGACCCGCACGATCGTGGCCCCCTCCTCGATCGCCACCTCGTAATCGCCGCTCATGCCCATCGAAAGCTCGTCCATGCGCGATCCCGGGCGGGGCACTCCGCCGCAACCGGTCGCGCAACGCTCGCAACGCGGCGAACTCGCGGCGGGCGGCGTCCAGATCGCCCTCCAGGCCGGCCATGCACATCAGCCCGCGGACTTCCAAGTTGCCGTAGCCGGCCCATTGTGCCACCAACGGCTCGACTTCGGCCGGGGCAAAGCCGTGCTTGGCCGGCTCGCCGGAAACGTTCACTTCCAGCAGGATCGGCAGCCGCCGGGCCGCCGCGCCCGCCGCCGCATCGAGTTCCGCGACCAGCCGCGGGCTGTCGGCCGAATGGACCAGTTCGACCAGCGGCAGCGTGCGGCGGACCTTGTTTCGCTGCAAGTGTCCGATCATGTGCCAGCGGACCGGCAAGCCGCTCAATGCGGCCGCATGTTCCCAAAGTTGTTGCGGGCGGCTTTCGCCCAAGTCGCGGCAACCCGCTTCGACCAGGGCGCGGATCTCCGCCGGCCCGACGTACTTCGTGACCGCCACCAGGCGGACGTCGGCGGCGTTGCGGCCGGCCCGTGCCGCTGCCTCGGCCATGCGCGTTCGCACGCGGCCGACGTTCTCCGCGATCCGGGCGACCAGATCAGGCATGGCGATCTTCATCCTTCCGCCTTATCCGGCGGCTTACGCCGCCGGCTCACCGGCTTCATCCTTCCGCCTTATCCGGCGGCTTACGCCGCCGGCTCACCGCCTTCATCCTTGCTTCACTCTTCGACCGTCACGACGGCGCGGGACGCATTGGCCACGACAATGCAAGAGCGGTGCCGCCGGGCCAGACGCACCAACTCATCGCCGTCCGCAATGGGAATCATCTCCAACTCCTCGACCATCGCCGGGTCCAGCCGGCTGAGCAGATAGACCTTGTCGCGATCCAAGGCGCGGGCCAGTTGCGCGGCGGGCAGGGCGTCGGCCGGCCGGTCCTTGCGGATGCGTTTCAGCGCCGACCGCCGGCAGCGGGCGGCCGCCATGCTCTGCACGCCGGGACCGGGAGCAGCGGCCAAGTCGCAGCAGACGGCAATGGCGCCGTCGTCCTCGACCAGCGCGCCGGCCGTTTCGAGCGTGCGGCCGAGGTTCTCCCAGGTCTGTTCCGTCGTCGCCCCCTTCGATGGCGGCCACGACCAGGCTGGCCCGCCGCGGGACCAGCCAGTTCCAGGCGTCGTCGTACAACTGCCGGCCGCGACGGCGGACCGCGTCGGACTGGCCGGCCACGACGTGCAGAAGGCGATCGCCGGCGGCGGGCACCCATTGCACGGTGAAATTCACCCCCAGCAGCCAGGCCGTCTGGTCCACCTCGCTTCTCAACCGCCGCTTGCACGGTCCGTCGCCGCCCAGGGCATCCAGCCGACGAAACCGCAGCAGCGTCCTCTGGTCGGAAAAGGTGGGAAACACGGGCGTATGAATGCCGAAATAGCCGGTGGCGGCCTCGTTTTGCAGACAACCGATGGGCAGCACCACGTCGGCATCGGTGAGCAAGCGGTTCAGCAGGATCGGCTGGCCGTTGTCGTCGGCCGCCAGGTAGGCCAAGTCTGCGCGGTCCTCCGGATCGTGCGTGACCGTGGAAATCCGCTCGGCCAGCGTCGCATCGAGCAGCCGGCAGGGGTCTTCGCCGCCGCTGTGAATGTCGGCCTCGGTCCGCAGGATGCTGATGCCGTCGGGCTCGACGCCCGCGGAAACGAGCGTACGGATCACCGCGGCGGCCACCCGGGCCGCTTGGGGCGCCGCGTGGTCCAGCACCAACGCCACGCGGTCGCCGGGCATGGCGGTCTTGGCCAGCGGCGGGTAATCCAGCGGCCGGTCGAGCGCGGCGGCGACCGCGGCCGCCGGATCCGTCAACGGCACTCCGCGCGGCGTGCCGCACAACTCCGGCGCGACGCCGTCCGCAAATTCCAGCCGGACCGAAGAGTCGGTCCCGTAGTGCAAAACCGCCATAGAGTTAAACTGTGCAAGGGAGGCAGTTCAGTCAAACATCGCTCGATTCACTTCCATTATCCGTTGAATCGTCGCATCGTCAAGAAGTCGAGCTTTACGCGGATAGTCAATTCGCAAATAATGAGTTATTCTATTCCACGGCCCGTCCCATTCCGCCGTTCACCGTTCGCCGTTGCGGAAGAATCCAAAATGAAGGAATTGATCCATGCGTTACTCTCGGCGCCTCTTCCGGCCGTCCTTTGCGCTCTCTTGCGGTCGCGTGCCTGCTGGCATGGCTTCGGCGGCTGTGAAAAACCCTCCACGCCGCCTGCGGCGCAGAGCCGGCAAGACGGCGACCGAGGAAAAGGCGGGCCCGGAAAACGGGCGAAAAGAAGGCCGCCGCCGCGGCAAGGTCCGCTGCTCCGCCCGGGCCGTGCTGGAGAACATGGTGGCCGCCTATCGCAAGGCCTCGACCTACCAGGACCTGGGCACGGTGCGGCTCGGCGGTGCAACAGGCAGGCCAAAAGGCCATCGAGATGGAGCGGAGTTTCTCCGTCGTCCTGGTGCGTCCCAACAAGGTGCGATTGAAGGTCTACGACGCCCAGGTCGTGGCCGACGGCAAACAGTTCCGCGCAACGGTCAACTATTTGCCCGGACAGGTGTTGACCAAGGACGATCCGGCCAAGCTGACCCTGCCGCTGTTTGACAGCGACCCGATCCTGGCGCAAACCCTGACGAACGGGCCGGCGGGCATACCGATCCCCTTGAGGCTGCTGCTGGACGACGACCCGCTGAAATGGCTGCTCCAGGGCGCCGAGGAGCCGCAGCGCGTCGAGCCCGGCGAGATCGACGGCCGCGACTGCTATCGCATCAAGATCCAACGCCCGGACGGCGCGATGGTGCTGTGGATCGATCAGGAGACGTTCGTGCTGCGGAGGCTGCTTCCCCCGTTGGATTCCTTGCGGCAGACTTTGGAGACCCGTGGCCCGGTCGAGAGCCTCTCGCTGGTCGTCGAACTCACCGGCGCGGCGATTGACGGAAAGGTGGATCCGAAGCTCTTCACGTTCGAGTTGCCGAAGGATGCCGAGGCGGTGAAATACTTCCTGCCCCCGTCGGCCCGATTGCTCGGCAAGAGGGCGCCGAGGCTGAAGTTTGTCGATCTGGCGGGCAAGCCCGTCACGACCGACTCGCTGGCCAAGAAGATCGTGGTGCTTGATTTCTGGGCAACCTGGTCCCCATCTTCCCTCGAAGGTCTGCGACTGTTGGAGCGGATCCGTGAGAAATTCAAGAACAACGACCGCGTGGTCTTCCTGGCCGTCAGTCTCGACGACGTCCCGACCGACGACAAGAAGCTGCAGCAGGCCCTCGACGATCTGAAGATCCACGTTCGGATCGTCCGCGACCCGGAGCAGACGGCCGACGCGCTGTGTTTCAAGGACTATCCGTTGCTCCCGGTCATGCCCGTCTTCGTGCTCGGCCCCGACGGCGTCGTTCAATATTACGACGTCCAGTATTTCGACGACCGCGGAGGCGTCCCGAGTTTCACGGTGGACCTGCCCGGGCAATTGGAGCAACTGCTGGCCGGCAAGGACGTGTATCCGCTCGGATTGAAGCGCTATGACGATCTCCAGAAGGCCCACCAACAGGCGATCGAGGCCGCGGCCAAGGGCGAACCGCCGGTCGAGCCGGGGGTGAAGGAAATCCCCATTCCGCCCGGTCAAAATCGCCCCCCGCAGCGAACCGAAACACCTCAAGCTCGCCTCGCTGTGGAAATGTCGGGACGTGAAGCAGCCGGGCAATATCCTGGTGGTTCCGCGGTTCGGCGGGGCGCCGCGGCTGGAAGTCGTCGACTCCTGGAATTCGGTCGCGGAAGTCGGGCTCAACGGCCACCTGCTGGCCACCCACAAGCTCGACATCCGGCAGAAGGAGGAAAAGGTCTGGTATCTGCGCACGGCGGTCGGCGCCAACGGCAAGCGGCTGTTCGTCGCCTTCGCCCAGATGCAGCAGCGGGCGCACCTGTTCGACGAGAACTGGAACCTGTTGGTCAGCTATCCGGCCGACGCCCTGGAAAATCGCCATAGCGGCATCGCCGACGTGCAACTGGCCGACCTGGACGGCGACGGCAAGCTCCGGCTGTACGTCGGCTATTGGGGCCTGGTCGGCGTGCAGGCCGCCTCGCTGGACGGCAAGCGCTTGACTTTCGAATCGCTTGCTGAACAACGTCCGCATGGCGATTGGTCCGCCCGAACAGGGCCGCCGCAACCTCCTCTGCACCCATAGCCGCGGGTCGTTGGCGGTGCTGAATTCCGAGCTTCAAGAGGCCAGCCCGGACATCGTCGTGCCACGGCGATTTCTCCAATCGATCGTCGCCGCCGACCTGGCCGGCGACGGTCAATGGCGTTATTGTGCGGTGGCGTCACGGAAACTCGGCGAAAACCTGGTCCTCGGCTTCAATCTCAAGGGCGAGGATTTGTGGAACTACACGCTGCCGCAAGGATTCCAATCGCAGCCGATCGAGCCGATCATCGCCGGCAAGCTCACCGCCGGCGCCGCGGGCCAATGGTTGTTGCCCGGCCCCGACGGCTCGATCCACATTCTCGACGCCGACGGCCGCCTGGTGGACCAGTTCAACTACGGCGCGGCGCTGTGCGGTCTGGCGACGGTGGAGATCGACGGCAAGCCGGCGTTGATCGTTGCCACGCCGGGCAGCATCGAGGCCTTGGGCGTGGAGTGAAGGGGATTGGGGATTGGGGATTGGGGATTGGGGAAAAGCCCCACGACTGCGTCGTGGGGGCTGAACCGCTGCTAACGGTTGGTTGCGCGCTTGCGGTTTCGCAGCCTCCTCGGCATCCGTTGCGGAACCGCCGATCGTCGGCCCCCCCCATCCTCCCTCCCCCTGGTCAAGCTGCCCGGAAAGTGTTATCTTGTCGGCTTTCCTGGACGGCGCTGCCAATCGGGGCTTTTCCACGGATAACGTGGGCTTTTCCATGAACAACGTGGGCTTTTCCATGAAGAACGGAGTGACGTATGACAACGACTGCCGACAAAATGGCGGCCTGGTGCCGCGGAATCCTGGGCGATAATCCCGATGTGCCGAAACTTCCCTTGGAACAATATCTGGACGCCATCCCGCGCCTGGAGTCGCTTGCCGACGTGCCCAGCGGCACGCCCGTGCTCGTGCGCGGCGATGTCGATGCCAAGCCGGGCCCCAATGTGGGCGATGGCGATATCCGTCTGCGGTCCATGAAAGCAGACCCTCGATTACGGCCGGCAAGAAGGGCTGGAAGCAGATCATTTTCGGCCATATCGGCCGCGAGCCGGAGAAATCGCTTGCGAAGGTCCGCGACCGGCTGGCCGAGATCCTCGGCTGCGAGGTCGCCTTCATCGCCGATTGGCTCGATCCGGCGACGCTTACGATCAAGGACGAGGCGGCCGCCGCGGTCCGCTCCGCCGCGCCGGGCAGCGTGCTCATGCTGCAAAACACGCGGAAGTACGACATCGAGCGGGTGCTCTGGAAGGCCAAGCCCGCCGACTGCCCGAAACTGGCCGAGCGGCTGGCCAAGTTCGCCAACGAGTGTGCCGAGAAGCTCGCCCGCGTCTACGTCCACGAGGCGTTTTCGGCCGGCAGCCTGGACGCTTCAAGCGTGGTCGTGCCGGCGGCGATGGATCGGGTGGCCCTGGGCAAGTACGAGGCCGAGCAGTTCGACGGCCCGCTGAAGGACTGCCTGGGGGCGTTGCTGGTCATTTTCAGCGGTCTGAAGGCCGACAAGCTCGACGACATGGAAGCGATGATCCATCGCGGCACGATTCGGCTGGTGATTTCGGCCGGGTCGCTGGCCATGGCGTTGAAGAAGGCGGCCGAGGAGCTGGAAGGCCGCCCGTTCAACCTGGGACTGTGCGAGGACCCGGCCCACGGCGACAAGCCGTATTACATCGCCCCCGCGCGCATCGAGCAGGCCAAGCGGATGCTCTCCGAGGGCCATGCCAAGGGGATCCGGTTCGTGCTGCCGATCGATTTCGTGTTGCAAGACGGCCGGGTGTCGGAGACCATCGGGCCGGGCAACCAGCAGTTCGACATCGGCCCGGCCTCCAGCGAGTTGTTCGCCAACACGGTCAGCCGGGTCATCGAGCGGCACCGCAACGACCGCCCGCCGGCGGTGGTCTTCCACAACGGCGTGTTCGGCATGTTCGAGGACCCGCGATTCGAGGAGGGCACGCGGAAGTTCGTCGGCCAGTTGAAGCGGATGACCGACGCCGGGCTGAAGGTCTACATCGGCGGCGGCGAAGGCGGCACGTCGTTGGAGAAATACGGCCAGGCGGACTGGGTGACCTACACCTTCACGGCCGGCGGCACGGTGCTGAACGCCTTGGGCAGCGAGCCGGTGCCCTACCTGGTGGCGCTGAAAATGGCGGCCGAGAATTAGCGGGCAGAACGCCTCCGCTGCCACGCCTACCGGCTGCGACCGGTGGGAAAAGCCGGAGGGACCGCCTTTCCCCGCTCTATTTCTCCCTCCCCGTTTGCAGCGGGGGACTTTTTGCACGGAAAACCATTCCGTCCGAAGGAGGCAATGCAGCCAAGATATGAACAACCAAGGAAAGGTCTGGCAACAAGCGGATTTGGCGAAACTATACGTGGAAGACGTGCGGGGCGGAATTCCCCTGGAAGCGGAGCAGATCGACGTGCTCCTGCGGGTCGTCCGCAACGCCTTGCCCGGGGTCGAGCGAGTGCTCGACCTCGGCTGCGGCGATGGGATTCTCGGGCGGACCGTGCTCGGCGAATACCCACGAGCCACCGCCGTGTTCCTGGATTTCTCGGAGCACATGATCGCCTCCGCCAAGCAGAAGGCGGACCTCGCCCGGGCAGCCTTCGTCGTCCAGGACCTCGGGTCGAAACGCTGGGCGCAATCGGTCGCCGACCACGCGCCGTTCGATCTTGTAGTGTCGGGATTGGCGATCCACCACCTGCCGGACGAGCGAAAGAGGGAACTCTACCAAGAGACGTTCGACTTGCTGAAGCCGGGCGGACTCTTTCTGAACCTGGAGCACGTGGCTCCCGGTTCGGCATGGGCCGCCCGGGCGTTCGACGAACTCTTCGTCGATTCGCTCTGGTCGCACCACAAGAAACGCGGGGGCACAGAAACCCGGGACGCCGTTGCCCAGGCGTGGTATTACCGGCCCGACAAGACCACCAACATCCTGGCCCCGGTCGAGGTCCAGTGCAGATGGCTGGCGGAGATCGCTTTCGTGGAGGTGGACTGCTTCTTCAAGGTCTTCGCGTTGGCGCTGTTTGGCGGACGGAAGGCGGGATGAACGCCCGCGTTGCTACGCCCACCGGCTGCGACCGGTGGGAAATGCATCGGAGGGATCGCGTTTCCCCGCTCTATTTCCCACCGGCCGCAGCCGGTGGGCTTTGGGGTGGACACTTGGGTGCCACGACCATGCTCTGTACGGTCGTGGTACCCGGTCGCGTTATTGGCCGCCTTTTTTGCGGGTCAGGCTGGCGATCTGGGCCAGGCCCAACATCATCAGCCCGAAGGCCAGCAGCACGGCGCCCCACCAGAAGTTGACGTTGAAGCCCAGCGAATGGACATAAATGGCCGGGTCGGCGAAGAACCGCCCATAGACCAGCAGGATCGCGCCGATGATTCCGAACAGCAGACCGATGGGAATGCGAATATCAAGACTCATGGGACCCTCGATTTACCAGAAGAAATAGTTCAGGGCGATGGTGACCACCAGGACGAAGGCGGCCAGGACGAGCGGCTTTTCGTACCACCAGAGTTTCTCTTCGCCTTGGGCCAGGTGCGGCGTGAGCGAGTAGACCAGGCCGCGGAGGTCCTCGTCGGACTTCTTCCGCCGCGTCACGAGCGAGAACACGATGGTCAACACGAAGCAGACCGTAAAGGCGAAAATGGCCATCCAGAAGTTCTGCGCCATGTCGCTATAGTATGGTGAAGGGGAGTTGTCCCGGTCAGCCAGTTCAGCCATCCGCCCGTCACCAGGCTGGCGGGATTGTCGGCCACCGCCTTCAACCAGACATTGTAGTTTGTGACGTGCGGGAATCGTCAGGCCGTGGCGCAGGGCGGAAGTGACCGTCCCCAGCAGCAGGCCGAAGAAGGCCCCGTGGCCCGGTGGTCCGCTTCCAGAACATGCCCAGCATGAAGGTGGCGAACAGCGGCGCATTGACGAAGCCGAACACCAACTGGAGCATGTCCATGATATTGTCGAACTGCAAGCGCCAGGTAGGCGGCGGCGATGCTGGCCAGGGTGCCGAAGAGCGTGGTGGCCCGGCCCATCCACAGATAATGGGCGTCGGGTCTGTTGCGCGCGATGTAGCTCTGATAGATGTCGTAGGTCCAGACGGAGTTGAAGGCGGTGACGTTGCCCGCCATGCCCGACATGAACGAGGCCAACAGCGCCGTCAGGCCCAAGCCCAGCAGCCCGGTCGGGCAATAGTAGGCCAGCATGTTGGCGGTGGCCATGTTGTAGTCGAGCTTCGGCCTGCCGTCTTCTTCGCGTTGCACCACGCACTTCACGCGCTTGCCGCCGTTAAGCCTCGTGGTGATGTCCCCGGCGGGAATCTTGCTTTGTTCCTCGGCGTTGTACTCGCTGAGATCCTTGGTCACCGGCGGGATGATGCCGTGGCCGAACTTCGCCGTGGCCTCATCGACCAGGACGGCGGCGGTGCGATCGGGCGGCAATTCGTTGTTGTACGCCTTCGAGCCCACCACCAAGGCGATCATGCCCGGCAGGATCACCAGGGCGGGAAAGAGCATCTTCGGAATGGCGCCGATCAGGGGCGTCCGCCGGGCGGCCGACATCGACTCGGCCGCCATCGCCCGCTGCACCACCAGGAAATTGGTGCACCAGTAGCCGAACGACAGCACGAAGCCCAGCCCCATAATCATGCCGAACATGTCGATCCCCATGGGATTGTGGCTGACTGGGGCCCAACATGGGCTTCCAGGTGTCGGTCCACGTGCCCGGCGGGAAGGCGTGTGCGTGGCCGAGAGTCTGGGGATGCGCCGCCACCATGTTCAGCTTCGCCACCAACCCCGACCATCCGCCCACGTCGCGCAGGCCCAAGAGCACCACCGGCAGAAAACCCAGCACGATGAGGAAGAACTGGAGCACTTCGTTGTAGATGGCCGAGGTCAGCCCGCCCAGGTAGATGTACACCAGCACGATGGCGGCCGAAATGAACAAACCCTGGTTGTAAGCTCACGCCGATGATCGGACCGATGATCTTCGCCAGCATGTGCAACGAGATGCCCGAGGAGAAGATCGTCATCACGGCGAAGGAGATGGCGTTGAACGCCCGGGTCTTCTCGTCGAACCGCAGCTTGAGGTATTCCGGCACGCTGCGGGCCTTCGAGCCGTAGTAGAACGGCATCATGAACAGCCCCAGGAAGATCATGGCCGGAATGGCGCCGATCCAGTAGAAGTGGCAGGTCAACATGCCGTACTTGGCCCCCGAGGCCCCCATGCCCACCAACTCCTGGGCCCCCAGGTTGGCCGAGATGAACGCCAGGCCGGTGATCCACGCCGGGATGGCCCGCCCCGAGAGGAAGAAATCCGTGCTGCTCTTCATGAACCGCTTCAGCGCGAAACCGATTCCCAGCACGAACAGCGTGTAGACGATCAGAATCGCATAATCCACTGTGCTCAGATGCATAGCTATTCCTCGGCAAGGGACAAGGGGCGGGGACCCCCGAACTGACGATACGACCAATTTCGCCATTATCGTCAGAAATGAAAAACCGGCAAGGGCCGTGGGAATAATTTTTGCCAGCCGCCGGTTGGTTCCCAAGCCCCGGCCAAGCGTAAAGCGGCAAACGCGGAATGCCCCCTCCGAGATGGGGAGCGTTGCTCCCACCGCGCAAGACATCCCCACGACACAGTTCGTGGGGCTTTTCCAGCCCACAGTTCCCGATCCCTCGTCTTGCGGTCCCTACGGCTTCATCATTCGCCCGAGGAACAGGACATTGCCGTCCTGCTTGTCGTAAATCAGAAACACGAAGGGCCTGTCCGCCCGGAAGGTCGGCGTAAAGGGCCTCGCCATCACCACGGCTGCTCTCGGCATGACCACGGCCGTGGCTGCCGCAGCTTCGGTGCCCTTCTCGTTCACCTCGACAAACGCCTTGTGCAAGACCTTGCTGATAAAGAGCTTGTAGGCGGATTCTGGCTGGCGCACATGCCGTCGAACTGGGCGCATCGGCGCCGCCGGGGGCCTTGAACGCCCGGACCATCCCCATCGCGATCAATGCCTTTTCCATCTCGTAGCTCGTTTCCAGCTTGAACCTGGGCAGCAAGACATCGACCTTTCGCCCGTGGAGCCTGCCGATCCACGTCTTGAGGTTGGCCGAGGTGAGCATCTTTTCCAGCGCCGGCAGCCCGTCGGCGGCCTGGGGCAAAAGCACGATCAATGACAGATTCCTGCCCTTGTACGGGAGTTCGAGCATGGTGAAGCCGTGCTGATCGGGATAGGTTGCCGGGACCTTCTTCTCGCCCTGGTTTTCGTCCTGGGCGGGGTGGATCCCCCGAGTGTGGTCGGGGTGTCGAACCACGTACCGTCCCCGTTGAAGGCGGCGTAGCTGGCCGAACCCAAGGCATCGTGGTGCATCAGCGGCACGCGGACCTTCTTCCCGCCTTCCAAGAAAAAGTCTTCCTCCTTGGTCGCGTCGCCCGGGAACGCCTCAAACCACGCGCCCTTGAAGTAAATGGCGTTGGTCAACACCAACACAGTATCGCGATCCACGGCCTGCGGCGGAATCAGGTCCTTGATGCGATCCTTGGTCTCCTTTTTCACCCACGTGTTGATGAGCTTCCGCGCCGCCTCGGCGTTGGTGAGGAAATCGACGGGCGTCACGTGGCCGGTGCCGTAGGATTTCTCGATCGCCTCGAGGTACGACTTGGCGAAGGGATAGGTCTTCTCGCCCCAAAGGGCATTGGCCACGCGCAATTCGCAATCCTTTTCGGCATTGTACCGCTTATTAAAGGCGGCCAGGCCCGCGTCGATCACCGCGTTGTCCCAGGGGATCCAGTCGGCGTCCTTTTCGGTGCGCCGGACCTGCTTGGGAAAGTGCAGCACATCGCCCATTTGGAGGGCCGTTTCACCCCGGGCGCCCTCGACGGTCATCGCCAGCGCGACGGACATCGAATAGGGGGAAAAGAACAGGTTCTTGCCCTGGTTTTCCTTGGCCAACTGCTGGTAGAGGTCCACGGCGAAACCGCGATTGGCCTCGACCGCAAGGACCGCAAGGCTTGTTGCCGCGAGGGGCGGGGGGGGAACCGCGTCGTAGGGCGCCATTCGTTCCCCTTCGGCACGTTCCGCTTTGGTAGGTTCCATGGCAGCGATGCTCCGGGCGTTGGCCATTGTAACCAAGCCGACAAGCATAAACCAACGGAAGAAACCGTTCATGGCAGTTGCTCCTGGGTTTGGTAATCTGGTGAAACTGAGTGGGCCGGCTCTCGGGCGCAGCCCCCACCGAATATACCAGACGCGATTCGTCGGCCGGAAGTTCCCCAGCCGGCCGCGATTTTCTCACGGCATCGACCGCAGGTAGGCCAGCAGGGCGTGGAGTTGAAAACCGCCGCCGACGCCCAGCATCCTCCGGACAGGTTGGCTATGCTCCATCTTGGCGTAGGCGGCCAGCGAAATGCCGAGTTCCCGGCGAAAATCCTCCACGACCGGCTCCAACGCGAGATAGAACTCGGCCAGGCTCGGGGCCGCCGCCGGGTTGCGCTTCAGTTCCTCCGCCTGAGCCGCGGTCAAGTTGAACTGCCGCACCAACGCCCGCGTGACACTGTATCCCCCAAACCCCAAGTGGCGGACCCAGAGGCCGGAAGGCGAGCTGATCAACAAGTTGCTGCCGTCGCCTCCGACATCCACCAGCATGACCGGCCATCGGGGTTGAAACGGGTCGGCCGGCCGGACGCCGAAAACGGCATCAATCTGGCGGTCGCCGTCGCTGTCGCCGTCGCCGCCGCCTTTGCCGTCGCCGTTGCCCTCGGGTTTGCCGTTCTCGGCGGTTGCCGCGTCTTGGAACATGAAGAAGTTGTGCAGCGCGATGCACTCGCTCTGGGCCACGTCGATGGTGATGCCCGCCCGCTGGATCACGTCCAACCGCTTGCCGAGCAGCCTGCGGCGAACGGCGGCAAAGAGCACCGGAGCGGCGCCCTGTTTCGACGCCGATCTCGTTGCGGTCCGGGCGTTTCCCTCGCCGCCGGACAAGACCTGGAAGTCCCAAACCAGTTGGTCCAACCGCGTCGGGACATGACGCTTCGCCTCGAACTGGACCATCGTGGACATCTTGGCGCGGTCGGCGGCGGGCAAGTGAAACAGCCGCGGCAGCACGATCCGCCCAGGCACACTGACGCAGACCCGCTCCGTCTTGAGCGAATGTTGGGTCAGCAGGCCGTTCAGGGCTTCGCCGATCATGCCGGATTCTTCCTCTTCGTTGGCTGCCTGGCTGAGCGGCTTTCGGTAATCGACCCGTGCGGCGGACTGGAGGGTGACGGTCTTCCGCTTCTTCTGCCACGCCAGCTTGACCGCCTTGATGCCGCTGGAGCCGAGGTCGAGGCCCCAGGCGACCGAGGCCGACTTCGGACGAAAGAGCCCGGCGACCTTGCCGATCGCGTTCTGCCGCGGCTGGATGCGGAGATTGAGCTGCACTTGCGATTGCCCCAGTCCTTGCAGCGCCAATCCACAGGCCACGGCGAAGCAGCCGGGATTGGCGCCGACCACGACGCGATCCAGGGCGTCGCCCGGCTCGATGGGTCCGAGTCCGTTGAGCCAATCGACGGGCAATCCCAAGGGCGTTTCCGTCGGCGCCCGGCCCCAGGGCGGCGGGGTCAGCCGGCCCTCCTTCCCGGCCTGGATGCAGCGGCGGCGCATCTCGCCGACGAGCTTCGGGCCGCGCGGGTCGCCGGGGGCCAGTTGCCGCAGCCGGCCGGCCACGGCCAGCAACGGGGGATCGACCGCCGCGGCGTTGCGCAGGTCCCAGGCGATCCAGGCCAGCTCGTTGGCCCGGCTGCCCAACGCCGCCGTCTCCGCGTTCCACAACGACTTGGGCACCTGGGCCAGGATTCTCACGGCCTCCTCGTAACGGAACTCGGCGATCTTCGCTCCCGCGGCCTGGGCGAATCGCTTCTGGATTTGCTCGGCCAGTTGCCGGGCCTGCACGTGACCGGGTTTGAGTTCCAGCAGCCGGGCGATTTTCGGCACCGCCGCGAAAATCTTCTTGCTCTGGAGGGCCGACCGCAACTCGCCCCCCAGAAAGGCCAGCTCTTCCTGCCGCTCTCTCGCCTCGGCCAGCAGGCCTTGGAACTCCTCGCTCCGCAGCGTCTTGGGGACGCCCTCCAAGAGTCGGACCGCGCCCTGGTAATCGTGCTCGTCGAAGCGGGCTTGCCCCTGCCGGCAGACTTCCTCCGCCCGGCCCAGCCCCTGTTGGCGCTCGGCGGCCAGCCGCTTGATGAACTCGCCGGCCAGCCTGGCATGATGGCCCAGCCGCGGGTGCTCCAGGTTCGAGATCGGGCCCAGTATCGCGATCGCCTCGTCGTAGCGGCTTTCCGCCTGCAACTGCTCGGCGGTGAGCAGATTCATTTCGAACTGCTCGGTCTGCTGGTGGATGGCGGCCGCCAGGTTGGCGCCGCAGACGCCGCAGAAGCGTTCGCCCGCCGGACAGACCGCGCCGCAATGGACGCAAGGCTCCCATAGCGGCTCGCCGCACTGGGGACAAAACTTGTGGCTCGCCAGGCTGGCCGTCTGACAGCGGCGGCAAATCAGGACTTCACTGCGATGCGGCTGCGGCACGTCGCCGCCGGCCTGCATGGGCGAGTACGGATCGTCCGGTAATTGCGCGTCGACCGCCACGGCCTCCTCGGTGTCGTTCATCATTCACGCGGAGTTCCCAGGTTCACGGAAAGAATTTGGATCGTCCATTCCTGTTCCGCATCGGCAGGCGGCCCCTGGCCGGCGCCGCGCGGGTAATCAACACGTCGATCGATTGCAACCCGTCTTTCCCGCCCGCCTCGCTCAAACCGTCCAGCCACACTCCCTCGGGCAGAGGATGTTCGACGCAATGCTTCAATTGCCGGCGATAGTGGGCCGCCAGCAGATTGACCTTCGCCCGCTCCTCGATCCGTGTGTAATCGAGCCGCAGCGTGTCGTGGGCCAACTGCGGAAGATGCGCGGCCTGTTCGCCCGGCCAATCGACGCGATACGAAGCGCAGACCACGCTGCCCGGCCGCAATGTCACCGGGGCGGGCTGCGCAGCGTCGCCGACGGCCGGCGCGCCGACCTTGTGAACGCTCCGCACCAGCGCCGCGACGTGGCAACGCCGGCAATAATCCAGTGCGATCTCCTCCGCCAGCTTGTCCCAGTCGCTGTCGGGCGGCGATTTCGGATGGTCGCCCGGTCGCGCGCGTGGGTTGCCCGCCCGGCCGTTGGCATGGGCCTTTGTATGTCCGTTGGAAGTCTTCGCAGCGGCCTTCGCCCGCGCGGCGTCGGCGCGCCGGTTCTCCCGGCAAAGCGATTTCAGCGATGCCAGCAACCCCGGCTCGACCAGGACCGTGGCCGGCACGCCCGCGGCACGGAGGGCTTGCGGTCCTTCGGACCAGTGCCGGGCGAGGGTTCGCCCCAGGTTGGCGCGCATCGCGCTGTTGGGAATGGTGGCCGCCAGCGCCACCGTGTAAGGATCGTCGGCCACGGCCTTCAATCCGCGGTGCTGCACGTCGAGGAAGTCGGTCAGCGGCGGCCCCCAAAGCTGTTCACCGACCCGGCAGCGCCGGTCGGGCGTCGGCTGCGGCGCCGCGGGTTGGCCGGTCGAGAACCCCAGCAACGTCTGCAACGCATCCGTGCTGGCCCCGACGAACTGTTTCTCCAAGGCCAGCCGGGTCGCCGCTTCGGCCGACTCGCTTTGAAAGAGCAGCACTTGGCCTTCCAGATTCAGCGGGTCCGGCTCCGACAACAGCGACAGCAAGGGCTTGCGTCTGACCATCGGCACGGCGCCGTCGATCATGGCCAGGACCAGCGACTTGCGCAACGGCGCCGAGCCGTACCGGCGGACGGCCGCCAAGGCGTCTTGCCGGACCGCGCCGGGCGCCGGCCTTTCCTGCTCGGACTCGATGGCCGGCGGGTCGAGGAGATATCGCAACACGACCTGCTCGCTTTCGGGCGAACCTTGCCGCAGCAGGGCCGCGACCGCATCTTCCGCCACGGAGGAGCCGGCGACGCCCGGAAATTCCCCCGCCAGCAGCCGGGCAAGCGTCTGCCGGGCCGCCGCGGTGTTGTTCGCGCCCAAGGCCGCCGTCACGGCATGGACCAACTCCCGGGAAGGCGCCGCTGGGCCGCCGGCCGCGGTTGCGAGGCCCGGCGTCCCGTTCGGACCGGACGGCAGCGGCCTCAGCAGCGACCCGAGCATTTCCGCCTCGGATTCGGTCCGCTGCGGGGCCCTTGCGCGTTGCTCAACGGCCGACGCCAGCCGCGGATCGTGCGAATCGTGGGCGGCAAGGAAATCGCGCTCGTTCCATTGGCTCAGCACCATCGGCGCCGGCGGCAATTTCTTCGGAACCGGGCTGGGGGGATTTTTCGGGCCGGCCACGTCACCCACGGCCTTGGTGGGAGGCTTGGGGTGTTCATTTCCTGCGACCGCGGGCTTCGTGGCCGGCCGCGGATTATCGTCCGAGAAACTGTCGCCCGGCCGCGGTCCTTGGCCGTAACCGCGGCCGCAACCGTGCAGGCCGGCAACGACCAACAGGACCAGCGCGAGCCCCGCCCCGACACCCCATAACCACGGACGGCCCGGCAGGCGTTCCAGGAGATCCGCGACCGTGTTGTCCATATCTCCGTACATAACTTCGTTTCCTCACCTGTCATCGTCGATCGTCGGCGCCCAAATTCTAGACGGGGCAGATTAAGCGCCCGTTGCTGCACGGTTAGGATTCGGCAAAAACGTGGGAACCATTCGGTCCGAGACAATCGTTTCCAGGCCGGGCGGCGCCCGAGGGCGCCCCGGTCCTCCAAGCGACACCAAGCGGCCATCGAAGAATAACTTCGTGTTTTGACTGTACGGCCCCCTCACCCCCAACCCCTCTCCCACACAGGGGAGAGGGGAGCCGTTGTTGGACGACCGCTCACCACGCTCAGGGCGTATAGAGGCTGTTGCTGGGCAGTTCCAAGCCCTCGGACCTGGTAACCAGACGACGGACGGTGATCGGATCCAGGGCGGAGCTGAGGAACCGCACGCTGCCGTCAACGAAGACGCTATTGGCGCCGCCGCTGTGGAACGAGAACGGTTCGTCGTTGGCTCCGCAGTTCTGGACCGTCCAAGGACAGCCCGAAGAACCATCGGTATAGACGCCCTTCGTCGGGCTGCCCGACGTGCCGTCAATCGTGCCGGCGGGAGTCGGGCCGCCGATCGGGTAGGCGTTCTGGCTGATCACCGGAATATTGCTCCCCCCCGCCACGAAGGACGGCGCATTGGGCGGCCCGGAAACGCCGCTTCCGCAGGCGTCAGGATCCGCCCAACGCCAGACGCCTCGCTTGCTTTGGCCGCCCCCGGTGTTGGTAATATCGTTGGTCAACATGTTGCCCGTGTTGGTGAACGTGTCCGGGTAGCCCGACAGCGTGTAATAGACCTGGGTCACGGCGGTGACGGTCGAGGGCGCCATGCGTCCGGCATCCTCGATGACCGCAATGGTGTTGCTGGTGCCGTCGGCAATCGCGGAGATGGGCACGCTGGTGGGAGCCCTGCTATCCGTATAGCCGGACGGGTCGGTGGAGCTGCCGCTGGTATCCTTGCCGCCGACGACGGTCAAAGCGCCTTCCATGCGGGTCGTTCGGTCCCGGACCCCGGTGGTGGGGCTGACGTCCGTGTAGACCGTGGCAAAGTAGTCCGTGCCGCCGAAACCGGCGGCATCACGCAAGTTTTGCGCCAGAACGGATTGCTCGGGCACACGTAGGTGGGGATGTTGGTCAGCGCGGCAGCCGTGTTGCCCTGCACCGTCTGGCCGTTCGGGGCCGTCGCGTTGACTTGGGCGCCCGCGGTGATGTCTCGGTAGCTTCGCGACAGGTCGATCTGGTTGTAAATGCCCTGCTTCTCCATGAACGGCAACAAATACGTGAACAGCGAGTGCTGGGTGAACGCCGTCTGGTTGGTGGTGGGATCGGTGCCTTCGCCGCCGGACGGCAGCAGCTTGTGCGCCGACTCGAAGTTCAGGATCGCCAGGCCGATTTGCTTCATGTTGTTCGAGCACGTCGTGCGGCGGGCAGCCTCGCGCGCGGAGTTCACGGCGGGCAACAACAGGCCCACCAAAATGGCAATGATGGCCATCACCACCAACAGCTCGACCAGCGTAAAGCCGCGTCGAGGCCGGGCTTTCGCCCCCAATCGCTTTCCTTCTCTCGTCGCTCTCATCTTCACACCTCCTGAAAAAACCGGGATGTGCTTCCGCACGGTCGGTCGCGCTACGGACGCCGCGCGTGGAGTGGCCGCTCGCAACACCTCCTTCCCGTTGTCTACCGACCGCGAAAACACGCCCCTCTTGGATTTTTTGTGGAAAAGGCTGGAAGGGTGTGCGGCCACGATCCGCACGGCGTTTCGAGACATTATCCACACCCCTGTTACGGCTTTGTGTGCCGCCGATGTTTCTTTGGATAAAGTCTCGTGAGTTCTCCGTGCTCGTGGCGTGGATCACGCAGATGGGACATTACGACAAGGTTTCATGGAGTGTGGATTCGTCTCGACCCGGAGGGTCGTTTGACCATAGTCCAGCGATTTATCGCTGGGTCGTGGGCCACACCATGTTGCCTCGTTCGTCCCGGAGGGACGATTGAACGTCTGTCGCTGGATTTCGGCCGTCCCTACGGGACTTGTCACACAAAATGGCCGCCCTGAGCCCCAGCAGTGAACTGCTGGGCTACGGTCGAATGCCCCGCCGCCAGATTGCAACGATCGCCCGCCACGACTCGCTCGTTGTCAGCGGAGCCTTTGCGGTCCGGAATAGCCCTCGTCGGCGAGCTTGGCGAAATCGACGTGCCACTCGATCACCCGCAGCCGGGGGTGGTCGGTCCGGAGCCGAATGGTCCCGGCGTCCTTGCCCATGAAGTTGCACTGCGGCGCCTCGCGCGGGATTTCGACCTCGATCCGATACAAGCCGACCGTCGCCGAAGGGCCTTGGTAGGCGCTGACGCGGACGCGCATGAACGCCGGATCGGTCTCGACGCGGCGGAAGACCAGCGTCGGCCGTTCATCATGGACTTTCATCACCATGGTCTCGCGTGCACCCTGCCCCTCCTGCAGGACGCCCAGGCGCAGGACGCCGTGGTCGTCGACCTTGGGGCCGAAGATCGTCACCCGGCCGTCGACGCTGCCGTCGATCTGCAGTTCCAGCGGTCGCGGCGGCCCGGCGGGGGCCGCCGGCCTGGCCGCAAACTCCACCGATTCCGCGAAACGACCGTCCGGCATGTCGGCGGGCAGCGCGACGCGGACCCGGTAGCCGCTCCGGGCCTGAAACGGATCGAGTTCCTTGGCCGGCGCCCGTTCGATCCGGCAGGTCATCCCTCGCCGCGACATCCGCACGGCGGCCAGCTCGAATCGGTCCCAGGTCTGGGAATAGATCAGGGTCTGGGCCGAACGTTTCTCTTCCCGCGGCAAGTCGGACGAGGCGATCGCCAGCGTGATCGGCGACGGCGCCGCCGCCAGGCGGCAGCGGACCGTGGCCTCGATCCTTAACAGAAGGCTGGGATTGTCCGGGTCGTTGCAGAGCACGCTCACGCTTTGCGACAGCCGGCCGCTCTTCAAGGTATCGCGGCGCGCGGCGGCGCTGAAGCCCACGCGGACATCGCCCCGGCCGCCGGGCGGAATCGGACGGTCCGGCAACTCGGTCACGGTGCATCGGCAGGTGCTCGGCCCCCGGGAGAGCTCCAGCGGTGCGTCGCCCTGGTTGCGAATCACGAAGGTCTGGGCAAACTCCTCGGGCGTCTCGATAACGCCCAACTCCTTGAGCGGTCGGTCCACCACCGCTTTCGGCGCCCTTTGGATCCATTGGCCCAGCGGGCACGCCGCCGTGAGGCGGCTGTGGCCGCACACCCATGCGACGCTGATGGCCGTGCCGGCTGCCGCGACGGCGACCGCAGCGGCGACGGTGGCCGCCAGAACCATCCTCGGGGATCGGCGCAAGGGCACGACCTCGTCTTCCTGGCCACTTGGTTCAACACCAGGAACCCATTATTCGCGCGTCGGTAAGGATTTGGTGTGCGGAGGGATACGTTTGCGTTAGGATTCGATTGGGTTTTCGCTTTGGGTCGGCGCAAAAGAAGAGCCGGACCTGCAACAGGTCCGGCTTAGGTTGCGCGGACTCGAGTTTCGAGACCAACAGGGGAGGTCTCGCTCGCTCGCGGGATCCGTTCCGCGAAGGTTTCCGGCCAGGGAGTTGACCGGAAACCCGCGGAAATGGGTCCAGTCCGGAAAGGTTACTTGGGAGTTCCGCCGGGAGGCGGAGGAGGAGCAACCTCGGTCGTGGGGACCGGGGGCGCCTCCTTCGGGGTCATCGACTTCGTGGCCGGGGCACCGCAACCACAGGTCGCGGCCGGGGCACAGCAACCGCACGGCGCGCAAGCCTTCGGGCAGCAGCGGGCGCGGCGATGGCGGTGGCAGCGGCAGCGCCGCTCACAGCAGCTCTTCCGCTCGCGCTCGCAGCAGCGAGGCTTCGAGCAGCAGGCCGGGGCGCAAGCGGCCGGCTTGCAGCAAGGCTTGGAGCAGCAGGCCGGGGCGCAAGCGGCCGGCGTGCAGCAAGGCTTCGAGCAGCAGGCCGGGGCACACGGCGCCGGCGTGCAGCAAGGCTTGGAGCAGCAGGCCGGGGCGCACGGGGCCGGCACACACTTGGCGGGGGCACAGGCCGGAGGAGTGCACGGGGCCGGAGCACAGCTACCGCACGGCGTGCAAGCCTTCGGGCAGCAGGTCCGCTCGTGCCTGCGGCAGCGGCAGCGCCGCTCACAGCAGGTCTTCCGCTCGCGCTCGCAGCAGCGAGGCTTCGAGCAGCAGGCCGGAGCACAAGGGGCCGGGGCTGCACAGCAGGCCGGGGCCGCACAGCAGGCCGGGGCACAACAACCGCCCGCAGCCGCCTGCTGTTGACCGCCCAGCAGGGCGATACCGAGCACTGCGACAAACAGCGCGATACCAAAGAAAAACATGCGATTCATTCGAGAAACCTCCTACTTACAGGTACCGTAGCGTTAAGAAACTCGCACTCGTGCCGTCACTGGCTTTCTCCTCCCCAACCCTGACGGCATCCAGCCGGGGAGTCTCCTCAACGTTGACTGTGCCGCCACCAACACACAGGCTGCTGGCTCGCCCTGTTCAAGCTCGTCAGTCTGTGGTGCATGGTAACGAATGCACAGCTTTGAACGATAAGCTAGCATAGTTAAAATTGTTGTCAACCGGGGAAAGCGTAAAAATGCCCGCCTTGGGTCATTTTGGCATTCTGGGAATATTCTACCGATTACTACGGAAACTTACATCACGATCCACACGCTGTCGCCTGCAACAAAAAAACAGGGAGAGTTTCCTGCCGGTACTCTCCCTCTCAATTTCTGCTTAACTTCTTTAGCGACAATTACTTACATCAAGAGTGCTCCCACAGGAAATCACCAGAAAAAAGCCCGCCAACCGGCATATTCCCACCGGACAGACCGCCCTGAAGTCCACGCTCGCGGTCCTGTTCCCCGTCTAACGGCGGATCGTGTCTCCAGGCGTCTCCCCAGTCTTTTCGTGATTTTTTTCCTCTTGGGACCGGCGGGCGACCTCGGCGCGAAGCCACTGCTGCTTCTTCAACACGTCTTCCGGATCCTCGAAATTTAGCAGCAGGGGGGGTTCGCCTTCAAAAACGGTCGCCGCCACCCCGACGACGCGCCAGCCTTCGTCTTCATGACGCACCACCCAGAGCGAACGCCGGGACTCCGGCTTGCCGCTCTCGTCCAGGTCGGTCCAAGTGCACTCGACCCGGGCGCCGTCGTGGGTGATGTAGTCGACTTTGCCGAGCTTGAATCGGGCGGTATCGCTGGCAGGCGGGGTAAGGCCGGGGCCAAGCTGCGACATCTTCTTGCGTGCCGTGGCACTGAGCATTCCGTTGGCCCGCTCATCGTTTCCGGTCCGCACGGCTTCCAGGAATTGAGCGACGGCGGCCGCCGGGTCGTCCGTTGCCGCGCCGGCCGCTGTCGTTGCTGTCGATGCCGTCGTCGCCGTTCGGCTCATAGAAGCGGTCGGCCTGTCCGCCCTGTTTTCCGGTCCGTCCGACTTCCCGCACCCCAGCACGCCGGCGGCCAAAGCAGCCGACCACAACATTCCGTGTCTTCGCCACATGGCAATAATCTCCTTATTTTGCCTCATCAGGGGGGAGCAGTGTCCCAAGAACAGCCGCCGGCGTCAAGATCGGTTCAGAAGGAGGGTGGAGGGTGGAAGCAACGCGGGAAGCTAAGCACTAAGTGCTAAGAACTAAGAACTTAGAGCTTAGAACTTAGACCTTAGAACTTGGAGGGACATTTCATTCTTCCCCCTTCCGCCTTCATCCCTTATCCTTCATTCTTCCTATCCGGCGGCTCACGCCGCCGGCTCACCGCCCTCCCCCTTCCGCCTTCCGCCCTCCGCCTTCATCCTTCCGTTTGTCGGGCTCGTCGGCGACGGTGAGCTTCTTGATGATGTCGCCCTGCTTGACGGAATCGACGACCTTCTGCCCCTCGATCACCTGGCCAAAGACGGAGTGCTTGCCGTCGAGCCAAGGGGTTGCGACGTGCGTAATAAAGAACTGAGAGCCGTTGGTGTTGGGACCGGAATTGGCCATCGAGAGCACGCCCGGCCCGGCGTGTTTGAGGTCCTTGTGGAACTCGTCTTGGAAGGTGTAGCCGGGTCCGCCGGTCCCGGTGCCCTGGGGACAGCCGGTCTGGATCATGAAGTCGGCGATGACGCGGTGGAACTTCAGGCCGTCGTAGAAGCCCTTGGCGGCGAGTTTCTCGAAATTGGCCACCGTCCGCGGGGCCTTGTCGGCGTGGAGTTTCGCGCGGATCGTGCCGCGGTTGGTGACAATGGTTGCAACTTTCACGAGAGTCTCCTTGGAAGGGGTAGTTTCCTGGCGCCGGCGATCCGCCTCTCTTTCCCACCCGTTGCAACGGGTGGGCTTGGGGACCTTTCCTCGGCGAAGCCGGACGCCGGCAGCACAATTTGTCCTTATTACCGTTCCCACATCGGCTCGGCCATGCCGACCGCGGCCGGAACGAAAAGCATCAGCGGCAACCAGGCGGCCAGCGCCGGGCTGATCAACTCGATCGTCCCAAGCTGTTGAATCCCGATCACCGCCAGTACGAAAAATAGGACCACGCCGAGACACAAGCCGATGGCCATGAAGACGTTGCGGCTGCTCCGCGACACGACCAGCGGCAGCCCCAGGAACAAGAGCGTGATGTCCAACATCGGTTGGACGATCCGGGTGTGGATGGCCACGTGGACGCTGGCGCCGAACTCGGAACTCTTGTTGCGCAGGCTGGAAATCAATTGCAGGGTGGAAGCCAATCCCCGCGAGTCCTGGCCGGCCGCGGTGAGCTGTTCAAACGGCACGTCGCTGACGACGAAACATTGGTTCGGCCGCAGCCAATCGGCCCCGTCGCGGGGAGTGATCACCACCGGCTTGCCCTCCAGCAGCAGCGACGGTTGCTTGGCCAGGTTCTTTGGTTCCCGGACGCCGTCCAGGAGGTAGCCGCCGGGCCGGCTGCCCGACGGCGGCTGGTAGGAGGCGCTTTCGGCCACAAGGCTTTTTCCGTAATTCCGCAGCGAAGGCGGCAGGAGAAAGTCGGGCTTGTCGATCCGCTGTTGATTGAGAAAGACTTGCTGGCCGCGAATGAGCACGTCGGTGCGGTTATCGCACTGCGGGCACAATTTCTCGGCCGCGTCGCGGCCCAGATCGCCTGGCCGCCGCGATACTTCATATCGAAACCGCGGTATCAGCACCTCGCGATTCATCACCGCCAGAAGATCAATGGCGACGGCCACGATGATGACGGGGGCCACGATGCGGATCCGAGGAATGCCCGCCGCCATCAAGGCCGTCATCTCGTTGTGCCGCTGGATCCAGGTCACGGTGAACATCGCCGCCATCAGCGACAACAGACCGCAGGTGCGATCGAAGAACAAGAGGGGCTGGAAGGCGTAGTAGCCGACGATCAGCCGCATCAACTGGCTCCCCTTGGCGCAGTGCATGAACGCTTCGAGGTTGCTGAAGGCGTCGAAGACGATGTAAATGCCGGTGAGGCTCAAGAAACAGATGAAGAAGGTGTGCAGGAACTGGCGGAGCAGATAGCGGTCGATGATGCGCATCCGTTTGCCTCACAACACCTTGCGGATGGCTCGCCCCAACGCCTCGACGCCCTGCCGAATGGCCTGGCACGAAGGGACGCCGAAGCTGAGCCGAATCATGTGGCTCCGCCGCGGATGGCCCAGCCGCGGATAGCAGCACTCGCCGGGCACGTAGAGGACGCCTTCTTCCACCGCCCGATCGAACAGCGCCCCGGAAACCCCCGTGTCGATGGTCGCCGGCAACTGGAGCCAGACGTACAACCCGCCGGTCGGCCGCACCCAGCCGACGCCCAAAGGCGCCAACCACTGCGCGAAGGCCGCGAGCGCAGCGTCGATCTTCCGCCGATAGCTTTCTCGCAAGGCGTCCAAGTGGGCGTCGAAGAGCCCCAGTTCCAGCACGGTCGTCATCAAGATCTGGTTGAAGTGGGGGGAGCCGAAGTCGATGTTGCCCTTCTCCGCCAGCACCCCCTCGAGCAGTTGCGGCGGCAAAATCCCCCAGCCCACGCGGATTCCAGGCGAATACGACTTGGAAAACGTCCCGGCGTGGATCACCGTTTCGCCTTCGGGGTCGAACGACCGGAGGCTCGGCACGTCGTCGCCGTAATAGCGGAGGTCCCGATACGCGGCGTCCTCGATCAGATAGATCTTCCTTCGCCGGGACCAACGCTTGGCCAACTCGACCAAGGCCGCCCGCCGCACGGCCGGCACATTTACGCCGCTGGGATTGTCGTAATACGTGACCGCGTAAATCGCCTTGACCCGGGCCAACTCGCCGGCACGGTCCAGCCGCCCCAACTCCTCCTCAATGGCTTCCGGGATCAGACCGTCCTGGTCGGTCTCCACGCCGATGGTTCGCGCGCCTAGATTATCCAGAGTCCCCATATACACAAAGTACGTCGGCGCCCCGGAAATCACGATGTCGCCTGGATCCAGCAGGATATCGCTCACCAGGTACAACAACTGGTTGCTGCCAGCCGTGATGACGACCTGTTGGACGGAGAGGTTCTGCTGCCGGGCCGTAGTGCCGTCGGCCCGGAGCATACGATCCAGCACGGCTTGGCGCAACGGCGCATGGCCGATGGTGGTGCCATATTGCAGCGCCGCCCGGGACCGCTGGGGATCGGACCAAAGGGTCTCCAGGGCCTTGCGGGTAGGCTCGACGGGCAGTGTTTCCTGATCGACGAACCCGACGGCCAGCGAGATCAGCTTGGGATGGGCCAGGCTCGTGGCCATCAACTGGCTGGCGATGGTGTTGCCACCCGCCCAACGGGCACGCCGGCTCAGGTTTTCCTCGTTGGGCATCTTTTTCCTCGTTCCACGCAAACTGGGCGAATTTCTGGGGGGCAGCTTAGGGTAATCGGGGACTCCAAGTCAAGGGTAACCGTTCCCGGGGACTGTCCCAATTTTCGTCCGACGAAAATGGGACTGTCCCCTTCGGACGTGCCACAGTTATTCCTTTGCCGATCCTTACGTCAAGGGCGTCCGGCTACTTGCCTTGGTCCCACCGGGCGGTGACAATCAGAGGCATGAAATCGTGGTGCAAGGATGCCTTCGTTGGGCGATGGACGGAACGACTGGGTCGAATGGTGACGAATCTTGGCCGTCAGGGGATGGATTTGCTCTGCCCCCCGCGGTGTCTCCATTGCGACGTGGAATTGCCGCCCAAACACGGTGAACCCCTGCTTTGCACCCCCTGCTGCACGGTCCTGGGACCGGAAACCTGGCCCGGCTGCCAGCGTTGCGGGGCGTTGGAGGGGGCCGACTGGGCCACGGCGCCGGAAGGCTGTCCGGCCTGTTCAAGGGTTGAACTGCACTTCCAGGGGGTCATTCCCCTGGGTTCCTACAGTGGAGCCTTGCGCAACGCGGTCTTGAAGACCAAGCGATCCCGCCATGAAAGCATTTCCCTGGCCTTGGGATACTTGCTGGCCCGCCGGCGAGAGCGGGAATTGCTCGATTTTCGGCCGGACCTGGTCGTCCCGATCCCGATGCACTGGACCCGGCGTTTCCACCGCGGCGTCAATAGTCCCGAGCTGCTGGCAGGCTGTCTGGGGAAGCGTCTGCGGGTTCCGGTCGTTTCGGGATTGTTGATCCGCACGCGCAATACGTTGCCGCAAAAAGACTTATCGCCACCGGACCGTTTTCGCAACGTCCGCGGGGCATTTCGCGTCCGTCGGCGTCAGTGCGGCCGGGTGCGGGACTCGCGTGTCCTCCTGGTAGATGATATCCTAACGACCGGCGCCACCTGCAGCGAGGCGGCCGCCGTGTTGAAGGACTCCGGCGCGACGGTCGTGGCCGCCGCGGTGCTGGCCAGGGCCGAAGGATCACGATGGTTTTGACGGGCTGGGTTTATCTCGCGGGATCGGGAAGCAGAGGCGGTCGGCGGCACGCTTGCGGTTTCGCAGAACCACGCAGAACCGGAATCCCGTTCAGCCCTCGCACAATATAGATTAATGTCTATGAAACCCCCTGGTCCCGACACGACGCCGAAGCCCGCTCCACGCGCCCGCCACTTCCGCGCCGCGGTGCTCCAGGGACTGGCGGCGCTGTTTCCGCCGTTGCTGACCGTGGTGATTCTCCTCTGGGTCATTGGCGCCACGCAACAATACGTGCTGGGGCCGGTCAACAAAGGGGCCCGCGAGGCGTTGGTCTGGCTCTTGGCCGACATCCGCCAAGACTTGCCGACGGCCGGCCGTGGGGATCGGACCGCCACGCTGGACGGCCGCGTCTACTACCGCCTCGACCACGGCAGCTTCGTGCCGAAACAGGTCTGCGACCGCGTGGAGCAGAATGCCGAGGGCGAGCCGCTGCCCAAGGACGGCAAAGAGGTCTACCGCCGCTACGTGGAACTGACCTATTTGCGTCCCTACTATGCCATTCCCTTTTTCCTCCTTGTTTTCATCCTCTTTCTCTATTTGTTGGGCAAGTTCATGGCGGCCGGCATCGGCAGCTTCTTCTGGGGCCGCTTCGAAGGGGCCATCCATCGCCTGCCGCTGGTCCGCAGCGTCTATTCCGCCGCGAAGCAGGTGACCGACTTCTTCTTCAGCGAACAGCCGATGAAGTTCAACCGGGTCGTGGCCGTCGAGTATCCTCGGACGGGCATGTGGAGCATCGCGTTCGTCACCAGCGAGGGTTTCCAAGCCATTCGCGCCACCGTCGACGAGCCGCTGGTCGGCGTGTTCATTCCCACGTCGCCCATGCCGATGACCGGCTACGCGCTGACCGTGCGGAAGTCCGAGGTCGTCGATCTGCAAATGACGATCGACGAGGCGATCCAGTTCATCGTCAGTTGCGGCCTGGTCATTCCCGCCGGGGATTTGAAGCGATTGGAAGCCAGCCCGCCCGGCTAAGAATTGGCGAAGAAATACGTGGGGGACTGTCCCGATTTTCGTCCGACGAAAATGGGACTGTCCCCTTGGGAGGTGCGACAGCTATTCCATTGCCGACCCTAACCCTGCTGTGGCACACGCCCGCATGAGGACCCGATGTCGTTGATCCGCCTTGGCACCCGAGCGAGCCCGCTGGCCCAATGGCAGGCACAATGGGTGGCCGCGCAGTTGCGGGCCATGGGGGTCGAGGTCGAACTGACGCCGGTGACGACCGCCGGCGACCGGCAGCAATCGCCCATCGGCGCGATCGGCGGCCAGGGCGTGTTCACCAAGGAGATCCAGCGCGAGCTGCTGGCCGGCCGCATCGACCTGGCCGTCCATAGCTTGAAGGACCTGCCGACCGACATGGCGGCGGGGCTTTGTCTGGCGGCCGTTCCCAAGCGGGCCGCGGTCGCCGATGCCCTCCTGTCGGAGGAATACCCGGGGCTCGACCTTCTGCCGCCCGGCGCGGCGGTGGGGACCGGCAGCCTCCGCCGCCGGGCGCAACTGCTCCACGTGCGGCCCGACCTGCAAATCCGCGACATCCGCGGCAACGTCGATACCCGGCTCCGCAAACTCCACGCCGGCCAGTGTGACGCGGTGGTCCTGGCCGAAGCCGGCCTGAAACGGCTCGGCCTGTCCGACCGGATCGCCGAGCGGCTGCCCATGTCGATCATGCTGCCGGCCGTCGGCCAGGGCGCCCTGGGGCTGGAGGTCCGCGGCGACGACCGGCCGACGTTGCAACTCGTGCAATCGCTGGAGGATGCGGACAGCCGGGCCGCGGTGTCGGCCGAACGGGCCATGCTGGCCGCGCTCCGGGGCGGATGCCTCGCCCCCATAGCCGCCTGGGCACGCACGGACCGCGACCAACTCCTATTGACCGGCCGGGTGCTCAGTCCCGACGGGGTGCAAAGGATCGAGGCCACCCGGGCCGCCCGGCCAGCCGACGCGGAGCAGCTCGGCCGCCGTGTGGCCGACGACTTGCTGGCCCAAGGGGCGGCCGGCCTGATCGCGGCGTCCCGGCAGCGTCGGTGAGCAAGGCTTTCTCCCGCAGATTGCGCAGATTGTCATCCGCGGATAGATTCCTTCCGTGGTCGCTTGACCATCGGCGGATAACATTCTTCGGGCGCGGGCGATTCTTGGTTTTTTCGTTTTCTTCGCTACAACCGGCAGGCTCGGCGGATTCGTGCATTCTAATCCTTGCCGGCACAACAGGTTACATTGACAAAAGCCGTCGGGTTTTCCGCGCCGGCAGGTTCGTTGCAGCCCGCAGAACTGTCTTAGTCGTTACGACTGGAGAAAGTTTCTAAAGTCCACCCCTCACGCAGGGCGAAGTAAATCTTCGGAAAGCTCTCGCTCAGGCAGCAGCCCTTCGGGGATTCTGCCAGGGAGCGGGCCGCAGGGGGGAACCTGCCTTGAAGGCCATGCCTTGACGATTCGCCTTGTTGACTCTCCAAGACGGATCGTCCGCTCGTCCCACCCCTTCCACCTGTAGTTCGCCGGATGATTCTGTGTGGAGTCGGAGAGATTCGTAATGGGGTGGTTGGAACCAAGCTTCTCTATTTTACGGATTTTCTCTGGCTTCCGGATACCAAGGTTGCCGATGTAGTTAGTACGGCGGGGGGTCAGAAGGAGCTGAGCCACAGCCAGATCAAGCGAATTACGGATGGCCCCGACCCAGATGCCTGCGGACCGCTCGGCTGGCGCCTAGTGCCAGTGTGAGGGAGCAAGAACGGGCGTAGTTCCGCAGGCAAGGGGCGATGAAGTTTCGCGGCGGCGTTGCGTCGCCGTCGAAACATAACCAAACCAACGCGTAGCAATATCGGAGAGCCTGCGATGAAGGTCTTCACAACAGGTCAGGTCGCCAAGATATGTAAGGTGGCCCCGCGCACCGTCAGCAAGTGGTTCGACTCGGGACGATTGCGTGGCTATCGGATTCCCGGCTCGCAAGACCGGCGGATTCCCCGGGAATATCTGATCAAGTTCCTCAAAGAGCACGGCATGCCTTTGGGCGACTTGGAAGACGAGGCCATGGCCAAGGTGCTCATTGTAGCCCAGGACCAGGTCTTGATCGAAAACGTCAAACGCGAATTGCCCCTGGAACGTTCGTTCAAGGTCGCGGTGGCCGCCAGCGGATTCGACGCCGGAATCCAAGCGGAAAGTTTCCATCCCGACTGCATTATCGTGGATTTCTCGATCGGCCGGACCGAAGCCCTGCAGATCTGCCAGAATCTTCGCCGCAACAGCGAATTCGCCGAGGTGATTCTGATCGCCCTGTTGCCCGACGACGGCAGCTCGACCAGCTTCGACCGTTCGAGCATCAACGAGACGTTCAAGAAGCCGTTCGACGCCGCCCTGCTGGCCGAGCGCCTGCGGACCTTGATCGGCGCGAAGAAGGAACTCGTTTGAGGTCGGGCCCCTCGGGGGGCGTCCTCGCGTTGCTCATAAATCCGATTCGCCGAATTCACCCAACCCGTCGCGGATAGACCCCCGCGACGGATAATTTTTTCTTGACCGCGCAACGGCCACGCGGTGACCACGCGGGAACCACGCGGTGCTCGCCCCCCGCCATGCCAGCCTGCAAGGAGTGCACCAACCCCCACTCCAGAATTGCCCCCCGCCGCGGCCCCCTCGACGAATCACCAGGGAACGTTAGAATCTAGCTACCCCCGGCGTCCATCGCGAGGACTGCGCTGATGAAATATGCGGCCGGCCAGCCACCCCAGGCCACCCAAACGCTGCGCGACCTGTATGCGCCCGTCCAACAGGAGCTTCATCAGGTCGAGGAGATCCTCGCCCGGGAACTCTCCAGCGAACACGCTTTCGTCGACCGGCTGGTGAAATATGGGGTCCGACTGGGGGGCAAGCGGCTGCGGCCCGCCCTGCTCCTGTTGTCCGCGCGGGTCGCGGGCCCGGTCAGGCGCGACCACCTCGTGCTGGCGGCCGCGGTCGAGATGATCCATACCGCCACGCTCATCCACGACGACGTGCTCGACGAAGCCACGTTGCGCCGTCACCTCGACACCGTCAATTCCCGCTGGAACAACGAAACCAGCGTGCTGCTGGGCGATTATCTCGTCACTCGCGCCATCTGCCTGGCCAGCTCGGTCGAGGGCACGTTCGCCTGCCGGACCATCGGCCAGGCCACCCGCACGATGTGCGAGGGCGAACTTCGCCAGGTCGCCGGACGGGGCAACTACGATCTGGCCGAGCAGGATTACCTCGACATCATTGCCGACAAGACGGCGGCCCTGATCGCTTGTTGCTGCCGCCTGGGCGCGCATTATGCCGGGGCAAGCCCGGACCTGGAAAACACGCTGGCCCAATACGGCCTGCAGCTCGGCATCGCCTTCCAGATTGCCGACGACTTGCTGGACGTGTTGGGCAACGAGGCCACGGTCGGCAAGTCGCTGGGCACGGACCTGGCAAAGCAGAAATCGACCCTGCCGCTGATCCACGTCCTCCAACAGGCCGACGCCGCCGAACGCTCCGAGGTGGTCCAGTTGCTCTCCCGATCGGGCAACCATCGTCGCGATGCCTTGCGGCCGTGGCTGGAGCGCTTCGACGCCGTCGCCTATGCGCGGCAGAAGGCCGACGGGTACAGCCGTCTCGCTCGGGAAGGATTGGCGGCGGCGCCGGCCGGGCCGGCCCGCGACGCCATGCTGGAACTGACCCGCTTCGTGGTCGCCCGCCAGCATTAGACCCAAATAGTCCCCTCTCCCTCCGGGAGAGGGTCGGGGTGAGGGGCGATGGGGTTCTGGTAGCCCCCTTGTTTTGATATCGAAGGGAGGTGTCCGATGGAGGGAAAGCTTAGAAAACGAGGGCTCAGCCGCGCTGAACTGCTGGTGGTGATTCTCATCATCGGCGTGTTAATAGCACTGATTCCGGTGACGCTGAATACCAGCCGCGAGACGGCCCACCGCATGTCCTGCGCCAACAACATGAAGCAGATCGGCATCGCGCTGACGACCTTCCACAACATGAACAACCGCTTCCCAGGCTCCGGCCAGTTGGACGTGCTAACCGAAAGCAAAGGCGGCAAACACACCGTGGGCGGCTGGAGCTTCCTGGTCATGATCCTGCCGTACCTGGAATTGGAGGGCATCTACCACCAGTGGCCAATCGGGCCAACCGGCGGCGGCGATACGACCACCAACAACGTCCAGCGCTATCGCCAGCGCGGCCAGGGCAACCTCGATCCCGTGTTTCATTTGCCCGAGCAATCCGAACGGCAAGTACCAAGACGAGAAAATGCACAACCCGCCCCAATATGCCGTGACCAATTACAAGGGAATGGGGGCCACGCACATCGAGAGCTTAAACCATTTGACGGACAACAGCGTGGTCCCGAGATATCCCACCGGCGGCGATTACAAGATGCACCCGGACGGCGCCATGTATCCCGGAAAGGGCTGCCGGATCCAAGATATTACCGATGGAACGTCCCATACGATCCTTTGCGTCGAGACGATGGACAACTCCTCGAGCGTTTGGACCTACGGCACCGACGTGACCCTGGTAGGACTTCCCACCACGAAGGGCACCGGCGCGATCGGCCAGTTTACCCAATCCGGAAGCGGCAGCCCGGCATATTGGGCGCCGCAGGGGTTTACTGGCGGTTGGACCGAGACGGGGCAGGCGTGGCACCCCACCCCCGCGTACACGGCCTACCGAACCTTCTTGGCCTTCAACTTTTCACCCACCGGGGCAGACGCCGGCACCTATCCGACGTTTGCAACGAACGCCAGTCCCACGGAAGAAGCGGATTGGCCGCCCACGACGCCCACCAGCAACACGCCCAACTACGGTCCCTCGTCGGGCCATCCCACGATCGTCAACCATTTGATGGCCGACGGATCGGTTTGGAGCCTGCACAAGGACATCGACGTGTCCGCCTACATGTTCCTAATTACCAAGGCCGGCGGCGATCCGCGGGAGTCGGGCCGGAACTAATCCCGTGACCCGGTTCCTCCGGCCCTGGCGAACCGAGCGCCAAGCTACCACCGTCGTCTATTCTCAAACTGGAACTAATGACGGCATTTCCAGGATATACAACGGGCCGATCCCGTGACTTGTCACGGAATTGCTCGCCTTCGCGCGTCCGCCCCCTCTCACCACCGCCCTCTTCAGAATGGTGTGTCTGGATTTCTGGGTCGCAAATTCTCCGCACTCGGCACGTTTGCAACTCGCCGGGAGTGAAATCGCCGTATTCCTCGGTTCGTTCCATGCCGGTACGAGAGTTGCAGCCCCTTTCCTGGCAGGCTGCCGCAAGGGCGGCCTGGCCGGTGAAAATCCAACGTCGCGGCACGTGTTCTTGGGTACGACAGCATGGCGGCCGCAACACGTCGAAAAGCAACGGTCCGAGAAGAGGTCGATCGCCATGACGAATACCCAAGAAGGGTCTCATGATCTGCAAAGCCCCCGGCCCGTGCGGCCGGATGAACGCCTTCCAACGGTTGATGTACCAATGGACGGGCTTACATCCCTACAACGCCGTTCACACCTACAAGATCGCGGGTCCCTTGCGGCTGGAGAAGCTCTGCCAGGCCATCCGTGAGGCCGCTTGGCGCAACGGACTGGGCATGGTCCACGTGGACCCCGACGGCCTTTCCTATCGCCACGAAGCGGACGGCGACGCCGAAATCCAAGTTTTGCCCGGCGGACAAGACCCCGAGGGCCGCCTCGGCGAGCATGTTGCGAGGGAATTGAATCGCCCCTTCGACCGGCCTGTGTGCCGGCCCTGGCGGTTCAGCGTGATCGACGCCGGGCAGGCGGCCCATTACGTCTCGACGACCTACGATCACTGGGTCGCCGACAGCGTGGCTGTTCGGCTCCTCCTCCGGCACATTTTGGGGTCCTATTGCGGACTGGGGTTAGCGGAGAATCGCCAGCCGCTGGAGCTGTATCCGGAGACGTATCGCGAGGCGTTCGGCCGGCGGTTGCGCGGCGTCCGGCTGGCGATGGCCGTGGCGCGTTCGGTGCGGCGTTGGCGGCGGAACCGCTCGGCTTGGCAGCCGCCCTACTCCTCCGTCACGCACATGGCCGTGGATTATCAATTGCTCTCCACGGCGCCCGGCACCGTCGGTCAGTTGCGCCAGTTCGCCCACGAACTCGGTGCCACGGTCCACGACGTCCTGTTGGCGGCATTGGCCCGGGCCCTGGGCGAGTTCCTCCCCCGGCGGTCTTCACGAGGCCGAAGCCGCGAGTTGTCGTTGGGCAGCATCGTCGATTCGCGGCCCGACGCCCGGCGGGACCTGGGCCGCACGTTCGGCATGTTCCTGGCCTATTACGTCGTGCGCCACGGCCACGACGCCACGGCCAGCCTGGCCGAGACGACCCGCCGCATCGCCGAAATGACCCGCCCGATCAAGCAGCAGCGACGCTACCTCGATTCCGTGGTCAGCATGAAGTTCGCCAACACGATCTGGCCGCATTTGAGCGAGGGCACGCGGCCGCACTTCATGCGGAAGGCCCTGCCCATGTCCGCCGGCATCTCGAACGTGCGGCTCCGCGAACCGTGGCTGGAAGAGAACCGCGACCGGATTCTCGGTTGCACCCGCGGCGCGCCGACCGGCCCGATGCTGCCGCTGGTCCTGGCGCCGACCACGCTGGGGGATGAAATGACCATCGGAGTGACGTATCGCGTCACCGGTTTTTCGCAGGCGAAGATCAGCGGCATCCTCGAGATGCTGCTGGACCAGATCGAGCACACGGCCGCGCCGTCGCGCCCTGCGCCGGCGATGCGCGGCGCCGTGGCCGCATCGGCCGCGTCCGCGTAGCCGCGGGGTGCGCGGCAGCGATTTGCCCAGAGAGCGATTGGGTTGTTGGCTTCGGGCACTGGCAAGATGCCAGTGGCACCCGGCGTGCGATGCTACTTGGCCGGGGCCTTGCTCGTCGCCGGCTTTTGCAACTTGCCATCGCCGGGCTTCGGTTGCGTTTTCGGCGGCACCAGTCGCGTGGCCATCACCTGTCCCGGCCCGGTGTAGACGGTGTACTCCACGCCCTTGTAGATCGCCGTATGCCAGTTGTCCGCCTGGAGGATTTGCTTGTCGGAGACCGGCTGGCCTTTCTCTTTCGCCAGGGCCCGGGCAATGCGTTCTTGGACCAGGGTCTCCCATTCCGACTCGGTCTTGGTGAGGGTTTTTTCCTTCTCCGCGGGCTGTCCGAAGGCAAGTTCCCGCGTCAGCCACGCGCTGCCCGCGACGATCCCCAGGAAAATCACAAACACGATGATCGCTTTCTTCATGGTCTTCTCTCCGCTTGACAATAGTTGTAGGCTGCGATGGATGACGCACGCCTGGCGGCGGCCCACCTACACGTCGATTCTAGCACACGGCCGCCGCCTCCGCAGCAGCCCGTCCCGACATGGATGCCTTTGTCCCTCTCTCCCTCCGGGAGAGGGGCATGGTGAGGGGGCGCTCCGAGAGGCTGCGAAGACAGCCCGCCGTGGCCGCGGCGGTCTTCGGAACGGTGTTCCAGCACCCCTGGCAGGACTCGAACCTGCAACCACGGGATTAGAAATCCCGTGCTCTGTCCGATTGAGCTACAGGGGCTCATCCCGGCCTATTGTACCAAGCAGACACGGGAGGGGGACAGGCTCATTTTCGTGGGGGCAAGAAAGTCGGCGTCCACTCGCCCGGAGACGCGGAGACGCAGGGGGAAGGAGGACTGGAAATCGGGGGTTGGAAATTGGCATAAAAAAAGCCCCCCGAACTGTGTCCAGGGCGCTAATTCTGCTCAGCAGAGTGCGAGCCGACTGGCCAGCCCAGGATTATCGCTGGATGACGACCTTCGAGCCGATCGAGAGAATGCCGTACACATCGTCGATGTCACGCTCGCTCAGGCAGATCGAGCCGCGGTTGGTGGTTCGGCCCATCGCGTGTACGTCATCGGTGCCGTGAATGGCGATATGATTGCCCAGGCCGATCCAAAACCTGCCCCACGGGTTCATGCCGGCGATATTGCCTTCAGTGTGATTGAGCAGCTTCTCGCGAACCGCGTAGATGCCCTCGACGGGCGGATGGTCGAGGCCGGTGCCGATCTGGAACCGTCCGGCGTAGCGGTCCTGGAGCATGAGCGTCAACTCCATCCTTTTCAAGCTGATCAGCGCGCTGAACGGTCCCCGGACGACCTTCAACTCGCGGCCAGGCTGCAACGCCTGTCCGTCGCGGATGCCGTTGATCCTGGCCAACAGCGTGGGAGTCACGTTGTACGCCTCGGCGATCCGCTCCAGGGTATCGCCCGGCCGCACTTGGTACGCCTTCTCCAGGAGGTGCTGCCGAGAGTAGATCACAGTGCCGGCCATTCGATCGAGTATTTCGTTGATGTTCCGCGTCATCTCGGGCGGCACATCCGGACTGCCGTAAAGAGGACTCAGCAACTGAAGCGCGTGGGCCACTTGTCCCCGATCGTACTCCATCGTCGCCGTCCTCAACAACGCATTGACCCTGTTGCGAGGCTCGGTCGCCATGTCGGCAGCCAAGGCGGCAGCGGCTACAGCGTTTGGAGAAGTGCCACTGGGCGGTATCGCTCCGGGTGCGGAGGGGCCAGCGTCCGAGGTCGATGCCGGCGGCGGGACCGAGGGAGGCAAAGAAGCACCAGTAGCAGCCATTTCGGCTTGCGTTGGTGTCGAAACCACCCCAGGCGACGTCGCAGGATCAGACAACGCCGTCCCAGGCGGAGGCGGCACGGGAACTTCCACGCCCGGGGACACCTGCGTGGAAGCCGGATCGCCGCCCAGCGGCGCCGTGGCCGTGCCGACCGGCGCCGGCGTCTCGGCGACGTTGGTCCCCATATTCACTTTGAGGTCCGGCACCGTCTGAGGGGCGCCTGGAGGCGGTGAGGACGGCGATTCCGGGGGCCGCATGATCGACACATAGAGCCCATATCCGACCACCGCCAAAATGGTCAGGAAAAACAAGTTCCTCCACGAATTCATGATCGTCCTCCTTGACGAATCATTCCGTCTGATAACCGCGCCCATACCGGCCCAAGCACGGGGATCATAAGCAAAGTCGGCTAGCGATGCTACAGCAAAACGGGAGGGATTTAGGAGGGATTGGGGATTGGGGATTAGGGACTGGGGGATTTAGGGATTTAGGGATTTAGGGATTTAGGGACTAAGAAAGCCCCACGACTGCGTCGTGGGGGCAGGATATAGGTAAGTTGGGAAGTTGGAGATTACTAGGCAACATGCGCAAAAGAATGGCAACTCGCCTCTCCACGTCCCTGCTCCACGCCAAAACGCCCCCGCGACGCAGTCGCGGGGCTTTTCTAACCCCCAAATCCCCAAATCCCTAAATCCCTGTTCCCTCCGCTTTCGATTTCCGCGCGGGTGGCGGTTTGGGATACTCGTGAAGCGGTTGATGGGCCTCAAACAGCTTCAGATGCCGCTGACGCTCGGCGATGGTCTCATTGTTGGAATCGGTATCCTGCCGAGCAACTTCCAAGGCACGTTTCGCCGTTTCGACGGCCTGGTCGAATTGGCCCGCCTCGGCGTAGGCGGCGGCGAGCGTATCGAGGTAGGAGTCTTCCTTGTATTGGGTCAAGTTGCACGCCTTTTCGGCCAACCGCACCGCCTCCGGGCCGTTGCGGAAACGCGCCTCCGGATAGGTTGCGCGGAGCCAGGCGAGACTGTTATACGCATCGGGAAAATCAGGGCTTACACGGACGGCCTCGTAGAACTCTCGACTGGCTTCGTCGATTTTTCGCTGGAGTTGCAGGGCTTTGCCCAGATGGCAATGGCATTTTGCGTCGCGTCGGTTCAGCCGGATTGCCTTGCGCAAGTACGGGATGCCTTCGTCGATTTGCCCCAATTGGACCAACGACAGCCCGAGCCGCTGATTTGCCATAAAATCGTCTGGTTCGCTTTTCCAGGCCTTGCGCAAGCAGTCGACGGCCGAGTTGTACTGTCCCTCGTCGTCCAGCGCAACGCCGAGGTTTCCCCACGCAACGACGTTGTCACCCGCCACTTCCAGGTCATGTCGGAAGAGTTGTTTGCTATCGGACCAGTAGCCGAGTTGCGTGTGGGTTTGGACCGTGGCCGCGGCCAACACCGCGGCGGCCAGCGGAATCCAGAGCAGTTGTTTCGCCCGGCGCGGCCATGCGGCACTGAGGTCGGCGGCGCCCCAGGCCGCCATGATGAAGATGCCGATCAGCGGCAGATACGTGTAGCGGTCGGCGATCGACTGGCGTCCGACCTGCACCAGTCCGATGACCGGCACCAGGGTGCCCAGGTACCAGAACCAGCCGACGGCCAGGTATCGCCGGCGCCGGAGCGGCCCGAGGACGGACAGGGTGACTGCGGCCAGGAAGACGGCCGCGGCCAGCGGTTGCCATAGCGGGCGGTCGCGGACGAAGGGATAGAAGACCGCCAGCGGCCGCGGCCAAAGGGTCATGCCGAGGTAACTGACGTAGCCGACCAGGGCGTTGGAAAGCCGTTGGACGAACGTTATCTCGGTGCCCAGGAGTTCCATGGCGCCGCGTTGCGTCAGCCAGGTCACGATGCTGACGGCGGCCGACATCGCCAGGAGCGGCAACTTCTCCAAGACCAACGGGAGCAGGGTGTTTTGCGGCCGAGGAAGGGGCGCTTTTCGCTGCGGAGGAACCGGTTCTGCGCGGGATCGACGGCGCCGTCCGCCCGACGCCTTTCCGCGGCGAGAATCGGAGCGATCGCTCCGCTGGCGGCGGGGGCCGAAAATCGAGCCGGTCTCCGACGCGACGCGGAACCGCTGCAACGGCCAGTAATCCAACAACAGCAGCACCAGGGGCAGCGTGACCAGCATCGGCTTGGACATCAGCCCCATTGCCAGCGCGGCGGCGACCACGAGATATCGCCCGATCGCCGGACGGCGCGCGTAGCGGACATAGGCCAGCATGGTGAGCATCCACCACAAGCCGCTGAGGACGTCCTTGCGTTCGGCGATCCAGGCGACCGATTCCACGTGGAGGGGATGCAGCGCGAACAGGGCCGCCACCGCGGCGCTGGGCCAGCGGGCGCCGGTCATTTGCAGCAACACCAGGAACAGCAGCACGCTCGTGGCCGCGTGCAGGGCGATGTTGACCGCATGGTGCCAGCCGGGCCGCTTCACGGTGAACAACTCGCAGTCGAGCATGTGGGAGAGCATCGTGACGGGATGCCAGTTCGAACCGGTGATGCCGGCAAAGGCGTGGACGAAGCCCGCTTCCGTCAGCCCGTTGGAGACGTCGGTTTTTGCAAGACGTACTCGGGGTCGTCGTAGTTGACGAAGTCGTACCGGCAGGCGGGCGCGTAGACGGCCGCGACGGCCAGCGTCAGGGCGAGGCAGATTCCCAGGTTGCGTCCCACCGCGGCTCTCCGAAGAAAAGGTCCGGAAACGCTTCGCTCACCCCCGGGCGCCACGCTGGTGGTCGGGTCCGGAGGGAGAGGGAGGCTGGTCGCGTCCGTTTTTCGCCGCTCCCATTATTTCCGGTGGAAACAGATTCGAGGCCATCAGGCCCCATTTGGCCAGGCGGAACCCCAGCGCGGTCCGCAGGCAACCCAACCCGTAGACGACGCTCCGCTTGAAGTTGATCGAGGAGGACTCCGGTTCGTAGCGGGTGGGGCAACTGACTTCGGCGATGGTTTCGCCCAGCCATACGATTTGGGCGAGCACCTGGTTGTCGAAGACGAAATCGTCGGAGCCCGCTTGCAACGGCAGCCGCTCGAGAAGTTGGCGGGAGAAGGCCCGGTAGCCGGTGTGATACTCGGAGATCTTCACGCCCAGCAGGAGGTTTTCCGCGAAGGTCAGGAAGCGGTTGGCCAGGTACTTCCACAGCGGCATGCCGCCCTGAAGGGCCAATCCGCCGAGGATCCGGGAGCCCAACACGCACGCATACAGCCCGTTGCCGACCAGGGAAGCCATCGCCGGGATCAACTTGGGTGTGTACTGATAATCGGGATGGACCATGACGACGATGTCGGCGCCGGCGTCCAGCGCCGCCTGGTAGCAGGTCTTCTGGTTGGCGCCGTAGCCGCGATTGACCGGATGGGTGTGGACCAACGCGTGCGGAAGCGTCCTGGCAATGGCGGTGGTTTCGTCCTGGCTGGCGTCATCGACGACGACGACCAAGTCGACGATTTCCTGGGCCATCACTTCGTCGTAGGTCCGTTTCAGCGTTCGCGCCGCGTTGTACGCGGGCATGACAACCACCACTTTTTTGTCGCGGAACATGTTGCCTCACGTGAAAGTCTTTTCCGATGCGCTGAGTTTCCGAAGGCACCCGGACGGTTCCCGGTCCCTTAACTTAGGACCCGTAAAACAACAACCTATTCAATCTCAGGAGGGCAGACATTCTTGTCTGCCCGTAAACGACAGGCAAGAATGCCTGTCCTCCTGACATCAATTGATCAACGTATTGCTTTACGGATTCTTATTCTTTCCCAGATTCTTAGCCGCCGTCGGCCTTGACGGAAGTCGAAGGCCGTTCGTCTCGGAAGGGCTCGTTGCGTTGATATTTCTCCATGTGGGCGCGGATGTCCTCCGCCAATTTTGCGTCGCCCTGCTTGGTCGCCAACTCCAGGGCGGCACGGCGGCCATCACGGCTTCGGGATATCTCTGCAGCTCGGCCAAGGCGGCGGCCAGGATATCGAGGCTCTTCGCGTCCTGCCCGCCGCTTTCCTGCACCAGTTTGCTCGCCAATGCCAACGCCCCCGGCCCGTTGCGCCCCGCCGCCCTGGGGTTGGTCGCGAACAGCCAGGCCGCCCTCTTGAAATCCCGCGTCGCTTCGACATGTTTCCCCTGCATCTCTTCGATCCGGCCGAGCAGTTCAAAGGCGCGGGCATTCTGTTCGTCCAAATGGATCACGATGCGCACGTGCTCCACGGCCTTCGCAAGATCCTGCTCCGATTCCGTCGTATGGCCCTTCTTCCTCGCTTCCATGGCCATTTCGCCCAAAATCTGGGCATAGCCGGTTCGGGCGTCGAGATGATCCCACTTCAGTTCCAACGCCTTCTCGTAGTGCTCGACGGCCCCCTTCCTCAGGCGCGACACCTCCTCGTGGTGTTCCACGGCCCCGCTCTTCTCTTTCGCCGCTGCCAACTGCCACAGGGTCATGGCCAGATTGCTGTGCGCGTCGGCGTGCTCGGCTTTGTAATGAATGGCCGACAGGAAGCACTGGACCGCTTCTTCAAGCCGTTTATTGTACGCCTCATCGCTGACGCCCTCCTCGCGATGCCGCAGCGCGCAGCCGAGGTTGTTCCAGGCGTCGGAGAACTGCGGACGAATCCTCACCGCCTCTTTCCAGTGCTTGATGGCACGGTTGTGGTAGTTCTTGATCCCTTCGGGCGTGTCCGGTTTGTCGCCGCGGGTGCCCTCGGCCGTCTCCCACATGGTGACGCCCAGGTTGTTTTCGGCGGCCGGATTGTCCGGTTCTTCCTGGAGCGTGTGCTCCAGGGCAGCGATGGTGTCCTGCCAGTAGTCCACCTGGACGATGGTCAGGTACGTGCAGCCGGCCACGCTGGCCACGGCCGCGGCGGCCAGGACCACCCGGCCCAAAAGCCACCGACCCAGCAGTTCCGTCGCAAGCCAGACCACGAGGATGAACAGGCCGGTGAAGGTGAAATACGAATAGCGGTCGGCCATCGACTGGTCGCCGACCTGAACGATTCCGATGACCGGAATCAAGGTGCCGAGAAACCAGAACCACCCCACGGCCAGGTAACGCCGCCCGAAGTACGCCCCCACCACCACGAGGCAGGTGATCTCCAGCAGCAGCAACGCCGCGCCGCCCACCTGGCAGGGATCCGGGTTCATCGAATAGGGATAAAACATCGTCAGGTGGAAGGGCCAGACCATGCCGATGATATAGCGGACGTACGCCGTCAGGACGTTGGAGAAGCGAAGCAACGGGGGCAAGGACTCCGGGCTGGCCATCGAAACGCCCTGCTGCTGGGCCACGTAGGTGATGACGCTGGAGGCCGCCGTCAGGGCCAGCAGCGGCAGCTTCTCCAGGACCAGCCAAAACGCCGGCGTCAAACGCCGGCGGAGCGCCACTAGGGCTCGCTCGATCCGCTCCGGGCTCGCCCAAGACGGCGTGGCCGAACGCTGTTCCCACGACCGGGCCGAATCCCGCCGCTGCGACATGGGCTGGCTCCGCCCGAGTTTCGCCTTGGCGGCGCGGGACCTTTCCGCGTCCCTCTTGGCGAGGTCCGCCCGTTTCCGCGCCGGCTCGAAATTCAGCCGCTTCAGCGGCCAGTAGTCCAACAGCAGCAACAGGCAAGGCAGCGTCCCCGGCATCGGCTTGGCCATCAACGTCAAGGCGAAGAGCACCACGATCGGCACGTACCACATCACGCCCCAGACGAACCGCTCGCCGCCGGGCAGATCGGCCGTCTCCTTCAGTTGATGCACGTACCAGAGATAGGCGGCGATGGTGAGCAACTCGAGAAATGTGCTCAGCATGTCCTTGCGTTCGGCCACCCAGGCCACCGACTCGACGTGCATCGGATGGACGGCGAACAGGGCCGCCACGATCCCGCTCCGCCACGCCGCGCCGGTCATCCATCGCAACAAGAGAAACAACAACAGCGTGTTGCAGACGTGAAAAAACAGGTTGACCACGTGGGGACCGCCGGTGTTCGGCGCACTGCGGGCCCTTGAAACCGAACATCTCGATGTCGAGCATGTGCGACCACCATGTCAGCGGGTGCCAGTTGCTCTGCTCGCCGGAGTTCGAAAGCGCCCACCAGAAGTTCTCCTTGACCAGGCCCTTGTGGACGTGCAGATTGTCCAGCCAGTATCCGGGATCGTCGAAGAAGATGTATCCCAGCTTCGGCATCTGCTGGTAGGCGAACAGAGTCATCGCCACCAGGCAAATGCAGATCAGCAGCCCCTTGGCCCACTCGTTGACGGAGGGCCGCATCAGCACGGCCCACCACGCCGGGTCGGAGCGCGTTTCCAAGTCGGGAACCATATTCGAGATGAGTTGACCCAATCCGTGTTTATACCTTACACAACGGGGTCACATGTCCCCCGTCGGTGCGGCTGACCACAGCTTCGACAACTAAACCCTTACTATAATCCAAGCCGCCTGAGCCTGCAAACCCACCCCGCGGAAGGGGGAAGAATAGAAAGGATGAAGGATAAAGGATGAAGGATGACCGGGCAGGCTCGCGTCGCGCCTCCCTTCCGTTTCATCTTTCATCCTTCATCATTTATCCTTCATCCTTCCGCGTTATTTCCGTGGCGCATTGGCCTTCTGGTCCCAAAAAGGCGACACGCGACGGAGGTTGGCCACCATGGCGGGAAAGACTTCGATGATCCGATCGATCTCCGCCTCGGTATTGTAACGGCTGAAGCTGAAACGGATGGAACCATGGATCGCCATGAAGGAAACGTTCATGTCGCTGAGCACGTGGGAGCAAGCCAGCGACTCGGACGTGCAGGCCGAACCGCTCGAGGCGCAGATGCCGGCGGCGCTGAGCAGGTTGAGTATCGACTCGCCTTCGGCGCTGTGGCAGGAAATGCTGAGCGTATTGGGTAGGCGGGGGGCGCCCTTGCCGTTGACTTCGACGTAGGGGATCCTCTGCTCCAGCGCGGTTTCCAGGCGGTCGCGGAGGTTGCGGACCCGGGTTTGCTCTTCCTCTTGATGGGCGGCGGCCAGTTCCATGGCCTTTGCCAGGCCGACGATGTAGGGGACGTTTTCCGTTCCTGCCCGGCGGCCTTCTTCCTGGTGCCCGCCGATCAGCAGCGGCCGGCAGGGCGTGCCTCGCTTGATATAGAGCGCGCCGACGCCCTTGGGGGCGTGCAACTTGTGGCCCGACAGCGACAGCAGATCGACGTGCGGCAGGCCGCCGCCGAGATCGATGGGCAGCTTGCCGACCGATTGCGTGGCGTCGGTGTGGAAAACGATGGCCGGATCGGTCTCCTTGGTCAGCCGCGAGAGTTGTTCGATGGGGAAAATGACGCCCGTCTCGTTGTTGGCGTGCATGACGCTGACCAGGAGCGTATCGGGCCGCAAGGCGCGGATGAACTGGCCCACGTCGAGCCGGCCCTGCCCGTCCACGTCGAGAAATGTAACGTCATAGCCGTTGCGGGCGAGGTCCTTGCACACTTCCAGCACGGCCGGGTGTTCGACCGCCGTGGTGACGACGTGGCGGCGGTTGGGGTTCGCCTTGGCCGCGCCGAGAATCGCGGTGCTGTTGCTCTCGGTGGCGCAGGAGGTGAAAAGGACTTGTTTCGGATCGTCCAGCCCGAGAAACCGGGCCACGGTCGCCCGGGCTTGGGCCAGGGTCTGCGCCGTCCGCAGCGCCGGCTCGTACATCGAGCTGGGATTGAAGTATTGCTCCGTGAAGAAGGGCGTCATGGCCTGGACGACTTCCGGGGCCACGGCGGTCGTGGCGTTGTTGTCGGCGTAGATGATTTTCATAGCGGCTGTCCAGCAATTACTCCCCTTGTGGGAGGCATAGTCGTGGCCGTTCTCTCCCCGGCCGGCGTCACACCTGGACCACGCGGATGCGCTGGTCAACCATGTCCTTCAGTGTCTGCTCGACGAGCATCCGCAACGTCTGCTGGGCGGCGATGCAGCCCTTGCAGGCCCCGGTCAGACTGCAATAGACCAGCATGTCCTTGATATCGACGATCTCGATGTCGCCGCCGTCTTGCCGGAGCATCGGACGGACGTACTGCTCGACGGCCTGCTCGATCTTCTTGCTGAACTGGTAGGGCGACGGGGCGGGGCCTTCCGCGCGGCCCTGCCCCGCGGCAAGCGGAGCGATCTGGGTCAGCGCCGGACCGGCGACGGCGGCAGCGGCCGACGGCGGCCGCGGCGGGCCCTTGCCCCAGGCCTCGTCCAACAAGTCTTGGAGCCCGCCGGGCGACGTGATGGCAGGCCGTGCACGCCCCGCCGGCCTTGATCGCGTGGGTGATCTCCGCGATGGTGTGCAGGTTCAACTCGCGGATCTTGCGGCGGATGTAGGGCTCGCTCAGGGAAAAGCACTTGCAGACGATGCGGCCTTCCTGCTGTTCGTCGGCGTGGATGTCGATTCCCAATTTTTCGAGGTTGACGCCCCGCCGCTGCGCCCAGTTGAACACGGCCGATTCCAACGCCTCGGCGCCCATCACGGAGCAGTGGATCTTCTGCTGCGGCAGGCCGCCGAGAAACTCCACGATGTCCTTGTTCTGGACCTTCAACGCCTGGATCGGCGTGTAGCCGCCCTGCTCGATCATCGTGCACAGCGCCTCGGAGGCGGCGATCGCCGACGTGCAGCCGAAGGTCAGGTAGCGGGCCTCGGTAATCACGTCCTGCGTCGGGTCGGTCGGGTGACGACGCACCCGAAAGGTAAAACGCATGGCATCACCGCAGACGATCGAACCGTGCTCGCCGAAGCCGTCCGGATTCTCGATCTCGCCCAGATGCGTCCCCGGCTTGCCGTGGACGGCGTCCATGAAGAGCTGTTGGGTCTTTTCGCTATATTGCCAAGCCACCGTTGCCCTACCGTTCCTGTGTTCTGGGTCTGGTCCCCGGCCTCCCCCTCACCTTGTCCATATAACGTTCGAGGTCGTCGGGTGACGGCGTCCTTGGAGGGGGCGTGACGTGGCCCTGGCCCGGCCGAACCTCCGGAGCGACCACCGCGGCTAAAAACTTCTTCAGCGCATCCGTATCCTCCGTGGCGTCGTGGGCCACTAGTTTGCCGTCCTTGTTCAGCAGCAGCATGTCGCCGGAAGTGCCGCCGCCGGTCATGTCTACGACCACCGCGTCCGTCATGAAATCGACCGTGCCTTTCGGCGGCTTGCCATGAGTTTTGCCTGTGTCGGGCGCCTGCTTGGGGAAGTTAAGGATCTTGCCGCGGGCGATTTCCAAGAAGTCCTTGTGGACCGTCATGCCCGAGTCCTGTTCCCACTTCAGAATGGTCACGGTGCCTTCCGGCTCTCCGGAGCTCGCCCGCGGCGGCGGCATTTTCACCGACTGGACCAGGACGCGGACGTCCTCGGGCACGGTGATCACGTTGCTCGGCTCGGACCACGCCGACTGGATGATTTTTCCGTTGCCGAGTTCGGGTTTGACCAGATAGGACTCGTTTATGCCGGCGTTCGGATTCTGCAGGACCAGGGATACCCGGTAGCAGTAGGATGTTCCCGGCTTGACGTCGAAATCGAAGAATCGGAGCAGCACATACTTCGGTCCCTTGGTCAAGTCTTCCTCGGGTTGAACGGGAGCCGCGGTTTTGACGGGAGGTGGCTCCTCCTCGGGAGTGTCCCCGGTGGGGTGTTGCTCCTCGGGTTGCGGCCCTCGCAGCATGACTTTTTCCTCCTTAAGGCGGAATCTCCGGCAGGTGCGCAACCTCCGTCCCCCAGCCGTGGGTCGTCGGTCCCAGCGGGAAGACCAACGGATCAGTCGTGCTCTCGCCGCTGCGGCCGCCGCGGACCGAACCTTGGCTTTGGCCGTAGAGGAATCTTGGGTCCACGATTTCCTGGCCGGTCCCCTGCCACTGCCTCTTGGCGTTGAAGATCGCCTTCGCCGAGTCGATGGGTTTCTCGGCTTCCCAATTGAACTCGTGATTTCGGCCGCTCGAAGGCACCACGACCCGCTTCACATTGAAACGAGCATAGACGGGCTCTGCATCGTTCTGCGGGATTTGATAGGTGACCCCGTCGAAGGCCTTCTGGTAGGCAGCGGTCTGTCGCTCCAGCGGGACCAGGGCGGTCAGCACCACGTAGCGCATTCCAATTCGGCCTTGCCCACCGTGGGCCCCACCCGCCGCGAACGCTCCGACGCCCGCCGTGCCGCAGAGGTCCTCGGCGGCGAAAAGGTCCGGTTTCGGACGCAGCTTCAACGGAGGCACCACCGGATTGTCCCACGGGTTGCCGTACTCGTAGGCCACTGGCTTGATGGGAAGGAGGACGCGCTTGACCAACTTTTCGAATTCCGCCGAATGACACTCCGGCGGAATCGCCCACGGCGGCGTATCGTCGATTTTTTTGTTGGCCTTCGCGCTTTCCCGATTCAAGGCCTCGGGCCTCTTGTCGTAGCCCTTTTGCGTCAGGGCCTGCCATATCAAGAACAGCGCGCCGAGCGCGACGACGCCGAAGACCATTTTTTCCACATTTTCGAGAAAGAACTGCTGCAACGAGTCCTTGTCCAGTTTCAGTTTGACCTGGGCTTTCATGGGTGACCTCCCGTCGCTGAAGCGCCGGCCGGCGTTGTTGCCGGCGTCGCCGCCGCGCCGCCGGTGCTCCCTGTTCCCAACATTTTCAGATCGGGTGGATTGTAGAGGTAGATGATCCCGCGGATTTCCAACGTGCAGATAGGGAGAACCGGCCGGTTCCGCGGTCTGGCCCTCCCCCTCGCCCGTCGCGGAAGACGGACGATGCATGAACAACGTCGTGGTGGCGGGCCCCTGACCGCTGCCCGCCGCACCGGCCCCCGTCAACGCGGAAATGGTTTCGCCTTCACCCGGCCGCAAACGCACGGTGCGAACGACGATCGGCATGTTCGCGTTGCCGCACTCCGCCAGCAGCTTGGTGACCTTTTTCTGATCGATCACCAGGCGGAGGTTGATCGGCATCATCTTGAACAACTCGGCGTAGGGGGACTTGGCGTCCTCGGCCAGCGGGTCCCCCCTGTCATCGACATAGCGATCGGCCAACGGCGATTCCTGGGGCCCGACATTATGGAGGCCGGGTCCGGCATAGATGCCGCCGCGACGGGAATGCTGGAACTGTTGGATGCCACCGCGAGGAACCTGCCTCGCCGGGCCGCCGCCCGGGCCGGGCGCCGCCGAAACCGCCGCCAGACCGGCGATCACCGACTCCTTGTCCTGCGCCCAACGCCGCGCGGCCTGCTGGCCGATCTCCAACGATTCAATCCGCTTGATGGCCGCCTTCTCGGAGGATGTCGGGGCCTTGTTCGTCTTTTCGTCCTTGTTCGTGTTCTCGATGATTCTCAGCAAGGCCTCGTACACCCAAAGGTCTTCCTGCGCCAGACGGACGGTCTGCGTGTCGGGCGTCTCCTCCCAGACGAACTGTTTCTTAATGCGGTCCAGATCGGTCGGATCCCAATCCAGCACCCCGACCATTTCGACCGCGTCCGGATTGGCGGCAGCGGCGCCGGGGCCTGGCAGCGGCGCGTGAAACTGGTGGCCGTGAAAGTGGGGCATGTTCCTGTCGCGATGAACGGCGGCTGCGTTATCCTTGGGCCGCCGCAAGTCGAGGCCCTCGAATAAGTATTTTCTCTCGGCCTTTTCGGCCTTGGGCGACTCCCCGCCCTTCCCTGTTTTTTCCGGTTTCTCCTCCTCTCCGCATACGTAGGCCTTGACCAGCCGCTGATATTGTTCCCGGTCGAGGTCGGACAGTTCGCTGATCTTCCCCTGCTCCAGTTGTTTATAATGTTTCTGAAAATCATCGTCGAGGGCTTTTGGTAGCGGGTTCTCTTTGGTCTGCTTCTCGTAGAGGAAGGTCCATGCCTGCAAGACCTTCTGCTTCAGGCCCTCGCCCTCTTTATCCCCCGTCCCGTCGATCAAGTCGTGGATCGTCTTGATGACGCCTTCATTGGGAGGGTCCTTGGTCGTGATGACGTTGCCGACGGCGCTGAACCTGCCGTCCACCTCGCCCTTGCGTTGCTTGAAGCTTTTGTCGTTCGCGGATATGGCGAGGTCCCAGGTGGTCAACGCTCCCACCACGACGAGCGCGAGAGGACCCAGAAGTGGTGCTTCTTCATTTGGGCCAAGGTGATTTTGAGTTTATCCATGCGTGCAAACCTCCCGTGGACTCAACGGTTCTCGCGCTCCGCCTTCTCGGCCTTCTCCGCGCTCCGTTGGCTGGCCGTCGCCGGCTTCCAGCAGAAATGGACGAGGATGTCGAATCTTTGGAGGGTGATTTTGTCCTGGGGCAGCGGCGTCGCCGCCGGGCCGACCCCCTCCGCCCGGCCCCTCCGCCTCCGCTCTTAATGGGCTTGGGATTGTCGATTTCCACCGTGTAGATGGCCTTGGGATTGATCAGCACGGGGTACCCGATGCCGAGGTCTTTCAAGGAGACGGTTTCCGTTCCTTTGCCGTCCGGGGACGGCACGACGATCTTGCCCGTCGCCAGGTTTTTCATCAGCGTGTTGCGGACGAACTCGGCGCCCTGGTTGGCCCCCAAGTTGGCATGGTTGTGGAAATGGTGTCCCTTGATGGCGATCACCCAGCCGGGTCCCGAAGGGCCCGGGATCGACGGCAGCCGCTCCGACTGGCAGCGGCACGCCGGCAGCGGCCGGGGCATTGGGACCAGCCGGGCCGCCCGGAGGCGCCGGATTGCCCACGGGCGCCGGATTGCCCGCCTGCGCCGGGCTGTTGGCAGGAGCGGGGATGGCCGGGGCGGCTGCGCTACCCAGCGGCGTGTAGTATTTCTTCACGGCTGGCAAACCATTTCGCCAGGTCGTCGACCTGCTGGCATTCCAAATTGGTGATGTGCACTTCGTTGCGGTCCCAAATCTTATCGGGGACCTTGTTGGGATCGTCCTGGGGCAGCGACTCGTTGATGGCCTTGAGCAACTCCAGCCACGAGACGCGTCCCTCGATGTTGCTCACGAGGCTGTCGCCGATCTTCTTGACGCCCAAGTAGCCAAGTTGTTCTTGGCCGTTCTGGCCTCGTCGGCGCGGCCCTTATAGCCGGCGGCCCGGTCGGCCACCCGCTTGGCCTCGGCCTCGGCAGGCCTTCCAGAGCCCCTTGCCGACCGTGCTGCAGCGAGGCCGAGGAGGCGGCGAAACTCAGGCTGCACGCCAGCAGCAGCGCCGCCGCCGGCGGCCACCGCCCAGGGCTTCTTCTCGCGGATCAGCCGGTCGCGGACGATCTGCCTTGGGCAAGAGGTTCGTCTTCAGCCCGCCCTTGCCGAGCCCTTGCAGCGCCAGGCCGTAGCAGACGCCGAAGCTGAGGATGTTTTCCTTGAAACTCGGGGCGTTGGTGACCTCGGAGCCCTCCAGGCCGCGGAACGAATCCACCCGCTGGATGTCGTAGCCGAGGCTCTGCGACAGGTAGCGCCGCAAGCCCGGGAAGCTTGAAGGCGTTGCCCAAGGCCACGATCCGCCCGATCTTCGCGTGGCGGTCGATGTTGGAGAAGAAGCCCAGCGACCGCTGCAGCTCGGTCAACAGGTCGTTGAAGACCGGCCGCATCGCCTGGAAGATCGCCTTGGGGTCCTGCGCGGTGGTGGCGTTGCGCTTCAGGTGTTCCGCCTTGGCGAAGGTGAGCTTCAGCTCCTTGGTCAGGGCCTTGGTGAAGTGGTTGCCGCCCAGCGGGATGCTCCGCTGCCAGACGCGGAAACCGTTGGTCACCACCAGGTCGGTCGAGTCGGTGCCCAGCGACACGACCACCACCGATTCGGGCGGATTCTCGGGGTCATATTCTTCCAGCGACGGCAGGTTGGCCCAACTGGTCGAACAACACGTAGTTGTACAAGGCCAGCGGCGTGAGCTGCACGTAATCCAGCTCGATGCCCGCCGTTTGGAACGGCTCCATGGCGCGGAACACGGCGTCGCGCTTCATGGCGAACAGGCCGATCTCCGTCTCCAGCGCGAACCCCTCCTCCTCGCTGCCCCCGCCCATCCGCTGATAGTCCCAGATCACGTCGTTCAGGTCGAAGGGGATCTGCTGCCGGGCTTCGTAGCGGACGATGTCGGGAATCTTCTTGGCTTCCACCGGCGGCAGCTTGATGAACCGCGCCAGCCCGCTTTGCCCCGACACCGAAATCGCCACCCGATCGCCGCGCACCGAATTCCGCGAGAGGAACTGCTTCAGCGCGTCGCCGATCAACTCGGCCGGCTCGGAACCCGGCTGGCTGAGGATCTTCGGATACTCGATGAAGTCGAAGGCCTCGACGACGATCTTGTCGGGATCGTCGCCGGCACGGCACCGCAACGCCTTCAACGCGCATTGCCCTACGTCGATCCCCCAGACTACGCCGGATCTGGCCATGGTGCTCTTTCTCCCTTGCCCTCAGAATCCACCCGCGGATCGCCCTACCCACCAGGGAGTGATACGTCTTGTCAGATGTCTCTGTTCCTGGCAGCCCAGGCCCGGGCCAACTTATCCAGAAAGGACCGGAAAATTGTCTTGCGCACTTCGGCCCGCACCTTTACCGCCTACAATACCTAATCTACCGCCAAACAACGCCCTATGTCAACCGGGCGACTCGACTTACATGCCTCGGGGAACTATCGTGGATAGGCACCTGTGCAACGATCAGCGCCCCTGCAACCACGAGGCAGGGACAACTCGACGGAATACTCCCCTATTGGTCTATTCCTTGCCATGAACTTCCAACACCTCACCGTCCTGCTGCCCTGCGACAGCCTGGAAGAGTTTGTCACCGAGCGGCCGGAAGACGAGTCCGAACAATTGCTTTCCGCCTGGTCGGCCCTTTGGCATCCGGCGCTGGTCGCGGCGGCCGGCAAGATGCCGGGTTGGGCCCCGGCCAGCTCGCCGCCCGCGGAACCGGCCGGCCACCTCTGCGTCCTGCCGCCCTGCTGCGAACCCCTGCTGCCGGCCGAATGGCTGGCGGACGCCGAGCAGGCCGGGGCCCAGCGTGATTCGCCGCCTGTCCGGCCGCCGCCAGATCGTCGCCGCCGCGCTGGACCGCGCTGGGACCGGACGCCCGCCGTGGTCGAGCCCTCGCTGGCCGCCGATTTCCTCGCCCTGGGGTTCTGCCATCTGGCCGTCGAGTTGCTCACGCGAAAGCTCCGCTACATGAGCCACGTCGACGAGTCCGGCTTGGAATCGCACGTGCTCGCCGCCGCCAAGCAGGCCTGCGGGGGCGACACGGAAGCGGCACGCCGCCACCTCCAGTCGGCTTTCGATCTGCTCCATCACGCCCGGGAATACTTCTTCCCCGCCGAACCCCGGCTGTTCGACCTGACGCTGGTGGCCTCGACCACGCTGGGCCAATCGCTGCGCCATGAATTGGCCGCCGGCACGGCCCCTGAACCTGCTTGTCTCGGGCGAGGTGCTCGAGGAAATGGCCCGCCGGGAACCGGCGTCGCTGACGGCCCTGCGCGACGCCCTGAACGGCAGCCGCCTTTCGCTCCTCGGCGGCGAATATCACGAGGGCGAACTCTCGCTGCTGCCCCCGGAAGCGATCGCCCGCAATCTGCGACGGGGACTCGACGCCTACCAGCGGCTTCTGGGCGTGCAGCCGCTGATTTTCGGCCGCCGCCGCTTCGGACTCTCGCCCGTGCTGCCGCAGATTCTGGAGAAGTTCGGCTTCCTCGGCGCCCTGCACGCCACGCTCGACGACGGCCGCTTTCCCACCGGCGAGACCGGCCGCATCCGCTGGGAAGGGCTCGACGGCACCGCGCTGGAAGCCCTGCAGCGCATCCCCGACGACGCCAACCGCGCCGACACCTTCCTCCGCCTGCCGCAACGATTGGGCGGCGCCGCGGGCATGGACCAGGCGGCCACCGTCGTCCTGGCCCATTGGCCGCGCACAGGCCGCCCCTTGGTACCACGACCTCCGGCGGGCCGCCGCTTACACCTCGGGACTGGGCGGATTCGCCACCATGATCGACTACTTCCAGCAGACCGCCGGGACCGGCCAGGACACCGTCTACACCGCCGACCAATATCGTTCGCCCTATTTGCCCCAGGCGGTCGCCGCCGGCCGGAGCGATCCGCTCTCCCGCTGGGTCCGCTACTTCCAGCGGCTGGCCGTCGCCGAGGCCGCCCAGACGCTTGGCGCGCTGGCCTGCTTGGCTGGACAAAAGCCCCCCATTGCAATGGCGGGGAATTCCCGACGGAGGAAGATTCATCCGACCCGGCGATCGACACGCGACTTCACGACCGCCTGGACGCCGCCGCGCGGCAACTGGCGGCCGCCATCGGCGCCAGCGTCGCTGTCGATGGCCCGCAACCCGCGGAAGGCCGCGGGATCCTGCTGGCCAATCCGTCCAGCTTCTCGCGGCGATTGTGCCTGGAATTGCCCGCAGCGTCGTCGCTTCCCGCGGTGGTCGAGCCGGTCCGAACGGCCGCCGAGTCGGCGGGGAAGAAGACGGTGGTGGTCGATGTTCCGGCGATGGGTTTCGCCTGGATGGCCTCCGGCACGGACGCCGCAACGTCGTCTCAATCGCCGTCGCCGCCGCCGTCATCGTCGTCGCCGCTGTCGAAGTGGTCGCTGTTCCGCCGGCGGCCGAAGTCGGCCTCGCCGCTGGTCGTTCAACAGCCCTTCGAGACGGCGGGGTGGAAAACGCCCCGCGGACCGCCGGGCGTTGCAAACCGTCCTCCGCAACGAGTTCTTCAGCATCGTGATCGATCCGCACACGGGGGCCATCCGTTCGATTTCCGACTATCACACCCGCGGTCCGCGCATGGCCCAGCAGATTGCCATGCGGCTCTCTCCGCACGCGGGCGGCGAGGGCGACGAGGCCGCCTATTCGGTCATGGCCGCCGACGAGGTGACGATCGTTTCCGCCGGGCCGGTCTTGGGCGAAGTCGTCGCCCGCGGCCGGCTCATGTCCCGCGACGGGACGCGGCTGGCCGGCTTTCGGCAGACCACGCGCGTCTGGCGAGGCAGCCGCGTCGTCGAGTTGCTCATCGAGCTTGAGCCCGAGCGGATGCCCCAGCCCGACCCGTGGAATTCCTACTATGCGGCCCGTTTCGCCTGGCCCGACCCGACGGCCAGGCTCTATCGCGGCGTGAACATGGCCACCGTGCCGACCGAGGCGACGCAGCTCGAATCGCCGCATTTCATCGAGGTCCGCACGGAAAAGACGCGGACCGCGCTGTTGACCGGCGGGCCTGCCCTATCATCGCCGTTGCGGAGAGCGAAAACTCGATACGCTGCTGGTGGTCCACGGCGAGACGCTGCGCGGCGGTTTCGCCTGGGGCTGGCCATCGACCCGCCGAGCGTGCTTCCGGCGGCCTTGGATTTCCTCGCCCCGCCGGTCATGGCGCCCGCCACGGCCGGGCCGCCGCGCCGGTCCGGCTGGTTGTTTCATCTCGATGTTCGCGGCGTGGTGGCCACGCATTGGGAAGCGCTGGCCGGCGAGGACGCATCCGGTGCCACTGCTGGCTTGTCCAGCAGTGCCCAGAACACGGTTGGACAAGCCAACCGTGGCACCCGCCTGGCCGGTGGTCCGCGCGGTTTTCGCGTGCGGCTCTTGGAAACCGACGGCGGCTCGGTGCAAGTGAATCTGCGTTCCTTCCGCCCGGTGCAATCGGCCGCGAAGCTTGGCGCCAGCGGCGTCCCGTCGTCGCCGTTATCGGTGGAAGGCGACTCGATCCGCGTGGACCTGCGGCCCTATGAGTGGGCCGAGGTGGAGGCGATGTTTTAGGAAGGGATTAGGGATTACAGTAGTTCCAAGTTCGGCTGAATTGCTATAAGTGAACGCAAGGCTCCTCGTGTAAAAGACTTGTGTCAACGAGTCGTTACACGGAGGAAGCCATGCGTTCAAGGACGAATTCTACCATAACCAGCGGCGAAGTGTACTCGTGGACTCAATCATGGCTGGTGCAAGCAAAGCTAGTAAAAGATCATGGGTGGCGCTGCACCGCCGCGGCAATCGCGGCAGTCGCCTTGCGGGCTGCGGCCCGGTCGATTTCCATCTCCGCCGCCTGCCGCGACCTGGCCCACGCCCCGTCCGATCAAGCGGCCATGACGGCCCTGGAGGACGGCCTGCCCAAGACGCTCCCTGTGCTGGAACGCCGCCTGAACAAGGCCCTGGTCGGCCATCTCCCGCGCCGCATGACACGCCGAGCGTGGACCATCGCGATCGACCTGCACCTCGACCCCTATTACGGGCAGCCGCAGAGGAGCCGCAACGAAATCTACTACGGTCAGCCGAAACAGGGGACCACGAAATTCCATGCCTACGCCTCGGCCTGTATCGTGGAGTACGGCCGGCGCTACACGCTGGCCCTGACCTGGGTGCGACGCCACGAATCGCTGGTCACGGTGCTGCGGCGATTGCTGGGGCGGATCCGCGAAATCGACCTGAAAATCAGGCGTGTTTTGCTGGATCGGGAATTTTTCAACCTGCCCGTGGTCGAGTTCTTGCAGCAGGAAAATCTGCCGTTCTTGATGCCGGTGAAGTTCGCCGGGCGACGCCCCAGGAAAGGTCGAAAACTGACCGGCCTGCGGGCGATCCGGCGACAAGCGGCGGGCTGGTACCCCCACACGATGAAAAGCGGCGAGCGACAGGTGGCCATTCGGGTCTGTGTGGGCTATCGCCGCTACCGCAATCGGCACACCGGCAAACAGTCGAGACAGAAACTGTTGTTCGCTGCCTGGGGCGTGCAGGGCTCTCCGACGGAGATTCGCGAGCGTTACCGCAAACGGTTTGGCATCGAAACGAGTTATCGTCAAAGGCGGCAAGGGAGAATTTACACCTGCACTCGCGATCCTCATTTGCGGCTGTTCTTTGTGGCGTTGGGGTTCATCTTGCGGAACGTATGGGTCTGGATTCATCAGACGCGACTCGCCGACGGACGGAGCAATCGTCTGGCACTGCACCTCGAACTCCTTCGCTTCAAACAGGTGCTCGATTGGATCGCTCACGAAATCGTCGTCCTATATCACGATGGCACAGCACCTTACGTCCTTCGGCCGCCATAAACGAGAACTTGGAACTACTGGATTAGGGATTGGGGATTAGAAGAGAGAAAAAGCCCCTCGAGTGCGTCGAGGGGGCATCTCCAATCCCTAATCCCCAATCCCTAATCCCTCTTCCTCTTCTTCCGCCGGGCGGATGTCCCGCAACGACCCGATGCCGAGAATCTGCGGCCAAATCCGGGCGGACGCCAACACGACGAGAATCGTGGCGATGCCCCCGCCCACCACGGAAACCATCGGGCCGACCAGCCAGGCGGTCAATCCCGATTCCAGCCCGCCCAGGTCGTTCGAGGCCACGATGAACACGCTGTTGACCGCGGAGACGCGGCCGCGCATCGAGTCGGGCGTGAGCATTTGCACCAGCGTGTGGCGGACCACCACGCTGATCGCGTCCACCGCGCCGACCAGGAACATCAGGGCCAGCGACAGCCAGAGCCATTTCGACAGCCCGAAGACGATCGTCGCGGCGCCGAAGGCGGCCACGGCCCAGAGCATCGTCCGCCCGGCGCGGCGGATCGGCGGCAGATGCGCCAACAGCACCGCCATGCAGATCGCGCCGACGGCGTCGGCTGCACAGAGCACTCCCACGCAGAAATCCACATTGGCTACGCCCACCTTCAAGATATCCCGGGCGAAGGCGGGAAACAGATACGCGGCGCCGCCGAACAGCACGGCGAACAGGTCCAGCGTGATGGTGGCGAGAATGAGCTTCTGCCGCCACACGAAACGCACGCCCGCCACGAGGCTTTCCCACGTGACGGCCTCGGCCGTCCGTCGCGCGTCGGGGGTTTGCCGCGGCAGGCAGAACGCGGCCGCCATGGCCGACAACCGGCAGACCAAGACGAGGACCAGGGCCGCCGCCGTGCCGAAGATTCCAGCAATCAGGCCGCCCAGCAGCGGGCCGGTCACGCGCCCGATCTGAAACACCGTCATGTTCCAGGCCACGGCGTTGCTGAACTCCTTGGCCGGCACCAGTTGCGGGAGCAAGGCCGTCCGCGACGGGTTTCCCAACGCCTGGCCGACGGCGCCGGCCAGCAACGGCAGATAAATCCACCACAGCGACGCATGACGATAGACCGCGGCCGCCAGCACCGCCGAAATCGCGCCGGTCGCCGCCAGGCTCACCGTCAGCACCATGCGACGGTCCCAACGGTCCGCGATCTGGCCGCCGGGAATCGCTAAGAGCATCATCGGCAGCGCTTGCACCAGCCCCAACAAGCCAAGCGCCAAGGAAGCGGTCTCGACCGAGTGGTAGAGAATGTAGACATGGCTATAGACGAAGACGCCCAACACCACGGATTCCGCCTGCTTGGCGAAGGACATCAGGAACCAGCTCGTGGCGTAAAGCTGGAAATGGTGCCCCCTCCAGACGGAATACGGGTCATTCTTGAGGGGGGTAGGCGTGAAGTCGGAATCCATCGGGCGTGTTTTCGTCGCTGCGGAGTCAGGTAGCCGGGATTATTCACCTGGGCCACGACCACACAACGCGTGGTCGTGGCACGCGATGAATGAATCCGGGTTAAGCGTCCCAGCCTAACCGAAAGCGGTCGGCGGAGAAACCCCAGCATCGGCTTTCCTTTCCGAAACAACCCATTTTACCCTTGTATTGCCCTGTTGTGAATGTATAATCACATTAGAGGAGCAAATCATGGCCGAGTTGAAATTGGACACCCAAGTCCGCCGCGAGCAGATCGCCGAAGCGGCCTTGAGCCTGGTGGCAAGCCAAGGGGTCCGGCGGCTGAGCATCGCGTCGATCGCCCGCCGGGTGGGACTGGTGCCGTCGGGAATCTATCGCCACTTCAAGAACAAGGGCGAAGTGCTCGACGCCGTGCTCGACCTGGTGGAGAAGCGATTGCACGCCAACGTGGAGGCCGCCAAGGCGGAGACGCCCGATCCCTTGGAGCGGCTCCGCGGGATGCTCATTCGCCACGTGCAGTTCATCCGCGAGGGGCGTGCCGTCCCGCGGATCATCTTCTCCGACGACGCCTTCGGCGATCATCCCCAACGCAAAGCCCACGTCGGCCAAATCCTGACCGGCTACCTGGCCGCCATCCAAGAGACGGTCCGCGAGGGCCAGCAGCAGGGGTGCATCCGGCCGGAGGTCGCTGCCGAGACCGTCTCGCTCATGTTCATGGGAATGATCGTGCCGGCCGGCATCCTCTGGCACCTGACCGACGGCGGCTTCAACGTAACCCAACATGCGGGCCGGGCATGGCAGATGTTCCATGCCGCCATTGCCGCGAAGGGCCCCGCGACGATGTGATTGTGGATTCACAGCAAACCGAGTTGCACCCGACGAACATCATCATGGCCCCCGTGAAGAAATCCGTGAAGAAGATCGCCCCGCTCCTTCTCATTCTGCTGGCGCTGGCCGCGGGCGGGACGTGGGTTGCGGTGCAGAAATTGCGCCCCGGCGACAAGGTGCTGCGGGTTTCCGGCAATATCGAAGTGACCGAGGTGGGCATCAGCTTCAAGATCGCCGGCCGCGTGGAACGCCGGCTGGTCGACGAGGGCCAGCGGGTCAAGCGCGGACAACTGATCGCGGAGCTTGGAGACCAAGGACCTGGAAGAGGACGTGGCCGCTGCGGCGTGCCGAGCTGTCGGTCGCCCGGGCGGCGTTGGCCGAATTGGAGGCCGGCTCTCGGCCCCAGGAGATCAAGGTCGCCGAGGCCCAAGTCTCGGCGGCCGAGGTGGAAAAGAAACGCCTGGAGATCGAGCGGAACCGGGCCCGCTATTTGTTCTCGCAGAAGGCGATCTCGACGGAAGACCACGATCGGGCGTTGGCCGCCTACGACGTGGCCGTCGCGAGATATCAGCAGGCGTTGGAGCAGTGCAAACTCGTCAAGGAAGGGCCGCGCAAGGAGGAAATCGACCAGGGCCGCGCCAAAGTCAAGCAGGCGAAAGCCTCGCTCGATCTCGCGGAGACGAGATTGAGCTACGCCAAAATCTACTCGCCCCTGGACGGCGTGGTCCTCTCGAAGAACATCGAAGAGGGCGAATACGTGGCCCCGGGCACGCCGGTCGTCACGGTGGCCGACATGGTGAACGTCTGGCTTCGGGCGTATGTCGACGAGATGGACCTCGATCGGGTGAAGTTCGGCGACACGGCCGAGATCACGACCGATTCCACGTCCGGCAAGGTCTACCAGGGCCACGTTTCCTTCATTTCCGAGCAGTCCGAGTTCACGCCCAAGACCGTGCAAACGGAGAAAGAACGGGTGAAATTGGTGTATCGGATCAAGATCGACATCCGGAATCCGGGCATGGAGTTGAAGGCCGGCATGCCCGCCGACGCAGCGATAAAGTGAAGGATGAAATGCGATGCTAAGCTCTAAGTTCTAAGCACTAAGTTCTAAGGTCTAAGTTCTTAGACCTTCAGTTCTTAGACCTTTAGCTTTCTATACGCTTGCGCCTCTCCCATGTCCATCATCCGCACGGAACATTTGACGAAGACGTTCGGTGATCTGGCCGCGGTGGTCGATCTCGATCTCGAGGTGGCCGAGGGCGAGATCTTCGGCCTCGTGGGGCCCGACGGCGCCGGCAAGACCACCACCATGCGGCTGCTGACGGCCATCATGGACCCCACGTCGGGCGACGCCTGGGTGGCCGGCCGCCACGTGATCCGCGACGCGGAGGCCATCAAGGAAGACATCGGCTACATGAGCCAGCGTTTCGGGCTTTACCCCGATCTGACCGTGGCGGAGAACCTCGATTTCTACGCCGACATCTACAGCGTGCCCCGCCAAGGCCGGCAAGAGCGGACCGAGCGGCTCCTGGCGTTCAGCAACCTGGCGCCGTTTCGACGCCGCCTGGCGGGCAATCTTTCCGGGGGGATGAAGCAGAAGCTCGGGCTGGCCTGCGCCTTGATCCACACGCCCAAGGTGCTCTTCCTCGACGAACCGACCAACGGCGTCGATCCCGTGTCGCGACGGGATTTCTGGCGCATCCTCTACCAGTTGCTCCGCGAAAAGGTGACGATTTTCGTTTCGACGGCCTATCTCGACGAGGCCGAGCGGTGCAATCGCGTGGCCTTGATCCACCGCGGCAAGCTGCTGGCCTGCGGCACGCCGGCCGACGTGAAGAAACTCATGCGCGGGGCGATCCTGGAGGTCCGCGCCGCCGAGCCACGGAAGGCCGCCGCCGTGTTGCGGGAAAAATGTCCGCCCGGCTCCGTCGGCCTGTTCGGCGACCGGGTCCACGTCGTCAGCAACGCGGTCGAGCAAACGGCCGCGGAAGTCGAGTCGGCGCTCAGCGCCGCCGGACTGCCGCCGGCCGAGCTTCGACAGGTCGCCCCGTCGCTGGAAGACGTGTTCGTTTCGGTCCTGGGAGAAGAGGAAGGGAAGTCAGGGGACAAGAGACGGAAGCGGGCCGCGGCGTTTATCCCCGCGGACGCCGAGCGTTTCGGAAGTGCATGCTTATCCGGAGGCTGACGCCTCCGGCTCACAAGGCGGGCAAGCGGTGGTGGTCGAGAACCTGGAGAAGCGGTTCGGCGGGTTCACGGCCGTCGATCGCGTCAGTTTCCAGGTCGGACGCGGCGAAATCTTCGGGTTTCTCGGTCCCAACGGGGCGGGCAAATCGACCACGATCCGGATGCTGTGCGGCATTCTCGCGCCCACGGCGGGCGGCGGCTCCGTGGCCGGCTTCGACGTCCGCACGCAATCGGAGCAAATCAAGGCCAACATCGGCTACATGAGCCAGAAGTTCTCGCTCTACCAGGACCTGACCGTCGAGGAGAACATCGACTTCTACAGCGGCATCTACCGCATTCCGCCGCGGGAGAAAGCCGCTGCGGAAACAATGGGTGATCGACATGGCGGGCCTGGCCGAGCATCGCCACCGTCCGACCGCGGTCCTTTCCGGCGGGTGGAAACAGCGGCTGGCCCTGGGCTGCGCCATCCTCCATCGGCCGCCGATCCTTTTTCTCGACGAGCCCACCTCGGGCGTCGATCCGGTCAGCCGACGGCAGTTCTGGGAACTGATCTATGAAATGGCCGCCCAGCACGTCACCGTCTTCGTCACGACGCACTACATGGACGAGGCCGAGTATTGCGACCGCTTGGGCCTGATCTATCGCGGCGAGTTGATCGCCTGCGGCACGCCCGAGGCCCTCAAACGCGAAAGGATGCACGAGGACGTGCTCGAAGTGGCCTGCGACGGGGCGGAAGCGGCCATGGAGGCGATCGATCGGCTGCCCGGCGTGAAGGAGACGGCCCTGTTCGGCAACCTGCTGCACGTGGTCGCTTTTCACGGCGAGGAGGCCGCCCTGTCCGTGCGCCGGCTCTTGACCGAGCGGGGCCATCGCGTGACGCGGATCGAAAAGATCGTCCCTTCGTTGGAAGACGTTTTCGTATCGCTGATCGAGGCCCGCGACCGCGCCGAGCAGCCGCAGCAGGAGGTGCAGCGATGAACCTTCGCCGCGTCCGGGCAGTCGCCCGCAAGGAATTTCTGCACGTGCTGCGCGACCCGCGCAGCCTGCTGATGGCCCTTGGAATTCCGGTGCTGATGCTGGTGTTGTTCGGCTACGCGCTGACGTTGGACGTGGACAAGGTGCCGCTGGTCGTCTTGGACGAGAGCGGCACGCCGGCGAGCCGCGACTTGATCAGCCGCTTTTCCGGTTCCAAATACTTCTCGCTGCGGCGATACGTCGAAAATGATCGGCAAGTCGTGCAGGCCATCGACCGGGGCGAGGCGCTGGCGGGCCTGGTCGTCCCCCGCACCTTCGCCCGGGACGCCGCCGCCGGCAGCGCCGCGCCGTTGCAGTTCCTCATCGACGGCAGCGACTCGAACACCGCCACGCTGGCCACCGGCTACGCCGAAGCGCTCACTGCGGCCTATTCCCAAGACATGACCATCCGGCAGCTCCAACGGGCCGGCGGTCCGCGCGTGAACACGCCGCTGGACGTGCGGCCGCGGGTCTGGTTCAACGCCGACCTGGAATCGAAGAACTACATCGTGCCCGGCCTGATCGCCGTCATCATGATGGTGATTGCGGCGTTGCTCACGTCGCTGACCGTGGCCCGCGAATGGGAACGCGGCACGATGGAACAGCTCATCGCCACGCCCGTCACCGGCGCCGAACTGATCCTCGGCAAGCTGCTGCCGTATTTCTGCATCGGGCTTCTGGACGTGCTCGTGGCGGTGCTCATGGGCCAGTTCCTCTTCCACGTTCCGCTGCGCGGCAGCGTCGGGTTGCTGTTCCTCATGGCGTCGGTCTTCCTGGTCGGCGTGCTGGCGATGGGCCTGACCATCAGCATCGCGGCCAAGAGCCAACTGCTGGCCAGCCAACTGGCGATGACGCTCACGTTTCTGCCGTCGTTCCTGCTTTCGGGGTTCATGTTCGCCATCATCAACTTGCCGCGGCCGATCCAGTGGGTCACGTACCTGGTGCCGGCACGGTATTTCATGGTCCTGCTCAAGGGGATTTATCTCAAAGGCGTCGGGCTCGATGTCCTCGCCACCGACGCGTTGTTCTTGTTGGTTTTCGGAGTCATCATGGTCGCGGTCGCCAAGGTGAAGTTCAAGAAGAAACTGACCTGACGCGGCGAAACGGGAATCGCAATGTTTGAACGCATCCGCCACATGCTGATCAAGGAGTTCATCCAGGTCTTCCGCGACCCGCGGATGCGGACCGTGATCTTCGTCATTCCCTGCGTCCAGGTGTTGATTATCGGCTACGCTGTCACGACCGACGTGCGGAACGTGCCCACCGCCGTTTGGGACCTCGACAACAGCACGCCCAGCCGCGAGCTGACGGCCCGGTTCCTACAATCGGGCTACTTCGACGTCGTCGCCTATATCCACGACGGGCGCCAAGCCCGGGAACTCGTCGACCGCGGCCGGGCGATGATGGTGCTGCGCATCAACCGCGGACTGGCCGACCAACTCCGCGCCGGGCACACCGCCACGCTCCAGGTGATCCTCGACGGCACCGACTCGAACACCGCCGGCGTCGTGCTGAGCTACGTCAACACGATCACGTCGCAATATTCCGAGCAGATCCTGCTGGCGCGGTTCGATCGGCTCGAAGGGGCCGACCAAACACCGCGGCAACTCGATTTTCGCCCCCGGGCGTGGTTCAACGAGAACCTCATCAGCCGCAACTTCTACGTCCCCGGCGTGATTGTCGTCGTGGTCAGCCTGGTCTCGCTGCTGTTGACCAGCATGGCCGTCGTCCGCGAGAAGGAGATCGGCACGATGGAGCAGATCATGGTGACGCCCATCACGCCCCGCGAGTTCATCTTGGGCAAGACGCTGCCTTTCGCCCTGATCGGCCTGGTCGACGTAACGATCGTGGCCGCCATCGGGGTCTTCTGGTTCGAGGTGCCCATGCGCGGCAACCTCGCTTTGCTCTACTTCGCCACCAGCCTCTACCTGATGACGACGCTGGGGATCGGGCTGATCATCTCGACCATCAGCCAGACGCAGCAGCAGGCCATGATGAGCACCTTTTTCTTTTTCTTCCCGGCGGTGCTGCTCTCCGGCTTCACCTTTCCCATCGCCAACATGCCGACCGTCGTGCAGTGGATCACCTATTTCAATCCGCTGCGATACTTCCTGGTGGTCCTTCGCGGCATCTTCCTGAAAGGCATCGGGCTGGACATTCTCTGGCCGCAGATGCTCGTGCTGGCCGTCATGGGCATCCTTACGCTCGGCGTGGCCGTCCGTCGGTTCCACAAAACGCTATGAATAAGGGGGCGGGCGGAAGGCGGAAGGCGGAAGGCTGCGAAACCGCAAGCGATCTTCCTGCCGCTTTCATCCTTCATCCTTCATCCTTTCCCTCGTTCCTCCCTTCCGCCTTCCGCCCTCCCCCTTCCGCCTTATCAGGGGGGGTACTAGCAAAAAAACCGCCGCTGAGGTAAACTACATTCAGCCCAGTTCACCTATTTCAACGCCTAAGGATTCCTCCAATGCGACGTGTACGAGTTGGTGCCTGCGTGGTTGGTCTGCTATGGATCGGTGCGATTTTCGCGTGGGCGGCCGAGGGGGATAAGGGCCCCAGCGTTGCTTCCAAGGAAGCCACGGCGACCAAGATTTCGCACCGCCAGAAGAACATCGCCCTGCTGGACATCAACGCCCTGTACAAGAGCGATCCCGAGTTCACGAAGGCGATGGAGGAGATCAACGCCGACACGCTGCGGGCCAAGATCGACATCAATAACGACAGCAACGCGATCAAGGCGCTGGCCGCCGAGGTCGAAGATTTCCGCCCAGGCACCCCGGATCGAGCCAAAATACAAGCGGAGGTCCTTCGGCGTCAAGCCGACTTCAAGGCCCACGTCATGGCCCAGGAAGCGCAAATCGTTCGGCGTCAGTCCAATGCCTATTCCGTCGCCTACGAGAAAATCCAGCGCGTTGTGGACAAGTATGCAAAGGCCCACAAGTTGACGGTCGTCGTCAACTTCAACAGCGAGCCGTGCGACCCGGCCAAGCCGGCCGACGTTGCCCGGGAGTTCAATCGGCCGATCATCTGGCACACCGAGGGCATCGACATCACGCCGATCATCGCCAAGAAATTGGAGAAGGCAAGGGCGGAGGAGGCAGCGAAGAAACCGAGCCAAGAGCCCGCCGGCGGGAAAGAGAAAGGCGACGGCAAGACAACGGCGGCCGCGAAAGAGTTAGTTCCGGAAACGCCGCATCGTCGCAGCGACGCCTCCAGTCCTGCGGGCCCTTACCCCGGCTTGACGCCGCCGCTGGTCCCCGCGACCCCGGTGCAGTCGAAACCTTCAACCCCGGCGCCTGCCGGCGCCGCGCCCGCAACCGCTCCGCCCCCGACAACTCCGCCCTCGAAGGCTCCGCCGTCGAAGGCCCCGCCGTCAACTGCACCGCCTTCGACCACTCCGCCGGCCAAGTCGAGCCAGGAGATCGACGACGACGAGGTCATCGAGGAAAGCCCGGTCTCTACGAAAGCGGCCGAGAAGCACGAATCTCCCAAGGGCAAGGCCGAAAAGTCGCAGCCGACCAAGCCGGCGGAAAAGAAGGGCCAGAAGCCGACCTCGGCGACCAAGCCCGGCGCGAAGAAGGCCACGGTGGTCTGCTTCACGATCAAGGGCGACTATCCGGAAGGCCCTTCGCAACCCGGCCTGTTCGGCGAAATGCAGCCGTCGCTGTCGACGATCATCCAGCGGATGGACCAGGCGGGCGAGGATAAGACCGTCGCCGCCGTCTTGCTGCGGATCGAGGACGTCGATATGGGCGGCGGAAAGCTGAACGAGTTGCGCGCCGCCATCGCGCGGATGCGCAAGGCCGGCAAGCCGGTCTACGCCGAGCTGACCGACGCCGAGACGGGCCAATACGTGTTGGCCGCGGCCTGCGAGGAAATCTACATGCCGCCCTCGGGGACGCTCATCGTGCCCGGCGTCCACGCCGAAATGACCTTCTACAAGGGCCTGTTGGACAAGCTGGGGCTGAAGTTCGACGCCCTCCAGATGGGCAAGTACAAGGGGGCCGCCGAGCCCTTGACCCGCACCGGCATGAGCCCGGCGTTTCGGGAAAACATGGAAGCCATCGTCGACGACAGTTATGAAGCCCTGGTGAACCTGATCGCCGCCGATCGGCGCCTGAAGGATTACGTGGTGAAGACCTGGATGGACCAGGGGCTGTTTTCGGCCTCGGCCGCCCAGAAGGCCGGCCTGATCGACCGCGTCTGCTACGCCGACCAGTTCGAGGACTCGTTGGCCAAGAAGCTGAAGGTCGATCGCGTCGACATGGTCACCAACTACAAGAAGAAGCGCATCGAGGCCGACTTCTCCGGCATCGGCGGCCTGATGAAGCTGGTCGAGCTGTTCGCCGGCGAAAAGCCCGCGGAACATGCCGCCGCGGGCAAGCGCATCGCCGTCGTCTATGCCGTGGGCGAGATCGTCGAGGGCAAGGGCGTCGGCGACATGTTCGGCAACAGTTCGCTGGGCTCGACGACCCTGATCGAAGCCCTCCGCAAGGCGTCCGACGATCCCAAGGTGGTGGCCGTCGTGCTCCGCGTCGACAGCCCCGGCGGCTCGGCCACGGCCAGCGACCTGATCTGGCGCGAGACGGTCCGATGCAAGAAGCCCCTGATCGCCAGCATGGGCGACGTGGCCGGCAGCGGCGGATACTACATCGCCATGGCCGCCCGCACCATCGTCGCCGAGCCCGGCACCATCACCGGCTCCATCGGCGTGATCGGCGGCAAGCTGGTCACGGGCGGGCTGTACGACAAGATCGGACTGAGCACCGAAGTCATCAGCCGCGGCAAGAATAGCGGCGCGCTCTCGTCCACGCGCCCCTTCACGCCCGACGAACGAAAAGCCTGGACGGCCCTGCTGGAGGAGACCTACGGCCAGTTCGTCAGCAAGGCGGCCCAAGGACGCAAGATGGACCCCAAGCGGCTCGAACAACTCGCCCAGGGACGCGTCTACACCGGGCGAATGGCCAAGAAAAACGGCCTGATCGACCAACTGGGCACGCTCCAGGACGCCATCGTCCTGGCGAAGAAGGCGGCCGGGCTGAAGGCCGACGCCGAAGTCGAGTTGTTGATCCTGCCCCAGCCGAAGTCGGTCTTCGAGCAGCTCTTCGGCGACGGAGCGGTCACTCCCGACATGGAGTCCTCCATGCCGGAGTTCTTCCACCTGGTTCGCCAGGCGACGGTCTGGCGCCAGCTGCTCGGCGAGAAGACGCTGCTGTGGATGCCCTACCGGATCCGCGTGCGGTAAGGCCCTACTCGGCGAACTCGGGCACGACCAACTTGGGGATGACCCCGGCGGCGTAGCCTCGGGCCAACAGTTGCGCGACCGCCTCGCGCCCCCGCGGTCCAAAGTCCAGCGTCCAGGCGTTGACGTACATGCCCACGAACTGGTCGGCCTTGTCGCGGTCCAAGCCGCGGCCGAACGCAAGGGCATACCCCAACGCCTCGTCGCGGTGCTCCAGGCCGTAGACGATGCTCGCCCGCAGCAGGCGCTGCACCTCGGCGATCGTCTCCCGGCCGAGGTCGCGGCGGAGGACGTTGCCCCCCAGCGGCAGCGGCAACCCCGTCGCGTCGAACCACCATTGCCCCATGTCGGCCACCAGCGCAAGCTGCTGCCGGGCGTAGGTAAGCTGGCCTTCGTGGATGACCAGTCCGGCATCGACGGGCTGCCCCTGGTAGCTGGCCGGCCGACACCGCGTCCAGAATTTGATCGAACGGCACGACGACGTGCGCGAAATCCTTTCCCAGGCACAGCCGCAGGGCCAGGTAGGCCGTGGTCAACGTGCCGGGCACGGCAATCGTCGCCGCGGCCAGCTCGCCGAGCGGCCGCGGCTGGCGAGCGACGACCATCGGCCCGTAGCGATCGCCCATGCTCGCCCCGCAGGTGCAAAGCACGTAGCGGTCGGTCAGGTGGGCATAGGCGTGCAGGCTGACGGCCGTCAGTTCCAACTCGCCGCGGAAGGCCCGGCGGTTGAGCGTCTCGATATCGACCAACTCGTGTTCGAAGCGGAACCGCCCGGTGTCGATCTTGCCCTTGGCCAGGGCATAGAACATGAAGGCATCGTCGGGATCGGGGCTATGGCCCACGCGGATCAGGAAGCGGTCGTCGTTCACGGGCGGCCTCGTCGGTGAGGGGACAGCCGGATATTGTACGCTGCGAATCCCCCGCCGCAATGGGTTGCGTGCCCGGGCCATAAGGGCCCCTGTTCCCACCATAACGGGGGTCTAGCGGTATCTTTTGAAGCATATCCTTACCAAATGCTTGACATTTTCGTTAAGGTGTGGCATCATAACAGCACTCTTTACACAGACACCCGAATCGAGGCAGCGTTCGGTTTCGTCAATGCCGACAGCCCTTCCGGCATCGCAGGATGTTGGGGAGGGCTTCTTATGCGGCCTTTCCCCATTCCGCACTGCAAGCGGCGGAAACCCTTTGCAGCGTGCGGCGTTTGGGGTGACGAACATCGCTGAACTTGATTTCGGACCGCTGTGTGGGGGGAGTCAAACTGGGGCCTTACCTTTAGGATGGTATTACGATGATCCGGAAAATCCCGATAACAGCTTGCTTGTGCGTTTTGGTTCTGGCCGTCATTGGTCTGGGGGTGGCCGCGCCGGTGGGGGCCGCTACGATTGGCCCGTATCACCACGTCGACCCCCATCCCGTCCACGATGACGGACTGGTCGGGCCTCCTGACGTTCCCACAGTTCAACCCCAGTCTCGGAACCTTGACGGAGGTAGATTTGACCCTCAGTGGCGGACTGAGCACGACACTCACGATCACCAACAACTCGGACTCTCCGTCGACCGGCAATGCGGACACGTTGGTCAAGGTTTTCGCCCAGGATGTTGGGAACAATCTGGCGTCTCCGGCAGTGGACCTCTTTTCACCGTCGTACAACTACTCTCTGCCAGGCGGCGACAGCATTGGCTCCGGCCTGCTTACGAACACGGGGGGGGCATACGACGCCTACACGAACCCGACCATCCTGGGTGAATTTACGGGCTACAGCACATTGAGCCTAACCGCCTCCACCTTCACGGAAACGCAACTCTCCAACACCGGTGGAAACACCGACGCCAGCCAGGTCACCGATGCGTCCTTCACCGGCACCGTGACGTATCAATACACGCCCACCCCGACTCCCGAGCCTTCTACGCTCGCCTTGCTGGGGGTCGGCTCTGTTGGCCTGCTGGGATACGGTTGGCGCCGCAGGGCGGCGTTTAGAACCTTCCGAAGGTGAAGGTAAGGTGAACCGGCGGCGGCCGGCCGATCGGAGGGCGCTAGCCGCAGGAGGTCCGCGCCGCGGTGGCTCACGCCTCGAGCGACAGGCCGCCCGACGAAAACGACTCCAGGTTGTCCGTGGGGGCCGACGTGGGGCGAGGGGTCGGCGAGGGAACGACGCCGGCTTGATCGACGCGTTGCGGCATCACCGTCTGTTGACATACCCGCTTGCCAAGTCTCTCGCTCGATTTCCAGCAGGCGAATGGCGTCGGCCAGCATCGCCCTGTCCTGCCGGTAGCCGGCCTCCGCCAGCCGGCGGAAGATGAAGGCGTAGACCGCCGCCACCCGATCGGTCAACTCCGACCGCGACTGCTGATCGACGCCGCGGAGCAGTTCGCCCATGACGGCCTGGGCATGGATCACCGATTCCAGGGCCTGTTCGTCTTGCTGGTCCCGCCATTGCCGGTCGGCTCGCCGCGCCGAGCGAAGCGCCGCCTCGATCAGCAGCAACTGCAACTTCTGCGGCGTGGCCGTCATCGTCTCCGTGGTCAAGTAGTTCTCTCTTGCCGAAGGGGCCATGCGTGCTCCCTTTTCATCCTTCCGTGACGGTCACGCCAAATTAGCTGCTGGAACTGGGCTGCTGGAACTGTTGGCTTCCGCGGCGGCGGACGACGCCAAGGACTCGATGATGTTGGCGAGGTTCGAGCCCAAGCTGCTGGCATCGGTGTTGGAGAAGACGTTCGTTGACGTGCCGTCCGAGTTGAGCAGCGAGAACGTGTCCACGATGCTCATGTTGGTCTGCAATTGGGAGATGGCGAGTTCCATGTTGTAGAACTCGTTGTACAGCCGGGTTTGCTCGTCGCCCAACATGGTGTTCAACGAATTGATCTGGTTGGTGTTGTCGGTCACCGTGCTCGCCAGCGAGCTTACTTGCCCCGACAGCAACGAGTTGGTGCTGCCGGCAACCTGGGTCATGAGATTGTCGAGTTGGACCGCGAACCCGTTGGTTGTGTCCGTGAAGAACTGCTTGACCGCGTCGGGGTCCGACTCGTACGCGCTGCTGAACGTCGAACTGTCGAAGGTGAGCGAGCCGTCGGAGTTGACGCTTACGCCGAGCTGCGCCAACGCCGTGATCGAGCCGGCGCCGGAAATCATGCCGTTCATCAGGCCGGAGACTTCCGAACCGAGCTGCGTGGCCGTCGGGTCGTTCGCCAGGACAGCGCCGGTATCGGTCGATGTGTCGTAGGCGGTGTAGGACGTCAGCGCGCTTTGGAACGTGTTGTAATCGTTCACCATGGCCTGGATGGCCGAGGACAGATCGGTCTCGTCGTTGCTGACGGTCACCGACACCGGACTGCCCGTGGCGCTGTTGACCTGGAGGGTTGCCCCCGAGAGCACGTCGGTGAAGCTGTTGCTGGGGGAGGAAACCAGGACGTTGTTGGAAGCGGTGCTGCTGTTGCCGAGGGCCAGCAGGGCGTTTTGGGGCTTTACGGACTCCGTCAACGGCAAGGTGACGCCCATCCCCGAGGTATCGACGACCAGCGCGCCGCCCGTGCCCGACTGGCTGCTGGTCAAGGAGAGCCGGTAGGGGTTGCTCGATCCGTCGTTGACGATCGAGGCGGTCACGCCGGCGTTCAGCTTGTTGATCGCCGTCACCAAGGTCTCGAGCGTATCGCTGCTGGACAGGGTGATTGTCTGGGTCATCGCGCCGTCGATGGTGGTGCCGTTCGCCGGTTGGAGCAAGTTCAGATCGGCGGCCGTGGTGGAGTCGCCCTCGGTCACCGACATCGTGCCGCTGCCGCCGCCGGTGTCGGTCAGGAGGATGCCGTCGCCCGTGGCTGTTGAGGCCGGCCGTGATGCCCAGACCGAGGCGGTTGATGGCATTGACGACGTCGCCGACGGTTTGCATGGAACTGTCGACCGTGAGCGTGGCGGTCTTGCCGGTCGAGTCGGTGAACTTGACGGTTCCATCCGCGACGCCGCCGCCGCCGTTGAGGCTGGAGAGTTCCGTGTTCATCGAGACCACGCGGAGGTGCATGTCGCCGCTGTTGACCGACGAGACGGCGCCGTTGACGGCGATGCCCAATTTCGTGGCCGTCGTGGTCTCGTCGCTGTCGTTGGCCACGATCATGTTGCCGGCTGCCGCCGGTGGTGTCGACCAGCTCGATGCCGTTGCCGGCGGCGTTGAGCTGGGCGGTGATGCCGAGCTTCGTGTTCGTCGTCGTATCGGTGGCCTGATTGATCGCGTCGATGACCTGCTGGACCGTTTGCGCCGACGAGAGATTGACCGTGGCCGAGTTGCCGCTGCGGTCGGTCAGGTCGAGATTGCCGAGTGGTCCGAGGCCGGCTCCGCCGTTGAGGCTGCTGAGCAAGACGGTTTGCAGGCCGCCGAGGATGCTGCGGCCCGTGATTGCGCCGCCGGTGTCCGTGGCCGCGCCGCCGGTGCCCGTGACCGTGCCGCCGGATACCGTGCTGGCGAGGCCAAGGTCGTACAGCGCGGTGGAGCCGTTCAGTCGCGGTCAAGGTAAAGGTCCCGCCGTTCGCAGGCGTGGTCTCGTCGGTGATGATGAGCCGGTTGTTGGTCGAATCGATCGAGGCGGAAAGCTCGCCGGGCGCGGCGGCGTTGATCTCATCGACGATCTCGCCCAGGGTGGTTGGCGGGGTCCCCGTGGTGCTGCCGGAGGCGATGGGCGCCAGCTCGATCGTGCCGTGGTCGCCGTTGGCCAACGTGTACCCGATGTCGGGGAGCACGTTGCTGGTGAACACGCCGGCCCCGTCGTTCAGCACGTTGAGGTCCAGGTTGGAAGAAAGGCTGAGGATTTGGTTGCCGTCGGCCGTCGACGCGGCGACGTTGATGCCGGCCAGGCCGAGGGAGGCCGCGGTGGTCCCGCCGTCCACCTCCTGGACCCTGAGGTTCGACGCATTGCGCCTGTATCGCCTGTATTGTCGATCAAGTCGATGCGGTCGCCGTCGGCGACCGCGGTCACGTTGACCGTGCCGTTGTTGTTGATGTCGTTGAGCACGTCGCCGATGGTTTGCGCGGTGGACAGATCGATGGTGGCGGTGGCCCCGCTGCGGTCGGTGATTTTGATTTTTCCGGGGACGAAGCCGTTGCCGCCGTTGAGCGAATCCAGGCTGACGCTCTGTGTTGAGGTCCGCCCCGAAGCGGAAGCGTGAACGTGCCGCCGCCCAGCGAGGTGGTCTCGCTCGGCAGACCGCTGCTGAGCAACTGCTCGGCCTGGGCCATCTGGAGGGGAGTGTAGCTATAGGTGCCCAGCGCCGGGGTGCCGGTGACCGTGGCGCTCAGGGCCGAGGTATCGCTGCTGGTGGCCGACCGCGAGGTATAGAGGGTGTCCTGCTGGAGACTCTTGGCGGCGTTCTGGACGCCGAGCAGGTCGGACATCAGGGTCTCGTAGGCCGTTTGCTCGTTGTCGAGGGTTCGTGTTCTGGGTTTGCAGCGCCGTGACCGGCTGCTCTGCGACGGTCATCAAGTCGCTGACCACCGTGGAGATGTTCAGCCCGGTGATAAGGCCAACGCCGCCCGTCGACATGGAGCACCCCTCTAGCAATGAGGTACGTTGCTAACCCCTCGCATCATCATGGGATCGGCAAGACCGGCCGTTAAGGTTTAGCTAAACGTTACAAAGGGGGAAGGCGGAGGGCGGAAGGGGGAAGGGATGAAACTAACGTAGTCTAAGCTCTACGGTCTAAGTTCTTAGGGCTTAGTTCTTAGAGCTTAGTTCTCAAGCTCTGCGGCCCTTCCGCCTTCCGCCTTGAAAAAGGCTCCGGTCCGCCCCGAAAACCGGGGCGGACCGGAACGCTGGTTACGCCGGAATGTTCTGTGGGGTTATTTCAGCAGGGTCAGAACGTTTTCCGGGTCATGTTGGAGCGTATTAAGCGTTTTGCAGCAGGGCCAGAACGCTCTGCGGCTGGTGGTTGGCAATGGACAACACCGCGGTGCCGGACTGCACGAGCACTTGGGCCTGAGTCAGGGCGGCGCTTTCGGCGGCGAAATCGGCGTCCGTGATCGAGCTCTTGGCGCTGGTGAGGTTGGTCACCGCGGAAGTCAAGGAGGCGATGTTGGAGTCCAGGGTCGCACTCTGGAAGGCCCCCAACTGGCCGCGAAGCGAAGTCACCTGGTTGACGGCCTCATTGACGATTTGGGCCGCCGTCGTCGGATCGGTCGCCAAGGACGCGGTGCCGTTGGAGTACAGATCGTAAAGCGTCCCACTCGGCGCCGCCGAGGCTGTTGGTGTTCACGCTCGAGAGGCCCAAGTGGGCTTGCTGGTTGGTGCCCACGGTCGGACCGATTTGGAACACCGCACCGCCGCCGGTGATGTTGAAGTTGATGGCGCCGGCCGTGGTCGGCGCGACCGTCATGCTCAAGGCGAGGTTCGAGTTGTCGACCGACAGGGTGTTGCCGCTGCCGACGGCGGTGACGCCGTTGATCGTGCCGGCAACGTCGGTGCCCGCCGAGGTGCTCGTCGTATTGTTGCCGACATCCTGGATGGCATTCGGCAGCGTCGTGCCGTCGAGCATGGTCACCTCCACCTTGGCGGTGGAGCCGTAACCCACCTGGCTGGTGGTATTGTCAGGGTTCGTCGACTGGAGTTCCAGGGTGTCGGTGTTGGCGGTGGTGGCGTAGACGCCCGTCTGCTCGGCCGCCAAGTTGATCGTGGTGGCCATCGTGGAGGCGGTTGTGCCGGCCGCGAAGGAGAAGACCTGCGAACCGTTGGAACCGGTGATCTGCATTTCCACCGCGGTCGACCAAGCCGCCCGTCCCATTGGCGCCGTTGGCCAGGCCAGCCGGCAATCGAATCCAGAACGAGCCCCGCAGCCAGCCCCGCCCCGAAATCTTTACCGGCGGTCGGATCCACGTGGTCGTGCCGTGCCGGCGTCCGAGGCAACTGGCGGTGAAGCGCGTCTTTTGCGATCGCGGTGGCAATGTCGGCGTCCGTAGTGGGCGTCAAATCGTTGACCTTAACGAGATTTCCTTGGCCGCGGCATTGTAGGTCGCTTGCGGATCGCCGGCCGGGGTGTTGGCGTCGGTTTCAAAAACAAGGTGGACGCCGTTGTACTGCGGTCCATTCGAAGGCGCGGTCACCGTGATGGTGCCAAGCGTCGGCGAACGCGGCAGTAGTGCCGGTGGCCTTGGCAGCACTGGCGTTGCCGACGGCCGGGATGTCGGTCTTCAAGAACGCCCCCGTGGCGGCGGCGCTGATGTTGACGCCCACGCCCAGCGAGCCGGCGCGTGCCAAGGTTCGCCTGAGTGATCTGCATGCTGCTCACGCTAGTCGGGACGCCCGTGGTCGTGAAGGCCAGGCTGCCGTCCAGCAGATTCTGGCCTTGGAACGACGTGGTCTGGGCAATGCGGTTGATGGCGTCCAAGGACGAGTCGATCACCTGCTGGTTGGCGGCAATCGCGCTGGCACTCATGTTGCCGGTGCTGGCCGCCTGGTTCACCAGGCCCTGGATGGTCGTCAGCAGCGAGCTGACCTGCGACAAAGAGCTGTCGGCCGTCGAAATCATCTTGCTGGCCATCTGGCTGTTCGACACGGCCTGCTGCGTGTTGGTAATGTCGCCCGCAAGGGCTTGGCTGGCGATCAGGCCGGCCGGATCGTCGGCGCCCGAGTTGATCCGCTTGCCGGTGCTCAACTGGGTCAGCGCGGTTTGCAGATTCGTGTTCGACGTGGGCCAGCGACTGCTGCGCAAGTAACGAACTGATGTTGGTGTTAATACGGGTCATGCAACATACCCCTCCAAAATAAGGTTTACGTCCAAGCCTCACCGGATTGCGGGGAGATCACGATTCCGGCAGTAGGTTTGCTGCGCGCCGCCAAGACACGGTTGGTCTTATAAGAGCGGCCCGCGACGGGAATGAGAAAATAGGTGGGTTCCTCCAACGACACGAGGGTAGTCACTGTACCGACAGGACTGCGTGCCAATCCTTTCTCGTATCCCGATTCAGCGCGACAATCCTACTCGCGTTCACTCGCACGCCTGTGTCCCTATGGCACAATCTATCGAACGCTATCGGAATGGTAATTTATTCACTTTAGGCAATCTGGGTTTCTGTAAGTCTTTTTTCGTGGGAATCCCACAGTCGGACTGTTGCCACGAGAATTGATGGCAAAACAGGAAAAGACGGCATCCGCGACCCGGACGCCCCGTCGGCCGCTACGATCCGCATCCTCGGCTCAACCCAAACACGTCTGTCGATGCCGTGGCATGGGCCTTATTTGCCCAATCCCTGGGCGTCCGTCGGCGGCAATTGGCTCGCCCGCTGGTTCTCCCGTTGAATCGCGTCGTAGACTTCCTGGCGATGGACGGGAATTTCTTCCGGGGCCTCGATGCCCAGGCGTACTTTGTCCCCGCGAATATCAACGATTGTCACCACCACCTTGTCGCCAATCATGATGCTCTCGTCACGTTGCCTGGATAGGACAAGCATCGATGGCTCCTTAACTCTATATTTATGGCTCGGACAGGCCCGGACCCCTCTCCCTCCAGGCAGCCAGAGTGTTGACTCGGGAAAATCACCCGGAAAGTGTATCGGTTCCCCATGTTGGCGGTAAACAGCAAAAATAGCCATTGTGGGATGATTGGCGAGCGCAGGTAGAATGTATCCAACTCCTTTCTTGCAAGGTTTACCCATACCATCAGAGAGAAAGGGGGAAGGCGGAGGGCGGAAGGGAGCCGGAGGCGTTAGCCTCCGGATCGGAAGGTGACAGGCGAAATGCCCAGCCAAGAATGCGCCGCACGTCCCTCCGCCTTCCCCCTTCCGCCTTCCCCCTTCCGCCTTCCGCCTTTTTTTAAAAAACCGCCCCGCGTTGTCAAAATGACGTGCTAACCTTTCTATAGTGGAGCATTGCGCACTTTTTCCCATGTGGTAAATCCCCTGGGAGGCCGAGGAACGGGCCATGAGGCGTTCAAGGATGAGGGGCCGACTAAGCTGGATCGTGCTGGCGGCCTGCGCGCCGGCATTGGGCGGCTGCGCCTATTTCCAATCGCCCCGCACGTATCCGTCGGGCCAACCCCTGACGCCCGAGCCGGCCGCGGCGGCGCCCAACCCGCAGCCCTACTATGTCTATCCCGGCCAGCCGCTTCCCGAGGACCCCGTCGGCGTAACGCTCCGGCCGCAGAGATTCGTCGCCCGGATCGGCAGGGAGGTCGTCCTGGTGGCGGGCGTGTATACCGGCGACGGCTACCTGCGGACCAACGAGCGGTTGGAGTGGTCGATTGCCCCCGGCAGCGCGGGCCAATTCGTCGATGTCCAGCAGAACGGTTGGGTCGATCTGTTGCTGGGCGACTTCAACCGCCCGCGCAAAATCAACAACACCTTCGCCATCGGCAGCACCTCGCGGGAAAATGTGCGTCTGGATCGGGGCATGCCCACGCCGGCCGATGACGTCTGCGTGCTGCGTGGGCAGGGCTGGGTCACCATCACCTCGGCCCTGGAAGGAACCAGCCACGTCACGGTCTTTGCCCCGGGAGTCATTCCCTGGGAGCACCGCCTGGACAAGGCGACGATCTATTGGGTCGATGCCCAGTCCGGTTTCCCCCCTCCCTCGATCAATCCAGCCGGCAGCCGGCATGTGCTGACCACCACGGTCTTGCGCAGAGCAACCTGGCTCCCCGTGTTGGTTGGGTGGTCCGTTACGAGATTGTCGGCGGGCCGCCCGCGGGTTTTGCGCCCGACGGCGCCCGAGTCGCCGAGGTGATGACCAACGCGGCGGGCCAGGCAAGCGTCGAGATCTTCCAGACACGGCCCGCTCGCGGCACCAATAATATTGCCATTCAAGTCATTCAGCCGCAGGGACCGGAAGGCCAACGGCTTGCCGTCTGCAACGGCAGCACCCTGAAGACCTGGACGGCGGCGGATATCTGCGTCCGCAAGACGGGACCGGCCGCCGCCTCGATCGGGTCCAACGTCACGTACCGCATCGAGGTTTCCAACCCCGGCGACTCGTTGGCCCAAGACGTCGTTCTGACCGACGAAGTGCCCGACAACTTTACCTATCTCGGCAGCACGCCCGCGGCCGAAATCGCCGGCAAGAAACTCCAGTGGCGCGTGGGCCAACTGGCCCCTCGGCAAAGTCGGGCGGTGGAACTGAGTTTCCGGGCAGTCCAGCAGGGCAGCGTGGCCAACTGCGCGGAAGTCGTTGCGGCCGGCGGCCTCCGGGCCAGCGATTGCGTCACTACGACCGTCACCTCGCCGACGATCGACGTCGACATTCGAGGCCCCGCCGAGGCCGCGGTCGGCAACAGCGTAACCTTCGAAATCGTCGTTTTCAACCACGGCCAGGCGCCGGCCACCGGCCTGACCATCAAGGACCGCTTCGATCCCGGCCTGGAACATGCGGCAGGAAGAATTCCCATCGAGCGCGCGCTGAACGACCTGGCGCCGGGCCACGAAATATCGCTGAAGGTCACGTTCCGGGTCGCCCAGGCCGGCCGCTTATGCCATACGGTCCAGATTCTCTCGGCGGGCAGGATCGTGGCAACACGCGACGGCTGCATCACCGGCGTGGAGTCGCCCGGCGGCCGGACCGGCCCGCCCGCATTCCCCCCGGCTGCCGAACGATCCGGCCTCTCGGTCACGAAAACAGGGCCGGCGCGGGCGACGGTCGGACAATCGGTCGAATTCACCATCTCCGTCGCCAATACCGGCCAGCAGTCCTTGAGCGACGTGAAAGTGGTCGATCATGCCGACGCCGGCCTGGAGGCGGAAACGCCCGCCAATGCCGTCAAAAACTGGACCGGCGACCTGGAATGGACGATCCCCAGCCTGCCGCCCAGCCGATACACCGAAATCCACGTCAAGTATCGCTGCCGGACGGCCGCGGCACGCCTGAACCTGCGCACCTCCGCGACCTCGAAGGAGGGCGCCCGCGGCGAGGCCGACGCTTCGATCGAGGTCCGCCAAGAGGCCCGGCCGCCGGCCGCCGCCCAAACCGGCCTGTCCGTGACGGTCACCGGCCTGCACAATGCGGTCATCGCCGGCGAGACAGTCAAGTATTTTGTCCGCGTCAAGAACAACGGCCTGACCCCCGAAAGCCACCTCGTGCTTGCCGCCACCGTGCCGGCCGCCATGGCCATGGACCCCCTCGGGACCAGCGGGCCGGCCAAGTACACCTACAACAACCACGTCGTCACCTTCAGCCCCGTGGAAACCATCCGCCCCGGCGAAAGCCTGACTTACCTCATCCAGGTGCGGGCCCCGCAGCCGGGAGTCTTCCACTTCGGCGTGGACCTGAGCAGCCGCGGACTGGCCGAACCGCTCCACGCCGACGAGACCACCGAGGTCTTGCAGCCGCCAACCCCGGTCCGATAAGGATGCGGCCGTTCCTTCTCGTTCGCCCTTCCAGCCATCCCCGGGCTAACGCCCGGGGCTCGCCTGTCCTTCCCCCTTCCGCCCTCCGCCTTCCGCCTTTCACAATTCACAATCGCCCTTCCCAACACTCCGCGGCGAGGTTAGAATGGAAAATTGGTGTCCGATCCATTCTCTTGTCTTCGAGCGGTCTGAAAACTCTGCTGCCGTTGAACTGGCACGATTCCGAGGTGATCTCCGCGCCCTGGCAGGGGCGAGCGTATCGACATATTCCGCATAGGTACCGTAGCGTTTTTACGCTACACAGGGGCCAGGAACGACTTCGGTGAATTCGAGCGCCGGAGGTTCGCTTCCTGGCCCCATTTTTCGTCATCAATAACCGTTCACGGGAGACTATCCGAGCCGAACCGCATTGCAGCAGACGATCCGCAGATTACGCAGATTTACGCAGAGGGTGAAAAGGGCGGCGGGAAGGGTCGCCGATCGCTCATTCTTCGTCTCTCCTCGTCTCCTCTGCGAAAATCTGCGTAATCTGCGGATCGAATTGGTCTTTTCCATTCGACCCGGCGCTAGGATGACCATCACCTATGAACGGTTGCGTTCGTGAGGACTGTCCCCGTCGGTCGGGCCGCAACCCCCCATGTCCGAAGACTTCGTCCAACTACGTCACCAGCCGCCGACCGCGCTGGATCGTCCGCGGCCGTTGATCGTCGCCTGTCCGCCGATGCGCAGCAACGTGAACTTGTCGCGGATCGTCCGGGCGGCCGCCTGCTGCGGCGTGCGAAAAATCATCTGCTGCGGAAATGCCAAGATCGACCCCACGATCGCCCGGCATACGGGCGACGCCATCGAGATCGAGGTCCGGCGCACGCTGCCGGTCGTGCTCCGTCGGCTGCGAGAGGAGGGCTACCCGCTGATCGGGCTGGAACAGACCAGCGGCTCGCAGTGTCTTTACGACTTCCGTTTTCCCTGCCGCATGGTGTTAGTGATCGGCAACGAGCGGCTCGGGATCGACGCCGACACGCTTCGGCTGTTGGACCACACGGTGGAAATTCCCGTCTACGGCCTGCCTTACAGCCACAATGTGGCCACGGCCGCGGCGATGGCCCTCTATGAATACTGCCGGCAGTACCCAAAGGGGTAGGTTGCCGCCCGGGAGGCGACTGGCTAAACTGAGATGTTTGCGGTTTTCTGCCAGCCTCTCCTGAGGGCGTTGCGGTGCCTGCCACGTGTGTGATCGGATTGCAGTGGGGCGACGAAGCCAAGGGCAAGATCGTCGATCTGCTCACCGAACAGCACGATATCGTCGTCCGCTACCAAGGGGGGGCCAATGCCGGGCATACCGTCGTCACCGGCGGCCAAACCTTCAAATTGTCGCTCATCCCCAGCGGCATCTTCCGCCCCAACGTCCAGTGCGTCGTGGCCGCCGGCGTAGTGCTCAACCCGGCCAGCCTGCTGGATGAAATCGACCGCCTGATCGCCCGCGGCGTCCAGGTCGGCCGAAACCTGATGCTCAGCGACCGTGCCCACGTCATTTTCCCCTGGCATTTCGAGGAAGACCGCTTTCTGAACCAAGAGGGCGCCGGGGGCGAGGCCATCGGCACCACCCTGCGCGGCATCGGCCCCTGTTATCGCGACAAGGTCGGCCGCCTGCACGCCATCCGGCTGGGCGACCTGTATCGCCCGAGCCTACGGGCCCGGATCGACGAGATCGCGCGGGCGAAGACCCAACTGCTGCGTTGCCAAGCGACGGCGTCGTCCCCTGCCCCAACGTTGGACGCCGCGGAAATCCATCGGCAATACCTGGCTTATGCCGAGCGGCTGCGTCCGCACGTGGCCGACACCACCGCCTACCTGCTCGACGCGGTGGAGGCCGGCAAGCGGCTCCTCTTCGAGGGCGCCCAGGGCTCGCTGTTGGACGTCGATCACGGCACCTTCCCGTTCGTCACCAGCAGCAACAGTTCCGGCGTGGGCGTGTCGGCCGGTTCCGGCGTGCCCGGCCGACATATCACCAAGGTCATCGGCGTGATGAAGGCTTACTGCACGCGGGTGGGCGGCGGACCGTTCCCGACCGAGCAGGACAACGCCACCGGCCAGCACATCCGCGACCGGGGGCACGAGTACGGGACCATCACGAAGCGGCCGCGGCGATGCGGTTGGTTCGACGCGGTGGCGGCCCGCTATACCACCCGCCTCAGCGGCGTCGACGCCCTGGCGGTCATGCTCTTGGACGTGCTCGGCGAATTGCCCGAGTTGAAAATCTGCACGGCTTACGAGCTGGGCGGCCGGCGTGTGACCGATTTTCCCAGCCACGTCGAGGACCTGCGCCAGGTCGTGCCGGTTTACGAAACCCTGCCCGGTTGGCAAGCGGAGATCACCGCGGTCCGCCGCATGGCCGATCTTCCGACCGCCGCGCGGAACTATCTCGATCGGCTGGGCCGGCTGCTGGACCGCCCGGTGGAGTTGGTTTCCGTCGGGCCCGACCGCGAGCAAACGATTCTTGCCTGACCATGTCCACGCCCACACCAGCGACGGCCAGCGAACTGCCCGGGGTGCCGCGGGAAAAGATGCCCCGCCACGTGGCCGTCATCATGGACGGCAACGGGCGTTGGGCCCGGCAGCGCGGCCTGGCCCGCGTCGAGGGCCATCGCCACGGCGTCCAGAGCGTTCGCCGCGTCACCGAGGAATGTGTCCGGCTGGGCATCCGCCAGCTCACGCTCTACTGCTTTTCCAGTGAGAACTGGAAACGCCCGCAAGAGGAACTCGATTTCCTCATGGGACTCTTGCAGCAGTACATGGTCCAACAGCGCGACACCATCATGGAGCACAACGTCAAGGTGGTGGTGATCGGCCGCCGCGACGGCCTGCCCGAGGAAGCACTGCGCGAAATCGACAAGACGGTGGCCCTCAGCCGCGACAACACGGGCATGGTCGTTTGCCTGGCCATCAACTACGGCGCCCGGGCGGAGTTGGTCGATGCCGTCCGCCGCATCGCCGAGGAAGTCCGGGCCGGCAAGATCGAGCCGGACCAGATCGACGAGCGGACCCTGGACGCCCATCTTTACACGGCCGGTATGCCCGAGCCCGACCTGTTGATCCGCACGGCCGGCGAGATGCGGGTGAGCAATTTTCTGCTCTGGCAGATCAGCTATGCCGAGATTTGGGTGACCGATCTGTGTTGGCCCGATTTCACCGAGGCGCAACTCCACGAGGCCCTGCGGAGTTTCGCCGCCCGCGACCGGCGTTTCGGCGGCCTGGGATAGAAAGTGTGGTCGCGGCGCAGCGAGCGGGTGCCACTGCTGGCTTGCCCAGCAGCGATGAAAACACGGTTGGACAAGCCAACCGTGGCACCCATCAGACTAGCTGAGATGAACCACACTGGACTTCTCCATTCTTGGCGTTTTCTCTAAAATGCGCATCTACCCACGCGGTTTGCGGATCCCATGTCGCCCCGCAACGGTCGGGAACACGGAAACCACCAAGAAGGAGGCTGTAGTCATGAGTCGAGTCTTTTCGAGGAGGAGTTGGATTCTCGTTGCCGCGGGCTTGCTCTGGTGCAGCGCCGGGCTGGCCCAGGACGAGAAGGGCGCCACGGTGTCGAGCAATGGCGGGGCTGTCGTCAAGTTGACGCCCACGAGCCTGCGCGTGAACGTGGAGGTTTCATGCGACGGCAAGACCTTGGCCGACGCCTTGGAAAAACTGAAGGACCGCCGCGAGGCAACGGTCAAGAAAATCAAGGCGGCGGGCGCCAATGCCGACTCGATTGTCGTCGGCGATGGCAAGCCAATACCGGCGTACCGGTATTCTGCTCCTGCCAATCCTTATTCGACCTACCCTTCTACTGGCCCCAACTCCTACGGGCCGGTGTTAGCGCCGCCCGTGGCGCCGCCGGCGCCCCTGGCGCCTCCGCCATCGTCGTGGCAACCCTACGCGCCGCCGTCGGACGGTGACGCCCAAAAGGTCTTCGTTTCGGCGATGATCTTGGCCGACTGGCCGCTAGAGGCCGACGGGCACGAGGCCATGCTTCTGAAGGCCGAAAAGCTGAAAAAACGGATTCTCGAGGCCGATCTGATCGGCGCCAAGGCCGCGGCGGAAAAGGCCGCGGGCGAAAATTCGGACGCGCCCACCGCGACATCGAACGTGCCCTACTCCGCGGTTCAATTCCTCTATGGCTTCAAGGTTTCGCGAAAACAGCGCGAGGCGGCCATGGCCGACGCATTCGCCAAGGCCAAGAGCCATGCCACAGAATTAGCCACGGCGGCCGGGATGCAACGCGGCCCGCTCCTTGACCTCAGTTCCTTCAGTAACAGTACCCCCTTCATGTATTCGATGAGCCTAGACCAAAACGAAATTTTCTCCACGGACGTAAACGCACCGTGTTCCTTCAGCGTTTCAGTGACGGCCAAGTTCCGGCTGCTGGAAAAGGATAAGTGAAAATGTTTCGGGGGGAAACCGGCGTGCAGCGAGCCCAACGGGCCCACCTGGTCGGCATTGCCGGCGCCGGCATGAGCGCGTTGGCCGACGTGTTGCTCCAGGCCGGCTGGACCGTCAGCGGGTCGGATATGAACGCCCCAACATGGAATTCCCACCCGTTGCAACGGGTGGGCTTGGGGTGTCGGAATGAATCAGCCGCCCACGCCCCCCCATTGCATTGGGGGGGAATTTCCGCGTTTCCCGGCCACGCGGCCGCCCACATTTCGCCGGACATCGACCTGCTGGTCTACTCCATCGCCGTTCCGCCGGAAAACGTCGAGTTGCGTCGGGCCGCCGAACTGGGCATCCCAACGCTCAGCTACGCCCAAATGCTCGGTCGGCTCATGTCGGGCAAACGGGGGCTGGCCGTGGCCGGCACCCACGGGAAATCGACCACCGCTGCCATGACCGCCCATGTCCTCGTCGCGTCGGGCTTGGACCCCACGGCCGTCTTCGGCGCCGTGCCGCTTGGGGCCCGCTCGGGCGGGCGCTGCGGACGCGGAGACCTGGTGCTGGTCGAGGCCTGCGAATATCGCGGCAATTTTCTTCATTTGCAGCCGCACGATGCCGCCATCTTGGGAATCGAGCCCGACCATTTCGATTGCTATGCCTCGCCGGAGCAGCTTGAGGCGGCCTTTGCCAAGTTCGCCGCGTCGGTCTCCGAAGGATGGGCTGTTGCTCCTCCGCGAGGATTGTGCGGCGACCAGGCGGGCAACGGCGGGCGTAGGCTGCCGCGTGGAAACCTTCCGTCTCGGGGAAATGTCTCCCGGGGCCGATTGGTCGGCCCGGAATCTGACCGCCCAGGCCGGCCGCTACCGCTTTGAAATCCATCATCGCTCGCAGCCGTGGGGCGAGGTGGAATTGCGGGTGGCGGGCCGACACAATGTGCTCAATGCCCTGGCCGCCGCAGCCTTGAGCACGGCCGCCGGGGCCAAACCGGCCGATATTATCGCCGCACTGGGCACGTTTGAAGGGTTGCACCGCCGGCTGGAGGTGTTGGGCGCCGCGGGCGGGATCGTGGTGGTGGACGACTACGCCCATCACCCGACCGAGGTGTCGGCCACGCTGGACGCGGTGCGGCAGATGTTCCCCGGCCGGCGGCTGTGGTGCGTGTTTCAACCCCACCAGGCGTCACGAACGGAGCGCCTGCTGGACGAACTGGCCGCCAGCCTGCAAAATACCGACAGGGTGCTGGTGGCGGAGATATTCCGCGCCCGGGAAGGTCCACCCCATCCTGGGGAGGTGACGGCGGCCGTCCTGGCCCGGCAGGTGCGGGCCGGCGGCGGCGCGACGCTGGACGTCCACGCGGGCGAGGAAATAGCGGGCGTGCTGGAAACCCACTTGCTTCCCGGCGACGTACTGTTGACCGTTGGGGCAGGCGACATAGGAAGGATTGGTCATGGTTTTTTGGAGCGATTTCGACGAGATCGTGCGGCGGGCTGAGCCGCTGGCGATGCACACCTGGTTCCAGTTGGGCGGTCCGGCCGAATTCTTCGCCGAGCCGGAGAACCCCGACCAATTGGTCGCGCTGGTCGGGCGCGCCGCAGCAGGAAGGGATCGACGTGCGGCTGTTGGGGCAAGGTTCCAACATCTTGGTCCGCGACGAGGGCATTCCCGGGCTGGTCGTGAAGTTGTCCGCCCCCGAGTTCTGCAAGATCGAGGTGTCCGTGCGGCGGATCGTCGCCGGCGGGGGCGCCGTCCTGGGTCGGATCGTCACGACCGCGGTCCATCGCGGCCTGGCCGGATTGGAGACGCTCATCGGAATTCCCGGCACGCTCGGCGGCGCGCTGCACGGCAACGCCGGCTCGCACGGCGGCGACATCGGGCAATGGACCAGCGGCGCCACCGTGTTGACCGCGGCCGGCGAAGTCCACCAACGCGGCCGCGACGACCTCTTCTTCGGCTACCGCGAGAGCAGTCTCGACGACCTGGTGATCCTCGAGGGCAGTTTCCAACTCGAGGAAGACGATCCCGCCGACTTGGCCCGGCGAATGCAGAAACAGTGGATCGTCAAGAAGGCGGCCCAGCCGATGGGCCATCAGTGCGCCGGCTGCGTCTTCAAGAACCCCCGCGGCGCCAGCGCCGGCGAGTTGATCGAGAAGGCGGGACTGAAGGGCACCCGCATCGGCGGCGCCGTGGTGAGCGACCGGCACGCCAATTTCATCGTCGCCGAGCCCGAGTGCACCAGCTCCGACGTGCTCCGCCTGATCGAGTTGATCCGCAGCCAGGTCCGCGACCGGCTGGGCGTGGACCTCGAGTTGGAAATCGAAATCTGGTAGACATGCAGACCGAGCAGTTCCGACTTCACGCCGAGATCGAACAGCGCCATTGGTGGTTTGTCGGGCGGCGGCAGATCATGCGGCAGCTCGCCGGCGCCGTCCTGCCCCCTTCGCCCGGCGCCACGGTCATCGACGTCGGCTGCGGGACCGGCGGCAATATCGGCTTCCTGGCCGACTCGTACCGCGCGATCGGCATCGACACCTCCGCCGAGGCCATCGACCTGGCGCGACCTCGATATCCCAAGGTCCATTTCCTCCAAGGTCGGGCCCCCGAGGACCTCGGTCCCCTGATCGGGCAGGCCCGGCTCATCCTGCTCATGGACGTCCTGGAGCACGTCAGCGACGATTTCGCTTTCCTGTCGGAACTCCTTGCGGCGGCCGAGCCGGGGACCCATCTTCTCCTGACCGTTCCGGCCGACCCGACGCTATGGACGGAGCATGACGAGTCGTTCGGGCACTATCGGCGATACGATCGGGCACGGCTGGAAATGACCTGGGCCGGGCTGCCCGTCGCCACGCGGCTGCTCTCGTACTTCAACGCCCGATTGCTCCCCGTGGTGCGGCTGGTGCGGGCGAGGAACCGCCGCCGCGGTCATGCGGCCGGAAAGGTCGGCACCGATTTCTGGTTGCCCAGCCGGCCGGTCAATTTCCTCTTGCAGCTCATTCTGGCGGGCGAATCGCGGCGCTTGCTGCGGGCATTGCAGGGCCGGCGGCCGCAAGGGTACGCGGCCGGGTCCAGCCTGGTGGCGATCCTTCGCCGCCAGGACGGTCCCATTGCCGTGCGTCGCAAGCCGGCCGGACTCCCCGCAGATCACCGCGTGGAACAGCAGTAGTGCGGCTTAGAGGTAGTTTCTGCCGTTCCGCGTCGCTTGCGAAACCGCAAGCGAGCAACGGGGCTTCCGCATGATGCAATGCGCGGCTGGCCAAGAGCGTTATGCCACCGCATAACCTACCGGTTTTGGCTGTCCGGAGGCAGCGGGGCCAGTTGCGCCGCGGATCCTCTCGCGGCGGCTCCGCAGACCCCGGCCATTCCAGCGTGGCGTTCAGACGGTCGGCAACCGGCGGCAACCGCTGGGTCTCGGCCGATTCCGGCGGTTGCAGCCCCTGCGACCGCTCCGGCCGTGCGTCGGTGGGACGCACGACCACCGGCGGCCCATCGGCGGCCCATGCTACACCGGCTGGCAGCGCGGTGCGGGCTGCCACCTGCGGCTCTTGCTGCGGATTGGACCGCGGCGCCGACGGCGGCGCCGACGGCCCGATCATCGTCGGCGGCGGCCCCTGCGCCGCGATGGAGCGACCGTTCAGGCGGTCGAGCCACTGCCTGGCTTGGGCCAGCGACGGATTCAATCGCAAGGCGAGAGAGAATTGATGGGAGGCCGCCTGCGGCTGTCCGATCCGGACCATCAGGAAACCCAGATCGTAATGGGCCACTGCCTCGTCATGCACGGCGCATAGTTGCACGAAGGCCTCTTGCGGACGGCCCAACTGGATCAGCACGGTCGCGATGTTGTTGCGGTACTTGACTTCCTTGGGCCGCAGCCGAATCGCGTACTGCATGGCGTTGGCCGCTTGGGAAAACATTCCCCGATGGGCGTAATGCACGGCCAGATTATTGTAGACGGAAGGCTCGTCGTGGTGCGCTTTGACGGCCTGTCCGTAGAGGTTCAATGCCTCCTCATTCTGGCCGAGACGATCTTTCAGGCGTGCATATCCCAGCAGGGCGCGGAGGTCTTTGGGCGATTCCTTCAACCCCCTCTGGTATTGCTGCTCGGCCTCGGCCAGCCTTCCGTTTTCCTCGTAGAGCCGGGCCACCGCCACGTACAGTTCGACGCCGGGCTTCGCCACGCTGTTCAAGGAGATGGGATCGTTCGTGGCCGCCTTCGAGGGACCGGCCGGCAGGACCTTGCCGCCTTGGGTAGCCCCGTTGGAACCGGGCAGGACCGTCGCCGGCGGCAAGTTCAACGTCGTACTTCCGTCTTGGGCAAAACATGGACGCCACGCGGCAAAGAAGAGGACGCCCCCAAGGCCGACTCTCCGCGTCCAAGCCCGCAATCCGTGGAAATCCCTTCCCATCGTGCACCTCCTGCGCATCCCAGGCCAGGTATCATCTAGTGAATCGACCGCCGGCCGGCCGATCCTGCAATTGATCTGGAAGATTAGGAAGCTCTTGCCGGTAACATCAACTCTATTGGGGCGTGGACAATAAAATACGGTAGACGCGGTGTCTGGGAAATCTTGAATTGGGCGGCACGACTCGCTTGCGGTTTCGCTGAGTGCACGCAGGTGTGTTTCCGCAACGGAAACTAATGCGAACCGCTCGACGGGCTTGACCCGCCCGACGTGCCCGAGCCGCCTTGATCCGAGGACGTTCAGTTTGGGCTCCGGCAGTGCCTCTCGGAATTTTCGCTGGACGGTATCGTACGACTCTGCGGAATAGCCTTCCGCCGACCTCTTGGATTCCAAGATGGGGGGGTATTCCTTGGGCGTGACCGACTGGACGACAAACTCCTCGACCGTATGGATGCGTGCCGCCGTTTCCTGGGTTGTTCGCGCGCGGTGAATGAAGATGCGGCGGTGCTGTTCGGGCACGTCGTTGAGAATCCACTGGACCTTGGCTTGTCCGGCCGCGTTCAGCTTGCCCGTGTCCGTCTCGAAGTGCTGATCGGCGAGCATGTTTTCCCGTTCCCAACCGTTGGCGACCATGTTGGCGAAGGGTTCGCGTGCCGCCTGTCGGGCGGGATAGAGAAAGGGCGCTGGCCAGCAATTTCTGCGGGCGGTATCCTCGGCGACCCCCTTGAAGAACTCCCGGAGACCCTCCGCTTGTGCGGGAGCCGTCCCGCCGAAACCGGCAGCCAGAACCAGAGCGGCGGTCCAAAGCGATCGAGACGTCATGGCACGCGTCCTCCTTGCAGCCCTAACCTTCCTTATATCCCTATCGGCCACCTTGGGTGGCAAGGTCGCAGCGAGTCTTGCCGGAACGTCCTAGTCTCGCCAATCGGATTATTTTTGCATCCTGGGGAGCATTTCCCGCGCGATGGTGATGGCGGTGGGGCCCACCAGGACGACAAAGATGCCGGGGAAGATGAAGAGGACCAGGGGGAAGATGAGTTTGACGGCGGTTTTGGCCGCCTTTTCCTCGGCCAATTGCCGGCGTCGGGTGCGCAACGACTCGCTTTGCACGCGGAGCGCCTGGGCGATGCTGGAGCCGAACTTGTCGGCCTGGATGAGCACCGCCGCCAGCGAGCGGAGGTCGGAAACGCCGGTCCGCACCCCCAGTTCGTGCAGGGCTTCTGCCCGCGGACGCCCCATTTGCAAGTGAAAATTGGTCAGGGCCAATTCCTCCGACAGCACCCGGTGCGTCCGTTTCATCTCCTCGCTGACCTTGCGCATGGCATGGTCCAGTCCCAATCCGGCCTCGACGCAGACGACCATCAGGTCCAGCGCGTCGGGCAGGGCGAGGAAGATGGCCTGCTGGCGGCTGCGGGCCAGAAAGGCTGACGACCATGTCGGGCAAGTAGAAGAAGATCGCGGTCAGCACGGCGACCGTCAACATGGCGCTTTGGTTGATGCCCTTGACGCTGATCACGGCGCCGCCGCCGACGAACAAGGCGGCCAACAGTCCGACGAATTTCAGGCCCAGGAAGAGGGGTCCTGCCCCTTCGCCGCGGAAGCCCGCGTTGGCCAGTTTCGTTTTCAGTTTGCCCAGTTCGGCTTCGCTCCTGGGCTGCAAGGGCGCGGCCAGCGCCGGGGTCGCCCTTTCCAGGACCTTGGTCATCGGATCGGAGCGCTTCAAGAGGGCTTCGGGCTGCTGGGAGCGGTGAAGGCGGGGATTCTTCAATTCCGCCAGCCGCTCCAACGCGCGCGGCTTTTTGTCGGCCACCAGCCCCAGCAACCACCACGCCACGACGGCGAACAGGCCGAACGTCGCCACCGGAACGAGTTGCTCGAAATTCAGCAGTGCATCGGCGAGAATCACGGCGTTTTACACCTTGATGTTGACGATCTTTTTGATGACCAGCGCGCCGACGATCTGCATGATGACGGCGAAGGTCAGCATCTTTTTGCCCATCGGATCCGTGAACAGCAACGAGACGTAATGCGGATTCAAATGGTACACGGTCACGAACAGCACCAGCGGCAGCGCCAGCAGGACGACCCCGGACAGGCGTCCTTCGCCGGTCAGCGCCTGGACTTGCCCCCAGATGCGGAACCGGTCGCGGATCAGGCTGCCGATCTTGTCGAGGATTTCGGCCAGGTCGCCGCCGGTTTGGCGTTGCAGGAGTATGGCGGTAATGAAGAATTTCAGGTCGAGGTTGGGAATCCGAGCGCCGAGACTTCCGAGGCTTTCCTCCATGGGAATTCCGAGGTTTTGCTCCTCGAAGACGCGGTTGAATTCCTTGCCGATCGGCGCCCCCATTTCCGTGGCCACCATGTTGAAGCCGAAGCTCAGGCTTTGCCCGGCGCAGTGCGCGGGAAAGCATCTCCAAGGCGTCGGGCAACTGGGCGGCAAAGAGCTTCAAACGCTTGCGGCGGCGATACAGCACCCAGCCCAGCGGCACCGATCCCAACGCGGCGCCGGCCAGCGGCACCAACGCGGCGGGGAAGCTCAGAACGGCCGCCAGCGCGGCGCCGACCGCGGCCAGGCCCATCGAAAGGAGCGCCATCTTGCTGGTCGTCAGCGACGTGTCGGCCTGGTCGAACAGCCGTTGCAGATTGAAATGGCTGAAACGCTCCACCAGGGTGTCGATCAACCCCGGCATCTGGTCCAGCGGGTGTGCCAGCACGCTGGCCTGTTTCAACAGACCGTCCCTGGCGGCCGCCGGCGTATTGACGCCGGTCAGCAAGTCCAGGCGTTCTTCCAGGCGGCTGCCGGGTTTTTGGCGCCACAGCAACACCATGGCGCCGACCAAGGCGGTCACTCCCACGAACACGGCGAGGCCGACTAGCAGCGGATTCACTTAATCCTCCATCATCACTCGTTCGCGGAAAGCGCTGGACGGCAGCCGCACGCCCGCCGTCTCCAGCCGCGGCATGAACGAGGGCCGCACGCCGGTGGCCACGAACTTGCCGAAGGTGCGGCCGGTTTCCTCGACGCCCTCTTTTTCGTAACGGTAGATGTCCTGCATCACGACCACGTCCTGCTCCATGCCGAGCACCTCGGTGATGCAGGTGATCTTTCGGCGCCGCCCTGCAACCGCGCGGTCTGCACCATCAGGTTCACGGCGCTGGAGATCTGCGCCCGCATCGCCTTCAGGGGCAACTCGAAGCCGGCCATCATGATCATGGTTTCCAGCCGCGAGATGGCGTCGCGCGGCGTGTTGGCGTGGATCGTGGTCAGCGAGCCTTCGTGGCCGGTGTTCATCGCTTGCAGCATGTCGAGGGCTTCCGCGCCGCGGCATTCGCCGATGATGATCCGTTCCGGACGCATGCGCAGCGCGTTCCGCACCAGGTCGGTGGCGTTGACGGCGCCCTTGCCCTCGATGTTCGGCGGCCGGGTCTCCAGCCGCACCACGTGGTCTTGCTGGAGTTGCAACTCGGCCGCGTCCTCGATGGTCACGATGCGGTCCGTGTTGGGAATGAAACTCGAAAGCGTGTTCAAGAGCGTCGTCTTGCCCGAACCCGTGCCGCCACAAATGATCATGCTCAGCCGCGCCTTGATGGCCCCTTCCAAAAGCATGACCATTTCCGGCGTGAAGGCCTTGTAGTTCAGCAGGTCCTCCAACTTCAGCGGATTCGTGCCGAATCGCCGAATCGACACGCAGGCGCCGTCCAACGCCAACGGCGGAATAATGGCGTTGAAACGCGAGCCGTCCAGCATCCGGGCATCGACCATCGGGCAGGTCTCGTCCACGCGCCGGCCCACGCGCGAAATGATCCGGTCGATGATCTGCATCAAGTGGTCGTTGTCGCGGAAGACCACGGTGGTCTTCTCCAACTTGCCGCGACGCTCCACGTACACGTTCTTCGGCCCGTTGATCAGAATATCGCTGATCGCCGGGTCCTTCAGCAGAAACTCCAGCGGTCCCAGGCCGAACGTCTCGTCGAGCACCTCGCTGATGAGCTGCTCGCGCTCGTTGCGGTTCAGGAGCGTGTCCTCGCTGTCGCACAGGTGCTCGACCACCAGGCGGATCTCGCGCCGCAGCACGTCGCCCTCAAGCTCGCCGACCTTCGCCAGATCGAGCTTGTCGACCAACTTGCTGTGAATGCGCTGCTTCAGCTCTTCCAGCGTGCTTTCCTTGGAATCCGTCGGACGTGAAGAAGGAATGCTCAGTTTTGCCATCGCTCGTGCCATCTCCGCGACTATTCAACTTATTTCTCACTTCCTGCCGAACGCCCCCTCATTCGCTTGCGCCTTCGCAAGCGATGCCAACCGGCAAGGGGAAAAAGGGGACAGGCCCCATTTGCCGGAACGGCCCGAAGGGTGCTTCGCACAAATGGGGCCTGTCCCCTTTTTCCCTCCCAAGATCGTGCAAGTTCATTTAGTAACCCGTTCATGGAAACATAGCTTATCCCCATGCGGGCCGGACGTTTGGGGAAGGGACATCGAGGCAGGAGAACGCTGCCGGTCGTGACGTTTTTTCCGCCGGGACAGGACGGTAACGGTTGTGCTGGCAGGCCGCGCCGAGTTCTGATACAATCGGCCGTGTGGAGACTTGAAAACCTTGAAGGGTGAAATTTTCGCCGCCGGAGGACATTTCTTCGCCACAAACGTCCGCCGTCCGCGCCGACTTTTTCCCGTAAAGCCTTGCCGATCCAGCCACTTTCGTCCCGCGGCTGGCTTTGGAACGGCAAATGCTCCAGCAGAGTGACCTTATGGCGAAGGCTCGCATCGGCATCTGGCTCGTCGGCGCAAGGGGCGGCGTCGCCACCACCACGATCGTCGGCCTGATCGCCCTGGAGCGGCAATGGATCGGCGACACGGGGCTGGTCAGCCGACTCCCCCCATTTCAGCGTCTCGACTTGCCCGCGTGGGACTGTTTCGTGGTCGGAGGGCATGAAATCCGCGGTGTCCGGCTCGCCGACGAGGCCGCCCGGCTGATGGTCGAGATGCGCCCTGCCGACGCGAATCTCGCCGAGCGATGCCACGCCGAGTTGGACCGGATCGACGGGCGGATTCGGCCCGGCACGGTCCGCAACGTCGGGCCGACGATCGCCAAGCTGGCCGACCCGGACCTGCTCGAGCGCGCCGCGAAGGAATCGCCGGCCCAGACCGTGGCCCGATTGCAGGACGACCTGAACGAGTTCGCCCGGGCCAACGCGTTGGAACACGTCGTGGTCGTCAACGTGGCCTCGACCGAGCCGGCGGTCGATGCGGCTTCATTGCCGCCGAGTTGGCCCGATCTCGAGTCGTCGCTGGCCGCGCCTTCCTGTCCGTTGCCCGCCAGTTCGCTTTACGCGATTGCGGCCTTGGGCTTGGGCTGTTCGTACATCAACTTCACGCCGTCGCTGGGGGCGCGCCCGGCGGCCATCGACGAGCTGGCCCGGCGGCGCGGCGGACGCCACGCCGGTTGCGACGGCAAGACCGGCGAGACGTTGCTCAAAAGCGTGCTGGCCCCGATGATGGCCCATCGCAACCTGCACGTCCTGAGTTGGGTCGGCCACAATATCTTCGGCAACTTGGACGGGCGGGTGTTGGACGATCCGGCCAACAAGCAAGCGAAACTTGCCAGCAAGGACCGCCTGCTGGGCGAAATCCTCGGCTACCGCCCGCAAACCCTCACCTCGATCGAGTACATCCAAAGCCTGGGCGAATGGAAAACGGCCTGGGACCACGTCCATTTCACCGGGTTTCTGGGCACGCCCATGACCATGCAGTTCACCTGGCAGGGCTGCGATTCGGTGTTGGCGGCCCCGCTGGTGCTGGACCTGGTCCGGTTCACCGAGTTGGCCCGGCGTCGCGGCGAGACCGGGCTGCTGCGATTCCTGGCCAGCTTCTTCAAGAGTCCGCTGGGCGTGGACGAGCATCGCTTCGACCGCCAGTTTCAGATGCTCGAGCAATGGGCGGGCTAAGCGGCCCGGCACGTCGCAACTGGCCGCAGGCCGCCTCGATCCCCGCCCCCTTCCGGCGGCGAACGTGAACCGTCAGGCCCCCGTCCTCCAGCGCGCCGGCAAATCGCGCCGTCGCCGCGGCCGACGGTGCGCGGAACGGCAATCCCACCACCGCATTGTAAGGAATCACGTTCACCAGCGACGGCCGGCCCTTCAACAGGGCCACCAACTGCCGGGCGTGTTCGAGACGGTCGTTGACCCCGCCCAACAGCACGTATTCATAGGTCACGCGGCGTCCGGTCTTCTCGAAGTATTCGTCCGCCGCCGCCAGCACCGCCGCGATGCCGACGTTCCGATTGGCCGGCACAAGCTGGTTCCGCAAGTCGTCGTTGGCCGCGTGCAACGAAACGGCCAGGTGATATTGAATCTTCTCCTCGGCCATGCGGCGGATGCCGTCGGGCAGGCCGACCGTCGAGATCGTGATCCGGCGGGCGCTGATCCCGAGGCCGTCCGGCGCCGCGGCCTCGGCCAGCGCCGGCAGCAGCCGGTCGAGGTTCAACAACGGCTCGCCCATGCCCATCACCACGACGTGGCTCAGCCGCTCTTCCGGACGGATCAGCCGCTGCAATTGCAACATCTGCTCGACGATTTCGCCCGTGGCCAGGTTGCGGACCACGCCGTCGATCCCGCTGGCGCAAAAGGCGCATCGCATCGCGCAACCCACTTGGGTGCTGATGCAGACGGCGCAATGCTCCCGGTCGTCGCGCAGCAGCACGCACTCGATCCGCTCCCCGTCGGCCAGTTCGAGGAGCAGCTTTTCCGTGCCGTCGTTCGCTTGGCGGCGGGCCGCAACCCGCGTGGTCCAAATTTGAAACTGCGCCGGCCAATTCATCGCGGACCGCCCTGGGCAAGTCGGTCATCTCCTCGAATGCGGCGGCGCGGCGCTCAAAAAGCCACTTCCGCACCTGACGGCCGCGGTAGCTTCCCATCGCCCTTTGATCGAACCACGCTTGCAGTTGCCGCCGCGATTGTTCCAGGAGGTGAAGCATGGACTGGAGGAAAGGGATTGGGGATTGGGGAAGAATAACCCGGGGGACTGTCCCAATTTTCGTCCGACGAAAATGGGACTGTCCCCTTCGCTTCGGGCAGCATCCATTATACCCGAATCGTCCGCGAAAGTTGCCGGGAGTTGACGGCGGACCGGCCGGGAGCATAGGATGAGCAGATGCGGCGGCCCATTCAAGTCCAACTCCTCTTCCCCGTGCTTTCGGTGGTGCTGCTGGCCATCGTGCTGGCCAGCGGGACCATCGCCTACCTGGGCGTAACCCGGGCCAATCGGCGTCAGCAGGAGGAATTGGCCCGAGTGGTCGCCACGCTGACCGACCCCATGTTTCCCCTTTCGGAAAACGTATTGCGGCAGATGAGCGGGCTGTCGGGGGCCGAGTTCGTCGTACTCGACGCCGACGGGCAACTCCGCGAAAGCACCCTGCCGCTCGGGCCGGACGAATTGGACCTGGTCCGTCGCCTGCCGGCCGAGGTCCTCCAGCGCAGCGAGGGGGACAGCACCATCTTCGGCGCCGAAAATCGGGACAGCCCTCGACCCAGCGGGCCGTTCTCCTGGGCGGGCGGACCTACCTGGCCACACGCATGCCGGTCACGCGGCGCGGGACCGTCGCGCGGCCCGACTCGTTGGTCGTGCTCTATCCGGAGGACCAATGGTCGGCCGGCGCACGGCAGGCCGTCTGGCCGACGCTCATCACCGGCGCCTTGGCGGCCTTGGCCGTCGTCCTGATTACGACCGTGTTGGCGCGGCGGTTCGTCCGTCCGATCCGGGAACTGGTCCGCCAAACGGCCGCCATCGCGCAAGGCGAGTTCCAGCCGGTGGCCGTGCCGCCCCGCGACGACGAAATCCGCGACCTCGCCCTCTCCATCAACCGCATGACGGAAACGCTCGGCCGGTATGAGCAGTCGGTGCGTCAGAACGAGCGGCTGCGGACGCTCGGGCAACTGGGCGCCGGCATGGCCCATCAACTCCGCAACGCCGCCACCGGCGCGTGGATGGCCGTCGAACTCCATCAGCGGCAGTGCCCCGCCGGCGCCGAAAACCACTCGCTCGAAGTGGCCATCCGCCAACTGCGGCTCATGGAATCGTACCTGAAACGGTTTCTCACCTTGGGGCGTCCCCCGGCGGAAGTGCGGCATCGCGTCGAACTGGAGCCGCTGGTCCGCGACGTGCTGGCGCTGGTCGGTCCGTCGTGCTCCCACGCCAAGATCGACCTCGCCTTGGAAACCGCCGCGGAACCGCTGGCCGTGCTGGGCGACGCCGAAGCCCTGCGGCAGGTCCTCGTCAACCTCCTCCTGAACGCCATCGAGGCCGCCAGCCGCCAGGGCGGCCCGGCGGCGAAGGTGATCGTCCACCTGTCGCGCCACGACTCCCTCGCCTCGCTGACCGTCAAGGACTCCGGCCCCGGGCCGGCGGAGGCGATCCGCCCGAGGCTCTTCGAGCCGTTCGTCACCGAAAAACCCGACGGCACCGGCCTCGGACTCTTCGTCGCCCGCCAAGTCGCCGAGGCCCATGAAGGCACGATCGGCTGGCAGCGGGCGGACGGCATGACGTGCTTTACCTTGGAACTTCCCCTGATGACCGGGAACCACGCGAATGGCTCACCTGCTGATCGTTGACGACGAACAGAGCATCTGCTGGGGACTCAGCCAGTTGGCCGCCGAGATGGGGCATACGGCGGCCACGGCGGCCACGGCGGAAGAGGGCTTCGAGTCGGCCCAATCGCAACCGCCCGACGTGGTCGTGCTCGATGTCCGCTTGCCGGGCATCGACGGCCTGTCGGCCATGCACCGCTTCCAGGAATTGCTGGACCAGACGCCGATCATCATCGTCACGGCCTACGGGGAACTCTCGACCGCCGTGGCCGCCGTCCGCAACGGCGCTTTCGATTACCTGACCAAGCCGTTCGACCTGAAGGTGGTGCAGCGTGCGATCCAGCGGGCGTTGCGCCCCGTCGTCCGCCGCGCGGCCGACGCGGAGCCCTCGACCGTCAAGGCGCCCGGCGGCCACATTGTGGGCACCTCGGCGGCCATGCAGGAAGTCTTCAAACGCATCGCCCTGGTCGCCCCCTCAGACGCCTGCGTCCACCTCCACGGCGACAGCGGCACGGGCAAGGAGTTGGTCGCCCGGGCGATCCACCGCTACAGCCGCCGCTCCGACGGGCCGTTCGTCGCGGTGAACCTGGCCTCGCTGAGTCCCTCGCTGGCCGAAAGCGAGTTGTTCGGCCACGCCCGCGGCGCCTTCACCGGCGCCGATCAGGCCCGCAAGGGACTCTTGGAGCAGGCCGACGGCGGCACGATCTTTCTCGACGAGGTGGCCGACATCCCGTTGGCCTTGCAAGTGAAGCTGCTGCGGACGTTGGAGCACGGCGAGGTGCTGCCGGTGGGGGCGCAACGGCCGGTGCAGAGCGATTTTCGCATCATCTCGGCCACGCATCAGCGGCTTTGCGATCGCGTGGCCGACGGGTCGTTTCGCCACGACTTGTATTTCCGCCTGGTCACGTTCGAGATCGATTTGCCGCCGTTGCGGCAGCGGCGCGAGGACATCCGCCCGCTGGCCGAGCATTTTTCCGAACTCCTGGCGGCCAAGAATGGCTGGCCTCATTCCGCGGTCTCGGCCGAGGCGCTGGCCGTCTTGGAAGGCCGCCCCTGGTACGGCAACGTGCGGGAGTTGCGGAACGCCATCGAGCACGCCCTGGTCTTGGCCCGCGGCGGCACGATTGCCCCCGAGCACCTGCCGCCGCCCACGCCGCCGTCGATCACCACCGACGCCGTCCACGAGGAGGCCATGGCGCAGATGGTCCGCCAATGGACCGAGCTGCAATTGCAGACCTCGCCGGCGGCCGTCAACCTCCACGAGCGATTGTTGGCGATCGTCGAGCCGCCGCTGTTGGAGACGGTTTTGCAGCATCACGGCGGCCAGCGTCTGGCCGCGGCCCAGCAACTCGGCCTGCATCGCGCCACGCTGCGGAAGAAGCTCGAGGAACGGGGGAAGCAGTAGTGGTCCGCCAAGTTTGCGAAACCGCAAGCGAATAGTAAGGCTTCCGGCAAGAAGTTGTTGGAAGACCAACCAGTGCGTTCGTTCTTTCGGTGAAATTTTCGCCGCCGGAGGACATTTCTTCGCCACCGAAGGCCGCACCCAAGCCGCCCCGCGAGCCAAGTTCCGCCCGTAAAGCCTTGCCGATCAAGTCACTTTCGTCCGGCGGCTGGCTTTGGCACGACAAATGCTCACGAAGTCGTCCACCTACCTTGTCTCCTGGTTGATTCCCCGGAGATGTGCCTTCCGTAAGGCGCCTGTCGTGCTGGTGCATGGCAGGCGTCTTACGGTCCGCCTTGCCCTTCCCCCTTTTCGCTCGGTGTTGACATCCGTCGCGTTAGATTGGAGAATGACGCCCACGGCGTTAGGACCACCTGTCGGCAGTCAAAACAAGGAGCCAGCGATGTCAACGAATCCGCCCGGAATGGGCCCGCAATTTCCAGTTCCCCCCCGCCTCGCCGCATGGGCGCCGGCATGAAGGTGCTGATTATCCTGGGGACGATTTTTCTCGTGTTCGCGGTGCTGTGCTGCGGCGGAATCAGCATCATTTACTACCAACTGAAGAACGCCGTCAGCACCGATCCGAATGTCGTCAAGGCCACGACCGGCGAGATCGCGCAGATCGACATACCAGACCCGCTGAAGCCCAAGATGTCGATGAACATGAAGAACGTGCTGGGCGTCAACAAAGTCATCCGGCAGATGGTCATCTACAACGACGGCACCGAAAAGACCATATTGGCGTTGATCGCGGTCGGCAGCGCCGTCACCAGCCAAAACGAGGCACAGATGCGCGACTCCATCGACCAATCCATGCGGCAGCAGGGCGTTGACAAGGGCCAACAGGAGGAGATCCAAAACGGGCAGATTACCTCGAAGGAGTTGAAGATTCGCGACCAACCGGCGAAATTCAGCATCGTCAAGGGTCAAGGGGCCAAGAGCCACACCCCGCGCATCCAGGTCAACGGCATGTTCCAAGGAAATTCGGGTTCCGTCATATTGATCTTGGACGCCGATGCCGAAAAACTCAGCCCGGAGAAGGTCGATGCGATGCTCGATTCGATTCGATAGCGTCGCGGTTCATTCTTGAGATAGATGCACGTAGACTGCGCTACGGCAGGGCCGTGAGAAACTGGAGCATGGCCGCGTTGACTTGCTCGGGTTGCTCCATGGGCGAGAGATGGCCGGCGCCGGGGATCTCGACCAGCCGGGCGCCGGGGATCGCCCGGGCCAAGGCTCGCATCTCGTCCGGCGGGGAGATCACGTCCTGGCGGCCCACGATGAGCAGCGTCGGGCAATCGATCGCCGGCAACAGCGGCGTGGCGTCGGGCCGCTCGGCCATGCCGCGGGCCACGGCCGCGATGCCCCGGGCATTCCCTCCGGCCATCATGCCCCGCAGCTCGCCGATCAATCGCGGACTGCCCTGGAGCGTGGCCGGGGCCAGCAGCCGCGGCAGCATCGCCTCGACGAGGAACGCCGGGCCCTCCCGAAGCACGCGATCGGCGGTTTGGCGGCGGGCGGCGGCCGCTTCGGGCTGGTCCGGCGCGGCCCGCGTGTCGCAAAGGATCAAGCCCCGCAGCCGTGCGCGATGCTTCCTCCAAAACGCCCAGCCGACATAGCCCCCCATCGACAGCCCGCAATAAACCACCGGCTCGACGATCCCCAGCGCGTCGAGCAAGGCGGCCAGATCGTCGGCCAGTTGCTCCATGGTAACCACATCCTTGCCGTCGGCGCCGCTGCGGCCAAGGCCGCGCAGGTCGGGGCAAGCACGCGGAACTGACGCGAAAGCACCGTGAGCTGGCCGTGCCACATTCCATGATCCAACGGAAAGCCGTGGACCAACAGGACGGTCGGCCCGCGGCCGTGATCGACGTACCGCATCTTGATGCCGTTCAGGATGATGGAGTCCATGACGCCTGCTTCGTTTCTGTAAAGGCTGGAATCCTGTAGGGTGGGTCGAGCGCAGCGAGCCCCACCACCAGTTTCTCACGCATTCTGGTGGGGCTCGCTGCGCCGACCCACCCTACTTCTGCTTCTTCTGCTTCTTCTCTTCCAGCTTCTTACGGAACAGTTCCAATTGTCGGCGGATGAGGCCCGAATGGGGGTCCAACTCGACGGCCCTGCTCTGGTACTCGACCGCGCTGTCGTAGTCGCCCTTGGCGAAGTAGACGCGGCCCAAGGTGTCGTAATAGCCGCCGGTCTCGGGGCTAAGCTCCAGCGATTTCCACGAGAACTGCAAGGCCTCGTCCAGGTCGCCTTCGGTGTTGGCGATCAGCCAGGCGATCTGGTTGTAGTTGATGGCCAGTTCCGGACTGGCGGCGATCTGCGCCCGCGTCTGTGCGGCCGCGGTGCGGATCCATTGCTGGATTTTCCGGTGGAATTGGGGCGACTGATCGGGGAGCTGGAAACAGGCGATCAACACCTCGATATTGGTGGAATCGTCGGCCAGGGCCTGTTCCAGGCACTGCCGCGCCTTGGCATGGTCCCCTTTCCTTTCCCAGTGACAGGCGAAATAGTAGTTCATCTGCGCGCGGAAGCCGGACATGCTGCCAACCCTGACGCCGGTCCCGTTGCCGGGCTGATTGCCGCCGCGCGCGTTGGCCGCGAAAGCCTTCACCGCGGCTTCGAGGAGTTCGCCGGCCGCCAGGTCGTCGGCCTGATCGTGATCCATCTCCGCCAAGTGAAGTTCCGCCATCAGCGTGATCTGGCCGGTGGGCGGACCGAGGGCGATCAAGTGCCGGTATTCCCGCGTCGCCCAGGCGTACAACCCGCGCTGTTGCAGGAAAAGGGCCGCCATGTAATGGCGTACCACCGCCTGTCCCTCTTTTCCCGGGTTGAGCGCGAACGTCTCGGCGGCCATCCGCTCGGCCCGGGCCTTGTTGCCGCGGGCCCATTGCGCCTCGGCCATGGCATACCGAAGGCGGGGATCGGCGGCGATCTGCGGCGCGAAGCGGTCCGCAACCTCGTTGACGGCCTGCCATGCCTTCTGCCCGATCAACCACTGCAGCAACTCGATCAGCGTTTCTTCTTCGCCCTTCTCGAGTCGAAGGAGGCGGTGCAGGGCAACGTCGGCGTCGTTGTCGCGGCCGATCTTTTTCAGCCGGACCACCTGAAATTGCAACAGTCTGGCCACGATTTCCGGCGAGGTCTCGTGGGACGAGGTTTGCAACAGCGACTCTTCCGCCTCGACGAGCTTGCTCCAAGGCCCGGCCGCGACGCCGGGATCCTCGCCGAAGCGGGCATAGGCCAACAACCACTGGGCGCCGGGGCAATGGCTCTTGCCCAGCGCTTTGCGGACCACCTCGACCATCCGCCGATCGGGTTCCTCGCCCGCCTTCACGACCTCGAGCAACGCGATGGCCGCCTGCTTGGACAACACCGCCGACTGCTCGTAGCGGACCAGGCGGCAGAGCGCGGGGATGCCGCACCGGCCGGGCAAGTTCGCCAGCCGGTGCATCCGCCCTTCCCGCGCGTCGGCGTCTTGCGACTCGTAATCTTCCAGCAATTTCTTGACTTCCGGCGGATCCTTGCGATCGGTCCACTCCACGCGCACCAGCCGCAGCAGGTATCGCGCCGGGCCGCAACCTCCGCGTCTTCGCTGGCGGTGGCCTCGCTCAGGGCGTCGAAGGCGTCGAACCCGATCTTGGCCAACTCCGCCTCGGCCCGCTCCCGTGCGAAGTAGTCCCTGTCACCCAACTGCCGGATGAGTTGGCCGACGTGCCGCGACTCTTCATCTGCCGTGGCCGGCGATGGGGGCTGCGGCTCGGCCGACGCCCACGCGCAAACCGCCAGGGCCGCGACGGCCAACAGGGCACAGATCACACGGCTCCGCATCCGTTTCTCCTCGGTTTCCGGGCGGTTCGCCCTGAACCCAACCCCATTGCAAGGATACCCCGACACGCCTGTCGCGGCAAGGGAAAGGTGAAATGCAAGGGAGGTTCGTCCCGGGTTGGCTATCCGGAGGCTGACGCCTCCGGCTCCCCGGCGCCTCCGGCTCCCCGACGCCTCCGGCTCCCTGACGCCTCCGGCTCCCCGGCGCCTCCGGCTCCGAGGCACATCCGGCTCCGCGGCACGTCCGGCGCGGCGGCGATTCCGGCTTGATGACTTCGCTACTCTCGCCCCTCCGGACCGGCAAGGACCACCGACACGGCCTGGCCGTACGGCGTGTGATTGAGGACCAGGGCCGTCGGCTGCTTGACCTCCAAGGGCTGACCACGCACGACATGGATCGGGCAGTCGGGGTCGGGGACCTGGTAATTTCGCGTGGGGGGGACAAGGCCGTTTTGCAGCGCCAGCACGCTGGCCACCATCTCGACGGCCCCGGTTCCCGCTCCCAGGTTGCCGAAGCAGCTTTTCGGCGCGGTGACGGGCGTGTCGCCCAGCACGGCCCGAATGGCTTGCGCCTCGATCTGGTCGTCGTGGCGGGTGCTGACGCCGTGGGCGTTGACGTGCCCGACGTCTCGCGGCGACAAACCCGCATCGCGCAGCGCGATGGCCATGGCGCGGCGGATGGCGTGGCCCTGAAGGGGCTGTTCGCGTGGGTGGGGCTCGAACGCGGCGGCACAGGCAAGGATGCGGCCTTGGACCTTGGCGCCGCGGGCGGCGGCATGGGCGGGAGTCTCCAGCAGCATGGCCGCCGCTCCCTCGCCAAAGACCATGCCGTCGCGGTGGGCGTCGAACGGGCGACATGCCGCCGCCGGATCGTCGTTGCGCCGCGATGCGGAAAGGACCGCGCCCCGCACCAACGTCGCCGGGTGAAGCCGCGTACTGCCGCCGCCGACGATCATCACATCGGCCTGACCGCGGCGGATGACTCCGACGGCTTCGGACAGGGCGGCCAGGCTGGAGACCTCGCCCAGCACGACCGAGTCGTTGGGACCTCGGGCGTCCTGGGCAATGCCGATGTGGCACGCCAGCATGTTCGGCAGGTACTTCAGCATCCACAAGGGGAAAATCTCCGTCATGGCCACCGTGCCCCAGCGGCTGAAATCGAAGCGTCCGTCCACCGTGCAGCCGCGATAGACGTTGACCATGTCCTCCAGGTCGCAGGTCATCATGTCGGCGCCGAACACGACGCCCAGCCGGTCGGGATCGACGGCCTGATCGTGCAGACGGCCGTCGGTGCAAGCCATGTCGGCCGCGGCCACGGCCAACTGGATGTCGCGGTTCATCACCTTCAGGCTCTTGCGGGGCCGGACATGTTGCTTGGGATCGAAATCGGCGACCGTGCCGCCGAACGTGGCCGCCAGGCCGCAGTCGTCCCCGTAGCCTTCCAGCTTCCGGACGCCGCTGCGGCCGGCGCAGAGCGAAGCCCAATACGCCTCTTTTCCGATGCCGATCGGACAGATCACCCCGATTCCGGTGACGGCGATTTCCTGCATGGGCGTCATTCGTGGCTTTCCGTCGCCGTCTTGCCGCCGATCAATCCGGCCAGCGCCGTGCGAAGTTGCTTCATGGTAATGGGCATGAAGAGGACCTTGCGATGGGCGGCGGCGTTGGCCTCCTTCTCCCAGTCCCGCTGGGGCTCGTCCAGCAGCAGCACCGCCCGGACGAAGTGGGTCTTTCGATCCTCGCCCAGTTGGTTGAACGATTCCAGCGCCGCGCGTCCGATTTCCTGGGCGGCGAAAAGCACGCAGTCGGTGGTCGCGTCGTCCTGGCGGAAGCGGCTGACGGCCCGGGCCGGGTCGCTGGTCAGCAGCACGCGGTAGCCGGCCCGCTTGAAGCCCTCGCGGTAGATGTCCTGCATCTTCTGATTCGATTCGACCACCATGACCGAGTATTGCCTCTGGCCGGCCATGCCCTCGCGGCCGATGCCGCTGCCGTCCGGCGCCGCGGCGCCGGTCGACCCCCTGCCGGCCAACTGCGTGGCGGCGATGTGAAGATCGGCCAGCATGGCCGAAGGCGATTGGTAGCGGCGGCTGGGATCGAGGTCCATCGCCCGGTTGACCACCAAGGTGACCCAATGCGGCAACGACCGGGCGATCTTCTGGATGGGAACCACTTCCATGAAACGCTGCTTGGACAGCCGTTGCAGTTGGTCGCGGGTATCCGACAGCGGCGGCTGGCCGGTGAGCATGTGGTAAAAAATGCAGCCCAGGAAATAGATGTCGCTGCGGGTGTCGTCCTTGCGGACTCCCGTGGCCCGCTCCAAGGCCGCATAGTCGATGGTCCGCGTGTTCGGGATATCGACGAGGGCGTCGTCGGCGATGGTTTCGTCCATGGCGGCCAGGCCGAAATCGACCAGCTTGGCCTGCCCGGCGCTGGAAACCAGCACGTTGTTCAGTTTCAGGTCGCGATGCGTCACCCCGTGCTCGAAGGCGTAGCGGAGCCCTTCGGTCATGTCCGTCATCAGCTTGACGGCTTGGACCGGCTCGACCACCTTGCGGATCTTCACGAAACTCTGCAAGTTCCAGCCTTCGACGAACTCGAGCACCAGGAAGTGAAATTTCCGATCCGAGATCACCTCGTAGATGGGCACGATATTGGGATGCCGCAGGGTGCAGCCCACGTGGCCCTCGCGAATGAACTGGTTGAACGCGGACGGATTCTCGTTGTAGCGGGTGCGCAGCACCTTCAACGCCACCACGGCGCCGGTCTTCCGATGCACGGCGCAAACACCCGCGCAAACGTGCCGGCCCCCACCAGGTACAACACCTTGTAGTCGCCAAAGAAGAAACCGAACCGCTCTCCCTTGACCAGGCGTTCCACCTGGTAGTTGGTCATGAACTCGCGGCGGACCAACAGTTGCAGAAGATCATCCACCGGCACGCTGCGGCTGCCCAGATTGGCCCAGACCTCGCGAAACTGCCGATCGTCCAGCAGCCCCAGATCCAACGCCCGTTGCGCGACTTGTTCGGCGGTAGGATGCCCCATGCCGCTACTGACCCCAAGGCCCTAAGAGCGACGACACACTCGGTTTAGACCCGTGGGCCCGTGGGCCCACCCAACTCCTTCATGGTAAAGGCAGATCGAGCAGGCTGCAATGACCGACGGGCAAAACCCTGCTCCTTGGCCCTGAGAAACCGCAATCGTGCTACCGGCCGCCGGCCCCCGGCCCCTCTTCTACTGGGACTCCTCCCATTTGCGGCGGAAATCGTCACGCTCCCGTCGGGTGGCCTCCAAGTCGAACGCCAGGTACTTCATGTCCAGCCGCAACTGGCCCAACGCGTCCTGGACCAGGGTGAGAATCCGGCGGCGCCGCTTGGTGGCCTCGACGACGCAGGCCAGAAGGGGCCCGATCTTCCCCTGATGCTCGGGGGGGAGCTGCTGAAGGGCGGCGATCAGATCAAGCACCTCGCGGGGCACATCTTCGGCTTGAGTTTCCGGTTTCAGGATGCGAGTGGGCTGGCTCATGGTTGCTTCTCCGGAAGATGAGTTGGACGAACTTCTGAAAAGCACGCCGCGTGCCGTCGCGGGAGCCGGTCGCCAAGAAACGACGTAACTCTTTTATTTTCAACTAGTTGCGGCATTTTCGATCCACGCCGCCCCAAAATTCCGCGATGAGAAAATGCGACGTTTGCTCTGGATGCTCTTCGCAAATCCTGATACAAGCACACGTTACGTCCAGGTGGGCCAGCGTCGCCGCAGGTGGCTTTTTCGCCACGGTACGGCCTGCCCCATCCGGTTGGACCCGAAGTTGGAGCTTTCCAGCGAGCCAGAGGCGTCGGTCGATCAAGTTCCATGTTCTGCCGTAGTTCCACGTTCCACGTTGCGATTTCCGATCCGGAGGCTCACGCCTCCGGCTCCCTGCCTCACGCCCCCGGCTCCCTGCCTCACGCCTCCGGCTCCCTGCCTCACGCCTTCCGCCTTCCGCCTTCCGCCTTCCTATGGCTGGTTGGCTTGCTCCTGTGGGCGCCTAGCGGGCCGGCGGTTGCCGCGACGCAGCCGGCGTGGCACGAGGGCTTCGAGGGCCCCGATCCGTCGTGGCGCAACGCCGGCGGCGATGCCATCTACCATATCCTCCAACAGCAGCGTGTCCAGGGGCACGCCCATTCCGGCCAGCGCAGCGAATGGTTGAAGTTGGTCGGCAACAACGGCACGTCGGCCTACATCAGCCACGACGTGGGCCGTCCGCGCGTGATCGACGAGCTGCTGCCCAGCGTGTGGATCTGGTCGGACCGGAGCGGCCTGCAATTCGCCGCCGACGTGGTCCTGCCCCGGGCCATCGACCGACGGACCGGCAAGCCCCTGGTGGCCAGGATTTTTGGGGACATCTACAGCAGCCCCGGCCACTGGCAGCAACTCCGCATCGAGAACATTCCCCGGCTGTTGACCCGGCAACTCCGCGTGATGCGGAGCCAGTTGGGAACGGATATCGACGGCCGCGAGGCCTACATCCCGCGCGTGCTGTTGAACGTTTACGGCGGTCCCGGCGAGACCAACGTTTGGATCGACGACCTGGAGATTGCCGGCTACGTGGGCGCCGCGCCGCTTTTGCCGGGCGCGGCGCCGCCGCGGCCGGTCCCGCGGCCAGGCGTCCCCGGCGGGATTTCGACCTTCGCGTCGCAAGGTCCCGTCCTGGCGAGCTTCGAGCCCCGGACTCGCTCGGGCGTGCATCTGAGCGAATCCGTGCTGTTGGCGGCGGATCATCCCCTCTTTCCCCGCGTGATCCAGTATCAAGGCGAGCCGCTGTCGCTTTTGAAGCGACTGGGATTCAACGCGCTATGGCTGCCGGAGTTGCCTTCACCCGAGTTGAGCGAGGAGGCGCAACGGCTGGGTCTTTGGCTGGTTTGTCCGCCGCCTCGACCGGCGCAATCGGGCCTTTCCGGCGCCGCGCCGGCCGCCTTGGGCCAGTTCGGTCCCGAATTCCAGCAAGTCATGGCATGGGACCTCGGCAGCGACCTGCTCGCGCAGCAGCTCGACGCCGTCAGCCGATGGGCGGATCAAGTCCGCGTCGCCGACTTGCATCGAGACCGGCCCTTGATCTGTGCCCCGCGGAACGACCTGCGGGCCTACAGCCGCAAGGTCGATCTGCTGCTGATCGATCGGCGTCCGCTGGGCAGCAGCCTGGAACTGGCCGACTACGGGGCGTGGGTTCGCCGGCAGCCCCTCTTGGCCCTGCCCGGCACGCCGGTCTGGACCACCGTGCAAACGCAGCCCAGCGAGGGACTGCGCCGTCAGCTCCTCGCCCTCCAGCCGGGTTGCCCGCTGCCGACGTCCGTGACCGGCGACCAGATACGATTGATGGTTTATACGGCCATTTCCTCGGGCAGCCGGGGGTTGCTCTTTCTCTCGCGCTCGCCGCTCAGCGCGACCGATCCCGAAACGCGCCGCCGGGCAATGGAACTCGAACTGCTCAACCTCGAACTGCAATTGATCGAGACCTGGGCCGCCGGCGGAACCTTCGTCACCACCGCGGAAACCAGCTCCCTGAACATCACCGGCGCCGTGCTGCGGGCCGATCGCACGCGATTGGTGCTGCCCCTCTGGTCCGGCCCCGGCGCCCAATGCGTCACGTCGCAGTTCGCCGGCGACAAGTTGACCATGGTGGTGCCGGGCACGCCGGAATCGACCTTGGCGTATGATCTGGCCCTGGGCCAATTGCAGCCGCTGCGCAAGAAGCGGACGACCGGAGGCATCCGCGTCACCCTGGACAACTTCGGACTGAGCGGAATGGTGGTGTTCGCCCAAGACCCGTTGATCGTCGATGCCGTGACGCGTCTTGCGGCCAGGTTCGGCCAACGTCAGGCCGAGTTGGAATGCGCCTTGGCCGATCAAGAAGTTGCGCACCGTCACCGAACTGGCGGGGCAGCTTGCCCGGCATGCGCCGCCGCCGGCCGTCGTTGCGCGGCATCTGGACGCGGCGCGGAAGAGCATGCAATTGTGCAATAGCGAGTTCACCGCCGGTCAGCACATCACGGCGGCGTCCCATGCCCGGCAAGCGATGCGGTCCTTGCGGCTGTTGGAGCGGACCTATTGGCAGGTCGCCGCGGCGACGTTCGGCTCTCCCGCGGCCAGTCCGGGGATGGCCGGTTTCACCACCCTGCCCTGGCATTGGAACTTGATGGACCGCCTGGCCGGCGTCCGACCGGCGCCGAACCGGCTCCCCGGCGGCGATTTCGAACGGCTCGACACGATGACCCAAACCGGCTGGCGTCATTACGAGCATCCGGTCGAGGGCATCCACACCGCCGCCGACCTGGTCGCCGAGGCAGCCCACCGCGGCATGTCCGGGCTCCGCTTGACCGCCCGGGCCGACGATCCCGAAAAACCGCCGGCCATCCTCGAGACCCCGCCGATATGGATCACCAGTCCCGCCGTGCCCGTCGAACCCGGTCACCTGGTCCGCATCCACGGCTGGGTCAACGTGCCCGCGCCGATCACCGCCAGCGTGGACGGCCTGTTGGTGGTCGATTCGATCGGCGGCGACGATCTGGCCGAGCGGATCGACAAGACCTCGGGCTGGCGGGAGTTCACCCTCTACCGCGCCGTCTTGCAGCCGGGCACGGTGAGCGTCACCTTCGTGCTGTCGGGCTTGGGTGAAGTCCGGCTCGACGACGTGACCATCGAAGTGCTCTAGCCCGCTGCGTTTGCGGGCCTTCTCTGTCTCCCCCGACGAATGCCTCGGGCGGTCCCCCGAATATCTCTCACGTTCTATCCCGAGGGGCAGCCTGGGCGATGGTTCCAAGATGGTCAAAGCAATTGAGACAATGTGACAAATATAACACTTTTCATCATCAGTCAGTCAAGATTTTCCGATGATAACGATTGAAGCAGAAAAAGCGACTCGGCAGAGGTGGAAAAATAGGCAAACGGCGCGGATAACATTGAAAGCCAGCACATGCCTCGACCCGTGGTTCAATCGCTCTGGATCGGACCGAGACTCTCCATCATGGAGCAGTTGACCATTCGTTCCTTCCTGGACAACGGTCATCCTTTTCACCTCTACACGTACCAGAAAATCGACAATATCCCCGCTGGCGCGGTCGTTCGCACCGCCGAGGAGATTCTTCCCGCCGGGGAGGTATTCTGTTACCAGCATGGTTTCGGCAAGGGGAGCGTCTCCGCGTTTACCAACGTCTTTCGATACGAACTTCTGCTGAAGCGAGGCGGTTGGTGGACGGACATGGACGTCGTTTGCGTCCGGCCGCTGGATTTTGCCGACGACCACGTGCTCGGCCGCGAGCGATCGCCCGACGGCAGACAGCAGATCAACGGTGCATTGATGAAGGCGCCGATCGGAAGCCCGCTGATGGAATATTGCTTGCAGCGGAGCCGCGAGGTAGACCGTTCGCGCGTGGTCTGGGGTCAGATCGGCCCGCGGCTTGTGACCCGCGCGGTCGAGGAGGTGGCGGCGCCGGCGCGGATTCTCGATCCGGCGGCTTTCTATCCGATCGACTATTGGCAGGTGTGGCAACTGATTCGCCACCGGGAAATGCCCCGCGATTGCCACGCGATTCATCTTTGGAACGCGAAGTGGCGGGCGGAACGGCTCAGTCCGGACGCGGTCTACCATCGTGATTGCATTTTCGAGCAACTCAAACGCAGGTACGGCGTCGTGTCGCCGCCCGAGGCCGCGTGCGGACCGGGATGGCTGCAACTGGCGCGTTACGGCCTGCGCCGACTCAAGGCCGGCCTGCGGAGTCGCCCCGCGGCATCCAAGGCGGCTTGACGGGGGGGAACCATGAATGCTCCGGAGCTTTCGCTGCTGATTTCGACCTACCAGAGGCCGTGGCACCTGTGGCGCGCGCTGGTGGCGATTGCCGCCCAGCGCGATGTCGAGGGGAAGTTCGAGGTGATCGTCACCGACGACGGCTCGACGGACGAAACCAGCCGCGTCGTCGATGCCTTTGCGCGGGGCGTCGATTTCCCCGTGAAGTTCACCACCCATGAAAACCAAGGGTTTCGGCTTGCCCGGTGTCGCAACGAGGGGGTGGCCGTCGCGGCCGCCCCGTACTTGCTCTTCACCGACGGCGACTGCCTGTTGCCGCCCGACCACCTGGCAACCCACTTGAAGTGGCGGCGTCGCGGCATCGTCGTCGCCGGCGATTGCCACCGGCTCGACATGGCAACGTCGCAACGGGTGACCGAGCCGGTCGTCCGTTCGGGCGAGTACCTGGGGTGGATCCCCCGGGGCGAAAGGCTGCGACTTGTCAAGAAGGGACTCTCCGCGCGGATCAAATCGCTGCTCCGGCGTCCCATGCGGCCTCGTCTGACCGGCTGCAATATCGCCTTGTGGCGCGACGACTACGAGCGGGTGAACGGTTTCGACGAAAATTTCGTCGGCTGGGGTCTCGAAGATCGCGACCTCCAGTTGCGGCTCAGCCAACTCGGCTTGCGGTTCCGGTCGATTGTGCTGGCCACGGCCGCCTGCCATCTGTGGCATCGTCCGCACCCAACCTTCGCTCGGAACAACGAGGGGACGGCGAACCTCCGCTACTTCCGGCGCGGAAGCGTGTCCACCCGTTGCCAAAACGGATTGGTCAAGGAGGGCGGCCACGACCTGTCCGAGGTGCGCCGACATGCCGAGCACCGGCGGCTGGGCGGCCCGCACTTCCCCGTCAGGGACCCGGCGCCGACGTTCGAGGAGACGGTTCAGCGCGGCGATTGAACGAGCTGGCCAACTGCAGCCCGACCGACGCCAGGACGATCAGCAGCCCCACTTCGGCCGGCCATAGCCATAGCCACCAGGCCAATCCCATCGCAATGCCGAAGACATAAGGCCGTCGTGCCAGCCACGGCCCGAGCACCCCGCGGCGCCACAACGTCGCCGCCAGCAAGGCCATCGCCGCGACCAGTACGGCCGCAATCGAGCGGCCGAAAAGCCCGCCGCCGGACACCGACGCATAGCGAAGCGTAAGCGAATCGGCCCGTCCGGGGATTTCGCACACGGTCACGCGCCGTGGATCCTCCAGCGACGCCATCCACAAGGGCGCGGCCCCGGTCGGCGGCTGGCTGTCCGCGACCGTCTCCTCTTTTCCCCTTCCACCCGCCGCCTTTTCCCTTTCCGAACCCGACACATCTTCCACCGTGCCCGGGCCAAGGGAGGCCGGCCCGGCAATCATCCACCGCGTCCGCTCCACCGGCAGGTCGCCGAGCATGGGGCTGCGGAATTGCCACTTCGCGGTCGAGCAGAACGGCATCGCCGTGCCGACGGCCTCGATCCCGCGGCCGGGCTGCGTTTCCTCGGAGGGCTGGCCGGCGTCCGCGTTCTTTTCGCACTGGGCCGCCTCGCCGTCGAAAATCACTTCGACACGCTGCCGGTCGCCTTCGGGCGCCAGCGGCAACAGCCAGGCGCGCGGGCCGACCATCGACGACGTTGACAACGACGGCGCCGACAACGACGGCGACATCGGCACGCCGCCCACCGACGTCTGGATCAGGCGGAAGCCGGCCGGCAACGACAACGAGCATTCCGAAGCCCTGCCGGGCTCCACGTCGAACGTGGCCGCCCCGCGACAACTCCCGTCGAGTTGCCAGGCGATGCGGATGTCGGCCAGGCGGACCCGGGCGCCGTTGCCGGCGCTCGCCGCCGCGCGGACCGCGGCCCGAAACGGCAGCCCCACCACTTGGTAAACGGTCGACGGCTCGCCGGCCGCCAGTTCCGGGCGGGAAACCGCCTGCAAGCCCTGCGTTTCCCATTGGATCGGCTCATCCTGGCCTCGCTCCGGCAAGACGACGAAGCGCGTGCCCCCGTCGGCCCGGTGCAGGCCGATTTCGGGCACGCTTGCGCCTCGGCGCCGCGGCACGGCGATCGTTCCCGTCACCGTGAACTGATAGTCGCCGGCGATCGCGGTCCGCGGCCGCAACGTCAGGCGGCGGTTCTCGCCGCGCCCCTCGACCGTCCACGCGGCCGACGACGGCTTCACCTTCAACGGGCCGCTCCACGACGCGGGCGCATCGACGGCAATCTGGTCCAAGACGCCGCCGCTGGCTCGCAGCCGGCAATCGAACACCGCTTTCCAGGAATTCCCCTCGGGCGATATCCGGATGATCTGCTCGGCTTGCACTTTCGGCCGGTTGGGCGTGACCGTCAAGGTCGCACTCGGCCGGTCGCTCCCCTCGCCGCGGAGCCAGCAGACCAGCCGGCCCCGGTCCGCACGGTCCGAGTCGGCCGGCGGTTCCTTCATCTTCTTCAGCCCGACGGCATGATCCACCCGGACGAGGACCGACGGATGGCGGAACAGTCCGGCGGCAAAGGATTGCACGCGGGCCCCGTCGATGTCGATCCGCGGCAGCGGCGACTCTTTTCCCAGCGACACGGGCAAACGGCCTCGCAACGTCAGCTCGTGCGGTCCGGTGGCCGGGTCCGTGAGGAAGACCGTAATGGTTCCGCCGGGGTCCACGGTCCACCGGGCGGTCCGCGCCGCGCGCCGGACGACACCACGATGCGATCGATCTTCAGCTCGGGCGGAGCCAGCAGCCGGTGCTGGAAGACGCCGCCGGACGAAGCGGTCAGCTTGGCGTCCAGTTGCACCGCCGCTTCGTTGCCGTCGAAGTCCAGGACCAGCGTCTTTTCGACGGTGATTTCCGGCCGCCGCGGCCGGGTCGCAATGCTCCACCGGCTTGCGCCCGGGGCCAGGCGGCAGGCGAACAGCGGGGTCGGCCTGGCCGCGCCCCAACTGGCGGCGAACTCGGGCACCGCGACGGCGTCCGACCGGCCCGGCATCTGCTCCTGGTGTTCCAACGCCGGATCGACGGAGACGGCCAGCCATCGCTTCGTCGGCCTCACGTCCGTGAGGTCGATTTGCGGCAGCCGCAAATTGCCCACGCTGGAGGCCCCGGTGAGCAGAAATTGCGCGTCGATCACGGCGCTCTCGGTCACGGGGCGGGCCCATTGAAGTTCGATGATTTGCGGTTGCCCAGCCGGCGTGCGGACCCGAACCGACGGCGCGTCCGGTCCCGCCAACGGCAACAGTTGCAGCGACGGATCGGCCAGCAGTTGCAGCCGGCGCATCTGGCCCGAGACAACCTTGAGCTTCAGCTTCGCGTCGATGACGACCGAGCCGGGCTGGATTTTCAGCCAGAACAATTCCTCGGCATCGACGGCCGGCGCGGTCCCGGCCGTTCCGGCCGGGTCCTGCCACCGCACGGTCAATCGCTCGGCGGGTCCGAGATCGGCCACGATCCGGGCCGCTTGCTCGTCGCGGCGGACGGCGCCGGCCGCGGAAATCGTCTCGACCGGCGGCGCGCCTCGGGCAACGTCAGTTCCAGGCGCGACGTGGCCAAGCGGGGAATGGCCAGGTCGAAGCCCGACGTGCCCGCCCCGGCCCGCACCGCCGGCTGCATGAGAAGTTCCAGCCGATATTGGCCGGGCTCGGCGACATCCAGCAGCAGGGCGCTGCCCTCCGCCGCCCACTCCGGTTGGACGGCGCGGCCGTCCAACAGCGACGCGCCGGGCAACAGCTTCGCCTCGTCGCGGCGGAAGGGAATCCGCACCCGCGCCCCGCGGCCGAAAACGTGCAGATCGAAACTCACCCGCAACTCCTCGACGGCCAGCCGCTGCGACATCGCCTCCTTGGAAAGCGCGGCCCGATACACCCCCGACGCGATCAGCCAGCCTTGCGGCTTCTCCGCCGCCGGGCCGGCGCGGCGATACAACTGCTCGTAGAACGGTTCCGGCACATAATACTTGCCGCCGGTGGGTTGATCGTGCTCGTCGACGGGGATGAAAACGGAATACGGCGCGGGCGGGGCTTTCTTTTCCGGCGCCTTCTTCTCCGGCGGCGCGGCGTGCGCCGAACGGCCCAACAGCAACAGCGCCAGGGCCAACACGACGGCGACGGACGGTCCCGCGCCCGCAACAGCGGCCGGGGAATCGTTCTTGGCGTCCGCCGCGGGCGCAGCCGGCTTCGTCTTCCGCCCGCGGCGCATCAACCGCATTGCCAGGCAATAGGCCGCGCCCAGCAACGCGCCCGAACTGATGGGAATGTACGCCACGGGGACCAGCAAGGCCGCAACGGCCAGCACGCCCGCCGCCGCGCAGAGCATCGCCGGCCGGCCACCCGCCCCCCACGAACCGATCCCGACGACCAGCAGCAGCGCCATGGCGCCGAGCAAGTGGAGCGTGGCGCGATGCGTCACCGTAACGCCGGCCGAAGAAATCTTGTCGAGCGGCAGGCGGTAGGCGGTCCATCCCGGGGCATCCTCGGCTTCATAACCCGGCACGCGGGCCTCGACCCAGGGGGACTTCGCCTCGGGCGCCGGCGTCGCGGCCGCCGGCGATTCCGTGTCCTGGAGGGGCATGGTTGCGGCGGCCCGACCCAAGGGACCAAAAAGCCGTTGGCTCCAGGTCCATTGCCGCGGCAAGGCCCGCTCCCGGTCGGGCAGATATTCCGGCAATTCGTAGCCCGGCGGCAGCCGGACGCTCCAATGTTGCCAAAGGATCGGAAGGTCGGACTCCGGCAGCGGCGGCTCCAAGCGGCCGATGGTCGGCAGCGGCGGCTCCAAGCGGCCGATCGCTCGCAGCCGATCGCCGTGCGTGCTGAAATGGAGCGTCACGGTGGGGAATTGCTCGCCCGGGGGCAGTTCGATCGCCAGGTCTCGGTCGTCTTCCTTGCCCGGGGGAAGCGCGGCGGCCGTGCCGTCGATCCACAGGCCGTGGACGTCGCGGCGGAAAGTCTTGTCCGGCAGGTGGAGGCGGATCGACGTCTCGCCGCAGCTCTGCAACCGATAGCCGGCCACGTGCTGGCCGTTGCCGTCCGGAGTGTAGTGCGACTGCAGTTCGCCATGCCAGACCCAGGCCCGCGGCACGCACGTGGGCTCGGCGGTCCAGAACAGCAGCGGCGACTCCGGCGCGGCGGAGGTGTCGGTCGCCGGGTCGTACTGATACGCGGCGCGGACGGTCTGGCATTGGCCGGGCGGCGCCGCTTCCACCGCCATCCCTTTCAGCCGGTGGTTCTTGATCTGCAACGATCTCGATCCGACCGATCGTAACACCAGCTTGGCGGGCCGCTGGGTCGCATCCGGCAGCGAGGCGAGGCTGACCGATTCCGGTTCATCGGGATTGGCCAGTTTCGTCTCTCGGCTGGCGCGGATTTCAAACGCCTCGGTCCGAGGCCGACGAAGGGTCAATTCCCAGGTTTCCTCTTCGAGCGGCCGCCCGCCGGCGTCCTGCCCCTCGACCAACCTCGCCACAAGCGCCTGCTCGCCGTCCTTGCCCAGCGACCACCGCATCGCGGCGTTGCGGCGATGCGAGAAATGGACCACGACGCGGTCGACCCGCGCGGACGGGGACGGGATGCAGCGGAACCGATAATCCTCGCGGAGCGTTTCGTCGCCCACGCTGGCCTCGACTTCAATCCTCGCCGTGTAACTCGGTTTGCGGTTCTCCAGCGACACTTTCAGCGCGGCGGCGCCGGCGTCGTTCACAAAGAGCAGTTCGCCGGGCGGCTCGGCGAACAGGTCGAGTTCGGCGGCGGCAAGATTGGACGGCGCCAGCCGGGTGAGTTTTTCACCGCCGGCCACCTTCACTTGGTACGCGCCCGTCGCCTGCACCGCCACCAGTTGCCGGTCCTCGGTCGCGGCAGAAAACTGAAGCGGAAGGAGGTCGCCGATCCCCAGCTTGTCGCCCGGCCCGGCATAGAGCCGCCGGGCCACGATGACCAGGCGCACCGGGCGATTGGCCGTCAGGGCCTTGGCGAGCCGGACCGTCAGCGCCGGGGATCGTCGGGCTTGTCGAAACTCCAATCGTCCAGGACGTCCGGCGGCAAGGATTCGATGGAATCGACGGTCCACGAGCGGGCGACCCGGGCCTCGATCGAAAACTGCGTGGCGTCGGCCGTGCGGAAGTCGGCCGCCACGCGGCTGGTCATCTTGCCGTTGCCCAATTCGGTCGCCGTGGCGCTGCTCACCTTCAAGGCGGAGCGGCGCTGGGCCAACACCAGTTCCACCGTGGCGTCGGGGGCGAAGTATTCGAACTGCGCCGACTCGCCTGCCCGCGGCGCCGACAGCGGACCGACGCCCGATTGCCGGCAGCCGACCGGCGTCAGCCGCTCGACGACCAGCGGGGCGGGGACCATGAGCGTGGCGCTGCCCTCCTGCCAGAAGATGCCCTCGGGATATAATCGCGGCAGACGCCACGGTTCGCCCTCGACCAGCGGGGCCAGCGCCCGCAGCCGCAGCACGCCCGTGCCGTCGCGGATCGGATCGGGCAGCGTCACGACGACCCGCGTCATCGGGCTGCCCGGCGGCGACGCCACCGACCAGGGCGCGGCCGCATCGCCGCACAAGGCGGTCACCAGCCGCAGCCGCGGGTCCATCAGCAAGGTCACTTGCCGCAACGGCTCCTCGTAGGCCTCGAGTTTCAACTGCGCGGAGACTTCCACGCCGCGAAGCGAGAGGTCGTAGACCATCGACTGCCGCGCCAGAGCCAAGCGGCGCTGCTGTTCGACGGCGCCGGCCGGCACGATGCGAAGGTGAAAGCGGTTGTGGCCGCCCAGCTCGATCTCCCAGCGCCGCAGTTCCTCGCCGGCCGGATGGGAATCCACCTGAAGGCCGCGATCCGCCAGCGGCGTCAGGCCCCGCGGCAAGTCGAGCGTCAGCCGGTTGACCGGGCAGGGGGGCAGCTCGAAGGAGAACACCGTGGCGTCGCCCGCGTCGCGCCGCCCACGGAGCGACCAGGCCGCTCCGAGTTGTCCCGGGCGTTCGACCAGCATTTGCAGCTTGCCGCCGTCATCCAGGCCGAGGACGGCGGTCGGCGCGGGATCGGCGCCGAGCCAGCGGGCCTTGCCCAACGCCAGGTTGCAGGGTTCCAACGGCAGCAGCAGCGGGCCGCCGGCCCGATGGGCAATCTGGAGGGTCGCGTCGCCGCGGAGGGTCTGGGCTTCGTCCCAGCGGGCCGCGTATTGGGCCGACTCGATGCGCACGCCCGAATATACGCCGACGCCCGAGGCCTCGTCGCGGACCGTGGCCAGCAGCCGCTCGAACTCGGCCGCATCGACGGGAAGATACTTCATGGCCCCGCGGGGCCAGTCCTTCATGCGATCGGCCGGGGCGAACACCCGGCGAAACCGCAGCGGCTCGCCGGGCGCGTCCTTGGTCCTTCCGGCCTCCTCGGCGCAATACCCCACCTCGACCGCCGCTGCGCCGAGCAGCGCCAGCCAGCCCGTCACGAGCAGCAAGAACGCGCGTAAATGGGATTGCGGGATTCCGGGAAAAAGGGGACAGTCCCCATTTGCCGGAACGGCCCGAAGGGTGCTTCGCACAAATGGGGACTGTCCCCTTTTTCCCTCGTTTACTGTCATGGCGTGGGGTCCGGCGGCGAAGGAACCAGGGCGACTTGCAGATTCCGCGGCGGCGTCGAGCCGTCGAACGTCCGGCGGACGCGGCACGCTCGGCACGGCCGGCCATGCGTTCTTCAACACCGAACTGGTCTTCTCCGCGAGGACGGGCGCCGGCCGCTGTTGCGCAACGATGCGGGAAAGGACCGCGGACAGCAGGGCCAATGCCAATCCCAGCACGGCCGCTTGCGCCATGAGCCAGGCTGCTTCGGGGTAGAGGACGTCCGCGGCCAACAGCAGCACCGCGGCCGACAGCAGGGCGGCCGGATGACGCAGCCGCCGCACGTGGATCAGCAGCAACCCGGCCAGCAAAGCGGTCCCCGAGGCCAGCAACACGATCCACGAGCGCCCGGCCGTGTACAGGTCGCAGTGGTCGACGTTGCCGAAAGCGCTGAAGAGGTACTCGTTGCTCTGCTCGGGAAGCGGAGTCGGCTGCCGAAGGCCCACCCAATTCTCCAACTGGGATTGGTTCAACAGCGGTTGGCGGCCCCAGAAGCAGCCGTTCCAGGTCCAGGCCTGCTCGCCGGCAAATCCCTCGGGCGACGCCAGCAGGTGTTCGTCCCGGGGCAGAATGAGCTGCCAGTAGAGGCGGCGGACCCAGGCGCCGTTTGCAAGCCGCGGCATTTCCAGCGACATCGCTCCGCGCTGCGGCCGGCGCTGGAAGCGGTATTGCAGCTCCAAGAGGTGGCTGCCGTCGCCGGAATCCCCGGCCAAGGGAATGGTCAGGCTGCCGTCGCCGGCGACTTGGGCCGTCACGGCCTTGCCGTCCAGGACGATGCTGATCTGGTCGGGCGCCGTGCCGTCGGGAAGGGTCAGCTCCAGTTCCTTCCGAGCGCTGGTGAAGGCAAAGACGGCGCGGTCCTGCCGGGCGGAACTGCTCAGCCAGCTCTGCACCCACGCCCGGCCCACGACGGCCGCGGCGGCGCCGCTTTCCCAGGTCACGTCGAAATCGGCTTGCGCAATGCGCCGGGCGGCGGTCAGTTGCAGGCTGCGCGGCGCGGCAGCCGACGGCGACGCCAACGGCGACGGTGAGGCCAACGGCGACGGCGAGGCCGACGAGTCCACCGCCGTCCACGGCCCGGGGCGGACCTCCACGCGGAGCCCCGCCGCCGTTCTGACCGACAGCTTGTTGCTGGAGAGCTCGCCTTCGGTAGGCGTCAGCAGCGGGACGCTCAGCACGGTGCGATCGGCGCTGGCCGGCTTTTGCAGGGCCAACTGGTAGCGGGCCGTCAACCGGCACGGCCCGATGCAGGCCCTCGGCAGCGCGATCCTCATCCGCACCGGCGCCGCCGGATTTTCGCCGCTCTCCGGAAGGGCCACCGCCGACACCGGCCGGCCGTCGTGGAACACTTCCAGCCGGCCCGATCCGGCCAGGCTCCGCGGAACCTCGATCAGAAAATGATCGACCGGCTCATAGGAAACCAGGTATGCCAACTCCTGCTCCACCTGGACGCCTTGCTCCTCCAACGTGACTTGGCCGGACGCGTCCACGCTGATCCGCTGGGCGTGACGGCGGATCTCGGCGGCGAACACGGCATGGCTCGCGTCGTTGCGATAGAACAACGGCTCCTGTTGACGCGGCGGAAGCTCCAGCGGGGCGGCCACGGGCTGCCGGACCAGGCCCTCCATCGCCTTGTTGTCGGGAATCAGCTCCACGTTGTCGGCCGGCAGCACCGCGAGGATCGCCGCCGCCGGGGCGTTGGCCTGCGGCTGCGGGAGGGTCACGCATAGCGACGTGGCGCCCGGGGGAATCAAGCGATGCGCGCGCATGCGCACCTCGAATTGCCCCGCCGACGGTTGCAGCAGGGGAATGGAATGCGTCCCCTCGCCCACGGCCGCCACGCCGTCGACGGCCACCAGGTTCTCCGGTCCCACTTCGTCCAGCACCCAGCCGGGCAGGGCGACCTCCAAGGCGAAGGTCTTGGCGCCGCGGACCGTGTACTTCAACTTCGCCTCCAGCTTCACCTGGTCGGAGTCCACCAACAGCACGTATTCCGGTTCGACGTTGATGCGCGTCTTCTTCGCCACCAGCCGGGCCGTCAACGAACACGGCTGCGTGAAATAGTCGAAGCCGGCCGCCACGTCCTTGCGCCGCAACAACTCGGGCAACTGGTCGACCTGGCGGACTCCACGGCTGGGTCCCCAAAGGACTTGCCAATCGCCGGCGGCCGTCACCGCGATCGATCCCCATTGCCGCGCGGCGCCGACCACCTCAAAACCGGCGAGGTCGAACCACTGGCCCACTTGGGCCGGATCGCAGGCCCGGTTGGCCGCAAGATGAACTTCGACCGGCCCGGAACTCTTCTTCGCCAGCCGCACCTCGACCATTTTTTGGGGCGGCGCCGCCGGGTCGCGCGGGGCGGCCGGATCGCCCGGCTCCACCGGCACGACCGTGTAGGCCGTCGCGGCGCCGGGAACCAGGACGGCGCCGGGCGGCAGGCGGACGCGGAAACGGTCGAACGCGGCGCCATAGCTCTTCACCGAGAGCGTCGCTTCCTCGTGGATGCCGCGGCTGTCGATGCGGCTTGCCACCGCGCCCATCGCTTCCAGCACTGCCGGCACTTCGGCCGGCGGGGCGCCGCCCTTGGACCAACTCAATTCAAAGTCGCCGCTTGGACCCAAGACGGTGAATTCGGTTTCGTTGCCGCTGTTGGCGGGCGGAAGCAGCGTGGCGCCTTCGGAAACCTTGCCGGATGCCCCCGCCATCGGCACCTTGAGCTTCAGTTCGGAGGCGGTCGCACGCGGGACCAGCAGCTTCAGGCGCGTTTCCTCGCCCACGCGGACCAGCGGCAGCAGCATCTTCAAGGTGACTTGCTGTTCTTTCCCGGCGGGACCGCGAATCCAAAGCACGTATCCCTCGTTGTCGCCCTCGAAGTGCAGGAACTGTTCGCCCGGCCCCTTGTATTGCGGCTGTTGGCGGAGCACGGCCTGATCGAGGTGCAGCGGGACCCGCAGCCATTGCTCTTCCCGCGCCAAGATGCGAAATTGAATGGTCAACTCGACGTTCGTCGCGTTGGCCGTGCCGTTGGCGGAAATCTGTTGGATGCTGTAGCGCGGCCGCTGTTCGCCGTGGGCAAGCTGGTGCTTGAGCCGGTAGAGTTCCTCGAAATCCTCGAAGCTGAAGTTGGGCACCGCCTGCAAGTTGCCCTGTTTGTCCTTCAGGTAATAGAGCGACGGCTGCGTCTCCTCGACGTGGGCGGCGGCCGGCTCCGCCACGTCGGCGGCCACCGCCGCGGTCGCGGCCTTGCCGGATTCCGACGCGCGCGACGAACGGCCCTCCTGGGCAGCAGCCGTGGAACACCAGATCAACAGCCAGCAAAGAACTGCGGCCTTCCGTCGAGCTACGCCGATTCGCAACGCTTCCTCTCCGTCTGAACTTGCCGAAAAAGTTCGGCAAGCCATCTCTAAATCAACTTTCACGATCCTGGCAGTACGATGAGAAGCTGGATAAGCAGGCGAAACACCTAACTACTAGTCTACTTGCCCGCCTAGCTCAAATAAAGCACCGGAACCGGCGGTCGTGGGTTCCATACCCCTCCGAGAGAGGGGAGGATGGGGGAACTGGGGCAAACGTGGGCCACCTGGATGGCGGGCCTTCTCCGCGCCCCCCTCACCCCGACCCTCTCCCGGGGGGAGAGGGGGACCGATGCAGCGCCCGGGCGACGAGATCCAGCAATTGGGCGTGGAGCGTGGGATTGGCGGCGGCAATGTACCGTGCCTCTTCGAGGATGAACGGACCGCCTTCCGGGGCCGTGATGATTCCGCCCGCCTCTTCGACGAGCAAACATCCGGCGGCAACGTCCCAGATCTTGGTGGCGAAATTCCACACCACGTCGAAACGGCCCGCGGCCAGGTAGCAGAGGTTCAACGACGCCGAGCCCATGCGGCGGACCGCTTGGCAGCGGAACGCGGCTTCCAGGAAGACCAGCAGATCGGGTGAATCGGGCTTCAATTCGGCCGGGAAACCGGTGCACGCCAGGGCGTCGCCCAGGTTTGTCGCCGTGCTGGCATGGATTGGCCGGCCGTTCAGATAGGCCCCTTCTCCGGCGGCCGCCGTGAAGCACTCGTCCAGGCTGGGGTCGTAGATGGCCCCGACCAACGGCGTGCCGTTGCGTTCCAGCGCCAGCGAGACGGCGAAATGCGGCACCCCGTGGACGTAATTGGTCGTGCCGTCCAGCGGATCGGTGATCCAGCGGTACTCGGTCCGCCGGTCGCGCGGGCCGGCGGGGCCCTCCTCGCCCAGGAGCGAATGGTCGGGAAAGGCGCCCAAGACGATCTTGCGGATCACTTCTTGGGAGGCCACGTCGGCCTCGGTCACGAGGTCCGCCCGACCCTTGTAACGCACGCTGGTCTTGCCCATCCAATCCAGCAACGTGGCCCCGGCCCGGCGGACCGCGTTTTCGCAAACCGTCAGGTACTCGTGCATTACTTCTCGGCCGCCGGACGGCAATAGGCCAGCGCAAGCAGGGCATAGCCGGTCACCAGGCACGGGTCCTTCTCCATCCACGTTTGGTCGTCATTGACCCACGAGCCGTTGGGACGCTGGCGCTGAATGAGTTGGGTCAAGAGGTCTTGCCGCCAGTTGTGCTTCACGCCGTTGGCGTCTTCGATCTCCTTCATGCCGGCGGCGTCCAGGGCCTTGGCGAAGGTGTGATAGTAGTAGTAGAGGCCGGCGCCGCCCATGCCGGGATTCTCGTCGAGACCGTAGTGCAGTTGGCACCACTTCACGGCGGCCTTGACGCGGGGGTCGTCGGGCTTCACGCCGGCGTAGATCATGCTCTTCAGGCCGGCATAGGTCATCGAGGCGTAGCTGCGCAATCCGCCGTTGGCCGTCTTGCCGGCCTCGCTGTTGCCGCCGGCGGCCGGCGTGTAATAGAAACCGCCGTCGGGGTTCTTGGCGGCGAAGGGCGTGGTGTTGTTTTCGGTTTCGCAGTTCTGGCAGCGGGAGACGAAGATCAGGGCCCGTTTCACCGCCGGGTCGTCCGGCCCGTCGCCCGCCGCTTGCAGGGCGTCGAGGAAGAACTGGGTGTTCGAGAGGTCGGGCCGCTTGTGCTTTCCATAGCCGGCGCCGCCGTCGGCCAAATTGTCCTTGCCCACTGGTTGGGCCTCGCCGCCCCACTGGATGCTCTTCAGAAACCGCTCGGCGTTCTTCATGATCTTGTCGTAGCGATGGTCGCGGTTGGCCTCGTGGAAGCACACCAGCGCCAGCGAGGTTTCGTAGTTCTGCACCATGTCATCGGCCAAGTAAATGCCGCCGTCGCGATGGATGAATTTCTCCAGGTACTTGAGACTCTTGGCCACGGTCGGGTCGTCGGGACCAAGACCCACCCGCAAGAGCCCGGTGACTGCCACGGCGGTCACCCCGGGCCCGAACTTGGCCGAGTACGAGCCGTCGGCGGCCTGCTTGGTCCTGAGGAACTGGATCGCCCGATCCACGGTCTGTTGATAGGTCTTCGCATCCGGGGACGGCGCGGGCGATTTGGCCGCCGGTTCATCGGCGACCATGAACGACGCCGCAAGGGCAACGGAAGTCAACAACAACGCGGATCGGAACAAGAATCGGCATGTCATGGGAAAACCTCGTGGTGGGAAAGCGGTGGACGCAACCGCGGCGCCCCCCATATTGTAAAGGAAGCCACAAACTGTTCCATAGGCGGGGGGAGATGGATTCCCCGGCGCATACGACAAAACACTCGCCTCAAGATGTAGCACACCGTGTGCCAAATGCGCCGGAAGGGCGCATCGGCCTTTCCCGCAAGGATTTTGCACCTGCGACCGACAGTTGGACGGACCGGCGGAACAGCGGAGCAGAGAAATGGCGATAATTTGTCCTCCGATGGCGAAATTCTCGCCATGGCGGCCCACCCGTTCGATCAGGGCAGAATCGCCAAGATCTCGCTCTCGCTCATAATGACCAGTTCTTCGCCGTTGATGGCAACCTCGGCGCCGGCATAGCGGCCGAACAACACGCGGTCGCCCTCGCGGACCTGATGGTGGCCCCGGGTCCCATCCGGCAACAGCCGGCCATCGCCGACCGACAGCACGCGTCCTTGTTGCGGCCTTTCCTTGGCCGAATCGGGCAGCACGATCCCGCCCGCGGTCACCGCCTCTTTTTCCAGACGCTTGATCATCACATTTTCGCCCAAAGGCACTACTTTCATACGTTCAGGCCCCCCTTCGAGAAGCCCGACAAACCGATCGGGTCCATCGCTTTCATCAGGGAATAATTTTGGCAGCAGTCCGATCCGTGTGCAAGGGTTCCTTGGACCATTCCACCCATCGGCGGCATGACCGACATACTCAGGGCCCGTCGCTTGCACCACTTTTGGACATGGGGCGACTTCCAAGGGTCGAACGCGGGGAAGGTCGTAGGTTATGCTTTAGCATAACGGAACTTCTTATTTTACAAGATGTTATGCTAAAGCATAACCTACCTACTATTGCAGGTACGCCGGGCGTCCAAGGTCGAATGCGGGGAAGTCGGAAGACGATCACCCCCCCGACTTGCGGACGGCACGGGAGGAAACGTCCTCGCGGAACTGCTCGGGCGGGATTTCCCGGCACATGTCGCGGAAGAAGTCGGGCAAGTCGAGGTCCGCCAGCCGCAGCCACTTAGGACCGACGCTCCGTCCAAAGACCAGGAAGCGGCAGCCGCGTCCGGCAATGTCTTCCAAGGCGCCGAGGCACGCCCGCCGCTGGCCGCCGTAATACTCCCAAGCGACGAGGCGACGGAGCGTGTCGACGCCCACGATGAACACGGCGCGGGGAAACAGCCGCGATTTCTCCTCGAACGTGGCCGCCCGCGTCAGCCAGACCGCCTGATCGGGCGGAAACTGGGCCAAGCGGCGCTCGATCTCCGTATAGTCCAGCGGCGGCTTGTCGACGTTGAGGATCGACATTTCGATGTCCACCGGCGTGTCGAGCACTTCCCGGGCGATGGCCGCCATGCGGCGGTGCCCAACGTGAAGGGGATGGAACGCGCCGGGGAAGATGGCCGTGGTCGGCCGGGGGCCGCCGCCCAGGCAGACCGCCTCGGTTTTTCTCAACATCAGGTCTTGCCATGAGGGCGGGGCGATCGTTTGCGTGTGTTCGACCCGTTCGCCTTTTGTCAGCGGCAAATCCAACTGCAAGGGCACGCCACAGGCGTCGGCGACGGCATTGAGGACCATGCGGCCGACCAGGTGTTCTTCCTCCGCGCGGCTGCGTCGGCCTTTTTGAAGTTCCAGCGACCAGGTATCCGTCCGCGCGGCGGTTTGCAGGGCCACGTGGGCGCGGTGCGGCCCGCGCCGGGGCCGATCGGTCCTCAAGCCGGCGGTGCAGCCGACGCCCGCCGGCGACCCCGCGGAGGGCTCGTATTTCCGCGCCCGGTGCAGGGCGGCCACGGCCATGGCGCGAGCGGTCTCCGGTGCGCAGAACTGGTCGGGCCGGCCCCCGAGCCAAGCGATCATGGCCCCTTCCGAGTACGGCACGATCGCCTCCAGCAGGGTCCGCGAGGCCCCGGGCCGTTCCAACAACTCGGCAATCGCCCGGCTTCCACCCCCGCTCAGCGCCACGACGAGTTGCGTCGGCGTCCGGTTGATTTCCTCGGTCAGTTGTTCGATGGTCGCGGGCATGGGGTCACCGGCGGAAATTGTAGTCCCGCTGCCGGATTCCCACAACCCTCTTCCAAGCCCATGTCCGCGGCCCCCGGCGCAGCGAAAAGCCTCGCGCCATTTGCGGCTGGCGAGAATCACCGCTTGCGATCGAGTCGGCGCGATTGCACCGAGCTGGCGATCTTGTTGAACACGCTATTGGCGTTGACGCCGATCGTGCCAATGGCCGACAGGCACACGACCACGATCAGCGACAGCATCACCGCGTACTCGACGGCGGTCGGGCCGTCCTCGGACTTGAAGAAACGATGCAGCTTAAGAGCGAGCGACTTCATGAGTGTTTCTCCCTTTCGGCATCGACCCCGCGCCCCTGCATGGGGGCCGGAATCGGTGCCGCCGACGGGTTTCTTCAGGCAATGCCCCGGTTTGTCGCCACGGAGCGGCCTGCGGACTGCCCTCCGAAACCCCATCTAGTTACACCAAGCCTTCATCCCGTCACTCGCCGAAGCGAACGATTTCACCCCTTCGGCAGCCAGGCTGCCCGCGGTTGTTTTCCCGTGGGCCCTTGGCTTTGCGTGCCGACCTTACGATCGGTTTGCCTTTGTCGAGGATGAACGGCTACAGGCCATGCGATAAGAACCTTGCCTCTACAACAAACCTAGCTCAACCAGCCCGATTGTCAAATCGAGAAGTTTAGGCATCGTCACACATTTGCCCAACATGATCTTGTTGCAACCGCGACATATTTGTCAAAAAGGCGGTATGCCGGAAGCCTCGTTACCCGCGTGCGGTTTCGCAAGCGACATGGACCGGCAGAAACTATCTGTAAGCTGCACTAGACACCGCGGGACGCCTTGCTAAGATGGATCGCATGGAGGGTCCGGATCGGCTTCGGGCTCGCCACATTCGGAAAACGTTGCTGGGCGGCACGTTCTGAACACGGTGAAACGGAGGAGCGATGATGGCCAAACGACTTCGGTTTCTGCCTCATGTTATCCTGATTTTCTTGATGACGGCCGCCGTCGTGACCGCCGACCCGCCAGAGGATCAAGCGGCACAGCGCGCTGCGGAGGAAGCGGCAAAGGCTCAAGCGGCAAACGCTCAAGCGGTCAAGGATCAAGCGGTCAAGGATCAAGCGATCAAGGATCAAGCGGCGAAGGGCAAGCCGGCGGCGAAAACGGCCAAGGACATTCAGGCCCAGTTCGACGCAATGCTGAAATCGCCCACCCGCGAAAACTTCCTCGCCGTGCAAGAATCGCTCGTCGCCGACAAGGCGTATTCCCCCTATTCGCAAGACCTGAACACCATGGGCGATCTGGTCAAGAAGGAAAAATACAGCGAGGTCGAGGCGACGTATAAAAAGACCTGGCCGAACCTGGTGCTCAGCCCGCAGGCGCACTTTATGTTGGCCACCGCGGCGAAAGGGCTGGGAGATCAGGCCAAGGCGGACAAGGAGACCGCGGCCGAGCAGAAGTGTCTCGACGCCCTCCTGGCCACCGGCGACGGCACCGAGGCCAAGCCGATCCGCGTCACGCGCATATCCGACGAATACGACATCGCCCACTTCAAAAAGAAGGGCGTCACGAAGCAAGGATTGAAGTTCAAGAACGGCAAGGCGCACGACATCATCTCTTGCAGCGACGGCAGTAAAATGTGGTTCGACGTCTCGCTCCCGTTCGACGCCCTTGGGAAGTCTCTGAAGAAGGATTTGGAGAAGAAGTAGCCAACGCCGGACGGCATCCATGCCTCGCGACATCGAAAGCTCCCATGAAAACTCCGTTTGATCGAGGTGGTCTTCGCTTTTTCTTGGTGCTGGCCGGACTGGTCCGCGGCTGCGCCACCAACGCGACGATCCTCGCGGGCGTCCCCTTCATCGTCCTGGGCACGGCACTCCACTTTTGGGCCAAGGGCTGCCTGCGACAGAACCAGGTCTTGGCCATGGGCGGCCCTTACCGTTTCGTGCGTCATCCCTTCTACCTGGCCAACGCCTTGATCGACGCGGGCGTTGCCGTCATGTCGGGATGGTGGGTGCTCCAAGTCGTCCTTCCGGTCTGGTGGCTTGCCATCTACATTCCCGTGATGCGGAAAGAGGAAAACTACTTGACCGATGTCTTCGGCGCCGCCTACGAAGAGTATAAGAAGCGGACTCCCCGCTTGATTCCGTGGCGTCGTCCGCGGACGGCCGGCGCCGAGGGTTTTCGCTGGAGCAACCCGAACATCGCCACCGGCGACGAGGTTGGCCGGGCCCTGCGACTGGCGGCTTATCCTTTGCTGTTCGTCGTCTGCACGAATCTTCGCAACGAGGGTCTTTCGTTTTTCACCCATCCTTGGAACCTGTCGGCGTTGACCATGTTCGCCATGCTCCATGGACTTGCATGGAGATTCCATTCAGGAAGATCACGCGCCGCAGCGCATCGCCTCGAATCAAGGCCCATAGACAACCCCCACGTTTTTTCAGCAGGCGAGCCACCTGCACCACAAGATGAAGACCATCATCGAGCCCTTCAAGATCAAGTCGGTCGAGCCGATCAAGTTCGTCACGGTCGAGCAGCGGGAGCAGACGCTCCGCCGTTGCAGCTATAACCTCTTCCTGGTGCCGGCCGAGGAAGTGCTCATCGACCTGTTGACCGACAGCGGGACGGCCGCCATGAGCGCGGACCAATGGGCGGGCATGATGCGCGGCGACGAATCCTACGCCGGCGCGCGCAGCTTCTTCCGCTTCGAGGACAAAGTCCGCGAGCTGACCGGACTGCGGCACATCATTCCCACCCATCAAGGACGCGCCGCCGAAAGAATCCTCTTCTCCATCGTCGGCAGGCCCGGCAAGTACGTGCCGAACAATTCCCATTTCGACACCACCCGGGCGAACGTCGAGTTCGCCGGCGCCGCGGCGGTCGATCTGCCCACCCCCGAGGGCACCGATCCCGACCTCGTCGCCGATTTCAAGGGGAACATGGACACCGCGGCCCTGGAGGATTTCATCGGCAAGGTCGGCGCCGAGAACATCCCGCTCTGCATGATCACGGTGACGAACAACTCCGGCGGCGGCCAGCCGGTCTCGATGGACAACGTCCGCCGGACGAAACAAATCTGCCGGCAGCACGGCATCCCCTTGTTCTTGGACGCCTGCCGCTTCGCCGAGAACGCCTATTTCATCAAGCTGCGCGAGCCGGGCTACGCCGACCGCCCGGTCAAGGGCATCGCCCAGGAGATGTTCTCCCTGGTGGACGGCGCCACCATGAGCGCCAAGAAGGACGCCATCGTCAACATGGGCGGCTTCCTGGCCATCAACGACGACGCCCTGGCCCTGAAGGCCCGAAACCTCTTGATCGTCACCGAGGGTTTTCCGACCTACGGCGGCCTGGCGGGCCGCGACCTCGAGGCCATCGCCATCGGCTTGGACGAAGTCCTCGACGAGCACTACCTGCAATACCGCATCCGCTCGGTCCAGTACCTCGGCGAGCGGTTGGCCGCCCAGGGGGTCCCCATTCTTCAGCCGCCCGGCGGACACGCCATTTACCTCAACGCCAAGAAGTTCCTGCCGCACGTGCCCGTCGAGCAATATCCGGGCCAGGCCCTGGCCATCGAGCTGTTCCGCGCGGCCGGCATCCGCTCCGTCGAGATCGGAAGCGTGATGTTCGGCCGATACGACGCCGCGGGCAAGCTGATCCCCGCGAAGATGGATCTGGTGCGGCTGGCGATTCCCCGCCGGGTCTATACGCAGAGCCACATCGACTACGTGATCGAGGCCGTCGGCGAGGTGTTCGCCCGGCGCGAGAGTCTGCGCGGCTGCCGGATTGTCGAAGAGCCGCCCATGCTGCGGCACTTCACGGCGAAGTTCGAGCCCATCGCCTGACGCCGGGCGGTCGCATATAAGCACGGGGACTGTCCCGATTTTCGTCCGACGAAAATGGGACTGTCCCCTTCGGCCCGCCGGACGATGCCGTATAATGGGATTGTAGAATAAGGAGGACTTGCCGTGCCAATCCATTTGCCCCCGATTTCGCGACGCCAATTCCTGGCCGGCTCGCTGGCCGCGGGCGCGGGACTGCTCGTGACACGCTCGGCCGCGGCCGCCAATCCGGCCGCCGATCCGAACCGCTGGGCGCTGATGGCCGACACCCACATCTGGCAGCGCCGCGACGGCTCCTATCTCGGCGCGAAGCCGGCGGAAAATTTCCTCCAGGCGCGGCGGGAGATTCTCGCCCTCCATCCGCGACCCGCCGCCGCCATCGTGGCCGGCGACACCGCCTTCCTTCTGGGTCATGCGGCCGACTACGCCGTGCTGATGGACCTGGTCAAGCCGATCCGCACCGCCGGCCTGCCCGTTCACCTCGCCTTGGGCAACCACGACGATCGCGACAACTTCCACAAGGCGATCGCGCTGGCCGAGCCCAAGGAAAAGACCAAGGAAGAGAAATCGCCGGTGGCGGACAAGGTCGTCTCGGTGCTGGAGACGCCGCTGGTCAACTGGTTCCTGTTGGATTCGCTGAAGAAGACGATGGTGACCTCGGGCGCGCTCGGCAAGGCCCAACTCGACTGGCTCGCCAAGGCCCTCGATGCCCGCCCCAGGAAGCCGGCGATCGTGCTGGGCCATCATTATCTTTTCCTGCCGGGCGGGCTGGACGACACCGACGCCTTATTGAAGGTCATCGAGCCGCGGAAGCAGGTCAAGGCTTACGTCTTCGGCCACAGCCACGCGTGGAAGCACACCCGGTGGCAAGGCATCCACTTGCTCAATTTGCCCGCGGTGGCTTGGGTCTTCGACAAATCGCAGCCGCACGGCTGGGTCGATTTCGAAGTTGACCGCCGGCGGCGCCACGGCCGTGCTCCACGCCACGGACAAGAAGCATCCGAAGAACGGCGAGCGTCTGGAGTTGAAGTGGCGAGGGGAAGGCAGGGGATAAGGCAGAAAGGCGGAAGGCCGAAGGCGGACGGCGGAGGGGAACGAACGCCCGCGGATAATTCCCCTTGACAAATTATGGGCATATGCTCATAATGGTAAGGTGGAGTCCGTCCTATGCCCCGGCCCAAGCACTGTCGACGCATCGCCTCCTTGCCCGGTTCCTGGCTGTTCAAGCCCGCCGGAATTCCGGCATGCTCGTGCGGCGAGGTGGTGCTTGCCGTTGACGAGTTCGAGGCCCTCAGGCTGGCGGATTACGAGGCGCTCTATCAGGAGCGAGCCGCCGAGTGGATGCGTATTTCCCGGCAAACCTTCGGGCGGATTGTGGAAACAGCACGCAGGAAGGTGGCCCAGGCATTGGTCGAAGGGCTGGTCCTACGAATTGAAGGAGGAGAAATCGAAATGGCGGAAATGCGAAAGTTCGAGTGTGCCGATTGTGAACACCTTTGGGAAGTCCCCTTCGGGACTGGTCGCCCGGCCGGATGCCCCGCTTGTCACAGCAGGGCCTTCCATCGGGCGGTTGAGGTGGCGGCCGGTCAGCCGGATCCGGCAGGAAGCCCACCGGCTGTTGGATGTGGGCGTGGTCGTTGCCACCGTCATCGCAATGGCCCTGGCGGACGTGGTTCGGGACGGCGTGGTGCAGGGCGTGGCTGAGGTTGAGTTTCTACTACGTTGACATCGAGGAGACCAAGGAATGAAGATTGCAGTTGCTTCCGAGGACGGAGTTTCCATTTCCCATCATTTTGGCCGCAGCCGGTCTTTCCTGGTTTTCGAGACCCAGGACAAGCAAATCGTCGGCCAGTCGTTGCGGGAAAACACCTTTACAGCCCATGCACGGGGCGAATGTCAAGAAGCGCAGCCGCACGACCATCATCACGGTCACGAAGCCATTATCGGCGCCTTGCATGATTGTCAAGTCATCCTCTGCTACGGCATGGGCTGGCGGGCGGCCGAGGACTTGAAACATAACGGCATTCAGGCATTCGTCGTCCAGGGCGAAACAACGCCCCAACAAGCCGTCGTTGATTATCTGGCGGGAAAGCTCAACTTGGCGGGCGGGTTTTGCCGCTGCCAGCATTGACGATCAGCCGAGAGGTCCGTCGGCCCGCATGGCTCACCACCGCTATCGAAAAAGGGCCGCTTACCAATCACTGATCTTCAGATTGAGGATCCAAGAACGAAGGTGTTTTCCATACCGAGGGGTGCGGGCGCGCCATTTGCCGTGTCGCCCGCCGCCCCCGGACACAGTCCGGGGGCTTTTTATCCCCACGCCATCCCATCCGGAGGCTAACGCCTCCGGCTCCCTTCCGCCTTTCGCTCATCCCGGGCGTGTCATCCGCCAGGGATCGAGCGCCTCGTCCAACTGCTCCTCGGACAGCAGCTTCTTCTCGCGAGCGAGTTCGCGGATCGTCTTGTCCGACGCGAGGGCTTCCTTGGCCAAGGCTGCCGCACGCTCGTAGCCGATGTACGGATTCAAGCCGGTGGCCAAGGCGATGCTCCGCTCCACTTCCGCCCGGCAACGCTCGGCGTCAGCCTCCATGCCGGCCAGGCAGCCGGTCGTGAAGACGGCGGTCGCGCGGGCCAACAGCCGCACGCTTTCCAAGACCGCGTCGGCCATCACCGGCATCATGACGTTCAATTGGAACTGTCCGCCGGCGGCCCCGCAGAAGGCGACGGTCTGGTCGTTGCCCAACACGCGGGCGGCGGCCTGCATCAGGCTCTCGCACAGCACCGGGTTGACCTTGCCCGGCATGATCGAGCTGCCCGGCTGGAGACGGGGAAGCGTGATTTCGTGAATTCCGCACTGCGGCCCGGAAGCGAGCCAACGGATGTTGTTGGCCACGTTGAAGAGCGTTGCGGCGACGGTCCGCAGTTGCCCGTGACACTCGACCAGCCCGTCGCGCTGGGCGTTGGCCTCGAAATGATCGACGGCCTCGCGGAAGTCGATGCCCGTGGACTGGCCGATCGCTTGGCAGACGCGGCGGGCGAACTCCGGATGGGTGTTCAGCCCGGTGCCCACCGCCGTGCCGCCGATGGGCAATTCCAGCACTGCCTCCAACGCCAAAGCGGCCCGTTCCGCCGAACGGTCCAATTGCCGGGCGAAACCGCCGAACTCCTGCCCGAGCGAAAGCGGCGTGGCATCGACCAGGTGCGTGCGGCCGATCTTGAGAATGTCCTTCCATTGGGCCGCCTTCTCCGCCAGCGCCCGACCGCAGTCGCAAAGCGCCGGCAGCAATTGCCCGCGGATGCCCCGCGCCACCGCGACGTGGATCGCCGTGGGAAAGACATCGTTGGTGCTCTGGCCCATGTTCACGTGATCGTTCGGATGAATGGGCCGCTCAGCCGCGAAGCGATCTCCGCCGGCGAGCTCGATGGCCCGATGGGCGATCACCTCGTTGACGTTCATGTTGGTCGAGGTGCCGGAACCGGTCTGAAAGACATCGACGGGAAACTGCCCGTCGAAGCGTCCGTCGCCGTTGCCGTTGCCATCGCCGTCGAGGTCGACCACTTCGCGGCAGGCGGCAATAAGGGCCTCGACCTGGACGGGGGTCAGGGGGTTCTTGCCCGAACCAGTTAATTTACCCAGATCACGGTTTGCAATGGCGGCAGCCCATTTTACCAGGCCGAGGGCACGGATGAGTTCGCGTGGCAAAGTACGGCCGGAGATAGGAAAGTTTTCCACGGCCCGTTGGGTTTGGGCGCCATAGTAAGCGTTCTTGGGCAGGCGGACCTGGCCCATCGTGTCGTGTTCGATGCGATCTTCGTTCATGGCATTGCCCCACTTTGTGTTCTTCATTGCCTTCGATGCCTTCAATGATAGCAGCGTGCCACGGCTGTGTCAGCCGTGCGCGGAGTAGGCACGGCTGACACAGCCGTGGCACAATGGCACATACGGCCTTGACAGGGGGTGGCCGTCGGGACATAATCCCGCCCTCTTCGTTCCTCTTATCTTCCTTGCACGGCGGATGGCAACAGCCATGCCTTTGGGCCATCGTCCGACGACCGGGTGGTTTTTCTTGGCGCTTGCGCTAGGATTGCCGGCCGTTGTCCGTGGGCAACAGTCGCTGTTGGCGGTCCCGCCTGGCCCCGTCGATGTTTCCCCCGAATCCCAGGCTTTGCCCGCCGCGTCGCCGTCGCCGTCGGCGTCGCCGGATGTCTGTCCGGGATGTGGCCAGCCTTTCGATCAATCGCCGGGCGAGCCGCCGCACGACAGGTTTTTTCCGTCGCTGTTGGGCAATATGTTCGCCCATCCGCCTTGGGAGCGGTCGGGCGGCCCGACGGACCCGATTTGGCGTGAAAGCTGGCTCTTTCGGCCGCTGAGCCTTGGATTTTTCCTCGGGGCCGCCGACGGCATCACGAGCAACAATCCGACCTGGACCGGCACGACGCCGGGCGTCATTGGCGGCGTCCGCGCCGGCATGGACCTCAACCATTACTGGGGCGTCGAGACGCGGTTCGCCTGGAGCACCGGTCATTTCACGGACCAGTTGCTCGGCGGGGAGATCAATTGCAGCACCAATACGTTCTTCTGGGACCTCGACCTGCTCTATTATCCCTGCGGCGACACGCGATGGCGGCCGTATCTGCTGGTCGGCCTGGGAACCAGCCAGGTCCGCTACTACGAGGAACCCGACAATTCCTATGGCAGCCACGGCTCCTTCCCGTTTGCCCTGGGTGTGAAGTATCGCTGGAACGATTGGATCGCCCTGCGGTTGGAAGTCGGCGACGACGTTGCGTGGGCCGTTCGCCCGACGAACATCCTGAACAGCATCACCATCACGACCGCGGTGGAAATTCGTTTCGGGGGCACGACGAAGGCCTATTGGCCGTGGAATCCCGGCCATTCGATTTGGGGACAGAGGAGCGGAGAGGAAAGGCGGAAGGCGGAGGGCGGAAGGGGGAAGGAATAAGGGAGCCGGGGGCGTCAGCCTCCGGATCGTACAGCGGAAGGATGAAGGATAAAGGATAAGGGATGAAAACGGGAGGCGGATCGCTTGCGGTTTCGCCCGTCCTTCCCCCTTCCGCCTTCCGCCTTCCCCCTTCTGTCTACACCGCAACTTCCCGCGGCGCACCCGATCGATTGCTCGATCAACTCGCCGAGCACCTCGGGATCGAACGGCTTGCGGAGATAGTAGCTCCCCTGGCGGCCGTCGTAACGGTGAATGATGTCGGGAATCTGGCCGGCGGAAAGGAACATCACCGGCACTCCCGCCAGGGCCTCGTTCTGCCGGAGCTGTTCGCACAGCTCCATGCCCGCTGAGGCCTTGGAGATTGACGTTGGCGATGATCAGTTCCGGCAGCAACATCGGCGCCGCTTCCAGCGCCGCCTCCGCCGTCAGACAGCGGTGGCAAGCGAAGCCGGCCTCGGCCAAAACGGCCGAAACCTCGTCCAAAATGGCCTGTTCTTGATCCACGACGAGGATCAACGGTTGCGCTCGTCCCGGTGCTTTCATGCGACACGCCTGCGGTGCTAGGAAGACCTATCCACCTCATCGGCCGCTAGCCCTGAATTATTGATTAGACTTCCCCTGCATTGCCGAGTCCGCGCCATCGGCCCGACCGGCAAAACCCCGAATCTTTACCAAATAGACGAGTGCGAAAAAGTCATAAACGGCGTGCGCCGCGATGGGAACCATCAGGTTGTCGCTGAGCATCCAAATCCAACCGAGATAAAGACCGATCACTCCCGCAAGAAGGGCATATCCAAGATTCACGCTGTGCGCCAACCCGAAAAGGACGGCCACGACCCCCAGCGCGAGCCAGCCGGACGCCGCGTCGGCGTGCCAGGGGACGCCGGGGCCATTGCCGCCGGTCCAGCGGGCGATGGACGCCTGAAAAACACCGCGGAAGAGCATCTCCTCGCCCAGACCGGCCAAGAGCGAGATGATCGCCATTTCCCCGACGGTGAACCGCCGAAACAGCGGAACCAGCATCTCATCCACGACCCGCCGGATGGCGGAAAACGGCCAGAACGGCCCACGGACGCTGACAAGCATGATCGCCAGCATCGGCAGTGCCAGCAACGGGCCGAGCACCAGTCCGACGGGTTTCCAATGGAACGTCTCAAGAGGGGGCTGATTCAGCAGCCAGCCCAGTCCGACGGCCACGAACACCAAGGCCCCTTCAAAGATGGCGGCGGTCAGGGCGAAGTTCGTCGGCGGCAAGGAGTTATCGTCCACGTCGCCCAATATACACAAGTCCGACCGCCGGGGCGATGGTTCATGTTTGCACCCCCTCTTCCGGGGGTTACGCACGACCGCACGTGCCACGCCCGGTCCTGTCCCCGTGCTGCCTCAATCCTTGACGTTTCCCGGCCAGACTGTTAGATTACCCCGTTTCGCATCGAGGCAACTTCGGAAGGATACCTGGAAGGAATTTAGACATGGCTACCAAGTACGTTTATCGCTTTGGTCCCCAAGGGACGGATGGCGATGCCAGCATGAAAAACCTCTTGGGCGGCAAGGGGGCGAATCTGGCCGAGATGTCGCGCCTGGGCCTGCCCGTTCCCGCCGGCTTCACGATTACCACGGAATTCTGCACGGCGTATTTCCACGAGGGACGCCAGTTTCCGCAGTCGCTCCGGGACGAAGTTGCCGTGGCCGTCGCCCAGACCGAGCAGGCGATGGACATGAAGTACGGCGACGCGGAGAACCCGCTTTTGCTCTCCTGCCGCAGCGGGGCCCGCAAGTCCATGCCCGGCATGATGGAAACCGTGCTCAACGTCGGCCTCTGCCAGGCGACGATCCCCGGCCTGGTCAAGAAGTCGGGCAGCGAGCGGTTCGTCTACGACGCCTACCGCCGGCTGATCATGATGTACGCCGACGTGGTCATGGAGAAGGCCGAGGACATCGAGCCGGCCGAGGGCAAGGGCATCCGCGTCCAACTCGAGCACCTCATGGCCAAAAAGAAGAAGGCCAAGAAGTGCACGTCCGACACCGACCTGACCGCCAAGGACCTCAAGCGTCTGTGCGGGGACTTCAAGAAGAAGGTGCAAGAGGTGCTGGGCCGTCCGTTCCCCGACGATCCGCAAGAGCAGCTTTGGGGCGCCATCGGGGCCGTGTTCAAGAGTTGGAACGGCCGCCGGTCCGTGTCCTACCGCAAGATCGAGGGCATTCCGCAAGAATGGGGCACCGCCTGCAACGTGCAGAGCATGGTCTTCGGCAACATGGGCGACACGTCGGCCACGGGCGTGGCCTTCAGCCGCAACCCGGCCACCGGCGAGAACAAGTTCTACGGCGAGTGGCTGGTCAACGCCCAGGGCGAGGACGTGGTGGCCGGCATCCGCACGCCGAACCCCTTGAACGAAGAGACCAAGAACGAGCAGAACAAGCACCTCCCGTCGCTCCAGACCGGGATGCCCGAGTTGTACCGCCAGCTTGGCCGACATTCGCACGAAGCTGGAGCAGCACTACAAGGACATGCAGGACATCGAGTTCACGATCCAGGACGGCAAGCTGTACATGCTCCAGTGCCGCAACGGCAAGCGGACCGGCACCGCGGCCTTGAACATGGCCATGGACATGCTCGCCGAGCGGCTGATCGACGAGCCGACGGCCGTGCTGCGGGTCGAGCCGGCCCAGTTGGACGAGCTGCTGCACCCGATCATCGATCCGGCCGCCGAGAAGACGGCCGAGGCGGTGCTTTTGGGTCTGCCCGCCGGACCGGGCGGGGCCTGCGGCAAGATCGTCTTCACCTCGGCCGAGGCGGTGGCCGAGGCCGCCCGCGGCGTGAACGTCATCCTCGTCCGTGAAGAGACCAACCCCGAGGACGTCGAGGGGATGCGGGCCGCCGAGGGCATCCTCACCGCCCGCGGCGGCATGACCAGCCACGCCGCCCTGGTCGCGCGCGGTTGGGGCAAGTGCTGCATCGTCGGCGCCGGCGCGATGAAGATCAACCTGGCCGCCAGGACCATGACCGCCGGCGCGGCCACGTTCAAGGCGGGCGACCTCCTGACGCTCAACGGCACCAAGGGCCGCGCCTACGCCGGGGCGTTGGCGATGATCGACGCCACCGAGAATCCCCGCTTCCAGGAGTTCATGAAGCTGGTCGACAAGCACCGCACCCTGGGCGTGCGGACCAACGCCGACACGCCCGAGGACGCCAAGGTCGCCCGCGGCTTCGGCGCCGAGGGCATCGGGCTGTTCCGCACCGAGCACATGTTCTACGGCAAGGGCGCCGACGAGCCGCTGTTCATCCTGCGAAAGATGATCATGGCGCTGGGCAAGAAGCCCAAGCCCGGCAAGACCAAGCAAGCCAAGGAGGCCGCCGAGGAGGAAGTCCTCGAGGAGCGCAAGGCCGTGGTCAACGAGCTGTTCCCCTTCGTCAAGCGGAGCATCAAGGGGACGCTCGAAGCCATGGAAGGGCTGCCGGTGACGATCCGCCTGCTGGACCCGCCGCTGCACGAGTTCGTGCCCCAGGACAAGGCCGCGCAGGCCGAGCTGGCCAAGGCCCTCGGCATCAAGCCGGCCGAGGTCCGGCTGCGCGGCGAGCAGTTGCACGAGACCAACCCGATGATGGGCCATCGCGGCGTCCGGCTCGGCGTCACCTATCCCGAGGTGACCGAGATGCAGGTCCGGGCCATTTTCGAGGCCGCGGCCGAGTTGATCCAGGCCGGCAAGGACGCCCGGCCCGAGATCATGGTCCCGGTCACGTGCGATGTCCGCGAGTTGGAAGTGACGAAGGTGATCGTCGATCGCGTGCATGAGGACGTCAAGGCCCGGCTGGGCGTCGACGTGAAGTATCTCTACGGCACGATGATCGAGATTCCGCGGGCCGCGCTGCTGGCCGACCGCATGGCCAAGGTGGCGCAGTTCTTCTCCTTCGGCACCAACGACCTGACGCAGATGACGTTCGGTTTCAGCCGCGACGACATCGGCAGCTTCCTGCCCGACTACCTGAAGGACAACATCCTCCCGGCCGATCCGTTCCAGACGATCGACCAGCAGGGCGTCGGCCAGTTGATCAAGGTTTCGGTCGAGAAGGGGCGTGCCACGCGGCCGGAGTTGAAGATCGGCATTTGCGGCGAGCAAGGCGGCGATCCGGCCTCGGTCGAGTTCTGCTTCAAGAGTGGCTTGACTTACGTGAGTTGCTCGCCCTACCGGGTGCCGATTGCCCGTCTGGCCGCGGCGCACGCGGCCTTGAAGGCGGCCGGTCCCTCGCCCTTGGGCCACGCAACGCTCGTGGGGCTGGCCACCGCCCTGAAAGAGAAGAAGTGATGGTCCGATGACAAATTTGTAGGGTGGGTCGAGCGCAGCGAGCCCCACCGTTAGTTTTTCGCGGATTTTGGTGGGGCTCGCTGCGCTCGACCCACCCTACTGTGGTTTTCCGCAATAGAAACGAAGTGATGGTCCGATGAGCGGGGAAAAGGCCGTCGGTATCGACCTCGGCACCACCAACTCGGCCATGGCTTGCCTGGACGAGTCGGGCCGCAGCCGCATGGTCCCCAACGCCGAGGGCGACCTGATCACGCCCAGCATCGTCCTGTTCGGCGACAGCGAAGTGGTGGTGGGCAAGAGCGCCCGCAGCGCCGTGACCACGCATCCCGACCTCGTGGCGCAATGGGTCAAGCGCGACATGGGGGCGCCCTTCTACAGCCACCCCATCCACGGCGAATACCTGCCGCCCGAGGTCATCCAGGCCTGCATCCTGCGGAAACTGAAGCTCGATGTCGCCGCCGCGGTGGGCACCGACGCCGCGGCGGTCATCACCGTGCCCGCCTATTTCGACGAGCCGCGGCGCAAGGCGACCGCCGACGCCGGCGAGATGGCGGGCTTGCGGATCATCGACATCGTCAACGAGCCGACGGCCGCCGCCTTGGCCTTCGGCGAGGCGCTGGGCTACCTCTCGCCCACGGGCATGCCCCGCGAGCCGATCACCGTCATGGTCTACGACCTCGGCGGCGGCACCTTCGACGTCACCCTGTTGAAACTCGCCACGGGCGACGTCCATACCCTGGCGACCGACGGCGACGTGCAATTGGGCGGCCACGACTGGGACCGCCGGCTGGTCGATTATGCGGCCCAGGCCTTCCGCACGCAGCATTTGCTCGATCCCCGCGACGATCCCGCCTCGCTGAACCGGCTCTTCCAGGTGGTCATGGAGGCCAAGCACTCCCTCAGCGCACGCACCCGGGCGTCGATCCGCGTCGAGTCCGCCGACACGTCGGTCGAGGTTCCGATCGTCCGCGAGCAGTTCGAGGAGATGACCGCCGATCTTCTGGAGCGGACGGCCTACACGTCGCGTCAACTGTTGGCGGCCGCCGGCCTGGAATGGAAGGACGTCAACCGCATCCTCTTGGTGGGCGGTTCCACCCGCATGCCGATGGTCCCACGCATGTTGCAGAAGCTCACCGGGATCGACCCCGACCGGACGGTCAATCCGGACGAGGCCGTGGCCCGCGGCGCCGCCCTGTATGCCGGCCACTTGCTGGCCGAGCGGGCCCACGGCGGACCGGCCGGCGGCTTCACGGTGACGAACGTCAACGCCCACAGCCTCGGCATCGAGGGCATCGAGCAAGAGACGCTCCGCAAGACCAACGTCGTCCTGATCCCCCGCAACACCGCGTTGCCGGCCAAGCGCACGGAGCGGTTCATCACCAAGTCGGACGGGCAGCAATCCATCGTCGTCACGGTGTTGGAGGGCGAAAGTTCCTTGCCCGGCGAGTGCACGGCCATCGGGCGGACCGTGGTCCGCGGTCTGCCCGTCGGACTGCCCAAGGGCTGGCCGGTCGAGATCACCTTCGAGTATGCGACCAACGGGCGGCTGAGCGTGCGGGCGTTGGTGCCGGGGACGCATCATCAGGCCGAGTTGGAACTGGAGCGGGACGCGGGACTTTCCGGCGCCGGGATCGCCCGATGGAAAGTGCCGATCTCGGCCGCGGCCGGTTTCGACGTCTTCGAGTCGGCCGTCCACGATTCGCTTTCCTCGCCGCGGTCGGCGCCGGCCGCCGCGGGTTCGTCCGGCATCCTGGACGGCGGGGACAAGCAGGTGGCTCCGATGGCGTTGCCGCCGACGTTGGCCGGCGGACAACCGGTGTCGGCGCCCCTGCCGCTGGGGACGACGTTCTCGTCCGCTCCTGTCGGGCCGTCGCCGCTCGCACCGGCGCCGTTTGCATCGTCGCCGCTGGTGTCGGCGCTGCCCGGGACAACCACGCCGGCCACGCCCGAGGCCCCGGAGGAATCCCCGCCCGTTTTCGCTTTCCCCGCCGGCGCCCGCAAGCGTCCGCCGAGTTTTCTCACGCCGCCCGGCGGTCCGGATCGTGGGCCATATTATCGCGACTGCGCTGGGGTTAACGTGCGGCTACTTCTTGTTGCGGTGGCTTCGCCCCGACCTTTTTCCCTGGTGATCTTTGCTGTTCGCGGTGGACACAACGGCCGGCAAACGCCAGAATAGAGAGAAAGGAACACGGGTGCGGTCCCCGGCTCCTGGCCCCTGGTGTAGTAATTCATAATTGAGGGAACTAATGAGTTTGGCGACTGTTCTTGCCCCGTAGGGGCGTTTGATAATAGCCCAGCAGTTTACTGCTGGGACGGCAAGCATAACTATTTTGTGTGACAAGTCCCGTAGGGACGGCCGAAATGGGGCATCCGAAATTCGATCGTCCCTACGGGACGAAGATGAAATGGGGCACCTCCGCTACCCAGCGATGAATCGCTGGGCTATTATCAAACGACCCTCCGGGTCGAACGATGAATCGCTGGGCTATTATCAAACGACCCTCCGGGTCGAAATCCGCACCAATTCCACTCCACGATAAGATCCCGACAGACTGACGCACGACACTCGCATGACAGATTCCGCGATACCCGCCGTCGGCATTGATCTGGGAACGACGTTCTCGGTCCTCGCCCATTTGGACGAACGGGGCCAGCCCGTCACCCTGGTCAACGCCGAGGGCGACCGCATCACGCCGAGCGTCGTGCTGATCGACGGCCAGGACATGGTCGTGGGCAAGGAAGCCATGAAGGCCATGATCGGCGAGAGCGACCACGTGGCCGAATGCGTCAAGCGCGACATGGGATCGCGTGTTTCACAAGGTGCTTGAGGGCAAGCAATACGCGCCCGAGGTGCTGCAAGCCTGGATCCTCAACAAGCTCCGCCTGGACGGGGCCCAGCAGATCGGCCCTTTCAACCAGGTGGTCATCACGGTGCCGGCGTACTTCGACGAGGTCCGCCGCAAGGCGACGCAGGACGCCGGCTACATGGCGGGCTTCGAGGTGATGGACATCATCAACGAGCCGACGGCGGCCGCCGTGGCCTTCGGTTTTCAGCAAGGCTTTCTCGACCGTCACGGCAGCAGTGCCAAGCCGCTCCGCGTCCTGGTTTACGATCTTGGCGGGGGGACGTTCGACGTCACCGTCATGGAAATCCGCGGCAGCGAGTTCCTCGCCCTGGCGACCGACGGCGACGTGCGGCTGGGCGGATTCGACTGGGACCAGCGGCTGGTCGACCTGGTGGCCGAGCACTTCCGCCGCGAGCACGCTTGCGATCCGCGCGACGATCCGAACGCCGCCGGGAAACTATGGCTGGAATGCGAGGACGCCAAGCGGACGCTTTCCGCGCGCGACCAAGGCCCCCGTGGTTTGCGAGTATCGCGGCCGCAGTTCGCGCATCGAGGTCACGCGGCACGAGTTCGAGGACGCGACCCAAGACCTGTTGGATCGCACGCGGTTCACCGTGGTGCAATCGCTGAAGGCGGCGGGACTGGATTGGCCCGATCTGGATCGCATCCTGCTGGTCGGCGGTTCCACGCCGCATGCCCATGGTCCGCGAGATGCTCCAACAGCTTTCCGGAAAGCTGCCCGACGCCTCGGTCGCCGCCGACGAGGCCGTGGCCCACGGCGCGGCGTTGCGGGCCGGGCTGATCCTGGCCGAGCGCGACGGACGGCCCCCCGCCTTCTCCATCAAGAACGTGAACTCCCATAGCCTGGGCGTGGTCGGCATCGACCCGTTGACGCATCGCAAACGCAACGGCATCCTCATCCCGCGGAATACCGTTCTGCCCGCCACCGCCCGCCGCATCTTCAGGACCTCGAAGGCCAACCAACGCTCGATCCTCGTCGAGATCGTCGAGGGCGAGAGCCCGTCGGCCGATGATTGCACCCGGATCGGCCGCTGCTCGGTCCGCCACATGCCTGCCAACCTGCCGGCCCAGTCGCCGGTCAAGGTCCGTTTCCATTACGAGGCCAACGGTCGATTGCGGGTCCGCGTCACCGTGCCCAACACCGCCCGCCAGGTCGAAACCGAGATCGTCCGCGAAAACGGCCTCAGCAAAGAGCACATGGACGCCTGGCGGAAGTACATCTGCGGCCTGGACCCGACGGAGTATCACTGAGAAAAAAAGGCGAAGGGTGTGAAACCGCAAGCGATTTGAACGATGCGAAACCGCAAGCGATCCGCCCTCCGTTTTCATCCTTCATCCGTCATCCTTACGCTATACCATCCGGAGGCTTACGCCTCCGGCTCCCTTCTTCCTTCCCCCTTTCCGCCTTCCGCCTTTCCCCCCAGCACTTCCTCGATCCGCTCGGCCAGTTGTCCGCTCTCCAGCGCGGCGACGAATTGCTCCTCGTCGGCATAGAGGGCGTGGCTGAGAAACTTCACCGCCCAATTATGCTTCAACGGACTGATCGTGATAACCACCGCGCCGTGCTGGTAGGCTTCCCACATCTCGATGGCCGTGCCCATCGAAGCCTCGGGCACGAAGGCCAGCAGGACGTCGATTTCGCGGCACATCGCGTTGTGGCGGAAAAAGACCTCGCGCCCGGTCGCCTTGTCGTAGCCCATCGACTTGCTGTGCCTGGCCAGCGGGTCGTAGATGTCGGCGCCGGGGAACCGGGCCGCAACCAGGTCCGTGATCCGCCGGCGGTAATCCTGGTTGTGCATCACGGCGGCCGTGTGCGATCCCTGCATGATTCCGGCAATAAAAAACCGCATGAAATTCCTTCGCCCCGAAACGCTTGCAATTCTGTCTTGGCCCCCATAACATAACGCTGTCCGGCGACGGTGCAAAGTGGCCCCAGAAGCGCAGCCTTGGCTCGCTCTTGACCCTATTCTCCCGCAAAACCCATGAACAAACGATCGATCGACGAATGGGAACGGCTCATCCTGACGTTGCTGGCCATTCCCGGCCCCAGCGGCGAGGAACAGGCGGTGATGGAAGCGATCGCCGCGTTGCTCCGCGCGGCAGGCGCGCCGGCCGAGTGCCTCTCCTTCGATCAGGCGCATCGCCGCAGCCCCCGCAACGGCGGTCAGATCGGCAACCTCGTGTGCAAGTTGCCGGGCACGGCGCCGGGCCGGCGGCGGCTGCTGATGGCCCACGTCGATACCGTCCCGCTGTGTCGCGGGGCGCGGCCGGTCCGCCGCGGCCGCTGGATCGTCCCGGCCGACAAGCAAACCGCCCTGGGCGCCGACGACCGCGCCGGGACAACCGCGATCCTGTCCGCCGCGATCGAAATTCTCCGCCGCCGATTGCCCCATCCGCCGTTGACGTTCCTCTGGACCGTTCAGGAAGAAATCGGTCTGTACGGCGCGCGTTTTTGCAGCCTGGGCGCCCTGGGCAAACCGGCGTTGGCGTTCAACTTCGACGGCGGCGCCACCGACAAGGTGTCCGTCGGCGCCACGGGCGGATATCGCTTGAACATTCACGTCAGCGGCCGGGCCAGTCATGCGGGCGTGGTTCCCGAACAGGGAATCAACGCCATCACCATCGCCGCGCTGGCCATCGCCCGATTGCACCGCGATCGCTGGCTCGGCCAGATCGAGAACGCCGGCCGGCGCGGCACCAGCAACATCGGCGTCATTCACGCCGGCGAGGCCACGAACGTCGTCACGCCATCGGCCGAGCTGCGCCGGAGGCCCGCAGCCACGATCCGGCATTCCGCCGCGAGATCGTCCGCGCCATCGAGCGCGCGTTCCGCGACGCCGCCGGCAACGTGCGAAGCAGCCTCGGCAGCCGCGGCAAGGTGCGCTTCCAGGGCCGGCTCGATTACGAATCGTTCCGCTTGCCCGACGACGATCCCTCGGTGCTGGAGGCCGAGGCCGTCATCCGCGCCTTGGGCGGCCATCCGGTCCGACTCGTCTCCAACGGCGGCCTGGACGCCAATTGGATGTCGGCCCGCGGGATTCCAACGGTCACGCTCGGCTGTGGGCAGGCCAACGCCCACACGACCTCCGAGCGGTTGGACCTCGGTGAGTTCCAGCAAGGCTGTCGGATCGCGTTGCGGCTGGCCACGGCGACGTGAAACTTCCTGGGCTGTCTGGCCCGCTCCGCTGGTAAACGGGCCGCGAATCCGCTATGATGGTGGTCTGTTGTGGCCCGGCCCGCCCCCCATACGGGCCAAACGCTTAGCGGATTCTGAAAAGGACCTTGCTGCGGGTTCCAAAATCTGAGGACTGAACATGGCTCGTAAGATATTGAACCGAAAAGAGTTGCGCGAAGAGAACGAGACGGCCGCGGTCGTCAATGGCGAGGAGCAGGCGCCGGTCAAGAAGAAGGTCCCGGCCAAGCGAAAGACTCGCGCCAAGGTCGCCAAGGAAGTGCGTCTGAAGGCCTTTTGGGGCGTCTTCAACCAATCGTTGCGGCGGATCGCCCTGTTCGATTACAGTCAGCGGCCCGAGGCCGACAAGAAGGCGGCCGAGTTGAGCGAGTCGCAGAAGACCCCCCATTTCGTCCAGCTTGTCAAAGAGGTCATCGAGGAGTGACCGTCGCGGTCCCAAGGTCATAGGTCTCGCCGGCGGCGTGGAAACTATTCCACGCCGACGGGAAAATCGGTACGAGAAGACAGTGGCCGAGGCGGGACTCGAACCCGCACGAGGGTTACCCCCCACAGGATTTTAAATCCTGAGCGTCTACCAATTCCGCCACTCGGCCGCGATACACTCCTGTGTTGGGATCGGAAAAAACCTCTCGCTCACTCCCCGCCCCCCGGACAGCAGTCCGGGGCTTTTCCATGATGAATACCGTCGAGTTGTCCTGTCACGGCGTTTCACGGCGACGGACCGGCGCCGCTGGCGGCGATCCGATTGACGGCCCCGAGAAATGCCTTCGCGCTGGCCTCGACGCTGTCGGTCGAAACACCCCGGCCGCGATATAACTGGCCCTCGTGCTCGACCTCGACGACCACCTCGCCCTGAGCGTCCTTGCCCACCGTCACGTTGTGGATGGTGAAGTCGCGGCAGGTGACGGTGACGCCGGTCAGTTCCTCGATGGCGAGAAAGACCGCGTCCACGGGGCCGTCGCCACAAGCCATTTGGGTTGTGAAGTTCTCCTCGCCTCGGCGCAGCCGGAGCGTGACCTCGGGCACCTTGCCCGTCCCCGAGGTCACCTGGTACGACACCAGCGCCCAGAGTTCGCTCACGGAGCGGATTTCCTGCTCGATGAGGGCGGAGAGGTCGGCGTCGTAGATTTCCTTTTTCTTGTCGGCCAGGATTTTGAACTGGTCGAAGACGGTTTTGAGTTGTTCGGCGTTGAGGGTGTAGCCGAGGGCCTTGGCGCGGTTGGCCAGTGCGGCCCGGCCGCTGTGTTTGCCCAGGACCAGGTCGGTCGTGGCGAAGCCCACGTCCTCGGGCCGCATGATCTCGTAGGTGGTGCGTTCCTTGAGCATACCGTCTTGATGGATGCCGGCCTCGTGGGCGAAGGCGTTTTGGCCCACAATCGCCTTGTTGCGCTGCACGAACATCCCGGTGATGTTGGCCACCAGGCGGCTGGTAGGGACCAGGCGGTTGGTAAGCACGCGGGTGTCGGCCCGATAGTGGTCCTGCCGCGTGCGCAGGGCCATGACGATTTCCTCGAGCGAGCAATTGCCGGCCCGCTCGCCCAGGCCGTTGATCGTGCATTCCACCTGTCCCGCCCCTGCTTCGACGGCGGCCAGGCTGTTGGCCACGGCCATGCCCAGGTCGTTGTGGCAATGGACGCTGATCACCGCCCGGTCGATGTTGGGGACGCGATCGCGCAGGGTCCGAATGACCTGGTGCATGTGGCTGGGCGTTGCATAGCCGACGGTGTCGGGGATGTTCACCGTCGTGGCCCCGGCGGCGATGGCCGCCTCGACCACCTTGCAGAGGAAATCGGCCTCGGTCCGCGAGGCGTCCTCGGGCGAGAACTCGACGTTGGGGCAATAGCCGACGGCCCGCTCGACCCCCGCCACCGCCTGGCGAATGATCTCGTCCTTGTCCATCTTCAGCTTATGCTCGCGATGGATCGCGCTGGTGGCCAGGAAGACGTGAATCCGCGGCTGCTGGGCGAACCGCACGGCTTCCCAAGCGCGGTCGATGTCCTCGGTCCGGCAGCGGGCCAGCCCGCAAATCACCGATCCGCGGACCGATTGGGCAATCTCGCGGACGGCCTTGAAATCGCCGGGCGAGGCGATGGGAAAGCCGGCCTCGATCACGTCCACGCCCAGATCGACCAAGGCCTGCGCAATCTCCAACTTCTCCGTCAGGTTCATGCTTGCCCCCGGCGATTGCTCGCCGTCGCGGAGCGTGGTGTCGAAGATCGTGATCTGTCGCGGCGGTGTCTTTTCGGACTCTGTCATGGTGGGGTTCCTTGTTCAATACCATAAAAAAAGCCCCAAGGCTTGGTCCGCCTTGGGGCTCGATTGTTCTTCCGCTTGTCGGGGAGTACGCGCGAACCTTACGGCCGACGGCTGGCTAAAGCCAGCAATAACAACGGCAATAAGGTTCGCAACTGGCTCACGAGAACTCCTCCACGACCGATTTCGACATTTCAGCCGTGTATGACCACTCTATCAGCCGAAACCGTCGGTGTCAAGGAGATTTTGGAGCGCGGAAATGCCCGCCCACGGATTGATACCCCCCTGTGTGGCGTGATCGATCCGTAAATCGGTCTTTTCGACGGGATGGCGAACAGGTAATGCAGTTGTCACATAAGCCCCGAAGGGGCGGCAGTCAATAGCCAGGGGCGTCAGCCCCTGGGACGGTTCCGAGAACGGACGAGCGAGCCCCGAAGGGGCGGCAGAATCGCCGATTTCCCTATTTCTGTCGCCCCTTCGGGGCTTACGGCGATCGCGTGTTCCTCACACCAGGGGCTGACGCCCCTGGCTATTGACTGTCGCCCCTTCGGGGCTAAGGCGGTTAGCACCGGCGGCACAACACAATCTGGAGGAAAAGCCTGCCAGCATATCTCCGTCTTTTCATCAGCCGAGCGGCCGGCTATCCTGACAGAACCGGAGACCACGTTACAGGGTAAATTCGACGGAGGGAAAACGCCCAGGTCGGCCTTTTCGATATTCTGCAAATCGGGTATAGGAACAAACCCGCCTGATCCTTGTCCCCAACGACCTTGCCAAGGCCCAATAATAACAGTCTGCGACAACAGCGTAGTTTGGGAAAGATGAGCGGCGACCACTTGGACATGTCCAGCGACGACGGGCAGCCGCCGGAGACCGAACGTGCCGGCTCGCGGCGGTTCGTCGGCATCCACTTCGCCTGCTGCGATGTCTATACCCGGGTCTACGTGAATCGGACGGAGACCGCCTACGAGGGACGCTGCCCAAAATGCTTCCGCCAGGTCCACATCGCCATCGGTCCAGGGGGCACCGACTGCCGGTTCTTCACGGCTCGTTAGGGTGTAGGGTGGGAAGAGGGGCACCATGCGAAGCATGGTCCCGAGTCCCACCAATAGCGGGTCAGGCCATCAATTAGCCCGCCCTCACCCCGACCCTCTCCCGGAGGGAGAGGGGGACCAAGTGTGTCTTGAACCCGGGGGCGATTTCGGGTAGCCTTCCGCCCTCATGGATTACGAAGTCCAGCGATCCACGCGACGTTGCACGGTGAGCGGCCGGGAATTCGCCCCGGGCGAGAAGTTCTACTCGGTCTTGCTGGTCGAGGGGGCCGAACTGCGCCGCTATGACTACGCCGTCGAGGCTTGGGCATCGCCGCCGCCGGGAGCGGTCGGTTGGTGGCAGTCGCAGCTTCCCGACGCGGGCGTCAAGCGGCCGCAGGGGGCCCCGAACGACGTGCTCTTGCAGTTTTTCGACGAGTTGGCCGATCAGCCCGACCGGCAGGACATGCGTTACGTGTTGGCGCTGTTGCTGGTCCGCCGTCGGGTGTTCCGGCTGGAGGAAGACGAGCGAAGCGCCCCGGGCGGCGAAGTGCTCGTTTTGCACTGTCCGCGGCGCGACGCCACGTATGAAGTCCCCGTGATCCTCCCCGATCAGGCGAGAATCGACGCAATTCAACAAGAACTGGCGAGGCTGTTGGAGTAGGCGTCGCTCAATGACATGAAGGTGTCCTGGAATTGGGAAAACAAAACCAGCGTGTTGGCAACGGTACCGCGAGAAGTATCTCACGCAAAGGCGCAAGGCGCGAAGCCGCAAAGGAAGAGGAGGTAATGGATAAATCGACGGAGCGTGGCGCAATCCGACCTTTCCTCTCTTCTTTTCCGTACCTTGGCGCCTTTGCGTCTTGGCGCCTTTGCGTGGAATCCTTATACCAAAAAATCACGCCATAGCCTTGGTTGTCGTTGAACAAGAGCGAGCAGGTTCCATGAACGGATATCGACGCGGCCTGTCGCTGGCGGTGCTGACCGGGCTGATGACGCTTTGCGGCGCCGGTTGTTCGTGGTTTCAGCGGTTCATGACTCCGGAACCGCGGGTGTTGCCGCCTTCGCCCAGCTTGGAACAGGTGATCCAGACCGTCAACCAAGTCAACTCCCAGATCCATTCCTTCACGACGAACCAAGCCGCGCTCAGCATCCCGGGGGCGCCAACCCTCCGGGCAAGCCTGGCGTTTCAACGGCCTTGGCGACTGCGGCTCCGCGGCGACATGGGCCTGACGGGGCCGGAAGTCGATTTGGGCAGCAACGACGAGATTGTTTTGGTTCTGGGTCCGCCGCAGCCAGCCGCCGGCCATCTTCTATTGCCGTCACGATCAGTTCGCCACTTGCCCGGCCCGAGCGATGATTCCCGTCGAGCCCGAGTGGCTCATCGACGCCTTGGGCGTCGGGCTGCTCGATCCCGGATTGCCGTATCAGGGTCCGCCGCGGGCAGTGCCCCATGATCGGCTGGAGCTTCGCGCCATTCGGGAAACGCCCAACGGCCCGACGACCAAGATCACGATCCTCGACGCGGTCACGGCGCGGATCCTGGAGCAGTACGTCTACGACGCCCAAGGGCGTTTGCAGGCCAGTTCGATTTCGGAGGGCTATCGTCGCGACCCCGCGACCGGGCTGGCCATGCCCACGGCCGTCCGCATTTCCGTGCCGTCGGCCCAGTTCTCGCTGCGGATCGAACTTGGCAACGTGCAAGTCAACTGCTTGCCGGACCATCCGACCGATCTGTGGACGATGCCGAGGCTTGCCGGATACCAGGCCATCGACCTGTGCGATCCCCATTTGCGGCTGGCGCCCTGCGGCGGGTCCGCCCGCGGCCGCGGGGCAGTGGCAATCTCGGAACGCAAGGTAGCCGGTCTTGCGAAACCGCAAGCGATACGCCCGCGCCGCACGGCATGGAGAGTCCACCCCTTCCGCCTTCCGCCTTCCGCCTTCCGCCTTCCGCCTTCCTCAATCCCTAATTCCCTCTTCGTTCACCCCCAACGATTGGATGAAGCCCTTCGTCTGATCGCTGGATTCCACGTTGCCGGGATTGTAGAAGAACCGCTGGGGGGCGATCGGGGCATCGAAACTCACGTCGTAGAGGTCCATGGTGACGATCGCCTGCGTGTCGTCCGCTTCGGCTGAGCCCTCTTTCTTTTCCGCGGCGCGGCAATACTCGATGCGGTAGGGGAAGAGGTTCTCTTGTCCCAGCAGCAGGACGACGCGGTCGGGAACGTACTGGGGAAGGCGTTTCAGATCGGGGGGCTTGCCGTGCTCGATGGCGTCTTTCTGCTTGGGCAGCAACTGGATGAGTCGGGCCGTCTGCCAGCCGCCCTCGATTTTCCAGACCGGCACTTGTCGAAACCGCCCGCGCTCGACCGAGGTGAAGCGGAAATTGGCGTCCAGCCCGCGAAGCAGTTTCGACAGGCCGCCCAACCCGGGCAGCACGGCCGCGGGATTCCGATTGGGCATGGCGGCCGCCTTGCGCAACGCGCGGGTGGCGCGAACCGCATCGATGTAGGTCAGCGTCGCCCTGTCCGACAGCTCGCAATAACTCCACAATTTTTTGCCGTCGCAAACCTGCAACAGGCTGGAGACCTGATCGCCGATCGGGATTCGCAATTCCATGCGTATCAGCGGGACGTTGGACTGGCGGAGTTCGAGGTAGCTGCCCGATCCCCGCAACTGCTTGTCGAAGAGGTGGACTTGCTGCCCGATCCTGGCGGAGATCGAGCGGTGACTTTCCATGGCCCGCACGGCGGCTTCGAGGACCTCTTGGGGTGTGGCTGCCCGGGGAGCGGTCGGCATGGCCACCGCCGCCGATGGCCGGCGCTGGCGGCCGCGTTGCCCGAGGGCGGCCGCTCCTTTTGCTGATAAACCGGGGGGTTTGGGGCCCAAGTTGGTCGGTCGCCGTTGCCTTGGAAGAAAGGGGGTGCTGCAAGAAGGCAGAAGATCGGCAAGATGGGCAACATAACGGCGATTACATCTTTTTGCAGGTTGTAGCGGATTTGCCAAAGATTCGCGTTGTAACAGGCCGACCAATACACGTCAGAAGAGTACGCGGTTCGTTCGCGGCTTGCGCCGGGCGCCCCTGCTGCATGGCAGGGCGTCGAGTTTGACGCTGGGGGTATCCGGGCAAAATGCGGGAATCGCATTGTAGGACAGCGCTGCCATAGCGTCCATGTCAGTTAAGGGGGGAATCCAATGAGGATCTTCGGCGTGTCTTGGTTGTGTGTCGTGGTCATGGCAATCACAGGCTGCAGTGGTCCCATCCGAGGCAGCCATTTGCCGCCGGCGCAAATGATGATGCATCCCGGTCCGGGCGTGGATGGTCCCGGCCCCGGCGTCATGGTCTATCAGCCGTCGGTACCCAGCCCGTCGGCGGCGTCGCAACTCTGGTTCCAAAGCCCCGAGGGCATGGAAATCCGTTGGGACGTGACCTCTCCGGGTCGGTTCGATTCCGAACCGCTGGTTCTGCCCGCCCGCTACAGCTTCCCGCAGGGAGCCATCTATCGCCTGAAGCTCTCGAATATTGCGGGCCGGCCTGGCATCGAACTGTATCCGACGGTGGAAGTCGCGGCAGTCGTGCCGCGGACCGAGGCCTTCTTGGCCCACAGTGCCATTCCGGTCCAGTTCACGGAAGAGGATTTCGAGCAGGTCCTGAGCGGCAATTTTGTCACCAAGGTCGTTTACTTGCCCAATCCGGAGTCCCAGGAGCTGGCCCTGGCCGGCGTCGAGACCCTGGTCAGCACGCGGTTGGAGCCGGGCAAGGACCCGATCATCGAAGCGACCCGTCACGGAGCGATCCTGGCGGTCGTTCGCCTGGGCAACAAGGACTTGCAGCTTCCTGCTGCCGCCGGCGCCGCGGGCGACGGCGTCACCGCGACCTGCTATCAAGCCCCCTTGGCCTGCCCGATGGGTGGATGCCCTTGCTATGGCGCACCTCCGGGTTACGTTGCGGGCGTGACGATGCCGCAGTATGGGATGCCGATGTGCGGCACGCCCATCGGACTGCCGGGTCCGCCCCACGTGCCGTTGGGAATCCCGGCCGGATTGCAGAGCCACACCATCGCCAACCATACGAAGGTGAAGATACCCGAACCGACCCACAAGATGGAGATCGATGTGAAACAGAAGCCCGGCTACTGCTATCCGCAGCCGCCCGATCACGTCTCGCATCGTGGAACGGACCACCGTGGCGGGGCGAGCCCCGCGGGCCGCGGACGGCCAGGCCCCCTGCACCGAGCAGGCCGAACCGAGAGATTAGAACTTTTCCAAAACGAGAGTAGGCGTCGTAACGAATGAAACTGTCCGAACCAGGAGGCCAGACATTCCTGTCTGGCTGGAAAAGACAGGCAAGAATGCCTGTCCTCCTGGACACGATTGGTCAACTTGTTCTGTTACGACGCATTACCAGGGGACTGTCCCGATTTCGGTCGCCATGCGAAGCATGGTCGGGCGAAAACGGGACTGTCCCCTTCCGTTCCAAAATGCGCCGGCAAGGATTGACAAAGAACATGGGGGACTGTCCCAATTTTCGTCCGACGAAAATGGGACTGTCCCCTTGGAAGTGCGCCAACCCTGACAACTCGTGACTATGGTCCCCCAACTCCGCTGGCCGGCAACGATGAGACCGCATCTTCCGATGCGGCTTGCCGGCATGATGACAAGTCGTGCTCCTCTGCTGTGCGGGCTCGGCCACGCTCCGGGCCCAGCAGCCGGGCGTCCACTACTGGCATCAAGGTGTCATGCCGCCGGGAGCGATTGGTAGCCGGCAACTCCAGCGGGGCGGACCATTGCCCGGGTTCTTCCAGCCAGTAGAGATCAAGGCCCCGCAAGGAGCCTTGATCTCGCTGGCTAGCGCCGACCAATTCGGAAAGCCGCAAGCGGCGCCCTGCCGCGCCGGGCTGCTCATCGGCTCCGTCTATCGTCTGCGCGTCACCAACATTCCCCTGCCCGAGGGCGCCGAAGGACTGGAAGTCTTCCCCAGCATCGAGGTGATCGACCGCCTCTACGCCCCGCCCGGCCAGGAATCCCGCTTCGCCATTCCCGTCGAGTTGACCCAGGAAGACCTGTCGCTGGCGCTGCACGGCAAGTTCGTCACCCGCGTGATCTACGTGGAAGATCCTCGCAACGCCTTGCCCTCGCGGGAAATCGACAAGTCGCAAAGCTGGTTCGAGGCGGCGCCGGGCCAAGACCCCTTGGCGGTCGCCGATACGCTGGGGCGTCCGGTGGCGATTCTCCGCCTGGGCGGACGGCTTCCCGATCCGAGCGTCGATAAGACGTTCTTTTTCGGCTCGCCGCCGTACGTGCCGTATCCGCCGCGGGCGGTCGTCCCGGAGAAGCCGAAGGCCGCGCCGCCGGCCAAGAAGGCGGCGGCCGAGTCCGCTCCGCGCGCCGCTGCGTCCGATCCGCCGTTCCACCTGCTCTATTGCCGGGGAAAACGCAGCCATGAATCCCACGTCGCTTCCCTGGCCCCGTTTCTGGCGGCTGGCAGTCATTGCCGTCGGGGTGCTGATCCTTTGCTCCTGCCGCAGCGCCGTTCCGCCGCCCGTCGATCTGAGCGGTGTCCGCTCCAGCGGCTACGCGATGCTGCCGCCGGAGGCAGTTCACCGGCGAGCAGGCCACGGCCGCCATGACCGCGCCGATGGGCCCGCCGGGCATGGAAAAAGGCGTCCCCGTGCCGTACACCCCGACGGGTCCCTGGTCGCCGCCGGGCATCAGCACGCCCTGGCCGAAGGACGAATACGTCCGCGACGGCGGCCATCTCGGCCCGCCGGTGACCGCCGGCAGCCGCGTTGAAATCCGCGGCTTGCAGATGGAAGACACGGTCGCCCGGTTCGAGACCCCCGACGGCCAGACCCGCGTGCAGCCGAGCAATCCCGTCTACCTGTACAGCCCACGGTTCAACGCCGTGCGCCAAGTGGTCAACCTCGAGGACCAGGTCCAGATCGAACGCTCCGCCGCCGTCCACGAGCCGGTCAAGTTGGTGGCCCCCAGGGTGGAACAAATCGTCGTCGCCAGGCATCAGGACCTCCCGATCGGCGACAACATCGGCGCCGTGCCGGCCGCCGGCTTTCGGACGAAGCTGGATTCCGGTGCGGTCTCGGCGGCGCTGGGTCCGCTCGGTTTCCAAGACCGCTTCAAGCCCTACGAGAACCTCTCCATCATTCGCCATGGGATTCTCGCCAAGTCGGAGACCGCCTGGCTGATTCGCGCCAGCGACGCCGCCTTGGCCTGGTCGCACAAGCAATCCGTCCAGGTCATGCTCGAACGCCGCGCGGCCATGGTCGAAAACGGCAGCACCAAGGTCGGCTTCCGTCTATGCCTTGGACCAGGAGCCGGCCAGCCCGCGGCTGCGCGTCGTCAAGGTCGCTTCCACGCCGTTCGCCGAGCCGGGCGACGAGGTCGATTTCACCATCCGCTTCGACAACGTCGGCAACCAGGCCATCCACAACGTCTCCATGCTCGACAGCCTGAGCACGCGGTTGGAATACATTCCCAACAGTGCCCAGTGCAGCGTCGAGCGCCAAGTTCTCCACCGGGCCCAACGAGGGCGATTCGCTGGTGGTCCGCTGCCAGTTGACCGATCCGCTGAAGCCCGGCGAGGGGGGCGTGATTCGGTTCCATTGCCGCGTCCGGTAGGCGTCGAGAACGTCGAGTGGGCATCGCTCACCGACCTTCATCCGCGAACAGCGGCGTCTGGTCTTGACCTCGTCCAGCCGTTTGGCTTATGGTGTCTTTCCAACCGCCGGGACAAACGCGGCCGCTCGCTTGCCCCATCCTAATAATGACCGAATATCGCTGCCCGGACGCCAAATACCCGATCAGCCGCGCCGTCCACTTGGGGCGATTGGCCCGGTTCCATGCCGGTTGCCGTCGCTGCCCGCGGGCCGCCGATACGGGCACCCTTCCGGCCCGGCAGATCAAGCGGCTCCGGGAAGTGGCCCAGCGGGCCCCGATGCGGCCGCGATTCCATGACGAAGGCGCCGGCGGCGTCCAAGGCAATGAATTGGACCCAGGCCGACGTGGGCCGAATGGCCGCCGCCTTGGGCCTGTGTCTGCGACAGAACTTCGACGCCGCGTGGCCGCTGGCCGTGATCGCCGGCGACGGCCGTCCGATCGGGGCCCCGTGGGTCGCGGCGGCCGGCGAAGGGCTCCGTTGGGCCGGCTGCGACCTGATCGACATCGGTCCGGCCAGCGCGGCGTGTCTGATGTCGGCGATCGAGCGACTCGACGCCTCGGGCGGGGTCCTGGTGGGCAATCCGAGCGGAGAGCCGCAGCAAGCCGGCTTGAAGTTTTTCGCCCCCGGGCCTTGTCCCATCTCCCGCGGCCCGTGGCTCGACGCCATCGAGCAGCATCAGCCAAGCCCATGCCGATCGCCCCGCGCGGCGCTACGGCTCGTTGCGGCGGGTCCAGGCCGAGGCCGCGTACCTGGCCACGTTGTCGCCCTATTATCATGCCCTGCGCCCGCTGCGTTTGGTGCTCGACGCCCGTTGCCCGCCGGTGCTCGAATACCTCCGCAAACTCACGGCGGCAGTCGCGGTCACCGTTCATGCGGCGGCCGGGACGGGTCCACGGGTGGGCGAGCAGGTGCGGGCGGAGCACGCCCATTTCGGCTTCCGCATCGGCGACGACGGCGAGACCTGCCGCCTCTGGGACGAGCAGGGCCGCGCTGTGCCGCCCGAGGCGCTGTTGCTGCTGTTGGCCCGGCATCTGCTGGCCGATCGGGCATCGCCGGAAGGCCGTTCCAACGGCACGGTGGTCGTCGAAGAAGGGACTTCGCCGACGCTGCTCGAAAAGATCGCTGCCACCGGCGGGCGACCCGTCGGCAGCGCCGCCACCCGTGCCGCCATGGCCGCGGCCATGCGCGACCAACACGCCGTCCTTGGCGGCGGGCCCAGCGGACGCTATTGGCACGCGGTCGGCCGTCTGCCCCTGCCCGACGCCCTGAGAACGCTGACGCTGTTGCTGGTCTTGCTCAGCCGCGACGACCGCCCGGCTGTCGGAAGTGCTCGACGTTGCCGCAGCGGCGGGATAGAATAGGGCCGTTGCACCGGTCCCCTCTCCCGCCGGGAGAGGGCTAGGGTGAGGGCCGGGGTTGCCGGAAATCGCCGCGCTCACCCCGGGCACCGCTTGCGGTCCCTCGCCCAAAAGGAGAGCGGAGGATACTCATGTCCGAACATTGGCTGGCCGACCGCACGCGTTGCTTCGATTCCTCGGGAATCCGCAAGGTCTTCGACCTGGGCGCGAAGCTGCCCGATCCCATCAACCTCTCCATCGGCCAGCCCGACTTCGACGTGCCGGAGCCGGTCCGCCGGGCCGCCGTCGAGGCCATCGAGAGCCGCAAGAACGGCTACGCCCTCACGCAGGGCATGCCCGCTGCTGCGCGAAAAACTCGCGGCCCGCGTGCGACAGGAATATGGACAGGAGGACCGCGAACTGTTCGTCACCTCGGGCACCAGCGGCGGCCTGATGCTGGCCATGATGGTGCTGTTGAACCCCGGCGAAGAGGTCGTCGTTTTCGATCCCTATTTCGTGATGTACGACGCCCTGGCGAAGGTCATCGGCGCCACGGTGGTCTACGTCGACACGTATCCGGATTTTCGCATCGATCCGGACCGCGTGGCGGCCGCCTTGACGCCGCGGACGAAAATGATCCTGTTGAACAGCCCGGCCAATCCCACCGGCGCCGTGGCCGGCGAGGAGGAGGTCCGCGGACTGGCCGAGTTGGCCGCCCGGCGGAACGTCGTGCTGCTGAGCGACGAGATCTACCGCGAGTTCTGCTACGACCGCCCGTTCGTTTCTCCGGCCAGGTTCAATCCGCAGGCGCTGGTGATCGACGGTTTCAGCAAGACCTACGGGATGCCGGGCTGGCGGCTCGGCTTCGCCCACGGTCCGTCGGCGATCATCCGCGAGATGATCAAGCTGCAGCAATACAGTTTCGTCTGCGCGCCGCAGCCGGCGCAATGGGCGGGGGCGGTCGCCATGGACGTGGACATGAGCCCGCAGATCGAGGCCTATCGCCGCAAGCGCGACCTATTGACCGCCGGGCTGCGGGGCTATTACGACCTGGTGGAGCCTGCCGGGGCCTTTTACGCATTTCCCCGGCTGCCCTGGGGCACGGGCATGGAGTTCGTCTCCCGGGCGATCGAGCGCTATCAATTGCTGATGATACCGGGCAATGTTTTCAGCCGCCGCGACACGCACTTCCGGATTTCCTACGCCGCCCCCGACGCGGTGATCCAGCGGGGCGTCGAGGTGTTGAGGGAACTGGCCAGTGAGAAGGCCAAGCCGGACGCCCCCCGGACGCAGTCCGGGGGCTTTTGATCGCTTTCGGCCTCATGCCACGAAGCGCAGTCCGGGGGCTTTTTCCTACGCGCTTTTCTTCGCGACGGCGAACAGCGGCTGGCGGCCCAGCACCACGTCCTCGGTGACCAGGTAGCGGCTTCCAGGCGTCTGGTCGGGCAATTCGTACATGATGTCGAGCATCACTTCTTCGATGATCGACCTCAGCCCGCGGGCGCCGGTGTCTTTTTCGTGGGCCTTGTGGGCGATGGCCCGGAGCCCGCCCTCGGTGAAGTTCAACTCGGCGTGCTCCATGGCGAACAGCGCTTGGTACTGCTTGACCAGGGCATTCTTGGGCTCGATGAGGATGCGGACCAACGCGCTCTCGTCCAACGGCTGCAAGGCGGAGACCACCGGCAAGCGGCCGACCAACTCGGGAATCATGCCGAACTGGAGGATGTCGTCGCTGGTGACGCGTTCGAGCAGCTCGCCCAGCTCGAGTTCGTTGTGCGCGAGCGTGTCTTGGCCGAAGCCGATGGCGCGCTTGCCCAGGCGCTTGCCGATGATGTCCTCGATGCCGACGAAGGTGCCGCCGCAGATGAACAGGATGTTGGAGGTGTCCATCTGGATGTACTGCTGTTCGGGATGCTTCCGGCCGCCTTGGGGCGGCACGTTGGCGATCGTGCCTTCCAGCATTTTCAACAGGGCCTGTTGGACGCCTTCGCCGGAAACGTCGCGGGTGATGGAGATGTTCTGGCTGGTCTTGCCGATCTTGTCGATTTCGTCGATATAGAGGATGCCGCGCTGGGCCGACTCCAGGTCGAAGTCGGCGGCGTGCAGCAGTTTCAACAGCAGGTTCTCAACGTCTTCGCCCACGTAGCCCGCCTCCGTCAGCGTCGTCGCGTCGCCGATGGCGAAGGGGACGTCGAGGACGCGGGCCAAGGTCTGCGCCAGCAAGGTCTTGCCGGAGCCGGTCGGCCCGATCATGAGGATGTTGGACTTGTCGATCTCGATGTCCGATTCCTGGCCGCCGTGCACCAGCCGCTTGTAATGGCTGTGGACGGCGACGGCCAGCACCTTCTTGGCGCGGTCTTGCCCGATCACGTATTGATCGAGGTGCTCGACGATCTGCCGCGGGGTGAGGATCTTGTTGAAGAGCGGTTTGCTGGTCCCGCGGCGGCGGCGCTCTTGCTCCAGGATCGACTGGCACAGGTCGATGCACTCGCCGCAGATGTAAACGTCGCCCGGCCCTTCCACCAGCGGTCCCACGTCTCGATAGCTCTTGCGACAGAAGGAGCAGAAGGCGTTCTTCTTGGTCGTCCCGCTGCCGCGGCGTCCCGCGCTGAAATCTCGTCCCGAAGGCATACCCTTTCCTTTTCCGCCTGTCTCGTCTCGGTTCCGGTCGCTGCTGAGTTCTACGGCGACGTTTCGGACATGGTTCCCCGCGGCCGGCGTGAAAACTTCGCCGTCCCGCCCGAACGGTGATGCTTTTTCCAGCGCCGTGGCAAATTGCGGCAAGGTTGCCGTTTTTGAGCCCCTTGCCGGCACGTCGCCGCGACGGGCGTCCTAAACTGTGTCGCCGGTATCCCTTATCTCTTTCCGGAGTTGCTCCGCCAACGTAGTTTTTATTGTTCGGTATTCCGCGTCCGTTAGCTCACCCTTGGAATGCAGTTCGCGGAATTTTGACAGCAATTCGCTTGAAAGTGGTTCCTGTTGTAGCGTCTTGGCGCAGGATTCTCACCACCAGGTAAGCCGTAGCGGCAACCAGGAGCAACGCAGCGGCCGTCAATGAAGCCAGAACAGCGATCCAGAAGACCAACTCGCCCTGAGTGGTCTCGAGGAGGTGCCTTAATGACATTCGAAATGCAATCGCTTGCGCTGCGGGAGTGGATAGGTCTCTTCCCTCCGTACATTATGTTGCCGCAGCCGCCTTGCGTCCAGCGAGAAAAAACGCGGCTGCCCATACTTTCTGGGGATGGCTCCGCGAAGGCCGGTTTTCCCACGACCCACGGGGCAGGGAAAGGCGTTTTCTCTCCCTCCCTTCGGGCTGTCCCTATTTGACAAATCGAACCAACTTTCCTCTAATCCAGCAAACGCCCACACTTCTCGACCTCAAGGGAGCCCGATCATGTCCATCCGTTTCACGTGTCCCCATTGCGGCCATGTCACCGACGTTGCCGAACAGTATGCCGGCCAAACCGGCCCGTGCGCCGGCTGCGGCAAGCCGATCACCATCCCCGGAACCCCGACCGGCGACGCCTTCTATCCGCCGCCCCCGCGACGGAGCGGCATACCGGTCTGGGCCATCCTCCTCATCGTGGTGGGCTGCTCGATTCCGGTGCTGGCAATATGCGCGGGCCTGTTGCTGCCAGCCGTTCAAGCCGCGCGCGAAGCAGCCCGCAGGGTGGCGTGCAATAACAATCTCCATGAGATCAGCCTGGCACTGCTGCAGTACGAGACCCAGCACGGCTGTTTTCCGCCCGCCTACGTCGCCGACAAGAACGGGCGTCCCATGCACAGTTGGCGCGTCTTGATCCTGCCGTTTCTGGGCAGGAAAGATCTCTATGAGCAGTACAGATTCGACGAGCCGTGGAACGGTCCGCATAACCGTGTCCTGGCTGCTCAAATGCCGCCCGTCTTCTGCTGCCCCAGCGAACGATCGCCCATCCCGTCGCAGACAAGTTACCTGATGGCTGTCGGCCCGGGCATGTTCTCCGACGGTCCCCAATCGATCACGCGCGAGCGCCTTGGCCGCGGCGCGGGCGCCAGCATGACCATCATGTTGATCGAGTCCGCGCAAAGCGGCGTCAATTGGATGGAGCCGAGGGACCCCCTTGGCGACGTCCACAGCAATCATGCGGGCGGACTGAACGTCGCGTTTGCCGACGGCCGTGTGGAGTTCCTCCCGCCCGAGGAAGTAAAGTCCAAGCTCCAAGCCGCGCCGCCAGATTGAAGCCGTAGGGTGGGTCGAGGGGCACCATGCGAAGCATGGTCCCGAGCCCCACCGTCAGTCTTTCGCGGATTTTGGTGGGGCTCGCTGCGCTCGACCCACCCTACAGATTTTCGACCGGCGCAGCTATTCCACCCATCTTTCCTGGCTTGCCCAGCCGCGTCCTGCGACATCCTTTCTTCAAGTCGCACAACCGTTACAACCGATACCGATGGAGTGTGAATCCCTGTCGGACTGGCACAGCCAAATTCCGTGCGCGAACGGTTTTCTTATTGGGGGGAGTCTTGCCATGTGGTTGGCGCCGCTGTTGCAAGTGTTGGTTCTGGGAGCGGTCGGGACCTCGGCGGGCGGCAGTCCAGCCGCCACTGCTCCGGCGAGCCCCGTGCCCACCTTCCACAGTCGCGCGGCCGTGTTCGCCATCCCCTTCCACGTCCACCGTCCCGCCGGCGCCGTCCAGGCGCCGGTCGAGGTGCAACTCTATGTCTCCGCCGACCGCGGCGGCTCGTGGCAGTCTTATAGCAAGGTCGATCCGGCCAAGGGGCAATTCGTCTTTCGCGCGGCGCGGACGGGGAATATTGGTTTTCGGTCCGCACGATGGCTTCCCGCGGGCAGGCGGCCTCCGCTGCCCCCAAGACCCCGGAACTGATCGTCGTCGTCGATACCACGCCGCCCAAGGTGCGGCTCGGCGCACGGCGCGGTCCGACCGGCGAGACCATCGTCCATTGGCAAATCGAGGAGCTTCATCCCAAGCCGGGCAGCCTGTCGATCCAATATCGCGGCGCGGCCACGATGCCGTGGCGGACGATCAAGTTCGAGCATCCGCAGCCGGGCGCGACGGGACCCGTTGCCAGCGGCGAAGTCGCCCTCTACCCGCCGGCCGACGTCGCCCAATTGGAACTCCGCGCCGAGGTGTTCGACCTGGCGGGCAATGCGGGCGTGAGCCAGACGCGGATCAACCTGCGCGACCTGGGACCGGCCGCCTTGACGCCGGCATCGCCGTCGTCGCCGTTATCGCCGTTATCGCCGTCGTCGCCGACGGCCGCGACCTCGACCACAACCCCGCCGCCGGCCGCCGTGACACCGATTGCCGATAACACGCAACGACCGCCGACCGGCCAACAGGATGGCGACGCCTGGCGGGCAAGTCCCGATCCGCCGCCGACCACCTGGCCGGCCGCAAGGGCTTCTTCCCCCAACCAGGTCGCCAATGATCGTGGTCCGGCCGGCGGAGACTTGTCCGCCGGTCCGCTCCGGTCCGCTTCGGGCCAGACGCGGGTGGATATCTCCGACCAGGGCAAAGTCCAGACGCAGGACGGCTCCGTCGCCGTCCAATTCAATCAGCCCGGCCGCGACCAGTTGGTCGGTTTCGACGGGCAGAACCGCTCGCGTCCCAAGACGGCGGGCGGCGGGTCCACGGGCCCGGCGACCGGTTCCATCGCCGGCGCCGCGCCGAGTTCGGCCGCGACCGGGTTGCCGCCGACCGCGAAGCTGAACATGATCAACTCCCGCATCTTTGAATTGGACTACGACCTCGAATCCGTCGGTCCCTCGGGGGTCAAGCAGATCGAGCTTTGGGGCACCCGCGACGGCGGGCGGACGTGGAAGCGATTCGCCGTGGACGAGAGCAAACGCAGTCCCCTGGTTGTGACCGTCCCCGAGGCGGGGATTTACGGATTCCGCCTCGTCGTCGAGAGCGGGGCCGGACGCAGCGACAGCCCGCCCCAGAGCGGCGATCCGCCGAAAATCTGGATCGGCGTCGATCTGACCAAGCCCACCGTCCGCATCACCTCCGCCGCACAAGGCAGCGACGCCGACTCCAACAACCTGAACATCTCCTGGCAGGCCAGCGACAACATGATGCTGGCCGCCCGGCCCATCTCGCTCTCCTTCAGCCAGACCCCCGGCGGACCCTGGATCCCCATGGCCTCGGGCCTGGCGAACACCGGGCATTACTCCTGGCCGATCGACAACCAAACGCCGTCGCGGATTTATCTGCGGATCGAGGCCCGCGACGAGGCGGGCAATATCGGCGTCTATGAAACCACGCAGCCGGTCGCCGTCGACCAGATGGTCCCGAAGGCCCGCATCCGCGACGTCCATCCCGTCGGCCAGTCGGGGTTAAGGCTTGCCGCGCCCAGTGACCTGCGGTAAGAGGCAGGCGGCCTTGTGACGTGTGCCACTGTCTTTGCCAGTGCGGCATTCGGCACGACGTAAAATTCCAGCTTCCGCTCGCTGCCGCGACCCATCCCCGGGCTAACGCCCGGGGCTCACTTCCGCCTTCGCCTCAGTCGGCCATGACGCAGCGGCCGCGGGCCCAGGCGCGAAGCTGCTCGACGTGCTCCCGCATGACGACCGAGATCGGCTGCGTCGCCCGCATGGCGGCCAGAATGTGCTCCGTGTCGCACTCCTTCTTCTCGGAAAACGCCGCATACAAGCCGGAGACCACCGCCTGCTCGATCTCCGCGCCGGCATAGCCTTCCGAGGCGGCCACCAATTTGGCCATGTCGAACTTGCTCTTGTCGCGGCGACGCTTCTTCAGATGGATCGAGAAAATCTGCTCGCGCTCCTCCAGCCCGGGCAGATCGACGAAAAAGATTTCATCGAACCGGCCCTTGCGCATCAGCTCGGGCGGGAGCTGCGCGAGGTTGTTCGCGGTGGCGATCAAGAAGACGTTGTGGCGGTGGTCTTGCATCCACGACAGCAGGGTGCCGAACATCCGCTGCGAAAGCCCGCCGTCGGCCGAGTCGGAACTGGCCGAGGCGAACGCCTTCTCGATCTCGTCGATCCACAACACGGCGGGGGCCATCGACTCGGCCTGCTGGAGCGCTTCGCGCAGGCGGGCCTCGCTCTCGCCGATGAACTTCTGGTAGAGCACGCCCGGGTCCATCCGCACCAGCGGCATCCGCCACGCCGAGGCGACCACCTTGGCGCAGAGGCTCTTGCCGCAGCCTTGCACCCCCAGCAGCAAGATGCCCCGCGGCGGATCGAGCCCGAAATCGTGGGCGTCGCGGCTGAAACCGCCGTGCCGCAGGTCGAGCCACCGCTTCAGGTTCTTCAGCCCGCCGATCTCCTCCGGCGAAACGTCGGCGACGATCGGCTCCAGGCAGCCCATCGTCCCCAGCCGGTTGCGTTTCGCATCGACGATCCGCGGCAAATCGGAACCGTCCAGCACGTTGTCGTCGTGGATTGCCCCGGAGACCACGCGGGCGGCCTCCTCGCTCGTCAGCCCCTGCAACGTCTGCAGCAACAGTTCCAGCTCGCGCTTGGTCAGCTTCGATTCCACCTGCTGGAGACTGCGGCGCTTGGCCTCTTGAAAGGTGCTGCGAACGATCTCCAACAGTTCCTGCTCGCTGGGCCAGCCGACCTCGAAGGGAACGGTCAGCCGCCGCACCTCCGGCGGCAGCCCCGCCGCGTCCAGCAAGATCATCGTCCAGAATCGCGAGTCGGACGAAAAATACAGATCGCGGAGCAATCGCACGATCTGCGGGTCCTTGCAGTGCGGGCCGAGGTCCTTGAACAAGTAGACCCGCGGATCGGTCGATTCCTTCACGTATCCCAGCGCCGCGGCGACCTTGCCCGCGTTCCACCAGCGTCTGCGGCCGCCATCGGCGGCATGGACCGCAGGCCCTCGGTCACCGACCATTCGACCAGCGGCAGCGACATGGATTCGGCCACTTCATGGACGAGGTGGGCGGCGCGGGGTTCGTCCGGCGTCTCCATCGAGATGATGGGGTTGCCCGCCTGAATGAGGAGTTTCAGACCCTCGGATTTCATCGCAAGGCTCCTGACGTGCGACAACAGCGGCGGCTAGCCGTTCTTGGACACGGCGTGCTCGGCAATTCCTTCGGCGGACTTGTCCGATTCCAGGTACAGCGTGTCGGCGCATATATCCTGCTCGTGCGGCCAGACCACGGTTCCTCCTTCGACGCGAGCCTGCCGGAAGTAAGCCTCGTCCTGTAGCTCGCGGAACACGCCGAACTCGAGCAACGACCGGCAGTCGAAGACGCCTTTCTCTCCGTTGGTAAAGGTGAGCAGCAATCGGTGTCCGGACGCCGGCTGCACCCGGCTGACTCTCGGATTCATGGGTCACCTCAACGGTTCGATCCTGTAGGTGACGGCTTCGGCCAACTTATCCAAGGCATGTTTCAGTAGTATAAGCAATCCGGGACAGACCGGCAACTCAGGGCGTCTGTGCCAAACGCCCCCGTGCAACCGCGGGGGTAAACGTCGTTCCGCCTTCCGCCCTCCGCCCTCCGCCTTTATACTGTCTTTATGGCGAAAACGCTCCATGCCGTCGATTACCTGGCCCAGCCGAAAAAGTTTCCCGCACAACCGGTCTGCGTCGTCTTCGGCGACGACGCATTTCTGCGACGGCAATCGCTCCTGAAACTGCGGGCGGCGGTCACCGACGGCGATGAGGCGGACCTCTCGCTGACCGTGTTCGACGGACGCAAGGTCGAACTGCGCGATGTGCTCGACGAGTTGGCCACCGTGGCCATGTTCGGCGGCAAGCGGCTGGTCGTCGTCGAGGAGGCGGAGGATTTCATCAGCCTGCATCGCGCGGCGCTGGAGGACTACGTCGCCCGGCCGAGCCGGACCGGCGTCCTGGCGTTGGAGACCGCGGTCTGGCCGAGCAACACGCGGCTGTTCAAGGCGGTGGCCGCCGACGGGCTGGCGATCGACTGCAACGTGCCGGCCGAGGCCCAGTTGGCCCGTTGGCTGGGCGGCTGGGCCAAGCAGACGCACGGCGTCGAGCTGCCGCTGGCCGCGGCGGAAATGATGGTCGAGGCCATCGGTCCGGAATTGGGCCTTCTCGACCAGGAACTGGCCAAGCTCGCCCCGATGGCCGGCAGCGACCGGAAAATCACGCCGGATCTGGTCGGCCGCATGGTCGGCGGCTGGCGGACCAAGACGACCTGGCAAATGCTCGACGCCGCCTTGGACGGCAACGTCGCCGCCGCGATGCTGCAACTCGACCGGCTGTTGACTTCCGGCGAGAACCCCGTCGGCCTGTTGGCCCAGATTTCGGCCTCGCTCCGCCGATTGGCCGCCGCCACGCGACTGATCCTTCAGGCCGAGCCGTCCGGCCGGCGGATCGCCCTGCGGCAGGCGTTGGAGCAGGCCGGCGTCCGCCCCTTCGTGTTGCAGAAGGCCGAGCGGCAGCTTCGCCGGCTGGGCCGGCAGCGGGGCGGGCAGCTTTACCCGTGGCTGCTCGAGGCCGACCTCGACCTGAAGGGGGACAGCACGATTCCCCCCCGCCTTATCCTGGAGCGGCTGGTCCTTCGCCTGGCGGCCCCCCAGGAGAAGTAACGCCGGCATTTGCCGCGGCTCACCCCCCACGGGCGAAATAACCTCTCTTGCACGACGAAGGGGTTTCCGTTATCCTTTGCCCCCTCTTCTGTGGGAACTTATCACCACGGTTATGGCACGGATGCACCCCCTCGCTTTCCGCAATGATCGCAAGACTTATGGCTGGCGGGCGGCCGTCGCGGCCGCGGCAATCGCCGCGTTCATGCTGAGCGGGTGCGCGTCGTCGCCGTGGTCGGGTCACTCGGAAACGAAGCCGAAGCCGGCCGAGAATCCGACCGCCTCGTCGCCGACCACGGCCCAAGCCGCCACGGCCCAAGGCTCCGCGGCCAGGTCGTCGCAGCCCGATCCGCAGGCGTTGCAACAAGTCATGGCGGAGTTGCAGCAGATGGGGAACTTGGACCCGGCCGCCAGGGACAGCCTGATGGCCGACCTGAAACAGACCGATCCGGCCCTTTGGCCGTTGATGATGCAGCAGTTCAGGGCTTACGCGGCCTACCGGCACCAGGCCGAGCAACACGACAAGGCCGCCGCGGAGCAGAATCGCCCGACGGCCGTTGCAGCGGCGCCGCAGTCCATCGGGGGCCCGTCGGTTCCGCCCGCTTCGGTTCCTTCTCCTGTCGCGGTCCAGCGACCTTTGGTCTCGCCTCCTGCCGCGGCGGCACAGGTTGCCCAATCCGGTCCGACCGTTGCCCAATCCAGCCCGACAGTCGCCTCGGCGTCACCGTTGCCGTCGCCGTCCCCGTTGCCGTTGCCGGCGTCCGCTGCTTTATTGCCGACGGACGGCGCCCTGGGCAAACCGTCTCGCGGGCCGCAGGCCGGCCCGAACGGCCAGGTGGTTCAGGCGTCCTACCATGCCGCGGCGCCGATCGACTGGCAAGCCCACCTGGCCGCGGCGATTCATCAATTGGAAGCGGAATCCAAGGGCGCGGCCAATACCGACGCCGCGGTGGCCCAACAGGCTTATTTGCGGATGCTTTACCTGCTGGCCGGGCGTCGCAACGACGCCCTCAGCCCGATCCCCGGGGCGTCGGCGCCCGCGCAAGACTACTGGTCCAAACAACTCTACGGGCTGGCCACCTGGCTGGACACGGACCACACCCCGGACGGCGCCCGCCGGGCCGCCGAGACCAAGCGCATTTTGAGCGAGGCGATGATGCGGCTCGGCGAGGCGGCGCCGCTGGTGGTCCACAACATGGCCTTCTGCAGCAGCGTGCAGAGTTTCGGCTCGATCACGCCGGTCCGGAAGGCGGAATTCGCGCCCGGTCAGGAAGTGCTCCTCTACGCGGAAGTTGAGAATTTCACGGTCGAGCCCACGCAGCGCGGCTTCCACACGGCCCTGCGGAGCAGTTACCAGATCTTCGACGCCCGCGGACAGCGGGTCGCCGATCACGAGTTCCCCGCCACGGAAGAGTATTGCCAGAGCCCGCGGCACGATTTCTTCATCGGCTACAAGTTCTTCCTGCCCAAGCGGATCTACAACGGCAAGCACACGCTCCAGCTTACCATCGAGGACCTGAAGAGCCACAAGGTCGGGCAATCGTCGATCGACCTGTCGGTCAAGGATCCGACGGGCAAAGGCGGCGAAGAGTAGCGCCGCGTGCCAGGGGAAGCGACTTCTTATCGCACATGTTCCGCGGGCCGGCTGCTGGCGGTCTCTTCCTTGCCCGGGACCGTCAAGCGGCAATTCAACACCCGCGGGCCGTCCACCTCTTCCGCACGGACCCACAACGTCTTGCCCAGCAATTCCCGGCCGTTGGGCAAACGATAGACCTGAACGTCGGGGCCGTGAACCAGGCCGACGACCAGGCTCGACTGGCGGCAACGGTCGGGCGACATACAGCCCGCAACGGAAGCTGACCGGTGTCTTGCCCCGATTGACCACGGTCTGGCGGACTTCCAGTTCGCCGCGGTCGTTGATCCGGGCGGTCGCCGCCAGGTCCACGTCGCCGAGTCCCACGTCGATCGACCGGTCGAGAAGGAAGCGATACTCGCGGTCGGCCCGAATCTCGAAACCCGCGCGAATCCTTTGGCGGCCGCTCAGCATATTGTCCGGCAACGTGACGCGGAAGGACTGCCGGCTTTCGGCGCCGCCGGGCAGGTGCAGCGAGAATTCCTTCGGCTCCACGACCCAGCCGTCGGGCGCCGTCAGCCGCACCTTGACATCGACCGCATCGGCAAACGTGTTCTTCAGGCGGAAGGAGTTTTCCATCGGCTGCAGGGGAACGGCGGGCATCCGCCGGCGGTCCAAGGCGAAGGCCAGTTGCCATTGGAACAGCGGCTCGCTCATCCCTATCACGAACGTCGGCAGGCGATCGGCGCGGACCCGCTGGCTGCCGTCGCGCTCGGCGGGTTGCGTCATACGGCCCCAGAGATCGACCTGCCGGATGTTCGGGCCGAGGTAAACGGGTTCGTCCTGCGGGCGTGGATTCCAAATCGCCATGACCACATCGCCCGGGCGGGCAAAGACCGCGTTGGGGCTGCCGCCGGGCAGAACGGCGGCCCCCAGGTACTTGGCCCCGCCCAGCATCAGCGCGGTGGTCCGCCAGGGCAGCAGCAAGTCGCCGGGCGTGCCGTCCTGCTCCATCAGCCCGCAGTCGGCATCGAAGGGATCGGGGCAGAAGATGCCTTCCGCGCCGTGGATTTTCGCCGCGATCATGCGTTGGACGAGGTCTTCCGTGCGGGCCTGCGCCGAGTATCCCAGCTTCGGCAACGCCTGGAGCGCGACCCAGCGGTCCAGCCCGGCGGACCGCGCGGCGTCGAGCCGGGCGGCCAGTTCTTCCGGCCCGGCCGGCGGCTGGGCCGAAAGCGCGAGGAACTGCCACGGCGGCTTCGCGGCGGCCGGCAACGGCGCCCGCAAGTCCCAACCCATTCCGACGTGGACGCCCTGCCCCATCCGGTCCAAGGCGGCCTTCACTTCGGCGATCTTGGCCGACAGGCCCGCGCAGCCGACGAAACTGGTGTCGCCGTCGGTTCCAAGCTGCCACCAGCGGACCTGCGTGGCCAGCCGGATCATCGTCGGCTCCAGCGACGGATACCAGACCTTCACCGGCGGGGCGAACGTCTCGGCCGCCGGGGGAATGCCGTGCTCCGAGGGGGCGAAAGCGAGCGGGGTTGCGACCCAATCGTTGGCATGTTCCGATCGCGCCGGACCAGCCGGGCCGAGCTGCTTTTCATTGGCCAACAACAGGCCGATCAGATCGATCCCCTTGGCGTCGAGGGCGTCGCGGAAGGCAACGGCCCGGTTGAGCGAAGCCTCGCCTGCCGACGTGTCGCACCAGAGGGGATATTTCACCCAACGAATGCCCGCTTGGGAAAGCAGCTCGACCAACCGCGGCTGGGTCAGCGTCTGCCGGTCCCGCGGCAGAGTCCAGCCGAACTCGCTTTGGGCCGGGGCGGGCCACGACGTGACGACCGCCAGGTTCAACTGGTCGCGTCCGGCGGTCGTCGACACGCCCACCAGGCTCGCCCGAATCCGGTAGAAACCGGGCCCGGCAAGCGGCGGTTCCCAGCGGGTCTGGCCGATCCAGCAGGGCGCCGCCGGGCCGCGGCGGGGCAACACGTCGTGCGGATCGGCCTTGGAGCGGACCGTCAGCGGACGGCTCTCGGCGGCGATCAAGCGTCCCAAGCGGTCTTCCAGCCGAAAGGCCACTTCGGCGCCCGGTTTGAGGAAACCGGACGCGGTGCAAGTGATTTCGGCCGTTTCCCTTGTGGTCAACACGCCCGCGCGCTGGTTCGACCCAAGCGCCAGCCGCGGCAGGCATCCGAACCAGATGTCGGTGAAAGAAACCGCCGCCCGAAGGTCCTCTTGCTCGGCCTGCGGCTCGACGTGCAGACCGAGGATGGCAAACTTCGCGGCGCCGTCGCCGTTGCCGCCATCGCCGTTGCCGCCGTCGCCGTCGCCGCCGTCGCAGTCGATGGGACCGAGGCCCAGACGCGTCCAGCCCTTGGTCGCGTCGAGCCCTGACGAGCGGAAGGTGCGCAGCTTCCGGCGGTTCTTATCCAGCAGCGTGATGGAAAGATACGCCCGATCGTCTCGAAGATTCTCGGCCTTCACCGCCCCTTCCAGGACATAGCCCAGCAGGGGGCTGATCTTGATGGGCGGGCTGTACGCCACGGCGGCGCCGCCGTCGAGTTCGATGCGCAGGCAGGTCTTGCCGCTGGGCGGCGGCTCCTGGTGAAGCTTCATGCGAACGTAGGAGGGGAAGCCGGGACCGCCACGCCGCGTCCAACCCGCCGGCCAGCCGTCGTAATTGACGTCCCACGACGAGTCGAAGGCGCAGTGAAAGACCTCGGCCGCCGTGGGCCAGTGGCCCTCCGACGTTCGGGCCGGCGCAACGAGCAATAACAGTGGCAGCAGCAGCCCCATCGACATGGTTGTCCCTCATCCATCCAGCGAGTTAGTGCGTCTGCCAACACGTTGTTGCAGGAAGACCTGCCACCCGCTTGCGGTTTCGCAAGCCACGCCGACCGGCAAAGACTATCTGCAAGTCGTACTAGCAACGGCTTGGCGCTATTGTGAAGATCGGATGCCAGAGAAGGGCAAAGTCGGATTTTCCGGGAATTTAGGGTCCGTAAAAGAACAACTTGGGAAATTGAACGAATTATTTCCCTACGGGCGCCTATTGGGCTGTCAGCCTCATCCACTCGGCAAGCTGCGAGGGGGTCAGTATCTTCAGGGCCTCCTGGCGAGCGGCATCGAGGATCTTCTGACGCCGCTTGGTATGGGCAGCGCGGCTTTCGCGCGGCCATCGCTCGTCCAAATCCCGCAACGCCCAGGTTGTGGCCTTGCGCAGATCGCCAAGCTTCCCTTGCTGCGGATCGGTCAATCCCAGTGCGCGAATGACCTCGGGCGCGGCAAAGGGCCCGGGACCGGGCAAGTCGCGGGCCAGGCGTCGCAGGGCGAGGCCGTCGGCCGACTCGCCGACGGGACCCGACGAGGCATCCGAGGCATCGGCCGCATCCGGGGCAGGCTGTGGCTCGTTGGATTGCCCGCTGCCAAGCCCGACGGCACGTCGCCCCCAGGAAAGCATTTGCCGCAGCAACGCGTGATCCGGAGATTGTGCGTCGGAAATCACCAGGATCGGCACCAGCACGATCCCGAGCACGAAGAGCATGAGGACCATGCGGATCGCGCGGGACGAGAAACGCCATCGCCGCCGCGCCCTGGACTTCCACCGCCGCAACCCCGACAGTCCCCCTTTGCCGGGCGGCGTCCGTTCGCCGAGCCCCTCGAACCCCACCCGCAACCTGGCCTCGCTGGGCGAGGTCGATTCATGCGGCCCGACCTTGGATAGGTTCGACACGCGGACCTTGAATTTGCCGTCGGCGGTCTGCAGCTCTCCTACCTGACCGAGATGGATTTGCTCCATGGGATCGGTCGCCAGCACGGCGAATCCGCCGACCGAGATTTCGATAAGTTGCACCGGCCAACTCGATGAGGCGATCCGCAACTTGGCCTTCTGCCGCGACGCCGGTATGGCATAGCGCACGGCGCCCCGCCGATCGACCTTTCCACTTTGAGATCGATCGGGTTGTGCCTTCGGCCAACGGTCTTCAGGTTGCCCCATGACGAGCCTCTACCCCCCCTCGGCAATCAAATAAAATCTAGCACGTCCCGGGGCGAGTGCGCGGATTGTGTGGATATTTCCGGTGACTAGGGATTTTTGGACACGCTTGCACCATTTGGGGTGTGCCACGGCGGCCAGTTGTGATTCCGCGGCAAATCCATCAATATAGAGGCGGGCAATCCTACAGGCGCGCCTGGCGTATGCACCGAAAATCCCCCACCATTCATGCACGTCTTCGCCCGTCGATCGAGTTGGCCGTCCTGCTGCTGACGGCGGCGGCCGTGTTGCGAACCTGGTTTCTGGAAGGTTTTCCGATGGGCTGCCAGGTGAGCGGCGGATCGATGGCCGAAACCCTGCTGGGCAGACACCGCAACGTGGTTTGCGCGGACTGCGGGCATCGTTTCCCCTGCAACTCGGAGGAAGATGTCGCGGCACGCTGCATCGTCTGTCCCAATTGCGGCTATGCGGGAAACCGGATCGAGGAAACCGGCGTCCTGGCCGGCGACCGCGTGCTGATCGATCGCACCGCGTTTCTCTTTCGTCCGCCGCGGCGATGGGAGGTCGTGGCGTTCCGCCGGCCTGACCAGGCCCATGCCCTGTACGTGAAGCGAGTGGCTGGCCTTCCCAACGAGTCGATCGAAATCCGCCACGGCGACGTTTATGCCGACGGCCAGCTCCAACGCAAGACGCTCCCGCAACAACGGGCCATGGCGATCCTGGTCCACGATGCGAGCCAGCGGCCGACGCTAGAACCGCCGCCGCCGCCTCGTTGGAAAGCTGAAGGTCGCCAGAGCGCCTGGAATACCGAGCCTTCCGGCTTTTCCCATGCTTCCGCTCCCGATGCCCAAGTCACGGACTGGTTGGTATATCATCACGCCCATCGCCGGGGGGATCGACCGGACGAAGCGACGCCCTCGCCGGTGACCGATTTCTGCGCCTACGATCAAGGCCGCCTGCGCCGCGAGGAAGACATCCATCCGGTCACCGACCTGATGCTTTCCCTGCGGGTGGCGAAGCTGTCCGGTCCGGGGTCGTTGGTGCTTTGGGCGACGGACGGCTGGACGAAGTTTCGGGCGGAGATCGATCCGGCGGGCTGTCGTTACCGGGTGTTGCAGGACGGCCGGCCGCTGTCGAATGCCGCGGGAAAGCTGTCTTTTCCGCTCGAAGGGTTGAAAATCGAGGTCTCTTTGTTCGATCAGCAGTTCGTGCTGGGGCTGGGCGGCCAGACGGTGGTCCAGCACCCCTACGACCGGCCGAATCGGCCGCCGACGCCTTCCGCCGAACCGCTGGCCATCGGCGCGAAGCGATTGGAGGTGGTCCTGGACGAAGTGCGGGTGTATCGCGACGTTTATTACACGCAGCCGGCGTGGTCCCGCCGCGATCGTGGCACGCAGGGCGTCGTCCGGCTTGGCAGGGGGGAATATTTCGTCTTGGGCGACAACAGCCCCATTTCGGACGACAGCCGGACTTGGACGCCGGCCGCCGTCAACGAAAATTGTTTTATAGGCAAGCCTTTCGCGGTTATTTTCCCCGTTCGCTACGTCGTCTGGGGGTCATGGCATTTTCAAGTTCCGGATCTGGGCCGAATCCGTTATATTCGTTAGTGTAGTGATTCACAGTTGGGGGAAATTGTTGAGTGGGCGACTGTTTTCGCCCCGCAGCGGGCGACTGTTTTCGCCCCGTAGGGGCGTTTGATCGTAGCCCAGCAGTTTACTGCTGGGGTGGCAAGCACGACGATTTTGTGCGACAAGTCCCGCAGGGACGGCCGAATATGGGGCATCCGAAATTCGATCGTCCCTACGGGACGAAGATGGACCTGGCGCCCTCGGCTGCCCAGCGATAAATCGCTGGGCTATTATCATACGACCCTCCGGGTCGAAATCTGCACGGATTCCAAGATCGGTTCCAAGAATGTCCAAACGAAAAGAGGCTCCTTTGAAGTCACGTCGCGCCCAGTCGGGCAGTCCGCAACAGGCCGAGCATGAAAAATCTTCCGGGAAAGTCCCGTGGTCGCCGTGGTCCTATTTTTCGCACGCCGCCATTCGGGAAACGATCGAACAGGTCATCGTGGCGGTGGTGCTGGCCTTCCTGATCCGCACCTTCGAGGCCGAGGCGTTCGTCATTCCAACCGGTTCGATGGCCCCGGCGCTGATGGGCGCCCACAAGGACCTGGTCTGCAAGAAATGCGGGTATCCCTACCAGGTCAGCGCCAGCGACAAGCAGGATGGCAAGCCGGCCGTGGTGCAATCCACCATTTGCCCGATCTGCCGTTCCCATGAAACGCTGACAGGCAGCGATCGCACCACCTACAGCGGCGACCGCGTTCTGGTCGACAAGTTCTGCTACCAGTTGAGGCCGCTGGAGCCGTGGGACGTGGTCGTCTTTCACAATCCGGCGGATGCGGCGAAGAACTACATCAAGCGCCTGGTGGGGCGGCCGAACGAAACGATCCACATCGCCCACGGCGCCCTGTGGATCCGGTCGAAGGGCGAGCCGATGTCGAAGGAGCAGATCGCCCGCAAGCCGCCGGAGAAACTGTTGGCCATGCTCGAGCCGGTCTTCGACAACGACTACCTGCGGGGCAAGTGGGAATCGCTCGGACTGCCGAGACGATGGAGCGGGAAGGGCTGGAAGTCGGTCGACGAGGGCGGCTACGACGTGTTCAAGACCGAGGACGACGCGCCCGACGGGGCCTGGCTGCGGTATCGCCACCTGGTGCCTTCGTTCGACATGGCGGCGGGGAAAATGCGGACGGAAAGAAAGCCCGCCTTGATCTCCGACTTCCTCGCCTACGACGCGGGCGAAGGCGAGCGGGAACAAAAACCCCCGGCAATCCTGGGACTGAACTGGGTCGGCGACCTGGCCCTCGAGTGTACCTTGGAGTCGCGGTCCGACCAGGGGCAGGCGGTGTTCGAGCTGGTCAAGGGGGGCCGCCAGTTCCAGTGCCGGTTCGACTTGTCCAACGGCGAGGCCGCCCTTTCGATCAGCGACGTCGGCGCCGAGCAGTTCCATCCCACGGCCATGACCTCCGTCAAGGGCAAGGGCACGCACCGCATCCTGTTCTCCAACGCCGACGATCAGTTGTTGCTGTGGATCGACGGCCGCCTGGTTCCGGCCAGCAAGGAGAAGGCCGACGGCCGATGGTCGGCAACCACCTGCTACGATTCCCGCAAGCTGAACATATATGTTCCCACAAAGGCCGACCTGGAGCCGGTGGGAATCGCCGGCATGGGCGGGGCGGCCCTGACGGTCAGCCACCTGAAGATCATGCGGAACATCTACTACATCGCCGACGATCTCGCCCATCAGTTGGCCTATTCCATCGCCGACGATGCCGTCCGTCCCTTGGCCGGGTGCAACCCGCACGGAGGGATCGTGGAATTCACCGACGGCTGCCCCGACCTCACCCTCGCCGATCCGACGACCTGGGACCGATTCGAGCAGCGTTCAGAAGAACGTGGAATTTTCCTTGGGGCCGGACCAGTTCTTCATGTTGGGCGACAACAGCGCCTTCAGCCTCGACGGACGCTTTGGGAAAGGCCCTATTGGGTCGACCGCGACTTGATCATCGGCAAGGCGATCGTGATCTACTGGCCGCACTCGTGGGACGAGGTGACCATCGGCGGCCACACATTCCCTTCCCGTCTTTCCGAACTTCCGCAAGATGGGTTCGTCCGCGAAAGGATTATTTCGAGACAGGAACTGCCGTTAGACTGATCACGGACACGGACACGCGATTCGTAGAGGAAATGAGATTCTGCATAGGCGGCCATCACATCATGCCCTTTCCGTATTTCCCGAACTTCAGCAAGATGCGGATCTCCGTAAAATAGAAGATAGGCCCGCGGGCCGAAGGAGCGGACCGATGTTGGAAGTCCAAGGATTGGTGAAGATCTACGGCCGCCGCCGCGTGGTCGACAAGGTTGACTTCCGCGTCGACCGCGGCGAGATCGTCGGCCTGCTGGGGCCCAACGGCGCCGGCAAGACGACCAGCTTCCGCATGACCTGCGGCATGATCGAGTGCAACGCCGGCCGGGTCTGGCTGGGCGGCGTCGATATCACCAACTGGCCGATGTATCGCCGCGCCCGCGACGGCGGCATGGGCTACCTCGCCCAGGAATCGAGCGTCTTCCGCAAGCTCACGGTCGAGCAGAACCTGCTGGGCGTGATGGAGATGCTCGATTTCGACCGTGCCCGGCGGACCGCCCGCTGCGCCGAACTGCTCGAACAGTTCGACATCGCCCGGCTGCGCAAGTCGCTGGCCCTGTCGCTTTCCGGCGGCGAGCGGCGGCGGCTGGAGATCGCCCGGGCGCTGGTCTCCAATCCCAAGATCATCCTCCTGGACGAGCCGTTCACGGGCATCGACCCGGTGACGATCATCAGCATCCAGAACGTCATCAAGAGCCTGCGCAAGGACGGCATCGCCATTCTCATCACCGACCACCAGGTGCGGGAGACGTTGCAGATCACCGACCGCAGTTACGTGATTCGCGAGGGCCGGGTGCTCTGTCACGGCCGGCCCGACGAGGTGTTGGCCAACGCCGAGGCCCGCGAAGTATTATTTCGGCGAGGACATGGACCTGGGTCATCGCGGCCCGCCGCCGCCCGCATCAGCCGCTGGTGGTGCATCGCCCTGCGCCGCAGCAGTCCGCGGGCGGGGCGAATTCTTGAATCCGCCGCCACCCCTCGCTTGCTCGCCCCCACGCCCGCCGGCTGCGTCCGGCGGGAATGGAGGCGGCGGAAAGCGTTGACCCCCGGTGCCCATTCCCACCGGGCGCAGCCGGTGGGCGTAGACGTTCTCATCCTTCCGGGGATATAATACCAGCATTGACAAGCTGGGATAGGCTTTTACACGACACCTCCCAAACTACCAAAATAAGTATTGTGTCCCCGGAATGCGGAATGCGGGAATGCGCTCCCTGGAGTTGAGTGAACATGAACCTACATGTTGAATGGTCCCGTCCCATCGCGTTAAAAGATGCTAGTCGGGAAAATCTTATCTACGCTGCGGACCTTACAAAGCTCCCCAGCGCTCCAGGCATCTATATGTTCGGGCGTCGTTGGGGTGGCCAGTTTGAAGCACTGTATGTTGGAAAGGCCAATCGAATCAGGGGCAGAGTCAAAGGGCATTTCAATAATCTCCGGCTGATGCAGCACTTGAAAAACGCCAAGAATGGCAAACGGGTTATTCTCGCGGGAAGGATCGTTACCAAGCCGGGACAACAGTTGGATAAATGCCTGAGGCTGATTGAGCGCGGTTTCATTCGCTACTTTTTGTCCGAGGGCCATGACCTTGTAAACAAACAGGGCACTCGGCTGAGACGGCATGAAGTCACCTCGTCCGGCAAGCATCCAAAGCGTTTCTTCCCCGGTCTTATGTACGTTGAAAAGGCAAAGGGCGAGTAGGCGGCGCAGCAAATTCTGAACTCGCATCTGGTCGGATTCGCCCAACGACTAATTCCGGACTAATTCCGGGGGACTAATTCCGGGGGGACTAATTCCGGGGACGCAATACCGAATTGTTGCCAAATTTGGCGCGGGCGGAGGGGAGCGTTTCCGCTTTCTATTCCCCCTCACTTGCTGATCACCACGATCGCCGTGTCGGCGTTCAGGTTCGGATTGTCGCGGACCTCGATCCCGGCGGTCGTATCCAGCGCAATCCGCTGATGGATCGTGATCCCCTGCTGGCGGCAAAACTCGTCGAAATCGTCGAGCGTCAAGAAGCGGACGTTGGGCGAATTGTACCAGTTGAACCCCAACAGCGTGCCGGCCCGCGGGGCGCGGCCTTCCAGGTAAAGCTGCTCGCGCAGCTTCCGATAGCCGAGGTTGGGGAAACTGACGATGCCCTGGCGGCCCACGCGCACCAGGTCGGCCAACACCCGCTCCACGTCCAACACCGCCTGAAGGGTTTGCGAAAGGACGACGAAATCGAACTGTTTGTCGGCGAAGGAGGCCAGCCCGCGGTTCAAGTCGGCCTGGACGACGTCCAGCCCGCGGCGGATGCAGGCCAGGATCGCCCGCTGGTCCAGTTCGATGCCCATGATCCGTTCGTGGCCGCGCTGCCGCAGTCGGGCCAGCAGCGCCCCGGTGCCGCAACCGAGATCGAGCACGCTGGAGCCCTGCGGGAATCAGCCCCAAGATCGAATCGTAATCCAGCCGGCGGCGATGGAAGATGCTGGTGGGATTGCGGCTGCACGGCCCATCGTCGTCGTCGGCCGGGGCCTCGATTTCCGCGCCGGGACTGTCCCGATTTTCGCCGCGAAAATGGGACTGTCCCCTTTGGCCCGGGCCGTCGAGTTGGGCCAAGAAGGCGCGGACCATCTCGCCGTAGGAATCCAGGTTGTCGGCCAGCAGGAAGGCGTCGTGGCCGCAGTCGCTCTCGACGTTGCAATAGCTGACCGGCTTGCCCTCGGCGATCAGGGCATCGACCATTTCCTGCGACTGGAAGGCCGGAAAAAGCCAATCGGAGGTGAAACTCATCAACAGCCAGCGGCACCGCGAGGCGGCCAGCGCGGCGGCCAGCTTCTGCGGCGTTTCGCCCAGCTCGAAAAGGTCCATCGCCATGGTCAGCGTGAGATAACTATTGGCGTCGAACCGTTCGACGAACTTGTCGCCCTGGTAGGCCAGGTACGAGCCGACGGAGAACTTGTTCTCGAACTGGGTCTGAATCTGGCGTGGCACAAGCCGCTGGGCGCCGAACTTCTGCGCCATCGCTTCCCGCGACAGGTAGGTGATGTGCCCGAGCATCCGCGCCAGGAAAGCCCGACCGCGGGAGCGTTGCGGCTGCCGTAATACTGGCCGTCCTGGTACGCCGGATCGCGGAGGATGGCGTTGCGTCCGACGACGTTGAAGGCCAGGGCCTGGCTGGTCAGCCGCGGCGAGGCGGCGATGGGCACGGCGCCGGCGACGCGGTCCGGATACCGCGTGGCCCACCAGAGCGCCATGTGGCCGCCCAGCGACCCGCCGATCACGGCCCGCAGCCGCTCGATCCCCAAATGGTCGATCAAGTCCTTCTGCACCCGGACCATGTCGCCCACGGTGATGGTGGGAAATTCGGCGCCATAGGGCCGCTCGCTGCCGGGCGGGAGGCTGTTGGGGCCGGTCGTGCCGCGGCAACCGCCGAGGATGTTCGGGCAGACGACGAAATAGCGGTCGGTGTCGATCGACTTGCCCGGCCCCACGACCAGGTCCCACCAACCGGGTTCGTCCTGCTCGTCGTGGCGGGCCGACGTGGGAATCGCCCGACAGGGCATGGCAGATCAGCACGGCGTTGTCGCGGCGGTCGTTGAGCGTTCCGTAGGTTTCGTAGGCCACGGTGACGCCGGGCAAGCGGCCGCCCCGCTCCAGCCGCAGTTCCTCGGCGAAGGTCACGCACTGCGCGTGGCGGAGCGGCTGCCCGCTGCGGACGCTATCGCTGCTTTGGAAGGTGTCGGACATTGGGAAAATAGGGATTGGGGATTAGGGATTAGGGATTAGAGGAAGGATGAAGGATCAAGGATGAAGGATGAAAAACCCCGGACACTCGATGGTCGCTTGCGGTTTCGCAGCCGTTTCTAATCCCTAATCCCCAATCCCTAATCCCTCTATTGTTAATCCCTCTATTGTTGCGACGTTTGCAGGGCTTGGTCAAGGTCGGCAATAATGTCGTCCACGTCCTCGATGCCCACGGACAGGCGAACAAACTCGGGCGTGACGCCGGTCTGGGCCTGCTCCTCGGGCGTAAGCTGCGAGTGCGTCGTGGTGGCGGGGTGGATAATCAGCGACTTCGCGTCGCCGATGTTGGCCAGGTGGCTGAATAGTTTGACGCTGTTGATCAGCTTGGCGCCGGCTTCCTTGCCGCCCTTGATGCCGAACCCCACGATCGCACCCTGCCCGTTGGGAAGGTACTTCTTCGCGTTGGCATAATCGGGGTGACTGGGCAGGCCGGGATAGTTCACCCACGCGACGGCCGGGTGTTTTTCCAGGAACTGCGCCACGCGGAGGGCGTTCTGCGAGTGCCGTTCCAGCCGCAGGTGCAACGTTTCCAGCCCCAAGAGCGTCAGGAACGCCCCGAACGGGCTCTGCGTTGCGCCCGTGTCGCGCAGCCAATGGGTGCGGATGTAAAGGATGTACGCGATATTGCCGATCGGACGCAGCGCTTCCTCGAAAATGATGCCGTGATAGGCCGGGTCGGGCGCGGTGAATTCCGGCCACTTCGCCGGATCCTTCGCCCACGGGAACTTGCCGCTGTCGACAATCGCGCCGCCCAGATGCACGCCGTGGCCCCCGATGAACTTCGTCGTCGAATAGACCACGATGTCGAAACCGTGCTCGATCGGGCGGAACAACGCGGGCGTCAGCACCGTGTTGTCGATGATCGCCGGCAGCCTGTGACGGTGCGCAAGCTCGGTGAGTTTTCGGTAGTCAGGCACGTCGTTTTTCGGGTTGCCGAGTGCTTCGATGTAGACGGCCCGAGTGTTCTCGTCAACCAACTTGCCGAGGGTTTCCGGCTTGCTGGGGTCGAAGAACCGCACTTCGACGCCGAGCTTCGAGAAGGTCTGCGCGAACAGGGTCCACGTCCCGCCATAGAGGCTGTTGGCGGAAATGAAGTTCTGCCCGGCGTGCACGATCGTCAGCAGGGCCGCGGTGATCGCGGCCTGGCCGCTGGCCAATGCCAGTCCGGCCGCGCCGCCGTCGAGCGCGGCCAGCCGCTTTTCGAGAACGTCGGTCGTGGGGTTCATCAGGCGGGTGTAGATGTTGCCGAATTCCCGCAAGCCGAACAGGTTCGCCGCGTGCTCGGTGTCGCGGAACACGTAGCTCGTTGTTGCGTAGATCGGCACGGCGCGGGCGGTCGTTGTGGGGTCGGGCACCTGGCCGGCATGAATGGCCAACGTGCCAAGACCGCGAAAAACGGAGGGGTCAGTGGACATGGATCGTGTTCCTTCAGTGCTTGAAATACCCGTCGCTTCTACTGTAGTGTCTCAGGCAGACGGTGATTTATGATTTTGGGGGTGCCACTGCTGGCTTGTCCAGCAGTGGCGAACTACCCCTGGACACAACACTGCTGGACAAGCCAGCAGTGGCACCCAACTTACCCAACTTCTATAGGATACAACACCTCAGTTCCGAGACGGTACACATTATTGACCGAGGCCCTCGAACAACGCGGTGGACAAATACCGCTCGCCGAAACTGGCGGCCACGGTCACGATGACCTTGCCGCGATTCTCCTTCTTGCCGGCCACGCGGACGGCGGCGGCCACGTTCGCGCCCGTGCTGATGCCGCCGAGAATCCCTTCCTCCTTCGCCAGCCGCCGCGCCCAAGTGAACGCCTCCTCATTGCTGACCGTCTCCACGCCGCTGAGCAGGCTCGTATCCAAGTTGCGGGGCACAAAGCCCGCCCCGATGCCCTGAATCTTGTGCGGACCGGGCTTGCCGCCGGAAATCACCGGGGAATCGGCCGGCTCGACGGCAATGGCGCGGAACCGCGGATTCCGCCCGCGGATGTAGCGCGTCACGCCGGTAATCGTGCCGCCGGTGCCCACGCCCGGCCACGATCAAATCGACGTGCCCATCGGTGTCGTCCCAGATTTCCTTGCCGGTCGTCCGCTCATGGACCTCGGGATTGGCCGGATTGTCGAACTGCTGCGGGACCCAACTCTTGGGCGTCGAGGCGGCCAATTCCTCCGCCTTGGCAATCGCCCCCTTCATGCCGTCCTTGGCCGGCGTCAACACCAGCTTGGCGCCCAACATCCGCAGCAACGCCCGGCGCTCCAGGCTCATCGACTCGGGCATGGTCAGCGTCAGCGAGTAGCCGCGGGCGGCCGCCACGAAGGCCAGGGCGATGCCCGTGTTCCCGCTGGTGGGCTCGATAATCTGCGTCTCAGGCGTCAACGTGCCCGACTTCTCGGCCGCCTCGATCATCGCCCGGCCAATGCGGTCCTTCACGCTGGAAAGCGGATTGAAGAATTCGAGCTTCAAGAGGACCGTGCCATGACCGGGCGGCACGATGCGGTTGAGCTTGACCAACGGCGTATTGAACGTGGTTTGAACGATGTTCCCGTAGGTTTGACCGTGCGACATGTCTGAAGTCCTTTTATGAACAGGTTCCCGTGACCGAACTGTGCCACCCCATCCCTAATCGGAATAATCGGAATTATAACATAACAAGATTGATATGAATAGTGATGTATTCAACTCAAAATAATGGTCCAGGGCATCGTACCCCCCGATTAGTTTATGGATGGATCGGAGGGGATGGCTGTATATTATAGGTAGAGGTCTCCTCCCGCCGCGACTACCCATGATCTCGATGCGTGCGGGGGCGAGACACGTTGGCCGCGTTGCCCGAGCGGAGATTTTGCAACGCGGCCGTTTTTTTGCGCCTTGGGCGGACGGACACTCTGGCCGCGGCGTGGCATTTCCTGGGACCGCCCACCCGACGCAGTTGGGGGGCTTTTCAATACTACCAGTCCGCAATCCCAAGTTCTAAGTGCTAAGATCTAAGTTCTAAGTTCTTCGTCCCCAATCCCAATCCCTGTCCCCTCTTCCAAGCGGCCGTACAATGGGGAAATGCCTGGCCGAACCTTAACTGCACTGCCGGTTTACAACGAGGCGCCGTATCTCGCGGCAGTCGTGAGCGGCGCCCTGAATTACAGCCACGAGGTGCTGGTGGTCGATGACGGCTCGACCGACGGAACGTCGCAGTTGCTGGCCGCACGCAACGACATTCACGTCGTTTCCCATGCGACCAACCGCGGCTACGGGGCGGCCCTGCGTTCGGCCTTCGACTTCGCCACTGGCCATGACTACGAGGTCCTGGTCACCATCGACTGCGACGGCCAGCACCAGCCGCAGATGATCCCTCGGTTCGTGGAGACCACCCAACAGGCGGATATCGTCTCCGGAAGCCGTTATTTGCGGCGATTTCCGGGCGATAGCGATCCCCCGCCGGAGCGTCGCCGCATCAATGAAATGGTCACCGCGGAGGTCAATCGCCGGCTGGGATTGAGTTTGACCGACGCGTTTTGCGGTTTCAAGGCGTATCGCGTGTCGGCCTTGGCCAAATTTCATTTGACCGTGGACGGCTATGCCATGCCCCTGGAGTTTTGGGTGCAGGCGGCGCGGCTGGGATTGAAAATCGTCGAGCTGGCCGTGCCGCTGGTCTACCTGGACGAACGGCGTTCCTTCGGCGGGGCGCTGGATCGGGCGGACACGCGCCTGGCCGTCTATCGCCGCGTCCTGGACGAGGCCATGGCCGATGACAGTCAGTCCTGAAAGATTGCCCTACCGCCGTTATCGGCGCCGGTGGAGAATCGCCGGGTGCTGGTGGAGCCGCCGCTGGGCGAAGTGGGCCGCCTGCTGGCCGAGAACGTCCGGAGGCGTTCTCGATATCGTCACGATTTCCAGGGCCGCTCGCTCCCCGAGTTGACGGCCCAGGCCCGGGCGGAATTGCTGACCCTGGCACGCCGATGGACCGCCGCCTATCGGCCCGAGGCGGCCGACGCCGGCAATCCCGAGGGCTTGATCTTCCTGGCCGGGCATCAGCCGGAACTGTTTCATCCCGGCGTCTGGCTGAAAAACTTCGCCCTCGGCGCCTTGGCCCAACAGCATCACGCCACGGCGGTCAATCTGCTGATCGACAGCGATCTGGCCAAGGCCCCGGGTCTGCGGGTGCCCGGCGGATCGCCGACTCACCCCAGCATGGAACTGATCCCCTTCGACCGGTCCGGGCCGCGGGTGGCTTACGAAGAGCGGCATGTGGTGGATCGGCGGCAGTTCGCCCAGTTCGGTCGGACCGTGGCGGAACGCATGGCGCCGCTGCTGGCCGATCCCCTGGTGCTCCAATATTGGCCGTTGGTGCTGGGGCGTCTGGAGCAGACCGACAACTTGGGGGCGTGCATTGCCCAGGCCCGCCACCAGTTGGAAGGCCGCTGGGGACTCCAGACGCTGGAGGTCCCGCAAAGCTGGATCTGCCAGACGGAATCGTTCCGATGGTTTGCCGTTCATTTGTTGGCGCAGTTGCCGCAATTTCACCAGTTCTACAACGAGGCCGTCCAGGAATATCGCCGGGTGCACAAGATTCGCAACGCGGCGCAGCCGATGCCCGATTTGGCCGCCGAAGGGCCCTGGCTGGAAGCGCCGCTGTGGATTTGGACCGCCGACCGGCCCGAGCGGCGGCGACTGTTCGCCCGGCAGGACGGACGGCGGTTGATTCTCGCCGATCGGGCAGGGTTGGAGGTCCCCTTGGCGCTAGGACCGGAGGGTGACGGCCGGCAGGCCGTCGAACAACTGGCGGAATTGCGGGACCGGGGGGTGAAGATCCGTTCCCGGGCCTTGATGACCACGCTTTGGGCCCGGCTGGTGCTTGGGCGATCTGTTCCTGCACGGCATCGGCGGCGCGAAATACGACCAGGTGACCGATCTGTTGATGGAGCGGTTCTTCCAGTTGCCGGCCCCCGGCATGATGGTGATCTCCGCCACACTCCATTTACCTATTGCCCGGCCGCCGGTGGCGCTGGACTCGCCCCGGGCGATCGCGCGGCAATTGCGCGAGTTGACCTACCATCCGGAACGGTTCTTGCAGGCGTCGGGAGGATCAGCGTCGCCGGGAGGACCAGCGTCGCCGGGAGAACAAGCGCCGACGGGAGAACAACCGCCATCGGAGGAGGAAAACGGGGAAATCGGCGCGCTCTCGGCGGCCAAGGAGCATTGGATCCACACGCCCCAGACGGCCGACAACGCTCGCGCCCGCTGGCAGTCCATTCGCCGGATCAACGAGGCCCTCCAGCCGTGTTTGTCCGAGCGCCGGCGTCGGCTGGAGGAATTGCAGGCCGAAGCGGCACAAGCGTTGCAAGCGGAAAAAATCCTGGCATGGCGCGAGTATGGATTCTGTCTGTATCCGGAAACAACTTTGCCGAGTTTCTTGACGGCCTACTTCCCAAAAACTTCTAAACATGCTTTGATGAGCAAAGGCTGACGCACACGGCCCGATACAGACACCATCGGAAACGTTCTTGCGCGCTGGGGACGGAGCGATTGCTGCTTGGGAAAGGATTCGCGCGAATGAGCGCAGCAGGTACGTCGTCGAGTTCCAGGGAAACGGACAAGAAGGGCGGCCGTCGCCGAGTCCGTTCACCTATCGTGGCCGGCCACGGGAGCGACCACGATTCGATCCACGCCTTTCTGACGTCGATCTTCCGGGCGCCGACGTTGGCCGAATTCAAGGCTTCGCTGGCCGATCCGTTTTACGAACCTCGCGACCGGCTGCTGCTGAAGAGTTCCGGCCGGCTGGTCGCGCACGTGCATTTGACCCACCGGACGATGCAGTTCGGCCCCAACCAGATTCCCGTCGCCGGTCTGAAATGGCTGGCCACGGCCCAGGAATATCGGGGTCAGGGGCTGGGCAGTTACCTGTTGGCGGCGGCGGAAAGGCAGGCCACGGAGGACGGGGCCCTCGTGGGACTGCTGCGGACCAGCATCCCGCACTTCTTCCGCCGCACCGGCTGGGCGCTGTGCGGACAACCCTGTTTCAGCCAGGCCAACACCCGGACCGTGCTGGCCAGGCTCCTGGACGAGGGCCTGCGCCGGCATCGGCGCCACCATCACCATCGCTTGCACATCCGTCCGTGGCGCCGCTGGGAAGAAAAGGTCTTGGTGCGGATCTACCGGCAGAATTTGCCGGGCAGGTACGGCCCCTGGGACCGCACGTTGGCCTACTGGCAATGGCTGCTCCGACGGCAGGCCTACGACCAGATCTATGTCGCCCTGGACGGCCCCGACTTGTGGGACTTGGAAGAAATCAGCACTCCGGTGGTGGGGTACGTGGTTCTCAAGGGCCATCGGGTGGTGGAATTGATGAGCGTGCCGGGCCGTCCCAAAGTGGCCGCCGAACTGTTGGCCCACGCCTGCGGCGACGCCATCGAGCACGATCACCACAGCGTCATCCTGCACGCCCCGCCCGACAGCCCTTTCCACCAGGTCTTCGCCCCCGTCGAAGGTCCTCGCGGCGCGGAGCGGGCCGAGCGCCACGCCCCCGGCGGCACGGGACCGCCCCGCCGAACCGAACAAGAGTCGGAACGGGGCGAAGTCTACATGGCCCGGCTGTTGCAGCCGAAGCGGCTGTTGGAGCGGCTCTGCGGCGAGTTCTGCCTCCGGGCGCGACAGGCCCGGTTGCCCCGCCCCCTGGAGTTGGGACTTCAGGTCGAAGGACAGAAGTACCAACTGGAATTGACCACCTGCGGCGCGGCGGTGGTTGCCCATCGGATGGGCCGCAGCTACCTGCGGATGAACGTGGCCGACTTCACGCGGCTGCTGCTGGGACAACTCGATTGGGACCGCGCCGTGGCCGAAAAACGTCTGGAGGCATCCACCGCCCTGGCCCAGCAGGCCGGCCGCGTCCTGTTCCCCCGCCTGCCGCTGTGGTATCCGCCGCTGGACGACCTCACGGCGTAGAAGTGCCTTGGGCTGCGGGCGTGTGCAGTATTCCATCGCCCGTGGACATTTCATGCGCGATCTTGCGGGACCGCCGGAAAAATGGGAAACTGCCCCCTTGAGACCCGACTGCCCCACGGCGGAAACCGATCCGCACATCCTCGCTCGAAGGAGATCAACCGTGCGTTACGGCTTGAACTTGCTGCTGTGGACCGACACGCTCAATGATGCGGTGCTGCCGCTGCTGGACGAAATCAAGCAGATCGGCTACGACGCCGTGGAACTGCCCGTCTTCGAGCTCGACGTGGACAAGTACGCCCGATGGGCGAAACACCTGGACAACGCCGGGCTGGCGCGAACGGGCGTGACCGTCCGCGGCCCGGACGAGAACCCCATGAGTCCCGACCCGGCCGTCCGCCGCCTCGGCGTCGAGCACAACAAGGCGGCCGTCGATTGCGCCGCGGCCGCCGGCGCGACGACCCTCTGCGGTCCGTTTCATTCGGCCTTGGGATACTTCACCGGGGCCGGGCCCACCGCCGACGAGTGGAAATGGGCCGTCGACGGCATGCGCGAGGTCTCCGAACACGCCGAGAAACGCAACGTGACGCTGGCCCTGGAATCCCTCAATCGCTTCGAGTGCTACTTATTGAACACCACGGCCGACGGCGTCCGCTTCTGCCGCGAAGTGAATCATCCGCGATGCCAGATGATGTACGACACGTTTCATTCGCACATCGAGGAGAAGAACACCCCCGCGGCCATCCGCGTCCTGAAGGGCATCTTGGCCCACGTGCACATTTCCGAGAACGACCGCAGCACGCCCGGGGCGGGCAACGTCCGCTGGACCGAGACCTTCGACGCCCTGCACGAGATCGGCTACGACAACCTCCTGATGATCGAAGCCTTCGGCCTGGCCCTGGAAAAGCTGGCGGCGGCCACGAAAATCTGGCGCCGCATGTTCCAGACCGAGCGGCAACTGGCCACCGACGGGCTGAAATTCATGAAGGCCCAGGTCGCCCGACGCTGGGGCCAAAAGCGGCAAAATCGAAATGAGCGGCAATTCCGAGCCTGAATCACCTCGGCAAGACGGCATTTCGCTGGACGAACTGGCCGAGGCCTTCGCCCAAGTGATGGGCAGTGCCCCCAAGTTGCGTCCCGAGGGCGGCCCGCCGGACGATGCCGCCGCCGCGCCGCTGGCGGAAGCGCGTCCTCTGCGGAAGCCGCGTCGGCGCCGGCGGGCGGACCGCATGGCCCCGATCAGCCCCAGCCGCCGCCGGCCGCCGCCGAACGCGAAGAAGACTCCTGCCCCCTCGGTCCCCGCAGCATCCTGGAAGCGATGCTCTTCGTGGGCAATCAAGAGAGCCAGTCGCTCTCCGCCGCCGGGGCGGCCCAGTGGATGCGGGACGTCGAACCGGCCGAGATTCCGGGGCTGATCGACGAGCTGAACGCCCGCTACGCCGCAAGCGGCTGCCCCTACGGAATCGTTCACGAAGGCGGCGGCTATCGCTTGAAGCTCCGCAAGGAGTTCCACAACCTCACCCATCGCTTCCTGGGCCGGATTCGCCAGGCCCGGCTGTCGCAGGCGGCCATCGACGTGCTGGCCATCGTCGCCTATCAACAGCCGTTGACCGCCGAAGCGGTCCACAAGCAGCGGGGCAAGCCGAGCGGACACGTGCTCTCGCAACTGGTCCATCGCGGCCTGCTCCGCATCCAGCGCGAGCCGGACAAGCGGCGCGTCGCCCATTATTACACCACCGACCGCTTCCTTCGCCTCTTCGGCCTGGAGACCCTCCAGGACCTGCCGCAGTGCGAGGAACTCGACCGGCGATAGAAGGAAGGCGGAGGGCGGAAGGCGGAAGGGGGCGGGCGGAACGGAGAAAAGCCCCCGGACTGTGTCCGGGGGATGTATGATATCCGCTTGCGGTTTCGCACGCCGTCCCCTGCCCGCGCAGTCCGGGGGATTTCATCCTTGATCCTTCATCCTTCCTCCTTAATCCTTCCTCCTTGATCCTTCATCCTTCCTCCTTCCTCCTTGATCCTTCCTCCTTCGCCGCAACTCCGTACACCGCCTCATCTTAGCAACTTTCCCCAAAAGAAGCGCAGACGGCCGACGAACCGCTTGCTAGAATTAAGCGGTTGGAAATAGCGCCCTTGGACAATCCCGGGGCGGTCAGGTTGAACCAAGTAGTCGGCTGGTTGGATGTTGCACGTGGTTGCGGGTCCGGCCGCCGACGATTTTCCTATCGGAGCGGGCGGTTTGCCCAACCATGTCCAGCGAGGAGTTGGTTTCAGAGCTGCGCGCCGGCGTCCCGCTGATCGGGCCGTCGCTGTTGGCTTTCGACCTTGCGCATCTGGCCGATGAGATTCGGCGGCTGGAAGAGGCCGGCACGCGCATCCTCCACCTGGACATCATGGATGGGCATTTCGTGCCCAACATCAGCTTCGGGGCGCCCGTGGTCGAGGCAGTCCGCCGCGTGACGCGGCTGCCGCTGGACGTCCATTTGATGATCTCGGAGCCGGCCCGCTATGTCGAGCAGTTTCGCCGGGCGGGGGCGGACCTGATGACCATTCATATCGAGGCCGTGTCGGAGCCGCGGCCCCTGCTGCGGCAAATCCGCAAGCTGGGCGCCTTGGCGGGGATCAGCCTGAACCCGCCCACCCCCGTCGCCGCCGTGGAGGAGTATCTCGACGACTGCGACCTGGTGCTGGTGATGAGCGTGATGCCCGGCTTCTGCGGACAGGAGTTCGAGCCTGTTGCTTTGGACAAGCTGCGGCGTTTGCGCGCCGTTGCCCGGCCGGAACTGCTGTTGTCTGTGGACGGAGGAGTCCACGGCGACAATATCGGGCTGTGTGCCCGGTCCGGCGCCGATGTGCTGGTGATCGGCTCGGCGCTGCATTCGGAAAAGGATTACCGCCGGACGATCCCGAAGTGGACCGATCTGGCGCGATCGTGTCGAAACAGTGTTTGTTTACAGTCCGAGTAACCAGTTTATGTTGCGAATCGTATTGGTCCGTCCCGGATCCACGGAGTATGACGAGCAGGAGCGTATCCAGGGGGCCCTGGACATCCCGTTGAGTGCCCAGGGCCTCGCCGAAGTGGCGAGGATCACGGAGGAGTTGCGCGGCAAGGAGATCGAAATGGTCTACGCCTCCCCCTGTCAACCGGCGGAGCAGACGGCCCGCGCGATTGCCGAGGGGCTGCACGTCAAGTGCAAGCGGCTGGACCGGATGCAAAACCTCAATTATGGGCTGTGGCAGGGGATGCTGCTGAGCGATGTCCACCACAAGCAGTCCAAGGTCTATCGCCAATGGCAGGAGCAGCCGGAAAACGTCTGCCCGCCCGAGGGCGAGATGCTTGCCGACGCCCAGCAGCGGGTCCACGCGGCGATGACCAAGCTGCTGAAACGCCACAAGGAGGGCATGTTCGCCCTGGTCGTTTCCGAGCCGCTGGCCACGCTGGTGCGGCATTTCTTCAAGCACGATGAACTCGGCGACCTCTGGAAGACCATCGGCACGCACGGCTGCTGGGAAATCCTCGAAGTCGAGCACGCCGACTCGATGGCCCTGAGCAATTGAACGCATGGCTGCCAACCCTCCCGACCCGAACCCCTGGAAAAGTCTCCTGAAGCACCCCAAGCGGGGCGTGCCCGAAGGACTTTGGAAACGATGCCCCGGCTGCGAGGCGACCATCTTCCGCAAGGAAGCGGAGAAACGCCTGGGGGTCTGCCCCGAGTGCGACTATCATTGGTACGTCTCCGCCCGGGAACGCATCCGCCAGCTCTTCGATGAAGGGACGTTCGAGGAATGGGACGCCGGACTGGAGCCGGTCGATGCGCTGGATTTCGTCGAACAGCGCCCCTATCGCGAGAAGCTCGTGGAGGAGCAGAATCGGACCGGGCTGAAGGACGCGGCGGTGGTGGGGACGGGCATGATCCGCGCCCGGCCCGTCGCCTTCGGCGTCACCGATTCGGCGTTTTTCATGGGCAGCATGGGCTCGGTGGTCGGGGAGAAGCTGACGCGGGCGGTCGAGCGCGCCACCGCGCAACACCTGCCGCTGATCCTGGTTTCCGGCTCCGGCGGCGGGGCGCGGATGCACGAAGGCATGTTGTCGCTGATGCAGATGGCCAAGGTCTCGGCCGCCCTGGCGCGCTTCGACCTGGCCGGCGGGCTGTTCATCTCGGTGCTCACCAACCCGACCATGGGCGGCGTGGCCGCCAGCTTCGCTTCGCTGGGCGACGTGGTCTTCGCCGAGCCGAAGGCCCTGATCGGCTTCGCCGGGCCGCGCACCATCAAGGCCACCATCCGCATCGAGTTGCCCAAGGGTTTTCAGACGAGCGAGTTCCTCCTGGAGCACGGATTCATCGACCGCATCGTCCGCCGCAAGGACTTGCAGAGCGAGATCGCCCGAACCATCGACTATTGCGGCACGTGAGGAGCGAGAGCATGGCGCTGCTGGATCGGCTGAAGTCGATGGTGGCCGGCAACCGGCTGAACGTGTCGGCCCGCTTCGCTTTGCTGCAAGAGGCCAGCTCGGCGACGATGTCGAGGTTCTACAAGGCCCGCGACCTCCGCAGCGGCAAGATCGTCGGCCTGAAGATCCTGGACGTGGAGAAGACGGCCGCCTTCGAGGCCCGCTTCAAAGGGCTGCACAAACCGACGGAAGGTGAAATCGCCTTCCGGTTGAAGCATCCGCGGATCGTCGAGACCTTCGAATACGGCACGACCACCGAGGGCGCGCCGTACCTGGTGATGGAGTACCTGGAAGGCGCCGACCTGAATTCCCTGCTGGCCGGGCGCAATTCCCTCCTGGAAGGCAACCGCTTGCGATTGATCCGCGAGGCGGCTGAGGCCGTCGCCGCCGTCCATGCCGCCGGATTCATCCACCGCGACATCTGCGCACGCAACTTCCTGGCGACCACGGACGGCAAGGACCTGAAACTCATCGACTTCGGAGTGACCGTGCCCGCCACGCCGCCGTTCATGCAGCCGGGCGTCCGGGTGGGCAATCCCAATTACATGGCCCCCGAGGTCGTCCGCCGCAAGCCGATCGACCAGCGATTGGACGTTTTCGCCTTCGGAGTCACGGCCTACGAGATTTGCACCGGCCAGCCTCCCTGGCGTCAGGGCGCGACGGGGCTGGCCGCCATGACCCACGACCAGCCGCCCACCGACATCCGTCAGCACCGGCCGACGATCCATCCCCAGTTGGCCAAGGCGATCCACGGGTGCCTGGAAGCGGAGACCAGCCGCCGCTGTCCGTCGATGGAAAAGTTTCTCGAGATGCTCCGCGGCATGAAGCACGAGGACGCCGCGCCGGGAACCGCGCAGGCATGACAGCCAGACAAATCGGACTTTCCGGAGCCCGGCCATGAAGGCTCGCGAGAGCGGGATGCCCGAAGAGGCGATGTGGCAGGGGTTCTTCGATCCCCCGGCGATCCTGGCCAAGATGGGCCTTACGTCCCAGCGTGGCAAGGTCGTTGATTTTGGTTGCGGCTATGGCACGTTTGCGATTCCCGCCGCTCGCCTGGTGCGCGGCGTCGTCTACGCCCTGGACATCGAGCCCGAGATGGTGGCGGCAACTCGCGCCAAGGCCGAGGCGGCCGGCCTTAAGAACGTCGTGGTGTTGCAGAAAGATTTCGTGGCCGAGGGCACCGGTCTGCCCGAGGCGTCGGTTGACTACGTGATGCTCTTCAACATCCTCCACGCCGAGGAGAAATTCGTCCTCTTGCGGGAGGCGTGGCGGCTGTTGGCCGCCGACGGCAAGTTGGGAATCATCCACTGGAATTATGACGCCAGCACACCACGAGGCCCGAACATGGAGATTCGCCCGCGGCCCGATCAGTGCTGCTCCTGGGCCGAGGAGGCGGGCTTTCAACTCATTTCCCCGGGCCTTGTCGATCTGCCCCCGTACCACTACGGGCTTGTTTTCGTTGCCGGCAAATAAGGGAGCTGTTTTCCCGGAGAGAACGGGCATAAGGGATAACCAGGAAAGAAACGCCGGAGAACACCCGGCCGTCGCAGACGACCGGCTTTTGGCGTGGTGGCGGCCTTCCGCCGTTCACGAGACCTCGATGCGATTGGTCAGCCGCTCTCCGCCGGGCATCGTCATGACGGCGTGCTGCGCCAATTGCTTGCAGTAGAAGGTCTCGCACCGCCCGGTTAAGAGAACGCCGTCGCAATCGACTTGGACGCAAAGGTCCTCCACGCCGCCGCCCGTTCCCTCCTGGACCGCCTTTTCGATCCGCGCGACCAGCCGCTCGGCCTCTTCCAGGGTCTCGGGCAGCGGAAACGCCTCGGACGACGTCGACACTTTGACCTTCGGAGTCTTGGCCATGACTTCCTCCTTGCTGCTGCCGGACCCGATTATTCCACGCGAATCCTGTTGTCGACCTCGATCTCGTGGTCTTGGCAGACGGACCGAACCACCTCTTGGGCCACCTGTTTGTGGTAGAAACTGGAGACCACGCCGGAAATCACCAACACCTCGCCGAGATTGTCCACCACCAACTCGCGAAGCTCGTAAAATGGGCTCGTAGCCAGGGCCGCTTGTGCCCTGGGTTGGATACTGTTCGTGGCCGGAACCGTCGCCATCGCGCACCCCCCCTACCCCTGACAGGGAGTACCGTCGCCAACCGCGTGCGCCAAGTTGAGATGAGCCGGAAGGATCGCCCCGATTCTTCCGCTGGTCCGAAGAAGCATCTGCCTTTTCGGCGGTAACGGCACCCATGCCTGAGGCTAAACCACTTCGGCCCGCCCTGAGCCGCTTTTGCCTCAACTAACAAATGTATCGCTGGCGGTCTGATAAGTCAATCCGGCGCAAAAAGAATTTTTGGGACGGAAGGCGGAAGGCGGAGGGGGGAAGGCGGAAGGCGAATTCGCAGTTCGGCATTGCCGCAGACAGAATGAATGTACCCGTTCCCTCCGAATTCCGCCGCCGAATTCCGCCTCAGCCGAGCTTTCCGGCGGCCTTCAGATAGGCAATGACTTCGTCGGCCAGCGCGTCGGCCGAATGCCGAGCGGCATCCAGGACAAGTTCCGGCTTCAACGGGGCTTCGTAGGGATCGTCGATGCCCGTGAAACCCTTGAGTTCGCCGGAGCGGGCCTTCTTGTACAGTCCTTTGGGATCGCGGGCTTCGCATACCTCGATCGGGGCATCCACGAACATTTCGATGAAATCGCCCGGCGGCAGCGTGGCGCGGACCCGGTCACGATCCACCCGATATGGGCTGATAAACGCGGTAATGGCCACCATGCCGGCGTCGCAAAACAACTTGGCCACGGCCCCGACGCGGCGGATGTTTTCCTCCCGATCTTGGGCGGAAAAACCCAGACCGAAGCGCACCGCGAACTCCGCGCCGTGCCGTTCCTTGAGCAGCCCGGGCGCCGCGTTCAGACCATGGCGAATATTATCGCCATCCAGCACAAAGCTCCCAATCCCCCCGGAGTGAAGTTTGTGATCGACCAAGTTGGCGATCGTACTCTTGCCGCAGGCGCTCAGACCGGTGAGCCACACGACGCAGCCGGCATGTCCGTTGCGTCGCTCGCGTTCGGCTCGCGACACCGCGTGCTCGTGCCAATGAACCTGGACTTGATGCTCGTCGGGCATAAGAAGGATCTCCCCATGAAATGTCGCTATATTCTTCCCAATTTACTTTCTTTCCATGTTCCGAGACGGAACATGGCATAATAGGGCAAACTGCTGATTCCCACAACGGGACTGGCACGTGTTTGGCGGCCACGTGGCATGGCTGGGGTCGCTTGGGCCGCGAACGTGCTGTATAATTGTGTGTTTCTATTGCGGAAGGTCGGAAATTTGGTAGGGTGGGTCAAGCGAAGCGAGACCCACCATTCGCGGATTTTGGTGGGTCTCGCTTCGCTTGACCCACCCTACAGGTGCTTCCGCATGAGAAACTAATTGTGTGTTTCTGTTCGGGAAAAGGTTGAATCGGGGATTTCCGTCCCCGGGGAGCACCAAGCAGGTATGAGCCAAATGGAAGCGGTTCCGGATGTTGTCAGTGAACCCGTGGCGTCGTATGGATTGACCGCGGAGACGCTCTACGAGAAATGTATCGCGCTGGCCAGGAATTTGTGGTGGAGTTGGAACCCGGAGGTGATTAACCTTTTTCGGGACCTCGACCCCATCCGCTGGCGTCAACTGGACCACAACCCGATCGCCCTGTTGTCGGAATTCACGCCCGAGCGGCTGGAGATGCGGGCGGCCGAGTTGGTCCTTTTCAGCCGCGTCAACCAGGCGTATCGCCGGTTGAAGGAATACATGGCGGAGATTCCGGCTTGGGGCCGGACGCATACCGGGGTGTTGGGCTCCCGCCCGGTGGCCTATTTCTCGTTGGAGTTCGGCGTCCACGAGTCGGTGCCGATTTATTCAGGCGGTCTGGGGGTTTTGTCGGGCGACCACATCAAGAGCGCCAGCGCCCTGGGGGTCCCGTTGATCGCCATCGGGCTCTTCTACGACCAGGGCTATTTCAAGCAGCACTTGGACATCAACGGCTATCAGCAGGAGGAGTATCTCGACACGAAAGTCGAGAATCTGCCGATGGAGCCGGCCCGTGACCACGAGGGCAAGCCGATCACCGTGCAGATCGAGACGCGCACGGGCAAGCTGTTGGCCAAGGTGTGGTTGATGCGTGTCGGGCGGGTGAAGTTGTACCTGTTGGACTGCGACGTGCCGAACAACAGTCCGGAAGACCGCGAGTTGACGGCCCGGCTCTACGGCGGCGACAACCGCACGCGGATCCGCCAGGAGTTGGTGGCCGGCATCGGCGGGGTCCGCGCCTGACGGCCTTGGGAATCACGCCGGGGGTTTACCATCTGAACGAGGGGCACAGCGCCTTCGCCACCTTGGAATCCATCCGCGTCCGCATGAAGGAGGACGGCATGAGCTTCGAGGTGGCCTTGCGCGAGGTGGCCCATCGCACCGTCTTCACCACGCACACGCCGGTTCCCGCCGGCCACGACCGCTTCGATCGCGCCTTGATCGAGGAACACCTCGGTCCGCTGCGCGACGAACTCGGCATCTCCTTCGAGCAACTGATGGGCTTGGGGCGGGTCGAGCCGCAAAACGAGCACGAGCCGTTCTGCATGACCGTGCTGGCCTTGAAGCTCTCGCGGCGGGCCAACGCGGTGAGCAATTTGCACGGGCACGTGACCCGGCGGATGTGGGCCCATCTCTGGCCGTGGCGGGCGGAAGAGGAAATCCCCATCGGGCACATCACCAACGGCGTCCACATCCCCAGTTGGCTCGCCTACCAGATGATGCAGCTTTACGACCGCAACTTCGCCCCCGGCTGGCAGAAATGCCTCAGCGAGCCCGAAATCTGGCAGGGAATCTACGAGGTCGATCCGGGCGAATTGTGGGAGACCCATTACGCCCTGAAGAACCTGCTCCTGGCGTTTGTCCGTCGGCGCGTCAGCCGGCAATGCCGCCGCCGCGGCGAAAGCGACGACGCCGTCGAGGCCGCCCGCAACATCCTCGATCCCAACATCCTCACCATCGGCTTCGCCCGCCGCTTCGCCACCTACAAGCGCACCGACCTGATCCTGGCGGACATCGACCGCGTGACCGCCATGCTGAACGACCGGGAGCGGCCGTTGCAGATCATCTTCGCCGGCAAGGCCCATCCCGCCGACGAGCCGGGCAAGCAGATGATCAAGCGGATCGCCAACCTGAGACACGATCCCCGCTTCGCCGGCCGGCTGGTCTTCGTCGAGGATTACGACATCAACGTCTGCCGCCACCTCATCCAGGGCGTCGACGTCTGGCTCAACAATCCACGCCGGCCGCTGGAAGCCTCCGGCACCAGCGGGCAGAAGGCCGTGCTCAACGGCGCGCTGAACCTCTCCATCCTCGACGGCTGGTGGGCCGAGGCCTACGACGGCAGCAACGGTTTCGCCATCGGCCGCGGCGCCCAGCATTCCGACGAGCGCATCACCGACGTCCGCGACGCCGCCGACCTGCTTCGCGTCCTCGCCGAGGAAGTCATCCCGCTGTATTACGACCGCGACATCGACGGCCTGCCGCGGCATTGGATCCGGCGCATGATGAATTCCATCAGTTCGCTGGGTTGGCGGTTCAGCGCCGACCGCATGGTGGCCGACTACGTCCGGATGGCCTACCTGCCGGCCTCCGGCGGCCTGAGTTGCGACATGTAAGGGCGACAGGAAAAGCCCCGGCGGCCCGAACTGCCATTTGGACAACATGAAGATTCTCGTCATTCTCGGACACCAGCAGCCGGGCAGCTTCTGTCATGCCGTCGCCGCCGCGGCCATCGAGCAACTCCGGGCCGACGGCCATCAAGTCGTCTTCCACGACCTCTACCAGGAGCGGTTCGATCCCATCCTGCCCGACGCCGAGATCCCCAAGGGCTCGCCGTTGGACGCGGTCGTCGAACGGCATTGCCGCGAACTGTCCGAGGCCGGCGGCCTGGTCGTCGTTCATCCCAACTGGTGGGCGATGCCGCCGGCCATCCTCAAGGGGTGGGTGGACCGCGTGTTGCGCCAGGGCGTAGCCTACGAGTTCGCTCCCGAGGGCGTCGTCGGCCTGCTCCGGGCGAAGTCGGTCGTGGTGCTGACGACCTCGAACACGCCGCGCGAGGACGAGCTGCGGCTGTTCGGCGACCCCTTGGAAAACCTCTGGAAGACCTGCATCTTCGGTTTCTGCGGCGTCGAGAATTTCTTCCGCCGCAACTTCGAGTCGATGATCCTCAGCACTCCCGAACAGCGCGCCGAGTGGCTCGCCGAGGTCCGGCGGACCATCGCTCAGCATTTTCCGCCGGCGGCGTAGTTGCAGGAAAATTTTCCGTGCCGGCGGCGGTATTTTCCGCACATCCGTTACCATCGTTCGTGTGCGCGCTACGGTGCGCGACGAGGGGACGCCACGTTTGGACGCCGCAGCCGTGTTTGATGAAATCCTGCCGGATCGTTTTGACCCCGCCAACACGGGGGAAGTCTGCGAAAATGCCCTTGAATCTCGGGGATTCCGCTCAAATTTAACGATGGCTCCGCATATAATGATAAGGTGTCCCGCAAGGGCAGAAGCAAGAGAGCGGATGAAAGATGCGAGGCGGGATCGGAAACATAGATAAGGAATCCCGGAAAGGCGGACACGAAGGGGCAAACTCGTGACTAGAGAGGACCGACGTCGCCGGCTTCTGCGGATCGAGCAGTTGGAACAGCGTGCCCTGCTGAACGGCACCGCGGTCTTCGATCACATTGTCTACCATCCGATCCAGGTGGGCGGCGCCGCGGCAAGCCCGGCGTCCAGTTCGCCGACCGGCTTCACCCCCTCCCAAATCCGAACCGCCTATGGGATCAGTTCGATCGTGCTGGGCGGGCTGAGCGGCACTGGCAGCGGCCAGACCATCGCCATCATCGACGCTTACAACGATCCCAACATCATCAACGACGAGGCGGCGTTCAACACCCAGTTCAGCTTGCAGCAGTTCAACGTCTCCGGCGGCCCGACGCTCACCGTGCTGAACCAGACCGGCGGCGCCTCGCTTCCCGGCACCGATCCGGCCGGTCCTGGAAATAGCAACGGCACCTGGGAAGAGGAGGAGTCCCTGGACGTTGAGTGGGCCCATTCGGTCGCCCCCCAGGCCAACATCATCCTGTTCGAGGCCACCAGCGATTCGGACTCGAATTTAATGACGGCGGTCAAGACGGCCGCGGCCTATTCCGGCGTCTCGGTGGTTTCCATGAGTTGGAGCGAAACCGAATTCTCCGGCGAGACTTCGGACGACTCGTATTTCACGACGCCCAGCGGTCACGCGAACGTCACCTTTCTGGCATCCACGGGCGATGACGGTGCGCCGGGCGGGTACCCGGCCTATTCGCCCAACGTCATCGCCGTCGGCGGCACCAGCCTGTACCTCAACAGCAACGGCAGTTACAGCAGCGAAACCGCCTGGACCGACGGCGGGGGCGGCAAGAGCTCCTATGAATCCGAGCCAAGTTACCAAGAGTCGGTCGAGACCTCGGGCTATCGGGAAACGCCCGACGTCTCCTTCGACGCCGATCCCGACACCGGCGTCGCCGTCTACGATTCCTACGATTTCGGCACCGGTAGTCCCTGGGCGGAGTTCGGCGGAACCAGTCTTGCGGCCCCGTGCTGGGCGGGCCTGATCGCCATCGCCGACCAGTTCCGCGCCTCCGAGGGGCTCAGCCTGCTCAATGGTCCTTCGGCCCTGTACGCGCTGTCCAAACCTTACACGAACGGCTATTTCCACGACATCACGAGCGGAAGCAACGGTTACTCGGCCACGACCGGCTACGACATGGCCACCGGCATCGGCACGCCCATCGCCAACGTGCTCGTGCCCGCGCTGGCGCCGTCCCCGGCACCGATCTGACCGTGAGCATGACCGATTCCGGCTCCGGCACCTTCTACGCCGGCGACGTCGGCGACACGTTCACGATCACCGTGACCAACTCCGGCGCGTCGGCGACCAGCGGCATGGTGAGCGCGGTCATCACGTTGCCGACGGGACTGACGCCCACCTCGCTGACCGGCACGGGCTGGACGCTGAATTTCTCCACCCTGACGGCCACCCGCAGCGATGCCCTGGCCAGCGGCGCCAGCTACTCGACGCTGACGCTGACCGTGAACGTGGCCTCCGGCGCCTCGGGCAGCCTCACCACCACGGCGACCGTCTCCGGCGGCGGCGAAACGAACACCTCCAACGACACCGCCAGCGACATCACGACCATCTCGCCCCCGATACCGTTGGTCACCGGCGTCACGCCTTCGCTCAGCGGCGGCACGTTGACCGCCGGCGCCACCACGCTGACCATCGCCTTTAACGAAGCGGTGATCGGCGCGGGCACCGCGTCGAACTACGAGCTGCGCGGCGTGGGGGCCGACGGGCTGTTCAACACGGCCGACGACGTCCTCGTGTCGCTGACCGTCTCCTACAGCAACGACGTGGCCACGTTGACGTTCGCCGGCCTGACGGAGGGCGTCTATCGTCTGACCATCGACGATACGATCGCGAACGGCAAGGGCACCAGGCTGGACGGCAACGGCACGTCCGTCAGCAATTGGGTCTCCGATTTCGTCGTCGTTCCCAGCGGCACCCTGCTGGGCAGCGCGGCGACGGTCGGCTTGAGCGGCACCGATCCGTTGGCCGTCGCCACCGGCGACTTCAACGGCGACGGCAAGCTCGACCTGGTCGTGGCGGACTCCGGCAGCAGCACGGTCGAGGTCCTCCTGAACAACGGCAACGGCACGTTTACCGACAGCAGCAGCTACTCCATCACGTACAGTGGTTATTATGGCATCGCCATTCCTTACGCCGTGACCGTGGGTGATTTCAACGGCGACGGAAAACTCGACTTTGCCGTGGCGAGCTTCGCCCAGAGCACGCGCGACATCAGCGGCACCATCGAGGTCTTCCTGGGCAATGGCAAGGGGACGTTTACCTTCGCCAGCGAATACCAGGGGACCGGCAGTGGGACCGGCTTCGATCCGATCAGCATCGTCGCGGCCGACTTCAACGGCGACGGCAAGCTCGACCTGGCGGTCGCCAACTATTACCAGGGCCTGGTCGACGTCCTCACCGGCAACGGCGACGGCACGTTTTCCACCACCCCCGCGACGTACACGGTGGGCACCGACCCTCGCGCCCTGGTGGTCGCCGACTTCAACGGCGACGGTCATCCCGACCTGGCCGTGGCGAATTACGGCAGCAACACTGTCTCCGTGCTCTTGAACAAGGGCGATGGCACCTTTAACACCGCCGTAAGCTACAGCACGGGCGGCACCAATCCTCGCAGCCTGGCGGCCGGCGACCTCAACGGCGACGGCAAGCCGGACCTGGTCGTGGGAAATTACAACAGCAACACGGTCGGAATCCTCTTGAACAATGGCAACGGCACGTTCGGCAGCGCCGTGACCTACAGCACCGGCGGCACCAATCCTCGCGGCGTCGCGGTCGCCGACTTCAACGGCGACGGCCACAACGACGTGGTGGTGACCAACAACGGCAGCAGCACGATCGGGGTGCTTTTGAACAACGGCAGCGGCACGTTCTCGGCTGCCACCACGTTCAGCACGGGCAGCAGTTCCCAGCCTTTTGGCGTGACGGTGGGCGACTTCAACGGCGACGGCAAACCCGACGTGGCGGTGACGGACGCCTACAATAGCGACGTGGCGGTCCTGCTGGATATTTACGGCCCTGGTTCGGTCACGCTGACCTCGCCCGACGGCTTCAGCTTCGCCGTGGCAACCGGCAAGTACGGCACGGGCGAGTTCGTCACGGGGACCGGCAGCGGCAGTTTCAGCGGCGAGAGCAACGCCTTCAACGGCGACGGCCGGCTGTATGTCGGCGGCACGCTGGTCAGCGCCAGCACGCCGACCTCCAGCGCCGCCGACAGCGGGCAAAGCCTCATCCTGAATTGCGGCACGGCCGCCGGATTGACCGTCTCCCGCGAAGTCACCGTGCCGGATACCGGCAGCCAGGACTTCGCCCGCACCGTCGATACCTTCACCAATTCCACCGGCTCGACGATTACGACCACGGTGCAGATTGTGGCCAACCTCGGCTCCAGTGGGGCCAACACGGTCTTTGCCACCTCCGACGGCACCGGCGTGGTCAGCGCCAACGATCAATGGATCGGCACGGACGGCAACGGCACGCCGGCGATCATCACCTACATCCACGGCCCGCTGAGCTTGCAGCCGACCTCGGTCAGCCTGAGCAGCGACGACCTCCAGTGGACCTATAGCATCACGGTGGCTGCCGGGCAGAGCGTCAGCCTGGCCTATTTCACGATTGCGGCCACGACCCCTTCGGCGGCCGTCGCCGAGGCCAACGCCCTAATCAGCGGCAGCGGTTTCGGCGGCCAGGCCGGCGCCTTCCTGAGCACGGCCGAACTCCAGTCGCTGGCCAATTTCGCCAACACGTCGCCGGTGCTGACGCCGCCGTCGCCGCCCACCGAAGGGACCGCCCTGACCAACGTCACCCTCTTCCACTTCACCGACACCAGCGCCAACGCGAACATCAACAACTACACGGCCACGATCACCTGGGGCGACGGGGCCGTCTCGATGGTGACCAGCACCGCCAGTGCCGGCTGCCAGATCGTCGCCGATCCCGGCGGCGGCTACGACGTTCAAGGCTCGCACGTCTATAAGGAAGCGACGCTAAGCCCGATCACGCTGAGTGTCCAGGTCACCAACGGCGTGGGCACGATCGGCGCCAGCGACGCCAGTTTCACCGTCCTCGACGCGCCGCTGACGGCCGGCGCCTTGACCCCGCCGACGGCCATTGTCGGGAGTTTCAGCGACGTGGTCCTTTTCCACTTCACCGACGCCAATTCCTACGCGACGGCCGGCGACTATTCGGCGGTGATCACCTGGGGCGACGGGACGAACGCGACCGTGACCAGCACCGCCACTGCCGACGGCCAGATCGTCGCCAACGCCGGCGGCGGCTTCGACGTCCTGGGTTCGCACGACTATACGGCAGCACTCAGCGGCGTGAGCTTCCGAGTGGAAGTGTCCGACCAGGGCGGTTCCAGCACCGGCGCCGGCCAGGTCAACTTCAGCGTGGCCGCGGCCATCACCTCCGCCCAGACGGTAAGCTCGCTGGACCTTTCCGACAGCACCACCCTCATCATCGCGGCCGGCGGAACCCTCACGGTGACCGACAGCGTCCAGATCGGCTCGGACGCCACCCTCGAGATCGAGAGCGGCGGAACGCTCATCCTATCGAGCCTTGTCCAGGGAATGGGCACGCCCACGCTTCTCCTCGCAGGCGGCACGCTGGAAGCTGCCGGCGCTTTCACCTCGACCATGCCCATCGTGATCGGCGCCGGCGGCGGAACGGTGAACACCAACGGGTACAATGTCACGCTGGCCGGCAACCTCAGCGCCGCCGCCAAGACCGGCGTGCTGATCTTAACGGGCCCCGGCACGCTGACCCTCTCCGGGGTCAACAGCTACACGGGCGGCACCTCGGTCGTGGGCGTCACCCTCGTGATAGCTTCCCCCCACGCGATGTCGAGCGGCGGAATCCTGACCTTCGGCGCCGGCGGCCGCGTGGCCCTGGGCCTCCCGAGCTTGGCAAGCCCCGCCACGACGGCCAACGTCAGCTCCACCACGGCAACCAATACAAGCCCCGCCGCGGCGGCCAATCCAAGCGCCGCCACGACGGCCGATGTAGTCACCACGACGGCTACGGACACCAATACGACTGCCGATACGGCGACGACCACGTTGACCGATACGTCGACCAGCACGGCAACCGATACGACCGCCGACCCGACAACCGGCGCGGCGGGCACATCGGCTGCCGGCTCGCCCGCGGCAACGTCGCCGCCTGTCAACGTTGACGTGTCCGGCAGCCAGGCCGCCGCCAGTCCCGCGACGACGGTTTCGAGCGTCGCCAAGGTAGAAGGAATCAGCGAATACGACGATGTTTCCGCGGCGGCACGTCCTTCCGCCTTGACCACGTCCGTCGCATGGACCACGGCGACCGCGGGCACGAGGCCCAGCGACGACGGCGTCGTCGCGTCGGAGGATTATGCTCGTGCCCATGACGTGGTGTTGCAATCGCGCCGCGTCGGGTCGTCCGGGATCGGGGCATTGGACGCGGCCGGATCGGTCCCTTTCAGCGACAAGCTGCATCCGGCCAAGAGGCACGGCCCGATCGAAGCGCTTGTGGACGCGGCCCTGGTCGCGTTGGTGGTCTAAAGGGACGTTGGTTCCGGCAAAGGGGGATTGCCCCCCTTTTTCCTTCCAAGATCGTGCAGGTCCGTTCCGTTTGCCGATCCCAAGACCCCTCTTGCCTTGCGGTGGTTGGTGTTGCTATACTTTGGGGTCGTCGCCATGCTGGGCGGCGACGGCGTGCCGGCCGGGCCATGGCATAGCGCCAAACATCCTAATCTGAATCATTGCACGGAGTGTTGTGTGGGAAGCAAGAAGACGGGTAAAGGCCGGCGCAAACTCGGCCGCAAGAAACGTCGCATGCGGTCCAAGATTCGGCACCGCAAGGGCTAGAGCGCATCGCGGTTGTCCGTAGCGTTTTGTCTTGGGTGGCACGGGCATCTTGCCCGTGTTTCTTCCAGCACTGGCGAAACGCCAGTGCCACCCAACGCAAGGGCTAATGGTCCGGGAATTCATTGATGTCCGGCGATCGCGGCGATCAGGGCGATCAAGGCCGTCACGACCACGACCGCCGCCACAATCGCCCCGCTCAGCCAGATTCGCCCGAGCTGGGCTTCCTCGCGGCTCACGCGCCGCGCTGCTCGCGCCGGTATTCCAGGCTTTTTTCCCACTGCGGCAGGAACCGTTTGCGACAGTAGGGACACATCACTTCCTGGTCCAGGATGTCGCGAGTCACCTCCAGCACATGGCCGGAGGGGCAGGGAATGTGCAGCGGCACTTCGGCCTGGACCTCGGCCACGTCCAGCGGCGCCGCCTCGGCCTCGAGCAACTCCCCGCCAGGCCGGTCGCCCCGCGGCGGGATCGGCGGGACCCGGGCCGCCGGCAACGACGGCTCGCCGCCGGGCATCTCAAACGGCAACGGGGCCGGCTTCGGCAACTCGAATTGCAGCGGAGCCGCCTCGGGCAGATCGAACCCGGACGACGCCCTCGAGGACGACGCGAACGGATCGCTGCCGTCCTCCGGCAGATCGAACGGCAACGACCTCTTCGCCCGGGGATCGAACGGCAATGCAATGCCGCCGGGTTGCAGGGCGGGGACCGCCTCCGACGACGCCTCGTCCGCCGAAGGCGTCTTCTTCAACGGATCGGGCACGAGCGGCTGCGCGGGGGGCAAGTCGAAGGGGGAAGTCCTCCCGGCCGGCGGCAACTCGAACGCCGCCCGCGTCGGAAATGAAACCCCCGGCGCCGCGGCGCTGGGGGAACGACCGGCATCATCGGCGCCATCGGCGCGACGGGGGCCATCGGGGCCGCGGGATGGGCCAGCCCCGGCGGCGGGTGAAACTCCGGCAGCGCGAATTCGCCCGCCCGCGGCACGACCGGATGGGCCACGCCCGGCGGCGGCTGAAATTGCGGCAACGGAACCTCGCCGACACGTTGCTGGGGCGCGGAATCGGCACGCCCGACGGACGAAAATTCCGGAACCAGGAACTCGGTCCCGCAGTACGGGCACCTGCACGGCTGGCCCGCTTGCGACGGCTCGCCTTGCAGCACGTGGCCCAGGGGACAGAAGAATTGCAGTGGCATAAAGAGATATTCTTCCCGGTGCTCAAACACTCCCAGCCGCCGCGTCCGCGTCAAGCCCTCGCCAGTTCTTGCGTCAGGGCCTCCCAAAGGGCATCGAGCGACTGCGGGATCACCCGGATCCCCGCCACCACCGGCATGAAGTTGGTGTCCCCGGTCCAGCGGGGAACAATATGCCAATGGAGATGGTCGGGCAGCCCCGCGCCCGCCGGGCGTCCCAAGTTCAATCCTACATTGAATCCGTGCGGCTGCAAAACCTTCTCCAAGAGAAGGACCATCCGCGAGATGGTTTGGGCCAATGCAAGCTGCTCCTCCGGGCTGAGTTGTTCCAACCGCCCGAGGTGCCTTCGCGGCGCGACCAGCAGGTGGCCGTTGTTGTACGGGTAGCGGTTCAGCACCGTGACGGAGTGCTGGCACCGATGGACGACCGCCCGCTGGCGGTCGTCGGAGGCGACGCCGCATTGGCAGAGGAAACAGGCCGGCTCGGCGTCGGGGGGCAAATCGGGCGTCGGGCGGTCCTCGGGGGCATTTTTTTCGCCCAGGATGTAGCCCAGTCGCCACGGCGCCCAGATTTGTTCATATTCCACGATTGCGACGGCTCCTGCACTCCAGAACCCGACCGAAATCCTCATGCAGTCTAGCTTAGCGGCCCGACGGTCACAAGAAGGGGCATTGGGCACCAGCCCCCTCCATTAGGGCGGGTTTCAAGTTGTGCCGGCTCGGCGGACGAAACTGATGGTAGCGAATATGTCTTGGTTCCTCGGTGGGGCCGGCCGCTGGCCGCCGGCCTGAAAAGCCGCTAGACTGACGTCACGCCGCCGCGGTGCCGTTTCGCCGTGCCGCCGTTTCACCCCATATGGCGTCGTAACGAATGAAAGTGTCCGAATCAGGAGGCCAGACATTCCTGTCTGGCTGGAAAAGACAGGCAAGAATGCCTGTCCTCCTGAACGTGATTGGTCAACTTGTTCTGTTACGATGCCCAAGAGTGGCCGCCGATGGATTTCCGGGTCGATCTCAGCATGTTCCGCGGTCCCTTGGACCTGCTCCTCTACCTGGTGCGGAAGCACGAGGTCGAGATCGTCGATATCCCCATCGCCATGATTACCGACCAATACCTCGGCTACCTGGCGGTCCTGGAACAGTTGGACGTGAACGCGGTGGGCGACTTTCTCGCCATGGCGGCCTGGCTGATCGAGATCAAATCCCAGCAGGTCCTGCCCCGCAACGACGAGGTGCAAGAGGAGTTGGAAGACCCCCGGCAAGAGCTGGTCCGCCGGCTGCTGGAATACAAGCGATACCGCGACGCGGCCAGCATGTTGGAGGACTGCGGCCGGGCCTGGCAGCAGCACTATGCAAGGCTCTCCTGCGACCTGCCCCGCTCGGAACGGAACCTGGCCGACGAGCCGATCCGGGAAGTGGAACTCTGGGACCTGGTCAGCGCCTTCGGACGGATCATTCGAGAGAACGTCGCCACCAAGCCGTCCAACATCGTCTACGACGACACACCCATCCACGTTTACATGGAGCGGATCTACGGCCGGCTCGTCGAGCGAGGAGCGATGGCCTTCAGCGACCTGTTCGACGCCAACATGCACAAATCGGCCTTGATCGGCATCTTCTTGGCCGTCCTGGAACTGGTCCGCCACCATCGGGTGCGGGTGGAGCAGAACGACCTGTTCGGCGAGATCTGGGTGCTGCCCGATCTGAATGCCGACCAGCCATTGGACCTGTCCGACGTCGATAACTACGAGCACGCCACAGCAAAGGAGGTGGGATAAGATAAGAGGGAAGGCGGAAGACCAATTGCGAAACCGCAAGCGTGCCGCCGCCCCAGCCCGCAGTTCCCAGTTTCCCAGTTCCTCGTCGCCAATCCCTAATCCCCAATCCCCAATCCCTCTCTTCATGGTCAACAACGTTCCCGTCAAAACGCTCACGCACAAGGACCTGACGATCGAGGGATACTCGCGGGCCGCCGTGCAGACCTATTGGCGGATCCCGGAATTGAAGATCGGCTTCGACCTGGGCGCGCAGCCGTGGTCCTTCATGGGAACGCCGACCTGGCTGGTCTCGCACACCCACATGGACCACCTGGTGGCGCTGCCGGTCTACGTGGCGCGGCGGCGGATGATGAGGATGGACCCGCCGGTGATTTACCTGCCCGAGGCGGCCGTCGAACCGATGCAACGGGTGCTGCGGCTGTTCAGCCGGATGGATCGCGGGCGGTTGCCCTGCCAATTGGTGCCGACGCGGCCGGGCGACGAGATCGAGCTTTCGCGCGACCTGGTCGTGACCGTCTCGGCCACCAAGCACACGGTGCCCTCGCTGGGGTTCGTGGTCTGGCAGCGGCGGCGCAAGCTCAAGCCGGAGTTCACCGGGCTCAGCGGCGAGCAGATCCGCGACCTGCGCATGTCCGGCGCCGAAGTGACCGCGGAACTCCGTATTCCGCGGCTGGCGTACCTGGGCGACAGCTCGCCCGAGGGACTGGACGCCTGCCAACCGATGTATGCGGCCGAGGTGCTCATCATGGAGTTGACCTTCGTGGCCCCGAGCCATCGCAAGGACAAGATCCACAAGTTCGGCCACATGCACCTGGACGATCTGCTCGAGCGCCGGCAGCGTTTCGGCAACGAGTTGATCATTGCGAGCCATTTCAGCACGCGCTATCACCCCAACCAAATCCGCCAGCACGTGGAGCGTGCCTTGCCCGACATGATGGCAGGCCGGCTGCACTTGTGGATATGAGTATGAAGAGGGATTAGGGATTGGGGATTAGGGATTGGGAGGTGGGGCGGCGTGACGCTTGCGGTTTCGCAGCCGGCCGTTCCACCGTTCTCATTTGCCAGCATACCGCCCTTTCTGGGGGCCGCTTGTCAAGGCTGCTCCGAAGCGATATTCTAGGAGGTTTACCCCCCCGAACTTTCCTTCCCATCTGTTTGAGGAGAAGAACCTGTGGAAAAAAGACGCTTCGTGACCATCGACGGCAATGAAGCGGCGGCCAACATAGCCCACTTGTGCAACGAGGTGATGGCGATTTACCCGATCACCCCCTCGTCGGGGTTGGGCGAGATGCCGGATGCCTGGGCGGCGGCCGGACGGAAGAACGCCTTCGGCAGCGTGCCGCTGGTGGTGGAAATGCAGAGCGAGGCCGGCGCGGCGGGGGCCGTCCATGGGGCGTTGCAGGCCGGGGCCCTGACGACCACGTTCACCGCGTCCCAAGGACTGCTGTTGATGATCCCCAACATGTTCAAGATCGCCGGGGAACTCACCTCCGCGGTCTTCCACGTCACCGCCCGCACCATCGCTACCCATGCCCTCTCGATCTTCGGCGACCACGGCGACGTGATGGCCTGCCGCACGACGGGCTGGGCGATGCTCTCGGCGGCGTCGGTGCAGGAGGCGCAGGACATGGCCCTGATCGCCCATGCCGCGACGCTGGAGGCCCGGGTCCCCTTCCTCCACTTCTTCGACGGGTTCCGCATCTCGCACGAAGTGAACAAGATCGAGCAACTGACCGAGGATGACGTCCGTGCGATGATCGACATGGAACTGGTCCAGGCGCATCGCCGGCGGGCCCTTTCGCCGGAGCGGCCGCAGTTGCGCGGCACGGCCCAGAACCCGGACGTCTTCTTCCAGGCCCGCGAGGCGTGCAACACGTTTTACGACGCGGTCCCCGCCATCGTGCAGAAGACGATGGACAAGTTCGCGGCGCTGGCCGGGCGGCAGTATCACTTGTTCGATTACGTCGGCCCGGCCGACGCCGACCGCGTCGTCGTCATCATGGGTTCCGGCGCCGGCGTGGTCGAAGAGACGGTGGAAAAGCTGGTTTCCCAGGGGCAGAAGGTCGGCCTGGTCGTTGTGCGGCTCTATCGCCCCTTCGACAACGCGGCCCTGCTGGCGGCGCTGCCGAAATCGGCGGGGAAGATCGCCGTGCTGGACCGCACGAAGGAGCCCGGCGCCAGCGGCGAGCCGCTCTACCAGGACGTGGTCACGGCGCTGGCCGAGGGTTGGAAAGGCCCGCTGCCGCAGGTCATCGGCGGCCGCTACGGGCTGTCGTCGAAGGAATTCACCCCGGCGATGGCGGCCGCGGTCTATGCCGAGTTGCAGAAGGCGTCGCCCAAGCGGCATTTCACCGTCGGCATCAACGACGACGTGACCCATTTGAGCCTGGACTACGACCCGCGGTTCACGACCGAAGGCGAGGACTCGATCCGGGCCGTCTTCTTCGGCCTGGGCAGCGACGGCACCGTCAGCGCCAACCGCAGCTCGGTGAAGATCGTGGGCGAATGCACCCCGCTGCACGGGCAGGGCTATTTCGTCTACGACTCGCGCAAGGCCGGCTCGGTGACCACGTTGCACGTCCGGCTCAGCCCGCGGCCGATCAAGGGCTCGTACCTGGTCCACCGCGCCAATTTCGTCGCTTGTCACCAGTTCCATTTCCTCCAACGGATCGACATGCTGTCGATGGCCGATCCGGGGGCGACGTTCCTGTTGAACAGTCCCTACGGGGCGGACGAGGTGTGGGACCATCTGCCCGCCAAGGTGCAGCAGGAGATCCTCGACAAGAAGATGAAGTTTTACGTGGTCGATGCGTACCGGGTCGCCCGCGAGGCCCAAATGGGCGTGCGGATCAACACGGTCATGCAGACCTGCTTCTTCAAGCTGGCGGCCATCATTCCGCCCGAAGAGGCCATCGCCCACATCAAAGAACAGATCATGAAGACCTACGGCAAGAAGGGCGGCGGCACGGTCGTCGATCGGAACAACGCCGCGGTGGACGGCGCGTTGGCGGCCTTGCACCAGGTGAAGGTGCCGGGCCGGGTCACTTCCACCTTGCCCATGGTGCCGCCCGTTCCCGATCATGCGCCGCAGTTCGTCAAGGACGTGCTCGGCGCGATGATCGCCAACCGGGGCGACGATCTGCCGGTCAGCGCCCTGCCTTGCGACGGCACCTTCCCCACCGGCACGACGCAATACGAGAAACGCAGCATCGCCCAGGATATCCCCATCTGGGACCCGAAGATCTGCATCCAATGCGGACAGTGTTCGCTGGCCTGTCCTCATGCGACGATCCGCATGAAGGCGTACGATCCGGCCTTGTTGGCCGGGGCCCCGGAAGGCTTCAAGTCGGCCGATTGGAAAGGGAAGGAATACCCCGGCTGGAAGATGACCTTGCAGGTGGCGCCGGACGATTGCACGGGCTGCGGCGTGTGCGTCGATGTCTGCCCGGCCAAGGACAAGGAAGTGGCCAAACACAAGGCGATCGACATGGAGCCGCAGTTGAAGCACCTCCAGCGCGAACGGGCCGCGTATGACTTCTTCCTCGCACTGCCCGAGGTCGATCGCGCCCAGGTGAAGGCCGACACGATCAAGGGCTCGCAATTGTTGCAGCCGCTGTTCGAGTTCTCCGGGGCCTGCGCCGGCTGCGGCGAAACGCCCTATGTCAAGCTGTTGACCCAGTTCTTCGGCGACCGGATGCTGATCGGCAACGCCACGGGCTGCTCGTCGATCTACGGCGGCAACCTGCCCTGCACCCCGTACACGGTGAACAAGGACGGCAAGGGCCCGGCGTGGTCCAACTCGCTGTTCGAGGACTGCGCCGAATTCGGCATGGGGTTCCGCCTGGCGATCGATCAGCAGATCGACTACGCCCACATGCTGCTACGGCGGTTGAGCGGGAAGCTTGGCGACGAGTTGGTCGGCGCCTTGATCGGCGCCAAGCAGGAGACCGACGAGGAGATCCAGCAGCAGCGTGCCCGCCTGTCCGACCTGTTGGCCCGTTTGGCCAAGATCGACGACGCCGACGCCCGCAACCTGGCGGCCTCGGCCGATTACCTGGTCCGCAAGAGCGTGTGGAGCTTCGGCGGCGACGGCTGGGCCTACGACATCGGCTTCGGCGGCCTGGACCACGTCTTCGCCTCCGGCCGCGACGTGAATATCCTCGTGCTGGACACCGAAGTCTACTCGAACACCGGCGGGCAGTCGTCGAAGGCCACTTTCCGCGGCGCCGTGGCCAAGTTCGCCGCCGGCGGCAAACCCGGCCGCAAGAAAGACCTCGGCATGATCGCCATGGCCTACGGCGACGTTTTCGTCGGGCAGATCTCGCTGGGCGCCAACCCGCTGCACGCCATCAAGACCATCCGGGCGGCCGAGTCGTATCGCGGCACGTCGCTGCTGATCGCCTTCAGCCATTGCATCGGCTGGGGGATCGACATGACGGCCGGCATGACCTTGCAGAAAGAGGCGGTGGCCTGCGGGTACTGGCCGTTGTACCACTTCGACCCGCGCGACCCGCTGCACCCGTTCCATCTCGACAGCCGCAAGCCGGTGGGCCCGTTCAAGGACTTCGCCCTGAAGGAAGCCCGCTTCAAGATGTTGGCCAACTCCAAGCCCGAGGCCTCGGCCCGGCTGCTGGAACTGGGACAGCAAGACATCGACCAACGATGGCACTTCTACGACCAGTTGGCCGGCGTCGAACGGGCCACGGCCGATGAACTAATCGGCGACGCCGTCGGCGAGAAAGGCGGCAACGGCGAAAAAGGTGAGAATAAGGACAAGACGCAAACGAAGGAGGTGAAAGCATGAGCGTCGACCTGACGACCAAGTACCTGGGCCTGACCCTGAAAAATCCCCTGGTGATCGCCGCCAGTTCGCTGACCTACCGGCCGGAGGCGGTGGCCCGGCTGGAAGCGGCCGGGGCCGCCGCGGTCGTGCTCCCCTCGCTCTTCGAGGAACAGATCGCCCACGACGAGGTCGAGATGAGCCGGGTGCATGAAATCGGCACGGAAAGCTTCGCCGAATCGCTCACCTACTTCCCCGAGGCCGACGACTATCACACCGGGCCGGAAAGCTACCTGGACCTGATCGAGAAGGCCAAGTTCGCGGCCCGGATTCCCGTGATCGCCAGCCTCAACGGCACCAGCACCGGCGGTTGGACCCGCTACGCGAAGATGATGCAAGACGCCGGGGCCGACGCCCTGGAGTTGAACGTCTACTTCGTCGCCGCCGATCCCGACATGACCAGCGGGGAGGTCGAATCCCGCTACCTGGAGCTGGTCGCGGCGGTGAAAAAGTCGGTCTCGATCCCGCTGGCGGTGAAGGTGGGGCCGTATTTCAGCGCGATGGCCAACATGGCCCGGCGGCTGGTCGAGTCCGGCGCCGACGGCCTGGTGCTCTTCAACCGCTTCCTCCAGCCGGACATCGACCTGGACACCCTGGAGACCACGCCCAAGCTGGTGTTGAGCAGCCCCAACGAGCTTTTGGTGCCGCTGCGGTGGATCGCCATTCTCCGCGGCCGCGTCAACGCCTCGCTGGCCCTGACCAGCGGGCTGCACGACTCCGACGGCATGGCCAAGGCCCTGCTGGCCGGCGCCGACGTCGGCATGATCGCCTCGACCATCTACGAGGACGGCAGCGAGCAGGTCGGCCGCATCCTGGCCGGGCTGCGCGACTGGATGGAAGAGAAGGAGTACGAGTCGGTCGAGCAGCTCAAGGGCAGCATGAGTCAGGAGAACTGTCCCGACCCGGCCGCCTTCGAGCGCGGAAACTACATGAAGGCACTGACCTCGTATACCGGGAAGTTCATCTGAGCGGAGCGGAAAATGTGATTGGAAAACGAGCGGGCTGGAAAAGGCGCCAGGAACCGTCGTTTAGAATAGTTGCCCCGGTGCCTTTTCCCCTGTGGTCTGGCGACCCATTTCTTTGCAAGAAGGGGGCTTGAATATGGACTGGCGAGAAGGCTTTGACGGGTCGCGCCTAAACGAGGAGGCGTTGACATTCCTGATCCAGCACGAGCTGGACGGGCCAGCCGCTGGAATCACGAAGCAGGTAATAGCCCGGGGCTTGGGCAGCCTGTCCCAAGCGCAGCTGCGCGTTTTTAAGGCGCACGTCGTGGACGCGTGGCTTATGCGCACGTGCAAGTGCGGAAACCACGAGGTTGAAGGGCACGAATTGATCGGCCTGTGGTCGAACGATGGCTATTGCAGCCGATGTGCGGAACGGATGGACACGGACGCCCGGCGGGAGGGCGTTTAGGTTTGGGGGGGAAAGGGGGACGTTGTGCCCTTGGCAAAACGGCGGCGTTCAGGCACCTAAATTGATAATTATCGACGATAAGGTAGAATTTCCCCTTTTGCCCGTTAACTGATAAGGTACAATGCCCCTTTTGTCGTTCTTTTGTCCTTCGGCCACCGAGATTGGCATGCACGCAATGACACCGACCGCCTCGCTTGTCAAACGGTTCGCGGATTTGCTCGCGGGATATCAGGCCCTGGAGCCGACCGCGGAGAGCTCACCTTCCAAGGGAAGCCCGTCTTCGTTCACAGACATGGTGGACGCGCTGCTTTCTGGCTATAGAGCATCCCATGACGCGTGGGCGACAAGCCAAAGGAAAACGGCAGAGGGATTCAATCTGCTGAAAGTCATGGGAGTGGACGCAAAAGAGCTTTGCCATTCGCGATTACTGGAGTGGCTCCTGGCTCGTGAGATTGGCCAAGGCACTCATGCCCAGGGCAGACTCGGTTTTCAACTGTTTCTCGAAGAGATTGGGCTCGAGTCAGGCTACGCGAATGCAGCGTACTGGGTTCGGCGCGAAGTGGCCGGCAAGAAGTCCCGCATTGACATTGAAATCGCTGCGAGCGAAACCTTCATCATCCACATTGAGAGCAAGATCTTTGCTCCGGAGAGCCCGAACGAGACAAGGCGTGAGTGGGACGATCTTCAAGAGCGCGCTGTCGAATTGGGGGTGCGTCCCGAATCGTGCCATGCCATCTTCCTTACCCTTGACGGTAGCATTGCGGGGGACGAGGAACACTTCCTTCCTGTGGCGTGGGGCCGTATCGCTCGCGTCGCCGACAAGTTTGCTGACCAAGCCGAGGCGACCGATGTTGTGCTATTCGCTCGTCATTACGCGAACGCTCTGCGCAACCTATCGGTGTCCCACGCTATTCAGGAGGACAGGTGACATGGCGACGTTGATGTTTACGAAACCGGAACTGTTTCTTCTTGAAAAATGGGCCGAGGTGCATCAACTTGAATGTGCCATGAAGGATGTGCGGGAGAAATACGCCAGGATTTTCATTGACGTGCTCGACCGAGTAAGCGCGAAGCACAAAGAGCTTAATCGACGTGTTTGGAACTGCAACAAGATACCTGAGGATGAGTCTCCTGAGGAGCTTGGCTACATCAATGTCGGTATCGGCAGAAAGGAGTGGCCTTCCGATAAGCCAAATACGTGGCCGACCGGCTTCTGGATTGGTGGCGTCTTGTTGGAGGAACTATATTCGCGGAGCGGTGAACTGCCGTACGCCTCCGTGTGGATCAGCCCACCAGAGACCAGCAGTTTGAACCTGGAGGGCGCGGCGAGCACAATCAAGAACGAGGCTGAGCGGCTTTGGCGGGGGGTGAAAATTTGTTCTGACGTTGACCATGGCGACACGACAGCAAGCGTCGATTTCTCCCTGCCGCAGCCACGTGAGGAACTGGTCGGCTTTCTTGTCAAGAATGAGGCTCGCGCGTTCATTGAATGTATGGTTGGCCACTTCGAGACGCTGGCAAAGCTTACTCGTGTACTTGATGAGGTGTTTGAGGCCGAGATTAAAAGGGGACAGAAGTGAAAAGGGGGAATCATTGATTTTCGTAAGCCGGGTGACGCACAAACAGTTATGCCCATTTTCCGTCCCCGCTTTTCCGTCCCTTCCTCGTCCCGGTAGAATAACATGGAGAACTCGATCATGGTCGAAACGCGCTGGTATCACCTCATCGCCTACTTCTTCGGCGGTGCACTCCTGATGAATAGCATCCCGCACCTCGTCGCCGGGGTCTCGGGGAGCCCGTTCCAAACGCCGTTCGCGTCGCCGCCCGGCGAGGGGCTGTCGTCGTCCATGGTGAACGTGCTTTGGGCCATGTTCAATCTCTTGGTGGCTTACTTCTTGCTTTGCCGCACGGGGAATTTCGACCTGCGGCAGACAAAGCACGCGGTCCCCTTCGGACTGGGCGCGCTGGTCATGGCGATCATGCTGGCCCGCGCGTTCGGGCGCTGGCACGGCGGGCTTCTCTGAAAGCACGTAGGTTATGCTTCAGCATAACGAAACGTACGATGGGCGGGAAATGTTATGCTAAAGCATAACCTACGCCAGGGCTACGCCGCCGGCTTGCCCTTGGCCAGCCGCATGATGATCCAGTAGAAGACGGGCGTGAAAAGCAGGCCGAACAGCGTCACGCCGATCATGCCGGCCAGGACGGCCACGCCCAGCGGGACGCGCATCTCGGCCCCGGCCCCTCGGGCCAACGCCAGCGGCAATACGCCCAAGATGAAGGCGAACGAGGTCATCAGGATCGGCCGGAGCCGGGTGCGCGACGCCTCGACCACGGCCTCCACCCGCCCGCGGCCCTGGTCTTCCAACTGTTTGGAAAACTCGACGACGAGGATGGCGTTCTTGGCCGCCAGGCCGATGAGCACGACGAAACCGATCTGGGCGAAGATGTTGTTGTCCAGCCCGACCAGCCACAGGCCCACCAGCGCCGAGAGCACGCACATCGGCACGATCAGCAGGATGGCCAGCGGCAGCGACCAGCTTTCGTATTGAGCGGCCAGGACCATGAAGACGAACAGCACCGCCAGCGGGAAGACCAGCTTGCCCAGCAGGTCCTTTTCCGCCTCGAGTTCCTGGTAGCTCAATTCGGTCCATTCGTAGCCCATCGTGGTGGGCAAGTGGTTGCGGGCGACGGCCTCCATGAGGTCGATGCCCTGCCGCGAGCTGACGCCGGGGGCCAGAATGCCGGTCAGTTCCGCGGACGGATGGAGTTGGTAGTGGTTTACGATGGCGGGGCCGGCGGTGTTCTTCACACGGATAAGCGTGGCCAGCGGCACGCGGCTGCCCGCGGCGTTGCGGACCTCCAGGCGTCCGATGTCCTCGACGCGCATGCGGTAGCGGGGATCGGCCTGGACGTTGACTTGCCAATTGCGGTCCTCGAAGAAGAAATCGTTGACATAATACGAGCCCAGGTACGCCTGCAACGCGGTGTGGATGTCGTCCAGCGAGACGTTTTGGGCCTTGGCCTTTTCGCGGTCGATCTCGACGAAGATTTGGGGCTGGGCCACGCTGAAGGTGGAGAACAGGGCAGCGATGCCGGGCTGCCGTTGGCCCTCGTCGGCCAGCGCCTGGACGGCCCCTTGCAACGACCGCAGGCCGGCGCTGCGGAGGTCCTCGATCTGCATCTTGATGCCGCCGGTCGATCCGAGTCCTTCGACCGGCGGGGCCCCGAAGACGCCGACGATCGCCCCGATCGCCTCGGGATACGCGTTGAACTGTCGTTGCAAGTCGGCGGCGATGTTGTCGGCGTGCAGATCGGCGGATTCTTTCCGGCTCTCGAACGGATCGAGGATCACGAACATGCCTCCGGCGTTGCTCAGGTTCGTGCCCAGGAGCGTCGAGTAGCCGGGGACCGCGATCACGTGGGCGACGCCCTTGGTCTGTTGGGCGACGCGGCCGAGTTGCGTCACGAGGCGGTCGGTGCGGTCCAGGCTTGCCCCGTCCGGGAGTTGCACGTTCACGACGAGGTAGCCCTTGTCCTGGTCGGGGATGAAGCCCTTGGGCACGACTTGGAATCCCAGGCCGGTGAAGGCCAGCAGGCCGCCGTAGACGACCAGCACGACGACGGCCATGCGGAGCAGGCCGCGGACCAGCGTGCCGTATCCGGCCGATAGCCGATCGAAGACCCAATTGAACCCGCCCAGGAAGCGGTTCAGGGCGCGATTGATGGCCGGTCCGGCCAACCAGCCCGCGACGCCGCCGGCCGCCAGAAGCCCGAGGCGGACGGTCCAGAGCATGGCTGTCGCCTCGGAGAATCCTTCCGCGGCAGCGGTTTCGTCGCCGTGGCCGCCGGCCGACAGCCCGAGCATGGCAAGGACCGGCGGGGCGAAGAGGTACAGCGTGGCGCCGCCGGCCAGCAGGGCGATTCCCCAGCGCGGCAGGGCCTCGCGCCCGCCCGGCTCGTCATGCTTGTGCGGTTTGATCAGGGTGACGGCCCGGGCCGGGGCCATCGTCATGGCGTTGACGGCCGAGATGATCGTGGAAGCGGCGATGGTCAGGGCGAACTGCCGGTAGAACTGCCCGCTGATGCCCGCCAGAAACGCCGTCGGGATGAAGACCGAGCTGAGCACGAGGGTGATGGCGATGACCGGGCCGGTGATTTCGTCCATGGCCTTGATGGTGGCTTCGCGCGGGGGCAGCCCGGTGGCCATCCACCGTTCGATGTTTTCCACGACGACGATCGCGTCGTTGACGACGATGCCGATGGCCAGCACCAGCCCGAAGAGCGTGAGGTTGTTCAGCGAGAAGCCCAGCAGGGCCATGACGCCGAAGGTGCCGATCAACGAGACGGGGACGTCGATCATCGGCATGAGCGTCGCCCGCCAATCTTGCAGGAAGACCAGCACGACGATGAAGACGAGGACGAAGGCCTCGAAGAGGGTCTTGTAGACTTCGTGGACCGATTCGTCGACGAAGACCGTGGTGTCGTAGACGATTTTGCAGTCGATCCCTTCCTCGAAGCGTTGCTGAAGCGTTTTCATTTCCGCCCGGATGGCCTCGGCCGTTTTCAGGGCGTTGGAGCCGGGCAACTGGAAGACGGCCAAGGTGACGGCGGGCTGGCCGTCGAGGTAGCTGTTCACATCGTAGCTTTTGGCCCCCAGTTCGACGCCCTTTTCGACGGTCCGCCCGCCGCTGCCGTGGACGTTCTTGCGGACGACGTCGCGCAGGCGGACGACCTCGCCGTTGGCGCCCGTCTTGACGATGATGTCCTCGAACTGTCGCTCGCCGCCGAGCCTTCCCTGGGTTTGGATGACGAGTTGGAAGGGCACGGCGGCGCCGGCGGGGACGGGCGGTTGCCCGAGCTGCCCGGCCGCCACCTGGACGTTCTGTTCGCGAATGGCCCGGATCACGTCGGCGGCCGTCATCTCCAAGGAGGCCAGTCGCTGCGGATCGAGCCAGATGCGCATGCTGTAATCGCGCGGTCCCAGGAAGGTCACGTCGCCGACGCCTTTCACCCGGGCCAACGAGTCTTTCACCTTCAGCGCGGCGTAGTTGCTCAAGTAGAGTTGGTCGTGGTAGAAACTCCCGTTGGGCCGCTTCCTGGAAACCAGGTTGACGCACAGCAAGATGTTGGGCGATTTCTTCATCGTGGCGACGCCGATCCGCTTGACTTCGTCGGGCAATCCGGCCTCGGCCACCTTGACGCGGTTCTGCACGAGCACCTGGGCGGTGTCCAAGTTGGTCCCAAGCTCGAAGGTCACGTCGAGGAACATCTGGCCGTCGTTCGTCGAACGCGACGCCATGTAGATCATCCCCTCGACGCCGTTGACCTGCTGCTCGATGGGAGTGGCCACCGTGTCGGCCACCGTCTTCGCGTTGGCGCCCGGATAGCACGCGGCCACCTGGATCGTCGGCGGCGTGACCTCCGGATATTGGGCGACCGGCAGCCGCGTCAGGGCGACCAGGCCGAGGATCACGATCACCAGCGACAGCACCGTGGCGAAGATCGGCCGATCGACGAAGAAACGCGCGAACATGCGAAAGTCCTCTTCAGGTCGTCAACCATTCATGCCCAATCCGGCGTGTTCGGTTCCGTCAGCCAGGTCCCCCCGTTGCAAACGGGGGGCTTTTGTCGCCGGCGCGGCATTCCTGGGATTCGTTTACGGCACCACTTTTCCATCCGCATCGACCGGCACTACGGGATAGTCCACCCGCGCCCGTTGCAGCCCGAGCGTGATCGCCCAATCCTTGGCCGTGACGCGGCTGGCCCCTTCCGCCGGCCCGAGCAGCACCCTCATGCCGTCGTCCAGCAGCCGCCCCAGGACGACATCCCGGCGCAGCACCACGTTGTCCTTGCCCAGCACGAGCAGGTACCGCTTGTCCTGGTCGGTCAACACGCAGGAATCGGGCACCAGCAGGGCCTTATAGGGCTTGCTGACCGGGAGTCTTACGCGGACGCGCGAACCCGCGTCCAGGAGCCACTGCCGGTTCTCAGCCTCGCCGCGGACCTCGATCGTGCCCGTGGTCGGGTCCACCTTGTTGCCGACGTAATCGAGGATCCCCTGGTGCGGGAACCCGTCCTCGGTGTCCAATCCGAAGCGGAAGGGCACCTTGGACGCCCGGATCGGCGAATCCTTCTTGTCGTCGGGCTTGGGCGCCTCGCTCATCTTCTTGTATCGCTGCAACGACCGCTCATCGACCCTGAAATAGACGTGGATCAGATCGGCGGCCACGATGGTCGTCAGGACCGGATCGCTGCCGCCGGCGTTGACGAGGTTGCCCTCGGTGAGCATGGCCCTGCCGATCCGTCCGCTGATCGGGGCCGTAATCCGCGAATATTCGAGGTCCAGCCGGATCCGCTTCGCTTCTTCCAGCTTGGCATTGTGTTCAGCCTTGAAGGCCGCCGCGTCCGCCACGATCTGCTCGTACTCCTGTTGAGAAATGGCATTGGCCTTGACCAACCCGGTCGTGCGGACCACGTTCTTCTGGGCGGCGTCCCATTTCGCATGGAGGGCGTCGGCCTGGGCAAGCAACTCGTCCAGCGCGGTCTGAAAGGGCCGCGGATCGAGTTCGATCAGCAGCTCGCCCTTCTTCACCATGTCGCCGTCCTTGAAATAGATCTTCTGGATGTGACCCCGCACGCGAGCCACCACGTCAACCGTCTGCGACGCCTGGAGCCAGCCGTTGTAATCGTCCTCATCGAGGATTTCGCGGACCTCGGGATGGGCTACGGTGACCCGCGGCGGTTGCAGCGCCGGTTCCACCGTCTGGCGACAACCCGGCAAGAGGGCGCCGGAGAGCAATGCAAGGAAGAACCATCGAAACCAGGCGGTTGTATTCATTCGAGGAATCCTCCTACAAGAGAACCGTTAGGCATCCGCAGACCACCAGATTCTCAATTATAGGTGCGGAATTGCCAATGAAAGGCTCCTCGATACCCTTCCCGGGAGGCATATTCAGCAATACCGGCGCCGGTGAAACACGCATAATCGCCGCAGCGAGTGGAGCGACGCCGGGCCGCTGGATGCCGCCATCTATCCCCGGCCTCACGGCCGCGGCTCGCTCTCTTGCCGCCGTCCGCCTTCCCCCTTCCGCCCTCCGCCTTCCGCCTTTCCCCTGTTCTGCTACAATATCCGCTTCGGGTGCCGCAGCCCTTGCCGGAACAAACGATGAAACACCTGGGGAACGTGGCGATCGTGGGGGTCGGACTGATCGGGGGTTCGATCGGCTTGGCCCTGCGCCGGCGGGGATTGGCCGATACCATCGTCGGGGTCGGCCGCAGCCAGATCAGCCTGCGGATGGCCCGGCGGGTCGGGGCCGTCCACCATACGACCATCGAGCTGGCCAAGGGAGTCGCCCAGGCCGAACTCGTCGTGGTCTGCACGCCCGTGGCCCAGATCGCCGATCACGTCCGCGAGGCGGCGAAATCCTGCCCCGCGGGCACGCTGATGACGGACGTGGGCAGCACCAAGCAATCGATCGTGGCCGCACTGGACGAGGGACTCCCCGGGGACTGCCGATTCCTCGGCAGCCATCCCTTGGCCGGCAGCGAAAAGACGGGCGTCTCTCACGCCGACCCCAACCTGTTCGACGGCCGCGTGGCGATCCTCACGCCCACCCGAAACACCCGGGCCGAGGACTTCGACCTGTTGGAAAAATTCTGGGAAGCGTTGGGCTCCGTCGTCATTCGCATGTCGCCGGAGGAACACGACCGGGCGCTGGCGATCACCAGCCACCTGCCGCACCTGGCGGCCGCGGCCTTGGCCGCCACCGTCCCCGAGCAATACTACCGCCTCTCCGGCGCGGGCATCCTCGACACCACGCGGCTGGCCGCCGGCGACCCCAATCTTTGGAAACAAATCCTCTTGCAGAACCGCGAGAACATCCTCGCCGCGCTGCAGCAATACGGCCACAAGCTGACCGCCCTCCACGTCGCCCTGCGCGACGGAAACGAGACGGAACTGGAACGATTCCTCACTGCCGCAAAGAAGAACCGAGATGCTTTGGGAAGTTGACATTTATCCGGCCGAGGGACAGCCCGACGTCCTGGGGCGTCAAGTGGCCGCTACGGCCGCCGAATTGGGCCTGGCCCGCGACCTGACCGTTTCCGGCGCCGTCGGCTATTTGATCCAAGGCTCCTTGGAGCGTGGGCAAGTGGAGCGGATCGCCCGCGAGCTTCTGGCCGACGCCGTGGTCCAACGGACCGTGGTCGAGCCGGTGGGTGCCACTGCTGGCTTGCCCAGCAGTGCCAAAGATATGACCGCCCCGCCAGTAAACACTGCTGGACAAGCCAGCAGTGGCACCCATCTCGTCCACGTGCTTCCGAAACCGGGCGTCATGGACCCGGTGGCTCAGAGCGTGTTGTCGGCCATCGCCGATTTCGGCATCCGCGCCGAGGCGGTCCGCACGCTGAAGAAATACTGGATCCGCGGCCTGCCCGACGATCGGCTGGAAACCTTCGCCTCGAAAGTCCTGGCCAACGACGCCATCGAGCAGGTGGTCGTCGGGCCGTTGGCGTTCGAACGGCTCGAAGTCGGCTCGCCCTACGAGTTCCGCCTGACCAGCGTGCCGTTGGGCCGGATGGACGACGCCGAACTGGAGCGGTCGAGCCTCCAGGGGCAGCTTTATCTGTCGCTGACGGAAATGAAGACCATCCAGGCCCATTTCCGATCGCTCGGCCGCGACCCGACCGACGTCGAGTTGGAGACCGTTGCCCAAACCTGGAGCGAGCATTGCAGCCACAAGACGCTTGCCGGGCGGATCCGCTACCGCGACGGCGAGCAACAGAGAACTTTTGAAAACATGCTCCGGGAGACGATCTTCGCCGCCACGGAGAAGATCCGCCACGAGGCCGGACCGGCCGATTGGTGCGTCAGCGTCTTCCGCGACAACGCCGGCGTGGTCCGCTTCGACGACGATTTCAACCTGGTCTTCAAGGTCGAAACCCACAACCACCCTTCGGCGTTGGAGCCTTACGGCGGGGCCAACACGGGCCTGGGCGGCGTGATCCGCGACCCGATGGGCACCGGCATGGGCGCCCGGCCGATCTGCAATACCGACGTTTTCTGTTTCGCCCCGCCCGACACGCCCGCAGAGCATCTCCCGCCCGGAGTGCTGCACCCGCGCCGCGTCATCAAGGGCGTGGTCTCCGGAGTGCGCGATTACGGCAATCGCATGGGCATTCCGACCGTCAACGGGGCGATCTATTTCGACTCCCGCTACTTGGGCAACCCGCTGGTCTTCTGCGGCAATATCGGCCTGATCCCCGCCGACAAGTCGTTCAAGCGGCCCCGGGCCGGCGACCTGATCGTGGCCGTCGGCGGCCGGACCGGGCGCGACGGCATCCACGGCGCCACGTTCAGTTCCGCCGAGCTGACCAGCCAGAGCGAAACCGTCTCCGGCGGCGCCGTCCAGATCGGCAACGCCATCACCGAGAAGATGCTGTTGGACGTCCTCCTGGTCGCGCGGGACCGCGGCCTCTACAACGCCGTGACCGACTGCGGCGCCGGCGGGTTCTCCAGCGCGGTGGGCGAAATGGGCGAGAAGATCGGCGCCGAGGTCTGGCTCGACCGCGTCCCCTTGAAATACGAGGGCCTTTCCTACACGGAAATCTGGATCTCCGAGGCCCAGGAACGCATGGTCCTCTCCGTGCCGCCGGAGAAATGGGACGACCTGTCGGCCTTGTGCGCCTCGGAATGCGTCGAGGCCACGGTGATCGGCCGCTTCGAGCCTACCGGCCGGCTGCTGCTGAAATACGCCGACCGGCAGGTGGCGGACCTTGCGATGAAATTTCTCCACGAGGGCCGCCCGCCGGTGGTCCGCGACGCGGTCTATGTCGCGCCGCCGCCGGTCGAGCAGGTCCGCCCCGAGAGGCCCGGCGGCGACTACACCGGCGTGCTTTTGAGAATTCTCGGCGCGCTCAATGTTTGCAGCAAGGAATGGGTGATCCGCCAGTACGACCACGAAGTGCAGGGCGGCAGCGTGCTGAAGCCGCTGGTCGGGGCGGCCAACGACGGGCCCGGCGACGCCGCCGTCTTGCGGCCCGTGTTGCACGGGCGCCGCGGAATCGCCGTCTCCTGCGGCATGAATCCTTGCTACGGCGAACTGGATCCGTATCGCATGGCCGCCAGCGCCATCGACGAGGCGGTCCGCAATTGCGTCGCGGTCGGCGCCGATCCGCGCCGCATCGCCATCCTCGACAACTTTTGCTGGGGCAACACCGAGCGGCCGGAGACGTTGGGCACGCTGGTCCGGGCCGCCTTGGCCTGCCACGACGTGGCCACCGCCCTGGGCACGCCCTTCATCAGCGGCAAGGACAGCCTCAACAACGAATTCCGCCCCAAGGGCGCCGAGCCGATCTCGATCCCCCCCTCGCTGCTCATCAGCGCCTTGGGCCAGATCGACGACGTCCGCCGCTGCGTCACCATGGACCTGAAAGAGGCCGGCAACTATCTTTACCAGGTCGGCCTGACGCGGGACGAGATGGGCGGGTCGCACTTCGCCCTGGTCGAGTCGCTCTGCGGCGGCCAGTCGCCGGGGGTCCAGCCCGAGCAGGCCCGCAAGTGCTTCATGGCATTGCACCGGGCAATCTACGCGGGCCTGCTCCGCGCCTGCCACGACATGAGCGAAGGCGGACTGGCCGTGGCCGCGGCCGAAATGGCCTTTGCCGGCGGCCTGGGCGCCCGGCTGGCGTTGAACGCCGTGCCGCGAGAAACGCAGATGCCCGAGGTCGTGCTGCTGTTCGCCGAATCGAACACGCGGTTCCTTTGCGAGGTCCGGCCGGACCGTGCCAAGGAGTTCGAGGCCGCGCTGACCGGGGTGCCGCACGCCCGGATCGGCGAAGTGCTCGACAGCGGAAAGTTGGAGATTCTCGGCGCGACGGCCACGATCACCGCCGAGTTGGCAACCTTGAAAGAAGCGTGGCAGAAGCCGTTAAGATGGTAAAATGGCGAAACCGCAACATTGCGAAACCGCAAGCGTGGTTCAACGTTCATGGTCACATAGCCCCCCCGACGCAGTCGGGGGGCTTTTTCAATCCCTAAATCCCTAAATCCCCAAATCCCTAAATCCCTCCTCATGCCCCAGCCCCACGTCCTCATCCTCCGAGCCCCCGGCACCAACTGCGATAAGGAAAGCGCGTTCGCCTTCGAGAAGGCCGGCGCGACCGCGGAAACCCTCCACGTCAACCGCCTGCTGGAGAACCCGCGGCTGGTCGATCGGTTTCAGATTCTCTGCTTGCCGGGCGGGTTCAGCTACGGCGACGACGTGGCGGCCGGCCGCATCCTGGCCAACCAGATCGAACATCACCTGGCCGACGCGATGGCCCGGTTCAAGGCCGACGGCAAGCTGATCCTCGGCATCTGCAACGGTTTCCAGGTGATGATCAAGTCGGGCATCCTGCTTCCGCCGGACGAAAAGGGCCCGCCCGCCACGCTGACGCTCAACGACTCGGGCAGGTACGAGGACCGCTGGGTGCGTTTGCGCGTCGACGGCCAGAAATGCGTGTTCTTGGCCGGCATCGAGTCGATGTACCTGCCGGTCGCCCACGGCGAGGGCAAGTTCATCACCCGCGACGGCACGGTACTGGAACAACTCGATAAAGCCGGACAACTGGTGCTGCGTTATGCGTCGGCGGGGCACGGCAAGGGGACAGTCCCATTTTCGTCGGACGAAAATCGGGACAGTCCCCCGCGGATTCCTTCGTCGATCCTTGCGTTTCCGGAAAATCCGAACGGCTCGATGGCCGACGTGGCCGGGCTGTGCGACGCCAACGGCCGCGTCCTCGGCCTGATGCCGCATCCCGAGCGGCACATCGACCCCACGCAGCATCCGCGTTGGACCCGCGGCGAGGCCGGCCCGGTCGGCGACGGATTGCAGGTTTTCCTCAACGCGGTGGGCTACTTCCGTTGACGTCGCGGCGGAGGCTCTTGGCCGCCTCGACCATGTTCCGCAACGACGCCTGCACCTCGGGCCAGGCCCGCGTCTTCAGGCCGCAATCGGGATTCACCCAAAGCTGATCGGCCGAAAACCGCCCGAGCGCCTTCCGCAGCCGGCCGATGATCTCCTCGACCTCCGGCACCCGCGGACTGTGGATGTCGTACACGCCGGGCCCGATCTCGTTGGGATAATGGAACTCGGCGAAGGCCCCCAGGAGTTCCATGTCGGACCGCGACGCCTCGATCGAGAGCACGTCGGCGTCCAACGCGGCGATCGCCTCGAGGATGTGGTTGAATTCCGAGTAGCACATGTGGGTGTGGATTTGCGTCCGGTCGGCCGCGCCGGAGGCCGCCAGCCGGAACGCATCGACCGCCCACGCCAGGTATTCGGCCCATTGGCCGCGGGCCAGCGGCAGGCCCTCGCGCAGCGCCGGCTCGTCGATCTGGATCACGCCGATGCCGGCCGCCTCCAGGTCGGCCACCTCCTGGCGGATGGCCAGGGCGATTTGCATCGCCGTGTCGCGCCGCGGCTGGTCGTCGCGGACGAACGACCATTGCAGGATCGTGATCGGCCCGGTGAGCATGCCCTTCATCGGCCGGTTCGTCAAGGATTGGGCATAGCGGCTCCACGCGACCGTCATGGGCCGCGGCCGGCCGACGTCGCCGAAAATGATCGGCGGCTTCACGCAGCGGGTGCCGTAGCTCTGCACCCAGCCGTTGCGCGTGAAGGCGAACCCCTCAAGCTGCTCGCCGAAGTATTCCACCATGTCGTTGCGCTCGCACTCGCCGTGGACCAGCACGTCCAGGTCGATCTCCTCCTGGAACCGCACCGTCCGCTCGATCTCTTGCCGGCAAAATTCCTCGTACTGGACCGTGGTCCAGTCGCCTTTTTTCAAGGCCGCCCGGGCCCTGCGGACCTCGCTGGTCTGCGGAAACGAGCCGATGGTCGTGGTGGGCAGCCGCGGCAGCGGCCGCTGCGGCCTGCTGGACCTGGCGGCGCTGGGGAAAGGCCGCCGCCCGGCGCAACATCGTCGCATCCACGGCCGCCAGACGCTCTTGGACCGCCGGCCGATGGATGCGCGGCGATCGGGCCCGGCGCTGCCGCGACTGCTGGCTTTCGGCCAAGGCGTCGGCAATGGCTGCCCGGCCAGAGTTCAGCCCGCGGGTCAGAATGGCGATCTCGCCGAGTTTCTGCCGGGCGAAGGCCAGCCAGCCTTTCAGTTCATCGTCGGCGCCGTCCTCTTGGTCCAAGTCGATCGGGCAATGGAGCAGCGAGCACGAAGGTCCGACCAGCAGCCGCTCGGGACCGATGCGTCCGGCCGCCTTTTCCAAAAGTGCGAAGGCTTGCTGCAGGTCGGCCCGCCAGATGTTGCGGCCGTCGATCACGCCCAGCGACAACATGCCCTGCGGCGAGACCAGATCGAGGGCCTGGTCCAATTGCTCCGGGCGCGGACCAGATCGAGGTGGACCGCCGCGACCGGCAGCCGGAGCGTCGCGGCCAGGTTGTCGCGCAGTCCGCCGAAGTAGGTGGCCAGGCAGATTTTGATCTTCGCCGAGACGTCGGCCAGTTGCCCATAGGCCGATTCGACGCCGGCCAGCGCCTCGGGCGCGAGGTCCAACGCCAGCACGGGCTCGTCGATCTGGATCCACTCGGCCCCCGCCCGGGCCAGCCGGCGGACCACTTCTTCATAGACCGGCAACAGTCGTTCCAGCAGTCCCAGCGGTCGCACGCCCGACGCCTTGCTCTTGCCCAACAGGAGGAAGGAGATGGGGCCCAGCAGCACGGGCCGCGTGCGGACGCCCAGCGCCGTCGCCTCGTTGAACGCCTCGATCGGAGCGGTCGAGGCCAGCCGGAACGACATCCGCGATTCAAACTCCGGCACCAGGTAGTGGTAATTCGTGTCGAACCACTTGGTCATGTCCAGGGGCGCGACTTCCTGGCTGCCGCGGGCCATGGCGAAATAGGTGGACAGACCGACGGCCTTGCCGCCGGCGCGGAACCGCTTGGGGACCGCTCCCACCATGGCCGCCGTATCCAACACGTGGTCGTACAGCGAAAAATCGTTCGAGGGGACGTGCTCGATCCCCGCCTCGCGCTGCAACTGCCAATGACGCCCACGGAGCGACCGGGCGGCCGCCTGCAATTCATCCGGCTCAACGTCGCCCCGCCAGAAGCCCTCGACGGCGCGCTTCAACTCGCGCCGCACGCCGATCCGCGGAAAGCCAAGATTCGATGCGATAGCCATGCGGGGGTCGCCCGGGGCGAAATTATTTTCTGTTGCGGAAATACCAGTAGGGTGAAACTATGAGAAAGGAGGTCGAGCCGACTGGCTTGTCCTTGAAAACGTGGTAAACCGGTAGATTTGGCAACCGTGTTTCCACAAAAGGAGTCAAAGCCATGAAGTATGTCGGTGTCGACCTCCACAAGCATGTTATCGTCCTGTGTGTCGTTGTGCGAGTCGCCGGCCGCCCGAAAGTGGTAAAACGAGCCCGATTCCGCTGCGACGAGTCGGAGGCAATTCGAGCGTTTTTCCAAGAGTTGGGGCCTTTTCAGGTCGTTGTCGAGGCGACCGCCGCTTACGAATGGTTCTTCCTGTTGATCGAAAACTTGGCCGATCGGTTGGTGCTGGCGCACCCCAAGAAGCTGCGGGTGATCGCCGAGAGCACCCGCAAGAGCGACAAGATCGACGCCGAGGTACTGGCGGTCTTTCTGGCGTTGGACATGATTCCCCAGGCGTACCGGCCGACGCCGCGAATCCGTCAGCATCGGGTCTTGGTGCGGCATCGGTGTTGGTTGCAGCGCCGCATCACGTCGTTGAAGTGCAAGGTCCGCAACGTCCTGGGGCACTACAACGCGGACATCGCCGAGTTGTTCACGCGAAAGGGCGAACAATACTTGGCGGCCGTGCCGCTTTCGCCGGCCGATCGTTTTACGGTCCAGGCCCTGCAGGAACAACTGGCCTTGTTCCAGCGGCAGCTTCGGGAAGCCGATCGGCAACTGGAGCAATTTGCCGAGACCGCGCCTTGGGTCGAGCAGGAGGCGCGAGCGCTGTTGGACACGATCCCTCAGGTCGGCCCGGTGACGATCGACGTGGTGCTGAGCGAATTGGGCGACTGGCGGCGCTTCCGCTCGCAGAAGGCGGTGGCGGCCTTTGCCGGTCTCGACCCTGGCTTCCGCAAGAGCGCGGAGAAATGCTTGGAACTGCACATCAGCAAAGAGGGTTCTCGCCTGTTGCGGTGGGCAATGATCCAGGCCGCCTGGCGGCTGGCGGTGCGTTCGCCCCGCTGGCGACAAATGCTGGTGCGGCTGCAAATCAACACGGGATCGAAGAAGAAGGCGATTGTGGGCGTAGCCCGACACCTGCTGTGCATGATGTTTGCGATGCTTCAGTCGGGCCGGCCCTACGAGTTGCTCGGCGTGCCCAACGGCAACCAGCGATCGGCAGCGACACCCGAAGTGGCGGAGACCTCGGCTCGGGCTCGGCAGAAGGGGTCCGCCCCTTCGCGCCTTCGCCGTCGCGTCGGCCGCTCTCGCTGCGCGATGGGGTGAGGGCCGACGCGACGGCGAAGGCGGAAGGGGCTCGCGGGAGCCCCATTTCAGGAACACCAAGGAGACCGTATTCGAGGCGATCAGGCGTGGGACCCAGCAGCGACCCCGTCCTTTGTCCCTGAAGGCGGCTTTATCGGCCGACCGCGTTAGGGTGAATGGTGGCGCTGCCTTGTATTCCTTTTTCATGGCGACGGCGGCTTGCCGCTGATCCCGAATAGATGGTTGAGCCCACACCCGCTCGTAGACGCCCCCACCCCGATCAGCATCGAAAAACACATTGACAACCGGTTGACAAACACGCTCTCATAGATGGGACGAGCGGAGCGAAGTCCCACCACCCGTTTCTCGCGGATCGTGGTGGGGCTCGCTCCGCTCGTCCCACCCTACCCGATACGGACGTTCCGCAACGGAAACAAAATAGAATGGGATTTGCGGAATAGTATGCTTCCGACGGCCGGGTGTCAAGTAAACCCGCCTTGGCTTCCGCGGGGACACACGGCGACATACAATGGTCTTGACGCCACCCCATCCGTGGAAAGATCATGCACCCGACGCTGGAAAAACTGCTCGCCGCCGGACCGGTCACGACCGACGGGGCCTGGGCAACGCAACTGCAACAGCGCGGACTGGCCGTCGGGGCCTGCCCGGACGCCTGGAACCTGGCCCAACCGGACGTGGTCGAGCAGGTCGCCCGGGCGTATGTCGAGGCCGGCAGCCAGGTCATTTTGACCAACACGTTTGGGGCGAATCGTTTCATCCTCGCGCGGCACGATTTGGCCGACCAGGTCGTGGCGATCAACGAGGCGGGCGTGGCCATTTCCCGCCGCGGGGCGGCCGGCCGGGCGCTGGTCTTCGCCGCCATGGGCCCGAGCGGCGTCATGCTCCTGATGGGCGAGACCAGCCAAGAGGAGCTTCGGGCCGCCTTCGCCGAATCGGCCGAAGCCCTCGCCCGCGCCGGCGCGGACGGAATTGTCGTGGAAACCATGTTCGATCCGGCGGAGGCGGTCCTGGCCGTGTCGGCCGCCCATGACACCGGTTTGCCCGTCGTCGGCAGCATGACCTTCGGCGCCGGCGCCAACAAGGACCGCACCCTGATGGGCACCACGCCGGAGCAGGCGGCCGGGCAGTTGCTGGCCGCCGGGGCCGACCTGGTGGGCTCCAATTGCGGCCAGGGGATCGCCGGCTTCGTGGACATTTGCCGCCGACTGCACGCCGCCTCCGCGCGGCCCGTCTGGATCAAGGCCAACGCCGGCCTGCCCGAGTCGCACGAGGGAAAGCTGGTTTACCGGCAGACGGCCCGTGAGTTTGCGGCCTTTGTTCCGGCCTTGGTCCAGGCCGGGGCCGGTTTGATCGGCGGCTGCTGCGGCACCACGCCCGAGTTCATCGCCGCCGTGCGGCAGGCGTTGCAAAAGGGATTGGGGATTAGGGATTAGGGATTGGAAAAGCCGCCGCAGCAGTGCGGCGGGTGCTGCGCCCGCTTGCGGTTTCGCACGGGCCTCTGCCATATTGGCAGGCTTTGTGGAACGGCAGGGCTCGATTTTACCACACTTGGCGGTCCGAGCCGGGCAGTAAAACAAGTGAAGATTTCATAACTCATATTACCACAATGAGTTAACGCATATTCCTCTTTTGGCGCACCAATTGCTAAAAGGCGATGGGAAAGTGCCGGCCGACGCGCACTATTGGCAGACTGTTCCCAGGAGTTCCGGAGGCAACGCATGGCAAAGAAGCAGAAAGAAACCAGTCCCAAGGGGGGTCACATCAAGATTCAGCCGCTCCACGACCGGGTGGTCATCGAGCGGGAAGAATCGGAAACGGTCACGGCCGGCGGCATTGTGTTGCCCGACACTGCCAAGGACAAGCCCACCCGCGGCAAGATCATCAGCGTGGGCGAAGGCCGCCTGCTGAAGAGCGGCGCATCGAGCCCGCTGCAAGTCAAGGTCGGCGACCGCGTCCTGTTCACATCCTACTCCGGCGAGCAGTTCAAGCTGGGCGACCGCGAGCTGCTGCTGATGCGGGAGGAAGACGTGCTGGCGGTCATCAAGTAAGCAAACCAACAAGCGCATTGAAGGAGAAAATGTCTCATGGCCAAAATGATTGCTTTTGACCAGGAAGCCCGCGACGCATTGCGGCGCGGCGTCACCAAGCTGACCCAGGCCGTGAGGGTCACGCTGGGCCCCCGCGGGCGGAACGTCATCTTGCAGAAGAGCTTCGGCGCGCCGACCGTCACGAAGGACGGCGTCACGGTGGCCAAGGAAGTCGATCTGGAGGACGTCTACGAGAACATGGGCGCCCGGATGGTCCGCGAGGTCGCCTCGAAGACCAGCGACGTGGCCGGCGACGGCACCACGACCGCCACCATCCTGGCCGAGGCGATTTTCGTCGAGGGCCTCCGGGCCGTCGTGGCCGGCGTCAATCCGATCCTGCTCAAGCAGGGCATGGAGAAGGCCGTCGCCGACATCACCGAGCGGCTCAAGAGCATGTCGATCTCCGTTCGGAACAAGAAGGAGGAGATCGCCCAGGTCGGCGCCATCGCCGCCAACAACGACGCCGAGATCGGCAAGCTCCTGGCCGACGCCATGGAAAAAGTCGGCAAGGACGGCGTCATCACCGTCGACGAGGGCAAGAGCCTCGGCACCGAGGTCGAATGGGTCGAGGGCATGCAGATCGACCGCGGCTACCTCTCCCCCTACTTCGTCACCGATCCGCAGAAGATGGAGTGCGTGCTGGAAGACGCCTACGTGCTGATCTACGAGAAGAAGCTCTCCAACGTCAAGGAGATGGTGCCGGTGCTGGAGAAGGTGGTCAACGCGGGCAAGCCGCTGCTGATCGTGGCCGAGGACGTCGACGGCGAGGCCCTGGCCACGCTGGTGATCAACCGGCTGCGCGGCACGATCAAGGTCGGCGCCGTGAAGGCCCCCGGCTACGGCGACCGCCGCAAGGCGATGCTCGAGGACATCGCCGTCCTGACCGGCGGCACCGCGCTGTTCGAGAGCCTCGGCAGGAAGCTGGAAAACACGACGTTGGCCGAGTTGGGCCGGGCGAAGAAGATCGTCATCGACAAGGACAATACGACGATCATCGAAGGGGCCGGCAAGAGCGCCGAGATCAAGGGCCGCATCGAACAGTTGCGGCGCGAGATCGAAAACACCACCAGCGATTACGACCGCGAGAAGCTCGAGGAGCGGCTGGCCAAACTGGCCGGCGGCGTGGCGAAGATCAACGTCGGCGCCGCGACCGAGAGCGAAATGAAGGAGAAGAAGGCCCGCGTCGAGGACGCCCTGCACGCCACCCGGGCCGCGGTCGAAGAGGGCATTCTCCCCGGCGGCGGCGTGGCCCTGCTGCGGGCGGCGGCCTCCGTGAAACCCGCCGACCTGCTCCAGGACGAGGAAGTCGGCTACAAGATCATCCTCCGCGCCTGCCGCGCCCCGTTGACCCAGATCGCCGACAACGCCGGCCAGGACGGCGGCATCGTCTGCGAAAAGGTCTCCGAGGCCAAGGGCCCGCAAGGCTACAACGCCGCGACCGGCGTCTACGAAGACCTGGTCAAGGCGGGCGTGATCGACCCGACCAAGGTGACGCGGACCGCGTTGCAGAACGCCTCCAGCGTGGCCACGTTGCTGTTGACCAGCGACGCCCTGGTGGCCGAGAAGCCGAAGGAGGAGAAAAACTCCGCTCCGATGCCCGGCGGCGGCGAGGATATGTATTGAGAGTAGTGAGCCCCAGGCGTAAGCCTGGGGATGGGGTCGCCAGGGAGCAGATAGCACGGCGGCGGCAGTGGTGCCGTGCGTTGACACCTGCCCGTTCCGATGGATTTGTTGGAAACTCCGCCGGTTCGGAGACATCCGGGCCGGCGGTTGTTTTGCGTGCGTTGCCGCCCGCCAGTTGGCAGCGGCCTTGGGCGCTGAAGAACCCGCCCCTTACTGCACCGCCTCGCGGATAAACGTTACCTTCGGGTCGCCGCCGGGATTTAACGGAGTGCACTTGATAAACTCGGCCAGATAACGCTGCCGGTCCTTCGGTTTCTTGCTGTTCAACTTTCGGAAGTTGTCGCCCTTCTGAAGGATCGGCCGAGTCTCGGGAATGCAGCCGAACGCGCGACTGCCCGCCGCCTGACACGGAAACCAGTGCCCTTCCCCCTTGTCGTCCAACAGGTAGAACTCGGGGTAGCAGTGGCCATGCTCCCAGACCGTGCGGGCTGGAACGCCCGCAGCCCGGCAAATGGCGATGAACAAGGAACTCATGTCCTCGCACTCGCCGGTCTTTTCGCGCAACGCGGCCAACGCGCCCTTGAGCTTGCCATTCTTGTCATACTTGACGTGCTCGCGGACCCAATCGTAAATCGCCTCGACGTGGTCCCACGCCTTTTCCTTGTCCGTGCCGATCTCCTTGGCCAATTTGCGAATCTTCGGGTCGCGGCTCTCGATCTTCAGGCTCGGGACCAAGTAACCCCGCAAGGCGGGAGTGAGCTTCTTGCTGTCCGGAATCTTATAGCCGTCGGTCTTCTCCGGGGCCAACAACTGGCTGCGGCGAATCTCGAACGTCACCACGGCCTTGGCCTCCTTGCCGCCGTCCAAGTACGGAATCTTGATCAGCATGATCTTGGCCGCGCCCTCGACCGTCTCGTAGCTGACGGTCACCTCGGGCGAGATGTCCTCCTCGGCGATCCTCACCTGCTGTTCCGGCCAGTCGCGCGGGACCGGCACGTAGCCGATCACTCCCTTGCAGGGGCCGCCGGCGGCCGTGATGACCATGCCGCAACGCCATTTGGAAACCTCCGAGGGACCCAACTTCGGCCCGCCCGGTTCGGCATCCTTGAATTGGGCCAATGCGGAAGCCGACGCCCCGACAACCCCCAGCATGAAACCGATCCACCAGCATGCGCGACATGGCAATCACCGTAGCGATAGAACCCAGGTCAGCACGATCGTCTACTGGTATTCTAGTTCCGGCTTGTCGAGAAAACACGAGGAAAGCCACGATGGAGGCGGCACGAACGCCTCCCGCCCCTCTTTCGGGCAGTATTTCCGCATCTTCGGGGGCACACTTGTCAACTTACGCCCGCCGGGATGAAATAGAGAGTGTTTCCCCCCGGGTGCCCCCGCTGGCCCTTTACCGAACGTGCAATCATGGAACAAAACCTTCCCGATCGGTTCGATATCCTCCGACTGATGCGCGATTATCAGCCGGCCTGCGTGCTCGGGGCGGCCGCCGAGCTGAACCTCTTTACCCTCCTGGGCGATCGGAGCCGCTCCGCCGTGGAACTGGCCGAAGAGGCGTCGGCCGATCCGCGGGCGATGGCCATGCTGCTGGACGCCTTGACGGCCTTGCGGCTGCTGGAGAAGACCGGCGACCGCTACGCGACGCCCGCGCCGCTCCGGCCGCTGTTGACCGAAGACGGCCCGCAGACGGTGCTGCCGATGATCTGGCACAGCATGAACTGTCTGCGGCAATGGACCCGGTTGGCGTGGGTTGTCAAACGGGGCGTGCCGGAGCCTGGGCAAGCGAGCATCCGGGGCGACGAGGCGGATCGGGCCGCATTCATCGCCGCGATGCACAGCGTTTCCGGCCCGATGGCCGACGGCCTGGTGGCACGCCTGGCCGACTTGCCTTTCCGGCATCTGCTCGACGTGGGCGGTGCGTCGGGCACGTGGACGCTGGCCTTTCTCCGCGCCCGGCCCGGCACGACCGCCACGATCTTCGATCTGCCCGACGCCATCGTCCAGGCCCGGCAGCGCCTGGCCGGCAGCCGTCTGGAACGCCGCGTGACGCTCGTCGCCGGCGACTTCTATGCCGACGAGTTGCCCGCGGGCGCCGATCTCGCCTGGCTCAGCGCGATTGTCCATCAGCACTCGCGGGAGGATAATCGGGCGCTCTACGGCAAGGTCTATCGCGCCTTGCAGCCCGGCGGACGGATCGCCATCCGCGACATCGTCATGCAGGCCGATCGCACCCGGCCGCCCGAGGGCGCAATGTTCGCCATCAACATGCTGGTCAACACGGAGACCGGCGGGACGTTTACGCTGGCCGAGTTTGTCGAGGACCTTGAAGCGGCCGGTTTTGTCGAGCCCGCCTTGCTGTTGGACGGCGAGGCGGCGATGGGCGTGGCGATGAATTCCGTGGTGGCGGCCCGGAAGGCGTAGCGGGCGGCAGCGGCACCGAGCGTCCGTCGATTGCAATGCCTTGCAGCACCATCAATCTCATAGTAGAATACCCCTCGCTGAAGGGGTGGTACAGGTCAATAGGTTGAACGCCGGGTAATTTTCAAATGCTGGAGATTTGGCTGCAGCGATTCTTCTTGCGATTCATGGCGAAGCTGTTTCCCTTGCCACCCGGCTACGAAGAGGCGGGGCCGCCGCTGGAAAAGTTGGCCCCTGTTTATCGGAAATGGCTGTCGGTTGTCAATGTGATGTGCCTCCCGTACATGGCTTTGCTCACGTTTGTCTGGTGGTACTACATTCTCGCTCCCTTATGCCGATGGAACGCGAGCCGCTTCGACCAGGTTGTCTTTCATCTCTATTTACCAGCGGTTGCTATGGCAGCGCCGGCGATCTTCCTGGGCATCCTAAGTTCCGCGCCCCTCGTTGTGCTAACCATTCGCGGCCTGCTCCGCGACCGATTCGCTCTTTTCCTCCGTTATGACAATCTTTTTTACGGCATTGACTTCCACCGCGCGATGCGCTTATTGCTGTCCTTCTTCGGGCTCATTCTCTTGGCCGCGGTACTGGCCATTCTGAACTGGCATATGGATTTCGATCAGAAGGAAGTCCGATTGCAGTCATGGTTTGGTCTTTCACATTCGGCTTACCCATACAGCGCCGTTGCGGAAATTCGCACGGCGCCGCGGTACAAGCAACTATTCGGCAAAGTTATCGAGGATCGCGGATACGAGATCCAATTCAGCGACGGCGTCATCCTGGGGAATACCTGGGAACGTCCTTGAGATCAGCCTCGATAAGCAGAAGGCGATCGCCGAGTTTGTGTCCCGTCAGGCAGGCAAGCCCATCCGTGAGGTGAAGATCCTCGATTAAGCGTTCGTCGATAACCACCGATTTGCAAGGAAAATCGACGGCCAGGAAGGCATAAGGGGGAATGTTCGGCTGTTGCCAACTCCTTTATTTTCCGCATTGGGGAACTTCACCCCCCGTGATTTCGTCTAAGCGATAGGCTATTCTTGCCTCGTGGCACGAGCGAGTCGTCCATTCCACCGCCCCCCTCCAGGAGAGGGGATCACTTTCCGGAGCCATTCCATGCGACACTTCCACCCCCGTCCGGCTGCAATCGTCCTCGTTCTCACGCTGTTGACCGCCATGTCCGCTTTCATGCCGACGGCAGTGGCCGCCGCCGGGCCAACGTCGGCCGACGTACCCCTGGTCGCCGCGAAGGTCCGGCAGTTGATGCAGGACCGCAACTATCCGGAAGCCATTCGGGCGATCGACGAGGCAGCCAAGGCGAAGGATGCCCCGCGGGATTACCTGACCTATTTGAAAGGCCGGGCGTTGTATCTTTCGCGGAAATACGACGAGGCGGTGGCCGCGTTCGATCAGCTCCAGAAGGATTTTCCCAAGAGTCCCTGGACCCGGCAGGCCCGCTTCGGCAAGGCGTTGGCCCTGGCCCGCAAGGGCGATTTCCGCGGCGCCGAGCAGATCTACGGCGCCGAGGCGGCCTACCTCCTCTCGGACGACCGCAAGCAGCAGATCGCCGACATTTATCTGGACTTCGCCGACGCCTATTTCAAGCCGCCCAAGGAGGACCAGAAGCCGCAGTACGACAAGGCCCTGGAGTTCTACCGCAAGGCGTTGGAAGTGGGTCCCAAGGCGGACCGGCGGGTCGAGGTCGAGTTGCGCGTGGCCGAATGCCATCAGAACATGGGCCGCGTGGGCGAGGCGGCCGGCCTGTATCAACAGTTCTCGAAGGACCACGGCGCGAGTCCGTTGGACATCGAGGCCCGCTACCGCCTGGGCGAGTGCCGGCTGGGCTTCCCTCGTCTACCGCTAGGCCGCTGCTACGGACAAGGTGATCGCCGGGAAATCGGCGCCGAGCGTGGCAAAATACTCGTCCGCTGCGATGGTGTCGCTGTGCCCGTCAGTCGTCGCGGATGAACTCGCGGAACCGAGGTTCGCAGTAAGCGCGCTTTCTGTCGCCCCGCCACTGACCCCGGTAGCCGCAATCGGCACGGTCGCCGTCGCTGCGGAAACGCTCGCATCGGTCGCGGCGGAAATCACAGTCTGAAGGCTTGCAGCCGCCGCTACGCCGTCGGTAACCGGGAGGGCCGTCGAGCTAACTTTATTGACCACAACGCTGCTGCCGACCACGCCCCCGCCAACAACCACCGACTCGTTTTCGGCCCCGGGCGGGGTGTAGGTTATCGTCACCGGCGTGCCGATCGCCAGGTCGGCGGCCTGCGATCCGCTGAACGTGTCGCACTTTATAACGCCGTCCAGCTTATAGCCGAGGGCCAGCGCCAAGAGGTCGCCGGCCCGGCTATCGAGCGTAACCTGCGCCGTCTGCGTGCCGGTCGCGCTGGCATTCGTGTAGTTGTACGCGAGCACGCCGAGCAGGACGTTCGTGCGGTCGCCGCTGCCGTTGGCCGCGCCGCTGCCCGTGGCGAAGGCGCAAGAGTTCTGCTCGAATACGGCCCAGCCCGCCGGGCTGCGGCTGTTGGTCGAGCCGACGTTGAGGTTGCCGTCGTCGTTCAGATCGGTCGACGCGCCCGGGCTGGCGGTAACCCTGTCGCCAAAGCCGTTTTCAAGCGACAGGCCCAGCGACGACGGCTCGCTGCCGATGGTCCCCGTCGAGGTGAAATTCAGAAACGCAAACCCGACGCCGTCGTCGGCGTGGGTGTCGTTCGCCTGGTTCAAGCCCGCGTAGACGGCGAAGTAGATCGTCCCGGAGGCGTCGTTGGTGGCGACGTTGTTCGCGGTGATGTTGTCGTTGCTGTCCATCTCGAAATCGGTGGTGTAGTTGGTGGTGCCTTGGCTGATCGGCTGCAAATAGAACTCGACGACGTCGGCCCCGGTCGTGTCGCCGCCGTTGTCGCCGTTGCCGTTGCCGATGGAATTGAGCGATTGGCCGCCGTGCGTGTAATTTTCGGTCTGGCTGCCGCCGTCAACGATCGGAGGACCCAGCGTTACCGTTCCGCCGTTGGGCTTCACGATGTCGCTGCTGGGCGCCGCGCTGGGCTGCCAGATGATCAGCGCGCCGCTGCCGGTCTTAATCAGCCCGCCCGGATAGTTGGTGTCGACGTCTTGGATTTGGCCCTTCAATGCCATGGAATAACCCGCCGTGTCGAAGGTGGCTTGGTTGGGGCCAATCATGATCGGCGCGGCGACCGTGGCGGTTGCATCCGCCGTGAGGGTGCCGCCGTCGATGAGCAGCGATCCGCCCGCGCCGGCCGCCGCGAAGGTGTTGGTGCATACGAGCTTTCCGCCGCTATCGACCTCGATCGTCGAGGAGTCGTTTAGCGTAATGGTGCCGGTCACCGTGAGGGTCCCGCCCGACTGAATGTCGAGCGTGGTGTTGGAAAGTTCCAGGGAGTTGGCCTTGGCATCTTGCGAGTTGACCGTGACCGCTGCGGAGTCTACCACCACGTCGGTCGAGGAGGTGGGGCATAAACCCGTGCTCCAGTTCAAGCCATCCGCCCAGCTAACACCATCGCCGTAGACCCCGGTCCACGTTGTTGGCGGCGGCGCTATCGTCTCCCTTGCGAGGTCGGGAACCAGGTTATTGGCGATCGGCGTGCCGATGCCCGAATACATGTCATAGCCCGGGCCCGCCAAGTAACTCTCGCCCTGCTGCGTCGAGTACCCGCCCACGGTGACGTCGTGGAAGTCGCTGCTATACGGGTCGGTGAGGGCGTAAAGGGCCGCGGGGCTGTTCAGCAGGGGCGCGGCCCCGGCCCGCATCTGGTCGGCGATGGCGAAAAGTCCCGCCCAACAGGGCGTCGCCAGGCTCGTACCGCCCCCGGCAAACCAGGGATGATTAGCGCCAAAGTCGTAGGAATCGTACACCTCGACGCCGCTGCCGACGACCGAATCGGCGTCGAAGGAAACGTCGGCGATTTCGCGGGCGCCGGACGTTTGCACGCCGGCTTGGTAGCCGGGCTCGCTCTCGTAATTGCTTTGGCCGTAGCCGGTGCCGGTTTGATAGGGCGGGGCCCAGTTATCGCCCCAGACCCTCTCGCTTTGCCAGTTGTTGTTGGCGTCGAGGGTAAGGGTGGTGCCGCCGACCGCCACGACGTTGGGCGAATATGCTGGGTAGCTCCCCGGCCAGCCGTCGTCGCCCGTGGCAGCCACGAAGATGTCGTTGTTCCCGTGACCGGCGGGCGTGGTGAAATAGGAGTCGTTTTGCAATTCGTCGGGGGATTCGCTGCCACCGAAACTCATCGACACCACGGATACGCCGGAGTAGCCCGCGGCCGTCTGGACCGCGGTCAAAAGGTCTGGCTGCCCGTTGCTGTTGGCCTCGAAGAGGATGATGTTGGCCTGCGGCGCGACCGCGTGGGCCCACTCGACGTCCATCGATATCTCCATCCCCCAATCACCGTACGCCGCGTTCACTGGGTTCTGCCCTGGTGGAGGGTCGGTCTGGTCTGGTATCGCATTGCCGTATTGGTCCACAACGGCGAACTTGGGACCGGGGCCGGACGTCACGAATTGCTGCAAGCCGAACTGGGTGTCAAACGCCGCCACGTCGCTCACGATTTTGGGATCGTTGTAGGCGTCGATGATCGCGATGGTCTGGCCATGCCCGTCGTCGTCCGCGCTGATGAGGGTGTCGATCCCGTAGGCCTTGCGGATTTGCGCCGGCGCGAGGTAGCCCACCAGGGGCGAACTGGCGGGGGGCACGGGCGTGCCGTCCGGTTCGGTGGCGAGCGCCACATTGGTGTGCGCGGTGATTCCTGACAGAAGCATGCGGTGCTCGAGTTCTTCGATCGCCAGTCGCCGCATTGAGCGCCCTGGGCGTCGCCCGTTCTCGCCGCCGAAAAGTTTCGTCCCGACCTTGCAGAACCTCGAGCGCTTACGCATGGCGAATCCTCCGATGAAATGGTTTGGTGCGTACGAGAAAGGCCTGCTGGTCATACCGGCCGCTCGCTCGGTCCGGCAAGGCGCGATGCGTTATGTTCTTCTCCTCCGCCGTAGGTACCCGACAATGCCTACGCTCGCGGCGCATAGAAGCGCCAACGTCGAAGGCTCCGGCGCCGAGCCGACGGGAGTTAGCAGGAACGCGTCGCCCTGCCCGCTGGGGTTATAGCCCACGCCCACGATCCAGCCGTTGTCGTTGATTGCCGCGGCGCTGCCGAGTATCCAGCCCGAATCTGGGGCAATCAGGTTGTTGAGGTCGATCATGCTCCCGTTGGAATAAAGGAAGGCGTGCTCGGACGCGTTACCCGCGGTGTCAGCCCACCCCACTATCTCCCCGCTGGCGTTGATGCCGACGGCACTAGAATCGCCGCCGAACGACCCGAGGTCCGTCATGACCCCGTTGCTGTAGAGGAACGCGTGCTGGCCGTACGCGGGGCCGGGGAGGCCGGATTGGCCCACCACCTGACCGGCGTCATTGACCCCGTAGGCCACGCTGCTGTAGCCGCCGAGCGTCCCAAGATTCTGCATGGTTCCGTTGCTATAGAGGAAAGCGTACGAGGCGCCGTATAGCTGGCTCCTGGACGAGCCCACCACCTCGCCGCTGGAATTGATTCCGAAGGCCTGGCTGTAACTGCCGCCAAGCGAGCCAAGGTCCTGCATGGTTCCGTTGGTGTAAAGGACGGCGTGGTCAACGGCGGCGCTGTTGGCAATGGTAACATAGGTGCCCACCACCTGCCCGGTGTCGTTGATGGCGCAGGCGCCAAACGCGCCGATGTCGGTCATCGTCCCGTTGGCGTAAAGAAACGCGTCGTGCCCGTCGGGCGTGGTGGCCGAGCCCACCACCTGGCCCGAGGAATTGACGCCGTACGCCGCGCTGGCCGGCGGATAGCCAGGTCCGGGGAGATATCCGAGGCCCTGCATGGCCCCGTTGCTGTAGAGAAAAGCCTCGCTGGGGATAGCGCCCGGTGTGACGTTCGAGGAGCCCACGACCTGCCCGGCGTCATTGATTCCGGTGGCGCTGCTCCGGTCGCCGCCCAGGGTGCCGAGGTCGGTGACGGTGTATTCGACCGTGTTGCCCCAGGCCTCGCCGCCGAACGCGCACGCCAGCGAGACAGCAAGCAGGACCAAAGGCCGGGTTATCCATCGGTTCATTGTTATCCCTCCTGCCGCGGTGCGAACGCCTCCACGTTGCGGGGCCCAGCAATCGGCTGGACTTAATATACCCGTTCGCTGCAGGCATGTCAAGCAATTTGCGCCGCGGGTCGTTTCTTGTCCTTTCGGCGGGCGAATCGGAGACGTGAAAAGGTGTTCTCCCAGAACCGCGGCGGCTTCCGCATGGAAAATCCTCCGTGAAAACGTTTACCTTGCTTTGCAATTGCGAAGCAGTTGACCGGTATTCTCACACTTACCGAGAAGCTGAGGCAGAGTCTCGGCTCGAGGTTTTCAACCCGAAGCGAGCGGTACCGGCCTCGCGTCGATGCCGGGCGCGGTTTATCGCGACAGAGTAGCCGGCCCAGAATGGCCTTCTTGTTTTTCACGATCCTGTCCTCCCGTTACGGTTGAGTTTGTGTTGAACTGGTCTAGCGACCCACGTTAGGCGGCGGTGTCATTCATGCTTCGCGTTCAGTTTCGTCGGTTCGTCCGGAAGGCAGTCCTCGATGTCCCCCCATCTTTCGGAAAAAATGCTGATCTTTGTTCGATCGCGAACTGCCTGGCCGTTTTTCTTGGTTATCTGAGTGTCCGTCACGTCCGCCGATCGTAGTTTCGGCATCTTCTCGATGTACGCCAGCCCGGAATCGGTAACGGCCGTTAAGCTAATGCTTAGGTATTTTAGATTCGGAGTCCCCGCAAGCTCCGCCAGCCCGGCGTCGGTGAGCCGGGTCTCGTCAAGGGATAGGTTGCGTACCGGCAGCGTGCGGATCTCTCGCAGCCCGGCGTTGGTGACCGGCGTCCGCCTCATGCTAAGTTGGTACAGCTTGGCAATGGGCCGAAGGTGCCGCAAGCCGGTGCCGGTGATTTTGGTGCCGTCGAGGTAGAGGGCATGTAGTCGGACGAGCCCGCCAAGGTGGGCCAAACCATCGTCGCTGACGCGGGTGTCCGCCAGCGAAAGGTCCCAAAGCGCGTGGAACGTCCCAACCGTCGCCATGGCGCCGTCCCCAACTTTCGTGCCCCCCAGGCCCAGGCTAACGAGGCCGTTTAGTTTTTTGAGAAACGCGATTGCCTCGTCGCCGACAGAAGCTCCCTGAATTCTCAGCGACCGCAGCTGCGTTAGCTCCTCGATGTTCTTCAAACCGTTCCCCTTCCAGACGCCGCTTCTCACACTCAAGCTTCGTAGGTTTTTGAGCCCTTTGAGGGGCGCGAGGTCGGCGTCGTTGAGATTGGCTATGTCCAGGCGAAGGGAAACTAAGTCGGGAACCATCGGCAGCAGCGCCAGCGCCTTCTTGGTTTGCGGGGATGCGTTGGTCGTTGAGATTGTCAGGGTGGTATCCGTGGCGGGGGTAAGCGTGAAGCCTGCCGCCTTGAGGGCGGCGAGGGCCTCGTCGCGGGTCGTCGGCGTCTTCGCCGGCTGTTTCGCGCGGTCAGCCCCGGCCCCCTTCGGCACGTCTTGCGTGGTCGGTTTCGCCGCCTTCGGGGTCTCGGATTCCGCAATCTTCGCCTCGCCTAGCCCACCGGCCCCGGCGAGCAACAAGATCGCGGCCGTCAACAACAATGTTTTCGCAGTGCGTTTCATTGCTTCACCTCCCGGTTCGTCTTGCGCGGCGCCTCGTCCCGATCACCTCGTCCCCAGCCACCGCGTGCCCAAGAACGACAAGGAGCGCCGAACCGAAGCCGTCTTGAGAACCCCGACCAAGGGGCGCAACAGACCAGCACCCGGCCGGCGCCCCATTTCGGGGCGCTGGTGGCCAAGCACTGCCTCTGTTGCGAGAGCCAAATGGCTCAAGTTGGTCGTTTTCTCAAGAGCAGACTTGACGCTCGCGCGTCAATTCGAGTTATATTCGATAGCGTGCTTCGCTGGGTCTTTCCTTTCCCCTCAAATGTCCTCAAAGGATACCGGCGTGGTGAGTCCCGCCGCGTGTGACTCGGTGGTCCTCACAATGACTATGATTGTACGCACATCCGCGAATCTGTCAAGCGATTTGCGAAATGTTTTTCCACGTTTCAGCACGCAGGGACATGTACACCGCAATAATACCGTGTGCTTCCTGCCCCCATGTTTCCCCCATACAGCGATGCCTTCAGGCTCGCCAGGCTGTTGAGCGTCTGCTGGCCCATTGCCCCCTGGACGCGGCGGCCGAGAACGCGGCCGCGGCCCGGACCACGCATCACGACTCGCTGCCTTGGAGCCATTCGCCGGCGGAGCTTCGGGCGCTCTATGCCTTGGCCCTCCGAGGAGGTCGCGCCCAAGTCGCCCAAGGCGAAAGAACTGGTCGATTGGCTGCTGGCCCATCGGGCCGGCCATCGCTGGTTGCCCGACAAGGCGACCGGGCCGGCCGCGCTGGCGCTGTGCCGCTGGTTCGCCGAAAGCCGCTTCGAGGGCCAGCGCTACACGCTGGCCGTGTTCGTCAACGACGTGCAAGTCAAGACGCTCCAGAGTCGATCCGGCCGCCGGGACGCTTTCGATCGACGTGCCCGGCAAACTGCTGACCCAGGACAAGCAGGGGAAGCAGCGGATCAACTTCCAGCTTACCGGCCGCGGCCGCTACACGTATCAGTGCCTCCTGAGCGGGTTCGTGCCCGCCGACAAGCTGGCCGCCACCACCGGCGCGTGGCAGATCAACCGGACCTACGAGCCGGCCCCGCTGGAAATGGACGGCCGCGAGATCCCCTGCGGCTTCGACATCCTGGAAAGCCGTTACGACGTGTTCACCAACCCGCTGGAGCATCTGCCGGTCGGCCGCCGCGCGAAAGTCGAACTGGAACTCTGGCGCAACGGCTTCGCCGGAGTCGACGTCCCCGACGAACAACTGGAATACCTCGTCGTCACCGAGCCGATCCCCAGCGGGGCCACGGTCGTCGAGCAGTCGGTCCAGGGCGGATTCGACCGGTTCGAGATCGGCGCGGGGGCGATCACGTTCTACGTGGGCGATCGCCGCTACCCGGGCTCGATCCGTTACGAGCTGGTCGGTTATCTGCCGGGCAAGTACCGCGCCGCGCCGACGGTGGTCCGCGACGCCCACCGGCCCGAGCGATGGATGGTCTCCTCGCCCAAGTCGCTGGAGGTGTTGCCGCAAGGCGTCGCCAGCAGCGACCCCTATGTGAAGACGCCGCAGGAACTCTACGAGCTTGGCAAGCGATGCTTCGAGAAGAAAAACTACGCCGAGGCGAAGGGCTTTCTGACCGAGCTCGTCGGCAACGAGAAGTGGAACCTGCGGTCCGACGTGTACAAGGACGTCGTCCGCATGTTGTTGGACGCCCACCTGGAGCTTGGCCCGCCGGCGCAGATCGTGCATTACTTCGAGATCGTCAAGGAGCGGTGGCCGGCCGAGGAGATTCCCTTCGCCAAGATCGTCAAGGTGGGGGCCGCGTATCACGAGATGGGTGAATACGAGCGGAGCTACCTGGTCTACCGGGCCACGATCGAGGGCAGTTTCTCCGGCGAGAGCGGCGTGGCCGGCTTCCTCCAGTCGCAGGGCGAGTTCGCCCGCGGCATCGAGGTGATGGGCCGGCTGCTCCGCGAGTATCCGCCGGAGCCGTACGCGGCGGCGGCGACCTATGCCCTGGCCCAGCAGGTCTATGCCATGGCGCCCGCAGGCGGCCGCCGACGCCGAGCTCCGCCAGCAGAAGATCAACCGCGTCGACCTCGTGCGCCGGGCGTGGACGATGCTGGAAGCCTTCTTGACGGCCTATCCCGACGACCCGGCCGCCGACCAGGCCGCCTTCTCGACGGCCACGGCGCTGTTGGAATTGAAGGCGTATCGACCAGGCCGCCGCGGCGTGCGACCGCTACGCCGCCCGCTACCCGACGAGCGACCTGCTGGACAGCTTCTGGTACATGATCGGCTATTGCGAGTACGCCACCCATCAGCACCAGGCCGCGTTGGAGATGTGCGGCAAGGTGGCCGCGGCGAAACGGATCGACAAGGCGACCGGCCGCGAGGTGGAAAGCCCCAACAAGTGGCAGGCGATCTACATCCTCGGCCAGATTCATCACAGCCTGGGCGAGGCCGCCGCCGCCATCCGCCAGTATCGCCTCGTCGAGGACCGCTTCAGCGACGCCCGCGAGGCCATCCAGTATTTCCTCCGCAAGGCGATCGAACTGCCGGAAGTGACCACGATCAAGCCGGGCAAGCCGGCCGAAGTCGAGTTGAAGTTCCGCAACGTCGCCGCCTGCGACGCCAAGGTCTATCGCATCGACCTGATGAAGTTCAGCCTCCTGAAGCGGAACCTCGGCGGCATCGCCGGCATCAACCTGGCCGGAATCCGACCCCTGTACGAAACCACCGTCAAGCTGGGCGACGGCAAGGATTATCGCGACCGCACCCAAAAGCTGACCCTTCCGCTGAAAGACGAAGGGGCCTACCTGGTCGTCTGCCGCGGCGACGACCTGCACGCCAGCGGGCTGGTGCTGATTACGCCGCTGACCGTCGAAATCCAGGAGGACGCCGCTTCCGGACGCGTCCGCACCACGGTCAAGGACACCGTGTCCAACCGCTTCGTGGGCGAGGTCCACGTCAAGGTGATCGGCAGCCGGAACGCCGATTTCGTGGCCGGCGCGACCGATCTCCGCGGCATCTTCGTGGCCGACGGCATCCGCGGGCGTTCGACGGTGATCGCCCGGGCGGAACCGTCGCGTTACGCCTTCTATCGCGGGCAGGTCGAGTTGGCGACGTACGCGCCGCCGGCGATGTACCCCGGCGTGCAGCCCCAGCCTCCGGCGAGCAGCCCCTTCAGTGCGGCGCCTAGCATGGCTCCGCCCCCGCCCGCACCCCCGTCGGTGCAGGTGGAAATGCGGATGGAGAAGGACGGCCAGTTGCTCGACCAATTGGAGGGCCAGAAGAAGGCGATCCAGGGCAGGCAGATCGAGAACCTGCAAAAGATGTACAAGAGCAATCAGAAGGGCGTCAACGCGAACGACGCGTTTTGATACTTCAAGACAGCGACGTGTGTAGTCTTAGTCCTCCGGATCGGCCTCGGCGGTTTCTGCTACCGCGCCCGGCTTGGCTGCCCCCCGGCCGACGACAAACCAACGTTCCAGCGCCTCCACAAGCTGGTTCTGGACGCGCTCGTCGCTCGTTCGGCTTTCGGCCAGTTCCTTGAATCTCGCCCTGGCTCTCTCGACGCGGCGGTCAACGCGCTCCAGCACTCTTAGGCACGGCCCGAAGTCGGTCGGAAGTCTCACTTGCCCCTGTACGCCAAGATTCGCCAGCCGGACAACAAGTTCCGCCTGCCCGCGTGATTGACAGTCGATGTGCCCCTTCCGATGCCTGCCGAAGTACACAGTATTCGGGGAAAACATCTCATCCGTGGATAGTACGGCCGGCCGATCGTCGAGAAGGATTGCCAATGAATCCGATTCGGGTTGCTGCTCGACCCACTCGGCCAATGGTGTCGCGTCTTCCAACTCGGCCGCGTCCCAGATATCCGCCGCCAAGTCGTGAACGCTGAAACGCTTGTTATTGGTCTTGGCGCGTTGCTCCATCTTTTCGATTTCGACCACTCGGATGTCGCGGAAATGCCGGGCCGTCGCCTCATACAGCCTGCCAATCAGTTCATCGCGTTCGTTGGGGTCGGACACCCCTAGCAGTTGAAAAACGGCGTCGTCCAGGTCGCGTCGGTCGGGTTGCAGCAGCTCTTGCGAAAGCAGTAGCGGACCGACGGCGAGCCTTCGGGCGCGCTCGGGAGAATGGCAGTCCATCAACTGCTCTTCCACCAGTCGGCCCACTTCCCGTCGGCCCATCCGTTCCAACGCATCGGCCAAGCGTTCGGCCACGTCCGCCGGCACCGCGCGGGGGTCGGGCACTTCCAAGAGCTTCACGTCCACTACTTCGGTCTTCAGGTTGCCTTCGGTTCCAGCGAATCGCCCGTAGAAGGTCTTGAACAAGCCCACAAGCGTTGAGTTCAGGATCGCCACAAGCGATTCCGCCTCAACTGCCGACAACTCGGCGGGCGCAAGATCAAACAGATTGTGATTGCAGATCAGCCGTTCGGGGTTGCCCGGAATGATGTGCCGGTATTGTTGTGCCATGGGCCAGAAAGCGATGCCGGGCCGCACTAACCCAGTTAAATCGTACCACGGATCGCGGGCAGCGCACGTCGAGCGTTTTGGGACGGGAACCGCCTTCGACTTTGTGGACGCGAATGCCGCCGTCATCCCATAGCGGAGGTAACGCCAGACCCAAGGCGACTGCGCCTTCAGTTTGTGCATCGGCTTGTCGACCAGCAAGACGACTCGCCCCAAGTTTGCGGCCCGAATGACCGGCCGATTTACCTCCATGGGGCTATGCAGTTCGGGAGCAAGGTACTCCGTTTCGATGGGATGCACGCTCCCGTCGCCGGCCTCGACGATTCGCAGCTTACCCGACGCGGCATCCGTTCGGGGAGCGCCGCCGGAATTCCTCCGGAACTCGCGGTCACTTTCATACCGCGCCAGCCGTTCGGCAGTGACATCCCTTGGCATAAAGAAGGCATCGCAGCCAGTCTTCACGCCGAAACGGATGTCGGCAATTTCACCCAAGGCGACGAATCGCTTGCCGAAGCGGCGCATGATCTCGAAGTAAATGTCCTGGGCACGGACGTATCGACCCCACTTGCCGGCGTGGTACGTCTTCGCCACGGCGCCGTTAATGTGGTTCATCGCTGCCTCGGGGGAATCCATCTCTTCGTCGATCTCGCCTCCCTCCGATTCGTCAGGCGATGGATTGAGATCGGCATCCCCAAGGACCACGCCGGCGCGAACGCCGTCCGCCCACAGGTCGCTCTGCGCCTTGACAATGACGCGCAGGTCCTGATCTTGGCAGTCCGAATCGGCGTTAAGGATGCGGTCCCGCAGCGCGTCCATGGCGAGCTGTCTGGCCCCCTCGTCCTCCGGCGTCGGCGAGACTCCAATGATATCCGCCAGCTTCCTGGCAAAGCGGACGAAGCGGACGCGGTTGGCCATGCGGGCCGCTTCATCGTCGCAACGTTGCAGGATTGCCACGCATGTCTTGACGCGGGCATCCTCGAACCACGGCTCCGCCGCGCTCTCCATCACCGCCAGAACGCGGAAATGTCGCAGCATCCAGCCTTGCAGGGCAAAGCCGTATTCAACATCCATCCAGGACGAGCTTGTCAGGAAGCCGAAATAACCGCCTTCCTTCAACAGTCGCGCCGCCGCCGGCCAGAAATAGCAATGGAGATCGCTGCGCCCGCTAAGACGCAACCTGGGCCACGCGTCGCTGCATATCTCGCCGAAGCGGGCTTTGTCTTTCTTATCGACACTCTCTTGGCGGACGTAAGGCGGGTTGCCCACCACGGCATCGAGCGCCGGCAGCATCACAGGAAGGTAATTGCCGGCGTTGTCGGGAATCTGACAGAACGCCTCGTCAGCGTCGAAGTCGAAGAAGTTGCGGCGGGCGATGCGTGGATAGTTTGCCTCGTCGTTGATCTCGCGGGCCGCCAGGTTCAACGTCGCCAGGTGGGCCGGATAAAGGGCGATGTCGCAGCCGAACAACTCGCCGACCAACTCCAAATGGGGCCGATGCGGACCCAGGTGTCGCTTGCGGTAATATGCGCGAACAAGGAAGCTCCCCGACCCACAGGCCGGGTCGAGTACCGCGTCACTCGGAGCGTGGATGCAAAAGGCATTGATAAGGTCCACCGGATCGTCGCCGGTGAAATGCTGGCCGTAGCGATGCCGTTCGTCGGGGCCGATGAGTTTCTGGAAGATGCGACCCACCACGTCGGAAGGCACTTCGCGGAAGTCCACCGATTCGATACCCCGCAGCAGTCCCCGCCAGGCGTCCAAGGCGTGGTCCGGTTGAAAGACAAGGGCGGTGTCCCAATCCGTCGCCTCCGGCATCAAGAGCGGTTCGTAGTCGCCGCTTCGTACAACCGCCTCTTGAAAGAAGTGGTTAAGAGCAGTTACGGCATCGTCGGGATTCCTTACGGACGGCCGCAGTTGGAGCCGGGGCAGCTCGGGGAATCGAGCCCGCAGAGCCTTGTAGAAGAGAAGGCGATTTGCCCAAACATACGCCAGGGTCTTGGCCATGTTGTCCAGAGCCTTGGCACATTCCTCATGCGGCGTCCAACCGAAGCTCCGGTCTTGGTCTCTCATCCAGCGCTCGACGCGAAGGCGAAAGGCTTTGCTCCTGTCGGCCTCCTGGAGGATGTAAGCGCCGCACAACTGCACGGGCCAAGCAAGGTGACTTTCCAGGGAACGGATGAAGAGGTCGTCCGGGGGCAACCACTCGGCTCGGCGCCCGGAAAGAACATCCCCCAGGTCGCGCAGTAGGTCGGGCAGGAAATGCGTTTTGATGAAGTTGAGGTTGTCCTCGCGGGCCACCGCGGCGGAATTGGCGAGAGTGCGCCCGAGGTGCCAGACCCGCACACGCCGCTCAAGCAGCGGCCGGTCCCAAAGTCTCCGGTCAAATATCACAAACTCATTGACGTTCCAGGTGAAGAAATACTGAACTCGGGCGTTGCTGGCCTTCGCTTCAGCGTCTTGGCAGAGCTTGTCATCGAAAGGGGAACGGCCTGCTGGCGTCCCGGGGAGTTTCACTTCGCCGCACAGGAGCAGCTTCCCGTTGGCACCATAGAAGCGTAAGTCCTTGCGCTTGCGGCGGCCCGAACCTTCGCCATAGCCTTCTACGCGCGCTTCCCTGAAGGGATAGGCGGCTGGATTCTGCCTGATGAGGACGTTAGCCTCCGATGCTATCTGCGAGCAAAAGTCAACCTCGTTAATCGTCGGTTGCGTGGCGGTCACAAGCCCCCCTCCCAGTGGTGATTCACTGCCGCTCTCTTTCCGATCGAATCAAGCGTGGGCGTTTCCCGGTATCCTCCGGCTTATCTTCGTCACTCCCGCGGCTTGCTTCGCGCGAGCCTCAATATACCCGTTCCGGACCAATGCGCTAACCGGCCCTCGGTCCCTTGCGGGCCGGCCGTTTGCACGGAACGGGCACGATGCCTTGGACGCCCCCGCTGCGGCGCGTTTCCTCGTCTTGAAATTGTGCCAGCCGATGGCCTATAACGTGGACCGGACCCAACGCAAGCGGTTGGCGCATGAGCCCCGTAGGGGCGTTCGTCAATAGCCAGGGGCGTGAGCCTTAGGTTTACCCACATCTTTTTTGGCCGAGAATCGTCGCAGCTTCAATCATAGGTTGGAGTTTCGTCCAGCCGCGCCACAACACCAGCCAACCGGGCGGGTGATCGTGTTTGCGGTTCTGATGGCCGCCCAGTCGGGCCAACGCATAGTAAAACTCATGCACGCTCAGGTCTTTACGCGGCCGCTTGTAACGCCACAGGCTGAGCATCAGAACGTACATCTCCGGCATCACTTCCGTGGCCAACCGCTCCTTGGCATCCGCTCGGCGGCTGGCGTTGCGGAGGTTCAAAAGGACAACCCCACCACGGAAATCAAGGCAATCGCCGGCTTGAGCCGCTCCTCCGTCGTGAACTGCAACGTCTCCACCCCACAGCCCGTTTTCAGCGCCTTATGATATTCCTCGATGATCCACCGACACTCGTACCATCCCATCCGCTCGCAAGCATCCTCCAAACATTCCACCGGCACGTTGGTCAACAGAATCCATTCCACCGCTTGAACGTCGGTGCCCCGGTCCGCCTCGCGCAGGCACACCACCCAGCACGTCAACGGCACGCCCCGAATCTCGCCTCGTGGCTGCTTCGGCACCAACACCATCAGCCGTGACCAGGCGATCGACACTCGGGCAGTCCGCGCCGCACGCTGCTTCGTCGCCGGCACTTCCACCGTCTTGTAGCCCTGGACCGGCAAACCGCAGGCGTAGTCGTGCAGCTTCGTTTTCTCCCCATTTTCCAGGCTAATTCGACGATTGTATTGCGACCGCACCAAGTACGACTTGCCCTGCGACTCCACGAAATCCAGAAACTCCAGCACATCGGCGCCCCGGTCGGCCACTTCCACCTGACGCCGACCGGAAACCGCCGCCGGAATGGCCGCGCTGGCGTCTTTCCACAACCGCGACAACCGATCTGTCCGCTCGCGGCTCTGCTGCCGTGTTTCCTTCTTGTTCGCCTCCGGCCGCTTGGCCAACCTCTGGTAGGCCAATCCAATCACGTCGCGGGTTTCCGCCACCACGGCCAGGGCGTTGTGGGCCAAGTAGCCGCGACAACCCCCGTTGCCGATGTGCCCCAATCCCTCCAGCGATGTCAATCCGGTGAAATCCAGTTCGGTCGTGTCCTGAATCACCAGCACCGTACCCTCGACCTCCCGCATCAGCCGCAATGTCCGTTCGCGCGAAGGAGCCAACACCGCGGTATGGGTGACCTCTCCCTGGTCCACCAGCCGGTACAACGCCTTCAGGCTCGCTGGATCGTCGATTTTGTCGGGCAGGGTTCCACCCGGATGCATCACCATTTTGTCCGCCAGTTGCACGAGCCGCTTGGTCCGCCGACGGTCTCCCAACTTTGCGGCCCCAAAATGTTCCTCCCCAAAACTTGCTCCCAACGCCAATCGGTCATCCATGACCCACCTCCTTGTCTAAAACCAATGACGGCAATCCTTTCCGCCGCCTATCAGTATAACAAAGATGTGGGTAAACTTAAGGCGTGAGCCCCTGGGACGTGATCGAGCAGCGGACGCCCGAGCCCCGCCAGCGGCGACAGAATCGCCGATTTCCCCATTTCTGTCGCCCCTCCGGGGCTTGCGGCAATCATTTGACCTTCACACCAGGGGCTCACGCCCCCTGGCTATTGACTGTCGCCCCGCCGGGGCTGTGGTGGTAAGGAATTTGCAACAGGCCCATTGCATGTCAAAATGCGGGAATCAGATAATATGCGAGGTTCTGTTCAACCCCAACTCATGGCAGGGTCCGTAAGCGCAAGTCGAACACGCCCTCCTTTCGACGTGCTATATTACACTCATAGGAGCTACACGTAACCTGTTGCGGAGAAACGACTTGCGTTGTGCAACACCCAACGAGAATATCGAACGGGCAACGAGGGCGGGCGACATAACGCACGAGTCCGACACCGCCGACAACCCCTCGGATGCCGCACAAGCAAACGAAGAACACTGATTTTCGCTCATCTTCGCTGATTGGTTTCCATAAGCGGCGATCAGCGAAGATGAGTGTTCCCTAAACAATGGCAACTTGCAAAAGTCCGGCTTCAAAACACGCCGCAAGAAAGACACAACGGCGGCCCGACTTTTCAGCCGGGCCGCCGTCTGTTGCTAGACCAGACCTTCTGCTTCGGCCGCAGAAGGCAGGCATGGTGCACGCTTAGGAGCCGCAGCCGCATCCGGTCGGCTCGCACGCCTTCGGCGCCTCGCAGCAAGGCACCGGGCAGCAAACCTTCACCGGCACTTGCCTGCACACGACCACCGGGACGCACCGGGTGACCGTGTAGCAAACGTCCTTCGGCACCCACTTCACGCAGTGGATCGTCTTGGTGTAGCACACCGGCTTGCAAACCGTATAAGGAACCTGCTTGACGCGCGTCTCCGACACCCAACGGCAGACCTTGTACGGAATCTCCACGCTGTGGCACTCCTTGACGAGGTGGCAGACCTTGTAGGTGCAGACCTTCACATGCTGCTCCGGAACCCATTTGCAGACCTGGTAGGTGCAGGTCCGAACCTTCTGCTCCGGAACCCACTTGCAGACCTGGTAGGTGCAGGTCCGAACCTTCTGCTCCGGAACCATCTTGCAGACCTGGTAGGTGCAGGTCCGAACCTTCTGCTCCGGAACCATCTTGCATACGGTGTAGGGGATGTGCTTCTCGTACACCTGGCGCTCGATGTGGCAGACCTGGTAGGTGCAGGTCCGAACTTGCTGCTCCGGAACCATGCGGCAGATGGTGTAGGGAACCTTCTTCACGCAGGTCTGGCGCACGTACTTCACGCACTCGATCTGCTTCTCGCAAACCTCCGGCACCCAAACACGGCACTGCTCGACCGGGCAGCAGCAACCGCAGGCCGGCTCGCACGCCTCCGGCGCCGCACAGCACGCCACCGGCCTGGTCTCCCAGTGGCCGCCGCAAACCTTGATCGTCTTGGTGTACGTCACCGGCGTGCAGACCGTGTAATACACGTCCCGCTCGCAGGTTTCATAGACCGGCTTGCACACCGTGTAGCAGTATTCCTTCTGGCGTGTTTCCCAAACCGGCTTGCAAACCGTGTACTGGCAGACCTTTTCACGGGTCTCGTAGACCGGCCGGCAGACCGTGTAGCAATACTGCTTCTCGAAGGTTTCCCAGACCGGCTTGCAGACCGTATAGGTATACTGCTTCTCGTAGGTTTCCCAGACCGGCCGGCAGACCGTGTAGGGATACTGCTTCTCGTAGGTTTCCCAGACCGGCTTGCAGACCGTGTAGGGATACTCTTTCTGGTAGGTTTCCCAGACGGGCCTGCAGGTCGTGTAGTTGCAGACCTTCGTGCGGTTTTCCCAGACCGGCCGGCAGACCGTGTAGGGGCACTCGCGGCAGTAGGTTTCGGGAACGTAACGGGTGCAAGTGATCGTCTTCGGCTCGCACACCCGCTCCCAGCACGTCTTGTGGCAGGTATATTCCCGCTTCTCGTACACGACTTGCCTGCAGGTCTTCATGACCGTGCAGCATTGCTGCTGGCAGCACGCATAATCGGCTGACGTGCAGCAGGCGTCGCCGCCACAGCAGCACCGGCTGGCGCAGCAGTAGCAAGCACTGGCCGAGCTGGCGGCGACTGCCAGCAGGACCACCGCAATCAGCGGCACACCCAACATTTTCTTCATTGCATGCCTCCTTTATGCACCACGAGAACAAAGGATAGGCCAAAGGCCTGGTCTACTGACGGTAAAGGCGGAGTCCGCCTATAATTTCCTTCGTCTTACTTACTTGATGGACATTAGCCATCCAGCCGACAATGTATCGTCACGTTTTGCAGATACACTCTCCGCAGACGACTCACGCGGCCACATTTATCCCAGATTATAGGTTTGTATCGTCAAACTGGACGCTTTGCTTGACATGGAGAGTCTTATAAATTTGGGAACTTTAAGAAGAAAGGGGTAATGTGACTCGCACAATGCGGAAGCGGTAAGGATTAGCTATTTTAGGGGGCGTTCGCAATATGCTTCCAAGAGCGGCGCGATTGGGGTCCGATCTCCGTCCGGGAGCGACCGCTGACGTGGTGCCCGAGGTCGAGGGGGATTAGGGAAACGGGTTGTTACCCGCTCATTGGGAATCTTCGTTCCAATGAAACACATCCTCCACGCCCACATCGAACGCGTGACCTAGCCGAAACGCCAGTTCCAGCGACGGTGTGTACTTGCCGCCCTCGATGGCAATGATCGTTTGACGCGCCACGCCAACCTGCTCAGCCAGCTCCTGCTGGGTCATTTCCCCATGCTCGAAACGCAATCGGCGGATTTGGTTCGTGATGGTTGGCACTCATTCCCCCTTGCCCGCGTCTTGCAGACGGTACTGGACCACGATGGCTACGGCTCGGGTGGTCATAACTACGATGAAACCGCCCCCTAGGAGGAGAGGGAGGACGTGAACCGAGATCATCGACTGTCCTCCGTAACAATAGACAGCGGCCCAAATGCCCATCGCGGCCAACGTGAAGACCAGCCAGAAGACCGAGTAGCTGGCGATAACGGCGCGGTAGTTGATGAGCGTGTCGCGTTCATCCCAAACAATCCCTTGGCGTCGCTTGCGATACACGAGCGGCTGAAGCCCGACCAAGAAGAACAAGCCAAACGCTCCGAACGCCCGGATCGGCCCGAGGAAGATCATCAGAACCCCGTAGGCTGCTGCGGTGAGTGCCAAGAGGACGAGCCAGTAAAACCCTTCTTTGTACAGCGGAGGCATACGCCTGGTTCCTTTCTGACACCCGGAAGTGTCGCTCGAAGAAATGTAATGGACACAGGACATATTGTACGCTATACGCTACATTCTGTCAAGTTAAACTGACATCGTGGTGCCGCAGGCACAACACGCTTTCGTCGAGTATGGAAGCTCCACTTGCGGCGCCGCCGCGTGCGATTGGCGAGCAATCGGGGCCATCTGCGATGGCTTGCGGCGGTCCGCCTCCCCGGTGTAAGATTGTGCCGTCACTACCCGGTGGTGTAACGGTAACACAAGGGATTTTGGTTCCCTCGTTCTAGGTTCGAATCCTAGCCGGGTAGCTTCTCACGGCCCCGTCGTCCCCGGGGACGCGGGTTATCCGGGGACTGACGTCCCCCGGCTCATTTCCCGGCCGCGCAAAGTTGCCCCCCCCTACAGGAGAGGGCAAGGCGTATGGGAAGGACGGAGAAGCCATGAAAGACAAAACGAGCGTTTCGCACGATGAGGTGATGGTCAAGAGACTGCGTAAGAATCCAGGCTTCGCAGCCGAGTATCTCAAGGCGGCCATCGAGGACACCGAAGAACCACAAGTGCTGTTGGTCGCCCTGCGGCAAGTTGCCGAAGCGCAGGGAGGCATCGCCAAGGTGGCCAAGGCGGCGGGGATCGAGCGGGAAAGCCTCTACCGTGCGCTGTCGCCGCGCGGCAATCCGCGCCTCTCCACGCTCTTCGCAGTGACCAAAGCCATGGGACTGACGCTGACGGTCGAGACTTCCCAAGCAACGCTCCATTGAACGCTTGCAAAGAAGGTCAAGTTTTCGGTTAAACTGGGCGGCTTGACGCCCAGGGAAGAACGCCTTTCCCCTCGACCGGCCCGGTTGACTGCGGAACCGAAAATCATTAGACTTCTAGGTTTACCACCCCGAACGGTCCGGGGTGATAGTGACAATCTGCACTGACCGAATACCCAAACCAACGCCGGACGCCCCCCATAACGGGGTGGACTTCGCCGGTGTGCCTTGCGAGGAGTTTCTCTTTTGGCAACTGTCCTGGTAAAAGACCTGATCGAAGCCGGGGTCCATTTCGGCCATCGGGCCAGCCGGTGGAACCCCAAAATGCGGCCGTATATCTACGGCCGCCGCAACCTGATCCATATCATCGACGTCCGCGAGACCATCCGCGGCCTGCTGCGGGCGCGAAAGTACCTGCAAGGCGTGGCGGCCAGCGGCGGCCTGGTGCTCTTCGTCGGCACCAAACGGCAAGCCTCCGACACCATCGAGCACCAAGCCACGGCCTGCGGGATGCCCTTCGTCAGCGACCGCTGGTTGGGCGGCACGCTGACCAACTTCCGCACCATTCGCAGCCGGCTCACGCGCTTGGAGGAATTGGAAGTGCTGCGGGTCAGCGAGGAACTGGCCACGTACTCCAAGAAGATGCAGTCGTCGCTCAGCCGCGAATATCGCAAGATGTACCGCAACCTCAACGGCATGAGGACGATGAACCGCCTGCCCGAGTGCCTCGTGGTCATCGATCCCCGGAAGGAAAAGAACGCCATCCGCGAGGCCCGCAAGCTGGGCATCACCACCGTGGCGCTGATCGACACGGATTGCGACCCCGACGAGGTCGATCTGCCCATTCCCGGCAACGACGACAGCATTCGCTCCATCGAGTTGGTGGTGCAACTGCTGGCCCAGGCGGTGTCGGCGGGCAAGAATGCTTCGGCCGAGGGGAAGCAGGAGCAGGCGGAGGGCGCCGTGCCGGCGGCTACTGCCGCTGCCGCCGGGTAGAGAAAGGTAGGGTGGGGCGACGGGCACCATGCGAAGCATGGTCGGCGAGCCCCACCAACAATCGGAATGGTGGGGCTACGGTTTGCGCCCTCACCCTAACCCTCTCCCGGGGGGAGAGGGGAATCTTCGTCCAGATACCAACACATCCAATCCATATTCCAAACGCAGAAGACGGGAGTTCCTTTCATGCCAGAAATCACCGCACAGGCCGTCAAAGACCTCCGCGAGCAGACCGGCTTGCCCATGATGGACTGCAAACGGGCCTTGCAACAAACCGGCGGAGACGTTGCCAAGGCCATCGAATTGTTGCGCAAGGAGGGCAAGAAGACGATGGAGAAGCGTGCCGGGCGGACCACGTCTTCCGGACGGATCGCCGTCCATGCCGATCTTGCCGGCGGCGTGGGGACCATGATCGACCTGCGTTGTGAAAGCGCCCCGGTGGCCAACAACGACCAGTTCCTCCAATTGGCCGCCGACATGGCGCGGCAATTGGCCACCGGTCCCGGCGCGGCCAGCGCCGAGGAGCTTTTGGCCCAGCGGTCGCCCAGCCAGCCCAAGCACACCCTCAAGCAGCAGTTCGACGACCTGAACAACCGCATCCGCGAGGTCTTCCGGCTGGAGCGCCTGGTGCGGATCAACGGGGCTTGCGGCGGTTATGCCCATCACAACGGCGCCGTCGGCGTGCTTTTGCAGGTCGAGGGGGGCACTCCCGAGTTGACCAAGGACATCTGCATGCACGTGGCGGCCATGCGTCCGACGGTCGTGAGCAAGGAGGACCTCGATCCGGCGGCCGTGGACAAGGAGCGTGAAATCCTCGCCGAGGCCGCCCGCAAAGAGGGCAAGCCGGAAAAGATCATCGCCAAGATGGTCGAAGGGCGCCTGCAAAACTTCTATGCCGAACGCTGCTTGCTGGAGCAGCCCTTCGTCAAGGACGACAAGCGGACCGTCGGGCAAGTGGCCAAGGATGCGGGCATGAAGATCATTCGTTTCGTCCACTGGGAACTCCCCAAGGAATAGCGGCCATGGCAAGCGACCGACAAGCGGCGGACCCGGGGCGGCGGCGGCGCGTGGTGCTGAAGATCTCCGGCGAGGGTTTCGTGCATCCCGGCGAGCGCGGGATCGCCATGGACGCCGTCGTCCACATCGCCCGGCAGACCTCCCAGGCGGCCCAGCACGGGGTGCAGATCGCCATCGTCATCGGCGGCGGCAACATCCTCCGCGGGGCCCATTTCACCTCGGGAAATTCGAGCATTCACGAGGCGACGGCCCATTACATGGGCATGTTGGCCACGGTGATGAACGGCCTGGCGTTGCAGGACGCCCTGGAATCGCTCGGCTGCGACACGCGACTGATGACCGCCATCCGCATGGACGGCGTCGCCGAGCCCTACATCCGCCGCCGTGCCCGCCGGCACCTGGAAAAAGGACGCATCGTCCTCCTCGCCGCCGGCACCGGCAGCCCGTTCGTGACCACCGACACGGCCGCGGCCCAGCGGGCGTTGGAACTGGACGCCGACGTGCTGCTGAAGGCCACTCGCGTCGACGGCGTCTTCAGCGACGACCCCGAGAAAAATCCCCATGCCGTCCTCTACGGCCAGTTGAGCTACGAGGACGTGCGGCGGCAAAATCTGCGCGTGTTGGATCCCGAGGCGATTACCAAGGCGATGGAATACGATCTGCCGATCCTGGTGTTCAACTTCCGCAAGGAGGGCAACATCGAGCAAGCCGTGCTCGGCGAGCGCGTCGGCACGTTGATCCGAAATGAAAACAAGAGGGATTAACAAGAGGGATTAGGGATTGGGGATTGGCAAAGGGCTGCGAAACCGCAAGCGACAATCGAACGTCCGCGGGATTTCATCCTTCATCCTTGATCCTTCATCCTTCCCTCCAACCCCCCAATCCCCAATCCCTTTTCTTCCCATGACCGTTGACGAAATTCTCCTGGATGTCGAAGAACGCATGGAAAAGGCCGTGGGCGTGCTCCGCGGCGCCCTGGCCGGCATTCGCACGGGCCGTGCCAACCCGGGACTGGTCGATTCGCTCCGGGTCGAGGTTTACGGCTCGTCCATACCCATCAAGCAGGTGGCCTCGGTGGGCGCCCCGGAGCCGAACCAGATCGTGATCCGGCCTTACGATCCCGGCACGCTCAAAGACATCGAGAAGGCGATCCAGGCGAGCGACTTGGGCTTCAACCCGCAGAACGACGGCCGGATCATCCGTCTGAACGTGCCGCCGCTGTCGACCGAAGTCCGCCGCAAGATGGTCGGCCGCATCCGCGAGCTGGTCGAGGAGACCAAGGTGGCCATCCGCAACGTCCGCCGCGACGGCAACAAGATGGCCGACCAGGCGGAGAAGGACAAGGACCTTTCCGAGGATGACCGCGACCAGGTCAAGGAACAAATCCAGGACCTCACGAAGCAGTACGAGGGCCAGGCCGCGGAGATGGCCAAGGCCCGCGAGAAAGAGGTCATGGAGGACTGATCGCGGACAATCGCGTGGCGAGGTTTTCAACCCATGTCCGCAGCGATTCATGCCGTGACCGGGGCTTATGGATACTCGGGCAAATACATCGCCCGACGGCTCCTCGACCAGGGGCACACCGTCGTCACGCTCACCAACTCCTTGTCACGCGCGAATCCGTTCGGCGACGCCGTCCGGGCGTTTCCCTTCCATTTCGACGAGCCGGAGCGGCTGGCCGAAAGCCTGCGGGGCGTTTCCGTCCTCTACAACACCTACTGGGTGCGATTCCACCATCGCCTCTTTCCGCACGTCGACGCGGTGCGCAACACGCTCGTGCTCTTCGAGGCGGCCCGGCGGGCGGGCGTCGGGCGAATCGTCCACGTCAGCATCACAAATCCGTCCGAGGACTCGCCCCTGGAGTATTTCCGAGGCAAGGCCGCGCTGGAAAAAGCGCTCGCCGATTCCGGCATTTCCCACGCGATCCTTCGACCGGCGATCCTCTTCGGGAAAGAGGACATTCTGATCAACAACATCGCCTGGACCTTGCGACGGCTGCCGGTGTTCGGGGTCTTCGGCGACGGGCGTTACCGCTTGCAGCCCATCTACGTGGACGATTTGGCCGGCCTGGCCGTCCAGCAGGGCGCCGGCCGCGACAACGTGGTCCTCAACGCGATCGGGCCCGAGACGTTCACCTACCGGGAACTCGTGGCGACGGTCGGCCGGTTGATCGGCCGGCCTCGTCCGATCGTGTCCGTGCCGCCTTGGTTCGGTTTTGCGATGGCCCGGCTGACGGGCTGGTTTGTCGGCGACGTGGTCGTGACCAAGGACGAGATCCGCGGGCTGATGGCCGGCTTGTTGCACGTGGATGCCCCGCCGACCGGCACGACCGCCTTGACGCAGTGGGTCAAGGCCCATGCCGACACCCTGGGCCGACGCTATTCCAGCGAGTTGGCCCGGCGGAAAGATCGGGTGTCGTCCTACCGGTCGAATTGAACGGCTCGGTGAGCCTTCTGGAACGCTTCGTAACCGTTCACACGGTAGCGAAAGAAACAGGCAAAAAACCGCGGATTAACGCAGATAAACGCGGACAGGAATGTATTCCATCGTCTGCGTTCATCCGTGTTTATCTGCGGTTTTATCGCTTGATCTTCCGTGTGTGTGAACGCTGACAACGCTTCGGGCAGCGGCGTGGTGGGCCTGTCCCTGCCGTGCCTCTCCTCTACTCCGCGACCTTCTTCACCTCGTACTTGTGCGGCCGCTTCCGCAACACCTCGGCCTTGATGATCTTGTCCGGGGCGGGCGGATCGGGTTCATCCGGGTTGCGACGCCGAATCTTGGCCAAAACTTCGAAACCCCTTCGTCATGCGGCCGAAAACCGTGTACTTGCCGTCCAACTGGCTCATTCGGCGCGAACATGAGGAAGAACTGCGAGCCGGCGCTGTCGGGCGCGTCCGACCGGGCCATCGCCAGGCTGCCGCGAAAGTGCAAGCGGTGGTTCGGCTTGCTGAACTCCTCCGGGATGTAATAGCCGGGACCGCCCTTGCCGTCGCCCCTTCGGATCGCCCCCCTGCGCCATGAAACCGGGCAACACGCGATGAAACGTCAGACCGTTGTAAAAGCCCTTTTCCACCAGGGTCAGGAAGTTCGCCACGGTGTTGGGGGCCTCGTTCTCGAACAACTCCAACTCGATGTCGCCTTGGCTGGTCTTCAGCAGCACGCGAGGCAGATCATTGGCCTTCGCCTCGGCCTGGCGAATCTTCTTCTCCTTTTCCCAAGCCTTCTTGCTCGCGGCCATGTTCTGAAGGATCGCTTGTCCCTCCTTCGTCAGCGCCCCGGCCTTCGCGGCCACGCGGAGATACTTTTCGGCCGCATCCAACTCGCCGATCGCAAAGGCGGCCCTGCCCGTCCTGTCGGCAACCTGCGGAATCCGACACTGATGCCCCCACAACAACTCGCCCAAGGCATAGGCGGCCTCGAAGTCGTCGTGTTGCGTCCAGACGTGAAGCACCACGACCAGGAACTCGGTCACTTCCTTGTCCGCGTTCGGCGCCTCGAGATAAGCCTTTTTCGCCGCGGCAATGAGCGGGTCCTGCAGGGCGTTCCCCTTGTCGACCAGCCTCTTCCCCTCTTTCTTGATCGCGGCGCGTTGCGTTGCGTCGGCCGAGGCATACTGCGATTGGAGCGTCATCAGGTCGCCGTCGATCTTCTTCAACTGGGCGAGCAATCGTGCGAACTCGGCGGCCGCCGGTCCCGGCTTGGCCGCGGGAGCCGCGTCCTGCTTGGCCGGCGCCGACGGCGCTTGGTCCTGGGCCAAACTCAGCGACGCCGCCAAGAGAAAGAGGGAAACCAGCGTCCAACGGGCATAAGTCTGCATCATTCGGATTCCTGAAATCAAGAGTTTTTTAAAAGTGGAAGTTCTTCAACCACAATCAAGAGCCTTTTTGGGGGGTTCCCGGCATGTCGCCGGCTGCGGGCTTTGCACCCCGCCGGTCATAAACTACCATATCGACTGAGGTTTGGCAAACACCCGACGACGCAACCGAGACCGGACCATGACTCCCAGACCGCCCCGCGGCCGCAAACCGCGGGAACAAACACGCCCCGCCGGCCGGCGTCCGCATCATCGGCGGCCGCTTCCGCGGCCGAAAAATCCTTTACTCCGGCGACCCTCGCACCCGACCCATGAAAGACCGCGTCCGCGAGGCGGTCTTCAACCTCCTGGGCACGGGCGTCCGCGGCAAACATGCCCTCGACCTGTTCGCCGGGACCGGCGCGCTCGGGCTGGAAGCCCTCAGCCGCGGCGCCGCCCGCGCAACTTTCATCGAACAACATCACCCCACCGCCAAGACCCTCGAACGCACGGTCGCAACGCTCGGCGTCGAAAAAGAAACCGAGATCGTCGTCGCCAATACCTTCCTTTGGTTCCGCCGCCGGCCGGACTTGGGCGTCGATCCGTGGCTGGTCTTCAGCTCGCCCCCCTATGAGTTCTATGGGACTCGCGGCGCAGAAATGTTGGACTTGATCGGCGGCCTGATCGCAGCCGCCCCCCCGGGGAGCCTCTTCGTGGTGGAGTGCGACGATCGTTTCGACCTTGCCCAATTGCCTCATGCCCAGGCGTGGGACGTGCGATCCTATCCGCCGGCGGTCGTGGCCATCCATGAAAAACCAGCGTAGCCAATCCATGGACATTCAAAACCTCGAACGAGTGCGGGCCTTCATCACCAAGGACGGCTCGGAAATCCGCGAACTGCTGGCCCATCGAAACTCGTGCATTCGGAACCAGACCTTGGCCGAGGCCCGGCTGCCCGCCGGCGGCAGCACCACCCCCCACCATCACCTCCGAACCGAGGAAATCTACTACATCCTCGAAGGCCAAGGCTCCATGCGGATCGGCCAGGAGGTCCAGCCGGTCGGTCCCGGCGACGCCATTGCGATCCCCCCCGGCGCCTGCCACCAGATTACCAACATCGGCCCGTGCGTGCTGCGGTTCCTCTGCTGTTGTGCCCCAGGCTACGAGCACGAGGACACGGTGCTGGACTAAGGATGAAGGCGGAAGGATGAAGGATGAAAAGAGGCAAAGGGCGTAAAAGCCCATGCTCGCTTCCGCCTTCCGTCTTCCGCTTCGTCCTTCCGACGATTCACGTCATCCGGCGGCTTACGCCGCCGGCTCGCCGCCCTCCGCCTTCCGCCCTCCGCCTTCCGCCTTCCCATCTCCCCTATCCTCAGCATTCTCATCCTATTCGTTTCAAACGGAAAACATTCTCCATTCTCTCAATCCGCGCGGCCGATCTAGTCCGATGCGTGACGTTGTTGTCTGGCTGGCTGTGACTGAGGGGGGCAAAATGCTACGCAAGCGACTGGACCTGACCTGGCCCATTCTGGGTGTGCTGGTTTGTCTGTTCATTCTGATCGAACAGTCTCCGCGAAGCTGGGAGCAAGTGGCACGGTCCGAGGCCCTGGCAAGTCAACCCAGAATTGCCCATTTCCGACATAGACCCCATTCAACCCACTCTAACAGATGCGTCGGACGCCGACGCCGCAGCTATCGAGTCGCCCAGTCCATCGCCGTTGCCGCCCGCCAAGCCGGCCGATCCACCTGTCAATCCTCCGGCCCAGGCAGGCGTCGGTTCGCGGCCAGAACCGGCACCCGTGTCGTCGTCGCCGTCGCCGTCATTGTCGTCGCCGTCGTCGGCGAAATCTTGCCCTGCGGCGGCCTCGACTGCCGTGGTTGCAGAAGCGCACCCGACGGCGACTGCCCCTGCGCCAACGGCGACAACAGCGGCAACGGCGACAACAGCGACAACGCCCCCGGCCGACGACACCGCTGCCGTGTTGCGACTGCCGCCGGTCACGGATGAGCCGGCCGCCGCCGACCAGCCCCAGGCCCCCGTGGCTCCGCGGCCTCAATCCCGTTTCGGCCTCAGAGCCGAAGCCGCAACTCGAGTCGGCCAGCGGCCCGGAGGTTGCCAAACCGGACACGGCGATCGCTGCCGCGAAGGTGGCGAAAAAGGACAATCCCCCCGGCTAGGCGATTTCCGAAGACCTCCCCAAGGCCGTCGCTCCGCAAACGTCCGAGCCGAAACCGAAGACTGTCGAGGCGATCCAACCGTTTGCCTGGCCGGAGCCCGAGACGTTGTTGTCGCAACTCGACGAGTCTGGCTTCCCACGAGGCGACCAGCCGCTGGGCGAAGGAGACCGCCCGGCTGGTTCGCAAGCTGGGGCCGGAGATGTCGCGGCGGTCGGAGAAGGCGGCCGCGACCTTGCAGCAATTGGAAGAGGCGGCGACGCAAGCGATTCCCCTGCACGCCATCGTCAAGGACAAGACGGCCCTCCAGAAGCTGTCGCGTGCCGAACATGCCCTCACGCCGGCGGATCGACGTATGGCAACAGGTCCGCCAGGTCGAAGCCCTGGGCCAGGCGCCAGCGGGACTGCCGACCATGGATCCGCGGGCCGTGGCCGAGTGTCTGGCGGCCATCGACGCCATGCTGCGTGATCGACCCGAACGGAGCGCATGGGAGAGTTTCCTCGAATTGGACAATCTGCGGGCTTGGCTTGCCCACCGCGGCGGGCCGAAGGATCGCGTGCCGCGCGCGTTGGCCGCGGAAATCCTGAAGCGGCTCGACGCACAGGTCGTGTCGGCCCGGCAGCGGCGGTTCGTTTCCACCGGACCGATCGACGCCTTGCGGCAGGAACTGCTGCGGCAGACCGCGGAGACGGTCGATACGGCGGCGCTGTTGCGGCGACTGGAGCGTTACGAGCGGACGGGCTTGGCCGCCGACGCGCGGCTGCTGGCCCGCGACTGCCGCTGGCTGGCCCTGTCGCCGTCGGAAAAGAGCCGCCAACTCGGCGATGCGATCGACGCTCACTATCGCAATGCCAATGTGCGCGTGGCGATCAGCGGCGAGTTGCTCAACCGGCTGATGCCCAAGCACGATCCGGAGTATGCCAGCGTGAACGATACCCTGCTCGGGTTGCCGGTCCACGGCCAGAGCCTGACGTCGACCACCGTCCGCGTGCTGTTGGTGCCCGATCCCAACCGCGCGCTGGTGGCGTTGCAGGTGACGGGCCACGTCTCCTCGCTGACCTCGGCGACCAGCGGACCGGCGACGTTCATCAACGACAGCAATTCCATGTATGCCGCCGTGAAGCCGATCGAGGTCAACTTGCAGGGAATCCGTCTCAGTCCGACGCAAGTTGACGTGTACAACAAGACGACGCTCCGGAACGTGAAGACCGATTTCGACGGCATCCCGCTGGTTGGCCAACTGGCCAAGGGCGTGGCGCGCTCGCAGCGCGAGCAGAAAGAGCCCGCACTCACCCGCGAACTGAAGGAGAAGGTTGCGGTCAAGGCCCGGGATCGGATCGACGCCGAGACGACGGCTCGCCTTGGGCGATTGGCCGGCCGGTTGGAAGAGAAGGTTTTCGCCCCGTTGGAGGTGCTCTCGCTGGCCCCGGCGATGATTGCGGCGCAGACCACCGAGCAGCGCGTGATCATGCGGATTCGCCTGGCGGCCGCCGGACCAGTTGGGCAGCCACACGCCGCGGCCCCAGGCGCCCGCCGACAGCCTGGCCAGCTTCCAGGTCCACGAGTCGGTGATCAACAACGTGGTGCAGCGGCTGGGGTTGGACGGCCGCACTTTCACGCTGCCGGAGCTTTACGGCCACATCGCCCGCTGCCTCAGCCGTCCGCAACCCGCCGACGACCCCGATCACCACGACGTCTCGATCACGTTCGCCGCCAAGGATGCCGTGCGGGTGCGGTTTGCCGAAGGCCGCGTCGAGTTGACCGTCTCGATCGTCAAGCTCGCCAAGGGCGAGCGGCGATGGAGGAATTTCCAGGTCCGCGCGTTCTATCGTCCCGAGCTGGGCGGCCGCACCGCGGAGCTGGCTCGCGACGGCGTTATTGAACTCATCGGTCAACGTCTGAGCATCGGTTCGCAGATCGCCTTGCGCGGGATATTCTCCCACACTTTCTCCAAGAAGACGCCCTGGAACCTCATGCCGGAGCGGCTGGCCAACGATCCCAACCTTTCCGACTTGGGAATTACGCAGTTCGTGATCGACGACGGCTGGATCGGCGTGGCCTTGGGGGCGCAGCGTCTTGCCGCGCGCCCCGCCCCGCGGCCGAAGTAGGTCACACGCCCGCGATCGCCCGCAGGTCGGACCCCATGGCGCGGAGCCGCGTCGCCTGGGCGGCCTTGACGACCGCCAGGTCCTGACCGGCCGCCGGCGGGTCGAAAGCGAACATGTAGAACTTCACCTTCGGCTCGGTCCCGGAGGGGCGAACGGCCACATAGTTGCCCGCCGGCTCCAAATCGAAGAAGATCAAATCGCCGACCGGTCCGTCCAGACGGGTTTGCGTGGGCCGCGGGCCGCCCGGCGCGGTGACCGTGCCGTGGAGATAGTCTCGCACTTGGACCACGTTCATGCCGGCGATCGTGGCGGGCGGTCGGCTGCGCAGGCCGGCCATGAGGGCCTTCATGTCGTCCATGCCCTTTTCGCCCGGCATCTGCACGGAAAGCTGACCCTCGGCATGGCAGCCGTGCCGGCGATACAGCTCGTCGAGCCGATCGACGAGCGTTTGCCCGGCGGGCTTCAGGCTTGCGGCCAGCTCGGACAGCAGCATGGCCGCGACCGCGCCGTCCTTGTCGCGGACGTGGTCGCCGGCGAGAAATCCGTACGACTCTTCGGCCCCGAAGACGAAATCCTCCGGGCCGCGGCGGTCCATTTCGCCGCCGATGTACTTGAAGCCGACCAGCAAGTTGCCGGCCGTCTGCACGCCGTAGCTGTCGGCGATCCGTCGCATCAACTCCGTGGTGACCAGCGTCTTGACGATGTAACTCCGCGGGCCGAGCGTGCCGGCGGCCTTGCGCGTCCGAAGCAGATAGTCGGTCAGCAGCGAGCCGATCTGGTTGCCGGTGAGAGTGGCCCACGCCGCGCCGGGCCGCGACGAGACGGGCGTGGCGCAGCCCAACCGGTCGCAGTCGGGATCGGTCGCCAGGATCAGATCGACGCCGGCCGGCTTGCCGTGCTCGATCATGGCGTCGAAAACGGCCGCATTCTCGGGATTGGCGACGTGCTTGGGCACGTTGGGAAAATCGCCGTCGGGCGCGGCGTGCGGACCGAACACCTCGACCTCTCGAAAACCGGCCGCCTCCAGCACCGGAATCACCACCGAGCAGCCCACCCCGTGCAGCGGCGAATAAAGGATCTTCAGCCGTCGCGGTCCCGGCATGCTCTGCTTCAGCACCGCGTGGACGAAGGCCGCATCGACCTCCTCCTGGCAATAGACGATCTTGCCCGTCCGAAGCCCTTCTTGGAACGGAGTGCGCTCGATCCGGGTGACCTTTTTCACGTAGTCGATGCACTCTTCGTCGTGCGGCGGCAGAAGCTGCCCGCCCGTGGACCAATAGACCTTCAGGGCATTGTCGGCCGGCGGGTTGTGGCTGGCCGTAATGATGATGCCGCAATCGCACTTGTGGTAGCGCACGGCGAACGACAGTTCCGGCGTGCTCCGATATCCGTCGAGGAAGAAGACCCGGTAGCCGGCGGCCACCATGATCTCGGCGCACAGCTCGGCGAACTCCCGCGACCGGTGCCGCGTGTCGTACGCGATGGCGCACGAAAGCGGCTTGCCGCGGACCTGGTCTTTCACGTAGTCGGCCAGCCCGCGGGCGCTTTCGCCGATGGTGCGGTCGTTGATGGCGTTGGTGCCGATGGGGTACATCTTGCCGCGCCGCCCGCCGGTGCCGAAAGGAATGGTCGTCCAAAAGGCGTCGTCCAACGGCTTCCACAGGCCGGCGGCGAGGTGCTCGGCGACCTGCGGGGCGTATTCGGCCAGGTACGGCTCGGTCAGCCAGAGGCGGATGTTGGCCACGGCCCCGGGCGAGAGTTTCCCCTCGGCCGCGGCGGCCTCCAACTGCGCAAAAGCGGTTTTCGTGTCCATGACGGCTGTCATTCTAAACGATAGCACGCACAAGGGAAGGCCCTTTCCTCGATGTCTCTTTCCACTTATACTGCCAACAAGAATGCTCGCGGCAGAAAGGTATGCTTCAGTAGGAGAAGGAGCCGTGTCTTGGCCGAGCCTATCATCAGCGTCTCGGGATTGCGGGGCATCGTCGGAGAGACCCTGACGCCGGACGTGGCCGTCCGCTACGCCGCGGCCTTTGCGGCCGTGGCCCCGCCGGGCACGATCCTCGTCGGCCGCGACAGCCGACCCTCGGGCGAAATGCTCTCCGAGGCGATCCAAGCCGGCCTCCAGGCGGCCGGACGGACCACACTGGACGCCGGAATCCTGGCCACGCCGACCGTCGGCGTGATGGTCCGCCATGGCCAGGCAGCCGGCGGCATGGCCGTCACCGCCAGCCACAATCCGCTGCCCTACAACGGCATCAAGCTGTTTTCGGCCGAAGGGCGCGTCCTGCCGGCCGACTTGGGGCAAGTTGTCTTGGAGCGTTATCGCGCGTCGGCGCCCAACCATGTCTCCCACCCACCGCCCGGCACGCGGCAAATCGTGGCCGACACGCTTTCCTGCCACCTGCAAGCGGTCCTGGCCACGGTGGACGTCGAGCGGATCCGCGGCTGCCGCTTCAAGGTCCTGTTGGATTCCAACCGCGGGGCGGGCAGCCCGCTGGGCCGCCGGCTCCTGGAAGAGTTGGGTTGCCGCGTGACCCTGCTGGGCGAAGCGACCGACGGCCGGTTCGAACACCCGCCCGAGCCGACCGCCGAGAACCTCGCGGGCGTGCTGGCGGCCGTTCCCGACGCCGGCGCCGCGGTGGGTTTCTGCCAGGACCCCGACGCCGACCGGCTGGCAATCATCGACGAGTCGGGCCGCTACGTGGGCGAGGAGTATACCGTGGCGTTGTGCGTCGAGCACGTGCTGCGTCGGCGCCGCGGACCGATCGTCATCAACTGCGCCAGCAGCCGCATGTCGGAGGACGTCGCCCTGCGTCACGGGGTGCCGTTGGTCCGCTCGGCGGTCGGCGAGGCGAACGTCGTCGAACGCCATGTTGGAGCACAAGGCCGTCTTCGGCGGCGAGGGGAACGGCGGACCGATCGATCCGCGCGTCGGCCTGGTCCGCGACAGTTTCGTCGGCATGGCCCAACTCCTGGACGCCATGGCCGAACGGAGGCTGACGATCCGCCAATTGGCGGCCGAGCTGCCGCGCTACCAGATCGTGAAGATCAAGGTGTCGCTGGCCAAGGAGAAGCTGCCGGCGGCGTTGGACGCCCTGGAGGAGCATTTTCCGGCCGCCGAGGCCGACCGGCTCGACGGCCTGCGGCTGGATTGGCCCGACCGATGGCTCTTGGTTCGCGGCAGCAACACGGAGCCGACCGTTCGCGCCATTGCCGAGGCGCCGACCGCGGAGGCGGCCCGGCAACTTTGCGATTCCGCCGCGGCGGTGGTGGCAACGGTGTAGTAAGGTAGGTCAGGCACCCCGTGCCTGACATCTTGCTTCCCGATTCCCGTCAGGCACGGAGTGCCTGACCTACGGGTCTCGCTAGTCCTTCCCGGTGCGGCTCTTTCATCCGCTACTCCCCGCCGGTTTTGCCCGGCGCTTTCCGCCTGTTCCCCTTTCTCGGCTCCCCTTTCTCGGTTCTTTCTCGCTTCTTGATTGCTTCCAGATACGACACGTTCCGGCTGTATTTTGATTGGTCCCACCTACCGGAAGAGAGACAGTGTTCACAATACGGGAAAAGTTGATCTAGGATGCGCCGCGCATCACCTTCGCGGCCAGCATTGATAAGGAATATGGCATACGCGCTGTGTTCGCTGAAGGCGAAATGGTAACCGTTGGACCGCGCCTCGGCATAGGCCGCCTGCCAATGCTCGATGGCCTTCCTTGGCGACTTTGCTTTGGTGGCTTTCGTGGAATGGAGGTCCACCTGGCAGGCGGGGCAGCTCTTCCTGTAGCGGTAGGTTGCGCCACAATACGAGCAAACGCCATGCGCCCCGCAACCGATCTTCCAGCCGCACCCCGGACATTCGAGTGCACCTGGATAGGCTCGCTTGCATTTCTCGCAGTAGATGCGGCAGGCCGCCACGATCTCGTTGGCCCGCTGCGAAGGGGTGCCTATGCCTCCCGGTAGCTCGCAAATGTAAAGCGGTTCGTCGGCCAGCGGTTGTTGCGACGGGATTGGCGAGGTGGCGCGGTCGGCGTCAACTGGGTCGGACATGGAACGAAAGCTCCTGTGGCCGCTTGTTTTACCGGAAGGAAAAAGAAGGACAGGCGCGCCTATTGATGGGCGGTCGCCCTCCCACTTTCCCTCCCTCGCGAATCCCCCCGGACGCAGTCCGGGGGCTTTTCTTATCCTTCCGCCTTTCCCTTCGTCCCTCCGACAATTCGACGTTATCCGGCGGCTTACGCCGCCGGCTCGTTCTTACCCTTTCGCCTCGATCCGGTCTTTCCCCACAAACCCGCGGAGCACCTCGGGAATGACGATCGAACCGTCGGCTTGCTGGTAGTTTTCCATGATCGCAATCAGCGCGCGGCTGACGGCGATCGCCGTGCCGTTGAGCGTGTGGACCAGGTGCGTGCCCTTCTCGCCTTTGACCTTGTAGCGGATATTCAACCGCCGGGCCTGGTAATCGGTGCAATTCGAGGTGCTGGTCACTTCGCCGAACTCGCCCGAGGGGCCGCGGCCGGGCATCCACGCCTCGAGGTCGAACTTGCGATAGGCCGGCCCGCCCAGGTCGCCGGTCGCCGTGTCCACCACGCGATAGGGCACGCCCAAACCGTCGAACAGCCGGCACTCCAGGCCGCGAAGATACTCCAGCATCGCGTCGCTGCGGTCCGGAAGCGTGTAGGCGAACATCTCGATCTTGGTGAACTGGTGGACGCGGAACAATCCGCGGGTGGCCCGGCCGTGGGCGCCTGCCTCGGTCCGGAAACAATGGCTGATGCCGCAGAGCTTCAGCGGCAGCGACTCGGCGTCGATGGTCTGGCCGGCCATGAGGCCGCCCAGGGTGATTTCGGCCGTCGCCACCAGGCTCAGGTCGCTCCGCTCGATGCTGTAGATTTGCGTTTCCGGTCCGCGGGGAATGAACCCAATGCCTTCCAGGACTTCGTTGCGGGCCAGGTCGGGGGTTATCATGGGCGTGAAGCCTTCGCCCAGCAGCACCTCCAGCGCGTAACGCGACAGCGCCAATTCGAGCAGGACGGCCTCGTTCTTGAGGAAATAGAAGCCGTGCCCGGCCACGCGGGCCCCCGCCTCGAAATCCACCAGGCCGAGCCGCTCGCTCAGCTCGACGTGGTCCAGCGGCTTGAAATCGAACGTCGGCAGGGGCGTCTTGCCGCGGTACAGCTCGAGGTTGGACGCGTCGTCGGCGCCGACCGGGGCGTCGGGGTGCGAGATATTAGGGATCGAGCGATGGATCGCCTCTTGCTCGACGGCGATGGCGTCCAGTTCCGACTGGATTTCGGCGGTCCGCCCGCGGAAGTCGCGCCCCTGGGCCTTCAGCGATTCGCGTTCCGCCTCGTCCTTGGCCTTGCCGATGGATTTCGAGAGTTCGTTCGCCTTGCGATTGAGCTGTTCGATCTCGGTCTGCAAGGTTTTCCGCCGGCCGTCGAGGGCGACGAAGCGATCGACGTCGGCCTTAGCGCCGCGGCGGCTGCAATTTTGCTTGACGAGTTCGGCGTTTTCGATGATGAATTTGCGATCGAGCATGATAGAAGTTTTACGCTCTCGGCAGCTATCTGTAAGGTGACAATTGTGCGACCCGTGTGGTCACGACAGTAGCTTGTCGTACTCGGCATGTGTGCCTATCCAGAACCAGACGATTCCTTCCGGCTTCTGGACGCCCAGGGCCCTGTAGTGGATACCCACGCGCACCGACCAGAGTTGTTTCCTCTTGCCGACCTTCTTGAAGCGCAGCGACGGGTGCTGCGGGGCAGCCTTGAGCAGCTCGTAGGTCTTGTCCGCCAGCTTCCGTACGTCTTCGGGGAGTTGCTGGTAGTGCCGCCAAAAGAGCGGCAGCGCAAAATGGCTCATAGTGGTTTGGCTAGCCCCGCCTTGTATTCTTTATCCGCTTCGGCAAGGATCGCATCGAGGCGTCCAGCCTCCAGGTCCTCCTCGATTTGCTTGTCCCACGCTTGCGCATGGTATTCCTGAAGCCACGTCATCAACTGAGCCAGTTCTGCGGGCGGTAGTTGGGCAATGGCCGATTCAATTTCCGTGACGGTCATTTTCAGAATCTCCGGGGTCCACTCTATTTGGCCGAAGCCCTGCCATACTATCCTAAGGAATCGACGATCAACATAGCCAGGGCACGGGCAACCGCTCACACCCCGGAGGCATTTTTTCGGCCTCTCTATCCACCGGGGTATCAGACCATCAACCGCCTTTTCCTTTTCGGATGACCTTAGCCGTGGCAGCCAATTCATCGCTGCCCTGCTTTCTAACCATGACCGTATATGTCCCTTCTTCCTGAATTGTGTCGACGACAGCCCACAATCCAACCCTAGACAATCTCATCTCGTCAACCGTTATTTTGCTCCCGTATGGGTCATTATGTCCATCATAGACCATCTTTCCGTCCGCGCCATAAACGAAGACGAGGAGGTTGGCAGGCTCGCCTTTCACTGTGATGTTCAGATCATATCTATTCCATGCTTTTGCTTCGGCAGCGTTGAGGTTCTTGGTAGGAACCCATTCGCACGTCACTTGATATTCGCCTTCTTTTGTAGTCGCACCGCCGTCGCTGCTCCCTGCACTTTTTCAAATTTGCAGCCGGAAAGAACGCTTGTCGTACCAAGAGCCAAGGCGATCAACCAAATCCTTCCGATTCTCATCGTTCATCTCCTGTTGCGACTCACGGGATCCGTTTCCTTTGTCATGGCCACCGGGACCCCACGGCGGTAGTCTGACAAACTGAGTTTTATCGCGGGACGGAGCCATGTCAAGCCCCCCTATCTTGACGCCCCGCAGAATAGCGCCACGGCTCTGTCAGCCGTGCGGCCACCCGCATCATTCAGCACGGCTGAAACAGCCGTGGCACAAGCTTCACTTCTTGATCTTCGCCAACTCCTCCCACAGCCGCGCGCTGGCCTTGATGCCGCGATGAAAATCGGCTAGCGAAAACTTCTCGTTCGGACTGTGCGTGTTGTCGTCGTCCTGCCCCCAACCCACCAACAGCGCGTCGGCCCCCAACGCCTGATGGAAGGTGGTCACGATCGGGATGGACCCGCCCTCGCGGGTATAGACGGGCGGGCGGCCGAAGGCGTGCTGAATCGCACGGGCCGCCGCCGCCACGTAAGGACTTTCCAGCGGAATCAACACGCCCGGCGCCCCGTGGTGGTCGATCAATTCCCAGGTCGCTCCCGGCGGGCAGACCTCGCCGAGCCACTTCCGCAGCGAGGCGCCGATCTTGGCCGGGTCCTGATGCGGGACCAGGCGGAAACTGAACTTGGCCATCGCCGTGGCGGGCAAAACGGTCTTCGCCCCCACGCCCTGGTAACCGCTTGCCAGGCCGCAGATGTCGAACGTGGGCCGGGCCCAGCGGCGCTCCAGCACGCTGTAGCCCTCTTCGCCCTCCGCCCCCGAAACGCCGATCTCCGCGAAATACGCGGCCTGGTCGAACGGCAACGCCGCCATCTCGCGGCGCTCCCGATCCGTAAGCGGCGTCACGTCGTCGTAGAAACCGGGAATCCGCACCTTGCCGCGATGGTCGATCATGGCGGCCAGGATCCGCGTCAGGGCATTGGCCGGATTCGTGACCGAGCCGCCGAACGTGCCCGAGTGCAAGTCGCGGTTCGGCCCGCGCATGAGCAACTCGTAATAGGCGATGCCTCGCAGCGCGTAGGTGATGGCGGGTATGTCCGCGCTGAACTTGCTGCTGTCGCTAATGACGATGCAATCGCACGCCAGCCGATCGGCGTGTTCGGCGAGAAAATGTTCCAGCCCTTGGCTGCCCACCTCTTCCTCCCCCTCAATGATGTATTTCAGGTTGATCGGCAGGCTGCCCCGCGTCTTGATCCAAGCCTCGGCGCTCTTGACGTGGGTGAGCATCTGGCCCTTGTCGTCGGTGGCGCCCCGGGCGACGATGTTGCCCTCCCGCCGCAACGGCTCGAACGGGGGCGAAACCCATTGGTCCAACGGGTCGGGCGGCTGCACGTCGTAATGGCCGTAGACCAGCGCCGTCGGCGCGCCGGCCACCCGCGGCGACTCGGCCATCACCAGCGGATGGCCCGCCGTGGGCACGATCTCGGTCGCAAACCCCAGGCGTCGAAACTGATCGGCCACCCAGGCCGCCGCACGCTGGATCTCCGGCCGGCGCTCGGGATCGGCGCTGACGCTGGCAATCCGCAGAAACTCGCACAATTCCTCCTCGAACCGCGACGACTCGGCCGTCAAGTATTCATCCATCGTTGGCATGGGAATCCACCTCAAGGGGATAATGTCCGCACCTGTCCGCTTCAGCGACCAGACAGTATAATGGCCGTGGACCTGTTTGACCATTGGGGCCCGCCAAACCGGCGTAATCGTCTGGTTTTTCCGACCATCCCCGAGAGAAAAGGCGTCCACGATGCCCGATTCCGCCGCTGCCGTCGCCGTCGCGGTGGCCGAACCTTTGGAAGAGACGCTGGAGCGTCGTCGAACCGAGCATTCCAAGAAGCCCCGGCGCCAACCACGCTATCATGTGATCCTCTGGAATGACAACGACCACACCTACGCCTACGTCATCACCATGCTGGCGGACGTTTTCGGCCATCCACCCGAGCGGGGCTTTCAGATGGCCAAGGAGGTCGATACCCAGGGGCGAGTCATCGTGTTGACCACCACGCGGGAACACGCCGAACTGAAACGCGATCAAATCCACGCCTACGGCAAAGACGCCCTGATCGACAACTGCAAGGGCTCGATGTCGGCCACCATCGAGCCGGCACCGGGCGAAGAGTAAAGAAGAAAGGCGGAGGGCGGAAGGGGGAAGGATGAAGGAGCACAAGGAAGAAGGGACGGAGGATTCTGCGCCAGACGGGGAGTTGCTGCGCCCCCTTCCGCCTTCCGCCTTCCGCCCTCCGCCTTCCGCCTTGACTCTTCAGGCCATCACCCTCGGCTGCAAGGTCAACCAGTACGAGACCCAGTACATGCGCGAAGGACTCGCGCGGCTGGGCTATCGCCAGGCGGAGCCGGGCGAGCCGGTCGATCTGTGCGTCGTCAACACCTGCACCGTCACGGCGGAAGGCGAGGCGAAGAGCCGCAAGCTCATTCGCCGGTTCGCCCGGCGGAATCCCCGGGCGGAGATCATCGTCATGGGTTGCTACGCCAGCCGGGCCGCCGAGGAAGCGGCCTCTTTGCCAGGCGTCGTCGAAGTGATCGCCGACAAGCGGCGGATGGCCGAGTCGCTGGCCCGCCGCGGCCTGATCAACGTCCCCGCCGGCATTTCGACCTTCGGCCGGCGGCAGCGGGCGTACGTCAAGGTCCAGGACGGCTGCGCCATGCGATGCAGCTACTGCATCATCCCCAGCGTCCGGCCCGTGTTGCACAGCCGAGGGATCGACGACGTCCTGGGCGAAGTCCGTTCGCTGGCCGATCACGGTCACCGCGAAATCGTGTTGGTCGGCATCCACCTCGGCCATTACGGAATGGACGGGAGCGGGCGAGAGTTGAACCTGGCCCGGCTGGTCCGCCGGATCGCCGAACTGGACGGCGAGTTCCGCATCCGCATCTCCAGTCTCGAGGCGGCCGAAGTCACGCCCGAACTGATTCAAACGATGGCCGACTATCCGCGGCGAATCTGCCCGCACTTGCACCTCTCGATGCAAAGCGGATCGGACCGCGTCCTGGAGCGGATGCGGCGTCGCGGGCCGGTCGAGCAGCTCATCCGGCGCTGCCGGGAGGTGTCGGCCGCCTTGGACCGGCCGGCGCTGGGAGCCGACGTGATCGTCGGTTTTCCGGGCGAGAGCGACGAGGACTTCGCGGCCACCTGCCGGGTGGTCAGCGAGGTGGGGTTTTCCAAGTTGCACGTGTTTCGTTTCAGTCCGCGGCCGGGAACGCCCGCCGCGGCCATGCCCGACCGCGTGCCGGGCCGTGTCCAACACCGCCGCGCCGCCGAACTGGCCGACCTGGGCGAGCGACTGCGGCAGCGATATTTCCAATCCCTCTTGGGCCACCCCTTGCAAGTGCTTGTGGAAACGCCCCTGGCCGATCGGCCGGGCTCGCTCCTGGGCACTTCCGACCGGTATGCGCCGGTCGAACTGGCCGGCGGGGATGAACTGGTGGGGCGGCTCGTGTCCGCGACAGCACGGGCCGTGGAACGGGGGCGAATTCTGGGCGAAACCGCAAACGAGCCGCCGGGATCCGAGGCACATACCACCCGCACGTGGGGATAACCCCAACGGTTCGCCCCGGTGAAATCCGCTCTGGCACGACGCAACGCGATTTGCTACACTCCCGCCCGCTTATTTTCCCCTCGTCGAACGATTTCTTGGAGGATGGCTGATGCGCGGAAGAGGGCTGTCGAGGCTTGTGGAGCTGGGATCCCTATTGGCACTGATCGTATCGGCCACGCTGGCCCGCGGCGACGTTCCGCGCTGGCTGCTGGGCGGCTCGCGGGTCGAGGCCGATCCCCAGAAGCCGTACACCTTGAAGGAGAGCAACGGCCCCTGGCTCATCATGGCTTGCAGTTTCTCCGGTCCCAACGCCGAGCAGCAGGCCCATGAGCTGGCACTGGAGTTGCGAAAGAAATACAAGCTGGAAGCCTTCGTTCACAAGGCGGAGTTCAAGCTCGACAAACTCAACGAAGACCGCGACCAGAACCCCTTGAGTCCGTCCAACCGCTACAAGTGGAAGTACAAGAAATTCAAGGATCGCTCGGAGTTTGACGAGTTCGCCGTGCTGGTGGGCAACTACAAGTCCGTCGACGATCCGCAGGCCAAGAAGACGCTGCAAGAACTGCGGCATGCCGAACCCGAATGCTTGAAAGTGAACGAGGGCAAGGGGACCTCCCGCGCGCTCGGGGCGCTGCGGACCATTCAACAAGCGATCCTGCCCGACGGCAGCGAGAAGAAGAACCGCGGGCCGATGGGCCACGCCTTCGTCACCACCAATCCGCTCTTGCCGGCCGACTATTATGCCCCCAACAAAGGCATCGACGAGTTGGTGCTGAAGATGAACAAGGACGTCACGCACAGTCTCTTGGACTGCCCGGGCAGGTACACGGTGCAAGTCGCCCATTTCACGGGCAAGGTCGTCATCAACCAGCAGGAGATCGAGGCCATCGAGAACGGCAGGGAGATGCAAAGCTCGTTGACCCAAGCCGCCTTGAAAGCCCATGTACTGACCGAGGCCCTGCGCATGAAAGGTTAGGAGGCCTACGAATTCCACGACCGGTTTTCCAGCATCGTCACGGTCGGCAGCTTCCATTCGGTGGGCACTCCTCGCAAGGACGGCAAGATCGAGATCAATCCCCAAGTTCACGCCATCATGAAGACCTTTGGCGCGGAGCCGCAGACGCTTCCGGGCAACCTGAAGGGCCAACTGGTGAAGAAAACCCTGGTCGGCATCGGCTTCGACCTCCAGCCGATCCCCGTCGAAGTCCCCAAACGCTCGATCAGCCGCGAACTGGCCCGGGGATTGTAATGTCGTCGAAACCTCTCCTGGTCGTGGGAACCACCAATCGCAAGAAGGGCCTGGAGCTGGCGAAACTGCTGGCGCCGGCCGGCCTGGAAATCCGCACCCTCGCCGATTTTCCCCCCGCCGCCGACATCGTCGAGGACGGCGACACCTTCGCCGCCAACGCGGTACTGAAGGCAACCGGCCAGGCCAAGCATCTGGGCCGCTGGGTCGCCGCCGACGACAGCGGCCTGGCGGTCGATTGGCTCCGCGGCGCCCCCGGCGTCCTCTCGGCGCGCTATGGCGGTCCCGAGGCCACCGACGAGGCCAACAACCGCCGCCTGTTGGACGAACTGGCCGGCGTGCCCCTCGAACAGCGCACCGCGCGGTTCGTCTGCCACGTGGCCGTCTCCGATCCCTCGGGGGCCGTCCGGGCGGAAAGCGAGGCGTCGTGCCGCGGACGGATCGTCTTCGAGCCCCGCGGCGGCCACGGCTTCGGCTACGATCCCCTCTTCGAGATCGTCGAGTACCATCGAACCTTCGCCCAGCTCGGCAGCCTGGTCAAGTCGTGTCTCAGCCACCGTGCCCGGGCGATCCGCCTCTTGTTGCCCCAACTCGTCGCCTTGCTCGACACCGGGCGCTGAAGGATTAAGCTATTGGTTCATCCGGCAAGTTTTTGCCGTTCGAGGCCCGCCCGTTGCAAACGGGCGGCTTTATTCCAATACCCGGTCCGGAATTCTGATCCCTTCCCCCTTCCGCCCTCCGCCTTCCGCCTTTGTTTCCATGCCTCGCTTCGCCATCCTACAGCATGAAGGCCCCGAGGGGCTGCACTGGGACCTGCTCCTGGAAACGGGGTCCGTGCTGCGGGCTTGGGCCTTGCCGCAACCGCCGGCGCCGGGCGTGGAGTTGGCCGCCCGCGGGCTGCCCGACCACCGCCCGCTCTATCTCGACTACGAGGGACCGATCTCCGGCGGCCGCGGCACCGTGACCGCCTGGGACCGAGGCAACTACCGTTGCCTGCGAGAAAGCGATGCGGAATTGGCGATCGAGTTTTCCGGCGGGAAACTTCGCGGCGGGGCGACCCTCCGCCGTCCGCCCGGCACGGCGGACCCATGGCGGTTCCGCCTGGAATAGACCGAAGGCACCCAGACGGCACCCGGTCCCCCGGCTTTACGGCTCCCGCTCCGTCGTCCCCTCGACGTAGATTTCGCCGTCGCGCAGTTGCAGGGTCTTGATGCGGACGTTCTTGCGGTATTTTCCCGGCACGGTCGGCAGCGTGATTTCGATCACGGGATCGTCGCCGGCTTGCTTCCGCATGGCCTCGAGTTCGGCGGCCTTGACGGCCTTTCCAAGGCTCTCCAACACGTTGCCCAGCGGCATCGGCACCAGCCCGGCCCGCACCTTGCAAATCTGCAACGCCAACACGTCGGGCCGAGTCATGTAGGGCATGATCGTCAGGTGCAATACGCTCCGCGGGGTGCCCTGATACTCGCAAGCCAGGACGATCCGGTCGGACTCGATCGCCACGCGGGGATTCCGCATCGTCGGCGGCAGGATCGTGGGGAATTTCCTGGGCAATTCGACGGCCAGCCAGCCGTTGATCTCGTCGGCCGTAATCACCTTCTGCCAGTGTCCCGGCCTTTGCAGGTCGCCGGTCATCTCCAAGGCCTTCCGTTCCATCCGTTGGGCGGCCTGTTCTTGCGCGGCGTCGTCGACTTCGAGCGCCCGGCGATAGAAGTCGGGGACGTGCTGCGCCGCCCGATAGAGCGCGAACAAGCCCACCGCGACCAACAGCAACAGGCCGCCGAGCCCAAACAGCGCGATGCGGAGTCTCTTGCTCACGGAATGTCTCAATCGGCAAACTGCAACAGCGCGTAGTTCTTTTTTCCCGAGCGGAGCACGAGGATCGATTCGCCCGCCAGGTCGCCCGCTCCGAGGCGGACCTCGACGTCGGTGACGCGGCGGTTGTTGACATAGGCGCCGCCCTGGGAAACGGTTCGCCGGGCCTCGGCCTTGCTCTTGGCCAAGCCGGCCTCGAACAGGGCGTCGGCGATCGGAAGTCCCTGGCCGGCCAGGCGGCGGCGGGGCAGCGTCTTGCTGGGAACGTCGGCGAAAATGCCCGCCAGTTGCGCGTCGCTGAAGCGCCCGATCTCCGCGCCGAAGAAGATTTCGGTCGCGCGCTCGGCAACGGCCAGCCCCTCGTCGCCGTGGACCAGCCGGGTCAGGTCCGCGGCCAGTCGCCGCTGGGCGGTCCGGCGGCCCAGATCGGCCCGGTGCTCGGCCTCCACCCGGCGAATTTCCTCCTGGTCCAGGTCGGTGAAATACCGCAGACACTTGCCCACGTCGGCGTCGTCGACGTTGATCCAATACTGGTAGAAGTGATAGGGGCTGGTCTTTTCCGGCGAGAGCCACAAGGCGCCGGCGTCGGTCTTGCCCATCTTCGCGCCGTCGCTTCGCGTCAACAGCGGGGCCGTGATGCCGTAGAGTTGGACGCCGCGGAGCCGCCGCGCCAAGTCGATGCCCGCCGTGATGTTGCCCCATTGATCGCTGCCGCCGGCCTGAAGCTCGCAGCCGTAGTGCTCGTGAAGGTAGACGAAATCGTACGCCTGCAAGAGCATGTAGCTGAACTCGGTGTAGCTCAATCCGGCGTCGCTCCGCTCCAGCCGGTTGCGGACGGAATCCTTCGCGAGCATCACGTTGACGGGAAAGTGTTTGCCCACGTCGCGGAGGAATTCGAGGTAGCCGAACCGTCCCATCCAGTCGTGGTTGTTCACCAGCAGGGCCGAATCGTCGCCGCGATCGAAATCGAGGAACCGCCGCAATTGCGACTCCATTCCGGCGACGTTCGCCCGGAGCGTCTCGATCGAGAGCAGGTTGCGTTCTTCGCTCTTGCCGCTGGGGTCGCCGATCATGCCGGTGGCCCCGCCGACCAGCGCGATGGGCCGATGGCCGGCCTTCTGAAATCGCCGCAGGACCATCAGCGCCACCAGGTGTCCGGCGTGCAGGCTGTCGGCCGTCGGATCGAAGCCAACGTAGACCGTCCGCGGCTTCTCGGCCAGCCACCGCGGCAAATTCACGTCGTCGGTCGTCTGGTTGATCAGTTCACGCCAGGTCAGTTCGGCAAGAATATCGGGCATGGGGGGAGCGGACAGGGATTAGGGATTAGGGATTAGAGGGCGGGGACGGGACCGTTCTTCCTAATCCCTAATCCCCAATCCCTAATCCCTTTCCTTACCGCCATTTGTCGTCGTCGGCGAAGGGGTGCAACGGGCCGGCCAGCTTGGGCTTCGGCAACGCCCGAAGCGCCTGCTCGGCCAAGCGCAAGTCCTCCTTGGTGGTGATTTTCATATTGATCGGCGAGCCGGGCACGACGGTCACCGCGTGGCCCAGCCGCTCGACGAGTTGGGCCTCGTCCGTGGCCGCGAAGTGCTCGCGCCGGGCGTAGGCGTCCAACAGCAGTTGCCGGCGAAAGACCTGCGGCGTCTGGGCTTCCCAGATTCCGTCGCGGGCGACGGTGGTTTCGATCTTCCCGCCGCCGACTCGCTTGAGCGTGCCGGTCACCGGGATGGCGAAGATGGCCGCCCCCGTCCGCTCGGCGGCCCGGAAGATTTCGTCGATCCAGGCGTCGGTCAGGCACGGCCGGGCGGCATCGTGGACGCAGATGAAATCGGCCTCGGGCTTCACCCGGGCCAAGGCGGCGGCCACCGAATCCGCCCGTTGCGGACCGCCCTGAATCACCTGGATGCCCAAGATGGCCACGTTCGACGCGAAGCGGAAATTGAAGTCCTCGCGGTCCTCCGCCGCGATCACCAGGATCACCTGAAGGACGTCGTCGCGGTTGAGGAACCGTTCGGCCGAGTAGAGCCAGACCGCCCGGCCGGCCAGCGGGGCAAAGGGCTTCTTATAGCTTTTATCCTTGAACCGGCTGCCTCGCCCGGCAGCGGGAAGAATCACGGCAAACTTGGCCACGGCGACACCCCCGGCTTCTGGTCAACACGGTTCAGTCCGCCCCCGCATTGTAACAAATGAAGGATAAAGGATAAGGAGGAAGGATGACCAGACAGGCTCGCTCCACACCTCCTTCATCCCTTATCCTTCATCCTTTATCCTTCCGATTGGGGTGGGCGACCGGCCATCCGACGCGAACTTATGGCGTATCGGGGCGGATCGGCAAGTGCTTCGTGGCGGAATAGGCCTCGCCGCCGTCGATCGTGGCCAACGCCTGATAGACTTCGCAGTCGATGAGTTCGCTGACGAACTTCGTGCTGCCGTCGCACATGGCGAAATTGGCCCCGCCGGTGTGGCGGCTCATAAAGCCAAAGTCCAAGGTGTAGGTCGTGTTCTTTCCCAGGCCGTAAGGAACCATCGCGGGCTTGTAGTTCAAGGGGAGCGCGCAGGTGGCGGTCACCCCGTCGAACCAGTACCAGAGCGAATAGGGACAATACTGCGGTATCGTCTCGCCGATGGCGAAGGTCGTGCTCGTTCCGTCGCGGATGTCCATATTCGCGGTGATGAAGGGAGGCGGCGCCGTCATGGTTCCACTGGTAACGGCGCCGCGGCAGATGAACCCGTTGCCGTGGTCCATGCCATCCGCGTTCCCCGCATTGCGGCCCATCGTCCCCGTGATCACTCCCGTCGCCACAGTGCCGGAATAACTGCAGGCAAGCCCCCAATTCATGCCGCCGCACGACTTGTAATTGGTGGTCGCCAAGCCGGAAGCCGAGCCGGTATAGTTGCCATACACGCTGTACTTGAACACCGCGCCGCGGCTGTTGTCGGAGGGGCAGAGGAACGTGGGCACGACCGTCATCGCCATGTTGGTATTGTAGTAGGTGATGAGGGTGTTTGAATCCGTTTTATTATTGTAACTTATCGGTTGGCCAAACTTGATCTGGTTGTAGACGGAAAGCTGTTCGACATACGGCAGGATCATGGTCATCCAGCTATTGCCTGTCACAGTCAACGCGAGGGTCGATAGAGGGCTGCCTAGACACGCCTTCAGTAGCGCCGGCCTGTCCCGCGCCGGACGAGACGCCCCAATTCAACGGGTAGATCTTGTTGTTGGTTCTCATACGTGGAGCAGGCCAACATGAGTTGATGGACGTTGTTCGCGCACGACATCTTATGGGCCGCCTCGATCGCATACATGACCGCCGGCAACAACAAGCCGATCAACACCCCGATAATGGTCATCACCACCAACAGCTCGATCAGCGTGAACCCGACGATCCGGCGACCATGACGGCGACCCCAACGGCGAGGGCCGACGCTTGTCGCGGAAAGGAACCGGTCGCATTCTTGAGAATTTGTCATCCCTTGTTCTCCTTCCCTTTGTTCCGCACCCGCATCCGGCACGGACCGGCTTTTCCGTCCGTCCGGTTGCCCTCTACCTTCAGCATATCGCAATTGACTCGTTCTGGGAAGGGAAGCATGGAAAATGAAGGGGGAAGGCGGAGGGCGGAAGGCGGAAGGCGAAACTGCAAGCGACTTGTTTCCCCCCTTCCGCCTTCCCCCTTCCGCCCTCCCGTCCGGAGGCTAACGCCTCCGGCTCCCTTCCGCCTTCCGCCCTCCGCCCCACGCCTTCCCCCTTCCGCCCTCCCATCCGGAGGCTAACGCCTCCGGCTCCCTTCCGCCTTCCGCCCTCCGCCTTCCCCCTTCCGCCCTCCCATCCGGAGGTTAACGCCTTAGGTTTACCCACATCTTTTTTGGCCGAGAATCGTCGCAGCTTCAATCATAGGTTGGAGTTTCGTCCAGCCGCGCCACAACACCAGCCAACCGGGCGGGTGATCGTGTTTGCGGTTCTGATGGCCGCCCAGTCGGGCCAACGCATAGTAAAACTCATGCACGCTCAGGTCTTTACGCGGCCGCTTGTAACGCCACAGGCTGAGCATCAGAACGTACATCTCCGGCATCACTTCCGTGGCCAACCGCTCCTTGGCATCCGCTCGGCGGCTGGCGTTGCGGAGGTTCAAAAGGAACAACCCCACCACGGAAATCAAGGCAATCGCCGGCTTGAGCCGCTCCTCCGTCGTGAACTGCAACGTCTCCACCCCACAGCCCGTTTTCAGCGCCTTATGATATTCCTCGATGATCCACCGACACTCGTACCATCCCATCCGCTCGCAAGCATCCTCCAAACATTCCACCGGCACGTTGGTCAACAGAATCCATTCCACCGCTTGAACGTCGGTGCCCCGGTCCGCCTCGCGCAGGCACACCACCCAGCACGTCAACGGCACGCCCCGAATCTCGCCTCGTGGCTGCTTCGGCACCAACACCATCAGCCGTGACCAGGCGATCGACACTCGGGCAGTCCGCGCCGCACGCTGCTTCGTCGCCGGCACTTCCACCGTCTTGTAGCCCTGGACCGGCAAACCGCAGGCGTAGTCGTGCAGCTTCGTTTTCTCCCCATTTTCCAGGCTAATTCGACGATTGTATTGCGACCGCACCAAGTACGACTTGCCCTGCGACTCCACGAAATCCAGAAACTCCAGCACATCGGCGCCCCGGTCGGCCACTTCCACCTGACGCCGACCGGAAACCGCCGCCGGAATGGCCGCGCTGGCGTCTTTCCACAACCGCGACAACCGATCTGTCCGCTCGCGGCTCTGCTGCCGTGTTTCCTTCTTGTTCGCCTCCGGCCGCTTGGCCAACCTCTGGTAGGCCAATCCAATCACGTCGCGGGTTTCCGCCACCACGGCCAGGGCGTTGTGGGCCAAGTAGCCGCGACAACCCCCGTTGCCGATGTGCCCCAATCCCTCCAGCGATGTCAATCCGGTGAAATCCAGTTCGGTCGTGTCCTGAATCACCAGCACCGTACCCTCGACCTCCCGCATCAGCCGCAATGTCCGTTCGCGCGAAGGAGCCAACACCGCGGTATGGGTGACCTCTCCCTGGTCCACCAGCCGGTACAACGCCTTCAGGCTCGCTGGATCGTCGATTTTGTCGGGCAGGGTTCCACCCGGATGCATCACCATTTTGTCCGCCAGTTGCACGAGCCGCTTGGTCCGCCGACGGTCTCCCAACTTTGCGGCCCCAAAATGTTCCTCCCCAAAACTTGCTCCCAACGCCAATCGGTCATCCATGACCCACCTCCTTGTCTAAAACCAATGACGGCAATCCTTTCCGCCGCCTATCAGTATAACAAAGATGTGGGTAAACTTAAGGTTAACGCCTCCGGCTCCCTTCCGCCTTCCCCCTTGCCGTCCCCCCCGCCCCCCTTTGTGCTACAATGGAACGCTCGGCACCCAACGCCCGGCAACCGGCTCCGAATGTCACGCCAACGCCACACCCTGGAATGCCTTGTTTTGCTGGCGGTCTCGCTTCGCGTCCCGGGGCTTCAGGCCGCGGTCCCGGCCGACGGCGAGCCCGATTATCGCGGCCAAGTCCGCCGGTACGTGCCTACCCCCCTGGCGGGAAAACGCCCAAACTTCGTCGACCACATCGCCCAGACGCCCTTGCGACACTTCTGCGAGGAAACGGCCGTCTTGGCAAGGCTGTGGCAACGGACCGGCCGAGCGGAAGATGCCGAGCAATCCCGTCAGCGACTGACGGCCCTGTTGGACGTGTGGGAACTCCAGCGTCAGCCGGGCAAGCCGTGGAAGCGGGTGTGCTTCTTCTCCGCCTGTCCGATCATCGACGCCTATCGGCTGCTCCGCGCGGGCGGGCAACTCGACAAGGAGTTCCAGCGGCGTTTCCGCGGCTTCGCCCGCGAGGCCTACTTCGCCCAGGAAGAAGGGACGTTCAACCAGGCCTTCGCCCGGGCAGCCGGTCTGGCATGGGCCGCGAAGACCTTGCCCGACCTGCCCGAGGCCGTCGCTTGGCGCAAGTCGGCCGAGACGGTCTGGAACCAATGGCGAGACCAGTGCGACATGGCGGAGAACGCCGCCGCCTACAACGGCATCGCCCTAACTCACCTATTCCTACTGGCCGACGCCCTCGACCACAACGACCAATTGCAGGATCCGGCCGTGCGGCGGATGTTCGAACGCTACCGCGACCAGGTTAGCCCGTGGGGGGCCATGCCGGAATACGGCGATTCCGGCGATGCGGAGTGGGGTATGTTTCACGCCTGGGGCGACTGGGTATGCGCCCTGGAGCGGGCCGGGGCCCTGTACCACGATCCCAGCTTCCGATGGGCCGCCGTGCGGATGTTCCATGCCGCCTGCCAGCACATCAACGCTCGCATTCCGCCGGCGACTGCGCGGGAAAAGGCATTCGCGGGGGAAAAGGCGTCTGCGGCGGAAAAGGGGACTGCGGGGGAAAAGGGAACCGCGGAAACCGAAACCACGGACCTGTCGCCGTCCGCGGCCTTGGACGCCATGAACTCGGCTTACGCCCTCTGCCTGGCCGAACAATGGCGCGACCGCCGTTTGCGACCGCGCCCCACCACGACGGGCAGCGTCGTCGGTCTCCGCCGCGAGCCGGACCATGAAATGACGGCCGACAAGCTCATCCTGGCGCCCTCCCGGCAGCCGGGCGCGCCGTTCGTGATGGCCGAACTCTGCGGCCGCGGACACCATGCCCACGAGGATCAGGTGGGGGCCGTCCTCTACTACGAGTACGGCGACGTGCCGCTGTTGCACGGACTGGGCTATCACAACCGGGCGGCCGAACACGCCAATTTGCTCTTTCTTTGTCCGGCCGACGAGACATTCCCCCATAAGGCGCATATGGTCACCCCCGGTGCATGGCACGAAGCCTCCCTGCCGGCCAAGCGGCTGCCGGTGCTCGGCCGCGACCAGGCCGGCCGCAATCGGCGCCACTTCGACAAGCTCACGTTTCGCGTGGCGGAGGACCGGCCGGTGAATCTGTTTGTCGAAAACCTCCGCCTCAGCGGTCCCAAGGGCGAGTTGACGTTGGACGATTTTCGGCCGCCGCGCGGCTGGCACGGCGGACGGCAACAGTGGGTTGCCGGTTCGACGGCCGGCCGGCAGGCCCTGCGGGTCGAGCTTCGCAGCGGCACCAACTTCCTGTGGCGCGACGGCCTGGACACCACGTTCTCGCTGCAAGACTACGACCGTTTCAAGTTTTCCTGGAAGATCGAGGGCATCGAGGACGGCTGGAGCAATTCGCTGATCTTCCGGGTTGACAATTCGCCGAACGATTTTCACGTGCTTTTGCGTCCGTTGGAGGCGGAGATTGCGTCGGCCCGCGTCGATTCCCGCCGCGGCGACCAATATGGCGAATATCGGGCGGCGGATTGGTTCACCGCCGGCACGCGGCTTTGGCGCCGCATGGTCCTGTTGGCCGATGGTCCGCTAGTGGTCTGCGACCAGTTGCAGCCGGGCACGGCGGCCGACGGCTGGCAGGCCGGCCCGCTTTGGCACCTGCGCGCATGCCACAAGCGGGCACGAATTGGTATAATGCCCCCGGCCAAGAGGAGCTGCTGGTGTGGTTCGGCACGTCGCCGGGCTGCGGTTGCGGCATGAAAGCCGTCCTGCTCTGGTCCGGCGTCGAGCCCTTCACGGTCTTCTCCAAGGAGACCTTGAAGCCGGGTCGGACGGTGCGGTTCGTCAGCGTGCTCGTGCCGCATCGACCGCAAGTTGCGGCCGGGCCGTTGGCCGCCGGCATCCGCGCCGCCCACGGCCCCGACGGCACAACCACCGTCGAGTTGCCCGCCCGCGACGGAACGGTCCGCGTGCGGCTTGGCCAGGACGGAACCTGGAGCGTCTCGCGATAGCGGCGACGGCCCCAATGTTCGTTCGACTGGAATGCTAACCGTTCACGGGGACTGTCGCCTTCGGCCGGGATTACGCAATTCCAACCCTCCATCCACCCCCACGACATCATGTTTGAACCCGTTATTTTGAGCACCTGGACCTTTGGTCAACGCGCCAACGCGGCGGGCTGGCCCTACCTGACCGGCGCCAAGCCGTCGAGCCTCGACGCCGTCGAGCACGCCTGCCGCGCCAGCGAGGCCGACCCTCGCGTCATGAGCGTCGGGCTGGGCGGATATCCGGACCGGTCGGGCGAAGTGACGTTGGACGCTTCCCTGATGCGGTCGCCCTCGCAATGCGGCTCGGTCTGTTACGTGCGGCGGTTCATGCACCCGGTTTCCATCGCCCGGCTCGTCATGGAAAAGACGCCGCACGTTTTGCTGGCCGGCGACGGCGCCGACCGCTTTGCGAACCTCCAGGGCATGGCGGCGACGGAGCTGCTCACGCCCGATTCACAGGCGGCATGGCAGGCGTGGATCGCCGAGCACGCCGCGGCCCGGCGGACCGACGACGCCTCCTATCTTCCACCGGCCAATATCGAGGACAAAAGGCCGCTGGACGAACTGGCCGCCTCCGCCGACGGCGCCCCGCACGATACCGTCGGCGTGTTGGCCATGGACGCCACGGGTCAGTTTTCCGGCGCGTGTTCGACGAGCGGCTCGGCCTTCAAGGTGCCCGGCCGCGTGGGTGATTCGTCCGTCATCGGTCACGGCCTGTACGTCGATCCCCTGCGCCGGGGCGGCCGTGGCCACCGGCCTGGGCGAGTTGGTCATGGGCGTTTGCGGAACGTTTTTGGCCGTCGAGGCCATGCGGCGCGGCGCCGCGCCGCTGGACGCCGCCGTCGAGGTCCTCGATCGAATCATCCAGAGCTACACGCTCCACGAGGAGCACCAGGTGGCGATCATCACCCTCGACCGTCAAGGCCGCTGGAGTTCGGCCGCCCTGCGGCCCGGCTATCACACGGCCGTCCGCACACCCACCCGCGACGAACTGGTTGACCCCGAGCGGGTGATGCTGGCATGACCGAGCCGCCCTCCCCACCGGATGGGTGATGCCTCGATCCAACTTGACAAGCCGTATTCATCATTGGTAGCCTATACATTGTATTTGTGTTCCCTAAACCCGCCGGGATCATCTTTTGGGGGTCCGTTGCTACCGTGAAATCCTGCTGCCATGGTTCTCGTCTGGTCCGGTTGGCCGTTTTGTTCTCGGCGGCGCTTGGAGTATGGGTTCTTGCCTGCCGGCCTGCGGCGGTGCAAAACCCCGCCAAGAAGTACGAGGAACTCCCCTCCGACACGAGGAAGGGCATCGCCGAGGTGGGCAGGATCCTCACGGAGGGGACGTTCCAGTCGAAGGATGAGGAGGACGCATTTCGCGACTACTACACGCAATTCTTTTTACCTCGCTGGACCCAAGAGAAATTCTGTTCCCAATTGCCCGATTTGCGCAAGAGGCTTCACAACGACCTGGCGAAAAAGGTCCGCGACAACAACACGCAGGTTCACGAGCGGCTGAACGCCTTGGTGCTCGACTACATGAACAACCTGGCCAACAATCGCCATCCGACGAAAGATCGTCCGGCGGAGTTTCGTCCCGCGGCTCGGATCAACGCCATGCTGATGATTGGCGAGTTGAACTCCGTGGAGTCTCCTCGCCCCGGGGTCGCGCCGACGCCGCTGTCGGAAGCCCTCCCGGTGCTCCTGAAGAACGTCGCTGCCCCCAAGCAGCTCGAGGCGGTCAAGGTCGTGGCCATGGTCGGCATCCTGCGCCATCTGAGCGCGGGGATCGACGATTCGCAACGTCCGCAAGTCGTCGCGACGATCTTGGAAGTCCTTAAGACACCCGATCCCTCGGGTCAGGACAACGGCGACAACGCCGACAGCAACGGCGGCGGCTGGCTTCAGGCCCGGGCCGCCGATGCCGTCGGCCTCTTGGGAGCGGCTGGCGACGACGGCAAGTTCGCCTCGGCGCTGGCCGCGCTGGCCGGCAACGGGAAAGCCGGTTTCCGCGCCCGTTGCGAGGCGGCTAAGATTATGAAATCCTTGCCCTTCAACGGCCCGAAGAACAACGGCGCCTGGGCCGCCGCCCTCGGACATCTGGCCCTCGATGCCGCCAACGCCGAAGGCGCCTCGCCCAATGTGAAACAATTGCACGCGCGGCTCGACGACGTCTCTGACCGGCCTGTGCTCGTCCTCGACGCCACCGACGCGGCCCACCGCCCAGGCGCCGACGACCTCCAGGCTGCGGTCGAAAAGCTCTCGAAGGCGGACAAAGACACGATTGCCCAGGCGCTCAAGGCTGGTCGCGACGAAATCCTCAAGGCTTTGAAAGCCCTGGAAAAATAGACCTGGGAAAAGAAGAACCCGCGGGCCGTCCCCATTTTCACGCGGCGAACATGGGACGGTCCCCTTCGGAAATGAAAGCACACCGCGGCAAAAGGATTTGCCTGACGTGTCCCATCCCTCTCCTCGACGCTGGGCGAAGTTGCTGTCGGCTGGGCGCCTGCCGGCCTGCCTGGCGATCCTCCTGACGACGCTCGGCTGCCGCGGCCCGATCCTCGATCCCCCGTTGGCTCCGCCGCTGGCGAAGGATTCCACCCTCCGGCGGCCTGCAAGGCCGTGCCACGGCGATTCCGGCCGGCCCGTCTCGGATGGCCCCGGCCGTGGCCGCCACCGCCGCCGATCGTGCCGTGTTGGCCCGCGGCGAATGGATCCAGGCCGTCCCGCCCCGCGACGCCGATCCGTCCGTCTCGCCCTACCGCTGGCGACAGCCGGGGCTGGAAGACCTCTTGGGCCGGCCGGCCGCCCGACGCGTTCGACCTGCGGCCGCTGCTGGCCGACAAGGACCCCATCGTGGCGGGCAATGCCGCCATCGGATTGGCGCGATTGGGCGACTCCAGCGGGGCCGAGCGGCTGGCCGCCACGGTCCGCTCGCCCGAGTTGCGGCTCTCCATGCGGTGTGCGGCCGTCGAGGCCCTGGGCTGCTTGCCGGGACCCGAAGTCCTCCCGCTGCTGCGCGAACTGACCGATCAATATGGCGTGAACAAACGCTTCGGCGCCAAACCGCCGTCCGCCCCCACGTCCACCTATGTCCCCGAGCTGCACGCCGAATTGGTCCGCGGCCTGGCCCAGCACGTCGATGCCGGCCGAGAGCCGCGGCTGACCGCCGCGCTGCGCAATGCGCCGCCGCCGGTCCTCGTGGAAGCGTTGCACGCCTGGGAGGCCAGCCGAAAAGCCCCGTTGCCTGCCCAAGCGGCCGATCTCCGCAGTCATGGCGACCCGCGCGTGCGGGCCGCCGCCTTGCAAACCCTTGTTGCCCGGCGGCATCCCCAGGCCGGGGAATTCCTCACGGCGGCCCTGCGAGACACCGACGTCCAGGTCCGTTTCGTCGCCATTGCCGGGCTGGGCGCGTTGGGCGACACGGAGTCGCAGGCCAAGCTCAAGGAACTGACGAAAGACCGCGTTGACGGCATCCGTGCCGAGGCAGTCCGGGCCCTTGCCCACGCCGGCGCGAGACAGACCGTGCTGGAAGCGGCGGGCGACTCATCGTGGCGGGTCCGATTGCAGGTCGCCCACGCACTGCCTGCCTATGCCGGACGCGATGGGGCCGCCGTGGCCGCGAAATTCCTCGACGACCCAAGCGCCGAGGTGCAGCGAGCGACCGTGGCCGCCGTCGCCTCTTGGCCGCTGGAACAGGCCGGACCGCTGTTGCTGGAGGCGATGGGCAAGACCGCCTTCCTGACCCGCAAGACCGCGGCCGAGGACCTGGCCGCGCGTTGGCCGCCGGCGGCCGAATTCCCCGTCGAGGGCCCGTTGCCCCGCCGCCAGGAAATCCTCCGTCAATTGCAGGTCCGTTTCCAGCAGCAGTTCAGCCCCGTCGATCGTGAGGCCCTGCGCCAGGCACTCGCCGGGCCGAAGCCGACGGCCAAGCTCACCCCCGAGCAACTCGAACGCGCAGCCCAATTGCTCCAGCAACAGGACCTGCGGGGGTTGAAGGAATTCGGCCCCGGGCTGGTCGAGGCGCTGGAGTCGCTCGCGGTCGATTCGCATCGGAGCCTGCCCGAGGCCGTGTATCGCGAGGTGCTGCCGCAATATCAGCCGGTATTTGCCACGCTGGCCCGGCTGGCGTCGCAGGACGTGGCCGAGCGACGCCGGGCGGCCGAGGAATTGATCGCCGCGACCCAGAAGGGGCCGCTCGGACGCCTGGCCGTCCAACGGCTCAGCCAACAGGTCGCGGCGGAGCCGGATGGGCTGGTCTGGCAAGACGTGCTCACCGCGGTGGCGTCCGACCCCAGCGAGCCGGCAACCCGGCTGGCCTGTGCCGCCATGAGCCATCCGGCCGACGAAGTCCGTCGCCGGGCGTGCCAACACCTGGCCGCCCATCCCGATCCCCTCCATGTCAACGTGCTCTTGCCCGCGTTGCAGGACCAGAGCCATGCCGTCGTCGTCGGGGCGCTGCGTGCCCTGGCGGCGATCGGTCACATGGACGACCCGCGGCCCGTGCGGCAATTGCTCCGCAGCGACAACGAAGAGGTCCAGCTCGAAGCGGCCTTTGCCCTGGCCCGGCTGGGCGAGCCCGACGGCGTGCCGGCCCTGGAACGGATGGCCTACAGCGACGCCCCGGACATCCGCGCCGCGGCCGCCCGGGCGATGGGCGAACTGGGCAACGCCGCCTTCACGGCCGCGCTGGTTCATCTCTTGGACGACCATCGCGGGACGGTCCGCCGTGCCGCGCTTCTGAGTTTGCCGAAGGCGGCCGGGCGCGACATTGCACAGTCGGCCGACGGCACGCCGGTGGGCACCGCCGAGCAGATCCGCCGCTGGAAGCAGTGGTATGAGAAGAAAGGATGAAGGCGGAAGGCGGAAGGCGGAAGGGAGAAGGGAGCCGGAGACGTTAGCCTCCGGATTGGAAGGTGGAAGGCGGACCGGACAGGTTTGTGCCACGCTCCTTCCTCCTTCATCCTTGATCCTTCATCCTTCGTGTTGGCCACAACCGGCTGCCGACGATTACCGCCAGATAGGTCGCCCCGGCCAGGACGATGATCACCGGCCCGGTGGGCAAGTCGCGGCTGAAGCTGACGGCCAGCCCCACGGCGATCAGCGCGGCGCAAATCAGCGTGCCCAACAGCATCATCTGCCAGAGTTTCCGCGAAAAGAAGCCGGCCACGGCCGCCGGAAGCGTCAACAACGCCACCACCATGACAATGCCCACCAGGCGGACCAGGAGCACGACGGTCAAGGCCGTCAGGCACAACAGGAGCAGATAGAACGCCTTGACGTGCAGACCGCGCAGCTCGGCAAACTCCTGGTCGAAACAGATGGCCTGAAACTTGTGATAGAAGACCAGGCCCACGCCGGCCACCAGGACGTCCAAGCCCGCCACCAGCCACAAATCCCCCGGCGAAATCAGCAGGATGTCGCCGAACAGGTAGCTCATCGGATCTTTGTAGCCGGGCGTGGCGGCGAACAGCAAAATGCCCACCGCCATGCCGACGGCCCAAAGGGCGCCGATGACCGTGTCCTCGCGTTGCCGGGCGTAGAGACTGATCAGGCCGATGAGCAGTGCCGCGAGCAAGGCCGAAACGGCCGCCCCGTACATCGGATCACACCACTCATAGCCGCCGACGATCTGCAAGAAAAGACCCAGTCCGATGCCGCTGAGCACGCAATGGGAAATGGCCCCGCCGAGGTAACTGATCCGCCGGGTGACCACGTAGGCGCCGATGATGCCCAGCGAAACACTGGCCAGCGCGCCGGCCAGCAAGGCGTAGCGAAGGAACAAGGCGTCGGGATCCCCAAGGGCCTCGAAAAAGTCCAGCATGGTGATGCTCCTCAACGTGAAGTAAGCGGGGCTGCGCGGGCCTGCGAAACCGCAAGCGTGCAGCCGGCCGCTGACAACCACACAGCCGCCAAGCCCCCCGGACGCAGTCCGGGGGCTTTTCCTTTTCCCAAATCCCTAAATCCCCAAATCCCCAAATCCCTAAATCCCCAAATCCCCCTTCTCCACGTGCTCCCGCTGACAAACGACCTCGCTGTGGCGGACCATGCGAACGTCGCCGCCGTAAATCTCCCGGATCAACTCGCCGGTGAGCTCGCTGGTGGGATGCACCACGACCTGGCGGTTCACGCAGATCACCTTTTCCACCAGGTTGGAAACGAATCCCAGGTCGTGCGAAACCACGACCACGGTCATGCGGCGGTTGATTTCCCGAAGAATCTCAAAGAGCTGGGCTTCCACCAGGGTGTCGATGTTGGAGGTTGGCTCGTCGAGCAGGAGGAGTTCGGGCTGGCAGGACATCGCCCGGGCGATCAGCACCCGCTGACGCTGGCCGCCGGAGAGGGTGGCCAGCGGCCGGTGGGCAAGGTCTTCCATGCCGACCTGGCGGAGGGCCTCGCGGGCGGCTTGACGGTCGTCGCGGTCGTACCAGCCCAGCAGGCCGTGGAGCCCGGACCCGCCCAGCCTTCCCATCAGCACGATGTCCATGACGGTGGCGGGAAACTGCGGATCGTGCTGCACCTGTTGCGGCATGTAGCCCATGCGGAGGCGGACGGACCGCGGCGGACGGCCGAAAACGCGAATTTCGCCGCTGCCGGGCGGAAGCAGCCCCAGAATCAGCTTCAAGAGCGTCGTCTTGCCGCCGCCGTTCGGACCGACGATGCAGACCGATTCATGCTCGGCAATCGGTGAGATTCACGTCCTGCAACACCGGCACGCCGTCGTAGGCAAACCGTACGTCGCGCAGCTCGATGACTGGTTCACTTGTCATGGCGTCACTTGACGGGAGTTTCCGCGTGGAAGGACGGCTGAATGTTCGTGGCGATGTCGCCGAGGTTCTTCACCACGTCCGGGGCCAGCGAATCGATGATGACCACCTTGCCGTCGATGGCGTTGGCGATGGCTCGGCCGCAGCGGGCGTCGAACTGGGGTTGGAGGAAAATGATCTTCACGCCCTCGGCCCGGGCCTGCTTGATCAGTGCGAGGAGTTGCCGGGGCGTGGGGGCCTTGCCCTCGGTTTCCACGGCCTTCTGCCGCAACCCATAGGCGTCGGCGAAGTAGCCGAACGCCGGGTGAAAGACGTAGAACGTCTGCCCGTGGAACGGCCCGAGGGCCAGCCGCAGCCGAGCGTCCAACAGGTCGAGTTCCCGCCCCAGCGCCGCTTGGTTGCGGCGGAACTCGTCCGCGTGATCCGGGACGGCCTTTTCCAAGGCCGCGGCGATGTTGGCCGCGATGATCTTGAGGTTCCCGGGCGTCAGCCAGACGTGCGGATCCGGCCCGCCCTCGTGATGGTGCTCGTCGTGGCGGCTGCCGCCGGACGCCGCCGGTTCCTCGCAGCACTCGTCGGCCAGCCACCGCGGGGTGATTCCGCTTGTGACATCGACGACCGTGGTGCGCGCGTGGTGCGCCGCGATCAGATCGACGAGCTGGCTCTCGAAGGGCATGCCGGTTTTGAAGAACAGTTCCGCTTTTTTCAGGGCCAACACCTGTCGTGGCGAGGGCTGAAAGACGTGCGGATTCTGGCCCGGCTGCATCAGGACGCCGACTTCGACCCACGGGCCGCCGATCCGCTGGACCAGGTAGGCCACCGGCGGAATGCCGGCGAAGACGGGGACTGGCGCCGGCGCCGCGGCCGTCTCGCCGGGAGAACTTCGACCATGACACCCGGGCAACGGCGCCGCGACGGCCAGCAACAGGATCATTGCTGGGAGTCGGACTGGCCTCATGGTTGACTATTGTCCCAGCGCTTCGGCCGGGTTGTCAATGACGCCGTCGATCAGGACGGCCTTGTGGCCCTTGAAGGCCCCCGGCTTGGCGCGGAACTTGGGAATCCCCTCGACCGACACCACCAGGGGACTGTGGACGTCCTTCTGCGTGGTGATGACGTCGCCGACGCGAAGCCCGATCAATTCGCCGGTGCCGATGCGTGTCTGCGCCAGGCGGACGTTCAGTTGCACTTGCGACGCGCAGGCCACGCGGCTGATCTGCTGGATGGTTTCCGGCGTGGCCTGGTGACGGCCGTAGGCCACCCAACTATTGGCCGACAACTGGCCGCTGACCCGCTCGATCGAGTTGTAAGGGATGCAGAGATTCATCATGCCCCGAAAATCGCCGATGGTCAACTCGAAGCTGATGACCACGACGACTTCGTTGGGAGGGACGATCTGCACGAGTTGCGGATTGCTCTCGACCTGAACGACTTCGAACTTCATCGCCAGGACGTTTTCCCAGGCGTGGCGGAGTTCGTCGAGGAACAGCCCGGTGATCCGCGACACCAGGCGCAATTCGATTTCGGTCAGCGGACGGCGGGCCAAGGGACCGCCCTCGCGGCCTCCGCCCAGCAGGCGGTCGATGATGGGATACAGGATCGAAGGATTGACGTCGAGGATCAGGTTGCCTTCCAGCGGCTCGGCTTTCAAGAGGTTGAAGCAGGTGGGGTTCTCCAGGCTGAAGACGAACTCGCTATAGGTAAGCTGATCGACGCTGGTGAGCTTGACCTCGACGATGCTCCGCAGCAACGCCGACAGGGCGGCGCCGAAGTTGCGGCCGAACCCTTCGTGCAACGTCTGCAAGGCCCGCATCTGTTCCTTGCCGACCCGTTCGGGACGCTTGAAATCGTAGGGCGTTACCTTTCCGCAGTGCTTCGCGCCCGCGACGGAACTCTGATCGGCCGTCGCCGAGGCCGTCGTCGCCGCTACGTCGCTGTTGGCCGCCATTGCGGTCAACAGGTTTTCCACTTCCGCCTGGCTGAGTACATCCGTGGTCATCGAATCGGTCCTCGGATTTAGGGTCCGTGGGGGGGTGTCAACTTCATCTTTCCTCTTCCCACTGCCCCCAGGACACAGTCCGGGGGCTTTTCACAATGCCGTCCGTGTCGAACCTTCATCCTTCCGCCTTCCGCCTTTTCCGTCACTCGCGCGTCTGCCCCGTCCCGTAAACCACGTACTTATAGCTGGTCAACTCGTAAATGCCGCACGGTCCGCGGGCATGAAACTTGTCCGTGCTGATGCCGATCTCGGCGCCGAGACCGAACTCGCCCCCGTCGTTCAGCCGCGTGCTGGCGTTGATCATCACCGCGGAGCTGTCCACTCGGGCGGCGAATTGCCGGGCCGCCTCCAAGTCGGAGGTGACAATCGCGTCGGTGTGCCGCGAGCCGTATCGGTTGATGTGCCGGATCGCCTCGTCGAGCGAATCGACCACGCGGACGGAAATCACCGGTCCCAGGTATTCGGCGCGATAATCCTCCTCGGTCGCCGGCTTGGCCTGGGGCAGACACTGACGGGTCCGCTCGTCGCCTCGGATTTCGACGCCGCGGGCCAGCAGGGCGTTGCCCACCCGAGGCAACAGGGCCGCGGCCGCCTCGGCATGGACCACCAGCGACTCGGCCGCGTTGCACACGCCCATCCGCTGACACTTCGCGTTGACCACGAGTTTCTCGGCCATGTCGGCGTCGGCCGTGCGGTCGAGATAGACGTGGCAATTGCCGGCGAAATGCTTCATCACCGGCATCCGGGCTTCCTGGCTGACGCGGCGGATCAGGCTCTCACCCCCGCGAGGAATGACCAGGTCGATGCATTCCGGCATGTGCAGCAGGTGATCGACCGCCGCGCGATCGGCGGTGGCCACCAACTGGACGGCGTCGGGCGGCAGGCCCGTCTCGGCGGCGGCCACGGTCAGAATCTCCGCGATCGCGGCATTGGAATGCGCCGCCTCTTTCCCGCCGCGAAGAATCACGGCGTTGCCGCTCTTGATGCAAATGCCCGCGGCGTCGGTCGTCACGTTCGGCCGCGACTCGTAGATGAAGAAGATCACGCCCAGCGGCACGCGGACCTTTTGCACTTCCAGCCCGCTGGGCCGGATCGACGAGGAGATCACCTCGCCGACGGGCTCCGGCAGGGCGGCGATTTCCTCCAGGGCCTTCTGCATGGCGGCGATCCGCGCAGGGGTCAATGTCAGGCGGTCGATCTCAGCCTCGGTCAGTCGGTAACCGGGCGCGGCCGCCAGGTCGAGAGCATTGGCCGCGGTCAGGGCCGCCGACCGCTCGGCCAGCAGGCGGGCGCAGCAGCGAAGCCACTGTTGCTTTTGCGCGCCGGTGGTCCGGGCCAATTCGGCCGCCGCCGTCTTGGCCCGACACGCCAGATCGAGGCAATATTGCGTGCAAATCGTTCATGACAAAACGAGCCCCTCGACGCGGCCGCGCCGCTGCCGGGGAATTGCGGAGGAAATCGCGGGGGAAGTATCCCCGAGAGCGGGCCGGAAGTCAACGGCGATTCCCACCGGAGGGGCAATCCGGGCAATGATCGCAAGTGTTTATGCGACAATGGGTTATGCCATCAGACCGGGTCCGGCGGGTTTGTCTCGCCGCCGACGGGAAAACCACGAGAAAAGTCGGACGCCGCGCCGCTACCCTCGGACCTTGCTCGCCACAGCCTGGCCGCGAAGGTAGTTGACCTCGTTCTAGCCGCGGGGGCGAACGTATAATGGATCGAGACCGGAGGAAAGTGGAAATGCCTGAAATCAGCCGATTCTATGGGATCGTGATTCGCATGTACTGGGCGGACCATCTGCCACCGCATTTCCACGCCCATTACGGTTCGAACCAAGCACAGATACGCATTGATCCTGTCGGTCTGTTGCGCGGCCAATTGCCGCCGCGAATTGCGGCCATGGTGGTCGAGTGGGCGGTGTTGCACCGCGACGCGTTGCTGGCCGACTGGAACTTGGCGCAGACTGGTGGGAATCTGAGTTCCATCGAGGGTCTACCATGAACGAGAAACGAGAAGCAGCCACTTGGCCCGCAAAATCACCACGCGTCATCGCCGTGCGGCCGTTGGACGGCTATCGACTTGAGTTGAAGTTCAACGACGGCACCGTGGGCGTGGTGAATCTAGAGGGCTGGTTAATCGGTGCTGGCGGCGTGTTTGCGCCTCTTGAGGACTTGGCCTTCTTTCAGCAGGTCCGGCTCAGCACGGAAGCGGGAACAATCGAGTGGCCCAACGGCGTCGATCTCTGTCCTGATGTCCTTTACAGCCGCGTGACGGGGATTCCGATTCCATTCGCCGAACAGGAAGAGTCGTCGCCGGCCAAGCTGTGAGCGGAACGATTACCAATCCATTTCCGCAAACACCGTCGTCCACGGCAACTCGAAGCCGGGCAGCACGCTGCCGCCGGCGGGCCGCTCATCCTCCGCCGGACGCCTGGAACAGCAGCAACGCCTGCCGCACGGCCGCCACGTCGTGAACGCGGAGAATCTGCACGCCCCGCCGGGCCAACGCCAACGCCACGCCGATCGTGCCGGCCAGACGGTCGGTCGCAACGTCGCCCAGCAACTCGCCGATGAAACGCTTCCGCGACGGACCGATCAACACGGGACAGCCCAAGGCGTGCAATCGCTCGATATGCGACAAAATCGCCAGGTTGTGTTGCATCGTCTTGCCGAAGCCGATTCCCGGGTCCAGCGCGAGGCGGGCTTGCTCCACGCCGGCGGCCACCAGCGCGTCGCGGCGTCCGCGGAGGTATTGAAACACCTCGCCGACGACGTCCTGGTAGACCGGGTCCTGTTGCATGGTGCGCGGCGTGCCCTGCATGTGCATGGCGCAGAGGCCGCAACCGCTTCGCACGGCCAGCGCCGGCATGTCCGCATCGCCCGTCAACGCCGTGACGTCGTTGATCGCCTCGGCGCCGGCGTCCAGGGACTGCTCGGCCACGGTCGCCCGATAGGTATCGACCGAAATCGGCACGTCTGTTTGCCGGCGGAGGGAACGGACGACCGGCAGGACGCGGCGGAGTTCCTCGTCCGTCTCGACCGGCTCGGAACCGGGGCGCGTGCTCAGCCCGCCGATGTCCAGCAGGTCGGCCCCGGCGGCGGCCAGCCGCAATCCGTGTTCGACCGCCTGGTCCGGCTCGAAGAATCGCCCGCCGTCGAAGAAGCTGTCGGGCGTGACGTTGAGGATGCCCATCAACAGCGGGATTCGCCCCGGGACGAGCGTCCGCGTGCGGAGTTTCCAACTTGCGGCAGGCTGAGGATCGGCGAGGGAAGCCATGGAGATTAAGGATAAAGGATAAAGGATGAAGGATCAAGGATTGTGGCACAACCCTGTCCGGTCATCCTTCATCCCATCCGCCTTCCAATCCGGAGGCTAACGCCTCCGGCTCCCGTCCCGCTTTCGCCTTCCGCCTTCCGCCTTCCGCCTTATCACCACGGCGTTTCCATGAGGTTGACGATCCGTTCGGCCAGGGTTTGAATGGCCTGCAACTGGGCCGTGGCGGTAGATTGACCATATTCCGGGACGAGGTGGGAAGCGGCATTGACATCGACCGCATCGTTGGGCACTTTCAGCGGCGGACACTCGCGGATGACTTCGCCATGGCGGCTGACCCAGCGCACGTTCACCACCAGGTTGAGTTCGAGTTCCCGGGAATCGCCCTGGCGGGTTTCGTTCAGCAAGCGCTTGGTTTCGTTGGCGATGCGTCCGATGAGGACGGTGTCGGCGTTGGCGTCGCGGACGACCTTGAACGGCGTTCGCTTTTCGATTTCCTTGACGACGGCTTCGGTCAGTTGCTCGCCCAGATCGCGGCGGAAGCTGCTCGACTGGAACACGGGGACGCGGATGGTATGGATGTCGGCCGGATAGAGCGACTGGTTGCCGAACCGATAGCCGGCGCAGCCGCCCAGGGCGACCAGCAAGGCCAGCCCGATGGCGTTCGTTCTCGGCGGCAATCGCCCGCAGTAGGCCGTCATGGCGAAAAACCTATCTCTCGTGATCGAACAGCGGCGTCAGCCATTTGAAACGGTTGGGGGGCGTGTCGGGTTCGTTGCGAATTTGTTCCAGTCGCGTGCGGGCCTGATCGGCATACGTCGTCCGCGGATAGTTGTCGATGAGGAACTTGTAATACTCCCGTGCCGCGGCGTAGTATTGCTTGCGGTCGTAATACTGTCCCATGGCCCATTCCCGCTCGGCCTTCAGCACCACGATCTGGGCCTTGGTCTGCACCACGCGGGCTTCCTCGTCGCCGAGCCGCCCGCGGAATTGCGTGAGCGTTTGGTCCGCGATTTCCGTCGCCTCTTTCAGCGGTTTGCCGTCATAGATCGGGCCTTGATACATGCGCATTTTGCTCTGCAAGCCCAGGATATGCGCCTGCATCTGGTATTTGCTCTTCGGATAATCCTTGCGGATGATGTCGTAGCGGAACGCGGCGTCCTCGTACTGGCCGGCGCGGAAGTACATGTTGGCGACGGCCATTTCCGCGACGTCGGCCAGCGGTCCGCGGGGATCGTGCAGGTGGATCGCCTCGTAGGCGGCAATCGCGTTGCCCCAGGAATCGAACCACGGCCGCGTCTTGTCGTTGAAATTGGGCGTCACCGGCCAGTGGGGCTGCGCCGCGTCGTACTTCTCCCAATATTGCGCCGATCGCAAACAACCGCCACATCACCGTGTCGAGATACCGAGTGTTGCCGTGCTTCTTCAGCAAGTTGTCGTACGCGTCCTGCGCCTTGCCGTATTGAGCGTCGAAATAGTAGCACTCGCCTTCCAGGAAAAGGGCGTCTTCTTCCATCGCGGAATCGGGCCAGCGCCACGAGGCCGTGTGGAACTTCGGCGCCGCCTCGGCATACTTCTTCGCGCGGAAAAGCGCCTCGCCCTGCCCGAACTGGTCCCGGGCGATCGACTTGTCGGGGCCATACCCCATCGATTTCATGAGGTTCTTCCAAATCACCTCCGGCGCCAGGTCGCCCCAGTCGAAACCGGCGTCGTCGTTCGACTTGGCCTTGTCGGCCCCTCCCGACGACGTTGACGACGAGGACGGCGACGCCGAGGACGGCGACGACGAAGCTGTCGTCCCTGCCGCGGGGACGCCGCCGGACGGGTTCGAGGAAACGGCCGATGGCGTCGCGCCGACGGCATTGGTGGGGGCAATCAACTGTGGCCCGCCGTCCGCCGGAACCGTGCCCGAGGCAACGACCGGATACGTCGGCGTCGCGGTTGCCGGCACATTGGCCGAGGCCTGCACCACGCCCGCGTCCGGACCGCCCGCGGGACGATTGTAGGCGGTGGGCGGATTGGCGGCGGAGGCCGGACCCGACGGCACGCCCTTGCAGCCGGCCAGAAAGCCCAAGACGCCGGCCAAGACGATGGTTCCCGCGGCAAAAGCCCGTGGAATCTTCGTCAGGGCGAGAGTTCCAGTAAGGAAGACCCTTTCCACGACCGGTTTCTGCGCGGCGCGAGGGAGACAGTCCCGAGGTGGCCGATCCTGCGTGACATGCGCGACGTCCTTGTCGTGGTGTTTTTCGTCCGGCTCGCATCCGCTGCCGGATGGCGCCGTGGTCTTACGTGCTCCACAGAGCGCCCAGGTATTGGTGCATCCGGGGTTTTCGGCCCAACAGGTTCACGAGGTAATGGTTCAGCACGCCGCGGAGTTCTCCCAGGTTGCGCGGGTCGATTTCCAGGCGGCGCCAGGTTGAGCCGTGGAGGTCGGCCAGTTGGGCCATCGTCCGCAGCACGCCCGCGCTGACCGCGATCACCGGTTGCTTTCCCGCCCGGCACTTGGGACATAACACGCCGCCGTGGATCTGGCTGAAGGCGACTCGCCCGGTGGTTGCCACCGGCGTGCCGCATTCGGCGCAGGTTTCCAGGGCGGGCATGTGTCCCAACAACCGCAGCGCACCGAGTTCGAACCGCACAATCTGCCGAGGGACCGCTTCTCCGGCGGCCAAGGCTTCCAGGGTTTCATCCGCCAAATCGAATAGTTCAGGATGAGGGTCGTCTTCGTCGGTCAACTCGCCGAGCAACTCGGCGACGTAGTAGCCGGCATACAGTCCAAACAGGTCGCGGCCGGCGGGGCGAAACCGCCGCAGGAGTTTGGCCTCCGTCACCAAGTCCAGCGAATCCGACGATTTGTGGAGGAAGACTATTCGACAAACGGCCAACAGGTCAAGAGCAGACTCGAAGGGGTTTTTCGGGCGTCTCGCTCCCTTGGCCAAAGCGCCCAGCTTGCCAAATTCCCGCGTGAACAGCGTGACGACCAGGCTGGTTTCGCTGAACTCGACGGTCCGGAGCACAATGGCGGTGGCTTTTTCGATCGGCATGAGAGCAACGGCTAGCCGCCTAGCGGGGGTAGGTCCACGCGGCCTCCCGAAGATGACTGAAGTTGATTACGTCCACCCCGGACTTGTCCATAAGTTGATAAAGCCTGAAATCGTCCGTGAGCACCAAGAATTGCCCCTTCGCGCACTGGAAGATCGCGCAGTCGGTCAGGCCCAATTTGGGGAAATGTTCGATCCGAGAGGCCGCGGCACTTTCGATGTAATGCTCGTCCAGGGTCTCGATTCCCTTGGCAAACTCTGAGAAATAGGAAGTCTTCGCCGGTTCACCTAGTTGGGCCGACAGGCTGTTGACTTCGGACAACACGTTTGGCGTCGTGACGATGCGGTTGAAATGGGACAGCAGGCGATCGAGCAGGTCGAAGTCTTCCGGAGTGAACTGATTCGTTCGCTTGAAGTTTGGTACTTGTTCTCGTTTGAACCTGCCCACGAAGTACAACAGGAGGATGTTCGTGTCGACCAGCACTCCCCGAGAATGATAACGCCGCATCAACGCGAGCAGGGGATCCGTCATGCTAGCTGTCTGATCTTCATGGATACGAAGGTTCCGGTCTCCCGATCGATCGTGATCGACTTGTAGATACGCGGCGGCTTGCCGCCGAGAATACCCGCCAATTCGCGTGGCGTTGGAATACGCACGTAGCTCAGTGTAATAACCCACGAGCTATCATTTTCACCGAAAACGATTTCCTCGATTCTTGGGTCTTTGGCGTCGGGAACCATGTCCCCGAGAAATTTGAGAGCAGCTTGAACTGCCTCTTTGGGCCCCAACATATTCAACCCCGTCGAAATGAGTTCAGCGGTTCACGACCCGTGATCGCGATAACATTGTCGCAAAATGCCCACGACATCAATGATACCTTGCTCCCCCCCACTGTGGCAATGCTGCTTAGGAGGAATTATAATCCACGCACGACCAAGGAATCACGGCTTATCGAGCCGTTCGTTGCCCCATGCCCATTCTTCCGCCCTCGCAGTTCTTTCCGCCCGCCGAAGAGGCCGATCCCGAGGGGCTTATCGGCTTCGGGGGCAAACTCACGCCCGGATTGGCTCCTGGACGCCTACCGGCACGGCATCTTCCCCTGGCCCACGGGCAACGCCGGCGCGGCCATCCCGTGGTGTTCGCCCAACCCGCGGGCGATTCTCGATCTGGACCGCTTTCATGTGCCACGGCGACTGCAACGGACCTGCCGCGGAGGGCGATTTACGGCAACCCTCGACCAGGATTTCGCCGGCGTCATCCGCGGCTGCGCCACGGCCGGCGGCCGGCGCGGACGCACCTGGCTGATACCGCCGATGATCCGCGCGTATACCGAGCTGTTCCGGCTGGGACATGCCCATAGCGTCGAAGTCTGGCACGACGGCAAGCTTGCGGGCGGGACCTATGGGGTGGCGATCGCCGGGCTGTTCGCCGCCGAGTCGATGTTTCACCGCGTCCGCGACGCCTCGAAGGTGGCCTTGGTCCGCTTGGTCTCCCATCTGCGCGCAGCGCGGCTACACGCTGCTGGACATTCAGCAACTCACGCCGCACGCCGCGCAGTTCGGCGCCGTCGAGATTCCACGCCGCGAGTACCTGCGCCGGCTGGCCCATGCCCTGACCGTTCCGGCCGTGTTTCGCTAGTGCGACTTACAGATCGTTTCTGCCGGTCAGCGTCGCTTGCGAAACCGCAAGCGAATAGCGAGGCTTCCGGCAAGAACTTGACCGAAGGAGACAGTCCCAGCGAACGGTTACCCCGTCTTTCCCCCTTCCGCCCTCATTCTTTCCCGTTCCGCCTGATTATCCGGAGCTTACGCCTCCGGCTCACCTTCCGCCTTCCCCCTTCCGCCTTCCGCCTTTCCCCGCCCCCCTCTGCCGGGCCTCTTGCAAACCGAGGCTGTCTAAGGTAGTTATGGAGGACGTGGAGCAACTGTTCCGGATGCCGATCCGGTTGCCCGCGACAAGGAAGGCAGACACGCCATGGCCGAAACGATTCCCCAAGAAAACCAAGCCCCCGCCGCCCGGAAACGCATCCTGCTGGTGGATGACGACCGCGAGATTGTCGAGGCGATGAAGATGGCCCTGGAGACGGCGGGCTACGAGGTCCTGATCGCCCGGGACGGCAACCAGGGCCTGGCGATGACCGAGCGGGCGGACCCCGACTTGGTGATCCTCGACATGATGATGCCCAAACGCAGCGGTTTTCTGGTCTTGGAGAAGCTGCGCCGCACGCGGTCCGTGCCGGTGCGGATCATCATGGTGACCGCCAACGAGGGGAGTCGTCACAAGGCCTATGCCGAAATGCTTGGCGTGGACGACTACATCCGCAAGCCGTTCCCCATGGAGCGGCTGATGGAAAGCATTCGGCGGCTGATCGGATAGGGCTGTGTCAGGCTTCCTTTGATGAGTGCCACGGGCATCTTGCCCGTGTGCCGGAAGAAGCACGGGCAAGCCCCTGGCCCGATGCCAAACCCTCTCCATGATAGGCACGCCTGGCAACCCAGGCCGGCAGCGTGGCGACCGCCTTGAAACGGCGTCTTATGGACCTGGCGACGGGTTCGTCTCTGCGTCCGGATCGTCCCATTCGGCGTCGGCAGCGGATGCAACCCGGTAGCTCGACGAATGCCATCCGCAGCCGCTGCTGGCGACACCGTTGCGCGTGGTTCCCGTGTAATGGGACTGCCCCGGCAGCAGCGTGACCTTCACCACCCCGGTTTGGCCCTCGTTGAGCACGCCCGCATGAACCGCCGCCGCGGCGAGCGTCGAGTCGCTCGTGTATATGTCGGTCCCTCGGACCGTTCCGCCGCTGCGGCCGACAACACGAAAGTAGAGGACGCTGACGGGCGTGGAACTGCGGCCGACGAGCGTGCCGGGATCGGGCTGGGCCTTCAGCCCGCTCGCCTTCAGCGCCAAGATCCAGTCGCGAACGGCGACCGCTTCGTCCAACTTGGCATGGCGCGTGAGGACATCTTGCAGGGGCGTCAGGGCTGAGACAGTCTGACGCCGCAATTGGCCGATCTTCCGGTTGGCATCTTTCCGAACCGACGCCCGTTGGGCCTCGAATCGTTCGACCAACTTACGCGCATCGGCCGGAAGTTCCGCGGGCGCGACCGAAGGTGCTTGTTCCGTCGTTTCGCCCGACGGCATGGGGCGCCCGTTCGGCTGGGCGACGGAAGCAACCGGCCGGCTCGCCGCCGACGCGCTTTCCGAAAACTCGTCGGCGTCGTCGGCATAGTCGTCCGCCCCTTCATCGGCCGGCTCCACGGTAAACCCCGCGTAACTGCCATACGCCTGCGACTGGATGCCATTTCTGAACGAGGCCTCGAAGGAGGGATACGACGGGATCGTGGTAACCTTGACGACGCCCGTTTGCCCCGCTTTCAGCACGCCGGCGTGAACGGCGGCCGCGGCCAACGAGGCGTCTGTGGTATAGACGCCGGTGCCCCAGACCGCGCCCGTATTGTCGCCCGTCACGCGGAAATACAGCACTCGGCCATCCGCGGCATTGGATTGGACCATTCCGGGATCGGGCAGCACGTTCAACCGGCCTTGTTTCAGCCCGCCGATCCAGTCGCGAATGGCGACCGCTTCGTCCAGTTTGGCGTCGCGGGTGTAGCGATCCTGGACTTTCTTCAGCGCCGCGGCGATTTGCACGCGGAAGTCGCCGATTTGCCGGCGAGCCTCCTTGCGGACGGCCGCCCTTTGCTGCTTGTACCGGGCAAGAATCTTCTCCGCCTCGTGGAAAGCCTGAACCTCGGGCGGCAGGGCCGACTTGCCCGCCGGGACAGCACCGCCGGCTGTGCCCGGCTTCGCTTGGCCGATTGCCTGATCGAGCCGCTCGACCTTCGCATTGAGCGCCGCCACCTCTTGCCGCAGACGCCGAATCTCGGCGAGCAGTTCCGCGGTGGCGTCGCCGCGGGTTGCGGGTGGACGCGTCGCAGCCGCGGCGCGGGCCGGGGGCGAGTTCGACCCGCCCTCATCCGCGCTGACCTGCCGCACCGTGAAACCCACCAGCGAGAGCAACAGCAGCCAAGAGAGAATACGCATGACAAAGACTCCTGTTCCGAAAAAGGTTTGAGACCACGGCGTTGGCAGACGAATCATGCCGCGCAGGTACGAGGAACCCGGTGGCCTAATGCCCCCCTTGCGTTCATCCTTCAGTTTACCCCCTCTGCTTACCGGATGCAACGCAAACTGTTCAGGCGCGAAAAGGCGGAAAGTCCTATTCCTCCAGGGAATGGCACTCGGTCAAGCTGTAACCTCAAGGCACACATGGCGAGAAGAACGGGTGCGAGAAGACGGGACGGGGCCGGTTAAGGAAGAATAGGCAAACGTAACCGTTCGCAGGTCGGAAAACAAAGAGAGGGAACCGCAGATAAACGCGGATGAACGCAGTTGATTGAATCCATTCTTATCCGCGTTTATCTGCGTTTATCTGCGGCTTCTCCGTCGGTATCGTGAACGCTTACCAGGCTGAACATGGCCTTCACTCGCCCGTCTTATCTGGCTTCTCTGGGTCTTCGTCTGGTTGGGGAAGCACGCTTTCCGCCCCCGAGTTCGCACTGCCCTTGCCCGGCTTCTGGACGTCTTGCATCCATTTTTCCATCGCTGCGTCCGCCTCTCCGCCGGTTTTCTTCTCCAATTTCGGCTTGAAGATGATCGTCACCGGGGTCTTTTCGGGAGGCATGTTTTCGACGAAGCCCTCGAACGATCGGGCGTCCAAGGCGCGTTTGCTGCGGATCGGCAGGTCGAGCATTGCCCCGGCGAGATTGGAGACCGAGACGAAGTCGCCGCCGTCGGCGACGTAGTGTTCCTGACCGTTGGAATCCTTGACGAACATGCTGCCAGCAAACACCCAGTTCACGTCCAGGGCCTTCTTCGTCTGGATGTTGCGGACCCATTGCTGCGCCGGGGCCTTTTTCACCTTGCCGTCCTTGTCCTTCCAGCGGACCTCGATGAGGATCTCCGTGCCGGTAGGCGGCTCATATTCCTTGCCGTCCTTGCCAAACCGCACGGGATGACCGGGCTTGGCCCCGAGCACCAACAGGGCCGCATGGGCAATGCTCGCCTTCGTGTCGACCACGACGACCGACTCATAGCCACGGTCCCGGAGGGTGGCAAAGAATTCCAGCGGGTATCCCGCCTTGCAGGTCTCGCCCACAATCAAAAATTCCTTGTGTTTGGCGTCGATCCAGGCCGGCGAGCAGGGATCGAACTTCTTCCAGTCCTTGATGTTGTCCACCAAGGGCACCGGCTCCGCCTTCAGTTCGTTACCCAGCGTGGGCGTCTTCCCGCCTTCGTTCGTCGAGTTGCTCGCCAGACCGGCGTCGGCCGGCTCCGTTTCGGTGGAAGACGGCGATTTCGAGGCCGATTCCGCGGTCTCCGACTGGTCGGGCGTCTTGGTCTTTTCCGCCTTTTCGCCCTTTTCCCCTTGCTTGGCGTCGGACTTCCCGCCCTTCTCCCCGGCTGCCGGACACCCACAAAACACGACCGCGACCACGACCAGCGTGGCCGCCGCAACGAGATTCTTCAGTAGATTGGGCCATCCCATGATCGACGCTCCTTTACCCTTGGGTCACAGAAAGAGGATTCCGGGGGAAGACAAACGTCTTCCCGTCCATTAACATACCTGCTTCCGATTCTTTTGTCCAACCAGTGCGACACACCCGATGAGCCATGCAACTGCTCGGGCGAGGCAATCCGGGAGTCGGCCCGACGGCCAGGAATTGCAGGCCCAACGCTCCCGGCGGGCCGCAACCGCCGTGCTGCAATCCAGTCGATCGCGGCCCCACACCCGCCTGACCGTCCACGGTTCGGACCCGGCCATGCACACGGAGCTGTCCGCCGGCGGCAGGGTGCTTTGGTCCGGCCCCTGGCAATGGGAGGTCCGGTGCAACGGCCTGCCCGCCGCGGCCAGGTCGCCCTGGGAGGTCGTTTGCCGGGTTTCCGACGCCGACGTGGACTACCTGGAGTTGCAGATCGAGCTGGCCGGCGGCCTGCGGATCGAGCGTCATCTCGTGCTCGCCCGGCTCGACCGCTTTCTCCTGCTGGCCGACGCTGTTTTGGGCGATCGACCGGCCGAACTGCAATACTTCGGGCGATTATCCCTCTGTAGGGGAATATCCTTTCGCAGGATCAAGGGGACCGCCGCAGGCCGCCTCTTCCGCGGAAACCAACGCCTGGCGACCGTGTTGCCGCTGGGGCTGCCCGCGTCTGGCAACACCCGGCAGCCGGGCAGGTTGTCGTCAGACCGCCAAGCGGGGGAAAATCCGTTGATGCAACTCCAGTTGCAGCAGGCGGCCCATGCCCGGCGGATGTTCGCTCCGCTGTGGTTCGATCTCGATCCAAACCAGACGACGCGGCGGCTGACGTGGCGGCCGCTCAGCATCGGCCAGGCGATGCAACTCCAGCCGGCCGACGTGGCCGTCGGCTATCGCGTCGCCGCCGGCAAGCAGCAATGGCTGGTTTATCGATCGCTTGGCGGGCCGGGCAACCGTACGCTGCTGGGGCATAATCTGGTCAGCGAAACGTTGGTCGCCCGCTTCCACCGCAACGGCCGCGTGCAGCCGCTCATCGAAGTGGAATGAAGAGGGATTTAGGGATTTGGGGATTTAGGGATTTGGCGGGCGGCCGGTTGCACGCTTGCGGTTTCGCAAGCCCCGGCGCGACCCCGCTTACTCCGCGTTGAGGAACATCATGACCAAACCGCTCGTGTTGTTTGACGGAACGCGATTCCGCGTCGAACAGGTGCTGCAAACCACGCCCGACGGACGCCAGCACGCCCGACAAATCGTGCGGCATCCGGGGGCGGTGACCTTGCTGCCGCTGCTGGACGACGGACGCATCTGTTTCGTGCAGAATTACCGCGTCAGCGTGGCGCAAACGCTCATCGAGCTTCCGGCCGGCACGCTGGAGCCGGGCGAGGACCCGGCCGCGACGGCCCGCCGCGAACTGGCCGAGGAAACCGGCTATCGCGCCGGTCGCATCGAGCCATTGGCCACGTTCTACATGTCGCCGGGCATCCTCGATGAACGCATGGTCCTCTACCTGGCGACGGAATTGGAGCCCGGTCCCATGTCGTTGGACGCGGGCGAAGACATCCGCCCACTGTTGTGCACCTGGTCCGAGGCGTTGGACATGGTCCGCGACGGCCGCATCCGCGATGCGAAGAGCATGTTGGGCCTGCTCTACTATCAGGCCTTTGCGCGGCAGTAGCGGAGCCGCGAGAATTCCATCACGCGTCTCAGGGGCCGAAGACGAAGGTCCCGAGGCTGTTCACGATCTTGACCCACAGGTTGTTGGAGTTTGTGCCAACCGTGGTGACGGCCCCAATGACCACCAACAAGATCATCCCGATCATCACGGCGTATTCGACCGCCGTGGGGCCTCGTTCCTCCAAGAATAGCCGTTGAAGCCAACGCATGAAGCATCCTCTACGCAAATTTACCCCATGATAAGGGGGACGGAACGTGGATGATCCACAGAAGCCTGCCTCGGGCAAATATTCTGGCGAGTATTGACCACGACGCCGGTTGGACCGTCACGACCATCGCAATCCACACTTAGGGATGGGGGAGTGCGTCCACCTCCACGCCCGGCGGATCGACCGACTGCAAGGGGGCCTGCCAATGCACGATTCGGCTGGCCGCCGGGCCATCTTCCGCCTTGCCGGCGAACTTGACCTCGCTTCGCACCAGGCCCGCGATGGACAGCGCCGCCTCGTCGAGGACTTGTTGGCCGCCGTCCGGACGGCGCCAAGCGGCGATGGGCGTTTCGGGCAAGACCAGCGAGCCTTGGCCCGTCCACTTGATGCCCGCCAGCACGCTGGCCGGCGGATTGCGGCCGCCAAACAGCAGCAGGGCCCGGCCGGCGGCTGGGGCCAACACGCAGCCGGCCGCGCTGATGGAAATCTCGCCGGCGGGCGACTGCCCGGCCGCCGCTTCGCTCGGACGGTCGTCCTGCCGGGCGCCGTCGCATTGCAGCAGCGGGCCGGCGCCGCGCAACGTCACCCGACTGATGCTGACCGTCAGCGGCTCGTCGATCCGCGGGCAATGATCCAGCCGCAGCACGGCCCCTCCGCCCAGGTCCAACACGTTGGTCATGTCCACGCTCAAGGCGCCGAGGGTGCGGCAATGGATCGCGGCGGCCACGTTCCGGAACACGCAATCGCTCAATTTCAACTGCCCGCTGGGCAGCGTCAGTCCCGCGGCCGCCGCATCGGCCGGATGGGTCCACGCGATGGCGCACGGCATCGCCGTCGCCGTTGTCGTCGCCGTTGTCGCCGTTGTCGCCGTTGCTTGGAATGTGCAGCCCTGGAAGTCGCCGTGGGCGGCGCGAAGTTGAAGGATGGCCGCGGCGGCCGCCGGCGGATGCTTCCAGACGAAATCGATGTTCTCGAACCGGACGCGATCGACGGCCACGACCAGCCCCCCGGGCGGAACCATCACCGACGGCCGCCCCAGCGTCCCACGCACACATTGCCCCGGCTGCAACCGTATGGCATCGCCCTGCCAGGGCTTGTGGGCGTCGAGCAGCAAGTCGGGCGGGCCCGTGGGATGGGCGCCACCCACCTTGTTTCGCTCCGTTTTGGTGGGCTTTGTCTTGGGACCTGGCAAAGAATAACCTGGGGACTGTCCCAATTTCGGGCACCATGCAGAGCATGGTCGGACGAAAATGGGACTGTCCCCTTCTGAAACCGGGCGATGCCAATATTGCCATAAGGGCCAAACGGCGGCCACGACGGCCATCACCGCCAACGCGGCGACAACCAGCCGCTGCGAGGTCCTGGAAGCCCGCTGGGCCGGCCGCACGATGGCCGTCGCGGCGGACACGTGCGGACGTTCGCCCCGTCCGAGGCCGCGAGCCAACAGGCGTCGCGCGGCCTGCGAGGGACGGCCGAGCAAATCGGCCAATTGGGCCATCGACCGCGGACGCCGGCTCGGTTCGCGCCCGACGCATGCCGCGATCGCATCGGCGAGCGGGGCAGGTGTTTCCGGCGCCAAACGCCGCACGTCGACGATGGCCGCCGCATGGCCGGCCCGCAGCTTCGCCAGGCTGTCGCCGCCGGCCAACGGCGGCCGTCCGCAGAGCAAATGCCACCACACGCAACCACATGCGTAGACGTTGCCGGCCACGTCCGGCGGCGTGCCGGCCGTGATCCGCTCGGGAGCCAGATAGTCGTAAGCCTCGGGCTGCAACTCGGCATGGGCATAGCCTTCCTCCGGCCGAAAGATGGCACGCAAGCCGGGCTGAAGCAGCATCACTCGGCCGTCGGCGGTCAGCAGCAGGCTCTGCGCCGCGACGTTGCCGTGGCAGAGGCCGTGTTCTTCCAGAGCGGTCAGGCCGGCGGTCATCGCCCGGGCGATCTCCAGCACCATTTCCGGCGGAAAGCGGCCCTGGTGGACCATCCACGTCGCGGCGGTGCGGCCATCGAGCCACGGGGAAGCGGCCCAGATGCGGACGGCGTTGTGATCCGCGTGCCGGATCGGCAGCAAATGGTCCGTCGGCAAGCGATCGGACGCCGCGACAAGGGCTCCCAGCCGCGGCAGCAACTCCGCGGCCGACGTGTCCGTCGCATCGGCAACCGCCAATCGCACGATCTGGCCCGACTCGACGTGACGAGCCCGATAGCAGCCGATCCAGGGACAATCGCCCAGCGGCTGACAGAGCAGGTAGGGCCCGACGCGCAGCGATTCGCCCCGGCCCGCGTTGAGCCGAGCGGCTTGAAAGGGACTGAGCAGCCGGGCCTGGGCGAGGGCGTCAATCCAGACCGACTCGAACTGGGGCAGATCGCGGGCGAGCCGCCGCACGTGCCTTTCGGCCTTGCGAATCTGGCCCGGCGCGGCCAGTCCCAGTTGCCGAAGCGTCGCAATCAGTTGCGGCGATGGGTGGTTCGGGCATGACATCGTCCGGACATTGTCGCCAGCGCCGGAAGCGGCCGCAAGAGAGAAACGCTAATGGTTCTCGGCTTCCTTGCGTTTGGCGCGGACCTTTTCCAACTGTTGCCGGGCGTGAGGGTGCTGTGGATCGACCTGGAGAACCTTCCGAAAACACTTCTCGGCTTCGTCCCAATTGCCAAAGGACTCCTGAAACCCGCCGAGATCGCTGTAGGTATCCGCGGTTGCATGCCCCGCGTTGACTTCTTGTTTCAACTGCCTGGTCTTGCGAACACGCTCCAGGATTTTTTGCACATCGAGGTTCTGCGGGGCAGCATGGGTGACGGCCTCCAGGTATTTCTCCGCATCCTCTAGATTACCCATTTCCGCGTAAAATATACCGAGCTGGCAGTAAGGCATAAGAAACGTGCGATCGCACTGGATGGCTCGTTTGAACTCACGCTCGGCAGCATCGAACTTGCGCAACCCCTTGTAAGCCACGCCGAGGTTCAAGTGATAGGCTGCATTCCCCGGCTGAAGCTGGATTGCCTTCTCGGTCCAAGATGCAGATCTGGCCCAATTGCCAAGGGACGCCTGAAACCCGCCGAGGTTGCCATAGGTATCCGCAGTTGCACGCCCCGCGGCGACTTCCTGTTCCAACTGCCTGGCTTTACGAACAAGCTCCAGGTTTCTTGGCGCCTCGAGGTCCTGCGGGGCGACCTGGGTGATTGCCTCCAGTTCTTTCTCCGCTTCCGCCAAATTACCCATTTTCGCGTAAAGCATACCGAGCTTAACATAGGACACAGGAATGTTGCGATTGCAACGGATGGCTGCTTCGAACTCAGCCTTGGCCCCATCGAAATTGCGCAACGCCTCGTAAGCCATGCCGAGGTTCAAGTGATAGGTTGGCTTCTCCTGAATCCGGATTGCCTTCTCGCCACAAGATGCGGCGTCGGCGAAACGCCCTTCTCTCATGTAGATGCTGCACAGGTTGCCGAGGGCGTCGGAGTATGCCTCTTTGGCAGCCAGGGCCCGTAGAAAATATTCTTCTGCAAGATCCGTCTGGCCGAGGTTGGCATAATAGACGCCGAGGTTGTTGTTTCCGAAGTCGTACTTTGGATTGATCTTGAGGGCCGCCTTGAAGTCCTCGGCGGCCAGGTCCCACAAGCGGAGCACTTCTTGCTGATGCTTCTTCGCCTCTTCGTAATGCTTCTCCGCCTTCTCGCGATGCCCGGCGGCCTCCTCCTTGTGGGCGAGGTATTTCTCATCGTTTGCGCGTTGGTCTTCCTCTGCGGCCTGGATGCTGTAATACTCCTTCCCCCGATGGAGATATCCGAAATAGCTGTCGGGAACCGCCTCGATCGCCTCGGTGAACAAGGTTACGCTGTCTTTCCAATACGACACTTGGTTCGTGGTGAGGACGAGGCACGCCAGCACCGCGGCCGCCGCCGCGCTGCGCAACACCAAGACCTTCGACTCCCACCCCGCAGCCACCTCGCAGACGCCCCACACGACCATCCAAAAGATGCCGATCGACGGGATATAAGTGTAGCGGTCGGCCATGCCTTGAATTCCCACCTGGACCAACCCGATCACGGGCACGAGCGTGCCGAGGTACCAGAACCAGCCGACGATCAGGTACGGCCGCCGCCGCCCGAACCAAAGCACCAAGGCCGTGACGGCCAGCAGGAGAATGCCCGCAAGGGTGGCATAAAAGAAGAAGCCCATCTCGAACTTCGGCGTGACATGGAGAAAAAACAGCCGCTCCGTGTGGATGATCGCGGTGTGGGGATAGAAGATGGCCAGGTTGGCCGGCCAAAAGATTTTTTCCAGGTAGACAACGTAGGAAATCAGGGCATTGGCCACGCGGCGGTCCAACGGCAGGCTCTCGAAGCTGTTCAAGGCGGTCGCGGCCGCTTGGCTCTGCATCGCCATCACGGCGACGGTGATCACGATGGCCAGCATGGGGATCTTCTCGACCCAGAGGAGGTCGAAGCCCGAGCGGGGGAATAGCGCCGCCGGCTGGCCGGGCGTTTGCTTCCAACCGGCAGGCCGCCATCGCTGCAACGGCCAATAGTCCATCAGGGCCAGCACGCAAGGCAGGGTGACCAACATCGACTTCGCCATCACCCCCAACACCAGGGTCACGATGACCACAAGATAGCGGAGGATGTGGGGCCGCCGTGCGTACCAGACATAGCTGAGCATGGTCAGCATCCAGAACAGGGTGCCCAGGACGTCTTTGCGTTCGGCCGCCCAGGCAACCGACTCCGCTCGAAGGGGGTGGATGGCGAACAGCGCCGCCACCACGGCACTGGGCCAATACACGCCGGTCATCATGCGGAGGACAAGAAACAACAACACCGTGCTGGCGGCGTGGATGGCCACGCTGACCAGGTGATGGCCGCCCGGCCAGCCACCGCCACCAACCTCGTGGGGCCCAAACACCTGGCAGTCGGCCATGTGCGATATCCACGTGAGCGGATGCCAATTCCCCTTCTGGTATGTAAATGCCCACCATACCCCGTGGAGCGTCAACCCGTCCGTGACGTTCTGTTCCTCGAAGATGTAGTCGTTGTCGTCGCAGATGGTGAATGAATGCCAACCCGTTTGCACGAAGGGGATCAGCACCAGCAGCACCAATCCGGCGCAGACGGCGACGGTCTGCCGGCGAGGGACCGTGGGAAGCGACGGCGGCTTGAAAGGCGCGGTTTTTTCGACTTTTAGTTGACTTCTGAATTTACGCGCCATGGAAGCCAGCCACAGGTTCCAGAAACCACCGCAATGGGGTGCGAAAATGTTGCAAGACGAAGCTGCAAGAGCGATTAAACCAGTTTACGCCACGCCGGAATCGACGTCAACGAACGCCCGGACGTTTGCACTGGGCGGCACAAACGAAACCGGATACGAAGCGACCCCGTTTTCAGCCATCAACGGCTTTTTCGCTGCCGCTGGGCAGGCCGGTCGCCCCTGCCCTGGGTTGTCTGGGTTCCCTGAAAAGTGTAATATTATTGTCGGGGCGGGGTGGCTGGCAGAGAGCGGCGAACGTCGCAACGGAGAACGCTGCATGCGCGGCCAAAATCTTCAGTATCGCCTCACTCATTTCCGCAATCTTGCTAGGTTGCACGATGTTGCTGTGGCTCAGTGCTTTCTTCGTCACGCCTTGGGATTGCAGCCTCTCGGTTACAAGGGACTTCCACATTGGAATCTGGGGCGGTTTCGATGGTCCGCCGCTCGGAGGAGTCGTCTTCTTCAACAACAAGGATTACGGGCCCTACCGAGGAAGCGTTATTGTGCTCAGCGGCGAACGCGGAAATTCTACCGTGCCTCCGCGAGAAATCGGCTGGTGGCCTGCGTATGGCATTTACTACCGCCACTTCCACTGGTTGGGCTCCGGTGCGACCCTTTGGACCCTCGTGGTCAGCATCGCCTACCCATTGGTTCTGTTCTCCATCATGCCAGCGGTGTGGGTATGGCGTCGGAAGCGTAACGCCCGGGTCAGAATGGGGAACCGCCGTTGAGTCAACGCCCGTAACTCGAATCAGCACGAACCATGCCGATTAGGTCTACACTGCCGCCTCGGGTAGCACGGCTTGCGATTGCGAGGCCCGGGCTGCGAAGGGCCAAAGTTTGGTCAGCGATTCGGGCGAGTTCAAGGCCGCCCTCAGCAAATCGCGGCGGCTTATCAACCCGAGCAGTTTGCCCTCCTCGAGCACGAAGACCCGGCGAATTCTGTGGACGATGAAAAGGTCGGCGACTCGAGTGACCGGATCGCCGTAGGCCACGGAGATGACATCCTTCGTCATGTGTTGACCGACGGGATCGGCCGCCGCCTTGGGATCATAGGCAACGGCCAAGAGCGCGAATTCCGTGACCACGCCGAGAAGACGCCCGTCAGGATCGACGACGGGCACGCCACTGATTTCATTCTCGGCCAGGACGTTGATTGCCTCCGCAGCCGTGGTTTCGGGCGAGACGGCAATGACGTCCGGGTTCATCATATTTCCCGCGATAATCATGGTTCACCCCCTCATTTTTTGAAAACCATCCACGCGGACATAAAATCATAGGTTACTCCCAAAGGGTGTCAAACTTCGGCCCCCGGGATGGCTATCCTCAGGGGTAACGCGGGTTTGGAACAACGTGGGGTTCCACTGGGAGGTTAACCGACGCGAACGATTTTATCGCGGAGCCCAGCTAGCCCAAGTTCGCCAGTAGAGGTCGTTGGGGCGGGAATCTTGTCATATTCGGTACCCGCGAGGAAGCGGGGTTTCTTGACGGAACTCCTTGCCGCACGTCACACGGTTGCCTCGCCATTGTGCCCAAAGGCGTTGTAGTGAAGACCTTGCCCTTCGGGTCGTCCGGGAGCAGCCGTAAAATACGGGCATGTTCATCCGCCCCTGTTTTCGTCGTAAGAATGGCAAGCGGCACGCCTACTGGGCACTGATGGAGTCCTATCGCACGGAGCGCGGCCCGCGGCAACGGGTAGTGGCCTATCTGGGCCAACTCGACGATCGCGGCCGGCTGGGCGTCAAGGAGGCGGCCCAAGGCGGGCGGCGGTCGCGGCAGCAACGGCTCTTCGACGACGTACAGCCGCAGTGGGTGGAAGTGGATGCAGCGCGGGTCCGCGTGGAGAACCCCGTGGCTTTCGGCGGGCCGTGGCTGGCACTGGAGTTGGTGCGGCAACTCGGGCTGCACGAATTTCTCCAGCAGGTCCTTCCCCGCGGCGAGGAGCAGGTGCCCTGGTCGCTGATGGCCTTGGTTTTGGTGCTCTGTCGTCTGTGTGAGCCGTCGAGCGAACTGCACATCGTCGAGCATTTCTATGCCCAAAGCCCCTTGGCCGAGTTGCTGGGCGTGCCCGCGGCCAAGGTCAACGAGCAACGGCTGTATCGGGCTTTGGACGCCTTGTTGCCGCACAAGGAGGCGTTGGAGGTGTTCTTGAAAGGACGGCTTGGGGAACTGTTTGCCCTGGAGTACGACTTGCTGTTGTACGACGTGACGAGCACCTATTTTGAAGGCGAGGCCCGCGGCAATCCCTTGGCACAGCGCGGCCACTCGCGCGACCACCGGCCGGACTGCAAGCAGGTGTGCATCGGCCTGGTGGTGTCGAGGTGCGGCATGCCGCTGGGCTACGAGGTTTTCGCCGGGAATCGCAACGACGTGACCACGCTGGCGGAGATCGTCGAGACGATGGAACGGCGTTATGGACGCGCGGAGCGGATTTGGGTCACGGACCGGGGCATGGTTTCCGAAGAGAACATTGCTTTTCTGCGGCAGCAGCAGCGGCAGTACCTCGTGGGCACGCCGAAGAGCATGCTGAAACGGTTCCAACGCGAACTGTTGGCCGAGGACTGGCACGCGATCCGCGACGGCGTAGAAACCAAGCTTTGTCCGTCGCCGGAAGCGCCGAGACCTTCGTGCTCTGCCGCAGTCGTGACCGGCGCGAGAAAGAGAAGGCGATGCACGCCCGCTTCGAACAACGCATTGAAGAGGGCCTGCGGCGCATCGCGGCCACTTGCCAACGCCAGCGCTTGGACCGAGCCGTGGTGGGACAACGGGTGGGGCGCCTCTTGGGCCGAAACAGCCGGGCGGCCGGACTGTTCCAAGTCGAGGTGCGGACGGGAGAAGAAAATCGGGCGACCCTGCGTTGGAACAAGGTCGAGGCGTGGCGCGACTGGGCTGCCTTGAGCGAAGGCTGTTACCTGCTGCGTACCAACATCAGCGACTGGAGCGACGAGGACCTCTGGAACACCTACATCCAATTGACGGAGGCCGAGGCGGCCTTTCGCATCCACAAGAGCGACCTGTCGATCCGTCCGATTTGGCACCAGAAGGAAGAGCGGGTCTTGGCCCACATTTTCGTCTGCTTCCTGGCCTATGTGCTTTGGAAGACGCTGGCCCAGAACTGCCAGCGCCGGGCTGGGCCACGAGCCGCGCCGGGTGTTCGAGGAACTGGGCAATATCCGCTTGGTCGATGTGGTGTTGCCGACGCGTCAGGGCACCGAGATCCGCAAGCGTTGCGTGACCCGGCCGACGGACCACCAGGCCATCCTGCTGCAACGACTGCGGCTACGGTTGCCCACCCGACCAATGGCGGGTTTGTAGTGAAGACTTTTGGGAACCACCCCTTGCGCCGCAACTACTTACGTCGATCACTGGCGAACTTGGGCTAGAATAGGGGGGCGAAGTATTTTTGTCAGGACAAGGGATCACAATTACTTCATGGGTGGCGTAACTCCAATCTCCACAAGGAGAAAGCCCTTCGACGTGCGGGCCGAAGGGCTTTTTCTTAAGAAAAGTCGGGGCGAGAGGATTTGAACCTCCGACTTCCTGCTCCCAAAGCAGGCGCGCTAGCCAGGCTGCGCCACGCCCCGCGCCTCGTCCATATTAACCCCCAAGGGGTGCAGCCGCAACCAATCGTCGTCCACGTGCTGCGGCGGCAGGCCCGACGCAAGTTCAGGCGAAACCGCAAGCGGGGGCCAATGTCCTCGACCACGCCGCCCCCGCGACACAGTCGCGGGGCTTTCCAATCCCTAATCCAGTAGTTCCAAGTTCGGCCTTTTCAGAGGAGTACACCTAATGTGCGTTTACAACAGGAGTTATGGCACGACCGGCAGTTCGGAGATGACCGCCGACTCGGGACGTGGCTCGCGGCAACGGCATCATGATTTTCTTGTAAACCCTCCGACAAGCCATTGCAGCCCATTTTCTCGGTGTTTTACCCACTTTGCCATCACCCCACTTGTCCCCGCTGGCAAATGACAAACGTTTTGATCCGAGGTGCCTCCGATATCAGACGCCACGCGGGTTGCAAGAGGTTTCCAAACAACAAGTTGCGTTCATTGCCTCACATTCGGCCGAACTTGGAACTACTGTAATCCCCAATCCCTTTCCGCTTACCCCGCTTGAATCTGCACGGTCGGCGGACGCGAATCGCAAATGTGCCGCCGAATCCGCTCGAACTCCTCGTGACTCTGAAAATGAATCTCCAACTTGCCGCGACCCCGGGCGTCGTGGCGTCAACTTCACCCGCGTGCCCAACGCCGCCCGAAGCTCCTGCTCCAACGCCGCCAAGTGCTCGCTTCGCGCCTTGCGCGGACGCGACGGCTTGCCGTCGCGGCCAATCACCCCCAACGGCCCCTGATCCGCCTGCTGGATCATATCCTGAACCATATCCTCCGTCTGGCGTACATTAAGCCCCTCTTTCTGAATACGCTCGCAAAACGCAATCTGCTCTCGCTCATCCCCCAAAGGAAGCATCGCCCGCGCGTGACCCTGGGTGATCTTCCCCTGACGGATCGCCTCCTGCACCGGCTCGGGCAACTCCAACAGCCGGATCAAATTGGCGATGGTCGAGCGGTCCAAATTCAGCCGGCCGGCCAGCTCCTCCTGGGTGCAACCATAGCGTTCGAGGTAGCGTTGGAACGAGGCCGCCTTCTCCAACGCGTTGAGGTCCTTGCGATGCAGGTTTTCGATGATGGCCAATTCGGCCGTCTGCCGGTCGTCGGCCTCGATGACGCTGACCGGCACGTCGGTCCAGCCCGCGCGCTTGGCCGCCTGCAGACGCCGCTCGCCGGCGATCAACTCGTAGCGATCGCCCACGCGACGGACGACCACGGGCTGGAGCAGTCCGTGGGCGGCGATGCTCTCGGACAAGGTCCGCAGCTCCTCGGTGTCGAAGTCCTGCCGGGGCTGGATCGGATTGCTGGCGATCTGATCGATCTCCAGCCGCAGGGGTCCGCCGGCCGCCGTCGCCGGCTGCACGGACGGCTGCACTCCGGACGGATGCTCGAACGGGTCGAATGCCGGCGTCCCGGGGATCGGTTGTCCCGGCTGCGATGCGCCCGGCGGGGCGTACGGATCCTCGACGGACGGAGCGGCCTGGCCGGCAGGCGTCCCGACCTCCGGCATCGCGGTCAAGGGAACCCCCGCCGCCGGCTTCGACGCCCCCAACCCCGACCAACCCGGCAGTCCGCCCAACAAGGCCTCCAAGCCACGTCCCAAACGTCGTTCTTTATTCACGGTCCAGTACCTCCATGCAAAGTTCCACATAGGCCCGGGCGCCGCGAGCGCGCGGGTCGTACTCGATCACCGTCTTGCCGTGGCTGGGCGCTTCCGACACCGCCACGTCGCGCGGAATCACGGTCTGGTAAACAATCTCCCCGAAAAACTCCCGCACCTCCTGGTCCACCTCCCGGGTCAGCTCCAGGCTGTGGTCGTACATCGTCAACACGATGCCGCCGAACTGCAACTGATGGGCCTGACCCTGGATCACCTCGCGGATGACCTCGATCATCTGCGTCAGCCCTTCCATGGCGAAGAACTCGCACTGGATCGGCATCAGCACCTCGGTCGAACTGGCCAGGGCCGTCTTGGTCAACGGCCCCAGCGACGGCGGGCAATCGATCAACACGAAGTCATAGGCGCTGAAGCCCAAGGCCAGGTGCTCGCGCAAACGGGCCGCCTGCTGGGCGTCGTCGCGAGTGAGCAGCTCGACGTCGCGGAAACTCCGGCTGCCGGGCAGCAGGTCCAACTGCGGCACGTCGCAAGCGACCACGCCCTGCCGGATCGACGTGCCGGCCACCAGCGGATGGCTGGCGACCGGCTTTCGGCCCAGCCCGGTGGTGGCGTTGCACTGCGGGTCGAGATCGACCAGCAGCGTTTGGCAACCGGCCCGTGCCAGCCCGCCGGCCAGGTTCACGGCGGTGGTCGTCTTGCCCACGCCGCCTTTTTGGTTGGCCACACAAAGGGTCCGGCCCATGACTGGCCTCCTTGCCGTTTTCACCGGCCGGGATTGTAGCAGCGGAGACAACCGCGGGGGAATGCCAGTTTGGAGGAAACGGGGATTAGGGATTGGGGATTAGGGATTGGAGAAGCCCCACGACTGCGTTCGTGGGGGGTGCGGATTGGAAAAGCCCCACGACTGCGTTGTGGGGGCGGGGATTGGAAAAGCCCCGCGACTGCGTCGCGGGGGCGGCGTGTCTCATCCGCACGCTAGGCCACGTTTGCCGTCTCCTTCGTCAAGTTCCACGTGAAACCGCCGATTGTCCCCGGATTGCCTGTTTCATGTGAAACATCCAGTTTGAAATCAGCACCGGTGCGCGTAGTTCAATGAAAAACTAAGACAACGTGACGGCGAGCAGCGACGAAAATCGTGCCACCACCGGTTCCACGTGGAACCGGAGGGAGACGCACCGCGGCCCCCCGCGACGCAGTTGCGGGGCTTTTTCCAATCCCTAATCCCCAATCCCCAATCCCTCTTCTCACTCCAGCGGATTGATGACCAGGCCGCTCAGCAGCTTGGGATAGAAATACGTACTCTTGGCCGGCATCCGCTCGCCGCTGGAACTGATCGTGCGGATGTCCTGGACCGTGGCGGGCATGACCAGCGCGGCCAGCGGGAACTCGCCCGTGCGAAGGCCCGCCACCACTTCCTCGACCAGATGAACGTACTTGGGCTTCGGCAACTTCGCGCCGCGCAGGAGGTTCTCGATCAGCAGCCGATGGAGGATGCTCACGCCCAACGCCCGCCACGGCTCGGTGTGTTCCTTGGCCACGTCGGCCATTCGGGCCCGCCCGGCGTCGGTCAGCGTGGCCACCGTCCACTGCCGATCCTTCTGCGTGAACAGGCCGAGGGTCCCTTGGTCGCTGCCGGTGGCGATGTCGTCCCAAACGTCGCTAGCGGCGTCGGGCCCCTGGCCGGCTGGCCGCATGGCGAAGCAGTCGCCCAGCCGCGCGGCCAGCTCGCCGTTGCTCATGGCCGGCAAGCCGCGGAAGAGCCGATGCGTCGGCAGCACGATCAGGCCCGGGTCTTCCATGGCGACGCACATCATCAGAACGAAGTTGGCCGGATGTTCGGGCGTCAGGCCGCCGGTCTGGTGGATGTGGTCGCGGTAGTTGCAGGCGGTCTCATAGCGATGATGGCCGTCGGCGATGAAGATTGGCCGCGGCCCGATCAGGCTGGAAAGGGCGGCGATCGCCGACACGTCGGTCACCGGCCAAAGCCGGTTGACCACGCCGAGGTGATCGGTGGCCACCAGGGGCGTCAGCCGCGCGATGGCCTCGTCGAGGATCCGCTGCGCCTGGTTCGAGGGATCGGGATACAGGCCGAAGACCTGGCTGAGGTTCGCCTTGCAGACCGTGGTCAGCATGAGCCGATCGACCTTCGGCCCGGAGAGCGTTTCCTCGTGCGGGAAGACCTGGCCCTCGCCGAACCGCGACAGGCGGAGCCGTGCCATGAAACCCCGCCGCGTGTACGCCGCGCCCGCGTAGCTGAACTCCTGGTGATAGACGTAGATGGCCGGGTCGGACTCGGCGAACAGCACGCCCTCGGACAGCCAATCTTTCAGGAAGCGGTTCGCCCGGGTGTAGCGGTTATTGACCTCGTCGTCGTCGCCCGGCTCGATCCGGTTCAGGATCAGGCGGACGACGTTGCAGGGATGCTTCCGATAAAGCTGCTCCTGCAAGTCGGGGTCGATCACGTCGTAGGGCGGCGCGACCACGTCGCTCAGCGAGCCGACGTGGCCAAGGTCGTAGCGTAGGGCGCGGAAGGCTTGAATTTCGGGCATGGGTTGGGGGCAAGGGATTGGGGATTGGGGATTGGGGATTAGAAAAGCCGCCCGACTGCGTCGGGCGGGCTCCGCGACCGTGGACGTTGAACCTCGCTTGCGGTTTCGCACGCCGCTGGCCGTTCGCTTGTTCAATAACGATAATAATCCGGTTTGAACGGTCCGGCCTGCGGCACGCCCAGGTACTGGGCCTGCTTCGGCGTCAGTTGGGTGAGCTTCGCGCCAAGCTGCTCCAAGTGCAGCCGGGCCACCTCCTCGTCAAGCTTCTTGGGCAGCGTGTGGACGCCCAGCGGATACTTCTCCGGCTCGGTCCAAAGGGCGATCTGGGCGAGCACCTGGTTCGTGAACGAGTTCGACATGACGAACGAAGGATGGCCCGTCGCACAACCGAGATTGACCAGCCGCCCCTCGGCCAGCAAGAGGATCGAGTGGCCGTCGGGAAAGGTGTACCGATCGACCAGCGGCTTGATGTTGACCTTCGTCAGGCCCTTGTGGTTCTCCAGCCAGGCGACGTCGATCTCCAGGTCGAAGTGACCGATGTTGCAGACGATGGCGTCGTTGGGCATCTGCTCCAGGTGGCGGCCGAGGATCACGTCGCGGCAGCCCGTGGCCGTGACGAAGATGTTGCCGCGCGGGGCGGCCTCGTCCATCGTCGTCACCTCGAAGCCCTCCATCGCGGCCTGCAACGCGCAGATCGGATCGATCTCGGTGATCAGCACCCGGGCGCCGTAGGACCGCATCGAATGGGCACAACCCTTGCCCACGTCGCCGTAGCCGCAGATGACCACGACCTTGCCGGCCAACATGATGTCGGTCGCCCGCTTGATGCCGTCGGCCAGCGACTCGCGGCAGCCGTAGAGGTTGTCGAACTTGCTCTTGGTGACCGAGTCGTTGACGTTGATCGCCGGGACGGCCAGCTCGCCGCGCTCGTGCATCTGGTAGAGGCGATGCACCCCGGTCGTCGTCTCCTCCGACAGGCCGCGGATGCCGGCCAGCAGGTGGCGATACTTCGGGCCGTGGACCATCGCCGTCAGGTCGCCGCCGTCGTCGACGATCAACTCCAACTGCTCTCCGTCGGGAAAGTACAACGTCTGCTCGATGCACCAGTCGTAGTCGGCGTCGGTCTCGCCCTTCCAGGCATAGACCGGGATGCCCCGGGCGGCGATCGCGGCCGCGGCGTGGTCCTGGGTCGAAAACTTGTTGCAACTGCTCCACGTGACCTTGGCCCCCAACTCGATCAGCGTCTCGATGAGCACCGCGGTCTGGATGGTCATGTGCAGGCAGCCGGCGACGTGGGCGCCGGCAAGCGGCTTGCTCCGGCCGAACTTCCTGCGCAAGGCCATCAGGCCCGGCATCTCGTTCTCGGCCAACGCGATTTCCTTCCGGCCCCAGTCGGCCAACGACATGTCGGCCACTTTCCAGGGCAGCTTCGTCTCGACCTGTGCCATGACACGCTCTCCTTCCAAGGACCTTGTCAACACCCGTCGCTCATCATACGTTGCCGACGCCCGCGTTGGCAAGGTGGCGAACGGCCAGTGCCCCCACCCTGCTTGGTTGACACGTTGGGTGCCACTGCTGGCTTGTCCAGCCGTGCTGAAACACGGTTGGGCAAGCCAACCGTGGCACCCGTCATTTTAGGTCGGTCGTGGCCTTATGCGGGAGCGATTTCCGCGAAGGCGGCCCGGGCGGATTGCACGAACGCCGCGACGGCGGCCGCATCCTTCTTTCCAGGGGACTTTTCCACCCCACTGGCCGTGTCCACCGCCGCCGGCCGCACGCTGCGAATGGCATACGCCACATTGGCTGGTGTCAGCCCACCAGCGAGAACCAACCGCGACCTGTCCACCAGTTTGTGGTCGTCGTAAATTAGGATGCTATCTACAACTTCCCCAGTACCACCATATTTTCCTTCGACATAACTATCTAATAGTACCAGTTGCGGCTTGGATGCCAGTCCATCGCAGGTCCGTAGATAGCGGACCACCGGGTCCAGGCCCGCCGGCCCAATGCGAAACGCCTTCATGACCGGCCGCCCCCCCAATTGCGGAAGAAATTCCGGCGGCTGGTCGCCGTGCAATTGGATCAGGTCCAACGGAAGCTGATCGAATATCTGACAAATCGCCTCGGCCGGCGTATCCACAAACACGCCCACCTTAACCATTCCCGCCGGCAGCACGGCCACGATCTGCCTGGCCTGATCCAGCGTGACGTGTCGCGGGCTATGGGCATAGAAATTCAAGCCCACGGCATCGGCGCCCGCCCGGGCAACCACCCCGGCGTCGTCGATGTCGGTAATGCCGCAGATTTTAATCTTGAACATGGGGGAGGCAGAAAGGGATTAGGGATTGGGGATTAGGGATTGGGGAAGCGGGCCGCTTGCGGTTTCGCAGCCGTGCCCCCCCCGGACGCAGTCCGGGGGCTTTTTTGTTTCCTAATCCCCAATCCCTAATCCCTTCTTCTTATCTTCCCTCATCCACGCTCCGTTGGCAACTCCCGCCCTCAAGCTCCAGCCCGTGTTCCGTCGATGACGAATGTGTGGGATTTTCTGCGCACGGAGTGGCAGGGTAAGGTCCTCGCATGTCTACGAACCGCATTACTCCGACGTACACAGTCCAGCCGGCCTCGCCTTCCAAGATGCCGAAGTCTGTGTATTTCACCGTATTTGCCATCAGTTCGGTCGTCGCCTATTGGTGGGGGTCCGCGGGCAAGACCGTGCCGACGGCGCACCAGCAACTCACCGCGACCGCCGTCGTCCACGTCCACGACGCCGCGACCGCCGCGAAGCCGGATCCTAAGAGCGTCCGGCAGGAGGTCCTCTCGCAAGAGAACCTCGATCGCACCGCCCGGGAGATTCAGAGTGCGGCCACGGCCGGCCGTGGCTCGGCGCAGAAGCGGCCGGAGCAGAAGCCCTCGCGCGATTGCGAGAGAAGTTGGGCGTCGAGGTGGCCGCCGAGGGCAAGCCCGGCGCCACGCGCGTCACGATCCTGTATTGCGACGAGAATCCCAACACGGCCGCCCAATGGGTCAACGGGCTGGCCAACTCCTATGCCGAGGGATATCGTCAACAATGGCGGGCGCGGGCGGAGAAGGTCTATCAAGACGCCCGAGCGGCAACGGCCCTGGCCGAAGACAAACTCCGTCAAGCCACCGCCCGGCTGGATGCCTTTGTCAACGAACAACTGGCCCAATCGCGGCAGAATCCGCCGCCGTCCGATTCGTCGCATTCTTCGCCGATCCCCGGGGTGCGTCCCTCCTCGGTCGAGAATCCCGATTGGGTCGAGTTGAACCGTCAGCTTGGCGAGCTTCGGCAGCGTCGAACGAAGCTGCTGGTGGATCGCACGCCCATTCATCCCGAGGTGCAGAAAACGGACCTTCGCATCGAGGAGGTGCAGCGGCGACTGGCGGAGACCGAGCGATGGATTTCTGCCAGGCAAACGCCCGGCGTGTCGCCCTCGCTCGCTGCGAGCAATCAGCGGACGGCGACGGCGATGCAAACGCCGACGCCGACATGGGATCGGGCAGCGGCCCAAGCGCAGCTCGAAAGACTGAAGGCGGCGGTCGCGGCGGCCCGCCAGAGCGGCCAGCAGGCTGCCGACGTGGAACGCGAGGCGTGGCAGGCCCGGCAGCGAGAACCAGAAATCACTTTGCAGTTGGCCGTTGCGCAGCCGACTTCATCGTCGCGCCCGTCGGCGCGGTCGTCCTCGCCGTTGCCGTTGCCGCTGCGGCTGCGCCTGGCCCTGGCTTCCATGATCGCCGGCCTGACGACCACGATCGGACTGGGGATGGTCGCCACCGGCGCGGCCATGGAGCCGGCGGTCCGTTCGGCGGCCCAACTCCGCGCCCTCCTTGCCGTTCCCGTGGTCGGCGTCGTCCCGGATACCAATCCAACGAAGGCAGCCCGATCCAAACGCTCCAACTTGCTGCGGACGCTCTGGATCGCCGTCGGCCTGATCGTGGTCGCCAGTTGCGTGGCAGCCGTGCTGCTGAGCGGGAGATGACGGCCATGTACGAAACCCTTTTCAATCTGAGTCAGCGGCCTTTCGGCTGTGTGCCCCAGGTGGACCAATACTATCCGGCCGCCAGCATCGAGGCCGCCCGAACGACCCTGGCCCGATGTCTCCAGCGGGCCGAAGGCGTGGGGTTGCTCGTCGGGCCGGCGGGGACCGGCAAGACGCTGCTCTGCCAGCTCCTGGCCGAGCAATTCAAGGGCGAATTCCAGGTCGCCTTGCTCGGCAGCGGACGCATCGCCACGCGACGCGCCTTGCTCCAGGCCATCCTCTACGAACTGGGACAGCCCTACCGCGGCATGGACGAGGGCGACCTGCGGCTGTCGCTGGCCGAACATCTGACGCTTGACGACCGATGTCCGCGGGGCGCGGTGCTGTTGGTCGACGAGGCCCACGCGCTGCCGCTGCGCCTGTTGGACGAAATCCGCGTCTTGACCAACCTGGCCCACGAAGGGCAACCGCGGGTCCGGCTGCTCGTGGCAGGCAACCGGATGCTGGAGGAGCATCTTGCCAGCCCGAAGCTCGAATCGTTCAATCAGCGGGTAGTCGCCCGTTGCTATCTCGAAGCCCTGAACCGGACCGAGACGCAGGAGTACATTTATTCGCGGATTGCGGCCGTCGGCGGTCAAGGCCCCCAAATCTTCCCCGCCGAGGCCTGCCAGAGCGTTTACAAGGCTACCGACGGCGTCCCGCGGCTGGTCAACCAGGTCTGCGACCATGCCTTGTTGCTGGCCTATGCCGCCGGGCAACGCACGTTGGAGCCGGCGCGGGTCGAAGAGGCATGGGCCGACCTGCAGCAATTGCCCACCCCATGGAACGAGCAGCCGCAGCCCAGCGACAATATCATCGAATTCGGCGGCCTGGAAGACGACGCCAGTGAGACGGCCTCCTCCGACGCGGACCAACCCGCCGCCGAAACGGAATCGCCGCCCTCGGAGTCTTCGCTCCATCTCGCGCCGGAACCCGCGGACACCAACGAAGACACCAGCGAAACGGAAGCGGCCGACTTGGAAGCGAGCGAGCAACTCCGCCAGATCCAGGAAATGCTGGCCGACGTTCGAGCACGAGTTCTGTCCCGCCGGCTCGATCGGGCCCGAGGTCGAACTGGTGTTCGACGACGCGGCGCATCCGTTCCAAGAGGCGTTTGCGCACGAGGAAGTCATCAAGGACCGTTACGCGACGGCGACGGCAGCGACCGCCTCGGGCGCCGAGCCCGACGACGCTTGTCCCTCGCCGGCTCCGCAGCCTACGTCCTCTCCGGCCGCGATGGCCGACGCGGAAACCGGTCCATGGTCCGGCGAGGAAACGCTCGTTGCCGACAGGCCAGTCGACGAAATTAACAAGAAAACGCTCCTTGCGGAGACGAATTTGGACGAGACCGCGAAGGAAACCATCGACGAAAACAAGGGCTGGGCCCCCGCGGAGCCGTGGTTCGAGCCGTCCGTGGAAGACGCGACGGAAAGCGGCCGCCAACAGCCGCTTGCCTCCGTCGCCACGCCCCGCGAGCCGGCCGAGGCCAGACCGGCCGCCGGCAAGAATGCCGATGAGGAAGTCTACCAGGACGTTGATGACATCACCGCCGCCAAGCCGATCCCTTCGATCGCGGCGGTGCATCGGCGTAAATTCGGCCGGCTGTTTGCCAAGCTGCGTCAAGGATGAAAGGGTTCCCCTATGGGCCGCATGTTGCAGGCGTTAAGGCAGATCGAATCGCGATCGTCGGGCGCCGTGTCCACCTCCCGGCCCGGCGCCGTCGAGCCGACGCCGTCCGTGGACGACCTCATGGATTCGGCCCAGCAGATGTGGCAGCAGGTCGAAGCGGCGTTAGCGGCGGACCAGGCAACGTCGCCCGGTGCAATGCCGCCGGGTGCCGTGCTGCCGGGCGCCACTGGCGTTTCGCCGGGTGCCGTGCTGCCGGGTGCCACTGGCGTTTCGCCAGTGCCGCCGAGTGTCCCACCGGCCGAGACGGCAACAACGACAGCCACGGCATCGACGGCCGATCCCTATGGCCTACTGGCGGCAACGGTTCTCGGACAGTTGCCCTCGACCGATCCGGCGGCGTTGATGTTTACCAGTGCCGACGACGACGAGGGAAAGACCGACGTCCTGGCCCGGCTGGCAGCGGCATTGGCCCAACGCGTTCAGGGCAACGTCCTGGTCATCGACGGCAACTCGCGCGCCCGGCATTGGCGGCACGCCTGGGGGTGCACTCTACCGCCGGCCTGCCGGAGGTGCTCGCCGGCACGGCCTCGTGGCACGACGTGGTCCGGCCAACGGCCATGCGTGGGTTGAGCGTCCTGCCCGGCCGCGCCGCCGACGGCGGCAACGGCGAGAACAGTGGCAACGGCGGCAACACCGCCGGCCACGATCCGGCTGCGCTCGGAACGCTGGTGGCCGAGCTTCGCAACCATTACCGCCTGGTGCTGGTCGATGCGGCCTCGCTGCGGTATCCCGAGGCGGCTCCGCTGGCGGCCTGGTGCGACGGGGCCTACCTGGTGGTCCGCCTGGGTTCGACCCCGCGCCGGGCAGTCGGCGAAGCGGCCGCCGCCATCCAACAGTGTCAAGGCCGGCTGCGCGGCTGCATCGCGGTCGATTGAAGGCGCGGCGCCACGTCCGAGGTCGCTTCCGCCGGGCAAGCGGCGCTGTCCGACGGCGCGAGGAACGTGTACCAGCCCAATCGCTCGACCCATTCCGGCGCCGCTGCATAGAGGTCCCAGTCGTGACGCCTCACCGAGCAGGAAACGTCGATCAGCTCGATCTTGCCGCATGAATCCGGCTGCGGCAAACAGCAGGGGCCGGCGCAGCCCAGGGCCTCCGGACCGCCGCGGCCGTAAAGCCGCGGGTACCATTTCATCGCGGGGTCGCGGGCGTCGATCGTCACCAACATGCGGTCGACCAGCGACAGGGCCTGGCCGTCGCGGTGGCCGGGCAACAGCCAGTCGGCGTCGCACGCCGCGGCCATCAGCACGACGCGGAACGGACGCGGATGCTGCCCCGCCCGCCGGACCACGACCTCCGCCGGCAGGCGACGGTCCGCGATCGATCCGCCGGCGAGCAGTTCCATCGCGCCGGTCGCCACCCGGGCGCCAGACTGTAGCCGACCAGGCTCACCGGCGCGTCGGGCGGGAAATCGGCGAGAAATCGAGCCAGATAGTAGCTCTGGGCGTCGCTGAAATCGACCTTCCGCCAGACGTTCGGGCCGGACGCCCCGCTCGGCGCGCTCGCTGGGCCACGACCAAATGACCAACCGGAAAGGCCGGCCGGCGGCCTCTTCGTCCATGCGCGGGACCAGGGTCCAGCCCTGCTCGACGGCCGTGTCGGGATCGATGCGATTGCCGTGAATGAAGACCGTGGTCGGCATCGCCCGCTGATCGCCGCGGTGAAAGGCAGCCGCGTCGGCGGCTTGCCAAGCCTGATCCTGGTCCAGCCGCCAATATTGAATTGCGGACCGGCCCGCCTCCAGATCGCCGCAAAGCGGCGCATCGCGGGTGCTCAGCAGCCAGACCTGGGCGGGCTGGTCCGCCGCGGCCGCCCGCGCCGCCGTGGAGAAAAGCAGCAACGGGAGAATCGCTCCCACGATCCGACGGACACCCGCTCCGCGCAGCAGCGCAGCCCCGCGGAGCCGCGATGGGTCATGTTGCATATTCATGGTTTTCGGCGCTCGCTGGCTTTTCGGCAATGTCTTCGCAAATGTAGCTTTCGCTTCACGATCATGCGAGAAAGTGATCCGTAATGTCCCATGTTGCACCGATTTGCGCGGTAACCGTTCACCCTACCGGCGGAGAAACCGCAGATGAACGCGGATAAACGCCGGGAAACGCGGGCAAAAATGGATTCAATCAACTGCGTTCATCCGCGTTCATCTGCGGTTCCCTCTCTTTGTTTTCCGACCTGGGAACGGTTAGGTTTGTGCGTAACAACGAGGAAACCCCCCGAGGCGTGGGCGAAAAAGCAACCGTTGCATTTGCACATCATCAAACGTGGTGTAGAGTTCTCATGGCGAAAGTCTTTCGGTGAAACATTGTGTTTCCATGGGGAGATGCGCGTTATGAGGAAGCTGTTGATCCTGACGGCTGTAGTAATGTTGACGGCCAGCGCCGGCTGCAATTGCTGCGACTGGTGCCGGCGCGGCGCGGCCGCCCCGGTGCCCTGCGCCACGGGATGCCCGGGGCCATGTGCAACGGGTGCGCCTGGCCCGGTGCTCCAGCAAGGCGCTCCGATGCCGGGCCCCGACACCTACAGCACACAACCCACTCCAGTCAATCCATAACCCGGATTGTTCATCGCGTGCAGCTCGGGGGCCGTCGGGGGTTCTCGTGCATAAGTTGAGCGAATGGACCTGATTGCCACCTCGACCTTCGGGCTGGAGGCGGTCGTCGCGCGCGAGCTCGAAGAACTCGGCTACGACCCGAAGATTCTCCAATCGGGCCGAATCCTGTTTCACGGCGAGCCGGCGGCCATCTGCCGGACGAACTTGTGGCTCCGCACGGCCGACCGCGTCCTGCTCCGGCTGGATAGCTTCGAGGCCACGGATTTCGGCCAACTCTTCGATCGCACCCGGGCGCTGCCTTGGGCCCAATGGATCCCGCCCGACGGCGAATTCCCCGTCAGCGGCCGTTCGATCAAGTCGCAACTTTCCAGCGTCCCGGCGTGCCAGAAGATCGTCAAGAAGGCGATCGTCGAGAGCCTCAAGGCGGCCCACGGGGTCGAGTGCCTTCCGGAGACGGGCCCCAAGTATTCCATCGAGGTCGCGCTGCTGGAGAACCTGGCGACGCTGACCATCGACACCAGCGGCGCCGGGTTGCACAAACGCGGCTACCGCCGCCTGGTCGGCAAGGCGCCGCTGAAGGAGACGCTGGCCGCCGCGCTCGTCCTATTGAGCTTCTGGAAGCCGGACCGGTCGCTGGTCGATCCGTTTTGCGGGACGGGCACGATCCCGATCGAGGCGGCGATGATCGGGCGCGCCATGGCGCCGGGCTTGCAGCGGACGTTCGCGGCCGAGGCCTGGCCGGCCATCCCGGCGGCCTTGTGGGAACAAGCCCGCCACGTCGCGCGGCAGGCGATCCTGCCCGATCTGCCCCTGCGCATCCTCGGCACGGACATCGACGACGCGGCCCTGCAATTGGCCCGTCATCATGCCGAGAAGGCCGGAGTGGCCGAGCAAATCCACTTCCAGCAACGCCCGCTGGCCGATCTGCACAGCAAACACCAATATGGCTGCATCATTTGCAATCCGCCCTACGGCCAGCGGGTCGGCCGGCCCGCGGAAATCCAGGACCTTTATCGCGCCATGCCGGAGGTCTTCCGACGGCTGAAGACCTGGTCGTTCTACGTGCTCAGCGCACAGCCGCGACTTCGAGGCGGTGCTGGGCCAGGAGGCCGACCGGCGGAGAAAACTCTACAACGGCCGGATCGAGTGCACCTATTACCAGTTTTTCGGGCCGAAGCCGCGGGCGGCGGCCGCCGACTCGAAGCCGGCCTTCGGCGGACTTTCCCCCAAGGCCGCCGAACAAGCGGAGATCTTCCGCAGCCGCCTGCTCAAACGCGCCCGGCACCTCCGACGCTGGCCGACGCGGTTCGGCGTCACCTGCTACCGGCTCTACGAACGCGACATCCCGGAGGTGCCGTTGGTGGTCGATCGCTACGAGGACTGCCTGCACGTCGCCGAGTTCGAGCGGCCCCACGAGCACACGCCCGCCGAACACGGCGATTGGCTCGACCTGATGACGCGGACCGCCGGCGAAGCGCTCGAAATTCCGCCGGCGAACATCTTTCTCAAGCGCCGGCAGCGGCAGCGCGGCCCGTCGCAGTATCAGCGCGTGGCCGAGGAAGGCCGCACCAAGATCGTCGCCGAGGGCGGACTCCGCTTCGAGATCAACCTGTCCGACTACATCGACACGGGCCTGTTCCTCGACCACCGCATCACGCGGGGAATGGTCCGCGACTCGGCCGCCGGCAAGCGATTCCTCAACCTTTTTGCCTACACCGGATCGTTCACCGTGTATGCGGCCGCCGGCGGGGCTGCCTCGACGCTGAGCGTCGATTTGTCCGCGGCCCATCTCGATTGGGCCGGGCGAAACCTGGCGCTCAACGGCCTGGCCGGCCCGCAACACGAGTTCGTCCGCGACGATGCCCTGAGTTTTCTGCGAGGTTGCCCGCCGCGGGCGCTGTTCGACCTCGCGGTGGTCGATCCGCCGACCTTTTCCAACAGCAAGCGGCTGGACGAGTTTTGGGACATTCAGCGCGATCATGCCGAGCTGCTCCGGTTGCTGCTGGAGCGGATGTCGCCGGGCGGAGTGATCTTCTTTTCCACGAATTTCCGCCGGTTCAAGCTGGCCGAAGAGGAGCTTCGGGGCGTGGCCATCCGCGAGATCAGCCGGCAGACGGTTCCGCCCGACTTCCGCAACCGCCGCATTCATCGCTGCTGGCGGATGGTGAAGGCAGAGGCGTAGGGGCGGACGTGTGGACGAGTCGTGCCACGGCTGTGTCGGCCGCGCGAAGTGCGTTTCGGGGGTGCTGTGGCAATTGCGGCCGTGGCCCACTTTCCCCCGGTTCCCCCTTAGCGATGTTTGCTATAGAATCACCGGAAGCTGAGAATCCTCTCGTGGGATAAGGGGAGAACGGCGACAACGGGGGTGGGACGCCTCTTTGCCGTGGTCCAGTCATTGTTCGGGGGATAGATCCTTCGGTGGCGTCAAGCATCAATCGCAAAACGGTAGCCGTGGGCCGAGGGCTTTGAGGGAAGTCACTCATGCCAAAAGATGCCGACAAATCCGAAAAGGCATTTCGGGAACTGATTCGCATCCTTGAGGAGACCGTGCAAGCCGGAGCAGATTGCCTTGAACTGGAATGGGAAGACCGAGAACTGGTGGTGTACCAGTATCACGGCAACGCGGGGATCGGGGCCGTCGCCATTCCCAAGGAACTCCAGGACGCCGTGACCAGGGAAATCGTCAGGAGAGCCAAGCTGACCCGCAACCCCACGGGGAAGATGCTGCTCACGCTCCTGGGAAAGGAATATGAAGTGTTCGTCAAGCAGTACGACAGCTTCGGCGAGTCTGCCTTCACCATCAGGTTGACCAAGGGCAGGACAAGAGGCAAATGACGAAGCACGGGGTAGCATTCCATCCACCACCAAGAGGTGCGAGATGCACGCAGGAATCGAATTGCCCAAGGCGTTTTCGGTGCGGGACGAACATGAGTTCCTCCCCATCCAGCACTTGATGGCTCGACTGAACCCGAAGCTCCTGGTCAAGGAAGTGGCGACCGGGGTGCATGTGGATGGCGGCGGCACCGTTCACTGGGGCCTGGTCCACCTGAAAGGCGAGTCGCCCAGCAAGAAGAAGGTGGAAATCGCCCTGCGGGAGGCTGGTTTCGACTTCGCCCACAATGTCCTGACGCAGATGGCGGACGTGCGGACGGACCACGCGGACAACGAACGGGGCCGGGGCCATGACTGACCACGACGCCTTTGACGAGGGCTACGACGCCTATTGGGACGGTGTCGATGTCGGCGACAATCCCTACGACGAAGAGAAGGACGCCGATGCCCGCCTTTCCTGGGAAGAGGGTTGGAGGTCCGCCCGAAAACATGATTACGACGAGAGCGAGGGGTGAATCGGATGGCGGCACCGTGGCAACCGTCCGTGCCATCACCTTCCTTCAACCCGGCTGATTGGCCCAAGGGTCGCCCGTGTCGCACGCAGGTAGTCCTCCGGTGCTAGAAGCATCTGTTTTCCCCGCACTCCCGCCGACACCGCCACCACGTCACACAATTGAATCTGCTCGTCAACGTACACCGGGTAGTCTCGTTTGCCGCCCAGGGCCGTCACGCCACCACGAATATAGCCGGTAAGCGGCTGCACTTCCTTCAGTGCCACCAACTCCACGGTTCGGTTGTCGGTCTGCCGGGCCAATGCCTTGAAATCCACTTCGGCGTTGGCTGGAACCACGGCCAGCAGCACCCCATGACGGTCGCCTCGGGCCACCAGCGTCTTGAACACCTGGTCTGGCGGCAATCCGATGTCGCCGGCAACCCGTTCCGCACTCAGGTCGTCAGGGTCAACCTCGTACTCCCGAATCTCGTACTGGATGCCGAGCGTGTCGAGGATACGCATGGCGTTGGTTTTCATGAAAGGCTCCCTTGTGGGCCTTTGGTGAATCCGGGTATTTTACAGTCGATACCCTTGCCGGAATAGGGTGTGGCGTCCAGTCTCAATCGCAAAACGGTACGCATTCCCATTCGTCGTCAAGTCCGCGTCAGGTGCGAATGGTAGATATAAGCTCACCGACGACGACCGCCTCAAGATTGACTGTTTTGAATCGCTGGCCAAGACGCCGGGCTTCTTCGCCGCTCTTGAAGACGCGAAAAGTGGCTGGGACACCAAACGGGAGCAACTTCTGGAGCAGCGGGGCAAGCAGTTGGCCTTGGAGGAACTAGGGCGTTTTTCAGATACGTGTAGCGTTTCGGGTGGCACTGGCGTTTCGCCAGTGCTGGAAAAAACACGGGCAAGATGCCCGTGCCACCCAAAGCAAAACGCTACAGACAACTGCAATGCGCTCTAATGAATGCATCGGGCATTACGCGCAATTCCTAGGGCTCCGCGTTTACAATGGCGAGCTTTGATGGCACCATCCCCGGCGAAATCGCATCGCGCAAGTTCCCGCGCCTCGGACGGCTCCACATGGCTGACACGGGCACCACGCTTTGCGTGGTCGTGGCACGTCGCCACCCATTCCGCCCAGATTCCCCACCATAAAACGCCTCAATGCTGAATCACTACGCTTGGAACTCGACGCCTCTTGTGAGCGGATCGAGGCCGTTTCTGGGCCTTTTCTTGACTTCGGACCGAAATTGACCTAGGGTTGTGATGTCCAAGCCCTCGACCTTGCCTCAGGGTCAACCGATCGAGAGACGGGCGACCAAGGCAAGACTTGTCTGAAATGCAGTGATGCGATACTGTATAGGCCCGTAGGATGAACTCCGGCGGGCCACTCCTCCTCTCGTCGGTGTCTTGTCTTATCTTCGATTTCGCAATCCATGAGGAGCAGGACCATGATCCGTTGCTTTCCGCGCTTTCCTTCTCGAAAGCCGTCGAGGGCCCGTGGGCGCGTTCTTCGCGCCGAAATGCTCGAACCTCGAACGTTGCTGAGCGGATATGGCCTGAGCGCCTTTCTCGGCGGCCATTTCGGGCTGGGAGCAGCCCCCGTCGCCGGGGCCGCCGCGCCGAGCACCACCGCGTCGAGCAACACCGGGCCCACGGTGAGCCAACCCATCAGCGTCACCGGCAACGGGACCATCACCGGCAAGGCCGCCTCGCTCTCCGTCTTGGCACAAGACGCCGCGGGCGGTCTCACATACACGTGGTCGGTCACCGGCTCGTCCAGCGGCGGGACCGTAACCTTTAACGTCAACGGCAGCAGTCGCGCCCAAACTACGACGGCCACGTTCACCAAGGCCGGCACGTACAGCTTTCTCGTGAAGATCGTGGACTCCGCCAACCATTCGGCGAGCGCCACCACGACCGTCACCGTGGTACCGATGGTCAGCGCGATCCGGAATGCGCCGACCACCGCGGTCACGGTTTCCGGGACGAGCCTGAAACCGTTCATTCCGACGTTCATCGACCAGTTCGGCAGCGTCTTCAGCACGCCGCCCGCGCTGACGTGGTGGACGTACGAGTCGCCGCAGGGCGTTCCGGCGCCGACCTTCACGACCAGCGGGGGCGTCACCACGGTCACGTTCGGCATGGCCGGCTACTACATGTTGGACGCCTACGTGACCGCGTTTCCGAGCGCGTCGTTCGTGACGATGGTGAACGTGACCCAGACGCTGACGAGCATTACGGTTTCGCCCGGCGCATGTTCCGTCGCCCAGGGAGCGAATCAGCAGTTCACCGCCGCGGCTTTCGACCAATTCCACCGGGCGATGACTACCGTGCCGACCTTTACCTGGGGCGCCACCACGGGAACGATCACCACCGCCGGAGTCTTCACCGCCCCGGGCAGCGGCGCCACCAGCACCGTGAGCGCCAAGAGCGGCTCGGTGACGGGCACGTCGGCAGTCACCGTCACGGCAGTCTCGAGCCTATGGCAGGATGCCGCCTTGGGGACGCTCATCCAGAGCCTGGACGCCGACGGTTCGATCAGCCGGCTGGACATGATCCAGATCCTCGACAGCGTGAGCGCCAAGGGCGCGCTCAACGCCGCGGACCTCAACGACCTGAAGACGCTCTTGTCCCGGGCCACGACGTTGAACATCCCCAACTACGTGGACGTGCTGGCCTCCAACGTCGTCAACGGCAACGCGGCCAACGCCACGTACCTGGGCAAGTCGCTCGGCAACCTGGCCGTCGGCAGCTCCTCGACCCAGCTCGCCAATCTGATCAACAAGTGGTTCTACGGCACGGACCTTCCGACGCTCTGCAGCACGTCGTTGGTCTACAAGTCGGTTTCCGGCTCGCTATTCCCGCAGACGCCGTCGCACAACGACGAAGTTCAGGGCGCACTGGGCGACTGCTACTTCATTTCCGCCCTGGGCACGCTGGCCGACAGCAACCCGGCCGCGGTCGAGAACATGTTCATCAACAACGGCGACGGCACGTACACCGTCCGCTTCTACACCGGGACGTACGGATCCGTCTACAACTACACCGACGGCAGCGTCAGCGCCCCCTTCAGCAACAACGCGACCACCGCCGACTACGTGACCGTCAACTGCATGTTGCCGACGACCACCACCGGCATGTTGGTCTACGCCGATTACGGCGCCAGCTATAACAACTCCGCCAATTCCCTCTGGATTCCCCTGGCCGAAAAGGCTTATGCCCAGTGGAACCAGACCGGCAAGGAAGACCGCGACGGCACCAACGCTTATGCCTCGATCCAGGGCGGATGGATGGCCACCGTCGACGCCCAGGTGCTCGGCCACGACGCCACCGACTACTTCCTGACGACGGCGACGAAGCAGACGATGATCGCCGACCTGTCGGCCAAGGAGGCGGTGACGATCGGGACCCAGAATTTCTCCGGCACGCTTTACGGCCTCTACGCGGACCACGCGTACGCGGTCATCGGCTACAACGCGAAGACGGACACGTTCACGCTCTACAATCCTTGGGGACCCAATCCGTTGTACCAGCCGGGCCCGCTCACGTGGGGCCAGATCGAGTCGGCGTGCAGCCAGTTCTGCGTGGCCAACACGGCCGGCTCGGTCCCGATCAGCGGCGCGCCGGCCCAGACCAACTCGGTGAAGACCTCGTTGTTCAACGACGCGTTTGGCGCCACGGCCGCATCGCATTCGGCGTCGGTCGCGGCGTTTTCAAGGTCGGATCCGGCCCAGGCGAGCTTGCCCAGCAGCCCCTTCTCCGCGACGGCTCGCGCGTCGCGGCAACTGTTCGAGGCCCTGGAGAACAGCTCGACGCTGCGGTCGCATCCGACCGACACCTCCGACCCGTCTGACGGCGCACTCTCCGCATCGCTCGTCGATGCGATGTTCGCCGCCGACGGGTTGCTGTTGTAAAAGCGGCTGGACCATGGGGAGATAGGCTGAGGGTGTCCTGAAACTGGGGCAAAAAACGTCGCCTTGGCAACCTCACCGCGAGAACTTTCTCACGCAAAGGCGCCAAGACGCAAAGCCGCAAAGGTAGAGTAGGGGATTGGTCATCCGACTTTTCCCTCCTCGGTTCCGCGCCTTTGCGTCTTCGCGCCTTTGCGTGAAATCCCCGTGCCCAAGCACCACACCGTGCCGTTGCGAAAAATAGACGAAAGTTCCGCGGGAATCATGGTGGGACTACGTCCCACCCTACCGATGCGGACTTCCCGCAACGGAAGCTCATTAGCGACTGCGGCCGTGAAATATCCCCACTGTTTTTCTCTTTTTCGGGGAAAACCTGTCTCCGGCACGGCCGATCCTGCAAATTACAGATAAGCAGGGACCGAGACGAAGTGCAAGGTTGCTCCCCAGTGAAGGCGGGCCATGGCACAACCGATGGGGCACGCCGGCAACCCTTCGCCGGTCCTCCACCAGTGAGGAGAAAAGACATGAGATTGTGGATGATGGTAGTGAGCCTGGCCGTGGCATTTCTCGTGGCTGCCGACGCCCCTGCTCAGGAGACGGCCAAGAAGCACCCGCTGCGCGACCGATTCGAGAAGATGGACACGAACCATGACGGCATCCTGACCCAGGCTGAGTTCGTCGCCGCCCATGTGAAGATGGGCGCCGAGAAGGCGACGAAGTTCTACGACAAATTGGCGGCCCTGGGCGGCACCACGACGAAAAACGGCGCGACGGGGATGACCCTCGAGCAGTTCAGGAAGGCCCACAAAGCCTTGTGGGAAGAACGCCATCCCAATAAGTCAGGATCGGGGACGACGTAACTGGGGTGCTGAAGTCCTATGGCACATTGCAGGAGCCACCGGAAACAATCCTGGTGGCTCTTGTGTTTGGGGGCCTTCCTCCTGAAACCATTTTGTTTCCGGGCCACAAGATCGTTCTGCCCCTTACCGACCTATCCCGCGGCGGGACGGATCTCGACGATCTCGAACTTCAACGTCCCCTGCGGCACCGGTATCTCGACCCGCTGGCCCACCTTCTTGCCCATCAGGCCCTGCGCCAACGGGCTGGTGACGAGAATCTTGCCGCTGTCGTAGTCTTCTTCGCCGGCCCCAACCAGCGTAAACTCCTCCCGATCGCCGAAATCCAGGTCGTTGACCACCACGGTCGAGCCGAACGTGACTTCATCCTTGGGCAACTGGGCGACGTCGATCAGCACGGCGTGGGAGAGCTTCTCGCGGAGGACGTTGATCCGGGCCTCCATCATCCCCCGGCTCTCCTGGGCCCCGTGATACTCGGCGTTCTCGTTCAAGTCGCCCTCGGACCGGGCCGTGGCCAGCCGCTCCAGAATTCGGGGCAGTTCGACGTTGTGCAATTGGGCGAGGTCGGCCTTGAGCTTGTCATAGCCCGCCCGGGTCATGGGAATGCGGTCCGACATGGCGGTCGTCTCCTGCGGCAGCGAAAAAAACGGCGGCCCCCGCCCGCTTCGGGAGGGCCGCTGACCAACTCCGGGGCACGCGGGCGCGACCCGTCCGCGCGGGCCCGACATGCTCCTCACGTGCTACTGCCATTGTTATCAGCCGCCGCGGTCCTGTAAAGGCGCGATCGGGAGGCAATCCGCCGGGTTTATCCCAGCGGATGGGCGGCCTCACCCCACCGCGGGGATAAACCCCGCGGGCCGCCTCTTCTTTTCCGCCTTCCGCTTTCACATCCGGAGGCTAACGCCTCCGGCTCCGTTCTGCCTTCCCCCTTCCGCCCTCCGCCTTCCGCCTTCCATTCGCCGCCTTCCCCCTGCCGAGTGGTTCTGATAAGCTGTACGGTTTCCCATCCCTCCACGAGAAAAAAGAAAGGGGCACAAATGTCCCTGTCGTCCCTGGTGTTCGGATTGACCGTCTGCGCCGCGGCGGTGGTCATGGCCGCCGAGTCCAACAACAGCGGCGATCGCAGCGGCGATCGCAACGCCCCCGCGCGCCGCTTCATCGAGAACTACGAGCGCGTGGTCCGCCCGCTGGAGATCGAGGCCAATCGCTGGAACTGGACCGCCAGCGTCACCGGCACGGACGAAGACTTCCGCAAGAAGGAGAAAGTCGAGACCGAACTGGAACTCAAGCTCGCCGATCCCAAGACCTTTGCCGAGTTGAAGGCCATCCACGCGCATCCGCCGACCGATCCGCTCCTGCGGCGGCAGATCGAGGTCCTCTATCTTGAATATCTGCCCAACCAGGTCGATCCCGAACTGCTCAAGCAGATGTTGGCGGAATCGAACTTCGTGGAAAAGACCTTTTACGTCTTCCGGCCGGTGATCGACGGCCGGGAAACGACCGACAACGAGGTCCGCCGCATACTGGCCACGTCGAAGGATTCGGCCCAGCGCCAGGCGGCCTGGGAAGCGAGCAAACGTGTGGGCCGGCAGGTGGAACCGCACCTGAAGCGGCTGGTGAAGCTGCGCAACGAGAACGCCCGCAAGCTGGGATTCAAGAATTATCACGTCATGCAGCTCTTCTTGAACGAGCAGAGCCAGCAGCAGGTGCTGGCGCTGTTCGACGAGCTGGACGTGTTGACCCGTCAGCCGTATCGGGCGGCGAAGGCGGAGTTGGACGCGGCCTTGGCGCGGAACTGCGGCATCACGACGGCGGAGCTTCGCCCCTGGCACTATCACGATCCGTTCTTCCAGGAACCGCCCGACATGCCGGACGCGCATTTCGACGCGGTCTACGCCTCGCTGGACATTCCGCGCCTGTGCCGCGATTTCTACGCCGGCATCGGCCTGCCGGTTGAACGACGTGCTGGCCCGCAGCGATCTTTACGAAAAGAAGGGAAAATGCCCGCACGCCTTCTGCTCCGACATCGACCGCCGGGGCGACGTCCGCGTGCTGACCAACATCGTGGCCAACGAGCAATGGCTGGAGACCTTGCTGCACGAGCTGGGCCACTCGGTCTATTCGAGCAAGAACATCCCGGCGAGCGTGCCTTACACGTTGCGCTGCGAGTCGCACATCCTCACGACCGAGGGCATCGCCATGATGTTCGAGCGGTTCGGCGACAACACCGGCTGGTTGAAGGCGATGGGGGTGAAGATTTCCGATCCGGCCGCGTTTCGCCGCGTGGCGGTCCGGCGGCGGCGGAACCAACTGCTCATCTTTTCCCGCTGGTGCCAGGTGATGTTCCGCTTCGAGATGGCCTTGTACGACAATCCGGAGCAGGACTTGAACCGGGTGTGGTGGGACCTGGTGGAGAAGTACCAGGAGGTTCGCCGGCCCGAGGGCCGCAACGAGCCGGACTACGCCGCGAAGATCCACATCGTCACCAGCCCGGCGTATTATCACAATTACCTGATGGGCGAATTGTTCGCCTCGCAGGTGCATCATGCCGTCGCCCGCGAGGTGCTGCACGCGGCCGATCCGGCGACGGCCGTTTACGTGGGCAACCCCGCGGCGGGCCGTTTCCTGAAGGAGCGGGTGTTCGTCCCCGGGCGGACGATGGACTGGCGCCGGTTGACCCGGTTCGCCACGGGCGAGGACCTGAACCCCAAGGCGTTCGCCGAGGACATCAAGCAGCCGTGACGCGTTCGAGGAGGGTTCGATGAGTTCCGTTGCCGGCGTGCCGAAGGACTCGCTTTTCGGCCATCCCGTGGGGTTGTACACGCTGTTCTTCGCCGAGATGTGGGAACGGTTTTCCTATTACGGCATGAGGGCGGTGCTGATCTTCTACATGACCAAGGGATTCTTGGGCTACGGCGACAGCGACGCCTACACGGTGTACGGCGCCTATACAGCGCTGGTCTACATGATGCCGTTTTTCGGCGGCATGTTGGCCGACCGGCTGTTGGGCGCGCGGCGGTCGGTGATCTTCGGGGCGATCCTCATGGCGGCCGGCGAGGCCATGCTGATGGTTCCCCAATTGCCGGCGATTCTCCCCAAGACGCTGGTCCTTCCCGGCCATCTTATGCCGCGCTTGCAGGAGTTTGCCTTTTTCACGGGGCTCGGCCTGTTGATCGTCGGCAACGGCTTCTTCAAGCCGAACATCTCGGCCATCGTCGGTTCGTTGTATCCCGCATATCCGGGAAAACGCGACGGCGGCTTCACCATCTTCTACATGGGCATCAACCTTGGCGCCGCCATGTCGCCGCTGCTGTGCGGCTACATCGGCGAAACCTACGGCTGGTCGTGGGGATTCGGCCTGGCCACGGTCGGTATGCTCATCGGCCTGGGGGTGTTCGTGCTGCCGCGGCTGGCAACGGCGGTGACGATTATATCCGGTGCGATTGCCGCTGCCGCGGGCCTTATCTGCTTCCATCCCGTCGAAATTCTCACGACGGGGGTCAACGTGTTCGTCGGCGTATCGGTGGTGGCGGCGGCCATCGTCGCCGCAGTGGCGATTTACCGCGGCGGCTTGCCCCACAACGCCGGACTTCCAGTCGATTCGGAACGTTTACACCGGCGTATCGCAGGTGTTCTTCCGGCACAATGGGCCGTGTATTTAGGCGCCATCGTGCTCGTTCCTGTCATCGTGCTCTTGGTCTCCGGCGGCGCACCGCTGAAAGCCGACGGGCGTCCCGTCGTCTTCGTCCCGGATTCCACCATCAAGCCCCTGGAAAACAGCGACAAGGCGTCGGCCCGCATTGCCGCCGTGTGTCTCAAGCAAGTGAGCCAGCCCGCGGAAATCATACTTATCCTCTCCGGCCTGTTGGCCTTCGGATACTTGGGGGTGGAAACCTTTCGCCTGGAAGAAGTCGCACGCCATCGCATGTACGTGGTCCTGATTCTCACTTTTTTCTGCATGGTGTTCTTTGCTTTTTACGAGCAGGCCGGCAGCTCGATCAGCAATTTTACCGATCGCAACGTGCAGCGGGTCTTCGCCACGGCCACCGCGCGGGTCATTGGCCCGAAGGACGTGGGAAAGACGATCTCGCTCCAACCCACCCAAGAGCAGCTTGGCTACCACAACGGCGGGGAGATGTTCACCCTCAGCGTCCTGAACAAGCTGCGCGAGCCGCCCGACGCCGACAAGGACCGGGACAAAGATCCAGACAAGGATACGAAAAAAGAAAAGGACTTCGAGATCCCGTGGAAGGTGGCAAAAGACAATGTGGGTATGAAGGTCGTGCGCCGCGACGATGAGATTCCCGCCAGCCTGTTTCAGTCCGTCAACCCCGTTTACATCATGTTGCTGGGGTTGGTTTTTTCGGCCGTGTGGAGTTACCTCGGCAGGCGAGGGCTGGAACCGAGCACACCGTTCAAATTCGCCCTGGGGCTCCTGCAACTCGGCCTGGGGTTCGGCGTTTTCTGGGTCGGCGCCCAGTTGGCCGACCAGCGTGGAATGGTCGCGGCCGGCTGGCTGTTGTTGGGCTACCTGTTCCACACCACCGGCGAACTCTGCCTTTCCCCCGTCGGGCTCTCGATGATTACCAAGCTCGCGCCGGCCGTCCTGGTGAGCACCGTGATGGGTGCCTGGTTCCTCTCCACGGCCTTTTCACAGTTCCTTGCCAGCACCATTGCCCAATTCACGGACGTTGGTAAAACCATTCCGGCTCCCAAGATCACCCTGCCCATCTATGGCAATGTTTACGGCATGATCGCCATCGCAGCCGCCATTGCGGCCCTGATCTGCTTCGCGCTCGTCCCGCTGCTAAAGAAATGGATGCACGAGGACGAGCCAGCCAACTCTTGAACCAAGGAATGAATCGCCAGATGCCCGACATGCAAGCCGTCCGCGCGTCTTTCCAGATCGACCGCCTCTGAGAGAGAGGCTGAACGGCTTACCGTCGATCGAAGATCCGGCGGCGGGGCCGCTGGTGCATCCCGCGCGGCCCGGAGCGCCGCGGTCCTCGGTCCGACCGTCGGGCGAGACCTCGGCGGCCAAGTCCATCACGGCCGCCACGACTTCCTCCGGCCCGATCTGCCGCAGACAGTCGCCGTGTCCTTCCGGGCAGACGCTCTGGTAGCAGTATTTGCACGAGACCTCGTGCGAGACGACCCGATGCGGGACCGCCCAGGGCGTGTGGTCCGGCGCCGTCAGGGCATAGATATCGACCACCGGCGTTCCCACGGCCGCGGCCAGGTGGACCGGGGCCGTGTTGTTGCTGATCAACATCGGGGCCAGCGAGAGCAGGCCCGCCAGGTGGGCAATGCCGAGGAACCCGACCAGCGATTCCGTCGGGGCATCCACGGCCGCGCGAATCCCCTCGACCAGGGTGCGGTCGGACTCCGCCCCCGTGAAGACGACCCGCCAGCCGTGCTGGCGGACCAACATGCGGGCCAGCGCGGCAAACGAGGCCGAAGGCCATCGCCGCGACGGCGCCGTCGCCCCGGGATGAACGACCAACCAGGGCTCGCCCTCCTGAAAACCGCGATTCCGCAGCAACCCCTCGACCTCGATAACCACCTGCTCCGAAATTTGCACCACCAGCCGCTCGTCGCTGGTCCGGCAGCCGACCTCGGCCACCAGGTCCAACTGGCGGCGGACCTCGTGGCGTTGGTCCTCGGCCGGCCCGGTCTCCGCGATCGGGTGGGTGAGAAGCCGGCAGGGATTCTGCCGGGTATAGGCCAGCCGACGCGGAATCGCCCCCAAATAACAGAGCATGGCCGCCGGCAACGGGTCCTGGGTCGAGCGAGTGAAAATCACCGCCGCGTCGAACCCCCAACGCCGGAATTGTTCGATCAGTTGCACCTCGGCGTCGGGCGGACGCGCGCCCCGCTCCGCCGCATCCACGGGGCTTCATAGCGGAAAACAGCGTCGATTTCGGGCGTCAGCCGAGCGGCTTGCGCCCCGGACGTGGACGTGAGCATCGCCAAACGGCAACCGGGCAGCGACTGCTTCAACGCCCGCAACGCCGGTATCGTCAGAAGCACCCCGCTCATCGTATCCAAGCGGACACAGAGCACGCTCTTGAGATCCCTCCAGGGGTCCATGGCCACGTTCCTCCTCGTGAGTCGTGAGGCTAAGGAACCGTCCAAATGAGGTAGCTCGCAGGTGCACAGCAGACCAGCATCCTAACAGGTTTGCAAAAAAAGAGAAGACCAGTTCGTGCAACCATTTCCACAATGACGACGATTCTGCCCGTGGCACGACGCAGATCACGCGCCGTTTTGGTCCTTGTCTCCGCCGCGTCCCTTCCAAAAACATTGACATTCTCGCCGACGAAGCGATACAATACGGGTGGTCCGTGCGGGCGCCATGCCCGCGATCCACGTGCCAAGCGGGAAAGGTCTTCCCATGCGATCCGCTTTTTTGCCGGCCCTGGTTGTCATTTTCCTGGCCGCCCCCGCACTGTCCGCCCCGCAGGCCACCGTCCGTACGCCCCTGAACACCGTCAGCAGCGGCTTCTTCGAGCAGACGGGCGTCAACTGGTCGGGCAATTGGGGTGGAATCCAGTTTCAGTTCGGCAACCCGGGCCTGGCCAACCCGACCGCCGGCAATTTCGTCCCCGGCGCCGGACTGAGCACGAATTTCAGCATCACGGGCAAGAATTTCAATGCCAATTTCGGTTTCAGCGCGAGCCAGGGCTATCGGCAGAGCCTCGTCGGCCAAACCCCCGTCGTGACGCTCACCAACGGTCTGCCCGGCTTCGTTTCGGACACTTCCCAGTCGCCTTTCGTGATTAGCGAGGTTCCCGTGGTCGGGAACCTGCCGATGGCCGGCCCGATGAATCCCCTTGCGGTGACGGACAACGCCGGCACGGCGCCCCCGCCGCAAGTCCCTGGCCCGGTGGTCCCTGCGGCGGCCGGCATCACCGGCAGCAAGGTTGCGTCTTCCGGTCTGGCCCAGCGGCTTTTCGCCGCCCAGGAGAGTTCGGCGGGCCGGGCGGCCCCCAGCGTTGCCGAAGCCCGCCGCCTCCATGAATTGGAGAAGGCAGCCGACCAGGCCGATCTGAATGTGCTGATGGAACGCGCACGGACTGCTGAAGAAGAAGGCAAGCCGGGGGCGGCAAAGGTCTATTATCAGATGGTCGTCAAGCGTGCCTCGGGCGATCTGAAATCGCAGGCCCAACAACGCCTCGCCGCCCTCAACACCACCCCCACCCGCTGACCGGAGAAGCTGCTCCGATTGTAACGGCTCTCCCATCTGCGCAACCTCGCCCACCGGCTCGCAGGGCGTCGAAGGTCAAGCCGGTCTCACGTGGCACTCGATAATGTGACTGAGGCGGATCGCTCAGCCACAAACGCCCGGCTATCGCGTATTTCGCCCGGAGAGCCGGACCATGGAAATCAGCACAGTCCTCGGCCTGATCATCGGATTGGCCATGATGGTGGGAGTGCTGCTGGTGGGCGAATCGCACATCTCGCTCGCCAAGTTCATCGACCCGCCGGCCATGATGATGGTCTTCGGCGGGGCCATCGCGGTCACCCTGGTCGGTTTCCCCCTGAAGCAGGTCCTCAATATCTTCCGGATCGTCAAGAAGCCGTTTTTCGGAAAACCCGAGCATCCTGGCGAGTTGATCGACCAACTCGTCAGCCTCGCGCAGATCGCCCGCAAGGAAGGTCTGCTGGCCCTGGAGGGCAAGACGAAGGACATCAAGAACCCCTTCATCACGCTGGGGATTCAACTCTCGGTCGATGGCACCCGGAGCGAAGTGGTCGAGGAGATCATGCGCACGGAGATCGAGGCCGTCGCGGGGCGGCACCGCGACGCCAAGAAAGTCCTGGACCTGATGGGCCGCTGCGGTCCGGCCTTCGGCATGATCGCCACGCTGCTGGGGCTGATCCTCATGCTCGGCAACCTCGACAACCCCGACACCATCGGGCCCTCGATGGCCGTGGCCTTGATCGGCACCCTCTACGGGGCGGTCATGGCGAACCTGTTCTGCATCCCGCTGGGCGAAAAACTCAGCTACCTGAGCCACGAAGAGCTGCTCCTGAAACAAATCATCATCAAGGGCATCCTTTCCATCCAGGCGGGCGACAACCCCCGCATCGTCCGCCAAAAGCTCGATACCTTCCTGCCGCCGAAGCTCCGGCAGCAGGCCCTCGAAGAGGCGGCCTAGCGCAGTGATTCACTCAGTTGGGACTTTATAATTTTGGGGGTGCCACTGCTGGCTTGTCCAGCAGTGTTGCGTCCAGTGGTAGTTCGACACTGCTGGACAAGCCAGCAGTGGCACCCATATCACCAAGTTTACCTGGAATACAATCCCTCAATTCGGAACCGCTACATTAGCCCCATGGCCTCCAAACCGGAAGAAAAACCCGACAGCGCGCCGGAGTGGATGGTCTCCTTCGCCGACATGATCACCATCATGATGTCGTTCTTCGTCATCATGTTCGCCCTGGCCTCCGGCCAGGCCGCCAAGGGCAAACGCAGCCGGCAACAGCAGGCGGCCGTCGAGTCGCTCCAACATCGTTTCGGCCCCAAATGGCAGCCGTTCGCCAGTTGGGGCCTCATGCCGGGCAATTCGCCGGTCCGCAACGCCGGCAGCCGGGCCAAGCAGAAAGGCCCCACCCGCCCCGAGAGCGACCCCGACGGCACCGTCAAAGTCCTCCACAAAGAACAGGCGCGGATCCGTGTCCCCGGCCACGGCGACAACACGGTCATCGGCGGCATCGTCTTCTTCGACGACGCCAGCAGCAGCCTGACCGACCCGCAGAAGGCCCGGCTTGCGGTCATCGCCGGGGAACTGGCCGGAAAGCCGCAGGAGATCGAGGTCCTCGGCCACGCTTCGCCGCGGCCGCTGCCGGCCGGCTCCTCCTACCCGGACCGCTGGGACCTGGCCTACGCCCGATGCCGCCGGACGGTCGAGTTGCTCGGCGGGCTGAAGATCGACCCGGCCCGGCTGCGGATCGCGGTGATCCGGGACAGCGCGGCCGCTCCCGCCAGTGCGGCGGCCGGCCCGAGCGAGGACTGTCAGGTCGAGATCTACTTGACCGATCTCCTGCCCGAGAAGTACACTTCGGCTAATGCGGCCCCCTAAGGGAACCTGGGGACTGTCCCAATTTTCGTCCGACGAAAATGGGACTGTCCCCTTCTCGGGGCGTTGCACCGGGCCGCGTTCTCGTGTACAATTTGTTCCATCCCCTGCCGGAGGGGCAGTCGAACCATTGCCGTATCAGGGAGACACGTCGATGAAAATTGAACGGACTTTCGAGGTCGAGAAAGAGACCAAGAACACCATTCGCTACACCGAGGTCGCCGAAGGGCAGCCCCCGGTGATCGGCACGATCTACGTGCAGAAGTGGTTCCTGAAAGAAGAGACCCCGAAAAAGCTCAGGTTAACGCTGGAGAGCGAGGAGGAGTAGCCGGGTGGGCGTTGCAGCATCTCGTGCCAAGTTGGTGGAAGTGAAGTTGGCCTTGGCCAAGAAGTATGAGCATCTGGCCGCGGTTGTGAAGAGCAAGCCGCGGCGAGCGGTCTGGTTGCGCATGGCCGAGAAGCATCGTCGCCAGGCCGCCGACCTCGAGCGGGCCGGAAAGTAGCCCGCGGCAAACCGCGATTCACAAGCTGCCTGCCGGTTCTATTCCGGCGGTTGCGTTGCGGTGTCTGTGCTACGGCTGTGTCAGCCGTGTGGCGCGCTCGCGGCCGGCTGTCGTAGCCGCGTGACACGAGGAGACTGCCAAGACGGACTGCGTCCCCGTACCGGCTCTCAAAAGGAAAGGCGGCGAAAATGACCCGCAACGTTCAACTCGTCCGTTTGCTGACGTCGGTGGTGATTGCGTTTGCAGCGTGCTCCTTCGTCGTGTTCTATGACCGCGCGTTGACGATCCGGTATCCGTTCGACCACCCAAACGCCGAGGGATCCAGGACAGCGTCGGGCGAATTCGTCATCTCCCACCGCCCGGCCGCAAGCGAGTTCATCACGGCGTACCGCACATACGCCTACGCGGTGCCGCTTGCCGCGCTGCTGCTCGGCATCCTGGTCATCTGGCGGTGGCCAAAGTTGCCTGCATTGGTGGAAGTAGTCGTATCCGCCATGTGGGTCCTGGGCCTCGTCTGGGCTGCTTTTGTCTTATTGATGTGGCAAGCGCAGAACATCCCGAGTTTTGACGCCATGCGGTCGCACTATTAAACTTCCCAGCCCCGGAGGGGCGACAGTCAATAGCCAGGGGCGTCAGCCCCTGGGGCAAAGGCCAAGCGATCGCCGCAAGCCCTGAAGGGGCGACAATAATTCGGAAATCGGCGATACTGTCGCCCCTTCGGGGCTCATGCGTCCTTTGTCGATCATGTCCCAGGGGCTGACGCCCCTGGCTATTGACTACCACCCCTCCGGGGCTGAGGCGGTAAGCACTGGCAGAGCCGGTGGCACACTATTGCCTTCACGCCGGCTCACTCGCCGCCGCGATCGATCGGCAAGAGCACCGGCGGGGCGGCGTCTTCGTTCTCGGCGCGGTTGCCGTCGTTGTTGCCGGCCGCAAGACCCGCGGAGGCGGCGACGCCGCCCTGCTGCAAGAGCGACTCGGCCTCCTCCATCAACTCACGATAGGGGCGGTCGCCCGCCATGTCGTCCACCGCAACGGCGCCGGTACCCGTTTCCATATTCACCGTGTGGTTGACGAGATAGAGCGGGCGGCCGCGAACCTGATCGTAAATGCGAATGACGTATTCGCCGAGGATCGAGATCCCCAGGGCGTTCAGCGCGCCGAAGAAACTGCCGATCAACACATAGGAAGTCCAGCCGGGAATGGCCAGGTTGGTAAAGAGCTTGCAGAACAGCGAGTAGCCGCTCACGCCGAGAAACACCCCCGTCGCCGTCGCTCCCATGACGTGGAAGATCAAAAGCGGGAGCGTCGAAAACGAGAACATCGCCGTCTTGGCCAGCCGGAACAGCCCGACCAGAGATACCCGCGGCCGGTCGTCGTAGCGGGCGTTGCGCTCGACGACCACCCCGGCCTGCCGGAATCCGACCCAGCCCCGCAGGCCGGGAAAGTAGCGGTCGTTTTCGGCCAAGGCGATGATGTGCCGGGCGACGCGGCGGTCGATCAGCCCGAAAATGCCCGCGTCGGCCGGGATCGGCCACGTGGCGACGCGCGACATCAGCCAATGGAAGGCGTTGAAGAGGAACCGTTTGAGCGGGTTTTCCTTGCGTTGCGCGCGAATGGCGTAGACGACGTTGTAGCCCGCCCGCCATTTCGCGATAAACCGCCCGATGGCTTCCGGCGCGTCCTGCAGATCGGAATCCATCAGCACGACGGCATCGCCGCGGCTGTGGACCAATCCGGCCTGGACCGCCGCCTGGTGGCCGAAGTTGCGCGACAGGTGGATGACGCGGACACGGCGGTCGGCCGCGGCCAATTGGTCCAGCACGCGCGGACTTTGGTCGCGGGAACCGTCATCGACGAAAATGATTTCGTAGTCCGCCGCACAGGCGGCCAGCGCGTCGCCCACGCGCCGCAACAATTCCGGCAACACGCGGGCTTCATTATAGACGGGCAGGACCACGCTGATGGTCATGCCCTCGGGCACGAGCCGCTCGGCAAAAGAGTCGTAGCTCATGGGATTTCTTCCTCCGGCGGTCGCCGCCGAAAACGCACCAGCCCGAAAACCAGGAAGAACACGGTCAGTCCCAGTCCGGCGGTGGTGGCGATCCAGCCGCGGCGCAGGCTCTCGGGTCGAAACACCAGCGTCACCGATTGTTTGCCCGGCCCGACCACGCAGCCGAGAAAGTCGCCGTTGACGCGCAACACGGGCTCGGTCATGCCATCGACGACGGCCTGCCAGCCGGTGTGATAACTCTCGGAAACCACGAGCAATTGCCGCGACCGCGTCGCAACGGCCAACTCCAGCCGGCCGGGACGCTCCTTGACCAGCCGGACGCTGCCGGGCGAGCCGGCCGGCAGGCCCACGGGGTATTCCGTCAGGGCCGTCGATCGGACGTTGATCCGTTGAATGTCGTGGGCCGGGTCTTGGCTGGCGACGGCATGCGTCACCAGGCGCACCCGCGGCAGGGTGCCGGGCACTTGCAGCCAGTCGTCGCCGCAAGGCGCCAGCCCGGCGATTTGCGACGTGGCCGGGTCGCGCTTGACCCAGGCCGTCGCCGCGACTTGCAGGGCGGGCAGGCAGGCATAATCGAGTTCCCGCATCGGTTCCAGACCCGCGTAGCCGTCGGCCCGATACCAGCCGGCCATGACCATCTGGTCGCCGGTCCAGACTTTGCAATATTCGTCGATGAGTTGAGGCGGGATGAAGACGCGGCCGCCGAGATCGGCCGGCGGCATGGCGGACGCGAAGGGGACATTTTCCAGCCGGGCGGTGTCAGGGTAGACGGCGTACGACATGCCGTAGCAGCCGAGATCGGCCGCCCCGAACAGAATCAGGGCGACCAGGCTGCCGCGAACGCCGCGGGCGGCCCCCATCACCAACAGCGCCGCGGCGGTCAAGAGGACCGGCCCGAGCAGCACGCTCGGCACGGAGGCGATGAAACTGTGGTGTTGTCGCAGCAGACCGACCAACGCCGCCGCGAAGCCGACGATGAGCACGGCCCACAACCCCTCGAACCTCGCCAAGGGGATGAATGTCTTCTGGCGGATGCCGGGGTAGAGGGGGTTGGGGCTGTTGGTCTTGCCCTCGCGGCTCCCTTGATAGTTGCGTTCCAGCAGCAGAAAGCCCAGCGCCGCCAACACCGCCACGCCCAAGTGAAAGAGGACCAGGTACCGGCAGGGGCAGCGGAAGCGATTCAGCAGCGGCACGTACGTTTGCAGCCGGTACAGGTAGCCGTATTGTCCCATGGCCAAGACCAGGGCAATGGCGGTGAACCAGGCCGTCGCCCGCGCCAACGGACGCAGCGGGCCAAGTCCCCCGCGCTGGACGATCAGCCAAGCGATCAGCATCAGCGGCACCGCGCCCACGTAGAGACTCATCTCGTGCGTGCCGCCGCCCAGCACGCGATCACTGAACAAATACGGGGCGACCAGTTGGACCAGGTTCAGCGGATGAACGGAACCGACCTGGGCGAACGCGGTACCGACGACCTGTCGCGTGCTGTGACGCAAGGCGTCCAACGTCGGCCACCATTGCACTCCGCCCAGCAACACCCCGATCCCCAAGGCGAGAATGATTCGCGGCCAGGTGCGCGTCCCGCAGCCGACGCAATTCAGACACGTGGTCCGCTGGGCACACCCGAGGCGAGGGCTAAACCGGCGGGCATGGCAGACGAAGATCGCATAGCCCACTTCGGCCAGCAGCGAGAACCACATGTATTGCGGGTAGCCCAAGAGCAACTGGGAACCGGTCAACAGCGCGATGCCGGTCTGGGCCCAGATCACCTTGCTCCACCGCGCATCGGAAAGCACGATGTCGATGCACCAGAGCAGCCACGGAATATGGGCGATCACCGCCACGGCGTTGGGATGGACGAAGTGCAGCAGGTTGAACCCGCAGAACGTGAAGATCAGGCTGCCCAGCATGGCGGCATCCCCGCGCTGGAGCAAACGGCGGAGGAACAACCAGGTCCCCAACAGCAAAAAGGGATAGGTGCTCAGCCATTCCCAGACCAGCGCGGCGCGGAGCGGCAAGCAACGATACAGCAGCAAGTGCCAAGGGTGATACGTGCCGCCTTGACCCTCGCCCGTCAGGTAGAAGCCGGCAAAGATTTGCGGCATCCAATCGAACGGTTCGCCGCGAGCTAATCGCTCGGCGAAGAACGCGCGGACGGGAACGTGGTAGGCCCCGAGGTCGTCGCGCGTGGAGATGCGGCCGGTGAGAAAGGGCACCGTCAAGGCGATCAGCAACAGTATCCCCGCCAACAGGCACCAGGCGGTCAAGTTCTTGTCGGTGCGCCGGGCGCGAGGTCTGCGAAAGGTTCGGATTCGTCACGCATTCGGGCACCATTTCCAGGAAGTATTGGACTCTCTGCCAAGAAACCATAGGTCATGTTCCCGGCTGTGGGGCGGCGACCAGACGCCGCGCAGCGTGACGCCGTGCCACGCCCCTCCTATCCGGACCAGGCGACCGGGAAAACCACCTGTTCGGACAGATTTCCCTAAACTTCTTGATTTGACATCCGAGGAAATTGACCTACAGTTCATTACAGAGGCAGGATGCCGTGTGCGTGGCCTGTAGCCTCATATCCTCGACAAGGGCAAACCGATCGCAAGGTCGGCAGCGCAAAGCCAAGGGCCAACGGGGCGTTCGCCCCGTCGGTAGCCTGGTTGCCGAAAGGGTGAAGTTGTTCGCATCGGCGAGCGGGGAGGTGAAGGCTCGTAGTTACCAGATGGGGTTTTGGAGGGCAATTCACAGGCCGCTCCGTGGATGAATCGGAGCACTGCCCGAAAAAACCCGACCGTTGCTTTTATTCCTGGCTGTTCCGCGTCCGCGCGGGATGGTTGCCGGAATGGAGGAATACTCATGAAGTCGCTTGCTCTGAAGTTGCATCGTTTCCTCAAGTCCGAAGACGGCCCTACCGCGGTCGAGTACGCGGTGATGCTGTCCCTGATCGTGATCGTGTGCCTGTCGGCCATTTCCACGATCGGCGTCAATGCGAACAGCGTGTTCTGGAAGATCGCCAGCTCGGTCCACTAAGGAACGGCGCTGGCGGCGGCGTCCGCGCCGGCACACTCGCCGGGCGCGGACGCAAGCTGTGCAACGAAAAATCGGAAACCCCCTCGACATCGCGGCTTGGCGTCGAGGGGGTTTTCCTATTTGGTTTCCGTTGCGAAAGGTCCGCATCGGGTAGGGTGGGACGAAGTCCCACCGCGATTCCCATGAAAATGGCGGGACTTCGCTCCGCTCGTCCCACCCTACCCGTGTTTCCGAAACAGAAACTAGGTATCGTGTTTCCCCAAGAAAACCACGCCCCGGGCCCTTTCTTGACCTAGGATTTATAAAGAGAGAGTGCGGACATCCGCACCGTGAGCGGGCAACCAAGGAGTCCGATCATGTATCCATCGCTTCCCGTGGAAGTGTGCGGCAGCGTCGCGCAGATGATGGTCTATTTCATCGCCGCCGTCGCCACCCTGATCAGCTTCATGCTGAGCGTCCGGACATGACCGCCACGAGGGAAGCGACGCAACGGAAACCATTTTCCTAGGACTTGGAAAAGAACAACTTCACTGTTTCAGAAGCCAGGTTATTCTTTTCCAAGTCCTTACGGAGAAAGATCCCATGTTCGACGCGCACGCCATCGCCCGCGGGCTGACGGAAAACTGGAACGTATGGCTTGTCAGCGGCGTGTTGGTCGTCGCCGCGGTCATCGACGGTTGGAAACTCAAAGTGCCCAATTGGATCACCTTCCCGCTGATCCTCAGCGGCTGGGTTTACTGGACCGGCTGCGCCGGCTGGGAAGGCTTGGCTTGGAGCCTGGGGGGCACGGCCCTCGGACTCGGATTGCTCCTGCCCGCCTACGCCATCGGCGGCATGGGGGCGGGCGACGTCAAGTTGTTGGCCGGCGTCGGGGCCTGGGTCTGCGCCACCGTTACGCTCTATGCCTTCTGCGTCTCGGCCATCTTCGGCGGGATCATCGCCGTGGCCATGGTCCTGCTTCGCCACAAACTAAACCATCACGTCCGTCAGTTCTGGACCATCCTCCGCGAAATCGCCGTCGTACGCGATCCGGCCGCCCTGTCGGCCACTGCCGCGGAACGAAAGAGTTCCATGCTGTTGTTGCCCTATGGGATTCCCATCGCCTTGGGAACAATCACCTATTTTGCCTGGAGTGGGATGCTTATCTAGTCTTACAGTCCCCGTCTCCCTCCGGGAGCGACCACTAACGTGGTGCTCGGGGGTGAGAGGGAAGTGGGCGTGATCCAAATGGCCAACAGTTGCCCAAATTTCCCTCACCCCAACCCTCTTTCGGAGGGAGAGGGGACCTCAATCACGCCGCTCATGGAATGGTATGAGAGTTAAGCTGGAGAAACTTTGCCTGTAATGCCGAAGAAATCGAGGAGGTACGAAGCCTCCTCAGTTTAGACGACTAGACAACACGTGTTGTGAAAAAACGCATGTCACCAACCCGAGGGGGATTGGGCAGTTAGCGAGGTCCGATCGTAACAATCAATCCGGCCGGCGCTAGTTAACCGGTTATGCCGCCGGTGTGACTGTTACGGCGCAAACGCCTTTGAGTGAAGTTCCGAGGCTTCCGTCGCCAATGTTTGTAGGCAGAGGCGGGCTATTAACGACTGCGACGATTATGCCTCGAAACGGTGTGCTAGCGACTCGTCCGTCGCAATAAGGACCGCGGAAAAACGGAGTAGCGAATCGTCCGGCGCAATTTGGCAACGAGTCTTGAGGGCCAGTGATGCGAGGCAAGTCCATAGCTCTGCTCGTGTTGGCGCTGGCGTGCGGCCTGGTGGCTGCCATTGGCATTACCCAGGTGATCGCCCGCCGCGGGACACTTTCGGCCGAGGGGACAGGCGAAACCCAGCCGGTCTTCCTGGCGTTGAAGGACGTGGCGCAGGGCGAGCCGTTGACCGGCGAGGTCTTGCAGTTGGAGCAGTGGCCGAAGAGCAAAGTGCCCTCCGGGGCCTTGAGCCGGCTGGAAGATATCGAAGGCCGCCGCGCGCGGAGCAAGCTCTTTGCCGGCGAGCTGATCCTGGACAATAAGCTGGCGGCCAAGGGCGTGAATGCCCCGGGCGCCGACCTCATGATTCCCAAGGGCTATCGCGTGGTATCGATTCGGGTCGATGCGGTCAGCGGCGGCGCCAACCTGCTGCTGCCCGGCTGCCGTGTCGATCTGCTGGTTTATATCGTGAAGAACCGGGACTCGGGAATTCGAGAAACCACCACCCGCACGATCCTCCAAGACATCAAGGTCTTCGCCGTCAACGACGTGGTCACCCTCGAAACCACCGGCCCGGAGACGAAATCCATTCCGGCCCGGACCGTTTCGTTGCTGGTCACTCCCGCCCAGGCGGAGAAGGTGACGTTGGCGACGGAGTTGGGCTCGGTCAAGCTGGTGATGCGGGGCCCCGAGGAGGAAGCGCAGACGCAGCTCCCGGGGGCCTTCCCTCACGAGTTGCTCGGCCCCTCCGAAACGGCCCAGCGCGAAAAGGAGGACATGGAGTCGAACCTCAACAAGCTGAAGGAGCAAGGGAAGGGAGTCCTCGATTACTTCACCTCGTTGCGGGCCAGCGCCAACGTCGAGAAGACCGCCCCGCCCGAGCCGGCCGAGGAGACATGGTCGATGCGCATTCTCACCGGAGCGGACGTTAACGATATCATCTTGAAGAACTCCGGCAATTCCGCGATCGCGGATGCCGGCTCCTGGATACTCAGCAGCGTGCAATCGACGGGGACGACGGGCGACAAGGAAACGCATTCGCCCAAGGCCCCCGTCGCGCCGGAGGAAAAGAAGCCCGCCAAGACGGGAACCGGTCCGAGCGGGAGCGGCGGACGAACGCCGGCCGCAAAACCCGCGACGCCGGCCGCATCGTAACGGACACACAGGCTTAGACAGCGGAAGTTGCAAGGAAGACACGGATGTTCACGCCAATTCTCGGACGGCATTTCCGGCCGCTGACGACCCTCACCTTGGTTGCGGCGTGGGTTGCGATGGTTCTGCCGGCCAGCGGCCAATACGCCGCCGGTGTCGCCGCCGCCGTCGCCGTCGCCGCCGCCGTCACCGTCACTGTCGCCGACGGCGCCGGTGCGGCAACCCGAGATCCTTCCGCCGCCGTCGATCATCCATCGGGTTACGCGGGCCAACGATCGGCTGGAAATGACGAACAATAGCAGCCGCATTCTCTCCCTGGACCAGCGGATCCCCCAGGCCCAGGTCAACAACCCGGAAATCTTGATCCTGACGGCGCTCTCGCCGAACCAGGTGCAACTGGCCGCCAAGAAGCCGGGCGTCACCCAGGTCAACCTCTGGGGCGAAAACCATCAGATCTACACGGTCGATGTTACGGTCACGGGCGACGCGCGGGACCTGGCCATGCTCCTGCGCACCCAGTTTCCCAGAACCACCCTGAGCGTCCTTCCCGTCGGCACCGGCGTGATGATCTCCGGCTACGTCGATACTCCCCAACAGATCCCGATCATCTTGGAGATCGCCAAGGAATACTATCCCAAGATCATCAACAACATGACCGTCAGCGGCGTGCAGCAGGGGGTGCTGCACGTGAAGGTGATGGAAGTGTCGCGGACCAAGTTGCGCCAGTTGGGATTCGACTTCGCCAAGATAAACGGCAGCAACCTGTTCCTTTCGCAGGTCAGCGGCCTGATCTCGTCGATTTCGGGCGGGTCGATCACCACGGGCAACAACCCCACGGCCCAGTTCAACATCGGCAACGGCCACTCCGCGTTTTTCGGCGTGATGAACGCCCTCCGGCAAGACGGGCTGGCCAAGGTGCTGTCCGAGCCGGACCTGGCGGCCATCAGCGGACGCCCCGCCCACTTCAACGTCGGCGGCCAATACTACTACCAACTCAACGGCGGCATCACCGGCCCTTCGACCAGCTACGTCAACTACGGCACGATCATCGACATGGTGCCGATCATCCTGGGCAACGGACAAATTCGCTTGGAAGTCCGCGCCGAAGTCAGTGAAATCGACACGTCGCTCACGGTGGTCGGCGGTCCTCCCTCGCTAAAAACCCGCTGGGTCGAAACCGGCGTCGAGATGAAGTCCGGCCAGACCCTGCCGCTCGCCGGACTCGTGCAGAACACCGTGGAATCGCAAAACTCCGGTCTGCCGTGGATCAGCGAAGTCCCCTACATCGGCGTCCCCTTCCGCAACGTCAAGGAGCAGATCAACGAGGTCGAGACGCTGATCATGGTAACGCCCGAGTTGATCGATCCCCTGGACGCCAACCAGGTCCCTCCGTGCGGTCCCGGCATGGAGACGGCCAGCCCGAGCGACTGGGAATTGTTCTTCAAGGGACACCTGGAAGTGCCCGCCTGCTGTCCGGGCAGGAATTCGGGCGGTCCCCAAGGGCCGTGCGCGGCGACGCCGCCTGGCAACGGCAATCCAACCCCGGCGCCAGGACCAAACGGCGGAACCGCCAACGACGGGCCGTACAACCGCTACAGCGGTCCCAATCCGAACCATTCCGACCAAGGCAGTCCGGCCCAAGGGCGCAATGCGGAACCGCCCTTCATCGGTCCTATCGGCTATGACGTTGTTCCTTAGTCTTAGGACCGGCCGAAAATATGCTATTTATACGAGGGCGATCATGCGCGCCCCTCGCGGTTGAGTTTACGCAACATTGCCACGCCCCTAATACCGACTCCATGAGCAACGTTCTCCGGTTAGCCATTGTTGATCCCGACGACTCGAAGCGCGAGGCGCTCAAGAACATGCTCTTGGGCATGGACATGATTTGGCTGGAGGCGGAGTGCTCTCGCTACGAGTTCTTCTCCGACGTCGTGGCCCAGACCAATCCCGACATCGGCATGGTCGCCCTGGACGCCGATCCGAACAAGGCCCTGGGCCTGGTCAGCCGATTGAACGAGACCTCGCCCAACTGCGCCGTGTTGGTGGTCAGCTCGTCGAACGACGGGCAGTTGATCCTTCAGGCGATGCGTGCCGGGGCGAAGGAGTTTCTCACCCAGCCGATCCACATCGAGGACCTGCTGGGGGCGTTGGGGCGGATCAGCGAGCGCCATTTCGCCCCCGGCGAAACCCGGCCCCGCGGCAGCCAGGTCCTTGCCGTCGCCGGCGCCATCGGCGGCGTGGGGACCACCAGCGTGGCCGTCAACCTCGGCTGTATCCTCGCCAGGGAAGAGCGGAACTCGGTCGCCCTGGTCGATCTCGATCTCTGCCTCGGCGACGCCGACGTGTTCCTCGACACCATCCCCGACTACACCCTGGTCAACGTCGCCCAAAACGTCACCCGGCTCGATTTCACCCTCCTGAAACGTTCGCTCACGAAGCATTCGTCGGGACTGTTCCTGCTGCCGCGCCCCGTCCAATTGGAAGACATCGGACTGGTCAGCGCCGAGGACCTGCAACGGGTCATCGGCCTGTTGAAGGCCACCTTCACCCACGTCGTCCTGGACCTTTCCAAGGGCTACACCGCCATCGACCTGATGGCGATGGAGATGGCCAACACCGTCCTGCTGGTCACGCAGCTCGACCTGCCCTGCCTGCGGAACGTGGTCCGCTTGTTGACCTCGTTCGCCGAGATGAATGACCTGGCCGACAAGGTCAAGATCGTCGTCAATCGCGTCGGCCTGGAAAATGGCCAGATCACGCTGAAGAAGGCCGAGGAGACGATCGGCCGGGAAATCTTCTGGCAGATTCCGAACGACTACTTAACCATGATCAACGCCCGCAACAACGGAGTGCCGCTCATCGAGCAGGCCCCCAGAGCCGCGGTCACCCACGCGATGATCGCCATGGCCGCCGCGCTCTCGGGCGATCCGAAACCCACGGCCCCCGGCGCCGCGGCCAAGAAGGCCGGCGTCGGCCGCTTCTTCGGCCTCTGGCCGGGAAAACGGTCCTCGTAGTTCAACTACGCGGCTGGACCGGCGACGTTGAACCGGACAACGGCGAACGGCGGAAGTCCCGCTTGCACAGGTCAAACGCCCGGCGATTGGCGTCGCGGACCACCACATTTGGGCGTGGGACGCTTTGGACGCCTGATCTCAACCCCGGCGCAACCCGCGGTCTCAGGGTGCCATCCCGACTGTTCCGCGTGTAGCGGTCCTGCCTGGCGAATGTGATTTTCTCGCCCTGCGGTTTGTGCAAACCGATTCGAGTTGCGGCGGGGCACCCGCGACGCCCACAATGAACCAGCACCTCGATCGGTTCCATCCAAGACTGCCGCCAGACACGCTGTCGCCGCCCCGCGTCCGCATCACTGGCAAGAAGCCAACTCGCGGATTCCCAATAGTCTGCACGTTCACCGTATTCTTCATTCTTGGCACTACCAAGGAGGGCAGTGGCCATGTTCCTTCGTCGCTGTGGTTCGTTGTTTGCGACAGTCGCCGCTCTTGCCGTCGGCAGCCTTGCGATCGCCGGGGACGACCTTCCGACCGTGACGATCGAAGGCATCCAGGCCCCCGACGAGGTCTCCTGCTATGCCTGCGAGAATTGCTGCGACGGCTGCGCGATTGCGGTCCCGCGTGGATCGTGCAGTCCGACGCCTTGTTCTTGCAACGCTCGACGCCGCACGATCGCGTGATCATCACCGACTCGGCCAACCACACCCTGTTGAACGCCAATGAATTCGACCTCGGCATATCGGCGGGCTGGGACATCAGCCTGATGCGCCAAAACATCTTGGGCAGTCCATGGAGCATCGAGGGCGTCTACTTCGGCCTGGACGGCTGGAATGCCGAGCGGGGCGTCGAGCGATCGGCCAAAGGAGCCGTGATCCGCTTTATCGACCCGATCGGCAACATCCGTTATCCGGTGGACGTTTCCGCGTCGTACCGTTCCGCCCTGCACAACGTGGAACTCAACGCGTGGCGGCCGGTGGGAAATTGGGGACGGCTGTTGATCGGGTTTCGCTACCTCGATCTTAGCGAGAACAGCCTGAATCTCTACGACACCGTCATTGCCCCCACTCCGAATCCGTCCGTGACCAGGATCGACGCGAACAACTACCTCAGCGGTTTTCAGGTGGGCTTCGACAGCGTCCTTTGGTCGCGAACCGATGGTCCCTGGAAGGCTGCGTAAAAGGCGGGTATTTACGATAATCACGCCACCAATTCCGTGCTCATCACCCAGGATGCCCCTTTTCGCTACACGTCCTCCGCGGCGACGGACCATGCGGCGTTCGTCGGAAGTCTGGCGCTGACGGGCAAGTATGCGATCACGGCGAACTTGTCGGCAAGGGCCGGCTACCAACTCTTGTGGATCGACGGCGTCGCCTTGGCGCCCGACCAGATCGCAGTCTCCAACCCCGACATCGTCCCGGCGCACAGTTATGCCACGGTGAGCACCAGCGGTTCACCGTTCTACCACGGGGCCTTCGTCGGCTTGGAATTTCAACGCTAGGGGGTTCGACTCCTGATTCCACGGGCGGGGCGGCGAGACCGCAATCGCCGCCCCCGCCTCGAATCCCCAATCCCTGGTTTCAGCCCCCAGCCCCGAATTTTTCCCCCGCTTGCAACTCCGTGCGGCCCCAATCATAATAGGGGCCGTCGCGTCCCGAGCCCGTCCGGGCCGGGGGAATTCCCGCAAGAAAACCCATCGCAGCGAGGAGTTGCAGCCATGTTCTGGTTCCTGTTCATAGTTTTGGTGGTGGTGGTGGTGTTCGTCCTTCCGTCGATCCGGATCATCGGTCCGACGGAGGTCGGGCTGGTCACGAAACGGTTTTCCTTCAAGAAACTACCCGACGACAACCCCGTCGCCTTCCGCGGCGAGGCCGGCTACCAGGCCGACCTCCTCATGCCGGGCTGGCGATTCAAGTTCTGGGTCGTCTTCGCCGTCGAGAAGTATCCTTGGGTGCAAGTCCGCGCCGGCGAGATCGGCGTCGTCGTGGCCCAAGTGGGCAAGGCCCTGCCGGTCGGCGCCAAATCGGCCGAATCCATGAGCCCCCTGAACATGATCACGAACCTCCACGCGTGGCTCCAGGCCGGCGGACAGAAAGGCGTGCAACGCCCGGTGCTGCCCCCCGGCAGCCTCATGCCCATCCATCCGGTCGGCTTCCTGGTCATCACGCGGGAGCGCGTCCACGGCTTGCCCGTCGCCAAGCAGTTCCAGCGCTTGCAGTCGTACGGCAAGTTGTCGTTCCAGGCCTTCGGGCTGGAGGAAGACCAGCTCAAGGTGACGGTCATCACGCCGCGTTCGTCCCGCGGCGGCGGAGTGGTCGATACCTGCGGCATCATCACGACGCTGGAGGGCCAACCGCTCCCCGGCGGCGCCATCGCCAGCCGGCTGGGCGAGTTCGACGACGTCAGGAAGCTGGAAACCAGCGGCGCCAACGACCAGGCGCTCATCGAGGCCCTCATCGGCCTGAAATCCGTGCAACACAACAATTACCAGGACTTCGACGCCTTTTTGAAGGCCGGCGGCAAGATCGGGCTCCAACACGACCCGCTGCTCTACGGGGCCTACCTGCTCAATCCGTTCCTGGTCCGCGTGGAAGAAGTCCCCATGCTGGTCGTCAACCAGGGCGAGGTGGCGGTCATCAAGGCCTACGTCGGCCTGCCCACCGAAGACATGTCCGGGGCCGGCTTCAAGTTCGGCTCGATCGTGCGTCCGGGACATCGCGGCATCTGGGGAGAGCCGCTGCGGACCGGCAAATATGCCATCAACCCGCGCTGCTACGAGGCCGAGCACGTGCCCACGGCCATCTTGAGCCTCAACTGGTCGCAGGAGGTCAGCCAGGCCCACAAGCTCGACGAGCACCTCTCGCAGATCGTGGCCAAAAGCCGCGAAGGTTTCGTCTTCGCGATCGACCTGGTCGTGCAGATCCACGTGCCCGACACCACGGCGCCGCGGGTCATCAGCATGGTGGGCACGATTGCCGCCCTGGTCAACGACGTGCTGCAAGCGGCCGTGGGCAACCACTTCCGCGACACGCTCCAGAGCATGCCGGCCGTGCAGTTCATCGAAACCCGCCAGCAGGTGCAGGAGAGCGCGCTGGAGCACATCCGCCAGCAACTGAGTCAGTACGAGGTGGAAACCCGCGGCGTCTACATTCAGGACGTCATCCTGCCGGAACAGTTGGTCAAGGTGCTGACGCAGCGGGAAATCGCCAACCAGGAAAAGGCCACGTTCCAGATGCAGCAGCAGGCGCAGCGTCTGCGCATCGACATGGAACAGACCAAGGGGACGGCCGACATGCAGGCCCAATTGGCCCAGGCCCAGGTGGGCGTCGAGATCGCCAGCCAGACCGCCCAAGCCCGGAAGAAACAGGCCGACGGCGAAGCGACCTATATTGCCGAGACGGGCCGGGCCAAGGGGGCCGAGGTGGAAGCGGTCGGCTTGGCCCGGGCCAAGGGCTTCGAGGCCCAAGTCCGAGCCCTCGGGCAGGGGCCGACGGCCGTCATCAACGTCGTCACGGCCTTGGCCGAGCGGGGCGTGAAGATCATGCCGGAAATCCTCGCCATGGGCGGCGGGGCCTCGCTGGACGGCCTGGGGGCCACGCTGATGAAGTTCCTGGCCGAACGTCAGCCCACGGCGGCCGCCCCGGCCGACGCCCCGCCGCCGGCTCTGCCTCCGAAACGTTAGCGCGGATGATACATCGTTTGACAAAAAACCTCGCTCAGACCCCGCATCCGGTGTGCAGCCGTAAAGACCTCGGACGGGGGCCGAGCGAGGAAACGAGGCAGTGTGGCGGCCGTCAGCGGCCGTGGTCTTGGTAACGGCTGCGCAACGCCAGGTTGATCTCCAGCACGTTGACCAACGGCTCGCCGAAGAGTCCGCCCGCCGGCGAATGGCTCATCTGGCCGAGCAACTTTTCGATATCGCCGTGCACCGTGGCCACGTCGGTGTGGGTCTTTTCCGCCCACGCGCCGGCCACGCGATCCAATTGCCACAAGGCGTTGGCGAGCGTAATGTCGGGGTCCAGCCCCGAGCCGGAGGTTGTCACTGCGTCGGCGGGGATCAGTTGCAAATCCTCGTCCGGATGCTGTTCGTGCCACTGGCAGAACTTGGCGAGCTGGGACGCCGTTTTCGATTTTCCGGCGGCAGGCTGGTCTTGGAACCACTTCTCCACGTCGGGGCCGACAAGCTGGCCCTTTTTCGGGCCGCTCCGATATTTCACGTCTTTCACCATCGATTCGAGTTGGTCGGCCACGCGCTGGCGGAGTTGCGGATTGCTGGCGGCCAGGTTGGAACACCCGGAGGCCGCCGCGTTGTACGACGCCGCCGACGGCCGCGGCTGAAAGTATTCGTCGCCCTTGAAAGGCTGGGCGATCAGCCGCGAGCCGACGGCGTTCTTTTCGTCCTTTTCGTCCGTGACCGGCCGGCCCTTGGCGTCCAACAAGCTTCCTTGCGCCTGCTGGCGGAAAAACGTCTGGCCGATGCCCCAGAGCGCCAGCGGATAGAGGATGCAGCAAAGCGCCACGGTCAACACCAGCAACCAGAGGTTCGCACGAAAATGGGCATTCATGCCTTGAGTTCCTTTGTTACGCAAGGATATTCAGCGCGACCAGGATCATGTCGATCAACTTGATGCCGACGAACGGAACGATCACGCCCCCCAGGCCCCAGATCAGCAGGTTGCGGCGCAACAGGGCGTCGGCGCCGATGGGCCGGTATTTCACGCCCTTCAGGGCGATCGGGATCAGCAGCGGGATGATGACGGCGTTGAAGATCACCGCCGAAAGGATGGCCGAAGTGGCGGAGTGCAGGTTCATAATGTCGATCTTTTTCAGCCACGGCAGCATGCCGGCGAACATGGCCGGCACGATGGCGAAATACTTCGCCACGTCGTTGGCGATGGAGAAGGTCGTCAGCGCGCCGCGGGTCATCAGCAGTTGCTTGCCGATCTCGACGACCTCGATCAGCTTGGTGGGATCGCTGTCGAGATCGACCATGTTGCCGGCTTCCTTGGCGGCCTGGGTGCCGGAGTTCATGGCCACGCCCACGTCGGCCTGGGCCAAGGCGGGGGCGTCGTTCGTGCCGTCGCCCATCATGGCGACCAACTTGCCGGCGGCCTGTTCCTTGCGGATGTAGGCGAGCTTCGCCTCGGGGGTCGCCTCGGCGATGTAGTCGTCCACGCCGGCCTGCCGCGCAATGGCCTTGGCGGTCAAGGGATTGTCGCCGGTGACCATCACGGTCCGCAGGCCCATCCGCCGCAACCGCTCGAAGCGCTCGGCGACCGCCGGCTTGAGGATGTCTTCCAGCACCACCATCCCGGCAACCCGCGAACCCTCGCTGACCAGCAGCGGCGTGGCCCCCTTGCCGGCCACGTCGGCCACGGTGCTCTCCACCGCCCGCGGCGCCGACCCGTCTTGCCGCTGAACGTGACGGAGAATGGCGTCCGGGGCCCCTTTGCGGACCTGGCGGCCGTCGGCCAGGTCGATGCCGCTCATCCGCGTCTGGGCCGTGAAGGGGATGAAGCGGGCGCCGTCCGGGACCGCGCCCTCGCCGATGGCGCCCTTCCGGCCGTGCCGATCCACGCCGTCGCCGCCGAAGTCGTGGAAGAGGTCCACGATGCTCTTCCCTTCCGGCGTTTCGTCGGCGGCCGAGGCCAGGGCCGCCAGGCGGGCAACCTCGGCGGCCGTGAAATCGCCGAACGGAATGAACTGCGTCGCCCGGCGATTGCCCACCGTGATCGTGCCGGTCTTGTCCAAGAGCAGCGTATCGACGTCGCCGGCCACTTCGACCGCCTTGCCGCTCTTGGCGATGATGTTCGCCCGCAGGGCCCGGTCCATGCCGGCGATGCCGATGGCCGCCAGCAGGGCGCCGATCGTCGTGGGAATCAAGCAGACCAGCAGGGCCACCAGCGTGGGAACGTCCGTGCCCAGGCATTTCACCGCCGCGCCGTTCAGCACGGACATATATTGCTCGGCATGAAGGGCCATCGGCCACAGCGTCGCGGTGACGATGAGGAAGATCAGCGTGAAGGCGGCCAGGACCAGCGACAGCGCGATTTCGTTGGGCGTCCGCTGGCGGATGGCGCCCTCGACCAGGGCGATCATGCGGTCGAGGAAGGAATTGCCCGGATTGGCGGTGATCTGGACGACGATGCGATCGGACAACACGCGGGTGCCGCCGGTCACTCCGGAGCGGTCGCCGCCGGCCTCGCGGATGACCGGGGCCGACTCGCCGGTAATGGCCGACTCGTCGATCGAGGCCACGCCCTCGACGATCTCGCCGTCGCTCGGGAACGATCTCGCCGGCGACAATCTCGACCCGGTCGCCGCTGTGGAGGGCCGTCGAGACCGTCTCTTCCAGACGGCCGTCCGGGCGGATGCGCCGGGCCGGGGTCGAGCGCCGCGTCTTCCGCAGCGCATCGGCCTGGGCCTTGCCCCGCGCCTCGGCAATCGCCGACGCGAAATTGGCGAACAGCAACGTCGCGACGAGCCAGAAATCCAGCCACAGCAGGTAGCGGAGGTCGGCCACCATCGCCGCGCCCAGCAGCTTCGCCACCGTGTAGCCCAGCGTCAAGACCGTGCCCACCTCGACCGTGAACATCACCGGGTTCTTCCACTGGATGTCGGGCCGGAGCATCGTCAACGACTGGCGGAAGGCCGTGCGGAGCAGTTGCCGGTCGAACAGGCCGGCCTTGCGGCTGGCCCGGCGGACCAGCTTCAGGTCTTCCGGCGGCTTGCCGGGGTGGGGTTCTGTCAAGAGTGCGTCAGACATCGTACGTCTCGATTCCTTTTTCGTTGCCGGTTCAAACGGCCGGCTCCGCAATCACCTTCCGAACGGGATCGGTCCCAGGTGCTCGGCGACGGGCCCCAGCGCGGCAACCGGCAGAAACAACAGCGCGCCGACCAGCAGGATCGTGCCCAACAGGAGCAATCCGAAGGTCAGCGTATCGGTCCTCATCGTGCCGACGGTAAAGGGCGTCGGTTTCTTCGCCCCCAGGCTGGCGGCGAAGGCCAACGGCGCGATGACCGGGATGAACCGGCTCAGCAGCATCACCAGCCCCGTGGCGATGTCCCACGGCCGGCTATACGGGGCGGCATGGTTGTCGGCATTGTCGTTGGGTCCCCAGCACGTGTTCAGGCCCCCGAACTCGGAGCCGTTGTTGGCCGAGGCCGAGCTGAACTCGTAGACCATTTCCGACAGTCCGTGCGCGGCCGGGTTGCCCGTCGACTTGGCGCCCATGTCGGTGGCGGCGAAAATCCCGGCCGGCATCAAGATCAAGATCGGATGGACCAACAAGGCGATCATGGCCAGTTTCATTTCCCGGGCCTCGACCTTCTTGCCCAAGTATTCCGGCGTGCGGCCCACCATCAGCCCGGCGATGAACACGCCGACGATCAAGTACAAGAGCAGGTTGATCATGCCCACGCCCTTGCCCCCGTAAATGCAGTTGAGCCACATGCCGGTCAACGGGGAGAGTCCGGCCAAGGGGTTCAGGCTGTCGTGGGAGCAATCGACCGAGCCGCAGGAGATCGCGGTGGTCCCGGCGGCGAACGTCGGCCCGGCGGATGTGCCGAAGCGAAGTTCCTTGCCCTCGAGGTTGCCGAGGTGCTGATCGACGGGCAGCCCGGCCAGCCCGGGGTTCGGCGCGAGCGTGTCCCAATAGATTCCCCAAGCGATCGTGACGACGAACATCGACATCATCACGCCGAAGATCACCCAGGCGTGGCGCATCTGCCGCAACATGCGGCCGAACATCAGCACCAGCGCGAAGGGATACAAGCAATAGTTCATGACCGAAAGGAAATTGCTCCACGCGCTGGGGTTCTCGAAGGGATGGGCTGAATTGGCGCCGAAGAACCCGCCGCCGTTCGTGCCCAGGTGCTTGATGGGCATGATGGCGGCCACCGGACCGCGGGCAGATCTGCTGCGGTTGCGGATGGCCTTGCTCGTCCTGTCCCATCGCCCCCTGCTCGAGCGTGGCCACGTTGGCGGCGCCGCGGAGCGTCATGGGAACGCCGTCGGCCATGAGCACCACCCCCATGATGAGACTGGCCGGCACGAACGTGTACGCGACGACGCGCCACATGTCCAAGTAGTAGTTGCCCACGTGCGGGTCGCTCCGCAAGGCGCGGATAATCGCCACCAGCCCGCAAAAACCCACGCTCGCCGACAGGAACATGTTCCAGCAAACGAAGAATATCTGGCTGAAATAGGAAAGATGCTGCTCCCCGGAGTAGTGCTGCAAGTTCGTGTTCGTCAGGAACGAGCAGACCGCGTTGAAGATGGTCGTCGGGGCCAGCATCCCCTTGACGTCCGGGTTCAACCCCAAATCGACCTTCGGTTGGATCGCCAGCACGACGAACCCGAAGACGAACATCAGCGTGTTGAACAGCATCATGGCGACGGCGTACTGTTTCCAGTTTTGCGGCCCGGTGTCCACGCGCTGCTCGATCCAACGCAGAAACCGCGGCGCGTGATACCGGCCCTCCATGATCCAGGCCAGATAGCGGCTGAAGGGAATCGCCAGCAGCGTCGTCACCACCAGGATCAAGATGGGAAGAAACCAGACTTGAAAGTCGAACATGGCGTGTTCCCTATTAAAACCATTCCGGCCGCACCAACGCGGCAAACAGATAAACCAACAGCAGCACCGTGACAACCGCCGTCACCCAGGTCAACGTTTCCATCGTCTTGTCTCACACTTTGTCACAGGCGGAAATGCAAGCGAACATCAAGCCGAACACGGCCAACCCCAAGAGGACCATGGCGGGAATCCACAGGTAAAGGTCCATAACGGCTGCTCCTTATGAATGATTCTATGGTGTGCGTCAAGAGGAAGGGGGAACCACAGGCTGCCCGCCGCGCGGCACTTCCATGTCTTGCTCAAACAATCTTCTTTCCAGCCCTCATTGACCGTGCCGCCTGGGATTGGCGGCCGCTGCTCCCGCCGGGTGCGATTTCGGCCGCTCGAATCCGCGGAGCGTCGTCCGGCAGCTCTCGCCCGCGCAGGTCTGCGGGGGAAACTCCCGAAGCCTTTGGCGTCGTTCCTGCTCCAGGGACTTATGCAACGCGGCGGCCTTTCTCGCCAAGGCATCCGACCGACGCTTGGCGGCCTCGGCCAGCCGGTCCACACGGTCCCCACGGTCCGGCCAGGCGTCGTCCCAGCAGCCGCACAGCCAGGCAAAGATGGCAACCACCCCCGCAATCACCAATCCGAGCACGGCCGTCATGGTGAGAAAGACCGCGGCCGACGCGGTTGGAGCGAGCAGCTCCAGCAGGGCCGCCGCGCAGGCCAGGATTCCACCGCCTGCGACGGCCCAGCTCAGCGCCATCAGTCTTTTCCACGGATGCCAATACATGGTCGAACCCCCAGAAGCGTAGCCGCGGTCGGCATCGCAACTGCACCTTCCTGTTTGCATTCGCCGTGCCGAAATTAAAGAATCAGATGCAACCGGCTTATGCGCAATGAGTTACGTCAAGCAGGAAGCGTGCGCCTGGACGGCCGGGTATTGCAAGTTGCATGGCCCGTCGTGCAGAATGCAACCTAATGAACATCCTCGTCATTGACGATGACGCCAGTCTCCGACGCACCTTGCGAACGTCGCTGGAGGTGATGGGGCATCAGGCCGCCGAGGCCCGCGACGGCAGCCAGGCCCTGGAACTCCTGGGCCGGCGGCCGTTCGAGATGGCCCTGCTGGATCTGCGGCTGGCCCAAGAGCAAGGGCTCGACCTGTTGCCGCGGCTCCTGGGTCTGGCCCCCGGGCTGCACGTGGTCGTCGTGACGGCCTATGCCACGATCGAAACGGCCGTCGAGGCGATGCGGCGCGGGGCATTCGACTATCTGCCCAAGCCCTTCACCCCCGAGCAACTTCGGTTGGTCCTCGATCGGATCGCCCAACTGCGGCGGCTGAAATGCCAAGTCGAAGACTTGGAGGAGCAGGTCCGCGCCGTCGCTGCCCGAAGCCGACCTGCAAACCGTCGAGCCCGCGATGCGCGAGGCCCTCGACGTGGCCTTCAAGACCGCCGGCGAGCGAAGCGACCATCCTGCTTCGCGGCGAGAGCGGCACGGGCAAGGGAGTCCTCGCCCGCGCCATCCACGCCCGCAGCCCGCGGGCCGCCGGCCCCTTCGTCACTGTCCCCTGCCCCAGCCTCTCGGCCGAACTGCTCGAAAGCGAACTGTTCGGCCACGTCCAGGGCGCGTTCACCGGCGCGGTGCGCGACACGATCGGCAAAGTCGCCGCCGCGGAGGGCGGCACCCTCCTGCTCGACGAAATCGGCGACTTGCCGCTGGCCTTGCAGCCGAAGCTGTTGCGGCTGCTCCAGGAGCGGTGCTACGAACGGATCGGGGAAACGCGGACCCGGGCCAGCAATGTCCGCATCCTGGCCGCCACCAACCGCGACCTCGAAGCCGAGCTGGCCGCCGGCTCGTTCCGCGAAGACCTCTTCTACCGCCTCAACGTGATCGAGGTGACGCTGCCGCCGCTTGCGCCAGCGGACCGGCGACATCCTGCCCCTGGCCGAGCACCTGCTGCGGTTCTTCGCCCGGCAAAACGGCAAGGCGATTTCGGGATTCGCCGGGCCGGTGCGAGATGCCTTGCTCCGTTACGCATGGCCCGGCAACATCCGCGAGCTGCGCAACGCGGTCGAGCGCGGCGTCATCCTCGCCTCCGGACCGTTGGTCGAGTTCCGCCACCTGCCCTCGCCGCTCGGAAGCACGGACACCCGCCGGCGTCGCCGTCGCCGACGCTGTCGCCGATGCCGACTCGATGACGCTCGAACAGGTCGAGGCGGAGCACATCCGCCGCGTGCTGGCCGCGACGGCCACCATGGAAGAGGCCGCGGACCGGCTGGGCATCGACCCCAGCACCCTTTACCGGAAACGAAAGAAACTCGGAATCTGAACAGCCCGACCCACGCCATGACCTTTCGCCGACGAATCCTGGTTGCCATGCTTCCCTTGTTCGCCCTGCTGGTCGCGCTGGGCGGAACCGGGGCCGCCTTGATCTACCACCTCGGCGGCCGGATCGACCTGATCCTCCGCGAGAATTACGACAGCGTCATCTACATGCGGGACCTCAACGAGGCCCTGGAACGCATCGATTCCTCGTTCCAGTTCGCCCTGGCGGGACGCGAAAAACAGTCCCCTCAGCAATACCAGGACCAGTGGAAACTCTACGACAAGAGCCTCGACAAGGAGCAGCAACAACATCACCTCTTGCCGGGCGAGGAGGAACTGGTCGAAGAGCTGACCGCGCTCAGCGCCGATTATCGCCGCCAGGGGGACGAGTTCTTCGCCCACACGGAGGCGAAGCGCGATCGCCTCTATTTCGGCCAGGGCAAGAAGCCGGGCCTGTACGGCACGTTCCTCCAGATCAAGAAAGTCTCCGGCCGCATTCTCCAAATAAACCAGGAGAAAATGGAAAAGACCGATCAGCAGTCGCGCGACTTGGCGCACCACTCCCTCGTCTGGTACGGCGGCGGCCTGGCCTTCGGCATCGCCCTGGCCGTCCTGCTGGTCGCCGGCACCATCCGCACGATCCTCTATCCCATTCAGGCCGTCACCGAATCGGCCGCGGCCATCGGGGCGGGCAACCTCGACCAACTCGTGCCCATCACCTCCAACGATGAACTGGGACAACTGGCCAGTTCCTTCAACACCATGGCCCGGCAGCTCCGCGAGCTTCGCCAAACGCATCATGCGCAGTTGATCCGCGCGCAGCAGACCAGCCAGGCGACGATCGATTCTTTCCCCGATCCCGTGCTCGTGGTCGATCCGCAGCAGCGGGTCGAGATGGCCAATCCGGTCGCCCGCCGCCTGCTGGGCGTTCGTCCGCGCGAGGACCGAAGGAGCCCGGCGGCGATCTGGGAACCGCCCGAGTCGCTCCGGCAGCCGTTGGCCGGCGTGCTGCGCGAACAACGCGAATATCTGCCCGAGGGCTTCGAGAAGGCCGTCGTGCTGCAAGTCGGCGACAAGACCCATTCCTTCCTCCCCCGCATCCTGCCCATCCGCGATTCCTCGGGCGCAACGCTTGGGGCGGCGGTGCTGCTGGAGGACATCACGCGGTTCCGGCTGCTGGACGAGGTGAAGAGCAACCTCGTGGCGACCGTCAGCCACGAGCTGAAGACGCCGCTGACCAGCATCCGCATCGTGTTGCACCTGCTGTTGGAGGAGTGCGTGGGACCGTTGGTGCCGAAACAGATCGAGCTGCTGGTCGATGCCCGCGACAACGCCGAACGCCTCCTGATCATGATCAACAATCTGTTGGACCTGGCCAAGCTGGAGCAGGGACGGATCCGGCTCCGCTTGCAGCCCGTTCGGCCGGCGTCGCTGTTGCACGCGGCCGTCGAGTCGTTCCGCCCCCGCGCCGAGGATCAAGGCGTGGAACTCGTCCTGGAGGATGCCGGCCCGTTGACGGCGGTGGCGGTCGATGAGGACCAGTTCCAGCACGCCTTGCACAACCTGCTGGACAACTCGCTGAAGCACACGCCGCAGGGCGGACGAATCACCGTCGCCGCGGAAGCAGCCGGCGGGCGGATCGTCTTCTCGGTGACAGATACCGGCTCGGGAATCCCCCCGCAGCACGTGCCGCTGGTGTTCGAGAGGTATTTTCGCGTGCCGGGCGACACGGCCCCCGCCGGCAGCGGGCTGGGGCTGGCCATCGTCCGCGAGATCGTCACCGCCCACGGCGGCACGGTCGAGTGCGAAAGCACCCCCGGCCAGAAGACCGTCTTCCGCCTGACGCTGCCGGTGTGGAAAGACGACGCAGAGTCTCATCCCTCTCCGGAAAAGGGCTAGCATGACCAAGACTCGGAGCGACGCGGCCCGCCGCCGGCCTCCAAAATCTGGGCGCCACGCGGAAAAGCTGCTATAATTTCTATATTCAAGGTCAACCGAGGCAGGACTCTCATGAGCACGATCGCCCATCTGACGCTCACGCAATACGACCGAATGATCGCGGCCGGCGTGTTCGACGGGCGCGAGCGCCTGCGGCTTGAATTCATCCACGGGGAGATTCGGGAAATGAATCCCATAGGATCGCGGCACGAAGAGGTTGTCGATCGGCTGACGGAATGGAGTTTCGCGAACCTGCCCAAGGGCAACGTTCGAGTCCGGATTCAGAACTCCATCGGCCTGCCCTCCCTGGAGAGCGCGCCGGAACCCGACCTGGCCTGGGTCGTGCGGCGCGATTACTCGCGCGGCCGTCCGGTGGCCGAGGACGTCCTGCTGGTCGTCGAGGTGGCCGACAGCAGCCTGGGTTTCGACACGGGCGAGAAGGCCGATCTTTACGCGGCGGCCGGCATTGCGGACTATTGGGTCGTTGACGTGGCCGCCGGGCGGATCGAAGTCCGCCGCGAGCCGGTCGCCGGCCGGTACGCTTCCGTGAGGACGGTTGCCGGCGACGACGAGCTTCGGCCGTTGTTGATGCCGCAAGTGAGCTTGCGTCCCGCGTCGCTCTGGCCGACGACGTAAGAGCTATGACGTAATGAGATCGACCGAGGGGGCCCGGTTCTAATCGTCCGCAAGGGCACCGTCATCTTCCCCGACCACGGATTTCACGGTCTGTTCGACGAATTCGTAATCTTCGTCCCCCATAGTCATACTCTCGTGATATTGGAGTGCCGCTGGCTCCGCGACGTAATCCACAACACCGTGCTGAAGCTCAACGACCTTCCGAATTGACTCAACATCGGCGCGAAAAAATTCCTTGCGAAAATTTACCCGATTCAATCGCTGCTTATGCAATTCACGATGAAGTGCATTCTCAAGGCTTGGTGCATCGTCGCAGGAGATCATCATGTGAACGTCAAACGGAAACGGCACTGACGCGCCGCTCAATTCGTGGACACGCTCCATGGGTTCAAGGCGTCTTGTCATGCCGACCTTGAAAACGCCGTCGCCAAACGAGCCAATATTAGACAGGACGTACACGTGGCCTGATTTGGTCAATTGGGCCTGTGATATCGCACGTTGTGCTTTCTCTTCCGCCTCCTTCAATCGGGCTCTGAGAAGTTCGACCTCGGCGCTGTGTTCATCCTGCGTTTCTTTGAGGGCCTTTTCAAGGGCAGCTTGAATGGCCGCCTTTTCGCGTTCCGCGTCCTTGATTTGTTTGTCAATTTCTCGGGCCAGCTTTTCCTCCTCCCTCACTTGCGCCTTGATTCGGGCTTGCTCTTGGCGGGCGAATTCGTCCCGCACGGCTTGCTCGAAATCCTTTTGGAGGTTTTCCACAAGTTCTTCTTCCTTATCTGCGGACACGAGGAAGCCGATTCCGCGGCACGCCTCCAGGACCTTCAACAACCGCTGCTTCGAACTACTGAAATTGTTGGCGGTCAATTTTGCTCCTATCCAAGATACGTTCTCTTCAAGGTAGCGCTCGGCCAACTGATTCGCCCTCCGGTCGATTTCCTCTTGGTTTTGGGCAAGCGCGGCATGGTCCCGATCGAGTTTTTTCAGGTGAACCGACAGGTTGAAAAGGTCCTGCTTCAAGCCATCATTCTCGCGAGAGAGCGAGTCGTACTTTACCTTCCGTGCATTGAATTCCTCGATCTCGCGTTTGAGGCTGTTCGCTCGTTCTTCGACAGCGTGATAGCGGCCCGCAATCTCGCGTTCGTGGTGGGTCCTTTGCTCCTCGAGGAAATGGCGCTGGCTAGCAACGGTTTTCTCTGACTCTTCCGCCTTAATCCGAAGCGATTCGTTAACCGCTCGTTCCCTGTCGTCGAGGGCCTTCGCCCGCCACGCCAACTCGTCCTCCCGCCCCGCCAGCGACCACTTTTCCTTCCAAAGCAGAACATATGTGCCGAAGTACCAGATTCCCAGGGCCGACGCCGCAGCGACGGCACCAGCAAGGAACACGAATACGTAATCCATGGGAAACTCCCGTCATTTTGCCTGTTGCCGAAAATCGCCGTAGTCGATGTGGTAATAGCCCTCAGTTCCACACCTCTGGCACTTGATTGGTTTCCAGAACCGTTCCTTAAGCCCCCTGCCGCGCACGCCGCACCCGCGGCAGATGCCCTCCGCCTCCGATTCCGGTCGGGTCCAAAAGGCCAGCCTGAACGTGTTGGATTCGTGCGTCCTGAGAATAAGGCCCAGCTTTTCCCACATTTGCAGCGTGTCGATGACGACCTCCTGGCCGACCGCAATTTGCCCCGCAACGTCGCGTTGCAACGGGGCCGGGTGCTGTTCAACGTAATTCCAAATCAATCGGGCAATTCTCTCCCTGTCTATCGCATTCTCGACCATCTGGAGGTAACCACTTTCGTCCCTTGCAAGCTGTCGGGTCGCCTTGATGAATTCGGAAAGGGATGCAATGGCTGCGTGTTCGAAGAGCAAGGGAGCGTACTTGCAAATCACGCTAAAAGACAAGAAATCGGGCGTCTCCGGTTCGATGCCCCGTTGTTTCCGATACTTGATTGCAGGAACAACGTGCGGGAACGACGCAACGCAAACGGAAAACACCGCGGGAAAGTCGCGGCCGGCTACCATCGTCCTGATCTTATCTTCCAGGCTGGTGTACGCGTCATGGCCAGCCTCCATCTCGGCGATTTTCATGATGGAACTCCCCACCGCAGTGGCCGTCATCAGGACACATTATCTTAACTCCCTGGCGGCGAGTACCGCAAGAGTGAGCCGTCTTCGGCAGGTTTCTCTGGGGGAAACTCCGTCCAGAAGGCGTCCGGAAATTCTTCCGAACTAGAGCCGGCCCGACGCGGTTGTTCCCGAGGCGGTGGGACGCGGGCAGGCGGGAACTAATGGCAATTGCGGCCCGGCCCTTGCGTCTGCTATACTTCTCTGTTCGGTGATGACGAGTCCGACGAGTCCCGCATAGGGCTCACCGGCGAGTTTTGGATTGATCCGAGGCATAAGAAAGAGCCGTGTCCAGCGACGAACTCCAGCCCAAGCCCGAGGCGTTCCTCGACCTCATCCGCCGCCAACAACGCGGCCGGCTCAAAATCTACCTCGGCTTCGCCGCCGGCGTGGGCAAGACCTTCGACATGCTCCAGGAAGGCAATCGGCTGCGCCGGCAGGGCATCGACGTGGTGATCGGCTTCGTCGAGACCCACGGGCGGGCCGAGACCGCCGTCCAGATCGGCCAGCTCGAACAAGTCCCGCGGCGGCGGATCGAATACCGCGGCATTGTGCTCGAGGAAATGGACCTCGACGCCGTGTTGGCCCGCCGGCCCACCATCGCCCTGATCGACGAGTTGGCCCACACCAATGCCCCGGGCAGCCGCAATCGCAAACGCTACCAGGACGTGGAGGAACTGCTCCGCGCCGGCATCAGCGTCGTCACCACGTTGAACATCCAGCACCTGGAAAGTCTGCACGACATCGTCGAGCGGGCCACCGGGGTCCGGGTCAAGGAGCGACTGCCCGACTACGTCGTCACGATGGCCGACCAGATCGTCAACGTGGACCTTTCGGCGGAGGACCTGCGCGAGCGGCTCGAAGCGGGCAAGATTTATCCGCCCGAACGCATCGCCACCGCGATGGAGAACTTCTTCGCCCCGGAGAAGCTGACGCAACTGCGGGAATTGGCCATGGAGGAGATCGCCTTCCGCCTGGACATGCACCGCCGCGAGGAAAGTCAGCGCACCGGCGAGACGGCCTCCGGCTCGGAGCGGGTCATGGTCTGCCTCAGTTCGCGGAGTCCTTACGCCGCCGCGCTGCTGCGCAAGGCCGCCCGGATCGCCGACCGGCTGGGCGCGCCGTGGTACGCCATCTACGTGCAGACGCCGCGCGAGTCCCTCGTCCGCATCGACGCGGCCACCCAGCGGCAAATCGACAAGTCGCTCGAACTCGCCCGGCAACTGGGCGGCACCACGTTCCCCTTGAAAGGCGCCGACCTGATCAGCACGATCGCCACCTTCGTCAAGGAATATGGGATCACGCACATCGTCATGGGACGAAGCCGTTGGCCCTGGTATCGTCGTTGGTTCGGGCCGTCGGTCTTGGACTGCCTGTTGCAACGGATCCCCGGCGTGGACGTGGTGATCGTCAACAACAGCCCGCCAGGCTCGAGTTGACCCGCTCCGCGTCGGGCGGGCGGCGGCCGCGAGCCGGAGGCGTGAGCTTCCGGATAACGCGGCGCAGCGCGGGATGGAGGCGGCAAATTGGCAATCGCCCCCTCGTCGTCGGGCCGCCGGAATACCATATTTGCGGCGGAGGACTGGCGGCCGCCCTTTGCCTTGCAGCACGACGAAGAAGAAAGACTCCCCACGCCTTTTTCCGTCCCCGCCGGTTATTCATATCCCCATTTGTCTGAGTGCCTTGCTTGCATTTTCTCGCACAACGTCGTCTTCGTCCTGAAGCGCAGCGCGAAGTGGTGCAACTGCGTCTCTACTCCGTGTCCACCCAAGTGCGAACGCTGCGTTTGCACGCGACATGGAACCTGGGGCATGTAATAGAGTGATGAGTAATTTCATTGCGTCCGGGTTTCCAGACACTAGGTGCGGATTCTTCGTTGCGATGTCTCCGAGAGTGGTCGCGATGGCGGCGTATTGTCTGCTTGACTTAGCCATCTCAACGAGAAGAGCAACCGTCTTTGCGTTTGGTGCCTCCGACAGGGCATAAATTTCTTCCCCGCGAATGGGACCGCTATGCGACGGTGCAATTGAATCAGCAGGTTGGGACAACAACAGGCGTTGAACCAGATATTCGTACCCGTAGACATTTGCGACGGCCGAGGCGCTAGCCTGGCGCTCGTACGCGCTGATTTCTGCCAGCGCCTCGGTTGTGGCCTGACGGTTGTGCGCGTCGATCTTTGCCAGCGACTCGGCGGCGGCAGAGCGGATGTAGTCGTTGCCATTTCTCAGTAACTTGGTGAGAGGCTTAACCGCACGCGGGTCGCCCAAATCACCCAGCGCAGGGCGACGGATTGATGGGACCACGCGTTTGAGTCATTCAGCATATTGATCAACGGCTTGACGGCGCGCCGGTCGCCCAAGTTCCCTAGCGCCTGGGCAGCGTAAGAGGAAACGTCCGTGTCCCCGTCTCGTAATGCCATAATCAGGGGTTCAACAGCACGCGGGTCGCCCAACTTCTCAAGCGCCTTGACGGCGGCCCGGCGGACGCCCTTGTCGGCTTCCCGCAGTGCCCTAATCAGGGGCTCGACGGCACGCGGGTCGCTCAACTCCCCAAGCGCCGTGGCAGCGCCTGAGCCGATAGTCCCATCGCTTAGTACTTTAATCAACGGTTCAACAGCACGCGGGTCGCCCAGGTTCCCCAGTGCCACGGCAACGACCCAGCGGACGGTCTTGTCCTCGTCTCCCAGCGCCTTGATCAGGGGTTCAACGGCACGCGGGTCGCCCAGGTTCCCCAATGCCTCGACGACGGCTTTGCGAACGTCCTTGTCCCCGTCCCCCAACGCCTTAATCAGGGGCTCGACGGCACGCGGGGCGCCCAGGTTCCCCAGTGCCTCGACGACGGCTTTGCGAACGTCGTTGTCCCCGTCCCCCAGCGCCTTAATCAGGGGCTCGACGGCACGCGGGGCGCTCAACTCCTTTAGTGCCCTGACGACGGCCTTGCGAACATCCTTGTCCCGGTTTCCCAGCGCCTTAATCAAGGCTTCGACGGCACGTGCGTCGCCCAATTTCTTCAGCGCCTCGACGGCGGCTTCGCGGACGTCGTTATCCCGGTCACCCACCACCTTCTTAATCAGGGGTTCGACGGCGCCGCGCCCAACCTTACCAGTGCATTGATGGCGGCTTTGCGGATACGGTTATCCTTGTCACCCAGCAACTTGATCAGGGGTTCAGTGGCACGCGGGTCGCCCAACCTCACGAGTGCCTCGGTGGCGGCTCTGCGGACGTCCTTGTTCGCGTCCCAGAGTGCCTCGATCAGGGGTCGGACGGCATGCTCACCGAACTTCGGGAGTGCCTCGGTGGCGGCTTCGCGGACGCCGTTATTGTAGTCGCCCAGTGCCTTAATCAGGGGTTCGACGGCACGTGGGTCGCCCAAGTCGCCCAGCATGGCCGCCGCGTTCTGTCGAACTTGCCGATCACGCGACAACAACCGTTTGGACAGCCACCGCACCTTCAGCCATATAAACATGGCGACCCTCCCGTCTAGGATTGAATTCCTCGATAGCCTTGTGATTGTGCCATTAACGTTCCAGCCTGCTGCCGGAGCCTTGTGCACTCAACCGGCGGCGCGTCGAAATGCCGTTCGCAATTCGTCGCTCCCCTCAATTTAGCGGGTGCCGTTGCGGTGTCAAGATACTTTCCTTTTCTACCAGAGCAGGAAGGACAAAGGGGTCGGGAGTCATTGTTTTGCAGCCTCGCAGGTTATGCCATTAGGTCTCAGGATTCAGGATTTCTTCACAGTGTTTTCTGGCTCCAAACGCAAAGCCGTGGCACACAATACTTTGCGGCTTACCGAAGAAAGTCATTGGTTGCGGCTACCCCGCATACGCTTTAGCATAACAATGGTTCGCCAGTTAGTTATGCGGGAGCATAACCTGCCTGACTAAGCCGGTCTATGTCCAGGGGCCGCTTCATCGGAAGGCGAGGGCGACCGGCCGGCGATCAGCAGATCGAGTTGCTCCAACAGCCGCGGCAGGATTTCGGCGTAGGAATAGGCCCCCAGCGGCGTCCCGGCGCGCTTGAGGTTGACGACACTCGGGCCGCACCAGAGGCCCAGGTCGGCCGAATCGGTTTCGCCCGGCCCGTTGACGCGGCAGCCCATCACGGCGATCGTGACGTCCTGTTGGGCGGCGTAGCGGGTGGCCGCCCGCACCTGCTCGGCCAATTCGACGAAGGCCGCGTTCTCGACCCGCGAGCAGCCCGGACAGGAAATAATGTTCAGCCCCCGCCGCGCCGGACCGTCCGCGGCGGAGAACCGGCCGGCGGCAATGTCGTCGAGGATTCGCCGGCCCGCCTCGATCTCCTCGTGTTTGCGCGGCCGGGACCGTCAGCGAAACGCGGATCGTGTCGCCGATGCCAAGCGGAATAAGCTGCTCGAAGGCCCGACGGGTCTTGTCGATCCCTTCCGGAGGCATTCCCGCCTCCGTCACGCCCAAATGGAGCGGCACGTCGGGCCGCTGCTCGGCAAACAGCCGATTGACCTCGACCACGGCCGCCGGATCCGAGTCCTTCAACGAAACGCAAAAACGCGTAAACCCCAACCGGTCCAGCAGCTCGCAATGATCCAAGGCGCTTTGCAGCATCGGCCGAAGGACGTCGTCCCCGGCGAACCGCTCCCGTTGGGCCGGATCGACCGAGCCGCAATTCACGCCCACGCGCAGGGCGCAATCGTGCCGGCCGGCCACGTCGACCAGGAACCGCACCTTGTCCTGCCACGGCCGGTGACGCTCGTGATGGTAAAGATGGCCGGGGTTGTAGCGGATTTTGTCCACCCAGGGGGCAACGTCCGCGGCCAGCCGGTAGTTCTCCTGAAGATCGACCGAGAGGTTCGCCCGGCTGCGGCGGCGGATTTCGGCCAGGGACTGCGTATCCTTGGGCGTGTCGGCGGCAATCCGCACCACGCCCGCCCCAGCGGCGGCCAAATGGTTCACCTGGGCAACCGTCGCCTCGACGTCGGCCGTCTTCGTGGCGCACATGCTTTGCACCACGATCGGCCCGCCGTGGCCGATCGTGACCGAGCCGACGCGGACCGGTCGGGTCTGGTTGCGACGGGGGCCAGTCGGCGGCATGTCTTCGAGCATGAAACCATTTTCCCCCTTGCCGACGGCCAGTTCAAGCCGCGTAGGTCAGGCACGCCGTGCCTGACATGCCCCGGACGCTGCCAGCCCGCTGTCAGGCACAGGGTGCCTGACCTACGTTCTACGTTCTGCCTTGCCCGCTAGCCTTCTTACGGATCCAAACTGGAGAATCTGCAACGACTTTGCCGATAAAACGGACAATGACGGCATTTCAGGCCGGACACGCGCCGCGTCTAAGCGGCTCGCCTATGGCCTGGATCGCCCGAAAAGTTTCGTAAGTCGTTTATGCACAACATATTACGACATATCGTCCTGCTCGGATGTCTGCTGTCGCCCGGCTGCGCCATGCTGCCGGAGATTTCGTATCAGCCGACCATGCACAATCCATTCCCCCAACTTTCCAAAGTTGCCATAGCACCCTTTTTTAACCAGAGCAACGAGAACACCGTGGATGGCCGGCGGGTGGCGTTGGCCTACTACAACGAGCTGCAACTGGTGCCGGGTTTTGAAGTGCTGCCGGTCGAAATGGTGGAAAAGGCGATCCTGGACCACCAGATCCGATTTACCAACCGGGCCGATGCGCGGCGACTGGCCCAAATCCTGAAAGTGGACGCGTTGGTCATCGGGACCGTGACCGACTATTCGCCCTATTACCCGCCACGGCTTGCGATGCGCGTGGAGTGGTATGCGGCGAACCCAAATTTCCACCCGATTCCGGCCGGTTATGGCTTGCCTTGGGGGACGCCCGAGGAACGCGATATCCCGGCTCCGTTGGTCTTCGAGGCGGAAATGGAGTTGGCCAAGGCCCAGTTGAAGACCCAGACGCCGCCTTACGACAATGTGCCTGATCCCGGCGGGGTTCAGCCCGCGAGCTTTCATAGCCCGGCAGGTCCGGCGCAGGGGGATCCGAAGTCCTCGGGCGGGCGATTGGCCTCGGGCAAGGATGCCGCTCTGCCGTCGGATTGGCCCGATTCACGTGGTTTCATTCCGCCTCCGCCGAGCGTGCAGCCGCCGAAGGGCCGTCCCAGCGATGAGCCTGTCCTGAGTCACACCCGGAACTACAACGGCCACGACATGGAGTTTACCGAGGCGTTGGCGAGCTACTATTACTTCCGCGACGATGCCCGCATGGGGGGGTGGCAAGGTTACCTAGAACGCAGCGACGACTTTATCCGATTCTGTTGCCACATGCACATCTTCGAGATGCTCAGCGCCCGGGGCGGCGCCGGCGAAACACGAGTAGTGTGGCGGTGGCCCACCATCCGATAAACAACTAAGGGGCGTGGGCGTCTGCCCGGCGAGCCCCTCCGAGGAGACGATCGGTCATGAGTCAGGACATCAACGTGCTGGCCCTGGTCAAGGGCGCGGAACGCTACGTCTTCCTCTACGACGACGCCAGTCGCGCGGAGACGTTGCGGACGTTGGGTCGCTACGCCTCGAATCCGGACCTGAGCTTCACGTGGTACGACGCGGCCATCTTGAGCCAGAAGATCCGGCAGGAGAGCCAGGAGTGCGAGCCGTCCTCGCGTTTCGACCTCCCGCTGCCCACCGATTACGACGAATTCGGCTTAGCGGTTGTTCATGCACACCGCCCTTGCACGTTTCCTCCAGTATCTGCGCGTCGAGCGCAACGCCTCGGAACTGACCGTCAAGAGCTATCGCGAGGACTTGACGGCGCTGGCCAACTACATGGCCGAGGCCCACGGCGGCCAATGCCCCGAGCCGGGGCTGTTCAGCGTCCTGGAATTGCGCGGCTACGTGACGGCGTTGCACGAGGCGGGCTATGCCAAGACGACGATCGCGCGCCGGCTGGCTTCCTTGCGCAGCTTCTTCCGCTTCGGTCAGCGCGAGGGCTGGGCGAAGAGCAATCCGGCCAAGCCGCTGCGCAACCCGCGGAAGGGACGCACGCTGCCCCATTTCCTTTCCGCCGAGGACATCGGACGGCTGCTCTGGGCGCCCCCGCCGAGTCAGCCCATGGGCCTGCGCGACCGCGCCATCCTCGAGACGATCTACTCGGCCGGGCTGCGGGTGAGCGAGTTGGTCGGCCTCCACCAGGGCGACCTGGACCTCGAGGCCGGCATCCTGCGGATTCGCGGCAAGGGACGCCGCGAGCGGCTCTCTCCGATCGGGTCCTATGCCGCCCGTGCCTTGCAGCGATGGCTGTCGGTCCGCCGGCTTCATCCGCGGCAGCGTCCGGGGCCCGAATCGCCGGTGTTTCTCAACAAGTTCGGACGCCGGCTGACCACGCGGAGCGTCGCTCGAATGCTGGAGAAGTATCTCCGTCAGACCGGTCTGGACACCCGCACGACGCCGCATTCCCTGCGGCACAGTTTCGCCACGCACCTCTTGGACCGCGGGGCCGATATCCGCAGCGTGCAGGAACTCTTGGGGCACAAGAGCCTGGTGACGACGCAGATCTACACGCACGTCGGCACGGCCGTGCTGCGGCAGGTTTACGAGAAGGCCCATCCGCGGGCGAAATAGGTTCTGTTGCGGAAGCACCTGTAGGGTGGGTCGAGCGCGTCAGACCCACCAGGAATGGCCGAATCGTAGGCTGGTCGGGTCTCGCTGCGCTCGACACCACGCCTGCAACAGTCTTGCCACGTCCGCTAACACGAAACGAAGACACGGGCCGTCAGCAGTCGGCGGCGGCTCAGACCAGGCCCTTGCGGACGGCCCACACGGCAGCCTGCGTGCGATCGCTGACCGCGATCTTCCGCAAGATGTTCTGCACGTGCTCTTTCACCGTTTCGACGCTGATCTCCAGGGAGCGGCCGATCTCGCGGTTGCTCAGCCCCAGGGCCACGTGGCGCAACACCTGCGTCTCGCGCTGCGTCAACGGCACGTCGTCGTCGTCGATCGTCTGACGGACCTTCATCGCTCCGGCAATGCGCTTCAACTCGCCGGTGCGGCTGGGCGCGTCGCCCTGCGCGACGGAAACGATCGTGGCCACGATGTCGTCGCGAGGCGAACCCTTCAGCACGTAGTCGCTGGCGCCGAGTGCGACGGCGCGGGCGATGTACGTCGGGTTGTCGTACGTCGACAGCATCACCACGCGGCTCTCCGGCACCTTCGCGCGAAGCTTCTCCAGCGTCGACAGTCCGTCGCCGTCGGGCATGCGGATGTCCAGCAGGACCACGTCCGGCTTCAGCTTCTGCGCCAGACGCAGGGCTTCTTTCCCGCTGTCCGCCTCGCCGACAATCTCGATGTCCGTGCCGGCCAACAGGCTGGCCAAACCGGTGCGAATGACCTGATGGTCGTCGCACACCAACAATTTGATACTCATTTCGCTCTCCAAAAACGTTGCTGTTGCACCCAAGGAATTGGCGTCACAACATCTAATCCTAGTCCACTTCTGGGAGAGAATGATATCCCCCGGAGAAACGAATTCACCCCCCCGACTCAGCGGGATAACCGTGAGAAATCGACACAAGTCGAGGGGGTTATCCCCCCTTCTTGCCGGAAGTTGACGAACCTCACCCCGTGACGTAGTTTTTTTTGGCGGACCCGTTCGCCTTTGGCAACCGGTGGCGTTGTTCCAACGCGGGCGGCAAACATGGCCGTGGACCGTCCCCCATTCCCGCGTGGCGAAAACAAGACCGTCCCCTTGCGACCTCCAGGGTTATTTCCATGAAGCAACGTGGCACGCTCCTCCTGGTGGACGATGATCGGCACGTCCTGGCGTCCATGGCCGACTGGCTCCGCGACCAGGGCTACCAGACCGATACGGCCCAGAACCTGGCCGAGGCGACCGCCTCGATCGACCGCAAGGGCTACGACCTCGTGCTGGCCGACATCCGCCTGGGCAACGACGACGGTTTCGAGGTGCTGGCCCATTGCCGCCAGAAGCAGCCCGCGGCGGCCGTCATCATGATCACCGGCTACGGCACGGTCGAATCGGCCGTCGAGGCCATCCGCCTGGGCGCCTTCGACTTCCTCACCAAGCCGCTGTTGGACGAAGAATTGCAGATGGCCATCCAGCGGGCGCTCGACCAGCGCAAGGTGATCGAGGAGAACCGCCTGCTGAAGGCGCAGCTCGATCTCCGCTTCGGCATGGAGAACATCGTCGGCCACGACCACCGCATGTTGAAGATTTACGACATGATCGACGCGTGGCCGACACCCGCGCCACCGTGCTCATCACCGGCGAGAGCGGGACGGGCAAGTCGATGATCGCCCGGGCCATCCATCGCCGCAGCTCGCGGCGCGACCGGGCCTTCGTCGAAGTGGCCTGCGGCGCGCTGCCCGAAACGCTGCTGGAAAGCGAGCTGTTCGGCCACGTCGCCGGGGCCTTCACCGGCGCCACCGGCGACAAGATGGGCAAGTTCATGCAGGCCGACGGCGGCACCATCTTCCTCGATGAAATCTCCACCGCCAGCACCGGCATGCAGGTCAAGCTGCTCCGCGTGCTGCAAGACCTCGAATTCGAGCAGGTCGGCGGCACGAAGACCTTCAAGATCGACACCCGCGTCATCCTGGCCACCAACGACGACCTCGGCAAGGGGGTGGCCGAGGGCCGCTTCCGCCAGGACTTGTTCTATCGCATCAACGTGATCAACGTCGAGCTGCCGCCGCTGCGCGAACGCATCTCCGACATCCCCCTGCTGGCCGAGCATTTCCTCAAGTGGGTCTGCGAGGACGCCGGCAAGCAGGTCCGCGGCTTCACCGACGACGCCATGTCCGCCCTGCAACGCTATCGCTGGCCCGGCAACGTCCGCGAGTTGCAGAACGTGATCGAGCGGGCCGTCCTGCTGGGCAAGGGCGACCAGGTCCGGCTTGGACGACCTGCCGGGCAATCTGATCGCCGCCGGCACGGTCCGCGTCGAGCCGGTGGGCAATCGCACGCTCAAGCAGGCGATGGAAGCCCCCGAGCGGCAGATCATCCTCGAAGTGCTCGGCTCGACCAACTGGAACCGTCACGCCACGGCGGAAGTGTTGGGCATCAACCGCACGACGCTTTACAAGAAGATGAAGCGTCTCGGGCTGGAAGAGCCGCAAGTGGCGATGGGCCGCTGAGCGGGCCGGGTGGCACTCTACGCCGGTAAGACCGAAAAACAATAGCCTATTCGATTTCAGGAGGGCAGACATTCTTGTCTGCCCGTAAACGACCGGCAGAAAATGCCTGTCCTCCTGACACAAATTGATCAACTTGTTGTCTTACGGGTCCTAATTCCTCCTCCGGCCGCGGCGGTGCTTCTTCGACTTGTGCGACGGCTGATCTTTCGCCGGCGTCGGCACGGACTCGGGCCGCGGCGGCAACGGCGACGGCGGCGGCAACGGCAACGGCGTCTGCGAACGGCCGATCCACAGGCCGACGCCGAACCAGCCCAACGTCGCCAGCAAGCCCACCGCGGCCAACCGCAGTCCCCAGGCGAAACTGGCCGGCTCGTAGCGGAACTCCAGCGTCGCCTTGCCCGCCGGCGCCACCACGCCGCGAAGGGCATGATTGGTCCGCAGGATCGGCGCCGGACGGCCGTCCAAATAGGCATTCCATCCCTTGTCCCAGCGATCGGCCAGCACGACCAGGCCCGGCGTCTTCATGTCCAGCGAAACGGTGACGCGGGTGGGAATTTCATCGACGATTTCCGCCGTGCCCTCGCACAAGGTGGGAAAGTCGACCTCTGCGTGCTCGACATAGGCGACGTGGGCCGGATTGAAGCCCAGGTCGGCCATCTGCGCCAATCGCTCCTTATCGTCCTCGATCGTCTCGACCCGCCAGGGAACGTAGACGCGGGGCAGGGCGTTGGCGATTGGCCATGACCCAATAATCCGGCCCGGCGAAGTCGGGATGGCAGGCCGGCCGGCGGAGCTGCCGCGGAAGATGGCATACTGCACGTTGAGCATGTCGAGGACGGGGTGCAAGCGGACGCCGAACGGCTGCAAGCCGTATTTCGGCACCAGCCATTGCGTCAAGGCGTAAGAGATTCTTGGGCGACCGCGGATCGGCCGCAATCATCAGCAACTCGGTCAAGCGCACAGGATCGATGGCGTCGTAGCCGCGGACGTCGTTGAGGCCCTGGGACTGGGCGAGGATGGCCGGCAGGCAGTCGAAGCCGATCACTCGGCCGGGGGTGGAGTGGGCGACTTGCTGCAAGGTCGGGATGGGCGGATAGTAGAGGGCCGGGTCGCACTGGGCATTGACCCCGTAGGCATACCAAAGCAGTTCGAGAAGCCAAAGCGTTCCGGCCAGCGGGGCCAGCCACCTCCGCGACGGACGCCCGGCCCATAGCGCCATCCATCCGCCGGCCGTCAGTCCGCACAGCAGTGCGCCAGCCAAGTACATGCGGACGAACCACCCCTGAACCTGCTCCACCTGGAACAAATTGGTGATCCACTGCCACCGGCTTGCCCGGCGAGGATCACGGCGGCAACTGCGAGGCCATCGGCTCCGGCAAGCTGGCGGCGCGAGCCAAGCACCAGACGCCCAGGACGACGGCGAGTCCCAAGGGAAGCCAGAACCACCATCGCCGCTGGAGCCGGTCGTCCCGCAACGTATCCAGGCCGATGGCGGCCAAGGCCACCACGGCCAGGGCCGTGGCGAAGACCAGGCGGTTGTGCGACATCATGTTCAGCCCAGGCATTCGCAGGATTTGGACGATGCCGGGGATATTGACCGCCCAGGCCAGTCCCAGCACGCCCAGGGCGGCCAGCAGCCAGGCCATCGGCCGGTTTCGGCGGCTGCGCCAGGCCAGCGGCGCCAGCAGCAGCGCGGCCAGCAGGCCGGCATAGGCGCCGATGCGCTCTCCACGCGGTTGCCGTCGACGAGAAAGAACGATCCGTCCTGCGTGCAGCCGTACAACTCGGGGAGCACGGCCAAGGGAACGGCCGAGGGCCCGACCGGCGGCCGCTCTTCCTCGCCCGCCACACGCCGCATCAAGCGCGATCCGGTGCGCGAGTATTCCACGACAGGGAGCCATTGAGGCATCGCCAGGCACAGTCCCAGCAGCCAGGCGACGCCCAGGGCGACGGCCGACCGGACGGCCGGCCAGGTGAACCATCGTTTCCAATAGATCGTCAGCAGGCGCACCGCCCCGTAGATTCCGGAAACCAGCAACACCTGGCCGGCGATGTCGAGCTGCCCGCTGAGGACGGCCAGGGCGGTCAGCAAGGCCACGGCCGGGCCGGCCCAGCTCAGCGGCCGCCGCGCCGTGCCCTCGACGGCCAACAGCAGCCAAGGGAGCCAGGCGACCACCGGCGTGGGGGCATAACCTTGCTGAAGAATGAAGAACGCACTGACCGGATAGCACCAGCCCGCGAAGACGGCGGGCCAGAAGCCAAGCCCCATCCCGCGGCGACACCACGCGTACATGCCGCCGCCGGCAATCAAGGCCAACAGCATCTGCGCCCAGGCGAGCGTAACCGGCGAGGGAAAGAACACGTCCAACACCCGGTAGGGCGAGAACTTGTGCCACGTCGCCGGCGAGCCGGCGTACTGAAACGGCGTCCACAAGGGCACCCGGCCGGCCCGCATCTCGCCAACCATGAACCGACGGTAGACCTCGCCGGAATAGACGAGATCGGAAAGGATTTTGTCATGCGGCGTGATCGCCGCCGTTTCCGCGGTGCGCGGCAAGAGCACGCCGGGCTGGGCCAACAAGTCCAGCGGGAGCAAAATCTTCTGTCCCGTCAGCGAAGGACCGTAGAGAATCACCTGTCCCAGGATGATTCCCGCGGCCAGAACTGCCCAGCGGCCGAGTCTGTTCATCCCTGACCGACTCCACACGGAAGCTGGTTCGGTTCGCCCTGGTCCGGAATCAACTCCGCTTCGCCATAGACCGGCGGCGCCGGCGAAACCAACGGCGTGCGGGTCGGAAGACCGGCCCGGGCATTCGGCGTGAACGATTCGGAGTTGCTCATGGTGTACCCCGGATTTGCAAACGGGACCGGTGTGCGACCTTCGCCCGTCAGCGCAACACGAATTTGTATAGGAACAGCCGCATCAGGTTGGCCAGCCGGGCCATGGCACCGCCCAGGAGGCAATCCAAGCGACTGACCTGGAACTTGGGTTCTTTGCGGAGCGTCGCCATCAAGTTGCCGAAGTCCTGCACTTGTTGCCGCCACAAATCGACGCTCGCGGAGGCCGTGGAGACGCGGAACGTGCAGAGCGGCTCGCGTATCGCGTAGGCTTCGCCGAGCACCAGCAGCCGGCTCCAGAAGTCCAAATCGATCGCCCAGGAGGCCGTCGCGGAGAATCCGCCCGCTTGCGGCAGAAGCTCCGAGCGGAACAGGACGCAGCCCGGCTCGCCGATGATGTTCGCGCCGCGGCGAATCGACTTGCGGAGGAGGTCCACGCCCCGCCAACGGCCCGGCCGCCCCGAAAATCCCCACGTGAACAGCCGCTTTCCCCGGCCGTCGACGATGTCCCGGCGGCAGAAGACCATCGCAACGGACTTGTTCCGCGGGTCTTCGAGAATCTCCGTCTGGACCTTGAGGCAATCGGGGTAAAGGATGTCATCGGCGCAGAGGAACTTGATGTACTTGCCCCGCGCCATGGAGATCAGCCGGTTCCAATCGATGAATATGCCGAGCCGCGTTTCATTGTGAACGGCTCGGATGCGAGGGTCCTTGTACTGGGCGATGATCGCGGCAGTGCCGTCGGTGGAACAGTCGTCGCCGATGATGAGTTCGAAGTTGCCGTAGGTCTGGGCGAGGACCGAGTCAATCGCCTGGGCAACATAGCGCTCGCCGTTGTACACGGGAATACATACCGAAACCAGCGGCTGCGCCGGCGCCGGGCTCCGGCGAAACGGGACTCTCCTGGCTGGCGTGATCCGCGGTCATACCCATACCCGAATTAGGTGAAAGGACTAACTCTTTGCCAGTATACGTCAGCCGAGCGGCAGCCGCAACTGGCAGCCTGGGCCTCGGCCGTAAGTTGTAGGTTATGCTTTAGCATAACGAAAGGCGTTGCCCGCTATCGTGTTATGCTAAAGCATAACCTACGGGTCCGGAAGGCGAAGAGAATAGGTGACAATTGGGGGGTGAAACACAGACCGCCGGATGGTCTTCGGACGCAGACCGCCGGACGGCCCATCGAGAAGAATGAACCGCGTTGCAACGATGCCGGCCCCGACCGGCATGACACGTCCGGCCCTGAACCCAGCCATCCTCGTAAGCCGTCGAGTCGGTCTTTCATGGGGGTTTGGGCGAGGAAAGGCCGATCGTCTCCTCGACGATGAACTTCGGCCGTCGCTTCGCCTCGTCATAGACGCGCCCGATGTACGCCGCCAGGACTCCCATTCCAATGAACTGTATGCCGCTGAGAAACAGCATCATGATCGCGACGGTCGGCAAGCCGGCGGCGAAGCTGATAACGCCGGAAATCTTTAAATAGACGACCAGGCAGATGCCGAGCACGGCGATCAAGGCCGTGAGCAAAGCCGATCCACACCATCAGGTTCAAGAGATAGTCGGAGAAGGCGATGATCCCGGTAAAACCGATGCGGAGGCTGCCGAAGAACGGGTTGTACTTCGTCTTGCCCGAGACGCGCGGATCGCGGTCGAAGGGGAGCAGCGGGTCCGAAACCCCACCACGCCCGTCAACCCGCGAAGAAAGGCGTGGCCTTCGTTCAAGCGGAGCAGTTCATCCACGACCCGCCGATCCAGCAGCCGGAAATCGCCGGTGTTGCGGGGGATGGGCACGGTCGAGATGTGGTTGATCACCTTGTAGCCGAGATAGGAAACCAACCGCCGCAGCACGGTCTCTCCCTTGCGCGAACGCCGCTGCGGAAGGACCACCTTGTGTTCCTTCCCGCCACAGGCGGACCATTTCCGGGATCAGGCTCGGCGGGTCCTGCAGGTCGCAGTCGATGACGATGACGGCCTGGCCGGTCGAGTAGGAAAGCCCGCCCCAGATCGCCGCCGGCTGACCGAATCGCCGCGAGAACACCAGCACCTTGACTCGCGGGTCGCGGGCGTGCTCCTCGCGGAGCATCTCCACCGTGCGGTCGCTGCAAGGATCGGCGGCAAAGATGACCTCGTAATCCTCGGTCACGCCGGCCAATGCCTCTGCAGCGCGGCAAGGAACTCCGGGAAGGCTCTCTTCCTCGTCGTAGACGGGCACGACAATCGATAGCAGCGGCCGGGCGTCCATTTCACGTTCCCCAAGGCACAAGCCACGTGCGCACGATGCAACCTGTCTATCATACCTCGGGAAAACCCTTCTGGCAGCCCGCCCGCCCAAGCGGACCCGCCGACGCCGCCGACCGAGCCGAAAACCGCAACGAACCGCCGATGGGGAGCTTGCTGGAGGCCCCAATGTGGGCTATATTGGTGAAATGTTTACTTGGGAACGGAGGCTCCAAATGCGGCCATTCTCCCGCAACGGCTCGATCGGGGCGATTCTGCCCTGCCGCGGGATGCGGAGGGGTTTCCGCATGCCCTCGCATCGTGAACCTCCGGGATAACGATCTTTTCCTGATCGTGGGGACGAGAACATGAGGATCGGCATTCTCGGCGGCGGGCTGGCCGGCATCTCGCTGGCCTCCTTCTTGCAGGATTGCCCGCACATCGAGGCCATCGAGGTGTTCGAAAAGGAGTCCGCGCCCCGGCGGCCTCTGCCGCTCCTACCCCTTTGCCGGCCTGCACTACGACGTCGGACCGCACATCATGTTCTCCAAGAATGCCGAGGTCCTGGACCTGATGTCCAGGCTGCTGGGCGACAACGTCCATCAACTTCGGCGGTCCAACCGAATCTTTCACGACGGGCGATTCGTCAAGTACCCCTTCGAGAACGAGCTGTCGGCCCTTTCCGCCGCCGACCGCGACCACTGCCTGGAAACCTTCCTCGACAACCCCTACAGCCACTACAAGCCGCAAAACATGCTCCAGTTCTTCCTCGCCACCTTCGGCGAGGGCATGACCGACCTCTACTTGCGGCCGTACAACGAAAAAATCTGGAAGTTCGATCCGGCCTTCATGGACATGCAAATGGTCGAGCGGATTCCCAAGCCGCCCGCCGAGGACATCCTCCGCAGCGCCAAGGGCGAAGCCACCGAAGGCTATCTGCACCAACTCTTCTTCCGCTATCCCGAAACAAGGCGGAATCCAGGCGTTCTTCGACGGCTTCCTGCGTTCGCTGGACGACAAGGCGACGGTCCGCGTCAACGCCCAGGTGCAGCGGCTGCGGCGGCACGGCCAGCGCTGGCGCGTGCTGACCGCGGACGGCGACCGAACGCGAGTTCGACCGCGTCGTTTCGACGATTCCGATTCCCGACCTGGCCGTCTGCCTGGAGCCCGCCGCCGCCGGCGGCGGTCGCCGATGCGGTCGCGCGCTTGAAGTTCAACTCCATCGCCATCTGCTGCCTGCAAGTGGAACGGGACCGGCTCGCGGCGACAATTTCGCCGTCATGGTGGCCGATCGGAGACATCCTCTTTCACCGCGTCTCGAAGTTGAACTTCCTCCTGCCCGAGGACCGGCACGGCGGGCCGTCGGTCCTCATGGCCGAGGTCACGTACCGACCAGGCAGCGCCCTGGCGCGGCTGGCCGACGACGAGCTGCTGCGACGCATCGGCGACGACCTGACGCGGCTCGGGTTCATCCGCTCGCCCGAGCGCCGTGACGGCCCAGGAGGTCCTCCGCCAACGTTGGGCCTACGTCATCTACGACCTCGATCACCGCCGCAACGTCGATGCGGTCCGCGACTACTGCGAGAAACAGTTGGGATTGGTCCTTCACGGCCGATTCGGAGAATTCGAGTATCTCAACATGGACGCCGTCGTGGAGCGGTCGCTCCAGAGGTCCAAGGAGTTCATCGCATCTGGATGCTAAAGGGATGCTAAGGTAGTAGGGGGTATCGCACTTATGTCCATACTCGTGACCGGCGGGGCGGGATTCATCGGCAGCCACCTCTGCGACGCGCTCGTCGAGCGCGGCGACGAAGTCTGGTGCGTCGATAACCTCTACCTGGGCAGGATCGAGAACATCGAGCACCTGAACGTCCACAAGCGGTTCCACTTCCGCCAGTTCGACGTGCTGGAGCGGGAGACCTTGGACCGGCTGTTCGCCGAGGCCCGATTCGACACGGTCTTCCACCTGGCCGCCAACTCCGACATCGCCCGCGGCAGCGAGGACCACGCCCTGGACCTGCGACTGACCTTCTCGACGACGCTGGCGGTCCTGGAAGCGATGCACCGGCACGCCGTCCGGCGGCTGTTTTTCGCCAGCACGTCGGCCGTGTTCGGCGATACGCGCGCAGCCCTCCGCGAAACCACGGGCCCGCTGCAACCGGTCTCGTTCTACGGCGCCGCGAAGCTGGCCGCCGAGGCCTTCGTTTCCGTCTTCGCCCAGAGCTTCGGTTTCCGGTCCTGGGTGCTCCGCTTTCCCAACGTCGTCGGCCCACGGAGCACGCACGGCGCCGTCCACGATTTCATCGGACGGCTGCGCGCCGATCCCTCGCGCCTGCGGGTGCTGGGCGACGGCGCCCAGACGAAGCCCTACCTCTACGTCGATGACCTGGTCGCCGCGATCCTTCTCGTCTACGACAAGGCGGCCGAGCCGCTGGCCGTCTATCACGTGGCCGGCCAGGGCATGACCTCCGTCCGCGAGATCGCCGAAATCGTCGTCGAGGAGATGGGGTTGGCGGGAATTCCCATCGACTACACGGGCGGGGCGACCGGCTGGGTCGGCGACGTGCCCTATTTCAATTACGACAGCGGCAAGATCCACGGACTCGGTTTCCGCCACCGCTACGATTCCACCGCCGCGGTCCGCCTCGCGGTGCGGAAAATCCTGGGCAAGGAGTAGGCGAACCATGCAAGTCGTCGTGCTGGCCGGCGGCCGTGGAACGCGCATGGGAGAGCTGGCCCGGGGGATCCCGAAGCCCATGATCCGCCTGGCCGGGAAACCCATCCTCGAATACCAGTTGGAACTGGCCCGCCGCTGCGGCGCCGACGAGGCCATCCTTCTGACCGGCTACCTCGGACAGGTCATCGAGGAGCATTTCCGGGACGAAAAGGCCTGGGGGATGCGCATCCGCTGCCATCGCGAGGACACGCCGCTGGGCACCGCCGGCGCGCTGAAGGAAATCGAAGATTGGCTCGACGACGACTTCCTCGTCTTCTACGGCGACACGATCATGGACCTCGACCTGGGGCGGCTTTGGCATTTTCATCAGCAGCATCATCCGCTGGCCACCCTGGTTGTCCATCCCAACAGCCATCCGCAGGACAGCGACCTGCTGGAGCTTGACGCCGCCGGGCGGGTCGTCGCGTTTCACCCCAAGCCGCGGTGCCCCGAGACGTGCTACCGCAACCTGGCCAACGCCGCCCTCTATGTCCTCGCTCGCCCGCTGCTCGGGCAGGTCCAACGGGGCCAGTCGGCCGACTTGGGCCGCGATGTCTTTCCGGCCGTCCTCGCCTCGGGCGGGGACCTCCGCGGATACAACACCTGCGAGTACATCGTCGACGCCGGCACCATCGACCGCCTGCGCCGCATCGAGGCCGACGTCCGCTCCGGCCGCGTGTCGCGGCTGAATCGGAGCCATCCCCGCAAGGCCGTCTTCCTCGACCGCGACGGGGTCCTGAACGTCGAGCGGGACCACGTGACCGCCGCCGAGCAATTGCACTTGCTTCCCGGCACGGGCGACGCCGTCCGCCGCATCAACCAATCCGAGTATCTGGCCGTCGTCGTGACGAACCAACCGGCCGTAGCCAAGGGATTCCTCGACGAGGCGGAACTCGATCGCATCCATGCCCGGTTGGACACCTTGCTCGGCGCCGAACACGCCTACCTGGACCGGATCTACTACTGTCCGCATCATCCCGAGAAGGGCTTTGCCGGCGAGCGGCCGCAGTATAAGATCGCTTGTTCGTGCCGCAAACCGGCGCCGGGAATGATCCTGGCCGCCGCGGCCGAACTGAACATCGAGCTGGCCAACTCGTTCGTCATCGGCGACCGGACCGCCGACCTTGCGGCCGGGGCCGCCGCCGGCTGCCGGACGGTCCTGGTCCGCACCGGCTTCGGCGGCCGCGACGGCAAGCATCCCTGCACGCCCGATTATGTCTTCGACGATCTTGGCGAGGCAGTCCGCCATTTGATCGCGCCTCAATCGACGGGAGAACGTCCATGATCGGAACTCGCACGCCGTTTCGCATCAGTTTCGCCGGCGGAGGCAGCGACCTGCGCAGCTTCTACTCCCGCCAGCCCGGATGCGTGCTCAGCACGAGCATCAACAAGTACATGTACATCCTGATCCATCCCTATTTCGACCGCAAGATCCAGGTGAAGTATTCGCGGGTGGAGCTGGTCGATCATGCCGGCGAGATCCAGCATCCCATCGTCCGGATCGCGCTGGGGCGGTTCGGGACCGAGGGCGTGGACATCAACTCGATCGCCGACATTCCCGCCGGCACCGGGCTGGGCTCGTCCTGCTCGTTCACCGTGGGATTGCTGAACGCGCTGTACGCCTACTCGGGCAAATTCGCCTCCAAGGAGGTGCTCGCCCGCGACGCCTGCGACATCGAAATCGAAAACCTCGGCGAGCCGATCGGCAAGCAGGACATCTACGCGGCCGCGTACGGCGGCCTGAACCTGATCACCTTCTACCCCGACGAGATGGTCCAGGTCGAACCGGTCATCATGCCGCGAGGCCAGCGCGCCAACCTGATGAAGAACCTGCGGATGTTCTATCTCGGCTCGACCCGATCGGCCGCCAGCATTCTCGGCCAACAACAGAGCAACGTGCAAAGCGACCAGCAGAAGTTCGCCGCCGTGGCGCAGATGGCCGACCTGGCCCGGCAACTCCGCGAGGCGCTGGTCAAGGGCGCCATCGACGACATGGGCCCCATCCTCGATGAGAACTGGCACTTGAAGAAAAGCTTGTCGGACCAGATTTCCAATGCCCGGATCGACGCCTACTATGCGAAGGCCAAGGAGCACGGGGCCTCGGGCGGAAAGCTGCTCGGCGCGGGCGGGTCCGGATTCCTCCTGCTCTATTGCACGCCGGAGAACCAGGACCGCCTCCGCCGCGGGCTGGCCGAACTCAGGGAGCTGGAATTCACCTTCGACAGCTTCGGCACCCAGGTGATCTACTACGAGGAGAGCCAGTTCTGGCAATCCGCGCCCGCGGATACCGCCAGCGACGGGAAAACCGAAGCGTAACCGAGTTTGGGGGCCTGGCGCCGGTTGCCCGGCCGCCAAACTTTGCCCAACTATTCTCGTCGTCCGCCCCCGTCGCCCGGCGGACCGGCGCACGGCGGTTGTCGGCTTGCCCTTGGCCGGCCGTGGTGTATGGTTTCACGCTGGGATCAGGCCAACGCGCGGAAGAGAGATTCAAGACGTGCCACGAATCGCGGTGACTTTTGGTTGGCTGGGTGTGATCGTCGGCGCGGTCGGGCTGAACATGACCCGATATCCGGCCGTCTCGCAGATGGTGCGCGACTGGTGCCAGCCGCAGCCGCTGGCGCAGTCCGCGCCGCCGATCCAGTCGGCATCGCCGATGGAAAGCAAAACAGCCACCGTGCCTGAACGGCCGGCAATCGCCGCACAACCTGTCGAAACGAAAGATTCGCCGTCCGCGACACCGAATCTCAACGCCGAGGAAAGGCCCTCCGGGGCGTTGGCCACGGCGACGGCGATCCCCGTCGTGCGGGTTTCCCAGGCCGCTTTCCAGGCGGAATCACCCCCGCCGGCCGATCCGCTCGATCTGGGCAACGGGGTCCGTCGCCTGCCGCCCGTCGATTGAAAACAAGCAAACGCGGCATTGCGCGGCGGCGCGGCCCGGATCAGGAGACCTGCGACGCCTGTTGGGCCATCACCGCGCGGAAACTGAGCAGCGCCGTTTGGGCCTTGCGGCAGACTTGCCGGAAGACCTCGGGCCGGGAAACCCCGGACAGCCGAAAGACCTCGTTTCCCCCGCGGCGAAAGACCAACTCGCCGGCGTGCAGCCAATCCTGCCCCGGCAGGATCACCACGTCGATCGAGTCGAACTCATCCAGCCCGATCGCCCCACGCTCGACGGCCTTGTAGCCCAGCCGGACCAGGATTCGCCGGTCGGTCAGGCTGTAGCGGCGGCACACGAAGGGCAACAACTGCCAGACGAAGACCGTCAGGCTCAGGGGGATGGTGGCCAGGGCCAGCAGTTTGCCGAGGGTGAAGAAGCCGATTCCCAATTTCACCCCGCACAACCGGCCCACGCCGCGGCCCAGCGCCGTGGCGCCGATGGTCGGCCAGACGGTCATGACGGGGGTTTCGGGGGGATTGGTCGGCGTGACGGAGGGGGAAATTGCGGTGGTCATGGGAAGCTGACTTGGGGATGGTCTGCTCGCCGTGCAGATCACAAAATCGCTCATCGGATGGCCAAACATTACGACACAATGGTTTCCTGCTCTGGCGGCGAGACGACCTTGCTCGCGACCCAATCGTGGAGAAGGTCCGGGCAAAAATCGGCGCCATTGGGCCAGACGATCGTACCTAGCTCGTGATCGACGAAGACCTGCCGAAAGAATTCAGGGGCTTCGAGCGGTCCAAACACGCCGCCACGGCCGACGACGCGGTTGGCAAGGTCCACGGCGCCCCGAATGCCGTCGGAAAACGTCAACTCGACGCGATAGCCGTCGAGAACCCGCACGTCGGTAATCGTCGCACATAGTTGCGTCATATCGCACCTCCCTACTGAAGCGGCTCGATCCTTGGCGGCACTTGCCCGGCTGCGCGTCGATCCCAGGCCTCCAGCAATTCCGCCTGATGGAGGGCAGTCCATTCCATGACCAGCGCCAACGCCCGAGGCGGCAACCGCCCCTTGAGAATTCCGGGCGGGTCGATGCAAAACTCCGCCTTTTCCGAGCCGTAAATCGCGTGGAAATGTGGCGGCGCGTGATCCTCGTAGTACATGGCGATCACAATCCCGAAAAATCGGCAGAGTTCCGGCACCGAAGCGTCCCTCACCGTGGTATTCTATTCTACCCTTTTTCCATTTCCAATCCAAGCGACTGGTTTGCCGGGGAATTTCCGGCGTCTTGCCCCCGCCCGGACGCATTCCGGAGGCGTTTCGGGCTGCGATTGTCTTCAATTCGCGTGCCCGATAAACCCCTTCGGGTTCGCAATCCAGCCGGCGAAGAGAATGCTGTAGCTCTTGTTGTGAACAATCGCAAACAGGAAGGGATGATCGGCGTGGAAATCGACGGGCTGGGGACGCATTTGCATATCGCAACCGAACGAATAACCCACGGTGGTCGTTGCCGCGGCGGCCTCGGTGCCTTCCTCGTGAACCTCGATCCATGCGTCGTGGTAGACCTGGCTTATGTAGATTCGATAGGCTTCTATTTTCTTGACGATCATCTTGTCGAAGTCCGCCTTGTTCTCGTCAAAGGCGCTGGACACGCCCATTTTCGCCAGTTGATCCTTGATGTCGTAGTGACCCTTGAACTCGAACTTCGGCAGCAAAACGTCCACGGTGTAAGGGCCCGAATTCCGCTTGAGG
>CAWDRV010000006.1:0-40000 GCA_963804825.1 uncultured Planctomycetia bacterium | reverse complement strand
TATCTGCTTGGGAGCATAGGACTAACGCCGACGCGCGAACTCCGCCGTGCTGCGTTTGCTTTTTAATTGGGCACAATTCTGGTGCGAATTCTTCTTCCCATTTTGCCGATAGCTTCTCTTGTCGGCATTTAACCCATTTTCTCTCACATGCGCAGAGCCCCTGGTCACATCGAGGACCTGTGCACAACTGAAGGAGACAACGGCCAGAAATGTTGACCTATGTTCAACAGATTGACAACTTGAGCGAGTTACGTGAATACGTCCGCACGACCATCTGCGGGCAATATCAACTCCTGGACGAGGCTTTCTCCATGACGGAACGGATTATTTTGCGGGGCGGCAAGCCCTGCGGCATCTATTTTCGCCTCCACGGCCCCAGGGCGACACAGTTTTCGGCAATCTGGGAAACCGATCGCAATCAAATCCTTTTTTACGGTTCTGCGGGCGAGCGTTTTCAGAAGACACAACTCGTGGAGGCGCCAGCCCTGGAATATGCCGCCTAGGCGGAAAGGGATTGGGGATTAGGGGGGATTAGGATTAGAAACGGAAGGTGGCATCTCGCTTGCGGTTTCGCCTTCCGCCCTCCGCCCTCCGCCTTCCGCCTTGACAAAACGGCACGCGTTAGGTATACATATTTATACTGTACAAACGGCAGGGAGGTTGTCTGATGCTGGTCTTATCACGGCGGGAGAACGAGCAGATCAAACTTGGCGATTCGATCGTGGTCACCGTGGTTCGGTTGTCCGGCGATCGCGTCCGCTTGGGGATCGAGGCCCCTGCAAACGTCCGCGTGCTGCGGAGCGAGCTTGAGGCCAAAGCCGGCCGAGACGGCGTTCAGATCGGCCAAGAGGGCGTCCAGAACTGAGGCGGCCGGAGTTTCTGCTGTCGGCGATTTCCACTGCCTACCCCGACATGGTCCTTGGGTAGCAGGATTCCGCAGAAACTTCTCGCGGTGGCGTTGCCAAGGCGCCGATCTTCTTGCCGCCGATTCCCGGAGCCCCTCGGGCGATGCCCGCCGTCGATGCCTCCGCCGCCCCCGCCCCGTTGACAACCCTGGCAGCCGGACTAAAATGCAGGGTTTCCCCGGCGTGGGGGTTCCAGGCCGGGGATGCCTTTTTCCATCCACTTGTGGCATCCCCCCAAAGGGCCATCTTGCAGGGAGTACCGAACGTTGGAAGAAGCCATTCAAAAGGCCGACGTCCTCATCGAGGCCCTCACCTGGATCCGCCAGTTCCGCGGCAAGGTCACCGTCATCAAGCTCGGCGGAAGCATCCTGGAAGACCAGGGGACCATGATGCACCTCCTGGTGGATATCGTCTTCATGGAGACGGTCGGCATGAAGCCCGTGGTCGTCCACGGGGGCGGGGCCGCCATCAGCCGCGCCATGGCCGAGGCCGGACTCCAGCCGCGGTTCGTCCAAGGACGCCGCTACACCGACGACGCCACGCTAAAAATCGTCGAGCGCGTGCTCGCCGGCGAGATCAACGAGCAAATCGCCGACCAGATCGTGAAGCTCGAAGGCAAGGCCCAGCCGCTGAACTTCCATACCACCAACGTGCTGACCGGCGAGCGCATCCAACTCGAAGGTAAAGACGGCGAGACGATCGACCTGGGCCACGTGGGCCGCGTCACCGCCGTCGATCACGCCACGATCGAAAACCTCTGCGAAAACGGCATCGTGCCGGTCATCCCCTCGATGTGCGTCACCAAGGACGGCCAGAAGCTCAACGTCAACGCCGACACCGCGGCCACGGCCGTCGCCGAGGCGCTGCGGGCGGAAAAACTCGTCTGCCTCAGCGACGTCAACGGCGTCCGCAGCGACCGCAACGACCCCGAGTCGCTCATACACTCGCTCACGGCCGATCAGGCCCGCGAACTGATGGCCCGCGGCGCCATCGAGTCGGGCATGATCCCCAAGGTCCAGGCCTGCCTGGAAACGTTGGAGCATGGCGTCCGCAAGATCCACATCATCGACGGCCGACTCCGCCACTCGTTGCTCCTGGAAGTCTACACCAGCAAGGGCGTGGGCACGGAAATCCTCAAAAACGGAAGAATTTAGGGCTCCGGGCTCGGGATAAAGGGAGCCGGAGGCGTTAGCCTCCGGATTGCTTGACGCTTAGAGCTTAGAACTTAGTCCTTAGTGCTTAGAGCTTAGAATATGACCGAAGACGCTTCCCAGTTTCCGAATTCCGACTGCCTTCCGCCCTCCGCCTTGAGTTCCGAGGAAATCCTCAAAATCTTCCAGCGTTACGTCATCCCCAACTATGGGCGATTCCCCATCGCGCTGGTCCGCGGCGAGGATTCCTGGGTGTGGGACAACGAGGGAAATCGCTATCTCGATCTGTTTCCCGGTTGGGGCTGCAACCTGCTGGGCCACTGCCCGGCCCCGGTGGTCGAGGCCGTCCGCGATCAGTTGGGCCAACTGATCCACGTCCCCAACACCTGGCACACCGAGTTGCAGGGGCTTTGGGCCAAGGCGCTTTCGGAACGGAGCTTCGGCGGGCAGGCGTTCTTCTGCAACTCCGGCACCGAGGCCAACGAGGCGGCGATCAAGTTGGTCCGCCTGCACAGCACGCCCAAGCATCGCTACAAGATCATCACGTTCGAGGGCGGATTCCACGGCCGAACCCTCGGCTCGACCACCGCCACCGCCCAGCCGAAATATCACGAGGGCCTCGGGCCGCTGATGGCCGGGTTCAACTACGCGCCGTTCGGAGACCTGGACGCCACGGCCGCGTTGATCGACGACGAGACCGCCGCCATCATGATCGAGCCGATCCAGGGCGAGGGCGGCGTCCGCATCCCGCCCGAAGGATTCCTGGCCGGCCTGCGAAAACTGGCCGACGAGCACGACTTGCTCCTGGTCTTCGACGAGGTGCAGACCGGCTGCGGGCGGACCGGCGATTGGTTCGCCTACCAGGGCGCCGGAGTGACGCCCGACATTATGACCCTGGCGAAGTGCATCTGCGGGGGCCTGGCCGGGGCGGCCATGCTGGCCAAGCCCGAAATTGCCCCGAGCCTGCGCCCGGGGATGCACGCGGCCACGTTCGGCGGCAATCCGATCGCCGCCCGCGCCGGCCTGGCCGCCATCGAAATGATCGAAACACAAGACCTCTTGTCCGCGGCCAGGCGGCTGGGCGAACTGTTCCGCGGCCGCTTCGAGCAGCTCCGGCAGGACTGCGACCTGGTGCGCGATGTCCGCGTCCGGGCGCCATGATCGGCATCGAATTGGCCGTCGAAGGCGCGCCGATCGTCAAGGCCTGCCTCGAACGCAAACTCCTGGTCAACTGCACCCACGGCACGGTCATCCGCCTGCTGCCGGCGCTGACCCTGACCGACCAACAGGCCCAACAAGGATGCGACATTTTGGCCGACGTGCTCACCGCGCGTCAGGGAGCGGCATGATGCGACACCTGCTGACGATGGCCGATCTGACGGCCGCGGAAATCGAGCGGATCTTTTCCATTACCGAGGACCTGAAGACCAAGTTCACCCGCGGCCTGCGCGAGCCCCTGCTGCCCGGCCGCGTGATGGCCCTGCTGTTCGAGAAGCAGTCGCTGCGGACCCGCGTCAGCTTCGAGTTGGCCATGGCCCACTTGGGCGGCAGCTCGCTGTTCCTGGGCGCCGAGGTCGGTTTCGGACGCCGCGAGAGCATCGCCGATTTCGGCCGCGTCCTCAGCCAATATGTCGACGTCGTCGTCATCCGCTGCAACCACCACCAGGCCGCGGCCGATCTGGCCGCGCATTGCACCTGCCCGGTCGTCAACGGCCTGACCGACTTCGACCATCCCTGCCAGGCCATGGGCGACCTCTACACGATCCGCGAGTTGATCGGGCGGTTGGACGGTCGCACGCTCGCCTGGGTGGGCGACGCCAACAACGTCGCCCGCGGACTGGCGCTGGGCTGCGGCAAGCTCGGCATGCGCATGGTCATGGCCACGCCGGAAAAATACCAGTTCGACCGCGAGTCACTGGCCTGGCTCCAATCGAAGGTCCCGTCGCTGGACCTGACGGTGACGGCCGATCCGGCCCGCGCGGTCTCGGACGCCGTGGTCATCTACACCGACGTTTGGGCCAGCATGGGCCAGGAGTCGCATCGCGACGCGCGATGCCGCGATTTCGCCGCGTACCAGGTCAACGCCGCGTTGATGTCGCGTGCCCAGAAGGGCGCGGTGTTCATGCACTGCATGCCGGCCCGGCGCGGCGAGGAGGTGACCGACGAGGTGATCGACGGCCCGCAAAGCGTCGTGGTCCAGCAGGCGGCCAACCGGATGCACGTGCAGAAGGGCATCCTCGCGTGGCTGTTGGCAGCGAAGGAAAAGGCGGAAGGCGGAAAGGCGAAGTGAGCCCCGGACGTGAGGCGTCGTAACGAATTAAATTGTCTGAATCAGGAGGCCAGACATTCCTGTCTGGCTGGAAAAGACAGGCAAGAATGCCTGTCCTCCTGACCGTGATTGGTCAACTTTTTGTGTTACGATGCCGTAGGGGTGAGGTGTTGCAATGAAGATTCGCTACGACGCCGAGGTGGACGCACTTTACATTGAACTTCGGGCCCTGGCGCCAGGCACCGCGGAGTGCCGAGAGTTGACGCCCGACATAACGGCCGACTATGGACCGGACGGCAAACTTGCCGGGCTGGAAATCCTCGATGCCTCCCAAGTGCTTGGTGAAGATGCGCACAAGGTGGTTCTGGAATTAGTGCCGGTGCCGTCGGCTACCACGGCCTGAGGCAACTATCGGGGTCAACGGCAGAGCCGGTCGGCGGGAAGATTGATTTTAGGGAGGGGCGCCGACACAACACGGCTGGACAGGTCAGTAGCGGCACGGGCAAGAGGACTGTACCGGAGGGTTGCGATGCTATCCGCTATCGTCTGCGCGCGGCATAAGGCATCCTTTGGACCTCGGTTCGGGGCGTTGCTGATTGATTCGCTGATCGCGCTGCCCGGTTATGTCCTTTTTATCCCAGGAATACTCATTTTTGGTTTCCGGGACAGCTTCACGGAGAATCAGTCCGTAGGACGAAAAGTAACCAAGACGAGACTTTTGCTATACCCAGCCGGGGCAGAACCCTCCATTTGGCAGGCGTTCGCGCGCAACGTGGTTGCCCTGTTTCTTCGTTCTCTGACGCTTGGCGTTTACTCGGTAGTCGAATTGCTTCATGCACCTCGGCCGGGCGGATGGCCGCACTCTCACGGACCTAATGTTCGGAACCGTCAGTTATCTCTGTTGCGAAGAAGCGAGCCGACGAAGCGCTGCGAAGGGCTACGGAACCAATAGCAAAGGCTATTCAGGCAGAAGAGCAGACGCTCTCGAATGCCGTTTCGCCCGATACTGCGGTTACGGCACCAGCAAATCCCAAATTGACCGATTGCCCCGACTGCGGCGGACATATTTCCCGCCTAGCAACGACTTGTCCACATTGTGGGCGGCCAATGAAGATGGAAATGCGCCACCTACCGCCCACGAGATGGATGCGCATGACCTCGCGACCGCGGAGCTAAACCAGCCGCGTAGGTCAGGCACCCCGTGCCTGACAAACGATAACTTGGTTGCGGGAGATCGGTTGTTCGGGATGACGCATGACAAGTCCGTCAGGCACAGGGTGCCTGACCTACGTTTCGAACCCGGCCGCTACATCTTCTCGACCACCTGAATGCCCAGCAGATCGAGGCCCTTCTGGATCGTCCGTGCGGTCAAGTCACACAAGAGCAACCGGCTGGCACGCAAGGCGTCGCTCTCCGCCCGCAAGACGTGGCACTGCTCGAAAAACGTCGAATAGCGATTGGCCAGGTCGAAGAGATAGGCGGTCAGTTGGTTGGGGCGATAGTCGGCCAGGGCCAGGTCCAACGCCTCGCCGAAGCGGAGCAACTCGAGGGCCAATGCCCGCTCGGCCGGTGAGCCCAACAAAATAGGCGCGGGCGAAGCCCGCAGGGCGTCGATATCGACCTTCCCCCGGGCGAAAATGCTCCGCACCCGGGCGTAGGCATATTGCATGTACGTGGCCGTGTTGCCGTTCATGGCCAGCATCTTGTCGTAGCTGAAGACGTAGTCGCTGGTGCGATTTTGCGAGAGGTCGGCGTATTTCAAGGCGGCAATGCCCACGGTCTCGGCCACGCGGGCCCGGTCGGCCGCCGAGAGTTCCGGCCCGTCGGGCTTGGCGTCGTCGTTGGCCGCGACGATCTCGCCGGCCCGGGCGACCGCCTCGTCCAGCAGGCCCTCCAGGCCGACGGTGTCGCCGGAGCGGGTGCGGAACGGCCGGCCGTCGACGCCCAACACCGTGCCGAAACTGACGTGCTGGAACTCGACCCGCTCGTAGCCGAGCAGCCTGGCGACCTCGAAAAGCTGCCGGAAGTGCAGCCCCTGCCGATGATCGACCACGTAGAGGATGGCGTCCGGCCGCCACTGGTCCATGCGGTAGCGGATCGTGGCCAGATCGGTCGTGGCATAGAGGAACGCCCCATCCTGCTTGCGGACGATCATCGGTGCGTCGTGCCCTTCGAGAAACACGCAGACGGCGCCGTCGCTGGTCCGGGCCAGACCGCGGTCGAGCAGCTCCTTAACGATCGGGGCAAGCTGATCGTTATAAAAACTCTCGCCCAGCGTATGGTCGAATCGGACGTGCAGCCGCCGATAGATCCGTTGGATGTCTTCGAGGCAGACGGGGAGGAATTCCCGCCATAAACGCAGGTTTTCCGGGTCGCCGGCGTGCAGCTTGGCGGTCTCGGCCAGAACGGCCGCGGCCACGTCGGGTTGCTCGTCGGCCAGCGTGCGGACGTGCCGATAGAGCCGGGCCAACTCGTCGATCGGCGCTCGCCGGTAGGCGTCGGGGTCCAAGAAATGCTTGTAACCGTACAGGATCATGCCGAACTGCGTGCCCCAGTCGCCGATGTGATTGTCGCTGATGACCTCGTGCCCGGCGAACTTCAATATTCGACACAGGGCGTCGCCGATCACCGTCGAGCGGATATGCCCGACGTGCATCGGCTTGGCGACATTCGGGGCGGAATAATCGACCACGAACCTTCGCGGCCGTGCCAGCGGGGCGACGCCCAGCCGCGGATCGCCCAGGGCGGCGGTCAACTGCTTCACCAGCCAGGATTCGCGCAATCGCAAGTTGATGAACCCGGGGCCGGCGACCTCGACCGAGTCGCACAGATCGGACAGGTCCAAGCGTCGGACCAGCTCGGCGGCCACTTCGCGCGGCGGCCGGCCCAACCGCTTTCCCAACGGCATGGCGAGATTGGCCTGATAGTCGCCGAACTTGGGGTCTTGGCCGCGGCGGACCATCGACAGCAGTTCTTCCGCGTCGCCGGCCGCATCGCCGGCCAGATCGCCCAGCGCGAGGCGGAAACGTTCTTTCAGTTCCGAGAGGATGCTCATGGGGGAAAGGGGGAAGGCGGAAGGCGGAAGGGGGAAGAACGAAGGTAAAAGGGGGACGGGGAAAACGCGGAAGGGGACGCTGTCATGGATCGTCTGTCTCCGTGGTGCCTTCCGCCTTCCGCCCTCCGCCTTCCGCCTTGAGTCCCACGCGCTTCGCGTGGGCCCAGAGTTCTTCCAGGGCGTAGTAGGCCCGTGTCGCCGGCTCGAACAGATGGATCACCACGTCGCCGTAATCGAGCAGGATCCAGCGGCTTTCCTGGTATCCTTCGATACCCAGCCGCCGGTCGCCCATACGGTCCTCCAGGGCGTGGTCGATTTCCTCGCTCATGGCGTGCAACTGCCGCCGGCTGGCGCCGCTGGCCAGCACGAAGTAATCGAAGACCGCGGTCACCGGCCGCATATCGAGGATGACGATGTCCCGGCCGCGGTTTTCCTCCGCGACCCGGGCCGCCAGCAATGCCCGCTGAAGCCCGGCATCAGACCGTTGCACGGAAACAGGAGCTGTCTGCGAACGGACTGAGCCGTCTGGTGTCATGGAAATCTCGCCGAGACCGGGAGGACAGGACCCCTTCATTGTACAAGAAAAGCGATTTTGCCGGGAGGGACCGGCGTTGTACAAGAAAAGCGATTTTGCCGGGAGGGACCGGCGTTGGCTTTTCCTGGGCTCCCCCCTTCGCCCAGTGGCGCATTATCTACCCCCATAACTAGGGACAAGCCTTGACTTTGTTGGAAAAAATGGTTAACCTGGACTGTTGCAGTTGCGTTGTGGGGAGCGAGTCTTTCTGGGAACCAATTACGAGCAGAAGGGGTTCTAGCCATGTCGTCTTTTTCTTACGGGGGAGCCTGGCGGTGGTTTCGATTCGGTTTGGTGATGTTGTGTGCGGCGATTCCGGCGTCGCTTTGGGCCGATGGGACCAACAATTTCATCACGCATAGCGCGCCGATTGATCCCAGCGCACCACCATCGACATGTTCGACGGAATCGCCAACGGCGATCTCGCGGTAAAGTTCATCCCGAAGGATTCGAAAGAGGGGAAGGTGTTGATCGAAAACAAGACCGACCAGCCGCTGACCGTGAAGTTGCCCGATGCCTTTGCGGGCGTGCCGGTGTTGGCCCAGAATGCCGGGGCGGCGGGTGGTGGTAACAACAATAACAATGCCAACCAAGGCGTGGGCGGCGGCGGCATGGGCGGCGGTGGGGCGGGCGGCGGCGGGGGCATGTTCAACGTCCCGCCAGAAAAGATCGCCCTGTTGAAAGTCCCCACCGTCTGTCTCGAACACGGCAAAGCCGAGCCGCGAGCCGGCGTCCCCTATGAAATCAAGCCCATCGAAAGCCTCACCGACAAGCCCGAAGTTCAAGAGCTTTGCCGGATGCTCGGCACGGGCCAAGTCAACCAACGCGCCGCGCAAGTCGCCGCCTGGCACCTCAACAACGGCATGAGTTGGCAGGAACTTGCCGCAAAGCAACTGCGGCACGCCGACGGCACCAGCGAGCCCTACTTCACTCCGCTGGAAATTCGAGGCGGCATCAACCTGGCCGGCATCGCCACCAAGGCCGCCGAGCAACGCAAAGAGCAACAGAAGCCGGGCGCCAGTGCGAACACCCCGGCGACGCAGAAATAAGGCTCCAAGGCCCTGCGCGGATCGAAGCCGACGGGCCCCTCCCGTGGGATGCAGACACGGCCGCCTCCATCTCCTGGTGCAGGTGCGACCCCCGCACCCCAAGAACGCCATCCTCGACTTCTCGTGACGTAACCCTTGCATTCAAGGGGAACCGTTCCCCGGACCCCCCCTCGGAACGGTTGCTTTTTTCTTGCTTGGCTTTTTCGCGCATTTCGGCTAGACTGAATGCGGGTGGGGTAGGCTCCCACGCCTTTACGGAACTTGTTGGCGGAGCGAGGCCGCCGCTTTCCAGCGGTCGGGCCAGGGCGTCGTCCGCCACGGAACAACCAGAGGAGGTGCTCTCATGGTCCGCTCTTATGGATCGCTCGTGCGGCTTTTCTTGGCCCTGGCGGCGGGCTTGGTTCTCTGCACGCCGACGCCGGCCGTGGACCGGCAGAACAATGGCCGCGATGCCGCCAATCCGCGCGCGGAAGAAGTGGAACTCTTCGCGGCAGTTCAGCAGCAACAGATCAACGTCCGTCTCATCCCACGCGACGAACTGCAATGCCGGCTGCTGATCAGCAACAACACCGACGAGCCGCTGTCGGTCAAATTGCCGGCCTCGTTCGCCGGCGTGCCGGTGCTGGCCCAGATGGGGCAGCTTCCCATTCCGGGAATTGGACCGGGCAACAACAGGAACGCAGATCCCTTCAACAACAACCCCGCCAAGAACGCGCCGCAGCGGGTCGGCGGCGGGTCGGGCTCGATGATGCTCAACGTCCCGCCGGAGTCCATGCGACAGGTGAAATTGGAGACGGTCTGCCTGGATCACGGCAATCCGGTGCCGCGGGCGACGATCAAGTACGAAATCCTGCCGCTGTCCGCCGCCACGGAGAAGGCGGGCGTGGCCGAGGTCTGCGAACTGCTCGGCCGGCATGAGATCAGCCACCGCGCCGCGCAGTTGGCCGCCTGGCACCTCAGCAACGACATGAGTTCGCGCGCGCTGGCCGCCTTGCAAACCAAGCAGGCCATCGGCTCGACCCCGTCGTACACGAAGGAAGAGCTGAAGGCGGCCAAGAAAGCCGTCGCCAAGGCCCTGGAACTTCACCAACAGCGCGAACAGCCCGATCCCACCAAACAAACGTCGGCCGGTTCGTCGGCCAGTGCGTCGGCCGGTTCGTCGGCAGGGAAGTAATTCCGCCAAGAGAGACCGCTTGGGATTCAGGCGTTTGCCGCGACGGCGACGGCCATGTCGGCGGGCCGTGCGCTCACGCCGTGGCCGCGGCCTCCGCGCGCGGCCAGCTCCGCCCGCAAGGCGCGCAGCTCCTGCTGAAGCTCCAGCCGCTCGACCTGCCACTGCTGCGACTGACGGCGCAGTTCGATCTCGCGGCGATCGAGTTGCTGCTCGCGGGCGATCAGGCGGGCTGCCTGCTGCTGGGCCTCTTTTTGCTTCGCAACGGCCCATTGCTCGATCCGCTGCTTCTCTTGCACCAGGCCCTCGTGCTGTTGGGCCAATTGGCTGCGGCTCTTATCCATCTCTTCCTTCCGCGCCTGCAGATCGACGTTGATCAACCGATAGTGCTCGGCGAGCTTGCCGCGAATCCGGCCCAGCGATTGCAGGAGCGCGGCCGGCGGCGCGGCGCCGGAAAGCTGGGCCCAAAGCTCCTCGGTCGCAAGGCGGATCTCCAGCGTTTCGCGGTGTAAGCGGAGCAATTCGCCGCGGAGTTCCTCCATGGCGGCCCGGCTGCGATCGACGTGTTCGGCCCGGCGTCCGACGACCCGGCGTTGCTCCTCAACCTCGGCCATGTTCCGCCGGCGCTCGGCTTCGAGGAGATCGCGCCGCGAATGTTCCCGGCCGTCGGCGTCACGCCATCCGGCCGACGACTGCTCTTGCAGCTTCTTCACCTCGGCCCGCTCTTCTTGCAATCGGCCCTCGGTCTGTTCGAGTTGCTTCTGTTTCGCCTCCAACTGCTCGGCGGTCCGCCGCAGCGACTCCTCGCGGGCAACTTGCTCCGCGCTGGGTTCCGCGGCCCGCTGCTGCAATTCCGCAATCCGTTCGCTGAGCCAGAGCCGCGCGCAGCGGAGGTCGGTTTCCAACTGCGCACTGCGGGCGTTGAGTTCGGCCTCGCGATGATCGAGTTCCTTCTGACGCCCGCGCAGATGCTCGGCCAACTGGTTGGCCTGGGTGCGCAACTGCTCGGCCGCGGCCTCGGCCTCTTTGCCGGCCCCGGAGTCGGCCGCTTGTTCCGGCGATGCGTCGGCCGCTTGGGACACGGCGGCCGGATGCGCGGCGTCGATACGCGTCTCGGCCGACACTCGGGTGGCCGGGACGCCGGCGGAAGTCTGGCGATTGCCGGTCTCGGAGGTGGACATGTCGATCAGCCTGGGAAGGAACGTCGTGGACGGGCCGGCCGCGCAAAGTCTTCGCAACCGGCAAGGCTTTCCCAGATTGCTTAATCGGCAATCGGGACAGGTGAATTCAATCCAAGCGACCAGCAAATCGCCAGCGCATGAAGATGGGTTGATTGGGAGAAATAGAAAAGAAATCTCACGGGCTGTGCGGGATTCGCAGCTAGCCAATCGCCTGGTTGAGGGCTTCTTGCAAGCGATTCTTCGACTGCACGCCCACGAAGCGATCGACCACTTCTCCGCCCTTGAAGAGCATCAAGGTGGGAATGCTGCTGATGCTGTAGCCGGCGGCGATGGAGGGGCTATCGTCGACGTTGACTTTGCACACCTTGCACGAAGCGGTGTTTTCCGCGGCCAATTGTTCCACGATCGGGGCGATCATTCGGCACGGACCGCACCACGGGGCCCAGAAATCGACCAAGACCGGCTGGTCGGACTGCAAGACTTCGGCGGCGAAATCATGGTCGGAAACTTCTTTGACGTTGCCCATCGAACGGCTCTCCTAGGTCATGCTTCAGCGTGCGAGGCGGTCTCTGATTTCAGCATTATAGGCCCCGAGAAACGGCTGTCAATCAAGCTCCTTGGAGTAAATGCGATAGATCTTGTAGCGATGCGCCCCCACGGCTTCGACGGTGCGGTTGATCAGGTCGTTGTCTTCCAGGGTCCAGCCCAGTTCGGCGCCGGTGAAGCCGACGACATTCTTGCCGTAATCGAGCGTGCGCAAAATCAGCATTTCGGCGACTCCGCGGCGTCGATACTGTTCCAGCACGTCGAGCACGATCATGCGGGCGGTCTTGACGCGGCGCATCCGTCGCATGAGGCGGAAGAGATTGACGGGCAGGCCGTACTTCATCAATCGCCCCTGCAACGGGCGGATGGCCTCGTTGACGTCGGGCACGGTGATGGAGAAGCCGGCCGGTTCGCCGTCCACCTCGGCCAAGAGGACCAGATCGGGCGTGGTCAGCCGCGACAGGCGCTTGGCAAAATAGCGGAACTCGGCCTCGCTGAGCGGCACGAAGCCCCAATTGTTTTGCATCGACCGGTTGTAGACGTCCGTGCAGCGGGCCACTTCGGCGTCGAAGTCGTCGGTGCGGAAGGGGCGAATGACGATCTTGCCCCGCTGCTTCAGCCGTTCCGAGTGTTTGCGCCATCGTTCGACCATGTTGTGAACATCGACGAACCACCAACAATAGAAGTCCTTGGCCTTGCGCAGCCCCCAAGACTCCAACAAACGGGCGTAGTAAGGGCGGTTGTGGTTCGTCATGATCCGCGGCGGCGCGTCGAACCCGTCGACCAGCAGGCCGCAGGTGTAGTTCATCGAGTAGTCGATCGGACCCATGATTCCCGTCCGTCCGCGGGCCTTCAGCCAGCCGGCCGCCGCGTCCAGCAGGGCGCGGGCCATCTCGGGATCGTCGGCGCATTCGAACATGCCGAAGCAGCCGACGTTGGCCGACTGCTGCCGGTTGTAGCGGCTGTCGTCGCTGACCAAGATGCGGCCCATCGGCACGCCGCCTCGCCGGGCAAGGAACTGGGCGGCCTCGCCGTGCAAGTAGAATGGATGCTTGCGGCGATCGAGAAACTCCTTCACTTCCAACTCCAGCGGCGGCACCCACTGCGGATCGCCGGCATAGATGCCCCAGGGAACCTTGATGAACTGGCGCAGGTCGCGGCGGGACTGGACGGGGTGAATTTCCAGCGGCTGCGGCGCGGTTGCCGCGGCACGGCGAATCAGGCCCGGACGCTTCGGTTTCCACCCTTCGGCGTCCGGCTGCCGATCGAGGTCATAGAGCCGATAGGTCTTGGTGAGCTTGGCCCCGCCCTTTTGCAAGGCCCCGCGCGAAAGCGAATTGGATTCCAACACCCAGGAAAACTCGGCCTCTTCCACGCCCGATGCCAGCACCTTGGGAACGACGCCGCTCATCAGCACCATGCCGAAACCAAGCCGTTGGTACTCGGGAATGACGTTGGTCGAGATCAGGCGGATCCGCTTGATGCGGTCCTTTCTCCGCAGCAGGTGGAAGATCCCGGTGGGAAACAGCCGGCCGTCGATCTGGCGAATCCGCGGGTTGTAGTCGGGCAATCCGAACGCGGCGCCGACCACTTGGCCGTCCACTTCCGTGAGCACGGTCAGCTCGGGCACGATCAGGTGGCGCAGCCCGGCCGCCATGTGGTCCACCTCGCCCTTCGACATGGGCACGAATCCCCACGTGCTCACCAGCGACCGGTTGTAGATCGACAGGAACATCCGCACTTCCTCGAGGAATCGCGACGTGTCCATCGGACGGACGCGAACGTTGTATCGCTCGATGATCTGATCGACGATCGGTCTCAGCTTCTCCTTGATTTTCGGCAGCATGTCGATATGCCCCCAGAACGCGTACAGGTCCTGGGTTTTGCGGAAACCGTAGTTTTCCAGCAACCGCGCATAATAGGGCGGGTTGTAGGTCATCATGAACGTGGGCGCGGAGTCGAAACCCTCGACGAGCAGCCCCAGTTCGTAGTTCAGCGACGGATTGGTCGGCCCGCGAAGACAGGAGATGCCCTGATCGGCAAACCACTGTCCCACGGCGTCCAGCAGGCCGTCGGCCACCTCCTGATCGTCGACGCACTCGAAGAAACCGAAAAATCCGCGGCGCTCGCGGTAACGCTCGTTATGCCCCCAATTGAGGATGGCGGCGATCCGGCCGCTGCACCTCCTCGCCGCGGACGGCCAGAAACGTCTGCACCGAATTCCGTTCGTAGAACGGGTGCCAGCGGTAGCCGACCAACTCCTTCTGGTTGCCGCGCAACGGTGGAATCCAATACGGATCGTTCCGGTACAGCGTCCAGGGGAATTCCAGGAATTGTTTCCGTTCTCGCCGCGTGGCGACACGTTTGACAACCAGTTCGGCCATGGATACTCCTGTAGGTACGATTCCAGGGTCTTGGAGCAGTTCGGGCTTCGGTCCCCCATCTTACCTGCCTCGGCTTCTCAAGGTCAATCCGGGCCGTGAATGTGCCGGACCCGTTGTCTTTCGCGAAATTCGGCTTAAACTCAGGAACATGACGAAAGTCTTGGTCACCGGCGCCAGCGGGTTTATCGGCCTTCACCTGGTCAAGGCGTTGCAGGCCGCCGGACACGACCTGACTTGCCTGGTGCGGCCGTCGTCGTCGGTGGCCTCGCTGGAAGCGGCCGGCGTTCGCCTCGTCCGCGGCGACATCACCGACGGTCCGTCGCTCCGCGGCGCCGTCGCGGGACAAGACGTGGTTTATCAATTGGCGGGCTGCCTCCGGGCGCTGCATCCGAAACAGTTGTACCGCGTGAACGAGGAGGGGGTGCGCAACCTGGCGCAGGCCTGCGCCGAGCAGCCGACCCCGCCGGTCCTGGTCACGGTCTCCTCGCTGGCCGCCGTCGGTCCCGCCGTCGAAGACCAGCCCCGCCGCGAAGGCGATCCGCCGGCCCCCGTGTCGCACTATGGACGGAGCAAGCTGGCCGGAGAGCGGGCCGCCCGACCACTGGCCGGACAGGTCCCCATCACCATCGTCCGTCCGCCCGTGGTCTTCGGCGAGGGGGACCCGGCCATGCGGGCCGTCTTCAGCATGATCGCCCGGTTCAGCCTTCACCTGGTCCCCGGCCTGCACCCCCATCGCTTCTCCGTGATCCATGCCGACGACCTGGTCAACCTGATGATCCTGGCGGCCGGGCGCGGCAGCCGGCTGGAACCGCCGGGCCAGGATGGCAACGGCGACGGCGACGCCACCGACGGCTCCTCGCAAGGCATCTACTTCGCCTGCTGCGAGGAGAATCCCACGTTTGCAGAACTGGGCCGGCTGATCGGCGCGGCGGTCGGGCGCGCCGCACGTCCTGGTCGTGCCCACGGCCAACCCGCTGGTTTGGACGATCGGCGCCATGAGCGAGGTGATGGCACACCTCCAGCATCATCCCTTCTACTTCAACTTCGACAAGGCCCGCGAGGCAACGGCTGGCTCCTGGATTTGTTCCCCCAAGGCGGCCATCGAGGAGTTGGGGTTTGCCGTGGCTGCCCCGCTGTCGGAGCGGCTCCACCAGACGGCCCATTGGTACCGCGAGCAAGGTTGGTTGTAGACGGCAGCGTGTCTTCCCAAGAGTTTTTTCTTCCAAAAGACCGGCCGTTCGCTTGCGGTTTCGAAAGCCGCGCTGACAGGCGAAGACTTCCTGTGCGCCGGGTCAGATTGCCTTGACGTAGATCGCCTTGCCGTCGCCGGAGGCGTAGAAGTCCTTGAGCACGACTTCCAGGTGATAGCCGCATCGCTCGTAGAAGGCGCGGGTGGGGGCATAGGGGGGCCGGGTCGAGGTTCTCGATGTACACCCGCCGCCCGCCCGACGCCTGAATCCGCTGTTCGGTCTTCTCCAGCAGCACGCGGCCCAGACCCAATCCTTGGGCCGACTTGGCCACCGCAATCCAATACAGGTCGTAGCTGCCGATCGTCAGCGCGATCGGCCCGTAACACGTGTAGCCGCAGACCTGGCCGTCCCGCTGGGCGAAGACGAAATGGTAGCCGCTCGCAGGCCCCTTCGCCAGCCGCTCATCCGCCAATTCCACGGCGATCTCGATTTCGACCGGGCTGAAAACGCCGGTCGATTCCGTGATGGCGCGGATGTGCTCGGGGTCGGACGGCTGGAGATCGTAACGCAACGAGATAGGATCGCTCATGGTTTACCTCTGCCGCCTGGGCGCCCCCTGAAACGCCGACGGCGCTTCCCACATCGCCTTGCGGCAATGCGGGAGCGCCGCCGAGCGTCGCCGTCATCGCACTATTGTTTCCGGGGGTCAGGTTTTGGCCGTCGTTTCCCCAATATACGTGTTGCTGCCGGACAATGTCAAGAGGCCATTTCCGCCCCAACGCCGGCCGGCGACCAGAACTATTTTCCCTTGTGGCCGAGTTTCTTGGCCTGTGCGAAATCCTCCTCCGCCTTGGCCTCCTCGCCTTTCCTCCTGTAGCAACCGGCCCGGCCCCAATACGCCAGGGCCAGTTTCGAATTCAGCCGGATGGCTTCCGTGTAATCGAGGATGGCCGTGTCATACTCGCCCTTTTTGTGGTAGGCCCTGCCCCGGTTATAGTATGCGTCAGCATATTTCGGTTTGAGCCGGATGGCCTCCGTGCAGTCGGCGATGGCCTTGTCGGGCTGGTCCTCGTCGGTGTAGGCGATGCCCCGGTTGTTGTATGCCATAGCCAACTTCGGGTCGAGGCGGATAGCCTCGGTGCAGTCGTCAATGGCTTTGGCGTTGTCGGCCTTCTCGGCGTAGGCCCAGCCCCGGTTAACATAGGCTTTAGCGTATTTCGGGTCGAGTCGAATAGCCTCCGTGCAGTCACCGATGGCCTTGCCATGCTCGCCAATTTCGTTGTAGGCACAACCCCGGTTGGAGTACGCCACGGCATCTTTCGGGTCGAGCCGGATGGCCTCGGTATAATCGGCAATCGCCTTGTCGTGTTCGCCCTTGTCGTCGTGAGCATAGCCCCGGTTGTTGTATGCCCGGGCGTCTTTCGGGTCGAGCCGGATGGTCTCGCTGAAGTCGGCGATCGCCTTGTCGAATTCGCCCTTTTCCTCATAGGCACAGCCCCGGCTGCCGTAGGCCCGGGCGTCTTTCGGTGCGAGCCGGATGACCTCGCTGAAGTCGGCGATCGCCTTGTTGTTCTCGCCCTTTTCCCCGTAGGCGACGCCCCGGTTGTTATAAGCCGCGACGTATTTCGGGTCGAGTCGAATAGCCTCGTTAAGGTCCGCAACGGCCTTGTCGAGGTCGCGCTTCTTTTCGTACAGAATGCCCCGGTTGCAATAAATCTTGGAAAGTCTTGGGTTGAGCCGAATCGCTTGCGTATAATCGGCGATAGCTTTGTCCAGGTCACGTTTCTTCTCGTAGGCGAACCCACGCCCCCAATACGCATCGGTGTCTTTCGGGTTGAGCCGGAGGGCCTTCGTAAAGTCCGCGACGGCCTTCTCCCACTCGCCCTTGTTTTCGCATGCCAATCCCCGGTTGATATAGGCTTTGACGTATTTCGGATCGAGCCGGATGGCCTCATCGTAGTCGGCAATGGCCTTGTCAACCCTGGCTTCCCGAAGTAGATCGCGCCCCGGTTGGCATAGGCTATGGCATTTTTCGGATCGAGCCGAATGGCTTCGCTGTAGTCAGCGATGGCTTTGTCGAGGTTGCCCTTCTTTTGGTAGGCGACGCCTCGGCCACCGTAGGCTTTGGCCAGTTTCGGGTCGAGCCGAGTGGCCTCCGTGCAGTCCGCGATGGCCTTGTCGAATGCCCCGTTCTTTACATAGACGATCCCTCGACCGCAGTATGCTATGGCTAGTTTCGGATCGAGTCGAATGGCCTGTGAGAACTCTGCAATCGCCTTGTCGTGGTCGCCTTTCTTTTCGTATACATTGCCCCGGCCGTAGTACGCCGTTGCGATTTTCGGATCGAGTCGAATGGCCTCCGTGAAGTCCGCGATGGCCTTGTCGTAGTCGCCTTTCCGCCCAAAGGCTCGGCCCCGGTTGTAATACGCATCGGCCAGTTTCGGATTGAGCCGGATGGCCTCGTTAAGCGCGGTTACAGCACCGTCGTACTCCTGTTTTTCGATATACGCCTTGCCCTTCTGGCAGGCTTCTGCCGCCGCATCCGCACCGGCCGCAACCTTGGGCAGCAACAAGATTCCGACCAACACCGCCGCCCAGCACTTGCACGTGTTCATGGCTTTTCCTCCAGTCGGACGCATCCCCTGCCGTCCGACCCATGATACCCTCTCCCATCCCCCACCACCAGCCGGTACAGCCGATGCCCCAGCCCGGCAACCAGACCTATTTTCCCTCGTAGCCGAGCTTCTTGGCCCGTGCGAAATCTTCGTCCGCTTTGACCTTGTCACCCTTCTCCTTATAGCCCAGGCCCCGACCGTAATACGCCGTGGCCATTTTCGGATTGAGCCGGATGGCATCCGTGCAATCGGCGATGGCCCTGTCCACGTCGCCTTTGCTCCCAAAGGCTCGTCCCCGGTTGCAATACGCATCGGCTGAATTCGGATCGAGAAGGATGGCCTCGGTAAAGTCCGCAATGGCCTTGTCGGGCTGGCCATCGTCGGCGTAGGCGATGCCCCGGGTGTTGTATGCGGCGGCCAATCCCGGGCTGAGCCGGATGGCCTCCGTGCAGTCATCGATAGTCTTGTAACCCTTGCCCTTTTCCCTGTAGGTCCAACCCCGGTTGACGTAGGCTCTGGCGTCTTTCGGGTCGAGCCGGATGGCCTCGGTGAAATCGGCAATCGCCTTGTCGTACTCTTCCCGGTCGCCGTAGGCGGCGCCCCGGATTCGATAGAGGCGGGTCTTTTTATCGAGTTCGATTGCCTGCTCTAGCATTGCTGTCGCCAACTTGATCGCCTTTTCACTCTGACGGTTCTTGGCCAGGGAATTCAACACGATCCAGTCATACCTATGTTCGTAATTTCGCCAGTAGGGCGTATTTTCCGTCACCAACAAAAGAGCGCGACTCTCCCGCGGATCCAATTGCCGGCCAATGAACCACGAGCGCGGGTTCGTCGACAGGCGGTGCTCCTTCGCCCAGGGCAGGAACACCCGAATGTAGAAGGCCCGCGTCTTTTCCCCGGCACGACATTCAACCTCGGCCACCCTGACGAAGAACTCCTCTTTCGACAGTTTGCCTGCGGCCGCGTCGCCATGAATCCGTTGGAAGTCCTTTACGTTGAGGATGTTGTAGAGTTCGAACACGACCTCACACCACATTTCCTCGGGAGCCCGCTCCTTGCCTCCGTCGGGCCCATCCTTATATTTCCCGCGGACCCGAATAAAGCCCGGCGATTCCGCTGTCGGCGAGTAGTGCTCGGCATTCCAGTCCGGCGACGGGTCTGCGGAATCCCACAGGATTCTCTGTCCCAGATCTTCGCCCGCGAACTTGCGCACCGCCCATGGATAGAGCACCCCGGCCTTGTCCCCATATCGGACCATTGCCGGGCGGTCCTTGAGCATCTGGCGGACCTGCTGTTGGCCGTGTTGAACGTCGGCCGGGGTAAGGTGGCTCTTGGGCCAGGCCTCGAAAGTTGCCGCCGGATCATGGGGATTGAGCCGGGTGGCCGTTTCAAAATCGGCGATGCCCCGATCATAATTTCCGCGGGCAATCCAGAGCGAGCCACGCACGTCATAGTAACGCGGCTGGTTCGGCCCCAGTTGGATGGCCGCGTCGAGGTCGCTTACGGCCTTGTCCCACTCGCGTTTTTCCTCGTAGGCCCACCCCCGGCTGCCGTACGCCCGGGCGTTCTTCGGGTCGAGCCGAATGACCTCGCTGTAGTCGGCGACTGCCTTGTCAAACTCGCGCTTTTCCCCGTACGCCCGCCCGCGGTTGCCGTAGGCGTCGGCCATTTTTGGATCGAGCCGGAGGGCCTGCGTGAAGTCCGCAATGGCCTTGTCGAGGTCGCGCTTTTTCCCGTAGGCAGTGCCCCGGTTATAGTATCTATCGGCGTTTTTCGGGTCGAGCCGAATGGCCTCGCTGTAGTCGGCGATGGCTTTGTCGAGGTTGCCCTTCTTGTAGTAGGCGAACCCTCGGCCACCGTAGGCTTTGGCCAATTTCGGATCGAGCCGGATGGCCTCCGCGCAGTCCGCAAGGGCCTTGTCCCACTCGCCCTTCTTGTCGTATGCCGAGCCCCGGCTGGCATAAGCCTTGGCGTATTTCGGATCGAGCCGGATGGCCTCCGTACAGTCAGCGATGGTCTTGTCAGGGTCGCCCTTCTTATAATAGGCAGCGCCTCGACCACCATAGGCTTCGGCTAATTTCGGGTCGAGTCGAATGGCCTCCGTGTAGGCAGAAATGGCGGCGGTGTAATCTTTCTTCTCGAAGCTATCCTTGCCCTTCTGGCAGGCTTCCGCCGCCGCATCAGCACTTGCCGCAACCTTGGGCAGCAACAAGATTACCACCAACACTGCCGCCCAGCACTTGCACGTGTTCATGGCTTTTCCTCCAGTCGGACGCATCCCCTGCCGTCCGACCCATGATACCCTCTCCTATCCCCCACCACCAGCCGGTACAGCCGATGCCCCAGCCCGGCGGACGGGAACAATTTCCAAGGCGCCCGGAGGGTGCCCGGTCCCCAAGTTATTCTGTAACCGTTCACAGATCGGAAAATCAAGCGAGGGAACCGCGGATGAACGCGGATGAACGCAGTTGATGAAATCCATTTTTGTCCGCGTTTATCTGCGTTAATCCGCGGTTTCTCTGCCGGTAGTGTGGACGGTCATGTTATTCTTTGACGGGCCCTTACCCCCCCCTGCTATGCCGCACGGGAGAATCTGCTAAAATGACCGTGGCGGCCCTTGTGGCGCAGGCATCTTCGCAGGCGGAGACCGCCCGCACCCCAAACGCCGAGCGGTCCTTTTCTCCCATGGACACCGTTCCCATAACCTACGGAGGCGTCGTTCCCATGAATCCCCCGATTGCCATTTTACTCGCGATGAATTCGGCCCTTATGATTTTGCTCGCGCTGGTGGTGATTCTGTTTCTGGTGGTGATTGTGGTGGTCAGCATGTACAACCGGTTGGTTGCCCTGCGGAACCGCTACAAGAACGCCTTCTCGCAGATCGACGTGCAACTGAAGCGGCGTTACGACCTGATTCCGAATCTCGTCGAGACCGCCAAGGGTTACATCAAGCACGAGCGGGAGACGCTGGAGGCCGTAACCCAAGCCCGCAACATGGCCTACGCGGCCGGACAGCAGGCCGCCCGCAATCCCGGCGAGCCCGCGGCCATGACCGCCCTGGGCGGGGCCGAGGGCCAGCTTGCCGGCGCCCTGGGACGCCTGTTCGCCGTGGCCGAAGCCTATCCCGATCTGAAGGCCAACCAGAACATGCTCGCCCTCCAGGAGGAGCTTTCCTCCACGGAGAACAAGATCGCCTTCGCCCGGCAGGCCTTCAACGACTCGGTCATGGTCTACAACACCCAGCGGGAAGTGTTCCCCACGTCCATCATCGCCTCGATGTTCAACTTCCAAGCGGCCACCCTCTTCGAGATCGAGCAGCCACAAGAGCGGGAAGCCCCCAAGGTCTCCTTCAGTTGAGCCGGACGGCCATGGATTTCTTCGACCGACAGGATCACGCCCGCCGGCAGACGAGGCGGTTGGTGGTGATGTTCGTCTTGGCGGTGGCGACCATCATCCTGGCGATCTACCTACTGCTGGCCCTGATTGCGCCCGTGGCGGTGACGGAGTGGCGCAACACGCACGGCGACTTCGTGTCCTCCTATCTGACCACGCCCGGCGACGTTGCTTCCTCGCAACGGCGCATCCTTCTCTGGCAGCCGGCGCTGTTCGTCTGGGTCAGCCTGGGCACGATCCTGGTCATCTCGGTGGCCAGCCTGTACAAGATTTCCGAACTCTCCGGCGGCGGCGAAACCATCGCCTTGATGCTCGGCGGCCGGCCGGTCGATCCGCAAACCACCGACCTGGCCGAACGCCGGCTACTGAACGTGGTCGAGGAGATGGCCCTGGCCTCCGGCGTCCCGGTGCCGCCGGTCTACGTGCTCGACGATGAGCCGGGAATCAACGCCTTCGCCGCCGGCCACCAGCCCGGCAACGCCGTGGTGACCGTCTCCCAAGGCTGCCTCCGTTACCTCACCCGCGAGGAACTCCAGGGGGTCCTGGGCCACGAGTTCAGCCATATCCTCAACGGCGATATGCGGCTGAACCTCCGGCTGATCGGCATCATCTTCGGCATCCTCGTCCTGGCCGTCGTCGGCTATTACATCCTGCGCTCGGCAGGCCTCTTCTCCTCGCGCGATTCCAAGCGGGCGGGGGCCGCAACGGCCGCCTTCTTCCTCGGCCTGACGCTCCTGGTGCTGGGCTACCTGGGCGTGTTCCTCGGCAAACTGATCAAATGCGCCATCAGCCGGCAACGCGAGTTCCTCGCCGACGCCTCCTCGGTCCAGTTCACCCGCAACCCGGGCGGAATCGCCGGGGCCTTGAAGAAGATCGGCGGACTGGCCGAGGGCTCGCAGATTCACCACGCCCACGCCGAGGAAGTCAGCCACATGTTTTTCGGCGACGCCTTCGCCGGCTCGTTCCTCAATCTCTTCGCCACCCACCCGCCGCTGGTCGCTCGCATCCGGGCGCTGGAACCCGACTTCGACGGCCGATTTCCCGAAGTCCGGCCCGGGGCCATCCTGGCCGAGGCCGCCGAGCAACCGGCCCCCGCCAGCCGGCGTCCGCCGCTGCCGCTGCCCATCGGCGTCCCGCTGCCAGGCGTCGCCGCCGGGGCCATGGCCCTCGATGCCGGGCAGGTCGTGCGGCGGATCGGCCAGCCGCAAATGGAACACCTCGACCACGCCGGCCGGTTGGTCGATGGGATGCCGCCGCCCCTGCTGACCGCCGCTCGGGAACCGTTCTCCGCCCCGGCGGTCATCTTTTCGCTCCTCTTGAACCGCGACGACGAAGCCATCCGGAACCGGCAACTGCAAATGCTCCAAGCGACGATCGGGCCGCCGTTGTTTCAGCAAGTGCAACAACTGGCCGGTCCGGCCCAATCGCTGCCTGCTGCCAACCGGCTGCCGTTGGTCGATCTGACCGTGCCCGCGCTGAAGAATGCCTCGCCGCAGCAGTATGGACAGTTTCGCCGCGTGGTCGAGGCCCTGGTGGCGGCGGAACACCGGGTCGAACTCTTTGAATATTGCCTCCGGATCGTGCTGCTGGGCTACCTCGACGTCTACTTCGGGCTGAAAAAGCCGCCGGCGGTCCGTTATCGCGGCCTCGATGCGGTCCGCCAGCCGGTGAGCGTCATTCTCTCGGTGCTGGCCTACGTCGGCCGCAGCGGCGCGGAGGAGGTTCAACGGGCGTTTCAGGCCGGCGCGGAAAAGCTGGGCCCGGGGAAGCAACCGACGGCGCCGGCGACGTTGCTGCCGCGCGAGCAGTGTACGTTGGCGGCCTTCGACGCCGCGTTGACCGTATTGGCCCAGGCCGAGGTTCCGCTGAAGCGTGGCATGATCGCCGCCGCTACCGCCTGCATTGCGGCGGACGGCAAGATAACATTGGAGGAGAGTGAGCTTCTCCGGGCGTTGTCTGCCGCGTTGGCATGTCCCGCGCCCCCGCTGACCATCGGTGCGTGACCGGGAGTCGAAACGTGTAGCGCCGCCCGATGGGAGGGAGAATTTTTCCCCTGCTCCCCACGCCCACCGGCTGCGACCGGTGGGAAAAGACGCTGAAGAAGACGCCGCTTTCCGCCACCCTTCCCACCGGACACAGCCGGTGGGCGTGGGCAACAAGCGCAGCGCTTCATCGAGCTTCCGCCGCGACCGATTCCGCATCGGGCTCGGAACGCTCGCCGGCATGAACGAAGTCGCCGTGCGGCGACAAGCGGACGGGCACGCCCTCCTCGACAAGATCGGACTGCACCTTGCCCAAGAGCCGCCAGAAGATCTGCGACAGGTCGTCGAACAGCGAATAGGCCACCGGCGTGGCGATCAGGGTCAACAGCAGCGACAACGTCTGGCCGCCGATGACCACCCCGCTGATCGCCTTGTTGACCGCCGCGCCTTCGCTGTTGGAAACCAGCAGCGGGATCATGCCGGCCACGAAGGCCACCGTGGTCATCAAGATGGGACGAAGCCGGTCGCGGTTGGCCTCCAGGATCGCTTGCTCGCGGGGCAGCCCGGCGGCGCGAAGCTGGTTGGTGTGGTCGATCTGCAAGATGGAATTCTTCTTCACCACGGCGAACAGCACCAGGATGCCCAACAGGGAGAAGATGTTCAACGACTGCCCGAAGATGAGCAGCGAAATCAGGGCGAACGGCAGCGTCAGCGGCAGCGAGAGCAAGATGGTGATGGGGTGCAGCCACGACTCGAACTGCGCGGCGATGACCAAATAGGCGAAGACGATCGCGCTGATGAAGACGATCATAAAGCTGTGGAAGGTGCGGGCCATCTCCTTGGATTTTCCCAACAGGCCGGTCGTGTAGTCGGCGCCCATGCCGAGCTGCGTGACGCTGTGGTCCAGGGCGTCCAACAGCGTTTGCTGCGAGGTGCCGGGCGTCATGTTGGCGCTGATCGTGACCTGCCGCTTGCGGTTCAGGCGGTTGATTTCCGCCGGACCGGTCCCCTCCTTGAACTTCACCACGTCGCTCAGGGCCGCGATTTCATGCTTGGACGAGGGGACGGACACGGTGGCCAGTTCCTTCAAGCGATTGCGGAACTCGGCCGTCGCGCGGACGTGGACCTCGTACTGCTCGCCCTTCTCGTTGTAGTCGCTGGCCTTGTTGCCGGCCACCAGGAGCTTCAGCGTGTTGGCCACGTCGGCGATCGACACGCCCGGTCGGTGGCCTTGGCGCGGTCCACGCTGACCCCGTACTGCGGCTTGCCCACCACCAGCGACGAATCGATGTCCACGGCGCCGGGCACCTGGCGGAGGTCCCGCATCACCTTCCGGGCATATTGGTCCAAGAGCTTCATGTCGGGCCCGGCGATCATGAACTGCACGTCGGCCTGGGTCATGCCGCCCCCGGAAAAAATCGCCACCGGATTCACGCTGATGCGGAGGTCCTGCTTCCGATACGGCGGCAGGATGTTTTCGCGGATGTAGTTCATCATCTCGAACTGGGTGAACCGCCGCCGGGCGAGCGGCGCCATGCGGACGTAGACCGTGCCCTCGTTGGCGATCCGCTGGTCGCTGTCGGCCACGGACGTGAGCGTGTACTCGACGCCGCAAAGCCGCCGGACATCGCGGGAAATGCGGTCCAGGAGCACGAAGGTCGCCTCCAGCGACGTGCCCTCCGGCGCCCGGACCTTGACCTCGAATTCCCCCTGGTCGTCGTCGGGAATGAAGTTCTTGGGCACCGCCTTCAGCAGCGCCGGCACCAGGGCCAACATGCCCACGACGCACAACACCACGACCCATCGCCGCCGCAACGAGAACCGCAAGAGCGTCAGGTAGCCGCTCTCGATCCAATGGTAGACGCCTCCGCGGGACTTGGCGGCCGCGTGCCGGGCCGCAATGGCCGCCGGCTTGCCGTCGCCGTCTGCCTTCGCCGTTGCCGTTGTCGCCGTCGCCGGCCGCTTTCAGCCGTTTCAGCTTGAGCCATCGGGCGGCCAGCATCGGCGTCAGCGAAAAGCTGATGAGCATGCTCACCAGGATGGTGGCCGACATGGTGATGCCGAACGATTTGAGGAACCGCCCCACGATCCCGCCCATGAAGGCGATGGGCAGAAACACCGCGATCAGCGAGAGCGTGATGGAGAGGACGGCCAGGCCGATCTCCTTGGTGGCGGCGAAGGCGGCCTCGAACGGCGTGCAGTCCTTCTCCTCGATGTAGCGGTAGATGTTCTCCAGCACCACGATCGCGTCGTCGATCACGATGCCGACCGACAGCGCCAGCGCCAGCAGCGTGATGCTGTTGAGGGTGAAACCCATGTAGAAAATGACCGCGAACGCCGAGATGATCGAGGTGGGAATCGCCAGGGCCGAGATCACCGTGGTGCGGAGATTGGCCAGGAAGAAGAAGATCACCACGGCGGCCAGGATCGAGCCGAGAATGAGATGCTCCTTGACCGTATCGACCGACGCCTGGACGAACACCGACTGGTCGCGCACCAGCGTGATGTGGCGGTCCTTGGAACCGCTCTTTTGCAATTCGGCAAGCCGTTCCTTGAGCAGCCGGGCCACCTCGACGGTGTTCGTGCCCGACTGCTTGCGGATGTTCAGCAGAATGGCCGGGGTTTCGTTATACCGGGCGAGGCTCTTGACCTCCTCGGCGCCGTCCTCGACGTGTCCCAGGTCGCCGATCTTGATGGTGTGCTCGCCGTGGGTGGCCACCGCGATCTGCTCGAATTCCGGGACGGTTTCCACGCGGCCCATCGTCCGCAGCGTGTACTCCTTCGCCCCCACCTTGACCGAGCCGCCGGGCACCTGGAGGTTCTGCGTTTGCAGGGCGCGGGCGACGTCGGCCACGGTCAAGCGGTGCGACCGCAGCTTCAGGGGGTCCAACTGCACGTTGATCTGCCGCGCCTGCCCGCCGACGATCAGCACCTGGCCCACGCCCGGCAACGATTCCAACTGCCGCCGCAGCACCTTGTCGCAATACTCGGTCAGATCGCGGATCGAACTCGGCGCCGAAACGGCGATGGTCATCACCGGCGACGAATCGGGATCGAACTTCTCGACGAACGGCTGGTCGATGTCCCGCGGCAAGTCGGGCAGAATGCGGTTGACCTTGTCGCGGACTTCCTGGGCCGCCACGTCGGCGTCCTTCTCCAAGACGAACGTAATGAAGACCTGCGAGATGCCTTCCGAGGAGACCGAGCGGAGTTCGTCGATGCCGCTGGTTGTGTTGACGGCCTCCTCGATCTTCTCGGTGATTTCCGTCTCCACTTCCTCCGGCGCCAAACCGGTCAGTCGCGTGGTCACGGTGATGATGGGGAAATCGACCTTGGGGAAGCGGTCCAGGCCGAGGTTGAGATAGCCCACCACGCCGAACACGAGGAAGACCAGCGTGAGCACCGTGGCGAAAACCGGCCGGCGAATGCAAATCGAAGCGAGAAAGTTCATAGCGCGTCGCCGTCATGGACCAGGTCGGGAGTGAGGACGACGACTTCGCCGGCCGTGAGCCCCGAGGTGACGCGGACGCGGCCCGCCGCCGACTCGCCCACGGAGACGATCTGCTCCCGGACGACCCCGCCGCGGACGACGAACACCGCGGCCACGTCGCCGCGACTGCGGACGGCCGCCTCCGGCACGTAAAGTTCCGTCTGCCGCTTGTCCAGTTGCAGTTCCGCCGTGACGAACAGCCCCGGACGCAGCACGGCCCCGGGATTGGGCACCATCGCCTCGACGCACACGGAACGGTTGTCGCTGGTCACCTGCGGCGTGATGTACCGCACCGTTCCGGTGAAGGTCTTGCCGGGGAAGGCGTCGGTCTGAAACGTGACCGTCTGGCCGATCTTGATCCGCGCCATCTCTTGCTGCGGCACGGTCAGCGACAGCCGCAAGGGGTCGATCCGCAAGACCGTCGCCAGCTTGCCGCTGGGGAACAGCGAGATCACCCGCTCGCCCACCGACACGTCCCGCTCGGCGACCCAGCCGTCGAACGGCGCCCGGATGGAGCAGTCCTCCACCGCTTTTTGCAGCGTCACGACGTGCGCCAGGGCGGCCCGATAGCTCTGATACAATTGCCTTGCCTGCAACAGGGCCAACTGGTACCGCTGCGCGGCCGAGCGATACTCCGTCTCCATCTGATCGGCGTCGCTCAGGGCAATGGCCTTTTGCCTCTTGAGGTTTTCCGCCCGGTTGTGGTTCTTTTCGGCCAGCAGCATGGCCAGCTTCGCCGCCTCGACCTCGGGAACGTCGTCCGCGCGGAACTTCTTCCCCTCCTCCAGCCCGAGCCGCACGCGCAATTGCTCCGCGGCCAATATCCCTTCCTCCAAGGCGTATTGGGCGTCGCGGGGATCGAGTTGGACCAGCAGGTCGCCCCTCTTCACCACGCTGCCGCGCTCGACGCAAGTTCTCATCACGATCCCCGAGGCGTTGCTTCCCACGTCCGACTTGTCGTCGGCCGCGAGGCTGCCGGTCAGACGGACGGTCACGTGCCGTTGGACCGCCTCGACGGTCTGCTTGCAAACCTTGCCGGACGCGGCCGGCTGGCTCGAGGGTTCGGCGACCGGGGCGATGGTTGTCAGGTATTCCGTCTTGCCGGCCGCCTCGGCGCCGGCGTCGGTGTTCTGCCGTGCCCACGCGAAAGCCATTCCGCCCGCGACGGCGGCGCACGCGACCGCGGCCGACGCGCAACCGAGAATGAGAATATGCCCTCGGGGCCATTGGGAAATCTTCATGGCTGCTTACCCTTCATTCCTTACAGTGCCACGAACCATCGGCGGCTCGCGCTCGGCCGACCTGGCAGCCTCGGCCAGGGCACGGATGCCACCCAACGAAAAACGGAAGATATGTTCGGCCAGGTGATCGATCGTCGCCGGGTCGTGAACGTCCAAGTGGTCCAATCGCTGCACCATCGCCCACGAATGCTGATACGACGCGCACTGCGACAACACGCTGCTCGTGCAATCGCGTATCAGCGTCGGATCAGCCGTTGGCCCCAGCATTTCCGCGATGATGGCAAAGAGAATATCGTTGACTGGCCTGGCGCCCTCTTCCACCACCAAGTCCAACGCGGGCGTCGGCTCGATCATCTCGTGGGCCACCAGTTGCAGCAGCAGCACGGGGCGATCGGCCCCTAACATGTTCTGAAGCAACGTATGCACGAAATGCCGGAATTTTTCCTCGGGCGGATCGGCCGGATTCGGTTCGATTACGGCCAATCCCCCGCCGGCCGCCGCCACCGCCCGGCGGACCACGGCCGTGTAGAGATGCTCCTTGTCGCGGAAGTGATAATTGACGGCCGCGATATTGGCGCGGCCCCGGCGGCATATCTCGCGCAGGGTCGCCGCCCGGTAGCCAACCTCGGCAAAGACCTCGGTCGCCGCCGCCAGCAGCCGCTCATTCGTTTCCAAGCCGGCATGGACTCGGGACATGGCAGACTCCACGAGTGAATCAGATGTTTTAATCGACTATATCAAACTAGTGATTGAAAGTCAACGGCGGTTTTGACGCGATACCGTGCGACTTTCCCCCTCTCCTTTCGGGGGCGGCCACTGACGTGGTGCCCTGGAGTGCGGGGATCGCGCTCGTTCCGCGACGTGGTTTTCCTCCGACCTGCCCGCCCGATCCTCGTCACACCTGGAGCACGTCGGTGGCTTCGTGCCGAGTGGCGACCAGCAGCGGCAGACGCCGGCCGACGATCCGCCGATGCGTGGCCATCGCCACTTTCGGCGTGTTGTTGTCCTCGGAGAGATGGGCCAGGCAGGCCCATTGCAAACGCCCCGAAGCGGCCGCGCGGAGAAGTTCGGCGGCCTCGGCGTTCGAGAGGTGGCCGGCCGGGCCGCGAATGCGATCCTTGAGCCAGTCGGGATAGGGGCCGGCAGCCAGCATTTTCGGATCGTAATTGCTCTCCAGCAGCACCGCGTCGAGCGATCGCAGAACGTCCACCAGGCCCGAGAATACATGGCCCAGGTCCGTCAGGATTCCCAGACGGCGACGGCCGTCGTCGACCACGAAGACGACGCCATCGACGCCGTCGTGCGGGGTTGGAATGGTTTCGACCGCGACCTTGCCGAACCGCAGGGTCGTGCCGCGGCGGAAGTGGTGCACGTCGGCGATTTTTCCCAGCCCGTAGCGGGCAGCCGCCTTGTGGGTCTTGGCCGTGACGTGGATGGGCAATCCGAACTTGCGGTGCAGAATTCCCATGCTGCGGCAGTGGTCCCCGTGGTCGTGCGAGATGACCACCGCGTCCACGCGCGCCACATCGCGGCCGTGGAGGGCCAGCCGCCGTTTGACTTGAAGGCCGCTGATCCCGGCGTCGAACAGCAGCCTCGCGCCTTCCGTCTCGACGTAGATGCAATTGCCGTTGCTGCCGGACTGGAGGGAAATGACCTGCATTGCGGCATTGTACCGCACGCCCGGCGACGTTGGAACGGCACTTGCGTAGGTTATGCTTCAGCATAACATTTATTGCGGCGACACATTACGTTATGCTGAAGCATAACCTACGGGGGTTTGCCTGCCTGTCAATCGACGACCGACATAACGCCCGCCCGCGGCTGGGCCTTTCAGCACGAAGCAACAGCTTCGGTCGGGGTCTGGACGACGGCAATCCGAACGCCGGGAAACCGCCGCTCGTAGCGGGCCAAAAGCTCCGCCAAGACCTCGCCAATCGGCCGCGGATCGCGGTCCCGGTCGTTGCCGGCCCGCCGCGAGTCTTCATGCCGAGACACAAATTCACTTCTGTCCATAGTGACCTCCTTACGACATTCGCTGACTTTTCCATCATTCTAGCAAATACTGGACAAATGTCAACTGCCAGCGGCCAGAATCCTGGCGACGCCCTGGCACAGATCACGGAAATCCGCTCCCAAATCGCCCGCAACGAGATCTTTTGCGGCTACCGGTCCGCGACGGTGGGGTTTTCCGGCCTGCTCGCCCTGGCGGGCGCGGCGGCCCAGGCGCGATGGATGGTCCAGCCGCGGGAGGACCTGACGGCCTATCTGGCGGTGGGAGCATTTGCGGCTGCGCCGCCGCCTCTTGGCCGAGCACCCGGAAGTTTCCCCTGTAACAGGAGAAAGTCCACCAGCCGCCGGTTCTCGAAGAACTCCGGACAGACCTCGTGTCCTTTGCCCTTGACGACGACTAATTCCATCGCGCCGCCCAGGGCGCGGTAGCGGCGGGCCAGCTCGCCGCTGTTGCGATCCAACGGGACCAGCGTGTCCGCGTCGCCGTGCAGATGCAGGATCGGAATCTTCGCCCGGGCCAGCGGCGCCAGCCGGTCGATGGGATTGTGCTCGGCCAAATGCTTCGCCAGTTCGGCCTCGGTCATGCCGTAGGCGGGGCACGACTTGGCCAGGCCCGGCCAACTGGACTGGTCGCACACCGTGTAGATGCCGCCGATGCACTGCACGCAATCGGCGTGCTCGGCGGCCCAGTTGTAGAGCATCAAGCCGCCGCGGCTCTGCGCCAGCAGGCAGGCTTTCGGCCCCAGCCCGTAGCGCTTCACGACGGCGCGGTAAAAGTCCGTGAAGGCGGCGCGGCCCGCCGGATTTCCAAACGATTCGCCCACGTCCACGCCGGCAACGGCAAATCCGCGCGCGACGAGTTGCTTGAAGATCCAGGCGTGTTCTTCATCGGGCAGCGATCCGCGCGGGCTTACGAAGGTGGGGGCGTACCAGATCCACGGTTTCGAGCCGTCGGCGGCCGGTTTCGACGGCAAGATGACGAAGCCGGCATTCTGTTTCGGGCCGACGCGGAAGTCTTCCCGCTGTAGGCCGAACTGCCGCGAGCGCGTGACCTGCGAGATCTCCGCCGCCTTGGGCGGCGTGGCGCATCTCGGCCGCCCCGGCAGGCGCCAAAACAAGGATCCATGCGGCCAGCGATAGCGCGGTTCTCATCGGCTTGCCCGCCGGAAGGCGGTTCCCAGGCACGGCTGACACGGGCGCCACGCCTTGCGTGGTCCTGGCACGAGGTGTCCGGGAAAAAGGGGACAGTCCCCATTTGTGCGAAGCACCCTTCGGGCCGTTCCGGCAAATGGGGACTGTCCCCTTTTTCCCTCCGTTTAGTGTTTTCGCTCGCGAATGTACTTTTGGTCCTCGTCGCTGAGTTCTTCCAACGGCACGGTGACGACGGAGCCGTCTTCCAGTTCGAGCTTGACCTTGCCGGCGACGGCGCCGCGGAACTTGGCCGTCTTGTGGAAGTCGCCGCTGGTGTCGGTCCAGGTCCAGGTGCGGAACTTGGGGGCCTTGGCGAGCATGGCCTCCTGGCGCTTCTTCTTTTCCCTCGCCTTCTTGAGTTCCGCCTTGTCTTCGCCGTCGGACGACTTGCCCGCGCCTCGCCCGCCGGTGACCGCCGCGGCCAGCGCTTTCTCGATCAACGGGCCGAGTTCCGGCCCCCGGGCATGGATCGAAACGACCTTCCCGTCGCGGCCCACCAGGATCACCACCGGGATGACCGAGATGCCGTAATACTCGGCCGCGTGCGCGTCGGCGTCGCGCGCGTGCAAATCGGCGTCGCGGCAGAGGAGCCCAGGGATTTCTTTGTTCTTGGCGAACTCGGCAAGCTTCTCCGCGCTCATTCCCTCGACGTTGACGCCCACGACCTCGAATCCCTTGTCGCGGTATTCTTCGTACTGGTCCTTGATGTCCTCGATTTCCTTCATGCAGGGGGCGCAGGTGCTCGACCAGAAATCGACCAGCACGACCTTGCCGCGATACTTTTTCAGGCTGAAATTCTTCCCTTCGAGGGTCTTTCCTTCCAGGAACATTTCATTGCCGACGAGTTTCAGGCGGCGGACGCTCCCCTGCATCTGCTTGACCACGTTGGCCAACTGCGGCAGGACGGCGAAGCTGTGGGCGAAGCTCTCGTAGGTCTCGGCGGCCAGCTTGGTGTCGCCAGTCTGCTCGGCGAGTTGGCCGGCGTTCTGCGCCAACTCAATGCAGCCCGGCGCCAGCGGCGGCGTGTCGAGAAACTTCTTCACCTCGTCGAGTCGTTTGCGAAACGCGGCGGGGTCGTCCTTCGCGCCGTCAAGCTGAATAAGCAGGAGCCACCCGTGGACCATCCGTGCGGCCGTCTGGTTGCCCGATCGTTTCAACTCGTCCTCGAACGCGGGAATATCCTTGGGCGGCAGCACGCGCGCTTTCACCTCCACGGCGAAATAGAGGTCCTTTTCGGCGGGCCGGGCGGCGATGATCTTGTCGGCCGCCTTGATGATCGCCTGCCGCATCTTTTCCGCCGTCTCGCGGTCGGGTGGTTGCGTGTGCAGCAGTTTATTGATGAACGCGATGAGTTCCGGCGGCTTGCCGTTGGGCACGGCGAAGGGATCGGCCCCGCCGGCGGCCGGCCCGTCGGCTCTTGCCGTCCAGACGGCTGCCGTCCCGAGCAGGACCGCCACCACCGCCGCCGCTATCGCCGTTTTCGCCGTCTTCACCGTTTTCGCCGTTGCCGCCGGGCGCCATGGACGCGTCATGTTCCCATCCTCCGAGTGTCAATGGTTTCACGACTGACCGATCCAAAGATTGATTCTAATCCTTTGGCCGCCGCTGTCAAGAGTTCAGCGTGCCGCCAGGCCACCAGGACGCGGTACGTGGTTGTCGGCGTCTGGTCCGCCCTGCCGTGCCACGTCTGTTTCAGCGCCGGCATTCCGAAATCGGCACGTTCCATCGAGTGACATTAGTCGTCGCCGTCCAACTCGATCACGCCTGCAACCAACTTGTAGCACAGTTCAGGCTTATTGTACTGACTGAGTTGGATCGGCTCGGTGAGGCTGACCGTCAAGAGACACTCCGACGCGATTTCCTCGCCCCCATTAAGTCGCAGTGTCGCTTCAGGGTCGGTCACTCCGATGCAATACTCCGGTCCAACTCGTCCCATCGAGAACTTGGCGTGCCAGCGATGTTCCTTATTCGGGTCGGGTTCGAAAACGACCCCCCTTACATGGACTAGCTCCAGGGACGTCCATCGCTCTGGAGGCAACAGCTCCATTTGAGCTGGCTCGACGACCTTGCTCGTGCTATGAAGGATTTGTCCCGCGCTGGTGCAATACCCAAGGACGTCCGCCGCAGTGGCGCGCCCCACATATCGCCAATTCCAGTTCCGCACCTCGCAGTTCTCACATTGAAAGCGGGTACCGAACGTCGGGGGCTCGAGTCGCATCTCAACGATGTCCAAGGGAACGATGCACCTGCCCTTCAGCCACGTGCGTTCTTCAGGAATCGCACCTCCATGATGCGGCACGGGGCGAACCCATTTGCCCGTAGCACCATCGATTCCCGCAATGCACCGTCCACCGTCACGCCATGAATTCGCAAGACAAATCACCTGGGCCATAGGTCCCTCGCGGCGCTAAAGATGCCTAATGTCTACGTCTTTCCATTGCTCCCTAAGATATTCCGCGGCCAGTCGGCGGTGACAGTGCTCGGGTGTCGGCTCGCTACAGAGAAGGCATGCGTGGTCAAAGTCACTTGACATCCATTGTTCGTGGGGGCGACGCGACTGCAGAAGCTGCTTGAATTGAGATTCGTATTCACTCCAGTCGATCCGCTTCTTCTTATACGCGTCCAAAATATCCTTTGTGGGGGCCAGCGACGGTTCATGGACGTAGGCGATGCCCGTGATAGAACGTAAGAAGTATTGAAGGTCCCGCTTTTTAGTGAAACCTGCGAGTTGAGAAACATTGTTCAGGCGAACGTCCACCAGGCGCCGGACCCCCGCCTTGCGGAGCGCTCGAAGAACTCCTCCGCCGATTTCCTGGTGAAGCCGATCGTAAAGAGCTTGATGGAATTCATGGTGGCAGACCTTCGTTCTCCTCGTGATATGCAATCTCGCGCCCACGCTCGCTGTAGGCGCGCTGGATGAGGTCGTTTTCGCTCAGGTCTGGTTCGAATAGCGTGCGCACGATGTCCAGTTCTCGAACCAAACGTCTCTCCGCGAGTGCATGGTCTTCAAGAGTTCCGTCTGCCAAGATATGCATCACTTGAATTCCGGAATCCTTCAGACAGCGAGAGATGAGGATAGCGCGGTGGCAGACCAGGGGTTCCTTTTCTGCGCACATGATTGCCAACCTATACTTCTCTGCCCCCCGGCGCAATCGTAAGAGTCCCTCTTGGAAAGCAGACAGCTTGACGATTCTTTCGTAAAGCGCAATCCCGTTCTCGTAACACTCAGTTTCTTGGCGTCGGGCACCAAGTTGCTGGCCAAGGAACACGTATTCGATCCCAACTGCCTTCAAGGTTGCCGAAAGATTCTCTCGGTTGAAATGATCGAGCCGACCGTAAGGTTGCGAACGCACATCGGCAATCGCCGTGATTCCATGACGATTCAATAGGGCCAGGAACTCCTCAACGGAGTGGGTAGAATGACCGATCGTGAAGATGGTTGGCGTATCGCTGGACACCGAATGCTGCGGCCCCACAAATGGCTAGGAGTAAAGTACGCCCGGAGGGATTCGAACCCCCAACCCTCGGTTCCGAAGACCGATGCGCTATCCAATTGCGCCACGGCGCGACTGCCCAGCAACTCCTGTTCCAAGATAACACGACTGCGTTGCCTGACAAGCCTCTGCCCCCCGCGGGCCAACGCCCAGTACCATATACATGACTAAGTTAATAACATATGGAATATTGACATGAAACAAAAAACTTGCGATTGCCGGTCGTATTTCGTGCGAAGACCCGTTGCAAGGAATCCGCGACCTGATATCATGCTAGTTGTGATTTAGGGTGGTCATTGGGACCATCCTTCGGGGAGCGAGGACGACAAACCCACGGGACCCGGCGTGAAATGAGGGTGCGTCGCCGCAGGGCGACGCCGCAGAAGGAGTGAGCAGTAGCGATGAAGAAGTTGTTTGTGGGCGGTTTAAGTTGGGGCACGACGGACGAGGGCTTGCAGGGTGCCTTCTCGCGGTTCGGCGAGATCGTCGAGGCCAAGGTGATTACCGATCGCGAGACCGGGCGTTCCCGTGGTTTCGGGTTCGTGACCTTCGCCGGTGACGAAGCGGCTGCCACGGCCATCACCGAGATGGACGGCACCGAGTTGGACGGCCGCACGATCAAGGTGAACGAGGCCGAGGACAAGGGGCCCCGCACCGGCGGCGGTGGCGGTGGTGGCTACGGCGGCGGACGTGGTCGCGGCGGCAAGGGTGGCGGCCGCGGTCCCCGCGGCGGCGGCGGTGGCGGCGGGGGTGGTGGCGGCGGCCACGACCACTGGTAACCGTCAGGTTACGTCCACTGCCGACCTCCGATGATTTTCAAGATCGCCCGGAGAACGGGCCCCGGGCGCTCTTCCTCTGTCATTCTGCGCCGATTTCGGCCGACGGCCAGTGCGGCGATCGAATTACGGCAAGGGTTCCGTCGCCGCGCGGGCGACCGACTCGATCGCAATCGCCGCCACTGCGGCGCCATAATCCAGGTCGATGTTCGCCATCGTGTCGTGGCTGTCGTGATAGCCCTGCCGATTGATGTCGTAATTCTCCATGAACAAGACGACGGGCACGCCGGCGTCGGAGAAAATCTGGCCGTCGGTGTTGAAAAGCGTGCTGCGCGGATTGTAGACGGGGCGGACCTCGCCGTGTAGCGCGGGGTGCAGGGCGATCTCGGGCAATGTCCGGCCGTCGGCGCTTCGCTGTCCGCGGCCGCGGCCGCGCCGGGCGGCCCGGCCGTTCCACGCCCCGACCGAGGCGTTCCACATTCGGTTGGCGGCTTGGGCCTGTTGGGCCAGCCACATCGATTGCCGCCCGACGCCCGGACAAATCTGAAACACGTCGCGGTCGCGGTCGCTGTTGTGCGCGATCATGTCGAGCAAATACACGCCCGCAATGCGGGCTCGGGAGAGGTCGCGCCAACGCCCGTTGGCCAGCCGAATCTGCAACGTGCCCTCGACCAGGCGTTGACAGAGATGGCGGGCGCCCATGCAATCGGCGGGGAATTCCTCGCCGGTGAAATGCACCAGCCAGATGTCGCACGCGAGCTTGCCTTGCCGCGCGAGGTCCAGGAAGATGGGGGCCGCCAGCATGAGCGTGGCCGTGGCCGAGTGATTGTCGTCGGCGCCGGCGGCCGCCAGGCGCGGTCCGCCGCCCCCGTGCGCGTAGCCGAAGCGGTCTTCCATGTAGGCCGTGTCGTAATGGTCGGCCATGACGATGGCGCGGCGGCGGTTGCGGCCGGGAATGACCACGACCAGGTTGCGCTCGTGGGTTTCCTCGCCCTGGTTCTTCAGCCATCCGCCCGACCAGGGGAAATGGAAGTCGGTTTGCCAACGGAAGGGCATCTCGCCGACCCACGCGCGGCGCGACATTCCCGCCGCCTCCACGATCCGCCGGTAATGCCCCAGCACGTAATCGCCCAGCGGCTCCAGATCGCGGTCGTGATGCGACAACTCCGATTGCGTGGCCCTGTCGTGAACGCAGTCGGCGTTGTCCTTGTTGACGTAACGTCCCGCGGCCAGCAGGGCGATGGTCTGCCAATAGGTTTCCTCGAAGCGTCGCCGGGCCGTATGGGCGAAGGTGAGGGACGAGGGCCGGCGGGCGAGCGATGGTTTCTCGTCGGCCACACACTGGCGCAGACGCTCGACCAAACGTTCGGCCGCCTTTCGATCCGCCGCCAGCTCGGGCAGCATGTGGAACCAATCGTCGAGCGACTTTTCCTTGGGCAGGGTGAGCAACTGCCGGGCGAAGCTCCGCGGCAGCGGCCGACGGCCCAGCATTTCCCAGGTCTCCAGCACCTTGCGGACGTTCAACATCGCGCGGTGGTAGTGCGGCTCGGAGCGGCCCAACAGCAGGCGGACGGCCTCCTGGTGGTCGGCGCGGGCCAGCAGCCGCGGCCACAATTCGACCGGCCGGGACGACCGACGCCGTTGCACACTCTGCGCGGTCAGGCAGCCCAGCGGCGCATCGGAGAGCAACGTGGGCCGATCGGTCTGCGGATCGAGATAGGCGACCAGCGGGCGGTGCCAATACACTTCATGCCGCCCGACTTGCATGGGCGGATAGAAGAGCCGGTAGCCGAACAGGCCGCCGTCGGCCAGCCGCTCGGCCGCCCGGCGCAACTCGGCGGCCGTCGCCCGGGGACCATCCAAGAGGAGTTGGAACTGGTCGGTCCAGAGCTGCGCGTTGCGGGCCATCGGCTTGCCGTACAGTCCCACGTCGCCGGGCGCCGCGCTGAAGAGGACGTGGGCCAACTTGTCCTCGTTGGCCGAGATCGTGGCCAATTCGTCCTCGTGGCGGCGGACGCGGGCCCAGCGGTGCGTGCGGCGAAACGTGCCGCGTATGGGGCCGAAATCCGCGTGCGGCGGCGGTCCGCCCGGCGGCGCCTCGTGCATCCAGCCCGACTGCGGAATGCGGATGCCCCACGGCGCCTCGTGCCGATGAAGCGAGTGCAGGAGCGGAATCTGCACGGCATGGGGCAGTTCCTTCTCCAATTTCAGGTAGGGCGGCGGCGCGAAAAACAACAGGCTGCCCGGAAACGGCAGCAAGCACAGCTCTCCGGCCAGGTACGCGCGGCGGACGGCCGCCGGCAAGCGGGTGAAGGGACAAAAGCTGAGCAGATAGCGGACGCCACGCAGCGATTGCCCCGGATTCCAACGATACGGAGCGGTCCACGCCGGCAGCGGCTCCTCGCTCCACGACGGCGTTAGGGCATAGTCGGGGCTGGAGTAGATTCGCAGCCCGGCGCGCCGCAAGTCGGCCAGCGCCGCCTCCGGCTCTTGATACGCGGCCGCCAGCAGCCGGCGAAGGAACCCGAGCGCCCAGTCGGCGGGCAGTTCGCGGCGCGGCGCGGATAGAAACCGCGCCAAAACGCCCGGCCCGGTCCCTGGTGGCTCGCGCCGAAGAGCGTCCAGCGGACGCGGCCCTTGTCGTCCTGGGTGCGCGACAGTGCCAGCGGCATCAACGTCACGTAGCGTTCCTGCGCCGGCGCGCCCTTTTCATGGAGGCTCTCGGGCCAGTAGGGGTTTTCGCGGAGTTTGTTGCGGGCGATGCCGTGGGCCGGCTCGCCGTGGCCCAAGTGGCGCAGCACGCCGAGCAAGAGTTCGGCCACGTGCAGCAGGCCCGGCTGCAATTCCAACGCCTCTTCATATTCGCTGATCCGCCAGCCCCAGGGATCGGCCGGGTCGAAGACGTGGGCGTCGATTTCCTCCTCGTCGCGGTCGTAGGGTTTGCGTCCAAGCCGTGGCGGCGGCATGAACTCGGAATAGGCCACGATGGGGTACTTGCCGGGTCCGCGAAACCACGGCCCGCCGACCGTCAGGCGTTTCCAACCTTGCTCCGGCATGATCGGTTCTCCGCGGTTCAGAAAGGGGACCTGTCCAAGGGAAGTCGCTTGCCGCTCCACCTTAGCACCCGCCCGCGCTGCCGGCAAGGTGCCCAGTCGGGGAGAATCTTCCCCGGGAGCCAGGATTGACGAACCGCCGCTGGAAGCTCACAATAGGGCTTTTGCCGTGGATCCATCCATGGTCAGCAGCAAGGGAACTCCATGAACCGCCTCGAACAGCAAGACCCGCAAGTTTGGGCCGCCATCGCCGGCGAAATCGCCCGCCAGCATGACGGCCTGGAGATGATCGCCAGCGAAAACTACACCAGCCCCGCGGTCTTGCAGGCCATGGGCAGCGTGCTGACCAATAAATATGCCGAGGGCTACCCGGCGAAGCGATATTACGGCGGCTGCGAGTTCGTCAACCAGGTCGAGGAACTCGCCCGCAATCGCACCAAGGCCCTGTTCCACGCCGAGCACGTCAACGTGCAGCCCCATTCCGGCACCCAGGCCAATACGGCCGTGTACTTCTCGACGCTGGAGCCGGGCGACGTTGTGCTCGGGCTCGACCTGGCCCACGGCGGCCATCTGAGTCACGGGATGAAGCTGAACATTTCGGGCAAGCTCTACCATTTCTACAGCTACGGGGTCCGGCCCGACACGCACCGCATCGACCTCAACCAGGTCGCCGCGTTGGCCCGCGAGCACAAGCCGAAGATGATTGTCGCCGGGGCCAGCGCCTATCCGCGCGAATGCCGCACGCCGAGTTCGCCGAGATCGCCCGGGAGTGCGGCGCCAGTTGTTCGTCGACATGGCGCACTATGCCGGCCTGGTGGCGGCCGGGCTGCACGACGACCCGGTGCCGGTGGCCGACTATGTCAGCACGACCACGCACAAGACGCTCCGCGGTCCGCGCGGCGGCCTGATCCTCTGCAAGGAGGCGTATGCCAAGGACATCGACCGCGCCGTGTTTCCAGGCACGCAGGGCGGACCGCTTATGCACGTCATCGCCGGCAAGGCGGTCTGTCTCGGCGAGGCCCTGACGCCGGCCTTCAAGCAGTATGCCCGGCAAATCATCGACAACGCCAAGACCCTGGCCGAAGTGCTCGCCGGCGGCGGGCTGAAATTGGTCAGCGGCGGCACCGACAACCACCTCATGCTCGCCGACGTGACCCCCCTGGGACTGACCGGCCGCCAGGCCGAGCAATCCCTGGGCCGCTGCCACATCACGGTGAACAAGAACATGATCCCCTTCGACCAGCGCAAGCCGATGGACCCGTCGGGAATTCGCATCG
>CAWDRV010000005.1:0-286308 GCA_963804825.1 uncultured Planctomycetia bacterium | reverse complement strand
GGACTGTCCCAATTTTCGTTCTGGGGACTGTCCCGATTTTCGTTCGACGAAAATGGGACTGTCCCCCTGGGCCAAGACTGGACTCTCAAAACCTATGAACGGACGAAAAGTGCTTATCGGCGTCACGGGGGGATCGCCGCCTACAAGACGGCCGCGCTGGTCAGCCGCCTCGTCCAGACCGGGGCGGACGTGTCGGTCCTGATGACCCGCGCCGCCACCCGGCTCGTCGGGCCGAAGACCTTCGAGGCCCTGACCGGCCGGCCGGTCGGCACCCGCGTCTTCGGCCCCGGCGCGCATCCGCACATCGAATTGGCCCGTGCCGCCAGGTCTTCTGCGTCGCCCCGGCCACGGCCAACATCCTCGCCAAGGCCGCCTGCGGACTGGCCGACGACCTGCTGAGCACGACCCTGCTGTCGTTCGACGGTCCGATCATCATGGCCCCGGCCATGAACGACACGATGTGGGACAAGCCGGCCGTGCGGCGCAACGTCGCCCAGCTTCGCGCCGACGGCGTCGTGCTGGTCGATCCCGAGGAGGGCTATCTGAGTTGCGGCGCGATCGGCGCCGGCCGGATGGCCTCGCCCGAAAAGCTCTTCGAGGTGATTGCCCAGACGTTGAGAAAAGCCGGACGGTGAGCCGGAGGCGTTAGCCTCCGGATAATGGCGGAAGGCAGAAGTAATCAGGAAACTGTGCGGCCAATTGCTGTCCTTTATCCTTCATCCTTTATCCTTGGCTCATGGCTCGCATCCTCATCACCTCCGGCCCGACGCGGCAGTATCTCGATCCCGTGCGCTATCTGTCCAACGCCTCCAGCGGGCGGATGGGCCGGGCCCTGGCCGCCGCCGCCATCGAGGCACGTCACCAAGTGGTCATTGTCAGCGGGCCCGTCGCCGTCCGCTATCCGCCCGCGGCGGAAGTCGTCCCGGTCGTCTCCACCGAGGACATGCTGGAAGCGTGCCTCGAGGTCTTTCCGGCCTGCGACGGGCTGATTGCCGTCGCCGCCCCTTGCGACTACCGGCCGCGGACGGTGGCGAGCAAGAAGATTCGCAAGACGGGCCGGCCGCTGGAAGTCGAACTGGTCGAAACGCCCGACATCGTGGCCCGCCTGGGAAAGATCCGCCGGGCCCAATGGATGGTGGCCTTCGCCCTGGAGACCGAGGACCGGCGCCTGCGGGCCCTTCAGAAGCTGGAGCAGAAGAACTGCGACTTGATCGTCGTCAACGGCCCGGCCGCCATCGGCGCCAGCCGAACGCGGGTCCACGTGCTCGGCGCCGACGGGACCGTGCTGGCGGACCTCCAGGGCAGCAAGCGCCGGGTCGCCGCCGGGATTCTCGAGATCATTCAGCAACGGCTGATGGGCTAATGCCCGGCGGGTCGGCCGGTGACTCGATGCGCCACGCTGATGCACCGGCCGCCGGCGTCGAAAATCACTTCGAGGGCCTGCTTCTTATTGCCCGTCGGACCCGGAGTGGCCAGGCAATACCAGCCGCCGTTCATTCGGGCCACGGGAACGTCGCCGGATGAAATCGACACGGGCCCGGACGGACCGAACGTCAGCGACATGATGGCGGCCGCGGCGATCTTCGCGTCGGCCGTGCCGGCGACCTTCATCAACCCCTGGTTCATGGATGCCGGCCCGGCGACCTGCGTCACCGTTCCGTCGTCCCGGACGCGCATCATCACGGAGATCCAGTCCGCCTTGGGCCGATCCTGGGAGGAGAAAACGTAATAGAATCGCACGTCCGGGAACGCCTTGTCAAGCGCGGCGTTTTGCATCGGCGTCGGCCCCTGCTGCCATGTCTTTCCCGGGAAGCCGGCGGCAAGGAACTTATTGACGGCCGCCAAGTCCTTGGCCGCCTGGTCCGGATCGGCGGCCGACGAGACACAGGCCGCCCCGAGCACAAGCAAGGAAAGAACGATCCGCAGACTTCGCAGATTGACACAGAAAGGAACGATTGAATTTGGGTAAATGTTGGTTGCCTGGATCACGTATCTTCTCCAGCCACCCCATCACCCCCAACCCCTCTCCCACGAAGGGGAGAGGGGAGAAGAAGTGAACTCCATCCCCCACACGGGGGAGAGCGGGATAATTCCGCTTGGGGATTTAGAACTTGAGGCTAAGAACCAAGCACTAAGAGGCTATCCGCAAAGTGATATTGCTGTAAAGCGTTGTCGGGAGTAAAGATGCGCACTTTCCCCTTGCAAAGGAGTGCGCACATGACCACGACGACGCGGAAACCGTATTCGACCGATCTTACCGATCAACAATGGGCCATCCTCCAACCGCTGATTCCCCTTGCCAAGCACGGCGGCCGTCCGCGCGAGGTGGAGATGCGCGAGGTGCTCAACACCTTGTTCTATCTCAACCGCACGGGATGCCAGTGGGACCTGCTGCCCCACGATCTGCTGCCGAAGAGTACGGTCTACCAGTATTTCCGGCAGTGGCGCGACGATGGCACGTGGCAACGAATGATGGATGCGCTGCGGGCGCAGGTCCGCGTGGCGGACCAGCGGGAACCGACGCCCAGTGCCGGTGCGATCGACAGCCAAACCGTAAAAACGACGGAGCGGGGTGGCGAGCACGGATACGATGGCGGGAAGAAGATCAACGGGCGAAAACGCCATGTTTTCGTGGATACTTTGGGGCTCTTGCTGGCGGTGGTCGTGACCAGTGCAGCATGGGACGATGGGGCCGCTGCACCCCAAGTGTTCAGCCAACTCGACAACGCCAGATGTCCCAGACTGACCAAAATCTGGGCGGACAACAAGTATCGCAATCACGAACTGGATCGGTGGCTGGAGAAGCACCGCGACCACTGGGACCTGGAGATCAAGTCTCGGCCGGAAGGAGCAGTCGGTTTCGCGCCTGTGCCCAAACGATGGGTCGTCGAGCGCACCTTCGCCTGGTTGGGAAGGTACCGCCGCCAGAGTCGGGACTACGAACGTCTGACCGAGTCCAGCGCCTCGATGTTGCGAATCAGTTCGATTCACCTGATGCTCCGACGGCTTGCGCCGCCCGCACGGGTCGTGTCATTCCGGTACCGCCAGGCCGCGTGAGCCAAACCGTGTATTTCCCGAGAAATCTTTACGGATAGCCTCTAAGAACTAAGCCCTAAGAACTAAGCACTAATACTCTACGTCCATCCATCGACCTTGCTCGGCCGAACGCCGCAGAGAATCCATTAAAAATTGGACGCGGATTCCCTGTTCCAGGCCCGGCGCCGCGGGCCGGCCCCGGGCAATCGCCTCCAAAAAGCCCGCCAAACAGGCCACGTGGCTGCGGATCCAGCCCATCGCCGCCTTCGGGCTGGGAAAGCCGGTGGCCGGCGTCGGATAGCGCTGGCCGCAGTCGATGCGGGTCCAGCCGCGCGAGCCTCCCAGCGGTCCCGCGGCCGACGACGTGTCGTAATGCTCCAAGTAATGCGGCTTCATGCTGTTGAACCGCACCGCGCCGCCGGAGCCGTGAATTTCCAGGCGGAACTCGTCCTCGCTGCCCGTGGCGAGCTTCGTGGCCACGATCGTGCCCAGGGCCCCCGACCGCATCCGGGCCAAGACCAGCACGTTGTCTTCCACGTCGACCTCGACCTTTTCATGCGAGTTGATGGCCGCCGGCCGCCACGGATAGGCGATCCGGCTGGCGGCCGTGACCGCCTGGAACGGGCCGATCAGCCAATCGACCATGTCGAGCAGGTGCGAGGCCAGGTCGGCAATCACCCCGCCCCCGGCCGCCGCCGACAGCCTCCACCGCATCGGCGCATTGGGATCGGCGTTGCCGCCGTGCAAGTAGGAGGCCCGAAACTCCAGGATTTGTCCCAGCGCGCCGGCCTCCAGGAGTTGCTTGGCCCGCATGGTCGCCGGGTAGAAGCGGTTCTGGAAGGTCATCTGGGCGATGCCGCGGTAATCCTTCAAGGCGGCCCGGACCTCGGCGGCCTCGACGGCGGTGGCCGTCAACGGCTTGTCGCAGTAGATGTGTTTCTGCTGCCGCATGGCCGAGAGCAGGGCGTCCTTGTGGAGGTGGTTCGGCGTGCAGATATGCACGATATCAATGTCGGGATTTTCCGTGACCGCGCGATCCGCGGTCGCGGCCACGTCCGCCCCGAGCATCTGCCGGGCCTTTTCCGCGGTCTCCGCATGGCCGGTGACGACGTGCGTGATGCGGGCCTGCAACGGCACGGGATCGTAGAAGAACGGCAATGCCTGATAGCCGTAGGCATGGACCTTGCCGATCATGCCGAACCCGAGAATGCCGACGCGATAGGTTTTCAAAGGGTTTTCCTTGCTTTTGCGGAATCGTCCCAAAGCGTCGTAACGAATCAAACCGTCCGAATCAGGAGGCCAGACATTCCTGTCTGGCTGGAAACGACAGGCAAGAATGCCTGTCCTCCTGAACGGGATGGGTCAAATTGTTCTGTTACGACGCCTTATATTTGCGGTTGGGCGGGACAAGAGTGGCCACCCTACGATCGTTTCAGCGCCAGGCGGTGATATTTGTTCCGCCGGTGGGCGACCCGTTCCGGGTTCTCCGCGACCACCGACTTTTCATACGCGGCGAAATTCCCCTCGAACCAGCGAGTCTTCCCGTTGCCTTCCATGATGAGCAGATGCGTGCAGATGCGATCCAGGAAGAACCGGTCGTGGCTGATGACCGTGGCGGAGCCGGGAAACTCGACCAGGGCCTGCTCCAGCACGCGCATCGTGTTGACATCGAGGTCGTTGGTCGGCTCGTCCAAGAGGATCAGGTTTCCGCCGCGGCGGAGCATTTTGGCCAGGTGGATGCGGTTCCGCTCGCCGCCGGAGCATTGGCCGACCTTCTTTTGCTGCTGGGGGCCGCGGAAGTTGAACCGCGCGACGTAAACCCGGGAGTGCATCGACATGGCGCCAAGCTCGATTCGGTCCTTGCCGCCGGTGATCTCCTCGAAGATCGTGTTGTCGTCGTCCAGGGCGTCGCGGTGCTGATCGACGTAGGAGAGGACGACGCTTTGGCCCAGGTCGATCGTGCCCGCGTCGGGCGGCTCCTGGCCGATGATCATGCGGAAGAGCGTGGTCTTGCCGGTTCCGTTGGGCCCGATGACGCCGACGATCCCGCCCCGCGGCACGTCGAAGCTGCAATCCTCCATGAGGTTCAGGAAATCGCCGTTGCTCGGGTAGCCCTTGTGGACGTTGCGGACGCAGAGCACGTGTTGGCCCAATCGCGGCCCCGGGGCAATCTGGATGATCGTCTCGCTTTTCGAGTCGAGTTCCTGGTGGCTGGCCAATTCGTCATACGCCTTGATGCGGGCCTGGTTTTTTTGCAGCCGCCCGTGGTGCGAGTTGCGGATCCAATCCAATTCCCGCTGGAGCGTCCGCTGCCGCTGGTTTTCCTTCTTCTCCGCGATGCGGAGCAACTCGACTTTTTGGGCCAGCCACGAGGAATAGTTGCCCTCGAAGGGCAGTCCGCGGCCGGCCTCCAACTCCAGGATCCATTTCGTGATGTTGTCGAGGAAGTAGCGGTCGTGGGTCACGATGATGACCGTGCCCGGATAGTCGCGCAACGTCTGCTCGAGCCATTGCACGGTTTCGGCGTCGAGGTGGTTGGTGGGCTCGTCCAACAAGAGGAGATCGGGCTTTTCCAACAGGGCCATGCACAGGGCCACCCGCCGCCGCTCGCCGCCCGAAAGCTGCCGGACCGGGGCGTCGTCGGGCGGGAGCACCAGCGCGTCGGAAGCGATGTCCAGCAGCCGGTCCAACTCCCAGCCGTCGCAGGCGTCGATCTTCTCCTGGAGCTGGCCCATCTCGTCCATGAGTTTGTCCGTATCGTCGTCCTCGCCCGGCTCGGCCATGCGGGCGGCAACGGCATGGAAGCGGTCGATCAGGTCTTGGACGGGCTTCATGGCCGCCCGTAGGTTTTCCCGGACGGTCTTGTCCAATTCCAGCAGCGGCTCCTGGGCGACGTAGCGGACCCGCATTCCCTTGGCCAGGGTGGCGGTGCCGTCGATTTCCCGGTCCAGGCCGGCCATGATCCGCAGCAGGGTGGATTTTCCCGACCCGTTCTCGCCGACGACACCGATTTTTGCGCCGTAATCGAACGACAGGCTGATATTTCGCAGCACGACCGTTTCGCCGAAGGCCTTGCTGACGTTGCGCATTTCGAAGATGAATTGGGGGGGCATATTTCACCTGCCGCGGCGGCAGCCGCAACGTGACTACCCCCGCCATCATACGCCGAAAGGCCGATTTCGGCGAGATGCCTACCTCGCATGAGGGGCCGACGCCACGCACAACCCCTCTTCTCGGCCGGCGAGGCGGAAAGTATAACAGGAACCATCCGGAGGCAGCAACCGATGCGATACGCTTTGATCCTGGCCGGCGGCGCCGGCATGCGGCTTTGGCCGATGAGCCGGGCCGATCGGCCCAAACAGTTGATTCCCCTGTTCGAGGGCAAGAGCCTGTTGCGGATCGCGTTCGACCGGCTCGAAGGCCTGATTCCCCCCGATAATCGCTACGTCTGCGCCGCCCAAAAACACCAAGACGCCATCCTGACCGGCGTGCCCGGCTTGGGGCGTCGCCAGTTCCTGGGCGAGCCGCTGGGCCGCGACACCCTGCCGGCCATCGGCCTGGCCGCGGCCGTGCTGACCGCCCACGATCCCGACGCCGCGGTCGGCGTCTTCACCGCCGACCACCTCATCAAGCCGGTCGATCGGTTCCTGGCGGTGATCAAGCAGGGTTTCGACCTGGTGGAGCGGTCGCCCGAGGTGTTGGTCACCTTCGGCGTCGCGCCCACCGGGCCGGCCACCAGTTACGGGTACCTGGAGCTGGGCCGCACGCTCGACGGCGAGGCGAAGGTTGTGGACCGTTTCGCCGAAAAGCCGCCGGCGGAGCTTGCCCAAGAGTATTTCCAGCAAGGCCCCGAGCGGTGGCTCTGGAACAGCGGCATGTTCGTCTGGCGGGCGACGACGCTGTTGGACTGCATCGGCCGCTACAAGCCGGCGGTGCTGGAGGGGTTGAAGACCATCGCCAAGCAGTGGCGCACCCCGCGTCGCGGCGCCGTTCTGGAGCAGGTCTATCCGACGCTGGAGAAGATCAGCGTCGATTTTGCTGTCATGGAGCCGGCCTCGCGCGATCCGGCGGTCACGGTGGCGGCGATTCCCATGCCCGTCGATTGGCTCGACGTGGGCTCGTGGCCCGCGTTTGCCCGGACGTGTCCGCGCGACGAGCAGCAAAACGCCCTGGCCGCCGGGCGGCATCTGCTGCTGGAGACGTCGAATTGCCTCGTGGTTTCCGACGATCCGGAGCACTTGATCGCGACGCTCGGCTGCCGGGACTTGATCGTGATTCACACGGCGACCGCCACGTTGATTTGTCCGGCGGACCAGGCGGAGCGGATCAAGGAACTGTGCAAGCAGGTCGAGTCGCGCTTCGGCAGCCGGTACGCCTGACGGGGAAGCTCACTTCGTTGCGAGTGATTGACGCAAGCCCCGCCAGACAGGACAATGGAGGCAACGTGTGGACCGGACCATCACGCCGCCAAAATCCGGCGCCCCCGAACGAAGAAAGCGATTTGGTCCTGGAATTCTTCCCCCCAAGAAAGGCTTCCCAGAGGTGTCTGCCATGAAACGATGTGGCTTGTGCTTGGTGTTGACGATTTCTTTATGGCTCGCGGCGCCGGGCCTGTCCGAGGTCCGGGCCGATGTCAAACTGCCCAAGGTTTTCGGCAGCCACATGGTCCTGCAACGCCAACGGCCCTTGACGATCTGGGGCTGGGCCGATCCCAAGGAACAGGTCACCGTCCGCCTCGATGACATCACGCCGGCACCGGCGACGGCGACCGCGACGGCGGCGGCGACGCCCACAACCCCCACGGCAATCGCAACGGCGACGACGACGCCCACAACCGCCACGGCGACCGTGACGGCCGACGCGCAGGGCAACTGGCGGGTCGAGTTGCCCGCCGTCAAGGCCGACGGCAAGACGCATCACCTGACCGTGTCGGGCAAGAACAAGATCGATCTGGACGACATTCTCATCGGCAACGTCTGGCTCGGCTCGGGCCAGTCGAACATGGCTATGGGGCTGACGGCGAGCAAAAAGGGCAAGGAGGCGGCCGCAGCGGCGAACTATCCGAAGATTCGCTTGCTGAAGATCCCGAACCTCCAGGCCGAGAAGCCGGCCAAGGACGTGCTGGCCACGTGGGTCGTGTGCAGTCCCAAGACGGTCGCACAAGAGGGCTGGGGTGGCTTCTCCGCCGTGCTCTATTATTTCGGCCTGCGGCTGCACAAGGACCTGGACGTGCCGATCGGACTCATCGAGAGCGATTGGGGCGGCTCGCCCATCGAGCCGTGGACGATCACCGGCGACAAGGGCGGCCCGATGTACAACGGCATGATCGCCCCGCTGAAGCCGCTGGCCATCCGCGGTGTGATCTGGTATCAGGGCGAAACGAATGCCATGCAGAAGAACCGCCTGAAGTATTTCGACAAGATGAAGGACCTCATCGAGGGCTGGCGGAAGGTGTGGGGCTATGATTTTCCCTTCTATTTCGTTCAGATTGCTCCCTTCGCCGGCTATCCCGAGGGCGAGCTGCCCGCCCTCTGGGAAGCCCAGGTCGAGAGCCTCAAGATTCCGAAAACCGGCATGGTGGTGACGACCGACCTGGTGGACAACATCGGCGACATCCACCCCCAGAACAAGTTTGACGTGGGCAACCGTCTGGCCCTTTGGGCGTTGGCGAAGGAATACGGCAAGAAGGACGTGGTCTACTCGGGGCCGCTCTACAAGTCGATGAAGATCGAGGGCGCCAAGGTCCGGCTTTCATTCGCCCATGCCGGCGGCCTGAAGTCGCGCGACGGTCGGGCGTTGAGCGAGTTCAAGATCGCCGCCGCCGACGGGAAGTTCGTGCCCGCCGCGGCCACGATCGACGGCGATGCGGTCGTCGTCGAGGCCAGCGGGGTTGCCTCGCCGACCCAGGTGCAGTTCGGCTGGCGCCATCGGGCGAATCCCAACCTGGTGAACGGGGCGGGCCTGCCCGCCTCGCCCTTCCAGACCAACCACTGGCAAGGTGGCACGGGCGAGTAAGCGGCTGCAAGAGAAATGAAGCGGCACTAGAGACCTCAGATTTGTCCGACCCGGAGGGAAGGCCATGAACCGGTGCAAGTGCTGGGCGGCGGCGTTGGCCGCGGTCCTGTTGTTCCCAAACATCGCGGCCAGCGCCGATCCGGGGGAAACCGCCTATTACCAAGGGCTTTCGTCTTTCAACAAGCGGGACTACGACGCCGCGCTCGCGGCGTTCACCGAGGCCATCCGGCTGAAGTTCAAGCCCGCCGTGGCCTATTGTGCCCGGGGCATTGTCTACGCCCGCAAGGGCGACGGGGACAAGGCCCTGGCCGATTTCACGGAGTCGATCCGGCTCGACCCGAAATATGTCCCGGCGTATTGTCACCGGGGCGACGCCTATTCGGACAAGCGGGATTATCGCAAGGCGATCGCCGACTTTACCCAGGCCCTCCAGCTCAATCCGAGGAACGGCAAGGCGTATTTTGGCCGGGCCCACGCGTATATGGCCAACCATGACCTGGACAGGGCCATCGTCGATTTTTCGGCGGTCATCGCGCTCAGCCCGAAATTCGCCGAGGCCTATTGTCACCGGGGCGATGCCTTTGTGGCGAAAGCGGATTGGCACCGCGCCATCGCCGACTTCAACGACGCCATTCGGCTCGACCGGAAATCCGCGCCGGCCTACTGCAGCCGGGGCATCGCATTCCAAGCCAAAGGCGACGTCGACAATTCCCTCGCCGACCTTAACGAGGCCATCCGGCTCGATCCCAAATTCGGCCGGGCCTATTTCTTTCGGGCCGCCGCCTATGTTCGGAAAGGCGACAGCGACAAGGCCATCGCAGACCTCACCACGGCCATTCGGCTCGATCCCAAGGATGCCGACTCCTATGGCCATCGCGGACTCCTCTACGAGGACGCGAAAGATTTCGACAAGGCCATGGCCGATTACAACGAGGCGATCCGCTTGAACCCAAAGCAGGCCGGGTTCTATTTCAGCCGGGGTGTTGTCCGCACGAAAAACAACGATGCCGATGGGGCCATTGCCGACTACACCGACGCCGTCCGGCTCGACCCGAAATTCGCCATCGCGTATTGCAATCGAGGCATTGCCTATCAAGCCAAGGGGGACAAGGACAAGGCACTGGCCGACTTCAACAAGGCCATCCGGCTCGATCCCAAGTTGGCCGCGGCCTATTGGGGCCGGGCCCATGTCTTCCAAGACAAGGGCGAGACGTCCAAAGCAGAGGAAGATCTCGACAAGGCCAGGGAACTTGGCTTCAAAACGGATTAAGCGCCGACTCCGGACAAACCCAGGCTACCATGCCTGCCCACGGCTGCCCCCCGGTCCTTTTTATCTTACCGGGGGCGGAGGAAGTGGCTCTTCGAAGGCGGCGCGAGAACGTACGAAATAGCCGTGCTCTGGGCGGTGTCGTCCGCGTCGTCCGTGACGGTGGCTATGTTGGTCAGGGTGGTGCCGCCGGGCGCGGTGGCCTGGACAACGATGGTCACCGTGGCTGTTCCGCCCGCATCCAGCGTCCCCAAATTCACCGTGACGGTGCCGTTGGACACGGAGTCCGTCCCCTGGCTGGTGGAAACGGTGGGCTGGCCTTCGCCGGCCGGCAGGGGGTCGGACACGGTCACGTTGTTGTCGGCTGAACGCGCCGCCGTTGGTGATTTGCAGGGTGTACGTGAACGTGCCGCCGGTGTACACGTAGGTCGGACTGACGGTCTTGCTAATGGTCAGCAAGTTCGGCGGATTGTAAAGCTGGTTGACCGTGGTCGTGCACGACGACGTGTTGTTCGCCAGGTTTGGATCCGGCTCGTTGCCGGTGATCGTGGCCGTGTTCTTGATGGTGCCGGTGGTGGCCGAATCGACGTTGACCAGGATCGTGATCGTCGCCGTGGCGCCGCTGGCCAGGCCGCCGAGGCCGATCGTCACCACGTTGCCGGAGACGCTGTAGGTGCCGGTCGTTAGGCATGAGCTAAAGACGACGCCGGCGGGCAGCGTATCGACCACGGTGACGCCCGTGCCGTTGGAAGGCCCGTTGTTGGTGGCCGTCAGCGTGTAGGTCAACGAGCTGCCGGCATTGACGGGGTTCGGACGCCGGTCTTGACGATGGCCAGATCGGCCTCGACCGTGTTGGCGAAGTTGTGGACTTGCACGGCTGGGCCAAGGGTTTCAATGTCGGCGACTTGCGCATCGATCGCGGCGGGGCCGCTCAGCACCAACTGGATCGCGCCCACGTTGGTGAAATTGGCGCCAGCGCCGGCGCCGGCCGAGAAGCTCGAAAACGGCACGAACACGTCCTGGGTCGCGGTGCCGTCGCCGGTGTCGGGAATGGTGACGGTCGCGGTGGACCAGTCGTTGGCGTCGGTGTAGATCGTCAACACGGCCGTTCCGGTGCGATCGGCGCCCAGGGTGAGTTGGATCCCCGTGGCGGCGCCGCTGCTGGTCAGATCGAGGTGGTTCAGTCCGGTCGGGTTCCGCAGCGCCGGAGATGGTCGCATAGGCGCCCGTCGCAATGCCTTGCCACACGACTTGCCCGGTGCCGACGGATCCGGGACCGGTGGAAAAGTCCAGGGCGCCCGGGGTGGTCGTATCGGCGCCAGCGCGACCGAGCCGTGGGTGGATGTGCGTTGGACGTACATGTCGCGGGCGCCGCCTATGGCCTCGGTCGCCGTCGCATAGGAGCTGCCCGTCGCGCCGCTTGGATAGGCGGCGGTGGCCGACTCCATGGTGGCGCTGAACGAGTCGATGACCAGTCCGGTGGTTCCCTGGAGGTCGGCCGTGGTGATCGTGACCGTGGCGACGCTATCCGCCGTGCTCAGCACGTAACCCGGGGCCGGCGACTGCTGGACGAAATAGGTCCCCGCCGACAGGCCGGTGAAGCTGTAGCTTCCGCTGGAATTGGTCTGGGTGGCGCCGATCACGGTGTCGTCGCCGGCGCCGTTGTCGAACACGCCGTTTCCGCCATCCTTGTACAGCGTGACCGTCACGTTCGAAAGCCGCGTGGCGCTGGAGGTCAGGCCGGTCCCGCTCGGATTGTAATAGGCAACGCCGCTGATGGAGCCAAGCACGTTCACCGACAGCAGGGTGCGGTTTTCCAACGGTTCGAGTCGCAGCGACCGCCGCCGATCGCGGCTCCGGCTCGAAGCCTTCCGAGTCGATGTGCCGAACAGCCCGGCAAGCGAGTCTAACCACGACCGCGGCGAATGAGACGATGATTTGCGAGACATCGATACGCTCCCTGGGCTTGATGGATACCGTTGCCCAACGAATGTTTGTGGTGGAACAGGTCCGCAGAGTCGTTGATAGATTGCCCATTCTTCCAAATTGGGCCGGCACCCATCGACAGACTCTTATGTTGTTTCGGTTGTAACGTTCGCACGGCTTCAATAAGACCGTGACGGCGAACCAAGGTCCCCGCATGGCGCATGTGGGAATAACCCTGGGGACTGTCCCCATTTTCGTTCACCGAAAATGGGACTGCTCCCTTCTGAACGCCCTTCTGAACGATTCCGTCTTTCGGTCCTTTTACCAACGATAACCGAGCCCCAGATTGATCCCCTGGGCCCAGAAGCCGGCCTGGTTGTAAGTGAACGCCGGATGGTTTGGATCCGAAGTCGGGTATATTTGGCTGGGATTGGGCATCAGGTTCGGATTGACTTTGAAGTCGATCTGATCGCCGGCCCGCATGACGCGGCTCCAGTAGAGGAACGAGTATCCGATCGTGGCCTGAAGCCGGGGCGTCAATTGGTAGCCGAGCGTAAGACCGAGTTCCGGCACGACCGCGAATACGTTCTTCGAGTAGTTGCCGATGTTCCCGTTGCCCACGTTCGGTACCGACGGCAGGGCCAGCAGCCCGCCCTGGTAGAGGGCGGGAGTTCCGTTGATGTCGGTGGTCAGCGTGCTGCCGTTGACGCTGGCGGTTTCATGGGTATTGCCGAAGGCGATCTTGGGTGTCACGTCCAACGACCAACGGTTGCGGTGCATGGCGATCAACAAGCCAATCTGGCCGCCGTCAAACCTGTTCTTGGTGCTGAAGTCGTCCCGCACCAGGTAGGCGGCGCTGCTGGGATTCTCCTCGGTGGGAGCGAACGAGGTCAGATCTTCTTCCACGCCCAGACGGTCCGCGAGTTGGAGGTAGCGATAGCCGAGCGTCAAGTCAACTCGCCACCCGCTGCGAATGGGCTCGCAACAATCGCACGGCGGCGACCAGCACCCCTCGCAACCGCCCAGGAAGAACCGCATGTCCACGCCGGCTCCCTGGAACCAAGTCCGGGCACTGATGGCGACGCTGCCGGCGATGACGCCCGGCAGGGCGACCAGCTCATAGCTTTCCGGATCGGTGGTCGGCCTGGTGACGTCGTAGAAGGGCCGGGCAAGGATCGGGTTGCCGGGGGAGAACTCGCGGAACTGGTACGAGTCGCCGCCCAACCCCAGGTATTCGCCTTCCACGCCCACCGTCCCGCACTCGTTCAGCCATGTGCCGACCTGCAACCGGCCGCCGACCTGCAGGTCGTCCAGGATACGGCCGCTTCCTGCAAGCACGACCGTCCCCGGATATCCCATGATGCCGGGATTGTCCGCCGAGGGCCCGGTGGTTACCAGCGGCGGTACCGCCATGCCGCTCGTCCACCAAAGCAACGTGTCCAGATGCACCCAATAGGGCGCCAACCCGCAGCACTGCCCGCAAGGACGATCGCAAGGCGTCCCGCACCGCTCCGGGCAACTGCCGCAAGGCACGCCCGGGCCCTCCGGACCTGGTCCGACCATCGTGGCCGGGCCTTCGTCGGCGGCAAAATCGCCCTCGACAGGCAACTCGGCCGGCGCCGGGACCGCCGGGGCCACTGCCGGGGCGTTCTCGGAACTCGGAATGGGCTGCGGCGCGGGAATCGGCTCACTACGCTGTTTGCCGGCAGGCTCTTGATACGCCGTTTGCCGGACCGCTCGGTCGGAGGTCCTGGCTTCCGCATTCGCCTGGCGATAAGGCAACCAGTGCAATGGAGCAGCCGCCGGGCGGTCGCTTAACGTGACCGCATCCGCCTTGATGCACTGCACGCCGTCGTGACCCGTCACCATGCCGCCGCTCTGAATCCACACCTGCCGATCGACATAGGGTTGCAGATCAAGGCCCGGCCCCGGCTGCACATAGGTTTGCACCGCGCCCCATTTGTCCACAAGCACGTACGGGGCCGTGCCATCCTTGTTGGCGTCGTTGCACACTAGCTTCCCACCATAGGAGGGGGATGAAGCGACTTCGGAACCACTCTTGGTCCCTGCACGGTTCCAAGAGGACTCGTCGGCCAGGACTGACGTACCGGCGGTCGCACAGAGGATCATGACGAGAAAAAAGTGCTGTTTACTCACGTTAACTCCTTTCCAGAAAAGAGCTTTTGCACGACAGTGGACACCGACTTGCTGCCTGGGACCAGAAACGGGCGCAGGCTTATGCGTTGGTTATCGTCCGCAAAGTCGGCAAACTCGTGAAATTCTGCCCAACCGGCAAAGTTTTCCAGGCCGCGCCAGTTCAGCCTTCCGGCTGCTCGGACACACGAAGCGTTGCCCGTCGTATCCGCTTCGTCCAACGGGTGGCCAGAAGACTCACGACTTTGGGGATGTCCAGCCGGAGCACGCCCAGCAGCCGGATCAAGGCCCAAAAAGACCCCAGGGTCACCCTGGGATAGACGCAGAGATATCGGTCCTCGAACGAGGGGCGAAATCGCGTCTTGAAGTGATACGCCCCGGCCGTGTCGAAAATCAGGCCGAAGTGGCGGGTGCCCAGGACCAGGCCCCACCGGGCCATGCGGCTGTCGCCCGGCCGCGGCGTCCGACACCGCAGTCCGGGGACCAGGCATAGCGAGACCCGCGGCACGCCCTCGCTCTGCAACGTCCGCATGGCCTGGTGCAAGAGGAAGGGGATGGTCCCGCGGACGGCGTCGGGGCGTCGCCGATAGGTTTCCATCGACCAAAGGGCACCTTGCCGGCACGGATTACAGGCGAGAAACCCCTCGATCCGGCCGGCCCCGCGCTGGGCCCGGGCGATGAAGATGCGTCTTCGCCCCAGGTGCTCGGGATCGAAGCGGCCCTCCAGCCACTGCAATTCGCCCCTCTGCGGCTTATTGGCCAGGAATAGACGAGATATCTCGCAAATTTCCCGCATCAGCGTGTCCCACTGGCCCGCCGTCATCGACGGACGCACGCACTCGGAAACCACCAGGCCATGGCGCCGGCAGAAGCTTGACTGCCGGCGGACCCATTGGTAGGCCCGGCCCGTCCACGTGCAGCCGTCCAGCTCGATCAGGGCCTCTTCGCCCCATTTGGTCGCCTGGAAACCGAACCGGCGGAACAGCGGCAATTCGTTTTCGGCGATGTTGAAGAAGCTGACCGCCAGTCGCCGGCCGGCGGCATAGGCGAGCAATTGCCCCAGGAGTTCCTGTTTATGTTCCGGCGGGGCCAACAGCCCGCCGGCAACGTGCAAATACTTTCCCTTGCGGACCATGGCCACGACGCCGCGGCGGTCCGGCAGCCAAAAATACTCCCATCCCGGCTCCGTGACGAGGTAGGCATCGTAATTCTGCCCGTCTCGGAAGGCGAAGTCTTCGACCCCGTCGGCCTGGCTTTGCACGGCCTGGCTTTGCAGCGGGAGGTTTTCGTAAATGGGCGCCGGGGCGATGGTCACGGGCGTGGGATGGAAATTAGCGGCTACTCCCCTCTCCCCGTAGTGGGAGAGGGGTTGGGGGTGAGGGGGCTTTACGGCCAAAACACGAACCTATTCCCGAGCAACGACTTAGGTAAACTGGGCCAGCCTGGATGAATGTTTCGTGGCTGGGCAGTTTCCACGAGGGTACCACGAAACCCGGCGCGTTGCTACTCCAGTTGTCGCACATGCCGCCCCTGCCCCTTCGCCCGTGACGGCATGACACCCGCCGCTCTTGCCACGAACAAAGGTAACTGTTCACAGAGGATGGTCATCCTCGCGCCAGGTCGAATGGAAAAGACCAATTTCATCCGCAGATTACGCAGATTTTCGCAGACGAGAGACGAAGAAAGAGCGACCGGCAAACATTCCCGTCGCCTTTTTCTCCCTCTGCGTAAATCTGCGTAATCTGCGGATTGTCTACTGCAACGTGGTCCGGGTGGGATAGTCTCCCGTGAACGGTTACCGGATCCGAGAGTCGTTGACCACGCGGCCCGGACTCCCTTAAAATTCGCGGATGAAGAAAAAGGACGCCCCGCCGCCCGAGTTTCGCAACTATCACGTGACGGCCGAACAAGACGGATTGGCCCTGATCGCGGTCCTGCGACAGCTCTTGCCCGAGCGGTCGTGGTCGGAGGCCCGGCGGCTCGTCAATAATCGGCACATCCAAATCAACGGCAACCTGTGCGTCGACGAAGGCCGGCGGCTGCGGGCCGACGACGTGGTACGGGTGTGGCGGGAGCCGCGCAACGCCCCAGCCCGGCCGAAAGACATCAAAATTCGCCACCTCGACGCGCATCTGGTGATCGTGGAAAAGCCGGCCGGCGTGACCACGGTCCGGCACAGCGAGGAGCAATCTTTGACGCCGCGGCGGCGGCAGCTTCAGCCGACGCTCGACGAGTTGGTCCGTCGCATCCTCGCGCGGAAGAATGCGGGCCGGCGGGCCGGCCGCGGGGGAAAGGCCGGCCGCGGTCCGCGGGTCCGCGCCGTCCATCGCCTCGACCGCGACAGCAGCGGACTTGTGGTCTTCGCGCTCACCGCCGAGGCCGAGCGGCGCCTGGTGCAACTGTTCCGCAAGCACGCCGTCCATCGGGTCTACCACGCCATTGTCCGCGGCCGGGTGGAAGCGCAAACCTTCGCGTCCCATCTCGTCCGGGACCGGGGCGACGGACGCCGCGGCAGCACGACGCTGCCCGGCGTGGGCAAGCGGTCGGTGACGCACGTCCGCCCGATCGAGTTCCTCAACGGATATACGCTATTGGAATGCCGGCTGGAGACCGGGCGGACGCACCAGATTCGCATTCACCTGGCCGAGGCGGGCCATCCGGTCTGCGGCGAGCGGGTTTACCATCAGCCGCTTTTCCGCCCGGCCCAGCCCGACCCCAGCGGCGCCCAGCGGCAGGCGCTGCACGCGGCGGAGTTGGGCTTCGACCATCCGATCACCGGCGAGCCGTTACGCTTGGAGATGCCGCTGCCGGTGGACATGGCGCGGCTGCTGGTGCGCCTGCGGGCCGTGCGACCATGATCGCCCCTGGGGGTGGCCCCGATGGCTTCGCTATCGGGGCGGCGCAGCCGCAAGAGGAGATTCAATCCACAACGCACGCCTGTTGTGCCTGCGGCACCCGGACAGCAAAGCTATCCGGGCAACCCGCGATAGGACACGCGCGCCGGCCGCCGGTGAAAGCATCAGGCAACATCATTTGCCACGGTCGCTCCGCCAATCCTTTCGACGGCGCGCGATTTGCCAAAACACGCCGCAACACATAACGACGGTCGAAACAACGATGCCGATCACGGCAGCAGCACCCCACGTCGGAGACACCGGCTCGGGATGAGGCCCCCAGCCCGACATAGCCGAGCCCCATAGCAACAGAAGCAGGAACGCCAAGGGGGCCACGATCCCCACAACGCCGAGCAGCGCGAGAAGGCAACCGTACCAGCCACGCTTAAACATGACGAAAGGGTAGAAACACGCGATCCAGACGATTTCGAGGTGGTAAAGTCCGAGCAGGAAGGTCGTGAACGACGTTGCTGCGGCGCTCAGCAGTATTGCGTAGACGGTGGTTAACACCAATAACGAGCGAATCGAGAACCGCCACGGTCGTCTGTCCGGCCGCAGAACGCAATACGGCGGCAAGACGACAGCGGGAAGGACGACAACGCCGACCCATATTCCACGTCCCAAAAACAATTGAAATTTGGTCACGATGCCCAACAGACACATGAAGAGGGTTGTTACCACGAACAGCAAACGAACCGAGAACCGCGAGGGTGGTTTGGCGGCTGCCACCGTTGCCTGACCAGCAACTTCTGCGGCGTCGTCAGTATTCATTCGTCTCCCTTCTCACGCGCGGGCGGCCCCATGCCAGGGGAAAGGTGCCAGGAACCAAAAACGGCAGTCCCCGACACGAACGGCATAACCTTCAACATAGTCCCGCGGCAGATAAAAACAAGCCTCACGGGAATAGGGAGAAACGATCGAGGTCGCATAATCGAGCCCGATTTATCGGGCTTTCCGCCGCAGGCGGTATTCGGCCCGGCGTTGACGCCGGGTGAACGAGCGACACGCTACCCATTTTGTCAGCCCGGTTCACCGGGCTCCTGCCGCTGGAGGCGGGAGGAGCCGCGTAAACGCGGCTGACATGGCAAGAACAAAGGGAATAGGAACAATAGCACGATCCCTCCGAACCCGGCGTCAACGCCGGGCCGAATACCGGCTCCGCCGGAAAGGGGCGTAAACGCCCCTGACAAATGAAACGCCCTCACCCCAACCCTCTCCCGGAGGGAGAGGGGGACCTGAAGTTGACGCGCTCCCGGAGGGAGACGCGGACTGATTGCCCAGCGGCAGGTGAATGGAAAACGTGCTGCCCTGGCCGACGACGCTTTCGACCGTCGCGCGGCCGTGATGCGATTGGGCAATGTGCTTCACAATCGCCAAACCCAGACCAGTGCCGCCCAGCTTGCGGCTGCGGGCTGGGTCTACCCGATAAAAACGCTCGAAGATCCGCGGCAGGTGCTCACGCCCGATCCCGCAGCCGTGGTCCAGGACGCGGATCACAACCTCGCTCTCGCCGCGGACGGCATCGACCAGGACCGCCTCGTCGGCCGGGCTGTACTTCACCGCGTTGTCGATGAGGTTGATGACGGCCTGCTCCAGCAGCGGCGGGTTGATGGCCGCCTGGAGGTCCTCCGGGCAGGTCACTTCCATGCGGATGTTCTTCTCGGCGGCCTTGAAGCGACACGCCTCGACCGCCGCGTCCAGCACCGGGCGGATCGGACCGGGCGAAAGGGCGATCTCGGCCCGTTCGGCCTCCTGCTCGATCCGCGAAAGCATCAGCAGGTCCTCGAACAGGGCGTTGAGCCGGTCGGTCTGCTGGTCCACGATTTCCAGGAACCGCTGCAACTCCTTCGGATCGTGCATCGCGCCGTCCAGGAGCGTTTCGACGAAGCCCTTGATCGCGGTGACCGGGGTGCGCAATTCGTGGGAGGCGTTGGCGACGAAATCGCGGCGGACCTTTTCCAGCCTCTTCAACTCGGTCACGTCGTGCAAGACCAGCAGCACGCCCCGGCGGCCCTCGCGGCCGTCCTGGAGCACGGTGGCGTGGACGTGCAGGACCCGTTCGTCGGTCCCGCGGAGGACGATCTCGCTTTCGGCGGGCTTTTGCGAGGCCATCACGGCATCGACGAGCCGGTAAAGCTCGGTGCTGCGGATGATTTCGGGCAGGGTGCGGCCCTCGGCCCGGGCTGGGTCGGTGTTGATGAGCCGGGCCGCCGCCTGGTTGATCCGGATGACCCGGTCTTCGGCGTCGATGGCCAGCACGCCCTCGACCATGCTGGAAAGGATGGCCTCGCGCTCGTTGCGCTGGCGGACGACGGCGCGGAGCTTGTCGTCCAGTTCGGCGGCCATGTGGTTGAGCATCTCGGCCAGGGCGCCGATCTCCAGCGAATCGGCCACGGGCAGGCGGTGCGTCAGGTCGCCGCGGGCGAATCGCTCGGCGCCTTGCTTGAGCTGCTCCAGCGGCCGGGCGATGCGGCGGGAATGCAGCAGGCCCACGGCCGTCAACAACGCGGCGACCAGCAGGCTCCAGAGGGCGATGTGCAGGCGGATCTGCGACACGGCCTGGTCGATGGCGGTCAGCGGCACCGCGGCCCGGACCACGCCGACGATCTTGCCGTCCTGCCGGCAAGGCACGGCCACGTAGCACAAGGTCTCCTTGATGGTGTCGCTGAATCGCAGCGAGTTGCCCACGTCGCCGGCCAGGGCCTTCATGATCTCTTTACGCTCAGGGTCTTTGTGGTTCTCCATGTTCTGCGGCGATTCCTCGCTGTCACCGACGACTTTGCCGTCGGGCAGGATCACGGTCAGCCGCGTCTTCGCCTTCTCGCCGAGTTCCTTGCACAACTTGTCGATGCGGTCGCGGTCGATCTCTTTCGCGGCCAGCAGCGGGCGGAACTGGGCCTCGGCCAGCCACGCCCGCGATTTCAGGTCCTCGCCGGTCCGCTCGATATAAAACTGCCGCAACGCCCACGAGGCGTAGAAGGCCACCACCGCCAGCGAAGCCAGCGTAATCAGAAGATAGGAAGGGTAAAGCTGCCACAGCAGGCGTCTTTTGCGCATGGCTATGCCTCAGATCTATTGGCTAATGGTTCATCTCAGGCCATGTCATGGGTGCCACGGTTGGCTTGTCCAACCGTGTTTATGCACTGCCGGACAAGCCGGCAGTGGCACCCAAATCGCATGGCTATGCCTCGGACAGGCCGGCTATCCATAGCGGCCGGTAATGTACATTTCCGTTTCTTTTTGCGCGGAGTGTGGAATATGGCAAGCGTCTTGTCGTGCTCGATGGTTCGCCCCATGAGCATGAAGATGCATTCGTCGCTGGCGCGGCGGGCCTGGGCCATGTTGTGCGTGACGATCAAGATCGTGTATTTCGCCCGCAACTCGCCGATCAGCGTTTCGATCCCCTCGATCCCCTCGGCGTCCAGCGCCGAGCACGGCTCGTCCATGAGGATCACGCGGGGCTTCAAGGGCAGCAGCCGGGCGATGCACAATTTCTGCTGCTGTTCGAGCGTCAGGCGGGTGGCGTTCTTCTTCAGCCGGTCCTTGACCTCGTCCCAAAGCTGCACGTCGCGCAAGGCGGATTCGACCATCGACTCCTGGTCGCTGCGGCTGTACATGCCCCGGCGGACGTGCACGCGCACGCCGAACAAGACGTTTTCGAGGATCGAGATGGGCAGGGGATTCGGGCGCTGGAACACCATGCCGACGCACTTGCGCAGTTCGCTGAGCGAGAACGTCCGGGTCGTAGATGTTCTTGCCCAGGACGGTGATTTCTCCCTTCGTGACGACGTTTCCGTAGCGCTCGTTGATGCGGTTGAAACATCGCAGGAGCGTCGTCTTGCCGCAGCCCGAGGGCCCGATCAACGCGGTGATGATCCCGGGCTTGACGTTGAGCGTAACGTCGCGCAGGGCCTGGAACTGGCCATACCAGAGGTTCAATCCCCGGGTTTGGATGCCGTGCCGCACGGGGGAGGTCGTCGCCGCGGTTGCCATTTCGCGCTCGCAAAATAACAGGTTGATAAACTTATGTCGGGAGGACAGGCATTCCTGCCTGTCATTCACGGGCAGACAGGAATGTCCGCCCTCCTGAAATTGAACGGGTTATTGTGTCGTGGGCCATTTAGCCGAAATCTCCGTTGACGTAACGCTCGGTGAGCCGGTTGGCGGGACGGGTGAAAAGCGTCTCCGTCTCGTCCACCTCGATCAATTGCGAATCGCTGAAAAAGGCCGTGCGGTCGGCCAGCCGCCGGGCCTGCTGCACGAGATTGGTCACCAGCACGATCGTCATCCGCTCCTTCAACTCCAGCAGCACGTCCTCGATCTTCATCGTCGTGACCGGGTCGATGGCGATGGAGAACTCGTCGAGGCAGAGGATTTCCGGGCGGTGCGACAGCGCCCGGGCCAGCGTGAGCCGCTGCTGCTGGCCGCCGGAGAGCTTGGTGCCGAGCAGGTCCAGTCGGTCCTTGACTTCGTCCCAGAGCATCGCCTGGCGGAGACAGGTCTCGACCAGCGCGTCCAGCTCGGCGCGGTCGTGCGTGCCCGCCCGACGCGGGGCGTAGGCCACGTTTTCATAGACCGACAGCGGCAGCCCGATCGGCAACGGAAAGACCATGCCCACGCGCCGCCGCAACGCATAAACGTTGCGAATCTGAAAAACGTCCTGGCCGGCGACCCACACCTGTCCGGTCACGCGGGCGGAGGAAACGAAGTCGATGGTGCGGTTGATGCACTTCAACAGCGTGGTCTTGCCCGAGTTCGCTGGCCCGATGATCCCGAAGATCTGCCGCCCGGGGACATCCAGCGTAACGTCGCGCAGTGCGGGCTTGCGGCCGTAGCTGACCGAAACGTTCTGGAAACGGATGTGCGCGTCCATGGGCGGCTACCACCTCTTCCGCGAGCGGAGGTACACGCGCAGCCCGATCGACAGGCTGTTGACCGCCAACACCAATCCGACCAGGACCACGGCCGTGCCGTACAGGTAGCTTTCCGGGACGTTGACGACCTGGGTGGTCAGCGTGTAGAGGTGCATCGACAGCGCCATGCAGCGGTCGCCCAAGCCGTAGGGGAAGAACGACCGCCAACCGTGGTCGTCCACGTGGATGTAGAAGACGGCCCCGGTGAAGAGGATCGGGGCGGTCTCTCCGGCGGCCCGCGAGACCTGGAGTATGACGCCGGTCAGGATGCCGCTGATCGAGTTGGGCAACACCAGCGTGCGGATCGTCTGCCACCGCGACGCGCCGAGATTCCAACATGCCTCGCGGAACGCCATCGGCACCGAGGCCAGCGCCTCGCGCGTGCTCGTGATGATCACCGGCAACGTCATCACGGCCACCGTGCAGGAGGCGACCAACAGCGAGGGGCGCATGTGGGCGAACAGCACGAAGGCCCCGACCCCGAACAGGGCGTGGACGATGCTCGGCACGCCGGCCAAATTGACCACGGCCAGGTTGATGATCCGCGTGAGCCAGTTGTCGCGGGCATATTCGTTCAGGTAGACGCCGGCCAGCACGCCCACCGGGGCGGCCACCAGCAGCGAAATCAGCACGAGGAAGAAGGTCCCCACCAGCGGCGACCAGATGCCGCCGGCCGTCATGTAATTGCGCGGGTTTTCCAGCAGGAACGACCAGGACAGGGCCGGCCACGCCTTGACCAGCAGGTAACCGAAGATGCTCAGCATCGGCAAGACCAGGACCATGGCCGCCGCCATGAAAACGTACTTGGCCACGGCCTCCTTCACGCGCTTCCATTTTTCCACCGAGGTGGGCGTGAAGACCTCGCGATGCGACAGGCGGAGCCGCTGGCGCTCGGCCAGGCGGATTTCGCCGGCGCGGTGCAACCGGAGCAGTTGACGGACGGCCGTGGCGATGCCCGACCACGGCGCCAGTTCCGTGCCGTCGCCGTTGTCGCCGTTATCGCTGTCGCCGCCGTCGCCGCTGTCGGCTGCCCTGGCGTCCACGTGGAATTGATAGCGCGGCCTGCGACGCGGCCTGCGATGGTCGCCGCAGCGAAGGCAGAGGATTTCGATGGGCCGCAACGTGCCCGCCGCCAGGTCCCCGGCAGCCGGTCCGAACCCACGCTGCCGGACGGCGTCCAAGGCGTCCTCGAACGTCGAAAACGAGGCGTCCGCAACGGCAGCGTCCGCGGCGACTGCGGCGACGTTTCCGGCGACCTCGGCCGCGCCGCCGAGGAGGAGATACGTCCGGGGCCTGTCGGCGGGCTCAGTCGGTCTTTTCATTGCGAATCCCCTTGACCACGAGGTCGGCGGCAAGGTTCACCACGAACGTGATGACGAACAGGACCAACCCGATGACGAACAAGACGCGGTAGTGGACGCCCCCTTGGACCGTTTCGCCGAGTTCGGCGGCAATGGTCGCCGTCAGCGTGCGGACCGGATCGACCAGGCTATGCGGAATCTGGATGGCGTTGCCGGTGGCCATCAGGACGGCCATCGTCTCGCCGATGGCGCGGCCCAGCCCGAGCAACACGGCCGCCAGCAGCCCGTTCTTCGCCGCCGGAAACAACACGCGGCGGACGATTTCCCAGCGGCTGGCGCCCAGCGACAAGGCGGCCTCGCGGTACGAGTCGGGCACGGCCTTCAGGGCATCCTCGCCCACGGAAACGATGATCGGCACGCTCATCAAGGCCAGGATGATGCCGCCGTTGAGCAGGTTGACGCCGACCGGGGCGCCGGTGACGCTGACGATGACCGGCCCCAACACCAGGTAACCGCCGATGAAACCCCAGACGATCGAGGGAATGGCCGCCAGCAGTTCGATCAGGATTTTGAGCGTTTCCTTGAGCTTTCCGCTACAGAATTCGGAGACATAGACCGCCGCGCCGAGGCCCAACGGGACGGCCAGCAGCATGGCCAGCCCCGTGACGGCCAGGCTGCCGGCCAGCATGGCCAGGATGCCGAAATGCGGCGGGTCGGAAGTCGGCCGCCATTGGATGCTCGTGAAGAACTCGGTCAGGTTCAATTTGCCGCCGAACAGCACCGGCGCCGCTTCGTAGAGCACGAAAAAGAAAATGGCGAACACGAAGAAGATCGCGCTCCAGCCGCAGAGCCGAATCATCCATTCCACCAACGGCTCGGTGCGGTCCAAGGCCGTATGGATCAGCCGGGCGAACCGGCCGTGCGCGCCCCGAGGCGGCCCGGCTGTCGGAGGAATACTAATCATGGTCGCTTTTCGGCACGAAACCCAGTTGGCGCACGACCTCTTGGCCTTCCTTGCCTAGAATCCAGTCGAGAAACGTCGGGACCTCGCCCTTCAGTTCTCCGGCGGTGTAAATCAACAAAGACCGGGTGATGGGGTACCTGTCCTTCTTCTTCGTGGCGTTTTCCAAGGTCGGGGCAAGGGCCGGCCCCCCCTTGTGTTTGGAAATTTTGAGCATTTTCACCCCCGGCCCGGCGAAACCCATGCCGCTGTAGCCGATGGCGCCGGGCGTATGGGCGATCAAGGCCACCACGTCCGCCGAGCCGCATTGGTCCAACGAGCCGAGCTTGTATTCTCCGTGCTTGCCCAACACCACGTCGCGAAAATAGGCGTACGTCCCGGAACTGTTCTGGCGGCATACCCGGACGATCGCGTCGTTGCGGATCGCCTCGCTCCTGACGCCGAGCTGCGACCACTTGGTGATTCTGCCGCCCTCGCCGAAGATTTCGGCCAACTCGTCCAGGGAAATCGAGTTCAGGGGATTGTCCTCATGGACATAGACGGCCAGGGCGTCGTAGCCGACGATGAATTCCTTCGGTTTCAGATGGCGCTTGTCCCAGAGTTGCTGGATTTCCTTTTCTTCGATGTCGCGGCTGGCGTTGGCCAAGTCGCAATTGCCTTGGATCAAGCTGGCGATGCCGAGTCCGGACCCGCCGCCGCGCACTTGGACCATGACCTCGGGATTCCTGGCGTGGTATTGTTCCGCCCAAGCCTGGGCGACGTTGCTCATCGTGTCGGAACCTTCCATGTGGATTCCCGCGTCCGGCGATCCGCAACCCGACAGCGCCGCCAGCGCCGTTGCTCCGAAGCCGACGGCAAGGAAAGCAAGACCGCCGCGAAAGAACATGGCATCGCCCCCCGATTTTGCCGCAACGAAAACCACCGAGAGAATATTGACAGGCCGCGCGGCCGCAACGGAAACCAATGAGAGGATGGTAGCAGGCTGCCGGAAAGGTGTCAAAGGGCTGCCGGCCGATTCCCGGCGGCGGCGGTTGCGGCTGTTTTCCAACCTCAATCAGCATCAGCACTTGTATCCGCGTGCGTGATGCTTCCGCATAAGGAAACGTCTAATAGCCGTAAGAGTGCAGGCCAAAGACCACGGCCGCGGCCAGCAGGCAATAGACGCCAAACAGATACCAACGGCCGCCCTCCAACCACCGCGAGAGCCACGCGAGTGCCAGCAACCCGGCCAGAAAAGCAAAAACCATGCCGAGCAGGCTGGGTGCGAACATACCCCATGTCACGTCAAAACCTTTGTCCCGGTGGTCCTTGATCAACCGCCACACCTCGCGGGCAATGGCCGCCGGGGTAATGATGACCGCCAGCGCGAAGCTGAACTCTTCCACCCGCGGCTTGATGACCCCCAGCAGCAGGCCGGTCGAAATCGTTGCCCCGGAGCGTGAAAACCCGCGGAACGGCAAACACAAACCCTGGACGGCCCCGATCCATGCGGCGTCTCGAACGCCGATCTCACGGTTGCGGGTCCGGGCACGTTCGGCCAGCCCCGCGATCAAGATCAATACGCCCACCGCACCCAGCGCCCCGGCCATCAGCCCAAGATTGTTGAAGAGCAGTTCGATTTCGGCCTTCGGCACCTTGCCGCTGGCGTCCTTGGTCAGCCACCCGAACTTCTCCATCCCCTTTTCAATTCCCAAAATCAGCGGCACGCCCACCGCCGCCGTCAGCATCGTGGCGACCACGAGTCGGACCGCCTGCTGCTTGAAGACTTCGCGCGAGCCGAAGATGTTCTCCTTCCATGCCTTCCAAAAATAAACGATGACCGCAAACATCGTTCCGGTATGGAGCATGACCAACAGCAGCGTCATCTCCGGCTTCGCAGGGTCCAAGCCCATAAGCTTTTCCGCAACAATGACATGCGCCGAACTCGAAACCGGCAGCAACTCGGCCAGCCCTTGCACCACGGCGAGAATGACAATCGAGACAAGGTGAGATAGGTTCATCGTAGTTACCTGAGTGCGATGGTCCGGGCAAGCGGCTTGAGCACCTGCTCGATCACGTGACGGTCCAACATCTCTTGGCACACCTGGTTCAGCCGCTGGAGCGTGTCGCCAAACGTGGCATCCGGCCCAAGGCTGCCATACTGCCGGGCCGTCACGTACACGCTGAGCTGCTCTTCCGGATAGTCCCCGGTGCGGACTTGGTAGGCGCTGGTTCGCGTCTCGATGCTCAGACGAAACTGCGTCCGGCACTCTTCATCCAGGGCGACGGTCAGCGACGGCTCGCATTCGATCACCGTCGCCCCGGGAATCTCCACCAACCGCTCCAGCGGCGGGCTCACTCCCAACGCCTCCGCCACCAACCGGTTCTGATTGCCCCGATAGGTAAAATCGAAACCGTACAACAGGTCCAGGGCCTCGCAGTCCAACGGACTCACCGAGAGCATATACGGGGCCAATTCCAGCACCAGGGCATGTTGCTCCAGCACCCCCTTGATCGACGCCGGGTTGACCTGGCCCGAGCAGACCCGCCGCGGCTCCAGCGTGCACCAGCGATAGTTCCCTTGGTCCTTGTCCTCTTCCAACACAAAATCGCCCCGATCGCGGCAATAAAAATTCCTCATGGTGGGGTACGTCTTCCGGACCCGCTCGAAAAAATGCAACACCGTCTCCCGGTTGGTCGGAAGCTCCATCTCCGTGCCCAGATTCATGTTGATATAGAAGTCGTCGCTGAGCGAGCTGTAGGGATTCATGGGCGGTTCCACACGCGGTAGAATACAGTATTCGGTATTGGCCTTGGATTCCGCGTCAGAACTCGTAAGTTCCTAAGAGCCCCCAGACAATAGGGGAACACTGATTTTCGCTAATCTTCGCTGATTTCTCCGATAAGTGTCGATCAGCGAAGATCAGTGTTCCCTGGAAAACAGCCAACTTGTTTTGACGCGGTTCCTTAGTATAGATGTCGCCGGGCGACATTGTCAAAGGCCCTTCTACTCATTCGGGGGGCCTGCGGGAATCTCGCCCCCGATGGACCGCCAGTCCCATGTCTCCAACCGCGAAATCACGTCCGGCCTTGTCGGTCTTCCCCAGTGCGTTGGGCTGGATGGCCGTGGTCACCCGCGGCGGCGCGATCGTGCGGCTCACCTTCGGCCATCGCCGGCGCAAGGCGGCCTTGGCGGCCGTCGCCCGCTGCTTGCCGCCCGACGTGGAGCGGGGGACTGTCCCCATTTTCGTTTCAGCGAAAATGGGACTGTCCCCTATACGCGGGCTGGTCCGTCGCCTGCAATCCTTCGCCCGCGGCCGGGCGGACGATTTCCGCGACCTCCGCATCGACCTGCGCGGCCGGACGCTGTTCCAGCGCCGGGTCCTTCATGCCTGCCGGCAGGTCGGCTACGGCCGGACCATGACGTATGGGGAGCTTGCGGCCAAGGCCGGCTTTCCGCGTGCCGCGCGGGCCGTGGGCCGTTGCATGGCGGTCAATCCGCTCCCGCTGGTGGTTCCCTGTCATCGGATACTTCCCGCCGACGGCCGTCCGGGAAAATACTCCGCCCCCGGCGGCGTGCGCATGAAGCGCCGCCTGCTGGCCATGGAAAAGGCGGGCAGTTCGTGAACGGCGTCAGAACGAAAGTCGTATTGCGCTTTTCTTTCGCGTGACGCGGGCGTTGCACGAGCCCCGAAGGGGCGACAGTCAATAGCCAGGGGCGTAAGCCCCTGGTGCAAAGCTCCAACGATCGCCGTAAGCCCCGAAGGGGCGACACAAACAGGGAAATCGGCGATGCTGTCGCCCCTTCGGGGCTTGTGCGTCCGTAACTCGATCATTTCCCAGGGGCTCACGCCCCTGGCTATCGACTGTCGCCCCTTCGGGGCTGAGGCGGCGAGCATTACGGGGATTGATCGGCCGTTCTCCACTGGAGGAGGCGATGCCGAGTCGGTAGAATGAAGTCCGTGTTTGAATCGAAGGCCGGCCGCGCCTTTCGTTGCGACGAGGTTGTCCAACTCCGTTCTTTCATGGCTTCCATCAACTCGTTATGCCCAAGAAAAGAAATTCTGTGTGGCTGATTGTCGTTTCGCTGCCGTTTGCGGCGTTTGGGGCATGGGTGGCGGTTGGGCTGGTCAGCGATCTTGTTGACCATTGGCGGATGCAAAGCTGGCAAGAGGTGCCCGCCAAGATCATTCGCGAGGACCTGGAAATCCATCCCGGCAAGAACTCGTCCACCTACCAGACGACGGCGACGTACGAATATCAATACCAAGGTCGGCAGTATACCGGCATGCGCGTCGGTCTTGGCAGCGGCCCGGACAACATCGGATCGTTTCAGCAGGATGCGCATCGCCAGCTGAGCGAATACCAGAAATCGGGCCGTCTGTTCCGTTGCTATGTCGATCCCGCACGGCCTGCCGACGCCATCCTGTACCGCGATCTGCGCTGGGAATTGTTCGTCTTTAAGCAGATGCTTGCGATTGCGTTCGGCGGGGCCGGCTTCGGGATGCTGGGCCTCGGCGTGGTCAGGTTTCTGAAGGTCCGGGATAGTCAGGCCCTTGCCGTGGCCAACCCGAATGCGCCCTGGCTGTGGAAAAGGGATTGGGCCGACGGCAAGATCAACTCCTCTTCCAAGACGCTCGTGGTGGTTTCCCTGACGGCTGCGATCTTCTGGAACCTGGCCATGACTCCGACCTGGTTCGTGCTTCCCGGCGAAATGATCGGCAAACGCAACCCGTTCGCCCTGATCGGCCTGGTGCTTGTGATCATCGGTCTGGGACTGGCCTGCTGGGCCATCGTCGCCGTGATGCGCTGGCACAAGTTCCATCAGTCCATGTTCCAGATGGCGTCCGTGCCCGGGGTGATCGGCGGACAACTCGCCGGCGCGATCGTCACCTCGGCCAAGATTCGTCCCGAAGACGGATTTCACGTCACGCTCAAGTGCACCGAACGGATAATTTACGGCGGTGCCGGGGAGCACGGATATCGGGATAAGATCCTCTGGCAGCGAAAACAGGTCGTCGCGCACGAGTTGTTGAAAGACAACGCCGACCAGTCGGCCATCCCCGTTCTGTTCCAAATCCCATCCGACTGCCGCCAGACCGCCGGGGAGGACACGAACGACAAGATCTTCTGGCGGTTGGAGGTGGCTGCGGCAGTGCCGGGACTGGACTACTACGCCAAGTTCGACGTGCCCGTTTTTAAGACGCCCGAAAGCGACCCCAATTTCGTGCCCGGCGACCAGGCGGCCGCTACGTAACTTCTGTTGCGGAAAATCCCGGTAGGGTGGGTCGAGCGCAGCGAGACCCACCAAGATCCGCGAGAAACCGATGGTGGGGCTCGCTGCGCTCGACCCACCCTACCGCGCGTGCCCGCTACTTCTCGCCCAAGAACTGCCCCATCAGTTTCCAGCCCTCCGGAAAGATGAGCGACGAGCGGGCGGCGGTCGGATCGTCGTAGCGCGAGGCGGCGTCGGGCTCGATCCCGCGGCCGGCTATCGCAAAAGGCACGTCGCCATGGCTGTGCGTCCTGGTCCGCAACCACGTCGGATGATCGGGACTGATAAGGATGCGATAGTCGCCCCGGGCCCGCAACGCCGCCCATACCGGGCCGACAATGTGCCGGTCGATCTGCTGGAGGGCCTCGATCTTGGCCGCGGCATCGCCCGCGTGCGAGGCCTCGTCGGTCGCCTCGACGTGGACGCAAACCAGGTCCGACTCTTCCAACGCCGCGATCGCGTAGCGGCCCTTGGCCGCATAGTCGGTGTCAATGTAGCCGGTGGCGCCGGGCACGTCGATCCGCCGCCAGCCGATGAGCTTGGCCAGCCCGCGCAGCAGGTCCACGGCCGTAATCATGGCGCCCTGTTTTCCGTGCAACTGGGCGAACGGCGTCAGCCGCGGCGCACGGCCCAGGCCCCAGAGCCAGATATGGGTGGCGGGCGGCTTTCCCGCGCGGCGTCGGGCGCGGTTCACCGGATGTTCGGCCAGCAGGGCGGCGCTTTGGTCCATCAGCCGGGCGAGCAACTCGCTTCCCGGTCCGCGGGGAAGGCCGCCCGCGGCCGGTTGATCGGTGAGGTCGTGCGGCGGGGTGATGTTGGTTTCCGGCGAGAACGGGGCCGGATGGCCGGCGCCGCGGACCACCAACAGGTTGCGGTAACTGACGCCCGGAAAGAATTGCATCCGGTCGCTGCCGAGCTTCGCTTGCAGGGTTTGCAGCAATGCGGCGGCCTCGTCGGTCGAGATATGGCCGGCCGTATAATCCCGCATCAGGCCGCCTTCGATCGAGACGAGGTTGCAGCGGACGGCCCAATCGTCGGGCCCAAGTTCGATGCCCGTCGCGGCGGCCTCCAGCGGCGCCCGACCGGTGAAATGCTCCAAGGGGTTATAGCCCAGGAGGCTCAGGTTGGCGACGTTGGAGCCGGCGGGCAGGGCAGGGGGGGTATGGTTGGCCCGGCCCACGACGCCCGCGGCCGCCACGGCGTCCATGGCCGGCAGCCGGGCCGCCTCCAGGGGCGTCTTGCCGTCCAGGCAATCCTGCGGTTCGTCGGCGGACCCGTCGGGAATGATGAGGGCGAATTTCATAAAGAAGGGATTGGGGATTAGGGATTGGGGATTAGTGCGTGCCGAGGCCCCCGCGACGCAGTCGCGGGGCTTTTTCCGCCTTCCCCCTTCCGCCTTCCGCCCTCCGCCTTAATCTCTGACTCGCATGCGGACGCTGCCGGGGTGGACGGAGGAAAGCACGCTGATGGTCTCCATCGCGCGACGGACCGCGCCTTCCGTGGTGGTATGGGTCATAAAGACCAAGGGGACGACCCCTTCCTCTTCTTCTTCCGTTTCGTGCTGGATGACCGAGGCGATGGAGATGTCGTGCCGGCCGAGGACGCCGGCCAACTCGGCCATCACGCCCGGCCGGTCGTCAACGTAGAGCCGCAAGTAGAACCGGCCGGGCATGTTGTCCGGATTGCGGATGGCCACCGCCGCGACGCCGTCGCTGGACCAGAGTCGCAACGTGCGGAAGGTGATGGCCGTCCGGCCGACCACGGTGTCGATCAGGTCGGCGACGACGGCCGAGGCGGTGGGCATTTGTCCGGCGCCGAGGCCGTGGAAGAAGACGCGGCCCACCGCGTCGCCCACGACGCGAACGGCGTTGTAGGCGCCGCGGACCTGCGCCAGCGGAGAGCGGTGGCGCATCATCGTCGGCGAGACGTGGAGTTCCAGTCCCTCGGGCACCAGGTCGGCGACGGCCAGCAGCTTGATGCTGTAGCCCAATTCCTTGGCGTACTGCATGTCGGCCACGTTGACCTTGTCGATGCCGGTCCGGGGGATGTCGCGCCAGTTGACCCGGCGCCGAAGGCCAGGTGCGCCAGGATCGCCAGTTTCTGGGCAACGTCGCTGCCGTCGACGTCCATGATCGGATTGGCCTCGGCATAGCCGAGTTGCTGGGCCTCGGCCACGGAGGCCGCATAGTCGGACCCCAGCTCCTCCATCTGCGTCAAAATGAAATTGCTCGTGCCGTTGAGAATGGCGTGGATCGACTGAATCTGGTTGGCCGAGAGCGATTGGCTGATGGCGGCGATGATCGGGATGCCGCCGGCCACGGCCCCCTCGAAGGCGATGGAACGGCCCAATTGCCTCGCCCGGGCAAACAGTTCCGGGCCGTGCTCGGCCAGCAAGGCCTTGTTGGCCGTAATCACGTCCTTGCCGCTTTCGAGCAGCTTCAACATGATGGTCCGGTCCGGCTCCATGCCGCCGACGACTTGCACCACGGCCGCAATCTCCGGGTTGTTCAACACCTTGGAGAGGTCGGCGGTGAGCAGTCCGGGGGGGAGCGCGACGTTGCGTGACCGGGTCAGGTCCGGATCGACCACCTGCGCCAACTCCAGCCGCTGGCCGGCGTGTTGGGCGATCCGCTCGCCACACTCCAGCAGCAATCGCGCCACCCCCGAGCCGATGGTCCCGAATCCGACAATCGCAACTTTGGTGGTTTTCATGGCGTACAGGCGCCCATCGGGTGGCAAAAGGCTAAATCTTAGGCCAGTTGGCGGGCAAGAGCTTAGAACTTAGACCTTAGAACTTAGAACTTGGTGGCAAAAGGCTAAATCTTAGGCCAGTTGGCGGGTGGACGTCAAGGGAAGGGTGGAGGATAAAGGCGGAGGGCGGAAGGCGGAAGGGGGAAGAATGAAGGGAAATGGGAAAGGCGGATAAGCACGCGACACCGATCTGTCCGGTCATCCTTCATCCTTTACCTTCCGCCATCCCATCCGGAGGCTAACGCCTCCGGCTCCCAGCTTTTTCCTTCCGCCGTCCGATCCGGAGGCTAACGCTCCGGCTCCCTTCCGCCTTCCGCCTTCCGCCCTCCGCCTTCCCCCTTATTCTCTCCCCTCTCTTGCGAAACGCCGTGGAATCGCCATATTAGTAGCACCGTCTGGAACATGCCCTAACCGAGAGGAGCCTTGCCTTGGACCCCAGCGCCCTGGACTTCTTGAAGCGGATCTTGTCCACGCCCAGCCCTTCGGGCTATGAAAGCACCGTGCAGCAGGTTGTTCGCGACTATGTGGCCGGTTTCGCCGACCAGGTTACGACCGACCTCCACGGCAACGTCATCGCCGCACGCAATCCGGCCGCCCCGCTCCGCGTCATGCTGGCCGGACATTGCGACCAGATCGGCTTGATCGTCCAACACGTCGATGACGAGGGGTTCCTCTATGTTCAGCCCATCGGGGGGTGGGACCCCGAAGTGCTCATCGGACAGCGCATGACCGTTTGGACCGCCGGCGGTCCGATTCCCGGCGTGATCGCCCGGAAACCGATCCATCTGCTCACCGAGGAGGAACGCAAGCAAGTTCCCAAGATGAAAGACCTGTGGCTGGACATCGGGGCCTCGGACAAGGACGACGCCTACAAGGCCGTCCGCATCGGCGACGCGGTCACGGTCGAGCTGGAGTTCCGCGAGCTTCGGAACGGGAAGGCGGTTGCCGCGGCCATGGACGACAAGGCCGGCCTTTGGGTGGTCGTCGAGGCCCTCCGCCGCGCCGACCCCGGCAAGCTGCGTTGCAGCGTCTTTGCCGTCTCGACCGTGCAGGAAGAACTCGGGCTGCGCAGGGCGCGGACCAGCGCCTTCGGAATCGACCCGCAGGTCGGCGTGGCCGTCGATGTCACCCACGCCACCGATTGTCCGACCATCGAGAAGAAGGAGGAAGGCGACGTCCGCTTGGGCGCGGGCCGGTGATTCATCGCGGCCCGAACATGAATCCCAAGGTGGTCGAGCGGCTCTTGGCCGCGGCCGACGCCGGCGGCATTGCGTATCAACTGGTTGCCTCGGCCAAGGCCACGGGCACCGACGCCAACGCCATTCAGATCAACCGCGCCGGCGTGGCTGCGGGTCTGATCAGCATTCCCAATCGTTACATGCACAGCCCGGTGGAGACGATCTCGTTGGACGACATCGACCGTGCCGCGGACCTATTGGCCCGGTTCGTGGAAGGTTTTGGGCCCGACGCGGAACTGACGCCGTAATGGCAGCGCGTCTTAGGGGCCGGGGTTGGCAGCCTCGACCGTTGAATCTTCTTGGCGCTCGACGCGGACGATCACGCCGTGCTGCCGCACCGCCGCCAGGTCTTCCGGCTTGGTGGCCGAATCGGTGATCACCTCGTGAATCTGCGTGATATCCAACGCCTTGCACAGGGCGCGCTCGCCGAACTTCGAGTGGTCGACCAGCAGGACCACGCGCACCGCCTCCACGGCGACAATCTGCTTGATGCGGAACGTCGCCAACGACGATTCGAACGTCCCCTCGGCGGGAAGGAAACCCTTGGTCGAGAAAAACGCGCGGTCCACGAAGAACCGTCTCGCCCCTTCCTCGGTCGTGGGGCCGATAAAACAAGCGCTGGACGGATCGAATTGTCCGCCCAAGCAGATGATCGAATTCGCCGTGTTGCGTCCGAACTCCATGCACACCAGCGCCGAGTGGGTCACAACAGTCAGGCCCTGCATCTTCTTGGCCAGGTGACGAGCCAGAACGATGCACGTCGTGCTGCCGTCCAGAAAAATCGTCTGGTGGGGCTTCAACTGCTGGACCGCCACGCGGGCGATCTGCTCCTTCTCCAGACGGTTGATCGGCACGCGCTGTTGAATCGGCGATTCGTAGAGGCATCCGGGAGCGTGGGCGGTTTGCATGCCTCCGATCGTCTTGATCAAACCGCGGTGGAGGACCAGCTTATCAACATCGCGACGGATGGTCATTTCCGACACGCCCAGCAACTTGGCCACGTCTTGGTAGGAGCACGCCCCGACCGAGTTGAACGTACTCCATGATCGCATTTTGGCGTTCGGACGAGCCCATATTCGCCTTGGGTGGGCTGTGCGCGTCAGCGGAAAAACCGCGAAAAAGACCTTTGCAAAACTGCCCTTAGTTTACTATATTCTCCCGCCAAGCGCCTGTCAACACTCCGTGTGAATCTATTTCGTTTTTCTTCAATTCTTGCGGCAATGTGCCTGCCTGACGGAGATTGGAAACCACGTGAATTCACCACGATCCCATTGTGAGCCCGCCGTTTCAGAGGCATTTCGACCGGTTGACGGAAATCAACATGTAATGTAAACTGATAGCCGCGCCTGTACGTTGTTTTCCATTGTGGCACACCCTCGCGGCCTGCAGGGCGGCCACCCTAAAATGAAGCGTTGCACGATCTTGCGGAGGGCTGAAAAAGGGGACAGTCCCCATCAAGAAGTCGGTGAAGTTGCGTCGACTCGCTTCACGAGGGGCGAACCGCCGCCGGAGGTTTTTTGACAGGTTCGGTTCCCAAAGGCCATCGCCGTGCAGTCGCTGAACACAATTTGAGAAGGCAGCCTTCCTGATTCCTGCCTGGGGTTTCCGATGAGCATGACCGCCAAACAACGGATGCTGACCGCCTTGGACGGCGGGGTGCCGGATCGTCTTCCGGTGACGACCCATTTCCTCATGCCGCAGTTTCTCGACTCGTGCATGGGGGGCATGTCGGAGGACCAGTTCTTCGACGCCTGCGGCTGGGATCCGATCATGTATACGACTCCACACCGTCCCAACGGGGATGGAAAGGAGTATTTCGATCCGGACCAGGCGACGCCGGGCTTCCTGGAAAGCCGGCGGATCGCCACCGATCAATGGCGCGTGCGGTCCGAGCCGATTGCCGGCCGGAAAAACCCGGCCACGCGCTACCGCTTCGTGACGCCCAAGGGCACGCTGACCATGGTCCTGGAAACCGATCCGTTCACCGCCTGGGTGGCCGAGCCGCTGATCAAGGAGAAACGCGACATCGACTTGATCGCCGACTACGTCACGGCGCCCAAGTGCGACGTGGACGAAGTCAACCGGGCGGCCGACGCCTTCGGCCAACGGGGACTGGTCCGCGGTTATATCTGCTGCTTCGATGTCTTCGGCCAGCCCGGCACCTGGCAGGACGCCACCTGCCTGGCCGGCGTGGAGCGGATGATCATGGAGACCTACGACGACCCGGCCTGGGTCCACGAGTTGCTGGGAATCCTGTGGCGGCGGAAGAAGGTGTTCGTCGAGTCGTTGGCGGGGGCCCGCTACGACATTCTCGAACTTGGCGGGGGAAGCGCCTCGTCGTCGGTGATTTCGCCGCGGATTTTCGACGAGTTCGTCGCCCCTTACGACCGCGAGTTGATCGCCTTGGCCCACCGCGCCGGCCAGCGGATCTCCTACCACACCTGCGGCGGAATGATGGCCATCCTCGAGCGGATCGCGGCCATGAAGCCCAATGCCATGGAGACGTTCACTCCCCCGGGCATGGGCGGCGACACCAACCTGGCCGAAGCCCGGCGGCGGATCCCGCGGAACATCTGCATGATCGGCGGGTTCGACCAGTTCCATTTCTTCAAGGGTTGCACGGTGGACCAGACCCGCGCCGAGGTCCGCCGCTGCTTCGAGGCGGCAGGTTCCAACGGCGCGTACATCCTTTGCCCTTCCGACAATTTCTTCGACGCCGAACCGGAACTGGTCAAGGCGTTCGCCGACGAAGCGCGGAAGTGCGTTTACCCCGCGAGTCTCCGGGCCGACCATGCCACTTGAGTCGATCGATCGCATCATGCGGGCCTGCTGCGAGGGCAGGTACGCGGTTGGGTACTTTGAAAGCTGGAGCTTCGAGTCGCTTCAAGGGGTGCTGGACGCCGCCGAGCAGACCCGCTCGCCGGTGATTATCGGCTTCAACGGCGAGTTCCTTTCCAGCAAAAGCCGCCGCACCAGCGAGCGATTGGCCCTCTACGCGGCCATCGGAAAGGCCGCCGCCGAAACCGCCACCGTGCCTTGCGGACTGATCTTCAACGAGTGTTCCGACGACTCGCGGGTCCTGGAGGCGGTCGATGCAGGGTTCAATCTCGTCATGCCCGCCGTCTGCGGGCCGTCGGACGACTACATGCACCGCACCCAGCGGATCGTCGCCTATGCCCACCCTCGCAACGTGGCCGTCGAGGCGGAATTGGGCGAATTGGAGTGCGGCGCCTCCGGGCACGTGGCCGGCAACGGACATCGCACCGATCCGCGACTGGCCGAACAGTTCGTCCAAGAGACCTCGATCGACCTCTTGGCCGTCAGCGTGGGAAACGTGCATATCCACGTCAGCGGCCAACAGGACCTCGACCTCGACCGCCTGGCCGCCATCCGCAGGCGGGTCGAAATCCCCTTGGTCCTCCACGGGGGAACGGGCATCACTCCCGAAACGCTGGTCGGGGCCATCCAGTTGGGCGTGGCCAAGGTGAATTACGGGACGTACCTCAAACAGCGCTACTTGCAGGCCGTGCGCGCCGCCTTGGCCCAGCAACGGCCCAATCCGCACGAGCTGTTGGGAATGGGAGGCCCGCACGACGCCCTCGTCGCCGGACGGCTCGCGGTCCGCGACGCGGTCCTGGAGCGGATCGAAATGCTCGGCTGCTGCGGCCGGGCCTGACCTGCGGTTCTCTCCGCCAATCCGCAACTTGCCCTGGCGGGAAATGCCGGCTATTTCTCGTCCGGCTTCTTCGGCTTCTCTGCCGGGACCAACTCCGACTTGCTTAGCACCGTCGGCTCCGAGTCGTCGATGGCGAACGGCCCGGCACTCAGCTTGACGCGCACTTCATACGTATCGGCCAATTCCTCGGGCACCCGCCACGGGTACCGGCAGGTGAAGCCTCACCCATACTCGAAGTCGCCCTTGGCGACAATTTTGTCCTTGTCTTTCGGATCGGTAATGGTGAGCTTGGGCTTGTCGGGACGACCGCCGCGGACGACCAGGTTCGAGACCACTTCGTTGTCGGCGCCGATGAGCGAGAGCGAAAGTTGGGCAACCCCGGTCCCGGGCGCGGCGGCCGCCTTGACGAGGGTCTTGTACGGCGGTCCGAATTTCAGCGTCGTCGTCTGGCCCGCCGTCACGTCGATGGGTTTGCCGCTCTTGGTTCCCTGGGCTGAAACCGAGCAGAAGGTGCTCCGCGGCTCGGGGCTTGCAGCCTTCCATCCGAAGAGGGCCTGCCCAAGAACCTCGACCAGCGACGCATTGCCGCCGGCCTCGGACTTGGCCTTCTTGTCCGTCTTATTCGTCTTGCTCTTGGCCGGCTCCTTCCAGTCTCGGATCATGATGGTGTAGGAAACGAGCCGCCACCGGCCCGCCGGAATCTCGGCCGGCCGCGACTTCTCCAACGTCAGCGAGAAGTAGCCTTGATCGCCGGCCAAGTCCACTGGGCAGGACTCATAGGGCGAGACGATTTTTCCCACGGCCACCGTCACCGGCGTACACGTCAGCTCGTCGCCCGCCGGCGATACTTTCAGCTCGTAGTATTTGCCGCCCAGGAGGTTGACCTTGCAGAGGAATTGCTGATTTGGGTTGGGATAGGTAGAGGGCTTCTCGGGGTCGATCAACAGCACGTCGCCATACCGCACAACAAGCTGTCCTTCGTCGCCGCGGACATCCTCTTGCGATGAAGTCAGGTCGTCGAACCGTCCGTTGCTGTTTCGGTCGAGCAGGACGATTTGCCGTTTCTTCCCGTCCAGCGTGATCTCGCCCCGGCGATACACGGCCGAGGACAGCGATCCGTAAGCGTAATGGTGCTTCTCGTCTCCGTAAGCTACGATCCGGAAGAAGAAAGAGTAGTCGACCTTTTTCCCGTCCACGTCGATCGCAAGGTCCACGCGGGGGAACTCGATCTGCGGGTAGTTCATGTTGACCGGCGCCGGCGACGCGCCCTTGGGGGTTTCGGCGTCGATGGGTTTGTCGTCCGTCAAGTCGCCGTTGGCATTCCGATCGAAATACAGCCGGTCGTAACCCTTCGATTTCTCGCTTTTTTGATCGAGGACGAAGGCGTATTGCTTGGAGCCGAGTTTCGCGACGCCGCGAAGCGGGTCCTTGGCCACGTACTTCGGTTCCTTCGTGACAAGGTCTTTGAATGCCTTGAGGTCTCCCTTGACGAAATCGATCATCGCCCTGTACGTCGTCTGGCCGTCGTTTTTCTGCCACAGGAAACTTTGCGGACTCACGTTGCGATATTGCCAGTCGATGGGCGCCGTCATGACGCCGGGACGCAGCGGTTCCAGCCGGACCGCCTCCAGTTTGCAATGTTGGGCCGGGTCCGCGTCGGCCCAGCCCGCCAGCGCCGCCCACACCGTCGCCACGCCCAAGAACCCGTGCCATCGATTCATTGCTGTGTCCTTCAGTTCAGGGGCCAGCCGCCACGAACGCGGCATGGCATCTTCTTTGGAAAATCCCGGATTATTGTCGCCATTCTAACACGTCCCGCCGGGCATGTCCACTTCGGCTGCCCCCCGCGGGATTTACGTCCGCCCAACTTGTTGGGCGTGAGAATTCCACGCAAAGGCGCCAAGACGCAAAGGCGCAAAGGCATGAGAAAAAAGAGGGAGGAAGGTCGGATGGCCCCACGCGCCGTCGATTCACCCGTCATCTCCTCTTCCCTTCTTCCTTTGCGTCTTTGCGCCTCGCGCCTTGGCGTGAGAAACGTCTCGCGTTGATGTTGCCACAACGCCTGTTTTCTTGCCCTCAATTCCAGGACACCCTCGGTTGCACGCGCTACGTCAACGTCGTCGGCGGCGTGCCTTCCGCCGGTTCCTTCTTTTTCTGAAACACCGTGCCCACCGAAAGGGCCCGGCAGTTCACGCATTCCAGGCAGCGAATGCAGCGGAGATCGCTCCCCCGCCGCTCGGCAGGTCCGCGATATTTGCACAGGTCGCGGCACAGCTCGCAGTCGTTGCACCGGGCGGGTTGAAAACGCAAGAACATCAGCGAGATGTAATTGCAGACGCTGAAGACAGCGCCCAGCGGGCAGAACAGCGTGCACCACGGCCGCCACATCAGAATCGACGCAATCAGAAACACGATCAAGATGGCCGCCTTGGTGCTCGTCAGCCAGACGATGGCGTGCGTGGCGATCGACTGCTGAACGTTGACGGGCACCGCCGCCTCGACCGCTCCGGCCGGGCAGAGGCGGCAAATGAAGAACCAGCGATTGTCCCCGTAAAAGTAGGGCAGGGCGAGCACAAGCGCCAGCAGCACCGCAAAGCGCGTCCAGCCAAGAAAGCCGGGCAGCCGGAACTTGGGCAGGGGAACCCGGCCCAAGAGGTCCTGGAGCAGGCCGAACGGGCACGCCCAACCGCACACGAGGCTTCCAAACACCGCCCCGACCATCAGCAGCGTCCCAAGGGCCAGCAGCGGAACGACGTGAAGGGCGCTGTAATTGGCCAAGATGCCGATCGGACAGCCGAACGTCGCCAGCGGACACGAGTAGCAGTGAAACACCGGGCCGCAGATGCTGTGCCACTGCAACGGCAGCGGTTCAAGCCACGCCAGCAGGAACCCCAACTGGACCCAGATTCGCCATCGGGCCAGCCGCCACTTCGTTCGCCCCGGATTGTTCTTGATCATGGACACCATGACCCGCGGTTAGTTCACTCACGTAGGGCAAAAGGCCGGCCCTGCCTTGCCGCCGCCGGAGCGGGCGATCTCGCCGCCGCCGGTCCGCGTAAGACGCCCGAAACTCACGTCGCGGTTCACCGCCATTTCCGTCTCGCCGGTGACGGTCTTGATCGTCTCGATCCGCTTGACATACTTCACCACCGGGGGCGGCGGCGGCAACCCAGGAACGAACGCCGACAGGTCCGGCATCTGGACCGAGACCGGCACGGAATGCTCCTCCTCGCGCGTCTCCGTCACCGGGATCCGATGACGCATGACGCCGTAGAAGGCCGCCCAGCATCCCGCCGCGAAAACCAGCAACGGAACGAAGCGAAACTCGAAAATCGACCACTGCGCAGGTCGAAACCTGCGCGGGCGGGCGTCGGCGGCTGAGACTCTCTTCGGCACGTCCATCACGCGATGTCGCAAAATGGCGGGGGCGAATGGGAATCGAACCCACCCAGGACCCTTGCGGGCCCCTCGCTGGTTTTGAAGACCAGGGGCGTCACCAGGCGCCTGTCACCCCCATAAGCGATTTCCACAACGCAACCTCTACTCCAGTCTAACGCCGTCCGGCGAAAACTCAAGCCCCGGTCCCGCCGCGGCACTCGACTTGCAGCACTTCACTTGGTCGGCCAACGGTTATGTCATAGAATAGGGCCGCCGTTGAAATCGCCCAGCCTGTCGGACTATCCGCGGTGCGATGCCGAAGTGCAAGATATCGTCTCCCAAATCTGCGCAAAGGGCCGGGAGAAGGGCTGCAGGCCGATTAGTATAACGCGTCAGCCTGTTGGATCCATATCGCGGAGTGGAATCGGTGCGGATTTCGACCCGGAGGGTCGTTTGATAATAGCCCAGCGATTCATCGCTGGGTAGCGAAGGGCCCCCATTTCATCTTCGTCCCGTAGGGACGACCGAATTTCGGATGCCCCATTTCGGCCGTCCCTACGGGACTTGTCGCACAAAATGGTGATGCTTGCCGTCCCAGCAGTAAACTGCTGGGCTATGATCAAACGCCCCTACGGGGCGAAAACAGCCGCCCAACTCATTAGCCTTCTCAACCTTGAATCACCACATTAGCCCTTCTTCGCCTCGTTATAAAACATCATCGTCGGCGAGCCGCCGAAGGCAATGGCCATCCAGGCGGCCTCGTCGATCTCCTCGGGCGTAAAGCCTTCCTCCCGCGCCTTGCCGACGTGATGCTTCACGCAGGGGCCGCAACGGGCCAACACCGAAAGCGCGACGGCCACGGCCCGTTTCGTCCGCGAGCCGAGCCGCCCCGGCGCGTTGACCGCCCCGAGGAAGGCCTGGAATTTCCCCTGCACTTCCTCCGCCGCTGCTCATGCTCACAGCAACTCATGCGATTGGTCTCCTGGGAATGGGATGTTGGATGGGATGTTGGAATCGAAGCGGATCCACGGGCCGCCTGCCGCCGTCCTTCGCCGCGAACGACGATCCGCCCGGTCCCTTCGGCCACGACGCGGCCGACGACCGCCGCTTCCGCGATGCCCTCGGCGTGCAGCCGGGTGACGAAGCCCGCGGCGGCCGACTCCGGCAGCGCGATCAGCAATCCGCCCGACGTTTGGGCGTCGAAGAGGATTTCGATCTCGGCCGGCGCGACGCCCTCGACCGCGGCCAGCGCGTCGGCGGACGATTCCTTGTTTCGCTCGACGGCGCCGGGAATGACCCCCTCGGCCGCCAGTTCCAGCACGCCGGGCAACAGCGGCACGTCGTCCCAGAGCAGTTCGATATCCACCCGGCTGGCCACGGCCATCGACTTCAGATGGCCCATCAAACCGAAGCCGGTCACGTCGGTGCAGGCGTGGGCGTCGAATTGGCCCATCAGCTCGGCCGCGCGGCGGTTCAGCGCGGACATGGACCGGGCCGCGGCGGCGGTCGCGGCCGGACGGGCGCGGCCGATCTGGCCGGCGAAAATCGAGGATGCCCGTGCCCAGCGGCTTGGTCAAGACGAGCCGATCGCCCGGCCGGGCGGCCGCGTTGGTGGCGATCCGCCGCGGATCGACCAGGCCGGTGACCGCGAAGCCCGCCATGATCTCGATCGTCCTGGATGCTATGGCCGCCGATCACGGCCACGCCGGCTTCGGTCATGGTGTCCAGCCCGCCGCGGAGGATCTCGTGGAGAACGGCGTCGGGGAGTTTTTTCGCGGGAAAGCCCACCACCGACAGCGCGGTGAGCGGCCGGCCGCCCATCGCATACACGTCGCTGAGCGAATTGGCGGCGGCGATCCGGCCGAACAAGCAGGGATCGTCCACCGGGGGCGAGAAGACATCGACGGTTTGCACCAGGGCCGTCCGCTCATCGAGCAGATAGACGCCGGCGTCGTCGCCGGCCGGCATCCCGACGAGCACCCGCGGATCGGCCGGCGCAGGCAGCCCCGCCAAGACCCGCTGCAACGTGGCCTGGTCGATCTTCGATCCGCAGCCGGCCGTCCGGACCAACTCGGTCAAGCGGACCGGCCCGGCCGCAGCGGCGTATTCCTCCCCGGCGCACGGGCAGAGGTCCTCGCTGCGGAAGATTTCGCAGGGGCAGGCCGTCTTCGGGTCGCAGATGCAATGTCCCAACCGCATCGAGCGTTGCATCACGCGGCGGCGTTTTTCCAAGTCCTTCACGGCGGCCCTTCCCCCATTTCATCTTACGCCATGCACCACCATGGTGCAAGCAACGGTCCATTCACGTATGGACGGGCGGCAGGCCGCCGAGGCGGTCGGCCGCCACCAGCGCGGCGCCCAGCGCGCAGGTGCATTGCGGCTCCGGGGCGACTTGCACCGGACGCCCCAAAACCTCGGCCAGCGCGCGGCGCATTCCCGGCGCCAACGCCACGCCGCCCGTAAACACGATCGGCTCGGCCATTGCATGGCCCGCCATCGCCGCAATCCGCGTGGCAATGGCCGTCTCGACGCCGGTGAGAATGTCCTCCGGCAGCACACCCGAGGCCAGCAGGCCGACAATCTCGGTCTCGGCGAACACGACGCACATGCTGCTGATGGTGGCCGGGTTGCGGCTCCGCCGGACGAGCGATTCCAGCTCGCTGAACTTGGTCCCGAGCTGCGCGGCCAGCATTTCCAAAAAACGCCCGCTGCCGGCGGCGCAACGGTCGTTCATCACGAAGTCGGCCACCGTGCCGTTGGCGCTGAGCCGGACCAGCTTGCTGTCCTGGCCGCCGATGTCGATGATCGTCCGCGCCCCGGGCACGCCGTGGCGGACGCCCCAAGCCTGGCAGGTGATCTCGGTCACCGCGGTCCGCGTCGCGCCGACCAGCTTGCGGCCGTAACCGGTGGCCACCACGCCGCCCAACTCGTCGCGCCGCAGCCCGTGCTCTTCCAAAAGCCGATCCAAAAGCTCGGCGGCCAGACGGTCCTGGTCGATTCCCTGATCGACCACCCGGGCGGCCAGCGGCGTCCGCCGCCCGGCGTCCCAGAGGACGATCTTCAACGTCCGCGACCCTGCATCGATGCCTGCGCAAATCATCGCTATTTCCGCTCCTTGACTGTTTCGACCAGGGCTTCCAATCGCGTCCGCAGCGTCGGCTCCAGGGCGTCGGTAATCGGCGGGACCTCGATCTCCATCACGGGAACGCCGCATTGCCGGCGGACCACGTCGCCGATCAGGCCGCCCTCCAGGCCGCAATGACTTGCGCCGGGAATGCGCGACACGACGACCGCCTCCGCCCCGAACCGCCGCACGTCGGCGACGATCCGCCCGGCCCGATCCAGCGGCGAGCCGACCATCGGATCGGCCAGCGCCATCCGCGCCAAGGCTTCCATCGGCGGCAGGTCCGTGGGGATCGGGTCCAAGGCATGGCAGAAGAGATACTCGGTGCCGCACATCCGGCCGCCGGCGTCCTCCAGCAGGTTCATCACCCGCAGGTCGGCCACCGGATTGACCCAGAACACCCGGACCGCCGGCTCATCGAGCACGCCCTGGCCGGCCAGCACCCGGCGGTTCACTTCCGCCAGCAGGTCCTCCAGGACGGCGGTCGTCTCGGCCGGATCGGAGCAGAAATGGATGGCCAGCATCTCGGCGATGAGCATTTCCAGCGCCGGCAGCGGGCAGGGGCGGGAAGTATAGGCCAGCCGGCGCAGTTGGTCCAGCAGCGACCGCACGCGGTTGGCCCGCGCGATGCCGGCCGCCAGCCGCGCGTCGTCGAGCGTTTGTCCGGCGAGCGACTGCAACGCCTGCCGCACGCGATCCAGCTCGCCGCGGACCAGCGCCACCTGGCTTTCCGCCGCTGCGAACCCGCCGGGCAGCGTCACCGCCGGCTCGCCGGAGTCCGGATGCCGGCGATGCGGCATTTCCCACCAGAAGATGTCGAACCCCAAGGCGGCCAGCCGTTGCGAGACGGCGGACACGTCGTCGCAGGTCGCGCCCACGCTGCACGTGGTCAGGTCCGGCAGCGGAAAGTGGGCCGCGCTCACGTAAGCGCCCAACATCGCACGCACCGGGCAAAACGATTCGTCGATGCCCAACTGGTCGGCCAGTTCCAGGACGGAGGTCTGGTCCTGCATGACGCACGGCAGCCACCACGCCCCGTCGGCATAGAAGGTCACAACGTCGTCGAGCGAGTAGGCCATCACCGGGACCGTGCCCAAGTCTTTCATGGCCGCGACGAGCCGCTTGCCCTCCGTCCGAGCTTGGCGCAGCCGGTCCTCCTCGGACAGCAGGAAGTTCCAGAGCCGCAGCGCGGCGGGGGAATTGTCGATGCGGAGCCGAAGCAGCCGCACGTCGCCGCGCCGGACGTGCCGGCGGAGCGGCCCGCCGTAGGCCGGCTCGCACAGCCCGGCCGCCTTCAACGCCCCGTAGCGGCGGTCCCACTCGTCCAGCGTGATGCGTCGGGCAGGCTCGTTCATCGCAGCATTTCCAAGAAGGCTTCCAAGCGACCCAGGTCGCCGGCGGCGGGGGCATCGCCGATCGCGTCCCATTCGAGCACGGGCACGGAACACTCTTGCCGCAGCCGAGGCAACTCGGCGTGCCAGAGATCGCACCAGAGATAGCGTCGCACCAGCAGCCCGCGCACCCCGCGCCGTGCGACCTCCTGCCGCAGCCATTCATACAAGCGGTCGTTCGGGCGGCGGAAGACCTCGGGGATCGCGTCGAAATAGGCCCGCACGAGTTCCTCGAACGGGTCCGCGTGCAGCCGCTCGTGGCAAAACGGCGCCGGCAGGGTGCGCTCGCCCGATTCCGTGGCGTCGAGCACGACACGGCCGCCGGCCTGTTCGATGATATCCAGCAGCGGAGGATCGCTGTCGGGCAACGGCCCGCCGACCAGGGCCAAGGGAATCCCCTCAATCTCCCCCTCACCCGCAACCCCTCTCCCACAAGGGGAGAGGGGAGTTGGCGCAGAAGGGGAGAGGGGAATGGAGGTTGGACAGCCGTGAACGGCGGCCACCGCCTCGAAGACCTCGCGGGCCGACATAGAATCGCGTCCGCGACCAATCGCATCGCGGGCCTGCCCGTAGCCGACCATCGTCCGGCGGAGGGTTTCCGCGGTCGGCGCCGTTCCGCCGCAGCGGACGAGAAAACGCCCCAGTCGCCGCAGCTCCTCGCCATAGAACGCACGCACGGCCGCGGTTTGCCAGGTCCGGGGCACGTGCATGAGAAAAACCGGAAGCCGCTGTAGATTCTCCAGCGCCGCCGCCGCATAGCGCATCTGGTCGCATGTGGTCGTCAGCACCAAGGCCGCGGCCGAGAACCCACGGGCGACGGCATCGATCAGGCCCGCGGCCACGGGACACACGCCGCGGCGTGGACCGGACGGCGATTCGCGGGTGCCACTGCTGGCTTGTCCAGCAGTGCTGGAAACACGGTTGGACAAGCCAACCGTGGCACCCGTCATTTCAGGTTGGTCGGGGCAGTAGTCGCCGTTGCCGTCACTGTTGTCGGTTTGCGGACGGAGCCACTCGGGCCGCAGGCCGTGCGCGGCGATCCATTCCGGCGGCACCAGCGGCTGGCAGTAAGCGATCCGGTTCATGGCTTTCCGCACGTTGGCGCCGGCACCGTCGTCGCCGTCGCCGTTCGGCCGCGGACCGTCTCGAACAAGGCCTCGACGCGGACGGCGATGCGAACGGAATCGGACGGGGAATAGTCGGTCTCGATGCGAAGATACGGCAGGCCGAACTCTTCTTCGGCCAGCCGGCGGATCCGATGCGACTCGATGTCGTAGGTCAGACAGGCCTGCCAGATCAGCTCGATCACGCACTCGGGCCGATACTCGCGGACCAGCCGGCGGAGCGTTTCCAAGCGGCGCCCATTCGGGGTCATCACGGAGCAGGGGAGGTGGAAATACTTTTCGGCCAAGGCCCGCAACGGGTCGGCCGCCGCGGGATCGAACGTCTTCGAGGATCGGTTTCAACCCGGTGCAATTTTCCATGGCGACGACGCGGCCGCCGTGGGTCTCGACGAGTTCGAGCACCCGTTCCGCCCCGGCGACCATCGGCACGCCGGTCATCAGCACGCGGACCGGGGCAACGCCCTGCGGGGCGGCGGTCCGGCCGCGGTACATCGCGATCGCCTTTTCATACTGGTCGAGGTCCGCGGGAATTCCGGAGATGCTGCTCTTCAGCGACAGGAGTTGCAGGCCGGTGAGCGGCGGATCGTCGGCCTGCATCAGCGCGGCCAGCTCGCGGCGCAACGCCCGCTCCCGATTCATCACCCCGATGGCCTGGCGAAGCTGACAATCGGTGATCGTGGTCGCAAAGCGGTCTTGCAGGAAGTCGCGGAACTTCCTCAGTTCGACGTACCAATGTTCGGCGGCGTCGGGGTCGTCGGCCTTTTGCGGCAGTTCGAGGACGTAGACCGGCCGCGTTTCGCCCATCAGTTCATACATCTTTTTCTTGCCGTCGCAGGTCGTCTCGCCCACGATCAGGTCGGCCATTTCCAGGAACGGATTGTTCCGCAGGACGTGGTATCCGAAGGTCGATTTGATCAGCGGGCACAAATTGGCGGGCAGATGTTCTTCGGCGGCGGGGATGGTTTTGGCCGATCCGCCGCAGAGGCAGACGGGCACGCCGCCGGCCGCCATGATGAGTTCCCGCGGCGTGAATTCGCACAAGATGCCCACCACCCGCCGGCCGGCCGACTTCGCCTCGCTGGCGTATTCATGGCAGTGGTTCAGCATATTGGCGAACCAGCCCAACGGGTCCACGTCGCCGGCGGACGCCGGTTTTGTCGCGGCCGGCCGATTGCCGCAGCATTGGCTCATGGCATGTCCTCGCCTTCGTTCCACGGGAAAGTTCTCGCATCCATCCCTTCTTTCCTTCCTTTATACCGCAACCACGCGGAAACGTCCACACCGTGCGATTCAAAATGCAGGGTGGGTCGAGCGCAGCGAGCCCCACCAAGAGAATCGCAACGGAATTTGGTGGGGCTCGCTGCGCTCGACCCACCCTACGCCCGCCGCGCCCACGATAGAAACGCCGAAAGGCAGCCAATTGTGAAGCCGCAAGAGGGATCGTACAATGGTTTTACAGGAATGATCGGACGCGGGACGGGCTTTTCCCGTTCCCCCATTCACCGTTGCTTTGCGGGAGTCACGTCATGGGCCTGCCACAACACGAACTATTGCGATCCATCCCGGCCGTCGAGGTCTTGCTGCGGACGGTCGAGGCGCAGGAACCGGGGGCCGGCGCGCCGCGGGCGGTCGTCGTCGAGGCGATCCGCGCGGCCACCGAGGCCGCCCGACAGGCGGTCCAACTCGATAACGCCCGGGACATGAACGCCGACTCGCTGCAAGCCATGATCCTGGCCGACGTGGACCGGCGAATCCGGGCGGCCTTGGGACCGCATTACCGGCGCGCGATCAACGCCACGGGAATCATTCTCCACACGGCGCTGGGCCGCGCGGTGCTCCCCCGGCAGGCCGTCCGCCGGATTGCCGAGGAGCTGTCGGGCTATTGCCTGCTCCAGATCGACGTGGACACCGGCGAGCGATCGCGCCGCGACGGGCGGATCGAGGAACTCCTGCGGCGCTTGACCGGCGCCGAGGCCGCCACGGTGGTCAACAACAACGCCGCGGCCACCGCGCTGGTGCTCAATACCGTGGCCGCCGGCCGGGAAGTGATCGTGTCCCGCGGCCAGCTCGTCGAGATCGGCGGTTCCTTCCGCCTTCCCGAGGTCATGGCCGCCGCCGGGGCACGGTTGGTCGAGGTGGGCACGACCAACAAGACCCATCTCCGCGATTACCAACGCGCCATCACCGCCGAGACGGCCGCCATCCTCCGCGTGCATCCGAGCAACTACAAGATCGTGGGCTTTACCGCCGAGACGCCGCTGGCCGACCTGGTCCGGCTCGGCCGGGACCGGGGAATTCCGGTCATCGACGACGTCGGCGCCGGCGCGTTGATCGATTTCAGCCAATTTGGATTTCAGCCGGAGCCGACGCTGGGCGAGTCGGTGTCCGTCGGGGCCGACCTGGTCACATCGAGCGCCGACAAGATGATCGGCGGCCCGCAGGGCGGGATCATTCTCGGCAAGGCGGCCTGGATCGAGGCGGTCCGCAAGAACCCGCTGGCCCGGATCGTCCGCGTCGATAAACTCACGCTGGCGGCGCTGGAGGCCACGCTGGTGTTGTTTCTCGACCAGGCCCGTGCGCTTTGCGAAATTCCGACGCTGCGGATGCTTCGCCGCAGCCTGGCCGACCTCGGGACCCAAGCGGACCGGATCGCGGCGGCGATCGCCGCGGCGGCGCCGGGCGCAACGGCCGCGGTCGTCGAGGGGGCCTCGCAGATGGGAAGCGGTTCGCTGCCCGCGCAAGACCTGCCCACGCGGCTGGTGGCCGTCCAGTCCGCGGGGCTGGCGCCCGGCGAGATCGCCGCGCGGCTGCGGCGTCATGCCCCGCCGGTCTTCGCCCGCGTGCATCAGGGCCAGGTGCTGGTCGATCCCCGCACGCTGCTGGACGGCGAGGAATCCGTCCTGGTCGCCGCGTTCGGCGCCGCCTTGAACGAAAAGGGGACCGACCGTTCATGCTGAACATCACCCTGGGCACCGCCGGGCACATCGACCACGGCAAGACCGCGCTGGTCAAGTCGCTGACCGGCTGCGAAACGGACCGCCTCAAGGAAGAAAAAGAGCGGGGCATGTCGATCGACTTGGGTTATGCCCCTTGCCGCATCGCCGACCTGGAGGTCGGCATCGTCGATGTGCCCGGCCATGAGGACTTCATCAAGACGATGGTTGCCGGGGCCTGCGGCATGGACGGGGTGATCCTCGTCGTGGCCGCCGACGACGGCATCATGCCTCAAACCCGCGAACACCTCGACATCCTCACCCTCCTGGGACTCCGCCAAGGAGTCGTGGCGCTGACGAAGATCGACCGGGTCGATCCCGAGCGCCGGCAGCGGGTGCAGGCGGAGCTGGCCGGGCTGCTCCGCGGAACATTTCTCGAAGGATCGCCGATCGTGCCGCTGTCGAACGTCACCGGCGAAGGATTCGATCCCTTTCTCGAGGCCCTGCAAAACCTGGTGCGGGCCACGCGCCCCAAACGGACCGACGGCGTCTTCCGCCTGCCGCTGGATCGGGCATTTTCGGCGAAAGGGTTCGGGACCGTGGTCGCGGGCATTCCCATCGCCGGGTCCGCCCGGCTCGGCGACGAAGTGGTCCTGTTGCCGCACGGCATCACCAGCCGCGTCAAACGGATCGAGGTCTACGGCCAACCGAGCGACGCCGTCCTGGCCGGCCAGTGCGCCGCGGTCAACTTGGGCCATTGCGACGCCCGCGAAATCAGCCGCGGCGACGTGCTCGCCCTGCCCGGCTATTTCACCCCGGAGGAGTTCTACCTCTGCCGGCTGCGGCTGCTGCCCAACGAACGGCTTCTGCTGCGGAACGGCGCCCAGGTGAAATTCCACACCGGCACCTCGGAAGTCAACGCGACCTGTTATCTTCTGGAAGCCGGCGAAGTGCGGGGCAACTCGGAGTGTTTCGTCCAATTGCGCACGAAGCGGCCGATCGTGGCGGCCGCGGGCGACCCCTTCATCCTCCGCACGTTCACGCCCGTCCAAACGGTCGGCGGCGGCACGATCCTCGAGGCGACCCAGCGCCGGCTGAAGCGCCGTCGGCCCGGCGCGATCGAGGACCTGCGGCTTCGGGCCGAGGTCCGTCGGCGATGATGCGCGACGTGGTGGACTATGTTCTCCGCACGGCCGGGACCGAGGCCGTCGCCGAGGCCGACCTCGCCCGGCGCGTCAAGATTCTTCCTGCCCGGCTCAAGGAGATTCTGGGCCGGCTCGCCGCCGAGCAAGAAGTGCTCGGCCTGGGCCCGGGACTTACCATGCACCGTGCCGCGGCCGACGAGGCGGGCAGGACGCTCTTGGCCCGAATGGCCGAGTATCACCACGACGCCCCGGAAAGCCCCGGCATGACGCCGGAGCAGCTCCGACAGGCGTGTCCCTGGCCGAGGCCGGTGCTGGAGGCGGTCGTGGCCTGCCTGAAGGATGCCGGCCGCGTCGTCGGAGCCCAACGGGCGGCTCGCGCTGGCCGAGCATCGCCCGACCGTCCGGGACCAAGACGCCCGCGTCCTGGAAGCGGTCGAGACGCTCTTCCGGCAACAGTTGTTCCATCCGCCCAGCGCGGCCGAGTTGGCCGAGAAGCTGTCGCTGCCGGCGGCGACGGTCGATCGGCTGCTGCGCATCTTGCAGGAGCAGCAGCGATTGACGCCGGTGGGCGAGGGATTGCTCTTCCACTCGGAGGCCGTCGAGACCGCCCGGCGGCGGCTGGTGGAGCACATCCGGAAGGAGGGGCGGCTGGAGAGCGTGGACTTCAAGTATCTGCTCGACACGACGCGGAAGTTCGCCCTGCCGCTGTTGGATTACTTCGACCGGACGGGCCTGCTCCGCCGGTCGGGCAACACGCGGTTCCTGAAGACGCCGACGTGAGAACCTCTCACGAGAGGTAGTCCATCGTCTCGAGCATGGCGGCGATCGGCACACAGCGGTCGCCGTCGTGGTAGTAGGCCCGGTCGCCTCCTCGACGATGGGCGGCATCCAAGGCCGTTTCCGCGCGCTTCAGCAACGAGAGGCGTGTCGTCGCTCTCCATGACTTGCGCCACGGCGACACTCAGCGTGAGTTTCGGTTGCTCCGCGTCCGCTTGCGTGGAACGGTGAATCTGTGCGAACTCCGCTCGAAGCCGCTCGGCGATCTGGATGGCGTCGGCCAGCCTGGCCGACGGCAACAGCAGCGCGAAACAGCCCGGGGCGTACTGCCCCACGACATCCATCTCGCGGACGTTGCCGGCGAGCAATTTGGTCACGGCCGACATGGACAAACGGCGAAGTTCTGTGGAGTCTCGTTGTCCGGGGTCTTCACACGGGCTCACTTCAACGAGGAGGATGGAGAAGGCCGCGCCGCCTCGTTTCCACTCGGCCACGCGGTTTCGCACCTGCTGGCAAAAGTTGGTCCGCGTGGGCAAGTCGGTCGCCGCGGTCCATTCTGACAAGTCGGCCGCGTCCGCGGTGGCGGCGACGAATTCCTTGCGAGGCCCCGCGGCGATGCGCCGACGGCCGGCGGGCTGTTGCTCGCCGGCGGCCTGCTGCTGGGCGGCGCGTTGTTCTTCGCCGGCGCGCTCGGGCGTCGCCGATTCGCCCCCTCGCGGAAGATCGGATGCGGGCGAAACGGATTTCGCGCCGGACCCGGCCGGTCGCGTGGTTTGGCCGTCGTGCCAATAGACGCAATTGCGGCCGCCCGCCTTGGCCGCATACAGGGCCTTGTCGGTGCGAAGGACGACGGCGATCTCGTTTTCCGCGGCCGACGCCTCCGCCACGCCAAAGCTCACGGTGACGCGCAGGGCCTCTCCGCAGTGGTGGAAGCGGGCTTCTTCGATCGCCTCGCGGGCGCGGGCCGCCGCCTTGCAAGCCTCGACCGCGTCCGTCCCCGGCAGAATAACGGCGAACTCCTCGCCGCCATACCGGGCCACGAGGTCCATCTCCCGCATCTTCCAGCGGAGCAATTTCGCCACGTCCCGCAACACTTCATCGCCCACCTGGTGCCCATACGCGTCGTTCACTTTCTTGAACCGGTCCACGTCGGCCATGATCAAGGAAAAGGTCCGACCGTGGCGGCGAAGCTCGGCCAGGCGCCGGGCCAGCTCGTCGTCGAACGCGCGCCGATTGGCCAGCAACGTGACCGCGTCGGTGCGGGCCTCGAAGGCGTTGCTCTGAATCTGTGCGGCCTGCTCGCGGAGCTTGTTCTCCGTCGAGGTAAGCCGCTTTTGGATCTTCTGGTTGGCGTGGATCAGCTTGGCCACCACGTCCACGATCAAGCTGGGCTGATGGTCGTCCGCGCCGGTCAGTTCGTCGTTGATCTCCTCGACGCGGCTGGCGTGCTCCTCAACGTCGACGGCCACGCGCGTGGCCAGGTCACGGAGGCGGATCAACATTTTGCCGGCATAGCGGACCTTGGCGTTGCCCTCCGAGTTGCCGCCGCGTCGGAATTGCGTCCCGCACAGCCACCACCCGCCCGCCGCGCCGATCAGCGCGGTCAGGGCTCCAAAGAGCAGATCAATGACGAAGGAAGCCATAAAAATACCCCTCTTCACTGTTCCGACGCAACCCGAACGGTTACCCTACAAGTAAGCCATAGCGTACAGTTTCTCGCCAGTCAAGTTAAAACGTCTGGCGGATCGCCATACCCCCGCCCGCGGTAGGGGTGTTAAAAATTCGCAGGCGTGGTGCATCGCTCGTCGCCGGCGATTTTACCCCGACCGTGTACCGTGTTTTTCCACGTTTGGAAAGTGGTTGCAAACCGGTGTCGGCACAGGTACAACAGAAACACGTGCGTTTCTTTCCCGCCCGCTTCTTCGCACCTTGATCGCGGAGTTTTCCATGTTCCCAACTCTCGCAAACCGGCTGCTATCGCGGTCGGGTTCGATCCTCTTGCTATCGCTCTTGGCCTCTTCCGGCGCGGCTGCCGCCGATTCTTCTCTTGAACAGGTCGCCCCCGGGGTGTGGCGGATTCACCTCGGCGAGCCGGAGGCCCAAACGCCGATTCGATTCCGGGAGCAATTCGGCGAATATCCGCCGCGGTTGGACCGGTTGGCGGCGTTGCCGCCGTGCAAGCAGTTGCCCTTCCGCGGCTTCGGCCGTCCAGTTCAAGGCCGTGCCGCGGGGCAGCGCCCTGGAACTGCCGCTCCAGGACGGCGAACAAATCTATGGGCTGGGAATGAATCTCAAGATGTTTCAACTCACCGGCACCAAGCGGACCGTCCGGGTCAACGAGGAACAGATCTGGACCTTCGGCGACTCGCACATGCGCCGGCGCCCTTTTATGTTTCGACCCGCGGTTACGGCGTCTACGTGGACACCGCCCGCTACGCGAGCTTTTATTTCGGCGACCTCGATCCCGCGCAGGATCCGCCGGCAACGCCGACAACGACGCCGGCAACGCCGACAACAGCGGCGGCCGGCGAGGACCGCCTGGACCCCGGAGAAGATAAGCTCCACCGGCCGAGCGAACTGGGAACGAAGTTCGTGGGCATCGACGTGCCCGGGGCGCGGGGCGTGGACGTGTACGTCTTCGGCGGTCCCGACATGCGCCACGCCGTCCAGCGCTACAACCTTTTCTCCGGCGGCGGTTGTCTGCCGCCGATGTGGGGCCTGGGCGTCTGGTATCGCGCCTCCAGCGACTTGCAACAGAACGATGTCCTCGCCTTCTTGAAGGAGTTCCGGCAGCGGCACATCCCCTGCGACGTGTTCGGCCTGGAACCGGGCTGGCAGTCGCACGCCTATTCCTGCTCGTTCGTTTGGAACGTGAAAAACTTTCCCGATCCGGACGGCCTGCTCCGCGAGACGGGCCGGAACGGCTACAAGCTGAACCTGTGGGAGCACGCCTTCACGCATCCCAGCTCGCCGCTGTACAAGCCGTTGTTGCCCTGGAGCGGCCGATACAAGGTTTGGGGCGGGCTGGCGCCCGATTTCGCCACCCCCCAAGCACGCAAAATCTTTATCGACTACCACGACAAGAACCTGGTCGCCCGGGGCGTCGCCGGATTCAAGCTCGACGAGTGCGACCATCAGCCGTTGCGAATCGACCCCTGGTCCTTCCCCGAGCAGGCCTCATTCCCCTCCGGCCTGGACGGCGAACAGATGCACATGCTGTTCGGCCCGCTGTATCAGCGGGCGTTCGAGGGCATGTATCGCCGCCGCAACCAGCGGACCCTCGGGCTGGTCCGTGCCAGCGGCGCCCTGGCGGCCCCGTTGCCCTTCGCCCTCTACACCGACGCCTACGACCACCGCGAGTTCGTCCGGGCCATCCTCACCTCCGGCTTCGGCGGAACCCTCTGGTGCCCGGAAGTCCGCGACGCCCCGTCGCTCGAAGAACTCTACCGCCGCTTGGAAACGGGCGTCTTCTCCGCGGTCACGCAGATCGACTGCTGGTACCTGAAGAACCCCGTTTGGAAGCAGATCGACAAGGACCTGAACAACCGCGGCAAGTTCATGGACCACTGGGAGCGGACCGAAGCGACGTGCCGCAATATCCTGCAACTGCGGATGCGGCTGCTGCCGTATCTCTATTCCGCGTTCGCCGATTACCGCGATGCGGGCGTGCCGCCGACGCGGGCGCTGGTCCTGGATTATCCCCACGACCCGGCCGTCTGGACCGTGGACGATCAATACATGTTCGGTCCCTCGCTCATGGTCGCGCCGTTGTTCACCGGCCAGCAGAAGCGGTCCGTCTACCTCCCGAAGGGCGACTGGGTTGATTTCTGGACCGGCCGGAAATACGCCGGCGGACGCCGCATCGAGGTGGACAATCCGCTGGACGAGATCCCGGTCTTCGTCAAGGGCGGGAGTTTGCTGCCGCTGGCCGAGCCGGTCGAGTACGTCACTCCGGCGACCGAGCTGGCCGTCACGGTCCGCGTCTATGGGCCCAATCCCCGGCCATTCGTCCTTTACGAGGACGACGGCGTGACGTTCGATTTTGAGCGGGGCGTGCAGAACCGCGTTGTGTTGCGTTGGGACGGATCGTCCGGCTCCGTGACGAAGACCGGCGGCTATCACGGCCCGAGCCGCTACAAGATCGTCGGCTGGACGCAGCCGGGCAATTGAGGGGTTGGCATTTTCACCGCGCGTGCTGGTGAGTACAATGGGGCATGGTGAAAGGGTTCGTGCAACCCACGAACGCATTTTCTTGCCAAGCCGCTGCGGTCGCCGATTCTTTCAGGCGTCCTCTCAACCGATCGCAACAGGATTCAAGAAAGCTGGTCCAATGAAACCTCACAATTCAGTCTTCGTTCTCATCCTTCTGCTTTCGACTGCAAAGGCAGCGCCGGTCGCTACGGAGGCGACTACCCCGCCTTCCTATGAAGAGGCACGTCAGGCGTCGTGGATTCTGACTAGCAAGCTCGTCGAGATACTTGAGGAAGGCGACGCCAAGCAATGGCCCGGCACGCACGCCTGGCTCAAGGACCTGCGCCAGCAGACCAAGGGTATCGGCAAGGACACGCCCGTGGCGAAGTGGCCCAAGGTGGATATCGGCGCGCTGGTGGACCACAACCCGAACTTCTGGCGGATGTACTACGAAATCGCGCCGGGCGATCCTACGCTCACGCTGATTCACGCCGGCTTGCTGCTTAGCCAGGGAGAGGCGACGCGTGCGGCGTACATCCTCGAACTGGGGCAGCACCGGCCGGGGATTCCCAAAGTTGCCATGCGAACCTTTCGGGCCCTGCAGGCCACCGCTATGGCCTCGCTCAAGGTCAGCAACGCCATAACTGAAGAAGGGACGGGGTTGTTCGACCAGGGCGACTACGACGGTGCCATCAAGAAATACCGCGAAGCCCTTAAGCTCTGTCCGCAAAACGGTTGGACGAGCTACGAAATGGGCTACACCCTTCGGACCCAGGCGAAAATCGCCCGCGGCGAGCCGCTGCAAAAGCCAGGTACTGTGAAGACCGACGGCAAGTCAGACGATTCGCCGGAAGTAACGGCCGCCTTCGCCGAGTCGCGTCGCCACGATCCGTTGCAGTTCATGGCCTATCAAGGCGCCGATCCGGAAGTGATCAAAGCTTGCTTGGCGATCGTCAAGAAGGTCATGCCCGCCTGGAAGGCGCTCCGCGAAAAGGGAATCACGAGGGATGCGGAATATCATGCTCTCAAGGATCTCAGCGAAGGCCTCCGGGAGGCCGGCGTTCACGACTTGGCACTTTTCGCCCGGCAACTCATGGCGGCCCGCCGCAACAGCTACGATCCCGACGACTATCCGATCATCGCCGCCGGCCTTCGCAAGCTGGCGCCGGGCGAGACGATTGAGAAAATCCTTGCTCGACTGGGAGGAAAGAATGGAAGGGAACCCCTGGCATTTCGATCCTTGACCAAGCTGGAGAGCGAAGAAGGACAGCCTGCGCTGGGCAGCGGCTTGCGCATCTACATGCCCGACAAGCCCCCGCCGAAGGCCGAGGCAAACAAACCGGTGCATGTGAATCACGTTCGCCTGCTTACGAACGCGGACGATATCGCCAAGCGGACGACAGTTGAGGACTTCGCAAAGTTCAATAAGGAATTCGACAAGATCGCGGATGAAGTCCTCAGCAAGTGCAAGACGCCCTGCAAGGTTCTCGTCCAGTTCACATGCACGCCTTCAGGCCATACAGTCAAGATCATGCACCAGCCCAAAGTCGTTGACGAGAAACGGCTGAAGGAAATGTACGAGGCGCTCGCCAAGATGGACAAGCTGCCCGTGAAGGAAGAGACGGTGGAGTTCCAGATTCAACTCACCGTCACGCCGAAGGACAAACTGCCCAACAAAGAGAAATGACAGAACAGTTGTGGATGGCAACCTGACACGAATCACCTTGCTCCATCCATGCGTGAACTCGCGGTCGCCATCGGCGGTAAGGGAAGCCTTGCCGCGCGCCGGTCACATCGACCGGGCGATCAAACGAGACAGGTCCGATATTTGACGTTTGGGTCGTTTCGCCAATTATCAATTCTTCCAACATCGGCCCCGTCCCGTTTGATCGCCCGAAGGCGTCACGAGATCGTCTCCAGCGTGTCGCCCGTTACGACCCACTTCCCTTCTTTCAGCTCGACGGTGTACGTGTTGCTGGACGCGTCGTCTCCGGCTGCGTAATAGCCGCCGGAAACCTCAACCTTCGTCTTGGAGACCCGTTATGATTCGGTCCACGGAGAACACCAGGCCCTTCCCGACGACAAACTCGGACCCCCGACTCACGGGAGGCTTGTGGTCCTTGAAGCGTTTGATAAATTCGGGCGAGGGATTTTTGCGGAAGAGCGTCAGGAAGTAGGCGGGAGCAGCGCCCGGAGGCTCGCCCGACGCATTGTGCCCAAATTGATAACGGAAGGTCGCCTCGGCGATGTCCAGGTCCTGCGATTGGGCGATGGTCGCACCGTCGGGTGCGACCGCCGGACCCTCGCAGGCACCGGCCAGGACGGTAATCAAAAGCGGCGCCATCAGCCTTTTCATGGTCTCTTCCCCGCGGGTTCCGAGTTCCGGTCCGAAGTTTAGACGTTCCTGACGGCCGAAAAAGTTCCCTCAACAAGGCCAGATTTGGGAAACATAGGTATCAGGAGCCGTTTGTGCGTCCCAGCAATCCCAAAACAACGGTTCCTGACACCCTCGTTCTCCACCCTCGTTCTCCGCTTTGCCTATCTTCCCTTTACCGGACCTGTCCCGGTTTCTCCCTTGGGAAGCGGTCCAGAAAAATTTATCCCAGATTGCCAAAACCGGTATTGTGTTTCCGGAATTCGCAAACAACGCGCGGATTAAATTGTGTGTCGTCGGGATAGCGGCCGGCTTCGACGTTGCGCCAAGCGTGGGTTAGGAGCGTTTTCTAGGCGTTTGCACCGTCACCCGAGCGATCTCCTTCCCCGGCATGGCTGCGATCTTTCGGGCGGTTGCCTCCATCGCTTCATCACTGTGTCCAACGCCCTGTCCAACGCCGGACTTCGGCTGGGACTTCAATGACGCGAGCAGTGCGATCAATTCTGGCGTTGGGCGCAGCTCGGCGGCCTTTCCAGTTTGGGTGTTCTTGACGCGCACCACGATCTGATCGGCCTGCACCCAGTTGATCGTTCGTTTTCCCAGCGTGGCTCCGGTGGCTACCTGCACTCCATCAAGAAAGCATGCTTGCGGCGGCCGAACAAAGGGGCCTTCGCACGTCACCTCAACATCGAAAAAACCCTTGGCATCGACAGCGCGGAGTCCGATCATCCCCATCCTGGCACCTGCGACCACAGACGGGCCGAGGTGCCCGTGGAACTGAACAACCTGGGCCAGCCACTCGGGATCAGACGGCTGACGATGGTAATGGGGCTGAGGGAGGCGGTCTTGTGCAAGGGAGAGGCTTGGCAGGCCGAACAGCAGGATCAGCGAGGTAAAACGAATCATGGCAAGAGTCCTCAGTGTGGTGGGGAATGGTTTGATCCCACGAACTTGGATCAGAACGCCTTGAGGTAGCGGACTGCAAGGGCCCAGTCGGTTCCGAGTTGCACGCCTTGCACGTTTTGGATGATGGGCGTAACCACCTCAAAGTCCAGCCGGCCGAGATGGGCGGGAATCATGTACGAGACGCCGTATCCGAAATTCAGGTACTCGCCACCTCGCATATTCGGATCGTTGCCGGGCATTCCATACGGGTCCAACTCGGCATCCGCACCGACATAGTTGCCCCGCCATAATCCTTCCACACGGAATGTCGCAGCCAGCGTTTTTTTCTCGTCCAACAAATAGTCGAACCAGACGTTTGCGCGGTACTCGTTGCCGACGCGATAATCCAGCGAGTTGAGTCCCATAGGCAAATCGCATCGACCTTGCACCGCAATGCTGGCCCGATCAAAGAAGTACCTGCATGTAATCGCCGGGCAGGCGTCCCAGGTTCCGTGACCAAGACGCATCGGGTAGGGAAACCGCATCTCCATGCCGCCCGGCATGAGATAAGTGCCGTCGATGTCGCCGGTCGGTGCGATTAAGCCGAGGTTCAGGATCACTTCATCGTTGTCAGTCTTGCGTACTCGCCATAAAACCCCGAAGGGGAGGTCGCTGAGCCCACTGTTGTTGGACGTTACCTCGGCTCCGCCGCGAAGCAGCATGTGCATGGTGTCCACATTCCACATCGGCGCAACGTATACGTTGATGTCGTCTGTGATTCCGTGCATGACCGACAGGGAGTGCATTTCCATCGTCCCGTGGGTGGGGACCATCATGTAGGCATTGACGCCGGGAATGCCTGGCGGAACCGGCCCGAGAAAATCGAGGGCCTGCTGGTCGGTGAGACGCGTCCCGCCCGTGCGGTTCCCGTCCAGGTAGGCACTCGAATACCTGTAGGCGGCCAGCCATTGGCCCGCTTGATAAACGTGATCGCTGGCTATGAACGCCGGCCCCTGCATATCGACACGGTGGGCAGGCTGCCCGCCGTCCATGCCGCCCTGGTTTTCAGTCATGTCCCCCTGCCCGCCCTCACTTCCCCGACCATCATCACCGGCACCGACTGGGCCCTCAGCTGGCGGCGTCAATCCTGTAGGTGATTCCTCCGAAGAAGCCCTGCTATCCGATTGCTGCGCGAGGGCGGCCTGCTGCGTGGAGAAAAAAAGAACTAAAAGGAGCACGCTACGCCTAATCATTTGAGTTCGGCCTCGTTCTCGGTGCCCGTTGCGGAAGTCCTTCCGTTACATCGGCCTTCGAGCACGATGAGTATTACCAATTTTGGAATCGTATTACCACATGTTGAAGTGCGGGAGAGGAAAAGGAGACAGTCACCAAAGCTGGTGAATTTGAGAAAGATTCCGCAATTCTGCCGGCGCAATTCCGGCGACGCAGCTCCAATATTGGCAAGCTGGGATGAATTTGGCGCATGACTTCCCCAGCTACGCAAACGAGTATTGTCCCAGAAATTGTCTTTCAAGGGGGGTAATTCTCGGACCGCCGTAACCGAATTCCAGGTTGCCGTTTGCTCGCGGAATTCCGCGCCCGACCGACGGGAATTCGTCAGTCGCGGCCGGCCCCAATGAAGATCAAGAAACCAAGCCTCGCCCTTAAGTCCCCGCCATGAAGCATCTTATGCCCCAATGACTCGATTCCCTTCCTCTTTGGAACGAGTCTTGCTTGCAACGCGAGGGGATGCCGCCCGTGAATTGTCCAGCCGGAGGATTCTGACGATGCCGCACACTGTCACGAAAAAAGGGACGTTTCTGGAAGAGGTGATGGATGCCACGCCGGGCGGAGAGCGGCTGCTGCACTGCCTGCAATGCGGCAGTTGCGGCGGCTCCTGCCCCAGCGGGACCGACATGGACCATTCGCCCCGGGGATTGTTCGCCATGATCAACGCCGGCCAGCGCGAAAAGGTCCTGGCGGCCAATACCATGTGGGTGTGCGTCTCCTGCTACTTCTGCACCACCCGCTGCCCGCAGAGCATCCCCATCACCGACCTGATGTATACGTTGAAGCGGATGGCGATCGCCGAGCGGCGGTACAAGAAGACCGACGCCCCGGCCTTGGCCCGGACCTTCACCAAGTTCGTTGATAAATACGGGCGGAGTTTTGAATTCGGCCTGGCGACCGGCTATCACCTGTTGAATCGGCCGTTGCGGATGATGAAGATGGGGCCGATGGGCGCGCAGATGTTCGCCAAGGGGCGAATGGCCCTGCTGCCCACGAAGATTCGCCAGATCGACCAGTTGCAGGCCATCATCAAGAAGGCCCGGCAGTTGAGCGCGGAATTGAAATCCTGATAACCGTTCACAGATCGGAAGATCAAGCGAGGGAACCGCAGATAAACGCGGATGAACGCAGTGGATTGAATCCATTTTTGTCCGTGTTCATCTGCGTTAATCCGCGGTTTCTCCGCCGGTAGAGGCTCCCATGATGAAATACGCCTACTATCCCGGATGTTCGCTGGAGTGCAACGCGGCGGCCTATGATGTCGCGGTCCGCGCGGTCGCCGACCTGCTGGGGATGCGGCTCCAGGAAATCGACGACTGGAACTGCTGCGGCGCGACGGAGTATTTCAGCCAGGACGAGTTGACGGCCTGCGCCGTCGTCGCAAGGAACCTGGCGCTGGTCGATCCGCAATTCGACCAGCTCGTGGCCCCGTGCGCGGCCTGCTACTTGAACCTGAAGAAGACCGACAAGCTCATGGCCGACTTCCCTGAGATCGGGGCGAAGGTCAACCAGGCCCTGGCCGCCGGCGGGCTGAGCTACAAGCCCGGCCGGGTCGCCGTCCGCCACATGCTCGACGTGATCCACGACGACATCGGCGAGACGGGCGTCCGCGACAAGGTGGTCAAGCCGCTCACCGGCTTGAAGGTGGCGCCGTATTACGGCTGCCAGGTCGTCCGCCCCATCGGCAACGGCGACAGCACCGAATACCCGATGAAGATGGACAACCTGGTCGCGTGGCTCGGGGCGACGGCGGTGGATTATCCGTTGAAGGCCCATTGCTGCGGCGGCCACATGACCCAGATCAGCGAGCCGCAGGCGTTCGAGCTGATCCGCCGCCTGTTGCAGAGCGCGGCGGAGCACGAGGCGGACGTGATCCTGTGCATGTGTCCGATGTGCCAGTTGAACTTGGACGGCTACCAGGGCCGCGTCAACGGCCATTTCGGCGCCAATTTCCACCTGCCGATCATCTACTTTGCACAAATCGCGGGCCTTGCCTTCGGCATCGATCCGCAGAAACTGGGGTTCGGCAAGGAGTTGGTGCCGGCGATGCCGGTGTTGAAGGCGAAGCTGAACGGGAAAAGCGTGAACTAAGAAACGGCGTCAAAACAAGTTGACTGTTTTAGAGGAACACTAATCTTCGCTCATCGACACTGATAGAAACAATTAGCGAAAATTAGCGAAAATCAGTGTTCCTCTGTTTGACTGTTTTGTAGGAACACTAATCTTCGCTCATCGACACTTATGGAAACAATTAGCGAAAATTAGCGAAAATCAGTGTTCCTCTGTTTGACTGTTTTGTAGGAACACTAATCTTCGCTCATCGACACTGATAGAAACAATTAGCGAAAATTAGCGAAAATCAGTGTTCCTCTGTTTGACTGTTTTGTAGGAACACTAATCTTCGCTCATCGACACTTATGGAAACAATTAGCGAAAATCAGCGAAAATCAGTGTTCCTCTGTTGTCTCGGACTTTGAGTGGGACGTGCCCGCCTCGCGGAACGATGAAGGCTGATGAAGATCGGAGAACCGTCATGGCCGAAAAACTCGGCATTTACGTGTGCCACTGCGGCAGCAACATCGCTGGGACCGTCGACGTGGAAGAGGTCGCCCGGTGGGCCGCCAAGAACCTCAAGGACGTGGCCGTCGCGCGCGACTACAAGTTCATGTGTTCCTCGCTCGGCCAGCAGTTGATCGAGGAGGACATCAAGAAGATGGGGCTGACCCGCGTGGTCGTGGCCGCCTGCTCTCCGCACTTGCACGAAAAGACCTTCCGCCGCTGTTGCCAGAGCGCCGGGCTGAACGCGTACCTGTTCCAGATGGCCAACGTCCGCGAGCACGTCTCCTGGGTCACCCGCGACAAGGCCGCCGCCACTGCGAAGGCCAAGGCCCAGGTGGCCGCCGCGGCCGGACGCGTCAAGTTCCAGCAGCCCTTGGAGCCGATGCACGTGAAGGTCACCCCCGCCACGCTCGTGGTCGGCGGGGGCATCGCCGGCCTGCAGGCCGCCGTCGAACTGGCCGACGCCGGCTACCCGGTCTACCTCGTCGAGCGCGAGCCTTCGATCGGCGGCCACATGGCCCAATTCGACAAGACCTTTCCCACGTTGGACTGCTCGGCGTGCATCCTCACGCCCAAGATGTCGGAGGTCAGCCAGCACCCCAACATCACCTTGCTCAGTTACAGTGAAGTGGAGTCGGTCTCCGGTTCCGTGGGCAATTTCAAGGTGAATATCCGTCGCAAGGCCCGGTTCGTGGACGAAGACAAGTGCACCGGCTGCGGCCAGTGCATCGAGCGCTGCCCGGTGCAGCATCATCCGTATCATTATCCCGCAACCGCCGGGGGCGACGGCCGGGCCTACGGGCTGCCGGCCGAACCGTTGCTGGATCCTGCGGTGAAAGTCATGGTCGATAAAGTGCTCGAACTGCACCCGCCCGGACTCTCCTCGCTGATCTCCGTGCTGCAGGACATTAATTACAATCTCGGCTACTTGCCTGAGCTGGTGCTTGGATATGTGAGCAGAAGGATGGAAATCCCGTTCCTGACCGTCTATCACGTGGCCACGTTCTACAAATCTTTCAGCCTCACGCCGCGCGGCGAACACGTCGTTCGGGTGTGCATGGGCACGGCCTGCCATGTGCGAGGCGCGCCGCGCGTGCTCGACGCGTTCAAACGCAGGCTGGAAATCGAGCCGGGCCAAACCACAAAAGACATGAAATTCACGTTGGAGACGGTAAACTGTCTGGGCACCTGTGCGATCGCTCCGGTGACCACCATTGACAGCAAGTATCACGGCGGCATGAAACCGGCAAAAGTCGAGAAACTCCTGAAGTCCTGTGAATAGAAAGCGCTATCGTGGACAAACTAACTTCCTGCGACCAGTTGACGGCCTACCGGGAAACGCTCCGGGCGCGGCACGACCCCGCACGGTTATGTGTCACCGTGTGCGGCGGAACAGGTTGCCGGGCCATCGAGTCTCAGGCCGTGCTCGCAGCTTTCCGCAAGGCCCTCCCCGAGCACGGTCTCGAAGACAAAGTTGATCTGAAGATAACGGGCTGTCTCGGTTTCTGCGAAAAAGGACCGATCGTCACGATCCGACCGAAAAGGTCGATTTATGTGAAGGTCACCCCGAATGACGTGCCGGAAATTGTCGAAAAGACGCTCATTCGCGGAGAGGAAATCGACCGGCTCTTTCCGCAAGACCCGCAAACCGGAGAGCGGCTTCGCACCAAGGAAGAGATCCCTTTCTACCGGCACCAAACACCCGTTATTTTCGGCGCGAATTTTGAGCTCGATCCCACGAACATCGACGATTACATCCGCATCGGTGGTTATACCGCGATGGTCAAGGCACTCACGACCATGACGCCGGAAGGGGTCATTGCCGAGGTGACCAAGTCGGCGTTGCGGGGCCGGGGCGGCGCGGGCTTTCCCGCCGGCATCAAGTGGGCTGCCTGCAGGAAGTCCGAGGGGGACATGAAGTACATCATTTGCAACGCCGACGAAGGCGACCCCGGCGCTTATGCGAACCGCAGCCTCATGGAAGGCAATCCGCACAGTATCATCGATGGGATGATCATCGGCGCCTACGCGATCGGCTGCCGGGAAGCGTACATCTACGTCCGAACCGAATACCCGATGGCTGTGGAGCTAATGAAAAAGGCGGTTAAGGACGCTTACGCAATGGGTCTTCTGGGCGAGAACATCCTCGGGACAGGTTTTAATCTCGACTTTTATATCAACCGCGGCGGCGGGGCTTTCGTCTGCGGGGAGGAGAGCGGGCTGCTCGCCTCGGTGGAGGGCCGGGCCGGCGAGCCGCACCAACGTCCGCCTTATCCTTTCGAGCGCGGTCTCTGGGGCTTGCCGACCATTATCAATAACGTGGAAACCTGGGCGAATATCCCTCTCATTATCAACCGCGGTGCGGAGTGGTTCACCAGCATCGGCACTGGGGACGTCTCCAAAAGCCCCTGGGGCGGCAGCAAAGGCACCAAGATCTTCTCGCTGGTCGGTAAGGTGAACAACACGGGACTGGTCGAGGTGCCGATGGGCACCACCCTGCGGGAAATCATTTATCATGTCGGCGGCGGCATCCGCGACGGCAAGAAGTTCAAGGGCGTACAAACCGGCGGCCCCTCCGGCGGCGTGCTCGGCGAGCAACATCTCGATCTGCCGATCGACTATGACCAACTGGTCGCGGTCGGCTCGATGATGGGCTCCGGCGGCATGATCGTGATGGACGAAGACAATTGCATGGTGGATTTCGCCCGCTTCTTCCTCACCTTTCTGGAGGACGAATCCTGCGGCAAGTGCACCCCCTGCCGCGAGGGAATCCCGCAGATGCGACAAATCTTGGAGCAGATCGGCGCCGGCAAGGCGACCATGGCTCACCTGGATTTGTTGAAGGAGTTGGCCGAGGTCGTGGTGGATGCCTCCCTCTGCCAACTGGGCATGACCGCGCCCAATCCCGTCCTGACCACCCTGTCTTATTTCCGCGACGAATATGAGGCCCACATCCGCGACGGTCGCTGCCCGGCGGGCGTCTGCAAGGCGCTGACCACCTACGCCATTGACCCGGAAAAATGCACCGGCTGCATGGTCTGTGCGCGACAGTGCCCGGCCGCGGCCATCCGGGGAGAGAAGAAGCAACCCCACGTCATCGTGAAGGAGAAGTGCACGAAATGCGGCATCTGCTACGAGGTTTGCAAGTTCGACGCGGTGCTGAAAAACTAGTTCCGGAGGTATTGGTTCATGATTAAGTTAGTCATCAACGGCCGGGAAATCTCGGCGGAGAAGGGGCGCACCATTCTGGAGGTGGCCCGCGAAGCCGGAATCGACATTCCGACGCTCTGCAATCATGAAGCGCTGCCTCCCTACGCCGCCTGTCGCTTCTGCATCGTCGAGGTCGCCCACAAGGGGGCGACGCGCTACCGCGCCTCCTGCATCTACCCGGTGGACGAAGGGATGGAGGTCAAGACGCACTCCGAGCGCGTGCTGAAGATTCGCCGCGTCCTGGCGGAGTTGATGCTCGCCCGCTGCCCGGAGTCTGATGTAATCCGCGACTTGGCCTACGACGTCGGCGTGGGAAGTTGCCGGTTCGATCGCCCCCGCGGCGAAAAAGCCCCCTGCCGCACCTGCGGTCTATGCCAGATCCGCGAACAGATGCGGATCGCCGCGCCCAACGAGGTCCCCAGCACTTTTGTCGGCAAGGGGGGCTGCATCCTGTGCGGAATGTGCATTCGGCTCTGTGACGACGTGATGCGGATCGGCGCGTTGACCTTCGAGGGCCGCGGCATGCGCCGGCGCGTGACCACGGCCTTCCGCAAGCCGTCTGAATTCTGCATTACTTGCGGCGCTTGCAGTTCCGTTTGTCCCACGGGCGCGATCGAACTGTTGCGCATTCACCCCCACCCGCCCGCGCCGATCCCCTCCGAGTTCGACCAGGGGCTGGCCAACCGCAAACCGGTCTACGTGCCCTTTCCCCAAGCCGTCCCGCGCGTGCCGGTCATCGACAAGGACACCTGCGTCTGGTTCCAGACCGGCGGCTGCAAAGTCTGCGAAGACAACTGCCAGGTTCAGGCCATCGACCACACCATGCAGGACCGGACGGAAGAGATCGAGGTCGGCAACATCATCCTTGCCACCGGCTGGAAACCGTTCGATTGCAAGAAGGTCCCGCAATACGGCTACGGACGCCTGGCCAACGTCTACACCAACATGGAATTCGAGCGGCTGTGCAACGCCGCCGGTCCGACCAACGGCAAGATCGTGCTCCGCGACGGCGTCACCGAGCCGAAACGCGTGGCGATCATCCATTGCGTCGGCAGCCGCGACGCCACGAACAACTCCTACTGCTCGGCCGTCTGCTGCATGGCGGCGCTGAAGTTCGGGCACCTCGTCCTGGAGAAAACCAACGCCGAGGTCTACTCGTTCTACATCGACATGCGGACAAACCAGAAGGATTACGAGGAATTCTACCAGCGGCTGCTCGAAGAGGGGATGCACTTCGTCCGCGGCAAAGTGGCCGAAGTGACCGAGGCCACGCGCATTCCGGAGGAGAACGGCGGGCTGGTCGTCCAGGTCGAGGACACGCTGTTGGGCGGCCAGCGGCGGATCCCGGTGGACATGGTCGTCTTGATGGGCGGCCTGGAACCGCAGGCCGACGCCAAGGAAATGGCTATCCGCTGCGGAATCTCCTGCAGCATGGCCGGCTGGTACATCGAGCGGCACCCGAAGCTCGACCCCGTGGCCACCATGACCGACGGCGTGTTCGTCGCCGGCACGTGCCAGGGACCGAAAGACATCCCGGCCTCGGTGGCCCAGGGCGCAGCCGCGGCCGCCCGGGTCCAAGGCATGATCACCAAGGGCGAAGTGCTGATCGAGCCGATCGTGGCCAGCATCGACGAGGACCACTGCTCCGGCTGCCGCATCTGCAACACGATGTGCCCGTTTAGCGCCATCGAGTTCGACGAGGAAAAGAACGTCAGCCGCGTGATTGCGGCGCTTTGCAAGGGATGCGGCACGTGCGTGGCCGCTTGCCCGGCCGGCGTCATCACCGGCGCCCATTTCAACAACCAGCAGATATCCGCCGAGATCGAGGGCGCCCTTTGGGACGCCCAACCGGCAGCCACGTAAGATCGAGGTCCAGGCCGCTGGCGCCGCAACGTCATATTGAGCCGCAACGCCGTACCGAGTTGTCGAATTTCCCGAACTTTCAGGCCCTCCCTATGAGCGAACCGACCTTCGAACCGAAAATCGTGGGGTTCCTTTGCAACTGGTGTTCGTACCGGGCGGCCGACCTGGCCGGCACGGCGCGGATCAAGTACGCCCCCAACATCCGCATTATCCGCGTCATGTGCAGCGGCCGGGTGTCGCCCAGCTTCGTGATGAAGGCCCTCGCCCTCGGGGCCGACGGCGTCATGATCGCCGGCTGCCACCCCGGCGATTGCCACTACATCGAGCAGAACTACAAGACCCTCCGCCGCTATGCCATGCTCCGCTACTTCCTCCAGCAGATGGGCGTCGAAAGCGACCGGCTGCGGCTGATCTGGGCCTCGGCGGCCGAAGGGCAAATCCTGGCCGAGTCGATCGACCGCTTCGTCGCCGACGTCCGCGCCCTGGGACCGCTCAACTGGCCCGCCCATTGGAACGAAAACGGCCAGCGGCACCGAAGCCCTCGAAGACATGGTCCGCGAACACGCCGAGGCGATGGAGGTGCCGAAATGAGCGGCGATAAGAAAAGCGAAAAGAAGACCGAGAAGAAGAAAGGCAAGCTGGCCCTCTACTGGGCGGCCTCGTGCGGCGGCTGCGAAATCGCCGTCCTGGCCCTCAACGAGAAAATCCTCGACGTGGCCGCCGCGTTCGACATCGTCCTCTGGCCGGTGGCCATCGACGCCAAGGTCCGCGACGTGGAGAAAATGCCCGACGGCGGCATCGACGTCTGCCTGTTCAACGGCAGCATCCGCACGAGCGAGCAGGAATACATGGCGCAACTCCTGCGCCGCAAAGCGAAAGTCCTGGTGGCCTTCGGCTCCTGCGCCCACGAGGGCTGCATTCCCGGCCTGGCCAACATGAACGACCGCCGCCAGATTTTCGACACCGTATACCGCACGACGCCCTCGACGGAGAATCCCAGCGGCGCGGAGCCGCAGCACGAGACGCCGATGCCCGAGGGAACGCTCCATCTGCCGGTGTTTTACGACACGGTTCGCACGCTGGACCAGACCGTTCCCGTGGACTATTACCTGCCCGGTTGCCCGCCCGAGGCCGACCGCATCTGGGACGCGATCACGGCCATCGTCGAGGGGAACCTTCCGGCGGCCGGCTCGGTGATCGGTGCGCAGACGACCGTGTGCCACGAATGCCCGCTGACGCGCGACGAGAAGAAAGTGAAAAAGTTCTACCGCACGTGGCAGAAAGTGCCCGACGGCAAGACCTGCCTGCTGGAGCAGGGCATCTTGTGTTGCGGGATCGCCACCCGGGCCGGCTGCGGGGCCCTGTGTCCGCAAGTCAATTCGCCCTGCATCGGATGCTACGGGCCGAACGAGGACGTCCACGACCACGGCGCCAGCCTGATGACCGCCTTGGCCTCGGTGATCGACTCGAACGACCCGGACGAGATCGACCGCATCATCCGCGAGGGCATTCCGGACCCGGTCGGCAGCTTCTATCGCTTCAGCCTGCCCGGAAGCCAACTGCGGCGGGCGGCGAAGGCGGCGGCCAACGGAAACGGAAAAACAGCCAAATAAGGACCCGTAAAAAAATAACCTATTCAACTTCAGGAGGGCAGACATTCTTGTCTGCCCGTAACGGACAGGCAAGAATGCCTGTCCTCCTGCCATAAGTTTATCAACTTATTGTTTTACGGCTCCTAAGCACGGAGAACCGGACCATGAAGCGCATATCCATCGACCCCGTCACGCGATTGGAAGGCCACGGCAAGATCGACATCTTCCTGGACGACCAGGGGGACGTGGCCAACGCCTATTTGCAAATTCCCGAGCTGCGCGGATTCGAGCAGTTTTGCGTGGGCCGGCCGGCCGAGGACATGCCCAACCTGACCGCCCGCATCTGCGGCGTCTGTCCCGAGGCCCACCACATGGCGGCCACCAAGGCCCTGGACGCGCTTTTCCACGTCGATCCGCCCCCGGCGGCCAAGAAACTCCGCGAGCTGTTCTACAGCATCTTCTTCACCACCGATCACACGACGCACTTCTACGCCCTGGCCGGGCCGGACTTCGTCGTCGGCCCGACCGCGCCCGTCGCCGAGCGGAATATCCTCGGCATCGTCAAGAAGGTCGGCATGGACATCGCCGGCAAGGTGCTCAAAATGCGCCGCGACGGCCACGCCATGATCAAGCTCATCGGCGGCCGGGCCGTCCATCCCAACTGGGGCCTGCCCGGCGGCGTCAGCCGCGGCATCAACGAGGAGCAACGCAGCGAGATCGAGGCCCGCGGACGCGAGGCCGTCGAATTCGCCAAGTTTTCGCTCCAACTCTTCGCCGACGTGGTGCTGAAAAACTGCGAGTACGTCAAGCTGATCACCGGCGACGTCTACGTCCACAAGACCTACAACATGGGCATGGTCGATGCCCAGAACCGCGTCAATTTCTACGACGGCATGATCCGCGTCGTCGGGCCCGACGGCAAGGAAAACGCCAAGTATCACGCCCGCGATTACCGGCAATACGTCGCCGAGCGGGTCGAGCCGTGGTCGTACCTGAAATTCCCCTATCTCAGGAAAGTTGGCTGGAAGGGGCTGGTCGACGGCGTGGACTCCGGCGTCTACAAGGCGACGCCGCTGTCGCGTCTGAACGCCGCCGACGGCATGGCCACCCCGCTGGCCCAGGCCGAATACGCGAAGTTCTACGAGACCCTCGGCGGCAAGCCGGTCCATCACACGCTGGCGACCCACTGGGCGCGGCTCATCGAGCTGCTCTACGCGGCCGAGCATTGGGTCGAGTTGTCCGTCGATCCGCAGATCACCAGCGACGAATATCGGGTGTTGCCGACCGAGACGCCGACCGAGGGCGTCGGCTGCGTCGAGGCCCCGCGCGGCACGCTCACGCATCACTACACGACCGACGAGCGCGGCATTCTGACGAAGGTGAACTTAATCGTCGGCACGACGAACAACAACGCGGCCATTTCGATGTCGGTGAAGAAGGCGGCCCAATCTTTGATCGGCCGCGGCCGCCCGGCGACCGAGGGGCTTTTGAACATGGTCGAGATGGCCTTTCGGGCGTACGATCCGTGTTTCGGCTGCGCGACGCACAGTCTGCCGGGCCAGATGCCGTTGGAGGTCACGGTGCGCGATCCGCAGGGCGAAGTCCTCCAGCGGCTCTCGCAGTTCGTGTCGTAAGGTCGGTCCCCTCTCCCTCCGGGAGAGGGTCAGGGTGAGGGCGATCGAGGGAAACGCTGGCCGCCTCAACACTGTTACTTGCCGCTGCCGTGAACTGCGCCGAACCATTCCAGTACCGTTCTTACCATCCCGATCCAGGTAACGATGGCGGGCAGTCCGACGGCTAACACCAGCACGGGCAACGACCACGCTTTGCTCCGGAACCACTTGGTGGTCTCCTCCCAACGGTCTCGCACGGGCGGGTTGTCCCACCGCCGGACAAGCTCGACGCAATCGGGCAGAGCCATAACTGACGAAGTTGTGAACGGTTCAATCAGTTTAGCCTCAATGATACGCTCAATCGCTGGCAGCGTTCTCTTGCCGCCCGCGAAATCACGCCCTGGTAACTCGTCGAGCATTACGTGCTGCCGATGGTCCAGATATCGCTGGGCGAAGAACCTTACAAGCTCTCGCTCGTAATCGTCAAGGACTGGCTCTGCCATCTGGCCTCCCGCTGGGTGTTCGTACCCCAAACCAGCCTAGTCGGTATGGCGGGCGGGTCAAGGGGGGTGGCCCTTGCACTTGGGGGTTCGGTCTGGCAGAATCGGGGAATGTTTTGCCGGCCGTGCGGGGCGGGGCGCCGGCCGTGGGTCGATACCCAACAGCCCGTCCCGCCGTGGGACCTCAAGAAGCGGTAGCGGCAAGCAAGGTAATTGGGGGGAGCTGAGATGACGATCTACGATGTTTATTGGAAGCGCGGCAAGCCGCTGCCGGACGTGTTCCAAACTCAGGTAATACCCAATGAGCTACGGGTCCAGGTCCATTGGTTATGGAAGAGTACGCTTCGCAGGTTCGATACGCCTAGTGGAAATAAGTACCTTCGCGACATCTGGGCGGCGCTATGTCGCGAAAAGGGGAAGGAGTATCTGTTTTACGAGGATGCTTCACCAGAAAAGGACCTCACCACTGCGCTTGCCAAGAGCAATGATATTGGTCTCGTGCTCGGCATCATCGAATTCTCAATAAGATATGTTTGCGTTCTCAAACACAAATTGTTTTCGCCCGAGGAAGTTGACGCTGCCGTGGATGAATTGAATCATCGCTTCCGAGAGCATGGCGTTGGCTTTCAGTTTGATACTCAGTCGGGACATCTCATCCCCGTCAACTCGACATTCACACACGAGCAGGCGGTACGTCCTGCGCTGGCAGTTCTTGCTCATCCGGCTTTCGCCACCGCCAATGATGAATTCATGGCAGCGTTTGACGACTTCAAGAAGAGCGATTTCGACGACTGCCTCACGAAGTGCTGCTCCTGCTTTGAGAGCGTGATGAAAATCGTTTGCGCCAAGAAGCAATGGGCGTTCGACCCGAAAGCCACGGCGGCGCCATTGATCCAGACCATCATCGCCAAGACGGGCATGGAATCGTTCTTCGAGCACCCCTTGATGTTGATCGCGACTATGAGGAACCGCTTGAGTAGTTCTCACGGCGCGGGGACCACACCAAAGACGGTTCCCGAGCACATCGCACGATACGCCCTCAACGCGACGGCGTTGGCTATTCTGTTGCTCGTAGAGGCAACGGGCGTCTAGCGGGGAAATGCCGCCCCTTTCCTCTTGAAATTGGGCCACGGAATGGCCCATAATGTAGGCCGGCTGACCGAGAACCGCCGTGGAGTTGGTTTCAAGGGGCGTTTACGCCCGTTCCCGGCGAAGCCGGTATTAGGCCCGACGTTTACGTCGGGTTCGGGCGAGGCGTCGCCCTGTTTCCTGTCCCTCGAACGGTCACGTCAGCCGCGTTTACGCGGCTCCTCCGGCCGCAAGCAACAGGAGCCCGGTGAACCGGGCTGACAGAATGGGCGGCGAGTCGCTCCCTCAACCCGGCGTCAACGCCGGGCCGAATACCGCCTGCGGCGGAAATGCCCGTGAACGGGCATGCCAACCACACAACACGGTGCCAAGCGAAACATGCGGACCCCCGATGGAAACCCCTCGAACGGACGGTTTTAAAGGGCCTTGTGCAACACACCCCCAGAAAGCATCACCCACTTGCGATCAGGAGCATCGACGCAACTGACTGTCCACCAAAAGCTTCCGTCGCGGAACCGTGACGTAAAGAAGTCGAACGCCAAAAGGTGCGTTGCACAAAACCAGGCCAATTTCAATCGGCAACAGAAAAATGGGGGCCGACCCCGAGGGAGATTATGATGCCACCAACCGTTTGCCCCGGAGGGGCACCCGATAGTAGCCCAGCAGTTTACTGCTGGGAACCAGGACGGTCATTTTGTGTGACAAGTCCCGTAGGGACGGCCGAAATGGGGCGACCGGCGTTCAATCGTCCCTCCGGGACGAATCAGGCGAAATGGTTTGCCCCACGCCCCAGCGATAAATCGCTGGGCTACTTTCAACCGACCCTCCGGGTCGAAACACATCCACACTCCATGAAGCCGCGGCACAATATCCCGCCTGAGTGGCGCATTGCACCAAGAAATCACGACCGACCGGTTAATAGTCCGCGCGGGCAAACTGCCTCGTGGCCGCGAAGAGCACGTAGGCCGTGAACAACAGCGACGTGAGGACCGAGAGCCCCAGCGATATGTGCAGACCGCCCTCCAGCGGCGAACGGAAACAACTTCCCGCGCCCAAGGCGTCGAACACCATCTTGCCCAAGTCCACCGGCTTCGGAAACAGCCAGTAGCAGACGTCGGCCAACCAGACCAACGGCAAGGAAAACGAGCCCTGCGTCGTCAGATCGGAAACCGACATGACCGCGTGGCGGCCGAAATTGATCGCCCAGCAGATTCCCCAAAACGCAATCGAGCCGAACACGCAGACGACCGTGCTGCGGGTGCAGACGGCCAGCAACAGCGAGAAACTGAAAAAGATGGCGAAATGCAGCAACAGCAGCGGAATCGCGCGGAGATAGACGGCGTCCCAAACGCCGGTCCGCACCGCCAGCGCCAGCCACGTGCCGACGACGAAGTACGCGGCCTGGGCCAGCACGAAAACCAAGACGCCCGCGTATTTGCCCAGCAAGAGACTCCCGCGCGAAACCGGCTTGGCCAGCAGCACCGAGACGGCCCGCGGATCGAGAAAGCCCGGCAGGAAGCCGGCCGTCCAGACCAGCGTCAGCAGGAGCCCCAAGGTGTCGGCCACTCCGCCGGCGAGGACCAGTTGCAGGAAATGGACGGCGCTACGGCGATCGCGGGCGACGGGGACGCGAATGGCGCCGAAGGCCAGGCGCAACGATCCGTCGGCGACCGTGACGCCCGATTGGTGCAGCTTATGGGCGTTGTGGGCGTCGGAATCGAATCGCGGCAGGAAATCGGGGTTTTGGCCCGCCGGGCCCAGCCGGGCCGGCCCCGAGACGCTCGCGCTCAGGCACACGAGGATGCAGAGCGTGCTCAGTCCGAGGAGCAGCCAGCCGATGCCGGAGGCCAGCGATTGTCGAAAGGTATCGCGGACCAGCCAGAAGACGGTCCTTGCATGTTCGGAAAATGTCACGTCGAAGCTCCTTCGTACATCGGTTCGAGCGCCTGCTGGATCGCCGCGGCCGAGGTCTCCATTCCGTCGTCGCCCACCAGGTCGGCCAAGGCGCCGGCGAAGGTCAGGCGGCCGTCGCGCAACACGGCGGCCAGGTCGCACAGCCGGCCGACGTCGGCCATGTTGTGGGAGACGAGGATGGCGGTCTTTCCCTCCCGCTTGCGGCGGCGGATCACTTCATCGAGCAGCCGTCGGGCGGCCAGGTCCATGCCTTCGGTCGGCTCGTCGAGCACGAGCAATTCGGGATCATTCACCAGGGCCTGGGCCAGGGCCAGCCGCTGCGACATGCCTTTGCTGAAGGTGGCGATCGGTTCCGCGGCGCGGTCGGCCAGTCCGAATTCCTCCAACAGCCGCGGCACCCGTTGGGCCAGTTGACGGCGAGGGACCCAGCCGAGCGCGCCGTAGTAATGCAGCAGTTCGCGGGCCGTCAGGTATTGGGGAAACGCCTGGCGCTCGTGGACGTAGCCGACCCGGGCCAGCGTGCCGCGGTCGCGGGCCGGAAGTCCCAGGCGGAGGATCGTGCCCGAGTCGGGCCGGCAGACGCCCAACAGGGCCTTGACCAGCGTGGTCTTGCCGGCCCGGTTGGGCCCAAGGACGCCGAACACGGCGCCGCGGGGGACCGACAGGGTCACGTCGCGCAGGGCAAAGATGGTCTTCCGCCGCAGCAGGCCGGCGCGATAAACCTTGTAGACTTTTTGAAACTGGACGGCAAACGGAGGCATGTTCGACACCGGGGACTATTGGATGAGGGAGACTTGCACGCCATCCTGGAGGATCTTCTTGATGGCGGCTTGGAGGTCGGAGATGACCGTGCTTGCGTCCCCGTTGATGATCTTGTAGCTCGGCATGCCGTCGTTGACGTTTCCGATCTGCTGCATCTGGGTGAGCGTGGGGACCCCGTTGGGGCCGTTCGGACCGAAGGCGATACAGTGGATCAGCAGCGGGCGGCTGGCCGTGCTGTAGCCGCCGGCGGAAGTCTGGGCAGCCAGTTGCGTGCAGAGGCTGGAGATTTGCGAGGTGACCTGGGACGCGTTGTCGGCATAGTATGAGATGTTTGTCGGGTACTCGCTGCTGCTTGGACTGGCGCTGTTGTAGCGGACGGAGTAATAGGACTGGTAGGCGCCTTTGTTGTTGAAGTTGGCCGAGGCCGTGGTGTTCGGGGCGCCGTCGGTCTCGAAGATGATGATCTTCTGAGCGCCCTGGCGGCCGTTGCCGCCGGCGTCGCCGGAATCCACCGTCGAGTCGGTGTTATAGGTTTGCAGCGACGCATTGGAACTGAACTGGTTGTAGGCCAGCATCAGGGCGATGGCGTAGCAGGTGCTGCCCATGGCCCGCGGCACCTCGGCATTGTTGGCGTCGTATGGGGTAACTGTGGCCGTCGGTTGCCCGAGCGTCGCCGGCGGATACCAGAGGCAGTCCAAAAGTTTGGTGTAATCCTGCCCCAAGGCAACGCGCACGCGGTTAAACCGGTCCCACTCGGTAGTGTCGTTGGCGCTGCTTTTCGGCTGGCAGAACATGATCACCGAGACGAAGTTGTTGGGGTGATTGTTCTGAATATCGTTTAGCGCCGCGCGGATCCCCAGTTTGCAGCCATACAGCGGGGCTTCGTGGCACGTTCCCGGAAGCCAATTGTAGCGCGAGTAATCATTAACGTAGGAGCTGTTCCAGATGTTGGCGTTGCTGAGGAAGTCGATCATCGTCAGGGGGCCGAACCAGAAACTCAGCAGCGGTCGCCGCGGATTGTCCGCGTAGTTCATGTACGGCCCGTTCAGGCTGCTTAGGGGCGTGATCTTCGCCGTTCCCCAGAGCAGGTCCGCGCCGTAGCCCGTTAGCCCCGTGTTGCCGTTGCTAATAACGTGGTAGGTGTTGGAGCTCGTCTGGATGACGCCCAGCACGTAGTCGATGTAATCCTTCCAGAACCGCTGGTTCAGATCCGTCGGGGGCCAGACCGAGGTGTTGATCGACGTGGGGATCTGCGAGTAATAGACGATGCGGCCCGATTGCAGCGTCGGCGGAAATACTTGGGGACCGACACTTCGGATGAAGTTCAGGATCGCCGTGTAGTCGATGGTGTACCCGTTGCTGCCGCTGACGACGGGGGCCTGCCAGTTGCCGTTGTTATCCCAGAGCAGCGAGTTGTCCGCTTTCGCGGTGGGGAAGTTGAAATAGACCGTCCGCCAGTCGTTCGTGGGGTCGGGCGGCCAGAAGAAAAACGTCTTACCCCAGTAGCCGGGACCCACCGTGTAGCCGTTGAACTTCCCCGAAGTCCCCGACGTCAGACTGTAGCCCGCATAGCCCTTTGCCTCAAACGTGCTATTGCTCGTGGAGTTGGTGATGGTGCCGCTGAGGTTCAACACCTGGGCCACCGTTTGCGCGTAGGAGGTGTTCTTGTTGAAGTTGCTCTTCACGGGAATGTCGCCGGCCGGAGTCGTACAATAGGTCGTCGAGGCGTAGGTGAAGGCCGGCGTGCCGTTGGCGTCCTGGTAGAAGTCCTGGATGATCGGCGGCCGGCCGTCGCTGGTCGTCGCCGAAATATTGGCATCATAGTAGGGGGCCGCGGGCTCGGTTGCCTCCTGCAATTCCGAACTGTCGCCGGCGTAATGGCCGAACTGCGGGTAGAGCGAGTCCATGTTGTTTGTGCTGCGGTTGCCGGACTGCGGCAGGCCGAAAAAGGTACCCTCCTTCATCGAGAGGGAATAATCCAGAATCATGCAGATGTCGCGGGGCCGGTGCGCCGCCGTCGAGGTCGCCTGGAGGTTCGGCGCGGACAAGCTGAAGACCTTGGCGAACCCCAGGTTGGAATAGACGTTGGCCGTCACGGTCGCCTGAACCAAGCTCCAGTTCTGGTTCGAAGGTCCGGGAAACTGCCCCTCGAATTGCGACGTGCTGGAATTATAGACGTAGCGGCCGATGTTCAGGCTGAGGTTGCTCGTGGTCAGCGGCACGCCCATGAGGTTATTGGCCGCCACCACCATCTGCGCGTTGGGCGTCACGTTGGAGTAGTTGTTGTTTGTGGCCGTGTTGCCGGTGAGCGTCCGCGCGCCGGCCAGCGCCGCGGCGTCGGCGGCATTGACGAGCTGGGTCTCGGCGAACGTCAACACCCCGAGGTCGATCGCCAACGCCGTACACGCGATCAGCGGGATCATGCAAACCGCGAACAGCACCAGCGTGCCGCCTCGTCTCCGCAGCGAACGCGGACCGCGATGGCGGCAACTCGCCCTCACCCTAACCCTCTCCCGGAGGGAGAGGGGACTCTGGACTTGCTTCGTCATGGTTCTAGTTCCCTTCGCAGGGCTGCACGGACTGAAATTGCGTGCTGATCGACGTCGGCAGGCCCAGCCAGCCGGGAATCAGGAAATAGTAGGTGCCGGTGATCTGCACGCACACGAACTGCCCCGGTTGTCCGCCGGGCCAACTGGCGACATTGTTTCCCAGGTTGTCGGACACGAACACCGAAATGACCTGGCTGCCGAGTTGCTCGCCGAAGAGGTCGCCGGTCACAATGTTTTGCACGTCGGTGGTAGCGTTGCCGTAGGTCACGGCGGTCCCGCTGCTGTTGTTGACGACGATGGACGAACTGTGCTTGGCCGCGTAGACGGCCCCGGCGCGGACCGCGTTGTTGAAAATGTGTTCGTACATCAGATAACGCCCGTACTCGAAGATGCCGAGGATGAACATGAGCACGATCGGCAGCACCAGCGCAGCCTCGACTATCGTCTGCCCGGCCCGTCGTCTTCCGCCTCTCCCACGTCGTTTTGTGTTCATCCTCAAGCCTCAGTACGGCAGTTGCGTGCTGACGGTCACCTGCGTGTCGTTGTTCGACAGCCATTCCACCGTTGCGGACACTTGACTAACGCCCGTGATGTGGCTGGAAATCCAAATCAGACTGTTAAAAGGGGTCCCGGAGGGAATGGTCACGGTCACGCTGAACGGGTCCAACGGTTGCGCGTTGCAGGGATCGGTCCAGGTGTTGCTGCTCAGATTGGTCACCGTCACCTGGGCGCTGCTGTACGCCGCGCTTGGAAAGCCGGCCGCTTGGAGGTAGTTCTGCACGGTCGTCTGCACCACGGCGGCGGTGACGGGTGTGCCGCCGCTGACCCCGCCCGCCGCAACTCGCGCCCCTCGGCGCGCCGCGTCCTGCAGGGTCATCGAGATGTCGAGGAACCGTCCGACCTCCCATACGCCCATCATCAGAAGAACGACGACCGGCAGGATCACCGCGGCCTCGACGGCGGCAACTCCCCGCCTCGACCGCTTCCGCGGCGTCAGCGACGTTTCCGATCCGGCGTTCCGGCCGTTCTCGCCGTTGTCGCCTTTCTCGCGTCGGTGCAAACCTGCGGGGAACATGGATCTCACTCCCTTTGCCTACGAGGGCGTGGCGCCGGCACGGCGGGCGGCGACGGACAGGTAGAATCTGCCCCTTGCCCCCTGCGCGCCATGGACGCAGCCGACTCTATTGAAAGCATAGCATTTTGCGCCGGCGGGCCTGGAGACCCCCTCTTCCGATGGGTTCCTGTCGCGAAGACCTCCAGCCAGGCCGCCGACCCACACGCCACCCTTTTCAACTCCCCGGTCCCGCGATATGATGCACGTTTTGATGTTGTTGGTTCGGGTTTTTCGGGAGTGGGCAGCATGGCAGAACCGGCCGCGCAAGAATCCTTGGCCGGGGCCATCGCGTCGCCGTTGCCATCGTCGCCGCCGGCACATCAGCCGTATATCCCCGACCACGTGACGATCCCGGAATTCACCTGGCCGGCCGTGTTGGTCGGCGCCGTGCTGGGGATCGTCTTCGGGGCCTCGTCGCTCTACCTGGTGTTGAAGGTCGGCATGACGGTGTCGGCCTCGATTCCGGTCGCGGTCCTTTCCATCACGCTGTTTCGGGTCTTCACCCGGGTATTCGGCTTTCGCCGGGCGACGATTCTGGAAAACAACATCGTGCAGACGGCCGGCTCCGCGGGCGAGTCGGTCGCCTTCGGCATCGGCGTGACCATGCCGGCCCTGATGCTGTTGGGTTTCGAGATGGAAATCAGCCGCGTGATGGTGGCCGGGGTCCTGGGCGGGGCGTTGGGGATCCTCATGATGATCCCCCTTCGCCGGGCCTTTATTGTGAAGCAGCACGGCACGCTGAAATACCCCGAGGGCACCGCCTGCGCCGACGTGCTGATCGTCGGCGAACAAGGCGGCACCAGCGCCAAGACCGTATTCACCGGCTTCGGCATCGCCTTCGTCTACCAGTTCCTCTGGCGGGGGATGCAACTTTGGAAGGAGACCGTCACTCGGTCGTTGCATTGGTTTCAGGGCGCCCTGCCCGCCCTGGAAGTAAACCCCACGCTGCTGGGCGTGGGCTACATCATCGGCACCCGCATTTCCTGCATCATGGTGGCTGGCGGCGCCTTGGCCGCATTCGTCCTGGTCCCGCTCATTCATTTCTTCGGCAGCGGCCTGCACGATCCGCTCTTCCCCGGCACCGTCCCTATCAGCAGCATGAGCATGCTTGAGATCGGCGATATCTACGTGGTCTACATCGGCGCCGGCGCGGTGGCGGCGGGCGGGATCATCAGCTTGTTCCGGGCATTGCCGCTGATCGGCGTGTCGATCATGGCCGCCGCCCGCGACTTGCGGGGCGGCAACGCTTCCGGCGCCGCGAGCGGCGGCGCGCGACGGACCGACCGGGACCTCCCCTTGTCGTTCGTGGGGATCGGCTCGCTCGTGCTGCTGGGACTGATCTGGGCCTCGCTGCCGACGGGATCGCTGTGGAGTCTGGTCATCAACCTGGTCGCCGCGGTCCTCATCGTGCTGTTCGGCTTCCTCTTCGTCACCGTTTCTTCCCGATTGACCGGCGAAATCGGCTCATCGTCGAACCCGATCTCGGGCATGACGGTGGCCACGTTGCTGTTGACGTGCCTGATTTTCCTGGCCGTCGGCTGGACGGACCATTCCTATCGCCTGGTGGCCTTGTCCATTGCGGCGATCGTTTGCGTCGCCTCGTCCAACGGCGGCACGACCTCGCAAGACCTGAAGACCGGCTTCCTCGTCGGCGCCACGCCCAAGTACCAGCAGTATGCCATTCTCGTGGGATCGATTTCCTCGGCCCTGGTGATCGGCTGGATCCTGATCGCCCTGAACCAAGCCAACACGGTCTACACGACCAAGAAACTGCCGCATCTGACAACCCCGCTGGCGGTGACCGAGTTGCCCGAGCGGGCCGTCGGACCCGACGGCAAGTCCTATCACGTCTGGCATGCCCTGGAGGGCAATCCGCAAGGGGCGCCGGCGGCGAAGTATTACGTCGGCGATGACGGGCAACTGCGATACCATGTCGATCCCGGCATCAACGGCACCGTTTCCCACCGCGACGACGGCACCGAGGTGCTCAAGTTCAAACAACCGCAGTCGCGGCTCATCGCCCTGATCACCGACGGCATCCTCAATCAGAAGCTCCCCTGGACCCTGGTGCTGCTGGGCGTGTCGATCGCCCTGGTGTTGGAACTCAGCGGCGTCCCGTCGCTTCCCTTTGCCGTGGGCGTCTATCTGCCGTTGTCGTCGTCCACGCCGATTTTCGTAGGCGGGCTGGTCCGCTACGTCGCCGATCGCTGGGGCCGCGGCAACGGCGGCCAGCCGCGCTCGGCCGCCGAATCGGAGATGAGCCCCGGCGTCCTGATGGCGACCGGATACATCGCCGGCGGCGCCATGGCCGGCGTCCTGGTCGCGTTCCTCTCCTTCAACGACACGATTCCCAAGATCCTGGGGCGATGGCAGTTCCGCGAGCAGACCATTACCGTGGCCAAGCCGCTGGACGAGGAATACGAAGATGCGGCGGCCTCGACGCTGGGCCTCCGCGAGCGCCCCGAACCCAAGAGTCTGCAACTCCAGGAGATGGCCGCCGAAATCAAAGACCTCAACACCGCCCAACTCCCCCGCTACGTGCTAGTTCCGGCCGGCACGAAGCTCACCCTGCCCAAGGACAAGATCTACGTTGCTCCCAAGCGAATGACCCTCGGGGAGATTGCCGCCGCGGAGTTGGGAGACCAAGACAATGCCTCCTCGCTGCTGGACTTGAACGAAGACCCGGCTCAAGCTGCCCGATCGGCTGCCTGCCGGCGTGGCGCTGAAGATGCCGCAGCGGAACGACATGGCGCTAGCCGTCTTCGGCGCCCTGGCCGCGGTGCTGGTTCTTGTCGGGTTGGGGTGGCTCATGGCGGCGCCGGCGACCGGGAAACCACAACCAGGCGCACGCGTAGCGCCGCCGTCTCATGAATTCTTGGAGAACGTCTTGCATGACTACTAGACAACGATCGATGAGCGGGATAGCGATTCTTCTGGCGGTCGCGGCGGCCGCCGCCGCGGCGCGGGCCGACGAAGGCATGTGGCTCTTCAACAATCCGCCGAAAAAGGAACTGCAACAGCGTTACCATTTCGCCCCGCCGGAAGACTGGTACGCCCACTTGCAGCGGGCCTCCGTGCGATTCAACAACGGCGGATCGGGTGAGTTCGTCTCCTCCGACGGACTCGTGCTGACCAACCATCACATCGGCGTCGACTCGCTCGGAAAAGCTCGGCACGCCGAAAAAGAATTACGTGACCGACGGCTTCTACGCCCCCACCCGCGACAAGGAACTAAAGTGCCCCGACCTCGAACTGAACGTGCTCATGAGCATCGAGGACGTGACGGCGCGGGTGAACGCGGCGGTCCGCCCGGGCAGCAGCATGGCCGAGGCCGAGAAGGCCCGCCGCGCCGTGACGAACACCATCGAGCAGGAGTCGTGGAAAGCCACCGGCCTGCGGAGCGACGTGATCACGCTCTATCACGGCGGCCTCTACCAGCTCTACCGTTTCAAGAAGTATACCGACGTGCGGATCGTCTTCGCCCCGGAGGAGGACATCGCCTCCTTCGGAGGCGATCCGGACAATTTCGAGTATCCCCGCTACGACTTGGACATCTGCTTCTTCCGCGTCTACGAAAACGGCCAGCCCGCCAAGATCAAGCACTTCCTCAAGTGGAGCCGCGCCGGGGTCGCCGACGGCGAATTGATTTTTGTTTCCGGGCATCCGGGCCGCACCGACCGGCAGGACACCGTGGCCCATCTCGATTTCATCCGCGACCAGATAGTGCCCTTTTTGCTCAACATGCTCCGTCGGCGCGAGGTGCTCTTTTCGGTCTACGCCGCGCGGAGCAGCGAGAATCTCCGCCAGGTCCAAAACGACCTGCTCAATGTTCAGAATGCGCGAAAGGCCAACGTCGGACGGATCGAGGGTCTGCAAGACCCGGCGCTGATGGCGCGGAAGATCGCCGCCGAGGAGGCGTTTCGCCGCGCCGTGGCCGCCGATCCGCGCCTGAGCCAAAGTTGCGAACCGGCCTGGCGCGACATCACCGCGGCGCTGAAGACCTGGCGCGGGGTCTACATCGACGATATGCTGCTGGAGCGGGGCGCCGCCTTCAACGGCCACCTGTTCCGCATCGCCCGCACGCTCCTTCGCTTGGCCGAGGAAAGCGAGAAACCCAACGCCGACCGGCTGCGCGAATACCGGGAGTCGAATCTCGCTTCGCTGGAACAGGAGCTCTTCAGCCCGGCCCCCGTTTACGACGCCCTTGAAACCGCCAAGCTGGCCGATTCGCTGACCATGTTCATCGAACTCAAGGGCGCCGACGATGAATGGGTCCGCAAGGTGATGGCGGGCAAGTCGCCCTCGCAACGGGCCGCCGAGCTGGTCGCCGAGACAAAGCTCGCGGACGTTGCCGTCCGCAAGCGATTGGCCCGGGGCGGACTCTCGGCCGTCGCGGCGGCCCATGACCCCATGATCGAGTTGGCGCGCCTGGTGGACGCCCCCGCGCGGAAACTCCGCAAGGTCGTCGAGCAAGAGGTCGGCGAATCCATGCAGGAGGCCTACGCCAAGCTGGCCAACGCGCGGTTCGCCTTGGAAGGGACCAACGTCTATCCGGACGCCACCTTCACGCTCCGCCTGTCGTTCGGCGAAGTGAAGGGCTACACGCAGGGCCGCGAGCGGATTCCGCCCTGGACCACGCTCGGCGGGGCCTACCGCCACTCCGCAGCCCACGACGGCCGTCCGCCGTACGCGCTTCCCCGGCGCTGGCTGGACCGCAAGGACCGGCTCGACCTCGACACGCCGATCAACTTCCTGTCCACGGCCGACATCATCGGCGGCAATTCCGGCAGCCCCGTGGTCAATCGGGCCGGCGAGCTGGTGGGGGTGATCTTCGACGGCAACCTTCCCTCGTTGGTCTGGGATTTCGTTTACGACGACAAGGAGGGCCGCTCCATCGCCGTCGATGGCCGCGCGATCCAAGAGTCGCTGCGAAAAGTCTACGGCGCCGCCGCGCTGGCCGACGAGCTGGGACAGTGAGAGCAAAGGCGGAGGGCGGAAGAGAAGAATCCGCGATCGCGTGCCGCTTCAAAAATGCCGCGACGTTATAAACGTGCTTCCATCACGCCGATGGAATAGGTAGGCCGTTTGGCCGGCGTGGACGGCCGCACCCTCCCGTTGGTTAGTGTCCGCGATTGTCGCCGTTATGCCGGCGCGATATAATCGTCGGTTTAGTCGCCCTGTTCGGGTGGTTGGCATCGGGCCCGCCGCCATAGGTGGCTTCGTCCATGAAGAAACGATATCTGCGTATTCTCGGGCTGGCCGTGGTCCTGCTGGTCTTTGCGCTGGCCATACGGCTGCTCTACGGCATCCTCCAGGAATATTCCGTTAGCGACATCATCGACAGCGTGCGAAAAGTCCAGGTCAAGTGGATCCTGGCCGCCTTGGGCCTGACGGTGGTCAACTATGGGATCCTCGTCGGGTACGATTTTCTGGCGGTCCGCTACGTCCGCGAGCCGATGGCCTTGTGGAAGGTCGCCTTGGCCTCGTTCACCGGCTACGCGTGCAGCTACAACATCGGCGCGACGCTGGCCGGCACCTCGATCCGCTACCGACTCTACTCGGCCTGGGGCATGTCGCCCTTGAAGATCCTCCAGTTGCTGGTCATCTTGGGCCTGACGTTCTGGTTCGGCGTGTTTGCCTTGGCGGGCGTCATCTTTACCGTCGATCCGCCGGCCGCGCCTCACCTCGACGGCGCCAATGTCGCCGCCACGCTTCCCCATCACCACCATTACCATGATGAGGTGCTGAAGCAGGCTGTGAAACACCTTCAACGGCTGTTTCAATACATGCGACCGGTCGGCATCATCCTGCTGGCCCTCGCCCTGGCCTACCTTGCGATGGCCGCCTGGCACAAGGGATCGGTCAGGCTGTTCCGTTGGACCCTGCCGGTGCCGCCGTTCAAATTGACCGTCTATCAACTCCTCGTGGCCGCGGCCGATCTGCTGGTCGCCGCCTTGGTCCTTTACATGCTCATGCCGGCGATGAAGGGAATCGACTATCCGGAATTCGTAGGCATCTACATGGTGGCCTACGTGCTCGTGGTGCTCAGTCACGTGCCCGGCGGGTTTGGCGTCTTGGAGCCCGTGGTCCTGCTCTTGGTGCCGTATCCCTATCGTTTGGACGGATTCGCCGCCTTGCTGGTCTTCCGCGTGATCTACTTTTGGGTGCCGCTGCTGATCGCCGCCGGCTTGTTGGCCGGATACGAGGTGATCTTGCGAAGGCAGCCCCCTGCGGCGGCCGCTCCCGAGGGAATGCCGGAAAACCGTCGTCGCGGCGCCGACGCGAGCCCATGAGCGACTTCCACGTCGCAAAACCCGACCGACCCGACAACCGCTGGCCGCATCGGCTGGCGTGGCTGCTGGTCTCGGCCACCTTCCCGCTGCTTCTGGTCGGCGCGGCGGTGACCGGCTATGGGGCGGGCATGTCGGTGCCCGACTGGCCCACCACGCGCGGATCGTGGTTCTACCCGCTGCACCTGTGGATCCAAGTCTGGGACTTGTTCCTCGAACATGGGCATCGGATGCTCGCGCAACTGGTGGGCGTCATCACCCTCGCGCTGGCGGTCCTGTTGTGGAAACTGGACTCGCGGCGGGCGGTCCGCTGGATGGCCCTGGCCGCGGTGCTCGGCGTGATTCTTCAGGGGACCCTCGGCGGTCTGCGGGTCATCGCCCGGGAAAGTCTGTTGGCCCGCGTCCACGGCTGCACCGCGCCGCTGTTCTTCACGCTTTGCGCCGCGTTGGTCTCGGTGACTTCCCCCCGTTGGCGGACGGCGCAACGCGATCTCGATCACCCCGCCGCGGGCAAGCTTCATGGGCTGCTCTGGGCGCTGACCGCGGCCCTCTACGCCGAGATCGTGCTGGGCACGCAGTTGCGCGTCCCGTCGCCGGTCGTCGGCGGCAATTGGTTCGCCCTGGTGGTTTGGGCCAAGGTCGTCCTCGCCGCGCTGATCGCGGCGGGATTGGCGTGGTTGTGGATTAAGGCGGTGCTCGTCCGCCGCGTTCGCCTCTTGATCGTCCTGTTCTTGACGCAGATCGTCCTGGCCTGCGCCGCTTGGGTGACGCATTACGGCTGGCCCGCCTGGTTCACCGGCTGCTTCGGAGCGGTCAACTACACCGTGGTCGAGACGGGCCGGCTGCAAGTCGTGCTCACGACGCTGCACGTCGGCGTCGGCTCGCTGTGCCTGGCCGCGTCCTCGACGATCCTGTTATGGTCGTATCGCCCGTTGCGAGATTCGCGCCGATGAGGGACTACTGGTCGTTGGTGCGTCCGCGGATTTTGGTCATGGTGCTTCTGGCCACGGCGGCCGCGGCCTGGATCGCCGGCGGGCGAATCCCGCCGCCACGCGCGCTCCACGCGCTTTTCGGCACGGGACTGGTCGTCGCCGGCGCGCTGGCGCTGAACCAGCGGCTGGAATTGCCTTCCGACGCGAAAATGACCCGCACGGCCGGCCGGCCTCTCCCCGCCGGACGCCTCGGCCGCAGCCAGGTCACCCGGTTCGGCATCGTGGCCTCCGCCGCGGGATTGGGCTACCTGGCCGCGCTGGCCGAGCCGGCGGCCGCCGTGCTGGCCGCGGTCAACTGGGCGCTCTACGTCTGGGTCTACACGCCCCTGAAGTCCGTCACCCCCTGGCAGACGCCCGTCGGCGCCGTGGCCGGCGCCATGCCGATCCTGCTCGGAGCGGCGGCCGTCGGGGCACTGGCCAACCACGTCGCCTGGACGCTGTTCGGCATCGTTTTCTGCTGGCAGTTTCCCCACGCGATGGCCGTCGCCTGGCTCTACCGCGAGCAGTTCGCCCTGGCCGAGGTGAAACTGGCGACGGTGGTCGATCCTTCGGGCCGGGCCGCCGGTCGGCTCGCGGTGGCAGGGGCCGCGGCGCTGCTGCCGATCAGCCTGGTCCCGGCGCTGGGCCGCGGCGGCGCCGACTGGGGCTATGCCTTTTTCGCAACGTTCTTGGGGCTGCTTTATCTCGGGTGTTCGATCGCCTTTTTGCGGCACGCCCGGGAGACGACCGCGCGGCGTTTGTTCTTCGCGTCGCTGGCTTATCTGCCGCTGCTGCTGGCCTGCATGTTGATTTCGGCGACGTGGTGAATGCGTGCGCCGACGCTCACTGCCAGCCGGTGACGTTCGGCGCGTATTGCAGCGTGTCCAGCAACGTCAGCGAGAGGAACAGCCCCAGAAACACCAACGCCGTGACGAAAATCAGGGCATAGAACGGATTGTCGTAGCGAAGGTGCATGAAAAAGAGCGCCACCAACGACGCCTTCACCGTGGCGATGACCAGCGCGATCCAAAGGTTCCAGACGCCCAGGTCGACCCACGTGGCCGCCACCGTCGCCAGCGTGAGGACCATCAGCGCGGCGAAAACGCCGAGCAACACCGGCGCCGGCACGATGTGGGCGATCGGCTCCGCGCCATCGACCGGCGAAGGGGAAAGCGGATCCACGCTAGGACTATACGACATGGTTGACTTCCTCCGCACTGCCGTAGGTCAGGCACGGCGTGCCTGACGTACCGAAACTACCGGATCAAGTACAACAACGGGAACAGATAAATCCAGATCATATCGACCAGGTGCCAGTACAGGCCGACGTAGTCCACCGGCCCGAAGTAGCGGCTGCCGAAATCTCCGCGCACGGACCGCCGGAGAATCCAGCCGATGGCGATCATGCCGGCGACGACGTGAACGCCGTGCAGGCCGGTCATGAGAAAATAGATGCTGAAGAAAGTGCCGACGTGCTTCGGTTGAATGGCGCCGGCGGAAGCGTCGCCGGCGGCGCTTTTCGATTCTGCGCCGGAGTCGGCGGGCGTCTTTGTTCCCGCCGGCTGCTGCCCGCGGGGATCGTACCTGCTGGCCCAAAGCAGCCCCTCGCGCCAGTCATGCCGATATTCGAGGACCTTGACGCCGAGAAAACCGCAGGCGCACAGCAGCGTGAGCACGAGGCACGCGATCAGGCCGCGGCGGCGGTCGGTCTGCGCACAGCGGACGCCCCAGGCCATCGTCAGGCTGCTGAGGATGAGCACGCAGGTGTTCAGGGCGCCGAAGTTTTTGTTGAGGAACCTGTGCGCATACGTGAAGATTTCCGGATGGTTCGCCCGATAGACGGCATAGATGCAGAACAGTCCGCCGAACAGGAGGACCTCGGTGAGCAGGAAGATCCACATGCCGAGCTTGCCCGCCTCGAACTGCTGCCGATAGGAGCGGAAATGGTGGGCCAGGAAATGGGGCTGGCCGGCCGCGTGCGGTTCGTCATGGGCTCGATGGGCGTCGTTCATAAGTCGGAAGGGGAAGCGTGGACGTAGCCGGCCTCGGCGGGGTCGTATTCCAGGCCGTCGAAACAGTAAGGATCGCCGACCGGGGGCGGCGTGGGGAAATTGTCGCGGGGCGGCGGCGAGCTGCACTGCCATTCCAGCGTGGCCGCGCCCACGGATTCGCCGGCGCGCGCCGTCCGCGAAACAGCGAATAGGCCAGGTACACGGCCACCAGCGTCAATCCGGCGGCCAGGAGATACGCCCCCAGCGTCGAGGCGACGTTGTAGCGGGTGAACTCGGGATGATCGACCAGCAGCTTTTCGTAGCCGTAATAGCGCCGCGGCAAGCCCCGCGTGCCGAGAATGAACTGCGGAAAGAACGTCAGGTTGAATCCGGCGAAGACCATCAGGGCGGAGATCCGTCCCCAGAATTCGCTGTACATGCGGCCGGTGATCTTCGGCCACCAGTAGTGCAGCCCGGCCAGGAAGGCGATCATCGTCCCGCCCACCATGACGTAATGGAAATGGGCCACGACGAAATAGGTGCCGTGCAGCGCGACGTTGACCGACAGGGTGCCGAGGAAAAGTCCGGTCAGCCCGCCGATGGCGAAGAGAAACAGGAAGACCAGGGCATAGCACATCGGCGTGGCCAGCCAGATCGAGCCCTTGTACATGGTCGCCAGCCAGTTGAAGACTTTGATGGCCGAGGGGATGGCCACGGCGAACGTCAGGGCGCTGAAGATCATCGCGGCCAGCGGCGACTGCCCGCTGACGAACATGTGATGTCCCCAGACGAAGAAGCCGATCAGGGCGATGGCGACGCTGCTGTAGGCGATGAAGCGGTAGCCGAAGATGTGCTTCGCGCTGAAGACGGAGATCACTTCGCTGATGATGCCCATGCCCGGCAGGATCATGATGTAGACCGCCGGATGGGAATAGAACCAGAAGAAGTGTTGGAACAAGATGGGGTCGCCGCCCAAGTCGGGATCGAAGATGCCCACGCCCAGGAGCCGCTCGACCGCGATCAGCAGCAGCGTGACGGCCAGGACCGGCGTGGCCAGCACCTGGATCAGCGCAGTCGCGTACAGCCCCCAGAGAAACAGCGGCATCTTGAACCAGCTCATGCCGGGCGGGCGCATCGTGTGCATCGTCACGATGAAGTTGATGCCGGTGAAAATCGAGCTGAACCCGAGGATGAAGACGCCGGTCACCGCCGGGACGACGGCCGTGCGGCGTGTTCGTGGCGTAGGGGAGGTAGAAGGTCCAGCCCGTGTCGAGGCCGCCCACGACCAGCACGACGAGGAAGAACACGGCGCCGCCCCACCAGAGGTAGAAGCTGGCCAGGTTCAAACGCGGGAAGGCCACGTCCTTGGCCCCCAGCATCAGCGGCAGCACGAAATTTCCAAGAGCCGCGGGAATGCCGGGAATGAGGAACAGGAAAATCATGATTGTGCCATGCAGCGTGAAAATCCTGTTATAGGTGTCCTGGTTCATGATTGTGTGCGACGGCGTGAGCAACTCCGTGCGGATCAGCATCGCAAAGATGCCCCCCAACAAAAACATCAGCAGGATCGAGACCAGGTACATCACGCCGATCCGCTTGTGATCGAGCGTGAGCAGCCAGGAGCGGACGCTCCGGGGTTGCGTCAGGTAGTTGTCGGATTGGATTGACGTCATGACTTACAGCGCAGTGCCCTTTTACACGTCCCCTCTCCCTCTGGGAGAGGGTTAGGGTGAGGGGAAGGTGGCGAAAACTAGGATTCCTTTCTCACCTGCCTTCACCAACACGCCCTCACCCCGGGCACCACGTCAGTGGTCGCTCCCGGAGGAAGAGGGAGACTTCATTTGAGTGACTTGATGAACTCGATCAGGGCCGTAATGTCCTTGTCGCTGAGCTTGCCTTTGAAGGTCGGCATTACCGGTTGATACCCCTTGACGATCTTCGCGTCCGGCTCCAGGATCGACTCGCGGATGTAGTTGTCCTCAACGATGACCGGGGCCATGCCCTCCAGTTCGACGGGCTTGCCGTAGATGCCCTTGAAGCTCGGGCCGGTCCCCGCCGACTTGTCGGTCGAATGGCATTGCCAGCAGGCATTTTGATGATAGAGCGTCTCACCCCATTCGACGGGGCTCATGTGCTTGGTCCGTTCGCTCGCCGCGGCGAGCCACTTCTCGTACTCGCCGGGTGGATGCACGACCAGGCGGGCCACCATGTCGGAATGGTTGCTGCCGCAATACTCGGAGCAGAGGAGCCCAAAATTGCCCGCCCGCTCGGCGCAAAACCAAGTCCGCGAATAACGCCCCGGCACCACGTCCATCTTCACCGCCATATCCGGGATGAACAGGCTGTGGATCACGTCTCTGGGAGGCCATCACCAAGAGCACCGGCTCATCCACGGGCACGTGCAGGTCGGCATCGACGTAGCCGCCGGGATACTCGAACAGCCACTGCCACTGCCGGGCGGTGACGCGGATCTCCCGCGCCCGTTGCGGCGCATTGCGCAAGTCCATGTAGCCGGTGAACCCGCGGTAGAACAGGACGACGACAATGGCCATGGGAATGCCCGTCCACACGATCTCCAGCAGCGTGTTGTGGCTGGGCGACTGGGTCGCTGCCGTTCGCGGCCGGCGGCGGTAACGGACCACGAACACCGCCATCAGCACCACGATGAGGAGGAAAAAGAACGTGGAAGTCACCAGCAGGAATTGGAACAGGTCATGCACCATCGCCGCCTGCGAGGATTGCGGCGGCGGCAGCCAGAACGATCCATCTCCCTGGCATCGCGGCAGCCAGAAAATCGCATCCCAAGCGTTCGACAGACGGCACGGCGGCATCAGGGCGCTCCCGTCGGTTGGACCGGTCTCTTCTTGCGGACTTCCCGCCGCCAAAACACCAGCATCACGGCGCCGAGGACGACGACGGTCAGCCCGCCGGCAATCTGCATCAAGTGGAAAGCGGCCGGTCCGTAGCGGCCTTTGGCCGCGTCATAGTGGAAGCAATAGAGCAGGACCTGGTCGAAGGTCGTGCCGACTTTGCCCTCCGACGCCTCGACCAGGGCCAGCCGCAACGTCTGCGGATCGTACTTGACGCCGCCCAGGTAACGCGACACCCGCCCGTCCGGGGTGCAGAGAATCAGGACGGCGGGATGGACGTACTGCCTGTTTTCCGGAAGATAGCGGTAGCCGAAGCCGACCGCCGCGGCGACCTTCTTGATGTCGTCGTCCCGCCCCGTGAGGAAGTGCCAGCCCGGAAAGCTTCCCGGACGATCATAGAACTTCAGGTACTTCTCCTTGGTGAGCTGGGCCCGCTCGGGCGGCTCGGCGGGATCGATGATCACGGTGACGATCTGGAACTGTTGCCCCAGGTCCCACTGCATCCCGCGCATCGCCTGCACCAGGCCGTTGAGTTGCAGGCTGCACAACATCGGGCAACTCGAGTAGTTCATCGTCAGGATGACCGGCCGCTTGCCGTCGAAGAACTGCCCGAGCTTGACGCCGCGGCCGTCGCTCTCGACGAAGGGAAGGTCCAAGGGGAGTTTCGCGTTTTCGTGCGGAATGACCTCGACGCCTCGCATTTCCGGCGGCAACGGTTCCGTGCGGTCGGCCGCGCCGGCCGACTTGCCCGCGGCGCATATCACGATGACGACCGCCATGAACGAACCGCGCGTAAACTTTCTCGCAAAGGCGCGAAGGCGCAAAGGCGCAAAGGACAAAGATAGTAGGGTGGGTCGAGCGCAGCGAGCCCCACCACTGACGACCTGGCCATCTCTCCCCGCTCTATTCTTTGCGCCTTTGCGCCTTTGCGCCTTTGCGTGAGATCTCAGACTCATCCTATCGCTTGCCACGGTCCGCCTCCTTTCCGGCACGGGACAAATCGGCCAGAACCAGGTCCATGGCCCGGTCGATGGGAATGGCCACGAACTTCTTTTTCGCATCGTCCCATTGGTAACTGGCCAATCGGCCCTGCTGTTGGGTTTCGAGGTTGATCAGCTCGACCGGCGGCTGCCCGATGACGTTGGTCTGCTCGACCTGCGCCTCGACGTGATAGTAGAAGACCTGCAACAGGAGCACGAAGGCCACCAGCCCCAGCACGGCCAGGAGCCCCACGGCGGCAATCACCGGCGTATTGACGTCGTCGTATTTCGTCATGGGTCACGAATTCTCGAAGGCCAACGATTCTGCAAGCCGTGGATCGCCCAGCGGCAGCAAGGCCCGGCCGTCGGCCGCATGGCACACGGCGGCCAGGTACAAACAGCCGATCCCGGCCAGGCAGCCGACATCGACAACTTCAAGCGGCGGCCGGCCCGGCGACACGCTCGGCATGACCAGCCAATATAAATCCAGCCAATGCGCCGCGAGCATCCAGGCGGCCCAAAAACCCAGCAGCCCCCTGCGCCGCTTCACTTCCCGCGACAACAACCCGAAAAACGGAACCAGCAGATGCACCCCCAGCAACGCCACGGACACGCCCGCCCAGCCGGCCGTCTGCCGGACCAGGTACCAACGGGTCTCCTCGGGGATGTTTCCATACCAGATCAGGAGGTATTGCGAGAATGCAATATAGCCCCAGAAGACGACAAATGCAAAGAGGAGTTTTCCCAGGTCGTGATAGTGCTCGACGGTTATGCTGGCGGTCAGCCGTCCGCCCCATTGCAGCAGCAATGCCAGCAGGATTACCGCGGCCAGAAACCCCACGATCGCCCCGGAAAAATAGTAGACGCCGAAGATCGTGCTCGACCATCGCGGGTCGAGCGACATCAGCCAATCGAACGACGCGAAGGTCATGGTCACGGCCAGCAGCAGCAGGGCAAGCCCGCCCAGCCGCTCCATCCGCAACGTCAGCCGGGCATCGCGCCCGTGGTCTTGCCGCGTCGATCGAACCAGAAAGTACCTCGCCAGCAGCCACCAGGCGAGGAAATAGCCCAGCGACCGGGCGGCGAAGAAAACCCCGTTGAGATACGGCGCCTTGTGCAAGACCGATTCGTCGCCGGCGACGACGTTCGGATCGGCCCATTCGTACAGCGCCGCTTTGCCCAGCACGACCGGCACGACGATTGGAATCGCCAGGACCGCCAGCAGCGGCATCGGCGCGGCCAGCAGCTCCGCCAACCGCCGCACGCTGACGCTCCAGCCGGCGCGGCAGGCGTGTTGCAGGGCCACGAAGCACAACGCCCCCAGCGCGATGCTCAACACGAACGCGTAGTTGAGCAGGTAGGAGTGGAGAAAATATCGCAGGCCGTCGCCGCGCGACCATTCCAGGGCGAAACTGCCGGCCAGGGCGGCGACGCCCGCCAGACGCAACACCGTTTTCGCCCGGGAGGCCAGGCCGCCCAGCGTGGTCAATTCCTCGGCCATGATCTTACCTCAGTTGCGCGTCGCCGGTCTTCCGGCACGTCCCGGACGTTCGGGTTCTGGCTCCGCTGGAGTGCCCGGATGTACAACACGATGACCCAGCGGTCTTCCGGCGGAATCTGCGCCGCATAGGAGGGCATCTTGCCGGTGCCGTCGGTGATCGTATGGAATATCTGCCCGACCGGCTCCTCTCGAATCAATTTTGATTGCAGCGAAGTCGGCGGGACCCACGTGCCTTCCTTTCGCTTGTCCGCTCGAACCGCGGTCATTCCGTCGCCCTCGCCGATCCAGCCGTGGCAGGTGGCGCAATAGATATTGAACCGCTCCTGGCCGCGATCCATCATGGCGCGGGTCGGCGTCGTGGGGAAGGTTGTCGCCCATTGGCCGCCCGACTTGCCGCGGTAGAAATGGTCGTCGGCCTCCAGGCCGCCGCGGGCGACCGTGCCGGGGACCGGCGGACGCATCGTCCGGCCGTCGGCGAAGAACGGGCTGGCGGCCTGCGTCTTGTACTTGGGCTGGAAGTTCATGTCGGAAAAGATGTCCAACCGCGGCGTCGGCGATTTCACCAGCCGCGACCGCGCAATCCATAGCACCGGCAGCGTGCCGAGCACCAGCGCGACCAGCGCGATCCAGACCGTCGCTTTCGGAAACGCCCGGCCGGTGGTCGCGTCGAAACAGGTCTCGACGCCCGTCGCCCCGAGCGACTCGACCAGCCGGCGCAGCGCGGGTTCGTCGTATTTCCGATCCGCCGCATCGACGAAAAGGAAGAATCCGTCGGTCGTCACGCGGGCGAACTCCTCGCGGCCGAACGCCGGATGCCAGAACTGCGGCAGCCGGTTCAGCGCCATCGCCCCGCCGAACGCGGCCAGCGCGGCCAGCAGCACGATCAACTCGAACGTGATCGGGATATTGGCGGGCAGGCTGAACAGGGGCTTCCCGCTGATGACCAACGGGTAGTTGACGGCGTTGGTCCACCATTGCAGCAGCAGCGCGGCGGCCGCCCCCGCAAGGCCGGCGCCCAGCACCAGCCAGGGCAGCCGCGTCGGCCGGATGCCCATCGCCCGCTCCATGCCGTGGATGGGGAAGGGACTCAGGGCGTCCCAGCGCTGGAAACCTTCCTGGCGCATGCGCGCCGCGGCGGCCAGAAGAGCCTTCGGGCCGTCGAACCGCGCCAGCAGCCCGGCCGTTCGCGACGGCAACGGCGACGACGGCGGCGACGGTCCGATCGTTTCCGGCAATGGCGAATCGTCGGTCATGGTGCTTCATGCCCTTGCGGCAAGACCTGCTTGACTTCCGACATGGCCACCATCGGCAAGTAGCGGCAGAACAACAGGAACAAGGTCAAAAACAGCCCGAAACTGCCGGCCAACATGCAAAGGTCTACCCAGGTCGGCTTGAAAATCTTCCAGCTCGACGGCAGGAAATCGCGATTGAGCGAGGCGACGATGATGACGAATCGTTCCATCCACATGCCCACGTTGACCGCCAGAGCGACGATCATCATCTTCCACGGCGTGGTCCGCCAACTCCGGAACCAGAACAACTGCGGCAGGAGCACGTTGCAGAGGATCATCACCCCATAGCCCCAGCCATAGGGCCCCCAGGCGCGATTGACCAGGGCGAACCATTCGTACTGGTTGCCGCTGTACCAGGCGTTGAACGCCTCGATCCCGTAGGCGTAGGCGACCATGCAGCCGGTGGCCAGGATGATGCGGTTCATGTTGTCCAGGTGCCGGACGGTCACGAGGTCGGCCAATCCGAAATACGCCCGGGCCGGGACCATCAGCGTCACCACCATGGCGAACCCGCTGAAGATGGCCCCGGCCACGAAATACGGCGGAAAGATCGTCGTGTGCCAGCCGGGCAATTGCGCGACGGCGAAGTCGGTGCTCACGACCGAATGGACGCTCAGCACCAGCGGCGTGGCCAGCGCCGCCAGCAGCAGGTACGCCCGCTCGTAGACGTGCCACTGCCGGGCCGACCCGCGCCAACCCAACGCGAACACCCCGTAGGCAATCTGCCGCAGGCGCGACGCGGCGCGGTCGCGCAGCGTCGCCAGGTCGGGAACCATGCCCAGGTACCAGAACAACAGCGACACGGTGAAATACGTGCCCACGGCGACCACGTCCCAGAGCAGCGGGCTGCGGAAGTTCGGCCACACGAGCATCTGGTTCGGATACGGCGCCAGCCAATAGGCGAACCAGATCCGGCCCACGTGAATGCCCGGAAAAATCCCGGCGCAGATCACGGCGAAGATCGTCATGGCCTCGGCGGCCCGGTTGATGCTCGTCCGCCACTTCTGCCGGAACAGGAACAAGATGGCCGAGATCAGCGTCCCGGCGTGCCCGATGCCGATCCAGAAAACGAAGTTCGTGATGTCGAAGGCCCAGGCCACGGGAATGTTGTTGCCCCAGACGCCGATGCCCGTGGCGATCAGGTATCCGATCAGCAGGAAAAAGAAGATCGTCCACGCCGTTGCGAAAGCCAAGGCCACGTACCAGCCTCGCGGCGGCCGCCGCCGTTCGACCACGCGACAGACCGTCTCCGTGACCGAGGCGAAGTCCTGGCCGCCCAGGATCAGCGGGGCACGCCGCGTGGGCTCTTCGCTCGTGTTGTCGTCGATTGTGGAGGCGACGCTGGTCATGCTTCCAGTTCGGGATTGGGGTTTCTGATCCTCGTCAAGTACGACGTCCGCGGCTTCGTGTTCAACTCGGCGAGGAGGATATAGTTGCGGTCGGAGGCCGCCGACTTCGCAACCTCGCTTTGTCTATCGGCCAGATCGCCGAAGACGATCGCCCGCGTGGGGCACGCCTGCTGGCAGGCCGTCTTGATCTCGCCGTCCTTCAACTCCCGGCGGGCGTTCTTGGCCGCAATCTTCGCGTTCTGGATCCGCTGCACGCAGTAGGTGCATTTCTCCATCACGCCCCGGCTGCGGACCGTCACCTCCGGGTTGTAGGCCATTTTCATCACTTCGTTGGCCGGGTCTTCCAGGTCCTTGTGATAGTTGAAGAAGTTGAACCGCCGCACCTTGTAGGGGCAGTTGTTCGAGCAATACCGGGTGCCGATGCAGCGGTTGTACACCATCTCGTTGAGCCCCTCGGCGCCGTGCACCGTCGCCGCGACCGGACAGACCGCCTCGCACGGGGCCAACTCGCACTGCTGGCAGGGCACCGGCTGATAGACGACCCGCGGATCGGACGCCGGGCCCTGGAAATAGCGGTCGATCCGCAGCCATTGCATCTGCCGGCCGCGGAGGACGCGATCGCGGCCCACGATCGGGATGTTGTTCTCCGCCTGGCATGCGACCACGCAGGCCCCGCAGCCGATGCACCGCGACAGGTCGATCGTCATGCCCCAGCGACGGCCTGTGAACGTCGGCTCTTTCCAGAGCGATTCCCGCGCGCGACTCCCCTCGCCCCTTTCGGGAGAGGGGCCAGGGGCGAGGGCGTGGGCGCGTTCAGACTGTTCCAGCGTGACCTCCCGTACCAATTCCGGCACGCGCTTGATCCGTTCCCGCAGGCCGACCGTATCGATGGCGAAATGGTCCTGCACGGTGGCCAACTCGTGCCGCCGGCCGGTCGGCTCGACCGTCAGGCCCGTGTCGAAATCCATCGCCTTGCTGGTCCGGAGGGCGTAGGCATTGAACCCGACCGGCGGGACGCCGTCGGCCGTGCTGCCGCCGACGTGTCCGGCCGCGGTCCGGCCGTAGCCCAGCGGCACCACGACGGTCCCGTCGGCCTGACCCGGCATGACGTAGACGGGGGCCTCGATCTGGCGGCCTTTGTATTTCAGCCGGACGACGTCCTGGCTTTGGACGCCGAGTTTTTCCGCCGTGGCCGGGCTCATCATGGCCGCATTGTCCCAGGTGAGCCGGGTCATCGGGTCGGGCAATTCCTGGAGCCAGCCGTTGTTGGCGAACCGCCCGTCGTAGACCTTGGCATCGGGGCAGAAGATGATTTCCAACTGGCCATTGGTGACTGTAGGCTCTGGGATATCGGGAGCGGGCTCCGTTGAAGCAGGCGCGGTCTCGGGTCTTTACCACTGTACATAAGCACCAAGCGGACAGGAGCAAAACCGCGATCAACCCACTGTTGCCAGCGCGCTGACCGATCCTTCCTCGAGTCAGTGAACCGGTCAAAGGCCGACTGCAGTAGCGCCTTCCCGCTGGCGGTCTCCGCGCCGAGGATGAGGGCCAGCATTTCGATCGCAGACTTGCCGCCGAACAACGGCTCGATCATGGGCTGGGCGACAGCATAACCGGACATGAAACCTCCCTCCGCACCCTCTTTATAGAAATCGAAGGAATGGGCATCGCCCCACGTCTCCAGGAAGTGTGCTTGCGGAACGTGCCACGCGCAAAGCCGTGAGGTCTCATTGCGATAACGGCTAAGGTGGATCAGCGTGGTCGCCTTGGCCAACATTTCGCCCAAATCAAGATCACACGGGGCACTGTAAACCGGATTTCCCCCTAAGATCAGCAAAGTGTGCACGTCGCCCGCCTTAAGGCTGTACGTCAGGTCAGCGATGCCCCTGTAGATCGAAGGCGGCTCATCATCCGGCCCACCGGGGTAGAGGATGGCGTTGTCAATGTTTCCGAGTTGATCGTTAATCTTGTGCGACCATGGAATGAACTTCGGGCGGTTGCCGCGCCCCCACCACGACGGCTCCATGACGGGCGTGCACAAATAGATCTTTCGCAACCGCCCGGATGAATGAATTCGTCGATGAGCGGTAAGATTTGCGGCTGCTCAAACCCTCGATTTCATGTTTCAGCGATCGCACCAGCGCGGCGACTTCCTGGCACCGAATCGGCAAGCGATGATCGGCGGCTGCACCAGTCATCGAAAAAGTGGGCTCGGCGACATAAAGTCGAACCATTTCCTTCTCTGCAGGGTTGCGGGCCGTGGCAAATTGCTGTGCGCAATTGACTGCCCCTGGATAACAACCCAGAATATCCGCGTCCAGGCAGAGGATCACGCGTGCCTCGCAGTAATTCACGAAGGAAACTTTCTCAAGTGCCGCGACCGGCTCGTAGACATACCATTTCGCCTGCGGGAATTGCTTCAGTAACTCGCCGCGCATCCGCTCCAGCGTCGGCGAACTGCTGGCCTCGGAAAGGACGCGAAAGCCAGCGCCGCCGGTCTTCTTCAGCGCGGCGAAATGCTCGCGGGCGAAGGCGGAAAACTCCGCCCAACTGCGGACCTCCTCGCGGCCGTCGATCCGCTGGATGATCTCCTTGCTGCGGTCCGGATCGTAAAGCTCCAAGATCGCCGCCTGGGCGAAGGCGTTGGTCGCGCCAAGACTCGAAGGATGCTCCGGATTGCCCTCGACCTTGATCGGCCGGCCGTTGACGCACGTGACCAACAGTCCCAGGGCGCTGCCGGCGATGTCCATCGTCGTGGCGAATTGCTGCGGCTCGCCCGGGACGCGATCGGCCGGCCGCTTGGCAAACGGACGAATCTCCCGCTTCTCCCAGCGGCAGCCGGTCACGCCCGTTACGCCGGCCAACGCCAGCGACGACGCCATCAATTGCAGCCATCGCCGCCGGCTGAGGCCCTGCGGATCGTCGGCCGCCGGAAACTCGGCGTCCAAAAAAGCCCGATACTCCGGCGCGTCGGCCAATTCCGCAAGGCTGCGCCAATATCGCGGTGTGCCACTGCTGGCTTGTCCAGCAGTGTTTCCGGCATTGCTGACGGTGTTTTCAGCACTGCTGGACAAGCCAGCAGTGGCACCCGACGTTTCGTGTTGCCGTTCTAACGATGACATGTCGAGCAATCCGTCGAGGGATGGATGTCGTTTTCCTTCATCAAGCGGGCCCCCAGCACCGCCGGGTCTTCCTCCGAGACCCACGTCATGTCGGTGACGTGTTGTTGCGGCCGCAAATGACCCGCCGGGTCGCGATGGCAATCGAGGCACCAGCCCATGCTGAGTTTTTCGGCCTGGTAGACCCGCTCCATCTTGTCCACCCGGCCGTGACAAGAGACGCAGCCGACGCCGCGGGCAACGTGGGCGCTATGGTTGAAATAGACAAAGTCGGGCAGGTCGTGGACGCGCTGCCAATGGATGGACGGGCCGTGGGCCGCACTCTCGCGGACCAGCAGCAGCTTGGCGCTGTCCGTTGCGATGGTCGCATGGCAGTTCATGCAGGTGGCCGTCGGCGGAACGGCAGCCTCGGCGGCCCGCTCGACCGTGTTGTGGCAATAGCGGCAGTCGATGCCCAGTTCGCCGGCGTGCAAGGCATGGCTATAGGGCAGCGGCTGCACGGGCTGGTAGCCGACGGCCAGGGTCCGCGGCGATCCGCCGTAATAGATCACGAAAACGAGATAAGCGGGCACCAGGACCAGCAAGACGCCGGCCAGCGGCCTGGCACGGTCGATCCAGGGTGGCAAGAGTGGGCCGCGCATCGTCGGAACGCCGGGTGAATGGATAACCCTCGGCCCATTCTAGCGAAAATCGCGTCTTGGAACAGCCCCCGTCACCAAGTCAACCCGGCAGCCGTGCAACCGTGCGACCGACCGGCGGCCTCTCATTCAAGCCATCTCGGCAACGGCGGCCACCAAGTCCATGCGGTTTTCGGCCGTCCGCCGCTCGGAAGGCTGAGCGTCGATCCACCGCAGCCGGGGAAGCAGCCCGCAGCGGTTGGCCACTTGGATATTCAATCCCGGCCGGGCGTTGGCCTCCAGCACGACCGGCCCGTCGTCGGCGTCCAGGACGAAATCGACGCCCAGGTAGCCCATCTCCGAGGGCGTCGGCCAGGTCCATTGCGGCGACGAGCAAACCGTCCCAGCCGGGGATGCTCAGGCCGGCGACGGGCTGCCGGGTGTCGGGATGGATGGAAACGGCGCGGTCCTTGCAGACGCCGCCGTGGGTCCGGCCGCTGAGCAGATGGACGCCCACGCCGACCGCCCCCTGGTGAAGATTGGCCCGCCCGCGCGATTCCCGCGTGGGCAGCCGCACCATGGCCATCACCGGCACGCAGCGGTAGAGCACGATGCGGACGTCCGGGGTGCCGCCGACGGCGACCGCCTCGAAGGCCGGGTGGCGCTGGATGCGCTGCTCGATAATGATCCGATCGGGCTGGCCCGCCAGGGAATAGAGCCCCGAGAGGATCGTCGTCAGGTGATAGGTCAGGTCGGCCAGGAGCCAGCGATCGTCGCTGGAGCTGAAGAACTCGCTGCCGTCGTGCCGGGCGATGACCATGATGCCGCGGCCTTCGCTGCCGCTGGCCGGCTTGATGACGAACTGCTCGCGGTGGCCGATGAGATCCAGAAACTTGGGCACGTCGCCGTGCCGCTCCACCAGCGCGTAGGTTTCCGGGACGGGAATCCGCCGCTGGTGGCAAATCTGCTTGGTCAGGTACTTGTCGTCGACGCGGGGATAGTGCTGGCGGGGATTGCGCGGCAGCACGTAATCGCCGTTGCGGCGATTGATGCCCAACACGCCCGCGCCGCGGAGTTCCTGCGGCGTCGCCACTCGCACCGGTCCCCATTTCCCCATGGCAAGGCCCTCTACGGTTTCGGTCCGGTGAGGTCGCGGAACCGCCACAGCTCGGTCAAGCGGTAGCCCGTGTAGCGGCCCACCAGGATCAGCGCGGCGACGGTGAACAGGTGCAACTCGGGATAGAAGAGCAGCGTTCGGCCCACCGTCTTCCATCCCAACAGGGCGTAGACGACGAAGGCCAGGGCAAAGCGTGCCGATCAGCAGTTGCACGGCGAAGACCAGGTTGTCCTCCTCGGTGGTCACGTAGAACCGCTCCACGAGCATGGTCAAGATCACCATGGGCAGCAGAACCGTCTGCGCCGGGCGCGCGATCGAAGTAGTCGAGCAACGGAGATGCTGAAGACCATGCACAGGACCACCAAGGTCAGGATGATCCCCAACCGCGGCACCAGCAGCAGCTTCAGGCGGTCGAGGAAGGCGCGGCTGCTGAAACCGAGGACGATGACGGCCAGCAGGACCAAGATCCCCATGCGCCAATCGTTGTAGACGAAGGCCAAGGCCAGCAGCGTCGGGGTGAAGGTGCCGAAGGTCCGCAGACCGATGATCGTGCGGACGACGGCCGTCACCAGTCCGCCCAGCGGCAACAACAGGATCACCTCCAACACGTCGTGCATCTGCACCGGCAGCCGGGACAAATCGAGGATGTCCCAGCGACTGCGGTGCTCCAAGTCGAAACTGCTCGCGGAAGACGGCATGGGGCTGATGGCGTAGTTCGCGGCCAGGTCGCTGACTTCCTGCGAGCGAATCACCTCGACGCCGTCGCGGCGCACGGGGACGAAATTGTGCGGCATTTCGCGGGCATAGTCGTTCTCCGGATCGTACGATTCCCAACTGTCGGCCGGGAGGACCTCGACCCAGGTATGCGGGCGAACGTCGCTGCCCTTTCTGATCTCGAACCCGGTGACCAGGCGGGCGGGCACCTTGGCGGCCCGGCACAACGCGACCATCGTGCGGGCACGGCCCAGCGGACTGGCCACGCCCTTGGCAAGCACGGCCGCCGCCCCCTGCGGATCGCTTGCTCCGCCCGACCTGATCTCTCGCAAGCAATACAAAAATATCCGCTCCACCAACTCCTTTTTGCTCCCTTGCGTCCCGCGGAGCCGCCTCAGCACGTCCTGCACCGTCGGGTCGGACACCTCGATGCCCTTTTCGTCGCGGAGGCAGTCGTGCCGTTCCTTGGTGGTCAGGTCGGCTTCGGGCAGATTCTTCCGCCATCCCGGCCGTTCACTCAAGCGAATGTCGATCTGGGCGGTCAACTGGTACACGCCCGTCCTCGGCGTCTCGACCACGATGTCACGCGCCTCGCCGACAGCCGATTTCAATCGCTTGGTGCTGAAGCCCGGAGTGACGATCTTGTAGTCACGAACGCGAACGTGCTCCGTGTCCAGGGGAAAGCGAGACTCGCACCTTGGCCGCGGTTTTTCGGGCGTGGAAGCTGGCCGTGTAGGTGAGTTGCCAGAGGGTGTCGCCCCGCGCCATCGGCTCCCGCTCCCGGAACGTGATCCGCACGAAGACGCACGTCGCCCCCAGCAGCGCGAGCAAGATTGCCACCACCGGGGCGGCTCGTTTCGCGGTCAAGGCCAGACCCTCCCCAGCCGTTGCGACGGCGGCAATTCGCTCCGCCGCAAAACGATCGTCTCGCCCGCACGCTCCATCCCGGGAACGTAGACCACGTAAAGGAATCGGCCCAGCGGATCGACTTGACAAGCAGCCTGGTTGGCCTGCCCGCCGGGCGCCAAAAGCGCCGGTCCGGCGGCGTCGGCAAAACCCTCGGGCAGCGGCAGGCGGAAGAAATAGACGGGCGTCACTTGCCGCGCCGCGTCGCCCGGACGCTGCTTCACCATGCCCGCCGGCTGGCTGCCGGGAAACATCCGGGCGAAATACTTGGCCGTCCGGGCCTCGGGAAGCCGCCAACGCGGAACGTCGATGACCAGCTCGTCCGGCCCCGACCATCGGATGGCCACGGGCGGACGCCGCGGCTGGACCTCCGCCGCCGGCAGCACGTGCAGCTCCGGATCGCCCCAAAGCCGGAAACTCAACGCCACGCGCCGGCTCTTGGCCTGCTCCTTCTGGCCGCGGCGGGCTTTCAAGTCGCCCAGGCAAAACAGGTAGTTCTGCGCGTTGCGCAGCGATTCCCCCAACGTCGCCCCGCGATACAGCACCGCGTCGCTCATCGCCTTGACCATCGTGCTGCCCGAGCCGCTGTGGATCGGCGTCACGCTTCCCACCAGGGCCACGCCGCCGAGTTCGTCGATCCGCCACAACACCCGCTCGTCCAGCGAGTCGCAACTCTGCAGAATCACGATCGGAAGCCCCTCCATGATCCCTTGAATCTGACGGACGGCGGGCGGGGCCGGCCGCCGCGGGACACGCACCGGCATCGTCGGCGGCGGCGCCTGTCTCGACTCGTGGGGACCGCTTTCCTCCAGGTTGTCCAACTCCTCTTCAAAGTAGCTGTCCGGGGCCGTGTCGCGGTGGGCCGTGGGCACGTCGAACAGGTCCTGGTACGCCAAGTGCCCCTCGTAGATGATCAAGCCCGCCTTCTTGGCCGCCGCCAGGATCTCCGGACTGTCGGTCACCTTGCCGTAGAAATCATCCACCGCGATGCCGCAATTCTTGTATTCCTCGGCCGTCACCAGGCTGATGGTTTCGCACAACGGCAGCCGCCGCCGGCCGGAATTCGACACCAGCAGCAGCCGCACCGGCTGCTCCGACGCCCGGCGCTCCCGGACCAACCCGCGGGCGAACAGCACCGAGGCGTCCGCAACCGATTGCAGCGGAATCCGCCCCACGCCGAACGAGGCCATTTTCCCAACTTCCGTCGGGATGAAAGGCTCGGTGTTCACCCGGTATTTCTTCTTCGCTTCGTCGGCGGCGGCGACCGCAGCGGCCGCGGCCGCCGGAGTCATGGGGCCTTGCGGCGGCTCCAGGCCCGGATCGATCTCGACCACGTTGTCGGCCAGCGAATCGTAGTCGGCCAGAATGGTGATCGAGCGCGGCCGCAGCCGGTGGGCCGCAATCAGCCGGTTCACCTCGGCCTCCGCCAGCGCGGCGCTGGCGCGCATGACTGAGCACCATCGGCGCGCCGCGGACCAGCGCCAGATACGGCGCCAGCCATGCCGTCAGCCCGACCGTCGCCCGCTTCTCCGGCACCCGGGCCACCACGATAGTGCGGACCCCGGCCGGACCGATGTCCTCGATCACGCGGTCCTGGACCGCCCGGGGCGTCATCACCTTGATGTTGTACTTGCCGTGCGCATTGGACCATCGCGGCGCGTGCTGGGCGTCGGCAACGGCCGCAAACGCCTCCTCGACGCCCAGTTCCCGCAATGCCGCGGCCAGCGACGTGCGGCTCTCCGTGCGCTCTCGCAGCAGCAGCGGAATCGACATCCGGGCGGCCAGCGCCGCGCCGAACAGGATTCCCTCCGCGTCTTCGGATGCGGCGACGACCGCGCGCCGCGGCCGGCCCCAAAATCGCTTCGCCACCGCGAGGCTGCCCCGAACCGGATCGGCGCCGACGTCCCATACCTCGGGCGACCGCTTCGGCAGGGCACGCCCCAATTTCGGCGCGGGCGTGGTCGCCAACACCAATGGGCGTCGCGGGGCCGCCATCTCGATCAGTTCCTCCGCCTCGTGCGTCGGTGGATTCGACAGCACGATCAACAGCGGCACGCGGTCTGCGACACGCAAGCTCGCCGCCACCGGCGCCGCGACGGCCACGGTCCACGGCTCTTCCTCGGAGACCGCCAGAAAATCGAAACCCGACGGCGACGGCGACGACGGCGATGGCGACGGCGAACGGGCAACGTTCGCGTCCGCTGCCGGATTTTGGGCCTTGGCCGCGCCGTGACATGCCACGTGTGCCACGGACACCGCCGCAACGGCGGCCAACAGGCCGGTCAGGCCCGCCAACAGCCGGCGCCTGGATCGTTCACAAGCGGTTCGCATGGTCTCACGTGCCCAACGGGATGATGGCTCGATGGCGCTCGGTTCTGCGCCGGAGGGCATCCGGGAGGAAATCCCCCCGGGCGGGTTACGGTGGGATCGACTGGCGACAAGCGGTAGTTCGCTTTCCCCGCGAGTTGATGAAGACACCCCTAAATCATACTATGTCCGGGCAGTCACGGCCTGCCTATATCCTATTGTCATGCTTGTTTGCCGGTAGTGCAAGACGGATATGGCCGGGAAATCCACCCCGTATCCACCATCTCCCCAACCTTATCAAACCCAAGCCGGCAAGGAAGTTCCGAAGGCGGGGGGCAGTGAGCCGGCGGCGTGAGCCGCCGGATAAGGCAGAAGGCAGAAGGTGGAAGAAGGCGAGCCGCCGGATTCACCCCGGCGGATGGGCGGCAGCTTATTTCCACTCGGCCAAGACGCGGCGATAGACGGCGGACAGGTCGGCGGCCATCCGAACTTCCGAGAACCGCTCGGAATGACGCCGCCGGCAGGCCACGTGAAGGGCGCGCCAGTCGAGCTGGCCGCCCACGATCCGCCCGATCGCCTCGGCAAGCAACCGCGGATCGCCCGGCGGAACCAGAAGACCTTCCCGACCGTCGCGGACCGCCTCGGGGATCCCCTCCACGTTGGTGGCCACCACCGGCAGACCGGCCGACATCGCCTCCAACAGCACCATCGGCAGGCCCTCGCCGAAAAGGCTGGGCAGCACGAGCAGGTCCATTTGGGCCAACTGCCCGTCCACGTCCCGTTGGAAGCCGGTCCAATCGATCGCGCCGGTCAGTCCGAGTTCGTTGCCAAGATGCTGGACGGCGTGGCCATACGAGGCGGTTTCAAAGTCGCCGACGGCGCGGAGACGGACCTCCATGCCCTGCGACCGCAACAGGGCCATCGCGTGGAGCAAGACCTCGATCCCCTTGCGCGGCCGAAACAGGGCGATCATGCCCAGGGTCCAGGTCGTTTTGGCCCCGTCGCGGAGTGCTATCGGCGCGCGGGCAGGCACGCCGTTCGGGATCACCACGACCTTTTCGGCCGCGTAGCCTTGCCGTCGGGCATATTCGCCCAGGCTGGCGGAGACTGCGATCAAGGCCGACGCCCGCCACAGCCCGAAACGTTCGGCCCAGGCGTTCATCCGGTCCTGCCACAAGCGGGTGGAGTCGCGATTGGTGGGGCTATGAAGGTGGTGGATCATCGGCACGCCGGTCAGCTTCGAGGCCAGCCCGGCCACCAACGCGGCACGCACCGAATGCGAATGGATCAAGCGAAATCCGCCTTTACGAACCAGCCGGGCCAGTTTCAGGGCCGGACTGGGATCGAACCGATTCCGCATCGGCACGTCCACCAACGGGACCGACCGGTTCTGTCGCATGGCGGCGAACCGGCCGGGCTTGAGACACGCCTGGGTCACGTCGAACCCCAACGCCGCCAGTCCCCCGGCCAGCAGGTCTTGCACACGTTCCGCCCCCGCGTAGTGCTCGCCGTTGATGACGTGCAGCACGGGCACGGTCGCCGTTGCCGTCGCCGTTGCAGTTGCCGTCGCCGTTGCGCAAGAGGTCGGCGACAGGGCAGGGCCTTCGGGCCACGGGGATTCGATCTCGCAGGAGGACGCCATACTATAGTGTTTCATACGATTGGCCAGTTGGCGAATGCAGCAAGTTTTCCCCCTTCTCCCTCCGGGAGAGCAATTGTCTCCCCTCTCCCTCCGGGAGAGGGGCTGGGGGTGAGGGCGAAGCGGAGGAGATGTTGATCCAAGTGCCAACATTTGCCCGAATTCCTCTCATCACTCCCCGTTGTCGGAAGGGCTTGGACGGTGTACGCTGACGGTAGTTGTCTGAACCAGAATCCCTTTTCTTTACGGATGTCTGCAATGCAAAAGTCGGCGATCTGGTGCGCAGTGCTTGTGATGGTTGCAGGTGGTTGCGGGCGGCAGTCCTGCACGGCTCCCACGCCGCAAGAGAAAACTCCTAAAGCGAGCGCAATTCCCACGCCACAAGAAAAAACTCCTAAAGCGAGTACGATTCCCGCGCCGCAAGAGAAAACTCCTAAAGCGAGCACGATTCCCGCGCCGCAAGGAATGACTCCCGCTGCGAAAAAGGAAATCTCCGTTGACCTGGGCAACGGCGTGAAGCTGGAGATGGTGCTGATTCCGGCTGGCGAGTTCCTGATGGGCTCGCCCGATTCGGACAAGGACGCTCAGTACACCGAGCGGCCGCAGCACCGGGTCCGGATCACCAAGCCTTTCTACCTGGGGAAGTATCCGGTGACGCAGGAGCAATGGGAGGCCGTCATGGGCAACAACCCGAGCGGCTTCAAGGGTCCGAAGAACCCGGTGGAACAGGTCGGTTGGGACGACTGCCAGCAGTTCCTCAAGCGGCTCAACAGGAAGGTGGGCGGAGCCATGTTCCAGTTGCCCACCGAGGCCCAGTGGGAATACGCCTGCCGGGCCGGCAGCACGACGAGGTATTGCTTCGGAAACGATGCGTCGGGACTGGGCCAATATGCGTGGTATGGCGAGAATTCGGGCGGCAACACGCACCCGGTCGGCCAGAAGAAGCCGAACGCCTGGGGGCTGTACGACATGCACGGCAACGTCTGGGAGTGGTGCCAGGATTGGTATGAGAGCGGGTTCTATGCGCGTTCGCCGACGGACGATCCGACGGTTGGCGGCACGGAGTCGGTCCATGTGATCCGCGGCGGCGATTGGTACTTCGACGCGGGGTACTGCCGCTCGGCGGTCCGCTCCGAGTTCGAGCGGTGGTACCAGGGCAACTTCCTGGGCCTTCGTGTCTCCCGAGTGGCGGGGCAGTAGTCAGGTTGAGTGTGCGGGCCGGGAGCCGGTTCGGGGCGTCGTGTGCGGAGCAGACTCGGGCGGATCGAGAGGCCGAACCGACTCCAGAGCGAAGGGGGCGTGAAGCGAGGTCTTCTTGGGGTCCGGGGCGAAACATCTGTTAAGTTAAGAGGATCAACCGCCTGACTTGGTAGTGGGACGAGGGTGTCCCGAGGCTGTTGTATGCCAGGTATCATGCCCAGCCCGTCCCTAGAGGTGGCAACCCCTTGCAGCGTAAAAGGATCGGAGAATCCATGCATTATCCATGGTGGTACGTTCCGTTTCTGACCGCTCCCATGCTCATCGGCATCGTCGCGGTGGTCCACGTGCTGGTTTCCCATTACGCCGTCGGAGGCGGATTGTTTCTGGCCGTCGAAACGACCCACGCCTATCGGACGGGAAACAAGGATTACCTGGCGTATCTCCGCCGGCACGCCCGCTTCTTCGTCCTCCTGACGGTCGTCTTCGGCGCCATCACCGGCGTGGGCATCTGGTGGACCATTGGGCTGGCCTCGCCGCTGGCCACCGGCGTGCTCATTCGCACGTTCGTCTTCGGTTGGGCCATCGAGTACGTCTTCTTCATTCTCGAGATCGTCTCGGCCTTCATCTTTTTTTACTACTGGGGACGCCTCTCGCCGCGGATTCACACGATCATCGTTTGGATCTACGGCCTGTCGGCGTGGATCAGCCTGGTCCTGATTACGGCGATCACGGGTTTCATGCTCGATCCGGGCGATTGGCTCCGCGACGGCAATTTCTGGAGCGCCATGCTCAATCGGCAGGCGCTGCCGCAGATCGTCGCCCGGACCGGCGGCGCCCTCCTGTTGGGCTCGCTCTACGTCTACCTGCACGCGGCGCTGACGATCCGCCAGGACGCCTTGCACAAGCTCATCGAATCGCGGTCCACGCGGCCGGCGCTGCTGGGGGCGCTGATGATCCTGGCCGGCGGCGCCGGCTGGTACTATTTCCTGCCCGAGTCGGCGCGGGCGGCCCTCTATTCGGCCAGCGTGCTGAACGTGCTCATGGCCGTCATCTTCGCGTCCACGGCGGTCGTCTTCGTCCTCTTGTACCTGGGGCCGTATCGCAACCCGGGCTGGATCCAGTCGCCGGGGTTCGCCGCCGCCCTGTTGCTGTTCGGCGTCGCCGCCTTCACCACCGGCGAATTCATCCGCGAGGCGGTGCGGAAACCCTACGTCATCTACAACGTCGTGCTGGGCAACCAGATCATGGCCGACAACAACGGCGGAGAACTCGGCCGGCTGCGCGAAAGCGGATTCCTCGAAGGCGGCGTCTGGACCAGGCAGTACGTCCTCCAACACTTTCCCAAGGTCTGCGACGGCAACCACGTCGCCCCCGGGCTGTTCGGGCGGCTCGACGACCAGGAACAGGCGGCCTTGGGCGCGGTCATCTTCCAATATCATTGCAACGACTGTCACGCCGTCGAGGCGGGCTACTCGGCCGCCGGTCCGCTGGTCCAAGGATGGACGCCCGACATGCTGCGTTCCCTGGTCCTGAACCTCGATCGGGTGCATTTCACGATGCCGCCTTGGTCGGGCACGCCGGAAGAGGCCGAGCTGGTGGCCGCCTATTTGCAGAGCATCGCCCCGCCCCGCCCGACGGGAATGCGCCCACGCACCACGGAAATCGAACCGGGAAACCTCCCCGAGTATCCCTAGCCCAACGATCGCGCACGGCAAGGAGACGAAGTGATGAATCCTCAGACGTTGATCGACCCGTCGGTCACTCCGCTGCCCGCCCCGGTCTGGTTCATTCAGCTTTTCAAGGTGCTGGGCTTCAGCCTGCACATGGTGCCGATGAACCTTTGGTACGCCGGCATTGCGGTTTCGATGGTGCTGGGCGTGGCCGGCAGCCGGCACGGCCGGCGGTTCTCCGCCCGGCTGATGGCGCAGATGCCCGTCATCGTGGCCCTGGGCATCAACCTCGGCATCGTGCCGCTGCTGTTCGTTCAGGTCGGCTACGCGAAGATTTTCTACCCGGCCACGATCTTGATGGCCTGGTTCTGGCTGGCCGTCATCGCCGCGCTGGTGCCGGCCTATTACGGCGTCTACGTCTATGCCTTCGGATTGGCCGACGCCGGGGGGAAAATGGCGCTCTGGAAGCGGCTGGCCGGCTGGATCGCGGCGGCCTTGTTCCTTTGGATCGGCTTCACGTTCGCCAACGCCATGAGCCTGATGGAAAACATCCGCGCCTGGCCGGTCCTGTGGGAGCGGCACGGCCTGAACGGGGCGGCGTTGGGGACGGCCTTGAACCTGTCCGACCCGCGGCTCTGGCTGCGGTGGCTGCTGATGTTCAGCCTGGCGCTGGGCACGACCGCCGCGTGGGTGGTGCTGGACGCCGCATGGTTCGCCCGCCGCGAGAGTCCGGAGTATCGCGCCTGGGCCAATCGCTTCAGCCTGAAACTCTACACGGCCAGCATCATCTGCTTTGCCGTGGTTGGCTCCGTGTACGTTTTCGGCACGTGGACGCCGGAGCTGCGCCAGGAGATGTTCGGTTGGCGGTGGCTCCCGTTGACCGTCGCCACCGCCGCAGTGCCGGGCCTGCCGTGGCTCTTGATATGGCGGGCGCGGAACGCCGCGGCGATCGGCCGCGGGTCGGCGTCGCTCCTCGGGCTGGCACAGTTCGCCGTCCTGGGCGTCAACGCGATCAGCCGGCAAGTGGTGCAGAACCTCGAGTTGTCCAGCAATCATTTCTACGAGATCACCCAGCAGACGGCCAAGGTGCAGTGGAGTCCGCTGTTGGCCTTCCTGGTGACGTTCGTATTGGGTCTTGCGGTGGTCGCGTGGATGATTTATCAGGTGGCGAAGTTGCCGCCGGAGCACGAAGGGGGAAAATCAATATGACCATTCGCGTCACTACGAGACACAGCGAAGATTTCGACATCTGCACCAACGCGGTCGATCCGAGCAAGTCGCCATACGCACGAGAGCCCGACTACGCCGCCAAGGTTACGGCATTATATCAACAACTCGGCGTCGCTTCCGCGATATGGACGACACGAGAGGCAGACCGACCAAAATACTTTGAAAAATGCAAGCCTGTCGAATATGTGTTGGAGGTGGACGAAGGGAGAGTGATAGGTTACGTGGATGAACTAATCTGGCGGGAATATCTTTGTGGCGAGCGACACGACTTCACCGCCTTCTCCAAAACGCCAATGAAATACGAAACGACGAGCATCCTTCTATCCACTCCACTGACGCCAGCCGACGTTAAGGCGCGTCGCCGATACCGCAGCGCGGGCCCGCCATCTCGTTATAAGTTGGTTGAGGAGGTGCTGTACAGCGCAGAAAAACCGTTTGCCCCGTAAGGAGTTGAAAATGGACACACCATTGTACCCCCACCAGCGTTGCGACGCCTGCCAGTTTCTAGGCCAACACGACGGCCACGACCTGTATTACTGCACGCAACCCGGTAATCGCGAACCGAATCCCGTATTGGTCGCGGTTAAGGAAAACCAGGGCGGTAAACCACACGAAACGTGCGCCCGAACGGCGCCGGAAGCTGAGCGCACGCCGGCACTCGCTGAGGCACTCAGACTTGCGAACGTCCGCGGATGGTTCCTCGGAGACCAGCCGGATCGGAGCTGACGATCTCGTGCGGCACAAACAAATCGGGAGGTATCATGTCAATCTTTTCAAGGCTGTTCGGCGAATCCAAGAAGGCCCCAACCAAGAAGCGTTGTGGGGAGATATGTGAGGAGGCAGCGGAGGAGACAAGAAAGGTCATGCAACCTGTTGACGAAATCGCCCTAGCGATCGTGAAGGCCGCCGCTCTTGCGCGAACGCGGTCATGCACCTTGCGAAAACGGAAACACAAGGCGAAGATTTTCGCCGTGCCACGGAAATGGTTGTGTTTTATCAGTCAGTCTATTTCACGCGGGCCCTCACGATGCAGGTTGCGGACCGTTTCCTTGAAAGGTCGCAATTGGAACGCTTTGCCTGCATACTTGATCCATATCTCGCTTCAACAGCGATAAGTTCATATTTTCCACACGTATGCTCGGAACATTTCCCGCAACACCTCAAGGATGACCTCATTCGAGAGTATTACGAGTGGGACAAGAACGCGGGACTGGAATTCAGGGAATGTGTAAAGCCAGACTCCGAGAAGCTGGGAGAGGATCGTTTCGCGGAGATGATGCTCGCCCTACACCTAAAATCTGCGAAGAACATATCGTCAATACTTTCCGGGAGTGATGAGCACTTTAAGACCATTGTAGTTTTGACGACTCCTGCGTTTACAACGATCTTGGCAGGCGAGATCACTCCGGCAGTTGCGAAGCTTGCGAAATTAGATTTGCCGTGTGTTGACCCGAACGCCTTATTACGGCACTTAATGACGAGCGGGTAGCGCGATGACTTTGCTGTCGGAGTGCTGCCGGCACAAGGAGGAAGGGCGCTGCAGTTTCCTCACCCCGGAACGGGCGACAGTCAATAGCCAGGGGCGCGAGCCCCTGGTGCGAAGGCCGCGCGATCGCCCCAAGCCCTGAAGGGGCGACAGAAACTCGGCAAATCGGCGATTCCGTCGCCCCTTCAGGGCTCATGCCCGCGATGTTCGATCATGTCCCAGGGGCTCACGCCCCTGGCTATTGACTGTCGCCCCTTCGGGGCTGGCTGGCAACCGCGGCTTCGGGGCTGCCTGGAAACCGCGGCTTCGGGACTGGCCGGCAACCACGGGTGGCCAACACTTGCCCTAATCCCCCTCACCCTACCCTCTCCCGGAGGGAGAGGGGAGATCGATCGCGCCGCTTATTGAACCGTCTTGCACCTAAGCTACAATAGTGCATACGCGCCCGATTTCCCCAATTCCCGCCAGAAAAGGAGACTGGAAATGACTTCACGATTCTGCACCCACCGACTGCTGCGCAGCCCAGTCTTTTGGCTCCTGCTGGCCTCCGCAACGGCCGCCTTGATCGTGCCGGCCGCCGTCGTCTCGGCCGATCCGCCGGCAACGGCGACAGCCACGGCAACAGCGACGGCCGGCGCGGCCGAGCAGCCGCCGATGGAAATCACCAAGGACACCACCCTCGACCCCGCCAAAACCTACGGTCGGATCGTCATCAAGGCGTCGAACATCACCATCAACGGCCGGGGGGCACGGGTCGTCGGCGCCACCGCGGGCAAGCCGAAGGATTACAAGGGCATCGGCATCGCCGCCAAGGGCGTGTCCCACGTGACCTTGAAGAACATCCGCGTCAAGGGCTGGGACATCGGACTGAAAATCGAGGACGGCCGCCATTGGCTCGTCGAGAACTGCGACTTCTCCTATAACTTCCACGACCCCGACTTCGACTGGGGCGAACTCGGCCGCCGCGGCGGAATCATCCTCCAGCGCGTCCATCACAGCACCTTCCGCCACAACAAGGCCAACCACGTCTGGACCGCCTGTCTCCTGGCCGATTCCAACTACAACGTGCTGGAGGACAACAACTTCTCGCACACGTCGAACACCTGCCTGAGCCTGTGGACCGCCTGCCACAACACGATCAAGGCGAACGATCTTAGTTATGGGCTGCGGATCAAGCCCGGCGAGACCCACGCCCGGGATTCGACCTGCGTGCTGATCGAAAGCGGATCGAACGACAACGTCTTTTCGCACAACGACATCACGCACGGCGGCGACGGCGTATTCTTGCGCCCGCTGAACGGCTGGGTGAGCACCGGCAACGTCTTCGAGCACAACGACGCCTCCTACGCCCATAACAATTGCTTCGAGAGCCAATCGCCGCGGAACGTCTATCGGCACAACAAGGCCAACTACGGCAGCTACGGCTTTTGGCTGGGCATGTCGGACCAGTCGGTTGTCGTCGACAACGAGGCGTCGTACAACGGCACGCAGCCGGACAGCCGCAACGCCCCGCAACTGCCCGACGGCGGATTTGCCGGCATCATCCTGTTGGCCCCGGCCAGCCACATCGTCGTCCGCGGCAACACGTGCGTCGGCAACAACGGCGGCGGCATCGTCCTGGTCGGCGACCTGGCCCCCGACGCCCCAAGGATCCGCCATTGGATCGTCGACCAGAACAAGGTGACTGGCAACCGCTGGGGCATCTACATGCAGAATGCCGACTGGATCGACATGGCCGCCAACGTCCTCCGCAACAACAAGGTGGCCGACGTGAAGAACTGCGGCAAGGTCACCAATCTTTTCGTGCACCCGGACAACGCAGCCATTACGCTGCCGCCGAAGGCCGAGCTGCTCGGACCGGCGACCGGCATCGTCGGCCAGCCGGTGGTGTTCGACGCTTCGCAAAGCTCCGATCCCAAGGGCAATGCGCTCCACTATCGCTGGGACCTCGGCGACGGCACGATCAGCCTCGAGCCGCGCGTGGAGCACGTCTTCAAGGCCCCGGGCTTTTATCGCGTCGGCGTGACCGTCAACAACGGGCTGCTCTCCGATCTCGGCTGGCGCGATTTCTACGCGGTCGAGAAAATCGTCGAAATGGGCACCGAGGGGCAGGCCGCCGATTGGAGCTGGATCGATCCCGGCTCCAAGGTGACGTTCACCGACGACCGCAAGGAGCGGATCTCGGGCGACTCGTCGGTTCACGCCTACGTGTGGCCCTACAGCGGCATGCGCGTCGCGCTGCTCTATCCCGCCTCGCGCAAGGCCAACTGGTCGTTCAATGACAAGACCGCGTTGGTCTTTTGGGTCAAGGCCATCGACGAGAACGTGCCCGCCTGGCAGGACAACAACCCCGTGGTCACGTTCTATGACACCGACAAGCGCACGATGACGCTCACGCCCACGCGAGACCTGATGAGCGGGCGTCCGAACAACGAGGAGCGCGAGGGCTGGACGTACTTCGTGGTCCCGCTTTCCGGCGACAAGCTCTGGATGCGGACGGGCGAGAAGCTGACCACGGCGAACTACCTGACGATCAGTTTCGATTCCTGGGGCGCCCCGCCTCTGCACATTTGGATCGACGGGATGGCGTTGAAATGATTCACTTCTACAAAATACTTTCTCCGCCAGACGCATGAATTCGATGCGATAGTTGGCTTCCGGATGGCGCGGCGAGGGACCGGCCACCAGCATGGCGGTACGCGCCGGAGATCTGCTGCTCGCGCAGCCAAGCTCGCGGCAAACTCGCGCCAGTCGTCCGGGTCGTCGGCCAATTCGACGCGGCTGCACGCCGTAGGAAAACGCCAGTCCCTGGCAGACGGCCGGCGTCGTGGCTGATCGCGGCGATCCACACCGACGGTTTGAAGCGGGAGATCATCCGCGCGGTCGTGCCGGTGCGGGTCGGCACGAACACCGCCGCGCAGGGCACGGTTTCCAGGGCGTGTTCCACGACCGCGGCGATGGCCTCGGCGGCGGTGGTGGGCTTGCTGCTGACTGGCAGACCTCGCGCAGGTCGTTCAGCCGGGCCGGCGGCCGGCGCGCTTCGGTGGCCGCGGCGATCTTCGCCAGCATGGCCACGGCCTCTTCGGGATATTTGCCCATGGCCGATTCGCCGGAGAGCATGACGCAATCGGTGCCGTCGAGGATGGCGTTGGCCACGTCGGTGGCCTCGGCGCGGGTGGGCAGCCGGCTGGCGACCATGGATTCGAGCATCTGCGTGGCGGTGATGACCGGCTTGCCCGCCAGGTTGGCCTTGGCGATGAGCTGCTTCTGGGTGAGGGCGATCTCCTCGATCGGCACCTCCACGCCCAGGTCGCCGCGGGCCACCATGATGCCGTCGGCGGCCTTGAGGATTTCGTCGAAGTGCTCGCAGGGCGCCGGCCCGCTCGATCTTGGCGATGATGAAGGGCTGCTTGCCGAGCTGCCGTGGCCGCCGCGCGCACCGCCTCGATGTCCGCGGCCGTCTCGACGAAGGACTGGCTGACCGCGTCCACGCCGTGCTCGAGGGCGAATTCGCAGGCACGCGCGGTCGTGGTCGGTGAAGGCGCTGATGCCCAGGTCGATGCCGGGCAGGTTGAGGCCCTTGCGGGAACGCAGTTCGCCGCCCACGGCCACCTTGCAGCGCACGTCGTTGCCGGCGACGCGCTCGACGACGAGTTGCACCAGGCCGTCGTTCAGGAAGAGCCGGTCGCCCGGCTTGACCACCTTGCGGCAGCCGCTCGAAACTCATCGAGACCCGCTGCGGCGTTGCCGACGATGTCCTCGGTGGTCAGGGTGAAGCGTCTCGCCGGGGCGCAGCTCGATCGGCTCGGGGTCGATCTTCCCGATGCGCATCTTGGGGCCGGGCAGGTCGGCCATGATGGCCACGCGGCGGCCGGCGGCCCGCGCGGCGGCGCGGAGGCGGGCGATGCGCTCGGCGTGGCCGGTGAAGTCGCCGTGCGAGAAATTGAGCCGCGCGACGTTCATCCCGGCCCGGATGAGCCGTTCGAGCATCTCCGGCGACTCCGAGGCCGGGCCGATGGTGGCGACGATCTTGGTCTTGTGGTCGGGCAGCGGCATGCGAGCCCCCGGATTTCGTGTTGGTCGATATTGCGCGTCTTCCAAGATATACCAATCGGGGGGGCTGCCCTTGAACGCCACCCTTGATACCATTAGAACGATGCTACGGGAACCCGCAGCCCAGCGCACGCTGACGGAAGACACGCCCAAATCCTCTCCACCCCCCTCTCGCGAAGGGGTGAGAGACGAGCCAGGAGAATCCCCATGCAACTCCATGCAACGCGGATCGGCATGTCCGTCGCGGCGGCCGTGCTGTGGACGCTCGTGCCGACGGGCGAGGCCGTGGCCCAAGCCCGCATCGAGGTCGAGGCCGTCGCCGGAGAGCCGCTGGCGTCGGACGCATCACCGTCGATCTGCCCGACAGACTCCTGCCCGTGCCCCTGGGCATCGACGGCCTGGGGCTCGGCGACAAGGACGGCCGCGTGCTCTATCCGGCCATCCGCAGCGCGCTGCTCGGCCCGCGTGGTCAAGGACATCCTCGGCGCCGATTCGCCGCTGACCAGCGGCGGGCCGGTCCGCCAGCAAGTGGGCGGCCTGGTCCGCGGCCTGCTGGCCGACCGGCCGCCGCGGGCGACCATCTACTTCCTCTTTCGCGGCGACGGCCCGCTGGCGCTGGCGCTGCAAGCGCGGACGCCGTTTCCCCTTCAGGTCGTGCCGCGGCACGATGCGGCCTTGCACCGGCAATGGCTCGAGGCCTGGTGGCGCGAGTATGCCGCGCCGCCGCCGCTGCTGTTCGCGAAAGAAGCCCGACTATCCGCCGCTGTTGGAAAACTACCTGGCGACCACCTTGGCCCGGCGGCTGAACCTGCGGCTGCCGGAAGAGAAGCAGGCCGCGTCGGCCTACGCCGCGACTGGAGCACGAGGCCGGCGTGATGCTGGAAACCGAGTCGATCCTGCTCGGCGCTGGAGCAGAACCGCATCCTGGGCATGACCAACCTGGCGCTGCCGGCCGATCAGCCGCTGCCCGAGCCGGTCGATCCGCCGCCGCTGGCGGTGCCCGAGCCGACGCCAAGGTGAAGGTCGAGCCGATCGCCATGCACGTGCCGGCCGAGTGCTTCTACGTCCGCTTCGGCAGCTTCAGCAATTTCCTCTGGATGCAAGACACGCATGGACACCTGGGGCGGCGACCTGCAAAACCTCGTCGCCCAGCGGGGGCTGGACTACGGCCGCGACGAACGCATGCAGGACCAGCTCATCCTGCGGCAGACCGAGCTTTCGCGGCTGCTGGGCGATACGGTGATCTCCGACGTGGCCATCATCGGCAGCGACATGTTCTTCCGCGAAGGGGCGGCCTACGGCTTCCTCTTCGAGGCCCGCAACAACCTGCTGCTGGCGCCGACCTCGCCTCGGAGCGCAGCGACCGGCTCGGCCCGCGGCGGCGTCACCGAGCAGAAACTCAAGATCGCCGGCCGCGAGGTCTCGCTCATCGCCTCGCCCGACGGCTCGGTCCGCTCGTATTACGCCCAGAGCGGCGACTATCATTTCGTCACCTCGTCGCGGGCGCTGGCCGAGCGGTTCCTGCAGGTGGCCAAGGGGCCGGGATCGCTGGGGGCGATCGCAGGAATTCCGCCACGCGCGGACGATCATGCCCCTGGCAGCGCGACGACACGGTGTTCGTCTACTTGTCCGACGCGTTTTTCCGCAACATCACCGGCCCGCGTTACCGGGTGGAAACGATGCGCCGGCTGGAGGCGGTCGCCGACATCGAGTTGGTGCAACTGGCCCGGCTGGCCTCGGCCGCCGAGGGCCGGCACGACGGCACGCATCGAGCAATTGATCGCCGGCGGCCTGCTGCCGGCCGATTTCGGCCCGCGGCCCGACGGCAGCCGGGCCGTGCTGAGCGGCGGCGAGGTCTACGACCAGCTTCGCGGCCGGCGGGGATCGATGCTGCCGGTGCCCGACGTGCCGGTCGGCCGCGTCACGGCGGCCGAGGCGGCCTCCTACCGCAACTTCGCCGACTACTACCGCGCCAAGTGGGGCCGGCTCGATCCGGTCCTGATCGGCCTGAAGCGCAAGGCCCTGCCGGACAAGCGCGAGCAGATCGTGCTGGACGTCCGCATGACGCCCGCTGGACCGCCGGCATTTCGACTTCTTCGCCCAGTGGGTCGGCCCGGCCGACAAGGTCGCGCCTGGCGGCGGTGCCCGGCGACATGGCCGCGCTGGAGTTGGTGCTGCGCGACCAGCGGCTCTTCGGCGGCCTGCGCGACGTCGGCGCGCCCGGCGACGTGATGGCCGGGCCGGGCACGTTCTGGGAGCGGCTCCGCAACGTGCTGATCGGCTACGTCGGCGTGCTACGGCCCGCTGGGCCTGCTGGCGCGTGCTGGACGCCACGATCCCCGGGCCGCCCGACGCCGCCGGCTACTCGACCAACGCGCTGGGGCTGTGGCGGCGGCAGTTCGACCGCTTCACCGTCTACTCCTTCCAGCCGGACGTGCTGGCCGCGGTCACGCCGCAACTCCGTTGGCAGCAGTGGCCGCGGCCGGCCCAAGTGTGGCTGCACGTCGGCGACGTTTCGCAGGCCCGGGTGACGCCGGCGCTGAACCGCTGGGCCTACGGCCGCACGCGCGAGACCGCCTTGGGCAACCTGCGGCTGCTGCACGCCTTGCAGCAGCAGTTGCACGTGCCGCCGGCCGATTGCAAGCGAGGCGGCCGAGTCGCTGTTGGCGGCGAAGCTGATCTGCCCGCTGGGCGGCCAGTACGTGTTTCGCCCGACGCCCGACGGACCGAGCCGCTGGACCTCGACGGCCCTGGAAGCCGACGGCGCTGGAGGCCGAGCAGCGGCCGCGGCGGGCGAGCCGCCGCCGGGCTACTGGCGCCGCCGCTTGACCTGGTTCCGCGGCCTGGACCTCGAGGCCACGATGGTCGAAGGTTCGCTCTCGGCCCACGCGCGAGATCCTCATGCAACGTGCCGGCGAAGAAATAGCAGATAGTTTCGGTCCCTGCGTAAAGGAGCAGGTCGATGGAATCGCCCGAAGTGCCCTTGGAACAAACGCAGGAAGAGATCGCCCACCATGCCCACGAGTCCCTGGAAAGTTGGATCATGGGCGTGGCGCTGACGGCCGCCATCCTGGCCGCCTGCGCCGCCATCACGGCCCTGCTGTCGCCGAACATTACGCCAACGAGGCCATGACCGAACAAATCAAGTGTTCCGATCAATGGAACTATTACCAGGCCAAGGGGATCAAGGCGGCCGTGCTGGCGACGAAGATCGACCTCTCGCCGCGAACTTGGCCAAGACCGCCGACCCGAAGGACCGCGCAGTAAGCTGGAAAGATATGCCAGCAGGAACAGGAAGAGATTCAAGCCAAGGCCAAAGAGATGAGGAGGCGTCGAAGGAGCATCTTAGCCGCCACGAGGCGATGGCCCCCGGCGTGACCATGTTCCAGTTGGCCATCGCCATCGGGGCCATCTCGGTGCTGACGCGGCGGAAGGTCTTCTGGCTGGTCGCCATCGCCTTCGGGGCTGTGGGTGTCTACTTCGTGGCCGCCGGGATTTGTGTTCGGTTGACACCGGAGCGGCGGTTTGGCATACTACGGAGAGATGGTCTGGAACCTGGGCACGGCGGCTTGAAGGGGTCTTCGATGAGGCGGGTATCTTCGACTGCGGAAGGGCGGCCTGGCATTGGTCTTGCTGCTGGGCGCGGCGCCGGCTGCGCCGGCGACAGCAATGGGCCACCGACATGTTCGACCACACCAGCCACGACTTCGGCACCGTGGCCCGCGGCGCCAAGGTCGAGCACCGCTTCAAGATCGAAAACATCTACGTGGAAGACGTCCACGTCGCGTCGGTGGAGTCCACCTGCGGCTGCACCGCGCCGAAGGCGACCAAGGACTCTCTGAAGACCTGGGAGACGGCGGAAGTCGTGGTCAACTCGATACCCGCAAGTTCCTCGGCCGCAAGGACGCCACGATCAAGGTGAAGTTCGACAAGCCCTTCGAGGCGGAAGTGCAGTTGCAGGTCCATTGCAACATCCGCGGCGACGTGGTCGTGCAGCCGGGCGCGGTCGATTTCGGCGCCGTCCCCCAGGGCAGCGGCGGCGCAGCAGCAGGCGTCGATCATTTATGCCGGCCGCCACGACTGGCAGATTCTCCGCGTCGAGAGCCCCAACCCGAACCTCTCCGCCAAGGTCGTGGAAAAGTCGCGCACGCCCGTCGGGCACCGTCTGGCGCGTCGAGTACGAGTTGCTGGCGACGCTGGCAAGACGGCGCCGGCGGGCTACGTCCGCGACGACCTGGTCCTGGTGACCGACGACGCCAACCCGCTGGCGGCCCGCGTCCCCGTGCCGGTCGAGGCGACGATCCAGCCGGCCGTGGCCGTCGATCCCTCGCCGCTTTTGTTGCCGGGCGTCGGCGCCGGGTCGAAGCATCACCCGCCCCTTGATCGTCCACGGCAAGACCCCTTTCCACATCGTGCGCGTGGATTGCGGCGACAAGCGGTTCCAGTGCACGCCGCCGTCGGCAGCGAACACGCTGCACCGGCTGCCCGTTACCTTCACGGCCGCCGCCGAGCGAAAGCCCGGCCGGGCCAGCACGACCGTCCGCATCGCGACCGACGCTCCCGGCAAGCCGACGTTGGAGGTGGTGGTGAGCGTGGACATCGCGCCGGTCGCCGGCAGCAGCCGGCCAACCCGACCGCAGCCCGCCCCTCCGCAGAAACCCTTGCCGTAAGAGAAGAGCCATGATTTCGGCAGCATCAAAGGCTCGTGGCCGAAAGTAGCTGAGGAGTATCTCACGAGTCCCAATTACGCGAGGAACTCGAACAGTAAGCATTCGGGTAAGTACGCATGCATTGAGCCGGTGTCTGGCAGGTATTTTCTCGGATACACCTTTGACCAGGGCGGTGCAACGCCGCCATCGACGCATTTCCGGAACGGTTGACGCATCACATCGTGGCGGATTGGGCACGCCGCGGCCCTGCATCTGGGAGTGCTGGTTTCGTTGAACGGGATCGTCGATTAGTCTCTGTGAGCGCTTGCTCGACGTTCCCGCGGCAACGGCGAAGATCCTTCGACTGGTGTCAGCAGGTCAACATGCCGCAGAGCGAGGCTTGAACGAGGCCATCCGCCGATGTGCGTTCGCTCGTGGCAGCCCTTACCGGCAACAAACTGTGGGCTGAACAAGCGGCCGTAGCGGCTCTGCACCGTGCGAAACCTTGACCGCTTCAGCCCTCGCTGGTCGGCCGTCCGGCCGATCGTCCGTGAACGCGCCAATGAAGAATGACTCCATGTTGATCAGCAAGTATCCATCTCGTCCACCCTTTCATCCCCTTCGATCACAAATCGGCCTGATCTCTAAGGGGAAACATTGCGCCGTGCAGTAATCGGCCGGCACTTACGGCTATCAACGAGGGTTAACCGACTGTGTCGAATTTAAGATGCATACTCCTCGATGACCCATCTTGTCTCCCGGAGTCGACGTGATACATAAGCATGCGGCGTTCCATAGCTGCACATTATCGCCTTCAGTGCTCGGCTTACTTGAAAAGCCTGGCGAAAATAACGTTTATTTGGCCGCTGCGGGTCGGTTTTCGGCATCGCCGCGTTCTGACGGAGAAAGTGCCCTATCGCTCGAGAAGGCGCAGGCCGCGTTTCATTAAGCTCTTCCAACCTATCAGCAGAGACGTATCTCAGGGCAGCCGTCAGTCTACCGATCAGTGACCAGTAAATGTCCCGGAAAGACGCGTCGAGTGACATGAAGGGGGCAGCCGGGCAGTGGACCTCAGGATCCGGAGGTATCAACCGCGTCTCGCGGCTCGCGCTTGCGAGAGCCGACGCCGGGCTTGCGCGGCCGCTGCTGCTTGGCGGCCAGGTAGTTGGGATTGTCGGCCTTGCCGGTCAACTCGTAGAGAAAGCGGCTGGGAATGCGTCGGCCGCGGCTTGCCCCACTTCATGCGGCTCAAGGCCATGGTCAGCGTCAGCCGCCGCTGGGCGCGGGTCACGCCCACGTAGCACAACCGCCGCTCCTCGTCGACGGCCGACTCGTCGCCGGCGATCGACCGGGCGTGGGGCAACATCCCCTCTTCCATGCCCACCATGTAGACCTCGGGAAACTCCAGCCCCTTGGCGGCGTGCAGGGTCATCAGCGCCACGGCGTTGCGCTGGAGTTGCGAGTCCTTGTCCTTCTCCTGCTCGTTGCCGGTCAGGGCGACCTCCTGCAAGAAGCCGGCCAGCGTCGGCTGCCGCGCCCGCTGGGCATAGCCGGCCACGGCGTTGACCACCTCTTCGACGGCCTGCCAGCGGCCCTCCTGCTCGGCGGCGTCCGGGTAAAGCCGCGCCAATTCGTCGCGGTAGCCGATCTCGGCGACCAGCGCGCGGACGGCCTCGGCCAAGCGGCCCTTCTGCGAACCGCTGCCGGAAACGCCCGATCAGGCCGCGAAACTTCTCCACCGCCGCGCAGCCCGGCCTGCGGCAGCACCTCCCACAGCGGCTTGCCCCGGCCGATGGCCTGCTCCATCAGCCGCTTGACGGCCGTGGGCCCGATGCCGCGGGGCGGCGTGTTGATGATCCGCAGCAGCGAGACCTCGTCGCGGGGATTGACCAGGACCTTGAGATAGGCCAGCATGTCGCGGACCTCCTTGCGGTCGTAGAACGACATGCCGCCCAAGAGGACGTAGGGGATCTTGGCGCGGCGGAGTTCCATCTCGAACGCCCGCGGCTGCTCGTTGGTGCGGCAGAGGATGGCGAAGTCGCGGGGCTGGCGTTTGTGCTGGTCGGATGCGGGCGGCGATCTCGTCCACCACGGTCTTGGCCTCCTTGATTTCGTCTTCCAGTTGCAGGACCCGCGGCGGCTGGCCGGCCGACGGTGGCGCGGAGCACCTTGGCGTGGCGGAGGCGGTTGAAGGCGATGAGCCGATTGGCCCAGGCGACGATTTCGCGGGTCGAGCGGTAGTTGGTTTCCAGGCGGACGATCTTGGCGTCGGGCCAATCCTTCTTGAAGCCGAGGATGTGGGCGACCTCGGCGCCCCGCCAGCCGTAGATCGACTGGTCGTCGTCGCCCACGACGCACAGGTTGCGGTGGCCGGCGGCCAGGGCCTTGACGATGCGGTATTGGCTGCCGTTGGTGTCCTGGTATTCGTCGACCAGGAGGTGGTCGAAGCGGCCGGCCTCGGCGGCGCGGATCTTGGACCACCGCCGGAAGAGTTCCTCGACGCAACAGCAGCAAGTCGTCGAAATCGACGGCCCCGACCGCCTGCAGGGCGTTCTGGTAGCGGCGGTAGGCCGAGGCGGCCAGGTGCTCCTTGTCGGTCTCGGCCAGCGCGGCCGCCTGCTCGGGGCCGGCGCCGGCCGTCTTCCAGCGGCCGATGAAATAGAGCAGGTCGCCCGGCCGCAGCAGGCCCTCGGCCGCCTTGATTTCCCGCAGGGCCGACGCGGGCGACGCCCTCCTGGTCGCCGCGGTCGTAGATGGCGAAGCCGGCCGGGTAGCCGAGCTGGGTGATGTGGCGGCGAAGGATCCGCACGCACAGCGAATGGAAGGTCGAGATCTCCGGCTTCCGCTCCAGCCGCTTGCCCAGCAGGGCGGCGGCCCGCTGCTGCATTTCGTCGGCCGCCTTGTTGGTGAAGGTCACGGCCAGGATGCGGTCCGGCGGCGTGCGGCGGCGGATCAACTCGGCGATGCGGTAGGTCACCACGCGGGTCTTGCCGGTGCCGGCGCCGGCCAACACCAGCAGCGGCCCCGAGAGCGTGTGCACGGCTTCAGATTGTGCCGGATTCAGGTCCATCCTTGTGGATCGTACGCGGCGGCGGTTCGCGGCGGAAGGGGGGCACCCGGGCGCGGATTTTTCGTGCCGCAGCTGTTCGCGGCATAACACTAGGCCGAAGCGCAAGCGAGGGCGGACACAGCCGGTGGCACTCGCTTGCGATTTGCGCGCTGCCAAACACGGGGCCACGTCGCCTTTTTCCTGACCTTGACACCCCTCGGCCGAGGCCCATATACTTAGGTCTCGACTGTCTTGTCCTCGATCACTGTCGACCACGATCCACGGACGACCAATCATGAAAAGCGAGCGGCGACACGAACTTCATACCAACGCCCTGGCCGACTGGCTGGGGGGAATCATCGAGCGGATCCGGCCCTATCAGACAACCCTGCTGGGCGTCGTTCTCTTGGCAGGGCTGCTGATCGCGGTCGGCTACGTGTTGGTTCGATCGCGTGTCCGGGCAATCGGCCGCCGCCTGGCAGGAACTGAGCCAAGCAAAATCCGGAGGCCTGGGCCAAACTGGCCGAGCAGCAGCCGAACACGCCGATCGGCAGCTGGGCGGGAATCCGCGCCGGCGACGCCTTCCTCGTCGAGGGTCGAGCAGCAGCGGTTCGTCAATCGGGCCACGGCCAACCAGCACCTTGCCGACGCCGTCGACTTCTACGAACTCGTGCAGAAGACGCCCCTCGCCCCTGCTCCAGGAGCGGGCGACCTTCGGCTTGGCCCGCGCCCTGGAAACCCAAGGCAATCTCGCCGACGCCAGGAAGCAGTACGAGCATCTCAGGAGCAGTGGCCCGACGGGGCCTTCGCCGACGACGCCGCCAAGCGCTTGGAGGACTTGCAGAAGCCGGCGACCAGGGAGTTCTACGACGATTTCGCCCGCTTCGATCCCAAGCCCGACTACGCCAGACGACACCGGGCTGCCCACCAAGTCGAGCCTTTCCAGCCGGACAGCCTGAGCGAGCCGGAGGCCGGCCCAATCTCAAGGACAATCGCCCTTCACGTCCAATCGCGACGACCAGAGCGTCGAAGGACGCCAAGCCGGCCGCGCCGCAGACGCCGCCGATCGCCTCGCCGCCGCCGCCGCCGGCATCCGCCAATCAACTTGACGACCTCAACGGCCTGCCGAGTGATACGTCCGAACCGCCACGCCGTGCCTCCGTCTCGCCACCGTCGCCCGCCGAGAAGAAAAAGTCGCGCATTGGCCGCCGCATGAAGAAGACCGCTCCCGCCGCGGGGCAACTCTCCGCCGAACCGATCGAGTTGGTGGTGGACCAGGCCGAGGCGGACCAGCGGTTGGACATCTTCCTGGCCATCCACTTCACGGACTACAGCCGCGGGCATCTCCGCCGCGTCATCACCGCCGGCGGCGCCAAGGTGGACGGCCGCGGCAGCAAGCCCGCCTATCGCCTGCACGCCGGCCAGCGCGTCGCCATCGTGCTGCCGGAAATCCCCCGCCAGTCGCCCCGCCCGGAAAACATCCCCCTGGACATCCTCTACGAGGACGAGCGACCTGGTGGTCGTCAACAAGCCGCCGGGCATGGTGGTCCATCCGGCCCGGGGGCATTGGTCGGGCACGCTGGCCAGCGCCTTGCAATTCCATTTCGGACCGGCCCTGAGCAGCAGCGGCGGCCCGACCCGGCCGGGCATCGTCCACCGCCTCGATCGCGACACCAGCGGCGTCATCCTCGTCGCCCGCACCGACCAGGCACATCACAAGTTGGCGATGCAGTTCCAGAACCGCACCGATCGAGAAGGAGTATTTTGCCATCGTGGCCGGTCAGCCGGACCTGCGACCGCGACTTCATCGATCGCTCGATCGGCGTGCATCCGCGGCAGCGCGAGAAGATGGCCATCCTGCGCGACGATCCGGCCGCCCGCTCGGCACAAACCTTCTACCAGGTCCAGGAGCGGTTCGACGGGTTTGCCACGGTCCAGGTGCTTCCCGAAGACGGGGCGGACGCACCAGATCCGCGTCCACTTGAGCCATATCGGCTGCCCGGTGCTGTGCGACCGCCAATACGGCGGCCGCGCGCGAGATCACCCGCGGCGAGATCCGCCGCGATCCGCACGACGGCCTGGTGCTGTTGGCGCGTCAGGCCCTGCACGCCCGGCGGCTCCGCCTCGTCCATCCCGCCAGCGGCCAGCCGATCGAGGTCGAGGCCCCTTTGCCGGCCGATCTGGCCGGCGTGCTGGCCGAGCTGCGGCAGTACAGGGGACAGGGACAGGGATTAGGGATTGGGGATTGAGGGATTAGGAAAAGCCCCTCGACTGCGTCGAGGGGGCCGCGATCGCTTGCGGTTTCGCATGCGCCCCTTCCGCCTTCCCCCTTCCGCCCTCCGCCTTCCCCCTTACTCCCGAACAACAGCCCATCAGGTCCCGCGTCCCCCAGGCCCCGGGACTGGCCAAGACCTCGCCGGCGGCGAACCCGGCCGCCATGCCCTGCTGCCGGGCGTAGGCCCGAATGCGCTCCAAATGATGCCCCTTCTCCGGCGGAAACTGGGTCTCATAGCAGGCAATGGCCGCCATCTTCTTCTCCAGCACGTCGCCAATATCGACCACCACGCCGCGCCGCCGGCCGGCGCGAGCTGCCGAAAGGCCAGGAAACAGTAGAGCAACGCCGGCACGGCGTGGGCGGGCAAGCCCCCGAAATGCTCGTCCCACTTCGTCAGCCGGCTGTAGAAGACCGCCGCTTCCGTAATCATGCCGGCCTGGGCGTGGTCGGGCGAGGCCAAGGGCGTGCCCGCCCCAAGGCCAATGACCAGCCGCGGCCGGTACTTGCGAAACTCCTTGGCCAGGGCCACGCGGGCCTCGAAACCGTCCATCAGCCGCCGGTTCGGCAGGTCGAGCGTCACGCGGACCGCGGCCCCCAGCATTTCCGCCGCCCGGCGGGCCTCGGCCAGCCGAACCTCCGGGCCCGGCGAGCCGCGGCGTCGGCTCGCCGTCGGTCAAATCGACGATGCCCACGCGATAGCCCTGCGCGGCCAGCTTCGCCAGCGTGCCGCCGCAGGCGATCTCGACGTCGTCGGGATGGGCCCCGACGGCAAGCACGTCCACCGTGCTGGAATGGTTCATCCATGGGGAAGGTCCGCGGGGCTTAGGCTGCCCGGCCCATTTCCATCGGGGGCTCGTCCGCCGGTCGCGGCTGGCGCTGGGCATCGCGGATGGCAAGGACCACGGCCGGCTGGTCGCCGCACATTGCGGCCGATCCAGAACAGCGTCAGCAGCAGGCCGACGGGGCCCAGCAGCACGCCCAGGGTCATGGCATCGCCGCCCCGGCCGCGAAAACGCCCCACCAGAGCCGCGGCCGCCGCACTGAACAGCCACAGCATCGCCACCACGCCAAAGAAATCCATGCCGACGGGCTCCTGACTCCTTGCTACCCTAGAGCGATGGGATTTTTCCGACAAGCGATATGCTATTACCGATCATAAACCGTTTCTACAAATGCCGCCATAACCTTTTTGAGGATAGCGTTTTCGATGAGAGGGGCCACCGGCATGGAAGTGATACGCATGGAAACGCAGGTCGGCACCTCGTGCCTGCATCCCCACGGATTCGGCAGCCTTCTGTCCGGCCGGAATGCCTGACCTACACACCTGCATAGCTACTCGTAGCCCAGTTGCTTGAGGTCCTCCTCGGTCAGCCCGTGGTGATGGGCCAGTTCGTGGAGGATCGTCACGCGGATTTGGCTGCGGAGCCGTTTCAGCCGGATGCGGCCTTGGCTGTCGGCAGCGGCGGCCAGGATTCCCTCGCGATAGATGGTCACCACGTCGGGCAGATTGCCCGAGTGGGTCACGCTCCGCTGGCCCAAGGGGATGCCGGTATACAGTCCGCAAAGTTCGTCGCGATATTCCACGCCCAACTCGGCCATGACCCGCGCGCGAGGGATAGTCCTCGACGTGCAGCGGGACCTGTTCGAGCAGATCGTGGATCTGCGGCGGCAGCAGGTCGAGGACCTGCTGCAACTGCTCGTCGAAACGTCGTCGTTCCCGCGGGTTCATGGCGATGGACTCAATTGGGCGGCCCATCGGAAGTGTAGCCACTGGCTCTGCCAGTGCTGCCGTTGAACGGATGATGAGACAACCCTCGTCGGCAAAACGCGATGGATCGACCAATTATCCATTCATCTTTCCCCATTGTCGCAGCACCACGGCGAACGTCAACGCAATCCGAAAGCACTGGCAAAGCCAGTGGCAACAATTTCAGCCCACTACTATCGGTGCCATCAACCCGCCCCGGGCTCATCTCCGGCCATCGTTTCCGTCGTAGGCGTATTCCGACAAGTCTCGCCGTTGCCCGTTGACAACGAACGTCGTCGTGCGGGTTATCGCGATGGCGATCGTCACACAACGACAACAATGGCAGTTGCACCGACGCGCAATCGTCCTTTGAGAGGCAGCACTCAAACTCGGGTGAAGTCCTGGTCATGGGAATGCACCAGAATAGATACCAAGCGGTTCCGCTGATCCCGTGTCCCATTCCGATGAAGCACTCTGCCATCCGGCACCGTCCGTAAATCGCGGTAACTCGTCAGTCTCGCCATACCGCGGCCCGTATTCGACAAATCGCCGCCGACCCGCAGCAGAGTATCGCGGTGAACTGAAGGGCAAAGTCCGGGATGTTCCGGGGTCCAACCGGCGTTGATCAGCAGCTCGCCGAACGCGGCTCCCGCGAAACCTCCGTACATGACTGCCCGCCCGACACGTTTTCGATTCATGGTGGAAGCCCTGCCGTGTCCATCATAAAGGGCCGCAGGCCGTCCGTCCATCGTGGGAGCCCCGGGGCGTGCCGCATGTTTTTCCAGAAGCGGCGAAACCGGGACCGATTCTCGCCAGCCCCCCGGACACAGTCCGGGGGCTTTTCGTGCCCCCCGGCCCCTGTCACGAGTCCGGAACTGATATACAATGGTTTCCGCCACGATACCAAGAGCAGCGGGTAGTCCCACCAAAATCCGCGAAACACCGCTGGTGGACTCGCTCCGCTCGTCCCACCCTACCTTCCGCAACGATAACCGAGGGAACTCCGCCATGTCCCGCCAGAAGAGCCACGCGGCCTTCGCCCGCGCGAAACAACTCATCCCCGGGGGAGTGAACAGCCCGGCCCGGGCGTTCGGCGGGGTCGGCGGCGAGCCCGTCTTCATCGACCACGCCGAAGGGGCCTACCTGGTCGATATCGACGGCAATCGCTACCTCGATTACGTCGGCTCCTGGGGACCGATGATCCTTGGTCACGCCCATCCGGCGGTCACGGCGGCGTTGGAACAGGCCATTCGCCGCGGCACCAGCTTCGGCGCCCCCACGCTGGCCGAAACGCAACTGGCCGAACTGATCACCGCGGCCGTCCCGTCGATGGAAAAGGTCCGCCTGGTCAACTCGGGCACCGAGGCGACCATGAGCGCCGTCCGCCTGGCCCGCGGATACACCGGCCGGCCGATGATCGTCAAGTTCGCCGGCAACTATCATGGGCACGTCGATAGTCTGCTGGTGGCGGCGGGCAGTTCGGCGGCCACGCTTGGGCGTGCCCAACTCGCCGGGCGTGACCGAAGGGACCGCCCGCGACACCCTGGTGCTGAAATACAACGACCCGGCTGCCCTGGAGGCCGCCTTCGACCGGCACGGCCGGCAGATCGCCGCCGTGATCGTCGAGCCGGTGTGCGGCAACATGGGCTGCGTCGAGGCGAGCGGCGATTTCCGCCGGGCGTTGCGGGACCTGACCCGCCGGCACGGCGCACTGCTTGATTTTCGACGAAGTGATGACCGGCTTCCGCGTGGCCTACGGCGGGGCGCAATCGCTGCTCGGCCATCCAGCCCGACCTGACCACGCTGGGCAAGATCATCGGCGGCGGGCTGCCGATGGGGGCCTACGGCGGCCGGGCCGAAATCATGGACCACGTCCTGCCCGCCGGAAAGGTCTTTCAGGCCGGCACGCTCAGCGGCAATCCGCTGGCCACCGCCGCCGGAATCGCCACGTTGACCATCCTCCGCGACAGCGACCCCTACGCCGAACTGGAGCGGCTGGCCGCCCGGCTGGCCGCGGGCCTGGACGCCGCGGCCACGTCGGCCGGCGTCGCCCACGCAATCGGCCGGGTCGGCTCGATGATGACCTTGTTCTTCAGCCCCGGGCCCGGTGACCGACTGGGACGCGGCGGCCCGCTGCGACACGCGGCGATATGCCCGATATTTCTGGGGCATGATCGAGCAGGGCATTTACCTGCCGTGCAGCCAGTTCGAGGCCTTTTTCCTGTCCACGGCCCACACGGACGGCGACATCGACAGCGACGATCGAAGCGGCAGAAATAAGGATGAAGGAGGAAATTGAGCCGGAGGCGTCAGCCTCCGGATAGCGGCGGAAGGATAACCATGCACGTCCGCGGCGCAGTTTCCCTTATCCGGAGGCTGACGCCTCCGGCTCACCTTCATCCTTCTCGCCTAATTTTCTCCTCCGCGGCGCTGCGGCGGGAATAACGGGGGGCCAGCGACCAGAGGTCGTCGCGGCGGCCCGCGGCATACAGCCACGCCGCCAGCCGGGCGACGCCGGCGGCGCGGGGATGCCAATATTGGGCATCGACGGCCGACACGCCTTCGGGCAGCCGGCCCGACAGTTTTTCCAGAATTGGCCCGGCGGCCGCGGTGCCCGGCGTCAGGCCGGCGAGCCAGGCGTCGACGGCGAGCAATTCCTGCGGTCCGGCCGGCTCGATCCATCCGGACGCATTGCGGCAAAACCGCTGGGCGACCACGTCGCCGCGCTGGGCGTCCATCGCGGCGGACACGACCGGCGTCTCGGCCGGCACGCCGGCGGCAATCACCTGGAGCGTATCGACGCCCAGGACCTGGGCCCCGACGGCATAGGCAAAGGTCTTCGCGGTGGTCACGCCCACGCGGAGCCCGGTGAAGGAGCCGGGCCCGACGGTGACGGCCACCAACTGGACGTCGCCGGGCCGCCAGCCGACGGTTTTGAGCAATTCTCGCATTGCCGGCGCCAGCGCGGCGGCGCTGCGCTGGCGTGGATTTAACTGCAATTCGGCCAAGAGGTTACCGTCGCAGGCCGCGGCAACGCCGCCGATCGTTTCGGTCGTTTCCAAGGCAAGAATTCGCACGGCGAATCCACTCGGGATGGAACGGCTGTCACCCAGGGACAACGGGCTGGCTTGCAAGCCTTTGTGCGACGCCTTTGCCCGCCAACCCTCTCCTACAGAGAGGGGGGCGGGCTGTCGCCTTTCGGATATTCGCAAGCCCCTGTCTAGCTTGGCAATCGGGCCGAGATTCCGCAAGGGCCTCGACTTGACCGTCGAATTCGGTAACAATATAGTGTTGGGTTTGCGGAGGGGGTGTCCACCTTCTTTTTTGTACACGCCTGGTCTTTGGTCGGCGGGGTGCGTGAAAGTAACAGCGTGAAACGAGCCCTGATCAGCGACATTCACAGCAATATCGAGGCCCTGGATGCGGTCCTGGCCGACATCCGGGCGCAAGGGATCACCGATATCCTCTGTCTTGGCGATTTGGTGGGGTATGGTCCCAACCCGCGCGAGGTCATCGACCGCGTCATGGCGTGCAAGGTCTGCCTGCTGGGCAATCACGACCAGGGCGCGCTGTTCGACCCGGAGGGGTTCAACTCCGGGGCCGAGCGGGCCATCTTCTGGACCCGCAACCAACTGGAGAACGGCGGCGGCACCGCGGCCGAACGCCAGCGCCGCTGGGACTTCCTCGGCGAACTGCCGCGGAACCATCAGGAAGGCAAGCTGCTGTTCGTCCACGGCTCCGCCCGGAATCCGCTGAACGAATACGTCTTTCCCGAAGACATCTACAACCGGCGGAAATTGGAAAAGATTTTCGCCTTGATCCCGCACTACGCCTTCCAGGGACATACCCACGTGCCCGGCGTGTTTTCAGAAGACTTCCAGTTCTCCAGCCCGGAGGAACTCAACCACGAATATCACTTGAAGGATGAAAAAGTGATGATCAACGTGGGCTCGGTCGGTCAGCCGCGCGACGGCAATCCGCGGGCGTGCTACGTGGTGCTGGAAGACGATCTGGTCCGGTTTCGCAGAATCGAGTATCCCGTCGAAAAGACCATCGCCAAGATCTATGACATTCCGGATCTAGATAATTTTCTGGGCGACCGGCTGCGCGACGGCCGTTAACGGATTTTCCCGAATGCAACGCCCCCCCTCGAAGTTCCCTCTGTCGGACATCCTGTTGTTTCTTCTTCTGGCCCTTGCGATCTTGCAAGGCTATGCCCTGCTGACGCAATGGCTGCATCCGGTCAAGCAGCCGCAGCAAGTTGCCCAGCAGGAGAAAGACAAACAGGAGAAGGACCAGGCGGCCGGGCCGGCCAAGAACGCGGCCATCCAGCAGCCGGCGGAAAACCAGGCCCCGGACAAAAACGCGGCCGGCAGGAACCCGGCGCCGAACGCCAAGCAGCCGGGCAAAGCGCCGGGCAAGATCAAGCCGATGCCGCCGGTGGCCACCCGATGGCTCACGCTCGGATCGGCCGATCCGAAAGACCCTTACCGCATGTTGGCCACCTTCAGCAACCGCGGCGCCGCGCTGGTGAGGATCGAACTGAGCAGCCCGCGCTACCATGACCTGGACGACCGCGGCGGCTACCTCGGACACCTCGTCGTCGAGGAAGACGCCAAGGGCGACGGCTGTCCCGTGCAGGTCGTGGGCGCGGGGACCCCGGCGGCCAAGGCCGGCCTGAAGCCGGGCGACTCGATCCAGGCCGTCGGCCCCACGCCGGTCCGAAACGCCGCCGGCCTGGGCCGCGCCCTGGCCGAAACCAAGCCGGGACGGACCGTCGCGCTGCACCTGTTGCGCGACGGCAAGAAATTGGAGCTTTCGGCCACGCTCGGCTGGCGGCCGCTGGAGGTCGTCCGGCCGGAAGTCAAGAACCCCCGCGGCGTCGAGGCCGGCAAATCCGCGCCCGACGCCGTGCATCCGCGGGACAATTGTCCGCCGTCGATGCTCGCCACGCTCCAGCAGGTCGGCAAAGAGCAAATGCCCGAGGCCGATGCGGACTTGGACGCCGAACTGCCCGGCGTTCACCTGCGGACGGACAACTGGCAAGTCGTCAGCGCCGGCCAGCGGCAGGTGGTCTTCCGCTATGTCTTGCCCGATCGCGAGCTTGAGCTGACGAAGACCTATCGGCTGGCGAAGGTGCCGGAAGACAAGCTCTCCGACGCCGACTATCGCGGCTATCACCTGGAGTTCGAGCTGACGATCAAGAACCTGGCCGCCGCCGGCAAGGCCCGGAAGCTGGCCTACCGGCTCGACGGCCCCAACGGCTTGCCCTACGAGGGCTGGTGGTTTGCGTACACGGTAGGCCGATACTGGTTTAAGGGCGCGGGCATGCGCGACGTGATCGTACTCGCGCGACGGCGGCGAGACGCAGCAGATCGGCTGCCCGACCATCATCAAGGGCGATTTCGTCGTCAAGAACGGCAATGCGCTGACGTTCATCGGCGTCGATTCGCAATTCTTCTCCGCGGTGTTGATGCCGCAAGGCGATGCGGCCGAGAACATGGAACTGCCGCTTCCCATCCGCGTGGGCGAGGTGGAGCTTGGCCGGGAGAAGCTGACGAACACGTCGTTCCGCATCACCAGCCTTGCCCGCGAGATCTGCAGCCCGGCGCGTCGGTGACGGACCGTTTCGTGCTCTTCGCCGGCCCGAAGCGGCCGGACCTGCTCGCCCAATACAAGCTGGACAACATCGTCTACTACGGCTGGTTCTGGTGGGTCGCGAAGCCGATGCTGTGGACGCTGCACTGGTTCTACGGGGGGATCCACAACTACGGGCTGGCCATCATCCTCTTGACGGTGCTGGTGCGGCTGTGCATGTTCCCCTTGAGCCGCAAGCAGGTCCTGGGCGCCCAGAAAATGCAGGCAGTTGCAGCCGGAGATCAAGAAGATCCAGGAGAAGTACAAGAAGGACATGGAGGGGCGGAGCAAGGCCCAGCAAGAGCTGTTCCGCAAGCACAACTACAATCCGCTCAGCGGCTGCCTGCGTGTGTTCATCCAGTTGCCGATTTTCGTCGGTCTGTATCGTTCGCTGATGGTCAACGTCGAGCTGCGCGACGCCCCGCTGATTTCCGAGGCGGTCCGATGGTGCTCGAACCTGGCGGCGCCCGACATGCTCTACAACTGGAGCTGGATGCCGCCGGAGTTCGTTAACGGCCTTCGGTGGTTCAGCCTCGGTCCGTACTTCAACATCCTGCCGATCCTCACGATCCCGCTGTTCATGCTGCAGCAGAAGATGTACACGCCGCCGCCGACCGACGAGCAGAGCGCCATGCAGCAGAAGATGATGAAGTACATGACGTTCGTGATCTGCTTCATGTTTTACAAGGTGGCCTCCGGCCTGTGTCTGTACTTCATCGCGTCGAGTCTCTGGGGCCTGGCGGAACGAAGGCTCCTGCCCAAGGCGGCCGCGGCGGCGGCCGCGGGCCGGGAAACAAGCGCCCCGCCCGAGAAATCCCGGCATTGGTTTGCCGCCTTCGGGCGCAGCAACAACACGGATCGCAAAAAGAAGAGAAAGAGAAACCGCGACCGGAAATAGGCAACTGGGAAGGGGGAAGGCGGAGGGCGGAAGGCGGAAGGCAGCGAGCCGGCGGCGCAAGCCGCTCGTGCGTCTTCCAACCTATTCTTGCCGGAAGACCTGTTGCTCGCTTGCGGTTTCGCAAGCGACGCTGACCGGCGGGACCGGCGGAAACTATCGGTAAGTTGCACCAGGGGCTATGGACCTGTCGCTCCGTGGTCACCGCCATGCACGCGCTGGATGACACCATCGCCGCGATTGCATCGCCGCCGGGCGGCGCGGCGCGCGGCATCGTCCGCCTCAGCGGGCCGCACCTTCGGGCGTGCCTGGAAGACTGCTTTCGCCCGGCGCCGTTTGTCCACATTCCGTTGCTTGCGCGACCCACGGCGCTGCCGGGGCTGTTCTGGTTGCCCGGCGTCGCCGCGCCGCTGCCCGGTGAATTGTATCTATGGCCGGGCAAGCGGAGCTACACCGGCCAGCCCGTGGCCGAAATCCACATGCTCGGCTCTCCGCCGTTGCTGGAAGCCCTGCTGCGGGCGGTCTGCGCGGCCGGCGCACGGCCGGCGGAGCCCGGCGAATTCACCCTCCGCGCCTTCCTGGCCGGACGGATCGACCTGACGCAAGCCGAGGCCGTGCTCGGGGTCGTCGATGCCGCCGACGCCCGGCAACTGCATGTCGCCCTGACCCAGCTTGCCGGCGGCCTGGCGCGCCCGCTCCATCGGCTGCGTGACGGGCTGTTGGATCTGCTGGCCGATTTGGAGGCCCGGCTCGATTTCGCCGAGGAAGACGTGCCGCCGCTGCCGCCGGGCGAGCTGAGCGTCCGGATCGAGGAAGCGGCCGCCTCGATCGGCGGCCTGATCGAGCAGATGGACTCGCGGCAGGAGACGGCCGAGTCGGTCCGCGTGGTGCTGGCCGGCCCGCCGAACAGCGGCAAGAGCAGCCTCTTCAACGCCTTGGTCCGGGAGGGCAGGGCGTTGATTTCCGACCAACCCGGCACCACCCGCGACTACCTCGTCGCCGAACTCGACCTGGCCGGCGTCCGTTGCCAACTGGTCGATACGGCGGGCGTCCAGGATGTGGATTTTCCCCCGTCCAGCATCGAACAGTCGGCCCAGGCCGCCTCGCGCGAGCAGCACCGCCAGGCCGACGTGCGGTTGGTTTGTTGCGATGTCACGGAAGCGGCCGCCAAGGGCGATTCCGTCTCTTTTTCCGACACCCCCAGCGCCTTCCGCAGATGATTGTGCTGACCAAGACCGATCTGCCGCGTCATCCCGATTTCGGCCCGGATGCGATTCCACCCGGGGCCATCGAGACCAGCAGCAAGACCGGCGCCGGGCTGGCCGCGCTTGGCGAGCAATTGCGACTGGCCGTGCTGTCCGCTGGAAGCAGCGGCGGCGACGTGGTGCCGAGCACGGCCGTCCGCTGCCGCCAGTCGTTGGTCCTGGCCGCCGAGTGTCTTGCGCGGGCGCGGAGGCTCGTGGACGGCGGCGGCGAGGAACTGCTGGCGGCCGAGTTGCGCGTCGCCCTGGACGAGTTGGGCCGTGTCGCCGGCGCCGTTTACACCGACGACGTGTTGGACCGCATCTTCAGCCGCTTCTGCATCGGGAAGTAAATGCGATTAGCTCCTGAGTGCTTAGTTCTTAGTGCTTAGTTCTTAGTGCTTAGTGCTTGGTGTCAATTTCTAAGTTCTAAGCTCTAAGTTAAATCCGGCCCAGGTACTTCAGGTAGTCCATCAGCCAGGGCGGCGTCCATGGATTCCACGTCGGATAGCTGACCGAAACCACGGAGCACACCAGCAGCAATGCGGCCAGCACCATCGTCCAGCGGCGGCGGGCCAGAAAATCCACCGTGGGAACCATGACCACAAGCCACAACGGCGTCAGCCAAAACACCCAGCGGAAGCCGCAAGTCAGGCCGCCGTAGCTCCGCTTATCGATGGGCACCCAGAAAAAATAGAACCCCATGCAAACGACCGTGACGGCGCCGATCAACAGCGCCAGCCCGCGCAGCCGCGGATCGCGCCTTTGAAAGAGCCAGACGAGCGTGCCCGCGACGCTCAGCAGCCAGAGGGGCGTCAAGGAGAAGATGCCGTGGTGGCCGATGAGGGCATGAAAAACGTAGACCCCCAGCGACGGCTCACCGATGTCTACGCCTTGGGGATGTTTCCAATAGCTTTCAACGATTTTGCCGTCGTGCTGTTTGTAGGCGTAATCGTACCAGTCGTCCGTCCCCTTGTTGTGCATATAGGGTGGGCGGAGGCTGTGATGGGCCATCCAGTTGGTGCCGAAGAACCCGGCGGCAACCAGCGCGACCGCCGGCAGCCAGACGAGGAGCGTCTGCCGCGGGGCCTTCCAGAGCAGCGCCAGGCCCAAGGCGGCCATCAGCGACAGCCCGGGCAACTCGTCGGCCGCCAACAGCGCGCTGAACAGGCCCACCACGGCGAAATATCGCCAGCGGCGCTCGCCGTCGAACCAGATCCGGACGGCGGCATACAGCGCGATCACGGCGCAAACGGCCCCTTGGATATGGTTGTTGAGCACGACGGCGAAGGTGGTCAGGAACGTGGCGAAGACGGCCGCGGCCACGACGAAAATCCGGCCCCAGTCGGTCTTTCCCAGTCGCTCGACCAGCGCGGCCAGGAGCAGGAAGTAGATCGCCAGCGGAATCACGTTGAGCGTGGCGAGCATGAAGCGGCCGATTTCGTAGGGATGCGTGCCCAGCGACTTGCCGGTCACATGATAGATGACCCAATACTCTTCGGCGATGAGCGTCGCCAGCAGCGGCGGCTTGCTGGAATAGAAATGGCCGCCGTGCCAGACCATGTCGATGGTGTCCCAGTTCGGCTGTTGGACGACGCGATCGATGGCAAAGGGCGCTCCCGGAACTTGCATGTCGGGCTCGACCAAGGCCCGGATGGTGGCCCAGCGGCTGCGGTCGTTCGCGCTGAGGAAAGGCCGGCGTATGGCCAAGGCCTCCTGAATCCGCGGCTTGTCTTTCTCAAGGATTTCCTCCAACTCCTTGCCATGAACGCCTTTCTTTTCCAAGTCCCGACGTTTTTCGTCCAACTTCGCCTTGACGCGATATTCTTCCTTGGCCGTCAGATCGACGGCGTCGACGGCGAGGATGCGTCCCAGCATGGCGCCGACGCCGACGCAGATCAGCAGCAAGTAAACGCCGCGGCGAAGCCCGGCGCCCGGATCGTCGTTGGGATGGGTCATGGGTTCGCTTGTCATGAGTTCACCTGTCATGGTTTCGTCGAAGCAGTTACAATTTCCGTCATGGTTTCGCGGGTCATGGGTCCGTCGAAGGGGTCCGCTCGGCGATCGAGTAGGATTGTACAGGCGGTTCACAATACGCGACGAACAACTCGGCCAGAAAGCCGAGCGACATCAATTGCCCGCCCAGGAGCATCAGCGCCACCGAGTAGAGCAGCGCCGGTCGCTCGTGCAGTTGCATCGGCTGCCACCCCGGGCAGAGGCGACTCAAGATCCAGTAGATCGTGAGGTAGGCGATGCCCGCCACGCCGAGCAGGAACGCCCCCAGGCCGGTCGTGCCCAAGACGTGCTGCGGCCGCTGGCCGAATCCGGTGAGGAACTTGACCGTCAGCAGGTCGAGGAAGCCCTTGACGAAGCGGCTGAGGCCGTACTTCGAGCGGCCGTGTTGCCGGGCGCGATGGTGGATGACCAGCTCTCCGACGCGGTATCCGCGGCCGGCCGCCAGGACCGGCACGAAGCGGTGCAACTCGCCGTAGAGCCGCACCTCGTCGAAAATCTGCCGCCGGTAGCACTTCATGCCGCAGTTGTGGTCGTGCAGGACCACGCCGGTCAAGGAGCTGACCATCCAGTTGAACAGCCGCGAAGGAAAAACCTTGTGCCACGGATCGTGGCGGACCTTCTTCCACCCGCTGACCACGTCGAGATGCTTTTCCACTTCGGCCAGGAAGCGGGGAATCTCGTGGGGGTCGTCCTGGAGGTCGGCGTCCAGCGTCATGACCAGTTCGCCGCGGGCCTGGGCGAAGCCGGCGCTGAGGGCGGCCGCCTTGCCGAAGTTGCGGCGAAAACGGATCCCACGCACGTGCCCATCGCCCGCCGCCAAGCGGCGAATCACGTCCCAGGACCCGTCGCGGGAGCCGTCATCGACGAAAACCACGTCCAGGTCGTAACCGTTGGCCGCGGCCACCTCGCCCAACTCGCGGTGCAACTCTTCCAGGCTCTCAGCCTCATTGAAGACCGGAATGACGATGGAAAGCATCGGGCATCCTCCAACCAAGATATAGGATAGCGGAAATCACCACTTCCGCCACTAGCCAGACCAAACGCAGCACGACGGCAGTCACCAGGGCAACGGCGTCCCCCATTCGGGGAAACAACAACACCAACGATTGCATCAGCACGGCCTCGCGGACCACGGCGCCGCTTGGCACCAACGAGACGAATCCAGCGACCAGGGCCAGCGCCGCGGCGGCCGTGTAAAGGGGAAGCTGCCCGAGCAGGTCGATGTCCGGGGTGCCCACCGCCTTCAGCGCGGCCCAGAGGCTGGCCCCGATAAATGCCCAGCCGGCAAACATGATGAGCCAGCCCCAGAGCAAGGTGCCGTAGCGGAACTGGGCCAACTTGGCCGCCACGGCCGGATCGGAGCGGCCGACACCCACCAGCCGGGCCATGCGAGCGAAGACCGGCGGCAGCGTGGGCAGACCGGCCGCCCCCATCATGGCCAGCGAGGCCAAAAGCCACAAACCATGGGCGGAGAACCAGCCGAACACGGCCGGGCCACCCGCCGCAGCACCGCCGCCCGCCGCCGCCCAAAACCGCACGCCATGCTGGACATCATGAACGACCAACAGGACGGCCGCCAGAAATGCCCCGGACGCCATCATCGTCAGGGTTTCCAGAAACACGCTCGCCGCCGCGATGCTCGCATCCACTCCCGGACCGCAGATCAGCCCGGTGCGCATGACCACGACCACGGCCTTGCCGGGCACGTATTTTCCCAGGTGCCCAACGTAATACGCCCGCAACGTCCGCCCCAAAGGCACCTGTTGTCCGAGCGACAACAGGGCACGGTGCCAAAACAGCCCCTCGGGCAGGATTCCGATCAAATAGAGCAGGCCGGAGAGCAGCAGCCAACCGGGACGAAGGGCCCACAATTGCTCGGGATGCTTGGACAATTCGTCCCAGGCGCGGGAAATCGTCCCGTGGATTGCCCAAATCACCAGGACCACGATCAACAGCTTCACGGCCATCCATAGCCATCGCCGGGGGCTCGATCGCTTCTCATGCACCATGGGGGGGTTCCAACCGTGGCGGGTCGGTCGAGGGCGGGATCGTTGCGGTGAGTTTATTATGGCATTTCCCGACCACCCGTTCAAGTGGCCCGACGCCGCGCCTACTGGCCCAATGGTCGGAGCATGGATTACAATGGCCGGGACCGAGAACCGTGCATCGCTATTTTCCTATACTTTTGCGGAGATGCAACCATGGCGAGAATCATCTCGCTGATCGTCCTGGTCGCCATCCTGGCGTTGATGGGCGTGCTCTTTTTCCAGGTCATGGTCAGTTTCCTCTTGCCGACATTCTTGGCCGTCCTGCTGGTGGTGGTCTTTGGACCGGTCCACCGCTGGTTTGTCGCCCGCTGCAAGGGGCGCGATCGGATCGCGGCGGCCTTGACCACGGCCGCCATCTTGTTGATCGTCCTGACGCCCATGTTGCTGGTGCTCTTTCAGGCGGTCGATGAAAGCATCGACGTGTATAAGAAATTGCCCGAGGGCGGAATCAATATTTCGAAGATTTCCGCGTCCGTGGTCCACGCGGCCGACCAGGTGGGGCTGAAGCTTTCCGACGAGCGCGTCAGGAAGACCCTCTTGGATCTAATGCAACCCAAGGACAAGGCTATTCCCGAATGGCTGGCGCCCGTCGGCTGGGGCACCGCCCAGTTCCTGGGAAGATTCCTCGTCGGGCTGTTGGTCATGGTCTTCTCGCTCTACTATTTTCTCGCCGACGGACCGATCATGGTCCGCTCGCTGGTGCGACTGCTGCCCTTGAACGAGCGCTATACGGAGCAGTTGGTCGAGCAATTCGGCAACGTCACCCGCGCCGTGGTCGTCGCCACGCTGCTCTCGGCGATCATCCAAGGGCTGCTGGCGGGCGTCGCGTTCTCCTTGGCGGGATTCCCCTCCGTTTTCCTGCTGGCGGTGCTTGCCACGTTGTTGGCCATGGTGCCGTTTATCGGCCCGCCGCTGATCTGGGCGCCGGCTTGCCTCTGGCTGTTCTTCTACGAGGAAAGGACCACCGCGGCCGTGCTCCTGGCGATCTTCGGCGCGGCGGTCATCTCCACCGTCGACAACATCGTCAAGCCGCTGGTGCTGCACGGCCGCTCCAACCTGCATCCGTTGTTGGCCCTGCTGAGCGTGTTGGGCGGGGTCCAGGCGATGGGACCCATCGGCATCTTCGTCGGCCCGATGGTCGTGGCCTTCCTGCAAACCTTGCTCAACCTGTTGCACGACGAACTGACGTCGATCCAGGCCGGCCAGCCAGCCGCGGCCACGTCGGAAAAGCCCGGCGGCTAAAGCGCCAACCGTAAGCCGCGCCCCGGCAACCAAGCCCACCCGTTGCAACGGGTGGGACCGCTGGCGCTGTCGAATTTCCGTCTCATCCGCTTTACGACACCACGGCAAGCACGTTAATATGGATAGAATGGATCCGTTCCGATGCGGCGACAGGCCGGGAGATATTCCCGCCTCTCCCGCGGCATCTCGATAGGGGAGGTATTCTTATGTGCCCCATAGCATGCATCGTGGCCACGGCACTCGTGGGCATTCAGTTCGGTTGGCAGCCGCGGCCCGACGGAGGAATCCAGTACATGATCGGACTCACTCCCGAGGCGCTCGACGCCCTGCGATCGGGCGAGCCGATCGACAGCGACATCCGGCCCGAGCTGCTGCGCGAGGTTCGTTCCATCCGCATCATGGTGGACAATAAACCGCTTCCGCAGAAATTGCCGCGCCGCCCGGCGGCCGCTTCCATCGCCGCTCCAGACGCCGCTCCGGTCGCCGTTCCAGGCCGCGTTGCCGTCCAATCCGGCCAGCAAGCCGCTGGCCGGGCAGCCGGCGGCTTTCGTCACATCGACCTCCGCCGGCAGACTCAACCGCCGCCAACGCCGCGGGCAAGGCCGTCGCCACGCCCGTGGTCGAGAACTCGGCGACGGCGGAAAAGCCCTGGCTCCCGCTTTGCCTCACCGTCGTGGCCCTGTTCGCCTCGATGGGTGGAAACATTTTCCTCGGTTGGATTACTTGGGATGTCCGCAGCCGCTACCGGTCGCTCTTGGAATCAGCCGTCGCTTGACCGCGTCGTCGGCATCTTGCGGCGCAGTCGCAACGTGCTGTTCATCACCGGCGCGGGGATCTCGGCCGATTCCGGGCTGCCGACCTACCGCGGCATCGGCGGCCTGTACAACGCCGACGACTCCGAGGAGGGCCTGCCCATCGAGGAACTCCTTTCCGGCTCGATGCTCCGCCGCCGGCCGGAACTGACCTGGAAATACCTCGGCCAGGTCGAACGCGCGGCCCGGCAGGCGACCTTCAATCGCGGCCATCAAGTGATCGCGGAAATGGAGGCCCATTTCGGCCGCGTCTGGACGCTGACGCAGAACATCGACGATTTCCATCGCCGCGCCGGCTCGCGGAACGTCCTGGAGATCCACGGCAACCTGCACCGCCTCTATTGCATGAGCTGCGGCGCCAGGCAGACGGTGGCCGACTACAGCGGACTGGCGATTCCTCCGCGGTGCCCCGAGTGTTCCGGCCTGTTGCGGCCCGACGTGGTCCTATTCGGCGAACTGCTGCCGTCGGCGACGCTGGAACGGCTCTACGAAGAGTGCCGGGCGGGCTTCGACGTCGTCTTCACCGTCGGCACCACCAGCGTCTTTCCCTACATTGCCGAGCCGGTCCGCTGGGCGGCCCGCCTGGGACGCCCGACCGTCGAGATCAATCCCGACGAGACCGCGGTTTCCGACCTGGTCGACGTGAAGTTCTCCGCCGGGGCCGCCGACACGCTCGACGCCATTTGGAGACAATATCAAGGATGAGATTGCCGAGGGGCCATATTGTGCATCCCGCAGACAAAACATGGGCGAACCATTTTCACTGACGGAGAGAACCAATGGGATACGTCTTGTTATGGATCGAAAGCCTTATCGTGTCGCTGCTCTTGGTGGCGACGGTGTTGGCCTGTGTGGGGCGTTTGCACCGGCGCTGGCTGCGAACTGCCTTGTGGCTGCCGGCGCCGTTGCTGTTGCTGCTGTTTTACACGGCCTTGACCGTGGGCACCGCAGTTCTCTTTAGGGGGCACGGAGCGACCTACTTCTATCCGATGCTGGGGTTGACCGCTGTCCTTCCTCGTGGGGGCCGTATGGTTGGGGTATCGCGGGCTGCGCCGCGTTGATCCTCAGATGCATCGCGCCGCGGCGGCCGACTGGCCCCGCGGCAAACTGGCGATCGCCCTGGTTGCGGCCGTGGCCCTGCACGCCATGACCTTTTGGAACATGGACCTGGCGGCGCGGCAGCAATTGGCATCGCTGCGCACCGAGGCGGGCGCACTTGCGCTCTCCGTCGCCCCGCCGCGAATGCCGGACCGGGACAATGCCGCGCTGGTCTATCAACAAGCCTTCGAGGCGATGGGCTGCAATGACGCTCCTCCCGATAGCTGGGAATGGGAGGATTCGTCGTGGAGATCGCTTGGGCGAGAGTGGACGAAGTGGGAGAACTCCGGGAAAATCACCTTTGATTTGCACGACCCGCAATTGCGGCGATTACTTGGCGAGGCAGACGCCGGCACTGGCGCTACTTGCGGCAGGCGGCGGCAAAACCCGGCTGTTCCTTCGACCGTGATTACGCCCGGCCCAGTATCGACATGCCGGTCCCGGAACTGTACCCCTTACGCAACTGCGCCCGTCTGCTGGCGCTGGATGCGATTTGCAGCGCGGCCGACGGGAACCGTCGCCGGGCGGTCGAAGACATCCATACGATATTCCTCATCGCGGAGCACCTCGGCAGTGATCCGCTCTTGGTGCTCGATGCTGGAGGCCATCGCCATAGACCGTCTGGCGATCGACTCGCTACAGAATCGTATTGGCAACCAGTCGTTTCTCCGCGGACGACTTGGCCCCCCTGCGGGTCTTGGACAACGTCTCGTATTGGGCGATGCTCAAGCGGGACCTTCGCATGGAGGAGGCCGTTTGCTTGGCCACGAATGAACAGTTGGGGGACGGTCAGATGGCCAGTGGTAACTAATCGCGGCGGCAGCGTCTGCCCGGCTCCCTTCGCCCTTCGGTGGTTCGCGCCGGTGTACCGCGTCTTTTTGCTCGGCGACGATCTGGACGGCACAACGCCGGTTCGCACATCTCCCCGAAACGGCTGCCAGCCAATGTTATCGCCACGCGAAAGATCGCGTGCAACAATACGACCGACAATTGCGAAACGGTCCGCTCGGAATAACGACGGCATGGCTCATGCCGAGGCTGAGCATCGCATTGGATGCGCGACACAAGCGGAACCGCGCCGCGGCACCGCCCGACTTGGGCTGGCCCTCTACTGCTATCGTGCCAAAAATGGCCGATTTCCCGAAAAGCCGGATGATTTGGTGCCGGAGTTCATCACCGCCGTGCCGCTCGATCCCTTCGACGGCAAGCCGCTGAGGCTCAAGCAGACCGATCATGGTTTGATCGTCTACAGCATCGGTCCCGACATGATCGACAACGGCGGGGCGCCATTCGACTACGAAAAGCAAACGGGCGACATCATGTTCACGTTGCCCAAGTGAAGAGCGGCCGGCGCCGCCGACACGCTCGACGCCATCTGGCGACGCTATCAGGAGTGACAGCCGAACCAACGTCCGGTCCCGGCAAGCATCGCCGCTACTGTTGGATGCTCAAGCGGGCCGGCTCGCCGCGGATCACCAACCGCTTGAACACCAGCAGGCCGGCCGTGTCCGCCTCCACACGCCGGACTGGGCCGCGGGCCGGCGCCGAAGGTCCACGGGTAACGCCGCTTCGCCGCGACCTTGAATTTCTGCAAACGCCGCAACGTGACATCGACCACCGACTCGGCCGGGATGCTGACTCGGCGCGGTGAGTTCGGAATTTCCGCACCAGCCGCAATTCGATGGTGAATCTGCTCGGCCGTGTCTTCGACCGCTCTTCCAGCGGAAGAAGGCGTTGATCTGCCCGTCGGCGTCCGGATGGGGCGGATTGCAGCCGGGGTACTGCTGATCCGTCGAGGCATCGGTGAAGACCGGATACGCCTCGTCCTTGCGAATCCGCAGCCAGGGAAATTCATACGCGGCGCGATGGGTCTGCTCGTAATGGTTGATGTGCCCCCAGGGGCCCCAGGCGAACACCAGCGCGTGCCGGCCGTCGTGCATGGCGCGCAGCAATTGCGGCTGATCCTTCGACCACGTCATCCTGCTGCGAGGAGAAGTCCAACAGGGGCGGCGCGTCGGGCAGGCCCACGCCGGAGACGGCCCGCAAGGTATTTCTCCCGCTCGGCCGGCGAGGCAGACCGCTCGGGCGGCGGCGGAAAGTGCATGCGGTGGATGGCGTGGCCGGCGCCGGCGGGCACCCCCGCCAACAGGGCCGCGAAAATGTCGCCGTGGCACAGGCCGATGCCCAGCGTGCCGCTGCCGCCCATCGAAATGCCGCAAAGGTAAATGCGATTGCGGTCGATGTGGTACTTCTGCACGACCCACTCGATCGTCGCCAGCACGCGGCGTTCCACGGCGGTCTCCCGGTGCTGGTACTTCGAGCGGTCGGACTTGATGGAGTTGTAGCCCCACCAGCCGTTGGGCGCATTGACCGGCGAGTTCGGGTACAAGGCCGTGAACTCCGGCTCCGCCGGCATCGGCGTATCGGATGCAGTAGCGGCATTTCATTCGAGTTGGCCTCGTCGCCCGCCCCCGCGCTGTGCAGGTACACCAGCAGCGGCCCGGGCTCGGATTTCCGCGCCTTGCGGCAGCACGACCCAAAACGCTTGCCGTCCCGACTCCTCGGGTCCCCACTCGCTTCAGGCAATCATGCTCGTACAGGACCGCCTTGCGGCCGGCGAACGCCTGTTCCGCCTTCCGCGTGGCGGAAAAAGGTTCCTTGAGCCTTTCCGTGGCCTTGGCCGGTCGCGTGGACGGCTCCGCGGCCGAGACGATGCCCAACGGCGGCCGCCCAGACCAGCATCGCAAGGCTTGCCCAGAATCCGATGCACGCTCTTTCCCGTCATGACTTTTTGTCGAAGCTCGGGACGTCGAGCATCTCGCCGTTTTTCAAGGCGGACTGGTGCGCGACGATCCCCGGCACCGTCATCGCCAGCGATTCGTAGATATCCACGGCCGGCTCGCGGTTTTCCAGGATGGCCGTGAGAAACTCGTTGACCAGCGGGCCGGCCGAGCCCTCGTGACCGCCGTACTCCATGCCCGGCGGAAGCGGCACACTGGAGGGAAATTGGTCCGCGTGGGGGTCGGTCGCCCAGATGGCGGAGCCGTTCTCGCCCCAGGCGTTGCACTTCCAGAACACGTTGCAGCGGAACATCGTGCCCTCGCTGGTGTGGAACATGGCCGACTCGTTCACGAAGGGGTTGTTGTCGTAGCGGTTCTTCTGCCACTCCTCGCCCTCGCCGCGCAGGCCGAGGCAGGTGGTCTTGGTCAGGCGCTTTCCGCTCACGCCCACGTAGTACGCCGAGGCAATGCGTGGGATACAACATCGGCGGCAGCGCCCGCCGCCACCCATGCCAGCTATCCACGTGGGTCACGTCGTTGTGATAATATTGGCCTTCGGAATAGACGAGCTTGACGCCGTGCCGATAGATATTCCGGTAGCGGATCACGGCGGGGTGATAATAGCTGCTCTCGGCCATCATGTATTTCAGCCCGGTCTTCTCCTTGATTTCCTTGATCTTGTGGGCGTCTTCGAGATTCATGCAGGCCGGCACGGCGCAGAAGCAGTGCTTGCCTTGATTCATGACCAAGGCGACGTGACGCCCGTGGCTGGGCGCGTCGGTAAACACCGCGACCGCCTCGATCTTGTCGTCCAACACGAGTTTCTCCAGCGACTCGTAGGACTTCTTGCAGGAATAGTTCTTCATCAGGACATCGCGGCGGCCGGTTTGCAGATCGCTGACCGCCTCGATGATGCAGTTGGGATGTTGATGCCAGGGGAAGGTGCTTCCGAATCCGCCGCCCACCACGCCGACGCGGATCTTGCGATCCGAGACGGGTTTCCACGGCAGGGGTTTTCCTTGGGCGCCGGATCGGCCCGAAGCAGGTTTCCGGCGGCGCCGAGCACCACGGCCGCGCCCAAGGCGCCGGGGACCGTGCTGCTGAGGAACGTGCGACGGGAAAGGGAGTTCTTGGGGCGGGACATGGATGCCTCCTTTTCAAAATCAGGTGGGAATGTCACGCGCGGAAGAAGGTTCTCCGCATGATCCAAACGCAGGACTTCCATCCTAGCCGAGCGGTCGTTTGTTGTCAAACAATTCTCATCCATGTTCTTGCCGAAAGGCTCGTTACTCGCTTGCGGTTTCGCAAGCGGCAACCGGGGTGAGGGGGCCGCACCAGCCCGTAATAGAATATCTTGGGGACTATCCCCTTGAGAATTCACCCTACGCCGCGGCCGCGTCGCCCTCGTCGTAACGACGTTGTCTTCGTTCCACTCGTCGTCCTCGCCGTGATCGCCGTCCTCGCCGACACCGCCGTTGCGTGGGTCGCCGTCCTCGTAGTCCGCGTCCGTCTCTTCCTCCCAAAGCGACTCGTCGCCGGACTCATCCGCGATCCGATCCCCGACGGATTCTTCATACGACTTCGGCGACGGGAGGCGGGAAGGGGTCTTGCGCGGCGACGACGGCGACGACGACGGCGATGACGACGGCGATGCCTTCCGGCTCCGCTTCGCCCGCTCCTTGGCCGGCTCCTCGAAAACCACGGTGGCGGGTTCCGCCTGGCGGGCGTCGGGCAACCGGCTGGCCGGCACCTTCAGCGATTGGAAAAGCCGCAGCATGTGCTCGTGGCAAGTGAAGACCAGCACCTGGTGGCCGGCGGCGGCGAAATCGCGCAGCACCGCCGCCGCGGCCTCCGCCCGCTGGCTGTCGAAGTTCACCAGCACGTCGTCCAACACCAGCGGCAGCGGCGCGCCCCGCCGCGCATAACAAGCCGCCAACGCCAGCCGCAGACTGAGGAACAGTTGCTCGCGGGTGCCGCGGCTCAGGGCCTCGACCGGCAGCACGTGCCCCTCGGCGTCGTCGACGCGGAGGACGTTCTCGCCCAGCGGCGTCCAGACGCGGCAATAACGGCCCTGCGTCAATCGCTGCAAATAGCCGGAGGCCTCCTGCAAGGTTTCCGGCTGCCGCTGCTGCTCGTACGTGGCGCGGATCACGTCGAGCATCCGGCACGTCACCGCCAGCACCTGCCAGCGCCGCAGGGCGTCGTCGAGCCGCTTCTCGACGACGCCCAGATCGAGCTGCTTCCGGGCCAACTGGCGGTCGCCGGCCAGGGTCTTCAACTGCTCGGCAAGCTGGCCGCGCCGCTCGAAATGCTGCTTCAGTTCCTGGTCGGCGGCGGCCGCCCGGGCGAGCAATTCCTCGCGGCGACGCTCCAACTCCCCGGCCGCCTCGCCTTCCAATTGCCGGCGAATCGCCTCTTGCGGGCAGTGTCCGGCGATGGTCGCCGCGATCTCGCGGTCCAACGCCTCGCGGTCCCGCTTGAGCACGTCGGCGCGGGCGGACTGGACCGCGCGGCGACGAAACTCCTGCTCGTCGCGGCAGCCCGACTCGCGCAGCAATTCCCGGCGGCGGCGCCCCAGCCGGCTCATGGCGTCCTCGTGCTTGCCGCGTTGCCGGCCGTTGCGCCGCAACTGCGCCGGATGGCCTCGCGCCGGGCCAGGACCGCCTCTTGCCGGCTGACCGCGTCGGCAAGCCGGCGGAGTTGCTCGACGGGTTCTCCCGCGCCGGCGTCGATCCCGGCGTCGGCCACAAGCTGGGCGATGCGTCCGAGCGAGCGAGTCCAACTCGCGGCGGCGACCGGCCAGTTCCTCGGTCCGCTGGACCCATTGCCGCTGGAGCTGGGCAATCTGGTCGCGTCGCCGCGCCAACTGCTTCAACCGCTTGGGGGCGAATTTTCGCGGCAACCCGACCTGGAGCAGAACTTCCCGCCAGCGGCGCCGCGCCGCGGTCAGCTCGCGCTCGGCCTGCGCCGCGCGCTGTGCCGGCCGCGGCGGCGTCTTGCCGGGCGGCGATGCGGCGGGTCTCCAGCGGCAGCAACTCCTCCAGCGCGGCCAGGTCCTTCTCGGCCGCGGCCAGCCGGGCGGCCATCGGTCCGCCGCCGCGCGGCAGTTGGCCGTCGAGCATATCGCGGTCCTCGGTGGCCTGCTTCACCTGCAACTGGAGCATGGCCATCTGTTTCTGGCAGGCGTCGAGTTGCCGGGCGTTGGAACGTTCCAGCATGATCTTGCCAAGCCCGGCGGCGCCGCTGCCCCCCAGACCGAGCAACGCCAACGCCCAGCCCAAGCGAACCGGTGATCGAGGCGGGCATGAACAAGCCGGCCATCACCAGCACGACGCCCAACACGAAGACCGTTCCCAGTCCGGCCAGCGCCCAGATCGACGGCAACCGGCGGACCAGCAGGCGCCGGCTCTGCCGCTCCGAGTTCTTGCTGGCTGGCGGCCATCTGGTCGAGTCGCTGGTCGAGTTGGAGCCGGCGGCGGAGCCCGGCGACGAGGCTGCCGGCCCGGTCGATGGCGGCGGGCAATTCCCGGTCCTGCCGGGTGCTCAAGGCGGATTGGATTTGCGACGCGATCGTAGCGGCCGACTCCTCGGCCGCCGCGACGGCCCGCCGCGCCTCGACGAGCCGCTGCCGGCAGGGGCGTATCGCCCGGCTGGCCGATCGCAACATGCCGAGCGTGCGCCCGGAAAGCGACGGCAGGACGGACCGGACCGTCCTGGTCCTCCAGTCCGAGCCGTTTGTGCTCGGCCGCGACGGCCGCCGAGAGGTCGGCGATTTCCTTCTCCAGGCCGGCCGCCTGGGTTTGCAGCGTGCCGATCCACGGCAGTTGTTCTTGCATGGCCTCGATGCGGGGCGCTTGGCGGCGCAGGGCTTCGCTGACGGCCAGCGCCGCGCCTTCGCCGCGGAGTTCCCGACGCTGGCGGCGGAGTTGGTCGAGTTGCCGCCGGCGCTTGCGGATGCGCCCGTTGAGGGCGTCGAGCCGCCGGATGGCATCCTCCGGCATCGGCGATTGCGGTCCGAGGGCGGCCAGTTCGTCGTCCATGGCCGCGCGGCGCCGCCATCGCTCGCCCAGCGCGATCGCCAGTTCGACGACCCGCGCCTCGTGGTCCGCGTGGTTCTTTTCTTCCTCACGGCGGGCGATGTCGCGGTCGAGTTGCAGGCGCTGGCCGGCCAGGTGGCCGTAGCGGTGCATGAGGTCGTCGCATGGTTCGATTTCCTGGCGGAGTTTTTCGCGCTCGGCCAGCAGTTGGACGACCTGGCAGGGGCCGCCGTTGCGGTCGAGAATGCGGTTGCGCGACGTTTCCAACTCGCGGAGGACATCGACCAACGAGACGCGATCGACGCCCGCCGTGAGGTTGTAGAGGAACTCGGCGGCGGCGGTGTCGCTCAAGGTGCCGAGTTCCTGCATTTCGCGCAGTCCGACGGCGAAGATGTTGCTGAAAATCCCCTCGTCGATGTTCGACAACAAGACCTTCAGCATGTGCTCGCCCTGCCGGGTGCCGTCGGCGGCGGTCAAGGCAAGCTCTTCGTTGCCGGGCTGTCCGCCGGCGTCGTCGTGGCGGGCGATCTGGAAGCGGCCGCTGGGACCGCAGAGTTCGATCCAGCCGCCGGGCCGTCCGCCGCGAAGCGGCGGCAGGTAGCGCCGCCGCTCGGGCGAAAATCCGTAGAGCATGGAGCGGACGAAGCAGAGCAGGGTGGTCTTGCCGGCCTCGTTCGGCCCGTAAAGGACGTTCATGCCGTCGGAGAACTGCTGGACTTTCAGCCCGCTCCACGTGCCGTAGCCGTCGATTTCCAGGGCGGTGATCTTCACGATTGCACCTCCTCGCCGCTGAGCAGATCGACGCCCAGCCACGCCGCGTCTCGCAACACCGCCTGGCGGACCGCCGGGTCGTCAATCGCGGCGACCGAGGCCCCCATGCCGGCCAGGAGGCACTCGGACAGGTAACTCTCCAGTTCCAGCGGCGCGCCGTGGTTCACCTCGAACTGGCGGATCGCGCGGAGGAAATCGCCGCGGATCGTCTCTTGTTCGTACCATTCGGGGGGCAGTCCGGCCGCGGGTTCCACGTCCATCGACACGCTCCAGGCGGCCGGGGAACTGAAACCGTGCTCGCCGCGCAACAGGCCGAGCAGTTCGCCGGCCAGCTTGCCCCGCCGCAACTGCGTGATCAGCGGCCCGGCGCCGGCCACGGTCCACGACACCAGCAGGTCCATGTTCGGCGTGCTTTCGGCCAGCGCGTGGATGCGTTGACGCAGCAACGATTCCAGGTCGCCGCGCGTGGTCGCCTCCTCGACCACCACCCGTTGGTCCAGCCAGCGGACCGCGTCGGTCGGCACGAGGTGCGTTCTCGATTGCCGGTTCTCGTCGACTTGGACGAGCGTGCAGCCGTGGACGCCGGCCTCGTCGGGCCGCCGGCCTTGGGGGCTGCCGGCGTAATGGGCCATTTGCGGTGCGCTGAAGAGCGTGCTGCGGTCGTGGCGGCCTCCCAAGGCCCAGTAGTCGATGCCCTGAAGCCCCAAGGCCGCGGTCTCGACCGTCCCGTGCGCGACCGCGATCGTGTAGAGACCGGCCGGATCGGGCGTGAAATCGCTCGCCCGCAGCGTTCGATTGCCGTCGCGGCCGTACAACAGCAGCCGCGCCGACGGCAGCCCGTCGCGCTGGTGGACAAATTCCGAGACGCGCCCGCGCGTGGAGAGGTGGACGTTGTCGGGCAGGGGGATGACGGCGGGCCAGACCTCGGGCGGATCGACGCTGCCGGCCGCCCAGTAGACGGGAATCCGCCTTTCGGCCAGCCGGGCGAACTGCTGGCTGAGGAAGAGCGGCCCGCGCGGCCCGGTCCGCGGCGGGTGCAACAGATCGCCGGAGAGGACGAGGAACTCCGCCTCTTCGGCCACCGCGGCGTCGAAGACCCGCCCGGCCGCGGTATAGGCCGCCTCCACCAGCAATTCCCGCAGGTGGTCGGGCACCTCGGCCATGCCGCAGAGCGGCATTTCTAAATGGAAATCACTGGCATGAACGAATCGGAACGGCCGGTGCGACATGACGCCTCCGTGCAGCAGGTGGGGCGGACTCGATGTTCCCCTTGTTTCCCCCTGAAGTTTATCTTCCTTGGGAAAAATGTGCTACGGCAGAACGGGAGGGGGATTTAGGGATTTGGGGATTTGGGGATTTAGGGATTGGGGAGGAACAATAAAGCCCCCGGACTGCGTCCGGGGGGCGATGGCGGCGGCACAATGAGTGAAAATAAGTAAAATGCGCAATGTGGCAAAGGTGGCTGCGATTTGCCGCTCGCCCCCCCGTCGCAGACGGGGGGCTTTTCCTCGCCGGCATAGATTTCCTCGAACACATCCTACGCCGTTTCGCCGCTGCCCTTGAGCGGCTCGACGTGAATCACGACGCGGCCCAAGTTGCGGATCCGCCCGCGAAGAAACTCCTCCAGGCGCACCGTCCAGTCGTGGGCTTCGGTCATGGCCATGTCCGCGCCGAGGCGGCAGTGAAAGGAGACTTGCAACTCGCCGCCGACGCGCTGCGCGACGATGTGGTGCGGATCCAGTGGGAATCCATGTCTGCGATAGAACTCGGCCAAGGCCGCCTGGACTTGCGTCTGGGCAGCCGGTTCCGCCCGGACCGTGGCCGTCGCGTCGCCGACCGGTTCGAGGTGGGAAACGATCCGCGACAGGTTGGGCACGGTGTCGCGAAGGTCCCGCTCGAACTCCGTGGCCTGCTGATGGGCCTGCTCGACGCTCGACTGGCCGCTGACTTCGAGGTGGAGTTCGATCCCGCGCTGCCCGGCGTCGTCGAAGATGCGGACGCCGTGGGCCCCGAGTCCGTGGCGGGCCGCCACCACGCGGACGGTCGTCGTCAATTCCTCGTCGGGCGGAGGGACGGGTTCGGCATGGACGACCACGTCGGCCCGGGGCAGAATCGCGCGGATGGCCGCCTCCGCCTGATCGGCGATTTCATGGGCCCGCTCGAAACTCGTGGAATGGCCGACCGAGAGCGTCACGTCGGCGAACGTTTCCGGGCCGCTGCGTCGCAGGCGGACCTTGGTGACTTGCAGCACGCCGGCCACGCCGGCCGCCACTTGCTCGACCTGCTCTTGCAGCTCGACGGGAACGCGGTCCAACAGGTCGTCCAACGATTTCTTGCCCAATCGCAGGCTGACCCCGACGATGATGGCAGCCACCCCGAGGGCCGCCACGGTATCGGCGTGGCCGAGCCAGCTCAGCCCCGGCGTGTTCCATCGGCCCGCCACCCACGCGCCCGCCAGCCCCAGCAGCACGACCCCAGAGGACCAAATGTCGGTCGAGAAGTGCAGGGCATCGGCCTCCAACGCTTGACTGTGATACTTTCGGGCATAATGGCCCAGGGCGCGGGAACGGGAGAAATCGACCGCCATCGACAGCATGACGACCAGAAAGGCCCAAAGGTTGACATGGACCTCGATCGGGCGTTTGAAGTACAGGCGTTGGATCGCCTCGTAGACGATCCAGAGGCAGGTGGCCAACAAGAGGACGGTCTCGAACAGGGCGGAGAGGTTTTCAAATTTCCCCCGGCCGTAGGTATATTCCCGGCTTGCGGGCCGACCGGACACGCGGACGGCCCAGAGCGTGACGCCGGCGGCCACGAGGTCCAAGGCGGAATGGGCGGCCTCGGCGAGGATGCCGAGACTATGGGTGGCAAGCCCCACGATCAACTTCAGCAGGGTCAGGACGCTGGCGGCCAGCAACGAGGAGAGTGCGACCCCGGCCTTTTCGTGGTTTTCTCGCTGGCGGTCAAGGGAATTGGCGTCGGCCATGCCGGACGGTCCTTCTTGGGGGGTAATTCTTTTATAGCTTGCTTTTGGGAGGCTGTAAACCGTCGGAGGCCGAACGTCGAATCGTCGATTGCCGTGCGACGGCCCATCCGTTAAGGTGGACGGAGCGTACGAAACATATCGAGGAAGCCCCATGAGCCGATCCGAACCGATCCGCGTGCTTGCGGAAGGGAAATTCACCCGCCTGGTGGCCGCCGGTCCTTGGGAATGGGTCGATCGCGTCAACGTCTCCGGCGGCGTGGTCATCTTCCCGATCACCGAGGACCGGCAGTTGGTCCTGGTCCAACAATATCGGATTCCCGTCGATGCGCAGGTGATCGAGTTGCCGGCCGGGCTGGCGGGCGACCGTCCCGATGCCGCCGGCGAGGCCCTGATCGAGGCAGCCCGCCGGGAACTGCTCGAAGAGACCGGCTACGAGGCCGACCAGTGGCGATGGCTCCTGGACGGCCCGAGTTCGGCGGGCCTGACGAGCGAGAGTTTCCATTTGTTTCTCGCCCGCGGCGCGCGGAAGGTCGCCCCCGGCGGCGGCGACACCAGCGAAAAGATCGAAGTCCTCGTCGCCCCGTTGGACGGGATCGACGCCTGGCTGGACCAGCGGCGCCGTTGGGGCATCGTCATCGATCCGAAGATTTACATCGGGCTGTATTTCGCCCGGTAGCGAGAATGGATGCGGCGTTCGTCCCCCACGTCGCCACGCGGGTAACCGTCCACACATCGGACAATCAAGAGATGGAACCGCAGATACACGCGGATAAACGCAGACGATTGAATACAATCCCTTCCGCGTTTATCCGCGTGAATCCGCGGTTTCTGCCCGTTTCATTCCCCACAGGTGAACGGGTACCCACGCGGTTGCTCCCCTGGACAGAAACGGCGTTTTCGCTAAACTTGTAGCCGAATCGGGCTCGTTCGACATTGTTTTTTTCCCTGACAGCAGGAACCCACCATGCAAAAGCGCGTCTACAATTTCTCCCCCGGACCGGCCGTCCTCCCTCTGCCCGCCTTGGAAGAGGCCCAACGCGACCTCCTGGCACTGCCCGGCGCCGGCATTTCCATCCTGGAAATCTCCCACCGTTCCAAGCAGTTTGCGCAAATCATCGAGCAGGCGGAGGCCAACCTCCGCACGCTCCTGGCCATCCCCGACAACTACCGCGTCCTCTTCCTTCAGGGGGGGGCCTTGCTCCAGTTCGGCATGGTCCCGCTGAACTTTCTCCGCGGCTCGGGCAAGTCGGCCGACTACGTCGTCACCGGCACCTGGTCGAAAAAGGCCGCCGACGAGGCCAAGACCCAGGGGACCGTCCGGACCGCGTGGGATGGAAAAGCCACCAACTACGATCACACGCCCCCGCAGGCCGAGCTGAAATTGGACCCCGACGCCGCGTACGTCTACATGACCTCGAACGAGACGATCCAGGGGGTGCAGTTCGCCGCCGAGCCCGATTTCGGCGACGTGCCGCTGGTTTGCGACTCCTCGTCCGACTTCCTCTGCCGGCCGGTGCCGATTTCGCGCTACGGCATCCTCTTCGCCTGCGCCCAGAAGAACGCCGGGCCGGCGGGCGTGACCATTGTCATCATCCGCGACGACCTGGTGGCCCGCTCGCCCTCCGACTTGCCCTCGATGCTCAACTATCGCGTCATGGCCGAGAACAAGTCGCTTTTGAACACGCCGCCCGTGTTCGCCGTCTACATGGTCAAGCTGGTCACCGACTGGCTGTTGGACGAGATCGGCGGCCTGGACAAGATGTTGGATCTCAACCGCAAGAAGTCGCAGTTGCTCTACGACGCCATCGCCTACTCGAAGGGCTTCTACCAGGCCCACGCGCAGCCGGGCAGCCGCTCGATCATGAACGTGCCGTTCCGGCTGGCCGACGCCGCGCTGGACGAGCCATTCCTGAAGGAGGCGGCCTCGCGCGGGCTGTGCGAGCTGAAGGGCCATCGCAGCGTCGGCGGCTGCCGCGCCTCGATCTACAACGCCATGCCCATCGAGGGCGTGCAATTGCTCCGCGATTTCATGCTCGAATTCTGCAATAAATACGGCGGAAAATGAGATAAGGCGTCGTAACGAATTAAGCCGTCCGAATCAGGAGGCCAGACATTCCTGTCTGGCTGGAAACGACAGGCAAGAATGCCTGTCCTCCTGAACGCTACGACGCCTAACAGGAAATCCCAGCCATGGCGAAACGTTCTCGACTGAGGAAGTTCCTCGTCCTACTGCTGGTGCTCGTCGGTGCGGCGATTGCCCTGCGCCTGGCCGTCGAGCTGTATGTGCGATTTTTCCCGAGATCAGGCGTCCTGGTGACGATCTCGAAGGAGACGACCTACATCACCGAGCCGCTGCGGCCGGACGGATACCCCGACTACATCGCCGCGCTGAACGATCGCGCCAGCAAAGGCGTCACGCCCGAGAACAACGCCGTGGTGCCCTTTTTCCGGGCGATGGGCCCCGGCATGGTCAATGAAAAGTTTCGCGACCAATATTGCAAGATGCTCGGCATCCCGTCGCCGCCGGAAAAGGGCAAATATTTCGTCGCGCTCGATGAGTACGCCAAGACCTTGAAGCCCACCAAACCCGGTGAGCGACCGGACGGCGAAATCTCGAAAGAAATCTGGAACCAACTCGCTTCGGCCACGAAACGGCCTTGGCGGGCAGAGGAATTGCCGTTGATCGCCAAGTGGCTGGCAGGCAACCAGCAGCCGATGGATTTACTGGTCGAGGCATCCAAGCGGCCGCGTTGGTACAGCCCCTTGATCTCCGAAGGAGGGATTATTGACGCCGTGATGTCGGCCCCGGCCATGCTCCGCGAAGCGGCTCGTGCGCTCAATGCCCGCGCCATGCAGCGAATTCAAGACGGCCAACGCGACCAGGCGTGGGCCGACTTGCTGGCAGCGCATCGTTTGGCCAGGCTGGCAAGCCACGGGCCTACCCTGATCGATGGCCTGGTCGCCATCACCGCGGACGGCATGGCCTGTGCCGCGGATCAGGCCTTGCTGCAACACGCCCATCTCACGGCCGTCCGGGCGGCGAAGATGCGGGCCGACCTGGCCGCGCTGCCGCCCATGCCCAAGATGATCGACAAACTCGACGTGGGCGAGCGATTCTCCTACCTCGATTCCATAATGATGCTTGCACGAGGCAAGGATGGGTCGCACCAACAGAGGGACAGTGATGATATCGGCTCCGAAGGGGTCGATTGGGACCTTGTCCTTCGCACGGCCAACAGGACGTACGAACGCGTCGTCGAGGTAGCACGGCTGCCGACTCGGGCCGAACGCAAGATTGCGGCGGAGAAGATCGACGTCGAGACAGCCAAGCAAATGATGGCGGCCGAAGGCTGGAAATCCCGGGTGCTGTGGGCGTTGACCGGCTCCCGTCGGGGAGAATCCGAGGCGATTGGCCTCCTCGCGGCGGGCCTGCGGTTGGGCTCCGCCGAAATGGCCAGAGATTGTGAGGATCGCGGGAACATGCAGCTTGACCTCACCAAGCTGGCCTTCGCCCTGGCGGAGTATCGTGCCCGGCAGGGCTCGTATCCGGCCAAACTCGCGGACCTTGTGCCCAAGTACGTCGCCGCAGTCCCCAAGGACATTTTCAGCGGCGGCGAGTTGCACTACACGTTGCAGGGCGACGGTTATCTGCTCTACAGCGTCGGCCCCAACGGCAAGGACGACGGCGGCCGGAACCAACAAGACAACCCCGACGACAGGAGACTTGAGGGTTGCGACGATATCGCCGTCCGCATTCCGGCAAAATCAAAGTAGCGCGGGTCAAGAAAGTAGGGTGGGTCAAGCGGCAGCGAGACCCACCAGAATCCGCGAAAAACCGATGGTGGGTCTCGCTCGCCCTGACCCACCCTACAAATTTTCGACCTGCCGAACCTGCGGCTCGTAGACGCAATCGGGCTCGCTCTGGAGCGGATCGCCGGTCACGGCGTAGGCCCTCGCCCGGCTGCCCCCGCAGACCGCGCGATACTCGCAAACGCCGCACTTCCCCTTGAAACGGTCCGGATCGCGCAGGCGCGAAACGTCGGATGATCCTGATAAACCTCGACGACCGAATCGGCGGGAAACCGGCCGCAACATAACGGCAGAAAGCCGGCCGGAAAAATTTCGCCCACGTGGCTGACAAACATCACGCCCTTGCCGTCGCCGACGCCCAGCGGGCCGCGCGGACCGTGCCCCGGCCGGCCGCCGCCGGCGCCGCCGGGCCCGGCCAACGGGTCGCCGTGGTGCTGGAGCACGAATCGCCGATAATGCGGGGCCTCGGTCGTCTTGACCGCGTACGGCTGACGCCCGGCGTGATGCCAAAGCCGCGCGAACACCAGCTCATACTCCTCCGGCCGAATGCGCTCCTCTTCCACGCCGCGGCCCACCGGAACCAGAAAGAAGACCGACCACATCGCAATGCCCTGCCCGGAGAGCAACTCGGCCATGCGATCGACCTGATCGACGTTGCGCCGGGTGATGGTCGTGTTGACCTGGACGGCGAGCCCGAGCTGCCGGGCGTCGGCCAACATGCGCATCGCTGCGCTGGAAACTTCCTTCCCAGCCGCGGAAGGCGTCGTGCGTGGCGGCCTCGGCGCCGTCGAGGCTGATGCCCAAGGTCCGGACGCCGGCCTCGCGGACCTGTTGGAAGGCTTGCCGCGTGGCCAGCGGCGTGGCCGACGGCGTCAGGGCCACGGGCAGGCCGCGGCGGACCGCATGGCGGATCAACTCCAGCAGGTCGGCCCGCTTCAGGGGATCGCCGCCGGTGAGCACGACGTTGGGCGGTCGCGGAAAGGCGGCCGCCTGGTCCAACAGCGCCTTGGCCGCCGCGGTCGAGAGTTCTTCCGGATGCGGATTCTCCTGCGCCGAGGCCCGGCAATGCTTGCAGACCAGGTCGCAAGCCGTTGTGACTTCGTAGTAGAACATCAACGGGCCGAGCCCGAAGTCCTGGAGTGTATAGGGGAGCTGGTTCATTTTGCGGTTGCCGCCGCGGGGATGGCCCGTTTCGCGCGGCCGCGGACGCACGCGCGGTGGATCAGCAAAGCGACCCCGATGAGGAACAAGATCGCCCCGAGCACCGGCAGGACGAAGAACACCATCGACAGGGTGCCAAGGCACACCATCAGGGCTATCGCCGGCGGACTGCCGAACCAGCGCATGCGTCCGCGGCGGAGGGCGCGGAGCGTCGAGGCGATCACGATCACGGCGACCAGGGCGGCGGCCAGGTAGCCCAGTTTCGCCAGGAAGCCGTCGCGGACGGCCACGGCCGTAATTTCGATTTTCCCGCGAGGCGCGCTGAAGTAATAGACCTGTCCGCCCTCGGGGAGTTGGAAATCGAGGCTGGCCAGCCCGGCAGGCTGAACCGCCAGGGTTGTCGTGCCCTTGGGACGGCCGGTCTCCCAATGTCTCCGTCCCGCTGCCATACATGCCTTCCAGAAGGGAATGCGGACCCACAACAGCCCCCGGAGCGTTGCTGCCCCTGACAATTTCTTTAAATGCCTTGTCAAGTTGTTGCTGGGGAATGTCTGCACCACGTTGTGCCATGCCGGCATACACGTCAAAGCGTATCGTTTTGTCGCCGCTCTTGGTCTCCGTGCCATCAAGGACCCGCGCTTCCGTGCCGAGGCCGTTGTTGATGGACCCGTTGATTGTCGTGCCGCCGCTGTAGGTGTTCTTCCCGGAAACGACCAGCGTGCCGGCGTTGATGTTCGTGGCGCCGCTGTAGGAATTGACGCCGACGGCGTTTTCGCCGCCCCCCAGTTCGCTCTGCTGCTGTTGGAGCTTTTGTTGATACCGGCGGACTTCCTGCTGTTGGTCGGCCGACTTCCCGCTGAAATTGGCAGAATTGTCGTTTGAGGGCGCCGCCGGCTTCTCCTCATCGAGGTATTGCGAGAAGCCCGGGTTGGCCGGCTGGTTTGCCGCCGAGGCTTTCAACGCCGCAAATGCTTTCTGCGCCCGATGGCCTTTGCCACCGCCATGTCTCGCCCCCATCCCAAACGTGCTATTGGCCTCGGCCGATTGTGGCCCTGGGAGCGTCGTCGTACTCGCCCCGATGTCGTTATTCGCGAACCATTCTGGATTGAATCGCCCCTCCGGCTGCTGCGTCGGCGGCGGGGAAGTCGCACCCAAGTCCAAGTTCCCGTCCCCGTTCAAGTCCCCCTTCCAGTTGAGCCCCACGTTGTTCACGACGTTGCGGGCGCGGGTGGAGTTATCGTGCGGACGCACGCCGACAAGCGCGTTTACCCTCTTTTCGCCGAGTCTCTTGTTGCACGCCTTGGGCGGCGGCCTTATCCGCCTGCTCCGGCAGCCCTTCGGCCGCCTTGCGCACTTCGTCGTTGATCTGCAATTCCTTTTGCGCTTCGGCGTCGCGGCCGATCGAACTGCCCATGTGCTGGCGGTATTGCCGCGATGGCCAGGCCAAGCTGCTTCAGGTTGTTCTTGGCCCGCTCCCGGGCGAAGGGATCCGACCGTTGCACCGCCTCCATCAGCCGCTCCAGTCTGATCTGGTCTGGTAGGAGAGCACGGCGGCCGTCACGGTGGCCTCCGCGCCGGGTGCATCGTACCGCCGAAGTGGAGCCAGCGATAGTTCTCGGGCAAGTGCAACTGGACGACGCTCCGCTCGACGTTGATGTTCTCCGTATGGATCAGCGGGAAGTTGACGGATCCGACCGTCCCAGGGCATCGGTTTTGCCGCCGTACTTCAGCGTCACGGCATAATCGAGGTCGCCCGGCGCCGTCTTCACCAGCGGAATCGGAAACTCGCCGCGAATCGGCCGCCTTGCGGTCCCGGATCGGCTTGACGGGCTCGTCGGCCACCACGGCCGTCCACAACTCGGCGCCCTCGGGCAAGTTCGACTTCGAGGAACTGCTCGGTGGCGTTGCTCATCCGGAAGGCCGCCGCCGCCCGGTAAGCCCCGTTGGCGTCCAGCACCAGCATGGTCTCGGCCAGGCTGATCCGTGCGCCACCACCTGGACGTCCTCGTGCGGGACCATCTCGAAGCTGAGTTCGGGCTGCTTGGCGTCGGAACCGACCATGTAGGCCTGCGTGATGCCGCCGTGGAGCACGTCCCGCAGGTGCTGCCATTCCGTCTGCTGTGGGCTGATCGGCTCCAGCCCGACGGCGGTCATCTTCACTTCGTCGCGGCCGGTGTTCTGGAGGGTCGCGTATTGCCGGTTCGTGCGGCCGGTTTCCTTCTCGACCGCCGGGATCGGCACGCTGGAGGTTCCTTTCGGCAAGAGCCGGTCGTTCTCCACGGTCACGAGGATCTGGTCCTTCATCTCTTCCTGCAACTCGACGCGCACCCGCAGCGGGGCGCCCTCGCTCTTGTCCGCCGGCTCGACGCTCTTCTGCCGCAGCATGGGGACGCTGCTGATCCTCGCGCCGGCCATCGAAGCGGGCAGTTGGAACCGCAACTCGCGAATTCCCCCCCGGTGAACCGTGAACGTTAGCAGAACGGTCTCCCAGACCTCCCGGTCCGTGACGCGGACGTTGCTGATCGTCTCGCACGTCACGTCGGGCGTGCGGGGCGAAAGCCGCAGCGTGCCCCGGTAGCCGGGTTGCTGATAATGCAGCACCAACCGGGTCAACTGCCGCTGCTGCGGATTGAGCCACCCATAAACCTGCTCCAACTCCCCTTCCTGGCAGAATCGCAAGTCCCGGGCGAGAACGTCGAAGGCCGGATCGGCCTGCACCGCGATGTCGCCCGACTGGCTCTCGACGCCGCAAACGTCGAGGCTCGGCAGCCGCAGCGACTCGATCCTCTCCGCGCCGCCGAGCGTGCCCTCCACCAAGACCGGCGTCTCGCCCCGCTGGGCCGAGGCATAGTAGATCGTCAGCAGCGGATGCTTGTCGCGCGAGCCGATGGCCCATTGAAATTCACCGGCGGCCGAGACGTTCCGGACTTTCAGATCGTCGGGCAGCAGCATCTCGACCTGGTAGATGGGCCGGTTCTGAATCCGCACCAGCGCGCGGCACTCCAGCGTCGGCCGATACTCGGCCAGTTTTATCAACGTGTGGACCTCGGCCGTGGTCTTGGCGACCAGCGGCGCGGCGCGCAGCCGCAACGTAAACGGCATCGTGGCAAAGCGATACGCCTGGTACGGCTGGATGTGCAACGGACTTTTGTCGCGCATGTCGCGGACAGCCGCGGCCCAGCCTGAATCCGCCAGGTCGATCCGCGTCGCGCCGGGACGGCCGACGGTCTGCACGTCCAAGAGCGGACTGCGGCGGATGGTCAACCGGCCGCTGGCCTGGATGGCGCCGCTGGGCATGACCAAGGGCACGTCGAACTCGGCCAGGTCCTTCTGCCCCACGGCGCCGCTCCGCCAGAGGTGCAACGCGACCTGCTCGCGGTCCTTGGCGGGCTTCAGGAGCGAAACGTCGACCGTCCGGTCCTTTCCGGCCTCGTTCGCCTTGCGGACTTCCCAGCCGCGGACGTTGCTGCCCGTGACGCCCTCGACCAGGAATTCCTTGGGGAAGCTGAATTGGAACTGCTCGCGCTGATTGCGGCGGAACTCCAAGTCCACGTTCCAAACCGCCCGCAGACCGTCCTCCTCCACGTCGACCACGGCGGTCGATTGCGCGGTCAGACCGCGATCGACCTGGCCTTCCGCCACCTTGGGCCGCCACTGCAAGGCCAGCTCGCCGCCGCCGCCCAGAACGGTTTCGATCGTCTGGCCGTCCTTGTCGGTGTCGTAGCTGCGGCGATCGGGGACCTGGCTGAGGCGGATTTCCGTCTGGCCGGCCGGCGCCTTGATGGTCAAGCGGCTGGCGGGCGCGGTGGGCAACGTGGCCTCGGCCACCCGCCATCCGCCCGCTCGCCCAAGCCGCACTCGGACCTCGACCTGGAGCGTGTGCCGGCCCTTTCCCTCAACGTAAAGAACCGCCAGCGCGTCGTCGGGGATTTCCGGCACGGCCGGCCGTTGCATCGCGGGCTGCTGCGATGGGATGATCGGTTGATAGCCGGCAGGCGGCTGCACGATCACCGGTTGATACCCGGGAAGCGACGGTGGCGGCGGAGATGGCGCAAACGGATTATCGCTTTCGTAAGTGGACGGCCTGCTGGGGGCGTTCGCCCCGGCGGCGCGGAAGCCGGCCAGCCGCAGCCGCGCCGGTTTGCCGTCGAGCTGAGCCCGGCCGAGCACCCCGCCGCGCAACCCCAGGGGAATCTCCACAAATTTGCTGTCGGAATAAACGTCGATGGTCAGCCGGCCCGTCAACAGCAGATATTCGTCGCCTTCGAGGGTCGTGTTGTACGTCGCGCCGGCCAGGGCGTAGTCCACGGGCACCGCCCGACTTTCCAGCTTCTTGTCCGGATGCGCCCGGTTCCACAACTCGACATAGCGGGCGTAGGGCACCAACAGCCGGTCGGAGCCGTACATGCCGCCGTCGGGCGCGGGATCGTAGGGTCGAATGATCGCGTCGTCGGGCAGGACGACCGGCGGCCCGGCGTCGCGGGCGTTTTCATTGCCGGCGTCCGTCTGGGCCAAAGCACGGCCGGCCGCCGCGGCCAGCAACACGATCATCACGCTGGCGGCGATCTTCCACGCACAGGAGGTCTTTCGTCGGGGCCAGCAGATGCCGACGGCCAGCAAACTCAGGCCGGCAAGCCAACTCCACCCATTCGTGCGGGGCGCCATCGCATGACGCGCCGGCTGCTGGAGGGTCGGCTGCCGTGGGGCGTCGGACGTCCTTGCTTTGCGCGGCTTTGCCAGCAGAGCGGCAATATCCTCGTGGATTTGCTGCGTCTGGGAAATCACGAGGACTTCCTCGCTGCCAATCGAGTAGTGCATTATGGATCCCGGTCCGCCTACTTCAACCCAACTCTTGGGCTGAATCTTGGATGAGATCTTCTTGATAAGCGAATCATACTCGCTCCAAACCTTGCCTTTGTCGTCGGTCCAAAGCTGGGCCAGGTCGGTCACGGGGTAGATCACCGGCGTCAGCCTGGCCTCGGCCGCTTCCTTCGTGGTCACCAGCAGCACTTCATTCTCGATCACGTAGGTCAGGCCCAGATCGTCAAGCATCCGCCTCAAGCCGGTCCGCAAGGGCATCTTCCCGACGTTCTTCGTCACCTGCACTTCCGCGCTGATGCTCCTTTCGTCCATCGCCCTGTGGTCCAACTGGATTTCGATCTTGTGATGGGGCTTCAGCGACTCGATCACGTCCGTCAGGGTCCAATTCTTGAAGGCAAGTTCCTCGGGCGTATTCAAGACGGCTTCGATTTTTTCCTCCGCCGGACCGCGCTTGGGCACGTAAACCGGACGGTACTTGTCCTTTCCGCCCGCCATCGCCCGCTTGGCCTCGCGCAGCCCCGCAAGGAAAGCGGCGATCTCCTCGTGGGCTTCCTGCGTCTGCGAAATAACGAAGAGATGCGCTTTGCCGATGAACACGTGTGGGAGAGAGGCCGGCGCACCCATGCTCTCCCAGGTGTTTGGGTTAACAGTCATAAGAATCAAGCTACTGAGCGAATCGAAGTCGGTCGTCGCGTTACCGTTCGCGTTTTGACCGGTAACCACCAGGTCGGCCACCGGATAAATCACGGTCGTCAGTTGAGCCTCGGCCGCCTCGGTCGTGGTAATGTACAACGCTTCATTCGCGATCACGTAGGTCAGGCCCAGTTCGCGGAGCATCAACCGCAGTGCGGACCGGAGCGTGATCCCCTTGATATTGCACGTCACTTTCGTTTCCGGTGCGATGCTCGCTTCCTCCATCGCTTTCTTGTCCAACTGGATTTCGATCTGATGCTTATCCTTCAGGTAATCGGCCACGTCCGTCAAGGGCGTGTCCTTGAACGCAAGTTCCGTCGGGGAATTCAAGACGGCCTCGATCTTTCGCTCCGCCGGACCTCGCCCGGATAAATACACCGGCTCATACGCTTCCTTGCCGTCGGCGGCCCGCTGCTTCGCTTCGCGGAGTTCTCGCAGCAAAGCGGCGATCTCCTCGTGGGCCTCCTGGGTCTGCGAAATGACGAGGGCCCGGTCATTGCCCTTCGACTGTTTGGCGATGCTGCCCGGCCCGCCGTTATCCTCCCAACTTGTCGGCTGAACGGCGCCACGAAGCAGGTCGATGATCGAGTCGAAGTCGGGCACGACCTTGCCGCGCACGTCACGAGCCATCTCCACCAGGTCGGTTATCGGGTAGGTCCGCGTTGTCAGCATAGTCTCGGCCACCTCCGTCGTGGTGATGAGCAGCCCGTCGCCCTGAATCACGTACGTCAGGCCCAAGTCGCGGCGCATCAGTTTCAAGGCCGACCGCAGAGACACGCCCGTGATGTTCTTCGTCACCGTGACTCCCGGTTCGATGCTCGCGTCCGCCATCGCCTTCTTGTCCAACCGGATGTCGATGTGGTGGTAATCCTTCAGGTAATTGACCACGTCGGTCAGCGGCGTATCGACGAATTCCAGTTTGGTCGGGGAATTCAGAGCCTTTTCGATCTTCCGCTCCGCCGGAGTTTGTGGGGCCGAGTCCGCCGGGCCGGCTCCATTGTTCCCAACCGACGGCGGCGGGACATTCTCCGGCTCGATCTGGAACATCCCACCCCCGCCCCCGCCGACCGGCGGACCTTGCCACGGCCGCTGTCGGTTGGCCGGGTTCCGCGGGCCGCCGGACGGTTGCGCCTTGCGCAGCTTTGCCAACAAAGCGGCGATCTCGTCGTGGACTTGCTGCGTCTGGGAAATCACGAGGACTCCCTGGCTGCCCATCGAATAGTCGAGCCATGGATCCCGGTCCGCCCACCATATCCCAGGTCTTGGGCTGAACCGTCGAGGAAATCGTCTCGACCAACGAATCAAACCCGCCCCAGGCGACCAGGTCGGTCACGGGGTAGATCACCGGCGTCAGCTTGTTCTGGGCCGCTTCCTTCGTGGTCACCAGCAGCACCTCATTCTCGACCACGTAGGTCAGGCCCAGATCGCCGAGCATTTGTCTCAAGCCGGCCGCAAGGGCATCTTCGCGACGTTCTTCGTCACCTTCACGTCCGCGCGGATACCGTCTTCCTGCATGGCACGGCGGTCGAACTGGATTTCGATCTTGTGGCGGGTCTTCAGGGACTCGACCACGTCCGTCAAGGGCGTACTCTTGAAGGCGAGTCCCTTGGACACATTCAAGGCGGCTTCGATCTTTTGGTCCGCCGGACCGCGATTGAGCACGCAGATCGGACGGTATTTGTCCTTTCCGCCCGCCATCGCCCGCTTGGCCTCGCGCAGCCCGGCGAGCAAAGCGGCGATCTCCTCGTGAACGTCCTGGGTCTGCGAAACGACGAGGGCCTGCTCATTGCCCTTCGAACGTTTCTGGATGCTGCCCGGCCCGCCGACCTGGTCCCAAGCGGTCGGCCGAATGGTGCTGTCAATCATGTCGATCATCGAGTCGAAGTCGGCCACGGCGTTGCCGCCCCTGTCCCGAGACATCGCCACCAGATCGGCCACCGGGTAGGTCCGCGTCGTCAACATATTCTCGGCCGCCTCCCGCGTGGTGATGAGCAACGCATCGCCCTGAATCACGTACGTCAGGCCCAGTTCGCGGAGCGTCAGCTTCAAGGCCGATCGCAGAGAAACGCCCGCAATTTTCTTCGTCACCGTGACATCCGGCTTGATGCCGGCCTCCGCCATCGCCTTCTTGTCCAACCGGATGTCGATTTTGTAGCGGTCTTTCAGGTCATCGACGACGGCCGTCAGCGACTTGTCGGAGAAGTTGAACTCGGCGGGCGAGTTCAAGGCGGCCTCGATCTTCCGCTCCGCCGGAGTTTGTGGGGACGGGTCCGCCGGTCTGCCTTTCTTCGCGTTCGCCTGGGCCTGCGCATGGCCGGCCGTCGCGGCCAGCAACACGATCATCAGCCCCGCGGCCGCGGCCCGCGACGCCAGCGTGCAACCACAGACGCGGCAGCATCCGCCGATGCACCACTTCACCAGGCCGGCGAGCAGGTAGTAAGGCACCAGCAGGCTGACGGCGTAGAAGACCATGTTGCCGAGCTGCGCCACTTCCAGGCCGTCCGAAACCAACGGCGCCAGCGTGGCGACCAGCCCAACGGCGAAGAGGAACGAGACCTTCTTCCGCACCGGACGGTTGGTCATGGCCAGCCCCGTCAGCCCGACGGCCAGCGCCAATCCCCATCCGAGGGCATGGAAACGCGACCGGTCGGCCAGCGTAATGACCAGTTCCGGCTCCGCGCCCAGGCTGTGGAACGTGAGCACGTTGCCGTCGCCGTTGCCGTCGCCGGTCCCTTGGGGCGACGGCGACTCTTGCAGTTGGATCTTGAGGCTGCTGGCGCCCTCGACGCCGAACCGCTTGGCCGAAACGCCCTTGCTGCGAGTTAGTTCCTTCCACCGCACGGCGTCGGGGTAAGTCATCGACTTCGATTCGTCGAAAGGAGTCGCCGCTTCCTCCACACTGGTCATGGCGGTATTGAAGCCGCTTTCCTTCTTCTCAGCCTTGATTCTCCTGCTCTCTTCACACACGTGATCGAACCGCGACCGCCGCAGGAGATTTTTCACAATCGGGCTCTGCGGGTCCAATTCGGCCGCCTTTTCGGCCACGGCTTTGGCCTCGTCGAATCGTTGATCATTGATGAGTTGGTTATACTCTTTCACCATCGCGACGATCCGCTTCTGTTTTGCGGCTGTCCGAGCCATGTCGTCCGGAGAGGGTACGACCGAAATGACGTAAGGCGTCTTCGCCTTTTCCGCTGCTTGGGGACCACCGGCGTTCCCGCCGCCACCGCCGCCGAACATACCACCTCCTCCTTGTCCTCCAACGAATCCACCCATTCCGCCGCCGAATCCACCCATGCCGGCACCGATTCCGCCCGCGCCGCCCGCGTTGTTTCCACCCGGCCGTCCCATTCCACCGAAGAAGGCGCCCTCGCTTGGTTTCGGCCTGCGTCTGAGCGGCAATTCCCCTCGGCCGCCCGCCTGTTGGTCGGCCGCCTTTCTAATTTCGTGCAGCCGCTCGATCAGGTCGGCGACTTCTTGGTGGACTTCCTGCGTCGTGTTGATGACCAGGCTGGAGTTGTTTTCGAACTTGGCGATCGAGCCCGGTCCGCCCACGTCGTCCCAGGTCTGGGGTTCGACCGTGGAACGAATCGTCTCGATGAGCGAATCGTAGTCAGTCCAGACCTTGCCCTCTTCGTCGCGACATTGTTCCACGAGGTCGGCCACGGGATAGACCGTCGCGGCGAGCTGGTTTTGCGCCGCTTCCGTCGTGGTGATGAGCAACACCTCGTTCTGAATCAGGTACGTCAGGCCCAACTCGTGGAGCGTCAGCCGCAACGCCGACTTCAAGGCAACCCCGTCGAGCTTCTTCGTCACCGCGGTGGCCGGGTCGATGCTCGCCTCCTCCATGGCTCTCTTGTCCAACTGGATTTCGATCTGGTGGTGATCCTTCAAGTAATCGACCGCGTCGGTCAACGGCATGTTGACGAAATCCATTTTCGTGGGCGAGTTCAACGCCCGTTCGATCTTCTGCCACGCCGGACCGTGCTTGAACACGCTGAGCGGCGTAGGATTCTGACGGCCGTCCACGGTGGAGTCCGCGACTTCGCGCAGCCTTGCCAGCAACGCCGCAATCTCCTCGTGGACCTCCTGGGTCTGGGAAGTGACGAGGACCTGGGCATTGCCCATCGACTGCCTCGCGATGGTGCCCGGCCCGCCCACCTCGTCCCAGGTGTTCGGCTGAATGACGCAATGAATCAGTTCCATGAGCGAGTCGAAGTCGGTCTCGACGTTGCCTTCTTGGTCGCGCCCCGCGGCCACCAGGTCGGCGACCGGGTAAATCCGTGTCGCCAGCTTGCTCTCGGCCGCTTCCGTCGTGGTGATGAGCAACACTTCGCCCTGAATCACGTACGTCAGGCCCAACTCGCGGAGCATCAGATTCAAGGCCGACCGCAGAGACACCCCCTTGAGGTTCTTCGTCAACGTGACGGCCGGGTCGATGCTCGATTCCTCCATGGCCTTCTTGTCCAGTTGGATGTCGATCTGGTAGCAATCCTTCAGGTAATCGATCACGTCGGTCAACGGCGTAGCGACGAATTCGAGTTTGGTCGGCGTATTCAGGGCGTTCATGATTTTTTGTTCCGCCGGACTGGGCTTGGGAGACACCGTCAGATCGAGTCTTTCCCCGGCGGCGCCGGCCGCCCGCGAGGACATGGGGATCGGCGGCGCGGCGGGCAGTTGCAACCTATTCTGCGTGCCCGGCGCGAAGTCCGCGGTTTCCGACGTTTCCTTGGCTGAAAATAGGCCGCGTCCGCCGACGAGCAAACCGGCCTTGCGGGCCATCATCACGGCCGCCGGCGCCGGCCGCGGCAAATCGTCGGTGGTCAGCGTGCCGCCGGTCCACGTGGCTTCATAACCGCTGGGCAGGCGGACCTTCCATTGGAGGTCGGCCAACGGCACTTCGGCGGGCTGCGTGTCATGCCGGTCGGCCCGGAGCAGCAGACGCGGGGCAGGCACCCGCAGCGTGCCGCGCATCCCCACCGGGGTCGTCGGAGGGGCCGCGTAGATCAACTGCAAGGGGTAGACGCCGCCGGCGGCGCCGGCCGGCAACCCGATCAACAGGCTGTCGCCCTCGCGTTGCGGCTTCAAGGGCGTGGCGCCGGTCGACGAGCCGCCGGGCCCGAGGAGTTGGGCCGACCAAAGTTCCGCTTTTTCGGGCAATTTGACTTCCAGGTAGAGGGCCTTGGTGCGGAGCGTGAACCGCGCCTGGGTTTGGCTGGCCCCGTCGGCCGACAACAGCGTGAAGAACTCCGCCCGCTGGACAATCGCCGCCGGGAGCGGATAGCCCCTGCGCCGGGCAACGTCGATCTTCACGGCACACGGCGCGCCGACCTGCTCGAAAACGCCCCGCAAATAGCGGCCCGGTTGATATTCGGCGCCCGTCAACTCACCCACGTCAACGCGGCGGGCGTCGGTCTTGACCTGCACGTCCAACTCCGCGCTGCCTTCCACCGACACCAGGCCCGATTGATAGGCCACGCCGGCGGCACGCACCACCGGCAACAGATAATCCTTGACTTCCGGGACCTCTTGCGACGGCGGTTGTTGGTCCTTGCCCTTCGACGGCGACAGGGAGCCGGAGGCGTTAGCCTCCGGATGCGACGCCGATGGCAGCGGTTGCTGGAAATCGACCGCCAGGCGGACCTCGCCGCGACAGGCGTCCGCCAACAACACGTTCCATCGCCGCATGGGCGCGTCCGGCTTGCCGGGCTCGGGGACGGATTCCTTCACCTTCGTGTCGCCCAGGCCGCGGATGCTGAGGGCTTCGGGTGTGCCGCGGGGCAATTCCAGCGACAGCCGCCGCGTCCGCGCATCCTCCACTTGGTAGACCAACACGTCATGGACCGTCAGACCCTCGGGCCGCACCTGGAAGCAGGAGAACGTCCGGGCCGTCAGCCGCGGCGTGGTCCGCTCGACCGCCAACGCAAGGTGGTACGGCGGATTCTCATACCGATAGGCCAGGCTGGCCCCGACGCCGGCCAGGTCGTACTTGCCCATTTCGTTCTCGCCCAACGGGACGAGGCGATCGAGCTTTTCCGGGCGGACGGTCATGTCGTCGCGTGCGACCACGGCCAGGGCGCCCTCCTCGCGCAGGGCGCCGAGGACGGAAAACGCCGGAAATTCGACCGCCTGTGCCTTCCAATCGCCCGACCAACCCGGCGGCGTCCGCACGGCGTGGAAGAAGGCCCGATACTCTTCCCCCGGCGGAATCCCCCGCGGCAGGCGAACGTGGACCCGCGGCGCCTGCGCGGCCGCCTCGTAACGCTCGAACGCGAGCGGCTGCCGGTCGGGTCCGGTGAGGCTGACGATCTGCCAGTCGTCGGGCAGCGTGAAATCGAAGCTGAATCGTTTCTCGACATCGGGGAGCATGGCCCAGCCGCCGCGGGCGCGCAGTCCGCCGTCGTCGAGGATCAGGAGCACGTTGGCGGTCACGGCCAGCGCGGCCGGCGGCTTGACGAACCGCCCGGTCAAATGGAAGCGGCCTTGCGGGGCGTAATACGCCGCCACGGCCCGCAACGGCTGGCCCGCCGCGTCCGGCTCCGCCGCGCCGGCCGGCATCGCCAGGCTCAGCACGGCCGCGTCGATGGGGATCAACCCTTCGGGCTGGAGCGCTTCGGCCTTCAGCGGCTGCTCGGCCAACAGCCCGAGCACCGCCACGTGGCCTTCCACGTGCACGTGGCCTTCCACGTCCAGCGGTTCCCACTGCGGGAATTGCCAGGTTTTCTCCGGCGCCAGCGGCGCCGGCACGCGCACGGCCGAAATGTTCAACACCACGGTCTCGGTCGTCTGCTCGCGCAAGCGGACGTTGGCGATCTTCCGCCCGTCCTTGGTCTGCACATCCCACCGGGCCAACAGCGGCGAGGCGATCTCGGTAATTTCGAAGCCCTCGGGCACGACGAAACGGAAGCGGTCCACCGCGCGATAAAGAATCGCCAGCGAAACCGTGGCGTGCAGCTTCTCGCAGGCCGCGGTCACTTCGTCCACCAGCACGCTGCGGGCGACCACCGCTTGCTCCCGCCGCTGCAAGTGGCTGTTCAGCGACATCACCAGCGTGGCGTCGCCGGCGGTCGGGAGCAACTCGAACCGCGTCACGCCGGCCGCGGGGTCCAACTCGCGGCCGGACACGTTGGCGCCGGCGCGGAGTTCCACGTCGCCGGGCACGCTCAGGCGCAATCGTCCGGCGCCGCCGCGGGGCAAGCGAAAGAAAAGCATCTGCCGGGCCAACGTCGTTTCCAGCGGCGCCACCATGTCGAGCACCAGCGTGTGAGGGCCGACGCCTTCGACCAACAGGCTGAGCCGGCCGTCCCAGGTCCGCCCGATGGGCGCGTCGCGCTCGTCGAGCTTCGCGGAGAGCAACCCCACGCCGCCAAGGTCCAACGGCAGGGCGTGCAGCCCCTTCTCCAGCACGTCGATCGCCAGCGTGCCGGCAATCCGCACCCGCTGACCATCGCTCTTGCCATCGTAATCCGCCGACGTCAGCACGGCCGATTGGGGCACGTGCCGGGCAGGAGCGATCTTCGCCTTCTTCACCAGGTCGTCGTATTCCTGCCGCGAGAGCAACACCCGTCGCGGCTGGTTCTCCAGCAGAATGTTCAGGTCCTTGAACGGGACGAAGATTTCGCGGACCTTTTCGGGCGGGTTGGTTTCCTCCGCCCACGACGGCCCCGGGCCGACCAGACCTATCATCAGCGAAGCTGTCGCCGCGAGGAACAACCGGAATACCGGCGCGGGTTTTCTGAAGGCTGGGTTACGATTGACGAAGAAACAACTGGGGGACTGTCCCAATTTTCGTCCGACGAAAATGGGACTGTCCCCTTCGGAATGGCGACCGTTGTTCATTTGCCGATCTTTACGCATGGGTCTGCCCTCCTTCGCTCTCGGGCTTGGGGGCTGGCCCAGCCGATGCCTCCGGCGGCGGAGCGCATCGGCGCCGGGCAAGCCGGCGTCCGGGGTGAACTGGGCTTCCTGGAGCGGTTCGTCGGGGACCGTCGTCGTGACCGCCGCCGCGCTGGTGGCCGCGGCCGCGGCCGCCCGCCGCCGCACCAGGATGGCCGGGCGAGTCCATGCCAGGTAGGCCACGACCCACACCACCAGCACGCAGACGGCCGGCGCCAGCAGGTCGTGAAGAATCCGTGTCGAGAGCGTCGGGAAGAAAACGCCCGCCAGCACCAGGGCAACGATCGCGGCGCCGACGGCCAAGGCGCGGCGGCCCAGGCCGGCCAGCAGCAAGACCACGCCTCCCAACATCACGGCCAGGAATACGATCGCGCGAGGCCGCGCTCGTTGAACGCGTGGAGTTGGAGCGAACCGGCGGGCGGCGCCGCCGGCCGTATCGCGGAAAAGAGGTATCGCGTCCCGTCGGGCAGGAACGACCCGGCCGCTTTTCCCGCCGAGACGGTCCCCTCCTGGACCCAGGAGATCAACGCGTCGTCGCCCAGCGCGGACGATTCTCCGCCGGGCGACATTTTTGACGGTCCTGAAGACTCTTGGCTCCAGGGACCGACGCTGCCCAGCAGGGCTTGCGTGGCCGGCAGGTAGACGCACAGATAGACCTTCTGCACGGCCGCCCCCTCGGGAAAGGTCGGTAATTCCAAGCGAGTTTCCGTCGAAGGGGACCGTGTATCGCAATTCCAGCAGGAAGGGCTCGTCCGTGTTGCCCGCCAGCAACGGCACGGAGTATTTCCCGTGCTTCCCTTGCAGTTGCACCGGCTGGCCGGCGACCCGCAGCGGCTGGGCGTCGAACTTGGCCTCGCGCGGCAGGTTGACGGCAAGGCGTTGCTGGACGCTTTGCACCCGATAGAGCGCCTGTACGGCAACCTCGTTGGCCGGAGTAACGACCATCCGCACCACGGCCCGGTCGATGCTGGTCGGCTGGATTTCCGCCGCCTGGTATCGAGTGACGGTGGCGGGCAAGCTCCAATCGTCGTGGAATTCGAAAGGCCAAGGCGGCGCCGTTGACCGGGACCGCCAGATCGCGCTGCGGGTCGATCGGCTGCAAGCCCTTCGACTCGCCCGACTGCTGAACGTCGAGCGATTCGGCCTTGGTCAGCACGATCTGTCCCCAGGCATGATTGCCGTCCGGCGGAAGCCGCGGGATCAGCCTGGGCACGTCTCAATTCGACCGGCTTGCCGAGGGCCAAGTTGTCGAGTTTCTTCTGCCAGACCAACTCGATGTCGCCGGCGCCGATCAGTTCCGATTCGCCGCTGAAGCTCCAGGCGGCATAGCCCTTGGCAAGGCCGTCGGGCCGGGGATCCATCACTTTGTCGCGTATCGCCGGCGTGTTGTTCTGGAGGCCGAGGGCGGCGAGTTCAGCGGGCACGTCGATGCGCAGCGATTTCACGCCGCTATAGAGGATGGTGTAATGGAAGGTGGCTTGATACTTGACCATGCCCTGTTCGACCCGCACCACGAGCATTTGGCGAATGATCACCTGGGGTTTTTGCCGCTCGGCGGCCAAACGAAGGGTCGTGGGCTCCTGGGTGAAGGCGAAAGCGAGCACCGGGCGGCCCTGGGCCGCGGACGGCCGCGGCGCGGCGGCCATGCCTTCGAGGGCCTCCTGGAACGAGATGCTGCGGAGCCCCTCCGTCTTGCCCGGGTTGACCCGCAGGCTCTCCGGAGCGTAAATCAGCAAACGTCCCGTGGCCCGCTCGACGGTGCCGGCGGCGACTTGCGGGATGGGGAGCGGAATATCGGACGCCTTGCCCGTCGGCGTCAACAGGTTCGCCTCCTGCAGGTCCTTCTGCAATTGGACGGCCAGCGCGACGCGGCCGAGGGCCTTGCGGGCCAGGTTGACCACCAGGCGGTTCTTTTTCTCGCCTTCCAGGTGGTGCGAATCCACTTGCACGGCCGCCGCTTGCTGGGCGGGATTGCCGCCGGGCAACTCGCAGCCGCGGACCTGGCGGACATGGATAGTCCGGGGGCACGTCGAGTTCCAGTTTGAAGACGCCCGCCCGTTGGATCGTGTAAACCGCCGTCACGTCCAGCGTCAGCCGATTGGGTTCGAGCCTGGCTTCGACCAGCGAGTCGGCCGTGACCCGCGGTTGCAACTCTTCGACGCCCAAGATCAACTCGTAGGGGATCGTGGCATAGCGATAGGAGAACGTCCACGGCGATTGGCGGAGGGCGGGCGGCAGTTCGCCGGCGTCGATCTGGAGCAAGCCGGTCGTGCGGGTGGCTTCCGCGCGGAGTCCGGCCGCCACCTGGACGACCACGACGCCCTGCTGGCGGCCCACGTCGAGGGCCTTGACGACCGGAATCGGTCTGCGAAGGTTGCAGCTTTTCGCCGGCGAATTTTTCCAACTCGACGACGACCTGTTGGACCCGCTTGGCGGGCTCGAACAGTTGGGCGGTGATCTTCTGTCGCTTGGCGCCGTCGGCCAGCGGCTCGACCGACCACTGTCGCACGTTGGCGTCGAACACGTTGACCACCTTGTAGTCGGCCGGCACTTCGACGGCCAACTGACCGAGTTCGGCACGGCTGATCGTGTAGGTCAGGACGGCGTGGCTGCGCGTGGCCCCCTCGCTGATCCACACCGACTGCTCGGCCTCGACGCTGACCAGCGCGGCCAGGCCCGTGGCGCCCTCGGCCTTGGGGGTCCAATCGATGCGGACCATCGGCGCCGCGCCGACAAAGGCCAGGACGACGGTCTCGTCCGCCGGGGGTGGCTTCACTTCATTTTTCTTGTCGGTTGGAGCGGCGCCGGGAGCGGCGCGGAGCCGCCCGGGCAGCCAGGAATAGCAGCGGGGACGGCGGCCGGCACTTCGGTGGCGGCAATCAGCGGAAACAGGTTCACTTTCACGCCCGCCTGCGGAATCCGCACGCGCCAACGGCTCACCGGGGCTTGCGGCGCCTGGAACGATACGCTGTTCTGGCCGGGCATCTTGCTGATCGCCTTCGCATATTCCAAGGCGAGCACGATCTGCTCGGGCTGCTTCCCTTTCTTCTCGACCAGCAGCTTGTAGTCTTCGCCGGGAGCGCCGACGATGCGCGCCGGCTCGCCGTGCAGCGTGGCGCTGGTGATGGCCGCGTCGGCCAGCCGCAGCGGGATTTCGTGCCAACCCTCGACCAACAAGTCGATCTTCAAGGTGGCCTTCACGCGCACCACGTCCTTGGCCACGGTGGCCTCGTTTTCGATCTCCGTAATCACCGCGCCCACCGGCGGCTGCGCCGTGGCCGCGGGCTGATTCTTCTCCCGGGCCGCCCGCCACAAGTCCTCGAACTCCTCGTAAGGCAAAAAGACGCCGCGGCCGTGCCGCTCGAAGACCTGCCGCAATTTCTCATAGGGAATGTAGATATCCTGTTCCCGCAGCGACTTCTCGGCATGGCCGTCTTTTTCGGCCGCCTCGGTCTTGGTCGAGCTTGCCGTCGCGGAGCTTTCGTCGTCGCGGCCCGCATTGTCGGCGCCGCGAGCAGCCCAACCGACGGTCAACAGCACGGAGACAGCCAGCGCCTTGGGCAGCAGATTCAGCGCCTTCGGCAACAGAGGGAGCGTCGAGGAGAGCGACATGGGAGAATCCTCCTATGAGAGTGACACGGTTCCGGTTTCGTGGCCCCCAAAGAGAGCGAGGTGGTGCTTTCCGACCACGCGATAGTGGGGTTCTCTATCAATATTACTGTTATAGCTTGTGATTGCAAGAGATGAGACGATTTTGCGGGCGGAAAAATTCCCGTGGGAATAGTTGCCGCAACACCCGTGCCCCCTGCGAAGGACGGCCGTGGCCCCGGAGGGTTACTTTGAAGGTAGCCAGGAATTTCGGGGGGGAAAATCCCAACGACAACCAAGGCTGTGGCATGGTCCTCGGGTAGGAGATTTCACGCAAAGACGCCAAGGCGCGAAGTACGGGGGAAAAGAGAGGGACGGTCCGATTGCCCCACCCGCCATCGATTCCCCCGCTCCCTCCTCTTTCTCTTCTTTCTCCTTTGCGCCTCTGCGTCTTTGCGCTCTGCGCGAGAATCGGCTCGAGGTGACGTTGCCAAGACGCCATCCGTCATCTTGAGACGGGCCTGGACCGTGGGTGTACGATGCACCTTTTCGAGGGCCGATCAGACCGGCAGAGGCACGCCGGATTCCGCCAGCGCAAATCCCGGATCGGCCAACTCGGCGAAATAGGAGTCGGCCGCCTCCGTCCACGCAGCCGACAACGAGTCGCCGCCATCGCTCCGGCGGGCGTGCTGGCCCAGGGGCGAAGACAGTCCGGTTTCGCCCTGCGGGTTGGCCGCGGCGAGCAAGGCCCAACGGCCGGTCTGCATATCCTGCACCGCCAGGTCCGCGGGCGAACTGGCCAGCGCGGGCGTGGCCGTCGGGGTGGATGCGGAAGAATCCGCCGCCGCGGCGGCAACCATGTCGGAATTTCCCAAGCCCGGGCCATAAGGGCCGTTGCCGAAACTGAAGGGGCTTGGCATGGTGCTGCCAATGTTCGGCGTGGTCGGCGCGCCGTTGCCATAGACCAAGTTCGCAATGACCAAGTTGGCCAACGGAGCGCCCAGGCCGGTGACTTCGTCGTAACCGGCGGCGGCGCGGTAGCTGCGGTTGCGGCCGCTGGTCACGTCGTAGAAGTCGCTGCTGGGCAGGGCATAGAGGGCGGAGTCGGTCGAACTGAGCGAGCCCTTCCCGGCCAAGCTGAGTCCCTGGTCGGCAATGGCGATCAACCCGGCCCATTGCGGCGCCCCGGCGCTGGTGCCGCCGACGCAAAACCAGCCGCTTTGGCGGCTGTAGGGAACCGAATCGTAAACGGCGAAACCGGTGTTGGGGTTGGCGTCGTAGGCCACGTCGGGCGTGGTCCGTTTTCCCGTGTTCTGCACGCTTGCCTGATAGCTCGGCTCCGACTCGTAACGGCTGACGCCGCCGCTGCTGTCGCTCCAGGCGGTCTCCGAGCTACGGGTATTCGAGGAAGTAAGGTTCAGCGTCGTTCCGCCCACCGCCACGACGTTCGGCGATACGGCCGGCCAGCCCGCATTGCCGCCGTCATCCCCGCTGGCCGCCAGGAACGTGACTCCCCGGCCCGACGGGCTGGTGAAATAGCTGTCGTAGGCAGTCTCGCCCGAGAATTCATTGGCGTCCCAACTCATCGAAACCGTGGTCACGCCCGGCTGCTGGCGGGCGTAGTTCACCGCGGTCAACAGGTCGGTCAGGCTGGACGAATTGGCCTCGACCAGCAGGATACTGGCGCCGGGGGCGACCGCATGGGACCACTCGACGTCCAGGGCCATCTCCATCGCCCAGCCCGCGTCGGTCGTCGTGGGAAGCTTCGTGGAGCCGCTCTGATTGACAACCTTGAAACTCGGCGGCGGCAGCAACTTGAATTGCGAGTCGAAGACGTTCAAGTCGGAAACGATGTTCGGATCGTTGTAGGCATCGACGATGGCAATCGTCTGGCCGGCCCCGGTGCCTTGGACCGTGCCGCTGGACGTGGCAAAGCTTACCTGGTCGAAACCGTAGGCGTGGCGGATTTGCGCCGGCGTATAGCCATAGGGGACCGTGTTCGTCACCTCGGGAGCCACCGAAACCAACGGCTGGGCAACCAGCGTCGTCAACGTCGAAGCCGAGAGCAACGCCCGCGATTCCAAGGACTCGAAGGAGCCCATCCGTCGTTGCGTCTTCCGGTTGCCGGAGTTCCTTTTCGCCCCGCCAGAACGCCGCCACTGCATCCGTATCATCGGTCTGCCTCCTCGAATGACGGGCGCGGCCGCCTCCAGCCACGCCCTAAAAGGAATTCAGCATTCTCTTCCTACCATAATCGGCCGATGCCGTCAATTCACAACAGTTCACGCCCAGCGACAGGATCATCCCTATAATGTTAATGTTGCCGACGACCCGCCGGTCTTGCTTAGGAATGGCGAAATCTGCCCCCGCCGCAGGCGCTGAATTATACGGCCAACAGTCAAAAACGCGCCGAAACTTGCCCTACATACGGTACGTGCCATCCAAACCGCGCAAAGCATCAAACACAACCACAACGGCGGGTATCGCTCTCCACCTGGTGGTCTATCTCACGTAATCCGAGGGATGATGGCTGATTGCTTGCGGCCGGGGCATCCTTTGCCTACAATACGTTTTTGATCGACAACGGCCATTCGGGGAACCCACGGTGGGCGGATGATTCTTCTGGAGGTCGAGAATCTCCGCAAGCACTTCGGCCCCGAGCCGGTCTTGGACGGGGTGACGTTCGAGGTGCGGCCGGGAGAGCGGATCGGTCTGGCCGGGCCCAACGGAAGCGGAAAGACCACCTTGCTGCGCATCCTCGCCGGCAAGGAAGAGGCCGACAGCGGCGCCGCCCGGCTGCACGACTCCGTGCATCCGGGCTTCTTGGAACAACAGCCCCGCTGGGAGCCCGGCCACCTGCTCTGGGACGAAGCGCAATCGGCCCTGGCCGGCTTGATCGCCTTGCAAGAGGAATCGCTCAGCGTCGCCCGGGCGATGGCCGACGACGCCGATCCGGCCGAACACCGGCGCCTGGCCAACCGCTACGATCACCTCCAGCACGAGATCCAGCGCCGCGACGCCTATAACCTCGAGCACAAGATCCGGCGCGTGCTGGAGGGACTTCGCTTCCCCGCGGAAACGTTCCATCAGCCGGTCCAGTCGCTCAGCGGCGGCGAGCAGAACCGCCTCATGCTGGCCAAGCTCCTCCTGGCCGAGCCGAACCTCATGCTGCTCGACGAGCCCTCGAACCACCTCGACATCGAGGCCACCGAATGGCTCGAAGACTTCCTCCTGGAAAGTTCCGCCGCCCTGGTCCTGGTCAGCCACGATCGCTGCTTCCTCGACAAGGTCACCACCCGGACGCTGGAACTGTTCCGCGGCACGGTCGAAAGCTATCCGGGCAATTTCACCGCCTACCGCCGGCAGAAGGCCGAACGCTTGTTGGTCGAGCGGCGGACCTACGAAAAGCAGCAACTCGAAATCGCCAAGGCCAAGGAATTCATCCGCCGCCATCATTACGGCCAGAAGCACGCCCAAGCGGAAGACCGGCGCAAGAAGCTGGAGCGGATCGAGCTGGTCGCTCCGCCCCGGGAAATCCACGCCCCCCCGCTGGCGTTCCCCCCGGCCTCGCGCTCCGGCGACCTCGTCCTCCGCGCCGAGCAGCTTGGCAAGTCGTACGGGCGTCGGCTGTTCGCCGGCGTCGACCTCGAGATCCTCCGCGGCCAGCGATGGGGGCTGCTGGGACCGAACGGCTGCGGCAAGACCACGCTGCTCCGATGCCTGCTCGGCTTGGAACGGCCCGACGAAGGCAGCGCCCGGCTCGGTCAGGGCGTCGTGGCGGCCCTGTTCGATCAACAGTTGGCCTCCTTGGACGACGAGAAGACCGCCCTGGAGGCCATCCGCCCGGCGCACAAACCGTTCAACGACCAGCAGCGACGCGACCTCTTGGCGCGTTTCGGGCTGACCGGCGACACGGCCCTCCAACGGGTGGCCCATCTCAGCGGCGGCGAGCGATGCCGGACGGCGCTGGCCCGGCTGGCCGCCGCGGAGGCCAATTTCCTCGTCCTCGACGAGCCCACCAACCACCTCGATCTTTGGGCCCGCGACGCCCTGGAGCAGGCCTTGACCGCGTTCGACGGCACCGTGCTGTTCGTCAGCCACGACCGCTATTTCGTCAATCGCCTGGCCGATCACCTGGTCATCATGGACGGTGGCCGCGTGCAGATCATCGAGGGAAACTACGAGGCCTATCAGATTCAGACCGGCCGCAAAACCGCACGCGCCGCCACCCAAGAAGCCGCCGAAGAGCCCGACTCGCCGCGGGACTCGAAACCCACGAAACCGCCGGCCAAGGGCGAGCAAAAGTCGTCGCGGCCCAAGCGGCGTTTCCCCTATCGCAAACTCTCCGACCTGGAAGACGAAATCTTCCGGCACGAGACCTGCATCGAGCAGCTCCAACAGGAATTGGCCCAGGGCCAGACCCATCGCGACGGCCAGCGCGTGCGGCAGATCAAGGCCGAGATCACCCAACATCAGGAGGCCCTGGTCTCGCTCTATAAGCATTGGGAAGAGGCCGCCGAGCTGAACTGGTAGCGCCGGCCGCGCCGGCATATTCCGCATGAACGGACCAATCGCTCGCTGCCGTGTTGCCTCTGATGTACATCGGGGTATGACGTAGAGTTGCTCATATCGGAGAGTTTCGAGCGTTGCAGGGGGGTGAACTCGTGATTTCCTACATCTTCGTGGTCGCCGTGGTGAACTTGGCAGTGGGCTTCCTGCTGGCCATGTACCTGGGCCGGCGGTGCCGAGCCCTGACGCCGGCTGGGGAGCCGTGTCCGTCGCCGGACGATCTGGAAGAAGGCGGCCGCCAAGTCCTCGAACAGACCAACAATCTGGCCGGCGCCAATCACCGCGTCCATGACGCACTCGACGAGGCCATGGTCGGCATCCTGGGCAGTTCCAAGCAAGTGGTTCCCGGAGAAACCGCGCCGGTCACCGCCAGCCCGGCCGACTTCGAACTGGCCGTGGCCCGGTGGTGGCAGGACCATCTGGACCGCACCCGCCCCTTGTCCGTGGCGCTGTTCGACGTGGACGAGTTCAGCCAGATCAACGAGCAACTCGGTCCTGAGGCGGCCGACGAGGTCCTCCAAGCCCTAGGCCGGCTTCTCCAGGAAGAGCAGGACGGGCAGTGCGTCTTCACCTGCTTTTCGGGTCCACGATTCCTCTTCCTCCTGCCCGATGTCGATCTGCACGACGCCACCCCCGTGGCGGAACGCATCCGTCAAACCATCGAGGCCACGACGTTCGACTACCATGATCACCCGCTTCGGCTGACGATCAGCAGCGCCGTGGTAGCGGCGGCGGACGGGGACACCCCGGTTTCGTTGTGCGGCCGGGCGGACGTGGCCTTGCAGGAGGCGAAACACTACGGCCGAAACCAGACCTTCTCGCACGACGGCGACTATGCCACGCCCATCGCACCCACGAACCTCTCCCTTGAGGCAACGCCCGTCGAAGTCTAAGCTGGCCGCTTGACAGGATTTTTTTGGTGGCGGCCCCGTCCGCGGCCATCTATAATGGAGGGAGCTTGCGCCGCCTCTATCCGGAGTAGCAGACGATGTCCGAACATGAAGAGGAAAACCCCCCTTTCGAGGATCTTGGCCTCGGGGCCGAGGACCTGACGTTCGCCGAGGCGGGGTCTGAAGCCACCCCAGGGACGGAACCGCCGGCCGAAGCGGAAGGCGGCGAAGACCTGGCCGCGATGGTCGAACCGGCCGACGCCGGCACGGCGACGCCCGAGGGCGAAGAGCCCATCGTCGCCGAGGTGGAACCCTCGGAAACGCCCGAAGAGGAAGTCGAGCCTAAGAAAAAGGCCTTTGGCTTGGCCTTTCACGTGCAGTGGATCGTCGCCGCAGCGGCGTGCGTGGCGGTCGCGTTGGGCCTCACCTCCGCGCACGTCCCCTATGCCGTCTGGCACGCCTCGTACGTGATCGCGATGATCGTGCTCGTTTCCGCGACGTGGATGAGCCGCAAGGTTTGGGCGAGGTTCCAAGTCACGGCGTTGTATACCGTGTTGCTGGCCGGCGCCCTGGCGGCGCTCCTGACCGGCGTCTACTGCCTTGGCTTGGAGCTGTACGTCTATGGATGGGACTTGAAAGCCAAGCAGGCCAGCCAGGCGGCGGCTAGCGCGACCTTCGTTCCCGCGCCCGCCCCAGCACCCGCAGCCGCATCTGCTCCACGGCCAACAGAGAAGCGAAATTAGCCCCCGACGGGCCCTTACCGCTTTTTCTCCAGTTCCCACCGGACGATGAGTTCATTGCAGCCCGGGGTCAAACCCCGCAGTTTCTCGGCAATCGCGCCGCGCTCGGAAACCGTGGCGGTTTTCAGCTTCCGGGCGAAGATGTCGAACTTCTTATGGCGATGACGACGGCGTCGAATCTCTTTCTTCCGCTCGCTACACGACACGTTGGCACTCCTCGGTAATTGGAAAACGTTGCCACCCCGTGGGCAGGGACGGCCAACGTCGGTGCTTGGCCGCCATTGGCCCCGATGGGGGGGAGCCCGCCACCGGAACCCTCTTTCTACCATAACGGCCCGCAGCGGTCAACGGCTCACACGACCGGAAGATAAAACGAGGAAGCCGTTTCAAGATGACTTGCGCGGGAGCTGCGCCGAGCGAGATGGTAAAAATCGCTCTGGTCTTGAAACGGCTTCCTACACGATCGATCAACAGCGATCCGGGCTACTTGCCCGTGGGCTGCTGCTTTTGACGCTCCTCCTGCCTCTTCTTGATAGCGGCCCCGAGGCTCTCCTTCGTCACCACGCCGTTCTTCACGGCGCCGATCTCCGTGAGGTGTTGCCACATTTGGTCCACATTCGGGTTGACGATCAACGTGCGGCCGGTGTAGGTGTTGGTGCCGGGCATATTGGGGCGATTCGGGCCGCCCCGCCGGCCAGCTTGCGGGCCGCCGGCCGGATCGCCTTGCGGTTTTCCCTGCTGGCGGTAATGTTCCCGAAACTTCTTCACCGCGGTCTCAAAATCTCCCTTGCTGACCGCTCCATTCTTCACCGCGCCGGCCTTCGTGAGCCCCTCCCACATTGGCGCGGGCACCTCGTCCTTGGTCAGCTTGCCGTCCTTGTTTTTGTCCAAACGTTGGAACAGCTCGGCAGCACTTGGCGGTGTCCAGTTCGGACGCCCAGAAGTGCCGTATCTCACGCCGGGGCCAGCTTGCGGGCCGGGCTTCGCGCCAGGTTGTGGCCCAGGCTTCGGACCGTAGGGAGCACCGGGTTTGGGACCAAACGGTGGGCCAAACTGGGGACCAAAGTGCGGGCCGAATTGCGGGCCAAATTGCGGACCGAAGTGCGGGCCAAACATGCCGGGTTTTCCCCAGCCGCCCATGCCGTAGCCGGGGAAGCCCTGAGGACCGCAGGGACCAAACTTGTGATGGCCCCTGTGACCCTTGTGGCACTTATGGCCGTGGTGGCCGTGGCCGCCCTTGTGATGACCGCCCATGCCGTAGCCGGGGAAGCCCTTGGGACCGCCGGGGCCAAACTTGTGACCCTTGTGGCCCTTGTACCCGTGGTGGCCGTGGCCGCCCTTGTGATGACCGCCCATGCCGTAGCCGGGGAAGCCCTCGGGACCGCCGGGGCCAAACTTGTGCCCCTTGTGACCCTTGTAGCCGTGGTGGCCGTGACCGCCCTTGTGACCGCAGGGACCAAATTTGTGATGCCCCTTGTGGCCCTTGTACCCGTGGTGGCCGTAGCCGCCCTCGGGACCGCCGGGGCCAAACTTGTGCCCCTTGTGACCCTTGTACCCGTGGTGGCCGTGGCCGCCCTTGTGACCGCAGGGGCCATACTTGTGCCCCTTGTGGCCCTTGTAGCCATGATGGCCCTTATGGCCGTGGTGGCCTTTGTGGCCGTGATGGGCCGCTTTTTGGCCGTCACACGTGCCGCCCTTCTGACCTCCGGCGTAGTCAGGCCCAAACTGTCCATGATGGCCTGCCCATGCCTGTTTGTGGGAGGCCTTGCCCGGCGCCTTCTTCCCATCGGGGTTATCTTGGCTCCATCCCAGTTGGGCCGCCGGGCCGGCAAGCCACGCACAAAGGCCCAAGAAAATCAGTCCCACCAACCAACGTCTTCCCATAACCACACCTCATTGCGTCTGGGCGCGCCAACGGGTCCACCACCGGCACGCGGTTTCTAGACAACCAACTCACGCTCTATTCTACTAATTTGCGAAACCAGACTCCGGGAAGACAGGTTATAATGGGGTTGGCCCAATTTTCTTCGGGGGACTGTCCCAATTTTCGTCCGACGAAAATGGGACTGTCCCCTTTGGTGGCGGTGGAGTCTGTCCGGGTCGGTGCGTAAGCATGGGAGCACGCTGACGTCCCCCAATATACAGGTAATATGGCGATTTTAGGTAGAATGGGTTGTGGCTTCGGAACTACATCAGCTCCCGGGGGTTGAATGCGTATGAGTCAAGTCGTGGGCGATTCCGCCAATTCCACCATAGAGTATGGAATAGAATACCTCCAGAGTGGAGGCCAGGCCGCACTCGCGGAGGTCTTCATGAGCCACCGCCAACGGCTGCGCCGCATGGTGGATTTGCGATTGGACCGCCGCGTGGCAGCCAGGGTGGATGCCTCCGACGTGCTTCAAGAGGCCTATTTGGACGCCTCGCGGCAGTTGGAGCAATATGTCGCCCAGCGGCCCATGCCGCTTTTCTTGTGGCTTCGGTTTCTCACCGGGCAGCGGCTGATGGCGATTCATCGGCAGCACTTGGGGGCGCAGAAGCGGGACGCGAAGCAGGAGGTTGCCCTGTTCCGGCCCGTCGCGCCGGAGATCGACTCGCAATCGCTTTCATGCAGCCTGATCGGTCGGATGACGTCGCCGAGCATGGCGGCGATTCGCGTCGAGTTGCAGGTCCACTTTCAAGAGGCGGTCGATGGCCTGGAGCCGTTGGATCGCGAGATCCTCGCCCTGCGGCACTACGAGGAACTGACCAACCAGGAGGCGGCCGAGGAATTGGCCATCACGCCCGCGGCGGCCAGCAAACGGTACATCCGCGCCCTGGAGCGGCTGCGCGCGGCGCTGGCCGCGGCGCCGGGGCTTTTTTTGACGGGCGATCATCTGCCACGATGAGCGATCTTCTCCCGCGATGAGGAATCATCTGAGGGTGTCGTGGAATTGGGGGCAAGAAAATCAGCGTTTTGGCAACATCACTGCGAGAAATTTCTCACGCAAAGGCGCTAACGCGCAAAGCCGCAAAGGGAGAGGAGATGATTGATGAATTGACGCCTGTGGGGCAATCCGACCTTCCCTTCTCTTTTTTTCCATACCTTTGCGCTTCGCGCCTTAGCGCCTTTGCGTGGAATCCTCCTACCCAAGGACCATGCCATAGTCTCGGTTGTGGTTGGTGTTGTTTCAGTGGAATTCCAGGACATCCTCAACCATTTCCCGCAATCAATGGCCGTCTTCCATGATGCGTGACGATTCTCCAGACGATGCCGTGAGCGGTTCGAGCGTGGATCGCGACCCGGTCGAACAACTGGCCGAGGAGTTCCTCGATCGCCACCGGCAGGGGGACAGGGTCTCGATCACCGACTATGCCGAGCGGCATCCGCACTTGGCCCAGCGGATCCGCGACCTCTTTCCCACGCTCCTGCTCATGGAGGAACTTCGGCCGGACACGACCTCTTCGCACGGACGGGGCGGAACGTCGGCCCAGGCATCGCCGAAGGGGACGCTGGAACGGCTGGGCGATTTCCGAATTTTGCGGGAAATCGGCCGAGGCGGCATGGGCATCGTCTACGAGGCGGAGCAGGAGTCGCTCCGCCGACACGTGGCGCTGAAGGTCCTGCCGGCCGCGTGCGTGGCCTCGGCCACGCGGTTGCAACGGTTTCTTCGCGAGGCCCAAGCGGCCGCCCGGCTGCACCATACCAACATCGTGCCCGTCTTCGGCGTCGGCCAACAGGACGGCCTCCATTACTACGTGATGCAATTCATTGCCGGGGAGGGGCTGGACAAGGTTCTCCACGCGCTTGCGGTCGGGGCATCCAAGCAGTCGGGGAGCGGTCCGTTTTTCGGGGCGGAAAACCTGGCCCCGCCCTCCGTCCTTCCGCCCGCGGAAGCGGAGCGTTCCAACGGCACGTTTTCGGCCTCCGAGGCGGCCCAACTGTTGTTGGCCGGCCCGCCCACGCCCGACTCGATCACGCCCGACTCGCTCTTGCGGGAGCAGGACGACGCCGCGGCGGTGTCGCCCCGGTCCGCGCCGTCCGGTTCGCGCTACTGGCGCAACGTGGCCCGGCTCGGCATCCAGGTTGCCGACGCCCTCCAGTACGCCCATCAGCAGGGGACCCTGCACCGCGACATCAAGCCGGCCAACTTGCTCCTGGACAGCCGCGGCACGGTCTGGATCACCGACTTCGGATTGGCCAAGCTGGGCGACTCGGAGGACCTCACTCATTCCGGCGACATGGTCGGCACGCTGCGTTACATGGCCCCCGAGCAATTCGAGGGAAAGGCCGACGCCCGCAGCGACGTCTACAACCTGGGGCTGACGCTTTACGAGTTGCTCACGCTGCGGCCGGCCTTCGACCAGACGGACCGTCGCCGCTTGATCCGCCAAATGACCCAAGAGGAGCCGCCCCGGCCGCGCAAGCTCAATCCCACCATTCCCCGCGACCTGGAGACGATCGTCGTGAAGACGATGGCCGCCGACCCCGGGCATCGGTACCAGACGGCCGGGCAACTGGCCGCCGACCTCCGCTGCTTCCTGGAAGACCGGCCCATTCGTGCCCGTCGCACCACCCCGGTCGGACGCATGTGGCGCTGGTGCCGGCGGAATCGGGCGATGGCGGCCTTGGCCGGAACCGCCCTCGCCTTGCTGCTGGCCGTGGCCGTGATCGCCTCGGCCGGATATATCGTGACCAATCAGGCCCTCGGGCGGGCCGAAACCGCACGCCAACAGGCCGAGGCCGCGCAGACCCGGGCCAAGGCCGACCGGGCGCGGGCGGAAACCAACCTCCGACTGGCCACCAAAGCCTTCGAGGACATCTTCGACAAAGTCGCCGGCGATCCCGTCGCACGGCCCCCCGACGACGTCCAGCAGGACGATCCGCAGGCCGTCGGAGAGGAAGCCCCGCCGGGCGACCTGCAGGACAACGACGCGGAGGAGGACCAGCAGGAGTGGGCCGCGGCCCTCTGGCAGAACATCGTCACCGGCAAGGACGCCGTGCTGCTGGAGAGCATGCTCAAGTTCTACGACCAGTTCGCCCGGGGGAACCAGGCCGACGTCAAGTTGCAGAAGGAGACGGCCCGGGCCCACCGCCGCGTGGGCGATATCCAGCGGCGGCTGGGACAATACGACAAGGCCGAGACCGCCTACCGCCACGCCTTGACCAGTTATCAGGCCTTGGCAAAGACCTCGATGGCCAACTCGGACGTGATGACGACCATCGCCGCCATTCACAATGAATTGGGAGTCGTGTACCGCGACACCGGCCGGCCCACGGAGGCCGGAGATGCCCACCGGCAAGCCTTGGAAACCTTGCTCAAGGAACCGCCCGAAGTGGCCACGCTGCCGGAAAGCCGGTTCGAGTTGGCCAAGACCTACAGTTATCTCAGCACGTCGCTGCCGGCCCGCAGGCCGGAAATCAGGCCCGAACGCGGGCCGGAACATACGCGCGGAAACCAGGCCGGAAACCAGGCCGGAAGTCAGGCCGGAACACGCGGCGGAAACCCGGCCGGAACATGGCGGCCCGAGCGGCCGACGCGGCCCCTGGCAGTCGTGGAATCGCGCGGTCGAGGCCACCGAAAACAACCGCAAGGCCACGGAAAACAACCGCAAGGCCGTGGAAATCCTGGAAAAACTAATGGCCGAGAGCCCCGAGAATGCCAGCTATCGGCTGGCCATGGCCCACTGCCAACGCGACCGTTACTTCCTCTTGGCCCGCAGCCACCGCGACGAGGCTGAGCAGGCCAAGAAGGAGGCCGCCGACATCCTGGCATCGCTCGTGGCCAAGACGCCGCAAAACCCCGACTATCTCTACGAGTTGGCCGAGACCTACACGATGCCGTCCCGGCCTGTTCGGGATGGAAAGCCGCCCGAGGCCGACAAGAAGCAGCTTCAGCAGGCCGTCGCGATCGGCAAGGACCTGGTCGCCCGTTATCCCACGGTCCCGGAATATCGGGCGTTGCTGGCCCGCTGCTTGATCCGGCTGGCCGGCAGTTCCCGCTCGGCCGAGGCCCTGCCCGAGGCCGAGGATGCGTTGAGCAAGGCGGTGGACTTGGAGAAGAAGCTGGCCGTCGAGTTTGCTTCCGTGGCCACGTATCGCTTTTCGCTGCTGCGGTCGTTGCATCAATTGGCCGAGGTCCAGATCGCTCGCCACCGCTGGCCGCAAGCCCGGGCGAGCCTTGAAGAGGAAATTGCCGCCTGGACGAAGATTCAAGAGTCGTCGCCTCGGATGTGGTATTTCCGCGGGATGCTCGGCGGCGCGTATGCCTCGTTGGCGAAAGTGCTGCGGGAAATGGGGGAGAAATCCTTGGCCGACGCCGCCGCCGCGAAGGCCGAAGAGGCCGGTTTTCATCACGGCCCGCGCCCCTTTGGCCCTTTCCATCACGAGCGGGCAAGCCCGCCGCAGCCGAAGTAGTTTTCTGTTGCGGAAAATTATGGCGCGGTGGCTGCTTTGCCGCCAACCGGTTTCATGGCAATCTTGGAAACTAAGGAGCGGTGGCCGAGTGGTTTAAGGCGCCAGTCTTGAAAAGGGCAAGACGGCCGTTCGGTACAGTAGTCAAAACACGCGGAAAATACCTTTTTCCCCGGCTTTTCCTCGCTTTGGCCGGCTCGGCGGGCGGCCGCATCCCGATGACCCGTTTGATCGGGAGTCTGCAATGCGATATGGGCGAAAATGCTCCCCCGATCTCCGGCACTATGGTCCATGACTCTTGCCGGCGGGCAGTTGACGTTGGCCACGGTAGACTTGCGGCGTCACGCCGATTCGCTGTCGAAATGCCCGTGCAAAATACTTCGGCGACCTGAAGCCGCTCCTCTTGGCTACCTGGGCCACAGCCGCGTTGCTCGTGGCCAGCAACATCTTCGCCTGCTCCATTCGGACCCGGAGGATCTCTTCCTTCGGACTGCGATGCAGGGCACGTCGGAATCGCTGTTCCAGGGCCCGGCGTGAGAGTCCCACCGCGACCGCCAACTGGGCGACCTGCAACTGCTGACAGGCTTGGTCGCGGATCAACCGCGCCGCCTGGGCGATGTCTCGGTCGTCGATTGCCAGAATGTCGGTGGACTGGCGAGTAATGACGTGCCGGGGCGCCACGCATACGGCCCCCTTCGGCGGCGATCGACCGGCCATAAGCCGGTCCAACAGGGCAGCGGCTTCATGGCCGATCCGCGCACTGCCCAAGTCGATGCTCGATAGTTGCGGAAGAGAGACCCCGCAGAACACCGCGTCGTTGTCGACGCCGAGCACGGCAACCTGGTCGGGCACGGCAATGTCGCAGGCCCGGCAGGTCCTAAGCAGCCGCGCGGCAAAAAAATCGGAGGCACAGAACACACCGCACGGCTTCGGCAGTTTGCGGAGCCAGTGGATGACGCTGCGATCGTCGATGCGGCGTGGTTTCTTGCCGGCTGTTTTCGCCGCCGCCATGAAACGGAAGCCGTGGCACACATGACCGCGCTGCCGCAGCACCTCTTCAAAAGCCCGGCGCCGCCCGTCAATCCAATGGGCGCGTTGGGTGGAGAAGAAGGCGAAGTTCCGCAGACCACGGTCGAGAAAATGCTCGGCAGCCAGCCGAGCGATTTCCGCCTCGTCAGGACGCACTCGCGGCAACCTCGGCTCGTTATAGGCATACAGTTCGACCACGGGAAGGCCCGTGGCAAGAAGCTTGGCGGCGTCTGCGCTGCGTATGGTGCGCGAGATGATGCCGTCGCCCCGCCAATGCCTGAGCCAGCGAGGCAAGGGATCTGTCAGTCCCCGTTCCTCGTAGAGGATCGACCAGGGGCCGTTCTCTTCGGCGTAGCGGGCGATTCCTTCGACCAACCCGCGTCCATAAGCCCGGGAGGTCTCGATGAGCAGCAGGACGTGGGGAATTCGTCGCGATCGCGGCATCCCCTTCAGTGTAACCATGGAGGCGGGACGGCGTCCAGCCGCGTGCGCGTGAGTGCACCACTTTTGCGCATTTTGTGCCCTGGGGAGGCTGCTATACTGGGCTCTGCGGAGCCGACGTCAACTTCGTTCCGAGCGCCAATACCCCGGCATCGCCGGTGCGGGAGGAGGCGATCAGAAGGGCAACCCTGCATGGACACTCGCCAGCGATTCTTGGAAACCTGCAATTTCAACCCTGGTGTACGCACTCTGAAATGGGAGTTCGGATACTGGGGCGAGACGATCAAGAAGTAGTATGCCCAAGGGCTGCCGCAACGGCGGTATCCGCCGGGGCGGCTACATCCCCCATGCCGACCATTTCGTTCCGCCCGACGTTTCGCTTGTGGATTTTACCTGTTGCCGCGGGCGAGTGAATGAACTCATCGACCGGCACGGCAGGACAGCGGACTGAGAAGCCACGACCAACGAGTTGCAATCGCCGCCGGGCGCCTTGCGCACCGCGGCTTCGACCAGACGACAAGGATGAGGAGAAAACGATCATGTGCGCCTCCAAGATCATCAAGCGGGACAACGTCGCTGCGATTCTCGATCGGGCGTTGAGCGCCGGCGGGGGATTGCTGCGACTGACGCCCACCTGGGTGCCGCGCAGCTTCTTGCATCCCGGCAAGCGGATCAAGTTGGCCCCAACCGACTGGTACGCCCTGGGCACGCATCGGGGCGGCATCGACGAACGCTGGTTTTCCAGCACCACCGAGGCCGCCAATGAAAACCGCGCGGCGGACGAAGGTCTGAGCTACTGCGTGTTCGAGGGCGAGCGATTCCTGCTGAAGGACGCCGTCGAGGAGGCCGGCCCGCGCCTGGTCGGCCAGGCGATTTGGAAGAAGTACCGGCGCTGGCCGGTGTACTCGAAGTTTTTCGACAACATGGGCCCGATCCCGCACCACATGCACCAGCAGGCCGAGCACGCCGCCCTGACCGGCCGGCAGGGCAAGCCGGAGTGCTACTACTTCCCCCCGCAACTGAACGCCGCCGAGAACCATTTCGATTACACGTTCATGGGCCTGGAGCCGGGCACCACGAAGGCCGACGTCCGCCGCTGCCTGGAGAATTGGGGCAAAGGCGACAACGGCATTCTTGACCTCTCGAAGGCCTATCGCCTCAAGGCGGGGACGGGCTGGTTGATTCCCGCCGGCGTGCTCCATGCCCCCGGCTCGATGTGCACCTACGAACCCCAGTGGGGCTCCGACGTGTTCGGCATGTATCAGTCGCTGGTCGAAGGGCGCGAAGTGCCCTGGGACCTGCTGGTCAAGGATGTGCCCAAGGACAAACATCACGATCTCGATTATCTCGTCGGGCAACTTGCCTGGGAGAAGAACGTCGATCCGCATTTCAAGCAGCACAACTACGTCGAGCCTATCGTCGACCGGGAATGTTCCGGTCCCGGCTATACCGACCGCTGGATCGATTACGGCCGCTTCGACGGCGAGCAGTTGGTCTCGGCCAAGGAGCTGACGGTCATGCCGAAGGCGAAATGCGTGCTGAAGGATCCCGGCGCCAGCGGCTGGATCACCGTGCAGGGCTGCGGCCGGCTGGGCACGCTTGCCGTCCAAACGCCCGTGATGATCCGCTTCGGCGAGGAGCCGTGGGACGAAGTGTTCATTGCCCACGACGCCGCCGCGGCCGGAGTGGAGATCGAGAACACCGGCGGCGAGCCGCTGGTGGGGCTGCGCTACTTCGGCCCGGACGTCCATAAGAACATGCCGGATATCGGCGCTTACCGCGATGCGTAGGGAGTCCCGCGCGATGGACCTCGGAACGAATCCGCCGCCAGGCGACGCGCCGCGGCGCAGCCCCATGGGTTACGTCTGGGCGATTTCGCTGATCGCGGCCATGGGCGGACTGCTGTTCGGCTACGACTTCGTCGTCATCGGCGGCGCCAAGCCGTTCTTTGAGAAGCACTTCCAGTTGAACAACGAGTGGCTCAGCGGCTGGGCGAACAGTTGCGCCCTGTTGGGCTGCCTGGCCGGTGCGCTGGCTTCCGGCGGTTTGAGCGACAAGTTCGGCCGCAAGAAACTGTTGCTCCTGGCGGCATTCCTGTTTGCGAGCTCCTCGGCGCTGACGGGTTGGGCGCCGACGTTCTCCTGGTTCGTGGCGTGGCGCCTCCTAGGCGGCGTGGCCATCGGCATCACCTCGAATGTGGCGCCGGTCTACATCGCCGAGGTCGCGCCGGCCCGCCTCCGCGGACGGTTCGTGGCGATCTACCAACTGGCCATCTTCATCGGCTTCGTCGTCGGGCAAACCGCCAATTGGCTGATCGCCGAGAAGATGCCGGACCACGCAACGGCCGAGTTCGTCCGCCAGTCGTGGAACGGCCAGTACGGCTGGCGGTGGATGTTCACCGCGGTTTCCGCGCCGTCGCTGGTGTTCCTTTTTGCGGCGATGCTCTTGCCGGAAAGTCCCCGCTGGTTGGTCAAGAACGGCATGAGCCAGCGGGCCTTGCACATTCTGCGGCTCGCTCTGCGGAGAAGCCCAGGCCGCGACCCAATTGGAAGATATTCAGCAAACCATCGCCGCCGAAGAGGTGCAGCGCGTCCGATTCTCCGATCTCCTGGAACCGAAGGATGCGCAAAATCCTGCTCATCGGAGTGTTCTTGGCGGTGCTCCAGCAGTGGAGCGGACTGAATGTGATCTTCAACTATGCCGAGGAGGTGTACCGCGCGGCAGGTTACGGGCTGAACGACATCCTCTTCAACATCGTGATTACCGGCACGATCTGCCTGGTCGTCAACTGCGTGGCCATCGCCACCGTGGATCGTTTCGGCCGGCGCATCTTGATGCTGATCGGTTGCGCCGGCATCGGTCTATGTCATGCCTTCCTCGGAGCCTCCTACCTGTTGGGGATCCAGGGCGTGCTGGTGCTGGCCATAACCCTGACGGCCATCGGCTTCTACAGCATGTCGCTGGCGCCCATCGCTTGGGTCCTGATCTCCGAGATATTTCCGAATCGAATTCGCGGCGCGGCGGTCGCTGTCGCTGCCTCGTCCCTGTGGATCGCCTGTTTTGTCCTGACCTACACGTTCCCCTTCCTGAAAGCATCCCTGGGCATGTCGGGAACGTTCTGGCTGTATGGCGCCATCTGCTTCTTGGGCTTCGTTGTCGTCTACCGGCGAGTCCCGGAAACCAAGGGCAAGACGTTGGAACAGATCGAACGTGAGCTGGTGGACTAACCTCTTCGATCGCGGAGAAAACATGGAAGCCACCAAGGGAACCGAGAGGGCCACGAATGACTGTTGAGTTCACATTGCGGCCGTTACAGCCGCACAACGAGGAGGTCCTCCCGATATGAAGAAGACTGCATTGTTGGTCGCCGCCTTTCTGGCCGTCATGATTCTCGCCGCCGGTCATGTGCCGGCCAAAAAGCCGCTACGATTCATCTTCATTAGCTGTTGCCAAAATGAAGCATTCTTCGATCCCATAAAGAAGGGGATGCAGGATGCTGCTGCCGCCATGAACGTCCAATGCCGGTTCACAGGCACGGACGGCGTCGATCTGAACTCGCAAGCGGCATTGGTCCGCAAGGCGGTCGCCGATGGTTACGACGGCATTGCGCTGAATATCATCGATGCCCGCGCATTCGACGGCGTGATCTCGGAGGCCATGAGCAAGGGCATACCGGTGGTCGCGTTCAACGTAGATGCCCAGCCCGCAACAGGCGGCCTTCACAAGGACGATGGCCCCAATCACCATCGCCGCCTGAGCGCCGTCTGCCAAGACTTCTCCAGGGCCGGTCATACTCTTGGTGAAAAGGCCCTTGCGTTCATCCCGAAAGGCAGCAAGGTCCTCCTTACGCAACACGACCGCGGCATCGCGGCCCTCGACGAGCGCCTCGCGGGCATCCAGGCAGTGCTCAAGTCGCACGGCGTCGCCGGGAAGGTGATTTACACAAGCGACGAGCCCCAGCGCGCGGTCGCGCTGATCGTCGCCGAACTGAAGGCCGATCCCAACATCCGCTGCGTCCTCGGCACGGGTCAGACGGATACCGAGGCGGCGGGCATCGCGCTGGAGCGAGAGTTTCCCAAGCAGGGCTATGCCGCCGCGGGCTTCGATCTATCGCCCCAGATCCTGCGGCTCATCAAGGCCGGTGTCATTCGCTTCACGATCGACCAGCAACCGTATAGCCAGGGATTCTACCCCGTCGTGCAGTTGGCCCTCTACTGTCGTTACGGCATTCGGCCTTGCGACATCGATGCCGGCGCGGGAATCGTCGCCCAGGGCGACGTTCGAGCGGACCCTCCACCTCTCACGCGAACACTACCGCTAGTGCGACTTACAACAAGTTTTTGCCGAAAGCCCCGTTACTCGCTTGCGGTTTCGCAAGCGACGCTGACCGGCAGGACCGGCAGAAACTATCGGCAAGTCGCACGAGGAAGACTTTACAACTGAGGCGGAAGCATGGAGAATGAGAACCTCTTGGCCGTCGGTCTCGATGTCGGGACCGGAGGTGTCCGCGCTCTGGCGCTGGACCTGACGGGGCGGGTCGTCGCCGCCGGCCGGGCCGAGTTCCCCCCCGAGAGCAAACGCTCCGACGGGGTTCTCGTGGAGCAGGACCCCCATGCCTGGACCGCGGCCGCCCAGGCGGCGCTGCGAAGCGATGACCGCCGCCCTGCCGGCCGGGGGCAAGATCGTCGGGATCGCGGTCGACGCCACCTCCGGCACCTTCCTGCTGGCCGACGCGCGGAACCGCCCCCTGACGCCGGGAATCATGTACGACGACCTGCGGGCGACCGCCGAGGCCCCGCGGGCGGCCGAGTGCCTCCGCGCCACGCTGCGACCTTACGGCATTGAGATCGCCGCCGCCTTCGCACTGCCCAAGATCCTGCACTTGGCCGCCGCGCAACCAGCCATGTTCCGCCGCTGCTGCCGCGTCATTCACCAGACGGACTGGATCGTCGGCATGCTCTGCGGGCGATACGACGTGACGGACATTTCGACGGCCCTGAAGAGCGGCGCCGATCCCGGCACGCTCGCCTGGCCGGAGGCCATCGAGTCGTGACCTGGGACTTCCCCGCGACCGGTTTCCCGACATCGTTCTGCCCGGCACGCCCATCGGCGAAGTCACGCCCGCCGCGGCAGCGGCGACGGGGCTGCCGGCGGGCACGCCCGTGGTGGCCGGCTGCACGGACGGCACCGCCGGCTTCCTTGCCTCCGGAGCGGCTGCCCCCGGCGACCTGAACGTCACGCTGGGCACGACGCTCGTGCTGAAAGCCGTCGCCGCCCGACCGCTGGTCGATCCGGCCGGCGCCGTGTACAACCATCGCCATCCGGGCGGCGGATTCCTTCCCGGCGCGGCATCCAGCACCGGCGGCGGCTGGACCAGCGAGCATTTCGGCAAGGCCGACCTGGACCAACTCGGCGGCCAGGCGGCCGCTTTGCTGCCCACCGGCCGGCTGGTCTATCCGCTCATGCGGACCGGCGAGCGTTTTCCCTTTGCGGCGCCCGCGGCCCGCGGTTTCGGGCTGGAGGAGACGGCTCCGCCCGCGGAGCGTTTCGCGGCCGGCATGGAAGGGACGGCAATGGTCGAGCGGCTGGGGATCGAGCGGTTCGAGTCGTTGGGGCTGCCGCGTGGGGTCCACGATCTACGCGACCGGCGGCGCGGCGGCGGGCGAAACCTGGCTGCGGATCCGCGCCGCGGTCATGCGGCGGACGTACGCCGTTCCCCGCCAGCCTGAATGTGCCGTTGGCGCAGCGGTGCTGGCCGCGGCGGCCTACTTGGGCGACTTTGCCCGGGCAACGCAAGGGCTGGTCCGCATCGGCCGGCGCGTCGAGCCGGAGCCGCGGCTCGCCGCCGCCTATGACGAGCAGTTTCTGAAATTCCAAGCGGAATTGCAGCGGCGAGGCTACCTGTGAGCATCTTCAAGGCCTGCGACATCCGCGGCGTGGCGGGCAGCGAACTCAGCGAGGACGTTGCCCGCAAGATCGGCCGCGCCCTGGCGGCCATGGTTGCCCGCAGCGGCGGCGGGCCGGTTTGCCTGGCCGGCGATTTCCGCCGCAGCACGCCCGCGCTCTTGCAGGCGCTCGCAGCGGGACTCGTCGCATCGGGCGCCGCAGTGAAAGCTCTCGGGCAGGTGCCCACGCCGGTCGCCTATTTCGCTGCCGCCCGGCTGGGGTGCCCAAGCGCGGTGATCGTCACGGCATCGCACAATCCGGGCCGGTACAATGGGGTGAAGTTCATGGTGGCGGGCCAACCGGCCGTCCCCGAGTTGGTCGGCCAATTGCAGAGCTTGCTGGACGCCCCGCTCGCCGGCCGCGATGGCGGCCGTGCCGAGCCCGTCGACGTGCTCGGCCAGTACGAGACCTGGGTGCGGGCCGCGGCCGCGCAACTGGCCGGCAGCGAGGAGCGCCTGTTGGCCCGCCGCCGTTTGACGATCGTCCTGGACGCCATGGGCGGCGCCATGTCCGAGATCGCGCCGCGGGTGCTCGCCGCGGCGGGCTGCCGAATCATTCCCCTGCGGTGTGCGATCGATCCCGATTTCGCCCGGCACGATCCGAACCCTGCCGTGGACGCCAACCTCGCGGAACTCTCGCAGTGCGTGGTGGCCGAGCGGGCCGACTTCGGCGTCGCCCTGGACGGCGACGGCGACCGCGCCGGACTGGTCGACTCCGCCGGACGGATCGTCCGGCCGGAACAGATGGGGGCCGTGCTCATCCAGCGCTGCTTTTCGCGGCCCGCGCTGGTCTACGACTTGAAGTGTTCCTCCATCCTCGCCCAGGCCGCCCGGGACGCGGGGGGCTCGTGCTTCATGCAGCCCAGCGGGCACGGTTTCCTCAAGACCGCCATGATCCGCCGCCAGGCCGACTTGGGCGTGGAGGTCAGCGGCCACTATTTCTTCCGGGCGTTGGGGGGCGGCGACGACGGCCTATTTGTCGCCCTGCTGGCGGCCCACCTCGTCGCCCGCTGCGGCCTGTCGCTGGCCGAGCTGATCGAGCCGATCGGCTGGCCGGCGATCACGCCGGATTTGCGGATCCCGCTGGTCGGCGATGCGGCCGCGATCCTCGAGCGGATCGCGGCGCACTGCGGGGGCGAGGTCTCGCGGCTGGACGGCGTGCGGGCCCAATACGAGGACGGCTGGGCCCTGGCCCGGCTCTCCATCACCGAGCCCCTGATCACCCTGCGATTCGAGGCGCACGAGCGCGCGGCGCTGCCACAGGTCGCCGCGCGTTTCCTCAAGAGCGTGCCCGAGTTTTCTCGACAAGTCATGGAGATGCTCCGATGAACGATCTCCTGGAGGAACTGGTCGGCATGTCGCAGTTGCCGGTCTGGGCCTCGCCCCACGGTTTGCCTTTCGCGCTGGTCTTTGCCATGGTTCTTCATTCTTTCTGCCGCCGGGCAGGCCGGGCGAGTATCGCGGGCGATGAAGCTTCCCGCAAGTGCTCGCCTGCCGCCGGTGCCGCCGCCGCGGTCACCCGGCTGTCTGTGTCATACTTGGATTTCGCCTTCTTGGCGACCACGGCCAACAGCCGGGAATCGTCAACCCGCCCGCGATAGGCGTTCATGTCGGTGGCGGCGGGGGCATGACCCATGATGCTCTGAACCGCTGCCAGGTCCCGGGCACCTTCGGCCACGGTCTGAAACGCGTGGCGAAGGCTGTAGAACGACAGTCCCTTGCGGGCGATCTTGGCCTTTTTCAGTAGTCGAATCATGGGGTTTGAAACGTGGTGGCATCGCGGCCTATCGCGGCCTGTGCAGCCAAACGGCCACCGCAGTGTTTCAGCCCAAGTTGATAGCACAGCTTGGGTTGGAGGCTTGGCCGCCAGCCGTTTTCGTGGTAATCTTGGAGAATACCGGAGCGGTGGCCGAGTGGTTTAAGGCACCAGTCTTGAAAACTGGAGTGCTCGCAAGGGCACCGGGGGTTCAAATCCCTCCCGCTCCGCTGATCGACACTCATCGGCCCCTCCAACGAAGGAGGCTTCATGAGAGGGTCCACCTTGGTCGCGGCCCTTGTTCTTGTCTGCGGGATTTCGTGGTGTCTTGCCGGGGGAAACCCGAAGGCCCCGGCGGCGAAAAAAAAGGCCGCGACGAAACCATCGTTCACCATCTCCAAGGAAACCACCGTCATCACGGCTCCGTTGCGGCCGGACGGATACCCCGACTACCTGGCGGCGGTCAATGAACGCTGCCGCAAGGGCGTCACGCCCGAGAACAACGCGGCCGTGCTTTTTCTCAAGGCGATGGGATTGGGCGATGCCGGCAAGCAGTACCGCGATCGATATTGCAAGGCGCTGGGGATCGAGCCGCTGGCGGACGACCACACGTACTTCGTCTCGCTGGACAAATACGCCGGCATGATGGATCAGGAACTCTGGAAGCAATTCGATCTGGCCCAGCGGCGACCGTGGAAGACGGACGAGTTTCCCTTGATTGCCGGTTGGCTGGAGGAAAACAAGCCGTCGATCGATCTGGTGGTCGAGGCGTCGCGGCGGCCGCGGTGGTACAGCCCCATGATCTCCGACAAAGAGACCGTCTTGCTCGGCGTTGCGCTGCCGGTCGTCGATCATCTGCGCGAGGCGGGCCGGTGCGTTGCAGCCCGCGCTATGGAGCGCATTCAAGGGGGAAAAATCGACCAGGCATGGGCCGACCTGCTGGCCGGTCATCGGTTGGCCCGGCTGACAGGGCAGGGGCCGACGCTGATCGAGGCCCTGGTGGCTATGACCCTCGAAGGAAAATTCTGTGAAGCAGATCGGGCGTTGCTGCAAGACGCGCGGCTCACGGCCGACCAGATCACCAGGATGCGCGCCAACCTGGCCAAGCTGCCGCCGCCAGCCGATTTGGCCGACAAACTCGACAGTGCGGAACGATTCATGTATTCTCGATTGCGCGGCGACGCTCGCTCGCAAGGGGCCGGGTGCATTGCCGGACATATCCTCGCTTGAGACCGGCAGCGTCCTTCCCGAGTACAAGTCGCTGCTTGACGACGTTGGCCGCTTGGCCATCGACTGGGACATCGTCCTCCGCATGGGCAACAAGTGGTACGACCGGCTCGTCGAGGCCGAGCGCAAGCCCACGTGGACCGAACGCAAGAAGGCGCTACGGCAGGTCGATTCCGATATCAGGAAGCAAGCGGAGGCGGGCCGGGACCCGGCTTCCTCCGCTCCGCGGGTACGGACCAATCCTCGCCAACGCATCTCCGAGCGTGTGGGCAGCGCGATGCCGAGCCTGCTCCTGCCGGCGACGCTCTCGCTCGGCGAGGTCGAAGCCCGCGAGAACATGCGGTTCGACGTGACGCGGCTTGCCTTCGCGTTGGCGGAATACCGCGCCCGGCAGGGCTCGTATCCGGCGAAACTTGCGGACCTTGTGCCGAAATACGTCGCCACCGTTCCGCGGGACATCTTTAACAACGAGGAATTGCACTATCAACGGCAAGGCGGCGGCTGTTTGCTCTACAGCGTCGGTCCCAACGGCAAGGACGACGGCGGCCGGAACCGGGAGGACAACCCGGCCGATAGAAGTCTTTGGGGCTATGACGACATCGCCGTTCACATGGCGCCAAAGTAGCGGCATCGCTTGCAAAACCGCAAGCGAATGACAAGAGTCTGTCGGCAAACACTGGTTGGAAATCGCACGCCGCGGCGTTGTCCGCCGGCCGGCCCGCCCGTATACTTCTTTTGGCGAGCGAAGATCGAGGAGAACCGCCATGACCAGCGAGACGTTATTTCGGATCCTGACTCCGGAGGGGTTGCTCTCGTACGATGTGTTTACCCTTGTCCAGCCGCAACCGGGCGGGCTCAAACGCGACTGCGTGGCGGTGGTCGATCAGAACAACGGCCGCCAGATGACGGTCCATCAGACGCGGCTCGTTCCGTGGAGGATGCCCGGCCCCGTTGCGGCCGACGGGCATCACAAGAGCGTCTGTCTCAAGTGCGGCCGGGTCGAAGGGGTCGTCCAGGAGCAAATTCCCTGCCCCCATCACCACGACGGCTCCTGCGGCCTGATCGAGGCGGGCGGCGGTCAGAACTTCGTCGCGGGCGACGAAGCACATCAACGATCGGCCCTCCAACTCAATCACGCCGCTGGCCGGCGGCGAGGGCCCTTTTAGGTCCGGATAGATGTCGCGCGGACTATGGGCGGCCGTGTCGATGAACAGCCACCAGGCATAGCCGCGGGCGATCTTGGGAATCGAAAACTTGTACGGCTCGCTGCCGGCATGGAGCATGATCAGCACATGATGGTTGGGAAGCTCCGTCACGTCGCGCCGCGGCGCGGCGCCGAATAGACAGACCAGGCTGCTGTAGCCGTCGGACCAGTTCACCGGACCGCCGGAGGGCGAGAACCAACTGACGTTCGGGCAATCCGCCCGGCTGCACGGGCGCGCCGGCCAGGAAGTCGGTCCGCCGCACCGTGGGCTCGGCCTTGCGAAACTCGACCAACGCCCGGTAGAAGCGGAGCAACTGCTCGTGCTTCCGCACCAGCCGCCAGTCGAACCACGAGATGGAATTGTCCTGGCAGTAGGCGTTGTTGTTGCCCTGCTGGGTGCGGCGGCATTCGTCGCCGAACGACAGCATGGGCACCCCCTGGCTCAACAGCAGCGAGGCCAGCATGTTCTTGATCTGGCGCAGCCGGACGGTTTCGACGGACCGGCGGGGCGTCGGGCCCTCGACGCCGTAGTTGCAACTGAAATTGTTGTTGTCGCCGTCGGTGTTCCGCTCGCCGTTGACCTCGTTGTGTTTGTGGTTGTAGCTGACCAGGTCGCTGAGCGTCAGGCCGTCGTGCGAGGTGATGAAATTGATGCTGTGGTAAGGCCGCCGCCCGCTGGCCTCGTAGAGGTCGCTGGAGCCGGCCAGCCGGGTGGCCAGAGGTCCGATCATGTGCGGGTCGCCCCGCCAATAGCGGCGCAGGTCGTCGCGATAGCGGCCGTTCCATTCCGCCCAGCGAAGGCTGCCGAACGTGCCCACCTGGTAGGCCCCGCTCGCGTCCCAGGCCTCGGCGATGATCTTCGAGTCGGCCAGCAAGGGGTCCTCGCCGATCGACTCGACCACGGGCGGATTGGGGACCAGGTTGCCCTCGCGGTCCCGGCTGAGGATCGACGCCAGGTCGAATCGGAACCCGTTGACGTGATAGTTGTGGACCCAGTGGCGGAGGCAATGGAAGATCATCTCGCGGACGATCGGGTGGTTTCCATTGAACGTATTGCCGCAGCCGGAATAGTTGCGGTAATACTGGCCGCCGTTCTCGAGCATGTAATAGACGCGGTTCTCCAGGCCCTTGAAACTCAGCGTGGGGCCCCACTCGTTGCCTTCCGCGGTGTGGTTGAAGACGACGTCCAGGATGACCTCGATCCCGGCGGAGTGCAGGGCGCGGACCATCTCCTTGAATTCCCGCACCTGGCAGCCAGGTTCCGTGCCCACCGCATACCCCCGATGCGGCGCGAAAAACGCCATCGGATCGTAGCCCCAATAGTTGGTCCGCGGCGGGCGCTGACCGAGGCAGTCGAGGATGGGAAACTCGTGGACCGGCATCAGCTCGACGGCGGTCACTCCCAACGACTTGAGGTAGGCGATCTTCTCGACCACGCCCAAGTAGGTGCCGGGATGCTCGACGCCGCTGGACGGCGCGGCGGTGAACCCGCGGACGTGCAGCTCGTAGATGATCGTTTCGGACAGGTTCCGCCGCAGGTGGCGGTCGCCCTGCCAATCGAACTCGTCGTTGATGACCACGCACTTGGGCGGGCGGACCACGCCCCCCTCCGCCGGCAAGAAGTCGCCGGCCAGGGCCTTGCAATAAGGATCGATCAGCCGGGCGTGCGGATCGAAGCGGTAGCCGCGCTCCGGCTGGTGCGGCCCGTCGGCCTGAAAGTGGTACAGCTGTCCCGCACCCACCCCGGGAACGAAGATGCTCCAGATGTCGCCCCAACGATTCAGGTCCGGGTCGAAGTCGATGGCCTCGTTCGGCTCCGGATCCGTGGTCTTTTCGTACAGCAGCACGCGCATCGCCGTGGCGCTGCGGCTGAAGACCACGAATTGGACGCCGCCGTCGTGAACAATCGCCCCGTAAGGAAGGGGGTGTGTGAACCGCAGCGCGGGATGCCGCTGCAACATGGCCAAGGACTCAACGGTGCATCCGGGGTAGAAGCCAACAGGGCAAGCATAGCATGGATTTACGTCGAGGGACATGTCGGACCCTTCCGCGCCGGTCATGGGTTGAAAAATAGGCAAGATAGTTGGCCGCGAAAAACGACGTTACGTCGCTATCTTCTTATACTTCGGTACCGCTGGGGGAAAAGCTGAAGCAGGAGACCAGATCGTCCGTTTGGGATGATACCCCACAGAACGGGGGGTGGTGGGATGTGATGATGAAAACCAGCGGGCACGACGGTCCGGGAATCACTTGTCCTTGTCCGCTTCCTTGTGAAACACGGCGTGGCAATCGTCGCAGCTCTGATTCAACCTGGTCATGGCCGCCGCCGTGGCCTTCGCGTCGCCGGCATGAATGCCGGCGTTGGTCGCACTGGCCGCCTTCCGAAGTTCGTCGCAGAACTTTTTCCACGGGGCGACCTGCTCGGGAGTCTTGGCCGCCTCCGTGCTGTGAGAGCTTCCCAGGGCGATGGCGGCGAGCACGGCGCTGGCGCCGGCCGTTTCCTTCGCCTTCGACTTCAGCCGATCCCCTTGGACGTTCCGCTTCAGCTTCGTGCTGAGGATCGGGACCTCCTTCATCAGTTGCGAGAGCGACGCCCGCGGAGCCGCCGCCGACGGGCCGTTTGCTTTGCCGGCCTGTCCGATCGCGGTCTTTAGTTGCCCGACCGCCTTTTTCGCCGACGGGTAGTCCTTCGCATCGGCAATGCCCTCGGCAGCCGCCATGACCCCCGGGGGCCCGTATCTGCCAGCCTCGGAACCGAGCACCCAAACGATCACGATCAGCGTATTCGAGTCCCGGGCGAGGTCCTCTTTGGAATCGTTGTAGGCGTCCTCGCTGGCCACGGCCTCTGCGAGGGCCGCCACGTATTCGTCCGCCTGGCCCAGCAGGTCTTCGACCATTGCCTTGGACACGTCAGGTGTTCGGACACCTTTTTCGGCCAGCCCCTCGGCTTGATCCTGGGCCACGGCCGGCATCGCTCCGGCCAACACAAGCCCGACGGCCAACAACGCCGGCAAGGCCATCCAAAACCATCCTCGACTGATCTTCATGAAACACCCCTCGGAGCACGGGACCGCCATTGGTCCCCCAATTCTGCAAGTTTTCGGCCGTCTGTCAAGAAATGCCTCTCCATTCACAGCATGGTCATGCCATACGGGAAGATATCGGTCGCTCCCGGTGCTTTTCCCCGTCCTGATTTTACTTTACAATGGCGCCCATCCCTTCCCGGATGCAATCATGGCCAAAGCGACCTACAAAGATGCCGGCGTCGACTTGGAGATGTACCGCCAGTCGATGGCGCGATTGCCCAAGCTGCTGAGGCAAACGTACACCCCCCGCGTCCTCCCGCTCGAAGGGGGATTCGCCGGGCTGTTCCAGCTCAATTTCTCCAACCACCTCTTCGGAAAAAAGTACAAGGACCCCGTGCTGGTTTCCTGCACCGACGGCGTGGGAACCAAGCTCCGGGTGGCCATCGCGGCCGGCATTCATACGACCGTCGGGATCGACCTGGTCGCCATGAGCGTCAACGACGCCCTCTGCTGCGGCGCGGAGCCCTTGTTCTTCCTCGACTATGTGGCCATGCCCAAGGACGACCCCGACCTGCTCGAACAGCTTGTCGAGGGCGTTGCGGCGGGCTGCCTGGAGGCGGAATGCGCCTTGCTCGGCGGCGAAACGGCCATCCTGCCCGACCTCTATGCCCCGGGCGACTACGACCTGGCCGGCTTCTGCGTCGGCGTGGTGTCCAAGCGACGACTCATCAACGGCTCCCTCATTGCCGCCGACGACGTGGTCTTGGGCCTGGCCTCCACCGGGCTGCACTCCAACGGCTACAGCCTGGCGCGGAAGATCGTCTTCGACCTGGCCGGCCTGAAAGTGAACGATTACATCGAGGAACTGGGCCGGACCGTCGGCCAGGCCCTCTTGGAGCCGACGCGAATCTATGTCCGCCCCATCCGGCAGGCCCTGAGCTACTATCGCATCAAGAGCGTGGTGCACGGCATCGCCCATATTACCGGCGGCGGGCTGCACGAGAACCTCGCCCGCATCGTGCCCGAGGGCGTCCAGGTGGTGATCCAGCGCGGCTCCTGGCCGACGCCGCCGATTTTCTCCTGGCTCCAGCGGCTGGGCGAGGTTGACCAGGCCGAGATGGACCTGGTGTTCAACATGGGCGTCGGCATGGTGTTGGTCGTCAGCCCGTACTATGCCGACAGCATTCGCCATCAGCTTACGCATTGCGGTGTGGAGAGTTGGCCGATCGGCCGCGTGCGACCTGGGCAAGGCGGCGTGGCGTGGGGGGAGAACTTAGAGCTTAGAACTTAGAGGCTATCCGTAAAGATTTCTCGGGAAATACACGGTTTGGCTCACGCGGCCTGGCGGTACCGGAATGACACGACCCGTGCGGGCGGCGCAAGCCGTCGGAGCATCAGGTGAATCGAACTGATTCGCAACATCGAGGCGCTGGACTCGGTCAGACGTTCGTAGTCCCGACTCTGGCGGCGGTACCTTCCCAACCAGGCGAAGGTGCGCTCGACGACCCATCGTTTGGGCACAGGCGCGAAACCGACTGCTCCTTCCGGCCGAGACTTGATCTCCAGGTCCCAGTGGTCGCGGTGCTTCTCCAGCCACCGATCCAGTTCGTGATTGCGATACTTGTTGTCCGCCCAGATTTTGGTCAGTCTGGGACATCTGGCGTTGTCGAGTTGGCTGAACACTTGGGGTGCAGCGGCCCCATCGTCCCATGCTGCACTGGTCACGACCACCGCCAGCAAGAGCCCCAAAGTATCCACGAAAACATGGCGTTTTCGCCCGTTGATCTTCTTCCCGCCATCGTATCCGTGCTCGCCACCCCGCTCCGTCGTTTTTACGGTTTGGCTGTCGATCGCACCGGCACTGGGCGTCGGTTCCCGCTGGTCCGCCACGCGGACCTGCGCCCGCAGCGCATCCATCATTCGTTGCCACGTGCCATCGTCGCGCCACTGCCGGAAATACTGGTAGACCGTACTCTTCGGCAGCAGATCGTGGGGCAGCAGGTCCCACTGGCATCCCGTGCGGTTGAGATAGAACAAGGTGTTGAGCACCTCGCGCATCTCCACCTCGCGCGGACGGCCGCCGTGCTTGGCAAGGGGAATCAGCGGTTGGAGGATGGCCCATTGTTGATCGGTAAGATCGGTCGAATACGGTTTCCGCGTCGTCGTGGTCATGTGCGCACTCCTTTGCAAGGGGAAAGTGCGCATCTTTACTCCCGACAACGCTTTACAGCAATATCACTTTGCGGATAGCCTCTTAGAGCTTAGAATTTCGAGGCGGGTAGGCGTTCGCTTGCGGTTTCGCAATTCGCCTATCGCCCTCCGATCCGGAGGCTAACGCCTCCGGCTCCCTTCCGCCTTCCGCCCTCCGCCTTCCCCCTTTACTTCGACGCCCCCGCCTTCTCCAACGCCTCCAACAACGCTTGCTGCGTGTAGCGGGGCTCTAAGATGGTCGGCTCGTTGGGACGGTCGGCGGGCATGATAACCCACGTCGGCACCTGCCGGGCCGGGTTGGCGACCTCCAACATCTTCATCACGTCGGCCTCGGGCGGTTTGTCGGTGCAGTCGCATCGAATGGTCACAACGCGGTTCTGATGGATCAGGTCCACGACCGGGGTCGTGTTGAGGACCGTGTTCTCGAAATACTTGCACGTCAGACACCAATTGGCCGTGAAGTCGAGGAAGATGGTCTTGTCGCCGCCGTTTCGCCCCGTTGGCGTCTCGGAAATCAAGGTCAGCCCCGCCGGAACTTGGGTCTCTTCGTCGTAGCGCTCCCGCATGACGCTCGCCAGGCTGCCGAAGGAAAAGCGGCCTGGGATGATCCGATCCACGCCGGGGAACATCAAAATCCATACCACGACGGCAAAGGCGGCCGCTTCGAGCCATCCCCGAGTTCGGACGGTCGAATCGGCCAGCGGCGAAATGCGCCCGATCCACCAACAGGCCGCCCACAATCCGAAAAGCAACCCGAGCGTCGGCACCAGCAACGGCGTCTCCAGAAACGTGAAAATGAACACGACCGTGCCCATCAAGATGAAGCCCATGAGTTGTTTGAACGTGTCCATCCACGCCCCGGGCTTGGGCAGAAAACGGAGCAACCGCGGGAAGGCGCCGATGACCAGGTAGGGGCTGGCCATGCCAACGCCGGCGGAAAGGAAGACCACGAAGGTCAACATCGGCCGCTGCACGCTGGCCCAGGTCAGCGCGGGAAACAGCAGCGGGGCACTGCACGGCGTGGCCATCACGGTCGTCAGCGCGCCCTTGAGGAACGCCCCGGCCGCTCCCTCCTGGGCCGCCAGCTCGCCCACCTTACCGCGGCCGGCAAAGCCGGGAATCGGCACCTCCCACACGCCCAAAAAGCTGAGCCCCATGACGAACACGACCGCGGCCAGCGTGATCGTGAAGCCCGTCATGCCGAACTGTTGCCCCCAGCCCAATTTCTGCGGAGAGACGGCCAGCGCGGCCAGGACGACGAACACCGCCATCAGCCCGGCCGAATACCAGAGATTCAGCATCAACGCCCGCCGCCGATCATGCCCGGCCTGCTCCAAAAAGGACAACAGCTTCAGCCCGATCACCGGCAGCACGCACGGCATGACGTTCAGGATCAGCCCGCCGAGAAAACCGAAGAGCAGATGCCAGCCGATGTCGGCCGCCGACGTGCCGGGAATCTGTCCCAAGACAAACGCGCGCATCTTCTCCGGGTCGAATTTCCGGTTGAGCCTCTTGAGGTCCTCGACGTTGGTGAACGGCTGCCACGTCGGCCGGGCCGACGACTCGCCCACGGCGGCAACCGGCGGCGAGACAGGCGGTGCAGCAGGCGGCGCAACCGGCGGCGAGACAGGCGGTGCGACCGGCGGCGAGACCGGTTTCAACGGTGCCGGGGCTTCCTGCCGCTCGGCGGGCAACGCGACGCCTTTGCCCAGCAGGGCGGTAAACGGATAATCCCGCGGCTGGTGGCAACCGTTCGCGTCGCACGCCAGGACGTTCACGGTCCCCGCGATCTTGAGCGTCGCCGGAGGGACGTCCGGGGCGAGTTTCAGCGGGGCGTACCACGTCACCGTGCCTTCGTGGGTTTCAATAACCAGGTCTCCGAAGGCCGCCGGTTCCTTGCTCTTTTTGGGCGGCGGCGACGACTCGAACTTCCCCACCGCGACGCCGGTGGGCAGCTTCTTCAGCTTGATCTCGGTGGGCAACGGCCCGTTGGGCCCTGGTTGCGTGATCGAGTAGATGTGTATCCCCGAGTTCACGACCGCCGTGATGAACAGCCGGCCGGGCCCGGCGGCCGACGGGGCGGTAAACTCGGCCGTCAGCGAAAGATCGCCGGTATCCGTGGCATTGGCGATGCCTGAGAAATCGCCCAAACCACCCGGCGAGCCCACCTGTCCCCGCGTCAACGCGCCGGCCAGCAACAGCCATGAAACAGCGGAGATGACTAGAACGCGCACCAGGAGCCGAGATGGGAACACGATTGTCAGAATCCTTTGGCAGGGGGCTACAATGACCAGATGCAATTATAGTCGGCCTGCGAACATCGGCCAACCGAGATTGGGCCTTGGGAATGTGGGCATCCTGGGAGATGCGGGAAGAATAACGCCCGCAAACTTCTCACCAGTCGCCACTTCGGCCCCTGTCCCCCTGAAGTAGTGCTGGTCTTTGCTTCGGCCCCTGTGGCGGGTATCTTGAAGCTCAGGCGCCGTCCTTTTGCATGGGGAGAACCGCGTGAAACTGGTGATCGCCATTATCCAGCCGACGAAGTTGAATGCCGTCCGCGAGGCGCTGGAGAAGATCGAGGTGACGCGATTGACGATCTGCGATGCCCAGGGGTTCGGCCGGCAGCGCGGGCGGACGGAGATGTATCGGGGGCACGAATATACGACGACGCTGTTGCGGAAGATCGCCTTGGAAATTGTCGTCAACGACGACTTCCTGGAGCGGACGGTCAACACGATCATCAGCGTCGCCCGCACCGGTCCCGAGGGGACCATCGGCGACGGCAAGATTTTCATTCTTACCGCGTTGGAGGCGATTCAGATCGACGACGGCGCGCGGGGGCCCGGGGCCGTGTGAGGGGAAGGGATTTGGGAATTTAGGGATTAGCGTCGGGTGGCTGTCCGCTTGCGATTTCGCCCTTCCGCCTTATGCCCTCCGATCCGGAGGCTAACGCCTCCGGCTCCCTTCATCCTTCCGCCCTCCGATCCGGAGGCTAACGCCTCCGGCTCCCTTCATCCTTCCGCCCTCCGCCCTCCGCCTTCCTCTATTCCCCTTCGTCCGCGGAGGGGTCGTCCTTGGTTTTCGCCGACGAATCGCCCGCCACGGGGGCCCCCGCTTGATCCGTGCCCAAGGGGGGCAGGCCGCGTTCCGGCTCACTCTTGTCGGCGTCCAGGAAGACCTCGTCGGTTTCCGTGGCATCGACATCGCGCCGCAGGAGCAGGTAGATGGCCGTAGAGGCGGTCCAGAAGTAACCGTAGAAGTAGCCGGCCGCGAGCGCCCTGACGCACAAGACCCAGAAATGGAGGATGGCGCCGCCGGCGTTGAAAATTCGCCCCATCTCGGACGCACCGTATTGAACCTGGTCGATCCGATGGCCGGCTCCCCAACCGGCGGCCCAATAGCTGAGCGAGATCACCGCGGCGGCGAACGTCTCGACCAGCAGCCAGCCGAGCCAGCCGAGCAAGGCCGCAACGAGGACATACCACAAGTATCGCAACGGCCGCTGAAAGACGTAGGCATAGGAGCGGCTCAGGGCATCGAAGCTGTCCGTGCCTTCGGTGCTGATGGTCGCCCACATCAGCGGCCAGCCGAAGCCCAGGCCCAGCAACAGCAAGGCCATGATCAGGCCGGCCAGCAGCGCCAGCGGCCAGACCAAGGCGGCCAGCAAGACCCCCACGTCGATCCGCAAGAGCAGTCCCAGCGCGGCCACGGGAATGGCGACCAGCGCGACGCCGAGCAGCGGCAACAGGGGCGTGGCAAGATACGAGAGCCATTTCGAGGCGGCGAATCGCAGGGCAGGCCCGAAGCCGATCCGCTCGTCGGCCGCCAATTGGACCGCGGCGATGCGGCTGATGGCGCCACCCAAGAGCGCCCAAACCGCCATCGCCCACAAGGCGGACAACACCAAGTAGGCCAGCGGCGTCACGCCCCACTTCGAGCGGTCGCGGAAGATCATCCACACCGGCCGGCTCAGTTGCTTCCAGGTGCCGAGCATCGGGCCCGCCTTGAGGCCGGCCGCGGCCTCCGGTAAGACGGATTTCGTCACGAAGGGGAATTTCGACTGCACGTCTTCGCCGGTCTTGATCCACGAGAGGTCGCCGCTGACCTCTTGATAGTACGTTCCGGTGGGCTCGCTGCGGGAGAACACCTTGGCGAGGCCCCACCACCCCAGCAGGGTCAGCATAATTCCCATCGCCCCCAGAACCAGCACCCGCAGGCTGATGGCCAGGCGGAAAACCCGGACGATCCCCAGCCAAGGGAAGATTTCCGGCCAGGCCACTTTTCGCACCGTGCCCTCGTCAGTTTCCAACATGGCAGAATCCCTCCGAAAAAACCACGGTCATGAACGATAGTTAACGGGAGTCGAATGCCGCCATTATACGAACTCGGGCAGTCCATGCAAGCTGGGAAAGGTTGGCACAAACCTTGGTCTGCGGAGACTTCACATGGTCTTGTGCAGGGGCGGGAATTCGGCAGTTTACCCCCCATGCCGTACGGGTTTTCGCTGGTCCCTTCCCTCTCCGGTTTCCTTTGCACCCTTGCTGTTTGGCATAAAGTCCATTACAGTAATTGACATTCTCCAGGCGGTTCTTTTACCCGCCGTGGAGCAGCCACCGAGATCCATCGGGAGATCAGCCGTGTCGAACGACAGCCAGAACGTCGAACCGCCCGCCGTTGCGCCGGGAACGACCGCGTGCCTGGGCTGCGGCCGCCCGGTCCCGAGAAACGGCTTGGTATGCCCGCACTGCGCCGCGGCAACCCGCGAGAGAACGTATCACCGTAATCCCTGGCGGGAATTCGGGATCATGGCGGTGATCGTGCTGGTCTTGGTATTCTGTCTCAGTGTGTTCATTCAGGATCGGATAACGCGGCTAGAGGTCAACACCTCGCTTCTGATGCTGTTCTGCCTGGCCCAATTGGTGGGCTGGTTCAAGCGGCCGGCGGCTCGTCGCTGATCTCTTCGGGCATTTCCTCCGGCTCGCAGGGAACGCCGTACTGCTCGCCCAGCCAACGGCCCAGGTCGAGCAGCCGGCAACGCTCGCTGCAAAACGGCATCGCCGGGCTTTGCTCCGGATCGAACTGCTTGCCGCAGGTGGGACACCGAATGGACGCCATTTAGTCTTTCTTTTTGCCCTTGTCGCCGGCGCTTTTCTCCTTGCTCGTGTCCTTGCCCTTCTCCGTGCCGGCGCCGTCCGATCCGGCGGCGGCAGCAGGCTTGTCGGCCGCGGCGGCCTTCTTATACGCCTCGCTGCGATAGTCGGTCTGATAGAAGCCCGATCCCTTGAAGACGATCGCCGCCCCGGGACCGATCAGCCGCCGCAGCTTCAACTTGCCGCACTTAGGACACTTCCGCTTCACCGGCCCGCTCATCGACTGAAAATGCTCGAACTGGTGCCGGCAGGCATCGCAAACGTAATCGTAGGTGGGCATGATGATCCTGGCTGGTTGAGCTAGGCTTCCAATAGGTTCTTGCCGGAAACCCCGTTATTCGTTTGCGGTCTCGCAAGCGGATTTTCCAAGGGGACAGTCCCCCCCTCACCCTAACCCTCTCCCGGAGGGAGAGGGGACGTGGTTGTCGAGACGATCACCTGGCTCGGCCGCACGACGCGGTCGAACAGTTGAAAACCGGGCTGGACCACCAGCAGCACCGTGTTGGGCGGAAACTCGTCGCTCGGCTGCTGTGAGATCGCCTCGTGCAGGTGCGGATTGAACGGCGCATGGCAGCGCCTCGATCCGCACGCAATGGTGTCGTTGGAGCACGCCGTCGAACTGCTGCAACACCATCTTGATCCCTTCCAAGAGGCTGGCCGCGTCGTGCGTCTTGTCGGCGGCGTCGACGGCCCGCTGGATGTTGTCCAACACCGGCAGCAGGTCGCTCAAGAGCGGCAGATTCGCATAGCGGCGATGGTCCTCGATTTCGCGGGCGGCCCGCTTGCGGTAGTTCTCCAACTCCGCCTGGCTGCGCAGCACCCGGTCTTTCGCCCCTTCCAGGTCGGTGCGCAATTGTTCGAGCAGGTTGGCCTGATCCGCCGCCGCCTCGGTCTCGTCGAGGGCAGGGGCAGACTGCCGGTCCGGCTCGGCGCGATCGGATTTCGACGGGCCGGGCTGATCGTCATGGTGGGATTTGTGTTTTGCCATCTGCGATTCTCCCGCGTGCCACGGTGCTACGGTTCCGGGTGAAAATATTCTTTGATCTTTTCGATGAAACTCTTCCGCTTGGGCGTGACGTGGGTATTCTCGATTTCGGCCAGCTCCCGCAGGACCTCCTCGTGCCGCTGGGTCAGTTTCTTCGGCACTTCGATGACCAGTTGCACCATGAGGTCGCCGCGGCCGCGATGGCGTGGATCGGGCATCCCACGGCCACGAAGCGTGATCACGTCGCCGGGTTGCGAGCCGGCCGGAATGGTCAGCTCCTCGCAGCCGTCCAGCGTGGGCACCTCGACGGCCGTGCCCAGCGCGGCTTGCGCATAGGTGATGGGCACCTGGCAGATCAGGTGGCGTCCTTCGCGGTGAAACAGGGCGTGCTCCGCCACGTGCAGGAGGCAGTAGCAATCGCCCGGCGGCCCGCCCTCCGGACTCGGCTCGCCCTCGCCCGCAAGCCGCAGTTGCGTGCCGTTGTCGACGCCGGGGGGGATATCGACCTTGCGGGTCACGCGCCGCGGCACGTAGCCGACGCCGCGACACTCGGGACATCGCTGCCGAATCACCTTCCCGCTGCCGTGACACGAGGGGCACGTGGTCTGCATCGAGAAGATGCCGGCGGACTGCACGACCGCGCCGTGGCCGCCGCAATAGGAGCACGCCTCGGGTTGGGTCCCCGGCTTGGCGCCCGAGCCGCCGCAGGCTTCGCACTTCTGGTGCCGCTCGAACTGGACGATCTTGGCCGTGCCGCGGGCGGCTTCCAGCAGGTCCATCGCGACGTTGCACTGGATGTCGGCGCCACGGCGGGCACGCCGCGAACGGCCGCTGCGCCGGCCGAAAAAATCGCCGAAAAACCCTTCGCCGAGGATGTCGCCGAACGCGGCGAAGATGTCGCTGACGTCGTGGAACCGCGGCGCGCCGCCGCCCTCCAGGCCGGCATGGCCATAGCGATCGTAGGCCGCCCGCTTGTCCGGATGGCTCAGGACCTCGAAGGCCTCGGCCGCTTCCTTGAACTTGACGACAACCTCCTCTTCGCCCGGATTCCGGTCCGGGTGATACTTCAAGGCCAGCTTGCGGTAGGCCTCGGAAATCTGCCCGTTGCTCGCGGTGCGATCGACTCCGAGCACCTCATAATAGTCGCGTTTCTTGGCCATCGTCGCCATGGGCGAAGGAGTCTCCCTCTCCCTCCGGGAGAGGGTTGGGGTGAGGGAAGTGTCGGCAAACGCTGGCCACCTGGATCATGCGTCTGTTCCACCTTCCTGCTTCTAGCGGACGCTTCCCTCGACGCGGGTCTTCTTGTCCTCCTTGCCCAGGTCGGTCACCAACGTCTCCGTGGTCAACATCAAGCCGGCGATGCTGGCCGCGTTCTGAAGCGCCGTGCGCACCACCTTCAGCGGATCGATGATGCCGGCCTTGAACATGTCGACGTACTTGCCGGCATTGGCGTCGTAGCCTGTGTTGGTCGGCTTCCCGCGAACTTCGTCGGCAATGACCGAGCCGTCGACGCCGCAGTTGTCGGCGATCTGCTGGATCGGCGTGGCCAGCGAACGCAAGATGATGTCGACGCCGATCTTCTCGTCGCCGCGCGCCCCGACGCGGGCCTTCTCGACCGCCTCGCGGCACCGCAACAGGGCCACGCCCCCGCCGGGAAGAATGCCTTCCTCGGCCGCCGCCCGAGTGGCATGAAGGGCGTCCTCGACGCGGGCCTTCTTCTGCTTCATCTCGGTCTCGGTGCTGGCCCCGACCGAAATCACCGCCACGCCGCCGGCCAGCTTGGCCAGCCGCTCCTGGTACTTCTCGCGGTCGTAGTCGCTGTCGGAATCTTCGATCTGCTTCTTCAACTGCTCGATGCGGCTCTTGATGTCGGCCGGCTTGCCGGCGCCCTCGACGATCGTCGTGGAATCCTTGTCCACGGTGATCTTCTTGGCCCGGCCAAGCTGCTCCAACGTGAGGTTTTCCAGCTTCAGTCCCAGGTCCTCGCTGATCAGCGTGCCGGCGGTCAGAACGGCGATGTCGCCGAGCATGGCCTTGCGGCGGTCGCCGAAGCCCGGGGCCTTCACCGCGCAAACCTGAAGCACGCCGCGGAGCTTGTTGACCACCAGCGTGGTCAGGGCCTCGCTCTCGACGTCCTCGGCGACGATGAGCAACGGCCGGCCGGTGTGGCTGATCTTCTCCAGCAGCGGAATCAGCTCGCGGAGGTTGCTGATCTTCTTCTCGTGGATCAGGACGAAGGCGTCTTCCAGGAGGCAATCCATTTCCGCCGCCCGGTTGAGGAAGTAGGGGGAGAGATAGCCCTTGTCGAACTGCATCCCCTCGACCACCTCGTAGGTGGTCTCGGCCGTCTTGCCCTCTTCGACCGTGATGACGCCGTCCTTGCCGACCTTCTCCATCGCCTCGGCCAGCAGGTTGCCGATGAACGTGTCGTTGTTGGCGCTGATGGCGCCGACGTGGGCGATCTCGTCCTTGTTGGTCACGGGCTTGGCCAGCGTGGCCAGGTGGGCCACGGCCGCGGCGACGGCCTTCTCGATGCCGCGGCGCACCGACGTCGGATTGCTGCCGGCCGCGATGTTCCGCAAGCCTTCGCGGTAGATCGCCCGGGCCAGCACGGTCGCCGTCGTCGTGCCGTCGCCGGCCGCGTCCGAGGTCTTCGTCGCCACCTCGTTGACCAGCTTCGCGCCCATGTTCTCGAAGCGGTCTTCCAACTCGATCTCCTTGCTGACCGTCACGCCGTCCTTCGTGACCGTCGGTCCGCCGTACGACTTGTCGAGGATGACGTTCCGCCCGGTCGGCCCCATGGTCACCGCGACGGTGTCGGTCAGCTTTTCCACTCCCCGGAGCATCCGCTTCCGGGCTTCATCTTGATAAAGAAGTTGTTTTGCCACGATGGCGAGTCCTCATGTTGGTGGTTCGAAACTGTTTCCGCGTCGGCGATTCGGCCCGCAAGCCACGGGTCACTTGACGACCTTGGCCAAGATGTCCGTTTCACGAAGGATCTTGATGTCGCGGCCGTCGATCTCGATGTCCGAGCCGGCATACTTGCCGTAGATGACCTCGTCGCCGACGGCAACCGAGAGCTTCCCGCGCTCGCCGCTGTCCAAGAGCTTGCCGGGTCCAATGGCCAGCACGCTTCCGCGTTGTGGTTTTTCCTTGGCCGTGTCGGGCAAGACGATGCCGCCGGCAGTCATTTCTTCCGCTTCCATCGGTTCCACCACGACGCGATCATCCAACGGCCGCAAATTGATGTCCTTTTTCATTGTCTCGTTCCCTTTATTTCACGTGGTCCTTGAATGTAGTCGAATGCAGTCAGGTCAAGTCCCCTCTCCCTCCGGGAGAGGGCGGGGATAAGTCAGATCAAGTCCCCTCTCCCTCCGGGAGAGGGTTAGGGTGAGGGGACTCGCGAGATCGTTTACATCCAGGCTTTCCGTTCTCTGTACTTGGCCCTCACCCCGGCCCTCTCCCGGAGGGAGAGGGAGAAAAATAGCACCTAGAAATCTCCCATGCCACCCATCCCACCCATTCCACCCATGCCTCCGCCCATGCCGCCCATTCCACCCATGCCGCCGCCCATGCCGCCGTGGGGCGGATGATCGTCCTTTTCCTTCGGAATGTCGACGATCAGACACGAGGTGGTCAACAGCAGCACCGCCACGCTGGCGGCGTTCTGCAAGGCGGTGCGAACGACCTTGGCGGGGTCGATAATGCCGGCCTCGACCAGGTCGCAATATTCGTCCTTATCGGCATCGTAGCCGTCGGCCCGGCCTTTCATTTGGCGGACGCGATTGACGACGACGGCGCCGTCCTGGCCGGCGTTTTCCGCAATGGACCGCAACGGCCGGTCGAGCACGTTGCGGACGATTTTCGCGCCAGGAGTTCGTCGCCTTCGAGTTGGAGCTGATCGACCGCCTTTTCGCTTCGCAGCAGCGCGACGCCGCCGCCGGGGACGATGCCCTCTTCCAAGGCGGCCTTCGTCGCGTGCTGGGCATCCTCCAGGAGGAACTTGCGTTCCTTCATTTCCGTTTCGGTCGCGGCGCCGCAATGGATCTGGGCCACGCCGCCGGCCAGCTTCGCCAGGCGCTCTTGCAGCTTCTCGCGATCGTAGTCGCTGGTGGTGGTCTCGATCTCGCTGCGGATCTGATCGATGCGGCCGGCAATCGACTTCTTGTCGCCGCCGCCGTTGACCAGAGTGGTGTTCTCGGCGGTGACCAGCACTTTGCCGGCAGAGCCAAGGTCCGACAGTTTCACCGAGTCGAGCGAAACGCCCAGGTCCTTGAAAATACCCTGGGCGCCGGTCAAGATGGCGATGTCGCCGAGCATGGCCTTGCGGCGGTCGCCGTAGCCGGGGGCCTTCACCGCGCAGGCGCTGAGAATGCCCCGCATCTTGTTGACCACCAGGGTCGCCAGGGCCTCGCCCTCGACGTCCTCGGCGATGATCAAGAGCGGCTTGTTCGCCTTGCTCACCGCTTCCAACAGCGGCACGAGGTTCCGGGCGTTGGAGATCTTGTCCTCGTGGATGAGGACCAGGCAATTCTCCAACTCGACCGAAAGATCCTCCTGATCGGTGATGAAGTGAGGGGAGAGATAGCCGCGGTCGAATTGCATGCCCTCGACGACTTCGACGGTCGTCTCGGCCTGCTTGCCCTCCTCGATCGTGATGACGCCGTCCTTGCCGACTTTGAGGAAGGCGTCGGAAAGGACGGCGCCGATGTTCGGATCGTTATTGCCGGCGATGGTGGCGATTTGGGCGATTTCCTTCTTGTTCTTTTCGTTGACCGGGGTGGCCATCTTCTCGACGGCCTTGACCACGGCGGCGGTGGCTTTTTGAATTCCGCGGGCCAGCGACATGGGGTCAGCCCCGGCGGCGACCATTTTCAGTCCCTCGCGATAGATTCCCTCGGCCAGGACGGTGGCCGTCGTGGTTCCGTCGCCGGCGACCTTGCTGGTTTTAGAGGCGGCCTCCTTGACCAACTGGGCCCCGAGGTTTTCGTAGGGATCATCGAGGCTGATTTCCTCGGCCACGGTCACGCCGTCCTTGGTGACCTTCGGCGCGCCCCAGCCCTTGTCCAGGACGGCATTGCGGCCGCGGGGCCCCAACGTACTGATCACGGCCCGGGCCAACTTGCTCACGCCTGCGGCCAGCGGCTGCCGCGCCTCGTCTTCAAAGACCATCTGTTTTGCCACAGCGGATTTCCTCCTCTTGCTGGCTGATGCGGGGAAAGGCGGCATACCACGACCACAATTGGCAGCCGACTGCAATTTTCCCCGGTAGGGAAGCAAGCAGCGTGCCAATATCAGGAACAAACGCCGTAAGTTATGTATTGGTAATGTCTTAGGTCATTTTTGCAGGGAAACTGGCTTTTGCCGGTCGCGGCCGCCGGCGCGATGGCATGTCATTTTGGCAGACAACGGAAGCCTGCACTCTTTGTCCCATCTCCCTCCGGAGAGGGGCATGGGTAAGGGCATAACGGCTCAAAAGACGAAACACTTGGTTTTTTGCTCACAAACGGCCCTCACCCTAACCTTCTCCCGGAGGGAGAGGGGACCTTCATCTCGCCGCGCCCTGAACGGCATTGGGACTGGCCGCGCGAGGTTTTTCAACCTAGCTTTTTCAGGGGGGAAACTCGCCACGGGGAACCCGCATGGCCTTGGATCGCGTCGCAAAGGGGTTCTTCAGTCGCTGCCATGGTGGCTTCCTGGCTGTCGCCGCGGCCGGCCTGTTCGGCTGCCACGTGCTGTCTCTGATTTACCGAGCGCTCGTCAAAGTTAGTCCGACGAACCTGTGCAACCTCGCTTTCCGGGATTTGAAGAAAATTCAGGAGGACTTACGCAAGGAGCGCGATTTCATCGCCGCCATCTTGAAGACGACCGGTGCAACCGTGGCGGTCATGGATCCTGAAGGCCGCGTGGTCCGCTACGATCCGGGCCTCGAAGACACGGGCGGCTATTCCCCCGACGAAGTTTTAGGCAAGTACGTCTGGGACTGTTTCATTCCACCCGAGGATCGCGATGCGAACAAGGCCCTTTTCGCTCAGCTTTCCAGCAGCGCCGCTCCAACTCGCCGCGAGACCGTCCATGGTCGCCAAGGACGGCCGCCGACGCATCATGCAGTGGACCGCCGTCGTCCTGCGGGATGCCCAGGGGGCCGTGGAGTTCGTTGCCACCACCGCCGTGGACATGACCGAGCGGCGGCTGGCCGAGGAAAGCCGCGCACGGTCGCTGCGGCGACTGGAGGGGGTCAACCGGCTTCAGGAAGAGTTGATCTTGCCGGCGTCGCTTGCGGAGAAGTTCAAGAAGATCACCGACGCCGCCGTGGAACTGATCCAACTGGATTTCTGTCGCATCTGGCAGGTCGAGCCGGGGGACCTTTGTGACGCCGGCTGCGTCCATGCGGCGGCAACCGCGGGAAGTCACGCTTGCCGATGCCGCGACAAGTGCCTTCACCTGATCGCCAGCTCGGGGCGGTACTCTCAAATCAACGACGGTCACCGCCGTGTGCCCCTGGGCGTCTGCAAGATTGGTCGCATCGCCTCCGATGAGCAGAAAAGGTTCCTCACCAATGACTTCGCCACCGATCCGCTCGTGGCCGATCTGAGGGACTGCGGGGCATGGCGTGGTCCATCGGAAAGCCTCGGCGCCGATCCGGCGCCGCCGATCCACGGTGGGTCGAACGCCTGGGGCTGGTGTCATTCGCCGGCTACCGGCTGCATGATGCCCGCGGCAAGACGACCGGCGTGCTGGCGGCGTTCGCCAAGCACCCCATTTCGGAGGAGAGCGACGCCTTCCTCGCCAACCTGGCGGAAACGACCTCGAAGGTGATCGAGGACCATGGCGCCAACGAGGAACTCCGGCAGTCGCAAAAACTGGAAGACGTGGGGCAACTGGCTGGGGGAATCGCCCATGAATTCAACAATCTCCTCCAGGTGATCGGGGGCTTTACGCGCTGCGCCATGGACGGCCTGCCTCCCGAAGGACAGCCGTTTGGCGATCTGGAACAGGTTGCCAAAGCGGCCGACCGGGCGGCGTCGCTCACACGGCAACTGCTCGGCTTCAGCCGCCGCTCGGTGATCCAGCCCACCAATACCGACGCCAACGTCGTGGTCCGCGACCTGGCGAAACTGGTGCGCCCCTTGATCGGCGAGCATATCACGCTGGATCTGGTGCTGGGCGAGCGCGTGGGCAACGTCTATGCCGACGCCGGCGAGCTTCAACAGGCGCTGTTGAATTTGTGTCTCAACGCCCGCGACGCCATGCCGTCGGGCGGCACCTTGACGATCAAGACCGAACGCACCGTCTTGGCCGAGGCCCTCTGGGACCCCCAGTTCGAGCTCGCGCCGGGACCGTACGTCGTCTTCGGCGTTTCCGACACGGGCTGCGGAATCCCCCGCGATGTCCAGCCGCACATCTTCGAGCCGTTCTTCACGACCAAGGAGGTCGGCAAAGGCAGCGGGCTTGGGTTGTCCATGGTCCACGGAATCATGCGACAGCACAAGGGCGCGATTCACTTCTGCAGCGAACCGGGCGTCGGTTCCACGTTCCGCTTGTACCTCCCCCCCGGAGACGACCATCCCGCGGAGCAGCGCCAGGAAGACCATCAATCCATCCCGTTCGGAAACGAGACGATCCTGGTGGCGGAGGACGACCCCACGGTGCGGAAAATCACCACGCGCACCTTGCGGGACGCCGGCTACACGGTGCTGGCCGCCTGCGACGGCGAGGAGGCGATGCGATTGTTTGAAGAGAATCGCGGTTCCATCTCCCTGGTCCTGCTGGACGTCATCATGCCCAAGATGACCGGCCACGAGGTGCATCGCCGCCTCCAGCAGCTTGCTCCCAACGTCAAAGTGGTGTTCTGCACCGGATACGATCGGGAAACCGCGCATTGCGACAACCTGGTGAACGAGGACATCCCGCTGGTCCAGAAGCCGTTCACCGCGCACACGCTTCTGTCCGTGGTCCGCAAGGTCCTGGATACCCAGGAGTTGTGCAAGGCCACGGACGCCGCCGCATCGAACGAATCCTGACGGCCTTTTTTCCTTCTCCTTGCTTTCCGTTGCGGAAAGTCGGAAATTGGTAGGGTGGGTCGAGCGCAGCGAGCCCCACCGTCAGTCTTTCGCGGGTATTGGTGGGGCTCGCTGCGCTCGACCCACCCTACAGTTGCTACCGCAACAAAAACAAATTAGCATGTTGACGCAGAGGGAGATCGGTGATAACTTGAGCCATATGTCCACGTGGGTCCCTCCCTCTATTTCGACCACGGATCGAGTCGTGTCCCGAGAAACCATGACGCCTCGCCAGCGTGTCTTGACGGCGTTGAATCATCAGCCGCCCGACCGGGTGCCCATTGATCTGGGAGGGAACCAGACGGGCATCCACAAGCTGGCCTACCAGGCCCTGCTGGATCATCTTGGCATCCGGGACGAGATGGTCATCATGGACGCGGTCCAGCAGCTTGCCCAGCCGTGCGAGGCCTTGCTCCAGCGATTCCACGTCGACACGCGTTATATTGCCGCCGGGGCGGCCGCCGATTTCTCCGGGACGATCGTCCCGCGCAGTCGCAAGGGGCGGCTCTGGCACGATTTGACCGACGAATTCGGCGTCACCTGGTCCATGCCCGACGACCGCCCTTACTACATGGACATCTCCCACCATCCGTTGGCCCAGGCCACGATCGCCGACGTGCGGGCCTATCCCTTCCCGCGCGGCGACGATCCGGGGCGGTTCGCCGGTCTCCGCCAACGGGCGCTGGCGCTTCGCAACGACACGCCCTACGCCGTCGTCAGCGGCATCTGCGGCGTCGTCTATGAGATTTGCTGGTACATGCGCGGGCTGGAATCGTGGTATATCGACATGGTCACCCAGCCGGAATTCTGCGAGGCCCTGTTGGACCGCGTGCTGAAGTTCTGGATGGATTGGTTCCGGGTCTTTCTCGACGAGGTGGGCGACCTGGTCGACGTCATCATGATCGGCGACGACCTGGCCGGTCAGACCGGGCCGCTGTTCCGCCCCGATTTTTACCGCCGCATCGTCAAGCCGCGGCAGAAGCAGATGGTGCAGTACATCCGTTGGCGGACGCCGGCGAAGATTTGGTATCACACCTGCGGCGCCTGCATGGAGTACATTCCCGACCTCTTGGACAACGGCATCGACGTGCTGAATCCCCTGCAGGTCAGCGCCGCCGGCATGGACCCCGCGATGCTCAAGGCCCGATTCGGCGACCGCCTGGTTTTCTGGGGCGGGGCCATCGACGCCCAGCACGTCTTGCCCACCGCGTCGCCGGACGTGGTGCGGGCGCACGTGCGGCGCAATCTCGATGCCTGGAAGCCCGGCGGCGGCTACGTCTTCAACAACGTCCACAACATACAGGCGGGCGTGCCCCCGGAGAACATCGTCGCCCTGTACGACGCGGCCTACGAGTACGGGTTCTACGATTAAACGGCGGCATTCGCCGCCACCATCTTTTGCCACGCCCCGGCCAACCGTTGCGGTTGCACGACTGCCCCAAGCGGAGTATAATAGGGGATTCTTTGCTCCCCACAAGGTGTCGGTCCTTACGGGCCATCGGCAGAAAACATGGATTTGGCACGCCTCCGCAACATCGGAATCTCGGCGCACATCGACTCGGGCAAAACCACGCTCAGCGAACGCGTCCTGTATTACACGGGCAGAATCCATCGCATGCAGGAAGTGCATGGCGACGGGGCCGGCGCCACCATGGACCACATGGACCTCGAAAAAGAACGCGGCATCACCATCACCAGCGCCGCCACCTCCGTCGACTGGCACGACGCCCGGATCAACCTGATCGACACCCCCGGCCACGTCGATTTCACCGTCGAGGTCGAGCGGAGCCTCCGCGTCCTGGACGGGGCGATCCTTGTGCTCTGCGCAGTCGGCGGGGTCCAGGCCCAATCGCTCACCATCGACCGGCAAATGCGGCGCTATCACATCCCTCGGTTGGCCTTCGTCAACAAGATGGACCGCGTCGGCGCCGACCCGGACAAGGTGATCGAGCAACTCCACGCCAAGCTGGGCTGCAACGCGGTGGCCATGCAGCTTCCCATCGGCCGCGAAGCCGATTTCCAAGGGGTGGTCGACCTGGTCGCCGAAGAGGCGATCACCTTCGACGGCGCCAGCGGGGAGAACGTCCGCCGCGGACCCATTCCCGCCGAACTGGCCGCCGATGCCCACCGGGCCCGGCAGCGCCTCCTGGAAGCGCTGTCGATGTTCAGCGACCAGATCATGGAGTTGCTGCTGGCCGAGGAGAAGGTCCCCCTGGCGCTGATCCACGACACCGTGAAGCAGGCGGTCCTCAGCCAGCAGTTGACGCCCGTGTTTCTCGGCAGCGCATATCGCAACAAGGGGGTGCAGCCGTTGTTGGACGCCGTGGTCCGCTACCTGCCCTCGCCGCTGGACTGCCAGGTCAAGGCCCTGGCGCACAACGATCCCGCCAGGGAAGTGCCGTTGGCGGCCGACCCGGCAAAACCGACGGTGGCCATGGCCTTCAAGATCGTCGAGGACCCCTACGGAACGCTGACCTTCATGCGGATTTACCAGGGCAGCTTCGTCAAGGGCGGCAGCTATTTCAACCAGCGCAACGGGCGGAAGGAACGCTTCAGCCGGATCGTCCGGATGCACGCCGACCAGCGGGAAGAGATCGATTCGGCCGCTGCGGGCGACATCGTGGCCGTCCTGGGCGTCGACGCCGCCAGCGGCGACACCTATGCCTCGCAATATCCTTACTGCACGCTCCGCAGCATGTTCGTGCCGGAGCCGGTCATCAAGGTGGCGGTCGCCCCGGCCAATCGCGACGGCGCCGACCGGCTGAGCAAGGCGTTGCAGCGGTTCCGCCGCGAGGACCCCACGCTGCACGTTTCGGTCGACGAGGAGACGGGCGAGACGATCCTGGCCGGCATGGGCGAATTGCACCTGGAAATCTACCTCGAGCGGATCCGCCGCGAGTTCAACGTGGCGGTCGAAGTCGGCCCCCCCAAGGTCAACTACCGCGAAGCGCCCACGCAGCCGGCCAAGTTCAACGTCCGGCACAAGAAGCAGACGGGCGGGGCCGGCCAGTTCGCCCATATCGTCGGCCGGCTCGACCTGCTGCCCGAAGACGCCACGGAACCGTTCGTCTTCGAGGACTGCGTCCGCGGCGGGCGGATTCCAAAACAGTTCATCCCCGCGGTCGAAAAGGGCTTCCGCCAGTGCGTCCACAAGGGACCGGTCGCCGGCTATCCGGTCGTCGGCCTGATGGTCACGTTGGAAGACGGTTCGTACCACGAGGTCGACAGTTCCGACATGGCGTTTCAGACCTGCGCCCGGACCGCGATGCGGGAGACGTTCTCGAAGACCCGGCCCGTGCTCCTGGAGCCGGTGATGAAAATCGAAATCCAGTGTCCCAGCGCGTTCCAGGGGACGGTGGTCGGCAACCTGACGTCGCGCCGCGGCATGGTCGTGGCCACCGAGTTGGACGGCGTCACCGCGCGGATCGAGGGCGAAGTCCCCTTGGTCGAGACGTTCGGTTATTCGACCGACCTGCGGAGCATGACGCAAGGGCAGGGGACTTTCACGCTGGAGTTCGCCCGTTATCGCCGCGTGCCGCCGAGCCTCGAGCGGGAAATCATCGCCGAGCGGAAGATCGCCGCTACGGCCGGGGCCGTCTGAGCGTCGGGCCCGCCGCGCGAGCCTGAAAACGCCACGTAATGGCCCAATTTTTTGGCCCTGCCTGAATTGTGCGCTAGAGTATATAATAGAGGATGTCTCGATCCGCGTGAGGGCCAACGATTCGTTCGGAGACAATCCATGACCATCGCCGAGTTGCGCAAGCACGCCAAGGAACGCCTGGACGGTCTCCCCCCCGACAAGGTGCGCGTGGCCGCGGAGTTCCTCGACTACCTCGACACCGCCGCCAGCCGGGATGCCACGGCCGAGTTGCTCAAGATGCCGGGGTTGCTTCGGGACGTTCAGGAGGCGCCCAGGCACGTCAAGGGCGGGCGGTACAAGGATTGGCGAAAGGTCCGCGACGATGTTTAAGGTCGTCCTCTTGCCCAAAGCGGAGAAAGCCTATGCGCGCGCCGATGCGTCCTTGGCCCGCAAACTGGCCAGGAGCTTCGAGTTGCTGGAAATCCATCCGTCGCGACATCGGAACATCAAGCCGCTGACCGGGCCGCTCAAGGGCTTCTTCCGGCTCAGGGCCGGTGACCATCGCATCGTCTATCAAATCGACGCGCGGGCGAAGACCGTCTACGTGGTGCGGATCGCCCATCGCAAAGAAGCCTACCAGTAGCCTCGAACATGATCGTGGGCTTTAAGGTGGGCGAGGCCTTCGCTCTACGACCACAATCGTCCGAACGGACTGTCCCACCACCGGAACCCTCTCGGCCGCTGGACAAGCGCCGCAGCCTCTTGGTAAGATGGTTGGCGTCCATGACCTCGTGTCATGGCGACATCCCCGCCACTCCAAATCCAAGGAGCTTCCGTGATGCGACACGCATGGCTCGCGACGTTCTTGTTGGCCCTGGGCAGTTCGACATCTTTCGCCGGAGAGACCATGCAAGTCGCCGACTTGCGGTGCGAATACCTCACGGACCCGCTGGGCATCGACGCCGCGGCGCCGCGATTGAGTTGGACGCTCCGGTCCGGCCAGCGCGGCCAGCGGCAAACCGCCTATCAAGTGCTGGTGGCCTCGTCGCCCGAGCGGCTCGCTCAGCAACAGGGCGACCTCTGGGACAGCGACCGCGTGGCTTCCGACGCGACGGCGCAGGTGGTCTACGCCGGCAAGCCGTTGGGTTCGCGCCAGGCGTGTTTTTGGAAGGTCCGGGCGTGGGACCGCGACGGCCAGCCGAGCGACTGGAGCCAACCGGCCCGGTGGGAAATGGGCCTGCTCCGGCCCGACGACTGGACGGCCCGGTGGATCGCGGCCGATTTGAAGCTCCCTCCCATGCCCGATTCCGAGACGCTCAGCGGCGCCACGTGGATTTGGTTCCCCGAGCCGGGCATGGATCCCAAGGTCGAGGCGCCGGTCGGCGATCGGTTCTTTCGCCGGCACGTCACCGTCCCGGCGGGCGCGAAATTGCAGCACGCCCGGCTGATCATTTCCGTCGACGACAATTTCATCCTCTTCGTCAACGGCAAGAAAGCGGCCACGGTGGACGATCCGGACGGTTGGTTCACGTCGAAGCGATACGATCTGGCGAACTTGCTCACTTCCGGCGACAACGTGTTGGCGGTGAAGGCCACGAACAAGCAGGGCGCCGCGGGCGTCTGCGCCAAGCTGGTGCTCCAGGTCCTGGGCCAGCGGCCGCAAGTGCTCACGACCGACCGGCAATGGAAGTCCGCCAAGCAGGCCGCCGAGGGTTGGACCGCCACCGGCTTCGACGACGCTTCATGGAAGCCCGCCCTCGAGCTCGTGCCGTTCGGGCAAGGAGTGTGGGGAAGCAGGGCTAGCAGAACGGGGGGACCCGTACCGATGCTGCGCAAAGCGGTGAACCTCGCCGAGCGGCCCATCGTCAAGGCGCGATTGTACGCCACCGCCCTGGGGCTCTACGAGCTGCGCATCAACGGCCGCCGCGTCGGCGACCACGTGCTGGCCCCCGACTGGACCGACTACGGCAAGCGGGTCCGCTACCAGGTCTACGATGTCACCGGGCTGTTGAAACCCGGCGACAACGCCGTCGCGGCCCTGCTGGCCAACGGCTGGTACTGCGGCTACATCGGCAACGGAGCCAGCCAAGCTTGGGGCAAGCATCCGGCCCTGTTGGCCCAACTGGAAGTGACCTACGACGACGGCAGCGTCCAGCGCATCGTGACCGACCAGACCTGGCGGGTCCATTCCAGCCCGGTCGTGTCGTCCGACTTCATGCTGGGCGAATCGTACGACGCACGGCTGGAAATTCCCGGCTGGGACGAGCCGGGATTGGACGACGCCGCGTGGCAGGCCGCCACGGTCCGCCGCGAGTCGCCGCGTCCGCTGGACGGCCAGGTTATGGAGCCGGTCCGCGTGACGGGCGAACTTCATCCCAAGACGATCCGCCAGCCGACGCCCGGCTGCTGGATCTTCGATCTCGGCCAGAACATGGTGGGCGTGGTGCGGCTGAAGGTCGCGGCCCCGGCCGGCACGAAAATCACCCTTCGGCACGGCGAAATGCTCAATCCCGACGGCACGCTCTATACGGCCAACCTCCGCGGCGCCCCTTCCATCGACACGTACATCTGCAAGGGCGGCGGCAGCGAAGTCTGGCAGCCGCGGTTCACCTTCCACGGATTCCGTTACGTGGAACTCAGCGGCCTGCCGGAAAAGCCCTCCGCCGACGCCGTGACCGGCATTGTGATCGGCTCCGACACGCCGCGGGCCGGCGAGTTCGCCTGCTCCGATCCGCGGATCAACCAGCTTCAGTCGAACATCCAATGGGGGCAGCGGGGCAATTATCTTAGTGTGCCCACCGACTGCCCGCAGCGCGACGAGCGGATGGGCTGGATGGGCGACGCGGAGGTGTTCATCCGCACCGCCACGGACAACGCCGACGTGGCCGCGTTCTTCACCAAGTGGCTGGTCGATGTCGATGACGCCCAGTTGCCCGGCGGCTGCTTCACCGACGTTTCGCCCAACCCGGCGTGTGGTGCTTGCGTGCCGGCCTGGGCCGACGCCGGCGTCATCTGTCCCTGGACCATCTACCAGGTCTACGGCGACACGCGGATCCTGGAACGGCACCTGCCGGCGATGACCCGCTGGGTCGAGTGGTGCCGCGCGCACAGCACCGGTCTGATCCGCGACAAGGACCGGGGCAACGACTACGGCGACTGGCTTTCCATCGGCGCCGACACGCCCAAGGACGTGATCGGCACCGCGTTCTTCGCCTATTCCACCGGATTGCTGGCCAGGTCGTACGCGGCCTTGGGCAAGCGCGAGGAGGCGGCCAAGTACGAGCAACTGTTCCAGGACATCAAGGCCGCGTTCAACAAGCGTTACGTGGCTGCCGACGGCCGCATCCAGGGCAATACCCAATGCTGTTACGTCATGGCCCTGCGGTTCGACCTGCTGCCCGAGAAGCTGCGGCTCAAGGCCGCCCAATACCTCGAAGACGACATCAAGGCCAAGGGCTGGCACCTCTCCACCGGATTCGTCGGCGTCAGCCACTTGCTGCCCGTGCTCACCAAGGCGGGCAAGACCGACACCGCCTATCGCCTGCTCATGCAGGACACCTTCCCCTCGTGGCTGTTCTCCGTCAAGCACGGCGCCACCACGATCTGGGAACGCTGGGACGGTTGGACGCCGGAACACGGATTCCAAGACCCGGGCATGAACTCCTTCAATCACTACTCGCTGGGCTCCTGCGGCCAATGGCTCTTCGGCGCGGTGGCCGGCATCGAACTCGACCCCGACCATGCTGCGCATGGTGCCCGGCCGGGCTTCCGGAACATCCTCATCCATCCGCGGCCCGGCGGCGGCCTGACCTGGGCCCGGGCGAGCCTCCGTTCCATCCGCGGACCGATCGCCGTCGCATGGACGCTCAAGAGCGACCACACGTTCACGCTCGACGTGACCGTTCCCGTCAACGCGACGGCCACGGTCTATCTGCCGGTCCGCAGGGGTCAATCGCTGACCGAATCCGGCAAGCCGGTGCTTGCGGGCGGGTTCGGCGGCGGCGCGAACGGCTCCGCAACGCGTCAACCGTTGACCGAATCCGGCAAGCCGCTGCAGGAAGCCGACGGCCCTAAGTTGCGCGGCTTCCTTACGCCACCGGGTGAAGCGGCCGCTATCATCGAGGTCGGCTCGGGAAGCTACCATTTCCAAGCCCGCGACGCGGTCAAGCCCCATTAAGGCGATCTCCGAAAAAACCCCGGGCCGGCGCAAACAATTCCCACCCATTGCAATGGGTGGGCTTTTCTTCGCTCAGAAAAACCCGGCATCAACAACCCAAGCCCACCCGTTGCAACGGGCGGGACTGTGGGCTTTTCCGTGTCGTCATTTCATCTTGACCGATTTGGCCGAAATGGGTAACCTCCGTCAGCGTCCAATTGCCCATTTTCGCACGGAGGCGTCGGGCGATGCAGGAGGAGCGAACAGTCAATCCGGCGGCTGCGAGGTCGCCCGATGCAGACGGCGAGGATTTTCCACGCCTGGATCCCTTTCCCGCCGCCGCGGAGTGCCTGACGCCGCGACGGATCGCGCAGCTCGCCTGGGCCTTCCTCCTGCTCGGCGTCGTCGTTCGGCTGATCCGATACTTGCTCTGTTTCCCGCTTTGGCCCGACGAATCCTACCTGACCTGCAACTACCTCGATCGCGGCTATCTCGATCTGCTCCGTCCGCTGAACTTCATTCAGATCGCGCCGCTGTTGTACTTGTGGGTGCAGAAGACGTTGATCCTCGCCTTCGGATTCTCCGAGTATTCCTTGCGATTCTACTCCCTGCTGTGCGGGATCGGCAGCCTGTTCGTGTTTCGCCACCTTGCCGGCCGGCTGTTGCGGGGAATCGCGTTCCTGCTGGCCGTCGGCGTCTTCGCCGTCGCGTATCCGTTGGTCCGCTACTCGGCCGAGGCCAAACCCTACGGCGGCGACATGTTCGTGACGTTGGCGCTGTTGACGCTCGCGGTCGAGTGGCTGCGGCGTCCGCGCGAGGCCCGGTGGTGGTGGGCGTTGATCCTGGCCATGCCGCTGGCCGTGCTGCTGTCGTATCCGGCGGTCTTCGTCGCCGGCGGAATCAGCCTCACGATGGCCTTCGTGCTTTGGAAACGCACCTCGCGGCGGGACTGGGTGCGTTGGATCGTCCTCAACGCGGCCCTCTGCGGCGGTCTGGCCGTCAGTTTCGGCGGCTGCGCCGTCCACCAGATGCACGTTTCGGGACCGCATCAACGGGCGAATTTCGCCAGCGCCTTCCCGCCGCTGACCTCGCCCCGAGAATTGGCCGTCTTCCTGTGGGTCAACCACACCGGCGAGACGATCCCCTATCCGATCGGCGAAAAGCACGGCGCCAGCCTGTTGACGACGATCTGCTGCGTGACGGCCCTGGTCCTGTTGATCCGCCGCCGCCGATTCGCCCTGGCCGCCCTGTTCAGCGTCCCGCTGGCGCTGCACTTCGCCGCCGCCGCGATGCACGCCTATCCTTACGGCAATCACGAACGGTTCTTCCTCTACCTGGGCTCGGTGTTCTGCCTGCTGGTCGGCCTGGGCGGGGCGGCCATCCTGTCGCGGCTCCGCAGCCGGCGCTGGTCCATTGCCGCGCCGGTCACGGTCGCGCTGGCCCTGCTGGTCGCCATCGCGGCGGGCACCTCGGTCCGCGACTTCCTAAAACCCTACAAGGACAAGTGCTTCCTGCGCGACCGTGACTTCGCCCGCTGGTTCTGGCCCGAGAAGTCGTTCAACGCCGAATTGGTCTGCCTGCAAAACGACTTGCACCAGTGTTTCTATTCTCCTCCGGAAGGCAACGACCCGGCAGGAGGCGACGACCTGGCTTCGATCTACTTCTGCAATCAGCGGATTTACTGGCGGCGGTCCTGGGCGGCGGAAGAGCCGGTGGCCTGGCGCAATCGCATTACCGCGACCCATCCGCTCCGCTGCGTCCGCTTCAGGCCGACGGCGACCACGGAGAGCGACGAGGCGGAATTTCGCCGGTGGCTCGCGTCGATGCAATCGAGCCAGCGGATTCAACTCGTTCGCCAGGAGGCGTATCCGATCTCGTTCTGGGTCAACAAGGATCTCATCGCCGTGGACCAGGTCGAGGTCTATGAGTTCGTGCCGAGCGACGTGTCCGTTGCCGGCAGCCCGACTTCCCGGGGCATTCATAGATAATCGCCGAATAGTTCGCGGCTGGGGCGCGGGATGACGATCTCCGAGACCAACAGGCCGCGCTCGCGGACCTCGGCCGCGGCGGCTTGCACCCCGGCGCGAACGTCGCCCACCAGGCCCGTCATCAGGCAAAGCCCCTTGCCGCCCAGGGCCATCGCCACATGGATGCGGAACAGCGTGATCCGGGCCGCCTTGGCGGCGGCGTCGGCCGCGGCCAGCACGCTCACCCCGCTGAACGTCTCGATCACTCCCAATGCCCCGATCTCCTCCGGTCCCAACGCGATCGACTGGCCCAGCGCCGGGAAGACCGTCGGATGGACGTTCGGCAGGACGAGGTGATCGATGATGGCCTCGCCCGCCCCCGCCAGCCCCGCCTCGACGGCCGTCTCAACGTCGCTGACCGACCCGCCGACCACGATGAAATACTTGCCCGAGCAGATCGTCCGCGCAATCAGCAACTCGACCGAGGCGGCCTTCAGCATGTCGTCTTCGATGCGGTAGCCCAGTCCGAGGCTGGATAGCTCGATCGCGCCGATGGATTTTGGAAATGGCATGAGCGATTCTCCCTCGGGTTTACTGAGCGTGTCCGAAAATTACGTTGACGCAACACCAATGACCACCACGGCTATCGAATAGTTTTTGGGCCGGAGCATTCCACGCAAAGGCGCCGAGACGCAAAGGCGCAAAGGTTCGGGAAAAAAGGGAATAAATTGGATTGCCCCACGGTGTCGATTCACCAATCATTTCCTCTTTCTTAGCGCCCTTGCGCCTTGCGCCTTTGCGTGAAAGATTTCTCGCGGTGACGATGCCAAGAAGCCCGTTTTCTTACCTCCAATTCCAGGATACCCTCAGTTAGTTTTGCACGATTCCTTACTGCTGGATCCAGACGATTCCATCGCGGACGGCCGTCACCGTGCCGTCGATCGAGGCGTGGACCGGCGCGCCCAGGGCGGGCTTGCCATCGGCCGTCGGCGGCCGGCCGACCGCTTGCCCCTTGCTCACGCGCTGGCCGGGCTGGACCACCGGCTCGCAGGCCGCGCCGATGTGCTGTTTCAACTTGATCCCCACCTTGGCGGCCGGCAACAACTCGCCGCGCAACGGGCCGACGTTGCGAAACTGCCTCAGCCCCAGCTTGTTGAACAATCGACCCATCGGCGCCTTGCGGTTGGCCAGGTGCAGGCCCGGCCGCTCCGGATGGAACGGCGGGTTCGCCCATCGCCGCTTCTCGGCCGCCAGGCGCCGCTTGTTCTGCGTGCAGACGTTTTTCGGATCGAGGTCTTCCGGGCAGGCATAGAGGCTGCACAAATTGCACTCGCAGCAAAACGCCGTGCCGACGACGTTCGACTCGCCCACCAGGTTGAATCCCAGGCTCCGCATCGCCCGATGCGGCTCGATCGGATGGCCCAGCAGCCAGCGGGGACACAACTCCGTGCAAAAACTGCACTGGTCGCAGGCGCTTCGGCCGATCCTGACGATCTGTTGCCAATCCTGCCGCCGACGGCGAACGATCACGTGCTCGTCGGGCAGCACGATGACGCCGCCGGTCGTCTTATCGACCAGGGCGTCGTGGTCGTCCTCGAGGCTGCCCATCATCACGCCGCCGACCATGTAATTCGCGTCGGAGACTGTCGCCCCGCCGGCCGCCGCGACGCACTCGGCCAAGGTGACGCCCAGCGGCACCCGCAGCGTCACCGGCTCGGCCACCGCCCCGGCGATGGAAAGATATTTCTCCGTCACCGGCCGCCCGCCGGACGCCGCGACGTTCAGCGCCGTCTCGACGTTGAGCACGACCGCGCCCACGGCCAGGGGGATTTCGCCGGGCGGGACCACGCGGCCCAGCACGTCGTGGACGAGAATGAACTCGTCGCCGGCCGGATAGGCGTCTTCCAAGGGGGCCACCTCCATGCCGGACGGAAGTTTCGACCGCAGCAGGGCGATCACCTCGTCATATTTCACCTTGATGCCGACCACGGACCGGCCCGCGCCGACCAGCGCCGCGGCCGCGGCCATGCCCTCGATCACGCCGTCGACGCACTCGCGCAGGACCTCCTTATCCTTGTGGAGCAGGGGCTCGCATTCGGCGGCATTGAGCAGGAGGGTGTCGGCCCGCGCGGCCAATTTCACATGGGTGGGAAAACCGGCGCCGCCGGCCCCCACCACTCCCGCCTCGGCAACGTCCTGGACCGTGATCTTGGGCATGAATCGGCAAGGTGAGCGTCGCCCACCGATAGATTTTCGGGGAGGCACCTGCGAAGGTCCCTCCTAGTATAGCGTATTCTCGGTGTGTTTCTGAGCAACTCTTCGGCAAGAATAACCATAAAGTATGGAATGGCACCATTCTCCAGTGTTAGTCGTCACAGAAACCATTCCGGCAGGTCGCGGCACGGTGTAGAATAGTGGGGACGACCCATGACCCGACGTGACAAGTTGCTGCAAAAGATGCGAACCACGCCGAGCGGCATCCGCTTTGGCGAGGTGGACGCTTTGTTGCGGCATGAAGGCTTCGTGCTCTTCAATCGGCGTGGCAGCCATTGCACCTACCATCGGGCCGGTGGTCGGGTCTTGACCTTGGTATGTCCGCACGGACATCGAAAGACCTGCCATCCGGCTGACATTCGCAAGCTCCTGGAGGTTCTCGATCTATGATGACGAGCCACGAATATCGCGGGTACATGTTTACCATCAGCTACGAGCCGAAAGAACCGGCGTACACGGTCGATTTTCCCGACGTGCCGGAGATCATCACGAGCGGCGACACCTTGGCCGAGGCCTTTGCCAACGCCTGCGAGGCCCTCGATTTGCATTTGGAGAGCCTCCAAAAACTCAACCTGCCGTGGCCCACGGCCAAACATCGGCTCGTGATCCAAGACGCGGCGATTTGAGCTTGGGCAAAGGGCCCTGGTCTGCCGTCCCAAGGCGAGAAATCATGCCAGCCAGCCGGCGGCCTTCTTCGCCCAATAGGTCAAGATGATGCTTGCCCCGGCCCGGCGGATCGCGATGAGACACTCCATCGCGGCGGCCCGCTGGTCGAGCCAGCCGCGCTGGGCGGCCGCCTCGATCATGCTGAACTCGCCCGACACGTTGTAGGCCGCCAGCGGCACGCCGGGAAAACGGTCGGCGGCTTGCCGGATGATGTCCAGGTAGGCCATGGCGGGCTTGACCATGATCATGTCGGCCCCTTCGGCCAGGTCGAGTTCGATCTCCCGCATCGCCTGGCCGGCCGCCGCCGCGGGGTCCATCTGGTAGCCGCGGCGGTCGCCAAACCGCGGCGCGCTCTCGGCCGCCTCGCGGAACGGGCCGTAAAAAGCGCTCGCGTATTTCGCCGCGTAACTCAGAATCGGCACGTGCCCGAACCCGGCCGCGTCCAGCCCGCCCCGGATCGCCCCCACCATGCCGTCCATCATGCCGCTGGGGGCGACGATGTCGGCACCGGCCCGGGCGTGAACCACCGCCTGCCGGGCCAAAAGTTCCAACGTCGCGTCGTTATCAACGTCCGGTCGGCCGGTCGCGCGGCCGATCGGCCCGCAATGCCCGTGATCCGTGTATTCGCAAAAACACACGTCCGTGATAATCAGCATCTCGGGCACGGCCTGTTTCGCCGCGCGGACGGCCTGGGCGATGATGCCCGAGTCGCTCACCGCGTCGCTGCCCGTGGCGTCCTTTTCCGCCGGGATGCCGAACAGGAGGACGCCGCCGAGTCCCAGGTCGGCCGCCGCGCGGAGTTCCTCGACGAGCAGATCGGGCGACAGTTGAAAGTTGCCCGGCATGGCCGACACCTCGTTGCGGACTTGGCGGCCCGGCCGGACGAACAGCGGCAGGACGAAATTGGCCGCACTGAGCCGGGTTTCCTGCACCAGTCGGCGGACCGCCGGTTGATAGCGCAGCCGCCGCAGCCGCGTGGTGGGAAATCCTTGATTGTGAGCCGTGGGTTCTGTCGGGCGCCATGCGTGATTCTCCCTTTTATGCAGCAAGTCTCTCGGTTTCCAGTGCGCCTTCCAACATGTTCTTGCCGGAAGGCCCCTTATTCGCTTGCGGTTTCGCAAGCGACGCCGCCGGCTCACCGCCTTCCGCCCTCCGCCTTCCGCCCTCCGCCTTCCTTCAGGGCGCGGCCGACCGCCTCGGCGGCCCAGGGCTTCCGGTCATAGAGCTCGATCACGGCGTGGTACATCGCATTGGCCCGCTCCGGGTCCGTTTCGCGCAGCTTGTCTGCCTCGTCCAGCCGCCGCAAGAGCAATTTCAGACGATCGCCCGCCGGGGTATTGAATTGCTCCTTGAGCTTGGCAAGCTGCCGTCGGGCAAGCTCCAAGCACTGCGCCGCCGAATCGGCACGGTCCGCGTGATCGCCGTACAGGTCGATCAGGGCCTGGAGCTTCTGCATCCCGCGCTCCGGGTCGAGCCGCGCGTAGTTCAACGCGTCGAGATACGCCTGCTCCACCGGCAACAGCGACTCGGCGGCCCCCAAGCCCTTCGTCCGCAGGTCGAACTTCCGCTGCAAGCGCTCCAACTCGATTTCCTCCTGATTATGACGGAGTTGCACGCGGAGTTGCACGCAGCGCGGGTCGTCGGGAAACCGCGTGAGAAACGAAATGATTTCGTCGGTCACCTGTCGCAGCGCCTCGGGATCATTCAGAGGGGCCCTCGCTTCAATCCGCTGGAACAAGCCCTCGCGGCTGGGCGGTTGCAGAAAATACACGATCGACGCCGCAACGGCCGCCAGGCTGACCGCCAGGATCACCGTCTGAAGCGAGAATGATGGGCGGTCTTGCTGGGCTCGATTCCGCCCGGTCAAGTTCTTCCTTACCGACGGGCGTAAAACGCCCGGCCGGTTTGATCGGCTTTGCCGCCGACGGTGACGACAATGAGCCGGAGGCGTTAGCCTCCGGATACGGCGACAACGGCGGCTGCGGCAACGCCGCCGTGGCCTCGATTTCCGTGGGTTTCTCCTCCGCGGCCGCGGGATTGCCGCCGACCGGCGGAACTGCCGGCAGATTCTCCGTCATCAACGTCGGCGCCAACTCCTCCGCCGCCGGGACTGCTCGGTCCGGCGCGGATTGACCAGATTCATCCGCAATCGTCCCCGCCGGCAACCCACGATCCAACGCCTCCAATCGCCGCAACAGCGCCTCGGCCGTCGGAATCCGCTGCTCGGGGTCCTTCGCCAGAAGTTGCATGACGATGTGCTGCAATTCGCCGGGCACGTCGGGGGCCAGTTCGCCCACGGGCGTCGGCGGCTCGGTCCGCTGCTTCAAGAGGATTTCGGGGACCGACTTGCCGCGGAACAACGGCCGCCGCGTCAACAGCACGTAGAGCACCACGCCCAGGCTGTAAAGGTCCGACCGCGGACTGACCGGCCGGCCGTCGGCCTGCTCGGGCGACATGAACTCGGCGGTCCCCAGCACGCTCCCCACCATCGTATGCCCGTGACTGCCGAACAGCCGGGCGATGCCAAAATCGGAAAGCTTCACTTCCTCATCGGCCGTCAACAGCAGGTTGCTCGGCTTGATGTCGCGATGGATGACGCCGCGGTCGTGGGCGTGGCGCAGCGCCCGGGCAAGGTCGATGCCGATCCGCAGCGTCTCGCGCCAGGAGAAGGCCCGGCCGCGGGCCAGTTCCTTTTCCAGGCTGCTGCCGGCCACCAGTTCCATGGCGTAGAACAGGTGTTCGCCCTCTTCGCCGAAGCCGAACAGGCGGACGATGTGCGGATGGTTGAGCTTGCGGAGCGTCTCGATTTCGGCCTCGAAGCGGTGACGGAAATCGGGCTCGTGCGCCAGCGCCTCGGAGAGGAGTTTGACGGCCGCCGGCTCGCCCGTTTCGAGGTGGACCGCCTCGTAGACGGTTCCCATGCCGCCACGGCCGAGTTTATAGCCGATTTTGTAGGGGCCAAGCCGCTCGATCTGCATCTGTTCATCTTAACCCGGCGGCGGGTCGATCAAAAGGGGCCGCGTGCACGAGGCGGGCTGCGGGGGCGATCTTGTTGTGAAAGCCCCAAAGGGGCGGCAGTCAATAGCCAGGGGCGTCAGCCCCTGGGAATCGTCGCCATTCTCGTGTTGAATGGTTATCCGCCTTGTTGCGAAAGCCCCGAAGGGGCGGCAGTCAATAGCCAGGGGCGTCAGCCCCTGGGAATGGTCACAATCTTCCTGTTGTAAGCCCCAACGGGGCGGCAGTCCTCGGGAAATCGGCGATACTGTCGCCCCTCGCGGGGCTCATGCGTCTGCTGGTCGATCATGTCCGAAGGGCTTACGCCCTTGGCTATTAACTGTCGCCGCTTCGCGGCTGCTTTTCGCCGACAATCGCGGTGTCCACACCGCAACAATGCCCCAAGCGGGGGAACCTTGACGGGGACGAAACACCGCAGGTACACTGACGGGCAGACCGGGGCGTCCGCAAGCCTAACCTTTGGCCAACGCCGAAAGGAGAGGATGCCGTGTCACGTTTACCCATTGCCGTGGCCATTCTGGCGGTTGTTGCTGCCTTCTGTACGGTCGCGGCCATTTTGCCTGCGCAACAAGAGGAAGTCCGACTGTTGAAACTGCGAGTCGCCGACCTGGAAAAGCAGGTGTCGGAGCTTCAGACCAGCCCTGTGCTGCCGCCTGGGGTTTCGAGACAACCACCGCTTTCCCCGGGCATGGACCGCGACAAGTTGCCAGCGGGCACAGAAATTATAGAGGCACCGCCGGTAGTGTCGCCTGCGCCGCTGGAGAATTACGACACCGGCCTTTACATTTGGCCGGGGTTGGAGCCGAAGGGCGTCCCCGCAAAAGGCAAGTGATTGGGACGCTATTGCTGGAAAAGCGGGGCACCGAACGAAGGCTGGTCGCGGCAACCGGCGTCCGGCGCGGAGAAGAAATCAGACGCCCACCGGCTGCGCCCGGTGGAAACGGTGATCCATTTGACCCAAGTAATTTCGCGTTTCCGGCATGCAGGGGCATTCATGCCCCTTTCCGCGAAGCGGTTTTCGGCCCGGCGTTGACGCCGGGTCGCTCTTGTTGTGAAAGCCCCAAAGGGGCGGCAGTCAATAGCCAGGGGCGTCAGCCCCTGGGAATGGTCACAATCTTCCTGTTGTAAACCCCAACGGGGCGACAGTCCTCGGGAAATCGACGATACTGTCGCCCCTCGCGGGGCTCATGTGTCCGCTGGTCGATCATGTCCCAAGGGCTTACGCCCTTGGCTATTAACTGTCGTCGCTTCGCGGCTGCTTTCCACCGACAATGGTGATGCTCACATCGCAATCATGCCCCAAGCGGGGGAACCTTGACGGGGGCGAAATGCCGCAAGTACACTGACGGGCAGGAGTGCCGAGCTATGACTTCGCACCGAGATGCCTCGGAGCCGGGAAAAACTGTTTCTGCTGAAACTGCGCGGGCACGCCTTCACGAATTGGGTAGCAACGTCAATAGCCTGCAAGCGTCGCTATTGATCGTCAAGCGGCAATGCCGGCAGTCCGCTTGGCAGCAACGGCTTTTGCGTTGCTTGCTCCTGTATTTTGGTGCTGCGCGTTTTGTTCGAAGGGCCACAACATCAGTTTTTGACTGGCGGTCGGCGGGCATTCTGATTGGTGCAACGGTGATCGGTGGGATTACGTGTGCGGCAACAATGTCATGGCTCGGCAGTCTTTTCGGTCTGGTGCTGGGAGCCGGTGCGCTCGCTTGCCTCATGTATCTCCCTCACGATTCCGTGGTCGCTGAGAAGACCCCAAGATTGCGGGAACGAGTTTCGGAATTGGATTTGCAGCGAAATCAATACAGCAGAAAACTTGCTGGATTGACAGCCGAACTCCATGCTGCTGCAGAAACAGAGCGCCAGTACCGAGAATCTCAACAGTATCGCCGCCATCGGCTTGCCAGTAGAAACTGGAAGGCGATGCGGGGTGGAGACCTGGAGCAGTTCCTCGACGAGGTCTTTTCGGAACTGCAATACTCGGTTGAGAGAACTGGGCACGCAGGCGACCAGGGTGTTGACCTGGTGTTGTTGAAGGACGGACACCGAATCGCAGTCCAGGTCAAGGGCTATGTTGACAGCGTGCCGAACACCGCAATCCAGGAAGCCTTCACCGGTATGGCCTACTACAAATGCGAGGCATGCGCCGTCATCACAAATAGCCGTTTTACTTCTGGCGGTAAGAATATCGCCAGCAGTGTCCGCTGTGCCTTGATTGATGAGGATTCGCTGCCGAAGCTGATTATGGGACAGATTGATTTATGGGATGAGATTTTGGCCGCCCGTACTCAACCACAACCCTGACGAGACCCATAGGCTGGGTCGAACGCAGCGCACCCCACCAAAAATCCGCGAAAAGCTGATCGTGGGGCTCGCTGCGCTCGACCCACCCTACCGCTAATCGAACGTAACAAGTGCCATCCATGCACGGGTTCCTGAATCTCAATAAGCCCGCCGGAATGACTTCGCGGCAGGTCGTCGACCGGACTGAACGATTGATGGGCACCAACCGCGTCGGTCATGCCGGCACGCTCGACCCGCTGGCCACCGGCGTCTTGGTCGTCGGCGTGGGCGCGGCAACAAGGCTGATCCAGTACGTGCAACGCATGCCCAAGAGCTATCGGGGCACGTTCCTGCTGGGCCGACAAAGCCCGACCGAAGATTTGGAAGGCGACGTGACACTTTTGCAGAACCCGCCGACGCCGACGCCCGAGCAGGTGACCGCCGCGGCCGAGCGGTTCGTGGGCTGCATCCGGCAACGCCCGCCGGCCTATTCCGCCCTGAAGGTCGGGGGACGGCGGGCCTATCAGTTGGCCCGGCAAGGGCATCCGGTCGAACTGAGTCCACGCGAGGTGACGATCCATCGCCTGGCGGTCGTCCGCTACGAGTATCCGGAGTTGGTCCTGGAGGTCGTGTGCAGCGGCGGGACGTACATTCGCTCGCTCGGGCGCGACCTGGCCGAATCGCTGGGCACGGCGGCCGTCATGTCGGCCCTGGAGCGGACCGCCGTGGGCGGGTTTCTCATCGAGCAGGCGGCCGATCCCCATGAACTGACGGCGGAGAGTTGCGCCGGACGGCTGGAGCCGCTCGTCCGGGCCGTGACCATGCTGCCCGTGGTCGTGTTGTCGGCGGAAGAGGTCGTGCGGATCGGGCATGGGCTGAGGATTCGCAAGGACAATGCGCCGGCCGGGCAGGAGATCGCGGCCGTGGACGCTGCCGGCCGATTGGCGGCGATCCTCGGTCCGGCCGGCGACGGCACGCTGCGTCCACTGCGGAATCTGCCGCTCGGTACAGGGGAACACTAATTTTCGCTCATCTTCGCTGATTGCTACCATGAGTGTCGATCAGCCGGTAGGTCAGGCACTCCGTGCCTGACGACTGTTGGGCGAGCCACTCACTCAGGCATTTTTGCGGTAGCGTTCTCGCCATCCGGGCGAAGTGTCAGGCACAGAGTGCCTGACCTACCCCGATGCCGCTGGAATAGCGTCAACCACCCCGTCCGGCATTTTCCGCGGGACCGATGCTTTTCGCACGATCCGCGGTTCTGTCATTCCTTGGCATGAAAAACCCATCCGGCCGCGCCATGCGCAATCGCCGCGGTCCTATACTGTCGGTTGTAGGCGGCACGCCGGGATTTCTCGAAGCGCACCGGGGGTAAACAAGTCGGCCGCATTGCTTCCGACTGGTCGGCAACTGCCGATGTGGCCGATAGTTGTGACGACGAAGCAGGAACATGCTCGGGCAAGGACGCGCCCAAGGCCCTTCCGCTTGCGCGTGAACGCGCAACGGGAATCCGCAACACGTTGCATCGCGCGATCTCATGCCCGAACAGCGCAATCTCAAAATGGATCTGCTGGCACTGGGGCTCTTGGCCCTGGTCGTCTTCCTGGCGGCCTCGCTGCTGAGCTACGATCCGGCCGATCCGCCCAGCAAACTGGTCTTTCCCGAGCGGGCGGAAGTGCTCAACGCCTGCGGCCGGTCCGGGGCGCTGGTGAGCCGGGTGTTGTTCAGCGCGTTGGGGCTGGGGGCCTATTACCTGCTCGTCTCGCTGGCCGCGCTGGATGCCGTGCTGTTGGCGCGCCGCGAGGTGGGCCAGCCCATCCTACGGCTGGCCGGCTGGCTGTTGTCGCTGGTCGGACTGACCACGCTGGTCGCGCTGGCCGCCCCGCAGCTTTCGCCCGGGCCCGTGATCGGATCGGGCGGTTACTTGGGCGCCGCCGGCCGCGGACTGTTGGAAATGAACTTCGCCAGCGTCGGGGCCTACATCCTGACCGTCAGCCTGATTCTCGGCGGCCTGCTGCTCTCGACCGATTACGTGCTGGTGCGCATCTTCGCGTGGATCGTCGGCAAGCCCACCAAGAACTTCGGCCGCGGAGTGTTGCAGGTCGGCGCCGCCTACGCGCAGAAGATCAACCGGCGACGTTCCGACCTGGACGGCTACGAGGAAGACGGGTCGCAAGCGTCCGTGTCGGTCCGCATCTCCGGCCGTCCCGCCGTCGATGACGAGGAAGACGAAGAGGATGCCGAAGACGTGAACGAGGAAGGGGAAGAAGAAACGGTCGAGGCAACGGAGGCTAAAGAGGCGGGCGAAGCGCCGTCCGACGCCCGGCCGAGCAGCGGCCGGAAGCCGCTGGCCTCGTTATTGCGGATGGGGGGGCCGCGCAAACCGCCGCCGGAAGAGGTCCTGAAAGACCTGCAATCCGCTGCCGACGACGCCGGCGACACGTCCGACTACGAGCTTCCGAGCATCGACCTGTTGTTGCCCGGCGAAACGTTCTGCTTCGAGGAGCAGGAGAAGGAGGTCCGCCGCAAGGCGAAAATCCTGGAGAAGACGTTCCTCGATTTCGGCTTCCACGTCCGCGTGGTGGAAATCCAGACCGGTCCGGTGATCGCCCAATACGAGGTGGAGTTGGAGGCCGGCCTGCGATTGAGCAAGATCACCGGGCTGTCCGACGACCTGGCGGTGGCGTTGCGGGTGCCGAGCGTGCGTATCGTCGCGCCGCTTCCCGGCAAGAACACCGTCGGCGTCGAGGTGCCCAACAGCGAGCGCCAGATCGTCCGCCTCCGCGAGGTCATGGAAGAGACCGACGGCAAGACGCAGAAGATGCGCATCCCCATTTTCCTGGGCAAGGACGTTTCGGGCAACCCGATGGTCGTCGACCTGGCCACGCTGCCGCACCTGCTCATCGCCGGCCGGACGGGCACGGGCAAGAGCGTCTGCCTGAACTCGATCATCGTTTCGATGCTCATGACGCGGCGGCCCGACGAAGTCCGGCTGCTGCTGATCGATCCGAAGATGGTCGAGCTCAGCCCCTACAAGTGCCTGCCGCACCTCATGCACCCCGTCGTGACCGACATGCGGAAGGCCGAGGCGATCCTTGCCTGGGCGGTCGAGAAGATGGAGGAGCGCTACCACTTGCTGGCCCGGGCCGGAGTCCGCCACATCAGCGTCTACAACCAGCTCGGCGAAGAAGAATTGATGGAGCGGATCAGGCCGGAGGACGACGACCAGCGGCGGCAGATTCCGACCCACATGCCCTACGTCGTCATCGTGGCCGACGAGTTGGCCGACCTGATGATGACCGCCGCCAAGGAAGTCGAGCAGCACATCATCCGGCTGGCCCAGAAGAGCCGGGCGGTCGGAATCCACCTCGTGCTGGCCACGCAGAAACCCACCGTCAACGTCATCACCGGCCTGATCAAGTCGAACCTGCCGGCGCGGATTTCCTTCCAGGTGGCCAGCCGCACGGACAGCCGCGTCGTGCTCGACGAGATGGGGGCCGACAAGCTGCTGGGCAACGGCGACCTGCTGTTCCTCTGGCCCGGCACCAGCACGCTGCTGCGCGGCCAGGGAACTTATCTCTGCGACGACGAGATCAACCGCGTCATCGAGGCCGTGGCCACCAGCGAGCCGCAGTTCGTCAAGGAATTGGTCCAGTTGAAGTTGACCCAGGGCGGCGCCGAGGGACAACAGATGCTCAGCAGCCGCGATGAACTCTACGAGGCCGCCATCGACGTGGTGATCCGCGAGGGCCGCGGCAGCGTGTCGCTCTTGCAGCGGGCGCTGGGCATCGGCTACGGGCGGGCCGCCCGCCTGATCGACTACATGGCCGAGGACGGAATCGTCGGGCCGTACAACGGCTCGCAAGCCCGCGAAATCCTCCTCACGCTGGAGCAATGGCAAGACATGAACGGCCAAACGTCGTCGGCCCAGCCCGCCGGCCCCGCGCCGCGACACAGCAACCGCATCCTCCTCTCGCCGCCGCAGGACGACCCGCCGGGGGAACCGGCCGCCGCCGCTTCGGCCTCGCGCCATGCCGAGGCCGACCATGCGCCGTTCGACGACGACGCCGCGCCGGACGACGACCATTTCGACGAAGAAGACTCGGACGAAGAAGACGACTCCGAGGAGGCCGAGGACCCCGACGAGGAACAGGACGAGGACATGGAAGAGGACGAGGAGGAAGGCGAGGAAGACGAAGAGGAGGACGAAGAAGAGGAGGACGAACTGGAGGAAGAATCCGACGTGGAGGACGACGCAAAGACGCAGCCAGGCCGCCGTCAGGAACGTGGCTGTGCCTGAACGGGCCGCCGTCGAGCTTGCGACGGCGGGCTTCCGACTGCATTGCCGGCGCCGGCCAAGATGGTATAATGCGCTTGTGGTGGGCGACGACCTTTTCGGGCGAGGCGGATCATGGTGAGCATGCAGGAAATCCAGGCAGTAGGCCACAGCATTGCCCGCGAATTCCACCCGCAGCGAATCATTCTTTTCGGCTCGCATGCACACGGCACGGCGGGGGAGCATTCGGATGTTGACCTGCTGGTCATCATGCGATTCGAGGGGACCGGTTTTCGTCAGTCCCTGGAAATCCTGAATCGCCTCGATCTTCGTCTGCCGATCGACCTGATCGCCTATCGCCCGGAGGACGCCCAGCGCCGATACGCGGAGGGCGATCCGCTGGTCCGCGAGGCGATCGACCGTGGGAAAACGCTCTATGCCGAACAAGACGGTTAAGGAATGGATCGCCAAGGCCGAGGGGGATTTTGTCGTCGCCTGTCGGGAAATGCGGGCGAGAAAGTCCCCGAATTTCGACGCCGTTTGTTTTCATTGCCAGCAGTGCATCGAGAAGCTCATGAAGGGGCTTATGATCCAGTTCGGCGTCACTCCTCCAAGGACGCACATGTTGCTGCTCCTGGACGAACGCCTTCGCCCCGCCTGCGCTGAATGGTCCTGGCCGGCCGAGGAACTCCGTTTTTTGAGCCAAGCGGCCGTATTCCTGCGCTACCCAGGTGAATCGGCCGGAAAGCAAGATGCCCATGAGGCGATTGCCATTGCCAAACGGATGCGGGCCCGCCTGTTAACGTTGTTCAAAGCGGGGGAGTGACGATTCCGCGGTCATCGGGCCGTTTTCAGAGTCCCCCTTGACGGCGCTTGCCGGCCAAGGTAGACTTTAACAATCTTACCGTTCCACCTTTCAAGCTAGAAACAAACCCGTGGTGCCCCAGGTTGCCAACTCGTTGCGTTCCCGTGCGGCCGTCGGCGTCGGTCCGGTCGTGGGAATCGTCATTATCGGGGGATGGCGGCCGTAGGGGCTTCCGGCGGGAAACCGATCAGTCAAGCCCTGAGGTCGAAAACGACCTGAGGGCTTTTTGAGTTTTGACGGCGTTCCATTTGAGTCTAGGTGACACCATGCGTCGCATCGAACTCTACGATACCACCTTGCGAGACGGCACCCAGGGCGAGGGGATCAGTTTCTCGCTCCAAGACAAGCTCGCGTTGACCGAGCGACTCGATGTCGTCGGGTTCGACTACATCGAAGGCGGATACCCCGCCTCCAATGAAAAAGATTTCCAATACTTCCAGCAGGTCGGCAAGCTGGACCTGAAACACATTCGGGTCTGCGCCTTCGGCATGACCCGGCGCAAGGGGACCAAGGTCGCCCAAGACGAGGGACTCCAGGCCCTGTTGGATTCCGGCGCGGGGGTCGTCACCCTGGTGGGCAAGGCGTCGATCTTTCATGCCACGGAAGTGCTGCAAACCAGCGGCAAGGAAAATCTCGCCATGATCCGCGAGAGCGTCGCCTGGCTGGTCGATGCGGGCCGCGAAGTGATTTTCGACGCCGAGCACTTCTTCGACGGCTGGAAGCTCGACGCCGATTACGCCACTCAAGCCATTCAAGCGGCGGCCGAGGCCGGGGCGCGGATGATCGTGCTCTGCGACACCAACGGCGGACGCCTGCCCGAGGAAATCGCCGCCATCACCCGCGCCGCGATCGCCGCCGTCCCCGTGCCCGTCGGGATCCATTGCCACAACGATTGCGACCTGGCGGCGGCCAATTCGCTCGCGGCCGTCGATGCCGGCGCCGCGCAGGTGCAGGGCACGATCAACGGCCTGGGCGAGCGATGCGGCAACGCCGACCTGATTTCACTCGTCGCCAACCTGGCCCTCAAGAAACAAGGCTACGAGGTCCTGCGGCCGGAGGGAATCAAGCACCTCACCGAACTGTCGCGATTCGTCTACGAGATGGTCAACATGAACTTCCGGCCGAACCAGCCCTTCGTCGGCCGAAGCGCCTTCGCCCACAAGGGCGGGATGCACGTCAGCGGCGTCAGCCGCGTGCCGGCCAGCTACGAGCACATCGACCCGGAGCAGGTGGGCAACGAGCGCCGCGTGCTGGTCAGCGAGCTGTCGGGCCGATCGAACATCCGCGCGATGGCCGCCCGGTACCACATCGACGACGATCCGAAGCTGATGGACGAAATTCTCGCCCGCGTGGTCTCGCTGGAGAACGAGGGCTATCAGTTCGAGGCGGCCGACGGCTCGTTCGCCCTGTTGGTGCGGCGATGCTCCGGCACGTTCCGCCCGCACTTCGAGCGGCTCAGCTACCACGTCAACGTGGAAACCAACGCCGACGGCGCGATCCGCACCGAGGCCACCGTCAAGGTCCGCGTCGGAGGGCAGATGCGCCACGAGGTGGCCGAGGGCGACGGCCCGGTGAACGCCCTGGACGCCGCCATGCGCAAGGCGCTGGGCGGCAGCTTCCCCAACCTGGCCAAGTTGCACCTGGTCGATTACAAGGTGCGGGTGATCAACTTCGAGGCCGCCACGGCCGCCGGCGTCCGCGTGGTCATCGAGAGCCAGGACGAGGACGACGTGTGGGGCACCGTCGGCGTCAGCGAAAACGTCATCGAGGCAAGCTGGATCGCCCTGGTCGATAGCTTCGAGTACAAGTTGTACAAGGATGAAGGCAAGTCCGAAGGCATCCGGCCGAACGTCAGCCGGAGGCGTTAGCCTCCGGATGGGCAGGCGGAATATCCCCTCTCCGTCAGGGAGAAGAAAACTTGATACATAGTCCAACCTTATAAGCAATCCATGCCCACTCCACTGTCCGACCTTCCCAAGCAATACGATCACGCGGCGGCCCAACAGCGATGGTATCGCTTCTGGGAAGAAAAGGGTTTCTTCCACAGCCGGCCCAACACGGCCAAGAAGCCCTACACCATCGTCATTCCGCCGCCGAACGTGACCGGCGCCCTGCACCTCGGTCACGCCCTGAACAATACGCTCCAAGACATCCTCATTCGCCAGAAGCGGATGCAGGGATTCGAGACGCTCTGGCTGCCCGGCGCCGACCACGCGGGCATCGCCACCCAGGCCGTGGTCGAACGCCGCTTGCTGACCGAGGAGAAGCTCAGCCGGCATGAATTGGGCCGCGACGGCCTGGTCGCCAGGATTTGGCAATGGAAGAACGACTACGAAGCCCGCATCCTCGGCCAGCTCAAGCAGATGGGCTGTAGTTGCGATTGGCAGCGGACCCGCTTCACGCTCGACGCGGTTTGCGCCGGGCGGTCCGGCACACGTTCTTCAGCCTCTTCCGCGACCGCCTGATCTACCGCGGCAAGCGGCTGGTCAATTGGGACACGATGCTCCAGACGGCCGTCAGCGACGACGAGGTCTTCCACGAGGCGGTGGCGGGGCATTTCTGGTATTTCAACTATCCGGTGATCGACCCGCGGCCCGGCGAGCCTCGGCACGTGACCATCGCCACCACGCGGCCCGAAACGATGCTGGGCGACACCGCCGTGGCGGTCCATCCCGATCCGGCCGCCGCGCTGGACAAGGCCGAGGCCGACCTGGAGGCCCGACTGGCCGCCGCGCCGGCCAAACAGAAGCCCGAGATCGAGGCCGAGTTGGACGACGTTCGCCGGCGCCGCCAGACCATGCTGCCCGAGTTGCTCGCGCTGCGGGACATGGCCCTAGCCGGCCGCAACGTGCTCTTGCCGCTGGTCAACCGCGAGATCCCGCTGGTGGCCGATGTTTGGGCGAAGCCCGAGCTTGGCACCGGCGCGGTCAAAATCACCCCGGCCCACGACCCGAACGACTACGAGGTCGGACTGCGGCAGAAGCTGCCGATGGTCAATATCCTCAACCTCGACGGCACGCTGGGCGCCGAGGCCGGGCCGTATCGCGGCCAGACGGTCCTCGTCGCCCGCGAAAACGTGGTCGCCGATCTCGACAAGCTCGGCCTGCTGGTGAAAGTCGAGGATCGCGAGATCGACCTGGCCCACAGCGACCGCTCGAAGACACCCATCGAGCCGCTGCTGACCGATCAATGGTTCGTCAAGATGGAAGGGCTCGCGCAGACGGCCATCGACGCGGTCGCCGACGGCCGCGTCCGGATCATTCCCGAGCGCTACACGAAAGGCTACGTCGATTGGCTGAGCGAGAAGCGCGATTGGCCGATCAGCCGGCAGCTTTGGTGGGGACACCAGATTCCGATTTGGTACTGCAAAACGGCCGCCGAGGCGGATTTGAAGAAGGCGTTCGCCGGCCGCGACGACGTTGTCTGGCGCCGCGATGAACAGTATGGCCAATGGCTCATCTGCGCCCGGGAGGAAGACCTTGCCGCCGACGCCGTGCCCGGCCATCGCCTGGTCCGCGAGGAGGACGTGTTGGACACCTGGTTCAGTTCCGCCCTATGGCCGCACTCGACGCTCGGTTGGCCGGACCAGACGCCGGAATTGGCCTATTACTATCCCACCAACGTGCTGATCACCAGCCGCGACATCATCACCCTCTGGGTCGCGCGGATGGTGATCACCGGCCTGTACAACGTGGGCGACATCCCGTTCCACGACGTGTTCATCCATCCGAAAATCCTCGACGGCTACGGCGAGGGCATGTCGAAGTCGAAGGGCAACGGCGTCGATCCGATCGACGTGATCGAAAAGTTCGGGGCCGATTCGCTCCGCTTCGGCCTGGCCTACCTGACGACCGAGACGCAGGACATCCGCGTGCCGGTCGAGTTTGAATGTCCGCACTGCGGGGCGCTGATCGAGCAGACCAAGGAGAACCGCGTCCGGCCGCGGATCAAGTGCCAGAAATGCGGCAAGGAATTTTCGACGCAATGGGCCGAGAAGCCGGCCGACAAGGCCCTGCCGCGCGGCGCCGTGGTGAGCGACCGCTTCGAGTTGGCGCGGAATTTCTGCAACAAGCTCTGGAACGCCTCGCGGTTTGCGCTGATGAACCTGGAAGGTTATGTGCCCGGCGCCGTGGCCGACGTGGAACTGACCGTCGAGGACCGCTGGGTCCTGAGCCGCCTGGCCACCGTTACGGCAGAGGCGACCGCGGCCTTGGCCGAGTATCGCTATGCCGACGCCGCCCGGGTGCTCTACGGTTTCGCTTGGGACGAATTTTGCAGCTTCTACGTCGAGATGGTCAAGGCACGGCTCGGCGACCCTGCGACCCGGCCCGTGGCGCAACGGGTGCTGGCCCACACGCTCGACGCCCTGCTGCGGCTGTTGCACCCGATGACGCCGTTCGTGACCGAAGAGGTCTGGCAACTCTTGGCCGACGTTGCGCCCGAGCGCGGCATCGACGCGGTCCGTCCCGCGGCCGAGAGCATCATGATTGCCCCTTGGCCGGAGTGCGACACGGCCCGCCGCGACGAGCGGATCGAGGCGCAGTTCGCGTGTTTTCAGGAGGTCTTGCGGGCGGTGCGCGACATTCGCGGCCGGCAGAACGTGCCGCCCAGGACGCGGATCGAGTTCTCCGTCCGCTGCGACCGGCGGACGGCCGCCCTGTTGCAGCCGATGGAGCCGTATTTCACCTCGATGGCGGCCGCGCGGCCGCGGGCCTGGGGCCCGGACGTGGCGCCGCCCGCCCTCAGCGCCGACGTGGCGCTGCCCGGCATGGAGATCTTCGTCGATCTATCCGATTTGATCGACGTGGCGGCCGAGCGCCAGCGGAAGGAGCAAGACCTGGCGAAGCTCGACGGCCTGATTGCCGCCAAGCGGAAGAAGCTGGAGAACCGGGGCTTTATCGACCGTGCCCCGCCCGCCGTGGTCCAGGGCGAGCGCGACAGCCTGAAGGACCTCGAGGACCAGCGGGCGGCGGTGGCCGCGTTTCTCCAGCGTTTGGCCGCGGCCGGCCCCGCCGGCGGGTGAGGAAAGGCTTTCAGCCGGTCAGAAGCGGGGAGTCGCTTTCTATCTCGACTCGTTGAACCGTGCAGCCAGCCTTTTGCACATCCGCCACCGCCGAACGAATCGCGGACTCCAAGCAATCTGCCTCGCGGTCGAACGTCACCGCCGCCATGCCCTCGCTGGACCAGGGATGGCCGTCATCGCAGCCAGCCTCATGCAACGCTTCCGCCATGTCGGCGGTCATCACGTCCTGGCCGGCCAGCACCACGGTAAATTCATAAACCACGGCACACCTCCTCGAAAACGTCAGTGCGGACAAGCGTCCACTTTGCGGCGGATGAAGCGGGTGTGATACTCTGGGACGCGCGGGGTCGAATAAACTGGCACGCGACACCCGCCACGATGGCCGGCCGGGCACAACAGGCAACCCCAAACATGAGCGTGCCCGCCGGCCGTTTCCAACCGCCAACCGCGCTCCAACGCGTAGTCCACCGCCGCCCGAATATGCTTATTCTTGTGGTCGTTCATCCCGCTTTCCGATGCCCTGAACTCCCCTATTATTATAGCATTACTCCCGGTCCACGGAAGGGCCGGACACAGCCGCGGCACGGCCGTTTTCCGGACGGATGACCCCACTAGCCATGCCCAAACGCCGGGGCCTATAATGGAGCGTATCCGGACGGCCCGTCGGCCGGCCGTCCCCAGTTCGACGTTCGTGCGCGAGGATTCGGTTATGCCTGTCTCGATGGAATTGTCGCGGATCATTATCAATGAGCGGGACGACCAGCAGATGATTTTTCTGAAGGAGATCGGGGGTCCGCGGACCTTTCCGATCCTCATCGGCATTTTCGAGGCGACGAGCATCGACCGCCGCGTGAAGGGCTACCCGTCGCCGCGGCCCTTGACGCACGACCTGATCGTCAACGTGGTCGAGAACCTGGGGGCGGAGCTTCAGGACGTCGTCATCAGCGAATTGAAGGAGCACACGTATTTCGCCCGGCTTCGCGTGCGGCACCAGGGCGAACTGGTCGAGATCGACGCCCGGCCTTCCGACGCCATTGCGGTCGCGGTCACGTGCAATCCGCCGCTGCCGATCTACGTGAACGAGGACGTGCTGAACGACGTGCTCGGGGAGTAGCAGCTACGCCATCGCGTCGGCGAATTCCCGCAGCAGGGCGGCCCGCGCCTTCTCGCCGTAACGACCGTCCACCATGACGTTGATCCGAATCTCGGTCGTGCTGATGAGATCGACGTTGATCCCCTCGGCGGCCAGCGATTGGAACATCCGGCTGGCGACGTTCGTATGGCTCTTCATGCCCACGCCGAAGACCGACAGCTTGGCCACCCGGGGACAGTGCATCGGCGGCGGGCAGCCCAGCATGTGGGCCTGCTCGCCGGTGACGCGGATGGTCTTGGCAAGGTCCGCCTGGGGGACGGTGAAGGAGATGTTCGCGCGGCCCTGCCGGCCCACACTCTGCACGATCATGTCCACGACAATGCCCGCCTCGGCGATCTCGTCGAACACCTGGGCGGCCAGACCGGGAATGTCCGGCAACCCCAGCACGGTCATGCGGGCCTGCGTCTCGTCCAAGCTGATGTCCTCGATGATCAATTCCTCCATTTTTTCCATGCGGGCGACGATTTCGCGGGCGCTGCCCTGTCCGCCCGACGCGCCGGCCTTGTCGCCGCGGGCGGACCCGTCCGGGTCCTTGTCCAACTCGAACTCGCTGTGAACGGTGCGCAACGCCTCCAGGGCATACTCCCGCGCCACGAGGACCGAGATCTTGATCTCGCTGGTGGTGATCATGATGATGTTGATGCCCCGCTCGGCCAGGGCGCGGAACATCCGCTCGGCCACGCCGGTCTGCGTGGCCATGCCCAGCCCCACGATCGAAATCTTCGAGACCTCGTCGTCGCAGGTGAAACTCTCGGCGCCCAGTTCCTGGACGCCGTCTTCCACCGCCTTGAGCGTCGCGGGCAGGTCGTCGCGGGCGACCGTGAAGGAAATGTCGGCATGACCGTCGTCGGCCACGTTCTGCACGATCATGTCCATGGCGATGTTCTTGGCGGCGATCCGCGAGAAGATCGTCATGGCGGCCCCCGGCCGGTCGGGCACGTTGCGGACCGTGACGCGGGCGTCGTTCTTGATCATGGCCGCCCCGCACACCGCCCGGCCCGCCGTCTCCGGCTCCGCCACGATCATCGTGCCCGGGTTGTCGCTGAAACTGCTGCGGACGTGCACCGGCACGGCGAACTTCTTGGCGAACTCGATCGAACGGTTGTGCATCACGCCCGCCCCCGCCGTGGCCAATTCCAGCATCTCGTCGTAGCTGATCTGGCTCATCTTCCGGGCCTCGGGGACCATGCGCGGATCGGTCGTGTAGACGCCGTCCACGTCGGTATAGATCTCGCACGTCTTCGCCCCCAACACCGCCGCCAACGCAACGGCCGTCGTGTCGCTGCCGCCGCGGCCCAGCGTCGTGATGTTGAACGCCTCGTCGATGCCCTGAAATCCCGCCGCAATGACGATCTTCCCCTCGTCCAACGCGCGGCGGATCCGGTCGGTCGAAATCGACCGGATGCGGGCCTTCGTGTGCGTGCTGTCGGTCACGATGCCGATCTGCGCCCCCGTCATGCTGATCGCCTCGTGACCCAACGAATGGATCGCCATCGCCATCAGCGCCACGCTCACCTGCTCGCCGGTCGAGAGCAGCATGTCCATCTCCCGCGCCGGCGGCTGGTCGGTGATCTGCCGGGCCAGGCCGATCAACACGTCCGTGTTGTCGCCCATGGCGCTGACGACCACGACCACCTGGTTTCCTTCCTTTTGAGCACGAATCGCCTTGCGGGCCGCCGCCAATATCTTCTGGCTGTCGGCCACGCTCGAACCGCCGAACTTCTGAACGATGATGGGCATGATAGGGCTTCGGAAAACCGCCGTGGAGGGTGAATGGGGCGTGAATCTCTCGGGGAAACGCGCATTATCCCGGCTTTCGGCGGCAGCGTCAATCGGGGTTTCTCGGCGGGGGGGCCGTTGACAACGTCCCCCTTCCTGCTAGGCTGGCTTTGATGAAATGCTCTCTCTTGACGCCCATTTTTCCCAACCGAGGAGGATATCATGAGCATGGGAAACAACCCGCAGCCATCTCCCTTTGAAAGGCCGCGGACCTCCGGCCTGGCGATCGCCTCCTTGGTGCTAAGTTGCATGTCCTTTGTCATCGGGCCAGCCGGATTTGTGCCCGGAATTATTTGCGGCCACCTTGCCATGCGGGAAATCCATAATCATCCTGAACTGGACGGCAATGGTCTGGCCGTGGCGGGCCTGATTATCGGGTACATTTCCCTGGGGATTTGTTTGTTTATGTTTCTCTTTCTTTTGCTCATTCTCTCGGACGTATCCACGGTCCACACACTGCATCACCTCCACGAATTGAACTCGGCAGCCTCCCTGTTCCTGGCAGGCTGGCCGCGATGAAGCCCCGGCGCCGCTCGACCGCTCCCGTTTCGCCGCCGACCGCGGGTGCCACGGGCGTCCCGCCCGTGCGGAACCACGACACGGACAAGATGCCCGTGGCACACGCGACATTGCGGCAGCGGCCGCTGGCGCCCGACCCGGCGGCGGCGATCCCGGCCGTCCGCGTCGGCTTCCGCCCCCGACAGCCGGCCATCTATCGCAAGCGGATCCAACGGGCCGACCGCGCCAAGGCCGGCGACCTGGTGGCGGTCTACGGCCCGGCAGACGAGTTGCTCGGCTACGGCCTCTACAATCCCCGCAGCGAGATCGCCGTCCGCATGTTGTTCCCCGGCGCGGACTTGCCCGACGACGCCCGCTGGCAAGATCGCTTGGAACAGGCGGTCGGGCTCCGCCGCGGACTGCTGCGGCTGGACGAGGTCTGCGACGCCTATCGGCTCGTCCACGCCGAGGCCGACGGAATGCCGGGCCTGATGGTCGATCGTTTCGGCGACGTGCTTTCGGCGGAGGTTTACACGCTGGGGATGTATCAGCGGGCCGAAGCGATTCTCGCCCGCCTGGCCGCGTTGTGCGGCACGCGGCACGTGCTGGTCCGCCCCAGTCCGCAGTTCCTCAGCCAGGAGGGCTGCGAGCCGCCGGAAATCGCCTCGCCCGATCTGCCCGAGCAAGTCACCGTCCGCGAGCACGGCACGCGGTTCCGCGTGCGTTTCGCCGGGGGCCACAAGACCGGCTTCTTCTGCGACCAGCGGGAGAACCGCCGCCGGCTGGCCGAGTTCTGCCCCGGGCGGACCGTCTTGGACCTGTGCTGCTACACCGGCGGATTCGCCGTCCAGGCGATGCGGCTAGGACAGGCGACCGAGGCGACCGGCGTCGATCTCGACGAGGAGCCGTTGCGGCTGGCCCGCGAAAACGCCCATCTCAACCAGGTCCGCGCCCGTTTCGTCCAGGCCGACGCCTTCACGTACATGCGGGAGATGCTCGCGCTGGGGCGGCAATACGACGTGGTCGTGCTCGATCCGCCCAAGCTGGTCCGCTCCCGCGCCGAGCTGGAAGACGGCACGCGGAAGCATTTCGACTTGAACCGGCTGGCGATGCGGCTGGTCCGGCCGGGCGGGCTGATGCTGAGTTGCTGTTGCTCGGGCCTGTTGAAGGAGCCCGATTTCCTCAGCCTGCTCTGTTCGGCCGCGTATCAGGCCGGGCCGTTGGTCTCGCCGGCCACGGCGGAAGCGTCCGAGCGGCACGCCCCGCGCCCGATGCAGATTCTCGCCCGCACCGGCGCGGCCGCCGATCATCCGGTGGCTTCCAGCGTCCCGGAAAGCGAGTATCTCAAGGCGGTGTGGATGCGGTTGGGGTGAGCGGTTACTTTCTCCCCTCTCCCTTCGGGAGAGGGGCAGGGGGTGAGGGCATGGCAGGATTACGCGAGCGAGTAAGCTATCCTGCCGTCGAACCGCCCTCACCCTAACCCTCTCCCGGAGGGAGAGGGGACCGATCAGCCGCCTACTCGAACATCTTCTGCACCGGAACGATCCGAATGTTCTCCCGCTTGATGTGCAGCGGGAAACGGGCGATCTCCTCGTCCTCCTTCAACACCGACGCCGGCCGGGAGGCCGGATACTTGATCGGACTCGGGGCGTCCGCCACCAAGGCGTCGGCCAGCGCACGGGCGTCCTTGGTCACAATCACGATCTGGAGGTTTTCATATTGGAGGTGCTTGCGGATGGCCGCATTGACCTCCGCCAGCGTGATGTCATGCATCCGCCGCCGGTAGATGTCGAGGTGGCTGCCGTTGATGCCGTAAAACTTGTCGTCCAGGGCGTAGCCCAGCCGGTCCATCGTCGTGGGGGCGTAGTGCAGCACGTACTTGCTTAGTGCGTTGCGGGTCGTGGAAAAATCCTGTTCGTTCATCCCGTTATCGACCAAAGGCTTCAATTCTCGCAACGCCTCGCGGAGGACGAAATGTCGCACCTCGTGCGGCACGGAGCGAATCCATATCTCGAAGATCTGCTGCCGCCGGCCGTCGTTGGGCTGAGGGAATTGCAGGTCGCCGCCGTTGGCGAAGTGTTCGATATAGGAATAATCGCCGTAGTTCAAGCCCCGCAATTCGCGGATGACCTGGTAAAGATGGCTGCCGGGATGGCGGTGCTCGCCGAACCAGGAATTGGCCACCGCCAGCGGATAGAAGTCCTTCTGGCCGCGGAGCACGTCGATCGGGGCGCCGATGCTGATGGCCGTGGCCGGGGCGTCCTTCTCGACAATCGTCACTTGCAAGCCGTGAATCGGCTTCGGTTGCGGCGGCAGCGGCGGTCGGCGACAGAATGCGCCGGCGGCAGCGCGGCCGAATCATCGCGGAGCCTCTTGAGCGTGGCCGGCGTCATAGCCGCCACCGAGGCCCACGACCAGCGTTTCCTGGGTGAAATGTTCGCGGTAGAACTCGCGGACGTCGTCCAGTGTGATGCTCTTGACGCTCTTGACGTGCCCGGCCGGAATGTGTCCGTAGGGCGTGCCGGCGAAAATCGTCTCATACAAGACCGACTTGGCCAACTCCTCGTCGCTGGAATAGCGGAGCCCGTTTTCCAGGTAATCGATCGTCTGGCTCTTGATCCGATCGAGGTCTTCCTGACGGAAGGCGGGCGAGAGGACCGCCTGCATGAACAGCGGATAGTATTCCGCCAGGTTGTCCTTGTGGATGCGGCCGGAAATGACCGTCATCTCGACCGAAGTCGAAGACGAATAACCGCCGGCCAGGGGAAACAGTTTTTCGAGGATCGCCTGATAGCTGTCCTGCTTCGTCGAGCCTTCGGTAAGCATGGCGGCCGTGATTGCGGCCAGCCCCTCCTTGCCCGGCGGATCGTCCTGCGAGCCGACCTTGAACCACAGCCGGAAGGAAATCGTCGGATCGCTCGGCACCGGCAGCAGCACGCATTCCGATTGCGGCACCTGCTGTGTCGACGGATCAACTTGCATTGGATCCACTTGCTTTGCCGGTTGATCCGCCTGTGTTTTCGGCTGATCGACCGGCTGCGTCGGCTCACACCCCTGCTGTGACCGCAGCCGCCACCAGCCGCACTGGCCGTGACCGCCACGGAGGACAGAATCGCCACACAAGCGAGAATCAAGGTTGCACGTTTCATGGTTTGGCTCCTTTCAAGACGGCCACGGTCCGCCGCTTCGGATCGAGGAACTTGCGGGCCGCCCGCTGCACGTCCTCGGGCGTCACCTTATCGGCCGTCGCAAAAAGGCGATCCAACGCCTCGATCCCGCCCGTCACGCCCACAAACGGCGCCAGCAGCGTGGCCACCTTCAATGGCGAATCCATCGCCATCAGCAGGGCGTATTTCTCGTGGCGCTTCACCCGGGCCAACCGCACGGCATCGACCGGCGTGGTTTGAAACTCGCGGATCGTCCGCTCGATCTCCCCTTGGACTGGCTGCGATGTCCTCGGCCTGTTTGACGACGGCCGTCACCTCCAAGAGCGAAGGGTCGCGGCTCATGGGCACCTCGGCCGAAACGCTTTCCACCTTCTGCTGGTCGAGGACCAGCTTTTGATACAGCTTGCTGGTCTCGCCGAACGCCAGTTCCGCCAACAGCCGGGAGGCGACATAATCGCGGTCGTCCGGATCGAACGCCGCGCTGCGATAGGCCAGGTCGAGAATGGGCAGCGTCTTGTCCGGGTAGGCGACCGCCACGTTGCGCTCGCCGGAGGGGGGCGGCTCCGGCGGAATCTTCGCCGGCGTGTAGCCCCGCCGCCAGCCGCCGTAATACTCCTTGACCAGTTTCATCACGGCCGCGGGCTCGATGTCGCCGACCACCAGCAGCACGACGTTCTCCGGCCGATAGAAGCGGCGGTGGAAGTTCACCGCGTAGTCGTAGGCTTGGGGCATGGCCCTCACGTCGGCCTCGAAGCCCATGGTCGTGTGCTTGTAGGTATGCACGTCGAAGGCCCGATCGTGCAGCTTTTCATCCAGCACGAACTCCGGCTGCGTCTCGTCCTTGCGAAACTCGCCGTAGACCGCCCCGGCCTCGGTCTGAAACGCTTCGAGCGTGAACTGGAGGTTCTGGAACCGGTCGCTCTCCAGGTCGATCACCTGCCGAAGGTCTTCCTTGGCGAAGGTCAAATGGAAGCAGGTCATGTCGTTTTCGGTGAAGGCGTTGGCGTCGGCCCCCATGGCGGTCACCAGGCGGTCGTACTCCCCGTCGGGATGTTTCTTCGTGCCGCGGAACATCATGTGCTCGAAGAAGTGGGCGTAGCCCGACTTGCCGGGCTCGATTTCGTCGCGGCTGCCCGTCCGCACGATGGACCAATAGCTGACCAGCCCGCTGCCGGGCATGGGAATCAGGATCACCCGCAGCCCGTTGGGCAATGTTTCCTGCTGATAATGATATGGGAAGGTGGCCGCGGCCGACGCCGTAGCGCCGACGGCCGCCAAACAAAGCGAGAGGAAGATGGTTCGCATGGGAGGGCCCAGGGGACAGGGGTGGGATAGCGGGCCGCCGGGTTTATCCCGCGGGTATCGCTGCACAATTCATAACTGGATGAATGCTACCCCCCGCGTGTCCCCGTGTCAACTGTCCGCCAGGCCGCGGCGTCCTCGCCGTCCAGCCGCAGCGTGAGACACTTCGCGCTGCCGCCGGCGCGGACAAACTCGCCCAGCGGCGTCTCCCACGCCGTAAACCCCTCGGCCTGGAGCCGCCGCCGCAATTCCGGGCAGCCGGTATTGGTGATGACCGCTGGTCCCACCACGACGGCGTTGCAGGCAAAATGCCACGCCTCCGCCTCGCTCACGGCGATCAATCGCGGAATCGCCTCCTCGATCGCCTTCCGCCCGTAGTCGTCCAGCGCGGCGGGAAAATAGACCGCCATGTCGGCCGCCAGCGGGCAGAAGCACGTGTCGAGGTGATAATAGCGCGGCTGGACCAGTTCCAACGGAATGACGCGGCAGGCGAGCAACTCGCCGATCTCGACCAACGACGCGACGTCGCTGCGGAACCGGTAGCCGGCAAAGAGCGTGTCGCCGCAGAACAGCGCGTCGCCCGCCCCTTCAAAGAAAGCCGGCCCGCGGAGCCGCCGCACCTGGAAACCGTGCTCCGAAAGCCATTGCTCGTAGTGCCGTTGCTCGCCTTGCCGCTGCGGGAAGCGGAAACGCGAGAGGATCGCCTGCCGGCCGTGGACCAACGCCGCATTGGCCGTGAAGACCAGGTCGGGCAGCCCGGCCACCGGCGGGACGCACGAGACCACGGCCCCGGCCTGCTCCAGCAGCCGCCGCAGCGCCTCCCACTGCCGGACCGCCGCCGCGTGGTCGCACGGCTGCCGGCGGTCCATCCACGGATTGATCTCGTATTCGATGCCGTAGTAGTCCGGCGGACACATGAGGATTTGCGGCCCGCTGGTCACGGCTCATTCTCCCCAGACCGCCGTCTCATCCGCCGCCGTTTCTTCCGACGCCGCCGTCACCGTCGCCGTCGCCGCCTCATGGGCTACCAACTCGTCAACCAAGACCCGCATGAACGGCTCCACGTCGGTCACCAGCCCGACCGTCTGGAACGATCCGCGGTCGGCGAGCTTGACGACCGTCGAGGGATTGATGTCGGCGCAAACCACTTTGACCCAAGAGGGCAGCAGGTTCCCGACGGCGATCGAGTGCAGCGTGGTGGCGATCATCAGGCAGAACGTGACGCCGCGGATCTTCTCGCGCATCATTTTCTGCGCGACCAGCACGTCGGTGATGACGTCGGGCAGCGGTCCGTCGTCGCGGATGCTGCCGGCCAGGAGGAAATCGACGCCGCGGCGAACGCACTCGTACATGACGCCCGAGCCGAGCACTCCGCTTTCGACGGCCTGCCGGATGCCGCCGGCGCGGCGGATGCGGTTGATCGCCCGAAGATGGTGCTCGTGGCCCGCCTCGGCCAGGCCCTCGCGGTCGAGGTAAACGCCCAGGCTCGTGCCGAACATCGCCTGCTCGATGTCGTGGGTCGCCAGGGCGTTGCCGGCGAAAAGCACGTCGATATAGCCCATCCGGATCAATCGTTGCAGAAATTCGCCGCTGCCGGTGTGGATGATCGCCGGGCCGCCCACCAGGAGCGTCTTGCCCCCGGCGGCCCGATGCTGGGCCAGGTCCCGGGCGATCTCGCGGATCGCAAGCCCCTTCGGCTTCTCCGACGACACGGCGCTGTCCATGAAGGCGAACGTCTGCGCGTCCCGCGACCGCTGCTCCGGAAACATCCGCACGCCGACGTGCCCTGCCACGATCGAGTCGCCGCGCCGGCACTCGTTCATCGGCAGGCAGCGGGCGGTGCGGGCCGCCGCGTCCACCAAAATGCCGCAGTCCATCTCCTGGTCTTGCACCGGCGTCCACTGGCCCGCCAGCCGCACCTCCGTGCGTTGATTCGTCGTGCTGTAGAAGTCCTCGGGAAACGCCCCTTCGATATCGGCCGTCGCCAGGCAGCAGTCCCGGGTCGTGACGGGCACGGCCCCGTGATCGGCGATCTGGCCCAAGATCCGCTCCAGCGCCGGCCGGTCGTCCGCGCTGACCTCCAGCAACGCATGGCTGGGATCGTGCCGCGACTGCCCGATCGTGATGTGCTTGATCCGAAACGTGCCGCCGTTGTTGAGGATGCAGTCGAGGATCTTCGGCAGCATGAGGCTGTCGATGATGTGTCCCTGGACCTCGACCTCTTCGCACAAAGCGGCGGCGGCGACGCCGGCGGCAACGCCGTTCTGGGCGTTCAGCGAGAGTGGATTCATACGTTTTCGCTCCGGTTTGGCCGGCGGTGGCGGCCTTTGGTGGCGGCCGCCCAAGGAATTCTACCACCCGGGCTTCCACCCGGCTGTCCCCAATCTCTCCCCTCTCCCTCCGGGAGAGGGGCAGGGGGTGAGGGCGCAGGTGGCTGCAGGTGGACTGCTAAAAGCTTGGTGATTGGGCCAAGCGTTTTGTATCCGATACTTGTTCTTTCATGCCAATTTCCAATCAAATCTACGCTAGCCCGACGGGCTTTCCTAGGATAGCCCAGGGTTGCCGCGCAGGCGGCTACCCTGGGTACGCAAAACGATGCCTTTATGGAAACCCCAACGGGGTTTCGGAAGGGCCGTGTCGCATGGTGCAACCCAGAAGACCGCCTCTCCGAAACCCCGATGGGGTTTCTGTCGTTGTTCGGCGCCTGGAACCCGGGGTAGCCGCTTGTGCGGCAACCCCGGGCTGTCTTGTCACAAGCCCTTCGGGCTATCAGATTGCTCACCAGGCATGAAAAGCGGACATCACTGACTATTTCACGCTTCCGAGAACGTCGGCCAAGATTCGGTCGGTGGAAACGTCCTCCGCCTGGCCCTCGAAGTTCAACAACAACCGGTGGCGCAACGCCGGATAGACCGCCGCGAGGAGATCGTCGCGGACCACCTGGTCGCGGGCGGCGGCCGCGGCGCGAATCTTCGCCGCCAACACCATCGCCTGCGCCCCACGCGGACTCGCGCCGTAGCGGACCAGCCGCTTGACCGACTCGGGGGCCTGCGGGTGGTCGGGCTGCGTGGCCGTCGTCCACGCGACCGCCAGCCGGCGAAGTTCCGGCGAAAGCTTCACCACGCGGGCCAGACGCCGCATCTCCAGCAGCCGCTTGCCGTCGAGTATCACCTTCAGTTGCGGCGGCTCGCCCTCGGTCGTCCGCTCCAGGATCTCCTCGATCTGCCCGGCGTCGGGCGGAGCGACCAGGAGCTTGAAGAAGAACCGGTCCATTTCGGGCTCCGGCAGCGGAAACGTGCCTTCCATTTCCAGCGGGTTCTGCGTCGCCATGACGAAAAACGGCTGCGGCAGCCGGAACGTCTCCTGCGCGACGCTGATCGCGTCCCCCTCCATCGCCTGCAACAAGGCCGACTGCGTCTTGGGCAGGCCGCGGTTGATCTGGTCGGCCAGGATCAGGTTGGCGAACAGCGGGCCTTGCTGAAACTCGAAGACCCGGCGGCCTTGCTGGTTCTCCATGACCACATAGGTGCCGATCAGGTCGGAGGGCATCAGGTCGGGCGTGAACTGGATGCGATGGAAACCCAGGTCGAGCACCTCGGCCAGGGTGCGGACCAAGAGGGTCTTACCCAGGCCCGGCGCCCCTTCGAGGACCACGTGTCCGCCGGCGATGGCCGCGATGAGGACGTTTTCGACGATCTCGGCCTGCCCCACCACGACCCGGGCGATCTCGCCGCGGAGGGCCTCGAAGTCGTTCTGGAAGCCGCCGAGTTGTTGCTTGGAGGTGCTGACGGTGCTCATGGGACGCGGTTTTCCTGGGGCGGAAGGGTTCGACCGAGGGACAGCATCTCCGCAGTATCACACCGGTAAGAAGTATGGTCAAGAACCGCGGTCGTGGAATGGGGCCGAATTTTTCGGCAAGCGGGAAAAAGCATTTTCACGCGGAGACGCGGAGACGCAGAGAAGCAAAGAAAGACAAGGTTAGCAAGAAGGGAAGACAAGGAGGAAAGATGGACCGGCTGGCCCCGGGCCCAGGAGTCCTTCCCGCCGGCCATGTCTTGTGCCCACGAATATGCGTAAATCCGGGAAGTCCGCGGACTGCTCGCTTTTTCCCTCGTCGCGGAACCCCCCGCCAGAGGGTAAGAGAAACCGCAGAGGCGACGCCGGGTGGACTTTCTTCCCTCGGGCGGGAATAATTGGCCATCCGGGGTGCGAACAGGGATAATGGAGCATTCTCTCGCGTCGAGGGTCCGCTTCGAGCGTGGGGCCGGAAAATCGGTCCGTCTTGTTGTGGGAACGGCCAATATTTGTTAGACTGAGCGGTTGGGAGCTGGCCGCGCGAGGCGTTTTTCGGGCGTTGATTCGGTGCAAGGGCATAGAATTTCCCGACGGGCTTTCGGGAGGACTTATCAGCCAAAGGAGCGGATGCAATGAGAAGCGGCAGTTTTTCCGTGGTGGGGATGATGGTGTTGATGGGGGTTGCCTCGGTCGCGGTAGCTCAGCAAACCGTCGCGGTGACCGACACGTCGCCGTGGCACATCTCGAAGGTGATCCGGCGCGACAGCGCCCGGGACGGGGCCGCGGCGGCGGCGGAAGCCGGGCCCCAAAAGTATCTGCACATCGAAGTCCGCTTTAATACGCCGGCCGACGCGCAAAAGAAGCACAAGTTCCGCATCGTCAATGAACGCGGCGACGAAGTCGGCGAACTGTGGGGTTGGCACGACGGACGCTCGCTGGTCGTCTTCGAGGGGAATTGGGGGAGCCTTGTGGGGCTCTACCTCGACGGACTGAGCCATCGTGAGCCGCTGTTCAGCACGGTCGCCGCGCCTTCGCGGATCGTGCGGGACACCACGCCCGTCGTCCCCGTCGCGCCGCGCGTGATCCGGGAACCCGACCGGACCGTCTATGTCGCGCCGCGAGACGAAAACGTGATCGTGCGGGAACCGGAATACGTGGCCGACCGCCGCGTCATCGTCGAGGACGATCCGGACCTGGTCGTCGTCGATCGGGACCGCTGGGTGGTCGATGACCGCGTTGGAAACGACCTGGTCGTGGTGGATCGTCCCGCGACCCGTATTGTCACCGGCGGGCGTGACGTTGTCGTCGTCCGGGGCGGAGGCGGCGGAGGCGGTGGCGTCGGCATTGGCGGCGGCTCGGGCTCTGGCAGTGGCTCCGGCTCAGGTTCAGGCAGCGGCTCAGGTTCAGGCAGCGGCTCGGGTAGCGGCAGCGGCTCGGGCAGCGGCTCGGGTTCCGGCTCGGGCCAGGGCTCCGGCAATGACAAGTCAGCCGCCAGCCCTGCCAACGGCGACGGCAGCGGCGATGGCAGCGGCAAGGGCGACAAGAGCGCCAGCGACAAGGCCGCCAGCGACAAAGGCGACAAGCCGGATGCGAATTGCCCGTGCCAGGACAAGGACAAGGGAGACGGCGACAAGAGCGACGCCGACAAAGGCGCGGACAACGAGGTTGCGTCCAATTCTCCCAATGGCAACGCCAGTCCCGACGCAGGTTGCCCGTGCGGACAAGCCGACGCCGCTTCCGGCAGCGGCGACGGATCGGGCAGCGGCGACGGATCGGGTAGCGGCGACGGGTCCGGATCCGGCAGCGGCGAGGGGTCAGGCTCCGGCAGTGGAAGCGGCTCGGGCAGCGGCTCCGGCAGTGGCTCTGGCGGCGGCGTCGGCGGTGGCGGTGGGCTGGGCGTGGGCATCGGCGTTGGCATGTATGGGGTCAGGGTGGCGCCTTGGCTGTATCGAGGGTATCGGGTCCGGGAAAAAGAAGTTCAACCCGATGCGGTAGCGGGTCTTGCGGGGCCCGGTCCGGCGCCGATCTCGTCGGAGTTCTCCGTTTATATTACGTGTGGCACGGAGGGCTCGAAGGGCACGATCTACCAGACCGACGATGACGGCCGCGTGGTGGGAACGGTGACGCTGCCGTACACCGCGACCGGACTGGCCTTGCACCGCAGTCGCGGCCTGGTGGCGGCGGTTCCGCGCGACGGCGGCAAGATTCTGGGGATCGACGAGCACGGGATGGTATCGACGATCCTGGAGAGGGATCGGGCGTTGCTCCACCCGGTCCGCGTTGCGGTTCCCGGCGAGTCGGACCTCGTAGTTGTGGCGGACGACATCTCGCAGGTTGTGGCGGCCACGACGATCCAGGGCGCCACGCCCACGGTTTATCAGCGCTACACCTGGCAGAAACCCACGCCGGGGATGTCCGTCGCAGTCACCCGCGACAAGCACGTCATCTTCGGCACCGACGGCTCACCGGGGGTGTACCGCTATGCCAGCGAAGAGCATTCGGCGGCCAGCAAGCCGCTGTTGCCCGGTTTTGGCGGCGTCGCGGCGGACCCGAAGTCGTCGCGGTGGGCCGCGGCTCAAGACCCCAACCAGATCTACGTGTTCGACGGCGAGGAGTTGTTCAAGAAGCTCCGGTTGCCGCCGAACAAGACGCTGTATCGCAACGGCCTGATGTCCTTCTCGCCCACCGGGTCGCTGTGCGTGGCCGTGCAGGACAGCGAGAAACCCAAGGACGAGGTCTTGTTGTTAATGTATGACTTCAGGAAGGACAACACGGTCCGCATCCAGCGTCTCTTCACCTGGAATAGGGGGGGGATGAACGACTTTGTGGTGGGGCCTTTCATGCCTTGGAGTGCAAATTCGTCGGTCACCACGCGAAATACCTTCTGAATTTTTTCGGGAGGTCCGCTCGGAATTCTTGCCTCGAGACTTGCACAGCGCTTGAGGCTCAGGGTATCATGGTGGGGTAGTTTTACATCCTGAGTGATGTGTTAACACCCATAGTGATTTTTTCCCAGGAGATGTGCTGATGGCCAAGCTTCCTTCGCGGCGTCGTTTCTTGAAAACCGGAGTGGCCGTGGGTGTGGGCGGGGTGGTGGCCCTGCCGCGGTTGACGCGAGCCGCCGACGCGGCGCCCGCGAAAGCACCGGACTTCTGTGCCACCCTGTGCAACCACTGGAGCTACATCGGCATTGGTTGGCAACTGGGCATCGAGTCGTGCGTCCTCGCGGTCACGGACGCCATGGAGATGGCCGACCGCGAGCCCCACGTGAAGACCTGCCTGGAGATGGACGCCCGGGCCTACGAATTCATGGCGGAGAAGTTCCCCGAGGTTACCGCGCGCCTGGCCAAGAGCCTGGCGGCGGGCAAGGTCGAGTTGATCGGCGGCAGCTATGCCCAGCCGATGGGGACCACCGTCGGCGGCGAATCGAACATCCGCCAGATCGTCGTGGGCCGGGAGACGATCCGCAAGGCATTGGGGTATGAGGTCGCCACCATGCTCCACGAGGAGGAGTTCACGCATCCGCAACTCCCCCAGATCGCTGCGCTGTCGGGATGCAAGTACGCCAGCCTGGCGCAGGTGGACACCTGGGGCCGGGCGGGCTGCCCGCGGCTCGATTACGACGCCATTTATTGGAAGGGCATCGACGGCACGACCATCCTCACGGTGCCGAAGAACGCCTTGTTCGGCTTCTCGCCCGACGTGAACGCGTTGGTCCAATCGGCGGAGTTCAAGAAGCTTGCGAAGATCGGCAGGCCGTTGGTCTTCTGCTGGGAGGAGTTCGGCTGGGAATCGCCGGAAACCCCGGCCTATCTTTCCGCGCCGGCCAAGTACATGGGATTGGCCAAGGAAGGCCGCATCGAGTTCGTCACCCTCCGCGAGTATCTCGACAAGTACGGCTCGGAGGCCAAGGAGACCATCTTGCTCCCGATGGACGCTTGGAACAAGTCGTGCACCTGGGGGCTGGGCGGCGACCAGGTCCGCGTGATGCAACGCAAGGTGGAAGGGCTGCTGTTGGCCACCGAGGTCGTTCGACGCCGTGGTGTCGACGTTGGGGTCCAAGTCGCAGGCCGAACTGCTGGAGGAGGCGTGGAAGGACTTGATGGCCTCGCAGAGCCACGACGTGGGACTGTGCGAGTATTCCCGCTGGCAGGGCAACCGCTTCGCCAACGCCGAGCGGCTGGAAGACATGCACAACTTCGCCTGGGGCGTGAAAGGTTACAATCACCTCGACTCCGCCGAGAAACAGGGCCAAAAAACGCTGGACGCCACGCTGGCGGACCTCGGCCGGCGGATCGGCAGCGCGACCGAGCCCCACGGCACCATGGCCGTTACCGTATTGAATCCCCACGCCTGGCCGCGGACCGACGTGGTCGCCACCGGGCGGGTGTACCCGCTGCCGGCGGGCATGAAGGACGTCGTCGTCAAGGACCGCGCCGGCAAGGCGGTTCCCTCGCAGATCATTCGCAGCAGCAAGGACCTGAACAGCGGGGACCTGATCGTCGCGGAGGTCGCCTTCCAGGCCCAACAGGTGCCAAGCGCCGGCTACGACACGTATTACCTGGACTTCACCGCCGAGGCGGCCCCGCCCGTGGCGTCCGACCTGAAGATCGACGAGGCGAAGCTGACGCTCGAAAACGAGCATCTGCAGGTCCGCTTGTCGCCGCGCAACGGCGGCATCGTCAGCCTGGTGCACAAGGCGTCCGGCCGCGAGATGCTGGACACCACCCAGGGACCGTTCCCCCGGCTGACCGGCAAGCCGAACCTGGCCGTGGCCAAGTTGATGGGGCGCACTCCGCCCGAGTTCTACGACAGCGCCAAGTCGGCGGCCGTGACCGACTGGCTGGCCAAGGGACCGGCACGCGCCGAAGTTCGGGCGCAGCACAGGATGGACCCGGAGGGCTTGTCGGAACTGCGGTTCGAGACCCGCATCAGCCTGGCGGCCGGCTCGCCCTGCGTCGAAATCTACAGCCGACTGTTGACGCTCGTTCCGCCCCAGCGCGATGTCCACCCCGCCGACATCGTGGAGGGCTACTGGTTCTCGCTGACGCCGTCGTTCCCGGTGACCACGCTGCTGCGCGATTACCCGTTCGGCGTGGAGCCGACGAAGAACCCGACCTTCCACGCCCTGACGTTCGTCGATCTGGTGGGCAAGGACGCGGGGTTGCTGGTGTTGCACCCGGGCACGCAGTTCTTCCGCCGCGACAAGGGCGACGGGATCTCGAACCTCGTGATGCGGGAGTGGGAGTCGTTCTTCACCAAGGACATCGGCTGGCCGATTTACTCGGAATACCGCCATGCCCTCTTGCCGCACATCCCGGCAGCGGGCAATCCGGAGTTCCGCAATGCCGACGCCCTGCGGGCAGCCGCGGCCTTGGCCCGGCCGCTCCTCAGCCGCGTCGCCGCCCCGCAGCAAGGCGAACTGCCCACGACGAAGAGCTTCCTGGCGCCGGCCCCAGCAACGTCATGGTGACGACGTTCCGCCGCAAGCCGAGCGGACGTTTGGAACTGCGGGCGGTGGAGGTGGATGGGCGGCCCGGCGATGCCGAGATCGCCGTGAACGTCGCCCACACGCAGGCCGTGGAAACCGACCTGCGCGGCGTCAAGCGGGCGGAGGCCGCCTTGAAAGACGGCCAGCTCCAGTTTAAGATTGACCCGTGGAAAATCCGCACGTTCGAGATCGCGTAAGGGCTCGGGAAAGAATAATGGGGGACTGTCCCAATTTTCGTCCGACGAAAATGGGACTGTCCCCTTGGGAAGCGCGATAGTTGTTCCATTGCCGATCCTAACCCTCGCGGTGGGACCATGCAACCGCAAGTGATACGGTGGTTGGTCGTGGTGGGGCTGGCCGTTGCGGCCAGCCCCGCTCGGGCACAGCAGGCCGCCGCCGTCCAGTTGCCGACCTATAGCTTCTTTTCGGTGGACACCACGGTGTCGGTCCCCGACAGCGGCAGCGTCTTGTTGGGCGGGGTCAGTCGCGGACAGGACGGGCAGAACGAATTCGGCACGCCGATCTTGCCGTTTCGCAACCAATCCATCAGCAGCAGCCGCAGCGCGTCCAGCGCCCGTGTGACCGTGACGGTTCACGACTTCGCGGCGATGGACGAGGCGCTGTTGGGCGAGCCGGCTTCCTCTTTTGCCGAACATCATCGGTCCGGGCCTGCGGGCGGCGATTTCCCGAGGCACTCCCCCGCCGAGTTGGCGGGCAACTGGTTGCCCAACGGCAGCCAGGCGTCGGGGGCTGATCCGGCGGCCACGGTCGCGGACCTCGTGGCCCGTCGCGTTGCCATTCGGCAGACGCGGGCGGACGACGCGGAGAAGTTCTTCGCCCGTGCCCGCCAGGCCGAGACCGACGGCAAGACCAGCGTCGCTCGTGTATACTATCAGATGGCCGCCCGTCGCGCGTCGGGAGCCTTGAAGGAACAGGCGCTGGCTCGACTCCAGGGACTTCAGGGAATTCAGAGTGCGCCGGCGACGAAGATCGCGCAGAATCGCCCGTGACCGCATGGCGAGTTTTTCCTCCCCGTCGTCCATTCCGCCGTCGCCCCCGCCTCCACCTTCACCTCCGCCCGGCGTTCGGGCGCAGCTTGAGCCGCCATCCACCGGGGACAAACCGCCGGTGCTGATTTTGGGGCCGGAGGAGCAATCCGGCCGCCGGCGGCGAACCGTGGTCGGCATCGCCGTCGCCGTTCTGTTGGCCGCGGTCGCCTTGGGGCTTGCCTGCCGGTGGGGGTACGGCACGGCCAAGGCGATGAAATATGCCAGGCTCGCCGACTTGAAAATCAGTCGCGACTGGCTCGACCCCGAGAGCATTGGTGTTTCCCTTTTTCCGATCAGCACGGGGACGGTGGCCTTGCGATGCACCGGCCAGGACGGCCGGACGGCGGAAATGCCCGTCCAGATCCGCCCCGAGGACGTGGGAATCGAGCGAAAAGTCCGTTGGCAGATCGACGGTCTGCGGACGGGCGACGTGATTGAAGTCGTCTCTCGGGACGGTTGGTCGCTAACGACCGCAGAGAAGGCCGTGCCGGCAGCCGCGTGTCCCGCCGGACATGGCTGCGGTGGTCAGCGAGGAGAAAAACGCCGGCGGCGGCGGCGACATGAACGGCGATGCAAGCCGTGATGCGGCGCCGGGGCTCTATTCTCGGCGAACCCAGGCAAGCCGGGCGCAGTGGCTTGGCAAGTATGGCGGCACGCCCATCAGCGAAAGGGCGGTCCGCGACGGCCTGGATTGGCTCGCCCGGCACCAGGCGGCGGACGGATCGTGGTCCTGTCGGTGCCTGGGGCCAGGCCCCGAGTCGCGGTGCCAGCAGGACTGCGCCCTGCACGGGCGCGGGCGGGACGTTCGAGATGGCCCACACCGGATTGGCGGTGTTGGCCTTCCAGGCCGGGGGATATTACTACTTCAACGACACCCCTTATTCCGCCGCGGTCCGTAAAGCGCTCGATTGGATCGTGGACCATCAAAAGGACGACGGCGCGCTGGTGGGATCGTTGCCGGTTTCCGGTCCCGGCGGATACCACCAATACTACATGTACGAGCACGGCATGGCCACGTTCGCGCTGGGCGATGCTTGTGCGGCCGCCCTTGCGCTGCACGAGCCGCCGCCTCCCCGCACCATGCAGAGTCTCCGCAAGGCGGTGAAGTTCATCGAGCAGAACCAGCACCGCGACGGCGGCTGGCGCTACGGCGGCGGGCCTTGGGCCAAAAAACTATCCGATCCCAGCGACACTTCGGTCACCGGCTGGCAGGTCCTGGCGCTGGCGTCGGCCAGGGAAGCCGGCGTGGCGCCGAGCGATCGCTGCCTTGCGAACGTGAAGAAGTTCTTCCAGGCGCGGCAAATCGAGAAGAAAGCAGGGAACGGGCGGACCGGCTACGTCAACAACCGGGCTGTGGAGACCGAGGCGACCACCGGCGTGGGCATGTTGGCCCGACAGTTCCTTTTCGACGAGCCCGACGCCCCGTTGGTCCAGGATGCCGCCCGCTACCTGGCCAAGTTCGCCGAGCGGCGCTGGCCGAAGGTAGGTCCGCCCAAGAAGCCCGATTACTACTTGTGGTATAACTGCACCTTGGCCATGTTCCGCGCCGGTGGCGAGGCTTGGAGGAGATGGAACGATTGTATCCGCGATGCCGTCATTGGTTTGCAAGAGCGGAACGGGTGTCAGCGGGGAAGCTGGCCCCCGATCGACCGATGGAGCGACCGCGGCGGGCGCATCTACAGCACGGCCTTGGCTGTCTTGACGTTGGAAGTCTATTACCGCTACGCCCTGGAGCAGCCCTATCGGTAGCCGCTATTGACACTTGCGGGACGCGGGCAATAATCAAGAGGTGGGGGAGTTGGTCGATGAGCGAGTTGTTGGACGTGCTGATCGCCAATAACGAATCGATCTGCCGCGCGCTGGCCGATTCGACCGCAGACTTTATCTGCTTTGCCACGTCTCACGGGGAGCCGTTCTACATCAATCTTGCCGGGCGGCGCATGATCGCCCTCGGCGACGAGGGACCGATCCCCTCGGAAAGCCTCCACGATTATTACTCCGAGGACTCGTGGAAGGAGTTGCGCGACGTGGCGGTGCCGGCGGTCAATCGGACCGGGCACTGGGAAGGCCGCAGCCAGCTTCGCAACCTGAAGACCGGCGAGTTGATGGCCGTGCAGACGATCATGTTTCGCGTCAAGCCGTCGCAGAGCGACAAACCCACCTGCCTGGCGATTGTCCATCGCGACGCCGGTCCGTGGGACCGGCTGCGCGAGGCGCTCGAGGAATCGCAAGCCCGAAAACACGCCATCCTTGAATCCTCGCTCGACCCGATCCTGACGATCAATCACGAGGGCATTATCACCGAATTCAATCGGGCGGCCGAGCAGGCGTTCGGCTATCCGCGCGACAAGGTGCTGGGGACGCGGCCGGCGGACGTGCTCTTTCCACCCTCGACCAGCGCCGGCGAGCGCAACCGCATCGACCGTTACCTGGAGGCGGGCGAGGGATCGATGTTGGGCAAGCGGGTGGAAGTGACGGCGGTCCGCGCCAACGGCGAAACCTTCCCCGCCGAAATGGCCATGACCATCAGCCACGAGCAAGGCTCGCCCGTGCTGACGTTCTTCCTCCGCGACATCAGCCTCCGGAAGAAGGCGGAGGACGAGCAGGCCCGCTATGCCGCGGAGTTGGAGCGATCGAATCGCGAGCTGGAACAGTTCGCCTACGTGGCCTCGCACGACCTCCAGGAGCCGCTGCGCAAAATCCGCGCCTTCGGCGACCGCCTGGAGTTGAAATGCCAGGAGGCGTTGGACGAGACGGGCCACGAGTGCGTGGACCGCATGCAGAACGCCGCCGCGCGGATGCAGACGTTGATCGACGACCTGTTGACGCTCTCCCGCGTCACCACGCGCAGCAAGGACTTCATGCCGGTCGATTTGGCGCAGGTCGCGCGCGAGGTGGTTTCCGACCTGGAGGTGCAGATCGAACATGCCGGGGGCCGCGTGGAGGTGGGCAAGCTGCCGACCATCCAGGCCGATCCCTTGCAGATGCGGCAACTGCTCCAAAACCTCATCGGCAACGCCCTGAAATTCCGCCGACCCGAGGAACCGCCCATCGTGAAGGTCGAGGGCCGGTACGTGGCGGGGCGAAATCCACGCGGGGGGGAACGCTCGTCCACCGGGGAAATGTGCCGCATCACCGTCGAGGACAACGGCATCGGCTTCGATCCCCGGCACCAGGACCGCATCTTCGGCATCTTCCAGCGCCTGCACTCCCGCGATGTTTACGAGGGAACGGGCATCGGCCTCGCCATCTGCCGGAAGATCGTCGAGCATCACGGAGGCAAGATCAATGCCCGCGGCAATCCCGGCAAAGGCGCGACCTTCGAGGTGCTGCTGCCGGTCGTCCAACGTGGGAAGACGGGGTGAGCGATGCGAAAATCCGGCGTCATCCTGATGGCCGACGACGACGCGGACGATTGCTTGTTGGTCCGCGAGGCCCTGGTCGAGAACGGCCAGAAGTACGATCTTCGCGTCGTCCGCGACGGCGAGGAGTTGTTGGACTATCTGCACCGCCGCGGCCCGTATGCCGAGGTCGGCGCCGCGCCCGTGCCCGATCTCATCCTCTTGGACCTCAAAATGCCCAAGAAGGACGGCCGCGAGGCGCTGCGGGAGTTGAAAGCCGACGCCTGGTTCAAGCAAATCCCCGTCGTGGTCCTGACGACCTCGACGGACAAGGACGACATCGAATACTCGTACCGGATGGGAGTGAACTCCTACGTGACCAAGCCGGTGACGTTCCGCGCCTTGGTCGAGCTGATGGACACGCTGGGCAAGTACTGGTTGGAGTTGGTCGAACCGCCGACCTTGGATTGAAAGTCAACCGCGTTCATGCCGCATCCACAAGTCCGAATTCTGCTGGTGGAAGACGATCCCGACGACGTTTGGGTCATGCGCAACCTGTTGGGCGACCGTTGGGACGGCCCTTTCGAGTTGGTCCACGTGGAGTTGCTTTCGGCGGGCATCGAGCGCTGCGCGGAGAGCATGTTCGACGTCATCCTCTTGGACCTTACGCTGCCCGACAGCCGCGGCCTGGAAACGTTCTTCGTCATGCACGCGCACGCCGCCGACGTGCCCATCGTCGTGCTTTCCGGTTACGACGACGAGACGGCGGCGGTCAAGGCGGTCCAGGCCGGCGCCCAAGACTACCTGGTCAAAGGGAAAGTCGACGACAACCTGCTGGTCCGCTCCATCCGCTATGCGATCGAGCGGAGCCGGCGGCGCCGCGCGGAAGAGGCCCTCCGCGATGCGTCGGAGGAGTTCCGGGCGGCCCAGGAAATCCAGCAGCGGCTCTACCCGGTCCGCTCGCCCGCCCTGCCCGGCTTCGACATCGCCGGGGCGTTGTACCCGGCGAAAGACGCCGCCGGCGATTACTTCGACTATATCTCGATGACCGACGGATGCCTCGCCATCGTGGTCGGCGACGTCAGCAGCCACGGCATGGGCCCCGCCCTGCTGATGTCGGAGACCCGCGCCTGTTTGCGGACCTTGGCGCAGACCCATTGCGACGCCGGAGAAATCCTCACCTGCGCCAACCGCGTGCTGGCGGTCGATACGGGCGATTTCCATTTCGTCACCCTGGCGCTGGTCAGGCTCGATCCCCGCACCCGCTCGATCGTGTACGCCAGCGCCGGGCAGCGGGGCTACGTGCTGCACGCGGGGAGCAATGTCACCGTGCTGGACAGCACCAGCATCCCCCTCGGAGTCGAGGCGGAGACGGTGGTCCCATCCTCGCCGTCGCTCGCCCTGCGGGCGGGAGACATCATGGCTTTCTTCACCGACGGCTTGACCGAGGCGGAATCGCCCGGTCGGGTCCGCTTCGGCGTCGGCCGCGTATTGGAAGTGATTCGCAGCGAGCGCGACCACCCGGCGCGGCAAATCATCCACGCGCTGTACGACGAAATCCTCGGCTTCTGCCGCAATCAACCGCATCAGGACGACATTACCATGGTGGTCGTCAAGGCATTGAGCGAAGGGCAGGGATCGACGTAGAGATCGACAAGGAGTGATGCCATGACAAGGAAGCGGGTCGCAATTCTCTGCATGGGGATCGTGTTGGCTTGGTCCGCGGCGGCCTGGGCGACGCTATGCCCCAAGTGCCGCGACCTGATGTTCGTCGGCAATCCCGGCAAGTGCATCGTGTGCGGCGCCGACCACGAGCGAGGCGCTGAAACTGTGCCCAAAGTGCAGTGCGTCGCTGCACCGTTGCGAGCACTGTTTGGCGGCGTTGGATGCCGACGCGAAGCCCCTGCCCGGCGGCACGGCGCCAAAGGAAAAGAGTCCCGACGGCGGCCCTCCGCCGGAGAAGACTCCGCCGGAAAAGACTCCGCCGGAAAAGACTCCGCCGGAAAAGACTCCGCCGGAAAAGACTCCGCCGGAAAAGGTTCCACCGGAAAAGGCTCCGCCAGCCGGTGCGGCGAAGCCAGGCAAGGCGGCCCCGCTGCCGCCCAAGCCCATCGATCCGAACAAGGCGGGCGCCTACGTGTCGGGCCACTGGCAATACACGCTGCAAATCACCGATCCCGGCACGCCCGCCGAGGGACGGTCGGGCCGGCTGTTGTACGATGGCCAGAAATTGCCGCGCGGGCAAGTGAACGACTATTACAACACGCCGTGGGGGCCGATCTATTGGGTCGATGTGCCGCAGACGAAATCGGGCCTGCACGGTTGGATGCCGTTGCCCTCTCGCCAAGTGAACCGAAAGGGACGCCCCTTGGCATTGCCCGCCGCCGGGGCCCCGCCGGCGCCGCCGCAATGGTTCATCCTCGAGAAGGGCGACAACGGTAAACGCTTCCAAGTGCCCGTCGGGCAATGGGTGCTGGTCCGCCTGGCGGGCAACCCTACCACGGGTTACGAGTGGCAGACGGCCGCCGTCAACGGCCAGGCGGTGCAGCCGGCGGCGGAACGGCAGTATGTTCGCACGCCCGTCAAACCCGGCATCGTCGGCAGCGGGGGAACCTATTATTTCAAGTTCCGGGCCTTGCAGCCGGGCGTCACGACGATCAAACTCATCTACCTCCGGCCGTGGCTGAAGGATCAGCCGCCGTTGGACACCTTCCGTTGTACGGTGGAGGTCTTGCCCCCGAAGCCCGCCGCCCCGAAGCCTGTTGCCCCGCCTCCTCATTCCTGAACTGTCCGGGGATTGATCTTTGACGCGAAAGCGGGTAGGTTATGGAGAAGGGATTTGGGGATTTGGGGATTTGGGATTGGAGGCGGCGGGCGTCACGCTTGCGGTTTCGCAAAATCGGGTGCTCGGATGAAGAAAGCTCTCTGGATCGCTTTGTTCCTGGCGTGGATGGCCGGCGGACCGGCGGCCGCCGTGGCACAGTCGCCTTTGGGCGACCGCTTGCGTTTGCCCCAGCCCGGCGACCGGCACGACGACAAGAAGGCCAAGGATTCGCCGCGCGTGCAAGAATCGGGCGGCGCCGACAAGGGGCCGGCCGGCGCCGTCGAAAAGGCGGCGCCGACGGACAGTGAGTCCTACCGCCGGGGCGTCGACGCCGTGAACGACGCGAAATGGGACGACGCGATCACCGCCCTGACGGAGGCGATTCAAATCGATCCCAAGTCGGCGGTTGCCTACAGCACCCGCGGACTGGCCTACACGATGAAAGAGAACTTCGAGGCGGCATTGACCGACTTGGATACGGCGTTGAGGCTCAGCCCGAACAACGCCACCGCGCATTTCAACCGCGGTTTCGCCTATTATCGCAAGGGCGACAAGGACAAGGCCATCGACGACTACAGCGAAGCGATCCGGATCGATCCGAAGTATGCCAACGCCTACCGCGACCGCGGCTTCATCAAGACCCTGCGGGGCAAATACAACGACGCCCTGGAGGATCTGAACAAGGCGATTCAGCTCGACCCCAAGAACGAAAAGGCCTTTATCAGCCGCGGCATGACTTTCTCGCAGTTGGGCGACTGGAACAACGCCATCACCGACTTCACTCGGGCGTTGAAACTGGACCCCAAGGACGCCGACGCGTGGTCCGATCGCGGCTACGCCCGCACCATGATGGAAGACCTCGACGGCGGACTGAGCGATCTGAATCGGGCCGTCGAGCTTGACCCGAAGGAGCCGGCGGCCCGTTTCAGCCGGGGGTTCTGCTTGTCGTGCAGGGGCGAACTGGACAAGTCGCTGGCCGACTATGACGAGGCCATCCGGCTCGATCCCGAGTATACGGAAGGCTATCGAGAACGGGGCTACGTGCTGGCCATCATGGGCGATTACGACAGGGCCATGACCGATCTGAATCGCGCGGTCCGGCTGCTGAAGGACGATTCGATGAGTCGGCTCCGCCGCGGCTATGCGTACAGCCGCCAGGGCGAGTTGAAAAAGGCCATCGCCGACTTCGACGAGGCCATCAAGCTGGATGCCGAGAACGGCGAGGCGTACTTCCTTCGCGCCCTGGCCTACGCCAGGAAAAACGACATGGACAAGGCGATGGCCGACTACAAGGAAGTCTTCCGCCTGGAACCCAAGCCGGTCGAGGGTTACAAGCAATGGGGGCCGGCCAAGGACGCCAAACTGCGCGGCGAGTTGGTCGACCGGCTGGAAACCGCCTTGCAAAAATTCCGCGACGAGGCCAAGGTCCACCTCCTGAAGGCGGTCGCCCTGCAAAAGGAGGACAAGCTGGACCAGGCCATCGCCGAGTACGACCAGGCGGTGTTGGCATACCCGCGGTGTCCGGAAGTCCATTTCGACCGCGGCCTGGCCTATCGGAAGAAAGGCCAGTTCGACAGCGCCATCACCGACTACACCCAGGCCATCGAGCTGGACCCGCAGTTCACGGCGGCCTACGGCAACCGCGGTTATGCCTTCTTCAAACTCCGGGCGTACTCCGCCGCCTTGGCCGACTTCAACAAAGTCATCGAATTGGACCCGAAGGATACGAACGCAAAAACAAACCGGGACCTGATCCTCAGACTGCAAAAAGGAGAATCGAAATGACGTGGTGGAATCGCGGTTGGGTGGCGATGCTCGGCATCGCCCTGTTGGCAGGCTGTAATCGAGAGACAACTCCCACTGAAGGCAAGGACACGATGAGCGTCACGAAAACCCCCTACGGCAAACTCCCCGACGGCACCGAAGTCGAGCTTTACACGTTGACCAATGACAACGGCCTGAAGGTCAAGATCATGACCTACGGGGCCACGATCACCGAGGTGGACGTCCCCGACCGCAACGGCAAGATCGAGAACGTCACCCTCTATCGCGATTCGCTGGCCGACTATCTCAAGCCGGACACGCCCTACTTCGGCGCGACCGTCGGCCGCTATGCCAACCGCATCGCCAAGGGCCGCTTCACGCTCGACGGCAAGGAATATTCGCTGGCGGTCAACAACGGCAACAACCACCTGCACGGCGGAAAGAAGGGATTCGACAAGGTCGTCTGGAAGGCCAAGCCGATCGAGACCAAACGCTCGCTGGTCGGCGTCGTCTTCACCTACGAAAGCCCCGACGGCGAGGAGCATTATCCGGGCAACCTCTCCGCCAAGGTCACCTACAGCCTGACGAACGACAACGAACTGAAAATGGAGTACGAGGCGACCACGGACAAGCCCACGGTCGTCAATCTCACCAATCACGCCTATTGGAACCTGGCCGGCGCCGGCTCGGGCGACGTGCTCGGGCACGAAATGAAGATCGACGCCGACCGCTATCTGCCCATTAAGGACTTCATCCCCGTCGGCGCCCCGGCCCCGGTGAAGGGCACGCCCATGGACTTCACCACGTCCAAGACCATCGGCTCCCGCATCGAGCAGCTTGGCAAGGGGAAGAACGACGGCTACGACCACTGCTACGTGCTGAACAGGCACGAAGACGACGAGCGGATGGTGGCGGCCGCCCGGGTGGTCGAGCCCACGAGCGGCCGCGTGATGGAAATTTTCACCACGCAGCCGGGCATCCAGTTCTACACCGGCAATTTCCTCGACGGCACGATCACCGCCGGCGGCAAGAAGTACCAAAAGCATTTCGCCTTCTGCCTCGAGACGGAGCACTATCCCGATTCACCGAACCATCCGGACTATCCGACGACGGTCCTGAAGCCGGGCGAGACGTACAAGGAAACGACGGTGCACAAGTTCAGTGTGCAGAAGATAGTCGCTGCCGCGGAAGGTCGCAAATTTGTAGTTTGTAGGGTGGGTCGAGGGGCACCATGCGAAGCATGGTCCGAAGCCCCACCATTAGTTTTTCGCGGGTTTGCAGCATCGAAGGTGTCAGGAACCGTTGTTTTCGGTTGCTGACACCGTTTTCCTCCCCTCGCGGACGTGATGCCCTGTATTAAAGGTTTTTCCTGTCCGTTTGGCGTACGTGGACGCCGCATCGCGCGAGCCGCTATGGCCCCCCGTCGTGGTAGCGCTGGCCGTATGGGTATGCTGGAATTCCCCGCATTGGTGCCGATCCCTTTCGCGCCATATCCGAGGCTTCGCATGGCCGGCGGAACGGTTCTGGTAAGGTATGGCGTGGAAGGTCACATGAGGCCGGCATTTTTCGACGACCCGGCGGAGGTTCGGGCAATATGGCTGAATAGCCCCGCGTTCGACGACCAGAATATTTCGTTGTTGAAAGGCTATAAACGTCTCTGGCGACTGGACCTTTCGCAAACGAAAATCACTTCTGCAGCAATCAAGGAGCTCGATTGCCGCAATTTATCCTGGTTGCAACTTCGTGGGACCAATGTCGACAGCGAGGGCATTCGGTGGTTGGCAGAAAGGTGTCCGCATATACATGACCTGGACCTCGGCGGAACGCGCGTTACCGACGACGGCGTTCGGTGGCTGTGCGGCCTTGCGAATCTTTGGGAGGTTTGTCTTGATGATACCGGCGTGTCGGACAGGGCCCTGCGAGAACTCGAAAAGGCACCCCGCGGGCTCACTGTAGTCCTAACCGGGACGAAGGTGACTAGGGGCGGGATCGAGGCGTTGGCTCGTGCGCGTTCCCGACATTCGCTGTTTTTGGGACGGGAACCGGCCCAAGGCTAAGTAGGTAGGTTATGCTTTAGCATAACGTCTTGTAGAATAAGAGGTTCCGTCATGCTAAAGCATGACCTGCGACTGCCGCCGAACGCTGACATCATGGGTGAAATGGACCGCTACGACGCGATCGTCCGGCCGCCGTCCACCGGCAAACAGACCCCCGTCACATAGTCGTTCTCCACCAGAAACACCACCGCCTGGGCAATGTTCTCCGGACGACCCAGACGCTTCAACAGCGTGCCGGCAACCGCGCCTTTCACTTCCGCGTCGGAAAGGTCCTCCGGCCGCATCACCGGGCCGGGCAGGATGCAGTTCACCCGGACGGCCCGATTCCGCTGGGCCAGCTCGACCGCCAGCGCGCGGGTCAACGTGGGAATGGCGCCCTTGCTGAGAAAATAGGCCGCATAGTTGCCGTACGGCCGGGCGCAGGCCCAATCGCCGATGGTCACGATCGCGCCGCCTTCCGGCTGGCCGACCATGATCCGGCCGGCGTGCTGGCAACAGAGGAACGTGCCCAAGGCGTTGACCTCGAACGCCGCCGCACGTCCGCAGCGGTCGTTTCCTCCAGGCCGCGGCGGTCCCAGACGGCGGCCGCCGTGACCAGAACGTCGAGCCGGCCGAAGGTCTTCAGCATCTCGTGGAACATTCGGGCGACGGCCGCCGCGTCGGCGACGTCGGCCTGGAACGCCTCGGCACGCACGCCCAAGCGCCCGCAGGCCGGACAGCGACTGTCGGGCCTCTTCGGCGGAACGATGGTAATGGAGGGCGACGGCATATCCGCGGGCGGCCAAGGCCGTGGCAATCGCATTGCCGACCCGCCGCTTGCCGCTGCCGGTCACCAGGGCGACTTTAGGTTGTGCATGGCGCCGTATTTCTTGGCATGATTGTTTCTCCATGCAAGCCATTCCTCGGCAAAATATTCGGCGATCGCGGCTTTCCAATCGGGCATGACGGGCCCGCCCAGCCGATGATAGGCCGTCGTGTCCAACACGCTGTAGGCGGGCCGCGGGGCCGCCATCGCCGATATTCCGCCGTGGTGATCGCCTCGACCGCGATCTTCAGCCCGGCGAGCCGGACGATCTCGCCGGCCAGTTCGTGCCAGGTGGTCTCGCCGCGGTTGGTAACATGATAGATGCCCCACGGCGCCGGGCGCCGGCCGATCGACGCCCGGCGAGAAACAGGACCGCCCGGGCGACGTGCGGCACGTAGCTGGGCGTGCAGTGTTGATCGGCCACCACGCGGAGCGTGTCGCGCGAGCGGGCCGAAACGCAGGATCGTCCGCACGAAGTTCTGCGCCTGCGGATGCGACGGCCGGGCGTACAGGCCGCAGGTCCGCACGATCAGGTGCTTGGCATGTCGGGCCGCCGCCTGCTCGCCTTCGAGCTTGGTCCGCGCATAGACGCCTTGCGGCGAGGTCGGGTCGTCCTCGCGGTAGGGCCGGCCGTGGTCCGCCGGGCCGCCGAACACGTAATCGGTGCTGATCTGGACCAAGGGGCAATCCAACCGCCCGCAGGCGTCGGCCAGGTGCCCGACCGCCGTGGCATTGACGGCCCGGCACACCTCCGGCTCGCTTTCGGCCTGGTCCACCCGCGTGTAGGCGGCGCAATTGATCACCATCGCCGGGCTCAGCTCGGCCAGGGTCCTCGCGGACCGCCGGGCCGTCGGTCAGATCGAGCGTGTCGATGTCGATCGGGATGGCCTCCGCGCCGAGCAGCCGGCACAGTTCCGCGCCCAACTGACCGGCGGCCCCGGTCACGAGGATTTTCATGGTACATATTTCAGATTGCCGATGACATCCGAGCCCTAGGAAGCCCTCCGTAGGCCTCTCGGAGGCATGTTGGACAAACCGACTGGCCATCTCGCAGAAGCCCTGAAATGTATCCTGTCTCGCGATGAGCATTTCCGACAAGGGGATGGTTCCATGAATGTCATGGTCGCGGGCGGGGCCGGCTACATCGGCTCGCACGCCGTCAAACAACTGGTCCAGGCCGGGCACCGCGTGGTCGCCGTCGATAATCTCTTTCGCGGACACGCCCAGGCCGTCGATCGCCGGGCGGCCTTCCAGCAGTCTCGACCTGGCCGACACCGACGCCCTGGCCGAAGTGCTCCGCCGGCACAAGATCGATTGCGTGATGCACTTCGCCGCGTTGGCCTACGTGGGCGAATCGGTCACCGATCCGCTGGCCTATTACGACAACAACACGGCCGGCACGATCAGCCTGTTGAAGGCGATGCAGACGGCCGGCGTCAGGCGGATGGTCTTCAGTTCCACCTGCGCCACCTACGGCGAGCCCGAAGTCGACGCCCGATCGTCGAAACCATGCGGCAGTCGCCGATCAGCCCCTATGGCTGGTCGAAGTGGTGCGTCGAGCGGGTGTTGCGCGACTACGCGCGCCGCGGAGCCGGATTTCTCGTTCGCCGCGCTGCGCTATTTCAACGTGGCCGGCTCGGCGGCCGACGGCTCGCTGGGCGAGGACCACACGCCGGAAACGCACCTGATTCCCGTGCTGCTGCTGGCGGCCTTGGGCCAACGGGAGAAGGTCACGGTCTTCGGCACCGATTATCCCACGCCCGACGGCACCTGCATCCGCGACTACGTCCACGTCGAGGACCTTTGCGCCGCCCACATCGCGGCCATGGAGGCCCTGCGGCCCGGCGACGCGCGGTTCTACAACCTCGGCATCGGCCGGGCTATTCGGTCAAGGAGGTGATCGACGCGGCCCGGCGCGTGACCGGCCTGGAGATCCCGGTGGAGTACGGCCCCCGCCGGCCCGGCGACCCGGCGGTCCTGTATGCCAACGCCGGGAAGATTCGCCGCGAACTGGGCTGGTCGGCGAAATATACCGAGATCGAGCCCATCGTGGCGACGGCCTGGAACGTGGTTCAAGAATCATCCCCGCGGCTACGGCGAGTAATCAGTTACGTTCCCACTTCCCGTGCTAAACAGAACCACGCCTGCATTCCCTATTTCATGCCGAACGATTACGCCGAAATCGCCGTCGAATCAAGAGAAACCCACTGAGTGCCGAGATTCCCGATCCCGCGAGCGAATGGTAGCGGGTTCGGGGACGGGCGTATAGGTGTAGATAAATGCCCCAGTTATTTCCGTGGTCTGGAATCGGTGCCACCATCCGTAGTAGGAAGGAACCACGCCCGGATCGACCGCGGGATAATAGCCGGATGCGATCGTCGTACAGGATAGATACATCGTTCCGGTGCCGACGTACCCCGGATAGTCGCTTGCCTCTCAACGTCTCGCTCCCCGAAACCGTACGTATCCTTGGTGGTGCGAATCGGGGCCAGAATAATCGTTAGACCCATCTAACGTGCTAACCATGCCGATTTGGTCAATTCGTCGGTGCCCTCCAGCACGCCGCCCGCGGTCATGTTGGCATAACCCCAGTTAAACCATGCGGTAATGGTCACGTTGCCGCCCTCGAGGGTTTTCGTTTTCGATAGAGATTTGCCCAGGTATGTCCTGGCGGTAGCCGTCAATGCGATAGACTCGAGGGTCCCTAGAAGGGTCGAATTGCGGGACGTTGGTTTAAAAATAGAAATCGTAATCGTATTCCAGCGTGGCTGAAACTGCGTTTTGCGGGCCAGCAACTCACGGCTGCCGACATCATACCACCCTTCCTAATCCAATTCTTAATGCTATCATTGTAGTTACCCCTTTGGTATAGCGATGCCTCGCCGTTTTCATCCAAAAATACTACCCCCATTTACTTTTTAATCTCAACATCTCTCTCTATCTACAATCACCCTATCTCATCGTTCATGACCCAATCATCACATCCTTATTCCGTCCTCCGCTTCTTCTCACCTTCCGCAACGGAAACCAATCATCGCCACAGCTCCTTCGTGCGGCGGCGGACCGACCGGCTGGTCGAATCCGATCCGAGAGCGACCTCGGGCTCCTCGGCATCATCGCCGCCGCGGGCGAGGCGCTGATCGAACCAGCTTACGACCGAATCGGGCAAGAAGCGGGTCCGCTGGGCGTAGCCGTGACGGTCGCTCATGCCCGGCCACGGCGCGTAATGGTAGCGCAGCGGGCAGCAGACGTAGAGGAAATTCCTGGCCCGGCTGAGGGCGACGTAAAACAGCCGCCGCTCCTCCTCGATCTCGGCCGCGTTCTGGGTGGCCATGTCGGAGGGGATGTTGCCGTCGGCGGCGTGAATCACGTAGACGGCGTCCCACTCCAGCCCCTTGGCCGAGTGGATCGTGCTGAGGACGAGGTAATCGTCGTCCAAGCGGGGCGGGCCGGCCAGGTCCTGCGTCGAGTTGGGCGGATCGAGGGCCATTTCCCGCAACATCCGCCGCCGGCTCCGATAGCGGCCGGCAAGCTGTTCCAGTTGCTCCAGGTCGCGCAAACGCGGCTGGACGTGATCGTATTGCGCCTCCAGCAGCGGCGCGTAGAACGTTCGCACGCGGTGGAGTTGGGCGGCCAGGTCCTCGGCGCACTGGCCAGGTGTTCCATCAACTGGACGAACTGCGGCCAGATGCCCGTCGCGGCCGCCGGCGGCTTCCACGCCTGCCAGGCCGAAAAACCCGATTCCGACGCGGCCAGCATCGCCGTCAACTGCCGGGCCTTGCCCGGCCCGATGCCCGGCAGCAGCAACAGCACCCGGGCGCCGGAGACCACGTCGCGCGGATTCTCCGCCAGTCGCAGGAAGGCCATCAGGTCCTTGACGTGGGCGGTCTCGACGAACTTCAGCCCGCCGTACTTGTAAAACGGAATCTTGCGGATGGCCAACTCGGCTTCCAGCAGGATGCTGTGATGCGAGGCGCGGAACAGCACCGCCTGGCGCCGCAGGTCGATGCCTTCTTCCCGATGCGCCAGGATGCGGCGGATGACGTACTCCGTCTGCTCGTTCTCGTCCTCGCAGTTCACCAGGACCGGTCGTTGCCCCTCGGTCCGCTCCGACCAAAGGTTCTTGGCGAACCGCTCGCGCGACAGGCCGATGACGCGGTTGGCGGCCTCCAGGATCGGGCACGTGCTGCGGTAGTTCTGCTCCAGGGTGACGATCGTCGCGCTGGGGTAATGCTTGGGAAAGTCGAGGATGTTGCGGACCGTCGCCGCCCGGAAGGAATAGATCGACTGCGCGTCGTCGCCCACAACCGTCAGCCCCTTGCCCTCGGGCGACAGCCGATAGAGGATCTCGGCCTGCAGGGCGTTGGTGTCCTGATACTCGTCGACGAGCACGCAGTCGAACTGCTTGCGGACGGCCGGGCCGGCCTGCGGATCGTCCAGCAAGGCGTGCCAGTAGAGCAGCAGGTCGTCGTAGTCCAACACCGCGGCGGCCTCCTTGCGATCCACGTAGCCGTCCAGCAGCCGCTTCAACTCGTCCGCCCAATCGCGGCACCAGGGAAAGTGGCCCGCCAACGCCTGCTCCAGCTTCTCGCGGGCGTTGACGCAGCGGCTATAGATGGCCATGCAGGTCCCCTTCTTCGGAAACCGCCGGTCGGTCTTGGCCAACCCCAACTCGGTGCGGACGACGTTCAACAGGTCCTCGGAATCACCACGATCATGGATCGTAAAATTCGCCGGCAGGCCGATCGCCTTGCCGTACCGTCGCAACAGCCGCGTGGCGACGGCATGAAAGGTCCCGCCCCAGACCCGCGTGCCGCGAAGCGGCGACGACGGCGACGACGGCGGCGAATCCGACAATTCTGCTGCCACTGCGGCGTCGAGATGGCGCAGCAAGTGATCGACGCGGCGGAGCATTTCGGCCGCCGCCCGGCGGGTGAACGTCAACAACAGGATTCGGCTCGGCTCGACGCCCCGGGCGATCAACCACGCCGCCCGTTGCACCAGCGTGGCCGTCTTCCCCGTGCCCGCGCCGGCCACGATCAACAGTGGGCTGTCGTCATGGGTGGCGGCCTCGCGCTGTCGCGGATTCAGCCTGGCCAGCACAGCGTCGATCGAAAGAGAGGACTTCATCCGGGAACACGTCCACGCAAAACTGGAGATTTTCCCCATTATCGCCATTTCGCCGCGGTCCGGCAAGCACGAGCGAGGGTGAGGGCGATCCCCTTGAACCACATGCCGCCGTCCGTTACAATCGGGCTGGTTCGCACAAGCACAGGAGATCCAGGAGGTTCCCGTGGAGAGAACGCTCGTCTTGCTGAAGCCCGATTGTGTCCAGCGACGGCTCATGGGCCGGATGTTGACCCGACTGGAGGAAAAAGGCTTCAATATCATTGCCATGAAGCTGATCCGGGTGACGCCGGAAATGGCCCGGCGCCATTATGCCGAACATGTCCAGAAGTCGTGGTACCCGAACCTGGAGCGGTTCATCACCGGCGGGCCGACCGTGGCGGCCATCGTCGAGGGGCCCGAGGCCATCCGGGTCGTCCGCGACATGGTCGGCGTCACCAACGGCTTGAAGGCGGCCCCAGGCTCCATCCGCGGCGATTACAGCACCAGCCAGCAGATGAACCTCGTCCACGCCTCCGACGGCCCGGACGCGGCGCGGCGGGAAATAGAAATCTTCTTCCAGCCCGGCGAAATCCATAGCTACGAGCCGACCATCCATCCCTGGCTCCGCGCCGAGGACGAAGATTAGTCCGCTTTGCAGTTATCTGTAGCGTTTTGTTTTGGGTGGCACGGGCATCTTGCCCGTGTTTTTTCCAGCACTGGCGAGACGCCAGTGCCACCCGAAACGCTACACTTATCTGAAGAACGCGCCAGCCGGCCAAATCGCAGGGTTTCCGCAACCGAAAACCCATTACGCCCCAGGCAGCTTTCCGGCGGGCGTTTCCGCGCGAAGCTGCCCGATCATGTCCCGCGTGGCGGCCTCGACGGCCTCTTGCCACCGTGCCGGACCAAAGCGGTCTGCATAGGGCGCCAGCTTATGGGCGAAGATGATGCCGCGGGAGTTGTTGACGATGGCCCCGCGGCCTTGGCTGTCGAAGGCCCCCGCCACGTCGGCCGCCGTGCCGCCCTGGGCCCCGAAGCCGGGCACGAGGAACCAGGCGTGCGGCATCGCCGAACGCAACTCGACCAGTTGTGCCGGATAGGTTGCCCCAACGACGGCCCCCACCGCCCCATAGCCGCACGCCCCGGCCGTTTGGGCGGCGACCCGCTCGACGTAGCCGGCCACGCGTCGGTAAAGCGGCTGGCCGTCGCACGTCAGGTCCTGGAGCATGCGTCCGCCGGGGTTCGAGGTCTTGACCAGGACGAACACGCCCGCCGCCCGCTCCACGGCCACGTCGATAAACGGTTGCAGGCTGTCGTCGCCGAGGTACGGATTGACAGTCAGGGCATCGGCCCCCCAAGGGCTTTGGCGGCCCAGAAAGCCCTGGGCGTAGGCCGTGGCGGTCGAGCCGATGTCGTTCCGCTTGGCGTCGAGGATGACCAGCAGCCCCCATTCCTGGGCGTATCGGACGATCTCGGCCAGCGTTGCCATTCCCGGCGGCCCGAGCTGCTCGAAAAAGGCGGCCTGCGGCTTGACGGCCGGCACCAACGGCGCCACGACATCGACGATTTGGCGGCAGAAATGGCCGTAGGCCGCGGCCAGTTCCGCCGGACTGGCCTGTAGGCCCCCAGGGGCCAGTCCTGGCGGCAGCATGTCCACACGGGGATCGAGGCCCACCAGGACCGGGTTTCCACACCGCCGCACGGCCGCGTCCAGGTGATCGGAAAAGGGGAGCAAGGTCAGGTTCCTTGGGGGTTATCCCGTTCGCAGCGAGCCGCGGGTTTATCCCCGCGGTTGTCGATGCCCGGCGCGTTTACCTTTTTAGCATACGGCGGCGAAAAGCCAAGGCCCCTGTTTTTCCGGGGAAAGCCGTTGCCAAGTTTGCATCAATCTGCGATACTTATGTGGAGTTGCCCGTCTGGCCCGCCAGGGTGCAACTTGGTCGCGGGGCGTGGCGCAGTCTGGCTAGCGCGTCTGAATGGGGTCGATCGAGGCCCTTGTTTTTCCTCGCCCTAAGTGCTTTGCCACTCTTATCTTGCAGAGCGCGTTTTCTGTCAAGGCCCTCTTGTCTGCAACACTGTCTGCAAGATTCGGCTTGCTAAAGTACCTATGTAACCTAGTTTTACATAGGGGAACAGCAATGAAGGTCAGTGTCAATGGCTGGATCATCGGCGACAAGTATTGGAAGAAGACCCACAAGGGCTACTACTGCGTTCTCGTCCACCCCGACCGACGCCGCGAAGATCACCGCCTCGATCCCGATGCCAACAAGGCCGAGGAGCTACGGGCGAACCTCATCACGGCCATCAAGCGGGAGGGCAGACCGTCGGCGGACTACGGCGTCCGCGACCTCTGCTTCCTGTTCCTCGATTACGTCAAGGCCAACAACGCCAAGAAGACCTACACCGGCTACCTCAGCTACTTGAAGTCGTTCTGCGCGACGATCCCCGCCACCCTCAAAGTCCGCGACCTGAAGCTGGCACACATCCAGAACTGGCTCACCCGAAAGTACCCGGCCACGGGCAACACCAACACCCGCCGCGGGGCCGTGGTCTGTCTGAAACGGGTCTTCAATTGGGCGGTCAACGACATGGAGTTCTTCGATCGCAACCCCCTGACGAAGATGAAGAGCCCGCCAGCCGCCGCCCGCGCCACTTTTCTCTCCAAGGACCAGTGGGCCACCGTGCTTTCGCACTACAAGACGGATGACCCGTTCTATGACTTCCTGAAAGTCATGCTCCGAACCGGCTGCCGTCCGCAGGAGGCACGGATCATGGGGACGAGGCAGATTGACTGGAAGGCGAAGAAGGCGGTGTTCGCCGACGGCGAGGTGCCGGGTAAGAAGGGCGTGCGGGAAATTCTCTTGACGGACGAGGCAGTGGCGATCCTGCGGAAGTGGACCCTGAAGTACCCGGACGGCCCGGCGCTGCGGAACGAAGACGGCAACCCGTGGACTTCGACCGCGCTGAATTCTCGTTTTGTCAGGCTGCGAAAAAAGCTCCCCTTCCGCGCCCATTGCTATCTGGCCCGGCACTCGGTCGCCACCGATATGCTGCTGGCCGGGGCTAGCACCGGTGCCGTCTCGGCCGTGCTCGGTCACCGGGACGCCACAATGGTGCTGAAGACCTACGGCAAGCACATCGAACGCCGCGAGGACCACCTGCGAGAGTGCCTGACGCGAGGCACCGGCTAGAAGTGCTGGATGCCCACGGCGCGTGGTGAGGTCTTGACCACGGTGGCGGCCTCCGCCGCAAACCGCTCGATCTCCGCCAGGGGGATGCGGATGGCCCGGCCCGCCTTGAAGGTTCGCAGTTCACCCGCCCGACACATCTGGTAGACCTTCTTGCTGCACAGGTTCAGGTGGGCGGCGGCCTTGGCCACGGTCAGTGCGGAGGGATCGGCCGTGTCTTGGACGCGGCCGTCCGCCATCACGGCGGCCAGCGTCAGGCTGGCGGCGGCGGCTTTGTCACCGCCGGTGTGGTCCAGGTATTCGGCGTAAAGGGTGTTGACGGCGGCGTTCATCGACCGGTGGCTCTCCACCGGTTGAATCAGCAAAACTCCGCGGACTTGGAGCGAATTGAGCCGCGCCGGCCGCCGCCATCGCAAGAAACAACTAATCACCGCCGGTTGCGCCGATTGCATCGGTGAATCAGGTGACGTGAATATCGACCGGAGGCAGGAGAATTGCGAGGGCTCCTGGACCGCTCGCGGCCCGAGCCGTCAGAGCCGCCCAAATCGGCCAAGTGGCGGAGGCAGAATGCTGCCGGCTAGACGTGGCGTTTGAAGATATCGGGGAATCGCGGGGCAGCCTTCTTGGTCGGCGCCGCCCCGCTTTCCCTCTCGAAACGCTCGATCTCATGGATGGGGAATCGCACCGCGCCGCCGACTCGGCAGCCCGGCAGCTTGCCGATTTTTGCCAGGCGGTAGATCGTCCATCGGCTCACGCTCAGGCGGGCCGCCGCCTCGGCCGCGGTCAAGGCCCCTTGGGATTTGGACTCGGCTGGCTCAGCAGCAGCGGGTTGGCAATCGCGCAGCGTGGCGGCCAGCGTCAGGCTGGCGGCGGCGGCCTTGTCACCGCCGGTGTGGACCAAGTATTCGGCGTATAGGGCGTTGACGGTTCTCGTTCATAGCCGGGTCCGGTACACCGCCTTTCAATCTCTACAGCCATTCGACAGGAACCAATTTCCGACCGCCACGCCATTCTTCGACCAAATGGACATCTTGCAGCCCATTCCAAACATCCGGTGGAGCATGATCCAACACGAGTATTTGGAGTTGGTCCTTCGAGTTGCGCACTCCGCTTGCCAGCACGGAGAACACCTTGCGGACGGCATCAACGTCTTCGTCCTGCAACTCTGGTTCGGATTCCTCCTTGCGAGAATGCGCGTAGGCGGCGCGGAAAGTACACTTGGCTGGGTTGGTCGTAGACCAGCAAGCCTGGAATGGCGCTGGGCGGCGTGTCAATGAAGAATTGCTGAAGAGCGAGCGATACAGCGACATGGTACGAAAGCCAGTTGCGCCACTGCCAATCTCCCATAGGTAGTCTTCACGTGATTGGCCCTTGACCTTTATGGTCAGATCATTGATGACAAGTTCGATTGGATCGGCGGGGCGTTCCGTGTCTAGCTCTGGCAGCACTGCGCCCTGCAAACAAGGCGATTTTGTCGAGTGCTCGTCTCTGCCTTGCCACCACCTCCGCCTTCGAGATTAGCCTCGTCAAAGCATCTGCACGTCGTTTGAGTTCATCCACTTCACCAGTAAGGGCACCGGTCTGGCCAAGTGCCTCTTGCATTTCGAGCGCCCTTTCGATCCGGCCGAGGAACCGAGCAACTTCCGACTCGCGGTAGCTGGCCGCTTGGGCAGATTCCGACCTGGATTCAACCTCGCGTTTTCGGATGGCAATGCCGTGCAGTTTCTCGATGCGCAGATCAATATCTTCCTTCACATGGAGCATCTCCCGATCGAAGGAAGCTGGAACGGCCCCCACCTTGGCGACATCTCCTTCGATCTGTTGCAGAGAACCCAGCAATTCCTGAAGCCGGCTGAGCCCTCTGGCAGCGCGTTCTCGCAGACCGGGCAGGCATGTGAAGTATCCTCCAACGAGTGAAGCCAATTTGCAACCGCCAG
>CAWDRV010000004.1:0-767200 GCA_963804825.1 uncultured Planctomycetia bacterium | reverse complement strand
CCAGTTCGCCGCGGGCAAGAATTCCCTGGTCGGTCAACCGCCACTCTTGCGGCTTCATGGCCTCGGTACGAAACGGCGAAACGTCCTTCGTCTCTCCTGCCTTCCACGTTCGCCATGCTTCCTTCCACGTTTCATATTCGGCGGCCACTGCTTGTTCCATCGCCTTTGCAAACCCGCCCTCCCCGGTGGCCTGAAAGCGAACCTCAAAGGCAGTCGGATGATTCGCAATGGTCGAGCGAAGCCAACCACGGCGCTCCACCATGCCGGCGGCCGTCAACAGAAACAGGGCATTGTCTTGAATGACGGTCAGCCGGTCGAGATCGAATTCAGCCCACGTTTCGGGGATCGTCCGAAGCAACTCGGCGATTGCCGGCTTGAGAAGATCGGCTTCGGCATCGGTTCGCGGGAGACGTTCTGCCATGATTTCGCCCTTCGTTGTGCGGGTCGGCCCGAGCCGCTTGGTTGTCCAGGTGGCCACCCGGCACAACCGTCCCGACGATTCTACTCTACCCGTTTCTCTCCCCGACCTCCGCCAGATGCAACGGTCACGTTGAGGTCCCAGTGGACGTTGGCACTGCTATCGGCAAACCAACGACATGCCCGCCATTTTACCCTCGGCGATGGCTTTTGCCAGCCGGCAGGCGTGACGGCCGCTGCCTGGAGGCGGAGGGCAATCGCTGGCCGCCGCCGGCAAAGGCACGACCTTCCCCATGGGTCGCGGGGGCGTACCGTGGAAAATTTTCCGTGAGCCGGGAATAATTTCGGCCGTTCGAGCGTCTTATAGATAAGACCGCTGTGCTCGGGAAAATTTCGTGAACTTCTGTAGCATTGGCGGCGTCTATACGATATAATAGCGATAGTGCGGCCCTCGTCGGGCTGCCACTGCGACCGAGAAAGAGCCATGACTTCGATACGGCTAAGTCACGAACAGCGAAGATGGACGGGTACATTCGCCGATCAATCGGCGAATACGCTCCCGTCCTATCCATTGCGCTTGTGACACCGGCCGTACCTATTCCCGAAGAATACCGAAAGCCCGGTGTCACAACGACATCGGGCTTTTTTTGTTGGGTCGGTAGCTGAGATGGTGTAGCGGCGGCCTGAAAAGCCGCAGACGCGGATTCGAGCACCGCCCGACCCACTGCGTGAAAAGTGCGCGCAAACCCCTTGCTTCAACTGCGTGGAAGGTGCTGCGCCGAGATGGCCCGTTCGTCTATCGGTTTGAGGACACCGGCCTTTCAAGGCGGGAAGACGGGTTCGACTCCCGTACGGGCCACTGGAAGGCAGAACGTAGCGAAGCCTGGTATCGCGCCTGGTCGGGGACCAGGAGATCGGCGGTTCAAATCCGCCCGTTCTGACTGAATGACGGGATGTAGGGTAGCGGCGAACCCGCGTGCTTTGGGAGCACGAGATCGCAGGTTCGAGTCCTGCCATCCCGACCTGATCGGACAACGACGTTGGCACACGGTAGTCGAGGGCCGGTTGCCCAAACCCGGCTGATAACCGAGTGGCGCTGAGTTCGACTCTCAGGGCTACCACTGGAAACGAGGAGCATGACGATGAAGCAAACCCGATGGAAACGCATACGCCCGGCCTGCATTCTGGGGTCGTGGTGTAACGGCAGCACACCGGACTTTTAATCCGGTAAGTGAGGGTTCAAGTCCCTTCGGCCCCACTCGCTGACGGCGCGTAGCTCAACGGTCAGAGCGGGCCTCTTATAAGGGTCAGACTGAGGGTTCGACTCCCTCCGCGCCTACTGCTGCGCGTAAGGAAGCAGAAGACGGGATCAAGGTGCTAGCGGCAGCACAGCGGACTCTTAATCCGCCAGGTGAGGGTTCAAGTCCCTCTGGTCCCACTGAAATGATGGCACTGGTCGTCCAGCGGCAAGGATACCGCACCCGTAATGCGGCGACGAGGGTTCGAGTCCCTCCCGGTGCTCTTGTTCTTTGACAATTCGGCACACCACGTTTGCGCCCATGATGTAGCGGCAGCCTGCCGCCTTGCCATGGCGGAAGTGCGGGTTCGACTCCCGCTGGGCGCTTTTCAGATGCAGGACGTAGGAAAGCCTGGTATTCCGCGTGCTTCGGGAGCACGAGATCGCGGGTTCAAATCCCGCCGTCCTGACTTTGATTGCGGTGGGGCCTGTGTTGGTACGGGCGGGCGCCTGTTAAGCGTCATGTCGCAGGTTCGATTCCTGCCACCGCAGCCTTGGATACGGAAGGTCAAGCCAACTGGCGATGGCAGCCGCCCCGAAAGCGGTCGAGCGATGAGCCTTGGGGGTTCGACTCCCTCACCTTCCGCCTTGACGTGCCCTTGGCCGAGCGGCAGAGGTGCCAGCCTTCCAAGCTGGCGAGGTGGGTTCGACTCCCACAGGGCACTCTTGGACGTTGATCGGGGATCGGCTAGTGGTAGGCCTCCTGGCCTTGAACCAGGCAGACGGAGGTTCGACCCCTCCTCCCCGAACTTGCAGTCGGCGAGCCGTGTCTCGCTGGGCAAACGATGCGGAGTCATCTAACGGTAGGATGAGACGCTCTGAACGTCTTCATGTTGGTTCGATTCCAGCCTCCGCAGCTTGACAACGGAAGCCATCCGACCGGATGAGGAACCTGCTTGGAAAACAGGCGGCGGCAAGCATGCCGCTTGTGGGTTCGAGTCCCACGGCTTCCGCTTCGGGAATTGGGGTCATGGTCCAACAGGACGACGCCAGCTCCGCACGCTGGAGATCCGGGTGCGACTCCCGGTGACTCCACTGGAAGACACGGTCCCGTGGTCCAACGGCAACGACACTTGGTCCACACCCAGGAAACGATGGTTCGACTCCATCCGGGAGCTCACTGACTGGCTCGGTAGGCAACCGGCAGACCACCTTGGCTTAGAACCAGGGATGCTGTGGGTTCGACTCCCACCTGAGCCACTGGAACGAACATGCCCTCGTGGAGCAGCCTGGAGTGCTCGCCTGCCTGTCACGCAGGAGATCGCGGGTCCAAATCCCGTCGAGGGCGCTGATTGACACGCCGGGAAGAACGGCCGAGCCAAGAGCTGGCCGTCCGGCGGAGCAGAGAAGCAGGCATGGCGCGGTACGCAAATCGGCAAAGCGGCCAAGCTCAAACCTTGGTGACTGCGGGTTCGACTCCCGCCTGTGCCACTGAAAACATGCGTCGGCTGGGCATTGGCGAGCCCAACTGGCCTGTAAAGCCAGCCAGCCCTCAGGCTGTGCAGGTTCAACTCCTGCCCGGCGCACTGACAACATGGCCCGTTCGTCTATCGGCAAAGGACACCAGCCCCTCAAGCTGGAAAGGCGGGTTCAATTCCCGCACGGGCTACTGAACATGACCAAGTGGTGCAACTGGTAGACGCGCGACGCTCAGAACGTCGTGCCCTCGAGGCTTGGGAGTTCGACTCTCCCCTTGGTCACTGACGAATTGCAGGCGCGGCAGGTGCCCAACTGGCTCCCATAAGGCCGGTGCGCCCGGTTCGATACCGGGGCCTGCAACTGCGGGTGGGCCAGTGCTCAGCCGGGCCTCATAAGCCTGGACCGCCGGGTGCGACCCCCGGACCCGCCACGACCGGGTACGCAAATTGGCATAGCGGCGAGGTCGAGAGCCTCGTGCCTGTGGGTTCGACTCCCACCTCGGTCACTTGAGATCCCGTGGTCCAACGGCGAAGACGCCTGGGTGACAACCAGGAAAGCGATGGTTCGACTCCATCCGGGATCACTGTTGCGAAATGGTCTGTAGGTGTTTCGGCAGCACACCTCCTCGGTAAGGAGGAAGACCGGGTTCAACTCCCGGACGGACCTCTTGATGATACGGGCCGCTGGTCCAACGGGAAGACGCTTGGTTTGCAACCAGGCAATCGGGGTTCGATTCCCCGGCGGTCCACTGAAGATGACGGGCTGATGGTCCAACGGGAAGACGCCAGGCTCGGCGAACTGGAGATCCGGGTTCAATTCCCGGTCGGTCCACTGATGCGTGAATACGGAAGGTAGCCGGATACGGGTTGCCGGGCCGGTCTGCTAAACCGTTCTCCCTCGTGGAGATGAGGGTTCAACTCCCTTGCCTTCCGCTTGGTGTGCCGAATTGACTGCCCCGATGGTGAAACGGACATCATGCCTCGCTTCTAACGAGGTGTTCCGGGTTCGACTCCTGGTCGGGGTGCTGGAGGAGACAGTTATTGATGGTGTCTGTGGTGTAGCGGTTTCTGCACGGCTGGCTGTGAACCAGAAGGTGCCGGTTCGACTCCGGCCAGACACCCTGAATGGAAAAGATCGAAAGGATGGAAACATGACCCCGAAGGTACTCCAGCGGCCGACGCTGGTCCTGAACCGCAACTGGCAGCCGGTGAACGTCGCCACCGTGGCGCGGGCGCTGGTGCTGCTGTGGAACGAATCGGCCCGCGTGGTGGACCCGGCCGACTACCAGCTCTACACCTGGGCTGACTGGTCGAAGCTGCGGCCGCGCGCCGACGAGCCGTTCATCCGGGCGGTTCGGTTCCGGCTGCGGGTGCCGGAGGTGGTCGCCCTGAGCGGCTACGACCGGCTGCCGGTGGCCCATGTGACCTTCAGCCGCCGGAACATTTTCAAGCGGGACCACTACACCTGCCAATACTGCGGTGCCCAGCCGGGCAGCGAGGAATTGACGCTGGACCACGTCCTGCCGCGTTCGCAGGGTGGTGTGTCGAGCTGGGAGAACTGCGTGCTGGCCTGCATGGCCTGCAACAAGCGGAAGGCCGACCGGACGCCGGAGCAGGCACGGATGCACCTGCGCCGCAAGCCGGTCCGGCCGACGTGGAAGCCGCTCTACGCGGACCACGAGGTGCGGATCGCAAGCTGGTCGAAGTTCATCAGCGAAGCGTACTGGAACGTGACGCTGCGAGAGTAGTTGTTACGCCAAGAGCCCCCGGTCGCCTGGCCGGGGGCCGATACAGGAGTGTGCTCCTGGGAGAGGAAGCGGTCTCCAAAGCCGCCCAACGGGGTTCGAATCCTCGCGCTCCTGCCTTTTATGGTTGAAATGCCGTTGTCGCGCCGCGCGGCTGAACAGGCCGGGAGTGTGACGTAGCGCGGCATCGGTACCAAAAAGCCGACGTGGCCGAACAGCGAGGCGGCGGTCCTGTAAACCGCATCATGCTGGTGCAAATCCAGTCGTCGGCTCTGGTGCATTTGTCCCGATGGTGTAGCGGATCGCACGGGGCCCTCCTAAGGCCCTGGCCCTGGTTCGACTCCAGGTCGGGACGCTGAATGTCTCGATGGTGTAGCGGATCGCATAGGACCCTCCGAAGGTCCAGGTCCAGGTTCGATTCCTGGTCGAGACACTTGCCCTGCGAGTGTGCCGGATCAGCACGGCAGACTACGAATCTGCAAGACGGGGTTCGATTCCTCGGCGGGGCACTGAAGGAAACACGTCCTCGGAGTGTGGCGGATTTGCACGCGACCCTGCGAAGGTCGAAGACCAGGTTCGACTCCTGGCGAGGACATTTTGCTTGGTGGGCGAGAATGAAACACAGCGTAACAAGCGAACGGCGCTGGAGCCAGACGGCACGGCGGCTGCCTGCAAAGCAGCTTCAAGTGGGTTCGACTCCCACCGGCGCCTCTTTGGAAGCAATGATACGGCCGGGCCAACGGCGCACGCTGCCCTGTCCTTCAACAAGGCGGTTGGCGACGTGTGTTCCGTACATGGGTTCTGACCGATGGTCGTGTCAACCAGGTTAGCTCAGTGGTAGAGCACCAGACCGTGAATCTGGCTGTCACGGGTTCGACTCCCGTACCAACACCGCAGGCTAAACCCCTGCCCGACGCGGCCCGAGGGAGGCGGGCCAACGTGTGATCGGCCACCGGCGGCCGAGCGACCGGCGGCGCCGAGGATTCTGGGCATCTGCCTGTAAGGCAGTGCCCGAGGGAATCGACGCCCGAGGAAGCCACGGTTGTCCGGTGGCAGCACGGCCGAGTGCCATGTAGTGCGTGGATACCGCTTCCGCCGGCCTCCGGCAAGCGGCAACGGATGCCTGGCGACTCGCCCCAGGGCTTTGTCCCTTCGGCGACGAGCCCGGCGGAAACTGCCGTGTCGCCGCAGGCTCTGTGGATGCTCAAACGACACTCCGCACTTGTCCGTGTGATCGCCGCTGGTTCCGCCGCCCAACGGCTTTATGAAACAAAGCAAGAGCGGCCCATGAAAGGCCGCAGGAAGGAAGGTGAAGGATGTTCGTCATCAAGACTGTCAAGATTCGCAGCTACGAAATGGGCCTGCACTTCCGTGACGGCGAGTTCAAGGGCCTGCTCGGCACCGGTCGGCACTGGTTCTTCGACCCGCTGGGCAAGGTCAAGGTGGAGGTCGTCTCGCAGCGCGCCCCGTGGCTGGCCCACGAGAAGCTCGACGTGATCGTCCGTCGGGTGCGCTGAAGGACCGCGCCGTGGTCCTGGACCTGAAGGACTACCAGCGGGCGCTGGTGTGGGTGGACGGCCGGTTCAGCCACATCCTGCCGCCGGGCCTGTACGCCTACTGGACCACCTTCCGCGAGGTCGCCGTCGAGGTGATCGACGCCCGGCAGGTCCGCTTCGAGCACAAGGACCTCCAGGTGATCGTCCGTTCGGCGCTGGCCGACCGGCTGCTGGACGCCTTTGCCGTCGAGCAGGGCCACGTCGGCGTGCTGTTCGAGGACGGCCGCTACGTCGAGACCCTGCCGCCGGGCAAGTACGCCTTCTGGAAGAACATGGCCAAGGTCATGCTCGTGCCGGTGGACCTGCGCGAGACGATGCTGGACATCGGCGGCCAGGAGATTATGACCGCCGACAAGGTCACGCTGCGCCTGAACGCGGTGGCCACCTACCGGGTGGCCGACGCCCACAAGGCGTTGAGCGCGGCCGATGACGCCCGCCAGGCCCTGTACCGCGAGGCCCAGTTGGCCCTGCGGGCGGTGATCGGCGGCCGGGAACTCGACCAGTTCCTGGCCGACAAGGACGCCGTGGCCAAGGAACTGGAGGTCATCGTCCGCCACCGCGTGGCTGCGCTCGGTCTGGAGGTCATCTCGGTGGGCATCCGCGACGTGATCCTGCCGGGCGACATGAAGGACCTGATGAACAAGGTCACGGAGGCCAAGAAGGCGGCCGAGGCCAACCTGATCGTCCGCCGCGAGGAAACCGCGGCCATGCGCAGCCAGGCCAACACGGCCAAGGTGCTGGAGGGCAACCCGACGCTGATGCGGCTCCGGGAACTGGAAGTCCTGGAGCGGGTGGCCACCAGCGGCAAGCTGAACGTGGTGCTGGGCGAGAAGGGTCTGGCCGAGCGCGTCGTAAACCTGCTCTGATTGAACCTGAAGCCTGGAGGCCGGTGAAGGCTCACCGGCTTCCAGGTTTTCCTTTGTCAGCCTAGAATGCGTGGAGGCGGAGCAGTCAGGGTCACTTGTTCTTGAAATGGAGCCGGAATATGCCAAACGAACAGAATCCCCTGGCCGAGGAAAGGGGATAGGCTGTTTAGGCCAGCCACTGGAGGCCGGGATGAAAACGTATGCCTCGACTTCCATCGCTGGTTGGGATTCGAGCCGTTGTACGCGAACGGGTTCAAGGCAGCAGCCGACTTGGTGGTCCAGGGCTATGACAGTGTCAAGACTCCTCCATACTGCGATGAACTATTCTTCCCGGTAGCATACCTTTATCGCCATTATCTTGAACTCAAGATGAAGGAGTTGCTGCGGTACGGGACCGAACCGCATCGGATTGTGGTGGATCACGAGATCACGGAAGGCCACAACCTGTACAAGTTGTGGAACGCAACAAGGAATCTGCTGGAAGATCGGTGGCCCGGTGCCGATCCAACTCCGCTCAATGCTGTGGAAACGGTCATCAACGAGTTCCACCAAGCCGATAAGTCCGGTCAAGAATTTCGTTACCCCACCAATCTCGCCGGTCACCCTCACCTTCAGAACGTGCCTGATCGCGTGAGCTTGTCGAATCTAAAGGCGACGATGGACCGTATTTACCATTTCTTCGATTGCTGCTCGATAGGTTTGTCTGAATCGCTGGAGGCCCTCCGATCGAATACCGATCGGTACTAAGCATCTGGTTTCGGGAGGAGCTGGAATGGCTTCCAATGACTACTCGTTCCGCAAGCTCTTGCCCGGCTTCGTCATTTCGGCGGGCACCCAAGTGGTGCTCAAGGTGGCCAAGGCCCTGGCGGACGGCCAGCAGTTCAAGCCGCCGGGCAGCGTGGGCGTCGTCCTGGAGAGCCCGCCGGACAACCAGCAGCCCTACCTTGTCCGTTTCGCCGATGGCGAGACCGTGACGGCCTACTTCCACGAACTGGCCCTGCGGCGCCGGGAAGTCGAGGACGAGTTGGGCGAGGTCCGTGAGGACATGCGGCCCTGGATCATCTACCGCTGCCAGGTCGGGTCGAAAGCGTTCGGGCTGGCCAACGACGATTCCGATGACGACCTGCGGGGAATCTACCTGCCGCCGGCCCGGCTGCAATGGTCCTTGCGAAAGCTGCCGGAACAACTGGAGTTCGCCGACCAGGAGCGGGACGAGGTCTACTGGGAACTGGAAAAGTTCTTGCGGCTGGCCCTGAAAGCCAATCCCAGTGTGCTTGAGACGCTCTGGACACTGCTGGTCCTACTGGCCGACGAGACGGCCCAGGAACTGCGGTCGATGCGGCAGGCATTCCTCTCAAAGCACGTCTACAAGACCTATTCGGGCTACGTCCTGAGCCAGTTCCGCCGCATGGCCAATGCCTACAAGGTCAAAGGCACCTACAAGCCAAAGCACGCCATGCACCTGATCCGGCTACTGTACTCGGGAATCGCCGCCCTGGACACGGGCGAAATCCGTATCGACGTGGCCGAGCACCGCGACGAGCTTTTGCATATCCGCAACGACAGCTTGCCGTTCGAGGAGGTTAAACGGCGGGCGCTGGAATTGGACGAGCGGTTCCAGGCGGTCTTCGAGCGAACCCGCCTCCCCGAGCAACCGGACTACGCCCAGGTTGATGCTTTCCTGATTCGTGCCCGAAGGAGGATGGTCGATGCTTGACGTGAACTTAGACGCCATGCGGCAGGTCGTGGATGGGTTGGAGTACCGCCCGCTGTTTGTCACCGTGAGCGGCGCGCACCTCTACGGCTTCCCCTCGCCAGACAGCGACGTGGACTTGCGGGGCTGCTATGTGTTGCCGCTGCGGGAAGTCGTTGGCTTGGATCTGCCGAATCAGACGCTGGAGCATAAGACCGTCCACAACGGCACCGAGGTCGAATTGGTCAGCCACGAGGTGGGCAAATATCTGCGGCTCCTCGTCCGCAACAACGGCTACATCCTGGAGCAAATCTTCTCGCCCATCGTGGTCTTGGGCCAGGAGTTCCTCGACGAGCTGCGCCACTGGCCCGCCGCTGTATCACCCGGCATCACTATCATCACTATCGAGGTTTCTACGCCACGCAGCAAAAGTTGATCGCCAAGGAAGAGCCCAAGCGGGCCAAGCCGGTGCTCTACGCCTACCGGGTACTGATGACCGGCATCCACCTGTTGCGGACCGGCGAGGTCGAGGCCAACCTGCTGCGACTCAACGAGCACTTCCGCTTCGGGTTCCTAGACGAGCTGATTGCACGGAAGGTCTGCGGTGAGAACGCCTTGGTCGGGGATCTGGACTGGTCGTTCCACGAGGCCCGGCTGGCCGAGTTAGAGGCCCAGCTCGATCAGGCTTTCGTCGAGTCGCCGCTGCCGGAGGACCGTGAGCGGAAGCTAGTCAACGAGTTGCTGGTGCGGCTCAGGTTGGGCATGTCCCACCCAGACGTTTCTTCGCTGGGACTAATCCACCGCCATAGCGGCAGTGCGGCTCAGACCCAACGCCTGGGACCGTATGCCATCGAGTCGCTGATTAGCCTGCCTGAGGAAGGCCGGGCGACCGTCTACCGTGTCTCCATTGTCCCACATCAGCGAACCAGAATCAGCTATCACCGCGTGGCGGAGGAATACTACTTCGTCTTAACGGGCCATGGCACAGCCGTGCTCAACGGCCAGGAATTTCCCCTGGAAGCTGGCGACTTCCTGCGGCTGCCGCCTGGCACGACCCATGGGTTCATCACCGGTGGCGAGCCGCTGGAAATGCTCAATGTCCACGCGCCGGGCTGTCGGCCGGACCGCGACACCTGCTTCGCCGATGGCGAACCCCCAGAGGGCTTTGCCAAGGATAGCCACCACGGGATCTGACCAGCCTAATGGAAAGAAAACGTTTGCATTCGGGCGTCAACATCCCGCGGTCTTTATAATGCCCGTCCCCATGGAAGGCGTAGATGCCGATCGTCCTGCCCGCTTTTCGGGCGGCAGCTGGGTGCGCAGGCACTGCGCACCCGCAAAAGGAGCGACTGGTGTAATATGCCCTCTCGAATGCTCCCTTATCTTCAGGCCAGCCCCATTTCCCGCCGTTGGCTTTGTTGAAACCGCACACGCCACAGTTGTCGCCGCCGCCGTTGGGCATTGCAGTGCCTCCAATTTCCTAGACTCCCGCCTTCCTCACCACTGTAGATTCCGAACCCGATCCGTGCACAATTTCTGATGCCGCTCCGATGCCTCTGCCCAAGTGCGAGGGAACGGGGTGCTGCCCAGCAGGACTTCCTCGATGGCGACCCGCACTTGATGGGCACACGTCTCTGGGCCAATGCCTCCAACTCCCGTCCCCAGGCCAGGGAAGGCCAAAGGCGTGCTCTACTGGCCGACGACAAGAGGTTCGGCCTCAATCGCGTTGACGTCGGAAAGCGGCGGGACGACGACTGTCCGCCCCTTCGCGCCGGTCACTTTGATCCTGTGCGTTCCGGCCTCCAGGGGCGGAACGTGAAGCAGCCCTGCACCGTCGGAAACGAACTCGTGGGGCCAAAGCATGTCCGCCAGCGTGCCCTCCGGACGGGCCACGGTCGCCTTCACGTCCGGCAGCGACTTCCCGCTGCGATCGACGATCCTGAGGTTAACCGCTGGACCGGGCTGACCAATGTCGAGAGTCAGCGGCGGCAGGCTCTTCGCCTCAACAGGCACGCTCAGGCGGACGGACGGCGACAGCCAGATGTTGTCCATCGCGGCCTGGACCAAGTAGGTACGAGAAGTCGGTCAGCCGCCACCGCTTTTCAACGAGCCACGCGAGCGTGTACTTGACCTTTCGAAAGAAGAACGTGACGACCGAGGACATTCTCGCCGCGCTTGACGAGGTCACATCGCAGATTCTCCAACCGACTGCACGTTAGGAATGGTCGGCTCCACCTGTCCAGTTGATCCACTCTCGATTTTGTCAACAACACTCTTATCAGGTCCGTCCACCGACGCTGCCACGAGAGTTGACTTATCTATTTCCAACTCCGTGAAACTCGGGATGTCTGGCTGCAGCGGATTCTCCCTAACCCTCCACAGCGCCTTGCTCCACCGCTCCCAGTACTTGTCGCTAACCATTGACTCGCCGCGACTCCTGAACTGTCCGATCTCATGTTCCAGTTGACTAATGGCTGATCGGAGTCTGCTCCCATCTTCGCCAATATCGTGTACTTCCCTGCCTAAACGTCCCAAGACGCGAACCACGTCGAACGCAGGTGCCCCGGTCTTGAATCGCTTGAAGAAATCGTCCACCTCGCGCCGCACAGCTTTCGCCACGGAGTCTCGCCGGCTTGCCTGTCTGCTTACGTCAATACGTCGCCATAGTTCTTCACAAAGACGTTTAAGCCGGCCCTCAAGCTTGCTAATCTCTGGACTTGGCGCCGACTCCAGCCCGTTGGGCCTTACCTCCGCGTTGACGAGTGAGACGACCTCCTGCAACACCCCCATTTTGTCGTAAGTCTCGCGCTCGGGATGAACGAGTTCCCTAAACAACGCGCCGGTAGCAGCGACAAGGCCACTTTTGGCGTAACTGGGACTATCAAGCCTTGCCTTGATTGCTTCGGCCTTTTCTTTCTGAGCAAGTACATCCGGATACCACTTCTGAAGATACCTATCAACCGCCCTCACATAAATGGTACTGGGGATCAGGTCCTCTAATGTGACGATCGCCTGTCCATCGGACTCCTGGCCCAGTGCATCCACAATCGTCAGCACAAACTGGGGGGCAATGAGTTGCGACTCGCCCTTCTTTCCGCTCTTGCCGGTAACGCGATCGCGCTGCTGCAACCCTTCCTTGTCGCCGTCGTATAGAACCACTGTTGCCGGAACGCGTTCGTCGCCCCACTTTGAGGCGTCAAGTAGCTTGGCGATTCCGGAGGCCGACTCCGCGGACATGAGCACGATCGAAGTAAGATCAAGGAACGCGGCCGGGTCGCGATTCATTACAAAAATCCGATTCAATTCCGCAAGAAGAAACTGATCGCACGGCCCTTCTAGAACAACGTTCGTTTCACCCATGAACAGCGTTTGCGCACAATCAATTCCAAGTGCTGAACGAACGGGCTCATAATGTCGAAGCCGTGACTCATCGATGAACTGCGTTCCCTCCTCAGCATCACCCTTGCGCACCAAACGAATCCGGTTAGGATAATTTTGATTCACGAGGAATGGCGAGTGCGTCGTATAGACAATCTGGAGTCGGTCTGTCGCCGAGCCAGCACTCACCAGCGATTCAAACACGGAAAGCAGGTTCTTCTGTGCGGCGATGGACAGAAAGCAGTCCGGTTCGTCCATCAGAATCACGCAGCCGCTATCCCGGTACTTGCGTTCAAGGGACTTGGCTTGTATGTAGTAGCTAAGGAAGTAGCGAAGTCCGGAGCTACGTTCCCGAAACGTGTAAATCGACCCGGTCTTATCGGTGATCTCAAAGTAGAACACCCCGTCTTTGAAATCGACACGAAGAGCGAACTGGTCATCCTGCTGCCAATAATGGGAGAGATTGAGCGTGCGATCAAGTTCGTCGTTCCAAACCGAAATGAGCCCTTCAACGTAACCTCGGTGGTCTTTGCCGAGAGTCGCAAGTCTCTCGAACGTTGCCTTCTTGATCCCCAGCACATCAGAAAAAAGTTTCGCCTCCAAGTCGGAGCGAGACGGACGTAGACGCCGCTTCGCCAGGTCGCCTTTCGCCTGGCTAATGAGCGAAAGTACCTCCGGGGAAACCGGCTTGTTCGCTTCGAGCGTCAGGTCCGCTAGAAGCGCCGCAGCCGCTTGAGCTGACTGGAATGTAAACCAATCCTTGCCGCCTTTCTCGGACGAGTTGAGTTGGGCAAGAATGTCATCAACTATGACTTCGTCCGGCAGCGGAATCTCGGAGTGAATGAACTCGACCGGTACGAGGTGCTTGCGGATGCTATCGAGTTGGTCGTTGGTGATTCCGATCGGTAATTCCTGACCACTAAGGAATATCCAGGCGGCTTTGTCATCTCGCGGAGCCAGGACCAGCGTAAAGCGCTTACCTGAGGTTGAACTCGTGGGCTGACCCGCTGCTTGCAGAATGGCTTGGAGTTCGCTCGGCTGACAGTCGAACTCCAGCCCGATGTTGGGCCAAACCTCGGCGTTCTTGTCCTTGACGGACGCATAATGGCAAAGATCCGTCACATCGAACCTTGCCTCTCCGCGATCATCTGGAATGCCAACGCCGCGGATAACTTTGCTGATCGCGCTAAGCAAATGCGATTTGCCACTTTCGTTCGCACCGACGATGGTGGTGACGGAGCTGTGGATAGGGATTTCGACAAACCGGTACGACTCCGTGTCGCCGTCCAGACCGAGGCCATTCCAGGCACGCTCACGAACGCCGTGGCGGCGATCATCATAGCCGTAGTAGTTAATGTTGAACGACTTGTACCATCGGAGAAGCACACGGGAGATCTTCACGACGCTCTCCTACTGCGAAGAATACGAAAATAGGGGTATCGCGATAGTCTGCGTAAAGTATAACAAGTTAGCACCCCGTGCAAAGTCACTCCCCCCCTTACGGAGGACAGGCTGCGCACAACGTCCTCTGTCTACCAGCAACCCCCCCCTAACAGCGTATGCTGGGGTCAGTGGATCCGCCGTGACGTTGCTCGCAAGATTGCGACCTAGCCAGCCTGGCAAGGTCTCGCCCCCCCAACCCCTCGCCTCCGCCGATCGAGCCGCAATTGCCCACAAAACGTGGCTTTTGGAAGCTGTCTCTGACTCCAGTTTCCCTGGGAAACTTCCCGACCAGACGCCTTTCCGGCGTCCCGTCAAGCCGGTTTCCGCACCTCCGCGGTCCCGCCGTGGCTACACTGGCCGATAATGACCGCCACGCTCGAAACCAGGGGCTCAGGCCAGGATAATGCATGAAAAGGCCGCCAACGACCTCGCATAGATGCACTGCGATCGCCCTGAGCGTGAACACCTGGACTCTTGCCCATTGCTGCTGCCTTTGATGCTGGATGTACCTGTCCACGATTTCGAGGGCGACAACAAAGCTGATGATGACGCTCACAACCCCAGCGAGGATGTTTACCACAAAGCTCCTGAAGTCCACGACGAGCCCGACTACCGTGGCAACGACGACGACCGTGCCAGCCACCACAAGCAACACGAAGGATCTGCTGGGCATAGAACGCCTCGATGGCTCTACACTTTCCTGCGTTGTTGGCGTGACTTTCGCCCTTTTGATTGCGGCTCATGGTCGCCCTCTACCCAGCTCGCCCGGATCCGCTTCAGTAGGACGCTGGCGGGCTCGTAGTCGCGGCCCTCCTGGCGGGCCAACTCGGCCTCGGTAGGCATCAACTCCCCGCGGAACGCCTTGGCCAGGATCGCCTGCGTGATCTTCTCCGCCCGCGCCGTCGCCGACTTCACGCGGGCCTCGATCTTGTCGGCCAGGGTGAAGAGGGCATCGACCCGGCGGACGATTTCACGCTGCTCCGGTAACGCCGGCAGCGAAATCCTCAAGGCGCGAACCTCATCGCTGTTAATGTTGTTGACACCACTTGTAGATCGCGCGGGCAGTTCAATCTGCAACCGAACTCCGAAGCTGGACAATGCCGCGTTCAAGAATGCGGGAAAGACTTTGCGTGGGTCAGGGCGGAGTCGAATCAGATAGCCTGCGTAGGCGAAGTCCGTCTCGGCCGTGCTGACGAGTGCAGTCTTTCCCAGCAATGAGACGCTGCCGTTCGACCGTATCATCAACAGGTCGCCTGTCCTCAGCCGGAGTTGGTCAACCTCGGCTGGTTCCAGGTCGGCATACTTCATGTCGTCCTGGGTGACTATGCCATCGCCGATGTTTGGGATGCGAAGAACAGGCACACCCTTACGGGCATAGCCGCACTTTTTCGATGTGCCGTACTTGAGGCTCTCGATTACATGCCCCACTGTAGCCTGCTCCCATGAGGCGGGCAGACCGTCTGAATCGCCTGCCGGCTCGCCAATTGGCGAGGGCAAGTCCTCGCGCTGGTCCCGCCACTCGGTGGTAAGTTGTCCCGAACAGGCGGCGGCGAGGATGGATTGGCGAAAGCGTTTGAGAAGGGTGGGGACCTTGGCCAACCGCTCGCGGGCCCCATTCATCCGCCCGAGCAACTCCTCCACCTTCGCCACTATCCGCCGCTGCTCTGCGAGCGGGGGTAGGGGAATGGCGACGGATGCCAACCAGTTGGCTGGCACACGTTTCTGGCCGACCGAACCCGTCATGTTGGCTTCGCCGTCGCGGAGAAACGAATCCTGACGTGTGAAGTGGTAGATGTACTCGGGCAGTACGGCCCCCGTTGACCGCAGGACATGAAACTCCGTCGAACCAAAGCCTATTCCGTTCAGTAGTCCACGGCACACTGCGGCTTTCCCGTTCTCGAAGCAGGGAGTGATCTTCGCCAGAATCACATCATTATCGCGGAACGAGGTGAAGCCCTTGCGTACTTCGGAAAAGGATCGAATCTGAGGATGCGCAACGGCTCTGGCATCGGCACTGACCGCTGGCATCGGCACAAAGGTGACTCGTGCATCTGGTGGCACTTCGGTCGCAGTGGGCTTGGGTGGGTTCAAATGGCAGAGGTTCGCCAATTGCGTTTCAGCCCAGCCCTCGGGCAATTCACCGTTGTGTCCAAGGGATTCTCTCATGGAAGCCCTGCCGCTTTCTTCGCCGCTTCGGTTGCCATTCCGATCAGGACGGATTTCAGAACATCGAGGACCATGCCACCGCCTGAGCCGGCGGCCTTCTTAGCCCTACACCACAAGCCCTCGTCACGGCTGGCCTCCAGGAACTCGTGGCCTGCCCATGTCATGGATGTGAGTTCCGCGAACGGCGATGCGTCTTCTAACGCCGAGAGATCGGCACCTTTGACCAGCCCCGCCTGCATCATCAAGTAGACGTGGTAGCCGATCTGTTCCTTAGAATAGCCATCGATCACCAAACCTTGAGGCGCGTAGCCGTGTTCGTGGTCCGCGCAGGCCATCAGAATCTTCCGCACCAGGTCCATATCCCGCTTCATGTTTTGGCCCTCTTTGCCGCCGCGTCTTGCGCCGACGCCCCGTTCCCGTTCTCCAGCAGCGCGAGCACCGCGTTCAGTTCCTCGACGGCCCCTTCCAACTCGCCGATCGCGTCGGTGGCCAGTTCCTCGGGCGGCGGCAACTCGTCGGCATCTTCGAGGGTGTCGTCCTTGAGCCACTTGAAGCTGTCGAGCTTGAAGTCCCGGGCCTCCACGTCCTTGATCGAGAAACAGCGCCAGCGGTCGCCGCCCAGGTATCCCTTCTCGGGCGGCGAGGCCGATTCCTTGCGTTTCGCCCGGCCGTTCGGGTCGGCGCCGTAACACTTCTCGAACTCGGCAAAATGCTCCGGCACGAGCGGCCGATCCTTCTTCGTGATGCCCGGCACGTTGGACCGGGCGTCGTAGATCCAGACGTTCTCGGTCGGGTAGCCCTTGGTGAAGAAGACCACGTTGGCCTTCACGCCCTGGCTGTAGGGGGTGAACGTGCCGCGGGGCAGACGCAGAACCGTGTGCAGGTCGCAGTCTTCGGCCAGTATCTTGAAGACCTCGCCCGCCTGGTCGGCAAAGAGGCAGTTGTCGGGCAGCACCACGGCGGCCCGGCCGCCGGGCTTCAGGACCGTCAGGATGTGCTGGACGAAGTTGAGTTGCTTGTTGCTGGTGGCTACGGTGAAGTCGTCGCGGTCCGGGGCCTGGTTCGCGCCCTTGGTGCCGAAGGGCGGGTTGGTCAGGATCACGTCGAAGCGGTCGGAGGATGGGGCCTCGTAGATCGTATCGCCCAGCACGATCTTGGGCTCCAGGCCGTGCAGGAAGAGGTTCATCAGGGCCAGACGCCGGGGCCGGGCGACCAGGTCCTGGCCGTAGTAGGTCTTCTGGCGAATCCGCTTGGCGAGGTCGCGGTCCAGGGCGCCGCCCTTGGTCTGGCCGATCAGCCATTCGTAGGCCGGCCACCAGGAAGCCGCCCGTGCCGCAAGCCGGGTCGCAGATGGTGAACTCCTTGTGGACGCGGGGATCGGGTTTCATGCAGCGGACGATCGACTGGATGAGCACGCGCGGGGTGAAGTATTGCCCCGCGCCCTTCTTGCCCTCGCTGGCGGCCTTCTCCAGCAGCCCTTCGTAGGCCTCGGCCTTCACGTCCACGCCGAGGCTGGTCCATTCAGTCTCGTCGATCAAGTTGATGAGTCGCTTGAGGTTGACCGGGTTGTTGAACCGCGACTGGGCCTCGGCGTAGATGTCGCCCAGGATGCCGGGCGTCTTGCCCAGGGTCCGAAGCAGATCGACGTAGTGGTCCACGAGGGCCGTGCCGCTTCGGTCGCGGAGCTTCGGCCAGTCGCAGCCCTTGGGAAGGTCGATGCCCTTCTCGTCGGCCATCTTCAGGAAGAGCAGGAACGTAATTTGCTCGATGTAGTCGCCATAGTCGATGCCATCGTGGCGAAGGGTATGGCAGAAGCCCCAGAGCTTTTGGACGATATCACTCACGAACACGTCTCCCAAAGGAGGTGCAGTCCTATTTGACGATCATCACAAATGATCCGCAGCCAAGGGGCTACGTGCGCTTCTTTGCCGCCTTCTTGGCCACCTTTTTCTTTGCCGTCTTCTTGCGGCCTCTCGGCGGACGAATGGAGGTCGGTTTTCTAGCGTGCTTCTTTGCCATGACAGTCACCTATTTGATATTCACGATGTCATATGGAGAACAATTCAACCTTCCATCCACGCATGCAGTTCCTGGAGCATCTGCTGTGCCCAGTGCGTAGTCCCTTCTGCATTACTGCTTTGAGACTTGCTCCTATTTTTCATTTCTTCCTTTAAGTCAGCAAGACTGTGCTGAATACCAAGAGTGATCTCAACCTTCCAAGCAGACGTAATTCCGGACACGCCGTCAAGACTTTCCAAGATCAACATAATCGCCGATGTGGCCCCAACGCGAATCTCGCTGGTCTTGTCCTGCACGAAGGCATAGAGGTCAACGCACACCGAGACGAGATACTCAGGACGTTGAATCCACTCTTGTTTTGGGCGTGCGACCACCATTTTCAGGATCGCAATAAGCAGTGCCTCACGTGTATCGAACGAATGCTCATCTCGAAGGGTGCCTTGTACACATAACGGCCATTGATACTCACCGTGTAAGTCGAGAAGTCTGGACGCGTTGTCACGGAGCAACGATGCCGCCTGCTCCTGTAACTGAGCATCACCAGAACGGAGCGCGCAATCCAAAACGCGAACGGCACATGCCGGACTAACACACGCTGACGGCCAAAGCACCTTCAAGAGCTCCAGAGCAAAATCGAGGTGCCCGAGACGGGAAAGTACGAAAAGCGTCCCAGCGCGCTGCGCTGCCAGTAGTGTGTGGTCCCTGTCTTCAGGAATTTGCATCAACCGCACGGCATTCATGAATGTATCGAGCCTCAATCGTCGCTCTTCAATGCGCTTTTGTTGTGTTGTTCTGACGTTCATCGCCCACGTAACAAGGGCTCCGACGCCTCCAACTACTGCCGTCCCGAAGAGTGCTATTACGGCGACAACGATACTCGCATTCGGTGCATTCAAACCAAACCAGCCGATCTCTGATTCCTTTTTGGATTGCTGCCCAGCGGAGGCGCCCGAAGCGTTGCCAGCGAAAACGTCTGATGTCCAGAAAGTCACCCCTAAGACGACCAGAAGAAAGAACAATCGCGCAGTCTTTTGCTCCGTGGCGAGGTAGTGGAAGAGGACCGAAGAAAGCATCGCGATTCCTCCGTTGCGATAAATTATGCCGCTATTGCTTCGTTGAGAGAGTCGAGAAGTTGCTTCAACTTCCCCGCAAACGTCTGATCCGCGGGCTTCCAGCCTCCATAACGGGCAAGCACCGGGGCCTCATCGAAATCCCTCCGGTCGATAGATAGGTTCTCGATGAGGTGCGCCCGAATGCGATCGAGCCACTTTTGCTGTCCCTCGGTGAACTTCCCGCCCTGGCGGATTTTTTCAAAGGCCCGATCGACCCGCTCGGCTGCCGTGGACAGCGGTTCCTCGTTGCGAGCGGCGTGTTTGACCATCGAGATGATATCCACCAGGGCCTTGTCATAGCGAATTGCGTGGGCTTTCTGTAATAGCTCGACGGTGAATCGTTCGGGCGCCATTGCCAGCTTGTTGCGGAGTTCCGTCAAGGCCGCCGTGCTCCAGTCCCGGGGGCGATCCAACAGGATGCGGATAGCCTCGATCTTGGCCGGGTTCTCCTGCACGAAGCTGTTGAACGCTTCCAGGTAGTCCTCGGGTTTGTACTCCTTGCCCATGCCGTCACGGATGAGATACTCGGAACTGACGGTATCCTCGTTCTCCAGGGCCTTGACGAAAGTCTTCTTGCGGCTGGGATAGTTCACCAGGAGTTTCTGAAACTCCTCGTCTCGCAAGAGCTTCATAGCGGCTGTGAAGTCGCGGCGGAGGTCGGCAGGCAACTGGGCCGCGTATTGGCCGACGTTCCCGTCCGGGATGCCGAAGGCAGCGAACAACGGCCGGGCCTCGCCGGCCATTTCCTTCTCGATTCGCTGGAGCCGTTTGACCAGGCAGCGGACGTTGAAGTCGCGATCCCGGTTCGCCCAGATGTCGTCGATGATCTCTTTGATCGTGCGGCTTGGCCGCTCCGGCGGGTCGGCGGTCAGGCCGGTCGAGTTACGGAAGTAGGCCAGCAGGGTGCCGTCGAAACAGTCGAAGACGGTGAAATGGGACTTGTCGGGAAACTTCTCGCCCTTGCGGGTGCCGCGGCCAAGCATCTGTTCAAAGAGGATGCGGGACTTGACCGGGCGGAGGAAGACGATGTATTCCAGGTCGGGAATGTCTACGCCGGTGGACAACAGGTCCACCGTGAGCACGATGCTCGGCTCCTTCCGATTGCGGAACTCACGGATCCGCTGAAGCGGCCGATCAACCCGGCCGGTGATCTTGCGGACGAAGGATTCACCGCGGCCGAAGACCTCGACGGCCATTTCGACCAGTTGGTCGGCATGGGAGGTGTGGGGCACGTCGTTGGCGGCGAAGATCAGGGTTTTGGGGAATCGGCCGTACTTCTGCTCGTGTTCCAGGGCGTACTTTTTCAACTCTTCCAGGATCTTCCGGTTGGAATCCGGGGAGGTGACCTTGCGCTCAACCTCAGTGGCGTCGAACTCCCGCTCGTCCTCCAACTGGTCCAACTGCTCGCTGCCGGTGTCGGGGTCAACCATGCCGACGAGTTCGCCTTCCTTGAGGAAGACCCCCTGCATGTGGACATCCGACTTGATCTTCACGGCGTCGTAATCAACCAGGTAGCCCTCCCGGACAGCCCGGGAGTATTCGTAGCGGTACACCACGTCGGTGAAATAGGCTTTGGTGTGGGCGGCGGGAGTGGCGGTCAGGCCGATCTTGATGGCGTCGAAGTGGTCGAGGGTATTTCGCCAGAGCGACAGCTCGGCCGTGGTGTAGCCCCGATGGCACTCGTCGGCGATGATGATGTCGAAGGCATGGTTGGGAATGAGGAGTTGCTCAGCATCGTCGTCGATGTCCTCCTCATCCCCGGACCACACGGCGCCGCGGCCAAAGAGGTTGATGGCCATGCGCTGGATCGTGCAGACGTAGACGAAGTCGTGCTTGGCCTGGGGGTTCAGGAGGTAGGCGGCGGGGAGGACTTTGGGGTCGAATCGTTCCTCTTCGCCAAAATCTTCCCGCTGGAACCGCTGGCTGTAGACCTCGTGAATCTTGTCGAACTTTTTGCTGGGCTCGGGCTCGAAGGAGGCGAACGCCCGAACGGCCTGGGCGGCCAGGGCACGACGATCGACCAGGAAGAGAATCCGCTTGCCGACCTTCGACTCCATCAGCCGGTAGGTCTCGTTGACCATCGTAAACGTCTTGCCGGTCCCCGTGGCCATCGCTACCAGCATCTGGCGTTTGCGATCGGCAATGGCCGCCTCGATCGCTGTGTTGGCCTCGATCTGGTAGGGACGTAGTCGCGAGTGGTTGTTGGGGTGCTCGGCGAACCATCCACACGCCTCCTCGAAATCGCGATCCAACATTTCCGCCAGGGCAGCCGGGGTATGGAACCCGACGATGCAGCGGGATCGGTTCAGGGCGTGGCGGATGTCGTGGAACCAGATCACCTCGCCGTTGGTCGAGTAGAGGAAGGGGACGCGATAGCCGCGCAAGTTCAACGGGCTGTCGGTCGCGCCCTTGGAGTAGCGTTCGGCCTGGACGAGGACGTTCTGCGGCCCGAGGCTCAGCCGCTTGGCCTCGACGATGCCCACGAGAATGCCATCGACAAACAAAGCATAGTCGGCGGGCCCGTTGGCGGTTGGGTACTCAGTGACGGCGTGATTCTGCAGCGAGGCCGTCGCGAGTCCAGGGCGAAAGGAGATCACCACCCAGCCGGCATCCCGAAGGGCTTTGTCGATACGCGTCTTCCGGGTTGTTGCTTCGGACTCCACGCCAATTCCGGATCCAGCGCAAGTTTTAAAGGACAGAGGTCTTACGTGATTTCCATGATAGCTGTTTTGGTCCAGAAATTGAAGACACCAGGGGGTATAGGGCGGTACGCGAGGAAGTGTGGGCAGACCGCAGGCCCGCAATTGCCATACAAACGACATATGGCCCCGAGCCGCCGAGGTCGCCACCCCTCCCGCGGCTCGCGGTACACAGATATATCGTCAAAGATCAGGACCGGACGCCCGCGGAGCATCCGGTGGCCACCCAACCTGGGGTCACCAAGTGAATCGCCGATGCCGCCCAGCATACGGCTCGATTAGCCGGGACGCATGGCGCTGGGCTGAACGCGACGCTGCACGTCGAGCTCCAATACGCCGAAGGTCGCCTCGTGCCGCTGAATCGTCAATTGCAAGGCGTGCAGCATCCGCTTGGCCGTGTAATAGTTGGTGATGATCCGTTGCGTGATCGCAATCGGCTCGGTCGGCGTGCCCATCGGCTGCACAATTCCAGATGAAAGGACGTATTGTAGACCACTTCCGCGGAGTTGGAAAGTGGCGGCGATTCCTTAGCGCATTAGTGCCCGGCAACCTTGCCATCAATGAAGAAAGGTCAGGAGACTGAAACCGACGGCGGCTGCCCGGTCAGGCTCGCTGTCGGGGGAGACTCCTTTCCTATCTTCCCAATAACGACTCACATCGGGGTGCGCGTGGCAAAGGGGGGATCCACCTCGTTGCGTGTGAGCTTTTCACATTACTCTATAAATTGCTTTTCAAAGACTGCACTGCCGCCAATTTTGGACAGGCAATGCCGCCAAATTAGAAATGGATGAAAATTGGCGCCGGACTATTGACAAACATTTCGGAATGCATAATTCTACCCTTGTGTCTGAGGATTTCGGAGTCGGTTCTCGGAGTGCATTCTTGATCTTGTGCGCGTCTTGCGCTGAAGAAGTTGCCGACAGGAAAGGCGTTGTTCCGCCCGTTGGCGTTTGGGTTCATCGAGGCATGGTCTGTTGCGATCGCGTGGTGAGCGCGAGACAACAGGCATCATTCGCAGGAGAATTCCTATGCGGAAGCCGCCGCGGTTCTGGGAAAAGACGTTCGCCAGTCTCGGTTTCGTTCGCCGCAAGGGCAAGAAGCCTCGCTCCCTCGCGCGAGCTAGCCGCCTGATGACGATCGAGCCTCTGGAAGTTCGACAACTCTTGTCGGGGGTGAATCCGATGATGCCCCGGGTGACGACCCTATATTGGGACCCGCAGGGGACGAACTACCTCTGGGATACGGTACACACCAATTGGAGCACCAGTTCCACCGGCGGCACCCCTAGAACATGGATCAACGGCGACACGGCGGTGTTTGCGGTCGCGGGGGGTGGGGGTGTGACCATTTCCGGGACGGTTAGCGCCGGGAGCATCAGTTTCAACACCGGGGGCTATTCCATTAACGGCAATAACCTCAATATCACCGACTACCTGGGGAACCCGTTCACAATCACCGTCACCGGGAGCGACACGATCGGCTCGGCGCTTGCCGGCGCTGTTTCGGTCACCAAGGCCGGCTCGGGCACCTTGACCCTCACCGGCACCAACACCTACACCGGCGGCACATACGTAGACCAGGGGACGGTGATTCTTACCGGCAGCCTCGCTAGCTACAGCATCACATTGATCGGCTCGGCGGGAACGCTGCAAATCGGCAGCGGCGGCGCCGCGGGTTCGGTCAACGCCGACATCGCCGACAACGGCAACCTGGTCTTCGACCTTTGCGGCTCGCCGACCTTCGCGGACTGGATCGGTGGCAGTGGCGGCCTGACGCAGAAGGGCGGCGGCACGCTAATCCTCACGGACACCAACAGCTACAGCGGTACGACAACAATCAGTGCGGGCACGCTCCAGGCCGGGGCAGAGGACGCACTGAGCCCTTATTCCGACATGACGGTCGATGACAATTGCACCCTCGACCTCGCTGGCTTCGACAACAGCATCGGCGCCCTCTCCGGCAGCAGCGGAAGCCTCGTCGAAAACTTGGGAGCGGACACCGCCACGCTCACCGTGGCGGGCTATGACGCCGATACCACCTTCTCCGGCGTTTTGCAAGACGGGGCGGCAGGCAAGCTGGCCTTGACCAAGGACGGCAGCGACACGCTGACGCTCACCGGCGCCAACAACTACACCGGCGGCACGACGATCAGCGGGGGCACTTTGCAATTGGGCAACGCCGCGGCCTTGGGCCCGACCGGCAACAGCCTGACGGTTTCCAGCGGCGGCGGACTCGATTTGCACGGCTACAGCCTCGGCGTGGGTGCGCTCTTGGGTGCGGGGGTTATCGACAACCTTTCCGGCACGGGCACCTACACGCTGACCGTCGGCAACGGCAACGGCAGCAGCACCTTCTCGGGAACGATCCAGGACACTTCTGGCACGATCGCCCTGGCGAAGACCGGCACGGGGACGCTAACTCTCAGCGGAACCAACACCTACAGCGGCGACACGACGATTTTGGCCGGCACGCTCCAGGTGGGCAATGGCACCGAAGATGGGTCCTTCAGCAGCTCATTGGTCAGCATTTCCAGTGACAGCAATCTTGTTTTCGACCCAGATTATTTGATGACCTACTCGGGGTCGATCACCGGCGGCGGCGGCGTCGAGACGACCGGCACCGGAACGCTCACGCTCACGGGCCAGAATAACTACACCGGCGGCACGACGATTATATGGGGCAGCACGCTCCAGGCGGACACCGGCGACGTGCTGGGCTCCGGAGATATTGACGACAACGGGTGGTTGTGTTTCAGTCCCAGCACCTCGATGACCGTGACCAACACGATCTCCGGCTCCGGGTTCTTGGCCACCAACTGCGGCACACTGACGCTCAGCGGCGACAACACCTACACCGGCGGCACGTTTTTGTACGGCGGGGTGCTCTCGATCAGCAACGATAACAACTTGGGCGATAGCTCTGGTGGGCTGACCTTCTACGGCGGGACTCTTCAAACCACTGCGGGGATAACCTCCAGCCGGGCCGTCACGGTCGGCAGCGGCGGCGGGACGGTGGACACCGACGGCAACACCGACACTTTCAGTGGCCCCATCTCCGGCAGCGGTGGACTGACTAAGAGGCTATCCGCAAAGTGATATTGCTGTAAAGCGTTGTCGGGAGTAAAGATGCGCACTTTCCCCTTGCAAAGGAGTGCGCACATGACCACGACGACGCGGAAACCGTATTCGACCGATCTTACCGATCAACAATGGGCCATCCTCCAACCGCTGATTCCCCTTGCCAAGCACGGCGGCCGTCCGCGCGAGGTGGAGATGCGCGAGGTGCTCAACACCTTGTTCTATCTCAACCGCACGGGATGCCAGTGGGACCTGCTGCCCCACGATCTGCTGCCGAAGAGTACGGTCTACCAGTATTTCCGGCAGTGGCGCGACGATGGCACGTGGCAACGAATGATGGATGCGCTGCGGGCGCAGGTCCGCGTGGCGGACCAGCGGGAACCGACGCCCAGTGCCGGTGCGATCGACAGCCAAACCGTAAAAACGACGGAGCGGGGTGGCGAGCACGGATACGATGGCGGGAAGAAGATCAACGGGCGAAAACGCCATGTTTTCGTGGATACTTTGGGGCTCTTGCTGGCGGTGGTCGTGACCAGTGCAGCATGGGACGATGGGGCCGCTGCACCCCAAGTGTTCAGCCAACTCGACAACGCCAGATGTCCCAGACTGACCAAAATCTGGGCGGACAACAAGTATCGCAATCACGAACTGGATCGGTGGCTGGAGAAGCACCGCGACCACTGGGACCTGGAGATCAAGTCTCGGCCGGAAGGAGCAGTCGGTTTCGCGCCTGTGCCCAAACGATGGGTCGTCGAGCGCACCTTCGCCTGGTTGGGAAGGTACCGCCGCCAGAGTCGGGACTACGAACGTCTGACCGAGTCCAGCGCCTCGATGTTGCGAATCAGTTCGATTCACCTGATGCTCCGACGGCTTGCGCCGCCCGCACGGGTCGTGTCATTCCGGTACCGCCAGGCCGCGTGAGCCAAACCGTGTATTTCCCGAGAAATCTTTACGGATAGCCTCTAAGACCGATAGCGGCACGCTGAGCGGCACGCTGATGCTCACCAACGCCAACAACTACTACAGTGGCGGCACCACCGTGAGCAATGGAACGTTGGAGGCGACTACGCCGACCTCGCTGCCCATGAGCGGTGGCGGGTACTATTCCGTTTCGGTCGCCGCCGGCGCCACGCTGGCGACGGCTGTCGGAGGCTCGGCCGATTGGCATACGGCCGACATTGCCACCCTCTTGGCAAGTACGGCCTTCAGCCAAGGCGCGGCACTCGGGATCGACACCACCGACGGTGACTTTCCGTATGACGATTCCATTTCCGGTAATATGGGCCTCACGAAGCTCGGCTCCAACACGCTGACCCTGAGCAGCAGCTACAACTACACCTACACGGGCCAGACGATCGCCGCCGACGGCACACTGGATCTTGAGTCCAGCGTCAGCGGCCCCATCGTGGTGACCGACGGCCGGGTCATCGGGCCCTACGCACCCTTGCCGCTCGACACGACGGAGAACTCCGCTTGCAACAACGCGGCACCGTCGCCCCTAACCGACGGCAGCCTGGTCCTACCGTTTGCGCCGCTGGGGCTTAACTACATCAGCGGCTCTGTCAACCCACACCCGATTATCGCGGTCGATGCCGAGTTGCAACAAAGCAACGGCGCGGGCACGCTGACGAGTGTGGACACGAATTTGACTTTTACCGGGTTCTCGGGGGGAGGCACAAGCGAGACGTACAGCATTGACGACTTTGAGCCAGACACACTCTACCGCTTCGCCACCCAGGATCTTACCGATAATTTTGCCACGACCGGCCGTTACGCCTGGACGATGACCATTACCGAGAACTACAGCGACAATAGCTCGATTACAAGCACATACTCGGGCTACAAGGACATTCTCAACTGGAATTCAAGTCCGTTCGGCGCGGGCTGGCAGTTGGAATCACTGGACTACCTGGTACCGGACGCGAACCCCTCCGGCGTCAGCCTCGTCGAGGGCGACGGCACGATGGCCTTCTTCGCGTCCAATGGCCAGGGCGGCTATACAAGCGAGTCGGGCCCGCTGGCCTACTCGACTCTAGCGAGCAATCCGAGCACCGGTGGCTGGACTCTAACCGGCACCGACGGCGTGATGGAGTCGTTCAATACCTCGGGCCAGCTCGTTTCAACCACCGATCAGGACGGCAACCAGACCACGTACAACTACAGCTACAACTACACCTACAACGGCACCAATAGTAGTGATAACCTCCTCATCACCGATCCGGCCGGCCGCACGACGGTATTCGTCGGCTACAGCGTCGGCTACAGCGGCGGCCAGGTAAGCGCGGTCGTCGATTTCGCCGGCCGCGCAACCACGCTCAGCTACACGACGATCGGGCAGCTCCAGCAATTAACTTCGATCGAACAGCCCGATCCCTCTCCGGGCAATGATCCGGGCCAACCCACCACGCAATTCGGCTATTACACGGCGACGGGCCTGATGGAGACGTCCACGGACGCGGACAACAACATCACCACTTATACCTACTATGATCCCAACGGCACGCTCTGGGCAGTGACTAACCCAGACGAACCGCCCGAGACGTACCAGTGTATGCAGGCCGCGGCGCTGGTTGTCGGGACGTCAACCAATCCCGCCTCGTTGGTAAATGTGTCCGACGTCAACGCCACTTACACGGACGAGTTGTCCAATACGACGACCTACACGTTCGACCGCTTCGGCAACACCACGTCGGTCATCAATGCGTTGAACAATACGACGACGTATTTCCGCAACGACAATGGGCAAGTCACCGAAGAGACCCTGCCCGGCACCAACGATGGTTCCGTGCCGACGACGTATTCCTACGACAGTGACGGCAATCTACTCAGCGAGACCTTGCCCGACGGCTCGATGGAGAGTTGGACCTACACCACGATCACCACCTACGGCGGCAAGTTGGACGCGGTGGACACTTACACCGACCCGTTGAGCCATGAGACGATCTACACCTACGCCACGACGCCCTATCAGGGCGCCAGCTCGGCCACGGGCGATCTGCTTGAAATCGATCAGGTACATGTTAACTCCTCCAGCCAGCGCGACGACGTACTCACTTACTACACGTACACTCAGCTTGGCGTCGCTCAGCCGAGTAATAGCGTCATTGCTCCGGCGGGCCTGGTCCTCACGGAAGTCGATCCGCTCGGCTACGAGACCAACTATCAGTACGACCCCCACGGGCTGGTGAACGAGGTGACTTACGCGGTTGGAATAACCGGCGAAGAGGCAAGTGTTTATTATACGTACGACAGCACCTATGAAACCCTCCTGAGCAGCACGAATGAACTGGGATACGAGACGGATTACGCCTACGACAACCTCGACCGCCTGCTCAGCGTTACCGGGCCGGCCCCGGATCCCATCAATCATCCGAACGATCGCCCGGAAACCACCTACCTCTATGACGCCTTGGGCAACGTGACCCAGGTGTCCGTCGAGCAAAGCCCTGCGGTCTGGGAAACTACCACCTACACTTACAACTACCTAGGAGAGGTCCTGACGAAGACCGAGCCCGCCCCGAACAACGGCTCGGGTACCGTCACCACCACCTACGCCTACACCCCCACCGGACAGGTGTACACGATCATCAATGCCCTGGGCGGCACCACGCCGACCACGACCTACGGCTACGACGCCATCGGCGAAGTGACTTCGGTCACGCAGAATGATCTGAACGGCAATGCCTCGACGACCTCCTACACTTATGATGAGATCGGCAGGCTGGAGTACTCAGAAACCCCCAACGGCGCCCCCACGTCGTATACGTATACATATTCCACTTCCATTCATACCCTCAGCGTCGAGACCACGCTGCCGACATACAACACAACCACCGACGTCTACGACGCGGACGGAGAGTTGGTCAGCGCGATCAATGCGATGGGCAACACCACGACGTACTCCTACGACGACCTGGGCAATCCGCAGCCAGTCACTTACAACAACACCATATTGGGCCCGGTCTACGACAAGGACGGCAACGTCACCTCCGACACCGATCTGGTGGGCAACAGCACCAGCTACACCTACAACCACTTGGGCGAAGTCCTGACGAAAACCGCGCCCTCCCCGACCGGCTCGGGCACTGTCACCACTCACTACTTCTACGACCTGGCCGGCGAACTGACCAGCGTGGTCGATCCCGTGGGCAACACGACCACCTACGTCTATGACGCCCTGGGGCGGGTGACGAGCGTTACAACCGGGCAGGGCGGCTCGACCTTGACCACCTCCTCTACCTACGATCTGGCCGGCGACCTCCTCACGAGCACGGATTCGGGCGGCAACACCACCACCTACACCTACGACACCCGGGGCAACATGCTCAGTGAGACCGACCCGGAACGTCAAAACCACCACCTACACCTACGACGCGCTGGGCGACGTCCTCAGGGTGGAAGACCCGTACGGCAACACGACCGCGTACACCTATGACGGCCTCGGCCGTGTGATCACCAAGACAACGTCGTACGGCACGCCGTCCGCCGCCACCACCGATTACAGCTATGACCCCGACGGCAACCTTCACGAAACAGTCGACGCCGACGGCCGGGCTATTGTCTACACCTACGACGCCCTCGACCGCGAAACCGGGGAGAGCTGGTACGACGCCAATAGCAATTTGACCGAAACAATCACGTACTCCTACGACGCCTACAACCGCCTGACTGAAGCCGACGACTATAAGGACGCCAACAACTGGGTCGAACTGTTCCTACGTTTACGACGACATCCTCGGCTGCTCGGGGGGATCGAGCGTCACCGCCACCACCACCATCGACGTGGGCGGCAACACCAGTGTGGCCACCCTGACCTCCACCTATGACAACAATGACGACCTGATCAACCTCTCGGCCACTGTCGGCAGCACGCTCGACTTCCTCAACACGTACTATTACAACGACGTCGGGCAAATGACCTCTGTTCAGCAGACGGGCCAGTCCGAGCCCGGCTACAACAGCGACACCGTGACCGACAAGTACGTCACCTTCGGCTACGACGCCGACGGCCGCCTGAGCACCGTCAGCAGCTACCAGAGCCCCGACGACACGAACTTGGTGGCCACGGGCCAATACGCCTACGACGGCGACTCCCGCCTGACCAACCTGACGTACACCGACGGCTCCAGCAATACCTTGGCCGAGTACGAATGGACGTACAACGCCGCCGGCAACATTACCGACCAATACTCTTTCAAGGACACCAGCGGCACCCCCAACCCCAACCCCATCTATTACACAACTTGGGCGCATGCGACCTACAACTACGACGCCGACGGGCAGCTTTGCAGTAGCGGCGCCACGCCCGCCGTCAGGTATTCCGCCAACTGGGCCCATGCCCCGACGACCGACGCGGGCTACACCTACGACGCCAACGGCAACCGCACCGAGGGGAGCTACGCGACCGGCACGAACAACGAACTCACCTCCGACGGCACATACAACTACGTCTACGACGCCGAAGGCAACTGCGTCTGGAAGTATTCGGGCACGTGGAACCACAACGACAACTGCCCGAGTTCCAGCGACGCCTACGTCGCCAAATACACCTACGACAACCACAACCGGCTGACCGAAGCGAAGGTCTGGAACAGCAACGACTATCAGGGCGGGGCGGGAACGCCCGACGACGATGTCACCTACGTCTACGACGCCTTCGACCGGCTGGTGGACCGGAGCGACACCGTCCCCGGCGAGGGCGGGCCGACGACCACGGAGGAGCGCTACATCTACGACGGGCAGAATCTCGTACTGGTGCTCGACGGCAATGGCAATGTCACAGAGCGGGAGCTGTACGGCCCGGCGGTGGACCAAATCCTCGCATCGGAAGACGCCTCGAACACAGTGTCCTGGATGCTCGCCGACAACGAGGGGACGATCCGCGACGTGGCCCAGTACAGCGACGGCCAGACCGGCATCGTCGATCACCTGGTATACGACGCCTTCGGCAACATCACCTATGAGACGCCCGAGGCCGTCACGCCGCGGTTCACGTATACGGGCCAGCAATTTGACGCGGCGACGGGCCTGTACTATTACCGTGCCCGGTGGTATGATGCCTCGACGGGGCGATTTATGAGTCAGGACCCTGCGGGCTTTTCCGCCGGCGATGCCAACCTCTACCGCTACTGCGGCAATGACCCGACGAATTACACGGACCCGAGCGGGGCTTTGGCCTTGCCCGACTCGGGCAGCGTCCCCAATCCGGTTGGCTACCAGACGGGGGGGGCAACGATGTTGAGCTTGTCTGGCGCTTCGTCTATTATACAGCAATATGAAAGCCCCTGGTATCAAGTCGGTTTGATGTACGGGTCGAGTGGTGGCGGTTCGGCACGTCCGGTTGCCAGCCCCACTCCGTCCCGCATGGTGCCATTCGCTCCCATCGACGCGGAAGCCCGTGGAATGGGAATCTTTCCTACGCCAGTTCCAGACACCGACGATTTTGAATCTCCGATGCCGGAATGCGATGTTGCGCCACCTCCGAACACCAGCGGGAATCAGCCAGGAAGCAATACGCCCAATAAAACGCCTTCGTGGCCGGTGTCGCCAACCGCGGGCGGCACACCCCCGTCTTCGTGGCCGGTGTCGCCAACGGCGGGAGCAACGCCCGGCCCGCAGACGCCTGCAACAATCGGGCAGATCCCGACGCCGCTGAAGGCGCCGGGGACGGTGGGTAGTTCCTCCGCTAAACTAACTGGCGGTCCAAAAGGCCAGACGATGGAGGAACACACTCCGGCGACGTCGAACGTACCGCCCCCACCGGTGCAGAAATAACGGTAACCGTTCACACTCCGGGGAGCAGTGCGGGCGATGTTTGGCCGGCGAGTTGGGCGCGAACGGCGGCAGCGACGAGCGATAGGAGATCGCGGCCTTGTTGACGACACGTTTCGATTGTTGACTGATCCCGTAACGTTTTTGGCGACGAGAAGAAGCCATGGCGGCGCACCGATGGCGGGCAGCGTTGTGCGGAGTGTTGCTCGTGGCAGCGTCGTGGGCGTCAGTGGCCGCCGAGCCGCAGGGGAAGATCGCGCCGCCCGGCGCCGCCAGCACGCGTCCGGACAAGAACGACCCCGACAAGGTGGTTGCGGAGCGCACGGCCGCCATCCGCCTTAACCCGAAGGACGCCGACGCGTATATCGACCGGGGCAACGCTTTCTGCAACAAGGGCCAGTATGGCAAGGCGATCGCCGACTACAACGAAGCCGTCAAGCTCGATCCGGAGTCCTTCCTCGCGTACGACAACCGGGGCATGGCCCACGAGGCCAAGGGCGAGCACGACAAGGCAATCGCGGATTACAACGAAGCCGTTCGGCTCAATCCAGTGTACGCCGTGGCGTACTTCAACCGTGGGACTGCCTACGCCTCCAAGGGCGAGCACGACAAGGCAATCGCGGATTACAACGAAGCCATTCGGATCTACCCAGGGTTTGTGTTGGCGTACCGCAACCGCGCCGTGGCCCGCGGTAACAAGGGGCAATATGACAGGGCCGTGGCCGACTACACGGAGGTGATCCGGCTCGGTCCGAGGGACGCTGGCGCCTATTGCGACCGGGCCTGGGTTTTCGCGAAAAAGGGCGACTATGACGAGGCCATCGCCGATTACAGCGAGGCCATCCGAATCAACCCCAGGAACGCCGACGCGTATAACGATCGGGGCTGCGTCTTCGAGGGAAAGGGCGACTACGGTAAGGCGATCGCCGACTACACCGCCGCCATCCGCCTTAACGCGAAGGACCCCGACGCGTATCGTCGCCGGGGCAGTGCCTATATGAGGAACGGCGACTCGGATAGGGCTATTGCCGACTACAATGAGGTAATTCGCCTCAATCCGAAGGACGCTGTCGCGTATAACGACCGAGGCAACGTTTTCTGGAAAAAGGGCGACTATGGCAAGGCGATCGCCAACTACAACGAGGCTATCCGGCTCGACCCGAAATTTTGCGTCGCGTACGACAACCGGGGAATTGCCTACGCCGCCAAGGGAGAGTACGACGAGGCAATCGCGGACGAAAACGAAGCCATTCGGCTCAACCCGCGGTTTGCCTTGGCGTACTGCAGCCGCGGAATGGCCCGCGGCAAGGAGGGCCATTATGACGGGGCCGTCGCCGACCTTACGGAGGCGATCCGGCTCGATCCGGCGGACGCTGGCGCCTACTGCAATCGGGCTTGGGTGTTCGCAGAAAAGGGTGACTATGACAAGGCGATCGCCGACTACAGCGGGGCCGTCCGAGTCAACGCAAATTTGCCGCTTGCATACCGGTACCGCGCGTCGGTTTACGGGAAGGTAGGGGATTATGACCTAGCCGTCGCCGACTGCACGGAGGCCGTCCGGCTCGACCCGACGGACGCTATCGCCTACTGCGACCGCGCCTGGTTCTTCATGGAAAAGGGCGATTATGATAATGCCGTCGCCGACTGCGGTAGGGCCATCCGAATCAACCCAAAGTTGCCGCTGGCGTACCGGCACCGGAGTTTGGCGTATGGGAGGAGGCGGGATTTTGACCGGGCGGTCACGGACTGCACGGAGGCCATCCGCCTTAACCCGAAGGACGCCGTCGCTTACTGTTACCGTGCGTGGTTTTTCGAGGGTAAGGGGGAGTGGGACAAGGCTGTCGTCGACTGTACGGAGGCTGTCCGGCTTGACCCGAAAAACGCCGAGGCTTACCACAATCGGGGCTTCGCCTTCTGGAAGAAGGGCGAGCGCGAGAAGGCCATCGCCGACTATAGCGAGGCCATCCGCATCAACCCGAAATACGGCGAAGCGTATTACAACCGAGCTCTTGCCTACGAGGAGAAGGGCGAGAAGTCTAAGGCGGAAGCGGACTTCGCCGAGGCCAAGAAGCTCGGATATGTGCCGAAGGGGTCCAAACGCAAAGATTAGGACGGGAAAAAGGGGGCATCCATTACCGCCGTTGTCTCACGGCCCAGTTTTCCTGAAATCCAACACGCCGGAATGGCGAGAGGCCGACCGAGGGCCCAGGAGTGGCTATGATCGCCCTGGCCAGCGGACGGCGCCGCCGGGATGCCTCGGCAGGGAGACCTGCGCCCGTTGTTCTCCCGCTGCCGCGCGCACGTGGCAGACAGCCATTCGTGCCGGCTGGGCGGTCCGCGGGTCGCCGCCCCATCTCGCCAGGCTGGTCTGGGCATGGTAGAATCGGGAGAAGCTCGGCGATCCCTCATCCACGGCGTCCTCTCGACGAGCCTTATGACGAACCCTACGACGAGCCCGGAAACGCAGCCGTTCGTCTCCGTCATTATGCCGGTTCATAACGGCGCGCGCACGCTGGAGCGGGCGTTGCGATCCGTGCAGAGACAAGAATTCCGCCAGTGGGAACTGCTGGCGGTGGATGACGGCTCGACCGACGGCAGCTTTGAAATCCTGCAGCGGTGGGCGGACCAGGACGGGCGGATTCGGCCCATGCGGCACGAAGAGAACCTGGGAATCTGCGTTACTAGAAACCGCGCCCTGCGAGCAGCGCGGGGTGAGTTCGTCGCCTATCTGGACCAAGATGACGAGTACTATCCGGAGTACTTGAGTTACCTCGCGCGGATGGCGGGCAACGGGGACGTGCTGGTGTTCGCCTATGACATCGTGACGCCCGACGGCTCGGCGGACGCCCCCGTGAGGACATGGGAGCCCGTGATGGCCAGGCGGGAATTCTTCGCCCAGCACATAGCCGTGCCGCTGGGAGTGGCTCATCGGCGGCACTGGATTGAGAAGGTCGGCGGGTTCAACGAGTTGTCGTGGTGGGAAGAGGACACGGACCTGTGGAGGCGGTTTGCCCGTGCAGGAGCGGATTTCGCCTTCGTGCCGGTTAAGAGCGGCCGCTACTATGTCTACGCCGACAGCGGAAGCCGGGCTCCCAGACTTACCCGGCGGCAGCGGGAGACGTTCGAGGCGAACCGGCTGGCGGGGCGGCCTCTGTACGGCCCGGCGGTGCCCCTGCCGTCCGGCAGGCAGGTGCGCAAGATCGCCTTTATCTCACCCCATTGCGTGATCGACTATACCAACGGGGCAGCCACGGCGACCCTCGACGGGTTGGATTTCGTTCAGAGTCTGGGCTTTGTGTGCGAGGCGTTTTCCAGTTCGCGGCTGGATGCCTGGGAGGAGGTGCTCATTGAGGAGGTGTTGGCGCAGCGGGGCGTGAGTTCCGAGGTTCGCAACGTACGGAAGGGCTCGTACGAGGGGCGGCTGATTGCGACGTTCCACCACAAGGTGCCGGTGACGCTGTTCAGGACGGTTTCCAGCCGCGGCGGCTGGACAAGTACCGGAGAGGTCGAGGCCTTTCTGACTGCCTGCGAAATCTTCTTAGAGAATACCCAACCGGACGTCGTCTGGACCTACGGGGGCGATCCGGTGTCGTGTGCCGTCCATCAACTGGTAAAGCGGCGGGACATTCCCATCCTGTTCTTCCTGCACAACTTCGCTTACCTTGATTCGCGGATGTTCTATCGCGTGGACTACCCGGTCGTTCCTTCGGAATTCGCCCGGCGATTCTACTGGGATACGCTGGGGATGGCCTGTCAGAAGCTGCCGTTGGCGGTCGATCCACAGCGCGTGCAGGTTGCCCAGCGGCGGCCGCAGTATGTGACGTTTGTCAATCCCGAGCCGAGGAAGGGCGTTTACGTATTCGCTCGGATCGCGGACGTTCTGTCCCGGTGCCGGCCTGACATTCCGCTGCTGATGGTGGAAGGGGCCAACAAGGCGCATCTCTTGCCCCAATTGGGCATCGACCTCAGCGGGATCAAGAATCTGACGGTCATGCCCAATACGCCCGATTCGCGGGCCTTCCTCGCGGTGACCAAGTTTCTGCTGATGCCCTCGGTCATGGAGAATGTGGGCTTGGTGGCGATGGAGGCGATGCTCAACGGCATCCCGGTGGTGGCCAGCAATCGCGGCGCGCTGCCGGAGACCATCGGCGATGCGGGATTTCAGTTTGAGATTCCCGCGCGGTACACGCCGGAGTCGCGCCTTGTGCCTACGGCCGAGGAGGTTTCGCCCTGGGTGGAGACGATTATCCGGCTTTGGGACGATCCGGGGTATTACGAGCGATGGAGTCGAGCGGCGCAGGAGCGATCCCGGCTCTGGCATCCCGACCACCTTGGCCCGCTGTACCAGGAGTTTTTCAGCGGCCTTTTTCCACAGCCGGGTCCGCCGTTGGTACCGCCGGGGAGTATGGGCCGGAGCCGTCGGGCAGACGCGGGGAAGAACGCGGCCTCGATCATCACATTCTCTAACCGTGAACAGATGATCCTAAGTTTTCCCCACGGAGCGATCGTCGCGGAGATCGGCGTGGATCGAGGCGGGTTCGCCCGCAGTATTCTCCGCACCAGCCCGAAGAAGCTCTACTTGATTGACCCTTGGGAGAAGCAAACGGGCGAGTACGCCGCCGATCCGACGAACGACGAGAACTTTGAAGAGAAATACGCGATGGTCCGTGACACGCTGGGACGCCTGCCAAACGTGGAGATCGTCCGGGAGTATTCCCTCCGGGCCGTTGAGCGATTCGCCGACGGCTACTTCGACTGGCTCTACCTGGACGCCGACCATTCTTACAACGCAGTTGCGAGCGACTTGAAGGCATGGATCAAGAAGATCAAGCCGGGAGGTGTGTTTGCGGGCCACGACTATTTTGCCTACCAATGGGTTCAAGTGCGGCCGGCGCTGGATGAATTCCTTCGGCAGACCAGCCGGAGCTTGCGTTACGTGACGACCGACGACCTCTTCCTCAGTTGGGGATTCGTCGTGTGACGATGGGAAGTTCCCCCTTAAAAACCCTGTTCAAACAAACGCTCTTTGGGCCGATCACCGGAAGTGATTGCAGGGAAGGGACACACTGATTTCGAGTCTCTTTCGGTCATCTGGGTTGGTCCAGCGATGCTGGAAAACCGTAAGCGTCCGGCAGAACCCATAGCATGGGCGGCGACCGGCGGACGACAAAAGAAGGGGGAGCCCATAGGAAGGTTTCTCGCGGGCCGCCAAACATGAGGCAACAGACGGGCGAGCACAACAGGACCGTTGCCGATTACACAGAGGCCATCCGGATCGATCCAGGTTACACCCGAGCGTATGCACACCGCCCCGCGGCGTGTGGCACGATCGGGAAGAAAGCTGAAGCGGAAGCCGACCGCACGAAAGCCAGGGAGCTTGGCTTCAAGAGCGAATAGTTGTACACCCTGCCTCCGCTTCTTCGCCGGGTTCCGCTACCCGCTCAGTACCGAGTAGACGGTGGGGCGACTCAACTTCATGGCACGGGCGATGGCCGCAACCTTGGTCCCTTCGCCGTGCATGCGCCGGATGATGTCCAATTGCTCCGGTGTGACCTTCACGCGCCGCCCGGCCTGAGAGCCGCCCCAACGCTTGCCGGCTGCACGGGCCGCCGCCTGCCCCGCCCGGACACGCTCGCCGCGCACTTCGGTCTCATACTGGGCCACGCTCGCCAAAACATGGGCCATCAGACGGCCTGCCGGCGTGGAGAGGTCCAAGCCCTCGCGGATCGACACCAAACCCACGCGACGGTCCTGAAGCTCCTGGAAGAGGGCCGTCAAGCCCTTGGCCGTTCTGCCCAGCCGGTCCAGCCGCCAGCAGACCACGGTGGAAACCTTCCCGGCGCGAATGTCGGCCTCCAGCTTGCTCCAGCCCGGCCGCGCCATCGTCTTGCCCGTGAACTTGTCGCCGTACCACTTGACCGGCTTGTCCTGCGCCTGAGCCCAACGCTTCAGGTCGGGTTCCTGGCTGCGCGTGTCCTGGTTTTTCGACGACACGCGAAGGTAGACGGCGATATGCTTTTCCATGATCGGGGTTCCGATGCCGAAGGGGTGCCTGCCAAGTATTCATCCAGCCGGGTTATTGACAGGTTGTCGCAAATCCTCTAAACTAGGGGGATAATGATTTCATGGTGGTGGGGCAACCGGGGATGGCATGTCCCCGGTCGTTCGCCACGCAGAGAACTCAATTATCACGAGGCAGCGTTCGGTTCTCGCCCAATGGCCGGGAGGCGTTCGTTTGCCTTGTGTCTTGCCACGTTACGCTCCTCCTTCTGTCGGCTTTGAGCGCGTGCCGTTGTCGGCTGCTTTCACGGGGAGGTATTCGATGAGATTCAGGTTCGCAGTTGCGATTCTGCTGTCGGTGGTCGTGGCAAACGCCCGGGGAAATACGATCGAGTACCGCGTCGTTGACCTGGGCGCCGGTAGAGCCTACGCCATCAATGACAACGGGCAGGTGGTCGGAGAATCTGGCGGACAAGTCTTTCTCTACAACAACGGGACTATGACGAACCTCGGGACCCTCGGCGAGGGCGGTGTGAGCTATCCCACGGGCATCGCGAACTATCCCACGGGCATCAATGCCAGCGGCGAGGTCGTTGGGTACTCCTATTTGCCGGGAAATGCTGCCCCCTATCAAGCGTTCCTCTACAGCAACGGGATGACGACGGATCTCGGGACCCTCGGCGGTAGTCAAGGCTGGGCTTGCGGGATCAATGCCAGGGGGCAGGTCGTGGGCTACGCATACACCGCGGGCGACGCCAGCATGCACGCCTTTCTCTATAGCAATGGCGCGATGCAAGACCTCGGGGCCTTCGGCGGCACCCTGAGCACCGCCAATGCCATCAATTCCGGGGGCCAGGTCGTGGGCGAGTACAGGGCCGCAGGGTTTGTCGAGCATGCTTTTCTCTATAGCAACGGAACGATGACCGACCTCGGGACCCTCGGCGGGGATCTCAGCACTGCGGCGGCCATAAATGACCTCGGCCAGGTAGTGGGGGAGGCCAATACTGCCGATGGCTACATTCATGCGTTTCTCTATAGCGACGGAACCATGACCGACCTCGGGTGCCTTGGGGGCACCTACAGCACCGCTGATGGGATTAACGACCGCGGCCAAGTGGTGGGAGAAGCCACCACGGCCGGGGATACGACCGTAGACGCTTTTCTCTACAGCAACGGAACGATGACCGACCTGAACAGCCTGATCGACCCGTCTTCGGGCTGGGTGATCGAAACCGCGGTGGCAATTAACGACAGTGGGTGGATCGTGGCCAATGGCATCAATCCCAACGGAAACGTTGACGCCTTCCTTCTCGTCCCCGTCCCGACCCCCGAACCCTCGACCTTCGTCCTCCTTGGTGCCGGCGCGATCGGGCTGGTGGGCTGGGCGTGGCGAAAGCGGAAGCGGGCGGCGTGAGGTGCGGAACTTGTGGACAGTTGCGGCTTAAGACGGGGATAACAAATGTTTAACAAGATCGTGGTGCGAGGTTTGCTGGTGGCGGCTCTGGCGACCTCCGCCGTGGCGGCTCAGGCCGATACGACCAGCGTGTTCAACATGCCCTCGGGCGAGACGGGCCTTGACTTCGTCACCGTGGGCAATCCGGGCAATGCCCCCGACACGCAGGTGATGGACGACGGCACGACCGGCTATGGCTCCGTGGGCTACACGTACCGAATGGGCACCTACGACGTGACGAGTGCCCAGTATTGCCAGTTCCTCAACGCCGTGGCCCAAACGGACCCCTACGGCCTCTACCTTCTTGCGATGTCCTGCACTGGCACATCGCCGTACGTCAACTATGGATGTGGCATCGCGCGGGGCGGCAGTCCCGGCAGCTACACCTACAGCGTCCTGCCCGGCTGGGCCAACATACCAGCTAACTATATCACCTGGGCCGACGCCGCCCGCTTCTGCAACTGGCTGCAGAACGGCCAGCCCGTCGGGCCCGAGGGTAACGGGACGACGGAGACCGGCGCGTATACGCTCAACGGCGGGGTCTCCAATGCCACGATGATGGCGGTGACGCGCAACACGGGAGCTACGTATTTCATCCCCACGGAGAACGAGTGGTACAAGGCGGCGTATTACGACCCCAGTACGGGCACGTACTGGTCCTATTCGACGCAGAGCAACACCGCGCCGAGCAACGCACTATCGGCGACCGGGACGAACAACGCAAATTTCTTCGACTTCTACGCCTCGCCCCGTTACACCGACCCGACAAACTACCTGACCCCCGTCGGGTACTTTGCCGGTTCTCTCGGGCCGTACGGGACCTATGATATGGGAGGCGATGTCTTCCAATGGAACGAGACTGCTGTCTTAACTGGCGGATATGCGTATCGTGGCTTGCGTGGCGGGTCGTTCAACTTCGGCTCCGACCTTGTGGCCGCGTCCAGCCGTGACGAAGATGTCCCGATGGACCAGTACTACGCGTTCGGTTTTCGCGTGGCAGCGAGTGTTCCTGAGCCCGGTAGCATCACGTTGTTCGTTGCGGGCGCGATGGCGGCCTGGATATGCTGGCGACGGAGGTGAGAGCCCCGCGGAACACCCAGGCGTCGTGGCGCTGGCACAAAACGCCGATGTGGCAGCCGATGACGCCGGCCAGCAGGACCGCATTGCCGCTTGGAGTCGGATTCGGCTAAACTGTGGGCATGACCGACGTTCCTGAAAAAGCCCGCTGGTTCCGCCTCACGCCGGCAAGAGACACAACCGGCTCAATCTACCCATGAGGCAACGAAGGCTTGATGGCGAACCGAGACGCTGAAACGGTTTCGTTTCGGTCTAGAGGCCGGAACGCCGCATCGGGTGATGCCGTAATCTCAATTCGAGCCCGTCGGCCCTTGCGCCCAGGAACCGAACGATCACCCGCGTGTCGCCGGCTTCCACGATCCGCCCTTCGCCCTCGTGATACCAGTCGATGGACCGGCTCCCCGACGCCGACGGACGCTTCCGGTTGGCACCTGGCTCCTTTCTCCGCCATGTACGCGGCGATATAATGGCGGTTGCGCAGGGGAAGCCCTGGAGGTAGCCCACCGGCAAGCCAATGAGCTGACGCGGCCCGAAGCCACCTCGGCCCCAGACTGGTCGGAGCCTGCTTGAACTCGGTCTATTGACCAGCACCAAGAGGTCGATTTCTCCACCACTCGAGCCAAAAAAGCGGGACAAGGTTTGGTAGGGGCTACAAAGTACCTATTCGAGAGGCGATCGTGACCGTGAGACCGCTTGCTGCTCAATTGTTTATCGTGATTTCGGTAGCCGTTTTGGCTGCCGAAAAGCCTCCGAGCCAGGAGGCGTTCAAGGACAAGGAGCTTGAAGGCACCTGGAAAGCCATTTCAGCTGAGGAAGACGGGCAACGTCTGCCCGAAAGCTCGATTGCCGACGTGGATGTGACGTTCGAAGGCGACTTAGTCACAAATGGCGGCAGCGCTATTATCGCAGCCGGCATTACAACCTTCCCGGATGGGAAGCCCAAGCCATTTCAGAGGGTTACGAAGCCATCACCACGCTCTTTCGTTGCGGACGCGACCAAGAACCCCAAGGAGCTTGACGTGGAGATGGGATGGAGCGGCCGCCAGGTATTCACGCCGGGCGGCGTGCAGCGCGTTGGCCATCCGATCTTTTTCAAGAGCATCTTTACGATTAAGGGCGACGAACTGATGGTATGCTGGGGTCGTGACGAACGTCCTAAGTCCTTTAAAACCAAGGCAGGCGACGGCTTTACATTAGTTACCTACAAACGGGTTCGCCCGGAAGAGAAAAAGGAGGACAAGCGTCACGCGGCGGAAGAGAGCGACGCATCAGCAGGCAGTGGAAAGGTGGTTGCCCCGAAGGCAGTCCCGCAATTTGAAGTGGTCGCGAGCCTCATCCTGCCAGACAACGATCGTTTTCCTGGAAACCACGCCTTTCGCTCTGCGGCGATTGGGCCTCCATGGGTCTATGTGCTGGACCGAGAGGGGAGCTTGTATGTCTTTCGGATTCCAGAGGGAGCACAGCCGTTGAAGAGGGAGGCCACCACGGTTGTCAAGGATGTGGGCGACGGCAATGACCTCAAGGTGATCGATCAAACGCTGCTCTGCACGCGCAACGGTAGTCTTGAAGCGTACTCGTTGAAGACGCCGGAGAATCCCAAACATTTGGGACGGTTCGGTCCCGTGGATAAGAAAGCTTATCACAGTCAGACGTTGGTGCATGACGGCAAACGAGCATTTCTGGTGGGTCGAGACGCGATCCTGGCTTACGACCTGTCGGCGCCCGCTCAGCCGAAAAACTTGTCCATTCTCAGGACCGGCCGCTATGGGTGGACCGGTTGTGTGTCAGGCCAATATCTGTATGTGGCCGAAATCAACGTCGAACGTGGCGGCCGGGAGGGCATCGCGGTCTACGACGTTGCCGATCCTCGGAACGTCAAAGAAGTCGGCTTCACGCCGACTCGGGAAGGCCCCTACCATCTTTTCAGCCTTCCCGGCAATCGGTTGCTCGCCAGCCAGGACGCTGAGTCCCGATTCCAAATATCGTTTGGAAACACGGTACACGGCACTTCGGCGTTTTTTAGCCTGGCGAGGCCGACGCAGCCTGCGTTGCTCAAGGAGTTTGCGAGTTCCGGCGGACGAACCGCGGCGTTTTTGTCAATCGAGAACCAGCATTTTCTTGTCTGCGATGGCGGCGTGTTCGCAATCGGCGACAAGGACTTGAAGGAGTGCTTCTCGTTCTACTCGGACGGTTCCACGCTCGACGGTCTGCCTTATCATGGTTCCAGCAGCGGTCCATACACGTCGCTGGCAATGGATGGCAGGGCCATCGTAGTGCGAAGGGTTCTCAGGGGTCCCGACGGCAGGAGGCTTGGAATGGGGCCCGAACTGGACCCGCTTCAGGGAACGTGGAAGGCCGTCTCCGGACAAGAGCGCGGCAAGCCGCTGTCAGAAAGCGAACTCGCCGAGCATGACATGGGATCTCCCATCACTTTTGACGGGTACCACCTGCGAATCTCCTATTCCATCGCCTACACTTCCGAGAACCCCAAGCTCTCGAAAAAGCCGAAGTGGCACACGTTCGATATGAGCGAGTGGCCGCTTGCCATCAAGGTCAACACGACCAAGACGCCAAAGGAGTTGACCATTTACGGGGACGCCGAAGACAAGTCGTCCGTGCTTGCGAAGTGCATTTATACGTTTGAAAATGACAGGCTGAGAATCTGCTGGGGATCTGAAAAGGAACGCCCGAAGGAGTTCAAGACGACAGAGAAGGACGGGTTCGTGCTGGTAGTTTATCAGCGAGCCGAGTCTACGAGTAAGCAGGAGTCTCGGGCAACAACGCCTGGCCACTGATCCGCTGCACGAGGCCGTCGTTGGGCGTGCGGGCCAACGGGCGGGTGGGAAGAAGAATCCCGCGAAGCCCAAGCCCGTTGCCCCCACAGACGGGTCGCCCGTCATGCGTGCCGCCGTTCAGTAGGCGATGGCGATTCTTTGACGTTTACGGGAGAGGGGAGTGTTTTTTCGCCGGCCTCTTATCGCGGTAAAAGGCGGGCGATCCCTCCCCGTCCCGGCAGTTGCAGCCGGCGGCCTCGATGCGGTAAAATGAATTTATGCATTGCACCGTGGCTGTTGCCCGACGGAGGAGGGTTGGCCATGCTGGCTTTCCCTTCGCGGCGCGACCGCCTGTGAGAACTTGAGAGGCAGCCCGCGCGTCTGATTTTCAGACGCCGGATTATTCACTCTTTCGGAACAGGAGGTGTCTCATGTCGCGCAGCGCGTGCAGTCGGTCGGTGTTGTGGACGTTCATTGCTCTGGCGTGGCTTGCGGCCAGCGTGGCCGAGGCCCAGGGCGTAAAGCCTGCCAAGGCCAATGCCCCGCCAGCACAGGCGGTGGACGCCAGCCAGGCCCCGGCCGACGAGTCCGGGCCCGCGGCCGGCCCGGCGCCCAAGATTGCTCCCCCCCAGCCGTTTACGACCAAAGACGGCAAGCGGAAGGGCTGGAAAGTGACGATCCCGGAGGACCGCCCCCTGGCCACTCCGGCGGTGGTCGGCGGGAAACTCTTCATCGGCGGCGGCTTCGGTAGCTACGAGTTCTACGCCTTCGACGCCCAGACGGGGAAGATGCTCTGGCAATATCGCACCACCGACGACGGTCCCACGGCGGCAGTGGTGGCCGAGGGTTACGTGGCCTTCAACACGGAGAGTTGCGAGCTGGAGGTCCTCACGCTGGAGGGCAAGCCGGTGTGGAAGAAGTGGCTGGGCGATCCACTGATGAGCATGCCCGCCATCGCCGACGGCCGGTTGCTGATGGCCTTCCCTGACAGCAACGGCGATCACGAACATCACCTAGCCTGTTTCGATCTGAAGACCGGCAAGGAGTTATGGCGCAAGCCGTTGGCCGGCGAGATCATTACCGCCCCGCTCGTTGACGACCAGCAGGTCTTTCTCGCCACGCTGGAAGGGATTCTCTATTGCTTCCATGTCAAGGACGGAACGCTGGCGTGGACGGAGAAGGAGAAGAACGTCACCTCGGCCCCGACTCTTTGGAACGGGCAATGCTGGTTCAGCCAGCGCCAGGAAACGATGGCCACGAAGGCCGGTAAGAAGGTCAGCCAGCAGATGGAACAGATCGCGGTTCGCGGGCTGGAGCGGACGAGCCTGACCCATGACCTGGCCGCCACCCGACGCGTGGCGGACTACCTGGACTACGGCAAGCGGAGCGGCGGGATGGGCGGATTTGGCGGCGGCATGGGAGGCATGGCAATGCCCGCATCGAAGAAGGAGGCTGCCAGCCAGAGTGCCGACAAGGGGGTGGGTTTCAGCGGCGGTGGGATTGGCGTTGACGAGCCGCCCACGCTGCCGGCACCAGCGGCGCCGTCCGAGAAGCCCGCCGTAGGTTCGGCTCCGACCGGCGGCGCCGCCGCGGCGGTGCCTTCAGCGAAGCCCGCCGTGGCCCCGGCTGCGCCCGCTCCGTCGCCCGCCGCCCCGCAGATCGGCGGCAAGGGCGATTCCAAGATGGGTCAGGCCGTGCAGAATCTCGGCCAAGGGACCGTTCACGGCGTCTGGTCCTATCAGGGATCAAAGCCCTTCTTCTATTGCGGACGCCTCTACGCCGCCATGGGCGATGCGCTGGTCTGTGTCGATCCGAAGACGGAGAAGGTGCTTTGGAAGAAGGAATTCCATACACCTCGGAACGAGAAGGAGAAGAAGGCCCCCGGGGGCGAGGAACTCCTCGACGCCACCATCAGCCCGCCCGCGTTCTGCAACGGCAAATTGTTCCTCGGCACCAGTTACGGCGAACTGGTTTGCCTATCGGCGGAGCAAGGAGAGTTGCTTTGGCAGGCGAGTCTCGGCGAGTCGGAATCCATCGCTTTTCAGCCGGCGGTGGCTGGCGGCCGCGTCTACGTCGCCACCGAGTCGGGCAGCTTGTACTGCCTGGAAACAGGCGACCCCAAGGACGACGGTTGGCTGATGTGGGGCGCCAACGCCGCCCACAACGGGAGCGTGCCGGCCGAGGGCCGCGCACGGTAATCTGCGTTGGACTGCACACTTGCGGTCGAGAGGTGATAACGATTGCTTTCCGCAACAGAAACAAAGAAGGCTATCCCGCCGTCCGGGATCGTCCGTCAAGCCACCCCAGAATCGCCCGCCGACCCCGATAGATTCGTACATGCGAAGAACGTCCTCCCGCGACTAGATGGGAAACAATGGAGGTACTGGTGATCGTTGCCATGCCGCCGGTGCAGACCAACGTCTCGGAAAACGCGTGGGAGCAGGACATACTCAAGGCCGTTTCAGCCGCCGTCCATGCCGACAAAACGCTTGATGCCGTTGCTGTCAGGCCGCTGGAATACGAGGACTGCCGATGGGTCTTCGAGGGAGGGATGCCGCTGCCCAAGTATGACGTGACCGTGTTCGAGGACGGATCGTGGCACTCCGGCATTACGCCGTTTCCCAAAGAGCCGGACGCCACGGGTGAGGATTTGCAGTCGTTGCTGGAATACCTGGGGGAGAAGGGGCTGGTGAGGAAGTAGGTGGGGCCGACGATCGTACACGCTTCTGTCAGGCAACCCTTCGATCTTCGTCCCTTGTGGCGTCCGGTTCTTCCCCCACCGTCATCTTCCTTGGGGGGCTGGTCGTCGTCGCGGGAATCGGCTATAAATGTAAGGAGTCGTTGGCGACGATGGGTTCAGGGAGTGGCGGTGAATCGTGGTCGCGGTCTCTGGTGGAGATTGGAATTGGGGCAGCCGATCGGCCAAAAGTGCCCGGGACACTGCCGCAAGGCACGGCCAACGCAGACATCAAACTCCCAAACCCTTTAGTAGTCAATGATTTAGAAAAACGTCCCCGTAGCTCAATTGGATAGAGCGTCGGCCTCCGGACGATGTAGGAGTCGCGACGCAAAGCATTACACACCAACATGTTGCGTCGCGACTATTTTTCTGGAAGCCGACGCTCCTGCTGCAAATTGATGCAGATTGTATCCAAGGATGACGTTTTTAGCGCAAGCTGTTGGGCACCAATTTGGGCACCGCGGACCGGAGCCATTTGCTCCAAACCGGGATGGATATAAAGGCATACACTTTTTGGAATCTGCTTGCGTTTCTGTCCAATGACCCGAGGCGATTGTCATGCCTTCCCCGACTGAACGAGCCCGCCGACTCTTCCGGGACCACGGCACACTTCGGCCCCCTGAGTCGCTCGCGACCGCCGTTCAGCGGCGGCGCTCGGTTGTCGACAAGGACGGTCAATGAGCATGCGAGCGAAAGAATGCTGCGACTTCCGCCTTGCCAGCTTGGCCGTTTGCCACCGACATGGTGACCGCGTAGACGCTGCCCTTGGGGGCGGTGACCTCCACGCCGTTGATGTCCAGAAACACCAGCGCGGCAACGGCGCCAGTCCGCTTGTTGCCGTCCAGGAACGGGTGATTCTGGACAGTGTGAAACAGGTACGCCGCGGCCATCTCAAAGAGATCCTTGTGCAGACACTCGCCGCCGAACGTCGCTTGAGGTTGGGCGATGGCCGATTCGAGCAGGCCCAAATCGCGTACCCCCTGATCGCCGCCGTACAAGGCAACCTGATCGGCATGGAGAGTCAGCACATCTTCCAGACTGAGGAAGTCCGCCATGGATGCCTACTCTGCCAGGCGTTTCAGGTCGTCGCCAAACGCCCGGTTGATTTTGTCCAGGGACGCGCGAAGCTTCCGCTGACGGGCCTTGTCGCGGACCGGCGATACCAACAATGAGTCGCCGTTGGTGCTCAATTCCAACGGCGTGTCGGCAGAGATCTGCAACATCTCTAGGATTGGCTTGTCGATCACCAGTGCCAGGCTATTGCCGTGTTGGATCAGTGTCTTGGTCATGGTTTGCTCCAGGGGGTCGTATACACGAAGTATATACGACAGGAGGCCGAAAGGCAAGTCGAAGGAAGTCCAGTGGCGGTGTGCGGGCAGGGCAGGCCGTCGAATCGGTCAAGTTTGGCGATTATCGGTCGCGGGTTCGGAATGCTGCCCCTGGCGGCGCCGTAATCGCAATTCGCCCGCGGCGTCCCTTGCTCAACCTGGCCACGCAGGGTGGCCAGCGTTGACGGCGCCTGCTCGGCTGCGAATAATTGAACATAGATTTGCCGCACTCGCGTGTTCGTGCACCTGTCTGGGGGCGCACATTTTTCGCGGAGGGATAATCATGATCACAAACACGATCGTCGCCGATTACATCGTAGAGCGACTTGCACATGAGGGCATTACTGATTGCTTTGGCGTCGCAGGCGATTTCGTATTTCGGCTTTGCGACGCCGTTGCACGGAGCGAGACGGTCCGGTGGATCGGTTGCGCAAACGAGTTGGGAGCCGCCTACGCTGCCGACGGCTATGCCCGCGTCCGCGGCTGTTCGATGCTCATGACGACTTACGCTGTCGGCGAATTGTCGGCCCTGAACGGGGTCATGGGCGCCAAGGCCGAGCGATCGTGCGTCTTCCATCTGGTCGGCATGCCGACGATGCGGCACCAGCGGATCCACAAGGTCACCCACCATACGCTCGGCGACGGCTTCTTCCAGAATTTTGCGAACATCTCCGAACAGGCGGCGTGCGTTTCGGCCGTAATCACCCCCGACAACTGCGTCCCCGAGATGGAACGCGTGATCGCCACCGCCCGGGCGGAAAGTCGGCCAGCCTATATCCTGGTCGCCTCCGATTATGCCGTGACCCCAGTGACGCCTTGCCGTGTCCAGCCCTACCCGAAACCCGCGAGCGGTCCGGATCTTGCCGCCGCCGTCGCCGCGATCGTTGACCGCGTCGAGACAGCCGGCTCTGTTGCCATACTGCCCGCCTACACTGTGTCTCGCTTCAAGCTTCAAGACAGCCTGCGCGCGCTTGTGGAAAAAATCGGCTGCCCGTTCGCCACAATGACGATGGACAAGGGAGTCCTCTCGGAGTCCCATCCCCAGTTTGCCGGGATGTACTCCGGCGCCGCATCCTCGTCGGAGGTGATTAGGGCGGTCGAGGGCGCCGATCTGGTTATCGATGCCGGCGGCGTTTTGTTCCATGACATCAACACCGCGGCCTACACCAGTCGGATCCCGGCTGAGAAACTTCTGACGATTGGCGTCGACTATGTCCGCGTCGGAGATCGGGTCTACAACCCCGTGCGCATGGGCAACGTCCTCGACGGCGTCGTCGAGGCGGTGCAGAAGGATTTCGGGTACAAGGCGCCGCGCAAGCCCACCCAGCCAACGCCAATCGGCGATCCGAACGACCCGATTACCGTGGACGCGATGTACGCCCGATATGGAGAGTTCCTAAGACCGAACGATCAGATCGTCATCGAAAACGGGAGCTCGATGTCCGGCATAGTACCACTCCGGTTACCGGACGGGGCGCAGGTTCACAGTCAGAGCCTCTGGGGCTCGATCGGCTGGGCCACCGGCGCCACTCTGGGCATTTCCCTTGCCGACTCCTCGCGCCGAACCGTCCTGTTCACGGGCGAGGGCTCACACCAGATGACCGCCGCCGATGTCGGCACGATGGGCCGGAATGGACTCAAGCCGCTGATTTTCGTCCTCAACAATAGTGGTTACATGGTCGAGCGTGCGCTCGAAGAGAATCCCGACTGGGTATATAACGATTTGGCTCCCTGGGACTACCATACCCTGCCGTCGGCCCTCGGTTGCAAGGACTGGTTCACCGCGAAAGTGACGACACTCGGGGAACTCGACGCCGCCCTCGCCGAAGCCGGCGCCTGTGAGACGGCCTGTTACATTGAGGTTGTCTGCGGACGAATGGACTTGCCTGCGGCGTTGGCGTTCGCTAACCAACATCTCGAGGCTATGTACGGCAATAGCTGACCACGGAGCGGGAATCCCACCGAGAGGCGGTCCCCTCGCAGGGTAACGCCAGAGGGACGGTGGAGCTGTCTTGGTTCAGTCGCAAGCTCGGAATGCCGCTCCAGGCGGCGCCGTGATCGCAATTCGCCCGCGGCGTCCTTTTCGGCCCACAAACCGAACGGCCACCCACAATCCACCAAATTCAACGATTCGCTCTTCGCCTTCGTGATACCAGTCAGTGGATTGACTGGTCAGGGCTGACACCTGTGTTTGACTGCCGCTCGCGCGCCGATCGTTGTTCTCTCGAGGATTCATCTCTCGCCTCCGGCAGCATGGATCAGGGTGAGGAGGCCGGCCTTGATCGACTCGGGGAGGGTGTCCCAAGCGGCTACAACTTGCGCCAGTTTGGAGTCGGCAAACTGGTGCTGATTGATGCAAAAACCACTCGTTTTGGTGGGCACCACAGAGGGCACCACGAGATGTTGGCCTTTCCCTAAGTCCTTTGCCCCGTTGGTACTTACGGAAACTGAGCGTCGGCCTCCGGAGCCGAAGGTTACAAGTTCAAATCTTGTCGGGGATATTCAGGACGCCATACGTCACCATAGCTCATCGCGTTTTTCTTTTTCGGTTTTTGCATCCAATTCCGCCCGTTTCCGTCGCGTATCCAACCCGCCGTTCTGGAACCCGGGCGCGTGCCGCCCTCTTCGCCGAGGTTCGATCAGAGGAGGTTGCTAGTGACCAGCCCTGCATCCCCTGAATCATGGGATTGCGGGACGAACGTGGAGGGGGAACACAATGGCACCTCACGAGGGCCAACCGGTCGCCGGAGCACGGTCACGGCTCGCCGCCCTGCCCTCGTTGCCGGCTGCCAGGCACAGGAACAGGCTTCAAGCGGGGCAAGGAATCCCGAGCCGTCCGCGCCCATGCTGGAGAAGGCCGGGGTGGGCTCGGACGATAAGAGCCGCCGCTACGGTGGCGGCCTGGTCAAGACCCCGGCGGCCGCCTGTTTCGCCGTCCAAGAGAAGCTGGTCTTCGGCGTTGAGATCCCGCACATCCTGGATCTCTACAAAGCGACGGAGGGCATACAGGAGAAGATGGCATACTGCTTGCCTGTCGATGCCGGAAAACGATAACAGGGCAATGAGCCATCGTTCCAGAATTCCGCGAAAACCCGAGCTCGCTTGGCTTGCTCTTCCGCATCGTCTGGCAACACTGGTCCGGTTTGGCAAATCCAGTCCCCGAGACACACGGAGAAACACGCATGGCCAGTCTCTACAAGAAGCAGGTGATGGTCACCAACCCGAGAACGAGGGAGCGAGTCAAAGCCAAGTCGAAGAAATGGTGGGGCCGGTATCGGGACGTCAATGGTCGGCGGAAGCGTGTCCCTTTATCCGTTGACAAGATGGCCGCCCAGGCGATGCTCAATCAGATCGTGCGGCGGGTCGAACGCACGAAGGCTGGCCTGATCGATCCGACCGACGGGCAACGCAAGCGCCCACTTGTGCAGCACATTGCCGAATTCGAGAAGCATCAGGCCAACCGTGGTGTGAACCCGAGACACACGAAGGGGGTCATCAGCCGGATCGCGAAGCTGCTTAACGCACGACACTGGCAGTTGATCGGAGAGATCACCGCCGATGGCACCTTGGACTTCCTGGGCCAACTGCTCCGCGACGGCTCTAGCCCCCAGACGTACAACCACTATCTCCGGGCGGCCAAGCAATTCACCCGCTGGTTGGTCCGGGAACAACGTACGTCCACTGACCCCCTCCTCGACCTTGCGGGGTTGAACGTACGCGCCGACCGACGCCACGATCGACGGGCGCTTTCGACCGAGGAATTTCATCGGCTCGTTGAGGCGGCACGCAAGGGAAAGCATGTGGAGGGTCTACCCGGTCCCGATCGAGCTATGCTGTACATCCTGGCCGCCTGGACCGGCTTTCGCAAATCCGAAATCAGCAGCCTGACGCGGCAATCCCTGCGGTTGGACGACGATCCGCCCACAGCGACGATTGAGGCTCGCCACAGCAAACACCGCCGCAAGGACACGCTGGTATTGCACACGGAATTGGCTCGGCAACTGCGGGAGTGGCTGGCAGCCAAGCCGTGCCAGGACCCACTCCAGTTGCTGTTCCCGATCTCCAAGCTGGTTCCCCGTTGCCCGGAGCGGAGAACGCACAAAATGATGGAGCGCGATCTGGCCACTGCCCGGACCAACTGGCTGGACGAAGCTGAGACGGCCGAGCAGCGCAGGGATCGGGTGAAAACCGACTTCCTCTGCTATCGCGACCACCAAGGGCTGTTTGCTGACTTCCACAGCATGCGACATCTGTTCATAACGAATCTTGAACGGGCCGGCATTTCGCCCAAGATGGCCCAGACCTTGGCCCGCCATAGCGACATTCGCCTGACGCTGGGCGTCTACACCCACATCGAGATCCACGACTGCACCTTGGCGATCCAGTCGCTACCTGCCCCGCCGGATGGGGCCAACGTCAAGGTCGGCCACGACCATCTTCTCCAGGCTACGACGCCTAACGGACGGAGACATTATGCGATTCCATGGCGATCTCTCGGTTGACGACAAGGCCATCGGCGGAATCGTCAAAGAATTCCGGAAAGTTGTGGAAGCGATCGTTGCGACCCAGATCAACACACTGAAGGCCGAGTTGAAATCCGAACTGGCGGAGAGGGAGGCACCGACACCAGCCCCACCGCCCGTCATCGAACCGAAGGGCATTGATCTGCCCGAGTCCGAACGCTTGAAGGCCGCCGATTTGCGGATGGCACTTCTCATGGGCAAGATTCCCCCAGATACCGGTTTGCTGATCGACTTGAAGACGACAGCGAAATTGCTGGATGTTTCCCCCAGGACACTACACCGGCTGGTCGAACTGAACGCCGTTCCCAGTCCGATCACGCTGGGAGGTCTTATTCGGTGGCAATTGGCCGAGATCATCGAATGGCTGGACGATGGCTGTCCGTCGCCGATCCAGCCACCTCAACCCCGGAAGAATCGCCGTTGAGGAAGCTATGCCAGAGTACCGCAACATTTTCAAACCATCGGTGGCCTATTTGGAAGGCTGCGGTCGCCTCTTGCTGAACAGTCACGACATGGGCGACTTTCTCGGCCTACCAACCAAGGCGGTACAACGGTTGGCTTCGTCGGATCGCATTCCATTGCAAGTGCGGCTCGGGTCGGAGCAGGTAACGCGGTGGAACGTCCTTGAATTGGCGAAGTGGGTGCAGGCTGGATGCCCAGGGCGAACGGCATGGATTCAGATGAACGGGAAGAGCGGCTGGTGTGGGCAGCGACGATGAGGGTCACCCCATTATCCACCGGTAAATCACGTAGAAAATCAGCAACGCTCCAACGATGATCCACCAAGGCTTGCGGGCAGGAGAGGCATCCTCCTCCGAGATGTAGTTGCCATGACGCCGGTGGAAACAAGGGTGCCGGAGCGGGCGTGGGAAGAAGGCCTCGTCAGCGCGGTCTCGGCAGCCGTCCATGCCGATAAAACGCTCGATGCCGTCGCCGTCAGGCCGCTGGAGTACGAGGACTGCCGATGGGTCTTCGAGGGCGGGATGCCGCTGTCCGACTACGACGTGACTGTGGGCCAGGACGGCTCGTGGCATTCCGGCGTGACGCTGTTCCCCGAGAACCCGGAAGCCAGGGGTGAGGACTTGCAGTCCCTGTTCGACTACCTGATCGAGAAGGGGCAGATCAAGAAGTAGGCGAACTCTAAGCGAATAGCCCGCGTGGTTCGGGGGCTGAAGGCGGTCGTTGTGGCGTTGGTCAGCGATTAGTGACGCCGAACAGGGATTCTTCTGCGCATCAGTACGAGGCCTCCACTCGGACTGTCCCTTGCAGGCTGTGCAGGCGGATCATCTCCTTGGCCGGATTGAAATCTGTCCATGGCTGGCCGTTGACTGTGACGCTCTTGATCGGCGCGGCTCGGGGATGGCGCAGCCGCAACAGCACCGCGTCGGGCGGATTGCGCGAGGGCATTTCGACGGTAGCGGCGATCGTGCCGCGCTCGGCGTGGGAGACGATTTCGTAGGCCACGGGGCCGAAGTGGGTGGGGGCATTCTTCACGGCGATCTTCTTGCCCTGCTCAAGCCACGCCCGCGGCGTCGCCCGGGCCAACCAGAGCGTCTCGCCTTCCTCCATCACCAGCATGAGGCGGAACCGCTCCAGGAAGGCGGCCTCCTCGAAGGACTTGTCGTCCGGCCCTCGCGTGGTGTGCTCGTCGAACGTATAGGGTCCAACCACGATGTCCACCGCGTAGCCGTTGTAGAACGATCGCAGGAAGTTGGGCACGTCGTCCCATTGCAGGTGGACGTTGGCCGTGCGGCTCGATGCCGCACTGGTAATACCAGCCGGCGTGGGAAAACCAGTGCTTCTCGGGGTCGTAGTTCTTCGTGCGCATGGACAGTCGCTGGTGCTCCGACAGCAGCCGGTCCTCCAACACGTCGATCATGCCTTGGGCACGGGGGTCTTCCGGGCCCAGAAGCCGGGAGCGGTTGATGAAATGCACGCCGCCGCGAATTGCGTCGGCATAAAGGCCCGGCGTGTGAGCGGGGTCGCCGAACGACGTCGGCATGTAGCGGCTGGCCGGTCCGCGCATGTACGGCGCCGGCGGGAGGAACGACCGGTACGTGCCGTCGCGCACGCGGATCACGGGCGAGAGAACGAACGACTTCTCCGCCGCCGCAAGGATGTCCTTCGCGTAGGCCTCCGCCTCGGCCCGGTACGTCTGGCCGGCCCGCGGGTCGATCCGGGCGATCGCTTCCGCAAATTGTCCCAGCGCGAAACAGGAATTGGCATCGATGGAGTACCAGGGACGCACGACCATGCTATCCCAAATGTTGCTTGGTGGCAGGAGGCCGTTCATCCACAGACGATCCCGTCCAGACACATTCTTCAGGTAGCCGCGACGCTGACGCACGATCCAGTCAGCATTCTTGGCTATTCTCGGTAACCAGGCTGAGAACCATTCCTTGTCACCGGTCAAAAGGTAGTGCTCCACCAGGGCCCATTGTGTCGACCACGGCGTTTCCGAAATATGCCATGGGTCCATGAAACATCCGTCGCCATCCGAGAATTGTCCTGCCGGCATACCCAACTGGGTGGCCCATCTCGCCAACCCATCCTGGGCGACCGTATGCATACCCATCAGGTCCAGCGCGTGGATGATCACCTCCGTTTCCAGACCACAGTTCGGGTAGGGAAAATCTTCGATGTCGTAGCGGCCGTTCTTGTCCTTGTTGCAGTGGCGAAGCAAGTGCCAGGCGCCGACGCGCCAGGCATCGTTCAAGCGTTGTTCGGGCACGTCCACCTTCATCGGTGACTCGAACTCGGGTTTGGGATACGGCGGGATCGGCTTGTCGCCGTGCAGCGCCCGCATCGCACCCTCCCAGCTTTGTTCCTCGCGCTGGCGCGTCCGCTGACGGATCGTCTGGAGCCCCTTCACGGCGAGGTCTTTTTGGAACGAACGGGCGGAGGCGCCGCTGCCGGCCTTGGCGAGGAAGAACCCGTATTCCGGCGCGAGGATGGGACCGGTTTCAAGATCGGCCGGCAGGAACGAGAAACTGCCTGACTTCGTCCGCACGGTGACGATCGTGCGATTGACGTCCTCGATCTTCGCTTGCCCTGGCCAAACGGCCGTGTCCGTGTAGCCGACGTAGAGGATCTGGGCCGTCAGCCCGCGCCGCGATGTTCCAACCGCCTGTGACTGCCAGCCGGCGGCGCCGGTCATGCGCGTGCCCTGGTCGCCGGCCAACGGGGCCACATTGCCCAACACCCCGTTATAGACCTCGATGCCGCCGTCAAACGGCAGCTTCGCCGTGCCTTCCCGGAAGCCCCACTCGATGGCGATTTCCAGCGGTTTCCAGGTCTGTGGGGCCAGCACGTTGGCGGTGGGAACATCGAAAGACGCCGCGGCGCCGTCCTTGACGGCGACGATTAGGTTATCCAGCGCTTTATCGTTCGACAGGGCGTCGAGCGTGTAAGTAAACACCCGGCCCCCGGCCGAGACCGTGGGCCTCGCGGCCTCGCGGAGCTTGCTCCCCTCGCCCGCCCGGCACCACCAACTCGAACTCGCGCCTTCAGGAAACCAGCGGAGGACGACCTGGTCGGGCTTAGGGACCGCCTTGCCGCTGGCCGGCCAGGCGAGCACTACCTGACGTACCGGTCGGGGTTCCTCCCAAAGCAGCCCGCAGAGCGCCCCCGCTTTGTTATGCTTCAGTGCAGTGAAGAGGAACACCGTTTCGGGCGGGTTGTCGGCGGCAGGCCGGTCGCAGCGATATTGGTACGCGCTCGGAGCGACGTCCGCTGGCCCTCCGGCGAGCTTACCGAGATCCCGGTCCGGCGCAGCCGCGCAACTCCATGCCGCCGGCAAGGCACAGTACCACGGCCGCCACAACGTGTACGATGGAAGTTCTCATGAAATGCTCCTCGATTTGGTGTGTGTCAGAGGTGGGCCAAGGGGACAGCGCCCCGGGCACCTGAAGAGGACAGCGCCCGAGGTGGTACGTCGATTATAGCCTGCCGGAGGCGAGTTGTTTTGGAGGGCCCGGCGGTCCGCCAAGCCTTTTCCGGTTCGTGCGCCCCAAACAGTAGATGAGCACGGACACAACCGTCATGGCTCGGGCTTCTATTTCGCCATGTCCTTGAGCACCTTCAGCGCCCGCACCTTGACCTTGTTGTAGGCGGGCTTGGCCGCACGGTCCATCAATTCGCCAGGCTTGAACGGGTTCGGAACGCCCTTCTGTGCCGGCCTGGCAGGGACCTTCTTTTTCTCGATCTTCACCAGCCCTGGGATCGTGATCGCTCCAGCACCCTTGTTGCCGAGGCTCTTCTTGATTTCGGCGGTCAGGGCTTCCAACACGGCAGCCACCTGCTTCTTCGGCACGTCGGTAGCGGCGGCGATGTTGGCCATCAGTTCGGTCTTGGTCAGGGGCTTCTTGGCAGCGGGGGCGGCTTTGGCCATGCTTCTTTTTCTCCTCGGTGGTGGAAACAATTCTGTCCGCAACAGGGAACGGGGTAATTAGAGCCGGTTTGGGAAAAAATGCAAGCCGGAAACCAGCATCAACCCGCGGAAGACTGCGGGAACTTGCCTCGAAGCCCCGCCTGGCATGGCTTCGGTGGACGTCTTGCGGGCTCGCCTTGGTTGCTATGCCGTCCGTCTTCGCCACCGCCATGCGTAGTCGAGAAGACCGACGACGCCCGCAAGGGCGATCCCTACCGCGACCGCTTTCCCTTCCCTCAGACGAGTTTCTTGGGAAGGACAGCGTGAATGCTTAGTTCGTTCCGGGATCGCTGGCGAGCTTGGCAAATCCCTCCTGCACGGCCTGCCACATCGGGCCGGCATAAGGGGGGGCGCGCTTGGGATCGTAGCCGCTCTTGCACCATGCCAGCTCAATTTTGCGATAGTCGGCGATCAATTGGTCGTTGCGGTCCTTGGACCATCCTGTCGGGGACTTCAGCGACTCCAACCTCAGCGTCAGATATCGCTCCACCCGCGGCCGGTAGTAGAACCGATTCAGCTCGTAGATGTCCTTGCCCTGATAGTCGAGCAGCGACGGGTAGGAGACGGCGAAGGTCAAGCAGGTATCCCTGAGCCATGCCTTGATCGCCTCCAGCCGCGGTCCGGAATCGGTGCGGGCCAGCGATCTGAGGATGTCTTCGAGCCGATAGTCGGGCCTGCTCGACAAGACCACTTCGAGCTGCTCGAGGATCGTTCTCAGAATCTTTGCTTCGGCTTCGAACTTGGCGATGTCCTTGGCCGCGGCAGCCTTCTCCAGCAGCGCCAAATGCTGCATGAACACCTCGCTGGCGTACTGGCGGAACACGTCGACCAGGTCGTTTTCCACCAGGTGTCTGCTCCGCACGTCGGGCGGAAGCGCAAGGGCGGCGCGGAGAAAACCGGCAAGCTTGTTCATGCGCTCGACGGGCACCGGACCGGCAGGATGGTTCCCATGGCAGCAATCTTCCACCGTGCCCGGATACAACCTGTGCTGATAGGGGGCTTCATCCGATCCGCCCGGGCCGTACACCGTGTCGACCAGTCCCTGGAACGCCGCGCGCATCGGCTTGTATCCCTCCGCCCCGTATCGCCGCAGCACCATGTCATCGAGATAGGCGGATTGCTCGATTGCGGCCGGATTCCATCCCACCCGCGTGAGCAGATCGTAGTAATGCGGGTTGTAGTGCATCACCTCGGGGAACAGCCCCATCCCGGTGCAATTGCCGAGCTTGGCCGCATCGCGGACAATCTCGATGGCCCTGGGGAAATTGCCGTGCAGGTAGTCGTCGCCGCCGTATTGGTGCAAGAATCCGACGGTGAAGTTCCGTCCGAAGAAGCCCTTGCACCGCTCGGAACAGTATTGGGGAGCCCCATCCGCCCAAATATCCCAGATCATGACGCCCTGGGGCGGTATTCTCTCCAGGAATTCCTTCAGCACGGGCTTGGGCCAGAACGCCTGATCAAACACCCAACCCCAAGCGCTGAAGCACCAAACTCCCTGCGGATCGGCCGCCTTGATTCCGGCCAGCGGCCCCACGGAAAACGACGCATTGATTCGCTTTCTCTCCTCGTCGGTGGTCTTGACATTCGCCTCGGCGGGCGGATCCAGCATGTACAGGTGCCAGGTGCCGAAGGTTTCGGTCCAGGTCTCGATGTACGTCTTGACCCACTTCGCGTACAGCGGGTCGGTGGGGTAGAGACACTTGGGGGATTTACGCCCTGCCAACTCGTCGGCCCACCAGCCCGAAATAAAGTATTTCCCCTCAGGATGCGCCTTGACGAACTCAGGAGTCATCGCGAGTCCCGGAGCCGGCGTGGGGACCTCCAGATCGAGCGTTCGGGCATAGTCATAAATCCGCTTGACCAATTCCACTTCGGCTTTGTCCTCGTCGGTGAGCCGCTGAGGGCCGACGCCCATCTTCTCCAAGGCCGCCTTTTCGACGGCTTTTGCATGCACGGCCATGCACGCCGTGTTGAAGCGGTTTTTCGGCAACCAATCCAATTCCTTCTTCCACTGCTGAAAGCCCCACTTGCCGCCGAACGAATAATCACCTCCCATGGCGCAAAGCCGCGTTGCAAAGCGCGGCCGCTCGGCCAGGCGGATCGCCGGGAGCGCCAGGTCCTTGGACGCGGGCACATACTCCCCGTCCCAGAAGAACCCGACCTTGAAATACTTCTCCAGGAGATAGTAGACCGCGAAAAGGGTTCCCCTGTCTCTGGATCCTCCGAGCACGAGCTGATCGCCGACCGTTTGGATCACGAACCCGTCGAGTCCCGGATGATCGGCGGAGAGGTCAAGTTGCCCGTTGGCTCGAAGGGCCATGACCCCGGCATTCGTCTCCGGCCGTCCGATCAAGATTTGACGCTGGCCGCCGCGTGCGGCGGGACTGCCTGCCGTGGTGACGGGCAGCGTGGCGCCGCTGAGTTGGCGCACGTAGGCGACAAGCTCATCCGCCGCATGGCGCTCGGGTGCGCGTGGCCTTGTCGCCCATGACGATGACGGCCTGCGGCCCGCCATGCCTCACGAGCACGAATGCCGGCTCCGCGCCCCATACGGACGCCGAAACCACGGCCATCAGCGCCGGAACAATCAGCCAGGCGTGCAGCTTTGGAGACATCGGACCGGTCCTTTCATTCTCGGGTTCTGCTTGGATGTCTCGGTACGGGTGCCCCACGAGGCTTGGGGCGATTCAGTCGGAGCCGGGCGGGGACTGCTGGCGGGCTAAGTCCATGGCGGAAGCATACCGTCCACCGCCCGCCCACACTGCCACGATCAAAACCCAAACCGCCATTATCCTGATGATACCTCAATGCTTCGACAGTGCCATTCAGTTCTGACCCTTTTTCAGCCCCCGCACGTCGTGGGGGCAATACTCATCAAACTTAAACGACCCGCCTACCGGGCCCCCAGTCTCCCTGTACAGCTTAAACCCCTTCGGCTTGGTGGCGAGGATTTCGTCGAGCTTCTTACGCTGATCGGACGCGAGGAAACGGGCCAGACCGGTCGTCTGGTTTGGCTGCTTGGAGTTGGCCAATCCCTTGGGAAGAGGCGACTTCTCCAGGGTGTTGTCGCCTAGGTAATAGTCCGTGCAGTTGGCCAGGTTAACGGCTGCCCCCGCGTTGCGAATGACGTTGCCGCGGATCTCGATATTCTTGGAAGGGAAGGGCTTACGGGCCTGGTCCGTGGCTGCGGCTGCCCACAGGTGAACCGCTGTTCCTGCGGTGTCCTCGATCGTATTGTGCTCAATCAGGTTGCCCTGGCCCTGTTCGATGGCCACTCCGTCCGCCCGATTGTGGTTGATCTCGTTGTCCGCAATCAGCGTATCGCAGGAGTAACCCAGCCAGAAGCCGTACCCCGAGTCGTTGGCATAGTTCTTGTAGTAGACGTTGCGATAGCCGAACGTCCCCTCAAATGCGTTGCACGGCGACCAGGAGCCGTCGTTGTAGGCGATGACGTTGTCGTCCGAGGAGCCCTTGGGATGGAACTCCTTGGTCTTGGGATCGTAGCCGACGTTGGTCAGGTTCGACAGGAAGAAGCCGTCGCCGCCGTGCGTCATCGAATTGCCGACGAAGTAGTTGCGGTTGCAGTCGTTCGCCGCGACGATCGACGCCGAGTCGCCACAGCCTGGGCGGATGACAAAGTCGGCCAGGTTCCAACGGATGACGTTGTCCGAGGACTGATAGAGCCCGATCCCCCAGCCGGAGTTGCAAGAGAAATCGTTGTCGGTAACAAGACAATGGCCGGAGCGAAGCAGCAGGGCGCCGTTCTGGGCGTACAGCCCGCGGCAGCGACGGACGGCGCCGTTGCGGACCTTTTCCATCCAGATTCCGGACCCGTAATTCCTCCAGGCGTCCTGGCCGCGGAGGTCCAGTCCGCCACAAACCGCCTTCCCGTTATCCATCAGGCGATCCGCGAGACTATAGCTGACGTCGCAGGACTCGATCTGGACGTTCTCGGCGTCGAGGACTCGGATGTTGTACTTGTACCCGTAGACCTTGGCATTCTTGATGGTCACGTTCTTCCGGCCTTGAACGTTGATCCCGATTCCTTTCAGCGTATCCCTCTTCGCCTTGGCGATATCACGGGACTGGAGCGTAGCGCCCTGAAAGTCGACGGTGACGTTGTCCGCTTCCACTCTGACTGCGCCTTTCCCCTCGGGATCGGCGAACTCGTAGCGTCCGGGCTTGATCCGCACGGACTGCGTTATCACGCGATTGGCCTGAGCTAGAGCTATTTCGGGCAGGTCGCCCCCGGGACTGCTCGCTGCGCCGGAAAGCGCTGTTGCGCTCGACAATGCCGCGGAGCATGCGGCGATAAGCCATGTGCGCCATAGGCGCCAAACCAGTCTTGACTTTGCCATCTGATCCTCCGAGGTTAGCGGCTGTCCAACAATGACTCCCTCCTCGCCGGGCACCGTGCGAAGCATGGTCCGCGGCAGAGCAGCAGGGGCTGAGGGCGGCGGGCGTGCAAAACGCGAAGTTGAAGTTATTGTTTGGACAGCGGCTTGGGTTGTGGGGTTGCCCTCTCACGTCCCTATTCGACGATTCTACATTTGCGTAGTCCAGCCAGTCAAGCTCCCAGCGAGCCGTTTGCGATGTGTGCAAGTCGGTTGGCTCGAAGATGGTGGAGAGGACCTTGAAACGGCCTTCCCCGCGATGGGCTCTGTGTTTTGCGACTACACCTCAAAGGATTGACCCAGCTCGTAGCACTGGACCTCAGCAGCACCAAGGTCAGCGACGCCGGACTCAAAGACCTCGAAGGATTGGCTCAACTCCAGAACTTGGGGCTCAAGCACACCAAGGTCACGGACGAGGGCGTGAAGAAGCTGCGGAAGGCGCTGCCGAAGTGCCGAATCACCCGCTGACATGACCGCCCCCAAGCCAAACCCCGTTGGTATCGCCTCACGCCGGATCGTGCCGTGATCGGACTGTTGGCCCTCACCGCGGAAGTGGCTCAAGAAATTAAAGTGCACTTTACACCACCGCTCTTTCAGGGCTTAGAGCCAACCTGAAGGAAGCTAAAAAGTGGTGGACCACCACGCTTCCCCATTTATCTCCATTTTTTCTCGGCCCATCCACAAACGTTGACGGCATCCCGACCGCGGAGCGATAATCGGGGGCAAGCGGGGTTTCCGAACGTGTCTGGTTGGAAGGTTATCGAGGACCGACAATTGAATCAGGCAAGAATGGGGCCGCCATCATGAAAAGACTAACGATCATCCTGCCGTGTTTGGGCATCACGCTATTTGCCGCCGGTTTCTCGCACGCCGCCCAGGCCGCGGAAAAACCCGCCGCAGCGGTGACCGCCGAGCTGAACGGCCTGAAAATCGTCTTGGACGAGCGTACGGGAAGCATCTTGAGCCTGACGTATCCCGGACCGGGCGAGATGCTTCGCACCACGCCCGAGTATGCCAGCATTCTTGACCTTGCTTATCCCTTGCCGCAGTTCGAGCCGCTGCGATTGGCTTCCCGGTTCTCCGCTGGGACCCGGATCACGAAAGCGGCCGACCAGGTGACGATCCACTGGGACCGCCTGGGGGCGAGCCGCACGGCCTTTCCCGTGCCTGGAAGCGTCTCGGCCACGGTCACGCTGAAGGCGGCTCCCGACAAAAAGTCGGTGATCATGGCATGTCGGATCGAGAACCGCTCCGGCAACGCCGTCCGGCAAGTCCTCTTTCCCGATTTCCTGGGCCTGCTCCCTTTCGCCGGCCCGGCGCAGACCGAGTTCCGCAGCGGTGGGGCCGGGGGCGCGGTCGTTAACAAACCGTTTCAGGCTCTCAGGAAACCCGAGCGGGACCAGTTCTATGCCTCGGACTCGACGTTTGCCGAATTCACCTCGAACGGCAAGGACAGCGAGAGCATCGGCCGGTGGATGCTCTTCGGCACGGAGAAGGGGGGCTTCGCCTTCTTTCCGCGCCGCTCGGTCTGGGACAAAGGGCCGATTGTCATGCTCCAGTATTGGGAGAGGAACGACCGGCTACGGATGATGTGTTGCCATTACGTGAACCTTGCCAAGGGAGCTACGTGGGAAAGCTGTGGGTACTGTCTGACGCCGTATAGTCAAGGCTGGGCGGAAGCGGGCGCCCCGTACCGCGCCTGGCTCAAAGAGCAGGCCAAGCGGCAATAAACCCCAAGGGAACAGAACCATGAACCGAGGCACACGTTTCGTTTGGACTTTGCTGCCGCTGGCGGCCGTAACCATGTTGCTGCCCGACGTCGGATCGAACCGTGCGATGGCGGCGCCCGTCTCGGCGACGCTCAACGGATTGCGGATCGTGCTCGACGACGACTCCGGCGTCCTTCTGCGGCTTTCCCATCCTGGTGCCGGAACGATCCTCGACACCACGCCCGAAGCGGCCGGCCTAGTCGATCTGTCGCAGCCCGGAGAAAAGCCGGACTCGCTGGCGACGGTTTCTGCGCGGCGATCGAAGGCCGTCAAGATCACGATGACCACGGACGCGATCACGATCCACTGGGACCAGTTCGGCGGTCGGGCGGCCCCCGTCGCCGTCGCCGCAACGGTCACGTTCAGGGCGGCGCCGGATGGCCGCTCGGTCATCATGAACTGCTCGATTGATAATCGCTCGCACAAGCCGATTACACAGGTCCTTTTCCCGGACCTGGTGGGCCTGGTGCCGATCAGTGGCGCCGCGCCGACCGAGGTTCGCTGCGGAGGATGCGTAACCAGGCCGTTTGCCGACCTGCGTCCCTCGCCACCCGAGCGGCTGGAAGGCAATCCGGGCGCGGCACGTTTTGTAGCCGCCAACGGCCTGTACAGCGAGATGATCGTGCGCTGGATCGACTACGGCAGTCTCCGCGGCGGGCTGAGCCTGTTTGCGCGCGAGTGGGGCGTGCAACCGACGATGGTCATGATGCTGCACCTCTGGGAGACCAACAAGAAACTCCGCATGGTGTTCCCGCACGCCGTGACGATCGCCGCCGGGAAACAGTGGGACAGCGGCGACTACTGGCTCACGCCGCACGCCGCCGGCTGGGCCAAAGGCATTGAGCCGTACCGGGCCTGGGTCCGCCAGAACATCAAGCGCGTGGTGCCGCTGCCGGAGCATGTCCGCCGCGGGCTGGGCTTCCGCACCGTCTGGCTTTCGCGCAACTATCCCGACGATCCGCAAGATGCCAACTTTACCTTCGCCGACCTGCCCAGACTGGCCAAGGAAGCCAAAGAAAACGGGCTGGACGAGATGGTGGTGTGGGGGACGGCGGAGGGCTTTCTCTTGCCGCTGCCGCCGTTTTTCCAGCACCTCGGCGGGGACGAGGGATTTGTCCGGGCGGTGGCGGAGTGCAAAAAACTCGGCGTGAACCTGGTCCCGTTCATCAGCGTGTTCAATGCGAAGGAGAAGACTGCCGCCAGGTACGGCCTGAAAGCGGTGGGCAGCGAAAACTGGACTTATCACCCCGAGTTCATTCCGCGATTCACCCCGCCTTATGCCGGCGCCTACCGCTCCGTGCAGATCAGCTCGCACAATCCCATCTGGCAGCGAGAGGTGCTCGCCTCGTGCCGGCACCTCGTGGACATGGGCATCCCCTCGCTCTGCTGGGACCAGTATTTCATCGAGCCGCCGGAACCCAACGTGCTCACGCTCACCCGGCAGTTCCGGGCTTACTCGCGCCGGCGGGATCCACAATCGACCTTTTCCGCGGAAGTGGTGGCCGCCATGGAGGTCTCCTGCGACTACCTCGATTACACGTGGAACTGGGACATGCTGAAGGACTGCCGGGCGACGACCAGCGTGTTTCCCACGCCGCGGATTAACGTCAACGTCAACGCCTCGCCGGCGGACGTGAAATGGGGCTTTGCGCTGAACCGCTACCTGAATGTGCAGCCGCGGAAGCCCGACGGGGCCAACGGCACCGATTGGATCGCCAACCACCGGGAACTAAGTCAGGCCCTCAAGCAATGCGCCCGCCTCCGTGCGGCGTTTCTCCCCTATTTCACCGAGGGCACGCTGATCGGCGAGTGCATCCTGAGCGGGCCGTGCCCTGAGGCGCTGGTGGCCGCGTATGTCCTGCCGAGCAAAGTGCTTATCATCGTGGTCAACACCAGTGGCAAAGCCCGCGCCATCGACCTGGCCTGCGATCCGCGGCCCTGGCTCCCCTCGGCTTCTGGCACTTACGAGGTGAAGCACTACAATGGTACCGGCGCGATGGTGCAAACAACACAGCTCGACCGCGCGAGCCGGCATCTGACCACAGGGGTGCTGGAGAAAAGCGGCATCTCGCTGTTCGAGGTGCTGGCCAGATGACTCTGTCCCTAGCGAAAACTCGGTCCTCATTATATTGGGACGGCAGCGTTTTCATCCTGTTGGGCGTAACAGGCCGCGCCGGTGGAGCCGGCGTACACCTCGATCCACCGATCGATCAGGAACCCTAGCGCGGCCGCTGCGATAATCTCGCATCTCGATCATAGAAAGAGAATCCACGAACGCCCACCTGCTGCACGCCTGGCCGCCTACAACGTGACCGTGGGGCAGGACGGCTCGTGGCATTCCGGCGTGACGCTGTTCCCCGAGAACCCGGAAGCCAGGGGCGACGACTTGCAGTCCTTGTTCGACTACTTGGTCGAGAAGGGGCGAATCAAAAAGTAGGCAATCGGCCCACGCTAATCACCACCGCCGATACCGACGCCCGGGTCGTACCGGGCCACGTCTTCAAATTCGCCCCGGCGCTGCAACACGTCCAGGAGAAAGCCTTGCCCCGGAGAGGACGCTGGTATAAACTTCTATAGATTCACGGTGATGGCCATGAAGACCGCAAAAACGTTGAAATCGTTGGTTGGCTGCTTGAAGCACGGCGCCAGCGCTAAGACCGTTTTCGGCGATCCGATCAGCGTCGAGGGCAGAACGCTGATCCCGGTGGCGAAGGTGGGCTACGGATGGGGCGGCGGACTGCACCCCAAGCAAGCCGATCTGACCAAGCAGAAAACGGCCGAGCCACGGCTGGGCTTTGGCGCAGGCCTCGGCGCCAAACCGCTCGGTGTGTTTGAGGTGTCCCAAGAGGGGACCAAGTTCATTCCCATCGGCATCGGCAAGAAGATCCTCGGGGCGGTGGCGGCCGGAGTGATCGTGGGGCTCATTCTTGGCAGGAGGCGCTGATCGACGTTCGGCGTCGAACTCGGGCCCTACTTCGCCATGTCCTTGAGCAGCTTCAGGGCCTGCACCTTGACCTTGTTGTAGGCGGGCTTGGCCGCACGGTCCATCAATTCGCCCGGCTTGAACGGGTTCGGAACGCCCTTCTGTGCCGGCCGGGCAGGGACCTTCTTCTTCTCGATCTTCACCAGCCCTGGGATCGTGATCGCTCCAGCACCCTTGTTGCCGAGGCTCTTCTTGATTTCGGCGGCCAGGGCCTCCAGCACGGCGGCGACCTGCTTCTTCGGCACGTCGGTGCCCGCTTACTTCTTCGGCGCGGGTTTGGGCGGATGGAGCGCCAGCGGCTTGATCCGCAGCTCCTCTTTGCCCGGCAAGGGCGGAAATTTCGCGTGCGGCTCGGACTGATACCAGTAGGCGACCGACGCGATGTCGTCTTGCAGGGGCAAGTAGCGCCCTTCCGCCTGCCAGCCGAGGGCCTGGATCGTCACTTTCAAGTCCCTCCGGAAGCGGATCGGATCAGCGATGTGCCAGCGGTACAGCCCGAAACGCTGGCCGGGTACGTAGGTTTTGTCCGGCGGCAACACTTGGGCCAGGCCGCTGTAGGGCGTGCTGAAGGTCTCGTAGCGGTGCGTCTGGGGGTTCTCGAAGTCGTACGAGCCGCAGAAGTAGTCTTCCGTGCCAGTGCCGCAGATGGTGGGGAATTTCTTGTCGCCGTCGTAATAGAACTTCACCTCTCCTTCGCCCCACCACCCCGGACTGTGGACTTCCCATGCCAGGTACGTGCCCACGTATTGCCCTCGGCCGCGGACGCCATCGAGGATGGTGTAAACGCTCTTCGTCGGCAACTTGCTCATGCGGCGGAATTGGGCGTGAAAGCAGGCCGCGTCCGCCGGCACCTCGGTGAGCGTGTAGTTCACTTGGTAGTAGAGCACCATGTCCTGGTCGTCCAGGTTTTCCACGGTGATGCGGGCCTTCTTGTGGAAGGGCATCGGCCAGTAGCTATTCAGCGCGCTGCCGGGATTGACGCACACCGGCAGCGAATGGATCGGGCAATACTGGCCCCAGCCGCAGGCAAAAAAATCGCCCATGGGAACCTCGACCGACGGATCGCTCTCGCCCTCCCAATAGCAGCGGAGGATGTAGAGGCGGGTCTTGTCCAAGGGGGCGGGCGTCATCCAGAATCTGCTGAATTGATCCCGAGCCGGCGATGTCGGCAACGGTGAAGGTGGTATGGGCCTTGATCGTCACGCAGGGCGATATCTTCCATCCCCGCCCCAACTCGCGCCCGGCCCCCTTGCCCATGCCCTTGGTCGCCATGCCCCCCCGCCCTTTTTCCCCGGCGAAATTCTCCGGGCTGATCGACCGCGTCAGGGCATCGGACATCCGCGGCAGGTTGCCCAGGCTCATGTCTAAACCGTTGAACGGCTGCTGGGCCGGCGGTTGGCCAGGGGCGGCTCCGCAGAACGAGAGGACGGCGGTGACGACGGCGATGAGGACGGCCGGCGGTAGGCGATCGTGCATCATGAGTGGTTCCCGGTTTCAAGCAAAATGGCGTGGTTGGAAATCTCTTGGCACTCCGCCATGTTACCTCCCTGGGTCGGCCGTATCAACTAGGGACAGCGATCCGACGCGCATGGTGAGCCTGGTACGGATCGGGAAGAAAGGCTTGCAGCGGGGGCTGTTTTCCGGGCCAAGGCGGTATCCTGGTAGGAAACACCCGCCGTCGGACCAAAAGCGGCGTCGTTAAGGGGCCTGCACGCCGCTGGCGGCGGCTTAGGCCGCGGCAAACAATTCGCGACGAACCTCCTCGTCCGCTACCTACGTCCGCAAGTAGGCCTCCAGCATGACAAGGTTGTCGGCCATCACCGGCCCAATCTTGTAGGCATGGGCAATCACACCTTTCAATTGCGGCAGGTGGCACGTTCAGTGGGCGACACACCCTCCGGGGCAATAGCTAAGAGTCCCGTCGTTTGGATGGCATGCAGGACAGAAGCCGCTCGCCGCGAAAGTGGTCTTCTTCCCGGCCGCGACCGGGCGACCCATGACCTGAACATCGGAATTTTAGCCCGAAACCTGTCATAATCCTAGAGTGCAGGCCGCTTAGCTGCTGGTAACCAGTCTTCTCGCGGGGAAAGGTCTCGCTCGCGGCCGTCAAAGTTCGCGGGCGGGGCCTTTCCCGTTGCATGGTGCCACGGCGGTCTGCTCAACCATCGGTAGTGCGTCTCGCGGTGTACGCGGGGCGGTTTCGTGTTTCCACAACACGGCCGCCCCGCGAGGGCGGCCTTAGCTATTGGGAGGTCGCCCAAATGATCCGCATTGCTTCTCAACCGAAATCGGCTTCACCTGTTTGGCATGAAGTCTTTTTGAAGATGGCGCCGGCGATCGAGACTCACGCCAGACTCATGTTCAGGCATCTGCGCAGAGGCCCGCGCCGAGTTCGTACAGAACGCCCTTTGCAGTGCCTGCGCTGCCGTCGCCAGGCTGGCCGAGTTGGACAAGCTCGACCTGTGCTACCCCAGTGTGTTGGCCCGTTTCGCTGTCGCTCAAACCCGGGCTGGCCGCATGCTCGGCCGTTCGGTGAATTGCAGGGATGTCATGTCGGAATTCTGCCAGCGGGCGAGGGGCATCTGTCTGCAAAGGCTCGACCGCTACGATCACGAGGAAGAGGTGTGGGAGGAAATCCTGATTCCCGACCGGACCTGCACGCCGGCTGAACTGGCCGCCAGCAGGATCGACTTCCCCGCCTGGCTCAAGACGCTCAGCAGCCGCGACCGCAAAGTCGCGTTGGTGCTTGCCGGTGGAGAGACGACCGGGCGCACCGCCCGCAAGTGCCACCTCTTGCCGGGCCGCGTGTTGACGATTCGGAGGAAGTTGTGCGAAGCATGGCGCGACGTTTCAGGGCGAGAATTTGGCACCGGCTACGGCCGCCGTGCCTGCGTAGGGGTAGGGAGGCAGGCAGCACGTCGAATGCGAGGCCGGTCCACCTTGGAAATGAAAACGTTTGCATCGCGAACCCGTCCTTGCAGCCATGCTTCTCCCCAGGCTGCTGCCGCTGGACGCCAAAAGGGTCCATTTCGCTAAGTCCTATCACTGTAAGGCTTTTCATGGCCTACACGGGCGCCAACCTGGCGATCGCAACCCACCGTCCGACTTTGAGACCCTCGTAGAGGCCTCCAGCGGGCCCGTGGCGCTTCTTGCCGGGTGAGCTTGACCAACAGAGCCGCCTTCGCCGCAAGAACACCGGCAGGCCTGCTGGGGGCCTTCTTGACCATTTCCCTGATTTTCCTGTTTGGAGACCGTTATGAACACCATTGTGATCCTATCGTTGTGCGCCCTGACAACCCTTGGCTTGGCCCTCATCCACGAAACCCGCCTGCGACGGATGGTGGCAAGAATGCTGCGCCGTCTGATCGTGTCCCGCTGGCAAGATCACGAAGGGCGGGATCGCGAGTGACGCCTACAAGGGTCGCCGAGCATCGTTGCTGCATCCAATGGAAGCAGCCTATTGTGAACCTTCGCCAACAACAGTGAGAGGAAGATCGAATGGGTAGGACTGGAGGCGGGATAGGAGGGTTTATCCTGGCCACGTTGGTTGTCGGTGTCCTGATATCGCTGGTTACTGGCGACGTTGGGCATTGGCCGGCGATCATCATAGGAATCATGATCACCCTTATAGCTGTTAAGTCGATCCGCTGATCCAAAAAGAAACAAGGAGCAAGCAACATGTCGCATCTTGTGACCATCAATGTCGAGGTTCGGGACGCTGCCGCCGTCCGGGCCGCCTGCCAGCGGCTGGGGTTGTCCCAGCCGGTGCAAGGCAAAACCAGGCTCTTTAGCAGCGAGGTGGAAGGGCTGGCGGTGCAGTTGCCCGATTGGGTCTACCCAATCATCTGCGACACCACCAGCGGCCAGGTGAATTTCGACAATTTCAATGGCCGGTGGGGTGATCAGAGGCATCTCGACAGATTCCTGCAAATCTACGCGGTCGAAAAGAGCCGCCTTGAGGCCCGGCGCCACGGCCATCAAGTCGTGGAGCAGCAACTCGCGAATGGCTCAATCAAGCTGACCATCCAGGTGAACGGAGGTGCCGCTTGAAGACCATTGAAATTCTTGTCAATTCCAAGGGCGAAACGACAGTTACAACCAAGGGTTTCGCCGGGAAGTCGTGCCGCGATGCCAGCAAGTTCCTGGAGGTGGCCCTCGGGCAGCGGATCGGCGAGCAGCTTACCGCTGAGTTCCACCAGGCCCAGGGCGTCAAGCAGCAACTGCATACGTAAGAGGTTGCCATGAAACATCCCTATCATGATGACGAGGTGGAACACCTCCGCGAACAACTCGGACTTCGGATCGACGCCGCGGTGAAGTCGGTAGCGGAGGTGCTACAAGCTGCCGCTGACTTGTTCGTCGCAACAAGCCACCGGAAAGCCGATGAAGGAATAGGCGCCGGCAAGGTCGAACCCATCGCCGTTCCCAAGATGATGACGCCGCAGCAGGCCGCTGATTACCTTGGCGTGAACGTCCAGACCCTCGGCATCTGGAGATGCACCCGCAGGTACCCACTCTCGTTTGTGAAGGTGGGCCGAAAGGTCTGCTACCGCAAGGCCGACCTGGATCGATTCATCCAGCAACGCACCGAGAATCGTGCGGACGATGAGTCCAAATAGCTGCCAGTGATCAAGCTTCGCTTGTCGTCGCGGGCATCGTTCGTCTCGATCTCCAGGTCGTGACGTTTTCCATTTCATGCTTTTGTTCACCGTCCTTTTGGAAAGGAAAGATCATGTCGCTAACGCAGCGGCTGACGGAATACGTTTCCGCGTGTTTCACCGGCTTGTGGGTCGAGTCTCACGAGCATGACGACGCCCTGGCCGAAATCGCCCAGATGTGCCGCGAGCAGCAGTGGCGACTGGCCATCTTCGACATCGAACGGGGTCTACAAATCCCCGGCCAGGCCAATGGGCAACCGGCCGATGCCGGCGGCAACGATCCGCTGGCGGCCATCCGGTCGATCAACGCCCTGGCGTCGGCCGACAGTTCGGCCATCCTCGTTCTCGTCAACTTCCACCGCTTCCTGCAAAGTGCAGAAATGGTCCAGGCGCTGGCCCACCAGATCAGCAGCGGAAAGCAATCCAGAGCCTTCGTGGTGGTCCTATCGCCGATCGTGCAGATCCCGGTCGAGTTGGAGAAGCTTTTCGTCGTCGTCGAGCATGACCTGCCCGGCCGAGAGCAGCTTGAGCAAATCGCCCGCGGCATTGCCACCGAGGATGGCGAATTGCCGGAAGGTGATGCCTTGCAAACCGTGTTGGACGCTGCCGCCGGGCTGACCCGCTACGAGGCCGAGGGTGCGTTCAGTTTGAGCCTTGTCCGCCACTCCGCCATCCGACCTGATGCGATCTGGGAATTGAAGCAGGGAATGCTAAAGAAAAGCGGCCTGCTTCAGTTGCATCGGGGCAGCGAGCGGTTTGCCGACCTGGGCGGACTTTCCGCAATGAAGGCATTCTGCCTCCGCTCGATGCGACGCCAGGGGCACGCCAATCCGCTCAAGCGTCCCAAGGGAGTGCTCCTGCTCTCGCCGCCCGGCTGTGGTAAATCCCAATTCTCCAAATGCTTGGGCAGCGAGGCCGGCCGACCTACGCTGATCCTCGACATCGGCTCTCTCATGGGTTCGCTCGTGGGCAGCACGGAAGCCAACATCCGCCAGGCCCTGAAGATCGTGGATGCCATGGCGCCTTGCGTGGTCATGGTGGATGAGGTGGAGAAGGCGCTAGCCGGTGTGGCCAGTTCCGGCTCCACGGATTCGGGTGTGACCGCCCGATTGTTCGGGACGTTTCTTACCTGGCTCAACGACCGCACCAGCGACAGCTACGTCGTCTGCACCTGCAACGACATCGCGAAGCTGCCGCCGGAGTTCAGCCGCAGTGAGCGTTTCGATGGGATCTGGTTTCTGGACCTGCCCGGCCGCCAGCAGAAGGATGCCATCTGGGACATCTACCTCAAGATGTTCGAGTTGGACCCCGAGCAGCCGCGGCCCCGCGATGATTCGTGGACGGGGGCCGAGGTGCGGGCCTGCTGCCGCCTGGCGGCCCTTTTGGACGTGCCGTTGACGGCGGCCGCCCAAAACGTCGTGCCGGTCGCGGTGACGGCGGCGGAGTCGGTCGAGCGGCTGCGCCAATGGGCGTCGGGACGGTGTCTCGACGCGGAGATAGGCGGGATCTATCGAGTCAACGGTGCGGGCACGCTTGTGAAGCCCAGCCGCAAGGTCCGACGCGATCCGTCGAACAACTGAACACGCCTACTCCTGTGCAACCACCTTTGCCAGGGTGATTTCGCGGCAAGGGGCTGGGACGACCTGTGTCCCTGCCCCTTGCCACTGCGATTGTATCCCAATCCTCACTCAAATCATGGGAGGAACTCGTGAATATCGTTCTGGAGACTTCCAGCACCAATCCGGATTACAAGGCTGACTGTGACTGCGCCGTGGTGGAACTGACGCCCGACCTGGTCGAGTTGATCCGGCACCGGGGCAAGCTGGCCCGGCAGGTATGGCGGCGGGACCACGATCTGTACGAATTGTATTTCTGGTGCGGCCTGGTGGATTTCTATGACTGCCAGGTCATCGAAGCGTGTCAACAAGCATTGGCGGCAATCGCCAAGAATGGAGATGCCGACCAGTTGGCACGGGACTGGCTGGCCGCCCTGGAAAACAATGGCCATGCCCTGCTGCCGCCGGGCGTGGACCTCCAGGCACACCAACCGCAGCGTACGGAATGCCAGCAGATGATCTTACGCTGTTGCCGCCCGGCTGATGCACCGCAGTATGAAGTGGCTTGGTCGGTCATCCCCAAGCACACCGACATCTACATCACGACCAGCGGTCTGCCGCTGAAGACGATGGACGCCTATCTCCGCAAGCACAAAACAGGTTCCTGCCGGGTTGGTGGCAGCGCGACACAGCAGTGATCGGAGAGTCGGTTGTCGTGAGCCTATGGATGAGGATCTCAACGCACGACTGGCCTTTGTACGACTTGACGACTGAGAGGAAAAAATACATGACCAGGAAGAATACCACACGAAAACCCCGCGCCTGCACCATCCGCCTGCCATGCTACGGCATCACGATCCGGCTGGTGCGATCGAACAGGGTCAAGGAACCAGGCAGCGGGACCATCAGCAGCGACCTGAAAGGCTCGGCCCGTACCGCGGCAGAGCGTTTGTATAACGCGGCCGTCGACGGCCTGGAGTCACTGATCCTGGCGCACGCTTCGCCGGGATCGACGTGGCATCCCCGGCCTACATCGAGGGTATCGAAACGGCGGTCGAGGCGATTGCCAACCATTATTGAGGAGAGGTATATCATGGCTGACCGAATGGCGGCAGAAATCCACATCGGCGGCAAGGTCCGCCGCAGCGTAGCCCAGGCCCTTTGCAAGGTCATCGCAGCGTCCGGGGCCTCGTTGGAATGGGGCGGCGGCCAGTGCCAACTGAACACACCGGACGACCTGCTCCTAGCTCGCTCGGCCGACACGGGCGAGCCGCTTGTGCTGAAACTCTATGACGATCAGGCCCGCTGGGGAGAATTCGAGAAGCTAGAAGCATATCTGCGGAAACACGGCATCGCGTATCGCCGTTGGAGCGAAGGGAAATACGAATGTGATGCCAAAGCCGTCGCATTCGATCCCCAGCACGGGCAATTGTCCTGGCTGACCAATCACGATCAGCAACAGATCGTGCTGGCGTCTCAGCTTGCGCCGATCGAGGCCAAGCTGACGCACCTTTTGGAAATGGTGAAACGCGGCGAGGCCGTCGACGTCCTTGCCCAGATTGAAGCCATTCGGGGGAACTCCGCGCCGAGCTGCCGCCCGCCGTCTCGCCGCTCGAATCCCTGGAAATCGTGGAGGACTGAACATGGCGAACAACTACCTGAACTTCTCGGAAGTCATCGCGAACTTGACGGAACCGGAAGAAGCATGGCTGAAGGAACAGCTTCAACCTATCTGTCTTTTCGGCGACAGAGAGTATCCGGCAGATGAGGATGGCTATCCGGTAGGAAACCCCGAAGAGGTGGCCCGCCAAGATCCGGATTGGGTCATCCCGCAATTCCTTCGGGATCATCGGGATGACTTGGCGGACAACGCGCAAGGATTCGGTGCTGAGTTCCACGACGACCATGACTCAGAGGATGGCTGGGGCCGCCACTTGTGGCTCTACGCAGAGGAAGGAGGCGAGCCTGACCATGTCGCGTGGCTGATACAGAAGTTTCTGAAGGAGTTCCGCCCCCAGGAGTGCTGGTCGCTCACCTACGCCACCACCTGCTCGAAACCGCGCATCGGTGAGTTCGGCGGCGGAGCAGTGTTCGTCACGGCCGACGCAATCAAGTGGCAGAACGCCTATGACTTTGTGGAACAAGAGCGTGCGGCATTCAACCAACATGGAAAACCAGGCCAAGGGGAAACCGACCATGGCGAAACGACCGCAACCGAGCCATGACCAGTTCATGGCTGCCTGCAATGAGGTGGCCCAGCAAAGGCTGCTGAACCGGCGGATCGTTGAGGTTCGCTACCTGAATCCCGATGAGTGCCGGCGGCTCCTGTGGGACCGCACCAGTGTCGTTATCGTCCTCGACAACGGCACGAAGGTCTACGCGGGGCGGGACGCGGAAGGCAACGACGCCGGGGCCCTGCACGGTGTCTCGAAGTCGGGCGAGGAGTTCGTGCTCCCCGAGTTGAACCTCTGACGCCGACGAAAGGGTATTAAGACTGCCGGGGCCAACGGCGTCACGGTGCCAGGCCCGGTGTTCGTGAATCGCATCAATTCCGTCGTGGACCTGGCGACCGTCTGAATCGCCATTGCCGCTGCCCGCAGCGACTTTCTGATGACTCGTCCACCCGAGGCCGGACCGCCGGCCCATCTACCCAGGAGAATCCCATGGGATTGACCATCCATTATTGCGTCCAGGCCAACGATGCCTGGACCCGCCGCCAGATCCGCCAGAAGCTGGAGGATACTCGGCGGTTCGCGATCTCGCTGCCGATCATTTCCGTCAGCGAGGTCGTAGAGTTCCGGGGCAAGGACTGTGACTATCAAACCGGCCAGCGGGAGAGCGAAACCCCCGATGAAGCCGACGCCCGCGACCCGTTCCGCTGGGCGAAAGTCCAGGCCGGGCGTTACATCGAGTCGCCCTGGCGGCCGGGCGAGTCCCGTCAACAGGCCCCGTCGCACATGATGTGCCTATCGATCTACCCGGCCGAGGGTTCCGAGGAGATGAACGTCGGCTGGTGCAGCTTTCCACGTTACGTGTGGAAACCAGAGCAAGAGCACGCCCCAGGCTGGTCCAACGTCTTTCGCAGCGCGTCGTACCGCCGGGCGGAAAAGGTCTTGCGGGCCTTCCTGAAAAAGTACCGCCTGGTGAAGATGCCCGACAAACGGACCAGGCACGGACGGATTTGGGGCCACTCGGAACCGCTGCACCGGACGTCGGGCGGCGGCGTCTCGATCCGCTCGGGCCGCTACCTCAGTCACCGCCGGGGTTACGCGCCTGGCCACGTCGAATTACAACTCGACGATTACGCCATGCGCGAAATCCGCTTCCGCTTTCGCGGGACCATCGACGAGGCCCGCGTGCTGTTCGCCAACCGACGGTTCAAGGCCGACCTGGAGGACATCATCCATGGCAAGGAGCACGTGATTCCGGCGGCCCACGGCGTCTGGTCGTCATTCTGCAAAACCCAATACGCCAATGATCCGCGCGTTGGCGGCTGGACCAACTTCCAACGTGCTCACATCTCGGTGCTGGCGATCTTGGAGCACATGCAGCAGATCGGCTTCACGGTCCACGTCAACGACGAGAGCGATTTCTGGAAGCATCGCGACCTGGCGGCGCTGGCCAAGACCATTGGCGAGTGGGATGCGATGATCGCGGGAATGGCGGGGGTATTCAAGGACATGGCCGAGGCCAATGGGCAAGGTGTCGATTCTCCGGTTCTCGGCCGCGCCGACTTCGAGCACCTTGAGGCCCGCGCCCTCAAGATCGACTGCCTTGCCGGGCATCTTGAAAAGCTACGGAAGGCGCTGGTGCCGCCGACGGGAGTGCCAACTTGACGTGTAATCGAACCAACGCAACAGCCCGAGGGAACAAGTGATGGCAAAGACCACTCTGACTGTGGACATCCAGTATGATCCCGAGCTGACCGATCCGGAGGGCTTGGCCAGCGCCATGGACCGGCTCTTGGAAACGGCCCTTTCGATACCGGGCGTTATGGACGAGTACGGAAACCCAACGATGAACGAGTTCTTTGTGGCCGAGGTTGCCGGAAGTGACATGCAACGTTACGCGCTGCGAATCGACGGGCCGCTGCTGGCCAACCAGCGCCGACTGCTGCTGAAGGTGCTCGACACGGTGTTCCGCGACGAGCCTTATGTCCCCGAGGCCAACGACGACGAGGATCTGCTGCAAGGCATCCTGGCGCTGCTGGACGAACTCGCCGACCAGGCCCACGACCGGCATGGGATCGACAGCCTGCTGGTGTCCGAGACTGGAGAAGACCCCGGCGACCACAACCGCTATCGCTGCGAATGTGAAATGCCGGGGTTGTTCTGTTCGGGAGTGCCCGGCATCCTGGCCCACCTGGAAAACGGCCGTCTGCCAGAAGAGGCGAAGGTCGAGCGCTGCGATCTATGCCGGCGATATGACTCCGACGCGGCTGCATTGCAAAAGCTCAAGGAGTTGGGCCATGTCCAGCCGTAGCCTTCAGGTCTTCGATCGCTACCAGTATAGCCCCCGCGGCGTGCTGGTTCCCGGCGATCGGTTTCGGGTTCGCGGCGGCCCGATCTACGTCACGGACGGTGGCAAAACCATTGCAGTTGCCGATCACGGCATTTTCGTGTTCAGGCGCTATTGCGTCCGGGGCGCTGCCAAGTGGCTGGAAGCCTATCGGGCCGATGGCAGCGGCATGGTGATCCTCTGGGTCGGCAAGACCAGTCGTAGCCTTGCCGTCCCCAATCTTCGCCGCAGGCCCTACCGCATCGCCGGCAAGGTGCGTGAGGCCAAGCCAAGACTCCGCAAACGACAACGCCAAGGAGCATGACCGTGTGTGAATTATTGACCTGTACTTGTTGCGGGGGCGGGGTCTATGACACGCCTGAAGAGAACGTATCGCACGGCGAAGTGCCGTATCCACACGATACGGGGTTCGGCCTGTGTCGGGAATGCGGCGGCGATCCCACGGCCGACATGACGACCGACGAGGGCGTCAAAAAGCGGATGGGCTGGCAGATGACCACCTTCTGCGAGGCCCGCTTCGACCTGTTGCGGCGAAACCTCAAGCCCCAGCAGCAAGTGCATTGGGATGGCTTGAGCTACGCGAAGAAATGCTCCGTCGTCCTCGGTCTGATCCGAGAGGGGATCATCATTTGACGGCACCCGCCCGTTCACGATCCTTCCCCTCGTTCCCCCTGCCACGACCCCGATCTTGGCGTCCGTGGCCATGAGCCCATTTCCTTTTCCCCTGGAGGTAATCCCATGAGCAGTAGCCTTCTCGATGATACAGTGGCCCATCAGTCCACCGCCGCCGCGCAACGCTTGCGTACCACGATGGCGGCGGTCCGTGTTTCCCTCTCCTGGTTCGGGACACGCAAGACCCTGACGCCCGAACAGAAACAGGAGGCGGCCGAGCCATTCGGCACCGACGCCCGCTTCCTGAGCGCAGGCAAGCGGCTGCTCGATACATCGCATCCGGCCTACAAGGCGGTCACGGCCGTTCGCGGCAAAGTGATCGCCTTTTGGAAGTCCGTATCCTTGCCTTACCCGGAGCCGGGCATCCGCCTCATCCGGCAGGACCGTATCGACGAGTTCGCCGCCAAGATGCGGGAATTCCAGGAGGAACTGGCCGAAGCCGTCGAGGCCTCGACCGCCGTTACAGTGAGCTGAAGGCCACGGCACGGCAGCGGCTCGGCTCGCTGTTCAACGCCAGGGACTATCCGGATTCCCTACGCGGGCTCTTCGCGGTGGATTTCGATTTCCCGAGTGTTGAGCCGCCCGACTACTTGCAGCAACTCAACCCGCAGCTCTACGAGGAAGAGTGCCGCCGGGTGCAATCCCGCTTCGACGAGGCTGTCCGTTTGGCCGAGGAGGCGTTCACTGCTGAACTGGCCAAGATCATCAGCCATCTGACCGAGCGGCTGTCGGGCCAGGCAGATGGCAAGCCGAAAACCTTCAGGGATTCGGCCGTTGAGAACCTCACCGAGTTCTTCGCACGGTTCCGGCAGCTCAATGTCCGCAGCAACGAGCAGCTTGATCGGCTCGTGGCCGATGCCCAACGGGTCATTCGCGGCGTGGCGCCTCAAGAGCTGCGCGACAACGCCGGTCTGCGGCAGCACGTCGCCACGGAAATGTCCCGTGTGCAGAGCGTGCTGGACGGCCTGCTGGTGGACCGGCCACGCCGCAACATCCTCCGCCGCCCGAAGTGACGGTGACGGCCATGCAACTCATCATCGCACCCGGCGGGGCCGTTCGCTGCATCTACTCGGAGGAAATCGACCTCACCACGCTGGGCAGCCCCGCCATCACCCGCGCATCGCACGTTGAGCCAGACCAGCAGGGACGCTGGTGGGCTGACCTCTCGCCGGTGGGCGGTCCCGTACTTCGCGACTTTGCCACCCGTAGCGAGGCCCTGGCGGCCGAGCAGGCATGGCTTGAGACCAACTGGCTTGACCGCGTGGACAGCCAGTAGCCGGTCTTCATTTTCTGTCCCCCCTTTCCCATGGAGACCCTCTTGATGATCGCTACGTCTGAATCTCCCTCTCTGTTGGATCAATGGCGTCACCGCGTGCGCGGCCGACGCCACCGTCATGCTCGGCCACGGCCGCTGGCCGCCTTGGGCTACCTGGCCAATGGCCCGGTGATCGACGGCCTGATCGCGGTCGAGAAACTGACCCTAATAATACTGTGTGACGAATTGCTCCGCCCTGGGCACTGTGCCCTCCGGCTGGCCGGCTATTCCGGCAGCCGCGTCCCCTGGGGCGTCCGCTTCGGCGGCTCCGAGAATTGCCGATTCTTCAAGGACCTCCGGCTTCAGCCGGTCCCTGGGGCTCGTGGCTACCGCCTCGACCTTGCCAGCACCGAACTGCTGGCGCTGGGCCTCAGGTTGGAACGTGAACTTGATCGCTGCGTACGGTATCGGCAACGACCGGTGAGGGAACAAGTATGCCTGCCGAAGTTGTGGGCCGGATTCCAACCTGCGGATGCCGCCAGCATCACCGGCGACGGCCCGGAACTGGAAGCCTACGCGACACGGACCGGCAGATCGCCCCAACGTCTGCTGAAACACCTGCGGCGCGACCAGTTCGGCCTGGTTTTCCATCCCCTGGCCTGGGTCAGCCACCATTGGCAGCAGGCCGTGACGGTGCTTGCCGATCTGGAACGATTCCCCAAGCGGCAAGTCTTTCGGCTGCGGCACCTGCCCGATGATCTGATCGGCTTCCAGGATGCCGTAGAGTTCGACTTTCACAGCCGTTTCCGGCACGCCGACAATGGCCGCCACGCAGGCCACTCAGCGCCCGCCATGGCTACGGCGTGAATGTGTTCGTGCCGAAGCGGCAAAAGCGTTCTTCGATTCCTTTCCATTTCCCCTGTTTCCCAAGGAGTTTCATGTAATGCGCAGTTTTGTACCTCAACAACGACGGCGGCGGATTCGCAGACTACATCGAAATCCAGGCCGGGACCACGGTCCGGCAGTTCTTCGCCGAACGGGTCCCGCACGGCAAGCCCGAAGACTACCTGATCCGCGTCAATCGCCAACCGGCCGCCGCCGACCAGGTGTTGCAGGAGAACGACCGGGTGAGCCTCACGCCCACGAAGATCGAAGGCGCGCGGGCGTAAGCCAAAAACCTCCGTTGTCGCGAGGGCCTGCCGGTGTTGCCATCGGGCGCATCGGCAGGCCCTCTTCCTCTTTCCCAACGCTGAGGATTTCCATGGACCCGATTCACAAGACTGCAATACGGGCGGCGGTGCTCATCCACGAGCAAATGACCGGCGGCAAACGTCAGGACCCACCGATTCACCTGCCCGAATACTCCTGGAACCACATCCAACAACTCCGACGACAAATCGGCCTGGCCCGCCAGCACGGATGGCACGCGGCCGCCTCCCGGCTCAACAGGGACTTGGCCGATGCGATGGACGACTTCCGCCGCCAACTGGACAACGCCCTTCGCATCCTGCAATCCTGCCCGATGGAACGGCAGGTCGCCTCCGCCTCAGACATTCACGAGGACATCCTGGCCCTTTACGAAGAGTTCGAGGAGGTGAAAATCGACCTGGACGAGCACGAGCTTTCGGTCGCCACGGATCGCATCGTGCTGGAGGACTGGAATCTTGGGGCTTTTCAGGTCCGGCTGGACTTGCAGCGACTGGGCTGCCCACAGCCTTATCGCGTCGTGGCCCTCGATCCCCATCCAGCCAGCAGGAGCGATGACATCACCCATCCCCACGTCCAGGATGAGCAACTCTGTGAGGGCGAAGGCCGATCGGCCATCCAAGCCGCATTGGCCGAGGGCAGGGTGTACGACTTCTTCATCCTGGTCTCTCAAGTGCTCCACACCTATGGCCGGGGCAGCGCCTATGTGGAGTTGGACAACTGGAACGGCATCCCCTGCGACGACTGCGGCGATTCCGTGGATGAGGACGACCGCTACTACTGTCAGCGCTGCGATGCCACGCTTTGCAGCAGTTGCTCGGTCTCTTGCCAGGCCTGCGGCGATTCATATTGTTCCGGCTGCCTCACGAAGTGCGACGCCTGCGGCTGGGAGCACTGCTCGGCTTGTCTGGCGACGTGCCCGGTGTGCCACGAACGGTTCTGCGAAGACTGTCGCCAAGACGGCCTGTGCAAGTCATGTCACAAAAAGAAACAGGAGGATCAAGACGATGATCCGTCAGAAAACGCTCGAAGCGAACCGGTCGCCGTCCCGGCCTGACCGGGCTTGGGAATCGCCCACGTTGCGGTTCAGTCCCACGGCCTGGGCGAAGTTGCTTTACCTCCGAGACCTGGGCGATAGCGAGGTCGGCGGCTTCGGAATCACCGCGGCCGAGGATCTGCTCTACGTCGAGGACGTTGAGCTGGTACGGCAGGTATGCACGGGGGCGTCGGTCGCCTTCGACGACCAGGCCGTGGCTGACTTCTTCGACCGGCAAGTCGATCAGGGTCGCAGGCCCGAGCAATTCGCAAGGGCTTGGCTCCATGCCCATCCGGGCGACTCCCCCGAGCCGAGCATGACGGACGAAGACACGTTCGCCCGTGTGTTCGGTCGCACGGATTGGGCCGTGATGTTCATCCTCGCCCGTCAGGGCCAGAGCTACGCGCGGCTGCGGTTCCACGTCGGCCCTGGCGGCGATGTTGATTTGCCGGTGCGTGTGGATTACACCCGGCCGTTTGCCGCGAGTGACCACGCCGCCTGGAAGCAGGAATACGCGGCGTGCGTCGAGACCACCGATCTGTTCTTCCTGCCCGAACGTCACCCTCACCTGCCTGCCGGCGCCGTCAGTGTGCTTGAGCCCTGGGACGACGAAGACTGGTTCCTGTCCTGGGACCGTCCCTTCCAGGAAGAGGAACCAGGGTTTGCCGATAGGAAGGAACCCCACCATGTGGTCTGAACCGAACCGTTTTCAGCGGCAAGAGGACCTCGTGCCCCAGGATCGGCTGGCGGAAGTCAGTGCCACCGTGATCGGTGTCGGGGCCATCGGTCGCCAAACGGCCCTCCAATTGGCCAGCATCGGCGTCCGACGATTGCAGATCATTGATTTCGACGCCGTTGATCTGACCAACGTCACCACGCAAGGCTACTGGGCTGCCGACGTGGGGCAAGCCAAGGTCTTGGCCACGGCCGCAGCCATCCAACGGCTCGATCCGGCCATCAACGTCGAGTGCATCCAGGACCGCTACCGGCCACGCATCCCGATCGGTGAAGCCGTCTTCTGCTGCGTGGACACCATTGACGCCCGCTCGGCTATTTGGCGATCGGCGGGCGCACGGTGCCGTTTCTGGGCAGATGGACGGATGCTGGGCGAGGTTCTTCGGGTGTTGGCCGCGGCCGACGATATCGGCCGCGACCATTATCCCACCACGCTCTTCGCCCAGTCGGAGGCCCAGCCAGGCCGCTGCACCGCCCGCAGCACGATTTACGCTGCGAGTATCGCTGCTGGCATGATGGTCCACCAGTTTACCCGCTGGCTGCGGGGGATGCCGGTGGATCGCGACACCTCGCTCAACCTCCTGGCGGGAGAGTGGGCGATCGTTTGATATGCAGGTTGCCTAGACCTTTCCCACCGGGGCCAGATAAATGACGAACTCGTCCTGGCCGTCCACTCGCACCAGCCGGTCCATGAGTTGCTGGTGGTAGGCAGCCACGGCGCAGGTCCCCGCCCCGATGGCTTGACAGGCCAGATACAAGTTCTGGCAGACGTGACCCGCGTCCAGGGCGATTACCTTATGGGCGGCCAGCCCGTAGCGCCATTCCATGCGATACGGGATGGTCGTCCAGATGAACACCGCTGCTGCACGGCCGACAAAGGCTTGCCCCAGCGTGGCCTCCGTCAACTTCTCTGGCATCTGCTCCTCGTGGAACAGGTGCAACAGTTGGTGCTCCAGCGGCAGGTAGCGGTAGAAGCCAGGCTCCAGGCCGCTTACCCGCAATACCGCGATGTAGGTCTCCAGGGCATGTCGATTTCCGGCAGACGGGACCGTGCGCCGCACCGTACCCTCATCACTCCGTTCGCGCACACCCTGCGTGGCCCACAGCAGGAAGGACAGCTCATCCAGTGTGAGCGGCTCGGCCTTAAAGCTGCGGCGGCTCTGGCGGTCGCCGATGGCCGTCGCCAAGTCTACCGTCTCAATTCCTTCCCACTGTCCGACGGGCGGCAGATCGAGCCGTCTGGCATCGGCCGGGAATGGCTTTTCCAGGGGCGGAGGCTCCACGCCCATGTGCTGATCGGTCTGGGAGAAGTCGATCTGCTGGCGGATCGTGTCCTTGAGAAACTCCCGGCATCGGTCCAACGGGCGTTCAGGCATGACAGCAACTCCAACATGGGTCAGGAAGCACGGTTGTTTGTTTCCATGATACCGTGCCACGCCTGGAACACCAGTTCCCCCCAAACGCCTGCTGGTTACCGCCTTTTTCACTCTCCATAGGAAAGGAACAGAATCATTGATTACCATCACCAGTCATCTTGCATTCGTGCTCCGAACCGTGATGCGCCGCGCCTTCGGCAACATTCGCGGCCATGGCCCCGCGGTGTGTTTCACCGCCGCTGCGGGCACGCTCAACGTGAGGGCCAAGTTCGCCGACGTTGCCGTCGAGTATCGCATGCCCGGCGAATGACCAAGTGCTTTTCGTCAAGCTCATCCGAAGAAAAGGAGTAACCCTTGTCGGCACGTACCAAGTTGAATGCCATCGCGATCGGTGGCTCGATTCTCGGCGCCGCTTTCGTTGGCGCCTTGTTCGAGTCGTGGATCGCGTTTCTACTGACAGCCACCGTGTTGATCGCAATGGCAGTCCACGAGGGTGGCATCCGCCCAGGCCGTCGGCGGCGATAGCCGACTTCCGCATTCGGCTCGCCAGCCAGCAGGGTTTGCCCGCCTCGCCTGCGTTGGCCTCGTTCGTCGAGGTTAACGCGGGCCGATGGCTGGCGCGAAAGCACTCGCGTGATGATGATGTGGGTGCTTTTCTTTTACCACTCAGGCGCTGATCCGCTGCCGTCGTCGCCAAGCATAGCCGAGCAGTCCGAGGGCAGCGACACCCAGCAGCACGAAGGTGGAAGGCTCGGGCACGGCGGCCGGCGGAATGGCCTCCGTAATCGAACCCGTGCCACCGAGCGAAGCCCCGCCGCCGCTGGCCACGGCGCCGCCCGCAATTGCCGTCGAACTCGTCACAACGGTCCCGCTGGTTTCGCTGGTGTCCGTCACGGTCTCGGTCGCGTCGGTCGCGGGCGACGAGGCGCCGACAATGCGCCCAACGCCACATAGCCGCCCGTGGTCGCCGTCACGATGCCCGTGCTGGGTGTGGCATTCGGCGTCGAGAAGTCGAGCGTCCCGCCGCTGACCGTCGTGCCGCCCGTGTAGCTGTTGGAGCCGGAGAGGATCAAAATGCCGCCACCGGCGATGGTCACGCCCCTTCCCGGGCTGGTCTCGCTGATCGGACCAGAAACGGTCAAGCTGCTGCCGGTGGTGGCGCTGACGGCCAGATTACTCCCGAGAATGACCGGCACGGCAACGGTGTGGCTTCCGCCGCTATTGGTGAGCGGGAAACTCACGCCGCTGCTGGTCAGCGTCAGGGTACTGGTGCTGTCCCCGGCGGTGCGGCTGATCGTGTAACTCCCGCCACCGGTGGTGTTGAACGCCAGGCAGCCGATTGTCCAACTTCCGTCGAGCGTGACCGTCGCTGTGTTGCTGCCGATCACAGTGCCGAAGTTGGCTGTGTCGTGCGGGTTGTTCCCCGGCATCCTGTTCCCATCCCAATTGCTGGCGCTGTTCCAACTTCCGCTGCCGGTGCGGGTCCACGTGAGCGTTGCGGGGATAGCTAAAGAAAAGACAACGCCGATGTTGTTGGCGCCGCCCTCTTCGGTCATCCCGTACAGAATTGACCCGCGGAGCGTCAAACCACCACAGGGCGTCGCGCCGGCATAGGTGCCGCCGGTGCCGGTGAACGAGAGCAGGGTTTGGAAGTCGCTGCCGTCCGTGTTGATGCTGAAAATGGCGCCATTGCCGTAGGCGCCGCCCGCCGTGGTCATCCCGTACAGGGTCGAGCCGATGAGCGTCAAATTGCCCAAGGGCGTTGCGCCAAGATATGCGCCGCTGGAGCCGGTAAACGAGAGCAGATTATGGAGACTGCCGCCGGTCGTGCTAATGCTGAAAACTGTGCCGTCGTTGTTGGCGCCGCCCCACCCAGTCATTCCGTACAGCGTTGAGCCGCTGAGCGTCAAACTGCCTGCGGGAAATTCGCCGGGATTTGCACCGCTGATGCCGGTAAACGAAACCAAGTTTTGGAAGCCGCTGCCGTCCGTCTTAACGCTGAAAATGTTGCCGTCGCCTTTGGCGCCGCCTTCGCTGGTCATCCCATACAGGGTTGAGCTGCTGAGCGTCACGTTGCCCATGGGGTTCTTGCCGTCGGTGCCGCTAAACGAGAGCAGGCTCTGGAAGCCGCTGCCGTCCGTGTTGACGCTGAAAATGGTGCCGTTGCCGTTTGGCGCACCAGAGGTCATTCCATACAGCGTCGAGCCGCTGAGCGTCAAACTGCCCATGGGTGATTGGCCGTTGCCGCCGCTAAACGAAAGCACGGTATGGAGACTGCCGCCGGTCGTGCTGATGTTGAAAATCGTGCCGTAGCCATCGGTGCCGCCGCCGCCCGCCGTCCCGTACAGCGTTGAGCCACTGAGCGTCAAATCGCCAGAGGGAACGTTGCCGTCGGTGCCGCTGAACGAAAACAGGCTTTGGAAGCCGCTGCCTGTCGTCTTGATATTGAAAATAGTGCCGCAGTTGCTGGCGCCGCCATCTGGGGTCATCCCGTACAGGGTTGAGCCACTGAGCGTCAAATCGCCTGCGGGCCATTTGCCGGGATACGCGCCGCCGGTGCCGCTAAACGAGAATAGGACATTGTAAGCCTGCCCGTTCGCAGCGGAGGACACCGAGATCGCAAGCACCATCAGCAGAAGGCTTGTCCAACGGTTCATCGTGGTTCCACCGATACGTTCTTGTTTGTTATGCTCGCAACCGGGCCGCTACGCCGTACGTCTTCGCCGCCGCCGCGCGTAGCCGAGCAGTCCGATGGCCGCCGCGCCCAGCAGGACCGACGTTGAAGGCTCTGGCACCACCACGAGGTCGATGTAGCCCCCCACGGTCGTCAGCGAGTATGTTTCGCCGGCCGGCGCTGCGGGCAGGTCGAAATAGCTGAGATTGGGCGTACCGAAGTTGCCGCCGATCAACGGGTAGTCGCCAGGTGCCGTCGGGGGATTCGTGCCGAACGTGATGGGCGTGCCCTGGCCAACGGTCAGCCCATTGGTGATCGTCAGCAGGTCGCCGTTGCCGCCGGGCGTGGTCAGATCGAAGTTGAGCGTCAGGTTCGAGGTGGTGATTAGGCTGCCGATGGTCAACGTGCCGACCGAGCCGATTCCGCCGGGGGCGATTTCCGAAGCGACCGAACCGACTTGCACGGCGCCCGAGATCGAGCCGCCGCTGGTGGAACTAGCCAGTGTCCCGCCATTGAGCGTGACGGTGCCGCTGCCGGTCGCGGAGCCGTTGGTGCCGTTGGCGGCCACGAGCGTGCCGTCATCAACCTCCGTGCCGCCGCTGTAGATATTGCTGGCGGCCAGCGTCAGGGCACCGGCGCCCGTCTTCGTCACGCCGCCGCTGCCGCTGATGGCGCCGGTGTAGGTCTGGGCGTTGGGGTTGGCAAAACTCAGGCAGGCGTTGTTGGTGATATTACCGGCCACGGACCCGTTGTTACTCACTCCGTCGCCCAGTTGCAGCGTTCCGCCGCTGACCGTGGTGCCGCCAGAGTAGGTGTTGACGCCGGAGAGGACCTGCATGCCGGTGCCCGTCATGGTGAGGGTCATGCTCGTCCCGCCGCCCAGAGCGCCGGAATAGGTCTGGGTGACGCCACTGCCGAGGTTGAGCGTGAGGGCCGTGACATTGGAGGGCAGGGTCAGGTTGTTTGCACCGGTGAGGCCGCCGAAGGTGGGCGTATTGACGCCGGACGAGAAGGCGAGGATACCCGCGCCCGAAGTGTCTAACGCGCTGTTCTGGAGAGCCAGGAGGTTGCCCAACTGGAGTGTGCCGCCGCTGATTAACGTATTGCCGGTGTAGCTGTTAATACCGTTCAGGATGGCGGTTCCAGCGCCGGATTTACTTAGAGGCTATCCGTAAAGATTTCTCGGGAAATACACGGTTTGGCTCACGCGGCCTGGCGGTACCGGAATGACACGACCCGTGCGGGCGGCGCAAGCCGTCGGAGCATCAGGTGAATCGAACTGATTCGCAACATCGAGGCGCTGGACTCGGTCAGACGTTCGTAGTCCCGACTCTGGCGGCGGTACCTTCCCAACCAGGCGAAGGTGCGCTCGACGACCCATCGTTTGGGCACAGGCGCGAAACCGACTGCTCCTTCCGGCCGAGACTTGATCTCCAGGTCCCAGTGGTCGCGGTGCTTCTCCAGCCACCGATCCAGTTCGTGATTGCGATACTTGTTGTCCGCCCAGATTTTGGTCAGTCTGGGACATCTGGCGTTGTCGAGTTGGCTGAACACTTGGGGTGCAGCGGCCCCATCGTCCCATGCTGCACTGGTCACGACCACCGCCAGCAAGAGCCCCAAAGTATCCACGAAAACATGGCGTTTTCGCCCGTTGATCTTCTTCCCGCCATCGTATCCGTGCTCGCCACCCCGCTCCGTCGTTTTTACGGTTTGGCTGTCGATCGCACCGGCACTGGGCGTCGGTTCCCGCTGGTCCGCCACGCGGACCTGCGCCCGCAGCGCATCCATCATTCGTTGCCACGTGCCATCGTCGCGCCACTGCCGGAAATACTGGTAGACCGTACTCTTCGGCAGCAGATCGTGGGGCAGCAGGTCCCACTGGCATCCCGTGCGGTTGAGATAGAACAAGGTGTTGAGCACCTCGCGCATCTCCACCTCGCGCGGACGGCCGCCGTGCTTGGCAAGGGGAATCAGCGGTTGGAGGATGGCCCATTGTTGATCGGTAAGATCGGTCGAATACGGTTTCCGCGTCGTCGTGGTCATGTGCGCACTCCTTTGCAAGGGGAAAGTGCGCATCTTTACTCCCGACAACGCTTTACAGCAATATCACTTTGCGGATAGCCTCTTAGTCCAATGGTCCCTGAAATCGTGCCGTTGAAAGTGACAGCATAACTTTGCGTGTCGATGACGCATCCTCCCCCCCAAAGGTAAGTTGTTGTTGTTGACGGAATGACCAGATTCGCAGTGGGCTGTATAGTCAGTTGACCTCCAGAATCGAGTTCGGTGATGCTCCCACCGGAAAAAATTACGTTGCTGCCGCTACGGCCAATTAAGATGCCAATGCTTCCGCCGGAAACGATTAGGTTGCCGGTGCTGTAGTCATCCACGAAGCCAACAGTTCCACCGGAAATGGCTGCGCTGCTGGAGTCCCACGGATTCAACTCTGCAACGGTCCCACCGGAAATGGTTACGCTGCTGTAGTTGTACGTGGCCAGGACTGAGGTGATGCTCCCGCCGTTCTCTACATTAGCTGTGCTGTAATCGTACGTGGCACCGACCTCGTAGAACGAGGTGACGTCCAGGGTTTGACTGTTGTGCAGGAAGAAATCCTGACCCCAGGCATTTCCAACAACCATTGACAATACCAGTACCATTCCCGCCAGAACTGTAAAAAACCTTCCCATCACACCCCCCCCATGAACAAAGGTTCTGCGAATGCCAACCTTCCGTCCCACCAAGCCGACGCCAAAATGGAAGATCACTCAAGGCCCGAGAAGGAGAGCGTGCGATGACAAGACACGAAGCAGCGACAGCCTTCCCGTGCGATAGCGAGAAACCGAACGCTGCCTCGTGATTGTCGAAGGGTGCTGCGAGGCAAGAAAAAGCAGGGAGCACACCCGCTACGCTCATCGAGTACGAACGAAACGCCGCCTCCGAGCAACTTACCCCGCGATTCCCGAGGGATCTAAGTTACCCGTAATGTAGTGGGGGCCTACAAGGGTGTCAAGCAGGTTGTTGCCAAAGGGGGGTACGGCAGCCAACACCGACTTTAATCGCCGGCAGCCGCACGGCTACTATTGGCCGCCAACATCCCAAAACGGGCTGAGGTGCTTGAATTCATAAACGGTGACAAGGACTACCAGTAAGAGTTGTCCGGCTACGACGTGACCGTGTTTCTGGACGGATCGTGGCATTCAGGAACCGTTCCATTCCCCAAAGAAGTCGCGGCCAAGGGTGAGCATTTGCAGTCCCTGTTCGACTACCTGATCGAGAAGGGGCGAATCAAAAAGCAGGCTGATTTTGAGCGCATGGCCCGCGTGGCTCTGGGCTGAGGAAGGTCCTTGCGACGTTGGTCGCCGGCGAGTGATGCCGGGCAGCCTATCTCGTCGTATGCACCAAACAGCACAACCGAAGGTCACAAGCGGTGTTATTTTGTCCCGCGAACGTCCTCGCGCGCCTTGATGGCGGCCAACGCCTTCCTGGCGTTGCCGTTGATCATCCAATTCTCATTAAAGACGGCCTTCTCCAAGGCCGGAACGGATTTCTTGGTTCCAATCACTTCAAGAATCCCACACACCTCCGCGCAGACCCAAGCATCGCTGACATTGAATTGCGCAACACGGCATCCTCGGCATCCGGCCCCATCGCCTTGAGAAACTTGGCCGCCGAGCCGCGCGTCATCCCGTCGGTCAGTTGCTGCGCCACGGGCTTGATTGCCTCCTTGGGGGCATACTTGATCAGCGCCTCGATGGCGTTCGATCGCACGGGAGACCATTGATCCTTCAGCGCCTTGAGGAGTCCCGAAACGCTTTCCGGGGTGGACCAGTTCTTCAGGGCTTTGGCGGCCTCGGCGCGATACCCGCCGTTCTCGCTCTTGAGCATGACCGTTTCGAGGGCTTGCGCAGCCTTCGCGTTCGGCTGGGACGGCTTCTTTTCATTGAACAACCTGATCGTGTTGTTGATTCGCTGTTGGTCGTCGGAGGCCAGATCGGCCACCGCGGCCTCGATTTCTTTGGCCGTCAAGGGCCGCTCCTTTTCTTTTTTGGCCTTCTCGGCTTCGTCCTTAACCTTTTTCGCTTCCTTGGCCGCCTCGGCGATGTCCTCCTCACTAAGCAGCCGATAACTGAGGTGCAAGGGGGTTTCTTCCGTCTTGTTGGAATCGCGGACGCTAACCCGCATGTCGAAGTCGAGGCTGGCGAACACGCCCCGCTGGGGGTCGAACTTCAGTTTTCCCTCGCCGGTGGCCTCGATGCGCGGCTTGCCGGCCAGCGTGGCGGCCGAGGTCATGGCATAGTGTTTGGCGACCGTGATCAACTTGTCCGACTCGCCCTCGACGGTGTAGACGGTCTTTTCGGTGGCGGGAACGCCCTCGCGCGAGGCCGCCAGCGACGATCGCCAATACGGATAGTGGACGGAAACTACGGCGATTCCCGGATCGCGCGCGATCGTCCAGGAGGCCTCTTCCGTTTGAGGCAGCGGTTCGACGATCAGTTCCGACAGATCGCCCAACAGGTAGGGCAAGGGCGCTTCGCCCCGGCTCTCCAGAAGTCGTCCATGAGGATCGATGCGAATCGCCACTTCCTTGGGTTCCTCGACCCTGGAAATGAACCGGACATGCCTGCCCGGAAGGATCACGTAGGTCCGCGGATTCTCCACGTCCGCATATTTCAAGCTGCCGGTCATGCCCAACTCGATCTCGCCGAATCGGGTCGATTTCACCTTGTAGGTAACGTCCCCGGTGCGGTTCTCAGTGTCATCTCCCCGTTCGCCGATGATTCTTACGTGGTATACATAGGTCTCGCCTTTCTTCCAGGCATAGTGCAATTTCTTCAGCGTGGCGGCGGAGGGGCGGGCGACTTTCGCCGCGTTGTCGGGCGCCCCGGCTTCCGCCTTCCCCGCAACCGGAGCCGACGAATCCGTCTTCCCCCCGGTGACTCTTGCTTCCGCCGATTTGAACACGTCGCCGATGTACTGCACGTCGCCCAGGCTGAGCTTGTTCAAGGGCACCGAAATCTGCGAGCCGTCCTGCTTCTTCAGGATGACGTTGCCGTCCTTCACGTCGACCAGTTCGGCTTCCACCGAAAAACCGCCACTGCGCGAACTCCATTGACGCGCCAACGACGACGAAGCCAACAAACCTACGATCACGACCACCAGCAGCAAAAGGCGTTTCATGGCAAATTGCTCCTACCTGGATTTCCAGACAATTCAACCCACGGCAAACCGTGTTCGAGGGCCATCGGGCCCGCCGAGCCAGTGACAACCTAGCATAACGAGGATTGCCGATAAATGTCAATCAGGCCAAGGTAGATTTCCAGTTGGGATTCTTCGACAGGACAAGACTTCTTTGGGCGAGGCGCTACGTCCGCTTCCGCCGCCAAGCGTAACCGAGTAGACCGATGGCACCGACGCCCAGCAGGATCAGCGTGGAAGGCTCGGGGACGGACAGCACGTCGAGGTAGAGGTCGTTGCTGTCCGAACTGAACTTGTAGGTGAAGTTGCCCCCAAGATCGGAGCCAGTGACTTGCCAGCCACTGAAGTTACTGGAGTTGTCCGCAAGCGAGCTGAACGTGGCCAGCGTGTAAGGCCCGGGGCTCCAATTGGCCCCCGGCGTCACATCGACCGTCATGCTGGAACTGATCGTCAAGCCGCCGGCAATGGCCAACAGACTGTCGCCGCCATTGCCCGTGCCGAGCAACTCGTTGAGGGTGCTATTGTTGCTGAGGATCATGAAAGCGGTCGTCAAGGTGCCGCTGCCGCTGATGGAGCCCGGCGCGACCGCGGCGCCGGAAGCGACGTTGACGTTGCCGACGCTGCCCGATCCACTCAGGGTCCCGCCACTCTGGACCTGCACGCTGCCGCTGGCGGCCAGCGAGCCGTCAACCTCCAGGACGCCGCCGGCAACCGTAGTGCCGCCGCTGTAGATATTGCTGGCGGCCAGCGTCAGGGCACCGGCGCCCGTCTTCGTCACGCCGCCGCTGCCGCTGATGGCGCCGGTGTAGGTCTGGGCGTTGGGGTTGGCAAAACTCAGGCAGGCGTTGTTGGTGATATTGCCGGCCACGGAGCCGTTGTTGCTGGTGCCATCGCCCAGTTGCAGCGTGCCGCCGCTGATGGTCGTGCCGCCGGTATACGTGTTGCTGGCGGAGAGGATCAACTGGCCGCCGCCGCTGAGGGTCACGCTCGTGCCTGGGCTAGCCTCGCCGATCGGCCCAGAAACGGTCAAGCTGCTGCCGGTGGTGGCACTGACGCTTAGGTTGCTTCCGAGAATAATCGGCACGGCAATGGTGTGATTGCCGCCATTGTTGGTCAGCGGGAAACTCGTGCCCGTGCCGGTCAGCGTCAGGGTGCTGGTGTTGTCGCCGGCAGAGCGGCTGATGGTGTAGCTGCCGCCACCAGTGGTGCTGAAAGTCAGGGCCGCGATCGTCCAGCTTCCATCCAGCGTAACGGTGGCCGTATTGCTGCCGATCGCGGTGCCGAAGGTGGCCGTGTCCTGCGGGTTGTTCCCGGGGACGTTGTTCCCGTCCCAGTTGCTGGGGTTGTTCCAACTTCCGCTGCCGGTGTGGATCCATGTGAGCGTAGCGGTGGGGAGCGTGAGCGAAAACACCGTGCCATCGTTGCAGGCCCCGCCCCCCTCAGTCATCCCATACAGGGTTGAGCGGTTGAGCGTCAAACTGCCGAGGGGGACTTCGCCGTTGGCGCCGTTAAACGAGAGCAGGGTTTGGAAGCCGCTGCCATCCGTGCTGATGCTGAAGATGGTGCCGTCGCCGTTGGTGCCGCCGTACGCGGTCATCCCATACAGGGTTGAGCCGCTAACCGTCAAACTGCCATGAGGGGTGGAGCCGTTGGTGCCGCTAAACGAGAGCAGGTTTTTGAAGCCGGTGCCGTCTGTATTGATGCTGAAAATGTTGCCCAGGCCGTCGGCGCCGCCCTGCTGGGTCACCCCATACAGGGTTGACCCGCTGAGTGTCAAATCGCCCCGGGGATATTCGCCGGGATATGCGCCACTGCTGCCGCTAAACGAGAGCAGGTTTTGGAAGCCGGTGCCGTCCGTGTTGATTTTGAAAATAGTGCCGTTGTTCAACAAGCCGCCGCCCTGTGTCATCCCGTACAGGGTTGAGCCGCTAAGCGTCAAACTGCCGGTGGGCCATCCGCCGTTGTCGCTGCTAAACGAGAGCAAGTTTTGGAAGCCGCTGCCGTCCGTCTTGATGCTGAAGATGTTGCCCTCGGTGTTGGCGCCGCCCCACGCGGTCATCCCGTAAAGGGTCGAGTCGTTGAGCGTCAAATTACCCCAGGGAGCGTAGCCGTTGGTGCCGCTAAACGAGAGCAGGTTTTGGAAGCCGCTGCCGTTTGTGTTGATGCTGAACATGTTGCCCTCGGCGTTGACGCCGCCAGCCCGGGTCATTCCATACAGGGTTGACCCGCTGAGCGTCAAACTGCCCGTGGGAAGGCCGCCGAGATTTGCGCCACTGCTGCCGGTAAACGAGAGCAGGTTGTGGAAGCCGCTGCCGTCCGTGTTGATACTGAAAATGTTGCCGTAGCCGTTGGTGCCGCCACCCTGTGTCATCCCGTACAGGGTTGAGCCGCTGAGTGTCAAATCGCCCCAGGGATATTCGCCGGGATATGCGCCGCCGGTGCCGCTAAACGAGAGCAGCACGTTGTAAGTCTGCCCGTCAGCAACGGATGACGCCGAGATCGCAAGCACCACCAGAAGAAGGCTCGTCCAACGGCTCATCGTTCTTCCTCCGACACATCTTTGTTCGTTATGCTCATCATCCACGACGCCTGATGGACAGGCACAGGGTGCCCGCCAGTTGCCTCATGGGTGGGCCCGCACGGCGAGCGAAACGAAGAACGCACCCAAGGGACGAAAGTCCTCACAGGCGGGACGTTCGTCGCTGCGATGCGGTTGCTGCCTCCAGGATTGGGTCTAACGATTGCGAGGAGAATTTCAGCATACCAACATTGGCGGAAATGTAAAGCGCCTGGCGTGGGGGGGCCGCAATAAGACGGAAATTGCATCTATCGAGGGGGAAAACTGTCGAAAAATTGGCCCAATCGGGTTACGCGCCGCAGATCGCAGGCTACCGAGGTCGTGCTCAGCGGATCGTCGTTTTCCCGGGAGCCGATCCGGGTGAACACGAACAACGTTTTTGGCGAGGCATTACGTCCGCTTCCGCCGCCAACCGTAGCCCAGCAAACCGACGGCACCGACGCCCAAGAGGGCGAGGGTAGAGGGTTCGGGCACGGCCATCACAAGGTCGATGTAACCGGGGTCTACGGCCGTGGACAACGTGTACGTCGTCACGGGAAGATCGAAATTGCCCAGCGTGGACGTGTCGAAGTTACTGGGGATGGCGATCAGGCGGTAATCGCCAATGGCTGTCGGGTTCGTGCCGAACGTGATGGGCGTGCCCTGGCCGACAGTGAGCGCGGTGGTGATCGTCAACAGGTCGCCGCTGCCACCCGGAGTAGCCAGGTCGAAGTTGAGCGTGAGGTTCGATGCGGTGACTAGGCTGCCGATGGTCAAGGTGCCGATGGAGCCGATTCCGCCGGGGGCGATTTCCGAGGCGACAGAACCGATCAGCACTTCGCCCGAGATCGAGCCGCCGCTGGTGCCGCTGGCCAGGGTGCCGCCGCTCAGGGTAACGCTTCCGCTGCCGGTGGCGGAGCCATTGCTGCCGTTGGCAGCCACGAGCGTGCCGTTATCAACTTCCGTGCCGCCGCTGTAGATATTGCTCGCCGCCAACACAAGCGCCCCGGCGTCCGTCTTGGTCAGGCCGCCGGGCCCGGAAAGCGAACCGGAGAAGGTCACGGTATAGCCGGCGGTATCGACGGTTGCGTTGCCGCCGCTGCCGGTCAGCGTCATGGGCAGGGTGGTGGTGAGCGGGCCGCTTGCCTGGAGCGTTCCGCCGCCGAAGTTGAAGACGGCGGTGCCGGCGCCGCTGTTTAGCGAGGATGGGATGAGCACCCCGCCAGTGAGATTGTACGTTCCGTTGCTTCCGGAACTGTACGCGATGGTGAGGCTGCCGGCATTATTCGTGCCGCCCGACTGCGCGAAATTCCCTGTGCCGGACTGGCCGACGGACTCAGTCGGTGTGGACAACAGGCCGGAGCCGCTGAGGTTATAGAAACCGGTGCCGCCGGAATTGCAGCCGATGTAGAGAGTGGTGGGTAAGGCGGTCCCGCCAGTTTGCGTAAAGGTCCCCGTGCCGGAATAGCCGACGTATACAGCGCAAGCCCATCCTGGTCGCGGCGGGCTCAACAGCCCGGTCCCGCTAAGGCTGTAGAATCCGCTTCCACCTGCCCTGTCGCCGATGTAGAGAGCAATGGGCGCGTTGGTTCCGCCGGACTGCGTGAGGTTGTAGGCGCCGTAGTTGCCGACGAACTCATCCGCTCCGGACAACAGGCCGGAACCGCTGAGGCTGTAGGTCCCGCTACTGCCGGGGTTGCAGCCGAGCCAGAGGTTGTTGAAGATGATGTTGCTCCCGCCAGTTTGCGTGAAGTTGCCGGTGCCGGAGTAGGCCACGTACTCATTCAGTTCAGACAACTGCCCGGAATTGCTGAGGCTGTAGGTTCCGCTGCTGCCGGCGCTGTAGCCAACGAAGAGAGTGGAATAGTAGGTGGCGTTGCTGCCGCCGGATTGCGTGAAGTTCCCGGTGCCGGAATAGCCCACGTACTCATTCGATGTGAACAATTCTCCCGTGCCCGTGAGACTATAGGTCCCGCTGCTGCCGGAGTTGTAGCCGAGATAAAGACCGCCATAGTAATCATTGCAAGAGTTTGTCCCGCCGGACTGCGTGAAGTTCCCCATGCCGGAATAGCCAACAAAGGCGGAGCTGCCCACGGTGAGGCTGCCGCTGGTCATTTGGACGGATCCGTTCCCCGTGCTACTGTCAATCGAAAGGCTGTTACACACTTCCCCCGTCTGAGTGATGGTTACGGTCCCGTCGTTGAAGATATCGGCGTTGTCGGTGGAAGTCGGCACGACGCTGCCGCTCCAGTTGCCCGCGCTGGACCAGTCGCCCGACGCAACGTTCCAGGTGTCGTCGGCCCGAGCCTGCGGCGAAGACAAAAGCAAAAGCGCCGCTGCGGCAAGGCCCAGGAGCCGGACGACCGAGGATGGCGGAACGAAACGAGTTGCACGCATCAGGTCTTCTCCAAATCTTCCTTACGTCGATCACTTCCGCCGCCACAGGTAGCCAAGCAGTCCGATGGCGGCGACACCCAAGAGGGCGAGGGTGGAGGGCTCGGGCACGGCGGCCGCCGAAAGGCCTTCGGCGATCGAACCCGTGCCCCCGAGCGAAACCTCGCCGCCGTCGCCGCCACTGGACACGGCATCCTGTGCGCTTGCCGGAAAGGTCGTCGCCACGGTGTCCGCGGCAGCCGCGTCTGGGGCCGGTCCCTGCTGGCCGTCCACGGCAGGCGACGAGGCGCCCGACAACGCGCCCAACGCCACGTAACCGCCCGCCTTGACAGTCAAGATGCCTGCGGTGGGCGACGCCGCGGGACTGGCGAAGTCGAGCGTGCCGGCCGTTACCGTCGTCCCGCCGGTGTATTTGTTGGTGCCGCTGAGGACCAGTATGCCGCTATCGGTCTTGCTGAGGCCGCCGGTGCCGGAAAGCGAACCCGAGAGGGTCACGGCATAACCGGCGGTATCGACGGTGGCGTTGCCGCCGCTGCCGGTCAGTGTCATGGGCAAGGTGCTCGTGAATGAGCCGCTCGCCTGGAGTGTTCCGCCGCCGAAGTTGAAGGCGGCGGTCCCGGAGCCGCCGCTTAGTGCCGGGAGGATGAGTATTCCGCCGTTGAGGTTGTAGGTTCCGCTGGTGCCGGAGGCATAGCCGAGGGACAGGCGCCACCGCTAAGGATCGTGTTGGTGCCGCCCGATTGCGTGAAGTTTCCCGTGCCGGAGTAGCCCACATACTCATACAGCGCGGACAACTGCCCGGAACCGCTGAGGCTGTAGGTCCCGGTGCTGCCGGAATTGCGGCTGAGGTAGAGACTGTGAGAGATGGTGTTGGTGCCGCCGGATTGCGTGAAGTTCCCCGTGCTGGAATAGCCCACCTCTTCATTCAGTGTGGACAACGAGCCGTCGCTGAGGCTGTAAGTCCCCGCGCCGCCACTGGCGTAGACGCCGAGGTAGAGATTGTTGGAGAGGGTGTTGGTGCCGCCACTCTGCGTGAAGTTCCCCGTGCCGACGTAGCTCACGTACTCATACGGTATGGACAACGAGCCGCCGCTGAGGCTGTAGGTCCCATTGCCGTAGTCGCCGAGCCAGAGAAAGCTGGGGACGCCGGCTACGCCGCCGGCGATGATGCTGGTGCCGCCGGATTGCGTGAAGGTGCCCGCGCCGGAGAAGCCCACGTACTCACACGGTATGGACAACAGGCCGGAACCGGTGAGGCTATAGCTCCCGCTGCTGCCGGTAGCGTACCCGACGTAGAGACCGCTGGGGACGTTGGCTGTGCCGCCAGAGATGCTGTTGGTGCCGCCGGATTGCGTGAAGGTGCCCGCGCCGGAGTAGCCGACGTACTCATACGGTGCAGACAACAGGCCGGAACCGCTGAGGGTGTAGGTCCCGCTGCTGCCGGAGTTGCAGCCGACGTAGAGCCAGTTGGAGGCGCTGTTCGTGCCGCCGGATTGCGTGAAGGTGCCCGTGCCGCCGGAATAGTAGCCGACGTACTCATACGGCGCGGACAACAGGCCGGAATCGCTGAGGCTGTAGGTCCCGCTGCTGCCGAGGGTGCAGCCGAGGTAGAGACCGCTGGGGAGGGCGGCTGTGCCGCCGGAGATGATGTTGGCGCCGCCGGACTGCGTGAAGTTCGCCGTGCCCGAGTTGCCCACGTACTCATACGGTGCGGACAACTGCCCGGAACCGCTGAGGCTGTAGGTCCCGCTGGTGCCGGAGTTGTCGCCGACGTAGAGCCAGGTCGAGACGCTGTTGGTGCCGCCGGACTGCGTGAAGGTTCCCGCGCCGGAGTAGGCCACGTATTCATTTGGTGCGGACAACGAGCCGCCGCTGAGGTTGTAGGTCCCGCTGCTGCCGGTGTTGTAGCCAAGATAGAGATTGGTCCCGCTGACGGTGTTGGTGCCGCCGGACTGGCTGAAGGTTGCGGTGCCGTTGCAGCCCACATACTCAGTCGGTGCGGTCAACTGCCCGGAACCGCTGAGGCTGTAGGTCCCGCTACCGTAACCGACGTAGAGAGTGCTGGAGACGGCGTTGGTGCCGCCGGATTGCGTGAAGTTTCCCGTGCCGTTGTAGCCCACGTACTCAGTCGGGGCGGACAACGAGCCGCTGCTGAGGCCGTAGGTCCCGCTGCCGCCGTAACCGAGGTAGAGAGTGCTGGATATGGTGTTGGTCCCGCCGAATTGCGTGAAGTTCGCGGTGCCGGCCCAGGCCACGTACTCTGCCCCCGCGGTCAACTGCCCCGTGCCGCTAAGGTTGTAGGTCCCGGTGATGTCGCCACCGATGGACAAATTGGCGCCGACGAAGTTGGCGCCGCCGGACTGCGTGAAGGTTCCCGCGCCGGAGTAGCCCACCCATTCATACCCTGCGGACAACTGCCCGGAACCGCTAAGGTTGTAGGTCCCGCTGCCGCCGGAGCTGTAGCCGAGGTAGAGAATGTTGGAGACGGTGTTGATCCCGCCGGATTGCGTGAAGGTGCCCGTGCCGGAGTAGCCGACGTAGGCGGAGTTGCTCACGCTGAAGGTGCCGCCCGTCATTTGCATCGTTCCGCTGCCGGTGGCTGTCCCGAGGCTCAAGTACCTAACCGCCGCCGTGTCGCTGCCGGCCTGGGTTGCCGTCGCGCCGTTGGTAATCTCCAGGGTCGCCGAGTTCAAGCCATTGAGCGCGCCTTGAAACAGCGCGCCGCTGGTCAGGGCACCCATGTCGAAATCGAACCCCATGGCCAAAGTGCCAACGGATCCTAACGTCAGCGTCGGGGTGCTCAATGTCGATGTGCTGGCAAACCATTCCAATCGTGCTCGTCCGGACGGGGAATCGGCGCCGACGCGAATCTCGCTAGCGACGCTTAGCGTGCCGGTGCCGGTAAGGGTATACGTCCCGCCTGACATGGAGCCGTAGCCGAGGTAGAGCGTGCTGCTGACGGTGTTGGTCCCGCCCGACTGGATGAAGTCCCCCGTGCCGCTGGGGTAGCCGGAGTAGTAGCCGACGTACTCATTGGGCGCGGACAACAAGCCGGAGCCGCTGAGGTTGTAGGTCCCGCTGGAACCAGCGCCAGGGCCGAGGTAGAGGACGCTGGAGATGGTGTTGGTGCCGCCGGATTGCGTGAAGTTCCCGGTGCCGGAGTAGCCCACGTACTCAATCGGTGCGGACAACTGTCCGGAAACGCTGAGGCTGTAGGTCCCGCTGGAGCCAGTGCCAGAGCCGAGGCAGAGCGTGTCGCTGATGGTGTTGGTCCCGCCGGACTGCGTAAAGGTTCCCGCGCCGGAGTTGGCCACGTATTCATTTGGTGCAGACAACGAGCCGCCGCTGAGGTTGTAGGTCCCGCTGGAACCAGTGCCAGCGCCGAGGCAGAGCGTGCCGCTGATAGTGTTGGTGCCGCCGGATTGCGTGAAGTTCCCCGTCCCGGAGTTGCCCACATATTCATTCGGTGCGGTCAACTGCCCGGAAACGCTAAGGCTGTAGCTCCCGCTGGAACCAGTGCCAGAGCCGAGGCAGAGCGTGCCGCTGATAGTGTTGGTCCCGCCGGACTGCGTGAAGTTTCCCGTGCCGGAGTAGCCCACGTATTCATTCGGCGCGGTCAACTGTCCCGTGCTGCTGAGGCTGTAGGTCCCGCTGCTGCTGGCGTTGTAGCCGAGGTAGAGAAAGCCACTGCTGCTGTTGGTGCCCCCCGACTGCGTGAAGTTCCCCGTGCCAGAGTAGCCGACGTAGGCATAACCGTTTACGGCGAAGCTGCCGCCGGTCATTTGGATAGTTCCGCTGCCTGCGGTATTGCCAAGGGAAAGGCTGCCACAGACGTCGCCGGTCGTGGTGATGGTGGCCGTCCCGCCGTTGAAGATATCGGCGTTGGTGGTGGAGGTCGGCAGCCCGCCGCTCCAATTGCCCGCGCTGGACCAGTCGCCGGTCGTCGTAACCGTCCAGGTGTCGTCTGCCCGGGCCGGCGGCGAAGACAAGAGCAAAAGCACCGCCGCGGCAAAGCCCAAGAGCCGAACGACCAAGGATCGCGCATCGGAACAGTAACAATGATGGAACTTGGCTACTCGCATCGGGTCTTCTCCCAACAGAATATGAAGGGCCTTATCTCTTGTGGCCCGGGCATCGGACGCCCGCCGCGCTCTCTGTCACGAAACCAAACGCTGCCTCCGGGCAGATTGCCCTGCGTTTTCCGAGAAATCGAAACTACCCCTTAATGTAGCAGGGGTCTGTAGGGCTGTCAAGCAGGTTGTGCAATGGGGGGTTTATAACCGCCAATGCCGACACGAATCGCCGGCAACCGCAAGGTTTCTTCTGCGAGGCCCCGCCCCACTGCCTCGGGGCATTTGCCTGACGCTGCGATCAACCAGGCCATTGGTGACTCCAAACCCAAAATAATGGGCCCGCTGGCTCACCATCCCGGACATCGTGACCGTCTTGCCACGCGATCACCAAAACTACTTTTGCAGTCATGCGTGTCCAGGAGCGGCAGCCATGGCGCAGGTTTCGGCGGCAGACTCGTTTTCTTACCTCTCGAATACTGCGATCACCGGCGCGTGGTCCGAGGGTTTTTCGCCCTTCCGCTCCTCGCGGTCGATCTCAGCGGACGTGCAGCACGTGGCCAACGGCTCCGTGGCCAGGATGTAGTCCAGCCGCAGGCCGTCATTCTTCGGGAAAGCCAGCAACCGATAGTCCCACCACGAATACAGGCCGCCCTCGGGATGCCGCTGCCGGAAAACATCCGCCAAGCCCCATTCCAGTAGATGTGCCAAGGCCTCGCGGCTCGTGGGATGGAGCAAGACGCTGCTGGCCCACACTTCCGGCCGGGCCACGTCTTTCTCGTCGCGGGCCACGTTGAAGTCACCGCAGAGGATCACCGACTCCGTGGGCTTGAATCGGGCCTCCAGAAACTCCCGCAGCCGCTGGAACCACTGGAGCTTGTAGCGGTACTTTTCCGACCCTACCGACTCGCCATTTGGGACGTAGGCGCTGATCATCGAAATCCCTTTCAGCTCGGCCATGAGCACCCGGGCCTGCGGATCATCGAACCCCGGCATGCCGCGGAGGACCTTCGCGGGCTTGCTCCGGCTGAGGATCGCCACGCCATTGTAGGTCTTCTGGCCGAAGACGGCTGCGTGATAGCCACTTCGCCGGATCACCTCGTTGGGAAATGCGTCGTCCGTGGCCTTCAGTTCCTGGAGGCACAGCACGTCGGGCTGGGCCTTTTGGAGCCAAGCCAGCAGGCGTTCCTGCCGGGCACGGATCGAGTTCACATTCCAGGTGGCGATCTTCATGCCCGTGTCGTCCTATCCCGGCCACGGCACGTTGTCGCCCAGCATCATCCCATGCTCCGCAGGCTGGATGCCGTTGACCCGCAGAAGGAGTTGGTGGTTGGGATGTTCATTTCACGACCTGATACAAGTGGACGGCATACGGTCCGAAGTCATCCTCAAACCGGCCGTCGTGTAGACGGATGGTGCGGTTCTCGCCTATCACACGGACCACGGACTTACCGGACATGCCCGTTAGCTGGAACTTCCCCTTGGCCGGGCTGGCCTCCATCCGAACGGCAAACAGGTAGGCCGCCCCTTGGTGCTTCTTCATAGAAATGGCAATGCCCTCGGAAGCTAGGAACCGGGCCATTTCCTGGGAAACCTCGGCCGGGCTGACCGTCACCGTGGCGGCCTTGGGGACCGAAGGGCTGTTAATGACCTCGGCCAAGCCGAGGACCTCCCGGTTGATCGCGCCGACGGCTCGGGCCATCTCTTCGTCGGCCAAGAGCCCGGCCTCGATGAACCGAGGCTGGAACTGGTGGCAGAAGTAGACGATCCCCTGCGAGCCGTGGATGATCGACATCCACACCTCGGCCTTCACCTGCTGGGGCGTGGGCTTGCTCTTCGTGTTGCTGATCCGCGTACATTCGATGCAGTTCCACACGATCCGGTTGCCGCCCGCCCAGCCCCGCAGCCGCTCGACGCCCCGGGCCACATACCACAGCTTCCCGGCCACGGCGGGCTTGTCGTGGACGGCCGGGTAGATGTCGAAGGAGACGATGTCGCCGCCTCGGACATACTGCGCGTAGTCTTCAGGATGGTTGGTCCGCACGCCCCGACCGTACCAGCCGTCCCAGGCCACGCCCTGACCAAGATTGAGCATCACCGGCCGCGTGGGATCGTTGGTTCGGATCTTCCGGTAATCCTGGAGGATCTTTTCCGGCGGGATGGGCGGGCCGTAACCCTTGCCTTGGCCCAGCGACTGGGCGTTGTCCGGCTCGTCGCCGTGCATCCAGCCGACGATGATCTTCTCATCGAGATGTTTCAGGGCGTACTCGTTCTGGTCGCAGATGACCGGCATGTGGTGCCGCTTCAACTCGGCGATCTGCCCGGCCGTCGGTCCCTTCCACAAGGCGACGTACAGATTGACGCCGAGGGCCTGGTACTTGGGTGCGTTGCGGGGATCTTGCAGCCAGACGGCGATCGGGAAGAACTTCGCGTCCTTGCCCGGCCCGTTCTGCCACTTGGCGTAGCCATGTGCCTTGGCCGATGTGTTTCCGTTCGGGGCGGCCTCGCCACGGGCAACCGGCGAGCACAAAACCATCATCCCGATGCCCATCGCAAGATCGGCTGCGATCAGGAAGCGGCAAAGGAACAGGCTTCGGTTCGTGTTCATGGACACGGTCTCCTATTCTGCGAACGTCCCCAGTTCGGGCCTTTCCACATGCACATGGTCCGCGTATCGCATGCTGACCGAAAACCCAAGCAAGGAAAGTGGTGCTCACGGAGAGGCGCGTTTCTGGGGAACAGCGCTCGGCCAAGAACGTCAAAAGGACTTCGTGGAATTTCGCCGGATCGTTCATGTACGGCGCGTGGCTGCCGCCGGGGATGACCACCATCCGGCCATTCGGTACGGACCGCACGAGCAATTCGCCGTCTGCCAGCGGGATGGTCCGGTCGTTCTCGCCCCAGATGGCCAGCACGGGAACCGTGATCCGACCCAGGCGAGCTTGATAGGTCTTGATCCGTATCGGGCGCCACCGCCACAAAACCGGCAATGCGATCGGGACGCTCTGTAATCAGCGGGAACGCCAATGCACCGCTCATGGACGCGGCCAGCAACACCGGGCGCTCGACGTTGAGCTGATCGAGAAACTCGGCCAACCAGGTTTCCCGCGACAGTTGGCTGTCCTGAGACTGCCCAAAGCCCGGCAAGTCGATGGCAAACACGCGATATCCGGCGGAGGCCAGGGCATCGAGCGTGCCGATCTGCTGCCAAGTCGCCGACGAGAAGCTGGCACCATGGAGCAGGACGACAGGCTGGGCGTCTTCCGGTCCTGCAACAAGGTAATGGACCCGGACCCCGCCAACATTGGTCCACTGCGATCCGGCCTTTTTTTCACCACTCATGGGCCGAGCCTCCAGTAGTCCCCTCGCACACTCGCATAGCCTCGTAACCATCCTGGCAACGCCATTGTACGGTCTCGACGAGAGGAGAGCCACTGCCCGATACACACGTCTGGCCATGGGCTGTAGAATTGCTTTGCAGCGATAGCCAATGCCCGCTCAAGGAGAATACGCTTGCCATGCGAATTGCCGTCACTGGTGCCACTGGGTTCCTCGGCCGGTACATCGTGAACCGTCTGGCTTCGGTGGGACACCTCTGCCGCTGCTGGTATCGCCCCGAAAGCGACCGGGGTGGGTTCGAGGCCGTCGAGCGGCAGATCGAGTGGCTGCCGGGCGAGTTGGGAGACCCGAGGGCCGGCGATGGTCTTGTCGAAGGCTGCGATGCCGTGGTGCATGCCGCTCTGTATCATCCCGGCGGCGGCTTCCGGGGCGGTGAGGGCGACGTGCTGGAGTTCGTGGAGAAGAACGTCCTCGGCACGCTGCAACTAATCGAGGCAGCCCGCCGTGCCGAGGTTGGGTGCTTCGTGTTTATCTCTACCTGCGCTGTCCACGAAAGGATTCTCGACGACCGGCCGCTGAACGAGTCCCATCCCACCTGGGCCACCAGTCACTATGGCGCCCACAAGGCGGCCATCGAGCAGTTTGTTCACAGCTATGGATTTGGCCAGGGCTACCCGATTTGCGCCCTACGGCCCACCGGCATCTACGGCATCGCCCGGCCGATCGAGAACAGCAGATGGTTCGACCTGGTCTGGGCCGTGGCGCACGGCCAGACAGTCGAGTGCCGCCGGGGTGGCAAGGAGGTCCACGGGGCCGATGTCGCTAAGGCCGTCGAACATTCTGCTGACGGCCGAGGGGATTGCGGGGGAAGTCTACAACTGCTATGACCGCTACGTCTCGGAATACCAAGTCGCGGCCATCGCCAAGGAGCTGTGCAGCAGTTCTAGCGAGGTCCGCGGTTCTACCACGTCGCCCAAGCACCAGATCGTGACCGACAAGCTCCGGCGACTGGGGATGGAGTTCGGCGGCGAGCCTCTCCTGAAGCAAACCATCCGGCAGATGTTGGACGCCGTATGACCCCGTGAGTGCGAGTATGGCCCATGCACCGCGCCATCGCCAAGAACATCTTACTCACTGGCTTACCCGGCTGCGTTCAACCCTTCCCGCAAAGCGCGACTTGCACCCCGCAATTTCGCAACCACGGCATCAAAATTGACAAATCGGCGGGAATTCAGCATAATGCACTTCTTGCCGTCACCGGAATGGAAATTGCGCAAACGATCCGATCGGATATTCGTTCCCGGAGCAAACAGTCTATGCAGCATCCGGCACGCCTTGCGACCGTTGTTTGGACGTTGGTTGCCTGGACGACGTCGCTTGCGTCGAACAGCGCCGCCGAACCGACTGCGACCGTTCCTCCAAAGGCGGCAGTTCGAGAATCCTTCACGTTCGATCGGGACGACCTGACGGTGCTCGTTCCCGTGCGCGTAGGCGACAAGGTGTATCAGTTCATGCTGGACACCGGGGCTAGCTCTAGCATCTTCGATGTCTCCTTGCGATCGCATCTCGGGCCTCGCGTCGGTTCTGTGAATATGCAGGACGCCTTTGGCCGCGGAACGGCTGAATTGTACTCTCCCCCCAAGGCTCGGGTCGGCTCCCTGCCGCTGACGAAAGGCCCCGTCCTATGCCAGGATCTTACCTTGCCGCGCGAGATGTCCACTCCTAAGGTTTACGGCATCGTCGGCATAGATTTCATCAAGGACTGGATCGTCACCATCGACTTCGACGAGGGGCGCGTGGACGTCCTGCCGCCGGGAACGGAGAAACGCCCCGAGTGGGGCGAGAGTATACCGTTCGCATACAAAGGCGGCGTGATCGTTGTTCCGGCCGTCGTGGGCAAGGACATGCCGACCTTGTTCGAGGTCGACACCGGGGCGACAAGCACAGGCATACTCGAAGAGACGTTGCTCAAAGGTCTTGTCGACTCGCACGAGGCTCGGGTTGTCGGCCAGGGCACGTCTTCGTGCTTGTCCGGCAAGCAGTCGGCACAGTCTTCGCCAGTCGTTCTGCTCTCGCACCTGGTCATCGGACGGTTTCGACGCGAGAATCTCATGTTGATCGGCGGCAAACTGAACATTCTCGGGATGAGCTACCTGTCTCGGTACCGGGTGACGGTTGACGCTCCTAACGAACGGCTCTATCTGGCAAAGCGCACTCAGTTTGCGTATCGCGACGCCGTGCGCACATGCGGGCTGGGCCTGTTCTACGAGGCAGGCGGGCTTGAGGTCGAACAGGTTAACGAGAAGAGTCCTGCTCGCTCCGCCGGCCTTCACGCCAAGGATAGGATCGTCAAGTTGGGCGGCAAGCTCATATCCGACTGGAGGCCGGCGGGGATTCGCCGTTTGCTCACCACGGGCGACAAGGCCGTCCCGATGGCCATCGAACGTGGCGGCAAACTGCTGGAGATGAGCTTGACTCCCAAGAGATGATGTTAGCAGCCCGAGCCGCGACCATGCTTCGCGCGGCGCCCGGCTTTTCCGGCGGACAGGGGGTATGCCTTCCGTTCGGTTCCGGTTTGTCAATCACTTGCCAATCAGGATGATCTCCGATTGTGCGGTGCCGGTGGCAGTTCCTCCCACTGAAAGGGAACATGATCGTGGAAAATCGACTTCCCTGTACCCATGATTCTATGGCTAAGCGGGAAGATTGGTCAAACACCGTCGTTGTTAAGTTGGGCAATATCCGTCTACGGCTTCTTGGAGGCCCACCGGCGGCTTGTCTGGCAGGGAGGCAGTTTTGGTGGCCGAACGCCCAAAAGCCTCTCAGGCGACGCCGGGCGCTTCTTGACGGGTTCTTGGCGGGATGGTTGGCTGCCTTTGGAATAGTTAGCGGGGTCACCTCAGTTCGCCTGGGACCTGATATCGAGCCAGCCCATCGCAGCGGTCACCCTTGCCGCGGTGCGGCAAGGCAATCGGCCAATAACTGCACCGTGTGGCAGATTTGTTCCTCGGAATGCTCGGCGTTGATAAGGAATCGGAGCCGTGATAGGTTTTCCGGCACAGCCGGATAGAGGATCGGCTGTACATCGATGCCCTGACGGAGCAACGCGGAGGCAACGTGAACGCATCGCAGAGAATCGCCCAGAATGATCGGAACCACGGGCGTGTCGCCGCTATTGCCCGTGTTCAGCCCGCAATCATTGGCCAACGAGAGAAACAACCGCGCGCGATCTCGCAGCCGTACCAGTCGCTCCGGTTCTGCCTGAAGCACGCGGATGGCTGCCAGGGCGGCCGCGGCGTTGCTGGGAGACAGCGCGGTAGCAAAGACGAAAGCGGGCGTGGTGTATTTCAGGTACTGGATGAGTATCTCGCGGCCGGCGAGGTATCCCCCGGAGCTTCCCAGGGCCTTGCTGACCGTGCCCATCCAAATGTCGCCGTCCGCCGGATCGACGCCGTAATGTTCGCAAATGCCCCGCCCCGTGGCGCCGAAGACGCCGAGGGAGTGTGCCTCGTCGACATAGAGCAACGCCCCGTGCCGTCGCTTGACCTCGACGAAGCGCGGCAAGTCCGGGTAGTCGCCGTCCATGCTGTAGACCCCTTCAATGGCCACGACGACGCGACGATGGGCGCCGCGCAGGTCGCGCAGCAGCTTGTCGAGGAACTCGAAATCGTTGTGGGGGAACGGCCGCCGTTGCGCGTCCGACAAGACCGTGCCTTGCACAATGCTGTCATGGACCAACTCATCGTAGAGGATCAGATCTTCCGCGCCGAATAGATGCCCCAGGGCCGAGGCGTTCGTGCCGTATCCGCTCGGGAAAACCGTGGCTGCTTCTGTCCCCAGGAAACGGGCGATCTCTGCGTCCAATTGCTGGAGAATCGCATAGTTGCCCCCCACCAGCCGACTCGCCGTGGCACTTGTTCCCAGCCGATCGGTCGCCTGCTTGGCGGCCGCGATGACCTGAGGATCGTGGCCCATGCCCAGGTAATCGAAGCTCGTATAACTCACCACCTCGCGGCCGGCGATGGTTACCATTCCCTTGCCGACGCGATCTTTCACACGAAAGAACGGGTTCTCCAAGCCGGCCGCCGCCAGGCCCGCCAATCGTTCTCCCATCGCGACGCACTCGGGGAACCGCGTTACGTCGTAATGCTCCGCAGGGATTCTTTCGGACCTCGACACTGCCGGCGGCGACAGTACGGGAGGCGGTGCAGCGGGCTGCCAACGCGAACTCCCACCGTTCGCGTTCGCCTGGATATATTCGATCATATCGCGGCAGGTCGCCATGTCGTACAGCGCATCTTCGGAAAACCGCAGGCCAAACGCTTCTTCCAAGCGGTTCAGCACGTCCATTCGAGCGAGTGAATCCAGTCCAATTTCATCCAGGCCACTGTCCAGCGCAATATCGCATTCGACGTTGGGCGGAATCCCGCGCCGCACCTGCGCGAATACCGCCTCTGCGATGATGCTGAATCGGTCTTCTTGTGTCTTAGAGCCAACGGTCATACACAACACCCTTTTGTTGGAGCGAACGAAGCGCCGACCACTGGATTGACAGATGCCAGCCAACATTTCCCAGTTACAGCGAGCCTGGAACCGATCCAGGCTCGCACGGCTATCCATTTTACCAAGGTGCCCCACCGCGTCTAGCGCCCGAGCGGGTTTTCTCTGTTTGGCAGCGTCGTGGGAACGAAGATGGTCAGAAATATCTGTCTCGGTTCCTTTCTTAGCGGTTCCCCAACACCGCACTTGATCGTGACCGTTGCCGGGCGGGAGAACGGTCCAGTCGTGGTCCATCACCGTCCAGCGGATGACTGGGTCGAAAGCCATCAGCCGTTGGATTGCACCATCCTTCGGCATGCGCCCATCTGCTCGATCATCGACCAGAACGTCCGCCACACCTGCCCGAATCTGCCGCACCGATTTGTCACCCTGCTGGCGCCAGCGACCGTTCGCCGCTGATCTGGCCTTACCGGCCTCCGTTCTCGGCCCTGTCGAGGACTTCCACGGCTGGTTCTGCAACGCTGCCTGTCGCAAACGCTCGCGTCCCTCGGCTGTCAACGGGCCTCGCAATAGGCGGTTCCTGCGCCCCGCTGCTTGCCGCTTGGGATTGGGGGATGAACGTGGTTTGAGGTGCATGTTCGAGCCTCCTGCTTCGTTGTTCGCCGCCCACACTAAGAAAAGGAATCTGCCCATGAGACTTGCCACTCTGGTCAAGATATGCGACCTGCTGGCCCGCCGCAGAGACGTTTTGCTGCCGCACGACCGTGAATTGCCGCTTGCCGCCGGGCTCGCGATACGCTTTCAAGGCCAGGGCAAGCCGCCGCACTTCGCCAGTCAGCCGTGTAGCTGCTGTCGAGCAGACCTTCGTTTCCTCGATGCTTTTTGCCAACTCGGCCTGGGCGTGGAGCTGAGCGACCCTAAGATGGGCCAGGCTGAGTTGCTCCAGCAGCATGATTTCGACGGGGTCGGTCGGGCTGCCAGCCTCTCGCAGCAGACGATCCTGATAGACTTTGAAGGCCGCCGCACCGATGTCTTTTCCCACGGGGATCGCCGTCGCCATCGCCGCCGGAAAGGCAAGGGTGCGGATGATATCCGCTTTACGCTCCGCCCGTGCCAGTATGACCTGTTCCTCGGCCGTCAGTTCTCGGGTGTGGGGTGTAGCGGGTGATTCCGGCGCGACTCGTGTCGCCAGGTTCTGATCGACCTTCTGAGAGTTGCGGTTCGTCCGAGTAACGAGTCTGTTCATTTACGTTACCTTTCTGACCCAGACGCCCGTGTCTACAAGTTGGGGTTGGCTGGCACAGGTACGGAATTGGCTTCAACCGGCGGCTGGACTTGCTCACTTCCTGTCATGGCCTCATCGACAAGCTTCCCTTCCCGCGCCGGCACACCGATGTCGCGCATCTTCGGGCGTGACGACTGCCACAGGCGAATGGTTTCTCGCTTCATGGCGTCCGTCGGCGCCGCGGCTTTCCCCCTCCGCATCTTCCGCTCAATTTTTTGGAGCCGGCGGTGCAGTGTCGTGAATTTCATGGCCGTCCGCACGTTCGACGGGACCGAGTAGGCCGCGATCACTGCCTTCATTTTCAGGGATGCGGGACATTCGTCGCGGAAGTAGATTTCGATGGTCGCTGGCTCAGTCGGCCGCCAGGTGGCATAAAAAGCGTTGACCAAGGCATCCAGAACGGGGACACCGCCGTGGTAGCCAAAGGCTGCCCAGAGGAGACCGAGTTCGTCGTCCCGAAAGCCACGCCGCGGTCCGTCACCGATCACCTGGTTGCACACCCACATCCGGGCGCCGAGACGGCTTCGCACGCTGAAGAACACAGTCTCGTAGCACTTGACGACATCGGGCGGTAGGCCACAACGGGCGCCGATGTCTGCGTCGGTCTGGCCAGTCAGTAGTCGAGCCTCGACCTCCCATCGCCTTGGATCGTCCTGCTCAGCAATCGCATGGGCGGCGGCCAGCCACGGCCACTGATGCCTTACGGCGGCCTGCTTCTGCTCGTCGTGGGCGTCGGCCACGGCCCCCAGGTAGGCGGCGCAGTCCACAATCGCGGGATCATTCGCTGACCACTTCGGCTGCTCGCCGGCCGCCAGCCGCTGGGCATCCTCATGACGCCAGGCGGGTACAAGGAAGGGATCCCACTCCGAAGCCTCAAATTCGCCTGCGATGGCCTCCATGCCACTACTCCTCAATCTTGCCTCAATCCCATTACCCATTATCGTACCATTTGACCAACGCTTTGATAAGCCGAATGTGACACTCTTTAAGCGCACGTGTTCGGACCTCGCTCTCAGCGATGCAAACGTTTGCATTTCGGCGACGCCCCATGGCGACAATGCCTTTTTGTGATCTGCTCCTTGTACCTCAGTCCTACACGACACAGGTGGCCGCAAAACTGTTTTTAGCTATTGGTCCGCGGCCGGACACGATGTCCGTTTCTTCTCCAAGACGATGCGCGCCGATTTCAAAACAAGTTCGTCAACAACTCCCGATAAATTTCTTCGGCTTGCGGGCGGAATCCTCGCGGTATTAGTTCTCCCCAAGCCACGTCGTAGTCGCGCCGAAAGCGGATGTATTCCACCGCCGCGGGCAGCTCAAAACGGCGTGACAGCTTCTCCGCATCCTCGCCGTATGCGGGGTGATTGTGCGTCACGCTGGCAGCAACGCCGTAAACGAAAAGCGGCGAAAGGCCAGTTTCGCAGTACAAGACCGAGAGCCAGCCTTCCACCGTTTTGTCTCGGTTCTCTCTTGCCGTGGGCCAAAGAACGTACTCGGACATTCCGCCCAGGTTTGACAAAGACGACCCATACGACCGCAACGTGATCGCCAACTCGCTCCGTTTCGTGGCCTTGGAGTCGGCGTACCGTTTCCGTGCCTCATCCCCCAGCAACTTGTTGGGGTACAGCGGCTCCGCCACCGACCTGTACTGGTCGAACTGACGGGCGATATAGTCGATCGGGCCGATTTGCTCCCTGGCCAGGAAGCGGGCGATCTTGGTCCAGGTCGACGATCTCGGCGCCGCCTCCAACGTCGCCGCCCGTCCGTCCAGGCTGGGCGCCGGCAAGTAGGTGCTGGGCTGGCCCGTGATTGCAGATTCCTGGAGCCGTCGCTCCAGCGTGTAGATGCGGCTGACCCACTCTGCGAGTGCCCGCTCGTCATCGAACACGCTTCGCCGCGATGGCCGCCCCGAAGTACCTGTCGATCGGGCTGGGGTTACTTTGGGTCGCATGGATTCCGCTCCTTTCCTGCAAGCCGATCGAGGCAAACCCGCATTTCGTTCTCCAAGCACGGGTTCCGCTGTTTCTCGATCAACCCTTTCTGTTGCAGGGCCGCGGCCGCCCGCTGCACCTTCCGCACGCTGACGCCGAGCTGCTCGGCGAGCCGCTCCTGCGTGACGTTGATCCATCGCTCGCCGTCCCGCCGAACGATGTATTGCCGGGCCTCGTCGGGCGGCATATCGAACAGGATCGCCAGCAGGAACGCCAGGAGCTGGAACTCGGCCTGTTTGGGCACGAGGCGGGCCAGTTCCCATGGGCGGGGAATCTGCACGGTTGTGCCGCCGGCTGCATCCTCCACCGCGGGCGACCGGAGCGAATCCAACGTCGGGCTTGCCGCGGCCAACGTCCGCACGAATCGCCCAAAACTCTCGACGGCTACACGGACCGGCCCTTGGGTGTACGTCTGCTGGAAGCCTTTGGTGGAAAAATCGCCGTCATGGAGAATCAAGCCGGAACTGAGCCCTTCCCAGCGATATAACAGGCCGATGGGACGCCCCCGCGCCCGTGCCACGAGGGTTTCCCGAAGCTCCAGGAACCGCTCGTAAGGCACGTAACGACGGAAGTCGCGGAACATGGCCGCCTGGCTGCACGTGCTGTGCTCGACCAGGCGGTAGAGCAGGCTTGCCTCCAGACAAATCGGAAATCCGGGAAACAGCCGGTCGAAGGCGGCGAAGCTCAACCGCCGCTGGCCAGTAAGACCGTAATGCGCATCGAGCACCTGCCCCACCCAGTTCTGGAGCCCGAACGCCCGAAGCACCAGGTCCACCCGAGTTTTCTCCAACTGCACGGCTTCCTCGTGAAATGATCCTGCATACGCAGTCACCATCGTCATTCTCCCAAATTCGGCATGGAACTGTCAGCCAGTAGACGAGCCCTAATCGTCCAATCCCAGGTCGTCGTCATTTGCATGGCCGTTGCCCGACGTGAGGGCATGGGCGACATGCGTGCTCTCGGACGACGCGGGATGTACGTCGTCCGTCGCGACGAAATGATGCGTGTACGGATCGAGCTTGTACAGGTGCCCGGCGTTGACCACGGTGCTCATATCGCCCTGGATTTGGATGATCTGCGCCGCCTGGTGCCCCGTGCGGCGGTGCTTGGTGGCGATGAGCTGGCAGAGGCCCATCGCGTTCGGCGCCCCGACTGAGAAGGAGAAGTCCAAATTCTCGGCAAAACTCTTCGATTCGGCCGCATCGGTGTGGTGATACTGCGCCCCAGGGGCTTTTGTATTGGCGGTGCCGGAAATCTGGTGCATCAGCCAGACCGGGCAGGCGTACTTGGCGGCGATCTGATTTTTCGCCTCCAACGGGGCGTTGGCGACCCAGTGCCGCAACTCGTTCGACGTCCTTGTTGGCCACCGCGAGGTGCCGCTTGGCCATGGCGCCGACGTAGTCGATAATCGCCAAGCGGCAGCTGGCGTCGGGACCACGGCCGCGCAATTCGGCCTTGATACGGCTAGCGATCTCCGCAATGTAGCCACTGCCCGCGCCGCGATGCTGCTCATCGCCGCCGGTCATGTCCAAAATGATCAAGTGTTTCGCCAGCATCTTCATCGCCAGTTTAGCCCGCCCCCGCTCGCCGAGAACCTTCTGGCCCGCCTCCAGTGCGGTCGCGAACAACGTCTCTTCGTAGGGACGAAGATGCTTGGCCGTCGAAAGAAACGCGAGGCCCTGCTGACCCATGTGCTCCAAGGACGATCGCTCGATCTTCGCGGCGTAGGAGAGGGTACGGATCCGCAGTTCGGGCAGCCCCGCCTCAAAGCTGGCCAAAAACACGTACTGGTGCTCCCCCGTCTCCTTGAGGATCTGGGCGGCCTGGCGGCAGCCCTCAACAGCGAGCATCACGGCCAGCGTGGTCTTGCACGACGCGAACGGCCCCAGCACACCGTACACCTCGCCGGGCGCGTGGCCGCCCTTCAGCGCCACGTCCAAAAAGTCCACGCCGGTGCTGAACGTGTTGATGCCACCGTCCTGGTCCCAGCCATCGGGGAAAAGGCTCGCGGCGGTGGAAACGCCGATGGCGGCGACCTCTTCGGTCTCGTGGCGGGCCGTCTCCAGGAAGTTGGGCAGGTCTGCCCGGATCCACCCGGGGGTCTGGATCGTGGCGCGAACCTTGGCCGCGATCAGCTCCTGTTGAAACTTTTTGACGGTCTTGATCGCCCACTCGGCATGGTCCTCCGATTCGGAGAGGTTCGTATCCCAAGTGCCCTTGTCGTCGAAAGCTGTCTCGATGATCCCTTCTGCCACCCCCTGCTGGTCGTCCATAAGCATTTCGGGATCGTTTTCGATGGCCGTCGCCAAGCCGGTCTTGAGAATACTACGGTTGGGCAACTTCCCGAATTCGGCATGGTAGTCCTGGAGCAACTGCCAAATCGCAGCATATACGACGTTGGCGTCCCCGAAGTCTTTGGCCTTCAAAGTGTCCTTGAACAGCTCAAACACCTCAAGGTTGCGGATCAGGACTGCCATCATGGTCTCCTTGTCCGCGTCGGTAAGGACTGTACGGCGGGGAATTTCGTTCTTTTTCTTCATGCTCGTCTCCCTGGTTAATATCGAACATATCAGTTAGCCGCGGCCTACGTCGCTGTGACGAGACAGGCTCGCGCTAATCGATAATGATTGGCCCTCCGTCGCAGTCGCTCGGCGGAACGGACTGGCCCGATTCTCTGTCGGCACCGCGGCCCCCCGTTCGCAACGGGGGGAATGGCGCGGCCCGTCACCTGGGTTATTCGTCATCGTGGTGCAATGCCTCCGCGGGATTCGCCGGCGCGGGCAATCGTCGGATGAACCACGCGGCGGATGGTCGCTGGGGATCGGTCCCGTCGTTATGAGACCAATGGCGCCGAGGGCTGTCCCTTCATCGCGAATGTGAGAGGATGCCCCCTGAACCTGGCGACGCTTGGTTGACAGGTTCTGTTTCTTTTCTGTAGGTGTTGTAGTAGTCATTGTGTAGTAGCTGTAATATAGCGCTCATTTTGAGCGTACGGTACGCTTGAAATGAGCGTATGGTACGTTCATTTTGAGCGTTATGACCCGCCATTTTTGTCGTGTAGTCGGCCTTCAGACTCCGCCGCGCGCTGGCATCCCAAGCGGTACGCGGCCAGGATTCCCTCGGGCTTCAGCCAGATGCGAGTCGTTCGCCCCTTCCCAGTGCCGTGGCAGGGATCGTAATCCAACAGGTTGTCGTCCAGGAACTCCTTGAGCAGCCCCTCCAACCGCCGCGCGTTCACCATTCCGACCTCATCGGCAAGGTCTTGGTGGGTCTTGTCCAGCGCGCGACGTCCCAGGTTATCTCGGCGACTTGCGCGGGGCGTGCCATGCTTGCCCGGCCCGAACCAATACAGGATCTGAGCGAAGAGCAACGCTTTCTCAGAATCCTGAAAGTAGTGCAGCACCCACTTCGGTATTGCCAAATTCAAGTTGCCCGACAGCAATGCGGAACCCTGCTGGTAGATGAGCCGATAAGCCTCGCTCCTGTCCCAGTCATCCCCGACGAGGTCAATGTTGCTGATGTTGTCGTGAGGCGTAATGCCCACACCTTCGCTGTCGTCGTCCTCGGCATGGCCAACCAGGAAGCCATCGCCATAGTGTCCAGCCGATTCCAGAGGATCGAGTGATTCGCCCAGCTCGCCGTGGCCCAGTTCGCGGCCTTCTTCACCCTCGTCGTCAGCCGCGGCGGGAAGGTCACGGGACCGGGCCATTGCCGACATTCGGGTGGCTCCGGCACGGCCGTGGCCGACGTGCCCTTTACGCCGCTGGCTAGCAGGCGTCTGGGCTTGGCCTTTCTTCGGTTTTTTGGGCAGGCTGCTCATGCTAATGGCCTTGGACGATGGCCTGGTAGTCTCACTGGTCTGCAATTCCACGATGCCCGCCAGCCCGGGCGGGCGTCGTCGTGTCGCCAGTGTCCGCCTGCTGCCTCGACGGGCGATTCCACCGAGGCAGCTAGGCGATGCAAACGTTTTCATTCCAGCGATGATCTACACCGCCGCCGGTACGGCCGTGCTCTTGTTCTTTTTGGCCAGCACGCGCTTGACTCGGGCCTTGGCGTCGCCCAAACGGTCGAGAATCTTCTCCAAAGACGACATCGCGTTGACAGCGGAGCTTTCAGCTGACTCCAACCGGTTGAGCAACTCTTCGTCGACCTCGTTGGGGGGCATTTCTTCGACGCGATCGCATACCGATCCGAAGACGCCGGCGAAGCCCACCACCCTGTCGGCCCGAGTCGCGAGGTCGCGCAACCCCGCCGGCACTGAAACAGGCGGTTTCTGCTTGCGGCCACCACCCCGCTTCGTGCAGCTCCGGTACTCGTTTCCGCGAATCTCCTTGCGGAGGTCGTCGACCGACAGCGACTCGGCGCGGACGCGGTTGACGAGTGCCGCTCTGATCTTCAAGGAGCTGACCGTGCTCAGTTCGATGAGGTGGGACAAGGACAACCGCTTGCCGTTGGCCAGCGGTTGCGCGATCGCCTGTTCCAACGCCTCACGGTCGAACTCCGACGCGAGGAGCCGGTAGTTCAAAAGCGTCCGGATGCCTTGCGAAACCGGGAGATAGTCAGCGAGCAACTTTACGGCGTCCACGCCGTAGATGCCCTCCCGCGTCGCGATTTCACCCACAAGGCGGCCAATTTCCCACATAACGATGATCTCGCCACGATTGGCATGCGCGAAAAGGCTCTCTAACTTCTTCGCTGCGGCCTGCGTCGCGTCGTTCATCTCCGCGAAGGCCCGCTGCCGGCGGACCATTTCTTCTTGCTTGTCATCTATTTCCGTGTCGTTCATACAAATCTCCTTTTGCAAATACTGATAAGTGAGGTCGGGGCAGCAGGCGCACCCCGCGTGCCAGCCCAGTCCCGTTCAACATGGCGCCGGTTATGGTTTCGAGGTGCGGCTACTCGCCTTGGTTGTGCGAGGCTTCTTCCGCTGGCTCCCTCAGCGACCAGCCCTGTTGGGTTAATTCCTCGACCAGGCGGCGTACTTGCGCGACGGTGAGATCGTTCGTGCGGATGCAACGAAGAACCTCCCTCCGCGTCTTGTCTGAACTGACGTGGGCCAGTTCGACGAAATGACCAAAACTGAGCAGAAGGCCGCCCGCCGTCGGAGTGCTGCTCTGCTCCGCAACCGAATCGCGGGCGAAGGTTACGGCGACATCGCGCATCCCGAACAGCTCTGCGGTGCCTCCCTTGACGTGCGCGAACTCGGCCAGCTGCGCGACGGCGTTCGCACCGTAGGTCAACGCGTCGGACAAGACTTCCTGGACCTTTGTACCCAGGTCATACTGGATCAACACCTGGCGCCGGTTGGTGGCGCGGAGTTTCTCGTCGAATTCCTGGGCCACCTGTCGGGTGATGGGGGTCATTTCGGACCAGGCTCGACGCTTTGCGATTTCACGTGGTATTTTTTTCGTCTTCACGGTCATTTTCCTTTCGGTTTCTGGATGCACATAGATGAAGTCATCTCACTTGGCATAACAGCAATCAGTCAACGGCAGCGGCGGGAATGGCCACGCCGTTCGCCGTCGAAATCAGGGTGTTTAGTTCGCCGCGCGGCACGAGCAAATGACCCCGGGGGCCGCCGCTTTCGATACAGATAGCCTGGATCCGGTCCTCGGTAACTCTGACCACGCCGAGAGGCATCTGCCGGATCCTGGGCACGTCGATGGGCCACTCGGACCAGTCGCCACCGTGACGATCGTGGAGGCGAACCCGCTCTTCGCCACGGAACGTGTAGGCTCCGAGTTGCTTCAGAAAACACGGCACGCCGTCCTCTTGACAGTGGTCGCGCATATCCAACGTCCAGGCGATGTCGAACTTCCGGGGCTGCCGGCCGGATTCGCCGCCCTGGATAACCCAGTCGAGGCGGAGCAGCCAAGGCCGAAGGTCCAGCGGCTCCAACTGCGGCTCCACGCTCAGGAAGTGAACGGTTTCCGTGGTGCCAACCTTGAGCAGCTCGTCGATGCGGCGCGTCGTCCCGGCCGTGGTGACGCTCGTGCCAGCCCAGAGGTTCGTCGGCCACGGTATGCCCTGGGCGCCGAGCCACGTCGAGAACTCGGCCATCCGTTGGGGCCGTTTGGTGAGCCACAGCCAACGGTGGCGGCGGCCGTCGGGACTGATGACGTTGTCGATGATCTCCGTGCGGAGCCAGTCGAACGGCACGCTGGCGCACAAGGCATCGCCCATGTCGGAAACGAAGATCAGCCGGGGCAAGCCGTCCAGCCAAGGCTTCTCATTGCGGCGGAGCCCCGCCAGACTTGGCAGCTTCGCGGCGTCCGCCATGCGACCTGGCCAGCGGGTGATCTGATCGAACCGGGGCGAGTAGCCTGGGCGGACACCGCCGTACATTTCATGCTGCACGCCCGCATAGCAGCTCGTCCGCTCCGAGTTCCACAGTTCGCAACCCGCGCAGCCCATGACCGGGTTGCAGGTGCCATCAGCCCATTGGATTGGTGTTGTGTTTGACATGTTATTTTCTAGGAATTGCGAAATGCGGCGGCCTGGCCGAGGGCAGATTTTCCGGGCGCCCGGAAAATGTGACGCCCAAGGCCGGGGCTGCCACCCTGTGGACTGTTGCGATTACATGGCGCCAGCCAAGGCTTCCTCTGTCTGCTCCTGGTGGTCCTCGCAGGACCGAGCCTGCGGTTGATCGGCCGCCGGGCCACCCCAGTCGTCTTGGGGGCGGATCGCCGACTTGCGGCGCTCCTGGGCCTGGTCAATGCATTTGTCGAGCTGCTTGAGCAACTCGTTGATATCCTGCCGGGCCTGCGTCAACTGGTCCATGACCCGATCGCTAATATCGCCCGGGTCGGCCTGCTGGATCTGGTCAATGAGATGTTCACCGAACGTGGTGGCATTACCCGTCAGGGTGGCCACCTGCGTCACATAGCTCTGGACGGCGGCGGCCAGGACGCGAGGCATGTTGGGCTGGGGGGCGGCGGCGGGCGCCGCGTCTTCCCCTTCCGCCGTGCCAGTCCGTAGCTTCGTCCGCAATTCACGAACATTCCAGCCACTCTTGAGGGCATCCTCGGCCAACGTGCTACGGCGCTCGGCCGTTTCCATCGTTGCAAGAAGCACGATGTGCGACCACGACAGGGGCTTGCCGTATTTGTCCTCCTGGGCGGCAAACTCATCGAACCCCTTCTTATCAGGCCACGTCTTGGCCACGTTGGCGAACTCGTAGACGTTGGACTTGCGCCAGCCCAACGCCTTGGCGAGTCTGGCCACCGCCCGGTGCCCGTACTTGCCGCCCTTGCCATCGCCCTCGCGGACCTCCTGGCAACGGACGGCGATTTCGTAGCGGGCGTGAACGTCTCGCCGGTCCGCCGCAACGACGAGTTGCTTGATCGCCCGGTACTGCTCCAACAGGGAATCTCCCATCTGGCCCACAGCCCTGCTGCCATGCCCCTGCCCGGAGAGGATGCCGTTATGAAACCGCTTAGCCTGGCTTAAAAGAGCCATTAAACGTGAGCCTTTCTGTTACTGCCCCATCGTGATTTGAGCTTGTCCGGCCTGATCGCGATGGGGTTTTTTTGAACTGAACGATTCCAAATGCGAGGTTTAATTGATCTTCCTTGGGTATGGGCCGCTACAAGCCAGCCGCATCCAGCTCGGCATCGATCTTGTTCCCATCATCCTTCCCCTTGTCCGCCTCTTCTTGTGGCGGCAACGGCGAACCGTTATTCATAGCAGCCAGGAAACTGTCCCAGTTGCGGCGCTCAACGTAGGTTCGGCCACCGATGCGCGTTAGGCGCAGACGGTGCCCCCGTATACCGTGTGGCGCACTCCATCGGTAAACCGTACTCACGTGGATATTCAATGCCTTCGCAAGTTTGACAATGGGTGTCAACTCTTCGTCGAGCGTGGGTAGCATTTGCGAGTCCCTTCAAACAAGCAGTTATCTGCTTCTAGCATACGCCTGCCTTTCTGTCTGAAAAGCCCGCGTTGCCTTATAAAAACTCTGCATCCCGCGCTTCATGCAATTCCATGGAACATGATGTAACTGCATGTAATTCGATGTAATAGGTGTGTCCCGGCGCGCGCTACTGCACGACGCAAGAAGAAGCCGACGAAGAACCGCGCCGCTCGGCCGTTGATGCCTATCGCTCGCGAGAATCAAGAGGTGACGGCGCTGATCCAGCGGCAGCGCAGCCTAACGTGGCGAGGATGTTCTCTCCCAGAAGGACCTGGCAGAAAGGAATCGCGATCGCGAGTCACTTCCGAGAGATCCGCACTCTGCGGGAAATGAGATGGCCCAAACAACGTTTGTGCGTGTAGTGAGGCGACACTTATGAAAGAAGAAGGGCTCAGTGGAATCGTCGTCGGATTAACCCTCAGGAGTATTCGATTCGGTTTTCGACTCGCGGAGCTTCGTCAGCCGGCGTTCGGCAGCCTGAAAGTCGTCCTCAGCCTTGAACCAGATTCCGAAGGGATACTTGTTTTCGAGTCGTGTGAGTTTCCTCACCCAGAAGCACGACGTGTTTCCGATGCAAGCGTCGGCAAAGGAACGGTGATCTGCTCGTGTCTCAAAACACACTTCAGCAAACTCCCGCTTGTAGCCAGCGAGGAAACCGTACTTGAACCCGGATGGCGGGGTCTCGTCAGCATTGTGATACCATCGCTCCTCCTGGTCGTCCGCAGGTTCAGCGATCTGATCGGCGGAGGGATTCGTTGCAGTATAGGCTGAGCTAGATTCAGTGGCCGTCTGCCCGCCGGCCGCACCCGTCTGCTTCTGCACCTTGTCATGAACCTGTTGCAGGAACACTTGGGCCTCGTTCCGCAGGCGATCGGACGGTTCCCGAATGAATCGGTAGACGGGATCAGGATCCGATGTATTGGGAACTTGCTGGAGCCAATAGGCCTGAAGCTGCTTTCCGCTCTGGGTATACCCATCCGCAATGTCTTTGAACCAGAATGCCGCTCGCCACTCTGAGATCTCGGTATTCGCAGAGCCGGTTCCAAGGTAGATGCCGGAATCGTCGGCGTTGCTATCTTTCGGTTGCCAGGGATCTCACAGGGCTGGATCAAGAGTGCCGGGCACGGGAGAAACGCTTTGCCCTCTTCCGACGAAGTTAGCAACGGGAGGGGGTCTTGGTCGAGTGCCCACAGCCCATTCCGAATCCAGGCCACAGGATCATCGCCAAACAACAATTCGCCTTCGACGTGTGGATTCAAGAATAGCATTCGTCCGCCGACATTCCGCGCGTTTACCTTGTTAGGGATGCAACAACTCAGCCGCTCGCCAGGCGTCAACTCGGCGATACATCGAACCCATTCCTTTCGAGGGGATATCTCGTTTTTTGTAAGCCCAAGAATAGACGGCAAGTCCACTTGCTCCGGCAACTTATCCCGCACGATCACGTCCGATAGGTCGAACAGTAGCCGGAGAACGCCTTCACAGTCACCATCCGACACCTTGAGTTTCTGCTGCAACGCATGCACGTCAATAACTTCCATGTTCCAGGGCCAGCAACTCGGAACCGGTACGAACTGGTCAGGGATGCCACTCTGGCTCAACAGGTGGCGGAGCGGAATTCGTTCAATACCAAAGAACGAATAGAATGGTTCCATTTTTCGGCTACCCCATTTCCCGCATTACCTCAACGGCCTTCTCGAAGACCGTTTCGGCATAAACCTCGGCGACCATGCCCAGGCTGTTGCCCAGCACGGCCGCGGCCGCTTCGATGCCGTACTTCTTCCGTACCTTGGTGGCGCAATTGTGTCTCAATCGGTTTGGTCCCCAGACCGGAACCTTTGCTTTCTTGCACGCCCTTGCAATGGCGTGCTCGTAGCTGGACCTGGTGTACTGTTCGCCGGGTGCCCTGTCCGGCTTGGCCTTCGGTTTCTTCGCCCGCTGGCTCGGCGTCAACGGGGTCTTGCGCTGTTCCCGGCGTTCGGCACGGATTCGTGCTACCGCCTCTTGGGGACTAAATATGTACGCCGTGGGGTCATCAGTTTTCAGGAATGGCCGCAGGATCGTCTGGCGCGGGGGCCGATTGCGATCTGCCTTGACAGACCTCGATGTTCCATCTTGTGGGTCCACGGCGAGTAAACCCAAACGTCCTTGCTCATGTCGATGTCGCCAGTCCTCATGTTGCGGATGTCCTGCGGCCGCATCCCGGCAAGTTCCTGAACCTGGAGCATGGCCCGGACGACTGCGTTAACCTTTGGGAGCACGGCGGCAACGTGTTCGTCCGGCACCGGCTTGACGGGCTTGGTTTCCCGCACGTTAAACCGACCGCGCTGCAATCCCTCGACAGCCTTCAAGCCATAGTAGGTTTCAGGGGGGACATGTCTCTTTTTCGATGCCCAACGGAACATGCGTTTGATCTTGCTGATACGACTGTTGATTCCGTTCCGGGATAGGCCATCCTCCAGCATCTTCCGCTGCACCACCTCTAAGGCGTCCGGCCCGAACTCGCTTGCGGGCGTCGAGCCGTAGAGTTGCCGAACCGGGCGGAGGGCCACCCGGATGTTGTCCGTCTCCCCGGTGAGCATCCCGTTCTTCCGGTAATACCCGATGGCGTGCCGCCAATACGCGAGGATCAACTCCTTAACCGAGAGGCCGCCGCAAGCCAAATGCGGTTGGGGCGACCCCGGTATGTTTTCCTTGGCCAGAGCCTCGGCCAAGATTCGCCGAAACTTCTCCTTGCTCTTGGTCGAACCCGTACTTACCTAGGTAAATTCGGCGACCGCCGATCTGGACCAGGGCCTGGCCGCTCGCCTTGTGCAGACGATACTTCGGAATGCGAAAAGACATTGGGCAGTGCTCCTCGGGGGTTGAAAAGGGGTAGGACTACCCCTTTTCAACGTCCTCCAAGCCGCACTGCCCGACGCAGGCAGGTATCCTAACTCCAGGATTCGGCAATACTTACGTTAGTGGGCGATGCTGGGCTCGAACCAGTGACCCCCAGCTTGTCGAGCTGGTGCTCTAACCAACTGAGCTAATCGCCCGGCGATTCGGCCCCGGAACCATCTCCAGCCAGCACGGACCCCTCCTCCGGGAGCGTCCTCGTACGTCCCATTCTGACACCATCCCACCCCGATGTCAACCGACCCCGCCGGACCGCAACCGCCCCTGCGTCAGCGTTTCAGTTCGTCGTCCATCCACGCCAAGAAGCTGTCGCTGCCGGCAACCACCGGGATGGCCAGGATCTCCGGCACTTCGTAGGAATGATGCTGACGGATCGCCTCCTCGATGGGCCCGTACAACTCGCGGCGGCTCTTGATCCAGCATTGCCATTCCTGGCCGGTCTCGATCTTGTCTTGCCACCAATAGGTGCTCGTGATCGGGCCGAGCACCTGGACGCAGGCCGCCAACCGCTGCTGGACCAAGGCGCGGGCGATGGCCTCCGCCTCGGCCTTGTTCGTGGTGGTGGTGATGACCTGGATGTAGTCCGTCATGGTCGCAAGACTCCCGCCGGGCGCATCGCTCAGAGCCGGCGGGCGGGCAAACCGGTGGCTTGACCAGGGGATGTGGCGAAGTGGGGCGCGTGGACCGGCACGTTGGATGGGGAAACCGCGTGGCCCGGAACATGGCCGGCTCGACCCGGATCGATGCGATGAACGATCATCTCCGCCGGGGGATGGCCCAACATGCCGGACCAACTCTCGTAGGGCCGGCCTCCGCGCTCGTCGCCTTGGAAGAAGGCCAGGTAGGTCATCGCATCGGACGCGATGAACTCGGTTCCGCCGGGGGTGAACCGCGTCTGACCGTGGACGCGGCGCCAGGTGCCGGCGTTGAAATACACCTGGTCCAGGACGTAGCCCTCGGCATAGCTGGCGTCCAGCGGCACGCACTCGGCCGCGTGCGTGTGACCGTAGACGACGTGCTTCGCCCGGCGATTGCGGAAATCGGCCTCGGTCAGGGCGTGGGGATAATACGAGGGGCTGTCGGCGCCGCGGATCTTCTGCAACCATTGGAGGATGGCGCTGCTCCAGCCGCTGGACATCCGCTTGCTGTACTTCAAGGCCCGGGCCAGTCCGTCGACCAGGTCCGGCGCGTTCCAGTGGTCGCGCTGGCGAACGAAATTCCCCGAGAGGAACTCGTCGGCCAGGCGGTCCCAGAGCATTTTCACCCGCTTGCGCATCGCCAGCGCCGGGCAGGTCCGCTCCAACAGGCCGTCCAGCCAGACGGGGACCAGCAGCAGCGGGCGGAGGTGGTCGAGTTCCCGCAATTCCACCAGCGTCGCCACCGGCAGCGAGTCGCCCAGGGTCGCCGCCACTTCGGCCGCGAACCGGCCGACCAGCTCGATGACCATCGCGTCGCCGAGGCTGCTGGCGTCGCGGTCGCCCTCGAAGCTCAGCGGGTCGTAGAGGTCGCCGTGCCGGGCCGTCACCTTGTGGCGGCGCATCGCCTGCAAGCAACTCGTCGCTCTCGATGATGTCGTGGGGAAACGGCCGGTCGGGGCGATTGGCCAGCCCCATCCGCTCGACCAACGCCTGCCGCAAGACATCGTAATCGGCGCCGGAAACATGAAAGAACCAATCGTGGTCCCCCACCATGTAATGGATGCGGACCGGCACCGGTTGCTCGTCCGATTCCTCGGCGGGCCGCGCGACGCGCAACATCGGCGGCAACCTCACCGCCTCTTCCCCCGCCAGGGCGCGGAACATCGCCAGCGACTCCTGATTCTGCGTCAGGATCCCGTTGGTAATTTCGGCAATCTGGTCAAGCAATTCCGGTGAGTGAAGGTTTCCCCACGGGCGGATCGTCGGCGCGGACCGCCAGTGGGTCGAGCGGAGCAGGTCGAGCGTGTCGCCCAACAGGACCAGGTCGATGCGTTCGATGGGGCGATAGGCTCCGTCGGCCCGCCAGGACGCGCCGAAGGCCATTTCCCGGAGCCGTTGGATGAATAGGGAGACTGCGCCGGGCGCAAGGGTTGCGCCGGTCGTGCCGTCGTTCAGGTGGAGATCGCTGATGATGACGAGCATTTCCCCATCCCTGGCGTCCGCATTGCCCGCGAAATTCCGCTAATGCCGCACATACGCGCTTATCGGCGTCCGGCCGCACTGGGGTTGAGGGTTATTTCGTCTGTAACCTTGCTGCCAGCAGCGTGTTGTGCAAGAGCATGGTCACGGTCAAGGGGCCGACGCCGCCGGGGACGGGCGTGATGTGGCCGGCCACTTCCTTGACACCCTCAAAATCCACGTCGCCCACCAGGCCGGACTCCGTGCGATTGATGCCCACGTCGATCACCACGGCCCCCGGCTTGACCATGTCGGCGGTGATAAACTTCGCCCGGCCGATGGCGACGATGAGGATGTCGGCCCTTCGCGTGACGTCGGCCAGGTCCGGCGTGCGGCTGTGGCAGACGGTCACGGTGGCGTCGCCGCCGCGGCCGCGCTGCATGAGCATCACGGCGATGGGCTTGCCCACGATGTCGCTCCGCCCCACCACCACCGCGTGCCGGCCGGCAATCTCGATCTCGTTGCGCAGCAGCATCTGCTGAATGCCGTGCGGCGTGCACGGGAGGAACCGCGGCCGGCCCTGCACGATCCGCCCCACGTTCTCCGGGTGCAAGGCGTCGACGTCCTTCAGCGGGCTGATCGCCTCCAGCACCCGCAATTCGTCGATCCCCTTGGGCAAGGGCAACTGGACGAGGATGCCGTGGACCGCCGGGTCGCGATTCAGCCGGTCGATCAGCCCCAGTCAGTTCGTCGGTCGAGCTTTCGGCCGCGGGGGTGTGCAATTGGCTGGTCAATGCCGGTTTGCTGGCAGGCCTTCTGCTTGCTGCGGACATAGGACTGGCTGGCCGGATTGTCGCCCACCAGCACGGCGGCCAGGCAGGGGGTGACGCCCGTTTGCGTTCGTGAACTCGGCGGCCTGTTGGGCGATTTCCGCGCGGATTTGCGCCGCGAGAGTCTTGCCGTCCAAAATTGCTGCCGTCATGGTGTTCTCCAAGGTGAAGTTTTGAGCACAATTATCATAGTTGGGCCGGCCGGCGGCGACAGGGGCGGAACCAGCCCCATCGCCGATGCGGACTACCAAGCTAAGAACTAAGGCCTAAGAACTTAGAGCTTAGAACTTAGAACTTAGTGCACCGAACCTCGCCTGTCATTTGGCCTTTTGTGAAGGCGGCGAAACGACTATATCTTAGGGGCATGAAACCATTGTCGCTCTGGATGACCGTGCTGCTGCGTTTCGCGGGGGTTTTCAACCTGCTGGCCGGGGCGGGCATGATCTGCCTCTATCACGAGGGGTTCCGGATGCTGGGCGTGGAAAAGCCCGCAACTGGCCCTGCCCGTCCAGGTGATGGGCATCCTGGTGGGGCTCTTTGGCGTCGGTTATCTCTGGTGGCCGCCAACCCGGTGGAGAACCGCAACATCCTCCTGCTGGGATTTTGGAGCAAGGCGTTGAGTTCCCTGGCGGCGCTGTGGTACGTAACGCCGTGGGCGGCGCATCCGCTGCCGCTCTGGTTCGCGGGGGTGGTCTTCTTTGCCGACATGATCTATCTGCCGCCGTTCTACGTGATCTTGCGGCGGCTGTCCCGCTTGGCGCGGGGGTAGTCGCCCCCCGCCATCCCCCCGAATACAACACGTGCCACGACCACGCAAAGCGTGGTGCCCGTGTCAGCCGTGCTCCCGGATTCTCGGACATTTGCACGGCTGGCACAGCCGTGGCACCCTCGCCGCCCGTTTTTCCGCAATCCCCCTTTTCAAGATGACGGCACGGGCTTTATAATGAGGGGTCCTGTATTTGCCCCATGACTTTGGGAAGGTAGCGACCAGTCATGCCCAAGATGAAGACGCACAAGGGAACGAAGAAACGTTTCCGCTTGTCGGCCAAGGGAAAACCGAAGCACCGCCACAGCGGCACCAGCCACCTGGCCACGCGGAAGACGCACAAGCAGAAGCGCAACCTTCGCGGCACCGCCGTGGTCAAGACGGTCGAGGCGCAGCGGATTCGCGCGGCCTTGGGGGCCTACAGCTATTAGCCAACGGGACAGGTCATAGCCAGCGGGACGGGCAGACGAACGGCTCCAAGGCGGAGCGGCCTGGTTCCCGCAGAGCGATGGAAGGATTTCCATGAGAACGGTCAAGGGTGCGGCCAGAAATCAGGCCAAGAAGCGGCTCTTTCGCAAGGTGAAGGGGTTCGTCGGCGCGCGGCGGAAGCTGGTGCGGACGGCCAAGGAAACGCTCACACGCGCCGGCGTCTATGCCTATCGCGACCGCCGCAATCGCAAGCGCGAGTTCCGCAGCCTATGGATCATTCGCATCAACGCGGCGGTCCGCCAACGCGGCTGGCGCTATAGCGAATTCATCTGCGCCTTGAACAAGGCCAACATCGGACTGGACCGCAAAATCCTGGCCGATTGGGCCGTCACCGATCCGGCGGCCTTCGACCAGGTGGTCGCCGCGGCCAAGCAAGCCGCCGGGGCGTAAGGCGCAGCAAACTGTGGCGGTTGATTCCGCGGCGCGTTATATTCGCCCCGAGACGCTCGCCTTGTCCCTATGAGGTTACAAGCCGCCATCGCACCCATTCGCCGTGCCGATCTCTGGGGCGTGCTGCTGGGCGCGACGTTCCCGACGCTGGTGACGTGGCTGTATTTCGTGGCCCTGGCCGGCCATCCGCCCGCGGCGCAGCAGACGGCCTACGCCGTGGGCAAGACGCTGCAATTCGCCTTTCCCCTGATTTGGGTGTTTGGCGTCCGGCGGCAGCCGATCCGCTTTCGGCGGCCGGGCAGCGCGGCGCCGCCGCGGGACTCCTCTTCGGCGCCGCGGTCTTCGCCGCGATCCTGCTTGCGTATCACGCCTGGCTCGGGCCGGCCGGCCTGTTGGCTCCGGCCGGAAAGGCGATGGCGGCGAAGGTGGCCGGCTTCGGCGTCGCCAGCCCCGCCGCGTTCGCCGGCATGGCGGTCTTCTACGCGATGCTCCATTCCTTCTTGGAGGAGTATTATTGGCGATGGTTCCTGTTCGGGCAGTTGCGGCGGCTGACGCCGGCGTGCGGCCGCCGTCGTGCTGTCCAGTTTGGCCTTTACAAGCCACCACGTCATCGTGTTGGCGGCCTACTTCGGCTGGCGCTCGCCCGAGACCGCCGTTTTCTCGCTCGGCGTGGTTGTCGGCGGGATGGTTTGGGCATGGATCTATCATCGCAGCGGCTCGCTGTTGGGACCGTGGCTGAGTCACGCCCTGGCCGACGCGGCCCTTTTCACCGTCGGCTACCGTGTGATTCGCGCGGCGCTGGGCTGGTAAGCGTAGAAAATAGTCCGCTGGCAGCGACTTTAGCGATTGTGCGGGTGGCGGCTCACCGCGTGACGGCCGAAAATGCGCGCCGCCAGTCGTGCGCCAAGGGGGGGATTAAGCTAGGGTTGTGAGTGTAAACGCGGATCGAGCCCCGATGGTGCATCCATGAGTGAAACCGCTTCCCGAGTGCTTCTGGTCGACGACGATCCAGTCCTGCTGCGGTTGCTGTCCGCGTGGCTGGAGGAAGCGGGTTACGCCGTTGCGGGAGCGGTCGACGCCGGGCAGGCCCTGGCCGCCATCGACGCCCAGCCGCCCGACTTCCTCATCGTCGATTGGGACATGCCGCACGTCACGGGCGTGGAGCTGTGCCGCCGGGTGCGGGAATTGCCGCTTGGGCAATTCGTCTACATCCTGGTCTTGGCGGGCAGTCCCCGGCGCGTGCAAGCGGACGACGGCCTGGAAGGCGGCGCCGACGACGTTCTCGGCAAGCCGGTCGCCCGGGACGAATTGTTGGCCCGGCTGCGGTGCGGCCGGCGCGTGTTGGACCTGGAGCGTCGCTTGTGCGAAGTGGTGGGCGTCGATCCGCTGACCGGCTTGATGACGCGACATGCGTTCCACGAGGTCTTGGCCAGGGAGTGGCATCGCGCCGCCCGCTATGGGTCGCCCCTGTCCTGCGTGATGGTGGACCTGGACTTCTTCAAGCGGATCAACGACGTGTACGGGCATTCGGCCGGCGACGCCGTGCTGCGCGCGACCGCCGAGGCGCTCTTGGCCAACTGCCGGCGCAGCGATTACGTCTGCCGCTATGGCGGCGAGGAATTCTGCATCCTGTTGCCGGAGACCAGCGACGGGACGCGGCCGCCTGGGCGCAGCGGGCCGGCCGGCGACTGGCCGCGTTGACCATCCCCGTCAACGGGACGGAAGTCCGCATGACGGCCAGCTTCGGCACCGCCCAACGGCACGACGACACCGCCGGTCCCGAGCCATTGGTCGATATGGCCGACCAGGCCCTGCTCTGCGCGAAGCAGTCGGGGCGGGATTGCACGGTCCGCTACGAATCGCTCACCGACGCGCATGAACTGGCCGTGCCCAAACCGGGCAGCCGGGAAGCGATGTGCCGCGGCATCGTCGCCCGCGACGTGATGGGCACGTTGAACGTCTTCTTGCGGGAAGACGAATCCATCGACCGGGCGGCCGACCTGTTCCTCCGCTACCGCATCAATTCCGCGCCCGTCCTGGACGCCGAGGGAAAGCTGGCCGGCATCGTCTCGGAAAAGGACCTGCTGGCCGCCATGGGCTCGTCGGATTGCTGGAGGCAACCGCTCCGCGAGGTCATGAAGCCCAACGTGATCTGCTACGAGGAGGACGCGCCCATCCTGACGATTTACGATTTCCTTTGCCGCGTCTCGATCCGCCGCGTCGTGATTACCCGCCGGGGGCGCCCACCGGCACGATCAGCCGCGGCACGCTGATCCATTGGTTCCGGAACCAGTTGTGGGACAAACGGCCCGGCAACGCTTCAGTCGAGATGATGGAACTTGCGGATGATCTCCCAGGCTTCCTCGGCGGTGTCGACGAAGCGGAGCATGTCTAGGTCCGCGTCGCTGATGGCGCCTTCGTCGGCGAGGAACTGGAAATCGACCGCCCGCTCCCAATACTCGCCGTCCGACGAGGATCACCGGGATGTGCTGCATGCGGCCGCTCTGCCGCAACGTCAACACCTCGAACAACTCGTCGAGCGTGCCGTATCCGCCGGGAAACACCACCAACGCCATCGCCCGCAACACGAAGTGAAACTTGCGAATGGCGAAATAGTGGAACTGGAAGCAGAGGCTGGGGGTGATGTAGGCGTTGGGCTGCTGCTCCAGCGGCAGGCGGATGTTCAGTCCGATCGACTTGGCGCCGATCTCGCATGCCCCGCGGTTGGCGGCCTCCATGATCCCCGGCCCCCCGCCCGTCATAATGACGAAGTTGTACTCCCCCTCGCCGCCGGACGACTCGGAGACCAGGCGGGCGAACTGCCGCGCCGTCTCATAATAATGGCTCTTGGCCAGCAGCCGCTCGGCCTGCGCCAGCGTGCGGCGCAGCCGGGCGTCGCCGGGCGACTGCTCCAGCCGGGCCCGGGCCTGCTCCAGCCGACGCCGCGCCTCCTCCTCCTCGACAATCCGCGTGCTCCCGAATACCACGATCGTCGAGACGATGTCCTGGTCCTGAAACATCAACTCCGGCTTGAGCAACTCCAGTTCCATCCGCGCGGCCCGCAACCGCGGACTCGTCAGAAACCCGATGTCCGTATAGGCCACCCGATAACTGGGCGATTCCAGGATGGATTGCAAGTTCTTCCGCGGATCAACGGGGTTCGACATTGTATATTCCAAGTTCAAATAACGCAGCGGCAGGGCTTATCCCCGCGCCTGTCGATTTCGACCCTCAACTCCAACGACTCTACACCAACGGAACCCATTGCACAAGCAAGCCCCAGGCGAGGATCCAACCCAGCGTGCCCAACGCCAGCCAAGCGACGGGCGGAAGGCGGCGGACCTCGGGCCGGCCGCGCGCCGCCGCCCAAAGCAGCCACGAAACGACCGCGGTCAGCACGACCAACCCGCAGACGGCCTGCCAACCGAGAAACAACCCCACGCAGGCGGCGCCGAAGCATAGCCCCGGATCACCGCGGCGACCGCCGGCCAGCCGGCCTCAGGAGCGCCCCGGCCGCCGTTCCAATCATCAGTCCGACGACCCCGGTCGAGGATCCCGCCAAGAATCCCATGGAGCGGTCCCGCCGCGGCCTGCCATGCGGCCACGGGATGCAGCGTGGGCCAAAACGCCGGGGCCGCCAACCCGACCACCACCGCCGGCAGAAACAATCTCCCCGGCGGCCGATGGCCGTCGTATTGGACCAGCGCCGCGGCCAGCAAGGTGCACAGCAGCACGAGGTGATAGGCATAGATTCCCCAGAGCTGTGCCTCGCTCAGCGGATCACGGGGCCGCGGCAGGTTTCCGCCGCCGGGAAAAAGCTCGCCGAAGGCCAGCAGGAGGAACAGCCCGGCGACGGCGGCCTCGACCAGCGGATAGCGCGGCGAGATCGCCGCGCGGCAGTCGCGGCAGCGCCCGCACAACATGAACCAACTCAGCACGGGCACGTTGTCGAACCAGCGGATGGGATGCTGGCACGCCGGGCAGTGCGAGCCGGGACGGACGATGCTCATGCCCGCCGGCAACCGGTAGACCACGACGTTCACGAAGCTGCCGATCAGTCCGCCCAAGGCTGTCAGCCACAGGGCAACCAGCCAGTCCGGCTCGGAAAAGTCCATGGGCGTTCAAAGGATTCCGTGGAGTGGTCCGCCGCGGGCGGCCAGCGCGTCGACGCGCTTGGTCACCTCGGGATCTTCCTCGACGGGCGGGGCATGGTGCGGCTTGCTGCGGGCGTCGATCACCAGCGAACCGAAGCAGCCCCAATGCTTGTCGCGCAGGAACGGCTCGATCCCGTAGGTGTCCGTCGCCGGATCGCTCCGCGTGAACGTCGTCCAGAGGAAGTTGTCCAGCGTCCGCACGGCGAAATCGCTGTGGTCGACGACGACCACCAACGGGAAGGCGTTGATGGCGTCGTTGCGATTGTAGCCCGCGCAGAAGCGATCCACGACGCGATCGGCGCCGTTGCCGTCGGCGCGCCACGCCGGGCCTTCCACGACGAGGATGCCCGGCAGGAACACCCGCGGCTTGCAGAACCCCAGCGCTTCGGGCAGGACCAGCCGGGTGTCGATGCCCACCGGCAGCGTGCGCAGCGGCGGGCCGGCGGCCGCGATGACCACCTTCGAGCCCTCGTTCAATCCGGCGCTGCTGTAGTCGAGCGTGTCCGCCGTGGTGCAGGTCTGGAAGTGGAGGTCGCGCCGCCAATCGACCCGCTCCAGCAGTGGCGGAGGAAGCCGGGCACGTGGTGGATGTCCAGATCCGGGCTGTCCTCGGCGGCGGCGATGCACACGTACTTGGCCAGCGACAACTGTCCGTGGCCCAGCAGGGCGTTGGCCAGGGTGAGCAGTTCCCGCGGCCGCCGGCCGTCCTGGTAGGGCACGTAGCGCTCGCTGCCGACGGCCAGCAGCAGCGGATGCACGCCGGCCGCTTCCACCGCGTGGACCGCGCGGATGCCCGGGATCGCCCGCGGAATCACCGGGCCGGCCAGTTCGTGGACCAGGCGGCTGAACATCGAGTCTTCCTGCGGCGGGCGGCCCACCACCGTGAACGGCCAGATGGCGTCGGGACGATGATACACCCGCTCGACCAGGAGCACGGGAAAGTCGTGCGCCAGGCTGTAGTAGCCCAGGTGATCGCCGAAGGGGCCCTCGGGCAATTGCCGCGCGGGATCGAGGTGTCCGGTGATGCAGAAATCGGCCTCGGCGTGGATCGGCAGCAGGTGCGGCTGGCAGATCATGGGCACGCGGCGTCCGCCCAGGATGCCGGCGAAGGCCAGTTCGCTGATGCCCTCGGGCAGGGGCATGACGGCGGCGACGGTCATGGCGGGCGGCCCGCCGACGAAGACGTTCACCCGCAGCCGCTCCTTGCGGCGGATGGCCGCGGCGTGGTGCGCGCCGATGCCGCGGTGGATCTGGTAGTGCAGCCCGACCTCGCGGTTGACTTCGTACTGCCCGCCGGCCAGTTGCACGCGGTACATCCCCAGGTTCGAATGGGCCAAGCCCGGCTGGTCGGGGTCCTCGGTGTAGACCTGGGGGAGCGTGATGTACGGGCCGCCGTCGTCGGGCCAGGACTTCAACTGCGGCAGTTGGTCGATGGTGGTCTGCCGGGCCAGGACCGGGCCGCGCGAACCCGCCGCGGCCGGGCGTTCCACGCCGTCCACGGCGCCTTCAGATACAGCCGCGGACGCCGCAGCAAGTCCGACGGATCGACCTGCAACGCCGCCAGCCGGCGGACCGCCTCCAGCGTGTCGCGGAACAAGTACCGCATCCGCGCCATGGTGCCGAACAGGTTGCCCAGCATCGGAAACGAGCAGCCGACGGGATGGGTGAAGAGCACCGCCGGCCCGCCGGCGCGGAACAGCCGCCGCTGGACTTCCGCCATTTCCAGGTTCGGATCGACCGGCTCGTCGACGAGGATCAATTGGCCCGTCGCACGCAGGTCGAGCACGCAATCGCGAAGAGTTCGATAGCCCATGGCGGCACAAGTTTCCGAAGGGGACAGTCCCATTTTCGTCGAACGAAAATTGGGACAGTCCCCCGACTTAATCTTTCCCAGGCGGCTTATGCTTCACGGATTCCTGAACTTCATTTTGACTGGAATCTTGCCGGTTTTCAACCGTTTTTGCAATTTGGGGAATTTGGTGGCCGGGGTGCGGACCAGGCGGGCCGTTTTTCGCGGGGAATGCTTGTTTTTCGTCATGGCGGACCCTCCCGAGGGGTCATGGGACCAGTTCGTGCTCGAGTTCTTCCAGGCTCTTTCCCTTGGTCTCCGGCAGCCGAAAGAACAGGTACACGAAGCCCAGCAGACAGATGCCGCCGTACATCCAGAAGGCGAACGCCAGGCCGAGCGTCTTGTACAGAGGCGGAAACGTGACGGTAAGGATGAAACAGGCGATCCAAAGCGCTGTGACGGACAACGACATGGCGGTGCCGCGAATTCGGTTGGGGAAGATCTCTGAAATGATCACCCAGACCACCGGCGCCAACGACATGGCGTAACACCCGATGGCCAGCACGACCAACCCAACCACGACCGGCGCCGGCACGTGGTAGTCGTGGCTAAGCCCGTAGTAGCTCGCGCCCAGCAGAAAGTGGATGACGGCCAATCCAGCGGCGCCGATGAGCATGAGGATGCGGCGTCCGGCGCGGTCCACGGTGGCCATGGCCACGATGGTGAAAACGACATTTACGGCGCCGGTAATGGCGATCTTCCACAAGACGTCTGCCACGGGATAGCCGGCTGCCTTGAAGATAACGGTCGCATAATTGAAGAGGACGTTGATGCCGCACCATTGTTGAAACACCGCCAGCGCGATGCCCAAGAACAGGATCGGCAGCAACCTGCGGTCCCAGAGGTTCCTGAAATCGACGCGGGGCGCGCCTTGCTGCAACGTGGCCCGGATCTCCGCCAAGGCGTCCGCGGCGTAGGCGCCGCCGCCGACCTTCTCCAGGATGGCGCGGGCTTGGTCGTAACCGCCGCTTTTGGCGAGCCAGCGCGGGCTCTCGGGAACAAAAAAAGTTCCCGCCAGAAACAAGAGCGAGGGAATCGCCGTAACCCCGAACATCCACCGCCAAGCCATGTCGCCGTTCCAGGCAACGAGATGGGCGATCCACAAATTCGTGCATTGCGCCAGGAGAATGCCGATGACGATCGTGAACTGGTTGACGGCCACCAGCTTACCACGCATCTGGGCGGGAGCGATTTCGGCGATATACATCGGCGAAAGGCTGGATGCCAGGCCGATGGCCACGCCGCCGCAGATCCGCCAGGCAATGAAGACGTGGAATTGGCTTGCGGCCCCCGTGCCGATCGAGGAAACCGCGAAGATCACGGCCGCCGCGATCAGCAGCTTCTTCCGCCCGAACCGCTCGCTGAGCACCCCAGACCCCAGCGCGCCGAACAAGCAGCCGATCAAGGCGCAACTCATCGCCCAACCTTGGAGCCAGTCCGACGTCAGGTTGAAGAATTTCTCGTAGAACGGTTCGGCGCCGCCGATGACCACCCAATCGTAACCGAACAGCAGCCCGCCCAAGGCCGCCACCAAGCAAACCATCCACACGTACCAGAGGCGATACTTGAAGGCGCTTTCCATCGCGGCCCCGGGGACTCGGGAAGGGAGATCAGCCGACGGCCCGTTATAGACGACGGCAGGGCATTTTGCAAGCTCTCCGACGCCCAAAAGAAGGACCCAGGGCGCCCTCCGATTTCGGCGAGGGCAGTTTACTTCGAGCCAAGATTATGGAAAAATGGGACCCGGGCGGGCCGGATCGCGGCCCAAGAAGGAATTAGTGCGTCTTCCAACAACTTCTTGCCGGAGGCCTCGTTATTCGCTTGCGGTTTCGCAAGGGGCGCCGACCGGCAAAGACTATCTGCAAGTTGCGCTGGGGGGAGGTGGCGGATGGGCATGGCCAAGGGGAAGACCAAGTCGCAACTGCTTCAGGAAAACTCGGCCTTCCGGCTGATCCTGGAGACCATGCAGGAGGCGGCCTTCACCGTCGCTCCCGACGGCACGGTCCTGTTTTGCAACGCCCAATTCGGCCAGTTTGTCGATCACCCGGCGGGATGGATTGTGGGCCGCCCGCTGCGCGAGTTCGTGGTCCCCGATCATCGGGCCGACGTTGATTTGCTGCTGAGCCTCGGTCCGGAGCAGCCGGTCGAGCAGCGGCTGGTGCTTCATGGCGCCGAGGGCACAAGCGTGCCCGTCCATGTTTCGGCCCAGTGGATGGACCAACCCGAGGGTCCGAGCATCTGCGCGGTTGCCACGCGGCTGACGGAGCTGGAGCAGTCGGACGAGATGTTCCAACTGCTTTGCGAGCAGCGGGAGATGTTGCGTCGGGCGAACGAAGAACTCCTGGCCGCCGAGAAAGAACTCGCCGCCCGAAACAAGGAGATCCACGCCGCCGAGGAAGAAACGGCGCGTCTGGCCTCGTTTCCCCTGCTCAACCCGCAGCCCATCGTCGAGGTGGACCTCCAGGGGCGCGTGAGTTTCCTCAACCCGGCGGCCCAGCGGCTGTTTCCCGACCTGCCCGAGCGGGGCGCCGAGCATCCGTGGTTGGCGGACTGGTCGTCCTTGGCCGAGATGTGCCGTGGTCCCGACGTGGACCTGCCGGGGCGGGAACTGATGGTGGAGGGACGATGGTATTATCAAACCATATCTCTCGTGCCGAACACTCGGCTGGTCCGCTTCTACGGAATGGACATCACCAGGCACAAACAGGCGGAGGAGGCCTTGCGCACCAGCGAGGAGCATCGGAAGGTTGCGGAGGCCGTGCAGGCGGAACGGCAGCGGTTCAACAATGTTTTGGACATCTTGCCTGCCTACGTGGTGCTGTTGACGCCGGATTATCGCGTGCCGTTTGCCAACCGCTTCTTCGAGGAGCGTTTCGGCAAGTCCAGCGGCCGGTGCTGCTACGAGTATCTGTTCCACCGCACCGAGCCCTGCGAGAACTGCGAAACCTTCAAGGTCCTCAAGACCAACGCGCCCTATCGCTGGGAGTGGACCGGCCCGGACGGCCGCAATTACGACATCTACGACTTCCCCTTCACCGACGCCGACGGATCCCCGCTCATCATGGAGATGGGCATCGACATCACCGAGCGCAAGCAGGCCGAGCAGGCGCTGAAGGATGTCAATGTGCGGTTGGAGCAGCGTGTGGAGGAGCGCACCGCGGCGCTGGCCGCCGCCAAGCTCGGCGCCGAGGAAGCCAACCAAGCGAAAGGCCGCTTCCTGGCGAACGTCAGCCACGAACTCCGCACGCCCATGAACGCCATCCTCGGCATGGTCGACCTGGCGTTAGGGAAACCCATCGATCCCGCGGCGCGGGATTGCCTGCAAACCGCGAAGGACTCGGCGGACCTGCTCTTGGCGCTGTTGAACGACCTGTTGGACTCCGCCAAGATCGAATCCGGAAAAATGGAGTTGGAATCCGCCCCGTTCAGCCTTCGTCACGTCTTGGACCAGACCGCGCAGGTCCTCATCGTGCGGGCGAGCGAGAAGGGGATCACGTTCTCGTGTCACGTTCCGCCCGAAGTGCCCGACGGACTGGTCGGCGATCAGGTGCGATTGCGGCAAGTCTTGCTGAATCTCGCCGGGAATGGAATCAAGTTCACCGAACGTGGCGAAGTGGCGGTTCGCGTTCGGGTCGAGTCGCACAGTGAACGGGATGTCTGCCTGGAGTTTGCCGTGCGCGACACGGGAATCGGCATCCCCCAGGCGGACTTGGAACACATCTTCCAGCCGTTCACACAAGCCGATCTCTCGACAACCCGCCAATTCGGAGGCACCGGCCTGGGACTCGCCATTGCCGCAAGCCTGGTCCGTCTGATGGGCGGGCGCATCGGGGTCGAAAGCCGGTGCGGACAGGGCAGCACCTTCTCTTTCGCCGCTCGGTTTCCCTTGGCCAAGGAATTGCCTCGCCCGCCGAAACCCGATTTCGACGTTTCCACCGCGCCGTCGCCCTTGCGGGTTCTCTTGGTGGAGGATAACCCCGCCAATCAGAAAGTCGCGGCGTATATCTTGCGGGATCGCGGCCACGCGGTCGAGATCGCCGACAGCGGCCAACAGGCCCTGAGCATGACGGAAAACGCCAGTTACGATGTCATCCTCATGGACGTGCAAATGCCCGGGATGGACGGCATCGAGGCAACCGCCGCTATCCGCGCCCGCGAAGGCGGGCGCCGCCGGGTGCCCATCGTCGCCATGACGGCCCATGCCATGAAGGGCGACCGCGAGCGATGCCTTGCCAGCGGAATGGACGGCTACCTGAGCAAGCCCATCCCGGGGAAGGAACTCGTCGAGACGGTCGAACATTGGGGCGGCAAGACCACCCCGCCGCCGACGATCCAAAGCCCCGCCGCACCGGACAGCCCGGAGACGGCTGATTCCGCGCCCACGCCGGCCGCCGAGGCCATCTTCCGTTTCGAGGAGGCGGTCGCAAGACTCAACGGCCGGCAGGAGCTTTTCCGAGACATGGTGAATTTCTTCTTTCAAGAAACTCCGGCGACGCTGGCGGGCATTCGGGCCTGCCTCCAAGAGAACGACGGCCCGGCCGTGGCTCAACATGCCCACAAACTCATGGGCACGTTGGTTTATCTGGGCGCGGGGCCCGCGTCGGAGGCCGCCCGGCGCGTCGAACTCGTGGGACGGTCGCGCGATTTGACCGCCGCTGACGCCGCAGTGTCCCACCTGGAGCACGAGATGGCCCGCCTGGGAAAGGCGCTGGTGCCCTATCGAACGTAACAACTCCCCTCGCCCTTCGGGAGAGGGGCAGGGGGTGAGGGGAAAACCGCCAGGCCACTACCCGTGCGCAACGGTCAACGGCGAGCTATACCGGGCAGTCCATCTGTGCGGCCGCGGCCCGCCACCGCAGCCTCCGTAACGCACGCGACTCGAGTTGCCGAATGCGCTCCTTCGTCACTCCGACCTCGGAGCCGACCTCCGCCAGCGTGAGCGGTTCACTGCCGTGCCGCAGGCCGAACCGTCGAACGATGATCTCCAACTCTCGCCGTTCAAGGCCTTTCAGAATGGCTGCCAGTTGGGCCGACTCCGACGACGGGTCCGACTCCTGCCCGGGGACATCATGGTTGTCCGCCGCCGTCAGGATCGCCTCGTCGCGGTTGGTCCGGAAACGGTCGCGGCGGCGATACTCGTTGAGCGTGGCGCGGGCGAACCCGTTGACGATTGCCCAGGCCGCATAGGTGCCAAATGCGTTTCCCAAGGCGAAATCGAACTTCTCGACCGCCCGCATCAGCGACATGTTCCCGTCGCTGACCATTTCGAAGAAAGTGTCTCCTTGGCCAAGACACCGCTTGGCGATCGAGACGACCAGCCGGAGGTTCGCCCGGATGATCTGGTTCCTCGTGGTCATGGCTTCCGCGTAGCATTTCTCAATCTTGTCCATCAGGGCCCGCTTCGGCCGCAGGGGATTCAGGGTCGTGCGAAGCCTGTCGGCCTTGTACTTCAAGTAGTTCATTTTGCGGAAGAGATGCCATTCCTGCATCCGCGTCAGCAGCGGAACGTCATAGAGACTCGCCAGGTACGCCGGCACGCCCTTCGGCGCGCCGGTGTGGGGCTGGGACTCGTCGGCCGGCGGCGGGCCCAAGACGGCTTGCTCGGCCTTGGTACGCAGGATTCGAGGAAAATGCCGGTTGGAGACGTGATCCAACGGCAGCTCCATGATCCGCTCCGCGCACATCGTCTCGACGACCCTCGAAATGCAAGCCCTGCCGCGGCGAAACCGCTCGGCCAGGGCCTCGATCGACTCGCCGCCGCTGTATTGGGTAAAAATCCTTCGTTGCGCGTCGTGGCTCAGCGGCTGGCGGGCCATCGTGGGCTGCGACGAGCTGCCGGGGTTCTCGCGAACCAGATCCCTCGGCGTTTTCCAAGACACAAGGTCCAGCGGCGGAGTGCCGCGAAGGGGGATACTGAGGTTCCTGTTTGCCTGGTGCATGGTTTTCTCCTTTCCTGGGACGGCGGAAAAAGGGGCAGTCTCCGTTTGCTTCCATGCGGAAGACGAGCACCGCACCGAATCAACGGACATCAGCCTAATACGATCGGCAAGACGCGCGAATCCCGGGATTTCGCAGACCACCCCCCGGGATTTGCACTAGGCCGAGTAGGGGGGCATTCGCCCTGGCCACCCGCTAGCACGTCTTTCAACACGTTCGTAACCGTCCACGCTACCGGCGGAGAAACCGCAGATAAACGCAGATAAACGCGGACAAAAATGGATTCAATCAACTGCGTTCATCCGCGTTTATCTGCGGTTCCCTCTCTTTGTTTTCCGACCTGTGAACGGTTACACACGTTCTTGCCGGAAGCCCGCTGCCCGCTTGCGGTTTCGCAATCGACGCCGACCGGCAGAAACTGTCGGCAAGTCGCCCTAGTGGGCCTCTTGGACCCAGGCAAACGCGCGACGGGCCAACTGGGCGCTCGTTTGCAGCTTCAGCTTCATCTTGATGAGCTTGCGGTGCGATTCGATCGTCTTCGGGCTCAATTGCAGTTTCTGGGCGATCTGGACAGTATTCAGCCCTTGGCCGATCATGTCGAAAACCTGAAGTTCGCGATTGGAGAGCGTGTCGACCGGATCGCGGTCCAGAGGCTCCCCCACGGACGCCCGTTGCAGGAGGCTGGTTGCCATGCGCGGGCTGAGATACACCTCTCCCCGAAGCACCTGGCGGACCGCTTCGACGATCTTGGGCATGGCCTCGCGCTTGGAAATGTACCCCATGGCGCCTGCCCGCACGACCCGACCGGCATACGTCTCTTCATCGTGGGCGGAGCACACCAAGACCTTGACCGACGGCCAGCGCGACTTGACATAGTCGATCAACTCGATGCCGTCTTCGCCTTCGAGGGAAATGTCGACGACGAGGATTTCCGGTTGCCGGTCCTCCATTTTCCGGAGGGCCTCGGTCACGTCGGCTGCTTCGTCGCACACCTCAAGATCGGGTTCTTGGCCGATCGTCAGCGCCAAACCGCGTCGCACGATCGGGTGATCGTCCACGATCATGATTCGATGCTTGTCGAACTGCCTTGGCGTTGCGCTCACCGACAAATCCCCTGAACCGCGCCTGCGATCCATGGTTGCCGCCGCTGTACGAATGAGGAAAAACCGCAGACCGGCAGTTTCCCACGGGAGGCCGTACGCACTTTCAGCATGTGAATCTACCAGGGAATGTTTGTAATGTCAAGTACCAAAAGACTTTACGCCAACGATGGCGGTCCCAGGATCGACCACGCTCACTGCGAATCGAATTCCTTACGCCTTGGAAAAGATTTTGTGATCCAGGCGGCAGGCGTTGCCCCAATTCCCCTCTCCAGGAGGGATAGGGAGACCACGTTAACGGTATTGCGTCAAATCCGCTGTCCGCAAGCCCCCAATTTTGACGCAAGTCCCGGCGTGACCTAGGTTTGATAACGGGAACGTCTAGATTTTGCCCGCAGAGAATCCTCGTCCATGAGCGACACGCCATCTCTGGAAACAACGCCCTCGGGGACCGCCGCGCCCATGGCGCCGGCGGTGCCCATGGAGCATTGGGTCGCCGAACTGGGAACGCTCCTGGAGGAATTGGAGAACATGACGGCTGCCAGCCGGCAGTCGCCGCCGCTTGCGGGCGAGACGGCCGAATCGCGGTTGGTCGGGCTGCGGCTGGGAGTGGTGAGCAGCTTGTTCGCGGCCTTGCAGTGCAAGCACGCGGCCACGGCGGGACACAGCCTCCGCGTCGCCCTGACCTGTTCGGCGTGGGCGCGGAAGCTGGGCCTGGAGGAGAGCCATCGCGATCTGCTGGAAATCGCCGCCCTGCTGCACGACATCGGCGTGATCGGCGTGCCGGATCACATCCTGCTCAAGCCGGGCGTCTTGGACTGCGAGGAGGCGGCGGTGATGCACCGCAGCCGGGCGATGGGCCTGGAGATCCTCTCACAGTTGCAGCGCGCCGGAGATTCTCAGCGATCGTGGAGAACGTCCGCGTCTGGTACGACGGCCCCGGCCAAGACCAGACGCTCCGCGGCGAGGACATTCCCGTTGTCCGCCCGCATGATCGCCATCGTCGAAGCCTTCGACGCCATGACGACCGACCACGTGTATCGTCCCGCCCTGTCGCAAGAGCGGGCGATGGCCGAGTTGTTCCATTGCGCGGGCACGCAGTTCGACCCGAAGCTGGTCCGTCAGTTCGCGGAATTCCGCGAGTCGGACCTCAGCCAACTGCGCCGCGAGGTGGCCGGCCAATGGCTGGGAACGCTCGATCCGGAAATGGTCAATTCCTATTGGGAGCACAATTGCGTGCCGTCGCCGCCGCTCTCGTCGAGCGTCGACGCCGCGTTCCACGCCCGGCTGCTGGACAACATGTACGACGCGGTGGTGTTCATCGACGCGGCGGGAAAGATCATGCTGTGGAACCACGGCGCGGAGCGTCTGACGGGCATTGCGGGCACCAGCGTGTGCCAGCAGCGCTGGGGACCGGAAGTGCTCAACATGGCCGACGAGAAGGGGCAGGCGGTCGCCGCAGGCCGATTGCCCGGTGCTGGGGGCGTTGCAGTCGGGGGTGCAATCGCTGCGGCGGCTGGCGATTTGCGGCCGCATGGGCCGCCGCGTCTCCGTCGATACCCACGCCATTCCCGTCTTCGGCGCCAACGGCGTCATCCGCGGCGCCATCCTGCTGTTGCACGACGCCTCGTCGGAAACGTCGCTGGAGCAGCGATGCCAGAGCCTGCACGAAAAGGCCACCCTCGATCCGCTCACCCAGGTCGCCAACCGCGCCGAGTTCGATCGCGTCCACGAAATGTTCATCGAGGCGCACCAGCAGCAGCAGGTCCCTTGCAGCCTGCTGATGTGCGACCTGGACCATTTCAAGTCGGTCAACGACACCTACGGCCACCAGGCGGGCGACGACGCCATCAAGAGCGTGACGATCCTGTTGAAGGGCGCGTGCCGGCCGGGCGACCTGGTGGCCCGCTACGGCGGCGAAGAATTCGTCATGCTCTGCGCCGATTGCGACAACGCCGCCGCCGCCCGGCGCGCCGAACAGGTCCGCATGGCGCTGGCCCAAATGCCCCAGCCGAAAATGAACGGCCGGCCCGTCACCGTCAGCTTCGGCGTCACCGAGATTCAACCGGGCGACACCGCGGAAACCATGCTCCGCCGCGCGGACCGGGCCTTGCTGATGGCCAAGGCCAAGGGACGCAACACCGTCGTCCAGCTCGGAACCGGCGGCTGCGAAGCGACCGCGCGAAGGCCCCCGCGCCGGCCAGCCCGACGTCGCCACCGGATCGACGCAACTGATCGAACAAACCCTCTGGACGCCCGTCCCGTTGCAGATGGCGATCGAAAAGCTCCGCGGCTTCGTCGCCGATCATCGAGCCACGATCCTCAAGATCGACGGCAACCAGGTGCAACTGGAAATCACCGAGAAGGGCCCCGGACGGCTCCGCCGGCTGACCGATCGGCCGGTGAGCTTCCAGATGGACCTCCGCTTCGAGGAACAACGGCTGCGGAAAGAGGAGAGCGAGTACGTCGGACATCAAATCCGCACGAAGATCTACATCTCCATCAATCCGCGAAAGGACCGCGACCGCCGCCGCAGCGACGTGACCACCGCGCCCGGCAAATGTTGACCAGCTTCCGCGCCTACCTGATGGCGACCGCGGAGGAGGAGTTGGGCGCGTCTCCGCGGGGCACCTGGGTGCGGGCGAAACGGCTCCTGGCGCCCTGGTTGGCGTGGAAGAAGTAGCCGGCCAAGCATCCCCTCTCCAGAAGGGAGGGGGAGGTCATTCTCGGCCGCCACAGTTTTCTTCTCCTCGCGCCCTTGCCCCTCTGGGTCCGCCGCTAGAATAATAACAGGAATGGTTGTCAAAAATCCTTGACGACCATCCATTTCCCAAGGAAACCGAGGGGCGTGCATCGGCCCAAAGCGGACGACAACCCGCTCCCCGCGAACAAAGACCATTTCACCGGAGGCACGCGATGATCTACAAGTTACCCGATCTGCCGTATTCCTACGACGCGTTGGAGCCGCACTTCGACGCCCGCACGATGGAAATCCACCACACCAAGCATCATGCCGGCTATGTGGCGAATTTGAATAAGGCCATCGAGGGTCTCAACCTGGGCGAACCGAGCATCGAGGAATTGTTGTCCGACATTCACACCTTGCCCGACCAGGTGCAGACCGCCGTGCGGAACCACGGCGGCGGACATGCCAATCACTCGATGTTTTGGACGATCCTTTCGGCCAGCGGCGGCGGCAAGCCGCAAGGCGAGCTCGCCGAGCTGATCGACAGTCAGTGGGGTGGTTTCGACCGCTTCGGCAAGGAGTTCACCGGGGTGGCCATGGGCCGGTTCGGCAGTGGTTGGGCATGGTTGTGCCTGAACCAAGACGGCCGGCTGCTCCTGGAAAGCACCCCCAACCAGGACAGCCCGCTGATGTTCGGCCATCACCCCATCCTGGGGCTCGATCTGTGGGAACACGCCTATTACCTGAAATACCAGAATCGCCGGGTCGACTACGTCAAGGCATTTTTCGAGGTCGTCGATTGGAACGCCGTCAACCGGCGTTACCTGGACGCCATCCGGCAAGAGCACGTCGTTCACAGCGTGTAACGGCGTCCAAAATCCAGGCGTTAAACCAGAGAAGAGGGAACCGGGACAGACAGTGAGGGATTCTCCTGACGCGGGTGACGCAGCAGGTCTGGACTGCCCTGCTGCCAAGGGCGGTGGTTGTTCCACCGCCCTTGTTGTTTGCGCATCCACAACACCCCATTCTTCCCGAATACCCCAGTTTGCACGCTGATGCCCCATTCCGCGTGTTTTTGCCATTGACCGGGTTGGGGCGGTCTCTATAATCGCCCGAGTTTATTGGCGGGCTATCGGCGAGTCGATTTTTCCGGATTTTCCGGCAAAGTCTTCGCAAACGGGAGGTTTTGCGAAAAACGCATAATCAAACCCGCCCGTTCGTTCGATCTACTACTAGAAGAGCACTCATCGTCGCTCGATATTAGCTCGATCCTCAAGGAGGAGGGCGGCGCGGCAAGCGGAAATGACACGGAGGTCGAGGGTCCCAGAGACCCCTTCTCGTTCCTGTCCAAAGGACATTACCATGCGAACGTCTTTAGCACGGTGTGCGATTGTTGTGTTGACGGGGATCGGGCTGTCCGGTTGCCAAAATGGCGGCGCGACGAAGTCAACACCCGTGCCGCCGTCGAACCAGGCGGGCACCGGTCCCGGGCCGGGCGCCGGCTATACCCCGACGTACAACGGCGTCACGCCCAATTACGCCACCGCCAACAGCACCCCTGTCTACGTGGCCCCTGGCGCCGTGTCGCAAACCTACACGCCCCCTAGCTATCAGTCCGCGCAGGGCTATGGCGGCGCCAACAATTCCGGCTATCCTGGCACGGCGGTCCCCGCCAGCCAATATCCCTATCCGGCGACGCCGGCGACGGCCGCGGCAAACTCGTATAACACGCCGCCGAACTCGTACAACACGCCGCCGAACTCGTACAACACGCCGCCGAACTCGTACAACATGACCGTGAATGCGTATCCGTCGAACACGACCCCCGCGCCTGGGACAGGATACGACCGTTCGGGATCGGTGGCCGGCGGGACCTCGGTTCCCACCTATCCGACCGTGCAGCAAGGGACCGACACCTACAACAGCGGGGGCGGCACGGCCGTGTTGACGGCGCAGCGGCGCCTTACGACACCAACGTTTCGCCGCCGTCGAACGCCGGCAATCCGGCGCCCGGCAGCGGCTCCCCGTTCGACCACGTCCGGCACGACCGGCGCGACGACGTCGCTGACCGGCTATCCGTCCGGAAGTGGCTCTTACAATACCGGAAACGCCATGCCGCCCGGAAATTCCGACCCGACGAATCCAGCCACCAACGGCGGCTACAACGGTTCCATGGGCGGCGGCGCCGGGTATGTCCCGCCCGCCGGCGCGAACAACTACAACAACGGATCGCCTCCAGCGTCTAACGGCGGCGGAATCCCCGCGATGAAATCGGACGCCGGTTCGGCGTATCCTGGCAGTTTGCCGTCGGGCAACGCGCCCCCGGCGCCAGCACGATCCCGGGCGTCAGCACCAACAGCAATCCACCCGCCCAAAACGGCTATACGCCCGGCAGCAACTACACGCCCGGCAACAACGGTTACACGCCCGGCAACAACGGCTATACACCAGGCCAGAACGGTTACACCCCCGGCAGCAGCAACTATACGCCGGGCCAGAACGGCTACACGCCCGGCGCCACGGGCTCTCCGTCGGCTGACGCATACAAGTCGCCTGCCGGGTCGTACACATCGCCCGCCGGGTCGTATAATTCGCAGGCCAGTTACACGGCGCCGGCCGCCGACCAGTCCTATCAGCCTTATCTGCCTGGAAGCACGGCCACGGCGGGAAACTCTGCGCCGCCGACCGGCCAGACCCCGGCGTCGAGCTATTCTTCGGCGCCAGCGGCCAGCGGCGGTTCCCCGCCCGTGACGGCCGATGCTACGCCGCCAGCCGGCAGCAACCGCTATTAAAGCGGGCCGGATCGTGCCAATCCGCAAACGCGCGGCAACGCATTCCCTATCGCTGCCCCTCTCCAATCCCTAATCCCCAATCCCTAATCCCTTCCTGTTATGGTATGATAGGGGTGGAAACGTCCGCTCCCTTGCTCGATTGGGGGAAAAATCGCTTGCTGCTGGGCCCTGTATTCAGTCGCGAGATGGTCGTTGCCCCTCGGCGGGCGAGGATCTACGTCGGCCGGGCGGCCTACGTCTCGGCGCTGTTGCTGTTGATGAGCACCGCGTGGCTCGTTCTCACCGGGACGCAGTTGGTCCGCGATCCGGGCGACCTGGCCCGATTCGGCGCGGTGCTGTTTCAGTTTCTCGCCCTGCTCCAGGCGGCCGTGGCGATCTTCTTCTCGGCGTTGTTGGCCGCCAGCGCGGTCGCCCAGGAGAAAGACCGGCGGACCCTGGTGCTGCTGCTGTTGACGCACCTGTCCAACGGCGAGTTGGTGCTGGGGAAATTGGCGGCCAGCCTGCTGAACGTGGTGGTCCTGCTGGCGGCCGCCTTGCCGTTGTTCATGATCTCCGCCCTGCTGGGCGGCGTGTCCTTCGGCCAGATCGGCCGGGTGTTCGCCGTCACGCTGGCCTGCGTGGTGGCCTGCGGCAGCCTGGGCTCGACCTTGGCCCTGTGGCGCGAGAAGACCTTCCAGGCCCTGGCCATGACCGTGCTGGCGCTGGTGCTGTGGCTGGCCGTCGGCGAAATCGTGGCCGCCGGCGTCTTGGGCGACAGCCTGGCCGGCATCTCCTGCACGGATTGGGCGGCCGCGATCAGCCCGTGGCGGGCCGTCCTCCTGGCGACGCATCCCTATTTGCAGCCGCAGCCGGCCCTGGGGACGCTGGGCACGCCGGTCCACCTCTTCCTCGTGACGGTCGTGGCGATCGCCGCTGCTGTTGAACGCCTTGGCCATCGCGATGGTTCGCCGCTGGAATCCTTCCCGCGAGGAACGGCCGCGGACGCGCCAGGCCGAGGAGCCGCGGAAATCGGAGAGCATCTGGGGCGTCGAGCATGACTTGACTCAACCATCGCCGTCGCCGTCGGCTGCCGCCACATCGGCAGCGCCGGCCGTCGCGCCGGCTGCGGCCGGTGCGCCAACCCGCCGGGTCTGGGACAATCCGATCCTCTGGCGGGAGATCCGCACCTGGGCCTATGGGCGGAAGATGCTGGTGATCCGCCTGGCCTACGTGCTGCTGTTCGGCCTGGCCGCCGCCAGCCTGGTTCGGGCCGCGACCGGCGGCCAGCCGCTCACGGCCGCCCAGGGCGCGGCGGTGCTGGCCCCGCTGCTGCTGTTGAGCCTGGTGCTGGTCAACGCCCAGGCCGTCACCTCGATGACCAGCGAGCGCGACTGCCGGGCCTTGGACCTGCTGCTGGTCACCGACCTGACGCCCAAGGAAATCGTCTTCGGCAAGCTCGGCGGCGTCTTCTACAACACCAAGGAGATGGTCCTCCTGCCCATGCTGCTGTGCGGATATCTCTGGTGGGCGCGGCAGTTGAGCCTGGAGAACCTGGTGTACCTGCTTGGCCGGGGCGGCCGTGCTCTACGTGTTCGTCGCCGTGCTGGGCATCCACGCCGGCATGAACTACGACAATTCCCGCACCGCCATCGGCACCAGCCTGGGGACCGTGTTCTTCCTGTCGCTGGGCGTGGCCACCTGCATGAGGATGATCACGGCCTTCAGCGGCTCGTTCCAGGCCCAGTTGCAGCCGTTCCTGGTCTTCATGATCGGCGGCGGCGTGGGCCTCTACGTCGCCCTGGGCGCCAGGAATCCGTCGACGGCCATCGGCGTGGCTTCGTTCCTGTGCCCCTTCGCCACCTTCTACGCCATTACCAGTTTCCTGTTGGACTATACGCTGGGCGTGTTCCTGGTGACCGCGGCGGCCTACGGCTTCACGACGGCGGCCATGTTGATCCCCGCCATCTACGAATTCGACGTTGCCACCGGCCGAACGACGGAATAAGGGGGAAGGCGGAGGGCGGAAGGGGGAAGGGAGCCGGGCGTGAGCGTGAGCCCCGGGCGTGAGCCCGGGGATAGGTAGAAGCTGGAGAAACAACCGCGAATCCGCTATCGTGACGCCATGAGTCTTTCATCCTTTATCCTTCATCCTTTATCCTTCCGATCCGGAGGCTAACGCCTCCGGCTCACTTCAGTCCTCTGGCTCCCTTTATCACTCCGCCTTAACCTATGTCTCTCTTGGTCCAATACGCTTCCCGGCTGGTGGCCATGGCGTTGCTGCTTTGCTGCTCCGCCTTCTTTTCGACCAGCGAGGCGGCCCTGTTCTACCTGCGGCGGTCGGAGCGGCGGCGGTTGGCCGCGGGAAACCGGTCGCAGCGGATCGCCGCCGGATTGCTGGGCGATCCCGACCGCCTGCTCACGGCCGTGCTGTTCTGGAACCTGTTGGTGAACCTCGCCTATTGCGCCGTCGCCGCGGTCGTCGGCATCCGATTGGAAACCGGCGGCCGGGCCGCCGCGGCCGGCGCGTTCTCCGTCGCCGCGCTGATCGTCATCATCGTCTGCGGCGAGATGCTGCCCAAGAGCCTGGCCGTGCTGAAGCCGCGGACGATCGCCTCGGCTGGTGAGCATTCCGCTGGCCGCGATGGTCCGGCTGTCGGACCCCTTGCTGCCCGTCTTCCGCACGGCCAATCTGCTGTCGCAGCGGCTCCTTTGGCCGCGATTCCAGCCGGAGTCGTACTTGCACATCCGCGACCTGGAGCGGGCGGTCCGGCTGTCCGTCGCCGACGCCGCACTGGTCGAGCAGGAGCAGCGGGTGCTGGAGAGCATCGTGCTGCTCTCGGAGATTCGGGTGGACGAGTTGATGCGGCCCGCGGACGCAGCTTTCCTCGTTCCGTCCGCCCGTCTCGCTGGACGACGTCCGCGGCCGGATGCCGGCCAGCGGCTACCTGCTGGTGACCGAGCCGGACAGCGACGAGGTTGCCGCGGCGCTTCCGCTTGCACGAGTTGTGGGCGGTTTCCGGGGCCGACCTGGACCGCCAGGCGGAGCCGGTCTTCTACGTCCCCTGGTGCACCACGGTGGCCGACGTCCTGGAAGCCATGCTGGGCCGCCGCGGCCACGTGGCCGCCGTGGTCAACGAACTCGGCGAGACGATCGGCATTCTCACCTTCGACGACATCCTGGACACGATCTTCAGCGGCACGCCCAGCCGCAGCGAGCGGCTGCTGCGCCGGGCGCCGATCCGGCGGATTGCCCCCGGCGTCTGGCACGTGACCGGCTTGACCAGCCTGCGGCGGCTGGCCCGCCACTTCCACGTCGAGCGGCCGCCGAGCAAGAGCGTCACCGTGGCCGGCATCGTTCAGGAGGTGCTCGAGCGGTTTCCGCAGCCCGGCGATGAGTGCCGCTGGGGACCGTTCCGGCTTCGCGTGATCGACGCCCCGCTGCGCGGACAACTGCTGGTGGAATTGACCCTGGCCGAAACCGAGGAGGCGCCGCCATGATCTGGGCGATGTGCGGCCTGGGACTTTTGGGACTCTTGCTCAGCGCGCTGTTCAGCGGCGCGGAGACGGGATTCTATCGGGCGACCCGGCTGCGCCTGGTGCTGGACGCGATGGGCGGCGACGCCGTCGCCCGCGGTCTGCTGTTCCTGAGCAACCACCCCTCGCTGTTCGTGGCCACGACGCTGGTCGGCAACAGCCTGGCCACATACCTGGTTTCGCTGGCGATGGTGGTCGTCCTGCAAGCCGTGTTGCCCGGCCAGTCGGCCTTGGTCCCGTGGATCGCGCCGTTGGTGCTGGCCCCGGTGCTCTTGGTCTACGGGGAACTGCTGCCGAAGAACTTGTTCCTGCAGGCCCCCAACCGGCTGTTGCGTCGCGTCGCGCCGCTGTGTTTCTTCTTCGTCGTCTTGTTCTTGCCCGTCAGCGCGTGGCTGTGGGGATCGAGCCGCCTGCTGGCGCGATGGCTGCGGGTTTCGACCAAGCCGATCCGCTCGATCCTGGCCCGCCGCGAGCTGCGCCGCGTGCTGGAGGAAGGGCACGAGGCCGGCATTCTTCACCCCGCCCAACGCAGCCTGGCGCAGGGCATCTTCGCCGTGGCCAACCAGCCGGTCGGCCAATTCCTCGTGCCCATCGGCCAGTTGCCCCGCGCCCGGGCCACGATGAGCAAGAGCGAGGCGCTGGCGCTGGCCGAGCGCGCTCGGGCCGCGGCGATTCCCGTCGAATCGGCCGACGCGGCGGGCAGCCTCGTCGGTTACGTCCGCGTCATCGACCTGGTGCTGAGCGACGGCGCGGAACTGGGCCCGCTGCGTCCGCTGTTGGAAATCCGCGACACCAGTTCGCATCTGGCCGTCCTGACGCGGCTGGAAAGCGCCAACGAGAGCCTGGCCGCGCGTGGTCAACGCCCGCGGCGAGACCATCGGCATCGTCACCGCGCAGCGGCTGCGGGAACCGCTCTTGAAAGAAGGATGACGGGAGCCGGAGGCGTCAGCCTCCGGATCGGACGGCGGAAGAATTGGATGCTCGCCGCGAAGCGAAGAAGGGACATCATCCCCGGGCTTACGCCCGGGCTCATCCTTCGTTCTTACCGGTGGTATCCCAGCGACTTGATGACGTCGAGCGTCTCCTCGTAGGTCACGAACCGGCGGCGATGACGCAGCTTGTACTCGTCGATGGCCTGGCCGAGTTCCTGGGCTTCGGGCGAAAGCCCTTCGTGGGAGTCGACAAACTGCCGCCGCTCCATGGCCGGCGACCGCTGCGCCACATCGTACGAACGACGTTCGACGAAGCTGTCCGTGGGGGATTGTAGTCCTTGCGACATAGAAGATTCTCCTGGCAACGCGGGAAGGGATCCGCTTCCATAGGAAGCCTAGCTTGCACCGCGGCCGGGCGACGGCGCGATTCCCGCATGGACCCGATGGCGGGGCTGCGACACGTAACGATTGTAGCGGTCGTGACGGATCGCAAGTGCGCGTTGGGTGCCACTGCTGGCTTGTCCAGCAGTGCTGGAAACACGGTTGGACAAGCCAACCGTGGCACCCGTCATTTCACGTCGGTCAGGGTTTTACAGCGCCGAGAGCAACTCGCCCACGTAGTCGTCGATCTCGGCCAACACCGCCTCGCGCGACTTGCCGGAAAGCTCCGCCACGCGGCGGACAATCGCCGAGCCGACAATCAGCCCGTCGGCCACCGGCGCCAACGTCCGCACGTGCTCCGGACGGCTGATGCCGAAACCGATGCAGATGGGCAGCGGCGTCCGCCGGCGGAGCCAGGCCACGTTGTCGACAAGGTCGCGCGGCAACTCGGCCCGCTCGCCGGTGATGCCGGTCACCGAGACATAGTAGAGGAAGCCGGTCGAAAGCGCGGCGATGCGCACGGCCCGGTCGCGCGGCGTGGTCGGCGCGATCAGTTGGATCAGGCTGAAATCCTCGCGGCGGCAGATTTCGGCCAGCGGGCCGGCCTCCTCGAGCGGCAGATCGGGGACGATGGCCCCCGCGAGCCCCGCCGCACGTCGCCGCCGACACGAAACTCTCCAACCCGCGACGATACACGATCGCGTAGCTGACCATGCCGACCAGCGGCGCGGCCAGTTGCGGCGTCAGGCCGCGGAGCATGGCGAAAATCTGGTCCAGCTTGATCTTGCGGTCCAGCGCCCGGGTGTACGAGGCCTGGATGACCGGTCCGTCGGCCACCGGATCGCTGTAGGGGATACCAACTTCGCACAGCGCGCAGCCGCGGGCGACCAGCCGGCGGATCAGCTCGCGGGTGAAATCGAGGTCCGGGTCGCCGGCGGTGACGAACGGCATCAGCGCCTTGCGTCCGGCGGCGCGAAGTTGCGAAAAGACCGCGTCGATCTGGGACATGGCGTCAATACTCCACGCCGCGCAGCCGGGCGATTTCGGCCGCGTCTTTGTCGCCCCGCCCGGAGAGGCAAACGACAATCGCCTCGTCCGGCCTCCGCGCGGGGGCCAGTTTCATGGCCTCCGCCACGGCGTGCGCACTCTCCAAGGCGGCCAGGATGCCCTCGGTCCGGGCCAGCGCGTCGAAGGCGGCCAGGGCCTCCTCGTCCCGGGCGCTGGTGTAGCGGACCCGGCCCGATTGCTTCCAATAACTGTGTTCCGGTCCCGTGCCCGGGTAGTCGAGCCCGGCGGAAACCGAATGGACGTCCGCGGTCTGGCCGTCGTCGTCCTGGAGGACGTAGCTGAAGCTGCCGTGGAGCACGCCGGGTCGTCCGAAGCAGAGCGTGGCGGCATGGTCGCCGGCGCGATCGGACCGCCCGCCCGCCTCGACGCCCACCAACTCGACCCCCGCGTCGCCGACCAGCGGAAAGAACATGCCGGCGGCGTTGCTGCCGCCGCCGACGCAGGCCACGACCACCTCGGGCAATCGGCCCAATTGCTCCAGGCATTGCGCCCGCGTCTCGCGGCCGATGATCGACTGGAAATCGCGGACGATGCGCGGGAAGGGATGCGGCCCGACCACCGAGCCGAGGCAAAAATGCGTGCTGTCGACGGAACTCATCCAATCGCGAAAGGCCTCGTTCACGGCGTCGCGCAGCGTGCGGGAGCCGCTCGAAACCGCCCGCACCTCCGCGCCCAGCAGCTTCATGCTGAAGACGTTGGGCCGCTGCCGCCGGATGTCCTCCTCGCCCATGTAGACGACGCATTCCAGGCCGAAATCGGCGCAGGCCGTCGCGGTGGCCACGCCGTGCTGGCCGGCCCCGGTCTCGGCGATCACCCGGCCTTTGCCCATCCGCAGCGTCAAGAGGGCCTGGCCCAGGGTGTTGTTGATCTTGTGCGAGCCGGTGTGGTTGAGGTCTTCGCGCTTCAGATAAATCTGCGCCCCGCCGCACTGCCGGCTGAGCCGCGGGGCATGATACAGCGGCGACGGCCGCCCCACGTAATGCCGGTAAAGCTGCCCAAGCTCCGCCTGAAACGCCGCGTCGCCAACGGCCTGCTCGTAGCGGGCCGTCAACTGCTCCAAGGCCCGGGTCAGGGTCTCGGGCACGTATCGGCCGCCAAACGGGCCAAAGCGGCCGTGCGCATCGGGCACGTCGGTCTTCGCAGACATGAAAATTCTCTCTCCCAGCGGCGGCGAGGGCACCCGGAGGGTACCCGGTCCCCCGTAAACACATGACATCATTGTCCCCAACCCGCCGGAACCGGTCAAGCCGCGGCCGTGGGGCCGTGGTTCAAAAGGGGACAGTCCCATTTTCGTCGGACGAAAATTGGGACAGTCCCCAGCGGACACCACCTTCCTCTTCCGGCCCGTTGACGTTAGAATAGAGCGCAAGCGGGGCCGATTCGCAGGGGACTGCCCGTGGCTGTCCTCCGCACGGCTCCCGGACGGAAACAGAGGCATGGGACGACCCTTTTTCATCCTGGCGGCGGGACTTGGCGCCTGCTGCCTGTTGACCGGCGCCGTTGCCGCGGGGCAAACTCTCGGGCAGCAGGCGCCCGATCAGGCGATGGAGCGCGTCAACCTCCTGGACGGCCGCCATTACGACGGCCTGGTCGAATCGGCCGGCGACGGCTGGGTCTACTTCATCCAAATCCAGCGCCCCCCGGGACAAGCCACTCGCCTGGTGATCCGGACGCTCGAACCCCGCTCGGTGGTCTCGATCGCTCGCCTGGACGACCGCCGGCGGGCGGAACTGCGGGAGCAAATCCGCCAGTTCGTCAATCGGGCCGCGATCGAAGCCGGCCGCATGGAAGCCGTCTCGCTCTCGCCGTTGAACAAGGAAGGCAACCACTACCAGCATTACGCCAGCAAGCAGTTCACCTTGGACAGCACCGCGGACAAGGCGACCACCCGGCGGGTGATCGTGCGCGTGGAGCAGATCTTCGCCGCCTATCGGCAAATGCTCGCGCCGCGCAGCCGATTGCCCAGTCCGCCGCGGCTGGTCGTCTTCAGCTCGATGGAACAGTACCAGGCGTTTCTCGCCTTGCGGGGCGTGAAGATCCACAACCGCGCCTGCTTCCTGGAAAGGGAAAACGTGGTGGTCGTCGGCAGCGAGTTGGACCGCCTGACCACGCGCATGGCCAAGGTCAACGCCCAGACCGACGAGATCCGCCGCGAGTTAAAGGACCTGGAGCGTCGGCTCAAGACCCGGCTGGCCGGCCTGGCCGACCAGATGCGCAAGGAGGGGCATTCCCCCAGCGAGATCACCAAGGCCGAGGCCGTCGTGAAACGCCAGTTTGAAAACGACGCCAAGGATAAAAGGAAGGAATTGGACCGTTGCGACCGCGAGACCGCCCAGGCGTTTCAAGGCAGCACGCGGCAATTGTTCGCCCGCGTCTATCACGAATCGTTCCATGCCTACTTGGAGAACTGCGTTTTTCCGCACGAGAAGTACGACGTGCCCCGCTGGCTCAACGAGGGGCTGGCCGTCACGTTCGAGGCCGGCATCCTGGAGGGGAACACGTTGCGGGTCGACGCCCCGAACGCGGCCGCCCTGAAGCGGCTGAAGGCCGACCTGGCCGGTCCGCAGCCGTTGTCGCTGGAGCGTCTGCTTTCGACCTCGGCGGCCGCCTTCCTCCAGCGGCACGACACGGACTGGTCGGATTCCGATCGCCTGTATGCCTATGCTTGGGGTTTGGCCTATTACCTGGCCTTCGAGAAGCATTTGCTCGACGGTCCGGCGTTGGGCGAGTACGTCTCGCCGGAGGCCGGCAAGCTCGCGCCCGTGGCGCGTTTCGAGAAGCTCGTCGGCATGAGGCTTTCCGAATTCGAGAAGCAATGGCGGGCGTATATCTTGGGCCTGCGATAGGAAGGGATTGGGGATTACAGTAGTTCCAAGTTCGGCTGAATTGCTATAAGTGAACGCAAGGCTCCTCGTGTAAAAGACTTGTGTCAACGAGTCGTTACACGGAGGAAGCCATGCGTTCAAGGACGAATTCTACCATAACCAGCGGCGAAGTGTACTCGTGGACTCAATCATGGCTGGTGCAAGCAAAGCTAGTAAAAGATCATGGGTGGCGCTGCACCGCCGCGGCAATCGCGGCAGTCGCCTTGCGGGCTGCGGCCCGGTCGATTTCCATCTCCGCCGCCTGCCGCGACCTGGCCCACGCCCCGTCCGATCAAGCGGCCATGACGGCCCTGGAGGACGGCCTGCCCAAGACGCTCCCTGTGCTGGAACGCCGCCTGAACAAGGCCCTGGTCGGCCATCTCCCGCGCCGCATGACACGCCGAGCGTGGACCATCGCGATCGACCTGCACCTCGACCCCTATTACGGGCAGCCGCAGAGGAGCCGCAACGAAATCTACTACGGTCAGCCGAAACAGGGGACCACGAAATTCCATGCCTACGCCTCGGCCTGTATCGTGGAGTACGGCCGGCGCTACACGCTGGCCCTGACCTGGGTGCGACGCCACGAATCGCTGGTCACGGTGCTGCGGCGATTGCTGGGGCGGATCCGCGAAATCGACCTGAAAATCAGGCGTGTTTTGCTGGATCGGGAATTTTTCAACCTGCCCGTGGTCGAGTTCTTGCAGCAGGAAAATCTGCCGTTCTTGATGCCGGTGAAGTTCGCCGGGCGACGCCCCAGGAAAGGTCGAAAACTGACCGGCCTGCGGGCGATCCGGCGACAAGCGGCGGGCTGGTACCCCCACACGATGAAAAGCGGCGAGCGACAGGTGGCCATTCGGGTCTGTGTGGGCTATCGCCGCTACCGCAATCGGCACACCGGCAAACAGTCGAGACAGAAACTGTTGTTCGCTGCCTGGGGCGTGCAGGGCTCTCCGACGGAGATTCGCGAGCGTTACCGCAAACGGTTTGGCATCGAAACGAGTTATCGTCAAAGGCGGCAAGGGAGAATTTACACCTGCACTCGCGATCCTCATTTGCGGCTGTTCTTTGTGGCGTTGGGGTTCATCTTGCGGAACGTATGGGTCTGGATTCATCAGACGCGACTCGCCGACGGACGGAGCAATCGTCTGGCACTGCACCTCGAACTCCTTCGCTTCAAACAGGTGCTCGATTGGATCGCTCACGAAATCGTCGTCCTATATCACGATGGCACAGCACCTTACGTCCTTCGGCCGCCATAAACGAGAACTTGGAACTACTGGATTAGGGATTGGGGATTAGCACGCCCACACCGCGGCCCCCGCGACGCAGTCGCGGGGCTTTTCCAATCCCCAATCAGTACTGTCCGGTTAACGTTTTTGGAAATCGTCCCAAGTGATGTAAAGGCGAAAGGTTACAGCGATAAGTGAGCGCGCACGACTTCAGCTTGGGTGCATATTTGTGTCATTCTGAGGCCACCTCTGGGTGGAAAGGGATGACGCATGTATTCCGGGCAAGTGGTGTTTGCACAGTTGATGGAGTTCCTTCCGCGGCACGAGTTCAATGCCTGTGTCCGGCGATACCGCGGCGACTCTCGAACCCACGGGTTTTCGTGTCGCGACCAGTTGCTCGCGATGGCCTTCGCTCAATTGACCTATCGCGAGAGCCTGCGGGACATCGAGACCTGTCTGCACGCCTTGGAGCCGAAGCTTTATCACGCCGGCTTTCGCGGCAGAATCTCCCGAAGCACCTTGGGCGACGCCAACAAGCGACGCGACTGGCGCATCTGGGCCGACTTCGCCCAGGTGCTCATCCGTCGGGCGCGGGCATTGTACGCCAAGGACGAGTTCGGCGTCGCCCTGAAGCAGACCGCCTATGCCTTGGACTCCACGACGATCGACCTGTGCCTGGCCCTGTTTCCTTGGGCGCGATTTCGTCGTCGCAAGGGGGCGGTCAAGATGCACACCTTGATCGACCTGCGAGGCAATATTCCTTGTTTTATCCGCATAACCCACGGGAAAACAGGCGACGTGACTGTTCTCGACCACTTGCCCGTCGAGCCGGGCGCCTTCTACGTGATGGACAAAGGTTACATCGATTTCAGACGTTTGCACGCCTTCACTCGGCAGATGGCGTTCTTCATCACCCGCGCCAAGAGGAAAACCGATTGCACTCGCCGCGAGTCCCGGCCGGTGGACTGGTCCACTGGTCTTCGCAGCGATCAGACCATCGTGCTCCAAGGCCGCAGAACGTCGCATTTCTATCCAACTCCGTTGCGTCGCGTCGCGTACTACGACGCGGAACACGGCCGACGACTGGTGTTTCTGACAAACAACTTCGAGCTTCCGGCGCTTACCATCGCCCAGCTTTATCGGTGTCGTTGGCAAGTCGAACTGTTCTTCAAGTGGATCAAACAGAACCTACGGATCAAGGCGTTTTATGGCAACTCAGTCAACGCTGTGAAGACCCAGGTGTGGATTGCCATCAGCGTCTATGTGCTGGTTGCCATCCTCAAGAGGGAGTTGAACCTCGACCGCAGCCTGACCGAAGTCCTCCAAATTCTGAGTGTGACCCCTTTCGAGAAAACCCCTATTTTTCAGGCACTTTCGACCTTTCCAACACCAAATCGCGAAACCTCTCTTTGTAACCAGTTGCCACTATTCGACTTATAACCGGACAGTACTGATCCCTAATCCCCAATCCCTAATCCCTCTCCTCCGCCCCCTCTCTTTCCGCGTAAACCCAGCTTGCACCGTTCGTTAGGGTTTTGTAAAGTAGCGGGGCGATGCATCTTCAAATCGAACAGCGGAAAGCGGAATCTGTCACCTTGGTGGCACCCGCGCCCCACCGGACCGTGGCTTCCCCACGGGTCCTGCTGGCCGGCAAGGTCACGGGGATGGCTGCGCCAGGATGGAAAGAGGCGCACATGCTGGGCCTCGCCCGGGCGCTTCCGGCGGCGGGCGTGGCGGCCCGGCTTTGGCGACCCTGGGAAGACTCCCTGGCCGAGGCCGACTGCTTGCACGTCTTCGGCAGCCTGCCGGAGTTGCTGCCGGTGGTCGAGGCTGCCCGGCGGCAACGCCTTCCCGTGGTCCTGTCGACGATGGCCTGGCACGGCTGGGCGGACGGCCACGGCCAGCGTCAGCCGGTGACACGGGGTTTGGCGGCCTGCGCCCGGTTGCTGGGCCGGACGGTTTGCCCGCCTTGGCGTTCGTGGCGGCATCGGCTTTATCAGGGCGTCGATCTGTTGCTGCCGCAGTCCAATGCCGAGGCCCAGCACTTGCGGACTTACCTTCGTGCGCCCTCGCCGCGGATTCATATCGTTCCCGGCGCCGCCGATCCGCGCTTTGCCACCGCCGATCCCGAGCCCTTCGCCCGGCGGGTCGGCACGCGCAACTTCGTCCTCCACCTGGGCGATCTCGAACCGCCCGCGAATCAACTTGGTTTCCTCTGGGCGATGCGCAACGCCGACGTGCCGGTGGTCGTGCTGGGCGACGTGGCACCGGGTTGCCAGTGGTATTTGGAAGAGTGCCGTCGGGCGGCCGGTCCGGGCGTCCAGTTCGTCCAGAACGTCCGCCGCGACGATCCGCTGTTGGCCAGCGCCTATGCGGCGTGCGGTTGCCTGGTGCTGGGCGATTGGCGGGAGCCGTCGTGTTGTGCGGCCCTGGAGGCCGGCATGTCGGGCACCCCCCTGGTGCTGCCCGAGGGCAGTTGGGCCGGCGAGTATTTCGGCCGGCAGGCGTTTTACGTGTGTCCCAGCGATTTGCAGGGCATTCGCCGGGCGGTGCTGGCCGCGTTGGCCCGGGGAAGGAGCCCCAGCCTGGCCCGGCACGTGCAGACGTATTTCTCTTGGAACGCGGTGGCCAAGGCGACGCGGGCCGCGTATGATTCCCTGTTGAGCCGCGGATGAGATGGCCGCCATGATTGCCCAGAGCCAAGAACCGAAAGAGCCCGAGGACCCGCCCGCGCTGGTGATCGCCCGCCGGTTGGTGGCGGCGCGACTGCTTTCCGCGCGGTCGCGGTCGATCGATCGGGTCCGCCGCATGCCGGCGTGGAAGATTTGGCTCGCGACGGCGTGGGTGGCGGCGATCCTCGCGGCCTGCTGCCTCCACTGGTTGCGAATCTGGTAGCCATGAGCCGCTCTCGGTCGCACGCGCTGGTCCTGTCGCACGCGCTGGTTTTGGCCGCTTGCTTGGCGGCCGTCGCCGCGAAACTCCCGGCCGCCGAACCCGCCTATATCGACGACGAAAAACTCGCCACCGACTTCTCCGAAAAGTTGATCCTTCTGGCCAAACAGGGCAAATGCCTGAAAGCGGAAGAACTCCAGCAGAAGCTGACCCACGGCAAGTGCAAGGTGGCCGGCCGGCAGCCCGGCCAGCAGGCCATGACGCCCGAGGAAGTCTATCGGCAGGGCGTTGCCCAGCGTCTTCGTGCTCGGGTCGGTGGAGCAATCGGCCCAACACCCGGACCAGTGGCACGACGGCCGGCTGGCCACGGCCTGGGCCTTGACCGAAGACGGCGTGCTGGTGACCAACTGGCACGTGTTCGACAAGATCGGCAAGGAATGCTACGGCGTGGTCAACCACAAGGGCGAGGTCTTCCCGTTGATCGACTTCCTGGGTGCCGATCCGACGGCCGACATCGCGGTGATCCGCGTGGCGGGCAAGGGGTTCACGCCCTTGCCGCTGGCCGCCGACGAACCGGTGGGGGCGTGGGTCGCCGTGCTCAGCCATCCGGGCAACCAGTTCTTCACCTTCACCCAAGGGCACGTCACCCGCTACACGCAGAACGGCACGGGCGAAAGCCGCCAGCGGTGGATGTCGCTTTCGGCCGATTTCGCGTACGGTTCCAGCGGTGCGCCGGTGTTGAACCGCTTCGGCGCCGTGGTCGGCATGGCCACCGTGACCGCCAATATCGACTATCCTGCCGATGAGTTGTCCGGCGAGAAGTCCGCGGGCGACAAGGAAGGGCCGTCGCCGAAGTCGCCGGAAAAGCTCCCGGAGAAACCGCTCCATAAGACTTCGGACAGGGCGCTCAGGCCGCGGAGAAGGACGCCGAGCGGCCGTCGCCCGTGGAGGCCGAGGGTTCGCTGGTGCAGATGGTCGTGAAGATGGCCGTGCCGGGCCGGACGATTCAAGAGTTCTGCACGGAAGGACCTTCGGCGGCGCCGGCGAAAGCGAAGTAGTTTCTGTTGCGGAAAGTCGGGTGCCACTGGCTGCTTGTCAGCCAGTGTCGCAAAACGGCCGACAAAAGCACTGGCTGACAAGCAGCCAGTGGCACCCGCGAAAGCGAAGTAGCAACTCGCCTCTCCCCTGGTGGGAGAGGAGTTTGGGGTGAGGGGGCCTGTGCGGCCGAGGCTCGTAGCCCCACGATCAGTTTTTCGCGGATTTTGGTGGGACTTCGCTCCGCTCGTCCCACCCTACGATTCTACTTGACGTAGTAGCCCGAGACCCGCCACACGTTGTCCTTATCCAGCATCGGCGTGACGGTCTCCACGGCTGAGTCCTTGTTCTCAAAGGCGGTCGTGTACTGGATCACCACGTACTCGCCGTCGGGGGCGCCCGGCACCTTGGTGCGGTATTCGGTGCTCTTGACCTTTCTGGACTTTACGGCTCCCAGGGGGCCGCGGGCGGCCTTGATCGACTTGCTCCACGGCTCTTTCCCCGCTGCGTCCTTGAAATACTGTGCCGCCGTGTCCCAACTTTCGGCGACCTTGCCATGGTCCACAACGCCAGCCAGGCGTTGGCCGCCTCTACCGCCTGCTTGGTGGCCGCGGCTTCTGTTTGGCTGGCCGGCACCTGCTGCGTCAGGACGGTCATGCCCGGGCGCAACCCGTTCGGGCCAGATAGCACAACGTCCTCGTCCGCCTTCAGGCCGGATTTTACAGCGCGCTCGCCGTTCACGTGCTGCCCGATCTGGATCTCGCGGCGCCGGAGGACGCCCTTTGCGACGCCCCCGTGGGCCACCCCCCTCCGACTGCACCACGAAGACAAAGCACCCTTCTGGCTCCTCGTATGGCTGAGGGCTCCTTGTTGCCTCTTCGGGAATCAGCATCGCTTTGTAGGGCTTGCTGGTGATCAGATGCACGCGGGCGAACATGCCCGGCAGCAGCGCCGTCCTTGTTTGGAAGGGTCGCCCTCCAATCGGCGGAGCCGGCGTGGTAATCGACGGGCACGTCGACCGATTCGACCTTGCCTTGATACGGGAAACCCCGAGGTGCGTCCGAACTCATCACGCCGCACAAGACCGTCAGTGGCGCGATTCGGCCGTCCTTCCCTTTCTCCGCCTGCATCTTGCGCCGCAGTCCCAGGACCGAGTTCTGGTCGACCGAGAAACAGACGCACATCGGGTCCATCGAGACGATCGTGGCCCAGGGCTCCTTGCTGTCGGAGGCCACGAGTTTTCCGATTGTCAGTGGCACGATCTGCTTGACCACGCCGTCGATCGGGGCTTTGACCTTCGCGAAGGCCAGGTTCCTTTTGGCGATTGTTTCCGCCCGGCGGCTGAGTTGCAGGGCGGCCTCGGCCTCGGTCAACTTGTCTTCCAGTTCATTCGCCGAGGAGACGCCATAGCCGTTGGCCTTCTTCGCGGCATTCCGTTTCTCTTTCGCAGCGTCCCGTCGGGCCTCCGCCGCTTTGACCTCCGAGGTCCTTTTCTCCAGTTCGTCGGCGAACGGCGTGGGATCGAGTTCCATGAGCAGATCGTTCCGCTTGCCGCCGCGCCAACGTGGACATGGACCGCCGCGCGGGCCCGCGACCTCGGGGCGAATTGCTCGGCCGTTGGACCGGCTCGATCAGTCCGGCGTAATCTTCGTAGTCCGTGATTTCGCGGACGATCGGATGGGCGACCGTCACCGTCGGCGGAGCCGTTTCGTCCGGCATGGCGGCGGCGGGCGGTTGCACCAGCTTGTAGCGGATTCTCATGCCGGCGGCTCCTCGGTGAAGCGGATCACTTGCAGGATGCCGAGGTCGCCCTTGCGGGTCTGGAAGGCAAATGTCACTGGCAGCGCTCAGCCATAATGTAGTAGGTGACACCGTGCCGCTCGTACGATGGACACAACCTGCGCTGATGACGGGCCGGCGGGCGGCGCGGGCGTAATCGACGCGAGAGCCGACCGCAATTCCTTGCCGCTGGCGTTTTCCCATCGTTCGTCCCCAATGGCCGCCAACTTCAATCCCTCGGGCACCAATGCCGGTGCATCGCGTGACCGACATCACTGCTCGCGCCGGTGAAACGGTCGACAACCAGATCAACGTTGTTTTCCGTGCTCCATTTGTCTTGCTGCTGGGCCGACCACTTGCTCAAACTCCTTCGGCACATCGACCAGTTTGCCGCCGACCAAATCGAGCCCTTCGCCGCCCTTGCCTTCGCCCACGGCGTTTACCACCCGCTCGATCACCGGGCCGAATTGCAGAGGAGTCGTCGGATTGCCAGCCGCTTGGCCAACTTCGCTGGCCCTCGATCGTCATTGCAGCGGGCCGCTTTTCGTTGTGCGAATACGTGCTCGCGTGCGGTGCATGATTTGCCGACGGGCAACGTCACGTTCACCTGGCCATCGGCGCTGACGCGGGCATTGCTCCCCTCGGGCACTTCGATCGTCGTTTCCTGGCCGTCTTTGTGAATGCGGATCATGATGCCCAAGGCGAAGCCGAGCCCGCCGGCCATCAGCAGCAAGATCAGTTGGCCGGCGAACCACTTCCAGCCCCAGGAGGTCAGCAAGCAGCGGCGGCTCGCGGCAGGCGATTGGCTGACCTCGCGCGACGGCCCTCACCCTGGCCCTCTCCCGGAGGGAGAGGGGACAGCGTCGCATCGACCGCCCGCCGCAGCAGGGCCGGCAGGTCGGCGCCGCACACCAGGGCGCAAGGGCCTCGGCCACTTCGGCCGGCGTGGCAAACCGGTCGTCGGGGTCCTTGGCCAGCATCCGGTCGAGGATCGCGGCCAGCCCGTCGGGCACGTCGGGGACGAAGCTGGCGGATCGGCGGGACCGGCTCGCGGCACGTGGGCGTTGAGCTTGTCGAGCGTGCCGCGATACTCCGGGCCGCTGAACGGGGCCCGGCCGCTGAGGAGCTTGTAGAGCGTGCAGCCCAGGCTGTAGATGTCGGCGCGGATGTCGACCGTGCGGCTGTCGGAGGCCTGTTCCGGGGCCATGTAGTCGGCCGTGCCCATCGCCTGGCCCGTGCCGGTCATCTCCTCGCCGACGGACATGGCGGAACGCCCGTGCCGCCCGAGCTGCCCTCGGCATAGAACCGGGCCAGGCCGAGGTCCAGCAGCTTCACCTCGCCCGACCGGGCGAGCATGATGTTCGACGGCTTGATGTCGCGGTGCACCAGCCCGTGCTCGTGGGCGCATTGCAGGGCCAAGGCCGTCTGGCGGACCAGCTCGCAGGCCTCGGCCACCGGCAGCGGCCCGATGCGGCGGACGATTTCCGCCAGGTCCAGCCCGTCGACGAACTCCATGATCAGCACCGGCGTGCCGTCGATTTCCCGGGCGTCGTGGGCCTGGACGATGTTCGGGTGGGCGAGCCGGCCGACGGCCTTCATCTCGCGCTCGAAGCGGGCGATCGCCTGCTGGTCGCCCACGCGGCCGCGGGGCAGGACCTTCACGGCCACCACCCGATCGAGCTTCGTGTGCAGCGCCTTGTAGACCCGGCCCATGCCGCCGCGGCCCAACTCCTCCAGGACCTGGTATTCGCCGAGCATTCGCGGCATGGCCGAGGCCGGCGTGGCCGTCGCCGCCCGAGCCCTCCGCGGCGCCGTGCGGCCCGTGTCGCGGGCATCGCCATGGCCGCGGCCAAGGCGGCCTGCAACTGCGGTTCGGCCAGACAGGATTCGCTGCTCAGCGGCGTCCGCAAACGGCCGATCAGCGTGTCGTCGGCGTCGTCCAGGGTCATGATCGTGGCCTGGCAGTCGGGGCAGGAGTCCAGATGGCCGGCCAGGTCGTCCGACTGCTCCTCGGAGAGCATGCCCGACGGAATACTGGAGCAGCGTCTCCCGGCTTGGGCAGCTTGCAGCGACCATGTTGGAAGCCTCCTGCGTCAGTGACGAGTCGCTGGGTCGTCGACAGCGCGTCTCGTTCCAGCTTACAGGAATGCAGCAGTCTAACACGCATTCTGTACGTCAGTACGCAGTCAAGACGCACTAGCACCGATTGCTCAGGCCCTTGTCTCGACAGCGACTGGTCGACAAGCGGCCGTGCTGACGCCATGCGCAGCGCTACTGCGGCAACTCCGCCAGCACCTGCCGGAGCCGGCGGAGGACCCGCGATTTGGCCATGTAGACGGCCGCAACGCTCATCTCCAGGTCGGAGGCGACGTGGGCCGGCGACTGCCCGTCGACGCGTGATCCGCCAAAAGGCCTCCCAAGTGCGCGGCTCGAATTCCGCCCGGATCATCTCCAGCACGCCGCCGCGACAGCCAGGCCGCCGACTCGGCGTCGGGCTGGATACATCTCTTCCGACGGCTCGGGCGGGCTGCGGGATCTCGGCCATCTGGCGCTGTGCCGTGCTGCCGCCGCGGGCCTCGGCCTTGCCGTGCCGGCGGCGGTAGTGGTCGCGGACCTTGTTGCGCGTGATCGTGGCCAGCCAGCCGCTGAAACTGTCTTGGGGCCGATCGCGGCGGAAGTCGGGCAAATGGAGCATGACCGCCGCGAGCACCTCTTGGACCACGTCGGCCGCATCTTCGGCAGTCAGGCCCGACCGGCGGCACCACCGATAGATCACCGGACCGTAGAGCCGCACGAATCGCTGCCATGCCTCCGGCCGGACGAGCCCGAAGCTGATCCAGGAGCGTCGAGGAGACGGAACTCGGCTTCGATGCACCGCCCTGGCTGCCTTCGGGCCGTGCTTCCATGATCGTTCCTGCCTCTGGCGCAGAAGGAGAGCGTTCAACACCTCCTTGATTATAATGCCGCCGAAGAGACAGGCCAAGCACACGATCGGGACCAACGAATGTCCTTGGTCGGATGCCTTGGTCGGGCGTTTGGGTAACCGTTCACCGGTCGGAGAATAATGATGGAACCGCAGATGAACGCGGATGAAAGCACTTCATCGAATCCATTTTTGTCCACGTTTATCTGCGTTCATCCGCGGTTTCTCCGCCGGTGACGTGAACGATTGCGGCGTTTGAGGGCCGCCGCCGTCAATCGAAATCCGTCACCAGCCAGCGGCGATAGGCGTCCCAGGTAATCAGCAGCCCGAGCAGGGCGAGGATGCCGGCCATCCAAAATGCGTCGGAAGGCAGTTTTCCAGGCGACGTCAGAAGCAAAGACCGAATCCAACGGATTTCCACCACGGATAAGACCGCGGCCAGGAGCAGCATCACCGAGAACCAACCAACCGCCCTTAAACGATACCGGGCCGTCCAGACGACGACGCTAAAGGCTGCCACCTGAAATGCGGCGGAAAACGCCAGCACTCCGGCAAGCACGGCCAGGGAAGGGGCTGCGGGCCGATCAACAGCCGCCAGAGCGTCAAGACGAGGGCCATGCCGCCCCAGAGCTGAAAATGGCTCAACGCGGCGGCCGTGCCCAATTGCCGGATGTAATCTTCCGTTGGATGGGCAGCAACAAGGCCCGCCCCATTATTGCGGCAGTAGAAAACCCCATTGAACGTTGCGAGCAACGGCATAAAGGTCAGCGCAAAAAGCCTCATTCCCATCATTGCCCCTCTGGTCTTGGCGTCTTTGTCGCAATCCACCAGTTAACTCCCTCAACGTAGAGCAGGGCAGCGAGAATCCAGAAGCCGAGCGACCAGGCCGCGGCCATTCTCACCTGCCATCGGCATATCCGCGACCACCACGATTGCGATGCCCGGCGGGCGTGTCGCGTCAGCCGCGTCATTTGCCTCTCCGCGATCCAGTCCCGCAGCCCGGCCATGAATCGCCCCTCGCCACTCCATCCCTGGCGGGTCTTCTCGCTCCAGTCCCAATCCCATCGCAGCGTGCTGTCGTAGGTCAAACTGTCCTCGTTGAGCCGAAGGAGTTGGATTCCCGCGAGCAGGGTTATCCCTGCGCCCAGGCCGAGAAGGGCCACGGCCTGGGGCTCGCGCTGCCCAGAAATGAGTTCTCGGAAACAGGCTCGTCCCGATTCCGTTCCAAAAAGGCCAACGCCCCGGCCACCATGGCGAAGCACGTCCAGGTTGCATCTTTCACGATCACCCATAGGACGTGCCAAACAGCAGCGTCACAACCGCGACAAAGCCGACGGAATGCCAACCCATAAAGCACGTGAGCACCGCCGGCAGAACCACGGCAAAAATCAGCGCCGCGATGGCCGCTACCGTGGCGTGGACGCGTCGAAAACCGGGAGTCAGATGGGCCCGCGAGTCGGCGAATTGCCCCTTTATGTGAATTGCGAGGAAACCAAAAAGGGAGAAGAACAGCATCAGTTGAACGGAAACAGAATCCTTAAGATCTCAGCGCGATCGGCAAAGAGATCGAGATGAACACGCAGACGAACAGTACCGACGAGAGCCGACGGCCACGAGGAAAACGGCCGGCGGACGTAGGTCAACGCGACTTGGACATAGGGATTGAGCGCCTCCCCGGCGGCCGCCCTCGCCCCCGGCCCCTCTCCCGAAGGCAGCGGGGCGTCGTTGTTGTTAGGCATCGTGCATCTCCAGAAAGCTGTCTTCCAGGCTGACGTGCGTCTGCTCCTTCAGGTCTTCGAGCAATCCATGCCAGGCGATGCGGCCCGACTTCAAAATGGCCACCCGATCGGCCACGCGCTCCAGGTCGGCCGTGATGTGCGTCGAGAAAAGCACCGTGCGCTTTCCCGGCTCGGCCAGGTCGATGATCATCTGCAAGAACTGCCGGCGGGCCAGCGGATCGAGACTCGCGGCCGGCTCGTCCAGGATCAGCAGTTCCGGCTCGTGCCCCAACGCCAGCACGATCGCCACCTTCTGGAGCTGGCCCACCGAAAGCGGACCGATCCGGTCCTCGGCCGGCAGCGACCACTCGGCCACCAGTCGGGCGACCAGCTCATGGTTCCAGTTCGGGTAGAACGCGGCCGTGTAGTCGATCAGGTGCCGCACCTTCATCCAGGGATACAGGTTGATGACCTGCGGCACGTAACCGATGCGGCATCTTGGCCTCGGCGCTCAAGGTCCAGGAGTCCTCGCCGAGCAATCGGGCCGAGCCGCGCTTGCGGGCGGATCAATCCCAACGCGCATTTGATCAGCGTCGTCTTGCCCGCACCCGTTGGTGCCCAGCAGTCCTACGACCGAGCCTTTCGGCACCGAGAGGTCCAGGCCGGTCAACACGGCCTTCTTGCCGTAGGATTTGACGATGCCCCGTAGTTCGATGGCGGGTTCGTTCATGGTTTGCATATCCCTCGCGGTCTCATGTGATTTCGTCGTCCAACAATTGGTGAGTTCGTCGCGCGTCCACGCCCAACGTCTTGGCCAATTCGGCCACCCGGGCGATCTCCTGCCGCAGCAGTTGCCGCTGGGCTTTCATTTGGCCGGTCGGCACGCGGTCGGCCACGAAGGTCCCGTCGCCGTGCCGGCGTTCGAGAAGCCCCTCGGCCGTCAGCCGCTCGTAAACGCGAAGAATCGTGTTCTGATTGACGGCCAGTTCGGCGGCCAGCGCCCGGACGGAAGGGAGCCGTTGGCCGGGCTGGAGCGTTCCGCTGGCGCATTGGGCCGCGGATTTGGGCGGCGATTTGCCGTGTAATGGGCATGCCCGAGGATGTCTCCACGCGAATCCGCACGGCTTCGGCCCTCAAGTGATTATTCTAGTATAACAGTAATCACCGCGGTGTCAAGGGGTATTTCAGCGGCGGGGGCGAGGGACGGCGGATGAGGGGGGCAAGGACGCCCGATATTCAAGCCCCGGGCACCGCCTTGACGATCCCCTCGTCGAAGCTGGCGGCGATCTTTTCGCCCGGATTGACCACGAGAAAACGCTCCGCGTCCCACGGACCGTCGACCAACGCCTGGAGAAGCCCCATGTCGCCGCGGACCTTCTCGAACTTCCAGCCGTGCTCGGCCGCCTGCTCCTGGCTGCGACGCTCGAAACGGTCGTCCGGCTCGACGCCCATTTCGATGAACGTCAGCTTGCTGTAGTGCCGCGTCAAGTTGGCCAATTCCTCGCGGAGGAATCGGGCGTTGTCCTCGCCATACTTCGCCGCCAGTTCCTCGTAGGAGGCCATCATGCCGGACGTTGGCCCCTTCGAATCGAGCGAATACTGTTCCAGTCCCTCGCCGCGTTCGATCCAACCGGTCGTCTTGAAGTAGACGCCCGGATTGCCGCGGAAGTAGTCGAGGTATCGCTCCTTGCTGCCGAAGAAGAAGGTGATGCAATCGTGGCCGCGGGGAACGACCAGGGGGACGCTGCGGGCGGCCAGCCCCACCACGCCGTTGCTGCACAGCGCGTAGCCCAGCACGACGGCGTCGTATTTCGACTCGTCGACGGCGGCCAGGGCCTCGGCCAGCCGCGACGACATGCCCGCCTGACCGATGTCGTGCAAGCCCTTGGGAAGGAATTCCAGGTCGACGTGGTTGGGCGAGCGGGCCACGGCCGCGCACAGTTCGCGGAAGAGGATTTCGCAGGCGATGAGCTTCATCGCATACGGTGGCGGCCCTCACAGTTTCCTCTTCGCCGGCGGCCAGGAAGCGATAGCCGGCGTCGCGGATGGTCAGGAAGTGTCGGGGCTGGGCCGGATCGGCCTCGAAAATCTTCCGCAGCCGGCGAATGAACTGGTCGGGGGCCCGGGTGTTCAAGTTGCCCGGCATCCCCCAAACGTTCTCCAATAATTCCCGGCGCGGAATCACGCGGCCTTCGTTCTCGACGAAGTATCGCAGCAGGCTCAATTCCAACTGGGTCATCCGGACCGGCTCGTCCTTGACGGTCACCCGGAAGGTCTCGAAGTTGATCTTCGCGTCGGCGAACTCGTAGGCGACGACGCCCGCCGGATTCCGCGCGGGCTTTCGGTGCGACGGCGATAGAAGCCCAACAGGTTCCGCACGCGGCTGAGAAACTCGTCGAGATCGAACGGCTTGGTCATGTACTGGTTGGCGCCGAGGTCGAAGCCGCGGGCGCGGTCTTCGGCCAGGGTGCGGGCGCTGAGGATGAGCACGGGGATTTCCCGGTCGGCCGCGCGGACCGCCTCGCACACGGCATATCCGCTCATGCCCGGCAGCATGAGGTCCAGCACGATCAGATCGACGCCGCCGGGCGACTCTTCGAGGATTTTCAGCGCCGTGGGGCCGTCGCCCGCGGTGGTCACGCGGTACCCTTCAGCGACCAGGTTGTACTTGATTCCGGTGGCCAGGTGTTCTTCGTCTTCGACGACCAGGATATGTTCAGCGGTTGACATGTCTCAAGTCCCGTATTGCATGAAGGAAAACTGGCCGCGGTGTTTAGGATTTCGTCCTGCGGGTTCTTGCCATTCTCGAAGGCCCCCCCGTTGCAAACGGGGGGGCTTTTCTAGCCGGCAGAGACTTCTCGGAATATGCCATCCTATCATTCCTCACTCGCTGCCGGCCGCGTCGTCGATGGCCATGCCGGGCAACTGCACCTCGAAGACCGTGCCCGGCCCTTCCTCCGGGTCGCGGACGCGGATGCGGCCGCGGAGCCGACGGACGAGGTTGCCGACCAAGTACAATCCCAACCCGGTGCCGGGCTTCTCGCGCTCCAATTCCAACCCCAGCCGCTCGAAGCGGCCGAAAATCCGGCGGCGCAGGTGATGAGGGGATGCCACGCCCGTTGTCGGCGATCCGGGTCACCGCGCGGTCGTCGTCCGTCAGCCGCAACTTTACCTCGACGCGCGGCTGCTGGGCCCGCGTATTTCACCGCGTTGTCGATGAGGTTGCGAAAGATGATGTCCAGGTCCACGCGACGGGCCCGCACGGCGCAAGGCTGCACGTCGAACTGCACCGTCTCCAGCGGCACGCGATAGCGGAGGCAGACGCTCCGGGCGCAGTCTTGCAGCAGCGTTCCCAGCGGGACGTCTTCCACTTCGCCGTCCGTGCGGCCCGAGTCCAATAGGCCCGCGTCGAGCAACTGGTTGATGAGGTGGTCGAGCCGGTCGAGGTCTTCGAGCATGAACCGATAGAAACTGGCCTGCTCTTCCTGGCTGACCTGTCGGCGGTGGAGCGTTTGCAGATAGAGCTTCATCGAGGCGATGGGGGATTTCAACTCGTGGGTCACGCTGTCGATGAAGTTGGATTGCCGCCGGTTGAGGTTGATCGTCGTGATGGAGAAGATCAGGTAGATGACCACGCCGGCCAGCAGCATGGCGATGAAGGTGCTGCCCAGCGACAGCAACGTCCAGTAGAGGGGCGCGAACTGTTCGCTCTTCAACGCCCAGAACACGTTCAGCAGCACCCAGCCGACGGTCAGCACGACCAGCAGCGAGATCATGACGATGGCCAGCGTGATGGGCAATCGCAAGGAGCGGCGCGTCAACATGGTCGTCGAGGGTTAGAGCGAAGGAGAGCGAACTCGCTCGCGGGACGCCACGACCAACCTTCGGTTGGTGCCCGGCTTGTCCAGCAGTGCCGCACCGCCGCGGCGCGCAACACTGCTGGACAAGCCGGCAGTGGCACACGAGCGAGACACGATGCTCGATCGCCCTTGGAGCATAGCAGACCCGCCGGCAGACCGTCAAGTTGCCACCCGGCAAGCCGCTTTCGGAATGCCCACTTTTCCCCAGGGTGTCCGTGCCCCCGTCAAACAAGGCTTCTCCAGCCGGATCAAATTGCCAAGGTAGTCAAATTTGTGGTGCTCTTTTCACTCTGGGGTAGAGGTTTTTTCCTCCCAACGCCTGCCGCCAATCAAGGGCGCGCAACTGTTACTTATCTATTACACAACGGATACGGAGTTCGGGTTCTTGCCTGGGCGACAAAACATAGAATAGTGCAGAGAAGGTCCATGACCACTGGCACAATTTCGCCCGGTGGCCGACCAATGCCGTGGTAAACTGATACCCCAACATCGACCATTACCGGCCCAGAGAATACCGATCGTGAAGAATCCAGAACAGTACCCGGAAATCTACCCCGCCGCGTCCACCGCCGAGGATCACCCCGTTCATCCGCTGGGCTCGCGGGCGAACGTGCTTTTGACCAGCGTCTTCGGGCCTTATGGCCGGGACGATGAATATGGCAGCCGAAGCATGAACCCGATGGAGTTGTACCACAACCAGGTCACTCGGACCCAGGGGGCATTCTCCTTGCGGATGTTTCATCGCAGTTGGGGGATCATGCTCATCCAGGCCAACATCGAGGCGCCCTGCACGGTGTTGGACTTTCCGCGGCTCGAACGCTTCGTCGAGGAGCTTCGCACCCGCCGGTACGACATCATCGGCGTCACGTCGATCTTGCCGAACCTGGTCAAGGTCGAGAAGATGTGCGAGTTGATCCGCCGGCATCAGCCCGACGCGACGATCGTCATCGGCGGTCACATCGCCAACATGCCCGGACTGGGCGATCGCGTCGATGCCGATTACGTCGTCAAGGGCGACGGCGTGGCGTGGTTCCGCCGTTTCCTGGGCGAGGACGCGGCCCGCCCCATTCGCCATCCGGCGGTGTCTTCGGGCATGGGCACGCGCAACATGGGTGTCGCCGTCCAGGACCGGCCGGGCGACGTGGCCGCCACGATCATCCCCTCGGTCGGTTGCCCCTTGGGCTGCAACTTCTGCTCCACCTCCGCCATGTTCGGCGGCAAAGGCAAGTCGGTCAACTTCTACCAGACCGGCGACGAACTGTTCGACGTCATGTGCCAACTGGAACGCGACATGAAGGTCTCCTCGTTCTTCGTCATGGACGAGAACTTCCTCCTCTATCGCAAGCGGGCCCTGCGCCTGTTGGACTTGATGCGCCAACACGACAAGGCATGGTCGCTCTACGTCTTCAGCTCCGCCAACGTCATCCGCTCCTATACCATCGAACAACTCGTCGGCCTGGGCATCTCCTGGGTGTGGATGGGCATCGAAGGCTGCAACAGCCAATACACCAAGCTCCAAGGCATCGACACCTTCGCCCTGGTCCGCCAGTTGCAGTCGCACGGCATCCGCGTGCTCGGCTCGACGATCATCGGCCTGGAAAACCACACGCCGGAAAATATCGACGAGGCCATCGACTATGCCGCCCGTCACGATACCGATTTCCATCAGTTCATGCTCTACACTCCGATCCCGGGCACGCCGCTGCACGCCGAGCTTTCGGCCCAGGGGCGAATGAAGGACCCCGGTGAGTATCACCCCGGCGACATTCACGGGCAGCTCATCTTCAACTACCGCCATTCGCACATCACCGGAGGGCAAGAAGGCGAGTACATGCTCCGGGCCTTCACGCGCGATTTCCAGCGCAACGGCCCCAGCACCGTCCGGATCGTCCGCACCACGCTGGCCGGCTGGTTGCGTTACAAGAACCATCCGGATCCGCGGATCCGCCGCCGTTATGCCTGGGAAGCCCGCGAACTGGCCACCACCTTCTCGGCCGCCGTCGGCGCCGCCCGACGCTACTATCGCAACCAGCCGGAAATGCACGCCAAGATGTCCGCCATCCTCGCCGACCTGCATCGCGAGTTCGGCTGGAAGTCGCGGCTCTTCTCCGCCGTCGGCGGCTGGTACGTCCTCCGCAAGATCCTCCAGGAAGAGAAGCGGCTGGCGTCGGGCTGGACCTACGAGCCTCGGACCTACTACGAGAAGAATGACGCTTGCGACGAACTCCAGCCGGCGGCGCGCTGCCGCTACGTTACCCCGCGGCCGATCCCGCGTACGGCGCCGCCCAAGCCGGCCCATCTGCCCGCCGCCACGCTCATCCCCACCTGAGCGGCGGCAACATTGCCCGGCCCGGCCCACGAACGCCAAAAGAACACAAAGTGGGCGCCAAGAACGCAAAATGGGCATCGCCCCTCCTGCATGACGCAAGAGGATGGGCGATGCCCGCAAGCGTAAACAACCCCCCTCATCTCCGCGCCATCAGGGCTGCGGCCCGTACTGCCCGTTCGCCGGGGGGTAGTCCTGATAGTTGAGGTTATACTGTGGAGTCGGCATGACCTCTTGGTTTTGTGGTTGCGTCTGCGGCGGCGCCACCAACGGAGCGACCTGGGTTTGCAGGTTGTTGATGTCGTTGGCGTTCTGCTGGTTCTGCTGCATCTGGTTCAGTTGCGGCAGGATGCTCGTCGTGTAAGGATCGACCGTGCCTCCCGCGGTGTTTTGCTGATAGAGTTGCATGTACGGGCTGATGGCCGGCGGGCGTTGAACGCCGGCAAAGGCCTTGGTCGGGGGCGCGGAACCGGCAGCCCCGCCAATCTGTGCGGCCCTGATCGGAGAATTCCGACTCTCCAACGACGAAAACTGCTGAGAATACGCCTGCGGCATCGGAGGCGGCAACCTCGACCCGCCAAAACCACCGCCGGCCATCCCACCAGGCCGCATCGGCCTGTTCATCGCCTGACCGCCGCCATAACCATAGGGCGACGCACCACCCGCAGTCGGCGACACGGGCATCGATGGGTCTAACCTAGTGTCCGTCGGGGCCGTCGGAAAGATTGCCATTCCGCGCGCCGTGGCGTCCGTCGGCGCCACGGGCATCATATGCATGGTGGACACGCCCCCGTAAGCCTGCCGACGAGGCGCCATTCCTCCTCCTCCAAGCGATTGCCCCCCCCCAGGCGCCGCTCTACGCGATGGAGCCGCCGTCGAATTCCCGCCCGGGAGTTCTAGCGTGCTCGACCGTTTCGCACGACTGCCCGGTTGTGTCGAATCGGAATTATACGTGCCTGCGGGAGTTGGTGCGATGTTCAACTGATCGGTGTTCGACTGATCGCTGCTCCCGGGAAGGACCCACCCGCCTGCCAGCATGACCCAGAGTCCAATGGCAAGATTCATCCGTATCCTCCTTCACCCGTCGGTGAAACGCCGCACCGCCACCTTATTGCAGAAAAGTCCGATAAGAAACTGCCCCCCACTCGCTCCTCTTGAGATTCTACGGCTTCATTTCCTGGAAAGCAACACTCATAACGTGCGAGAAACGGGCCGTGTGGGGGGTACCAGCCTACGCTAAAAACTGGGGTTGCTGGTCGGGTGGTTGTAGGCGCGGCCTTGCGTCGCCAGGTTGCGCACCGTCGAACCGCTTAACCCCAAAAATCCCATCACCCGCTCGAAAGGCGAAATCACCTTCGAAACCATGTTGTTCAACGTGACCATTCTCGTCCTGCGCAATGTACACCCGGTCGCCCGGCAATATCTGGTAGTTCGTCGCCGTCGAACCGCTCTGCGTGACCGCCATCCAGTCCACCGGCATGATCTGCTGGCACGCATAATTGCCGGGCGACGGACGGGCAATCCACATCTTCGTGCTCGACATCTGCGACAGGCCGTTCACCTGGCTGATCGCGTCCAGCACCGTCTCGTTGCCGGTGATGGGAAGCCGCCGCAAGCTGTCCCCCAGCCCAGCCCCTTGCGTGATCACGTAGTACACCTTGCTGTTGTAGGCCGTCACGTCCACCGACAACTCGGGCGAATCGACGAACTGGCTCAGGTGCCTCTGGATCGCCAGCCGGGCCTCCGTCACCGTCAGGCCCGACACGTGCACCAGGCCGTACTTTCGCAAGTTGATGTTGCCGTCGGGACCGACCAGGTATTGGCCCGACAACTGCTGGACCGCGTACACCTTGGCCAGTTGCACCGAAACCTCCGGCTCGCGGATGGTCTGGCCGAGCTTCGCCTCGATCGCCTTCCTCATCTCGTCCAACGTCATGCCCACCACGCGGACGCTGCCGTAGGCCGGACCCAGGTCCACCACCCCCTCGGCCTGGACCATGTAATAGTTGTCGATGGGCTGGTTGTCCAAGGCGTTGCTGACGTGAATCTGCAACGTGTCGTAAACGTCCGCCCGATAAGGAGGCAACGGAACCAGCCTGAGCATTTCGAGGGCCAACACGTCGGGCGGCTCGATGCGATAGGTGGGCAGCGAAACCTTGGCAAGCTCCTTCGGGGGCATCATGGCCGGGGGCAGGGGTTGATTGAGCAGGTCGTCGCGGACGTTGACCGGGTGGCAGCCCGCCACGCCGGCGACGACCAGGGCGCCCGCCGCGGCGAGGAGGAGGCCGGCGACGAGGTGGACGCCGTGGCCGGTCTGCAGGCAGGCCAAGTCCGCCCGCAGTCGCGACAGCCGTGGCAATGGGCAACCGGTGGTCATGGTGATGGCGTCGCGTGTGGGGGTTGAGGCAACTTACGATGGGGAATTGGTTTCGGGAAGCTAGGCAAGACAAAAACCCTTGCGCATGGCCGTCAAAGTCGCTCCAAAGGGCGTTGTCGAAATAATCGGCAAAGTTTGCCACGCACTTTGCCCATTCCCTGGGGAATCTTCGGAGCCAGGCGGAAGACGGCAGGAATTCGTGCCAGGACCACGCAAAAGCGTGGTGCCCGTGTCAGCCGTGCCGTAACTGGCGATGTTTACCCAACTCAGCACGGCTGACACAGCCGTGGCACACGGTGAATAATCCGGGATAGGGTGCGGATCTCCCACCAAAACCAGCGCATGGTGCTGGAATGTTCCCACCCTGCCAATGGCCCACAACCTTACGCGCAAGAAAAGCCCCCCGAGTGTCGGGGGGACATTCGAGGGGAGCTCACGGCAATAAAGATCGGATGCGGACCAAGTGCGTCAATAAACTGTGAACTGCGTTTCGTCCAGCGGGGGAGGCGGGGTACTTGCAGCCTGATCGTTGGGATTCACGAGCTGTCCGTAAATGGTGGGGAGGGAGCCGGAGGGTTGGGGGCCGATGTCATTGCGCAGGAACGCGGTATGACCATCGCAGAAGGCGGTCATCGCGCCACCGCTGTGGTTCGACTCGATATTATCGACGAACGTGTACGGGTAAGTATTGGTGGCCGTGGGCGGCGTGATGCCGGCGTTGAATGCCACCGAACTGGCCTTGTAATATCCAAAGCTGGTGACGAACGGCGTTGACGGCGCAAACGTCGTGGTTGTTTCCATGGTCGCCCAGCTATGGGATTTCGAACATGCGCTACCACTGGAAGTCACAAAATTCTGGAGGTTTTCGGCGAGCATGAGGGTCATGCTCGTACCATCGGGGATACTGTCGTCCGACAGGCCCACTCCGTTCTGAAATACCCACGCATTAACCTGGTACGACGACGGACCGGTAATCACCGTGCCGGCCGCCGTGGCAGTGGGTGGATCCGCCGGGCAGACGAACGTCTGGACCATCACGGCCGTCCCCGAACCCAACTTGTACTGCTGCCAGAACGTCCTTATGGTCGAGGTAGGGCATGAGCCAGACGGCCCAAGTGATACCGCTAGTGCCGGTGCCGGTAAAAGTGCCCCCGCTTAGCGTCGATTGGTAGCCCGGATAGTGCTGCTGGATGGACTCAAAGGTCTTGGCCGCCAGGCTGAGTTGGTGCATATTGCTGACGCACTTGACGCGATTGGCCTGATTTTTGGCCGCCGTAACGGCTGGTATCAGCAACCCCATCAACATACCGATGATGGTGATGACCACGAGTAATTCGACCAGGGTAAAGCCGCGTTTTTCGCTCTTCCGCCGGATCATGGGACACCTCCGCCTCTGCCAGAACTGTGCTCCGACTCGCCCTTGACTGGCCCACTCCTTCATTCTCTCAGATTTCGGGAAAGAAATCCAGTGTTTCCGGCAAGAATTTGGCCAAGAATGCCCCCCCTGGGGAAAAATTCTCGAACGAGACTGGTATTCTCGGGCGGTTTTTGCGACAATACTGGTAGAGGGCAACTCGTTGCATTCCTTGTCGGAACAGGTGGGTCCCATGTCCAAGCACATCGGTTCTCGGCGGTCCGCTCCCAGCGGGTTTACGCTGGTGGAGCTGCTGGTTGTCATTGCCATTATCGGCACCCTCGTGGGCTTGCTGCTGCCCGCCATCAACGGCGCCAGGGAGCGGGCCCGGCAGATAACGTGCACCAACAACCAACACGAGGTCAGTTTGGCGATCATTCATTACGAATCAACCAAGGGGCATTACCCCGGCTGGATGAACCCGTACACGGCGCATGACTCGTCCGGAGGGACGGCAGCAGTCAAATTGACTTGGCCCGAGATCTTGTTGCCGTACCTCGGGCGAGATGACCTTTGGGGCGCTACGCCCAGCACGGGCTGGCGCAGCGCATCGGGAGGAACGGGGTCGTGTATCAGTGTATTGATGTGCCCGGACGACACGGGCTGGGCGTCAAGCATCACCACGACCACCACGTGCTCCCCGCTCAGCTACGTCGTGAACTACACCAAAAATGCCAGCGGGAGCAATATATACGCCTTCGGAAACCGTGCCGCGGTGCCCCCAGACCCCGACTGCACAAGTTCGCAAGTCACCGCGCCCTCGCTGACCGTCATGCTCGGCGAAAAGAATTCCGGAGCCACGCCAATGCAAGGCAACACAAGCCTCCAGTGGTGCACCGCCACCGCGAGTGTGACCACCGGCACCACCCCCGTTGACGTCTTGGCATTCACCTGGGCTACGGGTAAGACCCCTGCCGCCAACCTTGCCGGATCGTCCGGCGTCACGAACCACGCGGGCGTTGTCATCGTTGCCCTCTTCGACGGGAGCGTGAAGTCGCTGCCGGACTCGACCACCCAACCGACGTTTCTACCCGGCCCATAGCGTCGCGCGGCAGTCGGATAGGTTCTGCCGTCCCTCGGGGACGGGCGAACGCATCGTCGATTGCTCTTGGAGCCGGCGATAAGTCGCTGGGCCATGATCGAACGTTCCTCCGGGCCCTACCGCACTTGTGCGTTGTTTTCGTCGAGCAATGCGGGACGATGGGGTAAAATGGTCGGAACGATTGCCCCTGAACCCTATTCAGAGGGGGAAGGTGCGGTTGCTCGAACGACGATTTTGACCTTTTTGCGGCGTGGCCTATATATCATTGATGGGGACGCGTGAGGACCGCGCGGTGCGCGTCGGATGTCCGGCGGGCCGCACGCACCATCGACCTCCAAACCATCCGCATGACCATTGTGCCCGCACCAAACCCCGGCGCCGATGCTCCGGCCCAGTCGGCCTCGTTGCCGGCCGAAACGCCACGGAGCCGCTTGCGAGACTTCCTTGCCTCGCAACAGCGGCGCTGGAGCCTGGCCGAGTTGCAGTTGCTCGAACAGGTCGAACACTTGATCGGTGATTTGTCCGAAATTCGTGAACCGACCGACACGGCGACCGACACGGCGACCGACACGGCGACCGAAACGGCGACCGAAACGGCGACCGAAACGGCGACCGAAACGGCGACCGAAACGGCGACCGACACGGCCGCGGAAACGGCCGCGGCGCGGGGGGAATGCGAAAAGCAATCGGCCGCCGAAGTGGAATCGCTCAAGGCTCGGATCGCAGAGTTGGAACGGCAGCTTGCGCAGGCCCGGTCGTTCGGCCGCGTCTCGATGGGCGGCCATTTGGACTGGGAGGCGGAGAAACGCCGCATTCTCGCGGCCCTGGAATCGGAAACCGGCAATGACGACCAACCAGGGCGCGCGGAACGCATGAAGACCGAGCAGGTCATCCGCGCCACCGACCGGATCGTGGCCGACAAGCAGCGCGAGGTCGCGGAACTGCAGGGCCTTCTGGCCGTTCAGGGCGGCCCTCTGGCGTCGGTGGCCGCGGGAGCGGCCGCCCTGGGCCAGTCGCTCGACCAGGACGGCATGATTCGCCAGGAGCGGGAAACCCTGAAGCAACTGCAAGAGCAATGGCGGGAGAAGCTTAGCCAAGCCGAGATCGAGATATCGGTGGAACGGGCGCAAATCGCCCGCCAGAAGGCGGAAATCGACGCCCGGTGTCGTGCGTTGGCCCAGCCGACGCCCGGGCAGGATGAGTCGGCCGGCGCGGACAAAACCGGCGACAAGCCGCTCCGCGGCCGCTGGCTCGCCCGCTTGGGCCTGAAGCTCGATGATCGCTAGAGCATTTTTCAGATAAGTGTAGTGTTTCGGGTGGCACTGGCGTTTCGCCAGTGCTGGAAAAAACACGGGCAAGATGCCCGTGCCACCCAAAACAAAACGCTATAGATAACCGCGATGCGCCTTAATTTCTCGGAGCCTGGTTACGGTCCGAAGGCTTCCTCGGCGCGGACGGGTCCGCGACTTTCTTGGCTTGGTTGGCGGGTGGTTTGGCCCGCTCGGCCGCTTTCTTCGTCCATCGGCTCGCTCCCACCCCCTGCCATTCCATCTTCTTGAAGTTGATCCACCGGGTCTCGTCCCACTCGATGAGCAGCACGTCGGGACTCTCGATTTTCCCCTTGACCGCTCCCTTGGTGACGATTCCCCGCACGTCGTTGCTGAACCGCACGTTCAGTTGTCCAACGACCACGGCATTGTTGCGGAGCCATTTTCCCTCGCAGGACGCCATCTTGGTGTTGGGGGGGAACTTCAGCATTTTGAATTCGATGTACTTGCCGCCCTTGTCCTCGAACTGCATTTCCGCCCCCTTGGGATGCACCCAGACGCCGGAAATGTTGACCGTCTCCGGCTTCCTCTCGCGTTCCGCGATCTTCTTCCGAAGGTTTTTCAGCTTCGTGTCGTTCGGGGCCAGGCGTATCGCGAGGTCCGCCATTTCCTTGGCTTGCGCGTACTGCCGCTTCGCGGACGACCGCTCCGCTTCGGTGAAGAGATCCGCGGCCACCTGGTCCGCAAATTGCTGTGCGTCGGCCGGCAGGGTTGCATGGGGAACGACTTGCCGGAGCGAACCCATCTCGTCGACCACCCGCCGGAAGTCCTTGTTCTCGCGCGCTTTCACCGCGTTTTCCAGGTGGAATGCGACGGCTTTCTTGACGAGGGCCTTTCGAACCTGGTCTCGAAGGTCCTGAAGCTCCGGGTCGCTTCGCAATTCCAGGGCCTTGTTGAGTAATCGCTCGGCGTCGTCCAGTCTTCCCGCGTCGTAAGCCTTGCGGCCATTCGCCTTCAGCGCGGCGAACTGCGCCTGTTCGACATCCTGCTTGACCTTCTCCGCCTCTCGGTCGGTCGGTCTTAGATACAACGCCTCTCGAATCTTCTCGCGGGCGGAAGCCAGATCGTGGTGTTGGAAAGCTGCCTTGGCGGCGGCCAGGAATTCACGGAATTCGGTCTCCTCGGACGGCGCCGCGTCTCCTTCCGCCGGTTGGCGGCCGCGCTGCCAGTCGGAAGGTTGCACGGTCGATCCGTCGGTCGTGCGATTGGAATCGTCCTCCGGCCCCTGGCCGGATGGTCGATGACGCTCCGGCCTGCTCACGCCGGATGCGCCGGCCATGGGCTTGGCGGAAGACCCCTCGTCGCCATTCTTCGGCGCCGTGTATACGACGATGACGACGACCGCACCCAGTCCCGCGGCGACCGCGAGGATGACGGCCCAAGGCGTTTTCGGCTTCGTTTTTTTCGTCGGAACACGGACCGGCCGCGGCGGACCGCCCAGCGTGGTTTCGAACTGGTTGAGGAACGAGTCGTTTGCGGGCTCGGGCGACGGCTCGGGCAACGGCTCGGGCAACGGCGGGGGCGCCGGCGGCCCGGGCAAGGTCGCGCCGGGCAAGGCCGCGGCGGATTGCACGGCGGACTCTTGCCCGCCCAGACGTCCGCGCAGCTCCTCGTCGTATTTCGCCTTCTTCGTGGGGTTCAGCAGGCAGATGCGGGCGGCAGCGACCTCGTTGAGCAGCTTCTCGGCCAGCGCGGAATGCTTGCCCGTGCCGAAACGCTTCAAGTGCGCCATCCGCTGGTCGGCGGCGTTCTCGATCACCTCGACGTCCGACTCGAAGACCTCGATGCCCAGCAAGCGGTAATGATGGATCGGGCGATCCTTCAACGGAACGCCGAACCACTTGAGGTATGGGTCAAACGATTCGCCCATGCGTTCCTACTCCCACGGCAACCGTTCACGGGGACTTGGTACCCTCCGGGTGCCTTCGATCCCATTGTAACGCCATGGCCGAGGCGCGGCAATCCTGAAGAACGAAGGAAACCCGCCCCCGGGGCAAGCAAGGGGGAAATACCGACGGAATCACCAGCCTTCGATCACCGCCGCGGCGATCTCGATCTTGCCAAGCGGCGCGCTCACTTGAATGCCGGCGACCCGCGCGAATCCGCGCCACCGATTCCCGCGCGATCTCGATGCCCAGGGCAAGCTGGTCCTCGCGGCTTGTGACCGAGGCCATCCGCTCCATCACGGCGTCGGGCACGACGACGCCCGGCACTTCGTTCCGCATGAACGAGGCGTTGCGATAACTGACCAGCGGCCAGACGCCGGCAAGGATGGGGATGCCCAGCCGCCCGGCTTCGTCGAGAAAGCGCAGCAGGGCGTCGGGGTCGAAGACCGGCTGCGTGATGGCGAACTCCGCGCCCGCGTCCACCTTCCGCCGGAAGCGATCCAGTTCGCGCTGCTGGTCCAGGGCCGTCGGATCCAGTCCCACGCCGATCACGGCGAACGTCTGCGGCTCGATGGCCTGGCCGCCCAGGTCGATGCCGCAGTTCAGCCGCCGCTGCACGGCCGCCATGCCGATCGAATCGGTGTCGAAGACGCCCGTGGCATGGGGGTAGTCGCCCAGCTTGGGCGGATCGCCGGTGATGAACAACAGGTTGCGGATTCCGCAAGCCGCGCAGGCCAGCAGGTCGGCCTGCATGCCGATGAGGTTGCGATCGCGGCAGCAGAAGTGCAGGATGGCTTCGATGCCCGGCCTCCTGCTGAATGCGCTGGGCGGTGATCAGCGGCGAGATCCGCGAGCTGGCCCGCGGGCCGTCGGGAATGTTGATGGCGTTGACGCCCCGGTCGCGCAACGCCTTGCTCTTGGCCACCGTGGCGCTCAGGTCATACCCGCGCGGCGGGACCAGTTCCACGGTGCTGACCCATTGGCGGCGAGCCAGCCGCCCGGCCAGCCGCGATTTCTCGGCCAGGGCCGCCGGCTCCTTCTGCGCCGCCGCCGTCGCCGCCGGGGCCGACGCCGTGACGGGCAGCCTGGTCCGCGCGCGGCTGAGCGGCTTGACGGCCCGGACCATCTCGCGGATATGCTCGGGCGTGGTGCCGCAGCAGCCGCCCACCGCCGACGCCCCCAGGTCCACGTACCGCTTGGCATACGTCGCGAGGTATTCGGGCGAGCAGAAGTAGATGCGGCGGTTTTCCACTTCCCTGGGCAGGCCGGCGTTGGGCTGCACGATCAGCGGCAGCGTGCATATTCCGACGGCCGCCTCCACGGCGTTGAGCAGCCCGTCCGGGCCGCCCCCGCAGTTCATTCCCCAGGCCACCAGCGAGGGCGTGTTCTCGGCCAGCGGCGCCAGCATCCGCTGGATCGGCTCTCCCGACGCCGATTCACACGGACCCGCGACGGCCACCGACAGCACGAAGGGCACGTCGGGCAACTGCCGCATGGCCGACGCGCACCGCTCCAGCGCCCGGCGGGTCGGCTGCGTCTCGAACATGATGAAATCGGCGCCGCCTTCCCTCAGGGCGGCCGCCTGCTGGGCGATCATGCCGGCCACGGCGTCCTCGTGTTGCGGCTGCGTCGGCAGCGGCCCGATCGAGCCGGCCACGAACACCGGCCGGTCCGCTTGCCGGGCCACCTCGCGCGCCAGCCGGGCGCCGGCGCGATTGATCTCGCCGGTCTTCTCGGCCAGGCCGTAACTGGCCAGCGCCACGCGATTGGCGCCGAACGTATTGGTCGTGAGCACGTCGGCCCCGGCGTCGCAATATTGCCGATGGATCTCCTGGATGAGCTTGGGATCGGCCAGGCACAGTTCGTCGAACGATCGGTTGGTGAAGACGTGGTGCCGGTAGATTTCGGTCCCCATGGCCCCGTCGAAGACGAGCACGTTGCCGGCGAGTGCTTGTTGGAAGTCGGATGGCAGAGGGTTGGGACATGGGAGCGACTACCGCGCCGAAGAATTATACAGCCATCGAATTGATACGGACGCCGAGATTCCCGGCACAGTCCCCCCAATCCCTAATCCCTCTCCCCTCGTCCCGCCCGAAGCACCAACCGGGCCATTTCCGGGTGCAGTTCCAGCGGAGCGGGAAGCTGCCGGAGACGCCGCGGGTGACGTGCATGATCGTGGGCGGGGCATGGAAAACGCCCTCGGTATACCGCAAACCACGGAGGCAAGGGACAAAAATCGGGCCGACCAGCGGCAACCGGATCTGGCCGCCGTGGGTGTGGCCCGCCAGGAGCAGGTTGACGTCGTGCAAACGGGCCCACTCGAGCTGATCGGGGCTATGGGCAAGGGCGAAGCGAAACGGCCCGCCCCGTCGCGGCGGCGGGCAATGCTCCAGGTCGGCCGCCGGCAACCAAGGCTGCTCGTTGCCCGCCAGAACCGCCGGCAGGCCGCGGACCTCGATCCGCACGTGGCGTCCGCCCAAGTAGCACAGCCCCGCCTCTTCGAGCGCCCGGCCCAGCCGCTCCGCACCGGCGTCCCTATCATGATTTCCCAGCACGCAATAGACGCCATAGCGGGCGGTCAGCCGTCCGAGCGTGTCCGGGATCCAGTCGATGCAGCACGCCCGATCGACCAGGTCGCCGGTCAGCATGACCAGGTCCGGCTGCAACTCGTTGGCGAGGCGGACGATTTCCTGAAAATAGGATTTGCCGACGCGGCCGTTGAAGTGAAAATCGGAGAGGTGGACCAGCGACAGGCCGTCCCAGGCGGGCGGCAGCCGCGGGACTTCCACGTCCCGCTCGGTCAGGTCCAGGTGCAGGCTCTGGTTGCCCGGCAGACGGACGAGAAAATGGTGCGGGTGCTCGGCGGTCTCCGGCGCCGGGGCGTCGCGGTGCAAGAGGCCGCGGACGCCGTGAGAGCGGAGCACGTCCGATGGCCGGCGGAAAACGTGACGCCAGCCCCATCGCAGCACGACGACCGCGCCGTTGGCGCAGCAGAGCAACAGATAAACCAGCACGCCGACCGGGGCCGAGCGGACAAACCCGCCTGTTCGCAGACGGTCGAGGACGGCCGGATCGGCCCGCCAGCACCACCCGCCGATCGCCGCGGGCACCAGGGGCAAGGCGAGGAAGCAGCCGATCGTGCCCAAGCGGATGATCCATCGCGGCACGCTTTGGGCATGGAGGCGATTGACCAGATGGACCCACAGGGCCGTATGTCCCAGCAGGGCCAGCAATAGCAGAGCGGCGTCCATGAGGCGGCAGGGGGTCCTCAATTCCCGGATGCCTGGGGCACCGGGCGCGGAGCTTCGATGATGTGCTCGACGGCGTTGAGGAGTTGATCCAGCCGGAACGGTTTGTAGAGGATGGCGTAGGCTGGCAATCCGGCCTTTCTGGCGTTGACGATGGAATGGCCGGGGTCGTAGCCGAAGCCCGTCATCAACACCAGCGGCACCGGGTCCATGACTTCCTGGAGCTTCAACATCAATTCGTAGCCGTTCATGTCGGGCAGGCGGATGTCGGCGATGACCACGTCGTAGATGGAATCCAAGAGCGAGCGGACCATGCAGGCGGCCTCGGCGCCGTCGTGGGCCGTCTCCACCGTGCAGCCGCAACGGTCCAAGAGGGCGTGGGCGGCGCTGCGGACGTTCTCGTCGGCGTCGACCACCAGGACGCGGCGGCCCCGCAACGCCGGCCGCTCTTCCACCTGCGCCGCCGGCGGATGGGCCTGGGCCGGGGCCATCTTCTGCCCGACCATTTGGATGACTTGCTTGATGTCGCGGGCGTTGCGGAGGATGCGTTGCAGCCGCTCGACGACTTCCGGCTCGTGGCCGATGTAGCGCTCCATCACGTTGACGGCCTCGTTGAGGATTTCGTCCACCGGCAGGGCCACGGCGCTGTGGATGGCCTCGACGCTCTCGGCCGCCGTGATGCCCTTTTCGGCCACCAGGAGTTCGAGGGTGTTCAGCGCGGCGGCCACGTCGCGGCTGAAGATTTCCAAGAATTGCAGGTCGCTCTCGCTGAACGCCCGGGGCTCGACGCTCTCGACGTTGAAGGTGCCGATCACTTCGTCGTGCCAGAGAAGCGGGACGGTCAAGGAACTCTTGGCCCCCTGCACGCCTTCGAGGTAGAGCGGGTCCTCGGTGGTGTCTTCGCAGAGATAGCTCTTGCCGGTGGCCGCCACGAAGCCGGTCACGCCGTTGTGCTGCGGCAGGGCGTAGAGGACGCGGTTGGCCGCCTCGGTCATCATGCCCAACGCCAACAGCGGCTCCAAGCGGTTGGTCTTCGGGTCCAGCAGCCGGACTTCGACCACCTCGAAGTTCAACAGGTCCTTCGTGAAGTGGGCGATGTTGGCCTTCAACAGCTCGATGCGGTCCTTGACCGGCATGTGGAAGAGTTCCTCGGGCGTCAGGTCGGCCAGTTCCATGCCGGCCTGGTGGATGGCCGCGATCTTCTGCTGCTGATGGACTTCGTAGGTGACGTCGCGGACGGTGACGATGAGGTGAGAGGCGGGGCCGTTCAATTCCCGCATCGGGGCCGCATGGACCTGGAAGTAGCGGTTGTCCTGGCTCCGCAGCATGGAGCTGGTGCTCTGGCCGGTGGCCAAGGCGGTATGGAAGGGGCAAAAATCGGGCCCCAGGATTTCGGGGCCGCCCAGCGCCGAGAAGAAATTCGCCCCCACCACCGACTCCCGGCCGGCCCACTGGCAAATCTGCTTGCTGCCCCAGAGGATCGTGTTGTCGCTCTCCAGCAGCACGACGCCGTCGGGCATGCTGTCGAGAATCTGCTCGTTCTGAAGCAGTTTGCCGATATCGAGGACTTCGTGGAAGAAATTGGCGGTCACGTAGACGCCGGCGAATTTTTCCCGGCTCAACAGCGCCAGCGCACGGACCGGGTTCTGGACCATCACCGTTTCGTGGGAATCGGCCATGCCGTTCAGCACCGGCCCCACATCTTCGCGGGGGTCGGAAATAAGCAGGATCTTCGGCTTATCCATCAAGGTTGTCACACTCCTGCGATAGCAAGGACGCTTCTCCTTCCCCGGGCAACGGCAATGGATCGCCACTGCCGACGGGGCCCGGGGATCACCCCCCGTCTCTGTTATTCTACCCGCATTATACGTGGTTTGTTAAGATCAAACAACCACTTTGTGCGGCGGCGGCCGTCCCCTGTTGCATCGGTCTTGCGCAATCCGCAGATTGATTGCCGCTTCGCCAAAAACCCCATTTCCACCCCTGTTTTCTCCGTCGCGTCCCACACCCTTGTTACGCTTGATAAAGGTGGAACTCGAAATCGGCTTTGCGGGCCGGCCGGGGGCCTTCCTCCTCCAGCCGACGGGGCTCGCGGATCGATGAATTGCAATGAGACCAGACGGTAGTAGGACCACGGTGGTTTTCAGGAGGCTTCGTGCGATGTGGCGATCGTTGTTTCTGGCCATCGGACTCTTCATGGTTGTCTTGGGCGCCGGGTTCTTGTGCGTGGAACGCGTGGAACTGAGGATTCACGAGCAACTGCCGCCCTCGGCCCTGTCGTTGAGCAATAGCCCGCGAGAAGGCCCCCCCAAGGCGATCATTCCGGCGCCGTGGTGGCCGTGGAGCTTTTTGTCGGCGGGAGCGGTGGTTTGTCTCTATTCCTTCACGATCCCGCGGCGCGTGCAAGGGAAATGAGTAACCGTTCACGGGTCGGAAAACAAAGAGAGGCAACCGCGGATAAACGCGGATGAACGCAGTTGATTGAATCTATTTTTGTCCGCGTTTATCTGCGTTAATCTGCGGTTTCTCCGCCGGTACCGTGAGCCGTTACCGGGTACAGTTCATAGACGTAGCTCTGGCACGCCGTGCCTGACGATTTGCTGCTATCCGGCGGGATTACGCCCCTTTCAGCTTCGCCAGTTCCGCCTCGGCGGCGGCCACCTGGTCCTGAACGGCCTTCAGTTCGCGCGGATCGTCCATCTGCTTCTTCGCCCCGGCCAACTGCTGGCGAAGCGTCTGGAGCCGCTGATTGAGCGCGTCGATCTTCTTCTTGACTTTCTTATCCATCATGGTCGTCCGTTAATTCTTGTCAACGAAAAGCCGATCCACCATCGCTAGCGCCTCGCTTCGGGTGTGAATTTCACCGTCGAGCTGGGCATCACGAATGCGTTGCAGAAGGAAACGAAACTTGGGACCCGCCGGCACGCCGTGGGCCAACAGGTCGTCGCCGGTCACCAGCGGCGGCGGATCGAGGGCTTCCCGCGGCTGCGCCAACAGCGAGCGGCAATAGGCCAGATCGTCGGTCCCGGCCGGCACGGCCGCCACATGAAGCGCCAAGAGGTCCTCGATCCCGTCGGAAACCAACAACGGCTGGAGCGCCGACCAGGGCTTCGTCCGCGCGTCGGCCAGGTCCGCGCGATGTTGCAGCAGCCAAACGACCCGCTCCGTCTCCTTGTTCGACAGCCGCCAACGGCGACAAACCCGCCGGGCGGCCGCTGTCTCGGTCCACGGGCAAAGCAAGGCCGCCAAGGCCAAGGGAAAACCGGGCCGCTCCAGCCGCCCGAGGACCGCCAGGGCTTGCTCCAACCGCTGCCGGCCGGCGTCATCCTCGGGCACGATCTCGGGCAGCACCGCGGCGGCCAAGCCCGTCTCCAGCAGCAATCGCACCGCGTCGCCGCGGCCGGGATCGACCAACATGCGTTGCATTTCCGCGGCGATTCGCTCCGCGCTGACGGAGCCGACCTGGCCGGCCATCCGGCGGATCGCCGCGAGGGTGTCGTTTTCCAACGGGAACCCGAAGGCCGCCGAGAACCGCACCGCCCGCAGCATCCGCAGCTTGTCCTCGGCCAGTCGCTGATCGGGCGGCCCGACGGCGCGGATCACCCGCCGGGCGAGGTCTTCCTGCCCGCCGACAAAGTCGATCACCCGGCCTTCCACCGGATCGAAGAACAGGCCGTTGATGGTGAAATCGCGCCTCAGGGCGTCTTCCCGCGCGGAACTGAACGTCACGTGGTCGGGATGCCGGCCGTCGCTATACGCCGCGTCCTGGCGGAAGGTGGCGACCTCGACCATGCCGGCCTTTTTCGGGCCCCGCACGGTGATTACCCCGAAGGCGGCCCCGATGGCCAGCGTCTTCTTCGGTCCGAAGACCTGGCGGATTTGCTCCGGGCGGGCGTCGGTGGCCACGTCGTAATCCTTGGGCGGGCGATGCAGAAGTTCGTCGCGGACGCAGCCGCCGGCCCAATAGGCCTCAAAGCCCGACGCCCGCAGCCGGCGCACCACCTCGAGGGCGAAACGGCGTTGTTCTTCCGGGACGATCACGGGCAAGATCGACCTCTTGGGGTTCGGTTTTTCCGCGCGACTTCCAGATTATAGCACGCGCCGCTCATCTCCGTTCGCGCCACACTTTCCACGAGGTCTTGAGCATCTGCGGGACGGACCGGCTGAGCAGGGCAAACCAACTCTTGTAGGGCAACTTGTAGTCGGGCACGGGCTCCAGGACGATCGCCCGCTGCCGCTCGCAGGCCAAGGCGCACAGTCCGCAGCCGATGCAACGCTCCCGCGCGGTGCCGCCAGGTCTTTGCTTTCACGTCAACGGAAATCGCGGCCATCGGACACGCCGCCGCGCAGCGGCCGCAATGAACACACTTGGCCGAGTCGAGTCGCGGAAGGAAATGCGGCGGGGCAATCATCCCCGGCATGTTGAATTCCTTGATGGCCCGCATGGCATGGCAGCAGCATCCGCAGCAGGAGCAGGAGCACTGGCTCCTGGTCGCCGCGACGTTCATGATCCAGTTGACCATGCCGTGGGCCTCGGCCTCGCGCTTGATGTCGAGCAACTCCTGCTTGCCGACCTCGCGGAACGCCGCCCATCTTGATGGCGCCCTGGGCCCAACGGCCCATCACGGCGCAGTTGCCCTTGGGCTTGCCGCAGCCGCGGCCGGCCACGTCGGCGGTCATGCGGCATTGGCACTGCCCGACGCCGAAGACGTCGAACTGATCCAGGACCACTTCCAGATGGTCCGCCGGCAGCGCCAGGGGATGGGCGTCCATGCGCCTTGCCCACCGGCAGGAACCGCACCCAGGGCGTCGTCAGCCCGCGATAGTCCGCCATGTAGCCGGTCTCGTAAAGGGCCTCGAACAACTCGGCGAAGCGGCGGTGCCAATCGGTGAGCGAATCGGGCGACGGCCGGACCAACACCATCTCGAACATGCCCGGCATGAGCGGCAGGAGCCGGTAGCGGCTCTTCTCGTTCGATCCGCTGCGCGACGATGACCCGCTTCTCCTCGGACAGCCGGCGCAGGATCGGCTCGACCTGGTCCAGCGGGCGATGTTCGTCGCGGGCGAGGCTTCGGGCGCTGCGGCCGCGGAACATGCCGAGGTGGCGCATCAGCCCGGCCTCCTCCTCGGTCAGCAGGTGCTCGACCAGCGCGACCAATTCGTCGCAGAGCGGCGGGCCCATCAACAGCGGACTGGCCAGTTTTTGGGCCACGTCGAGGTAGACCGCCGCGACGCGGGGATAATCGCTCGGCTTGGTCGGCCGCAGTTTCTTCGGCTGCGGCTCGGGCTGCTCGAGGATCGACTGCTGCACTTCGATCACGCACCGCCCGGGTGTGCTTTCCATGGTGGATTTCCCTTTGGCTTGCAACCGCCTTCAACCTACCCGGAATTGCCAAAATGGGCAAGTGCCGTCCCCTCAGGCCCCTTCGTAAAGCTGCGTAAATTCCTCCGTTTCTGTTTCTGGGGGGAGCCGGGCGTAGCGGCGCCGCCCGATGAACATCCGCAGCGCCAGATAGACGACCGGCAAAATGCCGCCGACGATGAACAGCAGATCGCCCGGCATGCGGAGCCACTCGAATATCCGCACCAGCGGCTGCTGGAAGAACTCGGGCTCGCGGGCGTGCCAGTAGCCGTTGGCGAAGCTGTCGTAGAGTTGGATGCCGCCGACGGGCGAGAGGTTCACGAACAGCATCATCGCCAGGCCGATGTTCATGCTCCAGAACGCCAGTCGCCATCGCCCGCGTGCTGCCCCGGTCGGGCGGAATGAAATAGCGGGCGACAAACATGAAGAAGCCCATGGCCAACATGCCGTAGACGCCCATCATGGCGCCGTGCGCGTGGTTGGCGGTGAACTGCGTGCCGATCTCGTAGTAGCTGACGATCGGCAGGTTGATGAGGAAGCCGAACACGCCAGCCCCGAGGAAGTTCCAGAAGCCGACGGCGATGAGGAACATCACCGCCCACTTATGCGGGAAGGCCGCGCTGGAAGCGCTGAGCACCGAGCGCTGCGGATGCTGGCCGCCCAAGCGCATGAACCGCCAGGCCTCGAACGTCAACAACACCAGCGGAATCACTTCCATGGCCGAGAAGAATGCCCCCAGCGACATGTGGACCGCCGGAGCGCCGCTGAAATAGAGGTGGTGCATGGTGCCGACCACGCCGCCGACGGAATAGAGGATGACGTCGAGGTAGACGACGCGGGTGGCGGTGGCGGGCCGGACAACCCCCAGCAACACGAAGACATAAGCCACGGTGATGGTGGTGAATAGTTCCAGGAAGTCTTCCACCCAGAGATGGACTACCCAGAAACGCCAGAAGTCGATCACCGCGAAGTTGGTCGTTTTTGCCGAAGGCGAGGCCGGCGGCGTAGAAGACCGGGATGGACAGGGCGCTGTAAAGGAACAGGTAGGGCAAGTTGCCCGGGTGCTCGCCCGGCAGGCGGCGGTGCAGACCGCGGAAAAGGATGCCCACCCAGAGCAACAGGCCTGCGACGAGGAGGATTTGCCAAAAGCGGCCCAAGTCCAGATACTCCCATCCTTGCGTGCCGAACCAGTACCACGGCCCCGCGCGGGGGATCAGGTCCTTGATGCTGGCGGCTTCGCCCGCCAGGCTGCCCAGCACGACCACCACCACGGCGCCGAACAGGGCCATCGCCAGCTTGTCTTGATGCTTGGGCTCGCGGCCGGCAATCATCGGGGCAATGAAGATCCCCATCGCCATGAAACTGGCCGTCACGAAGAACAACGCCAATTGCAGGTGCCACATCCGCGACAGGTTGTAGGGCAGCCAACGGCCGATGTCGATCCCGTAGAAACCGCCGGGCTCGACATGGTAATGGGCGTTGGCGACCCCCAGAAGCCCTTGCAGCAAGAACAGCCCGGCAACCACCAGGAAGTACCAGGCCATGGCACGCTGCGCGGGAGCCAGGCGGACCTCCTCCGGCGGCCGGAAACGCAAGTCTTTCGCCGGCTCCTCTTCATCGGCGCGATGCCAACCCAACAAGTCGTAGCGTCCAATGACGAAGAACATCAGTCCGATGCCCCCCAACAGCGCAATCAAGCTGAGCACGCTCCACAGAAACGCCTCGGCCGTGGGACGATTTCCCGCCATCGGCTCCGGCGGCCAGTTGTTGGTATAGGAGTAATCCGCGCCCGGGCGGGTGGCCGTCGCCGCCCACGACGCCCAGCAAAAGTACGCCGTCAGCCGCTGCACTTCGCCCCGGTCCACGATGGCCGGACGCTTCAACCCCTTCTGCGCGGGCAAAGCGGCAAAATAATCGGCATAGAAATCGGTGAGCACCCGAAAGGCGTGCGCCTGGCTGGCGCGAAGACCAGCGTGTCCGTCGCCGGATTGAACTTATTCCGCTTGAAGTCGCTCTGGACGCGAGCCAGGGCATCGGCCTCGTCCAGGCCGTGCCGGCGATAAAAATCCAGCATCGCCAGGCCGGCGCGGTGCAGATACTGGGCGGTGAAATCCGGCCCCAAATAGGCGCCGTGGCCGAAAATCGTCCCGTACTGCATCAGGCCGTACTTCTGGAAAATGTGCTGGCCCGCCATGATGTCGTCGCCGCTAAACAGCGGCGACTGGTTCTTCGCCGCCGTCTCCTCTGCCACCGTTTCCGTGGCTATCACTACTTGGCCCGGAATGGGAGGATGCTCGGCATGGATGCGATAAGCCAGGTACCCCAAGACCACAAAGCCCACCAGAAACGTCAACACGGCAACTTGCAGCCACAAAGGCGAGATCACCATCCGCTGGCAGCGGTCGGAAAGCGGTTGACTCATGAGACGTCTCCTTCAAGCAAAGGGACATGGTCGCCGCCGACCGCCAGCCGGTTCAGGACCTTGGCGATGCGGCGCGGCAGCTCGGCGGCCTCCAGGGCCTCCAATCCGCCCGGCAAGGCAAGACGCCAATTGGGCCACTGGGTCGTCGTGCCCGGCACGTTGGGACGCTCCACGACGGCCAGGGCATCCTCCAGCGTCGCCAGCAGGATCGCCGACGGCGCCAGGGACAACAGCCGATAGGTTTCTTCGATCACGCGCTCGACGAGGGTATCGGCTGGCAGGTCGATCAGTCGGCTGTAGTGCCGCCGCAGGTTTCGCAACTGCTCGTCGGCCTGGAGATCCGTCGTTTCGTGGGCGGCCAGGTCCTGCCCGGTCCACAGGCCGGCCAGCGTGGGCAGGTCGTGCGTGGTCGCCATGGCCATCGCCAGGCGGGGATACTCGGCCGGCTTCCGCGGCTCGAACCAGAGCAAGCGGACGGAAAGGATATTCCGCCGGGCCAGCCGCGGGCGGGTGCCCGGCTCCACGGTGCCCAAATCCTCGCCCACCACGACCGCGCCGGCCCGCTGGCTCTCCAAGGCCACGATCCCCAGCAGGTCGTCGGCCGGATAACGCACGTAGGCGCCTTGGGCCGGCGAGCAACCGTGGGGAATCCAATAGAGGCGGAACAGCCCCATGACGTGATCGATGCGGAGCCCGGCGGCATGGCGCAGGGCGGCCCGAATGGTCTGGATGAACGGCTCGTAGAGGGCCGCCCGCAGCTTCCACGGCACCAAGGCCGGCAGATGCCAGTTCTGTCCCCGCGTGTTGAAGGCGTCGGGCGGGGCGCCCACGGTGCAGTCCTTGGCCAACAGGTCTTGCCATATCCACGCGTCCGCGCCGCCGGGATGGAAACCGATGGGCAAGTCCTGCATGATCGGCAACACCGCCGCCGCGCGGGCCAACTGCCCGTCCACCAGCCATTGCAGCCATTGATGATAGCCGACTTCGGAGCGGTGGCCGGCGGCAAACTCGCGTACTGCCGGGCCCTCGGGCCTGCGATACTCGGCCGGCCATTTGCGCCAGTCATCGCCAAACTTCTCGGCCAGCACACAGTAGACGGCGAACTGCTCCAACGGCGGCCCCTCGCGGCGGCAATACTCCTCGAAGCCCGGATCGGAACGTCCCCCGGCCCAGATCGCCTTCAGGGCCTCTTGCTTCAAGCGGAAGACCGCATCGCGATCGATGGGCCGCTGGGTCTGGAGGGCTTGGCCCGCCGAGGCCAATTCCGCCAGCCGCGCCCCAAGCCGCTCGGCGCCGGGCGCCTCTTCCACGCGGAGGTAGATGGGGTTGCGAAACCTCCGGCTGCTTGGATAGTACGGGCTGACGGCCTGGGGAATGACCGGCGCCACTGCGCCGAGGGGATTCAGCATGATGAGATCGGCCCGTTGGCCCGCTGCCCAGGCGGCCAGCCGGCGTAAGTCGGCCAGGTCGCCGATGCCCCAACTTCCCGCCGACCGAGCGGCGTAGAGCTGCGCCGCCCAGCCCCATTGCCGTCGCGCCGGCAGCAGACATTGCCACGGAGTGACGATGACGCGGGTTTTTGCCTGCCCGGCGTTGGGGACAAAATCGTGGTAGCCCAGCGGCAGGTCCGGGGGCAGTTGGCCGGCCAAACGGACCGCCCGGCCGTCTTCCAAGAGCAGTTCGCCCGGTTCCGGCCAGGGGATCGGCGTGCCGGCGCGGACGACACGGACCGGCTCGCTGCCCGCCGATACCGCGTCGGCGGCCGATATCTCCAAGGCGTCGCGGATGGCCTGGGGGGTGTCCGGCGGGAGGTCTTGCCATGGGTAGTCGGCGCCGTCGCCGTTGCCGTCGCAGCGTTCGTCCATGTCCATGAGACATCCCCGATGGTGCGTAGCATGAACTGCTACCGACTGCCGGATTCTACCGGTCCGGCGGGGTCGGGCAAGAGCGCAGAATCGAGAATCCGCCGGATCGTCTGGTCGTAGGAAAGCCCGATGCGGTCCGTGGCGGCCACAAAACCGGCGTCGGGCGAAAGGCACGGGTTGGCGTTCACCTCCAGAATCCACGGCCGAGCGTCCCGATCGACCCGGAAATCGACCCGGGCGTAACCCCGCAGGCCGAACAGCCGCCAGCAGGCCCGGGCCAAGTCTTGCAATTGGGCCAGGAGCGGTTGGTCGCCGGGCGGAAAATCGAACCGCCGCGGCGTATGGTGGAACTCGAACGAGTCCTGCTCCCATTTCGCCCGATGGCCCACGATCCGCGGTTTTCCGGCGGGGAAGGCCGAGAAGTCGATCTCCGCGCAAGGGAGCACTTCGGGCCCGTCGCCGCCGCCAGTGTTGGAGTCGCCGTCGTCGCCGCCGCCCAAGACGGACAGGTTGAATTCCCGCCCCTCGATGAACTGCTCGGCGAAACAGGGGCGTCCGCTCCGCCGGTAGTGCTGCTGCAAACGATCGGGCAGGCTCGCCCGTCGGTCGGCGGCGACGATGCTCCCTTCGTCCAGTCCGCGGGAGGCATGTTCCCAAACGGCCTTGAGAATGCACGGGGCGTCTGGCGGCATGGGCGGCCCCTGCCATGCGGTTTCCGCCTTCCATCCGGAGGCTGACGCCTCCGGCTCGCTGCCCCAGACGAGCCAGGCCGGGGTCGGCAGGCCGGCCAGGTGCATGAGTTGCTTGGCCAGCAGTTTATGGGTGGTTTGGAAGATCGCCTCGGTCGGAGCGCCCGTGTAGCGGATCGACATGGCGTCCAGCAGGGCGGTCGGCAGATATTGCAGCGAGTCGGCGCCATCGACCGATTCGACGAGGTTGAAGACCACCGCCGGCTGCCGCCCGATCAGGTCCCGGCGGACGGCGGCCAGGTCCAGCGTGCAGGGCATCGGCAGCGGCTCGTGGCCCAATCGCCGCAGGCTCGCGGCGATCGCCTCGACCTGGACCATCGAATCCTGGTCTTCCAGCGTGGCATCGGGCGGAATGGCGGGGTGCAGGATGACGATTCGCATGACGGCCTCACGAATCTTCTCTTCGCTGCCCCTGTTGTTCTGCAGGAGGTTCGGGCAAAGGCATCAGGGCGCGAATCCGTTAGGAGAGAACTGCGCCCTGCGGAGAAAGAATCGTCCGGCGGCTCTCTTTCTGCTTCTGCCTTGCGTCGTCGAGAATCCGGTCGATGTCAAACTCCATGGACCCTGCCAGAGCCTCCTTGATCCTCCTGGTCTCTTGGAGGACCTCGTCCGCGGTTTCCTTGTCGTCGATTTGGGCCATGCGATCAGTCTCCCAGCAATTCCTCAGGCGTGCAGAGGATCGGCATTGGGCAGCCGCAATGCGTCACGATTTCACCCAGTTCTTTCATTATTGCCGCATTGGCGATGTGTTGGCAATTCCACGTCAAAAGAATGTCGATATGATGCACTGACGCGACGGCAATATGGATTGCGTCGCGTGTTGCCTTCTTCGGAAGCAGGCCAGAAGTCATGATCGCCCCGGCGACAACATTGACTGCTTCGGTCAGGTCGAGCAGGGGAAGATTCTGCAGGAACTGCGATCTTCTTCTTGCAGCATCGCTGTCGCCAGCCGCCGCTTCGTCAAGCACGATTTGGGAAATGCACAGTTCGAAGCTCTGCCGTTGGTTGCTCCACCATTGGTGGGTAATCTGTTGGCGTGCCGCCTGAACAAGGTCGCGGCTTGGCCACGCGGCCAAGTAGCTCGCAATCGTGGTTTCGATGTAGACGCGTTTGGTCATAATTCAGCGCGACGACGATCATCGTGTTGGGATCACGGGCTGTGAGCAACTGATCGATCTGCCACCCTTTTAGTATAGGCGGATGCACGGGACGCCACAAGGAGGCAACGCGAGCTTTTCGGCAGGAGGCCTGATGACGACGGAAAGGAACGCCGTGGTTTCACTTTCCCGAATTACGCTGCAAGCTGCCGCCCAGGGCCGAGTCGGCCGCGATCCGCCGGCAGGCCGAGTTGAGGATGCGCCCGATCAACGCGACATAGTCGATGCCTTTCATTCCGCAGAGGATGGGCAGATCGGAATGCAACGGATGGAGGCCGGCCAGGGGATTGACCTCGATGAAATGGGGCCGCCGACGGCCGTCCGAGCGAATATCGACCCGGGCGGCGTCGCGGCAGCCCAGGACGCGGTAGGCGGCCAGGGCCAACGCCTCCGACTGGCCGACTTCCTCGTCCTCGTCCGGCCTGGTCGGCAGGTAGCGGCACAGTTCCTCGCACTTCTCCTTGTTGACGTAGGAATAGACGTCGGCCTCGGCCCCGGGCAGGAGGGCGACCTCCGTGCTGCCGAGCACTTCGGCCTCCGGCCCGGTCCCGGCGATGCCCACGGTGAATTCCCGGCCGGACAGAAACGTCTCTACGAGCACCGGCTGACGATACCTGGCCAACAACTCCGCGCATCGGCGCCGGAGCGAGTCGCGGTCGTGGATTTTCGAGGCCGCGGTGACGCCTTTTCCGGTCCCTTCGGCCACCGGTTTGGCGAACAGCGGCAGCGGCAGGTCCACTCGGTCCACGTCCTCGATCCGCTCGACGAGGGCGAAATCGGCCGTCGCCAACCCGGCGTCGCGGACCAGGGTCTTCGTCAGGCCCTTGTGCAGCGTCAGGGCCGACACCAGCGGGTCGGAAAACGTGTAAGGAATCTGGTAGAGGTCCAGGATGGCCGGCACTTGGGCCTCGCGGGCGACGCCGTACAGCCCCTCGGCGATGTTGAACACCAGGTCCCAGCGGTCGCCGGCGGCCAGCCGCTCGACCAATTGCCGCCCGTTGCCGATGCGGTCGGTCTGGTGGCCGAGGGTTTCCAAGGCGGATTGGATGGCTTCGATGGTGGCCGGCTGGTCGAATTCCGCCGTTTCCTCTTCGCTATAGCCGGCGGCCAGGTAATCGGCCCGAAGGTCGTAGGTCAAACCGATCCGCATAAGGAATAAGGAATAAGGATGAAGGCGGAGGGCGGAAGGGGGAAGGATGAAAGAAGCACGGCGCCACGCGAACGAGTTCGCAGCCCTGTTTCCTCCTTCCCCCTTCCGCCTTCCGCCTTACCGTTAGGGGTCCGGGTAGCGGTAGACGCTTCCCCGGTAGTTGCGCAGGAGGAGGTCGTCGCCCTCGCGGCCGACCACGTAATTCGTCTGGAGGGGGATTTTACCGCCGCCGCCCGGCGCGTCGATCACGTAGGTGGGCACGGCGTAGCCGGTGGTATGCCCGCGAAGCCCCTCGATGATTTCCAGGCCCTTGGCCACGGGGGTGCGGAAATGGGAGGAGCCGGTGATCGGGTCGCACTGGTAGAGGTAATAGGGCCGGACCCGCATCTTCAACAAGCGATGGACCAGGTCTTTCATGGTCTCCACGTTGTCGTTGACGCCCGCCAGCAACACGGTCTGGGAGCCCAAGGGAATGCCCGCATCGGCCAGCCGGGTACATGCCTGGAAGGTTTCCGGGGTGCATTCATCGGGATGAATGAAATGCAGGCTCATCCACAAGGGATGGTGTTTCCGCAACATGCGGCACAATTCCCGGGTGATGCGTTGGGGCAGGACGGCGGGCATCTTGGTGCCCAGGCGGATGAATTCGACGTGCGGGATGGCCCGCAACTGGGTCAGCAGCCAGTCGAGCCGCTGTTCGCTCAGGAAGAGCGGGTCGCCGCCGGACAGGAGCACGTCGCGGATTTGGGGCGTTCGTCGGATGTAGTCCAGGGCCAGTTTCAACCGCTCCTGGTTGGGCACGATTTCGCCCTGCCCCACCACCCGCGAGCGGGTGCAATAGCGGCAATAACTCGAACACGAATCCAGCACCAGCAACAGGACCCGGTCCGGATAGCGGTGGACGAGTCCCGGCACGGGGCTATCGTGTTCTTCGCCCAAGGGGTCGTCGGCTTCGCCGCGGGAGCGGACCCATTCATGGGCCGTGGGGACGACGGTCCGGCGCAGTGCCTGCCGCGGATCGTCGGGGGAAATCAGGCTCATGTAATAGGGCGTGATGCTGAAAGGGAGCATGGTCCCGGCGCGCATCAGGGCCCCGCGTTCCTCCTCGGAAAGCACCAGCATTTGCTCCAATTGTCCCAGGGTGCAGACCCGATGGCGGGCCTGCCAACGCCAGTCGTTCCAGTGCTTGTCGCTGATATCGCGATAGAAAGCCCTGCGAAAGGCCCTGGTTTGGGGCGAACTGCGGGGGGCGCGAGAAAGATGCGCAGAGTGGACGAGAAAATCCCGGCCGGAATAGACTTGCCGCCAGTGCGGCCGGGGGGCCTGCGACGTCGAGGGGCAGGCGAACAGATTGTCGGGACTACCTGGAGGTTCTTCGTCGACTTCCAGGCGACAGCAGGTTGATGGGCCACCAGCATCCATGTTCGACACAATCAAAATCTCCAAAGGTCCTTGGGACTGCACCGCCTCTTTTCTTCAGCCTGCAAGCGGTCCCAATCGCCGCTTGCAAGCCATTAGAAAACACAATCCTCTCTGGCGCGAGAAATGTCAAGAGGGAAAAACGATCCAATCGTGGAAACAGGGGAATTTTTTCGCGGCGGCCCGCCATCGAACGCGGCCAGAGCAGATCCCTACGCGACGGCGAGGCACGATATACGGCGCGGCACAATACTTGGAGAATACAGATCGGCACAAGAGGGCTCAATCCTTGATGAGTTCCACGCAAATGCCGCCGGCGCAAGACTTTGTGCATCCGGGTGAACCACAACTCTTGGCGCCAGACCAGGCCGATGCTCTCGCAAATCCGGGCCAATTCCCGGCGATTATACGTCCGGCAGCACCAGATCCGGCTGGTCCAGGCCCCGGAGAAATTGTCCTCGGTGGTCAGCAGCAGCATCCGGGCGCCCCGCGTCATCACCCGGCACAACTCGCCCAGGCCCAGCTTGGCGTCGGGCAGGTGCTCCAACACGTAACCACAGGTGACGCAGTCGAACGACCCGTCGGAGAACGGCAACCGCGTCAGGTCGGCCACGACATAGTGCGGCCGGTCGCTCTTCAGCCGGTTCCTGGCCCGGCGGAGCATTTCCTGCGACAAATCGGAGCAAATGAGCGTGCTGCGGGGATCGGCGTACTTGAGCACGTGCCTGGCCAACTGACCGGCCCCGCTGCCCACGTCGAGGATCGTTCGGACCCCGCGGAGATCGAACTTCCGCTCTCGGAACAGCCGTTCCCCGAAGGCCGTGTGCAGCGACAACATGCTGCACGTGGCCAGCATGGCCCCCTTCGGGCCGTCGTACACGTCGCGGACCTTCTCCCGGTACTCCTCGAAACTCACCCGCTTGATCAACCGGTGCTCGAGAATCCGGTTGAGCACCTTGGCATGTCGTCCCGGCCCGCCTTGTCGCTTCAGCCGGCCGTGGTGCTCCCTTGGACTGATCTTTTTCAATGGCATAGAGACTTCCGTTTCAACATACCACCCGAAAGTTGGGAGTCTGATATGCGTTTCAGGGACGCAGGCCGTTGCTGCCGGGCGCCACTGGCCGCTTGCCGGCCAGTGCCGTGGGCAAGCCGCATCACGGGCTGACCAGCCGGACACCGACCCAAGGTTGGTCGTGACACCCCTTGGCTCGCGTTCCACGCCTCAGTCATAGATGCGTCGATTGTAGATATACCACTCCAAGAGCAATACTGCCAGACCTGCCAAGGGCAATTCCTTTCAAATTTCCCGAGGCCTCGCCGCCCATCCCGTCCGGCCCGTCACCGTTACGTAGCCGATCTTGATGGCCGAGAGAAAAGCAAGGGCCAGAAGCCAGCCTGTGCCACGGCCGCGCCTGCCGTGACCAAGCGTGGGAAGGGCGAGTGTTGAGTGAACGGCAGACCCCGCGCCACCACGCCTTTCAGGACGTGGTGCGTAGTAAATCGTCCGCCTGAGTGCCACGGGGCGCCGCCTGACCTAACCGCTATGGCCCGTAAGGCCGAGTGTTCGCGGGCGACGGCGAAACGCTCGATGGGGACGCGTAGTTCGGCGTGGGACTCAGCGTGGGATTCGGCGTACAGCCAGAGGTGCAGCCAGGCGCGCAGACAGGCGTACAACCACACGGACAGCTTGGCGCACACGATGCCGGACAAGGTTGCCAGCAACACGGTCCGGTTGAGTCGCAACAACGGCATCCGGCGTCGAATAGGGCCACGAGGGCCAGCACGATCCAAAGACGCTTCATGCGTCACTCCTTATGGCTGGGAGGCTATCCAAGAGCCCAACATGCTTCTTTTGTGGCCGGAAGATAGTCCAGAGACTTGGACTCTCTCAGATCACCTCAGGGAGATAAGCGGCGAGATCGTAGCAGACCGCTGCCGGCGAGTCAAAGGCAAATTATAGGTAAAATGAGGGGATTGCGATATCCACAAAAGATGCGGCTATGTTGCGTGTCAGCACTTCTGCCAGCACACAGAATCGTGAAAGCCGAGAATTCAGGACGCCGAGAACGCCGGCTTATCAGTAGTAGTAGCGGTGCGGCCTGTAATAAGGCCCATAATACCCTTCCACGACCACCGGTGGAGGCGGAGGCGGCGCCCCCTGGACGATAACGCCCTGGGGCACGGGCGGCGATTCCTGCATCGCCTTGATTACCTCCGTGCCGACGCCAAATTGCTGGAGCCGAATCACGTCGCCGCCCTGAAGTGGGGCGACCATGCGATTGGCGCGGACCTGGTTGATAATCACGCCGTCATCGACATGGTTCTGGGTCATGGCAATGACCTCGTCGACGGTGACGGTTCCAACCGGCCGCGACGCGGCGGCGATGGCGGCCTGATTTCTGGCGTCGGCCTTGTCTTCGCTGGCGCCGATGGCGGCGCCGGTCAGGCCGCCCGCGACGGCGCCAATGGCCGCCCCGGCCCCGGTATTCCCGCTGGCGTGGCCGATGATCGCGCCGAGGCCGGCCCCACCCAATCCACCCACCACGGCGCCCTCGGAGGCATGGTTCGGCGTTTCACATCCGGCCACCAGAACGCTGCCCACAAGGAGCGTTGAAAGCAAGCACGCAACGGTACGATTCATGGGAATGACCCTCCGTAGTCTTATCGTGTCGCGGGAGACTAGCAAAACCGGCGTGGCGTGCCAAGAGGGCTTTGTCATAATCGGGTGGACAATATAAACCCTGATTGGCTAACACGTTAGGTCAAATTGCAAGCTATTTCAACCTTCGGTCCAAGAAATGGCGGGCGCTGCGTGGCCCGGCCTACCGGGCGTTATAATCGGCATCACCGGTCCGCGACTTGAGAGGGAAGGCGGAAGGCGGAAGGGCGTGAGCCGGCGGCGTGAGCCGCCGGAAAAGGCGGAAGGCGGTGAGCCGGCGGCGTGAGCCGCCGGACAAGGCGGTAGGCGGAGGGCGGATGGGGGGAAGGCGGCAGATCTTCTGCGAAACCGCAAGCGTGCAGCCAGCGCCCCTTTCATCCTTTATCCTTTATCCTTCCTCCTTCTTCCTAATCCCCAATCCCCAATCCCTTGTCCCCGCCCCCCGGTCTCTCACGCGCCTGCCGGAAGCGGCGTCATCCATTCCTCGAAGAAGGCGGCCACGTTGCGGGGCGGCGTGCCCGGCGCCCAGGGACATCGGGCGATGATGCCGCTGCCGAAATCCAACAGCTTGCGCAGCCGGCGGACTTCCTCGCGGACATCCTCGTGCGTGGTGGGCGACGCGAGCCGCTCCACGCCAAAGTCGATCCAGAAGGCGACCCGGCCGCGGCACTCTTTGGCCAGCCACTCCAGATCCACCGTCGCCGTGGGCACATAAATCGCGTCGAAGCCGACCTCGATCAAGTCGTTGAAGAAGTCGGCCACTTTGCCTTCGCCGTGGAAGAAGGCGAACTTGTCCTTGTCGTGGAGGAGTTGACAGTAATCGCGGTACAGCGGTTTGAGGATTTGCCGCCACAACCTGGAGGCGACCCGCAACATGGGGGTCGTCCCCAACTCGTCGTGGATCGTTACGCCGTCGACGTCGGTGCCGGCCCAGAGTTCCAACTCGCGGCGGAAATGTTCGTGGACCTTTGCAAGCAGTTGCCGGGTTTCCTTCTTGTTGCTGGTCAGGTCGGCCAGGGCGTTGTCCGGCCCGCGCAGGGCCAACATGCGGCCCAACGGCTGCACGTCGCTGCCGGCCAGGGCAAAGCGGGTGCCGCCCGCGCAACCTCGGCCGGCCGCGGAAAACCTGGCGGCCTCCAACACCTCCGCCGGCGGCACGTACTCGGCGACCTTGTCGGCCTCGGCCAGCGGGGAGTGCTCCAAGGGGCCCGGCTCGCCGTGCGGGCCGACCTGCCAGGTGCAGCCCCAGGCGTCGGTAGTGTGGGGTCCCGTCCGCCCGGACGGCGCCTTGTGCCGCTTGCCCACCGCGGATTTCAACTCGATCCGCGCGATGTCGCCGGGAAAACGAAGGCCGAGTTCGGCCACCGCGTCGGGACACCGGGTCTCGGTGCCCGGCATGAGCCACAGGTCGCGCGGCGCGCGATCGACCGGCTGGTGGTTGAGCGTTCGAATGACACGATCCCGCGATGTCATCAGAGTTGCCTGCGAGTTCAAAGAGATACTGTCAAAAAGCTTACACAATCCGGGAGAAAACCGTCAACGGGGCCCCGCCGCCGATCCCGGCACGTCTTCCAACATGTTCTTGCCGGAAGCCCTGTTGCTCGCTTGCGGCGCTCGCAAGCGACGCTGATCGGCAGGACCGGCAGAAACTTTCCGTAAGTTGCACTAGTCTCTACTTTAGACAGCCGGGGCCGATTTTGCAAAGACGTGGAAAACCGGACTATGGGCGAACCATTTCCGGATCGAGCGAGGTGCCCGTCTCTTCGTCGCGGGGCATCTGAATCTCGTGCAGCAGGTGTTGGGTCAACCGGCTGTGCCGGCGGCTGTAGGCGAAGTAGATCATCAACCCCAGGACCAGCCAGCCCACCAGCCGCAGCCAGGTTTTCAGGGGCAGAAAGAGCGTCAGCACCAGGTTGACGACCACCCCAAGGGGGGCCACTAGGTAGACCGCCGGGCAGTGGAACGGCCGGTGGATGTTGGGACGCTGCAATCGCAGGATCAGCACCGACGCACACACCATGACGAACGCCAGCAAGGTCCCCACGTTGACCATCTCCTGCAGATCGAGGATCGGCGTCAGGGCGGCCACCACGCAGATGACCGAGCCGGTCACCAGGGTGGCCACGTGGGGCGTGCGGAAGCGGGGATGGATCGTGCCGAAGACCCGCGGCAGCAGGCCGTCGCGGGCCATGGCCATGAAAATCCTCGCTTGGCTGAGGAACAACACCAAGAGTACGCTGGTCATGCCCGCCAGTCCGCCGGCCGCAATCAGGCCCGTCGCCACATGGAGCGTGCGGCTGCCCTCGCTCACGGCCTTGTCGTGGAAGGCCACGGCAATGGGCGCCTCGATGTCGATGTTCGGGTAGGGGATCATGCCGGTGACGACCGCGGCCACCGCCACATAAAGCAGCGTACACAGCAGCAGCGAGATGAGGATGCCCAGCGGCACGTCGCGCTGCGGATACCGCGCTTCCTCGGCGTGCGTCGAGATCGAATCGAAGCCGATGTAGGCGAAGAAGACCATCGCGGCGCCGAGCATGATGCCCGCCAGACCGTAGGGCGCGAAGGGTGTCCGCGTGGCGTCGTCGATGGGGACGAGCCACCGGTTCAGGCCGATCAGGCCGAGGATGCCCCAATGGGACGTCTCTTCCTCGGCGCCCTTGGCCCGGACCGCCGGCAGCAGTTCGGCGACCACGGCCCGGTCCACCGCGCCGCGCGGCAGGGCGGGGTCCGTCGCTTGTTTGACGGTGGCCACCATTTCCGCGGCCTTCGCGTCGGACAGCCGGCCCGCGGTGTTCAGCCGCTTGGCTTCCTGTTGGGCCCATTCCATGCGGTAGGCGGCGGCCAGGTGCCTGGCCAACGCATCCACCCGGCCCGGCTTCTGAAACTGATCCTCCAGACAGTCCTGGACCATGTCGGCGGTGACTTTCCCCGCCGCCTCGGCCGCGGGCAACAAGTGCGCGACGATGGCGCGGTCCACGTCGTCCCGCGGCAAATCCGGATCGTTCTGCATTTCGGTCGCGTCCACCAGGAGCTTGCCGGCCGCGGGCGAAATCTGTCCCGCATCCTGCAATCGGCGAATCTGCTTCTGGATGGAGTGATTGCGATAGGCGGCCGCCAACTCGCGGACCATCGCGTCGGCGCGGAGGGGCAACCAACTGTTTGCAGTGGTCCTTGACCAGTCCGGGAATCACCCGATCCTGCGGCAGCGCGCGCTGCGTCACCGCAACCTCCGTCCAGTTACTCCGGCTCACGTAGGCGCAGCCGACCGCCACGACGAAGACGACCACGCTGACCTTGATAATGACCAGCAGGGCGTTGGTCCGCGCGCTTTCACGAATCCCCAAGACGAGAATCGTCGTCACCACGGCCATAATCAACAACGACGGCAAATTGAACCACGGATGTCCCTCCAACCCCTCCACCGGCGTAAAGGGATCGGAGAGGAGTTGCAGGGGGATCTGCAGCCGCTCGTCAATGACCAGCAGAAAGCTGTTCAAGTAGTGCGACCAGGCCGAGGCGACCGTGGCGCAGCCCATCGCGTATTCGAGGATCAGGTCCCAGCCGATGAACCAGGCGAAGATTTCGCCCAGCGTGGTGTAGGCGTAGGTATAGGCGCTGCCGGCGACGGGGGCCATGGCGGCGAACTCGGCGTAGCACAAGGCCGCAAACACGCAACCCAGCGCGGCAACGCCGAACGAGATCACCACCGCCGGCCCGGCGTCCTGGGCCGCCGCGCGGCCGGTCATCACGAAAATGCCCGCCCCGATGATGCAGCCCACGCCCAGCGACGTGAGAGACACCGGCCCCAAGACACGATGCAACCGGTGTTCGCCGGCCGCCTCGGCCAGCAACATTTCCAGGTCCTTGCGGGCGAAAAGCTGTCTCTTCCAGTTCACGGCGGATCTCTCGATGCAGCCGGGCAACCAGGACGCAAAACGGAATTCTAACCACGGTCGCCGCGACCCGTCAATCGGGAGGCGTGCGTCACACGCTCGCGGCGTCGACCGGCTCCGGTTCCGGTTCCGGCTGGACCGCCTTCGTCAGCAGACAGTACCAGCATTGGACCGCGCGGCCGAGCACCACGGCCGAAAGCATCATCATCGTGCCGGTCAAGAAGCACAGCAGCTTGAGATTGAAGGGGGTGGCGGAATCGGGGGCGGGATGGGCCAATTCGGTCACCCAGCTTTCGATGCTCTGGCAGCCCGCGGTAAACACCGTGACCGTGACGAACACCAGGGGGACGGCCGTCGCGAGGGCGTAGACCCGCTTGGGCGAATGCTCCAACAAGTAGGAGGTGCCCAGCGCCAGGGCGATGATCGCCAGCAATTGATTGGCCACTCCCATCATGCGCCAGAGGTTTTCGATGTTGCCCGTGTAGAGCAGGTATCCCCACAGGAAGCAGACCAGCGAACTGGCGGCGACGTTGAGGAACCAGTTGGGGCCGCGTTTGCCGGCGCGGCGCGGCCGGAACTGCTCGACCGCCTCCTCGAAGATGAAGCGGCACGCCCGCGTGCCCGTCTCCAGCAGCGTGAGGATGAAGAGGGCCTCGAACATGATGATGAAGTGGTACCAGTAGTCGCTCAGTCGGGCCATGCCGGGGAGGCTGGCGAAGATCTTGGCCATGCCCGCCGCCAGCGTCACCGCCCCGGCCGTCTTGCCCGCCAATTGCTCCTTGCCCGTGCTCGCCTGCAAGGCGTCGAATTCCTTCGGCCGCAGGTCGAGGCCGTACTTGGCCTTCGCCATCTCGACCATCCGGTCGTGTTTCTCCACCGCTGACGTTGATCTTGAAGTAGTCGCCCGGCTCCAGCGAACAGGCCGCGATCAGGGCCATGATCGACACGAAACCCTCCACCAACATGCCGCCGTAGCCGACGACGCGGATGTCCGACTCCTTGTCGATCATCTTGGGCGTGGTGCTGGAGCTGACCAGGGCGTGGAATCCCGACAGCGCGCCGCACATGATCACGATGCACACGAAGGGCCATACCGTGCCGGGCACCACCGGCCCGTCGCCGCCGATAAACGGCGTGGTGGCGGGCATCTTCAACACCGGACAGGCGGCCACGATCCCCACGGCCAGCACCACGATCACCCCGATCTTCATGTACGAGCTGAGGTAACCCCGCGGGCAGAGCAGCACCCACACCGGCAGGATGGAGGCGATCGCGGCGTAGACCGGCAGGATGATCGACAACTGCGGCTTGCTGAACAACAGGTACTCGCGCAGGGACGAATCGTCCAACCACTTGCCCAGCACCACGCCCAAGAGCACGAGGCTGACGCCGATCAACGAGGCCTCGCCGACCCGGCCGGGACGGAGTTTGTTCATCCACAAACCGGTGATCAGGGCGGCGGGAATGGTGACGACGATGGCGAACACGCCCCAGGGGCTCTCGCTGAGGGCATTGACCACGGCGATGCCGGACCCGGCCAAGGTGGCAATGACGACGAACAGCGTGGCCACCAGGGTGATCGTGCCGGAGACCGGTCCCAGCAGCTTGGCGGCGATCTTCGGCAGCGACAGCCCGTCCTGCCGCACGGAGGCCAGCAGGACGACGAAGTCGTGGACCCCGCCCGCCAGGCAGGCCCCGACGACGATCCAGGTGAACCCGGGCAGATATCCCCATTGCGCGGCCAAGACCGGTCCCAACAACGGCCCGGCCCCGGCGATGGCCGCAAAATGGGCCCCGAAAAGCACCAATCGCCGCGTGGGGCGATAATCGACGTTGTCACGAAGCCGATGGGCCGGCGTCAGCCGGGCATCGTTGAGCACCGCCACCCGCGCCGCCAAAAACGCCCCGTAGAACCGATAGGCGACCAAAAAAGCCGCCAGCGAGGTGATCACCAGCCAAAGGGAATTCACGTCGGATAGACCTCCCTGTTGGGGGGCGCGTGCGGCCACGCCACTGCGCGGTCGTGGCACACGACGCAGAGCCGCGGAACTGAGCAGCGGCGCACTCTCAATCGTACTCCCGAACGCGATTTCCCGCAACCGCACACTGGTAGACGCACGCCGTCAACACCCTATAATAGGCGAACACCATGCACTCTGGAGAACCACTCGTGCCCGAAAAAGTCATCATCATCGGCAGCGGGCCCGCCGCTTGGACGGCCGCCATCTATTCCGCCCGCGCGGAACTGCAACCGCTGGTCTTCGAGGGGGCCATCAGCGAGGAGAACCGCTTGGCCGGCACCCTGCCCCTGGGCCAGTTGAACCTCACGACCGAAGTGGAAAATTATCCCGGGTTCCCCGCCGGCGACCTGGCCGGCTACTTCGACACCGCCTTTCCCGCCGACCAACGCCAGATGATGGCGCCGCACCTGAAGCATGGCGTCAGCGGGCCCGAGCTGATGGTGCTCATGCGGCAACAGGCCGTCAATTTCGGCGTTCGCATCGTCACCGAGGACGTCACCGGCGTGGAGTTCGGACGCCACCCCTTCGCGCTGACGGCCTCCGACGGCAAGAAGCACGAAGCCTTGGCGGTGATCGTGGCGACCGGGGCGCGGGCCAACTACCTGGGCCTGCCCTCGGAAGAACGGTTCAAGAACCGCGGCGTCAGCGCCTGCGCGGTCTGCGACGGCGCGTTGCCGCGGTTCCGCGGCCGGCCGCTGGCGGTCATCGGCGGCGGCGATTCCGCCATCGAGGAGGCCGACTACCTCGCCAAATTCGCCAGCACCGTCTACCTGGTCCATCGCCGCGACCAGTTGCGGGCGTCGAAAATCATGGCCGAACGGGCCATGAAAAACCCCAAGATCCAGATCGCCTGGAACCGCACGGTCGAGGAAGTCCTGGGCAACGACCGCGACGGCGTCACCGGCGTCCGCCTCAAGAGCACCGTCGGCGAGCCCGAATGGACCCTGGAAATCGCCGGCTTCTTCCTGGCCATCGGCCACACGCCGAACACGGCGTTCCTGGCCGGCAGCCTCGAACTGACCCCGAAGAAATACGTCCGCTGGACCACGCCGATGCGGACCTTCACGAGCGTCGAGGGCGTGTTCGCGGCGGGCGACGTGGCCGACGATTATTACCGTCAGGCCGTCACCGCCGCCGGCAGCGGCTGCATGGCCGCCCTGGACGCCGAGCGCTGGCTGGCCGCAAGGGATTAGGGATTGGGGATTGGCAATAAGGAGGAAGGATCAAGGATCAAGGATGAAACGGCCGTGGCCGCACGCTTGCGGTTTCGCAGAAAACCTTCTCCCCTCCGCCTTCCATCCGGAGGCTGACGCCTCCGGCTCGTGTTCCTGCCCCCTACTTGGGCAAAAAGTCCTGCGTCACGGTATACTTCGCGGACCATGCGGCTGTCCGGCTCGAAGACGCGAATCTTGACCTGAATCCCCCGCAGCGGAGCGGAAAACGGCGGCGCCGAGATTAGATCGGCCGGGCCGTCCACAATGCCGCTTCCGGAGTCGTCGAAACCGTTGTTGCTTTGACCGGCATTGCTGCCGCTGGTGGTCCCCAAGCTCTCATAACTAGTCGAGAACGTGTCGTAGTACGGCAATGGCTGTCCACTGGTATTGGTTCCATCGGCGCCGGCAGCGCTCTTCGAATTCGTGTTGCTCATGGCGAACGTGACTGCGGTGGTTGAAGGCGCGATGGTCCCTCCGCCAATCGGTCCGCCGGTCGCGCCGAGATCGACATAGGCCCCCGCTCCGCTGTTCGCCCCCGGGTCCCACACTTTCACGTCGAAACCGATGACGTTGGTCAAGATGATGTCGTCGACCCGCGTGCCGTTGCCGAAAGACCCCGTTCCAGAATCCACGCCGCTGATGCTACTGAACGGATGCGACTCGTTCCAGTAATCCGCGGTGCCGCCAGTGGTCGAGTAGGGGGTCGGCGGTGTACCCGGACTCACGTTGTCGCAGAGCGTGGGCAATCCCGCGACGCCCCAGTTGCACTTGTAGGGCCACGTGCTCGAATCGTGACCAAAGCGGCACTCCCGCCGCGTCAGGTCGCCGAGCGTGTTGGCCACCGGCGTTGTGCTACCGGGCGGCACGTGGACGGAAATGTCGCCGGTGTAAGAGGCGGTCAACGTCAATCCCGGCGCGACCAACAGCACGCGCCGGTACAGGTTGTGCCCGCGGACGAACCACGCCACCTCGGCCGTTTCCGACTGGATCGTACTGCCGTTGTACTGCCCGCTGAACGGCCGGTTGCTGTTCCGCGTGGTGAACATGAGGATGTCGCCCATCTCGCCGACCGTGCCGACGCCCGAGCCCGTCTTCGTAAAGCTGCTGTCGTTCGAACCCGTCGTGCTATTGATCGGCGTCGGCGCTCCGCTGCTTCCTTCGATAACCTCGAAGTAGCCCTCGTTGCTCTCCACGCGGCGTGGCGGGAGCATGGTGACGGTCACACCGTTGAGGTCCATTTGCAAGGTAAGAGCGGCCGCCCGCAGACGCTCGGCGGTCTCCAAGGTCGCCCGCGAATTGCTCACGCTGGTGCCCAGTTGGCCGAACATCTGCGCCACCGCCGCCATGAGCATCAACGACAGCGTCGTGGCAATCAGGACTTCGACCAGCGTGTAACCGCGGAAAAGGGGACGCACGCGGCGAAAGCCGCCGGACCGAACGGGCCGTAATCGCATGAGAAGCCTCCTCGTGCTGCGCGGTGCGATCCGCGCATCCTCGCCCCAGAGCACCGGCCCGCCGCACTCTCTATACTCTATTCGACCCCCGACCGAGCCAAATGTCAAGGCGTCTGAAATTAGTTTCTGTTGCGGAAAACCCGGTAGGGTGGGTCAAGCGGAGCGAGACCCACCATAATCCGCGAAAAACCGATGGTGGGTCTCGCTCCGCTTGACCCACCCTACAAGTTTCCGACCCTCCGCAACCGAAACAAATTATATCATGGTCACGGGGTCGAAAATTTCATCCTCCGGAGCACCCACCGTTCGGGTGGGCGCTTCAGCCGCGTAAACCAAGGCTCCTCCTCGGGATGGATCGGATCGACGAGGATGGTTTTCAGCCCGGCCAGGCGACCGGCCAGGATGTCGGCGAAGATCTGGTCCCCGACCACGGCCGTACGTTCCGGCTGAAACGCCATTTTTCGCAGGGCCGCCCGACACCCCCACGGCAGGGGCTTCATCGCCTTCGCCACAAAGGGCAAACCGAGGCCCTCGGCAAACTGCCCGATCCGCCGCCCATAACCGTTGGAGACCAGGCACAAACCGATGCCGCCGGCACGCATCTCGGCCAACCAGGCCGCCACCTCAGGCGCGACCTCCGGGCGGTGATACCGCTTCAGGGTGCAATCGGCGTCCAGCAGGAGGGAATCGAGCCCCCACTGCCGGAGCAAATCCAGCGTCAATGCTTCCACCTTCGAGACACGATAATCGGGCGTGAACCATCGGAGCATCGTGTCTCGTCCCGCGGGGTTGAAATGGCACGCCTATCGTAGCATCAGGGCATCGCGGCCGGAAGACAGCCTCGATGGCCGTCGCCAGCCGATACTTGCCTTCTTCCCGCAGCCCGGCCGCGTTAAGATATCCTCCGATGGTCCCGATCCGCAAGAAAGCATACGCCCGGGCCGGCTTGGCCGGCAATCCGTCCGACGGCTATTTCGGCAAGACGCTGTCGGTCGCCGTGCGCGACTTCTGGGCCGAAGCGGCGATTTCGGAATCGGACGAGTTGGTGCTGACGCCCAGCCGGGAGGACCAAGGCCGCTTCGCGTCGGTCGACGCGTTGGTCCGCGACGTCCGCCTGCACGGCTATTATGGCGGGCTGCGGCTGGTCAAGGCGACGGTCAAGCGGTTCGCCGAGTATTGCCGGCGAGAAGGCCACGCGCTGGGCGACCGCAATTTCACCCTCCGCTACGAGAGCAACATCCCGCGCCAGGTGGGCCTGGCCGGCTCCAGCGCGATCGTCGTGGCCACGCTCCGCTGCCTGATGGAGTTCCACGGGGTCGAGATTCCCACGCCGCTTCCAGCCGTCGTTGGCGTTGGCCGTGGAAGACGAAGAGTTGGCCGTTCCCGCCGGCCTGCAAGACCGCGTCATCCAGGTGTACGAAGGGCTCGTGTACATGGATTTCGCCCGCGAGCGAATGGAAGAGCACGCCGGTCTGCGGTGCGGGGTCTACGAGGCGATGGACCCGGGCCTGCTGCCGCCGCTGTACTTGGCCTACAGCGTCGAGGCCGGCGAGCCGACCGAGGTCTTCCACGACAACCTCCGCGCCCGTTTTCAACAGGGCGAGCCGGCAGTGCTCGAAGCGATTGTGCGCCTGGCCGACCTGGCGGCGCAAGCCCGCTCGGCCCTGATCGAGGGCGATGCCGAGCGATTCGGACGGCTGCTGGACGCCAACTTCGAGCTGCGCCGCTCGATCTGTCGTTTGCCGGCCGGGCAGACGGCCATGGTCCAACGGTGCGCGGAGCGTGGGAGCGACGGCCCATTTTGCCGGCTCCGGCGGCGCCATCGTCGGCACGTATCCGAACGACGCGGTGCTCTTGCGCTTGCAGACCGAGCTTGGGGCCATCGGCTGCCGCGTCCTGCGGCCAACCATCGAAGAGCCTTCGCGCATGGAGTAAAGACGGCGCGTGGCACTGGGGAAGTGGCACGCAACCTCAGCCCCTTTGGCCGGTACGACACAACCGGCCCTTGCCTATTCGCCGCATTTGCCGATAATGGATATCCACAGTCTTCGCCCTTTTTCCGCGAGAAAGAGATCAACTGTCATGCCGCTGGTTGTTGTCGGATCGGTCGCCTTCGATAGCGTGGAAACCCCCACCCAACGCCGCAACGACGTGCTGGGCGGATCGGCCGTCTTCTTCTCCTATGCGGCCAGCTACTTCACCTCGGTGCGGCTGGCGGGCGTGGTCGGCGAGGATTGGCCCGCCGAATATACCAAACTGCTCCAGGCCCGCGGCATCGACACCTCGGGCCTGCAAGTCGTTCGCGGCGGAAAGACGTTCCGCTGGCGCGGCCGCTACCTCGACAACATGAACGACCGCGAAACGCTCGACCTGCAACTCAACGTCATGGAGCAATTCGATCCCACGCTGCCGGAACGTTACCGGCAATGCAAGGTCCTCTTTCTGGCCAACGGCTCGCCGCAGTTGCAGATGCGCGTGTTGGACCAGTGTCCGGGCGCCGCGCTGACCGTGGCCGACACGATGGACCACTGGATCGTCGGCCAGCGTGAGAACCTGCTGGCGATGCTCCGGCGGATCGACGGCCTGGTGCTCAACGACAGCGAGGCGAAGCTCCTGAGCGGCGACGAGAACCTGGTCCGGGCCGGACAGGCGGTCCGCGCCCTGGGCCCCCGCTTCGTCGTCATCAAGAAAGGCGAGCACGGCGCCATGTTCTTCAGCGAGCACGAAACCTACGTCCTGCCCGCCTATCCGACCCCGCGCGTCGTCGATCCCACCGGGGCCGGCGACAGCTTTGCCGGCGGCATGATGGGCTACCTGGCCGAACGCGACAACTTCGAGCCGGCGACGCTGAAGGAGGCCATGGGCTACGGCATCGTCGCCGCCAGTTTCACCGTCGAGGATTTCAGTCTCGACCGCCTCAAGCAGATCGAGCGGGAAGACCTCGAAGAACGCATGACCCAGTACCGTCGCATGTTGAGCTTTTGAATGCTGACAATATGACCGAGGGTGTCGGGGAATTCCGTTGAAACAACACCAACGACAACCATCGCTATGGCATGGTCCTTGGGTAGGAGGATTTCACGCAAAGGCGCCAAGACGCAAAGGCGCAAAGGTACGGAAAAGAAAAGAGACAAGGTTGGATTGCCCCACTCACCGTCGATTCACGCATCACCTCCTCTTCCTTTGCGGCTTTGCACCTTAGCGCCTTTGCGTGAGAAATTTTTCGCGCTGATTATGCCAAGACGCCAGTTTTCTTGTCCCCAATTGCAGGATACCCCACATAACCATGATGAAACGCACCGTGCGCACGTTCGTTGCCGTGGAGATCGACGCGACGGTCCGCGGCCGGGCCGCCGAGCTGATCGTCGCGCTGGGCGCCGCCGGGGCCGACGTGAAATGGGTCGATCCCCGCAACCTCCACCTGACGCTGAAATTCCTCGATGAAGTCGCCGTGGCGGAGATTCCCCGCGTCTGCGACGCCGTCGAGCGCGCCGCCGCCGGCGTCGAGCCGTTCGACCTGGAGGTCCGCGGCGCGGGGGCCTTTCCCAACGCCGGACGGCCGAAGACCGTCTGGCTGGGCGCCCGCGGGGGCCAGGAGCCGATGATCGCCCTTCACGCTTCGGTGGAAGCGGCCCTTGGCAAACTCGGTTTTCGCAAGGAGCATCGCCGTTTCGAGCCGCACTTGACGCTGGGTCGGGTCCGCAGCGGCGGCCCGGCGGTGGCCAGCCTCGGTGGCCTGCTCCGCCAGCAGGCGGAGTTTGACGCCGGCGTGTGCCACGTCGGCGAGTTGGTGGTCTTTTCCAGCGAGTTGACGCCGGCCGGTCCCGTGTACGCCGCCCTCGGCCGCGCTTCGCTTGGCGGCACGAAGTAATCCATTACCAAACGTTTCCCGGGCTCCGGCTTCCTCGCGTAGTGCGTCAGTCTGTTGGATCCTTATCGTGGAGTGGAATTCGGTGCGGATTTCGACCCGGAGGGTCGTTTGATAATAGCCCAGCGATTCATCGCTGGGTAGCGAAGGGCCCCAATTCCATCTTCGTCCCGTAGGGACGATCGAAATTCGGATGCCCCATTTCGGCCGTCCCTACGGGACTTGCCACACAAAATGGTTGTGCTTGCCGTCCCAGCAGTAAACTGCTGGGCTATGATCAAACGCCCCTACGGGGCGAAAACGGTCACCCAACTCATTAGTACCCTCAATGTTGAATCACTACACTAGCTCCCCCTTCGTCCTTCCTCGTTTCCTTGCCGCCGCCAGCCCGGCGGCTACACCAGGCGGTTGAGAAAGATCACCAGGCCGACCGCCGCGGCGCCGACGGCCATCAGCAGCACGGCCGCGCTGCCGATGTCCAGGGCGTTGCCGATCTGCGGGTTCGGCTGGTCGGTAATCGCCCGGGCCATCGACTCCAGCGCGCTGTTGAACATCTCGGCGACCAACACCAAGGCGATGCAGAGGACCAGCAGGCACCACTCGACGCGATCGACGTGCAACACCATGGCCGTAATCAGGACGGCGGCGGCGAGGAAGAAGTGGACGAAGAAGCTGCTCTGGCCGCGGACGCCCGCCATGACGCCGCGGAAGGCGTCGCGGAACTTGTCCGCCCAGGACCGTCGGGGAACGTCGTCTTCGCTCATCGCGATTATTCCAGTCCATAGGCGCCGGCGGGTGGAATATGGGTGCCGCCGACCTGGCCCAGCCGGCCCTTGGGCAGGAATCGCGGCTCGACGGAGAAGACCGCCCCCACGCTGTTGCGCGCCGCGTCGTAGGTGAATCCGCCGCTGACCAGCAGCGATTCTCCGATGCGCGTGATGCGCAGCAGTTGGCCGACGTTCTTGGGGTCGGCCATGTCGATGCTGAAGCCGTACGACGACATCCACTTGGGGCTCATCTGGTAATTGTAGGACATGGAGAGCATGTTGCTGGTGATGGGGCCTTGCAAGAGCCGCACGCCCATGTAGAGGCTGCCGCGCGGCGGCCGGTCGAGGAAGGCGCCGAACGTGACTTCTTGCTGGCCGAGATCGAAGAAATCGAAGATGCCGTCGGACATCAGCGTCAGCCGGTCGCCGACGTGCCAGCGGAAGTTGTAGTCCAACAGCCCCACAGCGTCGCCGAAATTGTCGCGGCTCGCGTCGGGATAGAACGTGACGTCCGAATTGAATTCGATCCAATCGACGATGTGGTAGTCGTCGGGCGGACCGCGCTTGGTCTGCCATCGCTGGTGAACGCCGAGGCGGATGGCGTCCAGGTCGTCGGCGATCTCCATGCTCGGCGCGGTGACCCAGTCGCCCATGCCGGCGCGAAGGGCATAGAACCGCTCGTCCACCTGCAGCGGCAGGGGGCGCGGCCCGGCGGCGCAATCGGCCCGATGCCGTACGTGTTGGTCACGAAGCGGCGCTCGAATGCCTCGACCGACCAGTCGTTCAGCGGATCGTACAGCGGCAAATCCGTCAGGCGCCGATTGGCTTCGGCGATGGAGACTTGCAACTCGAAATCGACCTTGTGCGCCAGGCCGTGGACGTTCCACAGATCGCTTTCGACCGTCGGATCGACGTACCACATGGGCAGCGTGGCGCGGACGCCGACTTGCCCGTAGGCGCGGTCCAGCGATTCACCGTCGAGGGCTTCTCCCCAATGGCCCAGTTCACCCAGGGCATAGGGCACGATTTTCACCGGGCCGGCCTGAAGGGGCCAATCGAGCTCCTGGCGGCTAATCAGGCGTTCGCCCCGCCGGTTGAACTGTTCCCAGGGCATGTGGCTGAAGGGGGCGTCGGCCGGATCGGTCGGCGGCGTGGCGATGCGGTAGTCGGCATAGCCGGCCGTGGAATGCTCGAACCAGGTGAGACGGTCGCCCAACAGCGGCTGGCCCAGCCAGAAGTGATCGCCCCGCGGCAGCCACTCCGACTGGGTGACGAACGGATCGGTTTGGACCGAAGCGAAGACGTTCCAGGAAATGTTGTCTTGCGTGCGTTTCAACTCGACGTCGGTGGTCTGGTCCTTCAACGTGTCCCATTCGCCCTTGAAGTATTCCTGGAGGAAGTTGCGGTCGCTGATCGCGCCGCCTTCCACGGTGAGTTGGAATCCCTCGGGCAATTGCTGGCGGTGTTGCAGGAGGAAGCGATAGCGGTAATCGACCTCGGGCTGCAAGTGCGAGCGGTCGATGCCCAGGTTGTCGTAGCCGTTGTCGTAGATGCCCCAATAATCGACCAGTCCGGCCGACTGGCCGGGAATGCCGAAGAGGTCCTTCTCGTGATACAAGAACGTGGTGCCGTGTCCGAAGCCGCGCATGCTCGAGGTAATCGAGGCTGAGGTCCCAGTCGGTGCCGCGCGGCGGCTTGTGGAGCCCCAGCAGTTGGTACATGTTGAAGTCCGTGCGGACTTGCGTGCCGAAAACGCTGTCGTGCTTGAACTGGATGCGGCGGAGATAGTACGAGGGCTCGTTCAAGTCGGTGGCCATGACCGGCCACCAGAAGACGGGCAGGTCCTCGAGATAGAGAATGTCGTTGCGCGACGTCGCCAAACGGTCGTGTTCCTGCTTGCCCGTCATCGGATCGATCACCGGCTGGCCGGTGACCGGGTCGACGACCGGTTTGTCCTCGAAAGTGACGTCGTTCGATTGCAGGCGATAGCCGGGCACTCCCAGCCGGCTGGACGTGAGAAAGGCGTCCTGGGCCAAGAACCGCTCCGGGCTGACTTGCTGGAGGATCTGGGCGTGCAGCCGCAACAGCCCGTCGTACTTGGGAATGGGCGTGAGCATGTCGGCGTCCAACACCGTCCCGATCTGGTTCGGCACGTCATAGTACATGCGGCTGGCATAGATCACCCGCTCGCCCTGCCGGAAGACGACGTTGCCTTCCATGTAGATTTCCAGCGGCGCCCGTTCGTCCTGGGACATTTTTCCGGTGGTCAGCTCCGGCTCGCCCTGGGTGCGGGTCCAAATCACCATGCGGTCGGCCGATACGTCGATCAGGCCGACTTCGAGGTTGCCGAACTTGCCGACGCCGTCCACGATGAAGTTGACGCCGGAGTCGATGATCGCTACAGCCTCGTTCGTTGCCCCGCCGCGGACCCACTGGACGTTGACGGGGACGTCGCCGCGGGGAAAGACGCGGATCTGCCGCGTGCCCGGCGGCAGGGGCTTGCCCACCACGGGGGCCGGCGGCGGCGCGCCGTATTGGGCCGGCTCGACCCTGGCGCGATGCAGGAGGTCGGCCCCGGCCGGACTGCGTCGCTCCATGCCGCGCTGATAGATGGCCGGCAACACGTCGGGCCGCCCGGCGACAATGCCGGCATGGACCTCGACCGCGGCGGTGGTGCGGAATCGCCCCAGCCAACTCTTGTCGGTCAATCCGGCCGGCCGGCCGGCCCGAATGGTTTGGATCACCACGCGGCCTTTGCCGCCTTCCAAGTAGGCGATGACCTTGCTCGGTTGGCTCGAAAGGGCGTCGGCGTGGTCGATCCACAGGACGGCTTCGTCGGCCTGCGCCGAACTGGCGCCTTGGACGATGCGGCAATGGCCGCGCAACACCCAGACCTCGTAGCCGCCCTGTTGCCAGCGGTTGGCGGCCTCGGCCGTGACCACGACGGACTGCGGCCCCTCGAAGTCGGACAGCTCGACGGCCGTCGCGGTCGGGGCAGCCATGAAGACGGCCAGTAGCGCCGCGAGGAACGGTCCCCGGCGCGCGCGGCACCGCGGCGCGCATCGCGGCGGCATGGCGCACAGGGAGCCGGCCGGTTTCTTCCCTGGATATTTCAGCAGACTAGCATCCTTGCTCTGTCGGCTGCCCGTTCCAGCGAGCGGCCCGTGGAGCGCGGCAAAATGAAGAGACAATAGTCCTTACGCAAAATGCCCGGAATCGAGCGGGGGGATTATAATGGGGAATCTCGGCCGGATCAAGGCGGGTTCGAGATTGTTGCTGGACACACAACTCCTTGTCACGAAAGAACTTCCGTCGCCGCCCCGGCCGCCTTGCGGAATTGACCGAGAGCAGCGACAATGGCGACAGCAAGATCGAACCAAGCTCCGCCTTGCGCGACGCCAGTCCCCCCCACGAGGAAACGCCATGTCCGAGGAACCCCTGATTGCCGTTTTTGTCGATTTCGAGAACCTGGCCATCGGCGTCCGCGACGCCAAATATCAGGCGTTCCAGATCCAGTTGGTCCTGAAGCGGCTGCTGGAGAAAGGGCGGGTCGTCTACAAGCGGGCGTATTGCGATTGGAGCAACTATCGCGACGCCATCCGCGAGTTCCACGCCCAGGGCATCGAGCTGATCGACATCCCCCAGAGCAAGGCCAGCGGCAAGAACAGCGCCGACATCCACATGGTGGTCGACGCCCTCGATCTCTGCTATGCCAAGGACCACATCGACATCTTCGCCCTGCTGTCCGGCGACAGCGACTTCTCGCCGTTGGTCTCGAAGCTGAAGGAGAACGACAAGCGGGTGATCGGCTGCGGGGTGAAGAGTTCCACGTCGAACCTGCTCATTGCCGCCTGCGACGAATTCATTTATTACGACGACCTGGCGCGCGAGGCGCAGAAGGCCGTCGCCGTGTCTGTCGCCAAGAAGGGGAAGAAAGAGCACACCGACAAGAAGCAGGAGGCCATCGACCGGCTGTTGAAGATCGTGCAGTCGCTGGAACTCGATTATGAGCCGCTTTGGGGATCGATGGTCAAGCAGGCGATCCGCCGCGTCCATCCCGACTTCAACGAGGTCTACTACGGTTACCGCAATTTCTCCGACCTCTTGGAGGAGGCCCAGAGCCGCGGCCTGCTGGATTTGGAGCACGACCAGGCCCGGGGCAATTACAAGATCCGCCTGAAGAAAGACCGGAAATAAGGGGGAACGGACCAATCTAAGTTCTAAGCTCTAAGTTCTAAGAACTTAGTTCTTAGACCTTAGTTCTTAGACCTTAGTTCTTAGACCTTAGTTCTTAGACTCTGGCCTCCGGCCCCTATTCATACCGCAGCGCCTCGATCGGGTCCAATCGCGAGGCTTTCCAGGCCGGGTAGAAGCCGAAGACGATGCCGACGCCGGCGGAGACCAGCACCGAGCAGAAGATCGCCATCAGCGACACCTGCGTGGGCCAACGCATCACCAATCGGACGAACATCGACGCGCTCCGGCCCAAGACGACGCCGATGGCGCCGCCGACCAGGCACAGCAATACGGCCTCGACGAGGAATTGCCGCAGGATGTGATAGCTCCGGGCGCCGACGGCCATGCGGAGGCCGATTTCCCGCGTCCGCTCCGTGACCGAGACGAGCATGATGTTCATGATGCCCACGCCGCCCACCACCAGCGAAATGCCCGCCACGACCAGCAGCAACGCGGTCACCACCGCCGAGGTGGAGGCCATCGTCTTGGTAATCTCGGTCATGTCGCGGTTGTTGAAATCGTCGTCCTGGTCCGGGCGGATGCGATGCCGCTCGCGCAACAGGTCCGTGATTTCATCGATGGCCTGGGGAACCTGCTCGGCGGTGGCGGCCTTGACGTAAATCTGGTCCACGGTCACGAAGCGGACCGGTTGCGGGGTGTCGGCGGCCTGGGTATCCGAGACGGTGGGATAAAGCGCCGTTCCGCCCGGATACAGGCTGCTGGTGCTGCTGGCCGTCGAGGTGGAAGACGCGGAGGTGCTGCTCTGACTGCTCGTGGTCACGCCGGTGGCGCTGACGCGATACTTGATCGTGGTCCAAGGGGCGATCACGATGTCGTCCTGGTCCTGGCCCATCATGTTGGCGCCTTTGCGGCTGAGCACGCCGATGACCTTGAAGGCGACGTTTTGAATGCGAATCTCCTTGCCGACCGGGGACTCGCCCTGGAACAGCTCCCGCTTCAGGGTTTCGCCCACCAGGCAGACGCGGTTCCAGTTCCGCACGTCGAGATCGGTGAAGATGTCGCCCTCGGACAAATCTTCCCAGTCGCGGACGGCGAGAAACGACGGCGTCGTCCCCACCAGCGTGTTGGGAATCCAGTTCCTGTTGCCGAACAGGACTTGGGCCTTGGCCCGGACCATCGGGGCCGACTCGCTGACGGCCGGGCACTGCCGGGCGATCTCGTCCGCGTCTTGGGGCGTCAGCGTCATCACGCTGCCGACGCCGAAGCTGACGCCGCCGCTGGCGGCCGCCCCCGGCAGGACCAGGATGTTGTTGGCCCCCATGCTGGCGATCTGCTTCTGAATCATGGTCTGCGAGCCCTGGCCGATTTCCACCATGGCGATGACGGCGCCCACGCCGAAGATGACGCCCAGCGCGGTCAAGGCCGACCGCATCTTGTTTCGCCACAGCGCGCCCAGGGCGGTGCGCAGCGTCGGCGACAGCATCGCCGAGCCCGCGCGATGCCGCGGTTGCGCCGCCGCTTGGGCCGACAGGGAATCCGGCGCCGCCGGCGAACTGAAAGCCGATAACTCTTCCTCGCGGCGCTCCGTAGCTTCAGCCGACAGGCGGAACCGGCGCCGCCGGCGAGACCGGCAAAGCCGCCGGAATGGCAATCGTCGCCGGCAGGACGACCGTCGGTTGCCCGGCAGCCTCGGGCGTTTGGGCCTCGTCGCCCTCGATCAGTCCGTCGCTGATGTGGATCGTGCGATGGGCGTAGGCCGCCACCTTGGGATCGTGCGTCACCAGGATGACGGTAATCCCCTCGGCGTTGAGTTGCTGGAACATCCGCAGGATTTCCACGCTGGTGTGCGAGTCGAGGTTGCCGGTGGGCTCGTCGGCCAGCACGAGCCGGGGACGGTTGACCAGCGAGCGGGCGATGGCCACGCGTTGCTGCTGCCCGCCCGACATCTGCGACGGCTCGTGCTCGGCCCGGTCGGCCAGCCCGACGCGCTCCAGCAGCGTGTCGCCCCACTGCCGGAGCACGGAGCCGTGCGGCCGGGTCGGCGAGTAGTCCAGCGGCATGAGGACGTTCTGCCATGCCGTGGTGCGCGGCAGGAGGTTGAAGCTCTGGAAGACGAATCCCAGCTTGGCGGTCCGCACCAGCGCCCGCTGGTTCGGCGTCAACTGGCTCATTTCCTCGCCGTCGAGCCAGAATTGGCCCGAGGTGGGCCGGTCCAGGCAGCCGAGGATGTTCATCAGCGTAGTCTTGCCCGAGCCCGAAGCGCCCATCAGCGCGACCATCTCGCCGCTGCTGGATCGACAGCGAGATGCCGTTGAGCACCGGGACGTCGACTTCGCCCAGGTAATAGGTCTTCGTGATGTTTTCCAGCCGGATGAGTTCCATGGCTATTTTTTCGGCTGGGTGCCGCCTCGGAGCAACTTGGGAGCGAAGGGATTGGTGGCGTCGGCGTCCTGATCGGCGGCGGAGATTTCGCCGACGACCACCTCCATGCCCGCGCTCGACTCCGGGACCGCTGACCTCGGTGTTGGTGCCGTCGCTGGCGCCCACCGTCACGTCGATGGGCCGAACGTAGTTGCCGTCTTTCACCCAGATGCGGCCGCGATCCTCATGCGGCTTGGCGAGCGTGGCGGGCTGCGGATCGCCGGGCGACTTGGCCGCGACCGGGGTCGGAGCGGCAGTCCCGGCTTTTCCGCCGCTGCCCTTGGCGATCTTCTTGTCGCTGTTCTTGTCGCTGTTCTTGCGCTGTTGTTCCCTTGCTCTTAGCGAGGCCCCGGCGCTGTCCTTGCCGTTGTCCTTCTTGGCGTCCTTGGCGTTGTCCTTGGCGCGGCCTTTGCCGACGGGAGCTTTGGCCGCGGCGCGGGCGTCGGGGGCAATCTGCTGCTGCCGCGGCTTCCAACGCAGCGCGGCATTGGGCACCTGCAGCACGTCGGAACGCTTCTCGCCCTGGAATTGCAAGGTCGCCGTCATGTAATACTTCAGCCTGCCGTCGGAATTGTCGCTGTCGACCACCACCGTGTACGTGACCACGTTCTGCGTCATCGTGGCGTTCAGCCGGATCTGGCACACGGTGCCGTGAAACGTCTCGCCGGGATAATCGTCGACGGTGAAGGTCACCGGCTGGCCGATGTAGATCCGCCCGATGTCGGCCTCGTTGACCGATGCCCAGGGCTGAATGCGTTTGGGGTCGCGGCCGATCAGAAAGAGGCTCGAGGCGGTCATGTTGGAGACCACCGTCTGGCCGATGTCGACGCGGCGGTCGATGATCACGCCGTCGACCGGCGAGCGGATGGTGCAGTATTCGAGGTTGGTCTTTGCCAGGAACACGGCGGCCTTGCACTGCTCGATCGGTCGCGTTTCCCACCGCCACAGTTGGCCTCGGCGGCCTTGTAATTGGCCACGTCGAGGTCGTAATCGGTCGGTGCGATGGCCTTGCTGGGGATGCAGGGCTTCGGCCCGCTCCAATTCCTGCTTGGCCTGGTCGCGGTGGGCCTCCAACTCCCCGAGATCGGCGTTGGCGTGGTCCAGCGTCGCCACCGCCTGGTCGTACTGGGCCTTGTAGACGCGGTCGTCGATGGTCGCCAGCACGTCGCCTTTGTGGACCATGGAGCTGTAATCGACCGGCACCGTCTTCTTGGGATCGTTGGGATCGGCGACGACGCCGAAACTGGCGATCTGGCCCGTCACCTGGGCGCCGACGTCGACGGCCTGCACCGGCTCCAGCGTGCCCGTGGCGTTGATCGTCGAGAGCAAGTCGCCTTGAATGACCTTTTCCGTGCGAAAATGGGAGGCCGGCTCGGCGGCATACCAGTGCACAACATAGATCGTGCCGGAGGCCAGGGTCGCCAACGCCGCCAGCGTTGCAATGATGGTTCTCATAGAATCGCCTTTGCGAGAGGTAAGGGTGTCTTGGGTTCCTTGCTGGCCAGGCAGGCGTCCAGCAACGTTTCCAGGGCGTCGAACACTTCTTTCCGTTTCTTCGCCGACAGCCGGGCCAAGGCCGCCGACGCGTGTTCGACGCGGGTGTCCTCGCGCCGCTGCATGATGCTTTCGCCCCGCGGCGTCAGTCGCAGGCAGCGCACGCGGCGATCGTTTCCCTCGGCCACGCGCTTGACCAGGCTGGCCCGCTCCAGGCGGTCGGCGATCTGCGTCATGGCGCTTAGCGAGACGCCCAGGTCGCGGCCGAGCGCGGACATGGGCCGCGGCCCGCGATGCAAAATGCCGCAGACCCGCAGTTGCGCCAGCGGCAACTCCGCGACCGCGTCGCCGTCCCCGACCGCAAGCTGCCGGACCAGGCCGAACAGAAGGAGGTCGATCTTCTTGGCCTGCTGCCTGGTAATGTCGTTCATGAGTTTCTTCGTTTCCGGGCGTTTTCATGATTGGTTCCATCCCCGCCGTGCTTCTTAATCGGCATGTACTATTAATATACATTAAGTATCTTCGGGCTGTCAAGCACATTGTTCCCGGACGCGGCAAAACCGGCGAAAACGACATCCGCACCCCCCGTCATGGTGGCTCGCGCCGCAGTGGCATCCGCCACGTTGGCCGAAACGTGATAAAATGGGGGTCGGCGCCGCGGGGACTGTCCCAATTTTCGCGACGAAAATGGGACTGTCCCCTTCGGTGAACCCGAGTCTGAAACCTCCGTCCCCCACTTCCGCAAGACACCCACACGACCGCCATCATGGATCGAGCCCAAAGGCTGGGCGAGGAGAAGATTGCCCCGCTGTTGCTGAAATTCGCCGCTCCGGCCATTGTCGGCCTGATGGCCCAAGCCCTCTACGTCTCCATCGACCGGATCTTCGTGGGCCGGGCGATCAACGAGGACGCCATCGTCGAGCCTGGCCGTCGCCTTTCCCCTCATGCTGCTCCTGATGGCCCTGGGCATGTTGGTCGGCTTCGGCGCCGCGGCCCTGATTTCCATCCGGCTCGGCGAGAAACGCAAACCCGAAGCGGAACAGGTGCTTGGCAACGCCACCGTCCTGCTGCTGGTCGCCGCGGTCGTATCGACGCTCGTCGGCCTGGCCACGCTGGATCCCCTGCTGAATTTGTTCGGGGCCTACGCCGCCATCTTGCCCTACGCCCGGGACTACATGCGCATCATCGTGCTGGGCTCGGTTTTCCAGATCGTGGGCTTCGGACTGAACGCCATGATCCGCGGCGAGGGCAATCCCAAGATCGCCATGCTGACCATGCTCATCAGCGTGCTGTTGAACATCGTGCTGGCGCCGATCTTCCTCTTCGTCTTCCGTTGGGGCATGACGGGGGCGGCGCTGGCGACCGTCTCCGCGCAGGCCGTCTCGGCCGTTTGGGTGCTCGCCTATTTCCTTGGCGGCAACAGCCTGTTGCGGCTCCGCGCCCGGAACTTGCGATTGCGGTGGTCCGTTTGCGGCCGGCTGCTGGCCATCGGCTCCGCCCCCTGCGCCATGCAAATCGCCAACAGCGCGGTCCACAGCGTCATCAACCACCAGCTTCACAGCTACGAAGGCAACCTCGCCATCTGGGGCATCATCTTCCCGATGTTCATGCTGATCTTCATGCCGGTCGTCGGCATCAATCAAGGCGCGCAGCCCATCATCGGCTACAACTACGGATCGCTGCGATTCGATCGCGTCAAGAAAACGCTGCAAACCGCCGTGCTGGCCGCAAGCGGCATTGCCGTGCTCGGCTTCGTCGTGATGATGGTCTTTCCAGCCCATGTCTTCTGGCTGTTCAGCCGAGGACCGGGAGTTGATCGCGGTGGGCGTTCATGCCATGCGTCTGTGCGCGGCGATGTGCCCCTGGTAGGGTTTCAGATCGTCAGCGCCGGCTATTTTCAGGCCGTGGGAAAACCGGCCCAAGCGATGTTCCTCACGCTCTCCCGGCAGGTCCTGCTCCTGATTCCGGCGGTCCTGATTCTGCCGCACTTCTTCGGCCTCAGGCGGCGTTTGGATGTCGCTGCCGGTGGCCGATTTCGGCTCGTCGGCCTTGACGGGCCTATGGCTGCTGCTGGAATTGCGGCATCTTCAACGCCGCCACGTCGAGACCGTCGCCCCCGATTTCGTGTCCGCCGTGGCGTCGGAAATCTAGGCCCGGCGGACGTTCACCTTGCGACAATCGCCGTATCGTCTACAATACGGGCGTTTCCTTCCCTCGTTTCCTGCTACTTCGGGAGAATCCGCATGAAAACCCTGCTCACGGAAGAACAACTCCGCCAGGGCCTCGATCGCTTGGCCAACGAGATTCGTCAACACTATCAAGGACGCCCGCTGACGATCGTCGGCGTGTTGATCGGCAGCGTCGTGTTTCTGGTCGATTTGATCCGGCGGCTGGACAACCCGTTGCGGGTCGAGCTGATCCAGGCCCGCAATCACCGCCACGGGAGCACCCGGCCCGGGCCGCTGGTGATCGACATGGACCTGCTCTCCTCCGACGTTCGCGGCCAGGACGTGCTGCTGGTCGACGACATCTTCCACACCGGCAACACGTTTTGGGAGTTGCTGCCGCAGATCGACGAGCTCCATCCGGCCAGCGTCCGCACCGCGGTGTTGCTGCGCAAATCGGGCCAGAGCCAAGTGCCGATCAAGCCGGACTTCGTCGGCTTCGACATTCCCGACGCCTTCGTCGTCGGCTACGGCATGGATTACCGCGACAAGTACCGCAACCTCCCGTATCTGGCCACCTTGGAACCGGGCGAGTTGAAGGAGGAGCCGGGCCGGTGAAGCCGCTGCGGGTGGCGATTGTGACGCGGCGATTCTGGCCGTTGGTCGGCGGGCCGGAAAAAGTCCTCGCCAACCTGGCGGCCGAACTGCTCCGCCGCGGCGCCCACGCCACCCTCCTCACCGCCCGCTGGCAGCCCGACTGGCCGGCCGAACTCCTCTTCCAAGACGTGCCCGTCTTCCGGCTCGAACCCCCGCCGCAAGGACGCTGGAAGACGTTTCAATACTTGCGGTCGTTGGCCGGGTGGCTGCGGCGTCACGCCGATCGCTTCGACCTGATCTATGTCTCGCAGCTTCGCCAGGAAGCCTACGCCGCGCTGCGCCATGCGGCGCGTGCCCGGGGTCCCCGTGGTTCTCCGGGCCGAGGGCGTCGGACGCGGCGGCGATTGCCTCTGGCAACTCGACGCCCCCTGCGGCCGGCGCATCAAGCGGCAGTGCATGGATGCGGCGGGTTTCGTGGCGCCGACCCGCGCCGCCCAGCGCGAACTGGAGGCCGCCGGATATCCCCGGTCGAAAATCGTCTACCTCCCTTACGGCGTGGCCGCTGCGCCGCCGCGCACGCCCTGGTCGCGGGCCGCCGCCCGCGCGATGTGGGCCGAAACCCATCCCGCCCTCCTGCTGCCCGAACAGGCGTTCCTGGCCGTGGTCATGACCCGGCGGCTGACAAGCCCGTGGTTGGACCGCCTGCTGGCGGTGTGGCAATCGCTTGCCGGCCCGTTGCCCCGCGCCCGGCTCTGGCTGGTCGGCCCCGCCGAGAATCGGGCCGGCGTCCAACAGCAGATCGACCGGCTGCAACTGACCGGCCGGGTCGTCCTGGCCGGCGTCTTCGACCAGGTCGACGAACTGCTGGCGGCCGCCGATCTGTTGCTCGCGCCGTCGCCGGACGGGGCCCCCGTGGCGTTGCTCGAAGCCATGGCCGCCGGGCTGCCCAGCCTGGCCGCCGACACGACGGCCAATCGCTCGGTGTTGGCCGACGGGCAGGAAGGTCTGCTTCTTGCGGCCGACGACGCCGACGCGCTGGCGGCCGGCGTCACGCGGCTTTACCACGAGCCGGAACTGGCCGCCCGGATGGGATATGCCGCCCGCGCGCGGGCCCAAGCCGAGTTCTCTCTTGCCAGGATGGCCGACCAGCACGTAACATGGTTTCAGCAATTATGCGCAGAGCGAGAATCCTCCACATCATCCCGTCGTTGGACCGCGCGGCGCCGAAAAGCAGATGACCCTGCTGGCCGCCGGGCTGCCGCGCGCGTCAGTTCGACGTCCACGTCTGCGCCCTCACGCGCGGCGGACCCTGCGAGGTTGAACTGCGGCAGGCCGGCGTTGCGGTCACCGTGATCGGCAAGCGATGGCGGGCCGATCCTTATGCCTTCTGGCGCCTTGTGCGTCACGTCGCCGCAGTGCGGCCCGATCTGGTCCATACGTGGCTACTGGCGGCCAACGCCTACGGCTACGCCGCGGCCCGCGCGTGCGGGGTCCGACGCATCCTCGCCGCCCAACGGTGCGTCGATCCCTGGAAGGGCTGGGCCGAGTTGGCCGTCGACCGCTACGTCGCACGGCACGGCGACGGCGTCGTGGCCAACAGCGCCGGCGTGCGCGATTTCTACGCCTCGCGCGGATTGCCTGTGGAGCGGATTCGCGTCATCCCCAACGGCGTGGCCCCCGCCCCGGCGACCAACACCACCCGCGGACAGATCCTCGCCGAACTGGGCCTGCCCGAGAACAGCCGGCTGATCGGCCTGGTCGGCCGATTGTGGCCGCAGAAGCGCGTGAAGGACGCCATCTGGGCAGCCGACCTGCTCAAGGTGATCCGCGACGACGTCCATCTGCTGGTGATCGGCGACGGTCCGCACCGCGGCCGGCTGCTCCATTTCCGCGACCAGGTGTGGATCGGCGACAAGGTCCACTTCCTCGGCGAGCGCAACGACGTGGCCCAGTGGATGCCGCACTTCGACGTGCTCTGGTCCACCAGCGGTTACGAGGGGCAATCCAACGCGATCTTGGAAGCGATGGCGGCCGGGGTGCCGGTGGTGGCCACGGACATTCCCGGCACGCGAGAGCTGGTCGTCCACGGCGAGACCGGCTTTCTGGTCGAGGTGGGACACCGCGCGGGTTTTGCCCGCTGGACGAATCAACTGTTGGACGACGCCGCGTTGGCGCGTCGGCTGGGCCAGCGGCGCGCGAGCGTGCGGGCCGCGAGTTCAGCGTCGAGGCGATGGTGTCGCGTTACGTCGAGTTGTACCGCGAAATCCTTGCAGCGGACGTGAGATAGTACGGCTTGCGGAGCGTGGACGCCGGAGGGCGTCGCGTGCGAAGCCGCAAGCGGAGGATCGGCGGCGTGTTCCGGTTTTCCCACTCTTCAACCGGCGGCATGTTGCCCGGAGGCAACATCCAGCGTCACTGCGGCGAGTGTCGCCGCGTCGGACCGCGGGCCGCAAGTCGTTGTGCGGCAGACGCTTGGGACGCAACCTCCGCCGCAACAGGGGACGGCCCCTCCCACGGCACCGGCTTTGCTCCCCAAAGGCAAAGCATGGCCGGCGCGCCGCGAGAGCCTTGGTCCCCTCAGGCTCTCGCGGCCGACGGCCCGGATATTCGCCCCTTGGTCGATTCATGCACGCTCGTGAACTCGTCGAACTCGCCGCCATTGTCTCCGCCCACGGCCCGGTCCTGATCCGCGGCACGCCACGGCTCTCCAGCAGCGGCGTGCAACAATACTGGACGGAATCGAAATGCCGGCTGGACCGCTGGTTCCGCAGCCTCGGCACTTTCGCCCACGACGCCGGCGGCAACGCCGACGCCGGCCGACGCCAGTGGCCCACCATCCGCGGCGTCCTGGAGGAAATCCTGCTGGGCGAAATGCTCACCCGCGTCTGGGCGACCGTGCTTTGCGCCTTCGACCGGCGGCAGGGCACGCTCGAAGCCGAACCGATCGCGCGGAGCGTCATGATCGGACACCTGGAAGCGCGGCATCGCGTGTTGATCCTGTTGGTCCGCGGGCCGGGCGTGGACGCGGAATCGGCCGTCCGGTTGAACCACCTGCGACGTCGGACCGAACGCTGGACCGACCTGCTGGTCGGCTACCTCGCCGAGTTGGACAAGACGAGCCAGTTCGCCTTCGAGCCCGCGCGGGCCCGGGACTTCGCCCGGGATCTGCGGTTTCAGAGTTCTTGTCCCGGCGGGCGTCATGCCTGGCCGCTGGTGCTTTCTTCGTTGCGGGCGGCCTTCCGGCAGGGGCTAACGGCCGAAAGCCCCAACGGCGACCTCAATGCCCGCATCGCGTCGGCCATCCTCTCCTGCTTCCCGGCGGAGCTGTTCGATTCGACCGGGCAGTTTCGCTCTCTTTGGCTGCTGCGTCTTGCGAACGCCACGGCCGACGCCCAAGGGATGATTGCCGAGTTGCTCTCCCCCGAGCCGGCATCACTTCCGCCGGGCGCAAGGCCGACGAATCGGCCCGGCGACGGGACACGGCGGTTCCGGCGGTAGGGAACTAAATTGCCGTGTGCCACGGTTGGCTTGCCCAACCGTGTTTCCAGCACTGCTGGACAAGCCAGCAGTGGCACCCGCGGTAGGGGACGCTTTTCGGCGTGATAGCGCGAGGGCGTCTTCGATCGGTGTGCCGCGGCCGTTTCCGCGTTGCGCTTCTTCCGGATCCGCTTCTTCCGCTTGTCGTCTCGGGCCTTGCTGTGTCCTGACATGGTGGTCTCCAGGGATCGGATGATGCCTTTCAGGGTATTTGAGTGTCCGGCAGGGCGGTTGTCAACTTGCTTGCGGGGTCGGCATCTTTTATATTGATGTGCTTGCCGCTGTTGTCCACCTCCTTCCAGAGCCGAGATCCATCATGTCGCAGGCACGCCATTTCATCGCGGCCGAGACGGCCTCGCCGCCTTTCTTCGTGGGAATTGATCTTGGAGGAACCTATATCAAGGTTGGCGTGGTCGACGATCTGGGGCGCCCCTTGTCCTGGCTGAGCATCCCCACCGAGGTGCAGCGGGGACCGGAAGACGCCGCCCGGCGGATGGGCGCGGCCGTGCGGGAAGCGGTCGCCAAGGCGGGCCTACAGCCGCAGTCCGTGGCCCGGGTGGGATTCGGCTCCGCCGGCCCGATGGACCTCCCCGCCGGCATCATCATCAGCCCGGTGAACCTCGTCGGTTGGGACCATTTTCCGATCCGCGACCGGGTGAGCCATCATTGCGGAATGCCGGTGACCTTTGAGAACGACGCCAACGCGGCGGCCTACGGCGAGTTCTGGGTGGGGGCCGGCCGCGGATTGGGCAGCCTGGTCCTCCTCACCCTGGGCACCGGCATCGGCGTGGGCATCATCCTCGACGACGTGGTCATCCGCGGCGAACACAGCCACGGCGGCGAGTCCGGACATATCATCATCGATTGCCGTGAAGAAGCCCGGCTCTGCGGCTGCGGACGCCGCGGACACCTCGAAGCCTATGCCAGCGCCACGGCCGTCACGAAACGCACCGTGCAACTGCTCGACGCCGGGCGGGCCAGTTCGCTCTCGCGGCGAATGGCCGACGGGGCCGAACTCACGCCAAAACTGGTCGCCGACGAGGCCGCCGACGGCGACGAACTCTCCTTGCAGATCGTCTCGGAGACGGCCCACTACATCGCCCTCGGCGCGGTCAGCTTGATGCACGCGGTCGAACCGGAGGGCGTGTTCCTGGGCGGGGCCATGACCTTCGGCGGCCCGGCCACGGAACTGGGCCGCCGCTTCTTGGCCCAAATTCGGCAAGAAGTCCGGCGCCTGGCCCTGCCAACCCTGGCCGAGAAGACCACCGTCGAGTTTGCCACCCTCGGCGGCGACGCCGGCTACATCGGGGCCGCGGGCGTTGCCCGATTGGAGTATCTCCAGCCAGCCGCGTGAGCAGGCGTAGGCCAGTTCGACTTACGGATAGTTTCTGTCGGTCGGCGTCGCTTGCGAAACCGCAAGCGAGTAACGGGGCTTCCGGCAAGAACATTCTGGAAGACGTACTCGTACCCGCTCGCCTCTCACCCTTCCCATTTTCAAGCGGCACTGTTTCCCGAGTACGTAAGTCGCTGGTCGGCAATATGTTACGACCGTCCGCCGGGTGCCGTTTCAAAATAGGATGCGTATAAAACAGGCAATACGACTGACCGCGTAGGATGGGCGAAATAGCTGGAATACGAATGCTCTTGCGGTTGGGGAAATTTCGTTTTCTCCGGAGAAATCAGTTCTGTCGATTTGAGGAAAGAAGCGGATTGTGACAGTTTTTTGCAATTTGACGGTCTTACGGGATTTCCAGCGTCTTGCCAAATGTCGCGGCAGGAAGGCCGTCGCGCGTGGACGCACGGAGGTGGAATCATGGGTCGAGTACCGCGAATTGGGCCAGCGGCGTTGGTCGCGGTCCTGGCGTTGGCGTTGGCGTTGGCTGCCGGTGGATGCACCAGTCCGATGGAGTACGTGCGGAACGGTTTCAAGGTGGGACCGAACTATCGGCCCGCTCCCGCCCCGGTGGCCCAACACTGGATCGATGCCTCCGATGCCCAAGTCCGCAGCACGTCGCCGGACCTTGCCCAATGGTGGCGCGTCTTCCGCGATCCCACGGTCGAACGCCTGGTGGATTGCGCCTATCGGCAGAATCTCACCTTGCGGCAGGCGGGCTATCGCGTGTTGGAGGCCCGGCTGCAGCTTGCCATCGCCCGCGGCGAATTCTTCCCGCAGACTCAGACCGCCGAGGGCGGCTACGCGCGGGTGGGGGAAAGCCTCGGCGGTCTCGGCGGCCTCGGCGGTCTCGGGTCCAGGTTCGCCGACCAGTGGAATTTCGGGTTCAATCTCGCTTGGGAGATTGACTTCTGGGGGCGTCTGCGGCGGGCGATCGTCGCCGGCCAGGACAATCTCGACGCCTCGGTGGCCAACTACGATCAGGCGATGGTCACCATGCTGGGCGACATCGCCCAGAACTACGTGCAAGTCCGCACCGACCAGGAGCGAATCCTCCTGCTGCAGAGCAGCGTGGCGGTGCAGGAAGGCGTGTTGAAGTACATCGAATTGCGATTCAACGCCGGCTTCCGCGTCAATGAGCTGGACCTCGACCAGGCACAGAGCAACCTGGCCCAGACCAAGGCCCAAATCCTGCCCCTGGAGATCGATCTCCGCCAGGCCTCGAACCGTTTGTGCACCCTGCTGGGCATTCCGGCGACCGACCTGCAATATCTGCTGGGCACCGGTCCCATTCCGACCGCGCCGCCGGAGGTGGCCGTCGGCATTCCCGCCGACCTGCTCCGTCGCCGGCCCGACGTGCGGCAAGCCGAGCGCCTGGCCGCCGCGCAGGCCGAGCAAATCGGCATCGCCGAGGCGCAGTTGTATCCGACGTTCACCCTGAACGGCTCGATGAACTGGCAGGCCGCGAACTTCAAGGACCTCTTCACCAGCAATGCGTTCGGGGGCAGCATCGGGCCGCAGTTTTCGTGGAACATCCTCAACTACGGACGGCTGCGAAACAACGTCCTCTATCAGGACGCGTTGCTGAAGGAATTGCTGGTCAAGTACCAGGCCACGGTCCTTCAGGCCAGCCAGGACGTGGAAAACGGCATCGTCACATTCCTGCGTTCCCAGGTGCAGGCCAAACTCCTCCAAGAAAGCGTCGTCGCCGCCAACAAGGCCGTTAATATCGTCGTGCTGCAGTATAAAGCGGGCTCCGTCGATTTCAACCGTTACGCGACGATCGAGTCCGCCTTGGTTACGCAACAGGACTTGATGGCGCAGGCCCAAGGGCAGATCGCCCAGGGATTGGTGCAAGTGTATCGGGCGATGGGCGGCGGTTGGGAGACCCGTTGCCAGGGTCCGGGGGGCGCCGGGGCCTTGTCCCCGGTCCCGCCGAATCCCTACGAGTTGCAACAAGAACTGCCCGCCGCGCCGGCTTCGCCTCCGACGCGGACCCCCGAGCCGATTCCACCCCCGTCGGTACCTGAGCCCGTGGTCCAGCCGGCGCCTGAAACGCCGCCTGGTTCGGCCCCGACCCTGCCGCCGCGATAGCGAAAATGATCCGCGGCGGATTCCCGTTCCCCCGACCGTTTCTCAGAGGGCGATGGGGATTTTGAGTTAGCGTTTCTCGCGGGAGGCGTCGGCCGTCGAGTCCCCGGCCCCTTCCTCCAACATCCGGTATAAGGTTCGCCGGTGCAATCCGAGGGCCCGGGCCGCCGCGGCCTTGTTCCCGCCGCAACGCTGGATCACTTCCTCGATGACGTGCCGCTCGATCTCGCACAGCTTCCCGGTCAAGGGCACCGAGACGGCGTCGTCGCCGCGAGGCTCGGGCCGATGCGGGCTGCAAGCGACGACGTCCTTGCCGATCGTCCTGCCGTCGGTCAACGCCACGGCATGGGCAACCACGCCGGCCAACTCGGGCAAATTGCCCGGCCAATCGTGGTTCAGCAGGCATTGCCACGCTTCCTCGGTAAAGCCCCAGGGGGTCTTCCCTGCGTCGATGCGCCGCCCGAGCAGAGTATGCCGCAAATAGTGGTCCACCAGCATCTTGATGTCTTGCCGTCGCTCGCGCAAGGGCGGAACACGAACGGCCGTAACGTTCAACAGATAGTAGAGGCCGCCGTAGAAGCGGCCCTCGGCCACCGCGGCCTCAAGATCGCAGGAGGTGGACGCGATCAGCCGCACGTCGGGCGGAGCAGACTCGGAACTCGCAAGACGATCGGCATATCCCCCTTGAAGCGTGTCGAACAATCGGACCTGGGCCCACAGCGGCAGGCTCTCGACGTCGGAGAGGAAGAGGGTCCCGCCTTGGGCGGATTCCAACAGCCCGTGGCGGACCTGTTTGGCGTCTTCAACGTCTTGCGGCTGGCCGCCGAACAATTTGGCCTCCAGTTGGGCCTCGGGAATCCCCTTGCAGGAGGCGTGGACCAGGGCGCGGCTGGCCCGCGTGCTTTGCTGGTGAATCGCCTGCACGACCAGCCCCTTTCCTACGCCGGGTTCGCCGCGGATGAGGACGGGGGCGTCGGTGGGAGCGATCTTGGCCACAAAGACCCGCACCGCCCGCATCGCAGGACTCTCGGCACGCAAGAAGAGGTCCAACTCCGCCGCGTCGGCCAATAGAACGGGCGCCAGCGGCGCCGCCGCGTGGGGCAAGAGGCAAACATACCGACGCTGCCTATACGCCAAGGCCCGGGCCAGCGAGGTGCGAATGGCGGCCGGCGTGAACGGCTTCGTCACGTAGTCGCAAGCGCCCAGCCGCACCGCTTCCACGCACGAGGAAAGCCTGCCGTGTTCGGCAAGAATGACGGCGAGCAAGTCGGGACGAATGAGCAGGGCCCGCTGCAACACCGTCAGGCCGTCCATGACCGGCATGCGGAGGCTGGTAAAGAGAACGTCAAAGGGCTTCTCCTCCAACAGGGCAAGCCCTTCTTGACCGTCGGCAGCCAACGAGAACCTCGGCCCCCTCGCGGCCAAGAACGTCCGCCAGCACATCACGGACGCCCGCATCCGAATCAACCACCAGGACCTGCGAGCCCGACATCGGAGTCCTCCTTCCCCCAACCGCGGCCTTCACCGCGACTGGCTGGCGAGAACCACATTCTCCTCTTCTGCTATCCCGGTTAAATCACAGGCGACGCTCTAAACCCGCATTTCTCACCGTAGGGTGGGACAAGGTTGCGCAACTTCTGGTGGGTCTTCGCAAACCGCATCTCCCTTGAATTCCAGGTTGTGGGAAAACAAACGTCCGGCAAGCGACCGAAGTCCCACCGGGTGCGCGGTTTGCTCGACCCACCCTACGCGTTGGTGAGAAATGCGGATTAATCCCAGTTTAACAAACACCGATGACATAGGGGTGTCACCACACGCCAAATTCGTGGTAATTTTCTTGCCTAGCGTGGCGGAGTCCGGTATTATTCACATACCCACCTACAGGGATTTTACAAATTCCTAACAGTGAAATCAAGGCCAAAAAGAGGGGCTAGTGGATCGGGCCATATTTCTACTCTACGGAGGGGGTTATTAAATTTCACAGGGCGAATATAACCCACTCAAGGGGCACAGCGCGATGGTGGACGATGCCCAATCCATGCTTTACTGCGCTTTGCAGTTATCTGTAGCGTTTGATGTTGGGTGGCACGGGCATCTTGCCCGTGTTTTTCCCAGCACTGGCGAAACGCCAGTGCCACCCGAAACGCTACACTGGTCTGAAAAGCGCTCTAGCACGGCGGACGCCCGCCGCCACGCTTGCAGGGTCCCGATAGATGGACTCAAACGAAGCTGAAAGGCGGCCAGGGCCCAAGAAGCATGCATCGCTCGCCGAGGTGCATGGATTCGAGCGTTTCCACCCGATCCGTGAAGGCAGCCGTTCGCTCGCGCCGGACGAGAAACGCCAGTCGGACCGTGCCCGGCGGCTCGGGCAACCGGCGTCGCCAATCGCAAAAGAGGCGTTTCAGGGCCCGCAAGTACGTGTCGACGGCCCATTGGGCGTGCGCCAACATGCGGTCGTGGCGGCAATACCGCGCCCGCCGGGCGGCCAAGTAGGCGGCCGGGGAGAGTTCTGAAGGAAAAGAACCGCTGGACACCGCGAAAGGCGGCCGTTCCACGGGCAAGGGACCGTGGGGAAGGTCGATCCGCAGCCCCATTTCGGCGGTCCCCTGCAAGCGATCCAGCTCGCCGGCCAGCTCCTCGCCGTGGCCGTGGAGAAACTGTCGGACCGCCTCCTCGTCGGGCAAGACCGCCCCATACCGTGCGGGAAGAATGCCGATCTGCCGGTGAATGGCAGTCAAGAGCCGTGCGTGTTCGAGAGGCCCGCAACCCGCGGCCTGGGGCGAGGGCATCGCCGTCGTTGTTGCCGCCGTCGTCGTTGCCGTCGTCGTTGTTGCCGTTGTTGCCGCCGTCAAAAACCCTTGCCTCACCCAGTGGATGCCTGGGAATGGAACGTCGGAACGACCACGCCGGAGACTTGCGACCTCGTCGCTGCGGGAGATGCCTAGCAATTGCAGGGGCACGGGGACGTCTCGTCGCGGGGCTCGAAGGAAGGACAGAAATGGTAAGGAGGCCACGGTCCGGTGAGTTCGACCGAGAGTCCGCCGGGCGTCAGTTCGCCGCGGAGTTGCTCGCAGGCGGCCTGGAAGGGACCGATTTTGGCTCTTGGAAGGAGGAACGCGCCGTTCCACACCATGGTTTCCCGCCGGTTGGTCAAGGCATGGGGCAGCGGACTCAGGCGGCGCCACGAATCGGCCATGTCTTTCAAGCGGTCCTCGACGGTCGCGGCGGATTGTCGGGCCCGGGCTTCGGCTTGGCGGCGGCGTTGGAGCCGCATTCCCTTGGCAACCAGGTATTCGGCGCCGCCACGGGGCGTCGCCTGGCCGGGAACCGGCTCGATTTTCGCCGGAGAAGCATCCCGCTCGAGGTACAATTTGACGGCCCATTCTTGCCGGTTCCCGAGGCCTCGCAGGAACTCGGTCACGCCGGTCTCGTAGGGCTTCAAGCGGGCGATCAAGGAAGACCGGGACTGGAAGATGGTTCCCAATCGCATGGGCAAGACCGCCAGCCGGCGCGCCAGCGCGGCAATGATTTCGTTGTGCCGGACCGCGACTTGGCTCAGCCAGGGTAGGTCGGCGGTCCCTTGCTGGAGTTTTGCGACGTCGAACTCATCCAGTCCCACCCGGCTGGCCGCCGCGGCCAACGGACCGCAGGGGACCATCTCGACGGCAAAGCGCGGATCCACTCCGGGACCGAGGCCGTCGGGAGACGAATCGGCCCACGTGACGGCGTAAAGATAGCAGGGATCATTCATCGTTGGATTCGGCCGGCGCGCGCGCCGATCTCCCGGATGGCCGCTTGGAGGTGTTCGCGGCGGACTTCGAGTTTCGGGGCGGTCTGTCCCGCGGCGGCGCCGATCTGTTCGGCGATGGCGGCCATGATCGCCCGGCGGCAGACCCCTTCGATCTGCGCGCCGCTGAAGCCCGTCGCACTGCTGGGCCAGCCACTGGGCGGTGGCGCCTTGCTCGACCGGTCGATCGCGGAGGTGGATCTGGAATATCTTTTCCCGCGCGGCGGCGTCGGGCAACGGAAGCTCGAACTGGATGTCGAACCGGCCGGGCCGCAACAGCGCGGGATCGAGCAAGTCGAGGCGGTTGGTGGCGGCCAGCACGAAGACCCCCTTGAGTTCCTCGATGCCGTCCAATTCCGTCAGGAGTTGGCTGAGGACGCGGGCGCCGACGCCGGAATCGTTTCCGCCGCGGGAGCGCGTCGAACGCCAGGGCGTCGATCTCGTCGAAGAAGATGATGCAGGGGGCCGCCTGCCTGGCCTTGCGAAACACGTCGCGCAGCCCGCGCTCCGACTCGCCCACGTACATCGACAACAGTTCCGGTCCCTTGACGGAGACGAAGTTGACGGCCGCCTCGGTGGCCAGGGCCTTGGCGATCAGGGTCTTGCCGCAGCCGGGCGGACCGCAGATCAACGCGCCCTTGGGCGGAGTCAGGTGCATGGACTCGAACAGCCCCGGGTGCTTCAGCGGCCACTCGACGGCCTCGGACAACCGCTGCTTGATCTCGTCCAGCCCGCCGATGTCGTTCCACGTGACGTTGGGCACCTCGACGAACACCTCGCGGACCGCGGAGGGCTCCACTTCCCGCAACGCCTCCTGGAAATCGCCCGACGCCACTTGCAGCCGGGCCAGCAGCTCGTCGGGGACGTAGGGCTGCGAGAAGTCGATGTTCGGCAGCACCCGCCGCAAGGCGATCATGCCGGCCTCGCGGCAAAGGGCCTCCAGATCGGCGCCCACGAAGCCGTGGGTGATGGCGGCCACGCGCGACAGATCGACGTCCTCGGCCAGGGGCATGCCGCGGCTGTGGATCTCGAGGATTTCCTGCCGCCCGTGCTTGTCGGGAATGGGGATCGAGATTTCGCGGTCGAACCGCCCCGGCCGGCGCAGGCGCCGGGTCCAGCGCGTTGGGCAGGTTGGTGGCGGCCAGGACGATCACGTGCTGTCGTTGGGAGAGTCCGTCCATCAAGGCCAGCAGTTGCGCCACGACGCGTTTTTCCACGTCGCCGACGACGCGTTCCCGCCGCGGGGCGATGGCGTCGATCTCGTCGAGGAAGATGATGCTGGGGGCGCGATGGGCCGCTTCGTCGAAGAGCTTCCGCAGGTTGGCCTCGCTCTCGCCGTAGAACTTGTGGATGATCTCCGGCCCGTTGATCGAGAAGAAATTGGCCTCGGTTTCATGGGCCACGGCGCGGGCGAGCAAGGTCTTGCCGCAGCCGGGCGGGCCGTAGAGCAACACGCCCTTGGGCGCGTCGATCCCCAGGCGCTCGAAGATCTCCGGGTATTTCAGCGGCAGCTCGACGATCTCGCGGACGCGGTCCAACTGGCGTTTCAGCCCGCCGATGTCCTCGTAGGAGAGCGGCGTGGCGGCCGGGGTCGATGGGCCTTCGCCGGCTTGCACCTTCAAGAGCGTTTCCGAGACGACGACGACCGGGCCGGTGGGGCGGGTGGTCTTGACCAGGAAATCGGCCCGCCGGTTGCCGAACATCGTCGCCCGGACGCGGTCCCCCGCCGTCACCGGCAGCCCGTCCAACAGCCCCCCGACGTATTTCAGGTCGCGGCTGGAAGGGGCGCCGCCTTGGGAGACCAGCAGCATTTCCTCCGCCGGTTTGACCGCTGCGGGCCGGACCACGGCGAACTCGTTGAGTCCGACGCGGGCGTTTTCGCGGACGACGCCGTCGATCTGCAGATGCTCCTTGCCGCGGTGCTCCTTGAAGGTCGGCAGCACGCGGCAGACGGTCCGCCGCTTGCCCTCGACTTCGAGCATGTCGCCGACGTCCACGCCGAGGCGCTGCATGTCGGCCGGATCGATCCGTGCAATTCCGCGGCCGACGTCCTTGCCGGTCGATTCGCAGACTCGCAGCGCGATTTCCGCGGTGAGCGTGGAGGATTTCACCATGATGGAAGTCCCGACGTGGACGGGTTTTTAACAATCGTAGGGTGGGTCAAGCAGCGAGACCCACCATTATTTGTTGCGGATTATGGTGGGTCTCGCCGACCAACGCTTCGCGTCGGTGCCCGTCGACCCACCCTACATCGTCATTTAACTTTGGAAACGGATTTTCAACATGCCGTTGGCGCATTCCCATTGCATGTCCTGCTGGGAGAATGCCTTGGGCAGGACGACCTCCTTGTGATATCGCTTTTCGCCGCGCTGGGCGCGGATCGTCAAGCGGTCCTCGGCGAGCTCCAGTTGCACGTCCTTCTTGCTGACGCCGGGGATCTCGGCCAGCACCAGGACGTGGTCTTCCTCGTCGTAGACGTCGCAGAGCGGCTCGCGGACGTCCTCGACGACGGTTTCGCCCGAGGACTCGCGGCGGATGTTGCCGAAGGGCTCGATTTTCAACTCGCGTTCGCCCTGGCCGCCCAGGGCCGTCTTGACGGAAAATCCGTAGACGCCGCGGAGCTTGCCTTGCGGATCGAGTCCCTTGAGTTCGCCGGTTTGGGAGAGGTTTTGCCCTTTTTCGGCCAGGTCGACGAGTTTTTCGACCGCCTTGCCGAAGCTTCCCAGCAGTCCGCCGAGATGGAAACCGACGTCGCCGCGGGCTTCGCGCTGGCCGCCGTTCCCGCCGCCGTCGCCGCCTTCGCCGCGCCGGGGCGACTTGGTTCGGTCCTTTTGCATTTTGGCCATGACTCTTCCCTTTCTGTGGTTATTTCTCTTGCTCTTGAAACTTTCGAAACTGCACGTACTGTTCCCAGGGGCTTTGCGGCGCGTGGGCCGGCGGCGCCTGGCTGGCCGGCATGTAGTGGGGCGGCTGCGACTTGCTGCTGCGGCGGCTGCCACCACCAGGTCAGCCCCATTTCGCGGGCCTTGTCCACCGAAGCCACCAGCAGTCGGATCTGAATGCTCAACAGCTCGATGTCGCAAAGCTTGATCTTGATGTCGCCGGCAATGACCACGCCCTTGTCCAACACGCGCTCGAGGATGTCGGCCAGGCCCTCGGAGTGGCAGGCGGTCGGCAGGAGTTGCGTTTGTGCCATGCGGAAACATCCTTTCAACGTAGTGTGCCCAGCGGTCCCAAATCGAGGTTGAGGTCGTCGTCGGTCAGGCCGAATTGCTGCTTGAGCCGGTCCATCTCCTCGGAGAGGCGAAGGAAGGTCAGGCCCAGCCGCTCGATCTCGGCGTCGGTGAGCGAGCCGCCGTCGATGCGGCGCAGCGCTTGCCGCTCGAGCAATTCCCGAAGCAATTCGATCAGCGTCAACACCAGCCGGATCAGGCCGTTGCGGACGTTGGTCGGATCGAGGCGGAGCCGGGCGCCCGCGGAAGGGGCCAGGCCCAGGGCCGACGCACGGTCGGACAAGCCGGCCGCGGTGCGGGGTGGCACTGGCATCCTGCCAGTGTCCTCGCGCAGCACTGGCGAGACGCCAGTGCCACCCCATTCGCCTAAACCGTCCATGATAATGTTCCCCAATGGTGAGTTCCTCCACTACGGGACGGCTTGTCGGCGGTCCCTATGGGGTCCGACGGCGAGCCATCCCGCCTGCCGGGCCGTCTCCGCCGAGCTGAGCAACAACTGCAAGCGGAGATATATCAGTTCGATATCGGCCACGGTGATCGTCAGGTCGCCGACCAGCACCACGCCCGTGTTGAGCACGCGGTCGAGCAACTCGAGCACCGTGTTGTCGGTCCCCTCCGTGAGAGAGGTTTCGTCCGTGAGCGCGGCATCCTCCATGAGAGCGGCGTCATCTTGCATGTTCGTTTTCCTGCCCGCTTTCTTCTTCCTCCTCGTCGCCGGGCGAGTCGGCCTGGCCCCGGGATTGCCGGAAGGCGTCCAGCCGGTCCAGCAGATCGGTCTCGCGCGTGTTGAAGTCGTCGTCCTGGATCTGGCCGGCATCGAGCAGGTGGTGCAATTCGGCCAGGTCGGCCATGACCGCCTTCTCTTGGCCCTCGAGGTCTTCCTGCGCCGCCTGGTGGACCTTCTGGCAAACGGCCGCCAGGCCTTTGATCGGCGCCAAGAGCAAGTCGTCCAGGAGAAACATGGTTACGTCAGTTTCAGGTCGATGTCGGCGAAGTTATACGGAGGCCAGGGGCCGTTGTAGTCGAAGCGGTAGTGGTCGTCGAAGAGCATCGCGGCCTGCCGGACGCCTTCTTCCCATTGCTGTTGCCGGTCGCCTTCGACCAGGCAGGCGAGTTTCATGATCATGCGTTCCTCGCCGGCGTCGATGGCGCGGATTTCCACGCAGTACGGCGCCAGCGCTTCCTTGACGCGGCGGGTGTGGCGCTGGCGGGCCTGCTGGAGCAACGACACGAACAGTTCGCCCAGTTGGACCTTCTCCTCGACGCTCGGCGTTCGCCCCGGGCGGAACAGCCGGTTGCGCATGGTCTCGAGTTCCTGGTGGCTGGCCACGAAGTATTCAAAGACGTTGGGCAGGTCCCAGAAGATTTTCAAGCCCATCTCGACCTTGCCCCGCAGGCGCTGGAGCAGTGCGGCCAAGGCGTCGTGGTTGCGTTGCAGGACGCGGCGGAGATCCTCTTCGTCGCTGGAGATGGTGCCGAAGACGACGGGCAGGACGGGCCATTGCCCGGCCAGCTCGCGGAGCACGCGGTGATGGGCGGCCAGGTTGGCCCGTTGCGGGCGGACCTTGCCCGGGGCAATCCGGCTCACCACGGCCGCCAGGCTGCCTTCGACGAGGGTCTCCACGCCGGCGCCCCCCACGCCAACGGCCGGACACGCGGACGAATCCGCAATCGTAATCCCATAAAGATACAGCCCGGCATGACTCGGGGCCGATGTCGTTGACACGTGGCTTCCTCCTTCCGCGAGTTCGCTACTTGGCTTCTTGATGGACCGATGCGACCGTCTCTTGCGGGCATTGCGACATCGAGGCCGATTTCACCTCGCCGTCCTCGCTGTGAAGGGTCAACAGGCCCCCGCAGATGTAGCACCGCACCTGCCCTTCGTAATTGTCGTAAGCGTCGCGCAGATCGAGCGAGTGGCCGCAAGACAGGCAATTCACGTTCATGACGTTCTCTCCGCTTCTGTGGTTTCGTAGGCGATCACGTTCAGCCGGCCGTCCAGCCGGACCACGTAAAAGCCCTGATCGAGCACCGCGTGGTGCGTGGACAGCCCCAGGGCCTGGATCGTGGCGTTGGGCTGCCAAACGCCGGCCTCGACTTCCCAGCCCCCGTCGCCGGAGGACATGGGCAGGACCTTGACGACGTCGACGCGCCGGGCCTCCGGCAGGGCCTCTTGCAGGAACCGCCGCGCGGCGGCCTGGACCTCGACGAGGCTCGGACGATGCTCGGCAATTCCTTCGTTCGTCATGGCTCCTGCCTCCGGGCGTGAGCGGCCCGTCCTTGCATCCCTTTGCAGGGCAAGGGGTCGGCTTGACGGCGAGCCGACCCCCAACCCCCGGGCACCATGTCTGGGTCACTCTCCCAGGGAGAGGACGTTTTCAATATCTTAAAGTGAAGTTCAATATCTTAAGGTGAAGCCGCGGCCTTGCGGCGACGCGGGGTCTTCCGTCGAATTCCCGCCGCACCCGGCGTCCGGACGGCCCGGTCTCGAAACTCCCTCCGTGCCTAAGAGCCGCGTCATCTCGACCTCGAGATCGGCGATCTTGCGATCCATTTCGACGATCCGTTTTCGGGCGGCGTCCCGGACTTTCTGGCAAAGCGATTTCTTCAGTTCCAGGCTGGCGGCGCCCAGGTACTTTCGCTGCGGGTTCTTCGCGTCGTCCGTCATGGCGCCGTGGGTGACAATGTCGTGCAAGCCTTTTCGGACCTTGTTTTTCATGCGAGCACCTCTTCGACCCGGGCGGGCGCCGCCGAGGCGGCCGGCCGGGCATGATTCAGGCCATTCTCCCCCGAGCCCCAGACGGAATCGAGCGTGGCGTGCAACTCCTCCGACGACAGGGTCGGCGCCTTGCTCCGCCCGCACGGATTGCCCAGGTGCAACACGTCCCGGCAGGTGTTCACCACCAGCGGATCATGCGGGTCGCAGGTGAGCCCGCGGACGGTCAACACCTTGGCGAGCATGATGGCCGCCCGAATGCTCGGCCGCTGGCCGGTCGGGTCGCGCTGCCGGACGAGGTAGACCAAGTCGAGGATCTGCTCGGCGGTTTCGCGGGCGACGCCGCCGCTGGACATGGTGATCGCCAGTTCGGTCGGGCGATCGTAATGGTCCATGTAGATGGTGATGAGCCGGTCCAGCAGGGCGTCCTGGCTCTTGTGGACGCCGGCGTATTCCTGGGGATTCGACGTGAAGATGGCGCGGAAGTTCGGATGGACGTCCAGGTAGCCGTCGCCGCCGTTGCACTGTTTCGGCAGGTTCAGCAGGCCCTCGCTCAGGACGCTGAGGAGCACGTTGTTCGCTTCCGGCCGGCTGCGGGTGAATTCATCGTAGACCAGGACGTGGCCGTAGCGGCAGGCCGTGGTCAGACGATTGTCCATCCACAGCGTCTTCATGGTCTCCTCGGTCTTCACGACCGAATGGATGAAATTGTCGACCAACTTGCTTCTCCGGTAGCCGTGGTCGTTGCCCACCAGGTCGGAGCTGCCGAACTCGTCGTCGCCGTGGATGAGGGTGACGGGCTGGCGGAGCTGGGCGGCCAGGTGCAGGGCCAGGGTGGTCTTTCCGGTGCCCGCCGGGCCGGCGAGGTTGATAGGGTAGCCGGCCCGCAGGTACGAAGAGGCCCGTTGGACGAGTTCCTCGAGCTGAGGGGTTAGCACGAAGTGCTCGCTGGGTTCGGGCCATACCTGCGGTCCGGAACTACCCTTCAAGTCGGTCGTTACAATATCACAATCGCTTCCTTCGAGTGACGCTGCGCATTTGAGTCCCCAATCCATGTCGCTACCGATTTCGAGAACCCCGCCTCGTGGCCGGCTGCCGGCGGCTGAAGACCGCGCCGGCATGGCGCAGGTCGGCGGCCAGGTCGGCCAGTTGTCCGCGCGTCTGGGCGGCCTGTTGCCCGATCTTGCCGCGCAACTCGGTGATCATCGCCGTGAAGTCCGCGTGGCGCCGCCGCCCATGCTCCAAGAGCTGGTTGCCCGTCTGCCGGGCCATTTCGCGGACGTTGGCGCGGATGTCGCTGATCAACTTCTGGCGGTTCTCATGCGACTGGTCGAGGTCTTGCCGCAACCGCAGGAAGGCGTCGGAAAACACTGCCATGGTACGTCTCCTTTTTCTTTCGGATTTGTTTCGTTCACGAGGAACGTTTCGCACTTCGCACGTTGGGCCGTTTACAGGGAGCGGCGGCAGCGCGTGGTCCCCGCAGGTCGTGGTTGACGTTCGCAACTGCCGCCCATCTCCCTGAAAACAGCCGATGAAGGAGGCGTACAACTACGCCGGTGTCGCCGCGGTGGCGGTCAAGCCGATCGCCTCGGCGTACTTCAAGTACGTCTCGACGCTGGCGATGACCACGCGGGCCTCGATCGACAGCAACTCGATGCCGACCAGCGAGACCTTCACGAAGGCATCGATCACGATGCCCTTGTCCAGAATGCGATCCACCACCTCGGACAGGCTGGAGGAATCCATCGTCTTCTGAACTTTAGCCATAGCACATCCCCTTTAACATAGGAGCCGTGATCCGCTCGCCTCGGGCTAACGTCGCCCAAGGGTAAGGACCGAAACGAGACCTCGTCGACTTACCCTCGTGGGCAACACAGGTATGATTCCATTCGTCGCCCCATAACGGTCTTCTTGAGTTTCTTGCGATGTCGACTGGTCTTACTGTGCTTGAACCATAAGCCATGCACGCGACGCGTCAACTCGGCGCAGGAAATCCCCGCGTATTTTTCCCCGTTGATGTTGCGGCGCCGACGCGTCTCACGTCCTGCGCACGCGCGCGGCAATCCGACCCTTGCAACGTCGGCGCGAGAGCCGCGATTCAAGAGCCGGCGCCGCTCAGCGTTTCCACGCGAATGCCCGACAACGCAACACCGTCGAGCCGATGCGCCGCTCCCAAGAAAAGCAGGCCGATTTCGCCGTCCTGCAACGTGGTTTCGATCCGGCGGGCGATGAAGCGATCGCGCTGGGCCAACAGCGCGGCGGCCTCGTCCGGCGACGGCGCGGATGCGTCCGCCTCGCCGGGAACACCCGCCCGCCGACGCTGCCATTGATACTCGCGCAGCAGCAATTGCGGGTCTTCCGTGCCCATCAGCGCGGCCCCCTTGCCCACCAATTCCAGGACGATTTGGTGGTTCAGGCTGCCGGCCCCGGCCAGTTCCCGGACGATGTCCTCTTCCTTCCCGCACACCGGCAACCCGTCCTGGTAAATCCGCACTTGCCGGTAATCGAGATGCAAAGCGCCGATCGCCCGGCGGATGTCGTGCCACAGCGTCTCGACCGCGTGTTGGCGTTGTGCCCAGCCGACGGGCCCCACGCGTTCCACGTAATGGGCACGGACCGATTCCGCCAGCGACCCGAGGTCGGCCTGCGTGTGGATGACAGGGATCAGAAGGACGCGTTTCACGGCGGTCACGGGGGTTTGGGGGAATCGCTACGATAAAATACCCGAAGCCGCCGGACTCGGCAACCCCACGCGACTTTGTCCGCGCATCAATAGTTTCTGTTGCGGAAAGTCGGAAATGGGCTGGTCGGGTGCCACTGGCTGCTTGTCAGCCAGTGCTTTTGTCGGCCGTTTTGCGACACTGGCTGACAAGCAGCCAGTGGCACCCGACTTTCCGCAACAGAAACTCAATAGCAGGCCGTGGCCGCACTCTCGCCGACGCTCGGTTCCAGCACCAGCGGGGCCGGCCCGGCGGGCGGCGCCGGGTGAGCGTCGTCCTGCAACATCCGATACAAGGTCCGGCGGTGCAATCCCAGGGCGCGGGCCGCCGCCGCCTTGTTTCCCCGGCAGCGATGCAGCACCTCGCCGATGATGTAGCGCTCGATCTCGGCCAGATTCCCCAGCAGCGGCACCGGAATGGTGTCGGAGGCGCCGCGGGCGACGGGTTTGCCGATCGCGTCGGAGATTCTCGCCGGTCCGATCTCCTCGCTGTCGGCGAGCAAGGCCGCGCGGGCGACGACGCTTGCCAGTTGCAGGGTGTTGCCCGGCCATTCATATTCCAGCAGGCAGCGGAAGGCGTCTTCGCTGAAGCGGCAGGGCCCCTGCTTGCCGGCTTGCTGCATCCGCAGCGCGTTGGCGGCCGCCAGGTATTTCTCCGCCAGGGCGCGGATGTCCTGCGGTCGGTACCGCAGCGGGGGAACGTGGATTTGCACCACGTTGAGATAATAATAGAGACTCGGCACGAAGGTCCGCCGTTCCATGGCGGCCGCGAGGTCCGATGCGCTGGATGCGATCACCCGCACGTTCGCCGCGGCGGCGGGACGAGTTCCGGCAAGACCGGGCCGGCCTTGCTGGAGGACGTCCAGCAGGGTGACCTGGGCCCAAAGCGGCAACTGCGACACGTCGTCCAGCAGCAGGGTGCCGCCCCGGGCTTGCTCGATCAGCCCGACGGCGGCCCGCGGACCGTTCTCGCCGTGCTGGTCGTCGCGGCCGAAGAGCGTGCGGGCCAACTCCGACTCGCGGATCGCGCCGCAAGCGACCCGGACCAGCGGCGCCGCGGCGCGGCGGCTGCGGCGATGGATCTCCCGCGCGATCAGTTTCTTTCCCGTCCCGGGTTCGCCGCAGATCAGCACCGGCGCGTCGGTCGGCGCAGCGGCGGACCAGTTCCAGGATCTCGTTCATGGCCTTGCTTGCCGCGATGATATTTTCGGCATCGACAAAGGCCTCGGCGCAGTTGTGGCCGGCGGCGGCCGGTGTCTCCTTGCCGTTTGAGGCCGGGCCGCGCCGGAACTGGCGCTCCAAGGCCCTGGCAATGGCCGACCGCAGCGCCTCCCGCGTCACCGGCTTGGGCACGTACTGGATCGGGCCTTGCGGCGGCTGTTTCGCCTGGCTGATCCGTCCGGGGTCGGCCAGGAGGACGATCCCCAGCAACGGTTGGATCGTGGCCGCGCGGCGCACAAACTCCTCGCCGCGGCCAAAGGCGTCCAGGCTCGCCACGAGGACGTGCACTCGCTGCTTCTCCAACAGCGCCAAGCCCTCCTCATCGGTGCGCAAGAGATACTCGGACCCGATCCTGGTCCTGGCACGCGGCGGCAAGCTGCCGGACCGCGGCGTCGTTGTGGACGATAAGGACGTGTGAGCTTTCCATCGCGTTACCTCCGGGCTCGCAAAACGTAGGGGACCAAGGCGGGCGGAATTATAGCGATCCGCGCGCGGGCGTCAGGCCGAAAAACCGCATTTTCTCCGTGTTTTTGGCCCTCTCCTGGGACGCCTGGTCACAGCGGACCGTCTCACGTGTGACCGTGCGGCGCGCCGGCGGCAAGCAACCGCGCAGCCGTGCAATCCGAGTCCGTCCGTCCTCTTGCGCCGCGCCGGCGCAAACGCGCCACGGCCGGTTGCAGCACAAACACGATGCCCGCCGCACTCGCGCGACGGCCCTATCCAACAAGATCGCGGCAGGCGCGGCGGGCAGCTTCCACAGTAATGGTCAGCCGATTCCCACCCGCGTCTTTAACACGACTGGGGAGTTCTTACGGCGAAGGACCGTGGCGTCGCGCTGCCGGCGCGTGGGCAGGGACATCGCGACACACATCGTGCGTCGGCACCGGCACCGGCCCACGCGCCGGTACCGGTTTCCAGCCCGGGCGAGCCCCCCACGCCGGCTGCGGCACGGACAAGACGCCCGTGGCACCCACATCGGTCCGGCACAAGCCCAGTCCGTAAGCTAGAGTTTAGTGATGCCGGGAGGTCTATCCTTATGACGCGCACGGTACTGTTGGTCGACGACGACGCCGATGTCCTGCACTGTCTGACCCGGATGTTGCAAAGGCAGCCGTATCAGCTCTACACCGCTCGGAGCGGCGACGAAGCGGTGACCCTGCTCAAATGCCGCCAGGTGGACGTCATCGTGGCCGACGAGCGGATGCCCGGCATGACAGGCACCGACCTGCTGGCTTGGGTCGCCCACAACTACCCGGAGGTGATCTGCATCATGCTCACGGGTCAGGCGAGCATCGAGGCGGTCATGCGGGCGATCAACGAAGGCAGCGTCTTCCACGTCTTCACCAAGCCGTGCAAAGAAGTCGATCTGGCGATCATGATCCGCAAGGCTCTCGAGCACAAGGACCTCTTGGAGAAGCAGTCGCAACTGCGCGCGGTCGCGAACCAAAATGCCGCGGATTGCGAGCGATTCGCCAAGGAGCTGGAAGTCTTCGGCCGCCAGATCTCCCGGGACGTGGAACGGCCCTTGCACACGATCGCGGAATCCTGCCAATCGCTGCTGGAGAAACATCCGGACCTGTTCGATCCCAAGGCGAAGGGCCTGATCCAACAGACCGTCGAGGCCGTCGTGGACATGCAGGTTCTGCTCGGGGACCTGCTCAAGCGAATGCGCAACCGGCATGTGGACAGCGTGGCCGCCGAGCCGCCCGCGGAGCAGGCCGGCAGCGGCGATGCAAGCATGACGGGGTCGTGCCAGGCAGGGTGAATCCCGTCCGCGAAACTACGCGCGGCCGTTTGCCGGCCGCGGAGTCTCCGGCGACGGCGAGCGCAGATCGGCGATCAAGCGGCGGGTTTCCGCCAGCGCGCCGCGGACCAGGGCAAGGCCGCGAGAGAACGCCTCCGCGGCTTCGGCCTTCCCCTCCTTGTGCAAGCGCGTGCTATCGTCCAGTTGCGTGATCGCCTCCTCCAATGCTTGGGCCAATCCGTCGTGGATTTCGTAGGCGATCAACCGCCGCTCGCGGTCGTTAGCCAGGAGGACCTGCCAGAGCACTTCCTGGCCCTGGAGCAGCGCCTGGCCCGCCGCCTTGCGTTCCACATGGCTCATGGCCTCCAATTCCGCGATGCGGACGCGCAGCTTCTCCACTTCGCGAAGAAGTTCGTCAGGCGAGCCGGCTTGACCAGTCATGGGACGCACCCTCGTCGCACAAATCGGCGTTTCGGCCTGAAACCGAGTCTTCACTTTGGGGTACGTCCGTGGACCGTTGCTCGATCGTGGTCGCCGCGACCGCCACGGAATGGTGCAACGCGACCTGCCAGTTTCCCAGCAAGATGACGACGACACCCAGGATCCAAGGCGGCACTTTCCTTTCCGGAGGCACCACGAACACCTGGTGGCACTTGCGGCAGAACTGGCCACCCTCGAGATTGCGAGTTTGCCAAAACCGATGGGAGCAACATGGACAGCAACAACGCATAAGGCACCTGGTGGACGATTCCGCTCGAAGCCCACCCCTCTCTATTCAAGTATAGGGTGGGAAGTCGGCGAAGCGCAGAACGGCGGGGGAAACATTGACGGATGTTTCCTTTTTTCATCACCGCCAGGCGTGCCGGCACGCCCCTGGGACCTGGAGGGGGCGCCCGCACACGGGAACCGCGTCCCATTGTCGCGCGGGCGAATGGGGGGATACCAGGCATCGCGGACCACGGCCCGCCGCCGCGTGGGGTGCCACTGGCATCTTGCCAGTGTCTTGGACAACACTGGCGAGACGCCAGTGCCACCCAACCGGCCGCAACATACAAGAAAACGGCCCGTCCCTGGGGGCTAGGGCCATCTTAGCGTGCGGGGGCTTGCCATTCGGGCGGCGCGGGGCCATAGTGGAAGGATCGTTGTTTTGACCCGCCCGCAGTCCCACCTATCGGAATCGGAGGAGAAGAGTGTCGTCCATTCCCCAAGAATGCCCCCCCGTCACCGCGACCACACGGACCACGTCGAGCACCGCGGCGCCGCGCTGGCTTGGACCGGTCTTCGCCGGGACGATCCTGCTCAGCGCCTTCTTGCTGTTCCAAGTGCAGCCTTTGATCAGCAAGTTCATTCTGCCGTGGTTTGGCGGCTGTCCGGCGGTATGGACGACCTGCATGTTGTTCTTCCAGGTGGTCCTCTTCGCCGGCTACAGTTACGCGCACCTGGTGGGCAGCCGGCTGACGTTGCGCGGACAAGCCCTCGTGCAACTGGGCATCTTGCTGGCTGCCGTTCTGCTGCTGCCGATCGCCCCCGACGCAAGTTGGAAACCCACCGGCAGCGACATTCCGGCGGGCAGAATCCTGCTGCTGCTGCTGGTGACCGTGGGCCTGCCGTATTTCGTGCTCTCGACCACCAGCCCGTTGATCCAGGTCTGGTTCACGCGCAGCTACCCGGGCCGTTCGCCTTACCGCTTGTATGCCCTGTCGAACTTCGGCTCTCTGGTGGCGCTGTTGAGCTACCCGTTTGTCTTCGAGCCGGCCTTCGATCTGCCTCGGCAATCTTGGCTGTGGTCGGGGGCGTTTGTGGGATACGTGCTGCTCTGCGGGCTGTGCGCGATGTGGCTATGGCGTTGTTGGCGCACGCTGCCGTCCACGGTCGAACAAACCCCCGGCAGCAATCCCGGCCATGGAGACTGTCCGGAGGGCGATTGCCAGCGCGTCGGCTGGCTGCGGCGGGCATTGTGGCTGCTGCTGCCCGCCTGCGCCTCGCTGATGCTGCTGGCCACGACGAACCATGTCTGCCAGGACGTGGCGGTGGTGCCATTTTTGTGGGTGGCGCCGCTGGCGCTGTACCTGCTGTCGTTCATTATTTGCTTCGATCATCCGCGGTGGTACGTGCGTGGCGTGTGGACCGTGCTGGCCGCGGTGGCCATCCTGTTCGTGGCGAATCCCTACGGCGTGGTGAAGTTGTTCAATACCTGGCGCTCGACCGAGTTCTCGCTCAGCTACGTTCAAGAACTGGTGGTTTACTTCTCCGCCATGTTTTTCATCTGCATGGTCTGTCATGGGGAATTGATGCGTCTGCGTCCCCATCCGCGGCGGCTGACGGAATACTATCTGATGATGTCGGCGGGCGGGGCCTTGGGCGGTGTGTTCGTCAGCCTCGTGGCCCCCCTGATCTTCAAAAGCTTCTTTGAGTGGGACCTCGGGCTGGTCCTGTCCTTCGTGGTGGCGGCCGCGGCCATGGTCTTGGCCGCCGTGTCCCGGGCGGCCCGCCTCTGGCCGAAGTTGGTCATGGCGGGGCCCGTAGGGATCGCGACCGTCGCCGGGCTGTGCTTGTTGCTGTTCATTCAAACAAGGCCGCCATCCACCGAAACGGTCTTGCTCAAACGGGCCCGCAATTTCTACGGCGTCATCTCGGTCAGCGAATACCACCACGGCGAGCCGGATGACCAGTTCATCATGTACCACGGCGCCATCGAGCACGGAGAACAGTACGCGGCGCCGGAAAAACGACAAATCCCCTTGACCTATTACGGCTACTCCAGCGGCGTCGGCCGGGCCCTCGCGTATCTCCAAACGCAGAAGCCGACGATGCGCGTGGGCCTGGTCGGGTTGGGGGCGGGCACGATCGCCGCCTACGCCCGCAAGGGCGATTGCTACCGCTTCTACGAGATCAATCCCGCGGTCCGACGCCTGGCCGACGACGACGGCGACGACCAATACTTCACCTATTTGAGCGACGCCCGCCAGCGCGGGGCGGAGGTCGAGGTCGAGATGGGCGATGCCCGGCTCTCGCTGGAGCGCGAGCCGCCGTCGCGGCAGTTCGACGTCCTGGTGTTGGATGCCTTCAGCGGCGACGCCATTCCCGCCCACCTGCTGACCCGCGAGGCGTTTGCCATCTACCGCCAGCACCTGGCGCCGGGGGGCGTGATCGCCGCCCACATCACCAACAGCTATCTCTACCTGGCCCCCGTGGTCCGCGGCATCGCCAAGGACACCGGCCTGGACACGACCCGAGTCTACATGCCCTTCGACGAAGAGAACAATCTGTATCGCAACGATTGGATGCTGCTGACCAAGGACGCGGGCCTTCTGAAGGCCATTCCCCCGGTGCCGCCGCCAGGAAAGATCAAGGACGGTTTCGACGTCCCGCTCTGGACCGATCACTACAACAACCTGTTTTCGATCCTGAAGAGCCGAGGGTAGCGACGGTTCTCATCCGCGCCAATCCACGAAATCCGCGGATTGCTTTTTTCGTTACCCGCGGCAAGCTCTCTGGGCTGTAACACGTGCGGACGCTGGCGAATCTTTGCGGACACAGGCCGCCGGGCCAGACTAAAATTTTTTCTCAAGTCGCAAGCGATTGCCGCAACGCCACTTGCCGCAACGGATGGCCGCCGCGGGAAAGATTTTTTCCGGGCGTTTTTGACTTCACAAAAACGTCGGGTATAAATCTAATACCGAACCTTGGAGGACACACGCGTGACGCGCATCCGCCCGCTGCAAAGCCGTTGGCCGTTGCCGCACGGCTGGAGACCGGCGCGGGCCGGTCCCGGGTCAGGGGCACTCGGCGACGACTGAGTGCCCCGCCGGGTCCGCAAGCCGCGGTTGCCAAGAAGGCTTTTCTTCCAGGGGCAACCGCGGAGGGTGTCCGCGTTCTGTCGCCGGTGCAAAGGGATTCCGGGGCGATTCCGCCCTGCCCGCCGCCGGGGGCAGAAGTCCTGATCTTCCGTGCGAAACCCTTTCTCTAGCAATCAGGAGAGCCAGCGCAATCTTAGACCCCGAAGGACTTTCCGTCGGCGCGTCTGCCGCCATGAGACGTATTGCAAAAGAATGACGGCCGCTGGGCCCGAGTGTGCCCCGGCCGGAAAAAGCGTGCTATCGCACGTCGCACGTCCCGAGCGGCAGACGCGTCTGTCATTTCTTGCCCGGCTGAATCCCCGGGGGACCGAAGGGGACAGTCCCATTTTCGTCGAACGAAAATTGGGACAGTCCCCCTCACGCGATCAGGGACCGATGTCCGTCGCATTGCGGTCGAAGTAGTCCCGCGGCCCGTGGGTCGTATAGTAAGGATACGTGATGGCGCCGGTCGCCGGCCCCGGATCCTGGACCATCACGGGGCGCTCGCGACACGGACATGGCTTCTCGACTTCAACGCCGCAGGTGGGCTCGGGCTGGGCCGGCCCGCACTGGACGCCGCAGCCTTCCGCAGCTTCCGGGTTCTGCGACGCGCCGCAGGAGCGATGGCGGTCCACGCAGCACCCCGCCAAATAAACCATCAGACCGGCCGCTGTCAACGCAAGGTAGATGCGTTTCATATCTTCCGAGTTCCTTTCTACAGGTTGGAGCGAAAACATGGGGTCGCCCCTTGGTGAACATCGGCCCGATAATCGGCAGAGTCCAGAAAATCGTCAGAACCGTCTCTTCCAGCAGAACCGTTGCAGGACGCATAAAGCCACTCCCAAGAGAACAGGCAAGCTGGGCGAAGTCTGAGGGCAACAAGGCGGAAGGCGGTGAGCCGGAGGCGTCAGCCTCCGGATTTGAAGGCGGAAGGGCGAGCCGTGCAGTTTACCCCCACCATCCCCCCCGACGGCTAGTATGTTCCGCGGGTTGGGTGATTGAGCGGCTCCGCGATGCAACCGTGGATGAATGCCACGGCTCGCTTTTTATCCTTCCGCCTTGTCCGGCGGCTCACGCCGCCGGCTCCCTTCCGCCTTCCCCCCTCCGCCCGCCGCCTTTAAAATGGGCAACTTATGGTTGCATCACGTCAATACGCCGAGAAGATCATCGCCACGTTCGGTCGGGCGGCCCGGGCCAATCGGCGAACGCCCGGCCGAGAGGGAAACGTCGTCGTGCTGACGCCCGACATGGCCGACGAGGTGATGATCACCGGCGACCTGCACGGACATCGCCGCAATTTCAACCTGATTCGGCGTTTGGCCGGACTGGACAAGCATCGCCGCCGCCACCTGATTCTCCAGGAAGTCTGTCACGGCGGCCCGACTTACCCGAAGAACGGCGGATGCATGTCGCATACCGTTCTGGAAGACGTGGCGGGGTTGAAGGCGAAATATCCCGAGCGGGTCCACTTTATCTTGGGCAACCACGAGCTGGCCGAGTTGACCGACTACCCGATCAAGAAGAACCGGAAGATGCTGAACCTGCAATTCCGCCTTGGTCTGGAGCAGATGTACGGACCGGCCGCCGAGCGGGTGCGCCGGTCGTATTGCGGGTTCTTGCGGAGTTGTCCGCTGGCGGTGCGGCTGCCCGGCGGGGTGTTTGTCACGCACACGCTGCCGGAGAAGGTCGATTTGCAGGGGTTCGACAAGACCATTTTCGATCGGGAGTTCGACGAGGCGGAATTTCAGGAGCACGGGGCCATCTTCCAACTCGTCTGGGGCCGCGACTACCGCGCGGAAAACGCCCGCGCGATGGCCGACCTGGTCGGGGCCCGCATCTTCATCAACGGCCACGAGCCGTGCAGCGAGGGGTTCCGGGTTCCCAATCCGACCCAAATCATTTTGGACTGCTGCGGCCAACGGGCGTGCTACCTGGTCCTGCCCGTCGATCGGGATTTGAGCCAAGAGGAGATGGTCCGCCAGGTGCAGCGGTTAAGTTGAACCCGAGGGCGAGAACGACAATATTATTAGGGATCGGCGAGCACTTGGGTGCCCTCTTCCTTGGTGACCGGCGACTGCATTTCGTCGGTCAGCAATTGGCAGCGGACCCGCAGGTCGCCGGGTTGCAGGCCCTGCGCCCGAACGCGATACGTCGCCTCGGCCTTGGGGGCAAGCCGGTCCAGGCTGTCGAAGACGATGCGGCCGCCGTCGATCGTCTGCCGGCCGGGACCTTCCGCGGAAAGGGTTTTGAGTTCCGGCGGCAAGAACACCGCCACGCGGACGTTCGAGGCCGCCTTCGATCCTTGGTTGACCACGCGGACCTGGTACGACGTCTGGCCGCCCACGTCGATCGGATTGGCCTCTTGCGTCACCTGGAAGAGCACGGACGCGATGCCTTCGATGAGGACCGGCTGCTCTTTCTCGGCGACGACGCCCTTGGCGGCCGTGCCGCGCAGCTTGATGCTCTGCTGGCCCGGCTCGATCGGCATGGTCGCCAACTCGACGACGCCCTTCTGGTTCGTGGGCAATTCCTCCAGCCGCCAATGCACCGCGTGGCCGGCCGCTTCGTAATGTCCGGAATTGTTGGCGCTGAGGAACTTCAGTCCGCTGGGCAGATAGGCGACCAGCTCGACCTGCTGGGCGGGCGCGGTCCCGGGATTGGAGATCGCCACCTGGTACACGGCCTCTCGCTCCAGGTAGCGGCGCCGCGGGCCCGTCATCGCAAGGTCCAACCGCGGCGCCAGCACCTCGAGGCGGAAGCGGTCCTCGGTCCGCAGGTTGCCTTCAGCGCGGGCGGACAGCACGTTGGTGATCGCGCCCGCCCGATTGGCCGCCAGTTGCAACTCCAGCCTGCGGCTTTCGCCCGGCCGCAGGTCGCCCACGTTGTATTCCAACTCGCTGCCGGCCGGATGCTGCAATCCGGCGGGAATGTGCTCCTCCAAGACCACGCCGCTGGCCACCCCGGTGCCCGGATTGGAAACCACGATCGTCAGGTTCACCGGGTTGCCCACCAGCACGCGATCGGCGCCGGTGGTCTCGACGACCAGTTTCGGTCGCGTGGCCAGGGTCCGCGCGGAGACGCCGGCGTCGAAGTGAACGGTGGCCACGCTGCCGATCTCGCCCTCGGCGGTCGGCATGAGCTGCAACTGGACCGACGACTGTTCGCCCGGCTTGATGGTCCCCAAGGTCCAGGTCATTTCGCCGTTGGGACCGCGGGCGGCCCGCGGCGCGGCGTCCAACAACCGCGTGCCGCGCGGTATCTGGTCGCGGACCTCGACGTTGTCGGCCACCGCCTGGCCGGTGTTGCGGACCGTGATCCGGAAGGTGGCCGGCTTGCCGACCTGAACCTCCCGCGGAACGACCTTTTCAATGGTCAGTTGCGGGCTCTGCGGACCTTCCAGGTGTCTGCCGCCGGGCTGGCCGGTCCCCTCCGGCGACGCGAGGTTGTCCATGCCGGCCGACGGTTCGTCAACCGGCCGCGTCTCGATCCGCGGCGGCCCCGACGCGACGCCGCCGGAAAAGGCCCCTGCCGAAGTCGCTGAATTGGGTATCGTGGGCCCGGACATTGCGCGTGCCGGAACGTCGTGGGATTGGGCATCGCACTGGCCGGATCGGCCCGGAACCGGCGCGGTTCCTGGGTTTCCTCCGTGGCGGCCGGCGGCGGCGTATAACGATCGTCGCCCGGCGCTACATAGCGATCGCCGCCCGGCGGCGGTCCCAGAGAGGGATTGGTCGCGGTTGCCGATGGGGCACGCTGATCCGCGTTTCCCGGCGGCACGATCATCGGCCCGGTGCCCAAGGTGGGACCGGTTTGGCCATATTGCGAATTCGCGGCCGCGACGGCGGGTTCCTGGGCAGCCGCGGGACGGACCGGCAACGTCGCCGAGTTGCCCTGCAATCGGGCGAACGGATCGGTCGGCGGCGTCTTTCGCAACGGATGCTCGTCGGCCGGCGGGTCGCTGGCCGTCGCATCGCCCGACAACGGCCGCACGCCCGTGTCGCTGGCGGGAAGAAGGCCTGGCGCGGACGGATTGGTCGATGGGCTGGCCGGCGCCGCATTGCCCCCGCGCAGGGGATTGCCGCCGGTGTCAGCCGGCAGATAGGCTGGGCCGGCGGTGTCGTCGGAGATGAAGGCCATGCCGGCCTCGTTGCCCTTGTCGGCAGACGATGAACTCCGTTGCGTCTGGGCAATGGCGATCAGGCCCAGGGTGGCGACGGCCCCCAGGATAGCAACGCGGAAGAAGATGCGTTTCATGGGCTAACCCCCGAAAGAGGGATGTGGCGATTCTGATAAGGCGGAGTTTATTACCAAAATTCGCCGCCGGGAGGAAGGTCATTTTGACCGCGGGGCGGGAAACGTGCGAGCCGCGGAAACAGTTATTTCGCCGTTGACTTGCGACTACAATGTAATACAATGAAGACATGAGGTGACAATATGGGCATCGTCTTTTCCGTTCGTCTTCCGGAGGAACTGGCCAAAGAGCTGGATCAGATCGCCGCGGAAACGGAACGTCCCCGGTCGTTTCACGTCCATAAGGCCCTCGAGACGTACGTCCGCGAGTTCGCCGACTTGCAGATTGCGTTGGACCGTCTGCGCGATCAGAGCGATCCGGTCGTCTCCGGTCGGGATTTGAAGAAGTCCCTTGGCCTATAGAATCTCGTACAAGAAGAGCGTCGAGAAAGACCTGGCTTCCCTTCCCAAGGCGGAGGCGCATCGGGTCCTCGCCAAGATTGAGAAGGAACTGGCGATCCGTCCCAATAATTGCCCGCCGCTGAAGGGGCAGTTCGCGGGTCTTCGCAGACTTCGTGTGGGCAGCTTTCGGGTCATCTTTGTGGTTCAGGAAGACGACGTGCTGGTGCTCAGGATCGGGCACCGGCGAGACGTTTATGGACATTGAAGACGCCCTGCCGACCCCATCCCGTCAAACCCCGGCAACAGGCGTTGCACGGCCGGGTGGGTCCGCTCTTGGTATCGCCGCCGATAGCCCTCGGCCAGGTGCACGATCAGTTCCAGGGCGAGCAGGTCGGCCCGGGTCATCACGTGCCGCGTGCTGCGGGCGCCCAGGCCGTGGACCAGCTCCTCCAGCACTTGCAGATGGAGTTGCATGGTTTGCCGGGCGGTCAGTCCGGCAACCACCAGCATTTCGGCCAGCCGCCGCAACTCATAGCTCAGATTGCCCGATCCCATGATGACGTAGACCCGGAGCAGCTCGCGGTAATGCGCGATCAGTTCCGACGGCAGCGAGATGCGCCACTCGCGCAGTCCGGCCGTCGGGCCGCCGGCGCCGGCGCGCCGGCCGACGACGCCGATTCCTCCAGCGTCGCCCATTGCTCTTGGATCAGCCGCGTGGCCTCTTCGTGTTCGCGTTGCAGCCGGGTTTGTTCGGCGTGTTTGAGGTGTTGGTTTTCGCGGACGAGTTGGCGTCGCTGGATGGCCCGGGCGACGATCCAAATGAGGTTCCGCGTGGTCGTGGTGTGGATGCAGACGTAGCCGTCGGCGCCGACCTCGTAGCAGAGGGCGGCCATTTCCTGCTCGCTCTGCGTGCCCAGCACGACGATGGGTTCGTCCGCGCCGCCGGTGCGATAGCCCTCGACGAGGTCCAGGGCGTCCAGTTCGTCGGGCTCATGGCTGACCAGGACGGCGTCGAACACTTCGTCGCGGAGCCGGCCCAGGCCCGCGGCGCTTCCGACCGCTTCTTCCAGAAGCACCTCGACGGCGCTGTCGGCGGCAAACGCCTCGGCCAGCCAGCCGCCCATCCGTCCCCGCGTCGTGATGTACAACGCCTTGATCCGCGGCGGCAGATCGCGCCAGGCGGACGGCGGCCGCGCGGCCGGGCTTTGCTGGTCCAGAAACGTCACTGTCATGGCCGAAGTCCAAGGATCGCCGATTTACGCGGCGGTACTCTAGCGAGCCTCGCCCCATGGGTCAAGACGCATGAGCGGGAATTGGGCCGGTTCGAGACGCCGACGCAAAGCCCTATCTCCCTCCAGCAGGGGTTGGAGCGAGGGGGACCGGCTTCCTACGTCACACCTTCGCGCGACAAATGTGCAAAATGGCCCGCGGACAAGGCTCGTGGATTCCGCCTCCCCACGGCGCGGAAATCGGGGTATTGGCGGCAGGCCAAAATCCCCTAAAATAGGTTCACCCGAACGGTTACGCAGCAGGGCCTCCCTCTCATGCAAATCGCCTATCTCGACTGTTTCAGCGGCATCAGCGGCGACATGATGCTCGGCGCGCTGGTCGATGCCGGCGTGACGCTCGATTCGCTCAACGAGGCCATCGGTTCGCTGGGACTGCCCGGCTGCCGACTAATCGCCGAGGAAGTGAGGAAATCGGGCATCCGGGCGATCCAGGTCACGGTCGAGTGCCAGCCCGAACACCACCATCGCCACCTGGGCGACATCTTGGCGCTGATCGACGCCGGCCGGCTCTCGGCGCGGCAGCGGGAGCTGGCCCGGAAGATTTTCACGCGCCTGGCCCAGGCGGAGGCCAAGGTCCACGGCATCGCGGTCGAGAAGGTGCATTTTCACGAGGTCGGGGCCGCCGACTCGATTGCCGACGTGGTGGGCACGGCCGTGGGCTGGGACCTGCTGGGCATCGAGCGGGCCGTCGCCTCGCCGGTGCCGACGGGCATGGGCCGCGTCCACATCGCCCACGGCGAGTTCAGCGTCCCCGCCCCGGCGACGGCGGAATTGCTGCGGGGAATCCCCTTGGCCGAGACGGCGATTCCCCACGAACTGACCACGCCGACCGGGGCCGCCATCGTGGCGACGCTGGCCGGACGGTTCGGTCCCGTGCCGGCCATGACCATCGGGCGGATCGGCTGCGGCGCCGGCCGGCGCGACCTCCCGCAGCAACCCAACGTGTTGCGGCTGCTGCTGGGGCAGGCCGCTTCCGCCAACACCGACGCCGACTGCCAAGTCTGCGTGCTGGAAACCAACCTGGACGACGCCAGCGGCGAGCTGATCGGTTACTGCACCGGGCGATTGTGGGAGTCGGGGGCCCTGGACGTTTACACGACGGCCATCCAGATGAAGAAGAACCGCCCGGGCGTGAAGCTCTCGGTGCTGTGCCGGCCGGCCGACGTCGAGGCGATGGAGGCCGTCTTGTTCGAGGAGACGACGACGCTGGGCGTGCGCCATTGGACGGCCGTGCGCCGCGTGCTGCCGCGGCAATCGCACCAGGTCCAGACGCCCTGGGGGGCGGTCGAGGGCAAGATCGGCTGGTTGGCCGCCGGGCAGGCCCACTTCGCCCCCGAGTTCGAGTCCTGCCGCCGCATCGCCCTGGAACGCCGCGTGCCGCTGCGCGACGTTTACGAGGCGGCGCAGAAAGCGTTCCGAATCACCGACGTCCAACGGCAACCGTAATCCTTCGAGGATACCCAAGCCATCATGCTTCTGGCAGAACTTAAAGATGCGACCCCATGGCTGGTGACTGCCGCGTCCGTGTTTGCGGGAATCTTGCTGTTGCGGGCCACTCGCTACTATGCTCGGCGGAACCGCGAGCCGCCGCCGTCGTTGTCGTCATTGTCGCCGTCGTCGCACGGCACGCGGCACGCGGGTCAAGACTCGCGATCCGCGGGCGACGAGCCGAAGAACCGGGATCGCTGGGAGGTTCAAATGCACGACACCGCCCGGGACTTGTCCGGCCAGTTGGACAGCAAGATCAGCGCGTTGCAGGCGTTGGTGGCGGAGGCCGATCGGGCGGCCGCCCGGCTGGAGGCCGCGCTGGCGCAATCGGACGAGCCGGTGCGCCGGACCAACCAGCAAGCGTGGTCGTTGCAATCGGAGGGCGCCGCCCAGCGCGACGCCACGGCGGGCGCGGCGCCGCAGGGTCGCCACCAGGAGGAAATCTACATGCTCTCCGACTACGGCTATGAACCGGCCGAAATCGCCCGCCGCGTCAACATGCCGATCGGCGAGGTCGAACTGATCCTCAGCCTCCGCGGCCGTGGGTGAGCCGTCGTAACGAATTAAACTGTCCGAATCAGGAGGCCAGACATTCGTGTCCGGCTGAAAAAGACAGGCAAGAATGCCTGTCCTCCCGGACGCGATTGGTCAACTCGTTCTGTTACGACGCCTTAGTTGGAGGGCGTTGGCCGCGCTGCCCCGACTGTTTTTCCCAGGTTCAATAACTGGGCGTCCAGGTGAAGTTGCGCCCTGCGGGCGGCCTCCGCATTGATCTCAAACCGGATGCGATCTTCCTCCGCATAGAAATTGATGATGCCCCCCTTCTCCGCAAAACCGGGCGTCTCGCCGACCACAAGCACCGGACTGCCCTCCGTCTTCTTCAGAATCGCCGCCTGCTGCTCGCCGGTGAGGGAACGGCTCACGAACAGAATCTGACACGTCGCACGATAATCGTCCGGGGCCGCAAACCGGCGGACCACAATACGCCGGTCCTGAAGGGTCTTCTTCGCGGCAATCTTCTTCAACACGTCCCCAAAAGAGTCTTCTCCCACGATGCCGATCGCGAACGGGTCGGTGGCCTTGCCCAGCGCGCCGGTCGGCCATTCCACGAACCGGCCGAAGGCGTAGAGAAACGCCGCCTTGACGCTGTATTCGTCGGGCAGGCCGGCCGGGGCGGCCGCCGGTTGCTCTTGCGCGGACGTTCCCGGGAACCACGTCGCCGACAGGGCGGCCAGCACGATCGCCGCCGCCAGCGCCGACAGGCGTTTCGGCCCGCGACGGCGCGGGCGGGCGGCTCGATCGTTGTTTGGTTCCGCGGTGCTCGCCATCTTTGGATCCATCTTGCTCTTGATACGCCTAGTAACGCAACGCCAGTTGGCCGTAGACCTCCGGAACGACCTCGGTCGCCACGGCGCCCAAGATGTTGTCGTTGCCGAACTCGAAAAATTTGCCGTTGCCCAAATTGCGTCCCACGACGGACAGTTCCAGGTTCTTGTTGGGATGCCAGGCCAGGCGGACGTCGCCGACGATGTACTTGGAGACCCCGAAGTTCGGAAGGTTGTCGACATAGCGGCCGATCAGATCGAGTTCCCAGTGATGCCCAAGGTCAAAGGTGGAATGCACGTAAAGCTCGTTGTGCGGACTCTGGCCTTCCCAGTCTTGGGGTGCGGTGGTGTCGGGCAGCGGCTGAAGGTCCATGACAAGGAAGGAATAGGCGGCCCGGACCTGCCAAGCCTCCGTGATTTTATAGCTGCTGGCCAGCTCGAAGCCGTACGTGTCGCCTCTCACGGCGTTGAATACGGGCGCCGTAATAAACGGGCCGATCTGCCCGGTGGGCAGCGGCGTGATCAGACGGTTGTAATCGTTGAGGAAGACGGCCAGGTCCCAAGAGAATTTCTCCGTCGGCTGGCCGCGCACCCCCGCCTCGTAGGCGATCAGCTCTTCAGAGAGCAAATTGCGGTTGCCGAGAAGCAAGGGGAAAAGGGGCGTTTGCGGGTAAGCGGGCAAGGACACAATCTGCGCGCCTTCCTCGCCGATCGACGGCGTGCGGACGGCACGCGACACGGCTCCCCACAACGAATACTGCTTGCTGGGCGTCAGCAACAGCCGAATCGTCGGCTCCCACTCGAAGCCCGTGTAATCGTCGCGCTCGAACTTCGACCCAACGGTCAGGAAACACAGGTCTTCCTTGACGGTGAACTGGTCCTGGACAAAGCAACTGTAAAGATTGATGGTGCTTTCCGCGGGGACAATGGCGATCGTGTCGTTGCCATAGGTGCTGTCCATCACGTTGCGATAACCGGTGCCGCAAATCACCTCGTTCCGCTCCCCCAGGGGAAAGCGATACTGGAAATCAAAATCGAAGGTGTTCTGGTCTTCGCCGAAACCATACGTCGGCCAGTGGCGTTGGCTCTGGTCGTAATAGACCTTGGCGGTCCAGTCCGAGCGTTCATCGAGCACCCGCCGCCAATTGAGCAGGACGTTGTCGCCCGACACGTGGGTGCTGTCATGTTCCAGGACCTCATAGTCCGGCGGCGTCATCGTGGGGAACATGGACTCATCGCCGTCGTAGCCGTTGTAATAGTCGCCTTGGAAGGTGATGGTGTCTTGGCAACTGGCGCGCCAGTCCATGCGGAATCCGCCGTGGACCTGCCGCCAGGCGTCGGTTGCATCGAAGCCCGGGGAGAAGTAGTCGCCGGTCTCGAACCATTTGCCGTAAATTCGATAGTCGAGGTCCTCCCCGATCCGACCGCCGTAGCGCATCGAGGAGAATCCGTTCTCATGCGACCCGGCGCCGCTCTCAAAATAGACGCCCTGGGTGTCCTTGGCGCTCTTGGTGATGATGTTGATGACGCCGTTGACCGCATTGGCGCCCCACACCGTGGCCCCGGGGCCGCGGATCACCTCGATCCGCTCCACGTCTTCGAGGATTACGTCTTGGACGTCCCAAAAAACGCCGCTGAAGAGCGGGTCGTACACGGTCCGTCCGTCGATCTGCACCAACAGGTTGTTGGTGAACCGTCCGGCGAATCCCCGGATGGAAACGGCCCACTTGTTGGAATCGATCTGCGCCACTTCCACGCCCGGCACCATGCGCAGCACTTCCGGAATGGTCTTGGCGCCGCTGCGGCGGATCATTTCGTTGGTGATCACGAAGACCGCCGCCGGAGACTGACCCACCGTGCTCTCCTGCGCGATACGCTGGAGACCGGCATGTCCAGAGACGGCGAATCGGTGCCCCGCACCTGGACCTGCGAGAGTTGGCCCATGTCCTTCTCGGCCATGTCCAACAACTTGTCGAGGTTCGGGGGCTGCGCGGGCGAGGCGGCCGCGGACGGGTCGGCCGCCGGCTGCGCGATTCCTGGAGCATCTTGCGCCCGGCCCGTGGCCGCGACCACGGCCACCAGGAGCGTCGAAACCCACGGCCACAACAGACGCCGATCACTCGCGGGTTTCATCATGACTTCCGTGTCCTTTTACAAAGTGCCGCGTCTTGGCACGGCCGTGCCGCGCCGCCGCGACGCACTTTGTCGTCCGCCGTCGCTGTCCCGAATCCTTGGGATCAATCTGCCCGGCGGACTTCCTCAGTTTTTCATCATGTTTGCAAGCTCGACCCCATTCTGCACGTTGAACTTGTGAAAAATGTGCTGCTGGTGTTTCCAAACCGATTGAACCGTCACCCCGAAACGCGCGGCGATTTGCTTGAGCGTCTTGCCCGTCACCAGGAGTTCGAACACCCCCTTCTCCCGCTGGGTCAGTTGCGACAACGCTTCGGTTCGCATCCGGGGGGAAATGCATTCCGGCAAACCGGCGCCCCAGGCCATGGTCTTCAGGACGCAATCGAGCAGTTCGCTTTCGTCGACGGGCTTCTGCAAGAAATCGACCACTCCCATTTTGAAGGCCCGGGCACAACTGCGAACGTCGCCGCCGCCGGTGACGATGATGATCGGCAGAGAGACGTCGCTGGCCGCAAGTCGTTCCAGGACCTCCAGGCCGTCGGCGTCTGGCACGCGCACGTCGAGAATGAGGCACCCCGGCGTTCCCGGCGAATAGTTCTCCAGAAACTCGCTCACGCACGGGAACCGGCACACCAGGAGGCCTGCCGGTTCGAGCAACGACCGGATCGTTTGGACCGATCCGGCGTCGTCATCCACCAGGAATACGGTCGGTGTCCGTGCCATGAACCTAAGCCCCCCTGTCCGTCGGGACAATGTTCATAGGCCGCCCATTCCTCAATCGAAGAATGACAGAGCGCTAGCAGAGGAACCAATGTGGAGTTCCCTCTTGTTAACTCGTTTAAAAAAGCAACTCAGCATGACACAGAGTAAACAGATCAAAAGGATTAAACCGGCAATCGCCTACACAACCGTCAAATGGCGCACAAATTCACTGCCGACTTGAACTGCAAGCGAGCTTGCAAGGAGCGGGTGGCGGCGCGAAGCCGGCTGCGGGGCGGCATGGCATGGCAAATCGTTCCCAAACGAACTCCGATAAGGGCTCCATTGCAATGGTGTTCGAGCATGACGGCAAGCAACGGCCCCCCCTCGCAAGGGTATACAGTGGTGGGGAATGGGCAAAAAATTAAACCGCCCTCCCAAGCTCGCGTCGACCTAGGGTTTCTTGTTGCAAAAGCTTGCTGGGGAGCCTATCCGGTCAGACCGCTGGCAACTCCCCGGATCGCCCTCGCGAAGGACCGAACCATGCAAACGACCGCTATTCCCCATGCCGCCAATGGGGCTTTTCCCGAGGCTGCGTCCTCGCAAGGCACGGCGACAGTCCCCGGCGGCGCTTCCCCGCCCGACGGGCTGTTTGGCGCGTTGAACGAGTCGGCCAAGATCATGATCGTGGACGACGAGGCGCTGAACATCCGCGTGGTGCAGAGGCATCTGGAACTCGCCGGATATCGACATTTCGTGACCAGCGACGATCCCAGGCCGGTCATCGACATGGTCCTGAAGGAAATGCCCGATGTCGTCCTGCTCGACGTGATGATGCCCGAGGTCAGCGGGTTGGAAATCCTGCGGCGCATCCGCGAGGACGAGCGGTTGGCGCATATTCCGACGCTGATCTGCACGGCCTTCGACAACGTCCAGGTCAAACTCGAGGCCCTGCAGCTTGGGGCCACGGACTTCCTGACCAAACCGGTGAACTCCGCCGAACTCGTCGTCCGCGTGCGCAACGCCCTGGTGGTCAAGGCGCACCACGACCATCTGAAAAACTACGCCCGCGAACTCGCCGAACAAGTCCAATGCCGGACCGCCGAACTGGCCGCCTCGCGGCTGGAGCTGATTCACTGCCTGGCCCGCGCGGCGGAATATCGAGACAACGAGACGGGCCGTCACGTCATTCGCGTGGGTCGCTACGCGGAAATCATCGCCCGCCGCATGGGCCTGGACTCGCAGTTCATCGAACTCATCGAGCACGCGGCCCCCTTGCACGACATGGGCAAGGTCGGAATTCCCGACATGATCTTGCTGAAACCGGGCACGCTCGCCCCGGACGAGTTCGAAATGATGCAGCGGCACTGCATCTACGGCAAACGCACCTTCGAGCCCATGTCCCGGGACGAATGGCGCATGTTCAAGTCGCACACCTTCCTCGGCGAAATGATCATGGACGTGCGAAGCTCGCCGATCATCACCATGGCCGCCAAGATCGCCTTGACCCACCATGAGAAATGGGACGGCACCGGCTACCCCATGGGGCTCGCCGGCGAGGACATCCCCCTGGCCGGACGCATCACGGCGGTGGCCGACGTCTTCGACGCCCTCAGCAGCAAGCGCCCCTACAAGCCGGCGTTCCCCCTGGATCGGTGCTTCACGATCATGGAGGAGGGACGCGGAACGCATTTCGATCCCAAGGTGCTCGATGCGTTCTTGGCCGCCCGCAACGATATTATCGAAATCCGCATGGAATACATCGACGTCGAGTAGCTCGCCGTCGACACGCCGGGACCACCCCCACGACATGCCCTCGAATGCCAAGGCTGGATTGAAATGTCGGTCATGATTTCCGTACTCCTGCCGGCGGTTCTGCTCGTTGCCTTCGGGTTGGCGGGGGTCTGCTGGCTTTTCCGCCGAAGCCTGTGCCGAGTTGCGCGAAATGATCGGGCGCTGGCCCGCGCCCGGGAATCGGCGCCAAAGCCCCGGCCCTCGGAAATCCGCGACCGGGTGCCTCCCGGCGCGTCCGCGGGCGGGACCGGCGCGATCCCTGACGAACCGGCCCCGACGCCGGCCGCCGACGCGCAGCCCGCCGCGACGACCACGCCCAGCCCCGAACCGGCAAACCAGGAAACTCCGCTTCGACCGTCGCCCCAGGCGGTCCCCCCGCCCAACACGGCGACCATCTGGAATCGCTCCGGCGACGTCCTGACGCACGAGTGCGACCAGACGGCGTTCCGTCGCCAGGTCCGGCAACGCATCGCCGAATTTAGACGCGGCGGTCCCGCCTTCTCCGTCATGCTCGTGCAACTGGACGGCTATCATCCCTTGATGAAAACGCACGGCCTGAACGCCGTCGAGCTTGCCCTCCGGGCGACGCGCCTGTTCCTGAGCGTAAAACTGCGGGAAATGGACGTCTTCGATCGCTATCGCCACGACTGCTTCGCCGTCCTCTTGCCGGCCACGTGCCTCGGCAACGCCGTGGCGCTGGCCGAACGGGTGCGCAACAACGCCACCGGGTGCCTCTTGCCGACCAAGCATGGCGCGCTGGAGGTCACTCGGAGCCTGGGCCTCGCCGAAGTGTCAGGGGGCGACGACGACGCGTGCCTGCTTGGCCGGGCGGAAGCGGCCTTGAAAGCCGCCGCCGGCAACCACACCTGTTACCACGACGGACGATCGCTCCGCTTTGCCGTCGATGCACCGGTCCCAACGGACGGCCCGGCCACGCCGCTGCCGCGTCGCGACACCGCCACGACCGACACGTGGTCCTCCGCTCCGACCCGGACGTGATGGACCCAGGCGGGCGGCACGTTCAGCCAAACGCCGTCGCGGCGGATCTCGCCGTGGGTCAGCATTGCGGACATCACCTGGCCGATGCCGCGAAGCCGGGCTCGCTCTTGCCGGCGGCTCAGAAGCTGCCTTGAAACGCCGCAGGGCGATGTACTCGAAGAAGGAAAGCGTTCCGCCGGGCTCCAGCAGGCCCGTCATCACCGCCAAGATCCGCCGCACGTCGTCGACGGCGAAATTGTTCAACGGCAGCCCGGAAACCATGAGGTCGTACTTCTGTGCCGCCGGCAAGTCTTCCACGGGGCAATGCAGCACCCGCGTGCGATCCGCCACCGCTTGGAAGGCGGGCTCGGTCTGAAGCCGCCCACGGAGGCACTCGACGAAACTGGCGTTCAGTTCCACCAGGTCCAGCCGGTCTTGCGGTCCGAGGACCTCGACGAGCCGTCGCGTGACGGCCCCCGTGCCCGGCCCGACTTCCAGGATTCGCCGCGGGCGGTCGGCCGGCTCGGCGGCGAATCGGGCCAGGGCCGCGGCCAGGCGCCGCCCGCTGGGCAAAATCGCCCCCGTGGTGTGGAAGTTCCGCCGAAACTCCCGGAAAAACAACCTCGCATCCGACCATCGCATGCCCATGGGAGCCGCAGTGTATCAAATTCGGCGGCGTGGCTCCAGGGGTTTCTTGTCTCCCGCGCGCCCCCCCCGCCGCCAAGCCCATCTTTCCCGCCGACTTGACGGCTTCCATCGACCGGACTACGATGGGCGTTATTGAGGGCTTCTCGTCCGTGGTTTTCGGGTGCGATTCGGCCAATGAAACCGCACCCATCCCCTGCCCGGTCGAGAGTGCGACAAACTCAACCCCGCGGAGGGACGACGTCTTGATTTCGACCGTCCGTCCTCTTTTCGATAAGGGCGCACCGATGAAGGCGAGTCTTCTGTTGCAGGCAAGGGCTGCAATCGGGTTGGTTGTTCTTCTTGCGATCGGTTTGCGCGGGCAGACCGCCGCGGCGCTGACGCCCGAGAGTCCGCAAGTCAAGGCCGCCATCGCCAGCGCGGTCAAGTTCCTGGAATCCGACGCGGCCACGGACGGTCGCGTGGGCGCCAAGGCCCTGGTCGGTCTGGTGATGCTGAAGAACCACGCCGACCACAAACACCCGCGGATCGTCGAAGCGGTCCAAGCCATTCAAAACGTCGTCAAAGGCGTCGAACCCGCCAAGATCAGCATCGACGACGAACACGAAATCTATTCCGCGGGCTTGTCGATCATTTTCCTGGCCACGCTCGACGCCCGCACGTATTCGAACGAAATCGGTTACCTGCTGCAGTTCCTCAAGGCGCGGCAAAAAGCGTGCGGGGGTTGGGGCTATCCCAGCCGTGACAGCGGCGACACCTCGATGACCCAATACGGCGTTCTCAGCGCCTGGGAGGCGAAACAGGCCGGCTGCAAGGTCTCGCGCGAGGTGGTCGAGAAAGTGACCGTCTGGTTGCTGAAGACCCAGGACCCTACCGGGGCTTATGGATACCAGGGCATCGTCAGCCCGGTCAACGGCCTGTGGAAACAGAGAAGACATCCGCCCCAGCATGGTCGTGGGCGGCGTGGGAAGCGTCTACATGTGCGCCGACCTGCTGGACCTCATCCCGCGGGCGGCCAAACGCGACGAGAACCTGCCCGCGGCACTGGTCGAGATCGAGGCCGACCGGCCGCCGCACGCCGCCGCGGACAAGCCCAAGGGCAACGTCAAGACGACCATCAATCCGCGCCGCCTCAAGGAAGCCGAGGCCCGCGGCAACGCGTACCTGGCACGACACCATAAGATGAACTTCCCGGACTGGTGGGTCTTTTATTATCTGTACGGCTACGAACGGTATGCCAGTTTCCGCGAACTGGCCGAGGGAAAGTCGCAGCCGGAACCGAGGTGGTACACCGAAGGCGCCAACTTCCTCATCGGCACCCAACACGCCGACGGCAGTTGGGCGATGAAAGACTCGCTGGGAGGAAAGCCCTCCGATACGGCGTTTGCCACCCTGTTCCTCTTGCGGTCGTCCAAGAAGAGCATCGAGAAGGCCTACGGCTACGGCGAGAGCATGTTGGTCGCCGGCCGCGGATTGCCCAACGAGACCGCCAGCGTGCGGGTGTCCGGGGGCAAGGTGCTGCCCGTGCCGCGGTGGACTTCGGCCGCCGAACTGCTGCCGATCTTGCAGAATCGCGACGACGCTTTCGACCAAGGGATTGCGTCCTTGGAGCAATTGCCGCCCAGGGAGGCCGAGATCCTGGCCGTCCAACACGCCGGCCTGCTGCGCCGCCTGGTCGACGACCGGTCGCGGCTGGCCCGCCTCGCCGCGGTGCGAGCCATCGGCAACGGCGGCAACCTCGACCTGACGCCCGCCCTGGTCCATGCCCTGGGCGATCCCGACTTGGGAGTGGCCGTCCAAGCCTGCGACGCCCTGCGGCGACTCACTCGCACCCCAGGCAAAGGGAGCGTCCCCGGACAACTGACCGAAGAGCGTCGCCACGAGGAGATTCAACACTGGAAACAGTGGTACTTGGCCATCCGGCCGGAGGCGGAGTTCGACGACTGATCCCATCTTGATACGCACCCGAGGGGCATGGTGAACGCACAACCGAACCTCTGCCGAAAGCCCATCCCACGCCGCTGGCCGCGACGTCCGCAATCCGGAATCACCATTTGTTGGGTTGGGTGCCACTGCTGGCTTGTCCAGCAGTGCGGAAAACACGGTTGGGCAAGCCAACCGTGGCACCCGACAATTCGGCCGTGTCGGACTGCCAGCCTTCTCGCCTTGCTGTTGCCGGCAATCTTCCTGCCCGGCTGCTTCTCGGCCAAGGCCCCGCAAAACGGCCCGTCGAAGGCCGCCTCACCACCGCCGGTGGCGGAGTTGAAGACCGACCTCCGCTCGCCGATCGCCCCGACCGCCCAGCCAGCCGAACCTCCGTTGCGCGAGGCGCTGGCCATGGCGGCCGGCGCCGCCGGCGCGAAGGCCGGCCTGCTGGACGACCCGGCGCGGCGGGCCGCCCTCCAAGGCCGCGATTCCTGGGGCGATCCACGCGAGGCCGTCCAGCCGTGGGCCAGCCTGCGCCGCAACTGGGAACTCCACTTCACCAAGGGCCTCTCCAGGGACAAATACGCCCGGCAACTCGACTTCTTCGGCATCGAACTCGCCGTCGTCCTGCCGGGAAACAAGTTGACGTGCGTCCGCAATCTCTCCAAGGCCAAACCCGAAATCCATACCGGCGCGGCCAGCGCCGAGCGGCGCTGCTACCTGACCTGGTCCGAAGGCGACCTCGGCCGGGCCGACGCCGATCTGCTCGCCCGGGCAGGCATCAGCACCGAGGAGCGAGTCGTCTTGAAGCTCCTTCCGCCGGCGGTCGAGGCCAAGCTGGCCGAACTGGAGACGAACCATGCCGGCCGCGAGATCGACAACGTTCGCAAGACCCGCTTCGGCATCCGCGCGGCGGGCGACGGATACGAGTTCTTCGTGCTCGAACAGTTCCGAAAAGAGCAAGCAACGAAGTGAGCGACCCGCAGAAACCCCATCCCGGCAAGCCGGCGCCGACGACGCCCACAACGCCGACGACGCCGACAACGGCGACGACGGAACCGACGGCAACGGCCTTTCTCGATGTCCTGGAAAAGAAGGGCCTCGTGCCCGGCGGCATCCTGGCCGCGCTGCGCAAACAGGTTGCGGAGTCGAAGTCTCCGATCCCCGCCCGCCGCGTCGCCAAACTGCTCGTCGAGAAAAAGGCGCTTACCCCCGCGATTGCCCAACAATTGCTCGCGGCCGCGAGCAAGCCGGCGTCCGGCGGACCGCCGGCGCCGGCCGCCAAGGGCACGCAACCCAAGCAGGCGTCCAAGGGACCGGCCGCGGCCGACCCCGGCGTCGCGTCGCTGCTGGACGAGGAACTTCCCCCCTTGCCCGCGGGCTTGCCGCCGTTGGCCGAAAGTCCGTTGGATGCCCTGGCGAGCGATCCGAGCCTGGCCGCCGCGGTCAGCGAGGGGAGTCCGCTCGGACCGCCCACGACCCGAAAGAAGAATTTCTTCCAGTCTCTCTCCCGGCGACGGTCACCGGGAGGCCGCCGCCGTTGGGAGATGCCCTGGGTTTGGATCGGCGCCGCGGCCGCTGTCCTTCTGGTCCTCGTGGTCGTCACCGTCTGGCTGCTGAACCGCCCGAATCCGGAAGCATTGCTCGATCCGGCCGATGCCCTGTATCAGAAAGGCTCCTACGCCGAGGCCATCGAGGGCTACGACGGGTTCCTGGGCTATTTTCCCCGGCACGCGCGTTCCGGACGCGCGCGGGTCCGTCGCGGCCTGGCCGAATTGCGACTGGCGTTTGACGAGAAGACCGCCTCGTCGGCCGCCCTGGAGACGGCGAAACGGGTCCTGCCCGCGATCAGTCCCGAGGCGGAATTCGACGCCGAGGCAGGCCCCATTCTTGTCGCCATGCTGCCCCGGGCCGCCGAGTCGCTCTCTTCGGCCGCCCGAGAACGGCCTGCCCCCGAGTCGATCGCCCAAGCCGAGGAGATGTTGTCGCTGGCCGACCGTTACCTGCCCGCCGCGACTAAGCCGCTGGAACGGCTCGGCCGCGTCGAGGCCTCGCTGGCATTGACGCGGCACAAAATCGCCGGCGACGACGAGCTGCGCAAGGCGATTGACGCGATGGGGCAGGCCGCCGCGGCCAAGAACTTCGCCGAGGCGTATCGAGTCCGCAATGCCTTGCTGGACGCGTATCCCAACCTGTCCAAACATGCCGATCTGACCGGGGCCGTCCTGAAGATCGCCCTGGCGGAGCAGGCGGCCGTCGCCTGGGTCGCCAAGCCGGAGCCGGCGGGAAAGGTCCAGCCGGCCGGACCGCCCTCCACGGTCGTCCTGGCCGCCCGCACGTTCAACTCCACCGCCCCGGACGCGGAAGGACGCGTGGTCTTCGCCGCGGCCGCCGGCGCCGTCTATGCGCTGGACGCCGCCAATGGCAAGGTCCTATGGCGGAAATACGTCGGTTTCAATCCGCTCCGGCCGGGCGACGCGGACCTGCCCGCCGCCCTCGCGCCGCAACCGGGCAGCGACGTGGTCCTGGCCGCCGCTTCGCACCGCGAGATCCAGCGGCTGCAATCGGCCACCGGCCGGACACGCTGGCGACACCCCATCGACGACGATTTCTCCGCCGAGCCGGTCGTCGCCGACGCCGGCGTCCTCGTGGCCACCCTCGGCGGACGGCTCGTCATGATCGATGCGGCCACGGGCAAGTCGGCGGGCTTTGTCCAACTGCCGCAACCCCTGCCCATCGCCCCGGTAGTCGATCCGCGGCGCAATCTCGTCTTCCAGGCGGCCGACCACGACAACCTGTTCATCCTGGCGATGCCCGGCTGGAAATGCCGCCAGGTTTTTTCCCTCGGGCACGGGCCTGGCGCGATCGCGGCGCCGCCGCTGGTGTTCGGCGACTACCTGCTGGTCGCGGTCAACGATACCGCCGCGGACTCGTCGCTGCGGGTCCTGGGAATCCAGTCCGCGGAATCTTCCGCGTCGGCCACGCCGCTCCGATTGGTGCAGACAATCCCGTTGAAAGGGCATGTGGACGTGGCGGCGTCGCTGTTGTCGCCGTCGGCGTCGGGCGACAAAGTGCTTGTTGCTACGGATGCCGGCAGCCATGTCTTCGAGTTGGCCCCCGCCGGCGCGGAAGAACCGCTCCGCGAAGCGGCCGGTGGAAAAATTCAGGGCGGCGTCCGACGCACGGCCGAAATGCCGGGCCTCATGGTCTCCTCCCTCGGCGCCGACGACCGATCTCCCTATTGGCAAACCCGCCTGGCCGTGCCCCTTGCCGGCGAGCCGATCGTCGATTCGAACGCCGCCGATGGCAGCGGCGACGGCAAGATCACGGTCGCAACCGCGTCCGGCGGCGTCTTCCAGTTGGACAGCCGCGCCCTGGCCTCGCAGACCGTCGCCGACCAGCCGGCGATGTCGCCGCCGGGATCGCGCGGGCCGGTCACCGACGCGGTCCGATGCGGCGACACGCTCGCGCTGACTTGCGGCGCCGGGTCCGATTGGGTGGCGGCCGTGGACCTGGCCCATCCGCAACGTCCGTCGCGGACGTGGCTCTTGCCGGGGCCGCTGAGTTGTCGGCCCATCGCCTTTGCCGGCGGACTGCTGGCGCCTTCGCAAGTCGGCCAGGTGTTCTTTCTGGACCCGTTTTCGGGCAAGAATCGGAGCGATCCGTTTCAGCCTCGATTGCAGCCGCGCTCGCTGCCCGCGTGGACGCAGCCCGTCGCGCTGGGCGACAAGGAAGTCGTGATCTTCGACGGCCGCACCAAGCTCTACCGCTTGCGCGTGGCCGATCAGCCGGCAGCCCACCTGGAAGCGGCCGCTGAAAGGGAACTCCCGGCGCCGATCGTCTCGCCGCTGGCGGCCGTGGGAAAGCTGGTCTGCGGCGTCGATGCGGCGGGCAACCTCGATTTCTTCCAGCAATCCGATCTCGACCGCGCCGGGCAATATGCACTCGCCGGCCGCTGCGCGTGGGGGCCACGCCGTATCGGTAATCTGCGCCATGCTCGCCACCGACGCCGGCCAGTTGTATTGCTTCGACGCATCGGGCAAATTCCTCTGGCAAGCGGCCCTGTCCCACGGTCCGTTGGCGGGCAGCCCGCTGGCGGTCGGCGACCACTACCTTCTGGCCGCGGCCGGCGGCGTCGTTTGGCGCGCGGCGGGCACAAGCGGCAAGGAACTTGGCCGCGTTGACGCCGGTCAACCGCTGGCAACGGGACCCGTCCTGCTGGGCGACCTCATCCTCGTCGGCGGACACGACGGCAGTCTCCATCAACTCGCACCACCGTAAACGGGCTCGATCCATGCGACCGCTCATCATCCTGGCATGTTGGTTCGGCCTTTGCGGCGCGGGAGCCGCCGCGGCCGACCTTCCGCTGTTCGAGCAGGACCCCTTCGATCAAATCACTCTCGACGAGGCCAACGCCGGCGTCGTCCTGCGGGTCAAGCCGCTGGATTTGCCCGGCCGGCGGCTGCCCGCCCGCCCCAGGCCCACCGACACCCTGGTCATCCGGCTCGTCGATCAGCCCGACAAGAAGTACCAAATCGCTTGGGCGTCGATCAAGCACGTGGAACTGTTCGAGCAGATGCTGCTCCAGAAGGCCAACGATCTGCTGTCCGCGGGCAAACTCGACGACGCCTACGACTATTTCAGCTTCCTCGAAGACAACTATCCTCACATGGCCGGGCTGGCCGCCGCGAGCGAGGAATTCCTCTTCCAACAGGCCAGGGCGTTTTTCGAACGAAAACAGTACCGCAATGCCCTGGGCGTGTTGCGGGAATTGCACCGCCGCAATCCGCAACACCCGAGACTCGACGCCGTGATGGGCGCCATGACGGAAAAGCTGGTCGAACAATATGCCGCCGACGACGATGATCCCTCGATCCGCGCGTTGCTCCGCGAGCTGGCCGGCTGCTACTCGCATCATCCGTTGGTGGAGAAATGGGAGGCCAGGCTGCAAGGGGAGGCCGCCGCGGCGCTGGCCGACGCCCGTAACGCGGAGCAGTCGGGCGACCTGCGCAAAGCGGCCGCCTCGATCCGGCGCGTCATCCACGTCTGGCCGGCGCTCGCGGGCGCCAGGGAGCTGGCCGAGTCGGTCCATCAACGATATCCCCGCGTGGTTGTCGGCGTCCTGGAGCAGGCGCCGAACATGTCGTCGGCCTGCGCTGGCAACGGGCAGGTTTTTTTGACCGATTGGGCGGCCCGCCGCGACGCCAGGCTCGTCGGCCGCACGTTGACGGAGTTTATTGGCGCGGGTCCGAAGGGCGGACGTTACGTCTGCCCCGTGGGCGAGATCAAGGTGGATGAAACCGGCCGGCGGATCACCCTCCAGTTGAACCGCAACCTGCGATGGCCTGCCGGGGAAGCCAGTCCGTCCGGCTACGATGTTTCTCGCGGACTGTTGGCGATGGCCGATCCGACGGACGCGGCCTATCGCCCCGATTGGGCAAGAATTTTTGATGCCGTGGCGGTCCGCGACGTGGTTGAAGTCGATATCGACCTGTCGCAAGGCCACCTCTGTCCCCAGGCGTTCCTGCAGACGGCGTTGTTGCCCTACACTGCGGCTAGCGCGCCGCGGGCCGAGAGACTGCCGCTTGGCGGCCCGTACGCACTGGCCGGCGCCGCCGATGCGGAGGCCACGTATTTATGGAACGCCCGGTATTTCGCCGGCAACGCGACCCAACCGAGAGAAATCGTCCAACGGCGGTTTCCCGATGCGGCCGCGGCCGTCAAGGCGCTGCGGCGGGGCGAGATCCAGGCGCTGGATCGCTTGAGCCCCTGGCAAGTCAAATCGCTTTCGGCCGACGCGGACGTGGTCGTGCAAGCCTACGCCCTGCCGCGGCTGCATTGCCTGGTTCCCAACGCGCGACGGCCGCTGACTTCCAGCCGGACGTTCCGCCGCGCGTTGGCCTATGGGATCAATCGCCAGGCCGTCCTGGACGAGATTGTTCGCGGCGACCGGCAGCCGGATTGCGAGGTCGTTCATGGCCCCTTCCCGTCGGTCAACTCGGCGGAGAACACGCTCGACTACGCCTCCGATCCCGAGATCAAGCCTTGGCCGTGCGATCCGCGGCTTGCGGCCGCGCTGGCCGAAGCCGGTCGCCGAGAAGCGGCCGCGTCGGGCCAGGGACGAACGGCGTCGCCGTCGTCGTCGGCTTTAGTGCTGGCCTTCCCGCCCGGTGAAATCCCGCGGACCGCGTGCGAGGCGATCCGGCGGCAGTTGGCGGCGCTGGACATCCCGGTCCAGTTGAAGGAGCTTTCCGCGGTTCCCTCGGGCCCAATCCCCGCGGATGTCGATCTGCTCTACGTGGAACTGTCCCTTTGGGAACCGTTGGTTGAACGCCGCGCGCGTGCTCGGCGAGGACGGATTGGCCGGCGGGTGCAGCTCGCCCATGAGCCGGGCACTGGGAGAACTCCAGCGGGCGGCCACCTGGGACGAGGTCGTCGCCCGGTTGCATCGCATCGACCGCATCGCCCACGACGAGGTGGCCCTGGTGCCGCTGTGGCAGTTGACCGACCACTTCGCCTATCGCAAGAACCTGGAAGGCATCAAGGCGGGGACGTTGAGCTTGTATCAAGACGTTGAGCAATGGAAGCTCGGGTTTCAATATCCGAATGAGAAGTAAGGAACAGACCATGCACCGGGCCCGCACGTTCTTGATGTTTCTGGCGGCCTGCGCGGGGCTGGCGGGCTGGACATCGGCGGCGGCCGCGGCGGAGCGTCCGGTCTGGGAATTGCGTCCGTACCGGGTTCGCGTGTTGGTGGGCGTTGCCGCGCGGCCGGAGGTGGCTGCCCGGTTGCCGGCCGTTCTGGCCGGCCGCCTGGCCGAGCGGATCCGCGGGCTTCAAGGCGGGGCGTGGGACGTGACCGCCTCGCCGGCGCCGGCCGCGTTGCAGCAGGCCATGACGGCGTCGCTTGCCGGCGTTACCGCCGACGCGCTGCCGAAGGATTCGCTCGGCGCCGACAAGGTCATGCTCTTGCAGATCTCGGCTGCCGCCGACGGATGCCAGGTTGCGGCGCCGCGAACTGGACGTTGCGACGGGACTATGGAGCACGCCCGCCGCGCGGCGGGCCGGACAGCTCTCGAAACTCCCCGACCTGTCGCTGGCGGCCGTGCTGGAGGCGTTTGCGCCGCTGGCGCGCGTGAACGTCCTGAAGGATGGCCAGGTGGTGTTGCGATTGAGGGCGTCGGCCTTGAAGCCGCGCGATCCGGGGCTTGAGCCGGTGCGGCCCGGCGCCGTTTTTCGACTTGCGGCCCGCGCAGTCGCCGGCCCGGGCGCCGCCCAAACCGCGACCCCGATCCCTTGGACCTTCTGCACGATCGAACAGGTGGCGGAGGAGGAGTTGCGCGGCCGGCTGGACACCGGCTTGCGCGACCCGCTGCCCGCCGGCTGGGAAAGCTCGCTGGAGGTGCTGGCCCTGCGCGTGGCGCCGACGCGGCAATCGAGCATTTTGACGTTGAACTCGACGGCCCAGCCGGCGCAACCCTTGGCAGGCTACGAAATCTACGCGGTGACCGCGGCCGGCGAGAAGCCCGTCTTCCTGGGCCGCACCGATCGCCACGGGTCGCTCAGCATCGCGCCGGCGGGCGAGCATCCGCTGCAAATCCTCCTGGTGAAGCAGGGGGACCAATGGCTTGCCCGGCTGCCGCTGGTGGCAGGGCTGGAACCGCGGTTGTCCGTGGCCGTCGCCCAGGATGATCGCCGCATCGACTTGGAGCGATGGTCTGCGGGCGCTGGCGACGCCGCGGTGGACCTGACGGCCCGGCGCGAGGCCTTGGCAAGCCGCGTGAAGGCTCGCATCGCGGCCGGGCAGCTTCAAGAAGCGGAATCGCTGCTGAAGGAATTGCGTCAACTGCCGAGTGTGAAGGACCTTCTCGCGTCGCAGACCGCGAAACTCAAGAAGGACATGCCCGACGATCCGGTGTTTCAGGGCAAGGCCGACGCGATCCTCAAGGACGTTCGGAACGTGTTGTCTTCGCAGTTGGACGCGAAGGCCGCGGACAAGCTCGCCACGCAGATCGAGCGGCATCGCGTGAAGCCGAAGAAGCCTTGAAAAACGCCTGGCGGCCCTTGGGGCAGGGATGGACTTCCGGGCCGGTTGCCGCGGCGATGATCCCCGCAGGGGGGTTGCGGAACGGATGTGGCCGGCCGCGGGGAAAAATTGCCGAATTCGATTTGCAATTCCGATCTGGGGCCGCTAGAATGCATGATTGTTAGGGTTGCCGCGACCGGAACCGCGCGCCAGCCCGCTGCTTGTCTTATGGGCTCGAAATATTGAGAGGAGGATCTGCCGGCTCGATGCGGCCCAGCGCGGATGCCCCCGGCCGGACTGTCGGCGACAGGCCGGCCAAGCTTCGGCGTCCGCGATCCAGGCCGCGTCCGAGTCATTCTGTTACGCCATATTGCGCCCGACATTGCGTATCCCGACGCCCATCTTGGAGGTCCCATCGCGGAACGTGGGACTCCTGAAGTCTAAACGTCACTTCGGTACAAGAGAGGAGGGTCATCATGAGATGGGAAGCGAATGGGTTTGGTGCTCTCGTCGGCTCGGCGGCCTGTGCCAGCGGCACGGCCGGATCGGCCGGTCATCGCGCGAGTCAAGTCTGTCGGACGGGGCCGCTGCGCTGCGCGGTGGCGGCGGGGTGTCTGCTCTGTTTTGTCGCGGCGTCGGCCGGCGGGGCCGATCCGCCGGTCTTGTGGCTCGACAATGAGGACGTGTTGGACGAAGCCATCGCGCAGAACTCGGACCAATACCTTCCGCCGCCGACATCCGCCGCCGGCCAGAGCGGCAGCGCCCGGCGGGCGACGGCACGCACCAGCACCACCGCCGCGTCGAAGCTTGCCGTCCGGCGGATATCGTCCACTCAGCTTCGCATCAAGCTGCCTTCCGGCTCTCCGGTCCTGGCTCCCGCCATGGCCGACGGCAAGATCTTCGTCGGCGGCGGGTTCAGCAGCTCGGATTTCTACTGCCTCGATGCCGGCAGCGGGCGGATGCTGTGGAACGTGAACCTTTCGGACAACGGCCCTTCGGCCAGTTCCTATGATCGCGGCGTGTTGCTGTTTACGACCGAGTTGTGCACGTGCTATGCGCTGGATGCGACGACGGGCCGGATGCTCTGGTCGGTCTGGCTCGCCAGCAACGTGACCTCGACGCCCACGATCGCCGGACGGCGGGTGTTGGTTTCCTACCCGGCCTCGGCACATCTGCGTTCCAAGTCGGCGCGCCGCAGCGGAAAGTCGGCGTCGCCGTCTGCGTCGCCCTCCGCGTCGCCGCCCGCGTCGCCGCCGCCGGGCTACGTGCTGTCGGCCCGCGACCTGCGCACCGGCAAGCCGCTCTGGCAAAAGTGGATCGACCATGACGTGATGTCGGCGCCGGTCGTCCACGGCGACGACGTGTACATCGTCACCTTCGCCGGCACGCTCTACAAATTCCGCCTGGACAGCGGCGAAATCCTGCTGGCTCGGCGCTGCCGCGCCACCTCGGCCCCCGTGGTCCTGGACGATGGGATTTACTTGACGCGCCGCGTCGACGCCGGCCGCGACATACCGCAGGAATGCCTGGTCAAGCTCAACCGCAGGACCGGCGAACAACGCTTCCTGGCCCAGCGCTGCTGGGCCCCTTACCTGGCCGATCCGGAGACGCGTGCCCGGCAGGCGCAGGCGGGCCCGTCGCAGGCCGACCCGGAGGAAGCCCCCGCCGACGACAACCCGCCCGTGAGAACGCCCCGCCCCGGCGATCGGGATTATGTCTCCGGCAGTCCGCCGCCACCGCCGCCGGACACCAGGTCGCCCTCGATGCGCCTGGTGGGCCGCGATGGTTCCCAGGCGCTCCAGGCCTTCTGCGGCTCGCGGCTGGCGAGTTTCAACGGCGGGCTGTTCAATTGGATGGGAGGCCAGCTCCGCGCCGTCGATCCGGTTACCGGCGAGAAGCAATGGGGATTGGTGCTGGAGGACCTCGAAGCGGGCAACGACGCCGCGGCGGGCGACCCCGCCGCCGCCCCGCCCGCCGTGGCCAACGGAAAACTCTTCGTCGCCACCCGCAGCGGCCAGTTGCTCCGCATCGATCCCAGCAAGGGCAAGATCACCGGGCGAATCGACCTCGACGCGCCCGCCTCCTCGCAGCCGGTGATCGACCAGGGGCGAGTGCTGGTGGGAACAACCAAGGGAGAACTCGTGTGCATCAACACCGGCGATCCGGCATTGACGGGCTGGAACCAGTGGGGCGGCGACGCAGCCCACTCCGGCGTCGCCGACGCCGCGGCCGCCGGCCGCACCGCCGACAAACTCCCCCGGGGAACCGGCCGCACCGCCCGCCACCCAAGGTTGAAGGACGCGGCCACGCCGTCCGTGGAGGCCGCGCCGCCGGCCAGCCCTTCTCCGGTGGAACTCAAGGCGGCCTTGAAAGCCTTTGTGAAACGACTGCGATTGGCTCAACTGGGAGGCTACCCGCGCAGCGGCGGCCGCTCCGGCATCCTGGCCGTCACGCCGCCGGAACAGTTCCCGCAGGCCGTCTGGGACGAGTTGGTCCGGCTGGGAAAACTCAGCGACGCAGGCGACGGGAAGTACGCATTGGTCCAACCCTAGCGTAGTGCGTAAAAATCAAGTGACCCAACGAGCCGGGCGACTGTTTTCGCCCCGTAGGGGCGTTTGATAATAGCCCAGCAGTTTACTGCTGGGACGGCAATCGCAACCATTTTGTGCGACAAGTCCCGTAGGGACGGCCGAAATAGGGCAACCGAAGTTCGATCGTCCCTACGGGACGAAGATGGAATGGAGGCCCTCCGCTACCCAGCGATGAATCGCTGGGCTATTGTCAAACGACCCTCCGGGTCGAAATCTACACCAATTCCACTCCCCCAATAAGGTCCCAACAGACTGAAGCACTCCACTAGCGCAGTGTCTCGCGCGGATGGGGATTTTTGTTGGGGAACCCCACGACGAAGTCGCAGGGCTCTTCCAGTCTCGAATTCCCCTTTATCCCCGGGAACGCGCGCCCTATCCAGACGCCCGTGATCGAGCCCAACACCGCCCCGCCGATCACGTCGCCGACGAAGTGATAGTTCAGTCCGACGAGGGCCGCGGACAGCACCGCGCAGACCAGCCCATAGCACCAGCGCCCGCGAGGATAACTGAACCAGAGGATCGCCACCACCGAAAAGACCACGGCGGCATGGCCCGACGGAAACGATTTGTAGCCGGGGCCGGAGTGGAAAGGGTGAAAGCCATAGGCCCCGGTGCCGATCAACGAGGGCCAGTCGAGTCTCCACGTCTCCGGCCAAGAGCGGCCGAAGGCCCATTTCGCCAACGACTTCAGAACATAGATCACGACCAGATCGGCCGAGATGGCCAGGAGCACGGTCTGGAGCCGGCCGCCGCGTCTCCACAGCCGCCACAGGACCGCGATGAGGATGGCCGCCACCGCCACGTCTCTCGAACAATCGGACAGGAACTCCGGCCATCCCCGCAGCTCTTGTTTCACAACGCAGTGGTCGTGGACAAACCGCGCCACGCCCAAGTCCACGAAAAAGTAGCACACCGCCACCAGGATGGCGCCCAAGATCAAGGCGGCGATCGTTCTGGTCAAGAGCGCTGGCGTGGTCACGATGGCGGGCATCCTGGGAAGGGGGGCGGAGAATTTAGTGCTTAGACCTTAGAACTTAGACCTTAGAACTTAGAGGCTAAGAACTAAGCTCTAAGAACTAAGCTCTAAGCACTAAGGACTCATGCTCAAGCATAACCTACTCATGGCGGCCGGGAACCCCTCTTTTTGACATGGCAGGCTGGGTATCCGACTTTGCGGAAACACCCGTGGTGGGTATACTTGAGTGCTCGGCATCGTCGGTGGGGTGGTGAGGGTTCATGGCCAAGTACATTATCCGCTTTGGAGTCATGCGGCTGTTGGGGGTATTCTCTACGCCTGCCGGGGTGGAATATCGGCGGGGCGCGAAGGTCATCGCCGCCACCGATCGCGGCCTGGAGTCGGGGGAAGTCCTCTGCGAGGCTTCCCCGGCCGTGCTGACCTCGCTCCACGACGCCTCGGAGGGGCACCTGTTGCGCGAGATGACGGCCGAGGACCGCCGGGAATTGGCCCGCATCCAAGGCCAGACCCGCCGCGAGCTGGAACTCTGCCAACAGTACGTCGATAAGCTGGCCTTGGCCATGCAACTGGTCGATATCGAGCACATTTTCGGCGGCGAGCGGGTGGTCATCTACTACCTGGCGGAGAACCGCGTCGACTTCCGCGAGTTGGTCAAGCTGCTGGCCGGCGAGTTCCAAACCCGCATCGAAATGCGCCAAATCGGCGTCCGCGACGAGGCCAAGCTGCTGGCCGATTACGGCGACTGCGGCATCCCGGTCTGCTGCAACACCCACCTGGTCGTCATGCCCCCCGTGTCGATGAAGATGGCCAAGTTGCAGAAGGCGACGTTGGATCCGACGAAGATCTCCGGGCGTTGCGGGCGGTTGAAATGCTGTCTGCGCTACGAATATGAGACCTACGAGCAGGCCCAGCGGGAGTCGCCCAGCCAGCCGCCGCCCGGCGCCGGAACAGGTCGGCGCGGAGGCCGAAGGACTGCCGGAGGAGGGCGACGATGCCCCCGTGAGTGAAGATCATGCTTGATCCGTCCGTTGCCCAGTTGCTGGAAACCGATCGCCGCTATCCCCTGGAAGCGTACATCTTCGTCTTCGAGGCCCTCAACTATGCCCAAAACATGCTGGGCATGGGCACCCCGTGCGCCAGCGAGCCGGTCAAGCCGTCCCAGGTGAAAGGCGAGGAAGGGGAAGAAGGCGAGGAGGACGTCGGCCAGCGTCACGTGACCGGGCAGGAACTCTGCGAGGCCGTCCGCCGCTTCGCCCTCGAACAATACGGCTACATGGCCAAGACGGTGCTCGCCAACTGGGGCATACACGCGACGGCCGACGTCGGCGAGTTGGTCTTCAACCTGATCGGCATCGGCCGGATGCGCAAGACGCCCCACGACCGACGCGAGGATTTCAACGACGTTTTCAACTTCGAGACCGCGTTCCAGCAGGAATTCCGTTTCGTGCCGCCCGAATCCACGCCCCCGCAATCCTGATAATTATTCCCGTCTCCCCTCTCCCCTTGTTGGAGAGGGGTTGGGGGTGAGGGGGTACGGCCAAAAAAAGTTAGGCCCCGCATAGGAATAAATTTGGTGAATGTGTTTCAGGAGGACAGGCATTCTTGCCTGTCCTTTACGGGCAGACAGGAATGTCTGCCCTCCTGGAATTTAATATGACGAGGCAGCGACGATGAGCCGGCGCGCTTCCCGAAAGGCGAAAACGAAACCGCAGGCGACCCGGCCGGCGCCCGCTCCGGCGGCTCCAGCCCCGCCGCCACGCCGCCCGCCGCGGCAAATGTGGCTATTGACGACGGCCGTGGTCCTGGAGTTGGCCTGGTTGGCGTCTCTGGCCGCGATGGCCGTCGCCGGACGTTGAATAAGATTGAACGAAAGACCCGTTCGCAGTTTGCGCGATGACATCGACCACCCACGAATTTGCCGCCTACCAATCGTTGGATCAGGCCGAGCTTTCGGCGCGGATTGAAGAGGTCCGCCGCCGCATGGGCCGGGAACTGCTCATCCTCGGCCATCACTACCAGCGGGACGAGGTCATCGCGCTCTCCGATTTGCGCGGCGACAGCTACCAGCTCAGTGCGATGGCGGCCGCCGACGAGCAATGCCGGGCCATCGCCTTCTGCGGCGTCCACTTCATGGCCGAGACGGCCGACATCCTCGCCAATCGCCCGGAGCAACTCCAGCGCCGCGGCGGCCGGCGCGTGAGCGTGATCTTGCCCGACCTGGCCGCCGGATGCTCCATGGCCGACATGGCCGAGATCGGGCAGGTCGAGGACTGCTGGCGGCAATTGGCCGGCCTGCTCGACCCCGACGACGTGATGCCCGTGACGTACGTCAATTCGGCCGCCAGCCTAAAGGCCTTTTGCGGCCGCCACGGCGGGATCGTGTGTACGTCGTCCAGCGCCCGGGCGGTGCTGGAATGGTCGTTCGCGCGTCGCCGCCGCGTGCTGTTCTTCCCCGATCAACACCTCGGTCGCAACACGGCGCGGACGATGGGAGTCCCGCTCGAGGAAATGCCCGTCTGGGACCCGGAGGTGGAGCTTGGCGGCAACTCGCCCGGGGCGATCCGCCGCGGCCGGGTGATCTTGTGGAAGGGCTATTGCAGCGTCCACCAGGTGTTCCTGCCGCGGCACGTCGCCCAGTTTCGCGAAAAGGTTCCGGGCATCAAGATCATGGTCCATCCCGAGTGCATGATGGAGGTGGTCGATCAGGCCGACGTGGTCGGATCGACCAGCCGGATCATTCGCGTCGTCGAGGAGTCGCCGCCGGGCGTTGCCTGGGCGATCGGCACCGAGCTGCACCTGGTCGAGCGATTGAAGCACGAGCATCCCGAGCAGCAGATTCATTTTCTTTCGCCGGTGGCGTGCATGTGCTCGACGATGTACCGGATCGACCTGCCGCATCTTTGTTGGGCGTTGGAGAACTTGGCGGCCGGCACGCCGGTGAACGTGGTCCGTGTGGACGACGAGACGGCCCCTTGGGCGCTGGAGGCGTTGCGCCGGATGCTGGAGGTGAAGTGAGCGGCCGCGTGATTGAGATATGAGCCTCCGGTGGTTGCACACGAGTCGCAGTCCTGCCGTGCGTCCCGGAGGGACGTGTGAAAGTAGCCCAGCAATTTATTGCTGGGTAGGCGAGGCGAAATCGCAAACCCGCCGAGTCCCGTAGGGACGGCCGAATGCGGCATGGTTCAGCCGTCCCTTGCGGGACTGACGAACAATACGGGTCGCTCCTCGACCCAGCGATGAATCGCTGGGCTATTTTCAGGCGTCCCTGCGGGACGGAAGCACCGCTGGCCTCTTGCGGCCACGTCTGGTTATACTATGGGCATAACCACGCTTCCTACCGCATGACAAAGGGGTAACCCGATGAACCGATTTGCCGTGCTGATGGTGACGTTAGGATTATCGCTTGCGTCTGCTTCCTGGGGCTGGGCAGTCGAACCCAATCCAGAACAAACAAAAGCGATTGCCGAAATCGAGAAGTTGGGTGGCACAGTCGACATCGACGATAAGAGCCCAGACAAGGCAGTTATTAGCGTGGATCTGGGGCATTGTACCAAGGTGACGGATGAGGGACTGGAACATCTCAAGGGATTGACCCAACTTCAATGGCTGTCGCTCTACGGCACCAAGGTCAGCGACGCCGGGCTGGAACACCTCAAGGGATTGACCCACCTCGAACACCTGGACCTCGGCAGAACCGCGATCAGCGATGCTGGGCTGAAACACCTCCCGGGACCGCCCCAACTCCGAGAGCTGTTGCTCTTCGGCACCAAGGTCACCGACGCCGGGCTGGCACACCTAAAAGGATTGACCCAACTCCAACTGCTGATGCTCGACTCCACCAAGGTCAGCGACGCCGGGCTGGAACACCTCGAGGGATTGACTCAACTCCACGAACTGGACCTCGTCGGCACCACGGTCAGCGATGCCGGGCTGGAACACCTCAAGAGATTGGCCCAACTCAAACACCTGGACCTCGACGGCACCAAGGTCAGCGACGCCGGGCTGGAACGCCTCAAGGGATTGACACACCTCCAAGAGCTTTGGCTCGCCGGCACCAAGGTCACCGACGCCGGCCTGGCACGCCTCAAAGGATTGACCCAACTCCAGGTGCTGATTCTTGACTCCACCAAAGTCAGCGACGCCGGGCTGGCACACCTCACAGGATTGACCCAAATCAAAGTGCTGCACCTCGGCCGCACCAAGGTCAGCGACGCCGGCCTGAGATACCTCAAAGGGTTGACCCAACTCCAAGAGCTGGTGCTCGCCTCCACCAAGGTCAGCGACGCCGGGCTGGAACACCTCAAAGGATTGACCCAACTCCAATACCTGTACCTCAACGACACCAGCATCACCGACGCCGGGCTGGAACATCTCAAGAAATTAACCCAACTCCAATTGCTGGAACTCAGGCGCACCAAGGTCAGCGACGCGGGCGTGAGCGATCTTCAGATGGCGTTGCCGAAGGCAACGATAAGAGGGCCATGACACGAATGGCGGACGGCCCGACGGCTGGGCCGTTGCACGGCGTACCGCCCATCGCTATGCCGGAGGTGGCCGGTGGGGAAGGATTTGCCAACGACGTTGTCCGCCGGTTCCGGTCCCACCGGACGCAGCCGGTGGGCGTGGAACGCTGAAATCCGCCCCCCGGACACAGTCCGGGGGCTTTTCTAATCCCCAATCCCTAATCCAGTAGTTCCAAGTTCGGCCTTTTCAGAGGAGTACACCTAATGTGCGTTTACAACAGGAGTTATGGCACGACCGGCAGTTCGGAGATGACCGCCGACTCGGGACGTGGCTCGCGGCAACGGCATCATGATTTTCTTGTAAACCCTCCGACAAGCCATTGCAGCCCATTTTCTCGGTGTTTTACCCACTTTGCCATCACCCCACTTGTCCCCGCTGGCAAATGACAAACGTTTTGATCCGAGGTGCCTCCGATATCAGACGCCACGCGGGTTGCAAGAGGTTTCCAAACAACAAGTTGCGTTCATTGCCTCACATTCGGCCGAACTTGGAACTACTGTAATCCCTTGCCGCCTCAATTCCCCTCGGCCCGATAGCGCAAATACGCATCCAAAAAGCCCTGGATGTTGCCGTCCAGCACGCTATGAAAGCTGCCCACCGAGTAGCCGGTGCGGGCGTCCTTCACGCGCTGCTCGGGATGGAGAAAATAGTTGCGGATTTGCGAGCCGAAGCCGACCTTGGGCATCTGGTTGTACTTGGCGGCCGCCTCGGCCTCGCGCCGCTCTTCTTCCACCCGCGCCAACCGGGCCCGCAGCATCTTGATCGCAATCGCCCGGTTCTTGTGCTGGCTCCGCTCGTTCTGGCACTGCACCACGATGCCGGTGGGCAAGTGGGTGAGCCGGATCGCGCTGGAGGTCTTGTTCACGTGCTGGCCGCCGGCGCCGCTGGCCCGAAACACGTCCTCGCGGACATCCTCGTCGCGGATCTCGACGGCGATCTGCTCGGAGACCTCCGGGGCGACGTCCACCGCGGCGAAGCTGGTCTGCCGCTTGCCTTCGGCGTTGAACGGGCTGATGCGGACCAGGCGGTGAATGCCCGCCTCGCCCTTGAGATATCCGTAGGCCATCGGGCCGCGAACGGCGATGGTGGCGCTGTTGATGCCGGCCTCTTCGTTGTCCTGCCGGTCCAACAACGCGGTCTCGTAATCGTGGTCCTTCGCCCAGGCCAGATACATGCGCAGCAGCATTTCGGCCCAATCGTTGGCGTCGGTGCCGCCGTCGCGGGCGTTGATGGTCAACAGGGCGGAATTGCCGTCCAACGGGCCGCTGAGCAGCGCCTGAAGCTCCAGCGCATCGAGCATCTTCTCCAACCGCTGCGTGGCCGCCGGGACCTCGGCCGCCAGGTCCTCGTCCTCGGCGGCCATCTCGATCAAGGCCGGCAGGTCGGAGGCCAGCTTGACGACCTCTTCCAGCGGCTTGGTGAGCGCCCTGAGCCCTTTCAGCTCGACGACGACTTCCTGCGCCCGTTCGCGGCTGTTCCAGAAATCGGGCTCGCCCATCCGTTGTTCGAGCGCCGCGGTCTTGGCCTTCTTGCCGGCCAGGTCAAAGAGAGTCCCGCAGTTGCACGATCCGCTTTTGGATGGCTTCGGCCCGATCAATCCATTCTCGTTCCATGTCTGCTTCCGAGGGAGGTCAGGATTTCGTGTCACGGAAGGGGACAGTCCCCCCGGGTTCCGCAACCGATTATATCGGTCCCCGGCGGTGGGGGAAAGGCCCGTTGCTTTACTTCGCCGCCGGGCCGCTTGATAATGAGTCTCTGTTGTGGAATGTCGGGAATTTGTAGGGTGGGTCAAGCGCAGCGAAACCCACCATGGTTTTTCGCGGATTTTGGTGGGTCTCGCTGCGCTTGACCCACCCTACAGGTGCTTCCGCAACAAGAGCGAATGAACTCCATCATGTCCCGCGTCGTTGTGGCAATGTCCGGCGGTGTCGATAGCAGCGTGGCGGCCTGGCTGCTCCGCCAGGCGGGCCACGAGGTGATCGGACTGTTCATGCGGCATGGCGAACTGCCGGAGCCGGCTTGCACCACCGCCGGCCGCAAGCCAGGCTGCTGCAGCGCCGCCGACGCCGCCGACGCCCGCCGCGTGGCCGACCGGCTGGGCATCCCCTTCTATGTCTTGGATTTCCAGCGGGAGTTCGGCCGGATTATCGAGTATTTCGTTTCCGAATACACCGCCGGGCGGACGCCCAATCCGTGCGTCGTCTGCAACACCTGGCTGAAGTTCGGCAAGCTCCTGGAGTATGCCGACGGCATGGGGGCCGATTTTGTCGCCACGGGCCATTACGCCCGGCTACTGCGGGCCGCCGACGGCCCATGGGCCTTGTGCCGCGGCCGCGATCCGGACAAGGACCAATCCTACGTGCTTTGGGGGATCCAGCGATGCCTGCTCCCGCGGCTGAGATTCCCGGTCGGCGAGTACCACAAGGGGGAAATCCGTCGGATGGCCGCCGAGTTGGGGCTGGAGGTGGCCGCCAAGCCCGATAGCCAGGAAATCTGCTTCGTCCCCGACGGCGACCACGCCCGGTTCATCCGACAATACCGCGGCGTCGCGGACGCCGACGACGCCGGCGGCGGCGACAAGGGCACCGCCGGCGACATCGTAACGACCGACGGCACGGTGGTCGGCCGGCACCAGGGGCTGGAGCAATTTACGATTGGTCAGCGCAAGGGGCTGCGGATCGCGTTGGGCGAGCCCCGTTACGTGGTCCGCCTCGAACCGGCGACCCGTCGCGTGGTGGTGGGCACCAAGCAGGAGTTGGCCCGGCAAGACCTCACGGCCAGCGGGGCCAATTGGCTGACGACGCCGCCCCCCCGATGTGAGGTAAAGCTCCGTTATCGCAGCCCTCCGGCGGCGGCGACGGTGGATGTGCTGCCCAACGATCGGTTCGCGGTCCATTTCGAGCGGCCCTGTCTTGGGGTTGCCCCAGGCCAGGCGGCCGTCTGCTACCAGGGCGACCGTCTGTTGGGCGGCGGCTGGATCGACGGCTCGCCTTAACGCACGTTCAGATGGTTTCCGACCGATGGGTGCGGAGATTGAGGAAGTGCTCGCTCCGTGGGTGTGAATATTCTTTGCAATCTATTGTATCACTGCAAGTTATTGTATCTAATGGATTCGTTCTTGGTTAACATGGGGGGGTTGGAACACTAAGGAAGTTGGTGATCCTGCGGAGAATGCGTGTTTTTATTTCTTTCTGGTTATTGACGAAATGGACAAACCGTTTATGCTAAAGGTACCGTTGGTTTATGGTCTTGTTGGCGTGTGCCCAGCGACTCCTACCACCTGTAACAATTGCACTACGGAGGCAGCGTTCAGGGTTCTCGCCGAAAAGATGGATCCCACCGGCCCGTAAGGCACGAGTGGGGGGCAGCGGGGCGTCCGCGAGTCATCCATCGAGTACGCCGGGACTCAGGCCAGGACAACCCATGACTGCAACCACGCTCTTATCGGGCAATGCGCCCATGATTGTCGGTGTTTCTGGAGTTATGCGGGAAGTCCTGGACCTGGTGGATCAGGTCGCCGGCAGCGATTGCTGCGTTCTTATCGAGGGGGAGAGCGGGACGGGCAAGGAGTTGATTGCCCGGCGCCTTTGCGACAAGAGTTCGCGTCGCGGCCATCCCTTTATTCCCGTCAATTGCGCGGGCATCAGCGAAACGCTTTTCGAGAGTCAGTTCTTCGGCCATATTCGCGGGGCGTTCACGGGGGCCGAGCAGAACATGCTCGGCGTCGTCCGCACGGCCGACGGCGGCACGGTCTTTCTCGATGAAGTCTGCGATATTCCGCTGAGTCTCCAGCCGAAACTGTTGCGGGTGTTGCAAGAACAGGAGGTCATGCCGGTCGGCAAGCCGATTCCGATCAAGGTCGATACCCGTTTCCTGGCCGGCACCAATCGCAACTTGGCGGACATGGTCCGCCGGGGGACGTTCCGCGGCGACCTTTATCATCGCCTGAACATCGTCCGCATCGTGCTGCCGGCCCTGCGCGATCGCGCCGAGGACGTGCCGCTGCTGCTGGAACACTTCTCGCGACGGTTCGCCGATCATTATCAGCGGGAGCCGATCGTCGTGAGCCGGGCCGTGCTGGCGATCTTGATGGCCTATCCTTGGCCCGGCAACGTCCGCGAGTTGTGTGCCTGGACCGAGCGGCTCTATGTCACCGGCCTTTCGCCCGAGGTCCTTGTGGAGATGCTGCTGGGCGAGGTCGATTTGGGCGGAGCATCCCCCGGCAACGGCGACGGCGAGGGCGCCGGCAGCCTGAAGCAAGTCGAACGGCAGGCGATCGTGCAGGCCATGGAACGCTCCAACTTCAATCAGCGCAAGGCGGCCCGCCTGTTGCAAGTCCATCGGGCCACGCTGGCTCGAAAGCTGAAGAAGCATCGGTTGGCATAGCTGCCCTTGCGGGGCGTGCGAAACGGCAAGCGTGCAGCCGCGCCTGTCCGAAGCGTTGCGCAAAATGGCAAGCGCGCAGCCGCGTCTCCTTCCTATCCGGAGGCTAACGCCTCCGGCTCACTTCCTCCTTCCGCCTTCCGCCTTCCGCCTTTGGTTGTCGCGCTTTGCAGCCGGGGATGGCCGCGCTTTGCGACCGCTTTGGGACTCCGGTCCCGGGCCGCGGCAATGCGATTTCACTCCAAGGTCGTGACACGGCATCACTTGCGGAGTAAGTTGGCAGCGGCGGCCCAATGGCATCGCGATTGCTAGTGCTCTAGCGGCTGGTCGATTTCGACCGTATCACGTCATGGAAGATCATCGTATCGGCGAGGAGACAAATCGTGGAGAAACTCGGATCGGGGTCGCACGTGGTGGAGATCGCTCTGTTCTACGCATGCGACTCCTTGGCGCGACAGATTACGAAATGGGCAAACAAGCGTTCGGGCTGCACGGTCAACTGCTCGTTCGCCAGGTTGCTTCCCGATATTCGTGCGGTGCTTGAGCGGGCCGACGTGGCGTTGATCGACGCCACGGAAGACCATGCGCAAGCCGCCGACGCCTTCTCGGAGGCGGCGGGGCGGTTGGGCGCCGGCGCCGCGGCCATGTACACCGAGTGCATGCACGACGGCCTGGAGTTGTTCGTGCGTTCCCGGGGGGCGCAGTTGCTGTTGGGACCATTGACCGACGTGGAGTGGGACGGGTTCTTCAGCCGGACCCTGCGCGACGGACAAAGACGATCGTGGGGGAAAGTAGCCTAGCCATGGCGGCGCCGCGGGCCGGCGGCCAACAAAGTCAACAAGGGATAACATCAGGGTTTCAGGCTGTCGATGCGAGGCAGATGGTTGCTCTCGGCTGCGGCCAGACATCCAAGGAGTGAAGGTTCGATGAGTGCGACGATTCTGAAGCAATTAAGTCAACTGTCGGAGCCCCAGTTGTTTCGTTTGAGCGAAGCCATTGACGCCGAAATGGAGCGCCGCGCAAAAATAGGCGAGGACGTTCCCGACTCTGCCCGCCGGCGCGCCGTCGAGCGCCAGCAGAGTTACCGGCGACGCGTGGGGAAATCGGGGCCATCCGTGAAGGTTTCAGGTTTGGGGAAGTCGGCCGGTCCGCGGCGTGCGGCCTGAGCCGGCAAGCGCCAAGAGGGCATCACTCGCTTTAGGGGGGTAGTCGCTATGAAACAATTTTTGGAACCCGAGGACGAACCGGTCATTTTGCCCTTGCGACCGGAGGACCATCGCGATCCGCCGGAGCCGGACAAGCCCCCTTCTCCGGACGAGAAGGACGAGAAGACGGACACCGAGACGGAGGAATTTTGGGCGGGTCGCAGCCTTGCCATGCGCCGTTCGGCTCGCCGGGCCGCGTGAGGCCCTTGGGGACTGTCCCGACGTTTCGCACCGAGCGGTCCCCTTCCCAACACGTCGAAAACACTTTCCAAGGAGCAAGAGTCGGATGAACAAGATTCTGAAGCGGATCCGCACCATGAAGCCGGAGGACCTTTCCGAACTGAGCGAAGCGGTCAGCCTGGAATTGCAGCGCCGCATGGCGGCGAGGAAGGCGATGGAGGCGGCGGCCGAAAAACCGGAGCCCGACCGGCAGGACCTTGACTCTTCGGTGTTGCCGGTTCCGGCGGCCGCTCCCGGTCCGCGCCGGGCAGCTTGAACTTGTGCAGCGGGGGGTACCGCAGGGGACAGTCTCGATTTCCGCGACGGGATGGGCGTCGTGTCCGAGGGCGACGTGTTGGCTGCGAAACCGGGACTGTCCCCGGCGCGTTGGCGGGTCAGGCCGGGTCTTCATGCACCGCACGGACCAGGGCGAGGACGTTTTCCACAGGTGTTTCGGGAAGCACGCCGTGGCCGAGGTTGAAGATGTGGCCCGCTCGCCCGGCGGCTTGGGCGAGGACTTCCTTCGCCCGGCGACGGACCTCGGCCGGAGTGGTCAAGAGGACGGCCGGATCGAGATTCCCCTGGATCGCCCGATCGTAACCGATCCGCCGCCACGCGTCCGCCAGCCCGATGCGCCAGTCCACGCCGATCACGTCTCCGCCCGCCTCGGCCAGGGCCGGCAGCAGCGCCGGGTTGCCGGTGGAGAAGTGAATCACGGGCGTCCCGGGCCGGACGCCTTCGATCACCCGGCGAGTGTGCGGCAGCACGTAGCGGCGATAATCGTCTTCACCCAGGCAGCCCGCCCAGCTATCGAACAGTTGCACCGCTTGGGCGCCGGCATGGACCTGGGCGTTCAGATACCGGATGATCGCCCGTCCCAAGCGACCCAACAGCGCGTCCCAGGCCGCCGGGTCGCGGAGCATCAACGCCTTGGTGCGCCGGTAGTCGCGGCTGGAGCCGCCCTCCACGGCATAGGCCGCCAAGGTGAACGGGGCGCCGGCGAAACCCAACAGCGGCAGCGTTGCGGGCAGGCCGGCCCGCGTCTTTCGCACCGTCTCCAGCACGAACTCCAAGGGATCGACACTCTCCAGTTCCCGCAGCCGATCCACGTCGGCCGCGCCTCGGAGGGGAGACGGCAATCGCGGCCCCTCCCCGCCGGTGAATTCCACTTCCAGCCCCATCGGCTCCAGGATCAACAGCAGATCGGAGAAGAGGATGGCCGCGTCCACGCCCAGCCGGTCGACGGTCGCCAGCATGATCTCGGCGCCCAGGTCGGGGCGTTTGCAGAGTTCGAGAAAGCCCAGCTTGCGGCGCAGGGCACGGTACTCCGGCAGGTAGCGGCCGGCCTGGCGCATCAGCCAGATCGGCGTCCGCGGGACCGGCTCGCGGCGGACTGCCTTCATCAGCAGGCTATCGTGCCAGGCGGGAGGGGATGGAGCGGGCATCAACGAATCCCTCGGGGTTCCCTCCAGGATAACGCGCGGCCGCGGCGCGGACAAGAAACGAAGCAGGTCTGCCCGGGCGTTTCCATCCGGGCAGACCTGGCAATGGTCTTTCGCTTTGCGGCGTGTCTCAGTTGACCACCACGCTGCGGTTCCGCAGCAAGGAAGCGGTCGGATCGCCGGCCTTCGTGTTCTCCGTTTGAGGCGCCTTCGGCAAAGGAGCCGGTTCCGCCGACTTCGCCGGAGTCGTGGGAGCAGCACTCGGGGTCGTCATCGGGGCGCCCCCGTTGCAGCTGCAGCCGCACGGGGCCGCCGCCCCACAGCACGCTACCTTCTGGCAGCAGCAGTTGCAGCAGAACAAGTTCCTGAGCAGGTCCGCGACGGGATGGCAGCAGCACTTCTCGCAGCCGCAGCCACAGGTCTTCTCGCAGCAGGCGGGCTTGCAGCAGCCGCAGACGGGCTTGCAGCAGCCGCAGGTCTTCTCGCAGCAGGCGGGCTTGCAGCAGCCGCAGGTCTTCTCGCAGCAGGCGGGCTTGCAGCAGCCGCAGACGGGCTTGCAGCAGCCGCAGGTCTTCTCGCAGCACGCGGGCTTGCAGCAGCCGCAGGTCTTCTCGCAGCACGCGGGCTTGCAGCAGCCGCAGGTCTTCTCGCAGCACGCCGGCTTGCAGCAGGTGGGCTCGGGAGCGCAGCACTTCACCGCGCCGCAGGTCTCGCACTTGCAGCACTTGCACTCGAAGATGTCCTTCAGTCCGCAGAACAAATCGCGGACGGGCGTGCAGCAGCACTTCGTCTCGCACCCGCAGGTCGGGGCGGGGGCACAACACTTCGGGGCTGGCGCACAACAGGCAGCCTTCACAGGCTCACAGGGGCCGCAGCCACCGCATGGGTCCGCAAACCCCTGGGCGCACAGCGCCGCGCTCAGCAGGAGCGCTCCAAATACTGTCTTGCTGTTCATTGAGCAATCACTCCTTTACAATGAACCGGGGGAACTTCAATCCCCGTCGTGCAACCACAAGCCGGAGTGGCAAGCATCTGCTTCACCCCATGGCGTGGGCGGGTCCTCCCATGGGTTAGAACCGACTCAAGCGTGGCTTCCGATTGCGGGCAGGGAAGGTGGGTCAGCACCCGCGGTTCGCACGGTGTACTGCGCCAGGACCGTCGAGCCATTCCTTGACTCGATAAACACCGATCCGGTTGCCTGACGCGCCCTTGCATCGTGCCTCCGTGGCACATGCTGGTTATGAAGGGTCAGTTACCGTATCGGCACGCCGACAAAGACGGCTTAAACGTTCGGAAGGCATTTTCACCAAAAGGTTTACTGCTCCTCGGGCGCAAAGATTGCCAAGCAAGGAAGGCGGCGAAAGTTTGACGATTGTAAGACCCGCTTAGCACGCCGCTCGCCCCCGCAATCTCTCAACAATCGACAAACTCCACCCAGCTTCGCAAGGATGAAGGAGGAAGGATAAGGGATCAAGGGTGAAGGATGAAGGGAAAAAGCGGAAGAAGGATGGGGGATGTCAGCCTGGCCGTGCCGCGCGATCCCGTTGGCCGCGCCGGCTTCCTTCCGCCTTCCGCCTTCCGCCTTCCGCCTTATTCCGGGAAGCCCGTTCCCGCCCCGTCGGCCGGCAAATCGCTCGGTCCAGCGCCGCGAATCGCGCGAATCATCGCCGACGAGTCGCGGACAAAAATCGCCGCCAGCGCGTCCTCATAGACCAGGGTCCAACCGGCCTTCAACCGCATAAGGTTGTAGGCCGCAAGCCGTTTGTCCAACAGCGCCAAGTCGGTCGGATACTCGTCGAGAATCGCGTCCCATCGGCCGACGCCCTGCACCCAATCGTTGTTCAGCGCTCGCAGCGGCTCGGGATAAACGGTCTCGCGGCGGCCGTCGTAGGAGACCTTGATCCGGGGGCTGAGGCGCCAGATCACATACTGGCCCCAGTTGAAGAAGACGGCCATGTTGCCGCGGACCCCGCTGGCCCGCAGCAGGGCGACCGCCCGGACGGGGTAAGCCGCATGCCTCGGATCGACGCTAATCCGCAACGCGTGGTGCAGCGTCGCGCCGGACAGCACCACCGCGCCGGTCAAAGGCAACAGCAACGCGGTCAGTCCCGCCCGCGGGTGCAATCGCCGATCGCCCGGACCTTGGCCGACAGGCAGCCAGCGCTCCCATGCGGCCCCAAGATACTCGCCTGCCAGGACGGCTGCGGCCAAGGCCGCCAGGGGAAGATGCCGCAACGCCACCAACGGCAAGACCGCGGTGCAAGCCAGTGCCGCCATCAACGCCGGCCGAAACCGCCGTGCCGTTGTCGCTGTCGCCGTTGTCGCCATCGCCAGGAACGATAGCCCAATCAGCGCCAGGTAGGCAATGCCCTCGGTCTTGGTGACGTCGACCGGCTGCCATTCCATGATATCCGGCCTGGCGACCGTGGCCGTTTCCATGAGGAACCAGAGGAGTTTGGGACCGTAGGGATTGAGCATCGTGGCCAGCCCCGCGGCCAGCGCCGGCAACGCGACCTGGCAACAAGGCTTGATCCAGGGCGATCCGTTTTTGACCGCCGCATGGCACACGACGGCGATCCGGGCGGCGGACCAAACGCCCAGCAGCCCCAGCCCGGCCAGAAACGCCCCGTGGAAGTTGGCCCAAACGGCCACCAGCGGCGGCGCGAGCCACAAGGCGCGGATTCTGCCCGTGTCGGCCGCGTAGAGGATCAACAGCAGCAGCAGGAAGAACAAATAGGAGAACAACTGCGGGCGGATCGTGCGAGTGCCCACCTCCATGATGAACACGACCAGCAGGACGATCGCGCCGGCGGCGATCGTGCGCGCCCTTGCGCGCGAAGATGCCGATACAACAGCCCGACGATGGCCAGCAGGATCGCGGCCTTCAGGGCCAGCAGCCCGTAGGAACCGGCGGCGTTGAAGGCGGCCCCGAAGACCACCTCCGCCAGCCATTCGTGGTTGATCCAGGTCTGCCCGGCGGTCAGATAGGAATAGGGATCGGCCGCGGCGATGCGATGGCTGGCGAGGATGTCTTGTCCGAACCGCACGTGTCCCCAGAGGTCCGGGTCGGCGACCGTGGTGGAGCTGATGTAGAGGCAGACGGCCACGATCAGCAGGACCACGGCCGCGCGTTGGCGAGGGTTCATGTCGTTCGGACCGCGCATCGCGTCTCTCCCGCACCGGAATCATGGACACCCGACCGCCTCTGAAAAGTATAGGTTATGCACCGTGACAGAATGCGACGTGGCGCGCCCCACGCCCACCGGGCACCAGCATAGCGGGTCGCGCCCGGTGGGAATTGCAGCGATGTCGTTTTCCGCTTCCGGTCCCACCGGGCGCAGCCGGTGGGCGTGGGGGAAAGGCGAGCTTGCCGACTGCCGCTCACCCCTCGTTCGAGAAGACCTTCACCTCGCGGGGAGCGACGAACGGCGCTGAGCGTGTCGGTGTCTTCCAGCGACTCGAAGTACGAAGTAGGCAAGAACGCCTTTCCCGAGTCGAAGTCGGGAAGCCAGCCGGGGGGCCAAAGCCCTGGATTTGTGGTTTCTTGCCGTTTTATGCGTCTTGGGACATGGGACCGCCTAGTGCCCCAACCGTGCTCGGTTGACATGTTGGGTGCCACTGCTGGCTTGTCCAGCAGTGGTGGAAACACGGTTGGACAAGCCAACCGTGGCACCCGTCAATTCAGGTCGGTTGGGGCACTAGACCGCGATAACGCCATCAAATATGCTGGACATAATAGGCCATGTTCCGTTATATTTGGTAGTTTGCCCTGATATTTAATAGCTCGGACTACCCATTACGTGCCAGGATCAAGCAAGGCTGGTTCTGGCACGCCATTCGCATTGCCCGAAACAGTCGCCCACGGACCGGGGCGCGGAGAATCCCCTTGGACGAATTCCGAACCGTACTGCTGGACGTATGGCGTGAAGCGTGCCGCCATATCGAAATCAGCCGTTCCACGGAGACGATCGCGGCCCTGCTTGCCCAACAGGTGCCGATCGCGGAGGTTCGGGTGGTGCAGATTGATCCGGCGCGGAATTGCGTCGAGACGGTGGCCCTCGGCGCCCCCTCGACCAACGGCCTTCCCCGCGACGCCCGCAGCGAGTGCACGGCCGGACAAATGGAACTGCTCTTGGCCTGGTGCAAGCTGGGCAAGATCAGCCACGGCAACCGTGCCCGCGGCGGCGAGCTGGCCTCGTTGGTCCCGCCGGGGGTCCAGGGCGACGTGTTGGCCGGTCCGCTGGCCTCGGACGCCGGCCGATGGGCGGCCTTGGTGTTGGTGGCGCCGCCGGGCCTGAGCTTCGAGCCCCGCCATGCCGATCTGGTCCAAGTCCTATTGGAGCCGTTCTCCGTCGCCCTGGCCAACCACCATCGGCTCAGCGAGATGGCGGCCTTGCGCGAGGCGGCGGAGGCCGAGCAGCGTTCGCTCCTCCACCGCCTGGGACGCAACAAGCTGGGCGACGTGATCGTCGGCGTCGAGTCCGGGCTCCATGCCGTCATGGATCGCGTCGAGCTGGTCGCTCGCTCCGACGTGCCGGTGCTCATTTTCGGCGAGACCGGCTCCGGCAAGGAATTGGTGGCCCGGGCGATCCACAACCGCTCGCCGCGGGCCAAGGGGCCGTTCATCCGCGTCAATTGCGGCGCCATTCCCCACGAGCTGATCGACTCGCAGTTGTTCGGCCACGAGAAGGGCGCCTTCACCGGGGCGGTCGAGACGCGCAAGGGCTGGTTCGAGCGGGCCGACGGCGGCACGCTGCTGTTGGATGAATTGGGCGAGCTGCCGCTGGCCGCCCAGGTCCGCCTGCTGCGGATCCTTCAGGACGGCTGGCTGGATCGCGTGGGCGGGCAGCGTCCGATCAGCGTGGACGTGCGGATGGTGGCCGCCACGCACCGCGACCTGGCCGCCATGGTGGCGGAGGGCCGGTTCCGCGAGGACTTGTGGTATCGGATCGCGGTTTTTCCCATTGTGCTGCCGCCGTTGCGGGAGCGGCGGGAGGACATCCCGGAGTTGGCCCGGCATTTTGCCCATCGGGCCGCCATCCGCTTCGGACTGGCGCCGGCCATGCCCGCCGCCGAAGACATGGAACTCCTGCAAACGTATCCTTGGCCGGGGAACGTCCGCGAGTTGGGTACGGTGATCGACCGGGCGGCCATCCTGGGCGACGGCAAGCGGCTGGAGATTGCCAAGGCCCTGGGCATCGCGGCCAACCCCATGAGTTCGCCCCCTGCCGCGGCGCCGAAACCCGAGCCCGAGTCGTCCTCCTCGCCGTCGTCGTTGTCACCGTCATCGCCGTTGTCGAAGCCGCCGTCCGGGCCTGCGGGCATTGTGCCGCTGGACACGGCGATGCGCCGGCACATCGAGACGGCGTTGGCGGCCGCGTCGGGACGCATCGAGGGTCCGCACGGCGCCGCGCGGATGTTGCGGATCAATCCGCACACGTTGCGGGCGCAGATGCGCAAGTTGGGGATCGACTGGAAGCAGTTTCGCCGCGTCGAGCCCGAGCCGGGGTAAGGATTTTGGTGGGGCTTTTCTTCGCTCGACCCATACGCGGGTGGCCCCGATAGCTTTGCTATCGGGGTGCCGCAGGCACAAGAGGCACTCGTGGCGGATTGAAACTCCTCGTGCGGCTCCGCCGCCCCGATAGACAAGCTATCGGGGCCACCCGCGGATTGAAACTCCTCGTGCGGCTCCGCCGCCCCGATAGACAAGCTATCGGGGCCACCCGCGGCAGAAATTATCTGTAAGTCGCCCAAACTACGAACGCACCGGCGGCCGGCCGATGCTGTAGTACGTGAAACCGCACTGGCGCATGCGCTGGGGAGGATAGAGGTTGCGGCCGTCGAAAATGACCGGCTGACGCATCAGCCGCCGCATCGCGTCGAAGTCGGGATGAACGAAGTGTTTCCATTCGGTCAGGATGGCCAGCGCGTCGGCGCCGGCCAGGGCGTCGTCGCGATGATGGCAGTAGGTCAGCCGGTCGCCATACTGCCGGCGGACGTTTTCCATGGCCTCCGGGTCGTGGACTTTCAGCGTGACGCCGCGGCCCAGCAAGCGGTCGATCAGCACTAGCGCCGGCGCCTCGCGGATGTCGTCGGTGCCCGGCTTGAAGGCCAGCCCCCAGACGGCGATGGTCAAGCCGGAGAGCTGGTCGCCGAAATGGCGGCGGATTTTTTCCACGAGCACCGTCTTCTGGTGGTTGTTCACCGCGTGGACCGCGTCGAGGATGCGCGGCTGCAATCCGCTGGCCCGCGCGATGGCCGCCAGCGCCCGAACGTCCTTGGGAAAGCAGCTTCCGCCGTAGCCGACGCCGGGAAAGAGGAAGGCGAACCCGATCCGGCTGTCGTGCCCGATGCCGCGGCGGACCTCGTTGATGTCGGCCCCTGTGTTCTCGCAGAGGTTGGCCAATTCGTTGATGAAGCTGATCTTGGTCGACAGCAGGCAGTTGGCCGCGTACTTGGTCATCTCGGCGCTCTCGGGCGACATGGACAGCAGCGGCTTGTCGGTGCGGAGATAGGGCTGATAGAGGTCCGCCAGGACCGCGAAAACTTCTTCCCGCCGCGCCCCGACCACGATGCGGTCGGGTTTCATGAAATCGTCGATGGCCGCCCCTTCCTTGAGGAACTCGGGGTTGCTGGCCACGTCGCAGTCGCGGCCGGTCAGCTCGCCGAGCCGCGCGGCGACCGTCGCGTTGGTCCCCACCGGCACCGTGCTCTTGACGACGACGATGGCGTCTTCGGCCAGTTTGGGCGCGATCTGGGCCACGACCGTCCACAACGCAGTCAGGTCCACCGATCCGTCGTCGGCCGGCGGAGTCCCGACGGCCAGAAAGACCAGCTTGGCCGAGGCCGTCGCGGCCGCCAGATCGGCGGTGAATTGCAGCCGTCCGGCCTCGGCGTTCCGCGACACCAGCTCGGCAAGCCCCGGCTCGTAGATGGGAATCTTGCCCTGGCGGAGCATGGCGATTTTCCGCTCGTCGTTGTCCACGCAGGTGACGTCGTTGCCGGTCTCGGCCAGACACGTGCCCGTGACCAGGCCCACGTAGCCGGTTCCAATCACAGCGATTTTCATGTTTGCCCAATCTTGCGCTTGGTCACAATCGTTTCCGCGACCCAGAGGGAGCAATCAATTCTAACATGCGGGCGAAAGTGAACCGTCGCCTGCCAAAATGGCAGCGTCCAGGCTGCCCAATCCCGTACTGGCCGTCCGTGCGGAACGCCGGCTTTTTCTCTTGCTCCGATCGATTATTGTATCGTAAAATGTTATGTAGACACTGGTTAGCGCGGGCAACCCGGCCGGCGTGCGGCAAGTTGAGCGACAGCGGCACTCAAGTTGCGGTGGCTGGAAGGTGGCCGCTAATATGGACTTGGAGAAGACTGGGGACTGTCCCCAATTTTCGTCCGACGAAAATGGGACTGTCCCCTTCTAAACCATGCTGACAAAATCCCCCTCGTTGCTGATCACCGACGACGACTCGGACTTCCGCGAGACGTTGCAGGTGGTGTTCGAGCCCCAGGGTTTCCGCACCCTGCTGGCCGGCGACGGCGAGGAAGCCCTCCATATCCTCCGCAGCGAAGAGGTCCATCTGCTGCTGTTGGACATGCACATGCCGAAGCTGACCGGGCTGGAGACGCTGCGGCTGGTCAAGCAGTTTCGGGCGATGCTGCCGTGCATCCTGCTGTCGGCCCAATGGGACGAATGGCTGCTGGAGCAGGCCCGGCGCGAGCAGGCGTTTTCGATGTTGTCGAAACCGGTGTCGCGGCGACAGATTCTCGGGGCGGTCCGCCTGCGCTGGAGCGGACTTACGCCTGGCACGACGGGTAAGGCGGATATCGGACTTCAATACATTTCGTACATGTGCTCGCCGCCGTGGGTCGGATTGCCGATCCAACCGCTGCATTTTCGGATCGACGACGAAATCCAGCAGTTCCAACGGCACCTGCCCGATCGAGCACGGGGCATTCGTCGTGGGCCTCCAGGACATCCACCAGGCAGTCCCGTCCCTCGATCGTCAAGCGGACCGCGCCATGGACCTGCACCAGCCGCGGCCCGGCGCTCGTGCGGACGCGGCGGGCATGAAGCGGGGCCAACCCGAGTTGCTCGATCAGCCGCTTGGGCATCGACAGCGTGGTGCGCGCCCGTGTCCACCAGGGCGTCCTCGACCTCCAAGCGGCGGACCCGCTCGGCGGGCAGCAAGCCGCGTTCCGCGTCGCGCAGGTCGTACGCATTTTCGATCACCGCCCGCACCACCACTCGACCCATGAGGTTCGTCTCCATAAGCGCTCCGATCTCTCGATCACGGAGAATCCCCCGCCACGGGTATTTTACCACGAAACCGGCAGCCAACAACGTAGGTCAGGCTCAACCCGCGGACAACGACGCGGACGGCCGGGCGGTCTTCGTGAGTAGGACGCCGCAACTGGCTTTCCCGGACCGTCACCACGGCAACGGTGCGGCCGGTCATATCGAAAAACTCGACGCTGTAGCCGTCTTCCAAGCCCGCGAACGGCGTGGCGATCCACCACTGTCCCCACGTCGCCGTGTGCAAGTCGGCACCAGGCAAATCCGCGGTCAGAACAACGTCCGAAAACATATCGAAGGTCATGGCGTCAGCTCGGGTACATGGTGATCAATCTGGGCGATTCCGTTCCTTGGTCACTTTTCCACACGGAGCAGAACCTCACCCGCTTGCCCGTTGGCGACGTATCAGCGCCAGGATTTCATAACACACGCCGTATGCCGTTTTCGTCGCGATGGAAAAATCTTCTCCCAGATGCTGTTGCCGCAGATCACGTTCCAGTTGTTGCCAATTCTCCGCGAGGTAGCCAAGGCTCATCAAGAACTTTGCCTTCGGCCCTCCGCGCCGATGCAGCGGGTTCAATAAATAGGGCTCATCCGGTTTTTGCGTACCTGAACCATAACCAGCGAATCAATAACGACTTGTGAAAACCATGAAGGAGTTTCCCTTAGCCCCTTCCGCCTTCGCCGTCGCATCGGCCCTCGCCCCGCGTTTATAGGGGCCGATGCGATGGTGAAGGTGGAAAGGGGCGGCCCCTTTTGCCGAGCCCGAGCGGAGGTCCGAACTCCCTTGTTGGCTTCGACTTAGGTGGTCAGGTACGCTTCCGCCGGATGAACCATAAATAGTCACGAATCTTTTCCGGGGCGATGATGGCTTTTTCCGCATTCGGAATCTTCATGGTACGGCCATCCTCACCACCAAATTATAGCATCCCGGATCGGTGGAAGGAAGTCGGTAGGTCGACCAAGCAGGATACGACCTCACCACCCGAAACGCTTGTGAAACGCCCGCTCAAGCCGCCGCGTTTGCACGAACGGTGAGGCAAACCTGGGCCAAGGGGCACCCCAGGCACTTGGGTTTGGCCCCGCAAACGGCCCGGCCGAAGTGCCAGAGCATTCGGTCGATTTCACCGGGAGAATAGCCCTCGCCCGGCCAACCCGTTCGGCGGGAAAGCCCGATCATGAGGTCGTGAAAGAACAAATAGCCTTCGGGCTTACCGACCTCCGTTGTGATCCGCGTGTCCCCGTAACCGTGCAACAGCAGGCCCGTCCGCGCGGCAACTCGAACAACATGCAAGTCGATGGCTATGAACCGTTCCGACAGCTCGCTCAGAGCCAAGTCCCGCGTCTTGTACTTACACCCCCTTAATCTTCAGGAAGTCATCCGTCTGGAAGTCCGTTTCGTACTGTTCTTCGGCCTGCTCGAACGTATTCGTTCCATGTGAAGCCCGGCTTTGTGACCAGGCCTTCGCCTCATGCACCACGTTCTCCCCAGCAGGCGGGAATCGATACCCGGATTCTTTTAGAACTCGTCGAACCACCCCGTCAGTCACGCTCTCCAGTGACACGAAGACGCTCTCAATCTCCCTCGCCGCCGCCTCCACGATTCGCCCGGCATCCTCGTTCAAGGAGGCTGTTCACGAACGTGTTAAACATCTCACGCACGGCCTTTGCCTCGCTGTCCCAAGTCCTGTCTTAAGCCTCGCGCCACTCCTTATAGACCGTGTCTCTTCCCCAGCTTCCACAACTCAAATCCCGCCAAACTGGGCAGGCTCCGGTGCGTGATCGGCAGCTTGTCCGTTCTGTAGAATTTTCCTCTCGTCCCCCCGGAAAAGATCGTATCCTTCTTCATTGTGTTATCCCGCCCCTTCCGCGCGGACCTGGCGCGGGCGAGTTCCTCGACGGGGACAACAGCCGCCTGGGCGGCAGGCTTGCGAAGCGATGCCTCGCCGGTCCCGGGAACGATCATCGGGCTGGGCGAGTTGGCCTCGATGATCCGCTTCAGATCGCCGTTGTCGATCGTCTCCTGCTCGATCAGCCAATCGGCCAGCGCCACCAGCGCCTGCCGCCGGGTTTCCAACACGTGCCGCACCCGCTCCAACGACTCGGCAAGGATGCGGCGGATTTCCTCGTCGATTTCCCGGGCGGTCTGCTCGCTGTGCGCCCGGTCGCCGTGCAATTCCTCCTGGCCGGCGAAAAACATCGTCCGCCGGCTCTCCCGATACGTCACCCGACCCAGCCGGCTCATGCCGAAGTCCATGACCATGCTGCGGGCGATGTCGGTGGCCCGCTCCAGGTCGTTCTGGGCGCCGGTCGAGACGTCGCCGAAGATGATTTCCTCGGCCACGGTGCCGGCCAGGAGGACCTGGATGCGGCTTTCCAGCTCGCTCTGGGTGACGAGGTAGCGGTCCCCTTCGGGCCGCTGCATGGTGTAGCCCAGCGCCGCCAGGCCGCGGGGAATGATCGACACCTTGTGGACCGGGTCGGTATTGGGCAGGCTGGCGGCCACCAGGGCATGGGCGCTTTCGTGGTAGGCCACGCGCCGCTTCTCGTCGGCGTGCATCACGCGCTGGCGTTTCTCCAGGCCGGCGACGACGCGATCGACGCCTTCGTTGAACTCCTGCATGGTGACGGTGGGTTTGCCGGCGCGGGCGGCCAGCAGGGCCGCCTCGTTGACCAGGTTGGCCAGGTCGGCGCCGACGAAGCCCGAGGTGATCCGGGCCACGTCCTTCAGGTCCACGGTCTCGTCCAGCCGCACCTTGCTCGCCGTGGACTTCGAGGATGGCCTCGCGGCCGCGGACGTCGGGCCGATCGACCAGCACGTGGCGGTCGAAGCGCCCCGGGCGGAGCAAGGCCGGATCGAGCGTCTCGGGGCGGTTGGTGGCCGCCATGACGATCACGCCGCTGTTGGACGTGAAGCCGTCCATCTCGACCAGCAGGGCGTTGAGCGTCTGCTCGCGTTCGTCGTGCGCCGCCGACGATGCTGGTGCCGCGGGTCTTGCCCAGGGCGTCCAACTCGTCGATGAACACGATGCAGGGGGCCTTGGCCTGGGCCTGCTCGAACATGTCGCGGACCCGCGCGGCGCCCACGCCCACGAACATCTCGACGAAATCGGAGCCCGAGAGGCTGAAGAACGGCACGCCCGCCTCGCCGGCGATCGCCTTGGCCAGCAGCGTCTTGCCGGTGCCCGGCGGACCGACCAGCAGCACGCCCTTGGGAATCCGCCCGCCGAGGACCTGGTACTTCTCGGGCGTCTTGAGGAAATCGACCACCTCGCGGAGTTCCTCGACCGCTTCGTCGACGCCGGCCACGTCGTCGAAGGTGACGCCCATTTCCTCCTGGGCATAGAGCTTGCCGCGGCTGCGGCCGAAGGCGATGGCCGAGCCCGTCCCGCCCATCTTGCGAAGCATGAAAAACACCAGCACCACCAACAGCGCCGCCATCACGATCGTGGGCATGTAATAGTGCCAGGAGCTGGGCGCGGATCGCCGCGACACGTTGTGAAATCCGTGCTGCTGCAACAGGTTGAACAACCCGTTCTGGTCGTTTTCCACGCCCAGCCGGTCGGTGCGGAAGGGCACGAGCGTCTTGGCCGTCTCGGGATGCGGCGCGATCACCTCCCTGGTCACGGTGCCGGTGACTTCCTGGGGACTGATTTTCACGTCCGCCAGGTTCGAGTAGCGGCACGGTCGTTTCCTTGCCCGCGCGCGCCCTCGACGACGTCGATCGACGCCTCCGGATGCTTGTCGGGAGAGCCCCGCTGGATCAGGCGGTACAGTTCGCCGATGGGGATCTTTACTTGCGATTCGGTCCCAAACAAGCTCACCACGACGAGTGTCACCAGCGTGACGCCGACGAGATACCAGACCAAGTTATTGCCCCCCGGCGGGGACTTGCGGTCCGGCGTCGGGTTGTTGAGCGGGGACTTGCGTCCTTTTCGTTCCATCATCGTTCCTCAGTCACTTCCCGATCCCTTTTTTAATCTCATCCTAACCTCAGTTCTCACCCCCTGTAAAGCGAAGAACCGCCGGCAAGCACCATCATTCCCATTCTCCGTTGACAATAGCGGCATTTCCACCGATAATGGGGGTGTGGCGGTTCAAATCTGCCCGCAGCCGTTGTGGTGCGGGCACCGCCCGAGGAGGAATGCCCACGGCGATGAAATGGCAAGATTATATTGAGGAACGCAAGGACGTGATGATGGGGAAGCCGGTTCTCAAGGGCACGCGGCTGACCGTGGAGCATCTTCTCAAGGAGCTTGGGACCGGCATGAGCCACAAGGAGTTGTTGGCAAACTACCCCACGCTCAAACCCGAGCATCTCCAGGCTGTCATGCTCTATGCGGCCGCGGTCGTCACGATGGACGAGAGCATTTACCATTAGCGGCGCGTCGATCCAGGCCCCCGCGAGGCGGGAATGAGCCGCTCTCAGTCTTCACTCCCGGTTTCTGGTGTAGTGATTCACAGTGTGGGACGTATGACTGGCGACCATTTCGCCCCGTAGGGGCTTTGATGATAGCCCAGCAGTTCCTGCTGGGACGGCAAGCACAACCCTTTCTTGCGACAAGTCCCGTAGGGACGACGAAACGCCGTCCGAATTCAATCGTCCCTACGGGACGAAGAGGAATCAGGCCTTCCGCTACCCAGCGATGAATCGCTGGGCTATTCTAAACGACCCTCCGTCGAATCGCCACCAACTGCCCACAAAAGAGCCACAGACGGACCACGTGAGGCCAGGACGAAACCCTGCCGTTGCATTCCTCCTCGCCCTTGCAGCAGGGGGGATCGCTTCATACAATGGCAGTGTCTCCAAGGGTAAAAAAGAAGTACCGACGCATGACCGGACAGGCCAAGAATGTCGCCATCCTCGGCTCGACCGGCCATATCGGTCGCAGCACGCTGGAAGTCATTGCCGCTAGCGAGGGGAGTCTGCGTGCGGTGGCCCTGACGGCACACCGCAATCTGACGCTGTTGAAAGAGCAGGCCCGGACGCTGAAACCCCGCTGGATCGTGGCGACCGACGCGGCCGCGGCCGCCGGCTACGACTGGTCCGGACTGCCCAAGGAGACGGAATTGTTGACCGGCGCGGATGGAGTCGCCCGCGTCGTGGCCGACCCGGAAGTCGATACGGTCCTCTCGGCGGTGGTCGGCAGCATCGGACTGCAATGGACTTGGGCGGCCCTCGAGGCCGGCAAGACCTTGGCGCTGGCCAATAAGGAGAGCCTGGTGGTGGCCGGGCCGCTGCTGCCCCGCCTGGCTGCCGAGAAGCACGCTCGAATCCTGCCGGTCGATAGCGAACACGGCGCCATCTTTCAAGCGCTTCAGGCTGGCCGCCGGGAGGAAGTCGTCCGCGTGGTGCTGACGGCCAGCGGCGGTCCGCTGCGGAACCACACGTTGGAGCAACTGGCCCACGTGTCCGTCGCCGACGCCTTGGCCCATCCCACTTGGGACATGGGCCGGAAAATCACCGTCGATTCGGCCACGTTGATGAACAAGGCGATGGAGATCATCGAGGCCCGCTGGCTCTTCGAGTTGGACAGCGGGCAGATCGGTTTGGTGATCCACCCTCAGTCGATCGTTCATTCGATGGTGGAATTCCGTGACGGCGCGGTGATTGCGCAGTTGAGTCCGCCGGACATGAAGCTGCCGATCCAATACGCGCTTTGCTGGCCCGAGCGTCGAGCGGGCGTGGCGGCCAAGTTGGATTGGAGCCGGGCGCTGGATTTGCGGTTCGAGCCGCCCGACTTCGAGCGGTTCGACGCTTTGAAACTCGGCCTGGAAGCGGCGGCCCGCGGCGGCACTGCCGGCGCGGTCCTCAACGGCGCCGACGAGGCCGCGGTGGACGCCTTCCTCGCCGGACGACTCGGATTCCACCAGATCGTTCCCGCCTGCCGCGGCATCCTTGAAAACCATAACTTCGACCCCAACCCCACGCTCGCGCAACTGCTCGAAGCCGACCGTTGGGCTCGCCAGGAGGTATTGCATTGGACTGGTGCTTGATCGGCGCTTGGTATCTGGAATGGGGGACCTGGCTGGCCATCCTCGAGGTCATCATCGGCATCGGGTTCCTCATCTTCATCCACGAACTCGGCCATTTCGTCGTCGCCAGGCTCTGTGGCGTGAAGTGCGAGAAGTTCTACCTGGGCTACGACATCGCCGGTCTGAAGCTGTTCAAGTTCCGCCGCGGCGAGACGGAATACGGCATCGGCATCTTGCCGCTGGGCGGCTACGTGAAGATGCTCGGCCAGGAAGACAACCCGGCGCGGTTGCGCGAGGAGATCGAGCGGGCCAGGCAGCCGGCGGGCGACGCGGACTCGACCAAGTCGCCAGCCCCCACCGCCGCCGAGGTGGAAGCCGCCCGGCAAGCGCTGTTCAATCCGCGCAGCTACTTGGCGAAGAGCGTGCCGCGCCGGATGGCGATCATTTCCGCCGGCGTGGTGATGAACCTGATTTGCGCCTGGGTCATGGCGATCGTGGCCGTCCGCTATTTTGGCGTCCGGGAGCATGACCAGCGGCGTGGGCTATCTCGCCCCCGGCGACGGCGCCTGGCAAGCCAACCTGAAAATGGGCGACAAGATCCTCAAAGTCCGCGGCCAGCCGGTCAACACCTATGAGGACCTCGTGGAGGCCATCGCCCTGGGCGACGTGGACCAGGACATTCCCTTGGTTGTGGATCGTCCCGGTTTGAAGGAGCCGTTGCACATCGACGTGAAGGCGCACGAATCCGGCGGAAAGCCTCGCATCGGCGTCGGACCGGCGTGGACCACGACGCTGAACGAAGAAGAAGACTTCGCCACCCTCATTGCAACCACCGCCGCGGAATCCGATCCGCCGCTGCTTCCCGGCGACAAGATCGTCAAGCTCGACGGCCAGCCCGATTCACGATTTCGCGGAGCTTCATGCCTACCTGGGCGAGCACAGCGACAAGCCGCTGCTGGTCACCGTCGAGCGAACGCAGCCGGCCGAAAAGGGCGGTCCGCCGACACCCGCGAAAACACGATTGCTCGCCGTCCACGTCGCCCCCAATCCGCATGCAATGGCTCGGACTGGTCATGGACATGGGGCCGATCAGCGCCATCCAGGCCGATTCGCCGGCTGCGGCGGCGGGCATCCAACCCGGCGATTTCATCCGCACCGTCGACGGCCAACCCGTGACCGATCCCATGACCCTGCCCGACCTGTTCCGAGGCCGCGGGGGGCAAACCGTGAAATTGGGCGTCGAGCGTCCGGGGAAGGCCGTCCAGGAGTTTCCCTCACGCCCCGCCGCGAGCGACGGCTTCTATTTCCCCTCGGGCGAAGACAGCCCCCTGGCCCTATCGTCCTTGGGAATCGCCTATCGCGTGCTCCATTGCGTCCGCGAGGTGGTTCCGGGCACGCCGGCGGCGGCCGCCGGATTGCAAAGCGGCGACGTGATCACCAAGGCGACCATCCTACGGCCCGACAAAAAGACGCTCGCTCAACTCGAGGAGAAATTCCCCAAATCGTACAGCGATTTTGGAAAGGAGGAGTTCCTGTTCGACGAGGAGCACCGCAATTGGCCCATTTTCATGTACGCCCTGCAACGAGGCGGCCTGCCGGAAGCAAAGGTCGAACTGGAATGGAGCCGGGGAGAAGAATCCTCCAACGCGACGCTTACATCGATTGCCGCCAAAGATTGGTTCAATCCGGACCGCGGCTTCCTCTTCAGCCCGAAACCTTCCGGCGGTCGACCGATTCCCTCGGCGAGGCCGTCCGCTGGGGCACGAAGAAAACGATCAATTACACGCTCGCTGGTTTTCAAAATGATCCGGGCGATGGGCTCCGGGAAGGTGTCGGCCCGGTTCCTCGGCGGCCCGGTGTCGATCTTCTCGGTCAGTCTGCAAGCCGCCAAGGAAGGCATGGGCAACTTGCTCGTCTTCCTCACCCTGCTCGGCGCCAATCTGGCCGTGCTCAACTTCCTCCCCATTCCCATCCTCGACGGCGGACACATGGTGTTCCTGATCTGGGAGGCCCTCCGCGGCAAACCGCCCGACGAACGCGTGCAATTGGCCCTGACCTATTGCGGCCTGCTGCTCATCCTGATTCTGATGGTCTGGCTGCTGGGGCTGGATTTCCACCTCATTTCCCGCACCGCCCGCTAACAGCCCAACACCTTGGCCGTCGCCAGCCAGCGCAACTCGCCGCCGCCAAGTTCCGGCGGGCCGGGAAAACGAATCGCACAGATCGCCCCCTTGCCGAAACGAATGCAACCCTCGCCCTGGCCCAACATCGCCGCCGCGTGCTGGCCCACGTCCGGGGCATGACCCACCCAAGCGATCCGCCCGTACCGCTCCGCCTGCCGCGCGGTCCATGCGACCAGTTCCGCCACGTCGCCGCCGGGAAGCAGTTCGGCGCACGCGACCACTTCCGGACGGCCCGGCACACCATCTGCCAGCAACTCGGCCGTCTGCACGCACCGCGCCATCGGACTGGTGGCAATCCACTGCGGCGCCAGCCCGCGGTCCGCCAGCTTGGCAACCATCCGGGCGAACCGCCGCCGGCCCTCGTCGCTCAGGGGCCGCTGGGAATCGTCGGGCCAGGCCGGATCGCCGAAATGCCCCGCCCACGCATGTCGAACGATGAACAGATCCATTACTTGGTCCTCCATAGCAGGTCGTCGTCGATGCCCAACTGGCCCTGCACCGCCGCGATTTGACGTTTGAAGCGGACGGCGTCCTGGGGATAGCCGGCCGTGGGCGCCAGGCCCGGCACCCGTCGAAGCCAAAAATCGTTCCACGCCCGCATCGCCAACTCGCGGAGATACTTCGACGCCATCGAGGCCAGCGCCGCCGGCAGATGCGATTCCGCCTTCGCCTGAAAACATATTTCCACGCCGTGCTGGGCGGGCCCGAAACGATACACGCTCCGCGGACGCCCCTCGGCGCGGACCTCGATGGGCGGCCCGGGAAAACATTCCATCAACAGCGGCAAGTAGCGGTTGCGGCCGCCGTGCTTGTCGCACAACACGTGGATCGGGCCGCCGGGCAAGGACCCGACCAGTCCGGCCGCCAATGCGAGCGTCGCTCGCGACAGCACCAGGCCCTTCGATCCGCACTGCCGGACCAGGTCGTTGAACGGACCGGGAAAGATCGCCCGGCTTTGGACCGCGATCAACCGGACGGCGGCCGCGGCCAGCGCCGCTGCAAGCGCGGACCCAGCGAGGCGAATTCGTCCACCGCGGCGTCCAGCGGCAGCGCGAGGTTGTCCGGGCTGTACCCGGCGTCCGGTCCGCGCTGGGCGGCGGCGTCCGGCGCCAACAGGTCCCAGACTTCCGCGGCGCTGCGCGGCCGCTGGCCCAGCAAGGCGAACGCCGCCCACAGGCCGCGCTCCAACAGCCGCCAACCGCCGCCCGAGTGGTAGAGGGTCTTCGAGTCGGCCATGGCCACGCGGCCGCCGTGATCGCTCACTCGTTGCTGTCGTTGTGGCCGTTGCGGCCGGCGGTCGGCGCAATGGCCGCGTCCAGTCGCCGGTAAAGGTCTTCGCTGCCCACGCCGTCGGGAACTTCCCAGACCGTGGCCGAAATGACCAACGGCCCCAAGTTGGGACCATAGCCGGCTTCGTCCGTTCCGATCAAGTATCCCATGACGATCGACCCTCGTGACGCCCATCAGCGTAGCAGCAAGCGACCGTCGCGGCCAGAGGGAGGCGGTTCCTGCGAAACCGCAAGCGTGCAGTGGGCCGGCGGCCATCGCCACGCTCCCGCCCCGAATTTTTCTGATCGGCGCTCGTCTTTCGATTCACGCCGCGACGCGTTACGATAGTCGCAAGGAGACGGACGTGCCCGAGAAGAAGTTCCCAAGACTGGTCCTATTGACGCCGCCGGGCCGGGGGGCCGTGGCGACGCTGCTGGTCGAAGGCCCCAGGGCCGTCCGGACGGTCGGCGCGCACTTCCACGCCCGCGGAGGCGGACGCCTGAAGCCCCAGCCGGACCAACGACTGGCCATCGGGCGGTTCGGCGCGGCGCCGGGCGAGGAAGTGGTGGTCCGATGCCGCTCGGCCCGATCGGTCGAGGTGCATTGCCACGGCGGCCGCGCCACCGTGGCCATGATCGAACAGGTCCTCGTCGCCTCGGGCTGCCGGCCGCTGGCGTGGCGGGAGTGGGTCGCCGGCCAGGACGCCGACCCGATCGCCGCCGCCGCGCGGCTTGCCTTGGCCGAGGCCCGCACCGTGCGGACCGCCTCGATCCTCTTGGATCAGTATCATGGGGCGCTGCGGCGCGCCATCGACGCGACGGAAAAGTTCATCCGTGGTCGGCAATGGGCCGCGGCCCGAGAGCAGATCGACGCCCTCTTGGCCCGCGCACCGCTGGGCCGGCATCTGATCGAGCCGTGGAACGTCGTGGTGGCGGGCCGACCGAACGTGGGCAAGAGCAGCCTGATCAACGCCCTGGTGGGCTATGGCCGGTCGATCGTGCATCCGACGGCCGGCACCACCCGCGACGTGGTCACCACGCGGACCGCCATCGACGGCTGGCCGGTCGTCCTGGCCGACACGGCCGGTCTGGGCGGCGACGACGTCGGCGACGGCGGCGTTGGCGATGCGGTCGAGCGGGCTGGTGTCGAATTGGCCCGGCAACAGATCGCCCGTGCCGATCTCGTGCTGCTGGTGTTCGATTTGAGCGTTCCGTGGTCAGCGGCGGACGACGCCTTGTTGGTCGCCATGCCCGGCGCCTTGGTGATCCATAATAAGAGCGACCTGTCCGCCGGCGTCGATGTGTCCCGCCCGGCGGGATTGGCACTGAGCGCCCTTGGGCGGCAGGGGTTGGACGCGTTGGTCGAGCGGATCGGCGTCCGTTTGGCGCCGCATCCGCCGCCGCCCGGCGCCGCCGTGCCGTTCACCGAGGAGCAGGTAGGAGAGTTGCGGCGGATGGAAAAGCGGCTTGGGTAATCGGGGATTTCCTCTTCCCTCTCCCGGAGGGATGGAGGACTATTTGAACGGCGTCGGCCGATTTCCCGCCTTGCCTGTCTTCCCCAATACCCCATCATCATACCCCCAACTCAAAGGGTGGCATCGGCCCTGTGTCGCACGGAACGCGAAATCCACTATGGACTTAACTGGGCTTGCCTGGGTACACTACCACCCTCTCGCTGCCATCCCCTGCTGCCTAAGTTCAAGGAGGAACGGGCCGTGCAAATCCAACCAATTCGATTCCTCAGAATCGTTCTCTCGTTCGCGGTGTTCTCCCTCTTGTGCTGGGAGGTTGCCGGTGGGCAGCAGGCGGCGTCGACCGACAAACCGCCGGAAGCATCGACCGGCGTGCGGTTGATCGACACCACGCCGGACGTGGCCGCCGATACGGGGGCCGCCAGTGCGGTTCGCACAGCCTCGAGCACGAAATCCGGCGTGCCGACGTTGGCGCCGCCGAAACCCGCGACGGATGCCGCTCTGCAACCGGTGGAGGAGTCCAACGCGACCTTGCAGCCCGCACCCGCGGAACAAGCTTCAGCGGACAAGGACAAGGATAACGACAAGAGCAAGAGCAAAGCGGAAGAAAAACCGGCGGACGGCGAAAAGGGAAAAGGAAAACTCGAACCGATTCCCGATCCGCAGCAGCTCGGGCCGGTGGAACTGGAAGCCACCAGCTTTCACGGCGTGACGCCGGGCGTCACCACCGTGGAGCAAATGGTGAAGGCATGGGGCGCGCCAAGGAAACGCACAAGCAAGGCAAGCAGTTGATGCAATTGTACTCGGTCGGGCCGTTTCAGCGGGTCGAGGCCAGTTGCAACGGCAACAAGGTCGTATCGATCGTCGTCCGTTTCGAGAAGGGATTTCCCGCCAGCACCGTGGCCCGGCAGCTCGAATTGTCCAAGATCCAGCCGGTGTTGATTTCCAACGATCTTGGCGAGATCCTCGGCCAGGCGTATCCGGAGCGTGGCGTGCTGTTTTCGTTCGAGCCGGGCGAGGCGCCGGGCAAGCCCTCGATGAAAGTCAGCCACATCATCCTGGAGGCGCTCAGCGCCGAGCCGTTCGTGCTGCGCGCGGAGACGAATCTCGAGGGGCGGCCGGACTTCAGCCTGCACGACCTCGACCAGGCCTTGCAGCTTGAGCCGGGCCTCGCCCGGGCGCACTGGCTGCGATGCCGGGTGCTGGCTTCGTTCGGCGAGTATGAGAAGGCCATGGCGGCCGGCGCCGAGGCGGTCCGCCTGGACCCGCAGGACAGCCATTATCGCGTGACGCAAGCGGAGGTGCTGGCTCGCGCCGGGCTGCTGGAGGAAGCCGCCAGCGCGGCCGAAAAAGCCGTCGACCTCAGCCCGCAGCGCCCGCACGTCCAGGCCCGCGCCTTCTGCCTGCTGGGCGACATCGCGGCCTCGGGTCCCAAGCCCGATTATGTGCAGGCCATGCAACACCACATGCAGGCGGTGAAATTGGCCGAGCCCCTGACGACCAGCAAGCACCCGGCCCTCCGCGTCGCCGCCAAGGAAGTGATGCTGGACGCCCACTTGGGCGCCGCGCACGACATCGCCTGGGGCAAGTGGCGGGAGAAAGAGAAAGCGGTCACCGTTTGGCTGGACAAGGCGTCCGCCCTGGCCGACGACCTGGTCAAGAGTGAAGCCGGCGGCGAAGAGTATCGCTTCCGCGTCGCTACGCGGGCGCTGGCGGTCTGTGTCGGCATGAGGGGCAAGCTCGATCCGGTTCCCTGGGTCGATCAAGCCGTCGAAAGCGGCAAGAACCTGATTGCCGCCGCGTCGGAGCCGGTCTGCAAGTCGCACCTGCAATGGGACCTGGGCATGGCCCTCTACGACACCATGCAGGTCTGCCAGACCATGAACCATCGAGACGAGGCCCTCCGCTACGGCGAAATGTCGGCCGACTACCTGGAAAAGGGCAGCCCGCAACCGCTCTCCCGCGACAACGCTTACCTGTTGGGCCGGCTCTACTTCCACCTCGGCGCGATTCATGCCCTGGGCGACCAGAACCATCGCCTCGCCGTCAGTTGGTTCGACAAGGCCCTGCCTTTGTTGGAGAAGACCCCGGCCGACCAGCTCGCCGACGCCGGCCGCCACGGCGAATCGCTCGTGAGCATGGGGGTGTCGTACTGGGAGACGGACCAGCGCACCAGGGCCGTCGAGTTGACCGAACATGGCCTGACAATGATGGAGCAGGCCGTCGGGCAAGGGACGTTGGCCAAGTCGAGTCTGAACGTTCCCTACGGCAATCTTGCCTGGATGCACCGTCAACTGGGCGAGAAAGAACAGGCCGCCTACTTCGAGCAGATGGCCCGCAAGAACAAGGCTTCCGACCTGCGGTAAGCCTCCTGCAGCCGGGTTCACCGCGACCCGGGGCCATCGTGAGCCGGGGCCATCGTGAGCCGGGGCCATCGTGAGCCGGGGCCATCGTGAGCCGGGGCCATCGTGAGCCGGGGCCGTAAGGCCCCGGATATCGTTGCCCCTTTCCCTTTCGGTCGGTTTCCGTCAGAATATCAGCTGTGGTGCACCGCCCCAAAAAGCCACGCTTCCCCCCGGCCAGCCGACCATGATCCAGTTCATCCCGACGGAAAAATCCCGGCTCACCGCCTGCCCGGTCGCCCCGCGCCAGGATGATCCGCCCTACGCCAAGGGCGAGCCGGTGGCCCTGTTCCTCCCCTGCTATATCGACCAGTTCTATCCGGAGATCGGCCGGGCGACGGTCGAGTTGCTCACCCGGCACGGCGTGCCGGTGGTCTATCCGTCCGCGCAGACCTGCTGCGGCCAGCCGGCCTTCAACTCGGGCTACTGGGAACAGGCCCGCCGGGTGATCCGCCACTTCCGCGACGTCTTCGAGCCGCATCGCTGGATCGTCTGCCCCTCGGCCTCCTGCACGGCGATGTGCCGCGTGTTTTTCGGCCACGTCGACCCGGACCCGCGGACCGTCGGCGTCGGCCGCCGCGTGTTCGAGCTGACCGAGTTTCTCGTCGATATCCTGGGCGTGACCGACACCGGCGCCACGTTCCCTCGCAAGGTCGCCCTGCACGTCGGCTGCCACGGGCGGCGCGAGTTGGGCGTGGTCGATCCGCCCATGCAATTGCTGAAGAACGTGCGGGGCATCACTTGTTGCGAATTGCCCGAGGTGGAAGAGTGTTGCGGGTTCGGCGGCACCTTCAGCGTGAAGATGCCCGGCGCCTCGCTGGCGATGGGACGCGCCAAGGCCGCCAACATCGTCCGCAGCGGCGCCGAGGTGCTCGTCTCGCCCGACATCAGTTGCCTGATGCACCTGGGCGGCATCTTGCGGCGCGACCCAGCCATGCGGCACATCCGCACCATGCACATCGCCGAGGTCCTGGTGGCCGACGGGAAGTGAATCCTGTAGACTTGTAGGAATTACTTGTAGGGTGGGTCGAGCGCAGCGAGACCCACCAGGAATTACGGTGGTGGGTCTCGCTGCGCTCGACCCACCCACCCCTGTAAAGGTCTTACCTATGTTCGCATGGCGAGTATTCTCGCGGTAGATACATGATGAATTCGTTTGCCGCTGGTCTTCTTCGGCTGTTTGGTTTTCGGCCCACGCTTGTGCTTCGTGTACTTGCGGGTCGATACGCTGCGCCAAGTCGATCAAGACGGTCGCGAACTTCTTGGGAGACATTCTACGAAAGACTCCCCAATCTTGCTCGGGGATCGCGATCATCATCCCAGCCGTCACCTGAGCCACTTCCAGGGTCAGGTAGTACATCGACAACTCCTCTTCCACGTACTTCTTGCCCTGTGCCGCGCGAATCGCACACTTCACAACCGACACGGCGTTGTAGGCCATGCACGCCGTACAGAATCCGAACAACGCCGCCTTGGGATATCCCAAGGTGTTGATCTCGCAGCGCAGGTCGTCGGTCAATTGCTGGAACCCCGTTTCGATCGTCCAGCGATCGGCATAGAGTTCCGCAATCCGCACCGCGCTGGCCGCTTTCTTCGCCAAGTTGGTGAGAATGTGCAATTCCGTTTCCCCGTCCTTGTTGGGCTTGTCCAGGACGATCGTAATTCGGCGGGCAGTAAAGCTCTCTCCGCTTTCGGGGTCGGTCAGGCAAATCGCTTGTTCGTAGATGTTTCGTCCCCGACCATCCTGGCCCACCAAACGGCGTTTTCCCTTCAATTCGTAGCAAAGCGTGGAGGCGTGCTGACGGATAATAAAGAAAGCCCCCAGGCGACGAATACCAAACAAAAACCCGCTGGTGCAGAAGTTGCGGTCCGCCAAAATGCAATCGCGCGGAAATACACGCCAAGGCCTCCTTCAGCAACGAACGTTCCTGGGCATGCGCGTCTTCGCAGGGAACCACGTCGGTAATCAAACCGTATTGCGGATCGTAGAACACCAGCGCCTGCCCCGGCAAGGCGGCGGACCGAAACCGGCGCAACTCGAAAATACGATGCTCGGTGCCGGTCAAGTGGTTCCCATCCAGGACTCGTACGCGGTAGCGAGGCAGCAGCGGCAGGGCCTGCGACCGCATCGCCTTCATACAGGGGCCCAGTTCCTCGCCCGAATAATGCACCAACGCCGCCGGGACTTGCGATTCCAGACGCTTCAACTTGTCATAGACAGCTTGCCGGGTCACCGGAATTTCGTCCGGGTGGGCTTGGTAGAACGCTCCCACGGACGGCGATTCCTTGAACACCACGTCGCACATGATTTGAACACACTGGGAGAAAGCCAATTCCTTGGCGTAGCCCAGGACGGCGTGCTCCTGGAAAACCTGATCCAGCACCGCCGGTTCGAAAACACGCTCAAGCGTTGCACTGACCATCACGCTGACCGGACTCCGCTCGATGAAGACCGCCAATGGTTTGCCCAGCAACATCCTTGTCGCTCCTGCTTCGCGAGACCCATTCACACGCCGCCACCCCGTTGTGACGCGCGCCGAAGCCGAAGTGATACCATAAACCGTGAAACCGTAACAGATTAAGACCTTTACAGGGGTGGCTCGACCCACCCTACCATTTACCCTTACCCCCATGTCCTCGCTCGACGGCGCCCCGTTTCTGAAGGAAAACACCAAGGGGCTTTACGAGCCCGGCCCCGGCCTCGAATCGTTGGGCAAGGCGGCCAAGTTCTCCAGCGTGAGCAACCGCCAGGTGACCGACGCCGTCCCGCAGTTCCAGCAATGGCGCGAGGCGGCCCACCAGGTCAAAAAATACGCCGTCGCCAACCTCGACAAGCTGCTGGTCCAGTTCGAAGGGCGGATGACGGCCAAGGGGGCGACGGTGCTCTTCGCGGAAAATGCCGCCGAGGCCAATCGCTACGTGCTCGACATCGCCCGGCAAAACGGCGTCCGAAGCGTGGTCAAGTCGAAGTCGATGGTGACCGAGGAAATGAATCTCAACCACGTGCTCCAGGCCGAGGGCATCCGGCCCGTCGAGACCGACCTGGGCGAGTACATCGTGCAACTGGCCGGGCAGCGGCCGGTCCATATCGTCACGCCGGCCATTCACATGTCGGCCGCCGACGTGGGCCGGCTCTTCGCGGAGAAGTTGGGCGAGCCCTTCAGCGAAGAACACCAAAGCCTCACGGCCATCGCCCGCCGGCACCTCCGCGACGAGTACCTGCAAGCCGGCATGGGCATTTCCGGCGGCAATTTCGCCGTCGCCGACACCGGCACCCTCGTCCTCGTCGAGAACGAGGGCAACGCCGGACTCTCGACCGCCACGCCGCCGATCCACGTCGCCCTGGTGGGAATCGAAAAGGTGTTGCCGCGGATCGACGACCTGCCGCTGCTGTTGAACGTCTTGGCCCGCAGCGGCACCGGCCAGAAACTGACCACCTACACGCATCTCATCCACGGCCCGACGCCGGGGCAAAAATTGGTCATCATCTTTCTCGACAACGGGCGGAGCAACGTGTTGGCCGACCCGGCGGCGTGGAACGCCTTGTTCTGCATCCGTTGCGGCGCGTGCCTGAACGCCTGCCCGGTCTATCGCCGCGCCGGCGGCTGGGCCTACGGCTGGGTCTATCCCGGTCCCATCGGCGCCATCCTGACGCCGCACCTGGTGGGCATGGACCAGGCCGGCACGCTCCCGTTCGCCTCCTCGCTCTGCGGGGCGTGCGCCGAAGTCTGCCCGGTGAAAATCGACATCGCCCATCAACTCGTCCACCTGCGGCATCGGGCCGTCAACGAGCCGTCGCCCATGCGGTCGGCCCGCGAGCGGCTGATGTGGACCCTCTGGGCCTGGGCGATGGGCGGCCCGCGGCGCTACAAGCTGACCATGTGGGCGGTGCGGCAAGGTGTGCGACTGGCGCCGTGGTTGCCCTGGCACCCGGGCAAGCTCGGCGCCTGGACCCGCGGCCGCGCCTTGCCGAAAATCCCCGGCCCGGCCTTCCGCCATTGGTGGAAAAGGCGCGGAACCAGCGGAGAAAGTGAGCCGGCGGCGTAAGCCGCCGGATAAGGTCGAATTGCCGTAAGGGGAGCATCGTGAGGAAGAACTCGCGCAAGGCGCAAAGCCGGAAAACGGAGGCAACCCATGAACAGCCGCGCTCGCATCCTGCACCGCCTCCGCACGCGTCTGTCCGCCGGTCCGGCGGTGGCGCCGCCGCCGGTGGCCGAGGTCTGGCCGCGGCAGACTTCCGACAAGGGCGTTTTGGCCGACCGGTTCGCGGCGGAGTTGAAGGCCGTTTTCGGCGAGACGATTCGCTGCCGCACCATGGCCGAGGCGCGGGAACAACTGGCCGCGTTGATGGAGACCGGCCCGTGGCCCGCTATCGGCGCCGTGGACGGCCCGGCGTCACGTGAATTGACCAGCGAGCTGCCGCCGGATCGCGTATGCTGGGTCACCGCGGAGTGGAAGCCCGAGCGGATCGCCCAGCTTGCGGCCGGCCTGGTCGCGGCCGACGTCCTGTTGGCCGACACCGGCTCGTGCATGATCGCCTGCGACACGACCCATCAACGGCTGATGTGCTATCTGCCGCCGGCGTGCGTGGTGATCGCCCGGGTGGCCCAACTGGCCGAGCACCTCCCGGCGGCCTGGTCCGAGATCGGTCCCCGTTGCGGCGACGCCGGGCTACGGGGCGAATTCGTCCTGGTCACCGGCCCCAGCCGCACCGCCGACATCGAGAAGATCCTCATTCTGGGCGTTCACGGCCCGAAACGCCTCGTGGTCCTCCTGGTGGACTGAACTCGCCTAGTTGTCTGCCCGGCGGCAAGTTGTAGCCGCGTAGGTCAGGCACGCCGTGCCTGACAGAAGGTTGCCGGAATCCGAGGAGATGTCAGGCACGGCGTGCCTGACCTACTGGAAATCGCCTAGTTGCCTGCCCGGCGGCAAGTTGTACAATGGGGGGAAGGAATTCCCCATGGCAATCACCTGCCCCCGATGCGGGAGGGGCTTTGACGTCACGTTGTTCCAGTTTGGGCACCGGGTCCGGTGTCCCTGTGGTACGGAGCTGTCGTTCCCCGGCGCGAATCTACGCGGCGGCCACACCAGGCCGGACTCGACATTTCAAAAGGAGGACGGTCCAATGGCGGAAGTGGAAGTGGGCAAAGTCACGCATTACTTCGGCAAGATCGGCGTGGCGGCCATCGAAATCCAACACGACTCGCTGACCGTGGGCGACACCATCCACGTCAAGGGTCACACCAGCGACTTCACCCAAAACGTCAACTCGATGCAACTCGACCACCAGCCGGTGACCGTGGCCAATGCCGGCCAGTCCGTGGGCATCCACCTGGCCGAGCACGCCCACGAGAACGACAAGGTCTTCAAGGTCGTGGTCTGAAACGGCAAGAAGCTCGCCGGGTGCCACGGGCATCTTGCCAGTGCCCGAAGCCAACCCCGGCCGCGCGTGCGGAAGGACTATCGTTCATCGAACAGCACGCAGAGCACCTCGAGGGCCTGCACCGCACGGGCCGGGTCGTGAACTCCCTGGGCGTCGACGCAGTTCTCCCAGATCGTCAGCGCATAGCGCAAGTATTGCTCGCGCGAGTCGGCCACGAACTGCTCGCCGAGCTGGATCAGAGTGGCCGGCCATAGGGCTTGCAGACGTTCCAACGCGGCCGGCTGTCCGTGGATGGCGTCGTAGACGGCGTCGTCCAGGGCCTCCAGTTTCTCCAGCACTTCCGGCGCGTCGGCCTGGAGGTCCTTCGAGGGGACGACGACGGCGGATTGCACGGCGGTCGTGCCCCCCGCGCTCTTCTCGAAGCGATGATGGGCGGCATGGGCCCGCAGGCCGTTGTCGCCCTTTTCCTCCGGCGGACCGGCCGTTGCCCGATCATCGGCCGTTGCCCGATCGCCGCCGAGCTGCGAAACGTCGAGTTCGTCGCACAACTGCAAGCCCAGGGCGGACAGCTCTTCGAGCGTAAGGGTCGGTCGCCGCTGCGAGAGCCGGGCATCCAGGAAGGCGTAGTCCTTGCTGCCGGCAATCCGGTGGATGAGCCGGGCCCAATCGCCCGGCGGCTCGTCGGCCGGGCAGGACCGGTCGAGGTCCAGCAGGGTGACGTTCGCGTTGTGCGCCAGCCAGTTTCTTTCCGCCCGATCGCGCGGAAGGCCGATGATCCGGAAAGGACGATGCGACGAGAACTTCATCTCGGTGGAAAAGGAGAATTCGGTGCGGCACTCGACGGGCAGGCAATTCAGCACCGCGGCCACGAGTTGATGGACCGGCGGTCCGCCCGACACGGCAAGACAGACCGACCCCAGGGCTGCTTGCACCAAGGCGGCCAGGCGATCCGGCCCGAGCTCGGCGGACAGGCGCGCCAGCAGGGGCAGATCGACGGCCGGCGCATCGCCGGCGAGTTCCAACGGCTGCAGATCGGCGGCCGCCCGCGGCGGCGCGTCGAAGGCCCCGGCGGCCGCGGCCTCTTCCAACAGCGCCAACGGGTTGTTGGCGAACTGCCGCAGCCCCGCGGCCGGGACGATCAAGCAATGCGTGGAAATCCGCGGCCCGCCGCGGTCCTCGCACTGCCCGCCGGCCAGCGTGGTCCGCGCCACGCAGAAGTTGCCGCTGGGCAGAGGATGAAAGTTGATGCTCGTGACGCCGCTGTCCGACGCCTGGAGCGAATCGCGCGACGGCCCCCAAGCGGTCAATTCCCGCCGGTCGTCGTCGCCAAGGCCCGGGCTGGCGGCCACCACGCGGCCGCCGCCGGCGTCCGCCGCCGAAGCGGAAGTAAGAATCGCTTGCTCGATCAGGGTCATGCCAACCTCGCTGCTCACGCCAAGGCCGCGGCCGGCGCCGTGGTCCGCCCATGGATCATGATCTTTTCCGGCCGTGTTTCAGAAGGGGACAGTCCCCAACGTATTCTTTTCCAAGTCCTTACTGAGCTTCTCGTAACCGTTCACGCTGCCGGCGGAGAAACCGCGGATGAACGCAGATAAACGCCGACAAGAATGGATTCAATCAACTGCGTTCATCCGCGTCTATCTGCGGTTCCCTCTCTTTGGTTTCCGACCTGTGAACGGTTACAGGTTTTCTTTCCCGCGGTAGTTGCTCGGCGATGTTTTCCAGCAGTCGCCGCAGGCGTTTCAGTTCGCCGCCCCACCTGGTGTGCTCGCGGATGCCGCGGTGCTGCTGACCGGCGAGCGTTTCCGCCAGTTTGGCGTTATGCCGCCGGGCCGCCTCCAGTTGCGCCTGCAACATCGCCCGCTCCCGCTCCAGCAACGCACACTGCTCCTGCGCGTCCCGACAATGATCGAACAGTTCGGTCAGAAACACCTCGAACTCGCGGCGGCCGGCCGACAACTCGGCCAAAGCGCCTTGGACGGCCTCGACGGAGGCATGGTGTTCCGGAGCTTTGGCACACGCATTGGTCGCCATCAGTCTCGGTTGCGTCTCATAGGATGTCGGTGGCAGATGCGCCCGGAGCCGAACGGCTCGCCAGAGAAAGCCTAGGTCACAAGGCCGCCGGAAGCAAACGGGCGGTCGTCGAAGGGGGCGGTGCTGCGGGTTATTCCGACGATTCCGGCTGATGACCGCCGGATTCCTCCCGCGCGTTGTCGCGCCAGTGCGGCGCGTCGGAGCGAAGCCCCTTGCGGCGGAGGACTTCCGTGCCGGACAGCGGGCGTGGAACCTCGTGCCGCGACGTCCCGCCGTCGCGCCGCCGCGACGGACGCCGCCCGAGGCCGAGTCTGCCCAGCAACGGCCACAACAGCCGCGCGTTGTCGCGAAGATATTGCCAGCGGAAATAGAAGCGGTGGAAACACTTGGCCAGAAGCTGTTCCATGCGCGGCCTGGTGAGGTGCTCGTACTTCAACACCGGCGTGTAAACCGTGTAGTGGCTGAAGTCGGTGTCGGCGATCCGGCCGCGCATCTGCTCGAAAAAGGCCGTGCCCGGATAGGGCGTGACCACGTTGAAGTTGGCGAAGGTCGGGTTGAGTTGCTGGGCGTACTCGCGGACGCGCTGGATCGACTCCTCGGTGTCGTGGGGAAAACCGATGAGGAACCCGGCCACGGTGCGGATGCCCAGGCCGCGGCACAGGAGAATGAATTCGCGCTGGCGGTCGTCGGCGATCAGGGGGCGATGGTGGCGGCGCAAGGTGTCGCCGTCGGGCGATTCCATGCCCACGGTGATGCTCGAAAGCCCCGCGTCACGCAGCAGCCGCAGCACCTCGGCCGGCAGCAAATCGGTCCGCGTCTCGATGGAAAATTGGATCTTCCGCGGCAGGCGGGCGATCTGTTCCGCCAACTCGAACACCTGCTTGCGGTGCAATCCGAACAGCGGATCGCGAAACTTGAACGACCGGAAGCCCCAGCGGCGGATACCGTGCCGCATCTCCTCGGCCACCGCTTCCGCGCTGCGCGTGCGGGTGGAATTCTCCAGCACGATGTAGGGGCAATAGTTGCACTTCATCGCGCATCCGCGGCTCGCCTGAATCAACGCCGTCGGAAACCGCCAGAAATCGTAGCCGATGCGAAACCGATCCGGCCCGAAGGGCGACCAATCCGGCATCGGCAGCCGGTCGAGGTCCTCCAGCGTGCCCAACTGCACCGTCGAAGCCGGATGGGCCAGCACCTCGTCGAGCTTCCAGAGCAACTGCTCGGCCTCGCCCTTGACCACGGTCACGTTCAGGTCGGCGAACGCCTCGGGCAGCACCGAGGCCGACGTCCCCACCACCAGCACCCGCGCCGCCGGATCGCGCCGGAGCAATTCGGCCATCACCTCGTGCTCCAGCGAAAGCGTCAGCAGCGAAGGATTGAAGACGACCAGGTCGGCGCCGGCGGGAAGGAGGTCCTCGGCATACTCGACGCGATGGCCCAGTTGGGCGAAGATGGCCGCCAAATGGGCATACAGGAGCGCCACCGGCCGCCGGTCACGGGTGTAGAAATGCCGGATGACCCGGCTGCGGAACGTGCCGTCGCCCGTGTACTGACCGATGCCGAAACCGCCGGCGAAATCCTTGGAAACATCGAGCTTTCGCGTATCCCAAAGAACGATGTGCATGGAAAGGGATTGGGGATCGGGGATTAGGGATTGGGGGATTGGGGACTTGGCGAATGGGCAATCGGGAAGTGGGGAGCGAACGAGTGGCCATTCGCGGTCTCGCCGTCTCCCTTCCGCCTTCCGCCCTCGGGCACCGAGCGTAGCTTGGTCGTCCGCCTTTGAACAACGGTTTGCCCGTGCGGAAGGAACCGGTGGCAGACGCCGCGCCACACAACGCATCGCCCCATCAACGTGCTCAGCAACACGAGCCACTCGACGAAGGCGCTGACCGGGGCGGCCCAAACGGCGAAACGTCGAAACGGCCGCAACGACGCCACCCGATCGGGAAAGTAGGTCCTCGCCAGGTCCTGCATGAGCCAGCCGCGATACGCCCCCAATCCATACAGGACGGCGCCCAGCGCGGCGGGGATCCACGGCGAGGGCGTGCCGTGGAGCAGTCCGCGGCCGAGGGCCGCGAGCGTGCCCAACAGGACGACGTTGCGGAGCGTCGATGAAAGGACGGCCACCAGCCACCAGAAGCCGGCGTAATGCCGGGCGATGAGATATTGCCGGCGAATGAAGGCGAGCGTTTCCGGCAGCGAGAAGTCCAGCGGCGAGGCCACCACGCAAGCCGGCTGGAAGCACACGCGGTGTTTCGCCCGGCGAAGCACCCGGCTGGCCACCAGGTCGTCGCTGAGCGTGCCTTTCCAGGCCGCCCGCAGGCCGATCGCGTCGAAGGTGTCGCGGCGGATGGCCCAGGAGCCGCCCCAAACCATGAAATGGCTGTCGCGGCCAAGCAGCGACATGATCGTGCAGTTGATGCCGTAGACGACCTTGTGGGCCAGCGACGGACGGCTGGGCGTGAACCAGCGATAGCCGGTGGCAACCGGCGTGGCGGGCTCGGAGAGCCGCGAGAGGAGCGACCGCAGCCACTCGGGCCGCGGCTGGGCATCGGAATCGACGAAGACCAGGTAGCGGACCTCCGGCGGCAGCGCGGCGGTGGCGGCGCGGAGGTTATGCACCTTCTGCCCGCCCTCTGCGGCCAGGCCGGCCACCAACAGCCTCGCCGCCGCGGCCGGATGTTCGGCCAGGACGCGGCGAATCACCGGACAAGCCGTGTCGCCGGCGTCCTCGACAATGAAGGTGATTTCGTAATCGTCGTAGTCCTGGCGAAGCAACGCGCGGAGGTTCTCTTCCAACGCGAACTCGGCGCCCTTGCATGGGGCCAGGATCATCGCCCGGCCCAGCGGCCTAGTGCGGTCCCGGTTCCGCATGCAGGAGCGGGCGTAGCGACGGTGTTCCCACGTCTGCAGCGCCAGCAACACCGCCTGCACCACGGCCACCCCCGCCAGCGCCAGGTAAGTAATCCAGGGGATGGAATTCATGACTGGACCGAGGCTCCCGGCTACGGAAGGACTGGACCGGCAACAACGCCGGCCCGCGGTCCGGAGCGGCTGACGGCAGGGGGGAGAATAGCCGGTGGGGTGGAATGAGTCAAGGCGAAAGGCGGGCCATCCGGCGAGCCCACGAGCCAGAGGCGTAAGCCTCCGAGCGCCCCCCTCTCCCGCAGGGCGCGGGTGGCCGCGATAGCTCCGCGGGTGGCCCCGATAGCTCCGCTATCGGGGCGGCGAAGCCGAAAGAGGTCTTCTGTTTGATTCGGATTCCTCTTGTGCCTCGCGGCACCCCGATTGACAAGCAATCGGGGCCACCCATGCCCGAACCGTCTCCCGGAGGGAGAGTAATCCCGGGATTATCTCTGTCGGGCCTTGTCGACGATATCCTGAAGGATGAAGGGCTTCGGGAATTGCTCGTCGCGTTTCTTGAGGAGTTTCCGATACCGTTCGACCACGTCGTTGATATCCAGGGGCGTGGTGGGGTTTTCCTTCAATTGCGGGTAGCGGTCGAGGACTTTGCGCCAGGCTTGGAATCCCCACTCGTAGTTTTTGCGCGACCTCGAGGTCTTGGTTGGCGTCGGCCTCGTCGGCCCGATAGATGAACATGCGGGCGGCCAGCATGTCGTCGGTCTGCTCGATCTCGGCGCGGAGTTTCCAATAGTCGAAATTGACGATCGAGCGATCCGAGGCGATGCTGCCGCTTTCTCGTCTTTCGTCGTCGATTTTGCGGGCCAGTTCCATGGCCTCGGCGTGCTTGGGTCCGCTGATTCGCATGGCGACGGTATGGGGCGTGATCTGGATTTTCTCTTCCGCGTCGGCGGCCCACTGGGCCTGCTTGGGGGTCCGCTTCGGGGCGGGGGTTTCCCGGGCCCTACGCTCCTGGGGCGTCAGGGCGGCGAGCCTCTCGGCGCGGATCTTCGCGCCCAGGCCCGCTGAGAGCCGTTCCAGTTGCGCCAGCAGCTTCTGCGCATTCTTGTCGTGCATTTCCTTGTTGTTGAGACAGACGGTGGCGTCCTCCGGCGGGGGCGAGGGGATGATCCTTTCGCCGTAGTCGAACCATTCGTCGGCGCCCTTCTTCCAGGCCAGGCGGGCCTTCTCGCCGAAGACGCCGTCCTTCTCCAGGGCATCCGCGTAATCCATCTGGCACCGCGGCCTGTAGGAATATAGAAGCAGCAGGCTCGTGCCCTTGACGGATTTCACCTTCAGGCTCTTGACCAGTTCCTCGGTCGTTTCATACCAGCTCTTGCCGACCAGCCAGTTGTCGCGTTTTTCCGGCGGGAGGCCCTTGTTGAAGTCGTCGTCTTCCTTGAAGAGCCGGCGGTATTGCCTCCAGGGGTCGTCGCGGCCCAGCTTGTAGGAAATGAACCACGCGATGTCGACCAGCAGCCGCGGCTCGCGATCGTTGTGCCATACGCCGTCCTCGAGAAACCGAACGCCGCGGATCAGCCAGGCATATTTGTCCGGGGGAAGGTCGAACGAGACGGACACGTTGTAGGACAGGTTCCAGGCTTGGAACCGCCAGGGCTCGATGAAGTTGGGCTGCACCTTGGTGATCTGCTCCAAGGTGTCGGAGAGGCTGGTCCAGTCTTTCTTCATCTGGTGCTTGCTGGCCTTCCACCAGAGGACGTCGGCGGCGATGCCCCGCATGCCCAGCGTGGCCAGCTTGACGGTCTCGTTGGTCAGATCGACCTGTCCGAGATCGGCCTGGCTGATGTGATAATCTTCGCGGATTTGGGCCAGCTTGCCGCCGCTGCGCCCTTGGCCTTCCTTGCTGGCGCTGGTCGCCGGGTGGCCCAGCCAATAAAGCGGAAACAAAAGCACTCCGATCGCAACCACGTAGACGATCTTGCGAAGGAAAGCATGATGCGGATTCATTCGGCCACCTCGCGCATCTTGAGAAAGAGATGCCCCGCCACAAGCACCGGCACCAGGAACGCCAACGCCCGAAGAATGCACTGCACGAGGAGATCGCCGCTGATGTTGAAGCCGTAGGAGACGTAATTGGCGAAGTCGAAGCGGTTGAAATCGGGCAGCATCGCGGCAAAGACGCCCAGGGGCTTCTCAAGGACCGGGTCGAGCATCTTCAGCACGTTGGTGCGCAGCCCCGGCGCCAGTTCCGAGGTCATGTTTTGCTGGGTAAAAATGCGGTCCAGCGATTCCAACGGGCCGCCGCCGATCAAGTGACCCGACGCCACCTCGGCGAGGAAGTCGGTGACGAAGGCCGCAAACGTGAGGCCCAGCGTGGCCGCCAGCGCCACCGGCCCGCTCAGGAACGTGCTGCACGCCACCCCGAGCCCGATCACCAACACCATCCGCAGCCAGACGCCGAAATAACCCTTGGCGAAGTTCCACGCGAACGAAACGTCGCGCGGCGAGCGAAGGTAGAGGTCGGCCTGGGCCATGCCGAAATACTGGGCCGTCGGCAAGGGACGCACCCAGATCTCCAACTTCCCGTCGTGGACGAAATCGCGGAACAGATCGTACTTCTCGCCGCGGGGGCCCGTCAGCTCCCGCGGGAGGAATTGGAAGTCGGTCACCAGCTTCTTCGCCCGGAAGAGGTGCACTTCGACCGGTTTCTGGTCGCTGCCGGGTTTGCGCAGCGCGAGGCTGCCGAGGATGCCGCGATCCTGGTCGCCCTTGTACGTGCGGAACACGTCGAGCGTCATTTCCACCGGCAGAAAGTCGGGAAACTCCGACTCGTCGATCCCCTCGAAGGTCCAGATGGCGGCGGCGTGGGTCCCGCCGTCGATGAAGCTGCGATACATCCATTCGTCGCCGACGTTGACGCCCTTTTCGGCGTCCCGCCCGGCGCGGTCCTTAAACCGCAATTTGCCGTAGATCGGCCGACGCGCCACCAGCATCCCCCGCGGCGGACCGATCGTGTACACCGCATCCTTGCCGCAACCCTCGACAGTGATCTCGTGCCAGTGTCCTTGCGCCATCTCGACGCGCGCCACCGGATGCCCCTTGGCGTCGCTCGTGACCGTGACCTCGTGCTGATGGTTGCAGACCTTGCTGGTCAGCCCCTTGAGAACGGGGGTTTCGCCGGGCGAAACCGCGCCCAGCGGCCGCAGATCGGACGCCGTAAGCGCGTGCACGTGCGACAAGCTGCGGACGACGAAGCCGTAGCTGATCGCGCCCATGACCGCCAAAAGCACGCTCCCCACGACCGTAAATCCCAGGATGCGGCCGAGCACGATCTCGCTGGGCCGAACGGGCTTGGTCACCACGGTGTGCAGCGTGCGGCTCTTAATGTCCGCCGGAAGACTCAACGTGCTGAGAAACAACGCCAGCAGCAACGTCAGGTAGCTCGTCATCGTCAGCACCTTGTCCAGGCACAGCCGGGCGGGATTCGGACTGGCCGGGTCGCTGAACCAGCCCGCAAAGAGAACCACCGCCACGAAGACCACCAACACCACGACGACGTGGCGCCGGCGAACCGCCTCCCGGACCGCCAGCCAGCTCAACGCCCACACCCGGCGCGGCGAAACCTGGACCGCGTCGGCCACCAGCCCCGCAAGGGCGTCGTCCACCGTCCGCGTCGCGTATCGAATGCCGCCCCGAAGCAGGGCGCACAACCAGCCGAACACCAAGCTCCCCAGCATCACGACGGCCAACAGCAGCAGCCAGGTGTACATGCTCCCCTGAAACCACTCTTCACCCAACAGCCGTGCGGCGCCGTTCAATACGGAGGCGAAAAAGGCATCCGTCGGCGACGCCAAATGCGCGGCCTCGCCGCTGCCGCGAGCGGTGAAGAACCACCACGCCCAAGCGCCGAGTCCGCCGACCAGCCCGAGCGCCAAAATGCCCAACGCCGCCACGCGGCCGACGATGTGCGACACGCGATCCGACCCGGTCCGCAACTTGAAGAACAACCAAGCCAGCGCAAGGACCGCGACCAGTCCCAGCGGCAATAGCACCACGGTCTGAAACAAGGCGCCGCCGCGCCATCCCGGCCCCAACAGCCAATCCAGCAGCGGCACGAAATCGTTGGTTTCAATCGGCATGGAGGACCTTACTCCGCGGGCTCGACCGGCGCGGCCCGATATCCGTCGGACTCCGCCCCGCGCACCCGCAGGCCCGGATGCGCCTCGCTCTGACGAATAATGTGCAAGAACAACTCCTCCAGCGTGGTCGTGGGGTTGTCCATGGAAATCACCCGGCCCTGGTGACGGCCGACCAGCTCGCGGACCTCGGCCTGGGCCGCCTCGCTCAGCAGCGACGTGACGATCTGCGTTTCGTCGCGGACCTTCAGCAGGCTATCGACCCGCCCCAACTCCTTCAACTCGCCCTTGTAAAGGATGCCGATGCGGTCGCAAACGTCCTGAACGTCGGCCAGCAAATGGCTGCACATGACGATCGTCTTGCCTTCGTCCCGCAAGCGGCAGATCAGCCCCTTCATCTCGCTGGTGTGGATGGGGTCCAGGCCGCTGGTCGGCTCGTCCAGGAAGATCAGTTCCGGGTTGTTGATCAGGGCCTGGGCCAGCCCGATCAGCCGGGTCATGCCCTTCGAGTATTCCTTCAACTGCCGCCGCTTCGCCCAACCCAATCCCATCAGGTCGATCAGGTCCGCGGTCCGCTGCCGCCGCACCGCCCGCGGCATGTTGAACAGCCGGCCGTAAAAATCCAGCGTCTCCTCGGCGTTGAGGAAGCGGTAAAGATACGACTCCTCGGGCAGGTAGCCGATCCGTTCGTTCTTGGTGACCTCCGTGGCGTCGCGGCCGAAGACCAGGGCCTCGCCGCTGGTGGGGAACAGTAACCCCAAGAGGAGTTTAATCGTGGTCGTCTTGCCCGATCCGTTGGGCCCGAGCAGGCCGAAAATCTCGCCCTTGCGAACCTCCAGATCGAGGGCCTTCAGGGCCCGGACCTTCTGCCGACCCCAGAAATCCCGATAAACCTTGGTGAGATTCCGGGTTTCGATCACTATTTCGGAATCCATGCAATCTCTCGTCGTAAGCGGTGGAAAGATGGGGAATCGGTAGAAAGCAGTGAGGGGGATCCTCCAATTTCTGGCCGCCGGCGCCGTATGGGCGCAGAAATAGTACGAGACTTCCCCGCCTGATGGTACGTTGCCTCCGCCAGGTTGGTTCGAGCCTGCTGGCCGGCGAACAGGAATCTAACATCAGGAGGGCAGGGCGGCAACGGTTCCGGTACACCCCCCCTCCCGCCGGGTGGCGCGCAGTTTATTTATGGAGAGAGGACCGCGTACCGAGCCGCGCGGCAAAGGGCGTCGCCGCGAAAATTGGACTTGACTAAATTGACGCTAAGGGCGATAATGTACATAACCCAATTGACAGGAGTAAGAACCATGATGGAAGTCGGCGTCCATGAGATTCGCGCCAATCTCGCCGAAGTGATCAACCGCGTCGCCTACGGCGGCGAGCGGATCATCTTGGAGCGGCGCAGCAAGCCCATGTTGGCCTTGGTGTCGATGGAAGATCTGGAGTTGATCGAAGAGTTGGAGAATCGGTCCGACGTCCGCGCCGCGCTGAAGGCGCGTAAGGAAAAGGGGGGCGTCACCTTGGAACAGTACCGCAAGAAGCACGACTTGTAACACGCGATGCGGTACGAAATCATCATCAAGCCGACCGCGGAAAAGTGCCTGGACAAGATTCCCCGGCCTGTTCGCCGTCGTCTTGCCGATGCAATGGAGGAATTGCGCAGCCAATCCCCGTCCGACAGGTGTCGTCAAGCTAACGGCGCACGAGAACCTCTGGCGAATCCGGATCGGCAACTACCGCGTGGTGTACGAAATCCACGACGATCGGCTGGTTGTCCTGGTGTTGCGTGTGGCACACCGAAAAGACGTATATCGAGGTGAGTGACGGGGAAGCCGGCCGCGGTCAGGTCCGTGCCATAGCGGCAACCCTGCGCCGCTGGACCGGAGACCGACATCCTCCGCGCCTACCCAAGCAGTCAGGCAATCTCAGCGGCCGGCTTTCGCTTTAAGTTGCGTCCGCGTTTGTCTTTACGCGCACGCTATGAAAGGCACCCCCTAGGGGAGTCGAACCCCTGTCGTCGGACTGAGAATCCGATGTCCTGGGCCACTAGACGAAGGGGGCATGTCCACGCTCCTCGACCGTGCGGCCGAAGAACCTCCCTTTTCTATCCCGACCATGGCCGCCTGTCAATCCGCCCCAAGGCCCGAATACGGCACAAAAGACAAGGCATCCACACCATCCCCCCACAGCCCGGACAACGCCGCGGCAGGCCCTCCAGAACGGGAAACTCGCCGCCCGCCGCCAGGTCCGTTCGGCAGTAGTCCGGCCGGCGGCCTTGGGAAATCGCGTTGACGGTGCCCCGACTGACGCCCAAGCGGCGGGCGATCTTGCGCTGAGAAAGTTCCCCCTCGTTCAATAAATGACGGACCTGGTCCACCACCGCATCGGCAAGCATGGCTCCTTGCTCCTGATTGTCGACCTTCGCTGCTGGCACGGGGCAAGCGCGGCGCCCGATGGCCGAGAAAACATGTACGCATGTACATTATCAGAAAAAGGACATAGAAGCAACCCGGAATTGGGCCATGAAGTTGCCGATTTATGTAGGACTGTGACCAGAATCGCTGAAATACGTGGCTAAACCACGTATTTGTCGGCCGGCCTATTTTTCGCTGAGTGCCGGTCGCCGGTCGGGCTTTTGCTCCAACTCACCCCCTGGCTCGCCCAGCTCGCGCTGCGTCGTCCCCCGCGACGTTGCTCGTTGCAACGATTCTGCCGGCGGCGAGAGACAAGCGGGTCCTGATGTCTGAATCAGTGTTGCCGGCAGCGGTGCAGATGGTTATCCTGTCCAACCGATGAGAGGAGTACCCGCACGGCGGATACGTGACCGCCGTGCGCAGCCTTCATTTTTCCCCCCAGGCCGAGCCATGCAGCCAGAACTGATCCCGATGATCCTTCCCTTGGCGTTTTTTGCCGTTTACGTCCTGGCGGGCGGCGTTCTCATGGGGGAGCGGAAGAGCGGCGCCGCCCAGCGCGGCTGACCGCTTGCCTGCATTCTTGCCCTATACTTTCCCGGGAGGGTTTTATCCACGGGTGAGCGACCAGCGAGAATGGGGGCCAGTGTTCATGGGCAAGCAGCCTGTCCGAGTGCCGCTGGGCCAGAAGGTCCGGCTGGCGGATTTTGATCCCGACTACCTTGGGGGAACCAAGGGCAAGCCGCAGGCGATCGCGGAACTCGAAAAAAACGTCGCCGTGCTGAACGACCTCGGCTATCGGTTGTATGCCGAGAACCGGCGGTCGCTGCTGCTGGTGCTCCAAGGGATGGACACATCGGGCAAGGACGGCACGATCCGCCACGCCATGCGGGGGTTCAATCCGCAAAGCTGCCAGGTCACTTCCTTCAAGCAGCCCAGCGTCGAGGAACTGGAGCACGACTTCCTGTGGCGGATCGGCCGGGCGGTCCCCCGCCGCGGCTTCATCGGCATTTTCAATCGCTCGCACTACGAGGACGTTTTAGTGGTCCGCATCCACAACCTGGCGCCGCGGTCCGAATGGCAGACCCGCTACGACCGCATCAACGCCTTCGAGCGGTTGCTGGTCGAAGGCGGCACCACGATCGTCAAGATCTTCCTGCACATCAGCAAGAAGGAGCAGCGGCGGCGGCTGCAATCGCGGCTGGACGATCCCGACAAACGTTGGAAGTTCAGCAGCGCGGACGTGAAGGAACGCGGCTTCTGGAGCCAGTACCAGCGGGCCTACGAGAAGGTGTTTTCCGCCTGCAACACCGAGCATGCGCCCTGGTACATCGTGCCGGCCAACCATAAGTGGTACCGCAACCTGCTCGTCAGCCGCATTCTGCGGGAGACCCTGGAAAAAATGAACCCCCGCTATCCGCCGCCCGAGAAGGGACTGGACCATCTTGTCATCCGCTGAGCGCGGCGGTACAGTGCTGGTGTCCTGACAGGAGGGATCACCATGAAAAATCGCGCGGCGGCCGGCAGGGATCGTTTGTATCTGGGCGTGGACGTGGGCGGCACGAAGGTGCAGGCCTCGTTGGTCCGCGAGTCGGGGGGAATCCTCCAGCGGGAACGGCGGCCCACGCCGCGGACCGGCGGACCCGAGCAAGTCCTGGCCGTGATCGAAAAGGTCATCGAGGACGCCCTCAAGAAAGGGAAGATCAGCACCGTCGATCTAACGGCCATCGGCATCGCCGTGCCCGGCGTGGTCGATCCCGACGCCGCCCGAGTGGTGGTCACGCCCAACATGAGTCTGACGGGCGTGGCGATCGGCGCGCATTTGGAGGGCCGATTCCATGTTCCCGTGGCCGTGGGCAACGACGGCAACCTGGGCACGCTCGGCGAAACCTGGCTCGGCTCCGCGCAAGGCGAGCAGTGCGTTGGGCATCTGGATCGGCACCGGCATCGGCGCCGGCTTCGTGCGGAAGGGGAGGTTGTGGCGCGGCGCCCGCGAGTCGGCCGGCGAGATCGGCCACATCGTCATGCAGATCGGCGGCCCGACCTGCGGCTGCGGAAATCGCGGCTGCCTCGAGGCCCTGGCCAGCCGCAGCGCCATCGAGCGCGACATCCGCGAGGCCCTGGCGTCGGGCCGAACCAGCATCCTCGCCGAGCTGGGCGGCGGCGACCTGAGCGTCATCCGCAGCGGCGCCATCCGCCGCGCCCTGGAGGCCGAGGACCCGTTGGTCTCCGAAGTCGTGCGCCACGCCTCCGAAGTGATCGGCCACGCCTGCCTGACGGTCCGTCACCTGATCGATCCCGAGGTCATCGTGCTGGGCGGCGGCGTGATCGAGGCGTGCAGCGACTTCATGATGCCGATCGTCGAGAACATCGTGGGCAGCGACCGCCTGCCCGGCGCCCGCGACGGCGGACAGGTGTTCCTCTCCGCGTTGGGCGACGACGCCGTGGTGCTGGGCGCCGTGGCCTTGGCCCGCAAGCTCGTCGGCCGCAGCCCCTTCAAGAAGCGGTTCGCCGTCGCCCCGCGCTATCCGGAGATCGTCCGCGCCGGCGCCGGCGAAATCACCGTCGGCCGGAAGACCTACCGCCGCGACGTGTATATTCCCGTCAACGGCAAGACGAAGAAACGCGGCAAATCGCTTTGCGCGCGAGCACGACGGCGCCGGGCAAGCCATTCGGCCGAAGGAATTGCAGAAGGTCTGCCGCGGCGGGCCGGAAATTCTCTTCGTCGGCGCCGGCAAGGAGGGAAAGATCGAGTTGGGCGAAGAGGCCCAGCGGTATTTGAGCCAGCGTGCGATTCGCTGCGAGGTCTTGCCGACGGCCCAGGCCGTGGAGGCCTACAACCGGTCGAAGCAGCGCAAGGCCGCCTTGATGCACGTGACGTGCTGATCGGCTGGCCAAGAATGGCGTCCTATCCTTGGGGTAATCCCCCGTAACCGTTCACAGGGACATGTCCCCCGTGAATGGTTAACGATTCTCCTTTACCAATCGCTCGACCAGTTGTTTGACCTTCTCAACCATCGCCTTCTCCGTTCCCAGTTCCCACTGTTCGTCCAAGACCGTCCGTCCCGTGGCGACTTCCGCCACTTTGGCACGCAGCATTTTTCGTTTCACGCTCGATGCGTCCTCCACGCTTAGCACGTAATCCACGTCGTTTACCAGTTTGCGCACTTCCTTTGCCGAGTACGCGTCGCCCTGCCCGCTATACCCCACGGCAATCACCACCGCGTCGGTCGTCTGCCGCCCAACGGCTTTTTTCAGTTCCCATGGCCAGTAACCGCAAAATGCGACCGTGATTTGCCGTTTGTGCGGCCTTGCCAGTACGGCCTTGCGAGCGGCCTTCACCGCCGCGCCATCCGCAATGATCACGCCGTCCCCGACGCATTCGTAGGTAGCGCCCGGGACCACCGTCATTCCATGCTCTGAAAGAAACAACAGGTAACGAACGTCGCCCCCCCGCTCCGCGTTTCTGGAGGCCTGCACGAGTTGAGCCACTTCCTTCTTCAGGTTCACCCCTGCAAAGTATCTACCCTTTGGATACCCGCGATACCGTGGCTCCCCCTTCAGGATCTCATCCACCTCAAAAGAATCGCTTTCCGCTTTGCCGATACCCACGAAATCCGCCGCTGCCGCCCAGCGTTCGATATCCGCCTCCTTCACGCCAGCACGCCATTTCGCAATCGCCTCCGCCCATTTTCTTCTTTCCTCCGCCCGGCGATTCTCTTCGCGTTCCATCGCTTTCTCGCTGAACGCGATTTCCGTTCGTGCCCGGGCGACATTCTCTTCGCTCCACGCAATCCGTCCGTCTGCCCGCGTCCACAACACGTCGTCATATAGCCGCCCGAACATGATCCATCGACTCCCCACTGCGGGCACTGCGATCTCGCTCGATTTCCAGGCTTTGAGTTCCGCTTTCCGATCGGTAGTGTCAATATCATTCGGCCCCGGTCCCCACACGACCGTCAACTTCCCTTTCGGATGGTTTCCTCGCAGCACGTCAGTCACTTCCACCGTCACTTTCGGCGGGTTTCCAAACGTCCATTTCTTCCCTGCGGGAACCTTTTTCACCTGGGCGACAACCAGATCCGGCGCCATAGACGCCGGCGCCCAGCAACCAGCCGACGAGCTCTGAGTGCGGACGGCGCGCAAGGCCGCGGTCTGCTCGTCCATGGTGGAGAGGCCGCTTTGATGACGAGGCGCCTCTTCGCGCGGCACAGTCGCTCTGTCCTTGCAACCAGAGATTTCCAAGCCAACTAGCAGAGCGGCCCACCACCCGATTTTATAGGGATAGCCCCCTGGCATGAGAAACCCTCCCGAAAAAAGAGATGGGGTAGCTTCAAGCGTATGTTATTGACTGGCCGCTCGCGTCCTCGATCACTTGAGCAAGGGGCGCCACCTCGACAACCGCTGCGATTCGATGCCGACCCTCGCGATCTCAACTCACACCCATCTTAGTCGCTCTTGGTGCAGGGTAAGTTCCCTTATTGGGCGAACAATCCTGCTCGTGACAACCGGTGAGCGTTCCTTGCCGGCGGGGACATCCCCGATCGCGCCGGTGAGAAGGGCGGCCCGTGCGCTATCGGGTGGGGTGGTTTTCGCAGTCTTTCCCGCTTTCCTCTCTTCACCGCCAGACCGGCCGGCAGCGGGAAATTTTCTTGTGAATTACCCGTTAGCGGCCCGTTAGGTTTCCGTGAATCGCCCAAACGCCGCAACCATCGAGAAAGCAAGCACTTAGGGCCCGGATTCGACCGAAAACCGTCACGGCGGCACGCCGGGCCGAATCGCCGCAACTTGCGAGCCGTTACGGCTTTAAGACAACTTTTGCCACGGTCATTGACCGGGCTTCGGAAACCAGTACACTTGGACCCATCGTGCCTGTATATTGTGGTCGTATTGACGTAGAATACAATATATGGGGTAATTGGTCGATCTTGTCGATATTCTTCCTATACTAGTGTACATATGTTGGGAAGGACGCCCAGGCTTAATGAGGAAAGAGGAGTTCCGTCATGGATTATTTCGAAACCAAGGCCGCAAAAACGCCCGTTGCACCCGCGGATCAAAACGCTCTAAAAACTGCCAAGCCGCAGGTTGCGGCCGAGCCAGACACTCTAAGAACGGCCAAGCCGCAGGCTGCGGCCGATCAAAACGCTCTGAAAACGGCCAAGCCGCAGGCTGCGGCCGAGCCGCCGGCGCAAGCGAAGCCCGGCCGGACGTCGTCGGGGCTCACGATTGACGAGGTCTTCTGCCCGGCCGACGCGGCCGATCCCTTCGATACGGTTTCCTGGGAGCAGCGGACGGCGGCCATCAAGGGCGAAGGGGGCGAGGTCGTTTTCGAGCAGCGCGATTGCGAGGTGCCCTCGACGTGGTCGCAGTTGGCCACCAACGTCGTGGCCAACAAGTATTTCTACGGCGAGGTCAATACGGGCGAGCGCGAGAAGAGCGCGCGGCAATTGATCCATCGGGTCTGCCGGACGATTGCCGATTGGGGCTTGAAGGACGGATATTTCGTCTCGCCGGACGATGCCCGGCATTTCTATCGCGACCTCGCCTGGTTGTGTCTGCACCAATGCGCCTCGTTCAATTCGCCGGTCTGGTTCAACGTGGGGTTGTATCACCAGTACGGCGTGAAGGGGGCGATGTGCAACTGGCACTGGGACGCCGCGTCGCGGTCGGCCGTGCAGCCGCAGAACCCCTACGAATATCCCCAGGCGTCGGCCTGCTTCATCCAGAGCGTGCAAGACAACATGGAAGACATCATGGAGCTTGCCCGCAGCGAGGCGATGCTCTTCAAGTTCGGTTCGGGCACGGGGACGGACCTGTCGAGTCTGCGGTCGCACCGGGAGAAGCTCTCGGGCGGGGGCAAGCCGTCGGGGCCATTGTCGTTTATGCGGGTGTACGACCAGATCGCGGCGGTGGTCAAGAGCGGGGGCAAGACCCGCCGGGCCGCCAAGATGCAATCGTTGAAGGACTGGCATCCCGACATCATGGAGTTCATCCGCTGCAAGCACCATGAGGAGAAGAAGGCCCGGCTGCTGATCCAAGAGGGTTACGACCCGCTGGAGGCTTACGATTCGATCCTGTTCCAGAACGCCAACCTGTCGGTCCGCGTGAGCGACGAGTTCATGGAGGCGGTTGTCGCGGACCGGCCGTGGACGACGCATTGGGTAACGCATACGGACAAGGAGGGTCCGACGTACCAGGCGCGGGAGATGTTTGCGGCCCTGGCCCAGGCCGCCTGGGCGTGCGGCGACCCCGGCTTGCAGTACGACTCGACGATCAACCGCTGGCACACCTGTCCGCGTTCGGGGCGGATCAACGCCTCGAATCCCTGCTCGGAGTACATGTTCCTGGACGATTCGGCGTGCAACCTGGCCAGCATCAACCTGATGAAGTTCCGGCTTGCCGACGGCGATTTCGACGCCGTGCGTTTTCAGGCGGCCTGCCGGCTGGTGTTCATCGCGCAGGAGATCCTGGTCGATCACGCGAGCTATCCGACGCAGCGGATCGCGGCCAACAGCCATCGTTTCCGCCCGCTGGGACTGGGATACTCGAACCTCGGCAGCCTGATCATGGCCAGCGGCCTGCCCTACGACTCGGACGAGGCGCGGGGGCTTTGCGGGTCGATCACGGCGCTGTTGCACGGCGCGGCGTGCCGCACCAGCAGCGAGCTGGCCGAGGCCGTCGGGCCGTTCGACGCCTTCGAGGAGAACCGCGACGCTGTGCTGCAAGTGATGGAGATGCACTGGGAGAAGGCCGACCAGATCAAGGCCGCTCCCAAGCACCTCCAAGAGGCCGCCCGCAAACTGTGGGACGACGTCCTGCTCCGCGGCCGGCGCCATGGGTTCCGCAACGCCCAGGCCACCGTGCTGGCCCCCACGGGAACGATCAGCTTCATGATGGATTGCGACACGACCGGCATCGAGCCGGACATCGCGCTGGTGAAGTACAAACAGTTGGCGGGCGGCGGCATGCTCAAGATCGTCAACCAGACGGCGCCGCTGGCGCTGCGGACGCTGGGTTATCCGCCCGAGCAGATCGAAGCCATCGTCGCCCACATCGACAAGGAAGGCACGATCGAGGGCGCAGCCGATCTGAAGATCGAGCACTTGCCGGTCTTCGACTGCGCCTTCCAGCCGGCCAACGGCACGCGGTCCATTCCCTGGAAGGCCCACATCCGCATGATGGCGGCCGCCCAGCCGTTCATTTCCGGCGCCATTTCGAAGACCGTCAACATGCCCAAGGACACCACGCCGGAAGACGTGGCCGACGCCTACCGCGAAGGCTGGCGGCTGGGGCTGAAGTCGCTGGCGATCTACCGCGACGGCTCGAAGGAAGTGCAGCCGCTCTCGACCAAGAGCAACGCCGACAAGGCGGCCGAGAAACCCATCGCCGCGCCCCGCCGCGAGCGGCTCCCCGACACCCGGCGGTCGATCACCCATAAGTTCAACGTCTCGGGCCACGAGGGCTACGTCACCGTCGGGCTGTATCCCGACGGCCGGCCCGGCGAACTGTTCATCACCATGGCCAAGGAGGGGAGCACCATCGGCGGCCTGATGGACTGCTTCGGCACGGCGGTTCTCGATGAGCCTGCAATACGGCGTGCCGCTGGAGGTGTACGTCAACAAGTTCTCGCACACCCGCTTCGAGCCGATGGGCTTCACCAAGAATCCCGACATCCGCATCGCCAAGAGCCTGGTCGATTACATCTTCCGCTGGCTGGGCGTAACGTTCCTGCCGGGCTACGGAGAGAGCAACCATGGCGTGGCCGCCGCGGCCGTCGAGGCCCCGCCCGGCGGCCCAGACACGGAAACAGAGCCGCGGCCCGTCGCCACGAAGGCCGACGGGCCGGCTGCCGGGCCAGGAACGGCCAAGACCAACGGTGCGGCCGCGGCGGGCGGCACAGCCAGCGTATCAGGCAACGGCTCGACCAACGGCGCCGCCATGCGCGCCGCTCCGGCTGCCGCGGCCAGGCGAAGCGGCGCCGCCGTTTCCGCGACGGCGACGATTCCGGCGCCGCAACGATTGGCCGCTTCGCCCCAGGTCGATCCGCTCTCCAGCCAGGCCGCCCGCAACGAACAGTTCGCCAGCTTCCAGACCGACGCCCCCGGTTGCGACCGTTGCGGGGCGATCACGGTCCGCTCCGGCAACTGCTACCTCTGCTACAACTGCGGCAACAGCATGGGCTGCTCCTGAGGAAGAGGGATTGGGGATTGGGGATTAGGGATTAGAAGGCGAGCCGCCGGTTTTTCCCATCCCGCTCGCCTCGCTAATCCCCGGTTGCAATCGCCGCGAATCTGGGTAAACTCAAGGGAATGTGCGGCGGGCATGAATCGCAATCCGCGGCCGCCGCAGGGAATCTTGCACTTGCTTAACAAAGGAGACAGGAGATGCAGATGGTCGCGATTCAAAAGCTCTTTACGATGGCGTTGGCCTTGATTGGCCCCGTCCCGGCCGATTCCCCCAAACAGTTCCAGCTCAAGCCCGGCGAACAGATCGTCGCCATCGGCGATTCGATCACGGCCGAAGGTGGAGCCAAGGCAGATGGATATCTTCGCGACATCGACGCCGTGCTGGCCAAGCAGTATCCCGACAAGAAGATTCCCAAGGTGATCAACAAGGGCATCGGCGGTCAGAAGGCCGAGGACCTCGTTGCGCGGTTCGACAAGGACGTGGTGAAACTCAAGCCGGCTTACGTGACCATCAGCATCGGCATCAACGACGTGTGGCACCGGCTCGGCGCCCCGCACGACGAGAAGGTGCTGGCGGAGTACAAGAAGAACGTCGCCAAGATGGTCGATGCGGCGCAGAAGGCCGGCATCAAGGTCATCCTGCTGACCCCCACCGTCATCAGTGAGGACGCCGATGCGGAAGGCAACAAGCGGCTGGTCAAGTACGTCGAGGCCGAAAAACAGATTGCCGCCGAGAAGAAGTGTCAGCTTGTCGATCTGCACGCCATGTTCCTGACGGCCTTGAAGAAGAAACCGGCCAAGCGGAACACCTGGCTGACGCGCGACGGCGTTCACATGCAGCCGCTGGGCGATACCATCATGGCGGTCGGCGTGTTGCGGGCCCTGGGCGTGCCGGACGAGAAGATCGCGGCCTCCGACCCCGAGGCGAGGACCGACAAGAAATGAGCCCTCGACGGAGGACCGGGAAAGTTGCCCGTTCCGTCCGGCAACGATGAGCCGCGCGGCGGCGCCCCCGCCCCCCTCTGTTTCCGGCGCTCCCCGCTGCGGTCGCCTCGCGTGGAATCCTTGCCCTGCTGTTGTCTGCGCGGGTGTCGCCTGCGCGGGTGGCAGCGGAGCGATGATCCGCTCTGCCACAACCCCCCACCGCAATTCCGCCAGAATCGTCACCACCCGACCTGCTTGTTGTAGCCAGTCCGGCTGCGCAACGGCGTATGACCTATTGTTTCAGTAACAGCACTGGCGGTCGAGCGGGGCGCTCACACCCCAGAGTGTGTGGGTCCGACTACGAGGAGGTTCTTGCCTGCGCTCGGCTTGCAATGTCAACGGACGGGAGCAAACAACCATGAACGGCAAAAAGATGCGCGACTCGCTCGGCGCGATGTTGCTCGGCGTTGCCGCCGTCGCCGCCGTCGCAGGCGTTGGGGCTTTTTGTGTTCGCAACCGAGAGACATCGCCCGCCGAAACAGCAGCAGCCGCGCCGGTCGAGCGCAGTTCGCAGATTCCCGGCCAACACGTGGCCTGCGGTTGGAGCACCGCGGCCGATCCCCGCCAAGCGGTCAGAGAGGCCGCCCAGAAGGCCCGAGCCGCACTGAACGGCGAGCCTGTTGCCTATCTCCTCGTGGCCCCGACCGTGCATTACGACACCACCGTGGTTCTCGACGAGGTGAAGAAGCAGTTCGGCGAGAAGGCGAAGATTCATGGGCTCACTTCCGCCATGGGAGTTATGACGAATGATGGGCTACACATGAGTCCTAACGGTGCTATCGGACTGCTGGCGGTTGCTGGTGCAGCGGACATGCGCTACGGCGTCGCCGGCGTGAAACTGAACGATTTCGCGACGCTCGAAGAGGCCGGCAGCGAGGCCATGCGGCGGGCCATCCGCGATGCTAATCCGGCTAGCAACACTCCGCCCAACATCGTGCTCATGACCGGCACGATCCTCCGCGGCGACGAGGCTAAGGTACTCGCGGGCATCGCCGCCGTCGTAGGTGAAAATACCCCGGTGCTGGGCGGCAATGCCGGCGACGAGGTCCAGAATGGCAAGTGGCGGCAGTTTACCAAGAACGAGGTCTTCAGAGATGGACTGGTGCTGACGGCCGTCTTTACCGACCGAAAGGTCGGTTGGGCGTTCGAGTCTGGCTTTCGGGTCACCGACAAGGAAGGCATCGTCACCCGCTCCAAAGGCAAGACGATCTACGAGATCGACAACAAACCCGCCCTGGACGTTTACGACCGCTGGCTCGGCGGCAAGCTCTACGAGACGATCAAGAGTCGGGGTCTGGGGGAGGCCCCCATGTTTACCTCCCTCCACCCGCCCGCCAAGGAGATCAAGGGCAAGCAAGGCCAGATCAACTACGTGATCTCACGGATCGTGCCCAGCCCGGAGAGTCTGGAGAGCAAGACGCTGCAACTGTTCGTAGGCATTGAGCAGGGCAGCAAGATACGCCTGTTGTCGGGCAACTGGCAGACCATGCTCAACCGCGCCGAGCGAGCGCCGCGCCTGGCCATGATTCAGGGCGGCATCCGCGAGAACCAGGCGGCGTTCGGCGTCATGTTCTTCTGCAAGCTGGCCAGCAAAGTTGTGCCCGAATCGGAGTTGCCCAAGCTGCCGCTGCTGACCCGTAACGCGCTGGGCGACGCCCCGTTCCTCGGCGTGATCACGATCGGCGAGCAAGGCCCCCTGCCGGGCTTCCGCTCCGTCAGTGCCCATCTGGCCGAGTCCCTGATCGTTGTCGGAAAACCCTAACCGTTGCGAGGGCAAAGTGCTTCCCCAGCGGAAAAATATCGGGCTCTTCGGCAAGATTTTCGGCGTGATCATCACGCTGGTCATCTTCGCGAACGTGGCGCTGGTCTACTACCTGTCCCACAGAGAAGAGGGCCGCGTTCAGACCGACGGCGTTCGCGCGAATCTCATGTTGGCGCGCATGGCGGCCAAGGAGGTCGCCGCCGGCTTGACGGCGCAAGACATGCCCTACGAGATGCTCAAATCGCTGGCGGATTCCGGAAACATCCGGGGCTGGTTCATCGTACGGCCGGACGGCAGGGTCCATGCCTCCAGCAAGAACGAGTGTTGGGGCCAGGACATCCGCGGTATTTTTCCCGGCCCCAGCCTGCCTTTCCCCGTCCGCGGCGAGAAGGCCGTCTATATGCCCGATCGCAGCCTCTATCTGCTTGTCGTGCCGCTCGATGCCGACCAATCGCTCGGTTCCTATAGCTTTTGGCTGGCGGTCGGCACCGGTGACGCCGCCGGCGTAGGCCGACGCATCCTTGCCGCCAACGCCGCCATTGTCCTGCTGCTGATCATGGTCCTTGGGGGCGCACTCTGGGTATTGCTGCGGCGGATCGTCACCGCGCCGCTGCGGCAGATGGTTGCGGCCACGCAGCGCGTGGCGGCCGGGGACCTGGCCTGCTCGCTGGCGATCCACAGCCAAGACGAGTTGGGGCAACTCGCCGCAGCCTTCAATAGCATGACCCAAGACCTGAAGTCGTCTCACGAGCAATTGGAGCAGCGCGTCGAGCAGGCGGAAATCACCCGCAACGAATCGGAACACATGGTTGTGGAACTGCAAACACTGAACAAAGGGCTCAAAACGGCCCGGCAGACTGCCGAAGCAGCGAGCGTGGCCAAGAGCCGGTTCCTGGCCAACATGAGCCACGAAATCCGCACCCCGCTGAATGCCATCATCGGGTTCACCGACCTCCTGCGCAAAGGAGGCGACGAAGACAACGCGGCCGAGCGCGAAGATTACCTGGATATCATCCACACCAGCGGAAAACACCTCCTCACCCTCCTGAACGACATCCTCGATCTGTCGAAAATCGAAGCCGACCGGCTGGAAATCGAACAAGTCCGCTGCTCGCCCCACGCCATCATCAGCGAGATCATCTCCGTGCTGCGGGTCAAGGCCCTGCAAAAGGGGCTTTCCCTCGATTACCATTGGTCGAGCGGGGTGCCGGAAACGATCTGCACCGATCCCTCGCGGTTCCGCCAACTCCTGATGAACCTGATGAGCAACGCCATCAAGTTCACGAAAACGGGAGGCGTGCAGGTACTGGCCGAGCTGGTGCAGAACAAGTCCCATCCGCACCTTACGATTCAGGTCATCGACACCGGCGCGGGAATCCCCACGGAGAAGTTCCAAGCCATCTTCGATCCGTTCGTTCAGGCGGACACCTCCGTGACGCGTCAACACGGCGGCACCGGCCTGGGACTGACGATCAGCCGCCGCATTGCCCAGGCCCTCGGCGGCGACATCGCCGTCTCCAGCGAACTCGGCAAGGGCAGCGTGTTCACCGTGACCATCGCCACCGGCTCGCTCGATCACGTCAAGATCCTGGAGGCGCCCGATGGTCGAGTGCATGCGGACTCCCAAAAGGGAGCCGGCGCCGCTGCCCTCGCTGGCCGGCGCCCGCGTCTTGCTGGTCGAAGACGGCGACACCAACCGCAAACTCATCGGACTGGTGCTGCGCCGGGTCGGGGTGCAAGTCACCACGGCCGAGAACGGACAAGTCGGCGCCGAACTGGCCATGCACAATCCCTTCGACCTGATTCTCATGGACATGCAGATGCCCGTCATGGACGGCTATACCGCCACCGCCTTGCTCCGGCAGCAGGGGATCGCCGTGCCCATCATCGCCCTGACCGCCCACGCCATGAAGGGCGACGAGGACAAGTGCCTTGCCGCGGGCTGCTCGGGATACGTGACCAAGCCGGTCGACGCCGACGTGCTCGTCCGGACCGTGGCCGAAACGTTGGTCGCCAGCGATCGAAGCTGGGAGCGGAACGCTCCCTCGCCCGCGGCCGCCGCGGATGCGAAACCGTCGCCGGATTCCGCTCCCGCCGGCGGCGCGCGCTCCTCGCCGACGGTCTCCGCCGCCTCCACGCAATCGCCGCTGTTCTCCACGCTTCCGATGGAAGACCCCGAGTTCCGCGAGATCGTCCAGGAATTCGTCGAAAGGCTGCAACCGCGGATGGCCACCATGCAGCAGGCGTTTCAGACGCGTGATTTCCAGGAGTTGGCGCAACTGGCGCATTGGCTGAAGGGCGCCGGGGGACGGCGGGATTCGCCGCGTTGACGGAGCCCGCCAGGCGCCTGGAAGCGTTCGTGCGCGACCAGCAGTGCGACGACATCGAGACGGCCGTGGCCGATCTCGTGGCCTTGGCAAAGCGCATCGCCATGCCCCCGCCGGCAGCGGCTGCCGCCCAGCGGCACGCGGACAGTGGTCGGTAGGAGTGGTGTTCGGAGATCGCCGTAACTCTTTCTTGGCACAGCCTGGCCCATTTTGTCGGTTTTCGCCGGCCACCAACGCCCGGAAGGTGCGACTGAAGGTCAACGGGCAAAAGATCAAGCGGCTGGGCCAAGGGGGTGCGGGCAGGAAGGCGTCGCGGTCATAAATCCCCGGGCCCGTCCAACCGTGCGCGAACTGGTCAACCCCCGCAAGCGCTCGTCTCATAGCCTTTGTCCGCAATCCCCCTCGTTCTTGTGGGTTCTGGGCCTGACCGGAAGCGGATGGTGGCGGGGGTTGCGGCGTTCCGAATTTCCAAGATAATAACGGTGTCCACTACCGACCTTGGTCAACGGTTCGTTCCATGTTGTCTCTCCAGCGTTTTCTGAGCAAAGGGCATCGTTTCTTCGACCTCCTGGAGGCGAGCGCCGAGGAGGCGCGGCAGTCGGTGCTGGCGCTGATCGAGCTGATCCATGCGCCCGAAGACGGCCGCACCCTGAAGAAATTCATCCAGAGCCGGCGGCAGGAAAAGCAACTCGGCGAGCAGATCACCGCACTGCTTTGCAGCACGCTGATTACCCCCCTGGAACGCGAGGACATCGAGGACCTGTCCAACGCCGTGTCCCGGATCACCAAGCTGACCAAGAAGTTTGCCCAGCGGTTCCTGCTCCTGCAAGCCGGCGCCTCGACCGAGGTGTTCCGTCAGCAAGCCGGCCTCTTGCAGAAATCGACCGATACCCTGTGCCAGATGGTCTGTCGCCTACGGCGCGGGCCGAATCTCAATCGGATCCAGGAGGAGAACGGCCAGTTGCACCAGTACGAGGGGGAGGCCGACAAACTGATGATGAACCTGCTCGGCGACCTCTACAGCGGCCAATACGACGTCAGGCAGATGATCGTGATCCGGGACCTCTTCGAGCTGCTCGAAAAAGTCATCGATCGATGCCGCGACGCCGGCAATATCGTTTTCCGCATCGTGCTGAAGAACTCCTGACGCAGGGACCGATCCGCGATGACGCTCGTGCTCTGCGTGATCCTGTTCGGCCTTGCGTTCGAGTATATCAACGGGTTTCACGACGCGGCGAACGCCATTGCGACCGTGGTCTCCACCCGCGTTCTCAGCCCTCGGCAGGCGGTGTGCCTGGCCGCGGTGTGCAACCTGATCGGCGCCTTGTGGGGCACGGCGGTCGCCGCCACGATCGGCAACGGCCTGGTGGAAACCGGCGTCGTCACCTTGCACACCGTCTTGTCCGCCCTGCTGGCGGCCATTTTGTGGAACCTCCTCACCTGGTGGTTCGAGCCTGCCGTCGAGTTCCAGCCACGCATTGATCGGCGGCCTGTGCGGCGCCACCGTCGCCTCTGCCCGCGGCGACTTCTCCGTCATTCGCTGGTCCGTGGCTACCGCTCAGCACGGCCCGGAAGGGCTGTGGCCCAAGGTCATTCTGCCGATGGTCACCTCGCCGCTGGTGGGCCTCCTGATCGGGTTCCTCGTGATGGGCCTGCTCTTGGCGATGCTCCGCAATTGGCGGCCGCACCGCGTCAATATGCTCTTCGGCAGGCTGCAACTGGGAAGCGCCGCGCTGATGGGACTGAGCCATGGCACCAACGACGCGCAAAAAACCATGGGCATCCTTGCCTTGACGCTCTGGACTGCGACCCGGAAGGGCCTTTTCGATGGCTTGCCTTCGTGGCTGCACTTCTTGCACACACCGCAATTCGAGGTCCATACCTGGGTCAAGGTGATTTGTTCCCTGACCATGGCGGCGGGCACGGCCGCCGGCGGCTGGCGCATCATCCGAACCATGGGCCATCGGATGGTCCGCCTGCAACCCATCCACGGCTTCGCCGCCGAAACGGCTGCGGCCACGGTCATCCAGGTGGCCAGTCGTTGGGGCATCCCCCTGTTGACCACGCACGTCATCTCGGCCTCGATCCTCGGCGTGGGAGCGACCCGGCGATTAAATGCGGTGAAATGGCGCGTCGTGGGACGCATGGTCTGGGCATGGGTGATGACGCTGCCGGCAACCGCCCTGATCGGCTACTTGCTCGAATGCTCGCTGCGGATCCTCGAGATCCGCATTTCACCACGAAGTTGACCATCCGGCCGGAGACGACGATCACCTTCAAGACCGATTTGCCCGACAGGATCTCGGCAATGTAGGCGTCGGCCTCGATCGCTCCTTGATCCTGCCAGCCCGAACGTCACAATGGAGGAAATCTGAATCGTAATACGGGCGAGATCACCCCATGGTGGGCATCATCACGATCGACGGCTCCCAGGGCGAGGGCGGCGGGCAAGTGCTCCGCTCGGCGCTGGCCCTTTCCCTGGTGACGGGCAAGCCTTTCGTCATTGAGAAGATCCGCGCCGGGCGAAAGAAGCCGGGCCTGTTGCAGCAACACGTGACGGCGGTGTTGGCCGCGACCGAGGTCAGCGGCGCAGAGGTGGAAGGGGTCGTCTTGGGCTCCCGGCGCGTGGTGTTCCACCCCAGCGGGGTCCGATTTGGCGACTACACCTTCCGTGTCGGCACCGCCGGCAGCGCGACCCTGGTGCTCCAGACCGTGCTTCCAGCCCTGCTGCTGGCCGAAAGCGAGTCGAACCTCGTTTTGGAAGGCGGCACGCACAATCCCATGGCTCCGCCGGTGGATTTTCTGGAGAAGGCATATCTGCCGCTGGTAAACCGATTGGGGCCGCGGGTCGAGGTGCAGCTTGTCCGCCCGGGCTTCTATCCGGCCGGCGGCGGGAAGCTCACGGTTCACATCCAACCGGCGAAGCAACTCGGCCGCCTGGAACTGGTCGATCGAGGCGAGATCACCGCCCGGCGGGTCCGGGCCATGGTGGCCAACTTGCCGCGGCATATCGCCGAGCGGGAGTGCCGGACGATTGCCCAGGAGACCGGCTGGGGCGAGGCGTTGTTTACGATCGACGAGGTGAAGGGCTCCCGCGGGCCGGGCAACGCGGTGATGATCGAGTTGGAGGCGGAACACGTCACTGAGGTCTTCACCGCGTTCGGACAGTTGGGCGTGCGGGCCGAGGACGTGGCCAAAGAGGCCCTGCGACAGGCCGAGGAGTACCTCGCCGCTGGTGTGCCGATCGGCAAATACATGGCCGACCAGATCATGCTGCCGCTGGGGATCGGCGTCTATCTGGGCTCAGGCGGCGGCGTGTTCCGCACCATGGACCTTTCGCTGCACGCGACGACGCACCTGGAGATCCTGCGCCGGTTTCTGGAGATTGGTGTCCAGGTGGACCGCGAAGACGATGGTAACTACCTGGCTCGCTTTGGCTGACGGAGTATCGAACGATTGTGAAAAGAACGTCGTGCGCCGGACGGGACGGGATCCGTTGGCCACCCAGGAGCCTGCGCCTGCGGGCGAATCGCGATCAGCGGCCCGTGATGCGTCGGACCGAGCGCTCCGGGGGTCTTGAGATGCTGGAGCCGTTGCCGCGGCGTCAGAACCGCGGGAACAAGTCGATCTCGGGCCAGTCCTTGATCGCATCCGCCGGCTTGTGAAGAAGCGGATCGATCAGCCCCGCGAACTCCTTGCCGTCCTTGCCGGCATCGCTGTTGAACAGGACCGCCCAGTTGATGCCGTCGGCGCGGCAGACCAGCAGCGTGGAACTGCCGGCAAGCAAACCGCCATGCCACTTGGTGTACTTGCCCGGTTGCCGCACGGCCGGCCGAACGTCCCAGCCACATGCGTAGTAAGTCGGCTTCGGCCGCCCCTTGGGTCCGTGGCCTACCGCTCCCGGCGGCGGCGCGAGCATGGTCCGAATGCCTTCCTCGCTCAGGATAGGACATCGTTTCGGGTCGTCCAGAGCGACGGCGAAGCGGACCAGGTTCACCGCCGAGGCGATCCAACCGCCGTTGGCATCCATCGTCTCGATGCATTCGACGCCATAGGGCAAGGGCGCCTTTTCGCCGATCTTCGGTCCGGAGATGGCCCGGCCGGTGCGTTGGCGGCTGTCGTAGTATTTCACTTCATCGCGGGCGCGGTCCTTCAGGAGGTTCTTGCCAAGTTGCATGCCGCGGATGCCCAAGGGGACGAGAATCTTCTGGCGCACCAACTGGTGGTAGGGCTCCCCCGAAACGGCCTCGATGACCCGACCCAACACACAGTAGCCGAAGTTGGAATAGGCGTAGGCCGTGCCCGGCTTGAAATCCAACGGCTTGCCCATCGTGTAGCGGATGATTTCCCTGGGGTGAATGGGCAGCGGGACTCTCAGCGCCTTGGCGACCTTTTCGGCGGTCTCGGCAGCCATCGGGTCGAACGATTTGTCGCGGTTCCATCCGGCCGTGTGCTGCAAGCAGTGCCGCACGGTAATGTCGTGCCAGCGCGGGTCCAAGTGCGCTCCCCGTTCGAGATGCGGCTCGAGCTTCAGAATCGGAAACACCCGGTCGTCAAGTCGGAGTTTGCCTTGTTCGATCAACTGCATCACGGCCGTGGCGGTGAAAGGCTTGCTCACGCTGGCGATGCGAAACAGCGAAGCAGGCCGCACCGGTTCGTGCTTTTCCAGGTTGGCATAGCCGAACCCACGGGCGTAGACCAGGCGACCGTGATAGGTGACGGCCAAGGCGGCGCCGGGCGGTTTGTGCTCGCGCATGAAGGTGGTCATCAGATCGTCATAGGCGGCCAGCTTCGGCATGACGAGCCCCGTAACCTGGCTAAAGGCCCGTTGGCCGCGCGGCCACAAGGCCAACCCGGCGGCGGCCGTGGTCAGGAACCGGCGGCGCGTCAGACGCGGCAACAGCGGATCGGTGATTGGTAATGTCATCGGCTGGGTTCTCACGTGTGCATCGGCCCTGGCTGGACGAGAGCCTCGACCCAGAATACGACCCCCCCCACGTTCGTCTTCACGAACCGGTACGTCGCCTCTTCGTCTCTTGTCACTCTATTGTAGCGCCGGGGGAAAGCGTCACGGCGAAGTCTGGACGGCAGATGGATTCGTCCATGGTGGACTTCTGACATCCTCTTTCTGGGCCATCCCGCCCCTGCCGAAAGCGCTCTAGCCCGGCGCTACAATCCAATGTCGAGTTCGAGTTACCGAGTTCCAAGAGGAGGAGACTACGATGCACAGGTTTTTCTGTAGCCATACGTTTCCGGTCGGCACGCTGACCCACGAGCAGATATGCCAGGTGGCCGAAGCCAGCCAACATGAAACGAATGTCCGGGGATATCGGAGCTTTTTCAACCTCACGGAAGGAAAGGCGTGGTGTGTGCTGGACGCGACCGATCGAGACGCAATTGCCGCTTGGTTCGACAAGATGGGCATCCCGTACGACAGCATTCTGCCCGTCGAACTGGAGGGCGAGCGCGGACTGATCGAAGCGTTGACTCCTGCGCCGGCGATGGCCAGAGTTTGCTGACCTCCGATCCTCGGATCCCTTTGCGGGTCACGTCTGGCCGCTGTGGTCGTCACGGTTGCCGGGTGATGGTCCCCTTCGCGCCGCCCTGGATGTCGCAATCGCGAAGCCGAATTCTGGAACGCGAAGGGCCGCCTAATGCGGCTTCACGGCGATCACCCCGACGTCAAGGTTCCCATCGGTATACCAAGGGTCCCCGCCGCCGTTGCGGCCTTTCAAGATCTTGTGAAAGTGGGCCACCACGTATACCTCTGCCAGGTCGCCGGTCTGCTGGAGGCAGCCGAACAGGTAGTCCCGCTCGACGTTGATATCCGGGGCGGTGACATGCGTGATCTGGCCCGTGGTGCGGCTTAGTCCGACCCGCTTGTCGTAGATGGCGGAGCCGACCCACATGGGCCGTCCGTCCGGGTCGCTTTTCTCGCTCCGCCAGAAGCGGACGTGGTGGCGATGGCGGGGATTGTTGCCCACGGGTTGCTCAAAGGCAAGGTCTTCTTTACGCCCAAACAGGTACAAGTTGCTCACCGGCGCATCTTCGTAAGGCCGTTTCAGTACCGTGGCGTCGGCAATTTCCAGGCGACTCCGCAAGGTAAGCGGGTCGGCGGGATACCACTTGGCCGCCACCATGATCTGCTTCAACTCCTTCTCCGTTCCGATGAGAGCCACGTTGAGCGGGTCGCCGGGAATGCCACGCGTCGTCTGCGTGATGCCCGGCATGTCGTCCAGCGACGGATGGCGTCGCACGTAGCGCGTCCACGTCAACGGCAGGACGACGTACGCAACGGCCAGATACAACAGCAGCGCCCCGGCGACGGCCAGCACCACTTTCTCAAAACGGCCCCGCCACTTACCTGTTCGACCGTCGGCTTGCGAGGCTGTCGGTTCAACGTTCATGGAGTGCCTCTGCAAGGGATGGGCGACGCTGCCCGTTATTTTACCCTTGGCGGTCGCGTTTGTCAGCCGGGGGCTAGCGACCACCGGGTCGGCTCGATCGGCACCGGCCGTGGCGGCTGGGCGACCGTCATGACCGAGTGACAGCATTTCGTCGCCAATCGCCCCCCTTTACCAGGGTCAGCCCCGTAGACCCCATTCTCATCGCGAAGCGGTCCGTCTACAATGGGGGTGCGATACGTGGGACCGTCCGCGGATTGGCAGTCAAACCCAATGGCTTCACATAAAGGACCCAACTCATGGTCGAACCCGCCAGCAATCCCGGCACGATGCCGCAGGTCCCTGCACAGGCCCAGCCTCAGCAGGCACAGATTCAAATCGACGACTCAAAGGCCGTCCCCATGTACACCAACTTTTGCCGCGTGACGGGCACGCCCGAAGAATTGATTATCGACTTCGGACTCAACCCGCAGCCGTTCGGTGTGCCGACTGTGCCGGTTGCCATCACCCAGCGGATCGTCGCCAACTTCTTCACGGCGAAACGGATGTTGCAGGCCTTGATGATGACCATCCAGCGGCACGAGGCCACTTTCGGTGTTATCGAAACCGACGTCCAACGCCGGGTCCATCCATCGGCAATGCAACAGGCGCCGCAATAGGCGATCAATCCACCCGATATGCTAACACCCATGCCCAATACCCGCACCGCCAGGTGGCCGAACCTCTGACCCTACCCGCGCCGGCCGCTCACCCATTCAGCCCGCTACGGCCCTCAAGAAAGCCGCTGTGGCTCTGGACGACCGCGATGGGCCAAGAGCCGATCCTGCCCGCCGAAGCCGCCAGCGGCGAAGCAAGAAACTCAGGCGGCGTGGCAATCTAGCGCCCGTCGAGGAATCGGCGTGGTTACACGTTGGTGAGAAATGCGGGCTAGGACCCCGGTTTTCGCCTCGTCGTTTTTTTTCGCTGGACGAGGCGGAAATCCAACTCGCGCCGCTCCAGATCGACCCGCGCCACGGCCACCCGCAGCAGGTCGCCCAACCGATAGCTCTTGCCCGAGCGGCGGCCCGAGAGCGTGTGCGCCGCGCGATCGAAGTCATAATAGTCGTCGCTGAGAGCGTCGGCGTGGATCAACCCTTGGGCCGGCAGATCGACGCCTTCGACGAACAGGCCGAAGCTCTCGACACCGGTGACGACGGCGGCCATTTCCTCGCCGATCCGCTCGCTCAAGTAGGACAGCAGTTTCAGTTTGGTCAACTCGCGTTCGGCGGCCTCGGCCCGGCGTTCGCAATCGGAGCAGTGCTGGCCGAGGACGACCAGCTCGTCGAAATGGGCGCGGGGCTTCCGGCGAGCCAGCAGTTCGCCCAGCACCCGGTGAACGGTCAGGTCGGGATAGCGGCGGATCGGGGAGGTGAAGTGGCAATAGCAATCGCTGGCCAGCGCGTAATGGCCTTCTTCCTCGGGGCTGTAGAAGGCGCGCTGCAGCGACCGCAGCACGGCGAAATGCACCGCCCGCTGCTCCGGTCGCCCGGCGACCTCGCCGAGCAGCTTCTGCAATTCAAATCGGCTCCGCAGGTTCGACGGCGGCAGGCCCAGCTCGCGCACGAACTGCCCCAACGCCTTGATCTTGGCCGGGCTGGGCGACTGGTGGACGCGGCGCAGAAAGGGCAACTCCTCGTCGCGGAGCGTCTGGGCCACGGCCTCGTTGGCTGCCACCATGAACTCCTCGATGATCTGGTGGCTCTCGGTGTTGGCCACGGTCCGCGCGCCGGCCACACGGCCGGAAGCGTCGAGGTCCACCTTGACCTCGGGCATGTCGAGTTCCAACGCGCCGTGTTTCAGCCGCCGTTTCCGCAGCGTCATCGCCAGCGTGTGCATGTGGCCCAACAGCGCGTGGACCTTCGCCCCCAGCTTGCGGCGCCACGCCGGGCGGTCGCCCAGAAACGCATCGACCTGCTCGTAGGTCAGCCGCTTGCTGCTGCGGATGGCGGCCATGTGGAATTCCGCATCGACGCGCAGCCCCTTCGGGGTGAACTCCATCAGCGCCGAGCGCGTGTAACGCACCTTGCCCGGCTGAAGGCTCGCCAGGCTGTTGGAAACGACCTCCGGCAGCATGGGCAAGACGCGGTCCGGCAAGTAGACGCTGGTGGCACGGCTGCGGGCCTCGCGGTCCAACGCGCCGCGGGGACGCACGAAATGCGACACGTCGGCAATGTGGACCCCAAGCCGCCAGTGGCCGTTCTCCAGCGGCTCCAGCGAGATTGCGTCGTCGAAATCGCGGGCGTCGGCCGGATCGATCGTGACGATCGTCAAGCCCGTCAGGTCCAGCCGCTCCGGAGGGATCGATTCGTCGAACTTCTCCGCCTCCTGCCGGGCCTCTTCCAAGGCGTCCGCGGCGAAGGCGTCGGGCAAGTTGAACTCGCGGAGGATCGACAGCGTGTCCACGCCCGGCTTGCCCCGCGGTCCAAGGACCTCGACGATCACCCCTTCGCCGTCGTGGACGGGCGACGGGAAGCGGACCATTTCGAAGACCACCTTGTCGTCCTGCCGGGCGCCTTTCGCGCCGGGATCGCCCACGGTGATCGGCTGCGCGAAGAGCGTGCCGTCGACCGCGACGTAGGCGGCCCCGGCCGACTGGAAATAGGTCCCGACGAACTGCCGGGTCTGGCGTTGGAGCACCTCGACGATTTCGCCGCGCGGGCCCTCCGCGCCGGGCCGCCCACGATGCAATTGCACCAGCACCACGTCGCCGCTGGCGGCGTCGCCCGTCCACTTATGCGGGATGTAGATGTCCTTGGCGCGGGCGTCTCGCCCGCCGGGCGCGTCCGGCGCGGCCGCGCTTCGGTCGATTTCCGGCCGGACGAAGCCGAAACCCTTTTGCGTGCGCTGGAAGACGCCGACGACCTGGTTCTTTTTCCCGCCGGCCTGGACTTTCGCGCCGATCGCGTGAACCTTCGCGCCGGTGTCGCCGATATTACCGGCCGCGTGGACCAGGTGGTTGGCCCCATAGGCGAGCTGTCCGCGGCGGATCAATCGCTTGACGGCGGTTTTCAGTTCATCGACCTGGCTCTTGGGCAAGCGTAGGCGTTGGGCGATCGTTCGGGGCTTCAGCGGCCGATAGTCCGCGCGGCCGACGAATTGGAGGATCGCCTGTTCAAGGGTTGGATGTGCCATGGATTCTCTCGATCTTCCTCCTTTCCTTGAATAGCTTCCAGTCCAGGTTGGGATGGAAGGCGGTCCAGGTGGTGTCCACGTTGGGGGTCATCGCGCAGTGGCCTGCTACCCAAAATTTGGTCCATGTGTTATGAGAGTCTTTTGGCCCCGGAGAGGGGCGGGGGGGACTCTCGATGTCACGACGACGAAAGCGGCATAGTCCGGAGCAGATCGTGCGGCTGCTGCGGGATGCTGACGCCATGCTGGCGGGCGGCTTCCTCCGGCGAGCAGGGGCCGACCGCGAGATAGCTTCCGGCCTTGGCCGATTTTTCACATACCAGTATACCAGGCTCGCCCCCACAAGTCACCGCCCGCTAAAATCTCCGCTTAATGGGTGGCGGCAATGCGGCGAGCGGCCCGTTTGCGGCGGCGACGGGCCGGGGCTTCGCGGGATTCGTCTTCCCGCTGCTCAAGCCGATGCTCGGGATGAGCGACGACCCAGCGGTCCGGCAGCAAGGCTTCCAGAGCGGCAGCGTCCGTGGGCGCAATCGCCAGAAGGCGACGCAGCACGTCCGTCAGGTACGGCCACACGTCCACGCAGTTCCGCCGCGCGCTCTGCACCAGCGTGTAGAGTGTCGCCGCCGTCTGGCCGCCCTTCTCGCTTCCGAAGAATAAGAAATTCTTGCGACCGATTGCGACTGGTCGCAGAAGCCGCTCAATCACGTTGTTGTCTATCCGGATTCTCCCGTCGCTGATGTAACGGACAAAGGCGTCCCAACGGTTCAGCACGTAGTCGATCGCTTCGGCCAGCCCCTACTGGCAGCACGCCTATAACTTGGCTTATGCTGGAGCCTGGAGCGGGCAGCGATGATAAGAAACCGGGGAAATTGCAAGGATTGATCCATGCCCTGGGTGCAAACCTATGATCCGGCGGGCTCGTGGCTGCTGTCGGCCGGAGTGGCCGGGTTGCCGATCCTGGTCTTGCTGGGCCTGCTGGCCGGCGGCATCTCCGCGCCGAGGGCCGCCCTAGCCGGCCTGATGACGGCCCTGTTGATCTCCATGTTCTTCTTCCACATGCCGGCCGACGCGGCCCTGGCAGCCGCCGGATATGGCGCGTGCTTCGGCCTGCTGCCCATCGGCTGGATCGTCCTGGCGGCCCTGTTCCTGTTCCACCTCACCGAGCGCTCGGGCCAGTTCGAGATCGTGAAGCGTTCGGTGGCAGCCCTTTCGCCCGACCGGCGCGTGCAGGCCCTCTTGATCGCTTTCTCCTTCGGCACGTTTCTGGAGGGGGCCGCCGGCTTTGGCACGCCCGTGGCTATTTCCGCGGCGATGTTGATTGGCATCGGCTTTCCGCCTCTGTACGCCGCTGGCCTAGCGCTGCTGGCCAACACCTCGCCGGTGGCCTTTGGGGGCTTGGGAACGCCCATCCTCACGCTCGCCGAGGTCTCGGGCATCGACAAGATGGCGCTGAGCCAAATGGCCGGCCGCCAACTCGCGATCTTTTCGCTGATCATTCCAATCTGGCTGGTGTGGGTCATGTCTGGCTGGAAAGGCGTGAAAGGCTGCTGGCCGGCGATCCTGGTCTGCGGCGGCAGCTTCGCGGCCATCCAACTGGCCATGTCGAACCTGCACGGGCCTACGTTGGTGAACGTCTTCGGCGGCATCGCCTCGCTCCTGGCGCTGACGCTTCTGCTGCGATTCTGGCAGCCGGCCGAAGTGTGGCGGTTTTCCGGCGAGAGCCCAGCGGCTAGGACGCCCGACCCTTTGCCGCTGGGAGCACGGCAAATTGCCTACGCATGGGTGCCCTGGATGTTGCTGACGGCGATTATCTTCGCGTGGGGCTGGCCGTCGTGGAAGAAGAGGCTTGACGAGATCAGCACGATTACCCTGAAAGCGCCATGTCTGCACGAGCGGGTTTATCGCAATGCGCCGGCGGTGGCAGTGCCCCCGGGCGCCGACCGCGCCGCCCGCGCGGAGCCGGCTATCTTCAATTTCAACTGGCTGTCCGCGACCGGCACGGGAATCTTTCTGGCCTCCATTCTCACGGCAATCTGGCTGCGGATCGGCCCGGCTGAGTTCCTCCGACAGTTCCTGAATACGCTTTATCGCGTGCGATGGGCGATAGCGACGATTGCCTGCATGTTGGCCCTGGCGTTCACCACGAAATACAGCGGAGCCGACGCCACCTTGGGACTGGCGTTCACGCGAACCGGTTGGCTCTATCCGCTGTTTGCACCGCTGCTGGGTTGGCTGGGCGTGGCCCTGACCGGCTCCGACACGTCCGCCAATGCCCTGTTTGGCAGCCTACAGCGGATCACGGCCGACAAACTGGGGATCAACCCGGTGCTCATCGTGGCCAGCAACAGCACGGGCGGAGTGATGGGCAAGATGATCGACGCCCAGAGCATTGTCGTCGCCGCGGTGGCCACGCAGCAGTCGGGCGGTGAAGGGCGCATCCTCCGTTTCGTCTTCTTCCACAGCGTGGTCCTGGCCCTGCTGATGGGCCTGCTGACACTGCTGATATGCTATTTCCTTCCCTGGGTGATCCCGGCGGGTAAGGGCTAGTGCGTCTTCCAACATGTTCTTGCCGGAAGCCTCGCTACTGGCTTGCGGTTTCGCAAGCAATGTTGACCGGCAGAAACTATCCGTAAGTCGCACTAGTTGGAGAACGAATGATACCGAAGGAGGAAAAGAAGGGAATCCGCGACGGCCACCAGATCGATAGCGCCTTTGCATCAGAGATTTCTCGCGGTGACGTTGCCAAGACGCCGGTTTTCTTGCCCCCAACTCCCGGAAATCCGCGGTAGTCGAAACGTCACGCCCTCACCCCCCGGGCACCACGCTTTGCGTGGTCGTGGCGCACGGCCTTCCGCGTTCCCTTGAGTCCCTCCCAACCACGATCACGCGGAGGTCCCCGACGTTGGTATGCGTGGGCCCGGTCTTGATCAGCGCACCCAGCGGCGCAAAGAAGGAATAAGCGTCGTTGCGTGCCAGGAAGTCGGCCGGATCGAGCCCCAACCGCCCCACGGCGGCCAGCACCGTCGCGTCCAGTACCGCGCCGGCGGCGTCGGTCGGGCCGTCTTCGCCGTCGGTGCCGGCGGACAACAGGGCGATGCCCTCCGCGGCGTCGGCGACAAGCCGCTCCAGGGCCGCCAGCACCAACTGCTGATTCCGCCCACCCCGGCCGCGACGCGACGGATCGACCAGCCGGACGGCCGGTTCGCCGCCGCTGACGAGGCAATTCGGCCCCGGGCCGGCACGCATCCGCAGCGCCATGCCGGCCAGGTGGCGGCCGACGTCTTCCGCGAGGCCTTCGCCGCCCTTGGCCGAGATCAAGGTCCGGCGGTAGCCCAGCGATTCCGCCTTGGCGCCTGCGGCCTCGACGGCCCTGGCATTATTGCCGATCACCAGGTTGGCGACCTGGCACGCCGGTCGGGGACTGCGGCCGGCCGGTTTCTTCTGCCGGAGGTACTCGACGACCCGCGTGAAGAAGCCGGCGCCGCCGGCGGGATACTTGCGCAGCACCGCCAAGGCGGCCTCCGGCGTGGACGGATCGTCCGTCACGGTTGGACCGGAAGCGATCAGGTCCAAGGGATCGCCCGGCACGTCGGAGATGATCAGGGCCGCCAGTCGTCCGGCGCGGCACGCGCGGGCCAGGCCGCCGCCCTTGATCCGGCTGAGCTGTTTGCGCACGGCATTCAACTCGGCGATGTCGGCGCCGGCGGCGCTGAGGTGGCGGGTCAGCGACAGCTTGTCGTCCAGGGTAATGCCCCGTGGGGCCGGCAGCAGCGCCGAACCGCCGCCGGAGATCAGGCAGAGGCACAAGTCTTCGGGCTGCAAGGCCGCGACCTGGCGGAGGATCTCTTCCGCTGCGGCCACGCCCGCGGGCGTGGGTTCGTTGAGCCCGGCGGGACGGGCGGCGTGCAGCTTGATCCGCCCGAGCGGCCTGACGCAGTCGGCCGGCACGTTGACCCAGCCGGCGAGTCGTTTCTCGTCGATGAGGCGTGGTCCGATCGCGGCCTCGACGGCGGCCGCCATGCCGGCGCCCGCTTTGCCCGCCCCCACGACGAGGATACGGCCGATGGTCTCGACCTGCAGTCGCTGCGGGCCGATGATCAGTTCGTTCCCCTCGACCCGCAGCGTTTCGGCCACGAGTTGTTCGGAGTCAACGGCAGCGACGCCGGCCTGCCAGATGTCCAACGCATCGCGGCGGAGTTGGGCGGGAGATCGGGACACGGCTCTATTTTAACGTTTCCCCTCTCCCTTTGGGAGACGACCATTGGCGTGGTGCCCGTGTCCGAGGCAAGCTGCGGGGTGGATCACCGGGAAAAGCGCCCCGGGGATAAATCCGGCGGCTCGCCACCTGGCCGCTCGCCCCGCTGGCGCCACACTGTTGACAGTCGGGCGGCTGGCCGTGAAAATAGGCGGTGTCGTCCGGGCAGAAAGCGTCACGCAACGTGAGCAGCCGCCCCAGCCATCAGCCACGTCGAGAGGTCACGCCCATGACGCCGCGCCAGCGGGTACTGCGAGCGGTAAATCATCAGCTTCCCGACCGCGTTCCGATCGACCTGGGGGGCATGAAGGCCTCGGGGATTGCGGTGGTGGCCTACGAGAAGGTGAAACGCAAGCTGGGGATCTCGACTCCCACAAAAGTTCTCGACCCGCGGTTCATGATCGCGGTGGTCGAAGACGAAGTCCTCCGCCGGCTGCACGTGGACGTGGTTCCCTTGGATCTCAGCACACGGTTGAACACGGTCCGCCCTGACGACGATTGGACTGCCCACCGGCTGTTCGACGGCACGGAGGCCTTGTTCCCGCCCGGCACGAAGATCGCCGAAGACGCGGCGGGCGACTGGATCCTGCTGGCGTCCGACGGATCGCCGACTTCGTTCCGCATGCCGAAGAACGGTTATTATTTCGACGACTTGTCGTTTAACCGGGGCGAGCGGATCGAGCCCGAGAAATTCCGGCCGGTGTCCGATATCCCGGACGAACACTTGAAGATCCTCGGCCAATATGGCCGGTCGCTCTACCAGAACACCGACTATGCGATCCTGGGATGGGGGTTCGGCGTCTGTTTCCTCGGCCTCAGCCTGATCAGCGACCGCGCCAGCAACGTGACGCAGGGGTTGCCCAACGAGTGGATGATGATGCTGATGAGCGAAAAGGAGACCTGCCACGAGATGATGGACCGCTCGGTGGAGGCGACGATCAAGTGCCTTGGCCTGGTGAAGCAGGCGGTGGGCGATTATTGCTTCGCCTGGGGCATCGCCGCCGACGACAGCGGCACGCAGCGCGGCGAGTTCATCCGGCCGGAACTCTGGGCTGAAATGCTCAAGCCGCATTACAAGAAGTTGTGCGACTGGATTCACGCCAACACCGCGTGGAAGGTCTTCCTCCACTCTTGCGGCTCGGTCTACCACCTGATGCCGCATTTTATCGAGGCGGGGATCGACATTCTCAACCCGGTGCAGACCTCGGCCGCCAACATGGCCCCGGCCCGGCTTAAGAGCGAGTTCGGCGACCGCCTGGTCTTCTGGGGCGGCGGGTGCGATACCCAAACCGTCCTCGGCCGCGCCACGCCGGAGGAAATCCGGCAGCACGTCAAGGAGCGGATTGCCACCTTCGGCCCCAGCGGCGGTTACGTGTTCAATCAGGTCCACAACATCCAGGCGAACGTCCCGCCGGAAAACATCCTCGCCATGTTCGACGCGGCTTACGAGTTCGGCGGGTACTAGATGCCTGCGAGCCGCTGGGAAGGCTTCCCCCCTGCTGACGGCGGCGATGGCGGCTTTATCCCCACCATAGCGTTAGAGTGCCCAAGAAATGCAAAGAACCCTTTGGAGGAGGGTTGCTAAATTCTTGCAATTTTGGCAGTAATTGGTAAATTGAGGGTCTGCGGGTGCCACTGCTGGCTTGTCCAGCAGTGCAGAAAACACGGTTGGGCAAGCCAACCGTGGCACCCGGCGTAGGGCAATGGCGTGACGACCGGCAACTCCAAGGCATAGCCGTCCAACCCGCTCCGCACCCACACGCACCAGCGTCGAACGTCGTCCCCGATGCGGACGGCACGGGCTACCTGTCGATTTTTCTTGACCGCCTTCTTAATCAACGTGGCTGCGTGCTTGGACGCTGCCTCATTGCCGAAACCCATGACGGCCGAGCATTAAACTCCGCAACTCCTTGACAGGAAACGAGAACGGGATTATGGATTGGCACAGGGCAGAAATCGGTTATTATTCTAGGAGCCGTGGTGCATGCCACGGCAGGGGCGAAGAGCTTGGTTCTTTGCCGGACATCCAATAACAGCGTAAGAGAGAGGAGGGCTTGTCATGTGTCCTCGCGGTTTGCTAGTCGCGTCGCTCGTCCTGGCCTTGTCGGCGCCGGTCTATGGCAGGGGTGGCGGCGGCGGCGGGGTTAATGGCGGCCGGTCCACGAGCCAGAAGGGCACCGTCGAAAAGATCGTGACCGGTGGCATCGTGATGAGCAGTAAGGACGGCCGGACGTTCAATGTCGTGGTGACGCCGACAACCAAGATGCACCTTACCGGCTCGGCCACCGCCGACTTTCTTAAGGCGGGCGTCGCGGTAGAGTTTACCGCCGAGGTCGACACGAAGCACACCGTCAAGGAGAAACTCGTTTCGCTGACTGTCGTCACGCTGACGGCCGAGCGCCCTGCCGGATTGTTCTCCGAGGGATCGAAAGGCGCCGGCCCCGCCGAGCAGGACAACTTCGGTTTCGTGGCGGGCGGAGGAGGTGGTGCGGACCCCGCACCGGCCGATAAGGGCGCCACGAAGGTTGAAAAACACAGAGCCGCTGCCGCGATCCCATTGCCGGGCACCTACGTCGTTCGCGGAACGGTGAAAAGCTGCAAGGCCGGCAAGCTCGTGGTCAACTTTGACCATCGGATCGTCAAGGCCGATCTGGACGACGACGTGCAGATCGCCGTCGACATGGCCGACATCAGCCAGGCCAGAAAAGGCGACGCCATCACGGTCCGGGGGCGTGGATTCCGGCAGGGCCAGGGACTGGTGCAAGCGGAGTCGGTGACGATCCAGGCTGCTGAGCCGCTGAGCGGGGGAACGAAGAAGAAACCCCCGAAGGTCGACAAGAAGCAGGCCCCATCGAAAGACGGCTCGGCCGACGATGCCGGGGATCTGAAGGTGGACAAGACACCGGCCCCCGACTAGGTCGGCAAGGCCGCCGCGAGATGCCGATGCCCGGCTACGGCGCGACCGTGGGCCAGGACGGCTGGTGGCATTCCAGTGCAGCGATCTTTTCCGAGAACCCCGAAGCCAGGGGCGAGGATTTGCAGTCCTTGTTCGACTACCTGGTCGAGAAGGGGCGTATCAAGAAGTAGGCTACTAAACAGTCCGTCTTCGCCGCCGCCAGATGTAGCCGAGAAGACCGATGGCAGCGGCGGCCAGGAGGGTTATGGTGGAAGGCTTCGGCGCCACCACGAGGTCGATGTAGCCCGGGTCCACTACCATAGACAACGAGTACCGGTCGTCCGCGCCTGGCACGTCTGGCTCAACGCGCAGGGGAAGTCCGAAGGGGTGCTCGGCACCCGCCGGGGATGAGCCCCGCGCCGCGGCACAAGTGCCACCGCGACGTGATCTTCTGCCGTCCCGCCTGTGCCCGTCATCATTCCGCACGGCAAGTCCTTGACGCGCGGCTACGGCTCGGCTAAGGTGCGGGCATGGAGGGATGCCAGATGATAAGACATCGAATGCACCAGAGGTTTGGCAACGGTATCGGAGTGTGTCTTCTCTTGGCGATTGGGCCGGCGGCAATGCCCACCTGGGCCCAGGGGCCCGGCGCCACGCCCGGTGGAGAAAAGGGCAAGCAGGCACAACTTCGACTGACCCTCTCGGCCGGCCACAAGTCGCCGCAGGCGGCCGCGCGGCGCCTGCGGCTTTCGGGCCAGCAGCTTCAGATCCTCGGCGTCCACGGCGAGAAACTGGAAGGCTATCATCCGCTGCATGAGGGCGTGGCGGTTGTGCTCCATTATGCCGAGCGGCCCGCGCCCCTGCCCCAGGTCGACAAGCTCACCCCCATCTGGGCCGACCTGATTCGGCTGAGCGACGCGGACACGGCCCGCCGGCTCCGCGAGGACCTGGTCTATTACCAGGATCCGCGGCGGCTGACGGTGCAACTGGACGGCGACGGCGACGGGAATGGCAGTGGCGGCGGGTTTACGGTCACCGTCGAGCAACTGCTGCGGAACAAGGCCTTCTGGATCCCGGCGCTGGACTTGTACCTGGCGGTGGGCGATGCGCCGCTGCCGCTGGAGCAGCATCGCAAGGAGTTGGCGGCCTTCCAAGGCCGCCGCGTCCTGGACCAGGTCCATGCCGGTCCCGAGGCGAGCTACCAGCAGTACAAGGCCCTTTGGGAAGACATGGGCAGTCCTGCCTACCGGCACCTTTCCCAACCGGCGCCCGGCCACATCGTCTGCCTGGCTTGGGACAGCTCGCTGCGGAAGTTCGGCGTGGATCGGTTTGCCGGCGTGTGGAACGATTATGGCAATCACGACCGCTTCCGTCTCTCCTTCGACTTCGCCGACGCCCGGAGCTACAAGCGGCAGCGATTGGCCGACGGATTGCCGGTCATCACGAGCGTGTTTGAGAAGGACGGCGTGCGTTACGAGGTCCAACAGTGGGCCTATCCGTTGGACGGCCCGCCGGCCACTCGGCGCGGCGACATGCCCATGACGCTCATCCAGACGATCCGGCTTACCAACCTGGCTGGCGCGGCCAGGGCGGCCGCCTTCACGATGACCCACGAGCGACGGTTGGCGACCGAAGGCGAGCCAAGCATCGAGCTGCAAGGCGACGGCCGCGCAGTGCTCTGCCAGCAGGGTCGTTCGCACGATGCCTTGCTCTCCCTGGAAGGCAAAGCCCTCCGCTGGGGGCCGCCGCGCGTGTCGCAGCGGACGATCGACGCCAAGAGCCTCGGCGCGGACCGGCTCCTTGACGCCGGGCGGTGGTGCACGGTCCAGCTTCCGGTCAAGGTGATTCTGCCCGCCCGTGGTTCCGCAGAACTGGTCGTCAAACTCGCTTCTCCGCTGGTGGCGGCGAAGGAGCGGACGCGGCTGCTGGCACTGGACCCTGCGACCGCGCGGGCCGAGACGATCAAGTTCTGGTCGGATTACCTGGCCCGGGGAATGCAGATCGAGGTGCCCGAGGCCGCGGTGAACGATCTGTTCCGCGCGAATCTGTGGCATGCCTTGCGACTGCCGCGGCGACACGGCGGCGCGGGACCGCAAGCGGTACCCGGGGTGCAGATCGACCTGCCCTACTCCAACTTCGCCTACGACCAGGAGGGCACGCCCTGGCCGGTGAACCAAGCCGTCTACGTCGATTACATGCTCTACGACCTTCGCGGCTATCACAATCTGGCGGAGGAAGAGCTGCTGGCCATCTTCCGCAACAACCAGGAGCCCGACGGCCACGTGAAAGGCTACGCCAACTGGGGCGTCTACACGCCGGGCATGCTCTACGCCGTGGCGCAGCACTACCGCCTCTCCGGCAACCGCCGGTCGCTCGATCGGCTGCTGCCGCCGACGCTGAAAGCCCTCGACTGGTGCCTCGCCGAGATGGAGAAGGCGGCGCGCGAGGGCGGGCCGGCCGCCGGACTGATCCCTACGCCGCTCAATGACGGAACCGGGGACGGCATCTGGGCCTTCAGCCAGGCGCACTTCTATGCCGGCGTCGATCTGCTCGGGCAAGTCCTGCGGGAGATCGGGCATCCGCGCGGGCAAGCGTGCCTGAACGCGGCCCGCCGCTTCCACCTCGCCATCGAGCGAGGCTTTGCCGCCGCCAGCGTCCGCTCGCCGCTGATCCAGTTGCGCGACCACACCTGGTGCCCCTACGTCCCTTGCGAAGCGCTCTCCTCGGGACGGCGCTTCGACCAATGGTATCCCACGGACGTGGACACGGGCGCCGTGCACCTGCCGCGGCTGAAAGCCCTGCGGGCCGATCACCCCCTGACGCAATTCCTGCTGGACGACCACGAGGACAACCTCTACTTGCACGGCTGGGGGATGGCCAACGAGCCGGTCTACAACCCGCAGGCGACGGTGTATCTGCTGCGCGACGACGCCAAGGCGGCAATCCGCGATTTTTACAGTGGCATGGCCTGCGCCTTCAGTCACTCGGCCTTCGAGCCCGTCGAGTGCCGTTGGACATGGGGCCAGTATTACGGCCCGCCCAGCACCGACGGCACGTGGTTCGAACTCTACCGCCACATGCTCATCGACGAGCGCGACGACGACACACTCGTGCTGCTGGCGGCGGCGCCGCGCCGCTGGCTGGAAGACGGCAAGCGGATTAGCGTCCGGCGGGCTCCCACGTGCTACGGTTTGCTGTCGATGACGATGGAAAGTCATGCGGCCGCCGGCCGGATTGTTGCCGAGGTGGACATGCCCACGCGGCGGCAGCCTAAGGCGCTGGTGATCCGTTTTCGCCACCCGGAGCAGGGGCGGATCCGCTCGGCGACGGTCAACGGCGCCGCGTGGGCCGACTTCGACCCGGACAAGGAGTGGATTCGCATTCCGGCCCCGGCGGCGAAGCGGTACGCAGTGGAAGCCCGCTACTGAACGTTGGCCTTCAGCACGGTATCAGGGCGGCAAACCCCAGGTCGTAGATGAGCGTGGCCACATCCGTCATGGCCAGGGCGGCTACTTCGCCATGTCCTTGAGCAGCTTCATCGCCCGCACCTTGACCTTGTTGTAGGCGGGCTTGGCCGCACGGTCCATCAATTCGCCCGGCTTGAACGGGTTCGGAACACCCTTCTGCGCTGCGCGGGCAGGTACCGTTCGTGGGCAAGAAACGGTTGCGCCCCGGTCACTTCGCCAGCGGCTTGTCGGACTCGTAAAAGACGCGGGTGAATACCTGTTGGAACTGGTCGAGCGGAACGGTGAACAGGCCGCGCTGGGTCGGATAGCCGTTGGCGGGACCGGGAGCGCCCTTGGGCGTGAAGTTGTTGCCCCAGGGATTGAAAATGCTCACCTGCCGCCGCTTGACGTCGTAGCCCAAGATGGCGTAAGCATGGTGGTTCCCGATGCCGGGCGGCGGTTTGTCCACGTGCTCGGTGAGGCAAATCAGGCGTCGCTTCTTGGTCATATCGGCGAGGAGGTTATGTACCTGCTCGCGACGGGCCGTCTTGCCCAAGGTCAACGAAGCCGCCTGCCGGCCGGTCAACAGCGAAATGATCACGGCGGGGTTGCCGCCACCGAGCGTTTCGACCGGCACGAGGTTGCCGCCGCCGGGCGTTTCCACCGGCACGGCGCCGCCGGCCTTGACCGACTTCCTGCTCTTCTTGACGCGATCGCGCTCGCGGATGATGCCGTAGGCTTTTTCCAGCACCGCCAGCCAACTGCCGTGCCGGCTGTCCATCTTCGCGCCCAGCAGCAATTCGCTGTCGGTGAGCGGGGCAGACTTCGATCTTCTGGCCGTCGCCGAAAACGACCTGAAAGCCGCCCGTCACCTGGGGGTGAATCATGTCGCGTATCGCCTTGGGACTGCGATGCGCTTGTGCGGCGATGGTACACAACAGATAACAATCGCCCAGGCGGCCTTGATGGAAAGTGGAAAGATCGGGATCGGTCGGCAGGAACAGCTCCCGGTCGATCGTCTTCAAGTGCTTGACGGTCGCCTCCACCGATTTTTCAAAAGCGCGATCCTTGGCCAGCGACAGCAGTTCCTGACGCGACAAGCGGGGCTGATTGCCCTTGGCCGTCAGATGCCGGCGAATGCAGACGATGACGGCCGCCTCGCGTCCGCGAACGGAGTGGTCTTCCACCTTGCGATCGACCTCGTCGAGCTCAAGAACGCCGTCGTGATTGCGGTCCCAGCGGGCAAAATGTTTGTCGACGAACTGGTTTAACCCCTGCTTTTCCTGCGGCGTATTGACCGGTTTTTGGGCCGACGCGATCCTGGAACCAGAAGCCAACAGAAGGGCGAGAATCATAAGCATTTTGACGGTGCGCATAAGTTCAGTTTACGTTATCGCAGGGCGGGGTCACCTCGTTGGCCCGGGCGGCGGGCCGCGTTCAGGCAATCGCCCGTCCAGCCGCCCCGCAACCCCGATTATACCGCCGCGTACCAGACCGAGAAAGGAGCCACGTGGTCCCGTGCCTGGCCGGCACCTCGCCGAAGCCTTCGTTCTTGCAGGCCGAGCCGTGGTCGCTCTTGGGCACCAGCGGCGGACCATGCTGGTCGATCAAGGACTTCAACACCGCGGTGGCAGGCGCCGCCGCACAAGGAAGCCGGGCCGTCCAAGGAACCGTGCCAGAATAAGCCGCCGCCCGGAACCGCCTGCTCCGGCACCGGCGGCGCCGGCTTCTGTTTCAGCGGCAGCGGCTGCTGGCCCGGCGGCTTCGCCTTACGCAGCTTCGCCAGCAGGGCGGCAATCTTCTCGTGGACCTCCGGCGTATGGGAAATGACAAAGACCTCGACGCCGCCCAGGCGATAGGGCGTCATCGAGTTCGGGCCGCCTTCCTCCCAGCTCTCCGGGCAGATGGACGAGCGAATCTTCGCGGCCAGCGGGTCGAAATCGGCCCAGCTATGCCCGTCCTTGTCGCGCCAGGGCTCGGCCAAGTCGTTGACCGGGTAGATCACCGTCGTCGGCCAGTCCTCCGCCACCAGTTCCGGGGTAACCAACAGCGCGTCGCCGCGAACGACGCAGGTCAGGCCGGTGTCGGCAAGCATCGACTTCAAGGCCGCCCGCAGCGTAGTCGCCTTGGGGTCCGTCGTCACGTGCGCGTCGGCGCCGATTTTCCAGGTCTTGATTCCGTCCTTATCCAACTGAATGTCGATCTGATAGCGATTTCTCAGGGACTCGACGGCCCGGGCCAAGGGCACGTTCCGCAGCGACAGCGTCATGGGCGAGGCCAAGGCGGCCATGATCCTCTCTTCGGCCGCCGTGGGCTTGAGCACGGGAAGCGGCTTGTACTTGTCCTTGCCGCGGGCCGCCCCGTGCTTGGCCTCCCGAAGCCGGTCCAACAGCGCGGCGACCTCGCGGTGGCCTTCTTGCGTGAGCAACACGCTGAGGACCTCGGTATGATCGAACACAATGCGCACGAGGTCACGGCCGTTTCCAGTCATGGGCCGGACCGCATGGATCAACTCGATCAGCGGGTCGGAGTCGTCGGAGCGGCCGCCGCCCGTGGCCGCCAGATCGCCCAGGGGGTAAATCACCACGGTCTTCTTGCTGTCTGCCTCGTCGCGCGTGGTGATCAGCAGCGTCTCGTCCTCGATGGTGTAGGCCAGGCCGCGGCCGCCGAGGAGGAATCGTAGGGCGGACCGCAAGGACGGTCCCTTCAGCGCCCCGTTGACCTTCCCATCCGGCGCGATGCCCGCCTCTCGCAGCGCATTCTTGTCGAGTCGGATCTCGATCTTGTAGCGGTCCTTCAGGCGAGCGATCGCCTCGCCGAGCGGCGTGTTCTGGAAAGTCAAATCGGCGGGCGCGTCGAGGGCGGCCTCGATTTTCGCCTCTGCGACGCCATGCCCGGACACGTAGAGCGGCCCCAGTGCCTCCTTGCCGCCGGCCGTCGCTCTCTTCGCTTCCCGCAGCCGCGCCAACGCGGCGGTGAAAGCGGTGTGAACCTCCGGACCGTCCCTTGCCACCAGGACCACGCCGTTGCCGATCCTTAGCCCCATGTCGAACGCTGAAGTGTCCGCACCCGGGGAGAAGTAGGGCTTGCCCTGCAAGAGCAGGCCGCTGAGCCCTTCCACGCTCGGGCTCACCTTGCCATGTTCGTCACGAGACCACTCGACCAGATCGGTGACGGGGTAGACCACTGTCGTAAGACGGCATTCGCTGGAGCCCCAGTCGGTGATCAAGAGCACGTCATTCTTGACCAGGCAGGACAGGCCGTAATCCCCCAGCAGCAACCGCAGGGCCGACCGCAAGGAAGTCCCTTTGACGCTCCCCGTGATCTTCATGTCCGGGGCGACGTGCACGGCGACCCAGCCGTCGGCCCCGGTGCGAAACTCCCTGATGTTCACTTGGACCTCGATCTTGTAGCGCACCTTCAACGCGGCGACAACGTTGGTCAGCGGGGTTTTCGTGAAGTTCAGTTCCGCGGGGGAGTCGAGCACGGAGTCGATCTTTTCCTCGGCCGCGGTGGGGGGAAACAGCGGGAGCGGATCGTGCTTATCGTCGCCGCGGGCGGCCGCCTTCTTCGCCTCGCGGAGCCGCGCCAGCAATGCGGCAATCACCTCGTGGTCGTCCCAGGTGCGCGTGATCGCCAGCACCGGGCCGCGCGCCGACGATTCCTGCTTGATCGAAGCGGATCCGTCGCCTTCACCCCAAACTACCATCGTGAGGCCGATCGCGCGGATGAGCGGCGCCAGGTCGGGATGCGGCACGACGAAGCCCTGGTCGTCGCGGGACCAATTTGGCACCAGGTCGCCCACGGGGTACCTCACGGTTATCAGATGCTTTGCCGCCGTAAGCGTCGTGATCTGAATCGCCCCCTTGTCAACGATGTCGGCCAAATCGAGTTGATCGAGCACGAGTCTCAAGGCCGACAGCAGCCTCACGCCCTTGAGGTCGGCGGTGACGGGCACGTCGGGGGAAATGCCCGCATCGCGGAGGGCCTTCTCGTCCAGGCGGATGTCGATCTTGTAGCGGTCTTTCAGAGCGGCGACCACGGCGCGGAGCGGCGTCTTGGTGAACTTCAATTCGACCGGCGAATTCAGGGCGGCCTCGAATTTCTGCTCCGCGGGAGTGGACGCGGGCACGGCCAACGGACTGTCGCTTTCCTTGCCCCCCTCGGCCTGCGCATTGAGCGGGTTTCGCAACGTGAGGTCCTGAGCCGACAACGTAGACGCTGCCATCAGCCCCGTACAAGCCAACAAGACCAGTCGATTCATGGCGCGCCTTTCCTTCGTCTGGTTAACGGTGAGCGGCCTCTGTGGCCCCTACGAAATCTTGTCCCTTCTTCTCGCTCAAGTGGCGGAGGAATGGCTTTCCGGGCGATGGTTAACAGACCGAGTTCGAGCAGGGCCCGACGGACGTGGGGCCCGGGTGGCCTTCGCGCCGTCACCTCGTTGGCCCGGGCGGGCGGGCCGCCTCCAGGCAATCGCTCGTCCAGCCGCTTCGCAACCCCGATTATACCGCCGCGTACAGGGCGGTGAAAGCAGCCAGGTGACCCCACGCCCAGACGCCACGGACAACGAGTGTCTGGGGCGGATTCCAGGGGGCCAGCGTGCCATGCGCAATCGTGGTGAAGAGGCGACTGGTCAAGGCCATCAGCGTCACCCCAAGGAGGATGAAGATGGAGCCGACGACCAGCAAGGCGACGTTCCAAGATGGTATTCCCGTGAAGTAGAGGATTGTCGCCGGAATGACAACCATCACCGTGCCAGGGAGCAGGAGGATCGCTCGGAGTTGCTTCCAAGTGTCCATCGCTGTTACCCCTTCCCCAATACCACCGCCCGACACCACCTCACGTTCGGCTCTCCAACCACCCCGAACCCCACCTCACCCGCCAGAGCCACGGTCTGCCCAAACGCCTTGGCGGGAACGTGGAGCCGGGGTTCGGCCACCAACAATCTCCCGCCCGGCTTGAGGCAATCGTGAATCTCGCCGAGGAGCCGACGCTGATCCGGCACCTCATGGATCATCATAAAAGCCAGGGCAAAGTCGGCCTGTCTCTGAACACCCAGGCGATCCTGCTCGCAGTGGTGGACTTGGATTCGGTCGGCTACACCTGCCTGTTCAGCCCGTCTTCGCAGGACCTCCAACATCTTCTGCTGAAGATCGACGGCGATGATGAGGCCGCGGTCCCCGACCATCTTCGCCATCGCAATGGAGAAAAAGCCCATCCCGCAGCCCACGTCCATGACGGTCATCCCCGGCTGGACGTAGGGGCCGACGATCTTCTCCGGGTCGTGGAAGAGACGACGAAGGCGGTTGTCGATGAAGTAGCCGCCCCACCAGGGGCAAACATGGGCCATCGGTGTTCCTCGTGGATCGCTGGGAGGATAGAATCATTGTAGCAGCACGCAGGAGTGCGAGGGAGAACCATCCGTGATTGATCCCAGGCAACCGATGCGGGAAGTCCAACGCATGGCGGATCGGGTCTGCACCTTGATCCTCAGCAGCGACCTGCCCGCAATCGACATCGAGATCGAGAAGAACAAAGTCCGTGAACGTTGCATGGAATTCTACCCGGAGCGGGAACAACTCTACGAAATGGTCTACGAGAGCCGGTTCCAGCGGTTGTGGGATCAGTTTCGCAACGAACCGGATTGGCCTGGGTGATGTTCGTGAAATGGCCGTCCCTTGAGTAACGAAGGGCTGGTCTCTTGGCGCCAGTTGACTCTATGTAGTGTTTCAGGCCAAATGGCACAGGGGCCAAGGTAGGTGACGGTTTCCTCTGAACCCATTGTCCCCGCCGAGAAAACCGAAGGGAACAAGAGGGAACGGGAAAGAAGCCCCTGCTCCTGTGATGGTTGCGGAACCAGAGGCCACCCCCGTTGATAAAATACAAAGCTGGCACAGACTGCGTCGCCGTGCCAATTTGGCGAAATGTATCTTCTCGTGCTAGTCGGCGGCAACATGGGTGGGTGTCCGGCAGCAACTCCTTGGTGAGAAACGTGTTCCGATAGGGAGAAACTTGTTGTGCAGTCGGGCCGACAACATGCCGATTGGAAGATGGGAAAAATGCGTGCGGCTTGGCCCCGTCTTATCGCCTGAAGCGGTCAGCCTCTTGTGCTGATCTTTGATTCGGGGTAAGGAGCCTACCCCAGAAAAAGGAGTGAACGTCATGTCCACTGCCTCCAGCGTCGGCGGCGTCAGTTCGCTCCAGTACAGTCGGCCCCCTGCCTCGCAACCGCCTGTTCAGCCCAGCGACATCGACCCGGAGACGATCGAGCAAGAAATGACCGGCGGCCACCATGGAGGGGGGCGTATCGCTCGCAGCAACAATCCACCAGCTTCCAATTCCGATGCCCAGGCCAGAGGCACGAGGAATGCGACGGCCTCTCAGCAGACGGTCAATCAACAGTTTGCTGCCTCGCTCCGCCCTTCAGCACTCCGTCCCGACGACGAAACTAACGGCACGAACGACGGCGGCAAGAACGGCGAGCAAAATCGGCCTGCAACGGAGATCAACCCGGACGATGAGGAAAACACGGACGGCTCCACTGGAACCACCAACGATGGCCACCTATTGGACATAACGGTGTAGCCGGGGCGAAGCGATAAACTCTCTTCATCCTCGACGCACAACGCCCACTGTCCTTCGCAAGCTCGGTAGTCTTTGTGGTTGTGTGATTCGGGACAGCCCTGCAGTTCGGATGCTGTTTCCACCGACTCCGAGAATGGGACCACCTCGTCAACCCCGCAGTGGAGGATGACCGTACCGGGCTTGAGCGTCGTGGCCGCCTTCGTTCGACGCCGGGGAGAGCGAGATACCCGCCATCACCCCGTCTCATCTTGTCCGAATCGGATTCAAAGGCGTTTGCTGGCAGTGCTGGCATCTGAATTCCACCAGAGGAATTGCTATTGTGTTCCCCATTCCAAGCTGTACATTGGACAGAACTCGCCGGATGACTAGATGAAGAGCAACCCGGTTTTGCCGGGGGGCTCGTTGCCGAGTAAGCCGACGTGGCCGAATACCATCGGGTGTTCCGCCATGTCGGCTTTTTTGTTGTCCGTGGAAATCCGGCCACGGAAGGTTTCCTCGTTCTTACTCACGGAGGCGACACGATGAATCTGCCTGCCGCTGTTGCTGATGAACTGCTGGTCGAGTCGGACGATACGCTTTCGGAGCCGTTGATGAAGCGGGGCCAGTTGGTCCGTCTCACGAAAACGACGCTAACCGTCATGGAACAGGCCGAGCAAGAGCCCGTCCACCTGATGGCCCAGACGCTCATCGACCAGTTGACCGAAATGATGCCCGAGCTGCGGGGCGTCAGTCCTTGGCACGCCGTGGGCAATGGCCGCCGCCTGGATGAATGGGGAATGGCGGCACAGCGGGGCCTCTCGGACGAAGTGTTCTTGGACATGAACGACTGAGCCCACGTTGTTTCCGAGCAAACAAGGTCGAAAACGATATTCGGACGAAGAACTCGCAAGAGCATGGGACAAATCCCTATCCCAGTCTAAGGGTTTTCCCGATAGGGCGATTCCCGACCGGGTTCTAGAATCATGGTCGAGTTACCTGTGCCATTCTGTTGGAACCGTTCTTACTCACGGAGGGAAAACGATGAATCTGCTTGCCACGGTTGCTGAGGCCCATGGGCATGGACTGAAAGTCGTTGGCAAATCCTGCCCGCAACACGCCCAAAGGGACCGAATCCTGGAGGCTCTCTGGCCGTTGGGAGAACTTTCGCCCAACGTCGATGAGGAGACTCTTTCCAGGTACTACAAGTACCTGACGGCGAGATTGTCATTCCCGTTCACCGCAACCTACCCGGAGCCAAGGACTCTGCTTGAGAAATGGCAACACCGCTGCACGGTGCTGGCGTTGCTGGACCCGGCCAATGACATCTGCGACGAGTTCGACGGCATCTTCTGCAGAACCATCAAGGGGAAGTACGAAATCCACTTGCCGCTGACCGAGTTGGAGATTCCGCAGGATAGCCCCAACTTCCAGTTGATCGAAGATTACTGGTATTGGTTCTGGAACTGGCGGTGATCGACAATGTGGTCGGCAGTTTCCACGGCCTATTGGGAGGTCAAGATGCAGCCGCACCTTCAGAGCACCGCGTTCGGTTCCATCATCGACGCCCTTGCTGGACGCTGCCCCTTGAACAGAAACCCGCCCCAAGACACCGTCGGCCTCGATGCGGTCACGGGTTTTCAGGGATCGCTTGAAGGGCCTGCCCCCGTAACAGAAGCGGATACGGTAGTAGCCCGATGCACTATCGAGTTCCAGGAAAGCCACTGGCCCAGTTCCTTGGTGGCAGATTGCCGGATGCCCCCGGCCCACAACGGGCCGCCGGGGCTCACTGGGAATTGTCTGCCGCCGAGGCGATCAAGCCAGAGATACAAAGCCCATACAAGCCCAACAGTGAGTCAGATTTGAGTCAGGTGGGCGTGGTGTGAACGAAAAAAGGACTCACGGCCCGTTGCCGTAAGTCCTATTCTCATAAGAAGTACCGGAGGAGGGACTTGAACCCTCATGTCCTAACGGACACTGGATTTTGAGTCCAGCGCGTCTGCCATTCCGCCACTCCGGCTAACGCACTACGCTTCCATAGTTTCCGGCAGATTCTCGCTGTTGTCAAGGGCCGATTTCCTCCTCCGCGCGGTCCTGCTGCGGATCATCCTCCCTGCTTTTTTCGCCACGGCCAACGGGGCGGGGCCAAGAGCAACGTCAAAACCACCAACAGACCAAAACCGCAATAGCACATCGTAAACACCCACTCCGGCGCTTCAAAGAACATCAAGCGATGGACCCAGCGGCCGATGAACGTGCCGGATTCGACCGGCTCTCCGGCCGCCTCGCGGAGCTTGGCCTCCCAAACGGTCAAGGGGCAGTACACGCGGATCAGGGCTTCGGCCGCCACCACCGCGATCATCAGGAAATGGACGATGCGAAACCAGAAGTTCCGCGCCAGCCGCCATCGCAGGGCAAGCCCCACCAGGATCACCAACATTCCCAACACGACGAACGCGACGTAGGCGAAGTGAAACACGACGATCGCATCGGCCAGCAGACGATAGAAATTCATGGTTCAAAACGCCCTTGTCAGTGTAAGGAGGATGTCCGAAAATTCTGTTGAAACAACACCAACGACAACCAAGGCATGGTCCTTGGGTATGAGGAGTCCACGCAAAGGCGCCAAGACGCAAAGGCGCAAAGGAGTACGGGAGAGAAGAGTGGAAAGGTCGGATTGCCCCACGCTCCGTCGATTCACCAATCACCTCCTCTCCCTTTTCTTTTGCGGCTTTGCGGCTTTGCGCCTTTGCGTGAGAAATTTCTCGCGATCACGTTGCCAAGAAGCCGATTTTCTTACCCCAAATTCCAGCACGCCCTCAGTTCAAGGATAGGTATTCAAAGTTTAAAACATCCTTGCCAGCGATCCGCCGTTGACGACCAGCACGGACCCGGTGATGTAGCTGCCCGCCTCGCTCGCCAAGAGCAGCGCCGGGCCGGCCAGTTCTTCCGGGCGACCCCAGCGGTTCATCGCCGTCCGGGCGGCCAAGGCCGCTCGCTGCTCGGCGCTGAGAACGGACATCGGCAGATCGGTGGCGAACGGCCCGGGCGCGAGACAATTGACGGTGACGTTATAGGGGCCCAAGTCCAGGGCGCTGGCCCGCGCAAGCCCCAATAGCGCCGTCTTGGTGGCGGAATAGGCGTTGCGCCCCGCCGTGCTGGCAAGACCCATGATCGACGAGATGTGGATGATCCGTCCCCAGCGGCGCTGTTTCATGCCGGGCACAACGGCGCGGGCCAGCGCCATGCAACTGGTGAGGTTCAACTCCACGAGGCGGTCCCAGTCCTCGTCGCGGATCTCGTCGATCGGCTGGGGTATGTTGGAGCCCGCGTTGTTCACGAGGATATCGACGCGGCCGAGGGCCACGACGGCCGTCGCGGCCAGCCGGCGAACGTCGTCGCGCCGGGTCATGTCGGCGACGGCGCACTCGACGCGGGCCGCCGTCGCCCGGCGGATTTCCTCGGCGGCGGCCTGCAACTCGTTCTCGTGACGGCTGGCGATCATCAGGCTGGCCCCCGCTTGGGCGAAGATCGTGGCCATCGCCTTGCCGAGCCCCTTGCTGCCGCCGGTCACCAAGGCCACGCGGTCCGTCAGGTCAAACAGGGTGCCGGCAAGAGGCTTGGATGGACTCTGCATGGTGGTATATCCCTGGATTTCTAGAGGGTATTGGGAGCGTCGCGACGGGACCAATTTTACCATAACCCCAATGGAGCGGGGAAGGCGGCCATGCTATATTGGTTCTTATGGTGGAGACCCGCACCAGTCTTCTCATGCGCGTCCGCGATCCGGCGAATGCCGAAGGTTGGAGCGAGTTCGTGTCGTTGTACGAACCGCTCTTGTTGAGTTACGTTCGGCACCGGGGAATGGCCGAACACGACGCCCGCGACGTGGTGCAAGAGGTTTTCGCCACGCTGGTCCGGAGCCTGCCGAATTTCCAGTTGGATCACAGTCGCGGACGATTCCGCACGTGGCTGTGGCGCGTGATGCACAACGCGATGGTCGATTGGTCGCGGCGTCGGCACTGTCGCACGGCCGCGGAGGACGAGGCCCGCAAGGAAGCGCCCCTGGCGGTCGATCCCGAGGAGCCGGAGGAGGAGGCGGAGTGGTTGGCGGCCCATCGGCGGCGGATCCTGCAATACGTGCTGGAGCAAATCCGGGGCAAATCGAACGCGACCACGTGGAAGTGTTTTGATCTCCATATTCTTCAAGGGCGGTCCAGCGCGGACGTGGCCGCGGAACTCGGCCAGACGAGCAATTCCGTCTATGTCAACGCATCCCGGATTCTTGCCAAGGTTCGAGAGCAGTGCGCCGAATACGCCGAAGACCTGGATGAGGAATGATCGGCCGATGCCCACGTCTTCCTGTCTTTCCGACGAGCAGTTGACGCCCCTGGCGGCGGGCGAGGCCCCCGCGGCGGACGTTGCCAAGCATCTGGAGCGCTGCGCCGATTGTCGGCGGCGGCTGCGGCGGCTCCAACGTGAAATCAAGACCGTGCGTCAAGTGTTCGGCGAGCTGACCACCGGCGGCTATTGGCTCGATTCCAAGGACACGTTGCCGCCCGGTGCGCTGCCCGGTTCGTCGCCCGGTGCGCCGTCGGGTTCGCCGCCCGACGTCCTTGCCCTGGGAACGCTGCAGGGGCGCACCTTGGGAAGATACGTGTTGCTGGAGCGGATCGGCCAGGGCGGGATGGGCGAGGTTTACAAGGCGCGCGACGATCGCATGGGCCGCGTCGTGGCCGTCAAGGTCCTCTCGCACGGCGCGATCATTTCCGACGAGACCGTGGCGCGATTCCGCCGCGAGGTCCGAGCGGCTGCGCAGCTCTCGCATCCGAACATCGTCACCGCCTACGACGCGGACGAGGCCGACGGCATCCATTTCCTCGTCATGGAATACGTCGACGGGACCGACCTGGCCTCGATGGTCAAGGATCGCGGGCCGCTGCCGGTTGCCCAAGCGGTCGATTACCTGCTCCAGGCCGCCGCCGCCTTGCAGTATGCCCACGACCAGGGGATCATCCATCGCGACGTCAAGCCGGGCAACCTGCTGGTGGACCGGAAGAATACGCTGAAGGTCCTCGACATGGGACTGGCGCGATTCGATCCGCAGACCGCCGCGACGGCCTCGCTCGCCGACGGGCTGACCGTCGCCGGCCAAATCATGGGCTCGCTCGACTATCTGGCGCCCGAGCAGGCCGTCGATCCCAACACCGCCGATCGCCAGGCCGATGTCTATAGCCTGGGATGCACGCTCTTCTATCTCCTGACGGGCAGGCCGATCTACCACGGCGAGACGGTGCTGAAGGCGGTCGTCGCCCATCGCGAACAGTCGATCCCGCGGTTGGGCCAACTGCGCAAAGACGTGCCCGAAGCGGTCGAGTCGGTTTTCCGGAAAATGGTCGCCAAGCAACCGGCGGAACGGCCGGCGACCATGAACGACGTGATCGACGCGCTCCGTGCGTGTCGGCCTTCCACGGGAAGACGAGCGACCCGAATGCTTGCCGTCGCGGCCGTCGCCGGCGCCGCCATCCTCGCCGCGATCGTGGTCGGGGTTGGCTGGCCGCATTGGTTCGACGAGCGCGGCAAGGGCAGTGGGACCGGGCAGCACGGAAACGTGGTCGCCACGGCCCACGACCCGATCGAGGACAACGCGGAGGCCTACGCGCTGTATCAAAAAGGCAAGCACATGGTGGACCAGCGGCAGGAGGGGCTGATGCAATCGGCCATCGACGATTTTCAGCAGGCCGTCAAGGCGGTCCCCAAGTCGACGCTGGCGTACACGAAACTTGCCGACGCGTATAACCTTTGCGGCGATTACGGCTGGCGGATGGCCGACGACGCGTTTCCCAAGGCCAAGGCGGCGGCCCAGGCCGCCTTGACGCTCGACGACCGCTCGCCCGACGCCCATCTCGCCCTCGCCTTCACGCTCATCGAGTACGATTGCGACTGGCCGCGGGCGGAAAAGGAGCACTTGCGGGCGTTGGAATTGGCTCCCGATTCGACCGACGCGCATCATTGGTACGCCTGGTACCTGGTGTTGCAGCGACGCTTCGACGAGGCGGAAGCGCAGATGAAGGAGGCCCAGCGGCTTGCGCCGCCGAGTCCCGCGCGGCCGACATGATCATCGCCTGCAACGCGGGAAAGATTCAGTATTACGCTCGCAATTATCGGGCGGCCGTCGAGAAGTACAAGGAAGCGTTGAAGTTGGATCCCGACTTCCGCAAGACGCACTGGGACCTCGGGCTGGCCTACGTCCAGTTGGGCAAGCGGGACGCCGCGCTGCGGCAGTTCGACCCGGCGAAAAGCCTGACCGACGACGGCCGCGACCTGCGGGCCGCCCGGGCCTATGCGTATGCCAGCGCCGGCGACGCCGGCCAGGCCCGGACCATGCTGGCCACGCTCGAACCGTTGGCCCAACGCAAGTCGATCGCCTACGAGATCGCCGCCGTGTATGCCGCGCTGAGTCAAAGCGACAAGGACTCGGCCGCGCGGGACAAGGACGCGGCGTTTTCCTGGCTGGAACGGGCCTTCCGCGAGCATTCCGCCTGGCGGTGCTACATCAAGGTCGATCCGCGGCTCGACGGCCTTCGCACCGATCCCCGGTTCGAGGCATTCTTGCGCCAGGCCGGCCTTTCGGCGGGATAGATCGGGCTACGCTGGCTCTTCCTAAGCGCAGCGCAATGGGCCCGGGGGGCGACAACCTCGCTTGCCCGGGCCCCTGATCCTCGGTCCTTATTCCTTATTCGATGCCCGGTCGTTACTTAATGGCCATGCCGTCCAACCAGGCGCGGAACGGCGTGCCGCCCCACGGATAGAACTCGATGGTCATCCAGTTCAACGTGGCCGGGACCTCTCCCTTAACTGTCCACACGTCATTGCTGTGCAGGGGGATGACTTTGTAGTTCCAGTCGATGCCGCCCTGGTAGTTCTTCGCGTCGTCGTACGGTCTGATCTCGCAGAACTTGGTGGGCGACTCATAGAGCGTCACGGTGGGAATGAAGCCTTTCCAGGCGTGGATGTTCGTGTTGACCATCTTGACCCAGAAGGTCAGGCTGGTCTTGCCCGCCAGGGGAATGCCCGCGTTTTTCGTGCTCGGATAGAGCAGGCTGAGGTTATTGTTGCTCGTCGGCGCCATGCGCAGCGACAACGACGAATGGCCCACCAGGCGGATCTCTTTGTCATCGCTGATGACCATCTTGGTGAGCGGGTTGGGAATAGGAATCGCCGGTCCGATGACGGTTTCGCGCCCGCGCTGCATGTGCAGTCCTTCGCGGTTCTGCACTTCGTTCCAGGCCCAGCCGGCGGCCTGGCCCTCGGTGCCGAACTCGACGGGGACGTCCTCATACACGATGAAGTCGCGGTAGGCGAGGTCCGAGAAGCGGCCGTTGGTGACCGTCACGCCGATGCTGTGCGGGCCCATCTTGTGAAAGGCGTGGCTCACGCGGGGGTCCGTGGCGATCGTCCCGTCCGAGAAGTCCCAGCGGAAGGTAAGCGGGTTGCTGCCGGGGTCGGTGCTGCCCGAGGCGTCCAGCACCACTTCCTGGCCCAGCTTCACAGGAACTGCGTCGCCCGGTTTGGCCGAGGTCGGCGCCACCAGATTGATCCGGGGTGGCTGGACGATCTGGGGAATGTCCTGATGCACGACGATGTTCGTGTTGGCGCCCCCCTTGACGATGTTGCCGTCCCGGTTGTTCTCGATCACGTTGCCCGCCATGTCGATCCAGTCGGCCCACTCCAGGTAGAGGCCCCAGCGATTGTCCTTGATGACGTTGTTCTCCAGGACCCAATGCCAGGCCGTGAACTTGTGGGCGGGCGTGTCGTCGCCGAAGAGGCAAAGGCCGCAGCCGTTATTGCCGATGCACTTGTTGCCGCGGCAGATGGTGTGGTTGCACATGCCGGCCATGATGATGCCGGCGGCGCCGCTTTGCGGCCCGCCCGGCGCGTACTTGAAGCCCCAAGGGGCGTTGTGGAACCCCGTGAGCAAACCGTTGTAACAAGCCTCGTTGTCCTCCAAGATCGTCTCGTTCGACCAGCCTACCCAAATGCCGTGGCTGCCATGGTTGGCTTTATTGTGGCGATAGGTGTTGCGCGGGCATTGGGCCTCGAAGCAATTGTTATTGGCGTACGAGGCGTCGTTCCACTCGAAGACGTTGCCGGCGCTTGTCCAGCCGGCAAATTGGCGGATAAACACGCCGTCGCCGCCGTAGGTGATGTCGTTGTGCGCGTAGTAGTTGTCGTCCGAGCCGGCCTGGACCAGCACGCCGGCCGAATCCCGGGCGTGGGTCTCGCCGCGATCAATGCGGATCCCGTGACTGAAATTGTTCTTCACGGCCTTGTTGCGGCACGAGGTAAACAGACTCAAACAAGTGTTCGAGGTATGGGAAAAGTTGTTCTCTTCGATCACGTTGTCGTCGGAGTTTTCCATCCGGCAGGCGTCCCAGACGTTGTTGGCCTGGTTCTTGTGGAGCGTGCAATGATCGCTGAACTGAAGGACGATGCCGCCGTGCAGTCCGAGTTCGCCCCAGCCCGCCTTGGGATAGTGGAAGTTGTCGGAGAAGTTGCAGCCTTCGACGGTCCACTTGCTGCAGTGCACGAGTTTCAGGCCGATGTCAAAGCCCTTGACGTTGACGTTCTTCAGCGTCACGCTGGAGACGCCGTCGCCCGAAACGCCCACCCCTTTGAAGTCTTTCGGATCGCCCTGCCGGGCGCCGATCAGCCATGCCCCGCCGCCGTCGATGGTGATGTTCGAGGCCTTGATGACGATGGGTCCGTAGGTCTTCGCGGGGTCGAGCACGGTGTCGGCGGTGATTTCCAGCGGGGGCGGGCCCGCCGGAGCCGGCGCCTGCGCCGCGCGATGGCGGCCGCCACGCACACGGCCCCGAGGGCGGACAACAACCACGTCCGCGAGACTTCAAAACGCGACCAGCGGCGACGGCGAGAGCAAGACAGTGCAATCATGGCGAGACTCTCCAAGGTAAAATGGTCATGCGGCAGCACGGATCAACCGCGGTCGTTCGTTGGCAGGAAACTCCCGCGGAAGGACGCACGCCGGATGACTGCTACAAGGGGGGTAAACTTGGGCAGGACCGCAACGAACGCCCCTAATTATACCCGGGCGCGAAACGAGAGCAATCGAATTCCTGAAATTGATCGTCGAGCCCCTTCCGCCGCCGAGCGAACGCCAGCAGGCCGACCGCGCCGACGCCCAACAGGACCAGCGTGGAAGGCTCGGGCACCACCACGAGGTCGATATAGCCCTGGTCTACAGCCAATGAGTACGCGCTGCCCGCCGGGGCGGCGGGAAGATCGAAATAGCTGAGCACCGGCGTGCCGAAACTGCCGCCGATCAGCGGGTATTCGCCCGGCGTCGTGGGATTCGTGCCGAACGTGATGGCCGTGTGCTGGGCCAGCGTGAGCCCGTTGGTGATCGTCAGCAGATCGCCGGTTGCGCCCGGCGTGGTCAGATCGAAATTGAGCGTGGTCAAGTTCGATGCGGTGACCAGGCTGCCGATGGTCAACGGGCCGATCGAGCCGATTCCGCCCGGGGCGATTTCCGAAGCGACGGAACCGATCCGGACGACGCCCGAGATCGAGCCGCCGCCTGTGCCGCTGGCCAGAGTCCCGCCGTTGAGCGTGACGTTTCCGCTGCCGGTGGCGGAACCATGAGTCCCGTTGGAGGCTATGAGCGTACCGTTGTCAACCTCCGTGCCGCCGCTGTAGATATTGCTTGCGGCCAGCGTTAGGGCCCCGGCGCCGATCTTATCGACGCTGCCGCTGCCGCTGAGACTGCCGGTATAGGTCGTGTTGGCGTTGTTGTTGCCGACGGTCAGTGCGACGGCCGCGGCGGCGGTGTTGGTCAGGCTGAGGTTGCCCGACCCTTTCAAGCCGCCCAGCGTGGCGGCGGTCAGACTGCTGAAGTTGAGCGATCCGCTCCCGCTGGTGTCGAGCGTGCTCTTTTGGAGTGCCTTGGCATTGGTCAATTGCAAGGTGCCGCCGCTGATGAGCGTGTCGCCGGTGTACGTGTTGGAGCTGGCCAGCGCCAGCGTGCCGCTATCGGTCTTGGTCAGCCCGCCGGGCCCGGAAAGGGAGCCCGAGAGGGTCGCGCTGTAGCCGGCGGTATCGACCGTTGCGTTGCCGCCGCTGCCGGTGAGCGTCATGGGCAAGGTGGTGGAGAACGGGCCGCAAGGTTGGAGCGTCCCGCCGCCGAAGTTGAAGACGGCCGTGCCTGAGCCTTTACTTAATGCCCAAAGGATGAGTGTCCCGCCGTTAAGGTTATAGGTTCCGCTGCTGCCGGCGTTGTAGCCGAGATAGAGACAGTCATAGACGGCGGCGATGTTATTGGTGCCGCCGGTCTGCAAAAAGGTCCCGTTGCCGGAATAGCCCACGTACTCCCAATCACCGATCAGCAGGCCGGAACTGCTGAGGGTGTAAGTCCCGCTGGCCGCGGTGTTGTAGCCGAGGTAGAGTCTGGTTTGGTAGCTCGAATTGTTGACGGCGTTGGTGCCACCGGACTGCGTGAAATAACCGCTGCCGGAATAGCCCACGTACTCGTCGCCCGTCGTGACGTACAGGTAGCCGCCGCTGAGGTTATAGGTTCCGTAGCCGCCGGAGTTATCGCCCAAGCCGAGACCCACAAAAAGGGCGTTGGTGCCGCCGGATTGGATAAAGGTGCCCTTGCCGGAGAGGCCCACGTCCGCGCCCTCTGTGATCAACTGCGCGGAGCCGCTGAGGCTATAGGTCCCGCTGCTGCCCGAATTGTAGCCGAGGATGACGCCACCATTGGTGGTGTTATTGACGCCGCCGGACTGCGAGAACGTCCCTGTGCCGGAGTAACCCAGGTACTCGTCGTAGGCGGTCAACTGCCCAGAACCGCTGAGGTTATAGGTCCCGTTGGCGCCGGAGTAGTAACCGAAATACAGATAGCTCATTTGACCTGGGGCGCCGATCGTGCTGGAGCCGCCGGTTTGCGTGAGGTTTCCCGTACTGGAGTAGCCGACAAAGGCGGAATTGGTCACGCTGAGGCCGCCCCCGATCATTTGGATCGAGCCGCTGCCCGCGACGGTACCAACGTACAGGTTGTTGCATACCTCGCCTGTGCGGGTGATTGTCGCCGTCCTGCCGTTGAAGATGTCAGCGTTGTCATTGACGGTCGGCACGGCCCCGCCGCTCCAATTGCCCCCGCTGGACCAGTCGCCCGACGCAACGTTCCAGGTGATGTCTGCCCGGGCTGGCGGCGAAGACATGAGCAAAAGCGCCGCAGCAGCAATGCCAGCGAACCGCACGAAGGATCGCATCGGGGTTTTCTCCAAACGCAAGTTCAACGGCCTCTTCTCTTGCGGCCCGGCGGATCGGCGGAAAATCTCCGCCACGCAGCAGTGCGGGAGATCGGCCCCGGCAGCCGAGCCAAGGTCAAGATGAAGAGCGCACCCGGCGGGCCCGCTGGCATCGCCCCGCCCGCCGCGCTCTTGACCCACGAAACCAAACGCTGCCTCAATTAAAGAGATAAATGGGCAGGGCCAGCAACTACCCCTCATTATGGTGAAATCAACCAACCTGTCAAGCGGTTGGATCGTAAATCTTGGGGGGGTCGGAAATAGTGCCCCCGACGGACCTGAAATGATGGGCGCCGCGGTTGGGCCATGGCGCGTATTACCGGAGATGCGGATCAACTTTCCGGGAAGGGGTTCTTCTCGCCCGACGCCGCCTTGGAAACCAGCAGATCGGCCAGCGTGTCGATCAGCGGCAGCTTCGCAAGGTCCTCGATCCAGGCAAATTGCCCGCTGGGATTGATCTCCAGAAAAATGTACTCGCCGCCCGGCGTCAGCACCAGGTCGATGGCGCCGAACTGAAGGCTCAATCGGCGGACCAGCGCCAGGCATTGCTGTTGGACCTCGGCCGGCAGCGCGTGGGCCGCGTGCTTCAGTTTCATCGGATCGCCCCGCCGCCAGTCCGTCTTGCTGGCCTCGGCGGCCTGGGAATGGATCTCGGCGGGAAACACCTCCTGGCCGATCACGGTGACCCGCAGGTCCATCGCCTTGGGGAGGTGTTCCTGAAAGAGGCACGGTCCGGCGTGGATGGCGTCGAGGTCTTGGAGGTGTTCGGGTTGGACCGGGCTGGTATAGACGGCCTTGCGCTCGCCCAGGCCCAGCGGCCCTTGGGTAAAGGGTTTGTAGATCACGCGGCCGTCGCATTGCTGGTAGAAAGCGAGGAATTCCGCCGGATCGTTGGTGATCAAGGTCCGGGGCACGCGGAACCCGACCTGCTGCGCCACTTTGAGCTGGAGCGGTTTGGACTCGGCCCTGCGCAAGGCGTCGGGGTGGCTCACCCAGAACGTCTCCGTCAGCCGCAGCATTCCCAGGGCGGCCTCCCGGGTTTCCGCCTCGGCGAATTCGGCGTCCTCGGGGGCCAGTCGGGGATTTTTGACGAAGAACGTCCGGCGATACCAGACGGCGCCGATTTCCGTGCTCTGCAAGCGGCCGTTGGGCCCTTCGAGGGTCCACTCCCAATGGCCCGACGGGTCGAATCGCACCGTCAATCGGCCCGAACTGCCCAGGCTCTGGGGATGAAAGCGGAACGGTCGAATGCCGCGACGCTCCAGCCGGAGCACCATCAGGTCGGCGTGAGGGTCCACTTCCTGGGTGACGATCAGGATGAGCCGCCCGTTTCCGGACGGTCCGACGGCGCCGGCGGCGGTGGAATTTTGCGTGTTCATGGCCAGTCGCTGCTCCTTGATGCGGAAGGGCGGAAATTTGTAGGGTGGGTCGAGGGGCACCATGCGAAGCATGGTCCCGAGACCCACCATCAGTTTATCGCGGATCTTGGTGGGTCTCGCTGCGCTTGACCCACCCTACCGTGCTCTTCCGCAACAGAAACCACTTCATTACTTATAAGGTCGGCCAATGGCCCCTCCGCCGCAAGCCGTCCCTCGTCCAAGAGGAGGACGTGGTCCACGGGCTGCTTGCCGCAGACACCAACCCGGCAATTGCCGGAACGTAGCGCACCGCGGGTCATGGGAAGCGAAAACTTCCATCGCAAAACACGGCCGGTCCCGTGAAACCGCCAGCGATCAACCGTTGTCGGGGTCGCTAAACGTGACGTCGTTCACCGTCGTGTCGTGATGCGTGGTGATCTCGTCGCCCCCTTGCGTGCAAAGGGCATCGTTGACGAACACCGGCTTGTCGTCGTCGTTGCGGACGAAGACCTGGCGCTGGGGGTCGTAATGGCCCGCCGGCACGTTCAACACCCGGCTCGGCTCCAGAAAACGCGCGGCGAAAACACGGCCGTGCGGCGCACTCGGTTTCTCAAGACACGTGTCCATGACAGACTCCTCGGCAGATTGGAAACAGATACAACACGAGGGAATACGTTCAAGGCAACGCCCCCCACTTTCATTACCGCCGGCAACCGTCCGCCGCTGGCGGAGCAGGCCGGATTATCGCACCGTCCCCGGTCGCTTGTCAAGTTGGCCGGTTTGGCGGTTGCCGCGTGGAAGCGGAGGAAGCTGGCCGGCTGGGAATTTCCAAGGGGACAGTCCCATTTTCGTCGGACGAAAATTGGGACAGTCCCCAAGTTATTCTTTTACGGGTCCTACCGGGCGGCGCCCGGGCCGACTTCGATCGCCTGGATCATCGCGACGGTCGAAGGGCTGCCCAAGAAGCGGACGGCGATCACGCCATGCTTGGGCCGGATGTCGTTGAAGACCAGGTCCACGGCCTTGCCCAGCCCGCCGGCCTTGGCGGCGATGTCCATGCCGGCGACCACCGGCTTGCCGGCGATCTCGACGCTGGTCGCGTAGCCGCCGGGCTTGGGCGGCTTTCGCGCCTGGCAGAACTTCAGCCGCACGTGATAGGTCTGCGTCGGTGAGACGGTGAAATACGCGGTGAAATCGCGGCCGTAAACGCCGTAGCGGTAGAGTTCGGGGTCCGGCGTGCCGGCCACCTCTTGGAGTTGCGGCTCCGTCCAGAAGGACGCGGGAACCAGGTCCGCCAGCGTGCCCAGTCGCAGGATGAACTCGGTTGCCGGGCGCCAGACATGGCCCGCCGAATCGACGTAATCCTTGCGACCCACGTAGCCGAAGATGACGCGCTGCGCATCGGTCGGGCCGCTGCCCTGGCCGAAGCCGTTTTCTCCTTGCGCGGCGGACCATTGGACGGCGTCGAGATAGACCCGCGTGCCGGCCGAGACCGGGTTTTTCGTGCCCGTGGCCACGATCTCCAGGCGATGTTTGCCCTGGCTCAGGCCATTCTTGTAGCAGAGGACCTGCTGATCGCGGGCCGCGGGGCACCAGAAGTCGATACCGCAGAGTTGCTTGACGCCGTCGAGATACACGCCGGCCTTGCCGCCGCTTGGGTCGGCCCGGCCGATGACGCGGACTTGATTGCCTTGAAAGTCCAGTCGCGCCCGCGCGCCGGCCTGGGAAGCGACGTGGAGTTTGCCGACGGTGGCGCCGGGCCAATCTTCCACCGCCCACGGTCCTTCATACCGGAGCCGATCGTGCCCGACGGTCTCTTGGGGATCGTCGCCCCAGACCACGATGTCGCGGCAGCCGTCGTGGCGAATGTTCACGATGAAATCGCCACAGGGCAAGGGCTTGACCGTGTAGCCGTTTTGCGACGCGTCCCGCCGCGATCCGAGCGGCTTGTCGTCGGCGGTGACCAAGGCGGGCGAGAACGCCAGCCGAAGCACGTCCTCGCAGGGGGCCAGGGCATCGAAGGTGGAGTACGTGATCCGGCCTTCGCCGTAGCGAACGTCGCGGACCACCGAACTGGTCCGCATGATGTGGTTTTCGCGGGCCGGGCCGAACAGCTCCGGCTGCCAGGCGACCATTTCCAGGACCGCCCGGAATGGCCACGGATGCGCCAGGTTGAACCACACGCCGGTCACCTCGATGCCGCCGTCGATGCGGTCTTCGACCACGCCGGTTTCGAGGGCGTCGTAGGTCGTCAGGATGCTCTGCCGGCGGGCGATCTCGCGTGCCCAGGCATTGTCGGCAAGCACGCCGTAGCGGGCCCAGGTGGCCGCCATGTGCATGGTCGGATACTGCAACGACGTGTTGCAGCAGTTGCTGGCCTCGGGAAACGCCCACGCGCCGGAATACACGTCGCCCGCCGAACCAGGATCGACGCTGGAGCGGCAGAGGAACAGCGACATGAAATTGCGGATGTCGCTTTTCCACCGCGGGAACGCCTCGCGGCGGTCCATGATGTATTGGGCCGTATAACTGGGCACCGCGCAGGTGTAGACGGGGTTTTCCCAGTCCCAAAAGTGATGACCGAAGGTGGGATCGCGGCTCCATTGGGGCAGCAGGACGTTGCGGAGGTACGTTTCCCCGGCGTCGCGGGCCTTCAGCAGGGCATCGGCCTTGCCGCGATGCCCCAGCCGGATCATGTCGTTGAGGAACTGCAAAATGAGCGAGACGCCGGCCGTCTCGCGCTGCAGCAAGGCCGGGTCGGTCCGCAGCGTAAGGGGCGGGCGGCCCGGCATCGGCAGCGCAACGTCTTCGGGATTGGCGTAGCGGCCCCACGGCGGGACACCCGGCCGGAGGTCGCAGTGTTCGGCCAGCAGATCGGCCCAGCGCGTGACAGCCGCCAGGTAGCGTCGATTCCCGGTCACTTTGTACGTGGCCAACATGGCCGAGCCGAGCTGGGCGCAGAGGTCCAACTGGATGAAGCCGTGCGGATCGGCCCGTCCATACGCCTTGCCCTTCGTGGGGGCGCTGATGATCATGCCGGGCCAGGCGTGATCGGCCGGGGTCCGGCAGTAATCCAAGAGGTAGTCGGCGGTCAAGCTCATGATCCCCAGCGCCGCCGGGTCGCCCGTGTAGCGGTAATACGCGGTCATTCCCAGCAGCGTGCTCACCGACCGCTGGCCGACGTCGGCGTTCATCCAATCGTCGAGTTTCGGAGTGACGAGGATGGTTCCGTCGGGTTGGATGGCCCAGCTTCCGTTGAAGACGAAATGCGGCGCGGCCATGACCGCGACGTCCTTGTCGGCCCAGGGATAGCGTTTGAGCGTCTCGGCCGCGATGCGGATGCGGAAGTCGCACTGGCCGTTTTGGCCGCGATACCAGGGCGCGATGACCCCGTCGCGGTCCTCGACGGCCGGGTGGGCGAAATACTTCTTCACCGGCTTGGCGTCGGCCGCGACGGCGCACGCCGGCCAGAACACCGCAGCCGCCAAGAGCAGGACGCCGAGGGAACGGTGCATGGTTATTTCTCCTCCACCAGCCAAATGTTGCGGAACCGGACGGCGTTGCCGTGATATTGCAGACGGACGGGCCCCGTCTTGGCCGGAGCACCCCATGCACCGCCGCTGACCGTCTTGACCTCGACCGCGTCGTGGACCTTCATGCCGTTCCACAGCACCGTAACGACGGCGCCCTTGGTCTGCTTGCCGTCGGCGTCGAACTTGGGGGCCGCGAAGTCGATGTCGTAGGTCTGCCATTGTCCGGGCGGCAGCGACGCATCGGCGTCGGGGGCCTTGAAGTTGAAAATTCCCGCGCAATCGACCGGCGTCGGCTTGAGCCCAAACGAATCGAGCACCTGGATCTCGTACCGCCCATGGAGGAAGACCCCGCTGTTGCCGCGGGCTTGGTCGCGGGCCGCGGGCATGAAGGGCACGCGAAACTCGACGTGCAACTTGAAATTGCCGAAGTCCTTGTTCGTCTTGATGTCGGCCTCGCGGGTCGAGACGCTGCCGTCCGGCTCGCAGACCCAGGGGTTCTTGGCCCATTGGTCCAGGTTGGTCGGCTTTCCCTCCTCGAAGGGCAAGAGGACGATCGCGCCGGCCGGCGGTTTCTGGCCGAGCGTCGGGCTTTTCCGCTCGACCCGCTTCATCTCGGCCTTCTCCTCGGTCTTTTCCGAGGCGAGCTTCAGGACGTTCGCGGTGACCGTGCCCTTCCAATCACTGTCGCCGCGGACGAATGCCCCTCCGTCCTTGGCGCCGCGGGGAAATCTGACGACGCGAATGGTCTCGGCATGCTCAACCGCAGGAGGAGGGAGGATCACCTGCTTGCCAACGTCGCCTTCGGCCTTCGAGACCTTGGGCTCGGCAACCGGATAGAGGAGGACAATCCGGTACTTGTTATCTTCGTCGGCCAGGACCTTGGCCTCGGCCTTCACCACCTTGCCGTTCTCCAGCGTGACGGTGCCCTCGAATTCCCCCATGATCGGGTCCAGCGGCACTTGGCCCCCGTGGTCTTGCGCACAAGCCGAGGCTCCCAAAACCAGAAGCAACAACGAAAACGGCAAGACGGCAGCGATGCGATTCATGCTCTTTCTCCTCGTGAAATGGGCGGAAGAACGGGACGGCTCCAATATTGTGGAGATAGGCGGGAGAATGATCGCCGTCAGGCCGCGCGGCGGATGCCCGTTTCCCGAAGGGCTTGCTGTGCTGCCTGCTCCGCCACAAACTCCCAGAGCACGCCCAGGCCGCAACCATCGCCGCGGAAGCGGATGAGGCGGTTCTTCTGCCTCGCGTTCAGACACTTGATCGTATCGTGGAGGCGAACCTTGGCCTGGTGCGCTGACCACACGGCGGGCAATGGGTCGGCGACGTACATGGGCCAACCCTCCCCTTGGAACGCCTGGAGCACGGCCTCTTGATTGGGCGAAGGCACTCGAAAATGCTTCACGGTGCGGCCGACCACCGAGAGAACATGGCGTTGATGATCCCAATGGGGAGTCACCGCCGTGGAGAAGCCTGCTTCCGCCGAGCCAGCAGTCTCAGGGGCGAGGCACAGCAGGGAACTGAAACTGCGGTCGCCCGCCATCCCCATGCCGGCTGGCGTCAGAATGAAGCACGTCTCCTTCACAAAGCTGAGATTCGGACTGGATCGGAAGCGCCGTAGGTGGTCGTTCGGTTTGGTGACTTCACGGGCGTGCTCGACGAAGCCCCTGCAAACCAACCAGCGGAGCGCGGCGGCCGTAACGCCCAGCGAATCCAGGGCGCCGATCTCGACGGCGAACTCCCACGGATCGCGGCCGGCATCCATGGAACACTTCCCGGCCTCGAACAACTGCGCCAGCGCGATACGAACGGCCGGCGTCAGGCGGAGCCGCCGATGATCCGTCGATTGTACTGGTTGGATATCACCCATACGAGGGACCAAGCGCCTCGAAAACCGCCCCTTGCCGCAGCCATCCGCCCCCCGGAGGCCAACTCTGATCCCAAATTCGACGTTGCGAACACGCTCACCAAGGTCGAGAAAAGCGCAGTGTTCATCCTACCAGGAATAACGGCCTTGTCAAGCAATTTGCACGTGAAAATGGCCGATAACGCCGTGGCACGCCGTTCACTGGTCGATGACGAAGCTTTTCTTGCCCGCCTGGACGTTGAAGTCCGACTGCTTCCCCCCACGCAGGACGCGGAGTCGGAACGGACCGTCCGATTCGACGGTAATTCGAGTCTGGCCGGCCTGCGGATCGCCGGGCCTTGCCACCAGGGTGACCGTGTGGCCGTTGAAACGGAACTGGTCACAGCCGCAACGCTTGTTGGACGCCAGCACCCAAACCAGCCGGTTGTCGGGGGCATCGGGCCGCAGTCCGATTCCGTATTCGAGGAAGTAAAGGATCGGGACGATCCCCGTCCAGCCGACGAAATCCGGTTTGGCCGGCGTGCCGGGCTTGGCGGCGTCCGGCGCGTAATTCTCCCAGACCGTGCCGGTCTCCTTGAAGACCTCGGCGACGATTTGCAGGTCCTCGCGGGCGATCTGGCGGGCCAGGTCGTGTTTTCCGTAGCGTTCCAGGCCGCGGATCACCATGGTGTTCGTCGGTGCCCAGACCGCCCCTCGCCAATAGCCGCCCTTGGGATCGAAGCCCTTCTGATCGGCGGGACAGGTGGGCACGCGGTGCTTGCGTCCGAAGCTCTTGGGGTTGCTCAACTCCGCGGCCAGGGCGTCGGCCTGCTCGGCCGTGGCCACGCCCGGCAGCAGCGTCCAGTAGGCCGCCACGGTCTTCACCGGCGACCGCTTGCCGTCCACGGTAAGGTCGAAATAGAACTTCCGCTCGGGGTCCCACATCTTCTCGTTGATCCGGCGCGACAGATCGGCGGCCTCCTTGCGAAAGGCCGCCGTCTCGTCCTTCTTGTCCAACAGGCCGGCGATCTCGGCAAGCTGATTGGCAAAGAGGACCATTTCGGCGGAGATATCGACTCCCGCGCCGCCGCCGGCGATCGAAGGATTCCGCGGCGAGTTGTCCATCGTGGCCCAATCGGTCACGTACAGGCCGTTGCCCTGGCGAAGATATTTTTGCAGCGCCCGGTAATAGTGGACCAGGGGCTCGTAGACCAGGCGGAGCCGCGAGCGATCGCCGGTCACGCGGACGCTTTCCAATTCCGCCCAGGCAAGCAACGGATGGTTCAGCGAATCGAGCGTCAATTGGGGCGGCGGCTCGGGGACCTCGCGGCCCACGTACTTGACCGCGAAACCTTTGCCGGACAGGTCACCCCAGCGGCTAGAGAGTCCCTTGTGCTCGCTGTTGACCCAGGGGCCGAAATCCCGCCCCGTGGCCCGGACAATCTCGCGGCAGATCTCGCCGTCGGCGTGTTGCTTGGCGTAGAAATTGTCCAACGTGCCGATCCCCGGCACCAGCGGATGGCCGTAGTTGCAGAACATCGTCATAAAACAACTATCCCAGAGGAAGATGTTCTGATTGAAGGCGGCGTCGATGAACTGCGAGACAAAGCCGCTGCCGGGCGCCGGCTCGTTGAAGTTCTTGAAGCCCAGTTCCCAGGTCTTCCAATACATTTGGACGTAGACCGGATTCTCGTCGTAGATCGGCGCCGGGAGCTTGTCCTTGGTCTCGGAAAACTTCGGCAGCGGCCGCGGCTCGTAGGTCTTCTTGGCGAAGTATTGGCCTTGCGGCCCCTCTGACGGCTCGGCGCCCAGAGGCGGACTCGCCGAGGCCAGGAGAACCAGAAGCGGCGCGAAGACGTGCGCGGATCGGACAACGAGCAAAGCGGACATGAAAATTCTCCTGGTGCTTCTACGTGCCCTACGGTCCGACGAGTTCATACAGGCCGGGGCCGGCACGCTTGAGTTTGCCCTGCCGGGCCAATGCCTCCCAGACGGCCTCGGGGAACTGGTCGGGCGGCGTGATGGCGACGATCCCCGACGGCCGGCCGCCGCTCATCGGGCTCCGGCCGATCCGCGACTGGTCGTCGAGTTGGGTCAACTTGAGCCGTTTCCGAAACGCCCGAAGCGCCGCCTTGAGTTCCTGGGGACTGGGCGTCGGCGTCGTGGACGGATCGGGAGCGGGCATCGAAAAATCCTTGTGCGGGGGGTGTCGGGGACCTGGGAAGATACCACGATCATCGCACATCGAGCGGCAGAGTCAAGTCCCGCCGGGCACGGACCAGCGGGCAACGAGCGGGTCGAGAGGTTGACGCCCCAAACCGCCGACGTAAAAGGGATTTCACGCAAAGGCGCGAAGTCGCAAAGGCGCCAAGGCACGGAAAAGAAGAGAGGAAACGTCGGATTGCCCCACTCGCCGTCGATTCACCCATCACTTCCTCTTCCCTTGCGGCTTTGCGCCTCAGCGCCTTTGCGTGAGGAATTTCTCGCGGTGACGTTGCCAAAAAGAGTTGCCGCGCCGGCCCGCGCCAATCACCTCTGCCCCTCTTCCAACCGCTGCTCTAGCGAGCGGATCTTCCCGCGAAGGGTCCCGAACGGAATGTCGAACCGTGCGGGCCAGTCCTTCTTTTTGAGCTTCGTCAGGACGTCGGCCGCCTCGGCCCAGCGACGCTCGTGGATCAAGGCGTCCGCAAGCCCCAGCAACCCGGTCGGCTCCAGCGAGCGGATCCGCGCGACCTGCTCCCACTGGACGACGGCGTCGGCCCAACGGTCTTGCCGCTGGCGGAGTTCGGCCAGGAGCTGATGGCTTTCGGCCTCGACGGGGAGGACTTCCACGATCGAGGTGAAGGCCCGCTCGGCCTCGGCGGCCTGTCCGAGCTTTTCGAGGCGGTTGCCCAGGTCCTCGTAGAGCTTGATGTCGCGTGGGCTGGCCTCGCGCGAACGGAGCAACTCCTCGGCGGCCCCTTGCAGGTCTTGCTGCCGGTCGTAGCAATCCAACAGGGCGCGGTGGGTTTCGGCATCGTTGGGCTGCACCTGGGCAGCGAGGCGAAGCTGCGTGATCGCGCGGGCGTACTCCCCCATCCGCAAGTACACCTGGCCGATCGCATTGCGGACGATGGGGTTCTCCAGGCCGCTCTCGGCCGTCTGCCGGTCCAGCCGCACGACATAGGCGTCCAGGTCGGGAGCGGCGAAGAGCACGGACCGAAGCGCCTCCATCGCCGCGTTGCGATTGCCCGTGTTGTGCCCCCAGGCGACGACCGCGGCCGCGGCCGCCTCGACCGCCTCGGGCGTCTTCTTCAAACCCGCATAGGCCCGGGCTTGGTCGCCGTAGTAGCCCGAGAGCGTGCCGTCGCCGATGCCTCGGTTCGGGGCCGTGCGCTGGTGCAGGACAATCGCCTCCTGGAGGTAATCGGCCGCCTGCTGGTAGAGTTGATTCTCCAGGCAGCTTCGCCCCAGCGCGGCCATGGCGGCTTCCTGCCAGCGGTTGTCCCGGTGGAAATAGTCGTGGGTCTTCTTCAAGAGGTCCATGAGTTGCCGCGGCTGGCCGGTTTTGAAGTACGCGTGCATGAGCCACACGCGGTACTGGAGGTTGTCGGGCCGGCGGTCCACCAGCGGTTCGAGGATCGGGATCGACTCGGCAAAGCGCTGATCGCCCTGGAGGAACACGACCAGGCGCGATTGTCCCTGCTCGTCGAGCACTTCGCGGCGATGGGCGTCCAAGAGAATCTCGATTGCCCGGCCGCGGTGGTAGCACAAGCCGTCGTACAGATAATTGGCGATGTAGAGACAGGCGGCGCCGGAGGATTTATCTTGGGCCCAGACTTCGTCGGCGACCTGGGCGAAGACCGGCGTCTTTTCCGCCCAGAAATAGCCTATGTACTGGGCGTACATCGTCCGGTTGCGTTGCTGCCGCGAGTGCAGGTCGCGGCGGAGTTCGCCGGTGACGATCCCCAGGAGCGGCTCCTCCAACTCGCCCAGGTCCTTGATCTGCGTTCGCCAGGTGTCCAGCGTGGAAGCGTGCTGGCTCCAGCCGTCCTGGTTGTTCAGCCGGAACCAACGTGGCTCGGTCTCGATGCGGCGAATGAGGAAGGCCAGCCCGTCACGCACGCCGGCGACGCCGTACAACATGCTGGCCGTCTCGGCGACGATCGACGTGTAGTTAGTCGTCTGCCGCTTTAGCACGCCGGGCACTCGGTCGAAGGCGAAGCGACGGGCGTCAGCGGCCACTTCTTCGCCGGGCCGATACCTGACGTGGGCCGTCCGATAAATGCTGCACAGCCGTGTGACGAGGTTATAGCGGTGGTTCTGGTCGGGTGTGTCGAGGTCCTGCCGGATCTTCTTCTCGACGGCGCGGTAGAGTTCCATACCGCTGCCCAGCGAGACCTCGCCGCCGCGGCCGATCGCGCTTTCATAAAGCTGGTAGAGTTGCTCCATGAGCCAGTAGGTCTGCTGCTGGTTGGCCGGGTGCTTGAGCTGTTCCAGGAGAATCCGTTCGCCCTGCGCGTGATGCATGCGATTTTCTAAGCAGTTGATAAGTCTGTTCAGGGGATCGTTGGCGGCCGCGGGCAGCACCCCGCCACAGGCCGCCTGGTACTCGTCCAGGGCCGCGGTTAATAGGTCGATCACCTGGTCGTATCGCTCGTAGTTCCCATAGGTTTGGGCCAGGACAGTGCCGATATGCAACCGATCTTCGGCACTGCCGGCGCCTGCGGCAGCGGAGGATTGCTTGTACAGCGTTTCCAACTCGCGGATTTGCTCCTCGGCCAGTTGGGGTTGCGAGATTCTTCCCAACGAGGCGAGCAGGTCGGCCATGAGCCGCGGTTCGCCGGGGGACCACTCCCGCTTCCACGCCCGACGCAAGGCGGCCAACGCGCGTTCGATATGCGGGCCGGGCTGGTTCTGGAGTTCCGCGGCGCGGCGCTCGACGAGCATTTCCAGAAGGTCCAGCGCCCGCTGGTCGATCGGCGTCTTGGCCCGCTTGTGCGCCAGTGCGATCCGTTGGACCACGGAGTCGGCCGTGGCCTCGTCGCGGATCTCGCCGAGCACGCCGGACATGTTTTGCAGGAACGGATAGACCTGGCCGGCCGTATGGCCCATGACCGCGTCGGCCAGCACCGCCAGCAGACGGAAGTCGCGCGTGGCGCCGTAGAACTGACCGAGTTGGTAGAGGTAGTTCTGCGGCTGGCTGGACTTCTCGAACAAGGCCGTGAAGGCGAACAGCACCTCGACGTCCAGCTCGCGGGGCGGCGGTTGCCGCGAGTCGGCGCCATACTCGTTATACCGCTGCCAAGGCTGGAACTTCCCCCAGAGCCACTGGCTGAGTCGATACTCGTCGATCACCTTGAAGGCGTCGATCCGGGCCCGGTCGTAGGCGTCGCGGCGATTGACCGCCATGTACCAATCGGCCAAGGCGCGGTAGTCGGGGCCGCGCAGCTCGTCGGCCGCCCGGACGGCCTCGAAGAGTTGAATGGCCTCGGCGATGCGGCCGGTCTCGGCCTCGAGGTAGCCCAGCGTCAGACGCCAGCCATTGTCGGCGTCGCCGGCCGCGATCCACGCTTGGAGCCGTCGGGCCAGTTCCTTGGGCCGATCCAGGGCGACGAGAAACTGGTATTGGAGCGCCTTCCAATAGGCGGCGTCCGTGTCGGTCTTGGCGCCGGCGTCCAGGTAGGCCAGGACCCGATCGGCCAGGCCCGGCGGGGCCGTCTTGCGGGCCGCAAGGTTCATGATCGTGACGAGATAGCGATGGCGAAGGCCATCCTCAAGCCGTTGAGCCATTTCGCCGTTGCCGTCGTCGTCGCCGGGCTCGCTGGGGGCCCGTGCCGCCGCCGGCTTCAGCCCCAAGAATTCCCAGCATTCCCCGGCGACGTTGTCGAGCCTGCGGCCGGCGAGCACGTCGAGATACAGCCGTTCGATGTTCATCCACGGCGCCAGTCGTCCCTGGTGTTTGCGCATCTCCGCGTGCAGCCGGTCGGCGTAGCCTTCCCGCGCCAACCGGAGGTTCTCCTGCTGCTTGGCGCGGAGTTCGGTCCGCGCGAGTTTCTCGGGATGCGAGATCGCCTTCATGCGGTCCTGGAAGCGGGCCTGCACCATGCGGTCGGTCATCCGGACCAGGGCGGCGACTTGCAAGGCCAGCCGCGACGGCGACGGCTGCTCGTCGCCGACAATTCGCTCCAGCAGGCCGAACGCCTCGTCCTCGTGGGCCTGCTTCCACGGCTGCACCAACAGGGCGTCGAACAGCTTCTCCGCGAAGCCGGCGCGATACTCCTCCGGGGCGCCGGCAAGCTGCGTGCGGAGGAAGTCGAGCCACGGCTCAGGCCCTGCGTGCCCCTGCAAAACCCCCGCCAGCGTCTCGCCGAACCGGGCCTTCATCCGCCAATCGGGCTCGGCGTCCCAGCGGCGTCGCAACCCGTCCGCGATCCGCTTCCAGGCCTCCTTTTCCACGGCCGGATCGTTCCATGACACCCACTGGATCAGCCGCTGGATTTGTTCGATCGGCAGCTTGTCGATTTCGGAGAGCAGCATCCGCGCGGCTTCCTTGCGGACCCGCCGGCACTCGTCCGATTGCTGGAAGTAGTAGTGATTCATGATCTGCTCGGCGACCGAGGAGGCCGAGGGGTGCCGGGCGAAGTAAATCGCCGCGTCGGCCAACGGCCGCAACCACGGCTCGTCGAGCCGGTTGGTGTAGAGGCCGTAACCCTGACCGAGGGCCTGGGCGACGGCGGCCCGCAGCCGGGCATCCACGTCCGGCGGCAAGTCGTCGGGCCGCTGGCCATCCTTGATCCATTGCGCGACCAGGGCGTCGGCCTGCTTCTCGTGGTCGGTCCAAACCAACGCGCTGAGGTACTGGGCGTAGATTTCCTGCGAAGGCGGATTCCGCTTCACATACGCCCCAAGGTACTCGACCACGTCGTCGTATCGCCCCTGTTGGCGGAGCAGGTCGGCATAGCAGATCCGCAGGTCTGCCTCTTCGTTGGGCCGCCACCGCGACTCGGGCACGAGCACGCGGTCCAGCCACGCGTAGGCCGCCTTATACTCGCCCACCCCGGCCAACGCCCGGGCGTATTGCTGCTGGAGGGCGTGGTCTGCGGGTAATCCCGGGCAAGCTGCCCGCGCAATTTCAGGACCTCTCCACTCTGACCGGTTTGCTCCAGGAATTCGATCCGCAATTCGGTCCACGTCTTCATCGCGTGCCGATGCGCCGGCTGACGCCCGTAAACCGGGCGCAAGGCGTCCAGCAGCCGCAGCATCTCGCCGGCCTGGAGGACCTGCCGGGCGCTGCCGACGATGTACTGGGCGAGGAACACATCGTCGCCGGCCGCGGGGACTGTCCCGATTTTCGCCGTGGGGACTGTCCCAATTTTCGCCGCGAAAATGGGACTGTCCCCTTTCGGCGGCACGGCTACTTTCGCCGCCAGCGACGCCGCTTCCTCGAAATACCGCCGCTTCGCGTCCTCGGCCTTGCGGCCAAGCTGCAACAAGGCCGTGCGGACCCAGCACATGCCGGGCTTGCCGGAACGCTTTTCGGCGGCCGCCAGGTGGTCGAGCACGCGGTCCCATTGCTGCGTGGCTTGGAAGTGCAGCAGCAAGATCATCTGGTCCTCGAAGCCGGCCTTGCCGGCGGCGGCGGCCTTCTTCGCCTCGGCCAGCGTTGGCAGCGGCTCGCGGAGCAATTGCACCCGGTCGAGCACGGCCAATTCCTGCTTCCACTGCCGGGCGAAATCGCCCGGGGCCAGCGCGATGAACTTGCGCGTGGTGAGCGTGATGCGGCCGTCCTCGGCGGTCGTGTCCTCGATCCGGCCGGCGTACCACGCCCCGGCCACCTCGACGAAGTTGTCGAACGTGGTCGTGTACGTGACCTTGCCCTTGACGACGTTTTCGCTCTTCAGGACCACGTGCCTGGCGGTATCGACGAGGATGCGCTGCTCGTAGTTCGGGGACCAAGGGGCCTTCAAGACCAAGAGCGTCCGGTCCTGGCCGGCAGGCTTCACTTGGACCGAATAGTTCGCGTAGCCCAGGTCCAGCGGCGTCAGGACGCCGACGCCCAGGTCCAGCGGCGGCCGGGCCAGGTCCGCCGGCTTGGCCGGGCGCACGCGGCCCAGGAGGAACGCCATGCCGATCGCGCCGCGCTCGCGGGCGTCGGCCCATGCAAGGGTCGTCTGCGAGTTGTCGCTGCCGGACTTGATGAGCCAGCCGTCGGGCGAGACCAACGCGCTGGTCCGCCCGCGGGAGGTCAGCTCGTTCCAGCGGGGATTGAACGACTGGGTTTCGCTCTCGATCCGCAGGCCGTTCCGCACGCCCGTCAGGTGCTCGGTCCGCAGCAGGCTGCGTGCGATGGTCCGGGCCTCGGCCGGCCAGGGCCTTTTCGGCTCCCGCGGCTTGACCGGCGGCGCCGGCAAGCTGGGGAACAGTTCGTTGAGCCACGCATCGGTCTGCATCCGCCGGGCGTAGAGTGGTGCAGGTCCCATTATCGGCCCTCGGGCGTAATAGTAGTTTCCGTCCAGCGACCAGTAATTCAGCGTGCCGCGGAACGGCTTTCCTCCCTCCCTCCAGCCTACCGCGGGCAGGTAGCACGCCGCGGCAGAGGCGGGTTTTGCAGGCTGGACAAGGTCCATGACTTCGAACTTCTGGTCTTCGCCCTCGCCCTTGCCGTGGTCTATGTTCTGGCCGGCATCCACTGCCCACTCCCCCGACTCCGACGAGGATTCGCCGGCGCGAAGGGCGTCAAAATCGAGCACCCTTATCGCGGTCATTGGGGCTCCCGGGCCCGCGGGAGCCGACTTGGGAAGCGCCGAACTCTCCGTGATCAAGTCCTTGCAGACTCCGAGATCCGCCAATCTGTTGAGGTTCACCTTGCCGTCGCTCTCCATGTTGACGATGCCTTCAGGTCCGCCGACTTCCTCCCAGCTATTAGCCTGCACCGTGTGGCGGATCAACTCTTCGTTGACGCCGTTGAACACCATGACACCCCACCCGATGACGGTCGTATCACCTTCGCCCGGCATGTATCGCCAACCCCAGTCGCGCGGGCTTGGCTGCACGACGGCAACGTGGCGGCCGAGCGTGGCGAGCTGCCGGAGCACGTCGCTGCGCAGCCCGAGCCGCCAGGTCCCGGCCGCTTTCATCTGCTGCTGGATCAACTCCCAGTTGGCGTTTTCGCGTCCTTCGGCGAAGAACTTCTCGCCGTCGCGCATCTGGAACCGCCGCTTCACTCCGAACGCCTCGCGGTCGGCGTCGCTCTCCAAGACCAAGAGCGACGTGTACGGGGTGATGATGTGGTACTCTTCCGACAGGGCGATGATCTCGTCCTTGACGGCCTCCGACGCGCCTTGCTCCAGCAGGGCGTCGAGGTGCATGCGGGCCCAGAGCCGCGGGATGAACGAGTTGCCCGACTCGGCGTCCTTCAGCGAAACACGGGCCGTGAACCGGACCGGCTTGCCGGCCAATGTGCCGGTGACCACCACCTCGCCCGACTGGTCCTCGCCCTGCGGCACGTAGCGGCCGAGGATGATCTGCTGCGTGCCCAGCGGGAGGTTCGGCAACGGGTCGGGATAGACCCGGGCGGTCCGCAGACCGCGGAACTCGACCTTCAAGTCGCGCAGTACCGGCCGGGTGATCTCGCCCAGCAGTTCCATGGCCACGGCCGTGGGGCCGCGCGAGCCGCTGACCTCGCGGAATGACCCGCCGCCCAGCGAGGCGATGGCCCGCATCACGCCCGGCTCGAAGCTGCTGCTGACGGCCACGGCATGGAATGTGCCCGGCTTGCCCTCGGCCAGTCGCCGCAGCCGCTTGACGAAGGCCACCGGATCGCCGTCGCCGGTGGTGACGATGCCGTCGCCGATGTAGACGACTTGGGTCTTCGGCCCGCACTGCGCAAGGGCGGAGGCAGCGGCCCGTCGAGGTCGGTCCATCCCAACGACCGACGGGCGGCGAGTTTTCGCCGGGCCTCGTCGACGTGGTTCGGCTCGGCCGCGGCCGGCCGGGCGAAGACCCAATCGCAATCCACGTCGCACGTGGCCAGGTTGAATTGGTCCTTGGGCGTCAGCGCGGCCAGCAGGGCGGCCACCAATTCGGCTTGACGCTCGCGGCCGGGGCCGTCCATCGAGGCCGACGTGTCGGCCAGCAGCAGAAGCTCCAGCGGTTGGCCGTCGGGGAGCACCTCTCGCTGCAACTGGCCCTCGGGAGCGAACTGGCCGGCCGCGGCCGACGGTCCGTTTTTCGCCGGGCGAAGATCGGGATAGTCGCACCGGCGGCGTGAGTTGCAGTAGAAAATAGCCGTCCTCGCCGCGGCGGTGCGGAATCAGCACCACGTCCGACTGCCGGCCGCCCGCCTCGACCACCACCTCGAAGTCCTGCGTGGGCGTGTACTCCTTGGCGCTGAACTCCACGTGGGCCGAATGCGCGGTCAGGGCGTTGCGGGTCAAATGCGTCGGCGAGCTGACCGACCGGAGCGGCAGGGCCGAATTGATCTTCACGTCGATCTCAAGCTCGCGCAGCGGATGCTGCTTGAGCAATTCGCTTTGCAGGGCGTACTGGTAGCGATACGCGTTGCCGCGCATCGGGAGGACCTGCGTGTAGGTGATCGTGATCCGCTTCTCGCTCTGGGGGAAGATGGGGAACACGCGGGCCTTGAAGATGTTGCCGCCCGACCATTCCAACAGGCCCGGATCGCGCTTCTGGCGGAGGATTTCCTCGTAGATTTCCCGGGCGCGCTGCTTTTCGACGATGTCGGCCTCGACCAACCGGTCGCCGATCCACATGCCGAAGCCCGCGATCGAGGCGTCCTGCGGCAGCGGGAAGAAGAACGTGCCTTCCAGCTGGACGTTCGTGTGGTTGACGAACGATTCCTCGATGGTCGTGCGGGCGATCTGGTCGCGGATATCGACCGTCACCTTGTGATAGCCGACGGTCAGCGGGACGTTGCGGCCGTCGATGTTGGTCACCAGCGAGCCGATCGAGTCGCCGGCCGTCTTGCCTTCGTAGCCGCGGAGCCAGGCCGGCTCCTTGCCGAGCTTGACGAGCTTTGTGCCCGTCGGCGCGATAGAGTTGCGTGCCCTCGACCACGACTTTCTTGCCGTCGGGACCGATCAACTCGATGGGCCAACGGGCCGGGGCCTTGATCTTGATCTCGCCGCTGGCGATGCGGACTTGCCTCGGCGTGGACAGCTCGACCGTGCTGCCCGGACCGAGGACCAACTCCGTCTCCTTGACCAGCCGGACGGAAACGGCGTTGGCCCCGCGCGGATCGGTCTGAAACCAGTCGCCCAGCCGGATCGGCATCCGCTCGACCACCGGGCTCCAGCGTTGGGCCATCACCGGCCGGATGGTGACAAGCCCCTGCACGTCGGTCACCTTGCCGATCCGGCCGTCCTCGGTCAGCGTGTCGCCGACGACGAACAGGTCCTCGTCGACCGGCTTGTCGCGGGCCACGAGGACCATGTTGCAGCGGGACCACGGCTCCGGCTGTTTGTCTCGAATGCGGAGGGCCTCGATCGACCGGAGCACTTGGGTCTTGGCGTCCACGACGGCGTCGATTCGCAGCCCCTCAACGTCGCCGTTGCCGTCGCCCCGCCTGGCGGCCGACCAGCGATACACGTCCACTTCGCGGCCGTCGCGGGTCTCGCGCCCGGTCGGTCGCGCGGCCAGCAATTCCTTCCGCTTCGTTCCCAAGGGCAGATCGAGCAAGGCCAGAAGGTCCACGCCGCCCGAGTCGCCTTGAAAATAGGCGGCCGTGCGGGAACTGGCACGGTTGGCCTTCTCGTCGACGAGCCATGCGTTGCCGTCGCGGGCGATCTGGTACGTGCCGTCGGGCAGGTTGCAACGGAGTTGCCGCCCGCGGACCCAGACCTCGGTGGCCTTGCCGTCGCGGGTGAGCTTCAACTGGAGCGTCTGGGCGGAAGAGGTCTTCGCCAGGACGGCGCCGAAATCGGCCGCTTCCGTCGAGGAAACACGGCTGGAAAGCCAGGCGCCAACGATGATCGAGGCGGCCGCCAAGGCAGCCGCGGCGCGGGTTGCAATCGTGAACATCCGATGTCTCCTCGCGGAAGGATTGGTTTTCTTGTTCGAGGATCGTGCCAAATCGGCCGGCGCCGGCGTTGTCGCCGGGGGTATCGCCGTTGTCGCTGCGATTTGCCGTGCCCGATCCAAGACCCGGCCGAGCATCTCCTCGGGCGGCTCCTCGCGCCGGATCTGCTCGACGGCTTCGCGCAGGGGGCCGGACAGTTCCGCAGGGTCCGGCAGGTCCTCGGCGCCGCGGGGTTGGTTGTCCATGGTCAATCCTCTTGCACGCTTACAGTGAGCATTGATTTCAATTTGCCTCGGGCCTTGTGCAGCGTCGAGGCGACGGCCCCGACCTCGATGCCGAGGCTCTCGGCGATCCGGTCGTAGGGCAACTCGTCGAAATAGCGGAGGCAGAACACGGCCGCCTGCTTTTCGGGCAGTTTGCCGATCGCGCGGCGCAGCCGCTCGGCCAGTTCCCGGGCGGCGGCCGTCTCTTGCGGATCGGATTCCCGGCTGATCGGCGGATCGGCCATCGTCTCGGCGACCGTTCGCCGCCGCCGCAGTCGATCCACGGCCCGATGGACGACGACGCGACGCAGCAATCCACCCCAACTCTCCACTTCTTGTTCCTGCCCGATGCGAAACACCTGCAAGAAAGCCTCTTGGACCGCATCCTCGGCGTCCGAGCTACGGCCCAGAATCCGACATGCGAGCCGTAGGATCGTCGGCCCGTGATCGGCCACAATGCGGTCCCAGTCGATCACCGCGAGGCTTTCCGAGTTAGTGGGTGAGGCGCCTGTCCTTGGAGTATAGACGCACCAGCGGGGTGAAAAATTGCCCGGCCGCGTCAAAAATCCCGTTTCCCTTGCCGGTCAAGAAGTTGCGCGGACGGCGAACATGCCATTATACATACTCTAGGACGTTGGAGGCGGTCGTTGGCGCACGAAGATTTCACGCAAAGGCGCCAAGACGCAAAGGCGCAAAGGTATAGAAAACGAGAGGGCGAAGGTCGGACTACCCTACCCGCCGTCGATTCACCCATCACCTCCTCTTTCCTTTTCCTTTGCGGCTTTGCGCCTTGGCGCCTTTGCGTGAGAAGTTTCTCGCTGTGATGCCAGCGAAAACGCGGTTCTCTTGCCCCCAGTTCCCGAACACTCTCACTGCAATGGCGGCTCGCCGTCAGTCCCCGTTTTTGCTCTTTTCAAGTATAATGGGTCCAAAAGGACCCGCCCATGCCCTTTCCCTGGCTGCAAAATCGACGCCGGCAACGCCTGCTCGGAGAGCCGTTCCCCAAGGACTGGCTCCAGTGGCTGACGGCCAACGTGCGGCATTACCAATTCCTGGACTCGCGGCGGCGGACCGTCGTGCAGGAGATCGTCCGCGTCTTCGTCGCCGAAAAATTCTGGACCGGCGGCGCCGATTTCGTCGTCACCGACGAAATGAAAGTGACGGTCGCCGCCCAGGCGTCCCTGCTGGCCCTTGGGCAGAACGAGCCCTATTATTTCGACGGCGTGCGGTCGATCATTCTCTACCCCGGCCGCTACGTGCATCCGAAGTCGTGGAACAACCCGGGCGCCGTCGGCGGCGAGGCATGGTATCGCGGGCCGATCGTGCTCTCCTGGAAGGACGTGCGGGCGGCCGGTCACGATGCCAGCCAGGGGCGCAACCTGGTCTTTCACGAGTTCGCCCACTATCTGGACGGCCTGGACGGCGCACTGGACGGAACGCCGCCGCTGGCCGGACCTGAACAGCTACAGACCTGGTATCGCGTGACCGAGGCGGAATATCTGCGGCTGTTGGGCCAGGCCCGGCGCGACGAGGTCTCCTTGCTGGACCACTACGGGGCCGCGAACCGGACCGAATTCTTCGCCGTGGCCACGGAGTGCTTCTTCGAGCGGCCCCGCGCCATGAAGCAGGAACACGGCGAACTCTACGCGGTGCTCCAGGATTTCTACCGGCAGGACCCGGCCCAATGGCTGCCCGACGCCAAGGTCGCTTCCCATTACAGCCGGCCGGCAGGAATCGTTGACGATCCCGTCCGCGTGGAGAAAATTCGGGCGTCGCGTCTGAAAGTCCTCCGCTCCGAGGACAACAACGCCCTGTTCACGCTGGCCGTCGAGTATATCAGCGATCGGCGTTACGCCCTGGGGGCCCGCGTGTTGACCCGACTGTTGGACGCGCACCCGGACGACGCCGAGGCATATCAGCAGCGGGCGTGGGCGCGGGTGAAGCTCGGCCGCTGCGGCGAAGCCCTCGAGGATTGCGACCGGTCGCTCGAAGTCGACCCCGACGATCCGGCGACCTATCGCGTCCGCGGGGCGGCGGAGCTTGGCCTGGAGCAGTACGAGCAGGCGATGGAAGACCTCGACTATGCGATCTCGGAGGATCGCGGTGACGCCGAGGCCTGGTATCTGCGCGGCCGCGTCTGGGCGGTCTTCGGCGACTCGCGCCGCGCGGTCGCCGATTTCGCCGAATCGTTGGCGCGTCGCCCGCTGGTGGCCGAGGTCTATTACCACAGTGGCCGGGCCAAGTGGGCGTTGGGCGACCTGGACGACGCGAAGGCCGACCTGGAAAAGGCCTCCCAACTCGATCCGCTGGTGGATAAGCGGAAGTAGGGCGTCAGTGGACCAGCGGAGGTAGCGCGTCAGTCTATTGGGTCGTTATCGTGAAATGGAATCGGTGCGGATTTCGACCCGGAGGGTCGTTTGATAATAGCCCAGCGATTCATCGCTGGGACCGCGAGCACCACCATTTCGTGCGAGAAGTCCCGTAGGGACGGCCGAAATGGGACACCCATGATTCAATCGTCCCTACGGGACGAAAATGCAGTTGGGGCCGTCCGCTACCCAGCGATGAATCGCTGGGCTATGATCGAACGCCCCTCCGGGGCGAAACAGTCGCGCAACTTATTCGTTCCCACAATTGTGAATCACTACGCTAGTTGCGTCCCCGTTTCAACTCTCGAAATGAACTCGAGGGCAACTCATGTGACAATAACAAATTCTGACTGATGTCGGCGCAGATACGCCTCAAGGCACTTCTGAAGTGAAGGCGAGCAATCGTGGAATCGCGAGTCCAAAGCGGAGAAGTCGCCCTCAAGTCCAGCAGCGCAGAACTCCTCAACTGTCTCAATGCGCCGACGTTGGCGACTGAGAAACAACTCGCCGGCATCCCGAAGCACCTGCTGGTGACCAGTGGCTCCAAGCAGACTAAGCGACTCGATCGTCTCCGCCAAGTGCTCTGTCCCCTGATTCTCAAAGTATTGGAGGTGGCCGCCGTTCTGGACCTCGCTTTCGTACCAGAAGACAAGGTGGGCTGGGCGTTGCACTGAGTCCAAATCGCGGTAGCCCTCCATCGCGAGCAGGTCCACATAAGCGTTCCAAACGCGGAAGGGTTCTGCCTCCACTTCACGTTTAGTAAGCTTGCGTATTCTCATGGCTGGCGGGACAAGAAAGTGTGAGAACGACTTTTCCTCAAACGCCCAGCAGCTTTTCAATCTCCGCCCGGGCCGTGGCGAGGGCCTCGGACAAGCTTCTCGGGCGTCTTGCCGCCGGCCTGGGCCATGTCGGACCGGCCGCCGCCAGCTGCCGCCGACCAACGCGGCGGCACCGCGGACCCAGGCAACCGCGTCCAGGCCGCGATCGACCAGGTCGCGGCTCAACCCGGCCACCAACATCACCTTGCCCTCGTCCTGCCGGGCGCCGAGCATGACGGCGATCGGGGCCGCCTTGCGACGCAACTGGTCGATCAGTTGCCGCAAGACCTGCGGGCCGCCGGAGACCTCGGCGACGACCACGTTGATCCCGCCGAACTTCGTCGCGCCGGCCAGCAGCCCATCGACGCCGACGCCCTCGGATTTCGCCCCCGCGGCGGAGAGCTTCTTCGCCTGCCGCAACTCCTTGGCCATCGCCTCGACGCGCTCGGGCACCTCGTCGGGCGTGACGCGCAGGGCGGCGGCCGTGCGGGCCAGCGCGGCGCTGCATGCGGCGAAGATGCTCCAGCGCCGCCCGGCCGGTCAGGGCCGTGATCCGCCGCGTGCCGGCCGCCACGCTCTCCTCGCCGATGATCTTCAGCAGGCCGATCTTCGCGGCGTTGTCCAGGTGCGTGCCGCCGCAAAGCTCCTTGCTGAAATCGCCGATGGAAACCATCCGCACCACGTCGGGATACTTCTCGCCGAAGAGCATCATCGCCCCCGACTTCCGGGCCTCGGCCAGCGGCATCGTCGTCGAGCGGACCGGCTCGCCCTCGAGAATCTTTTCATTGACCTCGGCCTCGATCCGGGCCAACTCTTCGGCGCCGACGGCCGACGGATTGGCGAAGTCGAAACGCAGCAGGTCGTCGTCCACCTTCGAGCCCTGTTGCAAGGCGTGCTCGCCCAGGTGCGTGCGGAGGGCGTAGTGGAGCAGATGCGTGGCCGAATGGGCGCGGCGGATGCCCGCCGCGGCGCCGCGGATCGACCCGGGCGGTAACCGTGGCCCCCAGTTCCAGGCGGCCTTCGCGGAGGTGGCCGCGGTGCAGGATCAAGCGCGCCGTTGACCTGGGTATCGACGACCTCGAAGCGGAAGCCGTCGCCGACCAGCTCGCCGGTGTCGCCCACCTGGCCGCCCATCTCGCCGTAGAACGGCGTCTTGTCGAGGATGCACGACGATCGGCTCGTCGGCGTCGTCCTCGGCGATCAGGTCGCAAGGGCGGTCGTTGGCGATGATGAAGACCAGCCGGGCGTCGTCGACGCGGAGCGTTTCATAGCCGACGAACCGCGTTTCGTGGATGACGCGCTTGGCGGCGTCCAGCGGCCCGCTGCCGAACAGCTCGACCTTCTGTCCCGCCGCCCGACTCGATGCCGTGCCGCTCCATCTCCTCGCGGAAGCCGGTCCAATCGAAGGCCAGGTTGCGCTCGCCGGCCAGGGTCTCGAACAGCTCGGGCGGGAAGCCGTGGGTCTGGAACATGTCGGCGGCCTCGGCCCCCGAGACGATGCCGCGATGGTCCTTCTTCATCTGCTCGAAGATCCGCTCGATGCGGCTCAGGCCGGCGTCGATGGTCCCCAGGAAGCTGCCCTCCTCTTTCTCGATGACCCGGGCCACGCGCTGGACGGTTTCGCCCAGCTCGGGATAGGGCTTTTCATCAGTCCGGCGACCACGCCGACCAGCTTGTGGAGGAACGGCTCGCGGACGCCCATCTGGTGGCCGTCCAGCACGGCGCGGCGCGAGCAGCCGGCGAATGACGTAGCCCTGCTTCTTGTTGCCCGGATGCACGTTCTCGTGGATGGCGAACGTGCAGGCGCGGACGTGATCGGCGATGCGGCGCAGGCGGCGGCCGGTCTCCGCGGCCGGATCGTAGGCCGATGTGGCAGACCTCGCCGGCGGCCTCGACCAGCGGCCGGAGGATGTCGATGTGGAAATTCGTCTCGACCCCTTGCAGCACGGCGGCGGTCCGCTCGAAGCCCATGCCGGTGTCGATATTCTTGCTGGGCAGCGGCCGCAGGTTGTCGGGCGGGTCGCCCACGCGATTGAACTGCGTGAAGACCAGGTTCCAGATTTCGACCTGGCCGAAGTCGGTGTGATAGTAGATTTCGCTGCACGGGCCGCAAACGCCGTCGGGGCCCTGGCTGGGGGCGTTGGCGGGCCAGAAGTTTTCGTCTTCGCCCAGCCGCCGCAGCCGCTCCGGCGGAAGTTTCACTTCGTCGAGCCAGATCCCGGCCGCCTCTTCGTCGTCGAGATAGATGGTGGCCGAGAGCCGCTCGGGGCTCAGGCCCAGCCATTGCTTGGCGGTGAGGAACTCCCACGCCCAGTGGATGGCCTCGCGCTTGAAGTAGTCGCCGAAGCTGAAGTTGCCCAGCATCTCGAAGAAGGTGTGGTGATAGGCGGTGCGGCCGACGTTGTCGATATCGCCGGTCCGGAGGCACTTCTGGCAGGTGGTGGCGCGGGTGAATTCGAGTTTGCAGCGGCCGAGGAAGTGGTCCTTGAACTGGTTCATGCCCGCCGGGGTGAACAGCACCGTGGGGTCCCAGCGGGGGACCAGCACGTCGCTGGGCCGCCGGACGCAGCCCTTCGACTGGAAGAAGGCCAGATATTTTTCCCGCAATTCATCCGCTTTCATGGATAGGTTCGTCCCGGGCCGTGGAAAATGCCTTGCTTGAATCCTAAATCATAGCGGCGTAGCGAGTTGGTGGAAAGGCGGCGGGGGGCGACGGGCGGGGGCTGCCCGGCGCTACCTGTCCCGCAACGGAATTGGTAAGATAAACGCCGTCTTTCCGACCCAAGGGCCCTTGCGGGAAATGGTGGACGTGTGTATACTATCCCCAGGTCCATCCCCTTTCCCGTAAGATAATGAGCGAAGGAGCTTGCCCATGGTCACGTCCACCAAGACGAAAGCGAAGGAACCCATGTCAAAGAAACTCGTGCCGACCAGGGCGTCGGTCAAGACGGCGGCTGGCAAAGACGGCAAAGACGGCGTCGGGGCCATGCTGGACGCCCATCCCACGCTGAAAACCACCGTCGCCCAGATCGAAAAGCAGTTCGGCGAGGGGGCCATCATGCCCCTGGGCGCCGACATCGGCGGCCACATCGCCGGCATCTCCACCGGCAGCCTGTCGTTGGACATGGCCCTGGGTGGGCAGGGGATTCCCAGCGGACGGGTGGCCGAGATCTTCGGGCCCGAGTCCAGCGGCAAGACCACGCTGGCCCTGCACGTGATTGCCCAATCGCAGCGCAAGGGCGGCATCGCCGCCTTCATCGACGCCGAGCACGCCCTGGACCCCAGTTGGGCCAAGAAGCTGGGCGTCGAGCTGGAAACGCTCCTGGTCAGCCAGCCGGGCTGCGGCGAAGAGGCCATGCACATCACGGAGATGCTCATCCGCTCCAACGCCGTGGACGTGATCGTCATCGACTCCGTGGCCGCCTTGGTCCCCAGGAAGGAACTCGAGGGCGAGATCGGCGATCAGCACGTCGGGCTGCAAGCCCGCCTGATGAGCCAGTCGCTCCGCAAGCTGACCGGCGCGATCAGCAAGAGCAAGACGGCGGTCATCTTCATCAACCAGATCCGCGAGAAGATCGGCGTGATGTTCGGCAATCCGGAGACCACGCCCGGCGGCCGGGCCCTGAAGTTCTACAGTTCCTGCCGCATCGACGTCCGCCGCATCGGGCAACTCAAGGAGGGCGAGGAGGTCATCGGCCAGCGGGTGCGGGCGAAAGTGGTCAAGAACAAGGTGGCCCCGCCCTTCCGCGTCGCCGAGTTCGACATGATGCACACCGACGGCATCAGCTACGAAGGCGACGTGCTGGACCTGGCGATGGAGGAGAAGCTGGTCGTGCGGACCGGGGCCTGGTTCCGCTACGGCGACGTGCAACTCGGCCAGGGCCGGGAGAAGACGCGGGAATACCTCAAGGAGAACCCCGCGTTGCTCGAGGAACTCAAGACCAAGATCATCGCCGCCCGCGGATACGGCGGCGCGCCGCTGAAAACCGCCGTCCTCGAGCGACGACGCCGTCGAGCCGGTGGCAGAGTAGGGTCGTGAGCCGGTGGTGTAAGCCGCCGGATGAGTGAGTCCAGTGAGCCGGCGGCGTAAGCCGCCGGATAAGGTCGAATCACCACGGACAACCAAGGCCGGGGCCAGGGGAAGACATGGCACGCATGACTCGTTACTGCTGGTTTTCGCTGTTGGCGCTGGCCGCTGCGGCGCCGGCCCGCGGCCAGGAGCCCTCGGGCATCGAGGCGGCCGCGGCCATGGAAAAGGTCCTGGTCGAGGCCATCGCCCGCGGCGAGAAGTCGGTCGTGGCGATCGCCCGGGTGCGGAAAGACGAGCCCAACGAGACGTTCCGTTTCGAGTCGCGTCCCGATCCGTTCGGCCGCCGCCTGAACGTGGTCCCCGGTCCGCAGCCGACCGATCCGGGCTTCGTTCCCAGCGAGTACGGCGCCGGCGTGGTCGTGGATCGCCGCGGATTGATCCTGACGGCCTATCACGTCCTGGGCGAAGAGAGCGATTACTACGTGACCACTCCGGACCGGAAGGTCTATCGGGCGTGGGTGAAAGGGGCCGATCCGCGCAGCGACCTGGCGGTCTTGTCGATCGACGCGGCCGGGCTGACGCCCGTCGTGCTGGGCGACGCCACGGGGCTGCGCAAGGGGCAGTTCGTCGTGACCTTGGGCAATCCGTATGCGATCGCCCGCGACGGCCAGGCCAGCGCCGGCTGGGGGATCGTGGCCAATTTGGCCCGCAAGGCCCCGCCGTCGCCCGAGGACTCCGACACGTCCGCGCGGCGGACCCTGCACCATTTCGGCACGCTCATCCAGACGGACGCGAAGTTGAACATCGGGACCAGCGGCGGACCGCTGTTGAACCTCAAGGGGGAGATGGTCGGGCTGTGCGTCGCCCTGTCGGCGGGCGCCGGCTACGAGACCTCGGCCGGCTACGCCATTCCCGTCGATGCCACCTTCCGCCGCGTGTTGGCCACGCTCAAGGAAGGCCGCGAGGTCGAATACGGGTTCCTGGGCGTCCGGCCGGCCAACTTGCAGCCGGGCGAGGTGTTGGCCGGCGTGCACGGCATGAGGGTCGAGTCGGTGGTGCCCGGCACGCCCGCCGCACGCTTCGGCCTCAAACCCGACGACATCATCACCGACGTCGATCGCACTCCGCTCTATGACTCCGACGGCCTGGTGCTCGAGGTGGGCCGTCTGCCGGTCGAGGCCGTCACGCGGCTGAACATCGTTCGCGACGGGCGGCCGCGGACCATCGACGTCACCCTGGGTAAGTACCCGGTCCACGGCAAAAAAATCGTCACGACCAAGCCGGAGGCATGGCGGGGGATGCGCGTCGATTACGCCTCGACGCTGGCCGACGCCGAGCAGCCGCTCCACGCCGGATTGGCCTATTTCGACGAGGCCGTCGTGGTCAGCGAAGTGGCGGAGAACAGCCCGGCGTGGCGGGCGGGGATGCGGCCGAAAATGTTCATCAGCCAGGTCGAGGGCGCCGCGGTCCGCACGCCGAAGGAGTTCCAGGCGGCGGTAGCGCAGCGGTCGGGCCCGGTCGCATTGCACCTCGCGCTGGAGGACGAAGACGCCGTGCGGACGATACCGCCGTAATAGGGGCAAGGATGAAGGATGAAGGATGAAGGATGAAATGGGCGTGGCCGCACGCTTGCGGTTTCGCACCGTCCGATCCGGAGGCTGACGCCTCCGGCTCCAGGTAGGCGTCGATTCGACCCACTGGCCGAGGAGTTTCCCCCCCATGCCGTACCTTCACAATGGCATCGGCACCTGGTACTACGGAAAACGCAACGTCGATGTCCACGTCGGCCCCTGCGAGTCGTGCAAGCGGACCGTCAAGCTCTCGACCTACGAAACCCGGTTGTGGTTCGTCGTGTTCTTGCTGCCGGTGATTCCGCTGGGCCGAAAACAAGTCTTCAATCATTGCCCAGCCTGCACTCGCCATCGGGTCATGCCCCTGGTCAAGTGGAAACAGATCGAGGCCGAAAGTTTGCGCAATGCGATGGCACAGGCGGAACAGAACCCGAACGATCCGGCCGCCGCCATCCACCTGCACGCGACCCTGGTCGGCTGTTATCACCGCAACGAAGCCCAGCGGCTGGCCGAGGTCATGTTGACCGACTTTCCGGACGATTTCAACGTGCACGTCCACCTGGGCAACTGGTTCACCACCGAGGGAAAGACCGAGGAGTCGCACCAATGTTTCGTCCGGGCGTTGGAGTTGGAACCGGAGAATCCGCCCGTGCGGCGGGTGGTGGCGTTGGGGTGCATCGACAAGGGCGAGCTGGACCGGGCCCGCGAGTTGCTGCGCGGCCTGGACGTGCCCGGCCCCAACCAGGCGCCTTTGGCCCTTCGGGCGTTGGCCGACGCCTACCACGCCCGTGACGATCATCAAAACGCGATGGAGTTTTACGAAGCGGCGTTGCGTCTGGCGCCGGAACTGGCGCAAGACAAACTGCTGCGGAAGCGGATCGCCCGGACGGAGGCCGCCTTGGGCCGTCCGACGTTGATCTTGCCCGCCGCTGCGAAGAATCGCTCGCGGTACGTGGTGATCGCCGCGATCGTGGTGGTGCTGGCGGTCATCGCCGCCATGGTCGTCCATTACCTTTTCTAAACGGCTCCGCAACTATGACTCCTCTCCGCCGCTGGGGAGGGGGGCGTGGTTTGCCTGCCCCGTTGACAGGCCGCGGGACGGAGCATAGGATAGCTGGTTCCGCCATTTCGCCCGATCCTGCGCCATCATGCGGAGGCCCGGGACCCCGGGAGGGGTGAAACCGCACACGGAGCAAACCGATGGCCGTTCCAAAACGCAGACATTCCAACGCCCGCACCGGCAGTCGGAGGGCCCACGACGCCCAAAGGCCCCGGCACTTGCTATACTGTCCGCAGTGCAGCACGGCGGTGCCGCCGCACACGATTTGCCCGAAGTGCGGACATTACATGGGTCGGAAGATCGTCGAGACCGAATAGATAAGACGGGGCCCGCTTGAGCAAGATTGCCTTTCTCTTCCCTGGGCAGGGTGCGCAGAGCGTGGGGATGGGCCGGCGTTTGGCCGAGTCGCTTCCCGCCGCTCGCGGGCTGTACGACCGCGCCGCCGAAGTGCTGGGCTACGACCTGGCCAAGCTCTGCTTCGAGGGCCCGGCCGACGTGCTCGATTCGACCATCTACAGCCAGCCGGCCCTGTTCGTGACCAGCCTGGCGGCGTTGGAGTCGTTGCGGGCGCAGTCGCCCGAGGTCGTGCTCGGCTGCGAGGCGGCGGCCGGCCTGAGCCTGGGCGAGTATACGGCGATGGTCTTCGCCGGCGTCATGGATTTCGAGGACGGCTTGACCTTGGTGCAGAATCGCGGCGCCGCCATGCAACAGGCCGCCGACGCCACGCCCAGCGGCATGGTCACCATCCTGGGCCTGGAGCGCGTGCAGGTCGAGGCCCTCTGCGCCAAGGCCCGCAACGGCGAGACGTTGGAGATCGCCAACCTGCTTTGTCCGGGCACGATCGTGATTTCGGGGACGAACGGGGCGTGCGAGCGGGCGGCCGAGTTGGCCCCCTCGCTGGGCGCCATGAAGGCGGTCCCCTTGGCCGTGGCCGGGGCCTTCCATACCGCGATCATGCGGCCTGCCGACCGGCAGTGCGCCGCGGCCTTGGCCCAAGTGCCCATGCACCGGCCCAAAATCCGCCTCGTTTTCAACGTCGATGCCCAGCCGCACGACGATCCCGAGGAAATCCGCCGCCTGATGGTCCGCCAGATCGTCCAGCCGGTCCTCTGGGAAGACTCCATGCGATACCTCTTGCAGCAGGGTTTCGACGAGTTTTACGAGATTGGTCCGGGCCGGGTGTTGCGCGGGCTGCTGCGCCGCATCGACCGGAAAGTCGAATGCCAGAACGTGGACGTGTGAACCTCTCGGAGCAACGCGCGATGACGCCGCCGACGACCAGCCGAATTTCCGCCGATCTGACCGGTCAGCCGGCCCTTGTGACCGGGGCCGCCCGGGGCTTGGGCCGCGCCATCGCCCGGACCCTGGCCGCCGCCGGCGCCAAGGTCGCTTGCATCGACATCAACGTCGAAATGCTGAAGGAAACGGTCGAGGGCATCCGCGCCGCCGGCGGCGTGGCCGAGCCGCTGGCCTGCAACGTCACCGACAGCGACCGCGTCAACGGAGTCGTCGAGGAAGTCGTCAAGATGTGGGGGGGATTGCAAATCCTGGTCAACAACGCCGGCATCACCCGCGACAACATGATCCTGCGGATGAAAGACGACCAATGGGACGCCGTGCTGGCCATCAACCTCCGCGGGACGTTCCTCTTCACCCGCGCCGCCGCCCGGCCCATGATCAAGGGACACCGCGGGCGGATCATCAACATCGCCAGCGTGTCCGGCTTGATGGGCAACCCGGGACAGGCCAACTACTCGGCCTCCAAAGCGGGGGTCATCGGGCTGACCCGGACCGTCGCACGGGAACTCGCCGGGCGCAACGTCACCGTCAACGCCGTCGCCCCGGGGTTCATCGCCACCGACATGACCGCCGCCCTGGGCGAGGAAGTGCTCGCCAAAGTGAAGAGCGAGATCCCCCTGGGCCGGCTGGGCGATCCGCAAGATGTGGCCGATGCCGTGCTGTTTCTGGCCAGCGAAGCCGCCAGTTTCATCACCGGCCACGTCCTGACGGTCGATGGGGGCCTGACGGTATAGATGGAGAAGATCGAGAATTCGGCGAAGGAATTATCGAGAGTTTTAACGGACCCCTCCGATGGTCTTCCCTTCGGGGCGGATTCCAACGAAAACCATCCCGGAAGGGATGGACACGCGGACCAAAAACCGTTATATCTTTCTGGATTGCCGAAAAAGCAGGTAAGTCACAGGGTTTGTAACGCGAACGGTTTCCAGGGAGGTCGCAAACTTGGAGGCCAAAGGCAACGATTGTGTAAGACCTGTTTTTGACGCGAACGATTTCCAGGGAGGTCCCATACCTCGGCCCGCCTGGGCCGGTCTCGCTCGGGACCGAGCAGGCATGGGACGCGTGAGGAAGAGTTTTTCAAGCATTGGCAGGCGGGGGCAGCCATGGGAGTGCATCCCCCCCACAACGTGCGGTTAGCAGGAGGAATCCCAAGGTGGCCTCAGTCGAAGAACGCGTGATTGATATCGTCGCCGAGCAACTCGGCGTCAGCAAGGACCAGATTACCCGCGAGACGTCTTTCGTCAACGATCTGGGGGCCGATTCCCTGGATACCGTGGAATTGGTGATGGAACTCGAGGAAGAGTTCGACATCAACATCCCCGACGACGCCGCGGAAAAGATCCAGACCGTCGGCCAAGCCATTGACCACATCGAGAAGGCGGTCGCCAACAGCGAAAGCTCCACTTCCTAACGGACTTCCATGAAACGACGGGTCGTCGTCACGGGCATTGGCGCGGTCACCTCGCTCGGTTGTCGAGTGGAAGAAATTTGGGGTCGTGTTTGCGAAGGCCATAGCGGCGTTCATTCACTCCAGCGGTTCGACGCCTCGGCCTATCGCGTGCGCTTCGGCGGCGAAGTCCTCGATTCCGATTGGTCGCTGGAAGGCTATATGGACGCCCGGGAAGCGAAGCGACTGGACCGCTTCACCCAGTTCGCCATGGTGGCCGGCATCGACGCCGTCCGCGACTCGGGAATCGACTTTTCCCGCGAGGACCCGTTCCGTTGCGGCGTCATGATCGGTTCCGGGATCGGCGGCCTGCATGAAATCGAAGTCCAACACACCCGGCTCCTGGAAAAAGGACCGGAAAAGGTCTCCGCCTTCACCATCCCCAAGCTGATCGCCAACGCGGCCACCGGGCAACTTTCCATCGAGTTCGGCCTTCGCGGGCCCAACGCCGCGGTGGTCACCGCCTGCGCCAGCGCCACCAACGCCATCGGCGACGCCTTCCGCGCCATCCAGTACGACGACGCCGAAGTCATGCTCACCGGCGGCAGCGAAGCCGCCGTCACCCCGATGGGGCTGAGCGGTTTCGCGGCCCTGCGGGCATTGTCCGAACGCAACGACGCCCCGATGCTGGCCAGTCGCCCCTTCGACGCCGGACGGGACGGCTTCGTCCTCAGCGAGGGGGCGGGCGTGATCGTGCTGGAAGAACTCGAACACGCCAAGGCCCGCGGCGCCAAAATCTACGCCGAATTGCTCGGCTACGGCATGAGCGCCGACGCCGGCCACATTACCCAGCCCGACAAAAAAGGCGCCGGCGCCGCCTACGCCATGGCGCTGGCCGTCAAGGACGCCCGGATCGATCCGACCGAAATCGGCTACATCAACGCCCACGGCACCAGCACCCCCCTGGGCGACGAGGCGGAAACCACCGCCATCAAGACCGTCTTCAAGGAACATGCCTACCGGCTGAGCGTTTCCAGCACCAAGAGCCAGTTGGGCCATCTGCTGGGCGCCAGCGGCGGCGTCGAGTTGATCTTCTGCGCCCTGGCCATCCGCGACAGCATCATCCCGCCCACGATCAACTACGACACCCCCGACCCGACGTGCGACCTGGACTATACCCCCAACCAGGCGCGGCAACGCAAGATCACCGCCGCCATGTCCAACAGCTTCGGCTTTGGCGGCCACAATGGTTCGTTGGTCGTCGGCGTCCTCCGCAACGGGGGGTAGGGGGTCGGGCAGGGATTGGGGATTGGGGATTAGGGACTGGAAAAGCCCCCGGACTGCGTCCGGGGGGCCGCGTGCGAAACCGCAAGCGTGCAACCACGTACCTGTTTTTCCCCCTTCCGCCCTCCGCCTTCCCCCTTGATTCCCTCTTGCCCCACGGGGACCGGAATCCTATACTTCCGGCCCCAATCAAGGAGGCTAAAGCATGGCTGCAAGGATTCTTCTGGCAGTTGCCATCGTTTCCGTCCTGGCCGGACGGAGTTGGGCCCAGACGGTCCCCGGCGACAACGGCGACCGCGGCGCCGTCGCCGATTCCGCGTGGCGGGCTGCCGGCCCGACGGCCGTGGCGCCCGCTCCGGCCACCGCACCCGCCGCCGACGTGCCCCGCCGGCCCATCGCCCGCGTCTCCTCCGGCTCCGGCAGCCTTCCGAACCAGCACGGCCAGATATGGCGGGAATACGACATCAGTCCCTACACCGCCCGGGTGACCACCACCAAGCGCCCGGAACAAGCCATCGTCGATTGGATCCTCCGCGAGACCGGCTACGAGGTGTGGCATTCGGAGCCGTTTGGGGTCCTCAGCGCGACGGGCCGGACGCTCCGCGTTTATCATACGCCGGAGATGCAGGCGGTCGTGGCCGACGTGGTCGATCGTTTCGTCGCCAGCGAGGCGCAAAGCCAGACGTTCAGCCTCCGCGTGATGACGTTGGACAGCCCCAACTGGCGCGCCCGGGCCCAGAGCGTTCTCCATCCCGTCCCCGTTCAGACGGCCGGCGTCAGCGCGTGGCTGCTGCAGCGCGAGGACGCCGCGGTCCTGCTGGCCGAACTCGCACGCCGCACCGATTACCGCGAGCACAACTCGCCGCACCTGTTGGTCAACAACGGGCAATCGACCGTTGTTTCCGTGCTGCGGCCGCGGACCTATGTCCGCGACGTGACGTTGCGGCCGGACGTGTTTCCCGGCTACACGCCGCAAAACGCCCAGATCGACGAGGGCTTCTCCCTGGAGTTCAGCCCGCTGTTGAGCCTGGACCGGCGGCTGATCGACGCGGCGATCAAGTGCAACATCGACCAGGTGGAGCGGATGGCGCCGGTCGTGCTGGAGGTTCCCGCCGCCGGTGCGGCCCGGCAGCGCGCCAAGATCGAGGTGCCGCAGGTGTCGCAATTCCGGTTTCACGAGCGATTTCGCTGGCCGGTGGACCAGGTGCTGCTGATCGGCATGGGCATGGTGGCCCCGCCGGTGCCGGTGGACAACCAGGTGTCGGTGGGCGGCCTGCCGCTGCCGTTGCCGGCCTCGCCCGCCCGGGCCGACCTGCTGCTGATGGTCGAGAGCAAGGGTCCGGCGTCCGACGCGGCCCGGTCGCAGCGTCCGGCGGCCCGCGAGGCCCGGGTCTATCGCGGCCGCTATTGAGCCGCGCTCTAATCCCCACCATTTTGACCAACCTGCTTGACGGGTTTGTAGAGATGGTGTAGGGTACGGTTACTTCGCCGTGACATATCCCTCTGTTTGGTATGTCTAAAATTTCCGTTTCTTCTGGTCGTTCAGTTTTGGCCCCAGCCGCGGAGAGGATTTTCCATGCTCGCAACTCGTTCTACTCGTTGTGGCGCCCTGGCCTGTCGTTTCGCTCTTGTCTTTCCTGCCGCGGCCCTGCTGCTGCTGGCCGTGCCGCCGGCCGGGGCAAACCAGGTTTATTGGGCCACGTCGTCGGGCGATTGGTCGAGCCAGTTGAGCTGGGCGAGCGACGACAACGGGTGGGTCCATTGCCTGCCAACCATCAGCGACGATGCCTACATCCCCGGCGGAATCGCGTACGTCACCACAGCCGGAGACGTTTGTAAAATGCTCTACCTTGACGGAACTGTTCTAATCAGCGGCGGCGACCTAACCGTGGCCGGCCGCGCCTATGTCGGGAATGCCGGAACGGGGATAATCTCGCAGTCCGCGGGCACGAACGACAGCGGTAGCGTCAGCCTCGCCAACAGCGCGGGCAGCAGCGGGTTCTATTACCTTAACGGCGGCCTGCTGTCAACGCAGTTCGAGACCGTGGGAAACAACGGCACCGCGACATTCACCCAGACGGCCGGAATGAACATCGCCACGTCGACACTCGGCCTCGGGGAAAACGCCGGCGCATCCGGCACATACACCCTCAACACGAGCAACTCGGGCCAGGGGCAGTTGTCGGCTAGCCTCGTCTTCGTGGGCGTATCCGGTACGGGTAATTTCACCCAGTCGGGCGGCACGTCCACCGGCTGGGACCTCGATCTCGCGTTTAGTTTCAGCGGAAGCGGAACTTATTCCCTGTATGGCGGCCTGTTGTCCGAAGGAAACGCCGAAAACATCGGCGTCTCCGGCACGGCCACATTTTCGCAGTCGGGCGGCACCAACACCGTCTCCGGTTCAGGTTATTCATCATACTGGACCGGGTCCACTGTGAACGTCGGTTGTTGGGCGGGCAGCGTCGGCACGTACAATTTTTCCGCCGGCTCGTTGTCCGTGATCGGCGACGAAAACATTGGCAACTATGGAACGGGCATATTCAACCAGTCGGGCGGCACCAACACGATAACTGGAACCCTTACTGTCGGGTATTGGGAGTCCAGCGGGGTCGGGACATACAACCTTTCCGGCGGCCTGCTGTCAGTGTCCAGCAACGAGGACATCGGCCGTTCCGGCAGGGCGTTGTTCCAGCAGACGGGCGGAACGAACTCCATCTCGGCGAGTGGTTGCCTTTACGTTGGCGGCACCAACACCATCGCAGCGTATAGCCTGAGCGGCGCGGGCTTGTTGTCCGCGCCGTGTGAGTTCCTGGCCAACGCCGACACCGGGTCCTTCACCCAGTCGGGCGGAACCAATTCGATCTATTCGTACCAACCGAATTATTTTTTGGGCGGCGGCTACTATGGCCTGATTCTCGGCCACGGGCTCGGCACATACAGCCTCAGCGGCGGCTCGTTGGCGGTGCTCTATTCCGAAATCGTGGGCGCGGATGGCACCGGGATTTTCAACCAGTCCGGCGGCGCCAATACGATCACCGGCAGCAATGGTCCCGGCCTGGTTGTCGATGCGTGGGGCTACGTCAACAGCAGCGCAACGTACAATCTTAGCGGCGGCAAGTTGCTCGCCACGAATGAATACGTCGGCGACTCCGGCACGGGGACGTTCACGCAGTCGGGCGGCACCAACAGCATTTCAGGCTGTCTGTATCTCGGGTACAACCGCAGCGGGACCTACAACCTTAACGGTACGGGCGGCCTGTCGGCGCCGAACGAGTACATCGGCTATTCCGGAACAGGGACTTTCAATCAGTCCGGCGGAACCAATACCATCGCCTCCGGCGGTGCCCTCTATCTCGGATACCATTTCATCGGCAGCGGGACGTACACCCTTAGCAAACCGGGCCTTTTATACGCGCAGTCGGACGAGATCGTCGGTTATGGTGGCACGGGCACATTCACACAATCGGGCGGGACCAACACGATCGCCGGCAGCGGCGCACTTTATGTCGGTTATGGCACCGACGAGAACCGGGAGCATGTCGGGCGCGGGCCAATACAGCATGACCGGCACGAATTGCCCGATATTGTCGGCCCCCAATGAATACGTCGGCTACCAGGTCAACGGGACGTTCAACCAATCCGCTGGAACCAACACCATCGCATCCGGCGGCACACTCTGCGTCGGGTACGCGCTCAATATCGAATTCTTGGCTGCTCGTGGCATTGAGCGGAAACTACAACCTCAGCGGATCCGGCGTCTTGTCGGCCCCCAACGAATACGCCGGCCATGCCGGCGTCGGAAACTTCACCCAGTCGGGCGGCACCAACACCATCTCCGGCTCTCTCTATGTCGGGTACCTCTATGCTATGGATTGGGGCAGTGGCATCACAAGCAGCGGGGCGTACAGCCTAAGCAACTCGGGCATCTTGTCGGCCCCCAGCGAGTTTGTCGGCTACGCCACCACCGGAACCTTCACCCAAACGGGCGGCACCAACACCATCTCCTCCACCAGCGGCGCCCTCTGGCTCGCGTACCTCGCCGGCAGCACCGGGACCTATAACCTCCAAGGCGGTAAACTGATCCTCCCGGAACTGAACGTCGGCAGCGGGACCGGCGCCTTCAACTTCGGCGGCGGAACCCTCCAGGCCAACGCATCCTTCACCACCACCGCGGACATGACGTTCACCGGCAGCGGCAACGCAACGGTCGATACCGCCGGATATAACGTCGTCTTTTCGGGCTGCCTGTCCGGCTCCGGCGGCCTGACGAAGACCGATAGCGGCACGCTGGTCCTCAACGGCACGAGCACCTACACCGGCGGCACCGTCGTCCTCGGCGGCCTGCTCGATTTCGGCGCCCCAAGCGCCACTCCGACGAGCGGGATCATCACCGTCAACCATGGCGGCGGCGTCGTCCTGCGATCGTACCTCACCCTGCAACGGATTGCCGACGATTCCACCGGCGCTCTGGTTCTTCTCCCAAATAACAGCAACGAAGACGTCAACATGGCCGGCCATCCGAGCCTGTCCCTGGGGGCCGCCGGCACGGTGTCCTATTACGGCACCCTCACGCCCGCCAGTACCACGTATAACCTGGGCGGTGGCTGGGGAACGCTCACCTTCAATCCTTCCATCACCGGCGCCTACGGCCTCAACGTCCAGGGGCCGGGGACCGTGGTCATCGCCAGCAGCGCGAACAACTATAGCGGCGGAACTACGCTTTCCGACGGTGAACTCGGCGTCACCAACGCCAACGCCCTGGGCAGCGGCACGTTGACCATCGCCGGCGGCACCCTCGCCAACGCCGGAACGGGCGCGATCACGTTGGCCAACAACATCCCGAGCGTATGGAACGGCGATTTCACCTTCGCCGGGACCAATGACCTCAATCTCGGCACGGGCAGCGTCACGCTCGGTGGCAGCGGCAGCCGCACCGTGACCGTCGCCTCCAATACGCTGACCGTCGGCGGCCCGATCGGCGACGGCGGCCATGGCTACGGCCTAACCAAGGCAGGAACCGGCACCCTGGTCCTCGGCGGGGCCAACACGTTCACCGGCGGCGTTGCCATCAGCGCCGGCACCTTGGAACTCGATAACGCCAATGCCGCGCAATACAGCACCGTGACTGTCGGCGTCAACAACGGCCTGGTCTTTGGGTCCGGCGTCACCGCTCCGGTCCTCGGCGGACTGGCCGGCGCCGGCAACGTGAACCTTGCGACGACCGGCTCCGCGACCGTGAGCCTGACCGTCGGCGGCAGCAACGCCAGCACGACTTATACCGGAATCCTGAGCGGAAACGGCGGCCTGACGCTCGTCGGCGGCTCGCTGGTGCTGAGCGGTTCCAACACCTATACCGGCGCAACCACAGTCAACGGCGGCACCCTGCAGGTAGGCACGGGCGGCAGCGGCGAGGGGCTGGCAACCGCCAGCATCGTCGACAACGCCGCGCTCGTGTTCAGCCTCTCCGACACCCTGACCTTCACCAGCGCGATCTCCGGCACCGGCAACTTGACGAAATCCGGCGGCGGCGCCTTGGTCGTCTCCGGCACGAACAATTACAGCGGCGGCACGACGATCGCCGGCGGTGCGCTGGATTTCAGCACAAGCTCGGCCCTGCCCGGCACGGGCACGATCACTATTTACAGCGGCGGCAGCGTCGTCATGCGTCCGTACCTCTCGGCGTCCGGATGGCTGGCGAGGAGTTCCACCGCTTCCACCGGCGCCCTCGCACTGGCCGTCAGCAGCAGCGACGGCATCAGCATGGCGGGCTACCCGAACTTGAGCTTGGGGGCCTACGGCAGCACCGCCGTCACGTACAGCGGCACGTTCACACCCAACGACGGGACGTACAACCTGGGCGGCGGCGGGGGCACGCTCGTCTTCGCCCTTTCCATCACCGGCGCCAACAGCCTAAACGTCTTCGGGCCTGGGACGGTGGTACTGGCCAACAGCGCCAACAGCTTCACCGGCGGGACCACGCTCAACGCCGGGCAACTCAACGTCAACAACGCCCACGCCATTGCAACCGGCCCGTTCACAATCGCCGGCGGCAACATCGGCAACACCAGCGGCGCGGCAATCACGCTTTCCACCAACAACGCGCAAACCTGGAACAGCGACTTCACATTCGCCGGCACGAACGACCTCAATCTCGGCACGGGCACCGTCACGCTCGGCGGCAACCGCACCGTGACGGTCGCGTCCAATAACCTCACCGTCGGGGGCGTTATAAGCGGCAACGGCTACAGCCTCACCAAGGCGGGGACCGGCACCCTGATCCTGGCCGGCTCCAACACCTACACCGGCGGCACCACGATCAACGCCGGCCAGTTACAGCTCAATAACAACAACGCCGCGAAAAACGGCCCCGTGACTGTCAACGCCGCCAACGGCCTGACCTTCGATCCCAGCGCCACCGCCCCGGTCCTCGGCGGCCTGACAGGCACGGGCAGCGTGAACCTCGTCACCGCCGGTTCACAATCGGCATCTGTCAACCTGACCGTCAGCGGCAGCAACACCAATATGACCTTTTCGGCGCGCTCAGCGGAAGCGGCAGCCTGACGCTCAGCGCCGGCACGCTGGTCCTCACGGGCGCCAACACCTACACCGGCGGCACGAGCGTCAGCGGCGGTACGCTCGATTTCGCCACGCCGGCGGCCGTGCCAAGCACCGGCATCCTGACCTTCGCCAACGGCGGGCGGGTGGTCTTGGGTGCCCTGTTGGGCGACTCGCCGTCCGTGATTGTCAGCAGCGGCGCGGAGCCGCCGATTTCCGACGCTGCCTCCAGCGATGCGTTTTCGACGGTAGGCGCCCCCGGGAACACATCCGCCGGGGCGGCCATGCTTGACAGCGCCGGCGTGATCGCCGAGCGCACCGCGGCGGCCGCGGTGCCCGAGCCCTCGACGTTCGTTCTGTTGGCCATCGCCGCGGCCGGCCTGCTGCCCATCGCTTGGCGAGGGGGTGGGGCTCGGGTGTTCGGGCCTTCCCCCTTCCGCCCTCCGCCTTCCGCCTTAATTCAAGCCCCGTCAAACCAGGTTATGGCATCGTCGGATTTGGGTCGTTGCCGGCCTTGGTAATCAAGAACGTGTAGGCGGACACGTCAATGAGCTTGTTCAGACCGTGCACCGATGCGTCGCCCATCAAATGGTTGACCTGGGTGGGATGGCCCGACGAGGGACCGTAGGCCGGCTGGTTACCGCTGCTACTTGACGATGACTGCGAATCCGACTTTTCTTGGACACTTGAGTTGTTCGTTTGAAATGCTGGATAGGTCCCGGCGTCTGCCCCCGTAAGTCTAAAGTCGAAGGCCAAGAACGTCCGGCATTTGTTGATACTGCGACTGGACCCCATTCGCCTTCCCCGCATCGTCCCAACTGCCCATGAAACCGTCTGGCGCGTAGTACGCCACAGGGTTGCCGTTCACCTTGTTGCTAAAGGTGACCGTGCCGCTGGGGGTTGTGCTGCCGCCCGACGTGGGAAGTCCCACCAGGGTCACGTCGGTGCCGTACGTCCAAACGCTCGAGGTGTTGTCAATCGTCTCGACGCACAGGATCGTATGGGCCGTTCCATCGGTCAGGTCTTGAATCCGGCAGCCGGTTCCGGGATACATGGCGCCGTCCGGGTGCATGCTGTTGGTGCTGCTGCTGCTGCCGGTTGGGTAGGCCGGGCCCGGTGACGGGCTGCTGCTCGTCACGCAATTCAAACTCCCGATATGCGTGGCGCCCATTCCCTTGTAATTGGTCACGGCATACTGGGGCGGGTTGTCAATTTTGGCGTCTTGGTACGGGCTGTTCGGATTGCTGGGGCAATTGTAACACGGGATCGACATTGCCGTGGCCCCGCTGGCGGCAACGCTGTAGGAGGGGGTGGCTGAACCCGAAAATGTCCCTGTCGTCGGATCGCCGCCGTTGATTTGGAGCGTGTCGTACGTGGACTTGAATTCGATGTACGGCAGGATCATGACCAGGAAGCTCCAGCCGCCCACGGTATGGCTGCCGCCGCTGCTAGTGCTGCCACTCACGTCCAACTGTCCGGAGCCTGGGAAGCGGCTGTTGTTGTTGTTGAAGGTCTGCAGCGCTATGCCGATCTGATGCATGTTGTTGGAGCAGGACATGCGGTGCGCGGTTCGCGCACGGCTTGCAGCGCCGGCAACAACAGCGCGATCAACATGCCGATGATGACAATCACCACCAGCAGTTCGATGAGGGTGAACCCTCGTTTCCTAACATGAGCGTCCATAACACACCTCCTTCGATAAAAAATAGATAAAAACCCCAGCGGCGACCACCGCCGCTGCGCAAAAACTCCGCTGGAATAAGAAGGATGAGACAATGCCTGTTCCGGACCCTTGAGGATAGGTTCGGGGGCCAAGGCTGCCGCTGCCCGGCATCCACCCCTCCGAGGGTGGTTTGGGGTAGTCCCGGGACGGCTGCCAAGAATTCCTCCCCCATGCCACTATGGATTGTATCGAATCTTGGTGGCTGTTGTCAAATGCTTTTTTCTGCGGAAAAGGGGGAAGGATGAAATGCCGGTCTAAGTTCTAAGCACTAAGTTCTTACTTAGTGCTTAGCCTCCCGCGTCATGTCCGCCTTCCCCCTTCCGCCTTTCCTGTCCGCCTTCCCCCCTTCATCCTTCATCCTTTATCCTTTATCCTTATTTTGTGCCCACACATCTGACCGTCATTACCGGACCGCCCCGCAGTGGGAAGACGGACCGGCTGCTGGCGCGATACCGCGCGCTGCTGGCCGAGAACCGGCCTGGGGCGGCGTTGTGGCTGGCCCCCACTTGGCGTGCCGCCGCGGAGGTCCGCCGCCGGCTGCTGGACGGCCCGCTTCGCGGCTGTTTCGCGCCCGGGGTGACGACGTTCGAGCGGTTCGCCGAGTCGGTCCTCGAAAAGGTCCCGGAACCGATCCGGCCGATCAGCCGGCTGATGAAACACCACCTGGTCCGCCAGCTCATCGAGCAGGCCCGCACGGCCGGCCAGTTGCAACACTTCGCGACGATCGCCTCGACGGGCGGATTGGTCGAGCTGGCCTGCGAGTGGATCGGCGAGTTGAAGCGGCTGGAGATCTGGCCCGAGGATTTCGAGCGGGCCTGCGCCGCGCGGGCGCGACGCGCAAGGACCGCGAGCTTTTGGACCTTTACCAGGCGTATCAGCAGCGCCTGCGCGAGCATCATTTGTACGACGCCGAGGGCCGGTTCTGGTCGGCCCGCGATTGGCTGAAGAAGACGCCGGCGACGCCACAACGGGACAACCTTCGCCTGGTCGTGGCGGACGGTTTCACCGATTTCACGCGGACGCAGCACGAGATTCTCGACCTGCTGGCCCAGCGCGTGGAGGAAGTTTTCATTTCACTGCCGCTGGAGCCGTCGCCATCGCCGTTGCCGCGGCCGGAGCTGTTCGACAAGCCGCGCAAGACGCTGGCCGAGCTTCGCCGGCGACACGCGGCCATGACGGTCGAGGAACTGCCGCGGACGGAGCGCCCGGCCTGGCCGGCGATGGACCACCTGGAGCGGACGCTCTTCGGCAATCCCCGCCACGCGCGGCCGGCCGCCGACACGTCGGGCCTGGAGGTGATGGCCGGGGCCAGTCCGGCGGGCGAAATCGAGCTGATCGCCGCGCGCGTCAAGCGGCTGTTGATCGAAGGCGATCCGGAGTCGGGCCGGGAGGTCCGGCCCGGCGAGATCGCCGTGGTCTTTCGCCATCCGCAAGACGAGAGCGGTCTGCTGGGCGAGGTCTTCGCAGCGTATGGGATTCCCGCGGCGATGGAATGGGGCCCGCCGTTGGCGCGTCAGCCGGCGGCCGTCGCGCTGGTGCGGATGTTGGAATTGCAGGCCGACGACTGGCCGCTGGAATCGCTCTTGGCGGTGTTGGGCAGCAACTATTTTCGTCCCGACTGGCCGGAGTGGCACGGCGGCCGGGCCCGCGCGGCGGTGGATCGGGCCGTTCGCCATTGGCAGATTCCCCGGGGCCGCCGGCCGTTGCTCGCGCGGTTGCAAAAAGCGGCCGAACCCGAAAATCGGGACAATCCCCAGGACGCGATCGGCGGCGACTCGCGGGTTGCCGCGGCCGTGTTGGGACGATTGGCGGCCGCCTTGGACGACCTGCCCGAGCGGGAGAGCCTGGCCGGCTGGGGCAACGCCTGGCAGCGATTGGCCCGGCAGACCGGTTTGCTGGCGGCGATGGGGGAGGGGACCGTCGCCGCCGTCGGCGAGCAGTCCGCCTGGGAATGTCTGCAAGCGGCCTTGCGGGAAAGCGACGCGATGGACCGCTGGCTCGACCGCGACGCCGCGGAGTTGGATCGCCCCGCGGCGTTGGCGGCGCTTCTGGACATTCTGGCGAGCCAGCGGCTCCAGCCCGCCGGCGACGACGGCGGCCGGGTGCGGGTCGTCTCGGCCGCCGGCGTTCGCGGACTGCGGACGCCCTACCTGTTCCTGGCCGGATTGGGCGAGAAGAGTTTTCCTTCGCCGCAGCGGGAAGACCGCCTCTACAGCGAGGCGGAGTGCCAACGGCTGATCGAGCAAGGGCTGCCGCTTACGACGCGGGCCGAGCGCAGCGGCGAGGAAATGCTGCTGTTCTACGAGGCCGTCACCCGGGCGACGCGCCGGCTCTGGTTCAGCTATCCGGCCTTGGACCAGCGGGGGCAGCCGTTGTCGGCCAGCCCTTACTTGCAGGAAGTCCAGCAGGCGTGCGGTCCGGGGCGGATCGCGCGGACGGAGCGGACCGATCTCAGCCCGGTGCCGGCCGGCGACGAGCCTTTCTCGGCCGCCGAGTTCCGCGTCAAGGCGGTGGCCGCGGCCTTGGACGGCGATGGCGACGTATCGCTCTTGGCCGGCCTGCTGCAAGAGGCTTCGTGCGCGCCCGACGGCCGAAAACATCCTCGCCGGGCTGGCGCACGTCCGGCTGCGACAAGACCGCGAGCGATTCGGCCCCGCCGAGGGGATGCTGCCGGGCGCCGTGTTGCGGCGGCAGTTGGCGGCCGAGTTCTCTCCGCATCGGGTCTATAGCGCCACGGAACTGGAACAATACGCCGCTTGCCCGTTCCGATATTTCCTGGCCAAGCTGCTGCGGGTGCGACCGGTCGAGGAACTGGCGCTGGAAGTCGATTACCTGGAACGCGGACGACTGGCGCACGCCCTGATGGCGGCGTTTCATCGGCGGGTCAACCAGGCGGTCGGCGCCGCCGCGTCGCCGGCCGCCCTGGCGCCGGAGGAGTATCAACGCCTCGCGCTCGAAGCGGTCGGCGAGGTGATTGCCGCGCCGGCTCTTGACCCGGTGCAAGACGCCCTGCGCGAGGTGGACCGCCGGCTGCTGATGCAATGGATCGCCGATTATCGCGTCCAGCACGCGGAATACGACGCCCTGTGGAAGGACTGCCAAAAGCCGCTGCTGCCGGAGCATTTCGAGATTTCGTTCGGTCAATCACTGCACGGCGGCGGACCGCCCTCGACCACGGAACCGCTGGAACTCTGCCGCGGTAACCAGACGATCCGAATCGCCGGGCGCATCGACCGCATCGACACCGGACGGGTGGCCGGCGAAATGGTGTTCAACGTGCTGGACTACAAGACCGGCGGTTCGGTGCGATTCAGCGTCGAGGCGGTCGGGCGCGGATTGGCGTTGCAGCTTCCGCTGTACGCCCTGGCCGTGGCGGAAGTCGTGCTGGCCGATCGCGATTGCGTCCCTTGGCAGGCCGGCTACTGGTACCTCGCCGATCGGGGCTTTCGACCCAAGCAGGCCCTGCGGATGTACCACGCGGCCGGCGGCGCCCTGGAGCCCGACGAGCAATGGGAGACCGTGCGTGAATTGCTCTCCACGACGGTCGCCGGGCTGGTCCGCGGCATGAGGGAAGGCCAGTTCCCCGTGTGCAGCGCGGACGCGGATTGCACCGGCCGCTGCGAATATGCCTCCGTCTGCCGCATCAACCAAATCCGTTCCTTGGAGAAGACATGGCAGCCGCCGTCGGACAACGATTGACCGAGGAGCAACAGCGGGCGCTGGCCGCGCGGGGCGTTTCCGTCGCGCTGTCGGCCGGGGCCGGCTGCGGAAAGACCCTCGTGCTCACCGAGAAATTCCTCCGCGCCCTGGAACCGGACGGCGATGGCGATGATACGCGGCTGGACCAGTTGACGGCGATCACATTCACTGACCGGGCAGCCCGGGAGATGCGCGACCGCATCCGCGCCGCGTGCCTGGACCGGCTGAAGGCCCCGGAGGCCACCGAATCGCAGGTCGAGCATTGGCTCCGCCTGGTCCGCCAGCTCGACACGGCGCGGATCGGCACGATCCATTCGTTCTGCGGCTCTCTGCTGCGGGCCCATGCCGTGGAAGCCGGCATCGATCCCCGGTTCCGCGTCCTCGACCAGCCGCAAGCCGACACGCTCCTGTTCGAGCGGATCGACCGCGAGCTTCGCCGCCGCCTGGCCGAGCGCGAGGAGGCGGTGCTCGACCTGGTCGTCGAGTTCGGGCTGGCCGGACTCCGCGACATGGTCCGCCAACTGCTTGCGCGGCGGCAGGAGATCGACTGGCCGCAATGGCGCGGGGAAACGGCCGCCGGCCTGCTGGCCCGCTGGGAGAAATTCTATCGCACCGACGCGCTGCCGCGGGCCGCGGACCGGATCGCCCGTTGCCCGGCCGCCGCGACGATCCTGAGCATCCTCCGCGAGCATGTGCCCTCGCATCCGGTGATGCGCGCGCGGGCCGCGGCATTGTTGGAGCAGCTTCCCGGTCTGACGGAAAAAGGTGTCAGGAACCTTCTGCCGGAACGGCCCTCCGGGTGCTCCGCACAAAAGGTTCCTGACACCTTTTTCCTGCCGCTGGCGGCGATCCGCGAAAACGCGAAAGTGCAGGGCGGAGGAACGAAAAAGGACTGGCCCAGCGAAACCGTCTACGAGGCGTTCCGCGACGCCGCGGCGAAATTGCGCAAGGCCGTCGATGACGTGATAGAGAAGGTCAACTTCGAGCCCGAGGCCGCCCGGCCCGTCGCGGAAATCGCCCTGCGGTTGCTGGCCGTCGCCGACGGCGTGGCCGCCGCTTACGAATCGGAAAAGCGGGAACTGGCGGCGCTGGACTTCACCGACCTGTTGATCGCGGCGCGCGACCTGCTGGCCGGGCCGCACGGCGAAACCTTGCGGAAGCGGCTGGCCGCACAGACCAGGCTGCTCCTGGTCGATGAATTCCAGGACACCGATCCGCTGCAAGTGGAATTGGTCAAGGCGCTGTGCGACGGCCGGTTCACGGCGGGCAATCTGTTCTTCGTGGGCGACAAGAAACAGTCGATCTATCGTTTCCGCGGCGCCGATCCGCACGTCTTCCGGCAGCTTCGACAGGAGATTCCCCAGTCCGGCCGGCTGCCGCTGTCGCTGAACTTCCGCAGCCAGCCGGCCGTGTTGGAGTTCATCAACGCCCTGTTCGGCGACGAGTTGAAAGGACCGGACGAGGAGTATGAGCCGTTGCGGGCGGTCCGCGGGCAGGTCGGTCCCCGGCCGGCGGTCGAGTTCCTCTGGGCGATCGAGCCGGAAGAGAGCCGGGGGCGTGAGTCCCCGGATAACGCGGGCGCCGGGCCGGCGGAGGTCGCGCCGCTTGCGGAGCGGCAGCGGCGGCGCGAGGCCGATTTTATCGCCCGGCGGCTCCGCGCGATGCTCGATTCGGGCGAGAAGCTCGTGCGGGAGAAAGAGGGAGAGAACGAGACCGCCCGCGCCGTGCGGCCCGGCGACGTGGCGGTGCTGTTTCGCGCGTTGACCGACGTGGAGTATTACGAGGAGGCCCTGCGGCGCTGGGGCATCGACTATTACCTGGTCGGCGGCCATGCCTTTTACGCCCAGCAGGAAATCCACGACGTGGTGAACCTGTTGCGGTCGTTGGCCAATCCCGGCGACGAGGTGAGCCTGGTCGGCGTGTTGCGGAGCCCGCTGTTCGCCCTGTTGGACGAGACGCTTTTCTGGCTGGCGAGGCATCCGGAGGGTTTGTCGGCGGGACTGTTTGCGGAGGAGTTGCCGCCCGAGTTGGGCCAAGAGCAGGCCCGCCGCGTGCAACGGGCCGCCGCGACGCTCTTGGCCCTTCGCGGCATGAAGGACCGCGTGCCGATCGCCGGATTGCTCCAGGAGGCGATGGCCCGGACCGGTTACGACGCCGTGCTGCTGGCCGAGTTTTTGGGTCCGCGGAAACTCGCCAACTTGCGGAAACTGATCGACCAGGCGCGTGTCTTCGACCAGTCGGGCATTTTCACGCTCGACGACTTCATCACGCAGCTTTCACAATTCATCGTTCGGCAGCCCGACGAGCCGCTGGCGGCGACGCATCCCGAGACGGTCGACGTTGTGCGGCTGATGAGCGTCCACCAGGCGAAGGGGCTGGAGTTTCCCGTGGTGGTCGTGCCCGACCTGGACCGGACTCGCCGCGGCCCGACGGAGCGGGTGGCCTTCACGCGGCAACTCGGGCCGATGATTCGCGATCCGCGTGGAGAGGCCGTGGGCGGCTACGATCTGTTCCGATTGAGCGAGAGCGATGAAGAGGAGGCCGAACTCGTGCGGCTGCTCTACGTGGCGACGACCCGGGCGGCCGATTACCTGATCCTCTCGTCGGGGATGGCGTCGCCGGCGTCGGCCCGCGGCCCGTGGGCCCAGTTGGTGTGCCGGCATTTCGATCCCGTGACCGGCCTGGCGCGGCCTGCGAAACCGCAAGCGAAGGACGCGGCTTCCCGGAAGAATTTCTCGCTGGTGAAGGTGACGATGAGCGAACCGCCGGTGAATGCGAAGGCGGTCGGTCCCACGCCGCGCCGAAACCTCGAAGGGCTATTGAAAAAGGCCCGGAAGATGGCCGCCGAAGGCCGCGGACGTGCGCCGAAATGTCTGGCGGCCGTGCCGCCCGATCCGGCCGGCTGGCGACATTATTCGTTCTCGCGTCTGAGCGGCGGGCTGCACGCCCGGTCGGCGGTGACGCAAGACGTAGCGGACGAGGGCAACGGCGACGGCGCGCCGTCGGGCGGTCCGCAAGGGCTGGATCCGCTCGGGTTGGGCACGTTGGTCCACGCCGTGCTGGCCGGCCTCGATTTCGCGCGACCCGACGGCATCGCGGCCTTGGTCCAACGCCATGCCGTGCGGCATCTTGCGCACGTTGAGCAAACGCTCGACGAGCCGATTGCGTGGATCGAACGGCTGCTGTGCTCGCCGCGCGGCGCGGACATGGCCGCGGCGGTTGAAATCCACAGGGAATTGGAGTTTCTCTTGGCCTGGCCGCCGGACCGCAACGACGCGGCCGGACCGTGCCTGCAAGGATTCATCGACTGCCTCTATCGCGATGCGTCGGGCAGGTGGCACGTGATCGACTACAAGACCAACCGCGTCGCCGCCGGGCAATTGGCCGCCGCGGCGGCCGACTACGAGATGCAGATGCTCGTCTACGGCATGGCGGTCGAGCGAATTCTGGGCCAAGCCCCCGAGGAACTGACGCTCTGCTTCCTTCATCCGGGCGTGGAATATCGTTTCCCCTGGGACGCCGGCTCGCCGAAGCGGGCGGTTGCGCTGGTGGAGCGAGCCGTCCAACGGCTGTGTGGCGGCGGGATGTGACCGTCCGCAAACTGGCCCCAGCCTTCGCCGCTTGACAGCGGCCGGCGTCTCGCTTCCCCTTTATGGGAACATAAGTGTGGCTGACATTCTGCCACCCCCATGTTTACCTTTAGCGCGCCGGTGAGGTTAGCCGAATCTGGATCATGGCAGGAAGTGCTGACCGCATAAACATTTGAAGGTGGCGACTGCCACGCCCCACCTGGAGCGGTACCGCCATTTTGGCTATCCACGATGGCCATAGTGTGGCACGGATGACACACACGGATGCGCGACGCATGAAACGGTTCAGGGGTCCGTTGTCTGCGCTGATGTTATGGACTTCGTTGGTGTGGGGGAGCGCGTCGTTGGCGGCGGACGCGCCGGACGCAGGGGCCGCGGCCCCCAATCCCGCCGGCTCGTCTTCCACTCCCGCCGGCTCGTCTTCCGCCAGCACTTCGCTGGATCAACTTCTGGACATGGCCGAGCGGGACCCGGGCCAATTGTCCGCGGTGCCCGTGCAGGTCAGCAGCCAAGACAGTAGTTCGGGCGCTCCTTCCAACGTGCTGAATACCGCCGAGATCACTTCTTCCGAGGCCACGACCACCGGGGATTTGCTCCGGCAAATACCCAGCGTGTCCGGGCGGCGGACCTCGGGCGTGAACATCGACCCGATCATCCGCGGCTACAATTCCTCTCAGCTCAACGGCAGCGCCAACGGCGTCACGCAGTATAAAACGATCCAGGACGTTGATTCGCTGTTCAGCCAGATTGATCCGGGCAATATCCAACAGATCACGACCACCGACGGTCCGTATACTTCCCTTTACGGCCCCGGCTTCGCCTTCATCAACGCCGACCTCGTCAGCCCGCAACGCTACGATCATCCCGAGACGCACAGCACCACGATTTTCAACTACGGCACGAACGGCCAGGAGTTTTACGGGCGGGAGAACATCTGGACGGGGTCGAACAACTGGGGCGGATTCGTCAGCTACGGGATCCGCGGCGGCAACGATTATCATCCCGGCGGCGACAGCTACGATTTCGTCATTCCGGCCCAGTACCAGCGGTGGGACGGCATGGCGTCGTTCAGCTTCGACGTGAATCAGTTCACCCGGATCGAGTTCGACATGCTCCACACCGAGTACAACCACATGGACATGCCGGGGATCATCTACGATCTGAACAACTCGACGAACAACCAGTTCAACGTCCGCTATATCGTCCAGGAAGACCGCAAGGGGCCGCAACAACTCCTGGTGCAGGCGTGGCACCAAGAGACGTTCTTCGAGGGCAACTCGCAGCCGTACAAGTCCGAGGACTTCTATTATCCGTTCATCACCCTGCCCGTGGAAGGCGACACCGGCGACCAGGGGCCCGTCGAGTCGTTTGCCCAAGGCCATTTGACCTCGACGGGTTTTCGGGCGTTGCGGACCTTCGGCGACGCGGACTCTCCGCAATGGACCGTCGGCTTCGACTATCGGCGCGTCGAGCAACGATACCTGGAGCGGGACGTCGACCCGACGGGCGCGGAGGTCTACAGCGGCAATCTCTTCGGCGTTCCGGAATCGTCCATGGACGACGGCGGGGTGCTCACGAACCTGGTCTTGCCGCTGAACGATCGGCTTACGTTCACCTTCGGCGGGCGGGTGGATTACACCAAGGCGTCGCTGGACGTGAACGACCCGATCGTGACGTATTTCAATCCCGGCACGCCGCCCGACGACATGTACTATCAGCCCGCCACGGACATGCCCGACTTCGTCCTGGGCATGGCCTACGTCATGGCCAACTGGAAGATGACCGACCGCGACACGCTGAACGCGGGGACGGGTTTCGCCACGCGGCCGCCGAGCCTGTCCGAACTCTATTCCGACGAGCCTTATGTTCCCATCGTCGGATTCGGCAACAGTTTCCTCGAAGGAAACTCGACGCTGACGACCGAGAAGGTCTGGCAAGTCGACCTGGGCATGACCAGCGTTCGGGGCCCCTTCCGCTACGGAGCGCGGGGCTATTACGCGACGATCTGGGACTACATCATGCCGACGCCGGCCTATATCTGCTCGTCGAACCTGTCGCCCCCCTCCGCGTACTCGCACGTCCTGGGCCGGGATTTCAGCTTCTTCCCGGCGGAGTACCGCGAAGACCTCCTGTACCCCGGGGCGATGAACAACGACACCTGCATGGCCGGCTATCAGCTCGGCAACATCCAGTTGGCCACCATTTGCGGCGGCGACCTGTTCGGCGAAATCGAGCTGCGAAAGGGCCTGACCGTCTTCGGCTGCATGTCCTATAACCAGGGCGAGAACCTGTCGCGGGTCCAGTTCATCGACGGCTCGTACAACGGCAATGTGAAAGACGGCACCTTCGTTCGCATCCCCGGTACCGAGCCCCTGCCGGGCATCTATCCCTTCAACGGACGGATCAGCGTGCGCGTTTTCGATCCGGAGAAGAAGCGGTGGGGAGCCGAGTTCATCTGCCGCATGGTCCACAGCCAGGACCGGGTGGCCTACAGCCTTTCGGAATTGCCCACTCCCGGCTTTACCGTCTTCGATCTTCGCGGCTATTATTGCTGGAGCGAGCGGCTGCGGTTCACCTTGTCGTTGGAGAACCTGTTGAACCGCGATTACTATGAGCCCGGCTCGGTGGTGATGCTGAACCAGAACGGCGTTCCCAGCTTCATCAAGGAGCCGGGTTTCACGGCGATCCTGGGCGTGGACTACCACTTCTAAAAGCGGCAGGGACCCGCGCCACATTAACCTGTTCAATTTCAGGAGGGCAGACATTCCTGTCTGCCCGTAAACGACAGGCAGGAATGCCTGTCCTCCCATATTGTTTTACGGGTCCTAAAATCGTCTCGTCGCGCTACGGCACGTCCATCTTCAGGCTATTGACCAAGAATGCCCACGTGTCGGTGGCTTCCTCGATCCGTTTGCCGGTTGGTTTTCCGCCGCCGTGGCCGGCGCGGGTGTCGATGCGGATGAGCACCGGGTTGTCGCAGGCTTGCGCCGACTGCAAGGCGGCCGCGAACTTGAAACTATGGCCCGGCACCACCCGGTCGTCGGTGTCGGCCGTGGTGATCAGCGTCGGCGGATAACACGTCCCCGGCTTGACGTTGTGATAGGGCGAGTATTTCAGCAGGGCACGGAACTGCCGCGGGTCGTCGGACGATCCGTAATCATCGACCCAGGTGCGGCCTTCGGTGAACTTCTGGAAGCGGAGCATGTCCATCACGCCGACCGCCGGCAGGCAGGCCCCGAAGAGGTCGGGACGCTGCGTCATCACGGCGCCGACCAGCAGCCCGCCGTTGCTGCCCCCTTGGATGGCCAGCCGGTCGCGGCGGGTATAGCGCCGGGCGATGAGCCACTCGGCGGCGGCGACGAAGTCGTCGAAGACGTTTTGCTTTTGCAGCTTGGTGCCCGCCTTGTGCCATGCCTCGCCGAATTCGCCGCCGCCGCGGAGGTTCGGCTGCGCGTAGACGCCCCCCATTTCCATCCAGGCCACCCGGCTGACGGCGAACATCGGCGACAGCGATATGTTGAACCCCCCATAGCCGTACAGCAGCGTCGGGTTCGATCCGTCGAGCTTGATCCCTTTCTTGTACGCCAAGAACATGGGCACCCGCGTGCCGTCCTTGCTCGTGTAGAAGACCTGCCGCACCTCGTAGTCGTCCGGATTGAACTTCACGTCGGCGCGGCGGAACAGCCGGCTTGCACCGCCCGCAACGTCGTAATGGTAAACGCTCGGCGGCGTGGCGAAGCTGGAGAACACGTAGAAGGTCTCCGTGTCGGTCCGCTTGCCCCTGAAGCCGGCGGCCGTGCCGATCCCCGGCAACCGCACCTCGTGGAGGAACCGGCCTTGCCGCGAAAAGACCTTCACCAAGGGCTTCACGTCCTGGAGATACGAGGCGATGAATCGGTCGGCCACGAAGCTCACCTGGCCGAGCGTTTCTTCCGCCTGGGGGATGATCTCTTTCCAGTTCCGCCGCTCGGGCCGGCCGAGATCAATGGCGATCAACCGCCCTCGCGGCGCGTCGAGGTCGGTCTTGAAATACAGCGTCGGCCCGTCGTTGCCCACGAAGGTGTAGTCGTGCTCGAACTGGTCGATCAGCTCGATCGGCGCCGCGGCGGGCCTGGCCAACTCCTTCACGGTGATCCGGTAACGCTCGTCGCTTCCCAGCGCGGTGGTGATGACCAGCCACCGGCCGTCCTCCGTGGCGATCCCCTCGTATTGCCATTGCGGATGCTCGGGCCGATAGTAGGCTGTCGCGTCGTCCGCTTGCGGCGTGCCGACGCGATGGTAGCACAAGCGGTCGTTGAAGTTCAGCGATTGGAATTCGGCCCCCGGCCGCGGCGGCTCCAATCGGCTGTAGTAGAACCCCCGGCCGTCGCGGCTCCACGAGGCATGGGGCGACTTGCTCCAGCGGAGTTCGTCGGGCAACGGCTTGCCGGAAGCGACCTCCAGGACCCGCCATCGCAGCCAGTCGGAGCCCGCTTCGGCCCGGGCGTAGGCCAGGTACCGGCCGTCGTCGCTGGCGGCCAGCCCGGCCAGCGCGATCGTGCCGTCCTTCGTCCACGTGTTGGGATCGAGGAGGACCCGGGGCCGGCCCTCCAGCGAATTCATCACATAGAGGACCGGCTGGTTCTGAAGCCCGTCGTTCTTCAGATAATAGTAACGTCCGCCGGCCTTTCGAGGCGCGTCGTACTTGGCGAAATTCCACAGCTCCGTCAGCCGACGGCCGATCTTCTCCCGCTGCGGGATCGAATCCAGCCAGCGCCGCGTGACCTTGTTTTCCGCGGCCACCCAGTCGGCCACCTCGCGGGACTTGCGAACGTCGTCCTCCAGCCACCGATACGGGTCGGGCACCTTGACGCCGAAATAATCGTCCACCTGCTCGACGCGGCGGGTGCGGGGATATTCGATCCGTTGGTCGGCCGCGGCCGCGGCCAACACGGCCGTCCAACATGCCAGGAGAAAAATGCCCCAACCAACGTTCTTCCACATGGTGTGTTCCTCGGGTTGCTGCCGCAAAATCCCCGTCCTTCGCTTGCCGTTTTGCAGGCGACGTGGACCGGCAAAAAACTTCGCGTTACGCGATTTCGAAGATCGCTTCGATTTCGACCGGCACGCCCAACGGCAACGAAGCGACGCCGATCGCGCTGCGGGCCCCGACGCCGGCCTCCGGACCGAAGACCTCGGCGAACAATTCGCTGCATCCGTTGAGCACGGCGGGCTGCTGGGTGAATTCGGCCGTGCCGTTGACCACGCCCAACACCTTGAGCACGCGGCGGACGTGGTCCAGCGTGCCCAACTCCTTGCGGAGCGAGGCGAGGATGGCCAGGCCCGCCAGCCGCGCGGCCGCGTAGCCCGCCGGCACGTCCAATTCGGCGCCCAGCCGCCCGACAACCAACTCGCCGGACGGTTGCACCGGCAGGTGGCCGGACGTATAGACCAGGTCGCCCCGGGTGACCAGCGGGCGGTACACGCCCTTGGGTTCCGGCGCCGGTGGCATGGCGATGCCCAATTCCTTCAGTTTTTCCGCAAGCCGGGCTTCCGCGCTCATCGGGGTCCTCAGTCGATCACTTTGGTCAGGGGATATTCGACGATGCCGCGGGCGCCGGCCGCCTTCAGCCGGGGAATGATCCGGCGCACGACCGATTCGTCGAGGATCGTGTTCACATCGACCCAGTTTTCGTCGGCCAGGCTGGAGACGGTCGGCTGCTGCAAGGCGGGCAGCAGCGCCAGCACCTGCTTGAGCTTCGCCCGCGGCACGTTCATCATCAGCCCGACCTTGCCCTCCGCGGCCATGGCGCCGCGGAGCATCAGCGCGATGTCGTCGATCTTCTGCTTCTTCCACGGGTCGGCATACGCCCGGCGATTGGCGATCAAGCGGGGCGTGCTTTGCAGCACCTCGTCGATGATCCGCAGGTTGTTCGCCCTCAGCGAGCCGCCGGTCTCGGTCACCTCGACGATGGCGTCGGCCAGCCGCGGCGGCTTGACCTCGGTGGCGCCCCAACTGAACTCGACCCGGGCGGCGACGCCGTGCTCGTGCAGCCAGCGCGTGGTCAGCCCGACCGCCTCCGTGGCGATCCGCTTGCCCTGGAGGTCTTCAACGCTCCGCACCGGCGAGTCCTCCGGCACGCACAGCACCCAGCGGACCGGCCGCCGGCTGACCTTCGAGAAGATCAACTCCGCCACCTCGTGAACGTCCGATCCGTTCTCAACGATCCAATCGTGGCCCGTCAGGCCCGCGTCCAATACGCCGTCCTCGACGTAGCGGGCCATCTCCTGGGCGCGGATCAACAGGCACTCGATCTCCTCGTCGTCGATGCTCGGATAATAGCTCCGGGCGCCGAACGTGATCTTGTAGCCGGCGCGGCGAAACAGTTCGGCCGTCGCTTCCTGGAGGCTGCCGGCAGGAATGCCGAGTTTCAGGACGGTGCTCATGGTTCACTTCTTTCCATGGACTTCTTTCCATAAACTTCCGCCGGGTCGAACACGCGCTGGCCGATCACGTCGAGCCCGTCCGGGCCGACCTGGCGGAAGAAGCAGCTCTTATAACCTTCGTGGCAGGCGGCCCCCCCCACTTGCTCGACGCGGAGCAGGATCGTGTCCAGGTCGCAGTCCAGGTAAATGGCGCGGACCCGTTGGACGTTGCCGCTCTGCTCGCCTTTCCGCCAGAGTTTCTTCCGGCTGCGGCTGTAGTAGACGGCCCGGCCGGTCGCCACGGTCTCGGCGTAGCTTTCGGCGTTCATGTAAGCCAGCATCAGGACCTCGCCCGTCTGGGCATCCTGGGCAATGGCGGGCAGCAGGCCGTCGCCGCGGGAAAAATCGGGTCCCGTGGGGGGTGTTGGGGTCATTCGTTCAGCATACAGGAGGAAGGAGGAAGGAGGAAGGCGGAGGGCGGAAGGAATAAAACCGGGACAGGTCCGGTATTGTATAATTGGGATGTTTATTACATTATCTATTTTGCCAATACCGGACCTGTCCCGGTTTTCCCCCTGCCCTCATCAAGGGACCTTTTGCCAAGGCAACACCTCTTTATACTGAAGGTTGATTGTAACTATGGCCTTTGCTGCGAGTGGTTCCGAGTCGATCTCGACCGAACTGCCATCACACTCGCCCGGCTGCGCGTTGGAGTCGAACTTTTCGACCCGTACCGCGTGCTCGCCCCGACCATTCAGGGGTTTATAGCGATTATAACCGGCCGCTAGGCAGGCATCGGGAATTCCTTCGACAAGGTCTCTCGGATATAACGCCTTGCCCGGGGAGATCACCGGACGGGGGAACTGAATACAAACCTTCGTCTCCGAGCCTGGCCTTGTCTGTACGGAAGTGACAGGCCAGTCCATGAGCGTCTTCAACACTTGGGGGGGGATGAGGCGGTTTGTACCCTGAGACAGTTCCAGGGACGGAATCGCCCGCAGGGTCTCGGCGTAGGTGGGCAGCGACGAGCGATGCGTGGACCGGACCCAACAGTGAACGCGCAGTTCGGCAAATGACGGGCCAACTGGGCCGGGCTCCTTCTTACCGGTTAGCGGCGGCATCCTGCCACCACCGCCACGCTCCGCATTCGTTAAGAAGACCACGAAGTCCGCATCGGCGGTCTTGCGGTGGAACGCCCAGTCGAAAAGGAAGGTTGTGTGCGTCACCTGGCGGTAGCCGAGCTTCTCAAGCCGTTTGTGGAGGCGACCGCCTACTTCCGACCAGTCCTCTCCCTTAATCGAAAGGCCCGAAATGTCCCAATAGAGCGCCGGCCAGCCGTTGTCGTCCTCAAACCCATAACCTAGCGCGCCGCCCTCAACTGCTTCCCCCTCAAAAATCGTAAATAGATCGCTCGGTAGTTCGGCCTTTGTTACCCGCGCAGCGAGTTCCCTTGGCCACGGTTTGGGCAGCACTCTAGCGACCTTCGCCAGCCGCTCAATCGCCTCCTGGGGGGACAACGCGGGGCTGCCCGCGTCCTGGGACGCGGCCGGCACGGCGGCCAGCAACGGGACAAGGATCGCCATCGCCCCTACCACTTGCAGTCGGTACATGATCCAGCTCCTTTCTGGAAAGAGACCGCTTTGACACCGCGTCGTTTCTTGAGGCAGAAACCGGGACAGGTCCGGTATTGTGAAAATGGGTAATTTAACGTCTTGATGGTTTGTTGATCACGAACGTTTGAATCCCTTGGGCCTGCCCGGTTCCCGAAACGACGACTCCAAGCGAAGCTGCTTGGCCACGCGGTGCTGCCACTCCACGCGACCAAACGGCCGGCCTCGTCCAATACTCGTCCGCAATTGCTTCAACTGGTCCTCGTCCTCCGCGGCGTTCACCCAATCCAACCAAGAGGCGGGTATCGGCATCGGCCACGCCGACAGCGGAATACTCGGCGCGATGGCGTTTCGGCATCGCCGCCACAGGCTACCCCACTGCCAGTCTTCCGCGCGCGACACCAACCCAGCACGTTGCGGGTTGCGTTCCACGTACCGGGCCACCGCCAGGAAATGCTCGTCATCCTCCACGGGAAACGATTTGTAACGCGCCTGGTACAAATGCCCCGTGCCAGTGACGCCCCGATATTCTTGCCACTTCCGAACGTGAGCAATGGTGAGTCGCTGCAGGAATGCCGCCAATTCGCCGTCGCGTTCCGGCCAAAGGAGAAAGTGCCAGTGGTTCGGCATCAGACAATAGCTGCATACCCGCATGGGCCGTTGTCGCAACGTCTCCGCCAAGGTCTGCTCGAACGCGGCATAATCCCCATTATTCTCGAATATCCGAACCCGCGCAATGGCTCGGTTGAGGACATGGAAGACCATTCCACCGGGGGCGACTCTGGCAGCACGCGGCATGGCGTAGAGGATAAGAGAATCTTACCTATCTTGTCAATACCGGACCTGTCCCGGTTTCTTTCGCAGAAGGCGGCAAAGGCGGCACCTTCGTCGATGCCCCTACGGATGGTGCAAAACCATTATTCTCCGCTTGTCTAGAGCTATGGTTTGTGCCGGTCCGAAAGCAACTACGAGGATATGCGCCCCCGGTAGAAGCGGGGCATTCCTCGAACTTATTGCCCGCGGGAGGGGAAAGGAAGCATCCTGTGAAGCGATTCTTGACCGTTCTTTTGCCCGTCCAAGACGCCCAAGCAACCCTGGCGGAGACGGTCGAAGAGGTCCTGGACGCGACGGCCGCCTTGGCCGACCGTTTCGAGTTGCTGATCATCGACGACGGCTCGGCCGACGCCACCAGCGAGGTGGCCCACGAGCTGACCCGGCACTATCCCCAAGTGCGAATGATTCGGCACGGCAAGCCTTTAGGGCGAGAGGCGGCCTTGCGTACCGGGCTGTCCGAGAGCCGGGGCGAGATGGTCTTTGTCCACGACAAGGACCGCCGCAGGATGGAGCGGCTCGCCCATGCCAACCGGCCGGCGCGGCCGAACTACCTGGCCCGGCTGCGGCAGCTTGCCCTGGGTGAATAGACCGGGAGCGGTCATTCCGGGCGATGGCACCCCCTGTTACGGTTATGCCGCCGGCAATTCTTTTGCCGATTGTGCGGAACTTGCTTGCGGATCGCTTGCGGCTAGGTTAGGATAGACCACGAAGGCCGTGCTTTCGAGTCGGGCTCTTTTCTTCGCCGGTCTTCCAGTGAGCCATCCGCCAGTGAGTTGGATTACGTGGCAGTGTGGGTTTGTCGCTAGACCGTCGCTGCCCAATGGGGAACGCTGGATCATGTCTGGTCGCGGGAAACGGAATGTCTTTGTCGCTTCGTTCACGTTTATCCCGGAGATTCCGTAAGGCAAACGACCAGCCGTGATCACGGAAGGAACGTGCCATGAGCATCGTGGATTGCGCGTGTGGGGCCGAGGGTTCCCAGGGGTTGAACCTTCCCGTCAAGCAGCCGTTGCACCGGCTGGCAGCCGTCCGCCAGTTGCAAGGCATCTCGCGCCGGGCGGTCGCGCGGCGATTGAACGTCGATATCGCCGAGATCAGGCGCAGGAGAACCAGTTTTCCGATCTGCCGCTCAGCAAACTTTACCAGTGGCAAAAAGCGCTGGAAGTGCCCGTGGGCGAATTGCTGGTCGAGTCGGACGATTCGCTTTCGGAGCCGCTGATGAAGCGGGCGCAATTGGTCCGCCTGATGAAAACGGCGCTGGCCATCTTGGAACAGGCCGAGCAAGAGCCCGTCCACCTGATGGCCCAGACGCTGATCGACCAGTTGACCGAGATGATGCCCGAACTGCGGGGCGTCAGTCCTTGGCACGCCGTGGGCAAGCGCCGCCGCTTGGATGAGCTGGGGATGGCGGCGGAGCGCGGCCTCTCGGACGAGGTGTTCTTGGACATGAACGATTGAGCGGTGTTCCCGGAAGCACACTCTTCAAGTCCGGTGCTTTAGCCGAGCCTTGGACCCCTGGCCATGCTGAAGCAAGACCTTCTGACCAAGCACCGCTGGCTGGTTTTCCTGCTCCCTTTTCTCGTCTTCCTGTTGCTGGGCACGTTGGAGCCGGGGCCCGACGGCGCCGCCCGCAGCGCCTGGGCATTGCCCATCCCCTACGCCTGGTATCCGTGGCTCTACACGTTGAAGATCGTCTTGACGCTTGCGGCCGTGGCCCTGGTGTGGTCCGGCTATCGCCAATTCCCGCTGCGGCTGAGTCCCTGGGCGATCCTCGCCGGCGTCGGGGGCGGCGCCGCTTGGATCGGCCTCTGCTACCTGGGACTGGGACTGGAAACCTGGATCGGCAAGACGCTGTCTCTCGGCTGGCTCACCAACGTCGGGGCCCGAACGGCCTACGACCCCTTCGAGCAACTGGCCGCCTGCCCCGTTTGCGCCTGGGGCTTCCTGGGCGTCCGTTTCCTGGGACTGGTCGTCGTGGCGCCGATGATCGAGGAGTTCTTCCTCCGCGGCTTCCTCATGCGATACGTCATTCAGCCGCGCTGGTGGGAAGTGCCCTTCGGCAAGTTGACCCCCGTCGCGGTGGCGGTGGGCGTGGGCGTGCCGGTCCTGTATCACCACTTTCCCGTCGAGACGCCGGCGGTCCTGGTCTGGTTCTCGCTGATCACCTGGCTGATGGCCAAGACCAAGAACATCTGGGACTGCGTGGCCGCGCATGCGTTGACCAACCTGCTGTTGGGACTCTACGTGTTGAAGTTCAGCGCGTGGTGGCTCTGGTAGCCGGGGTGCTGCCGCTTGATGCCCCTGGACCGCCCCGTATAATGGTACTGCGGTGACACGGGGTACGAACCTCACAACCTGACAGGGAGTAGAGCCATGTCCACGTTCATCATGTTCGGACGGTACTCGCCCGAGGGCTCGCGGCAAATCAGCCGGCAGCGGACCGAAAAGGCGACGGAGTTGATCAAGCGTTACGGCGGCGAGGTGATTGGCCTGTATGCGACGCTCGGGCGGTACGACCTGGTGTTCGTCGTGTCGTTTCCCGGCAACGGCGACGCGATGAAGGCGTCCGTCGCCCTGAGCAAGCTGACCGGCATCGCGTTCAACACGTCGCCGGCCGTTTCCGTGCAGGATTTCGACGCCCTGGTGGCCGGCATCTAAATGCGTTTCTGTTGCGGAAAACTATGGTAGGGTGGGTCAAGCGCAGCGAGACCCACCAAAATTCGCGAAAGACTGATGGTGGGTCTCGCTGCGCTTGACCCACCCTACAAATTCTCAGCCTTCCGCGAGAGAAACTAATTCGCATCCCGAAGCGATTGCGCCGTCGTCACTTCACCACGAAATTCACCATCCGGCCCGGCACCACGACCTCCTTGACGACCTCCTTGCCGGCCAGCAACTCCGCGATGCGCCGGTCGGCCCGGGCGGCCGCAAGCAATGCGGCCTTGTCGGACGCGGCAGCCAGGCGGACCCGGCCCCGCAGCTTCCCGTTGATCTGCACCGGCACCTCGATCGTGTCCTCGCGGAGTTGCGACTCGTCGAACCGCGGCCACGGCTGGCAGGCCAGCGTGCCGTCGTGACCCAGCGACTGCCAAAGCTCCTCGGCAACGTGCGGCGCCATCGGCGAAAGCAGCAGCACGAACTGCTCCATCGCCCACCGGGGCCGGCATTCCTCCTTGAGAAAGAAATTGGTGAACTCCATCAGCCGCGCAATGGCCGTGTTGAACGACATCTGCTCCAGGTCGCGGGTGACCGCCTGGATCGTCTTGTGGACCATGCGGTTCTGCTCGGGCGTGGGATCCGTCGGCCGAACGGCGGCCACAAGCTGCATCGCCTCGGCCCGATCCTCGACGATCATCCGCCACGCGCGGTCGAGGAAGCCGCGAACGCCGCAGACGCCCTCCATGCTCCAGGGCTTCACGGCCTCCAGCGGGCCCATGAACATCTCGTACAGCCGCAGCGCGTCGGCCCCGTATTCCTTCACCACCTCGTCCGGATTGACCACGTTGCCGCGGCTCTTCGACATCTTCCCGCCGTCTTCGCCCAGGATCATCCCCTGGTTGACCAGCTTCTGGAACGGCTCCGGCGTGCTGACGTAACCGCGATCGAAGAGCACCTTGTGCCAGAATCGGGCGTAGAGCAGGTGCAGCACGGCGTGTTCCGCCCCGCCCACGTACAGATCGACCGGCATCCACGCCTTCTCGACCGCCGGATCGACCAGCGCCCGGTCGTTGCGCGGATCGAGGAAGCGGAGGTAATACCAGCAGGAGCCGGCCCATTGCGGCATCGTGTTCGTCTCCCGCTTGTAGCGCTTGCCGTCCAACGTCACGTAGAGCCAATCCTCCGGGGCCTCTTCCAGCGGCGGCTCGGGCCGATCGTGCGCCGCGTCGAAGGTCATCCGCTCGGGCAGATCGACCGGCAAGTCTTCGGGCCGCACCGCGCGGACCCGGCCGGTCGGACGCCCGTCGGAATCGAGTTCGTGCAGGATGGGGAACGGCTCGCCCCAGAAATGCTGCCGGCTGAAGAGCCAATCGCGGAGCTTGTAGTTCACCGCCGGTCGGCCTTGCCCCCTGGCTTGCAGGTCGGCGGCGATGCGCCGCTTGAACTCGGGCGTGGGCAGCCCGTCGTACGGCCCCGAGTTGACCGCCGTCCCGTCGGCGAGGAACGCCACGCGGCCGGCCAGCAGGTCCTCGCGCGGCGCATCGGCGCATCGCCCGGATCGACCACGGCGCGGATCGGAAGATCGTATTTCTGCGCGAACTCGAAGTCGCGGGTGTCGTGCGCCGGGACGGCCATGATCGCCCCCGTCCCGTAGCTGATCAACACGTAGTCGGCCACCCAGATCGGGATCGCCTCGCCGTTGACCGGATTGATCGCATAGGAGCCGGTGAACACGCCGGTCTTCTCCTTGGCCAGGTCGGTGCGGTCGAGGTCGCTCTTGCGGGCCGCCCCTGGCAATACTCGCCGACCGCATGGGCCTGCTCCGGAGTGGTCAACCGCGCCAGCAGCGGATGTTCCGGGGCAATCACCATGTAGGTCGCGCCGAAGAGCGTGTCGGCCCGGGTCGTGTAAATCCGCAGCACGCCCTCGTCGGGCTGCTCCGGAAATCCGGCCGCCTGGCGATCCACCAGCCAGCCCTTGTACTCCCGCGGCGACGGTTTGCCGTCCTCGGCGAGGAAGGTCCCGATGAAGAAATCGACCTCGGCCCCGGTGCTGCGGCCGATCCAATTGCGCTGCAGCAACTTGATGCTCTCCGACCAATCCAGCCCGTCGAGGTCGCGTTCCAGCCGGTCGGCATACGAGGTGATCCGCAGCATCCACTGCCGCAGCGGCATGCGGACGACCGGATGCCCGCCGCGTTCGCTCAGGCCGCCCTGGACTTCCTCGTTGGCCAGCACCGTGCCCAGGGCCGGACACCAATTCACCGCCGCTTCCAGTTGATAGGCCAGCCGCCGCTGGTCGCGGTAGTCGGCGACGGCGTCGCGGCCTTCAAGGGCCACATCCTCGGGAATGGGCAGCTCGGCGATCGGGCGGCCCTTCTGGGCGGCCGCGTCGAACCACGTGTCGAACAGCACGAGGAAGATGAACTGGGTCCAGCGGAAGTATCCGGCGTCGGTCGTGGCCAGCTCGCGCTGCCAGTCGTAGGAGAAGCCGAGCATTTTCAATTGCCGGCGGAAGTTGGCAATATTCTCCTCCGTGGTCGTTCGCGGATGGGCCCCGGTCTGCTTGGCATGTTGCTCGGCGGGCAGGCCGAAGGCGTCCCAGCCCATCGGGTGCATGACGCTCGCGCCCCGCATCCTCCGATAGCGGCATACGATGTCGGTGGCCGTATAGCCCTCGGGATGCCCGACGTGGAGCCCACCCCCACTTGGGTAGGGGAACATGTCGAGCACGTAGGTCTTCGGTCCCTTGGGCAGGCGGTCCGTGGCGAAGGTGCGGTTCTCCTCCCAGTATTTCTGCCATTTGGGTTCGATCGTGGCGGGATTGTAACGCGGCATGGCACAGCCTGCTTCAGGGAAAGGGCGTGAAAACGGTCTCCCCCCCTCCCGGAGGAAGAGGGAGCGGAAGACGAAACCATGATTTTATCGAGAACCGGCCCTCCGCGGCAAACCACAATTGCCCTTGAATCGGCGGCCCATTTTCGCTACAAGTCCGCGGTCTACTTTTCTCGGTCTACTTTTCCAGCCACTTTTCACATAGCGTTGGGTAGCACGGATACGGGTGCCACTGGCATCTGGCACGGGTGCCACTGGCATCTTGCCAGTGCCCGAAGCCAACACTGGTGCGTGTGCCAATGCCGATTGCAGCACGGGCAAGATGCCCGTGGCACCCCGCACGAGGGCACGGGCAAGATGCCCGTGGCACTACTGCTTCGCCCGAACGAAGAAACCGCCTAACTCGAAATCAACCCGATCTCTTCCCACTGTCCTGGGAGGTATGGAACCATGCGATTGTCCCTTGCCGCGATTTCGTGCTGTTTTCTTGGCTGTTGGGTTGCCACGGCGCGGGCCGCCCCGGGCCAGACCTTCCCCTACAAGGCTTACGTCATCGCCAACGATGTCTACGTCCGCAGCGGTCCGGGCGACAACTACTACCCCACCGACAAGCTCAAGACGGGCGATCCGGTCGAGGTCTATCGCCAGGATCCCGGCGGTTGGCTGGCCATTCGGCCGGCCGGGGCAGTTTTTCCTGGGTTTCCGGGCGGTACCTGGAACTGGGCCACAAGAACCTCGCCACCGTGAGCGAAGAGCACGTGGCCGCCCGCGTGGGCAGCCGCTTCAGCGACATCCGCGACGTGATCCAGGTCCGCCTGCACCGCGGCGAGTTGGTCGAAGTCTTGGAGGCCAAGCGAGAGGGTCCGGACGCCGGCACGGCCGCCGGCGCCTGGGTCAAGATTGCCCCGCCGGCGGGCGAGTTCCGCTGGATTTCGGGCCGGTTCGTCGACGCCGACTTCCCCTACAACGGTCTGCGGAAGACCCGTGGCGACGGTCGGGCCGCCTCGGCCGCGCCCTTTGAGACCGCGGTCAACCGGATCGAACTCGATCTTTCGAGCGTCGTGGTCGAGGAGCCGACCGTTTGGCAGTTCGGCGAGTTGCGCACGCGGAGCGAGGCGTTGTTGGACCAGGCCGAGACCGCGGTCGATCGCGGCCGGGCCCGGCTGCTGTTGGGCAAGATCGCCCGCTTCGAGGACATGAAACAACGTTACGACCACATCAACGCGATGCACGACGAGATCGACCGCATGGACCGCCAATCGGCCCGCGTCGGCCCGCGGCTACGCGGCGTCGCGCCGCAATTCGACACCGACGGGCGGTACGACGGGGTGGGCAAGCTGGCGCGGGTGAGTCCGTCGCGGATCGGGGCGCCGCAATACGCCCTGTTGGACGATTACGGCCGCGTGCGTTGCTACGTGACGCCCGAGCCCGGCATGAACCTGCGCTATTATCTCGGCCGGCAAGTGGGCATCAACGGCACCCGCGGCTACGTGCCCGAGCAGCAGGCCAGCCACCTCATGGCCCAGCACATCGACGTGATCGACGGCCCGACGCTGCGATGAAAAGCGGGCCGGAGGCGTAAGCGACTATTTCCCCTCCGGCCGTTGAATTTGCCGTTTCAGTTCGTCCGGCAAATGGTCCCAGAGCCGGGGATGCGCTTCCACCAGCCGGGCGATATCCCCGAGGTCCTTGATCCGCTTGCTTTGCCTCCGCGACGGTTCGGCCCATGCTTTGATCTTTCCCCGCAGCGTGTCCTCCAGCGAGGCCACCCGCAAGAGAATGCCGTGAACGTCGGCTGGCACGGCTCGGGCGGGAAACTCCCGGTAGAATTCCTCGGTGCTGAGTTGAAGGGTCAGCTTCGAGCGGCCCTGGAAGTTGACGGACCACTCGAATCTTTCGGATCGGAATCCCGCTTCCTCGAGCAACGCGACGGTGCGCGGGACGGCGTTGCTGGCCACGACGAAATCAACGTCCTGGGTCACCATGGGTTCTTTCGCCCAGTGATTCACAGCCACGCCGCCGATGGCGCACCAAGCGATATCCGCCCTCTCAAGGCAGTCCACCAGCCGCATGACGTCGTCGGTGCCGCCGGCAGTTTGCCAATCGTAGAATTGTTTCGCGGTCATGGCTGAAAACCACCGATCGGGGCTGTGTTCTGGTGCGTCTGATTCTACTGCCCGGGACCCATCGCGGCAAGCCTCATCCGCCGGCTTACGCCGCCGGCTCACTGCCTTTCAAAAATACAAATCCCGCTGCTCGGTCTCGCGGATGCGGCGGAGCCGGTCGATCAGTTCCGTCTTGCGTTTTCCCTCGGGCATCTTCGCCAGCTCTTGCTCGATCAGCCGATGGCCGGCCGCATAGGTCTCCGACGAGGCGTAGTCCTGCAAGTATTCCATCAACGTGCTCAGGGCGTTGGGGGTGCAAAAGTTCTGGATGAAGCCGGGGATGGCAAACTCCATGAAGTGCTCGCCGGTGCGGCCGAGCCGATAGCAGGCGGTGCAAAAGCTGGGGATGTAGCCGTCGGTCACCAGTTGGCCCAACACGGCGTCGAGGCTGCGGATGTCGCCGAGCTCGAATTGCCGCGTTCCATGACCTGGGCGTCGCCGACCTCGGTATAACCGCCCAATTCGACGCGGCTGCCGGCGTCGATTTGCGAGACGCCCAGGGCCAGGACCTCGCGCCGGAGCTGGGGGGCTCGCGCGCGGTGCAGATCAAGCCCGTGTAGGGCACCGCCAGCCGCAGCACGGCCACCAGCCGCTTGAACGCCTCATCGCCGACCAGGCAGGTGTCGTCCAACCGCACGCCGCTGGCCGGCCGCAGCCGCGGGAAGCTGATCGTGTGCGGCCCGACCTGGTAATGCTTTTGCAAGTGCCTGGCATGCGCCACCAGGGCAAGCACCTCGAAACGCCAGTCGTACAGTCCGAACAGGGCGCCGATGCCCACGTCGCCGCACTGCGATTCCATGGCCCGGGCGACGCCGTCCAACCGCCAGAGATAGTCGGCCTTGGCCGTCGCGCGGGGGTGCACGCGGCCATAGGTTTCGTGGTGATAGGTTTCCTGGAAGATTTGATAGGCGCCGATGCCGGCTGCCTGGATGATCTCGTAGCCGGCGTGGTCCAGCGGGGCGGCATTGAGATTCACCCGGCGAATCTCGCCGCGGCCGACCTTGACCGCATAGACCTGCCGGATGCAATCGGCCATGTACGGGGCGCGTATACGACGGGTGCTCGCCGAAGACGAGGATGATCCGCTTGTGGCCGCGGCTTTCCAGGGCCTCGACCTGGGCGCGAAGGTCGGCCGGCGAAAGCGTCCGGCGGACCGCCTCGCGGTTGGACCGGCGGAAGCCGCAGTATTGGCAATCGTTGGTGCATTCGTTGCCGACGTACAGCGGCGCAAACAACACGATGCGATTGCCGTAGACGTTGCGTTTGAGCTGCCGGGCCGCGTCGAAAATCCGCTGGACGCTCTCGGCGTCGGCGGCGGCCAACAGCACGGCGGTCTCCTCGACGTCGAGCGATTCCTTGGCCATGCTCTTGGCGATCACGTCGCGCAGGCGGCCCGGCGACGACGGCCGCTTCAACAGCCCCAAGAGATACGGCTCGTCGATGAAGTCGTATCCGCTGTCGCTCAGTCTCGTCCTGTTCAGGGTGGTGGACATCGTTCGGTTCACGGAGGCACTTCCCAAGGGGACAGTCCCATTTTCGTCGGACGAAAATCGGGACAGTCCCCCACGATCCTCCGTGTATTATACGGGTCCGGGCCGCGGCGGGGAAATCGAACCCGAGACCAGGAAAAAAACGAGGAAGGAGGACGGACAACCATGTCCGCCCTCCTCGTCGTGGAAAATTCATGGGCACTTGGCAGATTACAGGTAACCGTTCACAGATCGGAAAATCCAGCGAGGGAACCGCGGATAAACGCGGATCAACGCAGTTGATGAAATCCATCTCTGTCCGCGTTTATCTGCGTTAATCCGCGGTTTCTCTGCCGGGGGCGTGCACGGTTACGATTACAGCTTGCCGATCTTCTCGATCAGATCGACGCTGCGGCAGCTATAGCCCCATTCGTTGTCGTACCAGCTTATGACCTTCAGCATGGTGTCGCCCAGCACCATGGTCAGGTCGCCGGTGAAGATCGAGCTGTGCGGATCGCCGATGACGTCGCTGGAGACGATGGGGTCCTCGGTGTACTTGAGGATGCCTTTCAGCGGTCCCGCGGCGGCCTCTTTCATGGCGGCGTTGACGGCGTCCTTGGTCACCGGCCGGGCCATCTCGACCGTCAGATCGACCACGCTGCCGGTCGGCGTCGGCACGCGCAACGAAATGCCGGTCATTTTGCCCTTCAGCGCGGGAATGACCAGGCCGACCGCCTTGGCGGCGCCGGTCGTGGTGGGGATGATGTTCAGCGCGGCCGCCCGCGTGCGATACAGGTCCTTGTGCGGCATGTCCAACACCCGCTGATCGTTGGTGTAGGAATGGATGGTCGTCATCAGCCCCTTGACGATGCCGAACTTCTCGTGCAGCACCTTGGCCACCGGGGCCAAGCAGTTGGTCGTGCAGCTTGCATTGGAGATGCAGGTGTGCTCGGGCTTGAGCTGATCGTCGTTCACGCCCAGCACGCAGGTCAGATCGGGCTCGTCCTTGGCCGGGCGCTGAGGACGACCTTCCGTGCGCCGGCGTCGAGGTGGCTGGCGTAGCCCGACTTGCCGGCGCCGCCGCGGGCGGTGAAAATGCCCGTGCTCTCCAGCACCACGTCCACGCCCAGGTCTTTCCACGGCAGCGTGGCCGGATCCTTGATCGCCATCGCCTTGATCTTCTTGCCCCCCACGATGATGCTCTGGTCGTCGTGACCGACCTCGCCGGGGAAACGGCGATGGATGCTGTCGTACTTCAGCAGATAGGCAAGCGTCTTGGTGTCGGTGATGTCGTTGATGCCGACCACTTCGAACACCTTCGGCTTTTCCAGGAGGCGACGGAACACCAGCCGGCCAATGCGGCCAAACCCATTGATTCCAACACGAATTGCCACAATACGTCTCCTTTTTGGGGGGTAATCAATTCCCCCTGTTCCATGAACGATGTCCTGCCATCCGGCCGACTCTCGGCCCCAAGGCACACGGGAAGAAAGGGGGAATTATACAGGAGGATCGGGCCGCCGACAACCTTGCCGCGGCTTATGTCCAAACCGGGAAGGTTACGGCTTGTCGGTCGCCGTCGCGGGCTGGGCGGTCTTGCCGGCGGGGGCCTTTTCACCCGACATCTTCTGCGGATCGTGCAGCGCCGCGGCGAAAACGATCGTTCCCAGGAGCGTGCAAAGCAGCGGCACCAAGAATATTTTCCGCCACTGGAACTTGCCCTCCACGGCGAACCGGTCCATGACCACACCCGCCAGTTGCGTGCCGAGGAACGGCCCGACGCCCACGATCGCCAGGTTGAAAAGCGACTGGACGGAATTCTGGATTTCCTCCGGGGCAATGTCCTTGACGAACAGCCAGCCGGCGTTGAACGCCAACAGGTAGGCCACCCCGTGCAGCGCTTGCGCCGGGACGATGAGCCATCGTTGCCGGCTGCCGACGTAGATCGCGTACATCAGTACCCAGCAGCCGGCGCCCAGCGCGACCGTCCACTTTGGCCCGTGGTAATAAAGGAGACCGAGGATCGTCATGGTCGCCACCGCCTGGACGGCTTGAGCGATGCTCATGGCCGCCGAGACGTTCTTGCCGGAGACGCCGATGTCCTGGAGGAACTGGGCCGTCCCCTGGAAGTAGAACGAGGTCGTGGCGGCCAAGACCAAGGAAACGACCATAAAGATCGCGAAATTGGGTTCGCGGAACAGGGAGATGCCTGGAGAATCGGCGTGCCCTTGTTTCCCGGAGGCGACAGTGGCGCCGCCACGCAAATCAGAACCATGACCAGCGACAGGACGGCCGCCAGTTTCAGGGCGTCGCTGCCGTCGGCCTTCGTGATCCCCCATTGCCGCAGGCCGGCCAGCACGTATCCCGTCAGCGACCAGCCGATGGGCCCCCAAACGAAAATCCACGGGATGATGGTTGCCTCTGCAACGCCGGTCTCGGCGACATGACGAAAGACCAAGCCGTTGACCAGCGGCAGCGTGGCCCCATAAAACAGCGAGTAAAGAAACATGGTCACGAACAGCCCGCCGAATTTTTCCATCCGCGAGGCCAGATAGAGCAGCGCCACCCCCGCCGCGTGCGAGACGATCAAGATTGTGCGGAGGTCCACGTATCCGTCGGCCAAGTGGCCGGCCAAAGGAAAGGCGATCAGGCTGGCCAGCGGCAGAGTGGCATATATCCACCCGGTCTGCTTCCCGCTCAGCTTCAACGGCCCCAGCAATCGGGCGGCCAACACCGGCATCCACGCGCCCCAGACGGCAAATTCCAGCAGAAACACCCCGCTGAGTTCAAGATAAACCGCCCAATTCATGCTTGACCCTCCGCTTCATGCCCGGTGCCGATGACCCCTGAAAAAAACGACCGCCGGCCGACGGCCCCGAGGACGCCGGACGACAAGCCCACCACGCCGCCGCGGGCGTTATTGTAGTGGCGACATGGGAACGAAAAAAGTAGGGGCCCGAAGATCGATTTCGGGAATTTGGTTGCTCTTGCTTCGCGCCAGAGTATAATGAGGGGCGTTCGTTGCCGTCCTGCCTAAGTTTACCCCCCCTTGTAGCAGTCATCCGGCGTGCGTCCTTCCGCGGGTGTTTCCTACCAAAAAACGACCGCGGTCGATCCCGTTGCCGCATGACCGCCCCACCTTGGAGAGTCTCGCCATGATTGCACCGTCTTGTTCTCGCCGTCGCGGCTGGTCGCGTTTTGAAATCTCGCGGACGTGGGTGTTGTCCGCGCTCGGGGCCGTGTGCGTGGCGGCCGCCATCGCGCGTGCCCAGGCGCCGGCGCCCGCGGGCCCGCCCCCGCTGGAAATCACCGCCGACACCGTGCTCGACCCCGCGAAGACCTACGGACCCATCGTCATCAAGGCCTCGAACATCACCATCGACGGCCACGGGGCATGGGTCATCGGCGCCCGCCAGGGCGATCCGAAAGACTTCAAAGGCATCGGCATCGCGGCCAAGGGCGTCTCGAACGTTACCCTGAGGAACGTCAATGCCAAGGGCTGGGACATCGGGCTGAAAGTCGAAAAAGGCAGCAAGTGGCTGGTGGAGAACTGCAACTTCTCCGACAATTTCCACTATCCTGAGGCAGGCTGGGGAGAAATCGGCCAGCACGGCGGCATCGTGCTGGAGGGCGTCGATCATTCCACCCTCCGCAAGAATAAGGCCAATCGGGTCTGGGACGCCTGCCAGTTGGCCGACTCGAACGACAACCTGGTCGAGGAAAACAACTTCTCCGTCACCTCGAACAACTGCGTGAGGCTGTGGGCCGCCTGCCGCAACCGCTTCCTGAAGAACAATCTCAGTTATGGCATCCGCATCCGTCCGGGCGAGGTCCACGCCCGCGATTCGGCCGGCGTGCTGGTCCTGGCCTGCTCGAACGACAACTACTTCGCCGACAACGACATCACCTACGGCGGCGACGGGCTGTTCCTGCGTCCGTCCGGTGGTGCCAGCAGCGGCAACGTGATCGAGTCGAACGACACCTCGTTTGCCAACAACAATTGCATCGAGGCCCAATGCCCGCGCAACATCTATCGCCACAACAAGGCCAACCACGGCAGCCACGGCATCTGGATCGGCCTGTCGAACGAGTCGATCGTCGAGGACAACGAGTGCTGCTACAACGGTGTGCCCAGCGGGCTGCACAACGCGCCGTGGCAGTTCAAGTACGTGCCGAACGGGCCGCAAAACGGCGCCGGCGGCATCATCATGCTCGGCTGGTGCAACCATATCATCGTTCGCGGCAACAAGTGCGTCGGCAATAACGGCGCCGGCATCTGCTTGGCCATCAACGCGTCGCCCAAGCAGCAATCCAGGGTCTTCCACTGGGTCATCGAAAACAACGTCATCCGCGACAACCGCTGGGGCATCTACATGGAGTCGGCCGACTGGATCGACATCGCCGGCAACGTCATGGGAGGCAACCGCGACGGCGACATTCAGGGCGGCTTCAACACCAACATCACGATCCACAGGGACGATCCCAAGATCACCCGCTCGCCCCACGCCAAGCTGGTCCTGCCGATTGCCGCCAAACCGGGCGAGCTGACCCCCGTCAAAACGGGCCAGGAGCTGGTGTTCGACGCCTCGGGCAGCACCGACCCCGACGGTCATCCGCTCACCTTCCGCTGGGACTTCAACGACGGGACGACCGCCGCCACCGGACCCCGCGTCACCCACGCCTTTCACAAGGTCGGCCCGCACAGCATCGGCATGACCGTCACCAACGGCCGCTTCTCGGACCTCGCCTATGGCGACTTCCTCGCTTACGAGGACGTCGTTGAGCCCGCCACCGAGGGCCATGCCGCCGACTGGTCCTGGGAAGAACTCCAAGGCCGCAACTATCAGTGGCACGTGCCGCGTGGGCAGAAGGCCTCGGACGCAAAGGTCACGCCCGTCAAAGACCCGAAAACCAAGGTCGAGATCAGCGACGACCGCGACGTCCACCTGGTGGGCCAGTCGTCGCTGGCCCTCCGCGTCACGCCCGCCAGCGAAGCCGCCATCCGCCTGCTCTATCCGCGCACGAAGAACGCCGGGATCCCCTTGGCGGGCAAGACCAGCCTGGTCTTCTGGGTCAAGATGATCAACAACAACACCCACGCCTGGAAAGGCCTGATGCCCACCGTGGTGATCTACGAGTCGCCCACCAAGTTCTGCCAACTCCGGCCGAACGACGACCCGCTGAATTGGCAGGGCGGTCTCGATTGGATCCACAAAAGCATCCCGCTGCACGGCAACGAAGTGTGGAATCTCGAGGGAGAGGTCCCCGCCACCATGAATTGGATGACCATCGAGTTCTTCCCGTGGGGCGGCGGGCCGTTCCGCGCCTGGCTCGACGGCATGACCATTAAGTAGTTTCTGTTGCGGAAGGTTGGAAATTGGTAGGGTGGGTCGAGCGCAGCGAAGACCCACCATCGGTTTTTCGCGTATTATGGTGGGACTTCGCTGTGCTCGTCCCACCCTACCCGCCGTCGAAAACCGCTTCCGCAACAGAAACTAAGTAAGAACCGGGGATCGAAGCAAGGACCGGGGACCAGGGGCCCGGAGGGGCAAGGTTGTCGCCCCCCGGGCCCATTTTGTTGCGATTAGATGAAGCCATCCGGCTGGACCCGGGATTCGCTCTGGCGTACAGCAATCGCGGCCTGGCCTATCAGCAAAACGGCCAGTTGGACAAGGCCAACCAGGACTTCGCCAAGGCCAAGCAACTGGAGCACAAGCCGTAAGGCATCGTAAACGAACAAGTTGACCCACCGCGTTCAGGGGGGCAGCCGGTGCTTCCTCACCGTGACGGCAATCCCCCGGAGGCCGAGGAACGGGGCGAAAACTTGGCCAGCACGAGGCCGGCCTTGCGGACGTTCGGGTAGGCGTTCTTCAGCGGCCAGTCCGGCCCCGGCGAGTGTCCGGCTACCCAGATCGACCCGTCCGGGGCAAAGGCGTTGGCGCGAAGATTGGCCCCATTGCCTCCCATGTAGGTCGAATAGAGAAGCGTGCCCAGGTCGTTGGAAAGCAGCGAGAAGAACGCATTGTTCTTTCCCCGGAGGTTCGGCTGAAAACACCCCGCGGTGACGGGGTAATCGGGCGACGTGGTCCCCCATCCGCTGGTGATCAGGACGCTGCCGTCCTTGCCCACCGATAGGGTATCCGGGCCGTTGATTTCGTCCCCGCTCCCGCCGAGGTAGGTGCATGCCAGCAGCTTCCCTGTCGGAGAGAGCTTGACGATGCCGAAATCCGTCTTGCCGCCGCCGTATTTCCGCTGGAAGGCGCCGGGGGTCGTGGGCCACGTGCCGTCAACGCTGAAGGTCGCAAAGATGTGGCCCCTGGAATCCATGGCGACGTCGTGCGTTCTCGGGACCGACACCTTTCCCGCGCCCAGGTAAGTGCCGAAGATCAGTTTCGATCCATCGGCGGAGAACTTGCCCAACCAGGAGGAGTTGGGCTTGTTGCTGAAAACGCCGGGAGTCGTCGGCATGTCGCGGGACGAGGTGCCGGTGAAGACGACCGGGCAATGGTCGGGGCCGACGCAGAGGCTCGCCTCAAGGGCGTTCCCGCCGGTGCCGCCGATGTAGGTCGCCCAGAAGACCCTCTTCCCGTCGCTGGAAACCTTCATCACGCCAAGATCCTCGATGCGACCAGGCGGCGTGCGGCCTGCATGGGGCCGCTTGCGGTAGGCGTTGGCGAACCAACTGCGCGGGCAATTCCCCGGCTGAATCCTTCCTCCAGCCGAACGTCAGGTACAAGTTGTCCTCGTCGTCGATCGCCAGGTCGCGGCACTCGATGTTGCTGCCGACGTAACTGCCCCATAGGACCTTCGAGCCGTCGGCGCTGAGCTTGACGATGTAGCCGTTGGCCCCCACGTACTCCTCGCCGGGGATCTTCACGTTCTTCGTGCGGGCCAGCGGTTTGGGCTGGAAGGCGTCCGGCGAGACGGGCATTCCCACGCCGCCGATCCCCGCCGCGTAGACACAGCCATGACTGTCCACCTTGACCGAATAGGGGCGGTCGTGCCCCGGGCTCCCCACCAGCGTGGACCAGAGAAGTTTTCCCTCAGGCGACCACTTGGAAATGGCCATGTCGGCCTCGCCGTGGAATATCCGGTCATAGGCGCCCTTGGTGGTCGGACACTCCGCGTCCCACGTGGACCCGGCGAGATAGACGTTGCCCTGGGCGTCGACGGTCATCCCGCGGCAGTCCATCTTCTGGCCGAAATACGTGGAAAATACGAGGTCGTAGTTCCGGCCTCCCGCGACGGGCTTGCGCATGTCCGCCCGGTCGGCCCCCGTCCTGCTTCGTCACCTTCGACGAGCGGATGTGCATTTCGAACTGCGTGCCCACCACGGTCACCATGTCGCCCACGGCGACCGGCGGCAGGTTCTTGCCCACGATGGTCACGTACTTGTCCTTCCACGCGGCGGTCAGGGCCTTGGCATTGAGCCTGGTCCGGTTGTTCGGAGCCAATCCGATCACTTTGACCACCTTGATCACAAACCATCCCTGGCCGCCGGGTTTCGCGACCTGGCCGGACAGCGTGCCGTTGAACCCGACCGCCTCCGGCGGCATGGTGCTCACGATGTCGGCGCCGAGCGCCAAGCCCGGCCCTACGTGCCACGGCAGGCGTGATCCGAGCAGTCCCATGACGACTCCGCCCGCGATCACGGCCGCTGCGAGTAGCTTTGTTGCCTTCCGCATAACCCCTCCCTCTTAACGGACATTTCCTATCACGATGTGCTTATGGGACTATCCGCCACACGGACGCCCATCGACTCCAATTCTTTCCGGATCGTATCCGCCGTGCGGAAATCCTTTATTTGACGTGCTTTCTCGCGTGCCTCGATCAGTTTGGCCACTTGGGTATTGGGCTCTTCGGGCTGGAAGTCCACCACGTTGAGGACCTCATTGGCCTGGTGCATGAAGTCGAGAATTTGCCCGACCTGGTCGCCATCCAGTTCTTCGCGATTCAGAAGCCGGTTGATCTGGCGAACGAAGCGAAAGAGCTTTCCGAGGGCCTTGGGGATGTTGAGATCGTTGTCCATGGCGTCCCGCCAAGCGGCTTGAACGTCGTGCAGGGCCTGCCCCACGTCGGGGCCTCGCCGACCGGATTGGAAACGCGCCAGCCGCGCGGCGAACTCATTCAGCCGGGCCACACACTGCGCCGCCCGCTGAAGTTCGTGGAGAGAATAGTGGAGCACCGTGCGGTAATGCGTGGCCAACAGCCAGTAGCGGACCGTCGGCCCGTCGAAACCTTGTTCCCTCAGGTCTTCGAGGGTCAACTCATTGCCGCCGGCGCGGCTGACTTTCTTGCCGTCGGCCATGACCACTTCGCAGTGCATCCAGAGCTTGGCCAAGGGCTTGTGTTTCAGTCCGCTGGCGATGGCGATCTCGTTGTCGCCGTGCGGAAAGGTCAGGTCGGTGCTTGCGGTGTGGATGTCGATGGGCTGGCCCAGGTACCGCACCGCCATACAGGCGCACTCCACGTGCCAGCCCGGCCTGGCGTTGCCCCAAGGAGTTTGCCAGAAGATGCCCGATTTGAGCTCTGCCAACGTGGAACGTTTGAAGAGAACGAAGTCGCCGGGGTTGTCCTTATCATAGTAGTCGTAGGTCGTGGAAGCCTCGCTCCGCATCCGGTCCGGCTCGATGCCCGACAGCCTTCCGTAGTCGGAGAAACTGCTGATGCGGAAGTAGACCGATCGCAGTTTCTCGTAGGCCAATCCCATTTCCAGGAGGCTGCGAGTCTGTTCAACCATGTCGCCGACATGCTCACTGGCCTTGGGATAGTAGTGTGCGCGTTTGACGCGCAGCGTCTCCAGGCTTTTGAAAAAGACCTTCTCCCATCGCGTGGTGAACTCGCGCGAAATTGCTCCCGGCCTTCAGACACTCCTTGACGGTGCGGTCATCGATGTCGCCGAGATTCATGGCATGTTTGACCTGATGGCCGCGGCATTCGAGATAGCGTCGAAGGACGTCGGAGAAGACGACCCGGCGGCAAAGCCCCAAGTCGGGAGGCCCATCCAGGCTCGGCCCACAGGAGTACATGGTGATCTTGCCCGGAGAGACGGGCTCCAGCGGCTCCAGTTGGCCGGTCAGCGTGTTGTAGAAACGCAGGGGCTCCGGAGTGGTCTCGAAAACGAACAGCGAGGTGGAAAGATACCGCTCGCCCCCGTCCGGAAGCAGGGCGACAACCGTGCCCTTTCCCAACGCCTGGGCCTCGTCCAGGGCGACCTTCATGGCGGCCCCGGCGCTCATTCCGACGAAGATCCCCTCCTCGCGCCAGCCGCCTGGCCACCGCATAGGCCGAATCGTCATCCACGCTGACGATCGCGCACAGCTCATCCGGCTTGAAGATCCCCGGCGGGTAGCTTTCCTTCATGTTCTTCAGGCCTTGGATCTTGTGGCCCTTGAAGGGCTCGACACCGACGACGCGGACCGCGGGGTTGAATTCCCGGAGCGCACGGGTTGTGCCCATCAACGTGCCCGTGGTCCCCATCGTGACCACCACGACATTGACCTTGCCCTCGGTGGCTTCCCAAATCTCCTTGCCCGTGCCCTCATAGTGAGCTTGCCAGTTGGCCTCGTTGTTGAACTGGTTGACGAGGACATACTTTCCGGGCTCTTCCCTGGCCAAGAGGTAGGCCTCTTCGATGGCCCCGTCGGTGCCGCGGTAGCCCGGCGTCAGGAGGATTTGTGCCCCGTAGGCCCTCAGAATGCGTTTGCGTTCTTCGCTCGCCGACTCGCTCATCGTGACCAAGAGCTGGTAGCCCTTGACCGCACAGACCATGGCCAAGCCGATGGCGGTGTTGCCGCTGCTGGCCTCGAGCACGATCTTGCCGGGAATCAGTTCGCCGGTGGCCTCAGCTTGCTCGATCATCTTCAGCGCGATGCGGTCCTTGACCGAGCCCCCAGGATTCAGCCCCTCCAGTTTCACCAGCACCTCGACACCTGGGACGGGGTTCAGACGATTGATGCGCACCAGCGATGTGTTTCCGATTAACTCCAGAACAGAATTGACTTTCCGGGGCGTCATCACAACATCCTTGATGATCCACGTCGGGTGTAGATCATGGTCGTCTTCACGTCCTTGTGCCCGAGGAGTTCCTGCACGGTACGGACACCACTCCCCTCAATCTAGTGATTTGCCACCAGGTGTCAAGGTATGTTGCTTCGATGGGACGACGGTGCGGCGTTGTACTCCACGGGGGTCTTGGAACAGTCCCAGTTGGCTGACCCCGCGGGCCGCAGGCGGCGTTGGGGGCCGCGGTGCTCCTGGTGGTGAGCATCACCGGCGTGGTGCCGGTGGCGTGGCATGGAGAAAGGCAGTAGCTTGTCCTGTGGCCCCAGCGTGAGCGGCGGGCGCTTTAGGGCCGGGATCGGACAGGCGGCTCCGGGGACACGGCTGCCCGCTTGGCGCCGGCGCCCCCGCGCCAGACCGACCTCGATCGCCTGGATCATGGCAACGGCCCCGGGGCTGCCGAAGAACCGGACGGCGATCACGCCGTGCTGCGGGCGGACATCGTCGAACACGAGGTCTATCGCCTTGCCCAATCCCCCTGCCGCGGCGGCCACGTCCATATCGCGGACCGCCGGCTTGCCGTTGATCTCGACGTTGGTGATGTAGCCGCCCGGCTTCGGCGGCTTTCTCGCCTGGCAGAACTTCAGCCGCACGTGGTAAGCGTGCCGAGGGGCCACCGTAAAGTAGGCCGTAAAGTCCCGGCCGTAGACGCCGTGGCGGTAAGGCTCGGGGTCCGCCGTGCCGCCCACCTCCTTCAACTGCGGCTCCCTCCAGAACGACGCCGGCACCAGATCCACCAGCGTCCCCAGCCGCATGACGAACTCGGTGGCCGGGCGCCAGGCGCGGCCCGCCGTATCGACGTAATCCTTCCGGCCCACGTAGCCGAAGATCACCCGCTGCGTCTGGGTCGGGCCGCTGCCGGAGCCGAAGCCGCTCTCCCCTTGCGCGGCCGACCACTGCACGGCGTCCACGTAGACCCGCGTGCCGGTCGAGACGGGGTTCTTCGTTCCCGTGGCCACGATCTCCAGCCGGTGCGGCCCCTGCGCCAGGCCGTTCTTGTAGCAAAGGACCTGCTGGTCGCGGGCCTGCGGGCACCAGAAGTCGATGCCGCAGAGCTGCTTCACTCCGTCGAGATACACGTCGGCACGGCCGCCGCCTGGGTCGGCGCGGCCGATGAGGCGGACCTGGTTGCCGGTGAAGTCCGCGCGGGCCCGCGCGCCGGCCAGCGAGGCCACGTGCAGCTTGCCATCCGCCGCCCCGGCGCAATCCTCCGTCGTCCACGGTCCTTCATACCGCAGCCGCTCGTGGGAAAGCGTTTCTTGCGGATCGGCCCCCTCGACCACGATGTCACGGCAGCCGTCGTGGCGGATCGTCACGATGCAGTCGCCGTTGGAGAGCGGCTTGACGACGAAGCCGCTGCCCGCCGCTTCCTGCCGGAGCGGCAAGGGCATCCCGTCGGCCGTGACCGATTTGGGAGCAAACGCCAGCCGCAGCACGTCCTCGCAGGGCGACAGGCCGTCGAACGTCGAGTAGGCGATCCGCGCCTTGCCGTAGCGGACGGTGCGGACCACAGAACTGGTGCGCATGATGTGGTTCTCGCGGGCAGGGCCGAAGAGCTCCGGCTGCCAGGCGAGCATCTCCATCACCATCCGCAAGGGGCAAGGATGGGCCGAGTTGAACCACCCCGCCGCTGTATTGGCACCGCCGTCGACAAGGTCTTCCACCACGCCATTTTCCCGGGCATCGTAGGTGGTGAGGATGGTTTGTCGGCGGGCGATCTCCCGGGCCCAGGCGTCGTCGGCAACCAGCGCGTAGCGAGCCAACGGCGGAACCAGCATCATCGAGGCTTGCAGCGTCTTACCGCAGCAGCCGCTGGACTCGGGCGTCCCCCAGGCCCCTGAGTACACGCCGCCCGCCGAGCCCGGATCGACGCTGGAGCGACAGAAGAACAAGGACATAAAATTGCGGACGTTGGTCTTCCACTGCGGGAAAGCCTCGCGGCGATCCATCATGTATTCGGCCACAAAGCCCGGCACCGAACAGGAGTAGACGGAGTTGTCCCAGTCCCAGAAATGTCGGCCGAAGGTGGGATTGTCGCTCCAGACCGGCATCAGGGCGTCGCGAAGGTAGGTCTCGCCGGCATCGCGGGCCTTTACGAGCGAGTCGCCCGGCCCGCGGTGCCCCATGCGGATCATGTCGTTGAGAAACCGCAAAATGAGCGACACGCCGCCGGTGGCGTTCTGGCTCCAATCCCTGGGGGCGTCGGCCAAAACGGCGTGGCGGGGCCACGGCACCGCGCCGCGCCGCAGATCGCAATGCTGGGCCAGCAGGTCGGCCCAATGCGTGGCCGCCGCGAGATAACGCGGGTTGCCGGTCACCTTGTAGGCGGACAAGACGGCCGAACCGAGGTGCGCGGCAGAGGTCCAGTTGGATCAAGCCGTGCGGGTTGGCCCGGCCATAGGCCTTGCCCTTCGTCGGGCAACTGATGATGAAATTCGGCCAGGGGTGATCGGCCGGGGTCCGGCAGTAGTCCAGGAGGTAGTCGGCAGTCAAGGTCATCAAGCCGATGGCCGCCGGATCGCCCGTGTAGCGATAATACTGGGTGAAGCCCAACAGCGTGCTGATCGACCGCTGGCCGAGATCGGCATTCATCCAGTCGTCCAGGGCGGGGTTGACGTGGATGGTGCCGTTGGGCTCGATGCCCCAGGAGCTATTGAAGACGAAATGGGGCGCCGGCGTGATCGCCACGGGCTTGTCGGCCCAGGGATAGCGTTTGAGCGTTTCGACGGCGACGCGGATGCGGAGGTCGATTTGGCCATTCTGGCCCTGGTACCAGGGGGCGATGACCCCGTCGCCGTCCTCGACGACCGAGTGGGCAAAATACTTCCTCGCCGGCGGCGCGTCGGCCGCCGTCGCGAAGACCGCTTGGGAGAGCATGCCCAACAGGAGCAGGGGGGAAACGAGACGGGTCATGGGAAGCTCCTTCTGCAAAAGGCGTGATTTGGTTTGCTCCTTGGCCATTTGCCGCGAGCGGTGCTCGTCGCGGCCGCCTTCGGGGCAGGCGGGAAACGGCACTCCTGAGCATAACCCGGCACCGGTCGGCAAGCAACGCTCCTGATGCCGAAACTTCAGCCAGGAACCGCCTCCCGACATTTCCGTGCCGACATGCCGTCCGTCAGGGAAAAAAGGTTCGACGCGAACCTTTCGGCGAAGGCGTGTTCGGAATCCAAACACCAAAAAGGGTGCAGGTTGCGCAGGTGCAGGCCGAGCGGCACCTGGGGGGAGTTGCTGGCCAAGGCAGAGAAGGCAAAGGGAGCAAGGGGGTAGCTACGGGGCGCCTTCCCATCCTGGGCAATTGCGTCCTACATAGAGTCCTTCCATCCTGACTGGAATTACGCCAAATCCTTATGTTGCAATAGGTTATGACTAACACCTTCGGGGGATGGATAACCCAAGAGTGGTATCGTTCCTATCGGAGCGCTTGATGGAAAACAGCAACCCCTTCCGCAGTTGCCTTGGACCAGAATTGAGGAATCCTGACTTCTTTATCGCTTCTGGGACAAGGGATTCGCCAAGGCGTGCGCCAGCCGCCATCCGCAGCCCATCATCACGATCTGCGAAATGCCGAACCACGCCAGGATAACGGTGACCACCACCGCCGCAACCAGAGTCCACCAGCGGAATCTCTGACCGAGGTCGGCGCAGGACGCCCTGGTCGTCACCACCCTCGCATCCAGTTTCTCGATTCGAGCGTACATGCTCGCCAACTTCCCATCCAGATCCGCCACACGGGCGATGATGCCTACGGTGGCTTTGCGGGCGAGTTTTCCCGTGTCCCGAAGTTCGATGAGTTCCACGCGTATGGCCTGGAGCTTGGCAATGGCGTCGGTCAGGGCGTCCGCGCACGCCTGAAGCTGGCGGGCTACAGTCAATCCTACGGCTTCTTGATGCGAGGCGGCATAGTCGGAGGACACCACAGCTTCGGACACCCTACTGACACCGCTGGCAAGCGCCTGGCTGGAATCCAGCCAAGATTCCGCCGACTTCAACTCCTGATAGACCTCTTCCAAGGTTTTCAGCAACGGCTCGCACTCTCTTCTTGCGTTTGCCTCCGCGCTGTTCAACCGCTCTGCGAGCTTCGACATGTCGCTGACCCGATGGCGGCTCCTTTCCAACACCTGCTTCACGCGATCAAGCTTGATGTCCACAAAGCCGAGCGCCTCGTCGGCGGTTCCGAACACGGCAGCGCCAAAGGGGTCCACGCGACTCTTGCCCACCCAAACACCGACGATCCCTACGATGCACAGAAACAGGCCGAGGACCGCCAGTAGAAGAGTTCCATGCCCAGCCAAGCGTCGAACAATGTTCATACGATCCTCTAAGGGCGCGAGGACGGGTTACGTTGATGGAAATCGATCTCTGAAGGTCGGTGCCGAGCCGAAATAGAATCGGGTATCCACCGTCACGTCAAGTCATGACGCGATTCGCGGTGCCTGCGAAAGAATGACGTGCCGCTCGCCTTGAACGACGCCATAGCATCGGCAGCGTCCGCATGAATGTCAAACACCTTGTCAAGGCCGGTGATCTTGAACACTTGGACGATGTCGGGGCTGATGTTGCACAGCTTCAGGGTGATCTTGAGTTCCTTGCACTTCTTCATCACCCGAATCAGCATGCCCAACGCCGCCGAGGACATGAACCCCACGCGACCGAAGTGCAACAGCACGTTGCTCTCCTCGGTCTTGTCCAAGAGTTCCACGATCTCTCGATAGCACTGCTCGATGACCGCTCCATCCACGAACCGTGCCACGTCCACGAAAATGATGCGGATCTCGTCCTTAACTTCGCTCTTGACTACTGCCATGGCTCGCTCCCTTCGAATCAAGTTTGGGCCAACGATGCGCCGGCCTGGAATTATCACCAGTATACCAGTCCTTTCAGACTTTCGCTATTCGTACCACACCAATCTGTTGAACCACTTGGTGGCTGGCAATCGGTCCATCACCGGCCTGTTTGGCGGCGAGTCGCAAACACATTCGAGAAAGTCGTCGATCTTCCACATGGTGCGCAGTTCGGTGCTGAAAACTCTGCGGATCATGGACCGACCGCACGTTGACGCTGGTCGCCGTTTTCTGCTGGAATCCTTGGCCTAGGGGACTGAGACGGCCAGAATCGATAGGTCGTCGCTGAGGTGCTCTTCGCCTCGCCAGGCAAGGACCTTCTGGACCAGGGATTCGACGGTTTCTTGCAAGCCGAGTGCCTGGCCATCGGCGATAGCGCTAAGCAACCGCTCATTGCCGAACTCCTCATCCTGGGCATTCACCTCCTCGGTCACGCCGTCCGAATGGAGATACAAGCGATCGCCACGCTGCAAATCGATTACCGACTCGTCATATTCTGCCTCATCGATCATGCCAATAGCAAAGCCCATCACATCGAGACGTTTGGGGGGACTTCCCTCGCGGACCAAGATTGGCGCGGGATGCCCGGCAACCGTGAAGCGAAACCGATGGGTACGAACGTCCAAGAGTCCGTAGATCATCGTAAAATAGTGATCTCCGTTCGACTCCATCGGGTAGAGTGTGTTCAGCCTGGAGGCCACCAGTACCGGGTCCACGGCATCGGGGCTCATACCGGGACCGGCCACGAGGGAAGGCGCGCCCCCCGCACGCGGGTGCAGGCTACGGGTGGCCGTCACCGAAAGCAGGGCGGCCGGCACGCCGTGCCCACTGACGTCCAGCAGGTAAAGGGCGATCAGGTCATCGTTGATCCGGACGATGTTGAGGGCGTCTCCGGCCAACTCGTCACAGGGCCTGTATGTCCAGGCGAAGTTCAACCCCTGGATTTCAGGAAAGCCTTCGGGCAGGAGCGTCCGTTGTACACGGGCGGCGGCATCCAGGTCTCGCTTCATGCGCTGATTCGCACGGAAGAGATCCTGGTTCTGCCGCTCGATCTTCGCGAAGGCTTCCTGCAACTGGTGCGTCATGCTGTTGAATGCCTTGGAGAAGTCTCCCATGAAATCGACGCGCTGGCTTAGGTCGCCCCCAGCGATCTGCTGGGTCTTCCAAGTCAGGTGGCGAAGGTTCGCGTGGAGATTCTTGAACGATTGAAGGACATGCATCTTGCCGACGGGGACATTGAGGTCGAGGTCGCCACGTGACACGGCGGATATCGCGCCGGCCAGAGCCTGATACTCCGCGACGAATCGATTGGCGTACTCCACGACCTGCCTGACCTCGTTGTCCGGATAGTCCTTCGGCAAGTCCAGCGGCGGAGGCAACTCGCCCTTCAGAACGCGGTAGAACAGCGCCGTGATCCTGTCAATGTCCTCTTCCCGTACTTCAAGCATGCGATTGCCTTTAAGAAATGGGCTTCACATCGAAGCGGCATACTCTGTCACCCGAACACCAGCAGTCCACCTCCTTGACCAGGAATCGCTTGCCGGTGTGGGCGGAAAGGAGGCCGCTGATGAACCCTTCGTCATAAGTGCAGATCTGCTCGCCGCACGCGGGCAGGCCGGAACAATCGAGGTCCTCGGCGACCGTCAAGGTGAAGGTCAGATTCTCCAAATCCCCTTTCTCGACCCGCAGGATGCCGATGCCCAGATTCTTTAGCACCTCCTGGAGTTCGGCAACAAAGTCGCCGAAGGAATCTCGCTTTGTGATGAGGTTCTCGTAGAAATGCCTTCCGGCAGTCTCGCCGGCGGAGTAGAAAACCTTGTCCGCCGCCTCCACGCCATACTGCCTGATGAGCACATCCCGAAGCGTGAACTGCATCAGCCGGTAGACGGCAACGTCTGTCTTAAACCCAAGATTTGGCCGGCCTACATCGATCTGCCCAAGCATGGTCCATTGAAAAGCAGATTCCTCGCGTTCTTCTTTGAACATTGGCAACTGCTCCTTTCTTTCTTCAGGGCTTTTGGCCTGCTATCGCCACGGTCTTTGTCGTCTGCGCCATGACTGCACCCCATCACCAAGCCCCGTGCAGGGGGGGTAGCATGGTTTGTATTACTATGTCTCAGGGTATCACATCGAAATCCCGATTTGTAGTCCGGCAGGCGGCGGTAAGCCGTCGCGAATCCGCCGCGCCGTCTTGGGGCCGGTCGGCCATTTCAGGCAGAAACCGCCGAGCCAAGGCGAGGAAGAATCGCCCGACGAGCATCCTTTCTGCCCCTGCTGCCTGTTGACGAAGACCTTCGAGGCATTCCGGACTTTCCTCGAAGGAGACGGCTTCTATGGGCTGCGCCTGTTTGCCGCCCGTGACGCGGAAGGGATGCCGCAGGCCGACTGTCGAGTGAACGGCGAGGACTGGGAGAAGGGAGCCCAGGCGCTGCGGGAATATGCCACGAGCTGGCCCGCCGCCGGCTACGAGTTCCGGAAGCAATACGTCGTGTTGCAAAGCGTGAGGAGACAGGTATCTGCTCAACGACGGGGAAGACGGTCGTGTAGACAACCGGCGTCTTGACCCGTAGGGATTATCCGGTGGACTCTGCAAGACGACGCCCACGCAGCCCGGCGGCTTGAACTGCTGGCCATCCACCAGAACCTTGGCCACCTTGAGCACCACCTGGGTGCCCGCCGAGATGACGAAATTGGGCAGCAGCTTGCGGAAGGAGTGTTGGTCCTGGGACATAGATGGCAATCTCGGGCTGACCGGGGCGATAGCGTCAGTGTACCAGCCGATGGCCGCCCAGGAAACGGGTATCAGTGTTGTTGAAACTAGAACATTCCTGATCCCAACAGAGGAACTGGGGGCGGTTTCACCGCCTCGATTTCCGTCACAACGCAACCATTAGCGTGGGCCGAGCCCGGTCCGCAAGATTGATTGGCGACCCTTGCGGGTAGAACGGATACGACAGTTACAAGAATGGAATTGCGGACGCTCCAGATGTTCGAAATAGGCCCGGAGGCCGGGATCGCTCCCAGCCTCCGGGCATCAGGTTCAATCAGAGCAGGTTCACGACCCGCTCGGCCAGGCCCTTCTCGCCCAGCACGACGTTCAGCTTGCCGCTGGTGGCGACCCGCTCCAGGACTTCCAGTTCCCGGAGCCGCATCAGCGTCGGGTTGCCCTCCAGCACCTTGGCCGTGTTGGCCTGGCTGCGCATGGCCGCGGTTTCCTCGCGGCGAACGATCAGGTTGGCCTCGGCCGCCTTCTTGGCCTCCGTGACCTTGTTCATCAGGTCCTTCATGTCGCCCGGCAGGATCACGTCGCGGATGCCCACCGAGATGACCTCCAGACCCAGCGCAGCCACCCGCTGCCGGACGATGACCTCCAGTTCCTTGGCCACGGCGTCCTTGTCGGCCAGGAACTGGTCGAGTTCGCGGCCGCCGATCACCGCCCGCAGGGCCAACTGGGCCTCGCGGTACAGGGCCTGGCGGGCGTCGTCGGCCGCGCTCAGCGCCTTGTGGGCGTCGGCCACCCGGTAAGTGGCCACCGCGTTCAGGCGGAGCGTGACCTTGTCGGCGGTCATGATCTCCTGGCCGCCGATGTCCAGCATCGTCTCGCGCAGGTCCATCGGCACGAGCATGACCTTGGCCATGTTCTTCCAGAAGGCGTACTTGCCCGGCGGCAGGGTCTCGACGTAGCGGCCGTCCTCGAACAGCACGCCGACGTGGCCCTGCTCGACGGCAAAGGCATCCAGCAGCCGATCGGCCAGCGCCGAGCGGACGATCACCTGGAGGTCCTTGTGCTCGAAGCGGACACGGCGGGCGTCGATCACCTCGACGGCGACCTCGCGGAAGGTGGTCCAGTAGGCGTACAGGCCCGGCGGCAGGATGTGGCTGAACCGGCCGTCCACCCACACAGCGGCCCGCTGGTAGTCCTTCAGGTCCAGCACCACGGCGCGGTCCTTCAGCGCCCCCGACTTGACGATCACGTCGAGCTTCTCGTGGGCCAGCCACGGGCTGCGCTGCGAGACGACCTCCACCTTGACCTTGCCCAGCGGGTCGAAGAACCAGTGCCGGCCGGCGCCGAGCAGGCCCTTGAACTCGCCGTCACGGAAGTGCAGGCCCGTTTCGTAGCTGCGAATCTTGACGGTCTTGATGACGAACATCCTTCACCTTCCTTCCTGCGGCCTTTCGTGGGCCGCTCTTGTCTGCGTTTCATAAAGCCGTCGGGCGGCGGAGCCAGCGGCGATCACACGGACAACTGCGGAGTGTCGTTTGAGCATCCGCATAGCCTGCGGCGGTGCGGCAGTTTCCGCCGGGCTGGTCGCCGAAGGGGCAAAGCCCTGGGGCGAGTCGCCAGGCATCCGTTGCCGCTTGCCGGAGGCCGGCGGAAGCGGTATCCACGCACTACATGGCACTCGGCCGTGCTGCCACCGGACAACCGTGTGCTCCCTTGGGCGTCGATTCCTCCGGGCGCTGCCTTACAGGCAGTATGCCCAGAGTCCTCGGCGCCGTCGGTCGCTCGGCCGCCGGTGGCCGATCACACGTTGGCCCGCCGGGCACCAACGCCCCGCGTTGGTCGCGGGCCGTTTGGAGCAGGGGTTTAGCCTGCGGTGTTGGTACGGGAGTCGAACCCGCGACAGCCAGATTATTGGTCTGGTGCTCTATCCACTGAGCTAACCTCGCTTGACACGACCATCGGTCAGAACCCATGTACGGAACGCACGTCGCCGACCGCCTCGCTGGAGGACAGGGCGGCGCTGCGCCGTTGGCCCGGCCGTATCATTGCTTCCAAAAAGGCGCCGGTGGGAGTCGAACCCACTTGAAGCTGCTTTGCAGGCAGCCGCCGTGCCGTCTGGCTCCAGCGCCACGTTGTCAAGTGCCTTGGCCAGCCTTTGAAAGCATTGGTTCACGACGTAACAGTATCTCGCACGAGCCCGCGGTCGCATCACATAGACTCTTCCAACAAGGATAAGTGAATCCGTCGAAATCCTCGAAGTGCCAGAGCAATTCCTCGGGCGCTCGCCGGTCAAAAAGCACGCCATCGAGGAAGCACCCCTGTCGGACTTCTGCTCGAAACCCATCATCTGGGTACATCTTCTTGAGCTTATCGTCGAATCCGCGAACGTCCTTTTCTGTCGTTACCGCAAACATGTAACATCGTTGGTCGGGGACCTCGGGCTTACGCATCATAACGCGCGGTTCCATGCGATGTACCTTTTTGTGTCGGTAGGCAATAGCCCTTTCAAAGCCTGATCCCAGGAGCTTGTTCAGTTCGACGAGGAACTCATTGTGACCGTTGAAGTGGAGGCCGAACCTAAGCGGGGTGGTCAATCGGGCGTGAACCTGCTCAAAACTCAAGACGTCGTCCTTCTTGTCAGGGTTGAATGGGCAATAATACGACCATGCAAGGAGCGCGAGTTTGTCACGGCACGAACTGATCCTCGTTGCAGCGTTGTCCGCATAATACGACACGAGGCCCTCGACGGATTGCCGATCCTGCTCCTCCGACTCCGAGCAGTAGCGAGCCAACGCTCGCATCCATGCAACGCTGTACCCGATCTCCTTACAGACATTGACCACATCCAATGCCCAATGCGTGGTGTTGTAGCGCCAGTCCCAAGGATCAGCCCCACATAGACGCGCATCCAGCAACTTGCCCACCGCTTCGCACAGACGCGTGCTTTCGTCGCACTGCATTGCTTGTTGGGTCTCTAGTAGCAGTTCACTCGCTCGTTGGTAATTGATGGCCATTGCATTTCTCCGCGTTGACTGGGAATCCCTTGTTATCCACAGTGAGATTAGCGCATTCTCGGGCGGGCTATGGCCCGACACGATGCGCTGTCGCACCGAATTGTGGTGGGGTGCGCCAGTTGGCCCGCTTACATCTGCGATGGGCGACCGCCGCCCAAATGCTATGCTGTGGCTCCAGCGCCGAATTGTCAAGCGTCCTCGCCAGGAATTGGACCTGGTCTACGACCTTCGCACGGTCGCGTGCTTATCCGGCACACTCCGAGGACATTCGTTTCAGCGCCCCGCCGAGGAATCGAACCCCGTCTTGCAGATTCGTAGTCTGCCGTGCTAATCCGGCACACTCGCAGGGCAAATGTCTCGACCAGGAGTCGAACCTGGACCTGGACCTTCGGAGGGTCCTATGCGATCCGCTACACCATCGAGACGAATAGTGTCCCGACCTGGAGTCGAACCAGGGCCAGGGCCTTAGGAGAGCCCCGTGCGATCCGCTACACCATCGGGACAAACGTACCAAAGCCGACGACTGGATTCGAACCAGCATCATGCGGTTTACAGGACCGCCGCCTTGCCTTTCGGCCACGTCGGCAAGCAGGAGCGCGAGGATTCGAACCCCGTGCAGCGGCTTTGGAGGCCGCTTCCTCTCCCAGGAGGACACTCCTGTAATAGGCCTGAGGCCTTAGGCTTGAGGCCTGGGGCCTTAGGCTTGAGGCCTGGGGCCTGAGGCTTGAGTTGTGAGGCTTGAAGTGGCACAATACAGCGATGCGAGACCATCGAAAACTCCGTGCGTTCGAGTTAGCCGACAATCTTGTTCTGTCGATCTATTCAATTACCAAGACATTTCCTAGGCAGGAGCAGTTCGGACTGACCATCCAATTGCGTCGTGCCGCAATCTCCATTGCCTCGAATATCGTCGAGGGCTGCGCCAGGCACTCGCAGGCCGACTACATTCGTTTTCTCGACATGGCGTTTGGTTCATCGCGTGAGGTCCAGTACCAGCTTACGGTCGCTCATCGCCTAGGATACGTGCCGGACGATGCCGCCCAGAAAGTCGCACAACAGGCGGACGAGACCGCAAAGGTCCTGGCAGGTCTAGTGCGGTCTCTTCGCCGAAGTGCCTAACTTCCTCACCACTCAAGCCTCAAGCCTCAGGTCTCAGGTCTCAGGTCTCAGGTCTCAAGCCTTACGTTCCAGTACGCTTCGCTGACGAACTTCGACCAGCTCTCGATCCGCACCTCGTGATCCGCATAGAGCGGCTTCCACGTCGGCCGGACCGGCTTACGGCGCAGGTGCATCCGTGCTTGCTCCGGTGTCCGATCGGCCTTCCGCTTGTTGCAGGCCACACAGGCCAGCACGCAGTTCCCCCAACCCGACACGCCACCCTGGGAACGCGGCAGGACGTGGTCCAGCGTCAGTTCATCGCTGCCCGGCTGGGCGCCGCAGTACTGGCAGGTGTAGTGGTCCCGCTTGAAAATGTTCCGGCGGCTGAAGGTCACGTGGGCCGTCGGCAGCCGATCGTAGCCGCTCAGTGCGACCACTTCCGGCACCCGCAGCTTGAACCTCACCGCCTGGATGCAGTCCTCGCCGTTGCCCGGCCGCAGCTTGGCCCAGTCGGCCCAGGTGTAGAGCTGGTAGTCGGCCGGGTCCACGACGCGCGCAGACTCGTTCCACAGCAGCACCAGTGCCCGCGTCACGGTGGCGACGTTCACCGGCTGCCAGTTGCGGTTCAGCACCAGCGTCGGCCGCTGGAGTACCTTGGTGACCATAACGTTCTCCTTCCCACAATTCTCCCCAGGGGTATCCGAGGGGAATCGAACCCCTACCTCCTGGTTCACAGCCAGGCGTGCAGGAACCGCTACACCACGGACACCATATATAACTGTCTCCGCCAGCACCCCGACCAGGAGTTGAACCTGGATCGCCTCGTTAGAAGCGAGGCATGATTTCCGTTTCACTATCGGGGCGTCAACCCGACACACCAAGCGGAAGGCAAGGGAGTTGAACCCTCATCTCCACAGGGGAGAACCGCCTTAGCGGGGCGGCCCGGCAACCCGGTATCCGGCTACCTTCCGTATTTCAGTGGACCGCCGGGGAATCGAACCCCGATTGCCTGGGTGCAAACCAAGCGTCTTCCCGTTGGACCAGCGGCCCGCATCATCAAGAGGTCCGTCCCGGAGATGAACCGGGTCTTCCTCTTTACCGAGGAGGTGTGCTGCCGAAACACCTACAGACCGTTTTTCCAACATGATCCCGGATGGAGTCGAACCATCGCTTTCCTGGTTGTCACCCAGGCGTCTTCGCCGTTGGACCACGGGATCGTTTTCCTTGTCAGTGACCGAGGTGGGAGTCGAACCCACAGGCACGAGGCTCTCGGGCACCGACCGAAGGTTGGTCGCGCCGCTATGCCAATTTGCGTACCCGGTCGCAAGTGGCGGGTCCGGGTGTTGCGCCCGGCGGTCCAGGCTTATGGGGCCCGGCTGAGCACTGGCCCACCCGCAGTTGCAGGCCCCGGTATCGAGCCGGGCGCACCGGCCTTATGGGAGCCAGTTGGGCACCTGCCGCGCCTGCAATTCCTCAGTGACCAAGGGGAGATTCGAACTCCCATGCCTTGCGGCACGACGTTCTGAGCGTCGCGCGTCTACCAGTTGCGCCACTTGGTCATGTCAGCAGCCCGTGCGGGAATTGAACCCGCCTTTCCGGCGTGAGGGGCCGGTGTCCTTGGCCGATAGACGAACGGGCCATGTTGTCAGTGCGCCGGGCAGGAGTCGAACCTGCATAGCCTTTCGGGCTGGCTGTTTTACGGGCAGTTGGGCTCGCCGATGCCCAGTTGACGCATGGTTTCCAGTGGCACAGGCGGGAGTCGAACCCGCAGATCACCAAGGTTTGAGCTTGACCGCTTTGCCGATTTGCGTACCGCGCCGTCATACTTGAAAGCGCCCTCGACGGGATTTGGACCCGCGATCTCCTGCGTGACAGGCAGGCGAGCACTCCAGGCTGCTCCACGAGGGCAGGGTCGTTCACAGTGGCTCAGGTGGGAGTCGAACCCACAGCATCCCTGGTTCTAAGCCAAGGTGGTCTGCCGGTTGCCTACCGAGCCGCAGTAGCCCCGGATGGAGTCGAACCATCGTTTCCTGGGTGTGGACCAAGCGTCGTTGCCGTTGGACCACGGGGCTATGTTTCTACAGTGGAGTCACCGGGAGTCGCACCCGGATCTCCAGCGTGCGGAGCTGGCGTCGTCCTGTTGGACCATGACCCCAAAGGCGGAAGCCGTGGGACTCGAACCCACAAGCGGCGTCGGGCCGCCACCTGTTTTCAAGACAGGCTCCTCATCCGGCCGGATGGCTTCCGTTATCAAGCTGCGGAGGCTGGAGTTGAACCAACATGAAGACCTTCAGAGAGTCTCATCCTACCGTTAGATGACTCCGCATCGTTTGCGTGACGAGACACGGCTCGCCGGCTGCAAGCTCGGGGAGGAGGGGTTGAACCTCCGTTGCCTGGTTCAAAGCCAGGAAGCCTGCCACTAGCTGATCCCCGATCGTCATCGCTGAGAGTGCCCTGTGGGAGTCGAACCGGGCACCGACCGAAGGTTGGTCGCGCCAGCTTGGAAGGCTGGCACCTCTGCCGGCCGGCCAAGGGCACAGCAGGCGGAAGGAGAGGGAGTCGAACCCTCAAGGCTCATCGCTCGGCCGCTGACCATGCTTCGCATGGTGCCCGGCGGCTGCCATCGCGGGCACCGCCGCGAAGCGGTGGTCCGGCTTGCCCTTCCGTTCTCTCAACAGGCTGCGGTGGCAGGAATCGAACCTGCGACATGACGCTTAACAAGCGCCCGCCCGTGCCAACACAGGCCCCACCGCAATCAAAGTCAGGACGGCGGGATTTGAACCCGCGATCTCGTGCTGCCCGGGGCACGCGGAATACCAGGCTTTCCTACGTCCTGCGCTGAAAAGCGCCCAGCGGGAGTCGAACCCGCACTTCTGCCATGGCAAGGCAGCAGGCTGCCGCGACCATCGCTTCGCGACGGTGCCCCATGGGCGCGTCGTGGTGTGCCGAATTGTCAAACAACAGGAGCACCAGACCAACGCTTCGCGTCGGTGCCCGGACTCGAACCCTCGTCGCCGCATTACGGGTGCGGTATCCTCGCCACGACCAACGCTGCGCGTCGGTGCCCGGACCAGTGCTCACATCAGTGGGACCAGAGGGACTTGAACCCTCACCTGGCGGATTAAGAATCCGCTGTGCTGCCGCTAGCACCTTGGTCCCGTCGTCTGCTTCGTTACGCGCAGCAGTGGGCGCGGAGGGAGTCGAACCCTGGGCACCACCGCAGGTGGTCCTGACCCTTATAAGAGGCCCGCTCTGACCATTGAGCTACGCGCCGTCACGGCGAGTGGGGCCGAAAGGACTCGAACCTTCACCTACCGGATTAAAAGTCCGGAGTGCTGCCGTTACACCACGACCCCGAAATGCAGGCCGGGCGTATGCGTTTCCATCGGGTTTGCTTCATGGTCATGCTCCTCACTTTCCAGTGGTAGCCCTGAGAGTCGAACTCAGCGCCACTCGGTTATCAGCCGGGTTTGGGCAACCGGCCCTCGACTACCATGTGCCAACGTCGTTGTCCGTCAGGTCGGGATGGCAGGACTCGAACCTGCGATCTTGTGTTCCCAGAACACACGGGTTCGCCGCTACCCTACATCCCGTCATCCAGTCAGAACGGGCGGATTTGAACCGCCGGTCTCCTGGTCCCCGGACCAATGCTGCGCATCGGTGCCCGCGCGATAACCAGGCTTCGCTACGTTCTGCCCACAGCGGCCCGTACGGGAGTCGAACCCGTCTTCCCGGCTTGAAGGGCCGGTGTCCTCGAACCGATAGACGAACAGGCCATCTCAGCGCGCACCTTCCACGCAGTTGAAGCAAGGGGTTCGCGCGCACGTTTCACGCAGTGGGTCGGGCGGTGCTCGAATCCGCGTCTGCGGCTTTTCAGGCCGCCGCCGACCAACCTTCGGTCGGTGCCCGCATCTCAGCTACCGACCCAATAAAAAAAGCCCGATGTCGTTATGACACCGGGCTTTCGGTATTCTTCGGAATAGGTACGGCCGGTGTCAAACGCGCAATGGATAGGACGGGAGCGTATTCGCCGCTTGGGCGGCGAATGTACCCATCCATCTTCGCTGTTTGTGACTTAGCCGTATCGAAGTCATGGCTCTTTCTCTCAAACTGGCAGCCCGCCGAGGGCCGCACTATCGCTATTATATCGTATAGACGCCGCCGATGCTACAGAAGTTCACGAAATTTTCCCGAGCACGGCGGCCTTATCTATAAGACGCTCGAACGGGCGAAATTATTCCCGCCCCGCGGAAAATTTTCCACGGTGCGAGCCGGTGACCCATGGAGAAGGTCGTGCCTTTGCCCGGGGCGGCCAGTGATTGCCGTCCGTCTCCCTGCAGCCGCCGTTACGCCCGCTGGCTGGTAAACGCCATCGCCGAGGGTAAAATGGCGGGCATGCTGGGATAGAAACGGGTGGAGCAGAATCGTCCGGACGGTTGTGCCGGGTGGCCACCTGGACAACCCAGCCGGCGCGGGCCGACCCGCAGAACGAAGGGCGAATTCATGGCAGAACGTCTCCCGCGAACCGACGCTGAAGCCGATCTTCTCAAGCGGGCAATCGCCGAGTTGCTGCGGACGATCCCCGAAACGTGGGCTGACTTCGATCTCGACCGGCTGACCGTCATTCAAGACAATGCCCTGTTTCTGTTGACGGCCGCCGGCATGGTCGAACGCCGCGGTTGGCTGCGCTCGACCATTGCGAATCATCCGACTGCCTTTGAAGTTCGCTTTCAAGCCACCGGGGAGGGCGGCAGTGGCCTAATTTGCACCTCTGGGTGGTATGGTGGGTTGCACGTGCCGCTGGTCGGGATAAAATGAAAGCGGCCGGGGGAAATCCGGCCGCTTTCTGTTCTCGTGCCGTAGGGCGGCACTGGTTGAATGATGCTGTCATTGTACGCCCTTCGGCCGCTATTGCAAGAGGGCGTCCGATGAGCGAAGAATGGTGTTGAAAATGGGTTATCCGGGTTAATGCCGCTTGGTCGTTCGCAAAAAACGTTGCGGCTACTGCTGCTGTAATCGGAGGCGCGGCCGTGTACCTTATCGCTTGGGTGGGCGGATGGCATCTCATTCCAGCGATCTTGTCGGCAATCGGAGTAGGGATAGTGTCTGGCGCGATCATCGTTGCCTTTTTCTTCTGCATTAGCCGTCCTTGCCAAACGGAACATGTTGAAATCAACGATCAAAAAACACAGGCCATAAAGCAAGCTATTGCTTCTCTTGATCCCTCCGAATGGGAGGCGATAAACAGATTCACGAAACAGCAACGGAACACCTTAGACTTTCCATTAGATACCCCTCTAGTCGCTGGGTTGCTAAAGAAGAACATCTTTGTTCGCGCGAGTGCGCACGGCCATCTTGATGAAGCGAACGATGGAGAAGCATACATGTTTTTTCCCATGATGCTTTCTCCATTGGCGAAAAAGTATCTGCCATGTATGCCTCCACAACAGCCCGGTTCTACCCCATTACACGATTGAACAGGTCTGTGAATGTCCAGAGGTTGGAAACCACGCCTGCCATGACCGCGGCCGGCGGACGATACCGCCCTGCCTTCCCGCTGTCATCCGGGTATCTGGTTCGCCAAACGAAGTTGTAGTACGCCAGAAACGCCGCGCACGCCGCCTCGAGGTTCTCTAGTTTTTTGGAGAATCCCAGAGCAAGGCGAGTGAACCGCCGCAACAAGGTGCGGACGGTCAAGTTGTGGCGCTCCACGTGGGACGTGCATATTGTCCGCTCCTCGTCTTCTCTCAACGCGAACACCCTCCGGCGCTCAGTCTCGACCATCTCCGGGGGAGCATAGCGCCCCGGCTGGTCGGCGTTGCGATAGTTCTTGATGATCTGGCCGTATTTGCAATAGGGGCCGAAAGCCAAGTCAACCGCTTCGGGATAGGCCCGGAAGGCGTCGCTGGAAATCTGCACTACCAGCGAATACCCGCCCGGCTGGTAGTGGTGCGGATCGGAGTCATGGGCCGTGGGGAACCGCAGCCGGCCGGCCACGTCCCGCAGAAACCGCCTTGCGTTGTCTGCCGACCGTTTCCCAACCAAAAAGGCGGGAATCAGCTTGGTTTTCTGGTCAAGGGCGGTCCATAGGTAAATATCCCCAATGTCGTAACGCTCCTGGCGCTCTTCCAGGGTCAATCGCCCCTCCTTTTTGAGCACGAAAGTCCACATTTCGTCCAATTCCAGGTGCCGTAAAGCCAATCCCTGCAACCGGTTATCGAGCAAACGACGGCACCCTTGCCCGAAACGGACCAACAGCCGACCAATGGTATCCCGATGGATTCCCGTAAGGCGCGACGTGGATCGGATTGAACTGCCCTCCACCAGCATGTGGAGCACCTGCTTTTGGCGCTCCGGTTTCACGACGTTGCACATAGCGAAGCCTTCCCTTTGTTGGGGGCTTTCGCTATAATGCAAGCATCGAACCCGCAATTGGGCGAAAGCCCGGTTGTGGTTGCCCGGAACGGTTGCCACCGCTCCGGGCGTTTTTATTGCTACACTTCTTTCAATTCCAAGCCTAGCGACCGCGCTAGCTTCTCGGCCGTCTCCAGCCGTATGTCTCGCTCTCCGCTCAGAAAGCGGAGAATGATCGGGTGGCCGACACCCGCGTCCTTTGCGACCCGGTAAATGCTCTTGCCCGTCCGCCTAATGGCGGTTCTAAGTCTCTGGGGTATCGGTTCTCGTCTCATGGGTTGACCCTTTCTAGGCGGAATTGTATCATAAGACACTTACGTGTCAAGGGGCACTGTTATAGGAGGGCAGAAAATGGAGATGTATTTTCTTCCGTTTCCACGCGGCACGACCGCGCAGGGAACGCCCGATGGCAAGATGGTGGTAGCCGCGGAGTTTCTTAACAAGAAGGGGCAACCCCTATTGGATGTGCTCAAACCGGAAAGCGAACTGGCACAGGTTCTCATAGGAACAGAGTTCCTTAATAACGCCGTCATACGATGCCTGAAGGCAAAGAAACCGGGGTGTAAGGGTGCATTGAGTATTGGCAAAAACCTCAGTCGTGGCGTGAAGTTTGGTTTATTCGACGGCGAGCCCTTAAAGGCGCTGAAAGCGATTAGAGATATTCGCAATGCGATCGCGCACGCTGATTTTGCGATCAAACTTGTGGATAAAGAAGTAATGGCCCAGATGGAAATTTTGCAACAATGGCTTGAAGCCGAGCAACCTAAGTGGCAGATGCAAACCACGGATGGAACAATGATTCCCGGATGGGCGGCGCGCTGATGCGAGCGGGCCAATTGACGCCAACGGTTAAGCCTGAGCAGTATGTCTTTTTAGGTTGTATCATCATGCTTTACGTCGGGCTTGCGAATGTTCAATGGCGAATAGACCCCAGCACTTACAAGGGTGCGACCGCCGTGTAATTCAATCCATGTTCGCAAGTATGTAACTCGCCGTCTCTGCGCCGATGAGCATTGCGACGAGTTTGCTTTCAAATGACAGGGATTGCCAGTTATTCGTAATGACGAGGGGACAATACTGCCACCACCACCAATAGCATGTTACGTCCGGGTGGTTGAGTTCAGCTAGGATTGCCTCCTTGGTTTTTGGGGCGCGTCCCTCCTCGCAAATTGCCCCAATTAACGCAGCTTCTAAATTAGACATGTCCAAAACTCGCTTTTCTAATGGGTGTTTGTTGACACACGACGAATCGTAGAGCGAGTCAAGAGGAAGACAATGCAACAAGGCGACCGAAACACGCTTTAGCGGGGACAAGCGCCAGCCGGATCGTTACAAGAACGGGCCGAAACTTCCAAGGCCCAAGAACCCCATACCGGCAGGCTTCTACGAACCGCTATGGCGCAAGAGCGGGGCTGCGTAACTCTCCCAAACCTAATGGAGACAACGAGTTAGAAAAGACAACCGGCTAATGCTAGAACCCGCATCAGCCTTGCGGGCCGCTGACGTTTTTGGCTTTCAAAGTCACACCCATTTTTAGGGCGAATCCGGCCAAATTAGGCCACTACCGGGAGGGCGGCTTTGCCAGCGCGATGGAACAGGCAGTGGCCGCCGAATACGAAACGTGGAAGGAAGCGTGGCGAACGTGGAAGACAGGAGAGACGAAGGAAGTTTCGCCGTTTCGTACCGAGGCCATGAAGCCGCGGCCCGACGTCGCCGCGATGTTCCGGGCGGACGTGGCCGACGCCCGGCAGGCCTGGCTGAAGGCCGCCAAGCGGGACGCCAAGGAATCTATGCGGCGGGGAGAGAGCGATTTCCTGGGAGAGAAGAACCACGAGGGGGAGTTCCTCGACTTCCACAGTCTCCGACACACCTGCGGGGCCTGGCTGGCGATGGCCGGTGCCCACCCCAAGGCGGTGCAATCGGTGATGCGGCACTCGACGATCGTGCTGACGATGGATACCTACGGGCACCTCTTCCCGGGCCAGGACGCCGCCACGGTCGCCCGGCTGCCGAATATGATGGCCAGCGAGCCCATGGCCCTCCGGGCGACAGGGACCGACGAGGCACCGGTACTCCGGTTGCCCATGAAGACCGGGGGCTTCGATCCAGGGTCGGCCCAAAAAAGCGCAGCGCATGCGCAGCACTCAGGGCGCGATTTGGTGCTGGACGATGCGACGGGGTGCGACGAAGAAAGGCCGCCCCCAAGAAATGGCACAAGCCCCAACTCTTTACGAGTTGCGGGCTTGTGCGAGTCAGTGCGAGACAGTGCGAAGCGGAGGGCAAGGGATTCGAACCCTCAACCGGTTGCCCGGCACCTGATTTCGAGTCTAGACGAAGACCCCAAGAACCCCGAGAAATCTGGCATTTCTCCAACAAGCGCAGCACAGGCGCAGCACTCTCGCCAGAAACCCCTCCTGCCGACCCGCAACTGGCCAGCGTAATCGACGCGTGGCCCACTCTTCCCTCTGCGATCCGCGATACTATCGCCGCTATCATCCAGGCAACGGGAGGACGCCATGCGTAGTGCTTCCCGCGCTCTCCATTCCGCGCTGCGCCAATCAACCCTGGCCATCGCGCACGACCTTGCCGAAAAGCGCTCTGGATATTCTGACAATTCAACCGCAGAGGCGCACACCTCGGCGCCGGCAAGACGGAGGCCGGCCGCTCCGCAGGCAATGCCCCTTGTTGCCCCACGTTTGCGCACGTTGGCCCGGTGTCGCGCCGTTTGCCCTTCCCCCAACGTTGCGCGCGGCCCAACACGGCCCAACGTAGCGTATCCGCTTTGGGCCCCCCGGCCTTGGGTCCTCCCAGGAACTTGCGTCGCCGATTGGCCCGCGGGAACAGGCCCCCGGATAGACAGACTTTCTTTTGCTTGTCCGACTTTTCTAAACCATTGAAAACAATGTACTTACGCACTGGAGGAGACGCGATATGAAGATCGAGCAATGGGAGTTGGCAAGAATCACGCCCTACCCGGGCAATCCCCGCCAAAACGATGCCGCTGTTGATGCCGTGGCCGAGTCGATCCGGCAGTTCGGCTTCCGCCAGCCGATCAGGCCGAAGAGAACCCCGGGCTAGCCGGGGTTGGAAGGAGGGAAGAGAATGAAATCAGCTCTTGCGGGTGAACTTGCCGCGGTCGGCCTTGGAGAACCGGGCCTCGGCGCCCTTGGCCTTGATCTCGCGGGCGATCGCGCTGTAAAGAGTCGCGTGGGGTGTCTTACCGCCGGGCGACTTCCAGTAGCCCTTGGCCTCGGATGCCTCGACCATCTCCTTGCAGGTCATCGGCTGGCCAGACTCTTCAAGCACCTTGGCCGCCGCATCCAGGCCGCTAATGCGTTTCTCCTTGGGCTCCTTCTTGGCCCGCGTCCGCTTGGGCTTGTCGGCCTTCTCGGCCGCAGCGGGCTCGGTGCCGGCGACCGGCTGGTCCTTGGCCGTATCTTCGGCCGTGGGGCCCGACGTTTGCGCCGGTTGGGCCTCGGCCGGGGCCTTGGCCTTCTTGGTGGCCTTGCCCTTCTTGCCGCCCGTCTGGGCACTGTCGCCCCCGACGGCCGCCCGCAGGCGCTGGGCCGACTGGACACGGACCTTCTTGCCGGTGGTCAGGTTGGTCGCGTCCCAGCCGCCGTACCGGCTCTCCGCATCGATCCGCACCTGGACGACCTTGTTGGTCACCTTCGCGGTGTACACCTTGCCAATCTTCACTTCGTTCTTCTTCATCACACATTCTCCTTGGGAAAAAGGGAAACAGGGGTTAGTTGCCGTAAACGTGTTCGGCCAATCCGTCGGCCAGAAAATCGACCACCGCCTGCGTTTTGGCAGAGGTGGCCGGCTGGTCCATTCCGCGGTCCCAGTTGAAGACCGTCTCTTTGTTCTTGAGCCGGGCGATCCAGAGCTTCGAGATGCGGCTGTCGCCCAACTCGTAGTCAGGGCATTCGGCGTGCTCGGCAAAGACCAGGGCGTTGAAGCGGTATCCGGCGATCGTCCCGCACACCCAGGTTCCGCCGCCGGAGGCCCGACGTGTCGTCTTGGTGATTACGAGGTCGTCGCCCAACTCGTAGGCGTTGGTCTTGCGGGCTCCTTTCCGTTTGCGGTTGGTGGTCATCTTGGTTCTCCTTGGGTTGGATGTCGCATGTTCGTTCGCACATCCACACATGAGCCGTGTTTTCGGAAAAAGATCAAGCGGATTACGAGGCCCGGGGGCCAGATTTCTGTAATTCATTTGTAATGGCTGGGCACCGAAAGGCTCGCTGATGAGTGACCTTAACCCTGAAGGACGGCCGGACGGCCCATTAAACCCCCAGGCATTACGGCTGGCGGATATGGCCCGCATCCTTTCCGCCTCGGGTTCGAGGCCAGTCACTGTGGAAATGCTCGAGGCGGACATCGCCGAAGGCGCACCGACCAACCCCAACGGGACAATGAACCTTGTGCATTACGCTGCCTGGTTGGTGCGGGAGTTGAGCAATGCCGATTGACCCGCGACAGCTGCGACCGAACGAACTGGTCCGCCTGCTGAACTCGACGCCCCTGGGCGAGGTGATCGGCGAGCGGCAGTTGCTGCGGCACCGCTCCCGCGCCGGGTTTCGCATCGGAGACGGGCGGCACGTGGACCTGCGAAACACGAGCGTCACGGACGCCGGTGTACGGAAGCTCCAGCAGGCATTGCCGAATTGCACGATCCAGCGTTGACATGATCACCCCGGAACCTAAGCGCCGCCGGACATGAGTATTTCACGCCAAGGCGGCGAGTGGCACTGACGATAACGGGGCCGAGGTGGTGTGCCACCGGCAAGACCAGTGACACACTTGCGCAGCGGGTAAGGCACTCGGCAAGTGCTTTCGCGACTGACACTTGCGCCATCCGACCCGAAGCGGTCCAAAGGCAGAATCTTCGCCGTCGATAGCTCGCCCCCGGTCGCGGTGTGGTGATTGTCCTCCCCAACGGCGAGGCTATAATGGTAATCTAGCGGCCAGCCATCGGCGGGACGCTGAAATCTGGAACAGGCTGTGGCGTATCAAAGAGCGGAGGCGAATTGACTTATCGCAAACCGTCCGTCCCGCGACGGTGCGGGCGGAGGGGTTGCTTCATGGACGCCGCTTGGACGAAGGGCAACCATGGCGATTCGCGATTGGCTCAAGACCGAGCGACAGCCTGCGGATTTGTACGATCTGCTGGGCCGACGGCGATTCGATCCGCACCGGGAAGAATTGCTCGAAGGCGTTCGCACGGCGTACGCCGACTTGCTCCCCTATCAGAACCACGCCGATCCGCAGGTCGCGGCGCGGGCCGTCAAGCTTCAGAGGGAGCTTGGCCGCGCCGAGGACATTCTTTCCGACCCGCAAAAGATCGAGGCGCACCACGGGAAGATCGTCGCTTCTTTCCGAGAGGCTTACGGTGCGATCTGCGGGGATCCGAGCGTGCCTTGGTCTTTGGATGGCGTGCAGGAGTGGCTGGAAGCGGAAGGTAACGTGGTGCCGGACCAGTTGCCCGCGGTGGCCGAAGCGGTTCTGAAGGCACAGGGCGATACACTTGTGCTTGGGGTTGCCGAAACCCAGGCCGTCGAACCGGTTTTGTCTCCTTCCTACGCCGCGCTGCAACCGTCCTCCAAGAGCGGCAGACCGCGGTCCAGACGCCTCTTCCACGGATTGTGGACGAAAGAGTGGGGGGTGACTGCGATCGCCACGACGCTTCTGGGAATCCTGGCCTTGGCGGGATATCACGCTGCCGGATGGTTCGGCGGCGACCCGATGGCCGGCGCGATTGATCGAGGATCGTCTTCCACCAAGACGAGAGCAGCGTCCGGCACGGTGACCCCGACAGCGCAGGACAAAGCCTGGGAAGGCAAGTTGCTCGACATTCGCAGCCATGGCAACGAGCTCCACGTGCTTGTCGGCACGGTCTTGCCTAGTACGAATCCTGGGGGGCCGAGCCTGGTGGAGGCTTTCACCCCAGACGCCGCTGTCTCGCGCGCCTGGCAGCACGATTTTCCGGCAGGAATGATGAGGGAAGGTTTTTCTTGGGCGATTTGGTCCGGATCGAAGGCGAAGCGGTCCCGTCCCCGCCGGGAAACGTCCGCTTTCGCATCGAACCGCACGCGCGGCTAGTCCAACTGCGGGATATCATCGTGATGCTGCGGAGCGCGTCTGGACAAGTCGAGACGGACGACCTGGCCAGGGCGTGGCGATTTCATCCGCCCGCGGGGACGATCGTCCATGGAACAGCCCGCTTCGTAGCGTATCGCCCCTACGACAGACGCCTTTGCGTCGGCCCACCCCCGGGGCAAACGGATACGACTGTCCAGGTGCTGGAGATCGATATTTCGGATGCTGGCGAGATCGACTTCTCCCGTGAGCGCGCAGGCAATCTGCTGTGGATCGAAGGCACGGTTGCCACCGAGAGCACCTGGGACAAGATCGTGCTAAAGGCTTCACCCGTTTTCTTGCGTTCGCTCCCTCATCCTGTAGTGCTCGCGGTCGAATCGATAGCCGACCAGACCGTGACGCAGGGGAGGGTGGCGGAGTTGCAGGTGACCTTCGAGGACGCCGGCTTATCGTCACCACACCAGGCCCAAATCGAGTGGGGAGACGGCGTGATCACGGTGGGCACGGTGGTCGAACAGGCGGCGGACACGTTCGCCCGGCCGGGGCGCATCAAGGGGACTGTTTCCGCGACGCACCGCTATGCCCACAAGGGCGCGTACATGGCATCGGTGTTGATCACCAATCGAGGCGGCGACCACGGTGGGGCGGGGAGCAGGATTTCCGTTGTCAGTGCACCCCTGGTCGTGACCGCCGAGAGGAAATTGATTTCGGCTCAATCGGGCACGCGGGTGCTTGTCCGAGCGAGCGTTTGGCTTCCGGAAGACAGTGGTCGGTGTACGGCCGCCATTGACTGGGGCGACGGCGGTCAGGTGCAACCTGCAACGGTCAGGGCAAGTTGTTCCGCGCCGGCCGACGGCTCTGCCGGCAGTAATCCGGCCGGCTCCGTCGCCGCGTTGCACGAGTACTCTGAACCTGGGTCCTATCGAGTAAGAATCACCGTCACGGACCCGGCAGGGATCTCGTATTGGGACAGCGTGGCCGTCGAAGTGACGGCCGCCGCTTCGCGCGGCTCCGACGGCGTGGACAACTTCGCAGCCATCGGGCGCTCGGCAAAGGACGGCAAGAAGCCGCTGGCCAAGCCGGAAGGATCCGAGAAATACTACGTCGTCGGCGTGTTCCAGAAAGGCAAACTCCTCTGGGGCGACGTCATCTCCGGCACGCTCGACGAGGTGCGCAGCGAGTCGAGAAAGCAGATCAAGGAGTTGAAGTCCCAACGGGCCAGCTCGAATCGGCGGATATCGGCTTCCCACCCCGACTGGGTAACAAAGATCGTCGCCAAGAAGACGGAAGACGCGGCCAGAGACGAGTTGCAGAAATGGCGGCGCAAGTAAATCGCCTCGCTCATCGGGGACTGCAACCATGATCCATATTCGCGTGACCAAGGGGCCGGACAAGGGCGAGCAGATCAAGACCCGGCAGGGCGTCGTGAGCGTCGGGCGCTGGGCGGACTGCGACCTCGTGCTCAAGGACAACAAGGTTTCGCACCTGCACGGCGAGTTCCTCTACATCGGCGCCCGCTGCCTCTACCGCGACCTCTTGAGCCGTAACGGCTCGTTCGTCCGCAGCGGCGGCGAGACGATTTGGCTGGGACCGCTGAAATCGGACTGGGAAGTCAAGAGCGACGACGAGATCATTTTGGGAAACACCACGATCCTGGTCGAGGCGGTCACGGCCGAGGCGGCCCAGATGTCGCGCGGCGACGAGGGCGATTACCTGGGCACCATGTCGGTGGACGCGAACCACCAGGGACCGCACGAGGAAGTGCCCCTGGCGGCGCAGCAGATTGCCCAGTTGCGGGCGTTTCTCGACCTGCCCTCGCTGGATGCGACCAGCATGCAGGAGACGCGGGCGGCCATCTGCGACGCCTTGGCCAAGGTTTTTCCCGATGCCGCCTACGTGGTGCTGATCGACTTGCTGCCCGGTTGCGGTGAGCAGTTGCAGCCCGGGTCCATCGACATCGGCAGCGTGGTTTTCGCGCCCCGCCGCGGCGCCGACCAGGGAGTCGAGGCGAAGTACAGCTTTCACATCCTGGCGCAGACCTACGCCCAAAAGAAACCGCTGTTTTACGGCACCGGCACGTCGCTCCCCGACGCCCCCAGCGTGCTGCGCCGGACGATGGACTCCTGCGTGTGCCTGCCGCTGTGGCGGGTGGGCGCCATCCACGGTTTCTTGCAGATCCACACGATCGCCGGTCAAGGCCGGCCGCTGACGCGCCGTGACACCCAGTTGCTCTGCTTGCTGGGGACCGTGGCCTCGTTGCTGATCAATCGGGCCGCCGACGCCGAGCAGCGCAGCCGCTGGCGGGCGGCGGCCGCGGCCGGCGAGGCCGTCAGTGGGCTGTCGCACGACGCCCGACCGGTACTCGACGCCCTGGGAAAGAACATGATCGGCGTGGAACAGGGCTTTCCCGCCCTGGCCCAAGACCCCTCCTGGCAATTTGTCAAGCAGGACCTGGTCTTCCTCCGCCAGATCACCCGCGATGCGATCCGCCGGGCCCGCACCGGCCTGGGCGACTTGCAGCCGCGCGAAGTCGCGCTCCGCGTCGTGGCCGACGAAGTGCTCGACATGTGCCAGCGATACTTCCTCGATCAAGCGCACCGGGCCGACGTGAAACTGGTGAACGCCTGCCGCGAGTCGCACCGCGCGGTCATTGACCAGCCGGCCGTCCAGCAGGTGCTGGTCAATTGCGTGAAGAACTCCTTGTGCGTGCTGCACGAGGCATGGCGCCGGCACGAAAAACGGAGCGGGACCATCCAGCTCGTCTCCGGCGACGATTTCGACGCCCCCCGCCGCTTCTGTCTGATGAGCGTCTGCGACGACGCCGGCGGGATTCCCTGCGGAATTCTCGATCAATTGGGCAATCCCTTCGTGACGGGGGAGAACAGGCAAGGCATGGGACTGGGAGTCTACCTGGTCGCCGATATCGTCGGGCGACTCGGCGGCCAGGTGCGGATCGCCACCTCGACCGAGCCGCAAGGCACGTATGCGCCCGGCACGGTGGTCTCCTTCAGCCTGCCCAAGACCGAAGAGGCACGCCTCGCGGCCGTCGAGGCCATCCGACCACGTTTGACGATCATTCCCGATTACGCGCAATACCGCGCAGGATCGAAAGCACCAACTTGTGAGGAGATTGACGATGACTGAACGACGAAAGGTGATCTTGCACGCCGACGACGAGCGCGGCTGGCGGCAATATGTATCGGCGCTGTTTTCCCCCAAGTACGAGGTGGAGTTTGCCGACGACTTCGAGTCTGCGCTGGCGCGCCTTGCGCAAGGGGGCGTCGACCTGCTGATCTTGGACCACCTCATGCCGGGCACCCAGCCGCTGGACGACGCGGCCGCCGTCTGCGCCCGCCTGCGCCGCACGCAGCCCAACTTGCCGATCATCGTCTACACTTCGGCCTTGACCGATGCGTTGACGACGCGGGAGGAGTTGGAGCGGATGATCGGCGTCCCGGTGGTGTGCAAGGAGGATGCCCAGTCGAGCCGCGACAGCCTCCGCGCCCGCGTCGTCGAGTGCTTGGAGAAAGGGTCCGTCAGCGGGTCACGGTGAGCGCCGAGGGTGCCGGCCCAGTCATTCAATCGCCTCCAGGAGCGAGATGTCGTCGTCATCGTCGTCATCGGCGTTCTCCAGCGCCACCAGCGGCGGCTCTGCGGCCGGGGCCTGGAAGAAGCCGGTGCTCTCCAGGAAGCGGCGATGCTCGACCACTTCCTCCGGGCGGAGTCCGCCGGGGATCTCCAGCGACATCTGCATCTGCTGGTTCCGCGGCACGTAGATGGCGCGAATGTGCAGGCGCCCCTGGGCGTCGAACTCCATCGTGATATTGACCGGTTGGCCGTCGGGCTCGTCGGGTGGCAAGCCGCTGATCGTTCCGATGCCCAACTGCTCCGCCACGGCGACATCGGTCGTGTCCCCCTGGGTGATGCAGATCTTGATGTCCGAATTCGGCCCCGTCCTCCGCGTGCGGAACTGCATCGTGGTCTGGCAGGGGACGCGGGTGTTCTTGTGAATCAGCACCTTGTTGACCCATCGCGTCGAGGTGCCGGCCTGGGCCTTCACGCCCACGCCGTGGGCGGTGACGAAGCGGACGGTCGGCACCCCGGGGACCTCGGGGACGGGCGGAGGCGTGACGAAGATCCGCGGTTCCTCCGCGCGGGCCGGCTCTTCGGTGTCCGTGGCGGCACGTTGCTGGATGGCCTTCATCGCATGGCCGGTTTCCAGCATGTGCGCGTAGATGGCCGCCCCCAGCGCCACCGCCACGACGGGATTGACGCCCACGTCGGGCGGCTGCCCGCTGACTTTCTTTAGCATCTCCCGCACCGCCGGCATGTGCGTCGAGCCGCCGACGAGGACAACCCGCGCCACCTGGCTCCATTTCAACCTCGCGTCGCGGACGGCCATCTCGGTGGTCAGCTTGGTGGCCTGGAGGAGGTGGGCGGTAAGCTCCTCGAAGTTCTCGCGCGTGATCTCCACGTGATGATCGTGCCCGAAACCATGAACGCGCATCGAGGTCTTCGCCATTCGTCCCAGCCGTCTCTTGGCCTTTTCAGTTTCCAGGAAGAGGTCTTGCATGGCCTGGGGATCGGTGCGAAGATCCGCGCCGTGCTTCTTTTGGAAGTCGTCGGCCACGTAGTCGATCAGGACCTGGTCCCAGTCCCGGCCGCCGAGTTGCCGGTTGCCGGTTGTCGCCAGTTCCTCGAGCGCGTTGGGAGAGATTCGCACCACGGTGACGTTGAAGGTCCCGCCGCCCAGGTCGTAGACGACGACGATCTGTTCGCGGTCGGTGCGATGCAACCCGTAGGCGAGGGTCGCTGCCATCGGCTCGTTGAGGGTGCCGATCACGTCCAGACCGGCGATTTCGCCCGCTTGCTGCGTGGCGCGGCGGCGTTTCTCCGTGAAGTAGGCGGGCACGGTGATCACCGCCTTGGCGATGGGCCCGATCTGCGGTTCCGCCTCCTTGACGAGCTGGCCGAGGATGATGGCGGAGATGCTCTCGGGGGTTTGGGTGCGGCCGAGAATCTCTTTTCGCCACATGTCGCCCATGTGGACCTTGATGAACTGCACGATCCGCTCGGCGCATAGCTTGGCCTGCTGTAGTGCCATCTCGCCCACGATGATCTCGTCGGCGTCGAAAAAGACGACGCTCGGCATCACCGACTGGCCGGAACTGTCGGTGACGACGCGCGGGACCATGTTCTGATCCATGTACGCCAGCGACGAGTAGGTCGTACCCAGATCAATGCCCACCGCTTCACACGCGCGCTCGTTCATGGTTTGACACCTCTCGCGCTTGATTGCCGCCGCTGGCCGGCGCCTCTGGAACCTCTATGTCCCAAGTCGGGTTCTTGTGGGAATTCTACGCGATTTTCCGCCGACTCGAGCCGGCTGGAGTGAGCCACAGCCAGGGCCTCCGTCAAGTCCTTGGTCCGGCCCTCTAACAGCTTCTTCAACTCCGCGGCGCTGTCGATCCCGGTAAGTTGCCCCAGCAGGATCGCGAACCGTTTCCGCGCGGCGGCCAGCAGGGCGGCAACCGTCGTGCGGTCAACGCCGTAGTCGGCCGCGATCTTGCCGGGCGATTGATCCTTCACCGTAGACAAGTAAAGGAGGTCGAAAAGCCGCTTCTGCCCGCGGGTCCGCGCCGACTGGCATTCCATCCGCAGCCGCCAGGCCGCGGTCGCCAGGCAGTCGGACACCCAAGTGCGGTCCAGCGAGGAAGCCCACGACTCTTCCAGCGAGGGCTCCAGCACTTCCCAGCGGGAATCGGTGAGCTGCCGAGGGCGCCGCCTAGCCTTCCGCACCGCTTCGTAGACGAGGTTCCGCACCACTCCTTTGAGAAAGGTGCGGAAACGAGCCGACAGCAACGGCAGTTCCCGGTACTTCAGGAACCGGCTCACCAGGTTGCCGCGGAAGCCTTCGGCGGCTCCCCCTTGACCGAAGAGGCTGCGGACCTCGCGACGGAAGCGGCCGTCTCGCATCAGCCGCAGCATCAGTTCCTGGTACAAGTCGTCGGCGTCGGTCAGGGGAAGGCTATGCGCACGGCATGCCAGGATCACCTCCCGCCAGAGCGGTCGCAGGTAATGATCAAGAAAGGGGCCCCAATCGCCGGCGGCCGCATCAGCAAGGATCTTGGTCTGGGTTTCTGGGAAGGTATCCCCACGGCCGCCGTCATGCCGAAGACCGTCGGCAACCGGCCCGTCCCTAGCGAGCGATTTTTTTCCCACGCTCATCGTTCGACAGCCATTAAGGACTGTGGATGCGGGTGTCCTACGCCAGGCACGCGCAAAACTCCACGATTATCCCCAAAAAAGAATACCCTTATGTCACCGTCTCTCGCATCTCTCAACGACTTGTTTTGTCGTTACTACCCGGCCCTCATCCGTTGCTGCCGAAAGCACCTGCGAGGCACGTTGGAAGACGCCGAGGACGTGGTGCATTCGGCCTATCTCCGCTGCCGCCGCCATTGGTCCGCGGATCGCTGCTCTGCCGCTCACGCCGCGACCTATTTCTATCGCGCGCTGCGCTGGGAAATGGCCGACTCGGCGAGAAGGCAGCACCGGCGACGCACCCGGCAGTCCGCCCCCGCTGGCAGGCAGCCGGACCCACCCGGCATTCTACTGCGCCACTTGGTGGTCCGGGAAGCCCTGGCGACCCTCCGAGGGAGACAACTGGCGATCTGCCTGGCATACATGGCGGGCAAGAATCGGGAGGCAATCTGCCGGGAGTTACGGCTCACTCCCGGCGCACTGGCCGTGGCGACGTGCCGGGCCAAGGCACACTTGAGGGCGGTTCTGGACCTCTCAAGCCACGTCGAGCCGCATCGAAGGAACGCGTAATTACCAAAACAAATTCACTCAGGACGGGCCGATTTCCGGGGGGGCCGATTTCTTCCATCCCACCACTTAGGGGCATCAGGCCCGTTGCAAGAAATTTGCTCCCATGGTAAGCTGGCCTTCCTGCAAACGAGGGACCCCTTTTGTCGGATCGGTCGCCCAGCGCCGCCGCTTCCCACGGTGACGATCTGCCGACGCGATCTCGTGCGGGCGAAGAACGTGGAAGTCCGTCAACGAACACAGACTCTGGCCAGCGGGCAGGTCATTCGAGGCTGCCGAATCGTCCGGTTGCTCGGGCGGGGCGGGATGGGTGAGGTCTATCTGGCCCAGCACCTCGCGCTGGAAAAACCGGTGGCGCTGAGAATCCTCCCCCCCAACCTCGGCGCACGCGAACATATCGAGCGGTTTCTCAAGGAGGCACGCGTCTGTTCGCGAATCGAACACCCCAACGTGGTGGTTATCCACGACGTGGGGGAAGAAGGCGGCTTGTACTTCATCATTATGCAGTACATCCAGGGCAGAAACCTCCTTCAGGTTGTCCAGGACCAAGGTGGTCCCCTCCCCTGGCGCTCCGCCGCCCGCATCATCCAGTTGGTGGCCCGGGGGCTTCATGCAGTCCATAATCAGGGGCTGGTCCATCGCGATGTCAAGCCGACCAACATTATGCTCTCCTCGGACCTCCGCGTCCTGCTGATGGATTTCGGCCTGGTGCGCGAGGAGAGCGACTCGAGCTTGACGCGCACGGGACAGGTCGTGGGTACCCCTGCTTTCATGTCACCGGAACAATGCCAGGGCAAGCCCTTGGACCGGCGGAGCGATATTTTTTCGCTCGGCGGCACGATGTACTGTCTCCTCACGGCAAAGCCGCCGTTCGAGGGGACCGTCGGGGAAGTCGTGGGAGCGATTTCCAGCGGCATCCCGCCGGCCCCCGTGGACCGGATCAATATCGAGGTGCCCCACAAGGTCCAGGAGTTTCTTGCCCGGGCGATGGCGCGGCGAGCCGAATCCCGCTTTCCCACCGCCTTGGCCATGGCCAACGAGCTGCGAGACTTGATCCGCGCCGCCCCGGCTCGGAGCGACTCGATCTGGAGAACCGACGAGTTGTCGGCCGCCTCGGTGGAGACGCATCGGGAAGGGCAACTTCCCGTCATCGAGCTGCTCCCCCTCGAGACGCGCAAGGAATGGTTGCGGGAGAAACTGCCGTGGCTGTACGCCGGCGGGGCCATCCTGGCCGCCTTCCTCATCGTGGGATTGGTCTTGAACTTCACGATGGGGCAGAAGGCGTTTCCGCCCCCGCCTCCCCCGGACGTTCGCGTTCGTGAGGCCCCTGCTGGGATGGTCTTCGTCGAGGTCGGCTTCGCCCGTCTAGGAAACAGCGAACTCAAGGTGCGGAACTGCCTTTCCGACTACATGAACGACCAGTCGGTGGAGGCCTTTTTGAAGTTCTTCCGCCAGGAGCCGCAACGGCGCGTCCACGTGCCGGCGTTCTGGATCGATCAGTATGAAGTCACCAATGCCCAGTACGCCAAGTTCATCCGGGAGACCGGCCGGGCCGCGCCGGCCGACTGGACCGACGGCAGCCCGCCTCCCGGCAAGGACGACCACCCGGTCGTTGGCGTCCGTTACGAGGACGCGGAAGCGTATGCACGCTGGGCCGGAAAGGACCTGCCCACCCGCGAGCAGTGGATGCGGGCGTACCGCGGGGATCACGATTGGTTGTTCCCCTGGGGTGACAAATACGATGCGGCGCGCACAACGTTAAGGACAACCCCAAGTTCCCCTCGACTTCCTCCGTGTATGATACGCCCAAGGACGTAAGCCCCTTCATGGTGTACAACATGGTCGGCAACGCGAGCGAGTTCCTGCGCGGATGGACCGAGGTCGATGGACAGATGTGGCGCGCCGCCAAGGGGGGGGAGTTCAAGTCGCTGGGATACGTGTGGGGCATCGGCTCCAACCAATTCCTTTACGGCGGACAGGTGACGGACAAGGGCGTGGGGTTCCGCTGCGTCCGCGAGGAGAAGGAGCCGGTCTCCCCGCCGTGACGGGCAGGCAAGAGACCTCGACAGGGGGCTGTAATTCCCGGAGCTTGAAGGCGTATGTAAATTAACCGATCTTATCCTCGATTGCCGCCATGGGAGAAAGACGTATGGCAACCGCGATCACCGTCGTCTGTCCGCACTGCAACAACCGGATGCGAGCCTCCTCCGAGTACATCGGACGCAAAGGCCGCTGCCCGGGCTGCAAAGCCCTGGTGGAAATCAAGGCCCCCGTAGGTGACGAGTCGTTTGCCACCCTTCATCCCACGGCGGCGGCCGGCCTCCGCCGCGAAACCGATGCCCGCCTCAGCTCCACGAGCGTCCCCGCCTGGTGGGGCGCGGCGATCGGAGTGGTCCTCACCGCGGTGCTCTACCTGGGCCTCTTTATGCCGCTGCGGAGCGAACTGGTTCAGCAAAAGGACCAGGAGGGCAACGGTCTTGTCGATCAGTCGGGCAGGCCCGTGATGGTGGAAAAACCTGGATCGGGATGGTTCATTGCCGACCTGTTCGCGCGCCGTGGCCCGATGCAGATCTGCATTACCATGGTCGTCTGCTGGGGAATGTCGTTGTTGGCACTGAAGTACATCGCGGTCAAGAAGCAACTCAGCTACGCCGAGCTGGAACTGAAGCTGATCCCCCTGGACATCGGCCTGCAAATCACTCCCACGAACGTTGATCAGTTTCTCGGGCACCTGGACGGGCTGCCGCCGGCCGAACGCCAGAGCATTCTCGGCCGACGCATCCGCGGCGCCCTGGAACACTTCAAATCGCGAAACAGCGTCCCCGAAGTCCAGGAGTACCTGGCCAAGCAGGCCGATCTGGACGCCTCCGGCGTCGATTCCGGTTACAGCCTGCTCCGCACGTTCATCTGGAGCATCCCGCTGCTGGGTTTCGTCGGCACGGTGCTGGGCATCAGTGCCGCCGTGGCCGGCCTGCACACCAGCCTCGGCGACTCCGGTTCGGCGCCGGCGGCGACCGCCCCGGCTGATCGCAGCGCCCCGCCGGCACCCGCCGCCCCCAAGGGCGAAAACCTGCTCAAGGGGCTGGGCGAAGTCACCAAGGGACTGGCCACGGCCTTCGATGCGACCTTGCTGGCCCTGGTGATGGCCATCGTGATGGTCTTTCCCGTCGAAGGGCTGCGAAAAACCGAGTACGGGATGCTGGACCGCATCGAGGGATTTTCCAACGAGTCGCTGCTGCGTCGCATGGCCGAGGAGCGGCTCGGCTACCAGCATGAGAAGCTCCCGGAGGTGGTGCGCGACGCCCTCGATTCGGCCTTCCAGGAGCACCAGCGGTGGCTGGCGCAGTGGCAGGCGCAGATCGGGCAGCTCGGTCAGCTCATCGGCGGCGATTTCGAGGCCGCGGCCGCGCATGCAGCAGCAGATCGCCCAGGGCGACGCCACGCGATTCCAAAAACTCGACCAGATCGGCCGCAGCATGGCCGAGTTCTTCGAGAAGGCCGGCGCCGCCACCGCCACCTGGCACCGCTCTCAGCAAGGCATGGCCTCCGAGGCCCAGGCCTTCCAGCAGGCCGTCGTTCAATTGCAGCAGACCTTGATCGAGCACGGCAGGCTCTTCCACGAGTTGTCGCAGCAACAGCTCCAAGGCGCGCCGCAGCACTTCAGCGCCGAACTGCAAAACAGCGTCGCCGAGCTGGCGACGCAAATTGGCCGCTTCACTCATTGGCTCGATGGGGCCCAACCGCAGCGAGGAGATGGCCAGGACAAGGCGCCGGCGATCGGTCCACCGCTGACGATGCCGCCGAGCCCACCGCTGACGATGCCGCGGGCTCCCTCGGTCACCGTGCCGCTCAGCGAGGCGCCGCTGGTGGCGGAGCCGGAGCCGGCCGAGGCCCGCACAACGTTGTGGCGCCGGATCTTCAATCGCTAACGCGGGAGGCCGGGGATCATGAGTCGCCGCCAGCCAGCAGGATTGGAAGTCTCGACCTTCCCGTTCCTCAGCATCCTCTTCGCCGTGATCGGCGTATTGACGTTGTTTTTGGCCGGCATCGTCATCACCCGGGCGATACCCGGCGACGAGCCGCCACCCCCGCGTCCGTCCGTGGTCCCCGGCGGCGGTGGCGGCGAGGTCCATGAGCCGTGTCTGCCCAAGGACGAGTGCGTCGCTTGCAAGGCGCAGGTCGACGCGCTGGCCAAGCAACTGCTCCAGCACACCGCGGAGTACAACCGGCTGGCCAAGCTCAAGACGGAGGTCGAGGCCTACATCCAGGCGAAAGAAGACGAGGTGGCGGGTATTGTCGGCGGCGATCGCGTCGTCCAGGGAGAGCCCTTGACGTACATTCACGGGGTTCACATGATTCCCGACCAGGGTGGCGACAGCACATTTCGCAAGAAGGCGGTTCTCGTCGAGGTCAAGGCCGAGGGATTCGTGGTCCATCCCGAAAAGCGGCTCTATGCCGTGGCCGACCTGGATCGGACCGGTTCCCCAATGGCCACGTTCCTCGCCCAAATTGATCGTAAGCGCGCAAGCCAGTACCTCTTGCTCTTGGTCCATCCCAACGGCGTGGCAACTTACGAGAAGCTCCGCAAGTACCTGCTGAAGAACTTCAATGAGACCATCCGCGAGGACATTATTCCGGGGCGTAGTTGGTTGGAGATCACAAAGTCCCGCATCGACCTGGGAGTGGAGCCTTTCTCGGACGATTGGTTGTTGATCGGCTCGGAGGAGTGAAGGGAGAAGCAGATGCCAAAGCCGGCGCGAAACGAAGGGCCGAAAATGAACTTCGACCCCATGACCGACACGATCACCAATGTGGCCGCGGCCATGATCCGCCTCGTCATCCTCGTGCTGCTGATTACCCACGCCAAGACCCCGGAAATCCTCCTGCCTCCAGGGCCTCCGACGGAGGCGGGCCACGCCGGCCGGCCGGTACGCCCCCTGCTGGCGGACATCGAGCTGCTGAAGGCGGCGATCCGCGACGTGGACAACAAGACGGCGGCGCTGGAAAAGGAACTCCCCGCGCTGCGCGACCGCGTGGGGAAGCTTCGCCAGGCCGCCAGGGCGAAATCCGCCGCAGCGCAGACCGGGGCGGAGCCTTTCCGCCGCAAAGCCGCCGCCCCGGACGGCGACCGCCGCGTCGCTCTCGCCCCGCCGACCCATCGAGGAGAAAGACCATGACGGCAAGCATCACGGCGCCTGGCAAGAGAGCGGTTCGGCTTATGTCTTGCAGAATGGCCCTCGGCCTGGCCTGCGCGGCAATCCTGGCGGTGTGTCTGGGCGCGGCGGGGGAAAGGGCCCCGTCGAAGGCGCCCGCGGCCGCGGAAGACGCCGAGACCCAACACCTACAGCGCGTGATCCACGACAGTCTCCAGCAGAGTCGCCAGGGCCTGCAAGACTTGGGCAGCCGGCTGCCGAGAGTCGATCAAGAACTGCGCCAACTCATGAAGGACACCGACTCGGTCCAGGTTCAAAAGAAGGGCCACGAGTCAAATCCGCCGCCACCGCCGCCGACACCGGGGGTCCGATATCGCAAACCGCACGAACAATTGACGGATCAAAAATCCGTCAACTTTGTCTGCGAGAACGGGACCATCAGTTTCATCGACTTCGAGGAGATTCTGAAGAAGGTCCTCGATCTCGCCGCTCGCGGGGGAGGCGGCAGGCAGGCGGTCGATTTCGACCTGACGGATTCGGATTTTCGCATCGAGGGCACCCTGGAAGGCACCGACGTGAAGCTGACAGCCATCCGCAAGGCGAATCATCCCGGCGAGAGTCTGGAAGAGATCCGGCGTCCCGGGTCGCGATTTGCAAAGGCACTTGCGGGGCGAAAATCGGCTGACTATTACGTCAAGTTTGACGTCTGGCCCGACAGCTACGCCGCCTTTCGTGAGGCCCGCTCCATCGTATGGGATCGCGGCTTCGATGCAGGATGGTCGCCCATGGCATCCGGGGAAAAGTTGGAACTCAGTTCCGGCCACGGGAAAGGCATAAAGAACTGACGTATGGTGATTTCTTGCCGACACTGTGACTCGCTTATCCCCTTCGACGAAGAAGATCGAGGGAGTGACGTTTATTGTCCCTCGTGCGGCCGGGCCAACTTTGTGCCTGCGGGACCGGATTCCGCCCCTTGCGCCGCAGCCGTGCTGCCGCCCTCCGCCGAACAAGGCGCCGCGCCGCCTGAGGTGGCCGCCCCGGTTGCCGCGTCACCGCCGCCCGAGCCTTCCCCGTCGGAGACCGGCAGCCCGCGCGATGCTGGGGTGTTCTCCGCCAGCGGCCTGGTCGAGGCGGCGACCCGTGTGGTCGGCGACGAGATTTGCCTGTGCGGGGTGCAGATCCCGGTACGCGCCGAGGACTACGGCAGCAGTGTCTACTGCCCGTCTTGCGGGACCGAAATCCACGTCGGCCCTACGCTCGACCGTGAGAAGTATCGCATCGCCCAAGCCGCTGGCGCGACGCCGACCCCCGCCCGTGAGACTTCTCCTCCCCGGTCGCGGTTCCGGCGTGTTTGTTCTCGTCTGGCGCAACGGCCGCGATCCTTATGTTGGCACTGGCGGCGTTCGGCGCCTATCGGATGTGGCGTTCCGGGGAACCCGATGCCGCCACGACGGATGCCCACAAGCCGAAGCGCGCGGCCAGGGCGAAGGCAAATCGCCCTCAGTGGGTCCTGACGTTGGCGGACATCGACGCCATGTCGCAGAATCGCAACCCGACCAGCGCGCTGATCGGCGCCCGGCGATGGCTCGCCTGGCTTCGTCGCGATTCGAGCGTGAGCAAAGACGATCCGCGACTGGTCAAGTTGGCCCAGGTGATCGAGAAGTTGGAAAGGCAACTGGCTCCGCCCATCACGTTGGAGATGATCGAGAAGCTGCTAGGGAGCAAGGACCCGGCGGGGGCCCTCGTTCAGGCCCAAGTGTGGCAAGAGGCGCTCCGCGATCAGAAGGTGGCGACCGGCGACCCACGACTGGCCCGCCTGGTCAAGGTGATCGAGGCGATGACGGAACGCCTGACGCCGAAGCCGCAGCCGCCGCCGCCCTATCTTGCCGACTTCCAAAAACTGCTCCAGCAGATTGCCGATAAGCTCAAAGAAGAGAACGCCGCGGAAGAAAGCAAGGCACTCGACCGGGCCGAAGAACTCCTCCAACAACTCGACCAACTTGTCAAGCAGGCCGAGCGCCTTGCCCAGGCCCACCCGGACGAGTTGGCGCCGTATGGCCGCCGGCTGCTCACGTTGAAGTCCGGATTCGCCAAACAGCGGGCCGTGCGCGACGGCGTGCGACAGAATCCGCCAGTGGTTCAAGAAAGCCGTCGAGGAGTTGGCGGCAGGGAAAGTCACCGAAGGTCTGGAATTCATGCAGCGAGCCAGGTTCTACGCCGGTTGGCGCACGCCGCTGAATGCCGACGAGAGAAATGAATTCCAACAAACCCTGAGGGACCTCGCTCCCGAGGTCCATTTCGCCCGGGGCAAGCGCGCGGTCGATGATGCGTTGGCGTGCGAACGTGCCGGAGATCCCGGCGGCAGGGACCGCGAGGCCCGGCGGGCGACGTCTCTGCTCCCCGGGCTTCCGGAAAGCCGCATCCGGCCGCTGCTGGAACAGATCCAACCGTGGACGAAAGACGACGCGGCCGCTGGCGTGCGCAGGCCCACCTCGACACTGGCCCAGTCGATCGATCGGCGCGAATTCTACGAGACCGCGTTGGAACAATACGGCGACGGCCAGTGGCAAGAATTGGTGTCCGCCTGCTTGCAGGTTGAAGCGCTGCTTTCGCCCGGCGAAGCGGCATCGCAGCAGATGCATACCCGCATGGGGGTAATGGTCTTCGACGTTCTTGGAAATGCTCGCAGCCAACGAGTTTCAGCCCGCCGCACTCGCGAACAGACCGGCCGATCCGCTCCGGCAACTGACCGCCGTGCGGCGCTGGCTCGATCAGCTTGCCCCGTGGAAGGCAGACGGCCGTTGGAAGGCGCTGGACGCCGTGCTGCGACAGCAGGGTGACGAACGCGCTCGAAGGGTGCTGGGTCGTGCGGTGGCCTTGGCCGCGGAGGACAAGCTGGCGGAAGCGGTCGCCGAGGCTGCGCCGACGGAGTTGCTCGGCGCGCTGTTGACGCGGCAGCGTGCCCGCAGCCTTTCTGCCCAGTGGCAAGCGGAAATCAAGCTCCGCGCCGACCGCCGGGCCGAACAGGAACAGTGGGACCGCATCCAGGCCTTGCGCGGCCAGGCCGACGCGGAGTTTGAGCTTTGGAAGGAGCTTGGCCAGTTTCGCCGTCGCTTTCCCAAGGGCGCATATGCCGGGCAGGTCGATGCCCTGCTCACCCAAACGAAACAGCGCATACAACGTCGCAGCCAACAGGCCCTGCACGAGGCGGAGGCCCTGCTGGCCGACCAGCAGTGGGCCAAAGCCCGCGCGGATCGACCTGTTGCGCCTTGCCCCCTTGCCTGCCGCGGAGGCCGCTGCCCTGCACGGGCTTCAGCAGCGGATCGAGGAGGCCAGGGCCGAGGCGGGATCACGGTTCCTCCTGCTTGACAAGCACCGCAAGTTGTTCACCGAGGACGACGTTCTGGCGCTTTTGGCTGCACTGCCGGAGATCTTGGAGATGGACCCGGCGCACGAGGAAGCCCGCGCGCTGTTGGAGCGGGCCCGCCACCAGGGAGCCGTCCGGGCCCACAAACTGGTCGCGTCCGCGGTGGCGTTCAAGAATCAGAGACCGGAGGTTTACGAAGACAAACTGCGCCGCGCAGCGGCGCTTGATCCTGATGGGCCCGACGGTAAACAAGCACGGGAACTGCTCAGCGAATAACGGCATGAATGGGCAAGCGGTCTAGCCTTGTGGAAGAACGGTAGTCTCCAGCCATGTCCTGGCCTTTAGCTTCGCATTTCAGCGCGATGCTCCAGAAGCCGCACGCGGCGTTTCGCGACCGTCGGCTGCAAGGTTGCCGCATCGAGACGGACTCGCGCGGGCAGCCGCGCCCAGGTCCGGGGCATTCGCCGTCGTCTACAAGGCCGTTGACCCCGAGGGAAAACCCCTGGCCGTTCGGACCTTCTCCACGGAGTCGCCGCTGCGGCGAGAGCATTATCAACTTCTGGGCAACTACCTGAAGTCACACAAACTTCGCTCGTTGATCGACTTCGAGTATCGTGACGACGCCATTCGTTCCGCGGGCGACGGGAAATGGTATCCGATGCTGTTGATGGAGTGGGTCGAGGGCCAAACCCTCTTCCAATGGGTCCGCTGCAAGTGCCGGAAAGGCAAGACAGACTCCCTGGTCAAGGGAAGCCGGCACTGGTGCGCGCTGGTCGCCAAACTCGCCGACGCCCGCGTGGCTCACGGCGACTTGCAGCACGCCAATATCCTCGTTACGCGGGCAGGACGGTTGAAACTGGTGGACTACGACGGCATGGCCGTCCCCGGGCTCTTCGGCCGGCGGAACCTGGAAGTCGGCCTCCAGCCTTACCAACACCGTCAACGCGACGCCACCACGCTTCTCTCACCCGACCTCGACAACTTCTCCGCACTGCTGCTTTACGTAGCGCCTGCGCCTCTGGCCGCACAACCGCAGTTGTGGCTCACCCACGTGGAACAGCCGCACTACGACAAGCTTCTCTTTCGCAACGAGGACTTCCTCGCTCCCGACCAATCTCTCCTGCGACGCGACCTGCGAGGGTCCCCGGACGCCGAAGTGAGGATGCTGGCCGACCGCCTGTTTGCCTCGGCCGCCGGCAGCATGGACGCGGTCCCCCCGCTGTCCGAAATTGTGGATGGGCAGGTGGTGCCGCCGGTTGACGCCAAGCAATCCCGCGGCCGGCGCAACCCTCGCTGCAACCGCCTCGGGTCTCGGCTACCGAGGCGACGCGTGGTGCTGGAAATCGTCCGTGGAGCCTTGTCAGGCCAGGCGATCGCTGTCCACAACCCGGGGGTGCTTCTCGTCGGCCGTGGGGAAGATTGTTTGCTGCGGTTGGCCGACGACCCGCGCGTGTCGCGGCACCACTTGCTCCTGGAAATCGATCCGTCTCGCGTGCGGATGCGCGATCTTGGCAGCCGGAACGGCACCCGACTCAACGGCACGCGCTATGGAGGGCGGGCGGCTTGTGACGGCCAACGGGAAGCCGAGGTGCGACACGGTGATCTTATTACTTTGGGGCACACGACCATTCGCGTGCAATTTGAGCCCGGCCCGTGACTGCGGGCCCGCTCGACCGGAAGGCGGATGCCATGATTCGGAAATGGCTCAAGACGGAGCGGCAACCGGCAGACCTCTATGAGCTGCTCGGCCGGGCGCGATTCGATCCGCGCCGCGAAGAGCTGTTCGAAGCCGTCCGCTCGGCGTACGCCGAGTTGCTCCCCTACCAGAACCATGCCAATCCGAAAGTGGCGGCGCGGGCCATGAAACTGCAATTGGAGCTCGCCCGCGTCGCGGACATCCTCTCCGACCAGGAAAAGCTCGACGCCCATCACGAGAAGATCGTGGCGTCGCTGCGCGACGCTTACGGGGCGGTCAGCGCGCGACAGCGGGCCTTGGCCGTTGGATCGCCTGGAGAAGTGGCTCAGGGTCAAGTGGACCATTGCGCCGGAAGCACTGGCGACGGTCGCCCGGGCCGTCTTGAAACCGCAGGAGGACACGCTCGTATCGGGAGTGTTCGAGACCCAGGCCATCCAACCGCTGTCCTCCGATCTCCTCGCGGAAATCGACGAGGCCGGCGCGGACCTCCACCCCTTGGAGAAGGTGGAGCTTCTAACTCCATCCCCCGAGGACAAGGAGGCCCTGGGGACACGTCTGCTCGACTTGCTTCAGACAAGAGTCTGGCCCGCGGCGCTGTTGGGGGCGAAGCGATTGAGGGCCTTCCTTGGCGCCATTCTTCGCGGCATCCTCGCAACTGTCAGGGCAGCGGATCGCCTGCTGGGAAAACTGGTAGGCGAGGAGAACACGATTCTTCGCAGCTTTCTCCGCGTCGTGGTCTCTCTCGGGGTGATTGTGCTCGCCGGCCTGGGCGTCAGGGCCTTGCTCATGGCGACGGCTCAACAACCATCGACCGCTTCGATCGAAGCGCGGCAAGCGGCGCGTTCCGCAGAAATGCGGCTGCATCTTCAATCCATCCCACCGCAATCTGTCGCAGCGGGTAAGCCGTTGGTGCTCGTCGCAGCGGTGGAAAACGCCGACGCCTGGAAAGGTCTGGTGCGATATGGTCTTGTCGAGCAATCCCCGCCTGAGGCGGCCATCGACGCCGAGAACGGCGAGTTCTCCTGGACGCCGCCCCCCACCCAAGCGGCAGGCGAGTACGACGTGACCGTGTCGGTCACTGCCCCGGACGGACGCAAGGATCACACGAGTTTCACGATTAGGGTGACGAAGCCAATTCCGGTCATTCGGGCAACTCCACCGGCAACCGTGAAGCAGAAACCGGCGTTGCCGCCGTTGAAGCTCAAAGCAGTTAGCCCACAGCGGGCGGAAATCGGCAGACCACTAACGCTGACGCTGACGTTGGAAGATGCTGCGGCTTGGGAAGGGAAGGTGCACTTCACACTCGGGCCCGGTACTCCACCCGGGGCGACCATCGACGCGGAAAGAGGCGTATTCACCTGGACACCGACGGCGGATCAGGCTGTGGGCGAGCACGACGTGACGGTTCTCGGTCGAAGCATCAGGAGGCCGTCATGACGAAACGACCTTTAAGGCCACAGTCGCGGCCCCCGTTCCATTGAAGGTTAAGCCCATCACGCCCCAGACCATCGAGGCGGGAAAAACATTGACGGTGGTCGTGTTCGTAGAGAACGCCGACGCCTGGAAGGAGAAGTTGCATTATACGTTGGCCGGGCAGGCCCCACCCGGGGCAACCATCGACGCGGAAAGAGGCGTGTTTCTCTGGACGCCGACCGCGGATCAAGCTGCGGGCGAGTACGACGTGACAGTCTCGGTCGGAGGTCCGGACGGGCGAAGCGATCAGACCAGCTTCCCGGTCAAGGTTTCTCCGTCGCTGCACGCGTCGGCATCTGCGGAGGCGCAACGACTCCCTTGGCCGATCTGCCTTTGCTGGAAGAGGCTGGCGCCACGTGGAGTCCCGCCGGCGACGCCAGATCAACCTCGATTCGTGCAGCCAGGGAGAAGGTTCTGCAAGGGTTGGAGGAGAAATCCTGGAATTCACTGGTCGCGGCGATTCTTCCATTCCACATGCGACCCTATCGTCCTCGCCCGATGGGGCCAGACAACACCCAGCAACCCACAGACATCCCCGAGCGGTTCATTCTTACGGGTAAGCTGGCGGCATTGAGGGTCAGTGAAGGGAAGTCGTTGGTGTTCGTTCAACCGGACCAAGATACGCCATCCCAGATGAAATCCCTAGATCCAAATCGCTCTCTCTTTAACAATCGACCACCGATGATGGGTAATGGGGGGATTGGTCCTTACGCAGCCATCGATTTCGAAGGTGAGACGCTCGGCTGGACGATGTCCGATTACAGGACGGGAGACGCCGTCCGCATTGCCGTGCAACGATTGACAAACAACAAACTCGAACCCCTGCGATCAGGCCAACAGCCTCGTTTCATGCCCGGTCCTTACGGCAACATGCAGGCGATGCTTCCCGGCATCGTGGACGAGTTGCGGTTGACGCCGTGGGCCGGAGCACTTTCTGCAGGGATGGGCCGCTTTGATTCCAACATGGTATGCTGGTGCTTTCGCGGACAAGGTTTGGAGAAGGCTGGTCAAACGGAAACCTGGGTTGACGCAAGGCTTGGCCGGGCCGGAACCATGGCGGCGGACACGATCCGTCGCTCACCGGGATTCCTTATGCGGACCGCCCGAATTTCCAAGGGCACTTCAGGCCGGTTGGTCGCCAAGATCGACCGCATTGCCTCGTTCGGACAGGATCGGGTGGCCTATCTGACGGTCCCTCAAACCACGGAAGGCCCGATCCAATGCGCGGCCTGTTTCGGACCGACGGTGCAAGCAGCGGAGTTCCTCGATTACCGGCCCGGGGCAGTGGTGGAAGTGGCCGCTACGGTTGACGACCCGCTCTCCGACACCCGCAACATGCCGCCATTGATGTACGGGGGTATGCCGCCGTTCAGGGACAGGAGCGGTAAGCTCCCGCCCGCATTGCCGACGGTCTGGACATTCTTCCGCCTGAATTGCAGCCAGATTTGCATCCAGGGGCAACCTACCACACTGGTCAATGCTCGTGGTCCCCGTCGCACGAATATGGCCATCTCCCCAGCGACGCCCGAGGTAGCCCAGGCTGCTTTGGACAAGGTCCAAGGACAGGAGGCAACCTGGTCGGGCAAGCTGTACCGGGTCCGCTGCCGGAAGGGAGAAACCCACTTGGTTGTCAGTATCCCTCAGTCGATCCTAGGTATCTCCTGGTTCGAAGCCTACGCGGACGACGGCGCCTTTGTCGAGGAGTTGGCCGACTACGTTGACAGTCAAGACTCATTTAGAGATGCCGAGGAGGTCTCCGTCACAGGAACCATTTGTCAGCCCAACGCGTCGCAGATCAGGCTACAAGCCGGGACCCCTTTGTTGAGAATCAAGCAGATCGACTGCGGCAAGAGGCCCGAGGCCCACGCCGTGGTCGGCATAAAGCGGGATCGAGGCAGTTTCCGAAACGACACGCTCCATACCGGCCTTGCCGCCATGCTTCGCAATCCTCCCCCGGCAGGGACCGAAGTCAAGTTTACCGGCTCGTACGGGTGGTTCAACGATTCTGGCAGAATCGTATGGGTCCGAAGCGAGAGCAAGTCCGGTTCGAGCATCTCGGCTGAAGTCACGTTTGCCGACAAGGATAAGACGGCATTTTTCAATTATCGCTCCGGAGACCTTGTTAAAGTCTCCGGCACCCTGTCGGAGCAAGACGAACACTCTGACACTTTGAAGGTGGTTGGAGAGACCATCGGCCACATTGGAAAGGCCGCCCATAAGTAATAGTCCATCGTGCGCCGTGGGGTCCTGACGGCATGACGGTTGCGCCGTATTGGGTGGTGCGCGAAACTTGGAGAATCGGGCTTGTCTGTGTAGGATGATGCGATGCCAATTATCGTTCGATGTCCCGGATGCGGCGGCAAGTTTCGTGCACCCGACCAATTGGCAGGCAAGCAGGTGAAGTGCCCCAAGTGCTCCGCCGTGATCCATGTCGGCAGGGTCGTGCAGGACCCGGCGGGCCAAGCAGCAAGGCCGGTTGCCGAGGCTGCCGCGCCGGTGGCGCCAACACTCACCTCGCCGACGCACGCACCGCGGCTTGCGCCCGCCGTGTTAATGCCGGCCATCCCCGTCGGAAGTGTCCAACAAAAGGGTCAAAGCGGCTTGGGACAACAGTCCCTCGCCGGACGGCCGCGGGGAGGCCTGGCCACGGCCATCACGTTCAAATGCCGTTGCGGCCGAGTGCTGCAAGCGCCCAACGACCGCGCCGGCAGGCGAGGACAGTGCCCGGCGTGCGGCGCTTCGGTGGCTGTTCCCGACGTCGTCATTGCCAAGATCGTCGACAGCGGACAACCCAAGGCGGTGTGCAACCGATTTGCGGCCGACCTTGTTCGGCCGACGCCGGCACCAATCCTGCGCACCGGCGGGCGGCCGCGTCATTGCCGCTCCGGCGGCGTGCGTTTCGATGCCGCAGATTCGGGAGAAGTACTGGTGGCTCTTTATTCCGCTGCTCAGTTGGCTTGCCCTGGTGTTTCCGCTCGTTTTGCCTCCCATTCCCCTGGGGCCGATCGAAATCTCCATCGCGTGGAACCGGAGGGAGTGGATGCCCCATATCACTCGCTCGCTGAGGGCTTCGGCCGAAAGCGCGGGACCTTCGGCTTTCCCATCGGCTGGCTCGTGAACGTGTTCATTAACTTAATGGATCTTGTCACGCTGGGCCTGAGCCACCTGTTCATCACGGCGAGTCTCCACGATGAGCTCGCCAGGAAGACGGCAACGACCCGGCGGCAAGAAGGTTTCTCTGCCGTCGCTTGGGTGACCAAGTGCGTGCTCCTCGGCAATGTGCCGGTCATCATCGCGTACATGGCCTGTCCGGGGCTGTTCTTCGGCAAGATCCTGTTGTCGATGGAAGAGCACCTGCGAACCCTGGAATCCCAGGCCGCCCGTCAGGAGCCTGTCATCGCGCAGCTCGTGCAAGGAGTCAACGCGCCTTCCTCGCCGTACATCGTTCCAGATACCGCGGAGATCGAGCGCTTGGTGGCCGTTGCATCCGGTAGGCAAGGAAGCGAAAGCGGCGCAGACCCCCACGTGCGCGGCGGCTATCCCGCGGACGTTGTGAATCTGGCAATCGTGTTTCCCGGAATGCGACTGATTGCGAACATGGGACTGCCAATGCTGTTGGACGGAGTGGAGATTGGCACGCTTCGGGCGAGAAGCGGCTGCGAGGTTCACATGCGCACCGGCTTGGGGGCACATTGCCTCCAGTTGAAAACCTGGCTGGGCAAACAGACGCTCCCCCTTCAGTTTCCAAGAGCCGGGGACTACGTGGCCCTGTTGGCGTACAGCCGATGGTCCGGCAAGTTCAGGCTGGCAAGCCTCAACGGCAACGGCCGGGAAACCGCGGGAGAATCACCATTTCTCGGGCGAATGAGAGGACGCTAGTGCCTTGTGCGGCGCGGGAATGTCGTCAAACGCAAGAAATTCGATCAGGCAAGATCACCGGTCCAGAAAGTCGCGAGGGCTTCGATGCCAATCATCGTTCAATGTCCCGGCTGCGGCGGCAAGTTTCGTGCACCCGACCACTTGGCACTCAAGCAGGTGAAGTGCCCCAAGTGCTCTGGCGTGATCGAGGTCGGCAGGGTCGTCGAGGAACCGGCGGGCCAAGCAGGAAGACCGGTTGCCAAGGCTGCCGCACCGGCGGCGCCGGCACGCATCTCGCCGCCGTCACCGCCGCGCCCTGCGCCCGCCGTGTCAACCCGATTCATGCCCGTCGCGCCGGCGGCGCCTGCCGGCTTGCCCCCGATGTTGCCATCGCGTGCCCCACCACCGTGGAAACGAACGGCCGTCGTCCGAAAGAGAAAACTGCTGGTCTGGTGTGGCTTGGGGGTCGGCGCGGTGGTTTTGGCGTGCGTCGTCCTGACGGTCTTTTCTCGGTGGCGCGGCGGCAGTGGTGAACGACTCGCCCAAGGGTTCGCAGCCAGCAAGACGCTGCCCGCCCTGCCGGCCAAGATCGAAGGTGACGCTCGCGTCAGGGTGGTTTCCGCCCGGCTCAACAGCGGCTCAGAGAGCCTCACCTACCCCTGGACGGGAACCCTGCGGGTCTGGTCGTTGCGGCTGGTGTTGCAGAATGAGGGGGCAACCGACCTGGTTTCGGGCAATGTCTCGCCCTGTTCGAGTGCAATGCGGACAGCAGCAGCTACGAGGGCATGATGCAGGTGCGCCCCAACCCTGAGCAGGCCGGTACCGGTGGCCTGCTTGTCAATGGCGGGGACTTGAGCACCAGATTCGGCGTGAGCAACTACCAGGAGAACGGCGAGGACAACGAGGCACGGTTTACGATACGGGGATCGCTTCTTACGTTCAGCAGCGGGGAGGATCTGGTCAACCCCAGCTTCGGATCTCTGCGAGCCGGCAACCGCCTGGTGCTCTGCCTCGACTTCAAATTGGGGACCATGCTCCGCGACGAGTTCCTCAACTCGGTCTACGTCCTCAGCCCCATTCTCTATCAGCCCGGCGCTCGACAGGGCCGGGCGTCGATCGTGTTGTGCCAGTTCACGCGCCGGGGCAAGTCGGGCGCGGAAAACGACCAGTGGCAGCCCGGCAAAATGGAAACTCTCTCGCTGGATTACGACAGCCTGGCGGCAACCGTGCAGGACAACCGGGCGCCGTCGTTCCGCCGCACCGTGGCCGTGGCGCTCCTGGCGCAGCTCCACCCGGATCGGGCCTGCGAACCCCTGCGCACCCGTCTCTCGACGATCAACGAGTCGTGCGGCGAAGTGCGTGCCTCGGCGATCGCTACCTTGGGTCATTTGAAAGACGTTGGCGCGGTGGAAAGCCTCTGCAAAAACGTCGGCGATGCGAGCCAACCCAATGGCATTCGCCGGCTCTCGGCGATGGCGTTGGGAAATTTCCGTGACCCCAAGGCGGTGGCGGCCCTGACCGGCGCAGTCCGGGACAGCGATGAGCATGTCTCCGAGGCGGCGATCTCCGCCTTGGGAGAGAGCGGCCGCGACGACGCACTGGACGCCCTGCGCCGATTGTTGACCGACGGCCAATTTGCCCGTTCCGCTGCCACGGCCGGCGCGCTGGGCCACTACGGAGAGCGGGCCGTTGCCGTCCTTGTACAAGGCGTCGCCGACCATCGGGTAGACGTGGCCGCGGCCAGTGCCACCGCCCTGGGACACCTGCTGACCCCGCCGCTATCGCCCCATCGTGACAACGCCGAGAACGACCGCGTCCGCGACCCTTTCGACTTGGCCTCCGATTCCAAGGATCCCAAGGCGGAAAAGACGCAGCGCCTCCGCGACGGCACTCCGGCAATCCAGGGCGACGAGGGCAGCGCCGCGCTCGATGCCTTGGAAAAGGCGCTGCAATCCGAACGGACCAACGTCGCCGAGGCCGCCGCTTCCGCGCTGGCCGACGTGCCGGGCGCCCGGGCTGCCGACATCCTCCTCCGCGCAGTTCGCTCCGGCGGCGGGCCCCGGGTGAAGATCATCGAGGCCCTGGCCAATCGCGGCGAAGGCCGCGCCGAGGACAGACTGATCGCGTTGGCCGCCAAGGGAGACCAGGACGTGCGTACCGCCGCGGTGAAAGCCTTGGGAGAACTGGACCCCGAATCCGCGCGCCCCGTCCTGACAGCAATCCTGGCCGACAAGGCGGAACCCGAGGCCCTGCGCCGGGCTGCTTTTAACGGCTTAACGAAGCCGGGCGGCGGCATCCCGGAGGCAACCCTGCTGCGGGTTGGCGCCGAGTGCCGAGACCCCTTGCGATGGTCCTGCCTGGAGAAACTCGCCAAGCTGAAGTCCCCGCAGGCCCGCGATGTCGTCAACTTGGCACTGGCGGAAACCGACAAGGAGAACAAGTGGCAACGGGAGAGCTTGAAGCGTTCGGTTAACGAGGTTCGCGCGACGCCGCCGGCGGGACTCCGGCCGACCGACTGAAGGCCGCGTCGGCTGACGACCGCCGCCGGGTGGTCGACGAAATCGCCACACGTCTAGACCACACCGCGATCCCGGCCTTGAAACGCGCCATCAGTGAAGAGAATAACGGCTCGGTCTTGTGGGCAATGAGCCGCGCGCTCCGGGCACTCAAGTGCCGGGACGCGGACCTTGTTCCCGTGCTGATCCAGAAGTTGAAAACCAAGGGCGACTCTGCGGCGGATACCACGCTTCCCGCGGCGAGTATGCTTCGTTACATTACCGGCACCGAGAACGGCCCGTTCGCCGGCGAGAATGCGGACGAGTGGGCCGAGGACATTGGTGCCTGGAAGGACATGCCGAAGTAGTTTAGCGCCACCATCGCGCGCTCGTCACCCGAACTGTCAGGCATTTCGGCACAAGTGGAGAACCTCAGAACCTGTCGGCCTCGACAATTGCAGTGGGAGGGTCACACAAATGAAAATCTTTATAACGGCGGTTGGTATTCTTGTGGTTCTCGCTCCGACCGCGCTAGCAAGGAAGTGGACCGATGCTACAGGAACATACACGGTGGAGGCCCGGCTCCTCGACTTCGTGGACGGAAAGGTGCGACTGAAGAAGGAGGACGGCAGCATCATCCGCCTTCCCCTGGAGAAGTTGAGCCAGGAAGACCAGCGGTTCATCCAGGCGACGTACGTGAAGCGCAAGGAAAAAGAGCGGGCCGTGGACCAGAAGAAGGCCGAGGCCGGCCGCAGGCGGGTCCCCATGCCTCGTGCCGCGGCGAAGCAGCTTGACGAAGCCATGGTGGAAGGGATCAAAGCGACACACAGCCCCGCCACAGCCACTCGCCCCGGTGAAGTTATCATCTTTTCAGAGCAGTCGGCGCCCGTTCTCAAGAAAGGCAAGCAGGAGACTTTGGAGATCACCATTAATGGGGAGGCGTGCAAGATATCACACAATTGGAAATGGAAGATCAGATGGGAGGCAACTACGCTGCAGGGTGCCGCTCGGGGTCAATATCATGTAGCTTGCCCACCGCCTTCGGGGAGCATTCGACTGACGGCTTTAACGGACTTGCCCCTAGACGGTGTGACGGTTTCTGCAGGCTCGGTCTTGATCCGCAACGGAAGGACTTGGGACATCATTCAAGAAAGGCAAGAAGGTACGGAGCCACGAAATGATGCCACTACTGGCGATGCCAAAGCGCAGGAGCATGGAGGAGCGGGAGACGGTCGAAGCAAACCTCAGACCACAGGGAAGGCAGTCAAGCCCGGTCGCGCGCTTTCGGAACGGGAACGGTACTTGCGGCGCGCGGATCACCTCAGCAAGGACGTTATCCGTCGCTTCCTGGAAGTGCATCCCGAAATGGACCCGACAAGCGCCTTCTTGGAACTGCCGAAGATGGACGAGTTCTGGGACGACCAGGACCAGTTCAATAGAGCGGCATTCGACGCCTATGTGAAGCGCATGTCGCGGTGGGAAGCAATAATGAATATTACGAACGGTCACAGAGGCTCCGAGCGGATGACATAATGTACGGGCGGCGATCGGCGTCGTCCCACGGGGACTGGCCGCGGTCGCAAATCGCACCGTGGAGACGGTTCCAAGACCACAACTCCACCAGCGTGTGCATCCAAAGATTCAAAGGATACACGGCCAGGTTGGTCGAGATATTCCGCACCTGCTGCTGGCCCGCGCCCCAAATTTCCTTCACGTTGTGGAAGTCCTGCTCGATCGTGGCGCGGTCGGCGAAGGCTTCGATAATCTCCACAGCCGTGGCCGCCGGATCGGTCGAGAAGAAGGGGTGCCAATCGTAACCCTCCAGGACGATCACCACGCGAATCACCCCGCCCACAGGCCGGTACGTCGCCAGGACGGTCTTGTAGAGTTTGCTGACCCTTTGGCCATAGACGGTGCACTCGGCCACCCCTGACGGGCGGCCCGCTTGGCCAAGCTGAGTTTGTTCTTGCCGAACTTCGGCGGCCGGCCGCGACCACGCCGCCGCCCCCGTCGCAGCGTTCGCGGCAGGTCGCGCAACGCCGTGTCCTTGCGCAGCCGTCCGATGACGGTCGTCCCCGCGCACACCGCGCGCCTCAAAAAGGGGGCCTTCGTGTAACCGCGCGACGGGGCGAGGGGCATCGGCAGGGCGGACAGCCCCGGCACCTATATCAAAAGTCCTGGTTCATGTACTCGCCACCGGCGCGCTGCTCAAGGCCCCGCCGCAGGCGGTCGGCTTTCCGTATCCTTGGCAAAACCCTCCGGCGGCGCGCCATCGGCGAAGCAGGTGTCGCGGTCGGGCCGACAGCCCGGCGTGTGGACATTGAGCATCTCCAACGGTTCGTCCCCAGTAATGAACCCATGGGTCGTGCCGGGCGGCAGCCGCAGGAAATCGCCAGCGTTCAGTGGATATTCCCGGCCATCGAGTACAGCCGTACCGTGGCCGGCCAAAACGAAGTAGTATTCTTCCGCGACGCGATGATAGCTGATCCGGGTTTGCTGACGGGCAGCAATCGAGACGCAGTAGACCGTCGCCCGGCCGTCCTCGGACTGGTCGATCAGCGACTCGATGGTGTATGGTCCCAGTCGTTGGGACCGAGCCGCGTCGCCGCTGCGGCGATGGATCATTCCCAAAGACGAAACCGCTTCGCGGGAGATGTCCAGCCGCAACCGCACCAGCAACTCATTGACCGGCTTCCGGTCCCGGTCCTCGGGCAACTTCGACTCCGCGAACGCCTGGTCGAGTTGAGCCTCCAGTTCGGCTAGCCGGGCCTCGTGGAACGACCAGTCCAGATCCCCGACCGAGGCGTCCTCGCCGCCGACCTTCCGGGCGATCAACTCGTCCAGGAAAGCGAAGCGGAAGTGCTCGTTGAGCCTCAGCAGGTTGGCCTCGACCTCGCCAGTCCGCAGCAGGTGGATGCCGGTCATCAGCACCCGATAGGCATAGAGCACGGGCTTGGCCCGCTTGGGCTCTTCCTTGGCGATCAACTTTTGCTGGGTGGCGTAGAAGCCCCGGTAATGGTGATAGTGGTGCCGGGTGATGCAGCGGCGGGCCAACGGGCGCAGCTCGTCCAGGAACTCCTGTCCCATGACCACAATCGGCGAGAAGATTTGCTCCAGGATGTAGCCGTTGTTGTGGACCAAGAGCCCGAGGTACTTGCCCACGTCGTGGCTGACCAGTTCTACCTCGGTGCCGTCGTGGACGACCTTGTGCTCCAGTGTCTGGTTCGGCAGGTCCAGGCCAACGACGTCCCGTAGCGGCAGCAGATGGCAGCCCCGCAGGTCCACGTCGCTGTCGGCCGAAGGAAAGCCGTAGAGATGGGCCCCGCTGACGGTGACAAACAGCGGCCGATACTTCAGCCCAGCCACGACCTGCCGCATTGCCTCCAAGTTCACGTCAAGCATCGACCATCCTCCTCCGGGCACGAATCAGGAAGGCATCAACCTGGGCGTAGTCCGGTTGCTCGGGCAGGCGGGTCCGCTCGAATGCCGCCTGGAACCGCTCGTCTAACACCAAGGCCCGTCGCTTGACCTCCTCGAACGGTAGCCCGTCGTTGCGGATATGCAAAAGTTCGTCGCGGTGTTCGGCCACGTCGATGCGGATTTCGCCCGTGTCCAGGGCGGCGATCCCCGAGTAGAGCAGCCGGACGAGGTGCATGGCGTGCTTGAGTTTGTAGGTGCCCTTTTGCTTGTAGGCGTTTGCCATGCGGCGGAACTGGCTCAGGACGTAGCCCGAGTAGGTCTTGTAGACGTGCTTCGAGAGCAGCGCCTGCCGCATCGCCCGCAGTTCCTGGGCCGTCTCGTCGGCCAACAGGACCAGCGGCGTCCACAGGGTCTCCAGCACGTTGGGGTTGGCCTTCAGGGCCAGCCGCAGGAATTTTTCCAGCTCCCAGTAGACCTCGTCCCGCTCTTGGTCTGCAAACTCCAGTTGTTCCGGCAGCTTTCGCAAGGACCAGTGCAGTCGGGCCGGCGGCAGGTAGATGCCCCGCAGGTCGTCGTCGGAATCCTCGTCGGCCAGTCCGAAGGCTTTCGATCCGACCTGGCAGCGGTAGATGATCCAGGGTCGAATGTCCTCGCGGACTTCACCCAACTCGTCCTCGACCTCGCGGCGCCGCAAGGCGAGTTCATGGAAATACGCCTCGACGGTCTCCCCGTCGGCGAATCGGACGACGTAAGGCTGCCGATTATCCGGCGGGCTCTGCAAGACGACGCCCACGCTCCCCGGCGGCTTGAACTGCTGCCCGTCCGGCAGGACCTTGGCCACCTTGAGCACCACCTGGGTGCCGGCCGAAATGACGAAGCCGGGCAGGAGCTTGCGGAAGGAATGGTCGTCGGGCCGACCCACGCGATGTGCCATGACTGTTAATGCTCCCCTCGATGTTGACCGTCCCACGCGGCATACGGTCAACCGGCCGGGGTACCTTTACTCATTTGGGTTGTACAACACACCGAGAATCCTGCGGGCGTCCTCGAGCGCCGGCAGGTCATGGAACGGATCGTTCTCTCGTTCCTCAATGCGAATGATAATCGATTCACCGAGGCCGCCAACTGACTCAAACCGCCGCACATGCTTGGTGCCGAAAACCAATCTTCCTACACGCTTAAAGGCCGTACCCTCAGTAGTCGCGATTACCACTGGCTCACTCTCATTCGAGCCAAGTTCGCTCACAAGGATTCTTGGCCCCGCCAGGATTGTTTGCCCTGGGAGCGCCAGTGGTAGGGCGCTCTCGCCGCGTACCTTGAAAGCAACTTGCACGTGTTCTAACACAGTATGCGTGTCGTCGATAACGGCCTCCTGCTCGGGCCGTGGACAGATGGGATCATTATCAAAAATAACCCCCACGACTTGCAGCAGAGTCACTTCGCTCCTAGGAACCAGGAGTGTTGGGGGGCGATGCAAAGGATTCGAGGTTCTCAGCAGCCAAAACGACGGTGGCGGCGTCCTGAGGGACGTGCAGGAGGCGGCGAACGTAAACCTTCTCCCCATGAAGCGCTACCACGAGGCTGTTGTCCCCTGGCACATTACCGTTCAAGTTGACGACCAATCGGCAACTCTTCGAGCCTGCAAATCCCAGATTGTCCGTATTGTTGACATATATGGCATGATTTTCCAACCAGTTGCATGCAAACGGTTCTTCCGCCTCGACGACATCGTACATTGGCGAGTCCCGGTCCGCGGCCGCGGTGGCGAGAAACAGAGGAACAGTGAATGAAAGATTCCTACCGGCGGGCAGCGACGCTGGAGTTGCGGGCAAGGGCTCGCGAGGATCGCGCCGCAGCCATCTTTCGTATTCCTCAGCCGCCAAATGCACCAAGTCAAGAACTCGTTTACAGTCGTCTGCGATCCGCGCTACATCGGGGTATGTGATAAGATGGGCGCGGGAGTGATGAGACTCGTTCAAAAGCCTGACGAACTCGCTCCCATCCCGCAAAGCGGGTTCACTCGCCAATTGGCCGAATACTCTGCCAGAAAATGGCTCCATACCTTGGCTGACTCGCCGCCTGACCGCATTCACCAAGTCGGCAAATGTGGGCTGAGCTGGCATCGCGGGGTCCGCAACGCCGAAGAACTCCAGGAGTCGCGCATCCAGGTAGATACGTAGTTCGTTGAGATAGTCCCTTGCCGCTTCGTGGTCGTTCTCCTTCCTTTCGAAGTTCTCTCTCTTCCTCTGGATAGTTTCACGGAACGGCCTCAATGTCATCCGCAAACTTCCAGCACTTGCCGGTACAGCCTGCTGGTGGAGCGTATGCTCTCGTCCGATCGCCTGATACGCAGATCTGCAGGCATTCCTCCCGAAGTCGTGGTCATTCGTGGTGAGCAACACCTGAGCACCCATCTGCGCGATCTTCGGGATTGCGCAAGCGATCCTCCTGCGGTTATGCGGATCAAACAGCTCCTGCAAATCGTCCAACAGGAGAAGCGAGATGGCCCCCTGTGTCGTAGCCAAGTGCTTCCAAAAGGCCAACAGGAACGCAAGTAGCGTGGCCCTGAGGTCTGAGGAGTTGCAAATGTGCTGTGCCGGCACCCTGGTTCCGCCAGCTTCGGCGTGCAGAATTAGGCTGCCGTCGTCGGCGACGTCGGCCTCCGCGATACTCGGCGCGTCAGAGTATGCCGGGCTATAAAGGTTGTTCCGCCACCGACTCGTGTCGGTCGAGAGTGTCTGCATCAGTGAGCCAACCTGATCATCTACAACCTGCCCGATCTCGAATAGCTGCTCCAGCGCCTGTGCAGTTCGCCCGTATCGTTCTATCCGAAATTGCAGGCTGCGCCGTGTTGCAAGCCAGCCTGTCATGTTTTTCGTTCGTGCCAAAGCCATTTGTAGCGGCTCGGACTCAGTGACAATGCGTTCCAACGCTCTCAGATGTACGACCAGAGGCACCTGCCTAGGAGCCACGTCGCCTGGTCCGGGGCTGCCCGCCGTGGCGGCATCCGTCCCGAGTACGCCAACGATCATCCGCCGGCAGAAATCGGCATTTGCGTGTCGCCATCGCGCAAACGCAATCGCCCGTCTTATGCGTGACATAGCGTCCGCCAGCTCTTGGCACGCCGGCGCAATACTGGCCGGAAACGTGACGACCGGGGGCTCCACGAACGTGTCTTCCGCAGTTGAGTACCGTTCGCAAAGCGCCGTCACAGTCGCCTTGAGAGGCGCGAGCGTCTTAGAGAAAGCCGGCGACGCAAGCAAGTCCTTACAGAAGGCATCCGAAATCAAAGCGCTCGGGCGACCAGGCAGAGTCGTCCCCAGTTCCGACGAAAGGGTCTTTGCAAGTTGGCGAGAGAGCTTGTCCGCGGAGTTCCTCGCCCACTGCGTTACTGCGTACTGAAGGTGCCCCTTGTCGGTATGCAGAAACTCGCGGATGTGCTCGACGACGAGCTTGTGCGTTACGGAATCTTCTTTCTCAGCGAGCGGCGTGCCACACACAGGACACGTGGTAACGTCATCGGCAAGCAGGTTTGTGTCCTTGAGCCAGTCAGCAATTCTGGCATAAAGACGCATTCGAGCGGCGATATCCTTCTTGCGTTCGAGGTTGGCGATCTCCTTTGCCTGCTCCAGTACCATTTCAATCGTCGCCTCGGCCGCTGTGAGGTCGGCCTCTGTGAGGCACCCTAACGCGTGCAGTCGCGCTGCGCTCTGCAGCTTCGCGATGGCATCGAAGGCGACAGCAGCATGTGCAAGGGGAATGCTCTTGATCAAATCTTCGCACGAGTCCTGATCACCGCTGTCAAATGAATCCCCCAGCACGGCCTTCGCTCCCGCCAAGGTCACAGCCTGTCGATTCTCGAAGTGCGACTTGAGTTTAGCTATCTCCTCCTCGCACGTGGAAACTTCTGGAACGCGCGGCAGTTGCTGCATCGGCGCAATGCCCTTGTGCTTATCGAGTATTTGCGCGAGCTCATCGCATTCCGAGACGTACTCTTCGTCAAGCCGGCTGATTTCTTCAATACGCGCCTTGGGGAGTGTGCCGCGGAGCTTATCTCGCGATTTTGTCGCGTGCCTGACGAGATCTTTCAATGGTCGCAGCCCCGTTAGCTCCGCGACCGCAGAGCTTAAGTCTGATCTGTGTCCGACTTGAATGTAGGGAAGCAACCCAGTCATTCTGGTGCCGATTTCCAGCGCAATCGGTGGGACGCCCAGCGCGGAGAAGTCGGGCTCTGAGATTTCGATCTGGTTTCCGCGCCTCGCTCTCTTGACCGACCGTCGCATTGTTCCGAGTTCGCTGCCATGGGCGTCAACAAATGTCAATTCAACCCATGTGTCAAGAAGAACCTTCTCTCCACAGAGCCCCTCAAGAACAACGCTTGATGGAACAGGCGTAACCGCCGAGATGTCAAAGCCCGCTGGCTCTTCGTCCGTATCTTCCACGGTTTTGCCAGCGTACAAAGCAATCGGTTCTTTGGTGGTCTCCGGCTTGCGCTGAGAACGGTAGACATGCCCTGTGAGGCACCAGCAGATCGCGGATAGCAGCGAAGTCTTGTCAGCGGCGTTGCTTCCTTCGATTATCCAAACCCTAGGCCCACCGTTCTCAAGGACGCACTCGAAAAAAGGCGGCGGTTGATTGACGCTGCCGTACCGATGGATGCCCGCGAAGCGGTGGGCTCGAATCTTCTTCAAATAGACGATTTCGGGAGGCTTTGCCGTGTCTCGGGTCTTTAGGGCCGGCATGACAGGGGGCTCGTTGTTGACTTCCCTCGCTATGGCCTCTACGTCTTCCTCTCTGTTCAGCCCGCCCCACTTCGGCCGATTGCAGCGATACCAGTTAAAGACGGCTCGAGCAGTGGCCGAGGCGAGGCGAATCGTCCGATCGCCCCGCTGCAACGCGACCCCTCGGCCACTGACCAATTCATCACACAGTGTACCGAGAGTGTGGGCGAGCAACGGTGTTGTGTTTTCGTCCAAGGCCATTCGACTCTCCCTTGGCCCCATGCCGCACATGGTGTTATGGTGATGCACCACACGAAGTACCCATTGTATCCAATAATCATTTTCTTGGAATAGGGCACGACGAAGGATCTCCTCGCATGCGCTCCCGTCGAGCCTTCCACCGGACCGACCTCTTCTGAAAGAACGCCCGGAGACCGGGACCGCTCCCGGCCCCCGAGCATCAAGTTCAATCAGAGCAGGTTCACCACCCGCTCGGCCAGGCCCTTCTCGCCCAGCACCACGTTCAGCTTGCCGCTGGTGGCCACCCGCTCCAGGACCTCCAGCTCCCGGAGCCGCATCAGCGTCGGGTTGCCCTCCAGCACTTTGGCCGTGTTGGCCTGGCTGCGCATGGCCGCCGTCTCCTCGCGGCGGACGATGAGGTTGGCCTCGGCCGCCTTCTTGGCCTCCGTGACCTTGTTCATCAGGTCCTTCATGTCGCCCGGCAGGATCACGTCGCGGATGCCTACCGAGATGACCTCCAGACCCAACGCAGCCACGCGGTGGCGGACGATGACCTCCAGTTCCTTGGCCACGGCGTCCTTGTCGGCCAGGAACTGATCGAGTTCCCGGCCGCCGATCACCGCCCGCAGGGCCAACTGGGCCTCGCGGTACAGGGCCTGGCGGGCGTCATCGGCCGCGCTCAACGCCTTGTGGGCGTCGGCCACCCGGTAGGTGGCCACCGCGTTCAGGCGCAGCGTGACCTTGTTGGCGGTCATAATCTCCTGGCCGCCGATGTCCAGCATCGTCTCGCGCAGGTCCATCGGCACGAGCATGACCTTGGCCATGTTCTTCCAGAAGGCGTACTTGCCCGGCGGCAGGGTCTCGACGTAGCGGCCGTCCTCGAACAACACGCCGACGTGGCCCTGCTCGACGGCAAAGGCGTCCAGCAGCCGGTCGGCCAGCGCCGAACGGACGATCACCTGGAGGTCCTTGTGCTCGAAGCGGACCTGCCGGGCGTCGATCACCTCGACGGCGACCTCGCGGAAGGTGGTCCAGTAGGCGTACAGGCCCGGCGGCAGGATGTGGCTGAACCGGCCGTCCACCCACACCAGCGCCCGTTGGTAGTCCTTCAGGTCCAGGACCACAGCGCGGTCCTTCAGCGCACCCGAGCGGACGATCACGTCGAGCTTCTCGTGGGCCAGCCACGGGGCGCGTTGCGAGACGACCTCCACCTTGACCTTGCCCAGCGGGTCGAAGAACCAGTGCCGACCGGTGCCGAGCAGGCCCTTGAACTCGCCGTCACGGAAGTGCAGGCCCGTTTCGTAGCTGCGAATCTTGACAGTGTTGATGACGAACATCCTTCACCTTCCTTCCTGCGGCCTTTCATGGGCCGCTCTTGCTTTGTTTCATAAAGCCGTTGGGCGGCGGAACCAGCGGCGATCACACGGACAACTGCGGAGTGTCGTTTGAGCATCCACAGAGCCTGCGGCGACGCGGCAGTTTCCGCCGGGCTCGTCGCCGAAGGGACAAAGCCCTGGGGCGATTCGCCAGGCATCCGTTGCCGCTTGCCGGAGGCCGGCGGAAGCGGTATCCACTCACTACATGGCACTCGGCCGTGCTGCCACCGGACAACCGTGGCTTCCTCGGGCGTCGATTCCCTCGGGCACTGCCTTACAGGCAGATGCCCAGAATCCTCGGCGCCGCCGGTCGCTCGGCCGCCGGTGGCCGATCACACGTTGGCCCGCCTCCCTCGGGCCGCGTCGGGCAGGGGTTTAGCCTGCGGTGTTGGTACGGGAGTCGAACCCGTCACAGCCAGATTCACGGTCTGGTGCTCTACCACTGAGCTAACCTGGTTGACACGACCATCGGTCAGAACCCATTCACGGAACACACGTCGCCAACCGCCTTGTTGAAGGGACAGGGCAGCGTCTCGCCGTTGGCCCGGCCGTATCATCGCTTCCAAAGAGGCGCCGGTGGGAGTCGAACCCACTTGAAGCTGCTTTGCAGGCAGCCGCCGTGCCGTCTGGCTCCAGCGCCGTTCGCTTGTTACGGCCTGTGTTTCATTCTCGGCCGCACGCAAGCAAAATGTCCTCGCCAGGAGTCGAACCTGGTCTTCGACCTTCGCAGGGTCGCGTGCAAATCCCCCACACTCCGAGGACGTGTTTCCGTTCAGTGCCCCGCCGAGGAATCGAACCCCGTCTTGCAGATTCGTAGTCTGCCGTGCTAATCCGGCACACTCGCAGGGCAAGTGTCTCGACCAGGAGTCGAACCTGGACCTGGACCTTCGGAGGGTCCTGTGCGATCCGCTACACCATCGAGACATTCAGCGTCCCGACCTGGAGTCGAACCAGGGCCAGGGCCTTAGGAGGGCCCCGTGCGATCCGCTACACCATCGGGACAAATGCACCAGAGCCGACGGCTGGACTTGAACCAGCATCATGCGGTTTACAGGACCGCCGCCTCGCCTTTCGGCCACGTCGGCTTTTTGGTACCGATGCCGCGCTACGTCACACTCCCGGCCTGTTCCAGCCGCGCGGCGCGACAACGGCATTTCAACCCATAAAAGGCAGGAGCGCGAGGATTCGAACCCCGTTTGGCGGCTTTGGAGGCCGCTTCCTCTCCCAGGAGGACACTCCTGTATCGGCCCCCGGCACAGGCGGCCGGGGGCTCTTGGCGTAACAACTACTCTCGCAGCGTCACGTTCCAGTACGCTTCGCTGACGAACTTCGACCAGCTTGCAATCCGCACCTGGTGGTCCGCATAGAGCGGCTTCCACGTCGGCCGCACCGGCTTGCGGCGCAGGTGCATCCGTGCCTGCTCCGGCGTCCTGTCGGCCTTCCGCTTGTTGCAGGCCATGCACGCCAGTACGCAGTTCTCCCAGCCCGACACACCACCCTGCGACCGCGGCAGGACGTGGTCCAGCGTCAACTCCTCGCCGCCCGGCTGGGCGCCGCAGTACTGGCAGGTGTAGTGGTCCCGCTTGAAAATGTTCCGGCGGCTGAAGGTCACATGGGCCGTCGGCAGCCGGTCGTAACCGCTCAGGGCGACCACCTCCGGCACCCGCAGCCGGAACCGGACCGCCCGGATGAACGGCTCGTCGGTGCGCGGACGCAGCCTCGACCAGTCAGCCCAGGTGTAAAGCTGGTAGTCGACCGGGTTGACCACACGGGCCGTTTCATTCCACAGCAGGACCAGCGCCCGTGCCACGGTGGCGACGTTCACCGGCTGCCAATTGCGGTTCAGGACCAGCGTCGGCCGCTGGAGCACCTTCAAGGTCATGTTTCCATCCTTTCGATCTTTTCCATTCAGGGTATCTGGCCGGAGTCGAACCGGCACCTTCTGGTTCACAGCCAGCCGTGCAGAAACCGCTACACCACAGACACCATCAATAACCGTCTCCTCCAGTACCCCGACCAGGAGTTGAACCTGGATCGCCTTGTTAGAAGCAAGGCATGATTTCCGTTTCACTATCGGGGCGTCAATTCGGCACACCAAGCGGAAGGCAAGGGAGTTGAACCCTCATCTCCACAAGAAAGAACCGCCTTAGCGGGGCGGCCCGGCAACCCGGTATCCGGCTACCTTCCGTATTCACGCAACAGTGGACCGACCGGGAATTGAACCCGGATTTCCAGACTGCCAGCCTGGCGTCTTCCCATTGGACCATCAGCCCGTCATCTTCAGTGGACCGCCGGGGAATCGAACCCCGATTGCCTGGTTGCAAACCAAGCGTCTTCCCGTTGGACCAGCGGCCCGTATCAATCGAGAGGTCCGTCCGGGAATTGAACCCGGTCTTCCTCCATACCAAGGAGGTGTGCTGCCGAAACACCTACAGACCATTTCGCAACAGTGATCCCGGATGGAGTCGAACCATCGCTTTCCTGGTTGTCACCCAGGCGTCTTCGCCGTTGGACCACGGGATCAAGTGACCGAGGTGGGAGTCGAACCCACAGGCACGAGGCTCTCGACCTCGCCGCTATGCCAATTTGCGTACCCGGTCGTGGCGGGTCCGGGGGTCGCACCCGGCGGTCCAGGCTTATGGGGCCCGGCTGAGCACTGGCCCACCCGCAGTTGCAGGCCCCGGTATCGAACCGGGCACACCGGCCCGACCAACCTTCGGTCGGTGCCCGGAGCCAGTTGGGCACCTGCCGCGCCTGCAATTCCTCAGTGACCAAGGGGAGATTCGAACTCCCAAGCCCGAAGGGCACGACGTTCTGAGCGTCGCGCGTCTACCAGTTGCGCCACTTGGTCATGTTTAGCGGCCCGTGCGGGAATTGAACCCGCCTTTCCGGCGTGAGGGGCCGGTGTCCTTCGCCGATAGACGAACGGGCCATGTTTTGCAGTGCGTCGGGCAGGAGTTGAACCTGCACAGCCTGTGGCGGCGGAGTTACAGTCCGTTGGGCTCACCATTGCCCAGCCGACGCATGCTTTCAGTGGCGCAGGCGGGAGTCGAACCCGCAGTCACCAAGGTTTGAGCTTGGCCGCTTTGCCGATTTGCGTACCGCGCCATGCCTCTTTCTCCGCCCCGCCGGGCGGCCTGCCCGGCGTGTCAATCAGCGCCCTCGACGGGATTTGGACCCGCGATCTCCTGCGTGACAGGCAGGCGAGCACTCCAGGCTGCTCCACGAGGGCGGGCTTTCTTCTGTGGCTCAGGTGGGAGTCGAACCCACAGCATCCCTGGTTCTAAGCCAAGGTGGTCTGCCGGTTGCCTACCGAGCCGCTGTGCCCAGAGCGGGGATCGAACCCGCAAACGCCCGGGTTTAAGCCGAGCCGCTCTTCCGATTGGCGTATCTGGGCCACCAAGTAGCCCCGGATGGAGTCGAACCATCGTTTCCTGGGTGTGGACCAAGCGTCGTTGCCGTTGGACCACGGGGCTGTGCTGCTTCAGTGGAGTCACCCGGATTCGCACCGGGATTTCCAGCGTGCGGAGCTGGCGTCGTCCTGTTGGACCATGACCCCAAGAGGCGGAAGCCGTGGGACTCGAACCCACAAGCGGCTACTGGCCGCCACCTGTTTTCAGGACAGGCTCCTCATCCGGCCGGATGGCTTCCGTTATCAAGCTGCGGAGGCTGGAGTTGAACCAGCATGAAGACCTTCAGAGAGTCTCATCCTGCCGTTAGATGACTCCGCATCGTTCTGCAAGCTCGGGGAGGAGGGGTTGAACCTCCGTTGCCTGGTTCAAAGCCAGGAAGCCTACCGCTAGCTGATCCCCGATCAACGTCCAGAGAGTGCCCTGTGGGAGTCGAACCGGGCACCGACCGCAGCGGTGGTCGCGCCAGCTTGGAAGGCTGGCACCTCTGCCGCTCGGCCAAGGGCACATCAGGCGGAAGGAGAGGGAGTCGAACCCTCAAGGCTCATCGCTCGGCCGCTGACCATGCTTCGCATGGTGCCCGGCGGCTGCCATCGCGGGCACCGCCGCGAAGCGGTGGTCCGGCTTGCCCTTCCGTCTCCAGGCTGCGGCGGCAGGAATCGAACCTGCGACATGACGCTTAACAGGCGCCCGCCCGTGCCAACACAGGCCCCACCGCAATCAAAGTCAGGACGGCGGGATTTGAACCCGCGATCTCGTGCGCCCGGGGCACGCGGAATACCAGGCTTTCCTACGTCCTGCGCTGAAAAGCGCCCAGCGGGAGTCGAACCCGCACTTCTGCCATGGCAAGGCAGCAGGCTGCCGCTACATCATGGGCGCGTTGTGGTGTGCCGAATTGTCAAACAACAGGGGCACCGGGAGGGACTCGAACCCTCGTCGCCGCATTACGGGTGCGGTATCCTCGCCACTGGACGACCAGTGCTCACATCAGTGGGACCAGAGGGACTTGAACCCTCACCTGGCGGATTAAGAATCCGCTGTGCTGCCGCTAGCACCTTGGTCCCGTCGTCTGCTTCCTTACGCGCAGCAGTAGGCGCGGAGGGAGTCGAACCCTCAGTCTGACCCTTATAAGAGGCCCGCTCTGACCATTGAGCTACGCGCCGTCACGGCGAGTGGGGCCGAAAGGACTCGAACCTTCACCTACCGGATTAAAAGTCCGGTGTGCTGCCGTTACACCACGACCCCAGAAGGCAGGCCGGGCGTATGCGTTTCCATCGGGTTTGCTTCATCGTCATGCTCCTCACTTTCCAATGGTAGCCCTGAGAGTCGAACTCAGCGCCACTCGGTTATCAGCCGGGTTTGGGCATCCGGCCCTCGGCTACCTTGTACCAACGTCGTTGTCCGTCATGTCGGGATGGCAGGACTCGAACCTGCGATGTCGTGCTCCCAAAGCACGCGGGTTGGCCGCTACCCTACATCCCGTCTCCAGTCAGAACGGGCGGATTTGAACCGCCGATCTCCTGGTCCCCGGACCAATGCTGCGCATCGGTGCCCGCGCGATAACCAGGCTTCGCTACGTTCTGCCCACAGCGGCCCGTACGGGAGTCGAACCCGTCTTCCCGGCTTGAAGGGCCGGTGTCCTCAAACCGATAGACGAACAGGCCGTCTTGGCGCGCACCTTCCACGCAGTTGACGCAAGGGGTTCGCGCGCACGTTTCACGCAGTGGGTCGGGCGGTGCTCGAATCCGCGTCTGCGGCTTTTCAGGCCGCCGCCGACCAACCTTCGGTCGGTGCCCGCATCTCAGCTACCGACCCAATAAAAAAAGCCCGATGTCGTTATGACACCGGGCTTTCGGTATTCTTCGGAATAGGTACGGCCGGTGTCAAACGCGCAATGGATAGGACGGGAGCGTATTCGCCGCTTGGGCGGCGAATGTACCCATCCATCTTCGCTGTTTGTGACTTAGCCGTATCGAAGTCATGGCTGTCTCTCGGTCGCAGCAGCAGCCCGACGAGGGCTGCCTACCAGTATTCTATCGTATAGACGCCGCTCAGGCTCAAATAGTTCACGGAAAATTTCCGAGAACCTGGCGAGCGGCCTTATAGATAAGACGCGGGAAACCGCCGATTTATTCCCGTCCGCCGAAAGTTTTTGGAAAAATCGGCCCTCAGCGGCCAGTGTCGACGTGCCCGCCCCCCCAACCTCCGGCCCTGGCAGACGCCGCCGCCAAGGGTAGAATAACCGTCATGCTATCTGCCGACCACCGACGTGGAACACTCCTGGACCTTGCCGTGGGCGATGCCCTCGGTGCCGCTGTCGAGTTCGAGCCGTCATGCACCTTCCCCGAAGTGACCGACCATCGTGGCGGCCGCCCACAACCGTTCACATGAGGAGTTGTGCATGAGCCAGAAAGCCAAGATTCGCCTGTTGATCGCCGACGACCAGGAAATGATCCGCAGCGGCGTCAAGGCCCTGCTGGCAGGCACGGAAATCAAGGTCGTCGCCGAGGCGGCCACCGGGCAGGCGGCCGTGAAGTACGCCTTGGAACACGACGCGGATGTTGTGCTCCTGGACGTCCGCATGCCGGACGGCGACGGCTTGACCGCCCTGGGCCGCATGAAAAGGGACAAGCCGGACCTGCCCGTCCTGATGTTCTCCGGCTACGACAATCCCGCGTATGTCGGCCGTGCGGCTGCCTTTGGAGCCAGCGGCTATCTGCCGAAAGGTTGCACCCGTGACGAGTTGGTCCACGCGATTCGCAGGGCAGCCGCCGGGGAAAGCATCTTTACCCGCACCGAGCTTGGTCGCACGGCCGTGTCCCTGTCGACGCCGCGCCTCACCGCCGACTTGGAAGCCCCCTTGACCCGACGCGAGGGCGAAGTGCTGCGGCAAATGGCCAAAGGGCTGAGGAACAAACAGATTGCCGAAGTGCTACACATCGGCGACGAGACCGTCAAGGAGCACGTTGGGCACATCCTCGGCAAGATCGGCGTCAGGGATCGAACGCAGGCGGCGGTGTGGGCCATACGCAAGGGACTTGCCTGAACGACATTCGCGACGCGAAGCTTCACGTCGTTTCGCGGGCGGAGCCAAGTTGACGGGGGAAGGAAGGGAAATCCGATAAACCGCTTTGACGCTGACGTGACGACAAGGAGGCAAGAGATGGGAAAGAGCCGGTATGTTCTTCTGGCGCTCGCGATCATGGCTGGCGGCAGCGGCTACCTGTATGCCATCCCGCCGCCACAGTTTCGGGCCTGGGGCACTGTAGGACCTGAAGCACCTCTGCTGCCGGAGGGATGGACGGAAGCACGCGAGCCTGCGTCAGCCTTGACGGAAGCAAGGTTGACTGCCGAGGAGCGCCGCCGAGGTTTTGTGATCTCTGCCCTTGATACCTCGACCACGGTTTCGCAGCGCGCCGTTCCACCCGTTTCCGATCGCATCGCGGAAGTGGGGCTGTCTGCCGCACGCGACGAATACGAATCGACGGGCTTTGTTCTCCACGCGATCCACCCTCTGGAGGACGTCCGTGTTGATGTCAGCGGCCCTCGCTCTGCGGCGGGGCGTGCCATTCCTGCGGACTACGTAGATGTGCGGTTCGTGTCCACCGTCCGCGTGCTCGTGGACCCGAAGGCAAAGACTTTTCGGCGGCAGCCATTCCTTTTAGAGAAGCGGCAGACGGTGTCCGTGCCCCAAGATACGGCCTTGCGTGTCTGGTTGACCGTGAAGATCCCCGCAGGGGCTGAGGCCGAGGACTACGCGGGCACCATTTCCGTGAAGGTTGCCGGGCAAGAACTGGCAAGACTCCCTCTGACTGTGAAGGTCTTGCCCTTTACCCTTCCCCCGGCGCCCATCGAAATGGCGATGTGCTACCCCAAGCCGCCGGATTCAGACGAGATGCTCTTGAAGCAGTTGCTCGACTTGCGGGAACACGGCTGCAACGGGATCGAACCGGCCATGAGCGTGGTCATCAAGTCGCGGGACCGGGACTACGGCGAGGATGACGTCGCGGCGACTCGCGCCGAGTGCAAACGACTGATGGACGCCGAGAAGAAGGTTTTTGGACCACGGCGCTTTCCCGTGACCTTTGAGCTTGGGCACCAGATCGCCTACTACTGGGACCACGGGAAGAACTGGTTCTCCTTCTGGCCGCACAGCAAGAAGATCGACCAGGATATGCTTCGCGCCGTCGATGTCATTCGCCAGATGGCCAAGGCGGAGGGATGGCCACCACTACGCGCATACGCGCTGGATGAGGCCGGTGCCCACAACCTGCTCGACGAGGCCGCATACTACTACGGCCTGCTGAAGAAGAAAAGACCTGACCTGATGACCTGGACGGACATTGGCGGCGGCATGGCGATGGGGATGGACGAACTCAGCCCGCTGTCGGCGAGCATCGACATGTTCAGCACCAACCGCTTCACGCCGGAAATCGCCAGGGCCCTGGTCGTGCGCAGGAAGCCGTACGGCATTTACAATGGTTGCGGGGCTACACCCGCCGGTGCGCGATTCTTCTTCGGCTTCTACGGTTACAAGACGGGTGCGGCGCAGATCACGCAATGGGCATACCATTTCGGAAACACGGTTTTCCAGGGGGGCGGGTGGCGGCGCGACGACGACGGCTACGTGTACCTTGCCGACGACGGCCCGCTGCCCAGCATCATGTGGGAGGCGGTTCGCGCGGGGATCGACGACTATCGGTACGTCAGCCTGCTCGCCCAAACGATTGCCCGAGCCCGGAGATCCAGTGACAGGGACGCAGAGATGGCTGCCAACGATGCTGACCGAGCGCTGACGGAGCTACTTGGTAAGATTGGTTGGGGGTTTCAGGCACTGAGTTCGGCCGATCGCACCCCGCCGCCGAATCCATCCACGTTGCGAAAATGGCGATGGCAGATCGCGCAGCAGATTCTCAAGCTCCAACCGCTCGTCGCAGCAGCGGCAACGGGAGAAAGCGCTCCTGTTCGCGCCTCACCCTTGGAACTCCCCTGGGCCGAGCCTGCCAGGGAGGAGCTGAAGTACGGTCGCCAGCTTCTACCACGATCTGGTTTCCAAGAGACCATGAAACCGTGGCGGATCGAAGTATGGAACGGCAAGGGCAGCGGGCGGCTGGACGACACGGTACGCCACAGCGGCCATCGCTCGGTGCGGATCGACATCTCGGCGGCAAGCGGAAACCAAGCGGTAACGGTGCTGGTCTGGCACGGGGGTGGTGATGACGGCCTGAAGTTGACGCTGAAGGAGGGACGACGCTACGAACTGTCGGGATGGGTCAAATGGCAAGGACGCATGACGCCGCCAACACTGCGTATGGCGTTGCCCCAAGGGGCTGCCAAGAGAACTCAAGATGGCATAGAAAAACCGACCGCGACAGGCTGGTGCCGCATCTGGACCCGCAGTGAAGTGAGTTTCGCCACCATACCCAAGTACCTGGCGGTATGGGTACAAGGGCCGGGGACCGTATGGATCAGCGACCTTAGCCTCCGCGAGGCAATGCCGACGTCGTCGAACACCTCCCCAGACCAGAAGGGGAGCGGCAAGTAGTCAAGACATGCACACTAACCCAGCAGTGGAGGAGTAATTCCTATGGACGACATGACCCTTGAACAAGCCAATGCCGCGGTGTCGGCCGCTGTGGTGAAGGCCCAACAGATCGGCGTCAAAATGGACATTGCGGTGGTCGATGCTGGTGCCAATCTGAAGGCGTTCGCCCGTATGGACGGGGCATGGCTCGGCTCGATCGACATTGCCATCCGCAAGGCCCGCACCGCCCGCTTCTTCGACATGAACACCGGCGAAATCGGCAAGCTCTCCCAGCCTGGCGGATCGCTGTTTGGCATTGAACATTCCAACGGCGGGCTGATTACTTTTCCGGGCGGAGTCCCCATCCGGAACCAGGGCGGCACGATCCTCGGTGCCATTGGCGTTTCCGGCAGCACGGTGGAGAACGACCACGCCGTGGCCGAGGCTGGTGCAGCGGCAGGCGGCAGCCGCACCAGGGCCCCATGCCAGGGGAAATGACTCGTGACCAAGAGAAACATCGCGCGGACGATCGCCGAGGAGCTTGACATGACACAGCTCCAGGCCCAGCAAATCGTCCAGAAGACATTCGACTCCATCGTGAACACGCTCGTGGAGGATGGTCGGGTCGAGCTTCGCAACTTCGGCGTTTTTGAGGTCAGGCGGCGGAAGGCTCATAAGGCCCACAATCCCCAAACCGGCGAGAAGGTCATGGTGCCCGAACGATGTACCGTCATTTTCAAGCCTGGGAAAGTGATGCAAGCACGGGTTGAAGAGCAGCGCCGACGCGATGGATCCCCACGATAGGGATTCCCTGCGCACCGCCATCAACGCCAAGCTGGCGGCTATTGGGGTAGTGTCATCCTCGACATCGAGTACCCTCGCATGGGGTTGATCCGCGTTGACGCCTTCGACCAGGCGATGGTGGATCTTCGGCAGAGCATGAAGTGAATGCAACACTCCTTACAAGCCACTGATCCTTTCACCGGCCCAAGAGGTCCGTACTTAAGGGAATCGCTATGGTTTCCATTTTCCGTTGGCTCGTGATCCCGTATTCACCGTGCCCGGACGTGCAGGGGTTCTTGGACGCGACGGTCACCCAGCGACGGGACGATCTGGAGGTCCGCGTGGCGGTGCTGGGCGGCGCGGCAAGCCGAAAGTTCTTCGGTGTCCCGATGGCCAGGCGAGGCATCCAGCCGGTTTGGGTTCACGTCGTCAACCAGTCCAGCCGACCGTACCGGCTTCAGTTCGTGGCCCTCGACCCGAACCATTTTTCTCCGCTGGAAGCCGCAGCCCTCAACCACTACTCGGGTGGGAAGCGGCTGCTCGGGTTCGGCGTCCTGGCGTGGCTGTTTTTGCCGCTGCTGATCCTGCTGCCGATCAAGCTACTGGCCGTTCGTCGCGCCAACAGGAAGATGGATGCGTTCTTCCTGGAGCACGCCTTCCGCATGCGTCCGATTCCACCCGGTGGGGAACAGGCTGGTTTCGTGTTCACCAACCTCTCGGAAGGGAACAAGATCGTTCTGGTTCGACTGCTTGGGCCAGACGGCCTTCAGGACTTCGAGTTTTCGCTGCCCGTCGAAGGACTCCGCGCCGACCACCTGCGGCACGAGTTCCAAACCCTCTACGCCACTGACAACCTGACCGAGGTGGATACTCCTGGACTTCGTCAGTACCTGGTTGCGGCGCCACAGGCCACCACCAACAGCCGTGGGCGGCGGTCGGGTGATCCCGTCAACCTGGTCGTCGTGGGCGATTTCTCCACGGTGCTCGTGGCGTTCGGGGCCCGCTGGGACGAGACCGAGGTCATCAGCCTGGCAACGTGCTGGAAGACGGTTCGGGCCTTCCTGACGGGGGCCGAATATCGCTACTCCCCCGTGAGCGGATTGTTCCTGTTCGGCCGCAGCCAGGACTTCGCCCTCCAGCGGATTCGGAGCTCGATCAACGAACGCCTGCACCTGCGGTTATGGACCACGCCACTGCAATTCCAGGGGCAACGTGTCTGGATCGGGCAGGTGAGCCGCGATATCGGCGTCCGGCTCACGTGGCGGACCTGGAATTTGACAACCCATCGGATCGACCCCGACGTGGACGAGGCCCGGGATTACGTCGTCGAGGATCTGATGCACGTCGATCGGTTGGATACGGCAGGGTACGTCGATGGTGTCGGCCCGTGCGACCGGGCGAAACCGCGACGGAACTTGACCGGCGACCCGTATTACACCGATGGCAAACGGGCCGTCGTGTTCCTGTCGGAATCGCGGACCACGCCCAAGTACATCGCCTTTACCTGATGGGCTTCCTCAGCCACTGGCCAGCAACCAACGTCTGCCGCCACCGCCGGTGCTGATCGGGCCGACCCAGCGTTCGGCAGCCGCCCCTGGCTGGAAGGTACTCTGCGGCAAGGCAGCATCCTGATGCAGACCGCAGGATGCTGCCGTCCGATGCAAACGTTTTCATTCCATCGGGCTGGCCCGGGCTCTTGCCGCCAATAGATTTTCCGGGCGCCCGGAATATCTGTGGTGTGACCATCTCGGCCGATTGGGCGTTGAAATGGGCAGCTACCGCGGCCTATCGCCGCCGTGGGCGGAGCCAATAACGGGGAGGTAATCACGACCGACGGCCAACCTGCCAAGAAACGCCACGAGGCAGGTTTCCCTGCCTCGTGTTCTGGTCCTTCCGCCCGGTCAATTGGTCGGGCGGGGCGCGGGTTGATCCTCGCGGGATTGTTGCCTAGTCAACCACCTCCGCTTGCTTCTCGATGATCTCATTCAGGCTTCCGACGACGTCGCCGAGCTTCTTGTCCAGGTCGTCGAAGTCCTCGGCAATCGGAAAGTCCCGTGAGATCCAGACCTCCTTCACCGCCTGCAAACCGGCGGCAATGCTGCCGACCGCTTGGTCCAAGTCGGCAAGCTCGTCTTCATTCGGGCACTCGGCCCACATTTCCTTGATCCGCTCCAGCTTTTGCAGCAGGGCGTCTGCCAGCTCGTTTTGGCGAACCAGTTCTGCCGTAGTCATGAAATTCGTCCCTTCATAGATGACATACGCTGCCGGAAAGAACACAGGGTGGCCGGGGCAGCGCAATCCAGCCACCATTCTTGGACATTCCTCGCGGGATCGTACGAACATGGCGGCCCTCTCCTGAAGCGTCGCGTGATATTGTGATCCTCTCTCACAGTATCGCAATTCTACGCGATGTGAAGTCACAGTGACCGCGTGACGTCCACGAATGTGCAATGAGATGTAACTGCGTGTAATTGCATGCCATGTCACTGCTGCGAGCCAATGGACAACGGCCGCTCGTTCAAGGTTCAGCGTCGGGGGGGCGAGTCGGCTTGGGGCTGCGGGATTGTCAACTTATTGCTCCCCGCCCGGCGGTTTGCCCTAGTAGACCGACTACGCCCATTTGTCATGCAGGCAAACCACGTTTTCCTCGCCATTTAGGCAGTTCGGCGACTCGGGTCCACCTGGCATTTTGGTGCGGTCGGTCTACTAGAGATGGCATATACTTCTAACAGCTCTGCGAAGGCACGCTAGGCTGGCGGAGGACGTCACCTACCGTAGCGGCGACCGAGGAAGAATAGGGCGCCCGGGGCGAAAGCATCAGAGCCATCCAGGGTCTTGCTCCGGCACCTCCCGGCCGGCCGATGTCGTAGCCGGAGTCGGGCGGGCTGCAACTGGGTGCCCGTGAGACCGTCGCTGACAAGCCGCGTGTCCTTCTTGCAGCCTCGCCGGCAGCTTTCGGTGGGCGGGATCAGCTCTTGGGCCAGCCGACCACGAAACGCACCAGCAGCGTTCTTGGACACTGTAGAAGGCTGCCTGAGTTCAGCAGCCACGAACAAGAAACGAAGAGGCCGGGACGGTAAGCATCAAAGCCTTCCAGGGCGTTACCCCGGCACGTCCCGGCCTCCTGAAATGTATCATGTTCAGGGCTTGGCGACGACTACCCCCTACTACCCCTTTGCACCCCGGACTACCCGCTTTTTCCGCAATTCTTCGTTATCGTTTGCAACGGCTTGCAAAACTGAGCCGTCGCCGTATCATGTTGATAGTCAACGGTCTCCGAGCTTTTCGGCGGGTGCGGTCGGTTAGCTCGACAAGCTGGGGGTCACTGGTTCGAGCCCAGCATCGCCCACTGCCTAAAGCCTTTCGCAGCAAGGAGTTGCGAAAGGCTTTTTTCGTGCCGTTTTGTAACCCGAGCCGATTCAAGACCCCTGACGCGCTCTGTTCGACCCTAAAACTCGATCTGCCCGATGCGAACCGTTTCCTTCGCTTCCTTCAAGCGGATGGTCAGCGACTTGCGCTGCTCGTTCGGCCGGCCGTAATTCGTCAGCACGTCCACCTGCACCGTCACCGGACCCAAAAGCCTCGTCGCACGCGAGCCGAAATAATTCGCCTCGATCGTGTACATGCCGTGCGGCGCCTTGCGGACCATGTACTCCTCCGGCCCGTAGCCCTGCGTGAAGTCGCGGCTGACCAGCCCGCCGACCGTCGTCCGATTGTGCCCGTAAAACGCCTTCTCGCCCGACGGCTCCGTCACCCAGAGGTCGATGTCGGTGTTGTCGGCGTGCCAGGTCATCACGATCCGCACGTCCACGTCCAGGAGCTTCAAGAGCCGCGGGTCCAACGGGACATCCGACACGCCGGCGGCCTTGGCCCGCGGAATCGTGCGGTTGAGTTCCTCCAGGGCGATGACCTCGATTTCCGGGAACCTCGCGTCCCAGCGGCCCATCACCACGCGGAGCAATAGATCGACGGTCCGGGCGTAATCGGCGCGGATCGCCGCCAGGCTCTGGAGGTAAGCCGGCGTGGCATCGTGAAGGTTTCGCGGAAGGTGCTTGGCCGCCTCGTCGGCCCGCCGGGCCAGCGTCAGGGCCAGGTCGCGGTACGACTGCGGCTCCTCCGGCCGCAGCTCCAACACCCGCTCGAACGTCTGCACGGCCAAGTCCAGTTCTCCGACCTGCACCAGCCGGTGTCCCAGGACGCGGAGCAAGGCCGCGTCCTCCAGTTCCAACTCGGCGATGTTGCTCAAGACTTGCAGCGACAATTCGGGATCGTCTTTCTCGCGGAAGAAGTCGGAGCAATCCAAGAAGAAGCCGGGCGACGTGCCGTACGCGGCGCGGTTCTTCATGTAGACGGCCCAGCGCTCGGCCTTGTCCTTGCCGGCGCGCAACTCCTTCAGATACGGCGTATCGGGATTCCAGGGCTGGATGACGATTCCGGGCTGCCGGGCCGGGGCCTCGACGCCTTCTCCGCCCTTGTCTTTGGCCGGCTTCGCTACGGAATACATGATGTGGGCACCTCCCATCGGCCGCCCCCCCTCCGAATCTGCGGGCGCCCTGGCCGCCGGCGCCGCCGCACGTGGCGCCGGTGCTGCGCGAGTTGTGTCCGCGGAACTGGCGGAGCGTTCTTCCGGCAGCGCCCTCTCCGCTCGGGCATGATCGGCGCCGCGCGTCACGCCTCCGACCCCACCTCCGAACTCAGACGCTGCCCCGGGGGCTGCTGGTGCTTTTTCACCGTTGTCGCCGGTGTACTTGAAATCCTTGGGATATTTGTACTCGGCGGTCCACCAGTTCACCCGCTCCTGCCACATGCGGACCACTTCGTTGATCTTGTCCGCCTTCTCGCTTTGTTTCTGATGTTCGAGGGTGTCGATCCGGCGCATGTATTCCTCCCGCATCGCCGCCAGCGACTTGGGCGGGGCGATGTCGAACTGGACGTATTGCTCCAGCGTATCGAGCACCAGCAGCGACGTGTAGGGCGTGACCAGCCCGAATTTCTTGCCCAACGCGGTGATCTCCTGCTGGTTCTGCTTCTGATGGATCATCAACTCGGCCAGTTTCTTCTGAGCCCAAAGTCGTTGCAGCAGCGAGCCGCTGGCCGCGTCGGATTGCGATATTTTGAAGTCTCGTTTGAGGGACGTTCCCGCCGGGGATGCCGAAGGCGGCCGTGACCGTGGCCATCTCGCCGGTCAGCTTGCCGACCAGCATGAAGCGGCCGGCCAACGGCTGCGGCCGCTGCGGATAAAGGTCCTTTGTGTCCCCACTGTCGATCGCGGCCGCCAGGAACGACCAGGCCGGGCGGCGGGCCTGGGCGAAAATGTCGGCGTCTTTCCAGTTGGCCAGGTTGAAGTAGCGGCCGCCGTTGCTGTCCGCCAGGCATTGCAAAAAGGCATGATTCGCCCCCGCATCGGCCGAGAAGATGTAAAGCGGGGCATCCAGCCGGGCCGGCTCCTCGCGGCCGAAGTTCGAGATTCCGTCGGTGAAGAGCATGTAGAAATCGGGCTTCTCTGCCCCGGCAATCGGCTCGATGGCCCCAAGCTGCGTCCCGCCGTCGTATTGCACTTTTTCCAGTGCGACCGCCAAACCCATGGGGTCGGCCAGAGGAACCGTGATGCGGTTAGGCTTGCCCAGCGCATTGCGAAGCAGGACGAGGTCGACGACGGTCGTCGGCACCTCGCCCTCGACGAGCCTGGAAACAAACCCCGTCAGGTACTCCCGCAACACGGCGATTTCCCGCTTGTGGTCGCCGGAGCGCGAGCCGGAAGCGTCCCAGAAGACCACCACCCGCTTGGGCGCTCGTGCAAATCCAACGCCCAAATTGGCCTGCGTCGGAAAATTCTCGATGGCGAAATACGTTTGCCCGTCGTCCGCCCGCTCGACCAGCACTTGCGGTCCGTCCGTCTTCGGCAGCGCGACGACCAAATCCTCGACCGGCGTCCAGTTCTGCTGTTTCGTCTCGGCGACGTAACTATCGCGCCACTTCTCGAAGGCGAAATTGGTCAGTTCGCCCTTGGTCACCCGCGGCGGGGCCGCCGGCTTGACCACCTCGACGCGAAGCGAAAACTGGCCGATCTTGTCCTTGAACTTGAGCGGCAGGTGATAGGCCGGCTCTTCGCGGCCGCCGGTCAACTCGGTCACGTACTCGACGCGGACGGTCCGGCTGCCGTTGGCCGGGATGGGAAACACGCGGGTCTGAAAGTTGTTGCCCGCGGTCCACTGCACCAGTCCCGGGTCGATCCCCTGGCGGACGACCGCTTCGTAGACCTGCCGGGCCTCGTGCTTCTCGACGGCCACGCCGTCGACCATCACGCCGTTGATATCCAGGGCGTAGCCGCTGACGGTCGCGCCCTCGGGCAGGGGGAAGTAGAGGTCGCCCTCCATCGGCCGGGCCGTCGGGTTGGCGAAGGTCATCGTCATGGTCGTTTGGGCCGTCGAGCCGAAGATTCGCACCTCGGTCCGCAGGGCGGCCAGCCCCAGCGGCTTCGAGACGCCGTCCTGCTTGACCATCAAGGCGGGCGGGACCGTTTGGGCCGAAAGCGTCGCGGTCAGTGTCAACAGGAGGAAAAACGGGCCGAGGGTTTTCATGGCAGTGACCTTTCACGTGGGAAAAGGTGGTGTTGCTGGTTGTCCTGCTTCCGGGCAGGTCTTCAGTCCTAGAGACGCACGGCGGCGGCGGGAAGTTCCCCTCCCGTGTGCGTTGGCGGCGCCGGATCGCGACCCCCAGTGGAAACGAACGGGCTGGGGCCGTCAAGGCCCGGCGTAACCATTGACGCTACCGGCGAAGAAACCGCGGATTAACGCGGATAAACGCCGACAAAAATGGACTCAATAAACTGCGTTCATCTGCGTCCATCTGCGGTTCCCTCTCCTTGTTTTCCGGCCTGTGAACGATTACCCCCCGGCTTGTCCCCGGCAAGACGGTTCTTCCGGCTTCCGCCCGCCTCCCCGTTTTTCTGCACATCGGCTGGCAAACGCCGCCGCGGGGGGTAGAATGGTGGTCATGCGGTCGATGGACCATCCACGCGGAACCCCCCCCTTCTGGGCCTAAACCTCGGCAATGGCCTTGGCGCCGCCGTCGAGTTCGAGCCGCCGGGCGGTTTCGCTGAAGTTGCCGGCTATCGTGGCGGCGGCCCACAGCCGTTTACGTGAGGAGTTGCGCATGAGCCAGAAAGACAAGATTCGACTATTGATCGCCGACGACCAGGAGGTGCTCCGCAGCGGCGTCAAGGCGATGCTGGCAGGCACGGAGATCAAGGTCGTCGCCGAGGCGGCCACCGGGCAGGCGGCCGTGAAGTACGCCTTGGAACACGACGTGGATGCCGTGCTCATGGACGTCCGCATGCCGGAGGGCGACGGCCTGACCGCCCTGGGCCGGATGAAGCTGGACAAGCCGGACCTGCCCATCCTGATGTTCTCCGGCTACGACAATCCCGCGTATGTCGCCCGGGCGGTTGCCCTTGGGGCCAGCGGCTATCTGCCGAAGGGTTGCACCCGCGACGAGTTGCTCAGCGCGATCCGCCGGGCGGCCGCCGGGGAAAGCATCTTTACCCGCACCGAGCTTCGCCGCACGACCGGGGCCCTGTCGACGCCGCGACTGGCCGCCGACGTGGAAGTCCCTTTGACCCAACGTGAGGGCGAAGTGCTGCGGCAGGTGGCCAAGGGGCTGACGAACAAGCAGATTGCCGAGGTGCTGCGCATCAGCGACGAGACCGTCAAGGAGCACATTCAGCACATCCTCCGCAAGATCGGCGTCGTGGATCGGACGCAGGCGGCGGTCTGGGCCATACGCAAGGAACTTGCCTGAACGAAGCCGCCGCGGCGATTCGGGGAGGCCGCGGCAGGCAGTGGCCGGCGTCAGGTTGCGAAGGGGCGGCTCACGCGACCGGCAGAGAAACCGCGGATGAACGCAGATCAACGCTGACAAATTGGGATCCGGTCAACGGTGTTTATCCGCGTTTATTTGCGGTTCCCTCGTTTGATTTTCCGATCACGGCGTCACAATCAGCAAGACCGCCGGCGCGATCGCGATCCACCGGGACCAGCTCGGCGGCCGATCGGACCTCCTCGGTCCTCCCCTTCAGTTCGATCGTTTCTTGAGGTGGACGATGGACGAGGTATCGGCAAAGGGCAAGTTCACCTTCATGCCCGCCGCGAGTTCCTTGCCTGTCGCGACGCGGACCCGGCCGCTCTCATAATTCCTGACGTCGTAGGCGGCGTCGGCCGTCAACCCGCGAAGAGGCAACACCTTCTCCGTCTCCGGGCCCTTGTTGCGGAAGGCCAGGACCACCGACTCGCTGCCGTCGCGTTTGCAGAACTGGATGGCGTCCCAGGCGTCGGAGTTCGTCGACGGCGGCAAGAGGTGATAGACGTCCTCGCGCAGGAGGTGCCGGTACTGCTTGTAGACCTTGATGTTTCTCGAAAGGGCATCGATCACCTCCGGCGGAAACAAGCGAGACGCGCTCGACGAGGCGGCCGTTCATGGTGCTGAGGCCGCACTGGCCGATCATCCGGCTGCGGATGACCGTATCCAGGGTTGCCGCGTCCTTCGCGCCCTCGCCGCTGACGATAAATGCCGAGTAGTGCGCCGCCGGGAAGACGTAACTGGCGTGGATCTGGCTGCGGCGAACGCGTTCCGCGTTGGTGGTGTCGTCCGACAACCAATGGGTCGTGGCGATTCGCGCCAACCCATAATCCAGCCGGCTCGGATACCCGCACTCCTCAAGCATCAATTTCGGGAACCGCTGGTGAAGATACCGCCAGAGTTCGTACTGGCCTTGCAAGGCAGCCAAGGCCCCGTCCGCCGGCCCCGTGGCCGTGATCGGTGCGGTTGCAGACGGGGCCGGCAAGACCGGAGTTGTCCCATTTGATCCAATCCAGATCGTAACGCTCGACGGCATCGCCCATCACCTTCTTCAGATGCTCCACCACCTTGGGATCGCCCAGGCAGATCTGCGTGATCGGCGCCCAATTGCCGATCCGCAACGAGAGGTCCTTGCCGTCGCGCTGGGCCACGAAGTCCGGCGGGATCACCGTGCCGACCAGGCGAGGAATCGACGACCTGCGGGGCGAACCACAGGCCGAACTTCATGCCGGCGGCATGGACCTTCTTCGACATCATCGCCAAACCGCCGGGGAACTTGACGCGATCCTCCTTGCCGTAGTTGCCCACCCCGGCGAACCAGTCGCCACTGCCGTTCTTGCACGAGCCTTCGTACCAACTGGCGTCGATATAGAACACGTCCACTCCGAGCTTGGCGGCAAAGGGGAATTTCGGCGAGGATGGTCTTCTCCACGCCCGGCGGGCTCGGTGCCCCAGATGTCGTAGGCGACCCAGGGGAAGTCCGTCGGCACCGGCGTCATGATCCGCCGCAAGTGGTCGTGAAGGACCCGCAGGGAATCGTCGATGTCGCCATGGCTCAGCCCCAGGAAGACGCGCGGCGAGGCCAGCGACGCCTTGGGCGCCAATTCATGATCCTGGGTATTCGAGGACGCATTGCAGCATGACCCCGCCACCGGGCTGCGGCGTCAAACGAACCGTCCAGTAACTCTCCCATTCCACGCCGAGGAAGAGGACCTCGTTGGCTTTGCTGTTTTCGACGGCGACCCAGCCGGCCGCGGACGGAGCGTTCCACCCGCCTCCGCTGATTTCGAGGCCTTGCGCCGGTATCGAGACCCTATGCTTTCGGTAGTCGTGCCGGGTGACGTAGTGGACGGCAAGGTCCGCCGGGTTGGCCGCCAGTCGCATGACCAGCGGCCCCAACTCCTTGACCTTCGGGATGGGCGCGGCGTGGGTGTTCTTGAGTTCGGACTGAAACTCGAACACGGCTTCGCCCTCCGGCGCCTGACCGTCCAGCTCAATTCCAGGCCGTCCTTGCGCAGCCACCGGGCCGTCACGGAATCCGCGCCTTGCTCGGCCGCACGAATCTCCGCGGCCGCCAACTTCCAATCGTCGGGTTTTGCCGCGACGGGCCAGGCGCTTGCGTCCTGAATAAGAGAAGGTCCAAGGCGCGAGTTCGGCGCAACCCAGTTGTAGCCGCTGACCGCGTTCTCGATTCTCGTGGCGACGATCGACTGCTTCTCCGCCGCCACGTCGAGGATTGTGCCGCCCTTCTGCCCGTTGTCCGGTTGTGCCTGTGCCGCCGCGGCGGACGCCGCCATGAGACACAACAATCCCGCCCCGCTTACCCACCCTTGATTCCGCATGACGGTCTCCTTGTTTGCTTGGTGTCACTGTAACCGTTCACGGGAGGCTATCCCACCCGGACCACATTGCAGTAGACAATCCGCAGATTACGCAGATTTTCGCAGAGGGAGAAAAAGGCGACGGGAAGGGCCGCCGGCCGCTCATTCTTTGTCTGTCCTCTGCGAAAATCTGCGTAATCTGCGGATCAAATTGGTCTTTTCCATTCGAGCCGACGCGAGGATGACCATCCCCTGTGAACGGTTATTGTGTCACGGGTCCCGCAAACGTCGCCTGTCCTTCCCAGAAATAATACCGTCCCGGCGCGGCCGACGGAAGAGGCGGTCCCAAGACCGACGCACGGCCGCGTGGACAGGGGGCGAACCGCGTACGAATTGCCTTTGTAACAGATCACGGGTCGGAAAACAAAGAGAGGAAACCGCAGATAAACGCAGATGAACGCAGTTGATTGAACCCATTTGTGTCCGCGTTTGTCCGCGTTTATCTGCGGTTTCTCCGCAGGCGGCGTGATTGGTTGCTTGCTGTTTTGCACGTGAAAGCGGCGGCCGATCGGCCGGCCGCGGCACGTCCTCGACGGTGTTCACGCCGGCTTGCCGCAGTGCGATGACAAGGTTCTGGTTGCAGATCGGTTTGGGCGGAGTATAATCGCCGGATGAGGAAGTTTTTCGCCGTCGCCTGCCCCCCATGACACCGGAGCCGCCTGTGCAAATCGTCGTTCTGGACGGATATACGCTCAACCCCGGCGACAACCCCTGGGACCCCGTCGAAGCCCTGGGCGAACTGACCGTCTACGACCGGACACCCAAGGACCAGATCGTCGATCGCGCTGGACGGGCGGAAATTGTCCTGACCAACAAGACCCCGTTGGACGGGCCGATCCTGGCCGCGTTGCCGTCGCTGCGGTTCATTTCCGTCCTGGCCACCGGCTACAATGTGGTTGACGTGGCTTGTGCCCGCCGGCAAGGCATCCCGGTCTCGAACGTGCCGGAGTATAGCACCGACAGCGTGGCGCAACACGTGATGGCGCTGCTCTTGGCGCTGGTGGATCGTCCGGAGCGGCACGACCGCTGGGTGCAGCAGGGCCAATGGCAGCGCCACCGCGATTTCTGCTTCTGGGACGCCCCGCTGGTGGAACTGGCCGGCAGGCGCATGGGGATTGTGGGCTTTGGGCGGATTGGCCGGCGAGTCGGCCAATTGGCCCACGCCTTGGGCATGGAGGTGCTGGCCTATGACGTCTGCCCGGGCAGCCCGCCCGACTATCAGCCCTTTGCCTGGCGGTCGATCGAGGCGATCTTTGCACAGGCGGACGTCATCTCGCTTCACTGCCCGCTGGATGAACACAATCAGGGCATGGTCAACCGTGCGCGGATCGGCACGATGAAACGCAGCGCGCTTTTGATCAACACGGCCCGGGGCGGGCTGGTTCACGAGCGGGACCTGGCCGAGGCGCTCGAACGAGGGGCGGATTGCGGGGGCGGCGGTGGATGTCTTGTCGCGAGAGCCGCCCGCGGAGGATAATCCGCTGGTCGGCGCGAAAAACTGCCTGATCACTCCGCACCTGGCCTGGGCGACTCAAGAGGCGCGGCGGCGGCTGATGGCGATCACGGCGGCGAACATCGCCGCGTTTTTACAGGGCCAACCGATCAACGTGGTGAATTGACTCTCAAGGTCCGCTGCCGAACTTGATTCGCCGCCGGCGGACTATTGGCTGGAAAGGCGCAAGCCAAGGCGGAAGGGAGAACGATAAAGTGAGCCGGAGGCGTCAGCCTCCGGATCGGCAGGATCAAGGATATTCGCGGACATCAGCGTTTGATTGCCCGGATCGCTGCGGCTCGTTTCTCCAGCGGCTCCGCTTCCTTTTCGCGGCCGGTCTTCCGATAGAGCGCGGCGATGTTGTTCAAGCTCGTCGCCACATCGGGATGATTCGGGCCGAGGGCCTTCTCCCGGATCGTCAGCGCACGCTTGTAGAGCGGTTCGGCCTGCGCGTACTGGCCTTGGGAATAGTACAAGCGCGCGATATTGTTCAGGCTCGTCGCCACAGCGGGATGATTCGGGCCGAGGACCTTCTCCCGGATTGCCAGCGAACGCTTATAGAGCGGCTCGGCCTGCGCGTACTGGCCTTGGATCTTGTATAACGCCGCGATATTGTTCAGGCTCGTCGCCACATCGGGATGATTCGGGCCGAGGGCCTTCTCCTGGATCGCCAGCGAACGCTTGTAGAGCGGTCCGGCCTGCGCGTATTGGCCTTGGGAACAGTACAACTCCGCGAGGTCATTCAGAGTCTGGGCCACATCGGGATGATTCGGGCCGCGGGCCTTCTCCCGGATCGCCAGGGAACGTTTGTAGAGCGGCTCGGCCTTCGCGTACTGGCCTTGAGTGCGGTACAACTCCGCAAGGTTATTCAGAGTCTGGGCCACGTCGGGATGATTCGGGCCGCGGGCCTTCTCAAAAATCGCCAGCGAGCGCTTGTAGAGCGGTTCGGCCTGTGCGTACTGGCCTTGGGAGGAGTACAACAACGCGAGGTTGTTCAGGTCTGTTGCGACATCGGGATGGTTTGGACCACGGGCTCTCTCATCTATGGCCAGCGAACGCTTGTAGAGCGGCTCGGCCTTCGCGTACTGGCCTTGGGAATAGTACAACAACGCGAGATTATTCAGGCTCGTCGCAACGTGGGGATCATCTGGGCCGAGGGCCTTCTCCCTAATCGCCAGCGAACGCTTAAGGAGCGGTTCAGCGAGCGCATAGTGGCCTTGGGAATAATACAGCCTCGCGAGGTTGTTTAAACTCGTCGCCACATCGGGATGATCCGGGCCGAAGGTTTGCTCGGCGACCTGCAACGCCTTTTTCGCCACAACCACGGCACGATCATAGTGGCCCTGCTTGTACAGCGACGTGGCCTCGTCGTTGAGCGCCTTCCATTCACTGTCTTCGGCACGGGCTGTCATGCCCGTGCTGATTATAAGCAGCACCACGAATGCCAGCATGGTTCTTTTCATCGCATCTCTCCTGGAATGCGAATATACCCCCGCGGGGCTTACGGTGCCATCTACCCTCATTTCAAATAGAATGGTAGTTTCCTGGTGGGGCTCGCTTCGCTCGACCCACCCTACAGGCGGGTCCACAACAGACATCCATCGGCCACTTTTGCCACCGGAGAGGCATCGCACTCCCGCTGAAATTATGGCTGGCCCTCGCCTTGCGAACCGCCCGCCCGCCGTTTGCGTAGGAACGCTCATGCTCGACCTCTACGACGTGAAGAAATCGTTCGTCCAGCCGGACGGGACCGGACTGCCGATCCTCGATATCCCCGAGTTCCACGTCGATGGCGGCGAGCAGATGGTGCTGGTCGGCCGCAGCGGCTGCGGCAAGACCACCCTGCTGCACGTCATCGCCGGCATCAGCCGGCCCGACAGCGGCAAGGTCCGCATCGACGACTGGGACATCACGTTGTTTTCCGAGGCCGAATGCGACCGTTTCCGGGCGGAACGGATCGGCTACGTCTTCCAGACGTTCAACCTGTTGCAAGCCTTCTCCGCCCTGGAAAACATCCTGGTGGCCATGCGGTTCACCGGGCGGCGGCCGGATCGAACGCGGGCAAGGCAACTGCTCAAGCGCGTCGGCCTGGACCATCGCGTGACCCATCGGCCGGCGATGCTCTCCGTCGGCGAGCAGCAGCGGGTGGCGGTCGCCCGGGCGCTGGCCAACAAGCCCAAGCTCCTGCTGGCCGACGAGCCGACGGCCAACGTCGACGCCGGCCACCAGCAGCAGGTCCTCGACCTGTTGCGCGAGACCTGCGGCGAGGAGAACGTCGCCCTGGTCTTGGTCACCCACAGTCCCGAGGTCGCCCGGCAATTCGATCGCGTCGAACAACTGGAGGAGTTTAATCAAGTAGGAAAAACAAAGGGGGACGACCAGGCTGCGCCCGGTGCCCGAAGGGGGAAGGCGGAAGGATGATGGCAATGCTGAAAACCGGCCTCTTTCTGCCTTCCGCCCTCCGCCTTCCGCCTTCCGCCTTTGAACAACAGTTATTTTCACCACACCAATAAACTTTGCATTAGTACGGGCCCCATGAGTCTTTGGAAGATTGCCTGGCGGAGCATTCAGCAGCGGTCGCTGGCGTCGTCGTTGACGGCGTTGTCGATGGCGTTGGGCGTTTCGCTGGTCGTCGCCGTGCTGGTCGTCTACAGCGTGGTCTACCACGCCTTCCACCGCGGCAGCGAGGGCTACGACCTGGTCGTCGGCGCCGCCAAGGGCAGCCCCCTGGAACTGGTGCTCAACGCCGTGTACTACCGGAACAAGTCGATCGAGCCGATGCCCTATGAGTATTACAAGAAGCTCAAGGACATCGGGGGCGTCGAGGTCACGATCCCGATCTGCCTGGGCGACAAGGGGCCGGGCGACTCCACCGTCGTCGGCACCACGCCGGACCTGTTCGAGGAGATCAAGCTGCCGGACGGGAAGTCCTACGCATTCGCCGACGGCCGCAATTTCAAGGCCGAGAATTTCACCGAGGCGGTCGTCGGCGCCGCGGTGGCGCGGAAGACCGGCTTGAAGGTGGGCGACACCTTCCGCCCCTCGCACGCCAGCAGCGGCGGCAAGGAGCACCAGCACGAGCCTTTCACCATTGTCGGCGTCCTGGAGCCGACCGGAACGCCCAACGACCGCGCCACGTTCGTCAACATCGAGGGTTTTTATCGCCAGGCGGGCCACCTGGAAGCCATGATGAAGGGGGTCGAGGACCCCGATCACGAAGACGCCCATCACGACCACCACCACGAAGCCGCCATTCCCGACAGCCTGAAGCGGGTCACGGCCGTGCTGCTCCGGCTGGATGAAAATCAGCTCGGAATCACCCGCAAGGTGGCCAAGATCATCAACGACGGCTCCGAGGCCCAGGCCGCCGTCCCCGGCGACGAGATCTCGAAGCTCTTCGAGGACGTGATCGGCAACATCCAGTTGGTGCTGCTGTTGTTCGCCGTGATGATCGTCATCGTGGCCGGCATCGGCATCATGGTCAGCATTTATAACTCGATGAGCGACCGCCGCCACGAGATCGCCGTGATGCGGGCCCTGGGCGCCGACCGCGTCACCATCATGCTCGTGATCCTGCTGGAGTCGATCCTGCTGTCGCTGGGCGGCGGGGCGCTGGGACTCCTGCTGGGCCACGGAGTCATCGCGATGTTCAGCCCGATCATCACGGAACAAATCGGCATGGGCGTCAACCTGTTCGGCTTTTCCCCGATGGAGTTGGCCCTCATTCCCGGTCTGATTGCGCTGGCGTCGGTGGTCGGTTATCTTCCGGCGGTGGCCGCCTATCGGACCGACGTTGCCCGCTCGCTGATGGCCGCGCCATGACCCGTCGTCCCCACGATCCCGCGATTAGCGCCAGCGGCGAGAAGCCGGCAACGACCTACCACGCGCTGCAGCGCGTTGGCGGTCGCCAGCCTGGTGCTGGGCCTCGCGTCGGCCGCCACGTTCGTACACCGCTCGCTGGCGGTGATTCCCGTGGCGGCGATTGTCTTGGGCATCGTGGCCTTGCGGCGCATCCGCCGCGCCCCGCAGGAACTGACCGGGGCGGACATGGCCGCGGCCGGCGTCGGGCTGGCCGTCTTCTTCTGGATCGCCGGCTACGGCTGGTTGCTCATCGACGAATGGCGCGAAGTCCCCGCCGGCTACGAGCGAATCACCTACGAGCAACTCCAGCCCGACAAGAGCAATCCCGACGAGCCGATCCCCGCGGCCATCCTGGACATGAAGGACAAGGACAAGCGGGTTTTTCTCAAGGGATACATGATGCCCACCCGGCAACTCACCGGGCTGAGGCACTTCATCCTCTGTCCGACCAATAATCTATGCCGGTACTGCAATCCCAATCCGAGTCGGACGGAGATGGTCCGGGTGACGTTGGAAGGCGACCTGACCGCCGACTACACGACGCATCTGATCGGGATCGGCGGCCGCTTCCAGGTCGACCCTGCCAATCCCAGCGGCGTGCCCTACGCGATGAGCGTGGACTATCTGAAGTGAGCCGGGGACGTCAGTCCCCGGATAATCCGGGAAGCTCCACGGCTGGTAAGGTGTCGGGACCACCCACGAGCACCGCGATGCTATCCGGGGACTCACGTCCCCGGCTCACGGTCGCCAATAATCACGCTCCCTAATAATTCGGCGTCGGCGGCCGGTAATGCGTCATGTCGATCGACCGAAACCACTCGATCGTCCGCTTCAGCCCGTCACGCAACGCAATGGTGGGCCGCCAGCCCAGCCGCGTCGTCGCCAACGTGATGTCCGGCCGGCGCTGCGTGGGATCGTCCGCGGGCAGCGGTTCGTAGACCAGCTTCATCGGCGAGCCGGTCAGCTCCAACACCAACTTGGCAAGCTCCAAGATGGTGAATTCCTCCGGGTTGCCGAGGTTGACCGGGCCGGGCAGATCGTCCGGCCCGTCCATCATGCGGATCAGCCCGTCGACCAGGTCGTCGCGGTAGCAGAACGATCGGGTTTGCGAGCCGTCGCCGAAGATGGTGAGGTCCTCGCCCCGGATCGCCTGGCGGATGAAATTGGAGATGACGCGGCCGTCGAAGGGGTGCATGCGCGGCCCGTAGGTGTTGAAGATCCGGACGATGCGGACATTCACCCGGTTCGCGCGATGGTAATCCATGAAGAGGGCCTCGGCGGCCCGCTTGCCTTCGTCGTAGCACGCCCGGGGGCCCACCGGGTTGACCGCGCCGCGATACGATTCGGTTTGGGGGTGGACCTGGGGATCGCCGTAGACTTCGCTGGTCGAGGCTTGCAGCACCTTGGCCCGGCATCGCTTGGCCATGCCCAGCACGTGGATGGCCCCCAGGACCGAGGTCTTCATCGTCTTGATGGGATTGAACTGGTAATGGCCCGGGGCGGCGGGGCAGGCCAGGTTGTAGATTTCATCCACTTCCAGGTAGATCGGCAGCGTGACGTTGTGGCGGATCAACTCGAAGTTGGGCTGCCCGAGGAGGTGGGCGACGTTCGACTTCTGGCTGGTGAAGAAATTATCCAGGCAGATCACGTCGTGGCCGTCCGCGACGAGCCGTTCGCAGAGATGGGAGCCGAGGAATCCCGCCCCGCCGGTCACGAGGATTCGTTTCAACGAGGACATCGCCGCCATCCTTTCCGAGTCTCTGGGGGTCATGCTGTCGCACAACCGGCCGGGAACGAGGAAAACGCCCTGCTAAAGCATAACCTACGATCTACCGTTTGTCTCGGCCATCTTTCGGGACGCCCCGGGGCGAGGGCGCCGGATACTCCGAAAAAGAGACGGTGCCGTCGCGATCGTAAGCGCGAACGATCACTTTTCCCGGTTGTTTCTCGACCGTAAAGTTGCCGGGGGTGTCTTCCACCTTGAATTCGGGCTTGGTTTTCCAACCTTTTCCAAGATACGTCAGGATGCTGTCGGCAATTTCCTGACCGCTGCCCTGAAGAATATCCGGATGCTCTTCCAGGAAGTTTTTGGCGACGATAAGCAGAAAATCGTCATGGTGCCGCCCGCGTGAAACCTCCACCTCGGAAGCGTCGAGTTTCGGCAAACTTACAAGCAAGATTCCCGCGCCGGCCGCAGACAGCACGATCGCGGGCAAGAGCACTCGGCCGAAATACCACCGCCGCCCGCGCGGCTGCACGATCCTTTTCCTGTACACGTACATGGACAAAATGCCCCAACTGCCCACCGCCCAGATGAACAAGAGCCAAGCGACGCTTCGCGCGCCGCTTGCGGTGTAGAAATGTTGCCGGTACGGGTGGCACGGTTTCCAGTCGAAGCGGATGTCCTCGTTCATGTCGTTGGCGCGGACCGTCCCCGAAAGCTTGGTCAGAACGCAATCGTTCCACATCAACGGACGGATCGCCGGGTGTCCGACGTTGCATTCCGAGGTCGTGCCGTGAAAGGAATCCTCGATCGTATATTGCGGTTCTTGGAATCCGCGCGCGAGCGTGAATCGGTCGCAGAATTCCTCCGAAAGCACGTTGCACGCGGCCGTGTCGTCGGCGACGACGAAAAGCTCCAGATGCGGGCTGCCGCCGGCAATCGCCGTAAGTTTCAGCGGATAGACCGCCTCCTTGGCGGGGAACACCATCTTGATGGGATGCGGCGTGTTGGCGCCCGATTCCGCCCGCCGCAGCTTGATCGCGGCAAACACCCAGCCTTGGGCGATATAGTCGGCAACCGTCTTGTCGGCTGCGGCCGGCAACGCGGCGAAACCGTTGTCGCCAAGCCAGACATTCAGGTCGCCGGGCCGCGAAGGCCGCAAGACACTGACGACGTACGAGCCGACCGTGGCCGTTTTCTCGACCAGCGACTTGTCCGTCCTCGCGGCCGCAACGCCGATCGTTCCCCCTGCGGTGAGCAGCGAGGTCCAGAGGAGCAACAGGACGAAGAGCAGGAGCAGCAAGGCAACGAGTCGTTTCCGCTTGAACAATAGCGTGGCGCCAATCAAGTTCACCACGATAAGTTCAACGACGCTCGCGACCGTCATTTGGTGAAGATCGTGCGTGATCTTGGGCTGAAGGCAGAAGCTGAGCGTCTTCAGCCCGCCGGGGCTTTCCTTCTCGATCTTCGTCGGCGTCGCTGGAATCGGAATGATCCAGCCGAGCCGTTGTGCCTCCGAATCGAGTGCGGACGATATGACGAGCGTTTCCACCCCGTCCTTCCAAGACAGCAAGGCGCGTTGCGAGGGGATTTCCGGGATCTTTCGGACGGCCCGCTCGGGGATGTAGCAGCCGTCGGCAAGCGCGACGGACGCCGACAACAGCACGGCGACAACGCCGAAAGATGGCAGTCGCATGGTTGGTGTTCCTCGAAGATCGGATATCCCGGCGGCCCGCCTTTTCTCAGTCTAGCTCTTCCCCAGCGCCTCCGCAATTCGCTGCCGATTGACGGGACGAATCACGCCCAGCGGGCAGACGATCGCCGCAATCAACTCCGCCGGCGTCACGTCGAACGCCGGATTGTACACGTCGATCCCCTCCGGGGCCGTCTGGCGGCCGAAACCGTGGGTGACTTCCCGCGGGTCGCGCTGCTCGATGGGAATCTGCCGGCCGTCGACAAGCGCCAGGTCGAACGTGCTCGTGGGGGCGGCCACGTAGAAGGGGATCTTGTGCGCCGCGGCCAAGAGGGCCAGGCCGTAGGTGCCGATCTTGTTGGCCGTGTCGCCGTTGGCGGCGATCCGGTCGGCCCCGGTGACGACCGCCTGCACCCGGCCCTCGCGCATCACTTGGGCCGCCGCGGAGTCGCAAATCAACGTCACCTCGATCCCCCGCTGCTGCAACTCCCAGGCGGTGAGCCTTGCGCCCTGGAGCAAGGGTCGGGTTTCGCCGGCATAGACGTGCAGCCGCTTGCCCGACTCGACGGCCGCGAACACCACGGCCAGGGCCGTGCCGTAATCGGCCGTGGCCAGGCCGCCGGCGTTGCAATGGGTGAGCACGCCCTGGCCGTCGGCCAGCAAGGCCGCTCCGTGCCGTCCGATGGCGCGGCACATTTGCCGGTCTTCCTCGTGGATGGCCCGGGCCTCGGCCAGCAGGGCCGCGGCGATCTCGGCCGGCGGTTGGCCGCGGAGCCGCACGGCCGCCGCCTTCATGCGATCCAACGCCCAGAAGAGGTTGACGGCCGTGGGCCGGCTGCCGGCCAGGTACACGGTCACTTCGTCCAGTCGGCGGAAGAAGGCGGACTCGTCGGCGCCGGACGCCGGCTGCACCCCCACGCACACCCCGTAGGCCGCGGCGATGCCGATGGCCGGGGCCCCGCGGACGCGCAAAGTGCGGATGGCCTCCCAGACGGATTCCACCGTGCGGCAATCGATCTCGGTGAACTCCGCCGGCAGGAGCGTCTGGTCGATCAGCCGCAGGTGTCCGTCGGCGCCGCCGATCCAGTGGAGCGTTTCCAGGTTCTTCATCGTGTGTGCAGGATCCTTCCGGCCGTCGCGCCGCGGCCTCACGATTCCGTAACCGTTCACAGGGGATGGTCATCCTCGCGCCGGCTCGAATGGAAAAGACCATTTCCATCCGCAGATTACGCAGATTTTCGCAGACGAGAGATGAAAAAAGAGCGACCGGCGACCATTCCCGTCGCCTTTTTCTCCCTCTGCGAAAATCTGCGTAATCTGCGGATCGTTTACTGCACTGTGGTCCGCGTGGGATAGCCTCCCGTGAACGGTTACACGATTCCCGGATCGCCGCTTACCGCGGCCGTCGCCGCAGCCGCTTGATCTTCTTCGCGTCGGACTTCAACAGCGCCAACTTTGCCATCGCTTCGCGCCGGCCGAGTCCGCGAACGGCCACCAGGGCGGCCATCCGATCCCTCTGCGGCCGGACCTTTCCGTGCTCCCAGTGGTAAATCGTCAGTCCCGACACGCCCACCAACTTGCCGTAGTCGGCGGCGGACAACCGCAAGCGATGCCGCTGGGCCTTGACGGAGCGGGGCGAGAAGCGGACGCTTTCCAGCGATTCTTCCTGCTTCGCCGGCGGCCGGCCCAAACGCTTCTGCTCCTGGACTTTCAAGAAGGCGAGTTCCTTGGCCTGCTCCCGCAACTGCCGCTTCATTCGGGCGATCTCGCGGCGGTATTGGAAGACGGCCTGCTTGGTCGAGGAGGTTTGGCTCTTGATCTCCCGCTTCGCAAGACGGCAAATTTCTTGTCTCAGGACAGCGGCAATGTTCGGCATGGTACTTCACTCCATAGATACGGTTGTCAACTCAAGAATTATAGAGCCTATTTTAGATCGGAAGAAGGGGCATCACAAGCCCCGGGGTTCGATAGGGGCGGGAAATTGCCGGGATTCCGGCGGATTTTCTTGGCCCTCCGAAACCAGGGATCCGCAACGGCGCTGGCGGTAGAACCGCCCTTTCTCCGGCGCTATCCCGCGGAATTCCACGCGATCGGCGGTTCCACGCGGGAGCGGCCCTATCGGCCCGTGGCCTTTTTGTCGGCGGCCGGCTTCTTGTCCGCGGCCGCTTTCTTGTCGGCGGCGGCCTTGGCGTTGTCGATGTAGACGTATTTGCCGCCGCTTTGCTTGGCGAGCTTCGCCAGGAAGTTGTCCGCCTCGGGCTGCGGACCTTCGCCGATCTCGATCGTGTGGATGATGGTCCCGCCCCCCAGGCGGTCGATCCGCTCCAATTGCTTGGCGCTGAGCTTCGGATCGTCGCCGTCGGTGAGCAAGTAGATCACGTCCGGATGCAGCTTGAGGGCCAGCATGATCGCGGCCTCGTGATCGGTCCCGCCGTCGGCAGTCACCGAGTTGATGTAATTCTCCGCCAGCGTTTTGTTCTCGTCCGTGCCGAAGATCAGCCGTCCGGGCTGGCCGGTCGGATTGAAGATCCGCGGCCGCTCATTGTAGGAGATGATCTGGAACTGGTGGACCGAATCGACGGCTTGCAAGCTGCGGACAAGCTCGGTCTTGACCGCGGCCAGGGCGTTTTGGCCCGTGCCCATGCTGCCGGAGCGATCGAAGACGTAGACGATCTTGTCTCCTTCGCCGTCGATGCCGAACATCGACACCTTGGTCTTTTCGCCCGGAGAGATGGCCGGCGGATGGCGGCTGGGCTCGGTCTTTTTCGGCTCGTCGGCAAGCCCCTCGCACGGCCGCAAGACTCAGGGCCCACGTCGCCAGAACGGCGACAATGCCGCGAAATTTCAAGCCCATGACCTTCTCCCTGTTTCCGACATCTGCCGCCTTCCGCCTTCCGATCCGGAGGCTGACGCCTCCGGCTCACTTTATCCTTTATCCTTCATCCTTCATCCTTCGTTTCCACCGCCTGGCCAAACATCAGGTCGAGGATGCCGCCGATCGTCTTGGCGTGATTGCTTTCCAGGAGCACGTCGAGCTTCTCGTGCAGCTCGCGTTTTCGATTCATCCGCTTGACGGCGGCCAGCGCGCCGCGCGGGTCAGGGCGCCGCCGGCCCCGACGCGGCTGTGCAATTCGTCGAAGTCGGCTTCGCGCCAGCCCTCGAACAACTCCCCCTGGTCCTGGAGCACCTCCTCGACCAACGGATTGGTCTGGCGATCGAAGCGTCGATAGAGCAACCGTGCGGGATCGACGAAGAACTCGTCCACGGACACGCCCAGCCCGTCGGCCAGGCGACGCAGCGTGCAGGGGCGGGGTTTGTGGCCGCCGTTGGCGATGCCGCGGATGGTCCGCGGATCGACCCCGGTCCGCTCGGCCACTTCGTGGAGCGAGAGCTTGGCGGAGGCCATCAGCCGCAGCAGGTTTCTTCCGGCGTGCTCGGGCATGTACTCATGTATATCGACCGGAGGGGGCCCTCGTCAAGGGGCGCATAAAAAAAGCCCGCCACGCGCCTGTCAGGTATCGGCGCGTCACGGGCTTTCACCGCGGGAGTTTACCTGACGCCTCGTGCGGTGTCCCCGCCAGGGCGCCGTCGGCGAGGCAGCCGCACCAAACGCCCTGGCTATTAAAACTATAGCTTGTCCAGGCCAAAAGGCAAATGACGGAGGGGGGCAAAAAAACCGGCGACTTGGCAATATCACTGCGACAAATCTCTCACGCAAAGCCGCTAAGACGCAAAGCCGCAAAGGAAAAGGAAGAGAAGGTGATGGGTAAATCGACGGCACGTGGGGCAATACGACCTTCCCTTCTTCTTCTATTCCGTGCCTTTGCGCCTTTGCGTCTTGGCGCCTTTGCGTGGAATCCTGGAATCCTTCTCGTCAAGGACCCTAGCGATCCTGCGTTCACGCCCCCTCCGCCTGCCACGGGTTGGGCCAATCGCCCCAACGATCCAAATAGAGCCGATAGGCGGCCACCTGGCCGGCCTTCTGCTCCAGCCAGGTCTTCGTGTCGGCGATGATCTGCTGCTCGGTCTCCAGGGCGAGGTGTCCGCAAAGCACCCGGCTGCGGAGGAAAACGAAGTACGTGTCCAGCACGTCGCAGCGGCAGTAGTCGTGGATGTCGGCCAGCCGGCCGGCGTCGTAAAGGTCTTGGACCATGTCGCCGTGGACGTCCATTTTTCCCGGTTTTCCCAGCAGGTTGGCCGCCAGGCTCAGGCCGCCGTGGAACCGCGTGCTGCCGAAGTTCGTCAGCAGTTCGCACAGGTCGATGTGGGCGGCGGTGTTGTAGCGGCTGCGGGGCTGCTCGGCGGCCCTTCCGGAGGACTGGAACCAGCCGGGCAGCGACAGCCCGTAGCGAAAGGCCGCCAACTCCAGCAGCGGCAAGTCGAAACCCCGGCCGTTGAAGCTGACCAGCGTGGGGCGATGATAGTGCTGCCAGCCCCGCCAGAAGGTTTCGGTGATGACGTGCGGCCGGTATCGCGGCTCGTCCAGCACGACCAGGTCGGCCAGCCGGAAATCGGCCGTCAGCTTGGCCACGGCGATCGAGATTGGCACTTGGAACGTATACGGGATAAAATCGTTCTCGTATTTCTCCATGAGTTCCGCCCGCCAGCGGCGCACCGCCTCGGCCGGCTCGATCGACTGGCCCCCGTAGTGGAGCTTGGCGACCAGCGGGGCATCGGCTACGCTTTCAATATCGAACACCAGGTAACGGATCGAATCGGCCATGTCATGCTCGAAGAAAGGGGAGAGAATGAATTCCGAACGGCTCTTGCAGCGTTTTCTGCGTTATGTGCGGATCGACACCACGGCCCGGGCCGAAGCGGACGACTATCCCAGCTCGCCCGGCCAGCTCGAACTCGGACGCCTGCTGGTCGAGGAACTTCACGCCGCCGGCGTCGCCGACGCCGGGCAGGACGACCATGGCATCGTTTTAGCAACAATTCCCGCGACGATCAAGGATTCCCCCCCGGTCGTCGCACTTTGTGCCCATCTCGACACCTCGCCGGAGACCAGCGGCAAGGACGTCCGGCCGCAAGTGATCCGCAACTATGCGGGGGGCAACCTCGTCTTGCCCGGCGACCCGGCCCGGGTCATCCGCTGCTCGGACAACCCGGAACTGGCCAATCTGCTCGGGCAAACCCTCATCACCAGCGACGGCACGACGCTGCTGGGGGCCGACGACAAGGCGGGCGTGGCCATCCTCATGGAAACGGCCGAGCGGCTCATGGAACATCAAGCGATCCGCCACGGGCCGCTGCGGCTCTGTTTCACCTGCGACGAGGAGATCGGCCGCGGCGTCGATCACCTCGACCCGGCCCGGATCGGTGCGGCGGCCTGCTACACCCTCGACGGCCACGGCACCGACCTGATTGATGTCGAGACCTTCTCCGCCGATCTGGCCGAGGTGATTGTCCGCGGGGTCAACATCCATCCCTCGATCGCCAAGGGTCGGATGAGCAACGCGGTCCGGGCGGCGGCCCGGTTCTTGGACTATCTGCCGCAAGATCGGCTCTCGCCGGAAACGACCGAAGACCGCGAGGGTTTTTTGCATCCGTATCAAATCAGCGGCGGGGTGGCCGAAGTCAAGTTGCACGTCCTCCTGCGGGACTTCCTCACGCCGGGACTCGACGACCTGGCCGCGACGCTCCGGGAAGCGGCGGAGCGGGTCAACAAGGAGTTTCCCGGCGGGCAGGTCGAGGTCCGCATCACGCCCCAATATCGGAACATGGCCGAGGGTCTTCGCCGCGAGCCGCGTGCCGTCGCCTACGCCCAACGGGCCCTGGCGCGATTGAACCGCCAGGCCAAGCTGACGATCGTCCGGGGCGGCACCGACGGGTCCCGGCTGACCGAACTTGGGCTGCCCACGCCGAACCTTTCCTGCGGCGCCTACACGCCCCACTCCCCGCTGGAATGGGCGTGTCTGGAGGAAATGGTCCAGTCGGTCGAGTGGCTCGTCGCGCTGGCCGAGCTTTGGGCGGAAGACGCATCGACACACTAAGCTGGGTCATTGCTCTTTACCCGTTCGAAATAACATCTATCTCTGAGGGAGAACATTAGGAAATCGCATTCGTTTTTCCGACGACTATTTTCTGCAAGCGTCTGCTGGGTAGCGACTTGCTACGAATTAAATCCGTCCAAAATTCTGCATTCTGGCCTTGTCCTCTGTCAGAAAATGGGGTATACTTTTCTGACGGGGGCTAAGATATGAACACAAGCATTCAGGACACAATCCTTGATCGCCTGCGGCGCCAGGGTCACGGTCGGGTGTTCACGCCGAAGGATTTTCTGGACATCGGGAGCCGTGAGGCGGTCGATCAGGCCCTGTCGCGGCTTGCCAAGGCGGAAACGGTGCAGCGGGTCGGCCGCGGCCTCTACTGCTACTCGAAGGTCAACAAGCGGCTGGGGATCGACATTCCGCCGGATTTTGATGAGATTGCGGACGCTCTTGCCCGTCAGACTGGTAGCCGAATCGTTCCCTCGGGAGCAACGGCCGCAAACCGCCTCGGGCTTTCGACGCAGGTTCCCGGCAAGCCAGTGTATCTCACCGATGGCCGAAGCCGCCGGGTGCGGATCGGCAATTTCGTCGTGGTGGTGAAACACGTGGCTCCCAAGGAACTGCCGGTTGGGAACGGAATTAGCGCGATGGTGTTGCAGGCGCTGCGGCATCTCGGTAAGGACGCGGTTGATTCAACCGTCGTCAGCCGAATCCGAAATGCCCTGTCGCCCAGGAATCGGTCTAACTTGTTGCAGGATGCCCGTTATACGACCGACTGGATCGCGGACGCAGTGCGGAAGATCGCCGAAGACCAAGCGGAGGCATTGGGTCATGGATGATGTCGCCCGACTACGGGCCGCCGACCGGGCTGACCTGTTCGTGGTTACAGGCACCGGTCGCGGACTGACCTCTGAAATGATCGAGAAGGACTTCTGGGTGTGCTGGACACTCAAGCGCCTTTTCACCCTGCCAGAGCCACCCGCAAAATTACTCTTCAAGGGCGGGACCTCGCTTTCCAAGGTGTTCGGGATAATCGAGCGGTTTTCGGAAGATGTGGATCTGTCGTTCGACCGGGCCGGGTTGGGTTTCGCGGGTGAGGACGATCCGCTCAACGCTACCGCGGAAAAGGAGCGCAAGCGCGGCGTCAAATCGCTGAAAAGAGAATGCCGGTCGGTCGTTGCCGAACGACTCCTGCCTCAACTCGTAGCCGTCTTCGGCGATGCCTTGGGCGAACCACCCTCGACGACATGGGGTCTGGAACTGGCCAATGATGACAAAGACGGTCAGACGCTACTGTTCCGTTACCCGTCCGGCCTTCACTCTCGTCCGGCCGAGGAGCCGGCGTACATCCAGCCGTTCGTGCGACTTGAATTTGGGCGCTTTCGGACCACTCAGCGGCGGTCGAGGCGCCTGTATCGCCCTACGCGGCAGTGGATTTCCCCAGTGTGTTCAAGGAACCAGGGTGCAAAGTCCTTGCGCAGCCCGCCGAGCGGACCTTCTGGGAGAAGGCAACAGCGCTGCACATGTGGTACCATGCCGCGGCGGACAGGAAGCTCCCGCATCGGCGGTCGCGGCATTATTACGACGTGGTGCAGTTGTACAAACACGAGTTGGGAAAGGCCGCTGTCAAGAACATCGACCTGTTGCTGAAGGTCGCCCGGCACAAGGAAGTATTCTTCCCGGCAGCCTGGGCGGTACAAAGACGCCAAGCCGGGCACGCTCCGAATCGTGCCTCCGGACGCCCGTCTGACGGAGTTGGAGCAGGACTACCGAAAAATGCAGGAGATGATCTTCGGCGAACTGCCAGCGTTCGAGCGCCTGCTCGAAGTGCTACGGGAAATCGAACGCCAAGTGAATGGGCGATGACCAGTTGGCAACCGGTCGAAACCAATGCGCGGCACGTCGGAACAATCGCCCACCGAAAAGATGCAAATCGAATGATGTGGGAACAGAATCGAATGGCGTGATTGAAGTTCAAGTGCCATTCGTTCGTGACACCTTGGGATTCCCGTGCCTGACGGACCTTGGGTCGAAAAGTGTCAGGCACGGGGTGCCTGACCTCTTCTTGATCTAGCAATCAATGTCAGGCTTAATGTATACTCCGAACGGTCCTTGATAGAACAGTTCGGGAGTACAAGGAGGCAAGGATGCCTGACACGTCAAAAAAATTAGGGTCTTTCTGCGTTCGGAGCAGAGAGACACGCTGGAGGCGATCTGTCGCCTACAGTCGGTTGGTGCGGCCAAACAACGCCGAGCGAGGATCCTTCTGCTGGCCGACGAAAGCCATGTGGAAGGAGGCTTCACCGACAAGGAAATCGCGGAGAAGTCGGTCTGTGCGAGCGGCAAATCGTGCGGATTCGACAGCGTTTTGTGCGCGAGGGCGACAAAACCCTGGCGCAAAGGCCGCGACCGCCAGTTCCCGGAAAGCTGGACGGCAAGGCGGAAGCCCATTGGTCACCCTCTGTTGCAGCAAACCGCCGGCGGGTCGGGAGAGCTGGACCCTGCAACTGCTGTGCGACGAATTGGCGCGATTGAAGCTAGTGGAATCGGTTTGCCGCGAGACAGTGCGGAAGTCACTTAAAAAAACGACCTTAAGCCTTGGCGAATTGAGCGGTTTTGCATTCCCGAGGCCGACCGGGCGCGATTCGTCGCCCGGATGGAAGCAGTCCTCAACGTCTACCAGGAGGCTTATGACACCAAGCACCCGCTGATTTGCATGGACGAAGCCTCCCGGCAACTGCTCTTGGATGTCAGCGATCCGCTGCCGATGAAGCCCGGAGTCCCCAAGCGGGTCGATGACAAATACGAGCGTCGCGGCGTGCGGAGTTTGATGATGTTTTACAACCCGATCGCAGGTCGGCGGCGTGTTCGGTGCCGAGAAAGTCGGACGCGCAGCGACTGGGCGGAGGAGATCCGCAGACTGTTGGAGGAGGACTATCCGGAAGCCGAACGGGTGACGCTGGTGTGCGACAACCTGAATACGCACAACATTGCCAGCCTGTACCACCGTTATCCGAGCGACGTGGCCGGTCGGCTGCGACGGCGGCTGCGTTTGGTGTATACGCCGAAGAACGGCAGCTGGTTGAACATGGCGGAAATGGAATTCAGCGTGCTTTCGCGGCAGTGTTTGGGCCAGGAGCATTTCGCAACGGCGGAAGCGATGGATGAGGCGATTTCGACGTGGGAGGCAGAGCGGAACAAGAATCAGCGCGGCACGATCTGGCGTTTCACCACTAGCGACGCTCGCATCAAACTTGCCAGCTTATATCCCAAGCCTGACATTGAATGATAGACGGACCACTACGTTGCTGACAATCGTCCGGGGCGGCACCGACGGCTCCCGGCTGACCGATCGGGCTGCCCACGCCGAACCTTCCTGCGGCGCTACATGCCGCATTCCCCGCTGGAATGGGCGTGTTTGGAGAATGGTCCAATCGGTCGAGTAGCTAATTGCGCTGGCCAACTGTGGGCGGAAGATGGATCGACGCACTGACAGGGCGAAGGCACGAAAGGTAGAGGGGACTAGATTGCTTGGTTTGGCCCCGCCCCTTTCAGCCCTGAGTCGTCAGGGCTTAAACTCGAAACGCATCTTATTGCCTCTAGCGAAAACACCTTGGCGTTCATACGAATCTCAGGGCCACTCGTGGACCGAATAACCAGAGTGAGCGGGCTTTCCATCGCACCAGTGTCCGATGCAAACTTGACACTGACAATTTCCGAGCATCGCACCGACCGCTCTCCGCCAAGAGGACTCCGATATGCGACACATTCTGGAGTGATGATCAAACGAAATCGCGATAACGCCAAATAAAACAACAGCAAAACCCCAAGTCCTGTCAACGCCAGCCTCCAGTCCGACTGCGTCAGGCCAAGCCAAATTCCCCCACCGATAAAAACAGACGAAATCACCGCGAAAACCACATAAGCACTGATACAAGCTCGAAATGTCCAGTGCATATTATGCCAGCGAACAGGTATTCGACGGCCGAAGTGCAGCAGAACTTCACCGTATTGTTCCAGCCGGGCATGGCCTTGTCAATCTTTTCGTCCCTTTCTGGGTTCTGCCCCTTTTTGCCCCGACAGGACGGTCCCCGTGAACCGTTGCGTCGCCGGGTGCTAGCACTGACAGCATCCAAGTGCGGGCGATTGAAAAATCAGTGTTGGTGCTTTTCGACATTGAGGCTACATTGAGCTTGCGAGGGGACTGGAAAAGGGAACGGACACCGTTTTCCACTCGGTCCCAGGGATGGGGCCGATTCTTCTCCTTCTGACATGGAGATAGGTGAAGCATGGAAGCGCGTCTACTTCGGGCCGTCGCCCTGGCGGCCTTGCTGCTGGTGTCGATGGGCGCCCGCTTTCAGAGCGCCAATTACATTGTCGAGACGGCCGACCCGCGACTGGCGCAGCAGATCGACCAGGCGGCCGAGCGATACCGCCACGACCTGGCCATCCAATGGCTGGGCCAGGCGATGCCCAACTGGGCAGCAGCCCTGCCTGATGACGGTCCAGGTCGGGCCGCACTTGGGGGCCGGCGGGGACACCCAGTTCATCTTCGATCGCGGCGAGGTCTACGGCTGGCGGATGACCATTCAAGGGTCGGCCGAGCGGATTTTCGACTCGGTGTTGCCGCACGAGATCACGCACATGGTGTTTGCGACGCATTTTCGCCGCCCGCTGCCGCGCTGGGCCGACGAGGGCGGGGCCACGAGCATGGAATGCCCCAGCGAGAAGGCGAAGCAACGCGACACGCTCTTGCAGTTCCTCCGCACGGGGCGAGGAATCCCCTTCAACCAGATGTTCGCCATGACCGAATATCCCCAGCGACATCCTGCCGCTGTACGCCCAAGGGTATACGCTGGCCGAGTATCTCATTCAGCACGGAGGCCGCCGCAAGTACGTGCAGTTCCTCGACGACGCGCTGGCGAGCAATCAATGGTCGGCGGCCGTGCGGCGCCACTACGGCGTGGCCGACCTGGCGCGCTGCAAAACGACTGGCTGACGTGGGTCCGCAACGGTTTTCCCGCCCCCCCGACAGCGACACCAACGGCGACGCCGACGGCGACAGGGACAACAACGTCCGCCGTGGCGGCAAACGCGCCAAGGGCGGCTACGGCGACAATGGCGACGGCGATCACGGCGAACCCGACAACGGCCGACATCCGACGGCCGCGGCCCGAGCCGAACCTGATCTACCACGTGCCCAACAAGATCGAGGCGCTGCCGGCCTCGGGCTGGCATCCGGTCGGCGTGGCAATTCATAGCGTGGGCGTTGTCCGGCTTCCGCGCAGGAGTCGAGCGATCCACAGCCCACGGAAGCGACCCGGCCGCCGATGATGGAGCCCTCGCAACAAAAGGTGCTGCAATAAGTAAGGATGAAGGATGCGTGGCGCAACGACATCCTTCCGCCCTCCGACCTGATCCGGAGGCTAACGCCTCCGGCTCACTTCCCCCTTCCGCCCTCCGCCTTCCCCCTTCCGTCTCAGTGGTTCATCAACCAGTAGCGGGTGAGGTGGAAGAAGACGGGGGCGGCGAAGCAGATCGAGTCGATGCGGTCCAAGCACGCCGCCGTGGCCCTCGACCAGGGTGCCGTAGTCCTTCACGCCGCGGTCGCGCTTGATGGCCGAGAGGGTCAAGCCGCCGGCGAAACCCATCAGGGCGATCACCGCCGACATGCCGGCGGCCATCCACCACGAGGCGCCCGGGAAGGGCGTGGCCCACCACAAGGCGGCGCCGATCAGGGTGACGCTGGCGGTGCCGCCCAGCAGTCCTTCCCAGGTCTTGGCTCGGATTGATCGACGGCACGATGACGTGCCGGCTGGGGATTTGTGCCCAGGCATACTGCAAGGCGTCGCTGAGCTGCGCGATGAGGACGAAGAAGAACAGCAGCCGGGCGCCGGCGGCGGTGTCCGCGGCGGCCGTCGGGTGAACTTGGGCAGCGTCAACAGCGCCGGGGCATAGCTGAGGCAGTAGACGCAGATGAGCAGCCCGGCCTGGATCTTGGCCGTCCGTTCCAGGAAGCGTTTGTAGTCGCCGGCCATGGCGATGTTGGCGGGAATGAACAAGAACGCGTACACGGGGATGACGATGCTGTAGGCCCCGTACCAGTCGCGGCCCAGGCCCACCAGGAAGAACTGCAACGGGGTCAAAATGAATGAAGACCCAGAAGAGGGTGCGGTGATCGCCGGGCCGGGTGGGGGTCAGGGTGATGAATTCCCGCAGCGCCCAGAACGAAATCAATCCGAACAGCACAACGGTGGCCGCACGGCCCGAGGAGGAAGGCCGCCGCCAGCACCGTGCAGAGCACCCACCAGGAATGGACTCTCAGCCGGAAGGTTTCCAGGATGGCGGTGTTGATGCCTTCGTCGGCGCGACGGCGGAGCACCTCCACGACCGCCGTGGCGGCGCCCAGCAGGATCAACACGCCGCTGATCAGTCCTAGGGTTTTTGCGTCGTAAATCACGGGGATGTCGCCTGCGTGTTAGAGTTCTTTCAGCCGCCGCACGGCGTCACGGGCGCGAGAGAGAAACTCGATCTTGGGTTCATTGGCCTCCAGCCATAGCGGCGGGCCGAACGTGATGCAGCTCAACAGCGGCACCGGCAACACCTGGCCTCGGGGCAGAATTCGGTTCATGTTGTCGATATGCACGGGGATCAATTCCAGGTCCGGCCGCCGCTTGCACAGGTAATACAGCCCGCTCTTGAACTCGCCGATCTCCCGGCCGTCGCGGCGTCCGCCCTCGGGAAAGACGATCAGCGAATAGCGTTGGCCGATCTCGCGGATCATCATGTTGACGGGACTCTGATGGACTTTGATCTTCTCCTTGCGATCGATGAGGATCGCGTTGAACAACTGGGTGGCCATGTAACGCCGGATGGGGCCGGCGGTCCAATAGTCCCTGGCGGCGACCGGCCGGGTCAGCAGCCGCACGGCCTGGGGCAGCGCCGACCAGAGCACGATCGCGTCCAAGTGGCTCGTATGGTTTGCGAAATAGACCCTCTGACAAGTGTCCGGCTGCGAGTCGATCCAGCGCGTGCTGGCCCCGCTCAGGACCCGGGCCGCCAGCGCAAGAAAGTTCCTCACGAAGTTCTTGTTCATACGCGGCCCCACCGGGCGACTGCGGCCGGGAAAAAGCGACAGGCGTTCTTTCACGAACTTTCCGTTGCGGACAGCCAGGGTAGGGTGGGTTGACGGGCACCATGCGCAGCATGGTCGGCAAGACCCACCAAAATCCGCGAAAAACTGATGGTGGGTCTCGCTGCGCTTGACCCACCCTACAAATTTCCGACCTTCCGCAACAGAAACTACGGGCGCCGAAAAAGGCGCCGGTCACCTTTTCCTGCCTTCCCGACCCGGAATCCTATCGTACCCGGAGAGCCCTCGCAAGCCAAGGCCTGCCCCATAAGCGGGGGGCGCGACAGGGTTCACGCTTCGGAATTCAGGCTCTTGGCTGTGGGCTCGCCTTCGGTCGCCCGGGCCCCGGCCCCTGTCCGCTTCCCTCGGGCCGATTTCGCCCGGTAGATGCCCTCCAGGAGGTCCTGGTAGCCGGCCACCATCCCGTCGATCGACCCGTGGGCGACGACGTGTGCGCGGCCGGCGCGGCCCATGACGGCGGCCTGCTGGGGGTTGCTCAAGAGCTGGATCATCCGCGCGGCCAGTTCCTCCGTGGCGCCCGGCGCGACCAGGTAGCCGGTCTTGCCGTCCAACACGGTCTCGGCCACGGAGCCGACCCGCGTGCCGATCACCGGCTTTTCGGCCGCCATCGCTTCGAGGATCGACACCGGATTGGCTTCCATGTGCGAGGTGAGCACGAAAACGTCCAACAGCGAAAGGACCTCGGGCACGTCGGCCCGCGTGCCGAGGAAGCGGACCGCCTCGCCCAGCGACAACCGCTCGGCGAGCGACTCCAGCTCCATTCGCCGCGGACCGTCGCCGACGATCAGGAACCGGGCATCGGGCAACTGCCGCCGCACCAGCGCCGCGGCATGGAGGAACAGTTCGTGGTTCTTTTCCGGCCGCAGCGCCGCCACGATTCCGGCCAGGGGCATGTCGGGCGAAAGGCCCAATTCCCGTCGCACGGCCCGGCTCGGCCGGCGGGGATGAAACTTCTCCACATCGACGCCGTTGGGGATCACGTGGACCTTCGCGGCCGGGCAGCCCTCGTGCTCGGCCAGGTACCGCCCATGCGGCCCGGCAACCGCAACGAAGGCGTCGGTCAGCGGCGCCAGCAGACGATTCGACCGCTCGACGTGGTCGGGCAGACCGGTCGAATGGATCGCGGAGCAGATCACCGGCACGCCCGCCAGCCAGGCGGACAGGCGTCCCCAGAACATCTTGTCGCCGGGGCCGACGGTCACGACGGCGTCGATCCGGCGGCGGCCCAAGAGGCCCGCAAGCCGCCACAGGACGGCGAAATCGTACTTATGGCCGAGCAAGCCCGCATGGGCGGGAATCTTCCCTGCGAGTTCCGTCCCCAGGGGCCCGAGTTCCTTCAGGCAGCACAGTTCCGGCAGGAATCGCGCGCGATCGAGCCGGCGGATCAACTCGACCAACAGGGTCTCCGCGCCGCCCACCGGCATGCTCGTCAGGACGAACATGACCCGCAGCGGGCCGCGATCCTCAAGCAAAGCTAATGGACGGGGACGGTGAAACATGGCAGTCAACCACGAACCGGGGTGTTTTCAGTTTTCGGGGATCGAGGGTGGTCCAGTTCTTCAGGTGGATCATGTCGTCGCCCGGCGGAATCCGCTGCAAGTGGAAGGCGTCGCCGCCGGGGAAATTGAACCCGCCGTACGACGAGCAGACGGCCTCGTAGCCGGCCTGCCGGGCCAGCGCGAACGCCTCGCCGGTGAGATTGGCGTGTTTGCCGAACGGGAAGGCGAAGTATCGGACCGGACGGCCCAGCGCCGCTTGCAGGTCCTCGCGGGCCGACACCACTTCCCGATGAAGCGCGGCGGGATCGACCAGCGGGCCCAGGTCGGCATGGGTGTAGCTGTGGGCGCCGATTTCGATGCCCGCGGCCGCCATCGCCCGCAATTGGTCCAGGCTGTTCGGCGCAAAGGAGTTTCCGTCGGCCAGGTCGTGCGGAAAGGGCGATCCCTCCAGCACGTTCCGCACGGTGACGAAATAGGTGCAGGGGATGCGCTCCTTGACCAGCAGGGGAACGGCGTGGCGGCAGTTCTCGGAATACCCGTCGTCGAAGGTGATGCTGACGGCGGGCCGGCGATTGTCGCCCAGCCCGATCCGCCGCTGCGCCTCTTCCAGCGAGATCATCTCGAAATGCTTTTGCAACCAGGCGATTTGCCGCGCGAACGTGCCGTTGGAGATGGTCCACGCGTTGGCCCGGTCGTCGGCGACGCGGTGATACAAGAGCACGGAGATGGGCACGCACCGCCGGGCCGCGGCCCGGCGACGGTTCCACCAACGAAGCGGCTGGGAAACGTGATAATAGAGGTTCAAGAGCATCATTCTGCTGGAGTGCATAATCGGCTCTTGATCCATTGTTTGACGTTGGCGCCGGCCAGCCAGAAATTGTGTCGCAGCCGGGCGGAAGGGCGATCGGCCACCGCGTGAAGCGTGAGCATCGGCCGCGGCGCGGCGCCGAAATGCGCCTTGTAGGGCTCGTCGCCGCGGAGGAAGTCGAACGCCCGATACCCCTGCCGGATCGCCCTTCGCAGGACCGCCAGGGTCATCAGCCGGCCCGGCTCGTCGGCCAGCGCGTCCGGATCGACTCCGGACTGGTAGGCATAAACAACGCCATTGCCGGCGAGGTGATATTCGGCGGCCACCGGGCAGCCGTCCAGTTCCAGCCAATGGAGCTGGAGATGACCTTCGCGCAACAGGTCGGGCATGACCTCGCGATGGAAAGCGGCGAACCGGGGCGAGGAAAAACAACCCGGCTGCCCCAGCGACCGGCGACGGCGCTGGTGCAGGTCGATCAACAGATCGACCGCACGGGGCAGCTCGTCCAGCCGTTGGACCGTATGGAGCACGGCCCGGCCGGTATCGAAAAAGTCCCGCTCGCAGCGGCGGAGCTGCTTGCGATGGCCCTTGGACAGATGGGCGAGGTACCCGTCCCACGTCGCCGGCAAGCCGACACGCCAGCAACTCGGCGCCGGACGCCGGTGGACCACGTTGCCGCGTTCGGCCAGGCGGCGGATCAGGCCGTCGGCGATCGCGTCTTCCGCGTCGACGCCGCTGAGTTCGAGCAGGTCCCATGCCGGCCCGCGGCCGGCGGCCCTGTCGGATTCGGCGAGGTAATCGGCGATGGTCTCGACGACCTGGCCTTGGACGTCCGGGCGGCAAAGGACGCTCACGTAGTCGGAGCAGACTTCGCCCGAGCCAAGCCAGCGGATCACCTCGCCCCACGGGCCGGAAGACTCCAGGCACCAGGGCGCCGCGCCGACCAGCACGTCGGCTTGGTCGAAGACGCCCAGCACCATCAGACGCGGCGACTGGCCCGACGCCGAACTGCCGTAGTGCCGCCACCAGTGCGAAAGCCACGTCCAAGTCCGAAACGGCACCCCGGCCGCCAGCCGGTCCCATGGCTGGGCATAGGACGCCCACTGCTCGAGAGTGCGGAACTCATAGACCTGCATGGCAATCGCCCGAGAGTCGATTTCCGGTTAAAGACGCCGCGCCGACCAATGGAGCAGTCCCACGCCCCGCCTTGCAGGAAGCGGCTCCAGCCGTTGAAGAGCCTGAGCAACCGTTGTAGATCGGCGACTGGAGCCGCCTCCTCCAAGGCGAGCGTGGTACCCCTTAAATGTCTGTCATGGTACGGCGGATGCAAATCGCTTTCTTCCGGAATTCTCCGCAATCAAGGGCCGCAGCGGCGGACGGCGTTGCCTTTGTGCAACGGTGCGTTGCCTTCGGGCAACGGGTGGCGATGCCCGCGCCGCCGGCGCGACGCGGAGGGCCAGTCGCCGGAAGGTCATGGTACCGCACGGTTTCGGGCGAGGCACGCCCCCGCCGCGGCGGCCGAAGACCCTTTGGCATCGGCCTTGCAATAGGAAAAGCTCACGATCCTAACGTACGGCGGGCCGAGCACAGCGAGCCCCGCCAAACTTCCATGGGGTGGCACTCGCGATCGCTCGGACCACCCTGCATTTTTCAGCTCGACTCCCTCTTCCCCTCAAACTCTTATCGAAAGCCGTTCGCATGAATCCCAGCCAGCCCTCGCTTCCGAGTCCGCGCAACATCGTCCATCTCCTGGCCGTCCACTGGCGGCGATGTCTTGCGCCGGCCGTGTTGTTGGGCATCGCGGCGGCCGTCTACGCCGTGGTCAGCCAGCCCACCTGGCAGGCCTCCCAAGCCCTCATCATTCGCAATGAAGCCGCCAACAACGACACCAGGCCGGGCAAGTTCAGCGGCACCGACGAAATGAAGACCGTCCAGGAAACCATTCTCGAACTGGTCAAGGGCCATGCCGTGTTGTTCGCCGCGCTTGCGGAAGTCGGTCCGCCGGCCGACGCGGCCCAACGGGCCGCCTGGCCCACCGATCGCGATGTCCAGCAGCTTCGGGACGCGGTCACGCTCGTGCCGCCCAAGGGCGCCGAATTCGGGGCCACCGAGGTCTTTTATCTCAATGTCCGCGATAACGACCGATCGCGGGCCGTCGCGCTGAGCCGCGCGATCGTCGCCCAATTGCAGACCCAATTCCAGCAACTCCGCGACCTCAAGGCACAGAGCATGATCGACGAACTCAACAAGACCGTCGCCCTGGCCAAAAACGACCTGAACGGCTCGCTCGCCCGGTTGAGCAAGACCGAAGCGGGCGTGGGCAGCGACCTGGCCGAGTTGCGGGTCCTCAACAACGACGCGAATTCCGGCGACGGCGCCCTCGGCCGCACCGTGACGGAAATCAAGAACGAGCTGCGCCAGGCCCGTGCCGCGGAACAAGCCGCCGAGCAACTGCTCGGCGTGTTGCAGGCCGCCGCGGACGATCCGGGCCGATTGCTGGCCACGTCCAACCGCCTGCTGGAATCGCAGCCGGCGCTGCGGCGGCTGAAGGACGGGCTCTTGGATGCCCAACTCCACACGGCCGGTCTGCAAGGTCACCTGTCGGAGTTGCATCCCTTGGTCCTGGCGTCGAAGCAGGCCGAGGAGGAAATCGGCCGCCACCTCCACGACGAATTGGCCATCGCCCGCCGCGGCGTCGAAGGCGACCTGCAGTTCACGGCCGAGCGCGTCGCCACGCTCCAGGCACAATTGGCCAAGGCCAACGACCGCCTCAGCCGGCTGGCCGAAGTCCGCGCCGTCTACAGCAGCCAAGTGGCCGAAACCAACAACCGCATGCGGCTGTTGGAGCGGGCCGAACAGAACCTGGCCGAGGCCTACGCCGCCCACGCCGGCGCCAAGGCCGCCAGCTTGATCAGTTGCATCGACGCCCCCGACGCCGGCATCCGACCGGTCAGCCCCAGCCGGGCCATGATTATCCTCATCGGCATCGCCGGCGGGCTGTTGGTCGGTTTTGGGATCACGTTGCTGACGGCCCCCTCGCCGAATCCGGAGTCCATCTCCCAGGGCGCGGCGGACACCGCGACGGCTTGCCCCGCCCCCCTCGCCCATCGTTCGGCTCCCGTCGTTTCGACCATTTCCCCGATATTCCCCCCGTCGGCCGGCCCGGGCAACGGCAAGTCGTCGTTGACCAAGGCGCTGCAGAAGGCCGCCTGTCCGAGCAGCCGTCCAACCATGACTCCTCTCTCCCGCGGGTGGGAGAAAGGCAGGGGGTGAGCGGGCGTCGCGGTCAAGGCATGAATGTTTTCCGTGACGACTGTTAAGCCTATAACCAAGCCGGGTTCCCGATGTTGGCCATCTACATCATCCTCGTGCTTGCCGCAATCGTCTGGGGGGCCGTCTATGTGAGAGACGGCGCCCTGTGGTTCGGCGGCCTGCTGTTCTTGGTCGTGGGATTCTGCTTCGGGCGCAGTTTCACGCACTTTACGCTTGGTTCCGTCCCCATGACGCTCGATCGCCTGGTGATGGGAGGACTGCTGCTGGCCTATGTGCTGCAGCGATTTCTGAGAAGGTGCGATCCGAAACCGCCGACTTGGGCCGACCTGGCGATGTTCGCCTTCGCCGGCCTGCTGGTCGTCAGCACGTTCACGCACGAGTGGCTTGTCGTGGATGCCCACAACACCAGCCCGGTCTGGCGGCTCGTGGCCGGTTTCCTGATGCCCATCGGACTGTTCTGGATCGCCCGGCAGAGCCTGTTGGACAACCGGGGCTTGGGCGTCATTTACGGTTTCCTGACGTTGTTCGGCATGTACATCGCCTTCACGGCCATTGCCGAGGGCACCCAGCAATGGTGGCTGGTCTACCCGCAGTATATCGCGGATCCCAAGGTCGGCATCCACTTCGGCCGCGCCCGCGGAGCGGCCCTGCAGTCGCAGAGCCTGGGACTCTATCTGGACGTGCTCTTGCTCTGTGCGTGGGCGTGGCGGCCCTACCTGGGCCGGCTCGGCCGGTCGCTCCTCGTCTTGCTCGTTCCAGCCTTCCTGGCGGCTATCGTCTTGACCTACACCCGCTGCGTCTGGATCGGACTCGTGCTCGGGGGCATGGTCGTGCTGTGGTTCTCCTTGCAGAAATCGTGGCGCCCACTGCTGGTCCTGGCCTTATTGAGCATGGGGCTGGCGGCGACGGTTTACCGGGAACAACTGGTCTCGTTGGACCGCGAGGGCGGGAGCGAGGCGTCGCGATCTTCCGTCGCCGGCCGGGGAGCCTATACCTACGTCTCCTGGAAGATGTTCCTCGACCGCCCCCTGCTGGGCGTCGGCTACGGACAGTTCATTTCCTCGGCCACCGACTATCTGGCGGACCGGGACGTGGACCTGAATCTCAACGACATTCGCTGGCAACCCAATCACAACACGTTCCTCATGCTGCTGACGGAGACCGGCTTGATCGGCATGGGCCTGTTCCTGAGCGTGCTGGCCGGCTGGACGATCATGGCATGGCGGCTGTGGCGCAGCGAGGACGCTCCCGAGTGGGCCCGGCGGCAGGGTCTCCTCCTGCTCGGCGTGCTCGGCGCCTATCTGCGCCAGCCGTCTTCTTCGACATCACGTATTCACCCGAAGATCATTGGCTCGTTTTCTTCGTGGCGGGCGTCACCGCCGGCGTCGCCCAGACCGTGTGGCGTCAAAACCGACAAGTCGCAACCCACGCACATAGTTTGCTCACCCTACCGGCGTTAGCGAATTAACCCCAGACGAGCAATCACAATGCTTCTGAACAACACGCAATCCGGCTTCGCTGCGAAGTCCGTGCAGATGGCGGGTCCCGCACTTGCGAAGGCTTCCTCTTCGCCGTTGGCCGAGCGGACCTTGTCGCATCGCCGGGCAGTTCCGACCGGCAGGTCGCGACGAAACCCATCGCCCCCGGATTCGCTCATCCATCAGCACTTGGCCGCCGGCCGGCCGTGGGTCGAGTCCAGCGGCAACTTGTCGCTCGCGTATCTTGCGGCAAAACGCCTGCTCGACGTGGTCGGCACGCTCGGGCTGCTCGTCCTGCTCGGCCCGCTTCTGCTGGTCATCTTCCTGGTGCTGTCGGTGACGACTCGCGGCAAGCCGTTCTATTGTCAGCGTCGCGTGGGCTACCGCGGCCGAACTTTCCGCATGTTCAAGTTCCGCACCATGCGGCCGGAAGCGGAGAAGATTCAGCACCACGTGAAAAACGAATTGGACGGCCCGATCTTCAAGAACCGCCGCGATCCGCGCGTCACCCCCTTCGGCCGGCTGCTCCGCAAGACCAGCCTCGATGAAACCCCGCAATTGCTCAACGTCCTGCTGGGCCAGATGTCGCTGGTCGGCCCCCGGCCCTTGCCCGTCCACGAGGTCGCGCAACTTCGCGCCTGGCAGTGCCGCCGCCTGGCCGTCGTGCCGGGCCTGACCTGCCTCTGGCAGGTTAGCGGCCGGAGCGAAATCGGACTGGAGGACTGGGTCCGCATGGACCTCTGGTATCTCCGCAACCAAAGCCTATGGACGGATTGCAAGCTATTATTGCGCACCCCGTTGAGCGTGCTCAGCGGCCGGGGGGCGTATTAGAGAGTATCTAGTGAGCCGGAGGCGTTAGCCTCCGGATCGGCTGAAATCGCGTGGCCGCACGCCTGCGGTTTCGCAATCCCTCCCGAATTCCGAATGGACCACCATGGCAACCGCGGACGAAAACTCGACTTCAACATTCACCCTGGGGCTTCCCGTCGCGGTGGAGCTTCCCATCGCCGTGGAGCTTCCCGTCGCGGTGGCGCTTCCAGAGCCGCAGCCGGTCGAGGCTCGCGAGTATTCCCTCTTGGGCGTGCGCATCACCGACGTTACGCGGCAACAGGCGCTGCTCTTGTTGTCCGGCCTATTGCAAGATAGAACCGGGCCGACGCGAACCGTCTTCTTCGTCAACGCCCATACGCTCAACCTGGCGGCCGCCGATCCAACCTATCGCGACGTGCTCGGCGGCGTCCGACTACGTCTTCGGCGACGGCACGGGGGTTCGCTGGGCCGCCCGGCTGCAAGGCATCCGCGTGCGGGACAACCTCGTCGGCACCGACCTCGTGCCGCAATTGCTCCACGCGACCGCCGGTCAAGGCTATCGCTATTTCCTCCTCGGCGCCAGCGGACGGACCATCGCGCGGGCCGCCGCCACCGCCGCCCGAACCTTCCCCGGCTGGACCCCCGCGGGCCACCATCACGGGTTTCTCTTCGACCGCCACCTGACCGCCGACGTCATCCGACGGATCAACGACGCCCGGCCCGACTTGCTTCTGGTGGGCATGGGCAATCCGCTCCAGGAGCGATGGATCCACGAACATCGCCGTCAACTCGAAGTGCCGCTGTGCATCGGGGTCGGCGGCTTGTTCCATTACTGGGCCGGCGACCTTTGCCGCGCGCCCCGCTGGTTGCGCCACTGGGGCGCCGAATGGCTGGGCATCCTCTTCCAACAGCCGCACAAGGCACGCCGCTACTTGCTGGGCAATCCGCTGTTCCTGTACCGCATTCTCCGCGACTGCGTGTAGGTCCGGATCGCGGCCACATCAAATCCCCCTCTCCCTCCGGGAGAGGGTCGGGGTGAGGGCACGTGGAGCAGATGCGTGATCCAGGTGGCCAGCCTTGGCCCCCGCCTCGCCCACTGCATGACTGGCCCGCCACCGGCTACAATCATTCCATGAACGCAATCTGCCTGGTCATTGATCGTCTGCACGCGGGCTATTTGGGGGCGATGGGAAATAGCTGGATCGACACGCCCTCCATCGACCGGCTGGCCAGCCGCTCCTTGGTCTTCGACCAGATGCTGGTGGATGCGCCCCGGCTGGACGCCCTCTGCCGCTCCTATTGGCAGGGCTGGCACGCCCTGTGTCCGCCGCCGCCGGAGGATCGCCCCAGCTTGCCGGGGCTCCTGCGCGAGGCCGAGGTCCATAGCGCCCTGCTGACCGACGACCGGACGGTCCAAGAACACCCGCTGGCCCTGGATTTCGATGAAGTCGTCGCCGTCGATCCCCCCTGGCAGACGCGGATGGCAGGCGAGGGACAGTTCGACAAGACGCACCTGGCCCGTTGTTTCGTCCAGATGATCGACTGGCTTCAAACGGCGCCGCGGCCGTTCCTGCTCTGGTGTCACTTGGCCAGCCTCGGCACGACCTGGGACGCGCCGCTGGAGTTTCGCCGGCGTTATTGCGAAGAGGGCGACCCGGAACCCCCCCACTCGGCCGACGTGCCCGATCGTCGCTTGGGCGATCATCCCGATCCGGACGAGGTCCTGGGCATTACGCAATCCTACGCCGGACAGGTGTCGTTGCTGGACACCTGCCTGGGCGGGCTGGGCGAGTTCCTCCACGATAGCCCGCTGGTCGGCGAGACGCTGCTCGGCTTGACCTCCGCCCGCGGTTTCCCGTTGGGCGAGCATGGCCGGATCGGTCCCTGCGACGACGCCCTTTACGGCGAGCTGCTCCACGTGCCGCTGCTGCTCCAGTTCCCCGACCATGGCGGGGCCGCCGTTCGGAGCCAGGCGCTGGTCGAGCCGGCGGACCTTTGGGCGACCCTCCTGGACTACTGGCGGATGGGCGATCGGCCTCGGTCGCCTTCGGCGGGCAGCTTGATGCCATTTATGGGGGGCGAGCTTCCCTTTCACCGCGACCGGCTCTGCGTCGCCGGACATGGGTCGCAACGGGCCATCCGCACGCCGGCATGGCACCTTCGCCGCAACGGCGCGGCCGAACTTTTCGCCAAGCCGGACGACTACTGGGAGGTCAACAACGTCGCCCACCGCTGCCGGGAGGTCGTCGAGTGCCTGGAAGACGCCCTAAGCGAGTTCGAGCGGGCAGTTCAGGCCGGCCAGACCTCCGATCTGCCGCCGCTCAGCGCGATCCTGCTCCAGGGGCTGGAATAGACGCCTTTTTCGTCATCGCAAGGTGCCGATATTGTGCATTCTTCCAATTCATGCGTCGGCGACACTGGCAAGATGCCAGTGCCACCCGGCGTCGGCTGTTCCACGCCGCCTTGCCCTTTTCCACGTGGAATTCCGCAAAATCCGGCATAGATGCAACCGGCCGATCTTGGCTATAATCCGCGGTTCTTCGCTGGGATTGCAGCGATCATTCCCCCATTTCTTGCGGGTCTGCCGAAACGACGATACGATGATGACCGGACAAGGACGTCCGAGAACATCACGGACCAAACACCCAACCACGGGAAGCCTCCTTGCGCCCTGTTGGATCTTGGCCGTTGCGCTGTTGGCGTTGGCGTCGCGGGCAGTGGCCGAGGAAGGCCCGGCGGCGGCCGGTCCCACGATGCGGGTCCGCATCGCCTGGGGCGGCGGCGCCGAGCGATTATGGGAAGGGACCATCGCCGTCAGCAAGGGCACGCTGTCGGAACCTCGTCCGCTGGGGATCGAGGCCGATGAGCCGGGCTCGATGTGGCTGGACAGACGGACGGCTGGTGGTCCGCCAGCGAAGCTCCCGCATCTATGACGGCGTCGACGTCCTGCTCAGCGCCCCGCCGGACGCGAAATTGCTGGTGAACCTGACAGCGGTGGACGATGCCCAGCGGCCGCCGCAGATCGAAATCCCGCTTGGCGATTTGTCCGGCGAATTCCGCAATCTGCAACTCGACGCCCACGACAACCGCCTGCTGGTCCGCCGCACGCCGGGCGACCAGTTGCGCGTCCGCCTGGCCCAGAAGTCGCTGGTTTTTCGGCCCGGCGAGAAGCTGCGGCTGGAGGTCGAGCCGCACCTGTTGCCCGTCCCCGCCGACACCAAGATACGGCTGAAGGCGCAGCTCCTCTCGGCCGTCGACCGGCGGGAGGTGTGGTCGACGCAGCAGCCCGAGACGCAGGCCGGCGACGCGGCCGGCAGCACGCTGGAGATTCCGCTGCCCAATCGGGAGGGCGTCTACGACCTCGAACTCGCCGCCGTCTACGCCTCGAACTGGCCGCACTCGGTCCGTGCGTCCTTGAACTGGAAGCGGGTCATCGCCGAACGCAGGGTGCAGTTGCTGGTGGTCGAGCCGACGCGGCCGGCGTCATCGCCGGCGTCTGCGTCACCGCCGTCGTCGGGCCGGGCCGGCGAACTGAGCCAGGTCGTCGAAATCGACCCCGTCAACCCCTCCTGGTGGGAACTGAAGGGCAAGCTGCCGCAACTGTCGCGGCTGACCCGCCTGAGCAAGGGGCCCCTGGGCAACGGCACGCTCCAGACCATCCCCCATCCGCTGGGCGAATTGGCCCAATTGAAACCCAACAACAGTTCCCCCGACGTAAGCTGGGAAGCGTACACGCTTTCGGTCAATCAGCCGGGCCGCCCCCACGTCCTCGAAGTCGATTATCCCAGCGACGTGCCGCAGACGCTGGGGCTGAGCATCCTGGAGCCCAACGCGGCCGGCACGCTGACCCGCATCGGATTGGATTCCGGCATCGACGTGGGCCCCCAGCCCTGGGGCGACTCCTCGCCGCACTGGGCCAAGCATCGGCTGGTCTTCTGGCCGCGGACCACGTCGCCGATCCTGCTGGTGACCAACCGCCGCGACCGGCAGACGGCCGTCTTCGGCAAGATCCGCGTGCTGGCCGGTTGGGAGCATCTTCCCAAGGCCCTGCCCGCCGCGGCAGCGTCCGGGCGTTTGCTGGCGGCAGACTTCGACCGACCCCTGTTCCCCGCCAATTTCTCGGCCGCCGAGTCGCTGGACGCCTGGAGCGGGCGGAGCCTCGACGATTGGGGCACCTTCCACGACGGCGGCCTACGGCTGGTCGAGTACCTGCAATACGTCGGCTATAACGGCCTGATGATCTCGGTCCTGGCCGACGGCAGCACGATCTATCCCAGCGCCCTGCTGGAGCCCACGCCGCGGTACGACACGGGCATGTTCTTCGGCAACGCCCAGGATCCGGTGCAGAAGGACGTGCTGGAGATGTTGTTCCGGCTTTTCGACCGCGAGGACCTGCGGCTGATTCCCTCGATCGAGTTTGCCGCGCCGCTGCCGGAGTTGGAGGCGTTGCGGCGCCGGGGCGGCGAAGCGGCGGACGGGATCGAGTGGGTCGGGCCCGACGGTTCGACCTGGCGGCAGAACTACGCCGCCCGCCGCGGCCTGGCCCCCTATTACAACACCTTGGACCCCCGCGTCCAGCAATCCATGCTCGACGTCGTGCAGGAGCTGACCCGGCGTTACGCCCATCACCGCTCCTTTGCCGGTTTGGCGCTGCGGCTGTCGGGCTATGGGTATGCCCAATTGCCGGGGCCGGAATGGGGCATGGACGACGGCACCATCGCCCGCTTCGAGCGCGATACGCGGCTGAAAGTGCCGGGGGCGGGTCCGGGCCGGTTCGCGGCCCGGGCGGCATGGCTCAACAGCGACGAGCACCGCGGTGCATGGCTGCAATGGCGGGCCGACCAGCTCCGGCGTTTCTACGGCCGCGTCCGCCAGGCCTTGGCCGCGGACCGGCCGGGCACGCCCCTCTACTTGGCCGGCGCCGAGATGCTCTGCGGCGCGGAAATCCAGTCCGAGTTGCGGCCCGTCTTGCCGCCCAAAAACACCCTGGCCGATTCCCTCCGCTACGCCGGAATCGATCCGCAGCAATACCAGGAAGACCAGGCCCTGGTGCTGCTGCGTCCCGAGCGGATCGTGCCCGACACGCGACTCAACGCCCAGGCCGTCGACCTGGAAATCAACCAGATGCCGGACGCCGATTCTTACTTCCGCGGACTGCCTTGCCCCGGCAGCTTGTTCTTCCATCCGCCCCAGGAGGTCCGCATCCCCTCGTTCGACCAGAAAAGCCCGTTCAAATCGACCTATACCTGGCTGGTCACGCAGTCGGTCCCGTCGGGCGCCCGCAACCGGGAGCGGTTCGTCCACAGCCTCGCGGTCATGGACTCCCAGGTCCTCATCGACGGGGGCTGGCTGTTGTCGATGGGCCAGGAAGAATCGCTGCGCGACCTGGTGGCGATCTATCGCCGGCTGCCCGCGGTGCGTTTCACGTCGGTTGGCGACGGCCGGGGCGAAACCCTCGCCCAGCCGGTCACCTTCCGCTGGGCCAAGTTCCAAGGACGAACCTTTCTCTACGCCGTCAACGACGCCCCCTTCGCCGTCGCCGCCGAGGTCCAACTGGAAGCCTCCCCGGATTGCCAACTCCAAGAACTCCCCGGATCGCGGCGGGCCGGCGCCCTGAAGCGAAGCGACGACGGACTGTCCTGGCGGGTCGAGCTGGGGCCCTACGACCTGGCGGCCGCCACCCTTTCGGACCCGGCCGCAAAACTCTCGCATCCCCAAGTTTCCATCCCGCCCGCGGCCAGCTCGGCCCTGGCGTCGCACATTCAACAACTGGGCGTCCGGGCGGCCGCCCTCCGCACACCGCTGCCGTTGCGCGTCTTGGACAACCCGAGCTTCCAGCAGCCGGCCACGTCGTCCGATCCCGTGCCCGGCTGGGCCGTCTCCAGGCGGCTGGGCGCGACCGTGCAACTCGACAAGTCGCAAAGGCACGCCGGCAGCCCGTCGGTCCGCATCTCCAGCGACGGCCCGGTCGCCTGCCTGGTCAGCCGGCCCTTCGATCCGCCCGCCACCGGCCGCCTCTCCATGTCGGTCTGGCTCCGCGTGGCCGACGCCGGCCGTCAACCGCCCCTGCGGCTGGCCCTGGAAGGGAAACTCGACGGCCGGGATTACTACCGCTTCGCCACCATCGGACAACCGCAGGCCACGGCCGGCGCCGCCATCCCCACCACGTGGCGGCTGTTCATCTTCCAGGTTGACGACCTGCCCTTGGAAGGGCTCTCCGCCTTGCACGTCCGCTTCGATCTCATGGGAAAAGGCGACGTCTGGATCGCCCAGGTGCAACTGTTCGACCTCGTCTTCAACGAACAGGAACTCCGCGCCCTCTATAAGCTCATCACCCTGGCCGACGTGACGCTCCAGAACGGCCAGATCGGCGATTGCATGAGGCTGCTGGACGGCTATTGGCCCCGCTTCCTGGTTCAACACGTGCCGTTGGCCGTCGCCGACGCCGGCGGGGCCGTCGCGGCCAGGCCGGGGCAAACCCCGGACGCCGCCGGCCAGCAACCCGCCTCGCCCCCATCGTCGCCGTCGCCGGCCTCTCCGCCCCCGCAAACCGGCTGGATGGACCGGATGAAGAACATGCTGCCGGACAAGCTGCGATTCTAAGGCGTGTTTCAGAAGGGGACCGTTCGTAGGTTATGCTTTAGCATAACGGAACGTCTTGCTCTACAAGATGTTATGCTAAAGCATAACCTACCTGCCGTCCGAACCAGGAGGCCAGACATTCCTGTCTGGCTGGAAAGGACAGGCGTAAACGTTCACGGGAGACTATCCCACCCGGACCACAGTGCAGTAGACGATCCGCAGATTACGCAGATTTACGCAGAGGGAGGAAAAGGCGAAGGGAAGGGTCGCCGGTCGCTCATTCTTTGACTTTTCTCTGCGAAAATCTGCGTAATCTGCGGATTGAATTCGTCTTTTCCATTCGAGCCGGTGCGAGGATGACCATCCTCTGTGAACGGTTACGGACAGGCAAGAATGCCTGTCCTCCTGAACGCGATTGGTCAACTTGTTCTGTTACGACGCCTCACCTGCCCGGCGCAAAAGCAGCGGCCGGAGTGAACTGCTTCACTCCGGCCGCCGATGCTTCGCGTTTCAAGCCTTATCTCAGGCCTTCTTCATCCGACGGCGGATGACCGGCACCAAGACGAAGGCGCCAGCCAGCAGCAGGGCGAAGGTCCCCGGTTCCGGAACCACGCCGAAGTTCTTGCTGTTATAGTCGCTGTCGTAGTCGATCACGGCCCAGCAGGCGCCGGTTGGATCGGTGCCGTAAGAGCCCAAGACCTGGGACAGGGTCGTCTCGGGAGGTAGCGACGCCATGAAGTTCGCATAGCTCTCGTAGACACCGTACTGGGCGTCTACCCCGTTGGGCTCGGAATCCTCGGTGTTGGCCAGTTCCCACTGATGGCCCGGTTGATAGGCGCCAAGCCACAGGAATCCGGCCGCAGTCTGCCCTGCATCGTCGCCGTGGAACAGGGCCGCATTATAGGTCATCTGCAAGACGTAGGGCGTGCCCGTGGCGATGCCGGTGAGGTTCAGGACGTCGCTGGCCAACCATTGGCCGTTCGGGGCCATCGGGGGCTCCTGCGCGGTGCCGGGCATCTCGTCGGTCGCCCGGGTGCGGAACGCCATATTCACGGTCGTCGCGACCCCGCCGTTCGTGCCGTCCAAGATGGTTGCCACGGTGCCGAGGTTGCCGGCGCCGCCAGTGACGATCGCGGAGAGACTCTTGAAGCTCCCGTTGGCGGCCACGCACCCACTGAGCGGAACGCCGTAGGTGGCGGTGGCCGCGGTGGGCCCGCCGGGATTGGCCGTGGCCTGCCCGACGTTCACGGCCTGCGTGGAAGTAACCGTCACGACGCCGTTGTCAGTGCTGGCGGCCGTCGCGGTGATTACATAATTGCCCGCAACATTCCCCGCCGAGTACGTGCCCGTGGGCGACGGCGTTACGGTGGTGCTCTGGAGGAAGTTCGTCCCGCTGGTGGGGCTTACGGTCGCCGTGCCGCCGCTTGCGCCACTCGTCAGGGTCCAGTTGTTGATCGTGGCACTCCCCACATTGCTGAGGGTGTAGGTCAGCGGCGAGGTGCTGTTGAGCAACAGGTCAGGCTGCTCGGTGGTGAAGCCCAGGCTAAAGACCCCGGTGCCGCTGGCGGCCGGCTGGTACGTGATCGTCGGCATCATGACGGATGATATCAGGTTCAAGCAGGCCGAGGAGGCTGCACCGGAGAAATTAGTGCTGACCGCGACGTTGTCTACCGTACCACCAAAAGATTGAGCCAAGTTATATACCCGCGGATTCAGGGTTAAGCTCGCCGACTGCGTCGTCCCGGTGTTGGCGGGGGCGATGGTGTAGGTGTATCCAATGACGCCGAGCAAGATGTTCGTGCGGTCGCCGGCGCCGGATGCGGAACCGGTGCCGTAGAAATACGTTGTCCCGGGCAGCTTGAAATAACTCCAATAGGGATGGGTGCCGGCTGCACCGGCACTGCTGGCATACGTGGACCCGAGGTCCAAGTTTCCGTCGTTGTTGAGATCCACGGACGTGCCCGTGGTTGCCCCGGTACCCGTGTTGAAGCCATTGGAGAAGCTAAGCGAGATGGACGTGGGCACGGTGCCAATAGTTCCCGACGACATGAAGTTCAGGAACGCAAAATTGACACCGTCGTCGGTCGCCGTGCTGTTCGCCTGGTTCAGGCCGGCGTAGACGTTGAAGTAGATCGTGCCGGAGGTGGCGGTGGTGCTGACGGCGTTCGTCGTGATGGCGTCGTTGAGGTTCGCCGTGAACGTCGACGAGTAATTTACGCTGGCAACCGGTTGGAGGAAGTACTCCACCACGTCGGCCCTGGCCGCGGTTGCGGCCGCAAAGAGGACAATGGTTCCAGCCAAAGACCAGAGGATTCGCGTTTTCATTTTACCATCCCTTATTTTGGTTGCGAAACGTATGGATTTTGTTTAAGCGGTAAACCAACGGCCAGGTTACTTTGCCCGCCGCCGGATCAGCTTCATCGAGAAAAGACCAATAAGACCACCGAGCAACAGGACGATCGAGGCAGGCTCAGGCACGCCGACGGCAGAAGGAGCGGCTGAGGCCCCGGTGTCTCCGCAATAAGCCAGGTTCGGCAAGGTTCCACCGAGCCCGCCTGAAGCGAGTGCCCCGATATTCGCGAACCACCAGTTGTCATCATCCCCGGTTGGAAGAACGCCGGAATAATGCCAATCACCATCGAACCATCCACCGACGATTGAGGGGTCGAGAATAGGACTCCCAGTAACGGTCGAAAACCACCTGTTCTCATCATCCGGGTCCACGAATCCGCGAAGGAGCGAGTCGCCCATGTAGGTGTACCGCATCAAGAGGGCACCCTCGGGCACGGGCGTGCCGAACCAGTTCGTGTAGATCGGACCGCCGCCATACTCATTGATGAGCCATCCAATACCCATGATCGGCGCGTTTCCACCAAAGGTGGTCCATTCGTTCGAGGCCGCGGTGCTCATCAAGCCAGGACCCGAAAATGGAGTTCCAGAACCATAAACATTGAACATCGAGTCCTGCAACGCCTGTTGAACGGCATTCAGCCCCGTCCACGATCCAGCGATGCTGGTGTAAGTCACCAAGTTGGGGTCGGGAATGACCAACGCCTGATCTTCCAAATCGATGGCCCCCAGGTTGTTCAGGCTCAAGCCGCCAGCGATGTACGCTTGCACGCTACTCCCGTAGCCGTTGGTCTGCCCGAAGGCGGCCACCGGGGCCAGCGCCAAGCCGCACAAAACCACGAATGCCAAAGCCACACTGCATTTGTTACTCATTGCCGATTCCCCCCACTCCTTCGTTAACTTGAGTGATCAGTTTCGATGGAACGACCAAAAATATGCCGATTTGAAGCCCGATTCGCCAGTTGCACTGTACCAGCCGATGAGGACGAGCCTAAACCATAACTTTTAAGATACCAATTCTTGCGAGTGTGTCAAGCGTTTAGCAGGGTGTCGAAAAAGAATTTTCGGAAAAACACGCCCAAGCCCGATTCCCTACCCTTACTGACAAACTCGCTCCAGGCGTCACAGACCTGATTCTCGCACGAATCGGCGGGCAGGTCAAGCATTTGGCCGGTTATTTTTTCACAACGCCGAAAATCATGGCCGTCTTTTACTGCTTTTGGGTAGTCTGGTACAGGAATTCTTGCCCCAGAAGGAGGGAAGAACCCAATTCATGTACTAAAGTACACACCGCCATGCCGCGGCAAATGTGTACCGGCGTACAGAAGCGGCCCCCGGCGGGAACTGAACAAGGGTGTATGACGACGTGGAGGGGGGCCGTGCCTGCGCCGCCCGGCGTATGGTCAATTCAACCCCGGATCGGGCGGAACATGCTTGATTTTCAGCAGTCGAGCCAGTCGCACGCGGTCCAACGACTGCACCAAACGCTCCCAGAGGTCGGGACCCGGGTCGAAGACGTGCTCGATGCGGGCGGGAAGGGTATACCAAGCCCGTTGCTCAATCTCGCGCTCGAGTTGGCCGGGGCCCCACCCGGCGTGGCCCACGAAGACCTTGAAGGCCTGCCGTGGCTCGCCGGGGGAAGGGGAATTCTCCGAGGGGTCTTCCGCTTGGGTCGTCGCACCGGCGGTCGATTCGGCCTGCTGGACCAACCGGTCGAGGTGTTGTTTCTTGGCGGCGAAATAGACCCCCGAGATGATTTCCAGTTCGGCCAGGTCGGGGACCGTGTGCAGGGCCATCACCGGGCCGGAGACCGGGCCGCCCAGGCAGATCGGTTGCTGGCTCTCGCAGGCCACCTGGCTCACCTCCCGCCATAACTCCCCGACCGTCTTGCTGGTGGGCCGATTCAGGACGACGCCCAGGGCCCCTTGCTCGTTGTGCTCGATGAGCAAGACGATGGACCGGGCGAAATTCGGGTCCGCCAGCTCCTCGGAAGCCAACAGGAGGTAACCTTGGAGCGAATCCATGGGCCGGCGCGGCCTTGGGGCCGCGACCAAGTGCGGACGTTGGAATGCGCAGTTCGGGACCACGAAAGGGAACTGGGGCGCTGCCCGAGGGGGCAACGGCCCAAATCATTCTCCCATTTTCCGGCGCTTTAGCAACATGAACTTGGCGAAAGCGGCTTGCGCCAACGACCTCGGGACCGCGAGGGGGATAAAGAAGAAACAAGAGGAAACAAAAAGGAATGGCGGGATCGCAAGTTTTTTTCTTGCTAGCACTGCTAGCATAAGAAAAAAATCTGGAATTTGGGCGGCCACTCGATAAAATCCGCCATTCCGGGCGGCGCGAGGGGGACAGTCCCCTGTGGACGCTTACGTCGGCGGCGAATTCCGAATTCCCCATTTCGCCCGAATCTGCGATACTTCGCCGATGCGGAAACCACGGACGATATTCTTTTCCGCCGGCGAACCCAGCGGCGACCTGCACGGGGCCAGCCTGATCCGGCAATTGCGGGCCGCGGCGGCGGACGTTCGGACCGTCGGCTACGGCGGCCCGAAGATGGCGGCGGCCGGCTGCCGGTTGCACGCCGATCTGACCGCGTTGGCGGTGATGTGGTTCGCCCGGGCGCTTTGGAATCTGCCCACGTTTTGGGGGTTGGTGAGCCGGGCGGACCGCTATTTTCGCCATCATCGCCCCGACGCCGTGGTGCTGATCGACTATCCGGGGTTCAACTGGTGGATCGCGCGGCGGGCGAAAGTGCACGGGATTCCCGTCTACTATTACATGCCGCCGCAGATTTGGGCGTGGGGCCAGTGGCGGGTGAAGAAGATGCGGCGACTGGTGGACCACGTGCTGTGCAATTTGCCCTTCGAGGAGTCGTGGCTGCGGGAGCGCGGCTGCAAGGCGACGCTGGTGGGGCATCCGTTTTTCGACGACGTTGGCCGCCGTGGGCTGGATGAAGGGTTCCTGGCCGAACAGCGCGTGCGTCCGGGACCGCGGGTGCTGATCCTGCCCGGTTCGCGGACCCAGGAGGTATCGCACAATCTGCGATGGTTCTTGAAGGCGGCCGTCGTGGTCCGCCAAGCAGTGCCGGCGGCGCGGTTCCTGGTGGGGGCGTTTCGGGAAGATCAAGCCGAGCGGGTTCGGCAGGCCATATCCTCATTTTCTCCCGAACCCCCGCTGGCTCCCGCGGATGTTTATGTTGGCAAGACGCCGGAATTGATGCACCTGGCCGATTGCTGCATGGCCTGCTCGGGCTCGGTGTCGCTGGAACTGCTGTACCACGCCACGCCGACGGTCATTCTCTATTGGATCAGCCGGCCGGCGTACTTCGTTCAGCGGTTCTTCCGCAAGGCGAAGTACATCACGCTGGTGAACCTGCTGGCGGACAACCGCGACGGCGACAGCGACGGCAACGGCGACAGCAACGGCGACGGCCAAGGGCGGGAGGTCTTTCCCGAATACTTGACCTGCGAGGACCGCTCGGCCGAGATCGCCCGGCACGTGATCCGATGGCTGACCAGCGCGGACGAGCGGCAGGCCGTGGTGGCCAAGTTGCGGCAGTTGAAGGAGAAGGTGGCCTGGAGCGGGGCCTCGGCGCGGGCGGCGGAGCGGGTGCTGGAAGGATTGGGGATTGAGCGCGACAGCCGCGGGGCTTATCCCAATGCCGTCCCACCGGGGCGTTGTTCAGCGAGGAGGCGGGTGTTTCCCGGGACTGTTCGACGGCTTGGGAATTTTTCCCCGCCTTTGCAGCAGCTCGCCCAGGAGGGGATCGATTTCCGCGACCTGCCGGTATTGGTCGATGGCTTCCTCCACGTTTCCTCGCTGCGCCAGGGCCTCGGCGAGGTGGAGATGGGCCGCGGCCGAATGGGGTTGAAGCCGGACGCGCATGCCGCGCCGTTGCAATGGTTTGATCCAGGGAAGCTATTTCGGCTTGCACGAGTTTCACGAAATTGCGGGCTTCATCGTGATCGGGATCGAGTTCCGCTGCCGTGCGAAGGTGCGCCAGGGCCTCGTCCAATCGCCGCTGCTCGACCAAGGCCACGGCGATTCCGACGTGGGCTTGATAACGATCGCGGGATATTTCCAGCACCCGTGAGAACAGTTCGATGGCCTCGTTCGACTTGCCTTGGCAGCTCAGGACTTTGGCGGCGTTGACCTGGGCATAGAGATAGTGGGGGTCGATGGCCATCGCCGCGTTGAGGTGGCGCATGGCGTCGTCGAAGTGTCCATGCTCGGCCAGCGCCGCCCCCAGTTCATTCTGCGCGACGGAGTTTCGCCAGTTGCAGTTCACCGTGTGGCGCCAGAGGGCTTCGCTGTCGTGCCAGAAGGCCGTTTGCCGCCAGGCGCAGATCATCAGGACGGCAATCACGGAGGCGGACGCCACCGCCACGGCGGGCGCCGCAGCGGCCGGGAACCCGCCACGCGAGCCAAGGACCAGGCCAGCATGATGCACAGCCCGATCTGCGAGAGGTAGGTATAGCGATCGGCATTGGGCTGGGGGCCGACCTGCACCAGGCCGATCACGGGCACCAGCGTGCCCAGGTACCACAGCCAGCCCACGATCAGGTAGGGATATTTCCGCGCCCCGAGGAGGGCCAGGATCGTGGCGGCCGCCAAGAACGCCGTGGCGGCGGCGATTTGCCAAGCGGGAAAACCCCCGGCGGGATAGGGATAGCGGGGAACCAGATCAACCGGGTAGAAGAACTGGATGATGTAAATGACGTAGGCGTGCGGCGCGGTGCAAAGCCGCGTCGAGAAAGAAATCTTGCCGGCCGCTTCGGCGATGACCGCGCCTTGGGCAACGACGGTCACTACGCAAGACGCCGCTGCCAACGCGAATAAAGGGACCTTTTCCATCAAGCATCTTCGCCAAACACCCAATCTTCCCAACGGCCAGTAGTCCAACAGCAACAGGAGAAAGGGAACGGTCACCAACATCGGCTTCGCCAAGAGGCCCAGGGCATAGGCGAGGATGACCCAAAAGTAGCGAAGGACGCTGGGGCGGCGGGCGTAGCCGGCATACGCCAACAGCGTCAGCATGAAGAACAGCCCGCTGAGAACGTCTTTCCGCTCGGAGGCCCAGGCCACCGACTCGACCCGGAGGGGATGGACGGCGAACAGCGCGGCCACCAGGGCGCTGGGCCACAGCGCGGCGGTCAGTCGCCACAGTGCGAGGAATAGGAGGACGGCCGCGGCGGCATGCAGCAGGACGCTGGTGAGGTGGTGCCCCCAGGCGGCCTGCTGGTAAGGCTGATCGCTGCGATGATAGATCTGGCAATCGAGCATGTGCGAAAGCCAGGTCAGCGGATGCCAGTTGGAGGCGTAGAAATGGGTGAACGCCCAGCCGGCTTCGTGCAGACTGAGGCCGCCCGTGACGTGCGGGTTGTTATAGACGTACTCGTCGTCGTCGAAGTTGATAAACCCATGTTTCTGATAGGCGGTCCGGCCGAAGACCACCAGCACGGCGACCACGAGGAAGCAACTGACGGCCAGGACCGCTTGGGATGTCTTCATCCGTTTTCCTTTCTCCTCGAAGCGTTACGGCTTCCTGGTCGGCGGCGCGGCGAGGTTCTGATCCCGAAAGGGCCTCTTGTTTTCATAGAGTTTGATGCGATCGGCAATGCCCTGGGCCAGCGCGGCATTGTGTTGCTGGAGGGCGGCGGTCTGGGCGGCGCGGGCGGTTTCAACGGCCTTGGCGTACTGCCCGGTCTCGGCCTGTGCGGCGGCCAAGGCGTCCAGGGGGAACGGTTCTCGCCGGGCCGTGAGTTGGACGGCCCGCCGGGCCAACTCCAGGGCCTTGGCGCCGTCGCGGCCATCGGCGTCGGGACTGGCGGCCAGTGCCCAGGCGGCAACATTAAGGAAGGGCACCGTATCCGGTTCGAGTCGGATGGCCTCCAACCATTGAGCGATACCCTCTTGGCGACGGCCTTGCAGATAGAGGAGGCTGCCCAAGGTGGCATGGGCTTGGGCGAATGCGGGATCGATCTTCAAGGCCTTGCGGAAGCATTCGACGGCCTCGTCGATTTTCCCTTGCTGGGCGAGGGTGCTGCCGAGGTCGTTGTAGGCCGAGGCATCGTTCGGCGAGAAGGCGAGTGTCTTTCGATATTGTTCGATGGCTTGGGACATTTTTCCCCGTTTTTGCAGCAGGTCGGCCAGGAGGTTATGAACGGCCGCATTCGCCGGCTCGAGTTCCACGACCCGCTGGTAATGTTCGATCGCTTCGTCCACGTTTCCCTTTTGCATGAGGGCGTCGGCAAGGCAGCGATGAACGGCCGCATTCGCCGGGGCGAGTTCGGCGAGCCGCCGGTAATGCACGATCGCTTCGTCCACGTTTCCCGCGTCCATCAGCATCTCGGCGAGGTTGCCATGGAGGGCGGGCGACTTGGGCTGCAACTGGGCGGCCTCGCGCAAGATCGCAATGGCCTTGGCGGCCGTAAGTGTCCCTTCGGACCTGGCCGCATGAATTTCCGAGAGCAAGGTAATGCTGAACGGGCGGCTGGGATCGGCCTCCAGGGCCTTGCGAAAGTGCGTCATGGCCTCGTCGAATCGCCGCCGCTTCAGCAAGAGCAGGGCGATGTCGACGTGGGTATCGACCGCGGCGGTATCCGGAAATTCCTTGAGTATCTCGGAGTATTTTTGGAAGGCCAGGTCCGACTTCCCCTCAAAATTCAGCGCCCTGGCGATGTTCTCGTGCGCCTTGACATAGGAGGGATCAATGTCTATCGCCAGTTTGAACTGTTTCATGGCTTCCGCGAAGTCTCCCTTGCCGCTTTCTGCCTGCTTCCCCAGGACGGCGCCAAACTGTTATGGGCGATGGAATTCCGCTCCGTGCAATCGACGGCACGGCGCCACAGGTCCTCGCTGTCGCGCCAGAAGCCCGTTTGCCGCCAGGCCCAGGCCATCAGGACGACGATGGCAGCGGCCGATGCAAAGACCGCGGCCGTGCGGAGCGCCGGCCGGCGGGCCACAAGGACCGCCAAAGACCACGCCAACGCGATACCCAACCCAATATTGGGCAGGTAGGTATATCGGTCCGCCATCGCCTGGCCGCCGACTTGCACCAGACCGATCACGGGCACCAGCATCCCCAGGTACCAGAGCCAACCCACGATCAGGTGGGGATATTTTCGCCTCCAGACAGCGGCGACGGCCGTGACCGCCGCCAGCAGCGCCAAGGCCCCGACCACTTTCCACGACTCCAGGCTGGCCTGGGGATGGGGATAGAAGATGGCCAGATTCGTCGGCCAAAGGAATTTCCCCAGGTAAGCGACCAGGCTTACCAAGGCGTTGGCCGCCCGGTCTTGAAACGACAACCTCTCGACAGCCGCGATCACCCCCCTTTGCGCCAGGACGGTCACCACGCAAGACGCCGCCGCCAAAACGAACAGGGGAATCTTTTCCGCAAAACACCTCCGCCAGCCGGCCAGCCTTCCGAGCGGCCAGTAGTCCAACAGCAACAGGACGAAAGGAAGGGTCACCAGCATCGGCTTGGCCAAGAGGCCCAAGGCATAGGCGAGGACGACCCAAAAGCAGCGAAGGACACTGGGGCGGCGGGCGTAGCCGGCATACGCCAACAGCGTCAGCATGAAGAACAGCCCGCTGAGAACGTCCTTTCGCTCGGAGATCCAGGCGACCGATTCGACCCGGAGGGGATGGATGGCGAACAGGGCGGCCACCAGGGCGCTGGGCCACACCGCGACGGTCAGTCGCCATAGCGCGAGGAACAAGAGGACGGCCGCGCCGGCGTGCAGCAGGACGTTGGTGAGGTGGTGCCCCCAGGCGGCCTGCTGGTAGGGCTGATCGCTGCGATGATAGATCTGGCAATCGAGCATGTGCGAAAGCCAGGTCAGCGGATGCCAGTTGGAGGCGGAGAAATGGGTAAAGGCCCAACCTGCTTCGCCGAGACTGAGGCCGCCGGTGACATGGGAATTCTCATAGACATATTCCCCGTCGTCGAAGTCGATGAACGGGTACTTCTGAACGACGGTCCGGCCGAAGACCGCCAGAACGGCGACCACAAGGAAGCAACTGACGGCCAGGACCGCTTTGGACGTTTTCATCCCGTTTCCTTTCTCCTCTAAACTACGCCCAAATGGGGCAACGTTCAAGGAAGCGGGGCGTTGCCCCGCGAGGACCGCGTGCGCGACCCACCCAGACAGGTGGCGGCCGGGGGGCAAATTCTTGGACGATTTTCACCCAGAGATTATAATGTGAGTGGCAGCAGTTGTTTTTCGCCACCACTGGCAAGGAACAAGGATCGGCACTTTCCCCCAGCGGCCCAGGCGAGTTCATCGGTGCTATGGGGACTGGACGGCGTCGTTTTGGCTCGGGCGGTTACTCTTCTGACGTGAGCCACCGATTTCGTCAAAGATTTGCCGCCGACGCGCTGCGCGGCGTCGCAAAGGGTGGCCATGAATCGCGGAAAATTGCCATTGGGCGGAGTTCTGCTGGCGGGACTGTCCTGCGCGGCGATCCTGTCGGCTTCGCTCGCCCCCCGAACTTCGCGGGCCGACGTCACCGGCCTCAACTGGAACAACGTCGTCGTCGGTGGTCAAAGCTACAGCTTCGTCACTCCGGTCAAGAACCAGGGCGTTTACGACACGTGTTATGCGTATGCGTCGGTGGCGGCCTTGGAATCCCAGTACATGATTACCCGCGGCGACCCGACGTTCGCCGTCGATCTTTCCGAGTGGATGCTGATCAATTCCGGCGCCGCAGGCGGCACCGGCGGCGGCCAAATGGTCCCGGCCATGAATTACCTGGTCAGCACCGGCGTGGTGACCGAGGCGACCTACTCCCAAAGCGGCAGCAACGGCGCCGTCTGCCAGGACGCCTCCGATCTGAACAACATCCTCGGCAGCGCCGCGACGATCAAGGCCGACCTGCAAATGTACGGCCCGCTGGTGGCCACGCTGACGGTCCCCGGCGACTGGTACGGCTCCTACGCTTCCTCGGGCACGGGCACGCACGCCGTCCTGATTACCGGCTATCAAGACGACACGTCCGCTCCCGGCGGCGGATACTTCATCGTCAAAAACTCCTGGGGCACCACCTGGTCCAGCGGCAGCCAAGCCCCGGGCTACGGAGAAATCTCCTACGCGCTGGTCGGCGCCGACACCGGCCATTACCTCTATGCCTTCACCGGTCCCGCCTATTTCACCACCGCGCTGGGCAGCGGCACCTGGAACGGCGGCAGCGGAGCCTGGTCCACCTCCGGCAACACCAGTTGGGCGATCAGCACCACCGGAAGCCCACTGGCAAGCCCCTGGCTCAACGGGGAGTATCAGGCCGTCTTCAACAACAGCGGCGGCACCGTCACCCTCGACCCCTACACCAGCGCCCACGGCCTTTCGATCTGTAGCGGGGCCACCGGCTACACCTTCACCGGCGGCTCGCTGATCCTCACGGGCAGCGGCATCGCGGCCAACGAGTCGGTCACGATCAACTCCCCGCTGACGGTCGGCGCCCCGCAGACGTGGACCGTGGCCGCCGGCAAGCAACTCACCATCGGCGGCCCCGTCGACCTCAACGTCAGCCCGCTGACCGTGGCCGGCAGCGGCAACACGGTCATCAACGGCGTCATTGGCGACGTCCGCAACGATCCGGTCCTGGGCAGCATCTGGACCGGAAACGTCGGCACGTTGACCGTGGCCGGCTCCGGCACGCTCATCCTCGGCGCCGCCAATACCTACTCCGGCAACACGCTCATTTCCAGCGGCACCTTGCAACTGGCCAACTCCCTGGCGCTGCAATCCACCACGTTGGACACCAGCGGCAGCGGTTGGTTGAGTTTCGGCGGGCTGACGGCCGCCGCCGTCGGCGGCCTGACGAGTTCGGGAAACATCAGCTTGACCAACATGGCCAATGCCGGCGTGACGTTGACCGTCGGCGGCAACAACGCCAATACGACCTACTCCGGCAGTCTCGGCGGCGCCGGGGGCAGCCTGCTCAAGACGGGCGTTGGCACGCTGGTCCTTTCCGGCGCCAATGCCTACGACGGCGGCACCATCGTCAATGCCGGGGACCTGAGCTTCGCCGCCGCAACCGCGCTGCCGGCCGCCGGCACGATCACGGTCGGCAGCAGCGGCTATGCCGGCATCGCCTTCAGCACCACGGCCGCCAGCTTCCTGGCGCACATCGACAAGACCGGCACGGTGGGCGTTCTCGGCTTCGAGGCGACGCCGTCCGGCGTCATCGACCTTACCGGATTCAACGACAGCGTGCGATTGGGGACACGGACGTCGGCAACGCTCGGCAGCGGAAATACGATCACGCCGCCGGGCGACACCTATCGCCTGGGCGGCGGCGGCGGCACGCTGACGGTCAATTGCGTCTTGACCGACGCCGCCGGCGGCGGCAGCCGCAACGTCGAGATCGGCAGCAGCGGCGGCCTGCCCGGCGGCACCGTCGTTCTCGGCGGCGCCAATACCTTCACCGGGGCCCTGACGATCCCCAGCGCCACGCTGAGCGTCGCCACGATCAACAATGCCGGCGCCAGCGGCCCGTTGGGGGCCGGCGCCGGGGCCATCGTCCTCGGCGATTCCAGCGGCGACACCGGCGCCTTCTCCTACACCGGCGCAAGCGTGACCACCGCCCGGCAGTTCTCGCTGGCCGCCGGAGGCATCGGCGATTTCGATGTTCCCACCAGCGGCGCCGTCCTGACGATCGCCAGCGCGATCACCGGCGGCGGGAGCCTGGCCAAGACCGGCGCCGGCGTGCTCGCCTTGTCCAACACGGCCAACACCTATCTGGGATCGACGTATTTCAACAGCGGCGAGATCGGCCTGTCCTCGCTGGGCAGCCTGGGCAGCCATCCGACGCTCGTCTTCAACGGCGGCGGCATCCAGTTCGAGACCGTCCTCGATCCGTCGGTCCTCTCCATGACCTTCAACGGCAACGCCGTCTTCGACACCCAGTCGCTTAGCATCACGCTGGGCAATCCCGTGGGCAACAGCGGCAGCGGCAGCCTGGTCAAGACCGGCGCCGGATTGTTGACCCTGACCGCAAGCAACACCTACAGCGGCGGCGCCACCGTCAGCGGCGGCACGCTGGCCATCCTCGGCGATTGGACCCTGGGGGCGGCCGGCGGCGGCATCACGCTGAACGGCGGCACCCTTCGCCTCGCCGCGTCCGGCATCAACACGGCGCGAACCGTCAGCCTGGCCGCCTCGAGCGGGACCATCGACACCGACGGCTTCGACTCGACCTTCAGCGGCAACATCGTGAACGCGAGAACCGGCATTTCCCCCGGCCTGACCAAGATCGGCGACGGCACGCTGACCCTGTCGGGAAACAATTCCTTTAACGGCGGCGTCAAAATCGTGGGCGGCACCGTAAGCGTCATGTCCACCAACGCTTTCGGAGCAACCTTTTTCCCTGCCGTAACCGTCTCCAGCGGCGCCGCGCTGCAAGTCCAAAATGGAATCAACCCCAACAGCCTGAGCTTGACCCTCAACGGCTCCGGGGTGTCCGGAGACGGAGCCCTAAGGAACGCCTCCGGCAACACCACGGTCGCCGGGGGCATGACCCTCGGCAGCAACACCAGGATCGATTCCGACAGCGGAACGCTCACCCTTCAGTCCTCCATCGCCGCCAGCAGCAGCGCGTACACCCTGACCTTCGGCGGCGCGGGCAACGTCGTCGTCCCGGTTCCGCTCAAGAACGTGGCCGGACTCATCAAGGACGGCCCGGGCACGCTCACCCTGACCGGAACCAATACCTACACCGGCGGGACCAGCGTCAACAACGGCACGCTGGTGGCCGCCAACGGCGCCAACGGCTCCGCCACCGGCAGCGGCAATGTCACGCTCAGCGGCGGAACGCTGGCCAGCGCCGCCAGCGGCGGCTCGATCTCGGGCGGCGTCCTGATCGGCTCCGCCGCCTCGGAAATCGCCCCCGGCGGCGCCGGCTCCATCGGCACGTTGACCATCGGCAGCTTGCTCGCCGCCTCGAATTGGACCACGCTCGATTTCGACCTGACCACGCCGGGCGGAAGCGGCGACCTGCTGATCATCACGAACACGAACGGGCTGGCCCTGGCCGCCGACACGGACATCGCGTTCGGCACGAACCCCACGACGGCCGGCGATTATCGCCTGATCGGCGGCAACTTCGGAATGATCACGCCGAGCGACTTCGACCTTCCGACCGCGCCGTCCGGCTTCGCGTACTCGTTGTCAACGACCGCGGACTCCGGCTATATCGACCTCGTGGTGACGGCCGTGCCGGAGCCTTCCACGCTGATCCTGCTGGCCGTCGGCGCCATCGGATTGCTGGCAGTCGGCGCGAAACCGCAAGCGTGCGCCACGCCGGTTTCATCCTTTATCCTTCCTCCTTCATCCTTCCTTCTAGTCCCCGCCCCCTGACCCCTTCGGAGCCTGGCGGTGCTACTTGGCGAACCCCCGCGGACCCGTGGCGATATCCACTTCGTGCTCTTGGGTTTCCCGGTCCGCATCCATCCGCTGTTCTGGTTGATGGCCCTGATCCTGGGCTATAAAAGCCCGGGACTCAAGGAAATCGCCGCTTGGGTGGCGGCCGTGCTGATTTCCATCCTCGTCCACGAGTTGGGCCACGCCCTGGTCCTGCGGGCCTACGGACGACGCCCCTCGATCGCCCTCCACGGTCTGGGCGGAGTGACTTCCTCCAACGACGCCCAAGCCTTCGCCCCCCAACTGCGAACGGTGGAAGAAGTCGTCATTTCGGCGGCCGGACCCGCGGCAGGCTTCCTCCTGGCCGCCGCCGTCGCCGGCCTCATCCGCCTGGCCGGCCGTCATCTTGAGGTCTACCCGATCCTCGGGCTGCCCTGCCTGGTGCGGGTCGCCCGAGGGGAACTCATCGGCTCGCCGGTGCTGACCTGCTTGATCAACGACATTTTCTTCACCAGCGTCATTTGGGGGCTGCTCAACCTCCTGCCCATCTATCCGCTGGACGGCGGCCAGATCGCCCGGGAACTGTTCCTGGCGGCCCAGCCCCGCGACGGACTGCGGCACTCGCTGATCGTTTCGCTGTCGGCGGCCGCGGCGATGGCCTTCGCCGGGCTGGCGTATTGGCACGACTATTTCGTGGCGCTGTTTTTCGGCTACCTGGCCTTCCAGAGCTACGCCCTGTTGCAGGCCGCCGGCGGCCGCGGCCAGCCGTGGTGAGAAAGCCCGCGGACGACGTATTGCAAAATTCCGGAAAGACGCTACAACTAGATCGTCTGCTGAGTGAAGTCCGCGCGAGCGGCTCGATCGGCATGGACTGAACACGAACCCTTATGGATGGAGGAATGACGATGGCGAAGAAAAAGGCAGTCAAGAAGGCGGTGAAGAAGGTCGCGAAAAAGGCCGCGAAAAAGCCGGCGAAGAAGATGCGTTGCGGCTGCACCTGCAAGTGATCGACCGCCGCCGATCGAGAAGTTTTCATCCCGACCACGACGAGAAAGGGCCGGCGAAACGCGGGTTTTGCCGGCCCTGCGTTCTTTCCATCCCACCACGTTTCCCACGTTTCCCACGCTTCCCCCGCTATCCCAGCACCGGCAGCGTCGGCAGCCGCGGATTCTGGCGGCGCCGGGCGGCCAGACCGCGGACCAGACCGTGGCAGATCGCCTCCAAATAGGGCCTGGCCGGCGGGTCATCCAACGCCTCGGTCAGCCGTCCCTGGTCGGCAAGGACGCGGAGGTGCTTCATCAACGGGACTTCGCCGAGGAAGGGGACTTGCAGTTCGGCGGCCCGCCGCGCGACGCCGCCGGCGCCGAAGAGGTCTTCCCGCGCGCCGCAATGGGGACAAACGAAGAAGCTCATGTTCTCCACCATGCCGGAGAGCGAAAGATCGACCTTGCGGTACATGGCAATGGCCCTGGTGGCGTCCAGCAGGGCGACGTCCTGCGGCGTGCAGACGACCACCGCCCCGGCCCGAGGCAGCAATTGGGCCAGCGACAGCGCCATGTCGCCCGTGCCCGGCGGCATGTCCACGATCAAGTAATCCAGTTCGCCCCAGGCCGTGTCGCGGAGAAACTGGGTCAGGACGCCGTGCAGCATGGGGCCACGCCAGATGACCGCCTCGCCGGCCGGGACCAACAGCCCGATCGACATCAGCTTCATGCCCGCAACCTCGACGGGCTCGATCCGGTCGCCGACGATCCGCGGCCGCTCCGTCGTGCCCAGCAGATGGGGAATGCTCGGGCCATAGACGTCGGCGTCCAGGAGTCCGACCTTGCAGCCGGCCCGTGAAAGGCCGGCGGCCAGAAAGACGGCGATGGAGCTTTTCCCCACGCCCCCTTTGCCGGAGCCGACGGCCAGGACGCTCTTGGCCGCCAAGCCGACCTGGCCCATCGTCTCCGGCGGCCGGCGATGCTCGGCCACCGCGACGGTCACGTCCGCGGTGGGAAACTGGTTCTTCAGGCCGCCTTCCCACTCAGCGCGGGTTTCCTCCCACAGCGGCGCCGACCAGGTGGTCAGCCCCAGGGTGATCGACACCCGGTTGCCGACGACCTGCAACTTGATGGATCTGGTTGAGCCCGGCCAGCGGGCGGCCTGTTTCCGGGTCTTGGAATTGGGCCAAGGCGGCCCGGACCTCGGGTTCCGATATTGTCTTCTCGGTCATGGTGTTTTCCAAAAATTACTTCCCTCGCCCCTTGTGGGAGAGGGGTTGGGGGTGAGGGGGGCCGCTCGAACCAATCGTGAAGACGCTACAAAAGGTGCACAACCTCTCAAGTTTCCTTGCCCCAGGGCAAGCCCGCCCAAATGCGGTCGGTCAGGCTCCGCGGCGGCGACGGCACGCCGGCCAGGTGACGGCAGGCCAGTTCGGCCAGGACCTCCAATTGCCGCGGCGAACAGGTGAAATGGACGGCCCCCGCCTCCCGGATCAGCCATTGCCAGCCGGCCAAGCGCCGGGCGGCCACCACGGCAACCTCCGCCAGGGGAAAATCCCGGCCCCGCCGCGCCATCCGCCGCAACAAGCCCTCGGCATTGGCCGCGGTCAGCTCCACGACGACGAAACTCGCCGGGCTGGCGGCCAGCAATTCCCAACACTCGGCCAGGCTGCGGGTTTCCCAGACGTAGACGCCCGCCTCGGCCAGCTCGCGCCGCAAGGCGCCCGCCCATTGGCCGTCGCGTTCGCACACCAGCAGCCGGCCGGCCCCGACGGTCTCCGAGGTCGCAACGCTTGGGAGTTCGTTCACGACTGGCCCTCTTCCAGCCCGAGTTGGACCATGCGGCGGTACAACCGCGGGCGGGTCAACCCCAGCAGCCGCGCCGCCTTGGCCTTGTTGCCCTTCGACCGCGACAACGCCCGGCGTATCAACTCCCGCTCGATGCGGCCGAGAAATTCATCCAGGACGATCGTCTCGTCCTTGCGCCGCGGCCGGCCGACCGCCTCGGCCGCCCAGCGGAGCCGCTCGGGCAGGTCGTCGGGCAGGACCTCCGGGCCGGCCGCCCGGCGGTGACTCTCCGCCACCATCTGCGCCAACTCGTCGATGTTGCCCGGCCATGCGTAACTGTCCAGGCGATCCAGGGCCTCGGGCGAGAAGCCGGCAAGCTGCTTTCCGCCCCGGGCGTTGGCCTCTTCGAGGAACACCTGGGCCAACAGCGGCAAGTCCTCGCGGCGCTGCGCAAGCGGCGGCAACTCGATCGTGATCGTGCTGAGCACCGCGGCCAGGTCCTCGCGATATCGCCCCCGTCGCACCAATTCGCCCAGCGGCTGCTCCGCCGTGGCGATCAGCCGCAACTGCGGCGGACGGGCCGAGAGCATCGCGGCCAGGTCCTCCTGAATCTCGACGGCCACCTGGTCGGCCTGGAGAAACAGGAACGTGTTCGGCGCCGCCTGCTCGCCCGGCCGATTCATCGCCGCCACCGCGTTGACGGCCGAGCGAATCAACTCCGGCCCCAACAGCAAACAAGCCAGCGGCACCATCGTGCCGGCGGTCTCCGGCGCCGTGCCGTAGTGGATGGCCTTGGCCATCTGCTGCCGTCCGCTGCCCGGCGGCCCCACCAACAGCACGCTCGCCCGGCTGCCGGCGGCCAATTCGACCTGCGCCCGGGCCCGCCGCATCGCCGGACTGTTGCCCACCAGCCGGTCGATCCCGAAAAGCGCCACCGCCTGGCGTCGAAAACGTTGCAGCAATTCCCGCAGGCGCGCCGATTCCGTCCCGGTCTCGGGCTCCGGCGACAACGGCGGCGGCCGCTCGGGCAGGTCTTCCGCGTCGAGGATCGCCACCACCCCGATCACCTCGTCGGGCGCGGGGCCCAGGGGGATGAATCGGGCGCGGCGGAACGCGGCCCGGCCCGTTTCGTCCACCCGGCACACGCTGGCCGCGGCCTCTCGCCCACGGAAAACGCCCGGCGGCGGACACAACGCGGCCGCGACGGCGTCCGGCCCGGTCACGTCGGGGCTGGAGTGGTAGTCGCAGCGTCGGCCGGGCAACTCGTCGGCCGCCGGACCCAGCCATTGCCGGCACGCCTGGTTGCAGAAGACGATCGTCCGCTCATCGTCCAGCACGTAGACCGGCCGGTCGGGCCGGTCCAGCATGTGCCCCAATTCCGTGGCATGGATCCGTTGCCGTTTTGCCATAACGGCATCCTAACATGGCCGCCCGGCGACAGAAAGGAGGGATTAGGGATTGGAGAAGCCGCCGTACTGCGTGCGGCGGGCTCAGTGCGTACCCGGTATTGCAGCCGCTTGCGGTTTCGCACCGGCTGCGGGACTTGCCTCCCGCGACGCCCGCCAAAGCGGCGAGGGAAAAACCCCCAACGCCAACACCGCCGCCGCGCAAACCACGGCGGCCAACCAGGCGGCCGGACCGCCGCGGGCCTTGGGCGTGGCCAACGGGGCGCGAAAATACATCACGGCCACGATCCGCAAATAGTACACCGCCGCCACCACCGCGTTGAGCACGCCGATGACGGCCAGCGAAACGAACCACGGCCGCAGACTGCCGCCGGTCGCCGGCCTGGACGTCCAGCGCGCTGCCGAACAACAGCAGTTTTCCCCACAGCCCGGCCAGCGGCGGCAATCCGGCCAGGCTGAACATGAACAGGGCGATGGTGCCCGCCACGACCGGCCGGGTCCGTCCCAGGCCGGCCAACTCCTCGACGGCCTCGACCTGCTGCCCCTCGCGGCCGAGATAGATCAAGGCCGCGAATGTCCCCAGCGTCGCCGCCGCGTAGACCGCCAGGTAAAAGAGCATGGCGGCGATGCCGTCCCAGACGCCGGCGGCCGAGACGGTCGCCGTTGCCATCGTTGTCGCTGTTGTCGCCGTTGTCGCCGTGGCCAGGCCGACCGCCAGCCCGATCAGCATGAAGCCCGCGTTGGCAATCGACGAATAGGCCAGCAGCCGCCGCAGATGGTCCTGCCAGAGGGCCATCGCATTGCCGACGGTCATGGTGAGGACCGCCAGCACCAGGGCAATCCGCCAGGCGTACGATTCCGCGCCGGGCATGGCGACGAGCACCAGCCGCACCAGCACCAGCAGTCCGGCCGCCTTGGGCAGGACCGACAGCAGCGCGGCATTGGGATGGCTCGTGCCCTGGTACACGTCGGGGGCATAGAAATGGAAGGGCACGGCGGTGACGCGGAAGCTGAGTCCGGCGAAGATCAGCACCAGGGCCACTTTCACCAGCGGTCCGAAGGCCGCGCCCGTCGCCGCGGGGCTGCCCATCGCCTGCCGGATGGCGGAGAGTTGCGTGGAGCCGGCCGTTCCGTAGAGGAAGCTGAACCCGTAGAGCAGCATGGCCGACGCCAGCACGCTGAGGAAGAAATACTTGGCCGACGCTTCCTGGCCGGCGGCGTCGCGGCGTCCCAGGTAGAGCAGGATATAGGTGGGAATCGAGATCAGTTCCAGGCTGACGAACAACAGGACCAGGTCGCCGGCGCCGGCCGAAAGCATCAGGCCGGCAATGGCCAGCAGGAGCGTGCCGAGGTATTCGGCGGTTCCGCCCTGCGCCAGCGGCCGCCAGTTCAGAAGCAGCAGCACCGCGCCGGCGGCCAGCGCCAGCCAGCGGCCGTAGAGGGCCAGCGGATCGGCCGCGATCGGTCCGCCGGGGTCCGCCGCGCCGCCGAATCGCCACAAGGCCACGGCGGCCAGGGCCAATCCGCCGCCGGCGAGCCAACTCCACAGCCTCGGCGCCGAGAAGAACGCGCCGGCCAGGTAGATCGACACCGCCGTCAGCAGCAGCACGATCTCGGCGCTCAGCAGCCATAGCGTGTCAGTGTGCATCGGCCTTCTCCATGGCGGCGGCTGTAAGCCGATCGAGCGTCGGGGCCATGCGGTCGAGGAAGAACCCCGGCTGAATGCCGATCCAGACGATCCACACGACCAGCGGCGACAGGGCCAGGACCTCGCGCGGGTTGAGGTCCCGCACGGGCGGCTGGCCGTGTTCCGCGGCGGGTTCCCGCAGCGGACCGAAGAAGACCCGGAGCACCAGGGCGAGCATGTACCATGCCCCCAAGACGACGCCGGAGAGGGCGGCCACGCTGATGACTCGATACTGGACGGCCAGGGCCGCGGGCGCTTCGGCCCAGCCGCGCTGGAACATGCCCAGCAGCACGAGGAACTCGCCGACGAAACCGCCCAGGCCCGGCAGGCCGATGCTGGCCAAGGTCAGGACGAGCATGAAGGAGGCCAGCCGGGGCGTCTGCCGGGCCAGGCCGCCGAGGTCGGAAATCTTGCGCGTGTGCCAGCGCTCGTAGATCATGCCGACCACGGCGAACAGCCCGCCGGTGCTCAGCCCGTGGTTGACCATTTGCAGCACGCCCCCTTGCACGGCCAGCCGGTTGAGGGCGAAGACGCCCAACATGCAGAAGCCCATGTGGCTGACGCTGGAATAGGCGATCAGGCGTTTCATGTCGGTTTGGGCCAGCGCGACCAGGGCGCCGTAGAGGATGCCGGCCAGCGAAAGCCACAGCAACCAGGGCATGCAGGCGGCGGTGGCGTCGGGCAACATCGGCAGACTGAAGCGGACCAACCCGTAGCCGCCGATCTTCAGCAGCACGCCCGCCAGCAGCACGCTGCCCGCCGCCGGGGCCTCGACGTGGGCCAGCGGCAGCCAGGTGTGCAGCGGAAACAGCGGCACCTTGACGGCGAAACCCGCCAAACAGCGCCAGGAAGATCCACATTTGCACCGCCGCCGGCATGGGCCGCTCGGCCAGATGCCGCGTCAGCTCGGGAATCGAGAAGGTCATCGTTCCGCCGGGCGCGTGGCTATAATCCCAGAGCACGACGGCCAGCAGGCCCAGCAGGGTCAACACGCTGCCGGAAAGCGTGAACAGGAAGAACTTGACCGCCGCGTAGCGCCGTTGGTCGCTCCCCCAGATGCCGATCAAGAAGAACAGCGGGACCAGCGTGAACTCGAAGAACAGGTAGAAGAGGATGATGTCGCGGGCGACGAAGACGCCCAACATGCCCGTCTCCAACACCAACAGCAGCCGGTAATAGAGCGACTGCTGCTGGCGGATGGCGTCCCAACCGACCAACACGGCCACGACCACCAACAGGGCGGTGAGGACGAACAGCCAGAGGCTCAGGCCGTCCAGGGCGATACTGAAGCGGACGTCGGCCGGCACGCCCGCCGCGGCCAGCCATGCCACGTCGGTCAGGGCGAAGTCTTGTTGCCCGGCGGATAGCGCGCGGCCAGCACCGCGGCCAGCGCGAGCGAGACGACCGCGGCCCCCAGCGCCCGCCATCGCCACTGCGCGGGGCTTCCTCCCGGCAGCAAGGCCGCGGCCAGCGGCAGCAAAACGGCGATGAGCAGGAGGGTTTCCATAACACTCGTGTCAACCAATCATGCGGTCACTGGCCGCGGTCCGTTTTCACGGGTACCTTCCCTGAAGACTTCATGTCCAAAAGCCGAGTTGAGCAGACTTCTCCGCACGGGAACGGTTGCGTCCTGGTTCTTTGCAATAGGTGTCGAATTCCTCTTCCGATCCAAGCTCCACGGCGAGTTTCCGCAAGTCGAGCCGCCGCAACAGGTCCGCCGTGATGGGACGCTTGCCGTCCCAGAAAACGAAGGCTTCAAAGAAGGATCGCGCAACGCGGCGAATTCAGCATTGCCGCCAGGTAGTCGGCCTGCTCCTTCGTTCGGCAAGGCAGGAAGTACGACGTGTCGTCGAGGACCACCGGCTTGCCCTTCACCGATCCGAGCACAACAAACTCCAACTTCTTGTAGAAGCCGCTGATGGCGACCTTCCACGGGGCGAAGCTGTAGTCGCCGACGCCGAAGACGGAGAACGGCGGGACGGTTCCGGTAGATGGAACTTCGGCGATGGTTCAGAAGGTCGGCGTGCGCCGTCAGGTAGGCCCAGGTCAACGGCGCGGTCTCTTGAATTACGGCGGTGTCTTCGCCGATGGCCGCTCTGGGTCACGATCATGTAGCGGCTCCCGCGTCGGCCGCCGTTGGCCAAGCCGGAACTTTTCAGCATCGGATAAAGGAACGCCTCCTCAAGTTCGACCAGTTCGCCCAGGCCGTTTCGGTAATGCCCACCTTCCCGACAAAGCTCCATGACCTTGGAACAATCATGCTTGATGCCCGAACGCCATTTTGCGCCCCCCGCCCCGCACAGGTGTTTCCAGCGATGGTAAGCCGAGATATCGGCCAACAAGGCCCCGTCCTCGAAACCGAGCACGGTATGCGCGGAGGAGTCGCTTAGACTCGGATATACGGTCGCCTCATGGTCGCGGGCCCCCGGCGCGAATTGCGTCACCAGCAGAACAGCGTCAACCGCGGCGTCAAAGAAGCATTCCGCATCGATGGCGTGGATCGCCGATTTTTCCAGCATGATGCCGTTTTGCCACCCGTAGTGCAACGTCTTCCGCGCCACCGAGGACTTGCACAACATGGCCAGCGTCCCCCGACGCCCGTTCATCGCCTCCAACAAGCGAATGAGCATCCACAGCGAGATGTCGAAGTTCGCCTTGCCCGTGATGGCGTCCAGCCCGGCATGGTTCTGAAAGTTCGATTTGGCGGGCAGATTTTGACTGTCCAGCCTGCTCAGGTGGGCGCTGGTGACCCACGGCAAGTTTCCGAGAATCAAGACCGGTTCGGGCAGATCGCCGATGAGGCGGTCCCAATCGGTGGCGAAGAAGTCCGCCTCGACAAGCGTTGCCCGGTTGTCGCCGCCTTGTCGGCGCAACGTGGCTTCGGCCTCCTTGACGTATGCGGAATTGATATCCGCGCCGACGGCCCGACCAATCCCCTTGAACCGATCCAGACCGGCAAACAAGAAGTTGCCGATGCCGCACGTAGGCTCGATCAGTGCCGCCGGTTGCACCCCTTGCTGCGCCAGCAACTGCGCACACGGCGCGGGCCAACCCGGCCGGGGTCTGGAAGTCGCCATATTCCGCGGTCTTCTTCGTCTTTGCCACCGATCACCTCAGTTTGAGAACCCCATCGACGTTGCTCGACTACATTAACAAGCCCCGATCAAGACCAACAGCCCCAGGACCATCGCGAGGGCATAGAATTGGACCAGGCCGCCCTGCATCGGTCGAAGCATCGACCCGAAGGCGGCCGGCGCCGCGCCGACCAGGTTGACCAGGCCGTCGATCACGCGGCGGTCGATCCACGCACCGAGTCGCGCCAGGCCCGCCAGCGGCCGGACGATCAACACGCGGTAGATCGGATCGAAGAAGAACTTCCCGTGCGAGAGTTCATAAAGTCCCAGGGCGGCCATCACGCGGGTGAGGAACTGCACGCGACGCCGCGACCCGAGATAAAGGACCGCGGCCAGCAAGACGCCGGCCAACGCCGAGAGCGTGCTGTCGGCGGCGACGCCCCAGTGAAATCCGCCCTCCGCCGCCGTCCGGCCTTCTCGGCCATGCCGCGGCAGGCCAGGGACGGCGTTTGGGCGAGGAAGCCGTGCGGACCGGCAAAATCGCCCGTCCCGTAGAAGTAGGCCCCCACGACCAGCGCCCCGACGGCCAGGATCACCATCGGCGCGGTCATCGAGGGCGGCGACTCGTGGGCATGGCGGCCGGCCTCCTCGGGAATCCGCTCTTGGCCGTAAAAGGTCAGGAAGAACGCCCGGAAGGTGTAGAGCGCGGTCAGCCCGGCGGTGGCCACGGCGGCCAGGTAGAGCACGTGATACAGTCCCGCGATGGGGTCCGCCGATGCCGATTGCCGGACGGCCGCCAGGATGGCGTCCTTGCTCCAGAATCCGGCGAAGGGGACGATGCCGGCCAGGGCGAGGCAGCCGAACAGGAAGGTCCAATGCGTGGTGGGCAGTCGGCCTCGCAGGCCGCCGAAGCGGCGGAGGTCGACGACCCCGCCCATCGCGTGCATCACGCTGCCGGCGCCGAGGAACAGCAGGGCCTTGAAGAAGGCGTGGGTCACCAGGTGGAACATTCCCGCCGCGACGCCCGCCAGGCTGCCGGTCCCCAAGGCCAGAAACATATAGCCGAGTTGGCTGATCGTCGAATAGGCGAGGATGCGTTTCAGGTCGGTCTGGGTCAGGGCGATCAGGGCGGCCAAGAGGGCCGTAAAACCGCCGATGACGGCCACGACGCACTGGGCGTCGGGCGAGGCCGCGAACAGCGGTGCGCAGCGGGCCACCAGGTACACCCCCGCCGTGACCATCGTGGCCGCGTGGATCAACGCGCTGACCGGCGTGGGGCCTTCCATGGCGTCGGGAAGCCAGACGTGCAACGGGAACTGGGCGCTCTTGCCGCAAGCCCCCAACATCAGCAGCAGGCACGTCGCCGTGGCCAGGCCGCCGCCGGCATAAAGCGACGGGCCGTGCAGCATGGCCCGCAGCATCGTCTGCCCAAGGATGCCGGGATGAATGACGCCGCCGACGTTCGTATCGTGGAAATCGAGCGTGCCGTAGGTGGTCCACAGGAGAAACACCGCGAGGGCGAATCCGAAATCGCCCACCCGATTGACGAGAAACGCCTTCAGCCCGGCCGCCGCGGCCGCGGGCCGCTCGAACCAGAAACCGATGAGCAGATAGCTGCACAAACCGACCGCCTCCCAAAAGACGTACAAGAGCACGAAGTTGCTCACCGAGACCAGCATCGTCATGGAAAAGACGAACAGCCCGATGTAGGTGAAGAACCGCCAATAGCCGGGATCGCCTCGCATGTAGCCGATCGAATAGACGGCCACCAGCAGCGAGATGAACGTGACCGTGGCCAGCATGACGGCGGTGAGCGGGTCGGCCCGGAGGGTGACGTCGATGTGAAAGGTTCCCTTTTCGGGCACCGACCGAAGGTTGGTCGGGAGAAGGCTATGATGAGAGGTCCCCTCTCCCTTTGGGAGAGGGTTAGGGTGAGGGCCTGGTTGTCGGAAGGCGTCGCGCTGATTCGCCCTCACCCCCTGCCCCTCTCCCAAAGGGCGAGGGGAGACATAGGCGTCCTTCACGCTGGCCCAGGTCCAGAGCGGAAAGACCTTTTCGTAGCCGACGGTTTTTTCCGTGCCGTCCCGGGCGGCCTGCTCCCGGCCGCGCTGGACGGCGAAGACCAGCAGCACGCTGGCCGCGCACGAGATCACCAGCGCCAGGACCACGGGCAGATGGCTCTGCTGGCGGAGCACGCGTTTGCCCAAGGCCGCCGTCAGCAGCGTGGCCGCCAAGGGCAAGGCGGGAATCAAGACGAGCAGCGTCTTCAGCAGCGTTTGGGTTTCAAACATGGCGGCGGCGCTCGATCTCGTCCTTGGGGATTTCCGGCGGAACGCCCGCCGGGGTCAACCGCGGCCAGGCCGGCGCACGCCCCGCCGGAGGCGGAAGCTCTTCCTCCTGGAACGACGGTTGATTGGCCTCGCGCAACGCCTGCCAGGCGGCGATGTCCAGCTTGCCGTTGCGTTGGAAGAGCGTCAGGATCATGGCCAGGGCGATGGCCGCCTCGCAGGCCGCCACGGCGATGATGAAAATGACCAGCATCTGGCCGCCGAAATCGTTGTGAAAGCGGCTCCAGGCGACCAGGCTCACCGACACGCCTTGCAGCATCATCTCGGCGGCGAGGAACATGACGATCATGTTCCGCCGGCTGAGGAAGCCGACCAGCCCGACGCCGAAGAGCACGGCGCCGACGGCCAGGTAATCGTAGAGCAAGGCGATCTCGTGGTTCATGGACTCATCCGCGGGTTAACTCTCGGGAAAAGAATGACCTGGGGACTGTCCCGATTTTCGTCCGACGAAAATGGGACTGTCCCCTTGCGGAGCACGGGGGCGTCCCTGGGCGACGATGACGGCCGCGCCCACCACGGCCGCCAGCAGCAACGTGCCGGCCACTTCCACGGCGATCAAGTGCCGGCCGAACAGTTCGCCGCCCAGGCGGGCCACGTGCTGCGGCGCGAGGACGCCGCGGGACAACTCGGCCGCCGTCGCCGTCGTTGTCATCGTTGCCGCCGCGGTTGATGTCGCCGTCTCGGGCTGGTTGGCCTGCGGCCCGGCGGTCAGCGCCTCGGTGAGCGTCATGGTCAGGATGCCCACCAGGACGGCGCCGGTGGCCGCCGAGAGCAGCGCCTCCCAACTTCGCCGGTCGTAGGGGGCATCGCCCTCGGGCTGGGCCAACATCAGCACGAACAGGAACGTCACGAGAATGGCCCCGGCATAGACGACCAGCGTGGCGACGGCGAGGAATTGGGCCCCGGTGAAGAGGAACAGGCCGGCCGTGCCCGACAACGTCATTCCGAACCAGATGGCGCAATAGACCGGGTTGCGGAACGTGACCGTGGCCAGCGCGGCGACGACGGTCACGCCCGCCAACAGACAGAACAGCCCGTCGGCGGTCCAATCGCCCAGCGGCCGGAACCGCGACGCCCCCAGCCCCAGCGCAACGGCCGTCAGGACCACGCCGGCCATGCGTCCGCCCACGGCGCCGCGGGGGAGCATCAGCCAGACGCCCACGGCGCCCAGCAACGTCGCCAAGGGAATGATCCACGTTGGATCGTGCATGTCGGTCTCTTCTGTCTGGTGCCCCCCGGACGCAGTCCGGGGGCTTTTCTAATCCCTAAATCCCTAAATCCCCAAATCCCCAAATCCCCAAATCCCCAAATCCCTAAATCCCTAAATCCCTAAATCCCTTCCCCAACGGCTCGGCGTCCTTGGTCTGGTCGAACACGCTCAACAGCTTCTCCTTGTCGAAGATCATCTCCTCGCGGCTCTTGCCCGAGAGGTCGTAAAGGCTGGTCAACTCGATGGCTTCCACCGGACAGGCCTCTTCGCACATGCCGCAAAAGATACATCGCAGCTCGTCGATGTTGAAGACCTGGGGATACTTTTGGCGGTCGGGCCAGGGGCTCTCGGCCGCCACGATGTCGATGCAATGGGCCGGGCAGGCGGTGGCGCAAAGGAAACAAGCCACGCATTTCACCCGCCCCTGGGCGTCGCGGTTGAGCCGGTGCACGCCCCGATAGCCCGCCGGATCGACCATCGGATGCCGCTCTTCGGGCGATTGCAGCGTCTTCTTCCGCCGCAAGAGGTGCCGCAGCGTCGTCGTCAGGCCCTGGAAGAACAGCGGCAGGTAGGTCTTCCCCAACATGCCCAACTTGGGCGGCTCCTCCCAGCGAATGTTTTTATCGTCAGTTCTCATCGAGAAATAACCTGGGGACTGTCCCAATTTTCGTCCGACGAAAATGGGACTGTCCCCTTCTGAAACACGGTTTTCATTGCAGGAAAACTTCCTCGTTCTCGAAGCTGGGGGGAATCGGTCCGCGCCGCGGGCGGTTGTCGCTGGCCGCCGCGGTCGAAAGCGTCGCCGCCAGCCACGCGACCAGCAGCACGCCCCAGCCCAGCGCGACCATGCACCAGCCCTCCGGCCACGCCGCTCGCTCGGCCAGCCGCCGGCCGTACTCCGTCCACGCGGCCACGGCCACGACGTTGACCAACCCCAGCGGCAACATCACCAGCCATGCCAATCGCATCAACTGGTCGAAGCGGAACCGCGGCCAGCTCCACCGGGCGAGCATGAAGAAGAAAATGACCAAAAACACCTTGGCCAATAACACGAGGACCCGCAGCACCGCCAGCGTCCAGGTCACCGTCCGGCCGGCGCCGGTCAGGCCCCAGAGATGCCACCCGCCCAGGAAAAGGACGACGATCAGGAAGGCCGCCGCGATCGTGTGGATGTATTCGGCCACCAGGTACATCATCAGCTTGACGCCGAAATACTCGGTATGGTAGCCGCCGACCAATTCCTGCTCGGCCTCGGGCAGATCGAAGGGCAGCCGGGCGGCCTCGGCGAAGGCCGCCACGCCGAAGACCACCAGCCCCAGCGGCTGCGCGAAGACGTTCCACAGGCCGCTTTCGGCCTGTTGGCGGATGATCGCGTCCAGGCGCAGCGAGCCCGAGGCGAGCACGACGCCGAGGATGCCCAGTCCCAGCGGCAGCTCGTAGGCGATCAGTTGCGCGCCGCTCCGCATCCCGCCGAGGAAGCTGTACTTGTTGTTGCTCGCCCAGCCGCCCAGCACCACGCCGTAGACCGCAATGCTCCCCAGGGCAAAAATATAGACCACGCCGACGTCCAGGTCCGGGGCCGTCAGCAGGCGGATCGGCTGCGAAACATTCCAACCGGCCGGCAACACGTCCGGCGGCAAGACGCTCCCGAACGGAATCACGGCGAACACGGCCAGGGCGGTCACGAACATGACCACCGGGGCGAGAAAGTACAAGACTTTATCGACCTGGGCGGGGGTATCTTCGGCCTTCAATAGGAATTTCATCCCGTCGGCCAGCGGCTGGCCCAGCCCGAACAGGCGAATCTTCGTCAGCGGAATGCCCACGCGATTCGGTCCCAGCCGGTCCTGCACCCAAGCGGCGATCCATCGCTCGGTCAGCACCAGGTAGGCCGCCGCCGTCATCAGTCCGCCCAGCAGCAGGCCGATCTTAATCAGGGCTTCCACAAAAATGGCCAACATAAGGGTCAACAACCAGGGGCCGGGGGTTACAAACTAAGGTCTAAGCACTAAGGTCTAAGCACTGGATCACTTCATCCTTTATCCTTCATCCTTCATCCTTCCCTCCGCCTCCTGCCAACAGATTGATCTTCAAGTCCAATCCCACGGCGGGAATCGGAGCGGTCGCGGCCGAGAAATAAAGGACCTCGCGGGCGATCTCGTCCAGCACGCCCCGGGCATGATACAGCCCGCGGCCAGCCAGCAATTCCCAATACAACTCCCCCTCGGGCTTCACGCCCCAAGGCGGACGAATCGCCCAGCCGACCGTTTGCAAGCGGTCGTTGCGGTTCACATAGGAGCCGTCTCGCTCGGCAAACGCGGCGGCCGGCAATTCATAAACCACCAACGCCGGCGAGGACGCCGACAACTCCGACAACGGCGAGGGGAACAAGTCCTGGACCACCAGGAGCGACGCCCGCCGCAGTCGCTCCGCGGTCGCCTGGTCGATCCACGCCGACTTATAGCCGCCGGAGACCCAGACGCCGCCGACAGGGCCGCCGACAGGGCCGCCGTCCAGCGCCGGCAGCAGTTGCTCGAGTGTGTCGACGCGACCGGTGAAGTGGGCCACGATCTCCTCGACCCCGCGGCGATTGGGGCATTTTTCCGCCGCGATGACGAATCCGCCGGGAAACCGCTCGTCCTGGCCGGCCGACGGCGCCGGTCCCAGCACAAGCATCGCCCCGGGGTCGATCGCGCGCAGCAGCTTGCAGAGCAGGTAGGCCTCTTCGACGGTCAGATAGGGCGAGAGCACGCCGGCCAGCCGCCCGGCGCGGCGGAGTCGCTGGCCGAGTTCCGCCGCCAGGCCGCCGGGGTCCAGTTCCACGGTCTGTCCGTTCTCGCGCCGCCGCGGGCGCGTCAGCCGGCGCGGGTCGTGGACGTGATGATATCCGTACCGGCCCTCGTTGCACATCCACCACTTGTTCAGGAGCAGGTTCTCGCGCGGCTTCAGCCGGTAGATGCGGTCCTGGTTCTCCTCGATCCAGACGGAACAGCCCGTGGCGCAGCCGGTGCAAACCCCCGCATGGCGGCGGAGGAACCACACCCGCTGCTGATAGAGGAAGTCCTTGTCGGCCAGCGCCCCCACCGGGCAGAGATCGACCACGTTGCCCGAGAGGTTGTTCCGCAACGGGCGTCCGGGGGCCACGTCGATTTCCTCCTCGGCGCCGCGGCCGACGACCATCAGTTCGCACGTGCCGGTCACTTCGGCGGTGAAGCGGACGCAGCGGCTGCAAAGGATGCAGCGATCGACGAACAGATCGACGTCGCCCAGGTCGCGCCGCCGGCTGGTGAAGGGGTGCAGGTCGGCCCGCCGGGCGTCTTGCCCGTGCAGAAAATGATAGTCCTGCAAGAGGCATTCGCCCGCCTTGTCGCAGATGGGGCAATCGATGGGATGCCGCAGCAGCAGGCCCTCCTCGACCATCGCCCGGCGCCGCCGGACCTGCTCGCTCCGGGTGACCAGCACCATGCCGTCCGTGACCAGGATGTTGCACGCCGGGACGAGCTTCGGCTGCATGGTGATCTTGCCCGTGGCCGCCTCGCGCGTTCCGGTCTCGACCAGGCACATGCGGCAACTGCCGACCACCGACAATCCGGCGTGCCAGCAATAATGGGGAATCTCCACTCCCGCCAGGCGCGCCGCCTCGATGGCGTTCATCCGCCGCCGGGCGGGAATCTCGATCTCTCGGCCGTCGATGATGACTAGAGGCATGAGGGCACCGTCTCCATGGTCATGCTCTCCACCGGAGTGGTCACCTCGCAACCCTGCGGATTGCTGCGTTTAATATAGTCCTCCAACTCCTCGCGGAACTTGCGGATCGTCGTCTTGATCGGCCAGGCGGCGCCGTCGGCCAGACCGCAGATCGTCGTGCCCGGGATGATGCCGATCGAGTCGCCGATCTCCAGCAGCAGGTCGAGGTCCTTCCGCCTGCCGCGGCCGGCCTTGATGCGATCCAGCATTTGCAGGGCCCAGTGCGTGCCCTCGCGGCAGGGCGTGCATTGGCCGCAGCTCTCGTGGGCGAAGAACCGGCAACTGTTCCGGAGGAAGTCGATCATGGGATAGGTTTCGTCGAGCACGACCGGGCACGCGGTGCCGAGCCCCAGGCAGCCGGCGCGCAGCGGACCCGCAAAATCCAGCGGCAGGTCCAGTTCGCTTTCGGTCATCACGCCGGTGCTCAGCCCGCCGGGGACGACCGCCTTGGCCCGGCGGCCCTTCCACACGCCGCCGCCGAACTCCTCGATCAACTGCCGGCAGGGGATGCCCAGCGGCGCCTCGTAGCAGCCGGGCCGGCGGACGTGCCCGCTCAGTCCGTAGAGTTTCGGTCCCAGGCTGCCGGGATCGCGTGGATCGTTCGGGTCCGGCGGCGTGCCCAAGGAACGGAACCAGGCGACGCCGCGATCGACGATCTGCTTCACGCAGGCCAGCGTTTCCACGTTGTTGACCACGGTCGGCTTGCGGAAGAGCCCTTCGACGGCCGGGAACGGCGGTTTGATCCGCGGCCAGGCCCGGCGGCCTTCGAGGCTTTCGATCAGCCCGGTCTCTTCTCCGCACACGTAGGCGGCCGCGCCGCGATGAATGGTCACGTCCAACGAGAAGGCCGAGCCCAGGATGTTCTTGCCCAGGTAGCCGGCCGCGTAACACTCGTCGATGGCCGCCTGCATGCGCCGCAGGCACAGCGGATATTCGTAACGCAGGTAGATATACGCGGTGCTCGCGCGGGTCGCATAGCAACTGAGGATCGTGCCTTCCAGTACCTGGTGCGGATCGAGTTCCATGTGCACGCGGTTGACGAAGGTGCCCGGCTCGCTCTCGTCGGCGTTGACGCAGAAATAGACGGGCCCGGGATGGTCCTCGGGGAGGAACGACCATTTCAATCCGGTGGGGAATCCGGCCCCGCCGCGTCCGCGCAGCCCGCTGGTGCGGACGAGCTGGACCAGGTCCTTGGGGCCGAGTTCCTTCAGGGCGCGGCGCAACGGGCGGTAGCCGCCCCCGGCCTCGTAGACCGCCAGGGTATGGCTGTCCGGCTTGTGAATGTTCGCCAGGAGTACGGGTTCGTAAGGCACGGGGCGGTCAGGGATTGGGGATTAGGGATTGGAACTTAGTGCTTAGAACTTAGTGCTTAGAACCTGGCAATGGAAACTAAGAACTAAGTTCTAAGAACTAAGAACTTGGTCGAATGGCCGCTTGCGGTTTCGCACCCTGTTCTTTCTCTTCTATCGACGCCACAAACTCATCGATCTTCTCTTTGGTCAAGTTCTTAACCAACGTCTCATTCACCAACATTGCCGGGGCGAAGTCGCAAGCCCCAAGACACTCGGCAAACCGCAAGCTGACGGCGCCGTCGGGCGTGGTCTCGCCGGGCCGAATCCCCAGCCGCTGGGCAAGATAGTCCAACAACTCCTCGCCGCCGCAAGCCGCGCAACTGATCGAGCGGCACACCCAGACCTGCGTTCGCCCGTGCGGCCGGTCCTGGCGGAAAAAACCATAGAACGACAGCGCGTCCTGGACCTGGGCCGGAACCAGGTCCAACAACTCGGCGATCTCGGCCACCGCCTGCGTCGGCACCCAGCCCAAGCGATCGTTGACCGCGTGCAGCGCCGGCAGCACCACCGCTTGGCGCGTGGGATAGCGCGAGAAATAGCCGCGGATGACCGCGCGAACGGCGTCGTCCAGCAACGGCGGACCGTCATTAGCGGTTGTCCAACAACGACTCCCCTCTCCCCCTGTGGGAGAGGGGCCGGGGGTGAGGGGGCCTGGTGGAGAGACCCCAAAGTTATTCTTGGGTTCGCTCATCGGTCCAACTCCGCGGCAATGATGTTCAGGCTGCCCAACACGGCCACGATGTCGCTGAGCGTATGGCCGCGAATCAGATGGGGAAACAAGGCGAAATGGAGGAACGACGGCGGCCGGCACCGGGCCCGATACGCCGTCTGCGAGCCGTCGCCGACCAGGTAGAAACCCAGCTCGCCGTTCGGGGCCTCGGTGGCCATGTAGACCTCGTCGCAGGGCGATTGCAATCCGCGATTGGTCATCACCAGCTCGAAGTGCGAGATCAGCCCCTCGATGGTCGCAAAGACCGCGCCCTTGGGCGGCAGGATCGCCCGGGCGTCGGGCCCGAGGTTCACCGGCCCGGCCGGCAGGTTCTCCAATGCCTGTTGGATGATCTTGATGCTCTCCCACATTTCGGCCATGCGGACGCGGTAGCGGGCGAGGCAGTCGCCCTCCCGCGCACAGCAGACCTGGAAATCGAAATCCGCGTAGGCCAGGTACGGCTCGTCGCGGCGGAGGTCGCGGGTCACTCCGCTGGCCCGGGCGATCGGCCCGCTGCAACTCCGGTTGATCGCTTCCTCGCGGCTCAACACGCCCACCCCCTTCATACGATCGACGAAGATGCGGTTCCGCGCCAGCAGCCGCTCCATGTCGCCGAGCACGCCGGGCAGGTCGCGGAGCAAGTCGCGGATCAACCGGATCGCCTCGGGGCTGATGTCGCGCATCAGCCCGCCGACGCGGGTGTAGCTGTTCGTCAGCCGGGCCCCGCAGAGGGCCTCGCAGATGTCGTAGATCGCCTCCCGCGGATTGAAGGCGTAAATGAAATGGGTGAAGGCGCCGACGTCCAGCCCCATCGCCCCCAGGCAGAGCAGGTGGTCGGTCAGCCGCGACAGCTCGGCGATGATGACGCGGATGTACTGGCAGCGCCGCGGGGCCTCGATCCCCAGCAACCGCTCGACCGCCAGGTGCCAGGCGACGTTGTTGGCCATCGGCGAGACGTAGTTCATGCGGTCGGTAATGGTGACGTACTGGTTGAAGTCCAGCGCCTCGCCCAGTTTCTCGAAGCCCGAGTGCAGATAGCCGATGTCGGCATGGCCTCCACGACCCGTTCGCCTTCCAACTTCAGCACCAGCCGCAACGTGGTGTGCGTGGCCGGATGCTGGGGACCGAAATTCATCGTCCACAGGTACGGCTGCGGCTCGTCGTGGGCCAGGTTTTCGGCGGACATGGAGCGGTCAAGCGGCATAAATGGCGATTTATCCCTCCGCCCGGCGAAGCACCGGGAAGTTGTGCCGCTCGCCCCGGCCTTGCAGCGGATAGTCCTTCCGCAACGGAAAGGCCGTGAACTCCTCGGGCAGCAGGATCCGCCGCAAGTCCGGATGGCCGGCGAAGCGGACGCCGAACATGTCCCACACCTCCCGCTCCAGCCAGTTGGCCCCTTCCCAAAGCCTCACGACCGAACGGACCACGGGCTCCGGGTCGTTGACGAACGTCCGCACCGTGATCCGCGCGTTGGTCTGGGTGTCGGCCAGCAGATAGACCAGTCCGAAGCGGTCCCGCGCGCCCCGGTAGCGAAGATAATCGACGCAGGTGATATCGACCAGCAGGTCGAAGCCGTGCCGCCCCTTCAACGCCGCCAGCACGTCGTAGAGCGACTGCGGCGGGACGACGATCCTGGTCTGGCCGCGAAACTCGCTGGCGGCCAGGTCCCCGAACGACGCGGTCAAGGTCGGCGATGATCTCGGCGTTGCTCATGGCGTGCGTGTGGTTTAAGTCGGAAGTCGGAATCGACGGTGGTTCGTGCGAAACCGCAAGCGGATGGTTGGCCGGCTTCACCCGCCGCACGCAGTGCGGCGGCTTTTCCAATCCCAAATCCCTAAATCCCTAAATCCCTAAATCCCTTCTTTCCTCTTCCAGCGCCCGCTTTGGGCGCTGCCGCGACGGGGCGTCGAACTCGCGGCCCAACACCGTCCCCTCGCGCTGGATCTTCTCCTGCAAATCGACCAAGGTCTGGATCAATTGCTCCGGCCGCGGCGGACAACCGGGGGCGTACATGTCCACGGGCAGGAAGCGGTCGATCCCCTGCACCACGCTATACGTGTCGAAGACCCCGCCGGTGGACGCGCAGGCCCCCATCGAAATGCACCACTTCGGTTCCGGCATCTGCTGCCAGATGCGCTGCAACACCGGCAGCATTTTCATCACCACGCGGCCGGCGACGATCATCAGGTCGCATTGCCGCGGACTGAAGCGGAACACCTCCGCCCCGAAACGCGCGATGTCGTGCCGGCTCGCCCCGGTGGCCATCAGCTCGATCCCGCAGCAGGCCGTGGCGAACGGCATCGGCCACAGGCTGTTCTTGCGGCACCAACTCACCAGGCGATCCAGCCGCGTCACCGCCACGTTCTCCGGCAATTCGACTACCGCCACTGGAACACCCCCTTGCGCCAGTCGTAGATGAACCCGGCCGCCAACAGGGCGACGAAGACCATCGCCCCGGCGAAGACCAGGTCTCGGCTGCCGACCACCCGGCCGGCGACGGCCGCATCGATTCCCGTTTTCGCCGCCGGCGTTGTCGCCGTGGCCGTTCTCGCCGTTGTCGCCGTCATGGCGGCCTCGTCCGCGGCCAGCGCGGCCGGACGCATCGCCACCGCCCAGGGATAGAGGAACAACAGTTCCACGTCGAACACGAGAAACGCGATCGCCATCAAGTGGAAGCGGACATCGAACCGTCGCCGGGTGTCGTGGACCGGGTCCATGCCGCTTTCGTAGGGCATCCGCTGGACGGCCCCCGGCCGCTTCGGATTGAACAACCGCGACGCCGCCAACAGCCCGATCGCCAGCGCAAAAACGCAGGCCACGAACAGAAACACCGGCACAATGGCATTCATCGGCGCCATGAGGGGGGACCCTAACCTGTCGGCGGGATGTATCCGCCACATTTTATGAGGGTCTGCCGGTATGGTCAACCGACGAGAGGGATTAGGGATTGGGGATTGGGGATTGGAAAAAGCCGCCGCACTGCGTGCGGCGGGTGCAGCCGGCCAACCATCCGCTTGCGGTTTCGCAAGAAAACAGGAAAACCTTGCCGCGGTTCAGCTATTCGCGCCGACGCCCAGCCGAACCCTGAACCGTGAACCCCTTGGGCGCGTCGGACGCCTTAGAACACGTCCAAGATGAACTCGTGGCCGCTATAATAGCGGCAGCGGCTGCGGATATTCGTTGTGCCACGCCTTGTTGTACACCGGAATCTGCATCTCGGGCGGATAGCGGAAGTACATGTTCTCGGAGCTGCGGTAGTAGTCCGGCCCCCAGAAATTCTGCGGATAATAGACGTAAGGATAGTGGTACATCCGGTTCCAATCCTGGTTGCTGTACCCCCCTCCCCATTGGCGGTCGAACGCCTGCTGCGCCTGGGCATTGCTCACGCAAAGCAGGGCGAGCACGAACCCCGCACACAACAACACGAACATGGTCCGACGGATCATGATATTCCCCCCTATTTCGGTCGAAACGGCCCGAGCGTGCCCATGCACCTCGGTTACCAACAGCATCGGCAGCCGTCACCTTCGGCATTGAAAGAATATCCCGCACAAACCGTAAGACCCGCATCACCGGCAGAAAACGAACCAAGCGGTTTGCCAAGACTGACTCCCCTCTCCCCTCGTGGGAGACGACCACTTCGTGGTGCCCGGGGGGTGAGGGCTGTTTCCCGGTCGGCAAACTCACCTCATTTTCCCCATATTGCGGCCAGGCCCTCGCGATAACTCGGATAGGCCAGCTTGACGCCCAACTCGGCCAACATCCGCGTGTTGCGGACCCGTTTGTTCCCGCCGCGGCGGCGCGGCGCCGCGGCCGCCGCCGTCGCGGCCGGATCGCGGAATCGCGGCGGCGACAAGCCCGAGATTTCCGCCAAGTAAGAGAGATACGTGCGGCGCTGGATTGGATGGCCGTCGGAAACGAGGTAGGTCCGTGGCGGCCGGGCGCAGCTCTCGGCCGCAAGAACGACCGCCGCCGCGTCGTCGACGTGGATCAGGTTCACCACGCTCTCGGCGGCAACGGGCACGGCGGCCGGAGCCAACAAGCGGGGGACTGTCCCAATTTTCGTTCGACGAAAATGGGACTGTCCCCTTAGGAAGGGCCGGCAGTCGTCCCGGCCCATAAAGCCCGGCCAGCCGAAGGATGATGCCCCGCGGGCCCAGCCGGTGCGATTGCAAGACCCCTTCGGCGGCCAGCAGCGCCTGGCCGGCGTCGCTCGTGGGCCGGCAGGGCCAGTCCTCATCGACCCACTGGCCGCCCGCGTCGCCATAAACGCCGGTCGAGCTGATGAAAAGGAATCGCTCCGTGCCGGCCGGCAGGGCGTCGAGCACATTGCGCAGCCCATCGACGTACACTTCCCGGCGTGAGCGGCCGCCGCGGGGATCGTAGCCGACGGCGAAAAGGACGGTTTCGGCCGCCGGCAGTTCCGCAAGGGTTTCCGGCCGCGTCACGTCGGCGACGAATGTCTGGAGCTCCCTGACGCGGCAAGCTTCTTCCGCGTGCTCGGCGCGATGGGTGACGGCGACGACCGCGTGGCCCTGCGCCCGCCATAGCCGGGCCACCCGGCCGCCGAGATACCCGCAGCCGACAATCAGTTTCGTCATCGCTCATCGAAAGACGGAGGTCATATCGCCGCCAGCGATCGTCAGCAAGGCGTGAAAGACCTTCGGGTCGATGGCCTTGGAGATAAAATGCACGGAGCCATCGGCGAAGGCGACGTTGAAACCGTTCGGATGCGCGTGCCCCAATCCGGCCAACGGCTGCTTGGCGTCATATTCCCAGTCGTCGGGTTTCGTCCAGGTGACGGCCCGGGCGCTGTCGGCCTCGACAACCATGATCGTGTTGGACGTACCGTCCCTGAACTCCGCGAGTGTCCGTCCCTGCTCGCCGTCGAACGCCAGGCCCTTGCCGCAAACCGCCAGGTAGTTTGCCATGCCGGGCCCCGGCACGCTGCTGGGATTCCGGTACACGGCGGGCATCATCGGGATGAGCTTCCGGTTGTGCTCGCTGTCCCACGGCTCGTCGAGATGGAACTGCTTGTAAAGGGGGGCCATGTCCATGTAAGGCAGGATATGGACGCGCCAACTCAACAGCGGCTTGCCTTGCTTGTCGAAGTTCGCCCGGGCAGGGAACCGGCCCATGGCGGCTCTCGTAGCTGAACATGGCAAAGGCTGATCTGCTTCAGGTTGTTTGCCGACTGCGCCCGCTGGGCGGCCTCGCGCGCGGCTGACACCGCCGGAATCGTCATCCCAACCAGGAGGCCGATCACCGTCACGGAAACCATCTGGGGATTCTTGCGGCCGTCCAGCGCCAGCGTCAAGGTGTTTCCCTTCCGCACTGGGCGGAACGCCGGCAACATCCGGTCGCTCATCCGTTGCGAGTATTTGGCCATCGCCTGGTCCACCGGGTCGCTGCTTTGCGCCGCCTGCTTGGCAATCTCGGCCGCCGCCTGCTGCCGGGCCAGATCCATCGCCTTGTCGACAATCGCTTCGATCTCCTTGGCGGCGGCCTCGTCGTTGGCCCGGACCGCCAGCGACGCGGTTACGCCGTCCGTGACGTTCACCTTCACGCCGATCGAGGTGATCAAGTCGGGGAGCTTCCTCAAATCCTCCAATCCCGGCGGCATCGGGACCATCGCCAGCGGCATCGCAATCAGCGGGCGGATCGGCTCGACCAGCACGATCGCCAGCAGGTCCGGCTTCTCCTTCATGCCGCCGAGCAACGTGCTCATCTTCCCTTCTTTCGGAGCGGCGTGGTTGCTCAGCGCCTTGCGCAAGATCGCGTCGGTGCCGACCAGCAGCGTGCGGTCGTCCGCGCGGAAGATGCTCGGGTCCATCGGCGTCTTGCCGCGGCGGTAGCTCTTGCCGTCCAACTGATCTTCCTTGGTCCGCTCCCAAAGCGGGCCGAGGATTTCTCCCTCGGGCAGCGGGCTGGCCGTCTTCACCACGGCCACCCCGCCCGGCGGCCCGGCCTGCGGCGGCTCGGCAACGGCCAGGATGCTCTCCACCTGGAGCGGGTCGATCCCCAACTCCTTCACGCCCCACGCCGTCAGGACCTCCAGCGGCATCAATTCCATCCCCGGTGAGGTCAGCACGTGCCGCGGATAGACGATCACGGCCGACATGGTCTCCGGCGTGACGTAGCCCAGGTCGATGTCCGGCCTGGCGGCGGCCGGTGCCGCCGGTGTTGCCGTTGTCGCCGGCGTTTCCGTCGTTGGCGTTGTCGCCGTCGCCGAGGAATCCGTCGGCGCCTGGCAGTAGGTCGCCGAGGGGAAAAGGGTCATGGTCACAGCCAGCAGGCACGAAATCGCTCGACGATGTCTTCGATACATGATTCACCTCGCTTCTTGGAGAAATGTTGGGGCGTTGGTGGCCGTTTCTTGGTGGGACTACAACCTCCCCTCGCCCTTTGGGAGAGGGGCAGGGGGTGAGGGCAAGGATTCTGGTGGGACTCACTTCGCTCGTCCCACCCTACAACTACAACTTTCATGGCATGGGGACCGGCCGCGCCATGTGGCGCTCCATGATGACCGGACCGTCTTCATCGGCGCCGCCGGCCTCGTAGTCGCTGGGGCTGATCGCCTCGGCGCCGTCGATTGTCAACATCGCGTGAAAGACCTTCGCGTCGATGGTCTTGGGGAAGGTATGCACGGCGCCGTCGGCGAAGAGGGCCCCGAAATTCTTCGCCTTCGCCTGGCCCAGTCCGGCCAACGGGTGCTTCTTGTCGTACTGCCAGTCGTCGGGCTTGGTCCAGGTGACGGCCCGGGCGTCGTCGACTTCCACGACCAGGATCGTGTTGCTGATTCCGTCCTTAATATCCTGGATTCGCCGTCCCTCCTTGCCGTCGAAGGCCAGGCCCTCGCCGACGACCGCAAGATAATTGGCTAACCCCGGCTTCGCCGTGCTGGCGGGGCTGCGAAAGACCTTGGGCATCTTCTCGATAAGCTTCTTGTTGTGCTCGCTGTCCCAAGGCTCTTTCAAGTGGAACTGGTTATACAGGGCGCCTTCCTCGAAGAATGGCAGCATTTGGACCCGCCAACTCAACAGCGGTTTGCCCTGTTTGTCGAAGATCGCTTGGGCGGGAAACCGGTTGTTGGCCGCGTGGTAATTTTGCAGGGCCAGGCCGATCTGCTGGAGGTTTTTCGACGACGCCGTCACTAAACGGCCGTGGGACCTCATTTCGGGCCTCATCTCGGCGCTCATCATCCGATACGGAACCGCCGCGAACGAGAAGATGCTCAACACCGCCATGTTCGGCACGAGGTTGTTGTTGCGGAGGTCGAACGCCAGCGTCAACGTGTTTCCTTTCCGCACCGGGCGGAGCATCGACAGAATCCGGTTGCCCACCCGCTGCATGTACTTTCCCGCCGCCTGTTCGACCGGGTCCTCGCTGTGCGCCTGCCTGTCGCTCTCGGTCGCGATCATTTGCCGGCCCTGCTCGATCAGCTTGTCGATGATTTCCCCGACCTGCTTGGCGGCCGCGTCGCTGTTGGCCCGGACCGCCACCGAGCCCGACAGGCCGCCGAGGATATTGATCTTCTCGCTGATCGAGGTGACCAGGTTGGGGAGTTTTTTCGCGTCGTCCACCGCCGGCGGCAGCGGGATCATCGCCAGCGGCATGGCGATCAGCGGGCGGAGCGGCTCGATCAGCACGGCCCCCGTGATGTCCGGCCGCTCCTTGATGTCGCCCAACAGCTTGCTCATCGCCCCCGCCTTCGGCTTGGCGTGGTTGCTCCACACCTTGCGGAGCATCGCGTCGCTGCCGACCAGCAGCGTGCGGTCGTCCGGGCGGAAGATGCTCGCGTCCAGCGGCCGCGCGGCCTTGCGGTAGCTTTTGCCGTCCAACTGGCTTTCGTTGGTTTCCTCCCAAAGCGGGCCGAGAATTTTTCCCTCGGGCAGCGGGCTGACCATCTTCGCCACGACCACCCAGCCCGGCGGCCCGCCCACCGGCGGCTCGGCAAGGACCAAAATCTTTTCCACCTGGAGCGGATCGATCCCCAACTCTTTGATTCCCGCCGCCGTGATGACCTCCGTCGGCATCAATTCCATCTCCGGCGCCGTCAGCACGCGCCGCGGATAGGCGATCACGGCCCCCACGGTCTCCGGCGTGACGTAGCCAAGGTCCACGTCCCACTTGGCATCGGACGGCGTCGTCGCCGGTGTTGTCGCTGGCGTTGTCGCTGGCGTTGTCGCTGGCGTTGTCGTCGCCGTTGCGGCGGGCGGCGTCGGCCCGGAATCCGCGGGCGGTTGGCAGGTCGCCACGGATGGGAAAAACGTCATGGCCGCGACCAGCATCCAGAAAATCGCTCGACGGTGCTTCCGAGACATGGCTTACCTCGCTTCTTGGGGGACGTTTGGGCGTTGAAAATTCGGCCGACTTGCGGTGAAGTATACCGCGCCGGATTGGCCCAAGGCAAGCAGCCGCGGGGGAGCGATTCCCGCCGAGATTTTCCCCCACTGGCGCATCGCCGCCGATTGATATATAATCCGGGCTTGTCCTCAGCGGCAGCGGCAAGACACCCAGCGAACGCCATCCATGAACCCACCCAATTCTTTGGCTCTCCTCCTTGCTCGGTTCCAGCCCGATCCCAAGTCAACCCAATCCGCGGCGGTTCAGAAGGCGCTGTTTCTCGCTTCCCATTTGCAGCAGCGCGTCGTGGCCCTGCAAACGCCGGCCGAACGGCGGCAGCAGGCCGAGCTGGACCGCATGTTGCAACATCCGGAAGACAAGGCGACCTTGGCGATGTTGACCGACCAGGCGTTTCGCCCCCAGTCGCCTCGCCGCGTGGTGGACCAGTTCATCCACATTCTCAAGTCGCGGGGCATTCCGCGGTTCTTCCATCCGCTGCAACAGGCGCTGTTGAAGGGTTTTCAAGTGTTCGGCGGCCTGGCGCCGTGGATCGCGGTGCCGGCGGCCAAGCGGCAGATGCGCCGCCAGACGGCCGCCGTCATCCTGCCGGCCGAGCCGGACTCGCTGCTGCCGCACCTACGGGCCCGCCACGCCGAGGGCGTGCGGATGAACGTCAACTTCCTCGGCGAGGCCATCCTCGGCGAGAAGGAAGCCCGGCGACCGGCTGCTCTTGAACCTGCAAGGCTTGCAGTCGCCGGAGGTCGAGGTCATCTCGATCAAGATCTCCACGATCTATTCGCAGATTTCCGCCCTGGCCCGCGACCACACCGTGGCCATGCTCTGCGACCGCCTGGAGTTGCTCTACCGCACGGCCGCGCATCTGACCTTCACCCGGCCCGACGGCGGCACGGCCCCCAAGTTCGTCTATCTCGACATGGAGGAATACCGCGACATGGACCTGACGGCCGAGGCGTTCATGCGGACGCTGGAGCGGCCGGGGCTGGAGAAGGTCGCGGCCGGGATCGTGCTGCAAGCCTACATCCCCGATTCGTTCGGCTATCAGAAGCGGCTCTGCCAATGGGCGCGGAGCCGCGTGTCCGCGGGCGGGGCCCCCATCACCTTGCGGATCGTCAAGGGCGCCAACATGGAGTCGGAACGCTGCGAGGCCTCGCAAAAAGGCTGGCCGCAGGCGCCCTACAGGACCAAGCTGGAGACCGACGCCAACTTCCATCGCATGGTCCGCGAGGCGATGAAGCCGGAAAACATCGCCGCCGTCCACGTCGGCATCGCCTCGCACAACCTCTTCGACCTGGCCTTCGCCCTGGTGCTGGCCGCCGACAGCGGCGCTGCTCGACCGCGTCCAATTCGAGATGCTCGAAGGCATGGCCAATCCGCAGCGCCGCGCCTGTTCGAGCTGACGCGGAACCTGCTGCTCTACGCCCCGGTCTGCCACAAGGAGAACTTCATCAACGCCATCGGCTACCTCATCCGCCGGCTGGACGAGAACACCGGGCCGGAGAACTTCCTCCGCTATGCCTTCCGCATCACGCCGGACAGCCCGGAGTGGCGATGGCTGGAAGAGAAGTTCGTCGCGGCGGCCGCGGCCGCGGAGAAAGTGTCGGCCTCGCCTCGGCGGACGCAGAACCGCCAGTTGCCGCCGCGGCCCGCGGACGCCGTCGCCCGCGGATGGCAACATCTCGAGAACGAGCCCGACACCGACTTCTCGTTGCCGCACAACAGCGATTGGGCCAAGCACCTCGTGGCCGCCTGGGCCCCGCGACAGGGCAGCGCGGCGGCCGAAATCCCCCTGGTCGTCGCGGGCGAGGAGATCCGCGACGGCCGGACGGTCCGCGAGTGCCTCGACCCGTCGCGCCCCGGCGTGGTCGTGGGCCGCTATCGCCAGGCCAACGCGGAGGACGTGGATCGGGCCGTCGCCTGCGCCGCGGCCGACCCGGACGGCTGGCGAACGCTCGACCCGGCCGCCCGTTTCGACCGGCTCGGCCGCGTGGCCGACGAACTCCGCCGCGGGCGGGCGGACCTGATCGGCGCCGCCTTGGCCGACGGCGGAAAAACCCTGCCCGAGTCCGATCCGGAAGTCTCCGAGGCCATCGACTTCGTCGAGTTCTACCGGGCCAACGCCCGCTGGTGGCAGGAGATGCCCTCGCTCCGCGCCCGGCCCAAGGGCGTGGTGGCCGTGGTCTCGCCGTGGAACTTCCCCATCGCCATTCCCTGCGGCGGCGTGGCCGCGGCGCTGGCCGCCGGCAATACCGTCATCCTCAAGCCCGCCTCCGACGCCGTCCTGGTGGCCTGGGAACTGTGCCGCTGCTTCTGGCGCGCGGGCGTGTCGCCGCAGCACGCTGCAATTCCTCCCCTGCTCCGGCGGACAGGAAGGACGAAAGCTGGTCAACCACTCCGGCGTCGATGCGGTGATCCTCACCGGCGGCACCGAGACCGCGCTGGCCATGCTCCGCGACAAGCCGTCGATGAACCTCACCGCCGAGACCGGCGGCAAGAACGCCACCATCGTCACCGCCATGGCCGACCGCGACCAGGCCATCAAGCACGTCATCCATTCCGCGTTCAGCCATGCCGGGCAGAAGTGCTCGGCCACGTCGCTGCTGCTGCTGGAGGCCGAGGTCTACGACGATCCGAAGTTCAAGCACGCCCTGTGCGACGCGGTCGAGAGCATGGCGGTCGGCTCGGCGTGGGACCTGAAGACCAAGATCGGGCCGCTCATCCGCCCGCCCGCCGGCGACCTGGACAACGCCCTGAAGGCACTCGATCCCGGCGAGTCGTGGGCCGTCCTGCCGCGACGGCTGGAGAATAATCCCAACCTCTGGTCGCCCGGCGTGAAATACGGCGTCCGGCCGGGCAGCTACACCCACATGACCGAGTTCTTCGGTCCCGTGCTCGGCGTCATGCGGTTCGAGAGCCTCGCCGAAGCCATCGACCTGGTCAACCAGACCGGCTACGGCCTGACCTCCGGCCTGCAAAGCCTCGACGACCGGGAACAGCGGCAATGGCTCGCCGGCATCCGCGCCGGCAACCTCTACATCAACCGCACGACCGTGGGCGCGGTCGTGTTGCGGCAGCCGTTCGGCGGCATGGGCCACTCGGCCTTCGGGCCCGGCATCAAGGCCGGCGGCCCCAACTACGTCGCCGAGTTCATGGACCTCGCCGACAGCGAGGCGGAAAAGCCCGCGGAGGAAAAGCCGGCCGATCCGCGCTTGGCCCAGTTGTACGATCAATTGCACAGTTACGAGCACGGCCAGTCGCCGCTGCCGGTGGAGGATTTGAATCGTCTTTCGGCCGCCCTCAGCAGCCAAGCGAAGAACTACCGCGAGGAGTTCGGCCAACAGCACGACCATTTCCGCCTGGTTGGGCAGGACAATTTTCGCCGCTACTTGCCGGTTCGCAAGTTGCGCATTCGCATTCATCCGGCGGACACGGCCTTCGAGATTCTCGCCCGCGTCTCGGCGGCCAGGACGGCAGGCTGTCCCATCACGGTTTCCACTCCGCCCGGCTATCAATCGCCGGTTTTGGAGTTCTTGCGGACGCTGGCTGCTCCGTGGGCGGGCGCGGCCGAATTTGTCGAGGAGAGCGACGAGGCCCTAGCGGCCGTGGTCGGCAGTCGCCGGACCGACCGGGTGCGTTATGCCGCTCCGGACCGCGTGCCCGCGGTGGTCCGCCAGGCGGCCGGCGCGTCGGGCGTGTACTTGGCCGCCCAGCCGGTGTTGGTTGAAGGCCGCGTCGAGTTGCTCTGGTACGTCCAAGAGCAGAGCATCAGTTTCGATTATCATCGTTACGGGAATCTCGGTCCCCGCAGTGCCGAGGAGCGGGCCGCAGTGCTGTAAAGGGTCGTCCAACGGTCGTCAGGCGCGGAGTGCCGACCTACCGGCTGGTTGGCGGGAGCAGCCTCTTCACAAGTTTATAAACATGAGAGCCCGTCTTCTGCGGCCACCGATCAATAGAAGAGTCGTCGAGTTTCTCCGCACGGCCAACGGCCACGCGAACGGCGTCCATAGTGAAATGGGCTGGATCGATGCCCCCGCCGTTGTACTGTCCAAGCGCGGCCTTCACCTCACCGCACCTCTTGAACTGGTGCGTCGCATCCAACTCCGTATGATGAAGAAGGAGCCAGATTTCGAAGCACGGGTTGCTGTGCGCCAGTTGGTAGCCCTTCTTCACGGCCTCGCTGCAAACGCGAATGAAATTCTTCACGTGGCCGGACTGCAGCCAATGGTCGGTGTCGAGCATAAGCCATCGCTCGTCATGTTCGTCGAGTTGATACTCTTGGACATAGGCATCCAGACGCGCCAGCACATGCTCCGGCGCGGAGAGGCCGCCCTCCGTCTCGCGAACTTCCACGTGAATTCGCGGGTTGGGGAGGAGGCGAAAGTATTGCTTGGGCGCATACGTATCTTCGGTTGCGATCACGAAGAGACGATCGTCCCTGAATGTCTGGTCTTCGCGGCTCAAGGGGCGCGACTTCTTATGGCGGAGGTTCATGCCTCTGCCTCCGCTGCCGCCTGCTCCTCAATCAGGCGGTCGATGCCGCCGAGAAACGGAATCGCCCCGAACCGGCCTTGAAGATATCCTTTCTCGATCCGCAGGTCATTCCGCACCTTGAAGTCGGCCAGCGAATAGAGATGCGTGGCGCCCTCCGGGTCCTTTTCGGCAAACCAGATGCCATCGCGGCGCATCAGGTCCAAGTCGAGCAAAGTCGTTTCGTGTGTCGTGAAAATGAGCTGGCTGCCCGATTTCTGTGCAGCCTTCCGAAAGAACTCGATGAACTTCCTCGCAAGCATCGGGTGCATGCTGCGTTCGAGCTCGTCAATCACAAACACTGCGCCTTGTGCCTTGATACGATGCAGGAGAGGCAGGAGATGAAGCAAACGCTGTGATCCGTCGGATTCCTCGGTAAAGGGAATCGCCTTGGTACGCCCCCCCGCCAATGCGTGCGATGCCGCAATCCTGCGGGCTTTGATCGCGTCCTCGCCAGGGCCTTCAAGGAACACCTCGGCACCATCTGCCTGATCGAGCTCTCCGCCCTGCAACTGCTCCAGTTCGTCCGCCCGAAGTTCGGACCTTGGCACGGGCCTAGTCTGCGTTTTCAAGCCCGCGATGCCAGTGCTTGCTTCGCGAAGGAAATCGCTAGCGAACTTGGCAAACTCTGGGTCCATGGCAATTGCGCTTGCCAGGCCGCGGAATCGTGCGTCGGGTTTAATCACCGCAAGCGTGGACCTAAACCAGTTGACTGCTCGTTGAAGCCGCGGCCCCTGCGCCTCTGGGTCGTCGAGGTCGACAACCGCGGCCAAGAACAATTGGTTTGGTCGAGCCCCAACCTTCGCAAGCGACTTTAGCTTACCGGAATCTCCCTTGTCTTCGGCTGCCGGCCCTAGACTCACCTCGACGGCACCATGCCCGTCGGTGGTCCGGCTGAAAACATTGCGGTCACTTTTCCCGTGGCAAACATCGAGCCATTCCTCGTGTACCCGCCAGGCGTCGAAGCAAGCCCCGTAGCGGAAAATCTCACCTCCCTCCAGGAAGCGGAGGTCGAAGGAAGTTGGCATCGTTGGCGTCTGCTCATCGAATTGGAATGGCCTGAAGGGAATCGGTTGTTCGCGTTGCGGGCCGTAGAGAAGGAGTTGCCGGACGAGGGCCACTGCGCGGACGAGATTCGACTTCCCGGCGCCGTTGGCACCGTAGAGCGAGGCAACACGGAGGACATGCTCGTCGGTACCGGGGACCTCGCACCAGTCCGGCGACCCCTGGGTCCCGTGGACGCCTTTGGACGCGAGCAAATTCAGCGTTTCTTCGCCCTTGAACGAACGGTAGTTTTCGACCGAGAAGGAAAGCAGCATAAGGCACCTCGCGTGACTTTGTCTCCGTAATTGTACAATACCGCGGTGCGCAAGGCGATGAAATGGCGAATTCCTACGAGATTATCACACAAACTGCGTGCGACACAAGATTCGTGCCGTGAATCGGCCGACGCCAATATACCAACAACGGGGGGGCAATTAACCCGAGATGAACCGCCCTCACCCTGACCCTCTCCCGGAGGGAGAGGGGACCGCCTTCCGCCCTCCGCCCTCCCCCTTCCGCCCGCTTACTTGTGGCTCTGCTGATAGATCGCCTGCAAGAGACTCTGCACGTCGGCGTATTTCTTCTTGGCCGACAACGCGGCGTCCAACAACCGCCGGGCGTCGCTCTCCGAATGGCCCAAACGCCGCAAAACCTCGAACGTCTCGACCACCACGTCCGACTCGACCTCCGCCTCGTGGACCTCCTGCTGGGCGACCATCAGGGCGAACTTCGGCACCTTCCGCCGCAGCTTGGCGATGATCCGCTCCGACATCGCCGGCCCGATGCCCGGCAACGCGGAAAGCAACGTCGCGTCCTGCTCCTCGATCGCCGTGGCCACTTCCTTCACCGGCCGGACCATCGCCCGAAGGGCCTTCTTCACGCCCACCCCATCGACCGAGCAGAACAGGTCGAAGAATTCCCGCTCGATCTCGCTGAGGAAGCCGATGAGCCGGGGCGTCATGCGGCCTTGCATCGGATTGCCCTCCAGGTATTCGACCGTGTGCAGGCTGATTTCCTGGCCGATCTGGCTTTGCAACTGCCGGCGGGTGAACTCGGGAATGAGGACCTCGTACTCGAACGCCCCCACGCGCAGAGTGAGGATGTTTTCCTCCAGCGCGATCAGTTGGCCGGTGATCTTGGTAATCAACGGACGATTCCTACGGTTTGAATTGCCGGGGCCGGTCTTTAAGATAGCAGTGGCACAGGGCGATGGCCAGGGCGTCGGCCACGTCGGGCGGCTCGGGGATGGCGGGCAGTCCCAATTCCCGCTGGATGGCCCGCTGCACCTGGGCCTTGCCGGCCCGGCCGGCCCCGGTGAGGATTTTCTTCACTTGCGTGGCCGAGTAATGGACCACGGGGATGCCGGACTGGGCGGCGGCCAGGCAGAGGACGCCCCGGGCGTGGCCCATGAGGATGGCGGTCCGCGGCCGCTGGTAGTGCGAATAAAGCTGCTCCAGGGCCATCACCGACGGGGCGAATGCAGCGATCACCTCGGACAGGCCGCGGTGGATTTCCAGGAGCCGATCGGTCAACGAGCCGCGGGTCTTGCCGCGGACCACGCCCGCCTCGCACACCCGCGGCCTGCCGCCGACGTCGCAGTCCAGCACGCCGTAGCCGGTGATGTTCAGCCCCGGATCAACGCCGAGGATTCGGAAGGCGGAAGGCGGAAGGCGGAGGGCGGAAGGCGGAAGGGATTGGGAATTAGGGATTGGGGATTGGACAAAGCCCCCGGACTGCGTCCGGGGGACCTGCGGCGTTACGACGGACTGTTTCTGCCTTCTTCCTTCCCCCTTCCGCCTTCCGCCTTCCGCCTTCTTCATCCCTGGCTCCACTCCGTCCCGCCGGGCCGGTCCTCCAGCGTGACGCCCATTTCCACAAGCGAGTTGCGAATGCGGTCGGCCGTGGCGAAATCTTTCTTTTTGCGGGCTTCCGCGCAGGTCGATCAAGAGCTTCATCAGCCGATCGACCAGGGCGTCGCCGGGGGACGGCTTCGGCGCGGCGGGCTTACGGAAGAGTCCCAACGTGGCCGCCAACTCGCGCAACGTGGCCGACCCGCGGCGCAGCGAAGCGATCTTGGCTGGCGACGGCTGTTCGGCTCCTCGAGTTTTTCGTCGTCGATGAACTTGTTCAGCCGGCGGACCAACTCGAACATCTCGCCGATGGCCCCGCCGGTGTTGAAATCGTCGTCCATGGCTTCCAAGAAGCGGCCGCGCCGCTGGGCCACGTCGGCCAGCAGCGGGTCGGCGGCCGGATCGAAATCGCCGTCCCGCGCCGGGCCGCCGGTTCGATTGCATAGAAGCCCCCGCCGCTGACGCGATCATAACGCTTGAAGAAACGGTAGAAGGTCTCCAGCCCGGTCTCGACCTCGCGGATCCGCTGCTCGCTGTAGTCGATGGGCCGGCGATATTGCGTGGCCAGCAAAAAGAAGCGGATGGTCTCGGGCGAGAACCGGTCGAGCAGTTCGCGGAAGGCGCTGGAGCCTTTCGACTTGCTGATCTTGCCGGCCTGCTGGGCGTCGAGGTCGCCTGCGAGGTCAGCGGTGAGGCCGCCGTCGCCGGGCCGGGTCCGCCGCCCGCCCAACTTGCCCACCTCGTCGGACGCCTGCATCAGGCCGTTGTGGAGCCAGTATTTCGCCATCGGCTGGCCGTGGCAGCATTCGCTCTGGGCGATTTCATTTTCGTGGTGCGGGAAGACCAGGTCCAGGCCGCCGCCGTGGATGTCGAACGTGCGGCCCAAGAGCCGGCGGCTCATGGCCGAGCATTCGATGTGCCAGCCCGGCCGCCCCGGTCCCCAAGGACTCGGCCACGAAGGCTCGCCCGGCTTGGCGCCTTTCCACAGGGCGAAATCGGCCGCGTTGCGCTTCCGCTCCGCCATGCCGCCGCCTTCGCCCTGCATCGACTCCCGCTCGCGGTGGCTCAGCTTGCCGTAGCCGGGGTCCTTGCTCACGTCGAAGTAGACATCGCCGTCGGACTGGTAGGCGAAGCCCTTTTGGATCAGCTCCCGGGTGAAGTCGAGGATCTCGTCGATGTTGTCGGTGCAGCGGGGGAAGTGGTCGATCACGTCCACGCCCAGGGCGTCGATGTTCCGCATGTAGTCGGCCGTCATCTCGGCGGCCAAGTCGGCCATGGCGATCTTCCGGGCGGTGGATTCGGCGATGAGCTTGTCGTCGACGTCGGTGATGTTGACGACCAAGGTCACGTCGTAGCCGCTGTAGACCAGGTAGCGTTTGATGGCGTCGAAGATGACCGGCCCGACCATGTGGCCGATATGGCTCGGCTTATAGACGGTCGGCCCGCAGAGGTAGATGCCGACCTTGCCGGGCCGGACGGGCTCGAAGGGCTCTTTGGTTTTCGAGAGGGTGTTGTAGACGCGGATCATGGGAGAGGGGGAGAGGAAGGGATTTGGGGATTTGGGGATTTAGGGATTGGGGATTAGCGATTTGAGGGGAGCCGCGGGGTTTATCGCTGTGCGTGGTCCATGCGGCGGAATTATAGCAGAATTCCGCGGTTGGGTTCCAGACGAGAAATGGCCCACGTATGGCAGAATCACCGGAAATCGCGCAGGGGGCTGCGATAGCCTGAATTCTACCGCCTTGTGCGGGACGACATGACGTTGCAGTCTGGCAGCGCCTTCTCGAGCTTCCTGACGGTCTCGTCGCTGATCTTGGCGTATTCGAGTTGCAGTTCGCGGAGTTGACTCATCCCGGCGAGGCGCATCCAGCCGGCCTCTGTGAGCCAGCAATTCGTCATGTCCAAATATTTTACCTGCCGGAGACCGGCGATGGGGGCGATCTCCGCGTCATCAAGAAAGGAGGGCGAAACCACCACAGGCTGGCGAATCTTGAGCCGGTGGACACTTTTCAGTTTCGCCAAGAGTCTGAAGACCTCCAGGGCTTGTTCCCTTGTGTGATAGGCGGGAAACGTGTCTGTCGGCGGAGTCATCGTGACGGTGGCCGAAGTGATCCTGCCACCGGTCCAGGCTTTCAAGCTGCAACCCAGCAGGAGCAACCGAAGTACGGTCTTCTCTTCCTCGCTCTTCGCCCCGGCAAGTTGTTTGGGCCAGAGGATGGTTCCATCGGGCTCTTCAAGCTTGCCCCAGAAGTAACTGCCGTTCTCTACCCCGACGATCCCCTCGACGATCCAGGGCGGCGGCGTCTGCAGCAATTGCCAAAACCCCTCACGGGTGATTTTGCTACACGAGAGGTTGATCCCTCTGGGGTATTTCATGTTCTGAAGCAACTTGACGCTCTTGTCGCTGACTTCCGTGTAGGACAAGTTGATCGCGAGTCGTTTCAATCCAACGAGATGTCGCAGCCCGGCATCGCCAACCCTGGTGTGCGAAAGGTCCAGACAAGTCAGTCGGTCCAGGCCCTTGAGGTGGACCACGCCGGCGTCCGTGACCTGGCTGCCGGTGAGAATCAGCCGCCGAAGATTGTTCAACTTGCCGATGTTTTTCATGTCCTCATCGGTGGGGCTTTTTCCGGGATCGAATCCGGGGCGTTCCCGCCCAAACCTGCCGGGGGCGACGATGCCGGGCGGTCCGATTTCCTGGATGCTGCCAACTTCATCGACCGTCACGTTCGCATGGGCGGAGATGGCCGCGATGAGTTTCGGGTCGTCGGCCTTGACGACCGGCACTTCATCCAAGTCGCTGATCCGAAACGTGTAGTCGATTCCGCCGTCGTACGAATTTGTCCCTATCCAAAGATTTTCATGGCGGCCGAGGATTTCCTCGTTAGCGATCCTATAATAATTTTCGGGCCCTTTAAAAACGAGGTCGTCGGCCACACGCACTTTCACGTGGTCCTTATCGATGATTTCCACGACGGTAAGGACCGCCGACCCGCGCCAGGTGGTATTCCCAATGCCATCGCCTGGCTTCGCCCGGACCTCCGTTATGGTTCTCGCATTGCCCCATCCCCACGATTCCCAATGATCCGTTTCAAATTCGAGAATGATCGACTTGGGAGGGGCGGCTTTCTGGGCCCGCGGCGGTTCATCGCCCTTGTCTTTTGCCGGCCCAGGACACCCGAGCATAGCCGCCAGAACGACCAGGGTTCCCGCCAACGTCACTGTGGTGGTTTTCATGGCGGCGCGGACTCCAAGGGATGAGACGGCTTCCCCTGCCTCTTAATCGTCGGATTGCCGGTTGGATATTCCCGGCGTGGCGACGTGGTGCGAAATCGCAAGCGGCCCCTGGGCCGCTCTCTCTAGCGCGATTCCAACAGCGCGACGCATTGGGCCGCAATCGCCTCTTCCGCGCCGATCAGACCGACGTGCTCGCCGGTCTTGCCCTTCAGGCCGATCCGCTCGGGCTCGATGCCGAGGATGTCGGCCAGGCGCTCGCGGATCGCCTGCCGGTGCGGGAGCAGCTTCGGCCGCTGGGCGAAGACGATGCAGTCGATGTTGACGATCCGCCAGCCGATCGCGGCGACGGCGTCCAGCGCGGCGGAGAGCATTTCGGCCGAGTCGCGGCCGCGGTTCGCCGGATCGGTGTCGGGAAACATCTGTCCGATGTCGCCCAAGGCGGCCGCCCCAAGCAAGGCGTCGATCACCGCGTGAAGCAGCACGTCGGCGTCGCTGTGGCCGATCGCCTGCCGGTCGTGCGGGAGGTCGATGCCGCCCAGCCGCAACGGGCCGCCGGGCCCGAGGCGATGCGTGTCGTGTCCAAGTCCAACACGTAGTCCGTTCGTGGCGTGGGTCTCCTTGTGCCGGCATTATACAAGGGGGAAGGGGGAGGGCGGAAGGGGGAAGGGGCGGCGCTTCCTGCGAAACCGCAAGCGACGCAATGCGACTCCTCGTGCCTTCTTCCTTCCCCCTTCCGCCTTCCGCCCTCCCCCTTCTATAATAGTTCGATCATGGCCATCATCGAAATTGAAGGGCTGGCGAAGTCCTACCAGGTGTATCAAAAGAGGGAGGGACTTTGGGCCTCGATTCTGGGGCTGTTCCGGCGGCACTATCGCCTGGTGGAAGCGGTCCGCGGCATCGACCTGCGGGTCGAGCAAGGCGAATTCGTCGCCTTTCTGGGACCGAACGGGGCGGGAAAGACCACCACGCTGAAACTCCTCTCCGGCGTGATCAACCCCACGCGGCGGCGCCGCCCGCGTGATGGGCTACGTCCCCTGGCGGCGCGACAACGCCTATCGCCGCCGCTTCGCCCTGGTGATGGGCCAGAAGAACCAACTCTGGTGGGACCTGCCCGCCGCCGAGTCGTTCCGCCTCCATCAGCACATCTACCGCATCGAGGCCGGGCAGTTCTCGCGGACGCTGGCGGAATTGACCGGCCTTTTGGGCGTCGGCCACCTGCTGGGCCAGCCGGTCCGCGAGCTGTCGCTGGGCGAGCGGATGAAGATGGAATTGATCGCCGCCCTGCTGCATTCGCCCGACGTGCTGTTCCTCGACGAGCCGACCATCGGGCTGGACGTCGTCGCCCAGCACAACATCCAGACCTTCTTGAAGCACTACCAGCAGGTCCGCAAGGTCACGGTCCTGCTGACCAGCCATTACATGAAGGACGTGGCGGCGCTGTGCGGCCGCGTGGTGATCATCGCCGAGGGGCGGATCATTTACGACGGTTCGCTGTCGGGCATTACGGACCGTTTCAGCGGGCACAAGATCATCTCGCTGCAGCTCAACGGGGGCCAGCCGCCGCAGGACCTGGGCCGCTACGGCGAAGTCCTTCCCGCCGAGCCGCCCAAGGCGCGGCTGCGGGTCGCCCGGGGCGTGGTGCCCGAGGTGTTGGCCAGCATCCTCGCCCACAACGTCGTCGAGGACGTGAGCGTCGAGGATCCGCCGTTGGAGGAGGTCATTGCCGAGGTGTTTTCGCAGGCCGCCGACGCGCAGCCGCGGATTTCGTAAAGAGGAGATGACGCGTTGGACCTTCCCCGTCCGATGACCTGGTGGACCGTGCTGCGGATCGCCGTGGAAGAACGGCTGATCTACCGGGCCGACTTCGCCCTGGGCACGCTGATGCGGTTCCTGCCCATCGTGACGCAGATATTCCTCTGGGGCGCCATCTTCCAGGCCCGTGAGCTGGTCGATCACCGCTCGCCGACGATCGCCGGCTACAGCTACGACAATTTCATCGCGTATTACCTTTTGACAATGGTGACGCGGGCGTTTTCCAGTATGCCGGGGCTGGCCTCGGGCATCGCCCGGGACATCCGCGAGGGCACGGTCAAGAAGTACCTGATCCAGCCGATCGACATGCTGGGGTTCCTGCTGCTGACGCGGATCGCCCACAAGTTGGTCTATTACACGGTGGCGGCGGCGCCGTTCGCGCTGGTGTTTTACTTGTGCCGCGGCTACTTCCCCGGCTGGCCCGGACGCCGGCACGATCGGGGCGTTCCTGCTTTCCTTGCTGCTGTCGTTCCTGCTGGGCTATCTGCTGGAGTGCACCATCGGCATGATCGGCTTCTGGTTCCTGGAAGTCAGTTCGCTGGTGTTCATTTTCATGCTTTTCAGCTTCTTTTTCTCCGGCCAGATGTTTCCGCTGGACATGCTGCCGGGGGCGTGGGGGGAAGCGGTGAAGGCGGTGCCGCTGCAATACCTGGCCTACTTTCCCGCCAACGTGTGGCTGGGCAAGATCACCGGCCCGGAGCTGGTCCGCGGCCTGTGGATCGAGGCGGGCTGGGTGGTGGAGTTCTTCATGATTGCGTGGTTGGTCTTCCGCTTGGGCGTGCGGCGCTACAGCGGCTTTGGAGGATGAAGCCATGAGCGTGCGGCCGGCCTACTTCCGCGTCCTGCTCACCTTCGCCCGCAACAGCCTCGTGCGCGACATGACCTTCCGCGGCAATTTCCTCATCGAGACCTTCTCGTCGCTGGCCTGGGTGCTCATCAACCTGGCCTTCTACGTGTTGATCTTCCGCTTCACCTCGATGATCGGCGAGGACGGCGGCTGGGGAAAGTATCAGTTCTTCATGTTCTTCGCCACCGGGCTGCTGATCAACAGCCTGGTGATGACGCTTTTTATGACGAACCTCGACGAGCTGAGCGACCTGATCCGCACCGGCGCGCTGGACTTCGCGCTGGTGAAGCCGATCGACACCCAGTTCCTCATCTCGCTGCGGCGGATCGACTGGTCGTCGCTGGCCAATTTCGCCTTCGGGCTGGCGCTGCTGCTGTACGCGCTGGCTGCGGTCGGACTGCCGGCCGGGGGCGGCGGCGATGGTCCTGTATCCCTTCTACGTCCTCTGCGGCGTGGCCGTTTACTACAGCTTCATGATCGCCATGGCGGCGGCGAGCGTGTGGATGGGCCGCAACCTGACGCTCTTGGACTTCTGGTTCTACATCACCACGTTTTCCCGCTATCCGATGGAGATTTACAACGGCCCGCTGGGCACTCCGCTGCGGTGGTTCTTCACGTTCATCCTCCCGGTGCTGATCGTCATCAACGTGCCGGCCCGCCTGGTGGCGCGTCCGCTGGCGCCGCGGACGCCGGAGGAATGGTTCTTGCCCTTGTTCACCGTGCTGGCCACGTTGGCCTGCCTGGCCATCTCGCGTTGGGTCTTCCAGCGGGCGTTGGTCAGTTACCGAAGCGCCAGCAGTTAATCGAACGCCACGAGAAACCGACTATGAAACTTATCGGGTGCCACTGCTGGCTTGTCCAGCAGTGCAGAAGCACCAACCCCGGCAGCACTGCTGGACAAGCCAGCAGTGGCACCCAAGTCGGCAATACAAGGAAGCGACCATGAAACTCGCCTATAGCTCCAACGCCTACCTGAACTACTCCATCGAGGAGACGATCGCGCGGATCGCCGGGCTCGGCTACGCCGGACTGGAACTCCTGGCCGACGTGCCCCACGCCTGGCCCGCCGGACTGCTGCCCCAACGCAAGCGGGCGATCCGCGATTGCCTGGAGAAACATCGCCTGGCGATCTCCAACGTCAACGCCTTTATGATGAACGCCGTGGCCGATCCGCGGCAGCCCTATTGGCATCCGTCCTGGATCGAGCCCGATCCGCACTACCGGGCGATCCGCCGCGAGCACACCAAGCGGGCCTTGACGCTGGCCAAGGAACTCGGCGCGCCGTCGATCCAGACCGAACCCGGCGGACCGCTGCCGAAAAACCAGTCCTGGCAGGCCGCCGCCAAGGTCTTCTACGACGAACTGATGCCTTGCGTCGAGTTGGCCGGGCGACTGGAGGTCCTGCTGTTGATCGAGCCGGAACCGGGCCTGCTGATCGAGCGGTTCGAGCAGTACCTCGAAGTGGCCGGGCGGGTCGATTCGCCGTGGCTGGGGCTGAATTTCGATATCGGACACGCCTATTGCATGGGCGAGAATCCCGAAGCGTGGATCGCCCGGATGGCCGCCCACACGAAACACTACCACATCGAGGACATCGCCGCCACGCGGAAGCACGAGCACCTGGTTCCCGGGCGGGGGGCGATTGACTTCGGCGCCGTCTTGCGGGAAATTGCCCAAAGCGGCTACCAAGGCTGGATCACCGTGGAACTCTATCCGTACATCGACGATCCCGACCGCGCCGGCCGCGAGGCAAAGGACTTTCTTGAAAGGATTCCGCCATGAACGACGACGCCGATCGCGGCGGACCGCTCTGGGGCTGGCTCGAACTGCTGCGGCTGCCCAATATCTTCACCGCCGTGGCCGATGTGACCATGGGCTTTCTTGTCGTCCAGGTCGCCGCCGAGGGCGACGTGACGTGGCAAATGCAGCCGGCCGAGGCGGCGACCCTGCTGCTGCTGGTCGCCGCGTCCAGCCTGCTCTACGCGGCGGGCGTCGTGCTCAACGACGTCCTCGACATCGACCTCGATCGCCAGCAGCGGCCGGAGCGGCCGATCCCTTCCGGCCGCGTGTCGCTGCGGGCCGCACGCCGCGCCGGCTGGCTGCTGCTGGCCTTCGGAGCGGCGCTCACGTGGATTGCGGCCTTCCGTGCGGGACACGTCCGCCCGGGGCTGATCGGCGTCCTACTGGCGGCCGCCGTCGTGCTCTACGACCTCGGCTTGAAGCGGACGCCGCTGGGACCGGTGGGAATGGGCGCCTGCCGGATGCTCAACGTGCTGCTGGGCATAAGCGTCTTGGCCGGCCCCTTCCAGAGCGAACATTTCCTCATCGCCGGCGGCATCGGCGTCTACGTCGCCGGCATCACCTGGCTGGCCCGAAACGAGACCGGCCGCTGCGACCGCCGGCAAATCCTCGCGGCCACATTGGTGATGGCGGCGGGTATTGCCCTGTTGGCCTGGTTGCCCCGTTGGCTGCCCCATTGGGAAGAGGGAGGGAGTAACCTGTCCAACTGGTACTTGTTCATGGGGCTGCTGGGCGCGATGATCCTCTGGCGGTCCGTGTTCGCCGCGATGGAGCCCGCGCCGCGGCACGTGCGAATGGCCGTCACCCAAACCATTCTGTCGATCATCATGTTGGACGCGGCCGTCTGCAGCGCCGTTCGGGGCCCCTGGCCCTGGGCCGCGGTGCTCCTGGCGCTGTTGGTCCCGGCGCTGTTCCTGGGCCGCTGGCTGGAAAGCACGTGAGCAAAGGGGGAAGGCGGAGGGCGGAAGGGGGAAGGAAAACAGAAAAAGCCCCCGGACTGCGTCCGGGGGGCGCGTCTGCGAAACCGCAAGCGGCGTGCTCGCCTGTTCCTTCTCCCCTCCGCCTTCCGCCCCCCGCCCTCCGCCTTCCGCCCTCCGCCTTCCTTTGTTACACTGACTCAAGTGGATGACCGCATCGGGCAGTCATCGCCTTTTCTTTCCCCTTGCCTCCGTAGCCCAAGATGCCGACCGAAACCCAACTTTACGACGAAGCGATCGAACTGAAAGAAGCGGGCAAGCTGGACGAGGCGGTCGGCAAGCTCGAAGCCCTCGTGGCCGCCCATCCCGACTTCGCCTTGGCCCATGCCGCGCTTGGCGTGTTCTATGAGAAGTTGGGCCGTCACGAAGAGGCGGTGGTCCAGGCCCGGAAGGTCTGCGATCTGGAACCCGCCGATCCGTTCAGTTTCATGGCCATGAGCCTGATCTGTCAGCGCGGGCCGGATGGCCGAGGCCGAGCAGGCGATGGCGCAGGCGATGGAACTGCAATGGTCCGCCGGCGGCGGCAATTAGCCCTTGATTTAGCGGCCCTTTGCAAAGAGACGGGCTGGCCGTTGGCAGAACGTGCCGACACCCTTTCACCAAGCGGATATTTCTATCTGTGAGAAAGAGGGGACATTTCTACCCGCGTGCAACAATCAGGGCACAACTTGCTTGACAACCCTGTAGACCCTTGCTACATTACGGGAGGGTAACCTTGATCCCTTGGAAAAAAACGGGCCTTTGGCCCGGAGGCAGCGTTTGGTTGGTGCCCAAGGAGCGCGGCGGGCGCTCGAGGCCCGCGGACCTGTCGGGTGCGCTCCCCTCTTGACCCTCCCGATTGGCAGAGCCAATCTCTCATCCCGCAAGCGGCGGGGCGCTTCTGCCGATTCGGGGCCGCAACCGATGAGGCCGGCTGCATTGCGGTTTGGAGAAGAACCCGTGCACATGACTGTGAATGACTCGAAGGGGCGTCTGCTATGAAACGATTGCGAAGCGACATGGTGTTCCTCCTCGCCTGCCTGTGGGCGCCAGCCATTGGCTTGCTCGGCTCGGCCGCGACTTTAGGAGACAGCTTTACCTGGCAATCTGTCAACGGCGGGGACTTCGTCACGCCCGCCAAGGACCAAGGAGGCATGGGGTCTTGCTGGGCCTTCGCCGCCATCGGAACCCTGGAGGCGAAATACAAACTCACCCGCAACGATCCCTCGTTCGATATCGACCTCTCCGAGCAGAATCTCATTTGCGATAATTATCAGGCGCCGCTCGTGTCAACCCCCTTCACCACGGGCATGTGCACCGAGGCCGAACTGGCCTACACGGCGACAACCTACTCGCCGAATTATCCCTTGCAGTCCGGCTGGCAGAACCGCGTCGTCGTGAGCACCACGGAACTCACGACGGGTATGGCAGCCGATGTCCCCACCATGAAAACCGAATTGAAAATCTATGGCCCGTTGGACGTCGGGATCAGCGCCGGCGACCTCAACAGCGAAACCCTCGGCACCGCCGCCGCCGACCACGACATCCTGGTGGTCGGCTATGTGGACAACGCCGCGTGGGCCGGCGGAGGCTACTGGATCATCAAAAACAGTTGGGGGACAGGCTTCGGCAACAACGGGTTCGGCGAGGTGGCCTACGCCAACGTGACGCGACAGGGCGCCGTCCAAGCGCTCAAGGGGCTGGCCTACTACACCGGCACCATGTATTACAGCGGCGCCGATGAGACCAATCCGGCCAACTATCACACCGGCGCCGCCGCCTGCGCCACCTGGACCGGCGGCAACAACACCACCTGGGACACCAACACCGCGAACAACTGGGCCATCAGCGGCGCCGCCTTCACCTGGGTCAACCAGGAAGTCGCCGCCACCTTCGACAACACCGGCAGCAATCGCACCATCACGATCAACGGCACCGCCATCGCCCACGCGCTGACCGTCAGCGACACCGGCTACTCGTTCAGCGGCGGCTCGCTGACCGTCACCGCCGGCGGCATCACCGCCAACAATTCGTTCGTCATCAATGCGCCCGTCACCGTCGGGGCCCCGCAAACCTGGACCACCGCCGCCGGCCAGACCTTGACCATCAACGGCAACGTGCACACGATCATCAGCACCCTGACCGTCGGCGGCTCGGGCAACACCTACATCGGCGGCGCGATCGACGGCGGCGGGGCCATCAACAGCATGGGCGCCGCGGCGGGCAACCTCGTCAAGAACGGCCCCGGCACGCTGTCCATCTGCGGACCGAGCAATTACCAAAGCGCCATCGCGATCAACGCCGGCACGTTGAACCTCGCGCCGGGCAGCGGCGTCACGGCCACCTACGGCGGTGGCATCAGCGGCGGCGGGTCGTTGGCCGTCGGCGGCCTCGGCACGGTCGTCCTCTCGGGAGGGAATTCCTATAGCGGCGGCACCCAGGTCAACAGCGGCCTGCTGGATTTCACCGGCGCCTCGGCCCTTCCCAGCACCACGCACGGCGTCAGCATCAACCTCGGCGGCGCGGTGGCCGTCGCCGGCGCCTACACGACCGTGACCGGCTGGCTGGGCAGCAACCGCATGAACACGGCCTCCGCCGGGGCCTTGGCCTTGGTCGGAAACAGCAGCGAAACGATTACCCTGACCAACTACAGCAGCTACGCCAGCCTCTCCTTGGGCGCCAGCGGCGCGGACACCTACAGCGGCGCCCTCACGCCCGCGGGAGGCGTCTATCGGCTGGGCGGAGGAGGAGGCACGTTGACCTTCGCGTCGGCCCTGACCGGCAGCCGAAGCCTCGTGGTCACCGGTCCGGGAACCGTCGTCCTGACCAAGAGCAACACGTACTCGGTCGGCACCACGATCAGCAGCGGGGCGCTCGAACTGGGCGACGGCGCGAGCAACAACGGCTCCGTCGCCGGCAACATCACCGACAACGCGACGCTGATCTTCGCCAATCCCAACGCGCAGAGCTTTAGCGGCGCGATCAGCGGCAGCGGCGTGCTGACGAAACTCGGCGCCGGCACGTTGACGCTCACCGGCAGCAACACCTACAGCGGCCTCACCACGATCAACGCGGGCAACCTGGCGATCAACGGCTCGCTCAGCGCCGGCGGCTTGGTCAACATCAACGCCACGGGGACCCTCAGCGGCACCGGCAGCGTCGGCGGCGTGACGGTGGCGGCCGCGGGCACGCTCTCCCCGGGCGTAAGCGGCGGCACCTTGTCCATCGCGTCGGCGAACCTCAACGCCGGCAGCGACCTGGCCTACACGCTCGGCAGCGGCACCAACAGCCGGCTTGCGATCACGAGCGGCCTGACGATTCCGGTGAATGTCATCACCAGCGTCAGCCCGGGCGGCAGTTGGGCCACCAGCGGCACCTATGTGCTGGCAACCTACGGCGGCACGGCCGTCAACAACTCCAACGGTTTCACCGGCTGGGTGGTCCGAGGCACGGGCCTGGGCAGCCACATCTACAGCTTCACGCTCGGCAGCGGCAGTCTCGACATGGTCGTGGCCGCCGCCAACGCCTATGCCGGGTCGTGGACCGCCACCACGGGCGGAAGTTGGGGCTCCTCGGGCAACTGGCTGAACGGCCAGGTCCCGACCAACCTGACCGATACGGCCACCTTCGGCCCGGCCATCGGCAGCGGCGCCGCCACGATCACGCTGGACGCCAACCGCACGCTGAGCGGCCTGACCTTCAGCAGCACGGGCAACGGCAATTACACGATCACCGCCGGGACCGGCGGCATTCTCACGCTGGACAACGGCGGCAACGGCGCCGTCCCGGTGAGCGTCACCAGCGGCAGCGACACCATCAGCGCGGCGGTGGACTTGGCCGACAACATAAACTTCACCGGTTCCGCTGGCGCGAGACTGACCATTTCCGGCTCGATCGGCGAGTGGGTGCCGGGCAGGACGCTTTCCGTCAGCGGCGCCGGCACGTTGATCCTGGCCGGGTCCGACGCCTACACCGGCGCGACGACCATCAGCGGCGGGACGCTGCAGATCGGCGCTGGCGGCACCACCGGTTCGATCGACGGCACCGCCAGCGTCACCGACAACGGCACGCTGGCCTTCAATCGTTCCGATAGTATAACCTTCAGCAAGGTCATTAGCGGCAGCGGCAATGTGACCATGTTGGGCCCCGGCACGCTGGTCTTTACCGGCTCGAACACCTACACGGGCGTCACGACCATCAGCGGCGGCACGTTGCAGGTCGGCAACGGCGGCGGCGGTGCGCTGGGCAGCACCAGCGGCGTGACGGACAACGGCGCGTTGGCCTTCAGCCGTTCCGACGCGTACACTTTCAGCCCGGCCATCAGCGGCAGCGGCGCGGTGTTGCAACTGGGCAGCGGGACGCTCGCCCTGGCCCTCTCGAACACTTACACCGGCGCCACGATCATCGACAGCGGCGTGCTGTCGATCGGCAACGACACCAACCTCGGCACAGCGCCATCCTCCGCGACGGTCAACGAACTGGTCATCCAGGGCGGCGCCACACTGCAAACGAGCGGCGCAGTCACGCTGGCGGCCAACCGCGGGATCGGACTGGGGTCCGGGGCCTCGATCGTCGTCACCTCGGCTTCCGACACGCTCACGTATGCAGGCGTCATCGCCAATGTGTCGACCGGAACCGCCGGCAGCCTGACGCTGGGCGGGGCCGGCGCGCTGATGCTGACCGGCTCGAACACCTACACCGGCGTCACAACCGTCGGTGGCGGCACGCTGCAATTGGGCGACGGCACGAGCCGCAACGGCTCCGTGGCGGGCGGCATCGTGATCAACACCGGCAGCTTGATCTTTGCCAACCCCAACGCCCAGACCTTTAGCAGCGCGCTGAGCGGCAGCGGCAACCTCACGAAAATCGGCGCCGGCGAGATGACGCTGTCCGGCACCGGCATCCAGTGCAACGGCAACGTCACCGTCACCAGCGGCACGCTGCAGGTGGTAAACGCCTGGAGCGGCGGCCCCGGCGCGACGCCCCAAACCCAATACGGCTTTTCGGCCGGGGCTGGGCTTTTGCTCACGGCCAACACCCTCAGCATCGGGACCGGGACCGTGCTGGAGTTTTACGTCGATGACAGCGACCCGTATCAGGGCGACAACGACGGCGGCTGGGGCGACGGAACGTTTGCCGCTGTCACCGGCGCCAGCCCGCTCAGCCATGGCTCCCTGGGCGCGCAGGGCGGGACGATCATCACCGGCAACGGCGTCTTCCGCAAGACCGGCCCCGGCGTCCTGGCTTTCGAGACGTACAACAGTTCCGTCAGCTTCCAGATGACCGGCGGGACGATCGACATCGAAAACGGCCTGCTCCGCAACGGCGCCTGGGGCGGACCGGACTGGACCAACAACAAGGCCTCGATGAACATCGGACCCAGCGGGTGGTTCGACATGTGGCGGGGCAACCCGGTCTATATCGACGCCCTGACAGGCAGCGGCCAATTCAACGACGACGACGGCTACGGCGTTAATAATTACCTGACCATCGGCGTGAACAACGGCTCCGGCACGTGGAGCGGCCAGATCAGCGACCAGTCGAACACCATCTTCGTGACCAAGACCGGCAGCGGCACCGAAGTGTTCGCCGGCGCCAACGTGTATCATGGCACGACCACGATCAGCGGCGGCGTGCTGGAGCTTGCCAACGCCAACGCGGTCGAGAACAGCACGGTCGCGGTGAACGTCGCCGGCGGTCTGGCCCTGGCCACCAGCAGCACCTACAACGTGGGCGGGCTCAGCGGCAGCGGCAACATCTCGCTGACGGCCGTCGATGGCAGCGCCGCCACGCTGAGCGTCGGCGGCAACAACCAGGGCACGAGCTACTCGGGCGTCCTGGCGGGGCTGGGCAGCCTCATCAAGGCCGGCACCGGCACGCTGGTCCTCAGCGCCTCCGACACGTACACCGGCGGCACCACGGTCAGCAGCGGCACCCTGCAAATCGGCAATGCCTCCGCGCTCGGATCGACCAGCGGCGCCGCGGCGGTCTCCAGCGGCGCCACCCTCGACCTGCACGGCTACAGCGTCGGCTTGGGCGCGCTCGCCGGCGCGGGGACCATCGACAACCTTTCCGGATCCAGCACGTATACGTTGACCGTCGGCAACGGCAACGCCAGCGGCACGTTCTCGGGAGTCATCCAGAACACGACCGGCACGATCGCACTGACGAAGACCGGCACCGGCACGCAAGTCCTCGCCGGTTCCAACACGTACACCGGCGCCACCACGATCAACGGCGGCAACTTGGCGGTCAACGGCTCGCTCAGCCCCAGCAGCAGCGTGACCGTCAATAGCCCGGGCACGCTGAGCGGCGCCGGCACGGTGGGCAGCGTGATCGTGAATTCGCTGGGCACGGTCGCCCCGGGCTTTTCTCTCGGCGGCGGCACGCTGACGGCCGGTTCGCTGAGCCTGAGTCCCAGCAGCGTGCTGCGCTATACGCTCGCCACCAGCAGCGCCAGCAGCAGCAACAGCCGGCTCAGCATTACCGGCGGTCTGACGCTGAGCACCGGCCTGACGTTGAGCATCACTCCCGCCCCGGGCTCCAGTTGGACGAGCGCGACCAGCGGTACGTATGTGTTGGCCACCTACGGGTCGTTGACCAACAATTCCAGCAGCTTCAGCGGCTGGACGGTCGGCGTCAATCCCTTGCTGGGCCGGCATACCTACGGCTTCAGCGTCGGCAGCGGCAGCCTCGACCTCACCGTGGGGAGCGCAGCAGTCGTCAACGGCACGTGGAACGCCTCGGGCGGCGGAAGCTGGGGCACGGCCGGGGACTGGCAGGGCGGCAACATCCCGGCTTATGTCGGCGACACGGCCACGTTCGGCACGGGCATCGGCTCCGCCGCGGCAACGGTGACGCTCGACGGCGCCCGCGGGCTGAGCGGCCTGACGCTGAACACCACCGGCGGCGGCAGCTACACCCTCAGTCGCAGCGGCGGCGACACTGCCAGCACGCTGATGCTAGCCAACGGCGGCAGCACGGTGACGGTGAGCGTCAGCGGCGGCAGCCAGACGATCGGCGTGCCGGTTGCGCTCTTCGACAACGTGAGCGTGAGTGCCGCTTCCGGTGCAAGCCTGACGGTCTCCGGCGCCGTCGGCGACGGCGGGGCGGGCAAGTCGCTCACTATCAGTGGGGCCGGCACATTGATCCTCGCCGGCAGCAACACTTACAGCGGCGGCACGACCCTGTCCGCCGGGCAGCTCAACCTCAACAACGCCTCCGCCCTGGGCACCGGGACGTTGACCATCTCCGGCGGCACGATCGGCAACACCAGCGGCGCGGCGCTCACCCTTTCCACCAACAACGCGCAAAACTGGAACGGCAACTTCACGTTCGCCGGCGCCAACGACCTCAATCTCGGCGCCGGCGCGGTCACCCTGAACGCCAGCCGCACCGTGACGGTCGCGTCGGGTAACCTCACGGTCGGGGGCGTCATCAGCGGCAGCGGCTGCAGCCTTACCAAGGCGGGCACGGGCACGCTGACCCTCGGCGGCGCCTGTTTCTACAGCGGCGTTACCTCGATCCAGGCTGGCACGTTGGCATTCGGCGTCGGTGTGGGCACCACCATGCCCGTCGCCCACTTTGCGTTTGATGGCCCGCTCGGCACGATTCCCGACGGGGCCGTGATTCCCGATTCCAGCAGCAATCATAACAACGGAAGCCTGAGCACGGGCAGGCCCGGGACAAGTTACGTCGCCGGAAAGTTCGGCAACGCGATCAATTTCAACGGCGGCGGCAGCAACCCTTACGTGGCGGTTCCGTATTCCCCCGCCTACAACCTCTCCACGTACACCGTCTCGGAATGGATCAACGTTCCCACCGGTGGCGGCGGCGGCATCTTCCAAACGCGCTATTGGGGCGGCAGTTTGAATGAGGGCGTGGTCCAATACTACTATCAGTCCACCGACCAACTCAATACCCAGTTATACACGAGCAACGGCTGGGAGGACCTGAGCTACAACGGGCTCGGTTTGAGCACGAACGCCTGGCACATGATCACCACGACGGTGAACAGTGCAGGATACAGCATTTATGTGGACGGTTCCGTTGTCCAGTCGGGCGCGGGGAACGGCGGTACCCCGGTATTCATGACGCCTGACAACGTCACGATCTTGGGCGGCACGAACGACGCGGGATACACCGGTTCGATCGATGACTTCACCGTTTTCGGTTTCGCGCTCACCCCGACGCAGATCGGCCAGATGTACACAAGCGGGTTGGGCGTCTCGCAGGGCACCCTGCCTGCCGGCAGTCCGGTGCAGCTTGCCGCCGGCGCGAGCCTCGACCTGAGCGGAAGCAATCAGACCATCGCTTCGCTGGCGGACGGCGGCGGGGGCGGGGGCACGGTGACCAGCAGCAGCGCCGGGCAGGTGCTCCTCACGTTGGCGCCGGCGTCCGGCTCGGCGACCTTCAGCGGCGTCCTCCAGAACGGCGCCGGCGTGCTGAGTTTGACTCTCCATGGGACCGGCACGCAGGTCCTGACCGGCAGCAACACCTACAGCGGCCTGACCACGATCACCGCCGGCACCCTGCAGATCGGGGCCGGCGGCACGACCGGCTCGATCAACGGCACCAGCGGCGTCGTCAACAACGGCGCCCTGGCCTTCAATCGCTCGGACACCGCGACCGTCGCATTCCCGATCAGCGGCGGCGGCGGCCTGACTCAACTGGGTACCGGCACGCTGATCCTCAGCGGCAGCAGCGCCTACAGCGGCGGCACGACCGTCAAGAGCGGCGTGCTCTCCGTCAGCAAGGATTACAACCTGGGCGCTTCCAGCGGCGCCCTGACGCTCAGCGGCGGCACCTTCCAGGCCAGTGCCGGCTTCACGCTGAGTTCCTCCCGGCCCGTCACCGTCGGGACCGCCACCATCAACGTGGCCTCCGGGACCCTGGTCTACGGAGGCGCCATCGCGGGCGCCGGGGCCGGCGCCCTGACCAAGATCGGGGCGGGCGTGCTGCAACTCGACGGCAACAACGCCTATACCGGTGCGACGACCATCCAGGTTGGCGCCTTGGCCGGCAACGGCACCCTGACCAGCACGGTCACGGTGGACGCCTCGGCCCAGATTGCCCCGGGTGACAACACCAGCGGCAATTTCGGCGCCGTCGGCAGTTTGACCGTCGGCAACTTGACGCTGGCGAATTCCTCGGTGGTGGACGTTGACCTCAGCGGCGGCAGCAGCGATTTGCTGGCGGTCAGCGGCACACTCACGCTCGGCAACGCCACGATCAGCATCTCGGGCGCAGCGGCGCCGGCACGTACGGGATCATGAAGTACGGCACCCTCGCGGGAGGGCTGGGAGGGCTGACCTTCACCGGCCTGCCCACGGGCTATTCGGCGGCGTTCTTCGCCTCCTCGGGGGTCGTCCATGTCAGTATCGGGACCGGCCCACAGACCATAGATTGGACCGGACAGGCCACCTCGGCGTGGAACACCACCGATGGGAACTGGACCGTCAGCGGCACCACGACCACCTATGGCGACAACGACTCCGTCGTGTTCAACGACAGCGGCAACGGCAACGTGAACATCGCCGTGACGGTCCAGCCGGGCCAAATCACAGTCAGCAACACCTCGACGCCCTACACCATCTCCGGCAGCGGCACGATCGCCGGCAGCACCTCGCTCGTCAAGCAGGGCCCCGGCATGCTAACCATCACCATGTCCACCAACACCTACACCGGCGGCACCATGCTTGACGCGGGCATGTTGCAGATCGGCGCCAGCAGCACCTCCGGCGGCAGCGTCGCTTCCGGACCGTTGGGCATCGGCCTGGTGACGCTCAGCGGCGGCACCTTGCAGGACGACGGCAACGGCCAGACCTTGGCCAACGCCATCTCCGTCAATGGCAACGTTACCTTGGGCAGCGCCGGCGCAAAGGGCCTGACCTTCAGCGGCTCGAATACGGTGGCCATCACCGGCTCGCCGGTCATTACCGTCACGGCGCCGACGACCATCGCCGACCAAATCACCGGCGGCACGCTGGTTCTGGCCGGCACGGGCACGCTGATCCTCGGCGGCGCCAATGTTTATACCGGCCCCACCGCCGTCACGGCGGGCACGTTGCAATTGGGCCCTTCGCCGTTGGCGACCGCGCCCTTATCCATTACACCTTCGATAATCTCACCGGCGGCACGACGTTGCCGTCCAGCACCACCACCTTTGCCAATTACGGCAGCCTCGGCAGTGCTAACGCAACTATGGGGGCCGGCACGGGAAGCTGGGTCGCCGCCGGCCGCTTCGGCCAGGGAGTGACACCGTACCAAGGGTATATCGCCGGCCCGAACAACTCCACCATCAATAGCCTCTCCTCGTGGACCGATTCCATCTGGGTCAACGACGCCATCATCTGGGCCACTTACAATGATTACCTCGTAGCGGGCGGTGGTAGTTTGGGCGGTTTCACGGAAACCATTACCGCCGCTTCCACTCAAGCTGAGATTGGCACGAACTTTATTAATGCCACCTCGACCCTTAGCGCCCTCATACCGGGCACCACCGCCACGGCCGCGACCTGTGCGTTCACGCGGGGCATCAACAGTTGGCACGATATCACGCTTGCGGTCAACGGCGCGGCAGGCACGTACACCTATTATATAGACGGCACCGCTGTCCAGGGCGGATCGGGAACGTTCACCGGCACCCCGACGTACGGGGGCACGCTCGGCGGGGCCTTGGATGTCGGAGGCTGGCCCGGTTACTACGGCAGCGCCCCGTACAGCCGGTACCTCTCGGTTGACGACTTCCAGCTTTACAACAGCGCGCTGACGGCGGCCCAGATCAATTCCATATACCAGAGCGGGGCCACCGCCTACGGCGCCCTGCCGACGGCCAATGCGGTGCAGATCGCCAACGGCGCGACCCTCGATCTGCAAGGCGGCAATCAAACGGTCACCGGATTGTCCGATTCCAGCGGCAGCGGCGGCACCGTGACGTCCACCGGGACCGCCCAGCCAACGCTCACGATCCAGCCGGGCGGGGGCTCGGCCACCTTCAGCGGCGTCATCGCCAACAGCGGCACCATCGGCGTCCTGTCGTTGACGGTCAACGGCCCCGGCACCCAGGTCCTCGCCGGCAGCAACACCTACACCGGTCTGACCACGATCAGCGGCGGCACGTTGCAGCTCGGGTCCGGCGGCACGACCGGCTCGATCAACCCCTCCAGCACCGTCGTCGACAACGGCGTCCTGGCCTTCAATCATTCGAACAACTATGCCCCCGCACTCACGATTAACGGCACCGGCGGCGTGACCCAGTTGGGCTCCGGCACGCTGCAACTCAGCGGCGGCAAGATGACCTACACCGGTTCCACGACGGTCAGCAACGGCGTCCTCCAACTCCCCTCGGGCCTCATCGCCTATTACAAGTTCGACGGCAGCCTCAACGACAGCAGCCCCAACGGAAACAACAGCGGCGTCGGCGCGGGCACCCCCGCGCTCGCCTACTCGACCACGGCCAAGGGCGGCTCGTCGCTGGCCCTCACCGGCAGTAACTACCTCGTCGTGCCCACGACTGCGGGGTCGTCCTTGATGGGGACCGGGACCGGGTACAACAACTTCACGGTGTCGGCCTGGATCTATCCCACGGCGTTGAGCGGCAGCAGTAGCATGAACGGCATCATCGACACTCGCTTCGGCGCGTATACGGCCACGTTGGACCTGTACCTTTCCGGAGGCACAGCCGTCTATTACGACCTCGGCACCGGCAGCGCCAGCACCGGCAACCCGACCAGCGGCCACATCACGCTCAGCGGCACGAACATCCTCGCCATCAACAACTGGTACATGATCACGCTGTCGGAGTCCAGCGGCACCACGTCGTACCTCTATGTGAACGGCGGCTCGCTGAGTGGCAGCGGCACCCAGGGTACGATCAGCAGCCTGGCCAGTCGGGATTTCATGGAGGGATCGACCGGGACGCTGGGAATCGGCTGCTACGGCCTCACTCCTGCGGCCGGGAGTGATTTCCACGGTTACATCGACGAGGTTTCGATTTACAACACCGCCCTGAGCGCCGTCAGCGTCGCCGCCCTTTACGCGTCCGGCACCGCCACGGTCAGCGGCGGCGCCAACCAGCTTCCGACGCTCACGCCGGTGGTGGTTGCCAACGGCGCAACGTTTGACATCAACGGGGTGTCGCAACAAGTGCCCTCGCTGTCCGACTCATCGCCCGGCAGCGGGGGGACCGTGATCAACAACAACACCAACAACGCCGCGGGGGCCACGTTGACCCTCAGCCCCAGCGGCGGCGGCACGAGCACCTTCAGCGGGGCCATCCAAAATGGCAGCGGGATGGCCCTGGTGATGACCGGCACCGGGACCCAAGTCCTCGCCGGGAGCAACACCTATACCGGCGTCACCACGATCGCGGCCAGCGGCACGCTGCAACTGGGCGACGGCGCGAGCAAGAACGGCTCCGTTGCCGGCAATATCACGGACAACGCCCGCCTGGTGTTCGCCAACCCGACCGCCCAGACGTTCGCCGGCGCGATCAGCGGCAGCGGCAGCGTGACGAAGACGGCGGCGGGCACGCTGGTTCTGACCGGCACGAACACCTACACGGGCGGGACGACGGTCACGAGCGGGACGCTTGACTTCTCGACGCCCAATGCCATGCCCAGCACGGGCATCGTGACGGTGAACGCGGGCTGCGAGGTGGCGTTGGGCGCGTTGTCGGGCGCCTCGTCGCCCGCGACCGAAACCGCAGTGGACGCCGGCGAAACCGGCGGGACCGTTGCAATGAGTTCGACGGCCAGCGCGGGCGGCGCCGTGGCCGGTGGCACCGGCGGCGAGGCTTCGATGGGCGGCATGGACTCGATTGCCGAGGGCGCTGCGGCGGCCGCCGTGCCCGAGCCTTCCACCTTCGCCCTGCTGGCTGTCGGCGTCCTTGGGCTTCTCGCCCACGTTGGGCGACGGCGCACTAGCGGATGAGCCGGTTCAGCAGGGAATCGAGCGAGACCATCGCGATGCGGGTAATCATGTCGGACGTGGCGAACGGCAGGTAGAGACGCCCATTGTGGATCATCGCCCCGCAGGAGTAAGCCACGTTCGGCACGTAGCCGTCGCGTTCCTTTTCGGTCGGCGTGATCAACGGCTCGTCGAGACAGCCGATCACCCGGAGCGGGTCGTTCAGGTCCAGCAGCATGGCGCCAATGCAGTAGGTGCGCATGGGCCCGACGCCGTGGGTCAGCAGCAGCCAGCCTTCCGGCGTTTCCAAGGGGGAGCCGCAGTTGCCGATTTGCACAAACTCCCAGGGAGAACGGGGCGTCTGGAGCAACTCGGCCGTCTCCCAGAAGTGAACGATGTCGGACACCATGAGGTAAAGATTCTGGCCGTCGATGCGGGAACACATCACGTAGTGCCCGCCGATCCGCCGCGGGAAAAGCGCCATGCCCTTGTTCTGCGCAGGCGCCGTTGATCGTGTGGACGCCGACCCTGAGGAAGTCGCGGGTTTCGATCAGTTGCGGCAGCACGCGGTAGCCGTCGAAGGCCGTGCAGGTGCCGTAGTAGGTCACGGCGCCGTCGTCGTCCACGAAGCGGACCATGCGCAGGTCTTCGATGCCGTGGCTTTCATTGTCGGTCTGGGGAAAAATGACCACCTCCGACGCCTCCGCTTCCCGCGGAAGCTCCAACTGGTAGTTCGATTGGGCCAGCCAGCGGATGTCCTGGAACGACGCCTCAAGTTGACGCTTCTCGGAGGCCGCATCCCGCGCCTCGGTGACGGCATGTTCGAGCTGCTCCGAAGTGAAAGAGTCGCCCAGCCGGTCCAGCACGAGGTCGGCAGCCCCGTCGTGGACGCCGATGTCCTTGAGCTTGCGCCGAAACAAGGGCTTGTCGTATTGCTTGTCGGGAACGACGTGGATGGGCCTGGCGAGCCGTCCGCACGGGTCGATGTGGATTTGGTGATCGGCGGTGATGACGCCGGTGCGGAAGACGATCGACGACACGTGCCCCTCGCCGGTGGCCCGGAGACTCATGATGAACCGCACCGCGCCGGCGGGAAGGTTGCGCTGGCTGTGATGCGGGACGATCGACGGGTTGAACAGCGCCGCCGACTCGATCGAATACTCGGCGGTCAAGTAGGACCCGATCAGCAGCCGGCGATCCTGCGAGAGGTCGTCCGAGCGGCCGATCATCGCCATGGCCGTGCGGCAATTCTCATCGAGCACGGAGGCGATGTTGCCGTGGCGGGCACGGAACTTCCGAAACACCTCGTCCAGCAATCGGTCAAGCTGTTCATCGCTCAGGCTGTTGACCCGATCGACGACGCTGCGGATTCGCGTCTCCCCGCCTGGATCGAAGAACCGGGTAATGACGCGGCGAATATCGCTGGTGAAGGTGACCGGCAGACGCCGGACCTTCAAAGCGCCACGTCCGCCTTTGCGGTTTTTTGATCTCATCAAGATAGTTTAGCACATCGGGGCCCTTCGATCATCTGCGGAGGATAGCGGGCATGAACGCAGTTAGTGGCTACAGGGGGCCTGTTGACGGGGGGCGGTACGGTCGGTATGCTGGCTGACGTCCGACCACAGCGACGATGACGATGACACTGAATTATAGGCGATGACTGCTGCTGACAGGCTCCCCGATTCTTGGTCCATGCGGAAGGTGAGATTTTCGGATATCTTACACCTTCCGTCCCCGCGGGAGACCGGGGAGTTTTTTTATTGATTGACCGCTTGACAATATGTCGAATATGACATATACTCAATAAATGAACGGCAACGACAAGCCTCTGGTGTGGCTGAAAGGGCAGATCAAAACGCCGCCATTTTCCAAGGAGGCTCGGATTGAATCAGGCATGTTATTGCGGCAGCTACAGCAGGGCAATAGCCTTGGATTGCCGCATTCCCGTCCGATGCCGACCATGGGTCGCCGTTGCCACGAACTAAGAATTCCGGATGAAGGGGTCGCGTGGCGGATCATCTATCGCGTCGATTCGGATGCTATTGTTATCGGCGAAGTTTTCCCGAAGAAGAGCGGCAAGACGCCCCACAAAGTCATCGACATTTGCAAACAACGGTTCAGAAAGTACGATCAGGCGGTGCAATGAAAAACTCCAAACGTCAAAAACTCGAAGCGGCCGGCTGGATCGTCGGTTCAACGGCGGATTTCCTTGGGCTTAGCAAGGAGGAGGAATTGCTTATCGACATGAAGCTGGCGCTGGCGAACAAGCTGAAGGCACGTCGTCAAGAGAGGAAGCTGACGCAGTTGGAAATCGCCAAACGGATCGGGTCGAGCCAGTCCCGAATTGCAAAAATGGAGGTCGCCGACAAGTCGGTGTCCCTGGATTTGCTCGTGCGTTCGCTGCTATCCTTGGGTGCGACCCGTCAAGATATTGCCAGCACGATTGGCACACCCATCACGAAGAAAAATAGCAATCGCTCTGTAGCAAGAAAACATGTAGTGACGGGTTAGGTCGAATTCGGGAAATGCCCTTGTCGGCTATCAGAAAATGGCGGGGGGCACGCTCCGACAGTGCCACCCCGGCCGAAGATCAGTGGTAATTAGCGTTCCCGCTGCACGGGACAGGGCACGTGCGAAGATAGCTTAGCACGTCGTCGAGTTGGGCGGTGGCCAGGGCCAGGCAAGTGTCCGCGCCGCCGTAATAAAGACGAATCGTACCGCCGGGCTTGTCCAGAATCCAGCCGCAGGGAAACACCACGCCACCCACGTCCCCCTGACGCTCATAGGGCGTCTCGGGCGCGAACACCCACGGGTCGCTGCGCCGAAGGACCCGACAAGGATCCTCCAAGTCGAGCAAAGCCAATCCGAGTCGATACAAACACCCGCCGGCAGTCACGCGCACGCCGTGGTAAAGGATCAGCCAGCCCTCGGCTGTTTCCAGGGGCGGCGGGCCGAGGCCGATCCGGTTGGCGTCCCACCACGCGCCGCGCCGCGCGTGCAAGAGGACGTGGTGTTCGCCCCAATAAGTCAAGTCGGGCGAGAAGGAAATCCAGATGTGGGCGCCCGAGCTTCTCGCGGAAACCGGCCGATGAATCATCGCGTACCGATTGCCGAAGCGGCGGGGAAAGACCGCCGCATCCTTGTCCTCCGGGGGCATGACCGGGCCGAGCCGGGAAAACGTGACGAAGTCCGTCGTCCCCGCCAAGGAGACCAACGGTCCGCTGTGTGAGAAGGCCGTGTAGGCGATGATCCACTGGCCGCGGTCTTCGACCCAGGTCACGCGGGCGTCTTCCACGCCCCATGCTTCTTCCGAGTAATGCACCGGATCGGGTGCGAAACTGGGTTTCGAGTCGATCCGCCAGTTCGACACGCCGTCGCTGCTTCGGGCCACGGCCAGATGCGAATGTCCCCGGCGGTCCTCCACGCGGACGAGCAAGACCGTTTCATCGCCCAACTGACACGCGCCGGCGTTGAACACCGTGTGGGCCTGGTAGGGCCAGTCTCGGGCCGTCAGGATGGGGTTGTCGCCGTGGCGATGGAACAACTCCGCGCAGGGATGGGTCGTTCGTGATTCTCGACGCACGTTGCGTTGTCCTTGTTGTTCAGTTCCGCCCACAAATAGGCAAGCGTCGATTCCGCTCCTTGGTTCCGATTCACGCCGTTGCGTTGCAGACCGTCGCAGCAGGAGCCGCAGTCAACGTCGACCAACGGCTGGCGCAGGCTATTCCGGCCATGAAACCAAGCGTGCGCGCGGCGCAGCGCAGCCAGGTACTTTTCACCGCGCACACCGCCCACGTCGCCCGCACCGCCCACACCGCCCAGCAGGGCCAGTCCGGCCGCCGCGGCCTCGGCCATGGTGACGGCCTCCACCGGCTGCTGATCGTACGGCGATTTTTCTTCTCCGCGTGGGTACCAATTGCTGTTTCCGACCGGCCAGAAGACGTCCTCGACGGTGGTCTCGCGGTCCAAGAAGTCGAACGACGCCTCCGCCACGTCGAGAAAATCCTCCTCCGGCCAGCACCGGGCGGCTATGAACAGGGCATGGGGCAACACGGCGTTCGCGTAGGTCATCCGCGACTCGAACCACGGCCAATCCGGCCGTTGGGAACGGCGGTAGCACTCCACGAGCCGCTCGGCCGCGGATCGGGCGACGTTCTCGACCGCTTCCAAGTCCTTCACCCCGGACATCGACAGATGTCCCCACGCCAAGATCACGTAGGCCTGCGCCCGCAGGCTTCGCAGATCGGCCAGCGCGGGCGTCACCGCGTCGATCAACTCGCGCGCCAACGCGCGGTATCCGTCGGGCAGACTGCTGCCGAGCACTTCGGCCAGAGCGCGGACCGCCTGGCCCTGGCTATCGCCCGCGCCTTCGGCATCCAGCCAGTCGCGCTGATAACTCAAGAAATTGTGAAACCCGCGGACAGGGCAACGGGCATGCTCCAAGAAGCTCAGATAGGTCGTCACCCGGCTGAGCATGCGATCCCCGGGATGCCGGTCCCACAGGCGCGTGCAGAGGCGCAAGGCCCGGGCGTTGTCGTCGGTCGTGTAGCCGCTCTCGCGCCGCGGGATGCTGTAAACGGCATGTTGGATCACGCCGGTCGAGTCCGTCATGCGGTCCAGGTGGTTCAAGGCGATCCGGTTACGGACGTGCATTCCAGGCCGCATTACAGACCTCGGTGGATGAGTTCACCGGGGCGATGTTCGCCCCTGGGGGTCGAAGACGCTCGGCGATCGAGCTGCTGCCAAGTTGTCCTGTTTTCGGCCGCCACCCGGTTGAAGACCTCGAGGTATTGCCGGCCGACGTTTGGCCAAAACATGGGTCTTGCGTACCGGTACGCCCTGCGCCGCGTGCGAAGGCGAAATGCGGCGTCGCCGAGGAATTGCAGCGTCGCGTCCGCCATGGCGTTGCTGTCGCCGAAGGGCGTGAGCAGGCCCCGGCCATGGGCCAAGACTTCCTTGGCGTACAGGTAAGGGGTGCTCACCACGGCCCCGCCCGCCGCCAAGGCATACGCCAAGGTGCCGCTGGCAATCTGGTCCTTGCCCGGATAAGGCGTCACGTACACGTCGCAGGCCTGCAAGTGCCATAGCAACTCGCCAAGGCTGAGGTACTTGTTGACGAAACGCACGTTCGCCCCGACGCCCAGTTCCCGGGCCATCTGGACCAGGCTCTCGCGGTAGACCTCGCCTTCCTGACGCTTCACTTGCGGGTGCGTGGCGCCGACGATCAAGTAGACAACCTCCGGAAAGGCGGCGACGATCCGGGGCATGGCCTGAATCATGTATTCCAGCCCCTTGCCTCGACTGATGAGTCCGAAGGTGCAGATGACCCGCCGTCCCGCGAGTCCCAGCCGGGCCTTGTGCGTGCCGTCGCGCCGATACGGGACTTCCGGCACTCCATGAGGAATCACCCGCACCTGCGGCCCTGACACGTGGTAGACCTTTTCCAGGAGCCGCGCTGCGACCCTGGTCATCACGACGATCGCTTGGCTGTGGGCCGCCAGGTCTTGGATGATGCACCGCGGCAGCCCGGCCGGGCGGGTCAAGAGCGTGTGGAACGTCGTGACCAGCGGTTTGCGACAGCGATGCACGAACTCCAGCACCCGTTGGCCCCAATCGCCCGGATAGAGGCCGAACTCGTGCTGCAAGCTCACCACGTCGCACGGACCGTCGCTGGCCACTTCCGCGGCCAGGCGGTAGGCGTCCGGGCGGCTGTTGTCGATGACGTGGACCACGCGCGGGTCGTCGTATCGAAGCCGGCGCGTCTTCTGAATCGCGGCCAGCGACGACACCGGCTCGGGCGACGCCAGATCCACGGCGTCGGCCGAGTCACGCGTGAACGTGGCCAGTCCGCACTCTTCCGGCGGATACGTCGATACGAAGAGCGGTCGAACGGTATTCATGAGTCACCTGCGGGTGTCCGTCGCCCAAGTAACGTCCTAATCATTCCGTGATGAACACCGGAAAACTACTGTACAGACGTATCGAAATCGCGAATTCCTCGGCTCTTTTCGATACATGAACATCGGTCGCCCGCGAGTCACCTGCTGGTGTTGGCCTTCCAGTGGTCCCCGGTTGCGGTCACCCGCAGTTGGTCCAGGACCCGCTGCACTCCGGTGACCGCCTGAATCGCGTGGACGACGATGTGCCGTTGGTGTTCGTACTGAATCGACCCCGAGAGCGTAACCATGCCTTTGTTGCTCGCCACCGTGACGCGGCACGGCGCCCGGATGCCCATGTTGGACAGTTTCTCCTGGACCTTCTGGGAAATCATCGGGTCGGAAATTTTCTCTTGATATTTCATGGCCACGACTCCCCTCCTACCGCCGATGGCCGACGGACCGTCAGACCATCTGACAGGCCTCGGCGTTGATTCGTTCCCACACCTCCGAACGATGGACAGGGACATCGGGATCGACCTCGAAGCCTAATTTCACGTGTGCGCCTCGAACATCGAGCACCGTGACTTTGAACAGGCGATGAAACCCGTCGCTCCCGCCGATCACCACCGACTCCCGATTCTTCCTCGATAGGACTAACATGGCAAAACCTCCGTTTTTCTTGATGACCCGCCTAATCCGTTTCCGCTCCAACTGCCCGGGGGCACGTCGCGGGCGAGCAGGAACACCTGCACCATCGTGCCGGTCGTGAAGACCTGCACCACCGTGCCCGAAGTCGGCTCCACTTCCGCGGTCGCCTCGCGCACCTCGACCCCGGTAATTTTCTTGATCTCCTGCCGCAGGGATTCGGCGGAGTCGCTAAACAACTGCCGATGAAACTCCTGCACCTGGGCGGCGCCGCCCGGGCTTTTAGCCATGGCCTGCTCGGCGGGCGACAAGGCCCCGTGCAGCGTAATCACCAGCGTGTTCTCGCTCAGGATCACGGCCACCGATTTGGGCTCGTGGCCCGTTCGCTGCTGCTGGAAAGCGATTGCCGCTTGAGCAATCTGCTGTGCCACGCTTGGGTCGAGCTTTTCCATCGGATTTTCCTCCCGCAGTGTTTGCAAACGTCTATCATCGCCAAGAACAAAAAAAGCCGACGTGGCAGAACACCCGGAGGTGTTCGACCACGTCGGCTTACTCACTAACAAGCCCCCCGGAAGGACCGGGTTGCTCTTCATCTAGTCAACCGACAACTTTTATTGGAAGAGTCGCGATCGGCTGCGACGCAACCCTCCCACGCTTAACAATCATATGCCGTTGCCCAGGGCGATGCAATAGGACTTTTGCCTTTCGTCCACATTTGGTATCATTTCATTCGGATTTCGGATCACCACGGAGAACCTGATGGCTCATATTTCGTTAACCAAGGAAGACTTTCGCTTGAACACCCCCCCAATCAGCGGGGTCTCTATGAAAACCCAGGGAGAAATCGAAGCCGCTATCTGTGAAGGCGTCAGTCGCTTCGAACAGGACTACATGGGCCGGGGACCCAAGGACATTTTTACCCACCTGGTCGGGGATCTCCTCGTGGTCCGCCTGCAAGGCGTGTTGACCGCGGCCGAACAGCACCTGGTCAAGTCGCTTTCGGCCGAGAAGGGGCGGGACCTGCTGAAGCAAGTGCGGACCCATCTGATCGAGACGGCCCGGCCCGTCATGGAAGCGATGGTCGAGGAGATCACCGGCGTCAAGGTGTTGACCCTGCACCATGATATCAGCACTACAACCGGCGAGGAGGTCGTTCTCTTTACGCTTGCCGAGTCGCCCATTCTCCGCGACGCCAAGAAGAAATAGCCGTGCTGACCCAGGTCGTATCGTTCAACGGCGTCACTTCGCCGGCGATAACAGGTCCACGGCGTCCAGCCCGAACGCGAACCCCTGCGAGGCGGCATTCTTGCCCACGGCCTTGACGCGGAGCCGATGCGGGCCGGCCGGCATGTCGAAGGCGCCCAGTTCCAGGCTGCCGGCCGGGCAGACGCGACCGGAGTAGAGGTCCGTCGCCGCGCCCACGGGCTTGCCGTCGAGCGCCGCGCGGACGATGCCGAAATCGGGGGCCGCGGAGGCCAGCACCCGCAGCCGGTAGCGGCCGGCCTTCGCCACGGAAAAACCCAGTTCCACGAACCCGCCTTGCTCGGCCCCGCAGAAAAGCTGCCGGCCATGGCTCCACATCGGGCCGCCCCAGGGCTTCATGTCCTGCGGGTTGGTCGAACAGTGCCGGCGGGCGAGGACGGGCATTTCCTCGGCCTCGTAACGCACGACGGGCACTTCCGCACGGGGCGACTGGCGTTCCAGCCAAAAGGCGTCGTTGACATACCGTTGGGCATACGCAAACGACATCATGCCGTAACCGTCCTTGCCCCACTTCGGGCCGTCGCTGTTGCGGAAAAGGAATACCCCGCCGCCCGGCCGTTTTGCGTCCTCGGTATACCCGGTGAACATGATGCTGTGGCCGTCGAAGACCTTCGCCGGCGGCGGCACCTCCAGAAGTTGGGAGCCCTGAAGCTGCTTGGGCCACCGCAGCCCACAGGCCACCGTGTGGCGGGCGGCCAGCGCCCGCCGGATGGCCAGCATCTGGGGCTCGCTCAACGGGCATTGCACGTCCCAACGCTTGATCCAATGCACCCGCCATCGCTGGCTCTCTTCCTTGGCATTGGCCAAGGCGGCCGGCGACGGCCGGCCTTTGGCGTCGCGGGCGGTCCTGTAGGGCATCAGCTCGTCGGAGCAGATGCCCAGCGCGTTGAGGCCGTGGACCGCCTTGTAGAACATGGCCTGGTCGCCGGTCATGCCCGACGCCTTGTTGCCCGCCCAGATCAGGAATTCCTCCGAGAGCCGTCCCGGCCGGCGGTGCGATTGGCGGCCCACTTCGAACTCGGCCACTCCCGTGACCGCGAATATCGAGCACGTGTCGCGGTTGCCCTGCACGCGGGCCGTCAGCCCCAGCCGCTCCAGCTCCGGCATCAAGTTGACGCTGGCCGGCAAAGGACCCTGCGGCGGCAAACGGACGTCCGTCCCTGCCATGGCGAAACCGGCAAGCGGCCATGCGCCAAGGACAAGCAGAAGACGGGCCAGCATGACGCGATCCCGGTCAAAAAAATTCATCGAGTTGTCTTTTCCGACCAAGCCGTGAAGGGACCATTCGGGTTCGTTGGCAGTGCCTTGAAAGTATATTCAGACACAATGGGCCGGACAACCGCGCGTATGGCGAGACCCAAAAAATCCATCCACCGCCCTTGACACGCTTGCGCATCTGTAGTAAGATTCCTAGTACAGTTAGTCGAGGTGCCCATGGAGTTCCAGATCGATCCAACCTGCCGGCTGCCGATTTACCGCCAACTGGCGCGGCAGCTTCGCGAGGCCGTCGCGCGGGGACGGGTCCAGCCCGAGGACCGCCTCCCCTCGGTCCGCGAACTGTCGCGCTTGCTGGTCATCAACCCGAACACCGTGGCCCGCGTCTATACGGAATTGGAACGGGAAGGGATTCTGAACACGCGTCCGGGCCTGGGGGTGTTCGTGGCCCGGCCCAAGGCGGAGTTGACCCGGAAAGTCCGCAAGGAACGGTTCGAGGAGTTGATGGACCATTTCCTGACCGAGGCGGTCCACCTGGGATTCCGCGCCGACGAAGTGATGACCTTGGTCTCCGCGCGCGCCAAGCAGTTCCAATGGCAAACTGCGGCTCAAGCAGAACAGTAACAGAGGACTTGCCCGCTATGCCCGACATGATCGTTACGCACCGCCTGACGAAATACTACGACGGCCGCCGCGTGGTCGATTCGCTCGATTTGCGCGTCGCCCAGGGGTTGGTCTACGGACTGCTGGGACGAAACGGGGCCGGCAAATCGACCGTGATCAAGATGCTCCTGGGAATGGTGCATCCGGACTACGGCCGGGCGGAAGTGCTGGGCGAAGACGCCCTGGAACTCCGTCCCCAGACGCGCTCTCGGATCGCCTATCTGGCCGAAGGCCACCCGTTGTATCGTTGGATGACCGTCGGCGACGCGGCGCGGTTCACCCGCGCGTTCTATCGCAACTGGAACGGCGGCCTGTTGGAACAGATCCTCGATCATTTCCAGCTCTCGCGGCGGGCCAAGATTCGGCGGCTCTCGCACGGCGAACGGGCGCAGGTTCTCGCTGGCCCTCTGCGTCGCCTCCGATCCCGAACTGCTGATCCTCGACGACCCGACCCTCGGGCTGGACACGGTCGTCCGCCGCGATTTTCTCGAATCGCTGATCCAGATCATCCAGCGCCGCGGACGCACCATCCTCTTCAGTTCGCATATCCTGGGCGACGTGGAACGGGTGGCCGACCGCATCGGAATCCTTGTCGACGGCGTCCTGCGGGTGGATTGCCCGACCGATTACTTCAAGGAATCCATCCGCAAGGTGGTGCTGGAATTCGATCGCGAGCCGCCGGAAGTCCCCGCCTGCCCGGGCCTGGTCAGCAACCGGCAGGTCGGACAGAAGCGGGAACTGATCGTCGTGGGATACAGCGAGGAACATCGCCGCCTGGCCGAGTCGTTGGGCCCGCGGGCGGTGGACGTGATCGAATTGAACCTGGAAGACGCCTTTATCGAGTACACGCGCGGGCCGCGGCGCGCGCTGCCGATATTCATGGGAGAGGCATCCGATGCTGAAAGCGTTGCTGCTGAAAGAATTGCGTGAGACGGCCCGGATCACGCTGGTCGCGCTGCTGGCGCACCTGGCCTTCGTGGGCAACTGCACCGGCCACACCATTTTGCCGTTCTGCGCGAAGGGAAACGTCTGGGAAATTCCTTTTCTCGACGGCCAGTTCCTCCTATTCTTCTGCTTCGTCTCCGTCGCGTTTGCCATCGCTTTGGGGCTGGGGCAGACGGTTACGGAATCGCGCCACGGCACCTGGTTGTTTCTGCTGCACCGCCCGGTGAGCCTATGGAAAGTGCTCGGAGTCAAGCTTGTCGTCGGCGGGGGATTGTACCTGCTCTGCGGACTGATCGCCATTTTGTCCTACGCCGCCTGGGCGGCGATGCCTGGCAAGCACGCCAGCCCATTTCTGTGGTGGATGACGGCGTGGGCCTGGGAGGCTTGGGGCGTGATTGCCATCGTCTACCTGGCCGCCTTTCTCGCGGGAATTCGGCCGGCACGCTGGTTCGGCACGCGGCTGTTGCCCTTGGTGGCGGGGGCAGTCCTCGCCTTCCTGCTGGCGATCTGCTTTTTGTTCTGGCCGTTGCTGGGCGTCGCGGCGCTTCTGCTGGCAGCCGCCTGCCTGATCGGACTGATCCACTTCACCGCCCGGACGCGCGATTTCTCATGAAGACGTTCTGTTGTGGAAGGTCGGAAATTTGTAGGGTGGGTCGAGCGCAGCGAGCCCCACCACTTAGTTTTTGGCGGGTTTTGGTGGGGCTCGCTGCGCTCGACCCACCCTACAGACGCGTCCGCAACAGAAATTAAGGGGAGCTGCTATGTCCAAACCACAAGGGATTGTTCGCCCGCTCGGCCTGGCCGTGATCCTTGCCCTCGGTTTCGGGGCCGTGTTCGCATTTTTTGCCCGTTGGGGCATTTCGATCTGGGAAGGGCTGTACCCGAATCGCTACGTCAACCAGGACCTGGTGGTCCGCGCGGACGGCACGCCCTTGATTCAACACTATGCGTACGACGGGTATCAGCATGTGACGTACTATGCCCTGGATGGCAGCGAGGTGCCGCGCCCCAAGGAGAATGAGAGTTGGCTTGAAAGCGCTTCTCTGGCGATGCCGCGCAAGATGTGACGTTTCCGTTGGATGGCTACACCCGCATCGGGCGATTCAGCGACGGGCGGATGCCGCCCAACCTTTGGTACTTCCTTCACGACGGGGCCCGCGACGGCCGCGGCTACTTCGTCGGCTATGACAGCCAAAGCAAACTTTGCGTGGGCTTCATCGGGCGCGACGGCTTTCGGCCCGATCAACCGCCCGTCGAACAGTGGTTTCCCATGGACGGCGCTAAACTGGCAAGCGGTACGGCATTGCCCCCAAACGCATACAACCGCTACAACATGCCCCATGCGGCCGCCTACTCTAACGATGAGCCGGAGTTTCCCCAGTGGAACGTAGACATGATCTCCGGGGCTCAACTCCTCGAGGTCGATCTGCGGACCGGATCGGTCAAAACGCTCCTGGAATCGGCCGACCTGATTGCCGCGGGAATGTTGTATACGGCTCCGACGTGGGAGGTCGCCGGGAAGGAGGCTCCTCGCATCCATCGCCACCCGAAACTGGCGGTCCGGACCACGGATCGGGTCCTCCTCTTCGACGCAACGGGAAAGCAACACGCCGCGTTCCTGATTCCCGAAGAATTTCGCGACCGAAGCATCGGCTTGTACGAACTTGACGCGGGCAGGGCGCTGCTCACCGCCAGTCGCCTGCTTCCCGATCGCAGCTCGTGCGCGGAACTTCTGTGGATCGATCCGTCCGGGACGGTCTCGCGGCGAGCCGAGGTCTGCCTGGGCGAGGGTGACAGGTATAGCGATGAAACTGACCCGTGGAAGACGGCGCTGGTCTTTCCGGCCCCGGTCGCACTCGCCTTTCTGGCCACGGTGACCGACCCTTGGGATTACCTGAAGATCGGACTGGAGCCGACTTACTCCGCGGCCCTGGCGCGGAGCCTGGCCGCATCGTGGCCGCCGATGCTGGTCGTCTCGCTGCTGGCCGCGGCACTGGCCTGGCACTGCTTCCGCCGGCATCGCCGCTTCTATCAGCCCGCAAGCGGCCTATGGTTCGCGTTCGTCGTACTGGCGGGCGTTCCGGGCCTGGTGGCCTATCTCTTCCACCGCCGCTGGCCGCCGCTGGAAAAGTGTCCGGCCTGCGGACAGGACGTCCCGCGCGACAGGGAAACCTGCGCCAACTGCGGCGTAACCTTTCCGGCCCCGGAACCCAAGGGCTGCGAAGTGTTCGCCTGACAAGGCCTCGCAGGGGACTCCTGCCGGGTTCGTCCGGCCGGTTATGCGCTTTGCAGTTATCTGTTGCGTTTGATGTTGGGCTGGGTGGCACGGGCATCTTGCCCGTGTCTTTCCCAGCACTGGCGAAACGCCAGTGCCACCCGACGACATTCAATCGTCCCTACGGGACGAAAATGGAATTGCGGCCTTTCGCTACCCAGCGATAAATCGCTGGGCTATTATCAAACGACCCCCCGGGTCGAAATCCCTACCGATTCCATTCCACGAGAAGGACCCAACAGGCTGACGCGTTACATTAGCGGCTAGATCTTGTTGAGCCGCCCCGACCTCGGAACAGCCGCTGCGCCATTCTACCGCTTCACGGCCCCCCACACCACGCCCGGCGGCAGGCCGCCGAGCAGCCTCCGGCGGTTGTTTGCCCTGGCTAATTTTCGCAGACACCGTTAGCGGTCGCAGGGTGTGAGACCGTGAAAAAATTTATAAATATCCCGTAATAAATTTATAGAATTGCGGCGGTGATTGCCTCGCGGTCCTCACCCCAATAAGCACCCGGTCCGAAACGCCGATCGACGGCCGTGCGATCGCTCCACCTGGACAAGTCCCTGCATTCCACGGACAATCGGCGATAAATAAAACTACATAAGTCATTGACCTACAATGGTTTGCAGGAAATGTTCCGACGTGACGCCCCTGATGCTTCCCTGGAAGATAGGCGAGCCGACGCCATGCCGTTCCGGCGCCGACCGCCGCGGTACGCCCGCCCATCGACATCGTGGAACCAAACCATGGAAACGGCAAGGAACGTGTTGAAAATATGTTATCCGAGCTTCGTCGGAAAAGAACGAATCGGTTTTGCTTATATTAAGGGAAGGTTTGTCTAATGCGGTTACAGGGACCGGCTTGTCCGTCAAGACCCGTTTGTTCCGCGTAACCGTTACGGGTTGCTGTCTTCCGGAACGCGGGTTGGACAAGCGGATGGGGGGGTTGCACTTCTATGCCACCGGGCGCGTCTTGCGTTGGAAATTTCTCTACGTCGTTTCTAAATTCGTGAGTTGAAAGGGTTGTTATGAGCAGCAAGGGGATGGTTTCGGTCGCGGTTGTTTTCATCACGTTGGGAGCGGCGCTCTTTCTGGCAACGCCGGCAGCACAGGCAACGGTCCTTTATTGGGACAGGACCACGGGCGGGTACTGGGACACGAGCAGCTATTGGGCCACGAACACCAGCGGCGGCAGCCTCCAAGGATGGACGGCCGGGGACGACGCCGACTTCTATACCGCCGCCAGCAGCGGCACCGTCAGCATCTCGAACACGGTGAGTGTGGGAAACATCACCTTCGGCGCCGCCGGGTATATCGTCGCCGGCGGGACGCTGAGTGTGTCCGGCACGGTCACCAGCAATTACAACGCCACGATCGATTCCGTCATCGCCGGCAGCAGTTTGACCACGGCCGGCGCCGGCACGCTGATCCTGGGCGGCAGCAACACGTACACCGGCGCCACCACGATCACGGCCGGCACCCTGCAACTCGGCGACGGCTCGGCATTAACCGGCTCCGTGGCCGGCAGCATCAGCGACAGTTCGATGCTGACGTTCGCCAATCCTGCCGCGGAGAGCTACGCCGGCGTGATCAGCGGCAGCGGCAGCGTGACCATCAACAGCGCCAATGTGCTGACGATCTTGAACAACAACAGCTACACCGGCGGCACGACGCTTGCCAATGGGACGCTCCAATTTTCCAACAGCTATTATACCTCCCCTATCGGCACCGGCCCCTTCACGATCACCGGCGGCACCATCTCCGCCACCGGTGGGGTGTACACGCTCCATAGCACGCAGACTTGGTATTTGAACGGCAACTTCGCCGTTGGCGGCACCCTCGGCATCGCTACCAGCAGCGCCGCCGCCCTCACGCTCGGCGGCAGTAATTACACCGTGAACGACTTCGACAGTGGCAATTTCACCATCGCGGGCGCCATCGGGGACGGCGGCCATGGCTGGGGGTTCACCAAGTCGGGCAGCGGCCAGATGGTGCTCAGCGGCACCAATACCTACACCGGCACCACAACCATCAGCGGCGGCACCCTGGATCTCACCGGCAGCGGGAACGCCGCCAACCTTGCCAGCCCCATCGTCGACAACGCGGCGTTGACCTTCGGCTCGAACAGCGCGGTGACCTACAGCGGCAACATCAGCGGCAGCGGCAGCGTCCTCAAGACATCCACGCCCGCCAGTGTGACGGTCCTCAGCGGCAGCAACTCCTTTAGCGGCGGCATTACGAATGCCGGTACGCCGAGCGGCGGCACCCTGCAAGTCGGCAGCACCTTGGCGCTTGGATCGACCAACGGCGCCGTGACGATCACCAGCGGCATCCTCGACCTGCACAACTACAACCCCACCATCGGTTCACTCTCCGGCGCGGGGACCGTCGAGAACCTTCTCGCATCCACCACTTCCACGCTGACCATCGGCGGCACCGGCAACGGCGCATTCACAGGAAAGATTCTAAACGGCAGCGGCATCGTCGCCGTGGTGAAGTCGGGCACGGGCGCGCTGACACTCAGCGGCAGCAACCTCTACGGCGGCGGGACGACCCTTTCCAACGGGACGCTTAACATCAACGCCGTCTCCGCCGTGGGCACCGGCGCCCTCACGATCACCGGCGGCACGCTGGGCAACACCAGCGGCGGCAGTCTCGCGCTTGGCACCAACAACACGCAGAACTGGGACGGCGACTTCGCCTTCGCCGGCAGCAACGACCTCAGCCTCGGCAACGGCGCCGTCAGCATGAGCAGCAGCCGCACCGTGACGGTCGCGTCGAACACCCTCACCGTCAGCGGCGCGATCAGCGGCCCCACCTACAGCCTCACCAAGTCGGGCGCCGGGACGCTGGTCCTGGCCGGCGGGAACCTCTACACGGGCGGGACGACGATCAGCGGCGGCACCCTGCAAGTCGGCAACTCCTCTGCGCTCGGAGTGAACCGCGCCGTGACCGTCTCCAGCGGCGTCCTCGACCTGCACGGCTTCAACGTCAACGTGAGCACACTATCCGGCGCGGCCACCATCGACAACGTTGCCGCAACCACCACCTCCACGCTGACCGTCGGCACCGGCAACGCCAGCAGCACGTTCTCGGGCGCCATCAAGAATACGACCGGCGTCATCGCACTGACGAAGAACGGCACGGGCGTGCTGCAACTCGACGGCAATAACACCTATACTGGCGCGACGAGCATCCAGGGCGTCTTGTCCGGCAACGGCACGCTGGCCAGCACGGTCACGGTGAACAGCGCTGCCTACCTCGCCCCGGGCGACAACACCAGCGGCAATTTCAGCGGCGCCGGCACCTTGACCCTCGGCGGGCTGACGTTGAACACCGGTTCGATCGTGGACCTGGACCTCGGCACCAGCAGCGACCTGGCGAAGGTCACCGGCACCCTGACGCTCACCGGCGGCACGGTGAATGTCACCGCGGGGAGCGGCTTTGGCGTCGGGAATTATGAAATCATGAGCTACAGCGGCTTCTCGGGGAACGTTAGCAATTTGACCGTCGGCACCCTGCCCGGGGGCTACTCCGCCGTGTTGGTCAACACCGGGAGCCAAATCAATCTCGACGTGACCGGCGCGGCGTTAACCTGGACCGGATCGCAGAACTCCAGTTGGGACACCACCTCGGTGAACTGGAGCACCGGCGGCGGCACGGCGACCTATGCGGACCCGAGCCCCGTCGTGTTCAACGACTCGGCCGGCACCGCCAACGGCACCGTGGTCCTCTCCGGGACGACGTTCTCGCCGACCACAATCACGGTCAACAACAGCACGGTGTCCTACACCCTCTCCGGCGACGGCACCATCGGCGGCAGCACCTCGCTCACCAAGAGCGGCGGCGGCACGCTGATCATCGCCATGCCCAACAACACGTACAGCGGCAGCACCAACCTTACGGCGGGTGTGTTGCAGATCGCCGCCGACAGCACGCTCTCCGGCGGCAGCCTCACTTCCGGACCGTTGGGCACCGGCACGCTGATCCTCAGCGGCGGCACCTTGGAGGACGACGGCAGCGGCCGCACCTTGGTCAACCCCATCTCCGTCACCGGCAACGTGACGTTGGCCAGCGGCGGCGCGGGCGGCCTGACCCTCAGCGGGAACACGCTGGCCATCACCGGCTCGCCGACGATCACCGTCGCGGCACCGACGACCATCGGCGACCAGATCACCGGCGGCTCGCTGGTCCTGGCCGGCGCGAGCACGTTGACCCTCACCGCGGCCACGAACACGTACACCGGCCCCACCCTGGTCGAGGGCGGCTCGCTGGTCGGCAACGTGGCCAACATTCCCACCGCGGTCACCTTGAGCAACAATGCCAACGTGACCTTCAACCAGACCAGCGCCGGCACGCTGAACGTCGGCGTGAGCGGCACGGGCTCGCTGACCCAGATCGGCGGTTCCGTGCTGACCCTTGGCCCGTCGCTGAGCTACTCGGGCAACACCACCGTCGGCAGCGGCACGCTGCAGCTTGGCTCGGGGGTCCTTCCCACCGTGGCCCATTTGCCCTTGGACGGCACGCTCGGGGCGGTCCCCACCACCACCGGAGCCATCCTGGACACCAGCGGCCACGGCTACAATGGAACCATAACGGCCGCCGGGGCAAACTATGTCACCGGCCAGATCAATCAGGGGATGCAACTGAACGGCCAGTATGTCGACGTCCCCGCGAACTCCGGCTTCAATACCCTCACCGCGTGGACCGATTCCATCTGGATGAACCTCAGCCAGTCGGGCGATCCCAACACCAACGGCGGCAGTTGGTGCTTCGTGAACGGCCGTGGTCTAGACACGGGACCCGGTGGTTTCTATGAGGTCTATAACGGCTCGGTCATTAAGACCGGCATTCAGAACGCCAGCCAACAGTGGATCAACGAGGGTGGTCAGTCGATTACGTGCTCGATTACCGCTAACAGTTGGCACATGGTCACCTTTGCGGTGAGCAGCGCGGGATGGTACTTCTATATCGACGGGGGTCTTAACGGTTCGGCGTCGGGAACGTTGGGCGGCAACCCCGTGTTCAGCCCCGGCGGCAACGACATGTATGTCGGCGGCCGGCCGTCCACCAACAACTGGTACAACAGCACGGTCGCCTCGATCGACGACTTCCAGCTTTACGGCAGCGTGCTCACGGCGGCCCAGGTCCAGCAGTTGTATTACAACGGGGCAATCCAGAACGGCCTGCTGCCGAGCAACACGCCCGTGCAGCTCGCCAACGGCACCATGTTGGACCTGGACGGCCAGAACCAGACCATCGATTCGCTGGCCGACTCCGGCCCGGGCAGCGGCGGCACGGTGACCACGAGCATCGCCGGCGCCTCCGGCACGGCAACCCTCACCCTGGCCCCGGCTGGCACCGCGGCCTTTAGCGGCAGCATCCAGGATGGCGACCCGGTCGCGTTGACGATGAACGGCCCCGGGAAGCAGATCCTCAGCGGCGTCAGCGACTACAGCGGCGGCACGACGATCGCCGGCGGCACCCTGCAAGTCGGCAACTCCTCCGCGCTTGGATCGAGCAGCGGCGCCGCGACGGTCAGCGCCGGCGTCCTCGACCTGCACAGCTACAACGTCGGCGTGGGGGCACTGTCCGGCACGGGCACCATCGACAACCTTGCCGGGGCCAGCACTTCCACGCTGACCGCCGGCAACGGCGACGCCAGCAGCACGTTCTCGGGAGTCATCCAGAACACGACCGGCGTCGTCGCACTGGCGAAGACGGGCGGCGGGATACTGGTTCTGGACGGCACGAGCACCTACACGGGCGGGACGACGGTCAGCAGCGGCACGCTTGATTTCGCCACGCCGGCTGCCACGCCCAGCACGGGCATCATAACGGTGCCCCAGGGCGGCTACGTGGCGTTGGGCGCGTTGTCGGGCGCCTCGTCGCCCGTGACGGAGGCCGACACGACCGACGCGACCGAGACCGTGGCGAACACCAGCGGGGCCAGTGGGACCGTTGCGACGACTTCGACGGTCAGCGAGACGGCGGCGACGGTCGGCGGCAGTGCCGCATGGTTGACAGGCGGGGCGGGAATCGCCGCCGGCGCGGCCGCGGTGCCGGAGCCCTCGACCTTCATCCTGCTGGGCGTCGGCGTCCTTGGGCTTCTCGCCTGCGCCTGGCGGCGACGGCGGCCGGCGTAGGGCGTTCAGAACCCTTGAGAACGCAACGAGCCATCCTCGCGGATGGCTCGTTCCATTTGCGCTGGCATCGCCCCACGTTGCGTGGAAGTTGTCGAACTTCACCACTGGCGAAACGCCAGTGCCGCCCGAAACGCTACACTGATCTGAAAAACGCTCTAATTCGCGCATTTTGGGGCCGATGTAGATGATCGAGTTGTTCGACAGGCGGAAGAAAGAACCGGAATCCTGTTCCAGCAGTTGCCCGAGGATGCCGACCGTTCGCGGGATGATGAATATGGCCTTGCCGGTCTCGGGAGGAATCTTCAGGTCGCAGAGCAATGCGCCGATCACGCCGTTGACGTTGATGCATAGTCCCAGGGATTTCTTTTCTTTCAGACGGGCTTCGATTTCACGGGCCAGGGCGCAATACTCCCCTGCCAAGCCGAGTTCTTTGGCGATTTCCAACAGGACGACGGCCCGCATGTCGCGTCCATAGAGGCTGTAGTAGCGGTGGCCGTATCCGGGGATTTTGCTTTTCTCACCGCCCAAGGCGCCGGTGGTCTTATCGACGAGGTATGCGGCCAGGCCCTTCAGCCCGGTGATCCGGACGCCGTTCGGCGCGAAGGCGCCGGAAGTCACCGCGCCGCGGAGCATCGCCATAAACTCGGTCAAGACTCTGGCGGTTCCTTCGCCGGCGCCGGCATGGGCATCGCCCATCGCGGTGATTCCCGCGGCCAGCGCGGTCTTCAGGGAATTGCCGCCGGAGAAGGAGGTGATGGCGGCCAGCGAGGAGGGCGTGGCCGGCGTATGGTCGATGCACGCGATGAAGATGGCCCGCAGCAGGTCGGCCTCCGCGGCCGACGGCTTCCGTCCGGCCAGGGCGCAAAGATCGTGCATTCGAGGCTTTCCTCCTTGTTCCATGACAACGTATTTCCCAAAATGCACGCGACGATCTCGATCACCTGGGGAATCAACGCGAGCGCGTCGGCCTGCATGGGAGGATACCGGCCCTGGAGGCTTGCAGCGAGAGCGTCGTGGTTGAAAGCGTCCAGGGTCAACAGCCCTGCACTGACCGCGGCGTTGATCGGCGAGCCGCCTTGGAAGGACGCCACGGCGGCATTCCGGGCGGACGGCGCGACGGGACAGTTCCGGGCGCAAAGACAAGGTCGCTTGCCAACCGGGCTGCGTGTTCCGCATCCGCGTCCTTTTTCGTGAGGGCCTCGAAAATCATTCGCGGCAACGACGCCTGCCGCATGAGTTTGGGCAACGGATGCCCCCGGAAATAAGGCGTGCCGTTGACGAGCTGGCCGAGATGCGTCCGCAATTGAACGGCGCGCACCTGGTTCTTCAAGTTCTCCAACTTCGTTTTCGAGATGCTGACCAGCTCGAACTCCTTGCTGACCGCCACCTCGAAGTCGGGGCCGCGGTGCGGCATGGCCCGCTCGACGAAAGCAACCAGCTCCTCCGACGTCTTTGCAACCTCCACGCCCGCGCTCTCGAAGGCCTCCACTTTGCTCTCGTAGGTCCCGAACCGGCCTTCCCCGATAATGGCGCCGGCATGGCCCATCCGCGAGCCGCGCGGGAAGATCTTCTGGGCGCCGATGCCGGTGAGCCTTGCGACCACGGGTTTCGGGTAGTGGGTCTCTTGGATGTAGCGGGCGGCCTCTTCCTCGTAGTCTCCGCCGATCTCGCTGTTGAGAATGACCATCACCGTGTCTTTGTCGTCGCGGATAAGCTCCAGCAGATCGCGGAAGCTGGTGCCTGAAATGCGATCGCCTCCGATCCCGACGACGATGCTCGTCCCATAGCCGAGCGTGTTGAAGATCTCGATCGCGATCGACAGGCACATTCCGCCGCTTTTGGAGAAGACGGCAATCTCGCCCGGATAGAACACCCCCGGGTCGTTGCCCCCGATCGCTCCCACCTTGACGCGCTCGATGGGGTTGATAATGCCGACCGAGGCGGGGCCGATCACGCGGACGCCGCGGTCCCGGGCGGCCTGGACGATCTCGGCGGCGTCGCGGCGGGGCACACCCTCCGTGAGGATGTTCACCAGCCGGATGTCAGGCTGGGCGATGGCTTCCAACGCGGCGTCCTTCGTGCCCTCCCTCGGCACCGAAACGAGGCTGGTGTTGATCTCGGGATGCGCTCGCAACGCCTCGGCGACCGTGTTGTAGACCGGCAGGCCGCACACCTCACCCCCGCCTTTGCCCGGCGTCACCCCGGCAACGACGTGCGTCCCGTAGTCGAGCATCTCCATCGAAACCTTTCGTCCCTGCTTGCCCGTGATGCCTTGAATCAGGATGCGCGTCTGTCGATCGATCAGGATGCTCATCGGCGGTTCCCTTGCTTGTTTGCCTGATGGATGACCATCCGGGCGGAGTCGGCGACGGACGTCCCCACGCCACGGCAAAAGATGTTATATCCCTGTTCGTCGCGGAATTTCTGGAGGGTGGCAAAGGCTTCCTCGTCGCGCGGCCCGGCGCGACGGATGAGGATCGGAATGGTCTTGTCGAAGTTGGGCGTTTCACAGATGCCGGCCATGATCCCGTTGATCAGCGTCTCGTAGATGTCGGTGAAGTTCGCCCGGCCCCCGATCACCCAGATCGCGTTGATTCGGCCGGGATACATCAGGGCGATCTTCGTCAGGCCCTTGACTTTCTCCGGAGTGGGATTGCCGCTGTACTCGGTGAAGACGGCGGGCTTTCCGCCCAGGAGGCAGAGGTCATCCAGCGCCTCGACGCTGGTGCCCCCGCCGGAGGCCAACACGACGATGTTTCCGTCGAGTTCGTAGAACATCCGGCCCGCGCTGCCGCGCGTGTCCAAACGGTCGTTTTCCAGCGCAAGCCGTTCCAGGTAGGTGGGCGTCCGCCCCGAGCTGAGCCTTTCCGCCAGGTTCAGCCCTTTCTGGCGGAAGAGGGCTTCGTCGTCGATCTCCACCTTGGCGTCGGCGGCGACCCACCGGCCGGCGCGGGTTCGCACCAACGGATTGATCTCGGCCACCGTGGCGTCGAAGTCCATGAACATCCCATAGAGCTTCACCAGCACGTCGCTCAGATCGGCCGTCGTCTCGTTCAGCCCCGATCGGCGCACCAAGTCGTTTGCTTGCTCCGCCCCGAAACCCTCGCGAATCGAGATCGTGTCGATCCACACGTCCTCCGGCGCTTTGTGGCAGACCTCCTCGACGTCGATTCCACCGTGGGGGGAAAGGATGACCACGGGCGACGCGCCCATGTAGGTCGCCGCCGCGTAAACCTCTTGGGCCACGTCGAGTTTCTGTTCGACAAGAACCTTTTCCACCGTCTCTCCGAACACTTTCTTGCCGAGCAAAGTCCGGACCGCGGTTGCGAGTTGCTCTTCGTTGTCGCAAGAGACCACGCCGTACTGTTTGGCCCGGTGTCCCCACAAGACTTGCGCCTTGGCCATCAAGCTCCCGTAGGGTTTCGTCAGGCCTGCGGCTTCCTCGGCCGAGGCGACAACCTTCCCGGAAGGTATGGGGATTCCGGCGCGGCTGAACAGCCCCTTGCCTTCATACTCATAGAGTTTCATCGACCACCCCGTTTTTTACGGATTCTGTTTTTCCCCGATTTTGCGGCAGATGGCGGCGGCCATTTCCCGCGTCCCGACGGCCGTGGGATCGTTGCGATCGGCCTTGAGGTCGTACGTGACCTCGCGGCCTTCGGCGATCACGGCCGCAACGGCCTGCTCCAGCCGGTCGGCCATCTCCTTTTCCTGCAAGTGACGGAGCATCAAGACCGCCGAGAGAATCAAGGCCGTCGGATTGACCTTATTTTGGCCTTTGTACTTCGGCGCACTGCCGTGGGTGGCCTCAAAGACGGCGGCTTCAGGGCCGATATTGGCCCCCGGCGCCACCCCGAGTCCCCCCACCAGCCCCGCCGCCAGATCGCTGACGATGTCGCCGTAGAGGTTCGGCAGCACCAGGACGTCGTAAAGTTCGGGTTTCTGAACGAGTTGCATGCACATGTTGTCTACGATGCGGTCTTCGAAGGCGATGTCGGGGAATTCCTGCGCCACCTGGGCGGCAACCGCCAGAAACAGGCCGTCCGTGAACTTCATGATGTTGGCCTTGTGAACGGCCGTGACCTTCTTCCTGCCGTTTTGCCGGGCGTATTGGAAGGCGCAGCGGACGATCCGCTGCGTGGCCCCGACGCTGATCGGCTTGATCGACAGGCCCGTCTCGTCACGCCCGGTGGCAATCTTCCGCCCCTGGCAGAGACGGTTGATGCAATCCAGCGCTTCGGCCGTCTCGGGCTTGCCCTGCTGAAACTCGATGCCGGCGTAAAGGTCTTCGCTGTTCTCGCGGACGATGACGAGATCCACCGGCACCTGGGTGAAGAAACTGCGGACGCCCGCGTAATGCTTGCAAGGCCGGATGCACGCAAACAGTCCCAACTCCTGCCGCAAGTAAACGTTGACGCTCCGAAATCCCTTGCCGACGGGAGTGGTGATGGGCGCCTTCAGGGCACAGCGCGTGCGTCGAATGCTTTTCAAGACGGCATCGGGCAGCGGCGTGCCCCGCCGCTCCATGACCTCGATGCCCGCCTCTTGGACATCCCAATGGATCTTCACGCCGGTGGCGTCCACGCATTGACGAGCAGCCTCGGCCAGTTCCGGTCCGACTCCGTCCCCGGTGATCAAAGTAACTTCGTGTGCCACAGCGGTCCCAAGCCTCGCTTCGGTGTTTGACTGGAATTCCCGGTAATTCTACCGAAGCCCATCGAATATCACAACCGCAGTGCCTGATCTCGAAACGGTGTTTTAGGCCATCGAGTTCTCCCAACGGAGATGAAGGAGGACCCGACCCCCAAATAATAGTGGAGATGGTCCAGCGGCGGCCGTTCGGTCTTCTTGCCCCACCGGCATTTCCAACGCCCGCAGGGCTTGAACCCTCGGCGCTGCCGACCTCATTTCATCTCGACCGCCTCCGTGGGGCGCAGCAGGACCGGGCCGAGCAGCCCGGATTTCACCAACGGATCGCCCTTCTTGTACAGCCGCCAGGTGGCGAAGGTGAAGCGGCCCGTCGGGCTGGGCCTGCCTTGCTCCAGCCAGTCGGGCCATTTCTTCAGGGTGCCGTCCGGATTGCGATCGCTGTCCTCCGGCAATTGCTCGTCGCCGATCATGCGGTTGATCCAGAGATTGACCACCTTGACTTCCAGGGCATTGGCGCCCGGCTTCAGGGCGCCGGTCACGTCGACGCGAAACGGCGGTTTCCAGATCGTGCCGAGGGCCTGGCCGTTGAGCTTCGGCTCGGCCATGACCTCGACCCGGCCCAGGTCCAGGTACCAGCGGCGGCCGCGGCCGAGCATCTCCGCCGGCACGTCGAGCGACGCGCGGTAGGTCGCCGCGCCGGAGAAATAGCGCACGCCCGGCGCCGAGTGCTCGCTCCATGAGATCAGCCGCGGGAGCGTGATCCGCTCGGCGCGCCCCAGCCGGCCGGGAATTGCACTTCCCATGGGCCGGCGACCGGCAACGGGGCCGGCAGCGCCGGCACGGAGATTTCGCGCCGGCGCCCGGCAGCAGTTCGGACGACGTACGTGCCCGGCTGCGAGACTTCCTGGCGCAGCAGGTCGAAGGCGGGCAGATCGCCGCCGGGCTGCGGCCCGCGCGAGGCTTGGCCCAGCAATTCCTGCCCGTCGCGCGTGACGGAGACCACGCGCTGGCCGGGTGCGGCCGCCGCGTGACGGAAGACGACGAACACGGACTCGACGGGCCCAAAATGGAGCGGCACGCGCGTGCAGCCCTGTTTTTCCTCGTAGGCGGCCAGCGGCGTGATCCGTCCGGTCTCGGGGTGCCAGAGTTCCGGCTGTTTGCCGGTGACGCGGAAGCAGCACGTCGTCTCGAAGCTCTCCGGGCCGCCGTTGGCGACGAAGTACACGTCGGCCTCCGGCAGATGGCGGTGGATATAGCGCAGCGGCCGGCCGGACTGGAAGTCCGGCGGCACGCCCTGCCGGGCCAACCACTGCTGGGCCGACTTGCCGGTCACCACGCGCGGGTTGGCCCACAACGCTTCGGTCAGCTTCCGCACCTGGGCATCGCAGTTCGGGTAATCGGTCAGGCTCGGCGACTTCTGCGGCCGCGACGGGGCGACCACCGTGGCCCCGGCCTCGACCAACTCCTTGATCTCGCGCAAGAGCGCGGGGGTCATGCTTTCCACGGCCGGCAACACCAGGACGCGGTAGCTCATGCCGTCGGGAAGCAGGATGCGGCCGTCGCGGACCGTCATGCGGGTCAACACCACTTCAGGCGTGCAGCCGTCGAAATTGTAGCCGGGCCGATAGTACGTCGCGGCCGCGACGCCCGGCGGCGGCGTCATGCCCGGCGGCAGGTCGGCCGCGTCGGCCGGCGGCGAAAAACGCCGCGGCGCGCCCTCGGGCTGGAGGTAACAAATGTCGGCCACGAACAGGCCCTGACGCAGCAGGTACTGGCAGCGGGCAAGGTACTCGTGCCAAGGCTTCAAGTGGTCCCACCAGGTCTCCGTCCGTTCGTAGTGCAGCCCCCAGGGGCCCATGCACATGCCGGGCCGCCGCTGGGGCCACGGCTGCATCGCGTAACGGTGGAACACGAATCGGTTGATCCCCTCGCAGAACGCCCAATCGCCGAGGTCCTTCACGGCGGCCGGGTGCCCCTGCCACCGTTCGTGGTCGTTGGCCGTAAAAGCCTCGGCGCCGAGGATGCGTTTGCCGTAGGTGTGGGCCGAAGACGACATCTCCGTGCAACTGTAGGCCGCGGCGAACTTCTCCCACGACCAGAACTCGGCCATCGGCTCGTCCGCCTGGCCGGCGTAGGTCATCTCGTCGCAAGGGCAGTCGTCGTAGGCTTCGATCGAGAGGCGCAGCCCATGCCGGTTGGCCAAGCGGCGGATGTGGCCGGCATAGTTTTCCACGAGCATGTCCGAGACCGTCTGCCGCAGGTCCCAGAGAAAACGCTCGGAGACCTCGCGGCTATCGACCACGCGGCCGGTCAGCACGGCCATCAGCGGCAGCAGATCGTAGCCGCGCCGCTTGCGGAACTCCTCGCGCATCCGCGGCGTCCAGTTCTGCGAGCCGACCTCCCAACTGTCGATGTGCGTGGAGACCAGCGTGCGGCCCTGGCCCGCCAACGGCTCCGAGTCGGCGATGAGCTTGCCCATCAAGGCGTTGAAGTGCACCTCGGCGGCTTCCTTGCTGAGCTTGTCGCACTCCAGGCCGAGGCCGCCCACCGGGGCCGGATGGTTCTCCACGCCGGTGGTCGTGTGGCCGAACCGCAGCAGGAGCCACTTGCCGGCGGGCACGTCCCACGTGACCCGGCCGCCGCGGTCCATGGCCGCGGTGAGATCCACGATCTGTCGGTGCGGGATGGCGACACCCGGCGGGGCCTCCGGCCATTGGGCCGGCGCGACCATGTGCCGCGTGACCAGCGCCGTCTTGCCTTGGAAATCTTCCAGTCGGTAGCCCGAGGCGATTTCCACCTGGCCAACCCCCAGCCTGTCGAGCCAGAACGACTCCTCCGTGAAAAGGATCCTGAACAGCCGCGCCGAGACTTCAGGAAAGTCGAGGGTCAAGACCCCCGGCGGGCCGGCAAACTCGCGAACCGTCCGGAACGTCCGCCCGTCCTCGGAAACCTGCAAGGCGCCGCGGGTGACGATGTCCCCCGCGCCGCCCTGGATCGTCAGCGACAGCGAGCGGGCCGGCATCGGCTTTTCCAACTCGAACTGCACGTATTGCGGCTTGCCGCGCTCGGGCCGCGGCAGCGTCATGGCCGTCGGCGTATTGCGGTCAAAGAGCTTCTTGGCCTCCACGGTCTGGCCGTCGCTGGTCGTCACCTTGGGCGAACGCTCGGAGAGTTTCACGTCGTCGCCGGCGGGTTGGGGCACGGCCAGCACGGCGATGTCGCGGTAGAAATTCGCCATCGCCTGCGGCCGGGGCAAGACCGCCTCGAAGCGCCGCGGGCCTTCCACGCGCGTCTCGCTCCAAACCACCTTCTGCATCGACAGCTCGGGCGTGATCCACGGGCCGCCGCTGCCGCACCAGCCGGCGTCGTTGTTCATGTTCACCTCCAGCCCCAGCCGGTGCGCCTCGGAGCAGACGAACTTGAACAACTCGCGCCACGCCGGGCTGCCGAACCGTGCCGGCCCCGCAGGCGCGCCCTGATCGACCTCCATGATCAGCACGCCGCCGATGCCCTCCCGCTTCATCGCCTCCAGGTCGGCCGTGATGCCTTCGCGGTTGATGTTGCCGCCAAGCCAGAACCAATAGACCCAGGGCCGGGCCGCGCCGGGCGGGGAAGCGAACTCCTTGGCCAGATCGCCGACCGGCGCCGTCGCCGCCGGCAGCACCCGTCGCTCGGCCAGATCCAGGGTGGACTTGTCGTCCAAATCGCCGCCCCGTGCCCAAGCCGTAGCGAGCAGGACACCCAACGTGACAAGAATCGCTCTCCAGGTGTTCATGGTCCTTTTCCTCTTTGCGTTTTCCGCAAGATCCGTGGGTGAAAAATGGCCGTCCCGGGGCTTCGCCCCCTACAAGTCCTTATCAATAACCCCGTTCTCATTCCCTGTCAAGGAGTTGCGGAGCGTGATGCTCGGCCGTCTCCGGAGCACCATCGCCCTGTTCCGGCAACCTTGGGAGTCTTCCCATCGGCGCCATCCAAGCGAGTTGCTTCCCGGTCCCAGCATTCGCCAGCCCGGCCGGAAGCAGCCCACTTGCCGACGGACGTAACTGCGTACAGAATAACGGGGACCGAGTTTTTGCGCAGGACAACTCAATAGTACCTGTTGCGGAAAGTCGGAAATGAGCTGGTCGGGTGCCACTGGCTGCTTGTCAGCCAGTGCTTTTGTCGGCCGTTTTGCGACACTGGCTGACAAGCAGCCAGTGGCACCCGACTTTCCGCAACAGAAACTCAAACGGGCCGAGAAAACGATGATACGCAATTTGGTCGTGGCGCAAAGCGGCGGTCCTACGCCGGTCATCAATAGCAGCCTCCAGGGCATCGTCGAAACCGCCCGCCAACTCGATTCGATCGGCATCGTCTACGGCGCCCGGCACGGCATCGAAGGCGTGCTTCAGGAAGAATTGATCGACCTGTCGGCCCAGCCGGCGGAGGAGATCGGACTGCTCCGCTATACGCCCGCCGCGGGTTCGATCGGCACGTGCCGCTATAAGCTCAAGGAGGGGCAGACCGAAGATTTCGACCGCGTGATCGAGGTCGTGCGGGCGCATCGGATCGGCTGCTTCCTCTATATCGGCGGCAACGACTCGATGGACACGGCCGACAAGATCGCCAGGCTGGCCCACCAACGAGGGCTGGACCTGGTCGTCGTCGGCGTGCCGAAGACGATCGACAACGACGTGGGCGACGGCGAGTTCAAGCTGATCGACCATACGCCGGGTTACGGTTCGGTAGCCCGTTACTGGCTGAACATGGTTCACTACGCCAACGAGGAAAACCGCGGCTCGGCGCCGGCCGATCCGGTGTTGGTGATGCAGGCGATGGGCCGCCGGATCGGTTTCATTCCGGCCGCGGCCCGATTGGCCGATCCCGCCCGGCAGTGGCCGCTGAAGATCTATCTCACCGAAAGACCCCGCTCGCTCGCGCAAATCGCCGACGAGGTGAACGACCAGTTGCGCCGCGACGGCCGTGCGATCGTGGTGGTGAGCGAGGGGCTCGAACGTCGGCCCGCTCGGCCAGTCGCGCGACTCGTTCGGCCACGTCCAGTTCGGTTCGGGCCAGACCACGGTCGCCCAGGTCGTCGTGAATTATCTCAACGAGGCCGGTCTGGCCGCCGCCGGGGCCGCGCGGGCCAACGTGCCCGGCACCGATCAACGGCATTCGATGGCCTACGCTTCCGCGGTCGATCTGGACGAAGCGTATCGGGTGGGTCAAAAGGCCGTCGAACTGGCCGCGTCGGACCAAGGCGGCTACATGGCCACGATCCTCCGCGAGCCGGGCGGCGTCTACCGCGTCCGATACGACAAGGTCCCGCTGGCCGAGGTGGCCAACAGCGAGCGAACGTTCCCGGCCGCGTGGATCGCCCCGAGCGGAAGCGACGTGACGGACGACTTCGTTCGCTACGCCATGCCGTTGGTGGGCCAGGAAAGCGTGGCGCTGCCGATGGTCGGCGGCCGGCCGCGCACCGCGCGGTTCACCGACGCCCGCGCCCCGAAAACATTGTCCCCGTACGTGCCTCAAGCCTATCGCAAGTAAATCATGTTGGAATTCACCCGCACCCAAGAGTTTCTCGTCGGCGTCGATTCCGACGGCTGCGCCTTTGATACGATGGAGGTGAAGCACAAGGAGTGCTTTATTCCGAACACGATCGGCTACATGGGCTTGCAGGGCGTCAGCAAGTTCGCCCGGGAGGCGGCCGAGTTCGTCAATTTGTATTCGCGCAGCCGCGGCATCAACCGGTTTCCCGCGCTGGTCGAAACGCTCCAGTGGCTTCGGCGCCGGCCGGAGGTCCGGGCTCGCGGCGTGAACATCGAGATTCCCCGGGTCCTCACCGATTGGATCGCCCGGGAAACCAAGCTCGGCAACCCGGCGCTGCAAAAGGCCGTGGACGAAACCCACTCGGGCGAGTTGAAAAACATTTTGGAGTGGTCGCTGGCCATCAACCGGTCGGTCGAGTCGCTCGTTCACGGCGTGCCGCCGTTCCCGATGGTCCGCGAAAGCATCGCCGCGCTCTGCCGGCGGGCCGACATCATCGTGGTTTCGGCGACGCCGCACGAAGCGCTGGTCCGCGAGTGGAAAGAGCACGACTTGGACGGTTTCGTGGCCGTCGTCTGCGGCCAGGAGATCGGCACGAAGGAGGAATGCCTGGGGTGCGCCTCGCAGTATCCGCCCGGCCACGCGCTGATGATCGGCGACGCGCCGGGTGATTATCGGGCGGCCAGGGCCAACCACGCCCTCTTTTATCCGATTAATCCCGGCGACGAAGAATCGAGTTGGCAACGGTTCTTCGACGAAGGGATCGAGCGATTTTTCGCGGGCACGTTCGCCGGCGACTATCAGGAGCGGATCGTGGCCGAGTTCGATCGCCACCTGCCCGAGGCGCCGCCTTGGCCGGTGTTGGACAAAGCCTAAATGAACTTGCACGATCTTGGAGGGAAAAAGGGGACAGTCCCCATTTGTGCGAAGCACCCTTCGGGCCGTTCCGGCAAATGGGGACTGTCCCCTTTTTCCGCACGCAACAACGTAACGCCAATAAGGAAAAACACGGGGTATTCGACCATGGACCAACCATGCGACATCGGACTGATCGGCTTAGGCGTCATGGGCGAAAACCTGGCGCTGAACATCGAGAGCCGGGGCTTTTCCGTCGCCGTCTTCAATCGCACCGCCGGCAAGGTCGATGACCTGTTGGCCGGTCGCGCCAAGGGCAAGAACTTCGTCGGCTGTCATAGCCTCGGGGCATTGGTCGGCAGTTTGCGGCGGCCGCGCAAGGTGATGCTCATGGTGCAAGCCGGCGCGCCGGTCGATCAATGCATCGACGCCCTGATTCCGCTCCTGGCGCCCGGCGACGTGATCATCGACGGCGGCAACACCCATTTCTCCGACACCGAACGCCGCACGCGCTACGTCGAATCCAAGGGCCTGCTTTACGTGGGCACGGGCGTGTCCGGCGGCGAGGAAGGCGCACGGCGCGGCCCCAGCCTGATGCCCGGCGGTAGCGACAACGCATGGCCCCTGGTCCGGCCGATCTTTCAAGCCATCGCGGCCAAGGTCGGGCCGAAACAGGATATCCCCTGCTGCGAATGGGTCGGCCCGCGCGGCGCCGGCCACTACGTCAAAATGGTCCACAACGGCATCGAATACGCCGACATGCAGCTCATCTGCGAGGCCTATTGGATGCTCAAGCAGGCCCTGGGACTCGACAACGATCGACTGTACGACGTTTTCAGCCGGTGGTGCGAGGGCGAGTTGAACAGTTACCTGGTCGAAATCACGCGGGATATTTTCAGCGTCCAAGACCCCGAGGCCGGCGGCTTCCTGGTCGATAAGATTCTCGACGCCGCCGGCGCCAAGGGCACCGGCAAGTGGATGAGCCAATTGGCGCTCGACCTGGGAGTGCCGAGCACGCTGGTGACCGAAGCCGTTTACGCCCGGTCGCTGTCGGCCATGAAAGACGCGCGTGTTCGCGCCGGCCGGGTGCTCCGCGGGCCGTCGGAGACGTTCGCCGGCTGCCGCGACACGTTCGTCGAGGAAGTGCGCCAGGCGCTTTACGCCTCGAAAATTTGCAGCTACGCCCAGGGGTTCGTCCAGATGCGGGCCGCGGCCCGCGAGCACGGCTGGCCGCTGCAATTCGGACCGATCGCCATGCTGTGGCGCGGCGGCTGCATCATTCGCGCCGTGTTCCTCCAGCGGATCAAAGAAGCCTTCGACGCCGCGCCGGACCTGGAAAACCTCCTGCTGGCGCCTATTTTTCGGAAGTCGTCAACCACGCGCAAGCGCCGTGGCGCAACGTCGTCACAACGGCCGTCGCCTTGGGCATTCCCACGCCCGCCTTCGCCGCGGCCTTGGCCTACTACGACGGCTACCGCTCGGAACGATTGCCGGCCAATCTGCTCCAGGCGCAGCGCGACTACTTCGGCGCACATACGTACCGCCGCACCGATCGCGACGGCATTTTCCATACCGACTGGCTCCGCCTGCGACGCGAGCCGGGCGACTCGCGCGAAGTGCTTCGTCCAGGGCCCTGAAATGTCACGAATCGAGAGATACTCATGCAGAATTCGAGAGGACTCTCGATTCCGGCTCTGGTACCATGGACCGTGGCCTCGATCACGTGGTTTCCCGGCAACGCGGCGTGCGATTGCCTTGGGGACGGGTAGTCGATCGCAAAGCCCATGAATACGAACCTCTTTGACTTGACCGGAAAGATCGGCGTGGTCACGGGGGCGGCACGGGGGCTTGGCCGGGCTGCCGCCGTCGGACTTGCCGCGCACGGCGCCGATGTCGCGGTCATCGACCTCGACCGAGAGCGAGGCGGCGGCACCGTCGGCGAGATCATGGCCCTGGGCCGTCGCGCGATCGCCTACGGCTGCGACGTGGCGGACGAGGCGGCCGTGCGCGCGACGGTCGAGCAGATTCATCGCGACTTCGGCCGGATCGACATCCTGGTCAATATCGCCGGCATCACGGCTCGAATCCCGACGACCGAAATCGAGCCTGCCACCGTGCGGCGGCTCATGGAAGTGAACTACTACGGCACGTTCTGGATGTGCAAGGAAGTCGGCCGGGGGATGCTGGCCCAGGGCGGCGGCGCCATTGTGAACATGTCGGCCCTCGGCGGAGGATTGCTCGGCACGGGGCGCGGAAACGCCGCGTACAGCTCCACCAAGGGGGCCATCGCGGCGCTGACCAAGGAACTGGCCTGCGAGTGGGGCGACCGGGGGATTCGGGTCAATGCCGTCGCGCCATGCTGGTTTCAGACCGACATGAACGCCACGAGCATCTTCGCCAACAAACGATTCATGGACCAGGTGATGACGAAGCTGCCGATGCACCGCATCGGACAGCCGCGCGAGTTGGTCGGCCCGATCGTGTTTCTGGCGAGCGAAGCGTCGTCGATGATTACCGGGCTGGTGCTTCCCGTGGACGGCGGCGCCGCGGCCACCTGCCCGATCGAGTGGAAACCGGAATAAGCATTGGCGATTCCATATTTTGCTGGAGGACGAATCCTTCGACGTTTTGCAGATCAACGTCGATCACCGGGGCACGGGGCCGCCGGTTTGCGACCTGATCGACACGTTCAAGAAGATTCAGGCCGCCGGCCGGCCGCTGCTGCTCTGGGGCCAGTTCAGCCCGGAGGAGTGGAAAGGGATCCAAAGTCAACTCAGTCCGGCGGGTTTGAGTCTGCAACCCATCGTTCAACAGGCCGAGGCGCCGAGGTGGCGTGTATGACGGTGTCGTTCCAAGAAAGCCTGAAGGCGGACGTGCCGCGTGGAGCGGTTCGGATATGGTGGCTGGGCCAGGCCGGGTTCGCATTCAAAACGGACCGCGGCAAGATCGTCTATGCCGATCCGTATCTTTCCGATGCGGTCGAACGTTTGCATGGTTTCAAGCGGCTTTCCCTGGCGCCGATTGCCGCCGAGGATGTCCGAACCGGCTTGGTGGTTCTGACCCACGAGCATACCGATCATCTGGATCCCGACGCCCTGCCGGTGATTGCCCGGAACAATCCCGACTGCCGTTTCGCCGCGCCGATCGGGTGCGTGGAGGGCTTGACGCAAGCCGGAATCTCGCCGGAGCGGCGAATCCTCTTGCAGGCCAATGCGACGCACGATTGCGGCGAGGCGCTGATTCACACCGCGCCGGCCGACCACGGCGATTATGCGCCCTCGGCGCTGGCTTTCGTGCTGGAGTTCGGCGGCGTGCGCGTGATGCTCACGGGCGACACGTCGCTGCGTCCGGGACTGTTCCGGCCGTTGATTGATCGGAAGCCCGACGTGATCTTGCCCTGCATCAACGGGGTCTTCGGGAACATGAATCACATCGACGCGGCCCGGTTGGTCGAGCAAGCGAGGCCGCGATACGCCGTTCCCTGTCATTACTGGACATTCGCCGAGCAAGGCGGCGGCGATCCCGCGGGATTCATCCATGCCTGCAAGCATTTCTGTCCCGAGGTCCAGGCCCTGCTGCTGCGGCCCGGCGAAGGCTTGACCGTGCAGGCGAATTCCTAACCGCTGAACAAGGGAAAACGACACAAGCAACAATAGCCACAGAAATATGAACTCACGAGAGCGGATCGCAACCGCGTTGAATCACGAGGCGCCCGACCGCCTGCCGATCGATCTGGGCGGCAGCGTGGTCTCGTCGATTGCCCTCTCGACGTACGCCGCTTTGCGCGATCATCTGAAGTTGTCCAAGGCGCCGATCCGCACCCTGGAGACCGTGCAGCAGATCGCGGTCGTGGATGACGACGTTTTGGAACTGTTCGGCGTGGACGTGATTCCCGTGTTCGCCAATCCACCCGCCGGCTACGCTCCACAGTTCGTCGTCGAAGCAGGCCGGAGCGATTCCTTCAAGGACGAATTTGGAGCGACCCTCCGGCGTTTCAAGGGCTGCTACTACTATGATTGGCAGGAGTTTCCCTTGGCCGAGCCGTCGATCGAGGCCATGCGGCAGATGCCCTGGCCGGACCCCGCCGATCCGGCCCGCTATCGGGGCCTCCGTGAGCGCGTGCGGCAACTCCGCGCGGACAGCGACCGCGCGCTGTTCGGGATGGCGCCTTGCGGGCATGACCTGTTCAACCAACTTCTCCGCGTCCGCGGCATGGAGGAGGGGCTCATGGACCTGGTGGCCAATCCCGAGTTCGCCGAAGCGTTCCTGGAAAGGCTGACCGGCACGATCATCACGGCGCAACAATGCTTTCTGAAGGAAGTGGGCGATCTGATCGACATCCACTTCACGGCCGACGATCTCACGGGCCAGGACCGCCCGCTGATCTCGCCGGCGCTCTACCGGCGGATGATCAAACCGCGCTGGGCGCGGATCATCCAGGCCATCCAAGACCTCACCAAGGCGAAAATCTTCTACCACGGCTGCGGCGCGGTCGAGCCGTTCCTGCCGGACCTGATCGAGATCGGCGTGGAGATCATCAACCCGGTGCAAGTGTCGGCGGCCGGCATGGACACGGCCCAACTGAAGAAGAAGTACGGGAAACACCTTACGTTCTGGGGCGGCGGCTGCGACACGCAGAAGGTGCTGCCCTACGGCACGACGGCCGAGGTGCGACGCGAGGTCCAACGGCGCATCCGCGACCTGGCGCCGGGCGGCGGCTTTGTTTTCAATCCAGTCCACAATATCCAACCGTTGGTTCCCGTGGAGAACATCGTGGCGATGTTCCAGACGGCCAAGGAATGGCAATGGGGAGGCTAAAAGAACTGTCTCAAAAGAGCGAATCCGGTTGTCCCCTCTCCCTCCGGGAGAGGGTTAGGGTCAATACCGTTGAAATAGTCGCAAGTTGTTTATTTTCAAGTAGTTATTGTGTTGGCCGCGGGTCTCCGTCCCGGAGGGACGATTGATAATAGCCCAGCAGTTTACTGCTGGGATCATGGGCAGGGAAGGGTTTCATGGAGTCCCGTAGGGACGATTGAGGCCCGGCGAAATCGCCCCACTTCAACCGTCCCTCCGGGACTGACGCAACGTTTGCTTCAACTGCTTACCCAGCACTGAAGTGCTGGGCTATTGTCAACCGTCCCTCCGGGACTGACGCAACGTTTGCTTCAACTGCTCACCCAGCACTGAAGTGCTGGGCTATTGTCAACCGTCCCTCCGGGACTGACGGACAGTGGCGATTCATAACCAATTGGCAACAAGATACTTACGACTAATTCAACGGTATTGGGGTTAGGGTGAGGGCAGGTTGCGAGAAAACAGTCATTCTTGCGATGCGGCCCCAAATGCCCTCACCCCCGGCCCCTCTCCCAAAGGGAGAGGGGAGCTTTTGAGTGGAAAAGGACCGAGGCCGATTTTCTTCCAGGATCAGAAGTATGACCAGCAACCTCTTTGACATCTCGGGCCGTGTGGCCCTGGTGACCGGCGGCCGGCGCGGGCTCGGGCTGGCCATGAGCGAGGGACTGGCCGCCGCCGGCGCGAAATTGGCCTGCATCGACATCGCCGACGACTGCGATGAACTCCGAAACAGGATCGATTCGCTCGGCGCCGAACTGGCCTACTTCCAGGCCGACCTGGCCGATCGATCCCAACGCAACGGGCTGGTCGATCGGGTCGTCGAACGTTTCGGCCGGCTCGACATCCTGGTCAATTCCGCCGGCATTCAGCATCGGCAGCCGGCGATGGAGTTCGACCTGGCCCGGTGGGACGCGATCCTCAGCCTCATGTTGACCGCCGTATTCGAGTTGTGTCAACAGGCGGCCAAGGTCATGGAGCGGCAGGGCGGCGGGAAGATCATCAACATCGGTTCTTTGTCAAGCTTCCAGGGCGCCTGGACCGTTCCGGCCTACACGGCCGCCAAGCACGGCGTTGCAGGACTGACGAAGGCCTTGGCCAACGAATGGGCAGCCAAGAACATCCACGTGAACGCCATCGCGCCGGGGTATTTCGATACGGAGATGTGCGCGGCCATCGTCAACGACCCCGTGCGCGAGCCGCAAATCCGATCCCGAATTCCGGCGGGCCGTTGGGGGCAACCCGCGGATCTTGTCGGCCCGCTCTTGTTTTTGGCAAGCGACGCCAGCAACTACGTGGACGGTCACGTGTTGGTGGTCGACGGCGGCTGGATGGGACGATGAGAGGGATTAGGGATTGGGGATTAGGGATTGGAAGTGACGGCCGGCGGCACGCTTGCGGTTTAGCAGACGCAGTGGCCGGGGTTCAGCATTTTTTACCGTTTTGAAATGACGGGAGAATCGGGGACTTGGATCATCCATCGGTTGCCGAACACCACGTGCAAGACGGCCGCAAACCGTACTTGGTCTGCTTGATCGCAACGGTAGCCGCCGTGGGTGGCTTCCTGTTCGGCTACGATCTGCAAATCATCTCCGGAGCGAAGCTCTTTTTGGAAAAAGAGTTCAACCTGGGGCCGTATGGGGTTGGATTTGCAATGGCCAGCGCGTTGTTGGGTTGCATGGCCGGTCCCCTGCTCGGCGGCACGCTCAGCGACCGTTGGGGCGCAGGCCGACGCTCATCTTCTCCGGTCTGCTGTTTGCCGCGGGCTCGATCGGATCCGCGCTGCCGACCAACATCCTCGAATTCGACCTGTTTCGATTTTTGGGCGGCGTCGGCGTCGGGCTGGCGTCCGTCGTTTCCCCCATGTTCATCGCCGAAGTGTCGCCGCCGCGCATCCGCGGGGCGCTGGTGACGGTGAACCAATTGGCGATCGTGGTCGGCTTGGCTTGCGCCGCGGTCGTTGCGTATTCTCTGTCGTTGGAGGGACACTGGCGTTGGATGTTGGCCTCGAATGCGGCGCCGGTGCCCATTTTCATCGTCGGCCTGCTGCTGGTGCCGGAAAGCCCGCGTTGGATGGCACAGAACAACCGGCAGCAAGAGGCGATGGACGTGTTGGCGCTGATCGACGGGCGTCAACACGCCGAGTCCGAAATGCACGACATCTTGGCGTCCGCCCGGGAAGAGGGAGGGTGGCGAGAACTGTTGCGGCCCGGGTTGCGATTCGCCCTGTTGATCGCCTGCTCCCTTGCGGTGTTCCAACAGATTACCGGTGCAAGCATCTTGACCATGTACATGCCCACCGTTTTTCAGGACGCAGGATATCCCAATAAGAGCGACGCCATTTTCCTGAACATGATGATGAGCGGGTGGTATGTGGTCTGCACGATCATTGCCCTGGCGACGGTCGATCGGCTCGGCAGAAAGCCGCTTCTGTTGCTGGGCACGCTGGGAATGACCGTGGGAATGGCCGTCGTGGGCGTGTTGTTTCACAGGCAAGCGCCCGGCATGTATGTGATTTTCACAATGGCCCTTGTCATGGGCGCCTATATGGTCAGCGTAGCCCCATTGACCTGGTTGATTATGGCGGAAATTTTTCCCAATCGGCTGCGCGGCAAAGCGATGGGCGTGGCGTCCGTGTGCGTCTGGACCGCGGCATCCCTGGCGACGTTCTGCTTTCCCCCGATGGTGGATTACTTCAAGATCCACCTGGGCACGCCGGCGATGGCCTTTTGGATCTACGCAGTCATATCGGCCGCGGCGTTTCTGTTTTCGCTGATCGTCGTGCCGGAAACCAAAGGCCGCACCCTGGAAGAACTGGGGGCGTCCTGGACCAAGTCTTCACCTCGAACAAAGGAACTGCCATGAAACTCGCCCCAGGACGTGCAACCGGAAAAGTGATCGTGGTGACCGCCGGATACGGCGACATCGGGCGGGCCACCTGCCGCCGACTCTGCGAAGAAGGGGCCCGGGTCGTCATGACCGGCCGAAAAACCCTCGAAGAAGGATCGCTCATCGCCAAGGCGACCCAAACCGGCGTCGGCACGATCGAATATCTCCGCTGCGACGCGGGCGACCGGCCGTCGATCGACGCGATGTTCCAAGAGGTGTTGCGGCGTCATCCGCGAATCGACGTGGTGATCGGCAATGCGGCCATGGTCGAGAACGGCCCGTTCCTGGACATCCGGCCCGACCAGTGGCAGGCGCACCTCGACTTGAACCTCACCGGCAATTTTCACGTGGGCCAGGCGGCGGCGCGGATCATGGTCAAGCAAGAACCGATCAAAAGACCCGGTTGCGAGCGGGGCGTCCGCGGCAAGATCCTTTTCAACGGCTCGTGGGTCCAGGAGTTGCCCTGGCCCGAGGGCTGCTGCTACGGGGTGGCCAAGGCGGGGCTGGCGCTGATGGCCCGCGCCATGGCCCAGGAACTGGCCGTCCACGGCATTCGCGTGAACGTGATGGCGCCGGGCATCGTCCTGGCCGGGCTGTCGAAAATCTGCTACGAGACCGACCCGAAGTTCGGTCCCCGGGCGACCGCCGCCATCCCGTTGCGCGAGTTCGGCACTCCCGAGCAGTGTGCCGACGCCTTCCTGTTCCTGGCCGGCGACGAGTCGGATTACATCACGGGAATCACGCTGTTGGTCAACGGCGGCGCCAGCCTGCCGCGGAGGGATTAACGCCCATGCAACTGAGCTACGTCCTGCCCGATCCGTCGACGTACAGCGATTGGAACGAGTTCGACGGCGACCTGGCCTCGATGAGGCAGGCCGCCTACGACGCCGTCGAGTTGCAAATCGCCGATCCCTCGCTGTTCGACGAAGACCGCGTCCGCCGGTCGTTCGAGCGGGCGGGCTATGCGATGTGCGCCTTCCAGACCGGCTCGACCTACTACAGCCGCGGCAATTGCCTCTGCACGGCGGATGAAACGGTCCGGCGTCGAACGGTCGAGCTTCTGAAATCGTTCGTCAACCTGGCGTCGCGATGGAGCGCCGTGATCGTGTTCGGCTCGCTCCAGGGACGACTCGGCGATGAACCGAATCGCCAGGCCGGCGAGGCCCGGATTCGGCAATCCCTTCGAGAAGTGGGTGAATATGCCGTTGAAAAGCGGGCGACGATCGCCTTCGAACCGGTCAACCACGGCGAGGTCGGCTTTCACAACACGATCGCCGAAGCGGCCGCTCTGGTCCGAAGCCTGAACCTTCCGAGCGTGCGCATGATGATCGACACGTTCCACGTCAATATCGAAGAGAAGGACGTTCTGGCGCCGCTCGGCGGCATCCGGGATATTTTGGCGCACGTGCATCTTTCCGAGACGAATCGCGACGTGTTGGGCGCCGGACACTGGCCCACGCGCGGATTTCTTGGCCGGCTCTCGGAGATCGGATACAATGGCTATTGCAGCGTGGGCGTCTATAATACCCGTCGGACGCGGCGAGAATGCATGGACTTGTCCATGGAGAGCGTCAGGAGGGCATCCTCGCAGCCCCCGGCGTAACCGTTCATGGGAACGAGCCCCGTGAACGGTCGCCCATGAGAATCATCGTGGGAATAGGGCGGCATGTCGGCGAACCGCAAAGATCGCAAGACGTTTCGGCCGGCCGGCGGCGCGCGGCCCATTCTGCCGGTCGAGTTGGATCACCTGCGAGGAGGTTTTGTCGGTCGTGCCGAAGCCAAGGTGCCCTTCCGCCGTCTCCATTTCCATGACGACATCGAAGTGAGCGTGAACGAACATCATCCCGTGGTGGCCATGTTCGGCGCCCAACGGATCACGTTGCCTCCGAATCATTTGGTCGTGTTTTGGGCGGCCCACCCGCATGGACCGATTGAAACGACGCCCGGCGGTTGGGCTTACGGAATCCATCTTCCGCTGCCGTGGGTGCTCCAGTGGGGGCTGCCGCCCCTGCTGATGCGTCGCCTGCTGGCGGGAGAAATCTTGATCGACCCGCCGGGCGGCCGACCCGCCGCTGACTTGGAGCTGGTCAAGAACTGGGTTCGCCTGCTCGACGACGACTCGAAAGAACTGCGTTCGGTCGTGCTGCTCGAGGCCGAGGGCCGGCTGCGCCGCCTGGCGGTCGACCTGGCTCGGCGGAAGCCGTTGCCGTCGGACGCAAAAGCGATTCCCCATTCTCGCGGAACGCTCGGCCGTTTCGAGCGGATGGCGACCCTCGTGGCCACGCGCTACCGCGAGCCGCTGACGATCGACGACATTGCCCAGGCCGTCCGCATGGCCCCGGCTTACGCGATGCGCGTGTTTCGCAAGTTCAGCGGCATGACCCTCCACGAGTTCCTGATGCATCACCGGGTGAGTCACGCCCAACGACTCTTGGTGACGACGGAGGGGACCATCGACCACATTGCCGCGGAGAGCGGTTTTGGGTCCCCGGCGCGCTTCTACGCCTGCTTCCGCAAGTTGGTCGGCCAGTCGCCGTCGGCTTACCGCCGTTCCTTCGCCGAGAGCGAATAGCCGACAGGCCACATTCCTCTGGGTTCCTTCCGGCAAAGCGCAACCTTCCCCTCTGGAGTGGGTGCGTTAAACTCGTCTTGACTCGTTTCCTTCCCGCCAAGTAAACTGCTTCCGCACAGGAGGGCGGTGGGAAGGAACCCTTTCTTGAAACCGGCCGGCCACTGCCGACACGACACGAGGCTAGCATGGATGGCGAAGCAAACCGCTCCGGGCTTGGCCTTTGCGCCGCGCACCAATTCCCGAGGATTCCGGCCGTCGCCATGCGCGTGCCGCTGAACGACGCCAGGCGACAGTACGTTGCGCTGGCCGGCGAGATCCAAGCCGCGGTCCGGGAAACCCTGGAAAGCGGCTGGTACATCATGGGCCGGGAGCACGACCAGTTCGAAATCCAATGGGCGGCCTACTGCCAATGCAGCTTCGCCGTCGGCCTGGCCAACGGGACCGACGCGCTGGAGATCGCCCTGCGCGCGGTCGGCTGTCGCGAGGGCGACGAGGTGATCACGGCCGCCAACGCCGGAGGCTATGCCACGTCGGCCTGCCGCATCCTCGGTGCCGTGCCGGTCTACGCGGACATCGACCGCTCGCTGACGGTTTCCCCGGCGTCCGTCGCTGAAGCCCTGGGACCGCGGACGAAGGCGGTGGTCGTGACTCACCTGTACGGAAAGATGGCCGACGTGGAAGGGGTCCGCGCCGTCTTGGCCGGACGCGACATTCCCATCCTTGAAGACTGTGCCCAATCGCACGGCGCCATGCGTGGCGGCCGCCGCGCGGGCAGCCTCGGCGCCCTGGCCGCCTTCAGCTTCTATCCGACCAAGAACCTCGGCGCCCTGGGCGACGGCGGGGCCATCGTCACCGACAACGCCGATTACGCCCGGCGCGCCCGAATGCTCCGCCAGTATGGCTGGGCCGAGAAGTACCACGCCGCGCTGCCGGGCGGGCGCAACAGCCGGCTGGACGAACTCCAGGCCGCCATCCTGCGGCGAAAGCTCCCGCACCTGGATGCTTGGAACGAGCGGCGACGCGCCATTGTCGGACGGTACCGCGAGGCCGCCGCGGGGACGGGCCTGCGCCTGCCGCACGTTCCGGGGCCGGACTTCGTCGCCCATCTGTGCGTCGGAAGGCATGCCCGCCGCGACGAGGTCCGGCGGCGGCTGCAAGAGCGGGGAATCGCAACGGCCGTCCATTATCCGACGCCCGACCATCGCCAGCCCGCCATGGCCGGCCAGGCATGGCGCGCGGTGGGCCTTGCCGAGACCGAAGCGGCCCAGGGCGAGATACTCACGCTCCCTTGCTTCCCGGAAATGACTCCCAGCGAGATCGACTATGTGTGCGATGCAATCCGAGTGGTGTGCTGAGACCACAGCGGCCGCATTGGGACCGGACGGGCGGCGGAGCGTCGCGACTGCCGGCCGCGACGCCGGCGATCGCGCCTGCCCGGCGACCCTCTACTCGCTGGTCATTCCCATCTATAAGAACGAGGAAACGGTCCCGCGCTTGCTGGAAACGCTGCGGGAGATGAATAGCTGGCTGGGCGGGCGGCTGCAAGTCGTCTTTGTCGTGGACGGCAGCCCGGACCGTTCGCAGGCGGTCCTGCGCGAGAGGCTCCCAAGCTGCGGCTTCTCGGCGGAACTGGTTTCGCTCTCCCGGAACTTCGGCTCGTTTTCCGCCATTCGCATGGGGCTGTCGGTGGCGCGCGGGCCGTATTTCGCGGTCATGGCGGCCGATCTTCAAGAGCCCCCGACCCTAGTGCTCGAATTCTTCCGGTCGTTGAGCACGGAGCCGATCGACATCGCGCTGGGGGTCCGGACCGATCGCGACGATCCGGCCTTGAGCAAGCTCTCCGCCAACCTGTACTGGGGCCTCTACCGGAGGCTGGTGCAGCGCGACATGCCGGTCGGCGGGATCGACGCCTTCGGCTGCAACCTCCACGTGCGCGACGCCCTGTTGTCGCTGGAGGAATCGAACACGTCGCTCGTCGGCCAGGTGCTCTGGCTGGGCTTCCGCCGCAAGCACGTGCCTTATCGGCGGCTGCCGCGCATCGAGGGAAAGAGCGGCTGGACCTTCCGCCGCAAACTCCGCTACATGTTCGACAGCATCTGCTCCTTCACCGACCTGCCGCTGATGTTGTTGATGATCGTGGGGTCGGTGGGCCTGGTCCTGTGCGTCCTGGCCATGGCGGTCATTCTGGTCAGTTGGGCCCTCGGGGCCATCCCGGTGCCCGGCTATACGCCGATCATCCTGTCGATCTTCTTCTCGACCTCCTGCCAGTTGCTCGGGATGGGCGTGACCGGCGCCTATCTCTGGAGGGTCTACGAGAACACCAAGCGCCGGCCGGGTTTCATCCCGATGTCGCACGAGTCGTTTCCCCGGTGCGCAGACGCCGGGAAACCAACGCCCGGCGAGGCGCCGGTCCCGATTTCCCTCGGCGCCAGGGAGGGCTGCCGTCCATGAGCCATTTCGTTCATCCTGCGGGGCTTTGCGAGACCAGCCGCGTGGGCGAGGGCACGCGCATCTGGGCGTTCGCCCACGTCCTGCCGGGCGCCGGATCGGCTGCGACTGCAACATCTGCGACCACGTCTTCATCGAGAACGACGTGGTTCTGGGCGACCGCGTGACCGTCAAGTGCGGGGTGCAACTTTGGGACGGACTTCGCGTGGGCGACGACGTCTTCATCGGCCCCAACGCCACGTTTACGAACGACAAGTTTCCCCGCAGCAAGCAGCACCAGGAGCACGTCCTTCGGACGACCGTCGCCAACGGCGCCTCGATCGGCGCCAACGCGACGATCCTGCCCGGCGTGAAGATCGGCGGCCAGGCGATGGTGGGGGCGGGCAGCGTGGTGACGCGCGACGTTCCCCCCAAGGCCGTCGTCGCGGGCAATCCGGCCCGGATCTGCGGCTACGTGGATGCCCAGCGGCGCCAGGCCTCGGCCTACGCCTACCCCGAGCCGCAGCCGGGGGCGGCCGTCCTGCCGACCGCGGTGGCCGGCGTGACGTTGCGCCGCCTCAAGTCGGTCGCCGACCTGCGCGGGCGTCTGTCCGTGGGGCAGTTCGACGACGATATCCCCTTCGCCGTCAAACGCTACTTCATCGTGTACGACGTTCCCAGCGCGAATGTCCGCGGCGAGCATGCGCATCGGCGCTGCGAGCAGTTCCTCGTGTGCGTGAAGGGGACGGTTTCGGTCATCGTCGACGACGGATTTTCGCGCGAGGAGATCGTCTTCGACTGCCCGGACATTGGCCTGCACATTCCGGCCATGGTCTGGGGCGTCCAGTACCGCTATTCCAGCGACGCGGTCCTGTTGGTGTTCGCCTCGGAACTCTACGATCCGGCCGACTACATCCGCGATTACGACCATTTCCTGTCGCTGGTGAAACAGGTCGGAAGCGCCAAGCAACGGCACGCTGCCGCGTAGCGGCCGCGCCGGCGAGAGTTCGACCAATCGCAAGGTTTCCCCATGGACTCCGCAACACCGTGCCTCCCTGCCGGCGAAGACATTGCTTTCTCCGCACGAGAGAACCGGCGGACGGCCTGGTTCGTCGCCGCCGTATGGGCCGCCATGACGGCCTCGACCCTGGTGTATGTGGTCCGGCACGGCCTCACCTCGCCCTGGGCCGATGAAATGCGCTGGGTCCCCATCATCACCGGCGCAGAGCCCCTCAGCGCCAAGTGGGTCTTCAAGATCGAGAACCAACACTTTCTTCCGTTGGTCAAGCTGGCGTACATGGGCCTGGGCCGGGCCACCGGGTTCGATTTCCGCGCCGCGGCTTTCCTGAACGCCGTCCTGTTGGCGGCGGCGGCCGGGGCGATGATTCTTGCCGTCGCGCCAGCGCGCGGCCGGGCAAGCGTCCTGGATATCCTCATTCCAGTGGTCCTGCTGCACTGGGGACACTACCTGAACCTCATCTGGGGGTTTCAGTTGTGCTACGTGCTGGCGACCGCGCTGGGCTGCCTCCTCCTGGCGTTGGTTTCACTCGACCGCCCGCAATTGTCCGTCGGCCGGGCCGGCCTGGCGAGCGTCTGCACGATCGCCGCCGCGCTGTGCGGGGGGCCGGGCATTTTCTATCCCTTGGCCATGGCCGCTTGGCTTGCCTACGCCGGCATCCGAAGATGGCGCGACCATCGGCCCGCCGCCATCATGATCCTCATCCTGGCCGCGCTCAGCCTGCTGCCCCTGGGACTGTGGCTTCCCACGCTGTTCGAGGTCCACGGCGCTGCGGCAGCCAGCGGCCACGGATTGCGTGTCACGCTGCTGGGCACCCTGCAATTCCTGAGCATGAGCCTCGGGAAGTTCGGCGGAGAAACTTATCCGTTCTCCGGGCTGGCCGTGGTCGTTCTTGTTGCACTGGCCGGGGGAGCCCTGGGCCGAGCGTGGCGACGCGAACCTCAACAGCGCCTGCGCACGGCAGGACTGGGACTCTTCCTTTGCTCCGCCCTGGCGACCGCCTTGGGAATCGGCCTGACGCGCGGCTCCATCGGGTGCCTGCAAAACCGCTACATCCTGCTGGGCAGTCCGCTCATCCTGTGCATGTACCTGATCGGCGCCTACTACGGGCCTGGAATCCGCCCCCGCGCCGTGCGCTGGGCCTGCGCCGCCGCGCTGATTGGCTTGGCGATCCTGTATGACGCGAAGGGGCTCAACCTGACCCCCGGGCTGGAGCGGAACGTGCGAAGACTGGAGGACTCGGTTCGCGAGGGCCTGCCCGTCAAGGCCATCGCCGCCCGGTACTATGACGACATGCAGGATCCTCCCGCGGAAGCCTTGGCAAGGGACCTCGAGTTGATGCGCGTGGCTCGCGTGGGGCCGTATCGTCCCACGCAGACCATTGCGCGCGTGCGTGACGTGGTCGTGGCCTCCTTGCTGCCTCTCGCCGCGCCCCGGGTCCCGTCGGACATCAAGATGCTGCGCGGCCGGGACCAACTGGTCCAACCATTCGTCGCCACGTGCGCCCTTCCTCTTTACCGCGTCAACGTCGAGGCGTCCCCCTCGCGCTGCACGGGCCTGCGGTTCCACTGGGCCATCGACGAAATCGACGCCAGCGGGCAGCGGCGGACACGGGCACAAGGAGAGTATGCCTTCGACGATCGGGCCGATCAACGTTACGCCCAGTTGGTCTTCGAGCCCTTCACGGCCACCCCGGACCGCCGGCTCGAATTACGGATCGGCCTGGACGGAGATGCCAAGGCCCGCCTGCGCGTGCCGCGGTATCCGCTGCAATCCGATCACCCGCAGCAGGCAGGCGCGCAGCAGGTGGGCGTTCGCGGATTCTCGTTCTATGATCGAGATGCGAGATGGCCGCAGCGGCCGCGCTAAATGACATTGCGGGATTCCGGGAGGTCGCACAGGTGATGAGCCCCGGGCGTAAGCCCGGGGATGATGTCAATTCTTCGCTTGGCGGTGGTCATCCCAACGCCCATCCCCGGGCTTACGCCCGGGGCTCAATGGCCAACTCCTCCAGGAATCACGCAAGCTCATTTAGTGTTCCTGATCCGCCGCGCCATTGCCAGCAGGCCGATGGCGGCGACGCCCAGCAGGGCTAACGTGGAAGGCTCAGGCACAGCAGCCGCTGGAACGGCCTCGGCCATCGAGTCCGTGCCGCCGAGCGTCTCCGTCGTCTCGCCGACCGTCGAGGTGGTCGCAACGGCCGTGCTGGTCCCGCTGGTTTCCGCCCCGGTCTCGGTCGCGTCGGTCGCGCTCGCCTCGGTCGCGGGCGACGAGGCGCCCGACAACGCGCCCAACGCCACCTCGCTGCCCGCGCTCACCGTCACAATGCCCGTGCTCGGAACGGCGTCCGGCGTGGCGAAGTCGAGCGTGCCGCTGGCGACCATCGTCCCGCCGGTATACGTGTTGGAGCCGGAGAGGATCAACGTGCCGCTGCCGGTGAGGGTCACGCTCTTGCCCGCGCTGGTCTCGCTGATCGGCCCGGAGATAGTCAGGCTGCTGCCGGTGGTGGCGCTGACGGCCAGGTTGCTCGCCAGGGCGACCGGCGCAGCGATGGTATGTTGGCCGCCGCTGACGCTCACCGTCACCGTGCTGCCCGCAAACGTCAGCGTGCCGGGACCGGCGATGATGTAGCTGCCGCCGCCGGTGGTGCTCAGCGTCAGGCCGCTCAACCCACGGGCGCCGTCGAGCGTCACCGTTGCCGCGGCGGAGCCGATGGCCGTGCCGAACGTGGCCGTATCGCCGACATAACCCGGGATGTTGCCGCCCTGCCAGTCGCCGGCCGTGCCCCAGCTTCCACCGCCCGAACCGCTCCACGTGCCGCTGACGGTCGCCGCGCTCCCGACGGTGAGGTCGAGGCTGCCGCTACCGACGCTGAAGCCGTAAGTGTGCCGGCCCAGCAACGGGTTGGCGGCGACCGTCCAGCCGCTGAAGCTGCTGGAATTGTTGGTCAACGAGCCGTAGGTGGCCAGCACATAGGTGCCGCTGGTCGCACTGCTCCAAGTGGAGCCGGTGGCGGGGGTAATGCTCAACGTCAGGCCGGTGCTCAGCGTCAGGCCGCCGGTAATGCTGAGCCGGCTGTTGCTGCTGCTGGCGGTGCTGGTGGCGAGCGTATAGCTCAGCACGCTGCTGGGACTCAGGCTCAGCGAACCGGCCGTCAGCGTGCCGCCGCCGAGAGAAAAGCCCGGGGCGACCGTGCCGCGGGCACTGACGGTCACGCTGCCGACGGTGCCGGCGCCGGCCAACGTGCCCGCCATGGCGCCGGTGGTGGTGACCGTAATGGTGGCGTTGGCCAGCGAGCCGTTGACCGCCAAATTGCCGCCGTTGATAACCAGGCTCTTATCGAAACCGTTGGCGGCGGCGAACACCTCGGTGCCCGTGCCGGTCTTGGTAAGAATGCCGGCGGCATTCGCCGCGAAATTGCCGCTCCACGTGCCGGAGCCGTTGTTCACTCCGATGGTCATGCTATCGTACGCGCCGCCATAGCCCTGCCACACGACGCCATTGCCGAGGAGAGCGTCAACAATAACCGTGCCGGTCCAAATGTCGAGGGAGCCCCCGCTGGCGACGTACAGCGAGGCCTTGTTGTTGGTCCAGTCGGCGCCGCCCCAACCGCCGTCGCGAAGCATGCCTTGCGCGATGTCGATGGTGCCGCCGCTCATCGCTAGAGTGACGGCGTAGCCGTTGTTGGTTTCAAAACCAAAGATGCCGTTGCCGGTCTTGAGGAGGACGCCGTTGCCCGTGATGGTCGTCCCGGCCGTGGTGCCGATCGAACCGTTGACGAGCATCCCGCTGCTGTGGTCGCCCTGGTACACGCTGGTGGTGTCCGCGTACAGATTAAGGACGCCGTTGGGGCCGATGCTGAGGGTATTGGAGGCGGACGCAGTCCCGATCGAAAAGCCGGTTGCGGCGCCGGGGGTGCCAGCGTCCGTGTTGACCACTTGCAGGGTGCCGCCGGTGACGGTGACGTTGCCATTGTATTGGACCTTGGTGCCGGACAGGACCATCGTGCCGCCGCCGTTGACGCTCAATGCCGCGGCGCCGCTAAAGCTGCCGGAAAGCGTCACGCTGCTGCCGGGCGCAGTCGTCACCGCAAGGTCGCTGTTGAGCGTCACCGGTGCGGTAATGGAGTGGCTGCCGCCGTTGTTGATCAACTGGGCGGGCCCGATATCGCCATTGTCAAACGTCAGGGTATTGGGGCCGGCGATGATGTAACTGCCGCCGCCGGTGGTGTTGAACGTCAAACTGCCGACCGAAACGTTGCCGCCGTTGATGGTCACCGTGGCCGTCCTGGTGCCGATCACGGTGCCGAAGCTGGCCGCATCTTCAGACTGGTGTGGGGTAGCGCCGCCGCTCCAATTGCCCGTGGCCGACGTGCTCCAACTCCCGCCGCCGGCGACCATCCAGTTCGCGCTGGGCGGGGACGCCACGATCAGATCCAGGCTGCCGCCACTGAGGGAAAAACTATAGATGCGATGGCCCAGGCCCGTGCCGCCGACCGTCCAGCCGCTAAAGCCGCTGGAACTGTCGATGACCGACCCGTAGGTGGCCAACACATACGTGCCGCTGCCCCAACTGCCGCCCGGCGTGACGTTCAAGGTCTCGCTCGAGCCCAGGGCGAGGGCGCCGCTGACGGCCAACAGGCTGTCGGCGGCCGAGCCGAGCGTATAGTCGAGGATGCTGACGCTATTCAGGGTCAAGGAGGATGCCGTCAGCGTGCCGCTGCCGTTGAATCCCGGAGCGAGCGTGCCGCTGGCGCTGATCGTCACGTTGCCGACCGCGCCGGAGCCGCTGAGGGTGGCGGCGGCGTTGACGGTCACGTTGCCGCCCGAATTGAGCGAGCCATTGACGGCCAAGACGCCGCCGTTGATCGTGGTGGAGCCGGTGTAGGTGTTCGAGCCGGCCAGCACCTGCGTCCCGCTGCCGCTCATGACCAGGTTGAGCGTGCCTAAACTGCCGCCCCCGGCGATCACGCCGCTGAAGGTGCTCGTGCCGCCCGTGGCGCTGAGGGTGAGCGTCGAGGCCGCCGAGGTGTTGCTGTTGACCACCGTGCCGCCGCTGCCGGCCGTATAGTCCGACAGCGAGGCGACCTGCTGGTTGTTCCCGCCCACGTCGAACGTCGCGCCCGCGGCCAGCGAAACCGGCGTGCCGGTCGGCAGCCCGGGGGCATAACTCCCGACCAGGCTGACGGCCACCATGTCGACGAACGACGTTCTGGTCAACACCATCGGCCTGGCCGACGAAGGCGATGGTGTGGGTCCCGGCGCTGAGGCTGAAGGTGCTTGTCGTGTAGGGCGTCCAGGCGGTGTCGCTGCTCGGCACGAACAAGCCCTCGTTGACGCCGTCGACCTCGACGTTGAAAGGCTCCGGCGTGTCCGTGAACAGTCGATAGGCGCTCTGGAAGCTGATGGTGTAGGAGCCCGCCACAGAGAAGTTGACGATCTGGCTGAACGACCCGGTGTTGCCGGCCGCCTGGATCAACGCCACCTGGTTGCCGTCGGGGACCGGGGTCGGCGCGGTGAAGGCGCTGTTTCCCGCGGCGATCCCCGAATAGTCCAAGAACGTCCACGTCGCACCGGCGGGGTTATATTGAAAGCCGCCCGCGAGGTCGGGAGTCTCGAAGCTCGGGTTCCCCACCGTCGGAGCCACGTAGGGGGCGGCCAGCTTGAGCGTGCCGCCGCCGATGGCCGTCGCCCCGCTGTAGGTGTTGGCGCCGACGAGGGTCAGCGTGCCGGCGCCCTGCTTGGCCAGCCCGCCGTTGCCGGTGATGACGCCGCCGTAGGTGATGCTATCGGAGTGGTTGAAAGCCAGGGTCGTGTTGCTGCTGAGGCTGACGCTCGGGCTGGCCAGCGAAGAGCCGGCGCCGCCGGCGCCGATTTGCAGGGTGCCGCCGGTGACGCTGGTCGGGCCGGTATACGAGTTGGCGCCGGCAAGGATCAATGTGCCGGCCCCGCTGAGGCCGAGCGACTTGCCCGCCCCGCCGTCGCCGACGGCCCCGGAGACCGTCAGACTTGCGCCGGAAGCGGCACTCACGCCCACGTTGTCGAAGAACGAAACCGGCACGGCGATCGTCTGGCTGCCACCGCTGACGCTCAAGGGCACCGTGCTGCCGCCGTTGGCCAGGATCAGCGTGCTGGCGGTGTCGCCGCCGCTGCGGCTGAGGGTGTAGCTGCCGCCGCCGGTGGTGCTCAGCGTCAGGCCGCTCAGTCCCCGGGCGCCGTCGAGCGTCACGGTCGCCGCCGTCGAGCTGATGCTCGTGCCGAACGTGGCCGTGTCGCCGACATAACCAGGGATGTTGCCGCCCTGCCAGTCGCCGGCCGTGCCCCAGCTTCCACCGCCCGAGCCGCTCCACGTGCCACTGACGGTCGCCCCGGTCCCCACGCTGAGGTCGAGGCTGCCGCTGCTGACGCTGAAGCCGTAGGTGTGCCGGCCCAGCAAGGGGTTGGCGGCGACCGTCCAGCCGCTGAAGCTGCTGGAATTGTTGGTCAACGAGCCGTAGGTGGCCAGCACATAGGTGCCGCTGGTCGCGCTCGTCCAACTGGAGCCTGGGGCAGGGTTGATGCTCAAGGTCAGGCCGGTGCTCAGCGTCAGGCCGCCGGTAATGGTGAGCCGGCTGTTGCTGCTGCTGGCGGTGCTGGTGGCGAGCGTATAGCTCAGCACGCTGCTGGGACTCAGGCTCAGCGAGCCGGCCGTCAGCGTGCCGCCGCCGAGAGAAGAGCCCGGGGCGACCGTGCCCAGGGAATTCACGATCACGCTGCCCACCGTGCCGGCGCCGCTCAGGACGCCCGGGCTGTTGACGGTCACGCTGCTGCTGGGGCTGAGCGAGCCGTTGACCGCCAGGTTGCCGCCGTTGATCGTGGTGGCGCCGGTGTACGTGTTGGAACCGGCGAGGACTTGCGTGCCGCTGCCGCTCATGACGAGGTTGATCGTGCCGAGTCCGCTGCCGCCGGCGATCTGGCCGCTGAAGGTGCTCGTGCCGCCGGGGGCGCCGAGGGTGAGCGTCGAGAGGAACGAGGTGTTGCTATTGACGACCATGCCGCCGCTGCCGGCCGTGTAGTCGGCCAGCGAGGCGACCTGCTGATTGTTTCCGCCCAGGTCCAGCGCCCCGCCCGCGGAGAGGGACAAGGACGTCGTGGCGGGCAGCATGTTGGTGTTACTGCTGTAGATGGGAGCGGTGCTGACGCTTATCATGTCCACGAAGGAAGAAGTGTCGCCCCCGCCACTGTCGAGGCCCACGAATGCCAGCGTGTGGGTGCCCGACGTGACGGCGAATGGGCTGGTGGTGAATGTGTCATAGGAGCCGGTATTGAGCGGAGTAATGTCGCCCACTTGGGTACCGTCCAACAGGATATGGAACTCGTTCGGGATGCCAGGAGAGGTCCCGCGGTAGGCAGCCTCCAAGCTAATAACGTAATTGCCCGACGACGGGAAGCTAAGGCTCTGGCTGAACGAGCCGCTCATTTGGAGCAACCCCGCCTGGACCCCGCCGGGCGCATCGGGATTGCCGTAGTCGCTGCCGTTGTGCACGATGCCGGCCTGCACGCCGCCGAAGGTCCACGAAGCCCCGCTGGGGTTGAACCGGTAGTTGCTGATGCTCGGCGTCTCGAAGCTCGAGTTCGACACCGTCACCCCCGACGGTCCGCCCGGCGTATACCCTGCGGCCAGGCTGAGCGTGCCGCCGGTAATGGCGGTCGCGCCGCTATAGCTATGATGGGTGGCCGTGAGCGTCATCACGCCGGCGCCGGTCTTGGTCAGGCCGCCCAACCCGCTCAGTGCGCCGCCGTACGTCGTGCTGTTGTTGTTGGCGCCGACGCTCAGGGTGACGGCCCCGCCGCCGGCGTCGGTCAAGGTCACGTTGCCGGTGCCGCTGAGGCTGGCCACGTTGACCGTGCCCACGCCGCTGCCGAAGCCCAGGCCGCCGGCGACGTTGACGTTCGTGGGGCTCCACTGCAACGCGTTGGGATTGGCAAGCTGCAGGACGCCGCCGCTGATGGTGGTGGGACCGGTATACGTGTTGGCGGTGGCGAACACCTGGGTGCCGGTGCCGGTCTTGGTCAGCGAGTTGACGACGTTGAGGTATTGCGAGGTGATGGTGCCTGCCCACGTGCCGGAGCCGTTGTTCACTCCGATGGTGAAGTCGACCGGTCCGCCGTAGACGGAATCCATGACTCCGGTGCCGTTGAGGGCGTCGATGATGATCGGCTGCCCGCCCCACACTTCGAGGGTGCCGGCGCTGCCGATCGTCATCGAGGCCTTGTTGTTGGTCCAGTTGACGACCGCGTTGCCGCCGTTGCGGAGGTTCCCGCCCTCGATGTCGATGGTGCCGCCGCTCATGGCAAAGGTCACGCTTCCGGCGCCGAGGGTCCCGCCGGCCATCGACAAAGTGCCGTTGCCGGTCTTGCGGAAGACGCCGTTGCCGGTGATCGTCGTCCCGCCGTAGTTGCCCAAGCCGCCATTGTCCCAGTTGTCGGACGTTCCAGCCGGTGTTGGCGTCCACGTAGATTTCCAAGACGCCGCCGGCGCTGGTGGTCAGGGTGTTGGCAGGAGCGGCGAGCCCCGCGGAAAAGCAGGGGCCGCCGTTCGTGGAAGTGACGCTGACGGCGTCCACCACCTGGAGCGTGCCGGCGCTGACCGTCACGTTGCCCCAGTAGCCGGCGATGCCGGAGCCGGAGAGCGTCGTTTCGCCGCTGCCGACCTTGGTGATGCTGCTGCCGCCGCTCAGCCCGCCGGAGTACGTCGTGCTGGCGTTGTTGCCGCCCACGGCGATGCTCACGGCATTGCCGCCGGTGTCGGCCAGCGTGATGCTGCCGTTGCCCTGGCCGCTCAAGCCGCCAAGATTGAACGTGCCGATGCCCGTGCCGAACGCCAGGCTGTTCGCCGCGACGACCACGAGCGTGCTGTTCTGGACCGCATTGGCGTGGTTGAGCTGGAGCGTCCCGCCGGTGACGGCCAGGGGCCCGGTGTACGGGTTGGCGGCCGAGAGCACCAACGTGCCCGAGCCGCTGACGCTCACCGGGTAGCTCCCGCTGATGGAACCCGAGATGGTCAGCCTGCTCCCCGCGGCGACGTTGAAATTCGTGTTGTCGGCCAGCGTGATCGGCGCCGCGATGGTGTCGCTGCCGGCGCTGACGGTCACCGGCGCGCCGAAGCCGCCCCCGTTGAGCGTCAGCGCGCTGGTGGTGTCGCCGCTGCTGCGGCTGAGCGTGTAGCTGCCGCCGGCGGTGTTGCTGAAGCTCACCCCGCCCAGCGTGCGGTTCCCGTCCAGCGTGACCGTGGCCGCGCTGCCGCCGATGCTATTGGCGAAGCCGGCCATGGCGTTGGTGCCGCTGGGAACCACGCCGCCGCTCCAATTGCCGGTGCCGGCGAAACTCCCGCCGCCCGACGCGGTCCAATTCGTCGTCGTCAGGGGCACCGTCACGACCAGGTTGAGGTTGTCGCCGGCCAGCGTGAAACGGTAGCGGTGGCTGCCCAGGCTGCCGCCGGCGACCGTCCAGCCGGCGAAGCTGCTCGAATCGTCCGTCAGCGACGTGACGCCGCTGGTCAAGGGATAGGTGCCGTTGCCCCAGCCCGTCCCGGCGGTAACATTCAGCGTGACCAACGGGTTGATGGTCAAGCCGCCGCTGGTGGCCAGCAGGCTGTCGTGACCGGTGCCGAGCGAGTACGCCAGCCCCGCGCCGAAGTTGAGCACCAACGAACTGGCCGTCAAGGTGGCGCCGCCGCCATAACCGGGGGCCAGCGTGCCGCCGCTATTGACAGTCACGTTGCCCACGGCGCCGCTGCCGCTGAGCGTGCCCGTCGCGTTGACGGTCACGTCGGAACTCAAGCCTGCCACGGCCAAGACGCCGCCGTTGATCACGGTCGGCCCAGTATACGTGTTGGCCGTGGTGAACACCTCGGTGCCCGTGCCGCTCTTGGTCAGGGTGGCGGCGCCGCTGATAACCCCGGCCCAGGTGCCGGAGCCGTTGTTCACGCCGATGGTCAAGGGGGTGCTTGGCGGGCCGTAGCCGTTGGTGACGGAGCCGCTGCCGGTCAGGGCGTCGATATACGCCGCCTGCCCCTCCCAGAGGTCGAACTGCGCCCCGGCGGCGATGTTCATCGAGGCCAGGTTGGCCGTCCAATTGGCCTCTTGCCAGCCGCCGTTGCGGAGGATGCCCCCCTCGATGTCGATGGTGCCGCCGGTCATGCCCATCCAGACGAATCCGAGGCCGTCGCCCCGCGAATCGTACAAGGTTCCGTTGTTATAGCTGGGGTCGCCGCAGAGCGACAGGACGCCGTTGCCGGTCTTGCGAAAGACGCCGTTGCCGGCGATCATCGTCCCGCCGGTGGTGCCCAGCGAAATGCTGGCGCCGTCGGTGTAGTTGCCGGACGTGTACCACGCGCTGCTGGTGTCTCCGTACATGTTTAGCACGGCGCCGGAATTGATCGTGATGGTGTTCGCCGTGATGCCGAGGCTGTTGGGATTGGGACTGTACGGTCCGTAGCCGGTGGAGAAGCCCAGACCGTCCGGGCCGACGGCGTTGTAGGCCGTCAGCGTGCCGGCGCTGACCGTGACGTTGCCGTTGAAGCTGATCGCCGTGCCGGACAACGTCATGGCGCCGGCGCCGGTCTTCGTGAGGTTGCCGCTGCCGCTGAGCGCGCCGCTAAAAGTTTGGGCAGTCGGGTTGGCAAACGTCAACGTGCCGGTGTTGACCACGATACTGCCCGCCACCGAGCCCTTCTTGCTCGTGCCGTCGCCCAATTGCAGCGTGCCGCTGCCGACGGTCGTGCCGCCCGTGTAGGTGTTCGAGCCGGTCAGCGTCAGCGCGCCGGCCCCGCCCACGGTCAGGCTGCCGGCGGTTCCGGTCGACGCGTTGGCGATGACGCCCGCATAGGTGAGCGTGTCGGTCGAGGAGGTGACGACGATCGAGGCCCCGGACCCGAGGCCAATGCCGCGGTTGGCCGCCAGCGTGACCGCGCCGCTCGCTTGCAGCGTGCCGCCCTGGATGACCAGCCGGTTGGCCGTTGCAGAGGACGGCGCGGCGCCGAGGTTGTCGTCGTTGCCGATCGACAGCACGCCGCTGTCGATGGTCGTGGCGCCGGTGTAACTGCTCGAGGCGGCCAGCGCGACCGTCCCGCTGCCTAATTGCAACACCCCGCCGCTGCCGCTGATGGCCCGGCTGAAGGTGTACGCGTCGGAACGGTTGAAGGTCAACGCGCCGTTGTCGCTGACGCCGCTGGTGCCGTCGAGCGAGCCGGCGCCGTCACCGTTGCCGATCTGCAACGTGCCGCCGCTGATCGTGGTGGCGCCGCTGTAGGTGCTCGATCCCGTCAAGACCAGCGTACCGGGGCCCAACATGGTCACATTGCCGCTGCCGCTGACGGCCGGGCCGAAGGTGTACGTGCCGGAGCGGTTGAAGGCCAGCGTGCTGTTGTCGGTCACGCCGGCGGTGCCGTCGATCGAGCCCGCGGCGCCGCCGGCGCCGATCTGCAGCGTCCCGCCGCTGATGGTCGTCGCGCCGGTGTAGGCGTCGGAACCGGCCAGGATCAACGTGCCGGCGCCGCTGACGGAAAGCGTCCTGCCAGGCACCCACTCGCCGATGGAGCCGGAAATCGTCAACCTCGTCCCGGCGGAGCCGCTGAAGTTCAAGCTATCGGCCAGATCAACCGGGGCACTGATGGTGTCGCTGCCGCTGGTGACGCTCAGCGGCACGGCGCTGCCGCCGTTGTCCAACGTGAGGATGCCGCCGGTCCCGGCGGTGATCGCGTAACTGCCGCTGCCGGTGCTGCTGAAGGTGAGGCCGCTCAGCGTGCGGTTGCCGTCCAACGTGATCGTGGCGGTGCTGCTGCCGATGGCCGGACCGAAGGCGGCCGTATCGGTCAGGTTGGTCGGGACGTGGCCGCTCAGCCAGTTGGTGGAGGAGCCCCAGCTTCCGCCCGTGGTGGCAGTCCACGAGCCGGCGTATGCGTTGGCGGCGGCCACAATCATGTCGAGGCTGCCGCTGCCGAGCGTGAAGCTGTAGATGTGGCTGCCCAGGCCCGTGCCTCGGACTACCCAGCCGGTGAAGCCGTTGGAGTTGTTCGTGGCCGTGCCGCCGTAGGTGGCCAGGACATAGGTGCCGCTGGTGGCCCAACTGCCGCCCGGGGTGACGCTGGTGATGACATTCACCGGAATCGTCAGGCCGCCGGTGATCGCAAGCCGGCTGTCGGTGCCGCTGCCGAGCGTGTAGGCCAGGTCGCTGCCGGCGTTGAGGTTGACCGACGCGGCGGACAGCGTGCCGCCGCTTACGCCCGGGGAGAGCGTGCCGGCGGCCGCCACCGTGACGCCGCCGACGCTGCCGGTGCCGCTGAGCGTGGCGGTGCTGTTGACGTTGACCGTGCCGCCGGCGAGCAGTGAGCCGTTGACCGCCAGGTTGCCGGCGCTCAGCGTGGTGAGGCCGCTGTAGGTGTTGCTGCCGGTGAGCGTCAACGTGCCGGCGCCGATTTTTGTCAGCACGCCGCTGCCGCTGATCGCGCTGCTATACGTCTGGGCGGTGGGATTGGCAAAGATCAGCGTCGCATTGTCGGTGATGTTGCCGGGGACAGAGCCGTTGTTGCTCGCGCCGTCGCCCAGTTCGAGCGCCCCGCTGCTGATCGTGGTGCCGCCGGAGTACGTGTTGCTCTTGGTCAGGACGACGGTTCCCGGGCCGGTGACCACGAGGCTTCGGCCGCCAGTCAGGGTGGACGCGAAGGTCAACGTGCCCCCGCCGCCGCCCAGCCGATACGTGGCTCCAGCGGGCGTGAGGGCGCCGCTGTAGGTGACCGCGCCGCTGGCGCCCAACGAGAGGCTGGCGTAGCCTGTCAGGCTGATCGTTTCGCTGCTGGCGCCGGTCAGGGCCAGGGCCCCGGCGGTGGCCGTGCTAATGTCGTTGCTGCCCAGCCAGCCGGTCACGGTGGCGTAGGCGCCGCCGACCAGGACCGCGCCGCCGCTGTTGATGCTGATGCTGCCGGTGCTGCTGGGAAGGGCCGAGGGGCTGGTGAACTCCAGCACGCCGCTGTTGGCTTGGATACTGCCGGTGAACGCATTCGTTCCGGAGAGGACGACCGTGCCGAGGCCGCCGACGGCCAACGACCCGCTGCCGCTGATCGTGCCGCCGTAGATGGCCGTGGCGCCGCTGCCCGGCGCCAGGTTCAACGTGCCGGCGTTGATCGTGATGTCGCTTTGGTAATTGCTCGGTCCGCAGATGGACAGCGTGCCGGCGCCGTTCTTGACGAGGTTGCCCGCCGCGTCGCCCTCGCTGTTAGCGACCCCGCCGCCGTCGATCACGCCGCTGACGTAAGTGTTGCCTGCGCCGTTGACGGTCAGGGTGCTGATGATCGTGTGGACATTGCCGTTGATGGTCAAGGTCTGGCCGGCGGCAGTGAGCCACGTTTGCGGCGCCCCGACGGTCACCGGCGCATTGATGGTGAACGAATTGTTGGCGGTGATGCCGCCGGCGGTGACGGTCAGCGAGCCGCCGGAAAACGAGTAGCCCGTGCCGCTGATGGTCATCGCGTGGGCGATGGCCGTGCCGTTGATGGTGATGGCGCGACGGGTGCCGGTGTTATCGAAGACGGCGCCGACTTCCTGGTTGAGCCAGGTGAAGGCGGTGCCGCTGATGGCCCAGTTGTTTGCGGTGCTGGTGTCCCAGGTGCTGTTGTTGCTGCCGGTCCAGGTGGCGATGGCGGCGGTCCCGGTGTGATAATTGGCCGGATTGGTGTAGTCGGTGCCGCTGTAATACATGGTGCCGGTGTAGTAGGCCGGCCCCGTAAGCCCGTCAATTTGATGGTCCGAGACGTTGCCGTACATGATCGTGCCATAGCCGTCGCGGTTGAAACCCGCCCCCCAACTGTTCTTGGAGATCCAGTAGCCGCCGCCGGGATAATTGGGATCGTCCACGTAGCCCACCAGCACGACCTCATGGCCGCTGCCGGGGCTAGTCTCTAACGTGGGCCACTCACCGATGGTGTCGAAGTCCGAGGAAGCGAGAATATTGACCTCGAGCGGGCCGTACTCCTTCAACTCGGCCTTCAGGCTGGCCGTATCGCTTGCCAGGTAAAGCTGGGACGAGGCACACACCGTGACGCGGTCCTGCCAGCCGCTCTGCAAGGGCCATAGCGGCGAGGTCATGGACTGCGTGTAGGGAAGTTCCGCGTCGGTCACGAGGCCGTTGGTGGCGAAGTAGCTGTAAGCCGTGGGACCGAGGGTGCCATCGTTCACGGCGCAAAGGAGATTCTGCTCGGAGAGGTCGATATTGAAGGTAGGATCGTTGCGGGTGATCTTGTATTTCGCCTCCAGGGTGGCGGTTGCCGCAAAATCCCAGCAGGATCCCAACCCCCCTTGGTTTTCGACGGGCGTGAGGAAGTCCTGCCCGTTGACAGTTCGCCAGTCGAACTGATCCGCGGAAGTTGCCGCCGAAGTAAGCACGCCGATGGCCGGCAAAAGGATGCAGGCGAGGAAGAGAGCCATATCGCTGCGCGACCGGTTCATGACGCAAGCCCTTTCGAATGATGGAAACGCGAATTAGATCGGATACGGCGCCGTGGTGCTGTCGCGGGGTCCGGCCCTGCGGCCCCAGAAATCGCGGAGAAGATCGCGACGGCATAGGGCCCGAAACAGAGAATCAGCCGACGTATCCCGGTAGTTGACGGCGAGGAATCGTCTCAAATCGCAAGTGCTGAACTTGACGCCATGGCGTCAAGTCAGTGAAATTGGGTGCTGGAAAACGTTGCTTTTTTTGCCTGGAATCATCCGCAATGTTGAATCTGGCTCAGAGCTTGTGGGATTCCAAGGGTGTCAGCCTGTCGTAATTCAATCAACCCCAATCCAATTTGAGACGGTACCGAGTACAACTTGGGTGCCGCTCCCAAACGCGAGAGTGTCCACGTCACGGCGGTCGCCAGGAGGCTCCCCAACGATCCTCTCCACAACGGATGGCGCCCCCCTTAGCCGCTAGACGGGAAAACGTCCCGTGCCCCCGCGAAAACAAACATTCATTTTAGCGGCCGTGTGCGTCCCTGTCAAGTTAATATAAAGGATTGTAGGCGACGTGCTATCAAAGGCTCGGCCCGGCGAGCCGAAGGCAGCTAATGCGACTTATAGATAGTTTCTGCCGGTCAGCGTCGCTTGCGAAACCGCAAGCCGGTAGCGAGGTTTCCGGCAAGAACTTGTGGGAAGATATACTAGGGGGATTTGATCGTGACGGCTTCCACATCGACCTGGCGGCCTTGCCGTTCTCCGTGGTTAGAAGAGATACCAGGACCAGAGCCATGCCGCCAGGCCGCCGCGGCACTGCGCGACGATCCGCCGACATTGCCGATAGAAACGCCGCCGCGCCGCGTTGCGCGCGACCCCTGGATACAGGGCCTTCGCCCGATCGAGCCGTTTTCGCTCGGTGCGGAAGGCAAAGGACCGGTCTTCTGCGCGGGCCGAGGCCATGTTCACGACCGCTTGGGCTGAGAGGCGGAGGAATTCGTCTTCGGGGCGGAATTTCGTCCCCTCGACTTGTTGAAGCAGTTTTCGGGCGGCGTCGATGTGACCTTCGAGGCAGGCGTCGGCGGCCAGCCACAGGCGGTGGCCGGCCTGGCTCGGGTCGGGCGGCAAGGACAGGGCTCGGCGGCCGGCCTCCGCGGCCTCCGCGTTGCGACCCGCCCGCCGCAGACCTTCCACGAGGTTCTTGAGGATCCACGGCTCCAGGTCGTTGCGCTGTCGCCAGTCGGCCAGCCAGCGGAGGAGGCGGCCGAACCGGCGGAAGTGATGGAGGGCGTAGCCCACCGAGCCCCAGCAACGCGTGTTCTTTCGCAGCCAGTCTTGGTTTCGCCACAGGAACCAGCGGAACCGGAACCGCCGGCCGGCCTTGGCCAAGGCCTCGACGTAGACCACGGCCGCCTCGCCGGCGGCACGGCTGCGCCCGGCCAGGCTCTCCAGCCGCCGGCCGCAATCCGCCCAGCGCTTCTGCGCCGTGCAGAGCCGGGCCCATTGCCGGCCGACCTCGGCGTCGGTCTGTTCGCCCGGCAGCGATTCTTCCAGGATTTGCCGGGCAAATGGCCCCCAGCGGGCATCGGTCATCGCCTTCACGGCGGCCGTCACCGGCCAGCGATTGGACGATGGGGTGGTGCAGATTTGCCGCAGGGCATCGGCGGCGGGGGCCATCTTGCCCTGCCGGGCCGCCAGTTGGGCAGCGCGGGCCAGCACCAGCCCGCTGTTGCTGTGCCGGCGGAGCACGGCCATGGTTGCCGCCGCCGCAGGCAGGTCGGCGCCGGCCAATTGCAGATCGAAAAGCGAGTTGCCGGCAAACTCGTAGGCCGGCGCCAACTCGAAGGCGCGGCGGAAGGCGTCGCGGGCCCCAGGCAGATCGTTCAACAACCGCTTCGCCTCGCCGAGGTAGCCCAGGCTGACTTCGTATTGCGGGTTGATGCGGACCAGCGCCTCGGCCGCCTCGAGGCAGCCATGATAGTCCTTCACCTCCTTGCACCAATCGCCCAGCCAAGACCAGGCGGAAAAGTACCCCGGCTCGTCGGCCACCAGGCTGCGGATCCCGGCGATGGCTTCCGGAAGGTTGCCTTGTTTCGCGTGCAGCCAAGCGGCGCGGGCCCGCAGTTCCCGGGGCGGATGGTCGCCCCAGGGCGGCCCGCAGCAGGCCTGCCGGGCTTCCTCCCAGCGACCGGCGCCCGCCAGGGCGATCGCCCGCAACTCGTGGGCCTCGATCAAACGAGGATCCAGGGCCACGGCCTTGTCCAGGGCGGCCAGGCGCTGGTCGAGTTGTTCCGGGGCATCGAGGGCTTCGGCCAGCATCAGCCAGGATCGGGGATGGCCGGGCCGAGAGGCGGTCAGTTCTTCCGCCGTTTCCCGGGCGACGGCGCGGCGGCCGAGTTGGGTGGCCCAGGCGTTCAGGTCGTTCCACGCCCGCTGCTGCCACGGCTCCAACTCCACCGCCCGGCGGATACGCTCCAAGGCCTCCTCCCGCTCGTTGCGGCGCCACAAGAACTCGGCCAACATGCCGTGGTTGGCGACGTCCAACGGGCGGCGCGCGACCGCCTGCTCCAGCAGGCGGCGACACTCGTCGAATTGACCTTGTCGCTCCAGGAAGTCGGCCAACATGCGTACCCCGGCGCCCCAATCCGGGTTGATCTGGCAGCAGGTTTCCAAGGCCTCGCGCTCGCCCGGCCCATCCTCCCGGGCGCGGCAAGCCGCAGCACGGTCCAGCCACAGCACCGGCAGCAGGGGAAACCGATCGGTGGCCTGGCGGGCCAAGGTCCAGGCCTCCTCGCGGCGGTCCATCGCCAAGAGTTGCCGTGTCGCCGCCGACCAGGCGTGCCATAGGTCGGGCCGCTCCTCCAGGGCCTCGCGGAGAACCGCCAACAATTCCTCCGGCTCCAGGGTCCCATGGGCGTGGTTGCGGAAGGCCAGCAAGCCGTCGCCGAACGTCACCTGCCGCACCAACTCGTCCTTGACAAAAGCCAGTACCTCGCGGCGCTGGGTCGCCGTGGTGCAAAGGCCCATCCAGTCCTCGATGACCAGGTTGTGATCGACGGACAAGCGGATGGACTGGCGGAGCACGTCTTTCGCCTCGTCGATCCGGCCTTCGTCTCGCAACAGCCGGGCATGGAGGAGGTGATAGGACGGGCTGTCGGGTTCCAGCCGGCCGGCGACGTCGGCTTCCTGCCAGGCTTCCGGCGCCGCCGCTCGGCCAGGAGGAAGAAAGCCAGTTCGCGGTGGAGCCAGGCGTCGTGCGGGATGGCCGCGATGGCCCGGCGGAGCACCGGCTCGCGGACCTCGGCCGGCTGGTCGCGCACCTCTTGCACCCGCAGCCGTTGCAGGGGCTGATAATGGGGGAAGCGATCGGCGGCGGCAGCCAGGTGAGCCAGCGCGGCGGCCTTGCCGCGAGTCTCCGCCAGCAAGCGGGCGGCCGCTTCATGGGCGTCGGTCGCCAGGGGCTGGATCTCCAGCAACTCCTGCCACAGTGTCAGGGCATCGGCGGGCCGGGCATCGACCGTGGCCAAGCGGGCGGCGGTCCGCAACCACTGCACGCGGGGCGACGCCCCCCGCGCTTTCTCCAAAAGCTCCAACGCCCGCGGCATGTTCTCCATGCTGCACGAGAGCAAGGTGTCGGCGGCGAACAGTTGCAACTGCCCGTCCTCGGGACGGAGCCGCATCGCTTCCTCGACGGTGGCCATTGCTTCGGCAGTCCGGTTCCACGCCAGGTAGGCGTTGGTCAAGGTGCGCGCAGGAAGGCTCGACTTCGCCCCGAATCGCTCAAAACGGCCTTGCAGAAAATCAAAGGCCTCCTCCGTCCGTTTGAACCACTGGGCGGCGATGAAGTACGATTTGGCGAACTCCTCTTCCTTGTCGTTCAGGCACGTGGCAAAGCGGTACAATTCCAGGGCTTCGTCGAACTGCCGCTGGTCCCACAAGAGGTGGGCGAGGATGTAGTAACCGCCGGGTTCCAGCGGCGCACGGCGAACGGCCCGCCGCAGCAGCGCGACGGCCTCGCCGCGGCGGCGGGCGTCGGCCCGCAGCTCCTGCGCGTACTGCTGCAAGAAAACGGGATGCACGTCCCGCTTCCCGCAGATCTCCTGGTAGATGGCCAGCCGTTCGTCGCGGCGCGCCAGGTCGCGCAGGCAGGCGAGCCGCTCCAGTTGCAGGCAAGGGTCTTGGGGCGCCGATTGCAGCAACTGCTCGACGGCGGCCAGGCGCTGGGCGGGGTTGGCGTCGTAGCACGCCATGCGGCGGCGAGCTTCCCAACCCAGCCGGCAGCCGTCCGCCGCGGCGGACAACTCCGCGCAGATCGCGGCCGCCTCCTCGCGGCAATGCCGGACCAAGGCCCCGTCCATGTCGTGGAGGCGGTCCCACTGCGCGGCGTCGGGAAGGTCGAGGCCGTCGAGCCGGGCCCGCTCCCCCTCCGGCACCAACGCCATGCCCCGCGGCCCGTACGCCCGGTATTGCTCCAAGAGCTTGTCGCCGATCGCCTCCTGGGCGTTGCGCCAGAAGGGATCGCGAATCCAGAGCGTCCCGCGGCGGCCGTCGTAACCGATGACCGCTTGCAGATGCGCGTTGGCCGGATGGATGGTGGTGAACGTGAACGGCACGCCGCGATCCAACAGCGTCGCGGCGCTCGGCTCGGTGACGGTGAACTCCCGCGCCACCCAGCCGTGACGCTCGGCCCATTGCCGCTCGTGGTAGGCCGTGGTGCCGTTGTAGCATATCTCCTCGGCAACCTGGAGATGGTCGGCCGGCTGCGACCAGAAGCGGCTGATCGCCGACAAGGTGGCGGGCACGCAGGTCACGTGGTGCTGGCGGACGAACCCGACCGGGAGCATGACCGACCGCGCAGAGGCACGAGCGGCGTCCTCCAGCCGGGCGGCAATGATGGTGAAGAACTCGCGGCCGGCCTGCTTGGCATGACGGATCGCCGCCGGCACGTCGCCCAGGTGGTAGGCCACTTCCGAGCGCTGCGCCGGCCAACCACCGCCGGACGGACCGATCGGCCAGCGGCGCCAGGGCAGGGCACCGCTCCAGGGCCTCGCCGGCCGCCTGGTAACGGCGCAACTCGATCAGCACGCCGTAGAGCTGGCCGACGATGTTGACGCTCTCCAGGTGCTCCGCGGCTTCCGAGAGCAACGCGACCGCCTCGGCGTCGCGGTCCAAGAGCGTCAGCAGATGAGCGGCCGACTCGACGGCCGGACAATACCAGGGATGCGCGTCCAAGGCGGTCCGCGCGGCGGCCAGCGCCTCGTCGTAGCGGTCCTCAAACTCCAGGACCATCGCCCGGCAGGTGCGGATCCAGGCCCACTCCGGCGTCAAGGCGCCGGCCCGCTCCAACCAGCGTTCGGCCGTGTCGAAGTCGCGCAGCGCGGCGGCCAGGTAGGCGCGCAGCGCCAGCCACTCCGACCGCCGCTCGGCGGCGCTGCTGTCGAGCGGATCGCCCACCTCGTGCATGAAACGCCAAGCGGCGTAGGGCCCGCGCACTCGGGCCACGTGGTAGGCATAGTAATAGCGGGCCTGCTCATGGTCCGGGGCCTGACGCCAGGCGCGGCGAATGAGCCACTGGCTGAGAGTGCCGCCGCCCAGTCGCCCCGCCAGTCGCCCCGCCATGACCATCGCGTCGGGACCCTGCCAGGCGCCCAGCGGTCCCACGTCCCGCGCCGCCCGAAAGGCTTGCAGGAATAACCCCCGCTGATAAAGGTCGTGGATGTCGGCCAGTTGGTCGGACGAGATTTCCACGGGTGATCCAGGCATGGTGTCGTGGTCCAACGAGTTTTAAAGCCGCTATCACAATGAACGGGATGTTATGCTGGCGGGCGCTGCGCGGCCGCCAGCGGCAAGCCGCCGTGGAAAATAGGTCGTTCTGTTAGACGCTTTTAGCTTCCTTCAGGTTGGCTCTAACCGGTGAAATGGTTGTCCCTACTAATAACTCCGTACTCATGCGCCGTCAAGGAGTTGCGAGATCTGCGCAGTGGGTCAGTTTGAATCTCGGATTCCGTGCCCTGAACTTGATCGCTGAAGCATCGGCCGCGCGTCTTCCAGGGGAAAAAACGCCAGCCCAGCCGGAAGCAGCCCACTTGCTAAATGACGTAACTGCCTACAGAATAACGAGGAGCGAATTTTCGCCGGGAACAATTCGTCTCGATTGCCGAACGAGCCAAGTTTTCCGAATGGTCGCAAAAATCCCTGCCTTCGCGCATCCTTGAATATAGGGGAAACCTATGCGCCAAAAGGAGTTGATGGCAGACCCGGCCGGGGCGGGGGCCGACGATTGGCCGACCCTGCTCGACTGCCACGTTCGCGAGCAGGGGCGGTTCTACCGCCGCTTGGCCTATGGGGTGCTGCGAAGCACGGAGGCGGCCGCGGACGTTTGCCAGCAGGCGTTCCTGCGGGCGTGGGAACACCGCGACCGCATTCGCGACCCGCGCGCCATCAAGAATTGGCTTGTCCGCGTGGTGATGAACGAAAGCTTTTGCGTCTTGCGACGGAAACAGACGGAGCAGCAAGTGCTCGAAGACCGTGCCCATTGGGCTTCCGAAGATAATCCAGAAGCGGCCGAATTGACCGAGCGCCGCGACCTGGTTCTGTCCGCCCTGGCCCAGTTGCCCGAGCCGATCCGCGGGGTAGTCACCTTGCGGATGATGCAGGAGATGTCGGGCAATGAGGTGGGCGAACTCCTGGGTTGCAGCGCGTCGGATGTCTCTCGTCGATTGCACGAGGGGCTCGACCAACTGCGACGGTTCCTTTCTGACGGCCAAGAGGTCCGAGGTTGAATCATGACGACATGCAACGATATTCAACGGAAGTTTCTCGATCACGATTGGGACCAGGCTGCGTTGCACGACGCGGCGGCGATTGTCGAGCACGTGAAGCAGTGCGGGGAGTGCCGGACGGCCATCGGCCAGTACGAGCAACTGCGAACATTGCTGAGGGTTCCCGAGCCGGTGCCCGAGGCGCCCGTTGCGGTTGCCGCTCGGCCTGAGGGGCGGCCGCGGCGCACGTTTCGGCCGCAGCCGGCCGAGCCATGGGCCTGGACGGCCGCGCTGGCGGTCTCATTGCTGGTCGGAGTTATCGGCTGGACCATGTACCTCCGCACGCCGCGCGGCGGATCCGAGGTGGCCGCGCCGTCCGCCGGCGGCAACCCGGCAGCCTCGCGCCAAGCCGTGCAATGGACGCAAGCCGATATTACGCGGGCGGTGCAAGTCTTTGAAAACGTCGCGGAGATGTTCGAGGGGCAAACCAGTTGGGTGGCCCTGGGCGATCGCCGCAGCGAATTGGGCCTCATGCCGCCGCCGGCAAGCAAACATCGCAAGTTGTTGCTGGTGCGACTGGCCATGTCGCAGGGCGGGCAGGAGAGATCGAGAACCGACCTCGTCATCGTGCCTGGCGAGGACGCCAGCCTGGATGTGCCGTTCGGGGCGGGGCAGGTTCTCCACTACAGCATCGCCACCCCCGCCCGCCAGGATCGCCGCTTGTCGCTCTGGGCCGAAGTGCGATCGCCGCAGGACGACGGCGAAACCTTGGCGGCCTTGGCGACCAGTCTGAAACCGCTTCCCGGCCAGGTGTTCAACGCCGGGCGGCTGGTGACTTCCACCGGCGGTTACAACCTGGAAATATGCTGCCAAGAAAAAGATTGCACGCGGGCGAAACCATGAACATTCCGGCAATGCTGCTGATCTCGCTTTCCGGCGGCGGCTATTGGTTGGGCGGCCACACGGAAACGGTGCAAGTGCAATGGGCGATCGAGCAGCCGATCCCCAACGCAACGCTCACCTGGCGCCTGGTCTGCGGCGACGCGGAGTTGGCCTCGGGGCGGTTGGAGTTGCCCGCCGAACGTCGCCCCGGCGTCATCCGCCTGCGCGTGCCTCGCGTGCGGACGCCCACCAACATGCAGTTGATCTACCGCGCCGAGCAGGCGGGCAAGCAGCCGGCAATCGCCCGCGGAATCGCCCCCATCGAAGTCTATCCCGATGACCTCTTGGCCGGCCTGGCCCAGCGCATGGCCAGGAAGCAGTTGCTGGTTTGGGACCTGCCCGACCATGCTTCGCACGGCGCCCGGCTGCCGGCGCTGCTGAAGCGGTCGGGCGTCAGGCACACGGTGGTCGCCAACGACGCCCAGTTGCAGTTTGTGCATCCCGACATTGTCCTTGTCGGGGCCGATCGCTTGGGCAAGGAAGTGCAAGACCAGGCGGCGCTGCTGAATCTGGCCAAGGGAGGCGCCAGCGTGTTGATCCTTCGCCAGACGCAGCCCGCTTCGCTTGCGGGGTACCCCTTGTCGCGGCGCACGGCGCCGGCGAAATGGGCCTGGCAGGCGGATCACCCCTTGGCTCGTCATCTGCGGCTGTCGACAGGATCGGACATGGGGAACGAGGCATGGGCGGTGCAGTTGCCGGCCGACGAGCCGGCCCTGGAGATCGCCTGGTGGCCGCGCGAACTGTCCGGCAAAAAGCCCGCCCCCCTCGATGCCCTGGTCTTGACCAAGACCCTCGGCAAAGGGCGGATCGTTCTGTGTCAGGTTCCGCTCGGCGCGTGGGAGAGCGATCCACGGAGTCAATTATTCCTGGTCGATGCGCTGGACTATCTGGCGTCGCCGGTCGTGCCGACGCCGCCGCCCAGTCGCCGGCCGCCCCCGGCCGAACCGGCGCCGGCGGCCAAAGTGCCTTCCCTTGTCATTCCCTAGGAGAATTCGCATGAAACGTTTTCTGACGCCCACGGTGTTCGCGATGGTGATGGTGGGAGGAGGAGTTCTCACCGCCTTGGCAGCCGATCCCGCAAAGCCTGACGCAAAACCCGGCAAGGCAAAGGGCGACGCGGCCCCGGCCGGACTGACGGTCGCCATCCTCGACTTCACGGCCGACGATCCGGCCAACCCGAACGCGGGCAGCGACATGGCTTCCGCCCTGACGGCCATGCTCTCCGGCGAACCGGGGATCAAGCTCGTCGAGCGACAGTCGCTGCTGCAAACTCTCCACGAACACGAGTTGAACCTGACGGGCATGGTCAACCAAGAGCAAGCCATTAAGGTCGGCAAGCTGGTGGGCGCGAAAATCATGATCACCGGCCGCGCCTTCCGCCTCGGCAAGGACATATTCATCACGGCCAAGCTCATTGGCACGGAGACCAGCCTGGTCGAGGGCGTGATGGTCAGGGACGCTGCGGCGACCGACATGGGGGCGCTGGTGGTCCAGCTCTCCGAAAAAGTGGCCGCCAAGGTGCGGCAGGCCGGCCCGAAGCTGGTGGCCGCGGCCGACGACGCCCTGGACCCGCTGCCGGCCTTGAAGAAGAAGTTGGCCGGCCGCCGCCTGCCGGTCGTCGCGGTGATCGTGCGCGAGCAGCACAACGCGGCGCCCGTTCCCGCGGTCGTGGTGGTGAGGGTGATCGATCCGGCCGTCGAGACCGAGATCAAGAAGCTGCTCGGCGAGTGCGGATTCACCGTCCAGGATGTCCCCGAGAACGAGTTGACCGGTTTCGCCGCCGATTGGACCGCCAATGACGTGCGAAGCTGGCCGCGGGGGCTCGCCAAGGTCGACATGCTCATTGCGGGCGAAGCGTTCAGCGAGTTTGCGGCCCGCATCGGCAACATCGTGAGTTGCTCGGCACGGACGGAAATCAACATGGTCAGCCGCAAGGACGGCAAGGTCGTGCTCACGGATCGCGTGACCACGCGGGCGGCCGATCTGTCCGAGAACATCGCCGGCAAGAAGGCCCTGCAATGCGGCGGCCGCGCCATGGCCATCCGCCTCCTCCAGCATTTCGCCGAAACACTGCCGGAAAAGGCGAAGGAAAAGAAGAAGTAAACCACGATGGGGTGCGCGGCTCCTTGACCGTGTGTGTCTGTTTTGCAAATGTTCCCGGAGGATACACCACGATGAGACGATTCCCCATCGCCTGCCTGCTATGTCTGACGGTCGGCTGGGTGAGCAATCCCGCGCGGGCGGAGACCCGCATGGGCGTGATCGCCACCAAGACGGCGAGTGCTCAAGACCTGGCGTCGTTGCTGGAAATTCGCCTGGCGCAGCGCCCCTCCACGGCGCTGGTCGAGCGGAACGAGATCGACAAGGTGCTGGGCGAGCAAGAGTTGCAGGCCCTGTTGGTCGCCGACGCCCCCGGCAAGCGGGCGGCCCTGGGCAAAATGCTCAAGGCCGACTTGTTGATCTTCCTGGCCGAAAGCCAACGGCCCAAGCCTCACGTGATGGTGGTCGTCTGCGAGACCGCACGCGGCTTGCGGCTTTGCGCCGAGCCGGTCTTTTTGACCAGCCGGGCCGACACCGACGTGGCGTCGGTGCTCAAGAAGGTGGAGGATGCCGTCAAGAAAGGGCAAGAGAAGATCACCGACATCGTGGCGGTACCGCCGTTGTTGAACAACAGCCTGACGCAGGAGGCCGACAACCTGCAAGGCGGTTTCGCTTGTTTGGTCGAGCAGGCCCTCTTGCGCCGGCCTGGGCTGCTCGTGGTCGAGTTGGCTGAGGCCAAGGCCCTGGCGCGGGAGGTGGCCGTCAGCGGCTCGCCGGGCATCGAGCGGCGCCTGCCGCTTTATCTGCTGGGCGAGTACCGCGTGGAAGGAACGGGCGGGAATCGCCGCGGCCAGTTCGCCTGGCGGCTGCTCCGAGGCGAGCAGGAGCTTGGGCGGCGGGAGGAAAAAGGGCTTGCTTGGACCAAATTCCCCCCGCGGCTCCGCCAGGCCGCCACGGAGTTGATCGACAAGGTCGCAGGAAAACGGGTCCTGCCAAGCGATCCCCTGGCGGAGGCCAAGCAACTGGCCGACCGCGAGCACGCGTTCGTGGAAATCGGCCAATGGCAACAGGCCTTGGCCTTGGCCGAGGCCAGCCTGTTGCTCAATCCCGATCAACCGGCCGTGCACGGCGACGCCCTGCACGCGATCTTGGAAATCAACGGGGACGAATTCCAGTGGGGGATCTCGCCAAAGGCATTCCCATGGCTTCGCGCGGCGCTGCCGCATTTGGAGGCGTATTTCTGCGGGACCAAGGTGCCGTTCGCGGACCGCACCTACGTGGAAACACGGAGGTGGGGGAACGACCTCCGCATTGGCGGCGAACTTCGTTTTCCGCCTGAAGTGCGCAAAGACTACTATGCGCTGCTGTGCGCTATGAGCGATACGGCCGACCGCATCTTGGTCGCCAAGGCGGCGGCAAAAGTCTCGGATGAATCGCTCGAGTTCTTGTCGCGTTGGGACGAGAAGTTCGGACTGTTCGACGACGGAACCGGTAAACCCGCATGGCGCTCCACATGGCTCCCGAAAGAGCTGCCGGCGATTTGCGAACATCGACTCAAGCTGCTGCAAGCTTTCAGTTGGATGGGCGGCAAGCGCAACTATTATTGCCACCCTTACACGTTCTTTGGGTACGATCCGTCGTACTACGGCCTGGCGACGCTGCCGGGGCTGAGGGGCTTCCTTGCGGATACGCCAATGATCGAATTGACCGATCTGACGCAGCCCGAATTATACCCGCTGTATCTCGATTTTTTCGCCAAGGTCAAGAAGATGCCGGACCCGCATCTGCAAGAGTTGGCCGACCGCTTCATGGATCGCTTCCATCGGCTGCCGGAGTTGCGCAAAGCGGGTGAAAAAAAGACGAAGGCGCGGAACGAATTTTACGCCAAAGAGATGCGCAAAGCGCAGCACCCTCCGGTTCAAAAGCCCGTTCACGTTAAGGACCCGGAAGTCGTCTTTCATAAGCTGACGCTGCGGCAGACCACGGCCGATGGCAACGACGAAATCGTCGAGCGGCCCGAGATCGACAAATGGATGCCTATTTACAAGGGATGCGACTTGGTTGATTTGCAGTATAACGAAGTGGCCTTGATGAAGGAGAAGGGCCGCCTGCGGGTTTTGCCGATCGAGATCAGCCGATCGTCTCCAACCATGAAAAGCGGCGTCACCTACGGCGGGCATATGAGCACTTTCTCCAACGTATGTTGGGACGGGCAGTATATCTGGGCCCTGAACCCCGGAGATGACGGGCGGCTGGCGGTGATCGAGCCGCGGCGAGAGAAGATTTGGCGGGCAGGGCCGAAAAGCGGCCTTCCCCCGTCGGTTTCCTGCGCCATCGCGCCGCTGGGCCACGGCAAGGTCTGCATCGCCGGATATTTCGGCCGCCTGTGGATTGCGATGGCCTCGTTCGACCCCGGCAAGGGCTTTAAGGTGGACGTGTTCCACGAGGCCCGCGACGTGCTGGACCTGCTGCACATGGGTCTCGGGGTTACGCCTGGGAACACGTCACCGAAGCTGGCCCTCCCCGTCCTGTTCGCGGCGACCGTTACCGCCCCGGCGGTCGACGGCCATCCCGCTCAGCGACGCGTCTTTATCGGGCGGGTCGCCAACAGCCCGTTGTTGGTCGACCCGGAAACCAAAGCGGTGACCGCCGCAGATTATTACATGTCCGACTACTTTCGGCTGAAAGATGAAAACACGATTTATTGGAGTGATAATAGCGGCCGGTGGGGACCAGAAGGATTTTTTGGGCCTTTGTACCGCATCAGCGTCCCCGGTTTTACAAGGGAAGTGCTAAGCCCGGATTGCGCGTACGGCAAGCGAACGCTCTTCCAGGGACGGTTCTACATGACCGCCGACAATCCTGCCGAGCTGGGCGGAAAGGATGCTTTCTACGTGGCGGACGACCCGAAAGGTCCCTTTCACGCTCTACGAGGCGATGTTCCCGGAAGAGCGGCTCGGTTCTTCCTCAGCAATCACTATGGGCTTCTGCTTTCGGTGTATTCGGGCGTCTACCAGGTGGAACTGGCCGGCACGCCGGCCGGCACGCCGAAGGCGGACGACGAGCCCGCCGCCCGGGACACGGCGGACGGCAAGAACCCCAAGGCGCAGGAGAAGGACGAACAAACGCGGAAGGCGGAGGATGAGGCGTCCGCTCGCAAGAAGAAGGCCGAGGAGGCCCAGGCCGCCCGGGCCCCGAAATTCCGCCAATGGAGCGACGCCAGCGGCAAATTCCACCGCACGGCCAAGTTCCGCGGACTGGCCAACAAGGTGGTCAAACTCGAACTGGAAGACGGCTCCGTGATCAACGTCCCGCTGGAAAAACTCGGCGACGAAGACCAGAAGTATATCCGCCAGCGAACCCACTGACGTGGAGCTTATACAAAGGGGAACGAGGGGGCCAAAGCATTGCGGTGCGCCGGAATTATACTGTGTGGCGGGCGGAGCAGCCGGATGGGGCTGCCGAAGGCGATGCTGCCCTTCGGCCCCGAGTTGATGCTCCAGCGCGTCGTACGACGATTGGGCGAGGCGGTGCGTCCGGTCGTGGTTGCCGCGCGTGCCGGACAGGAGCTTCCCGCCTTGCCGAACTGGGTCCACGTGGTTCATGACCGCCAAGAGGATCTCGGACCGATGGAGGGCTTGAAGACGGCCCTGGAATGGCTGCAAGGCTCGGTCGAATTCGCTTTCGTCAGCGGTTGCGATGCGCCTTGGTTGGAACCGCGGTTCGTAAGCCGCATGTTTGAGTTGGCCGTTGGATTCGACATCGCCCTTCCCCACGTGCACGGCTTCGATGAGCCGCTGGCGGCCGTCTACCGCACGGGCATCCTGGCCGAAGTCCGCCAACTCTTGACCGCCGGATGTACCAGCGTCGCCTCGCTCTTCGATCGTGTCGCAACGCGGCGCGTCACCGTCGAGGAATTGAGCGACGTTGACCCGCGACTACAATCGCTCGTCAACATCAACGATCTCGCAGCCTACCGGTCCGCGCTGGAACAGGCGGGTTTTCCCGCATCCAAGGACCAACGCCAGGGCCAGACCGGCCAGGAACCCGACGGTGGTGTCGTAGGCCACAATGGTAGCCGCCGTGGGCAATAGGATCACCGCATCCCAGCCGCGGAGCGAATCCTTGGCAGCCCAGGCCAACGTCCCACCCCCGAACATCAGCATCGTGGCAAGGATGGATCGCGGGTATGCGGAGAGGACGCCCAGCAAAGCGCATCCGAAGGCCAGTCCGAGCGTGATGTTCAAGACTCCCAGCATCACGGTGCTGCCGCCCGTTCGTGCCCCAAAGCGGTACTGCGCGGCCAGTCCGCCGGCGCCGTGACACATGGGGATGCCCCCCAAGGGGACACAGAGCAGATTCATGATTCCCACGCTGGCCGCAATGCGTCGCGGCGACACGCCGCGGCCTGGAAAATAGTCGCTGCTCAAGGCGCACACGGCGATCACGGAGTTGAGCAAGGTCAGCGGGATCTGGGGAATCGCTCCCTGGAGCAGTCCTGCCAGCCAGTCCGGGCCGCTCGGCCAGACCTGCTGCAAGTGGGGAAGCGTTAGCCGCACACTGCCGTAAACCTCGGGCGTGCGCACATAGATCAGCACGAACCCGGCCAGGAATACGGGAAGCAGGACCGGCAGGCGACGCAGAAACGACAGCGAGAGGACAGCCGCCGCAATGGCGCCGACCAGCACGCTGTCCCAGCCAAGCCACGGCAGACCGGCAGCGCCACTCCCGCCTGCGGCCCAGCTCACACCGCCGAACACCCACTGGATCGCTTTGAGAATCAGCTTCATTCCGATACCGAGTTGGATTCCCCGCACGACGGCCTTCGGCACCCACCGGCAGGCCCAGCGGATCGTGTTGGAAGCGGCAAGCCCGATCATCACCGCGCCCAGGATCAGCCCCGCGGCCGCAACCTCTCCGGATCGCATGCCTTGCGTAATGGCGACGGCCGCGATGGCCTTCATGGGCTGAACGGGAATCGGTTGGCGAAAGCGCCATCCGGTCCACAAGTTCATCAGTCCCGCACAGATCAGCACGATTCCCAAATCAAAATGGCAGACGAAACTCATCGCCAGCACCAACGGCAAGAAGGTCCCCAAGTCCCCCAGCGATCCGGACAATTCAGCCCAGGTGAACTGCCAGGGCGGCGGATCGGCGCCGTTGCCGGAAACCGTGTGTAGGATGCCGTTTGAGGAATCTGTCATGCGGGTGCCCATGCACATCGCTTCGTAGCGGCGTGCCGTTCTACAAGGTCCATCGCCGGAACGCCCACGGCCCGCTGCCTTGTTCGCCGGGCGGAATCTCGACAAAACCGTCACTCGACGCGGTGCAGACGACGTCGCCCGAGCCCATGGTCTTCAGCAGTTTCGCGCAACCGCAAGAGACCAGGTGCACCGGCCGGAACCACCACAAGGGCAACCGGCTGGAATCCGGGTTGACCAGGGTGACGGCGGATGGCGGCGGATCCGCGACGGCGATGCCTGCCAGCCGCCGCAACACGGCCGCGGCAAACCGTCGGGCGGTCACCATGACCGACACGGGGTTGCCGGGCAGGCCGAGAATGGCCTGGCCGCCCGGACCGACGGCGCCCAGCACGGGATGTCCCGGCCGGATGGGAAGTTTCCGGAAGAGCAGTTCGCCACCCGCGGAGGCGACAGCTTCAGGCACATAGTCATGCCGGCCCATCGAGACCCCGCCCGTCAGCAGCACCGCGTCGCAATCCGCCAGCGCTTGCCGCAGGGCCTGCACGATGGCTGCCGGATGATCGGCGGCATGGGCCAGGCGGGGCGGTTCCAGCCACGGCAAAGCGGAGAACATGGCGGCCAGCGCCGGGCCGTTGGCATCGCGAAGTTCCCACGCCGTCGTGGGTGTCTCCGGCGACCGCAGCTCGTCGCCCGTCACGATGATCGCGACACGGATGCGGCGATAGACTTGAAGCCGTGCCGCGCCAAACGCCGCCACGGCCGCCATGGCCGCGGCGTCGATCAAGCGGCCGGACTCAAGAACCGCGCCGCCCCGCCGGATATTCTCTCCCTGGCGGCGGATGTTCTGGCCGGGCTGGACCTCGACGCCGGGCCGGAGCACGATCCGGAACGGATCTTCCTCGACGTCCTCGTGGCGAACCACTGCTTCCGCGCCGGGCGGCAGCGGCGCGCCGGTGACGATCCGCAACACCCGCCCCGCCGGCAGTTCCGGAGGCGAGCAGCCAATCGACACCTCCCCCGCAACCGTCGCACCTTCCGGCGCAGGTCAACCAGGCGTACGGCGTAGCCGTCCATGGCGCTGTTGTCGCATGGCGGACTGTCCCGGTCCGCCGCCACCGCTTGGGCCAGAACACGTCCGCCGGCGTCCCGCCAGGAAGCGGTCTCCGACGGCAACCGGCTGTAGCCGCGCCAACAGGGCGGCGAGCGCTTCGCAGGGTGTGGCAAAGACGACGGCTTGCATCGGCGCTTGTCTGCTTTCGGTCATGCCAATATACCTGTTGACGACAGGAAGACCAGATGGGCTTGCGGCATTCCGGGAAAAAGGGGACAGTCCCCATTTGCCGGAACGGCCCGAAGGGTGCTTCGCACAAATGGGGACTGTCCCCTTTTTCCCTCCCGAGACCGTGCAAGTTCATTTAGCTGACGAACGGGAAAAACTCAAGGGCCATCCCCGCGGTCACGCTCGATCTGTTGCCAGGCCCATTGCCATGCGGCAACGGTGCGGGGGAAGCCGCAGGTATTCATCGCCAACAGGATGGCCTGCTCGATTTCCGCCTCCGTGGCTCCGTGCTGCATGGCACGGCGGACGTGGCTCCGCAGCGCCGACTCCAGTCCGGCCCCGATGCAGATGCCGACCTTGATCAGTTCGCAGGTGTGCCGATCCAGCGGGCCGGCGGAGTCGACCGCCTTGGCGACCTGCTCGTGGGCATGGCCGAGGGCGGGAAACTTGTCGATAAAGGCCGCGAAGGTCGTCGGCAACGGCGGCTGCGACGGAGACGTGGATTTCTTCTTTGCCATGGGCTAACCTCCTAAATAAGTCATCAACGCGGCGCCGCTTTTCGGGTGTTGCGGGGCCTTTTCCGCGAGATGGGTTTGCAGGAACTCCTCCAACGCCTGGGGATTGAAAATCGGGCGGATCGCCGAGAGCAACGAGCCCGCCGCTGCGCCCATCAGGCAGGGATAATATGTGCCGTCGGACGCAATGCGGACGCGGTTGCACCGCCCGCAAAATGGATTGCTCATCGCCGCGATGAAACCGAGGACGACCCGCCGGCCGTCGCCGAGGCGGGCCGAGAACCGCCGGGCGGAATCAGCCCCGCCCGGCAACGGCTCCCACGCAGCGACCGTGCCGGCCAACCGCTGCCGCATGGTCTCCTCGGAAACGAATCGCTCGGACCATTGGGCGGCCAGCGGCCCCATCGGCATCAGTTCGATCAGCCGGATTTCCAGTTGCCGCGCGGCGGCGAAACGGACCAACTCCGGCAACTCGCCATCATTCCGGCCGCAAACGACCACCGCATTGAGCTTCACCGGCTTCAGCCCGGCGGCCAGGGCGGCGTCGATGCCGGAAAGCACGCGATGCAATCCGTCCACGCCGGTCATGCGGGCGAAATTCCGCGGGTCGAGGGAATCCAGGCTGATGTTGACCCGGTGCAGGCCGGCGCGGGCCAGCGCAGCGGCCTGGCGAGCGAGCGTAAGACCGTTGGTGGTCATGGCCAGTTCGCCCAGGTCCCGGATGGCCGAGAGGCGGCGCACGATGTCAACCAGGTCGGGCCGCTCGGTCGGCTCGCCGCCGGTCAGCCGCACCTTCTTGAGGCCGTGGTGAACAACCAGGTGTCGCACCAAGAAGACGATTTCGTCGGCGTTCAAGACGGCCCCCGCCGGGCGAGCATGGCTCAAGGCTTCCGGCTGGCAGTAACAACACCGCATCGCGCAGGCCCGCGTGAGCGACAATCGCAGATAATCGACGGTTCGCCCCGATGAATCGGTAATCATGCGTGCACGTGATGAACGTCCAGGCCGTGAAGCATGTAGACCAGGTGCTCCACCGTCTTCAGAATTTCTTCCATATACTCTTCCACGGCCCGCACACTGCCGGGGAGCGTGTAGATTTGCGTCCGGCCGGCCGTGCCTGCCATCGAGCGGCTGAGTCGCGCGGGGATTGTGCGCCCCGCATTGGAGGCGGATGGCTTCCATGATTCCGGGAATGGTTTTATCGCAGACGCCGGCGACGGTTTCGGCGCGATGTCCTTCGGTCCCACGCCGGTTCCGCCGGTCGTAAACACTGCATCGACGCCGTCTTGCCGGGCAGCGATCAGTTGCTCGCGGAGCCGGGCGGCGTCATCGGGCAAGAGGACGGACGTGATTTCCGCCCGCCGCGACTGCTTCGCCAGAAACGCCTCCAGCAGTTCCCGTACCCGCGGCCCCGCCCGGTCCGGATAATGCCCGGCGGCGGCCCGGTCGCTCAAGGTGATGACGAGGAACTGGAGAGCCTTGGGCAAGTGCTCTCCCCGGTCGCCGGGGCGAAGCGTCCCGCCCCGCAGCACCCGGGTGAAGACGCCTTCCGCCGGCATGACGCACTTGCCGAGCTGCTGAAAGATGCCGCAGCCCCGGCCGTGGCATTGCTTGCCGATTTGCGTCACCTCCAGTTCCACGTCTTGCAGGCGGAATCGGTCGAGCACCGCGACGCCGCCCGGCTCGGCGCCGCGAATGGTGACGTTTTCGCCGAACTCGCCCGGCCGGATCTGGCGGCCGATCTCCGCGGCAAAACGTTCGAGGCTCTCCATGCCCAGCAGGCTCACCTGCCGTTGCCACGGGCCCGCGTGCGCATCGCCCAGGACGCCCAAGTCGGCCACGGTAATCCGGCTTACGGGAAGTTTGGCGGTTCCCCTCTGCTCCGACACGTTTACGGAGACGACTTCAATCGGCCGAGACATCGCGTGTAACCTTCTCGACGAGTGAGATCTCTTGGATTCGCATGGTCCCATCCACGGCCTTGCACATGTCGTAGACGGCCAGGAGGGCCACGCCGACCGCTGCGAGGGCCTCCATTTCCACGCCGGTTCGACCGATGCAAACGACCTCGCTGACGGCCTTGACCCCCTCTTCCGTCAATTGCAGTTGCACGTCGATCTTGTCCAGGACCAAAGGGTGGCATAACGGAATCAATTCGGCGGTGCGCTTGGCGCCTGAATGCCTGCAATCTGCGCCACCGTCAAGACGTTGCCTTTGCGGACCTGGTTCTGCCGGATCAAGTCTCTTGTGGCCGGCAACAGGACGATCGTGCCGCTGGCGCGGGCCGCGCGGTACTGCGATTTCTTACCGCTCGTGTCCACCATTCTAGCCCGGCCCCGGCTATCCACGTGCGAGAGTTCACTCATGATGTTTCCATGGCCATTGTTTCCGGAACCCGTTGCAAAACAGGATTGCGGGCGAATTTCCGGCCGCATCGGCTGCCGCGGGTGCTCTGACCGCTTTCCGACGGTCCATCAGCATGATAACCGCCGCGCTTTCCGCCGTCCAGATGACGCAACTGCTTGCAGAATAGCGAGGACCGAGTTTTTCCTAGGGACAGGTAAGACGGACGAAGTTCTTGGTAGCGACAGGTCCGCGGGCGGGCGTTCAGGAAGGGCGTTCCTTCTCGTCCTTCATATAGTAGGCGCCCACCGCCGGTCTGGCGACGCGGGCGAACCACAAAGGGCGACGCAGGCCGTCGGGACCGGGGGCGGGGCGGGCGAAACCCTTCCATTTCAGGTAAACGGCGTGGGCGCGATGCGTGTCGACGTACACGTCGCCTTCGCGGTCGTCGCAACCGGCCTTTTCGGCCCGGACCACCTGGTGCCAACACTGCATGCCGCTCACAGGGTCGGGATGCACGGGGAAGGTCAGGTTCTGGTTGACGCCGGAACTGCTCCACCAGATGCGTTGGGTATCGGGGTCGTCGGATTGGTGCGGGGCCACGCCTTGGAGTTGGCGTAACCGCCAGCGGCCCGGCTCCACCTCGCGGAGGTCGACCAGGGCGCTGCTGTACCGTTCGATCCCCACCTGTTCCTGCAATCGCCAGCGGCCCAGGTGATGCGAGCAGGCCAGGACACCGGGCTTCAGCCCTTCGGTGACCCACGCGGGGAGCACGAAGTAGCCGATTTCCGTGTGCACCTTGACCAGGTCGCCGGTGACCACGCCCAGCCGTTCCGCGTCCGGCGACGCGATCCAGAGCGGATTTCTGTGGGACAGCTCAAACAGCCACTTGGCGTTGTTGGTGCGGGTGTGGATCAGCGTGGGCAAGCGGAAGATCGGCAGCAGGCAGTAGACTTCGCCCTGCGCATGCGGCGGCCAATCGACCGCCGGAGTGACGGCCGGATCGAACATGCCCGCCGGCTTTCCGCCCGCGGCCGCCTTCAGGGCGTCGGGCCCGACGTGGCTGCCGATGTAGCCGGGCAGGGCCTGCTCGGGCCATTTCCAATCGACCATCGTGGGCGAGAACAGTTCCAGTTTGCGAGAAGGCGTGTTGTAGCCGACCACGTTCTTCTCCGCGACGCGGACGCCGACCGGCTTGCCCTCGCGCATCAGCCGGCCGCCGGGTTCCAGGCTGGCGCCCGCGCAGCCGGATTCCGGCAGCGGCGTTTCGCTGACGCGGTACACGTCGCGGGCCACCTCGAAGCAGGCGTATTTCCGCATGTAGGCCAACGGCGTCAGGCCCTCGCGCGCCGCAGCCGCCGGCAGGCCGGGCACCGAGTTCTCGAAGATGTATTGATAATACTCGTCGACCGTGATCCGCTCGCCGGGACGATAGGGCGACTCGAACCATTGCCGGACTCCCAGCGAGCCGTCCGGGTCGATCGCCCAGGAGAGATTGATCCAGAATTCGTCCTCCTCCCAGACCTCGCCGGGGTTGGCCTGATAGGTGAACTCGACCGGCTTGCCGCGTTTCTCCTGGAAGACGCGCAAGACCGGCTGCCGGAAGCCGATCCACTTGGCGGCGTGCGTCTCCTGGCTCATCAGGTCGTGACGCTCGGGGCTCATGCCCATCGGCAGGATGTAGTCGGCGTACCAGGCGGTTTCGCTCCAGACCGGGGTCAGCGCGGCGTGCAGGCCGACCAGTTTCTCGTCGCGAAGCACCTCCACCCAGGAAAGCCCGTCGGGGTAAGTCCAAACGGGGTTGAACACGCGGGTGAAGTAGGTATCGAGTTTGCCGCGGCCCTCCTTGAGCAAGTGGGGGAGCAGTTCCGACAGCTCGTGGTGCGACAGGGGCCACTCGGGCGGGTAGAGCAGTTCATTCCAGCGCGGCTGCGGCGGCGGCGCCTTGAACGGCTTGGGGACGAACTTGTCCCAAGCATTGGGGCTGACGCCGCCGGGCGTGCCCACGGAACCGGTCAAGGCATGGAGCAGCATCAAGGCCCGCACCGCCTGCCACCCGCCGCTATTGCCCGAAGCGGCGCCACGCCAGGCGTGCGAGGCGAACCGGCTGCCGGCGGCGCCGATCTCGCGGGCAATCTGCACGATCTGCGACGCCGCGGACTCCGCTTTCCTGTTGGGCGAACTCGGGCGTGAAGCGGGCATAATGCCGGCCGAGGGCCTCGATGAACTCCTCGAACGAATGGCCGCGTGCCTTGAAGCCGTCGGTCTCGAAATCTTCCCAATTCACCCAATCGCGGAGAAATCGGGCATCGTACAGCTTCTCGTCGAGGATCACCTTGGCCATCGCCAGCAACGGGGCGGCCTCGGTGCCCGGATGGGTCGGCAGCCAGTAGTCGGCCATGCTCGCGGTGTTGGACAAGCGGGGATCCATGACCGCCAACTTGGCCCCTTTCATCTTGCCGTCGATGATTCGCTGGGCGTGCGGGTTGAAATAGTGACCGGTTTCCAGGTGGGAAGTGAGCAGGAGGATGAATCGGGCGTTGGCATGGTCCGGCGAGGGCCGGTCGAAGCCCGTCCAGAGCACGTAGCCGAGCCTGGCCGAGGCCGAGCAGATGTTGGTATGGGAATTATGCCCGTCGATCCCCCAGCCCTGGAGCACTCGCTCCATGTAGCCGTCGTGGCCGGGCCGCCCCACGTGGTACATCACCTCCTCGCCGCGTCCGTCGAGGAGCGCTTGCCGGACCCGCTTGCCGAAGGTTTCCAGCACCTCGTTCCAGCTCACGCGTTGCCACTTGCCCTCTCCTCGCTTGCCGACGCGTTTGAGCGGATAGAGGATGCGGTCGGGATCTTCGATCTGGTTGATCACGGCCGGTCCCTTGGCGCACAGCCGGCCCCGGCTACCGGGATGGGCGGGATTGCCCTCGAACTTCTTGATCCGGCCCGATTCCTTGTCGACGTAGGCCAACAGCCCGCAGGCCGCTTCGCAGTTGAAGCAGATGGTGGGGATCAGTTGGTAATGCCGCAACTCATGCCGCGGCCAGGCCTGGGAATCGTATTCCGCCCAGTCGTCCCATTGGTCAACCGGCGGATGGGAGGCCAAATGACCATCGGCGCGAGAGACATCGTTCATGGTTCGACCTTCAGGCACAAATCGAGGTGGACGGCCATTGTCGGCCGCACCGGGTAGGGTCAACTGTTCGGCACACCTTGGGCGGCCATGACGAAGCACCACTCATACGCCAGCAGCCCTGCGAGCACCAGCACCCCCGCGGTTCCGACCGCTCCCGCATGTCCCCATCCGACCGCCAAGAGGACGACCGGGAGCAAGACGCCGAGCACGACGGCGCCGCCCCACAAAATGAGGCGGAACGGCCCGCGGGTCATCAGGCGGGCCGCGTATGTGGCCGTATTGGTGGCCTGGGGCATCAGGAGTTCCGTGGCAAGCGTGAAAACGTGCAGGGCCAGCCCGCCGGTCAACGCCGCGGCGGCGACTTGGATCGCCGACTGGGCGTCGCCAAACAACGGGGCCAATAGCGCGAGCAAGGCGGCGCTGGCCAGCCAGCCCTGAACCAGCAGATGCAGCGGCAAGACCGGCGTCTGCCAGAGGTCGCGGCCCTCGCATTGGCCGAAGAGGAACGCCGTGTACACCGCCGCCAACCCGCCGCCGGCGACCGCCAACCAGCGCATCACGGAACAGAGCGGAACAATCCCCGTCAATTCCGCCAGGGCATACAGGCCGCACAAGCCGGTATAGGCCACCAGCAGATAGGCTCCGCGTGTCAACCAAGAGCCGCTGCGCGGCCGCAGCAACACCTGCAAGAATCGCTCGCGTCGCGAGAGGTCCGAGATCAACAGTCCGACGGTGATTCCCATGAACACCAGCGCGAGCATCGCCAGCACAAGGTTCAGCAGCTTGTCGGCCTGAACCCAGCCCGCGGCGATGGCTACCGCGGGCAGCGCCAGCACGCCGGTGCTCAGCGACTTGGTCCAGAAGTAAACCGGCACCTGCCAACCCCAGGGACGCTCGTGCTCGACGTCGTAGGCCGCCAGCACCGGCACCGGCATGTCGCCGTCGGGGGCAACATGAATGGCTCCGCCGCCGGCAATCCGCTTGTTCCGTTCGGTCCACAGATACGCGCCCTCGTAACGCGCAGCCGTGGGCGACATGGCGGCCTCCTCGGAGGCCACATAGAACGTTTTCGGCGCCGTGCCCTGTTCCGGTTTGCGGACCCGAACCTGCTCCCTGCTCACAAGCCGGGCAATTTCGCTGTCGGGCTGATCCAAGTCGCCGGCAACGATCGCGTGTTGCGGGCACATCGCCACGCAGGCCGGCTCCAGCCCGCGCTCCACGCGGTGGATGCAATAATTGCACTTGGCCGCGGTATGGCTCACCGGATCCACGTAGATGGCGTCGTAGGGGCAAGCCTGCATGCAGGCCTTGCACCCGATGCACCGCGTCGAGTCGAAATCCACAACGCCGTCCTTCCGCTGGAACACGGCGCCCACCGGACAGATCGCGACGCACGGCGGATGGCTGCAATGATTGCAGCGGGTGACCTGGAAGAACCGCCGGGTGAAGGGAAACCGCCCCTTCTCCACGTACTTGACCCACGTGCGGTAGACCCCCAACGGCACGCGGTTCTCCGATTTGCAAGCCACCGAGCAGGCGTGGCAGCCGATGCACTTCCGCTGGTCGATGACGAAGCCGTATTGCATCCTCATGCCCCTTGTGTCTGCTTCAGAACGATGACCATGCGGGCGGCCATCGACCCGGCGTCGATCAGGCAATTGCGGATCGGTTTCATTCCCATGGCGCAGCCGGCGATGAAGATTCCGCGCCGGGTCGTTTCGTGGGGATGGCGAAACCACTCCCGGCACGTGAAGAATCCGTCGGGACTCCGGCCGACGCCCAGGACCTGCGACAGGTGCTCCGCGTCCGCGCAAGGCCGCATGCCCGTGGAGAGCGACACCATGTCGAACTCGCCCCAGAAGGGCCGCTGGATCAAGGTATTCTCGGCCTTCACGCCGATGCTGCCGTCGGGCAGTTCCTTGCAGAGCGAAACCCGGCCGCGAATATACTTCACGCCGCGATCCTGGGCCAGGGAATACATCTCCTCGAAACCCCGGTCGTACGTGCGGACGTCGATGAAGAAACAGGCCACGAAGCTCTTCGGGTTTCGCTCGCGCACCGTAATCGCCTGCTTCGTGCTGTACGAACAGCAGATCCGCGAGCAGAATGGCGCCCCGATCCGGCGATTGCGGGAACCGACGCAAAACACGATCGCCAGCCGGTCCACGCGCTTCCGGTCGCCGGGCCGCAAAAGCTCGCCGCCGGTGGGCCCGCGGGGATTGAGCATCCATTCCAACTCCGAGGCGGTCACCACGTTCGGATAGCGGCCGTAGCCGTACTCTTCCAGCGAGGTGGGATCGAACGGCTCGAAGCCCGTGGTCAAGGCGATGGCGCTCACCCGTTCCTCGCTGCCGTCGGTGGAACCGGCGCGGAACTCGGGCGACTCTCCCTCGAGGCTGCGAACCGACGTGTTGAGCCGGACATCGACCGTCGAGCCGGCGCGCATCTCCCGCTCGATGTCGGCCACGAACTCCGCCCCGTCGAGGAAGCCGTCCTCGTTGAAGAACGGGAAAGTCCGGGACAACCGACGCACCCGGCCCCCCAACCGGTCCGACTTCTCGACCAGGATCGAGGGGATTCCCATTTGACGCAACAGGGTGGCCGCCTGCATCCCGGTGACGCCGCCGCCCACGATCAACACCCTTTCCGCTTCCGCCATTACGATACCCGCGACTTTTCGTTCGCTGCGCCCGTCAACCAGGCCCTATCGCCATCATACGGGATGCCAATCTTGTCCAAGAGCGGTTCCACGGGCACCGTATGCCCTTGGATGCCGACCAGGTCGTACGGGTCCCAGCCCAGGAGCAGCCCTGCCAACTCGGTGTAGGAAAGCGTCGGGATGCCGTAGTCCTTGCCGGTCAATTCCTTGATCGCCCACTGTTCCTTGTCGAGAAACACGTTACAGCCCGGGCAGTTTGTGAGAATGGCGTCCGGCTGATACGGTTCCATGCTGGTGAGCTTCTTCAGCACGCAGGCCATGGTGTAGCCGCGATTCGGCCGGATCATGCATTGCCGGAAGCCCATGCCGCAACAGTGTCGGCGTTCGGGATAGTCCACGGTCTGGCCGCCCCAGGAGCGGATCAACCCCGTCAGCACGTCGCAGTACTCCGCGCCGCCCACGGACCGCTCCGGAAACACCTTGCTGTAGTGGCAGCCGACGTGGTCCACGACCCGCAGCGGCCGCCCGGTCCGATGATCCACAAGCCGATACTTGAGGAACGATTCGGCCAGCGTGTCGCGATAGCGGTAAACGATGTCGCTGGCATGGACCACGTGCCTGGGGATTTGCAGCTTTCGCCCGCAGGCCTCGTGCAGCCAGCGGTCCACCTTTTCCTCCAGCCCCGGCTCCTCGTGATACATCTCCAGGCATTCCGAGTGGATGGCGAACGAGGTGACGCAGGCGGTGGTGATGTTCTCGAAGCCCAATTCCGCGGCCACCGACCAGAGCCGGGCGACCACCAAGAGGGTGCTTTCGAACGCCATCACGTCGCCGTGAGCGGCGATGCCCGAGCAACAGGTGCATTGAGAGCCGGGCCGGGCCGACGCCACGCCCCAGTGCAACCCCAAGAGGTCGTAAATCCGCGCGATCAGCACCTCGGTGGCCGGATTGATCGCCCCCAAGACGCAACTCGTCGTCAGATAGAAATCATCGGCCGGGATTTCCTTGACGGTCTTCAACGTTTTGGCCGTTTCGGCAATCGCGGCGATCGGGACTCTTTCCATCGGTTCATCCTTCCGTGCGGACCTTGTCGTGGTACTCGTCGATGGTCAGGCCCGCGCTGGCCGCATGCGCCGTCGCGTGCTTTTCGAGCTCCTGCCAGAGGACGAGCGTTCCGCCCCATTGCACGCAGCGGCGGAGCTCGGCCAAGGTCTCGGGATCGACTTTCTTCCCGCCAAAATCGCCGCGCCATCAGGCGTAGCGCCCAGCCGGCGCATCTGCGGCTCCACCTCGGACCAGTACCGGGCGTAGCGCGGCCCGAAGTCGGGGTGGGCGGCCGCGGCGGCGTTGCGGAAATACAGGCTGAAGGCGCGGTTCCAAAAATTGGCGCCCCACAGGTGCCGGCCGGCGTACTGCTGCCGGCCCCGTATGCTGGCCAGGTGGTAGCCCTTGAGCTGACTGAGAAACCGCAGCGACGGAGATCAACCCCATGATGTTGTTCTCCCGCGGACACTTGGGTTTGCACGAACCGCATTGCCCACAATACCACAAAACGTCCGATTGGAGCAACTCGACCAGGCGTTCCTCGTCGCGCGACAAGGCCACGTCCACGATCGTCCGGGGGTTGTAGTCCGCGTAATACTGCGCCGCCGGGCACTGCGCGGTGCAGACGCCGCAGTAGAGACAGCTCTTCAAGGCGTGCCTGGCCACGAGGTGATTGTCGAGCCACCACACGCAGGGCTGACGCCGCGCCTCGTCGTACCAGGCCTGCATCTCCGGCGGCGGAACCTGATCGACCAGCCGGTCCACCTCACGCCGGTCCTTCTCCCGCTCGAAAGCGGTGCCGCACAACCGCTGCACGTTGGGGTAGTACGTCCCTGCTTCGGTCGCGTGGCATTCGTCCCGCAAGGTGTCATAGGTGAGGCAAAGCTTGGCATCCGAAACGTGCTTCAGCTCCTCGTGTCCTTGCGCGAGATACCCTTCGTAAACGGCCATCTCGCTCATCCTCCCGCCGTCGTATCGTATCTCAAAGTTGTGGCTGCCATGCCGCCCCCGGCCGGCAGGGCGCGGCCTGCTTGGGCAAGGCGACCCTCCGTGCGCCCGGCGGCTTCGGCCGCGAGCAACGCATCGTACTGCCGGCTTGTCAGGGCCAAGGTGCGGTAGCAGACGTGGGCGAGCTTGGAGTAAGGCAAGGAAACGAACAGTACGAAGACAAGGACCAGATGCAGGAAGTAGGCCGGGTAAGCCAGCAGCGGAACGTTCAAGTACCGAAACGCCTCGCACAGCACGCCGGTGATCCCCACCAGCAACAGGTTCACCAGCAGCAGCCAATCGAAGTACGTGCTCGGTTCGCCGCGCATCGTGGCGGCCCAACGTTCGTAAACGAAGTACGCCGTCCCCAGGATCATCAAACCGGCCGCGACGTTGCCCAAGATCTTCAGGGGGTGAAATGCCGGGAAAGGATGCTGGCCGCCGGTGGCGATCAGCAGGGCCGCCGCCCCCGCCAGCCCGGCCAGCCCCAAAAATCCGTAGAACATGCCCAGGTGAGCATAGTGGCGCGGGCGATTTTCGGCACAATCGGAGAACCGGCGGTGGGCCAACACGTTGACGACGACGGCGCCCAAGGCTCGCAGAAACATCCCAGGGCTCGCTTGCCACAGCGGTTCGCCCTGGTAGGTGCCCCAAGCCCGCGAGGCCCCGATCGCCAGTCCCGCGATCGCCAGTCCCATGAGGGCGGAGAAAAAAATGTTCAGCGGAAGATGCGGCAACATGCCGGCATAATGAACCCGCTCGGCGACGGGCCAGAAGGTCCCCCCCAGGGCAATAACGCCAAGCACGAACATCGCCGCCACGACAAACATCAGCCACCATCGCTGCGGTCGATTGACGCACCGGGCCACGAATCCCGGAAAGGCGAAGTGCTCGACCGCCATCTGCCGGATGGCCCCCATCAGCCTCCCAGGCTTCGCCCCGGAAGGACAACCCGTTGAACAGTCGCCGCAGTTGTAGCAGTGCCAGACCGCGGGATCGTCCAGCAGCCGCTCGTGCTGTCCCAACTGAAACAGGTTCATTTGCCGGCGCGGGAACTGGTCATGGTCCCCAACGAGGCTGCAATTCGCCGTACAGGTGCCGCACTGGAGACACGCCTGAAGCACGTTCAGATTGTCCCAGTAGGGATCCAAAACCCCTTCCGCCGCACGCTCCGACGGAACGAGCTTGAAAGACCGCTCCGCGAGCACTCCCACCGATCGGCCATGGAGTCGCCAGCCGAAATCGCGGCCTTGCGTGTCGGCTGACAAGGAGGGACTCGATAGGTCACCGTGGACCCTGCCGTTCCCTGAGGAGGCAGCCCTGACGCCACCCCTCGGCCGGAGAGGCCGTAGGAAACGCAAACCCGTTCTGTTTTTGTCGGTCGTAAGCACGGGAACCGATGGGCAATCTGGACCGGTGTACTGCCGGACGTGGCTTGGCGGGGTCCAGCGTGCCTATATAGCATCTACCGTGCCAGCTACCCCTCGGTGCCTCCGAGGCGGCCAGTTTGCAGTCTGACTGCCACGCAAGAATTTCACGAGTTCGCCAATGACCACTGGACTTCCTCTACAACCCAGAATTTGAAAACCATTCCCCTGGCAGCTTTCCCAACGGCAACACAAAGAGCACACAAATAGTAAACAATGCCTCTGAGCGGTGATGCTGGCTGCGGATCGTCGCTGGCCAACCAGGACTGTTGTCGCCCTATCATCGCCGGAAACCCGTGATATATCGTGGGAGAAGCCGTGATATTTGACGGTCGCCCGTTGCAGGTAATGGCCCTCGGGCAGGCTATTTCGGACACTCCTGCCTTCCAGCGTCGGGTGGCACTGGCGTCTCGCCAGTGCTGGAAACAAACACGGGCAAGATGCCCGTGCCACCCAAAACAAAACGCTACAGATAACTGCAATGCGCTCTAAACCGTCACATCCTAGAAGTTCTTGATGTAGGTGAGACGGTAGAGAGCGTCCCAGGGTTTGTACTCCGATATCGGAATATCGGTGCCAAACAGAATCCAGTTGTCTTGGCCGATCTTGACGCCGTTGCTCTTGCCGAGATTGAACCGGACCCCCGGGGTAACGCTCACGAGCGTCCGCCCGGCGTAGCTGCCGTCGAGATCGGTTTGGGCGTAGTTCTCCACAAAGAAGGTGAGACTGCCCAGCAGGGGAGTCTCCGGACCGGTGACGGTCTTGGCCAGGGTAATGTCGTAGCCGATGTCGCTGCGTTTGGCGCCCGCCGCACCCGGCCCGGTGAAACTGTCGAACAAGAAGCTGTAGTACAACCCGACCCGTTTGAGGCCGAACCAGTAGGCCAGGTCCTCAAATCCGGCCAGGCCGTAGCTGAACGTGGTCTGCGTTATCCCCAACTCCTGATTCGGCGCGACGGCCTTGAGATTGAGGGAATAGGACGACGATTCGGTGTCGATCAGTTGAATTCGGCCCACGAGTCCGGGAGTTCCGCCGTTCTCTTCCAAGCCCGTACGCGGATCGGTCCACTGGTAGGCGCCGGTGATTTCCAACATCAGGCGGCGATTGAAACCCCAAGCCACCAGCGCGTCCAAATCGGTCAGGTTCTTGGTCGTCGCGCTGGCGACATTGTTCTCCGAATAGTAGTTGATCCGGAATTCGCGTTCCATAAAGTTCGTCTGCACCCGCAACAAGGCCAGGTTGGGCGTGCCCGTGTCGCGCACCTGTTTTGCCCAGTCGTCGTCCCAGCCGGCGGAGAAAAAATTGGCAAGGCTCAGGTCTTGGGGCCGCTCTTGCCGCATAAGAAAGGGATACCCGGCTTGACCATCCCCAGCCGTCATCTGAGGCTCATCCACCTGCGATGGGTCTGCGGTGGAACCGGGCAGGGGCGCATGGTCGTCCGCAGCAGCCCGGACTGTGCCGCATGTTGCGAAGATTGTGAGCAACAGAAACGAGATGGTTTGGCATCCAAATCTCAACATGGTGAAACGCCCCTTTCTTTGTGCCGCAGGTCGGCGCATGGTAGTCGTGGAAAACTGGCGAGAGTATAACGATCGGGCCGTTTTTTATCCCTGGGTGCGATGGTCCGGCCCATGGCAGCCCATTTTCGTTTTCTGCGTCCGTGCGCCACGATCCGATCATCGTCTGCTATGACTATGTCGGACACGGCGATGATCTTTCATGAGGGCGAGCGGGTGTCCTGGGCCAGCGAGTTTTGACAACCGCACTGACGGAGGAGGCTTCCCCGCGGAAGGGGTTGGAAATTGGGAACGGAAATGATAGGCTCGTGGTCGGTGCGGTGAGAGGCAAGAAGCGGCAATGTCTGGTCTGCAATCCCCGGTCAATCGGCCGAAACGGGCCTTTGTTGGCCATCTCCAACGTCAATTGGCGTACGCCGACCCTACGGTCAACGCGGAGTTGGTTCTGGGCCCTGGTGCTGGTAGAATAGAGTGGTGGCTCAACTCCGCCTCCGCAAAGGATTTGGAAGCATGCCCAAACTGGATTATCGCAACATCGAAAAGGATACCGCCCGGTGTGGCGGCCAACCGGTCGTGGCCGGCACGCGCATTCGCGTGGCGACCATCTTGGCGTGTTACCGGCAGGGCATGAGCGTTGAAGAAATCGTGCAGCAGTACCCCTCGCTGAAGCCGGCCGACGTCCACGACGCCTTGGCCTATGCCCACGATCACCTGGACGAGATTGACGCCGACCTGCTGGCAGACGATGAAGCGGCGGTCAAGGCTCGCCTCGCCCAAGGCGGTTCCGCCAAATGAGCGCCCTCCGTTTCTTCACGGATGAAGATGTTTACGGAGCCGTCGCATCGGCCCTTCGTCGTGCTGGAGTCGATACCGTTTCCACGCCGGAGACCGGCCGTCGGAGGCAATCCGACGAATCGCAACTCGAGTGGGCTGCCGCCGAGGGCCGCGTGCTGATTACTTTCAACGTCGCCCATTTTGCGGAACTGCACGCGATTTGGATGCGGCATGGCCGGCGCCACGCGGGCGTCGTCGTCTCAGCCCAGCGGCCGATCGGGGATATGGTCCGACGCCTCCTTCATCTGGCCAGCACGTTGGATGCTGACTCGATGGGCAACCGCCTGGAGTTCCTGGGGGACTGGTAGATTCCCCCCGGACTGTCGCAACCGTCGGCCAATTGCCGTTTGAGCAGGAGGGGTGTGGCTGGTCTGTTGCGAATGGTTCTCCTGGTCCGCGGAGTTTGATGCTCGGCGGCGTCCAGAGTAGAATTGATGTCGGCAGGACAAGCACAGGAATGGGAGATCGAACTCATGAGGCCCTTTGCTCGCAAGCGGATGTCTATCGACGTATCGGCGGCCGTTGTTCTGGCCGTCCTGCTGGGGAGTTGTCCCTTGGCCGGCGCCGCCTCGGCGGCGTCGGCTGCCGCGACGAAGGCTGCCTTTCTGATCATTCCGCATACGCATTGGGAAGGGGCGGTGTTTCTCACCCGGGAAGAATACCTCGAGGTGGGTTTACCCCACATCCTGCAAGTCCTGAGGCTGCTGAAGGCCCACACGGATTACTGCTTCGTGCTGGATCAGGCCTGTTACGTGCGGCCTTTCCTGGAACGCTACCCGGAGGAGGAAGCGTCGTTTCGCAAGTTCGTCAAGCAGGGGCGGCTGCAGGTGATCGGCGGCACCGACTGCATGCCCGACGTCAATATGCCGGGCGGGGAATCGTTCGTCCGCCAGATCCTCTACGGCAAGGGATACTTCCGCCGGAAGCTGGATGTGGACGTGACGAGCGCTTGGGAAATCGACACCTTCGGACACCATGCCCAGGAACCGCAAATTCTCAAGCTGGCGGGCTACAAGGTGTGCTGGCTGAAGCGCGGCTTGCCGAATTGGAACGTTCCCTCCGAGTTCTTCTGGGAGGGAATCGACGGCACGCGGATGTCGACCTACTGGCTGCCGCGGGATTACATGCTTGCCTGGGGCGCGCCGAAGTCGCTTCCTGAATTCACCAAGTTCGTCAAGAACGGCTATGACTCGCTGGCGCCGTTCACAAAGGGCGCGTGCCGAATCGGCCTGGCGGGAGCGGACGTCTGCCCGCCCGAGGAGCACCTGCCGCGGATGGTCGAGCAATACAACCGCCAGGCAGACGCGCCCCTGCGGCTGCGACTGGCCGTGCCCGCCGATTACGAAGCAGTGGTCGAGCAGCAGCGCCCGGACCGGCCGGTGTTCAAGGGGGAACTCAACCCGATCTTCCAGGGCACGTATAGCAGCCGGATCGAGCTGAAACAGCGGACGCGGGAAGTCGAACGCCTCTTGACCACGGGCGAAAAACTGGGGGTGCTGGCCCATTGGCTGGGCGCTCCGCCCAACGATCGCGTCCTTTGGCAAGCCTGGGAACCGCTGCTCTTCAATCAAACCCACGACTGCATGTCCGGCGTGATGACCGATCACGTGTACGAAGACGTTATCCGCGGCTACGATTTCTCCCGGCGGATCGCCGAGGAAGAGGTCGAGGCCAAGCTGAGGAACCTCGACGCGAAGATCGACACCCGGGGCGAGGGGATCGCACTGATCGTGTGGAACACGATGTCCTGGCCGCGCAGCGACGTGGCCACGGCGAGCGTCGGCCTGACCGGCGACGCCAGGGACTTGAAGCTGCTGGGGCCCGACGGGCAGCCGGTTCCGCTCCAGATTCTCAACAGCCGGCGTGCCGGCGACGGGGCCTTGCTGCGGGCGGAGTTCGCCTTTGTGGCCCGTAACCTTCCCGCCCTGGGCTATGCCGTCTACCGCGTGCTGCCGTTGAAGGCGCCGGCCGCCGCATCGCCGGCCGCATCGCCGCTGCCGCCGGACGGCGTCCTCGAGAACGAGTCCTACCAGGTCAAGTGCGACCCCGCCACCGGCGCGATCACCAGCCTGATCGTGAAAGACGGCCAGTGGAATGCCCTCAGCGGCCCCGGAAACGTCGTGGCCAAGGAGCCGGATCACGGCGATTTGTGGGAACTCTATCATAGCCTCGACCCGACAAGCTGCATCGCGATGAAGGTCCGGCACCCGGCGCCGCAGCCGGGCAAGGCGGTCTTCAGCACGGAGCGGGCCGGCACGCCGGGCACCATGCTCCGCGGCCCCGTCTTCTCCGAACTGGCCATCCCGACGCGCCCCTTCGGCCGGCAGGGCAGCTTCTCCACGGCCGTGCGGCTTTACGCGGGCTTGCGCCGCATCGACATCCACACCACGGTCCTCAACCAAGACAAGCGGGTCCGCTACCGGGTCCTCTTCCCCACCTCGATCCCGAAGGGCAGCAGCGTCCACGAGATCCCCTTCGGGGCCATCGAGCGTCCCGACGGCATCGAGATGCCCGCCCAAAACTGGATCGATTACGGCAATGGCCGCCACGGCCTGGCCCTGCTCAACGTCGGGCTTCCCGGCAACAACGTCGCCGACGGGACGATGATGCTTTCCCTCATGCGGAGCGAGCAGCTCTCGTCCGGCTGGACGAGCGATGATTCCAGCACCGGCCTTGAACTGGGCAAGCAACTGACCTTCCACTACGCGTTGGTGCCGCACGCCGGCGATTGGCGGCGTTCGGGCGTGTATCGGGAGGGCCTGGAGCTGAACAACCCGCTGATCGCCCGCACCGCCTCCGCGCACGCCGGCGCCTTGCCCGCTCGCTGGGGGTTCCTCGAAATCAGCCATCCCAACCTGGTGGTTTCCGCGCTGAAGGGCGGCGCCGGCGGGACCGCCATCCTTCGGCTCTACGAGGCGTGGGGACAGCCGGTCAAGCGGGCGAAGGTGAAACTGTCGGCGCACGTGCTCTCGGCCGAAGAAGTGAATCTCATGGAAGATCCCGGCCGGAAGCTCGATCCGGCCGCCGACGCGGTGCAGCTTGATTTCCGGCCCTTCGAGATCAAGACCCTCAAGTTATCGCTGCAACGCCCCTAGTGGGCCTTGCGAGAAATTTGTGCCGGTAGATTCCTGCCAATTTGGCAGTATTGGGCCGTTCAATCAGCGGCATGAACTTCCGGGAAGCGGTACTAGCCCGCGTTTCTTACCGCCCGCGGCGTAGCCGCGGGCGCCGGGATGGCAGGCAAGGTGATGAGCAAGGCGAGGCTGGCGGGGGACGATTCGGCGGGCGGGCGCCACACTCAGGAGGCACAAACGGTGGACCGGCGCAGGAGTTCCTCATCATTTTTTCACCATACGGGGACTTGACCGAACTCGTCAACCCGTGCAATAGCGGTGGTTTAAGGTACGTTTCCAGAAACCGATCAGGAAAAGCCTCTGGAAACCTCTCCATGCCTGCCAAACCGTTATTGCCACCCATTCCGTTGCTCAAATCCCCGTTGCCGCAGGCTTTGATGTTCGGCCGAGTTTCTTGACCATCTCGGATTGACGCATGGGCGGCAAGGCCGCCATCGCTTCCCGGACCTGTCGCACGTAAGTACGGATCGATTGGGCGGTGAAGAGGGGCAATTTCTCCTGGTAGAGCCGCGCCACCTCGTCCGCCTTGCTCTCCAGTGCCCTCAGGGGCGACTCCAGTTTGGCCAGGTTTTCGGCCGAGGGCGTGTTGCGCTGGATCCAGTAGCGCAGGAAGGCCTCGATGTGCGGGATGCTGGCTTCCACGAAGTGCCGCTGCAACGTGAATTGATCGACGGCCAGGCGGTACTCGGCTGCCGGCAGCACCGCCTTGACCGACTCCACATCCGCCATCGAAAGTCGGTTCAGCCGCAGCGCCTCCCGGCGGTCGGCAATCGCGACTCGGATGGTATGCTCGCACGGATGATACATGAACTCGTCGATCAGTTGGTTGTTTTCAATATTTTGGGGGCACCATTCGATCATGCTCCGGCCGGTATGGAGCACCTGCGCCTCCAGGTAGGGCAAATCCGCCATGCGGCTGTGCTGCTGCACCCACATGCCCCGGAAATAGAACGTCCGCTTGCCGATCTGGTCGGAGCGTCGGAGCGCCTCGATCATCTTGGGCGCAGCCTGCTTGCCGAAACGCTTTTCGGCCCAGTCCTGCCAAAGGCGGTCGATGGAAAGATAGGGATCTTTGGCCAGCCGGGAGAGCGCATAGAAGTTCACTTCGTTGAAGGTCCCGAAAAGCGTGTGTCCCAGTTCCCAGTGCACGCGCATGCCCACGGAATTGATGCCGCGGTTGTGGCGCAGGGCCTCTTGCAAGCGGCTTTGGATCTCTTCGGGAAAGCAGTAGGGCATCTGGCCCTGTCCCCAGTATTCGCCAACGCCGTCGAAGAGCATCATGGCCTCGCGGTCCGGGACGGCCGCCATGACGTTGTTCCGTCCTCGGAACGGGTCCCAATCGCCGGGTTGCGACTTGTGATTCAGCAGCAGCGGCACTCCACGGTCGATTTGCTGCAACGCTTCGATGAGCAACTTCTCCTGCCACGGATAGTGGCTGAAGGTCAGGACCATGAACTGCTTGCCCCGCGACTGCGCACCGCGCGAGAAAGCTAACATCAACTGCGTCAGGTAGTCGGCCGGCGAATAGTATTGCTTGGCATCCCGATGGGTATGCGCGAAGTCGGCCCAGTACAGCTCGCGGAAGTAATTCGAATCGTTCAACAGGGGCACTTCCCACAGGTGAAACTCGATGCAATCGATCTCGGGAATCCGGCGGAACACCTCGGCCGTGCGGTTCTCGAAGTACTTCCATAGCAGGCCGTTGCTGACGTCGCGCGCCTCCGGGTACTTGTCGAAGAAGTCGCTCGGAAGGATCGGTTCACCGCCGCTGATCGTGATCTTCAGGCCGCGCGCCTTGAAGTGAGCAAGTTGCTTGCGGAGCTGCACGAGCGCAGCCTGGTCCACGGCCCGATCCGCTTTCGGGAAATCGGGCACGTTGACCAGCCGTTCGACCATGCCGTTGGCGCCATGGAAGTTCACCTCGGCTACGCCGTACTCCACGACGCTCCGGTCGAGTTGGGCCGTCAGGTTGGGATCGTTCAGGCCGCAGTCGAGCACCTGCGCACAGACGCATGGGCCTGGGCGCCGCCGGGGCCGGAGGTGTACTGACAGCAACAAACACGGTGAAACAGACAAGGTGAGATAACATAGCGGCCTCCCCGGCACGAAAAAGCTGTCCTCCATAATCGCCCGCCTGAAAAAAACTCCCTTCCTAGCGACGCTCCTGTGTCCCTGCCCCTACCAATAACTCCGTGCTGTCCTGGGCCAGGGAGTTTTGACAACCGCACGGACGGACCAAAGCCCGCGCTCACACGTCCAAGTTCCGCACTTCCAGGGCGTGTTTTTCGATGAACTCGCGGCGCGGCTCGACCTTGTCGCCCATCAGAATGCGGAAGAGGTCGTCGGCCGCGCTGGCGTCGTCCATCTTCACCTGCAAGAGCGTCCGGTTGGCCGGATCGAGCGTCGTCTGACGCAATTCCTCGGCGTTCATTTCGCCCAGGCCCTTGAACCGGGTGATTTGCAGGCCCTTCTCGCCGGCGGCGCGGACGGCCGCCAGCAGGCCGCGGAGATCGTCCAGGCCCGTGGTCGAGTCGCCGCGCCGAAGCCGATAGCGGGGCTCCTCGACGCCGGTCCGTTCCTCGGGAATCAAGCTGTCGATCTCGAAGCCCATCTTGCGCAACTCGGCCAGTTGGTTGTTGATGGAGCGGACTTCGTGAAACTCGACGATTCGGACGCGGCTGGCCGACTCGGCCTCGGCCGTCGCGCGGTCGTCGCCCTGGCTTTCGCCGCCGCCGTTGCCTTCGCCTTCACCTTCGTCGGGCTTGCCCGGTTCGTCGGAGACCTTCAGTTCCTCGCCCGATTCCTGCTCCTGGCGGGCGAGGAAGACGTCGAGGGTTTCACGGTTGGAGAACCAGTGCTCCTGGCGGCCGACAAAGACGTGGTAGATGGGCAACCGGCCGGTCGCCGGGTCGCGGCGGGCGGCATGGGTGCGCAGCCCGATCCCTCGCCGCTCCAGCGCCAAGAGCGATTCCTCCAGCGCGGCCAGCGTGCGGCAGAGGCGTTCCATCTCGGCGCCGGCGACGCGCCGTTCGCCGCCGGGCTCGAACACGGCGTCCTTCAGGCCGGCGTTGAGCAGTTGGGCCTTCATCTCCTCCTCGGTCTGCACGTAGTAGGTTTCCTTCTTGTGGCGGACGCGGAACAGCGGCGGCTGGGCGGCGTAGACGTGCCCGGCGCGGACCAGGTCGTACATCTGCCGATAGAAGAAGGTCAACAGCAGGGTGCGGATGTGGGAGCCGTCGACGTCGGCGTCGGTCATGATGATGATCTTGCCGTAGCGGCGCTTGGTGAGATCGACTTCCTCGCCGATGCCGCAGCCGATGGCGGAGATCATGCTGCGGACTTCTTCGTTGGCCAGGACCTTGTCGTCGCGGGACTTGTAGGCGTTGATGATTTTGCCGCGCAAGGGGAGGATGGCCTGATATTCACGGATTCGGCCGCCCTCGGCGCTGCCGCCGGCCGAATTGCCCTCGACGAGGTAGAGTTCGCAGCGTTCAACGTCGCGGCTGGTGCAATCGCGGAGTTTGCCGGGCAGGCCGCCGCCGCTCAGCGCGCTTTGCGCTCGCGGACCAGCATCCGGGCCTTGCGTGCGCTCTCGCGGGCCTCGGCGGCCAATTGCCCCTTCTGGGCGATGATGCGGGCCGTCTTCGGGTTCTCCTCGAGGTAGCGGGCCAAGTAGTCGCCCACCGCCGAGTTGACGATCCCCTCGATCTCGCTGTTGCCCAGCTTGGTCTTCGTCTGGCCCTCGAACTGCGGCTCGGGCACGCGGAGCGAGAGGACCGCGGTGAGCCCCTCGCGGCAATCGTCGCCGGTGGGCACCAGGTCCTTGTAAATGCCCGCCTTCTTGCCGTAGGCGTTGATGGTCCGCGTGATGGCGGCGCGGAAGCCGGACAGGTGGGTGCCGCCTTCGCTCGTGTAGATGTTGTTCACGTAGGAGTGGACGTTCTCGGTGTACTCCGAGGAATACTGCAAGGCGATTTCCAGCCCCACGCCCTCGACTTCGCTGTTGAGGTAGATGATGTCTTCATGGGCGGGTTCGCTGGCGCGGTTGAGCAACTCGATGAACTCGAGGATGCCCCGCTCGTAGTGGAAACTCTCGCCGGCGCCGCTGCGCATGTCCTTGTAGACGATCTTCACGCCGCGGTTGAGGAAGGCGAGTTCCTGCAGCCGCTTGTAGAGGATGTTGTACTGGAACGCGGTGTTGGGGAAGATTTGCCCGTCGGGCTTGAAGGTGGTCTTCGTGCCGCGGCGATCAGTCCGTCCGATCCGTCGGACGTCGGCCGACGGGACGCCGCGCTCGTATTCCTGCTGGTAGACGTGGCCGTTGCGGCGGACTTCCACCTCGCACCACTCGGACAGGAAGTTGACCACCGTGACGCCGACGCCGTGCAGGCCGCCCGAGGTCTGGTACGCGCCCTTCTTGAACTTGCCGCCGAACTTCAGCACGCACATCACTCCCTGGAGCGTCGAGAAGCCCAGGTCGGGATGCGTCTCGACCGGGATGCCCCGTCCGTTGTCTTCCACCGTGACCGAGCCGTCGTTGTTGATGGTCACGGAGATTTCCGTGGCGTAGCCGGCCATGGCCTCGTCGATCGAGTTGTCGACCACTTCATAGACGAGGTGATGCAGCCCGCGGAGTGTCGTGTCGGCGATGTACATGCTGGGCCGCCCGCGGACGTGTTCCAGGTCGCTGAGGTGTTCGAGGTCCTTGGCTTCGTACCCGCCGTCGCCCCCTTCGCCTTGGTCCGGCAGAAGGGCATAGCCGCTCACGTCGGCGTCGGACGGAGCGCTGGACGCGTCGCCCGGCGGGGGCGTCAGTTTCGGATCGTTCGGTTTGGGATCAGTCGAACATGATGGGTTCTATCTACCGGATCGCTCCCAACCGGAATCGCAGGTCCTTGATTCCTTGATCGGGCAAGAGTCGGGTTAAAGCCTCCAGCAGCGCGGCCTTCTGAAAACCGAGTTCCTGGATCAACGTCGAATTGGCCACCACGACCTCCAACTTGCCGCGCCGCAACGCGCCGACGCGGGTGTAGAGGGCGATCAGCGGACCGGCCGCCTCGTTCCACGCCGCGTCGTACTGCTCGGCGCCCTGCAGCCGAGCGTAGCCGCGGCGGGCCATCAACTCGGGAAGTATGTTGCCGATCGTTTCAGGGCCTCGGGGCATTTCCAAAAGGATGAAGGAGAAAGGATGAAGGATGACCAAACCGGTCTACCCCTCGCGCATCCTCGACCCTTCTTCTACCCCCTCCGTGTTGGTGACCATGGCCAATTGGGTTTGATCCCATCCGGAGGCTAACGCCTCCGGCTCATTGCTTCCTTCCGCCCTCCGCCTTCCCCCTTCCGCCTTGTTTCTACGGCCGTTGGTCGCGGGCCAGGGGCATGATCACGTAGCCGTAGCCGTCCTGCGTGAAACACACCGCCGCGCTCTCGGCGTCGCGCAACTCCAGGCTGATCGTTTGCTCGGGGTCCAACACGCGGAGGAAATCGCTCAAGTATCGGGGATCGAGCGTAATGATCGTTTCGGCGCCGTCGTAGGCGATGGGCAATTCGACATGCGATTCGCCATATTCGGCGCCGTGGGCGGCCAGGACCACCTTGCCCTCGCCGAACGTGAAATCCACTCCGCGGCGCTCCTCGCTGGTGACAATGGCCGCCTGGCGGATCGCCGCGTAAAACGGCCCGACGGTCAACTCGACGCGGACGTTCGCGTCGCGCCGGGGAAGACGTTGCGCCATTTCGGGAAGCGCCCTTCGACCAGCCGCGAGTAGATCGTGGTGCGGCCGCTTTTGACCAGCACGTCGTTGTCGCGGGCGGCGAGCTGGATGCTCTCGTCGTTGTCGGCCAAGGCCCGCTCGATGAGTTGCATGGCCCGGCTTGGAATGATCGTAGTGCGGTCGCCCGATTCGTGCCCACCCACCGATTTCGCCGGCCCCTCCTGCCTTGCCAATCGGCGGCCGTCGGTGGCCACGGCCGTCACCTGCTCGCCCTTGAACTCGACCAGCACGCCCCCCAGGGCGTAACGGCTGCTCTCGTTGTCGGTCGCAAAGACGGTGCGACGAATGGTCTCGCGGAAGAAGCGGGCCGGCATCTCGTGATACTTCTCCTCCTGGAAGGCCGTGACGACGGGAAAGTCGTCCGGATTCTCCGACGGCAATTGGAACTCGCTCCGCTGGCCGCGGACCAGAATCTTGCGGCCGTCGCTTTCCATGTCCAACTTCTCGTCGCTGCTTTCCCGCAAGATGGAAAGGAACCGGGCAATGGGCAAGACCACGCTGCCGGCCGCTTCGATCGCAATGCCCGGCACGTCGATGCGGATGCCCACCTCCAAATCCGTGCCCATCAAGATGGCACGCTCGGGACCGACATCCAGCTTGAGGTTTTGCAGGATCGGCTTTGGGCTGCGCGTCGGCGCCACGCTGGCGGCTGTCTGAAAGGAATGCAACAGCCTCTCACGCTCGCAAGTGACTTTCATGGATCGGTACTGCCTTTCTGTTGTGTCGATGTGCCGGTTTTCGTCCGGTCGTTCATAGTTCTATAGTTTAAATCTCTTGAACATCAGTAGTAACAGTGCGCGGCGCTGGAATGTCGATGAACGGCGCGAGGAAGGCTCGACGGCCTTGATTATGAACGATTCGGGGAGCCTTCCTTAATGCAGTTCTCCCGGGGAAAACCTGTCGGCCGGCTGTTGCTGATCTGTCGAGTGCCTTTCGATAACAGGGCTGTTTTGCGGCGCCGTGCGGGTGGCTGTCGATAACAGCCCGGCCGTCGAACAAAGGATCGACGCCCGATCGACAGCTTGTCCACGCGCGCACCAACAAAAATGAATATGCCATTTATGCCTGTAGTTTTTGTCGTAATTGATCGACGGCCTGCCGGATCGCCGAGTCGGTCTTCACGAGGGCCTCGATCTTGCGGCAGGCGTGCATGACCGTCGTATGATCGCGGCCGCCGAAGTAGAGGCCGATCTGCTGCAGTCCGGTGCGGCAAACAGACCGCGCCAGATACATGGCCACGTCGCGGGCGGTCAGGACCGGCCGCCGCCGCGAGGAACCGCGCAGGTCGGCCAGCTTGAGCGAGAAATACCGCGCCGTCAGGATCGCAATGTCATGGATGCGCGGCTGCTTGGCGCCGTTGCGCGAGGCCAAATAGTCGCGGACCGCCCCGGAGTCGATCGGTTTGCCGTCCATGCGGGCCGGAACCTCCAACTGGATCAAGGCGCTGAGCAATTCCGGCACGGTGCCGTTGAGCCCTTCCGCCAGCGCCTGGGCGACGGGCTCGACCAGGTCGATCTCTCGCAAGCCGGCCAACCCCCGCAAAATGGCCAGCCGCGCGGTGGCGCCGGGCGCCGAAAGCGGCACGGACAGTCCAGCTAGCAGACGGCCCTGCAAGCCGGGCATCAGGCCCCGAAGCTCGGCCGGCGCCGCCAACGCCGTGACCACCACTTGTCCTCCGTCTCGCAACACGGCGTCCAACGTGTGGATCAACTCGATCTGGGCCGCCGGCCGCTCGGCCAAACGACCTGCATCCTCGAAGACCAACAGGTCGGCCGTCCCATAGCGCGCCGAAAATCGACCACGGCCTGGGTCTCGATCGCGTCGGCCAGTTCCCGGGCGAAATCGACCGCCGTGGTATAGACGACCGGCCGGCCGGGGAAGCGGTGGCGCCAGGCGTCGGCCAATCCGCGGGCGAGGTGCGACTTGCCCGTCCCGCTGGGACCGTGGAGGACCAACGGGTTGTAGACGGCGGGCCGCTTGTGGAGGACGCCGGCGATGGCGGGTTCCACCAGGTAGTTTTCCGGCCCGGCGAGGAATTGTCCCAGCGCAGTCCGGCCGCCCTGGTCCTCCCCGGGACCGGCGTGGCACGCCATCGGCTGCCCCTTCAGCGGGATTGCTACGAGACCGTCGGTCATCTGGGATTCATGCCTGCCAAGGTGGACCATGGCCCGTTGCCGCAACGGGCCGGAAGTCCGGCGTTTGTGAAAGCCCGAATTATAGCAGAGATGGCCGCCGGATACGAGGTGTCCAGGGGCCGCAAAAAGCCTGAAAAAACGGACCCCCAGTCCCCAGGGAATCGTGCCAAATCGGCGTCAAGCTCTCTCAGGCGGCGGCAGAGAAGTTGCGGCTTGCTCACGGGCCGGGATCGGATACACTCTGCGGGGTCTGCGCCTTAACGTTGAAAGGGTTGCGGCTTGCTCACGGGCCGGGATCGGATACACTGAGCTTTCACCACACGATCGGCAACGGGGCGTTGCGGCTTGCTCACGGGCCGGGATCGGATACACTTTGTTCAGTACCAGCCGCCATTGAGCCCAGTTGCGGCTTGCTCACGGGCCGGGATCGGATACACTGACCCGCGTCGGTACCCACGGAGGGCTCAGTTGCGGCTTGCTCACGGGCCGGGATCGGATACACTAGAAATGGCCGTGGCGTAGTCGCCGCCTGAGTTGCGGCTTGCTCACGGGCCGGGATCGGATACACTCCATTTGTGGCAGAATGGCCAGCAATTTGGGTTGCGGCTTGCTCACGGGCCGGGATCGGATACACTCTGGATGTTCAGGTGGTCGGCTAGGGTTTTGTTGCGGCTTGCTCACGGGCCGGGATCGGATACACTACCGCCTGAGCCGTCACCTCCTCTTCCCAGTTGCGGCTTGCTCACGGGCCGGGATCGGATACACTTCCGTGGTGCAACGGGGGATGAAACGGGTGTTGCGGCTTGCTCACGGGCCGGGATCGGATACACTCTGAAGACGATGCAGCCCCTGCCGCTCCAGGTTGCGGCTTGCTCACGGGCCGGGATCGGATACACTAGGTCAGGCTGTAGGCTTGCATCCGGACGGTGTTGCGGCTTGCTCACGGGCCGGGATCGGATACACTTGAGAGCACGCTGTGATGATGGTCGCCACAGTTGCGGCTTGCTCACGGGCCGGGATCGGATACACTATATGGCTCTGTTGGATCCAGGTCGGATAGTTGCGGCTTGCTCACGGGCCGGGATCGGATACACTATATGGCTCTGTTGGATCCAGGTCGGATAGTTGCGGCTTGCTCACGGGCCGGGATCGGATACACTGCAGGCGATCGTCGGCAACCTGCACGGCTGTTGCGGCTTGCTCACGGGCCGGGATCGGATACACTTGCGGCAAGGCGGTTACGTTCTACGTCGAAGTTGCGGCTTGCTCACGGGCCGGGATCGGATACACTGGTCAGCTCTCGCTGCCGGCGTTTCAGTCCGTTGCGGCTTGCTCACGGGCCGGGATCGGATACACTGAGCAGCAGCCAATCGAGCCACGGCGTGTCGTTGCGGCTTGCTCACGGGCCGGGATCGGATACACTGTCGGTATAAAGTCTCCCGATCGTGTTGTAGTTGCGGCTTGCTCACGGGCCGGGATCGGATACACTAGGCAGGCGAGGGCGACTGGCCGCTCACTGTTGCGGCTTGCTCACGGGCCGGGATCGGATACACTCAACTCCAACAGGAGTACATCGCCGCCGTAGTTGCGGCTTGCTCACGGGCCGGGATCGGATACACTGGTGAAACTGCGGGCGATCCTCTGGGCGTAGTTGCGGCTTGCTCACGGGCCGGGATCGGATACACTTCCGTCGAATGGACGAGCAGCCTGGACGGGTTGCGGCTTGCTCACGGGCCGGGATCGGATACACTCAAACGAAACGTTACTGCACAACGACACCAGTTGCGGCTTGCTCACGGGCCGGGATCGGATACACTTATTCCCGGCCTAACCCGAGCTAGCGCAATGGGCTTGCGGACAAGTGGCCGTTAGAAAAGCTGGAGCTGGCACGGCGGTTCCTCGAGCGCTTTGCGGTATTTTCCCCAAAATACCTCCATCCGCTCAAACTGTTTGTCGGTAATGGCGAGGACGCGCACCTCCCCGTCCGGGGGAAGGTTGGCCTTGACCCTGGCTATGTGCACCGCGGCGTTCTCCTTGCTTGCCGAGTGGCGGCCGTAGACCGAATACTGCATGCGCGTAAACCCGTCGCGGCGCAGAAACTTCACGAATTGGGTGTAGGCCCGGCGGGCCTTCGGCGTATCCACCGGCAGGTCGAACATCGCTACGACCCACATACATCGGTATCCGCTGAGGAACATCGCTGAGGAATCTCCAAACGGTCGGCCTCGCCCTCGAAGCAACGCACCAGCGAGGCGACCATGCGGTGTAGGCTGACCATCAACGGGCCGCGTTCGCGGCCGATCCGCACCGGATCGGCCAGAAGGCCCAGCAGCCCCTTCTTGGTTTCCGGGTTCAACTCTTGATGGCCTTGTCCGCGCAGCCGCCGCACGCGGTGGTCCACCAGGGGGCGGAGCGGCTCCATGAGGTCGTCGGCCAGGCAGAAGGCGTTGGAGCGGTTGGCGTGGAACAGGCCGAGCGCCGGCAGCAGTCCGGCGGCGACCAATGCCCGCGCCACGGCGGCGCGGAGAATCGCGTACCCATAATTCAACAGGGCGTTGGCGCCGTCGCCGTCCTGCTGGCGGCGAAAGGCCTCGCCGGGGAGCCAATGCCGCCAATAGACCCGGGCGGCCTGGGCCTCGACGTTGGCCGGGTCGCCGGAGCGAACGCGCCGCGAGAGTTCCACCAGTTTTCGCCGGGCGCGGCAGGCTTGGGGCAGATTGAGGGCCTGGGCGCGGATTTTCGCCCGCACCAACTGCCGCCAAAGTTGCTTTTGCAAGGGTTTGCGGACCGCCACCTGCTGGGCGATGCGCCAGACCACCTGGGAATGGTCGGCCAGGGGCAATAGAACGCCGACCGGGAGGTGGTCGTTGCCGCAGACGACCAGCACGGCGTCGGAGCGTGCCAGGCCGGTCAAGGCCGCGTGAGAGTAGGTGGTGCGCGGCTGGTCGACGACCACGACGCCGATATCCTCGCAGGGGATGCTGCCGACGGTTTCCTCGCCGCGCTGGAGGAGCAATTGATCGAGGCGGACGGTCAGATGGGCCGGCTCGCGGGAGATTTCAATGGTGTGTTTGATCACGGCGGATGCCCACGGGGGGGTCTGCAAGGGCGCAGGAAACCCTCCGTGGCGGACGCACAAGCCTTCCCGACACGCCTTCCAGTGTAATTAGCCGCGTGGCGGAAAGCCAGTGTTTTCCGGCATTTTCCTTTGGGAGATGCGAGACTCAGTCCGCGGCGCGGCGAATGCGGCCGAGCGGATCGACGGTCAGCTTTCGCGCGTTGCGAGCCTGCATTTGTTTCAGCGAGAGGTAGAGGTTGTCGGGCTCGATTTTATCGGCCTTTCGGGCGTCGGTGTGGAATTTGAAGTAGAGGCGGTTGGTTTGATCTATTTTTCTAACCACGCAGAGCAGTCGCTCGCCTTCGGTGCCGTCGATCTCAAACATCTCGCCGATCGACAAAGACATCAAGAACTTTCGGTCGCCCTGGTCGGTTCCGTCGACGAGCGGAAGCCCCTTCAGGGCCCGCGCGGCAGCGTCCCACATGGTAATGACCTCGGCCGTCCATTGGGTCCGACCAGCTTTGGTGCTTGCACGGTAAACGATATGATGATTGTTTCCGGGTTTGACGTTCTGGTAGGATCGCTTTTTCGAGACGGGGCGGAAGGTCTTGCCTGACTCAAGCATCCGCACCCGGCGGATTGGCACACCGGCGGGCATGCGCGGCGCGTTCGCGCCCTTGAAGGCGTCGCCGGGAATCTTTCCGGGCTTGTCCGGGTCGACCGGATCGGGTTTGCGATTCTTAAGGTGAGCCCGAAGGATTTCGCGAATCGCGCTGTCGCGGATTTTATTGAGGTCCTGGGTTTTCGTCAGCGATTCGACCGGCTTGCGGCGGACGACCGTATGCTCATCCTCCACCCAATCCTTTGCCCAAGGGCGGCTGCCCGCGTCGGCGCGCGCACCGGTGTCGGCCTTTTGTGTTGCGCCATAAAACGTATCCTCGTGGAGCGCGCCATGCAGGCGGCGCTGCGCGCGATGGGAGACGTTGATGCCGAGAATCAGCCGCTCCGCCTCTTCCCGGAAGCCTTGCCACGGCGGCGGCATGTTTTCGCCGCGGGCGTTGGCCAAGGCGAAAAGCCTCTTCTCGTCGGTCAGCGCGATCACGATCGCGTCGACGGCGTGGTGCCGATGATCTTCGCGGTTTTTGCGGTCGCTGCCGTCCCGCTGAAGAATCGAATTCAGCCCCCACCAATAGCGCACGTCGGCGGTCATGTCGCCGCGGGTGCAAATCACGTTGGCGCCCAAGCAATGAAGGTACTGCGATACGCACCGGCTGATATAGGCGGTGTCGTTGAGTTGGCGTTGAACGAAGTCGTCCAATTGGATGTCTTTCTGTTGGAACTTGCGTTGTTTGCCGTACGAAAGAATTTCGGCGGCGCGCAAAACCCGCTCGTACCGCTCGGGCTCGCTGTCTTCCAGCCATTGCCGCGGTGTGCGATCGCCCTTCTCCGCGTTGCAACGGCGGTGGGCGACGACCTTGTTGGCCATCGAGTCGTCGAGGCTTCGCCAGCGTGGGAAGATGTGGTCCATGTCGGCCTCGCCGTTAAAGAGCTGCGCAGGGCTGATTTTCGCGCCGCAGTACGGGCAAAATTCCCTCTGCTCCCTCCAAAGGAGATAGCGGTTCACCGTGGCCCGCGTTGGTTTGATCGATGGGTCGAAGCCCTCAATCCATTTTGCCGCATCCTCCCGCGCCTTCTCCCGGCTGCTGTTGTCGAAGCGGAGTTGCGCCCGTTCGTCGAACGACTTCTTCGCCTCGCGGGCGAGTTCCACGCGCAATTTCTCCAAGTTATGCCCGCCGCGGTATACCAACTCGCGGAGGACGGCGTTGACAGTCTTGCGGACCTCGACCAGCGCCTGGCGGACAATGGGATTCGTCACAGCGGGGGCCGGCGGCAGAAAGCGGCGCTGGTTGACCTCACGCTGATCGGGCCGCAGGTACCCGGCCGCGTGCAGGGCCGAGTTCGACGCGTCGTCGCCCATCAACACCATGCCCTTTTCGAGATGTGGCAGCAGCTTCTCGATCGCCTGGCTACAGAAACTCATGTAGCCCTCGGGTAGACGAGCGCCCGCGGCAAGCCGGGCATCCTCCTCGGCGAGCCCGCACTCCGCCGTCAACCGCCGGACGGCCTCGTCCTCCGCGTCCTCCGCAATCAGGATTTCGGCCGCGGCATCCTTGACTTCTTCGGGCAGGGCGGCCCATCGCTTACCGAGACATTTCTTTCCGGATAGGGCGGCGTCGGTTTGATGGCCGTCGAGCTTCTTTCGTCCGCCGCGCTCAAGGTTAAACAGGACGCTGTCCGGGAGCTTAAGCCAGCCGCGCATCTGGTCGAACGTGGCTTCCTTGATCGCGCTTAAGCGTTGGACGAGCGTTTTCCGCTCGTCCGGGCCTAGGCGGCGCTCCGTCCGCGCGGCGCGGTCCAACAAGCGCAGGTTGTTGACCTCTTGGAGGATGCGAAATCGTTGTGCCGCGCGGGCGGCGCGGGGGCATCGCTTCATCCGCGGCTCCAGTTCGCAACGCCCCACAACCGACCTGGGCCAGTACATCTTGCGCTGGAAGAAGATCACGCCATGAATTCCGTACTCGTCAACAAGACTCGACTTCCTGCCCAATGGTTCCGGTTTCTTGGGGTAGCGTTGCGCGCCTCGAACGCCGTATTTCAGCTTTTCGGTAAGAATGTCGGGGTAATGTGCTTGCTGTGCGGCCCAGATCTTCTCGAACTCGTCTTCGTACATTTCGCGTTTGGTGTGACGTCGGCGGATATGCGGCCCGGCCGCGGCCCGGCGGTCGTAAGCTCGGTCGAGCGCCGCGAAATAGCTGCCCAGGGTGGTGACGCCGGCGTCGTCCATTAGACCAGCCAATTCATTCATCTCGGCCAGCATCCCCTTCGTCTCCTTCTCCTTGGCTTTGTCGGTCTTTCGGTTGGAAAGGAAACCACGGCGCTGACTCAAGTGCAGCAACAGCCTGCCGATCTCGTTCAGTTCAAGCCTTTCCCGAAGGCCCCGATCGCGCAGTTCGTACGGGTTTACGACCAGGAGTTGCTCCAGGGCGTCACGCGATTGCGGCAAGAGCCCTGCAGCAGCCAGGGCACGCCGCAGCAAACGCCGGCGTTGCGCGCGACGGCGAATTTGCCGCCGCATTCCGCGCGCCTCCCGCCGGGACTGACTTTTCGACTTTTCCCCGCCCTGTTGATCCCGGTCTACTCCTTCCGGAAACACGCGCACGCCCGCGGCAAGAATCTGCTGGGATCCCTCGTCCACCAAAGACCACCCAACGGAGTTGGGGCCAACGTCCAATCCGAGCGTCAATTCAGCCATAAAACCCCCCGGAAAAAAGGCCGCCCGTTCGGTACTTGACAAGCCGCCATTATAGCGGAATAATAGCTGACAGTGTATCCGATCCCGGCCTGTGTGTCTTTCCGTAACAAGTTACGAAACATTCGCAGGCCATGCCCCAAGGGGCAACCGGCCGCCTTGTGAAAGCAGGGCGGCTCCTTTATTGCGCACGGCGGAAACGGAGAGCGCGCGACCAAGGATGAAGGGCTCGACCTTCAATCCCCAAACCCTAATCCCTTCCTTCTCCCCCCCGCAGTTCCCGGCACACGTGGACGATCCGCCGGACCGCCTCGTCGATGTCGGTCCCGGTCGTGGTCGCGCCGACGCTCAGCCGAATGGAACCGCGGACCCATTCGCTGGAGAGCTGCATCGCCCGCAAGGTCGGCGAAAGCTCGCTGGAACCGCTGGCGCAGGCGGAGCCGACCGAGCAGGCCACGCCCGCCATGTCCAACGCCACCAGGAGCACCTGCCCGTCCAGGCCCGGAAAAGCGACGTTCGTCGTGTTGGGAAGCCGCGCGGCGGCCTGGCCGTGGATGATCGCCCCGGGGCAGCCTGCCTTCAAGCCCGCCTCCAACCGATCGCGCAGGGCGGTCAGCTTCCGCGTCTGGGCGTCTTGCTCTTGGCGCCAAAGTTCCAGGGCGGTGGCCATGCCGACGGCCAGGGCGACCGGTTCCGTGCCCGGCCGCAGGCCGTATTGCTGGTGGCCGCCGAAACAGATCGGTCGCATGGCGATGTCGTGGCGGACCAGCAGGGCGGCAATGCCCACGGGCCCTTGAAACTTGTGGGCGGCGACGCTCATGGCGGCCAGACCCAGCCGGCGAAAGTCGATGGGCAGTTTGCCTGCCACCGCGACCGCGTCGCTGTGCAACGGCACGCCGGCCTGGTTGCACACCGCGGCCAGTTCGGCGACCGGCTGGAGCACGCCCGTCTCGTGGTTGCCCAACATCACGCTGACCAGCCGGGTGCGGGGACCGAGCAGCGGTGCAAGCTGCTCCACGCGGACGACGCCGTCGCCGGTGACGCCGAGGGTATCGAGCCGGAATCCCCGTTCCAGCAAGTGCTCGGCCGGCTCGATCACGCTGGCGTGTTCGATGGCGGAAATCACGATCTGTCCGCCGCCGTCGCCGCTATCGCTGCCACTGTCGTTGCCGTTGCCGGATCGGGCGATCCCGAGGATGGCCAGGTTATTGGCTTCGGTGCCGCTGCTGGTGAAGATGAGGCGGTCGGGCTCCAGATTGCCCAGATTACCGCCGAGGATTTCTGCGATTCTCTGTCGGGCATCTTCCAGGGTTCGGCGGGCACGTTGCCCGGGCTGATGTTGGCTGGCCGGGTTGGCATAGCCCGCCGCATAACAGCGTGCGATCGCTTCGGCGACTTCCGGCCGGGTCGGCGTGGTGGCGTTGTGGTCGAGGTAGATCGTTTGCATTCCCCAATTATTGGCGCAAGTTGTTGGTTTGGCAACGTTTGTGTTGCCGTGATATTGCCGTTGCCCGAAACGACCCAAACCCGCTATCATTATGGCCCCCCAGTTATTCTTGTTCGGGGTCGCGCCTATTTCCGCGGGGTCGCGCGAACAAGGAAGTTCATCCAGGCAAAGGGAGGTGCCCGTGGCAGAGCAGTCTTCCGCAGTGGCGATGTTTCGTGCCCTGGTCATGCTCGTGTGCATGATCGCCATTCCCCTGGCGGCCTTGTTCGGCAGTTCGCTGCCGGACGCCATCAAGGCGTTAAGAGAAGGACGTTGGCCGAAGCTGACCGTCGGCGCGGGCCAGGAATCGACGCGGGCCAGAGACGCCGCTCGGCTGGAGGAGCCACCCAGGTTCCAGCCCGATGCCGGGGCCGTTGCGATCCATCCGGCGACGATTCCTCCGTCGCCGGCCCTCGCGTCGCCGGCCCCCACGACGGAGCCGGCGCGGACGCCGTTGCCCCAGGAACCGCCGAACATGGCTGCAACCTGGCCGGGCGAAACGGCTCAGCGGCCGGGATCGGGGGTGGTTCCTGCCCGTTTTGAAACGACCGCGGACCCCAACGGCCAGCCGGCACGTCTGTCGCCGGCCCCTTCCCAACCGGCGGAAACCGATCGGTTCACCCAGATCCAGAATCGCCTGCGGCAACTGGGCGCCACCTATTTCCTGCTGGAATCCATGGGCGGCCCCCAGCCGACGTACCGCTTCCATTGCAGGATGGCCGTGGGCGGGAATCCCAGCATCACTCGCCCGTTCGAGGCCACCGAAGCAGAGCCGCTGCGGGCGATGTCGCAGGTCTTGCAGCAGGTCGAGGCGTGGGCCTCGGGACAAAGGTAGCGGTTCATCTCACCTGATTGGATGCTTTGGGTGCCACTGCCGGCTTGTCCGGCAGTGCATGAACACGGTTGGACAAGCCAACCGTGGCACCCGCCACTTCAGGTCGATCAGGGCCGTAGCGGTCCACCCGAGATATTTTTCTTCTTTCCGTGCCGCCGGGGCCTTGCCAAATGCGCCGCGGCCAGCATAGTGTAAACGGAATGCACGGGCAGCCACGGAGTACGGGAATCTTGCTGCGCAGCGTGGCGCTGCGTTACCGACTGGCAAGCCGCTGGATTGTGGCGGGGCCGGACAGTGGCCTTTGCCGACTTCCGGGGGGTAAAGTTGCGGAGAAAACCGCCGGCGGGGAAGGGGGTGAACTCCGTCCCCCCCGAATGGCCGGACTGGAGGCGGTCCTCTTCCTCGCACGCCAGCCCCTGGGAAGTCGCAAATTGGCCCAATTAGCCGGCTTGGCGGACGGCACAAAAGCGCGTACACTGGTCCGGGCATTGAACCGACGTTATGATGCCGAAGGAAGTGCTTTTCGAGTGGAGGAGGTGGCGGGCGGGTTCCAGTTGATGACGCGGCCGAAATTCGCGCCCTGGCTGCGGCGATTGCACCCCTTGCCCGTCGAAATCCGATTGTCACCCCCGGCCATGGAAACCCTGGCCGTGGTGGCCTATCGACAACCCGTCCTGCGAGCCGAGATCGAAGCGATCCGCGGCGTGCAGTGCGGCGAAATCCTCCGCCAACTCATCGAGCGCGACCTGGTGCGGATTGCCGGCCGGTCCGGGGAACTGGGGCGACCGTTGCTGTATGCAACGACGGCGCGGTTTCTTCAGGTCTTCGGGCTCCGCCATATATGAAGATTTACCTCAACCCGACGGCGTGCCGATTACCAAGCGAGTTACCCAGGATCTCGGTGAGTCCGTCACCGGTCCGGACATGGAAACTTCAAACCACCCGAATTGTTCCCGCGAAGCGAAAGAGGAGACAAACATGAAAACCCTTGCTGCCATCAAAGCCCTGCCGGAAGAACTCGAAAGCGGCGGCTTCACCACGACCTGGTCCGAGCCCGATCGGCCCGATCGCTCTTACCTTCACGCTGGTCCCGGCGACGACGATGACCTCGACGACGAGGACGACGACGAGGACGACGACGAGGACGACGATGAGGATGACTTCGACGAAGAGCCATGGGAAGAAGTGGACGATGACGACATCGACGAAGACGACGACGAGGACGAGGATTGGGACGAGGACGAGGACTGGGACGAGGACGAGGACTGGGACGAGGACGAAGATCTCGACGATGAAGAAGATGAGGACGACGACTGGGACAAGGACAAGGACAACAAGGACGAGGACAAGGACGAGGACCCGGAATAAGACGTCACTTCATCGGGTGTTTTTTGAAGAATTCCCAGATCAGGTCATTGGCCGAAATCTGGTGGGTTGATTTGCCCAAGAGTCTCTCCAGCGCGTCGCGGCCCGGCCAGGTATGGCCGCCGCCTTCGATGACCAGCAACACGACTTCCGCCCCCTGCTTGCCCGGCCCATAGGTCTTCTTGGTCACGGTCGTGCCGTCGTGGGCGATGTCGGGCAACTTTTGGATCTTCGGCTTCGCGGGGCAACCGTCCAGCTTGGCCCAAATCGCAATCGTTTCCTCGACCGACTTGAACTTCAGCAATTTCGCGGTTCGTTCGTTCGGGCCGTCGTAGGGGACGAAGGTGTCGGCCGTCCCGTGGAAGTGGATCACCGGGACGGGCCGCTTCGGCTTGGCCGTGTCGATCGACATGGTGCCGCTGACCGGGGCGATGGCCGCGATCCGATCGGAAAGCTCGGCGGCGAGCCGGTAGCACATCATGCCGCCGTTGGAGATCCCGGTGGCGTAAACTCGCTTCTTATCGACGTGGACGACGCCCTCGAGATCATCCAGCACTCGGGCGATGAATTGCACGTCGTTGACCTGCCGTTCCTTCAGCAGCGGCCGGACCATTCCCGAGTTCCAAAACAGCAGCCGGCCAATCCCCGTGCCGTTCGGATAGACGACGATGAAGCCGGCCTCGTCGGCCTTGTCGTTGAGTCCGCAGAACGCGGTGTGGATGGCCGCGTTGGTCCAGGCGCCGTGCAAGTTGAGCACGACGGGGGTGGGCTTCTTCGGGTCGTATTTCGGCGGGACGTGGACCACGTAGGAACGGCTGGCGTCGGCGATCTTCACGGTCCGCTCGTGGTCGCCGGGACCCAGGGCCTGGGCCGTCACACCCGAAAGGAGGAGCAGGGCCAGGGTGAGTGCAGACATGGCGTTATTATGGCGGGGACGGCCCGGGCGGACAAGTTCCTCGGTGGGGTTCCCGTCGGCTGAGAAAGGTGGGAATCCTGCCGGAAAGGCGGCGGACCGTCGCCTGGGAACGGTTCACACCGGCCGGGAAAGGCGGGAAACGCGCAAAAAGCCCCGCCAAGGTTGACGGCGGGAATCTCGTCGCCGAGAATGAAGGCGTCGTCGAAAATGGACGCATTGCCGCTCACGTGGTTGTCCTCCGCGGAGCCGCGCCCACGGCCGCACCCAATCCATCCTCTCGCCCGAAGAAAGGTCCGCCCGATGAGCGTGCCAGCGGCGCCAAGAGAAAGACAGTCGCGAGGGCTGATTGTGGCGGGCGTCGCCTGCTGGGCCGCGTTGCTTTGCTGCGTGGCGGCGGCCGCAGAGCCCAAGCCGGAGCCGCCCAAGCCCTTGCGACTCCAAATGGACCAAGACGTGACGATGGAGGTCCGCGGCCACACGATCGCGACCTACCGTGCGACCCCCTCGCCGAATCGGCCGTTCCTGCGCGAGCTTTGGACGCCCGGCGGCGTGCAAATCCTCCGCGATTCGCCGCACGACCACAAGCATCATCATGGACTGATGTTTGCCCTGTCGGTGGACGGGCTTGATTTTTGGTGCGATGAACCGACCAGCGGCCGCCAGGTGCCCAAGACGCTCGAGGACGTGCAACCGGGCGGCGCCCCGGCAACGTCGCGGATCGCCTTTACGCAGCCCCTGGACTGGGTTGCGCCCGGCGGCACGGTGTCGCTGCGCGAGCGGCGGACGATCACCGCCTTTAGCGGTCCCAAGATCGACGCGACCCTGCTCACCTGGCGCTCCATCCTGAGCGTGCCGGGGGACAAGCCGGTGAAGCTGGGGGGCTCGGACTTTTCCGGCCTGGGCACGCGGTTCGTCGTCTCGATGGACGGCAAGGGCAAATTCTTCAACTCCGAGGGCCACGAAAGCAGCACGCCGGGCCCCGATGGGCAGGCCATCGACAACAAGCGGGTGACGCAGTCCACGTGGTGCGCCTACACCGCCACCGCCGACGACAAACTCGTCACCATCGCGGTGTTCCACCACCCGAAGAATCCCAGTCCCCACTATTTCTGCCACTTGCACATTCTACGGGGATTTGCCTTCCTCACGGCCGCGCTCGGCGTCGATCAGAAGCCGATCGAGGTGAAGCCCGGCGCACCGTTGGATCTCCGCTTTGGAGTGGCCCTCTGGGACGGGGAGGTTGACAAGGGCCGGGTGGAAGCGATGTATCAGAAATGGGTCGAGTTAGAGCCCGCAAAAGAATAACTTGGGGACTGTCCCAATTTCGGGCACCATGCAAAGCATGGTCGGACGAAAATGGGACTGTCCCCCTGGAAATGCATCACACCAAGCAGACCAAGCACACCTACCACAGCAAGGAGACATTTTTATGGTTCCATCGTCCAAGCCGGCTGAAGAGCCCGGCGGCGCCAGCCGCCGCGATTTCTGCAAGGCAGCGGCCGCCGCCGGAGCGGCGTCGCTGTTTGCCGTCCCTTACGTCATTGCCGACGACCGCGTCCAAGGCGCCAACGAGCGGATCGGCGTCGGCATGATCGGGGCGGGCGGTCGTTTCACCTGGTGCCATCTCGACATTTTGAAGACGTTGACGGCCGAGAAACGCGTGGACGTGGCGGCCATCTGCGACATTTACCGCCCACGGCTCAAGAAGGCCAACGGGCTGCTCGGCGGCAAGATGTACGACCGTCACCAGGACCTGCTGGCCGATCCCAACGTCGATGTCGTCTGCATCGCCACGCCCGACCGGCACCATGCGCCCCAGGCCATCGACGCGGTCCGGGCCGGCAAGGACGTTTACCGTGAAAAGCCGATGACGCACTGGACCCAGTTCGATCTGGCCAAGAAGCTCGAAGAGGAGGCGACGAAGCACAAGAAGATCGTGCAGATCGGCACGCAATGGGTGGCCGACACCGCGTATGACAAGGCGAAGGAGTACATCAAGGCGGGCGTGGTGGGCGAGATCAAGCAGGTCCAGGCCGGCTACTTCCGCCGCGGCGACTGGGGCGAGGCCCTCATGGAGATCCCCGATCCCAACGCCAAGCCGGGGCCGGACCTCAACTGGGAGGCGTTTCTCGGCGATCTCCCGCCGAGGCCCTTCGATCTCTGGCGGTTCTTCCGCTGGCGGCTGTATTGGGACTATTGCGGCGGGCCGGCCACCGATTTCTTCACCCACGTCTTCACGCCGGTCTTCCGGATCTTGGACCTCGACTTCCCGACGCGGGTCGTGGCCGGCGGCGGCCGGATGCAGTACCCGTCGCCCCGCGAGGTCCCCGACCAGTTCAACATGGTGGCCGACTATGCCGGCGGGCCCAGCGTGACGATCATGAACTCGATGTCCAACGACCGCCGCACCGAGACGATCCTCCGCGGCACCGAGGGCACGATCATCTTCGACGACATCGAGACCCAGCTCAAGCCGAAGAACATGGGCCTGCGCATCTGCGCCGTGGACAAGCAGAACAAGGCGAAGCCGGAAATCAGGATCCCTTGGAACGGCGTGGGCAGCACGGAGAAGCTGTGGCGCAACTTCCTCGATTGCGTGAAGAGCCGCCAGCGGCCTTTCAGCCCCATCGACATCGGGGTCCGCGTCCAGGCCCCGCTGGTCATGAGCGTCCTCTCCTTCCGCGAGGACAAGGTGGCCAAGTTCGACAAGGCCAACCAGAAGATCATCCTCTAAGGATTGACGAAGCGACAACTGGGGGACTGTCCCAATTTTCGTCGGACGAAAATGGGACTGTCCCCTTCGGGATCGCCGCCGGCGCAGTCCCCAGCGGACAGCGCCGGCGGGTCTTGTTCCGCTGGCGCAGGTCAGTTGCGGCCGGGCTGGCCCTCCAGTCTCTTGGCCTCGACGAAGTCCGCCTCCGCCTTGGCCGTTTCGCCCTTCTCGCGATACGCACAGCCTCGGTTGTGATACGCCATGGCGCTTTTGGGCTCAAGGCGGACGGCCTCACTGTAGTCGGCAATTGCCTTGTCCAACTCGCCCTTTTCCCTGTCGGCCCATCCACGGCAGCCGTAGGCCCAGGCGGCCTTCGGATCCAGCCGGATGGCCTCGCTATAGTCGGCGATGGCCTTGTCCCAGTCGCCCTTATACCCATAGGCCAATCCGCGGTAGCCGTAGACCTGGGCGTCCTTCGGATCCCGTTGGATGGCCTCGCTGTAGTCGGCGATCGCCTTGTCCCAATCGCCTTTGTTCCCGTAGGCCTGGCCCCGGCGGTCGTAGGCGCGGGCGTCCTTCGGGTCCAGTCGAATGAGGTCGCTGAAGTCGGCGATTGCCTTGTCCCACTCTCTCCGAGCACCGTAGGCGGTGCCCCGGAAGCAGTAGAGGCGGGTCTTTTCGTCGGCTGTGGTAGCCTGCTCCAACATCGCTGTCGCCAGCTTGATCGCTTTTTCACACTGATGGTTCTTGGTCAGGGAAGTCAAGACGAGCCAGTCATACATTCGTTCGTAATGCCGCCGGTACGGCCCGTTTTCCGTCACCAACGCAAGAGCGGGACTTTCCTGGGAATCGACTTGTTGGGCAATGTGCCACAAACGCGGATTCGTGGACAGGCGATGCTCCCTCGCCCACGGCAGGAAAACCCGAATGTAGAAGGCCCGCATCTTTTCCGCGGCACGACATTCGCACTCGACCATTCTGACGACGAACTCGTCTTTCGACAGTTTGCCGGCCGTCGCGTCATCTTCAATCCGCTGGAAGTCCTTTGCGTTGACGATGTTGTAGAGCTCGAACACGGCCTCGCTCCACATTTCCTCGGGCGTCCGCTCCTTGCCTGCATCGGGCCCATCCTTATACTTCCCGCGGACCCGAATAAAGCCCGGCGATTCCGCTGTCGGCGGGCAGTGCTCGGCATCCCAGTCCGGCGACGGGTCCACGGAATCCCACAGGATTCGCTGTCCGAGATCTTCGCCCGCGAATTTGCGCACCGCCCAGGGATAAAGCACGCCGACTTGGTCGGCATACTGGGCCATGGCAGGGCGGTCCTTCAGCATCCGGCGGACCTGCTCTTGGCCGTGTTGCAGGTCGGCCGGGGTCAGTTTGGTCTTGGGCCGGGCCTCGGGCATTGCCGCCGGATCGTGGGGATTGAGCCGGATAGCCTTTTGAAAATCGGCGAGGCCCCGATCATAATCTCCCCGGGCGATCCAGAGCGAGCCGCGCACGTCATAGTAACCCGGCCAATTCGGCCTCAGTTGGATGGCCGCGTCGAGGTCGCTGATGGCCTTATCCCACGCGCGCTTTTCCTCGTAGGTCAAACCCCGATTGAAATGCGCCGTGGCGTCCTTCGGGTTGAGACGAATGGCCTTGCTATAGTCGGCGATGGCCTTGTCGAACTCGCGCTTTTCGCCATAGATCCACCCGCGGCCGCTGTAGGCCGCAGCGTCCTTCGGGTTGAGGCGAATGGCCTCGCTGTAGTCGGCGATGGCCTTGTCCCACTCGTGCTTCCGCCCGTAGACACACCCGCGACCGCGGTAGGCCGCGGCGTCCTTCGGGCCGAGCCGAATGGCCTCGCCGTAGTCGGCGACTGCCCTGTCGAAATCGCGCTTTTCCACGTACACCCACCCGCGGCTGCCGTAGACCGTGGCGTCCTTCGGGTCGAGCCGGATGGCCTCGTTCAGGTCGGCGATCGCCTTGTCGAACTCGCGTTTTTCCTCGTAGGCCCAGCCGCGGCTGCCGTAGGTCCGGGCGTCCTTTGGATCGCAGCCGGACGGCTTCGCTGTAGTCAGCGATGGCCTTGTCCCACTCGCGCTTTTCCCCGTAGGCCCGGCCGCGGCTGTCGTAGGCCTGTGCATTCTCCGGATCGAGCCGGATGACCTCGTTGAAGTCGGCAATGGCCTTGTCCCACTCGCGCTTTTCCCCGTAGGCGCACCCCCGGCAGCCGTAGGCCGAGGCGACGTTCGGGTCCAGTCGGATGACCTCGCTGAAGTCGGCGATGGCCTTGTCCCACTCGCGTTTTTCCGCGTAGGCGCACGCCCGGGCGCCGTAGGCCTGAGCGTTCTTCGGGTCGAGCCGGACGGCCTCGCTGCAGTCGGCGATCGCCTTGTCCAACTCGTGCTTTTCCTCATAGATAGACCCGCGGCTGCCGTGGGCCAAGGCGTCCTTCGGATCGAGGCGGATGGCTTCGTTGAGGTCGCCAAGTGCCCTGTTTAGATTGTCCTTTGCGCCGTAGGCCCGGCCTCGGTCGCGATAAGCCTGCGCGTCCTTCGGGTCCAGCCGGATAGCCTCGCTGAGGTCGGCGATGGCCTTGTCGAAGTCGCCCTTTCCCCCATAGGCCCGGCCCCGGTGAAGATACGCCTTTTCATCCTTCGGGTTGCGTCGGATGGCCTCGGTGAATTTCAGGATGTCCGCATCGGAATCCTTCCCGGAAGGCGAAGAGGCGGCGTTGGCATCCGGCTTTTCCGCCCCTTCCTCTTCAAGAACCGGACCGCCAGCGACAACCCCGGGAAGAATGACAACCCACAGGAAAAACGCCAACGACGGAAGCAGGGTTCGCTTCACAAGGTATTCCTCCATAAGGCGGGCTGGGGCAGCCCTTCAGCCGGCAAGGGCGGGCGGATGAGCATCAGACTAGCCACATCGAGGGGCATTTTGCAAGCCCGGGGGCAAGAAAAGGGCATATTCGGGCAAGAGAGGAGTTTCAGCGGCCCGCCCTCACCCTGACCCTCTCCCGGAGGGAGGGGGGACCTCCGGACGCCGGCCGGCGAAATTCGCCTTTCTCCGCGGCCACGTAAATGGTACATTGCCGACCTCGTTGCCAGGGAAACAAGACGAGTCCGATCCCCCGACCGACGCAACAAGGAGGTTGCAAAAAATGCGGTTGAGCCCTCCGCCCGAAGAAGTCCGGGAACTGGTGGTCCGCTGCTTCGAGGAGTTCGGCGTGAGCGGACTGGGCACGTTGGCCATCAAGGAAACCATCCTGATCGACGACGGCCGTTACGTCGCCCGGTCGTATCGCACCCGCGGCTACATGGCGATGTGGCTGATCGAGGCGGGCCTGGTCCAGTTCTACGGCGAGGACGGCGCGATGCTGCGGACGATCAATCTGCTGCGGGAGTTGGAGCCGCAACGCATGGCGGCCTGATCGCTTACGAGTCGGTCCCCGGGTCCCTTGGCAGTCGTGTAGGTCAGGCACTCCGTGCCTGACAGAAGGCCGCCAGAATCCGGGAATGTCAGGCACGGGGTGCCTGACCTACGTTCTGATCGCTTACGGGCCGGTCACGACGGCGTAGGCCGACAACTCGGGCGTCGATTCGCCCAGATCGGTCTCGATCTTGATCGTGCGGCTCACCTTGCCTGAACTCTTGCCGGCAACGAACGACACGGGAATCAGGTGCAGCGTCTTCGGCGTCTTCTCGGCGCCGCCGCCGAACGTGAACGACTTGTCGTCGCAGGTGATCGAGAGGATGCGGAAGGGCTTCTTGCCCGTGACGACCAGTTGCTTCGTGACTTTCTGGCCCGGATCGACCACGCCCAGGAACAACGCCGACGGGCTGACGGTGATGCCCGGCAGCACGCGCCCTTCCACCAACAGCGGGATTTGCGTCGATCGGGCGTCGTTGGTGATCAGCATCAAATACTCGTTGACATAGCCGGTGGGCATGCTGCCGTCGACGTGGACGGTCATGTCGTAAGACACGTCGCCGGCGTTGCGGCTGGTTTCGGCGAGGTCGACCGCGAGGTGGCTATTGACGCCGCGAACGTTGACGATCTTCCAATCGCTGCGGCCGGAGTAGTTGACGGTGACTTTCTGCTTGGTGGGCGTGCCGCGCTCCAGGTCGCCGATCTGCACGCTGCCGGGCTCGAAGACCACGTCGCCGCGGATGTAGCCGGACACGTGCAGTTGCACTTCCGCGTAGAACGGCTTGTCGATCGTGACCGTGATCGTGGCGCCCCGTTGGCCGACGAAGGACGGTGTGTTCAAGGTGGCGACGATCGCCCCTTTCTCGTAGGTCTTCAGCGAAGGGTTCACGATCCGCACGCTCGTGCAGCCGCAACTGGCCCGGGCGCTTTCAATGTGAACGTCTTCGAGGTAGATATTCGAGAAAACGAATTCATACTCGGCCTTGGCCCCGCGGGCGACCGTGCCGAAATCGTGTTGGGTCGATGGGAACATCCGGGTGGCCCACTCCTGGCCGGACGCCGGGCTCCACGCAAACAGGGCCAGCACGAAGGCCGCGAAACAATGCCGTCTCATCGAAGATCTCCCGCAACAGTCGTCAGATGCAACCCAGGGTGGATCGTTTGGGAGGTGGACCTGGAAATTGGTTTCGGTTCAGTCGAAGTTCACTCCCATTGCTGCCCACAAGGCAGTGAATCCGGCAAACTCTAGATTTTTCTTCCGCCCGTGTCAACTTCGCTCTCGAATACGCCACAATTGAGCCCCAGGACGACAGTCCCCCTCTTCCTCCAGGTATCGGCATCTCCACAACTCAAGTGAACCCAAGGCCGTTTCTACGGACCCCTTCTCCCTCCGGGAGAGGGTTGGGGTAAGGGGAAAGTGGAGGAAATGCGCCGTCCAGATGGCCCAAATTGGCCCTAACTCGTTTCTGTTGCGGAAAACCCCGGTAGGGTGGGTCAACGGGCACCATGCGAAGCATGGTCGGCGAGACCCACCATAATCCGCGAAGAACCGATGGTGGGTCTCGCTACGCTTGACCCACCCTACAAGTCGTCGCACGAATTCCTTCTCCGCTGCCCCCTCCTTCAGGTGGATGGATTGCCCGAAATCCCACAAAGGGGGCCAGTGAGCATTGCCAAAGTGGCCCGATTTTCGTTACCATAAAGGGTTCCGCGCTACCACGGCCTGGTGACTGCCATGTTCGAGTCCCTCCAAGAAAACATGCTTTCGGCGCTGCGAACCCTCCGGGGACGCGGCCGGCTGACCGAAGCTAATATGCGCGAGGGGCTTGCCCTGGTCCAACGGGCGCTGCTGGAAGCGGACGTGAGCGTGGCGGTCGCCAAGGATTTCATCGCCCGGGTGGGCCAGCAGGCCGTCGGCGAACACGTGCTCAAGTCGCTGGATCCCACGAAGCAACTGGTCGGGATCGTCCACCAGGAGTTGGTTCAACTGATGGGCCCGGTCGATCACTCGCTGCACTTGCGGGGCGATCTGACCGTGCTGATGCTCTGCGGCCTGCAAGGCTCCGGCAAGACGACCACGTGCGGCAAGCTGGGCCGGCTCATCCAACAGCGGGGGCGAAAGCCGATGCTCGTGGCGGCCGACTTGCAACGTCCCGCCGCCATCCAGCAATTGCAAGTCCTCGGCCAGCAGGTCGGACTGCCGGTCTATGCCGACCTGGCCGCCAAGGACCCGGTGGCCCTGTGCCAGGCGGCGGTGAAACAGGCCAAGGAATCGGGCGCCGACGTGCTCCTTCTGGATACGGCCGGGCGGTTGCACGTTGACGAGGAGTTGATGGCCGAGTTGTCGCAGATCGATCGCCGCGTCGGTCCCGAGCAGGTGTACCTGGTGGTCGACGCGATGACGGGTCAGGACGCGGTCCGCAGCGCGAAGGCGTTCAACGAGGCGCTCGAGTTGGACGGGGTGATCATGACGAAGCTCGACGGCGACGCCCGCGGCGGCGCCGCCTTGTCGGTCAAGGCCGTCACGGGGGTGCCGATCAAGTTCGTCGGCACCGGCGAGCACCTCGACGCCCTGGAGGAGTTTCATCCGGAGCGCATGGCCGGCCGGATTCTGGGCATGGGCGACGTGCTCACGCTGGTCGAGCAGGCGCAGCAGAAATTCGACCAGGACGAGATGGCCAAGCAGGAGGCCCGGCTCCGCAAGGGCGAATTTACGTTGGATGACTTCAAGAAGTTGCTGGGTCAGACGAAGAAACTCGGTCCGATCAACAAGATCATGAGCATGATTCCGGGCATGGGCGGCATGGCCGAGATGCTGGGCGACGTTGACGCCGAGCAAAACATGCGCCGCCTGGTCGGCATCATCGACTCGATGACGCCCCAGGAGCGCCGCAACCCGTCGCGCGTGGTCGATCAGAGCCGCCGCCGCCGCATCGCCGCGGGGTCGGGCGTCGAGCCGCACGAAGTCAACGAACTGGTCAAACAGTTCGACGGCATGGCCGACATGATGAAGCGGATGTCGAGCATGGGACTGCGCGATCGCATGAAGACCATGCAGCAGCTCGGCTCCAGCGGCATGCTCGATCCCGGCGCCAAGCTGGCCAAGGCCAAGGTCGGCACCGGCAAGCGGCTGACCCCGCAGGAGAAAGCCCGCCTGCGCAAGGTACGGGAGAAGGAGTTGCGGCGCCGGAAGCGCGAGGAACGAAAGAAAGCATGATGTCACTTTTTGCAAGCTCATAGTCTACGAGGAGAACGGCGTGGCAGTACGCATTCGCATGAAGAAATTGGGCCGCAAGCATCGTCCCTTCTATCGCATTTGCGCGATGGAGCAGCGGACGCCGCGGGACGGCCGCGTCTTGGAGGAACTGGGCACCTACGACCCGATGGTTCCCGAAACCGACGCCCGGGCCAGGCTCGACGGCGAGCGGATCAAGTATTGGCTGAGCGTGGGCGCCCAGCCGTCCGATCGGGTCAAGGTGTTGATTAAAAAGTACGGCAGCGAAGGGACCCACCTGGACCAGCAGCGGCTGGCCATCGCCCGGGTGACCGAAAGCCGCCGGCGAAAGGCCCCGATCCTGCCGCAAGAGAAGGCGGGCAAGCCGGACGCGGAACAGCCGTCCGCGGCGGAACCGATCGAAATGGCCGACAACGGCGACGGCGGCCGCGACGCCCCGGCCGCGGAAACGACCCCATGACCGGGACCCACGATGCGCTTCGACGTCTTGACCCTCTTTCCCGAAGTCTTTCCCGGTTACTTGGGTCAAAGCCTTCTGAAGCGGGCCATCGACGCCGGCCTGGTCGAGGTGCATCTGCACAACATCCGCCAATGGGCGCGAGGAACCCATAGAAAAGTTCGACGATCGCCCCTTCGGGGGCGGACCCGGCATGGTCATGATGGTCCAACCGGTCGTCGAGTGCGTGGAAGCGGTCCGGCCGCAAGCGCCGGACCCGGGACGTCTGGTCATGCTCACGCCCCAGGGGCGAAAGCTCGACCAGGCCACGATCGAACGGCTGGCCGCGGAGCAGCGGATCCTGCTCTTGTGCGGCCGTTATGAAGGGTTTGACGAACGGATCCGGCTCCTGCTGGAACCGGACGAGATTTCAATCGGCGATTTCGTCCTCAACGGGGGCGAAGTGGCCGCCATGGTGATGATCGACGCGGTCATCCGCCTGGTGCCGGGCGTGTTGGGGCACGAAGACAGCAGCGAGGAGGATTCGTTCTCGGGAGCGGGGCGATTGTTGGAGTTTCCGCAGTATACGCGGCCGCGGGAGTTTCGCGGCCTGGAAGTTCCCCCCGTCCTGCTCGGCGGGGACCATGAGGAGATTGCCCGTTGGCGCGAAACGCTTCGCCGCCAACGGACCGAACACCGCCGGCCCGATTTGCTGCCGCCCGCGGAAACATAACAAAACCTGGGGACTGTCCCCTTCTGAAACCCAGAATCGTGAAAGTTGATTTGGAAAACATGGGGCCTCGGCCCCCGGGCCGGAGTCTTGGAAAGGAGCATGCGATGAGTCAAGAGATACTGAACCTGGTGGAGAAGCCCAATCTTCGGGAAGAACCCCAGGTGTTCGAGATCGGCGACACGGTCGATGTCCACTGCCGCATTCTCGAAGGCGAAAAGGAGCGGATCCAGGTCTTCAGCGGCATCGTGATCGCCCGGAGCGGTTCCGGCACGCGGGAGATGTTCACCGTGCGCCGGATCGTCCAGGGCGAGGGCGTCGAGCGGAAGTTCCCCTTGCACTCTCCCCGCGTGGCCAAGATCGTGGTGCAGCGGGCGGGCGTCACCCGCCGGGCCAAGCTCTACTATCTCCGCGACCGCGTTGGCAAGGGAGTGCGTCTGAAGGAACGCCGCGTCGATCAGACGAAGCGCGACCAGCAGGCGTCGAAGAACGGCGCGAAGTAGCCGCGGGGGCGCCGACTCATGCGACTTCCCGCCGTGTTGGCCGGCTGGCTCCGCCGTTTCTTTCCCGAGAAATCTTTGGGCCGGCGCGGCGAACAGGCGGCCGAGCGCTATTTGAAACGCCGGCGGCTACAAGGTCCTCGCCCGGAGCAATCGCCTGTGGCCGGGCGAGCTGGACCTGGTCATGCTCGATTGCAGCACGATCGTCTTCGTCGAGGTGAAGACGCGGCAATCGCAGGCGCTGGGCCATCCGGCCGAAGCGGTCGATGCGCGGAAGCAGCGGAAGTTGACCCGCCTGGCGGTGACGTTTCTGAAGCGTCACGGGCTGTTGGAGTATCCGGCTCGTTTCGACGTGGTGGCGATCACCTGGCCCGGCGGCCGCGGCCGGCCGCAAATCGAGCATTTCGTCAACGCCTTCGAGGCGATGGGGGAGTGGGAGTTCTACTCCTGAGTGGACATTGACGGGCTTTGGTGAAACGGCTACTCTACCTGAAAACTATCCCAGGCGGCCCGCAAAATGCCAGGAAGTCCCAAGTTTTGGACCATAGAGGCGCTCGATCCTGAGGACCCAACCGGTTGCAGGACCGTCAATTTGAGGTTATCCTATGCTCATACGGACGGACTTGCGGCGAAGCGGCTGGATGCCAAGTACGCGCGAATTATGCTCATCCCCGAGGTTGTCAAGCGCCCTACAATGGTATTGAAGGGATGGAAGCGCGAGGGATTTGAGGATGCCATAATATACGTTGGGAGGCCGGGCAGGGACCTCCGCAGTCCGACGATCGAGACGCCGCCTCCGCGAGACAAGGTTTTCTTGGTTTTTGCGACGCCCGTAAACCATTCTATTTCCGATTGGCGATGGGAGTTTTCCGACGAAAACGACCCCGATGCGCCGGAAGGTGTGCTCAGCCGATGCGAGAGGGTGTTATGGCGGACCAGTCAGCAGAGCTAATTGCGCATATCTTGTCCCACCCGCCGGAGGGGGTGTTTGTCCCGTGCGCCTATTATGGGGAGGAAGAGGACGCGTTGATGTTCTACTTCCGAAATGACCCGGACTACGCGAAACGAATCAACTCCCGAGTCACGGTCTATTTGTCGGAGGATACGGACGAGTTGGTAGGCTGTCAGATCAAAGGCGTCGGTCGAGTCCTCCACGAACTGGGTGAATTGGACCTCACGATCAAGCATAAGGGAGTCAAGTTGAAGGTCGTGCTCTTGGCCGTGATGGAGCCAATGCTCCAGCGCCCGGAAACCAGGAAGATCTACCGCGAGGTCTACAAGAAGGCGGAAGAGACCGACGTGGATCTTGAACTTCTCGGTGCAAGCTGACGGCCCCGGACCGTTTGCCCCATCTCTCCCCCCGCTATCCCCCTCCCGACGTGCGCGGCAAACAAGCCGTCCATGGTCTCAACGGATTGTGGTCGTTGCGTCCGTGGCACCGTCAGCATCCCGTCCGAAGTCGGAATCTGCGCACCCCACCCCTTGAATCCCCCGCCGCGCCCGTGCTAAAATCAAGGGATTTTAGAGACGCCTCGGACGCAGCCAAGCGGACAGGAACCTCCCGTGCCACGCCGTGACGATATCCATAAGATTCTGCTGATCGGCTCCGGACCGATCGTGATCGGACAGGCGTGCGAGTTCGATTATTCCGGCACCCAGGCGTGCAAGGCCCTGCGGGAAGAAGGCTACGAGGTCGTGCTGGTCAACTCCAACCCGGCCACCATCATGACCGATCCGGAGATGGCCGACCGCACCTACATCGAGCCGCTCACCTGGGAAATTATCGCCAAGGTGATCGAGGCGGAGCGGCCCGACGCCTTGCTGCCGACCCTGGGCGGCCAGACCGGGCTGAACCTGGCCATGGAGCTTGCGCAGCACGGGGTGCTCGATCGCTACGGCGTCGAGATGATCGGCGCCAACGCCAAGGTCATCGCCAAGGCCGAGCAGCGCGACCAGTTCAAGGCGGCCATGGAGCGGATCGGGCTGGAGGTCTGCCGCGGCGAGACGGTCACCAGTTTGGACGAGGCCCGCCGCGTGGTGGCCGAGATCGGTCTGCCTTGCGTGGTCCGTCCCAGCTTCACCCTCGGCGGCACCGGTTCCAGCATCGCCTACAACCGCGCGGAGTTCGACGCCCTGGTCGCCCACGGCCTGGACGCCTCGCCCATCCGCCAGGTCCTGCTGGAAGAATCGGTGATCGGCTGGAAGGAATACGAAATGGAGGTGATGCGCGACGCCGACGACAACGTCGTCATCATCTGTTCCATCGAGAATTTCGACCCGATGGGCGTTCACACGGGCGATTCGGTCACGGTGGCCCCCGCGCAGACGTTGACCGACAAGGAATATCAGCGCATGCGCGACGCCTCGATCGCGGTGATGCGCGAGATCGGCGTCGAGACGGGCGGGTCGAACATCCAGTTCGCCGTCGACCCGGCCGACGGGCGGATGGTCGTCATCGAGATGAATCCGCGCGTGAGCCGCTCCAGCGCGTTGGCGTCGAAGGCCACGGGGTTCCCCATCGCCAAGATCGCGGCCAAGCTGGCGGTCGGCTACCGGCTGCACGAGTTGCCCAACGACATCACGCGCGAGACCATGGCCTGTTTCGAGCCGACCATCGACTACGTGGTCACGAAGATCCCGCGGTTCGCCTTCGAGAAATTCCCCGAGGCCGACGCCTCGCTGACCACGCAGATGAAGAGCGTGGGCGAGACGATGGCGATCGGGCGGACCTTCAAGGAGTCGTTCCAGAAGGCGCTGCGCGGCCTGGAGGTCGGCAGCTTCGGCTTCGGCTGCGACGGCAAGGACCTCTGGGGCACCGCGGAACAACCCTCGCCGGAGGAGGTGCGGGCGAAGCTGGCCACCGCCGGCGACCAGCGGCTCTGGTACCTCCGCTACGCCCTGAAATACGGCATGTCGCTGGACGAAATCTTCGAGTTGACGGCCATCGACCCCTGGTTCCTCGAAAACCTCCGCGAGATCGTCGAGATGGAAGACCGCCTGCGGGCGGTCGGCAACCTGGCCGGCATCGACGACGCCATGCTCCGCCAGGCCAAGCAGTTCGGCTTTTCCGACCGGCAGTTGGCGGTCCTTTGCGGCACGACCGAGATGGACGTCCGCGCCGAGCGGAAGCGCCGCGGCATCATCGCCACCTTCAAGGCGGTCGACACCTGCGCCGCCGAGTTCGAGGCCTACACCCCCTACTACTATTCGACCTACGAGGACGAGGACGAGACGCCGCCGAAACAGCCCGGGCAGCGGCGGGTCATCATCCTCGGCGGCGGACCCAACCGCATCGGCCAGGGCATCGAATTCGACTACTGCTGCTGCCATGCCAGCTTCGCCCTGCGCGAGTTGGGCATCCAGTCGATCATGGTCAACTCGAACCCCGAGACGGTCAGCACCGACTACGACACGAGCGACCTGCTGTTCTTCGAGCCGCTGACGACCGAGGACGTGTTGAACATTTGCGACCGCATGCAGCCGGACGGCGTGATCGTGCAGTTCGGCGGCCAGACGCCGCTGAACCTGGCCCGGGCGCTGGCCAACGCCGGCGTGCCCATCATCGGCACCAGCGTCGAGACGATCGAGGACGCCGAAGACCGGGAGAAGTTCGCGAGCGTGCTCAGCCGGCTGGGTTTGAAGCAGCCGGCCAACGGCATCGCCCGCAACATGGCCCAAGCCCGCGCCGTGGCGGCCCAGGTGGGTTTCCCCTCGCTGGTGCGGCCGAGTTACGTGCTGGGCGGGCGGGCGATGGAAATCTGCTACGACGCCGCCCAGTTCGAGCGTTTCGTGGCCGCGGCCTTCGTCGTCGCCCAGGGCCAGCCGGTGCTCATCGACCGCTTCCTCGAAGACGCCACCGAGGTCGACGTTGACGCCATCGCCGACGGCGAGCAAGTGATCGTCGCCGGCATCATGGAGCACATCGAGGAGGCGGGGGTCCACTCGGGCGATTCGGCCTGCGCCATTCCGCCCTACAGCCTGCCCGGCCCCGTGGTGTCGGAAATCCGCGAGGCCACGTGCCTGATGGCCCGGCAGTTGCAAGTGCGGGGGCTGATGAACGTGCAATACGCCGTCAAGCGCGAGCAAGGCCGCCCGGTGGTCTACGTGCTCGAGGTGAATCCGCGGGCCAGCCGCACGGTGCCCTTCGTTTCCAAGGCGACGGGCATGCCGTTGGCCAAGGCGGCGGCCAAG
>CAWDRV010000003.1:0-1912692 GCA_963804825.1 uncultured Planctomycetia bacterium | reverse complement strand
GCAACAGGCGGACCAACACGTCCCCGTGACAGGGGAGCGGGTGGCAATGGCAACCGAGCTGCTTCCCGGCCAGTTCCGGCAGGGCGGCGATCAAGTCGGGTCGTCGGCGGATATGGATTTCGTACTTCGCCAAGGCTAACTCTCTCGGGCATTTGTCGGTGATTGGAAAGGGGTTTCCCCACTTGCTCGGCCTGCAAATGAGAACGTCGTAGGGCTCGCGGTGGAGGTTGACTACCGTGGTCATCCGCTGTCGTTCCTCGTGTCTCGCATCATGGTCATGGCCTCCCGCTTGTACCAATCCACAGTCGTCTTGGGGATGCCCAACTTGTCGGCCGCTTCTTGGGAGGTGTAGCCGTCGAAGTAGAGCAACTGGATCACTTGCTGGTGAATTGGCGGCAGGACGCCAAGGCAGTGGTCCACCTCGTCCTGGACCACCTCCGGGACCGCGCACTTCCTCTTGGCCAGGACGTTATCATGTTCGAGTTGACCTTTCTTTGGAGGCATCCAGTCATCGGACCGACCTTCGCGGATGTCCCCGTAGGTGGGCACCAGAGGCCGGGTGCGGTGGACATCGCGCCGTTTGCGGGTCTCACGCTCGATGTGATTGCGCGTCAACCGATCGGCGGTTGTCAGGAGCCACGGCTTGACGGTTCCGAACACAAAGCGGCCACGGTATTGGTGGACCCAGGCGAAGACGTTTTGCAAGATGTCGTGGGCATCGGACAAAAGCGAGGGGGCCATGCCCTTGAGGGAATTGTAGATGAGGCCGTAGAGCGGTCCCTGGTAGCGGGCATACAACTCATTGAACGCGGCCTCGTCTCCTCGCTGGTACATCTCCATCAGTTGTTCGTCGGTGTTGCCTTTCATTGCGCCTCTCCAGGGTTGACAGGGTGTTAGCGCATCGCCACCAGACCGTGTATCCAGGATAGGGGACGTGGCCCTGCTTCAAACTACACCGGGAGGGAGAAGCACACGCGGTAATTTGCTCTTCGGCAATCTCTGTGATGTGCGGAGGGGAACTCCGTACACACAACCGCCTTGGCTGCGGCTCGTGAGGCCGCGCAGATAACTGCGACACCCGAGGCAGGCGCAACCTTGTCGCCTGGGAAGGCTCGTGCGTTGCTGTGAGATGCTCCGACATTGGCGCGGTGCTCATTACCGGGATGCTCGGCTCCGTCACCGGTTGAAACAGCGTCGCCTTGGCGAAGTTAGAGTGAAAAGCGTAGGCAGGTGGGTTTTTTAGCTCTGCGGCCGGCGGGCGGAGACCGCTTCTGATGGTCGTGCCGGTCAAATGGTGTGTTTCGTCTAGCATACGGACTTTGCGTGGCAGCGCACAGTGCGATCACGGATCAAAGTCGGAGATCACCTGCGGTCACGTATGCTAAATAGCCTTTCGTGATTCCAGAAGGAATCATCGAGGCTGGTGTGCCACTGCTTGCGTGCAAGCAATGCTGAAAGTCTGGCGACACTGCTTGCAAGCAAGCAGTGGCACATGGGAAAACATCTCCTGAAATTACGAAAGTCTATTTAGAAAAGAGCCGCAGAGTCTTTCGTGTTGAAAAGCCCCTCCCGTTAGCTAAAGTATAGCCTACCCCGTGGCGATACGGTGTTTCCACGTTGGGCTATGTTGCCGGACGGCTAGCTGCTGTCCTGGATCAATACGCTGTGTTTCTGACGATTTTGGACGGGATGGCCACAGGGCGAGTCTCCGCAGTCCACCGGTTTCAAGTCTCGCCAGTTTTCAGGATTCCGTGGTCCGCATGTAGCGACCGCGATGGTCGTCGCGGGCAACCCCCTCCTCAGTGCGAATTTCATCCGCGTCGTCGTCGTCCACGACGGGTGAATGACAACCGAGGCCCGTGATCGGGCCGCCGGCGCGAAAATTGCTGGCCTGGATCACCGGAAGGGCTGGCTGTCTGGCATCTGGTCGCAACTGACGGTCGCCGTCGATTCCCCATTGTCAAGAACGTGCAGGTTGGTGCCGGCGGCCTGCTCGGGATGTCCGAACAATTCACGTGCGCATCTATAGTGGACCCAAGAAACTGGACCGCGACTTCAGGTCGAAATCGTGGTAGGATTGGTCCAGACTTGGGGGGGGGGCATGGGAGCGAAATGAGGGCGGCCCGCGGCGACGGTTGACGGCTTCGGGCTACGGTGTTATCCTAAGAGCACTGGGACTTGTGCTTGTCTGCAAATGTCTGCAACAAGGGTTCCCAGCGGTTCCAAACAGGTACTTTAGGACGGATAAGCAGGTTCAGGAGGACAGCAAGAAAGTCCTTACAGAATAAGAGTTTAGATCACTTCGGGGCGTGGCGCAGTCTGGCTAGCGCGTCTGAATGGGGTTCAGAAGGTCGCAAGTTTCGAATCTTGTCGCCCCGACAGCGGAAAGCCCGACGTAGCAAAGAGTTGCGTCGGGCCTTCTTTTTGCGCTCTGAACCAAAACACCATAATAAAAGGCCCAACAGACCAACCGCCCCCATTTGGGACCGTTGGCCTGCTGGGCCGATTTGGCCGCGTTGGGCCCCCCAGGGCGTCACCTGGGATCATAAGGCTTGGCGGATTCGCGCGCCCCCCGCTCAAGTCGCCCTTAAAGTGTCGCCCTCCTACGCCGCCAAGTTGCAATCGCCAAGCCGGCTATCCCCGCCAGCAACAGCACCACGGTGCTCGGTTCCGGCACGGCCGCCGCTGCGTGGCCGCCGATCGTTGCGACAGCACCGCCGACGACCACGACGCCGCTGGCGTCCGTCGTCGTCGTTGCCGCTATCCCCGTGGTTGTGGTGGTTGTCGCCGTCGTGGCGGTCGATTCCCCGGCCGGTTCCTCGCCCGCCGCCGCGGGTGACGAGGCGCCCAGCAACGCGCCTATCGCCACGTAGCCGCCGCTGGTGAACGTTATAACGCCCGTGCTCGGAATGGAACTCGGCGTGGCGAAGTCGAGCGTCCCGCCCGAAGCTTGGGTGCCGCCGGTGTACGTGTTCGTCCCGGTCAAGATTTGGACTCCGTTGCCGCTCATGACGAGTGCGATCGTGCCGTCACCGATATTACCGCTGAAGGTCTTCGTCGCGCCGTCGGTGGGGCTGATGGTCAGCGTGGACGCCAGGCTGGCGTTGCTGTTGACCACGCTCCCGCCGCCGGACAGGGAGGCCACCTGCTGCTGGTTACCGCCGAGGTCCAACTTCCCGCCCGTGTAGATGGTCACCGGCGTGGTCGATGGCAGCATGTTGGTGTTGGCAACGTAGCTCGGGGGCGCGCCGATCACCACGTCATCGATGAACGACGACACATCGGCGTTGCCGACGCTCTGGCCCACGAACGCGACGGTGTGCGTACCCGTGCTCAAGCTAAAGGCGCTTGTGGTGTAGGCCAGCCAACCGCCGTTGGTGGGGTTGAAGTCGCCCACGTCATTGCCATCGATCTGGACCTGGAAAGGATCCGGACCACCGTTGCGGTTGGCACCGTAAAAGCTGATCTCGAGTGTGGGATACGACGAGTTGCATGTCACGACCTGGCTGAATGATCCCACGTTCCCAGCATCCTGGACATGGGCGCACTGGGTAGTGCCAGCCGGGAACGGAGTGGGCGGGGCGTAGGGGCTGCCCGGGCCGTGGACGGCCGAATACCCGACAAACGTCCACGGAGTCCCGACGGGATCGAAGCCGGACCACCCACCGCCGACGTTCGGGCGTTGAAAAATCCCCGTCCAAGATCAAGCCAGGTATCGCCCCCGAAACCACAACGGGGGACAGCGCCAGGGTGCCGTTGTTGATGATCGTCTCACCTTGATAGGTGTGGAAGTTGGTCAAGGTCAACGTGCCATTGCCGGCCTTCGTCAGGCCGCCCGACCCCGACAGGACGCCGGTGTAGGTCGTGCTCGCATTGTTGCCACCGACGCTGAGGACGGCGGGATTGGCGTCCGCGGCGGTCAGAGAGATATTGCCGCTGCTGGTCAAGCCGCCGACATTGTAGGTCTGGCCGGTTGCGAAGGCCAAGCCGTTGTTGACGTTCACATACACCGTGGTGTTCACCGCCGCGTTGACGCTGGCAAGCTGGAGCACGCCGGCGTTGATCATGGTGGGGCCATGATAAACGTTGGTGCCGCCGAACACTTCGGTGCCGGTGCCGTTCTTGGTCAGCCAGAGGGTGTTGGACTCGTCGCTGATCTGGCCGCTCCACGTGCCGGAGCCGTTGTTCACGCCGATGGTCAGGTACATGTTCGTGCCGTAGCCATCATCAACATTGAAGTAGCCGCTGCCGTTCAGGGCGTCAACGATGACATCGTTTGTCGGGGCATTGCTCCGCCAAATGTCGAACCACCCATTGGCCCCGATCGTCAGCGAGGCCAAGTTGTTGGTCCAGTTTGCGCCGCCCCAGCCGCCGTTGCGAATCAAGCCGTCCTCGATGTCGATCGTTCCGCCGGTCATCGCAATATTGAGGGAACTGGCGTAAGTTTCGAAAGCCATCATGCCGCTGCCGGTCTTGAGCAAAACGCCGTCGCCGGTGATGGTTGTTCCAGCCTGCGTGCCCAAGGAGGCATGGCTGACGGGGCTGGCGCCGGTGACGTAGGCAAACGTGTTGTCGCCCCAGCCGCCGTCGTTGTCGCCCTGATACGGGTCGCTGTCATCCACGTACAGTTCAAGCACGCCGTTGGTGCCGATGTTGATGGTGTTGGGCGTGACCGAAGGCCCAGCGGAAAAGCCGTGTTGGGTCTGCGGGCTGGCGCTGGGGCCGCCGGTCCAGGTGTTGACGACCTGCAGGGTGCCGGCCGTGACGTTGACGTCGCCATTGATGGTGATGTTGGTGCCGGAGAGCGTCATGACGCCCGCACCGGTCTTCACAAGGCTGCCGGCGCCGCTCAGGTTGTTGCTGAACGTCTGGGGGTTGGGGTTGGCGAACGTCAGGCTACTGTTGACAACGATGTCGCCGTTGACCGAGCCGTTGTTGCTCACCCCGTCGCCCAATTGCAGCGTGCCGCCGTTGACCGTCGTCACCCCGCTGTACAAGTTCGCGGCGGTCAGCATGAGGGTGCCGGCGCCGTTGACGTTCAGTGTCGTGCCCGGGTTAACCTCGCCGATCGGGGCGGATATCGTCAACTGGGCGCCGCTCACGATGCCCACGCTGACGTTATCGCTGGCCGTCATCGCCACGTTGATCGTGTGGCTGCCGCCCTCGACGGTGATCGGCACCGCGTTGCCGCTATTGGCCAGGGTCAACGTGCTGGCGCCGGTGAGGACATAACTGCTGCCGACGGTGGTAGCGAAGTCCATGCCGCTGACCGTGTGGTTGGCGTTCACGGTCACCGTCGCTGTCGTGGAGGGACTGAGGACGTCGCCGAAGTTCGCGACCGTCCCCTCCGCCGGGACTCCTGAATTCCACTTGGCCGCCTCACTCCAAAGCCCGCTGCCGTCATAAATCCATCCGTTTCCGGCGGTGACGTTCAGCTCAACGTCATTGCCCGACAAAGCGAATTGGTAGTTGTAGTATCCTGTGAACGGGCCCGTCTTGAGGACGGACCAGCCGTTGAAGCTGCTGGAATTGTCGTTAAGGCCGCTCGCACCGCTGATCAAGGTATACGTGTTGACGCCAAAGCTGCCCCCGGCCGAAAAGGTCAACGTGACGCTCGGGTTAAGGGTCAAGGCCCCCCCACTGACGCTGACCAAGCTGTCGTTACCCGTGCCGAGGACATAGTTGCTGAGCGCACCGCCGCTCTCGAGGGTCAACGGCGCATTAATCGTCAGCGTGCCGGCCGGGGCGATCGTGCCGAACGAATCGACGATGCCGCCATTGGCGACCGCCACCACGCCGCTGCCCGCGAGGGTCCCGCCGGGGTGAACGGTGATATTATCCCCGCCCTCCCCCGTCGCCGACGTGTATGTTCCATTGACCACCAGTGCCCCGCCGCTGTAAATGTCGGTCTTCCGTTGGCAGCTGCCATTGCTATTGTACACCAACGTGCCGGCCCAGATATCCGTCCAAGCGCCCACGAGGTGGACGCCCCGTTAAAAACTATGGTTCCTGCGCCGTACTTTTCCATCCACCCGGTATAACCCCAGTCCGTGATGTTACAGTTGAAATCCACCTCCGCGCCGGGGTCGATAATGAAAGTACTCGCTCTGCCGCCGGTGTTGTCAAGCCAAAACTCCCCGGGGGAGACGATCGACGGCCCGGCCCCCGCGTGGACCGTCATCGTGCCGTTCAACGCGAACGTGTCGCCGTTGATCGTGCCGCCGGTCATGGTCAACGCGCCGCAAAACAGGGCACCGGGAGGATTAGGATACGGCGAACCGGCGTTGGCGTCGGCAGTGACGACGCCGCCGTTGATGGTCAGGGGCGCGGCGATGGTGTTATAGCCGAAACCCAAGGCCCTGTCCTCGCCGATCAGCGTGCCGCCGGGGTTGACCGTCACCATGCCCGTGCCAACATTGCTGATGTTCGCGCTATTTCCATCGGAGGCGCCGGCGGTGACGAACAGGGTGCCGCTGTTGACAACCGTGCCGCCGCTGTACGTATTATTCGTGCCGGTGATCACCAGAGTGCCCGAACCGCCGACCGTCACCGCTCCGGCGCCGCTGACGCTGCCGGTGATCGTCAGGACGCCGCTCCCGACCTTCGTCAAGCTGCTGGTGGGGCCGCCGCTGATGTTGCCGGCGTACACCGTGTTCTCATTGTCGGCGCCGACCACGAGGCTAACGTCACTGGCGTCCGTGGCGGACATCGCGAAGCTGCCGACGCCGGCCAGGCCGCCGAGATTGTACGTGCCGCCGCTCCCGAAGGTCAGGCCGTTGTCGACGCCGACCGAGACCGTGCCATATTGGACCGCGTTAAAATCGTTCAACTGGAGCGTGCCGGCGCGGATCTGAACGCCGCCTGTGAAAGTGTTGTTGCCGTTGGCGAGGACCAACGTGCCTTGGTCGGACAGGATCACTGTCCTCATCCCGCCGGTCTCGCTGATCGGGCCGGAAATGGTCAGGGTGGTCCCGAAGGCGGGCGCGATGTCCGCGTCGTCGGCCAGGACCACCGGCACGGCGATCGTGTGACTGCCATTGGCGACGGTGACCGGCACCGGCAAGCCGCTATTGGCCAACGTCAGCGAGTTGACGCCGGCAATGGTGTAACTGTAGGAAGAATTATCGAAGGTCAGGCCGCTCAAGGTGCGGTCGCTGTCCAGGGTCACGGTCGCCGCGGCGGCGATGCTGCCGCCGAAGAGGGCCGTGTCACCCTCGACGCCCGGGACGAAATTGCCGGACCAACTACCGGCGGTGGCCCAACTGCCGCTGCCCGGGCCGGTCCACGTGCCCCCGCTGCCGCTCAAAACCCAGGGTCCCACCACGAGGTCGAGAGTCCGGCCGGCAAGAACGAATGTCCCGCTGGCGCCGGTCGGCGACCAACCGCTAAAATCGTAGGAATTGTCGGCGACCGACCCAAAGGTAGCAAGGTAGTAAATGCCGTTGGCCAAACTGGCGCTTCGAGGTGACAGCTACCGTGATGCCAGTATCGAGGCTCAACGGGCCGTTAATCTGCATCAAGCTATTGCCGCCCGTCCCGGGGGCAACATTGGGAGTATTGAGAACCATGGCAACGGTGTCACCACTGGTCAACGCCAGGCCGCCGAAGGTCAGCGTGCCTGCGGCCCCATTGCCCGGCTGGATCACGGCGCCATTGCTGTCAACGACGTTGCCGACGGTGCCGGTCCCGCTCAACGTGCCCGCACTGTTGGTCACGAGGCTAATAGGAGACATGGAGCCATTCACCACCAAAACTCCGCCGGTAACCGTCACCGCGCCATTACCGACAAAAGAGCCGTTCACCACCAGCGTTGCACCATTCACGTTCACGGGGCCGCCGCCGGTATTGGAGCCATTCATCACCAGCGTTCCGCCGGAAACCGTCGTCCCGCCGCCATACGTGTTGGCCCCGGTGAGCACCTCGATGCCCCCGCCAACCTTGTTGATGCCCACATACCCGGGGAAGGCATCGCCATAATCATATATATCGGCGGTCGCCGGAGTCGTGTCGGAGATGGTGCCGGAAAACGTGCCGGAACCGCCCGCCACGCCAATCGTCAGGATGGAAGGCCCCTGCCAATTGTTATACCCGTAACTGCTCGAAACCAGCCCGTTGCCGGTCAAGGCGTCCACCGTCGCAGTGGCGCCGGCGATCATGTCGAAGAAGCCGTTCGGGCCGACGTTCAACGAGGCCTGGTTCCCGCTCCAATCGGCGCCGCCCCAACCCCCGGGAACGACCCGCAGGCTGCCCCCCTCAACGTCAATCACGGCGCCCTGAGCCATAGCAATTGATACCGAACCCCCGCCCCAACTCACGCCCATTAAAACGGCACCGGACCCGGTCTTCAGAAACGTCCCGCCGCCCGCCAGCGTCATCGCTCCGGCCCCGCTGACAAGGAAACTGCCGTTAACGTTCTCGTTCATGACGTTGCCCGTCATGCCGCCGGGGTAGCCGGCGTCCAGGTGGTATTCAAGCGTGGCGCCGCCGCTAACCGTGATGGTGGCAGCGGGAAGGTAGCTGTACCACACCGGCTCGGCGGCCCAGTAGATCGCGTTGACCATCTGGAGCGTGCCCTGGGCGACGGTGACGTCGCCGGTCGGCGCGACGGCGCTGCCGGAGAGGGTCAATGTTCCCGCGCCCGTCTTGACGAGGCTAAGGGAACCGCCGTAAGGGTTTTGACCAAGCGGCAGTTCCTCGAGCCAATAGTTGGCGTAGTCTATCGGGTTCGCGGTGGGGTTGTCCGAGAGATCAACAACTTGGAGCGGCGAATCGCCCAACGCGCCGCTGAAGCTAATGGCGCCCGTATTGTTGATCGTCAGCGTCGCTGGCAAGGGGATGTTTGAACTGGTGTCGGGATAGTAGCTTACCCCGTCGCCATTTTGAATGACGTTCAAGCCGCTGAAGTCGGAGTCGGTGATGGTAGTGTCCGTCCCCCCGAGCGTTAAAGTCTGGGCCGATGCCAGCGGCGCCCAGAGAAAGAAAGCCAAGCCCAAACCAACGACCGTAACGACCAAAATGTTGCGATTGCTCTTCATGACTCCCTCAACCTCCAAAACGATTGGTGACGCCCACCGTGCAAAAGCACGGGGCGAATTTGCGGAAAACTCACGGCGACAGTGAAAGAACCGATTGCGAAAACACAGGTAATGACATACTCAAAATGCCGGCCAGCCAAGGCTGACCGCGCTTCGGAATCTAGAACGACGGCACTCCGAATCGGTTGTAGCGACTAGATGACTTGTAACCGACACACTGAAGATTCATTATAAGAATCTCTACAAGCGTGTCAACGAATGGGCGCGGAATTTTGATAGACACGAAAAAAAACTCGGAAAACCACGCTTGCGGCCGGGATGCGAATATATCGCAGGTGGTGTTTCTGCACGATTCGCCACGACACACCCCTCGATCGGAGATGCGACCAAGCACCCCAACTGCATGGGGGGTTTGATAGCAGGCTCTCCGACAGCCTTTTGCCCCGGAAACGGTCCGCCGCCGATTAGCAAGGGGAATTTTCTGCCGGCCGCGGATATGGATATAGATATAGTTGTGATCCGAGATCGTGATCCGCGTGCTCCGGGCGGATAGCCCAGGGCGCGACCCCCATCCCCACGAGTCCGATCAGGACCGCGGGCAAACCGTTCCCAGGTCGGAAAACCAAGAAAGGGAACCGCGGATAAACGCGGATGAACGCCGTGGATTGAATCCATTTTTGTCCGCGTTTATCTGCGTTCATCCGCGGTTTCTCCCCCGGTAGCGGGAACGGTTACGCTCCGGGCTGTCTCGCTGCCATCGTCGCGTCTTCACCAGTGGTTTCGTCGCACGCGGTCCGGGCGGAAGCGGTGGGCCGGCGCGGCTGCTCCGCCGGAAACCCCAACACCGCCATGCTATGCGCCATCACGTGTTCCGGCAGGGCGAAGAGGCGGCCCAGACCGTCCATCCGCTCCTGCCGTGGATACACGCCGATCCAAACGCCGCCCAGCCCCAGCGCATGGGCCGCCAGCAGCAGGTTCTGCGTCGCCGCCGCACAATCGACGACCCAAAAGCCGGGCGACTTCTCCAGGCTCATGTCGCCGCAAACCACGATGCCCAGCGGGGCGTGCGCGGCCATGGGGGCGTTGGCATTGATTCGGGCGACCTCGGCCAGCAGTTCGCGGTCGTTGACGACGATGAACTGCCAGGGTTGCTGGTTCCGCGCGTGCGGCGCGCTCATGGCGGCCGCCAGGAGTTGGTCGATCCACTCCTGGGGCACGGGCTTGTCCTGGTATTTCCGGACGCTGCGCCGGCTTTGAATGGCTTCGAGCGTGTCCATGATGCCTCCCGAGACAGTGGGACATGATGTCGTCCATCGCACCCGTGTCATTCTAATCGACCTTGCGATAGAGAATCAACGCCGACGCCGGCCGCTCATCGAGACGAATGGGATAGCGGTCCATCAGCGCCGCGCCCGACACCCGCTGCGTCTTTCCCGTGCCCTGCCATGTCAGCACATATTCCGCCTGCGGCGTCAGCCCGTGGAGCGAGACGTGCAACACCGGCTCGCGGCTGGCCTCGCGGCGGAAGACCAAGATCATCCCCTGCTGGTCCTCGGGCCAATGGAACTGGGTCGCCAGCCACGCCGACGGCGCAAGACTGTAGGACGTGAGCGGATACCAGTCCTTGTTCAACAAGGGGCGGACCTGCCGATAGCGCTCCACCAGGACTCGGGCCCGGGCCATGTCGAACTTGGGATCGTCGGCGTGCCAGCCCAAACAGAGCGAGGACGGCAACGCCGAATGGAAGGAATAGTCGTCCAAGCGGAACAGCGGCGTCATCACCAGGCCGTTGGGCAGGTACTGCCCGACGCCCATCAGCGACGCCTGGCTGGCCGTGTTCTGGTCGTAGCACTCCGAGACCTGGTGGGTGCGGAATCGCATCACGGTCTCCAGGTCGGTCCGCGGACCGGCGCCGGCGCACTCTTCGAGGAACGCGTCGGGATACTTCGCGCGGATCGCGTCCCAGTAGGCATACAGGCCGGCGATGTACTTCATTTCCGTGATTCCCTGCCGGTCCGCGGCTTCGGCGGCGCGCCAGAAGGGCATCGTCTGCATGTTGCAGTCTTGCCGGTAGACGTGAAAACCGGGGAGCGTCAGGTAGCCGTCGAGCATTTCCAGGAAATGCCGGCGGACCGCGGGCAGGCCGAAGTTCACCAGGCCGCAGTTGGGACTGCTGGCGTTGGTCAACAGCCACTCGGGGTGTTCACGATACAGCTTCGTGCCGGCGACTGCCCGCTCGGGCTCGAACCACAAGCCGTAGATCGTTCCGCACTCCTTGGCGGCGGCTGCCACCGGCGCCATGCCCTGGGGATACTTGGCGGGGTCGGGCGTCCAGTTGCCGGCCCCGGAGGGCCAGCCCCCGAGAAACCAACCGGCGTCGGTGACGACCGCCTCGACGCCCAGGGGCCGAAGCGCGCGGATCAGGGCGATCTGGTTGGCGGCGTTGCACTCGTTGAGCCAGCCGCCGCCCCCGCCGTGCGCGAAGCAGGTGTTCGTGTACAGGGCGGGAAGGGGCGGCCGGCCGCGCCACGGCGGAACATAGTGCTTCACCAACAGGCGCCGGAATTGGGAATTGCTCTGGATGCGGTCCTGCGGCCACGACAACAACAGGATCCGCGGCGTCCGCACCCGCTCGCCTGGATGAAGCTTGAAATGCGTCGTCTCCTGACCGGCCGTCACCCGCAGGCTCTCTCTTTTTTCACAGGATACGTCGGCCCGCCACTGGCCCGACCAGCCCACGGCCACGATCAGCGCCGCGCTGCGGGAATCTATGCGGAAGTAGGGGAAATCGCGGCGGTTGCTGTGGCCGTAGAATCCCGCCATCGTCTCCATCGCCCCGGGGCCCAGTTCCACCTGCCACATCCCATGATTGGTCGGACCGTTCCAGCCACCGTGTGTGCGGTGGAGGACGAACCCATGCTCGCCGGGCAGAGGATCGCCAAGGACCAGGTTCAGGGCCTGTACGTCTTCGATCACGGGCGTGTCCGCCGCGCCGCGATTGGTGAGCCACAACACCCATTCCACCGCCGGAAAATCGGCAAACCGCGTCACTTGCCACTCCACCCGCAGGCCGGTCTTTTCGTCGGTCCAGGTGGTCACCGTCCGCGTGCGGTTGGCGTCGATCGCTTCCGACCGGTGGTTTTCCGGCCAGCCGGGCATCAGGTCGCTGCTGGACCGCTGCCCATAAAGGAAGGAGAACGGGTAGCGGGACGCCACGATCCGGCCCGGCAAGGCGTCGAGCCACAGCGACGTGCCGTCTTGAAGCGCGATCCGGGCGTCGGCCCAATCGGCATGGTCGCTGTCGGGGCCGTCCCCCGCATCGTCCACGTCGAGGTCCAGCGCCAAGGCCCCGTCGATCTTCACGTCCAACGGTTGCGGCTCTTCCCCTCCCCGCAACGTCCGGGAGCGAAACAACTCCCGCCCAGCCGACGACACGCGAAACACCACCGAGCCTGCTTTGCCCTTGGTGCGATCGTTGTTATCGACGCCCACCGCGGCCGTAAGCCGGGTCATCGGCTGCTGCGACTGGATGTGGAGTTGGCTGACGGCGTGCGTCCCCAGGCCGTGGGCGTAGGTCTTGCCGCCGATCCGCAAGGGGGTCTGGATCACCGAGCGATTCCGCTGGAGTTGCTCGAAATCCTGCCGCACGACAGAGAGCACCACCTGGCGGCGCGCCTCCGGCGCGGCGCCGCGGCATAGGGCACGCGCAGCACCTGGTCGATCCAGGGTTGTCCGCCCTCCGCTAGTGCGATGCCGGCCGCGACGGACGCCGTCGTTGCAGCCAGCAAGATCAGCATCCGAGAAAGAAAGTGGGCACAACGATGATTCATTCCGTAGTTCCAGAGAAAACAAAGGTATCAGGAACGAATGGCGCTTGCCCGCCATTTTATCCGCGACGGGCGCGGCTGGACAAGCCGGGTGCCGACCGAAGGTCGGTGGCGGCGGCGCGCGCCGTCAATTCTTTTTTGCAATGATGAGGCACCCGTCCAGGAGGCTGGTTCGCTGAACGTCCAACAGACGCAGTCCGGCGCCGTGAAGCAATGCCTGAAACTCGTCGCGGGTGCGGACCTTTCCGCCGCTCTCAATCATTCGTTCCAAATCTTGCAGTTTCATCAAGCGATCCACGCCGTTTCGTTCGTCCAGCACGCCCTCGATAATCATCAGCGTGCTTTCCCGCGACATGGCAAGACCGATGTTTTTCAGGATCGTCGCCACCTCCGCATCGGGCCAATCGTGGAGCACATGCTTGATGAGATAGAGGTCGCCGCCCTGGGGAACGCTTTCCAGAAAGCTGCCGCCCACGAACGAACAGCGATCCCCCACGCCGGCAAGTCGGATTCGCTCCGAAACGAAATCCCCCTGGACCGGCTGATCGAAGATCGTGCCGCGCAGATGCGGGTTGTTCCGCAAAATGGCCGTCATCAAACTTGCCGTGCCTCCGCCGACGTCCACGACATGCCGGTGGGCCTGGAAATCGATGGCCTTGACGAGCACCTCGGCTTGCCAGTCGGTGACCGCGCTCATGAAGTCGACAAAAAGACTTCTCGCTTGCGGCATCGACTTGTAGTGCTCATAAAGCGGCTGGCCATGCACGAGCTCGAACGCACACACTCCGGACTTCAGCATCTCGAACATCTTGCCGCACGCGGGGTAAAGCTGTTCTCCCCAACCCAGTGCGTAGTTGCGAAGCCACGGAACGCGCCCCTCGTAAGCGAATGTGCCTTGAGCGTCAACCGATATCGGCCCTCCCCGTCCACGGCGAAGATCTCGAAGCCGGCCAAAGCCCGCATGACTTGATGCAGCCGTGTCGGGTCCGTCTCGGTGGACTGGGCGAGTTCCTCGATGGTCTTCGGTCCGGAAAGCAGAAGGTCGGCGACGCCCAGTTTCGCCACAACGAAGGCTGCTTGCCCCAGCCACGCGAGGTTCAAGAGCGAAAACACGTTGTCGTCAAGTCGGGGTTCCCGCGAAGGTTTATCTTGATCCAACATCGACGTGATCACTCCCGATCTGCACGTTCTGGAAAAGCGGCCGCAGGCCGCTTCAGACGCTAGACTGATCTTGCAATGAAAACGGTGAAAAAGGCGTCAGAAACGAACGGCACTTGCCCGCCATTTTATCCGCGACGGGCATTGCGGGACAAGCCGGTTGCGCCCGCGGCGGCTTTCGGCGGGCGTTTTCCCCTGCCTCTTGAGCGCGGGTTCGGTTATTATATTCTTGCCATGCTCGATGCTCCCCAAGAAAAGCTCTGCCGCCGCTGGTTCCGGCTCACGCCGGATCGCTCCACGCTCCTGTTGCTGGCCCTGGAGGGTCTTCTGCTTCCGTCCAAGCGTTTTCAATGGTTGGCCTTGAACCGGCACAAGGGCTGGCCGGCGCTGGTCGATGGCGGCCTCCGGCGGTACACTGGAAGCTGACGGCTGCCCCGCCAGCATCGAGGCGTTTTTCCATGAACGGGATGGTGTGTCCGCAATGTGGCGGCCTGGTCGGTCCGCTGACCCCGGGAAAGGCCATGCCCTGCCCGCGCTGTCGAAGCCAGGTCCAGATGCCGGCCGGGGGAGAGTCCGACGATTCCTGGTCGAATTCCATCAGCGACTGGGAATCGGCCATCGCCGACGCCCCGCGCGAACTCGCCTCGGCGCTGGGCAACCGGCAGTTCCCCGGCCAGCCGGATGGATTTCACACGGCCATCTACGCGTTGTTCGGGCTGGTGGCCTTCCTGATTGCCTTGATCGGCGCGGTGCTGGTCGCGTGGCAGCTTCGGCCCTTGATTCATCCGAAGCCGTCGCCAATTGCCTTGGAGCTTCAACAATCGCTCCATGACCTGGAATCCGCCACCAGCGATGAAAGCCGTTTGGAGGCGGCGCGGAAGATCGTCCGTCTGGGCCCGGACACGGTCAAGGACGCATTGGAACGTTCCACCTCCCAACCGATGGTCCATGCCCTGGCGGAGGTCGGGCCGGAAGCGGTCGACGCCCTGCGTCAAGCGCTCGCTTCGCCCAGCGCCAGACGTGCGCGCCGCGGCCGCCAATGTGCTGTGCGAGTTCGGCGCGCGGGGCAGGGGGGCGAAGGATGCCCTGATCAACAACTTGGCCGACAAGAACGACCGCGTGCGATGGTACGCCGTCGAGGCCCTGGGCAACATGGGGCCCGAGGCGGCCTCCGCGGTCCCCGCCCTCATTCCTCTGTTGGAGCATTCCGACCCGCTGACCCGTCGGCTGGCCGTTGTGGCCCTCGGACAGATCGGTCCCTCGGCCAAGCAAGCCGCTCCCGCGCTGACCAAGGCGCAGGACCACGACCAGGACGAAGCGGTCCGCAAGGCGGCCCACGACGCCTTGTACCAGGTCCATCTCGTCGAGACGGCGGAGCAACGCCGCGTGGAGACCATTTCGCAGGTTCGAGAGTTGATCGACAAGTTGCGATCCGGCGACGAGGACGCCGCGGTTGGCGCCGCCAATACCCTGAGCGAATCGGACCTCATCGCCAGCGATGCGATCCCCGAGTTGGCCCTGGCGCTCCAGAACAAGACCAACACCCCGCGGATTCGGGCAGCGGCGGCCAAGGCCCTGGGCAGCTTCGGCAGCCAGGCCCGCGACGTGCTCCCCGCCTTGCACGCCGCGGCCTACGACACCGAGCCCGAGGTCCGCGCCGCGGCGCGGAAAGCCCTGGATCAAATCGAAGGCAAGTAACGCTTGTTACAAACCGGTTACACGTCCGCGCGAAGACGCCGATTACAATATATACGGGGGTGCCCGACGGACATGACGACGCGTCCACAAATCCTGACCATCGAGGACGACGCGGCCATTCGCCGCGGCATCGTCGATGCCCTGCGCTTCGCCGGCTACGACGTCCTCGAGGCCGCCCGCGGCCGCGACGGACTCGACATGGCGCTGGGGCGGCAGTACGACCTGTTGCTGCTGGACCTCGTCCTGCCGGAATGCGACGGTCTTGAAATCCTGCGGCAAGTCCGCCAACTGCGTCCCACCATGCCGGTGATCATCCTCACCGCCCGCGGCGATGAAACCGACCGCGTCGGCGGACTCCGCGACGGCGCCGACGACTACGTGGTCAAGCCGTTCAGCGTCAAGGAGTTGTTGGCCCGGGTGGAAGCCGTGTTGCGCCGCAGCGCCGAGCGGCCCGCCGACGTCGTCCAGGTGGCCATTCCCCGGGGCACCATCGACCTGGCCCGCCGCGAGGTGCGGCTCCGCGGCAGTCCGCGCGTGGAATTGTCCGAGCGCGAGGCGGAACTGGTCCGCTACCTGGCGGCCAACTCCGGACGGGCCATCTCCCGCGAGGAACTGCTGGCCAACGTCTGGCGCATCAGCCCCAAGGGCCTTTCCACCCGAACCATCGACATGCACATCGCCCGCCTGCGCGAAAAACTCGGCGACGACCCGGTCAGTCCGGCCGTCCTTCTGACCGTTCGCGGGCAAGGATACATGTTCGCCGGCCCATGAAACACTCCTGGCTGATTTGGACGGGCTTCTCGCTTTGCCTGGCGGTCGTGCTGGCCGCCATGGGCTGGATCAGCCTGGCCGCGGTCCGCCTGAAACAAGCCGAAGTCGAGACCCGGCGCCAGGCGGACTTGGAAGACACGGTCCGCCTGGCGATGTGGCGGATCGATTCCATCTTGGCGCCGCTGGTGGCGCAGGAGAGCGTCCGCCCCTGGTTCTGCTATCGCCCCTTTCTTCCCGCCGAGCGCGTGGTCAACCGAGTGCCGGGCGACCGGTCCCGCGCCGGCATGTCGGTCCCCTCGCCGCTGCTGACGGCCGCCCTGCCGCACGTGCTGGTCTATTTTCAGATCGAGCCCGACGGGCGGCTTACCTCGCCGCAGGTCCCGACGGCCGCCGAACGCCGGCTGGCCGTGCCGCGCTACGTGACGAAGGCCGCGGTTGAGCGCGCCGAGGAGCAGTTGGCCAAAATCGCCCCGCTGGCCGATCGGAAACGGCTCGCGGCGATCCTCCCCGGGCACCCGTCCAAGCCGCTGGAGGTGGCCGTTTCGCCGATCCTGCCGCAACCACCGACTCAGCAGGTGGCCCAACAAGTTCGCCGCGCACAGATGCAGCGCGACCTCGGCCAGGGCGCCGTCGAATTCGACGCCCGCAACACGATGAACTACAACCTGGCTGCCCAGTCGGGGCAACAGGCGATCGCCTCGCCCGCGGGCCCTTTGCCGCCAACCGACATCAACGGCACCTCGATGACGCCGCTCTGGATCGGCGGCAACTTGATCCTGGCGCGGCGCGTGACCGCCGGCGGTCAAGAGTTCATCCAGGGTTGCTTGTTGAACTGGCCGGCGCTCCGGCGATCGCTCCTGGACGAGATTCAGGACCTCCAGCCGGCGGCCGATCTGGTGGCGGCCGCTTCGGCCTGCTCGCCGCGCGAACAGGCCCGCATGGCCGCGGCCTTGCCGATCCGCCTGATCCCAGGCCCGCTGCCCGGCGAAGAGGACGGCCGCATGTCGCCGATCTTCCTCTCGCTCGGGATTGCCTGGGCGTGCGTGCTGCTGGCGGCTACCGCCGTGGCCGGCCTGTTGGCCGGGGTCATGCGATTGAGCGGGCGACGCGCTTCGTTCGTCAGCGCCGTCACCCATGAGCTGCGGACCCCGCTGACCACGTTCCAAATGTACGCCGAAATGCTCGCCGACGGCATGGTCCCCGAAGGCCCCAAGCAGAAAGAGTACCTCGAAACGCTCCGCACCGAGGCCGGCCGGCTCATCCACCTCGTGGAAAACGTCCTCGCCTATGCCCGCCTGGAACGCGGACGGGCCGACGGAGGCCGGGAACTCAAATCCCTCGATCAGTTCGTCCACTCGGCCCAGCCGCGCCTGTCCGATCACGCCGCGCGGATGGGAATGGAACTGCTCGTCGAGGCGGACGACGCCGCGCGAAGCATGACCGTCCGCGCCAATGCCGCGGCCCTGGAGCAGATTCTCTTCAACCTGGTCGATAACGCCTGTAAGTACGCCGCGTCGGCCGACGACAAGCGGATCCACGTGCGTCTGCGGCAGGGCGACGGAGTGGCGGAGATTCGCGTCGAGGACCACGGTCCCGGGGTGCGCAGGCCGCCGCGTCGGCTGTTTCGCAGCTTTTCCAAATCGGCCCGCGAGGCGGCCCATTCGGCCCCCGGCATCGGCTTGGGTCTGGCGTTGAGCCGGCGTTTGGCCCGCAGCATGGGCGGCGACCTGCGGCTGGAAGCGGGCGGCCCGGCGGGCGCCTGCTTTCTCCTGACGCTCCCCGCCATCGAAAATTCCTGACCATGGCAACAGGGCGTCCCCCTCGTTGTTCCACACAAATTGATGTGCGTTTTCCGTCCCGAAGGGGACGTCCGAAAATAGCCCAGCAGTTCACTGCTGGGAAGATGGGTAAGTCAGAAAGTGTTTTGAGTCCCGGAGGGACGATTGAAAGCGGGGAACGATGCCCTTTTCAATCGTCCCTCCGGGACTTATTGCACAAGATGGTAGCATGCCGTCCCAGCAGTGAACTGCTGGGCTATTATCAAATGCCCCTACGGGGCCGGAAAGAGAAGCTAATTCTAATGTCCTATTGACATTAGGCAAACTAATGATAGGATAGGAGTATACGTCCCGCCCGCGTTCTGGAAGGCTACAATGTATCGGGAGCACGCCCCTCGGGCGGTTGCGCCGCGGTGCTGTCCCTTCCCGGAGACCAACGGAAAAGACTCCCGATGACGCTTGCCGCACCCAAAGCCCAAGGGCTTTACGATCCGCAATGGGAGCACGACGCCTGTGGAATCGGCGCGGTGGTCAATACCTCGGGCGGCCGCGATCATGCCGTCGTCGAGCATGGCAAGCAAGTGCTGTTGAACCTGATGCACCGCGGGGCCGCCGGGGCCGATGAATCGACCGGCGACGGGGCCGGCATCCTCCTGCAAGTGCCCCATGAATTCTTCGCGGCCGAGGCCGACCGGCTGGGTTTCGGTCTCCCCTCTGCCGGCGGGTATGGCGTGGCCATGCTCTTCCTCCCGCAAGACCCGGAGTTGCGGCTCGGGTGCCAGGAAGCGTTGACCGCGGCCATCGAGAAGGAACATCTCCAGGTGTTGGGCTGGCGGGACGTTCCGGCCGACAACCGTTGCCTGGGCGAGCTCGCGCGCACCGCGGAGCCGGTGGTCCGCCAGGTCTTCATGGCCGGCAACGGGCTGAAAGGCGAGGAATTGGAGCGGCGGCTCTACTTGGCCCGAAAACGGGCCGAGCGGCGCGTGGCCGAGTTGCTCGGACCGGCCGGCGACGAGTTCTACGTCCCTTCGATGTCGTGCCGGACGATCTGCTACAAGGGGATGTTCCTGGCGCCGCAACTGTTCGCGTATTATCCCGACCTGGCCGACTGCCAGGTCAAGACCGCGTTGGCCATCGTGCATCAGCGGTACAGCACGAACACGTTTCCCAGTTGGCGGCTGGCGCAGCCGTTCCGCATGATCGCCCACAACGGCGAGATCAACACGCTGCGCGGCAATGCGAACCGGCTTCGGGCCTGCGAGAACGTGATGGCCTGCCCGGCGTTGGGGAAAGACCTCTCCGATTTGTATCCCATCCTTCAGCCCGGCGGCAGCGACTCGGCCTGTTTCGACAACTGCATGGAGTTGCTGGTGCGGGCCGGGCGTTCCGCGCCGCACGCCCTGATGATGATGATCCCCGAGGCCTTCGGCCCCAGCTATCACATCTCGACCGACAAGCGGGCATTCTACGAATATCACGCGGCGATCATGGAGCCGTGGGACGGTCCGGCCGCCATGGTCTTCACCGACGGACGGCTCGTCGGCGGCACCCTGGACCGCAACGGGCTGCGGCCCAGCCGCTACGTCGAGACGACCGACGGCCTGGTCGTGCTCGCCAGCGAAGTGGGCGTCATCGAATTCCCGCCCGAGCAAATCCAGCGCAAGGGGCGGCTCCAGCCGGGCCGCATGTTCCTGGTCGACACCGAGGAAGGCCGCATCGTCGAAGACAACGAGATCAAGGGGCGGATCGCCCGGCAGAAGCCCTATCGCCGCTGGCTGGAGGAGAATCGCATCGAGTTGCGGGGCCTGTTCCAGCCCTCGAAACCGACCGAGATCGACCGCCGCACGGTGGCCCAGCGGTTGCGGGCCTTCGGCTATCACCGCGAAGAACTGCGGATGGTGCTGGGGCCGATGGCGCTCGACGGCCAAGAGCCGGTCGGGTCGATGGGAAACGACACGCCGCTGGCGGTGCTCTCGAACCGGCCGAAGCTGCTGTTCGAATATTTCAAGCAGCTTTTCGCCCAGGTGACCAATCCGCCGATCGACCCGCTGCGCGAAGGGTTGGTGATGTCGTTGATGTCGTTCACCGGCAAGCAGCGGAACTTGCTGGCGGAAACGCCCGATCATTGCCGCCAACTCAAACTGCCGCATCCGATCCTCACGAACGAGGACGTCCATCGGCTGCGGACGGCCACGCGCAACGATTTCAAGGTGGTGACGCTGCCGATCCTGTTCCCGGCCTGCGACCACGAGCCGGGCGAGCATCTCCGCGCGGCCTTGGCCGAGTTGGTCGAGGGCGCGGAGCGGGCGATCCATAACAGTGCCTCGCTGCTGATCCTCAGCGACCGCGGCATTTCGCCCAAGATGGCGGCGATTCCGAGCCTGTTGGCCACCTCGGCGCTGCACCACGGCCTGCTGGCCCGCGGGCTGCGCGGCGACGTCGGCATCGTGGTCGAGAGCGGCGAGCCCCGCGAGGTGATGCACTTCTGCCTCTTGTGCGGCTACGGCGCCAACGCGATCAATCCCTACATGGCCTTCGAGGCCGTCGACAAGATGCAGGCCGACGGCGATCTGCCGGCGGAATTGGGGGCCGATCAACTCGCCGATCAGTATATCACCGCCGCCAAGAAGGGCATTCTCAAGACGATCTCGAAGATGGGCATCTCGACGCTGCGGAGCTATCATGCGGCCCAGCAGTTCGAGGCCATCGGATTGAATCACGACCTGGTGCGGCAATATTTCACCGGCACGGCCTCGCGCATCGAGGGCGTCGGCCTGGACACCCTGGCCGCCGAAGCCCTGGCGCGGCATCGGGCGGCCTTCGCCGCGCGCGACGCCGCGGCCTTGGACCTCGATTACGGCGGCGAATATCATTTCCGCCTCGACGGCGAAAACCACCTCTGGAACCCCACCACGATCACCCGGCTCCAGCACGCCGTCGTCCAGAACGACCCGCAAGCCTACGCCGATTATTCCCGGGCGGTCAACCAACAGGGGCGCGATCTTTGCACGCTCCGCGGCCTGTTCGAGTTCGCGCCCGGCGACCGCGTCCCGTTGGACGAGGTCGAGCCGGCCGCCGAGATCGTCAAGCGGTTCTACACCGGCGCCATGTCGCACGGCTCGATCAGCAAAGAGGCCCACGAGGTGCTGGCGGTGGCGATGAACCGCCTGGGCGGGATGTCGAACACCGGCGAGGGCGGCGAGGATCCGGCGCGTTACCGGCCGATGCCCAACGGCGACTCGGCCAACTGCGGCATCAAGCAGGTGGCCAGCGCCCGGTTCGGCGTGACGATGGAATATCTTTTGCACGCGAAGATGTTGCAGATCAAGATGGCGCAGGGCGCCAAGCCCGGCGAAGGCGGACAATTGCCCGCCCACAAAGTCACCGAAGAGATCGCCCGCCTGCGGCACTCGACGCCGGGGGTGTCGCTGATCTCGCCGCCGCCCCACCACGACATCTACTCGATCGAAGACCTCGCCCAACTGATCTACGACCTCAAGTGCGCCAACCCCGGCGTCCAGGTGTCGGTGAAGCTGGTTTCCGAAGTGGGCGTGGGCACCGTCGCCGCCGGAGTGGCCAAGGGCCATGCCGACGAAGTCCTCATCAGCGGCCACGACGGCGGCACCGGCGCCAGCCCGCTCTCGTCCATCAAGCACGCCGGCGGCCCCTGGGAACTCGGTCTGGCCGAAACCCAACAGACGCTGGTCCTCAACGGGCTCCGCGACCGGATTCTCGTCCAGGTCGACGGCCAATTGAAGACCGGCCGCGACGTGGTCATCGGCGCGCTTCTGGGGGCCGAACGATTCGGATTCGGCACGGCCGCCCTGGTTTCGCTGGGCTGCCTGCTGATGCGCAAATGCCACCTCGGCACCTGCCCGGCGGGAATCGCCACCCAGGACAAGGACCTCCGCAAGCGATTCACCGGCAAGGCGGACTACGTGGTGCGGTTCCTGACCTTCGTGGCCGAGGAGGTCCGGCAGCTCATGGCCGAACTCGGCTTCCGCAAGTTCGACGACATGGTCGGACGGGTGGACCGGTTGAGCTGCCGCAAGGCGCTCGATCATTGGAAGACCAAGGGGCTGGATTTCTCGGCCATCTTCACGCCGCCCAACCGAGCCAACGGCTGCGCCCTGCGCTGCGTCCGGCCGCAGACCGACATGCACAAGGACCACCTCGATTGGCAACTCCTCGAGCAACTCGGACCGGCCATCGAGTCCGGCACGCCCGCCAAGCTCGATTGCCGCATCCGCAACGTCCATCGCACGGTCGGAACCATCCTGAGCAGCCGGATCGTCCGACGGCACGGCGCCGGCGGCCTGCCCGACGGCACGCTGGAACTGACCTTCCGCGGCTCGGCGGGCCAGAGCTTCGGCGCGTTTCTCGCCCCCGGCCTCACGCTCCGCCTGATCGGCGACGCAAACGACTACCTCGGCAAGGGTCTTTCGGGCGGACGGATCGTCGTCCAGACCCCGCCCGGCTCGCCCTTCGACCCGAGAGAAAACGTCATCGCCGGCAACACGCTCCTTTACGGGGCCACCGGCGGCGAGGTCTTCATCAACGGGCTGGCCGGCGAGCGGTTCGCCGTCCGCAACAGCGGCGCCACGGCGGTCGTCGAAGGGGTCGGCGACCACGGCTGCGAATACATGACCGGCGGCATTGCCGTGGTCCTCGGCCGCACCGGACGCAACTTCGCCGCCGGCATGAGCGGCGGCATCGCCTACGTCCTCGACGAGCACCAACTCTTCGACACCCTCTGCAACCTCGACATGGTCAACCTCGAACCCCTCCGGCAGAAGGAAGACCAGAAGCTCCTCCACGACCTCATCAGCCGGCACTACCGCTGGACCGGCAGCCGCCAGGCCCAAAACGTCCTTGAGCATTGGCGGGAGATGTCAGGCAAGTTCGTCAAGGTCATGCCGATCGACTATGCCAGGGCGATGGAACGCCTCCGCCAGCGCGAGCAGGTCCAAACCGACGACGCCGTCGCCACCGAAGAGGTCTTTCAACATGGCTAATCAAGGGATTAGGGATTGGGGATCAGGGATGAGAGAATGCGGTGAACGCGGATTGCGCGACCGCAAGCGGGCGGCCATGCCCCTTCGTCCTTCATCCCCCATCCTTTCTCCCTTATCCTTTCCAATCCCCAAATCCCCAAATCCCCAAATCCCTAAATCCCTAAATCCCTAAATCCCCTCTTCATGCCTAATCCCACCGGGTTCCAACAATTCGGCCGCGTCGAAGTGGGGCATCGCGCCGTCCACCAGCGGATCAAGGACTGGCACGAGATCGACCGGCCGTTGATCGCCCGCGTGCTCAACGAGCAGGCGGCCCGGTGCATGGACTGCGGGATTCCCTTCTGCCACGCCCTGGGTTGCCCGGTGACGAACCGCATTCCCGAGTTCAACGACCTGGTGTACCGCGGCCGCTGGCGCGAGGCCGCCGAAAACCTCCACTCGACCAACAACTTCCCCGAGATCACCGGCCGCATCTGCCCGGCGCCCTGCGAGGCCGCCTGCACGCTGGCCATCCACAACGAGCCCGTCACGATCCGGCACATCGAATACCAGATTGCGGAGCGGGCCTTCCAAGAGGGCTGGGTCCGGCCGTTGCCGGCCCGGACTAAGAGCGGGCGCCGCGTGGCCGTCGTCGGCTCCGGCCCCGCCGGCCTGGCTGCCGCCCAGCAATTGACCCGCGCCGGCCACCAGGTCGTGCTGTTCGAGAAGGACGATCGGATGGGCGGGCTGCTCCGCTACGGCATCCCCGATTTCAAGCTGGCAAAGCACGTCATCGACCGCCGCTTGGAACAGATGGCCGCCGAGGGGGTGAAGTTCGAGCCCGGCGTCGCCGTGGGCAAGGACCTCGCCGTCGGCGACCTCCGCCGTGCGTTCGACGCCGTCTGCCTGACCATGGGCGCGGGCCAACCGCGGCGGCTGGCGGTCCCCGGCGCCGACCTGCCGGGCGTCTGCTTCGCCATGGACTTCCTCGGTCAGCAGAACCGCCGCGTCGCCGGCGACGCCGTCCCCAGCGGCAGTCCGCCATCCCCGTCGGCCAAGGGCAGGCAGGTCATCGTCATCGGCGGCGGCGACACCGGCAGCGATTGCGTCGGCACGTCGATCCGTCAAGGGGCGCAGTCGGTCACGCAATTGGAAATCCTGCCCCAGCCGCCCGAGGCGAGCAATCCGGAAACCCCTTGGCCCGACTGGCCGCGGATCATGCGGACTTCCTCGTCGCAGGAAGAAGGTTGCCAGCGGCGTTGGAGCACGCTCACCAAGGAGCTGTCGGGCGCCGACGGCCGCGTCGAGCAGATCCGCTGCTGCGACATCCAATGGGTGCGCGGCCCGAAGGGCTGGGAAATGCGCGAAATCCCCGGCAGCCAGTTCACCTTGCCCGCCGAGTTGGTGCTGATCGCGATGGGCTTCGTCCACGTGGTCCATACCGGCCTGATCGAGGAGTTGGGCCTGGAGTTGGACGACCGCGGCAACGTCCTGGTCAGCGGTTGGATGACCAGCGAGCCGGGCGTGTTTGCCTCCGGCAACACGGTCAAGGGCGCGTCGTTGGTGGTTCACGCGATCGATCACGGCCGTCGGATGGCCGCCGCCGTGGACGAGTGGCTGCGCCAATGACTCCCAGCCCCGAAGGGGCGACAGTCAATAGCCAGGGGCGTGAGCCTTAAGTTTACCCACATCTTTGTTATACTGATAGGCGGCGGAAAGGATTGCCGTCATTGGTTTTAGACAAGGAGGTGGGTCATGGATGACCGATTGGCGTTGGGAGCAAGTTTTGGGGAGGAACATTTTGGGGCCGCAAAGTTGGGAGACCGTCGGCGGACCAAGCGGCTCGTGCAACTGGCGGACAAAATGGTGATGCATCCGGGTGGAACCCTGCCCGACAAAATCGACGATCCAGCGAGCCTGAAGGCGTTGTACCGGCTGGTGGACCAGGGAGAGGTCACCCATACCGCGGTGTTGGCTCCTTCGCGCGAACGGACATTGCGGCTGATGCGGGACGTCGAGGGTACGGTGCTGGTGATTCAGGACACGACCGAACTGGATTTCACCGGATTGACATCGCTGGAGGGATTGGGGCACATCGGCAACGGGGGTTGTCGCGGCTACTTGGCCCACAACGCCCTGGCCGTGGTGGCAGAAACCCGCGACGTGATTGGATTGGCCTACCAGAGGTTGGCCAAGCGGCCGGAGGCGAACAAGAAGGAAACACGCGAACAGAGCCGCGAGCGGACAGATCGGTTGTCGCGGTTGTGGAAAGACGCCAGCGCGGCCATTCCGGCGGCGGTTTCCGGTCGGCGTCAGGTGGAAGTGGCCGACCGGGCGCCGATGTGCTGGAGTTTCTGGATTTCGTGGAGTCGCAGGGCAAGTCGTACTTGGTGCGGTCGCAATACAATCGTCGAATTAGCCTGGAAAATGGGGAGAAAACGAAGCTGCACGACTACGCCTGCGGTTTGCCGGTCCAGGGCTACAAGACGGTGGAAGTGCCGGCGACGAAGCAGCGTGCGGCGCGGACTGCCCGAGTGTCGATCGCCTGGTCACGGCTGATGGTGTTGGTGCCGAAGCAGCCACGAGGCGAGATTCGGGGCGTGCCGTTGACGTGCTGGGTGGTGTGCCTGCGCGAGGCGGACCGGGGCACCGACGTTCAAGCGGTGGAATGGATTCTGTTGACCAACGTGCCGGTGGAATGTTTGGAGGATGCTTGCGAGCGGATGGGATGGTACGAGTGTCGGTGGATCATCGAGGAATATCATAAGGCGCTGAAAACGGGCTGTGGGGTGGAGACGTTGCAGTTCACGACGGAGGAGCGGCTCAAGCCGGCGATTGCCTTGATTTCCGTGGTGGGGTTGTTCCTTTTGAACCTCCGCAACGCCAGCCGCCGAGCGGATGCCAAGGAGCGGTTGGCCACGGAAGTGATGCCGGAGATGTACGTTCTGATGCTCAGCCTGTGGCGTTACAAGCGGCCGCGTAAAGACCTGAGCGTGCATGAGTTTTACTATGCGTTGGCCCGACTGGGCGGCCATCAGAACCGCAAACACGATCACCCGCCCGGTTGGCTGGTGTTGTGGCGCGGCTGGACGAAACTCCAACCTATGATTGAAGCTGCGACGATTCTCGGCCAAAAAAGATGTGGGTAAACCTAAGGCGTGAGCCCCTGGTGCGAAGGTCAAATGATCGTCGCAAGCCCCGAAGGGGCGACAGTCAGCAGCCAAGGGCGCGATAGTACACATAGCACACAGATTCGACGCCGCCGACAACCCCCACCGAAGGTGGAAAGCGGAAGGCTGCGATACCGCAAGCGATCTTCCTGTCGCTTTCATCCTTTATCCTTCATTCTTCATCCTTTTTCTCGTTCCTTCCCCCCTCCGCCCTCCGCCTTCCGCCCCTGGTCTTGCCCAAGCCGGCTGGTTCGGGTATCCTCCGCCTCCTCATCGTCGTTATGGTCGCCCGAGCCGCCTTCAGGAGCGATCCGATATGTTGCGAACATGGTCCCTGATCGCCGTCGTGTCGGCCATCCTCTGCGCCATGGCCACGGCGCGGGCCGACGAGGGCACGCTGCAATCGATCCGCGACAACGTCCGACAAGGCCCGCCGCCAAGTCCGAAACCGCCGGACAGCGGGTCGTCGGGCAACGATTGGCTTTCCGACCTCCTGAGCTCCAGCGACGGCTTTGAATTCTTCGTCATGGGGGTCACCTCGCCGTTTTGGGCCCCACATTGCCTCCTTTCGGACGATTTCGCCAACACGGGCTACTTTCGCCATTTTCCCTACGAACAGGAATCGGATTATATCGAGAACTCGCTGCTGCCGGGCCAGACCCGGCCGCTGGCCCTCCGGCTGGATGCGGAATACCTTGCAACGTTTGACCGGCTGGACATCCTCGACGCCCATTTGCTGTTCAGCACGGCGTCGCGTTTCGACGTGGCGGCGTCGTGGAACCATCTCGAAGAGCGGCTTCCCGACGGCGGCCGCGACCGGCTTTCCCTCGGCGACTGCAACCTGGTCTATCGGTTCGCCCAGGCCGGCTGGGCCGAATTCCGCACCGGGTTCGGGCGTCAACTGGATGGCCGATTCCGGCGACGCCAACTTCGGCTTCAATTTCAACTATGCCGCCGATTTCTATCCCTACAAGCCGTGGGTCCTGTCCAGCGAGTTGGACGGCGGCACGCTCGGCCGCGCCGGACTCTTCCGTTTCCGCACGACTGCCGGCGTGATGATGCACGGGGTCGAAACCTACGTCGGCTACCAGTACACCGACATCGGCCGCGAGCACTGGAACGGCCTGGTCGCGGGCCTGCGGCTGTGGTTCTGAGCGGCCGCTACGTTAGGCCCCGCGGCATAACAACTTGAACAAGTCTCTAAGAGTCCTGAGACAAGAGAGGAACACTCATCTTCGCTAATCTTCGCTGATTAAGCGTCGATCAGCGAGAATCAGTGTTCCCTGGAAAACGGTCAACTTGTTCTGACGCAGTTTCTTACCGCTGGTCGAGCACGAACTTGTGCCACTCTTCCGTGAGTTTCTTTTCATCCCAGCCGTAGACGTCCTTGATGACGGCCAAGGCGGCCTTGTTGTCGCGCAGCGCCGCAACCAGCTTGGCGAACTTCGCCGGCTGCTTGTTCAACAGGCCCACCAGCGTCCAAGCCTCGGCGTAGTGCGGCTGAAGCATCCGCGTCGTGTCCATCTGGAGGAGTTCGGCCACGGGGGTCACTTGCTTGGTGGCGATTCGCTGCTGCACGAGGTGGAGCCACGCCCGGCGCATCGGCCCCCAGGTTGCGGTTCTCGTTCCCGTAGCTCTGGCCGAAAATCATGATGCTGGGCGAGCCGGCGATCACGCTTTCCGTGCCGTTGGCGAATCCGGTGCACAGCGGGCTGGGCTCGCTGGTAATATGCCGAGTTGCACCAGGACCAAATACCCGACCGCGGCGCCCACCGTGCGGTGGTGGTGGTCCGACGATTCGCCCTCCAGGCAATACACGACCCACTCGTGGCAGTAAAGCCCAGGACCCTTCAAGGCGAAGTCCAGTTGCTGCTGGATGGTCAGGCCCTGTTTGTCGTGCTCGAAGCGGTCTTTGCACACCTCGAACATCGCGCGAATCCACTTCTCATATTCATAGCGGCGCTTGATGAGCACGATGTGGGCCGACCGCTTGTCCAGCCCCGAGCGGATCGGCTCCGGCCAATGGGTCTCCAGCAGCTTCTCCAGCTTCTTGATGTCCGGAAGGAACGTGTCCTGGATGTCCTTGGCGGCCCAAAGGGTGAAGTGCTTCGTTTCCACCGGCTCCAATTCGGCGCCGCTCATCTTGCAAATCTTGGCGACCTCCGCCCGCGTGCGGTCGCGCTGGGCGTCGCTGGTCCTGCAGCCACTTGCCGGGCACGATCGGCCCGGGCTTCTCCTTCTTCGGACGCGGTCCGTGCGCCTCCTTGAGGGCCTGGATCTGGTCGGGCTTGAATCCCATGCGGCGGAGCTGACGCTCCAGGATCGGCGTGACCTCAAATTCGACGCCCTGGTCCGTCGCTTTTTCCACGATCTCGTCGGGCGGCGTCTTGCTGCGTCGCATCTTGACGATGTCTTTCATCGTCAGCAGCTTGACGGGTCTCGTCGTCGGCCTGGTCCTTGTCCGCGTCCGCCTTGTCCTTGGCCGCCTTATCCTTGGGAGCGGCCGGCGGCGGGTTTTGCTCCTGCGTCCAGGCCGGCGGGGCGGTCCAAACAACGAGCATCGCAAACAACGCAATCGAGGCTGTCTTTGAGCACAAACGCATGATAGGACTCCGCAGGCAGGGTTCAAGGGACGAAACACCTGCCACTGAGTATACCCGCGGGGCGGGCAACGCCAAGAGGCATCCGAAGGCGGAGGGCGGAGGGCGGAAGGAACGCGCTGACGCGGAAGTTGGGCTTCAAGTGTTCGTTTCTTCTTCCCCCTTCCGCCTTCCGCCCTCCGCCTTATCCGCCGCCTTCCGCCCTCCGCCTTCGCTGGGGGTTGTCGGCGGTGTCGAACGCGCCTGCTATGTGTCCCGCATCTCTCACCCGGTCGAAACTTACGTCGCTGTTACACAACGCAAGTGATTTCTCCACAAAAGGTTGTGTTGACGCTGGTGAGCGCAACTTAGTGGCTCCTTGTAGGGGTATGTTACACTTGGTTTACGCACCCTGCCATGAGTTGGGGTGAAACAGGGGAACGCATATTGTCTGACTCCTCTATTTTGACGTACCAAGGTTCAAGTGCTTAGGTCTTAGAGGCTATCCGCAAAGTGATATTGCTGTAAAGCGTTGTCGGGAGTAAAGATGCGCACTTTCCCCTTGCAAAGGAGTGCGCACATGACCACGACGACGCGGAAACCGTATTCGACCGATCTTACCGATCAACAATGGGCCATCCTCCAACCGCTGATTCCCCTTGCCAAGCACGGCGGCCGTCCGCGCGAGGTGGAGATGCGCGAGGTGCTCAACACCTTGTTCTATCTCAACCGCACGGGATGCCAGTGGGACCTGCTGCCCCACGATCTGCTGCCGAAGAGTACGGTCTACCAGTATTTCCGGCAGTGGCGCGACGATGGCACGTGGCAACGAATGATGGATGCGCTGCGGGCGCAGGTCCGCGTGGCGGACCAGCGGGAACCGACGCCCAGTGCCGGTGCGATCGACAGCCAAACCGTAAAAACGACGGAGCGGGGTGGCGAGCACGGATACGATGGCGGGAAGAAGATCAACGGGCGAAAACGCCATGTTTTCGTGGATACTTTGGGGCTCTTGCTGGCGGTGGTCGTGACCAGTGCAGCATGGGACGATGGGGCCGCTGCACCCCAAGTGTTCAGCCAACTCGACAACGCCAGATGTCCCAGACTGACCAAAATCTGGGCGGACAACAAGTATCGCAATCACGAACTGGATCGGTGGCTGGAGAAGCACCGCGACCACTGGGACCTGGAGATCAAGTCTCGGCCGGAAGGAGCAGTCGGTTTCGCGCCTGTGCCCAAACGATGGGTCGTCGAGCGCACCTTCGCCTGGTTGGGAAGGTACCGCCGCCAGAGTCGGGACTACGAACGTCTGACCGAGTCCAGCGCCTCGATGTTGCGAATCAGTTCGATTCACCTGATGCTCCGACGGCTTGCGCCGCCCGCACGGGTCGTGTCATTCCGGTACCGCCAGGCCGCGTGAGCCAAACCGTGTATTTCCCGAGAAATCTTTACGGATAGCCTCTAAGTTCTCCGTTATAGGCCATCGGCCGGCCCAATTTCAAGTCGAGGAAACGCGGCGCGGCGGAAGGCGCCCAACGCAAGGGCACTTGACAGACAGCCCGGCAGCCGACAACATGAAATCGTGGAGTGAGTGGCCTTCCGACGGCCTCTTGATGAGGAGTTGCGATGAGCTTGAATCCTGTTTCCATCTTCGATCTGAGCCCCGCGGAGAAACTTCAACTGGTGGAGGATCTCTGGGATGACCTGGCGGCCAGTCCGGCCGCGGTTCCCGTCCACGACTGGCAAAAGGAAGAGCTGGCGCGGCGAAAGGCCAACCTGAAGAACAACCCCGCTTCAGGGCTTTCCTGGGACGAGGTCAAACAGAGGGTTCGGACCCGGTATGGCCGCTGAACTCATCATCGCGCCGGAAGCCGCGGAGCGGCGGCAGTCAATAGCCAGGGGCGTCAGCCCCTGGGACGTGGGCAAGAATGGACGCGTGAGCCCCGAAGGGGCGACAGTATCGCCGATTTCCCGATTGAGTGTCGCCCCTTCGGGGCTTGCGACGATCGTTTCATTCCCGCACCAGGGGCTTTCGCCCCTGGCTATTGACTGTCGCCCCTTCGGGGCTCGCAACAACTCGTGAGGGCGAGATGGCCACGGAGCACACCCATGCGGTTGTCGGGCTGGCCGCTGAACTCATCATTGCGCCGGGAGCCGCGCAAGATATCGACGAGAAGTGGCGTCAGCGGCTGTCGTAGGGCGGAAAAATGGGCTCCCTTTTTTCCCTAGTGGGCTCACCCGTTGCAACGGCGGGGATTTTCCGACAAGATAACAACTACGGCCGCTCAAGAATGGCCTCGTGTTTGGACGGCACGACCCCCTCACCCCTAACCCCTCTCCCACAAAGGGGAGAGGGGAGCACGCGACGCACCAGGCACCGCCATGACGCCAGCGGACCGCGACCTTTTAGGACGGCTTCATTACCTGTCGCTGGTGGCCCGGCGGACCGGCGGCAGCCCGCTGCTGGCCGCGCCGGTCAAAACACTGCCCGGCGGCGGCACGGAAGTCACCGCACTGCGCGACTACGCCCCGGGCGACGACGTTCGCCACGTCGATTGGGCCTGGTGCGCCCGCCGCGATGAATTGCTCACCAAGGTGTTCGAGGGCCATGCGGACCTGCACACCTCGATCCTCCTGGACTGCTCGGCCAGCATGGACGCGGGCCGGCCCACAAAATTCCACGTCGCCAGGCAAATCGCTGCAGCCCTGGGCTATGGGGCGTTGGCCCGGCTCGACCGGCTCAGCGTGGCGGGCTTTGCCGATACGCTGACGGCCGAGCTGCCGCCGCTGCGCGACAAAACGCGGTTCCCCAGGCTCTTGCAAGGGCTGAAAACTTTTTGCATCCGGCCGGGCGAGACCGACCTGGCCCGAACGGTCCGGGCCTTCGTCGGCCGCGGTCATCGCCCGGGAGCGGCCATTATTCTCAGCGACTTCCACGATCGCGCCGGCTTCGGCCCGGCGCTGGAACTGCTCCGCTATCACGGCTACGAGCCGCGGCTGGTGCAAATTTACGATCCGCGGGAAGCCGATCCGCGGCCGGCCGGCGACGTGGAACTGCTCGACGTTGAGACCGGCGCGGCCCGGCAGGTCACGATCACCGAGCGCATGGCCGCGCGCTATCGCGTGCTTTTCGCCCGGTTCCACGAGTCGCTGCGGGAGTATTGCGGCCGGCGAGGCATCCCCCACGTGCGGATCGCCTCGACCATGCCGGAGGATGAAATTTTGCGGACAGTGATGGTCGGACGATGACTTTCCTCCATCCCAACGCGCTATGGCTGGAACTGATCGCGATTGCGATCATCGCCCTCTACCTGCGCAAGCCGGGCAGGCCGCGCGAGCCGGCCAGCGCGGGCATGTTCTGGGACCAGGTCCTGGCCGAGGAGTGGTTGCGGCGGCGATGGCAGCGATGGCGAAACGTCGTGTCCGCGCTCGTGCAACTGGCCATCCTGACGCTGCTGGTCGTGGCGCTGGCCGAGCCGGACGCCGGGACGCGGCCGCCGTTGTGGTTGTTTTTCGCGGGCGCGGCGCTGGCGCTGTGCGCCGTGGAATGGTGTCTCTATCAACGCCGCTGGATGAGCTGAAATGCAACTGGCCGGCTGGCAATTCGAGATCGCGCGGCCGTGGTGGCTGGCGGCGCTGGCGGCGCTGCCGGTGGCGGTCTACTACGCGCGGCGAAGCCTGGTCCGCTTCGGCCTTCCGCGGCGGATCGCCTCGTTGACCGTCCGCGTGCTGCTGTTGGTCGCAATGATCTTCGCGCTCTGCGGCCTGAAGGTCAGCCGGAAAACCACGCGGCAATTCGTCGTCCTGGCGGTCGACGAGAGCCGGAGCGTGACGCCCGAGGCGGCGAAGATCGTGCGCCCCTTTGCCGACACGGCGGCGGGGCAGGGCAGGGGGGACCGCGTGGTCTATCTGCCTTTTGCGGCCAAGCCCGGCGACGTGGCGACGGAGCTTGCGACGCCGCGGAGCGATACGCCGCCGGGAACGGACATTGCCGCCGCCCTTGCGGCCGCCCGGGCCGCCATGCCCGAGGAGTACGTGCCCCGGATCGTCCTCTTCTCCGACGGCAGCGCGACCGCGGGCGACGCCTTGGCGGCTGCCGGCGCCGCGGGCGTGCCCATCTCGACGGTCCCGCTGCCGGGGCCCGAGCATGAAGTTTATGTCGCCGCCTTGACGGCCCCCGCCGAGGTCAGGGCATGGGAACCTTTCGAGGTCGACGTGGCGATCCAATCGACGCACGACGACTCCTGCACCGTCGAGCTTCGCCGCGGATCGAAATCGCTCAGCCGGCAGCAGATTCGCATTCACCCGGGCGAGAACCACGTCCGCTTTCCCGTGACCGCCGCGGCGGACGGGCCGGCGATGAAACTGACGGCGTACGTGAGCGGCTGCCAGGATACGATCCCCGAGAACAACGAGGCCGGCTGCGTCGTGGCGGTCGGGCAGACGGCTCGCGTGTTGCTGGTCGAGGGCCGGCCGGAGGCGGCCGCCCGCCTGGCCGAGGCGCTTCGCCGGGGACACGTCGAGGTGAAAGTCTGTTCGCCGCGGGAAATGCCGGAGCGGGCGGAAGACCTCGATCCTTACGACCTCGTGATCCTTTCCAACGTGTCGGCGGAAGCCTTGCCCGCCGAGCGGATGGAACTGCTTCGCCGCTATGTCGGCGATTTCGGCGGCGGTCTGATCGCCGTCGGCGGCGACCAATCGTTCACGCCCGGCGGCTATCGCGGCACGCCGCTGGAAGATATCCTGCCCGTCCGGTCGGAAGCGAGGAAGGACAAGCCGCGGCCGACGCTGGCCATGGTGCTGGTGCTGGATTGCTCCGGGTCGATGGAAGGCAAGAGCATCGCGTTGGCGAAGCAAGCGAGCCGCCGGGCCGTCGGGATGCTGGGGCCGCGCGACCAGGTGGGCATCCTCGCCTTCGAGGACAAGAACTGGTGGGTCAGCCCGCTGCACGTCTGCGACGACAAGGACCAGGTCCTCCGCCGACTGGACACCATCGTCGCCGGCGGCGAGACCGATATGTATCCGGCCCTGGACAAGGCGTATCTCGCCCTGCGGGAATCGTCGGCCGACTTGAAACACATGATCGTGCTGACCGACGGCGTTTCCAGCCCGGGTGATTTCGACGGCCTGGTCAAAAAAATCGCCGCCGCCGGCATCACGGTCTCGACCGTGGCCATCGGCGAGGAGGCCGACGGCCCGTTGCTCCGCGACATCGCGGACCAGGCCAAGGGGCATTTCTACTTCTGCGACGACGTCGCCCGCGTGCCGCGGATCTTCGTCCTCGAAACCAGCATCGCCGGGAAAATGGGCGTCACCGAGGAACCGTTCTTTCCGCAGGTCGTCCACGCGGTCCCCTGGTTGGCCGGCCTGGATTTTCAACACGCGCCGACCCTGCTGGGCTACGTGGAAACGCAACCGAAACCGGCGGGCCAGCTTGTCTTGGCCGCGAACAGCGGCGATCCGCTGTTGGTCCTCGGGCGTTACGGCCGCGGGACCAGCGTCGCCTTCACGTCCGACGCCGAGAGCCGCTGGGCGGCCGCCTGGCTGCGTTGGGCCGGGTTCGACCGTTTCTGGACGCGGTTGGCCCGCGAGGCGATGCGGAAATTGCCCTCGCACGCCGTGCGGACCACGCTCCCCGGTTATCCCGAGGAGTTCCGCATCCGGCCGATCAACACGGTCTTGTTGAAGGCCATCGCCCGGGCGAGCGGCGGGCGATACGATCCGCCTCCGGCCGAATTGCTCTTGCCCGCCGACCGGAGCGTATGGGAGACGGTGTTCGTTTGGCGTTCGTGGCTGGCGGCCGCGGTCGTGTTGTTCGCGATCGACTTGCTCTTGAAGCGGGTGAATTGAGAAGCGAGCCGGGGCCGAGTGAGCCGGGGCCGTGTGAGCCGGGGCCGTGTGAGCCGGGGCCGTTAGGCCCCGGATATCGTCGAATCAACGCCGGATATCGTCGAATCAACGCCGGATATCGTCGAATCAACGCCGGATGTCGTCGAATCAACGCGGTCGCCGCGCAATCCGGGGCCTCACGGCCCCGGCTCACTGGACGTTCTCGCCGGCCGCGTCAGCCGCAGCCCCTCTTCGCTCGACTCCGCTGTCGCGCCGCCGGGAAAAACCTGCTTCGTGCAACATTCCGAACATGACACGTCGCCAATCAGCATCGTCCGCAAGAGTTCCCATTGTGCAAAACCCATCGCCTGCATCGGCCAGCCCTGCCGACGCCAAACGAGCATAAGCAACTCGCGGACGAGATACGCCGGTTGCGTCGCCGCTGGCGCCGTCTCGATCCGGACAACTCCGGGGCCTTCTTCCCGGACACAGCGGTCGGCCAGATCGCCGACCATCGCGTCGATCACCGCTTGAACCTCCCCGGCCAGCGAGCCCAGCCGCAACAGCGCGTCCACCACGCCGGCGTTGAACTGCTCGGCCAGGTGCGGCAACAACTCCTGTCGGATGCGGTTCCGCGTGAAGCGCGTGTCGCGGTTGCTGGAATCGTCGCGATAGGACTGGCCCAGATCGTTCAGATAGGCCAGCAACTCGGCGCGTGGAAAGCCGAGCAAGGGGCGGATCAGCGTGGCGTGGCCCAGGGGACGGGCCCGGGCGATGCCCGCCAGGCCGCCGATGCCCGTGCCGCGAAGGATGTGGTGCAGGATCGTTTCGGCCTGATCGTCGGCCGTATGGGCGGTGACGACATAGCGGGCGCCCAGCCGGGCGGCCGCCTGTTCGAGGAACTGATACCTGGCCTGGCGGGCCGCCGCTTCGAGCCCATCGCCGCCGGCCGGCGCGTCCGGATCGAGCCGCGTCCGCCCGACTTCGCAGGCCACGCCGAGTCGCCGGCACAGATCGGCGACCATCGCCTCGTCCGTCTCCGCTTCGCTGGGCCGCAACTGATGGTTGAGGTGGGCGGCCACCAGGCGGCCGTCGCCGGCGTCTTTCAGGGCGACCATCGCCCGGAGCATCGCGACGCTGTCCGCCCCGCCGGACACCGCCAGCAGGACGGTCACGTCCCGCCATGTTTCGGGCGGCCAGGCGTCGGCCAGGCGGGTTTCCAGCGGATGAAAGGCGGACATGGATGGCGGCCGTGTTTGTTAAGCGGTTCGATTCGACTGAGCCGGGGCCGTGAGGCCCCGGATATCGTTGAATAAAAGTGTACGCCGCGCAATCCGGGGCCTGACGGCCCCGGCTCATTGCCCCCGGCTCACTGGCCCCGGCTCACCGGCCCCGGCTCACTCCGGGAACCATGATCTTAATCCCTGCTGCTGCGAAACGGCAAGCGTGCCGCCCCCCTGGCCCGCCGTTGGGGGCGATTTTATAATGCGGGATTCTCTCAAGGAAGCCGTGCATGACCAAGATAGCCGAGCAGAAGGTTTTGGTGCTGGATTTTGGCTCCCAATATGCCCAACTGATCGCCCGACGGGTCCGCCAGCAACAGGTCTATTGCGAAATCGTCCGCCACGACATCCCCGCCGAGCGGATCGGCCAGTTGGCCCCGCGGGGACTGATCCTCTCCGGCGGGCCGTCGAGCGTTTACGAGGCGGGGGCGCCGAAATGCGATCCGGCCATTTTCCGCCTGGGCATCCCGGTCCTGGGCATCTGCTACGGGATGCAGTTGGAGTGCGAGGCCCTGGGCGGCCGCGTCGAGAGCGCGCCGGCCCGGGAATACGGCCGGGCCCAGTGCCGCCTGGCCCAGCACAACGGCGTCAACCAAGGCGAACTGTTCGCCGGCCTGCCGCCGGAATTCCAGGTCTGGATGAGCCACGGCGACCAGGTGACGGCGGTTTCCGACGATTTCCTGCCGCTGGCGGCCACGGACACTTGCCCTTTCGCCGCGGTGAAACACCAGAAGCTGCCGATCTACGGCCTGCAGTTCCATCCCGAGGTGACCCACACGCCGCTGGGGACGAAGATCCTGGGCAATTTCCTCCGCGCGGCATGCCATTGCGACGGGACCTGGAAGCTGGGCGATTTCGCCCGCGAAAGCATCGAGGCCATCCGCCGGCGCGTCGGCGACGGCCGGGTGATCTGCGGGCTGTCCGGCGGCGTGGATTCGTCGGTCGTGGCGGCCCTGCTGGCCCAGGCCGTCGGAAAGCAGGCCTCCTGCATCCTCATCGACAACGGGCTGTTGCGGAAGGACGAGGCCGAATCGGTCATCGAGGAGTTCACGAACCACTTCCAGACCGATCTACACGTCGTGGACGCCGAGGACAAGTTTCTGGAGGCCCTGGCCGGCGTGTCGGATCCGCAGGAGAAGCGTCGCCGGATCGGGCACGCGTTCATCGAGTGTTTCGCCGACGAGGCCGCCCGGATCAAGGGGGCGGAGTTCCTCGCGCAAGGGACGCTCTATCCGGACGTGATCGAGAGCGGCGGCACGCCCGACGGACCGGCGGCCACGATCAAGCTGCACCACAACGTGGGCGGCCTGCCCGAGGATTTGGCCTTCACGCTGATCGAGCCGCTGCGCGATCTGTTCAAGGACGAGGTCCGCGCCTTGGGCCAGCGGTTGGGACTGCCGGAGGACATCGTGTGGCGTCATCCCTTCCCCGGTCCGGGGCTGGCCGTGCGCTGCGTGGGCGAAGTCAGCCGGCGGCGGCTGGACACGCTCCGCGAGGCCGACGCCATCGTGGTCGGCGAGATCAAGCGCGCCGGGCTGTATCGGCAGACCGCCCAGGCGTTCGCCGTGCTGCTGCCCGTGCAGAGCGTCGGCGTGATGGGCGACGCCCGAACCTACGACGACGTCGTGGCGGTCCGCTGCGTCGAGACGGAGGACTTCATGACCGCCGACTGGTGCCATTTGCCCTACGAGTTGTTGGGGCGGATTTCCACGCGGATTATCAACGAAGTGCCGGGCGTCAATCGCGTGGTCTACGACATCAGCTCGAAGCCCCCGGCGACGATCGAGTGGGAGTGAGCCGGACGCGCTACTCCACGCCTTTCCAGTCCGTAATCCTGCTGTTGCGCAGCTCGGGCGCGGTGATGCCGACCTGGGTCAACTCCGCGGTGAGCAACTCCTCGCTCTGCAAATCGTCTCGCCAGACTTGAACCTTCTTCTCCGCCGGAAGGCTCTCGATCCGAAACTGCCGCTTCACCAACGCGGGAAGTTTTTCCCAGGGCGAAACGACCGCGACCAACTTTTCCGTGCCGTTGTTGTGGTGACTCATCGGGACTGCCTCCTCTCACTGGGTTGCGGCGCGGCCTCCACGCACTCACCAACAGAAAGGCGAAGACGCGCCTCTTTTATAACGCCACTCCCTCGATTTTCGGTCCCCGGCGCCGCCGAGCAGCGGCGCCAACCGGACCATGGTTGAAAAACGAAGCCCTTCCGGGTGTTCCACGTCCGGAAAGCGAGTAAGTGTATTTTCGTGAATCCTATCGTTTTTGTCAAGGGAAGATCACGCCGTTTTGGCGGTGCATTTTTTTAACAACATTTCCTGTCGTACGCCACGAAAAATACAAAGTATCGCAGGGCATCCGGGAACTTGCGGCTAAAAATCAGGCGGCTTGGCAATGTCAACGCGACAAACTTCTCACGCAAAGACGCTAAGGCGCAAAGTCGCAAAGGAAGAAGGGGGGAGGGGTGAATCGACGGCGTGGGAACCAATCCAACCGTCCCTCTCTTCTTCTTTTCCGTCCTTTGCGCCTTCGCGCCTTGGCGCCTTTGCGTGAAATCCCCGCGTGATCCGTGACTACCTTGACGCCTCCCCGAAGTGGGGATAGCATGGACCACCACGGTCTCTTGTTGCCCATGCGGCAAGCCGCTGTCTTGTCGAGCGAATCCAGCGATGGCAAAACGTTTTAAGCCGGCGACGCCCCTGCTGCCCGGTTTCGAGCCGGAAGTGACAGAGCCGTCCGCGGCCGGGCCAGCGTCCACGGCCGGCACGCCGCCGGCGGATGACCGTGCGGCGGCGATTGCCGCGATGCTCCAGCCGCAGGACCGCCCGGTCGGGCCGCCGCCGGAGAGTCTTGCCGGGCAGACGGTCTGGGTGATCGACTCGCATTCGCTCATCCACCAGGTGTTTCATGCCCTGCCCGAGATGACCAGTCCGCGCGGCGAGCCGGTGGCGGCGGTCTACGGTTTCGCCCGCGACCTGCTCTCCCTGTTGGAATCGAAGCGGCCGGACTTTCTCTTGTGCGCCTTCGACATGCCGGGCAAGACCTTCCGCCACGCGATGTACGCACAATACAAGGAGCATCGGCCGGCGATGCGCGAGGACCTGGCGCCGCAGATCATCTCCTGCCATCGGGTCGTTCGGGCGTTGGGCATTCCGGCCTTGGGCCTTGCGTCGTTCGAGGCGGACGACATCCTGGCCACCATCGCCCGGTTGGTCGAGCAGCTCGACGGCCGTTGCTTCCTGGTCACCGGCGACAAGGACTGCCGTCAGCTCATCTCGGATCGGGTGAAGGTCTACAACATTCGCAAGAACGAGGTCCTCGACCGCGATGCGTTGCGGGCCGACTGGGGAATCAGCCCGCACCAGGTCGTCGATTACCTGGCCCTGGTGGGCGACGCCTCGGACAACGTGCCGGGCGTGCCGCTGATCGGGCCCGTCTACGCCCGCCAACTGCTGGAAAAATACGGCAGCTTGGACGCCATTCTCCAACACGCCGGCGAGCTGACCGCCGTCGCGCGACGCGAGAACCTGAAGAAATACGGCGATCAGGCCATCCTGAGCCGCCGGCTGGTTCAACTCGACGACCACGTGCCGGTCGTGCTCGATTGGCAGGCCGCGCGGATGGACGTTTCCGATCCGGCCGGCGCGTTGGAGTTGTTCGAGGAGTTTGGTTTTCGCAGCCTGGCGAGAACTTTAAGGGAGACAGTCCCATTTTCGCGGCGCGAAAATCGCGACAATACCGAGGTCAAAGCCCCCTCACCCCGGGCACCGCTTGCGGTCCCTCTCCCACAAGGGGAAAGGGGAGAGGAGGGGGAGAGGGAACCGAAGCCGGAGCATCATCTGGTGGATACGCCGGAGAAGTTCGCCGCCTTCTTGGACGAACTGCGGCAACAGACATACATCTCAGTCGATACGGAGACGACCAGCGCGTGGACGACCCACGTGTGGCCGCGTTGGGCCGAAATCGTGGGGCTGTCTGTGGCGTGGACCGACCGCGGCGGCTGGTACCTGCCCCTGCGCGCCCCGCCGGGCCAGTGCCATCTGGACCCGTCGGCCACGCTGGAAGCCCTGCGGCCGGTGCTCGAAGACCCGGCCATCGGCAAGATCGGGCAGAACCTCAAGTATGACATGATCGTGCTCCGCACGGCCGGCGTCGCGCTGGCCGGCATGACGTTCGACACCATGGTGGCAAGCTACCTGCTCGATGCCGGACGGCGGAACCACAACCTCAACGACCTGGCCAAGCGATACCTCAACCACGCCACGATCAAGATCGAGGAGCTGATCGGCAGCGGCAAGCGTCAGAAGCGGATGGATCAAGTGCCGGTGGCCCAAGTGGCCGACTACGCCGCCGAGGACGCCTGGCTTCCGGTGTGCCTGCGGCCGATCCTGGCCGAAAAGCTCGCCCGCGAGGAACTGGACGATCTGCTGGCGAAACTGGAGTTGCCGCTGGTCGAGGTGCTCTCTGAAATGGAATACACCGGCATCAAGGTGGACGTGGACCGGCTGGCCGAATTGAGCCGCCGCTTCGGAGAGCGCATGGCGACGCTGGAGCGAGAAATCTACAATCTGGCCGGGTATCGTTTCAACATCGCGTCGCCCAAGCAATTGCAGCAGCTCTTGTTCGTCGAGAAGAAGCTGCCGGTGGTCAAGCGGACGAAGACCGGCCCGAGCACCGACGTGGCCGTGCTCGAGGTGTTGGCGGCCCAGCATCCGCTGCCGGAGAAGATCGTCCGCTATCGCCAATACGCCAAGCTCAAGGGGACCTATGTGGACGCCCTGCCCGCGATGGTCCATCCCGTGACCGGCCGCGTCCATGCGTCGTTCAACCAGGTGGTGACGGCGACGGGCCGGCTGAGCTCCAGCGATCCGAACCTGCAAAACATCCCGGTGCGGACCGACGAGGGGCGGGAGATCCGCTCGGCCTTCGTGCCGGGCCAAGAGGGCTGGCTCCTGTTGGCGGCCGACTATTCGCAGATCGAGTTGCGGATTTTGGCCCATTATTCGGGCGACGAGCAGTTGTGCGACGCCTTCGCCCGCGACGAGGACATTCACGCCCGGGTGGCCAGCCAAGTTTCCGGCGTCCCCCTGGCCGAGGTCACCGGCGCGATGCGGCGGCAGGCGAAGACGGTCAATTTCGGAGTCATCTACGGGCAGAGCGCCGCGGGCCTGGCCCGCCGGCTCGGCATTGAAAAAACCGCGGCCGCCGAGTTCATTGACGGCTACTTCCAGCGTTATCCGGGAATCGAGGCCTTTCTGATCCGGATACTGGCGGAATGCCGGCGGCGAGGTTATGTTAAAACGATCTTGGGGCGACGGCGGGCGATTCGCGGAGTCCGCGAAAATGCCGGCCGCTCCCGGAACCTCGCCGAACGGACCGCCGTCAACACGGTCATCCAAGGCTCCGCGGCCGACCTGATCAAAGTGGCGATGATCGCCATCCACCGACGGTTGCGGCGCGAGCAGTTGGCGGCACGGATGCTTTTGCAAATCCACGATGAACTCGTTTTCGAAGTCCCCGCCGACGAGCTTTCACGATTGGCCGGGCTGGTGCGCGAGGAGATGGCCGGCGCCGCGACGTTGCGGGTTCCCTTGAAGGTCGATCTGAAGGCGGGCCCGAATTGGGCCGACGCCCGGCCGATTGCGTGAGGATTGTTGACAAGCGAGAAAGGAACGGGAGAAACCATGATTAGGGTTGTGTTCGTTTTCATCGTTTGCGCCATTCCGGCGGTGATCTGTTCTGCGATTTTCGGGCCGTATAATTTTCCCGGAATCGCATTGACGATAACTGCGTTCTCCGGGCTCGCGGCGTTCACGTTGCCCATTTGTTATGCGATCATCCACGCAGACAAGCTCCGCAAGGAGAAGGAAGGATAGCCCGAAGGGCTTGAAGAATTCAGCCCAGGGTTTCCGCGCAGCGGATACCCTGGGTTCAGGAGTCCAACGAGTTTGTGAAACCCCAACGGGGTTTCGGAGGTGGGGCGCCGCACCCGCGCAACCCTTTCAGGGTTGACACGCGGGCGCGTCAATGGCACCCAGGGTGGCCGCTGCGCGGCGACCCTGGGCTATAATCTGAAAGCCCTTCGGGCTAACGAACAATAACGCTGCGCGGCGACCCTGGGCTATAATCTGAAAGCCCTTCGGGCTAACGAACAATAACTTGGAACCGACACGATCTGGCAAGTCGCGCACCGGGCGGAGCCTGTTCGCGGCGCCTTGGGACATAAATGATGCGCGTGATCGGACTACTAGGCGGAGTGGCAAGCGGCAAGAGCATGGTGGCTGCGCAGTTGGCCCGGCTCGGCGCGGGCCTTCTCGACGCCGACCGTGCGGGCCACGAGGCCCTGCGCCTGCCGCAGATCGAGGCCGCCGTGCGGCAGCGGTGGGGGGATGCCGTCTTCGGACCGGACGGACACGTGGACCGCGCCCGGCTGAAAACCATCGTCTTTGCCGATCCGCCGGCAGGCCCCCCGGAGCGAAAATACCTGGAAGAACTGAGCCATCCGGAGATCCGCCGGCTCTTGGAGCAGCAGGCCGCGGCGATGGAGGCGGCGGGCGTGAAAGTGGCCGTTTTGGACGCCCCGTTGATTCTGGAGGCCGGTTGGGATAAACTATGTGAGAAGTTGGTCTTCGTCGACGCCCCCCCGGAGGTGCGGTTGGCCCGGGCGTTGGGACGCGGGTGGACCGAGGAGGAATTCGCCGCTCGCCAGCGGGCGCAGGAATCCTTGGACTTGAAGCGTCGCCGGGCCGATGTGATTATAGACAATTCCAGTTCTCCGCAACGGACAGAAGCTCAAGTCGAGCGTTTTTGGCACTCCCTTGTCGGCAGATGATCCCGCCGCTGGCGCGCCTTCCGCGCGGCGCGCGACTTTTAACTTTTTCCCGGAACACGCAGTCCCTTGGAGATAGGCCGTGGCGACGGAGATGAACATGGTTTACTGGAAAGGAAAGCGGTTCTGGGTGGGGAAGCTGTTGGACCATCCGGAGATCATGAGCCAAGGACGGACGTTGAAGGAGTTGGAGGCGAACCTCAAGGAAGCCTATCTTTTGATGGCGATGGACGACGTTCCGGAGAGCAACAATCTGACCTGAGTTCACGCGTTCGAGTTCCAGCATCCCACCTGTGTCCGAGAAAGACTTTTTTCCTGCCTTTTCCCAGATGTTTTACGTCCATTGCGACGACTGATTTTGACCGACACGCCGCTGGCGCCCTCCGCGCGCCGGCCCTTTCTCCTATCAGGAGTTTGACGATCATGTCCACCCCCGGGGACGTAAAACCCGATTACAACAATCACGACGACAATGCGCCCGCCGTCGGACTGCCCGCCCACGTCGAAAGCCACGCCGAGGAATGCGTCCAGGATCGCACCGAGGACCGCGCTGACGAATGCGCTGAGAAATGCGCCGAGGACCACGCCGACGACCGCGCCGACGACCGTGCCGACGACCGCGTTCCATCGCAAGCGGAACCAGCGGAACCGGCGGCAAAGGAATACGTCCTGGACGACGAGAACGAGCCGATGTCGCTGGCCGAGGAAATCGCCGCGGAGGGCGGCCGCTTCAAGGACGAAATCCACGACCGCTACGAGCAGATCAAGCAGTCGGGCGACACCCACATCGCCGAGTTGCAGCGGATGTCGATGGCCGAGTTGATCGAGGAAGCCCGCAAGGAAAACGTCGCCGATTACGCGGGCATCAAGAAGCACGACCTGGTGTTCAAGATTCTGAAGGAGCGGGTGAAGCTCAACGGGCTGATGTACGGCGAGGGGACGCTGGAGGTGCTGCCCGACGGGTTCGGCTTCCTCCGCAGCCCCGATTATCATTACCTTTCCTGCCCGGACGACATTTACGTCTCGCCGAGCCAGATCCGGCGTTTCGGTTTGAAGACGGGGGCGACGGTTTCCGGTCAGATCCGCCCGCCCAAGGAGAACGAGCGGTATTTCGCCCTGTTGCGGGTCGAGGCGATCAACTACCAGGACCCGAACCTGTTGACGGGCAAGGTCTTCTTCGACGACCTGACGCCGCTGCATCCCGACGAGCGGATCCGCATGGAGACCACGCCGGAGGAAGTGGAAATGCGGGTGGTCGACCTGATCGTGCCCATCGGTTTCGGGCAGCGGGGGCTGATCGTCAGCCCGCCGCGGGCCGGCAAGACGATCCTCATGCAGAAGATGGCCAAGGCGGCGCTGGTGAACTACACGGACCTCTACGTCTTCATGCTCCTGATCGACGAACGGCCCGAGGAAGTCACCGACATGGAGCGCCAGGTGAAGGGCCCGAACTGCGAGGTGATCAGCTCGACCTTCGACGAGCCGGCGGCCCGCCACATCCAGGTTTCGGAAATGGTGATCGAAAAGGCCAAGCGGATGGTCGAGTACGGCTACAACGTGCTGATCTTTCTGGATTCGATCACGCGGCTGGCGCGGGCGTGGAACGCGGAATGCCCAAGTTCGGGCAAGCTCCTGTCCGGCGGCGTCGACGCGAACGCCTTGCAGCGGCCCAAGCGGTTCTTCGGCTCCGCCCGCAAGGTCGAGGAAGGCGGCTCGTTGACGATCATCGGCACCGCCCTGGTCGAGACCGGCAGCCGCATGGACGAGGTGATCTTCGAGGAGTTCAAGGGGACCGGCAACCAGGAGATCGTGCTGGACCGCAAGCTGGTGGACCGGCGCATCTGGCCGTCGATCGACATCAACCGCAGCGGCACGCGCAAGGAAGAGATGCTGCTGGATCCCGAGGAGCACCGGCGGATTTGCATTTTGCGCCGCGTCCTGAACGACATGAACCCTCCCGAGGCGATGGAGCTTCTGGTCACGCGGCTGCAAAAGACCAAGACCAACGCCGAATTCCTCATGAGCATGAACATGAAGATGTGACGGCAGCCACGGACGCCGGTCCGCCGGCCGACCCGGGGTCCCAACGCCACCGAGATGCCCGTCCGGAGAGAACCATGAAAAACACCCTCTATTACGGCGACAATCTCGAGGTGCTCCGCGAGCATATCGCGGCGGAATCGGTCGATTTGATCTATCTCGATCCGCCGTTCAACAGCGATCAGAGCTACAACGTTCTTTTCACGGAGCAGGACGGGCGGCTTTCCGGCGCGAGATTCGCGCCTTCGAGGACACGTGGCGTTGGGACCAGGCCGCCGCGGAGGCCTACCACGCGACGGTCGAAGCCGGCGGCCGGGTCTCGCTCGCCATGCAAGCCTTCCGGCAGGCGCTCGGCGACAACAATCTGCTGGCCTATCTGTCGATGATGGCGCCGCGGTTGGTCGAGTTGCACCGCGTCCTGAAGCCGGCGGGGAGCCTCTACCTGCACTGCGACCCGACGGCCAGCCACTACCTCAAGATGTTGATGGACGCCGTGTTCGACCCCAAGAACTTCCTGAGCGAGATCATTTGGAAACGCACGCACGCGCATGGGTCGTCCAAAAGATTTGCGCCGGTCCACGACACCATTTTCTTCTACGCGCGGAGTGATGCCTATACCTGGAGTGCGTTGACGATCCCGCAGAGTTCGAAGTATGTCGAGGGGCATTTCACATCCGAGGATTCCGACGGCCGCCGTTTCCAACCGATCACGCTGACTGGAGCGGGCGTAAGACGCGGAGAGAGCGGCAAGCCGTGGCGTGGAATCGATCCCACGAACGTCGGCCGCCACTGGGCCTTGCCGGGAGACATTCTCGATCGACTCAACGTCGAGGGTAAAACAGTTCAGGACAAGCTCGACGCGTTGGACTGCGCGAAACGGATTTATTGGCCCAAGAAGGAAGGAGGCACCCCCAGGCTGAAGTGGTATGCGGACGAGCTCGAGGGAAATGCTATTTCAGACATTTGGACCGACATACCGCCCATACCGGCGCGCGCAGCGGAACGGCTGGGCTACCCAACCCAGAAGCCCGAGGCCCTGCTCGATCGCATTCTTCGAGCCAGCAGCCGGGAGGGCGACGTCGTCCTCGATCCGTTCTGCGGCTGTGGAACGGCAATCGCCGTCGCCCAAAGGCTCGGCCGCAGGTGGATCGGCATCGACATTACCCACCTGGCGGTCTCGCTGATCAAGCACCGTCTGCGCGACGCCTTCGGCGACGAAATCACCTCGACCTTCGACGTGGTCGGCGAACCGATCGACCTGGCCGGCGCACGGACATTGGCCGCCGAAGACCCCTATCAGTTTCAATGGTGGGCGTTGGGACTGGTCGGCGCACGGCCCGTCGAGCGAAAGAAGGGCGCCGACAAGGGAATTGACGGCCGGCTGTTCTTCCACGACGATGTCGAGTCGCAAAAAACGAAGCAGATCATTCTCTCGGTGAAATCGGGAAATATTCAAGTTGCCCACCTCCGCGACTTGCGCGGCGTCGTCGAGCGCGAGGGCGCGGCCATCGGCGCGCTCCTCTGCCTGGAAGAACCCACCCGGAACATGAGAGCCGAAGCCGCCGGGGCCGACTTCTACGAGTCTCCGTGGAACACAAAGCATCCGAGGATTCAAATCCTTACCATCGAGGAACTGCTGGCGGGCGGCAAGATCGATTTCCCGCCGTCACGCGACCTGCGGACCTTCAAGAAGGCCCCCAAGGCAAAACCGCAACGCCAACGAAAAGGCGGCACCTTCCTCCTGTTTTGAACGTTTCCACCGCCCATGCCCAACACGTACCAAGGAAACATTGCCGCTGCCGACGGGCGATTCGCCGTCGTGGTCTCGCGGTTCAACGAGTCGATCACCTCCCGCCTCCTGGACGGCGCGGTGCAAACCCTCCGTAAACACGGCGTTCATGACGAGCAGATCGACGTTGTGTGGACGCCCGGCGCCTTCGAGATCCCCACCGTGGCCGCCCGCTTGGCGGCCGGCCGGCGCTATGCGGCCATCCTCTGCCTCGGCGCCGTCATCCGCGGCGAAACCACGCACGACCGGCACATCAACCGGGCGGTGAGCACGGCCCTGGCCGAGTTGGGCGTGCGGTACGGCCTGCCCGTGCTCTTCGGCGTGCTCACCTGCAACACGTTGGAGCAGGCGATCGCCCGTTGCGGCGGCCCGGCGGCCACCACCGGCAAGGACCGGCCCGACAGCCGGTTGGGCAACAAGGGGGTCGATTGCGCCGAGGCGGCCCTCGAGATGGTCAACCTGCTCTCGAAACTCCCCGCATGAGCGACGATTGGCTTCGGCGGGGATTCCGAGTCGAACATCTCACGCAAAGACGCAGAGTCGCAAAGTCGCAAAGACGAACAAAGGGAAGAGGGGAAAAATTGATGAGGGACGGCATCACTCGCGTGGTCAACGGACTGCCGGAGGACCCATGATTTGCTTTCGTCCTTTTCTTTTCATCCTTTCATCCTTTGCGCCTTTGCGACTCTGCGCCTTTGCGTGAAATACCTCCTGTAAAGATTCTTCGAGATCGTGTAGAATCCGTCATTGATGCCGTTGGGCATCGCCGGCCTTGCAACAACGTCACCGCTCCCCGCTGATCCTCCCATGGCCCGACGCAGCCGATCCCGAGAAGTCGCCTTCCAGGTCTTGTATCAAGAGGACCTGAATCCGTGCGGCTCGCCCGCCGTCGGCGACGCCCTGATCGCCGAGCGGCTGAAGGCGGAAGACCTTGCGGCCTTCGCCCGCCAACTGGTGGCCGGCGTCCGCCAGAACCGCCAGGAGCTGGACCAACGGATCGAACAGACCGCGGCCAACTGGAGCTTGCACCGCATGGCGGCCACCGACCGCAACGTGCTGCGCCTGGGGGCTTACGAAATCTTCCACGGCGACACGCCGCCGCACGTCGCCATCGACGAGGCGGTCGAACTGGCCAAGCGATTCGGTTCCGCACAGTCGGCGCAATTCGTCAACGGCATCCTCGACAACCTGATGAGGCAAAGGATGAAGGATGAAGGATGAAGGAGGAAGGACGGAGGGTGGAAAACGGAAGGCGGAAGGATGCGAAACCGCAAGCGATCTTCCCGCCGCCTTCATCCGCCGCCTTCATCCTTTATCCTTCATCCTTCATCCTTTCTCTCCTTCCCCCTTCCGCCTTCCCCCTTTCCCCTGACCTCTGAGTTTCCCCATGGGACTGCTGGATAAGCTGAAGCAAGGTCTGAAAAAAACCACCGCGCTGCTGCGCACCGATCTGCGCGACCTCTTCAAGACCGAGGGACGACTGGTCGATGAGGAATTCCTCGACGAACTGTTCGAGACGCTCGTGAAGACCGACATGGGCGTGGAGGCGGCCCAGGAGACGGTCGACGAAATCCGCGCGAGTTTCCGCGCCCGCGTCGCGCAGATGGGCGAGGTGCTCCAGCACATCAAGCAGACGCTCAAGACCTTGCTGGCCCAGCCGGCCGACCCGATCCACTTCGCGCCCAGCGGGCCGACGGTCGTCATGGTGGCCGGCGTGAACGGCTCGGGAAAGACGACCTCGATCGCCAAGCTGGCGGCCATGTTCCAGGCCGGCGGGAAGCGGGTGGTGCTGGGGGCGGCCGACACCTTCCGGGCGGCGGCGGTCGAGCAGTTGACCATCTGGGCGCAACGGCTGGGGGCGGAGATCGTGACCGGTCCGCAAGGCAGCGACCCGGCCGCCGTGGCCCATCGCACCGTCGCCCGGGCCATCGAATCCGGCGCCGACGTTTGCGTCGTGGACACCGCCGGGCGTCTGCAAACGCAACAGGGTCTGATGCAAGAGCTCACGAAGATCCATCGCGTGTTGAGCAAGCAGATTCCCGAGGCCCCGCACGAGGTCCTCCTCGTCCTCGACGCCACGACCGGCCAGAACGGCATCAGCCAGGCCCGGCATTTCACCGACGCGGTCCGCTGCACGGGCATCGTGCTGGCGAAGCTCGACGGCACGGCCAAGGGCGGCGTGGTCGTGGCGATTCGCAAGCAGGTCGGGCTGCCGGTGAAGTACGTGGGCGTGGGCGAGCAGGCGGAGGACCTGGCCCTGTTCGAGCCCGATCCGTTCGTCAACGCGATGTTCGAGGACCTGGGCCGCTAGGAGGGAAGATTCCGGCGTTCCACACCCACCGGCGGCAGCCGACCAACTAGCCGCGTCCCCGTTTCAACCTCAAGTCGTGGCGGATTTGGTAAAGGCCGGCGAGTTGGACTCGATGGCCCGCATGGCCTCGGGATCGTAGACTTGCTCTTTGCAGTCGGGACATTCGTAGAATTCGAGGTTTTCCACCGTGTAACTTTGGCCCTTGTACTCTCCCGACCACTTCCGCCGCACCCGCTTGATCTTCGCACTACCGCAGGACGGACATTTTATGATCTGATTCATGAGGATGACCGCCTAGAGGGCTTTTTTGGAAGATATCAGGAAGTAGTAGGTGTCGTGGCCGGCGTCGGAGACCAGCTTTCCCTTGCTGTAGATGGCCAAGCCGTTCAAGTTCGTGCTTTGGATGATGTGCAACATCTCTCGCCGATGACCTTGACCGGGACCGACCGACCGGACGGTCTTGTAGATCGCCACTGCATTGAGTATGGACTCCGCGACATCCAACTCGGTAATCTGGTCGGCCTCCATTTCCATCCGGGCTTTCTCGCTAAAAGCGTAATCACCCGTCAGAATTGCCCGTTTGATCCGTTTCAGAGTATCGGTCATCCACGCCGCCCCCACCATTTACAATATATCAAAGTTCGAGGGGGCGTGGAAGCCGGTTTGAACGCGGCCGGCGGCTAGAGGGGGCTGTTTGGGGGGGCCGTGCGGCCGGTACGCTGGCCGGCGTCGGGAGTCGAAACGGGGACGCGGCGAGTATTGGCAGGTGGGGATGATTTCTGCTAGACTTTCGACCGTGCGACGCTAAGGGCGTCCGAGAACGGCGCAAGGGATGCCGCAGCCGAAAAACTAGCTGCGTCCCCGTTTCGACTCCCCAACGCGAAGAAGGGGGATTCGCCATGTACCATTCGATTCTTGTCCCGCTTGATGGCTCAAAGTTTGCGGAACAAGCGCTGCCGTTGGCCTTGAATATCGCCAATCGGGCGGGCGCCACCTGGAAGTCATGCTGGTCCATGTCCTCTACGCGCTTCAGCAACCCGAATGCAGTTGGCTGCCCTTCGATCCGACGGAGGACGCCATATTCAAGGAGCAAGAGCAGGCGTATCTCGACGCAATCGTGAAGCGGTTGCAGAAAACTGCCTCGGTGCCGGTGACCGCTGCTCTCGCCCACGGCGTGATCGTGGACGGCATCCTGGAACGCGTCCGAACGAAGGCTGCCGATCTGGTCGTGATGACCACCCACGGTCGCGGCCCGCTGAGCCGCTTCTGGCTCGGCAGCGTTGCCCTTGAAGTCGTACTGAACGCTCCGGCCCCGATCCTGCTGGTGCATCCCCAGGAGGCTTCGGCAGATCCGGGGCCAGAGCCAACCCTGAGACGCATCCTGGTTCCTTTGGACGGATCGAAGTTCGCCGAACGAGTGCTGGAACCGACCATCGCCTTGGGAAGCCTCATGGACGCTGAGTACACCCTCATTCGAGCCGTCCAGCCCAGTTTACTTCCCGATGGCGTTCCCGCTCCAGAGGAACTCAGCGCGATCGACAACCTCGACTTGTGAAAAGAAGGGCTGAGGCCCAAGCCTATCTCGACGGGGTGGCGGAGCGTTTGCGAGCCAAAGCGTTGCGCATCCAAACGCACGTTGCCGTGGGCGCGTCCACTGCCGCCGCCGTTCTCGACGTAGCCCGTGACGAGAAAATGGAGCTTATCGCCATCGCGATCCACGGCCGAGGCGCTTTCAAACGATTGCTGTTGGGGAGCGTCGCCGACAAGGTAGTGCGGGGCACCTTTACGCCCGTGCTGGTCTACCGGCCGGCGACAAACGGGTAAATGGAAACTGGTCCAGGTTGCAATTGTGGAGGTAGTCACATGGATCGAATCAAGCGGAAAGCCGCCGCAGTTCACTTTTGTTTGGAGGTGCGAGCATGAGCAAGCAGGAGTACGATGACGCGAAACTCGTTGCTGCCATCGAGCGGGACTCCCGGAGTAAGACGAACCAAGATGTTATCGCCGCCGCAGAGCGCCAGATGCAGCGTTGGCTGCTTGCGCACCAAGGCCAGGAGAGTGCTGCCGCGGCGCCGAACGCCGGAAGCCCCACGGGCATCGGCCCTTATTTGACCATCTCTCGGGAAGCCGGGGCTGGGGGCAGCCGAGTCGCACGGCTGATCGGCGAAACGATCGGCTGGGAGGTTTTTGATCGGGAACTCCTCGAATGCCTGGCCGAGAGATACCACACCTCTCTCGCCGCGCTGGAACGTGTGGACGAAACCCCCACCAACTGGTTCGTAGAAACCTTCGGCAAGTGGATCGATCCGGCTTCCGTTTCCCAAGTGGAGTACGTGTTTCGCCTCGGTCGGGTGATTCTCGTGGCCGCACGGGCGGGGAAAGTCATCTTCGTCGGCCGCGGCGCGCAATTCCTCTTGCCGCACGATCGCGGTCTGCGCGTGCGGCTGATCGCGCCACTCAAGTACCGCGTGCAGCAGATCATGGAGCGTCGGCGCCTGAGTTTCGAGCAAGCCCGTGATTACGTTGAGAAGGCGGACGCCGGCCGGCAGGAGTGTGGCCGACAATACTTCCATCGCGACATTGCCGATCCGCACCTATTCGATCTGGTGATCAACGTCGAGAAGCTCGGGCTGCAGCGTGCCGCGAATCTGATTGCCGAAGCCCTGGCATCGTGTTTCGATATCCATCGGAGTTGAAACGGGGACGCAGCTAGAATTGACAAGATGGGATGATTTCCGCTAGACTTTCCGCCATGCGCCGGCCGACAAACTGGCTGCGTCCTGATTTGACTTCGGCAAGGCAATGAAAAGAGGGGGTTTCTCATGGCCTACAAGTGTCCGCGATGCGGAAAACCGGTTCGGAGAGGCCACAGCGATTTCGCACGAAGCGCCGCAGGTTCAGTTGGCGCTCTATTCTATGCCGCATTTGGTTCCCTCCAGTGCAAGAAATGTGGAAAGATCGCAAGACGTGAATTCCCCGCAGAGGACCGGACCAAGATGGCGTTGGGGACATCCGTCATGGTGATTGCTGCTATCGCACTACTCATTCTCTGCTTGTGGCTTATTTCTATCCTGAAATGAGGGAAATCGAAACTGGGACGCGGCTCGCTGCGTCCCCGGTTCAACTTCGGCATGGCAAAGAAGAAAGGAATTGTCTCGTGGCCTACAAGTGTCCGCGATGTGGAAAACCGATTCAGAGGGCCTCCAGCAGTGGCACGCGTAGAGCCGGAGGTTTAGCGGGCGCCCTATTCGTCGCCGCGTTCGGCCCGCTCCATTGCAAGAAATGCGGGCGGCTCGCAAGAAGTGAATTCTCCACGGAGGATCGCATCAAGATGTGCTTGGGGCCATCCATCATGGTGATTGCCGCCGCCATCATGTTCCTCCTCTGCGCATTGGTTATGTCCCACAAATGAAAAAGGGAGTCGAAACAGGGACGCGGCGAGTATTGGCAAGTGGGGATGATTTCTGCTAGACTTTCCACCGTGCGGCGCAAACGGCGGCCGAGAACGGTGCAAAGGAAGCGGCGGCCGACACACTGGCTGCACCCTGTTCCGACCCCGTTCCGACTCGGCACGATCGGCACAACCGCTACCTCTTCCCGCCGCAAGTGCCGCTTTTGCCGCTTCGCCTTGATTTCACGGTCTTTCTAATTATTCGGGACTTGACGCTTGTCCGATAGCAGGACGGTTCAGACCGGCGAACGCGTGTGCGGCCTCCCTTTCCCTCAATCACGGAGCAATATGTCATGAGGATCGTAACCCTGGCCCTTGCCGGCGGCGTTTGTTTCATCCTGGGCGTCGGCGCCGCCCACGCTCAAACGGGCGCCGCCACCGACCTGCGCCAGCCGGCGGGCGTCCAGCAGGCATCGTACGCGAACGCCAGCAACACGGACCTTCTGTTCGCGGCCCAGGACGACACCGCGGCGCCGCCGAGCAACCCGCCTGCGGCCGCCGCGCCCAACCCGACCAATCCGCCGACCGAAAAGAAACCGGAAGCGGAAAAGAAAGACGAGGAAACGCCCGACGAAGACACCGGCTTCAAACTCTTCAAGAACATCTGCGTCCTCGACGAGAATCGCATCGACGTCCGCGGCTGGCTCGACCAGGGCTTCACCTGGAATCCGAGCAACCCGACGAACGGCTTCAACGGGCCGGTCGGCTACAACGACCGCGCCAACGAGTACATGCTCAATCAACTGTACTTGATCGCGGAGCGCGTGACGAAGGTCGAGAACGATTGCGGCGTTGACGTCGGCGGCCGCGTGGACCTGCTCTACGGCGAGGACCACCGCTATGCCGAGGCGGCCGGACTCGATACCGAGTGGACCAGCGGGCGGTTCTACGGCCTGGCCATGCCGCAAATGTACGGCGATTTGGCCATCAACAAGTGGGTGTTCCGCGCCGGCCACTTCCTGGCGCCGTGCGGCTACGAGAGCGTCATGTCGCAGGAAAATTTCTTCTACTCGCATAGCTACGCCTTCCTCTACGGCCAGCCCACGACCCTCAGCGGCGGCGAAGCCATGTACAAGGTCAACGACCAACTCACGTCCAACTTCGGCATCGACAACGGCTGGAACAACTGGACCGACCCCGTCGCCAAGATCAACTACTTCGGCGGTTTCAACTGGACCAGCAAGGACCAGAAGACCACGCTGGCTTGGGAATCGTTCTTCGGCAATACCGACAACGTCAATCCTGAGGCCACCCGCTACCATTACTGCCTGGTCTTCACGCAGAAGATCGGGGAGAAGTGGTTGTTCGCCTTCGAGCACAACCTGGGATACGACAACGGCGCCATTCCGACCGCGCACGGCTTTACCCACGGCGACTGGTTCAGCTTCGCCCCGTACCTCATTTACACGATCAACGACTGCTGGTCGGCCGGCATGAGGTATGAGTGGTTCAGCGACGACGACGGGACGGTTGTCGCGCAGGTCGGTCCGCCCGCGGGCACTCCCGTTCCCGCCCATTACAATGCCCTGACCTGGGGCGTGAACTGGAAACCGCATCAGAGCAAGAATGTTTTGATCCGCAGCGAACTCCGCTACGACTGGGCCACCGACTCGCTCCCCGGCGGCCAACGGCCCTTTGACGCCGGCCAGAAGAACGATCAATTCCTCTGGGCGACCGACTTGATCGTCAAGTTCTAAACAGCTTCGGCTCGACACCTCCAAGAGCGACATGGGGGGCACACGCCACTCGATGGTGGAAGCCCCCCCCCTAATTTTATTGGGATTCGGGATTCGGGATTGGGAATCAAAAAGCCCCCGGACTGTGTCCGGGGGGCGATTGCGAAACCGCAAGCGGATGCCACCCCGTCCCCCCGGCGCAGCCCGGGGGCTTTTCCTAAGTTCTAAGCTCTAAGTTCTAAGCTCTAAGTTTTCTCCTCCCCTTGAGCCATCCGGTCCCAGCGGATACGATGAGATAGCTAACACCGCCAGGAAGTCTGCCGTGAAACTTATCATCGCCATCATTCAGCCCCATCGCTTGGAGGCCATCAAGGCGGCCTTGGCCGACGTTGAGGTCTTTCGGCTGACCGTCATGGACGTGCAAGGATTCGGGCGTCAGCGGGGCCACACCGAGGTGTACCGCGGCCATGAATTCGCCGTCAATCTGCTGCGGAAGGTGCAGTTGACGATCGCCGTCAACGAGGAATTTCTCCAGCCGACCGTGGACGCCATCATCCGCGGCGGCCGGACCGGGGCCGCCGGCGAGATCGGCGACGGCAAGATCTTCGTCCTGCCTCTGGAAGACTGCATCCGCATCCGCACCGGCGAGCGCGGCGGCGAAGCGATCTGAAGAAGGACCCCCCGGACACAGTCCGGGGGCTTTTCCACCCCCTACTCCCCAATCCCGAGTCCCGCCCCATGCCGCGGCATGTAACGGCAAAGCAGGATGCCGCCAAAATAGAGCATCGTCAGCGGAATGGCCATCAGAATCATGCTGATGGGATCGCCCGTGGGCAACAGGATCATCGCCCCGATGAAGATGCCCAGCACCGCCACCCGCCACGCCGAGAGGTAGCTCTTGATGCTCACCACGCCGATCCGCTCCAGGAACAGCATGACCAGCGGCAACTGAAAGGCGATGCCGAACCCCAACGGCATCATCAGCAGCAGCCCCATCCACTCGTTAAACCGCAGCACCGGATCGATCTGCTGCCAACTGTTGAATCCCAGCAGGAACTTCAACACGGGTGGGAAGACCGCGAAAAACGCCAAACTCGCCCCCGCCAAGAACAGCGCCACGCTGAAGGGGAGATAAATGTAAACGTATCGCCTTTCCCGCGGGTAGAGGCCGGCGGCCACAAACGTCCAGATTTGATAGAAGACCCAGGGGCTGGCGAAAATGACCCCTGCCAGCAGCGACGCCTTGAGGTAGATCGTAAACGGCTCTTGAAAGCTCATGCTGTTGAGCCGGCTGCGGGGATCGTCGGCAGTCCGCCGCCACAGGAAGACCCGCGCCAGGTCCTTGTCGGTGAACTTTCCGTCGGCGGCCGGCGGCGCCGGCAAGGCAGGCTGGCCGGCCTTGCCCTGCTGCAATTGCCGACGAAGCTCCTGGGGATTGACGTAGACCTCCTCGAAGGTCAGCCCGCCATCGACCATGATCTTCTTGATCTCCTTGAAATCGCCCGGCAGGTCATAGCCGGCCCGGCGAAACTGCTCCAACTGGTCCTGGGCCTTTCGGGCCGCCTGATCCTCGTAGTATTCGGCCAGGGCGTCCAGGACCGGCTTCTGGATGAACCGGGTGACGTAGCCGCCCACCGCCAGCCCGACGAGACAGCCGAGGACCAGTCCCACAATGGCCTTGAACAGACAGGCACGCAGCTCTTCGAGGTGTTCCCCGAAGGTCATGGTGCTCTCTTGGAAGATGTCGTCGTTGCGCGAGCGCATGCGCCGAGGGGGATGGCTTAGGTCGGTTTCATAAACTACAATCCATGATAACTTTGCGGCATGGACCGTGCAACGAATGGCCCCGTCAACGGTCCCGCCCGATTGGAGAAAACTGCCCCGTGGATGTGCTTTATCCCTTGCGTTTTCGCCCCATTTTCCAGCGGTATATCTGGGGGGGAAGACGCTTGGCGACCCAATTGGGCAAGGCGCTCGGCCCCGGCGACGGCGAGCATGGGCGGCGACCGCCGCTGCCATATCGTCTGCGTCCTGGAAGGGTCGATCCGCATCGAGGGCGATCCGTTGGGCACGCCGTTGGGGCGCGGTTCGACGGCGTTGTTGCCCGCGGCGTTGGGATCGCTTCGGTTGACCCCGCAGGGCAGGGGGGTGCTGCTGGATGCCTATTTGCCGTAGATTCCTCGTCTTTCCGAATAAAATCCCTATTTGCCGCAGATTCGTCTTCTTTCCGACGAATAAAATCCCTAGAATCGGCCCCCCGGAGGTCCTTGGGCTGCCGGTCTTCTCCCCCACCGGAAGATGGAATCTCGTTTGGCAAGGAGCCACGGCGATGAAAAGGATGCGGTTTGCGGCGATGGCCCTGCTGTCCACCAGCCTGCTGTCCGGTTGCCTTGCCCCGCCCACCTTTTTCGATCCCGGCAGCACGGAGTATCAGAGATGGCGGGCGGATAAATTCGACCCGTATCCGGAGACGAGCATGGGGGCGGACATGGCAGGCACTCGTCCGCCGGGCTTCGAGAACCCGAAGCCGGAAGTCCTCCGCCTCCAGCCGCAGATTCCCCAGGCCCCGGGTTATTGATAGGGAAGGCGGTGAGCCGGTGGGCAGTGAGCCGGTGGCGTCAGCCACCGGATAGGGCGGAAGGCGGAAGCGATCCACCCGGCTGTCGAACCGCGGCCATTTGAGCTATGATGGCCGCATGTCGCAGCGCATGCCGAAAAGACGATCGTCGCGCACTTCCGCATCCGGCCCACGCCCCGGCGGCCGGCGACGGCCAAGCGCCCCCGGCCGCGTGCGGACGGCCAAGCCGCGTCCGACCGAGAGCGGGCCGCACCCGGCGGGCCAGCGGCTACAAAAGGTCCTCGCCGCGGCCGGCGCCGGCAGCCGACGCCAGTGCGAGGAACTCATCACCAGCGGACGCGTCGAGGTCGATCGCCGCGTTGTGAAGGAGCTGGGCACCCGGGTCGATCCGGACACCCAGGAAATCCGCCTGGACGGCGAGACGCTCACGCCCGCCCGGGCGGTCTATTATGCGGTCAACAAGCCGACCGGCGTGGTCTCGACGAATTGGGACCCGTCGGGCCGGCCGCGGGTGATCGACCTGGTGCCGTCCCGCGGCGCCCGGCTGTTTCCCGTGGGAAGGCTCGACTTGAACAGCGAGGGGCTGATCCTGGTCACCAACGACGGGGAATTCTCCAATCGCCTCACCCACCCGCGCTATGAAGTGCCGAAGACCTACGTGGTGCAAGTGGCCGGCAAGCCGGAGCCGCAGACGTTGGAGAAGATTTGCCGCGGCGTTCACCTGTCCGAAGGGCTCGCCCGGGCGGAAAAGGCCGTGATCCGGTCGCATCACAAGAACAGCACGCTGTTGGAAATGGTGCTTACGGAGGGGCAGAACCGGGAAATCCGCCGGCTGTTGGCCAAAATGGGCCACAAAGTGCTCCGCCTGGTGCGGACGGCCATCGGGCCGGTGAAGCTGGGAAAGCTGCCCCCCGGCGGCATCCGCCCCTTGAGCCGCGAAGAACTCGACGCCCTCCGCCACGGTTGCCGCCCCACGGATCGCAAGCCATGAGCCCATTGCAACCCGCGCCCGTCTATGCCGACCACATCGACTGCGAAAAGGTCGTCGTGGTCGAAAACGTCCCGTTGGCGCGGGACACGTATCGCATCCGCTTCGAGAGTCCGCGCTTGGCCCGGCGGATCGTGCCCGGCCAGTTCATCATGATGCGGCTGGCCGGCTGCAACGACCCGCTGCTGGGCCGCCCGCTGGCCCTGTACGACGTGGCGGCGGACGCGGCGGGCAACGCGGTCCTGGTGGACATCGTCTACCTGGTCGTCGGCAAGATGACCCGCCGGCTGACCGAGTTGCAAGCGGGCGCGGCGCTGGAGGTCTGGGGACCGCTGGGCAACGGCTTTCCGTCCGCGGCGGCCGAGCACCTGGTCCTGGTGGCCGGCGGCATCGGGCAGACGCCGTTTCTCGCGTTGGCCAAGGAATATCTCGGGCTACAGGGCTACGGCGATCCGCCGCGGCGGGTCCCCACGGCGCGGCGGGTGACGCTCTGCTACGGCTGCCGCAGCGCGGACTACCTGGCCGGCGTCGAGGATTTCCGGCACGCGGGCGTCGAGGTCCACCTGAGCACCGACGACGGCTCGGCCGGCCACAAGGGCCTCGTCACCGACCTGATCGGGCCGGTGGTCGAGCAATCGCGGTTTCCTTGTCGCCTGGTCGCTTGCGGTCCGGAGGCGATGCTGGCGGCGGTGGCCGCGTTGGCCGAGCGGATGCGTTTGCCGTGCCAGGTTTCGCTGGAGACGCCGATGGCCTGCGGCATCGGCATCTGTTTCAGTTGCGTGGCCAAGGTGCGCGACGGCTCGGGGCACTGGGACTACCGGCGGACGTGCGTGGAGGGGCCGGTGTTCGACGCCCGGGACGTGGAATTCGGCCGCTAGCACGTCTTCCGACAATTTCTTGCCGGAAGCCTCGCTATTCGCTTGCGGTTTCGCAAACGAACGGGTGGCATGGGATGCCGCGTCTACTTTGCCGGGGTCTTCTTCGCCGCCTTGATGCGGGCCGACAGCCGCGACTTCGTTCGTGCGGCCGCGTTGCGATGAATCACCTTCCGCGCCGCCGCGCGATCCAGCTTCGTCGTCGCCACCTTGAACTCGGTCTCGGCCAACTCGATGTTCCCGGCGGCCACGGCGCCGAGCACCTTGCGGCACTCCGTGCTGATCGATCGCTTGACGGCGCGATTGCGCAGCCTGCGGGCGATGCTCTGTTTCAGTCGCTTCTTCGCACTTTGAATGTTCGGCATGAGTTTCGTTCAAATAAAGGAATGGTTAGTTCTTAGTGCTTAGAACTTAGTGCTTAGTTCTTAGTGTGCCAAGTTCTAAGGTCTAAGTTCTAAGCTCTAAGTTCTACGTTCTACGTTTCTTTCGGCGTCGGACGATCACGAATCCTGGTCGTTCCCCTCGTCCTCGCCCGTGTCGCCGCCCGTGTCGCCGCCCTGGTTGTCGCCCTTGGCCTCCCCCTTGTCCTTGTCCTTGCCCTTGTTATCCTCCTGCTCTCCCCACTTGCCAAGTTTGTCCAACAGGTCGGAGATGTCTCGGTAGGAGAAATCCATGCTGGCCAAGAGGCCGAGGTGCTTTTGGGCCCTCTCGCGGTCTTTCAAGGCGAATGCCAGCTTGCCGGCCCGATACAGGGCCGACTTCTTGCTGTCGGTGTCGCGGTCGGGAATTTCCTGAATGGCGGCCTCGAAGTGGTCCATGGCCAGGCGGTGCTGTTTGATGGACTGAAAACATTCGCCCAACCGGAGCAAGCAGACTCCCTTGCGCCGCGCGTCGTTGCGGGCGGCTTGAAACTCATGGATCGCCTCGTTGAAGTGCCCCAGGACCATGTACTGCAGCCCGAGATCGAACCGGAAGGCCAGGTTGGCGGGGTAGCGCTCGGTGCGGCCCTTGTAGATTTCCAGGAGCAATTCGTTGAGTTGCCGGGTGACCTGCTTGACTTCGGCTTTCGCCTCGTCGCTGCCCGATTCCCTCGCCCGCTTCTCGGCCAGCACGCAGTTGTGCCGCATGTGGCGCACCCGGGCGTCGTCCCACTTGTCGCGGACATCGCCGTCGTGGTTCGAGGCCTCATAGGCCTTGTGCATGACGTCCTCCGCCTCTTGGTACCGATCCTCGTTGAAGAAGAGCTGGGCCAACTCGTAGTAGGCGGCGATGTCGGCGGGATTCCTCCCGATCCTTCGTTGCATCCGCTCGACGGGCGTCAGTTCTTCCCCTTCCTGGGTCGCCTTGGGCGCATTCTTGTCCTTGGCGGTTATCTTGTTCGGATCGGCCTCGTCGAACTTGAGCGTCTTCTCGACGGCCAGCGTGGCGATGGCCCGCCGGGGCTCTTCATCGTCGGGCCGGGCCTGCTCGACGCGGTGCCAACAGGCGATCGCATTGTCGAATTGTCCCCGCTTCCCAAGGGCGATGCCCAAGAGCCGATTGACGTCCGGATCATTGGGACTCGCCTCTCGGGCGGCGTTCAGGTAGAACAACTGGCAATCCAAGAATTCGCCCGGAAGCATGGTCGCCAAGCGTTCCGACGCGGTGCTCATGGCGATCAGGGTGTGCTTGTCCCAAGGATTGACCTTCAAGACCGCCAACCCGTTCTTGATGACCTCGTCCCAGTCGTTTTGGGCCAGGGCCTTCTTCACCGCGCTGCGGATTCCGATGGTTCCCAGTTGGTCGCCCCATCCCCGGAGTTGGCTCATCAAGCTGGGCTTGCGATTCTTGCCGTGCTTCTTTTGCAGGTTGAACAGGAAGTTCTGCACGTAGACCTTATTGCCCGGGTCTCCCCACACGCAGTCGGTGAACAACGCCGTCGCGTAGTCATAGTTTTCCTGGGCCATCTGCTTGCTGGCAATCTCGAAGCACTTTTGCAGGCGCTTCTTCACGGCAGGGGAGGGCGGCCCGCGCTTGTGTTTCTCCTCTTTTCCAGGCTTCTCCGCCTTATCCGGCTTGTCTGCTTTCCCAGACTTGTCTGACTTCCCGGACTTGTCCGGTTTATCAGGCGGTTTCTTTTCGGGTTGGTCGGAATGATCTTGGGATGCCATAGTTACGCTGGACAAGGGGAGGAAAATCGGGCCGGCGGATGGAGCAACGACCCACCCCTGGCTTCGGACCCGCAATGGGCACGAATCCTGGCTCTTAGTCGTTATTGTAACACCGCCTGCTGATAACACAACGCCTAAGTCGCCGCGGAAACCGCGTGAACGGCCCAAAGACGGGCCGACTCCGTCGATTGGTCCGGTCGGAGGACGCCTTGGGCGAGTAGGCCGGAAGTCGGGAACAGGATACCGCTCCATTCGGGGGCATGATACCACCAGGACGGTCTGGTTCACGTCTGCTGCCGCATGGTCGTCCAACTCAGGTAGGCCAGCACCAGGGAACCGACGATCAAACTGACGTCCATCAACAGGCTGGCCCTGCCGAAGGGGAACTCGACCGCGGCATCGACGCCGAAAACCAACAGGAGGAGGACGGCCACGACAATTCCGATGATGCACAGCACTTTAGGCACAGCGGTCACTCCCTTCGACTGTTTCCCTGGAGTCGCCCAACTTGTTCTTTTCCACGTTCTTACGTTAGTATAGTCAGACGGCGGCCGTGCCGCCACTGGTGGTTTTGTCAATTCCTGTTTTGGGAGGGATTTCCGAGACACCGAAGGGGACAGTCCCATTTTCGTCGCACGAAAATTGGGACAGTCCCCGGGTTATCGGGTTATTCTTTTCCAAGCCCTCCAAGGGGAACCAACCTTATGACCAAGCTTTCGCCCCGCATCGCGGTTTACCCGGGCTCGTTCGACCCGGTCACTCTCGGACACCTCAACGTCATGGAGCGGGCGAGCGGCCTGTTCGACCGTCTGATCGTCGGCATCGGCATCAACCTTGAGAAGCAAGCGATGTTTGCGCCGGAGATGCGGGTGGAGTTGATTCGCGGGGCGACCGGCCACTTGAAGAACCTGGAGATTCGGACGTTTTCCGGCCTGGCCGTCGAGTTCGTCCAGGAGTGCGGCGCACGGATCATGGTCCGGGGCGTCCGTCCGATCACCGATATCCCGGCAGAGTTGACCATGATGATGGCCAACCGTCGGATGGCGCCCGACGTGGAGACGCTTTTCATGATCGCCGACGGGGAGTTGGCCCACGTGTCCAGTTCGTTGATCAAGCAGATTGCCACCGTGGCCAGCGAGGAGGAGTTGGGGCGTTTCTTGTCGCCCAACGTGGTTCATGCCGTGCGGCAGAGGTTGGGGAGAGGGATTTAGGGATTTAGGGGTTGGGCATTGGGGATGAGAAAAAGCCCCCGGACTGCGCCGGGGGGCGGGCGTGGGCGGCGGACGAGCAGCGAGCCGGAGGCGTCAGCCTCCGGATTGCACGACGCCGCTCCCTACGCCACAGCCGGTGGTCCTCGCCCACGAGAAAACGTATTTCACGAAACGAAGCGAACCGGCGGGGCAAGGATATCCGGAGGCTTACGACTCCGGCTCGCGATTGTTCACACGCCCGGTGAACGAGCCAAGGCCCGCGTGCGGTCAGTTCTTTTCCGCCGGATGCGAGCCGTTGCCCTTGTTCAGGTAATGGCGGAGATAGCGGGCGCGCTCGATGTTGCGGTCCGCCGTGCCAAGCTCGCTGCCGCTCATCTTCTGCAAATGGGCCGGCTGCGTGTGGATGAACAGCTCGTTGATGTCGGGTATTTTGAGGTCCTGGATCAAACCCAGGTTCACCCCCATCCGCACGCTGGAGAGCAGGTGCATGGTTTCTTCGGAGCTGATCGTCTGGGCGGTCCGTAGGATGCCGTAGGCCCGGCTGACGCGGTCGTGGAGGTTTTCCTGGCTTTCCTTGACGAGGAACTGCCGGGCCTGGCGCTCGTAGTCGATGATCACCGGCACGATGTCGCCGACCTGCTGGATGAGGTCCTCTTCGCTCCGGCCGAGGGTGATCTGGTTGCTGATCTGGTAGAAATCGCCCATCGCCTGCGAGCCTTCGCCGTACAGGCCGCGGACCGCCAGGCTGATCTTTTGCAGGCTGCGGAAGACCTTTTCGATCTGCCGGGTGATGACCAGGGCCGGCAGGTGGAGCATCACGCTGACGCGCATGCCGGTGCCGACGTTGGTCGGGCAGGCGGTCAGGTAGCCCAGCCGCTCGTGGAAGGCGTAGGTCACCTTCTCCTCGATGAGGCTGTCGGTGCGGTTGATCTGCTCCCAGACGCTTTGCAGGTTCAGGCCGCTGTGCATAACCTGCATGCGGAGGTGGTCTTCCTCGTTGACCATGAGGCTGAACTTCTCGGTGGGGTCGATGGCCACGGCCCGGGCGCCTTGGCTCTCGGCGTGCTCGCGGCTGATCAAGTGCCGCTCGACGAGCAACTGGCGATCGACGCCTTCGAGTTCGTCGATGGCGACGTAGAGCAACTCGCCCGAGGTGTTGATGCCGAGGATGCACTCCCGCATGAGGCGCTCGATCTGGGTGCGGTCCTGGGGCGTGGCGCGGCTGATGAAGGGGAAATCGGCCAGGTTCCGCGCCAGGCGGATGCGGCTGCTGATGACGATGTCGGCCTCGGGGCCGTTGCCCCGGAGCCATTCACCGCTGGTCTTGGTTAGCTCGTTGATTTCCACGGCCACTGCCCCGGTCAGGAGGGTCGCTCGGTTTCGATGCGCCGGATCTCGTCGCGGAGTTCCGAGGCGCGTTCATACCTCTCGCCTTCGACGGCTTCTTTCATCTCGCGGCGGAGCCGGATCAACTGGGTGCGGCGCTCGCTGCCGGCCGACGTTTGCCGCGGCCGCTTCCCCACGTGCTCGCCTTCCCCGTGGATGTTCAGGATCAGCGGCTCCAACTGCGCCTTGAAGGCCACGTAATCGTGCGGGCAGCCCAGGCGTCCGTGGCTGCGAAACTCGAAAAACGTCATCCCGCAGATCGGACACGCCTGTTGGTCCACCTGGGCCAGCTCCTCGGCGGTCTGACCGATGGCCATTTGCTGGGCCATCTGCTGCGCCAACGCCGCCGCCATGCTGCCGACGCTGGCCGGCTCGCTGGCCGACGAGGTGAGATACTGGCGTGCGTGGTCCTCGCACAGGTGCAACTCTTGCGGCTTGCCGCCCGTAAGCTCCGTGATATGGAACGTGGCCGCCTTCTCACATTGCTGACATTTCATGCTGCCGCGGCTCCATACTTTCCAGATGCCCTTACTGCCCCAAGGGATTGTAACGTCGCCGCGGACGGGAGTCAACTGGAACCAATAGGCCGGCATTTTACGCCGCCGGACGGCGGATTTTGCCGCCTCAGACGGGCTTTTCTCGTTGCCCGTCCCGGCTGGCAATGGTAAGCTATGGCGGTGGTCTAAATAGTTTCCGTTCCGGAAGACCACGGTAGGGTGGGTCGAGCCACCCCTGTAAAGGTCTTAATCTGTTACGGTTTCACGGTTTATGGTATCACTTCGGCTTCGGCGCGCGTCACAACGGGGTGGCGGCGTGTGAATGGGTCTCGCGAAGCAGGAGCGACAAGGATGTTGCTGGGCAAACCATTGGCGGTCTTCATCGAGCGGAGTCCGGTCAGCGTGATGGTCAGTGCAACGCTTGAGCGTGTTTTCGAACCGGCGGTGCTGGATCAGGTTTTCCAGGAGCACGCCGTCCTGGGCTACGCCAAGGAATTGGCTTTCTCCCAGTGTGTTCAAATCATGTGCGACGTGGTGTTCAAGGAATCGCCGTCCGTGGGAGCGTTCTACCAAGCCCACCCGGACGAAATTCCGGTGACCCGGCAAGCTGTCTATGACAAGTTGAAGCGTCTGGAATCGCAAGTCCCGGCGGCGTTGGTGCATTATTCGGGCGAGGAACTGGGCCCCTGTATGAAGGCGATGCGGTCGCAGGCCCTGCCGCTGCTGCCTCGCTACCGCGTACGAGTCCTGGATGGGAACCACTTGACCGGCACCGAGCATCGTATTTTCGAGTTGCGCCGGTTTCGGTCCGCCGCCTTGCCGGGGCAGGCGCTGGTGTTCTACGATCCGCAATACGGTTTGATTACCGACGTGGTTCCCTGCGAAGACGCGCATGCCCAGGAACGTTCGTTGCTGAAGGAGGCCTTGGCGTGTATTTCCGCGCCGATTGCATTTTGGCGGACCGCAACTTCTGCACCAGCGGGTTTTTGTTTGGTATTCGTCGCCTGGGGGCTTTCTTTATTATCCGTCAGCACGCCTCCACGCTTTGCTACGAATTGAAGGGAAAACGCCGTTTGGTGGGCCAGGATGGTCGGGGACGAAACATCTACGAACAAGCGATTTGCCTGACCGACCCCGAAAGCGGAGAGAGCTTTACTGCCCGCCGAATTACGATCGTCCTGGACAAGCCCAACAAGGACGGGGAAACGGAATTGCACATTCTCACCAACTTGGCGAAGAAAGCGGCCAGCGCGGTGCGGATTGCGGAACTCTATGCCGATCGCTGGACGATCGAAACGGGGTTCCAGCAATTGACCGACGACCTGCGCTGCGAGATCAACACCTTGGGATATCCCAAGGCGGCGTTGTTCGGATTCTGTACGGCGTGCATGGCCTACAACGCCGTGTCGGTTGTGAAGTGTGCGATTCGCGCGGCACAGGGCAAGAAGTACGTGGAAGAGGAGTTGTCGATGTACTACCTGACCCTGGAAGTGGCTCAGGTGACGGCTGGGATGATGATCGCGATCCCCGAGCAAGATTGGGGAGTCTTTCGTAGAATGTCTCCCAAGAAGTTCGCGACCGTCTTGATCGACTTGGCGCAGCGTATCGACCCGCGCAAGTACACGAAGCACAAGCGTGGGCCGAAAACCAAACAGCCGAAGAAGACCAGCGGCAAACGAATTCATCATGTATCTACCGCGAGAATACTCGCCATGCGAACATAGGTAAGACCTTTACAGGGGTGGGTGGGTCGAGCGCAGCGAGACCCACCAGCTACGATTTGGCCATTTCCTGGTGGGTCTTCGCTGCGCTCGACCCACCCTACCGGCTGCGGTCGATTTTCCACGCGTGTCCCCATGACGGCAACCTCCACTTCCGTGCACTATCCCGACTTTCAGACGTTCCAAGGGCTGGCCGAGGGGGGCCGGCTGGTGCCGGTGTTTCGCCGCCTGGTGAGCGATTCGCTCACGCCGGTCAGCGCGTTCCACAAGATCGACGCCGGCCGCTGCGCCTGCCTTTTCGAAAGCGTGATCGGGGGCGAAAAGGTCGGGCGCTACAGCTTCCTGGCCACCGAGCCGTTCTTCGAGATCGAAGCCTATGGTCCGCGGGTGACCACCAACGCCCACAGCGGAAGGTCGGCCTCCGGCGCGCCCATCCTGGCGACGCGGCAATTCGAGTGCGACAACCCGCTGGACGAATTGCGGCGCCGGGTCGAGGGCATCCGGGCCGTCCGGCTGCCGGAGTTGCCCCACTTTTGCAGCGGGGCGGTCGGCTACGCCGGCTACGACACCGTGCGTTACTTCGAGCGGCTGCCCAAGGCGCCGCCGGATGATCGCCACGTGCCCGACATGGCCTTCGCCTTTTACGACCAGATGGTCGTCTTCGATCACGTGTCGAAGATGATTCTGGTGGTGGCGATGGCCCGGCTGGACCAGCCCGGCGTCAGTGCGGAGGCGGCCTACGACGACGCCCGGCGGCGCGTCGATCGCCTGGTCGGGCAACTTTCCACGGTCGCCGGCGCCGTCCAGTTGCGCGACATCCGCGTCGGCGGCGACGTGGAGCTCGACTACCGTTCGAATTTCACCCAGCCGCAATTCGAGCAGGCGGTGCGGAAATGCGTCGATTACATCCGCGCCGGCGACATCTTCCAGGTCGTGCTCAGCCAGCGATTGGAGGTGCCGTTGGTCTCGCACCCGTTCGAGATCTATCGCACGCTGCGGGTGGTCAATCCCAGCCCGTTCATGTTCTACGTGCGGACGCCGAGCGTGACGCTGGTGGGCAGCTCGCCGGAAGTGATGGTGCGCGTGATCGACGGGCACGTGACGGTCCGGCCGCTGGCCGGCACGCGCCGCGCGGCGCCAGCGAGGAGGAGGACCTCCGCCTGGCCGAGGAGTTGCTGGCCGATCCGAAGGAGCGGGCGGAGCACGTGATGCTGGTCGATCTGGGACGGAACGACGTGGGCCGCGTCTGCCGCTACCGCTCGATCCGCGTCGACGACGTGATGACCATCGAGCGCTACAGCCACGTGATGCACATCACCTCGAACGTCAGCGGAGACCTGGCCCCGGACAAGGGGGCGTTCGACGCCTTGCAGGCGTGTCTGCCCGCGGGGACCGTGTCCGGCGCCCGAAGGTCCGCGCCATGGAGATCATCGACGAGTTGGAGCCGCATCGTCGCGGGCCGTACGGCGGCGCCGTCGGCTACGTCGATTTCAACGGCAACATGGACACGTGCATTGCCTTGCGGACCGTGGTCGTGCAGGGCGACAAGGCGTATGTTCAGGCCGGCGCCGGCCTGGTGGCCGACAGCGTGCCGGCCAACGAATGGCAGGAGACGCTCAACAAGGCCCGCGGACTGTTGAAGGCGATCGAGTTGGCGCAGACGCCGAAGTCGTAAAGAGCGCGTCGCTTTTGCTTCGCATGGCGGCCCGTTGCCCCTGCTACGGCAACCCCAATCGGCCCTCAAGAATCCCCAAAACCGACAGGTCTTCATCCAGATCGGGCCAGTGCAAACCGGTGCCGTTGCAGATGATCTCGATTCGGCCCAATTGTTCCGGGTTGGCGTCTCGCAAACGGCGGTTCTTGGAGGCTGGAAAGCGGATCTCGCGGCCGTCCTTGAGTTGCACGCAAACCACGCCATTTTCCGCGGACGCCGCGACCGCACGGGTGTCAAGCTCAAGGATGGAATACTTCATTCCATTTCCTCCGTATCAACTCGATATTTTGGTGGATCAGAAAAGCCCCACCACAAGAATCCGCCCAAAAATATGGTGGGGCTCGCTGCGCTCGACCCACCCACCCCTGTAAAGGTCTTAATCTGTTACGGTTTCACGGTTTATGGTATCACTTCGGCTTCGGCGCGCGTCACAACGGGGTGGCGGCGTGTGAATGGGTCTCGCGAAGCAGGAGCGACAAGGATGTTGCTGGGCAAACCATTGGCGGTCTTCATCGAGCGGAGTCCGGTCAGCGTGATGGTCAGTGCAACGCTTGAGCGTGTTTTCGAACCGGCGGTGCTGGATCAGGTTTTCCAGGAGCACGCCGTCCTGGGCTACGCCAAGGAATTGGCTTTCTCCCAGTGTGTTCAAATCATGTGCGACGTGGTGTTCAAGGAATCGCCGTCCGTGGGAGCGTTCTACCAAGCCCACCCGGACGAAATTCCGGTGACCCGGCAAGCTGTCTATGACAAGTTGAAGCGTCTGGAATCGCAAGTCCCGGCGGCGTTGGTGCATTATTCGGGCGAGGAACTGGGCCCCTGTATGAAGGCGATGCGGTCGCAGGCCCTGCCGCTGCTGCCTCGCTACCGCGTACGAGTCCTGGATGGGAACCACTTGACCGGCACCGAGCATCGTATTTTCGAGTTGCGCCGGTTTCGGTCCGCCGCCTTGCCGGGGCAGGCGCTGGTGTTCTACGATCCGCAATACGGTTTGATTACCGACGTGGTTCCCTGCGAAGACGCGCATGCCCAGGAACGTTCGTTGCTGAAGGAGGCCTTGGCGTGTATTTCCGCGCGCGATTGCATTTTGGCGGACCGCAACTTCTGCACCAGCGGGTTTTTGTTTGGTATTCGTCGCCTGGGGGCTTTCTTTATTATCCGTCAGCACGCCTCCACGCTTTGCTACGAATTGAAGGGAAAACGCCGTTTGGTGGGCCAGGATGGTCGGGGACGAAACATCTACGAACAAGCGATTTGCCTGACCGACCCCGAAAGCGGAGAGAGCTTTACTGCCCGCCGAATTACGATCGTCCTGGACAAGCCCAACAAGGACGGGGAAACGGAATTGCACATTCTCACCAACTTGGCGAAGAAAGCGGCCAGCGCGGTGCGGATTGCGGAACTCTATGCCGATCGCTGGACGATCGAAACGGGGTTCCAGCAATTGACCGACGACCTGCGCTGCGAGATCAACACCTTGGGATATCCCAAGGCGGCGTTGTTCGGATTCTGTACGGCGTGCATGGCCTACAACGCCGTGTCGGTTGTGAAGTGTGCGATTCGCGCGGCACAGGGCAAGAAGTACGTGGAAGAGGAGTTGTCGATGTACTACCTGACCCTGGAAGTGGCTCAGGTGACGGCTGGGATGATGATCGCGATCCCCGAGCAAGATTGGGGAGTCTTTCGTAGAATGTCTCCCAAGAAGTTCGCGACCGTCTTGATCGACTTGGCGCAGCGTATCGACCCGCGCAAGTACACGAAGCACAAGCGTGGGCCGAAAACCAAACAGCCGAAGAAGACCAGCGGCAAACGAATTCATCATGTATCTACCGCGAGAATACTCGCCATGCGAACATAGGTAAGACCTTTACAGGGGTGGCTCGACCCACCCTACATTCTACCCCTTTGCCTGCCGACCTGCTACATTGGACCGCGATCGCGACAGCATCCGTTGATATCAAGAGGAGCCTATTGCCATGATCTGCGTTATTGCAGCCATCGACGTGGCCGAAGGCCGGCGTGAAGAGTTCTTGGCCATCTTCCACAAGCTCGTGCCCACCGTCCGGGCCGAAGCGGGCTGCCTGGAATACGGCCCGATGGTCGATGCCCCGACCGGCATCCCCGGCCAGCAGCTTCGTCCCAACACCGTGACGGTGGTGGAGAAGTGGGCGAGTGCGGCCGCCTTGGAAGCCCACCTGGCGACGCCCCACATGCGGCAGTTCTTCGCGGCCACGGAGCCGCTGCGCACGGGCCTGTCGCTGCAAGTCCTTCAGCCGGCCTGAGCCCGTCGCTATAATCCCTACGCCCCTCGGAACCGCAAATTTGCCAGCCGGCAAAAAACGAGCTACGTTTAAGTAGGTCGTGTTCTATTCCGTGGTCCCCCGATGGTCGTCGGTCGATGCTGCGAGTTCCCGTCCACAAGATTCGGCCGGGCATGATTCTGGCGCGGCCCGTGCCTTTGCCCCACGATCCCTTTCGCTACTTGCTGCAGCGCGACGTGGAGATCCCCATGGATCTCGTCCCGCGGCTTGCGGCAACTGGGCATCTTGGAAGTCTGGGTCCGCCATCGGGAGTTGGAATTCCTCGAAGAGATCATCGACGAGGGGCTGGCCGACCGGCAACGCGAAGTCTACGCCCACGTGCGGCAGAATTTCGAGGCCATCCTCCGCGACTCGACGGCCGAGATCGACCTGGTCCATTTCCAGTCCTCCATCCTGGACCTGTTCAATTTCCTCAAGGGCAGCGCCGGCAGCGACGTCCTCTTGCAGAAACTCGACGCCTTCGACAACTACTTGATGTCGCACTCGACCAACGTCTGCTACTTGTCCTTGCTGCTGGGAATGAAACTGGACCGCTACCTGATCGACCAGCGGCATCACAAATCGGCGTGGGAGGCCAAGGACCTGCACCTGCTGGGGTTGGGATGCCTGTTGCACGACATCGGCAAGATGCGAGTGCCCCAGGAGATCCTGTACAAGCCGTCGCGATTGACGCCGGCCGAAATGCTCGCCATGCAGAGGCACACGACGCTCGGCTACCAGATGGTCAAGGGCAGCGTGCCGGCCTCCGCGGCCCAGATCGTGCTGAACCATCACCAGCGATTCGACGGCAGCGGCTACCCGGCGCGCATGGACCATGCCACCGGCGAGGAACTGCCGCCGTTGGCGGGCAAACAGATCCCCGTCTTCTCCCGCATCGCCATCCTGGCCGACGTTTACGACGCGGCCACCACCACGCGATGCTATTCCGAGGCCAAGCCGCCGGTCCAGGTGCTGCACGAGATGCGCACTCGCTGCCGCGGGTTCTTCGATCCGGTGGTCGAGGAGGCCTTTTGCCGAACCGTCCCGGCGTTTCCCATCGGCCAGGTCGTGACCTTGTCCGACGGCATGGAGGCGGCCGTGGTCGATTTCAACGCGGAGTTTCCCGTGCGGCCGAAGGTGCAATGTCTGCGGGCGCCGGACGGCCGGCGGTTCGACCATCCTTCGCTGGAGGAAATCGACTTGGCCTTGTATGGCGACCTGTCCATCGTCGCGGTCGATGGCTGCGACGTGCGGCAATTTGTCAAGTCGCTGGACCTCGCGGCGGTTCCAGAGATGGTGTAAGCGGCTCGCCGGCCGCGGCGGCCTCGTGGCGGGCGTCTACCACGCCGGCCTTCTTCGTCTTCGACAGCCTGCGGAACGCCGCCTTGTTGGGCACGACGCTCCGGCTGTTCCAATCCGAATCAGGAGGCCGGACATTCCTGCCTGGCTGCCAAAGACAGGCAAAAATGCCTGTCCTCCTGAACGCGATTCGTAAACTTGTCCTGTTACGATGCCCTGGGCAGGCCGTTGCCTGATTTTCGCCGCGCCGCTGGACATCGCCGCTGCGCCCTGGTAAGATAGGAGACGGTGTGGTTCTGGATCCCGTTCCAGGCTCACCCGCGCGGCCGGGCAAGAACAACAGCATGTTCCACCCGGCTGCCCCCACACCCCCCGCCCGGCTCCCCCAAGGGAGAAAGGCTTTTTTGCAATGGTGCATCTTGACCGCGACCGTCGGGTCGCCTAGCACGGTATCGGAGGAGTAGCCATGGTTGCGCGGAGATGGGTGCTCGTTTTGGCCGTCCTGATGTTGTGTCGCAACGCCGTCGGAGAAGGGCCGTCGAAGATAGAACCGTCCAAGCTGGAGCCGGTGAAGCTGGAGTCGTTCAAGCTGGATGCGGCCCTGGGACATATCCCGCCGGACGCCCGGGCGCTGGTGCTGATCGACCCTCGGCTCCAGGAATTGATTGCGCCGGAGCTATCGGCCTACGTTCGGGCGGCGTCGGCCAGGCGGAAATTCGAGATCACCGTGCTGCCGATCGTCGGACTGGACGATTCCCGCCCGCCGGAGGTCCGCGAGGCGATCCAGGAGTTGGCACAAGGCCCGGCCGAAGGTGGAAGGCGTCCTGTTCGTGGGCAATGTGAAGCTGCCTTCGTTCTTCATGCCCCGGGGAGACACGCTTTCGACGCGGCTCTGGCCGAAATACTACGAAGACCTCGAGATGGCGGCGACGCGGGACTGGCCGCCGGGCTCGACGCTGAGTTTCGCACCGAAGGGGTTCAAGGTGCCGGAGCACGACTTCGACCAGATGGCCCATCCCTCGCCCGGCGGCCCGGCGCTCTGGGCGGCCTTCCTTCCCGTCGGCTATCAGGACGACGCCAAGAACACCTATAAGAACTGGGCCGAACAACTGACGCCGTTCTTCCAGAAGACCGCCGCCTTCTACAGCGGCGCCACGACCTACGGGCACGGGCTGTACCTGATCTCCAACGACGCTCAGCCTGCTGCAACGGGCCAAGCCGGTGTGGGACGCCGTCGGACCGAAGCAGATCGAGTTCTACTCCATCAACGAGAAGGGCAAGGACGCCTATAAGAACAATCCCGCCGGCTATAAACGCGTGCCCCTGGAGAAATACCCTTCCCTTCAGGCGTTTCTCGACTATAACGCCAAGCAGTTCTGGATGGATGAAGGCTGGCAATCGGCCGACATCTTTCTCCGCCACATGAAGGAGTCGCGGCGGCGGTTCGTCTGGTGGAACGTCCACTCGAATCCCGAGATTTCGCTCGTCACCACTGCGCAGGCCCAGGCCATGACCGGGGGCGGGCTGATCGCCTTGCTGAGCGGCTGTTCGGTCGGCGGCTTCAAGCAACCCGGCTCGCGCTCTTCCGTCGATACCAACACCAGCGTGGAGAAAAACGTCCTGGTCAGCGTCGTCTATGGTCATTCGGCGTTCGTCGCCGTGATGGGCAACACCCACAACCGGGTGAACGACGAGGGCGCCACGCCGCTGTTTGCGCACATGTATTCGGGCGGCTACCTGGGAATGGCCCACTTGCTCCGCCTGCGGCAACAAGCCAAGAACGCCGGCAACGTGGACGTGCTCCGCCAATGGCATGAGATGCTCATCGGCGATCCGTTCGTGGACGTGAACTAGTTCGCCCAACTACGAAAGGGAGACGCCATGGCACGCCCCGGCATGACGACGCTGGCGCTCGGCCTGATTCTTCTGTTGACCGGTCCCAGCCCGGGCGCCGAATCGCCGACGTGGATCGACGGCGTGCTCGGCGTGCCCTACCCGGTCGTGAACCGGTCCGAGCCCGCCCCGATGCCGGAGCTGCAATTGGTGCGGCAGGACTTCGAGCAATTGGAGGCCAACCGGTCCGTCGTCCGCACGCCCCTGACCATCGGCAGCCGGCATTTCAAGCACGGACTGGGCACTCATTCGATCGGACAGATCGTCATCCGCAGCCGGCAGCCGCTGACGCGGTTCTCGTCGTGGGTCGGCGTGGACAAGAATCCCGCGACGGCCGGCGGGGCGGGCTCGGTCGTCTTCGGCGTCTCCGCCGACGGCCGCCAGTTGTACCGCTCGGGTGTGCTCCGCGGCGGCCAAGAGCCGCAGCGAGTCGATCTCGACCTCAAGGGAGCCAACACCCTGGTCCTCGATGTGGGCGACGCCGGCGACGGTCCCGCCTGCGACCACGCCGACTGGGCCGAGGCCAAGATCGTCGCCCGGGACGGCAAGACCTGGCGGCTCGACCAGTTGTTGGAGGGGAGCGAGTCGCCGGCGTCGCAATACCCCTTCTCCTTCCTCTACGACGACCAGCCCGGCGACCAATTGCTGCCAAAGTGGCAGAAGCAGCAGACCCGCGAGGCGCTGCTCGACGCCGGACGGACCCGCACGCTTTCGACCTGGACCGATCCCCGGACGGGTCTGCGGCTGGAGTGGCAGGTCACGCGACTGCCCGATTACCCGGCCGTGGAATGGGTGCTCTGGTTCAGCAATACCGGCCAGGCCGATACGCCGATCCTGGCCGACGTGCAGGCGCTCAATCTGGTCCTGGACGAGCCGCTCAAGGGGGAATCGTGCTATCGGCTGCACCGGACCAACGGCGCATCCGGCGGCCCCGACCGACTTCGAGCCCACGCTGGTTTCCATGGCCAAGGGGACCTGCCAGCAGATGGGCGGTGGCGGCGGGCGATCGAGCAATCGCGATTTCCCCTTCTTCAAGATCGAAACCGCCGCGGCCTCGTACATTATGGCCGTCGGCTGGTCCGGCCAATGGCACGCAAGGTTGGATTGCCGCCCGGACGGCGGCCTGCACGTCGTGGCGGGCCTGGAGCGAACGCACTTCCGGCTGCATCCGGGCGAACGGGTCCGCACGCCGTCGATCCTGCTGTTCCGCTGGCCCGGCGACACGCTGGAGTCCAACGCGCAGTTCCGCCAACTGATTTACAAGCACTACGTGGCCCGCCGCAGCGGCCGCCCCCCGCTGCCGACGCCCTTCTGCAACACCTGTTTCACCCGCGGCGGCGGCTGGCTCAACGAGTGCAACGCCGAGAACCAGATTTCGCTCATCCGGGCCTATGCGCCGTTGGGGTTGGAGGCCCTCATCACCGACGCCGGCTGGTTCAAGGGAGGCTGGCCCGCCGGGGCCGGCAACTGGACGCCACGCCAAGACGCCTACCCGCAGGGAATGGCCCCGGTGGCCGCCGCGGCCAAGCGGCACGGCATGGTCTATGGGCTGTGGTTCGAGTTCGAGCGCGTGGTGGCCGGCACCGCCCTGACCAAGACCCATCCCGATTGGCTGCTCAGCGCCGGCGACGGGCCGCAGGGGACCTACTTGCTCAATCTCGGCGAGCCCAAGGCCCGCCAATACCTCTTCGAGATCGTCCGCGGCTTCATGGAGTTGCCCGGCTTCCGCTTCTACCGCTCGGATTTCAATGTGGATCCCTTGGCGTACTGGCGACACAGCGACCCGCCGGACCGCCAGGGGATTACGGAGATGAAGTACATCGAGGGCCTCTACGCCTTCTGGGACCAGTTGGCCCAGGCATGGCCCGATAGCCTGCGCGAGGAATGTGCCAGCGGCGGCCGACGCATCGACCTGGAAACCATCCAACGCATGCACCTTCACCAGGAGAGCGATTTCTGGTTCAACAACGAGGTGGACTTGGCGCGCACCTGGGCCTTGAGCCATTACCTGCCCAACAACGTGTTCACGGCGCCGCTCGTGCGGTTGGACGACCGCTCGTTCCACGCGACGCTGGCCACGTCGCTCATCCCGGCGTGGATCGCCGACGATCCGAAGTTCGACGCCCGCCGGGCGAAGCAGTTGATGGACGCCTACCGCCAGTTGCGGCCGTTGTTGGTCGGGGGCTGGTATCCGCTGCTGCCCTACTCGCGCGACGGCCGGCACTGGATGGCCTCGCAGTATCATCGCCCGGACATGGGCGAGGGATTGGTCCTCATCGTGCCGCCGCTGAAGAATACCGATCGCTCGGTGCAACTGAAGCTCCACGGGCTGGAGCGGACGGCCACCTACGAGTTGCAGTTTCAAGTCGCCGGCACGCGCATCGGCGCCACGGGCGCGCGGTTGATGGCGGGCTTCACCTTCGCCGTCCCGCCGGGCGACGGCGGCGAACGGATCGTCTACCGCAGACAATCGTCCGCACGATAACCCACCGTCCGGTCGCGGCCGCTCTGCTTGGCCTCGCGCATCGCGGCGTCGGCCGCCGCGTAGAGCGACTCGGCGGAGAACGGGGCCCCCCTCGGATCGCCGGGACCGGCCAGCCGGTAGCCCACGCTGGCCGTGAGCGTGGGCAACCCGGCATCACGGTAACGCCCGGGAAGCGCGGTCCGCACGCGCTCGAGGACCGCAACGGTCACTTCTTCGTCGGGCACCCAAAGCAACAGGCCGAACTCGTCGCCGCCGAGTCGGGCCACGAAGTCGTCCTGCCGCAGGTTGTCGTAGACCTCCTGGCCGCTGGCACGCAGCACTTCGTCGCCGATGACGTGGCCGTGAACGTCGTTGATCTGTTTGAAATGGTCGAGGTCGAGGATGGCCACGCAAAGCCGGTTGGCGCCGTCGGCCGCGGCGGCCACCCACTCCTTCAAGGCCAGGTCCCACGCCCGGCGGTTGGGCAACCCGGTCAACGTGTCGCTGAGCGCCTGCACGGAGAGTTCCTGGTGGATTTCCGCCGCCCGGCGCTCCCGGCGACGAAGCCGCACGATCTGGGCCAAAAGCTGACAGGCCAGGACCAACTCGCGCGGGGAGCAATCGGCGGGCAGCCACACGTCGGCCCGGCCCTTGCCGCCGCTGTCGCCCTTGTTGTCTTTTTTGCCGCCGTCGCCGGCGTTGCCGATTCGCACCACGGCCGGATCGCCCCCCGGCCGGTCTTCGATCTCGGCCAGATCGGTGACGATCACGTCGGGCCGCCCGTCCCCGGGCCCAGGCCGCCGCTGCCAGACGGTGGTTTGCGGGCCTTCCAGGATTTCGGTCCAATGCCGGGCCGATGCCGGGTCGGCGGCCAAAACCAGCAGAATCGTGGGCAATGGTCCGTCCATGACTTGATTATAGCAGACGGGCTACTTTACCCTAGAGAACGCTTCCTTTAGAATCATCGAAGGCCGGGAATTTCCCGGCGGGGCAACGGGAGTCTGTTCGATGGCCGCGGAAACGAAAATACTCGGTCTGGACGCCGTGCCCGACGGCTGGACGCGGCGACACCTGCTGGGATTGGAAGACCTACGGGCCGACGAAATCACCCTGATCCTGGATACGGCCGTCCGGTTCAAGCAGGCGGCCGCCGGCGGGCAACGCAAAATCCCGCTCCTGACGGGCAAGACTTGCGTCAATTTGTTCTTCGAGAATTCGACTCGCACCCGGACCAGCTTCGGGCTGGCCGCCCGGCGATTGGGGGCCGACTCGCTGGACTTCTCCGCCTCGACCAGCAGCCTGTCGAAGGGCGAAACGTTCATCGACACGGCCAAGAATATCGAGGCGATGGGGATCGACGTGATGGTCGTCCGCCACCAGACGCCCGGCACGCCCCACCTGTTGGCCCAAAACCTTCAGTGCGCGGTGATCAACGCCGGCGACGGGGCGCACGAACACCCCACCCAAGGCTTGTTGGACATAATGACCATCCGCCAGCGGCTCGGCCGGGTCGCCGGGCTGACCGTGGCCCTGGTCGGCGACATCGCCCACAGCCGCACCGCGCGGTCCAATATCTGGGGCCTGAAGAAGCTCGGCGCGGCGGTCATCGTCTGCGGCCCATCGACCTTGGTCTCGCGCCGCTGGGAAGAACTGGGCGTCGAGGTTTCTTACAGCCTCGACGAGATCCTGCCGCGGGTCGACGTGCTGAACCTGCTGCGGATCCAGTTCGAGCGGCAGACGACGCGGCCTTTCCCCTCGGTCCGCGAGTACGCCCATCTGTATACCATGGATCGCCATCGGTTGAGCAAGGCCAAGCCGGACATCTTGATCTTGGCCCCGGGCCCGATCAACCGCGGCGTGGAAGTGAGTCCCGACGTGGCCGACGGCCCGCAATCCGCCATCTTGGAACAAGTCACCAACGGGGTGGCCGTCCGCATGGCGGTGCTGTGGCTGCTGGCAGGAAAAAAAGAATAAGGGGGAGGGCAGAGGGCGGAAGGGGGAAGGACAAAAAAAGCCTCCGGACTGCGTCCGGGGGGACACGAGCGAGCCGCGGGGGGTTTATCCCCGCGGTCGCGCGAGCAGTCGCAACTGGCACGAAAGAACGGAACGCAGAAAGATCAAATATGAAAAGCATGTCGTACTTGACCGAAGCTCGTGGCTCCGCCTTCCCGCTTCCGCCTTCCGCCTTCCGCCTTATTTGACCATGCCCACGACCATTATCGCCAACGGCCGCGTGATCGATCCCAGCCAGAACATGGACCGGGTGACCAACCTGGCGATCGTCGACGGCCGGATCGCCGGGTACGATGCCGCCGCGGACGGCCGTGCGGCCGTGCTGGACGCCACGGGGCGCATCGTGGCGCCGGGGCTGATCGACATGCACGTTCACCTCCGCGAGCCGGGCTTCGAGGAGGACGAGACGATCGCCAGCGGGACGGCCGCGGCGTTGGCCGGCGGGTTCGCCTCGATCGCCTGCATTCCCAACACCGACCCGCCCATCGACAGCCAGGCCGCGGTCGAGTTCATCCATCACCAGGCCGCCGAGGCCGGCAACTGCAACGTCTTCGTGATCGGCTGCGTGAGCCAGAACCGCGAGGGAAAGCAGTTGGCCGGGATCGCCCAACTGGTCGAGGCCGGCGCCGTCGCCTTCAGCGACGACGGCGCCCCGGTCCACGACGCCGAGCTGATGCGCCGGGCCTTCGAGTATTGCCGGATGTTCGACAAGCCGGTGCTCAACCATGCCGAGATTCTCGAGTTGACCCAGCGCGGCGTCATGCACGAGGGGTTGGTGTCGTTGGTGCTCGGGCTGCCCGGCATTCCCACCGCCGCCGAGGACGCGATGACCAGCCGCGACATCGCCCTGGCCGAGGCGACCGGCGGCCGTTTGCACGTCATGCACGTCTCGACGGTCAACAGCGTCGATGCCTTGCGGCGGGCGAAGCAACGCGGCGTCCGCGTGACCGCCGAGGCCACGCCGCACCACTTCACGCTGACCGACGAGTGCCTGCGGACGTTCGACGCCAATTACAAGATGAACCCGCCGTTGCGCGGCCGGGAGCACGTCGAAGCGGTCATCGCCGCCCTGGCCGACGGCACCATCGACGCCATCGCCAGCGACCATGCCCCCCATGCCAAGGAAAAAAAGATGCAGGAACTCGACCAGGCGCCCTTCGGCATCGTGGGACTGGAGACCTCGCTGGGGCTGGTCATCACGCGATTGATCGAGCCCGGACTGCTCGACTGGCCGACGGCCCTGGGCAAAATGACGATCAACCCGGCGCGGATCCTGGGCATTCCCAAGGGCACCCTGCAAATCGGCGCCGACGCCGACGTGACCATCATTGATCCGAAAGTCCGCTGGAAGGTCGATCCGGCCCAATTCCGCTCGAAGAGCGCCAATACGCCCTTCGCGGGCTGGGAGTTGACCGGCCGGGCCGAGATGGTTTTGATCGCCGGAGAGGTAAGATATCGGAGGGATTAGGGATTGGGGATTAGGGATTGGAGAAGCTGCGAATCCGCAAGCGGATCGCCGCGCCGATAACACCCGCTCCGTCTTCTCTAATCCCTAATCCCCAATCCCTAATCCCCCTTCCTTATGTCTCTCCTGATTGACGGCTACAACCTGCTGAACGCGGTCGGCATCATCGGCCGAGGCGTCGGGCCCGGCGGACTGGAACGATCGCGGGCGGCATTGCTCAACTTCCTGGCCGAGTCGCTGCCGGCGGAGGAAATCCCGCGGACGACGGTGGTTTTCGACGCCCACGACGTCCCGCCGGGCCTGCCGCAGACGCTGAACCATCGCGGCCTGACGGTCCGCTTCGCCGTGCGTTACGACGATGCCGACAGCCTGATCGAGGAGTTGATCCAGGCCGACTCGGCGCCGCGGCGGTTGGTCGTGGTGTCCAGCGATCACCGCATTCAGCGGGCCGCCCGGCGACGCCGCGCCAAGCCGATCGACAGCGACGCCTGGTACGCGGAGACGATTCATCGCCGCCGGCAGCGGCAGAAGCCGGCCGAGGGCGGCGAGAGCCGGCCCACCGTGCCGCTGTTGGAGGAAGACGTCGACTACTGGGTGCGCCAGTTCGGCGGCCAGGCGGAGCAACCGCCGATCACCGACAATCCCTTTCCGCCAGGCTACGCGGAAGATTTGGAGTGAGGGGGGGAAAGGGGATTGGAAAAGCCCCACGACTGCGTCGTGGGGGCGTACAGCGTAGCATTCGCTTGCGGTTTCGCAACTGCCCCCCGGACGCAGTCCGGGGGCTTTTGCGACACCATCCGGCGCCTCCGGTAGCCCTATTTCCCCATCGCCTTGTCGGAAATGTCTTTGCGGCACCAGGCGCCGTCCCAGCGGATGCACTTGACCGCCCGATAGGCGTTGAGCTTGGCGTTGGCGATCGTCGAGCCCAAGGCGGTCACGTTCGAGCACGCGGCCGCCGGCCGTGACGACCTGGCCGTCGGCGCCCAGGGCCGTGCCGGCGTGAAAGACCTTCACGTCGGGCAGCTTTTCCGCTTCCACCAGGCCGCGGATCGGATGGCCCTTGGCATAGGCGCCGGGATATCCCTTGCTGGCCATGACCACGCAGACGGCCGGCCGGGGGTCCCATTCCAGCGGCGCAATCTCGTCGAGCCGGCGGTCCACGGCGGCCTCGAGCACGTCGAGCAGATCGGTCCGGAGCCGCATCAACAGCGGCTGGCATTCCGGATCGCCGAAGCGGACGTTGTATTCCAGCACCTTGGGGCCTTGGTTGGTGATCATCAGGCCGGCGTAGAGCACGCCGCGGAAAGGCCGCCGCAGGCGCTTCATGGCGTGGACCGTCGGCACCAGGATATGTTCCTCGACCCAGTGCAGCGTCTGGTCGTCGACCAGCGGGGCAGGGCAGTAGGCGCCCATGCCGCCGGTGTTCGGGCCGACGTCGCCGTCGTAGGCCGGCTTGTGGTCCTGGGCCGGCGGCAGGGTCACGATGGTCCGGCCGTCGGTAATGGCCAGCACGCTGGCCTCCTGGCCGTCGAGCCGTTCCTCGATGACGAGGCGATTGCCCGCGGCGCCGAAGACCTTCTTCCGCCCGATCGCCTCGACGGCGGCGATGGCCTCCTCGCGGCGGGAGCAGACCACGACGCCCTTGCCGGCCGCCAGCCCGTCGGCCTTCACGACCACCGGCACGTCCTCGCGGTCGTTGAGGAACTTGATCGCGTCGTCGGCGTTGCCGAAGGTCTGATAATCGGCCGAGGGGACGTCGGCGTTGCGCAACAGGTCCTTGCAGAAGACCTTGCTGCCTTCCAGTTCGGCGGCGGCCTTGCTCGGTCCGAAGACGCGGAGCCCGGACTGCTCGAAGACATCGACGATGCCCGCGGTCAGCGGCGGCTCGGGCCCCACCACCGTCAGTTCGACTTGGTTCTCCCGGGCGAACTTGACCAGGGCGGGAAAATCATCGGGGGCAAGGGCGACATTCTCGCCGTCGAGGTCGGTGCCGGCATTGCCCGGAACCACGAAGACCCGCTCCGCGCGTGGACTTTGGGTGATCTTCCAAGCCAGGGCGTGTTCTCGCCCGCCGTTGCCAATGACCAGGACGTTCATCAGTTGCCCAGTTTACCAGTTTCCAAAATGTTCATGGGGACTGTCCCAATTTTCGCCGCGAAAATGGGACTGTCCCCTTTGAAACATAGGATTCTATTGTGAAAATTCCGGCCGCGAAAGGGGGGCTGGCTCCCGCGGCAATTGACGCCGACCCGCCCGGACGCGATAACGGAGCGTGGCCACGCAATTTCTGTTGCGGAAGGTTGGAGATTTTGTAGGGTGGGTCAAGCGTAGCGAGACCCACCATCAGCGGATTTTGGTGGGACTTCGCTCCGCTCGTCCCACCCTACGGTGGTTTTCCGCTACGGAAACTGCGCAGGATCGCGCAAACGTTTTCCTCCGCGTCCCAAGACGAAGGGACCATGCCGTGCAACAGGATTCCGGTCACGCTCCGCAAGCCATCGGGCAGGCGGCCGTGCCGCGCCGCAGCGTGTTGCGGATCGTCTTCGGTTCGGCATCGGGTTGGGGTTGGCGGCCTTGGGCACGGCCACCGGGCTCTGGACGGCCGCCGTGGCGCGGCTGATGGTCCCCCGGACGGCCCACCCGCTCGCCGATCGGCGCAAGATCGGCCCGCCGTCCGACTATCCGCCCGGCAGCGTGGAAACGAAGTACCACGACTCGCCGGGCATCTGGGTTGTCCACGGCGTCTACGGCGGACGGCGGCAGATTTACGCCTTGCGGGTCGTCTGCACCCACTTGGGCTGCATCACCTATTGGGACGACCGCGGCCGGAAGTTCCGCTGTCCGTGTCACGGCAGCGGATTCCGGCTCGACGGCGGCGATCTGCGAAGGCCCGGCGCCGCGGCCGCTGGAGCGATGCGCCATCCGCCTGGGCGACGACGGGCAGTTGGAAGTGGACCCCGCCGGACGTTCCGCGAAGAACTTGGACAATGGACCCACCCGGCCAGCTATGTCTGCACCTGAGCCAACCGGCAAGTCGCAATTCTGGAAGAGCATCGTCCGCCACCCGGCGCCGCTGGACCGGGCCGGCCGCATCGCCGTCGTGCTGGGCAACTTCTTCCTGCACCTGCACCCCGTCTCGGTCCCCAAGCATGCCCTGCGGCTCCGCTACACCTGGTGCATGGGCGGCATCACCGCCTTCCTGTTCCTGCGTGGAGACCGTCACCGGCGTGCTCCTGATGTTCTATTATCGGCCCACGGTCCAGTGGGCCTACCGCGACATGCTCGATCTGCGCGACGTGGCGTCGCTGGGCCTGCTGCGCGAGTTGCACCGCTGGGGCGCCCACGCCATGGTCATCGCCGTCCTGCTGCACATGCTGCGGGTGTTCCTCACCGGCAGCTACAAGTCGCCGCGGGAGTTCAATTGGGTCATCGGCGTGCTGTTGCTGGCCCTTACGCTGCTGCTGTCGTTGACCGGCTACCTGCTGCCGTGGGACCAATTGTCGCTCTGGGCGGTCACGGTGGCCTCGAACATGGCCGGGGCCGCGCCGCTGGCCGGCGCCGACGGCCCGGGCCACCACCTGCTCTCGCCGGGCCTGGCCGCCAGCCTCGATCCGAAGACGATCCTGCTGGGCGGCGCCGGCGTGGGCGAAGCGACGCTCAATCGCTTCTACGTCCTGCACTGCGTCGCCATTCCGCTGCTGGCCGGCCTGTTGATGGCCGTCCATTTCTGGCGGGTCCGCAAAGACGGCATCAGCGGACCGCTATGAGCGCGTCCGAGGAGTGAAGCATGACTGGCCCTTCGCCCGAATTCATCGCCGCCGCGGCCGGCCGCTGGGCTGGTTCTATCTCGGCGTTGCCGCGGCCAACGTGGCGGCGGCCTGGCGGGCATGGCGCGCCGACGCCCTCGGCGGCCAGTGGTGCACGCCATCGCCTGGTCGTTGGTGGCCGTCGGGTTGGCCGTGCTGGCGGCCCGGTCGCTGGCCGGCCATCCGCCGATTCTGCCCGAAGCGGTCAAAGCGGCGCTGGACCGCATGGTGACGCCGATGAGTCTCTGGTTGGGATCGTTCGGCCTGCTGGCCGCGCTGTTTTGGGGACGGCGATGTTTGGCCGCCCCGGCCGTCGCATGGACGGCGCCGAATGCCGCGCTGCTGCTGCTGGGAATGTCGCTGGCCGATCGGCAATTTGCCGCCGTGGCGACGGCGGCGGACAACGTGCCCATCGTGGGCATGATCTTCCTGCTGGGATTCTTCCTCTGGCTGGCCATCGCGCAAGCGGTCCGCAACGATCGCCGGCTCTTGCGAAACTTGCCGCCGCTGGAGCAAGTCGATTCGCGGAGGGTGCTCGTGTGGCCCGACCTGGTCTATATCGAGCTGATCGCGATGGTCGCCCTTTCGACGCTGCTGGTGGCCTGGTCGTTTTGGGTCCGGGCGCCGTTGGAGCAGCCGGCCAATCCGGCGCTGACGCCCAATCCGGCCAAGGCCCCCTGGTACTTCCTCGGCCTGCAAGAACTGCTGGTCTTTTCCGACGCCTGGCTGGTCGGCGTGATCGTGCCCTGCGCGGCTATCGTCGGGCTGATGGCCATTCCCTACCTCGATTTCAATCCGCAAGGCAGCGGCTACTATACGATCCGGCAGCGGCGGTTCGCCACGGCGGTCTTCCTTTTCGGCTTCTTCATGCTCTGGATCTTGCCCATCCTGATCGGCACGTTCCTCCGCGGTCCGAATTGGAGCGCGTTCGGTCCCTACGAAGTCCGCGACCCGGGCAAACTCGCGGCGGCGCGGAACGTGACCTTGTCGGAGTTTTTCTGGACGAGCTTGCTGGGCCGCCAACTGCCGCGGACTGCCCGACGGCGGTCTGCTCGGCCGCCTGGGGATGATCGCCTGGCGCGAAATCGCCGGCCTGGTCCTGGTGGCGGCCTATTTCTTCGTCTTGCCGCCGCTGCTGGGCCGCACGGTATTGCGCAGCTTCCGCCGCCGCATGGGCCGCGGCCGCTACGTGCTGATGGTGTTGCTGCTGCTGTTGGCCGTCGTGCTGCCGTTGAAGATGCTGCTGCGATGGAGCTTCGGTTTGAGTTATCTGGTGAGCATTCCGGAATGGTCGTTGAACTTTTGATTGACATTTTCCAAGCATGTCCGCCGACGATCGCACTTTTTACAACGTCAAACGCCTTCACGCGGCCTTCGCGGCCGCGGCCGTCGCGCTGCTGGCGGTGAGCCTTTGGGCACTTTGGGCCGATGCGCGGCGGCCGTGGAAACAGTATCAGCAGACCTTCCACGAACAGATCGACCGCGGGGCGGAACCGCAACCGGGCTGGCAGCCGCGGATCCAACAGATCGACCTGCCGGACTTGCCCTTGGCCGGACCGAGCGGTCCGATGGGCCGCGCCGATCGTTGCACGACGTGTCATCAAGGGATCGACCAGCCGGCCTATCCCGACGCGCCGCAGCCCTACCGCAGCCATCCGCGGCTGGACTTGTTCGTCGGCCCGTCGAGTCCGCATCCCGCGTCGCGGTTCGGTTGCACGGTCTGCCATGAAGGGCAGGGGAGTGCGACGGATTTTGTTTGGGCCTCGCACACGCCCAGCGACGTGGAGCAGCAGGCCCGCTGGCGGCGACAATATGGATGGTTTCGCAATCCGCACTGGGACTTTCCCATGCTGCCCGCCCGGTTCGTCCAGGGCAGTTGTTTGCAATGTCATCGCGACCCGACCGAGTTGGAAACCAGTCCGCCGCTGGAGCGAGCCTCCGGCGGACAAGTTGGTGGCCGGCTATCACCTCGTGCGGCAATTGGGCTGCTCCGGCTGCCACGAGATCGGCGAAACTTTCCCCTCCCCCTATGGAAGCGAGAAGACTCGCGCGGAGACGCGGAGACGCAGAGACGAGATGCGGGAGCCGAGGGTCGGGCCGAGCCTGCGCCACCTCGCCGTGAAGGTGGACGCGGCCTATCTCGCCGATCGAATCCGCGATCCGGCCCACTTCCTCCCCGGCACGCGAATGCCGCGCATCTACGGGCTCGACGAACACCTCGACGGCGAGAGCCTCCGCACGGCCCGGCAGAGCGAACAAGCCGAGGTCCGCGCCATCGCCGAGTACCTCTTGAAGGTCAGCGAACCGTTGGAGCCGCTGCCGGGTCCGCCGGGCGTCGCTGCGGCGCCGTCGGCCCAGCGGGGGAAACAACTCTTCGAGCTTCACGGCTGCCTGGCCTGTCACCGGCATAGCGATTTTCCTCCAAGCACAGCGACGCAAGGCCCCGACCTTTCCCGCATCGGTGCGAAGTATCGCCCCGGCGTCGGCGTCCGCTGGCTGACGAGTTGGATTCGCGATCCGGCCCACGAGCAGCCGCGGACCCTCATGCCCAGTCCGATGTGGGAATTGACACCCTTCGGGCAAACCGACCCCGCGGCCGATATTGCGGCCTATTTGACGGATTTTGGTGGGGCTCGGGACCATGCTTCGCACGGTGCCCCTCGACCCACCCTACCAGCCGAAGAGGAACTCGTTGACCTCGGCGGTCGCGCGATCGCCCGGCGGGGATGCTTCGGCTGTCACGACATCCCCGGATTCGAGAATGCCCGGCCGATCGGACCGGCGCTCGGCGATTGGGGCCGCAAGCCCGAGTCGCTCCTCGGCTTCGAGCAAGTCGCCGATCTCGTTGCCGCATCGCCCACGGACGACAAGTCGCGGTCCTTCTACGTGGAGGCCCTGCGGTCGCATCGCCGCGAGGGATTCTTGTGGCAGAAACTGCGCGCGCCGCGGAGCTTCGACTTCCGCATCGCCCGGGATAAACCGTATCCGCAATGGCTGACCATGGGGCAATTCAACCTCACGGACCAGGAGCGCGAGGCGGTGATGACCTTCGTGCTGGGGCTGGTCGCCGAACCGGCGGAGAAGGTATGTCTGCCGTCCGGAGGGCCGGTCGTTGGCGATGGCGGAAGGCCGCAAGGTGTTGGACAAGTATGCCTGCGCCGAGTGTCACATCTTCGAGTTGGAACGATGGACGTTTCGCAGCCGGCATGGAATGGCGGAGGTGGCGGCGCGGCCCGGGTCGATCCGACGGGAAGACTGCTGGAGGACGAGGACGACGGGGGCCAGCCGCTTTATTACTTCATGCCTTGGGAGCCGGCGGTGATTGACGGCCGGACCTGGCCCGCCGGAGGGGCGGAAGTGCCGATTGCGAAGTCGCAGTTGATAGCCCGGCGGCCGCCGTGGGGCGGCGGGCTGGGCCGGCTCTTGTATCCGGTGGTGCTGGCCCGCGCCCGGGCTGCCGGCGCGGCAGGCCCCGAGGACGCGGCCTGGGGTTGGCTGCCCCCGCCGCTCGTCCACGAGGGCGTCAAGGTGCAGGCCGCCTGGCTGCACGACTTCTTGCTCAATCCGTCGGTGATCCGCCCGGCCGCGGTGCTGCGAATGCCGCGGTTCAACTTTTCCGAAAAGGAGGTTGCCGCCGTCCTTGCCTATTTTGCGGCCGCGGAAGGCGATCTGCCCGCCGATGCGCCGCCCGAGTTCAACCGGATAAACCCCGCAGCAGTCAACGTCGCGCAGCGACTGGCTCGCTTGGACGCCGCGATGGGAATTCTTGCCGATCAAAAGACCTATTGCGCCCGCTGTCACCTGCTGGGCGACGATCGTCCGGGCGGCGAGGGACCGACCGGCTTGGCGCCGAATTTGGAGGAAGTGGGGCGACGAATCCAGCCCGATTATATCCGCCGATGGTTGGCCCGGCCCAAGTCGATACTTCCCTATACGGGGATGCCGGTGAATTTTCCATCGGTGGGCCCTCCTCTGGGCAAGGTTGGGTCCCTGAAGACAAGCGACGAGCAAATCGAGGCGGTCGTCGACCTCTTGGTCCATTATGACTGGTATCTGCGGCACCGAAGCCCGGTGCGGCGGTTGATCCGTGCCGGCGGCACGGAGCCGGTCGGTGCGGAACGTGGGAAGGAATCTCGGCAACCAGCCGCGGCGGAGAAGTAGTCCCCCAAGGAATCTCTTTTTTCAATCAAGGAATCCGTTCATGGCGTTCTGGCGTTTCGTTCTGGTTACTGGGGCGGTTGCGGGGCCGATGTTGTTCTCGGGATTCGGGTGTAGCAGGGAACTTCCACCCCCGCCGCAAGAAGTACTCAAGCAAGCGGCGGAGACGATACCGCCGGTCATCGAATTCGGCACTCCCGTCAGCAACGACGCCGGAACCTCGAGCAAGGTGGTTGTCAAGACGTAGCATAGCGGCTCCGGATTGCGGCATCTTGGCAACGTCACCGCCAGAGATTTCTCACGCAAAGGCGCCAAGACGCAAAGCCGCAAAGGAAGAGACGGTGACGGGTAAATCGACGGTGCAATCCGACCTTCTCCCTCTTCCTTCTCTTCCGTACCTTTGCGCCTCTGCGTCTTGGCGCCTTTGCGTGAAATGCTCATACTCAACGACTGTGCCATAGCCTTGGTTGTCGGCGGTATTGCTTCACCGGGCCTCCCAAACACCCTCCATTAACATGAGTGGTCCGCTCGATCGACGCCAGTTCCTTCGCCGGGCTGCCTGGGGCGGCGCGGCGGTCGCCGGACTCCATGTCCCCGCCCTCGCCCACGCCGCCGCCGCCACCGCCGCCCCCGAGACGAAGTGGGGCGACCTCGTCGGACGATTCCTCTGGACGGGCGACCCGCCGAAACGCCGAAAACTCAAAGTCGATCGCGATCTGGATTTCTGCGGCAAGTTCGACATCCGCGACGAGTCGCTCCTGGTCGGCGCCGACCACGGGCTGGCCAACGTCTATGTCTACCTTCGCACCCGGGCGGTCCCCATCTGCCCCGAGCTGGAGAAGTCGGCCCCGAAACGGGTGACGCTCGACAACCGCGACTGCATCTTCAAGCCCCATTGCTTGACGATCTGGCAGGGCAAGCAGGAGTTTTTCATCGTCAATTCCGACCCGATCGCCCAGAACGTGGCATTCTCGCCGCCGGGCGACGCCCCGGCCAACATCGTGATGGCGGTCGGCGGCAAGGCCACCTACAAGTTCGGCCGCCGGCAGAACAGCCCGGTGCATATCGCCTGCAACTACCATCCCTGGGAGAGCGCCTTCATCCTGCCGCGCGACAATCCCTACGCGGCCATCTCCGCGGCCGACGGCACGTTCCGCATCGCAAAACTGCCCCTGGGAACGTGGCAGTTCCAAGCCTGGCAGGAGCAGGTCGGCGGCCTGACAACGCCGGCCTGGCCCAACGGCCGTTTCACCGCGACCATCCAGCCCGGCGAAAACGACCTCGGCACGATCCGGATCGATCCGTCGCGCTGGGGAAAAAATGACGCGGCCAACACAAAGACATGAATTCTCGCGCAGAGACGCAGAGACGCAGAGAGGGGAATGAGAAAGAAGGCAATAAGAATAGGGGGGATTCGTGCCCTCTCCCTTCTCCTGTCCCCCTGCATCTCCGCGCCTCTGCGCCTCCGCGCGAGATTTCTCCGGTGTTGATCTTGTCGTTGTCCGTGTTTTTCGGCCTTCTTTTGTCCGGCTGTTGGCAGGCGCCGGCGTTTCGGCTGAACACGGAAGGCCGCGACCCGGCCGGCATCGACGCCGCTCGGGCAGGCGCCGTCCGCGACGCGCTGGCCGAGCTGTTCGGCACGCCCGACGAACCCAAGCTCCCGCCCCGGACGGGCCTCCGCATCGAACGCCTTCGGGCGGCGGCCGGCGCCGTGGCCGCCGACGCCGACGGCAACCAGCGCGGGCTGTTCCGCCGCCATTGCGTCGCCTGTCACGGCATCTCCGGCGACGGCGCCGGTCCCAGCGCCGCCGTCCTGGTCCCCTATTCCCGCGATTTCCGCAGCGGCCTGTTCAAATACACCTCGACCGCCGACGGGGCCAACCCGGCCCGCAACGACCTCCAGCGAACGCTGCGCCGCGGAATTCCCGGCACCGCCATGCCTTCCTTCCACGCGCTTCCCGACGAGGAGATCGACGCCCTCGTCGAGTACGTCGAGTACCTGGGCATCCGCGGCCAGACGGAATCATACCTTGTGGCCCAAGTGCTCGACGAGGACGAGCCGCTGCCGTTGGATTTGGACACGGTCCGCGACGAGGGCGTGCAACCGGCGTCCGACGCCTGGCCCGCGGCGGAGGCAAGGGTCGTCGCTCCGCCGCACGGGCCGCGGCACGACACGCCGGAGCAGTGGGCCGCCTCGATCGCCCGCGGCCGGGAACTCTTCACCCGGCGCGACTCGCGTTGCGTGCAGTGTCATGGCCCCGAGGGCCGGGGCGACGGCCCGCAGTCGGGCGAGTTGTACGACGATTGGAACAAGCGGAAGCTCGGCGCGACGGCGGAGGAAACGCAACGGCTCGTCGGCCGCTTCCGTCTTCCGCTGCAAGCGTTGCGGCCGCGAAACTTCACCGAGGGGATCTTTCGCGGCGGCGACCGTCCGATCGATCTGTATTGGCGGATCGCCGTCGGGATCAAGGGCACGCCGATGCCGGCCTTCGGCCCCTCGTCGGGCAGCCGTGGGGTGCTATCGCCGGAGGAGATTTGGCACGTGGTCGATTACGTCCGGTCGCTATCAAAAGGAAAGCCTGCGGCCCGGCATGATTAGGACCGAGGATTCTTGAACTCCCTTTCCATCCCGCCCCCAATGGTGAATCACTACGCTGGGGCATGGAATTTGCCCGAGATGGACGCGCAATCTCTACAATAGAATCCGAAACCCGGCCTGCTCATAGTGGTGATCGGCGGTAAGCGCCTCGGCAAGACGTTGTTCTTCCATGACCACAAAGGAGATACAGTCTGTCAGCGACCATTCCTTATCGGGACGGCGGCGGAACAGATCGAAGCCGCGGTCAAAGAGATCTTGGCTGGCCGGAACAACCGTGACTTGTTTGTCGGCCATCAAGTCTTCGAGAAAGCCAACCACCGTCCCTCGGAACACCAATCGGCTGAGGGCATCAGCAACCTCGGTCAACACCCAAGCAGTGGTCACCATCCTGCCGTTGAATGTCGGAGTAAACGCGGCGACGCGCGGGTGCAACTCGTCGTCCGCGTTAAGCAAGGCCAAGTAGTAGCTGGTATCGGCGAATACGGGCATCACTTCTTCGGAGTCCCGTACAGATAGTGATCGTGGTTACGCGCCAAATCCGACGGCAAGCCTTCGGCCTTCCCGGAATACTTCATCAACCGTTGGCCCAAGGTGGTCCCCGGATCGCCGGCGGCCAACAGGACAACCTGCACTTCGGCGCCTTCCGGCAAGTCCGCCCCGCCATCCACCACCACGACGCCGTTTTTGATGTGACCGCGATACGTCATGAGATTCCTCCTGGACCCCTGGGCGTTTTCTATTCTAGCATGTCAGGGGTCCAGGGGCAATTTCACCGCGACCTGATAGGCTTGGGACGAGGGTTTCCATTGCACCCTCGTTCCGACCTCGAAAATCATGCCCTTTCAAGCCCTTTCCCGCTCTCGGCTCGGCTTTTCCCAAATCGGGCCGCGGCTTATACTTAAGCAATAGGAATAATTCCCGGCCGCCAACACGAATGCAAGAAGGGAATCAAGGCGGCCAGCGGGACAGGGTCCAACACAGCCTTCCCACGCGGCAGGCCGCCTATGCAACCTATTCGCCCAACCGCCGGCGCCGCTCCCTCCTGGGCGTCCTCACCCTGGTCGTGCTATGGACCGGGGCCGCCCGGCAGGCGACGGGCCAACTTGGCGGCGTCTTCGGGGCCGACAGCCAGTTCGATCTGTCCGATACCGTGCAACTCGATCGCGCCGATAGCACGGTCTTGGCCCAATTCGAGCGGGTCAAGGCGTATCTGGCCGACCGCCAGTGGGACGAGGCCGTCGATACGCTGCAAAAGGTCATGGAGAACTCCGAAGGAAAACTCCTCGGCGTGACGGAGCACCGCTACGTGGGGCTGGGCGACTATTGCCAGTTGCAGTTTGCGACGCTGCCGCCGGAGGCCCTGGCGGTGTATCGCGCCCGTCTGGATCCGACGGCGCGGAAATGGTACACGGAGGGCGCCGCCCGGCGGGACCGCAAATTGCTTGAAAACGTCGTCCAGCAAGCGCTGGCCAGCAGTTGGGGCGACAAGGCATTGTTGGACTTGGGCGAGATGGCGTTGGAATCGGGCGACGACGCCGCGGCCCGGTGGTATTGGGAACGGATCCTTCCGGTGCGTCCGCCGCCGGGCGAGCCGAAGACCTGGCCCGGCTATCCGGACACGAAGCTCGACCCGGCCATGGTGCGGGCGCGGTTGGTGTTGGCGTCGATCTTGGAAGGGGACAGTTCGCGGGCGAGGGCGGAGTTGGCGGAACTGGTCCGTTTGCACCCGGCGGCGCGCGGATGGCTGGGCGGCCGCGAGGTCAACTATGCCGAAGCGCTCGGCGAGTTGTTGACCCGGAGCGCGGCCTGGCCGAAGCCGGCCGGCAGGCCCGATTGGCCCACCTTCGCCGGCGCGCCGACGCGGAACCAGATTGCCCCGCGGTCGGTCGACGTGGCCGAGCTGGGCGAGGTCGCGTGGCGAATGCCGCTTTTCAAGGACGTGCTGGCCGAGGCGCCTGCGGCCGCCACGCCCGGCGATTCGGCCAACTTGCTGAGCTATTATCCGCTGTTGCTGGGCGATCGGGTGTTCGTCAACAATCAGCGGGAGATCGCGGCCGTCCGGCTGTCCGACGGGCGGCCGGTGTGGGGCGAAAACCATGCGACGATTTTCCGCGAGCAGATGGAAGGCGTGGTCGGCATGAGCAGCGCTCCGCCGGACACGATGGGCGTCGCCCGATTCACCTTGACGGCCCGTGACGGCCGGCTCTTCGCGCGGATGGGAAACCCCGTCACCAGCCGCCCGCCGCAGGCGACCTGGGCCGTCGCCCCCGGCTACCTGGTCTGCCTCGACCTGCAATCCGAGGGCAAATTGCTCTGGAAGACCCCGGCGGAAGAGGGCTGGGCGTTTGAAGGGTCGCCGCTGGCCGATGCCGGGGGCGTGTACGTGGCGATGCGGCGCAGCGACATCCGCTCGCAGGCGCACGTTGCGTGTTTCGACGCCCAGAACGGGCATCTGCGATGGCGGCGGTTCATCTGCGGCGCGGAAACCCCGGCGCGCGGCGTCTTCCATCAAAGCACGCACAACCTCCTGACGCTGCAAGGCGAGACGCTCTACTACAACACGAACCTGGGCGCCGTGGCCGCCCTTTCCACCGACGGGGGCCGGCTGCTTTGGGTCAGCCTGTATCCCCGCGCACGGCACGGCAACGTGCTTCACTTGTCGCCGCATTGGCAGCGCGACCTGACGCCGTGCCTCTACCATGCCGGCACGTTGCTGGTGGCCCCCGCCGACACGCCCGCCGTCTTCGCGCTGGACGCCGGGACCGGCCAGATGCTCTGGCGGCTCGATCTGGAAGACGTGACGCAATTGCTGGGCGTCGCCGGCGACTGCCTGATTGCCAGCGGGCGGCAGCTCTACTGGATCGGACTGGCGGACCAGCATCGCGGCCGGCTCCAGCACGTCTGGCCCGACAGCGCGGAGCGGCTGGGCTATGGCCGCGGCGTCCTGGCGGGCGGAAACGTCTTCTGGCCGACGCGGGAAAAAATTTACGTCTTCGACCAGCAGACCGCGGAGTTGAAGAAGGCCATCGACCTCGCGCCGCTCGGCGCCCGCGGCGGAAACCTCCTGGTGGCCGACGGACGCCTGCTGATCGCCAATCGCAACGAACTGATCGCGCTGGGGCCGCATGCCAAGACCATCGATCCCAAGCGATCCTCAATAATAACGTCGGTTTTGGCCGTCCAGGCCCCCTCACCCCCGACCCCTCTCCCACAAGGGGCGAGGGGAGATGTCTTTCCAACCCCTCTCCCACAAGGGGCGAGGGGAGTCAGTGACAGCAACACGCAAACATTAACCTCGGGAAACGATCCCTATCATGTTACAAGACCACGACATCCGGGCCGTCCATGAACTGAACGAAGCCTATCGCCTCATCACGGAGCAATTGAGCCGCGTGATCGTCGGCCAACAGCGGGTCATCGAGGAGCTGTTGGTGGCGATGTTCGCCCGCGGACATTGCCTGCTGGTCGGCGTGCCGGGGCTGGCCAAGACGCTGATGATCCGCACGTTGGCCGACGCCCTTTCGCTGGACTTCAGCCGCATCCAGTTCACGCCCGACCTCATGCCCTCGGACATCACCGGCACGGAGGTGATCCAGGAGAACAAGCAATCGGGCGGCCGCGAGTTCAAGTTTCTGAAGGGTCCGATTTTCGGCAACGTGATTTTGGCGGACGAGATCAACCGGACGCCGCCCAAGACGCAGGCCGCGCTGCTGGAGGCGATGCAAGAATACCAGATCACCGCCGGCGGCGCGCGGCACCGGCTGGGCGAGCCGTTCTTCGTGCTGGCGACGCAAAACCCCATCGAGCACGAGGGGACCTATCCGCTGCCCGAGGCCCAGTTGGACCGCTTCATGTTCAACATCCTCGTCGATTACCCGGACGAGCAGGAAGAGTTGGACATCGTCAAGCGGACGACGGCCGACGTTTCGGTGCAAGTGACGCCGACGCTCAGCGGGCCGCAGATCCTGTCGCTTCAGAAGATCGTTCGCCGCGTGCCGGTGGCCGACCACGTGGTCCGCTACGCCTTGCAGTTGACCCGCCGGACGCGGCCCACCAAGGGCGACGTCCCGACGTTCGTCCGCGATTACGTGCAATGGGGCGCCGGTCCCCGGGCGAGCCAGTACCTCATCCTGGGCGCAAAGGCGCGGGCGGTGCTGCACGACCGTTTTTTTGCCAACTGCGAGGACGTCCGCGCCGTCGCCTTTCCCGTGCTCCGGCACCGCATCATCACCAATTTCAACGCCGAGGCCGAGGGCATCACGACCGACGACGTCATCCGCCGCCTGATCGATTCGGCCGTGGTCGAGGACGCCGCGCCGGCGGGCGGAGCGATGCCGGGCGTGTTTAAGGAAGGATGAAGGATCAAGGATGAAGGATGAAATGTGATCTAAGGTCTAAGCACTAAGTTCTAAGTTCTTAGACCTTAGTGCTTAGACCTTAGTTTCCGGCCCCTTAGCATGAACCAGCCGCAAGACTACCTCGATCCGCAACTGCTTGCCCGCTTGCAGGGCTTGCAGTTGCGCGCCCGTCTGATCGTCGAGGGCTATATCTCCGGCGCGCATCGCAGCCCCTATCACGGCTTCTCCATCGAGTTCGCCGAACATCGTGAATACGCCACGGGCGACGACCTGCGCTATCTCGACTGGAAAGTGCTGGGACGCACCGACAAGTATTACCTCAAGCAGTTCGAGGAAGAAACCAACCTCGTCTGCCAGTTGGTCGTGGACACCAGCGAGAGCATGTTGTACCAGAGCCGGCGGGCGGCCATGTCGAAGCTCGAATACGCCAAGTGCGCCGCCGCGGCCTTGGCGTACCTGGTCCTCCAGCAACAGGACAGCGTCGGGCTGGTCACGTTCGACCACGAAATCCGCGCCCTGGTGCGCCCAGCAGCAACGCCTCGCACATCAAGCAAGTCCTGCACGTCCTGGAGCATTCGGTCGCGGAACGAAAGACCGCCAGCGGCGCGATCTTCCACGAACTGGCCGACCGCTTCAAGAAACGCGGCATCGTCATCGTCCTGAGCGACCTGTTCGACGACGTCGATTCCATGATCGCCGGCCTGAAGCACCTCCGCCACCGCCGGCACGAAGTCGTCCTCCTGCACGTCCTCGACCCGGCCGAACTGGACTTTCCCTTCCAGCAGACCGTGTTGTTCCGCGGGCTGGAGCAGCGGGCCGAGGTGTTGGTCGAGCCGCGCGGCCTGCGGAAGGCGTATCTCGCCGAGTTCAACCGATTCCTCATGCGGCTGAAACGGGCGTGCCGCATGCACCGCATCGACTATGTGCCCGTGCGGACCGATCAATCGCTCGAAATCGTGCTTTCCACCTATTTGGCGTCGAGAAAGTAAAGAAGAGAGAACTTAGTGCTTAGGGCTTAGATTTTAGTATTAGAAAAGCCCGCCGCTGGTCCCTAACAACTGGCATCCGCGGGGATAAACGCCGCGGTTCGCTTTCCTACCACCCATGTCCACGTCGCTGCTGCCGCCGGCCTTCACGTTCTCCAGCCTGTTGCCCTACGGCTGGCTGCTGGCCGCGGCTGCGCCCATCCTCATCCACTTGTGGAGCCGGCGCAATTACCGGGAAATGCCTTGGGCGGCCATGGAGTATCTGCTGGCGGCACTGCATCGCCAGACGCGCCGGCTGCAACTGGAGCAATGGCTGCTGCTGGCGATCCGCACGCTCTTGATCGTCCTGCTGGTGCTGGCCGTCCTCCAGCCGCCGTTGCTGGAGCACGCCGGCTTGGCGCTGGGCACCGGCGGACAAACCCATCGCGTGCTGGTGATCGACGGCTCGTATTCCATGGCCTACCGTTCCGGCGACAAGAGCCTGTTCGACCGCGCCAAGGAACTGGCCGCGCGGATCATCAAGGACAGCCCGCAGGGCGACGCCTTCACGCTGGTCTTGATGGCCGCGCCGCCGCGGGTGGTGGTGGGGACGCCGGCCTTCGAGGCCGCGCCCTGCGCGAAGAAATCCACGACCTCGAGTCGGTCGATACCGGCGCCGATCTGCCGGCCACCATCGTCGCCGTCCGACGCCTTGTGGACAAGACCGCGCACGACAACCCGCGATTGAAGAATCATAAGGTCGCGGTCTATTTCCTCACCGACATGCAGCGGACCACCTGGTCGCCGGAGTTGGGCAAGAAGGACATGGACGAATTCCGCCGGCAGAGCCAGGCCCTGGCAAAGAAGGCCTCGCTGGTCGTGATCGACCTGGGACAACCGGCCGCGGAGAACCTGGCCGTCACCGGCCTGCAAGCGCTGGACCCCGTGGCCGTGGTGGGCCGCACGGTCGCCTTCGAGGCCACCGTGAAGAACTTCGGCCGCCAGCCGCGGACCCATCAAGCGGTCCAGTGGCGGGTCGACGGCGGCGCGGCCGGAGAGCAATCGCTGGACATCCCGGCGGGCGGCGAAGTCTCGGCCGCCTTTCAGCGCCGCTTCCAGACGCCCGGCGACCACACCGTCGAAGTTCGGGCGGAAGGCGATGCCCTGGAGACCGACAACCATCGCTACCTGGTCGTGCCCGTGCGAAAGTCGCTCCGCGTGCTGTGCATCAACGGCCGCCCGTCGGGCGAACCCTACCAAGGCGCGACCGACTACCTGGCGGTCGCGTTGGCCTCGAAAAGCGGCCGCGGCGAGCAGAACCGCATCCTCGTCGACGTGGCCGCGGAAAGCGCCCTGCTGGAACGCGACCTGGGCGGCTACGACTGCGTGTTCCTCTGCGACGTGGCCCAGTTCACCGCCAGTGAAGCCCGCATGTTGGACGCCTACCTCGCCCGTGGCGGCAATCTCGTGTTCTTCCTCGGGCCCCAGGTGTCGGCGGACCGCTACAACCGCGAGTTGGGCGGCGGGGCAGGCCGCCTGCCCCTCTTGCCCGCCCGGCTCGGCCCCGTCGTCGAGAAGCAAGGCTTCAGCCTCGATCCGCTGGGCTACCGGCATACCATCGTCCGCTCCTTCGAGGGCAACGAGAAGGCCGGGCTCCTGACCACGCCGGTCTCCAAGCATTACCATCTCGAACTTTTCAAGAACTCGGCCGCGCGCGTGGTCGTGGCCGCGGCGGACGGCGATCCGTTGATCGTCGCGGAGCCGATCCGCAAGGGGCGGGTCGTGCTGGTGGCCACCTCGGCCGACCTCTCCTGGACCTACATGCCCTTGTGGCCCAGCTATGTCCCGCTGGTGCAAGAGATCTCTGGCCTGGTGCGCCGGCGGACAAATCCAGCAGCGCAACTTCGCGGTGGGCGACGTGTTGGGCGGTTCCGCGCCCGCGGCCGCCGTTGACGTGCCCCTGGTGCTTCGACGGAGCGAGCGGCCGGTCAGCACGCCGCCGGACCGCTCGGACCAACAAGGCCGGCCGGTCCGCTTGCACGCCGAGGGCGACTACAGCGCCTGGAGCTACGCCGACACGTGGCTCAGCGGCGTGTACACGGCCACGCTCGGCCCGCCGATTTCCCGCACCCAGCGGTTCGCCGTCAACGTCGATACGCGGGAAAGCGACCTGGCCCCGCTGGACGTGGACGACCTCCGGAATAAGGTCTGGCCGGGGACTGCTTTCCTTTATCAAACCACGTGGCAGCACGCGGACGCGCAGGTCTCCGGCCCCGTCGTTCCGCCTTGGCGGCTGCCTGCCCTCCTGTGGTGGACCGTCTTGGGACTGCGGCTGCCCGTCCTCCTGTTGTGGATCGTCTTGTTGCTGTTGGTCACGGAAACCTTTTTTGCCTGGCGATTCGGACATCACGGCACATGAGCGGCACCCTTCCAGCCTGGTTGGAGCGATGGTTCGGCATCAAGCCGAGCGACGGCGAGGGTACGCGCTGGACGCTGGAGAACGAGTGGCCCTGGCGGCCCTCGATCACGTTGTTGCTGGTCGCGGCGGCGGTGATTTTCGTGGCGGTGGTTTACATGCGGGAAAGCCGGCGGGCCAGCGGCCGCTTCCGCGCCGCGCTGGCGGTCCTCCGGCTGGCGCTCGTCGTGCTGGCCATGCTGATGATCGCCCAGTTCTCGCTTTCGCTCGAACGGACCGGTTTGCCCTACGTGGCCGTGCTGGTCGACGACTCCTTGAGCATGACCACCGTCGATCGTTACGAGGAGCGGCTGCGCAAGGCGATGCAAGAGCGCGTCCGCCGCTCTGACATCGGCGACGGACAACTCAGCCGCTGGAACCTGGCCGAAACGCTGTTGACGGAGCGCGACGGCGACATGCTCTCGCAATTCGCCCGGCAGCCACAAGCTCCGCGTGTACCTGCTCACCGGCGATCTGCCCACCGGGGTGAAGCCCGTCGGCAAGACGGACGTGGCCGGCATCGTCGAGCAGCTCAAGCAGAGGCGGCCCGTCGGCGAGCAGACCCGCCTGGGCGCCGGGGTCCGCGCCGTGCTGGACGACTTGCGCGGCACGGCGCCGGCGGCCATCGTCCTCTTGACCGACGGCATCAACACCGACGGGCCCTCGTTGGCCGACGCGGCCGCCTACGCGGCGGGAAAGGGCGTGCCGCTGTTCTTCATCGGCCTGGGCAGCGACCAGCCCGACCGCGACGTTGAAACTCAGCGACCTCCTGGTCGACGACGTTGTCTTCGTCGACGACATCGTCAACTTCCAGTTCAAGCTCGCCGCCACCGGGTTTCAGGGCGCGAAGGTCCCGGTCGTGCTCCGGCAGGAAGGCAAGCCGGAGCCGCTGGCCCGCACGGAAGTGACCGTCGGACCGGACGGCCAGGCCCAGGAGGTCCGCTTGTCCTATCGCCCCCAGGAGGTCGGCCAGTTCCGCTTCGTGATCCAAGCCGAGCCTCCCGAGGCGTCGTCCGCCGCGGACAACACCCGGCTGGCGCGGACGATCCAGGTGCGGAAAGAGAAGATCCGCGTGCTGTTGGTGCAGGGCTATCCGAGCTTCGAGTACCGCTTCCTCCGCAACATGCTCGCGCGCGACGAGACCATCGAGTTGCACACGGTCCTGCAAGACGCCGACGTTGAGTACGCCGAGCAGGACAAGTCGTCGTTGCGGGTCTTTCCCGTGCGCCGCGACGAACTGGTCCCGTCCGACGACGTTCGCCACGGCGTCTACGATGTGATTATCCTGGGCGACGTCGACCCGGCGCTGCTCAGCGCCGCCAGCCTGCGGAACCTGGCCGATTTCGTCGATCAGCCGGGCAAGGGAGGCGCCTTGATCCTGCTGGCCGGACCGAAGTACATGCCGCAGGCTTACGGCAATACGCCCTTGGCGCGCCTGCTGCCGCTGGACGTCCGCGGACTGACTCGTTCCGGACCCGGACAAGCCGTTGACGGAAGGGTTCGTCGTGCAGCCCACGGAACTGGGGCTGGCCAGCCCGGCCATGCAATTGGGCGACACCCCCGAGGAGACCCGGGCCATTTGGCGGAACTTGCCGCCGCTGTACTGGATCGTCGAGGCGGCCGCGTGGAAGCCGGGCGTCCGCGTGCTGGCCGAGCATCCCACCCGCGTCGGACGCGACGGCCGACGCCTCGCCGGTGATCGCCATGCAGTACGTTGGGGCGGGCAAGGTCCTCTTCCACGCCACCGATGAGACGTGGCGATGGCGCCGCCGCGACGGCGACGTCTACTTCGCCCGCTACTGGATCCAAACCATCCGCTACCTCAGCCGCGGAAAACTCGCCGACGGCCAGCACTCGGCCGAACTGACCACCGACCGCCGCGAGTACCATCCCGGCGACCCGGTGCGGCTGCGCGTGCGATTCGCCGACGAGGCGCTGGCGCCGGCCGACGACAACGGCGTCGTCGTGATCGTGGAACAGCGAGGGCACAAGAAGCAGTCCGTCCAACTCCATCGCGCCGCGTCGGGCCGCGGCGCCTTCGAAGGCGTGCTGAGCACGACCCCGATGGGCAGGTACCACGCCTGGATCGCCGCGCCGACGTTGCCGGGCACGGCGCCGGTCGATTTCACCGTGGCGCCCCCGCCCGGCGAATTCGCCCGCGTCTCGATGGATGCGGCCGAGATGCAAGAGGCCGCCCTGGACAACGAAAGGCGACTTCACCACCTTCGCCGACGCCGATCGCCTGCCGGCCAAGCTGCCCAAGGGGGAGCCGGTGCCTTTCGAAACGCTGCCGTCCATGCCGTTGTGGAACTTGAAGCTGGTGCTCCTGTTGTTCCTGGTGCTGCTCATCGGTGAATGGCTGCTGCGAAAACGCGGCGGAATGGTATAGAATGAATTAGCAGGATCTTTACGCATGTCCCACCCCATCGAGCAACGAATCGCCACGCTGCGGCGCCGCGTCCGCCGGCTCGTGCTGCTCCGTGGATTGAGCGCGACGGCGGCCGCCGTCCTGGCCGCCGTGGTGCTGCTGGGGCTTTGCGACTACTGGATCCGCTTCCAGGATCGCGGCATCCGCGTCCTCGGTTGGCTCGCCGTGCTGGCGGCCTTCGGCTGGACGTGCCGGCGGTTTCTGATCGTCCCGCTTCGCGCCCGGTTGGGCAACGTCGATCTGGCGTTGCGATTGGAACGGCATTTTCCCGCCCTGGACGACCGCCTGCTGAGCGCGGTCGAGTTCCTGCGGCAGCCGGAAGACGACCCCATCGCCGGCTCGGCCGCGCTGCGCCGCGCGGTCATCGCCGAGACGACGGCAGCCACCGACCGGCTCGATTTCACGGACGCTTTGGACCTTGGACCGCCGTTGCGGGCCGGCTTGACGGCCCTCATGGTCGCCCTGGTCGCCGCGGTCCTGGCGGCGCTGAATCCCGGGGCCTCGCGCATCGCCCTGCTGCGGCTGGTGAATCCGCTGGGCGACCTTTCTTGGCCGCAAGTCGCGGTCGAGAAGCCGCCGGCGATCAAGTCGCTGAGCATCCGCTTGTTTCCGCCGGCCTATACGGGCTGGCCCGAGGAGACCGCCGACAAGCGGATCCGCGCCCTGGTGGGAACGCGGATGCAGATCGACGGCGTCTCGACCAAGCCGCTTCGCGAGGCCGTGCTCTCGTTCGAGGACAATCGGCACATCAAGGCGGAGTTGAGCACCGACCGCCTGACCTTCGTCCTCGGAGAGGGGGACCAGCACGCCCTGCTGGTCGAGAAGCCGGGCGAGTTCTGGTTCCAGTTGACCGATTCCACCGGGCTCCGCGGCGGCGGCGATGTCCGATGGGAAATCGACGCCAGGCCCGACTTGCCGCCGACGGTGGCCATCGAGCGGCCGACCTCGAACCTGTTCGTCACGCCCGGGGCCGTCGTCCCGCTGCGGATCAGGGCCAACGACGACCTGGCGTTGCGCTGGGTCAAGCTGGAATTCACCCGCTCGGACCGGCCGCAGCAACCGCCCGCCGAACTGCCGGACATGCTCTACCCGCGACCCAAGCAGGTCGTCGAGCGCCGTGTCGGCGGGCTGTCCGACGACGCCAGGCTGCCGCAGCCGGTGACCATTCTCTATCGCTGGGACCTTGCCCCGCTGCAATTGCCGCCCGGCGCCCAGGTCGCCTTCTTCGCCGCCGCCGCCGATTCCCACGACCAGACCGCCAGCAGCGAGCCGCGGCGGCTGATCGTCGTCACGCCCGAGGAATTGCAACAACGCATCGCCAGCCGCCAGGAACTCATCCTCGCCGAGTTGGCGCGGGTGCTCAAAATGCAGCGTGACGGCCGCGAGCAGGTGAAGTCGCTGGAAGACCGCCTCGCCAAACGGGGATGGCTGAAGCAGAGCCACCTCGATCGCCTCCAGGCGGCCGAACTCAACCAGCGCCAGGTCAACGCGAGTTTGACCAGCCGCGCCGACGGCATCCCCATGCACGTCTTCACCATCTTGGACGACCTGGAGAACAATCGCATCCAGAATCCCGACGTTCTCGGGCGCATGAAGGGCCTGCTGGACGAGATCGACCGGCTCCAGCGCAAGCATCTTCCCGCGATCGACCACGACCTGGTGGCCGCCGGCAAGTCGGCGCAGGTGCGGCTGCAAGAGCAGCCGGATTCAGGCGCGGGCCCCGACCGGGCGACCGCCGCGTCGCTGGCCGGCGCGGGCCGGCGCCAGGACAAGGTGATCGCGTCGCTGGCGGCGATGCTCGGCCGGATGAATCAGTGGGATTCCTACCGCCGCTTTCAGCGCGACATGGACCAGTTGCTCCGCGACCAGGAGGAGTTGGCCCGGCAGACGTTGGACGTCGGCCGCCGCACGTTGACCAAGGAACTCAAGGACCTGGAGCCACCCGAACTGGCCGACCTGAAATTCCTGGCCGAGCGGCAACTCGACTTGGCGCGGCGCCTGGACCGGCTCCAGCAGGACATGGACGCCGTCGGCCGGCAGTTGCAGGCGACCGATCCGTCGGCGGCGGCCAACGTGGCCGACGCCGCGAAGGAGGCCCGCAGCCTGGACATCACCGCCCAGATGCGATCGTCCGCCGGACGGTTGCAGGACAACCGGATCGGCCAGACGGCCGCCCAGCACAAGCAGATCATTCAAGATCTGCAAAAGGTCCTCGGCCGGGTGGAACTGGCCACCGAGCAACTCGCCCGGCTGGAGGACGCTGTGAAACACCTGCACCGCCAAGAGCAAAACGTGCTCGACCAGACGCGGCGGATCGACGCATTGCAGCAGACCGCGGGCCGATTGACCCGGGCGCAGGTGTTGAGCCTCCGCGAACTGGCCCGGTTGCAAGAGTCGCTCCGCGCCGACACGGCCCGGCTGTCCGAGCACATGGCTGGGGCCGCGGCATTCTCCTTCGCGCTTTCCGCCGCCGGGGACCCGATGGGACAGGCCGCCAAGATGTTGGACGGCCGCCAGACCGACGCCGCTACGCAGCAGGCCGAGCAGACCGCCCTGGACCGGCTGGCCCTCGTGCTGGAGGCCCTCAAGCCGGAGCAGCCCGGCAATCCGAACGATTCCGGCAACCCCGGCGCCGGCGGCCAGGGAAATCAAGCCCCGCCCGGCGGCGCCCGAACCGTCGAAGAATTGAAACTGCTGAAACTCCTCCAGCAGGAAGTGAACGGCCGCACCCGCCAATTACATGAAACCATCGGCTCCAGTCGGCCGCTCACCGCCGGGCAGCGGCAAGAGTTCTCTTCTTTGGCCGAAGGGCAAGGCCGGCTGGCCGATCTCGTCATCGAACTGCTTCCGCCGGACCAAGGCAGCAAGGCCGTCCCCGAGAAGTTGCGGCAAGAGTTGGGCCGGGCCGCCGTGTCGGAGGATGAAAGTCCTTTGCTGGGCATTGCCGAGCAGATGCGGGCGGTCCAAGGCCGCATCGTCGAAAAGGACGCCGGGCCCAAGACCCAAGACATGCAGAAAGACATCGTCGCCCGGCTCGACCGGCTCTTGGAGCAGCTCCGGAAGTCTGCTCAGCGCAGTCCCGCGTCGTCCAATTTGCAGGCAAATTCGCGGCAGCATCCGGGCCAACCCAACGCGCCGCCGAAACCGGGTACGAATACGAACAAACCCACCAAGAATCCCGCCACCGCGGCCAACGCCCAGCCAAGGAACACCAATCCCGCACAGCCCCCTGTAAGACAGCCGGAATTGCCGTATTCGCAACTGCCCGGCTGGGGCAATCTGCCGAAACACCAGCAGGACCAGTTCCTCCAGGGATTTCCGGAAAAATTCTTGCCCAAGTACCAGGACATGATCGAAGATTATTATCGGCGGCTCTCCCGTCAGCCGGGCGAAGAGGACTCTCCGCCCGGCGACAGCAGCAGTTCCCCGGAAACGAACTGAGATTCGCGTATGAACAGCTTTCGACCCCATGCGATTTGTGCCGCGCTCCTGTTGCTCTGCTTGCTGGGCCTGCCGCGGCTTTGCAACGGCGCCGACGAAACGAATTCCGAAAAGCAGGCCGCACACATGATCACGCCGGCGGCCGACCGGGCCATCGACAAGGCCGTCGGCTGGCTGGCCTCGCGGCAGAACGACGATGGCTCGTTCGGCTCCGGGGCCTATCGTCCGAACGTGGGCATTTGCGGCCTGGCCGGCATGGCCCTGATGGCCGGCGGCAGCACGCCGGGCCGCGGCCCCCACGGCGAACAGGTCAACCGCGCGCTCGACTACGTCCTGGCCAACGCCCAGCCGAGCGGATTCATCGTCGAGCCCGCGTCCACCAGTTATGGCCCGATGTACGGGCATGGCTTTGCGACCACGTTCTTGGCCGAGTGCTACGGAATGTCGCCGTGCGCCGACCTGCGCGAGAAACTCTCCAAGGCCGTCAAACTCATCATCCATACGCAGAACAAGGAGGGCGGTTGGCGCTATAATCCCCAGGACCACGCCGCCGACATTTCGGTGACCGTGTGCGAGGTGATGGCGTTGCGGGCCGCCCATAACGCCGGGCTGTTCGTGCCGGCCAAGACCATCGACGACGCCACCGACTACGTCAAACGCTGCCAAAACGCCGACGGCGGATTCATGTACATGCAGAGCGCCGGCGGCGACAGCGCCTTCCCGCGCTCCGCGGCGGCCGTGGTCGCGCTCAACAGCGCCGGCATCTATCGCGGACCCGAGATCACCAAGGCCCTGGACTACCTCACGCAGTTTCGTCCCGCCGAGGGCGTGGTCCGCCGCGGACCTGAAAATTATTACGAATACGGCCATTACTACGCGGCGCAGGCCTTTTGGCACGCCGGCGGCGACCGCTGGGCACGCTGGTATCCGGCCGTCCGCGACGAACTGATCGCCCGGCAACAGCAGGACGGCTCCTGGGTGTCGAGCTTCGGTCCCGAATATGCCACGGCCATGTCGGCCATGGTCTTGCAAATGCCGGAAAACCAGTTGCCGATCTTCCAACGCTGAATTATCTCCCCTCGCCCCTTGTGGGAGAGGGGCCGAAAACATCGTCTCCCCTCGCCCCTTGTGGGAGAGGGGCTGGGGGTGAGGGGTCATGTGCATCAAGAAAACCCTCAACTATCTGCTGGCCCTAGCGCCGCTCCTCTGCTTCGCCATAACCGCCCAGGCCGCGGACCCCACGGTCGTTCCCATCGACGGCCCGTCCACGCCCGCCCAACTGGTCGCGGCCGACGCAGCGTGGCAGCTTACCTTCACCAGCGGCGGCAAACAGCGGTCCATGCCGGCCGCCGACCTCGTCCGTTGGGGCACGCCGGCCGAGCCGGCCCGGACGCCGATCCTCGTGCTGGCCGACGGCGGCCTGTTGCCGGCCGACGTCGCCGGCATCGACAAGGAACAACTCGCCGGCGAATCCGATCTGCTCGGCCCGCTGAAGATCCCGCTGGAATCGTTGGCCGGCATCCTCTTCCACCCGCCGGCCGGCCGGCCGACCCGCGACCGCCTGCTGGCCCGCATCGTCCGCGCCGGCGGCGACTCCGACCGCCTCATCCTCGACAACGGCGATGAAGTCACCGGACTGGTCACCGGCTTGGAGAACGACACCCTGCGGATCACGACCGACGCCGGGCCGACCGACGTTGCCCTGCGGCGGATCGTGGCCGTCCTCTTTACGCCCACCGCGAAGAAGCCGCCCGCCCGGCAAGGCTTTCGGGCGTGGGCCGGCCTGAGCGACGGCAGCCGCCTGCTGGTCACCAAGCTGCTCATCGCCGGCCATTCGCTGGAGATGACCGGCATTGGCGGCCAGACGTGGCGGGCGGCCGCCGGCGAACTGGTCTCGCTCCAGCCCTTGGGCGGCCGGGCCGTCTATCTCTCCGACCTGCGGCCGACGCGGTATCGCCACGTGCCCTATCTGAACCTGTCCTGGCCATATTACGACGATCACAACGTGACCGGCGGGCTGTTGCGATGCGGCGGCCGGCTGTATTTGAAGGGGCTTGGCGTCCATAGCGCCGCCCGGCTCGGCTACGCGCTGGACGGGTCGTATCGCCGTTTCCAGGCGGAGTTGGGCATCGACGATTCGACCGGCGGCCGCGGCAGCGTGGAATTTCGCATTCTGGTCGACGGCCGGCAGCGCTGGGCGAGCGGTCCGATTCGCGGCGGGGCGGCGCCGGTGCCGGTATCGATCGACCTGGCCGGCGCCAAGCGGCTCGAACTGGTCGTCGATTTCGGCGAGCGCGGCGATGAATTGGACCACGCCGATTGGCTGGACGCAAGGCTGGCGAAATAAGGCGGAAGGCAGTGAGCCGGCGGCGTGAGCCGCCGGATAACGCGGACGGCGGAACGGAAAACGGGCCAAGAACTGAATCGGGGGCCGCTATGATGCAAATCAGACTATCGACGCTCCTGCTGGCGTTCGTCGTGGTCGGGTCTGCGCTGGTCGTGTTCGGCGTGGAATGGGGACTTCCTGTTGCGGGACTCCTGCTGATGTTCGCGGTATGTCGTCGCAGCCCAACGGTGAAAAACCATCCGCAGCGTGTTCTATTGCGCGTCATTCTTCTTGGGTTGACCCTGGTTGTGTTGGTTCTGCCGACCCTTAACTTTCGCCGCGATTCACCGGCATTCTCTTGCTGGGGCAACCTCAGGGATATCGGCCTGGCGTTGCTGCATTACGAGAAAGTGAAGGGCTGTCTTCCGCCTGCGGTCGTTGTCGACAAACAGACCAAAGCCACGCACAGTTGGCGAATACTCATCGCGCCCTACCTGGGGTACGACGGCGAGTACAAGGCGTGCAATTTTCGCGAGCCTTGGAACGGGCCAAACAACAGCAAGATTGCTTTTGGATACGTGTCGCCCTTCCATTGTGGGTTCGACCCCTCGATTCGAGACCTCCGCATCACGAGTTACGTTGCCGTCACTGGCCCGGGCACCGTCTGGGATGATCATCACTCCGCAGGGAAACCGCCACGCGCGATGGTGATCGACGTTGCCAATTCCAACATCAACTGGATGGAACCTCGCGACCTCACGCTGGACGAAGCCTGCCGCGGCGTCGGAGACGGTTCGCGCATGCGCATTTCCAATTGCCATACCGTCCCCGGCGGGTTTTTGTTCCAGGATGAAGTCGCCGGATCGTACGCCCTGTTTTCCGACGGGACCGTGTGGTTCATCCCGGCCGGGTTGCCGCCGGAGACGCTCAAGGGCGTGTTCGCCGGCGATGAGAAGGCCATGCAGGCGTGCACGGCTTACCAGCGGCGCATCCACTGCGCGAATTGCATTGCCGTGGCCGTACTCGTCGTTTCCTACGCGGCGCTGCTCCTGAACCTGCGGGAGGCGAAACCAGCCACCCCACACCCACCGGCTGCGGCCGATGAACATGGAGAGGCATAGAGACGTTGCCCCTACGCCCCGAATTTCGCCAGTCGCCCGGCGTGCGCCAGGGCCAACGGCATCAGGTAGATCGCCCGGAACTGCCCCAGGCCGCCGCCCAACGCCGCCCGCTCGCCGTATGATTGACAGCCGTCGGGCCGGCAGGCGTCGGCCACCAGCAACGTCGGCACCGGATGCCAACTGTGAGCCTTCAAGGCCGCCGGCGTGCTGTGATCGCCGGTGACGACCAGCACCGTCGGCCGCAGGGCCATGATCCGCGGCACGACGGCGTCGAACTTCTCGATCATCTTCACCTTCTCGGGGAAGTTGCCGTCCTCGCCGCGGCTGTCGGTGTACTTGAAATGGACAAAAAAGAAATCGTAATCGTGCCACGCCTTTTCCAACACGTCGATCTCCTCCTGAAGCGTCGCGGGCTTGCCGACGACCTCCATGCCGGCCAGTTGGGCCAGCCCCTTGTACATCGGATAGACCGCGATGGCGGCGGCCCGCAGACCGTAAAGCTCCTGGTAACTGGGCAGGTGCGGGGCCGCGGAGAAACCCCGCATCGTCAGGCCGTTGGCCTTGGGCTGATCGGCCAGCAACTTGCGGGCGGCGGCGATGAACTGCTTGGCCACCTCGGCGGTCCGTTGGCTGTGCGTGTCATGGGCGACCGGGTCCAGCGGCGGCACGCCGGTCCGCTGCGGATCGGTGTCGGCGACATTGCCGCCGAGTCCCTCGCCGCGAAAGACGACCACGAAGCGATGTTCCTTGACCGGCTCGACGAAGACCTCGACGCGGGGAATCTTCACCTGGCGGAGCTTGAGGGCCAGCGGGGCGCTCTCTTCGCTGGCGATCCGTCCGGCACGGCGGTCGGCGATGTTCCCAGCGGCATCGAGCGTGCAGAAATTGCAGCGGACGGCCACGTCGTGGGGTCCCAACTTGAAGCCGACGCCGGTGGCCTCCAGGGCGCCGCGGCCGATCAGGCAGCGGACCGGATCGTAGCCGAACAGTCCGAGGTGTCCGGGTCCGCTGCCCGGCGTGATGCCCGGGGCGATCATGGTCATGCTGCCCTGAACGCCGCGGCGGGCCAGGGCGTCGAGATTGGGGGTCTTGGCGGCTTCCAACTCGGTCGGTCCGCCGGGCTCGACGGGCAAACCGCCCAGGCCGTCGGCCACGAACATGACGATCTTCGAGTCATTCTTGACCACAAGTCCGCGGACCAGTTCTTGAATATCCATCGTGAATTTCCTGCTTTGTGATCGTGCAAAAACGACCTCGTGTTTTGGCCGCACAGCCCCCTCACCCCCAACCCCTCTCCCGACCAACCTTCGGTCGGTGCCCGGGGAGAGGGGAGTCATCTATTGATTTCCCCCAATTGAACGCAAAAAGCGGCCCGAGTACAAGGGGCAGCGGTGCGGATTGCCGGAAAAATCGGCTGGGATACTTTTGCTCTCCGGAAGGAAATGTAAAATGGTGCCATGAAATATCCATCCATCGCGCCGATCGAGTACGACTATTCCGCCCTGATGATTCCCGCCGGGCAGTCCGACGCGGCCGGCGAGACGGCGCTGGCCGAGGCCGACCTGGAACGGCTGGCGCCGCGGTTGAAGACGGCCCGGCAAGAGGTGCTCGACGACCTGGTCCTGTTCGCCCGCGGCCCGATCCCGAAGGAAAAGCAGCCGTTGGACGCGGCCTTCTTCGATCTGCCCGAGCGGCTCTTGGAGAAGAACCGGGCCGCTGCTGGACCAGATTCTTGCGGCCGGCCATCGGTTGGCGGCCGACGTGGATCGGGTCGTGGTCCTCGGCATCGGCGGGTCGTACATGGGCGCCCGGGCGATGTTCGAGGCCTGCTGCCATCCCTATCACAACGAGCTGCCGCGGCCGGCCCGCCGCGACCGCCCCCGCATCTACTTCGAGGGCAACAACGTCGATAACGACAGCGTCCGCGGGCTGTTGGACCTGCTGGAGGGCGACGACCGTTGGGCGATCCTCGTCATCAGCAAGAGCGGCGGCACGCTGGAACCGGCCGCGGCGCTGCGCGTCTTCCTCGACGCCCTGCGGAAGTCCTGCGGCGGCGACCAGGAGAAGCTGCGGCGGCGGATCGTGCCCGTCACCGGCCAGTCCGGCCGCCTGCGCGACCTGGCCGCGGCCTTGGGCTGCCCGGAGGTCTTTCCCGTGTTCGACGGGGTGGGGGGGCGTTTCTCGGTGCTCAGCCCCGTCGGCCTGCTGCCCGCCGTGGTCATGGGACTGGACGTGGTCAAGTTGCTCGAGGGCGCGGCGGCCATGAACGAGCGATTCCGCACCGCGCCGCCGGGCGAGAACCCGGTCTTGGACTATGCCGGCGTCGGACGGCTGATGGAAGTCCGCCGCGGAGCGACCATCCGCGTCCTCTCGACCTGGGGCAAACGCCTGGAGTCGGTCGGCCTCTGGTACGATCAACTGCTGGCCGAGAGCCTGGGCAAGAACGGCCAGGGCGCCACGCCGCTGACGGTCGTCAACACCCGCGACCTGCACTCCCGCGGGCAGCAACATCAGGAAGGCCGCCGCGACAAGCTCATCACCAACCTCGTGGTCCAACGGCCCGAGCGCGACCCGGTGAAGATCGAACGGTCGGCGTTCGATCAGGACAAGCTCAACGCAGTTGGCGGGCAAGACGCTGCCGGACGTGCTGCGGGCCGCGCTGGCGGGCACGAACCAGGCGTATGCCGCCGACCGCCGCCCGACGGCCGAAATCCGCCTGCCGCGGCTTGACGAGGCCTCGTTGGGCCAATTGTTCCAGATGCTCATGGTGGCGACCGTGGTCGAAGGCCGCCTGGCGGGCATCAATCCCTACGGCCAGCCCGGCGTCGAGGCGTATAAGAAGAACATGAATGCGATACTGACGGGAGGGTAGGGGAGGGGAGGGGAGGGGGGAGGGATTTAGGGATTTAGGGATTTAGGGATTGGAAAAGCCCCCGGACTGCGTCCGGGGGGCACGTGGCGATTCCGCTTGCGGTTTCGCACGCCCACCGGGACGCCGGCATAGCGGGTCGCGTCCGGTGGGAAAGGGGGCGGCGGAAGCGGCAAGAACACTCACACTTGCGAGGAGAATGAAGTGCAAATCACCACCACGTTTACCATCGAAGGGCGCAAGATCGCTGAGTACAAGGGGCTCGTGCGGGGGATCATCGTGCGGGCGCCCACGATCGCCCAGGGGATTTTGGGCGGTCTGAAGACCCTCATCGGCGGCCAGATCGGCGCTTACAAGGAGATGTGCGAGCAGGCCCGCGAACAAGCGTTCGAGGAGATGGTGGAACACGCCCGGCAAATGGGCGCCAACGCCATCATCGGCGTCCGTTATGACACCTCCGAGATAAGCTCCGGCAGAAGCTCGTCGACGGAGGTGCTCTGTTACGGCACGGCGGTGGTGATCGAGTGAGGAGGAACAAGGGATTGGGGATTAGGGATTGGGGATTAGAAGAGCAGGCCGTGGCTTTTCTCCATCTTCTAATCGACCACGCCCGTAGGGCGTGGGTTTGGCTTGCCCCGCAAAGCGGGGCGGGCACTACACGTGGGGAAAGCCCTGCCAGGGCTTCACTGGTTTTTATGGTTACTGAAACAACTGACCTTGTTGGCGATCCCTATCTTCCTGCTGCCGGATATACTGCCGCACCGTGGCCTCGTCACTCCCCACGGTGCTTACCCAGTATCCCGTCGCCCAAAAATGCAGCCCCGCCATCCGACGCTCATGCAGCAATTCCCGATGTATCCGCACCGCACTCTTGCCCTTCAGAAACCCTATTGCAAACGCCACGCTCTACTTCGGCGGGATGCTCAGGCAGAGGTGAACATGGTCGCTCACCGCATGCCCTTCCAGCAGCCCGATCCCTTTCTGCCTACACAAATCCCGCAGGATACCACCTATCGAAGCCCGAAGCTTCCCATACATCACTTTCCGCCGGTATTTCGGAATGAAGATCACATGATACTTGCACTCCCATCGCACATGTGCCAGACTGTCAAAATCCTTCATACGCTCTTTCTCCTGCCCAACAGGGCTTTCCCCGGAGTTAGAGCGTATGCTATTTCGGGGCACGCCGGAACGGCTTAGCCCCCAGGGTCGCACGGCCATAGGCCGTGGGTTTATGACGTACTAATCCCCAATCCCCAATCCCTAATCCCTCTTCCTACGCCGTGATCCCTTTCGTCAGCGCCATGAACGCCGTCTCCAAGTTGATCTCGTCCTCCTTGAAGACGGTCAACTTGTGCCCGGCGCGGATCAAGAGCGTGGGCAGGTCGCTGTAGTCCTCGACGCCCTTGGCCAACGTGACCAGGATGCGGCCGTCGCGGACCTCGACGCCCTCGACCAACTCGCTCTGCTGGAGGAGTTTGGCGGCCGTGTGCGGATCGCCGACCACGCCCACGTGCAGCAGCGTCCGCTGCCGGACCTGCTTCATCACGTCGGAAACGTCGGCGTTGACCAACATGACGCCGCGCTCGATGATGCCGACCTTGTTGCAGATGTCGGCCAGCTCGGGGAGGATATGGCTGGAGACCATGATCGTCTTGCCCAGCTTGCCGAGTTGCTTCAGGAGGCCGCGGATCTCGATGCGCGCCCGGGGATCGAGGCCGCTGGCCGGCTCGTCCAGCAAGAGGACCTTGGGGTCGTGCAGCAGCACGCGGGCCAGCCCGAGCCGCTGCGTCATGCCGCGCGAAAGGCTGGTCACCAGGGCGTCGCGCTTGTAGCCCAAGTCGACCAGGTCCAGCATCTCGTTGCAGACCTTCCGCCGCGCCGGCCCGTGGATGCGATAGGCGGCGGCGAAAAACTCCAGGTACTCCATCACCTTCATGTCGTCGTAGACGCCGAAGAAGTCGGGCATGTAGCCGATCAGCCGGCGGATTTCCTTCGGATGCGTGTAGATCGAGTAGCCGCAGACGGAGGCCTCGCCCCAGGTGGGTTGCAGGAGCGTGGCCAGCATCCGCATGGTCGTGGTCTTGCCCGACCCGTTGGGACCGATGTAGCCGAACAAGTCGCCCTCGTTCAGCTCCAGCGTCAGGTTGCTCACCGCGTGCAGGTCGCCATAGGCTTTCGTAAGGTCTTGGGTCTTGATCATGGGGCAGGTCCATTCTTTTTTTTCACCGGCAGCACGAAGCGGTACAGGACGGCGTGACTATCGTCCGGCCCTTGGGCAATGGATTGGCCGTCGCGACAAAGCTCTGCGCCGCCGCGGGAATGGCCGTTGTCAGCGTCGCCGCCAGCGTCGGCGTCGGGGGCCTCGGCCACGAGGATCGCGCGGCCGGTCTTCAGCAACTCGCTGAGATCGACGAACCGCTGGTAGTCGTTGGTCAATCCGGTGTAGCGCCGCCCGCCGGCCGCCTCGAAAAACATCATCATCCGCAGCACGTAGAGCGCATCCGTGCTGCGTCGATCATAGACGGCCGCTTCCTCGCGGAAGCCCGAACGCTCCGGTCCGCGGCCGCCCTGACTGCTCTGCATCACCAGCTTGCGGCCCGTCCAGCGGGTCTGCAATTCGCTCCGGGTCATCGCCGTCAACGCGACCGATTGACCCGGCCGAAGCGTTTCCAACTCATAGGCCCAACGGTCGTAAGCCAAGACGCAGTTCGTCAACGGGAACTTGAGGTTGTTGGTGATCGTGCCGACCAAGAGCTGCTCTTCCTCGGCCAGGTCGGACTCCAGGCCCGCGGCCGGCGCCGGCTCGTTCCACCGCGCGGTCAGACTTCGGGTTGACCACACCCGGATCGGCAGGCCGTCGACGGCAGCCAGGTCCGGCGAGAAATCGTAGCCGCTGTTCCATCCGACCGTGTCGGTCGTCTGCGGGTCCATGCCGCCGAGTCCCTTGCCGGGCAGTCCGAGCCAGGCCATCGGGATCGCCGCGCGCCGGCCGCGCTCGCCCGAGGGGAGCCACGTCCGCGCCGAGAGATTGAACGACTCCGTCCGCGGACTGAAGACGTTCATCCAGCTCGTGCCGCGAATCGCCCCCGAAGCCACGTCCACGTCGACCAGGTCGACCTGGTTCACGCGAAGCCGGTTGCCTTTCAGCCCGTGGGCCAGCAGGTACGCCGCCACGCTGAGCATCAGCACCAGCACCGGAAACGTGAGCCAGGTCCACTGCATCCGGCCGACGACCTTGCGGAGGAAAAAGTAATCGCCCGGACCAATCAGCAGGATGTAGACGATCACCAGGGCCGCGACGATCCAAAAGGGCACCAGGCGGACGCCGCTGAATTGATCCAGCGCGCTGCGGAGTTGTCCGGCCATGTCGCTGTAGCCCAGGGTCACGCCGCCGGGATGCTCGTCCGAGGACGAAACGCGTTCGGTCGGCAGTCCCAGCAGCCGGGCGACCAACCTCGCGGCGTCGCTCCAACGGCTCAACGGCGGCTGGTCCGGGTCGGCGGCCAGAAACACGACCTGGCCCAGTCCGCGGGCCGTGCGGATCACCAGCGGCAGATCGAGTTCCCGGGCCTCGACGACGCCCTCCACATCGCCCAGGCGTGGAACGGCAAGCGGCGGCAAATCGCCGCCGGGCGTCAGGATGGCCAGCGTGCTGTCGGCATAGGATTCCAGGCCGCCGGTCTGCCGCAAGGCCACCATCTGCTGCAAGCAGCCCGGGGCGAACCGCGACCAGGCCGAATGAGGGCCCAACACTTCGGCGAAATTTGCGCCGCCGCACAGCACCAGTTTCCCGCCCATCCGCACCCATTGGTCCAGGGCCTCGACTTGCGGGCTTCCGGGCCCGAGCTTCCGGTAGAGTTCCGGCTTGCTGGTCGAAAGCACCAGGGCGTCGACGCCTTCGTAGCCGTACCACTGGGCCGGCAGGCGTTCCAGGTCGTCCAGCCGCGCGACCAGCGGCCGCTGCGACGGCTCCAGCCCGCTGAAGGTCGTCGCCTCTTCCACCGTCTTCGCAACTGTTCCCAGGCAGACGATCAAGGGGCGCGATTCGACGGCCTCGCGGAAACCATCCGGCCCGGCGCCGGCCGAGGCCGTGAAGGTCTTCTCCGCCACCACACGCCCCTCAACCTCGAACTCCGCCGCCAGCGTGCCGCGGACACGGCCGAAGCGAACGTTCAAGCCGACCTTCGTCTCCTTGCCGGGCAAGATCGAGACCGGCTCGTCCGGCAGCGTGACGACGCGGCTTGCCACTCCGTCGCCGTCGGGCACGGTCAGGCGGACGCGGCCGCGGCAGGTTTCGCTGCCGCCGCGAAGGGTCACTTCGACCGGCGTCCAAAGGCCGGCCTTGTAGCAGCCGCCAAATCCGACGCGGACGCCGGCGAACTCCGGCGGCCGGGCCTGCTCCGCGCGGGCCCCGCCCGCCGAAAGCAACAATGCCAAGAGCAACCATCCCGGCCGTCGCCTCATGGCTTCCCCGCATCCGGGCAACTGCACACCAGCCGGCCGCAGCCCGGGCAGCCGGCGCCATATTTCTCCTGGATCGCCGCGGTCAGGTCGACGCCCGCCACGTTCGCAATCGTGGCCAGCCAGGCCAGCACGTCGGCGAACTCGTCGCTCCGCTCTTGTTGGGTCCCGTTGCGCAGCGCCGTAGCCAACTCGCCGATCTCCTCCATCAGCCACATGAACGTGCCGTCGATGCCGCGTGCAAGGTCCTTTTCCAGGTACATCTGCCGGATCAATTGTTGGAACTCGGCCAGGGTGACATCGTGCGGCATCGGTTGTTCCTCGAAGAAAATGGTGGGGCTCGCTTCGCTCGACCCACCCTACGGTTTGCTCTTCATACAATCGATTTACGGTGTTTTCAGACTATCCAACAACTTCTTGGCCCCGGGGTAATCGGGCACAGCTTCAACAGCGCCCGCAGCGTCTCGCGGGCCTTGGCGGGCTGATGGGCGTTCACGCAAGCCTCGGCGAGGGCGAAACGCAGTTTCGGCTCGGACGGCTTCAAATCGACGGCAATCTCGTATTCCTCGATCGCCGCGTCGTACTTCCCGCGGCCGGCCATGGACTCGGCCAACAAACGATGGACCTCTGCATCCTGTACGTCGATTTCCAGCGCTTGGTTCGCCCACCCGGCCGCGGCCGCATAGTCCTTCCGCGCCAGGGCGATCCCGGCCAGCTTCTTCCGGGCGTCCGCGTCGTCCGAGTCGATGCGGGCAAGCCGGACGAGCGTGTCCTCCAGGGCCTGCTGCTTCCCGGCCGCCAGGTAGACGCGGGCCAGCGCGGCGGTCCACTGCGGATTGTCCGGCTCCAGCCGCTGACCCAGCTTCACCAGTTCGGCCGCGTCGTCATATTTCTTCGCCTTCAGCTTCAAGTCGGCCAGCAGTTCCAACACGAGCGACTCCGGGTCGCGGCGGTCCAGACAGGCATCCAGCATCGCCGCGGCCTCGTCCTCCATGCCTCCGATCAGCCGCAGCCGCGCCAAGACGTACGTCGCCAGCGGATGCTTCGGCCGCAGCTTCAACGCCTCGCGGGCCAGGTCCAACGCCTCCGGGTTGGCGTTGCGGCAAAGGTACGCGTAGGCCAACTCGGCGGCCGCGTCGACGTCGCGCGGCCGGTCGCGGTGGGCCTTGACCAATTCGGCATAGCCGTGGTGCGACGGGCGTTTCATGACATGCAAGCCCGCCGTCAGTTGCTTCACATAGGCCAGGTAGCCTCGCTCGAACTGTTCCCGCGAAACGTCGAAGACCCGGCGCAAGGCCGCGTCGGTGGTCAGGTTGTCGGCATAGGCCGTCAGCATTTTCCGCTGGCTTTCCACGCCGCCGAGCGACAGCATGTATTCCACGTACAACTCCGCCTGGCAGTAGGCCAATTGCCATTGGTCGCCGCTGCCGGGCCGGGAGAAGCCGGCGTTGATCGTTTGCAGGTTGAACAGTTTCCCGCGCGGCACGCGGTCGATGAGCAGTTCGTTCCAGGTTTGCGGCCGCGGATAACCCTCGCACCAAACGGCCAGCCCCTCGGTGTACCAGTGCGGAATGTTGAACTTCGTCTGTTGCAGCGTGACCACGTGGACCAGTTCGTGCCGGAGCACGCGGGCCCAGTTGAACTGCCGCGAGACGCCCAGGTCGTTGGGCGAGGCCATGGCCACGATGTAGCCGGTGCTGGCCGCCACCGTGTCCAGGTAGGGCAGGCCGATCATCCGCGCTGAACCACTGATGGCCGTCGAGCCCCTCGGCCGCGTTGAAAATTTCGATCAGCGAGCGCCGCGGCGGCTCGTAGCCGAACAACTTGCACAGCTCCGGATAGACGGCCTCGACGTGCCGGGCGGCGTAGCGGCCCAGCCACCGATCGGCCTTGCCGTCGTACTTGACCACGAAATGGCCGCTGCGGGCGACCTTCAGCGTGTCCAGCACCTCGAGCACTTGCAAGGTGTTCTTCACGCGGAGGTCGAATGGATCGGCCTCGAAGGCGTCCTGGAGCAATGTCTTCGCTTCCTCCTCGCGGCCCATGCGCATGTCGAGCATCCCCAAGCCGGCCTGCGGACCGATATGCCGGGGCATCACCCGAATCGCCTCGCGGAAGAATCGCTCGGCTTCGGACTGCTTGTTCCGCTCCTGAAGCATCTCGGCGACGGTGTCGAAGAATTCGCCGGCGTGGGGATTCCGCCGCGTCACTTCACCGATCAAACGTCCGAGGCGGGAGTCCGTGCCGGCGGCCGGCGGCCGGTCCACGGCCGCTGCCCCGGCGGCCTCCTGCCGCGGCGACGCGTCCAACAACACGTAGCAGGCGGCGATGCGGCCGAGCGTCTCTTCATCCACGGGGTTCAGCGGCAAGACCTTCTGCTGGAGAAGCTGCAACGTCTCTTGGGCTTCCAAGTTCATCCAGGCCAGATCGGCCTCGACCTGCCGGGCGGGCAGCGACCGCGGATTGATTTCCAACGCCCGGCGCAGCGACGCTTCGGCCTCCTCGACCTTGTGGTCCTCCAGGGCCAGCACCGCCAGGGCCGCGTGGACCTCGGCCGCCCGCGGATTCAGCGCCAAGGCGGCCTTCAGCTCGTGGGCGGCATCCACCTCGTTGTATTTCTCCATGAACAGCAGACCGGCCTCGAAATGGGCGGGCCAATAGGCCGGATCGGCCTTCAGCGCGTCGGGATACAACTCGTTGACCAAGAAATGAAACTGACCGGACAATCGGTTCCACCGTGCATATTGCGCGGCGGCCAGTCCGATCCAACGGAGCGATTCGGCCTGCTTGACCTCGTGATCGTTGTAGAACTCGATGAACCAATGGTAGCCGCGTTCAGCCTCGTCCAGGCGGCCCGCCGTGCGATCCAGTTCGGCCTTGATCCAGCGGGCCAAGCAACTGCTGGTCGTCCAGCGTCAGGGCCGCGTCGGCCCGGGTTGCGGCCTCCTTCAGGTCGCCGCGCTCGAAGGCCAGCCGCGCCAGTTCCGCCTGCAACTCCGGCCGTTTCTCGGCCAGGGCGCAGCGCCCGGACGGCCTCGTCCGTCTTGCCGCGGGCCTCCAACGAGCGGGCCAGGCCCAAGGCCGCCGCCGGTTCTTTCGCCGCAAGCGGAGCATAGATTTCGGCCGCTTCGGCATATTTGCCGCCCAGCAGGAGCTTGTCGGCCTTTTCCAGAGGCGGCGCCGCCGCGGCGGCGATGGCCGCGGCCAACACCAGGCAGGACAGCGATAGGAGGCAGGTCCGTTTCATGCTTGTTAGTTTTTGGTTAGGGGTTCAGAGATTCCCGCCGGACGCAGCCGGCGGGCGTGGGGGCACTCTCCAATCCCAACTCTCTAATCCCCAATCCCCAATCCCTTTCCTAACGTATCCGAAGCGGGCCGTCCGTTCAACCCTCCGCCAACAGCCATTGGACCACTTGCACCAGGCCGTCTTCCTCTTGGGAGGGCGCGATCCGGGCGGCCGCCGCCTTGACCGCCGGCAAGGCATTGCCCATGGCGATCCCCAGGCCGGCGCCGCGAATCATGGGGATGTCGTTCACATCGTCGCCCACCGCGCAGATCGCTTGCTCGCGGATGCCCCACTGGGCGGCCAGCCGCCGGATCGCCGACCACTTGGTCACGCCCGCCGGCGCCAACTCGCAGAGAAAACCTCGATAGAGCGGACTGCGGAGGACGTGGATGGCGACCTGTCCGGGCATGGTCTGGTGCAGCCGGCTTTCCAAGTCGAGCATCTGCTGCTGGCTGCCCATGGCGAAACCGCCGAAGATGCCCGTCGGCGGGTCGCTCAGCATGTTCGGCCAAACGCGGCCGCGCGAGCGATTGAACTCCAGGTACTCGGCCAGTTCCGGCCCTCCGCCTTCAACGCCGGCCTGGTAGAAATCGAACCCTTCGGTAAATGTGTCGGCGCAGAGCAGCACGTCGTAGCCGCAACGGTCGATGATCGCCAACGCCCGGCAAAGCACGGCCCGGTCGAACGCCGCGCAGTACAACGTGCCATGATCGGCGGGGTCCTTAACCAGCGCGCCGCTGGCGGTCACCAGCGGCACGTCGATCTCCAGCGGCTGGACCAGGTGGAGCGTGTGGCTGTAGCGTCGGCCGGTGGCCAGGACGACGTGGATGCCCGCCTGCCCGGCGCGGACCAGCGCCGCGCGCGTGGCGGGCGTCAGCTCGTCGCGGCGGTTGACCAGCGTGCCGTCGATGTCGATCGCCAAGAGTTGATAGCGTAGCACGGAAGTAAGCCAGCAAGAGGTTTTGTCGGTCGGCGTTGCCTGCGAAACCGCAAGCGAAGGACACGGCCTTAAGGCCCCCCGGACACAGTCCGGGGGCTTTTCCAAGTTCTAAGCTCTAAGGTCTAAGTTCTAAGGTCTAGGTTCTCTTCTCATTGCCGCCGCGAGGGCTTGCTCTCGCTCCAGGTACTCGCGGCCTTGCCGGATGCCGAGGTGGTCCCAGGGCAACACGGCGCCGGCCGGATAGGGACGATGCAAGATCGTGTTCCACGTCGACGCCGGCATCGGCCAGCGCCTGCCACCACAAGTCCGGACGAAACTGCTCGTTCCAGGCGTCGAAGCGGGCGCCGCGCCGGAAGGCCAGCTCGATCGCCTCGCCCAGCCGGCGATCGCCGCGGCAGAGCACGCCTTCCAGAAGGCTCGACTCGATGTCGTGGCATCGCACGGAGACGTTGGGGAATCGGTGCCGGCGGCGCAAGTGCTCGTGGGCCCGGGCGAAGTATTCCCGCCGCTGCATGGCGTGCCATTGGTAAGGCGTCTGCGGCTTGGGCACGAAATTCGACACGTTCGCCACCACCGTGGCGAAGCGGCCGCGGCACTCCTTGCCCAGCCGCGAGATCGTCTCCGCCATGTCGAGGATGCCGTCCAAGTCGGACTCCTGCTCGCCGGGCAGGCCGCACATGAAGTAAAGCTTCACTCGGGAGAAACCGTTTTCCATCGCCCGGCGGCAGCCCTCGTAGAGGTCGTCGCTGGTGATGTTCTTGCCGATCTGCATCCGCATGTCGTCGCGGGCGGCCTCGGGCGCCAGCGTCCATCCGTCGCGGCGATCGGTGTTGAGCAACTCGCCCAGCACGCGCAATTGCTGGTTGATCCGCAGGCTCGGCAGCGATACGCTCACGCCCAGCGGCCGGAACGTCTCCTGCAATCGCCGCAACAACTCCTCGATGTACGGGTAATCGCCGGTCGAGAGCCCCAGCAGCGAAACCTCGTTGTAGCCGGTGTTGCGATACGCTTCCACCGCCGCGCGGACGATCGTCTCCACCTTGCGATACCGCACCGGCCGCTTGGCGGTCGTGCTCTGGCAGAAGCGGCACCGCCACGGGCAGCCGCGCATGATCTCGATCGTGATGCGGTCCTGCACGCACTCGACGTGCGGCACGACCGGCGCCGTCGGCGGCGGATATTCTTCCAGGTCGGCCACCACCGCCGGCTCGATCCGCTCCGGCACGCCGGCGGCCAACGGACGGACCGACGCCTGACGCCCCTCGGCGTCGTATTGCGGCCCGTAACATTGCGGCACGTAGGCATAGGGAAGCCGGGCGGCCAGTTCCGCCAGCGCCGCCGGACGCTCGGCGGCCGACCTCTTTCAGGCCCAGCCACAAGTCGCATATCTCCGGCAACGCCTCTTCGCCGTCGCCGAGAACGAAGAGGTCGATAAAGCGGGACATGGGCTCGGGGTTGGCCGCGCACGGCCCGCCGGCGATCACCAGCGGATGCCGGCGGTCGCGCTCGGCGGCGGCCAGCGGAATGCCCGCCAGGTCGAGCATGGCCAACACGTTCGTATAGCAGAGGTCGTATTGCAGGGTGAAGCCCAACACGTCGAACTCGGCCAGGGGGGTGAAGTCCTCCAGGCTGCACAGCGGAAGATGCCGCTCGCGGAGCAAGGCTTCCATGTCGGCCAGCGGCGCGAAGACGCGCTGGCAGAGCCAATCGCGGCGGCGATTCATGATCGCGTAGAGCACCTGCAAGCCGCAGCAGCTCATGCCGATGGAGTAGGTGTCGGGAAAGGCCAGGCAGAGCTTGCCGCGGACGCCGCGGGGGTCTTTGCGGACCGAGTTCCATTCGCCGCCGATATATTGGCCGGGCGTTTGCACCCGGGGGAGAATCCGGTCGATGATCGTGTTTCTGAGCGTTTGGCTGTCCATATCCCCTACAACTGCCATCCTCTCCCAATTCTGGCCGGTTTCCTCGATTATCGCAGAACAAGCGTGCATGAAACAGGGCCCCGCGGCGGAGCCACGGGACGTTGGACAAGGATATCGCCCCCTTGTTGGAATGTGTTTTGCACAGTATATCGGAGTGATCCGCTGTTTTTCATGGGATATAATAGAATCGTGTCAACGTGTTTTCCGCATGACTGGAATGGCAAGAACAGCGATCATGAACAAGACCTTCCATCGGCCGCGTGTTGCCGTCACCATCGCCCTCGCCTGGACCGCGGCCGCCGCGATCGTCCTGGCGCCGGCCGTCGGACGGGCCGAGACGCGACAAGAATGGGCCGAGGCCCGCAACAAGATGGTCGATGAGGAAATCGTGGGGGCGGGGATCAAAGATCGCCGCGTGATCGACGCCATGCGCAAGACGCCGCGGCACGAGTTCATCTCCTCGCCGGCCCAGCGGGCTGGCGCCTACCTGGACATGGCCCTGCCCATCGGCGAGGGACAAACCATCTCGCCGCCCTTCGTGGTGGCCTACATGACCGAATCGCTCGATCCGCGGCCGGACGACAAGGTGCTGGAAATCGGCACCGGCAGCGGCTACCAGGCGGCCGTGCTCAGCCCGCTGGTGCATGAGGTCTACACCATCGAGATCGTGCCCTCGCTCGGTCACAAAGCGGAGAAGACCTTGCAGCGGCTGGGCTACGGCAACGTCCACGTGAAGGTGGGCGACGGCTACCAGGGCTGGAAGGAACACGCCCCCTTCGACAAGATCATCGTCACCTGCTCGCCCGAGCAGGTGCCGCCCGAGTTGGTCGCCGAGTTGAAAGAGGGCGGGCGGATGATCATTCCCGTCGGGGAGCGGTTCCAACAGACGTTGTACTTGCTGAAGAAGACCAAGGGGAAGATGGTGTCCGAGGCGTTGTTGCCGACGTTGTTCGTGCCGATGACCGGAGTGGCCGAAGAAAAGCGGAAGAAACAGCCCGATCCGCTCCATCCGACCCTGATCAACGGCAATTTCGAGGAACTCACCGGCAAGCCGCCGCAGCAGCCGGTCGGCTGGCATTACGTCCGGCAAGTGACGATCGAAAGCGACGCTGAATCGCCGGCGGGCAAGCACTACGCCACCTTCCGCAACGACGAGCCGGGGCGGGGCTGCCAGGCCCTTCAGGGATTCGCCGTCGATGGCCGGAAGGTCACCCACTTGGACGTATCGCTGGTGGTCCGCGGCCGGAACATCCGCCCCGGTCAAACGCCCCAGCAAGTCTCCGCGCTGGGCATCACCTTCTACGACGAGAACCGCGTCTCACTGCGCGAGGAGGGCGCCATCGGCCCTTGGGTCGGCTCCTTCGACTGGCAGACCGAGAAGAAGCGGATGAAGGTGCCCACCCGCGCCCGCTCAGCCATCGTTCGCATCGGCCTGCTCGGCGCGGTGGGCGAACTCTCGCTGGGCAAAATCGAGCTGAAAGCGTCGCGCAAATAGTTTCTGTTGTGGAAGGCCGGAAATCTGTAGGGTGGGTCGAGCACGGCGAAGACCCACCATGTCTTTTTCGCGGATTTTGGTGGGTCTCGCCGCGCTCGACCCACCCTACCTGGTTTTCGCAACGGAAGTTGTAGGTTATGCTTTAGCATAACGAAAGGCGTTGCCCGCTATCGTGTTATGCTAAAGCATAACCTACGGGTCGAAGTCGTCATTCCAGGTCGGTTGGCGCACTACCCCACCCAGCGGAACGGCTCGTTGGTCACTTCATAGCCCGGCCGCAGGCCCACGTTCAACAGCAGTCCCAACGCCACCGCGTTGGCCAACAGCGACGAACCGCCGTAACTGACCAGCGGCAACGGCAAGCCCGTGATCGGCAACAATCCGAGGTTCATGCCCATGTTGATGACCGCTTGCAGCGAAATCATGGCGGTCACGCCCACCGCCACCAGCCGGCCGAACGGCTCACGGCAGTCCGCGGCGATGGCCAGCCCACGCCAGGCCAGCAGCCCATAAAGCGCCACGACCAGCGCCAAACCCGGCAGCCCCAGCCGTTCCTTGACCACGCAGAAAATGAAATCGGTCCGGGCCTCGGGCAGGCGATAGACGGCCATGTCCGCGGTCGGCTGGCCGGCGAGCAGGCTCCCCCACGGACCGCCCAAGGCGAACATCCGCTTGGCCTGGTGGAGTTGGTAAGCGTCCTTGCTAGGCTGCTGGTCGGCCGGCGGTTGATCGAACAGCGCCGTGATTCGGGCCTTGTGTTGCCGGCTCAGTTGCGTCCATATCAAGGGCGTCATCAACAGGCCGGCCGCCACCAGGACCGCCAGGTTGCTCCGGCGCGCCCCGGCCGCAAACAGCATGACCAACAGCACGAGAAGAAAGAGGATCGCCATGCCCAGGTCGGGCTCGATCAACACCAGCAGCAGCGGGATCAGTCCCAACACCAGCGGCAACAGCAGGCCGCCCAGCCGCCGATAGGTCTGGCGATACATCAAGTATCGCGCCAACGCCAGCACGAAGGCCACCTTGGCAAACTCGGACGGTTGAAAGCCGATCTGTAAGCCGATCGGGCCGAGGCGAATCCAGCGATGGGTCTCATGGATCCTCGGAAAGAAAAAGGCCACCACCAGCAACCCCAGCGACGCCAGAAACAGCAGGTAGCTCCAGCGGCATAGCACGCGGTAGTTCAGCAGCGACATCGCCGTCATGGCCGCCAGCCCCAGCACCGACCAGACGATTTGCTGGCGGAAATAATGCCCGCTGCTCGGATCGCCCGGAGCGAAGTCGCCGCATCGGGCGATCGCCAACCATCCGACGAAGACCAGCATGACGGCGGCGGCCAGCACCGACCACGGCAATCGTTTTGCCCAGACCACGGTTTTCACGCAGCGGATTATAGCGTCGCCCGCGCGGAGGACGGAAGGCGACTGGAATAGCTTGATACGTAATCACCTTAGTAATGTATCTTTCCTGTCCGTTTCCGCCCCACGGTGTCCAACCGTGGAGGATCCAATTCGCCACACAGGACGTAAGTGTCCAGTTTTATCAGCCGTCAAACTCTCACGAATCCCCCCATCCTACTTGATTTCTCTGTTCTCAGTGATATCTTTTAGCACGTGGAATTACGGTATCCCGTTTGGTCAGTAGCAAGGAGAAATGTCATGTTCCGCCCAAGTTGGAAGTACGTTCTGGTTGGAGCCATTGCGGTGTTGGCCCTGACGACTGTTTCCCAGTCGTATGCCTGCTGTGGATGGGGGAATGGCTATGGTTACGGCAGCGGGTACGGCTGTGGGTACGGCTGCAACTCCTGCGGATGGAATTGCGGCTACACGCCGGCTTGCTGCACGGTCAGCTACGCCCCGTGTTGCGGCGATTGCGCCCTCGGCTGCCGGCCTGGCCCCGTTCGCCGCCTGGTTCTTGGACCGTGCAAGTGGTACGGCGGCTGTTGCGGCTATGGCTACGGCTGTGGATGCGGTGGATGCTATTCCTCATGCTGTAGCGGTTGCCTGCCGTACTACACGCCGACGTTTGGTTGCTGTGGGGCAGGAGTAGTCCCGAACGCGGCCGTTTCGACGCCTTCCACGGGCACGCCGACTCCGGCGACCAAGCCGGTCACACCGCCCGCCGCGGGTGAATCACCCGTTCCCGGCCCGGTGACTCCCGGCCCGGCCGTTCCCGCCCCGGCAACCCCGGCCGCTCCGGCAACCCCGACGACGCCGGTCACCGGCGCGCCCACTTTGGACAACAGCGCCCTGCTGACCGTTTGGGTCCCCTACGAGGCCAAGATCACCATCAACGGATTGCCGACCACCAGCACGGGCAGTCGCCGGCAGTACGTTTCCTACGGCTTGCAGCCGGGCTACAACTACAAGTACGTAGTCCATGCGGAAATTGTCCGCGACGGCAAGATCGTCGAAGAGGACCAGACGGTGACGCTGACCGCGGGTGAGCAAGGCGCCGCCGCGTTCGGTTTCAATCTGAAGACCGAGAGCGTGGCAGCGGCCGATTAGCCATTCCGTGGGGGACAGCACCCGACTTCGCTCGCCCGGCGGGCGAAAAGTCGGGAACTTCCCCGACCGATCCAGAATCGTGCGAACCAACAGGCCCCCGTGTCCGGCTCCTTCGGCGCGGGGGCCGTTTTTTTCGCACCGGGCGCCAGAACCGCAGCCGGGGGGAACTCCGCGGTTGCGGTTTCACGCCGCGGGTGTCATAATCTGGGGTTGGTCCACCCGCGGAAGCGGCGCGTGGAAGCATCGACATTCGTGGAGAGAAGATCCGTGTTCGAGTCCGTGGCCGTTGTGGGCGCTACCGGCGCCGTGGGAAGAATCATTTGTCAACTCCTCGAGTCGCGCAAATTTTCCTTCCGGACGATCAAGTTTCTGGCTTCGCGGCGTTCGGCCGGGAAAGAGCTCCGCTTTGCCGGCAAGTCATACACGGTCGAGGAGTTGCGGCCGGAGGTCTTCGACGGTGTGCAACTGGCCGTCAGCAGCACGCCGGACGAGGTTGCGCGGGATTTCATCCCCGACGCCGTGCGCCGCGGCTGCCTGGTGATCGATGAAAGCGGCTACTGGCGGATGGATCCGAAGGTGCCGCTGGTCATCCCGGAAGTCAACCCAGAGGCGGTCCGCCGGCACCAGGGGATCATTTCCAGCCCGAACTGCTCGACGACGCAACTGGTGCAAGCGATGAAGCCGCTGCACGACGCCGGCCGCATTCTCCGCGTGGTGGTGAGCACATATCAGGCGACCAGCGGGGCGGGCCTGGCCGGCAGCCGCGACCTGGAAAACGGCACCCGCGCCCTGTTGGCCGGCGAAGAGCACACGTGCGAAGTGTTCCCCTACCGAATCGCCTTCAATTGCATTCCGCAGATCGGCTCGCCCAAGCACAAGGGCTACACGTCCGAAGAGATGAAGATGGTCTACGAGACGCGGAAGATCCTCGGCGACGATTCGATCCAGGTCTGCCCGACCTGCGTGCGCGTGCCCGTGGGCAACTGCCACAGCGAGAGCATCCTCGTCGAGACGCAGCGGAAGATCGGCGTGGACGAGGCCCGGCGGCTCTTTGCCGCCACGCCCGGGCTGGTCGTGGTCGACGACCTGGAGAAGAAGTTGTACCCCATGCCCATCCACTGCGACGGGCGCGACGAAACCTTCATCGGCCGGATTCGCGAGGACCTTTCCAGCCCGAACGGCCTGGCCTTCTGGTGCGTCAGCGACAACCTCCGCAAGGGCGCGGCCACGAACGCCGTGCAGATCGCCGAGTTGCTGGTGAAAGGGCAGGGGGGCGGCTGAGGAAATGAGGGCCTATGATGCAAAAGCCCGCTGACCGGTGAGTGCCATCAGCCTGCCGGCATCGTATAATTCGTTGGAGAAGGGAGCTACCCAATGTCTGTCTCGTTGCCAGAAGAGATCGAGGGGCGATTTACGCCGGAGGACATCAAACTGCACCTCGCCCTGGGCCTATTCCTGGATGACCGCGTCACTCTTGGGCAAGGGGCGGCGGTGGCGGGGCTGTCTCACACCGACTTCCTACACGAACTCGGAAAGCGACATATTCCGGTCCATTACGACGCCTCGGACGCCCTGGCGGATGCAGCCCTTGCCCATCGTGGGGACAAGTGATGCTGGTGGTCAGCGATACTTCGCCCCTTACGGCGTTACTTCAGATTGGAAAGGCCAACCTGCTGATATCGCTGTTTGACCGGGTGCTCATCCCACCCGGCGTAAGGATCGAGTTGCTTCGATTTCACCCTTCGCTCCCAGACTTTCTGGAAACCCGAGAGTTGGCGGATCACCGAGCCGCAGATGCCTTGGGCCAAGAACTCGATCTCGGCGAAGCAGAAGCGATCATTTTGGCGGAAGAGTCCCATGCCGACTACCTCCTGATGGACGAGAAGCGAGGACGTTCGATCGCGGAGTCAAGAGGCCTGACCGTCATCGGCTTGCTCGGCGTGTTGCTCATGGCCAAGAATGCAGGACTTATTCCGTGCGTGGCCCCGTGCATCGACGACCTTGAATCGCGTGCGGGCTTCTTTGTCTCCAACACGGTGAGGCACATTATCCTGACGGCGGCTGGCGAATTGCAGTAACTCCTTACTGGCAGTGAAAAGACCCTTTCCCGATGCGGTGCATCAAGCTGACCCTGGCCTATGACGGCACGGCCTACGCCGGTTGGCAAGTCCAGCCGGGGCAGACCACCGTGCAAGGAACGCTCCAATCCGCCATTGAAAAGATCACCGCCCAGCCCGCCAGCGTCCTGGCCAGCGGACGGACCGACGCCGGGGTCCATGCGCTCGGGCAAGTGGCTTCCTTCCAAACGGACAGCCCGTTGAGCGCCGACGTGCTCCGCCGGGCCCTGAACGCCGAATTGCCGCACGACGTGGCCGTGTTGGCGGTCGAGGAAATGCCGGCCGGCTTTCATCCGATCCGCGACGCGCTGCGGAAGCGATACCGCTATGTGATCCACGACGGCCCGGTCCGCGATGTCTTTCGCCGCCGCTATTGCTGGCATTACGTCCACGGCCGGCTCGACGCGGAAGCGATGCGCCGCGCCGCCGACCGCCTGGTGGGAAAGCACGACTTCAGCAGTTTCGAGTCCAGCGGCGCGCCGCGGGCCGACGGCATCCGCACCGTCTTCCATTTCAGCGTCCAACGGGGCAGGGCAGGGGACTGCGACCTGGTCGCCATCGAGATCGAGGCCGACGGCTTCCTCTACAACATGGTCCGCGCACTGGTGGGAACGCTGGTGGAAGTGGGCCGCGGCGCCCGGGCCGAGGATTGGCCGGCCGCGGTCTTGCAGGCCGCCGATCGCCGCGCGGCCGGTCCCACGGCGCCGCCAGAAGGGCTGTTCTTGGTGCAGGTAACCTATGGGAGCGTTCAAGAGTAACTTATCCCACGACGGGCGAGGGGAGTCATCATGCGCATCGCCCACGTGATTACCCGTCTGATCCTCGGCGGCGCCCAGGAAAACGTCGTGCTCTGCTGCGAAGACCTCGCCCGGCATTACGGCGACGACGTCCTGCTCATCACCGGGCCGCCGCTGGGACCGGAGGGAAGCCTGCTCGAACGGGCCAGGGCAGGGGGGGTCCCGCTGGCCGTGGTCGATGCCATGCGCCGGCCGATCCACCCCTGGCGCGACTTGGTCAGCTATCGGCACATCAAGCGGCTGCTGAGGGATTTCCGCCCCGACGTCGTTCATACCCATAGCGCGAAGGGCGGCATCCTCGGCCGGGCCGCGGCCTGGAAACTCGGCACGCCGGCCATCGTTCACACCGTCCACGGCGCGCCGTTCCATCCCTACCAGGGCAGGGCGGCGCGATCGCTGTTTCGGGCCTGCGAGCGCTGGGCCGCCCGCCGCTGCCACGCCCTGGTCAGCGTCGCCGACGCCATGACCGACCTGATGGTCGCCGCGGGCGTGGCGCCGCGAGAAAAGTTCACCACCATCCCGAGCGGCATGGAGGTCGAACCGCTGCTGGAATGCGACCGGCACCGCGACCGCGTGCGTCGCCAACTCGGCTACGGACCGGAAAACGTCGTCATCGGCAAAATCGCCCGGCTCTTTCCCTTGAAAGGCCACGACTATGTGATTCGCGCGGCGGAGCAGCTCGCCGGCCGTCACGGCCACGCACGATTCCTGCTGATCGGCGACGGATTGCTCCGCGACGCGTTGGCCCGGCAAATCGCCGCCGCCGGTTTGACGGGCCGCTTCCAGTTCACCGGGCTGGCGCCGCCCGAGCAGATCCCCCCGCTGATCGCCGCGATGGACATCGTGGTCCATGCCAGCCTTCGGGAAGGGCTCGCCCGGGCGCTGCCGCAAGCCCTGATTGCCGGAAAACCGGTCGTCAGCTTCGATGTGGACGGCGCTCGGGAGGTCGTCCTCGATGGTCAAACCGGTTTCCTCGTTTCCCCGCAGGACGTGGGGGGGCTCGCCGCCGCGATGGGTCGGCTCCTCGTCGATCCCGCGCTGCGGGTCCGTCTGGGGGCCGAAGGGCGTCGGCGTTTCACCGACGTCTTCCGACACGAGCACATGACGGCACAGCTCCGGTCGCTCTACCAACGATTGTTGGGGTAGGGGGGGCGATGCAGGGATTTGGGGATTTGGGGATTTAGGGGTGGGGGTGCGATTAGGAGGTGCAACGGCCTCAATTTTCATGGGGGACATAAATGACCCCGGCACGCGGGGCGGCGGCTTTCTTCAAATCCCCAAATCCCTAAATCCCCAAATCCCCAGTCCCCAATCCCCTTACAACCACCGTTGCCCGACAGGGAAACTGCCGGTACACTAAAACGCATGGCACGCGATGTCCTCGGTTACCTGGGCGGATACCAATTGTTGAACGTCGTCCATGGCAGCCGTGCGTGCCAGATTTGGCAAGCTAGCGACGGTAGCACGCAGCGGCTCGTGGCCATCAAGGCGATCCGGGAGGAATTTTCCAAGAACCGCGAAATGGTCAAGGGATTGCGCTGGGAATATACGGTCGGGCGCAAGATGGTGCATCCGCGGATTATCGAAATCTATGCTTTCGGCACGGAACGCGGGATACCCTATCTTGCGATGGAATGGTATCCCATGCCGAACATGAAACAGCGTATTTTGCAGGGTTTGGATAAGCTCGCCCACTTGGTCCCAAAGATCATTGAAGATGCTGCCGAAGGCTTAAATTACTTCCATGCAATGGGTTACGTCCATCGCGACATCAAGCCGGACAACTTCCTCGTCGGCGACCAGGGAGAAGTAAAACTGATCGACTTGGCCCTGGCAACACGTATCCGACGGGGGCTAGCCAAACTGTTCTCGCCGAGATCCAAGGTGGTCGGGACTCGCAGCTACATATCGCCGGAGCAAATCCGCGGCGCGGCGGTGGACCAGCGGGCCGACGTCTACAGCTTCGGCTGCACGATCCACGAATTGATATGCGGAAAACCCCCATTCACGGGCACCAGCTCGAACGAACTGCTCAACAAGCACTTGAAGGCCGCGCCGCCGTCGTTGGACACCGTCCATCGCAACGTCACCCCGGAATTCGCCAATTTAGTGCGGCGAACCTTGGCGAAAGAACCGGCCGCGCGCCCCATCTCAATGGGGGAGTTCCTGGACGAATTCCACCAATGCAGGGTATTCAGCGTCATCCCACGTCCGCCAAGCAAGCCGGGCGGATAATTTTGTTGCAAGCGGTCGAGAACGAGACGATAATAGCCGTATAATTTCGGTTTGTACCGATTAAACCGTGCAAGTATATTATGACCTTCCCACGCCCACTGCCGACGATAGATTAGAAGCAACGGCAGCGGTCAAGAAAGCAGTTGTCCCCCCTCCATCTACGGATTCAGGCTCTCCATGGCTGAAAACCACCATCGTTTGTCGTTTGAGCGTCCGATTTTCGAGATGGAGGCCCGGCTGGGGAAACTCGAGGCCGTGGCGCCGCAGACCCCCGAGGTTCGCAACGAGATCCGCCGGCTCCGCCGCGAGTTGACCGACCTGAAGAAGAGGATCTACAGCCAACTGAGGCCCTGGGAGACGGTCGAGGTCGCCCGGCACCCCGAGCGGCCCATGACCACCGACTACCTGGAGCTGGTCTTCGACGAGTTCGTCGAGCTGCACGGCGACAAGGTTTTCGGCGACGATCGGGCGATCCGCGCCGGCTGGGCCAAGCTCGACACGCATCGCGTGATGGTCGTCGGCCATCAGAAAGGCCGCAGCCTCAAGGAACGCACCGCCTGCTACTTCGGTTGCGCCCACCCGGAAGGCTATCGCAAGGCGATGGCCAAGATGCGGCTGGCCGCCAAGTTCCACATGCCGGTCGTCTGCCTCATCGACACCCCCGGCGCCTATCCGGGCATCGGCGCCGAGGAACGCGGCCAGGCCCAAGTCATCGCCAACTCGATGTTCGAGATGTCGCGATTGCCGACCCCGATTGTCTGCATCGTCATCGGCGAAGGCGGCAGCGGCGGCGCCCTGGGAATCGGCGTCGGCGATCGGGTCTCGATGCTCGAACACGCCTATTATTCCGTCATCAGTCCCGAAGGTTGCGCCGGCATCCTCTGGAAGAGCCACACGTTCAAGGAACAGGCCGCGGCGGCCTTGAAGATGACGGCCAAGGACCTCGTCAAGCTCGGCATCATCGACGACGTGATCCGCGAGCCGTTGGGCGGCGCCCATCGCGACTATCACCTCATGGCCGGCCGGCTGAAGATCTATTTGCGGAGTTGCCTGCGGGAATTGGTGGCCCAGCCGATCGTTCAATTGCTGGAAGCCCGGTATCAGAAATTCCGCCGCATGGGCGTGTTTTTCGAGGGCGGCGCGACGGAGCCGTTGCTGGCGGACGCCGGCGTCCGTGCCGGCAACGGCGACGGCAACGGCGACCGCGAAACCGACGGCGACCGTCACCTCTTGGCCGGTCCGCATCATCGCCCCCAAGCGGCGATGGCCAAGCAGCCGGAATAGCCGGCGACAACTACTTCATTCCCGAACCGCCCGGCGATCAACCGCCGGCGGCGTGGCCGCGGCAGCCTTACACGCGACGTACTCGCTCACGAGGTATCGTACGGCCTCACCATACTCCCCGGTATTGGCATTGACGACGATCTTCAAATGCAACCCGAAGTCACCGAACTCCGGCGAACTCACTTCGTAGAAGAAGTTCTTCTCGTTGGCACCCCGTATCCCGAGCCGAATGAAGTCGGCCTCAAAACGCTTGACCGTCTTGTAACCCGAGGCCTGGAACGCGGGCCAATCAGTGCGCTTTTGGCCATAGTAATTGAAGCTCTCCTCATACTCGCAACAGTCGAGTGCAGCTTGGATAGCCCCTTTCAGGGCGGGCGAATCTGAAAACGCGACCACCGTTGCGCATCCTGGCTTCTCAGCGGTCATGCCACCGTGATTGTAAACAGCGGCCACAATCGCCTGGTCCGATCCCGGACGGCAATAGACGTTGCACGCTCTGATGAACTCTCGCATGTCAGTATGATCTCCGCAGCCTGGCGCGGCGTCAATGCGGCGTGGCCCTCTTTTCGGCCCCCTTCCAACGTCCGATAATGTTTCTTATGTTCGGTCGGAAACATGAGGATTCACGGCATTCGCTCCGCCCCACGCCCGCCGGCGGCGTCCGCCGGGAATCCGGGCGGCGAACAACCGTCGTGCCGGCAACGATTCCCACCGGACGCAGCCGGTGGGCGTGGGCTAGGTGCGATGTCCCGGCCCTGCGGGCTGCGCCGGCTCCGGCGGCGGGGACACGTTCGGATCCAACTTGCGATCCAGTTCCTGGATGTATTTGCCCAAGACGGCCCGAACCTCCGCCGGCAATAGCGGCGCCGCCCGATGGGTCAGGACCGCAATGTAATAGCCCGAGTGCGATTTCAGGACCACCTGCCGGGCCGACTCGGAAAGCGTCACGGCGAAGAAGGTGATGACGACGCACCACAGCACCCCCTTGATCGCCCCGAAAACGCCGCCCAACTGCCGGTCGAATTCCTTCAACCGCAGCCGGTCGATGAAGCCCGAGACCAGGCGAAAGACCAGCCAGATGGCCAGCGAGGTGACCACGTAGAGCACGAGCATGGCGATGCAACGGTTCCAGGGTTTTTCACCACCAAACAAGGGGGCTAGTGGACCACTCAGACGGATCGCCACGATTCCGCTGACGATCAACGATGCCAAGGCCGCCAGTTGCCAGGCCATGCCCTTCCACACCCCGAACAGCGAGCAGAGAAAGAGCACGGCGATCATCACGAAGTCGTAGGGCTGCAAGGGAAAGGCCATACGGATGAATATACCGAGAAACGCCGTTGGTGCGAAGATCAGCCGCGCCGGGGCGTGGGGGCAAGCTCATCCCCGGGCTAACGCCCGGGGCTCACGACGCCCGGCGCTCCCCTACTTGCTTTCGACCAGGAGCGTGACGGGCCCGTCGTTGAGCAATTCGACCTGCATGTGCTGGCGGAAGCGGCCGGTGGCCACTTCGAGGCCCTGCCGGGCGACGGCGTCGACAAAGACCTGGTAGAGCCGCTCGGCCAGTTCCGCGTCGGCGGCGGCGGTGAAGGAGGGGCGGCGGCCTTTGCGGCAGTCGCCCAACAGGGTGAACTGGCTCACCACGAGCATGGCGCCGCCGATGTTGGCCAGCGCCAGGTTCATCTTCCCCTCGGCGTCCTCAAAGATGCGCAGCCCGCCGGTCTTTTCGGCCAACTGCCGGGCGTCGTCTTCGGTGTCGCCTTCGGCCACGCCGAGCAGGACCAGCATTCCGGGGCCGATCTGCGCAGACCTCGCCGGCCACGGCGACGGACGCCCGGGTGACTCGTTGAACGCAGGCTCGCATGGAAGGGATTGGGGATTACAGTAGTTCCAAGTTCGGCTGAATTGCTATAAGTGAACGCAAGGCTCCTCGTGTAAAAGACTTGTGTCAACGAGTCGTTACACGGAGGAAGCCATGCGTTCAAGGACGAATTCTACCATAACCAGCGGCGAAGTGTACTCGTGGACTCAATCATGGCTGGTGCAAGCAAAGCTAGTAAAAGATCATGGGTGGCGCTGCACCGCCGCGGCAATCGCGGCAGTCGCCTTGCGGGCTGCGGCCCGGTCGATTTCCATCTCCGCCGCCTGCCGCGACCTGGCCCACGCCCCGTCCGATCAAGCGGCCATGACGGCCCTGGAGGACGGCCTGCCCAAGACGCTCCCTGTGCTGGAACGCCGCCTGAACAAGGCCCTGGTCGGCCATCTCCCGCGCCGCATGACACGCCGAGCGTGGACCATCGCGATCGACCTGCACCTCGACCCCTATTACGGGCAGCCGCAGAGGAGCCGCAACGAAATCTACTACGGTCAGCCGAAACAGGGGACCACGAAATTCCATGCCTACGCCTCGGCCTGTATCGTGGAGTACGGCCGGCGCTACACGCTGGCCCTGACCTGGGTGCGACGCCACGAATCGCTGGTCACGGTGCTGCGGCGATTGCTGGGGCGGATCCGCGAAATCGACCTGAAAATCAGGCGTGTTTTGCTGGATCGGGAATTTTTCAACCTGCCCGTGGTCGAGTTCTTGCAGCAGGAAAATCTGCCGTTCTTGATGCCGGTGAAGTTCGCCGGGCGACGCCCCAGGAAAGGTCGAAAACTGACCGGCCTGCGGGCGATCCGGCGACAAGCGGCGGGCTGGTACCCCCACACGATGAAAAGCGGCGAGCGACAGGTGGCCATTCGGGTCTGTGTGGGCTATCGCCGCTACCGCAATCGGCACACCGGCAAACAGTCGAGACAGAAACTGTTGTTCGCTGCCTGGGGCGTGCAGGGCTCTCCGACGGAGATTCGCGAGCGTTACCGCAAACGGTTTGGCATCGAAACGAGTTATCGTCAAAGGCGGCAAGGGAGAATTTACACCTGCACTCGCGATCCTCATTTGCGGCTGTTCTTTGTGGCGTTGGGGTTCATCTTGCGGAACGTATGGGTCTGGATTCATCAGACGCGACTCGCCGACGGACGGAGCAATCGTCTGGCACTGCACCTCGAACTCCTTCGCTTCAAACAGGTGCTCGATTGGATCGCTCACGAAATCGTCGTCCTATATCACGATGGCACAGCACCTTACGTCCTTCGGCCGCCATAAACGAGAACTTGGAACTACTGGATTAGGGATTGGGGATTAGGGTCTTCGGTTGAGATTTCTGTGCGCTTCGCGCATGTTTTTGTATGGTCGCAAGTGGAAATACGACAAAGGGTTGGTGTGGGATCGAGCTTTCCAATCCCTAATCCCTTGGGGCGAATAGGGACAATATTAGGGGATTTGCACTCCCGGCACAAGCACCCTCTGGTTAGCCGTCACGCCGAAGGGGACAGTCCCATTTTCGTCGGACGAAAATTGGGACAGTCCCCATGAACGCACCCTCTGGCAAGCCGGCTGCTGATGAATACAATACAGTGCCATGAAAGCACGGCGTCCGCTGATTGCAGTCACCCAGGGCGACCCGGCCGGCGTCGGGCCCGAGGTCATCGTCGGCGCGTGGACCGAGGCGGTCGTCCACGAAGGGTGCCGGCCGTTGGTGGTCGGTCATCCGGAGGTCTTTCGCCGTGCGGTCGAGTTGCGGCAAAGCGACGTGAAGGTCGTCGTGATCGACGCCCCGGAGGCGGCGGAGCCTTCGCCCGGGGTGATCCCGTGTCTTGCTTGCGGCGGGGACGAGGTGTTGGAGGTTGCGCCGGGCACGCTCGATGCCCGGGCAGGGCAGGCCGCCTACGAGGCCGTGGTCACGGCCGCGCAACTGGCGTTGGACGGCCGGGTCGATGCGATCACGACGGCGCCGTTGCACAAGGAGGCCTTGCGTCGGGCCGGGCACGATTATCCCGGCCACACCGAATTGCTGGCGGAGAAGTCCGGCGCGGCCGATTTCGCCATGATGCTCTACTTGGGCCCGGAGGCCGGCCTGGGATCGCCGGGCGGCCTGGCCGTCGTCCACGTGACGTTGCACACGGCGCTGCGGAACGTTTTCGACGAGTTGAGCGAGGACGCCATTTTGGCCAAGGCGCGGCTGGCGGACCGGTTCATGGCGCGGCTGAGCGGCATCCGGCCGCGGATCGGGGTCTGTGCGCTGAATCCGCACGGAGGCGAGGGAGGACTGTTTGGCAGCGAAGAGCAGACCATCATTCTCCCGGCCGTCCGCCGCGGCCTGGCCGAGGGCCTGCGGCTGGAAGGTCCGCTGCCGGCCGACACGGTGATGGTCCAGGCCCGCAACGGACGATTCGACGCCGTGGTGGCCATGTATCACGACCAGGGGCACATCGCCCTGAAGCTGCTGGGGATGCACCGCGCGGTCAACGTCACGTTGGGCCTGCCGATCATCCGCACCAGCGTTGCGCACGGCACCGCGTTCGACATTGCCTGGCGCGGCCTGGCCGAGACCGGCAGCATGATCGAGGCGTTGCGGGTGGCGAGCCGATTGGCGGTCAAGCAGTTGGAGGAGCGAGAGCGACACAAGCACCCGTTGAAGTAGCGTCCTCGAACCGATCATTGAAATGAAACAACACGAACAACAACGGAGGCTGTAGCATGGACCTTGGGCACGAGCATATCACGCAAAGGCGCGAAGACGCAAAGACGCAAAGGTACGGAAAAGAAGGAGGAGGATGCGGAAGGTGGCATTGCCCCGCCCTCCGTCGATTCACGAATGACCTTCTCTTCCTTTGCGCCTTTGCGTCTTTGCGCCTTTGCGTGAGAAATTGCACCCGTTGACGTTGCCGAAAGGATTTTCATGCCCCCCTGCCCTGCCCCGGATACCTGCCGGCTCTACTTGGTTCGTCACGGTGCGACCGACTTCAATGGCGCCCGCCCGCCGCGATTGCAGGGACGGCGGATCGATCTGCCGCTGTCGGACGAGGGATTCGAGCAGGCGCGTTTGACCGGCCGCCGCCTGGCCGACGAGCCGTTGGACGCCGTGTACTCCAGTCCCCTGCTCCGCGCCCAGCAGACGGCCCTTGCGATCGCCGCCCCCCACGGCCTGACGATTCGCCTCCTGGACGATTTGATCGAAGTCGACGTTGGGGCATGGGAAGGCCGCACGTGGGAACAAATCGCGGAAATCGACCCCAAAGCCTATCAGCGATTCACCGCGGACGCCTCGGTCCATGCCTACATGGGCGGCGAGAACCTGACGATGGTCCTGCAGCGGGTCTTGCCGGCCCTGGAGCGGTTGATGGCCGAGAACCTGGGACGGCTCGTCGTGGTCGTCGCCCACAACGTGGTCAATCGCGTCTACTTGGCGCATCTGCTCGGCATCCCGCTGGCCCAATACCGATCGGTCGTCCAGGACAACGGCGCGATCAGCGTGATCGAATATCGCCAGGGCGAGGCCACGCCGATGACGATCAACGACGTTGGCCACTTGGGGAAGGCGGAAGGCGGAGGGCGGAAGGCGGAAGGCAGCGAGCCGGAGGCATGAGCCTCCGGATAACGTCGAATCGGCGGAAGGCGGAAGCGTGACAAGGCGCAGGAAATGGTCACCGTCCGCGTTCCGAATTCCGAATCTGAACGTTTGGCTACTTCAGCGAACTGGCCAGCTTGTGGAAAACGGAGTTGGCATTGACGCCAATCGTCGAAATGGCCGACAAGCAAACGAGCACGATTACGGATAGCATGACGGCGTACTCGACCGCCGTGGGCCCGCCCTCGGAGACAAGAAAACGGCCAGCGCCGCGAAGAAACGATTTCATGGTTGGATCGTGCCTTGGATTAGGAAAAAAGGGGCATTTTCCCCGCACATCAGGTGTTCGCCGTGAGCGCAAATTGCAACTACATAAGAAACCTAGCTTATGATCGGGCCGATGTCAAACACTAGCCTAGGGTTCCAGACATGAAGACCATCGGCGTCATTTCCGACACCCACGGCCTGGTGCGGCCGGAGGCGCTGCGCGCGCTTTGCGACTGCGACTTGATCCTCCACGCCGGCGACATCGGTTCGCCGCAGGCGTTGGCGGCCTTGCAGGATTGCCGCCCGGTGCTGGCCGTGCGAGGCAACGTCGATCGGGGACTCTGGGCCGCCGACCTGCCCTGCACGCGGCGCGAAGAAATCGACGGCACGCACGTCTACCTGTTGCACGACCTCGGCGAGTTGGACTTCGATCCGGTGGCGGCCGGCGTCGAGGTCGTGATTTCCGGCCATTCGCACGAGCCTTCGGTGACGACCCGCCGCGGCGTGCTGTACGTGAATCCCGGCATCGCCGGTCCGCGCCGCTTTCACTTTCCGGTCACGTTGGCCCGCTTGCGGCTGGGGTCGCACCCGCCGCTGGCCGAGATCGTCCCGCTGCTGCCCTCCCCTTCCGGGCCGCCGCGAGGACGACACCCTTGACGGGGCATGTCTCCCGGAAGATACTGGGGAGAGTGCATGGGTCGCCGTCCGTGCCTCGCTCCCCGCCGACCATCATGCCTGCCCAGCATCCCCAGCATCCCCAGCGATCGAAGGAAGCCACTCCCATGAAGAACCGGAAATGCAACGTCCAGCGGCGAGACTTTCTCAAGGTGGCCGCCGCAACCGTCGCCACCCCGTACCTCATCAGCGCGTCGGCCCTGGGCCAGGACGGGCGACCGCCCGCCAGCGGGCGGATCACGATCGGCGCCATCGGCGTCGGCGGCCGGGCCAAGCTCCTGCTCGATCAATTGCCCGAGGCCGGACAGATCGTGGCCCTGTGCGATTGCAATCTGCCCCGGGCCGAGGCGTTCAAGGAGGCCAAGAAGGCCAACTGGCCAACCTACCAGCACTACCAGAAAATGCTGGACCGCAAGGACATCGACGCGGTGATCGTCGGGACGGGCGAATTTCAACGCGTGCTGCCCTGCATCCATGCCTGCCAGGCCGGCAAGGACATCTACGCCGAGAAGCCCTTGACGTTGTATATCCATGAAGGACGCGTGCTCGTCGGCGCCGTCCGCAAGCACCAGCGCATTTTCCAAGTGGGAACGCAGCAGCGCTCGATGGCCCTGAACCGCATCGCCTGCGAGGCGGTTCGCACGGGCAGGCTGGGCAAGATCAAGGAAGTTCGGGCCCCGAATTATCCCAGCTCGGAAGGCTCGCCCGACCAGCCGTTTCCCGCCCAGCCGGTCCCGGACGGGCTCGATTGGGACGTGTGGCTCAACCAGGCCGCGTGGCGGCCGTACAACAAGGAATGGATGCCCTGGATGCGCTGGCGCGACTTCGCCGGCGGCGAAGTCACCAACTGGGGCGCCCATGGAATCGACCAGATTCAATGGGCGTTGGGCGCCGACGGAACCGGGCCCGTCGAAATGTGGCTGAACGACAAGAAGCAGGTCGAGATGCGCTACGCCAACGGAGTCCCGGTCCGTTTCGTCCTCGAAAAGGGCCACGGTCCCTACGGCGGCGCCATATTCATCTGCGAGAAGGGAAAACTGGAGATCAACCGCAACAAGTTCTCCTCCAACCCGAAGGGCATCGCCGCCGAGTTGCTCAAGAAAGTCGACGAAGCCGAAGAGGAAAAGAAGTGGAACGATAACGCCACTACTCTTTGGCAAGCCAGGTGGCACATGCAGAACTGGCTCGATTGCGTTCGCTCCCGGAAGCTGCCGGTCTCCGACGTTGAGATCGGCCATCGGTCGATCAGCGTCTCCCACCTGGTCAACATCACCCGTCGCCTCCAGCGGCGGCTGACCTGGGACCCGGTCCAAGAGCAGTTTCCGGGCGACGGCGAGGCCAACAAGCTGGTCGATCGTCCGCGTCGCAAGGGCTACGAGTTGCCCAATCCGGTGTAAAGAGTTTCCGTTGTGGAAAACCAAGGTACAAGTTTCCGATTCCAATAAAGGAACTCAGTCCAATGAAGCAGCAGAAATGGGATACGAATCGGCGGCAGTTTCTCAAGGCCGCCGCCGCAACGGTGGCCGTTCCGTACCTCATCCGCGGGTCGGCCCTGGGCCAAGACGGCCGTCCGCCCGCCAGCGAGCGCATCGTCATGGGCGGCATCGGCATCGGCAACATGGGCAGCGGCGACCAAGGCGCGTTCCTGGGCAGCAAGGAGGTGCAGTACGTCGCCGTCTGCGACGTGCGGGGCCGCTTCCGCGAGGATGCCAAGAGGCGCGTGAACGAGCATTACCACAGCAAGGACTACTGCGATGCCTATACCGACTTCCGCGACCTCCTGGCCCGCCCCGACATCGACGCCGTCCACGTGGCCACGCCCGATCATTGGCACGCCATTATCACCATCGCCGCCTGCCGCAGCGGCAAGGACGTCTATTGCCAGAAGCCGGAGGCGCGGACCATCCGCGAGGGGCGGCTCATGGTCCAAGCGGCCCGCTGCTACTCGCGCGTCGTTTCCGGCGGCAGCCAACGCGTGCTGGACGATCACCGCGACCTGGCCCTGAAATGCTGGGCCGGCGAGCTGGGCACGATCAAGGAAGTCTACGCCAACGTCGGCGGCCCCTCCAGGCCCTGCAACCTGCCGGGCGAACCGGTCCCCACGGACGTCGATTGGGACATGTGGCTGGGCCCCGCCCCTTGGGCGCCCTATCACCGCGAGCGGATCGACGGCAATTTCAGCACCACCGGCGGAAGCTGGCGCTCGTGGCAAGACTATTCCGGCGGCGGCATGACCGACTGGGGCGCCCACAAGTTCGGCGAAGCCATGTTCTACGCCGGAGTCGCCGACCAGGGACCGGTCGAAGTCATCCCGCCCGACGGCAAAGAGCACAAGTGGCTCACGTTCGTCTTCGCCAACGGACTGCGGATTTATCACAGTCCGGGCAAGCCCAATTGCGACCTGGATGTCATCGGCACGCCGGGCGAAAAGCTGCCGCCCAAGACCATGCCTGACTACAAGGGCGCCGGCGGCATTTACGGCGACTTCCTCTACTGCGTGCGACACCGCCAGCGGCCGTTCCGCGACATCGAGTTCGGCCATCGCACCGCCAGCCTTTGCCACTTGGGCAATATCGCGTACGAATTGAACCGACCCCTGAAATGGGACCCCGTCAAGGAAGAGTTTCCCGGCGACCAGGAGGCCAACCGCTTCCTCGACCGCGCGAAACGTGAACCGTGGGTGCTGTAACCATTGACGAAGAAACGACCGGGGGACTGTCCCAATTTTCGTCTGACGAAAATGGGACTGTCCCCTTGGAAATTCACACGAAAGAACTGATCCCAAGAAAAGGAACCGATATGCACCATCCACTCGATACGCGATTGGCCCTGGCCGCCGCGTTGCCGGTCATGGGCGGCACGGCCGCGGCGCTTGCCGCGGACCCGCCCGCCGTGGACAAGGCCGCCGTGGACAAGGCGTTTGACGCCCTGAAGACCTACGACTACGGCCAGGACCGCAACCTCTTGAAACCGATCGACGACGCCGTGATTGCCACGCACGGCGACGCCGCGGCCCGCCAGGACCTGGAAAAACGCCTGGCCGACGTGCTCAAGGGCAACGTCACGCGCGACGCGGCCGATTATGCCTGCCGCACGCTGCGGGTCATCGGCACGGCGGAGTCGGTCCCGGCGCTGGCGGGCCTGCTGGCCGAGCGGGATCTCTCCCACATGGCCCGCTACGCCCTCCAGGCCATCCCCGTCCCAGAAGCCGCGAAAGCCCTGCGCGACGCCCTGGCGACCCTCAACGCGGAACTCAAGGTCGGCGTGATCGGCTCGCTGGGCGTCCGCCGCGACGCCGAGAGCGTCCCGGCCCTGGCCGCCTTGCTCGAGCGCCGCCGACATCGCGGTCGTCTGCGCCGCCGCCCACGCCCTGGGAACGATCGGCACCCCGATGGCCGGCGAAGCCTTGGGCCTACTGGTCAAGCAACCGCCCGAAGGCGCCGAGCAGGCCGCTACGGACAGTTGTCTGCTGTGCGCCGAGCAGCTTCTGGCCGACGGCTACAAAGCGGAAGCGAAGCTGATCTATCAATCTCTCATGGGGGGAAAACAGCCCAAGCTCGTTCGCCTGGCCGCGGCCCGCGGTCTGTTGAACGTCGCCGGCAAGAAAGAATAACACGTAGGGTCCTGCCTTGAAGAAGACCAACTTGCTTGTAGGGGGCATGCTCTGCCTGCTGGTCCATGCCGTGCTCGGCGGCGGGCCGGCCGTCGCCGACGCCGACAAAAGCAGCGATCAACTCGACGCGATCGTCAGCCTCGTTTGCGACAAGGACAAGGACATGCGGGCCCTTGGGCTTCAGCAGGTCCGCGAGGAAGCCAAGGGCGAGGCGGCCACGAAGCGACTGGCCGGCCTGCTGCCAAAATTGGAACCCGAGGCCCGGGCGGGATTGCTCGATGCCCTGGCCGACCGGGGCGACCCGACGGCCCGGCCCGCCGTCCTGGAAATGGTCAAAAGCCCCGCCGAGCAAGTGCGGGCGGCGGCCCTTCGGGCCGTCGGTGCGCTGGGCTCCGCGGACGACGTCCCGCTGCTGGTGCGGATGCTTTTGAAACCGGCCGGGCTGGAATACACCGCCGCCAAGACCAGCCTCACCCGCCTGCACGGCCCAACCGTCTCGCAGGCCATCGCCGCCGAGCTGCCGCGGGCGAAGTCCCCGCTCCGCATCGAGTTGATCGGCATCCTGGCCGACCGCCGCGCCAAGGAGACCATCCCCAGCATCCTGGCCGCCGCCGGCGACGACGACCCCAAGGTCCGCATGACGGCCATGGCCACGCTGGGCAAACTGGCCGAAGCCCGGCACGTCGCCGCAATGCTCGCGGGCGTGCTCAAGGCCAAGGGCGGTCCGGAGCGCGAGGCCGCCGAAAAGGCCGTCATGTTCGTCTGCAATGGGATCACGGACCCGGACCGGCGGGCCGAGCCTATCTTGGCCGCCTGGGACAAGTTCAGCGACGCCGACCGCACGGCCCTGTTGCCCACGCTGGGCCGCGTCGGCGGACCGGCCGCCCTCAAAGTCGTCGAAGCGGCCATGGCCGACCCCGATCCGCCGCGACGCGAGGCGGGCTTCCACGCCCTCTGCAATTGGCCCGACGCTTCCGTCGTCCCCAAGCTCCTCGGCCTGGTCCAGACCGGCAGCGATCGGGCGCATCAGACGGCCGCCCTCCGGGCGTTGATCCGCGTGGCCGCCCTGCACGACAAACGCACCAGCGCCGAACGGCTCGACCTGCTGAAGAAGGCCATGACCCTGGCCACGCGCGATGAGGAGCGGCGGTTGGTGTTGGCCCGCTGCACGGCCGTTCGGACGATGGAGTCGTTGCGCTTTGTCGTTCCCTACATGGACCAACCGGCATTGGCCCAGCAGGCGTGCGCCAGCGTGGTCGGGCTGGCCCACTATCGCGACCTCCGCATCCCGAACAGGGCCGAGTTCGACCCGCTGCTGGACAAAGCGATTCGCATCAGCAAGGACCCCAAGGTGATCGACCAGGCCCAGCGGTACAAGCAGGGCCGCACGTAAAGAAGGAGGGCATTCGATGGTTGTTCGATTGCGAAAATCCTGGTGGACTGCGTTAGCCTTGACGATTTCGTTCTCGTTCGGTGGCACATTGCGGGCCGACATAGTCGACGGCGAGGGTGGCCCATTCCTGGAACCCTTGAAGCCACCGGCCGGCGAGCCGGTGCGCTTTTGGGCCGATAAGGTCTTCGGCGATGACGTCTCGGATAATCTCTGGCTGTCCGCCAACTGGTCGTGGTTGCCGGGGGGGGCCCCACCATTTTCCTTCATTTATGACGGGAAGGGTTCGGAATTGCTATTGCCCTCCTGGATCCGAACGGCCGAGAAACATCAGCAGAAGGATCGGACTCAATACGTCACCACTTGGCTTGATGCCAAGACCGGCTTGAAGGTCGTCGCGACGGCCACGGCCTTCCATGATTTCCCGGCGGTGGAATGGGTTCTCCGCTTCGAGAACACCGGCAAACACGACACGCCGATCCTGGAGAACGTCCAGGCACTGGACATCGTCCTCCAGACGAAGCCGGAAAAGGACGTAGTTCTCGATCAAATCCGCGGCGATGATTGCAGCCCCCAGTTGTTCCTGCCGATCGAACGCTCTTTGACGGCGGGCCAGACCGCTTCGCTGGCCCCAATCTTAGGCCGGCCGTCCAACGGCACGTTTCCCTTCTTCAATCTCCAGTACGGCAACGAAGGGTTCTTCACCGCCATCGGTTGGACGGGCCAATGGGCCGCCAAGATCAACCGCGCGAAGGACGGACTCCTCCGCCTGCAAGCTGGCATGGAATTGACCCATCTTCGGCTGCGGCCGGGCGAGGCCATCCGCACGCCCCGCATCATGCTCATGCGCTGGTCCGGCGACCGCATCGACGCCCACAATACGTTCCGCCGCCTGTTGCTGGCCCATTACCTTCCGAAACTCGACGGGCAGCCGATCCGCCCGGCTGTCTCCGTGCAGTCGTTCAATCGGACCGGCGGACGCGGCTACTGGGCCAGCGAGCCAGGGCAACTCGTCTCGGCGGGCATCAACCGCGACCTGGGCTGCGACAGCCTCTGGCTCGACGCCGGTTGGTTCGAGGGGGACTTTCCCGACGGCGTCGGCAATTGGTTTCCCAAGACCAAGGATTTTCCCCGTGGGTTGCGTCCGGTGGGCGACGCCTGCCAGAAACTGGGATTGAAGTTCCTCGTGTGGTACGAGCCGGAGCGCGTGGCCCCGGGGACGAAAATCGCCCGCGAGCATCCCGAGTTCATTCTCTACGTCTCCCGAAAGCCGGGCGAGCAAGGCCTGTTCAACCTGGGCGATCCGAAGGCCCGGCGCTGGATGACCGACCTGTTGATCCGGCAGATCGCGGAGTTCAACATCCACACCTACCGCAACGACTTCAACTATGCCGAGCCGGTGCTGTATTGGCGGCACAACGACCCGCCCGACCGGCAAGGAATCAGCGAAATCCGCTATGTCGAGGGGCTGTATGCCATGTGGGATGCAATCCGGGCGAAGTATCCGCACATGTACCTTGACGATTGCGCCTCGGGCGGGCGGCGGATCGACCTCGAGATGCTCACGCGGAGCGTGGTGCAAACGCGGACCGACTTTGTCGGTCCGGGCCGATTGGAGCCGTCCCAGTGTCAAAGCTACGGTTTGAGCCTCTTCCTGCCGCTGCACGCGACCATCAGTTGGGACATGGACGCCTATGCCTGCCGCAGCACCGCCACGGCCGGATTCTGCGGCGAGTGGGACATTCTCGACCGCTCGTTCCCGTTCGATCAAGCCCGTGCGGCGATCGCCGAGATCAACGCGAACCGCAAGTATTGGTACGGCGATTTCTATCCGCTCACGCCCTGCTCGACGGCCGACGACGCCTGGATCGCCTGGCAACTGCACCTCCGCGACTCGGACGAGGGCCTCGTGCTGGCCTTCCGCCGCAAAGACAGCCGGAAGTCGTCGCTGGGGGTGATGCTCCGCGGGCTGAACCCGGACAAGACCTACACGGTGAGCTTCATCGACGAGCAGCGTCAGACGACGGTCGCGTCGAAGACCGGCCGCGAGTTGGCGTCGTTGGTGATCGAGCTTCCGAAGCCGCGGAGCAGCATGGCGATTCGCTACGGCCCCGGCCTTCCTGATTTTGACGCCGGAAGATCTTCGGGCCGGCCGCCCCAGTTCCGTATTCAGCGACCGTGACGCTGTAAGGCCCCGTCCCAGGGCACGTATCACAAGTGGAATGGGTGTTTGCAACAAAAATTGATTCCACAAGTGATAAGGAGAGCAGTCATGTCGCGTTTCTTCTACGTCAGCCTGTTGTTCGTGATGTCCCTGGTTGGATTCGGCGCGGTCCAGAGCGCCTCGGCTGCGGTCCCGGCCGTCGCCGGCGGCCAGAACGGCGTGAATGTGGGCCAGAACAGCCTTTCGCCGGGCCAGGCCCGGATGTGGGATTGGAATGCCCGAAACCATAACAATGGAAACAGCAACGCGGTTGCCGGCGTTCGCGGTTGATCGGCGGCGATCGGACGCACCGGGCGGCCCTTCAGAGCCATGGCGTTGAATGAACCTCCCAATCCACCCGGACGAGGGGAGAATTCGACGCCATTGCTCGTTTCTTGGCCGCATGGTATGGTGCCTGGGAAATCCGGTCCGCGGTTGTAAGGCCCCGCCCCAGGGCACGTATCACAAGTGGAATGGGTGTTTGAAACAAATTTGATTCCACAAGTGATAAGGAGAGTTGTCATGTCGCGTTTCTTCTACGTCAGCCTGTTGTTCGTGATGTCCCTGGTTGGATTTGGCGCCGTCCAGAGCGCCACGGCGGCGAGCGCGGCTGTCCCTGGCAGCCAGGATGGCGTGAATGTGGGCAAGAACAGCCTGAATATGGGCGACCATTGCCATTGGTGGGACCGCCAACCCGACCCCCGCCCCCGGTCGCCCGCCGTTGCCGGCATCCGTGGCTAAGGCTCTGCAAGAGAACGACTTCGAGCGGTGGAGGCCGCCCGGTGGGGCGGCATTGCGATGCGGATCGTGGCCTTGACATCCCCGGGGCGATTCCCAACGGTCGTCATCGATCCGGGCCGCTGGTGGCCGGCCGTGGCGTCGCGGGGACATGAATTGCTCTGGTATCAGGCCAACACGGCGTGGTGGCGCGTGCTTGCGGGCGAGGCGATCCACGACGCCCTGCTGGCGTCGTTGAGTCTCGCGCAGCGACTGCGCCGCCGCGTCGAATGGAAGGCGGCCGGACTGGACCTCAAAGCCAGTGCGCGTGCGGCGGGCCGGTCGTTGGACGCCCTCGGCACGCCCGAGCCCTATCAGACCGCGGCCGGCTACGTCGCCACGCTGGCGCCGCTGGCCGAGCACGTGGCGGCGCTGAACGCGGCCCAGGGCGAGCTGGAATTCTCACTCGCTCAAGGCGTGAAGGTCCACGGGCTGAACTATGCCGAGAGCGCGGCCTTGGTGCAATACGCCCAGCAAGAGGGCATCCTCTCCGAGACGATCCGCGCGGCGCTGGCCGACTGTCCCCGCGGCATCGATCTGCTGGTGGTTTCCGTAACGTCGGCGGAGAACTTGTTGGCGGCGATGGTGGCGGTGCGGCACCTGGCGCGCAATAATCCCGGAATGCACGTCTGCCTGGCCGACCACGGCTACGAGAATTTCTCGTTGCGGCCGCACCTGGCCCGCCTCGGCGCGGCCGGGACCCTGAGGACGTTCTTCGATACGATCATCGGCCCGCAGGACGACCGCGACGTGGTGCTGCCCGCCCTGGTCGATGCGCTGGCCGCCGGCCAATTGCCGCGGGGCGTGCTGGGGCGAGGCGATCTGGAGCATCGCACTGGGGAATTGCCGGGTCAGAGCGTGCCGCCGCCCCCGCCCACCTTCTCCGCTGAGCCGGTGTTTTGGACGCGCGTCAGTCCGCGCCGCTGTTACTGGAGCCGCTGCGCATTCTGCGTCCAGAACGACAAGCACGACGACCCGCGACCGCCGTCGCCCGACGAAGTGCCCGCCGCACTGGACCGCATCGCGTCCCAGATCGCCGCCGGGTATCGGACGTTCATCTTCTCCGACGAGGCGTTGGCGCCGGCCCTGCTGCGGCGTTTCTGCCAGGGCGTGCTTGTGCGCGGGCTGCGGTTCCGCTGGTCGTCGCGCTGCCGCATGGAACCCAACGTCGATCGGGAACTGCTGTCGCTGATGCGCGAGGCGGGCTGTTTTGAAGTGCTCTACGGCCTCGAATCGAGTTCGCCCCCCATGCAAGAGCGCGATGCGGAAGTGCGCCGCCGGGGTGCCGCCCGACCGGGTCCGCGACATCCTGCGAGCCATGAACGACCTTGGGCTGGGCGTCCACGTCAACCTGTTGGCCGCCTTTCCCGGCGACACGCCGCGTGAACTGAACGGCACGATCGAGTTCTGCTTGGAAGCCCTGCGGGACATGGGGCGGGCCACGTTCACGCTGAACCGTTTCGTGCTTTTTCCGGGCACGCCCGTGGCCAACCAGCCGGGCGAGTTCGGCGTCACGCTCGACGGCGCGGCGGGCGACATGCCCTCGCACTACGACTATCATCTGACGCCGCCGTTGCAGGCCGACGAGGCCGCCGTGGACGCCTTGGTGGCGGCCGGCCAGGAACGGCTTTTCACCGAGTTGGGCTGGCGAAACCTGGGAACCGGCCCGGGCGCGGAGGCCGCCGTGTCGCTCTATTTCGATTCCGGGCACGGCGCGGTGCTGAAGCAACGGGAGCAAGACCCGTTCGCCCCGCTCCTTTCCTCCCGAGCCAAGGAGAAACCGTAATGGCGCGAGTTTTCCTCACCGGGGCCACGGGCAACGCCGGGCAACCGGTGCTGGCCGAATTGCTCCGCCGCGGCCACGAGGTCACGGCGATGGTCCGCCGGCCTGTCACGTTGGACGGCTGCCGCACCGTGCTCGGCGACCTGGCCGACGTCCGTCCGCTGGCCGACGAAGTGGCCCGGGCCGAGGCGATCATCCACCTGGCAAGTCCCCGCTCGAACGACCGCGACGTGGTCCTGCGGGACGACGTCCGCGGCACCGGCGAACTTCTGGACCTCTGGCAGCGGGGCAATTTCGTCTATACCAGCAGCCAGACCGTCTACGGGATTCCACGTCAAACGCTGACCGAGAACTCGCCCTTGGACGCCGCGTGCTGGTACGACCTGGGGAAGATCTGCAACGAGTTCCAGATGCGGATGATCGAGGCGGATTGTCAGCGCGGCGCGGCGGTGCGGCTTCGCATGGCGCTGTTGCTGGCCACCGGCGGCCGACGGGCCGATCGCCAGTTCCTCCGCACGATCTACGACCAGTGCCGCGCCGGGGCCGTCTTCGTTTTCGACTCCGACGAGGGACTGGAAAGTTACGGCACCAATTTCCTGGGCGAGGAGGATCTCGGCCGCGCGGTCGTCGACGCCCTGGGGATCCGGTCCTCCGGGCCCTACAATCTCGCCGGCCCGTATTGCACGTGGCGGTCGATGGTCGAGACGATCAACGCCCTGGCGGGCACGAAGGCCCGTTGGGTGGTCCGGCGTGGAGCGCGGCCGGGTCCCGGCGAGTTTCGTTTGCCGCAATCGCGTTCGCACATCGACGGCAGCGCCTTCGCGCGAGCGACCGGCTTCACCGCTCGGCAAACGCTCGAGGAGGTGATCGCTCGGCTGGTCGCAGTGGAGCGCGGGGCGCTTTGACGCCTTTGCCGGCCTGAAACGGCGCGTTGCCGTTCTCGGCGTCCGCGGCTAACGCTTCACGGCACGCTCGCCTTGTCCTCTCCTGTCGCTCGGCCGCTCTGCTCGGCTTTCGCCATGAGCTTCGGCAAGAAGAACGCCATGAGCATGCCCGCGGCGAAGAACACCAGGCCGAATCCCGGCAAGAACCACGACTGCGCCTTGACGCCCGGTTCCAGCAGGCATTCGCCGGGGTTTTCGGGCAAGTAATAGACCTTGACGGCCTTGCCCTTGGGATATTCATCCACAACGCCCTGGGCGTGCGAGGAATCGCTCGATCCGTAATCGCCGTATGCGACACGGTCTCCGCTGTGTTTCACGCCGCCGACCGTGTAAACGTAGCGAATCACCGCATGGTACGTTCCGCCCCCCTTATCTCCGCGCTGATACTCAACGTTGGACTTCTCGACGGTTCCCGGCACAGTGGGCCAGGAAAGGCTCTCCTTGGCTCGAATCAATCCCCGGAGGCCGAAGAAAAGCACGATGACCCCGATGAGGATGAACGGCCACGGGAAAATGCGCGAGAAGAAAAGCCTCGCGCCGGGCGACGGCGTTTTGGGCGACGGCGCCGCGGATGACGAAAGACTGGGCTCCATGAATTCCCCCCTTCTTGGTTTGAGTGAACGTTCGACGGGAACGTGTTCATGCACCGACGCACCCTCGATACCTCATCTACATCCCGCCGGCTTCCTCCGCCGGCCCGGCGGACCGGCCGAACGGCGCCATGACCATCGGCAAGAAGAGCGCCGTGAGCGTGCCCGCGGCAAGGAGAATGAGTCCGATCCTAGGCAAGAGCCACAACGACGGCCTGATCCCGGGCTCCAGCATGGCTTCGACGGATTCGCTAGGACTCTCGGCAGAATAATAGACCGTGACGGCCTTTCCCTTGGGATATCGCTTCACGATTTCCTCGGCGAGCGAAGGATCGGTCGATTCTTCATCGTCCACCGTGACACGCATTCCACCGTGCATAAGGCCGCGGATGGAATAATGATACCGAATCTCCACATGGTACGTCTTGGGACCACCATGCCGTCCCGCGCGCCATTCGACGCTGGAGCTGTCAATGGTTCCCCGGGCGGTAGGCCAGGACTCGCTCGCCTTGGCGTGGACCAACGCCTTCACTCCAAAGAAGAGCATGACTGCCCCGACAAGGATACATGGCCAGGGGAAAACGCGCGCGAGGAAGAACTTCGTTCCGATCCATGCGGATGGCGAAAGATTCGTGCTCATGGGTTCTCCCCTCCGGGTTCCCTACAAGAGTAACCTGGGGACTGTCCCAATTTTCGTCCGACGAAAATGGGACTGTCCCCTTGGAAATCCTCGTGAACAGACGGACCATGAATCCCAGGGTAGCAAAGGCGGGCTCGGTTGTCCAGGTCCACGCGCCGCGTTCCACCATGCCGCGGGTCGCACGAAGTGGTGTTCCGCGAAGCAGTTGTGTCCTGCGCGGCCTTCAAATACAATAGAGTAGGAGTGTCTGCCGGTGGGTTGATTAAGAGTCGCCTTGGATGTGGAAAGGACCGTTGGCATGAGCGAAGAGCCCCATGTGCTCGCCCAGCAGCCGCCGCCCAAGTTGCTCGTCCAAGTGGCGTTGCTCTACTTGGCCGCTTTCCTGGCCTATGCGGGCATGTTGACCCTGTTCATTTACAAGAACACGCTCCTGGCCCCCTGGGCGACATGGCGCGTCGGGCTGTACGTGCTGGCCCTGGCGTTGGCGGCGATCCTTGCCTTGTGGTTTCTCTTTCACGGCGTCCGCGTCGCCAGCCGCTTCTTCTTGCCCGACGCCGGGGTCTATGTTCACCCGGGCAAGGTCCTCTTCCAGCTTCCCCGCGTCCGGGCATGGTGGAATCCGTTCCACGGCCTGCGGACCATCGAGGTTCCGTTTGCCGATATCTGCCACCTCCATTTCAGCGTGGCGACACGATCGCGACTGACCGTCCTCACGGACCACTCCGCGGTCGAAATCCCGTCGGGAACGTTCGAGATCGACAACTACGCGCTCGATGCCAGGCTCCGCCAGGTCCTCGCCGGCGCCTTTTCCGGCAGCGCGAAGACCGAAGCGTTGACCCCGCTGGAACCGAAACGCCGGTGGACGGCCTCCGTCAACCAGCGGCTGCTGACGGCCGTCCTGGGGCTGGCGTTCATGCTGGGCCCGCTGGCGGTTCTCGGTTGCGTCGCACGTTTTCTCCAAGGGAATACCGACGTTGTCGTTCTCGCCTTTCTCGAACTGTTTTGTCTGTTGTCCTTGCTCCACGGCGCCGCGGCGGTGGCGCTGGCGGTGCTGGGCGGCGGAACCCTGGTGATGGATGCCCGCGGCCTGTTCTGGGAGAATGGCGGCAACCTCTGCTTTCTTTCGTGGGAAGCCCTTTCCCACGGGCTGGTCCGCCTCGGCTACCCGGCCTTGGGCATGGGATTGTGGAAAGGGCTGACGCTCCGCACCCAGCCCTCGTTCAATTCCGGCGCCCCGTGCAAAGTGAGGTTGGGAAACTTCCTGGGCATGGGGTTTCCGCTGGGCGAGGTCGGCTCTTCGCTGGCAACGTGGCTGCAACGCGGCAGCTTGCCGGTCGCCTAAGGCGGGCGACGGCGCTGCGAAACACCTGGGCCCACAAGACGGCCGATCACGGCGCCTGGCCGGCGCCGGGAATGGGTTCGCGGTGGAGATAGCCGGCGGTCGCGTCCCACTCCAAGATCGGCCTCCGCTGCGGCCGACCTCCAGGGATGTTTCGTGCCGGCCGCTTTCCGCGGCAAGTTGTTCGAGGAAGGCGGGCGAGACGTGGTCCAGCCGGAGCACGTCGTTCTTGGCGACCGGGTCGCTGCCGTTGCGGATGACGTAGACGACGATTTCAGCCCCGTCGCTTGCGCCCTTGGCGAATCTTCTCCAACGCGGCTTGCTCGCCCGGGGCCAACTTCGCGGCCGCGCCCGGCTCGCGGCCAGGCTCTTTCAATGGCAGCAGCGGCGCCGTGGACACCGCCACGGACGACGGACCGGCACCGGCCGGCGCGGCCGGCGACCACGTCGCCTTCGACGGCTCCTTGTAAACGAAGCCCAGTTTCGCCCGGTCCAGTTCCGCTTGGAGCGTGAGCAAGGCGTCGCAGTAGGCGGCGTGATCGTTGCGGTCGGCGGCATTGCAGATGCCGATGACCATGCCGTCGCTGGAGAAGACGCCGCCGCCGCTGCGTCCCTCGACCGGCTCGCCCTCGACTTGCAGATTGTGCGGTCCGAGGAATTTATCGACGGCAAGCACGCGGCTGTGCGACACGGTCGGATCGGCGCCGTTGTTGCAGCCCACCGTGACGACCGCTTCGCCCTTGGCGACGCGATAGCCCGCCGGGGCCACGCGCGCCGCGGCCACCTGGCCCGCCGGGCGGATGCTCACCAGGCCCACGTCGTTGTCCGGATCATAGGAAACCAGTCGGCCGGCCACCCGCTGCACGCCCCCGGGACCGAACAGATCGACCTCGATCGGCCCCTTCCCCTTGGAATCGCGGAAAATGTGTCCACAGGTGAGCACCAGGGCCTGACCCTCGCGGGCGTCGACGATGGTCCCCGATCCGCAGGAGCGGCCGTCGGGGTCTTCCACGCGAAGCCGGACGCTTTGGGCAAGCAAGGTTGCGTCGCTGACCGCCGCCCCCTTCACCGACGGCGACGGCGCCGGCACGGCAACCGCCTTGGCCGCAACCGGCGGCGACGGCAACGGCGACGAATGCGACGACGGCAACGGCCGGGCGACAACCGCTTTGGCCGCCCTGCTCGCACATCCCTTGCAGCCGGCCAAAACTCGTCAACCCCACTTCGCGATCGACCTCGACGCCGTCGATCAACATGATGAAGCAGGGAATCTTTTGCACGCCGAACCGCGCGGCCAATGCCCTGTCCTGATCGAGGTCGATCCGGCGGACCGGATACCCCATGCCGATCAGGTCGCGGACCGTGGATTCCATTTCACGGCAGGCGGGACACCATTGGGTGGCCGAGAACTCGAGCATTTCCGTCCGGCCAGGCGCGCCAGACAAGACCGCGACCGCCAAGACGACCGGCAACGAAACCATCGGTTCCCTCCTCGTTCGGCCGATCGCCGTTAGTCCCCCGCGGCGCCCCGGGCCGCAAGCGATCGGCTGCGAAATCCATTTCGTGGTTGGGTGGTGGGCAGGGCGTGAAGGTTTCGTATTCTCCCCAGAATGTGCAATCGGCACAATCGCAACTTGGCGATTTTCTTGCCCCGGGACCTGGAAAATCACTGGTTGGAGTTGAAAGTATTGCGAGAAACAAGGCCCCCCGAGGGATTGGGGATTGGAGACAGGGCAGCGGCTTCTGCGAAACCGCAAGCGTACGCAGACGCACATTTCATCCTTCATCCTTCAGCCTTCATCCTTTTCTCCAATCCCCAATCCCTCCCCCCTCGCCCTTGCCCGGAATATCAACACCCCGTATACTGGGGGTTTCCGTCGTTTCACGTTGAGGCCGCTATGACCCAGACACGCAGACTCCTTTCCCCGTCCGAGGCCAAGCCGCCCTTTTTCGTCGGTGTCGTCCTTGCGGGGACAAAAATCCATGCCGGTCTGATCGACGGGCAAGGCCGGCCACTCTCCTGGCTTGATCTGGCGACGGAAATCGAGGCCGGGCCGGAAGCGGTCGCGGGCCGGATCGGCGCGGCGGTGCTCCAGGTCGTCGAGGGCGCGGGCGTGAAGCCCTCGACCGTGGTCCGCGTGGGCCTCGGTTTGCCCGGCGTCATCGACGCTGAGGGAAGGACATTGCTCGAAGCGGTGCGGCTGCGGCCGTGGGAACGCTTTCCGCTGGCCGACCGCGTGGGCCATTTCTGCGGGTTGCCGGTCACGCTGGTCAACGACGCCGATGCGGCGGCCTACGGCGAATCTTGGCTCGGCGCCGGCCGATCGTTCCGCAGCATGGTCTTGTTGACCTTGGGACCGGGCGTGGGCAGCGGCATCGTCATCGGCGACCTGGCCGCCAAGGGCCGACCGATCCAGAGCAGCGAGTGCGGCCACATGGTCATTTGCTGTGCCGAAAACGCCCGGCAATGCGACTGCGGCCAGCGCGGACACCTTGAAGCCTATGCCAGCGCCGCGGCCCTGGTCGAGCGGACCCGCGAGGCGCTCCGCGCCGGCCGCAAGAGTTCGCTCTCGAAGCGGCTGGCCGCCGGCGAGCCGCTGTCTCCGGATCTTGTGGCCGCGGAAGCCGCCGACGACGACCCCCTCGCGCTGGAAATCGTCCTGGACACGGCCCGCTATCTGGCCGCGGGCGTCGTCAGCGTGATGCACACCGTCGATCCGGACGGCGTATTGTTGGGCGGGGAAATGACCTTCGGCGGTTCCGAGTCGGCGTTGGGCCGCCGCTTTCTTGCCCGACTGCGCGAAGAGGTCGGCCGGCGGGCCTTCCCGTTGTTGGCCGAGCGGACCGCGATCGAATTTGCTGCTCTCGGTGGCGATGCGGCGGTCCTTGGGGCCGCCGGCTTGGCCCGGCCGCACAGCAGGGATTGATGAAGAAACAAGTCACAGGTCGGAGGAAAAAGGGAGGAAACCGCGGATAAACGCGGATGAACGCAGTTGATTGAATCCATTCTTTCCACGTTTATCCGCGTTAATCCGCGGTTTCTCTGCCGGCAGTGTGAACGCTTACCCCCTGGAATTTCCTCGCGACGCTGCTTGACAGCCGAACCAGGATTCCCCTATCTTATCATCAGTAGAAGTTCGTTGAAACTTGGCTTCACAAGGGGGGTGCATCTTGAAGCATACCATTTCGGGGTTGGTGAAGAATCGCGCCGGAATCCTGGCGCAGGTGGTGGGGGTGTTCAAGAAGTTCGACGTGAACATCAAGAGCGTCGCCGTCAGCGAGACCGACCAGTTCGAGGCCTCGCGGCTGACGATCGTCGTCGAAGGCCACGACAAGGAAGTCCGGGAGGTCACCGCTTTGATCAAGAAGCTTCGCGACGTGGTCGAGATCGACGACCTTTCGCGTCAGGAGTTCCTCGATCGGGAAATGGCCCTGGTGAAGGTCCAGTTCCAGCCGGAGGAACTCAACCAGCTCACGCAAATGGCCGAGGTCTTCGGCGCCCAGGTGATCGCGATGGGGAGGCAGACCATCACGTTCGAGATGTCGGGCGACGAGGAGCGTGTCGACGGATTCATCAACGCCTTGAATTCCTTCGGGATTCGCGCGCTGGCCCGGAGCGGGCGCGTGGCGTTGAAACGGGGCGATGAGGTGTGAGATGCCTCGCCCGAAAAGACTTCGCTCGCTCGACGACATTCTTGTTCTTGCCAAGAAGCGCGCCGGGCTGAAGAAGCTCGTGCTGGCGGGGGCCGAGACGGACGAGGGCCTGAAGTGCCTCGGCGAAGCCCTGCGCCACCGCCTGGTCAACCCCATTCTGATCGGCGACAAGCAGCGCATCGTCGAGACCGCCCGGCTCGTCAAGCTGCCGCTCCGCGGCATCGAGGTGATCGACGAGCCGGATCCGAAGCAGGCCGCGATCCGGGGCGTGGCCATGTGCCGCACCGGCGAAGCCGATATCCTGATGAAGGGCGCGGTGAACACGGACGTGATCCTGCGGGCGATTCTGGACCGCGAGAACGGACTGGGCCGCGGCGGCCTGCTGAGCAACATCACCGTGTTCGAATCGCCCACCGAGAAGCGGCTCCTGTTCATGTCGGACCCCGCGGTGAACATCAGTCCCGACGTGGCCCGGAAGGCCGATATGCTGCGCAACGCGATTTGGGTCGCCCAGCGGCTCGGCTTCGCGCGGCCGAAGGTGGCGGTCTTGGCGGCCATCGAGAAGATCAACCCCAAGGACATGCCCGCCACGGTCGACGCCGCCGTGCTGGCCAGGATGGGCGAAGCGGGCCAAATCGCCGACGCCGACGTCGCCGGGCCCTACGCGTTGGACATCGCCGTCTCGGCCAAGGCGGCCCAGTGCAAGCACATCGAGGGGCCGGTGGCCGGCTGCGCCAACGTCCTGCTTTGCCCCGACCTCAACTCGGCGAACATCCTCTACAAGTCGCTGATCTATTTCGCCGGCCGCGAGGTCGCCAACGCGATGATCGGCGTCAAGACGCCGCTGGTGATGACTTCCCGTTCCGACACCTCCCTGACGAGGCTCTACACGGTCGCGCTGAACGTCGTGTTGGCCGGAGACGCCCCATGAGCCGCACCAGGACCGGCCGGGACGCGAAAAAACGCGACCTGGTGATCGTCGTCAATCCCGGCTCGACGTTGACCAAACTGGCCGTCTATCGCGGCGCCGAGTGCCTGGCCTCGGAAACGATCGACCACGCGAAGCACGAGTTGGCGCATTTCGCCCGCGTGGCCGATCAGTATGCCTTCCGGCGTGACGCCGTGCTCCAATTTCTCGCCAAGATCGGCGTGGATCTGGAGGCTTGCATGGCCGTGGCCGGGCGCGGCGGGCTGACCAAGCCGCTGGCCGGCGGCGTCTATCGGGTGAATGCCCGGATGCTGCGCGACCTGCGGAGCGGCAAGTGGGGCGAGCACCCGTCCAACTTGGGTGCGCCGCTGGCCCACGAAATCGCCAAGAAAGGCGGCGCACCGGCCTTCATCGTCGATCCGGTGGTGGTCGATGAGTTCTGGCCGCTTGCCCGCTACGCGGGCCATCCGGCGTTCGAGCGGAGGAGCCGTTTTCACGCGCTTTCGCAGCGGGCCGCGGCCCGCCGGGCCGCCCGCGAACTGGGCGTCTCGTACGACAAGGTCAATTTCATCGTGGTTCACATGGGCGGGGGCATTTCGATCGGCGCGCACCGCAAGGGCCGCGTGGTCGACGTGAACGACGCCCTGGACGGCGACGGCCCCTTCTCGCCCGAACGCAGCGGTTCGCTGCCCACCGGCCCGCTGGTGGCCTGCTGCTTTTCCGGCAAGCACACGCACGCGGAGGTGTGGAAAATGCTCGTGGGGCACGGCGGCCTGTACGCCTATCTCGGCACGAACGATTGCCGCCAGGTCGAGAAGCGAATCCGCCGGGGCGACGCCCGTGCTGGCGAGGTCTACGAGGCGATGGCCTACCAGATCGCCAAGTGGGTCGGGGCGTCGGCCGCGGTCCTTTCCGGCCGGGTGAAAGCCGTCGTGCTCACCGGGGGCATGGCCCGCTCGAAGCGGCTGGTCGGCCTGATCCGCAAGTATGCCGGCTTCGTCGCCCCCTTCATGGTCTACCCCGAAATCGAGGAGATGATCGTCCTGGCCGCTTCGGCGCAAGCCGCCGTGGCGGGAAAGATCAAGGTGCAGGAGTATCGCTAGTGTAGTGCTTCACTCAAATGGGACATTATGATCTACGGGTGCCACTGCTGGCTTGTCCAGCAGTGTTGCCCCAAGTGGTCTTTCGACACTGCTGGACAAGCCAGCAGTGGCACCCGCGCGGAGCCTCCAACTCCCAGAATCGTGAAAGTTGATTGAAAATGGCCCGAATCGAAATCGCCGCGGAATTGTGCAAGGCCTGCGAGATCTGCATCTCGGTCTGCCCGAAGAACTGCATCGAGCAGCACGACACGCTGAATCAGTACGGCGTCTATCCGATGCGCATGCGCGAAGCGGCGGAATGCACCGGCTGCGCGCTTTGCGCCATCATGTGTCCCGACACGGCCATCGAGGTCTATCGGACGGCGGCCGAAAAGGCGGAGAAAGAGGTTTCGCCGTGAGCAAGGTGTTGATGAGCGGCAACGACGCGGTGGTCGAGGGCGCGATCCGAGCGGGCGTGGATTGCTATTTCGGCTATCCGATTACGCCGCAGAACGAAATCATCGCCGGCATGGCCGCCCGGCTGCCGCCCTTGGGCCGGGTCTTCCTGCAATCGGAAAGCGAGTTGGCGGCCGTCAGCATGGTCCACGGCGCCGCCGCCGCCGGCAAGCGGGCCATGACCACCTCGTCCAGCCCCGGCATCTCCTTGATGCAGGAGGGCATCAGCTACCTGGCGGGCACACAACTGCCGGCGGTGATCGTCAACGTGCAGCGCGGCGGTCCGGGCTTGGGCAACATCGCCCCCGCCCAGGGCGACTATTTCCAGGCCACCCGCGGCGGCGGAAACGGCGACTATCACACCATCGTCCTGGCGCCCGACTCGGTCCAGGAAATGCTCGACTTCACCTTCCAAGCCTTCGACCTGGCCGATCAATACCGCTCGCCGGTCCTCGTGTTGAGCGACGGTCGATTGGGCCAGATGATGGAGCCGGTCGAGCTGCGCGACCCGCCCGCCAGGAAGCGGGTCGAAAAGCCCTGGGCATTGACCGGCGCCCAGGGTCGCGGGCCGCACGTCCTTTGCTCCTTGCGCCTTCCGCCGTCCGAATTGGGCGAGCACAACCGGAACCTGCAGAAGGTCTATCGCCAGATCGAACGCCGCGAGCCCCGCGGCGAGTCGCACCGAACGGCCGACGCCGAGTTGGTGTTCGTCGCCTACGGCGCCTTGCGCGGCTGTGCCGCGAAGCGGCCGACATCCTGCGCGACGAGGGCTTCAATGCCGGCCTGTTCCGCCCCGTCACGCTCTGGCCGTTCCCCGGCAAGAAGCTCCAGGCGGCCCTGAAAAAGGCCAAGCGGATCGTCGTGGTCGAGCTGAGCGCGGGCCAGTTGATCCAGGACGTGCAGTTGGCGTCGGCCGGCCGGCTGCCGATCGAGTTTGTCGGATATATGGGCGGCGAGTCGCCCTCGATCAAGGAGCTTGTGGCCCTCGGGCGAAAACTGCTGCGCAGTCCAAGCCCGAAGAACAGATAGGCATTGACGAAGAAACAACGTAACCGTTCACAGGTCGGAAGACAAAGAGAGGAAACTGCGGATGAACGCGGATGAACGCAGTTGATTGAATCCATTCTTGTCCGCGTTTATCTGCGTTAATCCGCGGTTTCTCCGCCCGTAGCGTGAACGCTTATGAGACAACAGGGGGACCGGGTACCCTCCGGGTGCCTTCGGAACGACGGCTGCTTCGCAAGGAAAATCGGATGAGCGGGATCGAAACGAAAATATTCGCCCGGTCGCCCGTGCTGGGGCCGAACATCACGCACTATTGTCCCGGCTGCGGCCACGGCCTGGCGCATCGACTGGTGGCCGAGGCGATCGAGCATTTCGGCATCCGCGATCGGACGGTGTGCGTGGCCCCGGTCGGCTGCTCGGTGCTCGCCTACAAGTACCTCGCCATCGACATGTCGGAGGCCGCCCACGGCCGGGCACCCGCCGTGGCCACCGGCTTGAAGCGGGCAAGGCCGGACCTGTTCGTCATGACCTACCAGGGCGACGGCGACCTGGCCGCCATCGGCACCGCCGAGATCGTCCACGCGGCCAATCGCGGCGAAAACATCTCGGTCGTCTTCGTCAACAACGCCGTCTACGGCATGACCGGCGGACAGATGGCCCCCACGACGGTGCTGGGCCAAAAGACCGCGACCACGCCCGCCGGTCGCTCGGTGCAAACCGAGGGCGGCCCGATCAAGGTCTGCGAAATGCTCAGCGCGCTGGACGGCCCCAGCTACATCGCCCGCGTCACCGTCAACAAGCCGGCCGCGGTCCGCAAGGCGCGGCAGGCGATCATCACGGCCTTCGGGCGTCAACTGGAGGGCAAGGGTTTCAGCCTGGTCGAAGTGCTTTCGCCCTGCCCCACGTACTGGCGGCTTTCGCCGGTCCGAGCGATGGCCGCCGTCGACGAGTGGATGGTCCAGAGCTTCCCGTTGGGCGTCTTCAAGGACAAGGAGGCGGCAAGTGCCCACCCAGCCACGTAAACGCAGCCCCGCGCAGGCCCGTCGCAAGGGCGCCGCCGGCGGCGGGCGATCCAAGCCCGCCGAGGCCACCCGGGAAATCCTGCTGGCCGGCACCGGCGGCCAAGGCGTGATCTTGACCGGAAAGATGCTGGCCCAGGCGGCCGTCGGCGAGGGCTGGAACGCCACGTACATTCCCGCCTACGGCGCCGAGGTCCGCGGCGGCACCGCCCATTGCCACGTCAAGATCGGTCATCGGCAGATCGGCTCGCCCATCGTCGAGGACGCCACGATCGTGGTGGCGATGAACGAGCCGTCGTATCGGGCGTTTTGGCCGCTGCTCCGGAAGGGCTCGACGCTGGTGGTCAACTCCTCGCTGGTCCCCGCGGTCGGAAAACACCCCGGCGTGAAGATCGTCGCGCTTCCGTTGACCAAGATCGCCTCGGACATGGGCAGTCTGCGCTCGGCGAACCTGCTGGTCTTGGGTCTTTGCGCCGGGTTGCTCGGGCTGGAGAGCCAGGAGCAACTCCGCGGCCTGTTGACCGACGTGCTCGGCAAGAAGGATCCGGCGATGCTGGCCGTGAACGAGCGGATTCTCCAGAAGGGCCTCGAGCTTGGCCGCGCCGCCGCCGCGGCAGAGTAAGCGCGGGTGGCCCGGCGAAGATGGCGAGAGGCCCGGGGATTGGTGGCGGGGATCGTCGACCAGGCCGATCCGGCTGAGGTGACAACGTAGGACGTGATACTCCGTTCTCACTCAGGGAGTTCTACGCGGTTGCCCTCCTCAAATGTCTTTTTGATCGGAGGTTTCCCAGTGGTAACAGTATATGCGATATAGAGTTTCTTCGGGACGGCGGGGCACGGATCGCCGCCCAGATTCTCGTTGCTGGCAACGAATGAGGCGCGGTCGTTCTTGATGTGCTTTCTTACGAACGCCGCCACATCCGCCGTCCTACCCTCGACGCCGTACGATGCGCCCACGATCTTAAGCCGCAGTGGGTGGAGCAAACGTCCGATGCCGTAACCGACCGCGATCCCCAACAAACTAAGGGTTACGGCCACCGGAAGAGAGACATTGGTCTGGGCGAGCCTGTCAACGAGTCCCCCCAACTGGGATCCGAGGAAAGATGAATGATTTTCTATCCACCACAGAATCGTGACAATTGCCGCCAATGCAAGGAGTAGCACGTAAACACCAATTCCGATTTTTTTGAGCATGTCGTTTTCTCCTGACCTCCAGAACAGTGATGGCGTGATCCGCGTCGATTCTACCGGTTCAAGCCGTTCGCGAGTCCCACAATTTCTCGATGGCCTTTGCAAACACCCGGCAATCGCTCTCGGCCCGTTCTCTGGCCGTCCCCGCGACGCATACAACTCTCCCCTCTTACTGTCCCGATTCCGACCGCCCACTAGTGCCGACCGCAGAAGGTTTTGCACCGCCTGGCAAGCCCGAACCTGATCGAACCGGGCGATTACCGTACCCCGCAGCCGGAGCCGGCATGGCCGGCAGAGTCGTAACGAACGGGACCGAAGTCGGAGCGTAACCCAATCCTACTGTACCCCCAGGCAGAAGCCCCAAGCCAGAGCCCCACGTCTGTGCCCTCTGGATCTCGTTTAGGACGGTGGCCATATAATTAAGTTGGTTGACAATCTCCTCTAAGGAAACTGCCATGTCTGGTGGTGGTGGTGGTGCCTCGGGGGACTCTGGAATCTCCCCAATTTTCTTCTCCAGGTCGGGCCACCACTTATCGAAGACCTGTTGTAGCTCTTTTTGGTCGAGGCGCTCCTTGCCAAGCAGACTGTTGAGGCTGTCCACAATGGAAAGAGTACCGGTTTGGTCGGCGCTAACGGCCTGAAACGCTTTAAGCGGTTCGATCAACTCGCCGGGCTCAATGCCCAGCAAGTACGGAATAACTCTCGACTCGCCCTTCTTTGAGAGCGCGCCCGCCTCGAACAGTAGCCAGGGGTTTTCCATGTTCTCGCGAGTCACGCACAGTATCCCAACGTCAATAGCCTCCAGTCCGTCCGCAAGTTCGCGTAACCACCGCTGCCCGGGAACAACGCTATTTTTGGACAACCACGGGTCTAGCCGTTGCAGCACACACTTTAACCAGGGGTGAAGTGCTTCTGCAATCTGGCGACTACGGCCCTCAGACCACGAAATGAATACCCGCATCGCATAGCCCCCGTAAAAAGGCCCCAGCCGGGCCCGTTTCCTGTCTCGCGGCGGTTTCTAGCAGGCCCGGCCGAAATTCTTGCCAAGGTAGCACCGGGGTAGCACCGTCAGTTTCTCAATCGTCCTAAGTCCAACTGGGGAACTAGGATTCGAACCTAGACTAAGTGATCCAGAGTCACTCGTGCTACCGTTACACCATTCCCCAGACTCGTCCGAAGCGGGCGCTTCCACGGACCCGCCGACGGTCCTGCACGCTTTCTCACAAAGCGTTGGAAACATTAAGGTTAAATGCCGATGGCCCGGCCGTCAAGGGCAGCGCCCGGCCGAGGGCGCGGGTCATTGACGATCCGAAGCAGAACCACCTAGAATCAAAAGGGAACTGCGCAACCCGAAGGGGACAGTCCCATTTTCGCGGCGAAAATCGGGACAGTCCCCGTGAACGTACGGAACCGGCGAGCAACCTCATGGCGGTACTGCAAACCCTGCAAGGGCCGAAACCCGGACAAGTCTTCCCCCTGGAGGGCAATTCCATCACCCTGGGCCGCCACCCGGACTGTAATGTCGTCCTGGACGCGGCCGCCGTCAGCCGCCAGCACGCCCGCATCCTCCTGGTCGACGGCAAGTTTTACGTCGAGGACCTTCGCAGCCGGAACGGCACGGTGCTGAACGGCCGGCCGCTGGTCCGCCGGGAACTGCTCCGCGAGCACGACCAGTTGGGCATCTGCGACCTGGTCTTTATTTTTCATCACGGCCTGCCCGACCTGGAACTGCCCGTCGCCCGGCGGCAGGACGAGGGGGCCGAGCCGACGGACCTGGTGATCGACGACGAGGGGCCCGCCGGCAATTCGGCCGTGATGTCGAAGGTGGACCTGTCCGTTGGCCCGGCCAGCCTGCGGCTGGGCGTCAACGCCGAGGCCAAGCTCAAGGCCCTGCTGGAGATCAGCCGGAACCTGGGCAAGGCCCTGGCCCTGAACCAGGTGTTGCCGAAGCTGCTGGACAGCCTGTTCACCATTTTCATCCAGGCGGACCGCGGATTCGTGGTCCTTTGCGACCCGGCCAGCGGCCGGCTGATTCCCAAGGCCGTCAAGTATCGCCGCGGCGACGACCGGGCGACGATCCGCATCAGCCGCACGATCGTCAACGAGGTCATGGCCGCCAAGGAAGCCATTCTTTCGGCCGACGCCGCCACGGACAAGCGTTTCGACCAGGCCGAGAGCATCGCCGACTTTCACATCCGCTCGATGATGTGCGCCCCGCTGATCAACAGCGAAGGCAAGGCCATCGGCGTGATCCAGATCGACACGATCGACCAGCGGAGCCGTTTCAGCCGCGAGGACCTCGACGTGCTGGCGAGCGTGGCATGTCAGGCGGCCTTTGCGGTCGAGAACGCCGAGTTGCACGAGACGCTGTTGCGCGAGCAGGCGTTGGAGCGGGAGTTGCGGGTCGCCCACGAGGTGCTCCGCGGTTTCCTGCCGGCCGCTTCGCCGCGGATCGAGCAGTATGAATTTTTCGCCTTCTACGAGCCGGCCAACCAGCTCGGCGGCGACTATTACGACTACATTCCTCTTTCCGGCGGGCGGCTGGCGGTGGTCGTGGCGGACGTGTCGGGCAAGGGCATTCCGGCCTCGCTCTTGATGGCCCGGCTGTCGGCCGACACCCGCTATTGCCTGGCCAGCGAGCCGACGCCCGGCGAGGCCATCGACCGACTCAACCGCGCCTTCTGCGAGGCCGGTTGGGAAGACCGTTTCGTCACGCTGGTGCTGGCCGTGCTCGACGTGCGGCGAAACGAGGTGACGCTGGTCAATGCCGGGCATCTTCCGCCTTTGTTGCGCCGTGGGCCCGGCCGGATCGAGCCGGTCCTGGACGCCGAGACCCAATTGCCCTTGGGCGTGGAGTACGAGACTCATTACTCCCAGCACACGCTGCCGCTTGCGCCGGACGATCTGCTGACCCTCTACACCGACGGGGTCACGGAGGCGATGAACGATCAGGATCAGCTTTACGGCGTCGAGCGGCTGCGCCGTCAGTTGGCCGCTCCGGCGTCGCGGGTCGAGCGGATCGGGCGTGGGATTCTCGACGACGTGAAGCGTTTCGTGGGCCTTCGTCCGCAGAGCGACGACATGTGCCTGGTGTGCCTCGGGCGGAAGGGGGAAAGCGGCGGTTGAGAAGAAAAGTGAGGAAGGAACCGCAGATGAACGCGGATGAACGCAGAAATGGCCGAATCGTGGACGACAAAAATGGCGACTGCAAGGGGGTTCATCACAGATAGAAAGGGGATTCCATGGCCAGTTCAAATGATGATACCGTCACACTCCAAGACGACGGGTTGTACCTGAGGAAACGGCGGTTTGCTCCACCGCGCCACACCGGCCGGGCCGATTTGGCGGCGACTTTCAAAGAGTGCGAAGCCGTCGCTGCCCCCATTCACGTGATCTTGCCACCCGTCAACCCGATAACATGCCAGCTAATCGAAGAGGTTACCCTCGAAATGACGTTTTCATCGGAGGCGGAGGCGGTATCTCCTGCGGCGAATGCTGATTTTGACCGCGCCAAGCGAAACGTACTCGCGGTCCTGGCCAAACGGCTGCCGCCGCCAGGCCCCTGATCCTCTCAGGCCATCGCCAAATCCGCGTCCATCTGCGTTTATCCGCGGTTCCCTTTACGCCCCGCTCTCCAATACCAACCGAAAACTATTTGAAAGGAACCGCGGATGAACGCGGATGAACGCAGGCAAAGGTTGAATGCGCTCGCCGAAAAGGTGATCGGCTGTGCGTTCAAGGTGGCCAATACGCTCGGCGCCGGCTTTCTTGAAAAGGTTTACGAAAACGCCCTGGCCCATGAACTCCGTAAAGCCGGCCTCCGAGCCGATCAGCAACGCGGCATGAGCGTCCGCTACGACGGGGTTGTGGTGGGAGAATATGCGGCTGACATTCTGGTCGAGGATTGCTTACTTGTCGAGCTGAAGGCCGCCAAGGCACTGGACGACGTCCACCTCGCCCAGTGTCTCAACTACCTCAAGGCAACGGATCTTAACCTTTGCCTGCTGATAAACTTCGGCACGCCGAAGATCGAGGTCAAGCGCGTGGTTCTCGATTTTTGAACCTTCCCTCCCTCGCCGCCTCCTTATCTGTGTCCATCTGCGTTCATCTGCGGTTCCCTCTCTGTTTCCCGCTCCGGTATCCGCCGGGTTCTCACTTCAGCAGCGCTTGTCGGATGGCCGCCAACGCGCGCAACGCCGGCTTGGCGCGGCCGTGCTCGTCCAACAGGCCGGCGTGCGGGAAGTCGTGCGGCACGCTGTCGCGGAGCTGGTTCCAAACGATCCCCTGCACCCCCGGCTTCGCCAGGATCAACGGCACGTAGCGGGCGATCCACGCCTGCTGCGATTCCAACGTCCAGCGCCCCGGCGCCGCCGACGCCATGCGCCGCCGGGCCAGCGGGTCGTCGCCGTCGGCGCTTGGCACGCTGAGCGCCACGTACAGCGGCAGACCCAACAGGCTCCAATAGTCCAGTTGCCGGCTGAATTCCAAGGGCGTCCGCGGCAGCGTGCAGCCCGGCTCATAGCCCAAGTTGACCTCCAGCATCAGCCCGTTCAGGGCCAGCCCGGCGCGGACCAAGGCGTCGGCGAAGTACAGCGGCGGGAAGTCCGCCTCGCGGCGGTCCATGTACTCGCTCCAGGGCTGATCGAGCGAAATCAGCACCGGGCAGTCGGCGTCGAGCGACTGCACCAGGCGGATCGTCCGCGCGGCCAGTTGCAGCTTCTCTTCCTCCGAGAGCGAGAGCATCTCGGCGGTGTTGAGCCGGCCCACGCATTGCCACAGGTCGACTTTGCCGCGATAGCGGGCGACCGCCGCGGTGATGAATTGGCTCGCCGACGCCAGCAGGTTTTCAAAATCGTCTTCCCAAAGATAGAGCCAGTCGGGCAGGCTGCGGGCGTCGAGGTTGACCAGCGGGCCCGCGCAGACCTTCAGTCCGTGGGTGTGGCACCACTGGACCTGCGCGTCGCAGACGGTCCAGGAAAAAGCCCCCTCGCTGGCCTCCACGTCGCGCCAGCAGAGGGGCACGACGGCGGCGTTGAAGGCGGACAAGAACTGCCGGGCGGTATAAGCGTCCAACAGCGAGGTCTCCAGGTCGGCGCCCAGCAGGGCCGCCAGTTTCCCCGTGCCGCGGCGACGGACGGTGATGGACTGCTCGACGTAGGCCGCGGCCAGCAACTGCGCGCCGTCCAGCGCCGCGCGGAGCGCGTCCTGACTGAGCGCGGCGGCCAGGTCCGGCTCGTCCTGCCGCACGGCCGCCCAACTGAGGTGCTGGATGGCCTCGGTCAACTTCGTCGCCACGCCCGGCGGCGCCGCCAGCCCAATCATTTGCCACTCGAACCATTGGTTGCGGAGTTGGTTGACGGTTCCCCGGGCGAGCTCGACCGGCAGCAGGTAGGGCGTCGGCTGCTCCATCAGCGTGCCGGTGGAAAGGGCCAGCAGGCCGTGACCCTCGACCCACCAGGGAACATGGACGTTGGCCGATTCCGACACCTCGCGTTCCAGCAGCAACATGTTGCCTTCAAGACTGGTCCGCACCTGCCAAGGCGTGCGGTCGATGCCCGTCAGGTAGGTCTGCTGAAGAAGCTCCTTCGTGACCGGCTCGGGCGCAACGACAAGAAACCGCATCCGACCCATGGCAATAGGCAACCTCGACCGCGACAGGCCCCACCCCCAGCCAAGTCTACCGGAGAACCGCGGTGGGTTCAAGCTGCCCACCCCCAACTATTGTCCGCCCCCCTGGCCAACCCGCGACGGCGCCGGTATATTTGGATTCCCGTACACCGAGAGGGACATTGAACCATGAGCAACGCCATTGTCTTGGAAACCTCGCTGCCGGGCCTGCCGGTGCGAAGGGGCAAAGTGCGCGATATTTACGACCTGGGCGATCGGCTGCTGCTGGTCAGCACCGACCGTCTTAGCGCGTTCGATTGGGTGCTGCCGACCGGCATTCCGGACAAGGGCCGGCTGTTGACGCAAATCGCCGCCTTCTGGTTCGGACAATTGGGCGAGCCGAACCACCTGATCACCACGGACGTGGACCGCATGGACCTGCCGCTGGGCGCGGACCGCCGCATGTTGGCCGGCCGCTCGACGCTCTGCCGCAAGACCGAAGTGGTGCCGATCGAGTGCGTGGTCCGCGGTTATCTGGCCGGTTCCGGCTGGCAGGAATATCAGCGCAACGGCACGGTTTGCGGCGTCCGTCTTCCGGTTGGACTGACCGAAAGCGCCCGGCTGCCCGAGCCGATGTTCACGCCCTCGACGAAGGCGGCCGCCGGGCATGACGAGAACATCTCGTTTGCGCGGATGGTCGAGTTGGTGGGCGGCGAGTTGGCCCATGAGCTGCGCGGGCGGAGCCTGGACATTTTCCGCCGCGGGGCCGATTTCGCCCGTCAGCGCGGCATCCTCATCGCCGACACGAAGTTCGAGTGGGGCCGGATCGACGGCCGCGTCATCCTCATCGACGAGGTGCTCACGCCCGACAGTTCCCGCTTCTGGCCCGCCGACCAGTACGCGCCGGGCCGCGGCCAGCCGTCGTTCGACAAGCAGTTCGTGCGCGACTGGCTCTCGGCCAGCGGTTGGGACAAGAACAGTCCCCCCCCTGCCCTGCCCGACGAGATCGTCGTCAAGACCCGCGCGAAGTACGTCGAGGCGTTCGAGCGATTGACCGGGCGGAAATTTGGAGCGTGAAGCGGAAGGGTGCGAAACCGCAAGCGACCAACCTCCCGTTTACATCCTTAATTTCTCCTGTTTGCCTTCCCCCTTCCGCCCTCCGCCTTCCGCCCTCCGCCTTACATCACATCTTCATTCCGACCTGGGCCAAACGCCGCCCCAGGGCGCGACAAATCGCCGCTTCCTGCGGATCGATCCCCCGCTGGGAATCGCCGCCGGCCACATGTCCCGGCCCATAGGGCGACCCGCCGCCCGTGGTCGTGAAAAGCTCCTGCACCGAATAGGGCACGCCCATCACGATAAAGCCCAAGTGCAGCAGCGGGGCCAACATCGTGAAAATCGTCGTCTCCTGGCCGCCGTGCAGGCTGCCGGTTGACGTGAACACCCCAGCCAGTTTCCCCTCCAATTCCCCCTTCAGCCACAGCGAGGTGAGTTGATCGATCTGGTTCTTCAACTGGGCGGAAACATTGCCGAACCGGGTGGGCGTGCCGAAGGCCACCGCGCCGGCCTGGCGGAAATCGTCCACGCTCACCAGCGGCACGTCCTTCTGCAACTCGCGGCCTGCCTTCATGTCGGCCCGCGACTGGACCACCTCCGGCGGGATCAATTCCGGCACGGTGCGGATGACGGCTTCGGCCCCAGCCACCTCATGGACGCCCTCGGCCACCAGATTCGCCATCTTGTACACATTGCCATACGTGCTGTAATAGACGATCAGGACCTTCATAACGGGTTCTCCGTGGGTTGACTTGCCACCGATTTGCCACGAATATAGTACGCATCCGGCGGGGGGAAGAGTAGCGGCGGGCGTCAAATCGCCCTATCCCAACCTGGGAGGTCCGTGTAAAATCGCCTTCGTTCGAGGCCAACCCAAGGAGCAAAGAACATGGGTTTTTTCCTCTTTCTTGTACTGTTTTGCTGCCTTTGCATCTATTGGTGTTACCAGTTCATCCAGCTCATGCTGCTCTCGGAATCCGATTTTCCAGGTGAGCATGACAAGATCCTCTGGGTCGTAGCGTTTGTGTTCCTGTTTTTTCTTGCCCCATTTGCGTTTCACGCCTGGAAAACAACCTACGAGTCGATGCTGAGCACGCAAAGCAAGCCGCCCGGCAAACCGGCGCCGCCGGGAAGCGAGGCCCTCTGAGCATGTTACGCTATCTGACCGCAGGCGAATCGCACGGCAAGGCGCTGGTGGCCCTGGTGGACGGGTTTCCGGCGGGCGTGCAGCTCCGGACGGAGTTGATCGACGCCGAACTCCGCCGCCGGCAAGGCGGCTATGGACGCGGCGGCCGCCAACGCCTCGAAACCGACCACGTCGATGTCCTCAGCGGCATCTGGCGCGGCGTCACCTTGGGCAGCCCCATCACGCTGGTCATCCCCAACAAAGACCACAAGCTCGATCGCATGGACGAGCTGGCCTGCCCCCGGCCGGGACATGGCGACCTGAGCGGGTCGATGAAGTACCTCACTTCGATCCGCGCCATCCTGGAACGCGCCAGCGCGCGGGAAACGGCCGCCCGCGTGGCCGCCGGCGCGTTGGCCAAGCAACTCCTCTCGCCGCTGGGCATCGCGGTCTTGGGCTATGTGGCCGCCGTCGGACCGATCACGATCGCCCCCAAGCCCGGCACGCTCGACCAACATCGGGCGCTGCGCGACCAAAGCACCCTCTACACGCTCAACCCCGACCAGGACGAGGAGATCAAGAAGTTGATCGACCAGGTGCAGCGGGCGGGCGACACGCTGGGCGGCATCCTCGAAGTCCGCGTCGAGGGCGTCCCCTTCGGACTGGGCACGCACACCCAATGGGACCGGCGGCTCGACGGCCGGCTGGCCCAGGCCGTCATGGCGGTGCAGGCGATCAAGGGGGTGGAAATCGGCCTGGGGTTCGAGGCCGCCCGGCATCTCGGCTCCGAGGTCCACGACCCCATCGGCTACGACCCCGGCCAGGCCGGCACGCCCACGCTCGGTTTCACGCGGTCGCGCAACAGCGCGGGCGGGTTGGAGGCCGGCATGACCAACGCGCAGCCGATCATCATCCGCGCCGCGAAGAAGCCTATCAGCACCCTGGCCCATCCGCTTCCCTCGGTCAACTTGAAGACCAGGCAATCCGAGCCGGCCTCCTACGAGCGGAGCGACGTCTCGCCGTGGCCGCGGCAAGCTGCATCCTGGAGAACGTCGTCGCCTTTGAAATCGCCGCGGCGGTGGTCGATCAGTTCGGCGGCAATTGCCTAGCCGAGATCCAAGCACGATGGAAACTGTTCCACGAAATGGCGGCGAAGAAACTGGACGATGCTTCCACTGCACGATAAAACCCGGCGGCGAATCTGCCTCGCCGCTTTCTTCCTGTTTTGCCTCGCGCCGACCGCGCTGGTCGTCGGCCTGGTGCGTCGCCTGGCAGCTTCCCAGCCACAAGGCCGCGGAAATCGCCCGGCTGCGGCAACAGACCGGCCTGGAGGTCGCGCTGGACGAGCTGCGTCCTCTTCAGCCGGGAACCGTCCTCTACGAGGGACTGACGCTCTCCGATCCGGAGACGGGACGGGCCGTGCTGCGTTGTCCGCGACTGGAGGCCACTTGGACCCGCGACGCCGATCCGCAGGGACGGCCGAAGACGGTCGTCCTCCTTTCCGCCTCGCAACCTCGGATCGAGGCGGACTGTGCGCATCGCCTCGGACAACTGCTGGACCGCATCTTGCAGAACCAAGGCGATTGGGCCGACGTGGAATTTCGCCTCTCGGCGGGCGAAGTCGCGCTGTCGGCCGGCGAAGACACGCGCATCCTCCGCGATGTCGAGGGGACCATCGAAGCGATCCGGGGCGGCGTCCAGGCGCAGGCCGTCTTCCGCCTGCCCGGTCCGGCAACGCCGCGGCCGCTGATGGTTCGGCTCACGCGCAATCGCCGGGTGGCGCCGCCCGCCACCGGTTGGGAACTCGATACCGGCGGCAACCCGCTGCCGTGCAGCCTGCTGAACGTGGCCTTGGCCGAGTTGAAGCCGCTGGGGCCGCGGAGCCGGTTCCGCGGGCATATCTGGGCGAACGAGACGCCCGGCGGCTGGGCGGCACAGATCGAGGGCCACGTCGAAGGGCTCGACCTGGCCGGCCTGTTCGGCGAGCGTTTCCCTCACAAGCTGAGCGGCCCGGCCGACGTGACCATCGCCTCGGCCCGGCTCTGGCAGGGACGCTTGGAGAAAGCCAGCGGAACGCTTCGCGCCGGTCCCGGACAGATCGGCCGTTCGCTGCTCCGCGCGGCCGTCGAGCAGTTGCACATGGTCCGCATGGCGGAACCCCTGGCCGCCGGCGACTTGTGCGACTACGACCAACTCGCCCTGGGCTTCCAAATCGATGCCGGCGGACTGCGGCTTCAGGGCCGTTGCACGGGAGTGGAAGCGGGAACAGTGCTGGCCGATCGCGCCGCGCCGCTGCTGGCCGAGCCGATCTCGCAACCGCAGCCGGTGGCGGCCTTGGTCCAGGCCCTGGTTCCGGCCAGCCTCGTTCAAGTGCCGGCGACGACCCAGGCCGATTGGCTGGCCCGTTGGCTGCCCTTGCCCGAGACTGACAGGACCGGCAGTCCCCCCCCTGCCCTGCCGCAACCCGCTCTCCGCCTCGGCCGCGCGGTGCAACGATAAAAATTGCGCGCGCATCACTCTTGCGGGTCGCGGTTCGCTGAAAAATTGCCCTTTACCCCGGCGTCCGTTTCTGCGATAGTCCGCGGTCGATTCTGTCCTTTCCCGGGGTCCTCGCGGCGCCGGACCATCTCTTCCGCTTGCATCTTATCAAGAGGTTTTGGCCATGAAACGTGCTCGGATTCTGTTGGCGGGGCTGTTGTCGATCACACTGATTGGGGGCACTGCAATCTCTGCCAGCGGGGCGTCGTCATCCTCCAATCCCAAGAAAAGCCCGTCGCTGTTCTCGAGGATCACCACGGGCACCAAGAATTTGATGAGCGCGGCCGTCGGCACGGTCGTGAAGAAGAAAACGTCGCCTCCCAGGAAGAGCCAGTTCAGCCTCGGCTCGCATGGGACCTCAACGACCCTGGAATCCTCCAGCAAGAACACGACCGGCAACTGGATCGGACAAAAACGGCTTCCATAACCGGCAGGCAGGAGGTTTCTTGTGACCCACAAGGGCAAACTCGTTGGCTGCAACCGTCTCTGGTGGACGGCGGTCGCGATGATCGTGGCCCTAGGGCTGTCCTCCGGCTGCAGCAGCGCCCCCAGTGGGGCCCGCCCGTCGGCCGGCCTTTTCTCGTCGGAGAGCTCCAAGGACGAGGCCCTCCGGAAGCGAGTCGAGGCCGACAAATTCCCCACCGCCCAGCAGGCCGGCGTGCCTTGCGCATCTTCCCAAAACTAGCGCTCCGTCAACAGTGGTTTGATGGATGGGTGCCACTGCTGGCTTGTCCAGCAGTGCAGAAAACACGGTTGGACAACCCAACCGTGGCACCCCTCACTCGACGAATGACAGAGCACTAGGGATCCCCGGGCGCCCGGCCTCCTTGACAGCACTCGTTCGCTCACGCGATAATACTGGGCGGTGTGCTCTGCTCGCACTTTGGATCGTGGGCTCATGGATGTTCTGCATGGCGGCGTGACAGCGGCGACATAGCACCCGGTCACCACGGGGGGGCCAGCATCGTGCGATGGTTCGCGGGCTGCATTCTGACGTGCCTTTGGGCCGCGACGCTCTGCGCTGCCGGCGGGCAGGCCGACGAGACGGCCGCAATCTCGGCCAAACACCACGCCTGGGGCCGCTTCCGACCGGGGGCGTGGAAACTCGTCCGCGTCGTCACCGAAACCTTCGACGACCACGGCGCGTTGGCCAGCACCAATCTGACCGAAACCAAGACCACGCTGCAAAAGGTCGAGACCGACGGCGTCGCCTTGGAAATCGAGGTCGGCATGGAGGTGGCCGGCAAGCAGTTCGACGCCCAGCCGCAATGCATCAAACAGGGCTTTCACGGCGAGTTGCTCAGTCCCGACTTGAAAGTCAAGCCGTCGCGGCCGGGTCAGGTCGTCATCGAGGACCGCAACGTCCCCTGCCGAATCCAGCAGTTGGAACTCACTGGCAGCGATAGTAAGACGACCATCACCATCTACTACTCCGACACCGTCGCGCCCTACGTCCTGAAGCGGGAGAGCGTCACCACCGACGCCGACGGCAAGACCCGCTTGGGGCAAACCACCCTCGAGGTCGTCGCGGTCGATCTGCCCTGGCAAGTCCTCGACGAGACCAAGAGCGTCGCCTGCGTCAAGACGGTGCAAAAACACGCCAAGGGCACGGTCACCACGCTATCCATGACCTCCCCCGACGTGCCCGGCGGCGTCGTCTACTCCTCCTCCAAGGAAACCGATCCCAACGGCCGGCTGATACGCCATAGCGTGCTGGAACTCGTCAACTGCGGCCTGCAAGCCGAACAAGAGCGGACCGGACTGTTCGGGCGCGGCAAGCGGTCCTCGCGCAGCCGGAAGTCCTCGCCCCATTCGCCCCCCTGGTGAGCGCCGGTCCGCTACGGCGCCGCCGCTTCACGCCGGAACGTGATGTGCCGGTTCCACTGCCGGTCGTCCATGGCCGGGAAATCGGTCCGCACCTGGGCGCCGCGGCTCTCGCAACGCTCCAGCGCCGCGTGGATCATGAGCCGGGCCACGCAAAGCATGTTCTGCAACTCCCACCCGGTGGGATCGGAGAACTGACGCGCCAGCACGTATCCGCACCAATGATTGATGTTCGCCTCCGCCTCGCCGAGCCCTTCCGCGTCGCGGCGAACGCCCACGTTCCGCCACATCAGGCTCTTCAGGGCGTTGCGGATATCGTCGAGATTGAGCGGCTCGCCGACCGAATCGACGCGGGCATTTTCCAGCCGCAAGGCGGAGAAGTCGTCGTGGACTTCGGCGGCCGCCCGCGACGCGCCCTGGCCCGCGTGCGCCCCGTAGACCAGGGCCTCCAAGAGGCTGTTCGAGGCCAAGCGGTTGGCGCCGTGCAGTCCGCTGGAGATGACCTCGCCGGCCGCCCAGAGGCCGGCGAGCGTGGTGCGTCCCTCGGCGTCCACGGTGACGCCGCCCATCATGTAATGGGCCCCGGGGCGGACCGGAATCCGATCCCGCGCGATGTCCAGGCCGAACTCCGCGCAGATCGCCGCAACGCCCGGAAACCGCGCCCGCACGTGCCCGGCGTGCAAGTGCGTCAAATCGAGGTACACGTTCGGGTGCCGCGTCCGCTCCATCTGGCTGACAATCGCCAGGCTGACCACGTTGCGCGGGGCCAGCTCTCCGCGGGCGTCGTACTCCGTCATGAAACGCTCGCCGCGACGATCGACCAGCCAGGCCCCTTCGCCGCGGGCCGCCTCGCTGATCAACTGCCGGCTGCCCCCCGCAATGTAGAGCACCGTGGGATGGAACTGCATGAACTCCATGTCACGCAGTTCCGCGCCGGCCCGGTAGGCGACGGCCATGCCGTCGCCGGTGGCCACGGCGGGATTGGTCGTTTCACGATAGAGCTGCCCCGCCCCGCCGGTGGCCAGGATCGTCTGCTTCGCCCAGACGACCGTCTTGCCGTGCCGGCTGTTCCAGACGATGGCCCCGCGGCACACGCCCTGCTCGGTCAGCAGATCGACCGTGAAGGTGTGCTCCCAGACTTCGACGTGGGCCTGGCCCTCCAAGTGCGCCGCGACCGCCCGGACGATCTCCTTGCCGGTGGCGTCGCCCATGGCATGGGCGATCCGCTCCCGTCCGTGCCCGCCCTCGCGCCCGAGGTCCAACTGCCCGTCGATCTGATCGAACTTCGTCCCCCAGGCCATCAGTTCCCGGATCCGCTCGGGCCCTTCGGCGATGACGCGCCGGACGACTTCGGCGTCGCACAGCGAACCGCCGGCCACAAGGGTATCGGCGACGTGGTCTTCGCAGCGGTCGTCGGGTCCGATGGCGGCGGCGATTCCGCCTTGGGCATGCGCGCTGCTGGACTCCTGGAGCCGATCCTTGGTGATGATCAGGACCGACAGCGCCGGATCGACGGCCAAGGCCGCCCGCAGCCCGGCCAGCCCCCCGCCGATGACCAGCACGTCGGTGAAGAAGTGCGGCACGTGCTTGGGATGAAAAGGCACCAGGTAGCGGGGGGTTGCGGAAAGCATCGGAAGGCAGCGTCTGGGCAGGTGTGGAAGGGGAGCGGTTCATTTTACCCCATCGGCTGCCGTGCGGCCAGCGGCCGCCGGCCACGCCCATTCCACTGCCCCCCACGCCCACCGGCCGCCTCCTGCTCCCCACGCCCACCGGCTGCGCCCGGTGGGAAAGGAAGGAGGTAAAGGGGTCGGGAGTCTTTGTTTCCTGTGCCTCGGGCAAGTCAAAGACTCCCGACCCGTTTACTCTTTACTCGTCCTTACTCGTCCCTATTCAATGTCCTTATGGCATACTCCCTCTACCGCGCCATCCTTATTGAAGAGGATGCCGTAGCTGGTAAACTGGCCCTTCTTCTTGTCGAGTGGTACGTAATACCAGGCGAAGCCACCCGTGATGAACTGACCTTTGTGGCCCGCTACTAAGGGTTCGCCCAGGACCTGCCGGACATCCGCCTGTGACGCGCCCTTGTGTATGGCGTGCTCGCCAAGCCAGAGAAAGTCTTGGACCTTACGATGAGATTTCCACCTTTCGGAAACGGTTCGCACTTCCCCGTCGCGTTGCCGTTTGCGCAGGTCCTTGAGCGACTTTACAAGTTCGGTGACTTTGGGGTCGGAAAAGTCCTTGACGACGCAGACCGGGGAGCACCGGCCGCCGACATTCGGCATGTATTCGGGCTCCTCCTGGGCGACGCGATAGGAGTCGCCGTTCCGTTCGAGGACGACAATTATCTTGTCCCCGGCGGCGGGCGGTTTCGCCGGCCCGAATTTCTTGAGGTCCGCTCGGCGCCGACTTCGGGCGATAGTCCAGCGTCAAAGGTACCAGCAAGCGTGAGCCTGGGTCGCAACACCACGGTCATCAGCTTCTCCTCAGTCTTCAGCGCCGTCAGGCGGTTGACTTCCGCGAAAACCACTCCGTGTGCCGACCAGTACCTGTCCGCTGCACCCTGCGTCGCTCTTCCTTGGGCGTCGCCGTCGCGAGCCGGTATGACAGGCGTTTCATCCTTGCGTGCGTTCTGAATCGCCTTCAACGTGGCCGCGACTTGCGCGTCGGAAAATCCGTCAACTACCTCCATCGCCTCGTAGGATCGCTTCATAAAGGCAGTCTGGGTGACTGGGATTCCAAAGAAAGGCACGCCACCAGCCCCGATGACTCGGTCATCGAGCACCACCAGCACCATTTGCCCCTTCACCTTGGCCCTAGCATCGGGCGGGAAGCTACCGATGAAGTCGTCTCTACTGAAAAAAACGGACAACGCCTCTTGATACCGCGAGGCATCGAACCGACCGCTAAGCGTCCCTATCGGGCGGAGGAGATCCCCCGGCAGCTTCCTTGGGTCATTCCATGCGTGCGCGCCCAGGTACTCGGCGAAAACCACGCTGGAGTGCTCCCAATATTCCGTGCGCCGGCCGTGTTCGATATGCGGCTTCGCCGTCGCGCGGCCGGACGAAACGGCTGCGGTCGTCGCTATCAAGAGGACCAGGACGGTCTTCATGGACATGCTGCCCTCCTTCGGGTTTTTGGCGTGCTCGTGGAAGACAAAGGGAAGACAAAGGGGTCGGGAGTCTTAGATTTGCTCGGCGTGCCTACCGTCCGCCGGTGGCGACGCCGCGGAGATAGTCGTGGAACTGATCTGCCCACTCGGGAGGCGGCTCGCTGCGGCCGGCGTCGCGGAGGTTGTCGATATTGTCCTGCGGGGTCTTCCCGCCGCGCAGCCGCGTGCCGTGCGGCCGCAGACCGAGACTCTTGATGGCCTCGTCCAACGACTTCCGCGCCGCCTGCCCCTCGGCCCCTTGCTGAGCGGCCGCCCGCTTCATCTGCTCCCAACGCTGCAAGAACCGCGCCGCGTCCTCCCGGCTCCAGCCCAATTGATCCAGCAGCTTCGACTTGTCCTTGCCCATCTGATCGCGGAGATAGTCCAAGGCCAGATCGGTCTGCTTGCGGGCATATTCCAGATTGGGATCGTCGCCGCCGGTCGGCGGCGGGACAACCACGGGCGGACTTGCGGGACGGACGCCCTCCTGGCCGCCGACCGTGGGATTGCCCGCGCTCTGCGGACCGGGCTGGCGGCCCTCGCCGCCCGGCTGCGTGCCGCTGGAACCGTCGTTCTTGGCGGGCGCGCCCGGCGGGGCATTCTTGGCCTGCTCGGTGTCGGACTTCTTGCCGGCCCCCTCGCCGCCGGGCTGCTGGCCGGTCTGGCCCGCGCCGCTCCCGGACTGCTTGGCGGACTGGCCGGTCTTGTGATCGGCCTTCACCTGGTCGCCCTTGCCGGCGCCCGTGTCGCCTTGGCCCTTTTGATTGGCCTGGGAGCCGCCTTCGTCCGACGGCGTGTGGGTGCCCCCGGTGCCGACGCCCTTTTTCGCCGTCCTCATGCCGCCGCCTTGCTCGCCGGCGCCGGCTTGATCGCCGGAGGTCTCGCCCTTGGTGGTCGATTGGTTCCTGCTGGTGTCGGGCGACTTGGGCGACTCTCCGGACCGCCCTTGATCGTTGGCCACGCTCTCGGGCTTCTTGTCGGGAGTCTTCTGGTCGTTTTGCGGCGGGGGTGAACCGGCCTGCTGGTCCTGGCCCTGGCCGGCGACCGGGGATTGCTGCGGCGCGGTTTCGCCGCCTTGCCGCGGCTTGTTATCCGGCGACTGCTGCTCGCCTTTCGGCGTTTCGCCCTTGGGGCTTAACTTCGGCTCATCGGCGGCGCTTTTGTCGCCGCCGGGCTTCTCCGCGGGTTTCGGCTGGCCGCCATTGGGCGAGGGCGCAGTAACTTTCCCCTCGTTGCCCGGCTGCGACTGATTATCGGGCCGTTTTTCGGTGGCCTTCTGCCCGCTGTTGCCGCCGGGCTGGTTTGCTCCGGCCGAACCCTTTTGGTTATTCTGTTGAGGATTGGCGCCTGGCTGCTTCGACGCACTCGGCTTTCCTTCGCCGCCCGGTTGGTTTCCCTGATTGTCGCTGGAGTTGGCGCCTGGCTGCTTCTGCTCGTTTTGCTTTCCTTCGCCGCCCGGTTGGTTCCTCTGATTGTCGCTGGAGTTGGCGCCCGGCTGCTTCTGCTCGTTTTGCTTCCCTTCGCCGCCGGGCTGGTTCTGTTGATTCTCGCTGGAGTTGGCGCCTGGCTGCTTTTGCTCGTTTTGCTTTCCTTCACCGCCCGACTGGCCCTGTTTCTGTTCGTTCTCGCGTGCTTTCACAATATCGTCCATGGCGCGTGCATCATCGGCGCCGTCGCCGGCGTTGGGCTTGGACTGCTCGGCTTGGCCGGACTGGCCGGACTGACCGGACTCGCCCGGCTGGTTTTCCGGATTGTTTGCCGCTTGATCCTTTTTCTCACCGGCATTGGTCGAGTCCTGATTGCCGCCTTCGGATTTGTCGCCGGTCTTCTGTTCTCCCTTGTTTTCCGGCTGCTCGTTGGGGGTCGGATTCTGGTTGTGCTCCGCTTGGGGCGGAGTTTCATGGTCGCCGGGGAGGGTCTGCTCCGGATTGCGTTTGGCCAGATGCGGTTGTGGTGCGGTGTTCGGCTCGGCGCCGTCGGGCGCGGTGACCAGTATCGTCCGATGCCCGGTCTCGGAGTGATTCGCCGTCGGCTCCTTGTTGTCGTCGGCCTCGGCCCAATAGGCGACGTGGTCGCCGGCCCGCAGGCCCAGCCGGGCGGGCTCGAAGGAATAACTCTTTTGGAACTGGCCCGGCCAGGGTTTTTCCGGCGCCGGCTTGTCCAACAGCGGCGGGATCGAGAGGCTGCGGCCGTCGTGCTCCGCGCGGAGCGCCACCCGCCGCAGGGCGAAATCGCGGTCCAGCGCCCAGACGCCGATTTCCAGCCGCCCGTCGGCCGGCACCTGCACCTCCTCTTGCTCCGGGCTGGTGAACTTCACGTCCGGCGGCAGGTCGGGGATCACGTCGATGCGATAGCGGATGGGCCGCGTATTGCCGTGGCCCTTGACATCCGTGAAAAGGAGCTGATAGGACTCGTGCTGCGGCTTCGAGGGATCGTCCGGCTCCATGGCGAGGGTGAACGTGCCGGTGGCGGTCTTGCCGGCGGCCGTCATGTTCACGCCGTGCAGCCCGTTGCAATCCAGGTCGATCTCGGCCCGCTGGATCTCGTGGTTGGCGGCGGCGTGGATCGTCACCCGGGTGCCTTCCAAGGCGTGACGGATGTCGCCTTCTCCGGGCACGCTGCGGTCGGCCATGCCCGTGTAGTCCGGATAGTGATAGTCGATCCGGTCGACGACGATGGCCGGTGCGATCTGCACCTCGACGTGGAACGTTCGCGTGGTGCAATCGCCCGCGACCAGGCGGTAGGTGACGTCCTGCTGCAAGCCCAGCTTTCCCGGCGGCAGCGAGCACTGGTAGCCGTTTCCCTGCCCGGTGGGCGCAAGGGCAATGGCCTGATCGACGCTCTGGCCGTCGGCGGTCGAATAATAAAGCGTCACCGACTCGCCCTCGCGGAGCCCGTGGACGTCGGCCGAGACGTCGAGCGTGTCGCCGAAGAAGGCGACGCTGTCGCCCTCCGGGCGGATGTCGTCCAGCGTCACCCGGGTGGGCGCCGGCACGTTGGACCAGGGCCAGAGGACCCGGCCCACGGAGACCAGCGGGCTCTTTGGCGAAAGGACCAGGTAGAGGGCGAACAGCACGACCAAGGCCACCAGCACGTAGCCGAGCCGCACGATCCGCGCCCGATCGACCGACGTTTCCATCCGCACCGTGGCCAGATCGGCGGCGGCGCGGTCCTCCAGGGCGCGATACACGACCGGCGCCACCTCGCGGCGACGGTCCCGCAGCAGGAGGAAGTTGATCAGGCTGTTCTTCAGCGTCGGCCGGCTCTGCTCGATCGTCTGCGCGGCGAAGATCGGATTGATGCGATGGAGCAACGGGGGCAGGACCCGGGCGACGAAATACGCGCCGCCCACGCCCAGCAGCAACAACCAGCAGAGCAACCGCGTCCAGAAACCCAGCCCCCCGGCGATCACCCAATGGTCCAACACGGCGACCGTGAGCAAGTAGGCCAACGTGCCGGCGGCCAAGACCATCAGCCCGCCGGCAATATCGACGCTTTTCACTTGGCGACGAGTCCGCCGCAGCCGCGAGTCGATGAAGGTTTCGCGGTCCGTCGGAGGTGCGACAACCCCCTCGGGTTGCGGCGGCGGAGATAGAATTCCACTGGCCATTGATACCTCTCCCCGGACGGACAGCGCTGTTCCTTCTTCATTATAGACGCAACGACCGGGTCCACGATCCCATAATTCTTCGCTTTTCCAGGAGGTTGACAAGCTGGGGAGGGAATTTGGGGCCGGCACCCCCCACCGAGAGGGGACCGCTTATGCAGCGTCGTCCGTCATTAGTTTCTGTTGCGCAAGGTCGGAAATTTGTAGGGTGGGTCAAGCGCGGCGAGACCCACCATCAGTTTTTCGCGGATTTTGGTGGGTCTCGCTGCGCTCGACCCACCCTACCATGCTTATGCAACGCCCCCTCCGCCATTATGCAAAACGATGCAACACCCGGCGGCCCGCTGGGCCGTGCCATATCCAACCCGTCGCCGAAGTCCGGCACGGTTTCGCCATTTTCCCAGCCGGCCCCATCGGGTAATATCCCGGCCCATGAACGCCGGGCCGATGACACCACGGAACCGAATCGCCCCGCCGCGCGGGCTGGCGGTGCTGGCCGTCGCGCTGGCCGCGGTCGTCTTCGTCGCTCCGCTCCTGCTCGCGCCGCATATCCCCCTGCTCGACCCGGACGAAGGGCTGCACGCCTCGATCGCCCAGGAAATGGCCCAAGGCGGCGACTGGATCGTCCCGCGGCTGATGGGAAAGCCGTTCCTCGACAAACCCATTCTCTATTTTTGGGCCGTATCAGCCTCGTTGCGGCTGTTCGGCACGTCGGAAGCGGCCGTGCGGCTGCCGGGACTGCTGCTGGGCCTGTTGGGCATGATCGCAACCGGAATCGCCGGCGCGCGGATGTTCGGCCGCACCGCGGGCTGGTTGGCCGCCGTGCTCTACGCGAGCATGATCCTGCCGATGGCCTTGGCGCAGGCGGCCGCCCACGACGTCGCCCTGGTCGTGTGGGTGACGCTGGGCGTCCTGCTCTTTTGGGAATCAGAGCGAACGCCGACGCGCCGGGCCGCCGTCGCTTGCACCCTGCTGCTCGGCCTGGTCCTCGGGCTGGCCATCCTCACCAAGGGACTGGCGGGCGTGGCCTTGATCGGCGTCGCCTACGGCGGCCATCTGCTCCTGGCGCGACGGCTCACGACAAGGGCATGCCTCGTCGGGACGGCGGCGTTGTTCCTCGGCGCGCTCATCGCCTCGGCATGGTACATCGCCGTCGAGCTGCGCAACCCGAATTACCTGCACTACTATTTCATCGACCGGCACCTGAAGGGCTTCGCCACCGGCACTCAGCGCCACGGCCACGCGCCGTGGTGGTATTACCTGCCGATCCTCGTGGCGGGCGGTTCGCCGTGGATCGCCTATCTGCCCGTGGTTGTGCAGGACCAGTGGATCAAGTGGAGAAGCCGATCGCCGGCGGAAGCATGCGCATCACGGGCTGATCGCGGCAGTCCGATGACGCTGTTGGGCTGCTGGTTGGTGGGTGGCACGCTGCTGCTGTCGCTGGCGCACTCGAAGTTGACGACGTATCTTTGGCCGGTCTTTCCCGCCGTGGCCATTCTGGCCGCCGTCGTTTGGGCGAGGCTTTGGGACGGCACGCTCAGTCCGCCGGCGCGGCGGCTGCTGGGCCGCGTCTTCTGGATGGCGTGCCTGGTCGGGCCGGCCGTGCTGCCGGTGATGCTGCTGGCGGCTCAGGAGCGACTTGGCCCGTGGCGGATGTCGGCGGGTCTTTGGGCCGCCACGGCGGCCGTCGCGGCCGCCTGCTGGATTCCGATGGGGTTTTGGCTTGCCGGGCGACCCCGGGCCACGCTGAGCGCGTGCGTGCTGGTCGTTGCGGCCCATTTCGTTTTCGTGATGACCGCCGTGATGCCACGATTGGCCGGCGAGGTTTCGGCCCGCGATCTGGCCGCTTATTTCAACGGCCGCGGCCAGTTGCCCCCGCAACTGCTGGTGGCCGACGAGCGGATCGGCTCCCTCGTCTTCTACTTGGACCCGACGCTTCGCGCGGGCTTGCGGGAGCAGCAGTTGCAATTCGTCCGGCTGCGGGACATTTTCGATCCCCGCGTCAACGGCGCCGCGTCGGTCGTGGCCGTGGGCGAGCAGCAACTCGCGGATGCCGCCTCCGACGCCCCCGCCCAGTCGGCCAGGCTGGCCGACATGCCCTACGAGCGTGTCGGACGTTATCGGCTCTATTGGACCGTGGAACTTACCGCCGAGCGGCAATCGGGCAGCGGCTGGAAATGACGTCGGGTGCTGAGTTTTCACCAGCCCATCTTCGGTTTCAACGGCTCGGGCAACTCGCGGATCCAGACGTTGCGGAACTGGACCGGGTTGCCGTGATACTGCAACATCAAGGGCAGCTTCTCGGGATGCGGCGCGTAGCTGGGCGGCTGGTCCCAGTACGAACGGCCCAAAAGCTCGAAGTGGTCCAGGATCAACACGCCGTTCTGCAAGACCGTGATGGTGGCCTTCCGCGTGAGCTTGCCGGCGGCGTCGAACCGCGGCCCGTGCCAGACGATGTCGTACGTCTGCCATTGGCCCGGCTTGCGGTTGACGTTGACCAGCGGCGGCGTTTCCTTGTAGATCGAGCCGCACTGGCCGTCCGGATACGTGGGGTTGTTGTAGGAATCGAGGACCTGCAACTCGTAGAGGCCCATCAGGTAAACGCCGCTGTTGCCGCGGCCCTGCCCCTCGCTTTCGACCTTTGCGGGCTCGGCCCATTCCACGTGGAGTTGACAGTCGCCGAAAGAATCCTTGGTGAAGAGGTCGTGCTTGTCGGAAATGACGTAGCCGTCCTTGACGATCCAGTCCTGACCGTCCTTCCATTTCGACAGGCCCTTGACCTTTCCGCCGATCAAGACGACGGCGTCCGACGGCGGGCCGCCCACCGGTCCCGGATCGACCACCGTGGGCACGGGCCAGACCTTGCCGCTGAGATACTCGTCGGCGTGGACCCACAGGGTCGTCACCGCCACCATCGCCATCAGGGCCGCCGCAACGGCGGTCCACCGATTCCACAAAATGCGATCGAGTCTTGCGTGTTTCCGCCGCATGGCGAAAGGCTCCTTTGCCGGAAAACCAGGGGGGAAGAATGGCGGCTGTTCGCGGCGGACACCACCGGGGCTGCCATCCGAGTTTTTTCAGCATAATGGACGCGTGTCCCTGCCGCAATCATGCCACTCCACACTACTACGAATCCCCCATGAGTCCGTAAAACAAGAACCGATCCGATTTCAGGAGGGCGGACATTCTTGTCTGCCCGTAAACGACAGGCAGGAATGCCTGTCCTCCTGATTGTTTTACGGGTCCTAACCCCGGTTGCCGCGATCTTGCTCCCTCGGGCGTTGCAAGAACCATGCGGGCGGCGGAAGCGTAGTAACCGACGGACCCATTGGCGCATGCCCCCTCCAAATGCTATATTCGGAGCTTTATCCGTCCTGGGGCTGGGTCTATCCGGCCCGGCCGAACTTGCCCTTGGCCAAGAACCCCGGAGCGACTGACGATGCCGAAACCACAGCGACCTGCCCCGAGCAAGGCCCAAGGGCTGCCCATGATCGAAGCCCAAGGGCTTTCCAAGTATTACGGCAGTTTTGCGGCCATTGACGACGTGACCTTCCAGGTCTGCCAAGGCGAAGTCGTGGCTTTCCTGGGGCCCAACGGGGCGGGCAAGAGCACCACGCTGAAGCTCTTGACCGGCTACCTTTCCCCCTCGGCGGGGACGGCGCGGATCGCCGGCCACGACATGGCGACCGATCGCCTGGCGGGCTCGGCCAAGCTCGGCTACTTGCCCGAAAACGGTCCGCTGTATCCCGACATGACCCCCCGGAGCCTCTTGAACTTCTTCGCCCAAGCCCGCGGATTGCCCTCCTGGGAGCGAGTCCACCGGATCGAGGCGGTCGTGGAACTCTGCTCGCTGGGAAGCGTGATCGGCAAGCCCATCGGCAAGCTGTCTCGGGGCTATCGGCAGCGGGTGGGCATGGCCCAGGTGCTGCTGCACGAACCCGACGTCTTGATCCTCGACGAGCCGACCGCCGGACTGGATCCGAACCAGATCCACGAGGTCCGCGAGACGATCCGCAAGCTCGGCCAGAACAAGACCATCCTGCTTTCGACCCACATCCTGCAGGAAGTGGAGGCCATGACCAACCGCATCCTGTTCATCGACGAAGGCCGCCTGATCTTCGACGGCATGATCGCCGACCTGACCAAGGACGGCAAACCCTTGGACGTGCATTTCCGCGAACTCTCCGGCGCGACGGCCGGCTAAAGCATTTTCCCGCATCCGCCTTCCTCCACCTGACATCCTTACCTCACTCGGCCACGGAATCACTTCGGTAAAAACCATGAACACCAGCGTGTTGCGTGCGGTCTTCAGACGGAACTTCGTCAGCTACTTCGCCAACCCGACGGGCTACCTGTTCATCTGCGTTTTCGTGCTCCTCAGCTCGATCGCGGCCTTCTGGCCCGACGAGTTCTTCAACGCCAACCTGGCCAACCTCGACCAGTTGAACAACAATCCCTTCTTGAACTTCTTCACGATCATGCTGGTCTTCGTCCCGGCGATCACGATGGGCGTCTGGGCCGACGAGCGCCGCCAGGGGACCGACGAGCTGCTGCTGACCATTCCGGCCGGCGATTTCGACATCGTCCTGGGCAAGTACCTGGCGGCCGTGGCCATCTACACCGTATCGCTGTTGTTCTCGCTGTTGTGCAATTACGCCGTGCTGAAGCTGCTGTTGGGCGATCCCGACGGCGGCCTCTTTCTGGCCACGTACGCGGGCTATTGGCTGGTCGGGCTGGCGATGCTCGCCATCGGCATGGTGGCTTCGTTCCTCACGAGCAACCTCACCATCGCGTTCGTGCTGGGCATGTTGTTCAACGCCCCGCTGGTCCTGACCGGGGTCCTGGCCTCCTTGGCCGAGTTCGTCACGCAGTTTCTCTTGGGGAAGTTCTGGGCCGCCGCCCTTGCGTTCAGCCCCGAGGCGGCCGCGATGCTGAAACAATGGAGCCTGCACTCGCAGTTCCAGGACTTCAGCCGCGGCGTGCTGAACCTCTCCGGCGCCGCCTATTTTCTCATGATCGTCGCGGTGATGCTCTACCTGAGCATGATCCTCATCGGGCGACGGCATTGGCGCGGCGGCTGGCAGCGGCGGAGCATGATCTTCCACTACACCGTGCGGACGCTGGCCCTGGCCGTCGCGGCCGTGGGCCTGAGCCTCATCCTGCAACGGCACGACGCCCGGTGGGACGCGACCAGCGAGCGCGTCAGCTCGCTCTCGCCGCAGTCGGTCAAGTTGTTGAAGGGCTTGAAGCTGGACCGGCCGGTGCGGATCGAAGCCTTCGTCAGCCCCGAGGTGCCCGAGGACTACGTGCAGACGCGATTGAACCTCTTGAGCGCGCTCCGCGAGATCCAGACCCGCCGCGGCGACAAGATCCATGTCCAGATCAACACGACCGAGCCGCTGACCGACGAGGCCGACCTGGCCGAGCGCCGCTACGGCATCACGCCCCACCAGATCGCAACCCGCGTCCACGGCGCCCGGCGCAACGACAACATCTTCCTGGGCGTGGCCATGAAATCCGACCCGAGAAGCATCGCCGTGCCCTTTATCGATAAGGGCATCCCCGCCGAGTACGAGGTCGTCCGCTCCCTTTGCACGGTGGTCCAACCCAAGCGGCGCCGGGTGGGAGTGCTCAACACCGAAGCGCCCCTGTTCGGCGGAATGAGCTTCCAAGGCTTCACCCCGGGCTGGCCGATCATCGAGGAACTGCAAAAGCAGTACGAAGTGGTCCGCGCGGACCCCGCCAAACTCGCCACCGAGCGCTACGACGTCCTGCTGGCCGTGCAACCCTCGACGCTGAGTCCCGAGAACATGGGCATCTTCCTGGCCGCCGTGCGCACCGGGCAGCCGACGGTCATTTTCGAGGACCCCTTCCCCGCCCTCGAGGAACTGACGCCGACGAGCATGCCTCGACAGCCGAGCATGATGCAACCCACGCCGTATCCCAAGGGCGACATCGGCGGGCTGTGGAACTTGCTGGGCGTCAGCTTCCCCGCCGACCAGGTCGTCTGGCAAGAGTACGACCCCTATCCCGTGGCTTCCTTCCCGAAGGAGTTCGTCTTCGTCAATCGGGGTGAAGGCGTCAACCCCTTCGACCCCGACGACCCCATCAGCGCCGGACTGCAGCAGGTGTTGTTCCTCTGTCCCGGCTCGATCACCAAGTCGAACACGTCCGACTTGGATTTCGCTCCCTTGATGCGGACGAGGAAGGAAAGCGGCGAGGTCTCCTGCGCCGAGATGATGCGGGGTGGGCGGGGTCAGGAGTCGGGGTGGGCGATCACGAACACCGAGTACGTCCTGGCGGCCCACATCCGAGGCAAGCCTGCGGCCAACCCGTGGATGGCCGGCGAAAAGGGCCCGGCCGGCGATGCGCCGGCAGCCGCCAAGCCCGGCAAGCCCGAAATGAACGTGGTCCTGGTGTCCGACGTGGACCTGCTCAGCCCGGCGATCTTCCAGCTCCGCGAACAGAGCGAGATTCCGCAGCTTGGCATCCGCATCGACTTGGACAACGTCGCGTTCGTGCTCAATGCCGTCGACGTGCTGGCCGGCGACGAGCACGATTTCTACGCCGTCCGCAGCCATCGGCCCAAGTACCGGACCCTGACGCGGATCGAGGAGCGGACCGCCAGTTCCACCCAGGCGGCCGCCAAGGAGCGGAAGAAATTCCTCGACGACTTCAATAAGAAAGTGGACGAGGAGACCGCGGCCATCCAAAAGCAGATCGCCGATCTCCGGAATCAAAACGACGGCAACGCCACGGAAGCGCTCAACGACGTGAGCATCGCCGCCAGGGCCGGCCAAGACCGCGTGGATGCGGCCAAGAAGCGATACAGCAAGGACCTCGATCGCAAGGTCAACACGATCATGAAGAACTTGAATAGCGATGTCCGCCAGGTGCAAAACCGCGCCAAGTGGCTGGCGGTCCTGCTGCCGCCCATCCCGCCGCTGGCGCTGGGACTGCTCGTCTTCGCCGTCCGCCGCACCCGCGAGCGCGAGGGCGTTTCGAGAAAACGCCTGCGGTAAGGAACTGCATCAGAACAAGCTGACTGTTTTTCGGGGAACACTAATCTTCGCTTATCGACACTGAGGGAAACAATTAGCGAAGATTAGCGACCATTAGTGTTCCTCCTACAAACCCATCCCAAGATCGGTGCGCCCCTACGCAAGGAACCCTCCATGAACCAAATCATAAAAACGGCGATCTTCCTCGGCGTGGCCGTGGCGGTGACGCTGACCGCCTGGCTGACGTGGCCCGCACTGCGGACCGGCGACAAGGACGACGTCCGCGGCCAGCTCTTGTTCCCCAAGTTCGATCCCGTCGAAGCCGCCAGCCTGAGAATCGTCGATTTCGACGAGGACACCTCGACCCTGCGGCCTTTCGAGGTCACCCAGGTCAAGACGAAAGGCAAGACGCGATGGACGATCCCTTCCCATGACAACTATCCGGCCGATGCGCAAGAGCAGTTGGTCGCGGCCGCCACCGCCCTGATGGGACTGAAAATCCTCGAAGTGTCGAGCGATAACCCCGGCGATCACGAGCTGTTCGGCGTGGTCGATCCGGAGTCGAAGGAGAGCCAGGGCAGCACCGGCGTCGGCACCCGCGTGGTCATCAAGGACAAGAAAGACAAGACGCTGTTGTCGGTGGTCATCGGCAAGGCGGTCGCGGACCGGCCGGGTCTGCGTTACCTCCGCCGCGACGACGAGGACCGCGTTTACGCCGTCGAGCTGAAGACCGACCCCCTCTCGCCCAGGTTCGGCGATTGGATCGAAAAGGACCTGCTGCAAATGAAGTCGTCCTGGGACCTTCAGCGGGTGTGGATCCGCGATTACTCCGTCGACCTGCTCCAGCGGAAGGAGAAAGTGCAGCAGAAAAGCGATCTGACCCTGGCGTACGACGACGCTACGGAGCCGAGGTGGAAGCTGATCCGGGACGAGATATTCCGCAACAACCGCCCGGTGCCCGGCAAGCTGGCCCCCGACGAGGAACTGAATACGGCCAATCTCGACGACATGAAAACGGCCCTGGAAAACCTGAAAATCGTCGATGTCTGCCGCAAACCGGCCGGACTCAGCGCCGACCTGAAGGCCAACGCCGACTTCCTCAACAACGAGGAAGCCTGCGAGTCGCTGTCCCTTCGCGGTTTCTTTCCCGCCGGCCCCGAAGGCCAGCCGGACCTCCTCTCCAACCAGGGCGAAGTCCGTTTCCTCATGAAAGACGGCGTCGAGTACGTCCTCCGCTTCGGCGCCGCCACCGGCTCGGACTCCTCGGGAAAGAACGCCAAGAAGGGCGGCAAGAAAATCCAAGGCCAGTTGGACCTGAACCGCTACCTGCTGGTCATGGCCGAATTCAATCCGGAGGCCATCGCCAAGCCCGTCCCGATTCCGCTTCCCCCCGAGCCGGCCAAGGAGGAGAAGGCCGAGCGGGGCAAGACCGGCCAGAAGATCGAAAAGGCCGCCAACGCCGACAAGGGCAAGCCGACGGAGAAGAGCAAGCCGGCCGACAAGGCCAAGGCAACGCCAACGGACAAGGCCGGCAAGGGCGCGGCCGCCAAGCCGGAACTGACCAAGAAGGAACCGCCGAAACCCGACCTCAAGGCCGAACGCCAACGCATCGAAAAGGAAAACAAACGCAACCGCGAACTGTACGAAGAGAAAATCGCCCAGGGCCAAAAGCACGTCAAGGAACTCAACGACCGCTTCGCCGATTGGTATTACGTCATCTCCGACGACGTTTACCGCAAGATCCATCTCAGCCGCGACCAGGTCGTCAAGAAGAAGGAGAAGAAAGACGCCCACGGGAAGACCGGCACGGCCCCCGCCCTTCACGATCATGGTGATCACGACCATGACCACGATCACGACGACGCCGGCGAGTTCGAAACGCCCGCCCCGATGGGAAACGGGGAGAAGCCGAATCCGCGCGCCCCGGGCGGACAACCCTAAATGAGGGAAAAAGGGGACAGTCCCCATTTGTGCGAAGCACCCTTCGGGCCGTTCCGGCAAATGGGGACTGTCCCCTTTTTCCCGGAATCCCGCAAGCTCATTCAGATCGCGGGAAGGAATCGGCGATGGATTTCAACCAGAACCTGATCCTCCAGCGCGTGATGTTGTTCATCCCGGTGCTGCTCTCGCTGAGCGTGCATGAATGTGCGCACGCCTGGACGGCCTGGCGATTGGGCGACGATACGGCCCGGCTCTTGGGCCGGATGACGCTCAATCCGATCGCCCATATCGATCCGATCGGCACGTTGCTGCTGCCGCTGATGGGCGTGCCCTTCGGCTGGGCCAAGCCCGTGCCCGTCAATCCGTTGCGATTCACTCGGCGGGTGAGCATGTCGATGGGAAGTTTGCTCGTCTCGGTGGCCGGACCGTTGTCGAACGTGGCCATCGCCCTGCTGTGCACGGTGGTCCTGGGCGTGCTGGTGCGTTATTTCCCCGGGTGGTACGTCACCCACGCCGGCCCGGTCGAGTTGCTTTGGCGACTGGTGCTGATCAACTGCGCATTGGCCCTGTTCAACCTGTTGCCGATCCCGCCGTTGGACGGCCATTGGATCGCCGACGCCTTGATGCCCCGTTCGCTACGGCCGGAGTGGGAAAACTTCTGCCGTCTGGGTCCCTTCGTCCTGGCGGCCGTCATTGTGCTTCCCAGCCTTGCAGGCCACAGCTTACTGGACTGGCCGCTCGAACACATCAGCGCGGGGCTCAGCCACTTGCTGTATTGGCTGGCAGGCTAAGGCGCATTGCAGTTATCTGTAGCGTTTTGTTTTGGGTGGCACGGGCATCTTGCCCGTGTTTTTTCCAGCACTGGCGAAACGCCAGTGCCACCCGAAACGCTACACTTACCTGAAAAACGCCCTAAGCGAAACAGCGGTGGAAAGGGCCCCATGCTTGGCTTCCCACGCCTGGAGTGGAACAACCAGGATCATTCGGACGGGGGCCGAAAATACGTCGGCTCCGCAATCCGCGTCCCGGACGGTATCTTGCCGGCCAACTCCTCGGCGTCCAGCGCGAACAGCGGACTGATCTCGACCGCCACGTCGTCGCCCACTTCCACGCCGGCACGGCGGAGCCAACCGCGATGCAAGGCCGCCATCTGCGCCCGGACCGCCTCCGGCGTGTCGCGCTCGGCGCCGGGGGCGTTCTTCAGCGGTCCGAACGCCCGGGCCGGATCGACCTCGATCACCACCACGCCGGCCGCCGAAGGCATCAGGTCGAAGATGAAACGCTCGAACTTCAGGGCGTTGGGCTGCCGCGGCTCGACCCGCCGGCCGGACGGATCGACATGCGCCACCTTCTTGCGCGCGACGTGGAAGGGCAGGCCCGCGGCCGTCGCGGCCATCCGCTCCAAGAATGCCACGTCGAAGACGTGCACCGCGATGCTGCCGGCCCAAATGGCCAGCGAGCCGTCGGCGCCGCGCCGCCGCGCCGCCTCCTCGGGCAGGTCGCTGTACTCGATCACCATCAGCCGGCCGTCAAGCGCGACGACGTTGCCCACCCGCTCCAGCGGATCGCGCTTGGCGATCACCTGGCTGCTCATCTCCGATCCGCAAAGCAGGTGATAACCGAGGTGCTCGGCGCTGCAAACCTCGACCAGCGGATTATCGACCTGGAAGTAGAACAGTTGGCCGAGACGGCGCCGCCGGGCGTCGGCGAGGCAGCCGCTGCGGGCGAACGCGGCCAACATGCCGCCGTGACCGTCGGGACTGGTGGCCAGCCGGCCCGGCGCCTCCAGCAGCAGACGCCCCGTCGCCGCGTCCACCGCCGGCATCGTCCCCTGGCAGAAGACCTTCAAATCCTCCTCGGGCAGGCCGAAGCGATCGTGCCGGGCCAGAAAGGCGACGGTCTCGTCGTGCGTCGCCGGGCTGGTCATCAGGTAGAGCGGAATCCGCGCGCCGTAGCGGCGTCCCACGGCCAGGATCTTCTCGATGTGGATTTGAAACAGCGAGCGGCCCGAGACCGGCCCGATGGGAAACATGCCCTTGGGATGGTCGAAACCGAGCCGGGTCCCCTGCCCTCCCGCCACCAGCATGGCCCCGACGGTTCCGGCCGCCAGTGCCTGTTCGCCGCGCGTTGCGGGCCTGGTCCGGCGAGAAGCGGTTTCCGGCCGTCTCCAGGCGGAAGGCCGGCGGCGGGCCTGCCCGGTCGGCCGCCGCGCGGAGGTCGTCCTGCTGGTTTCGCCCTTGGTAAAGCCGTCCCAGCAAGTCCAGATCGACGGCGCGAATCTGCGCCGCGAGCGATTCTCGCCCGGGCTGGTCCAGTTGGTCCCAGAACGCAAGCACGTGTTGCTGGCCGTGCGGCGCCAGGAGGGAATCGAGTTCGTCCTTCATGGTTGGCAGGTCGAGGTCCTTCTTCGTTTCCGATAGATTAACAAATCACTTCCATCAACGCCAGCCTGGGCCGGCTCGTCCCGGCTAGTACGTCTTCCAACAAGTTCTTGCCGGAAACCTCGCTACTGGCTTGCGGTTTCGCAAGCGACGCCGACCGGCAAAAACCATCTGTAAGTCGCACTAGCGTGCCGGCGGGTCTTTTCCTTCCGGGATATCGGCGGGCTGGAGCACGGTGATCCGCGGCGGGGCATTGAGCTCGATCTTCAGTTTTTCCCGTTCGTTGGCGATGGCGCGGACCACGTCCTCGAGTAGCTTGATCCTGGCCTGCAGCATGTCCAAATCGAGGCTGGTTTGCAGCGACCGGACGGCTTTCCTCTCCAGCCGTTGCTCGGTCTGCTCGCAATCGGTCACCACTTGGGTCAGAACGTCGAGCTGCGATTCCTTGCGCCGATATCCACGTCGAAGGCCGCCCGCTTCTGCTCTTCCTGGCCGCGCCGAAGCTCCTTGCGCCGCGTGTCGATCTCCGCTTGCACCGCCTTCAGCTTCGCGGTCAGCTTTTCGGCCGACGAGGGCGTGGCGCTGACGATCTGCTTCTTCAACTTCGCCACCACCGGCAGGAGGACCTGGCTGATCGTCGGATCGTTTTGCGCCAGGGCATCGACCTCGTAGTCGAGCACCTCGATGATCTTGGAGTTGGACGACAGGATCTCCGCGGCCCTCAATTCCGCCCGCACTCGCCGCAGTTCGCTGCGGGCTTGGAAAAGCTCCTTGCGGGCATCGGCCACCTCTTCGAGGGCAAGCTGCTGGTTGACATAACCCGTGGGCGACTGGGAAACTCCCATACTTTCGGCCAATTGCCTCTCGTTGTTGCGGACGCTTCTCAATTCCGATTCCTTATCGACATAGAGACGCTCGAGTGTGTCCAGTCGCTGGACCCGCTGCTTCCGCTCCCCCTCGACCGTTTCGTTCAGATACGCCCCGACCACGGCATTGACCAGTGCCGCGGCCTCACGGGGTTCGTCGATCGCCAGCCCCACGCGCATGATCTCGGCATCGCCGGGGAAGTCGACGCGGAGCCGGGCGGCCAGCCAGCCGGTTGCATCGTGGCGCGCCGTCGCCGACCGGAGGCAAGCGAGGCCCGACATGCCGGGTTTCCGCAGAGCGGCGGCCAGCACGAGCCGGCTCTTCAACAATTGGACCTGGGCCGCCTTGTAGAGCGCGAACTCGGACTGCCCCTGGCGCCCGGCCGCCGGAAACACGACATAGGGCTCTTCCCTGGCCACGCGCAAGAAGGCGAAGGCCGCATCGGGCCCCACGGCAAGCGACTTCACCGCCCCGGCGTCCGGAGTGGCGCCCTGGGCAACCTCGACACCCGACGCGCGAGCCGCAGGATTGACCGGGGAGCATGGTGCTTGCCCCGTCCGTGGACCCGCCTCGGTCGATACGCTACCGCACGGTCCGCACGGCCCCGATTCATCGGGGGAGACGGTCGATTCGGGGCGCGAACAGCCGCCCAGTGCGATCGCCCCCAGCAGGCACGTGCCCATCACTAGTGCCCCGACCGACCTGCAATGATGGGTGCCACGGTTGGCTTGCCAAACCGTGTTTCCAACACTGCTGGACAAGCCGGGCACCATGTGAAGCATGGTCGTGGCACCCAACGTGTCACCCGAGCACGGTCGGGGCACAAGCCGACCACGGAAAATCACGCCGCGGGCCATCCAGACACGTCGCATGGGAACACCTCGCAAGTTAGGGGTTGCAATAACGGCGGAGTCGCCGGGCGGGTACGATGCCGTCGTCCGAGAATAACGCAGCTCGTCGCTTACACCAGGCTGTGGACGTGATTTAGACCCCGCCATGGTCGTACAATTGTTTCCGCAGGGCCCGAAACCTTGCGTCTAGTAAGGATTCGTCCGACCCATCCAGCTATTTCAACAACCACAGGGGATTAATCCTTGGACGGCCGCGATGAACACCTCCGATGGCCCCCCCGGAGGGGAGACGGCTCGGATCGTCGTTCCCCCGCGTATGATTCTGCTTCGACCGGGCGTGGAAGTCAAGAAACGCCCACCACGCAGCGTGGTAATCTACCACCCCATGACCATGTTGGACTCGATGGCCTTGCGGGCGTGTTCAAGATCGGTGCCCGTGTGCTGCATGTAGAGGCGGATGGCATGGACTTTGTCGCCCGAGGCCTTGGCCAGACAATCCCGCGCCGTGAAGCAAGGGTCGGCGTTTCCCATGATGCCCAAGGCGGATTTCGGAGATGACCCACGTATCGCGGGGGCGTCGCGTCACCCGAAGCGGCGGCTCTTGCGGATAACTTTCATGGACCAGTTCCGTGGCAGCCTGTTCGTCGTCCGCCCAAGTAATGATGATATGCGAGGCAGTCTCGATTTCGAAGAGCGGCATGGATCGTGGGCCTTTCTCGGTTGCGTGGTGATGAAATTCCGAACCCCAAACTCCCCATTATACCTGCGAAGATGGCCGGCTGCTATGGTGTGAAACAGCCGCCGTCGGTTATGCTTTTCTATGGCCGCGCACCGCGACCACGTCCCATCTCGGACTGAAAGCACGCGACTTTAGCACCCCCAGTTCGCCGATGACCGATCAAGCCGACTTCACCGTCGTGCGGACTGCCGCGGGAACGGCCTATGGCGTGGCCCGGCTGCCGCGGCCGGAATTGACCCGTCTCTTGGAACAGTCCCGACGCGCTCGTCTGGCGCCACCTCGACCGGCCCGTCAAAATCAGCCACGAGACCCTGCTGGTCGAGGCCGAGTTGCCGCTGGCGGACGGGCCCGTCCACGTGGCCTACAAGCAGTTCCGCCCGCGGACGTGGTGGAAAACGCTCTGCGGGCAGTTTCGCCGCAGCCGGGCGCGCCGCGGTTGGGAGCTGGGCCGCGCGCTGTTGGCCCGCGGCATCGCAACGCCCCGGCCGCTGGCAGCCTGCGAGCCCCGCAACCACCGCTTCTTCCGCGCCAGTTACCTGGCGACCGAGTGGATTGCCGGCGGTGAAAACCTGCACCTGTTCGGCTGGCGGCTGGCCGAGGATCCCGCCGGGCAGCGGCTCCGACTGGCGTCTCGCTGCGCCGTCAACCTGGGTCGTTTGCTGGGGCGAATGCACGCGGCGGGCGTCGTCAACCGCGACCTCAAGGCGGCCAACCTCTTGGCCGCCCAGCAGCACGAAGACGTGGCCGTCTACCTGGTCGACCTGGATGGAGTGCGCATCGTGCGGCGCGCCAGTTGGCGACGTCGGGCGGGTGACCTGGCTCGCCTGGCAGCCGGTCTGCAAGCGCATCCATGGGTGACGCCGAGTGTCTGCTGCCGGTTTCTGCAGGCGTACCTTGCTGAATTTCCGCCGGGCAGTCCCGCCTGGAAGACGCTTTGGCGCCGCATTGCCCGGTACGCCGAAATTCATGTGCGTCGCCAGCAGCGGCACGGTCGGCAGGCGCTGCTAGCCGCTTTACACTTCCACTTCCATTTCCAAGGCCGACAGGTCCACTTCGGCGGCGTTGGCCTGCCGCCCGTCGTGGTAGAAGACCCGGTTGCGGCCGGCCGATTTCGCCTGGTACAGGGCGCCGTCGGCCCGGGCCAGCAAGGTATCCTGCGTATCGCCTTCGGCCGCCTGGGCAATGCCGCCGCTGACGGTGATCGCCAATTGGCTTTCCACCTTCTTCCGCAGACGTTCCGCGAAGAGCGTGGCACCGGTCAGATCAGTCTGCGGCATCACCATCACGAACTCCTCGCCGCCGTAGCGGGCGACGACGTCGGTTTCGCGGGCGAACTCGTCGAACAGACGGGCCAACTCCTGCAATATCTGGTCCCCGCAGAGATGCCCCTTCTCGTCGTTGACGTTCTTGAAGTGATCGACGTCGAGGATCGCCAGCGAGAACGTCGTCCCGTAGCGGTGCATCATGGCGAACTGGTTGGCCACGGCGTCCGCCATGCCCCGGCGGTTGTTGATTCCCGTCAGGGGATCGGTCCGCACTTCGGTGAACGTCATCAGATTGGCGCTCTGCTGGCGGATTTCGTCGTAGGCATTGGCGATCTGCGTGGCCAAGTGGAGCGTGGGCTTGAGGATGCCCTCGGCCTCGTGGCACAACTCCTTCCAACTGGCTTCCTGGCGATCGTCGTTCAGTTTGCCCACCCGATCGCGGAACTTGCTCACGCTGGAATGGTGCTTGGCCAGATTCTTCCGCAGGTCCCAGGCGATCTTCTCCAGTTCGGCGGCCACCAGTTGCGCACGACGCAATTCGCGCCGCGAACGGAAGGCCGAATCATCGCCGGGGTTCCTCGAACGCCGGCCGAAAATGTAACCGATCGTCGCCACGATCGCCAACGCGACGGGAATCGGGATCTGGAATGTCCACAAGTCCATAGCGCAAGGTTCCTGGTCTTAGGATGGCGGGAGTCAATAGTCGGTCCGCGAGCCGAATCCCCGCAGGCAGAACACGCCTACGAGAACCACGACGATCAGCACCAGCACCCAATGCTGGGGGCTCAAGGTGTCGAAAAAACGCATGACGGTTTGGTAAAAACGCCCCACGAGCGCACTCCACTTGTCCTGTTTTGGCACGCAACGGTGCCGCAATAAAGTCTAGTTCACAATCGGGCCGCCGTGGGGTTGTCGGCCTGCCCACTCATGGCGTCAGGTATATAGTTAGTAGTAGTACATCTTGTGGTGAATTTTGCCCGCAGCCGTATCGCGGTCGTGCCCTTGCTGTTGGAAAGGAAGGGGTTATAATTGCCATCTCGTGGTGTGGGGACGTAGCTCAATTGGTTAGAGCATCGGACTGTCGATCCGAAGGTTGCGGGTTCGACCCCCGTCGTCCTCGCCTGATACGTGGTTTTACCACTTTCGGGGGAACTTATCAGCCGTCGGATTTCCGCGGCCTTGACAAATCGGCCCCACCAACAGGGAGGGCGGAGGATGGCCTGCTTCTTGGAGGTTCGACCGTTAAGCGGGGACCCGCCGCGCGTGGTCAACATCGACCAGATTGTCCGCGTCGAACCGTACAAGGTGGGCGGAGCAAAGTTGGTGATGGCCGACGGCGACTCCATCGAACTGGGGAAGGATGAATGGGAACGGATCAGGGGTGAGTTTCAAGGAGGCCATGACGAAGGACCGAGGCAGAAGTAGGAAGGAGGAAGAGGGATTGGGGATTGGAACCGAACAGACCAGCCCGCCCGGCCTTCAGCCTTCATCCTTCGGCCTTCATCCTTCTTCCCGGCGGCCCAATCCTTTTCTCGGCTACCGGCGCGCCATCGGCCAACACGGCCATCAGAGGAAATTCATCACCGCGTCGCACTCCTGATCTCCGTGGCGACTCTTGAAGTAGACGGTGACGTCGCCGTCGGAGCTGACCTTGATCGGCCGCGCGCCCCAAAGATACGATGATCTCGCCGCCGTGGTCCGCGCGCCCAATTGGTTCCCGACGCTGGGATGCGAACGGATCAGCGCGCCGACGGCCAAAAGATGGTTGTCGTCGAAGACCACCGCGCCGTCGACACAGGCCATCTCGATGAGCCGACGCTTCCGCTTCAACGAGCCCGACTTCTTGCCGACGGCAATGTCCTCGATGGATCGGCCGATCAGGGCCTGGCCGCAGGCCGGCTCCGCCAACGGAAGGCCGTCCGTCTCCGGCGAGAAGACGATGCTCTCCGGGTTCAAAAGGCGCTCCTGGATCCGATGGTCGGGGTCGTAGATCAGCAGGGCGCCCTGGCGGCGGAAACTCAAGTCGAAGACGACCTCGAACAGGTTCGTGCCCACGTGCGGATTGCCCAGACAGTAGGACAGTCCGTTCCGGAACGTGCGGACGTTGTAGATCTTCCACTTTCTTTTTCGCCGGGTGGCCAGCAGGCCGGCCTTGTTCATGATGACCAGGTCGCCCTGGGCCGTCAGGTGGGCGGAAATGTCCGTCTCATCCAGGATGCTATGGATGGGGTGCAGGAACTCGGGATAACATTTGCAGGCCGAGTGACCCGCCTCCGGCCATTCCACTTCGCCATAGTGCATCAGGCGAAGGTCGCCGTCCACGGCAAGGTAGGACAACGGCGACGAGGCGAGCTGATCGAAGAACTTCTGCAACCGCGGCCCGGAAATGTCGCCCACCCCGTGGCCGGTCCGGACGATCAGGTTCAACGACACCGGCTGATTTTCGTACGTCCGCCGCGCCACGGTTTCCAGGTACTTAATGAGTCGGGCCCAGTCCGTCGCCGCGGAGTGCATCCCCAGCCAGTCGATGGCGCAACTCTCCAGGAACACGTCGATGAGGCTGGGGAAATTGACGAAGTATTCCAGCGACAGTTCCCTGATGCGGGCGCAAATCCGCGTCAGAAAGGCGTTGAGGATGGGCGTGAGTTTGCGATGGTTGCAAAAATGGGCGACATGTCCCCCCACGGGCACCGAATAGCGCTCGGGACCGCAATCGGCCTCGTACCAATGGGGGACAAGGCGAATGATTTCGCGGCTGATTTCGGCCTCGGTCCCGGCCCGAAGCACATCCTGGGGGGTCATAGGTCGGATGATACAAGAAACCGGCCGCCGGCCCAATAGCTTTTCTGCCCGGCTAGCGCCGCCCTATGTGGCCGGCCAAGGAATGCGGCCAGCCCAGCGCGGACCCCGGTCAAGTGCATCCAGGGATCACGTCGTCGCCGAACTTGGGGGTTGCCGGTCAGCTTGTGCTGATTGCGTTTCGAGCAAGCGGGGCGGGAAATTGACATAGCTCCGACCGCTCTCGCGCTCCAACCGACGAAGATCCGTTACAATGGCGGCCAGATCATTATCGAACTGCGACGCATGGGCACGTCGCACGCATCGGATGTCCTCGACAATCGGGTCGTCAAACATCGTCTTCCGGCTCCAGGAGTTCTTCCGGCGTGCAGATCGTGGAAGGATCATAACCCTCTGCGACACACACGCCGTAAATCTTCGACCTCATCACGGCACTGGCGATGTGCTTGAAGTTCCAGGTCACCAAGTATTCTATACCGTTCACCACAGCCAGGGCAATGTGAAGCGCGTCCTCCGGTTCCGTTGGTGGTACGGCTCCTCTGGCGACCAATGCCCGGGCGAAATCGTCGGCCCGCTGGTTGACGGCCAAAACCGGAAGGTCCTTAAGGGCTTCCAGCCGATCTCGGATCGCCTGCGGATCCCCTGCGCCGCCTCACGATGGACCAGTTCAGACACAACCAGATCGAAGGCATTCAAGGCGTAGCGCCACCAATCCCGCGTGATCTTCTGACGCCCGGCAACGACCAGGTTGCCACTTGGCCACGAGGTCAGGTATCCCAACACGGTCGTCTCAACGTACACTCTCGGTTTCATTGGCCATCGTCGCTAGTTTCACGCTGTGGCCGAACTTAGCACTATCACGAGACCCAGCAGTTTCAGTATGAGCGGCGGCGGTTGGTTCCGCAAGGGGGATGCGGCGACTCCTCCAAACGGCTAGCGCCGCCCCATGTTGCGGGCCTTTTCCAGAATCGCCGGCCGGGCCTCGTCCATCAACTCGCGCAGCCCGCCCTCGTAACGCATCGTCCGTTGCTCAAACGTGCGCTTTTCGATCGCGCCCAAAAACCGCCCGCGAAACTCGACCAGGTTCGAGCCGTAAATGTGGAAACTGTCGGCCATGTGGCAATAGCGGCCCAGTTCGACCGGCCGTCCGGAAAGCTCGCGGATTCGGGCGGCGATCCTCGACTGCAACTGCACCAGGGCGAACATGTTCATAAAGGCCGCCTTGTAGGCGTCGTTCGAACGGAAGCGAACGTTCATGCTCAGCCGCGGCACGCCCTCCTGTTCGAGAATCCGGCACCAGATGCTTTGCAGACATGCCGGATCGTAGCAGCCGGCGTCCTCCCACACTTTCCACGTGACGGCCTGGGCGCGGCGGGTGTAGGGGGTCTCGGCCAGTTGCCGGCAGAGCTGCTCGATCTGGTCGATCGGCGCCAGCGTCGGGACCTCGTAGGCGAACAGCCGCTGATGATAGGTATATTCCCAGCGGGTGTCGGCGGCGTCGTCCGGATCGCGGACGCAATGGTCCTTGATCCCTTCGCAGACCTCCAGGACGTATTCCTGCAGTTCCTCGGGCCCGCCCGGAAAATCGCGATGGATCATCGGCTCGGCCAGCGGATCGTGGACCGTGATGATCATGGTGGCGTCCTTGCTCGGCGGGTCGCCGGGCTTGTCGTATTGGGTCCGCACGTCGCAGCCCGCGGCGAAAAGCTGGAGCATGGCGTTCTCCCACGCCCGGGCGATGCAATCTCCTTCGGCAACCAACACGGGAATTCCGTTCATGAGTATTCCTTGCTTTGGCGATCCAGGATGCGGCTGATTTCGCAGAGGCATATTCTGGCCGGGCGACGGCGATGCGACAAGCCCCCCGGCTGGTTCAACTTGTTTTCCCACGGCCGACCGGTGATAATAGCCGTCGGACCAAGCCTTTGCATTGCCGGAGAACGGTTGTCATGTTTCTTCGCTGCCTTTCCGGATTGGCCGCGCTGTTGGTGTTTACTTTGGCCGCCGCCGGCGCATCCGCCGAGGAGCCGGGCGACAAGCTCGCGCTGCCCGATCGCTTCAAGCCGCTGCTGCCGCTGCATACCAAGCTGGGAAAGCCCTTGCCGGGCGACTGGCTGATCGCGCACCCCGAACCAGGCCAGACCTACGCGCAGTACGTCCGCGGCAAACCGGTCCGTCCCGATCGGCACCGGCGGGTGATCTACGTGCAGCCGCTGGGCGATTTCGACCCGACCCAACAGAAAATCCTCGACGCGGCGGCGGAGTACCTCGGCATCTATTTCCAACTGCCGGTGAAAGTCAACAAGCGGATGTCGCTCGATACGATTCCCGCCAAGGCGCGGCGCACGCATCCGACCTGGGGCATGCCCCAGGTCCTGTCGACCTACGTGCTCGACGACGTTTTGCGGCCGAAGTTGCCCAAGGACGCCTGCGTCGAACTGGCCCTGACCACTTCCGACCTTTGGCCCGGCGAAGACTGGAATTTCGTCTTCGGCCAGGCCTCGCTCTCCGACCGTGTGGGCGTGTGGTCGATCTATCGCAACGGCGATCCCCACCAGGGCGAAAAGGCCTTTCGGCTATGCCTGCGCCGCACGCTGAAGACGGCCTCGCACGAGACGGGCCACATGTTCTCGATGGAGCACTGCACCCGCTTCGAGTGCAACATGTGCGGCAGCAACAGCCTCAAGGAAGCCGACCGCCAACCGTTGTCGCTCTGCCCGGTTTGCCTCGCCAAGCTCTGCTATGCGACCGGGGCCGATCCGGTAAAACGATTTCAGAAGCTCATCGCCTTCTTCAAGGCGCACGGGCTCAAGGAGGAGCAGGAGTTTTGCGAAAAGTCGCTGGCCGCGATGACGGCCAAGCGGTGAACCGGCGCGTAGGTTATGCTTCAGCCGGTAGGTCGGGCACTCCGTGCCTGACAACTGTTGGGTATGCCACTCAGCGAAGTGTCAGGCACAGGGTGCCTGACCTACCTTGCTGCACACCCGGTAAGCCAGAAGCACCTGGTGAGCCCCGGGCGTAAGCCCGGGGATGATGTCAATGCCTCGCCACGCGGTGGCCGTCCCAACGCCCATCCCCGGGCTTACGCCCGGGGCTCATTTCACTCGACCGTCACGCTCTTGGCCAGGTTCCGCGGCTTGTCCACGTCGCAGCCGCGCGAAACCGCAATGTAATAGGCCAATAACTGCAACGGAATCACGGTCACGATCGGCTGCAAAAACTCGGCCACCGCCGGCACCTCGATCACGTCGTCGACCAGGCGGCTCACCTCCGTGTCCCCCTCGCCGACCACGGCGATGATCGGACCGCCGCGGGCCTTGATCTCCTGCAAGTTGGACATCACCTTGTCGTACACTTGTCCGTGCGGCAGCAAGAAGACGCTGGGCGTGTGGCGATCGACCAGGGCGATCGGCCCGTGCTTCATTTCGGCGGCCGGGTAGCCCTCGGCGTGGATGTAGCTGATCTCCTTCAGTTTCAACGCGCCCTCCAAGGCGGTGGGGAAATTGAACTGGCGGCCGAGGTACAAGAAGTTGTTGCAGGAGGCGTACTTTTCGGCGATCCGCCGCACCGTGTCGTTGCACTGGAGCGCCTGGCGGACCTTTTCCGGCATCTCCTGCAACTCCTTGATGATCCGCAGGCCGGCGGAGAAGCTCAGGTGCCGCAAACGCCCGAAGTACAACGCCAGCATCGCCAGCACGGTGCACTGCGACGTGAACGCCTTGGTCGAGGCGACGCCGATCTCCGGTCCGGCGCGGAGATAGACGCCGCCGTCGGATTCTTGGGCGATGGTGCTGCCGACGACGTTGCAGATGCCGAGGCTGGGGTGTCCCTTGCGCTTCATTTCCCGCAAGGCCCCCAGCGTGTCGGCGGTCTCGCCGCTTTGCGTGATGGCGAACAGCAGCGTGTTGTTGTCCAGCGGCGGATTGCGGTAGCGGAGTTCGCTGGCATACTCGACTTCGACGGGCAGCCGGGCGAGGGCCTCGATCTGGTATTCGCCCACCAGCGCCGCGTGCCAACTGGTGCCGCAGGCGGTCATCACGCAGCGTCCGACGGAGCGGAGTTGCTGCGGGCTGATGTTCAGGCCGCCGAACTTCGCGGTCGCCGCGTCCACGTCGAGGCGGCCTCGCATGGCGTTCTCCACCGACTCGGGCTGCTCGAAGATCTCCTTGAGCATGTAGTGGGCGTAGGAGCCGCGGCCGACGTCGGCCGACTCGATGTCCAGCGCGTGGACGCAGTGGTCGATGCGGCCCTGATCGCGATGGATCACCCGCAACGAGTCGGCCGTGATCACGGCCAGTTCGTTGTCGGCCAGGTAGACGATCTTGTCGGTGAACCCGGCCAGCGGCGAGGCGTCGCTGGCGACGAAGTGCTCGCCCGAGCCGACGCCGACCACCAGCGGACTGCCCAGCCGGGCGGCGATCATCACCTCCGGCCAGTCGCGGAAGATGATCGCCAGGCCGTAGGTCCCGTGGAGCTGCGCCAAGGCGTGCTGGACGGCCGTGACCAGGGGCCGGTACTCGGCGGCCGCCATGTCGTCGACCGGCGGCTGCTGCTTCAGGCAACTGGCGATCAAGTGGGCGATGACCTCGGTGTCGGTCGCGGACCGGAACTGGTAGCCCTCGCTTTGCAAGATCTGCTTGAGGGTCTGGAAGTTTTCGATCACGCCGTTATGGGCCAGGGCCAAGACGCCGTCCCCTCCAAGATGGGGATGTGCGTTGACATCGGTCGGCACGCCGTGGGTGGCCCAGCGGGTGTGGCCGATGCCGGTCCGGCCTTGCAGCGGCGAGCGGGCCAGGCAGGCTTCGAGCTGCTCGATCCGCCCCGCCGTCTTGCGGACGGCCAGTTCTCCCTCGTCGTTGATGACGGCCACGCCGGAGCTATCGTAGCCCCGATACTCCAGGCGACGCAGTCCGCCCAGCAGGTAGTCGATCGCTTCCCGAGAGCCGATATAACCCACAATTCCGCACATCGATGTCCCTCTCTTGCCAGTGCAACGCGACGAGCCAAGGTCTCCAGGGCCTCGCTTCTCGTTCCCGCTTACGTCCTCAATATAGTGGACCGTCGCCGTGGCGTCCAGGTCAGGCCCCGACCACCGCACTTGACAGACCGGGCAAGATTACCTACTGTAAAGCCGGATTCCTTGCCCTCTCCGGGGACCCATGATGTCTGCCCACCTGCAACGAGAAATCGACAAACTCAAAAAGCACGTCCTCTCGCTCTGTGCCCTGGTGGAAGACCAGGTGGAGCTGGCCCTGCGGGCGGTCCTGGAGCGCGACGAGGCGATGGCGTGTGAGGTCGAGCAGCGCGACCTGGACATCGATCGTCGCGAGATCGAAGTGGAAGAGGAGTGCATGAAGACCTTGGCGCTCCATCAACCGGTGGCCGTCGATCTGCGGCTGATCATCGCCACCATGAAGATCAACAACGACCTGGAGCGGATCGGCGACATGGCGGTGAACATCGCCCACAAGGCCCGGGCGTTGATCGGCGAGCCCAAGGTCGATCTCTCGTTTGATCTGGGGGCGATGTGGGCCAAGACGCAGGCCATGCTCCGCGACAGCATCGACGCCCTGGTCAACATGGACGCCCGTCAGGCGACCGACGTGTGCCGCCGCGACGACGAGGTCGATCGCATGAAATACCAGATCCGCGTCGAGATCGAGGGGTTGATTGCCCAGCATCCCGACCGTGTCCGGGCCTACCTCCGTCTGCTGGCGGTTTCCCGCAACTTGGAGCGGATCGCCGACCTGGCCACCAACATCGCCGAAGACGTGGTCTACCTGGTGGAAGGCCGCATCATCCGCCACGGCAACAAGACGTAGCGGGCCGACCCCGCGATAATGGTCGGCGCGATCAACGTTGCACGAATCTCCACTTCGCAGCCTGAAAGTGCGCCGATCAGGCTGGCTTAGCGCGAGCGGCAACGGTGGCGATCTTGTCCAGAACTTCAACGACCTCTGCTGGAATCTGCTCCCTTTTCAGAAACCTGGCCAGCTCGTGATAGTCCGTCTTTCGGAACAGATTTGGCACGTCGAGCTTCTTGAAGAACTTGCTGAACAATGGATCAAGGAAATCGTCCGTCACCTTTGTATCGGGCGACCACGGCGTTCCTTTGCTCAAGGTCTGCATAGCGTTTTCGATCTCAGCGATCGTTGCCTCCATGGTGTCAACCCAATTGGAAGCAAATAACTCACCTCCGCTGGCATGTCTGGCCCAAGCGATGAGGACATCGCGGCCGCAAAGGTAATTCTCGATTTCGCAACGCGACCACATGATTTCGACCAGACTCTCCGCGCTTTGCAGTTCTTGAGGAAGGTGGTCAAATATGGCGATGCCAACCAGGTCGGTTTTTCCCTCACGGAGTCCAAAGAAATGATTTTCCGCCTTGCGGGGCTGGTTTCCTACGTAATACACGAACGGGCGCTTTAGCACCGCAACGGAAGGGTGCCCCAACGCTTGTGCAAATGAGCGGCAGAATGGACAGATCGGTGGAGCCCTCAAGGTACAAAACCCATCCCGTCTCTTCGGCCTGGGCAAACTGCTCAAACCCAATCTCCCTGAGCGACTTCAAGAGTTGGCCTCCCCGATCGACGATGGGATGCGGCTTTCCGATGAAGGCAACCACCAGATCGCGGCCCGCCGCTTCATTGAGCACAACTTCCGAATGGCTGGCCGCAATGATTTGTGCCCCCCGCTCCTGCGCACACTGGCACAACAGTTCGTAGATTTGACGCTGCCTTAGCACCTCCAAATGAGCGTCGGGCTCATCAATCAGGACAACCGAGTTTGGATTGACCGCGAGGTAGGCCAATATCAAGAGCGTCTGTTGGAGTCCTCGTCCTGCCGAGGATAAGTCAAGTTGCGTGAGTTGCGTGCCAGCGTAGTCAATGTAGGCCATGGTGATTTCACCCCGCTCCGCGACGTATTCCGGCGCCTTGAGCGAGACACCGAACAAGTCACGCATCGTGTCGCAGATTCCGGTCCATTGTTTCTTGCCGTTGAACGCCCGATAGAATCTGGTAGCAAAGATTACGCAAGACTTCTGCCGTCCTGCCTTCGCCAAGTCGGACGTTGACGGCTCCCGGGTCGAGATGTGTCTCGCTGCTCGCCAGCCCCGACATGGGCGGAAGAAATGCCACGCGTAGGTCCCCAACCTCCTCTGGAATAGCCATGCGCTGGTGGCCATCGTCCCCGGAAACCCTCAAGGGCCGGCAATAGAATGACTGCTCATTTGCGTAATCGAACTCCAGCCCACAACGCCAAGCGTGCCCGTTGGAGACGCCCTCGACGGTGATGTCGATGCGAATATTCTTGGTTCTCGGTTTTTCGCTGACCATCTGTACGTCGCGGACGTGTAGCTGATGCCACAATAAGTTTGCGTCCGGTACAGGAACGGCAATGCAGTCTCGACGGTTGATGGTAACACCCGGCCGCTTTTCCGGGGTTTCCTTTCCCTTTCTCTTTTCGTTCCAGCGTTTCAGACCGATGTCCCAAAGTGCCAGGGCTTGAAGCGCCGTAGTTTTCCCGGAGTTGTTCGGACCAATGAACACCACGGGGTTCCCGAGTTCGATTTCTGCCTCAAGAAAGCGTTTGAAGTTGCGTATGATCAGCTTTGTTAACATGGTGGTTTCCAATCGCTCCTGGACCAATCGCGACGGGGGATGATGGAACGAACATCCTACCGCCCGCAGCGGAATCCTACAATCAGGCCCCCTTAAGGGTTGCGTGCATATTCACTCTCTCAGGAAGGACCGTCATGTTGATCCTATGCCCGGGCATGCACAACCTCGGGCCCCACCTGCCCCTTCGCACCCCACCCTTTGGCACTAGCCAAATGGCCGGTTTTCTGTCATAATAAGGAAGGTACCATAGTGTTTCGGCACATGGCGTGAAAGAGGGACGCATGAGCGTCAGCCAATCGCACAACACTCCGAAACCCCATCTCGCAGGCCAGCTCGACGGCGACGGCAACGCTGACACGGATGCCAACGTTGCCGGCAAGACGCCGGGACCGCTCCGCCAGCGGGTCCTTTCCCTGCGCCTGCCCGAATCGCCGGCCCAACGGGGATCGGCCGGCCGGCTATTGCCGTGGGGCATTTGCCTGCTGCTGGCGGCCGGCCTGGCCGTGGCCAGTTATTTTGCGATTGCACGGCCGAAGGATAAAGACACCGACGCGGCCCACGGGCCGGCAACCGCGCCGTCGTCTTCGCCGTTCTCGCCGGCCTCGCCGTCCGCCGCACAGGCCCCGGCGGCCGAAACCGCCAGCTCCGGCGCCATCGTCCTGGAAGCCAAGGGCTACATCGTCCCGGTGCACCAAATCCTGGTCAGCCCCAAGGTCAGCGGGATGATTGTCCGCCTCCCCATCCAGGAGGGAATGCGGGTGAAAAAAGGCGACGTTGTGGCGGAACTGGAAGACACCGACTATCGGGCCGACTACGAGCGGGCCGAAGCCAGCTTGGAAGCAACCAAGCAGCACTTGCTGGAATTGGAACATGGAAACCGGCCGGAAGAAATCTCCGAGGCGACGGCCGAACTGGCCGAGTCCCAAGCGCAACTGGTCGAACTGAAGGCCGAATGGGAGCGGACGAAGCGGCTGCTGCCGAAAAACGCCGTCTCGCAACAGGACTACGAGGTCACCGAGAGCAAGTATTGGGCCATGTACCGCCGCGTGCAGCGGCTGCAAATGGCCTTGAAGCTGATGCAGGAAGGCCCCCGCGTCGAGCGCATCGACAACGCCCGGGCCGAGGTCCTGCAGATGAAGGCCGACGTGGCCAAGACGCGCTGGCGGCTGGACAATTGCACCATTCGCGCCCCGGTCTCCGGCACCATCCTCAAGAAGAACGCCGAGGAGGGCAACGTCGTCAATCCCATCGCCATGAACGGTTCCTTCAGCCTTTGCGAGATGGCCGACCTGTCCGACCTGGAGGTCGATCTGCCCATTCAAGAGCGCGACGTCGCCCGGGTCTTCAAGGGCCAGAAGTGCAAGGTCTGCGCGGAGGCCTATCTCGACCGGACCTACGACGGCTACGTGTCGCGGCTGATGCCCATTGCCGATCGAGCCAAGGGAGCGGTTCCGGTCCGGGTGAAGGTCTCGGTTCCGGCCGCGGAGGAGGGCGTGTATTTGAAACCGGAGATGGGCGTGAACGTGTCGTTCCTCGGCGCGACGCCGACGGCGCGAAAAGAAAAGTAATTGCCGCCCCCCATGACCGACGCTCCCGACAACGGCATGATCGTTCGCATCGCGGGAGTCCATAAATACTTCCGACGCGGCAGCGAACGACTCGACGTGCTCAACGACCTGACGCTCGAAGTGCCCGAGGGCGAATTCCTCGTCCTCATGGGCCCCAGCGGCTCCGGGAAGACCACGCTGCTGAACCTGATCGCCGGGCTGGATCAGCCCAGCGCGGGCGAGGTGTGGGTCGGCGACCAGTTGATTTCGGGCATGTCGGAATCGCAGTTGGCCCGCTGGCGCACCCGGCACCTCGGCTTCGTCTTCCAGTTCTATCATCTGCTGCCCGTGCTGACGGCCTATGAGAACGTCGAGTTGCCCCTGCTGCTGCTCCCGCTGTCGGCTGCGCAGCGGAGACAGCAAGTGCTCACGGTCCTGGAACTGGTCGGACTGGCCGACCGCATGAAGCACCGCCCGGGGCAGCTCTCCGGCGGCCAGCAGCAGCGGGTGGGCATCGCCCGGGCGGTCGTCACCGACCCGACGCTCATCGTGGCCGACGAGCCGACCGGCGACCTGGACGCCCACTCCGCCGAGGAGATCTTGAACCTGTTGTCCGAGTTGTGCCGGTCGTTGCACAAGACAGTCCTGGTGGTCACGCACGACGCCCGCGCCGCGGTCCGCGCCGACCGCGTGTTGCACCTCGACAAGGGTCAACTGAACGATCGCCCGGCCGCAAGTCCCTCCCCCAGCGGACCGCCGGCATGAAATTCCTCCTGCTGATCTTGAAGAATGTCCGCCGCCATCCGTTGCGGGCCGTGCTCACTTCGCTGGGGACGATGGTGCTGGTGTGCGTGGTCACGTCGGTCTGGACGATGCTGGCGTTTTTCGACTCGTTTACGGTGGAGCGGAAGACCGACTTGAAGGCGATCGTGACCGATCGCTGGCGGATTCCCAGCCAGATGCCGCTGAGCTATGCCCGGACCTTGGCGGAAGGGGCGGCGCGGCGGCCCGGCGACGTGCGGCCGGAGGACTCCATGAACTGGCAGTTCTACGTCGGCACGCTCGACCAGGGCACGGCCACGCGCGAGAACTCCGTCTTCGCCGTCGCCGTCGATCCGCGGAAGATCCGGACCATGATGGACGAACTCGACGATCTGCCCGCCGACCAGGCCGAACGGCTGGACGCCGCGGTGGCCAAGATGCTGGCCAATCGCCGCGGAATCATCCTCGGAAAGGACCGCCTGGCGGCCCTCAACAAGCGCGTCGGCGAACGATTCTCCGTCTACGGCCAGATGTACCGGGGCATCGACCTGGAGTTCGAGATTGTCGGCGTCTTTCCGCCGGGGCGTTGGGACGCCTTCGCGGTCATGAACGCCGAGTACCTGAACGAGGCCATCGACGCCTACGGCCGCACGTCGGGCTCCGCCCACCCGCTGGCCGACAAGCGGCTGAACCTGGTCTGGCTGCGGCTGTGCAACGAGGACGACTTCAACCGCGTCTCGGCCCAGATCGCGGCGTCGCCCTACTACACCAACCCGGCGGTGAAGTGCGAAACGCTCGCGTCGCTGGTCACCGCGTCGATGACGGCCCTGCGCGACATCATCTGGGCCTTCCGCTGGCTCTTGGTCCCGGCGGCGCTGGCCAGCCTTTCGCTGCTGATCGCCAACGCCATCAGCATCAGCGTCCGCGAGCGCCGCGTGGAACTCGCCGTGCTCAAGGTGCTGGGCTTCCGCTCCCATCACATTCTCCTGCTGGTGCTGGGCGAGGCCGTCTTGATCGGCAGCCTGGCCGGCTTCGCCAGCGCCGGGCTGACCTACCTGTTGGTCAATCACGTGCTGGGCGGCATCAAGTTCCCGGTCGGACTGATCAACTCGATGTACGTTCCCGCCGACGCCGTCTGGTGGGGCATCGTGATCGGCAGCGGCACCGCCCTGGCGGGCAGCATCCTTCCGGCTTGGACTGCCCGAAACGTCAAAGTGGCCGAGGTGTTTTCAAAAGTCGCCTGACGCAACGCTATGTCCGAAGTATCTGAGGGTGTCTTGAAATTCCGTTGAAACAACACCAAAGACAGCCAAAGCTATATCATGGTCTTTGAGTCTAAGGATTTCACGCAAAGGCGCGAAGACGCAAAGGCACAAAGGTACGAAACAGGAAAAGGGGGAAGGTTGGATCGCCCTACGCGCCGTCGATTCACCGATTACCTCTTCTTCCTTTGCGGCTTTGCGCCTTCGCGCCTTTCCGTGAGAAGTTTTTCGCGGTAACGGTGCCAAGATGCCAGTTTTCTTATCCCCAATTTCAGAACACCCTCAAGTATTTTCCAAGGTGGCCTGACGCACTGCCCATGTCGAACGTCTCCTTGCTGATCTCGATCCCCTCGGCCGCCGCGGCCTTGCTGCTGGCGGCGCTCCTGCTGCTGGGCAAGGTGCCGCTGCGCTACAACTTCCGCAACTTGACCGTGCGATGGAAAACGACCGTCATGACGGCGATGGCCTTCACGTTGGTCATCGCCCTGTTGACCGTCATGCTCGCCTTCGTCAACGGCATGTACCGGCTGACGGAGGCCTCGGGCCATGCGGACAATGTCCTGCTGCTTTCCGACGGCGCGATCGACGAGGTGTTCAGCAACCTGAAGCCGGTGGACCTGGGCGACGTGGAACATCAGCCGGGGATCGCCCGCGGCGCCGGCGGCCACCCCCTGGCCAGCCGCGAGACCTACCTGATCGTCAACCAGCCGATTCCCGACGCCCCGCCGGGCCGGCCGACGCGGCGGTTCCTCCAGTTGCGCGGCATCGAGAATCCCCAAGTGGCGGCCGAGGTCCACCGGCTGTCGCTCTATCCCGGCGGCAAGTGGTTCTCCGAGGCCGGCGTCCAGGAATTGCCCGACGCAGCCGCCGAACATTCCGCGACGCCCGGAAAGGCGGCCCGGCGGCCGGCCGTCCAGGTCGTGCTGGGCGAGGGCATCGCCCGCGAGCTGGGCCGCTCGCGCAACGCGACACAACTGGCCTCCGCGCAACCCGAACCGGCTCGACACCGGCGATACCTTCGACCTGGACGAGCGGACCTGGCTGGTGGTGGGCGTGATGCAATCGGCCGGCTCGACGTTCGATTCCGAAGTCTGGGCCAAGGGCGGCATGATCGGTCCCATGTTTGGCAAGGAGACCTATACCTCGGTGGTGGTCCGCGCGGAGGACGTCGCCACGGCGCGGCGGCTGAAGGATTACTTCACCAACCGCTACAAGACCGCCGCCATCCAGGCGCAGGTCGAAACCGACTATTTCGCCGATCTAAGCGGCAGCAACCAGCAGTTCCTCTACGGCGTGGCGGTCGTGGCCGTCATCATGGCCGCCGGCGGCATGTTCGGAGTGATGAACACCATGTTCGCCGCCATCAGCCAGCGGACGAAGGACATCGGCGTCCTCCGCCTGCTGGGCTACAATCGCCGAGCGGTCCTCATCTCCTTCCTGCTCGAATCGCTGCTGATCGCCCTGGTCGGCGGCGGATTGGGCTGCGCCCTGGGCTGGCTGGCCGACGGCTGGTCGGCCACCAGCGTCGTCAGCAGCGGACCCGGCGGGGGAAAGTTCGTCGTCCTCCGATTGGTCGTCGATGGCCAAATCGTCGCGGCCGGTCTGCTTTTGACCTTGGTGATGGGCATTCTCGGCGGCATCGTTCCGGCGCTTTCGGCCGTGCGTCTGAAGCCGCTCGAGGCGCTGCGGTAGGGACGGGGAAGGGATTTGGGGATTCTTCGTAAGGCGGAAGGTGGAGGGCGGAGGGCGGAAGGGGAGATCACGCGACGCAAAGTCGAGCTATTCCGTCCCGCCAAGTCGTCCGCTTGCGGTTTCGCACCGCCAAAACCTCCAAAGGAAAATCGGGCGAACACGTGACTACCACGTCACGACATACGTGCAAGAGTCGGCCCCATGTCGGCGACATGGGACCGAGTCGTCGTGCTGTACGGAGACCGCAACGGAATCGTCCGGTTTGAACCGCGCGGCCATGGCTTCGATGATGCCTTGATCGAAGGCGCAAGGGTAGGGGTTCCGGCAAACGATCTTGGCCGATCTCGGGCCGGTGCCCTGGAACTCATAGGCGCCGATCTCACCGCCGCAATGGTTCATGTGATAGCCGACGTCGATCGATTGCAGCGCCTTCTCGATGGTGTCGATACCTGGCGGAAATAGGGCGTTTTCCGGAATCTTCCGCCCGATGGCGCGAATCGCGTCTTGTCCGAGAGTTTCGGAAATCCCCTTTAACGCGCTCAACCAGTTCTGTTGCAGATACCACATCTCCCACTTCGGGTTGTGGATGTTGTGTTCCGCCAGGATCTCCAGGGCCTTCCAGTTGGCGCCGTTCATCCCATCGACCACGGCACGGACCGCCTCGCCGCGGACTTGAACGATGGGGTCAAACGCGACGAATTCCGCCATGAGCCCCTGCTATTACCTGCGGGCAAAGATCCTTGTGTCCTGTGCCGTTTTCACTTGGAGGGCGATTGACGAGAGCCCGAGCAAGTGGGAGAGGAACGCCCGTTTCCCAAAAGAAATCTACGTTGCGTCAGCCCGCTTGGACGTGCTTCCCGCCCGATTTCTCCCGTGGGTCCGGGTCGACTTGTTCCGAACAGAACGGTTGGATGTGCTACGACACGCGACGGGGACAAGGATGAGGGAAGTGAGAAAGGCCCCCACGCTGCCTCCGGGGGGGCCTTGGGAACTGCAAAAGAATAACCTGGGGACCGTCCCCAAGTTATCCTTGTACCGAGCCTTATCCGCCTTTCACGCCCTACTTCGCCTCGTCTTCGTCTGTTCTCAACACGATCGGCAACTCGACAACGATCCGAGTCCCCTTGCCGACGGTGCTGTCGATGGTGGCCTTGCCCCCGAGCAATCTGGCCCTTTCCCGGATACCGGCCAATCCGAACTGACCTTCTTCCACATCTTCCGGCCTGAACCCGACGCCTCGATCCTGGACCTCGATCCGAAACTGGTCGCCATGTTGCACCAATTTTACCCTGACCTTCTTGCTCTGACTGTGCTTGCACGCGTTCGTCAGGGCTTCCTGGGCAATGCGGTACGCTGCGTTCTCCAAGATGGGAGTCAACCGCTCGAACTCGACCCTGCTCTGGTACTCGATCTTTGGCCCTTTCTTGCGTCGCTCTTCGCCCACCAAGTGGGCAATCGCCGCGACGATGCCCTCCTCATCGAGAATGGGTGGCCTCAAGCCGCTTATCAGCCGCCGGGCCTCGAAATGGCCTTGCCGCAGCATGGTCACTCCGGCGTCGTAAGCCTTGGCCGCATCCTTCGGCCTTGTCTCCTTGAGATGCCTATAGACATCGAACTGCATGATGGCGCCGGCCAGGTATTGGGCCAGGCCGTCGTGGATTTCGTAGGCGATCAGTTGCCGTTCATGGTCGCTGGATTGCAGCAGGTGTTTGAGGGTGCGATGTTCCCGTTGCAAGGCTTCCTGGGCCTGCTGGCGTTCGGTAATGTCGGTGATCACGACCGCCAGGCGAGAAGGCGCCCCACTCTCGTCCCGGACCAAGAACGCATTGGCGAGGATATACCGCTCCCGTCCCTCCCCATGTCGGATCATCGTCTCGCCCGTCCAATGTCCTTCTCGAAGAACCGTGGGAATGACTTCATCTCGCAGCCCTATTCCGATGGATTCGGAGTGAGAGGAGATCAAGTTCTTGCCCAAGACCTCATGCGGGGTTCGAAGGCCCATGAGGCCGATGATCGCCGGATTGGCATAGATGATCTGATGGTGCAGGTCGGCCATGGCGAATCCTTGCCCGGCTGCCTCGGTAAATCTTCGGAAGACGGCGAGTTCTTCGTTGGCCTTCGTCAGTTCGGCGGTACGCTCCTCAACCCGCCGCTCCAACTCGTCGTGGGCCCGCTGCAACGCCTCTTCCGCCCGTTTCCGCTCGGTCCGGTCGATGGCGAGGACGGCCAGCGCGGCAACCTTCCCCTGCTCGTCGAGGATGGGATGTGCCGTGATTTCATAATGTCGCCCGGCTCGCTCGTCCTCAAAACGGACGGCTTTGCCCGTGCGAACGACCCCTTGGAGATGTCTCGTCCGATCTGGCGGCTAATTCCGCCGGGAGGATGTCTTTGGATTTGCGGCCGACAATCTTGTCAACCGTTGTGCCGAAGCGATGAGCCATGGTTGCATTGGCGAACAGGATCGTTTCCTCAGGATCCAGCAGCAAGACGGACTCCGGGTTGGCGTCCATCAGCGTCCGCAACGTGCGTTCGCTGTTCTTCAGCTTTTCCTCCGCCTGCTTCCGCTCGGTAATGTCTTCGATCATGCCGATGGTGTTGATGGGCCTGCCCGCCTCATCGTGCATCAAGGACACCGTCAATTGGGCCCACACGACCTGGCCGTCTTTGCGAAGATAGCGTTTCTCGACCTGGTAGGACGAGATTTCGCCGTGCCAAAGGCGTGAAACGAAGGGGTAATCCCTCTCCCAGTCGTCGGGGTGAGAGAGGCCAGGCAGCCCAACGGCGATGATTTCGCTCTCCGAATAACCGAGCATCTCGCAGAAACGCCTGTTGGCGTGCTGGATACGGCCATCCGTGCCGACCAACAGAACGCCCATCGGCCCTTCCTCAAAGACCTTGCGGAAGCGTTCTTCACTTTCCCGTAGTGCCTCTTCCGCCCGCTTTCGCTCGGTGATATCGACGTTCACCCCGAGAATGCCTTGGATTTGGCCTGCATCAATGATGGGAGCAATCACGTTGTAGCAGTAACGTTTTTCACCCTTGATCGTCAACGTCACCTCTTCCTCGACGTTCTCGCCAGCAAAGGCACGCCGATTGTTTTCCCTCCAGAGAACCAGGTTCTCCTCGTTTCCCGCCACCTCTTCGGGGAGCTCTCCGACCACATCTCCCCAATGTGCCTTCGAGGCGACATTCTGCAAAATGTAGCGGCCATCCATGCCGATTGCAAAGAAATCGAAGGGCAGACTGTCAATCGTTGCCCGAAGGATGGCTCTGTTCTTCCGCAATTCCCCTTCCGCCCGTTTCTGGTCGTCGATGTCCGTTGCGCCGCCGAACCAGCCGGTGACCCTGCCGTCCTTGTCCTTCACGGGCATGGACCGCGCCAGATGCCAGCGGTAGGCGCCATCCGACGCCTGCCGCACCCGGTACTCGGCTTCGTAGGGCCCCCCGGTCGCCCGGGTCTCGCTGATTCGCTGCGTAACCCGTGCCACGTCGTCAGGGTGCACGGCCTTCAGCCAGCCAAACCCGCGGGCCTCTGCGGGGGTCTGGCCCGTGTATTCGTACCAACGCCGGTTCCATTCGACGGTCTCGCGGTTGGCATCGGCCCATCCCATCAATTGCGGCACGGCTTCTACCAGGGTGTGGTATCGCCCCTCGCTTTCCCGCAGCGACTTTTCCGTCTGCTCCAACACGCCGACTCGTTGCCGCAAGGCCGCCAGGTCGGCAAGCAGTTGTTTCTTGGTCTTGTCTTGATCGTCCATTTCACGCTCCTAAATGGGCTGCACTTGGATGCGCTTTGGACTTCCTTCCGATGGGAACCAGAAAACGCAAAAGAAAAACGCCGTCAACCGTCGCGGTAGATTGCGTCATCGAGTGGAGACGAACGGGCTCGAACCGTCAACCCCCGGCTTGCAAAGCCGGTGCTCTCCCAATTGAGCTACGTCCCCGTGTAAGAATATCAAGAAAGCATAGCAGGCCCCCGCTCGGGCGGCAAGGGCCGTGAGGAAGAGGGAAGGCGGAGGGCGGAAGGGGGAAGGATGTAGGGAGCCGGGGGCGTGAGCCTCCGGATCGGAGGGCGGAAGGGGGAAGTGGAAAGGCGAGCCGCGGGGTTTTAGAAACCGCTTCAGAACAAGTCGATTGTCTTCTGGTACGCCTTCCGACATATTCTTGCCGGAAGGCCCGTTATCCGCTTGCGGTTTCGCAAGCGACGCCGACCGGCAGAAACCATCTGTACGTCGCACTGGGGAACACCGATCTTCACTGATCGACACTTATGGAAACAACCCGCGAGGATTAGCGGAAATCCGTGTTCCGCTGTTGTCTCGGGACCCTTCGGCCCCGCCCCGGCTGCCGACGGGTTCTTGTCTGCCGAGCTATCAAAAACAGCCACTTCTGCGTAATGCTTGACACCCGACGCAACGGGTGGGCTTCATCTCCTCGTCGCGAACCTCTGCGTCTCCGCGTCTCCGCGTGAGAATGTCTGCTTGCCACGGCCGGGCTTTATCTGCTCATCGTGAACTTGCGACCGGCTGGCCGACGGCCCGCTCCAACTCGGCCTGGCGACGCTGATAGTCGGCCATCGCTTGAAAATACTTCTCCCGCTGGCCGTGATACTGCCGTTGGGCGTCGATCAGCCGGAGGAAATCCAGCTTGCCGGCCGTGTAGTTGGCCCGGGCCGACTCGAGGCTGCGTTTGGCGGCCGGCAGGATCTTGTCGGCGTACAGCCCGATCACCTGCCGCTGTTGGGCGAGGCGGTCGAAGGCCGCCTGCACCTCGAATTGCACCTGGTCGAGCCGGTCCTGATATTCGGCCCGGCGCTGGGCCACCCGGGCCGACGCCTCGCGGACCGCCGCGTCGCGCTTGGCCCGCTGCAACGGCACGTTGAGATTCATCCCCACCTGCGGCCGAATGTCGGCCGGCATGAAGGCATCGTACTTGGCCGTCAACTCCAGGTCGGGATAATACTCCCGGCAGGCCAACTCCAGGCTGGCTTCCTCCGCGCGGACCCGGGCCAACTGCGCGAGCAGGTCGGGCCGGCCGTGCAAGGCCAACTGCCGCAGCGTCTCGATGTCCGGCAGCACGTCGGCCACCGCCACCCGGGCCGGCGGCGGCGGCAACGGATAGTCCGCCGCCCGATGGAGCAACGTATTGATCCGCGCAACGGCCACGCGACGATCGCGCTCGAGCTGGGCACGGCGGCTTTCCAAGTCGGCCAGATCGACGTTGGCCTGGAGAACGTCCTGTTCCGTGGCCTGGGCCGCCTCGTACTTGGTCTTGGCGATTTGACGGAACTCGACCAGCAGCGCGTCGGTCGCCCGATTCACTTCCGCCTGCCGCACCGCCATGTAGTAGTCGGCCAGGGCCATTTTGGCCGCCAGGGCCAGTTGCAGCCGGACATCGTGCGCATCGCCGCCGGCGGCGTCGGCCTCGGCGCCGGCCACCTCGCCGCGCAGCGCCCGCTTGCCGGCCCAAGGCAACTTCTGCGACGCCTCGACCATCCAGCCGCCGTTCTGCTCCAGCCCCACGCCGCCGGGGCTGACGGCGAATCCGAACATCGGGTCCTCCAATGAGATCACCTGCGGATAGCGTTCGGCGGCCGCCCGCCAGGCCGCCCGGGCAGCTTCCAGCGACGGGTTTCTCGCTTCCACTTCCGCCACCAGCCGCTCGACCGAAATCTCCGGCTGTCCGGCGAACGGGTCGCCATCGAGGCCCGACGCGGGCCCCGACGCGGGCCCCGGGCGTAAGTCCGGGGATAACGCGGCGGCGCCGGGCGACGGCGCCGGAAGCGGCGAAGTCGCCGATGCAGGCATCACCCCGTCGTCGGACGGCTGGCGCAACTCCGGCTGGATTGGCGCCGGGGCCGGGTAGTACGGCGCGGAGATCGTGGCCGTCGCAACCGGCTCGACCTGGCCGTGTCGCGAGACACACCCCGTCGAGCTGCCAAGAAGCACGCCCAGCAGGATCAGTTCGCCCCAAGAGATCGTTGGCGTGCGGTGGTTCATGTTCGAGCAGTCCGTTGGCGTCCCACGACTTGCGGCACTTGCGGTCCGGCGCCGGGCGAGCCGGACGGCTGGCCTTCACTTGGTTGCGCATCGGTCCCGCACGTTCCGCATCTTCAGAATTCCCCGTAAAACCCCTAATAGCGGCACTTGCGATACATATTACCACGCTTTACTAGCTTATCATTCCATACCAGTTGCGCTTGTGCAGGTTATAGTCCCCCTAATCCCTAAAGTTCTCCTAACCGATATAATAGGATGATACTTGTTCTTCACGGCAACGGGAGATTTTCTCGTGAGACGGCGGTGGCGAGGGGCGTTGGCAGTCGCTTTCCTGGCGGCATATTTGGCCGGCCAGGCGGAGGCTGCGCACCACTACTTCGCCCATTGCGACGACGCGGACCACAAATCGGGCTCGTGTGCCGTTTGTGCCTTTGCGCAGCAGACCGCGGTCAGCGCCGTGGAAGAGCCGCCGCCGATCGCGACGGTCGCCTTGGGCGAGGCCGCGGTCCTGGAGTTGCCGTCGCCGCCCCCGTCGCCCTGCCATTTCCCGTTCGGGCCGAGAGCGCCACCTTGCATTGCCCCACGGTAGTCGTCGTGGCAGCGTCTCGGGACGCTGCATTTCTCAGTCCGTAGGGTCTTTCCATGTTGAGGTGGTGTTCATGCAGTCGATTTCATGGCGGCCGGGCCTTGCGAGGAACGGTCCGCATCCTTCTCCTTATGCGCGATGGTTGACCATCGCGCTGGCGGTCATCGCCCTGGACCTCTGGTCCTTGCGGCCTTTGTGTGCCCAGGACGGCGCCGGCGCGGAATTCCGCCCGCCGGCCTTTCAACAACCTACGGCGTCGAACGAGTGGGAACTTGGCCGTCCGGTCCAAGTTCACAGCGACGGCGTTCAGTGGGCGACCTTTCAAGACCCCGCTCCACCGCCCCCCGGTCCGACGCAGGAGTCGCCCTTGGACCGGGCCGTGCGTGAGATTCAGCCGGGCGGTCCGGCGCAGTCCGCGCAAGAATCGCCGCTGGATCGCGCGGTGCGGGAATTAGGTCTTTCGCCCGAGGAGCCGGGAACCCCGGCGACGGCGGCAGCAGCGCCCGGCCCGTTGCCGACCAGCGTTCCGATTGGCGGCGGGGCGCAGCTCAAGCTGGTCGACATCTCGCTGGACGGCCTGTTTGCCGCCGGCACGTCCACGCAGCGCGATCCGTCGCTCCAGCAGCTTGAGGGCGGCGACGCCGACCCGCGGAAACGGGGCTTCACGGTCCGCGGCGTCGAATTGTCGATGCAAGGGCGCCGTGGACCCGTATTTCGACGGCGAGATGCACCTGGTCGACTTCATCGACCCCATCACCGGCGATACGGAAGTGGAGTTGGAAGAGGCGTTCATGACCACGCGGTCGCTGCCCGACGGCCTCCAGCTCAAGGCGGGCGCAATTCTTGACCGAGTTCGGCCGGATCAACCCGACGCATCCTCATGCCTGGGCGTGGCTGGACCAGCCGATCATCAACACGCGGGTGTTCGGCCCCGACGGCATGCGTGGCCCCGGCGCGCGGTTGAGCTGGCTGGTGCCGGTCCCGTGGTTCTCGCAGGTCTACGTGGCGGTGCAGAACGCCAACGGCGAGCACGATGGCCAGTTTCCTGGCCAACGAGGAGTATCTTCGAGGTGCGGCCCATCGGCGGCCGGCCGTTCGTCTACATCGACCCGCGGTCACTCATCGGCGACCTGACGTACTCGGTGCGTTGGGAGAACTCCTGGACCACCTGCAGCGACGAAGTCACCTGGCTGTTCGGCATGTCGGGGGCGTTCGGTCCGAACTGCACCGGCTCCAGCGGCAACACGCAGATTTACGGCCTGGACCTGACGCGGAAATGGAAGCCGGAACAAGAACGAGCGCGGCTGGCCGTTCACGATCTGGATGAGCGAGTTCATCATCCGCCGCTACTGGGCCGACAGCTACCTCGGCCCCAATCCGAACGACCCGACGAGCACGCTGTCGCTGCCCGGCGAAACCATGATGGACTGCGGCTTCTACACGCAATACCTCTACGGGTTCAAGCCGAAGTGGGCCTGCGGCCTGCGTTACGAATATCGTCTGGGGCAGCAACTACAGCCTGAACAGCGAGTTCGTCCCGAGTCAGCCACAACGAGGATCCGTTCCGCGACGACCGGCACCGGGTGTCGCCGCTGTTGGCCTGGTACCTGACCGAGTTCTCGCGTTTCGACTTCCAGTACAACTTCGATTATGCCCAGCACCTGCCGAGCAAGAACGCCCATTCGTTCTGGCTGGGGGCCGAGTTCATGCTCGGTTCTCACCCGGCCCACAAGTTCTGAGTCCAAGGGAGTTCTTCGCATGACAATTCAGACTCGATATGCCATGATTCGCCGCGATCGCGATCCTCTGCGATTGCCGTGCGAGCCGGCCTGTCGGCGTCGGCGACGGCCGCATGCCAGCAGAGGCTGCAAGTCTGCTGCAGCGTTCCCGACCTGGCCAGCCTGGTCCAAGCGGTCGGCGGCGACAACGTGTCGGTGACGGCCTTCGCCAAGGGGACGGAAGATCCCCACTTCATCGAGGCCAAGCCGAGCTTCGTGAAGTCGCTGAGCCAGGCCAATCTTCTGGTCATGCTCGGCGTTGGAGATGGAGGCCGGCTGGAGCCCGGTGGTTCTGCAGAGCGCGCGGAACCCGGCCGTCGCTTCCGGGGCGGCCGGCTATCTGGACGCTTCCAGGGCGATTCGGCCGCTGGACGTTCCCACGGGCGTCATCGACCGCTCGATGGGCGACGTCCACCCCGGCGGCAACCCGCACTACCTGCTCGACCCGATCTGCGGCATGCAGGTCGCCCGGCTGATCCGCGACAAGCTGAGCGAGCTGCGTCCCGATCAGAAGGCCGATTTCGACCAGCGTTACGACGCCTTTCGCCAGAAGATCGACGAGCATCTGGTCGGCGAGCAGCTTGGCCAAGAAATACAAGCCCGACGACATCCCCAAGCTGTGCCTGCTGTTCGAGCACGGCAAACTGGAGCCCTATCTGAAGAGTCAGAACGAGGAGCGCGCTGCTGGGCGGCTGGCTGGGCATGATGCTGCCCTACTATCGGCACGAAAGTGGTGGACGACCACAACATGTGGCCCTATTTCGCCCGCCGTTTCGGGCTGCGGGTGATCGCCCACATGGAGCCGAAGCCGGGGGTTCCGCCCGACCACGCAGCACCTGGGGACCGTGGCCCAGCAGATGGTCGCCGAGCAGGTCCGCCTCGTCCTGGCCAATCCGTACTACGATCCGCGCCACGCCGCAGTTCCTCGCCTCCAACACCGGGGCGAAGATCGTCAACGTGGCCCACCAGGTCGGCTCGCGCCCGGGCACGGACGACTACCTGTCGATGGTCGATTACAACGTCCGCCAACTCGTCGCGGCGCTGGGGGGCGGTCAATGAAACCGGCGACGACGCAGGCGATCGACTCCGACGTGCCCCCGGGCGGCGTCATCCTCGAAGCCAACGGCCTGCAACTGGGCTACGGCAACCATCCGGTGCTGGACCAGGTGGACATCCGCGTCCGCAGCGGCGAGTTCTGGTTCTTGATCGGCCCGAACGGCCACGGCAAGACCACGCTGCTGTTGGGGATGCTGGGGCAGTTGCGTCCGAGCGGCGGCCGGCTGCTGCGGCAGGGCGATTTCGCCCGCCCGACGCGGATCGGCTTCGTCCCCCAGCAGTGCAGCACCAACCCCACGCTCCCGACCACGGTGCGGGAGTTCGTCGGCCTGGGACTGGTCGGCATCGGCGTCCGGCCGCGCCGAGCGGGCCGAGCGACTCGCTTGGGCGCTGGGCGACCGTGGGACTCGGCGGCATGGAAGCCCGCGATTTCTGGTCGCTTTCCGGCGGGCAGCGGCAGCGGGCGTTGGTGGCGCGGGCCTTGATCCGCCGGCCGCGCTTGCTGGTGGCCGACGAGCCCACCAGCGGCCTGGACCTGTCGGTCGAAACGGCCCTCTATCGAATCGCTGGCCGAGCTGAACCGCACCGAGCGGCTCACCGTGATCCTCGTGACCCACGACCTGGCCGTTGCCGCCCGCTACGGCACGCATCTCGCCCTGGTCCATGACGGCCGCGTCGAGGCCGGCGCCACGAGCGAAATCCTCCAACCGGGAAGGCTGGCGCGCGCCTACGGAGTCCCCATCGAGGTCTCGCCCGAGGCGTCCGGTTCCGTAAGCGTGCGGCTTGGTTAGGAATATTCCCTTGATTCCCTGAAGTGATCTGCCATGTTTTCTCCTGCTTGCCGATCGAAACGTCTTCCGCAACGCTGGTTCAGCACGGCCGCCGGCCGGCCGTGGACCGTCCTGCTCGCCGCGGTGATTCTCGGCGCCGTGGCCGTCGGCGACCTTTGGGCACAAGAACATCCCAAGCCGGCGTCGCGAATCGTCGCTGGACCGAGCGCGTGCCGGCGAAATAACGCACGCCGAATCGCGAGCCGTGCGTGAAGCCGTGGTGCCGCCGGCTTCCCAGGGTGAGGCGCCCGCGGCCCCGCCGCGGTCCGATTCACTCCCGAGCGGGCTCGGCGCCGACCGGCCCGGCCCAAGCCAACGCCCTCGAATCTTTCTTCGCTTCCTGGAACCTCTTTCACAACAGCTACCTGGTCGGCTGGCTGGTCGGGGTGTTGCTGGCCTTGGTCGGAGTGATCGTGGTCGCCCGCGACCAGATCTTCATCGGCGCCGCGGTCTCGCAGGCATCCACGTTGGGAATCGCCTTGGCGCTGTGCGCCAGCGGCGTTTTTCCCGTCCTTAGCGGACAAAGCGGCCCGTCGCACAGCGCGTCTGGCTTCTGCTGCGACAGCTTCCAGGTCATCATGGCCGTCGCCTTCTCGGTGCTGGCGGCCCTGGTCACGTCATGGGCCGACCGCGCCAAGCGCGAAAGTCACGAGGCCATCACCGGCTGGGTCTTTCTTGATCTCCGCGGCCCTTTCCGTCCTGGTCCTGGCCAACAGCCCCCACGGCCTGGAAGAAATCCGCCGCATTCACTCCTCGAGCATCATCGGGGCCACGAGGACCGACGTGAGCCTGTTCGCCGTCCTGTTGGCGGCGACGTTGGTGCTGCTGCTGGTCGCCGGCCGCCGGCTGTTGTTGTTCACCCTCGACCCGTCGATGGCGGCGGCCGTGGGAATGAACGTCGGCCGCTGGGCGATGTCCTATGTCGCTCTGGCTGGGGTTGGCCGTGGGGCTTTCGATCCGCACCACGGGCATGTTGTTCACGTTCGGCAGCCTGGTGTTGCCGCCGCTGGTGGCGAAGAACGTCTGCCGCGAGGTCCGCCCGATGTTCGTCGTGGCGCCGCTGGTGGCGCTGGCGACCAACACGCTTGGGTTCGTGCTGGCCAACCACTACGACTTTCCGCCGGCGCAGATGAACGTCGCGCTGTTGTGCTTTCTGTTGCTTTTTGCCTGGGGTTTCCGGCGGGTTCGCGCCAATGGCATCCTGGGCTCATGAAGTCGCGGCCGGCGTGTCGAGCTTTCGGCTGGTCAGGCCGATCCCGCCCAGGATCAAGTAGAGCACGAACCCGACGACGAAGGCAGTCACCGGGGGCACGGGGATCAGGTCCTGCTTGTCGGCCAGCGCGGGAATCCAGGGCGTCAGCAACGTGGCGACCATGTTGAAGGCCCCGACCACAAATCCGACGATCCAGGAGATCCAGCCCGCCGGATTGAATCCTGCCCGCGGTCCGGCCCATTTTCGCCCAGCGAGCAGGTAGTCGGCCAGCATGGCCCCGCACACGGGTCCGAACGAGGCGCCGATGACCTGAAACACCTTGATCACGTTTTCACCGCCGACGACGCCCCAGACCGCCAGGCCGGCGGCCACCAGCGTGCCCAAGCCGACCGACACGAACGGATTGACCTTCGGCATGGTCGTTTTGAAGCTGTTGGCCGCGATGAAGGCCGAGAAGCAGCCGCCGGGGAACGACGCGATCGCCAACAAGATCATGATGACGTTGGCCACCTCCTTGAATTCCATGATGGGGGTGGTCATCTCGCCCTTGGCGCGAACGGCGCTCATCAGATCGAGCGGATTGAGGCTGCCCGCCGCGCCGGCCGGGACCATGCCCGCCCCGTAAGCGCCGGCCACGACGAGGATGGCCAGGCCGCCGGCAATGATGGTTGCCAGCGTGATGCCGAACAGGCCGCCCCATTGCACGTCGGAAGCGTTGCGGCTGTTCGAGGCGATGTCGGTCCCCGCGGCGCCTGCCGTGGCAAAGAACCCGACAACATACGTGCACACCAGCGCAAGGACCGGCCAAAGGACCGCCCAGGTGCCCAGGTCGGGCAGCGGTTGGGCCGCGGCCGCCGGGGCCTTGGCGTCGTCGGTCGTTGCGGCGCCGGCCTTGTCAGCCGCGCCGGCCGCGGGGGCGTTCTCCAACGGCGCAATATCCGAGGGCTGGAAGGTGCTCAGTCCGCCCGCCGTCTTCACCACCAACAGAATGAGCACGGCCAGAGGAATCAACGGCAGATAGGTCGCCACCTTGGCCACGTACCGAATGCCCTTCAGGCCGACAAAGCCGCAAATCACGGCGAACGCCGCGGCAATCATGCCGTGATAGAGCGACGGCGCCTTGGCCTCGAGGCCAAATGACTTGCAAAGGATGGTCGCCACGCCGTTGGCGTTGACGGCCAACCAGGCGAATTGCAGCAGCCCCATCAAGAACCCCGGCATGAACAACCCGCCGGTGACCCCGTACGTTGACGTGCCGACCACGTACAGCGGCAGGCCGGTCTTCATTCCCAGCAGTCCGGGCACAAGATAAAAGAGGAAGTGGCAGATCAAAGCGGCAATCACCAGGCTCAACAGGGCCGTCCCAACCCCCTGAGAGAGAATTCCCGCCGGGGCCTTCGTCGCACCGCCGGCGCTCACAATGGATTGCCAGAAAATGAACCAGAGCATGACGCCCGCATAGGTGGGGGCGACATTCTTGTACCACGCCGCGCGCTGGGTTGTCGGCACGGGCTTGGCCGCGGCAACATAGGACGGTAGCGACGACATAACAGACTCCCTCCTGCATGTAAGTCGTGAATTGTAAACGAGAATGGCCACCTTCCCCAGGAAAAGCCGTGGGGGATAAAGCGAAGTATACAAACTGGAGGGGGCAAATAAAATATCGCTTCGCAGCAAATTTGGGCGACAATGGCGAGTCGGGTCAACAGGGGGCCATAAAGAAGACGCGGATTGCCCAACTCAGCCATTTTACCAAAACGAAAGCGATTGCGGCTGAGAAAAGCCCCACGACTGTGTCGTGGGGGCTGTCTTCGCTATCTCCGCATGTCCGCAGCGAAGAATCACGACTGATTTTGATTGGCCGCTTGCCGCTCAATAACATCAACCGACGCCGCAGCCCCCACGACACAGTCGTGGGGCTTTTCATATCCCCCAATCCCCTAAATCCCTAAATCCCTAAATCCCTAAATCCCTAAATCCCTGAATCCCTAAATCCCTCTCTTGCCCACTTCTTCCCTTGACCCTTCAAGCATTCCCAGGGTACCATAGTCTGCTCATTTTATCGCTCGACGATGGTCCTCCGGAGCCGGAAACCCCCTTGACGGTTCCGAGCGAAGTGGTCACATGCGCATGCACTGGACTGCAAGGAAGCAACTCGTGCTGCTGTTGGGATTGGCGCTGGGGGTGCGCCTGGCCGCCGGCTTCTATTGGCAGTCGCGCCACCCCGACGGCTTCGGCATGGGCGATAGCGACGGCTACTTCACCCTCGGCCGAGCGATTGCCGAAGGACGCCCCTACGAGTATGGTCCCTTCGGGCGCAGATATTTCGTGCGCCGGGCTACCCGCTGCTGTTGGCGCCGGTGTTCTGGCTCTCGGACACGCACGCGGTCCTCGCCGCCCGGTTGGAAAACGCCCTGCTGGGCACGCTGGCAGTGGCGGGCGTTTGGTGGCTGGCGCGGCAATTATTCGGCCCGCGGGCGGCACTCCTGGCAGCCCTGCTGGCCGCACTCTATCCCGAGTCGGTCGCCGCCAGCGCCCTGATCCTCAGCGACACCCCGTTCTGCGCGCTGATGCTCCTGCAATTCGGCCTGTGGACGGCCGCGTGGAAAGTGTGGAAGGAAAAAGGGGACAGTCCCCATTTGTGCGACGACCATGCAGGCATGGTGCCCGCCTACGGGCCGTTCCGGCAAATGGGGACTGTCCCCTTTTTCCGGGCCATCCTCTTGTCGCTGGCCGCCGGACTGGTCGCCGGCGCGGCGACCCTGGTCCGACCCAGTTGGTTGTTGTTCACTCCCCTGGCCGCCATGACAGCCGTGTTGCTGGACAACCGGCGGACGGACGGCGGCGGCAATCGGCGCTGGCGACACCTGGTCATCGGCGTGGCCATGGTGGCGGCCATGGCGCTGGTCATGGCGCCCTGGTGGCGCCGCAGTGAGAGGCTGACCGGCCATTTCGTGCCCACGACGCTCCAGGTCGGCGCGAGCCTCTACGACGGCCTCAGTGAACAGGCCACCGGGGCCAGCGACATGCGGCCCGTCGCGGCCTTCGAGCGGCTGTACCGCGAGCGCCACCCGGCCGAGGACGACGAGTCGGCGGCGGAATATGAGTATCGGGTGGACTGGCACCTGCGGGATGCGGCGTTGGGCTGGCTCGGCACCCAGCCGCGTGCCGCGCTGCGACTGGCCGGGATCAAGTTTCTGCGGGTTTGGAACCTTTGGCCGAACGAAGCGAATTTCTCCGCCTGGCCGGTCCGGCTGGCCGTGGCGGTGACGTACATTCCGCTGTTGATCTTGGGTTTGGTCGGGGCCGTGCGAACGTTTCGTCGCGGCTGGCCCTACTGGTTATGTTGGTTTCCCGCGTTGTATTTCACCGCGTTGCACGCCGTATTCGTGGGATCGATCCGCTATCGCCTGCCGGCGATGCTGGGGCTGATCGTCCTGGCGGCGGGCGTGGCAACGTGCTGGAAGGAGGTCACTGCCGCCCTCGACGCCCACGGGCCGCGGCCCGTCGGAACCGCGGAGTAATGGAGAGCATGGTAGGGTGGGTCAGCGCAGCGAGACCCACCACTTTGACTTGCCTATTTCCTGGTGGGTCTCGCTGCGTCTGACCCACCCTACGGTGGTTTTCCGCAACAGACGCCAAGGACACGGATTTTTCTCGCTGCAAACATGGAAGCGTCCTCAACCACGGAGGGTTGTCGGCCATCGTCGCTCGCCTGATCAACTCTGGTTGGTTTGTTCTCAAATGGGGCCTGGCCCTCATCGTGGTCGCGGCTGCGCTGGCGGTGCCCTATTTCTATCGTCACCTCGACGAGAAGATCCGCGCGGCAGTCGAGCGCGGCTGGCCCGGCAGTATCCCGGGCTGAAGGTGACGATCCGCTCGGCCACGCTGGTGAAGGACGAGGGGATCGAGATCCGCGGCCTGTCGGTCGTGGAACCGGGAGCGGAGGGACCGCGCGCCGAGTTGCTCACGTACGACGAGTGCTTCCTGCGTTGCCCCACCGACTTGCAGGACTTGCTCGCAGGCGATCTGGAAGTCACGCAGGTGACGATCCGCCGCCCCACGCTCCGCGTGACGCGCCGGCCCGACGGGAGTTGGAGCGCGGCCAAACTCTTGCCGCTGCCGAAGTTCGGCAAGCGACCGCCGCGGGTGACTATCGAGGACGGGACCGTGGAAATCTTCGACCCGGTGAAGAATCCCACCAGCACGCTGCCGCTGCGGGACATCAACCTGACGCTGACGCCCGAGACCGGCGGACCGTCGCCGTCGTCACCCTCGCCGCTGTCCTCGGAGAACCGCACGTTGCGGGGGACCTTGAGCAGCGATTACTTCCGCCACGCGACCGTCGAAGGGACGGTCGATCCGCACCGGCCGGGATTCTCGCTGTCCGGCAGGATCGAGGGCCTGGACATTTCCCCCGAGTTGCGCGATGCCCTGCCCGGCGTTGCGGCGGCGAAACTGGGCCTCTTGGGGGCCGTCCGCGGGCAGGGCGAGGTGAACTTCCGCGTCGCTTACGATCCGGCGGCGGCGACGCCCTTGCAGTTCAACGTCGCCGGGCGTCTCGTCCACGGACGGATCGACGACGCGCGACTGCCGCATCCGTTGACCGACATCCGCGCCGTCGTGCGTCTGGACAACCAAGGATTCAAGGTCGAGGACATGACCGGACGAAGCAACCAGGCCACGTTCCGCCTGTCGGCCCAGGGCAAGTCGCCGGGACCGGGCCAGCCGCTGCTGCTGGAAGGGGAGATTCGGCAACTGGAGTTGGATCGCCCGTTGTTCGACGTGCTGCCGGAGAACCTCCAGGCGCAGTGGTTCAAGTACCGCCCGGAAGGCCAGGTCGATATCTTCGCCAAGCTGCTCTACGACGGGCAGCGCTGGTGTCCGCAGTTGACGGTGCGTTGCCGGAACGTGTCCTTCACGCACTACAAATTCCCCTATCGCCTGGAACACGGCACGGGGACGATCACGCTGCAAGACGACGTGTTGCAGGCCAAGCTGACGGCCTACAGCGGCGACCGACTCGTGCGCCTGGACGCCCAGTGGCAGCACCCCATGTCGGGTCCGACCGGCTGGATGGAGCTGAAGGGCGACGATCTGCCGCTGGACGAGAAACTGTTGGCTGCGCTTCCCGAGCGGTCGCGGGCGTTGGCCCACGCGCTGGATCTGCGCGGCACGGTCAGCCTCCAATACAACCTTTGGCGGCAGTCGTCGCAGGAACCGGCCCATCAGCACCTCTTCGCCCGCGTCAATCGCTGCGAGGTCCGCTATGACAAATTCCCCTACCCGTTGACCAATATTCACGGCACGCTGACGATGACCGACGGCAACTGGGAGTTCCGCGGCCTGGAAGGGACCAATGGCGCCACCCGCGTCACCTGCGAAGGCGAACTGGCGACCACGCCCCAGGGCCACGACCTTTCGCTGCGATTTCGCGCCACCGACGTTGCCCTCGAAGACGAGCTGCGCGACGCCCTGCGCCGGCGATGCGGCAAGCCTGGAAAGACCTGAGGCCGCGGGGCGTCATCGACCTGGCGGCGGAAATCCGCTACCAGGACGGCCCAAAGCTGCTCAACGTCACCGTCCGCGCCGAGCCGCGAAGCGAACTCACCTCGATCGAGCCGACCAAGTTCCCCTACCGCCTGGAGAAACTGCAAGGCGTGTTCACCTATCGCGACGGGCACGTCACGCTCGAACGCCTCAAGGCGGAACACCAGGCGGTGAAAGTGGCGGCCCGCGGCAACTGCGATTTCCTCACCGGCGGCGGCTGGCATTTGCACCTCGAAGGGATCACGGTGGACCGGCTGCGGCTGGATCGCGATCGCGACCTCATGCAGGCCGTGCCCGAACGGTTGAGAAAAACGCTGGCGGAACTCCATCCCACCGGCTCGTGCAGCCTGCGGGGAAGCCTCGACCTGGCCGGCGGCGCCGCGGCCAACGATCCGATCCGCTCGCAATGGGACCTCGCCCTGGGAATGCAGCAAGCGGGCCTGGATTGCAGCGGCAACCGGCTGGAAAACATCTTCGGCAACCTCTCGCTGGCCGGCGGATTCGACGGCGCCAACTTCTACTCCCGCGGCGAACTCGCCCTGGATTCCCTCACCTACAAGGACCACCAGCTCACCCGCGTGATGGGACCGCTGTGGATCGACGACACCCAGGTGCTCTTCGGCGCCTGGGCCGACCGGCGGCAAAGCGAGATGACATCGCCGGGCAGGCCCGCCCCGCCGCGATTCCGCTCCTTGACCGCCACGCTCTACGGCGGCACCGTCTACGGCGACGGCCGGGCAACCCTGGGACCGCAGCCGAAATGGGAACTGCACGCGAACCTCGTCGACGCCCAGCTCGCCCGCTGGGCGCAGGAGACCCTGCCCGGGCGGCGGAACCTCAAAGGCCGCGTCGCCGCCACCATCGACCTCCAGGGCGCCAGCCACATTCGCAATTCCCTCAGCGGACACGGACGGATCGCGACGACCGAGGCCAACGTCTACGAGCTGCCGCTGATGATCTCCATGCTCAAGCTGCTGAGCATCCGCGCGCCCGATTCCAACGCCTTCAGCCGGAGCGACATCGACTTCCGAGTCCAGGGCGAGCACGTCTATTTCGACCGGCTCAATTTCACCGGCGACGCGATCAGCCTGCTGGGCAAGGGCGAAATGAACGCGCAGTCGGAAATCCACCTGGCGTTTACGGCCATCGTCGGCCGGGGCGACCTCCGCGTGCCGGTGGTCAGCGAACTGTTCACCGGCGCCAGCCAGCAGTTCCTGGTGATTTACGTCGATGGCCCCTTGCGGAATCCCGCCATGCGCAAAGAGGCCTTCCCGGGGTTGAAGGAGGCCCTCCAACACCTGCAGACCGATCTGGAGGGCAAGAGCAGGCTGAGATAAGCGGCCGCCCAACAATAGCTCAAAGTCTCCTGGAATTGTAGGCAAGAAAAACAGGCGTTTTGGCAACGTCGCCGCGAGAAACTTCTCACGCAAAGGCGCAGAGGCGCAAAGCCGCAAAGGAAGAGGAGATGATAGGTGAATCGACGGCGCGTACGGCAATCCGACATTCCCCCCTCTTCTTTTCCGTGCCTTTCGCGCCTTTGCGCCTCCGCGCCTTTGCGTGGAATCCTCAACCCCAAGAGAGAAAAAAGGGGCTGTCCGCAATAAGCTAGACTTGTTCATGGGAGGTGTCCGATGAGCGTAGGACCCATGAGCGGAATCGCCGTCGCCGGGCTGGGCACGCCGCTGGCGCAGGCCAAGGGCACCGACGTGGAGCGTGCCGGGCAGGACCTCGACGTGCAGCAACATACCGTGCGAGGCGACCAAAAGGCCGACTCCGCCGCCGGCGTCGGCGAAACGGACGGCGAGGACCATCAGACCGACGACCGCGACGCCGACGGCCGGTTGCCCTGGCGAATCCCGGCGTCGGCGAAGAAGGCCCCGGCCGCCGACGCCGCTCCCCCGCCGCCCCCCTCTCCCAAGGACGCCTCCGGCCAAAGCGGCAATCTGCTCGACCTCAGCGGGTGAGCAGTTTGAGTCCCCCTTTCCCTTTCGGAGAGGGCCGGGGTGAGGGGAACGTGGGAGAGATTTGTGCTCCAGGCGGTCGGCCTCTGCCGCAATCGCCCTCACCCTACCCTCTCCCGAAGGGCGAGGGGACGCGACTTCACCGCCGGCAGCAGGCGCAGTGCTCGTTGGGCTTGATCTCGCGGCCGACCGCTTCGGCCACGCGACTGCAAACCCCCATCAATCGCTCGAACTGGGCGAAATCCAACGACTGGTAGCCGTCGCTCAGGGCGTTCTCCGGATCGGGATGGACCTCGACGATCAGGCCGTCCGCGCCGGCGGCGATCGCGGCGGCCGCCATCGGAGAGACCAGGTTGCTGTGGCCCGTGCCGTGACTCGGATCGACCACCACCGGCAGATGCGTCCGCTCGTGCAGATAGGGGACCGAAGCCAGGCAGAGCGAGAATCGGGTGTGGGTCTCGAAGGTGCGGATGCCGCGCTCGCAGAGCATTACGTTGGGGTTGCCGGCGTTGAGGATGTATTCGGCGGCCAGCAGCAATTCGTCCATGGTGGCGCTGTACCCGCGCTTGAGCAAGACCGGCAGGCCCGACCCGCCGACGGCCTCCAACAGGCGGTAGTTCTGCATGTTGCGGGCGCCGATCTGGAGCACGTCGGCGTATTCGGCCACCAGGGGCACGTCGGTGGAGGAGATCACTTCGGTGACGACGGCCAGGCCGGTTTCTTCCCGCGCCGCGGCGAGGATTCGCAGGCCGTCTTCCTTCAAGCCTTGGAAACTGTAGGGACTGGTCCTGGGTTTGAAGGCCCCGCCGCGCAGGGCGGTGGCCCCGGCGGCCTTGACCGCCCGGGCCGTGGCGATCATCTGCTCCTCGTCCTCGACGGAACACGGCCCGGCGATCATGCCGACGTGGCTGTTGCCCACGGCCAGGCTGCCGGCCCGGATCACGGTCGGCTCCGACTTGACCTCGCGGCTGGCGACCTTGTAGGGGGCGAGGATGGGCACCACCTCGGCCACGCCGGGCCCGCTTTCCAGCGACTGCCGGAACTCGTCGCGTTTCTCGCCGATGGCGGCAATGACGGTCCGTTCCGTGCCATAGATGGGATGGGCCTTCAGTCCCAATCGTTCGACTTGGCGGATCATGTGTTGGATCTCCTCGTTGCTGGCCCCTTTTTTCATCACGACGATCATGAGAAACCTCCTAGTTCGCGGTCCCTGGCGTGCTTGTCTCCGGTCCCAGTCGCCGGAAACAAAAAAAGCCCCGAGATCCGCGTGGGTCTCGGGGCTTTGGTCTTTTGTTGGTTGTGTCCTGGGATTACACACCACCTCCGACCCCGCGACCGGGCGGGCTAAACCAGTACCAATAAGAGGTGGTGCGAATCAGACTCATTATATTACTCATCGTCACCCGGAGCGGGAGAACTTGCGTAACACTTCCATTCTTACATACGGCTGCCAAAAAAGCAAGCGAATTTTTGGCCGTTTCGCCGTTTTGCCGTTTCCTAGCCGTCGTCCAAGAAAAATAACTCGGGTGTCCTGGAAATTCCGCTGAAACAACACCAACGACAACCAAGGCTATGGCATGGTCCTCGGGTATGAGGATTCACGCAAAGGCGCTAAGCCGCCAGGCGCAAAGAAAGAGAAGAAACAGAAGGTGGTTGGTAAATCGGCGACGGGTGGGGCAATCCGACCTTTTCCCCCTCTTTTACGTACCTTTGCGCCTTTGCGACTTAGCGCCTTTGCGTGAGAAATTTCTCGCGGTGACGTTGCCAAGACGCCGGTTTTCTTGTCCCCAATTCCAGATTCCCGCGGAAAACGGCGGGACTTCGCTCCGCTCGTCCCCCTACCGGTATTTCCGCGACGGAAACTACTTTGCCTTTTCCGCCAGCAGCGCCTCCAGTTCGATCTGCGCCGGCTGCGATTGCAGCACGATCAGGCAATTCGAGGCCGGATCGAAGTGGATCACCCCGGGGCCGCCGGCGTCGCTCCAGGTGGGCCCGGCCACGCGGCTCTTGATCCGCTCGATCAGGGCGGCAATCCCCTGCCCTTTCGGCGCGGCGGCATCGACCTGGTAGAACTCCAACTCCAATCGGGCGGCCAGGGCCTTGTGGGTCGTCACCTGGATGGTCCGCGCGATCGACAACGCGATACTCCAACTTGAGCGGATCGAGCACTTGGACAAGGGCCGCGGAGAACGGCTGCTTCTGGACGTTCAGCGACGCCCGCCGATCGTCGGTCACGCCGGCGGCCCGCAGCGCCGCGCGATCGACGAGTATTTCCGCGCCGGTTTGCTTCTTCAGGTAGAGGAGGATTGTCGCCAGCGGTGCGGAGGGGCTGAAGTTGGCGCTCACCTCTTTCTCCAGCATCGGCTTGGCCCGATCCCGGCGCGTGGCCAGCGTGAACCGGCGCGGGTCGAGCCGGCTTTGCATCGGCTTGCCCTGCGCAATGCGCAGCTTTTCGCAGAAGGCGAGGACCTGGTCGTGGACGGCCCCGGTCTGGGTGACGAGCAGGGCGTCTTGGTCGATCCGGACGGCGCCGCGTCCGCCGTTGGGTTGCCAGGAGTCGGGCGCCACGAGTTTCTGCACCAGGGCGGCCAACTCCGCCACGGCCTTGGCCTCGTCCGCCGGTCAGGTCCGACGACCGCATAGCGCACCGGACGCAGCGTTTCGCGATATTCGGCCGGACTGGTGATCAACACCCGGCCGTCTTCGGCAAGGAAGCTGAGCTTCCGGCTGGCGAGTATGGCCTCCAGGGCCTTGCCGACGGTGGTCGCCGTCAGATGGACGCTCACCGGATCGCGCAGCGACACGCCGGCGGCAAGCAGGGCGTCCGGATCGACCGTGATCGGAATGGTGCTCATCGCGGAGAGCGTGTCGATCGCTTCGCCCAACGGCACATTGGGGAGATCGATCTCGGGAATCGCGTCGGCCAGGCGGGCCTCGACGTCGATCTTGGGCAAGGCCGCGTGCGGCGGAGCTTCCGGCGCCGCGGACTCGTCCGCGGGTTGGTTCTCACCTTTTTCCGGCGTCTCGTCCGGTCCGGGCGGGTTCGACTTGGGACCGGCCGGCTTCACGTCCAACGCGGCCGCGGTGACGCCGTCGCCGCCGCGGATCGTCGCCAACTGCTCCAGCACGCGGGGATCCACGTCCTTGGAAATGAAGCGGACAGACCCGTCGGCCATGCCGGCCAACATCCCGTCGGGCTGGCCGCTGCCGAACCCGTCCGGTCCGTTCACGTACGGCCGCTGGGTCAGCGGCCGCACCGTGGCGTCGCCGCCGGACGCCCAGGCGCCGCAGCGGTCGCTCGCGCCCAGGATGGCAAGGGTATTGGAAGTGCCGCGGGTAATGTCGTCGGGCCGAGTCGTGCGGCCGTAGCCGAAGACGCCAGCCCGCGGATCGTCGGCCTTCAAGCGTCCGGCGTCGGGCCCGACGCCGGCCACACCGACGTAATGCGTCACCGGGAAGCCGGCGTCGGTCCGCGCCGGGCCGAGCACCGGGTTGATCATTTCCGGCAGCGGCCGCTCGGTGACGGAGCGATTCTGCGCGCTGTTCCAGGAATAGCCGAACTCCAACTGCCCATGCCAATCCCGATGGCCCAGATAGGGCAGCAAGTCGGCGATCCAGCTCAATCGCGTTTCGGGGGGCAGCAGGGAGCTGCCGCTGGCGCCGGCGGGGAAATGGCCTTCCGCGTCTTGATAGCCCAGCAGTCCGGCCCGGACGCGCTTCGGGTCGTTTCCAAGAAGGATGCGGCGATAGTTCGCTTCATCGACGACGCGGCCCGCCGCCAGCCAATCGGCGCGCATGACGGGAAAGCCGTCGATGGCCGCGGCGGCCAGCGTCAGCGGCGGCTGCGGCCAGTTCCATCGCAGCCAAACCATGCCGTCGCCCGCCTGCACTTGGGCGGTCTCCAGGGCACTGCGGCCTTCTTCCAGCACCGTCCGATAGGGATCGGCGGCGGCCGGGGCCAGCTTGCTCGCTTCCAGGGCGTCCTGGAGCGCTTCGAACTGTTTGGGCAGCAAGCGTTTGACCGCCGGAAGCAAACCGTCCAAGTCCAGGCGGACCTTGTCGGCGGCCGTCTCGCTTTCGCAAACCAACACCACCTCGCTCCGCCGCGGATCGGACCAATACAGGGTGCAGCCCGCGCCGACGGGAATGTCCCAAAGGTCGCGCCACGAGCGTTTCTGCGCCGGCCATACGTCCAGCAGTGCGGTGGGCAGTTTCCAATGGGCCGCCCGGGCCGCCGCCAGGTCGACCAGCAGCAGGGCATCGGCGTCGGGGGCGACGACGGCAAGCAGTCGGTCCAACGCCGCGCTCTCCAAGTGGGCGTCGGTCCGCTGCGCCAGGCCGCGCAACAGCGATTCGTCCCCGGTCACCACGGTCTGGCGATCGACCACGACGAGCGGATGCGGCCAGGCGGCGCCGGCCGTGCGGCGGCACACCAGGTCGGCCATGCCCACGTCGGCTGCTTCGCCGAGATGCGCCAGGGTGTCGGTATCATGTCCCGGCGCCAATTCGAGGACCACCACGCTTCGCTCCGGCCAGACGGCCAGGTCGCTCGAAGCCCAGGTCAGCCGCTGCACGCTGTCGGGCGTAAGCCCCAGGCTGCGCAGCATGGGGCCGATCGAGACGCGCCATTGCGGATCGAACTGGCGGATCGACTTCTCCACCTGCGGCTGAGACGCCAATTGCGCGCCGCGCACACGGAACACCAAGGCCGCGCGATCGGGCAGCCAACGGCGATCCCAGAGGGCTTTGAGCGGCTTGGGCGCCGGCTTCGGCACGGTCGGCGCGGGTTGCGCAGCCACTTTTGTTTCCGACGGCTCCACGACGGGTTCGACATGGCGGCCCCCGGCGACCAGCCAATAGACGCCCAAGATGAGCCCCAAGCCGACCAGCGGGGCGGATCCCAGCAGCAGCCACTGCGCCCACGCGACCTTTGTCAACCCGAACCAACCGGTCCACGACGCGGCCGGAGGGGCTTCAAGCCCAAGCCCCATCTCCAGCGGCGAGGCGATGGCCACGACGGCCGCTGCGGCGTCCGCCGCTGCCACCGGCGGCAGCCCCGGAACATCGGCCGGCCCCATCGGCGGCGCCGCGTCGGGCGTCGAACAGAATGCCGCGGCCAGCACGGTCGAACTGCCCGCCAGCAACGACGGATCGCGGCTTGCCGGCAGACCGTCGGCGGTGCGCTTCGCCCCCGGGGATTTTGCAGGAACCGGTTTGGCCGCAGGAACCGGTTTGGGCGGAGGAATCGGCGGCGGGCCGCCCGAGAGCGACGACGGATCGCCCTTGGCCGCCGGAAGTGGAAGCGTTGGAGACCGCGGCGGCGGCCGCTTGCCAACGCCAGTTCCTGGGGCCGGTGCCCCCGGCTCAGTTTTCACGCCACTTTCCGCCTTGTCGGGCGGCCAGCCCTCGGGCGGAAGGACCTGGACCATGCTGCCACATTTGGGGCATTCCAGGATCGAGCCGATCGCCGCGGCATTGCGCACCTTCAGCCGGGCACGACAGGTCGTACAGGTGATGGAAAATAGTGCCTTTTCCACGGTTCCGCTGCGGTTTTCTTCCCGGTTTCCCCCTCAAACCCGTCGGTCCGCCGCACGTTGACCCATTGGGAAAACAGGCTTCGTTTTCGCTCGGGCCGCGCGGGTTTCAGTGGGAAGGCGACTCAGAACGGCTCGCCCGCCCCACGAGGCGAGCCTCCCGCAATTGTACGATGCTTTGGGGCAAATGTCACCTGCGATCCGCAATCCCATCCAACTATTCGTGAAAACCGGCGCAACTATTCCCCGCAATAATCCGCGTTTTTCCCGCGATTCTCAGGGTGGAGGCACAGTCCACGCGGACTGACCGGATGCCAGAGGACCGCCGGCTTTTCTTCAAGAGGTCCTCGCCGCGCTGGGAGGAGGTAGGAATCATGGTCCAAACGACGAGCAATGCCACGCTGCTGGAGGATCGCCGGGGGGAGTATTCCGAGACGTGGTCGGAACGGTTCATGGAATGGTTTCAGACGGAATTCGTCTGGTACGCGGGCAGTTTCACGTTTCACCTGCTGGCGATTTCGGCCTTGCTGCTGCTGGGCGAACGCGCGGCGCGCGTCGTGGTCGTGGAAGACCCGACCGTCATCGACGTGTCCGCGCCGGCGCCGAAACAGCCGCCGCCGGAGCCGATCACATTCTCGATGCCAGAGCCCGAACAACCAGCGACCCCGCCGGAAGAGAAGCAATTCACTCTGCCGGAGATTCTGCCGGACAAGCCGCCGCCGTACACGTATGAAGAGGGACCCGGCCGTCCGAGCCAGATCGGTGGCGACTTCGACGATCGAAAGGACTTCGTCATGGGCGGCGACGGCACGCCGCTGGTCATGCCGGGGCTGTTCGGCGGCGGCAAGGGTGGCTTCCACGTTTCGACAACGGGCCCCGGCGCCCAGGTGGATGGCCCGGGTCAAGTTCCAACCGACGCAAAAGACCTTGGCCCCTACGGCCTGCGAGGACCGGGATACGGACCGGGCCACGGGCGTAGAAAAACCATCATCGGGGAATTCGACGGATACCCCGTAACGGAATACGCCGTGCGGATCGCGCTGGAGTGGCTCGCCCGCCATCAACTGCCCGACGGCAATTGGAGCCTGAAGGACTTCCACAGCCGCTGCACGGACACCAGTTGCACCGGACCAGGCAACGTCGACGCCGACGCCGCAGCCACGGCGATGGGGGTGCTGCCGTTCCTCGCCCACGGCGAAACCCATCGCAGCGGCGCCCACTCTCGCGTCGTTGGCAACGGCTTGCTGTGGCTCATGAGGCATCAGAAGTCCGACGGCGACCTGTCGGCAGGCTGTCCGCATCAGATGTACGCCCACGCCTTGGCGACCATCGCCTTGTGCGAAGCCTATGGCATGACGTCCGACACGCACCTCCGCGATGCGGCCCGGTCGGCGGTCCAATTCATCCAAGCGGCGCAGAACCGCCAGACCGGCGGCTGGCGCTATCACCCCGGCGAGGAGGGCGACACCTCGGTCGTCGGCTGGCAAGTCATGGCCCTGCGAAGCGCGCAGACGGCCGGCCTGAGCGTCGACGCTTCCACCATGCAAGGGGCCGGAAAATTCCTCGACTCCGTCGCCAAAGGCTACCACGGCGGCGAATTCTGCTACCAGCCCGGCGGCGACGCCTCGCCGACGATGACCGCCGTCGGCCTGCTCTGCCGCCAATACCTGGGCGCCAAGGCCGACGATCCGTTGATGACCGACGGCGCGAAGTACCTCTTGGCCCACCTCCCGGAGCCGAGCGCCCACAACCTCTACTACTGGTACTATGCCACGATGGTCATGCACAATATCCACGACCAGTCCTGGGATACCTGGAACCGGAAGATGAAACGGCTGCTGGTCGAAACGCAGAACGTCGATTCCCATCGCTGCGCCCGGGGGAGTTGGGATCCCGACGGTCCGGCCAAGGACCAATGGGGCAGCCAAGGCGGCCGGCACATGATGACCAGCTTGTCCACCCTGACGTTGGAGGTCTACTATCGCTATCTGCCGCTCTACACCAAGAACGGTCCACGCGATCTGCCGGGCACGGCGACGGAGCCCCGGCGTTGAGCCCCGGGCGTCAGCCCGGGGATGGGCATTGCGATGCCCACCGCCCAGCGACGAATTGACACGCATCCCCGGGCTGACGCCCGGGGCTCACCCTTCGGACATGCCGCCCGCTAGTATTCTTCGCGATTCTGTGCTATCATAAAGGCTGCTGGGCTGGGAGCGATGGAGCGGGACTGCCGTGTGGGTGCTGCTCGTGCAGGGAACGAGTGATCCGTGGGCCCCCATGCGGCGGCAGCCGAAGGATCGGTCCGAAGAGTCGCTGGGCAAGCATGACCAGATTAAGCGTCGATACTTTTCTTGACTTGGTGCGCCGCAGCCGGTTGGTGGAAGAAAGCCAACTGGTCGCCGTGCTGTCGGAACTGAGGCAGAAGGCGGGCCGGGAGCCGCTCGCCGACACCGACTTCGTCGCCAACGGTCTGGTCGACGCCGGCCTGCTCACCCGGTGGCAGGCGGACCGGCTGCTGGAAGGCCGCTATCGCGGCTTCCTGCTGGGAAAGTACAAACTGCTGGCCGAGTTGGGCGCCGGCGGCATGAGCAGGGTCTACCTGGCCGAGCACATCCTCATGCAGCGTCGGGTGGCGATCAAGGTGCTGCCGAAGAGTCGCGTCGACGACACGTCGTACCTGGCCCGCTTTCACCGCGAGGCCCAGGCGGCCGCCGCCTTGGACCACCGCAACATCGTGCGGGCGTACGACGTTGACAACGAAGGCGGCATCCATTACCTGGTGATGGAATACGTCGAGGGGCGCGACCTGCAGCAGATCGTCAAGCAGGACGGTCCGCTGGAGCCCGCCGTGGCCGCGGAGTACATCCGCCAGGCCGCCGAGGGACTGGCCCATGCCCACCAGGCCGGCCTGATCCACCGCGACGTCAAGCCGGCCAACCTGTTGGTGGACCGCAAGAACGTCGTCAAGGTGCTCGACTTGGGGTTGGCCTGCTTCGCCGACGAGGACCGCGCCTCGCTGACGGTGGCGTACGACGAAAACGTGCTGGGGACCGCCGACTACCTGTCGCCGGAACAGGCGCTGAACAGTCATAATGTCAACGCGCGGACCGACATCTACAGCCTCGGGTGCTCCTTGTACTACTTGCTGACGGGTCATCCTCCGTTTCCCGAGGGCACGCTGCCGCAACGTTTGATGGCGCACCAGAAGACGCCGCCGCCGGACATCGGCCTGGAGCGTCCCGACATCGCGGCGGACCTGATCGAGATCTGCAACAGGATGATGGCCAAGAAGCTCGATCGCCGCTATCAGACGGCCCAAGAGGTCGCCGATGCGCTGGCCGACTGGCTCGTGGCCCACGGACATGGCAGTTCCTTGCTCGACGGCAGCGGCTCGTGGCCTCGCGCGGGGACATCGTCGCCCCACGGGCTGCCGGTGGCCCGCCGCGATCTGGGCGGCAAGGGCGCCCGCCCGGCTACGCTGGGCAAACCCCGTCAAGACACGGCCTTGACCGACACGATGGCCGACCTCGGCCGTTCCACCGTCAAAGGGCCGCCGCCCTTGCCCGCGCAGGCCAGGGCGAGCGATCTTTCCGAGTCCAAGATCGGCCGCAAGATCCGGGAGGCCAAACACCTCCCCATGGCCAAGCCCCTGGAGACCGAGGGTCGGCCGGCCTCGGAATTCGTCATTCCCATCGACGATCTGCTGGCGGCCAGTCGCCCGCGCAACCCGACGCCGCCGGTGACCGACGAGCAAATGGCCGCCTATCGCCGGCGTCAAGAAAACCCCGTGCCCGCCTGGATGTGGATCGCCATTGCGGTCGGGCTGCTGGTGGCCGCGGCAATCGTCGTGGCGGCCGTCCTGAGCAACAAGCTGTGAACAGCGGACAGGGGATTAGGGATTGGGGATTGGGGATTAGAATCTTAGGCTGAGGTTTCTGCACGTTCTGCGCGAATGTTTTCGTAGGTTCGCAAATGAAAGAAAGATACGACAACGGTTCCGTGCGGAATCCAGCTTTCCAATCCCTAATCCCTTGTTTCCATTCGGTTGCAGCCACCAGCCGCATTCGAGATTGAAGAAGCCCCACGCCCCTTACTTCTTCGCGGCAATCTGCAGACTCTCCGGCGGCAGAACGGCGTTGAGACTGCCGCTGCGAAATCCTTCCAAGTCGAGCGAGACGTAGCGGAACCCCAGCGACTTGAGCTTCTCGACGACCTGGCGGCGAAACTCGGCATCGGCGAACTTCGCAAGTCCCTCGGACGCGACTTCGATCCGCGCCATGTCGCCCTTGTGGTAACGCACCCGCAACGGCTGGAAGCCCCGGCCGCGCAAGTACGCCTCGGCCTGGTCGATCATCGCCAGCCGCTCCGGCGTGACCGGCTCTCCGTAGGCGATGCGGCTGCTGAGGCAGGGCGTGGCCGGCTTGTTCCACGTCGGCAGCCCCCAGAACGCCGCCAACTCGCGAAGTTCCCCCTTCGTGAAACCGCACTCGGCCAACGGGCTGCGGACGTGGCGCTCTCCGGCGGCCCGAAGCCCGGGCCGGTGCTCGCCGCGGTCGTCGCGGTTCGATCCGTCCACGACGACGGCCACGCCCAGCCGCGCCGCCAGTTTCTCCACCTCGACGAACAACTCGGTCTTGCAGAAGTAACAGCGGTCCGGCGTGTTCTCGAGGTATTGCGGACTCGACAACTCGCCGGTCTCGATCACCTCGTGCCGGATACCGATCAACCGGGCCAACTGGCGGCACTGGTCCAGTTCGCCGGCCGCCAGGCTGGCGCTGGTGCCCGTGACGGCGACCGCACTGGGGCCCAACGCGAGCTGGGCCGCCTTGGCCAGCACCGTGCTGTCCAGCCCGCCCGAAAACGCCACCGCGCAACTGCCGTAGCTTCGCAGCATTTCCAGCAGGCGATCGCGCCGGGCCGTCAGTTCCGCGGAAAGTTCCGTCATGGCAGGAAGGATTGGGATCGCGTGCCACGGCTGTGTCAGCCGTGGCACCAAGAAAAAGGTCCTCCACCGTAATGCCGTGGCGATGCTATTTTGAGAGCCCGTTATTGCTAAAGAGGGCAGCCTGGACTCCGGGTTGTGTGATCCGTTGCAGCTCGGCAAGCCGGGCCATTCAGCGGCTATACACGCGGCCAGAGTCTTTAATTCAGGCGCCGAACGGGCATACGTATCGGCTCACCAAAAAGTTGCATCGGCAACACGAACATGGTAGAGGACCAGTGTTATCTTAGCAAGTTGCCCGACGAGAGACAAGGGGGGGCCGCTTCAGTTGCCAAAACAACGGTAGGGTGGGTCGAGCGCGGCGAGACCCACCAATATCCGCGAAAAACTGATGGTGGGTCTCGCTGCGCTTGACCCACCCTACAAATGTCTTCTCGAATGTGCATCACACGGCCAGGCTTTTTAGCGCCTCGGGCAAAAACCGCACCAGGTCGCCGGCGATCATCGACGCTTGGCCCAACTCGGCCGCGGCCAGGTCGCCGGCAAGACCGTGGACATAGACGCCCAGCCGGGCCGCCTCGTAGCCGGCCAGACCCTGGCACCACATCGCCGCAATCAGCCCCGTGAGCACGTCGCCCGATCCTCCGGTGGCCATGCCCGGATTCCCCGTCGTATTGCGAACCTGCCGCCGACCGTCGGTCATCGAACGTGCCGTGCCCCTTGAGCACGACAACCCCTCGGCAGCGCCCGGCCAACTCGACGGCCGCCTCCACGCGGGCCGCACCCTCGAGCTTCCGTCCGATCAGACGGGCGAACTCGCCGGGATGCGGCGTCAATATCCGCGGGCCGCCGGGCTGATCGAGCGACTCCGGCCGCGCCGCCAAGGCGTTTAGGGCATCGGCATCCACGACCATCGGCCGGGCCACTTCACGATAAAGACGAACGACCAACTCATCCAATTCCGGCGAACGACCCAACCCCGGCCCACAGGCAACCACGGTGGCCGACTCGCTTAGCCCCAGGATTGTCGGATAGGCCGCCGCCGAAATGCGGCCCTCGGCATCGTCCGGCAGCGGCGCGGTCATGTAGGACGGCTCGAAGGCAGCCACGACATCCAGACAGGTGTTGGCCACTGCCAGTCGGACCAGGCCCGCGCCCCGCGCAACGCCGCCATGCCGGCCAAGGCGGCCGCCCCGGCCATTCCCCGCGACCCGCCCACGATCAGCGCCGTGCCGAAGGCCCCTTTATGGGCGTCCGCGGGCCGCGGCGGCAATCGAGGCAGCGGTTCTTCTTGGGATGAAGTCATGGCGAATTGGCGGGCTGTGCGGCCTTTCGTCCCCGTGCCGCATTCTTGGCGATCAATCCGGCGACGTAACCGCCCTTGAAACCGGCGTCGATGTTGACCACCGAGACGTTCGCGGCACAACTGTTGAGCATTCCCAACAAGGCCGCGATGCCGCCGAAACTGGCGCCGTAGCCGACGCTGGTCGGCACCGCAACGACCGGACACGACACGTATCCGCCCACCACGCTCGGCAGCGCCCCTTCCATGCCGGCAACGACCACGATGGCGTCGGCCTGCTTCAACAGCGGCAAGTTGGCCGTGAGCCGATGCGGCCCGGCAACCCCCACGTCCTGCACCATCTCGACCGCGGCCCCGGTCCAAAGCGCCGTCTCCCGGGCCTCCTCGGCCACGGGCAGATCGCTGGTGCCGGCGGTCACGATCACCACGCGGCCCAGTTGCGGCGTCCGGCCGTCGCCCGTTGCCGCCGCTGTCGCCGTCGCGCTCTGGGGGATGCGAAACGTCCGGCCCACGGCATTGTAACGCCCCTGCGGAAACTTCGTCAGAAGCTCGGCCGCCTGCTCCGGCGCCATCCGCGTGGCCAGCACGTCGCTGCCGTGGGCGATCTGGGCTTGAAAAATCTTCTCCATGGCCGCCACGCTCTTGCCCTCGGCGAACACGACTTCCGGAAAGCCGCAGCGGCGGTCGCGGTCCAGGTCGATCTGGGCCTCGCCCACGTCGGCAATGGTCAGCCGTCCGATCCGGCCGACGAACTGCTCGACGGAAAGTTCGCCGCAAAGCACCTGCCGGGCAAGCTGTTCGAGGTCATGGGGGTCCATATCTCCATGATAGTCATTGCCCGCCGCGGAGGGAATTGGCCGGCGCGGCATGCTGCCGCCCCCTCGCCAGGGTTGCTTCGGTCGCCGGGATCGTCGGCTGGTTATTGAGCGCCGACTGAAACTGTCATGAATTCGGTATTGCGTCCGGAATCCAACCCCGTCGCCTTCGCCACAAAGTTAATAATTAAAGTCTGACCCCGATCCCGACAAATCAAAGACCCTCGACCCCGTTCAGGCGTCCATGATTGCATACTGAATAAGCCGCGCACACTGTTCTTGGAGTGTCGGCTTGGTGCCGAGGTTACTTGACCAATCCTCTAAGAACTCGCGGGCAATGAACACATCCAAGAAGTACGCCATGCCTAGCTTCTTGGCCTCCGCTGGAGTCTGCCGCGCGTCAGGCTCCACAACGACAATAGCCTGAGAATTCTCACTCCACGGCTTGGATGCGCATATTATGCCCTCGTTGTCGAAGGAATACAATTCACGAACAACGTCTATCAATGTCATTATTCTCCCCATATTGAATACCCTCCTTGACCACCCGGATGCAGCTTATTCTGAAAGATACTACCGGGTGCATGTTGTGTGCGCGGAACAAGTTGCACCACTCCGGGTTCTTACGCATGGTGCCATGTCCAGCCGGCTGGCGGGGTGCGCGGTGCAAGACCCGTGGGTGTCCGTTGAAGGTTCAGGTCCAGAACGGGGTCAGACTTTAATTATCGCAGCGGAGAACGGGGTCCGGAGAACGGGGTCCCGGAGAACGGGGTCAGACTTTAATTATCAACTTTAGTCCCTTCCCGGCCTTCCGTAAGCCTCCTGGATAAACCCTCAACCGTCTGGGCCAGCGCGGCGGGCCGCTGGCGAACCTTACGCCACGCCACGCTCACCGCCGCGGAACTGATGCCGCCATAATACTCCCCGATCGCCCGCTGCGTCCAGCCCGTCAGACGGCACGCCAATTCCAACGCCGCCAGGTTCGCCTCGCCGCTATGACGCCCGTGACCCCGCAGAGGGCACGACCCCGCGGAGGGTACCATGATCGTCGCTGCCCGCCGCGGAGGGAATTGGCTGGCGTCTTCGGCGGCTCGCTGGCCCCCCGGACGCAGTCCGGGGGCTTTTTCCCCCCTTCCGCCCTCCCCCTTCCGCCTTCCGCCCTTTCGTGGTCCAATGGGGTCTTACTCTGGAGAAACCACATGGCCCGACACGAAGAGCGACGCGATAAACTCCGCCGGCGGCTGAAAAAGACCGGGGCCGACGCCCTTTTGGTCACGAGCTTTACCAACGTCACCTATTTGACCGGCTTCACCGGCGACGACAGCTACCTGCTCGTGCGACGCGACGGCGACGTGGTCCTGAGCGATCCGCGCTACACGACCCAACTGGGCGAGCAATGCCCGGGGGTCGATCTGCATATCCGGCGGCCCGGCGCGAACATGCTCCAATCGGTGGTCAAGACCCTCCGCAGTGCGGGCGTGGGTCGGCTGGCCATCGAGGGCGACTCGATGACCGTGTCGCTGCGGGATCGGATCGCCGCGAAGCTGCCGAAGCTGGAAATCGTCGCCACGTCCGGCCTGGTCGAGGCGTTGCGGCTCATCAAGGATCAGGAGGAAATCGCGATCTTGCGCAAGGCCGTCTGGCAGGCGGAGAAGGCGTTCGCCGTGTTGCGGGCGACAGTGCGTCCGGAGCAGACCGAGAAGGAGTTGGCCGACGAGTTGGCCTGCCAGCTCCGCCTGTTCGGCGCCAAGGACTGCGCGTTTCCCTCGATTGTCGCCGTGGGGCCGCGGGCGGCGTTGCCCCATGCGGTTCCGACCGGGAAGCGGGTCAGCGAGGGGGACCTCCTCCTGGTCGATTGGGGGGCTAACGAGGGCCTTTATAATAGCGACTTGACGCGGGTATTGCTCACGGGTAGAATCTCGCCCAAACTCCGGCGCGTGTATGGAGTTGTGCTCGAAGCCCAGGCCCGGGGAATTGCCGCCGTTCGGCCGGGCGTCACGGGCCATGACGTTGATGCCGTCGCCCGTGGGGTCATTGCCAAGGCTGGTTTCGGCCGGTTTTTTGGTCACGGCCTGGGTCACGGGTTGGGACTGGAGGTCCACGAAGCGCCACGGTTGGCCGTCAATATCTCTACGGTGCTCAAACCGGGGATGGTGGTGACCGTCGAACCGGGTATTTATCTGCCGGGCTGGGGTGGCGTCCGCATTGAAGACGACGTGCTGGTCACCCGCCACGGGCATGAAGTCCTTACCAGTGTCCCCAAGCAACTTGAGGAAGTGACGGTGGGTTAAGAAAGTCCCCTCTCCCTCCGTGAGAAGGGGAAATGATCCGGCTCGTTCGGGGTGTTTTCGGTTCCTTTACACACAGTGGGAGATTTGGCATGTCCGGTACTTCGCCCCACCAGGACATTTTTGACGTACGCAAGATTCGCCGCCTGGTCGAATTGATGAAGCAGCACGACCTGAGCGAGATCGACTTGCGCGAGGGGGAGACTCGAATCCAGATTCGCCGCGGGCAGGAGCCGGTGATTACCGGTCCGGCCGCCCGCTCGCCGGCGGCTTCCGCGTCGGCCCCTCCGGACGCCGCAACGGCCGGGGCGGCGGCGCCGACGGCGACGTCCGCGCCCGCCTCGGACCAGGCCGCGGCCGAGGACCAGAATACCGCGATCATCAAAAGCCCGATGGTGGGAACGTTCTACTCCGCTCCCGATCCCGAGTCGCCCCCGTACGTGAAGGTCGGCGATCACGTCGGCCCGGAGACAACCATCTGCATCGTGGAGGCCATGAAGGTCTTCAACCAGATTCCCGCCGAGGTTGCCGGCAAGATCATGTCCGTGCTGGTCGAAAACGGCGAGCCGGTGGAATTCGGACAACCCTTGTTCAAAGTGGATACGCGGGCGTGATGTTCAAGCGCATTCTCGTTGCCAACCGGGGCGAGATCGCCCTGCGGATCTTTCGTGCCTGCCGCGAGCTGGGCATCGAGACCGTGGCCGTTTTCAGCGAAGCGGACCGCGGCGCGGCCTACTTGTCGCTGGCCGACGAAGCCTATTGCATCGGCCTGCCCAAGGCCGCCGACAGCTACCTGAAGATCGACCGCGTCATCAGCGCCGCGGAGATCGGCAACGTGCAGGCGATTCATCCGGGCTACGGTTTCCTGGCCGAGAACGCCCATTTCGCCGACGTTTGCCGCAGTTGCAACATCGAGTTCATCGGCCCCTCGCACGAAGCGATGGCGTTGGTGGGCGACAAGAACTCGGCCCGCCGGGTGGCCCACGAGGCCGGCGTCCCCACCGTCCCCGGCAGCGACGGCTCGATCGTCGGCGAGGCCGAGGCCATGCGGCTGGCCAAGGAGTTGGGTTTCCCCGTGCTCGTCAAGGCGTCGGCGGGCGGGGGCGGCCGCGGCATGCGCGTGGCCGTCAACGAGCTGGCCCTGAAGGCCGCCTTGCAGCAGGCCCAGGCCGAAGCCGACGCCGCCTTCGGCAACCCCGAAATCTACCTCGAAAAATACATCGAGCACCCCCGCCACGTCGAGGTCCAGGTCCTGGCCGACTTGCACGGCAACGCCATCCACCTCTGGGAGCGCGACTGCACCATGCAGCGCCGGCACCAGAAGCTGATCGAGGAAAGCCCCGCCCCGCGGCTCGACAACGGCACGCGGGCGGCCATGTGCGAGGCAGCGGTCCGCCTGGTGCGGGCGGCCAACTACACCAACGCCGGCACCGTCGAATTCATCGTCGATCGCAAGGGCCATTATTACTTCATCGAGATGAACGCCCGAATCCAGGTCGAGCACCCGGTCACGGAAATGGTCACCGGCATCGACTTGATCGAGGCGCAGATCCGCGTGGCGGCGGGCGAACCGCTGCCGCTGGCGCAGGCCGACGTCCGCCAGCAAGGCGCGGCGCTCGAATGCCGCATCAACGCCGAGGACCCGGAAAAGGGCTTCCGGCCCATGCCCGGCCAGATCACCGGCATGGTCGTCCCGGGCGGATTCGGCGTCCGCTTCGATTCCCACATCCATGCCGGCTATGTGGTGTCGCCGTATTATGATTCGTTGATCGGCAAGCTGATCGTTCACCAGCCGAGCCGCGACGAGGCGATTTCCTGCATGAAGCGGGCGTTGTCGGAGTTGCGGATCGACGGGATCAAGACCACGATCCCCATGTTGCAGAAGATATTGCTCCACCCGGCCTTCACCGAAAGCCGCACCGATACGACCTTCATCGAACGGACCTGGCCGAACACGTAAGGAAACATCCAGAGGAGGGAGATTCCCATGAGCAGCACGCTATCCCGGCCGCCGCACCTGGAATCGAACATTCGCCGCGCCGCCATTTTGTTCGCCGGCGGCCCCGCGCCCGCCGCCAACGCCGTGATTTCCACCGCCGCCGTGTCGTTCCTGCGGAACAACATCGACGTGCTGGGCATCCTCAACGGCTACTCGCGAGTGGTCGAGTTCGGGCCCGACCATCCCATGGTCGAGGGACGCGACTATATCCGCATCGACCACAAGGTGCTCCGCCGCACCCGCAACAGCCAGGGCATCATCATCGGCACGGCGCGGACCAATCCCGGCAAGGACGTCTCCGACCGTTCCCACCTGAAGGACCCCGCGCGCGTGGCGCCGCTGAAGACCGTCTACGACGCCCTGGTCTCGCTGGAGGTCGACGCCCTGATCTCCATCGGCGGCGACGACACGCTGAAAAGCGCCAACAAGTTCAAGCTCTTCCAGGAGCAGCTTCCACCGGGCTGCCGCCGCATCCCCGTGGTCCACTTGCCCAAGACGATCGACAACGACTACATGGGCATCGACTTCACGTTCGGCTATTTCACGGCGGTCGAGTTCCTGGCCTCGGAGGTCCGCAACCTGCTGGCCGACGCCGAGGCCAACCGCAGCTACTACCTGACCGAGTGCATGGGCCGCAGCGCCGGCTGGCTGTCCTACGGCGTGGCCATCGCCGGCGAGGCCAGCCTGGTCATCAGCGTCGAAGACATCACCGGCAAGTATGAAACCAGCGAGGAGACCGTCAACGCCAAGACCGGGCGGAAGGAAATCCGCCGCGTCATGGACCTCCCCGAGGTCATCAAGCGGATCGTCGCCACCATGCGCGTCCGCGAGGAGGCCGAGGGCAAGGAGTTCGGCGTCATTGTCATCGCCGAGGGGCTGGCCGAGTTCCTGCCCTACGAGCATATCGAGGGCGTGCCGCGCGACGAGCACGGACACATCGCCATCGCCGATATCAGCTTGAGCAAAATGTTCGCCGACATGGTGGCCCACGAATACACCCGGCAAACCGGCAGGAAACGCAGGATCACCGGTTTGCGGATCGGCTACGAGAGTCGATGCTCCCGGCCGCTGGCCTTCGACGTCTTGTTGGGCAGCCAGCTCGGCGTCGGCGCGTACCGCGCGTTGGTCGAGAAGCGGCTGGACGGCGTGATGGTCTCGGTCTCCGGCCAATTGGAGTTGAACTACGTCCCGTTCAACCAGTTGGTCGATTCGGCGACGCTGGTCACGGTGGTTCGCTACATCGAGCCCGGCTCCGATTTCCACCGCCTGGCGCGGTTCTTGGAAACGTACGTGAACGACTGAGGGCGGAGCGTCTTGGAGGCCACATCAGCCGTGCACGCGAACGGAGGTTTCCCCCACGATCCACAGCTTGCCCACAAGCGGTTCATCCTCCAGGACGGGCAGCACGCGTTGCAGGACCGACAGGACTCGCGGCTTGTCGAGCCGCGCCAGCCGCAGCACGATGATGCCGGCGTAGTCGCCCGGTGGATAGGCGCGTATGTCGGCAAAGTCCAGGTCGAGCGTCAGCACCACCCGGCCTTCACGCCGACACGCCGTTGCCACGTTATGGTCGGGCTGGCCGACCATACGCTGGTCGCGAACGGTCACGGCATCATGGCCCGCGCTGGCCAATAGCACGGCCGCTTCGGACGGTAGACTTTCATCAACCTTGAACTTGAGCATCAAACGGCACCCGTGGGCAGCGGGACCGTCCGTTCGCGGGCGAGTTCGGCAGCGTAGGCCATCGCCGCTGGAACATCCTCGGGTGTCAATGACGGGTAGCTGCGCAAGATTTCGTCGGCGGGAACGCCGGCGGCAAGGTTGTCGAGCACGACCGCCACCATGACGCGCGTCCCCTTGATGCACGCCCGCCCGTGGCAGACGGCCGGGTCAACGGTGATTCGTTCTCGCCAGTCCATCGTGTTATCTCCTGCCTCCAAGGTCGGACTATTCCATTCTACCCCGCGCTTCGGCATCCGCCTAGTAAAGGGGGCAGTCCATCCAGAATTCCATTGGAATTTCGGGGGATTCGCGGAATTCGGTCAAAAGCAGAATGTCCCCATTTGGTCCGTCTCAAATTACCCAATATCTGCACCTGTCCCTTTTATCTTCTTCTTTTATCCTTCAGTTAACAATTCCAAAGACTCCAGACCTCGTTCACTGTGCGGAACAAGCAGAACTGATACTATTTTCCAACGACCTAGCCAGTTCCTCTCCCAGTCGCTTACGCACGTAGGGCCGTCCAATGTACTCACGGACAAGTTCCGCCATCTTTCGCCCGGCTTCATTATCCGCAGCCGTGAGTCTCTCAACAAACCGCGCCGGTAGCATCGTGTCCACATCGAGGAAGTGGCTAACAAATGCCGGAATGTAACCAGCCAACTCACTACGTTGTCCGCTATTGAACTGAGCCACAAAGAATCTCGCGGCGATATATAGACATTTGTCCGTATCCACCCTTGACAAAGCGGCAAGCAACGGGAGCACCGTGTCGTCTCCCATAGCTAATTGTCGCACAATATGACTTGCGGCCTTCTCGGCAATGGGCCGGTATCCTAGTCTAAGCAACGCTAGCAGAACATGTCCTTCCCATTCCCCGGTATGATGCTCATCGGCAAGCATTGACGCCAAGTCGCTTGATATGGCCGACTGCCAGGCTTGAACTAGAGCTTCAAGCGCAACGCCCCACAATGTCGAGTCCTGGGCTGCAACCAGCCGAAGAAGTTCGCTACGCAACAGATTCCTATTGTGTGTGTCTAAGGTCCGATAATACTCCAAGACCTCACCTAGCAAGGCGTAGCCACCATCTCCAACTTCTCGGTGGAGTACATCTAGCGTTCGCAGTCTTTCGGATATTTCATTGGTTGTCATCATCGCGTCCGTTTAGTATTGGCAAACTGAGATGGATTTCAGATCGTATTTCATCCTTCCTCCTTTTCGTTTGCCTTCCGCCTTCCGCCCTCCGCCCTCCGCCTTATCCGGCGGCTCACGCCGCCGGCTCACCGCCCTCCCCGCTTCACTTCTCCCCCACGGTCAAACTGAACGGGAAATTCGGATACGGCACTTCGACCGGCGTGACCGTGTACTGCCACTTGCCCGCGGCCGCCTCGGGCACGTCGATCGCGAATTTCGAGGTCCCCGTCTTTTCGAGCAGGACGCCGTCGGGCCCGGCGACGGACAATCGCAGCCGCGCCCCGCGGTCCTCGAAGCCCAGGACGAACTGCAACGACCGCGCGCCGCGGCATTCGTAAGTCCCGGTGATCGCCTGCCGGCTGCCGGAGGCGCTGAGCAGGTTTCGCTCGACCGGCGAGAAGCCGCCGCGGATCATGCCCTGCTGAACGTTGGTGTCCATTTGCGCGTTGACCGCGGTGAAGACCAGGGTGCGGAGCAAATCGATTTCCGTCTCGCTGTTCTGCGCCTCGTTGTGGAACGAGGTGAAGATGACCGTGCCCGCCTCGAAGGGAAACTGCACCAGGAGTGCGGCCGTTTCCTTATCGCCGGAGTCGGTTTCGTAGCGGCCGCGGAGGTACGTGGTCACTTTCGACTCCCGGAACGCCGCAGGCTGCCAGGCCGGCCGCTCGAACTTCAAGTCGACGGTCTTGCCCAGCAGCTTTTGCAGGCCCGGGTCGAGCACGTCGGCGTGGACGGTCTGCATGGCGCCGGACTTCACCTTCGAGCGGTCGATGAACTCGGGAAAGGCGATGGCCAGCAGGCCGAACTGCCAGTCGGAGACATAGAGCGTGCCGCCGGCGCCGACGAAGCGGCGCAGGGCGAGGCGGACCTGCCGGCGGACCTCCGGCAGGACGCGAAACACGCCCGCCGAGTCGCGCTGGCCGCGCCCGGTCTTCTGGCCGAGCCACGCATCGGGCACGCCGCCGCAGGTGAGAAACACCACGTCATAATCCCGCAACCGCTTCACGTCCAGAAGATCGTCCCACTTGAGTTCGGTATAGCTATAGCCGCTGCCCAGCGTGGTGAGCAGCTTGCCCATGTCGTCGTATTCCGGCGGGGTAACGGCCAACTGGAGCGGACGCCCGCGTCCGGCGTCGCCGGCCATCTCGGCCAGCCCGGCGGGGCCGGCGGGACTTCGATCCAGCAGAAAGACAAGCCCCAAGGCGATCAGCAGCGTCAACAACACCGCGGCGTCGATCGCCAGCCGGCGCGGGTCCATGCCGAGGATGAGCCGCCGGCCGCAATGGTTGCACCTGGCGGCGCCGAACCGGTTTTCCCGCCCGCACGTACATCGCATGGCTACTTCTTCTTTTTCTTCTTGTCGGGTCCGAATGTCTCGCGGTACTTTTTCAGGGCGTTGTCCTTGAACTTCTTGAAGCCGCGCGCGACCTGGTCGGAAACCTGGTCGATCTGCTCGGAAATCTGGTCGGAGACGGATTTGACCTTCTTCGACCACTCCTCGACGTCCAGCTCTCCCCAGGCGCCCTTGGGCCCGCCGGCCTGCGCGGGCGACCGCGACGGCGACGGCGTCTCGGCCAGGACGCGGAGCAGCAGCAAGGTCGTGTCGTCGTAGCGGATGTGGCGGAGACGGCGCAACTCGGCGATCTGCGCCTGCCAGTCGGCTTCGGAGAGGTTGCCATAGCCGTCCCAGTCCGGTCCCGCGCCGGACTCCTGCATCCGCATGGCCCATTCCGCCAGGGCATCGGTGCACAGCACCAGCAGGTCGTCCGGATAGCAGAGTTCGTCGAGCGTCATAAACCGCATGAGGTGGTCGCGCCGCAGGTCGATGCTGCCGAGCACGAGGGGATCGACCTGGAACTCGGCGGACGTTTGCAGGGGGAAGCTGCGGACCAACTCGCCGCGTCGGACGTGAAAGAGGCAACTATCGCCGATGGCGAAGCCCCGCAGGCGATAGGCCCCGAACGCCCCGGGCTGGTCCCGGTCGGCTTCCAGGACATGGATCCACAGCAGCGTCGAGAAGGCCCCCAGGGGCAGCTTGGCGCGTTGAAACCAGGCCAGCGTCGAGGTGTCGATCCGCTCGGTCCAGGCGCGGCGTTGCTCCTTCAGCCATGCGGCGAAGGCCTCGGCGAGGTTGGGATCGGGCACTCCGGCCATGACCGCATCGACCAGGACGTTGGCCCACTGCGCCGAGAAGATGGCCGAGGAAACGCCGTCGGCGATGACGGCGATGCCCCGCTCCGCATCGGCCCGGCAAGCATCCTGGTATTCGCCCGGGTGCTCGGGGTCCTTGGCGAGTTTGAAAACGCGCGGTTCGAATCGCATGGACTCACCCTGCTAGCCTCGGGTGCCACTGCTGGCTTGTCCAGCAGTGTTGCCGCCGTATTGCACTGCTGGACAAGCCAGCAGTGGCACTCCTCTTACCACGGTTATTCAGAAGACAACCCCTTCCTTCACAAACACCGAACTATCGCAATCCCGGCGCCGCTTGGGTGCCCATGTTGAGAAACTGGATCAAACACACCATGTCCGCGTTGAACGCCATGCCGCGGGCGTTGGGCTGCAACGGGAACCCCTCCATCACCGCGTGCCGATAGAACGGCTCCGGCAGCACGCTCGACATGTGGAACAACGCCCGGGCCAACTCGTCGGGCAATCCCACGTCGGTCGCCGGGAACATGAACGGGTCGGCCGCCGTCATCGACAAATGGCAGTTGAACAGCAGCACGTTGCCGTCCTCCGTGGCCAGCGATTTCAACGCGTCGGCATAGGGAATCGGGTTGCCGTCCTGCGATTCGCCGTCGGTGATGTGAACGACGATGGGGGGAAAACTCCGCGGGTGCTGACCGATCCACTCGGCCAAGATCTGGTGGGCATGGTAGAGCATGTGGCACATGGGCGTGCCCCCTTCCGCCCGCGGATCGACCCAAACCGGCACGTCGCAGGGAATTTGGACCATCTCGCCCGTCTCCTCGTCGGGGAGGTATTGGACGCGGCTGTCGATCCGCGCCGGGGCGGCGCCGATCTCGCTGATGGAAACCAGCATCCGCCCAGCCAACGGCCCCAGCAACGCCGACTCGAGGATGGGAGTGGCGTTCTGGTCGGTCCGATATCCGAACACGCCGATGTCCATCCAATCCTTGATCCCCTCGTCGCCGCTGGCGCGGATGGCCATGTTTTGCAGCCAGCCGTTGATGGCCGCCATCAACTCGTCGCACTTGCGGTTGGGCGAATTGCCCAGCGGCTCCTCCATCGAGTACGACTGGTCCAGCAGGAACAGGAAGCACGCCTTGTTCTGGCGGCTAATCTCTTGCGAATAGGGCGGACGCAACATGCTGACCTCCTGGGACAATCGGCCGTGAAACAACGCCCCTATTACTATTCCTCAGTCCCGGCAAAAATACAAGCCGCCAATCCCCAATCCCTAATCCCCAGCGTCCCCTTCCTCCCGTCGGCGGGCGGAAAAGACCCGCAACCCCTTCCATTTCCAACGCGAGCGGCGCTGGATCCGACCGAGCACCAGCGGCCGGCTCGCAAAGGTCTGGAACCCTGCATCGACGATCGCCCATACCACCACGTAAGCCCCCTGCCACGCCTCGTCGCCGCGGATCAGACGGCTGCCGCCGCCGCTGTCCCACTCCGTCCGGTCGATCGACTCGCGGAAATGGACCGCCACCGTTTGCGGATCGTCGGCCGCGTCGGGCTCGGCCGGGCATACGGCCAGCACGCAGCGGTCGGCCAGCCGGGCGGCCGGCCAGGTCCATTGCACGCGCCAGTCCCCTTCCGAGTCGTTGACCGCCGCCAGGCCGTTCTTATCCGCGGCGCGGAGCCCCAGTTTTTCCGGCGGCAGCACCTCGGCGCGGATCCACTCCGCCAGCAAGGCCTGGTGCGGAGCGAAACGCTCGTCCCCGCGGCGGAGCAGCCGCACGTCGAACCATTCGTAAAACGCCGCCGGATCCCCCTTTTCCAAGGCGGCCAACATCGCCTCGGTGCGGCGGGCGCGGGCGCGGGCCGCGCGGATCGGCTCCGCCCACCCCGCCGGCAACGGATAGCCGGCCAGACACGGCTGACGGGTCCACTCGACGATCGCCGCCTCGTCGCGCTTCTCGACCGCCGCGCGCAGATGCCCCAGCACTTCCCTCCGCTGGACGGCCTCATCGTAAAGGAAACGCCACGGCTCGGCCTCCGGGCAGCCGGCCAACAACTCCTCCTGCCACACGGACAGCAGCCGCGCGTCGCATTGGTCCGGCGGCAAGTCCTCGGGCATTTCCGCCAAGACCTTCAGCAAGGGGACTCGCTGCTGCGCCAGGGCGACGCGGCCGTTCCATGCCTTGCCGACCAGCGGCTCGCAACGGGCCTCCTGGACCGCCCGCCAGGCGGCGACAATCGCCGCCTCGTTCGTCGGATCGCTCATCGCGGCTTCGAGCTGCGCCATGGCCGTCACGCATTTCTCGGCCCGCCCGACCCGCTCGTGCAGGCTGTAGCGATAGTCCGGGGGAAGTTGCCTCGCCGCTTCCAGCAGCCGCTGCTCATCGGCCAGCGAGACGGCCTGCGTGCTCTGCTGGGCCAGGTGGCGCAGCCGATCGACGACCTGCACGCGACGGCGGGCCTCCGCCACGCGCGGCCGCTCTTGCTCGGCCAGCGGATAGCCCGCAAACAGCACCTCGTTCCACGCCTCCACCAATTGCCGGTCCACGGCCTCGCTGGCGTCGCCGGGAATCCGGGCGAAGGCGGCCCACGCCTCCTGCCGGCACACGAATTCATAGGCCTCGCGGATCAGCGGCTGCAAGTGCTCCGGCGCGTCGCGGAAATTGCCGCGGCGATTCAGCAGGTGGACCGCGGCGTTCCATTGCCGCGCCGCCAGCAGCCGCTCGACCTTCGCGTAGGAATGGACCAGTTGGCTCAACGGAGGGATCTGGTCCATCCGTCCGCGGCTCAGCGCGACAAGCTGCTCGGTCAGCTCCTTCACGTCCGGATTGGCCAGCCGCATCAGGTCGCGGTAGAGGGGCGACGTGATGGGCGATTGCAGGTCCTCGCGGCGGAAGAGCAGCTTGTCGTAGCCCGACGACTCGACGTATTGGCCCCAGAACCGCGGATTGGCCGCCAACGCCCGCAACGCCACGTAAATCAGCAATGCCGAGAAGTGGTCCAAGTCCAGCGACAACAGCGTCTTGTCGTTCCGGCTGGGATGCTGGTAGGGCTCGACGCCCACTTCGAGATTGCGCCGCCCGACCAACGCCGGCACGCACACGCCGTCGTAATCGACCAGCTTGATCTCGTTGCCCGGCGTGATCATGACGTTGCCGTGTTGGAGGTCGCCGTGGGCGATCGCGGCGTCGGCCAGCTCCTTGACCGCATCGACCCAGCGGTCGGCGACGAAGCCGATGGCGTCGGCGTTGTCTTCCCGGCATCGGTCCCGGACCCAGTTGAACATCGTTTCGCCCTGGACCCATTCCATGAGGATGACGGGATACCATTTTCCGTCGCCGGCCGAGCGGATGCTCTGGTCGCGGTATTCAAATTCGACCAGGCAGCGGGGCTTGTGGTCCTTGGCGTAAGCGGCGATGCATTCGTAGCGTTCGCGGCGTTCCGGCGATTCGCTGGTGAAAACCCGAACGGCGAACGGGCGATGATCGTCGGGACTCAGCGCCTTGTAGACCACCGCGAAGGCCCCCGCCCAGGGCCGCGGCTGGTTCCGCGGGTCCTTTTCGATGGCGCTCTGCTGCAACCGCGGATCGCGGAACGCGACTTGCGGGTTTTGCAGCATGGCACTGAAGTGAGAGGCCAGCGGCCAGGACATGGCAGACCGATCAGCTCATTCTCGGAAAACGGTTCCCTCTCCAGCCTACCCGCAGACAGAGGGGATGTCAAGCATGAGGCCAATCGCGCTCCTGCCGCTTGAGCGAGAAGTCGGGGGCAGTCCTTAACACAAACCTTCCAGGAACGCGATTGCCCGTTCCTTCTCGTGAAACCCACCCTCAATCCTGTCGCCGTTGTCATACTTGACGTGAATCTCGTACCGAACAAATCCCTCGGCGGCGCAAGATTCGTTGTAGCTTTGGATGAGCCGGACTGCCTCGGATACGGACGTTGCCTCACGCGTTCCTCCGTGGAGCATCCCGATGAGGATTCCGACCACTTTGCGGCTGAGGGCGGCCTCCAGCGACTTCACAAAGTCATTCAATTGTTGCGAGTGCTCGGCCATGAGGCACGCGGCGATCCGCCGTTTCTTGGCGCGGCTCAGCGCCTCATAGGCGTTTACCTTCTTCCGAAATTGCGCATTGGGCGTGTGTTCATCGAACGATGCATCCACTCCGACTTCGCCAAACGCCCTGACGATGCTCTCGTAGGGCACGTACACAACTGCGAAATGGTGTGAGCGAAGCTGTCGCAATGATCCCTCGGTAAACACCCCGGCCAAGACGGCGCCGAGGAAAGGGTTGCAGTCCTTATGGGTCTCCGCAAGGGGACTGATTGCCCCCTGAATCTCTCCGACCTTGTTGCGAGAGTGCTTCGTATAACGCCGCCATGCTGTTTCGATAAAGGCTTTCGGAGTTCCCTGCACCGTCTCCGAGCCGCCCTTCTCCAGAACGTAGTCCAGGTCATGGCTGTTGCCCAAACGGTCGGTCCAAGTAACCTTGCGCTTGTCGCCCCGTACTGGCCTCGCGTGTTTGTAGTCCAGGTAAAGCCCGTACCTGCCCGCAACGGATTGCAGCGGGTCACGGAGCATTCCTTCGAGCAGGTCGCCGATGATTTGTCCGAATCTGTGCGATGGGGATACGCCCAAGAGCCGGCCTCCTATCCTTGAACCCACAGGCGCGCTTCGCAGAGCGGCACGCGGTGCTTGCGGTTCTTCCATTTCGTATTACGGGACCGGATTTTCTCCGAGTCGAAGCCGTCAAAACCCGCCGCGACAGCAAGCTGCCCAAGCCAATCAATCACCGGAACGTACACTCCGTAGGGGGCCGAATCGCCAACGACAAAGCAGATTCTGCACGGCGACGCGCAAGTCCGTCGAAGGGCCTTCCAAACCCGCGCAAGATCCAGGAAGTAGCACGCGACCATGAGGTGGTACGTCTTCTTGCCGCCTTTCGTTAGCCGAACCTCAGCGAGGTCGTTGCAAACGGAAGTTATGTCCGGGCGGATCGGGGAAAGCTCGGGCGAGCGAAGCACGTCCTGGAGATCGACCGATCTCTCGGTAACATGCTGCGAGCACGATCGGACCAGGTATTGCCTTACGGCCCCCTGAAGGTCGCCCCAGCCGTCAATTTCCCGCATGAAGGTCATCTCCAAACGGGTGGCATCCGCGTAGTCGTAGTTGTTCGGATAGGGCGGCGAAGTAATCACAAGCGTTGCCCACCCCTCGGGGACGCCCTCGCACGTTCTCGCGTCGGCCTCCACGAGGCGCGCCGCCGGCCCAATCGGTCCGCCAAAATGCCGCATATCAGCATAAATCATCTGGATGCGTCGCTCGAAGGCGACAAACGGCTCCTCGGCGTTCTTCTTCGTCTTGTTCGGCAGCACGTACTGCCAATTGGCGGTGCCGACGTGCGAGGTCTGGCGAAGGATCGCAAGGAGCGTGAGCCACGTCAATTCCGACGGTGGCGAGCCATCCGCCTGTTGCTCAAACGCCCCACGCAACCTATCCAGCTCACACAGGACCTCGTCCCGATAGCATTTCCGTATTAGCGAGGGGTAGTTTTCCATCGAACCCTTCCGAAGCCGTGCGCTCCTAAGAACGCCACGGGCAAAATCGCGGTAGACGACGGGGTTGGACCGCCGAGCCAACTTCGCCCGGGCAATGCGAACCACAAAGGGATGCGACTCGACGCCACAACACTGCACGCCGGCATCCTCCGCCGCTAGAAGCGTGGTCGCGGAACCCGCGAACGGATCGAACACGCGAACCGAGCGTTCACGCGCGGCGGTTTCCCGAATCTCCGACTCTGCCCATTGCGCGGAGAACCCAGCGCTGTACCGAAACCAACGATGGACCGGGAGCGACATGTTCGCTACGAACGTGGACGAGTTCTTATGCTCGGCTCCGGTATCGAACAACATGATTTGGTTCTCACGCGCCACGACGATCCCCCCCGGCACATGCGGCGACCGCCCTGACGCCGATTTTGGTTCTCGTCGTGGTCCATCATCAGCCCACCGACACTCGCAACGGGTAAACTCAAGCCGCGCAAGGTCATTGTACCAAATTCAACCGCGGCCGCTACCACCAGAAATCGTGTGGAAAATGGCACCGGGGACCTGTCCCCACGCGATGCAACTGCCTTGTCATCGCGGGTTGTGTGGCGAAGGTGGTGGCGGCGGTGGCGGTGGTGGAATCTTCGGCATCGCCGGTCGTGGACGCGGAGGCGGCGGTGGAGGCACCGCGCCGCCAGGCAACACGGGTGACGCCGACGGCGCGGACCGATAGGACGGCGACGGGCCCGCGGGCGGCGCCGGCGGCAATGGCGGCAATGGCGGCGCAATACCCGGCGGAATCACCACCTTCGGCAACGGCGATGGCGGCGGCAACGGTGACGGCGGCAACGGCGATGGCGGCGGCAACGGTGACGGCGACAACGGCGATGGAGGCAGCGGCGATGGCAACGGCGGCAACGGCGGAGATGGCAACGGCGGCAATGACGGCGGCAACGGGACCCGCTCACCGACCATCGCGGCAGCCGACCGCAGAGAGCCCCACTGCCGCGAGTTGAAGCGGATGATGTTCGTGCCGAGCTTGATCAGGTCGCCGTTCTTCAGCGGCGTGGCCGCCTCGACCGGCTGGCCGTTCAATCGGGTGCCCAGCCGGCTGTGGTTGTCTTCCAGAACGAATTGACCGTCGGGCTGTCGAATGATTCGGGCATGTTCGGCTTCGAGGTCTCGGCCCGGGTAGCCCAACAGCGGCAGCGGCAGATGGTCGCCCCGGCCCAGCAGGGTGACGTTCTGGCCGAGGATCAGTTCCCGTCCCGGGCGGAAACCGTTGACGACGGTCAGCCAGGCTTCCTTCAAGACGAGTTGGGCGAGGCCGACCAGGGCGCCGATGGCCGTGCCGAGGACGACGAAGGCGGTCGCCCGGGCGGCCATGCTGGAACTGAAGGAGATCATCGTGCAGAGGAGTCCGCCGAGCAGTCCGCCAAGGGCCCCGCCGATGGCGCCGTTGCGACATTTTCGGACGGATTTATCCGCGATTCCGCCGGTGACGCCGATGGCCAGACCCATGAGCATCCAGCCGACGACTTGGCCCAGCGACGAGTCCGTGGCCCAGGTCGCGAGGTTTCCCAGATGGCCGCCGATGGCCCCGCCGATGCCCCCACCGAGCAATCCGGACGGAAGCCGGGCGAGCTGCGGCCGCCATTGGGCATTGGTCATGCCGGCGACGAGGTTCAGGCCGGTCGCAATGGCGGCCCCGACCAGCGCGCCGACGCCGATGACGGTGAGCATCCCGAAGTAATCCCCGCCGTGCAGGAGCAGCCCTTCGGCGAGCATCCAGGCCAGAAAGGCCATCCAGCCTCCGACCACGGCACAATAATAGACGAATCGGCCCAACGACATGGAAGCAGCCCCTACCTTGGGAATAATCCTCGCGGGAAGGCCCGAAGCTAGAATAGCCCCGGATCGGCGCCGTGCAAACCCTCCTCTTTGGTAGATGGGTTGCCCGATTGGGCCGGAATGCTTACGCTAGTATTGAAGAGGCTCTCTCCCGCGCCAAATCCCTATTTTGGTCGGATTGAGCGTCACCTTTTTGGGTGGTTGAGCCATGGCTACACGATTCGTTCGCATCGACCTGTCCGACGAAGCCCGCGATTATCGCCCCATGGCCATCGAGCCGGGCGTGCCGATGCTCGACCGCTCCAATGCCAACGCCAAGATCCTCTTTCGCTGGGTGGGGGGGATGGCTGCCGAGCCGGTTTGGGAGGGCGACTCGGTCCACTTTTTCGTCCGCGACAATCGCGGCGGCCGCCTGGAAGAGGTGCTGTGCCAACCGGCCAGCGAGCACGAGTTGCGGACCGTGTTGAAGGACGAGTTGGCCCTGTTGCAAGACCGCCTGGAGAAGGCCCGCGCCGAGACCCCCACGGAGCGGACTTTCCGCAAGGTGCTGTTGCAGACCTTCCGCGAGCTGGTGAATAGCCCCGGCCGGACCGACCTGGACAGCTACTTCTTCCGCTATCGCGACTTGGAGAACCGCTGGCGACTGGTCTGGTGCTGGGGCTATCAGCGGATCGATCAAGAGCCGGCCCCGGCGGTGGTTTGCACCGATCCGGAGTGCGCGATGTTGTTTGTCCGCCGGCCTGGCAAGAGTCCCAAGTGCCCGAGCTGCGCGTCGACGCTCCAGTATCGGCCGGTCCGCATGAGCAAGCGGCGTCGCGGCACGTTGCTGGCGCTATTGTTGCTGTTGCTCTTGGCCGGGTTGTTGTTTTGGCGGTTCCGGCCGCAGCATTTGGTGGCCGAGCCCAACACGCTCGCCGGCCCGGTGGGCAGCCGGTTTGAACTGAAGGTCATGCAGGCCGGGCTGTTCAGCAGGGAGGACGTGACCGGCCATGCCGTGGGCATCGTGTACGATCCGGCCGTGGTCCGGTTCGACCAGTTGACCGGCGTGGCCCGGCTGGTCGGGCCGGGCGGAACCGTGATCCGCTTTCAACTCGGCGATCTGAAGACCGACGTCACGCTGGAGGCCACCGCGGCCGCCAATCCGGAGAAGATCACCATCGAGCCGCGCGGCGTCGAGTTGGTCCCCGGCTCGACGGCCCGGCTGAAACTTGTCGGGCAGTATAAGGACGGCACGACCGCCGATCTGACCGCCGCGGCCGAGTGGAAGCCGCAGAACGACAAGATCGTTTTCGCCATGGGCGGTTTCCTGGAAGGATTGGCGCCGGGAGTGGCCAGGATTTCGGCCCGTTACCGCGCGGGGCCGAAAAGCCCCTACCTCGACGCCTCGGCCAACGTCAACGTGGCCAAGATCGATCCGAAGTCGCTGGAGATCGCCGTCGAGCCGCTGCCGGTGGCCGTCGGACGCGGCAGCCGGTTGCGCATCGACGCGGTGGGCGAGGACGGCAAGCATTACTCGGTCCTGGAGTCGTCGCAACTGAAGACCGAGATCGGCCCGGCCTACCTGGCGTCGATCCACGGGTCGAGCCTGCGGGGCGACCAGGTCGGCCGCGGCAAGCTCTCGGCCACCTTCGGCGACGGACCGACGGCCAGCAAGGACTTTCGCGTCGCCGCGATTCCCGGCGTCGATCAACTCGAGGTCCATCCCGACAAGCTCGATCCCCGGGAGCGATTGGACCTCGTGGTGGGCGAAGTCGCCGATCTGAGCATCGTGGCGCCGGGCAACACGCCGGTCCGCGTCACCAGTTCCAAACCGGAGATCGTCGCGGTCACGGCGAGCAACCGGCTCATCGGGCGCGGCAAGGGCACGGCCGAGGTCGAGGTCGCCCAGGGCAGCCGAAGCCGCACCGTGGAAGTCAACGTCGCCGCGGCCGAATTCCAGTCGATCGCCATTGATCCGGGCAGCGTGGTGGCGCCGGTGGACGACGTGGCCTCGCCTCGCGTCGTCGCCCGCGTAAAGGGCGATCCGACCGGCCGCGACGTGGAACTGGCCCCCAATCTGCTCTCGTGCGACAAGGCGCCGTCGCCGCGATATGCCGATTTCAACGCCCGGCGGATGGAGCTTCGGGGCGTCATGCCCACCGTGGCCAGCGCGCCACAAACGTTGGCGATGCGCTACGGCGGCGTTGACGGCCAAGGCCCCGGTGGACGTGGTGGTCATGCCGCTGCGGCTCGAACTGACGCCGGCCGGCCCGGTCGATCTGCCGCTGGGGCAAATGATGCGGTTGCAGGGCTGGGCGCATTACAGCGGTGGGCGGCTGGTCCCCGTCCCCGGCGAGCGATTGAAATGGAGCGCCGACAAAGCGCCCAAGACCGCCCCGGGCATCGAGCGGCGGGGCGATAAGGTGGCGGCCCTGAAGGCCGGCGGCGGACCCCTGCCGGTGCGGGCCAGCTACTTCGACAAGTGGTCGAACACGGTCGTCTTCAAGTCGGTCGAGGCCGATCCGAATCTGACCTTGCGGGTGGAAGTCGATCGTACGCTCCGCCTGGCCGGCGAGCCGGGACAACTCACACTGGCCGCCACGTGCCCCCGCGGCGACGTCGAACTGGTCCCCGAAATGGCGACCTTCAAGAGCGCCAACGCCGGCATCATCAAGGTGGACGCCAAACAGGGCCAGTTCCAGGCCGGCTCGCCCGGCGAAACCACCGTCACCGGAAGCCATGCCGCGGCCAAGCAGCCGGCGAACATAACACTGAGCGTCTACGATCCGGCCAAGGCACGGCTGGTCTTCGATCCGGACGCCGTTCATCTGACCGTCCATGAGCAAGCGGCCTTGCCGCTGTTCTTGGTGGTGCAGGACGGCAAGAAGCCCGCTCGGGCACCCATGGAAGGACCGGGCATCGCGTACTCGGTCGGTCAGCCCGACGCCGTCGATTGGTCGCCGCCGCTGTTGACCGGACTGGCGGCCGCCAAGCCGTTCCCCTTGGTTGCCGGCTATGCCCCGTATCTGAAGAGCACGGCGACGGCCCGGGTCGAGGTCTTGCCGGCGGCCGAGCCGGCCGGGCTGCGAGTGGTCCCCTCGACGGCTTCGCTGGCCCCGGGGCAGACGGTCTCGCTGGCCGTCGAGCAACAACTGCCCGGTTCGGAGCAATGGAAGGAAGTCCGCCCCGACACGGTGAATTGGACCGTTCCCGCGGAGGCGATCTGGGAGCCGGGCAGCCCGTCGTTGCGGCCGGCCCTGACCGTTCCGGAGGATGCCAAGGGTGAAATCGCCTTGCGGGCGGAGTTCGCCGGCAAGGAGGCCGTGGCCACGATCACCGTCAAGGACCAGGGGCCCGACGCCGCCGATCCGGCCTCGCACCTGGTCGTGGTCCGCGAGCCCGGCGGCCAGTATCTCGCGGTCGGCCGGCAGCAACGTTACACCGTCATGGTCGAGAAGGACGGCCGCCAGGAGCCCGCGACCGATGTCCGCTGGCCGGGCGATTTCGAGGACCAGTACGTCAAGTGGCAGGCCCCGGTGTTGACGGCCAAGGAGGCGGGCGGAGTGCAGTGGCTCCGCGCCGACGTGGCCGGCCGGACCGTCCTGCTGCACACTTCGACCTACGCGCCCGGCAAGATCGAGGGTGAAACGGTCAATCCCGAGGCGCCAACCGAGGTCGTGATCCTCAGCGACCAGGGTCCGGCGGTCCAGTTTCCCGTCGGGGCGGAATTCGACGACTTCCGCGTCGAGGCCCGCTACCGCGACGGCTTCACCCGCCTGGTCACGAAGAAAGCGATCCTGACGACCCCCGAGCCCCCGCAAAGCGCCCGCTGACGCCCAGCAACGGCCGGCTGATCGGCGTCCGTCCGGGCCAGACTTCGGTCGCGGCCGAATTCGAGGGCGTTCACACCAAGAAACCGCTGGACGTGACCGTCACCCAGGGCCTCGAAGCCGATGAAATCTGCGTCGTCCCGGCGCCGATCACCATCCTCCGCGGCGAAACCGTCGGACTCGGGGTCATCGGCAAGAAGATGGGCAAGTCGATCGGCAACATCACCGGCATCAGCCACGTCACTTGGCAGTCGGACAACCCGCAGATCGCCCGCATCGAGGGCCCTGCGGTCACCGGCGTGAAAACCGGCCAGGCCAACCTCACCGCCAGCGTGGGCTCGATGACCAGCCGGCCGGCCACGGTCAGCGTGGTCGATGCGATTTCCGATCGCCTGCGGGCCGATCCGAACGGGCTGCGTTTGATCGTGGGTCAATCCGTGCGGATCGGTTCCGACATGGCCATCTCCCGCGGCGACATGGACGTGAGCGACATGTGCGACGTCCGGTCGCTGCGGCCGGAGTGCGTCCGCTACGTGCCGGAAACGAAAAGCCTCGTGGGCCTTGCGCCGGGGCCCGGCCAGGTGGACTTCACGCTGGGCGACAAGGTGGTCCGCGTCCCGGTCGAGGTGCTGCCCGCCGGCGTTGTGACGGCCGACGACGGCGAGGTCCGCATCGAGCCGGCCAGCACGATCCTGGCCCCGGGACAGGCGGAGGCGTTGCGGGTGTACGTGGGCAACGTCGATCGCACCGGCTCGGCGGTCCTGGCCAGCTCCGATGCCAAGGTGGTGATGATCCAGGGCGATCTGGCCTGTGCGGTCGGGCCCGGCAAGGCGGAAATCACCGCCACCTTCCCCGGCAGCCCGGCCAGCGGAAGGGCCTATGTGACGGTCAACAACGAGGAGATTACCGGGTTGAACGCCCCCGAGTTCATGTACCTGTCGGTCGGCGACTCGAACCGGTTGGTGGTCATTGGCGCGGCCTCCTGCGGGCTCCACGAGTTGTACCCGCAGAAAGACTTGAAGCTGTCGGTCGGCGGGCAAGCGCCCGGGTCGATTTCCCTGCCCGGCGGCAACTGGGTCAAGGGCGAGGCCGTCGGCCAGGCCACGGTGGAAATCGATTGGCGCGGCAAGCTCAAGGCGCAGACGGCGGTGGTCGTGACCAACGACCCGTGGACCGACCTGCAAATCAGCCCGGCGGAGACGACGATCAACCCGGGCGAGGCGGTGAGATACGAGGTGACGGCCAACCGGGGCGGCCTGCTCCGCACGGTCGGCCCGGAACAGGGCGTGCAATTGGCCGTCGGCGACGCCAATGTCGCCCAGGTGCTCGACCAGATGAACGTCGGCGGCAAACAAGAGGGCCGGACCACCGTCGTGGCCAGGTTGGGCAACCTCACCGCCGAGGCCACGTTGAACGTGGTCGCCAGCACGAGCATTCCACCCGGAGTCGATCGCGACCGGATAATTATTAGGCCACCGGGCGCCATCCGCAGCGACGACGGCACGTATACCTTTCGAGAACGCGTGGAAACGGCGCCGGGGGTGAGGGTGGAGCATGTCGATCCGTCCGCGGCCCGGCTGGTGGTGGCCCCCGATCCGCTTGGGCTTTGGGTTGGCGAAACAGGCAAACTGGGCAGTGTGCGCCTCGATCCCGGCGCCGGCCAGACGTTGTTCCCCGTCGAGTCCAAGGTGACGGCGCCGGAAGGACAGTCGGTGGTCAAGGTGGAGGGCGATGCGATCCATGCGGTTTCCAAGGGCAGCGCCCAGTTGACCGTGACGGCCACCGACCCGCAATACAAGGGCCTGTCAGCCAGCGTGGCGGTGCAGGTGGACAACCCCGACGCGTTGAGCATCGAGCCCGCCGATATGACGCTCCAAGTGGGCGAAACGACGCCGTTGGTGACGGTGACGGGCAAGGGTCCGGACGGGACCACCTACCAGGCGCCGGCCCTGGTGGAAAGCCAGGACGAGAAGGTGCTGGTGGCCACGCCGGAGGCCCCGGGCCATTTCCAGGCCAAGGCGATGGGCCGGACGCAATTGAAGGCCACCTACAAGGGCGCGGACGTCTTTGCCACCGTCACGGTCAAGGGCAACCGTTTCATGGAGGTCAAGGCGACCCCCAACGCGGGCGAAAAGGATTTTGACGTCAGCATCGAGGTACTAGCGGCCGAGTCGGAAGGTCCGTTAGAATATCGAGTTTATACGGGGCGATACGCCCGAGGGCACTTGGACGCCCAACGAGCCGAAGGACAATCGCGCCGCGTGGAGTTGCGGACTTCGAAGTTGTCGCTACGGCCCGCCCGGCACGCTCTATCACTTGATGATCGAGGCCCGGGACACGAAGACGAAGACGGTCCAGCAGTATCCGCTGACCTTCCGGGCGACGGTGAAAATCGAGCAAGAAGAGAACAAATAAGGTCATGGCATTTCCAGATGAACGTGATCGGAATTTGATTCGGCGCGCGGAGCAGGTCGAGCACCTGGCGACCAATCTCTGCGATTGGCTCTCGGAGTTCAACCCGGCGCGCAAGGCGACCGACCTGCTGCCCATCGCCGAGAGCGACGAGTTCGAGGTGTTGCAGCTTCGCCGCCTGGCGGGCAGCCTGTACACCTCGGCGAAGGTGCCGGTGGCGGCCGCCGCCTACGGGGCCTCGCAGGTGGGCAAGAGCCTGTTCATGGGCCAGGTGCTCCGCCCGCACAGCGAGGACTATTGCCCCATCGGCGGCGACGAGACGCTGGCCGAGCCGGCCTATTACAAGAACCTCTCCTTCGACAACGACCTGAATCCGCAGTGCGGCTCCCAGGAGGCCACCGCCCTGGTCACCCGATTCACCACCAAGGACCGCATCGGCGCCAGCGTGTCGCCGAACTACCCGGTGATGGTCCGGGCGTTGACGCGGGTGGAGTGGCTGCGGGTGCTTGGCCCGCGGCTTCCACGCCGAGTGCAAGACGCCCGGCCCGGACCTGGCAGCAAGGCGAACTGGAGGAGCTTTTCGAGGACCTTTCCCGCCGCCACGGCGGCGCCGAGGTCGATCGCCGCTGGCGGATGGACCTGCTGGACGCCTATTCCTACATGCGGGCCGTGGACCGCCGCGGCTTCCAATCGAAGGAGGCGGTGATCAACGGCCTGTTGAGCCGCTATCCGCTGACCGAGGAGGGCTACGTGGCCGTCGCGGCCGCGCTCTTCTGGGACAACTGGGAGTCGCTCACCGGACTGTTCGTCAAGATCGCCGGCTTCCTGAAGCGGATCACCCTGGGCGATCACGACCCGGCCATCTTCACCCACTGGGCGGGCGTGCGGTTCCTCTTGGACAGCCAGCGATCGAAGGTCTACGAGCGGCCCGCCTCGAAGGTCTGGCACCACGTCTCCTGGAACGACATCTACCTCGTGCCCAAGGAAAAATACTTCATCATGGACTATCGCCCCGGCACGGGGCTGGGCAACGAAGAACTGGAGACGATCCAGGCGGGCATGTTGGAGTTGGTCATGCCCGTGCTGCCCCATCGGCTCAGCGACGACTGGCGCAAAGTGATCGAGCAGATGGACTTTCTCGACGTGCCGGGGATGCGGGCGGTCCGGACGGGCATCGAGCAGGGCAAGCGCACCGAGGCCAACACCCTGGAAGAGCAGATGGAGATCGTCAAGCGCGGCAAGGTCTCCTACCTCTTCGAGCGCTATACCGACGAGTTGCAGATCCAGACCCTCTTCCTGCTCCTCCGCGGCGGCAACCTGGAAGTCAAGGCGCAGATGAAGTACCATGTGGACAAGTGGGGCCGGGCCCGCTACGGCGAAAAAATCTGGCCCCACAAGGTCCAGGACGAAATCCCCGCCCTCTTCATCGGCATGACCGGCCTGGACGAGGAGTTCCGCAACCGCGAAATCTACGCCGAGAAGATCCTCTACGACACGCGGCTGAACCAATTGCTCGACACGCTGGGGACGGTGCTCAACGATTTCGGCGGCCGCGGCAAGTCCTTCAACAACGTCTATCCCATCCGCTACCCCGGCACCTGGGACACCGACGTGGAACAGCGATCCAAGGAAGACCCGGAAAAGTGGACCCGCGCCGCAGCGCCTTCCTCGAATCCGACATGGTCAAGCAGTACGTCCGCTCGCCGGAGCTTCGCTGGGACGCCTGCATGAAGGACGGCGACGGCGGGCAATCGCTCATCGCCGGCGGAATCCGCGCCGTGACCAGCGCCGACGCCAAGCAGAACCAGCTCCAAAAAGAGCTGGCCGAGGTGCAGAACCGCCTCTTGCAGCTTTCGCGCGGATGGATCGTGGACCCCGACACCAATCTCGACCGGGAGAAGCGCCTCCTGGCCGCCAAGAAGGTGATCGACTGGCTCGAGGCCGACGAGGAGGCGGTCTACTATCGCGTCCACGCGTTGCAGGAATCGCTCTGCATCGCCGACGGCGAGGAGTTGCCGCTTTCCGACTGCGTGGACGTGCAGAGCCGCCGTCATGCGGCCCCCCTGCCCCGCCAACTGCACAACTTCCTCCACGAATGGGCCACCGTCGCCGTGCCCAAGCGCTTCGAGGCGTATTGCAACGCGCACACGGAGGGCCAACCGTGGCTGGACCCGAACGACGTGAACGCCTTCACCCGCTTCCTCCGCGATTACCTCTGCACGGAAACGGTCTTCGAGGAGTTGGTCGGCGTGCTCACGCCGGTGGTCAGCTTGAAGACGCGGGACGAGGCGGCCCGCCGCCGCGCGCGGCGAAACTACGTCCGCATCATCCTCAACGATTACATCCTCAACCCCGGCCCAAGCCAGGCGCCGATGACCTCGCCCGATCCCGGCGAGGAGAAACGACTGGCCACCGAGGAGGACTTCAGCCGCTTCGGGCTGATGGCCTCGTTCGTCCAACGTTGGGCCCGTCGGTTGCCGCTGGCCCTGGCCCTGGGCGCCGGCGAGCACGTCAAGCTCCCGCCCGGCAACGGACCCTTGATCCATATCCTCGAACCGTACGACAATAAATAGTTGCGAAAGCACCTGTAGGGTGGGTCGAGCGCAGCGAGACCCACCAGAAAATGGCCGAATCCTAGTTGGTGGGTCTCGCTCCGCTCGACCCACCCTACCATGCTTACAACAATAAATAGACCCACACGGCGCAAATCATGCACGTACTTTTCGCCAACACCGGCGTCCAACTCGTCTGCATTCCGTTGCGTGGCGGACGCTACCAGAGCAGCCAGATCGGCTACGGCTGGCAACGTTGCTTCTGCGCCTCGACGGAAGAGAACGGGCCGCCCAAGGCCTATCCCTACGTCCAGTGGCAGGTCATCCAATCGGGCGCCACGCGGCTGTTCCTGGCCGTGGACACCACCTGCGGCGATCCGGAAGTCGGCTATTTCTGCCAGGCCACCTCGCTCACCAAGGATTTCGTCGTCCGCTTGGAAGGGCTGCTGGACATGGAGCAAAAGCCGCTTCGGGGGATCCCGCCCGTCGAGGTGTGCATTCGCCCCGCCACGGCCTCGGCCGGCGACTCGAAGCACGTCCACATGGTGATCGACTTCGGCAACAGCCGCACCGGCGCGTTGCTGGTCGAACTGACCGGCGAAATCAGCCAGACGCCGCAGATGCTGCCGTTCGAATTGCTCAACCGCTATCACCTCGACGCCTGGAACGAGGCGGGCGAGGTCATCAGCGTGCCGCCCGCGCGGTGGTTCTCGTCGAAGACCCACTGGTGCAACACGCCCTACCTGCTGCCGGTGTCGCAGAAGCGCATCGAATATCACAACGTCGGCGACGACGAGGGCCGCGGCGGTTGGTTCGGCCGCGGCAAGAAGCCGCGCCAGAACAAGGTCGAGGTGACGGTCACCCCGCCGTTGTTCGACGACCTCTCGATGGTCCGCCTGGGCCGCGAGGCCGACGACGTCATCCAGGTGATGCGGGCCGAAGGCGACATCCGCACCGGCTTGAGTTCCCCCAAGCGTTACCTCTGGGCCGACGACGCCAGTTGGCTCGAAGGCGCCTTTTGGCACATGGCCGACCCGGCGGATCGCTGCCGCACCGGCACCTACGCCGCGACGCTCCGCGGTCCGTTCCTCCGCTTCATCCACGAGGACGACCGCGACTTCCTGCTGGACCACGACGATCCGAAGGAGAGCGAATATGCCGTCGAGGCGCCGCTGAAGCCCCGCCACGCCCCCCGCGCCATGATGACCGCCGCCCTCTACGAGCTGCTCTGCCAGGCGTATAGCTACGTCAATTCGCCGGCCTACCGGAACAAGTCGGGCGAGAGCGGCCGGACCCGCGAAATCCGCACCCTCACGCTCAGCTATCCCAGCGGCATGATCCTGGAGGAGCGGAAACGTTTCGAGGCCCAGGGCAACAAGGCCATCAACATCTTCGCCGCGACGCTGGGCAAGAACCAGCGCGTCCGGCCCGAGCTGAACCTCGGCATCGACGAGGCCAGCGCCGTCCATTTCAGTTATATCTGGAGCGAGCTGCGCATGTTGGGGCAAGACCCGCGGCTGTGGTTCTCCACCTTGCGGCAGGACCGCGGCCGGAAGAAGCCCAAGACGGAAGAGGCGGCCGAACCGGCCGCCGCGACGCCCGCCGCCCGTCGCCGCGGCCGGCCCGGAATCCAGCGGCCCGGCGACGCCCGCGCCGCGGCGCCGCCGCAACTGATGCCTTCGGCGACGAAGCCAACGAGATCCGCATCGCCTGCATGGATATCGGCGGCGGCACCACCGACCTGATGATCGCCAAGTACAACTTCGAGTCGAAAATCGACGACTCCATCCGCGGCCAGGTCCTCCACCAGGACGGCATCTCGCTGGGCGGCGACCAACTCGTCAAGCGCCTGCTGGAAGTCATCATCGTCCCCAATTTCGCCGACGCCCTGGGCATGGAAGACGAGGACGTGCAACTGCTGTTCGGACCGGAAGTGCCCCGGAACCGCGAGTTCCGCGCCGAGCGCGTCAACTTCATCAACCGGCTGTTCGTCCCGCTGGCCCAAGCCTATCTCAACAACGCCGCGGACGACGTTGCCGACCCCATCTCCCATACCGATCCCGACATCGTTGATCCCGTCGTGGTCGAGTCGCTGCAAAAGGTCTGCGACAAGGTCCGCGGGCCGGGCTACTACAACGCCCAGCAAGAACTCGACCTGGTCTACGACCGCACCCAGTTCGAGGGCGTCGTCTACGACGTTTTCGACGAGTTGCTCTTCGACTTCTGCGGCCGCATCACCGAGCTGGAGGCCGACGTGGTCCTGTTGGCCGGGCTCCCCTCGAAGCTCGGCTACATCCAGCAGTTGGTCAAGATGTACGTGCCGCTCTCGCCGACGCGCATCGTCCCCATGTACAACCACTACGCCGGCAACTGGTATCCCTACCAGGACGAAAAGGGCCACAATCCGGGCGTGATCGTCGATCCGAAGAGCCCGGTGGTGGTCGGCGCGGCCATCGAGTTCATGGCCCGGCACGGCATGTTGCCGCAGTTCAAGTTCGAGATGAAAGGCCGCATGCACGAGAACACGTATTACTGGGGCGTGATGACCGACGCCACCTCGGGCATCCGGCCCGAACGCATCCTCTTCACCAAGGCCGAGGACCAGTCCCGCGAGGAGATCACCGAGTTCAGCACCAGTTCGCAGCGCGTGCTCATCGGACGCAAGGCCAGCGGCGACGACGACGCCCAGGCCACCCCCATCTACCTGCTCAAGATGGACGTGGGTGATCGCATCGGCCCGACCGAAATCAACGTCCGCATCAAGCGAAAACACGCCACCCGCGAAGAAGAGGAAACCCTCACGTGCGAGTCGATCACCGGGCTGGTCGCCGGCGAGGACGCGATCCTGGACGGGAACGTCTTCTTCGGTTGGCGCACGCTGGCCGACGAGCGCTACTACCTCGACACGGGCGGACTGGACAACATCGAACTGGGATCCCGCCGCTGAGCGGGAAAGCTTACTTTCACGCCACCGAAGCCCACGGGCTGTGTCCCGTGGGAACCGCGGCAGCATACGTTCGGAAACAGCAAATGGACGCCACGAAGCCACCATCCACTCCGGCAAAGCAAAGGCCCCTTCGATTCCCTGTTTTCGGCCTGATTTCGCTGTTACTGGCCTTGCCGGCAGGACTCTCGCCGGCACCATCGTTTGGGGCATCCTTCGCGCTGCCCTGGTGGCGGCCCATTTTCTGGGCAGAGGGCCGGAAAGCGGCGGTGCCCCGTATACTCTCGTATTTGCCTTCCTTTTCGGGGTCTTCTTTGCCGTCCCCGGCGCGAGTATCGGCGTTGTCGGCTGGTGCTGCGAAAAGCATCGCTGGTTGGCGGCGTGTGCCGCTCTCGTACACGCCGCGGCGTTGTTGTGCTTTGTTCTGACCCTATTGTTAGTACTGGGGGGTTTCAAGTTTTAGAGTCCGATCGAGGTTCCATGGAATTTTGGCTGCCGCGCGACGCGGTGGGCGCGTGACGACTGCACGCCACGATTTGGGGTTTTCAAAGGGGGTCTGACTTATGGCACTGCCCTTCACCTGGCCCGGTAAGAAGGACGAACCCGACGCTGCTCCCGCCGCCAAGCCCGAGTTTCCCGCGGCGCTCGCGGCGGCCTTGCCTCCCGAAATCCCCTCCAAGGGCGCGACCGCCAAGGCCCGCGTCCCAAAAGGCGACGACGACGCCTTGGAAGAACTCACCCGCTGCTATGGCCAACTCGGCCTGGCGCTGGAACAAGCCAATCAGCAAGTGCTGGCCTACTTGATCGAACGGCAGTCGCAAGCGGCCTCATCCGGCTCGGCCGGGCGCTGGCGGAGAAACTCGACACCCTGGCCGGCAAACTCGATCGCCTGGCCGGCGGCGCCGGCGTTCCCTCGCCTCCCCCGACGGGCGGCGCGTCGCCGCCGCCCATCGCCGACGCCTCGTCGAAGGCGGCCTTGCAGTCGGTCTATGAAAAGCTCGATCAACTCGACGCCAAGTTCAAGGCGCTCGGCGAAAAGGCCGCGGCCATCGACGCCCTCAAGGAAGCCTTCGTCCCCACGTTGGTCAAGGTCCGCGACGGACTCCACGAGGAACACGCCGCCATCGGCAACGTCATCCGCCAGGTCCAGCAGCAGTTCGACGAGGGCTTGCGGGCCCTCGGCGCCATGTTCCAGCCGGTCGTCGCCCATTTCCAGCCGCCCCCGGAAGCCGCCTTCGCCGCGCCGCTGGCCGGCGACTGGCAGGAGGCCATCCTCGGCCGCGAACTGGCCGAACAGCCGGGACTCGATCGCCAGCGGCAGCGATTGCTCTCCGGTTTCCTCCAGGGCGAGCCGGCGGCCTGCGCCCTGATCGGACAACTGCTGGTCTTCCGTTCCTCGCCCGCCGAAAAGATGCCCACGCTGCTGAAGGAAATCGGCGAGGCCTATTATCGCTTCAACCCGCGAACCGGCAGCCGGCCCGACGAATTGGAAAACACGCTGGTCGCCTGGCTCCAACGCGCCTGCGAGCAGGCCGGCATGTCCAACACGATCGAGCTGGTGCATCCGGGCCAGCGTTTCGATTCCATGCGGCACAACGCCTCCGAACGCGGCGTGGAAATCACGCACGTGTTCGGCTGGATTGTGCTCCGCGACAACGGCAAGGTTTATACCAAGGCCGCCGTCGCCGTGAAATAACTTAAGTCCACCTCTCCCTCCGGGAGCGACCACGAACGTGGTGCCCGGGGGTGAGGGGAACCGACATCTGCACCTCGCAGAAGTCCCGTAACGCGGCGGCGAGCGCGAAAACATGAATACGTTCCAGTGCAATAACTGCGGTTTCCAGATGCAACGGCCGACGCAGCCGTACAGTTGTCCGCAATGCGGGCGTCAGGCCATTGGTCTGTTCCGGCTGGTCGGCTATGCCCCGCCGGGTCAAGGCGCCTGGCCCGCCCAGCCCGGGGTTCCGCCGGCGCAAGGGCCCGTCTGGCCCGGTCCGCAGGGCGTGCCGCAGCAGGGGATTCCACAACAAGGGATCCCGCAGCAGCAAGGGCTTCCGCCCGTGCAGCAGCCGGTCTGGCCGGCGCAGCCGGGCGCATGGCCAACTCCGGGAGGCGTGCCGCAAGGCGCGTGGCCCGGCCAGCAGGGCGTGCCGCCGCAGCAACCGCCGCCCACCTGGCCGGCGCAACCGGCGATCCCGCCGGCGCAGCAGCCCGGCGGATGGCCGTTGCCCACGTCCATGCCGCCGGCGCAACAGCCGGGCCCCTGGCCGCCGGCGCAACCGGGCGTGCCACCCGGGCAACCCGGCGTGCGGCCGTACCAGCCGGGCATTCCCCCGTCGGTTCCCGGCACGTATCCGCCGCGGCCGCAGCCGCCGCCCGGAATGGGCATGACGCCGCAAGGGCCGCCGCCGATGCAGCCCGCCTTGCCGCCGCAGCGGAGCCAGCCCCGCGCCCGGCGGCCCGGATCGCAAGGCGCCATGCCGGCCATGCCGCCAGGCCCATCCGCGTCGCAGACGCCCGCCATGCCGCCCGCCGCGCCGCCCGTGGTCAACCCGCCGGTGTCCGCGACCGGGCGCAAGACGGCGCCGCCCAAACCGCCGCCGGCGCCGCCGGCCGGCGTCCAGAAACCGCGCGCCGTCCCCCCTGCCCCGCCGACCGAGCCGGGCAAACGTCGCCCCGCGCCCACCCCGACATCCCCCGGCCCGCGCGGCGGCGCCGCCGCGCCGACCCGCCCCGCGCCGCCGGTCCGCCGCGGACCTCGGACCAGGCCGCCGCGGCCGGAACAGTTCCTTTGGGCCTTTCCCGACCAGCCCGTCGCCGAGGAAGAAGCCACCCCGCTCCGCTGCGCCGGCGGTCGATTCGGCCGGACGGATGTTCTTGCACGTCGGCGGACGGCTCTTCGGCTTGCAAGAGTCCGACGAGCGGCCCAAAATCCTCTGGGAATACGTCACCGGCAAGCACGTCCCCGGTCCCGTGGTCGTCGGCCCGGACGATAGCGTCTTCATCCACGCCACGGACGGCTACTTGCACTGCATCGACGGTGCGACGGGCAAGCAGAACTGGCCGCCGGCCTGCGTGGGCGATCCGCTCGGCTACGCCGCCCCCGTGGTCGACGGCGAGGGCAACATCTGGATCAGCGGCTTCGACGGCGGCATCCTCAAGGTCGATGCCCGCGGACACCTCCAGAAGCCCGGCCCGTTCTTCCGCTCGCGGCAGAAGTTCGATTCCGCCGCCATCCTGGTCGGCGGCGTCCTGTATGCGGCGGCCGAAAGCGGCTACGTCTTCGCCATTCAGGCCGAGGGCGAGCGCGGGTTGAACCTTTGGAGCCACGCCGGCGGCCAGGGTTTCGCCGGCTGGTGCGTCCATTCCGCCCCCGCCATGACCGACGACGGCGTCCTGGTCCTGCCCGGCCACGACGATCTGCTCCTCGGTTTTGCCGCCGGCGGCGTGCCGGTCTTCAAGACGCAGATGCCGGGCCAGATGCTCGGCTCGCCCGTGCTGGACCGCTACGGCCACATGTACGTCGGCGCCAGCCAGTTGCCACGGGGCTACGAGTCGCGCGGGCTGTTGGTGTGCCTCGACGGCAACAGCCACCAGATCCGCTGGGAATATCGCGCGGCGGGGGCGGTCGAATCGACGCCCGTGATCGGCGACGACGACGTGATCTATTTCGGCGACAACGCGGGCGAGATTCACGCGGTCGATTTTCTCGGCAATGCCTTATGGACGGCGCAGGTCGGTTCTCCGGTCCGCTGTTCCGGCACGATACTGGCCCCCGGACAGGTGGCCTTCGGCCTGGACGACGAGACGTTGGTCGTCTTGCGATGTTCCTCCGGCGGCCTGGCCCCCTCCGGCTGGCCGAAGCTCGGCCTCACGCTGGGACAGAGCGGCGCGAAGTAGTTTAGGGAGAAACCTACGATGGTTTATCGCGGCATTGTAAAAAACGGAGTGGTCGTGTTCGGAGGGGGAGCGGAGTTGCCGGACGGCACAGAAGTCCGCATCGAGCCGATTGCCCGGAAGGAGAACCTCGCGGCTGAGGGGCCGACGCTGGCCGAGCAGTTTGGCAACGTGATTGGGGCCGTGCCCGATCTGCCGCCCGACATGGCCGAGAATCACGATCATTACCTGCACGGAGCGCCCAAGCGATGAATCGCGTTTTCGCCGACTCTTACTTCTTCTTCGCGATTCTCAATCCGCACGATGCGGCGCACGCGAAGGCGATGGATTTCGGCCGGCAACACCGCGGGCCGCTGGCGACGACGGCTTGGGTGCTCACGGAAGTTGCCGACGGTCTGGCCAGCACGCCTCGTCGGCAAATCTTCCACAGCCTGCTTGAGGATCTGGAAGGCAACAAAGCGAACCTTATCGTGCCAGCCAATCCCGAAACGTTCGAGAGAGGCGTGGAACTCTACCACGCTCGGCCCGACAAACAGTGGTCGCTGACCGACTGCATTTCCTTCGTCGTCATGGCGGAGGAGCAGATGACCGAGGCGCTGACCGGCGACCACCATTTCGAACAGGCGGGATTCAGGGCATTGTTGAAATAGGATTACCATGGAAGGGATAAAGGCAAACCAAGGACTCCCGACCCGTTTATTCCGTCCAGTTTTCATTTTTTGATCGGAGATCCCAATGCGGGACGATAAGATCGAGCCTGAAAGGATTACGAAACCGATCCAACTGACGGCCGTGTGGTTTGTTGCCCTGCTCCTCTTGGACTCGCTCTTTCTCGCGGCGGCTAAGACTTTGGAACCGTCCTGGGTAACTCCCACTCTCGTAATCTCCGCGATAGCCTTTGTCCCCCTCTTCCTCGTTGGTGTTTTCCTTATGCAGACGGTCTTTCGGAGGGAATTGCAGGAAGATCAGTATTACTCGGAGTCGCTCAAACGGCAGGAAGAACGTTTCAAGGGATTCAAGGCGCAAAATACCCAGACCCCCACGGATGTTGCCGCTCGCGCCCCGGGAAAGCCTATGGTCGTTGGTGGTGCAGACCTTGAGAAGATACGTTTACAACGTTACCAAGACCAAAAAGGCCTATTCCTAGTCCACACTTGGCGGCCGTCCATGACGCCAGGCCAAGTGGCCGACATTGTCATATGGTTGCATTCAACATAATGAAGGGCCGTTGACCAGAGGCGAGATAGAAAGTGTACGATATCAACTTGGGCCGAAATTCTTCAACTGCGCCACAAGTGAAGACAAACGCTTACGATCAGTACAGAATAGACGTGTCAGCATACGGCCCGATGCTCTGTTTGGCCGAAGTCTCTCTGAAGGGTCAAGCGGAACCGATACTCCTTGAACGCTACGTCAACTTCGAGGATGCCCCTGGGGGCGCTAATCGCGGGCGCTGACTCGGCTCGGGAGCCGTAACGGCGGGTTGTTGTGCCCCGGGGGAGCATTCGACAACAGATGCGACGCCTCACACTCCTGACGACGCTGCTCGCGACGCTCTTGGCCGGCCTCCGCGCCGACTGCACCGCGGCGGAGCGGCCCAAAACTGTCCGCGATTGCATCTGGATCTGGGGCCACTATGAAGGCTCCTACGACAACGATTGGGGCCTGCCGAAAAACTCGCCCATCACGCCGCTCCAAGGGGCCCGGTCGATGGGCGTGCAAAATCTCATCATGATCCGCTACAAGGGCAAGCCCGCCCCGCCCTATGACGCCTACGCGGCGCAGTTCCGCGGCTTGAAAAAAATCCTATGGTCGGTCACCGGCGCCGGCGGCGTCACGTCGAACGCCGACCGCGATCAGACGTTCGCCCTTGCGGCGAAAATGCCCAACATCACGGGCGTCTTCATGGACGATTTTTTCCATGGCACGCGGGAGGAGTGGCCCCAGTGGCTGGCGGAAAACAACGTCCGTTTTCCGGTCGTCGTCACGTTGACGCTGCCCAGGCCGACGGCCGTCGATAAGATCGTGCTCGCCCAGACCACCTGGAAAACCGGCGACTACCGCACGGCCCGGTTCGCCGTGGAACTGTCCGGCGACAAGGTGCATTTCAAGGAGGCGGCCCGGGGGTCGCTGCCGAACGTCTCCGGGGCCGAAGTGGCGCTGGCCCTGCCCAAGGGCGAGGTGCGGGCCGTCCGCGTCCGCATCCTCGGCACCCATGACACCGGCAAGGCCAAGAGTTGCGGCCTCAGCCAACTCCGCTTGCACCATGGCGGCCGATGCCTTGACTTGAAGGACGCGGCCGTCGAAAGCAGCTCGGTCTATGCCGGCCATCCGGCCAAGGACATGCTCCGCCGCGAGGCGCCCGCGTCGCTTTCCGTCGAGGACCTGCGGCAACTGCGCAAACGATTGACCGTAGGCGGTCGAAAGCTCGACCTGGGCGTGACGCTGTACGTGTCGCAGTTGGACCCGCGGATCACGGCCCACTTGCAGCAGTGCGACGTGGTGTCGTTGTGGACCTGGGAGTCGGCGAACTTGGCGCACCTGGAAGAGAACCTGGCGAAGTTTCAGGCCCTGATGCCCGGCAAGCGGGTCTTGCTGGGACTCTACATGTGGGACTTCTCCGACGCCAGGAAGCCGATGCCCGTGGAGTTGATGAAGAAGCAGTGCGGGCTGGCGCTCCGGTGGCTCCGCGAGGGGCGGATCGAAGGCATGATCTTCCTGGCGACGAACATTTGCGACATGAATTTGGAGGCGGTCCATTGGAGCCGCCGCTGGATTGCCGAGGTCGGCGACCAGCCGCTGGGCGAGGGCGTGAGGCGATAGGCCCGCCGCCCAGCGATCCATCGCAAGATCAACTTACGTTGAAGCATCGGGTTCCCTCGCCCGCTCCAACTCCTCGGGGGCAACCCATACGACGGCGCCGTCCTTCCAGACCGCCAAGGGCAGTCCCATCTGCTTGTGGCGCTGAACCGCGTCCTGACGCGCCTCGCTGAGGGCTTGCATGATGACGGTCGGATCCGACGACAGGATCTCGGAGATGTCGCGCGGAGTTTCACTTGCCATCGAGATATTCGTTGTTAATTCTAACGCCGCCCCCGGCCGCCGAGATCGAGCCGGCGGCTGGCCGGCGCCGTGCAATCATAAGGACACGCTACTGCGGCTTGACCCACTCGTGCTTCTTCGCGCCGTCGTAAATCGCTTCCATGACGCTCACCCGCGCGGCCGCCTCCTTCGCCGTGACCGCGCTGGGGTTCTTCTCGCCGGCTGCCGCCTTGAGAAACATGTCCACCGGGCTGGGCAGTTGCTTCGGCATCTTGTCGTCCGGCACCGGCTTGCCCAGGTCGAAGCCCGGCACGTTCTTGCTCTGGAAATAGAGCTTGTCGCCAACGATCGCCGCACACCCCTTGGTGCCGACGATTTCAAACTGGACCGGGTTCGTCGGACAGACCCACGCGGCGGCGAAGACGCCGGTCGCGCCGTTCTTGAATTTCAGCATCGCCTCGCCGCAGTCGTCGGTGTCGCCGTACTTGTGGGCCACCACCGAGAGGTCGCCGGTGACTGATTCCACGTCGCCCAGCAGCCACAGGAGCAGATCGAGCGAGTGGGTGCCCATGTCGGCGAAGGCCCCGCCGCCGGCCTGCTTCACGTCGGTGAACCAGCGATGGAAGTCATTGTCGAAGGTGCCGTTGAAGGCGGCGTCGTGGCAATTGGCCGAATACGCCCGCGTGATCCGGCCGAAATTGCCCTTGGCGATCTGCTCCTTGAGGAACAAGAACTTCGGCGAAGTCCGCATGAAATAGCCGGTGGTGAAGAACACGCCGGCCTTGTCGACCGCGTCGGCCATCTCGGCGGCCTCCTTGCCGGTAATGGCCAAGGGCTTCTCGACGAACATGGCCTTCTTCGCCTTGGTGGCCGCGATGACGAGATCGTGGTGGCGGTTCGTCTCGCTGAGGATCATGACGCCGATCACTTCCGGATCGGAAAAGATTTGATCCACGTCGGCGACAACCTTAGCGCCGTCAAACTTTTTGGCGCACCATTCCGCCCGCTTGGCATCGTGGTCCCAGACGTATTTCACGCGGACGTTCTTGTCGGCGTTGATCTTATCGGGATAAAACACCATGTGGGTATGCGCGGCGCCGACGATGGCGATCACGGCCTTGGCGGGCGGATCGGCCGCGGCGATCGCGCCGGGCGACGACCAGGCCCCTCCGATCACGGCGGCGACGGCCAGCAATCTCAGGTGCGTTTTCATGGGGTTCCTTTCCGGAAAAAGGTGGGGTGGGAAAAAGTGTTTCGGTAGGGTGGGTTCGACGGGCACCATGGGAACCATGGTCGGCAAGCCCCACCAAAAGCCGCTTCAGGCAGGATATGATTCTAAATCCCTGCCGCCGACTTTGCAACCGACCGTCCAGCACGCCCCGCTGGTTTGTCCGGCAGACAACCGTTCACGCTGCCGGCGGAGAAACCGCGGATGAACGCAGATAAACGCGGACAACAAGGATTCGATCAATCGCGTTCAGACGGCCTGCTCGCCGCTTTCGCCGGTGCGGATGCGGACCGCATCCGTGACCTCGTGGACGAAAATCTTTCCGTCGCCGACCTGGCCGGTCTTGGCAGATTCCACGATGGCCTGGATGGTCGCGGCAAGGTCGCCGTCGGCCACCACCGTCTCCAGTTTGATCTTCGGGATGAAATCGATCGTGTACTCGGCGCCGCGGTACATCTCGGTATGGCCCTTCTGCCGGCCGAACCCGCGGACCTCGGTGACCGTCATCCCCTTGACGCCCTGGCGGCTGAGGGCGTCTTTCACATCTTCCAGTTTGTAGTGCCGGATGAACGCCTCGATTTTTTTCATGAATGACTTCCTGGGAAAGGGTTCTTTTCCGATCTTGTGTCGAGCTGTGGCGGGATGAGAGCGACCGCTCCCGTCCCGCCGCTGAAGTTGAACGATCAGGCGCGTCCGACCACGGTGAAGTCCGGGTAGCCCAGGGCGCCCATTTCCGGTCCGTCGAGTCCCTCGATTTCGGTTTCGCGGCTGACTCGGATCGGCGTAATCAGGTTGCTCAGCTTGAACCAGGCGTAGGCCATCAGGAATCCGAAGACCGTCAGGACGGCGGCGTCGAGCAACTGCGCGCCCAATTGGGAGGCGTCGCCGTAGAGGATTCCCCGCACGCCGTCGTAGCCGAGGTTCTTGGCGATGCCGTCCACGATTTCCGGCCGGACGACGCCGTTCCAACCGGCGCCGTACTTGCCGTTGGCGAAGATGCCGACGGAAATGACGCCCCACAGGCCGTTCACTCCGTGGACCGAAATGGCGCCGACCGGGTCGTCCACTCCGACCCGTTCCCAAAAGAACACGCTGTAAACGACCAGCACGCCGGCGACGGCGCCGATGATGACCGCCGCCCAGCTATCGACGAAGGCGCACGGGCCGGTAATGGCGACAAGTCCCCCCAACATGCCGTTGCACATCATCGTGGGATCGGACTTCATTTTCTTCCACCAAAGCGTCAGCATCGCGGCGATCGCGCCGGCGATGCTGGCCAACATCGTGTTGACGACGATCGAACTGATGCGCAGATCGGTTCCCGCGAGCGTGGAGCCGGGATTGAAGCCAAACCACCCGAACGCCAGGATGAACGTGCCAATCACCACCATCGGGACGTGATGGCCGGGCAGCGGCTGGGGTTTTCCATCTTTGTATTTTCCCAACCGGGCGCCGAGGACCATCGCCCCGGCCAGCCCGATGATTCCGCCCATGCCGTGGACCACGCCGGAGCCGGCGAAGTCGACCGCTCCATGCCCCAGGCGCCAATTTCTTCCGGCCTGGGCAAGCCACCCGCCGCCCCAGACCCAGTTGGCGTAAATGCAATAGGGCAAAGCCACCCAAAGACCATAGAGGCAGAAGTTTTTCCAGCGCCACCGTTCGGCCATGGCCCCGGTGGGAATGGTCGCCGTGGTGTCCATGAAGACCATCATGAAGAAGAAGATGGCCAGAACGCTGACATCCTCGACCCCGCCGAGAAAGAACCCCTTGGTTCCCAACATGCCGTAGGTGAAGGCACCCGTGGCCGCGCCGGCGGAATCCAGAACCGGACCAATCCCGATTCCTTGATTCAAGATCGACGCCCCAGGCCCCAGGGTGGACACCCAACCGTCTGGAACCGCGCCGTTGAACCAGTTCCCCCAGCCAATCGCAAACCCGTAGGCCCAGAACGCAATGCACCCCAGCGGATAGATCATGAAGTTCATGGCGGCCATGTGGGCGGCGTTCTTCGCCCGGCACAGGCCGATCTCAACCAGGGCGAACCCCGCCTGCATGAACATCACCAGGAACCCTCCAACCAGGGCCCAAACCATGTTGATCGAAAAGAAATTGTGCGCGATCCGATCGTAAAGATCGCTGCTGCTGAGCTTGCTGGGCACGTCGCCCTTGCCGTCGCCGGCCGGAGTGGCCGTTGCCCCAGCCGCCCCGCCCGTCGGATCCGGCCACGTCGGTTTCTCCGGATCGGCGTTCTCTCCCTTGAAGTACCCGGGCAACGCGGGCGTGTTGCCGGCATCCGCGGCCGCATTCGCACTTGGCGCCGCCGGTGCGGTCGTCTTGTCCTCCGCCCAACACATGCCATGGATGGCAAAGATCAACGTCGCCCATACGCATCCGCCCAGCAAACACTTCCGACGGGACATGGCGCCATTCCTCCGGTTCTTCATGACCTGACAAACCATCCCTCGATGCCTTTTGCAAATCCCGGGCCAACCGACAGACAACGGGCCCCCGCCGCTCGCCCTCCGGAGACCTCTTGTCTTCCAATATCCCCGTGCGTGCCCGGTCGAATCGCGGCAGTTGGACCGATCCCCGTCGAAAATGACCTACACGCGCATCAAGTGACAATTCCATGGAAACTGTCACGTGAATCCATTTCAAAATAGTCGCAGTGCTTATATTGCGCGCATAGAATGCCCAATAAGCGCGCATTCCTTGGGTATTTCCAGAGAAGCACTGTCAACTTTGAAAGCTAAGGCCCCTCAATTCATCCGAAGCAGGGTACGATACCACAGTTTTTGTGGTATCACTTTCGGACGGAACTCAGGGCCTTGGCGGCCGACTGACGGACCTCTTGGCGCGGGTCGTCCAGCGCACGGATCAGCGCCGGCTCGGCGGCCTTGGCCGACGGCCCCAAGCGTCCCAGCGCTCGGGCCGCGGCAGCCCGGGCCGACGGGCTGCGGCCGCCCAGCACGGCGATCAACTCCGGGACCGCCGGCGCGCCGATCCACCCCATCGCCTCGACCGCGCCGCGGCCCTTCTCCGCGTTGTCGTCGGCCGCGGCCTTTTCCAAGGCCGGCAGCGCCGACGCGCCGATTTGCCCCAGCGACCGGGCGGCCGCCCGACGCACGTCGGCGTCGGCGTGTCCGAGCGCGTCGCAGAGGGCGGCAACCGCCTCGGGCTCCGCCCCGAGTTGGCCCAGGGCGACGGCCGCCTGGTAAGGGGCGGCCTCTTGGCCGTGGCGGAGCAAGTCGATCAGGGCCGGCAGGGCCTTGGGGTGTTTTTTGATTTTCCACAATGCCAGGGCCGCGGCGGCGCGGACGCCGCTATCCGGGTCGCCCAGGGCCGCAATCAAGGCGGGCACGGCCGGCTCGGCCGCGGCGCCGAGGTTGCCCAACGCCTCGGCCGAGTTGCGCCGGACCGAAATCAGCGCGGAAGCGAGCGTTTCGGTCAACAGGGGCGCGGCCGGTTTTGCCGCCGGCCCGATGCGCCCCAAGGCCCAGGCGGCCCCGGCGCGGACGTATTCCTGCTCGGGGCGATTCTTAAGGGTCTTTTGCAGCGCCGCGACGGCGTCGGCCGACGCCGGCCCGAGTTGCCCCAGGGCATAGACGGCGTAGTAGCGGACCCGCATGTCCGAGTCCGACAACTGCCGCGGCCCATTGCGCGGCCGTTTTGCCTTGCCAGGCCGGCGGCTGTTGGGCCGCCGCGACGCCGGGCAACGCAGCAAGGAACAACAGCAGGATGGCGGTGGCTCGCATCGGGGGATCAGGTCACGTCACGAGATACGGTGGCGGTGGCTGGCGTGCTATTTTTTCGCCTCGGACTTGAACAGCTCGACCTGGTAGGTCTTCTTGCCGTCGACGACTTCCGCATAGACGCGGAATTGCAGGGCCGCGGTCTTCTGCAAGGCTTGCACGGCTTCGCCGATGGCCTTGAGCTGGTTCACGAGGAACTCGATCTCCTTGAGACTGTCTGCAACGACCTTGAGATTGTCGCCGGCGGCCTTCTTTTCCTTGTCATTGGCCTTTGGACTTTGGGTGACTTGTGTTAGGAAAGCCTGTTGGTTAAGGAGCTTGGTTCCTCGGTTAGCGAGTTGTTTTGCCAGCCCGGACGCCTCCTTGGACCTGAAGGGGATGTACGCGTCCTTGTTCTTGTACTGGCGACCGGAGGCGGGAGGCATGTGAATGACCGTCACCGTGACCCTGGCCGCGTGGGCCTCGGCGTCGAACCTGATGCGGAGACCGGTTCCCGTCAGTTTCGGATCGGTGAAGTGAATCTCGCCGGTCCCCTTGACGGCGATCGGCGGGCTGGTCCCCGCTTCCAGGTCGGCGCCGTTCTTGCCCGTAGTCTCCGGCCGTCCTCGTGCGGAGGAATCGCCCATCTTGAACTCGTACTTGGGAAACGTCTTGACGTCCAGTCCGACCAGTTGCAGCCGCAGCGAAGCGGGGTCGGGAAGGAACTTGTCCTTCAACTCGGTCTTCATGATGGCCCTGTCGAGATCGACGGCCAGCGACGATGGGTCCGTTCGTGGAACGCTCAGGGGCAGAAAGCGGATTTCTCCGCCGACGGTGGCCAGCAGGCCGTCGTTGCGGAGGTAATCGGCCCGCGCGCCGGCGGCCCCCTTCAGCCATTGGAATTTCAACGCATCCTGATCGATCCAGACGTGCGCCACGTCGACGGCGGACGGCGAGTCCTTGGAAGGCTCGACGGCCACGAGCCAATTCGCCTTCCGGCCGGCGGCGTCGCTCTGCCGCAGCGCGAATTTCGGCATCGCCATGCTGACGTGTTCGCCGGTGAGGAGTTTCAGGCCGAGCACATCGCCGGCCGCGAGGTGGACCGCTCCAAACGAAACGGGCGGTCCGTCGCCGTCGGGGTTCGCCCCGGTCGCCGGCAGATCGACCGGCTGCAAGTCGGCGAGCGGCTTCTTCTTGGGGGGCTCGGTTTTCGGCGGTTGCGGCGGGGGCGTCTTCACCACGGCGCTGGGCGGCGGGGTTTGCACAGGGGGAGACGGCGGCGCAGCGGGCTTCGGCGGCTCCGACGGCTTCGCGTCCCCTTTCTCCTTCGCCGACGGATTGGTCTTCGTCCCCTTGTCGTGTTTGTCTTTCTCCGGGCCGATTTGGATGTCTGGATAGGTCGTCTCTTTGGGCTTCTCCTTCTCTTTCTCCTTATCCTTAACAGAGGGCGCGGACTGCGCCGGGACCTGCACGGTGGAGGTGGAACTCGGCTTCCCGCCGAGCATGAAGACCAAGGCCACGGCAACGCCAATGGCTGCGATGGCCAATGCGAGGCCGCCCAGCACGGCGATCTTTCGCCCCGGCGTGCCCAACCAACCCAACTTCTTCAGCCCGGCTTTGGCGCCCGCGGCATTCGCGGCCGCTGTTCCAATCGCCGTCGCCGTCGCCGTTATGGCCGTCCCTGCTGCCGCTGTCGGCGTTGCCGTTTCAGGCGTCAGGGCTGCTGCCTTGACCGTCCGCATCGAGCCGCTCTTCCGCGGCGAAGAACTGTTGCGCGTCGGGGAGGCCGAGATCGTATCCCACCAGGGATCGGAGGTGAAGTCCCCTTCCTGCCCGGCCACCGTTTCCTCTTCCGACAACGGCAGCGGCACGACCGGTTTGGATCCGCTTGCCGGCTTCCATTGCTGCAAGGCACGACTGACCTCCGCGGCCGACTGGATGCGGTCCGCCGGCCGCTTGGCCATCATCCGGACGCAAATGTCGACCAGGTCGGCCGGGGCATCGGGCCGATCCTTCCGGATGTCGCGGGGCGCTTGCGTCTGGTGCTTGAGGATGCGTTCCGGCAGCGTTCCCTCGGGAAACGGCGGATGGCCGGTCAAGAGGAAGTACAGGGTGCAACCGAGCGCGTAGATGTCAGTGCGGCGGTCGAGGTCGACGTTTCCCAGGGCCTGTTCGGGCGAGAGGTAATCGACGGACCCCAGCACGCGCTGGTCGGGCCGCGGGCCGCCCCCTTCGCGCTCGATCAAGCGCGACAGGCCCATGTCGAGGATCTTGACCACTCCCTGGGGATTGACCAGCAAGTTGGAAGGCTTGATGTCGCAATGGACCATGTTGCGGTCGTGGGCGTGGGCCAGCCCGTCGGCCGCCTGCCGGATGTAATCGGCGGCCAGATCATACTCCAGCGGCCCCTTGGTCTCGACCAGGCGTTGGAGGTCCAGGCCGTCGATATACTCCATGACGATGTAGTAACGATCGCCCTCGTTATCGACGTTATAGGCTTGAACGATATTGGGGTGATCCAGGGCGGCGACGGCGCGGGCCTCGGCCAGGAATCGTTCGAGCGACGCCCGGTCCTTGCCCATCTGCCGCGAAATGAACTTCAGCGCGACGCGGCGGTTCATCGTGACGTGTTCGCCCAGGAACACGTTCCCCATGCCCCCGTGTCCCAGGAGGCGGATGAGCTTGTACTTGCCCACGAACAAGACGGTCCGCCCGGCCAGCAATTGGGCCGCCTGCCAATGGGTAATCAGCTCGCGCCGCGCCAGCAGCTTGGCCACGGCCGTGGGGTCCTCGACGTGCTCGGCGATGCGGCGGGCTTCGGCCAACTGCTTGGCTTCCAGCAGCCGGCTCTTTTCCAGCACCGCAAAGAATTCGTCCGCCGTCGTAATGGCCATGCCGCTTTTGAATACGTCCGCATCAGGGCAAAAGCGGCCGCGGGCCAAGAGCCCGCGGTCGATTGCGGGATTTCAAGGTCTGCATCGCTTTCGCGGTTCCACGATTTCCTGAAGCCCCCTGCCCTCCGGGAGCGAGTTGGCGATCCATTAACCCCAGATTAGTGTAGCCGTCGGCCGGAAAAAATGCAAACACCCGCATCTCGTATTATCGGTGAGACCGGCGGGCCGGCGAAATAGAGCAAACGGGTGTAACCCCGACGCCTGTCGTGGGCATGGAGCCTGCAACCGGCCGTTTTCTTCCGGCCCTTGTTTCTATTCCGCCGCCCCGAAACGCGGCTGGCTCCGCTCATAGATCGCCGCTTCCGTGATGACCTTATCGACGCGAACGTCGTGCGGCAGCACGGGCACCTCGGGAAAAACCTGGCACTCGAAGGCCACGGCCACCAAGGCCGCATCGGCACGCGCCTGGTGCAACAGCCGGTCGTAATAGCCCTTGCCATAGCCGACCCGTCCGCACTGGCGATCGAAGGCCAGCCCGGGCACCACGATCAGGTCGATCCGGGCGACCGCGACTCCGCGCTGGGCGGTTCGCAAAGCGGCCTTGGGCTCGAGGATCCCGAGCGTTCCGGGGGCCAACTCGTCCCGGCTTTCCAGTCGAAACAGCTCCAACCGCTCGCCGGCGCAATAGGGCACGACGACGCTTTTCCCCTCGGACCATGCCCGGTCGAGGAAGGGATGCGTGCCGACCTCCGAATGGAAGCTGAGGTAGAGCAGCAGCGCCGCCGCGCGGCGATATTCGGGCGAGTCGGCCAGCCGCTGGAAGATTTGGCGGCTGAGCCGGTCGGCGTCTTGTTGCCGTCCGCGGCGGGCGCGTGCTTCGACGCGGAGTTGCGTCTTGCGGGATAGTCCGTCGATTGGCAATTCCATCATGGCTCCCGCGTCCGAAAATGGTCTATTCGCCCGGGGCTGGGCCATCGGTCAACGACGGCGCCGGATAAGCGACGTGCGGGCCGGGGATGCGGAAGTGGGCGTTACTGGATTCGAACCAGCGACTTCTACCTTGTGACGATAGCGCTCTACCAACTGAGCTAAACGCCCGCGATGAAGGAGGCAGGTACTTCGGGCCTTCCTCTCCATTTTCGTATCGGCCATTATCGCCTGCCGGCTGGAGAATGCAAGCGCCCTACCATCAGCCTTCCGCGGTCTCGGCCGCCGGCTCGCTCCGCGGAGGCTCGAACTTGGGGGCCGTCGCCTGCTCGCGCTGGGCGGTCGCCTCCGCCTTTGGCAGCGGACCCTCCACCGTCGTCGTCACCCCCCGGGTCACCTCCTCGAACTGGTCGCGAATCCCTTGCACGCTCTTCCTCAGGTCCATGAACTGCTTGCCCAAGCCGCGGGCCACCTCGGGCAGACGCTCGCCGTAAAGCAAGACCGCCAGCACGGCCAGAAAAAGCATCGTCGTCGGGCTGAGAAAATCCAACAACGCCAGGGGCAACATGGCTACAACCTCGTTCCGCTAACGACGCATCGCAACGGCACCCGACCATCACGTCTTCGGCGACGCTTCGTCCACCTTTTTAGGCGCCTCTTCGTCCACCTTCTTCGGCTCGCTCTTCTTGGCGGCCGAATCGACGTCGTCCTCGATCCCCTCGATCCCCTTCTTGAACTCCGTCACCCCTCTGCCCAGGGAGCGCATCACGCTCGGCAGCCGGTTGCCGAACAAGAGCAGGACAACGATTAAGATGACGATCATCTCCCAAGGGGCACCAAATATGGCGAATAGTGAGGTCATGGGCGGGATCTCGTGCAAACGGGTGTGAAAACACAGGCCGCTCTGCCGCGCTGGCGCGGCCGGGCCTTCTCATCCCATTGTACTCTGCCAACCCGCGCTGTCAAAGCACCCCCTGTTTGGGAATGGGCAATAAACAAACCGGAAGGGGGCCGGGGATTGCATTGAAACCAGAGGAAACGTCGCGGCTGCCCCCGGCGATCCGGAGGCTAACGCCTTAAGTTTACCCACATCTTTGTTATACTGATAGGCGGCGGAAAGGATTGCCGTCATTGGTTTTAGACAAGGAGGTGGGTCATGGATGACCGATTGGCGTTGGGAGCAAGTTTTGGGGAGGAACATTTTGGGGCCGCAAAGTTGGGAGACCGTCGGCGGACCAAGCGGCTCGTGCAACTGGCGGACAAAATGGTGATGCATCCGGGTGGAACCCTGCCCGACAAAATCGACGATCCAGCGAGCCTGAAGGCGTTGTACCGGCTGGTGGACCAGGGAGAGGTCACCCATACCGCGGTGTTGGCTCCTTCGCGCGAACGGACATTGCGGCTGATGCGGGAGGTCGAGGGTACGGTGCTGGTGATTCAGGACACGACCGAACTGGATTTCACCGGATTGACATCGCTGGAGGGATTGGGGCACATCGGCAACGGGGGTTGTCGCGGCTACTTGGCCCACAACGCCCTGGCCGTGGTGGCGGAAACCCGCGACGTGATTGGATTGGCCTACCAGAGGTTGGCCAAGCGGCCGGAGGCGAACAAGAAGGAAACACGCGAACAGAGCCGCGAGCGGACAGATCGGTTGTCGCGGTTGTGGAAAGACGCCAGCGCGGCCATTCCGGCGGCGGTTTCCGGTCGGCGTCAGGTGGAAGTGGCCGACCGGGGCGCCGATGTGCTGGAGTTTCTGGATTTCGTGGAGTCGCAGGGCAAGTCGTACTTGGTGCGGTCGCAATACAATCGTCGAATTAGCCTGGAAAATGGGGAGAAAACGAAGCTGCACGACTACGCCTGCGGTTTGCCGGTCCAGGGCTACAAGACGGTGGAAGTGCCGGCGACGAAGCAGCGTGCGGCGCGGACTGCCCGAGTGTCGATCGCCTGGTCACGGCTGATGGTGTTGGTGCCGAAGCAGCCACGAGGCGAGATTCGGGGCGTGCCGTTGACGTGCTGGGTGGTGTGCCTGCGCGAGGCGGACCGGGGCACCGACGTTCAAGCGGTGGAATGGATTCTGTTGACCAACGTGCCGGTGGAATGTTTGGAGGATGCTTGCGAGCGGATGGGATGGTACGAGTGTCGGTGGATCATCGAGGAATATCATAAGGCGCTGAAAACGGGCTGTGGGGTGGAGACGTTGCAGTTCACGACGGAGGAGCGGCTCAAGCCGGCGATTGCCTTGATTTCCGTGGTGGGGTTGTTCCTTTTGAACCTCCGCAACGCCAGCCGCCGAGCGGATGCCAAGGAGCGGTTGGCCACGGAAGTGATGCCGGAGATGTACGTTTCTGATGCTCAGCCTGTGGCGTTACAAGCGGCCGCGTAAAGACCTGAGCGTGCATGAGTTCTACTATGCGTTGGCCCGACTGGGCGGCCATCAGAACCGCAAACACGATCACCCGCCCGGCTGGCTGGTGTTGTGGCGTGGCTGGACGAAACTCCAACCTATGATTGAAGCTGCGACGATTCTCGGCCAAAAAAGATGTGGGTAAACCTAAGGCTCACGCCGCCGGCTCACCGACTGGCCGTCCGCGTGTACACCGGGAGGTATCGGTAGTAGACCTCCAGGCAGAGGGCCGAGAGCGACGTGCTATAGATGCGTCCGCCGTAGACGCCCCAGGTGTCGTCGGGGTCCCAGCTTCCGGCCAGGCGGCCCGTCTTGCGTTGACTGCCGAGCAACTGGGTTTGCAGGGCTTCGTTCCATCGCCGCCAATATTCGCCTTGCAACTGGAACATCGCCAACGTGCCGTAGTACCAATAATAGACGTTGACGGTCCCGTGCCCCGGCAATTGCCCCAGCAGATAATCGCCCGCCTCGTTGCTGGCCGGGTCTTCCCGCGCCATGCCGAGGAACTGCCAACAGACCAGGGCCTCGGCGGTCATGGTGCGGGTGGGTTGCCCCTGGGGTCGATAGGCGGCCAGGCCGTTGGCATTGCCGGAGGCCACGCTCCGCAGGAAACGCATGATGCCTTGGCGGGTGGGCTCGCCGCTGGGGATGCCGGCCAGTTCCGCGCTCTTCAGGGCCATCCATTGCCAGCCGAGTTGGCTGGTATCGCCGGGATCGCCGGGCCGGTAGCGCCATCCGCCGCCGTAGACGTCCTGCGAGGCGACCGTGTATGCGACGGCCCGGCGGACACCGTCGCGGAGCCGGGCATCGCCGGTCATGGCGTAAGCCTCGCTCAGGGCGAAGGCGGCCATGGCGTGCGAATACATTCGGGCGAACAGGTCGGCCCGGCCGGCCAGATTCCCATCCGCCGACTGCACGGACAACAGGTACTCCAGGCCGCGGCGGACCTGGTCGGCGTGGGCCCCGTCGCGGTGCGTCTGCCCCGAGGCGAGAAAGGCCAACAGGGCCAGCCCCGTCATGGCGCTGTCGGCGTCCACGCCCGCGTTCTGACGATTTTGGCCATCGACCATGACCGCCCGTCCCGCCTCATGTTGTCGGGCGCTCCAATGTCCGTCGGGACTTTGGTTTTCCGTCAGCCATTGGAGTGCGGCCTGCACGGCTGCCTCGGTCGCCGGGCTGCCGCCGCGGCCTTGAGCCAATCCGGCATGGTTCGGGGCCATCCGAAGCCGATAGACCTCCGGCAGCGCGTGGGTCGAACTCGCCGCCCGGCTGCGACACCGCCGGGGCCAAGTTCCCGGCAGCGCCGATGCCGTCGCTGGCCGGCCATGCCGTTGTCGTTGTCGCCGTTGTCGCCGTCGTCGCCGTCATCGCCTGCGACACCGTCACGCGATCGGTGGCATTGGGGTCCGAAGCGACCGGTTCCTCGGGCAGACCGGCCGATTTGGGCGGATCACCCGGTCCGGCGTCCGGCTCGGACGGCAAGATCGGCTTGTCCAGCACGGCGGTGGCGACCGGCGGGGACGGCGGATCGGTCGCGGCATTTTCCGCCGGCGGCGAGCTGGTCAGCCGGTGGCGCCGCCGGCTGGAAATGTCCAGCAGCGGCAGGGACTCCTTTTCGGCGACGCGTGGCGTTTCCACTTTGCCCGCCGGATCATCGCCGTTGGCGCCGGGTCCGCCGGGGCCTTCCACATAGGCAATCTGGATGTTCGGACCGCTGGCGCCGGGCACCATGGCGACGATCCGCACCGTGGTCGCATAGCCGGCCAGCAGCAGATGGGCCAAGACCGACAACACCAGGCATTTCCGCAAGGGCCGATATTGGCCCCAACGCGTCCAGATCAGCACGACCAAGGCGACGGTAAAGGCGGCCAGGCCAAGCCAGAGGAGGCCCATCACCAGCTCCGTGCCGGTCAACCAACTCCACAGGCGGCCTGGGAAAACGGCGGCCATCGCTTATTTCTTCAAGGGGAGGAAACGCACCGAGATTCCGAGTTCGTTGATGCCCGCTTGCTTGCACGCGTTCAGGACGGCGGCGACCTGCTGGAACTGGCCCTGGGCGTCGCCGCGGACCAGGACCCCCAGGGTGCGCGTTTGGCCGCGGGCAGTGGCCAACCTGGCGGTCAGGTCGTCCAACGTGACCGGTTTGCCGTCGAGCGTGATCGTGCCGTCGCGATACACGTTGACCGCTTTTCGCTCCGCCGCGGCGTCCAGCGCGCCCGGTTGACGACCGTCGGGACCTGCAAGGCGATCTGCCGCTCCTGGTCGGCGAACCGCGTGCCCAGCATGAAGAAGATGATCAACAGGAACATGACGTCGAGCATGGCCGTCAAGTTTAGCGCGGGCGTTTCGTCGGGGTGGGTTTTCAGGGGCACGGCTTATCCATCCTTGGAAGCCTCGAATTTCAGGCGGCGCGGCGGGTGGCGGACGGGCGAGGTTGTCGTTCCTGTAATTCCTCGGCGGAAATCGTATTGACCACCTCCTGCGCCAGGGCGTCGATCTCGACGATCAGCCGATCGACGCGGCTGGCGAAGAAGACATAAAGGATCGAGGCGGGAATGGCCACGGCCAGGCCGCCGGCCGTATTGAGCAGGGCCTTGGCGATGCCCCCGGCGAGCAGTTCCGCGCGGCCCAGGGCATCGCCCGCGGCTATCACGTTGAACGTCTGGATCATCCCCAGCACGGTCCCCATCAGGCCCAGCAGCGGCCCGACGGTGGTGATGGCGTAAAAGATGCGGAGGTACCGGCGGAGCGAGTTGGTCACGCGTTCGCCGCAATCGATGACGGCCTGCTCGATCTCGACGGCCGGGCGGCCCCATTTGCGGACCGCTCCGGCGAACACTTTCGCCACGGGGCTGCCGCTCTCGTCGCACAGGGCCGTCGCCTGCCGACGGTCGAGTTCGCCGTCGGCCAATTGTTGGAGGAACCGGGTCACGAAGGGCTTGGGAATGACACGTCCGCGCCGCAGGCTGATCGCCCGCTCCAGGAAGAAAGTGACCAACAGCAGCGAGCAACCGAGGATGGGGATCATCAGCGGGCCGGCGTCCCGGACGATCCGCCACAGGTCCCTGGTGGGGATGGCCTCCTGAAGGACCGGCGCCGGCTGGTCTGCCGCGGGACCGAGGTTTGTGGCCGTTTTTTCGGCGGCGACGGGCGGCACGGCGGCAGCGGACTGCCTGGCAGTCATCGACCAGCCCAGCCCGCCCACGGCAGCCGTCAGGCAGATTGCGGCTGCCCACGGCAAGTGCTTGACGCCCATCATGATCCGTCACCCCGTACGTGACGCCTTCGCATCACGAAAACGCGCGGTCCGTCGCGTCGTTATGCCGAGGCATAACTTGCCGGCCACTTCTCGTTGGGCGCCGCAACAGAACAAGTTGACCAATCGCGTTCAGGAGGACAGGCATTCTTGCCTGTCTTTCCCAGCCAGACAGGAATGTCTGGCCTCCTGATTCGGACAGTTTCCTTCGTCACGACGCCTTAGCCCAAAGTCCTTCCCATTATCATTTTCGTGTTCGGAAGGGCTTGGCGGTGAGTGAAAGTGGCGCGCTCCGGCCGGGAGCAACGAAAAAAGCCCCCGCGGCCGCGTTGCGGCGGGGGCTTTTCATCTTCCATTGGACTTCAAGAGAAAAGGTACCTTGGTAGGTGGTATAGACCCAACCCGAAATTAGTAATTGCTCCCCGGACCGAAGTCGAGCTTGCCCACCATGTGCAAGTGGCTATGGTCGATATAGACGACCTCTTGGCACTCCTCATCCGTGGTCGTGTAGGGGACCGGCCAACCCACGTGGGTGATTTCCGTGAAGGAGACGATGCACTTGTATTTCACGTGATGGAGCTGGACAGGTCCCACCAAGGGAAGCACCCGGGGTTCCTTGTCGATATAGTCGGCGATCAGCTCTTTCACGATGCGGACATGGCTCCGCGAGACCTCGTGCAGCCAGGGAACGCCGCCTTGGACGGGCCGGGCCTCTTCGAGTTTCCGCATCACCTCGTCGTCCGACGGCGGATCCAGCGCGATTTCCGGGCGCCGGCCGTAATCGGTCCCAAGATCGGCGATCGCTTATAACGCAGCTTGTTCCAGTACGCATCTTCCTCGCGTTTCTGGAAATAGGGCGACAGCGGAATCGGATAGGACCACAGGCCGAGATTCGGCCCGGCGACCGTCGCCGTGCAGCCGCTGGACGAGATCAACAACATCGACGCCAACAGCCCGATGGCGGCGGAACTTACTGGCTTGATCATTCGTGGTTCCTCGACTGATCGGTGCGGCGCGTGCCCGGCCGCGCGGAACACCCGCTGCTCCGAGCCACGTCTTTTCCCCCCCAATCCACAGGGGAAGGGCATGGGCCTGCGCCGTGATACCATACTTATCGTGTGAATCTGCGCCGAACTTGCGGCTTTTTTCGGTTGTATCGAATTTGCCGGTTGAATCGGCCAAATCGCCGTCCTCTCCAGAAGAGGGGATAAACTTGGGGCAAGGTCTGTGGAACAAGGGATTTCACGCAAAGGCGCAAAGGTACGGAAAAGACGAGAGCAGAAGGTCGGATTACCGCACCCTCCGTCGATTCGCCCGCCGCCTCCTCTTCTCTTTCTTTTTCCTTTGCGCCTCTGCGCCTTCGCGCCTTTGCGTGAATATTTCCGTGACGGATGTCCTGCTGCTGGACGAGCCGGCGGGGGCCCCCAACGAAAAAACCCCCGCACGAGCGCTCGGGCGGGGGCTTCCGTCGGTCAATTGTGCGAGAATCCTTTCCCGCCTCTGACCTATCTCCACCAGCAACAACCGGGCTCATCCTTGAAATTGAGGAACCACCATCCGTCGTCCCATTGCAGGGTCACCTTCCGCCATCCCAAGGGGACTTGGGGGTACGGATAGAACGGACCGATGTACGGCCAGGCGGTTGCTGAATACTGCCTTGGGTAAGTCACGGCAGCGTAGTTTGGGTAAGATGCGTAGCTCGGCCACGCATAGTTCGGCATATTGGGCACATCAAACCGGGTCGGGGCCTGGGCGCCACCGACACCCGGGGTGCACATGGGCAACGGGCCGCCAGGCACGCCAGCCCGGGACGCCGGAACCGTCTGCACCAGGGCAACCGGAATGGGACGCCCCTGCGGCGCCATCGTTTTGGGCGGCTCTTCGGCAGCGATCGGTTCGGTGGCGGCCACGCGTTGCGCCGGGGCCGAAGCGAAGGAAGCGGGCACGCGCCGCGCGCCGTTCTGGGTGTCCTCGGCCGGGGCGCTCGACGCCAGGCTCGCGCTATGGGGCGCCGACGGGCGGCGGAACGGGGTCAGAAACGCCAGCATCGGCTTCTCGGGTCGGCTCGGCGCCCTCGTCGCCTTTTCTTCTTGCTCCGGCTTCGCTGCCGGCTTCTCTGTCGGCATCGCCTTGTTGGCATCCTGCTCTACGCTCGCCGTTTGCACCGGCTTCACTGCCGGCGCAGCCTTTTCGGCATCCTGCTTTACGCTCGCCGTGGTGTCGACGGCCACGATGGTGAGGTGATTCACGACGCACTCCACGCCCTCGGCCTCGCTCGCAAGCCTCAGAGCCGTCGTCGCTTGCTCCGCATCGCGGACTTCCCCCTCGAGCCAAGCGGTTCCATCCTTGAACTTCACGGCAATCTTGAAGTGACTGAGTTTGCCGCTTTCCTGCAGGTGCGTGGCGATCTGCTGCGCCATCTGCTGATTGGGGTTGTCGGCCCGCGCCAAGACGGGCACCAGCGTAGCCGCGGCAGCCACGATACTCGTTAACAAACGTCGCATGCTATTCCCTCCTTTGAGTCCTGATCCGATGGATCAACGTTGCCGAAACGGCGTGTGCCGGCAGGAGGGCCGCTTGCGCCGCGATCGAGGGCGGCGGTCGGGATCTGGGTCGTGCCCCCCTTGGCAACGTCCGTGTCCGATAATTGCCTGATTATGGTTTCGGTTAACGATTGTGCCGAAAGGTAGCTTTTTTTCGATTTTGCCGACTTTCGGGATCGTAGCGAAAGGCCGGTTGTAGCGATGAGTAACGTAACTCTCTACAACAGAATGCCTTACATCGCCGCCCGACAGCCCCCCGTTGCAAACGGGGGGCTTTTCCCATGGGCAAGGGCCTTTTGAAACCCAATCTTACCGGACCAGCTTCTTCAGTTCGCTCTCGACGTCGGCGATGGGGATGTTTCGGCTGACCACTTTTCCGTCCTGATCGACCAGGATCATCGTCGGCAGCGTCCAAACGCCCAGCAGATTGGCCGGCCGGCTGTCCAGGCCGCCCTCCTCGAAAATCTGCGGCCAAGGCAGCCGGTTCTCGGCCAAATAGGCCTTCAAGTCCCGCACGTTGCCGTCGAGACTGACCCCCAGCACGGCAAAGGAATCGCCATACTTGGACACCAATTCCTTCAAGGCGGGCATGTCGGCCTTGCTCTGTCCGCACCAGGTGGCCCAGTATTGAATCAAGACCACTTTCCCATGCAGTTTCGCCAGATCGACGGTCTGGCCGGTGAGGCTCTTCCCCGAGAAGTTGATCGTCTTGCCCACCGAATCCAGGCGGGTGGCGGCCCCGCCCGCCTTCTTCGCCGCGGCCGAGGCGGGAAACTCCTGCACGATCCGCCGGTACCATCGCTTGGCCTCTTCTTCCTGGCCGGCGAACTCCCGAGCGATGCCCAACTGGAGCATCGCCTCGGCGGCGTCGGGCACTGCGGGGTAATCGGCGACGAACTGCTCGAGCGTTTTCACCCAGTCGGCCTGAATCTTGCTGGGATCGGCCTTCGGAGCCTGCAGCCGCAGCGTGTACTGGGCCATCAGTTGACGGAATCGGACGTAGGCGGCCAATGCCTTGTCGGCCTCGTTCCGCTGGAGTTTATGGAACAGCGTCTCCAGCCGCTTGTCGCCCCCGGCCGACTTGCCCGATTGCACGGCGGCGCTGATCGTGTCGGCCATTTGCCGATACCACATGATCCGTTCTTCCGGCGTCTTGACCGACTCGGCGATCTGCTCCAAGAGATCGGGCCGTCCGGGGTCGAACTGTTCGAGCTTCTCCAGGTCGGAGAGGAGTTTTTGCGTCGGGTCGCTCGCCCCGGCGGCCGTGGCGTTGGGGTGATTGGGGACCGCGGCGGCAAAGAAAAAGCCCGCCGGAGAGGTCTCGGCGCGGCCATCGGCCGCGATGGTCGGGGCGTCGATCAGCCGCCAAACATCCCCCACCCGCAGCAACGTGCCAATCTGCACCTGGCCGTGCTTGCCGCCGGTCTCGACGACCGCAAAGACGTTTTCATAGACCTCCAGGTCCTTGCCGGGGCCATCCGCGTCGGCCGGCACGACGCCCGGCTTGCTGCCGCCGAACTGCACCCATTTCGATTCCGACGTGACGCTGTTTTGCCGGGCCGCAAGGGCGTTGAAATCGGCCGGGGCCCGGGCGATCTTCGCCGCCAGGGCATCGGTCTTCGCCTTGCCAAGGCCCAAGGATTGCAGCTCCTCGGGCGTCAACAGCAGGCGGCTGAATCGCTCCCCGTCCTGCTTGGCCAATGCCGCCACGACTTCCGCCGTCACCTCTTCCGGCGAAATGACTTTCCAGGAAACGGTCTTGCCGGGTCCCGTGCGGTCGGCGCCCTTCTTCTCCACCGCCCAGCGCGTGCCGCCGCTGTTGAACCAACGGTATTGGTCCACCTTGCCGTCGAACGTGGAATCGATCTCGCGATAGACTTCCACGCCGTCCTTGTAGTAGCTCCACTGATCGACCACGTTGTCGCCGTTGGTATCGACGAACTTCCGCAGGATCGTGCCGTCCGGACTCTCGACCACCCAGCCGACGTGCCCGTCGATCTTCTTCACGGAAATCTTGCACTTGGCGGCCTCTTCCGCCGTGGGCCGATCGTAATCGACGCCATCTTGGATGGGGGTGAGTTTCAAGGCTTGTTCGGCCGTGGGATTTGCCGCCGGCGACGGCCGGCCAAGACCGACAATCCCAAAAGCAATAACGAGCCGAACCGCGGCCGTGGCGAGGCGAAAGTCGAACTTCATCGGAGCGTCCTTTTCTGTCGTTGAAGTCCCCTCTCCCTCCGGAAGCGACCACGGACGTGGTGCCCGAGGGTGAGGGAAATGGGCGAAAACGTCCCTCCCTTATCTAACCGCCAGTTTTCTTAATTTCGGTTCCTCGGGGTCCGCGACATAACAGTTTGCGTCGATTTTTCCGATTACGGGAACTTTGTGGGCCAAGTCACAACGTCCATGATCCAGGCCAGGTCCCTCGGCCCTCCGCCTTATCCGGCGGCTCACGCCGCCGGCTCACTGCCGTCCGCCCTCCGCCTTCCCCCTTCCCCTTATTGCGCAACGGCTTCCTTATTCTCAGAGGGGGGTTTCGCAGGCTGGCTGGACCTTATAGAATGCGAGTTATGACGCAGAACGGGGTGAATGGCGGCCTGCCGTGGGCCGATATCTCTCCGCGGGGGCGACATGGTTGGGCGCATAGCTCAGTTGGTTAGAGCGCGTCCCTGATAAGGACGAGGTCCGAAGTTCGACTCTTCGTGCGCCCACTTGTAAAGCCTTGCGTGGCAAAGAGTTGCGCAAGGCTTTTCTTATGCCTTGAAAGTGGGTAATCTTCCGGGGCTACCCTGGGGCTACCTACCGAATAAAACGGTATCATCACAGTCATCGGACATCGTGGCGGGAGGAGCACAAACATGCGTTGCTGGAATTGTGGCAAGAAGACCCCCGACGAGGCCAAGGTCTGCGGGTTCTGCGAGGCGGCCGTGGAAGCCGGGCCCACGGAGGAGGAGAAGGCAGCCGTCCGCGACGTCTTGAAACAAATGCCCCCGGAAGCTCTGGATGAACTTCAGGTGGCGTTCGAGGGAAGCGAGACGGCCGAAGACTTCGCCGATCGCATTTTCGTAGGGGACTGCCCGAAGTGCCGCAGCGAGAAAACGGGTAACTGCGAGGCCGACCCGGAGATCGGGGAACTTCTGGTCGGACGCTGTTACCAGTGCGGCCAACTGTGGTGTACCGAGTGCCGCCGACTGCTGGATCGCAACGCGCCGTCCTGCGAGTGCTGGGTGGTAGATGAGTAGCTTGAAACGCCCCATCAGCCCCAGGCCGTGCGCGGATTCGATGGAGACCGGGAATCGCCACGGTCCACCCAATCCCATGACGAAGGACGAATCTTGCTTAGGGCCTTGAAACACCGCAACTTCCGGCTGTTCTTTTTCGGGCAGAGCATTTCCCTGATCGGCACCTGGATGCAGCAGGTGGCCATGATCTGGCTCGTCTACCGGCTGAGCAACTCGGCGTTCCTGCTGGGTTTGGTCGGCTTTTGCAGCCAGATCCCCAGTTTCTTCCTGGCTCCCGTCGCTGGCGTGTTCACCGACCGCTGGAAGCTGCACCGGACAATTCTCCTGACACAGAGCCTGGCCATGTGCCAGGCTCTGATGCTGGCCGTGCTTATTCTGACCGGCACGATTGCCGTCTGGCATGTCCTTGCTTTAAGCGTTTGCATGGGGCTCATCACCGCCTTCGACATACCCGCTCGACAGGCGTTTCTGATCCAGATGGTGGAAGGACGTGAAAATCTGACCAACGCCATCGGCCTGAACTCGTCGATGTTCAACGGGGCGCGACTTGTTGGGCCAGCGATTGCCGGGTTTCTGATCGCGGCGGTGGGGGAAGGAGTCTGCTTCCTGCTGAATGCGCTGAGCTATGTGGCCGTGTTGGCGGCCCTGCTGGCCATGCGGCTGCCGCCGCAAGCCGCAGTTAAACCTCCGCAGCACGTTCTCCAGGAGCTAAAAGAAGGATTCCGCTATGCCTTCGGCTTTCTTCCGATCCGCGAAATCCTCATGCTGCTGGCCCTGGTGAACATGGCGGCCATGCCATTGACGGTGCTCTTGCCGGTCTTTGCCAAGATCGTGCTCCATGGCGGACCGGACACGCTTGGTCTGCTGACGGCGGCCATGGGGCTTGGAGCGCTGATGGGAGCCCTAAGCCTGGCCTCTCGCAAGAGCGTGCTCGGTCTGGGGCGGCAGATTGCTTGGGCCAGCGCCGTATTCGGCCTGAGCCTGATCGCGTTTTCGTTCTCCTGTGTTCTGTGGCTTTCGATGCTGCTGCTGGTGACCAGTGGATTTGCCGTGATGATGGAAACGGCGGCCAGCAACACCATCCTGCAAACCATCGTGGTCGACGACAAACGCGGCCGAGTGATGAGCTTCTACGCCATGACTTTCCTGGGTGCGGCTCCGTTGGGAAGCCTGTTGGCTGGCAGTCTGGCCAGTCACCTTGGGGTGGCCTGCGTCGTGCAACTCGCCGGAGTTATGTGTATCATGGGTTCGTTGGTTTTCGCCTGGCGTTTGCCTGCTATGCGGAAGATCATCCGGCCGATCTATCAACGCATTGGGATTCTGCCCGATGTTACGGCCGGGATTCCGTGTGAGGCGGAAGTAACGGTGCCCGAGGACGGAGGAAACTGAGAGAGGAAGGCGGTTTGCAGATGGCCGCGACATCCAACTCGCCGAGCATGGTATGATCATGGGGGGAAACGTGCCATGGCTGGAGTAGGCTGATGACATTTTGAGTCGTGGAAACCATGAGGAAGCGGAGACAACCATGAAGAAGGCCTTGTGCATTCTGGCCGCGCTGGGAGCGATGGCTGCAACGATGACATCTGCTCTGGAATCCCACGCTGCACCGCTGGAGCACCGCTGGATATATCTGGCCACTAACCTGCTGGTAGATAGGAACGTCGAAGACGCCATGGTGCTCTTGGAGCGTGCTGCCAAGGCGGGCTACAACGGCGTAGTCCTGACCGACAGCAAGTTCATGCGTTGGGACCAATTGCCCGAGCGGTATCTTGTCAACGTCCGCCGGGTTCGCGATGCCTGCCGGCACCGGAAGCTCGCCTGCATCGCCTGCGTCTGCCCCATCGGCTACTCCAACGACCTGCTCTCGCGCGACCCGAACCTGGCCGAGGGCCTGCCAGTGGTGGGTGCCCCCTTCGTGGCCAAGCACGGACGGCTCGTCCCGGCCGACGCCTCCGCCCGGCTGGCCAACGGCGGCTTCGAGCAGTCGAGGAACAACATCCCCACCGGCTGGGACTTCGTGGACCAGCCAGGCAAGATCACGTTCATCGACACGGCCGTGCGGTCGGAAGGCCGGGCGTCGCTCCGGATGCAGGACATCGGCCTCCACGACCCGCAGCACGGCCACGGCCGGGCCTGCCAGACGCTCGCTGTCCAGCCGTTCCGTTATTACCACGTCTCGGCCGCCGTCAAGACGCAGGATTTCGAGGCCGCCAACGAGGTCCGCATCGCCGTGCTCGGAAAGGACGGCGCGGCGTTGAACTACTACCAGCCGAAGATCGACAAGACCCAAGACTGGAAGCGGATCGACATCACTTTCAACAGTCTCGACGCCTCGAAGGTCAACCTGTACCTGGGCGTCTGGGGCGGCAAACGCGGCAAGATTTGGTGGGATGACGTGCGGTTGGAACCGGGCGGGCTAGTCAATGTCGTCCGCCGCGAGGGCGCACCCCTGCGGGCCACCAGCGCCGACGGCGAGACAGTCTACCGGGAGGGCCGCGACTTCCAAAACGCCCGCGATCCCAAGCTCGGCACGATCCCTTGGCCGGGCGGCTTCACCGCCTGGCACGAGCCCCCGGTCATCACGGTATCGTCGGGCAGCCGCATCCGCGACGGCCAGAAGGTCTTGCTGAGCTACTTCCACACCGTGCTGATCTACCAAGAGCAGGTCATGTGCTGCATGGCCGAGCCGAAGGTCTACGAGATCCTCCGCTGGCAGCTTAGGCAGGTCCACCGGCACCTCCAGCCGGACGGCTATTTCCTCCAGCACGATGAGATCCGCGTGCAGGGCTGGGACGAAAGCTGTCGCAACACAGGCAAGACCCCCGGCGAAATGCTGGCCGAGAATGTCCGCAAGTGCGCGGAGTTGGTGCGCGCGGAAGACGCGGGCAGACCGATCTACGTCTGGTCCGACATGTTCGATCCCCAGCACAACGCCTTTAAGAGCGGCCGGTATTATCTGGTCAAGGGCGACGGCCCGTGGTACGGCTCCTGGAAGGGCCTGGACAAAGACGTGGTGATCGTCAACTGGAACTCCGACCGCGGCAAGCGGATCGAGTCGCTCCGACATTTCGCAGGCTTGGGCCACCAGCAGATCCTGGCCGGGTACTATGACGGTCCAGTGGCAGCCATCGGCGGCTGGCTCCACGACGGCCGCGAGGTTCCGGGGATCGTCGGGGCCATGTATACGACATGGCAGCACCGCTACGGTGATTTAGAGGCGTTTGCCCGGCAGTTGCAGGCGCGGTAGTCTGGCAGGCCGGTGGGCCGTCCCAATCGCCGATCAGGCCCACCAAGAACGTTCAAGAATCGCCACGCATCGTCTGGGAGGCTTTTGGCCGTCCGGCCACCAAAACTGCTTCCCTGCCAGACAAGCCGCCGGTGGGCCTCCAAGAAGCTGTGAAAGGAAATTGCCTATCTTGCCAGCCATCGCCCACTGCGGCCCTGCGGGGAGCTATGTGCTGGCCTAACTCCCGCTGGCAGATGTCCAACCGTAGTCGCAGGCAGGATTCAGGAGACGCAGGTCTCCTGGTTTCTATGCTGGCAACCACAGCTCGGGCTACTGTTGCCAACCGCCCGTTTTACACCGAAGCGGTCCGCCAATTCGTCAGCCATGGTCAGGAACTTCTCGTGAGTGCCCAGGCCCATGTGTTCGTGCTCGACGCGCCCGAAAGCCTCCAAGAGCCTTTGTTGATCGTCGTCGGCCAGGGCTTGGTTGGCCATCGCGAACAGGCAATGATCTTCCTTCTTGATGTGTTCTCGCAGGAGGCCGACGTAACCTTGGGCATGAGTGACGAATCGAGCGACCGCTTCGCCCTTACCGGCGGCGGCCCCCTCGATCGCATCGGCCATGCCCCGGACATGAGCCCGGCCTTGCTCATGCTCGTCGAGCATCACGCCCGTAGGACCACCTTGGCGAGGAAACCCCTTGGCCTCCATCACCGGGAAGAGGTGGGTTTCTTCCTTGCCGTGGTGGCAGCGGTCTGCGAAATTGCGGAAGAAGTCCAACGCCTGCTCCGCCGAGGTCTTGTCCAATCGCCCCTCGGTCGCACAATTCCGGGCTATTTTTTCCAGGCAATCGAGCACTTGCTCGATAATGCGGTGCTCTCCGCTGAGGATTTCAGTGGGTTTCATCTTGGGCTCCTTGAGAAATGCTTGCCGGTTCGTTCTACTGAATCCTACCCGGCGAGTGGCTAAAGGCAATTGATCTGGATCAAGCCCGCGCAAAATGTCTGGGACTGGAGAAGCCATGGACATCCACCAAGCAACCGAAGCCTACGAAACATGGCTCGGCAAGCGGCTGATGCTGATCCCCGCCGACCTGGAACTCAAGCACCAGCAGATTGGCAGAAAGCCATGAATCAGGCTGACGCGGCGATCTTCGACATGGACGGCGTGCTGGTCGATACGTACCAGGCGCACTATCGAAGTTGGCTGGAAATGGCCAGACGAGAGGGACTGGATTTCAGCGAGGAAGATTTTGCACAAACCTTCGGTTGGACCAGCCGCGAGGTCATCGCAAAGCTCTGGGCGGGACGGTGTTTCAGCGAGGCCAAGATCGCCGCGATGGATGCGCAGAAAGAGGCCGCCTTTCGCCGTGTCATCCAGGAGGACGTTCCCCTCATGCCGGGCGCCGCACGGCTGCTGCAATCCCTTCGCAGAGAAGGCTTCCGCTTGGCAGTAGGGTCATCCGCACCACCGGAAAACGTCGACCTCGTGTTGGACTGGAGGAACCTGCGGGATTTGTTCCACGCGGTCGTGACCGGCGCGGACGTTACTCGCGGCAAGCCGGACCCACAGGTCTTTCAGCTTGCCGCCCAACGTCTGGGGGTGCCGCCCGGCGGTTGTGTTGTTATCGAGGACGCTCCGGCGGGGCTTGCCGCGGCCGCAGCGGCGGGCATGGCCAGTGTCGGCCTGATCAGTACCGGCCGCACCCGCGACGCGCTGGCCAACGCCGACCTGCTCGTTGCTTCGCTTACCGAACTTTCCCCGGAGGTGCTGCGAGCAGTGATCGCGCGCCGTACAGTCCGACGACCTGCGCCTTGAGCAGCCAAATACCTCCCCCGTCCAGTCAAACTTCTGAACTCCGATTAGGCCGGGATACGATAATCTTTCTTGGCAGACTTCGCAGACCATGTGGATCCTGGTTGCCAGCCGCCATGGAAACCTCGCTGCACCGCGATCTGAAGACCCTATACGCTGGCCCGGACGCCCAATTCGAGGTGTCGCTGGGCGGTTATCGTATTGACGTGATGTCGGGCGGGCATCTGGTCGAGATCCAGCACGGTTCGCTCGCTGCGATCCGCGACAAGGTGAAGACCCTGTTCAAAAACCACTCGGTGGTCGTGGTCAAGCCGATCATCGTCCAAAAGCTGCTGGTGAAGCTGGCCAGCAAGGAAGGCCCGATCACCGGGCGGCGCGTGAGCCCCAAGCGAGGCACGCTCCTGGACCTGTTCGACGACCTGGTCCATTTTACCGGCGTGTTTCCCCACAGGCGGCTGACGCTGAAAGTACCCTTGGTCAACATCGAGGAATGGCGTTATCCGGGCCATGGGCGACGGCGCCGCTGGCGGCGCGACGACTACCAGGTCGAGGATCAGAAGCTCGTGGCCGTGCGTGCCACGTACCAGTTCCAGACCGCCGCCGACCTGGCTCGTCTGGTGGAGCGTCCCATGCCGCGGCCGTTCCATACCGGCCACCTGGCCGAATCCCTGCGGGTCAATCGCTGGTCGGCCCAGCGGATTGCCTACTGCTTCCGCCAGACGGGAGCCGTGCGCGAGGTGGGCAAGCAGGGGAACACCCGCCTCTACGAGTTCGCCGATGCCAAGAAGGCAGGCTGAGCCGGCGGGCTTGCATCGTCAGCCGCAATCCCTTTTAATTCTCGCATCCCTTGCCGTGGAGTGGCATGTTCGCATACCTGCACTCCAAGCCCGCCTTTACCAAGGTCAAGGTGCGGGCGCTAACGTTGCTCAAGAACAGGGTGTAAAGCAGGCAGCCGGATGACACGATTGGGCAGACTTCACGACTGGTGGACCCGCCCCTGCGGCGCGCGGGAAGTGTTGCAAGTGTCGCTGCCGTTGGTCGTTTCCACGATCTCCACCACGGTGATGATCTTCATCGACCGGATGTTTCTCCTCTGGTACGCGCCGAAGGCGATGGCCGCGGCGATGCCGGCCGGCATGTTGCACTTCACGATCATCAGCTTTCCCCTCGGCGTGGCCCTCTACGTCAATACGTTCGTGGCCCAGTACGAGGGCGCCGGGCGGCCGCGGAGGATCGGGCCGATCGTCTGGCAAGGGATGTGGATTGGCATCGTGGCCGCGCTCTCTTGCTGGCCACGACTCCCTGGGTGTCGCTGCTGCTGGCCTGGACCAATCAGGACCCCGAACTGGCCCGGCTGGAGACTACCTTCTACCGGGTGCTCACCTTCGGCTCCGGAGCCATGATCATCGCGGCCGCACAGGTGTCGTTCTTCACAGGCCGCGAGAAGACACGGGTCGTTATGTTCGTCGATACGGCGGCAACGTTGTTGAACGCCGCGCTGGACTACCTGTGGATCTTCGGGCGTTGCGGGTTTTCGGCCCATGGCATCGCCGGGGCCGCCTGGGCCACCACGACGGCCGAGTGGTTTCGCGTGCTCGTCTATGGTTGGCTCATGCTGCGGCCGGCCAGCCGCCAAGTCTATCAGTTGGCGGTCGGTTGGCGGCCCCGGGCGGAAATGATGGGGCGGCTCTGGCGCTACGGCGGACCGGGTGGATTGCAGACCTTCATGGAGGTCGCCGCCTTCACGGTCTTTCTGATGCTCGTGGGGCGATTGGGCGAGGTCCCCCTGGCTGCCACGACGCTGGCCTTCACCATCAACAACGTCGCCTGGGTGCCGATGTGGGGCTTGGGCACCGCGGTCACGGCGATCGTGGGACAGCAACTTGGCCGTAACCGCCCCGAACTGGCGGCGCGGGCGACCTGGACCGCGCTGGGGATTGCCCTGGCCTACATGGGGACCATGGCCTTGGGCTATGTGACGGTGCCCGATTGGTTCCTGAAAGGCCCTGCGGCGCGGGTTTCCTCCGCGGTCTTCGGACCGTTACGGGAGACGACCGTCGTGCTGCTGCGTTTTGTCGCGGCCTACTGCCTGTTCGACGCCTTGAACGTGGTTTTCGTCAGCGCGATCCGCGGCGCCGGGGACATGCGATTCATCCTGTGGACGACGCTGCTGACGTCGCCCCCGCCGCTCTTGGCAACCTGGTGGGGCGTGGCGCGACAGGGTTGGGGCCTGCTCTGGTGCTGGGCCGTCATCACGGCATGGGTTTGCTCGCTCGGGCTCATCTACTTGGCCAGATTTCTCCAGGGCCGCTGGCAGCAAATGCGGGTCATCGAGCCCGAGGCAGCCACATAGCGTCTTCCCGCCCTGCCGCGTCTGGCCTGCGTCGCCGTCTGGAACAAGTGGCCCGCGTCGGCCGTGTCCGATCAGCAAGTACGGGCCGGCTGGGGGAACCCGTATTGAACCCCCCCCTTTGCGTGGAATAGAATAGGGTGTGGTGAAAGGATTCGCGGAACCCCAGGGAACGGAGTTTGCCTGGGGTCCCACTCCTGGTGGACAGAGAGGAGCCTATGATGCGCGTCGAACTTCGGACGACGGTGCTCGGCGTGCTATTCGCCTGCGTTTCCGCCGGTTGGGCGGCAGAGCCGAATTCTGAACAGGCAAAGGCTATTGCCGAAATCGAGAAGCTGGGTGGCAAGGTCACGGTCGATGAGAAGAGTCCAGGCAGACCGGCGGTTGAGGTGGATTTCAGGGGCACCAAGGTTACCGACACCGGGCTGATTCACCTCCGACAACTGCCCGCACTCAACGTCCTATACCTTAATGGCACCCGGGTCACGGACGCTGGACTCGTACACCTCAAAGGGTTGCTCCGTTTGGAAGAGTTGAGCCTCGATGATACCAAGATTACCGGCGTTGGACTCGCGAGCCTCAACGGATTGCCGCGCCTCGATTGTTTGGTCCTTTACGGCACGCAAGTCACCGACGTAGGGCTGAAGTCGCTCAACGGATTGCCCCGACTGACGTGGTTGGACCTTGGCAAGACCAAGGTTACGGACGCGGGACTGGAACACCTGAAGTTTTTCACGAAGCTACAAATCCTTCATCTTGGCGGGACTCAACTCACGGATGCTGGGTTGGAACACCTTCGCGGAATGACCCAACTGCAAGAGTTGGTCCTCGACGATACCCGTGTTACGGACGCCGGTCTAACACGACTCAAGACGCTCACGCGGCTAGAATCCTTATCGCTCGTGGGCACCCCGATTACGGACGCCGGGCTCAAGCACCTGACCGGCGCAAGCGCGCTGGAGTCTTTATTTCTAATGCATACGAAGGTCACCGCGGACGGCGTGGAAGACCTCCAGGAGGCACTGCCGATCTGCCAGCTTGAATGGAAGCCGATACCGCCCCCAATCAGGGCCGACACGCCCGCTTCGGTGCCTCCGGCCGAGGATCAGTCCGCCAGCGAAAAGGAAGCCGATCCTGCGGCCGATAGCCGGGCCCTCATCAAGACGCTCAAAATGGATACGGACCCGATCAAACGGCGCAACGCCGCACTAGCGCTGGCCGAGCAGGAGTGGGACATTCGCGCAGAAGCGATCCAGCCGCTGGCCGCCGCGATCCGGCATGACAAGGAGGAGATCGTGCGGACAGCGGCGGTCGATGCGCTGCTGTTCCACGACGGCGCGGCGCAAATGCCCTGGGACGTCCTGATCAACGCGTTGCACGACCGCAGCGCGCGAGTGCGGGTGCGGGCGGCAGTCGCCATCGACGCGAAACTCGGAGGGCACGAAGATGAGGAGGCTTCCGACTGGACCAAGGAGCCCTTGCTCGTCAAGGCGGGACAGGACCGCGACCAGGTGGTGCACGGACTCGTGGCGTTGGCCGTGGGGAAGAAAACCACCGACCTGAAGGCAACTTTGCCCGTGCTGTTGGCTGCGCTTCGGCAGGACGACGCCTCACCCATGCCGGCGGTGCTGTGGGGCAGGACGCTTTTGAAACCGCGACCTTGGGCTATATCGGCGTGATAGGCCCCGACGCCAAATCTGCGGTCCCCGTGCTGCTGGAGCGATTGGCGAAGATGGAGTCGCCCGGGGACGGCGACGACCGCGCCGACGACGACACGAATCGTGCGGCGGCGACTGTCAGCACCTTGGTTCACATCGGACCAACGGCGGCGCCTGAGTTGGTGGCCCAACTCAAGACCAGGCATGGCGCGGCGCGAACGGTAGCGGCCATGGCCCTGGCAGAACTTGGCCAAGAGCGCCAGCAGGCCATTCCCGTGCTCATCGCGTCGCTGCACCGTGGCTGCGGCGGCCGCTGTGTTTTTACGCACACGCAGCGATTCGACGTGGTAGCCCTGGCCCGATGCGGTCACGAGGCCGTGCCCGCGCTCCTGAACGTCAGCAAGAGCCCAGCGATCGGCATGTTGGCCTACGAGGCCCTGACCTTAATGGGAGACGACAGCGACAAAGTGGTGCCGCAACTTATCGAAGCGCTGAGCCGTCAAGACGGTTCGATCCGCTCCACGGCAGCCGATGTCCTAGGGACGTTTGGCGAAAAGGCCGAGCGAGCTGTCCCGGCGCTGCTTCGAGCCGCGAAAGACGTTGACGCCGGTGTCGCCCGATGCGCTGCCGGATCGCTCGCGTCGATATACATGGTCAGAATCCATGACGATGACGGCCTCAAGTTGCTCGCCGGTCTCGATAAGTTGGAGTGGCTGTGCCTGGAGGAAAAGAACATCAATGGCCGGGGCCTGGTGCATTTGAGCGGCCTGCGGAACCTCCGCACACTGCGGCTGCCTTACACGCTCACCGACGCCGGACTGGTGCATCTTGAAGGGCTCACCAATCTGAAGGAACTGTTTCTTCCTAGCCCGCAAGTTTCAGAACGTCGGACTGGAGCACCTCAAGGGGCTCACAAATCTCGAAACTCTTTATCTCCATGACGCCCAGATTACAGACGCTGGGTTGCGATACCTGTCCGGTATGGCCAAGCTAAAAACACTCCACCTTTGCGGTGCAGCCCGTATCACTGATGCTGGAATGGTGCATCTTCGCGGCCTGACTGGGTTGAAATCATTGGATCTTTCGGGAAGCCAGGTTACGGATGCCGGGCTTGTCCATCTTGCCCATTTGAAAAACCTCGACGAACTGCTGCTTTCGGACCACATTACCGACGCGGGGCTGCCCAAGCTGGCAGGGCTCAGCGGGCTTTCGTACCTGAACCTGGCGAAAAGCAAGGTGACCAAGGAAGGCGTGCGCAAGTTGGAAAAAGCCCTGCCGAAGTGCAAAATTTGGTTCAAAGGCCAGGACGTGACAAAAGGGCAGTGACTTGGAACGGGATCGCTGCCCGCCGCCGCGACCTTTACCCAAGCGGGCGGAACCCATTCCATCTCTAGCATATTGGACCTCGGCTACGGTCCCACTGGCACCGCAACCTATAGCCTGTCCGCGGGTTCGTTGACCGTCACCGGCAACGAGTACGTGGGGGACGCCGGCACTGAAACGTTCAGCCAAACGGGCGGAATCCATACGATTGCCAATAACCTGTATCTCGGTTACAGCGGCAGCGGCAGCGTCGACAAGACCGGCGCCGGGGCCCTGACGCTGGCCGCCAGCAACATCTACAGCGGCGGCACGGAAGTCGACGACGGCACGCTCATAGCCTCCAACGGGACTCATGGCTCCGCCACCGGCAGCGGCACCGTCACGCTCAGCGGCGGGACGCTGGCCAGCGGCCCCAGCGGCGGCTCGATCTCGGGCGTCGTCCAGATCGGTTCCGTCGCCTCGGAAATCGCCCCCGGCGGCATCGGCTCGATCGGACAGTTGACCATCGGCAGATTGCTCACCGCATCGAACCTCACGCTCAACTTCGACTTGACCACGCCCGGTGGCAGCGGCGATCTGCTCATGATCACCAATGGGCTGACCGTTGGCCAGGGCACGCCAATCACCCTCGGCACGAATCCCCCGACGGCGCCTGGCGAATACCAACTAATCGGCGGCAACTTCGGCACGCCCAATCTCAGCTATTTCGACCTGCCCGCAGCGCCGGGCGGTGAAACGTACTCGCTGGCGACCGTGGGCGGCTATATCGACCTCGTGGTTGTGCCCGAGCCCTCAACCTTTGTTCTCCTTAGCGTCGGTGCCATCGGGCTTCTCGGCTACGCCTGCCGACGGCGGAAATAGGGAGCGCGGCCCAGGTCAACCCACGCATTTCTTGGTTATCTCATCAGACCACTATCAAATGAAACGATCTGACGCCTGAACGGTTTTCTTTCGGTCACGGGCTCGGAACACCGCACCCGATGGTGCCGTAATCGCAATCCGCCCACGGCGTGCCCTGGGACCCACGAACCGAACGACCACCTGGATGCCGTCGGCTTCGACGATCCGTTGCCACCCGAATCAGCGGCCCATCGCCCACGACGCCAAATAAGAGCAAGCCGCTCAGGGTTCCCCTTCTCTGCGAGCTTCGTTAAAATACAGGGTCTCCTATCGGATGGGGGCTGCCGATGCCGGAAACGTTCAATCCCTACCACCGTTGGCTGGGCATTTCGCCCAAGGATCAGCCGCCCAACCACTACCGCTTGCTGGGCATCGACCGGTTCGAGGGCAACCCCGACGCCATCGAAGCGGCTGCCAACCAGCGGATGGGGCAACTGAAACGCTTCATTGCGGGCGAACACTCCGCCCTGGCCGAGAAGCTCCTCAACGAGGTGGTCGCCGCGCGTGTGTGTCTGCTGAGTCCCGCGAAGAAGGCGTTCTACGACCGGGTCCTGCGCGAGCAACTCGGTGCCCAAGCCGGGCCCGCGGGCGACTCTTCTGGCAACCAGCTCGGGAGCAGATCGCCCCCTCCCCGGCTGGCGGGCCGTGCTGTCGCGAGAAAGAAGAAGGCCAAGGCAAGGGCGTGGGCGCCCTGGATCGCATTCGTCGCGGTCGCTGCCGGGCTGGGAGTGGTCGTCCTGATTGTAGCGTTGATGGCGCTGGGAGAGAAAGGCAGCGACGATTCCGTGCGTGCCGACAGAACGAAGGCAACCTTACGGAAACCGAGTTCTCCCCGGGTGAAGCAGGAGTCGCCTCCTCCCGCAGCCAAGCAAGAAACGGCTCCCCCCGCCGGGAAGCAGGTAACATCATCTCTCAGAGCCAAGCAAGAAACAGCTCCTCCCGTGGCGAAGGACATGGTTGCCCCGCCGAAGGAAGAACAGCCGGTTGCGGCCGCGCCCGAGAAGGAAGAACCGGAGAAGGCCGCCGCCGCACGACCGCCGTCGCGGCTGCCGGTTCCGGACGAGGAAGGTTCCAAGAAGGGCCTGGCCATGGTCCACGATATCTACAAGGATGAATTGGCCAAGGCGAAGACCGTGGCAGAGAAAATGGCCCTGGCCAAGAAACTCTTCGAAGAAGGTCGAAAGACGCAGAACGACATCGCCGGGCGTTACGCGCTGCTCCAGGCGGCGCACCAATTGGCGGTCGGGGCGGGCGATGCAACCGTCGCCTTCGAAACGGCGGACGAAATATCGCGGCTCTACGAGGTCGAACGCCTTGGACATGAAGGCGGCCGCGTTCGGCAAGATGCTCAAGGCCACGAAGACTCCGCAGCAGCGGGCACCGGTGGTCGAGCAGGGTTGCGCATTGCTGGAGGAGGCGGCGAACAAGGACAAGTTGGAACTCGCCCGCCAACTGGGTCAGCAACTGGCCGCCGAGGCCCGCCGGGTCCATGATGCCGAGTTGGTCAAGTCGGTTAACGCGGTCAGAAAGCGGATCAACGAGCAGGCGGCTGCTTACCGCCGGTACCAAGAGGCCCAGGACGTGCTGAAGGTCAAACCGGAGGACCACGCGGCGAACCTAGCCGTGGGAAACTATTTCTGCTTGACCAAGGGGCAGTGGACCGAGGGCTTGCCCTATCTGCTGAAAAGTGGCGACAAGGATTTGCAGCGGGTGGCGGCAATGGAGACGCCCACGCCGCCGGCGACGGGCGACGACCAGGTCAAGCTGGCTGACGCCTGGTGGGATTTGGCGCACTCGCGTCACTCGCCACAGCGGGAGCAAGTCCTCGTGCACGCCGGCTCGTGGTATGAAAAGGCCGCTGCAACGGTGACGGCCAGCCTCGTGAAGAGCAGAATTTACAAGCGGCTGGGTGAAATTGCCGGGATCGAGGCCGCCACGTCTTCCGGCACCGCTCCCCCCGCGGCCGTGGCACCGTTTGGCGACAAGACCGCCGTACTGCACCAGAAGCGCTGGTCCAGGCACTTGCACGTGCCGGTGGTGAAGACGAACTCGATCGGCATGAAACTCGTGCTCATTCCGCCGGGTGAATTCGACATGGGCACAACAAAAGACGAGGTGGCCCGGCTCATGGATGAGGCCCGCCGAGCGCCCACGCAGGACGACGCGCTCGACTACTACCTCACATGCGTTCCCCGGGAGGCCCCGCAACATCGCGTCAGGATCACCAAGGCGTTCTACCTCGGCGCCTGCTCGGTCACACAAGGCGAGTACCAGGCAGTGATGGGGAGAAACCCCAGCGAGCATCATGGCGACGCCGCTTGCCCGGTCGAGAATCTGACTGCGAGCGAGGCGGTCGAATTCTGTCGCCGCCTCAGCGACATGCCGAAGGAGAAGGCCGCCGGCGCCACGTACGGGCTGCCGACCGAGGCCCAGTGGGAATATGCCTGCCGGGCGGGCACGACGACGCGTTTTTATTTTGGCGACTCCGCCGCGAACCTCAGCCGCTACGCATGGTGGTTCGAGAATTCGCAACTGCACACCCACCCAGTCGGCCAATTGCGGCCGAACGCCTGGGGACTGTTCGACATGTGCGGGAACGTGGCGAACATGTGCGCCGGCGCACTCGGCACCTACGAGGATCGCCCAGGGCCGCCGGTCGCCGATCCAAGTGGCACGGACGCGAGAACATTTGCCATCCGGGGCGGAGCTTTCCCCTGTGGTCGCCCCGGCCGCTTACGGTCTGCGATGCGTGGCGAGGACGGCGCGAACTTTCACGAGTTTGATGTCGGTTTTCGCGTTGTCCGGACGATTGCCCCTTGACGCTAAGGCGCTCTGAACCGGGCCTATGAGCAGATCCGCAAAAGGCACCGATGGAATAGTGGAAGGAAACGTAATCGGTCGAGCGAACCACCGCCCCGCCTCCGCGGTCCACATCGGACGGCAGTTCGTGGCATTGTGCCACTGTCCCATCTAATCGAACGATTTCTCGCATTTCGCATCGAGCTATTTATTAGACGGAACGACGTGGCGATCGAACGTTTTTCTTAAGATCGAGAGGTCGGAACGCCGCATCGGGTGGTGCCATAATGTGCTGGTGGCTCGGAGATACGGAGTGCCGCCCCGGCAATCCAGGGCGGCGGACAGGCGGACCAGAAAACCGCCGGTCGCTAGGTCATATATGTAGGTTCATTGTAGCAGGTCCGGCGAATTCGCGGAAATTGCCAGGCAGGCTTGTTTTCGCCGCTTCCCTCCCAGACGCTTGACGCCGATTTCATAACCCGATAAACTGAGGGGTGCGAATCCCGCGATGGCGGACCACTCCGGGGAGGCGTGTTCCCTGCTTGTTCGCCACGCAGAGCACTCGATTATCACGAGGCAGCGTTCGGTTCTCGCCCAACGGCCGGGAAGGCGTTCGCTTGCCTTGTGTCTTTTGACGTTTCGTCGCCCTTCCCCCGCCTTGAGCGAGTGCCGCTTTCGGCATCTAAGAAGGGGATCTGTTTCATGTTCGAGAAGGCAAGGGCTCGAGGCTCGATTGTCGCGGCGCCGCGCATATCATGCGCCGTCTTGATTCTTCTCGGCCTCGTAGCGACACACGCCCATGCCCAGACTCTTACGACGCTGGGCTCGTTCAACGGCAGGAATGGTAGCGCGCCCGATTCCGGCTTGACGCTCGTCGGCTCCACGCTCTACGGGACGACCTTCGTAGGCGGGGCATACGGCGACGGCAACGTTTTCAGCATCGCCACCAGCGGCGGCAACCCCACGAGCCTCTGCTCGTTCAACGGCAGCAATGGTAAAGAGCCCGAGGCCGGCTTGACGCTCGTCGGCTCGACGCTTTATGGAACGACCCCCTATGGCGGGGCGAACGGCGACGGCACGGTGTTCAGCATTGCCACCAGCGGCGGCAGCCTGACGACAGTCTGCTCGTTCAGCGGCAGCAATGGCGCGGGTCCCACGGGCGGTTTGACGCTCATCGGATCCGCGCTTTACGGGACGACCGCCGGAGGCGGGGCCAGCGGCGACGGCACGGTGTTCAGCATCGCCACCAGCGGCGGCAGTCCCACGGCCCTCTGCTCGTTCAACGGCAGCAATGGTGCATATCCCGTAGGTAATCTGACGCTCGCCGGCAACACCCTGTATGGGACGACCGAACAGGGCGGGGCGTACGGCGACGGCACGGTGTTTAGCATCGCCACCAGCGGCGGCAGCCCCACGGCCCTCGGCTCGTTCAACGGCAGCAACGGTAATAAGCCCCTTGCCGGTGTGACGCTCGCCGGCTCGACGCTTTACGGGACGACCTATTATGGCGGGAACCTGTCGTTGAACGGGGGCCTGGGGTGGGGCACGGTGTTTAGCATCGCCACCAGCGGCGGCAGTCCCACGGCCCTCTGCTCGTTCAACGGCAGCAATGCTAACGAGCCCCAGGCCGGCTTGACGCTCATCGGATCGACGCTTTACGGGGCGGCCATGGGTGGGGCGTACGGCTTCGGCACTGTGTTCAGCATCGCCACCAGCGGCGGCAGCCTGACGACAGTCTGCTCGCTCGGCAACAGCAATGGTGACCCCGAAGCTGGCTTGACGGTCAACGGCAATACCCTTTATGGGGCGACCTGGGGAGGCGGTACGATGTTAGACGGGACGGTCTTCGCGCTCACGCTTCCCGCTTCGACGCTCGCATGGGCAAATTCCGCAGGTGGGAGTTGGAATCTGCCCGGCAACTGGAACGGAAATCAAGTGCCCGGCGCCAGCGCCCCGGACACGGTCACCTTCGGCAACGTGATCGGCAGCGGCACGGTCACCGTCACCCTGGACGGCAGTTGGGCCGTCGGCAGCCTGACGTTCAACACCAGCGGCGGCGGCAGCTACACCATCGCCTGCTCCGCCGGCGACACGACGAGCACCTTGATGCTGACCGGCAGCGTAACCAACAGCGGCGGCAGCCACACCATCGCCGCGCCGGTCGTGCTCGGGAGCAACCTGTACGTCAGCACCACCGCTGGAAGCAGCTTGACGATTTCCGGACCAATAAGCGAGAGCACCCCGGGGAGCAGCCTGACCAAGACAGACGCCGGCGCGCTGATCTTGGCCGGCTCGAATATCTACAGCGGCGGCACGACGGTGGACGCCGGCATCCTGGAAGCCGCCAATGGCTCCAACGGCTCCGCCACCGGCAGCGGCACGGTGACTCTTAACGGCGGAACCTTAGCGAGCGGCGGCACCAACGGCGGCTCGATCTCGGGCGTCGTCCAGGCCGGTTCCATCGCTTCGGAAATCGCCCCTGGCGGAATCGGCTCCATCGGCACCTTGACCATCGGGAGTCTGCTGACCTCCTCGAACCTCACGCTCAACTTCGACCTGACCACGCTGGGCGGCAGCGGCGATCTGCTCATGATCACCAATGGGCTGACCGTTGGCCAGGGCACGCCCATCACGTTCGGCACGAATCCGACAGCCATTGGCGACTACCGCCTGATTGCCATCCCCAGTAACTTCGATACGTCCACGCTGGGCAATTTCGATCTCCCCGTGGCGACGTACTCCTTGTCCACGACCGTGGACCAGGGCTATATCGACCTCGTGGTGGTGCCCGAGCCCTCCACCCTCGCCCTCTTGGGTGTCGCCGCCGTCGGACTGCTTGGCTACGGGTGGCGGCGGAAGCGATCGACGTAAGAAAACTTCGGCGAAAACCCGATGCGTACAACCACCCGCGATAGTCGCTCCGATTCGCGATCCTCGGTCGTCCGGTTCATGGGTTTTGTCACCGCGGCGGCGCTTTTGCTCTTGTCTCCGCCGCCGGCTCGGGCCGACGACACCTGGAACGTTCAGTCGGGCGACTGGTCCAGCGCGGGCAATTGGAGCGGCGGGCTGCCGACTTCCAGCACCAACGCGGATATTTACAATGGCGGGACTGCGACCATCACCACGACCGGAGACGCTTGTAGCAGCCTTTACCTTGGCAACGCCACGGGGAGCGGATCTGTTCAAATGACCGTCGGCAGCCTCACCGTGAACGGCAACGCCGTCGTCGGCTATTCCGGCACGGGCAATTTCACGCAATCCGGCGGGACTAACACCATCACCAGCGAACTCGACCTCGGCAACGGCTCCGGCAGCAACGGGACCTACAGCCTCAGCGGTTCCGGCCGGTTGTCCACAAGCGGCGAGGACGTGGGCGACTCCGGCGCGGGGAACTTCGCGCAGTCCGGCGGCACCAACGCCATCTCCGGCATGCTCTGGCTCGGCTACTGGTCAAGCGGCAGCGGGACCTACAGCCTCAGCAGCGGGTCGTTGTACGTGTCCTGGAGCGAGTCCGTGGGCAACGGCGGCGCGGGGAACTTCACCCAGTCCGGCGGCACCAACACCATCTCCGACGAACTCGACCTCGGCTCCGGCGGCAGCGGGACCTATAGCCTCAGCGGCGGCTCGTTGTCCGCCGGCGGCGGCGAGGACGTGGGCGACGGCGTCAGGGGGAACTTCACGCAATCGGGCGGCACCAACGCCGTCTCCGGCACTCTCTGGCTCGGCTACTGGTCCAGCAGCAGCGGGACCTACAGCCTCAGCGGTTCCGGCCTGTTGTCCGCACCGAATGAGTACGTGGGCAGCGGCGGCACGGCGAACTTCACGCAGTCCGGCGGCACCAACGCCGTCTCCGGCACTCTCTGGCTCGGCTACTGGTCCAGCAGCAGCGGGACCTACAGCCTCAGCGGTTCCGGCCTGTTGTCCGCACCGTATGAATACGTGGGCTACTCCGGCACCGGCAACTTCACGCAATCGGGCGGCACCAACGCCATCTCCAGCAGTCTCTCGCTCGGCTACAATAACGGTAGCGGGACCTACACCCTCAGCGGTTCCGGCCTGTTGTCCGCATCGTATGAATACGTCGGCGACGGCGGCATGGGGAACTTCACGCAGTCCGGCGGCACCAACACCATCTCCGGCAATCTCTACCTCGGTTCCGGCAGCAGCGGGACGTACAGCCTCAGTGGTTCCGGCCTGTTGTCCGTGCAGAATGAATACGTGGGCAACTCCAGCACTGGCAACTTCACGCAATCGGATGGCACCAACGCCATCACCGGCAGCCTCTACATCAACTACAACAACGGTAGCGGGACCTACAACCTCAACGGCGGAACACTCATCCTCTCCGCACTAAGCAGCAGCTCCGGGACCGCGGCGTTCAACTTCGGCGGCGGAACGCTCCAGGCCAGCGGCTCGCTCTCCACCACCGTGCCCATGACATTAACGGGAAGCGGCGGCAACGCAACGGTCGACACCGCCGGTTATATCGTGACCCTCTCGGGCTCGCTCTCCGGGCCTGGCGGACTGACCAAGACCGATAGCGGTACGCTGGTCCTGGCCGGCTCCAACACCTACAGCGGCAGCACCACCGTCAGCGGCGGCACCCTCCAGATCGGCAACGGCGGCAGCGGAGAAGGACTGGCCGCCCCAAGCATCACCAACAACGCCGCGCTGGTCTTCAATCATGCCGACACGCTGACCTTCGCGGGCGCAATTTCTGGCGCCGGCACCCTGACCAAGATGGGCCCCGGCACGCTGATCCTCGCCGGCGCTAACACCTACACCGGCAGCACCACCGTCACTGGCGGCCTGCTGTCTTTCACCAGCACTGCGGCCATTCCCAGCGGCGCCGGCAATATCACCATCAACAGCGGCGGCGCGGTGCTAGTCAGCGGCGCCTATACCGCCGTGATGGACTGGCTTAACAGCAACGCCGTGAACACGGCCTCCACCGGAGCGTTGGCCCTGCTCGGGACCAGCAGCGAAGCGATCACGATGGGCAGCTACGCCACCCTATCGTTGGGCGCCAGCGGCGCAGCCACCTACAATGGCGTCCTCGTGCCCGCGGGAACCATCTATCGACTGGGCGGCGGCGGGGGCACGTTGACCTTCGCGCCAGCCCTGACCGGCGGCAACAGTCTGGCAGTCACCGGTCCCGGGACCATCGTCCTGACGAACACGAACAACACGTACACCGGCGGCACCACCCTTTCCTCCGGACAGCTCAACATCAACGCCGCGCCTCTTGGCACCGGCGCACTGACCATCTCCGGTGGCACGATCGGCAACACCAGCGGTAGCTCCATCACGCTTTCCACCAACAATGCACAGACCTGGAGCGGCGACTTCACCTTCGCCGGCGCCTACGACCTCAATCTCGGCGCCGGCAACGTCACGCTCGGCGGCAATCGCACCGTGACGGTCGCGTCCAATACCCTCACCGTCGGTGGTGCAATTTCGGACAGCGGCAGCGGCTACAGCCTGACCAAGGCGGGCACGGGCATGCTGGTCCTCGGAGGCTCGGACACCTACACGGGCGGCACCACGGTCAACAGCGGCCTGCTGGATTTTGCCACTCCCTCGGCCGTTCCGACCGGCGCGGGCGGCATCAGCATCAATAGCGGCGGTGTGGTGCTCGTCGTCGGCGCCTACACGACCGTTATGGGCTGGCTTAACAGCAGCACCATTAACCCGGCCTCCGCCGGGGCCTTGGCCCTGGCCGGGACCAGCAGCGAAGCGATCACCATGGGCAGCTACGCCAGCCTATCGCTGGGCGCCAGCGGCGCGGCCACCTACAATGGCGTCCTCACGCCCTCGGGGACTACCTATCGACTGGGCGGCAGCAGCGGGGGCACATTGACCTTCGCGTCGGCCCTGACCGGCAGCAACAGTCTGGCAGTCACCGGTTCCGGGATCATCATCCTGACGGGCACGAACAACACGTTCAGCGGCGGTACCACGGTCGGCGGCGGCACCCTGCAACTTGGCAATGCCGCCGCGCTCGAAGGATCGACCAGCGCGCCGCTGGTGGTCTCCAGCGGCGACACACTCGACCTGGAAGGCTACAGCATCGGCGTGGGTGTACTCTTCGGCGCGGGGATCATCGACAACCTTAACAACTCTTCCGGATCCAGCACTTCCACGCTGACCATCGGCAACGGCAACGCCAGCAGCACGTTCTCGGGAACAATTGCAAACACGACCGGCAGCATCGCATTGACGAAGACCGGCACCGGAACGCTGGCCCTTGCCGGCTCGAACACCTACAGCGGCGGCTAGCCTCTCCGCCGGGCAACTCAACCTCAACAACGCCTCCGCCCTGGGCAGCGGCGCATTGACCATCTCCGGCGGCACGATCGGCAACACCCGCGGTATCGACATCACGCTTTCCACCAACAACGCGCAGAACTGGAACGGCGACTTCACCTTCGCCGGCGCCTACGACCTCAGTCTCGGCGCCGGCAACGTCACGCTCGGCGGCAATCGCACCGTGACAGTCGCGTCCAATACCCTCACCGTCGGGGGCGCAATCTCGGACAGCAGCAGCGGCTACAGCCTGACCAAGGCGGGCACGAGCACGCTGATCCTCGCCGGCACGAACACCTACACCGGCGGCACCCAGCTCACCGGCGGCCTGCTGGATTTCACCAGCACCTCGGCCATTCCCAGCGGCGCCGGCAGCATCACCATCAACAGCGGCGGTGCGGTGCTCGTCGGCGGTGCCTACAGGCACGTGATGGACTGGCTTAACAGCAACGACATTAACCCGGCCTCCACCGGGGCCTTGGCCCTGATCGGGGGCAGCAGCGAAACGATCAACATGGGCAGCTACGCCAGCCTCTCGTTGGGCGCCAGCGGCGCGGCCACCTACAATGGCGCCCTCACTCCTGCGGGAGCTGTTTATCGGCTGGGCGGGGGCGGGGGCACGTTGACCTTCGCGTCGGCGCTGACCGGCAGCAACAGTCTGGCAGTCACCGGTCCCGGGACCGTCGTCCTGACGAGCACGAACAACACGTACAGCGGCGGTACTACCCTTTCCTGCGGACAGCTCAACATCAACGCCACCGCCGCCCTGGGCAGCGGCGCATTGACCATCTCCGGCGGCACGATCGGCAACACCCGCGGCACCATCGTACTTTCCACCAACAACACACAGAACTGGAATGGCGACTTCACCTTCGCCGGCCCCGCGGCCCTCAATCTCGGCACCGGCGCCGTCACCATGGGCATCAGCCCGACCGTGACGATCACATCCAATAACCTCACCGTCGGTGGTGCAATCTCGGACAGCGGCGGCGGCTACAGCCTGACCAAGGCGGGTACCGGCACGCTGACGCTCACCGGCTCTGACACCTACACCGGCGGCACCACCATCAGCAGCGGCACGCTGCAACTGGGTAACGGCACCAGCAACAACGGCTCTGTTGCCGGCAATATTACCAACAACGCCTGGATGACATTTGCCAACCCCAATGCACAGACCTTCGCCGGCACGATCAGCGGCAGCGGCGGCCTAACCAAGACGGCCGCCGGATCGCTGATCCTGGCCGGCTTCAACTTCTATACCGGCGGCACCAGGGTGAACGGCGGCGTCCTCCAATTTAACGGAGATACGCGCCGTTCCCGGCAGCGGGACCGTCACCATCAAAAGCGGCGCCGCGGTGGCCCTGGCTCCGACTGGGACCTACAACACCGTTACCGGCTGGCTCACCAGCGGCAAGATCGCCACCGCTTCTGCAGGCGCCTTGGCCCTGATTGCCAGCAGTTCCGAGACGATCAACATGGGAAGCTACGGCAGCCTGAGCCTGGGCGCCAGCGGCAACGTCACCTACAGCGGCATCCTCACGCCCAGCGGCACAACCTATAACCTGGGCGGAGGCGGTGGGACGCTCACGTTCACCCCCGCGATCACGGGCGCCACAAGCCTCAACGTCAGCGGACCTGGAGCCGTGCTCCTCACCGGCACCAATACCTACACCGGCGGGACGACGGTCACGAGCGGCACGCTTGACTTCTCGACGCCGAATGCCACGCCCAGCGAGGGCATCGTGACGGTGAACGCGGGCGGCTACGTGGTGTTGGGCGCGTTGTTGGGGGCCTCGACACCTGCCGCGGACGGCCAACAGGGAACGACTCCAGAACGCGGTCGCCGCGGAAACCGTTGCGACGACCTCCCCGGCCAGCGCGGGCGGCGATGTGGCAACGGGCGCCGTGGATTCGCTCGGTGGCATGGGTTCGATTACCGAGGCCATTTCAGCGGCCAGCGTGCCTGAACCTTCCACCTTCGCCCCACTGGGTGTGGCCGCCATCGGACTGCTTGGCTACCTGTGGCGGCGGAAGAAACGGGCGTAATGCCTCGCCGAAAACGTCGTTCGTGTTCACCCGGATCGGCTCGCCGGAAAACGACGAGCCGGTGAGCGCGACCTCGGTCGGCCGCGGCGCTGTCGGCCCGTAACCCGATTGGGCCAATTTTTCGACAGCTTTCCCCCTCGATAGGCGCAATTTTCTTTTTCTTGCGGGCGCCCCCTACGTTCAGGTGTTTGACATCTCCACCAAATGTCGGTATGCTGAAAGTTGGTTCCGTGTTTCTTAGGCCCGATCCTGGAGGCAGCGACCGCATCCGAGCGAAGACATCCCGCGCGTGAGGACGGTCGTCCTTGGTTGCATTCTTTCGGTTCGCGCGCGGCGGGCCAAGCGTACCAAGAATTCGTTCTGCGGGGAGGAGAGACAATGGACCCTCAAACGATGCTTGGCGCACGGCATGGGTTTCGTGTCGGCAGGGCTGCTCCAGTCGGCCCGCCCGTGCGGTTCGGCCGCACCAAGTCGCGGAAGCGGTATTGGACTTTTTGGGCCGGTTTGATCCTCGTCGCGTGCGCCGCGACGGCCCGGGCCGACATCGACCAATGGCAGTGGGTCGATCCAAACGATCCCAGTCAAGGCGTGCAACAATCCAGCACGCCCTGCCCCGACGGGACGGGCATGTCTGCCATACCTTACGCGGATCTTTCTTCTCTCGATCTGACGCAAGCGTACTTGATCGGCGCGAATCTTCAGGGCGCTTATCTTTATCAAACAACGCTTACCAACGCGGACCTCAGTGGCGCAACCCTCACGGGGGCGTACTTGACGTACAGCACCCTGACCGGCGCAAACTTCACGGGGGCAACCGTTGCGGGGGCGGATTTTGGCTGGTCGACCCTGACGGCCGACCAGCTTTACAGCACCACGGACTATCAGGCAAACAACCTGCAAGGAATTGGCCTTGAAGGCAACGACCTGACCGGCTGGAGCTTCACCAACCAGAACCTCACCGGGGCGCTCTTGTACTCCAGCACCCTGACCAATGCGAACTTCAGTGGCGCCAACCTCACGGGGGCGTACTTGTCTTCCGGTACCCTGACCAATGCGAACTTCGCTGGGGCGACGGTGGCGGGAGCGATTTTCGACGGCTCGAACCTTACCGCTGGCCAGCTTTACAGCACGGCCAGTTATCAGGCGCAGAACCTGCAGGGCATCAGCCTCGGTGGCAACGACCTGACCGGCTGGAACCTGGCCAACCAAAACCTCACGGGGGCGAACTTGTCCTCCGGCACCCTGGCCGGCGCGAGCCTCACTGGCGCAAACCTCACGGGGGCGTACTTTTACAACAGCACCTTGACCGGCGCAAACCTCACACGGGCGTTCTTGCAGTCCAGCACCCTGACCAACGCGAACCTCAGTGGCGCAAACCTCACCGGGGCGAACTTTTATTCCAGCACCCTGACTGGCGCGAACTTCGCGGGCGCGACGGTGGCGGGAGCAGATTTTTCCTATACGAACCTGACGGCCGACCAGCTTTATAGCACCGCCAGCTATCAGGCGCAGAACCTGCAGGGCATCGGCCTCGAAAACAACGACCTGACCGCTTGGAACCTGGCCAACCAGAACCTCACCCTGGCGAACTTGTCCTCCAGCACCCTGACCAACGCAAACCTCAGTGGCGCCAACCTCACGTGGGCATACCTGCTCTCCAGCACCCTGACCAATGCAAACCTCAGTGGCGCCAACCTCACGGGGGCGAACTTCACCGGCGGCATGCTGACCAATGCGAATCTCAGCGGCGCCAACCTCACGGGGGCATACCTGCTTTACAGCACCCTAACCAACGCGAACCTCAACGGCGCAGCCCTCACGGGGGCGAACATGCAATACAGCACCCTGACCGGGGCGAGCTTCACGGGGGCGACCGTGGCCGGAGCGGATTTTGGCTACTCGAACCTGACCGCCGACCAGCTTTACAGCACGGTAGACTATCAGGCGCAAAACCTGCACGGCATCGGCCTTGAAAGCTGCGATCTGACCGGCTGGAACCTGGCCAACCAGAACCTCACCGGGGCGAACTTGTCCTCCGGCACCCTGACCGGCGCGAACCTCGCGGGGGCGACGGTCGCGGGAGCGGATTTTGGCTACTCGAACCTGACCGCCGACCAGCTTTACAGCACGGCCAGCTATCAGGCGCGGGACCTGCACGGCATCGGCCTCGAAGGCTGCGACCTGACCGGCTGGAACCTGGCCAACCAGAACCTCACGGGGGCGTTCTTGGATTCCGGCACCCTGGCTAGCACGAACCTCAGTGGCGCAAACCTCACGAGGGCGGACTTACAGAACTGCATCTTGACCGGCGCGAACTTCGCGGGCGCGACGGTCGCCGGAGCGGATTTTGGCGGCTCGAACCTGACGGCCGACCAGCTTTACAGCACGGCAGACTATCAGGCGCGGGACCTGCACGGCATCGGCCTCGAAGGCTGCGACCTGACCGGCTGGAACCTGGCCAACCAGAACCTCACCGGGGCGTTCTTGGATTCCAGCACCCTGACCAACACGAACCTCAGTGACGCCAACCTCAGGAGGGCGAACTTGTCCTCCGGCACCCTGACCGGCGCGAACCTCAGCGGCGCCAACCTCACCGGGGCGAGCTTGTCCTCCGGCATCCTAACCAACGCGAACTTTGCGGGGGCCATGGTGGCGGGAGCGGATTTCTCCTATACGAACCTGACCCCCGACCAGCTTTACAGCACGGCCAGCTATCAGGCCAATGACCTGCACGGCATCGGCCTCCGTGGCCTCGACCTGACCGGCTGGAACCTGGCCAACCAGAACCTCACGGGCGGAACCTTGCAGTTTAGCACCCTGACCGGCGCGAACCTCAGCGGTGCAAACCTCACGGGGGCGAACTTGTGCTCCAGCACCCTGACCGGCGCGAACCTCAGCGGCGCAAACCTCACGGGGGCATCCTTGACCTACAGCACCCTGACCAACGCGAACCTCAGTGGCGCAAACCTCACGGGGGCGTCCTTGACGTACAGCACCCTGACCGGTGCAAACTTCGCGGGGGCGACGGTGGCGCCGGCGAACTTGAGCTACACGAACCTGACCACCGACCAGCTTTATAGCACCGCCAGCTATCAGGCGAAGAACCTGTACGGCATCAACCTCAGTGGCTGCGACCTGACCGGCTGGAACCTGGCCAATCAGAACCTCACGGGGGCGGGCTTTTCGGGCGGCACCCTGACCGGCGCAAACCTCAGTGGCGCAAACCTCACCGGGGCGCTCGTGAACTCCAGCACCCTGACCGGCGCGAACCTCGCGGGGGCTACCGTGGCGGGAGCGGAGTTTGACGCCTCGAACCTGACCTCCGACCAGCTTTACAGCACGGCCAGCTATCAGGCCAACGACCTGCACGGCATCGGCCTCGACAACAACGACCTGACCGGCTGGAACCTGGCCAACCAGAACCTCACGGGGGCGCTTTTCTACTCCAGCACCCTGACCGGCGCAAACTTCGCGGGGGCCACGGTGGCGCTGGCGGGCTTTAGCGGCTCGAACCTGACCCCCAACCAGCTTTACAGTACGGCCAGCTATAAGGCGCAAGACCTGCACGGCATCGGCCTTGGCGGCAACGACCTGACCGGCTGGAACCTGGCCAACCAGAACCTTACAGGGGCGAACTTATCCTCCGGCACCCTGACCAACGCGAACCTCAGCGGCGCCAACCTCACGGGGGCCTCCTTGCCGTGGAGCACCCTGACCGGCGCGAACCTCAGCGGCGCAAATCTCACGGGGGCGGAACTGGGGTTTGGCGCCTTCACCGGCGCCAACTTCGCGGGGGCGACCGTCGCGGGAGCGGATTTTGCCTACTCGAACCTGACCGCCGACCAGCTTTACAGCACCAAGGACTATCAGGCGAAGGACCTGCAGGGCATCGGCTTTGGCGGCAACGACCTGACCGGCTGGAACCTGGCCAACCAGAACCTCACGGAGGCGGACTTGTGGGGGAGCACTTTGGCCAGCGCGAACCTCAGCGGCGCAAACCTCACGGGGGCGGAGTTGTGGGACAGCAATCTAACCGGCGCGAACGTCAGCGGCGCAAACCTCACGGGGGCGTTCGTGAACTCCAGCACCCTGACCGGCGCGAACCTCGCGATGGCGACGGTCGCGGGAGCGGATTTTGGCTACTCGAAACTGACCTCCGACCAGCTTTACAGCACCGCCAGCTATCAGGCGAAGAACCTGCAGGGCATCGGCCTCGAAGGCTGCGACCTGACCGGCTGGAACCTGGCCAACCAGAACCTCACGGGAGCGAAATTGCAGTGCACCCTGACCGGCGCGAACCTCGCGGGGGCGACGGTCGCGGGAGCGGACTTCGGCGGTTCGAACCTGACCCCCGACCAGCTTTACAGCACCGCCAGCTATCTGGCGAAGGACCTGCACGGCATCGGCCTCGAAGGCTGCGACCTGACCGGCTGGAGCTTCGCCAAACAGAATCTCACCGGGGCAGACTTGTCGTACAGCACCCTGACCGGCGCAGACTTCACAGGGGCGACGGTGGCGGGAGCCGCGTTTGACCGCTCGAACCTGACTGCCGTCCAGCTTTATAGCACCGCCAGCTACCAGGTGCAGGACCTGCACGGCATTGGCCTCATTGGCTGCGACCTGACCGGTTGGAACCTGGCCAACCAGAACCTCTCGGGGGCGACCTTGTGGGGCAGCACCTTGACCGGCGCAAACCTCACGGGGGCGACGGTCGCGGGAGCGGGTTTCGATGGCTCGAACCTGACCGCCAACCAGCTTTACAGCACTGCCAGCTATCGGGCGAAGGACCTGCACGGCATCAGCTTCGATGGCAACGATCTGACCGGCTGGAACCTGGCCAACCAAAACCTCACAGGGGCGGAGTTTTTCTCCAGCACCCTGACCGGCGCGAACCTCGCGGGGGCGACGGTGGCGAGAGCGAATTTTGCCTACTCAGAGCTGACCCCCGACCAGCTTTACAGCACTGCCAGCTATCAGGCCAATGACCTGCACGGCATCGGCTTCAGTGGCCTCGATCTGACCGGCTGGAACCTGGCCAACCAGAACCTCACGGGGGCGGGCTTTTACAACAGCACCCTGGCCGGCGCAAACCTCGCGGGGGCGACGATCGCGGGAGCGCGCTTTATCTACACGAACCTGACCGCCGACCAGCTTTACAGCACCGCCAGCTATCAGGCCAATGACCTGCACGGCATCCGCCTCGCTGGCTGCGACCTGACCGGCGGGAACCTGGCCAACCAGAACCTCTCCGGGGCGGCCTTCCAGAACTGCACCCTGAGCGGCGCGAACCTGAGCGGCGCAAACCTCACCGACGCGAACTTTTACTACAGCACCATGGCCGGCGCAAACCTGAGCGACGCCGATATGCGCGGCGCTAGCGTGGACTACTACTTTACTTCGGCCATTACGCATAACACGATCCTGCCCGACGGGTCGATCCAAGGGCTCAACTTGGCCGCCGGCGAAAGCCTCACCATCCGGAACTATGCCGGAGGCATCCCCATCCATGTTTCGAGCCAAATGACGATGGACCCCGCCGCATCGCTGCAAATCGTTCTTGACGGTCAACCGTGGGGCTCCACGATTTCGTTCGATTCCGCTATTCCTGTTTCGCTTGCCGGAGAACTGAACTTGACGCTCGCGCCGGGTGTCAATCCAAGCACTCTGGTAGGAAACACCCTCCAGTTGTTCGATTGGACGGGCGTCAGCCCCGGCGGCCAAGTCGTCAGCAACCTGCCGACGCGCTATGGTTGGGACACATCCGCCCTCTACACGCTCGGCCAGGTCGCCCTGGTGTTCTCGGCGACAAGCAGCCCGATCCATGGGCAGTGGGCGTCCAACGGCAGCGGGACGTGGAGTAGGACCGCCAATTGGACCGGCGGCAACGTGCCCGGCGCCCCCCAGGACACCGTCGTCTTCGGCACGGTCCTGACGAGCGGCACGGCCACCGTGACCTTGGACGTCAGCCTCAGCCTGGCAAGCCTCGGCTTCAGCACCACCGGCGGGGCCAGCTACGTGCTCAGCCCATCGGGCGCGAGCACGTTGACCTTGTCGAACGCGGCCGGCTCGGCGACGATCAGCAACAGCGGCGGCAACCACACCATCGCCGTGCCGGTCGTGCTCGGGAGCAACCTGAGCGTCAGCGCCACCACCGGCAGCAGTCTGACAATTTCCGGGCCGATCGGCGAGGCCAGCCCGGGCATGAGCGTGACCCTCACCGGCGGCGGCGAGTTGATCCTCTCCGGCACGAACACCTACACGGGCGGGACGACGGTCAGCGGCGGCACGCGCGATTTCGCCAACCCGGCCGCCACGCCCAGCGAGGGCATCGTGACGATGAACGCTGGCGGCATCGTAGTGTTGGGCGCGTTGTCGGCGCCTCGTCGCCCGCGACCGAAACGACCGAGACCATGGCGGACACCAGCGGGACCGTTGCGACGAGTTCGACGGCAAGTGCGGGCGGCGCCGTGGCCAGTGGCGGCGGGGCTTCGCCCGGTGGCACGTACTCGATGGCTGAGGGCGTTCTGGCAGCAGCCGTGCCCGAGCCCTCCATCTTCGCCCTCCTTGCTGCCGGAGCGATCGGGTTGATCGGCTGGAGGGTGCACAATCGCTGCGCACCCGGGCGCAGACGCTTCGATCCTACCGAGAGAGTGACTTCCGGTCTCCGCCGTGCTATCCTGCTGTTGGCGAAAGGACGTGAACCAAGGCTTCTGGCAGCCGCCGAAGGTGAGTCCCGCGGACTCGTGCAGCGGCAATTCCTACCCAAGACCGTGAAGGAGATACATTGATGCGACAAGCGTGGGTGGCAATGCTTCTGTTGGTTCTGGGCGGCGCGGCGGCGCGGGGCGGCGAAACCGTACAAGTCAGGCAGTTGCGATGCGAATACCTCAACGATCCATTGGGCATCGACGTGGCGGCGCCGCGCCTGAGTTGGACGCTGTGGTCCGACCAGCGCGGCCAGCGGCAAACCGCCTACCGAGTGCTGGTGGCCTCATCGCCCGAGCGGCTCGGTCAGCAGCAGGGCGACCTTTGGGATAGCGGCCGCGTGGCTTCCGACGCGACGTCGCAGGTGGTCTACGCCGGCAAGCCGCTCGGCTCGCGCCAGGCGTGCTTTTGGAAAGTTTGTGCCTGGGACCGCGACGGCCAGCCTAGCGACTGGAGCCAACCGGTCCGCTGGGAGATGGGCCTGCTGCGGGCCAACGATTGGACGGCCCGGTGGATCGGCGCCGACCTGGAGGTTGACCCTGGGGTGGCCGCCGAGTCGCTTTCAGGTGCTCAGTGGATTCTGGTTCCCGGAGCCGGGCGTCGACCTCAAGGTCAAGGCGCCGCGCGGCGATCGGTTCTTCCGCCGGCGCGTGGCCCTCCCGGCCGGGGTGAAGCCGGAATATGCCTGGTTGACCGTCGCCGCCGATCGCGCCTTCACCCTGTGGGTCAACGGCAAGGAAGTGGCCCACGTTGACGACGAGTTGAGTTGGCGTCAGCCGCGGCGATACGACGTGAAGCCCTTGCTCACGCCCGGCGACAACGTGGTGGCGATCATGGCGACCCTCAGGTCTGAGGTCGGGGGCCTCTGCGTCAAGTTGACGCTCCGCTATCCCAGCAGGGAGCCGGAGATTCTGTTTAGCGATCGGCAATGGAAGGCTGCCAAGGGGCCGGTCGAGGGTTGGACCGCCGTGCTCTTTGACGATAGCCGCTGGAAGACCGCGGCAGAGATCGCGCCGATGGGCCAAGCACCCTGGGGCAGCGACGCCCAACGATCGCCCTCGCAGTCGCCGATCCTGCGAAAAACGGTGGAACTTGCCGACAAGCCCATCGCCCACGCCCGGCTGTACGCCACTGCGTTGGGGCTCTACGAGCTGCGCATCAACGGCCGCCGCGTCGGCGACCACGTGCTGGCCCCCGATTGGACCGACTACGCCAAGCGTGTCCGCTACCAGGTCTACGACGTTGCAGCGCTGCTGAAGCCCGGCGACAATGCCCTGGCCGCCCTGTTGGGCAACGGCTGGTATTGCGGCCACATCGGCAACGGGGCATTCCAAGCGTGGGGCAAGCAGCCGGCCCTGCGGGCACAACTCGAAGTGACCTACGCCGACGGCACAACCCAGCAGATCGTGACCGACCAGACCTGGCGGGTGCATGGCAGCCCGATCCTGGCGTCGGACCTCATGCTGGGTGAATCGTACGACGCCCGGCAGGAAACGCCCGGCTGGGATGAGCCGGGACTGGATCAGAGCGCGTGGCCGGAAGCATCGCTGCGCAACGAGCCGCCCATTGAGCTGGATGGCCAGGTCACGGAGCCGGTCCGCGTGACCGGCGAGCTGCACCCCAAAACGATCCGCCAGGCGACGCCGGGCTGCTGGATCTTCGATCTCGGCCAGAACATGGTGGGCGTGGTGCGGCTGAAGGTCTCGGTCCCGGCGGGCACTCGGCTCACGCTGCGGCACGGCGAGATGCTCAATCCCGACGGCACGCTTTATACGGCCAACCTCCGCGGTGCCCCGGCGACCGACACCTACGTGTGCAAAGGCGGCGGCATCGAGGCGTGGCAGCCGCGATTCACCTTCCACGGCTTCCGTTACGTGGAGCTGACCGGCCTGCCGGAGAAGCCCGCCGCCGACACCGTGACCGGCATGGTGACCGGTTCCGACGCGCGGCGGGTCGGCGAGTTCACCTGCTCCGATCCGCGGCTCAACCAGTTGCAGTCGAACATCCAATGGGGGCAGCGGGGCAATTACCTCAGCGTGCCCACCGATTGCCCGCAGCGCGGCGAGCGGATGGGCTGGATGGGCGACGCCGAGGTGTTCATCCGCACAGCCACGTGCAACGCCGACGTGGCAGCGTTTTTTACCAAGTGGCTGGTCGACGTGGATGACGCCCGGACGCCCGAAGGTGTCTTCTGCGACATTTCGCCCGTCCCGCCCCGCGCCGAGTATGGCCGCGGCACGCCCGCCTGGGCCGACGCCGGCGTGATCTGTCCATGGACCATCTATCAAGTCTACGGTGACAAGCGGATCCTGGAGCATCACTTGCCGGCGATGACCCGCTTTGTGGAATGGTGCCGCGCGCACAGCACGGGCCTGATCCGCGACAAGGGCCGCGGCGGCGACTACGGCGACTGGCTCTCCATCGCCGCCGACACGCCCAAGGACGTGATCGGCACCGCCTACTTCGCCCATTCCACCCGGCTCGTGGCCAAGTCGTACGAAGCCCTGGGCAAGAACGAGGAAGCGGCCAAGTACGAGCGGCTCTTCCAGAACATCAAGGCGGCGTTCAACAAGCGTTACGTGACCGCCGATGGCCGCATCCAGGGCAATACCCAGTGCTGCTACGCCATGGCCCTGCGATTCGACCTCCTAGCCGAGGAGTTGCGGCCCAAGGCCGCCCAATACCTCGAAGACGACATCAAGGCCAAGGGCTGGCACCTTTCCACCGGCTTCGTGGGCGTCAGCCACTTGCTGCCCGTGCTTACCGCTACGGGCAAAGTCGATACCGCCCACCGCCTTCTCATGCAGGACACCTTTCCCTCGTGGCTGTTCTCCGTCAAGCAGGGCGCCACCACGATTTGGGAACGCTGGGACGGCTGGACGCCGCAGCGGGGCTTCCAGGACCCGGACATGAACTCGTTCAATCACTACGCGCTGGGTTCCTGTGGCCAATGGCTCTTCGACACCGTGGCCGGCATCGGGTTGGACCCTGAGCGGCCCGGCTTCCGGCACATCATCGTCCATCCGCGTCCCGGCGGCAGCCTGACCTGGGCCCGGGCGAGCCTGCGTTCGATCCACGGATTGATCGTCAGCGCGTGGACGTTGGCGGACGGCAAGTTCACGCTCGACGTGACCATTCCCGTCAACACCACGGCGACGGTTTACGTGCCGGCCGGCCGCGAGCAATCGTTGACCGAATCCGGCAAACCGGTCGAGCAGGCCGAAGGAGTCAGGCTGGTGCGCATGGAGGGCGGCATCGCCGTGTTACAGGTCGGCTCGGGAACTTACCATTTTCAGTCGCATTGAACTTGGGCGGTTCTTTGGGACAGTCGCCGTAGCTTTGTGCGCGGCGAGTCGCGCAGCCAGCGTGAGCATGGCCCAAAGCGCGGCTTGTGGTTGGGAGAATAGCCGAATCCGCCCCCAAGAGGCAGTCAAGCTCGCCCGCCTAAAGCTGCCGTCGGCCGAAGTCCCCGAAACCATGGGTCAGGACATGATCGCCCCACCGCGGGCCGCTTCAGCCACCGCCGCGCCTACGGCCAATCCGCTATCGCCGGCGGCGGACGGCGGCGCCAACGCCATAGCTTTCAGAGCCGCTCTCGCGGTCAGGCTAATCCTTAGCCCGTTTGGCTTCCCAGTCCCGGCTCTTGGTCTGGCCCGCAGGCCCGAACTCGATCTTCCCCTTGATCGTGTCCCCGCTCACCTTTCCGCTGTAGCTGGAGGTCATCTTACTGCCATTCCGCTCGCGGACGACCTTGAACGATACGTCACCGTCCTTGTAGACGGCGTCTTGGATCGCATTTTCCTTGCCGTCGCGTCCGAGCATGGTCCCGCTGAGTTTGCCGTCGTCCAGTTTCAACTTCAGCGTCATTTCCCGGGTCTTCTGGCCGAAGGTCACTGACCACTTCCAGGTGCCGGTGGGGTTGGGTTTGTCGTCCGCTCGGGCAAGGGCGGCCACCCCAACGATGACCAAAACGAGGGTCGCTGCCAAGAGGCGTTTCATTGCATTATCTCCCGTCCAAGAATAGGGTGGAAAATGCTCCCGTCCCCAAGACGAGGCATTTCACCGCCGCTGTTGTCCATACCATTATACTCATGCCGCCGCAAAAACTACCCCCGCTGTTCTACCTCGCCCCTCCCTTTGAGCATTGCCCCTGGTTCCCGCTCTTCGGCGTCCAGGCTTCCGGCTTGCATTTTTTCTCAAACCGGCTCTAATTACTCCGTTCCTGTTGTGGACAGACAAGTTATTGTTTCCATCACCGATAAGGAGAAGAAGAAGCATGTCCAAAGCCGCCCCCGCTGCCAAGAAGCCCCTGACCAAGACCGAACTCCTGGCCAACATCGCCGCCGCCACTGACGTGCCCAAGAAGCAGGTGGCTGCCGTGTTGGAGGCCCTGGCCGCCGAAATCAAGAAGAGCCTCGGCAACAAAGGCGCCGGCATGATCGCGATCCCAGGGCTGGTGAAGATCGAAAAGAAGAAGATTCCGGCCCGGCCGGCGCAGAAGGGCGTTCCGAACCCATTCAAGCCTGGTGAGCTGATGGACCGTGCGGCCAAGCCTGCCTACAACAAGGTCAAGGTGCGGGCGCTGAAGCTGCTCAAGGACATGGCGAAATAGAAGCCCGAGCCATGACGGTTGTGTCCGCGCTCATCTACTGTCTGGGGCGCGCGAACCGGAAAGGGCTTGGCGGGCCGCCGACCCATCCAAGACAACCCGCCTCCGGCAGGCTATAATCGACGTAGCACCTCGGGCGCTGTCTTCGTCAATTGCCCGGGGCGCTGTCCCCTTAGCCCACCGCGTACACACACCAAATCGAGGAGCATTCCATGAGAACTTGCATCGTACACGTCGTGGCAGCCATGGTACTATGGCTTACTGGCGGCGTGGAGTTGCGCGGCTGCACCGAGCCAGGATCGCGACAGGCTCGTGGGCCGGCCGGCCGACATTGCCCCCAGCGCCTATGGCTATCGGGCTGACCGCAAGCCCGAGGAGAACGCGCCGGAGAGTTGGCTGGCGCTGATGCGATATGCCAACCAGCCGTTGAACCGGCCCGTGGACCGCAGCGCGCCGGCGATCAAGCAGGCCTTGTGTGGCTTGCTCTGGGAGGAAATCCGCCCGTTGGAACGCTTGGAGTTGACCTGGGCCGCCAATGCCAAACGTCAGCCCGCGCTCGGAGAATGTGGTCATCACCACGCTGGACAACCGAGGCACGGCCAGTTCCTGGTGGAACAATCTCGACGCGGCGAAGAAGTCGATCAAGCCAACCGTGTCGGCCGACGGGAAGACCTACGTCTACGATCTGGAAACTCCAACCTGCGGACTGGTGATTAGCGTCGGCGGCGCCAAGACCGCCGCGGACTACGACGTCCCCACGGTGCGGGCGCTGGTGGCCGACACCTGGAAGAAGATGGACCTGGAGATCGAATGGGCGTTCGATCCGGCCACCGCCGCCAAGGACTACAGCGGGCGGATCGAAACTTATGACGGCGTCGTGGCTGGCTTGCGTCCGCTGGACGGCGACGGCAACACCACGGCGATTGACTCCAGTTCGTGGAGTTCTTCCGGCAAAGGTTCCACTCGGCGCGGCGTGAAACTCAGTCTCCTCTACATGGGCACGTCGAAATGGCGGAAGGTCCAACCGTTCACAAGCCAAACCGACGATGTGGCGCGAACCATCGTAACGCTGTGGACGAAGGCTGGCAATTTCTCCTTCCTTGCGGCCGACCTGGAGAACGGACCGATCCTGGCGCCCGAGTATGGGTTCTTCGTGCGTCGCACCGGCGGACCGGATCGAACCATGTCTCCGCCGCCGCGTGAGCGCACACCGCGAACGCTCCTCACCGAGAAAATGGACTCGATTGCCGGCAGCACGAGCCTGGTCGGTTGGGGAAGCAACGACACGCCCTGGTTCGGCGGGAACCCGACCGCCACGGAAATTTCGCCCTTGGGCATCGTCATCCCTGCGCGAAGCCTGGCCATGCATCCGGGAAGTCAAGTGGACGTCGCCGCCGGTTGGCGCAGTCAAGTTAAAGGAACCGTAGCCGTCAAGGCGCGCTGGCGCACGCTCAACACGGCGGCAATGGCGTCGAATGGCGGATCGTGTGCGCGACCAACGCGGGACGCAAGACGCTGGCGCACGGCACAACCGAAGGCAGCGGCCAGCGCAAAATACCCTCCGCCGCGGAGGCAAAGGAACTGGGCGCCGTCGCGGTCGAACCCGGCGACATGATCTCCCTGGTCGTCGGCCCCAAGGGCGCTCATAACTGCGATGCGATGGTCGTCGAACTGGTCGTCTCCGAGGTCGGCGGACGTGGCAGGACATGGAACTTGACTGAAGACGTAGTGGGCACGTTGCACCAAGGCAATCCTCACGCCGACGCCCACGGCCAGGCGAACGTTTGGTACGTCTACAAGTTCATGCCGTCCGAAACCTCGATCCCCTCTCAACCGCCTATTGCGTTGGCCTCACAAGCCGCCAGCGCGGCGGAGTTTATCAAGGAACTCAAGGCCAGGAACCTGAGCACCATCCGCCAGAAAATCCGCGTCCATGACGAGCAGACCTGGAAGGGCGCCGTCACCGCGATGCGCGGCAATAACTTGCCGCCCCATCCCAAGCCGCCTGCCGGATCGGAACCGGCCATGCAGGTGCAAGTCCCTTGCGAACGCTTGACGGCCCAATGGAACCTGGGGGCCTGGCACCTTTCTCGGCATTGCGCAAAGAACCCCAAGACCGGCCGGCTGTGGTTCGCTGATTATCCCTACGGCGTCCTAGCCGCGGAGACCTACATGATCCTCAGGACGCTTGACCTGATGGGATCGCACAAGGCTGCCGAGGACGGATTCGACCAATGGGTGTCGCTGCCCATCGACCTGCAATGCCCCGGTCCCAACGGGCTGTTCACGGACGGGCGCGGATGCCTGACGCACGCCGTGGGGCCAAATGCCGTCGGCGGCAACATGGATACCGTCCACGCGTTCGGCCCGGGTTCCATCGGCTGGGCCTTGACCGAACACTACTGGATGACCGGCGACACCGAGTGGCTGAAGGCATCCGCGCCGCGGATCAAGGCGAACGCCCTTTGGATGCTGCGGCAACGCCAGGTGCTCGCTAGCGCAGTTCCAGGCGGCCAGCGTCTCTGGTGCAAGGGCCTGCAACCGGCGCTTCAGGTGACCCCGGACAGCGGCGGATTATGGATGCAGTTCTACGAAGCCGAGGCCTACTACTGGGCCTCGCTGGCGCGACTGGCGGCCACCTTGAGCGTGATCGATCCCGCCGGCGGCGCTAAACTCGCGGCCGAGGCCGAGACCTATCGAAAAGACCTGCGCGCGGCGGTCGAGCGGTCCATCGCCCTCTCGCCGGTCGTTCCGGTCCGCGACGGCACCTTCCATTCGGTCATTCCCTTCGCCTGTTATGTGCGCGGGTTAGGCACGGGGGCCTGGGGTTGGCAACGCGATGGCTCCGGCAGCCATGTCGGCCCTCTGTATTGGGACACGGTCCAGTCGGCGGCGGCGCTGGTGAGTCCTGCCGGACTCTTGTCGCCCGAGGATGTCCGGGTGCAGGGATATCTCGACGTGCTGGAAGATCGCGTGCTCTTGGAGAATCCCTATGTTGGAAATCGGAATTGGTTCGATGCCGGTTGGCAATATCAGGGCGGGCTGGAACGCACTGCGAATATGCACCTGGTCGGCGACGACATCCCGGTCTTTCTCCGCTCCTTCCTGAACTGTTATGCCATCGACATCTTGCCCAACGACGGATACGTCTTCAATGAGCACGCCGTCCACGGTCCGCCGGACAAGATCTTCGAAGAGGCCGCCTTCCTCGAACGCTTCCGCAATCTGCTGGTCATGGAAGACGGCCAGGACCTGTGGCTGGCGCGCGCCACGCCGCGGGCGTGGCTGGCGGAGGGCAAGAGGATCGCCGTGAAGAATGCCCCCACCCACTTCGGCCCCGTGACCTACGAAATCGTCTCCCACGCCGAGCGCGGCACGATCGCCGCTACCGTCGAACTGCCGTCGCGCAATCCGCCCAAAACGGTGCTGCTGCGGCTGCGCCATCCCCAGGCCGCGCCGATCAAGAGCGTCACAGTCAACGGCCGGCCGTGGATGGGTTTCGACGCCGCCAGGGAGGTCGTTCGCCTGCACGGCCTGCAAAGAACCGTCAAGGTAGAGGCCGTTTACTAGGTCCCAGCACTTCCGAGAGCGCGAAACGCGAGATTGGAGTCGGTCAAGGTGCGGGCGCTGAAGCTGCTCAAGGACATGGCGAAGCAGCCGCCCTGGCCATTCCGGATGTTGCCATGCTCATCTGCTACCTGGGGTGTGCCGCCCTGATACCGCGCTGAAGGCCAACGTTCAGTAGCGGGCTTCCACCGCGTACCGCTTCGCCGCCGGGGCCGGAACGTCTATCCGGCATTTGTCAACCTCAACCACACCAAGGTCAGCGACGCCGGGCTGCGAAAGCAACCAACACGTCTGACGATCAGCCAATCCTCCATCCTCCATTTACCGGGATGACAACACCCGTGACGAACGAGGCCCCATCAGAGGCAAGCCAGAGCACGGCACTGGCGATGTCGGCAGGCGTGCCCGGTCGTCCCATCGGTGTCTCGGCGACGATGGCCGCCACACGATCCTTCGGCCATGCGCCGGTGACTCCGGTGTCTGCGATGAAGCCTGGCGCGATGACATTGACGGTGATCCCACGCGGAGCGAGTTCACGGGCGAGAGCATAGGTTAGGCCGTGCAGACCGGCTTTCGCAGCCACATAGGCCAGGCGCCCTGGTCGGCTGCCTCCCATCTGCGCGCCAATCGAGCTGATGTTGATGATCCGACCGCCGGGGCTGGTCAGGAGGGGAGCCACGGTATGCACCATGAGGAAGCTGCCCTTCAGATTGGCGTTGACCACGGCATCCCAGTTCGCCTCCGCTTCCTCGGCCGGTGTCGCAAGGCTGACATGGCGGAGGAACCCTGCCGCGTTGACCAGTAGGTCCACGCGATCCAGCCCAGCGATCGTGGCCTGCACCTCCTCGCGCCGTCCGACATCCGCGCGCCGCCAGGATGCCGCGACGCCGAGGGTCTTGGCGGCTTCTCGCAGCCGGCCTTCGTTTCTTCCGATGAGAGTGACGCAATAGCCGGCACCGATCAGCGCTTTCGCAATTCCAAAACCGACGCCGCTGGAGCCGCCGGTTACGAGAGCCTGCCTTGGTTCATTCGCCATGTCGAACACCTTTCCTTGCTATGACCATATCGTAACGAGGCTATGATCGACTCGATCACGCCGAGGTCGCCGTTGAACACGTCCCTATTATAGTCGTTCTCTGTCTGAATCACCCGGTCCCCAATGCGGAACGTCCATTCTCTTCACCCTCGCTCGTATTCCAGCGGCTTGACGGCAACGGCATCGAGCGTCTTGTCGGCATGAATGGCTGCCGAGACCGCGCTCACGATGTCCGTCCCCCACGCCCGTTCCGACATCCTTGTTTCCACCGCAGGCATGGCAACGACTACCAGCACTTCCATCGTTTCCTGGTCCGACTGGGTTGCCATCATTTCTCCCATGAAGCGAGTGTTGCGGTCCAGCTTGTTGGACAGGCAAAGGCTATGAAGGGAGATTCCCGCCAGGGCGGCCGACGATCGCCCAGCGATTCGCCTCTCTGAAATCTCCCGAAATCTCTTGAGCCCGGGAACGTGTTCTGCTTGTAAAGCTGGTCGCTTTCGCTCAATCTTTTCAAGGGGATGCGGACCGTGGCGCCGTTGGCCTTGCGGAGGGTCACCTTGCCGAGCGAGAGCTCGACGAACTCGGCGGTCGGCGAGAACTGCCCAGTGGCGTCGGTCCAGGTTCGCGCCTTGGAGCCGACGACGGTAGCCGAGATGTCGCCGCCCTTGGGCCGCTCGCCATCGAGCGAGAAGCGATAGAGGCCGCGATCCTGTCCGTGGAAGCTCCGCCTCTCGTTGGCGCGAAACGCTCCGTATCCGATCAGGACATTCAGCGCCTTTCCGTCGGCGGAAAAACTGGCCACGTCGGGACGGAGCAAGTCGTCCGGTTCGATTGCGGCGGCCAACTTCTGGCGGGCCAGGTCCCAAACGAGAATCCGATGCGAAGGAACCAGCCGGTCGTCGGCGGGCCGGCGAATCTCCGCGAAGGCGACCCACGCGCCGTCGGGCGAGACTGCGAGGATCGGGCCCAGCGCCTGCTCGGCGATCCGCCGGCTGGTGCGGGCCTTGAGGTCCCAGGCGATCAGCGTGTGCAGGCTATCGTTGGCCACCGCCACGAGGCTCCCGTCGGGCAGGAAACCGGCGGGTTGGCTGAAGATCCGCGTGCGGCAATCGACCTTGGGCCGCGGATGGGGTAAGATAAGGGTGGTATGCTTCGCCTTCTTGCCATGCTCTGGGCCTCCCCGTACACGCTACTCAGCTTGGCGTGCGGCGCCATTGGTCTTTGCACGGGGGCCGCGCCCGCCGTGCGCGAGTTTATCTGGGGCGTGGCTGAGTATTAAATCAAGTTCAGGATTGACGTTCTGGCGGCTCGATGTGCCGACGGAGATTGACGACGACGGCCGTGAGCCCGGGGATAACGAGGCGACAAAAATCTCACAGGTAATCCTGGTAGAGCGGCTTGATGATCATTTCGGGCACGACCACGTTGCGGGGCAGGCGGGCCAGGGCCACAATGCAATGGCCGATGTCTTCCGGCTGGACCATCTGGGCCTTCTGCTCGGCCGGCACGGGGATGGGCCGTTGATCGAGGATCGGGGTGTTCACCTCGCCGGGATGGATGTTGGTGATGCGGACGCCGTGGGCGCGTTCTTCTTGGCCGACGGCCAACGCAAGCGCGGCCGCCGCGAACTTCGACGCGCAGTAGGCCGCTCCCGCCACCGGCCACGTCCGCTTGCCCGACATCGAGCCAATGTTGACGATCAGTCCGTCGCTCCGCTGCCGCATGCCCGGCAACACGGCGTGCAGGACGTTGTAAAGGCCGGCGCAATTGACGGCCATGATGCGATCGAAGTCGGCGGGATCGAGATCGGCCATTTTTCGCGCGAGGACGTTGATGCCGGCGCTGTGGACGACGATATCCAGGGGGCCGAGTTCTTCGACGGCCCACGTGACCAGGCCGGCGACGTTGGCGCGATCGGTGACGTCGCACGTCCGGCACGAGATCGGCGGCTGGCCGGCATGGGCGGCGGCAGCCCGCCGGAGTCGATCGCCGTTGCAGTCGCTGATGGCTACGCGGCATCCCTCGCGCACCAGCGCCATGGCGGCGCCGAGGCCGATCCCCCCGCCGCCGCCGGTGATCAAGGCCGTTTTCCCTTTTAACTCCATGACAAGGATCTCCTGGGAGGAAATGAGAGTGGGTACCTTCCGCTTCTTATTGACATTGCCGGGCTGTTTGTCAAGAATGCAGCCTGGGGTTGCTGAACTGCCGCGGAATCGCCACTATGAAGACGCGTGCTCAGCTTGACGACGCCATCGGCCGTTTTCGCCGGTGCTTCTGGGAGAAGCAATTGAACACTCGGCCGCCGGTGGCGGTCGTGGATGCGAATGTGTACTTGCCGATCACGTATCTCCGCCGGCCCCTTGCGGGACGCGAGGTCCGGCCGCACGACGTCACGGCTGATCTGGTGCGAACCGAGTACGAGGCGTGTTTTACACGTCCTTGGGTGGCTAGCGACGACGGCCTGCCGTTTTCTGCCGCATGGCGGGCCATCCCCTGGTTGGAAGCATGGTGCGGCTGTCCGGTGCGCCATGTCCACGGCGAGGTGGCGCCGGAGCGTTTCGTCGAGTCGGCGGCGGAACTGGCCGATCTTCCGCTGCCGCTGCGGCCCGAGTGGTTCGAGTGTCTGCAACAGCAGACCGCGCGACTGGCGGCGACGTTGCCGGAGGATTGCTGGCTCAGCCCGACGATCTTGCGGGGGCCTTCCGACGTCCTGGGAGCCATGCGCGGCCTGAGCGACTTCTTCTGCGACGTTTGCGACGCTCCCGAAGAGGTCGGCCGGGCGGCGGCCCGGGTCAATGCCCTGCTCATCCGCGCCCTGAAGGCGCATTTCGCCGCGGTGCCGCCCAAGCTCGGCGGTTACTCCCACATCTTCGGCTACTGGGCGCCAGGGCCGACCGTGGTCATCCAGGACGACGCCCTGGGCATGTGCTCGCCGCGGGTCTACCACGAGATTTTCCAGGAGCTGACCGCCGCTGTGGTACGGGAGATTGGTCCCCATGTGCTCTTTCACTTGCATTCCACTGGCTGCCGCCACTGGCGCCACGTGTTGGAGGTCGAGGGGCTGGCGGGATTGGAATTGACCCTGGAATCGAAGGGCCCGACGGCGGCCGATCTGCTGCCGCTGATGCGGGAGACCCTGGAGCGGTCGCGGCTGATTCTCTTTGCGGATCACGGCTTCGAGCAACTGGGCCCGTTGCTGCAAAAACTGCCCCGCGAAGGCTTGTTCCTTGTTATTCCCGATCGCTGCCTCCGATCGGACGACGAGTATCGGCAATTCATCGCGGCCCATTGGTGAGAGGCTTTCACTCCAAACCGATGCGTGAGGGGAACTCCGAGCAACCGCGACTGCCCGGCCGGAGACGAAACAAGCGGCCGGAGTATTGGTCCGCCGCGGACCGGTCCGTTGCAGCGGTGACGTAAAGGTCGCCGAGGTCGGCGCCGCCGAAGGCGACGGAAGTGATTTGCCCGGTGGGCAAGGCGATCTCGCGCCGCAGCGTGCCATCGGGCCCGTAGCAGGTCACGCAGAAGCCGTTCCACACGGCCGACCAGACGTTGCCCGCTTCGTTGACCGTCATTCCGTCGGGCAAGGCGGGCGGGGGGCGACGGACAAACGGCCGCCGGCCGCTGAGCGTGCCGTCGGTCGCATCGTAATCGAATACCCAGATCGTACGGGCCAGAGATTCCGTGAAATAAAGTTGCCGGCGATCGGGACTGAAGCCCAGACCGTTCGCGCAGGCGACGTTGTCGAGCAAAACGCGATACGAGCCGTCGGTGTCGATCCGGTAAAGCCGGCCGCCGCCGTCGGGCTCCATCGTGCCGCAATACACCCTTCCCTGCGGATCGGCGATGCAGTCGTTGAAACGAGTGCCGCTCTCGGCGGGAATCGCGTCGATCACCACGCCGGCAAGCTTGCCCTCCCGCCACGTCTCGACGCGGCCCCGATCGCGCAGCAGCAGCAGCGAGCCATCGGCCTGGTAAGTCAGTCCGCCGATGGGCCGTCCCGAGACGACCAGGTCGCAGCGGCCGCTGCTGGGCTCGTAGCGGTAGAGCTTGCCTTGGTCGATATCGACCCAATACAGGCGGCATTCGACCGGATGCCACAGCGCCCCCTCGCCCAGCCGGCACGTCACGTCGCCGATGACTTCATATTCCATCGAGACACTTTTCCGATCGGACTAAGGTTTGGGGGAAAAGACCAGTCCGGAGAACGTCAGCGTCACTGCGGCGATGGCGAGCACGAACAGGGCCCACCAAAGTATCACGCTCTTGTACCAGCGGTCGCCGAGGTTTTCGAACAGGTCCAAGCGCCGCCAGTTGACGGTCATTTCGTCGGTGATTTGCTCGGCACGCGGGGGGGCCGTCAACAGGCTTACCATGATGGCGACCACCATGCTCACGCCCCACGTGACGCCGGCCTGGTTGCCGAAGGGGTCGAGCCAGCGGATATGGTCGGGCACGTACAAGAGAAAGAGTTTCAGCGCCACGGCCGTGACAAACCCCGCCACCAGGGCGGTCATCGCGCCGGCGGCGTTGATGCGCCGCGAAACCAGACCCAAGAGGAACACGGCGGCAAACGGCGGCGCGAAGAAGGCGTTCAAGGTCTGTATGTACTCAAAGAGGCTGGCATTGAGCCCGGCGATCATACAGGCCAGGCATATCCCGGCGAGCAGCGTCACAGTCGAGGCGGCCATGCCGACGCGGACCAACTCCCGTTCGGTGGTGGGCCGGCGGAACCAGCGGCGGTAGAGATCGAACGTGAAAATCGTGGCCGTCGAATTGAGCACGGAGTTGATGGTCGACTGGATGGCCGCGAACAGGGCCGCCAAGAACAATCCTCGCAGCCCGGCTGGCACCACGGTCCGCAGCAGGTAGATGTAGGTCTGGTCGGCCTCCGGTTTGACCTTGTCCCAGGGCAAGAGCATGACGTCCGGACGCATGGCGAAGTAGATCAGTCCCGGAATGGTGACGATCAGGGGCAGAACGACCTTGAGGAAACCGGCAAAGACCATCCCCATGCGGGCGTGGTAGCTGTTCTTGGCCGCCAGCACACGCTGGATCATGAACTGGTTCAGGGCGTTGTACCAAATGCCCACGGAGATCACCAGCAAGATCAATCCCGACCAGGGGACGACCGGGTGGTCGCTGGGCTGGAAGACGGAGAGCCGGTTGTAGGAGTGGGCGGCAGTCATGTGGGCAAGACCATGTTGGACGGCCTCCGCCCACTGGCCGGAGGCGGCCTGATTGCGCACGAGCATCACGTGAAAGCCGTGAAAGATGCCGGACCCTTCCCCCAGGGCGGCCAGTCCCAACAGCGTGACAGCCAGGCCGCCGCCGAGTTTCACCACAATCATGAAGGTATCGGTCCAGGCGACCGACGACAGTCCGCCGTAGATGGCCCAAACGCCGGACACCAGGCCCAAGACGACGGTGGTCTCCCAGAGGCCCCAGCCGAAGAGGTTGTGCAGGACCAGGCCGCCACCGTAGAGCGGCGCGGCCAAGAACACCATGACGTTCGTGACGATCGTGATGATCGCGAAGATCTGCCGTATGCCGCGCCCGTAGCGGCGCTCGAGGAACTCGGGGATGGTAAACACGCGGGAGGCCAACAGGAACGGAATGAACAGCCAGATCAGGAACGAAAAGGTGAAGACGTTGGCCCACTCGTACATCGCCACGCAGATGCCGTAGACGCAGGCCGAGCCGATCATGCCGATGAAGTGCTCGGTACTGATGTTGGCAGCGACGAATGAGCTGCCGACGATGTACCAGGGCAAGCGTTTTCCGGCCAGGAAGTAATCCGCGCTGCTGGCCCGCTCCTTGCGCCCGGCGAAGTAGCCGATCAGGGAAAGGATGGCCAGAAAGAGGCCGATGGCCACGTAATCCCAGCGACTCAAGGTCATGGCGCCGGAAGTCTGCATCGCACTGGCCGCAATCATCGCTACGGTCCCCCCTGACTCAATTCATTGTATGTCAGTTTCTGTTGCGAAAGCGTCTGTAGGGTGGGTCAGCGCAGCGAGACCCACCATCACTTTTTTGCGGATTGTGGTGGGTCTCGCTGCGCTCGACCCACCCTACATGTGTTTCCGCAACAACAATTAACGCCGCAATGGCCGAGCAATCTTGTCCAGGGCCTGGCGAAGGCTGGTCTCGATCAGGTCGCACATCAGGTCGATGTCGGCCTGCTGGGCGATTAACGCGGGGCAGACGGCGAACCAGTCGGGATCGACGCGCAGAATTAAGCCGTTTTCCAGAGCGGTCCGCTTCAGCGCGACGCCCAGCTTGCGGTCCGGCGGAAAAGGCCGCTTGCCGGCCGGATCCTCCGCCAATTCGACTCCCCACAGCACGCCGCGGCCGCGGACCTCGCGAACCACCCCGTAACGCTCCAGTTGCCGCAGCCGGGCGGAGAGGTGCTCGCCCAGCCGCCGGGCGTGGCCACACAGGTCGCTCTCCACGATTTCGTCGATCACCGCCATGCCAACGGCCGCCGCCAACGGATTGCCCGCAAACGTGTTCCCATGCGCAAACTGGACCTCGGCGGCCGTGGGGCCCAGGAAAGCGTCGCCCATGTCCTCGCGGGCGATCATCGATCCCAAGGGAATCGCCCCGCTGGAGAGCCCTTTGCCCGCGCAGATGATGTCGGGACACGCGTTGAAAGCCTGGGCGGCGAACATCGCCCCGGTCCTGCCGAACCCCGTAATGACCTCATCGTAGATCAGCATCACGTTGTGACGGCGGCAGGCGGCGGCGACCATCTGGAGAAACTCGTCGGTCGGCGTGGCCAGACCAGCCGTGTTCGAGATGGGCTCGACGATCACGGCGGACACGGTCTCCGGGTCCTCGGCGACGATACAATCCTCCAGCGCGGCGGCGGCGAATCGGTTGGCTTCGTCCCAGGAGGCGAAGCGGTCGCGGTAGTGCAGCGGCAGAAATGCCTTGACAAAACCGGCCATCTGCGGCTCGAACTTCGACTTCCGCTTGCCCGTGCCGCTGGCCCCCATGGCGCCGAACGTGCTGCCGTGATAGCCGCCGTAGAAACTGACGACTTTGTACTTTCCGGGCTGTGCCGTCTGCTTGAAATACTGGCGGACGAACTTCAAGGCGGACTCGATCGATTCCGACCCGCCGCTGTAGGGCTTGACGAACCGCAGCGCGCCGGGGGCAACCGAGCCGAGTTTCTCGACGAAATCCAAGGTCACGTCGCTGATGCCGTGCAGCGGCGGTGCGAAGGTCATCCGCTCCAACTGCCGCTGCATGGCGGCCATGACGCGCGGATGGCGGTGCCCTAACACGGCCACAAAGATGCCGCCGATGGCGTCAAAGTAGCGCTTGCCCTCGGTGTCCCAATAATAGAGCCCCTCGGCACGCTCGAACACCAACGGATCGCGGAGGAATTCCTCCGTCTGCTGGTAGTCGAGGAAGGTCCGCTTCAAGAGTTCCCGGCAACGTGGCGGTAACGTCATGGTAATGCCTCGATCATCCGGGTGCATGTTTCAATGAGCCTTTCCAGGCAGCCGGCCTGAAACAGCGCGATTTCGACTTGGTACGAATGTGTGGGGTAGTCGGCCGCGGGGGGCAGGTAGTTGTAATGGCCGTTGACGATGTTCACGACCGCCACGGCACGCCGGGGAAGCGGCGCCGCAACTCCACCTGCAAGCCGCTGTGGGCTTCGGCGGGGACGCCGATCACCAGGGCGTCCCCCAGCCGCCAGATCCAGAACGGCAGGCGGAACGCAGGCCCGTCGCCCAAGCTCCGCCGCAGGTGGTAGCGTCGGCGCAAGCGTTCGGCGGCGGCGCGGTTCTGGCAGTGTTGCAATTCGGCCGCGATGGTGTCGGCCGGCGGCAAGTCCTTCAGCGGCAACTCGACGGTTCCTTCCACCGCTTGGAGATCGCCCCGCGGCGGCATCTCCGTTTCCTCCCACTTGGCCAGCGTGGCGCCCGAGTTGACGGCCCCGGCGAACCGAAGCCCCTTGCCCGCCGGCAGCATCCCTTCCAGCGCGGACAGCACGGCATAACCGAGTTGGCGGCCGTTGGTGTCGGCCACGGTGGTGCGATCGTCGTATCCCCGCCGTGGCCCGAGCTCGCCGGCTGCTCCGAGCAGGAACAGGCACGGCCCGGAGCCGGTGGCCTGCTCGACCGTTTCGCGCATCGCCCCGACATAGTCGGGCGAGATCCGCCGATTGCCACCGCCAAGGGTCGTCGGATGACAGGCATAATTGACCAACGTGGCCAGACAGGCGTCGTCGCCGCCGGTGACGCGCCCAACCAGGAGGGTGTCGTCGGCCGGCCGCTCGGGATTGTAGCCGCAGAGGACCCGCCCGCCGCCGGGCTCGATCAGATCGCGGTTGCGGGCCAGATCGCAGCGGCCGGTCGTCCAGGTGAGCGTGGCCAGGCACGCCCGCGCCAACGACTCCTCCACGGCGGCGACCACGGCCGCGCGGACTTTCTCCAGGTAGGGGCGAATCATCGCGCCCCCCGGCTGGTCGCCGTATTGCAGCGAGATGGAGGGACCCGAATGGGTATGCACCAGGTGAAGCATCAGCCGCGAACGGTCCAGCTTCAGCGTCTCCAGCAGAGGACCCCGCAGGAACCATTCGTCGTCGGCCGAGATCCACCATCCCAAGTCCAGGCCAACCAAGACCAGCGGGGGGCCGCCGTCGGCGTGTTGGAAGCTGATCGCGGTCGCGACCAAGGGTCGATGGATTGCCTCGGCCACGTCGTGGGCTGCGCAACCCCACGTCCGCGAGTAGATGCCCAGCGGCGGTGTAATGTCGCGCCGGGCGGCGCCGATCCGCCCGCGGAAGGCCGGCTCTCGAACCTCGATTGTCTGTTTACCGCTCATCGCGCGCTCGCGTGGTTGCCGTAACCAGAGAAAGGCCGCCGTCGCAGAGCAGGGTGCTGCCAGTCATGTTGCGGTTTCGCGGATCACACATGTGAGCGACGTGGAAGGCGACTTCTTCGGAGGACATGATCTCGCCGATCGGCACCTTCGTGTCGAGGAGTCTGCGGAGCGTGGGGTCCTCAGCCCAGTTTTCCCGGCTCACGCCCGCATCGACCCATCCCGGGGCAACCTCGTTCACCAGGATGCCGTGGGGGGCGTACTCCAGTGCCATGCACAAGCAGAGCATGCGCAGCCCGGCCTTGGCGACGCAGTAGGCCGGCACGTGGGAGTGCGGCGAATGGGCGGCCCAGGAACCGAGGAACACGATCCGGCCCGGCCGCCCTTGGGCAAGCAACCGCCGCGCTCCGGACTGGGCTACATGAAAGGCGCCCATGAGGTTGACTTCCAACAGCCGCCGCAGGGCCGCGCTGGTCAGGTTCGTCACCGGCAGGATTTGCGTAACGGCGGCGCTTGGGATCACGAGCGTCGGCAGGCCGAGATCGTTCTCGACCTGGCCGACCCAACAATCCACCGCGTCGGCGTCGGTGACATCGACTAGGTCGAACCGGCTGCGACGGCCGAGCTTCCGCAGGACATCCCGCAGCGGCTCGGCGCGGCCCTTGTCGGCGCAGTCGCCCACGGCTACGTCGGCGCCGCGCCGGGCCAACTCGACGGCACAAGCCCGGGCGATGTCGCCCAGCCCACCGCTGATGAGGGCCACTTGACCGGCCAAAGTTGACTCCTCCATAGCGTGCTCCTTTTTCCAGTTCCCCTGCGGGCAGCAAGGCTCCGATGGCTGCTGCTTGCGGGCAACAACCGGGACCTGTCTCTACTAATAACTCCGTACTCGTTCGCCGTCAAGGAGTTGCAAGACGGGAACTCCCCCCGAACCTCCTCGGCCTTTCCCTTCAGTTCGATCGTTTCTTGAGGCGGACGATGGACGAAGCATCGGCAAAGGGCACGTTCACTTTCATGCTCGCCGTGAGTTCCTTCCCTGTCACGACGCGCACTTGGCCACTCCCGCCATTCCTGACCGTGAACACGCTCGTGGAGGATGACTGCAGCGGCCAGACACGCGTGACCACAAAAGAAGTTTTGGCGCCCGAACATGGCCGGTCACGATGTCCGGGAGCCCTGGCCAGAAAGATGGCCGCTCACTCGCTCTGTGTGCCAGTCATCTCCAGTTCCTCCCACCGGCGGTATGCCTCGGCAATATCGCTCTGGAGGGACTGGAGGCGGCTCTTGACGCGGATGATTTCGGCCGGGGCCTTGCGATAGAACGCCGGATCGGCCGCCAGTTGATGGAGTTCGCCCAGTTCGGCTTCCAAGGCCTCGATCCGTTCCGGCAAGGCCTCCAACTCGCGCTGTTCTTTGTACGTCAAACGCCGGCGTGCGCTGCGGGGGCGACTGCCTCGGCTCCGGGCGGGCGGCTGGAGGCTTGGCGACCGGCGGCTGCTCTTCCGGACGTTGCCGGAGCCAGTCGTCGTAGCCGCCTGCATATTCCTTGACCCGGCCCTCACCTTCCAGGACCAGCGTACTGGTCACCACGTTGTTGAGAAACTCGCGGTCGTGACTGACCAACAGCAGCGTGCCGGCATACGCGCTCAAGAGGTCTTCCAGCAGTTCGAGCGTCTCCAGGTCCAGGTCATTGGTCGGTTCGTCCATGACCAGCACGTTGGACGGCTTGGTGAAAAGCCGGGCCAGCAGCAACCGGTTCCGCTCGCCCCCCGAGAGCCGCGCGACGGGACCACTTGCCTGCTCGGGAGTGAAGAGAAAATCTTCGAGGTAGCCGATGATATGTCGCGTGCGGCCGTTGATGGTCACCGAGTCCGATCCGTCGCGGACGTTTTCGCGCACCGATTTCGTCTCGTCCAGTTGGGCATGGAGTTGGTCGAAGTAAGCAACCTCCAGATTGGTTCCGTGGCGAACGGTCCCCGTCTGCGGCGGCAAATCGCCCAGCAGCAGGCGCAAGAGAGTCGTCTTGCCCGAGCCGTTGGGGCCGATCAGCCCTACCCGATCGCCCCGCATGATCATCGTCGAGAAGTCGCGGACGATGGCACGGTCGCCGTAACGGAAATGGAGCTTCTTGGCCTCGATCACCAGCCGGCCCGTGCGTTCTGCCTCCTGGATCTCCATTTTCACGTCGCCGGGGCGCTCGCGGCGAGCGCGGCGGACTTCGCGCAGGGCCTCCAGGGCGCGGACCCGGCCTTCGTTGCGAGTGCGCCGGGCCTGGATTCCCGTGCGTATCCAGACCTCTTCCTGGGCCAACTTCTTGTCGAACTCGGCGTTCTGCCGGGTCTCGGCTTCCAGGGCCGCCTCTTTACGATTCAGGTACGTCGCGTAGTCGCACGACCAGCTTGTGAGCCGGCCGCGGTCGAGTTCCAGGATGCGGGTCGCCACTTTGCGGAGCAAGGCTCGATCGTGCGTAACGAACAGCAGCGTGCCGCCATAACGTAGCAGGAAATCCTCCAGCCAGCGGATGGCGTCGATGTCCAGGTGGTTGGTCGGCTCGTCCAACAGCAGGAGATCCGGGCTGCCGACCACGGCCTTGGCCAGGAGCACGCGGCGTTTCATGCCGGCGGAAAGGGTCGCCACGTCCGCGTCCGGCTGGAGGCTCATGCGCGAGACGACGGCTTCGATCTGCTGGTGCATGCGCCAGCCGCCGTCGGCTTCCAGTGCGTGTTGGATACGGCCCAACTCCGCCTGAAGGTCGTCGCTTCCCTCGCTGGCAAGCCGGCTCGCCAGGTGATGATACTCGGCCAGCAGTTCCGCCTTGGGTCCGAATCCCCGGGCGACCTCGTCGAAGACCGAGCCGTGAAGGTCCCGCGGCACTTGCTGGGGAAGCATCGCGGTCCGCAGCCCCTGTTGCCGGATGACCTCGCCTCGATCGGGCTCCAGGGTGCCCTGGAGGAGGCGGAGGAGCGTCGTCTTGCCGGTGCCGTTGCGGCCCAAGAGGCACACCCGCTCGCCCGGCTCAATCGTCAGATTGGCCTGGTCCAAGACCGGAGGGCCGCGGAAGCCCAGGTTGACGTCGGACAACGCGATTAGTGGCATCCCTGGATGATAGAGACCGCTGGACAGTTCGGCAAGCTGCGGTAGGGGTACCCGTTGGGAGCTTGGCCAGCCGCCGATCGGCGGCCGCCTGCGCCGTCCGCAGCTTCGAGAAGGTGGCGGGAAGCGAACAAAACGCGCCGCCGCAGATCATCACCAAGGCTGTAAAACTCCGCGAGCCGCCAAAAAACTGATCGACCCGGGCGCGGCCGGGGCTTGCTGCGGTGCGGGCTTTCATGGCGTCAACCCGGGGCCGATGGTTTCGCAATACGGGCAAACGAACCTCACGCCATCCGCACTGTAGCGACTCTTCGCACCATCAGCGGTTGGGCACTTCGCTGCACCACCCTTGCCGACGTATCGTCAACAAAAAAGCGGCTAGGACGATCGGCATCTACGCTTTCCGGGGGATGACCCTGATGCAGACCGTAGGATGCCGCCGTCCGATGCAAACGTTTTCTTTCCATCGGGCTGTTCGTGACGCAGAACTGCGTGGACTATTCCGCCTTTTTGACCAAGTCTCTCAAGCGCGTCACCTCCCTGACCGCTTCGTGTAAGCAGTCCACCTCCGTTAACCTCGCTCTTGGCGGATTCAGTTTCAGCGATGCCGCCTCGTACAACCATTCGATACGCCGCTTGACTAGTTCACTGGCCGAGACCGGACGGTTCACAAATCTGACCAAACGGCCTGCCGGTGTTTTGACCTTGTAGTCCTCTGACACGTCCCAATCCAACTCTCGCGCGGTGGGGCCGTTCATCCACTTGATCAAAGCGTCGCACGTTTCAACCAGTTTTGAAAAAGGCGTGGTTGCATGGCATGGGGGCGGTTCATCGACTCTCTTGAACTGGCCTACTTCAGGTGGCTCCGAGTCAAACGAGTAGACCTTGCCGTGCTCGCAGCACTTGGTATCGGACTCGCCCTCCTCTCCGTCGTAGATTAGGCAGCCACCACCGACATAGCGGAACAGCATTGCTTCCGGATTCGCGCTAGGCATAACGTCACTCCTCAGGGCAAAACGCGATGCGCGGCACCCCGTCCCTTGACTGGGTAGCAAACTAACCACGTGGAAGAAGAGTCAGGCGCGACCGCTTGCCCCACGGGAATGCATCCTAGCAGATTCAAGAAGGGGTCGGCAATTGCAGGCGGGAAATTTTGAGAACCCGCGTTGCCGACGGTTGCCCTTGGCTGGCAGACGCCACTGCGAACGGTAAAATGGCCGTCATGCTGTCGGTTGACGACGCCGATACGATAGGGGCCGTCTGCGGACAGCTTGCCGGGGCGTACTGGAGCGAGTCGGGGATTCCGGCAGAGTGGTTGAAAGGACTGGCCAGGAGGGATAGGATCGAACGGGCACTGGAGGAGTTGCCGCCATGAGAAACAGTGAAATCTTGAAGATTCATGAGTTGCCAGCGCTCGAAAGAGCCAGCCTCGTCCTGGCCTTCACGGGCTGGATGAATGGTGGTGAGGTCTCGATAGGCACCGTCCAGCACCTGGTGAATTTGCTGGGTGGTAAGCCCATCGCGGAAATCGACCCTGAACCGTTCTGCATTTACTGCGCACCTGGGCCGATGGAGGTTGCGGCGATGTATCGGCCGCATGTCGAGGTCGAAGAAGGGCTTGTCAAGGAGATCGACTTGCCGACCAACACATTCTACTGCTGTGCGTCGCTCAATCTCTTGCTGTTTATCGGCCAGGAACCGCACCTGCGATGGCCAACCTTTGGCGAATGCATTTTCCAACTGGCGCGCCGATCGAACGTTCGTCGGATCGTGTTCGTCGGATCGTTTGGCGGCGCCGTGCCGCACACCCGGCTGCCGCGTCTGTACATCAGTTGTTCCGATGCAAGCTTGCTGCCGGAAATGGAGCAGTACGGTGTTCGCCGGACGGGGTACCAAGGACCCGGCGCATTCACAACGTATTTAATGACGCAGGCCAAGACCGTTGGGCTGGAGATGGTTTCTTTGGTGGCCGAGATTCCTGGCTATCTGCAAGGCGCCAACCCGGCGAGCATTGAGGCCGTCACACGGCGGCTTATGAAACTGTTGGGGCTGCACCTCGACTTGACCCCTTTGCGCAATGCCAGTACCGCGTGGGAACTCCAGGTTTCACAAGTAGTTGAACAGAACAGCGAGCTTGCTACGACGGTTCGTACGCTGGAGGAGGCTTACGACAACGAACGCCTCAACGTGGACCTGGACCAGACATAGATGAGGTAACACGATGGAAAGCAAGATTGCATCGGCGCTACACCTGGAATGGGAGCCGGTGGCCCTCGTCTGGTCCGATGAGAAGCCCGAGGGGGCCATGGAGTTCGTCCCCGGCAAGTGGGGCTGTGTTCTGTTCCTCCTGGCCGCGGCCGCAAAAGGGAAGACAGCCGTCGTCAGCCGCGAGACCTTCGGCTGCTTCGGCGGCGGCGTGGGCCTGGGGTTCGGCGCCCAGTACAAGAACTTTCCCGGCGGCGAGGAGTGCTTCTGCCGATTTCTTTCCAGCGGCAACGCCGGTTCCGAACCGGGGCAGACGATCGGCCGGGAGATGGCCGTCTCCGGGGCCACCGCCATGGCCGAGGAGTTTCTCCAAGGCGAGCGATACCTCAAGAGCCCGGAGTTGGTGAAGAAGTTCGTCGCCCACCTGCCCATTGTCGACATTCCCACCCGCTACGTGGTCATGAAGCCGCTCCGTGACGTGGAGTGCACGCGAGACGATGTCCGCAGCGTTACCTTCCTGGTCAACCCCGATCAGCTTTCGGCCCTGGTGGTCCTGGCCAACTACGAGGGCGAGCACAACGAGAACGTCATCATCCCCTTCGCCGCCGGTTGCCAGAGCATTGGGATTTGTACATTTCGGGAGAACGAGGCGGAGCAACCGCGTGCGGTGGTGGGTTTGGTCGATCTTTCCGCCCGCAACAACCTCCGGCGGCAACTAGGCAAGGAGGTGATGTCGCTGTCGGTCACGGCGGGGATGTTCCAGCGGATGGAGGGGAACGTCGCGGGGAGTTTCCTGGAACGCGAGACGTGGAAGAGCCTCTTAGAATAGCCTCGTATCGACCGTCAAGGAATGGTGCGATATTCATGATGGGTGTTCTCTGAAGACGTGAATCGGAGGAGTCAGACGTGAGAGTATTGGGAATTTCGGGCAGCCCGCGGCGTGAAGGAAACACCGATATTTTGGTGAACATGGCGCTGGAAGTCCTGGCGGGCGAGGGGTTGCAGACGGAGTTTCTCTCGCTGGCCGATCGACCGATCAAGCCTTGCGTGGCTTGCCGGGGCTGTTTTGCCTCGGACACGATCCGCTGTGTCCAAGAAGACCCGGCTTTCGAGGGAATTCTGGACAAGTTCGTCGCGGCCGACGGCATTGTGATCGGTTCGCCCGTGTACTTCGGGTCGGCCACGCCGCAGACCATGGCCTTATTGGACCGGGTCGGCTACGTCGCCCGAAGGCATCCGCAACTGCTGCGACGGAAGGTAGGAGCGGCGATTGTGGTCGCCCGCCGTGCCGGTCAAAACTTCACCTTCGCCCAACTCAACTACTTCTTTCTCATTAGCGAAATGATCGTCCCCGGTTCGAACTACTGGAATGTGGCCTTCGGCCGCGAAAAGGGCGAGGTGCGAAATGACTCGGAGGGCGTGGATACCGTGAAGAACCTTGCCCGGAACATGGCCTGGCTGATGAAGCGACTGGCAATCGCGGCTGATCACGAAGTCCGGCAGGTCCCCATCGAGGCCAAAGGGAAAAAAGCATGATGTATCGCTGGGCCCCCACTTCTCGTGGTAGTCGGCACGCTTCCCCTCGGTGCCGCTGTCGAGTTCCCAGCCGTCATGCACCTTCCCCGAAGTGACCGACCATCGTGGCGGCCGCCCACAACCGTTCACATGAGGAGTTGTGCATGAGCCAGAAAGACAAGATTCGACTATTGATCGCCGATGACCATGAAATGCTCCGCAGCGGCGTCAAGGCCATGCTGGCAGGCACGGAAATCAAGGTCGTCGCCGAGGCGGCCACCGGGCAGGCGGCCGTGAAGGCGCCTTGGAACACGACGTGAATGCCGTGCTCCTGGACGTCCGCATGCCGGACGGCGACGGCTTGACCGCCCTGGGACGGATGAAGCTGGACAAGCCGAATCTGCCCATCCTGATGTTGTCCGACTACGACAGTCCCACGTATGTTGGCCGTGCGGTTGCCTTGGGAGCCAGTGGTTATCTGCCGAAGGGTTGCACCCGTGACAAGTTGCTCAGCGCGATCCGCCGAGCAGCCGCAGGTGAAAACATCTTTAAGCGACGATCTGCGCAACCTGTGTGCGCTTCTTGCAGGCCCCGCTGACAGCTTCCGTGGGCCGACCGTCTTCTGGGGCCAGCCCGTCGGCGAACGCACCGGCGGCGTTCTTGGACGATGTGGCGGGCTGGATGGGGCAAGCAGGTCAGAAAAACACGGTCAGGAGGGTAGGCACAAGGGCCTTCCAGGTCGGCTGACGACTGGCACCTCCTGGCCAACGATGGTTGTACCCTGAGCTGTCGGCGTTGTCGATGATCGAGCACCCGATTTCGACGGTGCGGCGCCGACGTCACTCATATCCCAGAATCCCCGAGAAACCAAAACGGTATTTACCGTTTTGCGCCTGTCGCCATTTTGGAAATACCGCTATTTCCCGAGAGAAACTGCAATCGTTTGCGAGGCCTTGGCATAGTTGCTCTGGGGGGTAAAATAGCAATATTCCCCGAGGAAAACGGTGTTTTCGGCGAGTTCGTGGGGTTGTCTGATAAGGACGAGGTCCGGAGTTCGACTCTTCGTGCGCCCACTAGATGTAACTGCTTAAACAGCGAGGACTTGCGTTTCTCAGGCGACCACCTGCCGCCCGCCGGGCCACGGGGTTCCCGTGGCAGGTTCGCGACGAGCACGCAAGGCCCGCCCGTCGCGACGGGCGGTACTCTTCGACCGGAAAGGACCTCCTTGCGCGAGGCACTACGTCCGCTTCCGTCGCCACGCGTAGCCGAGCAGTCCGACGGCGGCGACGCCCAGCAGGACGAAGCCGGAAGGCTCGGGTACGGCGGCCGCGGGGCCAGCCTCGGCCATCGAGTCCGTGCCGCCCAACGAAGCCCCGCCGCCCGTGGCCGCGGCGCCGCCCGCGCTTGCCGTTGAACTCGTCGCAACGGTCCCGCCGGTCTCGCCAGTGTCCGCCACAGTCTCGGTCGTTTCGGTGGCGGGCGACGAGGCGCCCAACAACGGGCCCAACGCCACCTCGCAGCCCGCGTTCACCGTCACGATGCCCGTGCTGGGCACGGCATGGGGCGTCGAGAAGTCAAGCGTACCGCTCGTGACGGTCGTCCCGCCCGTGTAGGTGCCCGTGCCGGCCAGGACCAGTAGCCCGCCGCCCGTCTTCGTCAGTGCGATGACGCCGCCGGTGTTCTGGATGACTCCCGAGAACGTGCCGCTGGCGTTGCCGTTGCCGACGGTCAGCGTGGAAGTGCCTGGGCCGGAGAGGTTGTCGATGGTCCCCGTGCCGGAAAGGGCGCCCACGCCGACGTTGAAGCCGTGCAGGTCGAGGACGCCGCTGGAGACGGTCGCGGCGCCGCTGGTCGATCCGAGCGCGGCGGTGTTGCCCGCTTGCAGCGTGCCGCCGCTGATCGTGGTGCCGCCGCTGTAGGTATTCGAGCCCGTGAGGATCAGCGTGCCGGCGCCGGCCTTGGTGAGGCTGTAGCCGCTGCCGCCGATCGTGCCCCCGACGGTCAAAATATTGGAACTGACCGTCACCGTGCGGCTGCCGCCAAGGGTAACGTTGCCGGTGCCAAGATTGAGGTTGTTCGCGCCGGTGAAGGTGAAGTCGCCGTTCCAGTTCTCCGCATTGTTGGTGGAAAGGGTGATCGCCGCGCCGCTGGTGTTGCCGATCGTGCCGCCGGAAATGGTGAAAGTCCCGGTGCCCAGGGCGTGGGCGTGGTTGATGTTCAGCAGGCCGGCGGAAAGTGTGGTGCCGCCGGTGTAGGTGTTGGAGCCGCCGAGCGTCAGCGTGCCGGGGCCCGCCTTGGTCAGGCTGTAGCCGCTGCCGCTGATCGCGCCGCCGACGGTGAGGTTATTGGATGCGACCGTCACGGTGCGGCTGCCGCTCATGGTGACGGCGCCGGCGCCGAGATTCAGGTCGTTGGGGCCGACGAAGGTGAAGTCGCTGCTCCAGGTCAGCGCGTTGTTGGCGGAAAGCGTGATCGCCGCGCCGCTGGTGTTGCCGAGGCTGCCCCCGGAAATGGTGAAACGACCGCTGCCCAGGGCGTGGGCGTTGTCGATGTCCAGCAACCCGGCGGAAAGCGTGGTGCCGCCACTGTACGTGTTGGAGCCGCCGAGGGTCAGCGTGCCGGCGCCCGCCTTGGTGAGGCTGTAGCCGCTGCCGCTGATGACGCCCCCGACGGTGAGGTTATTGGACGCGACCGTCACGGTGCGGCTGCTACTCATGGTGACGGCGCCGGTGCCGAGATTGAGGTCGTTGGTGCCGGCGAAGGTGAAGTTGCCGTTCCAGTTCTCCGCGTTGCCGGTGGAAAGCGTGATCGCCGCGCCGCTGGTGTTGCCGATCGTGCCCCCGGAGATCGTCAATGCGCCCGTGCCCAGGGCGGCGGCGTTGTTGATGTTGAGTTGCCCGGCGGAAAGGGTCGTGCCGCCGCTGTAGGTGTTGGAGGCAGCGAGGGTCAACGTGCCGGCGCCCGATTTGGTCAGGCTCCGGCTACCGCTGCTCTGGCCGATCACGCCTCCGACCGTCAGGTTATTGGAACTAACTGTCACCGTGCGGTTGGCGCCGAGGGTAACGTTGCCGGCGCCGAGATTGAGGTCATTGGCGCCGGCGAAGGTGAAATCGCCGTTCCAGTTCTCCGCGCCGGTGGTGGAAAGCGTGATCGCCGCGCCGCTGGTGTTGCCGATGGTGCCGGTGGAGAGGCTGAAGGGGCCGGTGCCCAGGGCGGAGGCGTTGTTGATGTTGAGTTGTCCGGCGGAAAGCGTCGTCCCGCCGGTATACGTGTTGCTGCCCGAGAGGACCAAAGAGCCGCCGCCGCTGAAGCTCATTGCCGCGGCGCCGCTGACGCGGCCGGAAATCGTCAAAGTCTTGCCGGTGGTGCTGCTGATGATCAAGTTGCTGTTCAGGACGACCGGCACCGCGATCGTGTTGCTGGCCGTCGTATTGCTGAGCGCGACCGGCGCCACGCCGTTGTCCAGCGTCAGCGTGCTGGTGGTGTCGCTGCGGGCGAGGATGTAACTGCTCGTGCCCGTGTTGCTGAAGGTCAAGCCGCAGACCGTGGGGCTGCTGTCCAGCGTGACGGTCGCCGTGGTGCTGCTGGTAATGGCGGTGCCGAACGTGGCCGTATAACTCCAGTTGTTCGGGATGGTGGCGGGCGACCAGTCAGCCGTGTTGTTCCAACTGCCGCCGGTCAACAGATTCCAGGTCACGGCGGTCGCTGGGAGCACCACGAGGTCGAGGCTGCTGCCGCTGACCACAAATTGATACCCGTGACCTGCCAGGGCAGACGTGCCCGTCGCCGTCCAGCCGCTGAAGCCGCTGGAGTTGTCGGCAAGCGAGCTGAAGCTGGCCAGGGAGTACGTGCCGGCGCCCGTCCAACTGGCGCCCGGGGTGATGTTCAAGGTGACGCTCGAACTGAGCGCCAGCGAGCCGCTGATCGCCAAGAAGCTGTTGCTGCCCGTGCCGAGCGAATAGTTGAGGAAGCTGCCGCTCTCGAACGTCACCGGCGAAGCGGTCGAAGAGACCATCAACGTGCCGGCGCCGTTGTAGCCCGGGGCGATCGTGCCGCTGGAATCGACGCCTGCGTTTACCTGGCCGCTGCCGGAGAGGGTCGCACCGGGGGCAACGGTCACCGGGCTCGTGTTATACAGTTGGTTATTGACCACCAGGGTGCCGCCGTTGATGGGCAGAGCGCCGTCGACGCTGACCGCACCATCGAATTCCAACACGCCCGCGCCGGACTTGCTGAATGCCCCCGTGGCCCCCCAACTGTTGACGTTGCCGGTGATCACCAACTTTGCGCCGGTGCCGACGGAAAACTGGCCGACCGGCCCCGTGTCGTTGCGGCCCACGATGTCGATATTGACTTGACTCGCCGAGATGATCGCCGGCGCGGTCCCGCTGATCGTGGTCGCGCCGTTGATGGAGAAGATGTTGCCATTGATCGTGCCGCCGGTCATCGTCAAGTTGCCGGCGCCGAGGCCGCCGTTACGCGCCGGTAGCATTGGCGGTGACGACGCCGCCATTGACGATCAGCGAACATGCGAGGACCCCATAGCCCTCGCCCAGGGACGATTCCTTCCCCACCAGCGTCCCCCCGGCGTTGACCGTCACCGCGCCGCTGCCGACAGTGCTGAGTCCGTAGCCTCCCGGGCCGAGGCTGAGGGTCCCGCTGTTGACGGTCGTGCCGCCGGTGTACGTGTTCGTGGTGCCGGTGATCGTCAGAGTGCCCGAACCGCCGACCGTCACCGCTCCGGCGCCGCTGACGCTGCCGGAGAGCGTCAGGCCCGCGCCGGGGTTGGCGCTGAAGTTGAGGTTATCGTTGAGCGTCATCGGCGCGGAGATGGTGTGGTTGCCGCCGCTGACGGTCACCGGCACCGGGCTGCCATAATTGGCCAGCGTCAGCGCGCTGCCGTCGTTGCTGGCAATGATGTAGGTTCCGCCGCCGGTCGTGCTGAAGACCAAGCCGCCGAGTGTCCGAGCGCCATCCAACGTGACGGTCGCGGTGCTGCTGCCGATGCTGGTGCCGAAGCTGGCTGTGTCATCCTGGGTAGTCGGGATCGCGCCGCCGGCCCAGTTGGCTGAAGTGGCCCAGCTTCCGCCGCCTGGAGCGATCCAACTCATCGGTGGCACCGGCACCACCGTCAGGTCGAGGCTGCCGCCGCTGATGGCAAAGGTGTACGTGTGCTTCCTCAGGCCCGTGCCCGTCACCGTCCAGCCGCTGAAATTGCTGGAGCTGTCGATGAGCGAGCCGAAGGTGGCCAAGACGTAAGAACCGTTGCCCCACGCGGCGCCCGGGGTGACGTTCAACGTGACGCTGGAGCTTAGGGTCAGACCGCCGCTGACGGCCAGCAGGCTGTCGTTGCCCGTGCCCGTGCCCAGAGTGTACGCGAGAATGTCGCCGGTAGCGAGGCTCAAGGATGCGGCCGTCAACGTGCCGCCGGAGCCCGGGGCGACCGTGCCGCTGGAACTCACGGTCACGTTGCCGACGCTGCCGGTGCCGGCGAGACTGGCCGTGGCCTGGACGTATACATTGCCGCTTGCGCCGAGCGACCCGTTGACCGCCAGGACGCCGGCGGCAACGGTCGTGCCGCCGCTGTACGTGTTGCTGCCGGCCAGGGTCAGCGTGCCGGTGCCCGCCTTGGTCAGGCTGTAGCCGCTGCCGCTGTCGCTGATGACGCCGCCGACGGTCAGGTTATTGGACGCGACCGTGACCGTGCGGCTGCTGGACATCGTGACGTTGCCGGCACCGAGATTGAGGTCGTTGGTGCCGGCGAAGGTGAAATCGCCGTTCCAGAATTGCGCGTTGTTGGTGGAAAGGGTGATCGCCGCGCCGCTGGTGTTGCCGATCGTGCCGCCGGAGATGGTGAAAGTCCCGGTGCCCAGGGCGGAGGCATTGTTGAGGTCGAGTTGCCCGGCGGAAAGGGTGGTGCCGCCGCTGTAGGTGTTGCTGCCGGCCAGGGTGAGCGTGCCGCTATCGGCCTTGACCAGGCCACCGGGACCGGAGAGCGGACCGGAGAGTGTGACGTTATAGCCGCCGGTATCGAAGGTGGCGTTGAAGCTGCTGGTGTTCAAGGCGATGGGCAGGTTGGAAGCAAACGTCGCGGCGATGTTCAACATGCCGCCGTTGAAGTTGAAGACCGCGGTTCCCGAGCCGCTGCTCAGCGACGCGACGCTGAGCAAGCCGCCGTTGAGGTTGTACGTGCCGCTGCTGCCTGGCTCTACGGCGAGAATAAGGACAAGAGGAGCCCAACTGGGCCCGGTGTTGGTTCCGCCGGTTTGGGTGAAGGTGCCCGCGCCGGAGTAGCCTATGTCCTCGTAGCGCGCCGATAACAATCCCGTGCTGCTGAGGGTGTAGGTTCCGCGGCCGCTGGACCAGATGCCGTTAGGGCTGCCGCCGACATAGAGCTGATAAACGTTATTGGTGCCGCCGGTTTGGATGAAGGTGCCCGTGCCGCCCTCGCCTACGGTCTCATTCGTCACGGTGGTTATATATCCCGTGTTGCTGAGGGTGTAGGTTCCGCTGCTGCCGGGATTTTGGCCCAACTGGATACTATAGGCGCCGGTGTTGGTCCCGCCTGTCTGGATGAAGTTTCCGGGGCCATAGTAGCCCACGTAGATCTCCGCCGAATACAACCACCCCGCGTTAAGGTTGTACGTTCCGTTGCCGGAGCCGCTCGCGGCGAGGATCACGTAATCGATGAGGCTATTGAAGCCGCCGTTTTGGGTGAAGGTGCCGGCGCCGGTGGTGCCTATGTCCTCCTCCGTCGTAAACAACCATCCTGTGCCGCTCAGGGTGTAGCTTCCGCTGCTGCCGGCGTTGTCACCGAGATCCAGCCAGGTGGTTTGATTCGTCCCGCCGGATTGGTTGAAGGTTCCCGTGCCGGAGTAGCCCACGTCCTCCTCCACCGAAAACAGCGAAGTCGACTGTGCCGTGTCGGTGAGGGTGTAGGTGCCGCTGGCAGTGGTATTGTAGCCGAGGCGGAGGTAACTGGCAAGGGTGTTGGTTCCGCCGGACTGCGTGAAATTTCCCGTGCCGGAGTAGCCCACATACTCATAGTTCGCCGACAACTTTCCCGCGCTGAGGCTGTAGGCGCCGCGGCGCCGGTGTTGTAGGCGAGATAGAGATTGCCGGTGATGGAACTGATGGTGTTGGTTCCGCCGGATTGGTTGAAGGTTCCCGCGCCGGAATAGGCCACATACTCATTGCTCGCCGACAACTGTCCCGTGCCGCTGAGGGCGTAGGTTCCGTTGCCGCTGGAGGAATTGCCGACATAGAGACCGCCGGCGGTGGAACTGACGGTCGTCGTTCCCGCGGACTGGGTGAATGTGCCCACTCCGGTGTAGCCGACATTGAGGGAGCCGCTCACGGTGAGGCCGCTGGTCGTGCCCGTCATGCTGATCGCCCCGCTATTGGTGCCGCCGCCAAGCGAGAGTATGGTGCACACTTCACCGGTCTTCGAGATGGTCGCGGTCCCGCCGTTGAAGATGTCGGCGGTGCTGGTGGCGGTCGGAACGCCGCCGGTCCAATTTCCCGCGCTGGACCAGTCGCCGGATGCAACCTTCCAGGTGACATCCGCCCGAGCCAACGGCGAAGACGTCAGCACAAGCGCGGCAGCAACCCAGGCCAGAGGCCGCACGGCGCACCGATGGCAGAGGCTCAAGCGGAGGCGACAGGCCAAGACACGACAATGGCGGAATGGGACCATAAGCGAAGATCGAGCCTCCCTTGAACTCATGCTCACAGGGTTGATGTCCTGCCGCCACGGTTCAGGTAGGCGATCTCTGAAACGCAGTTGAGCGAGATTGGATTGCGGGGCCGAGGCAGCGAACCAGGGCGCCCAGGGGTCCGCAGGGATGAGGCGCTTGCCTCGATTTGCGGAAGCGAACACCGCCTCTCGGGGTCAATGACCGCCCAGTCCAGGCAGAAAAACATGTTTGCATTTTACAGGACATGTGAATTTCCGTCAAGCACGTTGCACCAATCCGGGGGGTATAACAGCCAACACCGACATCCATCGCCGGCAGGCAAACGGCCGACCGAGGTCGTGCTCACCGGCTCGTCATTTCCCGCGGAGCAGTGCCGGGGGGCCATGGCCCATCGCCGCCGGGACACGAAGAACGTCGTGCGATGTTCGAACCCCGCTTGACCGCGCTCATGGCACGAGAACTGCCGCGCCTTTGAACCGGCCGGCGCGGAGATCGGCGAGGGCTTGATTGGCCTGGTTGAGCCGATAGCGCGTGGTCTCGGTGACGATGCCGATCTCCGGCGCCAGGCGCAGGAAATCGATTCCATCCTGTCGCGTGAGATTGGCGACCGACACGATCTGCCGCTCTTCCCATAGCAGCCGATAGGGGAAACTCGGGATGTCGCTCATATGGATGCCCGCGCAAACGACGCGACCGCCCTTGCGGACCGCCTTCAGCGCCCGGGGCACGAGGTCGCCAACGGCCGCAAAGAGGATCGCGGCATCGAGCGGCTGCGGCGGCATTTCGTCGGATCCGCCCGCCCAAACCGCGCCGAGACGCCGCGCGAAGGCCTGGGTGGCCGCATCTCCCGGCCGCGTGAAGGCGAATACCGATCGCCCCTGCCACTTCGCGACCTGCGCCACGATATGGGCTGCGGCGCCAAAGCCATAGAGCCCCAGCTTCTTGCCTTCGCCGGCGATCGCCAGTGAACGCCAGCCGATCAGACCAGCGCAGAGCAAAGGGGCGATCGCCACGTCGCTGCCGGCCTCGCCGACCGGGAACGCAAAGCGCGCATCGGCGATCGTCGCCGTCGCGAAACCTCCGTCGCGCGTATACCCGGTGAAGAGAGGGCGATCGCAGAGATTTTCCCGGCCGCCCATGCAATAGGGGCAGACGCCGCAGGTGTGGCCGAGCCACGGAATGCCGACGCGCTCACCTACGCTCAGCCCGTCGACGCCGGTTCCCATCGCGTCGATCCGTCCGACGATCTCGTGGCCGGGGATGATCGGCACTTGCGGGTTGGGCAATTCGCCATCGACGACATGCAGGTCCGTGCGGCAGACGCCGCAAGCGGCCACCTTCACTCGAATTTCGCCCGGTCCGGGTTGCCTATCGGCGAGTTCCGTCCATTCGAGAGCAGCACCAAGCTTCTTCAGCACCATTGCATTCATGGCGTTCTCCGGTTCCGTCGGAGGCCCACGGTCCGTGTGAGACGAGCGAGCCATCGTCGGCAGCCGATGATTTCCTAGGTAGTCACAAATGGCGGAGCGCGCTCGGCAGCAACTCCGGCCGATCCTCGGCGACGGCATGGCGTTCCGTGTCGCAGTTGCGACCGCGACGTGCTGGTCGTTTCAAGTGCAATTTCCCATGCGTGGTGTCGTTCCATCACGGGGACGTTCAAGAGGTCGAAGTCGCACACGGGGACCCAGCTTAGCTGCGTCCTCGTTTCGACTTCTCAAACATCCTACCCGTCCCAATCAATAATCCCGTTCGCGTGTCCTGTCAAGCGGGAGAGAATAAGCCTGGATTTCCCATTGGAACGCCGGCTCGGCAAGTTCGTCGAAGAGAACAAGGCACTGTTGCGGAGCCGTTGGCTCAAACGGATGCAGCCATCGAGAGCCTTGAACTTACCCATCAGCCACTCGACCTCCTGCTGCGCGGGACTCAAAGGCTTCTGCGATGACCGCCGTCGTTGGCCGACCGGCTCGGGGGCGGGGATGAAACGCCGGGCGAGCGGAAGGTACTTCCCGAACAACTCCTTGTCTATCAGCTTCCCCGGCACGCTTCTCCGATCAGCGGGCCTTCGACTAGAATGGTTGCAGGCCCGCAGGGCGGGACAATCCGTCAAACCAGGGGTGCGATGATGCCTCGCCCGCGGTCGCTTCCAGTGCTGCGAAGGACAGGATGACGACGTTTCTTTGGCAACAAAGGTTTCTTTGGCAACGAAGCAAGGGAGGAGAACATGAACCGGCAAGGAAAATGGACCACTTCCGCGGGGCAAGATTGGCTGCGGGCGGCCGTGTGGAGCGGCCTGATCGCCCTTGCTTGTATCCCCCGAACCGCCTGCGGGCAACAACCGCCGGGACCGCGAGCGAGCGAGGATTCCGAAGTCCTTGCCGCCCCGTTCTTTCGGGAGTTGAGGCCCGTCTTCGGCCGCGGCGTGAACCTCGGCAACGCCCTGGAGGCCCCGAAAGAAGGCCAATGGGGCGTCGTCCTCAAAGAGGAGTATTTTCAAAAGATCCGCGCCGCCGGCTTCGACTCGGTGCGGATACCCGTGCGCTGGTCCGCCCATGCCGGGCAGTCGGCGCCCTACCGGATCGACCCGACGTTCTTCGCCCGCGTGGACTGGGCGATCCGCCAATCGCTGCGGCAACGGCTCACGCCGGTGGTGAACATGCACCACTACGACGAAATCTTCGCGGAACCGGACAAGCACCGCACGCGGTTCCTGGCCCTTTGGCGGCAGATTGCCGAACACTACAAGGACTTCCCGGCCGGGCTGGCCTTGGAGTTGCTCAATGAACCGCACGCGAAGCTGACCGCCGAGAAATGGAACCGGCTCGCGGCCGAGGCGATCGGCGTCGTCCGGCGGAGCAACCCGGCGCGCCAGATCGTGGTCGGCCCGGTCGGCTGGAACAGCATCAACGAGTTGCCCAAGCTGAAACTGCCCGACGACGACCGCCATCTCGTGGTCACCGTCCACTACTACAGTCCATTCCAGTTCACCCATCAGGGCGCCTCGTGGGTCGGACCGGAGTCGCAGAAGTGGCTGGGCACGAAGTGGACGGGCACGAAGGCCGAGCGAGAGGCCGTCCGGCGGGACCTCGACGCGGCGATCACCTGGGCGGTCAAACACCGCCGGCCGCTCTACCTGGGCGAGTTCGGGGCCTACGGCAAGGCGGACCTGGAATCGCGTGCCCGCTGGACCCGCTTTGTCGCAGCCGAGGCCCTGCGACGCAAGATGGGTTTCGCCTATTGGGAGTTCTGTTCGGGTTTCGGCGTCTATGACGCGCAGCATGGCCAGTGGGTCCGTCCGCTCAAGGAGGCCCTGTTGACGCCCGCTCCGCCGGGCTGAAAGGTTTTGCAAGGTGCGCGATGTCCCCGCGGGGCGGGAACAAGGGACCTTCGGGACGTTGACGACGTTGCCCTGGCCATCGCGGAAAGCCCGAGGCTTCGGCAGGCGATCCGGCACGGGATCGACGCCGGGTTCAAGTGGGAGGGGCTGCACGGGCAGGACCCCAAGCGGCTCGGCGGCAACTTCACGCAGGAGATGGGGGTCTAGCGAGCGATCTTGAATTCCGTGAAGGACAACGTACCGTTCTTGGCCTTGACGACCTCGATCTCGAATCCAACCAGTTGGCCCATTGGACCCATGGTTCCGACCGCCGCGGCCTGACCGTCCATAAACACCTTGACGATATTGTTGTCCCGGTCGATCCGCAGCCTGCCCGTCGGTTGAATGACTCCAACCTCGTTGGCAGTCCCGTCAGGCAACTTGATGGTGTGATAACACTTCTTCGCGTACAGAGACGACGATCCGAGCGGATTGAGTCGTGTCGTGTCGTTCCCACATTGAATCACCCACTGGATGGCATACTTGACTCCTTGGTCGTTCAGGAACGAGATTTTGGTGGAGACCGGCTCTTTCCACCAGCCAAGAACGCCTCGTGTGACTTCAGGCATGTAAGCGGAGTACCGGCATTCGAAGTAAAACGCGCTCGGCAGCCGTATCCTACGACCAACGGGATGTGTCCCATCGACATTGGAAACCAGCCAATTGCGGTGATCGAGGCCCGTCTTTATCAAGGTATTCGGTCCCCAGGCTGTTGTATCTCCTTCTCGGTAATGCGAGAAGTCTTCATAGAGCAAGACGGATCCGACAGGAACCGAATAGGGAAGCAAATTTACATTCAGAGGCGGCAGGGCGCCCGTCGGTCCTGGAACGGAAGTTGGGATCGACAAGTCCGCGCCCATTCGTGACGGAGGGGCTTCGCTTGTCGTGGATATGGCGAGCGAGGGGTCGTTGGGTGTCGCCGTGGGCTGAACGGCAGGCGCTGTGGGCTGAATGGCAGGCGCCGTGGCGACTGCCATCCTTTCGGCCGTGGGAGCAGTAGGCTGTGACATCGAGCTTGTCACCGACCAGAGAATAAGTCCGCTCGCCACTGTGGCGGTTACGCTTTCCCACATGCGTCGCACGGCACGCTCTCTCCGCAAATCCTTGGCGCCCATTCCGACTTTTCCACTCCTCGGTTTCCCGTTGACTCAGTCACGATAATCCGGGCTGTCGCCAACGCAACATGATCTGTTCATCGGCCCTTCCGGGGGAAGCCTTCTCGTGAACTGTTCCACCCCTTGCCATCGTTTCTGCCGAGCAATGGGGCAAAAGCCTGAACGGTGGCCTATCTCCTATGCCTTGCCGACGGAAAGGCTGGTGTCGTCGATTTGCTACTGTGGCAGGAACGGCTTTTCCGGTTTTTCCGCCTTTCCCGCTGCCCCCCTCATCATCCGCCGACGGGCTGCTGGGCTATGTGTGGCGGCGAAAGCGGACGTAGCGCCTCGCCCAAAACAGTTGTTCGTGTTCACCCGGATCGGCCCGCCGGTAAACGACGAGCCGCTGAGCACGACCTCGATCGGCCGCGGGCTGTCGGCGCCTAACCCGGGTGCGCCAATTTTCGACAGTTTTACCCGCCCATAGGCGAAATTCCTGCTTTCTTGCGGCGCCCCCACGTCAAATTCTTGATATTTCCGCCAATTTTGGTATATTGAAGTTCTCGTCATCATCGTTAGACCTAATCCTGGAGGCAGCGACCGCGTCCGGCGACGAACGTCCCGCGCGAGGATGGTCGTCCCTTGAGTGCATTTCGCCGGCTCGCGTACCGCGGACCAACCGTGCCAGGCGTTCGTTGGCCGGAAGTTGTTCTTCCCGGTTTTGGCCTGGGGTGAGAACTCGCCGCGATCGGCGGGCGAGGCAAGCGCGAGAGCGAGAAGTTGCGGAGGGCCAGCTTGTCAAGGGATGGCTTGATCTGCCGGAGGACCGTGAAGGCCAGGAAGAGCAGTCAGCGGCGACGGTCTTACTTTGCAAGTGGAAAGGGGTACCATGAGCAGCAAGGGGATGGTTTCGGTCGCGGTTGTTTTCATGACGATGGGGGGCGTGCTCTTTCTGGCAACGCCCGCAGCCCGGGCGAGTGTCCTTTATTGGTATTATACGGACGGTGGGTGCTGGGAAACCGACATTAATTGGACCACCGACACCAGTGGCAACGGCGCCACGACATGGACGCCCGGCGACGACGCCAACTTCTATGTCCCCAGCAGTGACCCTGCCGGCTCCACCATCACCATCTCGAACTCGGTGAGCCCGGTGACGGTGGGAAACATCACCTTCACCGGCAGCGGGTACACCGTCAGCGGCGGGTCGCTGGAGGTTGCCGGCACGATCACCACCCTTCAGAACGCCACGATCAGTTCCGTCTTGGTCGGCGGCAACGGTTTGACCACGGCCGGCTCCGCCCAACTCACCTTCGGCGGCAGTTACTCCGGCGCCACCTCCATCACGGCGGGCACGTTGCAATTGGCCGCTTCGCTGTCCGCGACGACACCCGTTGTCCATTACACCTTCGACGGCACGGTCGGGTACGCGCCCCCCACCGGTGCAGCCATTCTGGATGCCAGCGGGAACGGCAACAATGCAACCGTGACGGAAAGCGGGGGAATTTATGTCGCCGGCCGCTTCGCCCAAGGGATCAAGGTGCCTCCAGCCGGGTGGATCACTTGCCCCGCGAACTCCACCATCAATGGCTTCTCCGCGTGGACCGATTCCCTCTGGTGCAGCATCAGCTCCACCGCTTCCAACGCTTACCTCGTGGCGTGCTGCAATAATAACTCGAATACCGGTTTCATGGAGACCTACTCCCCCACGACCTCGTGCTTTACTGCCGCCATTCAGGCTGCCGGCGGGCAAAGCACGGGCTGGCTCACCCAGAGCGCGACCTGCGCGTGCTCGCTGCCCCTCAACACCTGGCACATGGTCACCTATGCGGTGGACAGCACGGGATACAGCATTTATGTGGACGGGGTCCTTGGGGCGTCGGGAACATTGAGCGGGCCGCCCGAATTCGGAGACGGGACCGGCGCCTTGAATGTCGGCGGCCATAACTACTACCCCAGCCGCTACCTCTCGGTGGACGACTTCCAGCTTTACGACAGCGTGCTCACGGCGGCCCAGATCAATTCTTTATACCTGACCGGGGCCTCCGCCTACGGCGCCCTGCCGACGACGAGCCCGGTGCAGATCGCCAGCGGCGCAACCCTCGATCTGGGCGGCGCCAGCCAAACGGTCGCCGGGTTGTCCGACCTGAGCGGCGGCGGGGGCGCCGTGACCGACAGCACGTCCGCCGCGCCAACGCTCACGGTGGCGCCCGCCGGGGGCTCCGCCACTTTCAGCGGCGTCATTCAGGACGGCGCCGGCAAGACTTCTTTGATTCTCAACGGCCCCGGCACGCAGGTCCTCGCGGGCAGCAACACCTACAGCGGCCCGACCACGATCACCGCCGGCACGTTGCAGGTCGGGACCGGCGGCACGACCGGCTCGATCGGCGGCACCAGCGCGATCGTCGACAACGGCGTCCTGGCCTTCGATCGCTCGGACAAAGTGACCCTCGCATTCCCGATCAGCGGCAGCGGCCGCGTGACCCAGATGGGCCCCGGCACGCTAGTCCTCAACAGCAGCAACAGCTACACCGGCGTCACGACGATCAGCAGCGGCGTCCTCCAACTCCCGTTCTCGAGCATCCTCGCCTACTACAAGTTTGACGGCGACCTCAGCGACAGCAGCGGCAACGGAAACACCGGCACCCCCGGCGGCACCGGCGCGATCGGCTACTCGGCTACCGCCAAGAGCGGCTCGTCGCTCGTCCTCACCGGCAGTAATTGGGTCTTTGTGCCCGCTTCGCCGTCCTTGGTCGGGACCGGGACCGGCTACAACAACTTCACGGTGTCGGCCTGGATCAACGCCTCTTCGTTGACCAGCGGAACCAACGGCATCACGAACGGCATCTTCTCCACTTGCTTCGGCAGCGAGAACATTACGTTCAACATGTATCTCTCTGGAGGCACAGCCATCAGTTACAACATCGGCAGCGGCACTACCCATAATACGACCGGCCGCATCACCTTGGCGTCGTCGCTCACGACCAACACGTGGTACATGATCACGTGCGCGGTTCTCCAGCGCCCCGTCCGCGGTCTTCTATGTCAACGGCGGCTCGGTGGGTTCTGTGACGCCGATTGCCACCCCGCTGTTCATGGGATCGGACGGGTCGATGGCAATCGGCTATCTTGGCAATAACGGAAATAATTTTCACGGCGAGATCGACGAGGTTTCCGTCTACAGCAACGCCCTCAGCGCCGCCAACGTCGCCACCCTTTACAGGACCGTCGGCAGCGGCATCACCGTTGGCAACACCAGCCCGGCGATGCCGTCCACGCCCGTGGTGATTGCCACCGGCGGAACGCTGGACCTCAACGGGATGTCCCAACAAGTGGTCTCGCTGGCCGACGCTGGGCCCGGCAGTGCAGGAACCGTAATCAGCAGCACGGCCGGCTACGTGCCATCCACGCTGACCCTCAGCCCCACCGGCGGCACGACCACCTTCAGCGGCATGATCGCCGGCGGCGGTACCTTGGGCACGATCAAACTCGTCATGAGCGGCAGCGGAACCCAAGTGTTGGCCGGAACGAACACGTACACCGGCGGCACCGAAGCCTCGAGCGGGACGCTCGACTTCGCCAGACCGTCCGCCGTTCCGAGCACGGGCGTTGTGACGTTCGACGCCGGCGGCTACGTGGCGTTGGGCAGGTTGTTGGGCGCCTCGTCGCCCGCGACCGACGCAACCGACACCGCGACGGAGACCAGCGCGACCAGCGGGACCGTTGCAACGGCTTTGACGGCAAGCGAGGGCGGCGCCGTGGCCACCGGCGGCGGGGCTTCGCTCGGCGGCACGGGCTCGATCGCCGGGGTCGTTCCGGCGGCCGCCGTGCCCGAGCCCTCCACCGTCGTCCTGCTGGGCGTCGCCGTCGTCGGGCTGCTCGGCTACGCGCGGCGGCGGAGGCGGACGTCAGCGCCTCACGCAAGGGAGTCCTTTCCGGTCCCGACATTTCTTGACCGTCCCGGTTCCGCGGCCGAAGCGATCGGCCGCCCCTCTTGCAACCGTAAATGACCGGGAGTTCTTGGATAGGCAACGGCATGGCAACCACATATCACGGGCGGCCCCCGTCAAATCTGCTGCCTTTTCCATCCCACCTGCACGCGCCGCTGTGAAACCGCAGGCATCGCATCCCCAATTGCCAATCTCTTGCCAATTTTCGCGTGGCACGCCAATTGCGTCTATGCGGTTCTATTCCGCATTACCTAATACGAGGACAAGCGGCCCCCTAACTTAGACGAGTATGTTTACTATGATAGAAAAGATTTCCATCCTGAGCGGACATGGACGTCTTGGGCGTCCGGAAGACTTCGAACGGATCGACCTGACGATGGGCCAGGTGGTCAGCATCGTGGGGCCCACGGGTTCCGGCAAGACGACGCTGATCAACGACCTGGAGTTGTTCGCCGACCGCGACACGCCGACGGGCCGGCGGGTGCTGATCAACGATCAGCCCGTCCCGCCGGAGTTCCGCTACAACCCGGCGCGGAACCCGATCGCCTTGATCACCCAGCACACCACGTTTCTTTCCGACCTGCCGGTGCGCGAGTTCCTGCTGACGCATTCGCGGGTGCGGACCGGGGACGCGGAATCGCCCTTGCTCGTCGCCCAGACGATCGAATTCGCCAATAAGCTGACCGGCGAACCGATCGACTTGGACAATCGGATGACGGAGCTTTCGGGCGGACAGACCCGGGCTCTGTTGATCGCCGACGCGACGGTGATCTGCAGCACGCCGGTGGTCTTGCTCGACGAGGTGGAGAACGCCGGCATCCATCGCACCCGCGCCATCCAGTTGTTGCGCGAGTATCGGAAGATTTTCATTTTCGTGACGCACGATCCGCGGATCGCCCTGCTTTCCGATTTCCGCATCGTCATGCAAGGGGGTTCCATTACGCGGGTCCTATCGACCAGCGCCGAGGAGCAGGCGGTTTCGGTCCGGGTGGTTCGTTTGGACGACGCCCTCTCGGCGCTGCGGGAGAAGCTCCGCCTCGGATTGCGGTTGGACGTTCGAGGAATTGCAGGGGTTGAACGTTGCGGAATTGCAGGGCGTCGCATGAAACTGGTCATTTGTGCCGGACCCGCCACGACCGGAAAAACCTCGGTCTTGCGCCATGCCACGAAGAAACTGCTGGCGTCCGGACGCCGGGTCGCCTTCCTGAAACTCGACGTGCAATACGCCGACGAGGACGAGTTGCTGGCCAAGGAATTCGGCATTCCCACGCGCAAGGTCTATACCGGCGAGCTTTGTCCCGACCACTGCCACGTGATGGTGCTCGGCGACGCGCTGCGCTGGGCGGAACAGTCCGGCGCCGACGCGTTGCTGGTCGAAACGGCCGGACTGTGTCTCCGCTGCGCCGTACGTGGACGGCGGATTGGGCGTCATCGTGTTGGAGGCCACCAGCGGCATGAACCTGCCGTTGAAGGTCGGGCCGATGCTCTCCCTGGCCGACATGGCCGTGGTGACCAAGATCGACCGCGTTCTCGCAGGCCGAGCGCGAGGTCTTCCGCGCCCGCATCCAGGACGTGGCCCCACGCGTCATGATCCGCGAGGTCAACGCCCTGCACGGCATCGGCATCGATCCGTTGGTCGCGGCGATCCTCGATTCCGACGACGTGTCGGACACGCTCCAGCTCCGCGGCAATCCGCCCGTGGGCACCTGCACGATTTGCGTCGGCAAGAAGGATATCGGCTGGCAATCGCACTTCGGCGTGGTCCGCGCGCTGGAGAACCAGACGTTTTATCGGGGAGAATGACCGGTGCCGCCTCGCATTTATTTCGACAACGCCGCCACGACTCCGCCCGACCCTCGGGTGGTCGAAGCCATGGAGCCGTTTCTGCGGCAGTTCTGGGGCAACCCGGCCAGCCTCTACGTCGAGGGGCGGCAGGCCCGCGAGGCGATCGATCGGGCACGGGGCCAGGTGGCGGGTTTGCTCGGCGCCGAGCCGGACGAGATCGTCTTCACCAGCGGCGGCACCGAGGCCGACAACCTGGCGCTGCAAGGGGTGCTGTTGGCCGCGGGGCCGGCGAACTGCCACGTGGTCACCAGCGCCATCGAGCATCCGGCGGTGCTCGCCTGCTGCCGGCAGTTGGAGCGGCTGGGCGTTGCGGTTTCCCGCCTGCCGGTTGACGACGAGGGCCTGGTCGATCCGGCCGATTTGGCGGCGGCGTTGCGGCCCAACACGCGGCTGGTCTCGGTGATGGCGGCCAACAATGTGACCGGCGTCATCCAACCGGTGGCGGAACTGGCGGAGGTCACTCGCCGCCATGGCGCCCTGTTCCACACCGACGCGGTGCAAGCGGTGGGCAAGATCGCGCTGGACGTTCGGACGTTGCCCGTCGATCTGCTCTCGCTCTCGGCGGCACAAGATTCACGGGCCGAAGGGCGTCGGGGCCTTATATGTCCGCAAGGGGGTTAAGCTGTGGCCCGTGCTGCCCGGAGGCGGTCAAGAGCAGGACCGCCGCTCGGGCACGGAGAACGTGGCCGGCATCGTCGGATTGGGTCGGGCCGCGGAATTGATCGCCGCCGAAGGCTCGGGCGAGATCGCCCGGCTGGTCCGCCTCCGCGAGCACCTGCTGGAGGGGATCCTCGCCCGGGTCGATCGCGCCTATTTGATCGGCCACCGTTGGCGCCGCTTGCCCGGCCACCTCTGCTTGGGACTCCGCGGCATGGAAGGCGAGGCGATCAAGCTGCTGCTGGAACTGGACAAGGAGGGCATTGCGGTTTCCTCCGGCAGCGCGTGCAGCGCGATCCACGCCGGAGGGCCCTCGCACGTCCTGGAGGCCATGGGACTGGATCCGTTGCGGGCGCGTGGCTCGTTGCGGCTCACGTTGGGACGTTTCAACACCATGGACGAGGCCGACCGGCTGCTGGAGGTCTTTCCCCGCGCCGTGGCCGCGCTGAGACCCATGGACGGATTGGGGATTAGCGATTGGGGATTGGTGACGAAGCAAAAGCCCCCGGACTGCGTCCGGGGGACGGCGACAACGCCGTCCTAGGATCATCCGCTACGAGGATTCCTACGATGTCTACCACGGCGAGTATTGAGCTTCCCGGGCTGGATTGCGGCATTTGCGGGTATCGGACCTGCGAGGAGTTGCGCGAGCAATTGGCGGCCAGGCCGGAACTGATCCGGCGTTGCATCCATCTTTCCGAGCGGCGCGTGTCCACGGCGCCCGCGGTCGCCCGGCCCGCCCGCGACGCCGGCCTGCCGATCGTGGACCGCGGCTGCGGCGCGGCCCGACGCGCGCCGCGTCCGGAGCAACTGCCGTGGCACGACAGCCTCGGCCGCGAGTTCGATTTCTACCTGGAGCACTTTCCCGAGGAGCCGGGACCGCGCGAGATCATTCTGCCCCATAATCCGCTGATCACGCGGGAACTGGAGATCGCGGTGGGCGATGTTATGATAGGCCGGCCGCTGGGGATGTCGTGCGGTTGCCCGATCACGCATTGCGGCGTGGCCATGGAGGTGGATCGGCGGACCGGCGTGATCGTCTGGTGCGTGACCGGCCCGCTGACGCCGCGGCAGCAGGGCTACAAGGACCTGGGCTATTACATCGCCGAGGGTTACGAAGGGCTGGTCCACGAGTATCGCAACGAGTTGAAAGTGGGCGGCGCTACTACTTTCAGCCGCGGATGTGCATGTTGCAGTGGCGCCACAGCGGGCTGGTGAACTACCTCAATCGCACGGGCAAGAGCTACCAGGTGCGGCTCGAAGGGCTTTGGATCGGGTGACGCTGTTCGGGTCCGCTCTTTCATGGCACAATGGGTTCTGGATTCTTCGAGTTGGCTTGGTGCGCCCACTTGATTTAGGGCGTTTTTCAGATAAGTGTAGCGTTTCGGGTGGCACTGGCGTTTCGCCAGTGCTGGGAAAAACACGGGCAAGATGCCCGTGCCACCCAACATCAAACGCTACAGATAACTGCAAATCGCACGAAGTCTCATCGAATTCCGATTTTATGCCCAGAATCAGCGCCGGATTGTTGATGTATCGCATCCGGGACGGCGCGGTCGAAGTCCTGCTGGCCCATCCCGGCGGCCCGTTCTTCCGCAACAAGGACGAAGGGGCATGGTCGATCCCCAAGGGCGAGCCGGAGCCGGGCGAAGACCTGTTGCGGACCGCAAGGCGGGAATTCGAGGAAGAAACGGGCATCCGCCCCGCCGGACCGCTGCTTCCGCTCACGCCCATCCAGCAGAAAGGCGGCAAGATCGTCCATGCCTGGGCGTTCCAGGGCGATTGCGACCCGGCGGCCATCCGGAGCAACACCTTTACGATGGAGTGGCCGCCGCACTCGGGCTCCCAGGCGGAGTTTCCCGAGATCGATCGGGCCGAATTTTTCCCCCTCGATGCGGCCAGGCGGAAGATCAAATCGGGCCAGCAAGCGTTGATCGACGAGCTTGCGGCGATGCCTCGATAGCCGGACATCCCCGGGCAGCGGGCCTTGCCGTGAAACCGCGGACGGACGCGGACGGGGAAGGAAGGGGAAAAGCGGAAAGGTGGCATGACGGGCACCCTCCCGATATTGGATCGCAGCCCCCCCGACGCAGTCGGGGGGCTTTCCCCGCCCCCAAATGTTCCACCCTCCGCCTTCCGCCTACCGCCCTCCGATCCGGAGGCTAACGCCTCCGGCTCCCTTCCCCCCTCCGCCCTCCGCCTTCCGCCTTCCTCTAATCCCCAATCCCCTTCCCCCGCCATTGCCGACTTTTTTTCCGCCTCGCCCCTTTCCACCATTGCAAAACAATCGAGAAGTAGTAAACTGGTGGCTTCAGTATTGTTAAACAAAGCACTTAGGTAGGAAGAGTTTTAGCAGACACGGTGGGAGGGCTGTGCTTCGTAAGCAGGGAGCATCCCCGGCCGGCCGAGCGAGAGCAGTCGCGGGAACCGATGACTATTACCAAAGAGCGCAAACAGGAGTTGATTGGCACCTTCCGGCGGGGTGAGCAGGATACCGGCTCCCCGGAGGTCCAAGTCGCCATTCTAACCACCCGGATTAACGGGCTGACCGAACACCTTCGCGGACACAAGAAAGACTTCGCGTGTCGGCGGGGGCTGCTGATGTTGGTCAGTCGCCGGCGGCGGCTGTTGGATTATCTGAAGAAGGTGAATCCGCAACGTTACCTGGAAATCATCCGGCGTCTCGACATTCGTAAGTAGTCGCCGCGGCCTCTCTCCACCGAGAGGGGCCGCCGGGGGGTTCGCACCGCGGCATCCGCCCGTTCGAGCGGTTCGGCCTCTGCGGCAACGTCCGGCTGCGAGGTTGTCCATGCTCAGCCCTCTCACGGGCACAATCTCGGCCAGCCCCTTGACGAGGGCATTTTGGGTCCATGCGTTGCCCCCAAGTGTCCATGGCTGCACGGCCGGCGACGGCCAACGGCGACGGTGCGACAACTCTTCCCACCGCCACATTCCTTCATGGAAGGAAGGCAGGAACAAACCTTGAAAGCACGAGTTGAAAGACAGATTGGAGCGGGCGTTTTTTCCATCGAGACCGGCGAATTTGCCAAGCAGGCCGCCGGCAGTTGCGTGGTCCAGTACGGCGAAACGGTCGTCCTGTGCGCGACGGCCTCCGGGCCGGGACGCCCCGGGGCCGACTTCTTCCCGCTGACCTGCGATTATCGCGAGCGGGTGGCGGCGGCGGGCAAGTTTCCCGGCGGCTTCCTCAAGCGCGAAGGCCGGCCCACGACGAAGGAGGTCCTCACCGCCCGGTTGATGGACCGCCCCATTCGCCCCTCCTTCCCCGAATGGTTCCACGACGAAGTCCAAGTGATGAGTTTCGTGCTGGCCTCGGACCGCCAGAACGACGGCGACGTGCTGGCGATGAACGGGGCCTCGGCCGCGTTGGTGGTCTCGCCCCTGCCCTTCCACGGGCCGATCGCCTCCGTGCGGCTGGGTTGCGTCAACGGCGAGTTCGTCCCCTTCCCCACCCACGACGCCCTGGAAGAGAGCGATCTGGACCTGATCGTCTCGGGCACGAAGGACGCCATTCTGATGATCGAGGGTTTCGCCCGCGAATTGCCCGAAGACCTCATGGCCCGCGCGATCGCCACGGCCCACGATTACGTCCGCCAGATTTGCGACCTTCAGGAAGAGCTGGCCGCGAAGGCCGGCGCCGTGAAGGCGACGTATGAATTGCCCGCGCCCGACGGCTTGATCGAGACGCTCGCGGCCAAGTATTTCGAGGACCTGAAGCAGGCGAAGCGGACCGAAGGGAAGCTGGCCCGGGCCGAGGCCTGCGCGGCGGTGAAGCAGCGGGCCGTGTCCGAGTTGATTCCCGACCCCGACGGCCGCCGACGCCATTGCCCCCGAGCGATTGGCCGCCGCCTGGCACGCCCTGGAAAGCCGCGTGGTCCGCGACCTGATCCTCTCCGGCGTCCGTTCCGACGGCCGCGATTACCGCACCTTGCGGCCGATCACGTGCAGCGTCGATCTGCTGCCCCGGGTGCACGGCTCCGCCTTGTTCCAACGCGGCGAGACCCAGGCCCTGGTGACCGTCACCCTGGGCACCGGGCGCGACGAGCAGCGCGTGGACGGGCTGGTCGAGGAATACTCGCAGAAATTCATGCTCCACTACTACTTCCCGCCGTTCTCGGTGGGCGAGTGCCGGCCGATCCGCGGCCCCGGACGCCGCGAAATCGGCCACGGCGCCCTGGCCGAGCGAAGCGTGAAGCCGGTCCTGCCCGACCCCGACGACTTCCCCTACACCATCCGCATCATCTCCGACATCCTGGAATCGAACGGCTCCAGTTCGATGGCCAGCGTGTGCGCGGCGACCCTGGGCCTGATGGCCGCCGGAGTCCCCATCAGCAACCCCGTGGCCGGCATCTCCGTCGGCCTGGTCAAGGAAGCCGATCGCTGGGTCCTGTTGACCGACATCATCGGCGACGAGGACCATTTCGGCGACATGGACTTCAAGATCGCCGGCACGCAGAACGGCATCACCGGCATCCAATTGGACCTGAAGATCCGCGGCATCAGCGAGGAGATCATCCGCGCCACGCTGGCCCAATCGCGGGAAGCCCGCATCGAGATCCTCCGCAAGATGCTCACCGCCATTTCCCGGCCGCGCGAGAGCATCTCCGACTGGGCGCCGCGGCTGCTGCGCACGCACATCGACCCGGAGAAGATCGGCCTGTTGATCGGACCGGGCGGAAAGACGATCCGCGCCATCCAGGAGGCCACCGGGGCCTCGATCGAGGTCGAGGACGACGGCACCGTGACCGTGGCCGGCACCGTGGCCGAAGCGGCCGAGGAGGCCCTGCGGCGGGTGGAGGCCCTGACGGCCTCGGTCGAGGTCGGACGCATCTACAAAGGCCGCGTCGCCAGCGTCAAGGATTTCGGCGCCTTCATCGAAATCCTCCCCGGCAAGGACGGCCTGTGCCACATCAGCGAGCTGTCCGACCAATACGTCTCCAGCGTGGCCGACGTGTGCAAGGTCGGCGACGAGCTGGAGGTCAAGGTCATCGCCATCGACGACCAGGACCGCGTCAAGCTCAGCCGCAAGGCCGTGCTGCGCGAACAGGCCGGCGCCGGCAGTCGCGGCGGCAACGGAAAATAGACTTTGCCAAATAGATTCGCGTGATTCCGGGAGGTCGCACACCCGGTGAGCCCCGGGCGTAAGCCCGGAGATGACGCTCGATTCTTCGCTTAGCGGTGGGCATCCCCGCGGCCGCCGCAGACGGTGTCTGCCATGACCCCAATCGCCCCCCAGCGCCGACGACATCCGACAACGGCTGGTCGATCAGTACACCGAGATCGCCCGGCTGGCCGGCGCGTTGGCGCATGAAATCAAGAACCCGCTGTCCACGATCCGCCTGAACATGGACCTGCTGGTCGAGGACTTCCGCGACAACGATGTCGCCGCCGTGTCGCCGGGCGATGAAGAAGGTCGAGCTGGTCCAGCGGGAATGCCAGCGGCTGCAAGACCTGCTGGACGACTTCCTCAACTTCGCCAAGGTCCGCCGCTTGAAGCTCGAACCCGTCGATCTCAACGGCCAGGTCAAGCAGGTGCTTGGACTTCTTTCGTCCCAAGGCGCGGGAAGCCAGGATCGAGGTGGTCGATTACCTGACCACCGATTTGCCCACGGTGCTGTTGGACTGCGAGAATTTTCGCGGGGCGCTGTTGAACCTGGTCCTCAACGCCCAGCAGGCCATGCCCGACGGCGGTCAACTCGTGGTGCGGACCTACGGCACGGCGGAGGGCGTGGCGATGGACCTGATCGACACGGGCCAGGGCATGGACGAGAACACGGCGGCGCAGGTCTTCAACGCCTTTTTTTCGACCAAGAGCGGCGGTTCCGGCCTGGGGTTGCCGACGGCGAAGAAGATTATCGAGGCCCACGGCGGTTCGATCTCGTTGCAGAGCGAGCCGGGCCGGGGGACGCGATTGACCGTGAAGTTGCCGATCCCCGCCCGTCTGCCCGCCGACAGCGGCACGGCATAGCGCGACGATCGCGCCGCTGATACAAGTCATGCCGAGCTTTGACCAACGCGAATCGCTTCTGAAGTTCCTCGCCGACCGCATCGACTACGAACGGATGCGGATCATGCCCTACGGCGTGGCTGAATTCCGCCTCGGCCGCATGAGACAATTGTTGACGCGGCTGGGCAATCCGCACCACGGCTTGGCCGTCGTTCACGTGGCCGGAACCAAGGGAAAAGGCTCGACCGCGGCCGCCCTGGCCGCCGTCCTACGAGCGGCCGGCTATCGGACCGGGCTGTTCACTTCGCCCCACCTGGAACGGGTCGAGGAGCGCGTGGCCGTGGACGGCCGAATGTGTCCGCCCGAGCAGTTCGCCGCCTTGTTGGCCGAGGTCCGGCCCGCGGTCGAGGCGCTCGACCGGCAGGCGGCCCGACGCGGCGGCGGCCGGATCGGGCCGACCTATTTCGAAATCCTGACCGCCGCGGCCCTTCTGCATTTCGCCCGCGAAAAGATCGACCTGGCCGTCTTGGAAGTCGGACTCGGCGGACGGTTGGACGCCACGAACGTCTGCACGCCCGAGGTCTCCATCATCACCAGCATCAGCTTCGACCATACCCGGCAGTTGGGTGCTACGCTCGCCGCGATCGCCGGCGAGAAGGCGGGCATCGTCAAACGGGGCGTGCCGCTGGTCAGCGGAGTGACCGACGACGAGCCCCGCGAGGTCATCCGCCAGGTCTGCCGTCGGCGCCGCTGCCGTTTGCTCCAGCGCGGCGTGGATTTCGATTTCGACTATCGGCCGCCTCGGCGCCTGGAGCAGGCCGCCGCGCCGGGCAAGATGGATTTCCGCGACCTTCACGCGGCCGGCGAAGGCTATCGCGACCTATCGCTCGGGCTGGTCGGGCGGCATCAGGCGGCCAATGCGGCCGTGGCGCTGGCCGCCCTGGAACAGTTGCGGAATTCCGGCTGGAACATCCCCGAGCAGTCCGTCCGCCGCGGACTGGCTGGCTTGACGTGGCCGGCCCGCGTGGAAGTGGCGGCCCGGCGGCCGGCCGTCGTGCTCGACGGGGCCCATAACGTGGCGTCGGTCGATGCCCTGGTCGAGACGCTCGACGAAAGTTTTTCACCCGCCAGGCGATTGCTCGTCTTCGCCTCGACGCAAGAAAAGGACGTTCGCGGCATGATCCAGCGCCTGTTGGGCCGCTTCGACGAGGTGGTGTTCACGCAATATCTCGACAACCCGCGGGCCGTGCCGCCCGAGGAGCTTCAGGCCATCGCACGGGAGTTGACCGGCCGGCAACATCCGGTCTTTCGCGATCCGGCCGCCGCGTGGGAGGCCGTGTGCCGGCTGGCCCGGCCGGAGGACCTGATTTGCGTGACCGGATCGTTGTTCATTGCGGCCGAGATGCGTCGTCAGCTTGCCGTGGGGCCGTTTCCCGGGCAGGTCGCAGCCGGTTGAGGATCGACAGGCGAATTCCGCCCTTGCTCGGAAGCCGCCGCACGGATGGCTCCGGGACAAGCCTCGTTTCGACTCGCCGTTAAGGCGTCAAGACAAGACCCTCTACGGCCGCCTGGCCGGCTTCATGTCCGCCGCGGTCTCGACATAGGCGACGGCCTTGTCCAAGGGCCGATCGACGAACGGCTTGGCCGCCGGTTTCCCGCCGGCGGGAGATGCCGTGTGCGGCTGACCCGCGGGACGGAAGACATCGCGCTCCTGCCGCCAACGCCAAAATTGCTCAAGTTCGTCGCCTTCCACGACGACCTCGTAGCCCTTGTCGGGCCGGACGCCCCAGGTCTCCTTCGGGCCGGCGTCGTGACGACGATGGATGTTCTCGCCGCTGGGGCGCCAATAGCTTGCGACGGTCAATTTCAATTCGCCGCGACGGTCGCCCAAGTCGCACACTTCCTGCACGGTCCCCTTGCCGAAGCTCCGCCCGCCGACGATCACCGCGCGATGATGGTCCTGCAGGCAGGCGGCCACGATCTCGCTGGCGCTGGCGCTCTCGTGATTGACCAGGACGGCCATGGGGAAGCCGGTGAAGGGGCCGCGGCCGCTGGCCCGCGCCTCTTCCAGGATCCGTCCGTCGCGGCCGCGCGTGCTCACGATCACGCCCGAAGCGATAAACAAATCGCACACGCCGATCGCGCTGTCCAGCAGTCCGCCGTGGTTGTCGCGGAGGTCGAGGACCAGGCCGCGCATCCGGCGGGCGGCGAGCCCATCCAGCGCTTGTCGCAGGTCCTCGGTCGTATTCTCGGCGAAACCGAGGATGCGGACGTAGCCGATGCGGTCGTGGCCGGGGAGGAAGAAGTTCCACGAGCCGTCGGCGTTGCGCGTGTCGCCGCGGACCGAGTCTTCCACAATGGTCCCGCGCACGATCTCCAGCTTGACCGGCTCCTTGTCGCCTTCGTGGAGGACGACGATCGTGACCTTGGTGCCGGGCTTGCCGCGGAGGTCGGTCGATGGCGTCGGTCAGCGACATGCCCTGGGTGCTGTGGCCGTCGATCTTCAGGATGCGGTCGCCGGCGCGGACGCCCGCCTCAAAGGCCGGCGAGCCCACCAAGGGCGTCAGCACCGTCAACTGCTTGGTCTTCGGGTCCAGCACGATCTGCATGCCGATGCCTTCGAACCGCCGATTGATCAGCGCCTCGAACTCTTGCTGCTGCTCGGGGCTGTATGTAGACCGAGTTCCCGTCGGGCAATTCGCTGACCATTCCTTCCATGGCCCCTTGGAAAAGCTTGGCGTCGTCGACCGGCTCGTAATAGCGCCGCGAGATGCGATCGAACACGTTGCCCAACGACCGCCCAAAGCGATTGTGCTGGGCCTGGCCATAGCAGGCCAGCGAAACGACGGTCATCAACATCAGGCAGAACAAATTGCGGCGAGGCATGGGAGGATGCTTCTCTTGGGCCGTTATCGCAGGATCGTTATTGTAAAGGGAAGACAGGGCGATCCGGCAAGCCCGGCCGACGCGCCGGGTGCGTCTTCCAACACGTTCTCGCCGGAAGTCCCGTTGCTCGCTTGCGGTTTCGCAAGCGACGCTGGCCGGCAGAAACTACTTGTAAGTCGCACTATCGCTGTTCGTTCCACTCCCGGCGGCTGTATTTCTCGGCGGCCAACGCGGCGGTCCGGACCCGCGGCCAGTCCGGATAAGGCTCCTCGGCCTTCCACATCGAGGCGACCGCCCGGCGGATCGCGTCGGCCGGCAGGGACAGGTTCGTCACGAAGGCGTCGTGCGGCCGCCGGGCGCGATACTCCGGCTGCCGCGGCGGCATGGGCAGCACCCGGCCGATCAGTTCCAAGGGAAAATCCACCAGCAGCGTGCCGTGATACAACAGGTGCCGCTGTTTCATCCGCACGCTGTTGCCGGAGACCTTGCGGTCGGCCAGGGCCAGGTCGCTCGTGCCGCGGCGGCCGATGCCCCGGGCCAGCGGCCGCAGGGCCGCGGCGAGCATCTCCAGGACGAAATCGTGGGCCAGTCCGACCGACCGCATCGCGGGGCGCGCCTGGAGGCTCAGCACCAGGGCATACATCAGGCAACCCGGCCCTGCCACGACCGCCGCCCCGCCGCTGATGCGCCGCAGCACGGGGATATCCAGTTCCCGGCAGACCTCGCCGCGGACTTCCGTCGTCGAGTTTCGAGGACCGCCCGACCACGACGATCGGCCGCGGGGATTGCCAGAATCGGAGGGTTTCGGCGGTCGGCGGGCCGGCCTCGGCTTCTTCCAGCAAGGCTTCGTCGAGTGCCAGGTTTTCCTCCGCCGTCGGCAGCGTCAGGTCCAGGTAGCGCATGGCAACGCAACGACTTTCTGCCATCCAATCCGGAGGCTCACGCCTCCGGCTCATTGCGAGGTTAACGCCCCCGGCTCATATCAACTCGTCCAACTCCTTGACCAGGCGGCCGAATCGGGCCAGGGCGTGTCGACGCGATCGGGCTTCTCCATGTCCACGCCGGCCCCGCGCAACAGGTCCAGCGGGTCCTTCGAGCAGCCGCCCTTGAGGAAGCCCAGATAATCGTCGAGTTCCCGCTGCCCGCCCGAGGTCACGCGATCCACCAGCGCCAGGGCGGCCGACATGCCCGTGGCGTACTTGTAGACGTAGAACGTCCGATAGAAATGCGGCACGCGGAGGCATTCGAGGTCCAACTCCGCATCGAGGGCGAACTCCGGCCCGAAATAGAGCTGCAACAGCCCGTGATAGATTTCCTTGAGGCGTTCCAGGGTGAGCGGCTCGCCCGCCTCGGCCGAGTCGTGGGCGAGCTTCTCGAACTCGGCGAACATCGTCTGGCGGAAGATGGTGCTGCGGATCGCGTCGATCTGCCGGTTGATCAACATGGCCCGCTGCTGCTTGTCGCGGGCGTGCTGCAGCAGGTATTGGCCCAGCATGGCTTCGTTGAAGGTGCTGGCCACCTCGGCCACGAAGAGCGAGTATTCGTGGTAGGCGTAGGGCTGCGTCTTGCAGGAGAAGTGGCTGTGCATCGAGTGGCCGCCCTCGTGGGCGAGGGTGAAGACGTGTTCGAGCACGTCGGGCTGATAGTTGATGAGGATGTAGGGGTTGCCGTCGAACGAGCCGGCCGAGAAGGCCCCGCTCTGCTTGCCGCGGTTCTCGTAGCGGTCGCACCAGCGGTCGCGGGTCAGCCCGCGACGGAGCACGCTGCCATACTCGCTCCCCAGCGGCTCCAGGGCGGCCAGGATGACCTTGACCGCCTCGTCCCACGTGTGGTGCATGCGGGTTTCCGACAGGATCGGCACGTAGGTGTCGTAGTGATGAATGTCCTCCAGGCCCATCTTTCGCCGCCGCACCTGGTAGTATTCGTGCAGGGCGGGCAACTGCCGGTGGATCGACGCGATCAGGTTGTCGTAGACCGCCACCGGCACGTGATCGGGAAACAACGCCGCCGCCAACGACGAGGGATGGTTGCGGGCCTTGGCGTAATACATGTCGCTCTGAATGGACGTGTTCAACGTTTCCGCCAGCGTGTGCGCATGGGCGGTATACTGCCGATAATAGGCGTGAAAGGCGCCGGCGCGGACGTCGCGATCGGACGAGTTCAACAGCGCAATGAACGTGGCGTGACTCAGCTCGATCTGTTGGCCCTTGCCGCCGTCGACCGTGCCGAACTTGATGTCCGTGTCGTTGAGCTGGCGAAAGATGCGCGTCGCGCGCCGGCCAGCTCGCTCTGCATCGCCAGCAGCTTCTCTTCCTTGTCGCTCAGGGTGTGCGGCCGGAAACGGAGCAATCGCGTCAGGAGGAGCTTGTACGGCGCGAAGCGCCGGGTCTTGGAGAAACTCGTCCATCTTCGCCGGCGGAATGGCCAGGATTTCCGGGTGGATGTAACTGGCGGCCTCGGCCACGCGGCTGGCCGTCCGGGTGAACCGGCCCCGCATCCGTTGATAGGTCCCGTTGGACTGGTCCTCGGCCGTCCTTCAACATGGCATAGTTGCCCAGCCGGTCGCCGGCGCGATCGACCGCCAGGTCGAACTCCAGACAGGCCGCCAACGTTTTGGGACTGTCGGCCAACTTGCCCGCGAAGGCGGCATAGCCCTCGATCTGCTTCTGCCAGGCCGCGAACGCCTGGTCCCATGCCTCGTCGCCGGCGAACAGGCTCGACAGGTCCCAGGTGTCGGCCGGATCGACTTCGCTGCGTTTCGGCAGCCGTTTGACGTGGGAATCTGGGGTCTTGGCCGATGTTGTTGACGCGGCTTCCGGGGCCGCCAAGACACAGCGGCCCACCAATGCGGTGACGGTGCCCAGCCCGGCGGCCTGGATAAAACCACGGCGATTCATGCGGTTCCTCGCTTCAATGGTGTGACGGGGTCGTGGAAAATGGAATTCCGCCGGGCCTCGTGGACACGCGGCAACCGCCCGACATTCCAACAGACTAACGCCTTGGAGGGAGATTTTCCAGGGCTGCCGTGTCGCCCTGTTGCCGCGACTGCTCAAAAATATCTCAGGGTGTCCTGGAATTGTGGGGGAAAAAACAGACGTTTCGATAACGCCATCGCCGAGAATTTCTCACGCAAAGGCGCCGAGGCGCAAAGCCGCAAAGGAAGAGGAGGTGATGGGTGAATCGACAGAGCGTGGGGCGACCGGCCCCCCCTCCCCTTTTCCGTGCCTTTGCGTCTTTGCGCCTTGGCGCCTTTGCGTGAAGTCCTCCTGCCAAAGACCATGCCATCAGCGGATGGCGGGTAATTCTTCGAACAACTGTGTCACTCGCCGGTCCGCCGGTTGCATTTCGCCCGCCGGCTGCCATAATGGTTGGTTTCCCATTTTCCCAGCGGGAGGACCGGTCATGGTGCAAGAGAAGATTGCCGACTATCAGGGCCTGACGTTCGACGACGTGCTGCTGGAACCGCGCTATAGCGAGGTGGTGCCCGCCGCGGTCGACGTGAGCACCCAGCTCACCCGGCGAATCCGGCTCAATATCCCCCTGCTCAGCTCGCCCATGGACACCGTCACCGAGAGCGAAATGGCGATTGCCTTGGCCCAAGAGGGGGGAATCGGCATCATCCACAAGAACCTCTCCGTCGAACGCCAGGCGGAGGAGGTCGAGAAGGTCAAACGCAGCGCCAACGGCATCATCCTGAATCCGGCCACCTTGCCCCCCGACGCCACCCTGGCCCGGGCGCGGGAAATCATGGACCAGTACAACGTCTCCGGGCTGCCCATCACCCGGCCCGACGGCCACCTGGTCGGCATCCTCACCCGCCGCGACATGCGATTCCAGGAAGACTGGGACGTTCCGATCTCGGGCGTGATGACCCGCGACCTGGTCACGGCGACGGGGACTGTAACGCTTGAGGAAGCTGAGAAGATTTTAATGGCAAAAAAGGTGGAGAAGCTTTTGCTGGTTGACGAAGATTTTAGGTTGACGGGCCTCATCACGATCAAAGATATCGACATGATGCGGCGATTTCCGCAAGCCTGTAAAGATGGGCAAGGTAGGCTGCGCGTCGGTGCCGCTGTCGGAGTCCACGATTACGACCGCATTCGCACCCTGATCGCCAAGGACGTGGATATCCTGGTCGTCGACAGTGCCCACGGCCACTCGGCCAACGTTTTGGAAACGGTTCGGAAGATCAAGAAGGAGTGGGATATTGATGTCGTCGCCGGAAACGTGGCGACGGCCCAGGGATGTGCGGACCTGATTGCCGCCGGGGCCGACGCGGTCAAGGTCGGCATCGGGCCCGGCTCGATCTGCACGACGCGGGTGATTTCCGGCGTTGGGATGCCCCAGATCACGGCCATCCAGCAGGCGGCCGGCATCGCCGGGCAGAGCGGGACCCCGATCATCGCCGACGGCGGCATCCGCTACTCCGGCGACCTGACCAAGGCGCTGGCCGCCGGGGCGTCGGTGGTGATGATCGGCGGGCTGTTCGCCGGCTTGGAGGAAAGCCCCGGCGCACAGATTTTGTATCAAGGACGCACGTTCAAGGTTTATCGAGGCATGGGCTCCTTGGGGGCCATGGTCCAGGGCTCCAGCGAACGCTACCGCCAAGGCGGCGACCGCGGCCCCGACAAATTGGTCCCCGAGGGCGTCGAAGGCCGGGTCCCCTACAAAGGATCCTTGGGACCGTTCGTCTACCAGCTCGTCGGCGGGTTGCGGGCTGGCATGGGTTACTGCGGCACCCGCACCATTGAAGAGTTGCGCAAGGACGCGCGATTCATCCGGGTCTCACCAGCCAGTGTACGGGAGAGCCATCCGCATGACATCACCATTACGCAGGAAGCGCCGAACTACAGCACCGAATACCTCGCCGGGGAAAGCCATTAACAAAGGCGGAAGGCCGGAGGGCGGAAGGCGGACGGCTCGTCATCAGAAGTCGGAGCCTGCACGCTGCGTCGCAAGCCTTGCCGGAGACGTCTGTAGTCGACCAGTGAGCCGGAGGCGTCACCTCCGGATGGCGCACCGACAAACGCTCATTGTCGCTTCGCCGCTTGTCTCGCGGCCCTGCTCATGCTCTTGCGTTTTGTCTCGACCGTGGCCGCCGAGGACGATCCGCTTCAAAGACCCCTTCGGCGACGGACTCTCGATGGCGACGCCGCCGCCGCCGAGCCCGGAAAGATGCCGACCATTCAAGAGTCGATCGCCCGCGAAGGCCGCCGCCCGCCGACGTCTGTCCTTCTCCGCAGAGCCTCAAGACCATCGGCCAGTCAGCAACAGCATTGCGGCCGCCAAGGGCGAATTCCCGCCGGAGTGCAGCCTGGGGCACGCCACCTTCCAGCCGCGGTGCTGGGCGCCCGAAGACCTTCACCTGGACGGCCTCCGGTCTGTGCCACCGGCCGCTCTACTTTGAGGACGAGCAATTGGAGCGTTACGGCCATTGCCGCGCGGCCGCTGGTGCAATGCCGTGCTGTCGCCGGCCAAGTTCTTCCTCACTTTCCCGGTCCTGCCGTACTGACATGGGGCTCTATCCGCCCCGGGAGTGCATCTACACGCTGGGCTACTATCGGCCGGGCGATTATTCGCCGTACATCTTCGACGCGATTCCGCTGAGCATGCGGGCCGCCCTCTTCGAGGCCGGCGCCTGGACCGGCGCTTGTTCGCGCTGCCGTAAGAGGCAGACGCGGACGTGTAGCTCGTAGGTCAGCTCGTAGGTCAGGCACGCCGTGCCTGACGGCCCTTGCCGGCGATCAAGCGTCGGTGCCGCGAACTGTCAGGCACAGGGTGCCTGACCTACGCCGACCCCCGCTCGCCAATCGCCGCTCGGCGAGCTATGATAACGGCCTGAGGAGCCCGCATTCAGCCCAGCCTCTGCCGCTCGGAGCATCCCATGTCCACCATCCTTTCGCTCATGTTGCTGCCGCTGGCGCTGGCCGCCGCGCCGCGCCCTCGCCAGCCGGTCATGTTCGACACGCCCGAGGCCGACCGCATCGTCCCGTCGCTCCAGGTCTTCCCGCCCGACAACCCCTGGAACCAGGACGTTTCGCGGTGGCCGGTCCATCCCAATTCGCGCAACATCATCGCCTCGATCGGCGCCGGCAAGCCGCTGCGGACCAACAGCGACATGGGCTATATCCTCGTGCCCGCCAACCAGAAGCGCGTGCCGGTCAAGATCGTCGGCTACCCGGGCGAGTCCGACCCGGGGCCCTATCCCGTGCCCGAGGGCGTGCCCATCGAAGGCTGGCCGGTCAACTACCAGGGCAAGCAGGTCACGCTCGCGGACGTGCAGCGCGACCGCCTCCGCGAGGACGGCGACCGCCACGCCATCGTCGTCGATCCGGCGCGTCACGCCCTCTACGAGTTCTACCAGTTGAAGCGCACCGACGCCGGCTGGCAGGCCGCCCAGGCCTCGATCTTCGACCTGAAATCCAACAAGCTGCGGCCCGACGGCTGGACTTCGACCGACGCCGCGGGCCTGCCCATCTTCCCCGCCATCGTCCGCTACGACGAGTTGCAGCGCGGCATGGTCGCCCATGCCATGCGGGTGACGGTCGTGCGGAGTCGCCGGGCCTACGTCGCGCCGGCGACGCATTTCGCCTGCCGCTCGAACGACCCCAACCTGCCGCGGATGGGCGAGCGGATCCGCCTCCGCGCCGACGTATCGCTGGCCGGTTTTTCGCCGCCGGCCCAGGCCATTTTGAAGGGCCTGAAGAAGTACGGCATGTTCGTGGCCGACAACGGTCTGGACTGGGCCATCTCGGTGGCGCCCGATCCGCGCATTCGGCCGATGCACGAAGAGATGCGGCGCATCCACGGCTCGGACTTCGAGGTCGTCACGCCGCCGCCCAAGGGAAGAAGGATAAAGGATGAAGGATCAAGGATCAAGGATAAAGGATAACGGCCGAAAAAAAAGCGGCCGCGGGCAGTCGGACCGCCCGCGGCCGGAAGAGTCGCGTTCTGACGTACTCGCTCCTTCGCGGCCTACACGGTGTAGGGTGCGACGGAGTAGGGCGGGCGATAGGTGGGCTTGACGATCTGCTCGACCTCGGGGGCGTTGGTGGCCTTGAGGTTCTTGGCGTCCCACTCGATCTTCTTGCCTGCGCCTGGGCTTGGCGGCGGCCCAGACGGCCAGGTTGCCCAGGAGGATGGTCGGGCCAGTCCGCCGGCGTAGTTGGGGAAATTGGACATGGCCGCCGGGCCGCCCTTGATCGCCCGGATCCACTCCTCGAAATGGCCCGGCGATTCGGTGAACGTCGACCTTGGGCTCGGTCCACCTTGCCGATGAAGTCGATAGCGTGTCGCAGTAGTCGTTCGGCGCGTAGAGCTTGCCCTTCTCGCCGACGACGAGGCAGCCGCTGGCCGTCCATGGGCTTGCCCTCGAGCAGGTCTTCCGTCGGGCCGCTTGCCGCCGTCGTACCAGAACATCTTCAGCGCCCGCGCCAATCGTTGGCCGGAAACTCGAAGGCGATGATCGACCACTTCGGATAGCTGTCCTTGTTGTGGCCGGAGGTGGTGGCCTGGACGCGAGGTCGGGTCGCGCAGGTCCAGGCCCATGTAGGGCATGTTCACGGTATGGCAGGCCATGTCGCCCAAGGCGCCGGTGCCGAAGTCCCACCAGCCGCGCCACGGAAGGGGTGATAGCACGGTGGCGTAGGGCCGCATCGGGGCCGGGCCGAGCCACAGGTCCCAGTCGAGGTTCGCCGGGCACGGGCGGCGTGTCTTGGGCCGGTCGCTGCCCTGCGGCCAAGATCGGGCCGGTTCGGTCCAGACGTGGACCTCGCGTGACCTTGCCGATGGCGCCGGCACGCGACGATGCGCCGCCGCCTGCGCGCAGCGTCGGCAGCGCCGTGCCCTGGTTGCCCATCTGCGTGGCGACCTTCTTCTCGCGGGCGACCTTGGCCATCAGCCGGGCCTCCCAGATCGTGTGCGTCAGCGGCTTCTGGCAGTAGACGTGCTTGCCCATCTTCATCGCCATCACGGCGGCCGGCGGCGTGGCTGTGGTCGGGCGTGCTGACCGTCGACCGCGTCGATGCTCTTGTCCATCTCGTCGAGCATCTTGCGGAAGTCGATGTACTTCTTGGCCTTGGGGAACTGCTCCGCGGCGTTGCCAGCAGGCGTTCTTGTCGATCTCGCAGATGGCCACCAAGTTGCCGACTTGGCGGCGTCGCTCGAAGTCGCTCGGCCCCTTCAGCCCGTAACCGATGCGAGGCGATCCCGATCTTCTCATTGGGGGATTTGCTCTCCTGGGCTTGCACGCCGCCGGCCCCCAATAGCCGACGCCCAGGGCGGTTGTCGTTTGCAGAAACTTTCGCCGATTGGTGCGATATGCCATGACGTTGAACTCCTTGTCTCCAGAAAGAAATGTTAGGGGGGCTGCTAAGGCGGGAACATAGGCGTGTCCAATTTCCAAAGTCATCATAACCGTTGTTGCGCCAGCAGCAAGGGGCCGCGCCAGGGGCGGGAAACCCCGCCTCGCCCCCTTGTTTCCCCACCTCCCCCCTGATACGCTGGAATCTCGGATCCGCGACACACGCCCTTGAGCAAACCAGGAGTTTTTGCGATGAAATGCCTCCTTGCGGCGCTGTTGGCATGGCTTGGGATCGCAGCCGCAGGTTGCGAGGTGCAGCCCCAGACGCCGGCCCGGACCGCGGCGTCTTCCGAGTCTGCGACGGGCCAGTCGAAGCCATCGACCCCGGCCAAGCAGGCCACCCCCCCCGTTGCGGTCAGCCCGACGTCCCCGCCGAGCCCGCCAAGAAAACGTCGGCCACGCCCCCCTCTGTGGACGCGGCTGATATTCCACCCGGCGGGCAAGAGCCGGCCAAGAAGGCCGCAGCCGCTCCGCCCACGCCCAACTCGGTCGAGGCCAGGGCCCTGGCGCGCATCCACAAGCTCGTCGGCAACGTCAAGTACGACAAGCAACACAAGCACGTCGCGACATCGACCTCAATCCCGCCCCGCCAAGGATGCCGACCTGGGTCTGATCGTCCGGGCCTTCCCCAACCGGCGCGATTCACCGTCTACGGCGCCGACATCACCGACGTCGGCGTGAAGCAACTCGCCAAGCTCGCCGGCCTGGTCGACCTGACGCTGAAAAACACCGACATCCACGATGAGTCCATCCAGGAACTCCAGAAGCTGCCCAAACTCAAGACGCTCAACCTCCGCCGCAGCGCTATCCCTGACCAACAAGGCCCTGGGCTACTTCAAGGATTACCCCAGCCTTCAAAACTTGACGCTCCTGTACAACAATTTCAACGACGACGGCATGGTCTTAACTCCAGGGGATGAAGAAACTCCGCGCACGCTGGACATCCGCTGCTGCCGCAGATCGGCGACGACGGCCTGGGCCATTTGAAGGACATGGCGAACCTCCGCGCGCTGAAGGTTCGCGACTCCTCCGTGAGCGACGCCGGCTTGACAGCCTCAAGGGCTTGACGAAGCTCACCGGCTGGCCTTCCAGGACACCGCGCTGACGGACGAGGGGCTGAAGGCCTCGCCGAGCTTCCCCGAACTCGAGGACCTGGACCTGCTCCGCGATGTTCGTCACCGACGCCGGCCTGGCCTCGCTGCGGGGACTTACCCACCTCACCAGGCTCTCGCTGCGCGGGATCGTCGATCGACGGCGAACGGGCTGAGCAACCTCAAAGGCCTGACCAAGCTGAAGACGCTCGACCTCCGAGAAACCCCGCTGACCGACGCCGGCCTGAAAAACGTCGCGCCAACTCACCAGCCTCCAACGCCTGGAGCTGTGGCATACCCAGATCACCGACGCCGGCCTGGTCCACCTGCGCGGACTGACAGAACCTCTCGTTCGCTGAATCTCATGGACACGGACATCGGCGACGCCGGCCTGGAGAACCTCAAAGGGCTCGCCAAGCTCGCCGACTTGAACTTGGAGGGCTGCGAGAAGGTGACCGACGCGGGCCTCGGCCGCCACCTCGAGGGCCTCAAAAACCTGAAAACGCTGACGCTGCGGGGCACGGCCGTCACGCCCGAGGGCCTCAAAAAAGGTCCAAAAGGCCCTGCCTAACTGCCGGTTGGTGACTACGGCGCCGCGCCGGCGGCGGCGGTGAGGAGTAGCGCGGACGAAAGGCGGCCGCCTTCCGGCTGGCTTACATCTCGCCCAGGCCGCAGTTGCCCCCGCAACAATGCCTGGCCTCGCAGGAATCCCGCGCCGGACAGGCCGGCCCGCGGGACGCGGCGACGTGGGCCGCCGGCACGCTCATGCTCTTCGTCAAATCGCGACTGCCCACACGACGGACACACGGGCTTCTCGTCGCCGCGAATCAACACCTCAAACTCCCGGCCGCAATCGTCACAAACGTATTCGTAAATGGGCATGGCGACAAGGGGGAAGGCGGAGGGCGGAAGGGGGAAGGCACGGGCTGGCTGTTTCGCACGAACAAGGATAGAATTCCCTGATTCTAAGACATTCCAACCAACCAGGGAAGTAGAGGCGGACCGCCAGGCGAAAAGCTGCGAAACCGCAAGCGGATCGCACCGCCACCCTAAATCCCTAATCCTATCCCTAAATCCCTAACCAAATCCCTAAATCCCTAAATCCCTAAATCCCCAATCCCTAATCCCTCCTCCCCATGCCCCTCAGCCGCGAACAATGCCGCACGGTGGATCGCCGAGCCAGCGAGGAATACGGCATTCCCGGACTTGTGCTGATGGAAAACGCCGGCCGGGGTGCGGCCGACGTGCTCTGCCAACTCATCGCCTCCGGGGCCGACGCCACGGAAAGCGGCAGGGCACTAGATCGTGATCTGCTGCGGCAAGGGAAACAACGCGGGCGACGGCTTCGTGTTGGCCCGGCATCTGGACCTGCGCGGCCATGCGGTCCGCGTGCTGATTTGGGCCGAGCCGGACGAGTTGCAAGGCGATGCGGGGGTCAATTTCCAGATCATTCGGAAGGCCGGCCTGCCGATCGAGATTTTCGGCGACCGGCACGATCCGCGGCGGCTGGCGGAGCACCTGGCTGGGGCCACGTGGATCGTCGATGCCCTCTTGGGCACGGGGGCCCGCGGCGAGCCGCGGCCGCCGTTGGACGCGGTCATCGACCAGATCAACGCGGCAGCCGCTCCCAAATTGGCGATCGACTTGCCCAGCGGCCTGGATTGCGACACGGGCCGAGCCGGCCCGGCACACGATTCGGGCCGCCGAAACGTGTACGTTCGTGGGCGTGAAACAGGGCTTTCTCGCCCCCGGCGCCGAGCGGTTCACCGGCCGCGTCCACGTCCTGGACATCGGCGCCGCGGAAGCTCGTGGAAGCGCTCGGCGGTGAACCGGTCAACGCTGCGGCAATTGCAGTATCTTCAAGCATGCCCTCTCCCGCGCCGCGAATCGCCCCCGTCCCACCCGAGCAGTACCAGCAAGCCCTGACGATGGTCCTCGACCGCATGCCCGATGCCGATCGGCAGCGGCAGATCGCGTCGGCGGAAGCTGCCGGCCAGGAGAACCGCGACGCGATGCCGGGGCTCTTGGGGGCCTATCGCGGCCAGGAGTTGGTGGGCGTCGGCGCTGGCCCAGATTCAAGCAGGCCGGGCGGCAAGTGTTTGGCCGCCGAGACTCGTTTCCGGCGAGCCGTCCGCCACGGCCGCACGCCTCTTGGACGAGCTTTGCCGATTTCTGGCCGCCGGCGATGTCCGCCTGGCCCAAACCTTGCTGGAGAGCGATGCCGCGGCGGATGAGAAGGTGTTGTGCGAGGGGGGATTCCAGCGTCTATCCGAACTGCTTTACCTAGTCAGCCCAGACAGCGAATTCCCAACGTCGCGACCGGCCAGCCCGCTGGAGTATCGAAACCTACAGCCCGGCCAACCATCGCCGGTTGGCAAGAATTGTGGAGGCGACTTATCAGCAGACGCGCGACTGCCCGCAACTGAACGGCGTGCGCGACGTTGAGGACGTGCTGGCCGGCTATCGGGCGGCCGGCGTCTTCGACGCGGGACGGTGGTTGATCGTGCGGCACGCGGGGACCGACGTGGGTTGCCTGTTGCTGACCGATTTTCCCGAGCACGACAATTGGGAACTCACCTACATGGGTGTAGCGCCGTCGGCCCGGGGGAACGGTTGGGGGATCGAAATGGTCCGCTACGCCCAATGGCGGGCCCGTCTGGCGGGCCGTTCGCGGTTGGTCTTGGCGGTGGATGCCGCCAACGACCCGGCCATTCGCATGTACGTGGCGGCGGGTTTTCAAGCATGGGAGCGGCGGACGGTCTGCGTGAAGGTCTTCCGATAGTGTTTGCCGGAAGCCCCGTTGCTCGCTTGCGGTTTCGCAAGCGACGTTGACCGGCGGAAACTATCCATCAGTCGCGTAAGGAAGGGGTTTGGCCGCTGTTTTCCGGCCTTTTCGCGCCCTGCGACCCGCCACGGGGCGACGTGGGGTTGAACAGGTTTTCCACGCCCCGGAACTCGACGCGACGAACTTTTCCGGCCGCGGCCGGAAGCCCAACTCCGCGGCATTTTCCGGTGATTCCGCCTGCTGTCTCGGACGTGGAAAAAAATCTCGCCGCGCAAGGCCGCAACCTCCTTTGACAGCATTGCTGGCAACGCTACAATCAGGCAGATCGGGTTACGGAAACAAACGAACCAAGACGGCTCCGGGAGCTGGTCCGCCTGACGGATTCCTTTGCAGTTCCCTCGCTGTCGAAGCCAGCGCCTTTTTTCCGCGTTCTTCCCGGACAACACGGGACGATGTCCTACCACGAAGGTTGGGTCGAAGCGGAGAGGGTGCGCGCCGGGGTGGATGGAAGTGACCAAGGACGATATGGAAATCGTGTCGGGCCTGCGCGCCGCGCTGGCCGACAAGGTCGGAAAAGAACGATTCGACCTCTGGTTCGGAACCGGCACGTGGTTCCGCCTGGACCAGCGCGCCTTGACCATCGGCGTTCCGAACCGCTTCTTCCGCGACTGGATCCGCTCGAACTTCCACCGCCAGATCGAAAGTGCCTGCCTGGAAACACTCGGCAACTGCCCCACGCTGAAGTTCAGCGTGGACGACGCGACGGCCGACCGTGGACCGCCGCCGCCGCTGCAGTCGCGGCCGCAGCCGCCGCCGTCGCCGCGAGCGCCGAGGCCGCCGAGCCCGGCCGACGCGGCGGCCGGCAAGCCATGACGAGCCGGCCAGTCCGGCCCACGGCCAGCCCTCGCCCCACGGAAATCCGCCGCCCGCCACGCGGCGAAAATTCGCCGCCCTCTCGTCGTTCGTCACCGGGCAGAGCAATCGGCTCGCCTTCGTCTCCGCCGAGATGGTCGCCCAGCGGCCCGGACAAATCACGCCGCTTGTTGATTCACGGGCCGACCGGCGTGGGCAAGACGCACCTTCTGGAAGGGATTTGGACGGCGGCCCAACGCGCGCCCGCGGCCAGACGGCCATCTACCTGTCGGCCGAGCAATTCACGACCCTGTTTCTCGAGGCCCTGCGCGGCAGCGGCCTGCCCAACTTCCGCCGCAAGTACCGCGGCGTCGGCCTGCTGATCCTCGACGACCTGCAATTCTTCGTCGGCAAGCGGGCCACCCAGGTCGAATTGCTGCACACCCTCGACACGATGCTGCGGGACGGGCGGCAACTGGTCTTCTCGGCCGATCGCCCCCCCGCCGAACTGGCCGAACTTGGCCCCGAGTTGACCACGCGGCTGGTCAGCGGCATGGTCTGCCGCATCGACTTGCCCGACCATGCCACGCGGCTGGGCATCGTGGCCCAGATGGCCAAGCGGCAGGGCGTCGACGTGCCGGCCGACGTCCAGCGGCTGATCGCCTCGCGGCTGACCTGCCACGCCCGGGAAATCTCCGGCGCCATTTGCCGCTTGCGGGCGACCAGCGAGGCCCTCGGGCGTCCGATCACGCTGTCCCTGGCCGAGGAGGCCCTGGGCGAGATGATCCGCCAGCACAGCCGCGTGGTGCGGCTGGGCGACATCCAGAAGGCCGTCTGCGACGTCTTCGGACTGGAGCCGGCCAGCCTGCAATCCGACGGCAAGACCAAGCGGCTCAGCCATCCGCGGATGCTGGCGATGTGGCTGGCGCGGAAGCACACCCGCGCGGCGCTGAGCGAGATCGGCGATTTCTTCGGCCGCCGCAGTCACAGCACGGTGATCTCCGCGCAGAAGCGGGTGGACGGCTGGATGGCCGCCGGGATGCCGTTGCACCTCGCCGAGCGGACCTGGCAGATCGACGACGCCATCCGCGAGGTCGAGCGGCAACTGCTGGCGGGGTAAGGGTTACTCCCCTCTCCCCTTATGGGAGAGGCGGGGGTGAGGGGGCCGCTTCGTGGTGCCACGGGGGGTGAGGCGGGCCGCGAAGATGCCATTCGCCGTTCCGGCGATTCGACGTTATCCGGTGGCTCACGCCACCGGCTCGCTGCCTTCCGCCTTCCGCCCGATCCGGTGGCTCACGCCACCGGCTCATCGCCTTATCGCACTTTCGCCATGTAGCGCAGGAACTCGCCGTCGAGCTGCTTCAAGTCGCCGAAATAATGCTCGAACTGCGCCATCCGCTCTTGCGGCGTGTCGTCGATGAGCGGCTTCTTCGCCGAGAGCAGCCGCAGATACTCGACGTACTGCTTGGGATACTTGTGAAGGAGGAAATAGGTCAGCGCCCAGGCCTCCGCGTAGGCGTCCAGGACGACCTGCTTCGGATCGTGAAAACGCTTGTTGTCGCTGATGAGCGTCCGCAGCGAGTCGCGGGGACGGGTGCGGAGATACTGCTGAAACTGGGGCAGCCGCATCGGGTTCACCGCGCCGATGCCGCTCCAACCCCGGGCGCTGTGCAGGTCGGGGGTCTCGAAGAAGACGGCCATCCCCTCGCTGAACCACAACGGGCAATCGCTCAGCCGCGTGTGCAGGCCGCAGTTGAAGGCGATCTGGTGCGTCGCCTCGTGGACGATCGTGGAGACGTTCCGCACCGCGTCCGGCGCCGTCAGCACCTGGTTGATCTGCGCGCTGGTGCTCAGATGGTTGCGACGGCCGGCGCCCTGGGTCAGGCTCAGGTCGTACATGGCCACGCGATTCGTGTCCAGGCTGTAATAGCCGATGACCGAGTCCGCGGCGCCTTTCAATTCGGGGTCGAGTATCGCACGTAGGACGGCTTATCGGCGAAGACGACGGCCACCAAGAGGAACTTCGGTTCGGTCAGGTCGAAGCCTTTGTGCTTCCAGAAACTGCGAAACGCCGTGTAAAGCCGCTCGTACAGTCCGCCGCACCACTGCGCGTACGCCCGCGACGTGTTGTAGAAAACCAGGTAATGCGTCGTCTTGTAGACTTCGAAACCCCGGGGCAACTGGCCCTTCAGCGCCCGGGACATCTCGTCGGTCGAGAAGGGCCGGAATGGGGTGTCGTCGTGGGTGTGTTTGACTATTTCCTTGGGGAAGATGCGCCAGAGCACGCCGTCGCGGCCGAGCAACAGGATGCCGCCGTCTCGCGCGGTGACCTCGACGCGGCCTTCGAGCTGCAACGCTCTGCCGTCGCGGCCCGAATCGTGACTCGATCCAACGCGGCGCCGGCGCCGGCGCAGCCCAGGCACAGCGCCGCCGCGATCGCGGCCGCGGAGAATCTCAGTCGGTGTCGGGGTTCGATCATGGAATCTATTATACCGTAATCGCAGGGCGATGCGTCCCCTCCGTGTTTTTGGTTCTTCCAAGAGATGGGGAGCGAAGGCCGCTGGTGTTGCTTCCTAAACTTGCCGCAGCCCGCAGGGGCGCTTCTTTCGCCGGAAAGTATTTCTCGCCGTTCGGCTGCCGGCGTCCGCCGCGGCGCCGGACCGGTGGTAGACTTGCGTAGATTGTTTGCGCCGATGGTCTGCCCCGGGCCATGAAGCGAGGGTCCCTGATGGGCGTCGGGGTGCGACGAAATCGCGGAATGTAGCAGGAAAACCGGTTGTTCCGTTTCTAGCGGGCACGATGCGGCCGCGGGCAAAGAAGTGAAATCGCGGACTCGCACCGGTGTCAAAGCGTGACCTACGGTTATGTAGAAACAGTTCCCAGTTCCGGCTTGGCCGTCCCTTGATCCCCCAACCTTGTTTGCCAAGCGAATAGAGAGCGCAGATGGGCTTCCTGAAACGATTTTTCCGCAACGTGTTCCGCGAGGGGGCAGCGCCCATCGGGACCAGCAGCTTCCAGCGCCTCAGCGAAGAGGAACTGGAATCGCACCTGGGAGTCGCCCGGTACGGCAGCTTCCTGCTCACCGACGCCGTGCGCCCGTCGTACGACCTCCAGGTCGTGCCCACCCAGGGCTACCGTCACGACTCGTATCGCGACGAGCAGAGCCACACCACGGTCCCGGTCTTGATGGCCGCCGTCTCCAAGGAACAGCTCTTCGAGACGTTCATGGACCTGTTGGATCCGCTGGGCTCGGTGGTGGACGTGGTCCTGGAAACGAGCCACAACCGCGACAGCCACGGACACACCGACCTCTACCGCGAGCACATCGACGTGCCGGTGCTCAAGAGCGTGCTTTGGGAATTCGAGGACTTGCTGGTCAACGACGGCTGCACCGGCCTGGCCGTGCTCAATCCCTACGTCCCGCAGGAAATCCAGTTCGACGAGCACAAGCTGCTGATCATCTACGGCGACCAGTTGACGGAGTACGAGGAAGTCTTCCGCCAGCGGGGCGTCGCCTGCGACGACCAGTTGAAATTCGTCACCGAAGCCGAGCACGTCCATTCGTCCAGCGACCGTTACGCCCAGCATTTCGACGAGTTGAAAATGCGGCTCGGCATGGACAGCGGATACGCGTGAGGACGAGGGATTGGGGATTTAGGGATTTAGGGATTTAGGGGCGGCGGGTGTCGCTTGCGGTTTCGCAGCGCTGCGGCCTATCCCCGGGCTCACGACTCGTCCTTCTTGCCCAGCCACTCCCGCAGCCAGACCAGGTCTTCGCGGCATTCCTCCAGCGTTTCCGCCATCGCCCGGAAACGGCGGCGGCGGAAACTCCACCAGGCCAGAAGGGCGACCGCCAGTCCGCCGGCGGCCAAGGCAAGGCCGAAAATCCCCAGCCATCCGCCCCGACCGATCCCCAGCCGGCCCTCCCACGCCTCGGCCAGCCAAGCGGCCAACAGCGGCAATGCCGTCAGCGTCATCACGGCCGCTACGGCAAGGGCGACGGCCAAACGCCGCACGGAGCGCGCAGCGATGCGGAATTCCAGCCGCGCTAGTTTCCAGCGCAGCGCAAGCATCTCGGCAAGGTCGGCCACGACCGCGCCGATCTGCTCTCGAAGTTCCGCCAACAGGGGCCGTTCACCTTCAGGCATGGTCGGTCTCGGCGGTTGTTGCCGTCTGAGTGGGCCCGGGCGCGGCGGCCCAGAACTTCCGCCATTCTTGCCGCAACCGCGAGCGGATCCGTCCGCCGGCCCGCCGCACCAGTCGCACGGCCAACCGGCGTCCCAGGCGCGGCGCACCGCAAACGGCGGAAAGCGTCAGCCCCGTTCCCAAGGCGGCCAGCATGGCGAAACCGGGATAACGGCGAACGTACGTGCCGGGCCGCAGCAACTCCCGGCCGCTTTGGCCGGCCGCACGAATGTGGTGGTCGATCCGCCGCCGCAAGCGGGCGATTTGCAAGCGAAGCTCACGCAGACTCTGTTCTTCCATTAACGTTTCAACTTGCGGCCGAGAAAGATGCCGATGGCCAGCGCGATGGTCAGGCCCGTCGCCGGGTGCTTCTTGACCACGCCGATCGCGTCGTCCAACAGGTCGCCCACGGTCTTGTTGCGGACCGCCTCGACCCGGTCGGACGTTTCCCGGCGGACGCGATGATAGAACTCTTGGGCCTTGTGCAACTCGGCCTTGGCCAGCCGCACGGCGTCGGCCGCCGACCGGACCTTGGCCCAGGAATGACCGCACTCCCCGCCCGTTGGCTCCGAGGGGGTCGATTCCGGGCCGTTGCCGCACGGATTCTCACTTGGATCGTTCATCGTGGAGACCCCTTTCTGTTACTAATCGTACCTTACCCGGCAAGTGTGGCAAGGCGCCTCCGCGGGGCCGCCCTGCGGTGGCGAAGGAATCGACGGAAGCGGTTGTGACGAGGCCCGTCAGTCTTTCGTCCCGCCGCCGGCCGCGGACGGCTCGGCGGCCGGCGCCGCGTGGTCGCGAACGAACTCGAACCGCGGCTTGGCAAACTCGTCCAGCCCCTCGATCAACGGGGTATCCAACCGCGGCTGGTCCTGGAGCGTCCACGGCAGACGGACGGTGAAGGTGCTGCCTTTGCCGAGCACGCTCTGGACGGAAACCGTGCCGCCCAAGAGCCTGCACAGTTCCTTGACGATCGACAGGCCCAAGCCCGTGCCCGAGTATTCGCGCGTCATCGCGTCGCCGCCCAGGGCGCCGGCGCGGGCTTGGCGAAACTTCTCGAAGATCGTCTGCTGGTCCTCTTCGGCAATGCCCACCCCCGTGTCGCTCACCTGCAAGAGCAGGAAATTCTCGTCGTCCCGGGCAACACTGACGGTGATCCGGCCTCCCTCGGGCGTGAACTTGATGGCGTTGGAGAGGAGATTGTTGAGAATCTGCTGCACCCGGGCCTGGTCCTGGCGCATCGGCGGCAGATCGGCCGGGATGCACGCTTCCATGTCGATGTTCTTCTTCTCCGTCAGCGGCCGGGCCATGTCGCACTGGGCGCCGACCACCTGGCTGACGCGGAAATCGGTCAGCCGGATGTCCATTTTGCCGCTTTCCATCTTGGCCAGATCGAGGATGTCGTTGATCATTTCCAGCAGCGTGCGGCCCGACTTCTGGATGTTCTGCACGTAGCGCTTCTGCTTCTCGTCCAACGAGGCGATGGAATCCAACACCTCGCTGAAGCCGAGGATGCTGTTCAGCGGCGTGCGCAGCTCGTGGCTCATGGTGGCCAGGAAGTCGCTCTTGACGGTGTTCATCTCGTAGAGCCGCATGTTGGCCTGGGCCAGCTCATCGACCTTGCCGTCCAAGGTGGCGTTGACCTGGCGGAGTTCCTCCTGGGTGGTCACCAGATGGCGCAACATGCGGTTGAACGCGACGGCCAATTCCTCGAATTCGTCGCCGGTGTGGATGTCCGCCCGCAGGGCGATGTTGCCGCGGCTGACCGAGTCGCTCACGTCGCGCAGGTGGCGCAACGGCTTGACGATCACGTAGCGGACGATCACATAGGAGGTGACCATGGCCAGGAACACGGTGATGATGGCCGTGGAGATAAAAATGGCCCGGTTCAAATAGACCTTGTGTTGCGTCGGACCGGTGGGAATGGTCACTTTGGCGATGGCGATGATGTCGCCCTCGGACAGTGGAGGGGTGCTGGCGGAGAACACCTGGCCCGTGGGGGCCACGCCGGTGCCGATCGCGTCCAGTCCGGAGCCACCCAAGGGTCCGGCGTGGCAAGCCACGATGCAGGATCGATTCACGGCGCGGATCGGCTCGTAGTATTCATACTGCCCTTCGTCCGTAAGCGGCCGTTCGGCGAACTCGGGACTTTCGGCGTCTGCCTGGTTTCCCGGTTTGTTCTTGAGAAAACGCTCGCGCGCTTCACGTTCGAAGGCGTCGCGCGGCGGGCGGAGTTTTCCGTAGCCCGCATCGCCATACGGCTGGATGAAATCGCAACGGTAGTGTTGCTTGCTGAGCTTCTCGACCATGAAATCGATGAGCTTCAGATATTGATCGTCGATCGGGCCCCTTTTGTTGTCCAGGTTGCCCTTCTCGCGGTCCGTCTCCGATATTTTCCAGTGGTTGGTAAGGACCACCTGGTCGACCAGCAGGCGGCAGGTGTCACGGTTCCGCTCGTTCACCATCTTCTCCGTCCGCCAGCCGTACCACCAGAAACTGGTGGCAATCAAGACCAGCAGACTGGCCCCGAACAGGAAGCGGCACTTCCGCTCCAGGCTCGTCTCCCCCAGCACCGTCTTGATGGAGCGATAGGACATGATGCCCCCATTTTACGCCGGCCGCAAAGGCGACGCCAGGGGAGAAGCGGCAAGGCGGAGGGCGGAAGGGAGCCGGAGGCGTTAGCCTCCGGATAACGTCGTTTCGCCGTTTGCCCGTTTCGCCGTTTGCCCGTTTCGCCGTTTATGCGACTAATTAGTTTCTGTTGCGGAAGCACCTGTAGGGTGGGTCGAGCGAAGCGAGACCCACCAAAATCCGCGAAAGAAAGATGGTGGGTCTCGCTTCGCTCGACCCACCCTACCAAGTTTCCAACCTTCCGCAACAGAAACTAATTACAGGCCGGCCTTCGCGTTCACGGCCACGTCGTCATGCGGATCGTAGCTGTAGAAATGCCTGCCAATGCGGCTGGCAACGACCTGGACGAACTCGCGGCGGAAATCGGCCTCCGACTTCTCGGCGGAAATCGGAATGCCGACATCCGGGGGATACAGGATCTGCTGCATGTCCTTGGCGAAGACGACCTTGTTGTCGTCCTTCAGATCGAACACCTTGACCGACGCGGTTGCCCTGCCCTGGTAAAGCGTCGGTCCCTGGTAGGTGCTGAACGAGGTGAGCTCGATGCCCACCACGATGTCGGCATCGAGGGCCTTGCCGACCTCCGGATACTCGTCCCACGTGTTTTCGTCGGTCCACTCGGCCACCTTCTGCTGCTCGACGACCTTGATCTTGGGAACCTGGTCTTTCAGCAGCAGGGAAACCTGGGTGGCGACCTCTCGTGCCGCCACGGAATCGCGATATTGCAGCCCGGCCAAGGGACGACAGACCACGACCACCTTTTTACCCTTGAGGCCGGGATATTCGGCGGGCTGATCCGTCCCCACGGTAAGATACGCCACGGTTGCGAAGAGTTGGGCGCAGCCGCCCGCCTCCGCCAGCAGCACGGCGCTCAGGGCCGCAGCCAGGCATCCATAGCACCACGGGCGACATCGCATCGCAATTCCTCCTTGAATGATTCGGCCGTTGACCCGGCAAGGGGCCGGGAAGTTCTGCGGGCGGGTTCTTCCACCTCGTGTTTTTCGGGCCCTTATCCGCCCAGCAATCGCCAACCCCATTGAATCAATGCGATCAAGACGAGCGCGACGGCCATCCAGGCCGCTGCCACCGGACCGGGCGTGCAGGGCAACCACCGTCCCCGGGCCGCCGAAACCAGCAGCCAAGGCACGCCGGCCAAGGCAAGCACTGCCATCAGCGCGCCGCTGGCGTTGCTCCGCAATGCGGCCACCACCTGGCCCCGCATCAACCAGGCCCAGGCCGTCGTCATCCCGCAGGTTGGACACGGCCGGCCGAACAACGCCTCAAACGTGCACGGCGGCAACCCCAACTGCTGGTGCGTGCCTCGGCCTTGCGGACTCGGCTCCAGGGCCCTCGCCACCCCCAACAGCACGGCTAGCCCGAGCGCCAGCACGGTCAAACCTAACCGAGAGCGGCCGGAAAGCAGGACTGTTCGGGACGTGCTCGTCTCTGCCACGCTAAGTCCAGTGAAAAGCAGGCGGAAGATACTCGGAAGGCCACCGCCATGCAAGAGCGATTTGCGGAAAAGCGTTACGGAACCGCAACCCGCCTGTCAACCGTTCCGCGGGCCGTGCGCCGGCTCCTTGCCCGCCAGGACGGCAAGCCGCTCGGCAGCCGCCTGGTCCACACAAATGCGCCGGATCCCCCCGCCCGGCCCGTCTCGGGATCGAATTCCACCACCGTTCCGCACATCCGCACGTCGGTGGTGGCGACTTCAAAATGGGTAGGACGGAAGGTCCGCGTGGTTTCCATGACGCGGTCAATCCGCCGGCCGAGAATGCTCTCATGGGCGCCGGTCATGCCCACGTCGCACTGGAAGGCGGTGCCGCCGGGCAGAATTTGCTCGTCGGCCGTGGCGACGTGCGTATGGGTCCCCAGCACCGCCGTCACCCGGCCGTCGAGGTGACGCCCCATCAGTTGCTTGTCGCTGGTGGCCTCGGCATGGAAGTCCAAGAGCACAACACGGATCTCCGGCGGCAGGGCGTCCAGCACGCGGTTGGCCGCCTGGAACGGGCAATCCACCGGCGGCATGAAGACCCGTCCCAGCAGGGTGAAGATGGCCACGCGGACCTGGCTTTGCGTCCGAAGGATGGCCACGTCGTGGCCGGGGGCATCGGGCGGATAATTGGCCGGCCGGACGATCCGCCGCTCGGTCTGCAGGATGGGGAATATCTCCCGCCGCTTGTAGACGTGATCGCCCAGCGTGATCCCGTCGATGCCGGCGGCCGTCAGTTCGTGGTAGATTTCCGGGGTCAGGCCCGATCCGCCGGCCGCGTTTTCCGCGTTGGCGACGACCAGGTCGATTTGTTCCTCCATCCGCAGGCCGCGGACGGCCCGGATGCAGATCTCGCGGCCCGGCCGGCCGACAATGTCACCGATCAAGAGGAGTCGCAAAGGGAACGCTTTCTCATTCAAGGTGGTCGCGTGTTAGGAACTGCGTCAGAACAAGTTGACTGTCTTCCAGGAAACACTAATCTTCGCTAATCGACACTTATAGAAACAATCAGCGAAGATTAGCGAAAATCAGTGTTCCTCCGCTGTCTCGGGACTCTTAAAAACTCGATCAAGTTATTCGGACGCGGAACGTTGCCGAGTCATGTCCGCGACCGCGAGGTTTTCTTTATCGGGCCATTTCGACGTGCCGGGTTTCCCGCAGGACGGTGACCTTGATCTCGCCCGGATAGCTAAGCTGTTGCTCGAAGGCCTGGACGATGTCGTGGCAGATTTTGGCGGCCGTCTCGTCGGTGGTTTCCTTGGAACTGACCAAGACCCGGAGTTCGCGGCCGGCCTGAATGGCGAACGCCTGTTCGACGCCCGGGAAGCGGCCGGCGATGGATTCGAGTTCCTCCATGCGTTTGACGTAGCGTTCGAGCGTTTCCCGGCGTGCCCCGGGCCGCGAGGCGCTGCAAGCGTCGGCCGCCGACACCAGGACCGTGTACGGGTTGTCGATCCGCAGGTCGTCGTGGTGCCCGGCGGCCGCATGGACCACCTCGGGCCGTTCGCCGTAGCGTTTGAGCAGATCGGCGCCGATCTTGGGATGTCCGCCCTCGGCCTCGTGGTCGGCCGCCTTGCCGATGTCGTGCAGCAGGCCGCAACGCCGCGCCAAGGGGCCGTTCAGGCCGATTTCCTCCGCCAACATGCCGGCAATGAACGCCACCTCGATGCTGTGACGCAGGACGTTCTGGCTGTAGCTGGTGCGGAAGTGCAGCCGGCCCAGCAGGTTGACGATCCGCTCATGGACGTTGTGCATGTCCGCCTCGCGGCAGGCCTCTTCGCCGAGCTTCTGAATGTGGCGTTCCAACTCCTGCTGCGTGCTGGCGACGATTTCCTCGATGCGGGAGGGATGGATGCGCCCGTCGGCAATCAGCTTGTTCAGCGCGATCCGCGCCACCTCGCGGCGGATCGTGTCGAAGGCGCTGACGATCACCACGCCGGGCGTGTCGTCGATGATGACGTCCACGCCGGTGGCCTTCTCGAAGGCGCGGATGTTGCGTCCTTCGCGGCCGATGATGCGTCCCTTCATCTCGTCGTTGGTAATGCCCACCGTGCTGGTCGTGGTTTCGCCGGTATGCGCGGCGGCATAGCGCTGGAGGCAGGTGAGGAGGACCTCGCGGGAGTGCTGCTCGCAGGTCTCGGCGATCCGCTTCTCGTGGCGGAGAATGACGGCGCCGGCCTCCTGCTGCAGTTGCGTGTCGAGGATTTCCAGGAGCCGCTTGGTGGCCTCCTCGCGGCTCAGCCCGCTCAGCTCATGGAGGGTCTGCCGCTGCAAGTCGAGAACCTTGGCGAGTTCCTCCTTGCGGCGGTTGGCGTCCTGGATCCTCTCGGTCAGCTTGCGCTGGGTGCCTTCGACGATCTTCTCTTGCTTGCGAAGCTGCTCGGCCTGCTCTTCGAGGGCGTCCTGGCGTTTGTCCAGGAGGCGTTCGCGTTCGTGAAGCTCGCCGCGCAGACGGCGCAGCTCCTTTTCGCTTTCGGCCTGGGCCTGGAGCGTCTGCTCCTTGATCTCCAACTCGGCCTCGCGGCGACGGTTCTCCACCTCTTGCTGGGCCCGGCGGACGATTTCCTTGGCTTCCGATTCGGCATCTCGACGCCGCAAACGGTCTAAGAGCCGCGTCAGCGTGAACGTCAGGATGACGGCCGCCACGATAAGGATGACGGTAACTGGGTACGGCATGGCTTCTCTCTCGAAATCCGGTCACGATGCGCCTTCGACCGCAACCGCGGCGCGGCGCAAGACCTCGACGGCGTTGCGCGCACGAATCCCCGAAAAAGATGGACGCAGGAGGCAGCGCGACTGCCCCCTGGACCGGCTAAACGCCGGCCGGGCGCACGGGCTTCAAGAGATTACGACCGACAGACGGAATCCAACACCGTCCCGACAAGAGAAGATCCAACGGAACCAGTTCGCACGATGTTTCCCGATACTCGCCAACTCCACACGGGACGGAGGACCTACCCCCCCAAAGCCCGTGAAGAAACCGGATCAGGATCAACACCCACTCGATCATCGCGCCGATCCCCAAAAACTGGTTGGTTCTTGCTGCAAAAAAACCAGTCGAATTACTCGCTGTGCGCTCTGCTTCGTCCATCCCTCGGAGGGATCCCGAAGGCATCTGTTAACCGATCATGTCTTGTTTGTGTGTCAACGGTTAAAACGCCAACCACTCAATCTTATCAAAGTTACGGCAAACTGCAACCGCGAATCGGCGCCCGGCGGGACGCCGTGGGACGCCAATCCGGAGTCAGTCGCCATAAACCTATTCATATCAATGGGTTACATGCTCCTCCATTGTAACAAACCGCGACTCTGACTATGATAGAGATAGTTCTTCCGTGCGAATATTTCGGAAAGAGATGGGTCTTGGGCGTGCGAATTCTGCTGACGAATGACGATGGCATCTACGCCCCGGGATTGGCCGCGATGCAGCAAGAACTCCGCCGGCTTGGCGAAGTCTACGTCGTGGCCCCGGCCGTTGAGCAGAGCGGCGTAGCTCATTCGATTACCTATCTTACCCCACTTATCGTCAAAGAGGTCTTTTGCGACGAGCGATATCCGGGCCAAGAGGGGCAGCGCTGGGGTTGGGCCGTCCAGGGCAGCCCGGCCGACTGCGTCAAGATCGGAGTGACCGAGTTCTGTCCGGAGCCGCCGGAGTTGGTCGTCAGCGGCATCAATAGCGGCCTGAATGCCGGCATCAACGTGCTTTATTCGGGCACGGTGGCCGCCGCCATCGAAGGGGCGTTCTTCGGCATCACCAGCATCGCCGTCTCGCTGCAATACGCCGAGCATCCTCGACTGGACAAGGCGGCCCGGTTGGCCCGCCTCGTGATCGAACAGCTCTTGGCGAAGAAAGACGCCCGGCCGCAACTGTACAACATGAACATCCCCACGGCGGCCTTGACCGGCTCGCCGCGGGTGTGCAGCGTGCCGATGAACGTCACGCGGTACGACGACCGCTTCGAGAAGCGTCAAGACCCCTGGGGCCGCGATTACTTCTGGCTCCGCGGGGGGCCGCCGCCGCGCGTGTCCACCCGCGAGACCGACCTCTCCGCACTGGCCCAAGGCTTGATTACGCTGACCCCGCTGGATTATGATTTGAGCCGGACTTCGGTCCTGGCGGAAATGGAAAGCTGGCAGTTCGACCTCGGCAACCTCCAAGCGGCCCAGCCGCCCCAACTGGCAGGAGAACATCCCCATGCGACTCAGCCCCCTCCCCTTTCCCACCGCACCCACGGCGACCACGGCGATGACGGCGATCCTGGCGATGGCGGCCGTTGTGGCGCTGGGCCTGACGAGCGGCTGCGGCGACGGAGAGTGGCAAAAGCCCGTGGTCACGCCTGACAACGCGCCGGCGCCCACGACGGCGTCTGGAACGGCGACAACGGCGACGACGGCGACGGCGACAACGCACGGTCCGGACCAGCCCGCGACGGAGACGGCCACGGATGCCGGCAGCCAGGGCTCCGGCGTCAAGCCGGCCGCCGTCCCCATCGCCAGCGTGTTCTCCATCAAGGAGCGCGTCGTTTTTGATTACGTCGTCCCCAACGCGTTGAATTCCTACAGGAGAAAGAATCACGGGCAAGGACCACCGACCCACGACCAATTCATGCAGAACGTCATTCGCCTGTATCGCGTCGAATTGCCCGACCCGCCCGCGGGCTACAAGTACCTTTACGATCCGACCACAGAGGAACTCCAACTCGTGTTGGCAAACTGAGGACGCACCCAAGAAAAGCGGCGCCGGCCGCGGCGCGCATCGCATAGACGACATTCCGATTCCCCTCGCATCGACACCCAATGATGAACTCCCATGAGACTGCAACTCGCTTCGATCCTGGCGCTGGCCGCCTTGATGCCCGCCGGCGCCATCGCGGACGACTCTAGCTGGATTTTCGCCCCTGCGCACTACACGCACTCACCCGAAACCGGCCAGCGGGTCGTGCAATACAGCCCCGGCGCTCCGGCCTATCTCCGCTACGACGATACCTATCTGGAAAGCGGCTATCGCCACAACACCATCAGCATTTGCGCCGGCGACAGCACGGACCACCTCCACATCGTGCAGACCTGGGGCCAGGGCCTGCTGATCCGCCCCTACGGCGAATGGGAATATCCCTACCGTCCCGGCGCCACGCCCTATGGTCCCTGGGGCTATCCGCAGGGTTATCCGCAGGGCAACTGGGGTTATCCGCAGGGCAACTGGGGCAACAATCCAGGCCCGGGGCCGACGCCCTACTCCTCGTGGCAGAGTCCCTACGGCGCCGCGCCAGCGTCGCAAGGCCCGTGGTCGGGCTGGTCGAACGCGCCCGCCGGCAACCCGGCGACGACACCCGCCACGTCGCCATCGTCTCCGCCACCGTCTCCCTCGTCGTCTCCGTCGTCGGCGACGGGCAGCGGGTCATCGGGCAGCGACCATTCGGGCAGCAGTCATTCGAGCGGGACACCCACGCCACCGCCGCCGGCGCCGTAGCGGTTGGGAGGAAGGCGGAAGGCAGTGAGCCGGCGGCGTGAGCCGCCGGATAAGGCGGGCGGAGGGGTGAGGGCGGAAGGCAAGGTTCCGCCTTGCGAATTTCGTCCTCGATCAATAGTGCAGATCGAACCAGACCCTCCGTCGCATGCCCACGAACGCTTCCAGGCCCAGCGTGGTTTCGGTATTGTAGATTGCCGGAATGTCCTCGCCGCTCTTCGTCACCTTGACGCGATAGAACCCGGGGGCAAGGCCGGGTGGTCGAGCGTTGGCGATCGAGACCGAACAGCGACCCGTGGAGTCGGTGATGCCGGTGCCCGGCTGGATCTGGTCGCCGAGAAACGATTCCGGCTCGCAGGTGACCGTGGCGCCGGCCAGCGGCTCGCCGTTGTGCGTGATCTGGACGAACTGGGTCACCCGGCCGATTTTGGCGTCTTTCCACAATTGGATGCGGGCGTTGATGGCGGCGGCCGTGACCTTGCCGTCACGACGGACACCGAGCGAACCCAATGCCGCTTTCAGCCCCGGCACTTTGTCGAGTTCGGCCCCCTCGATGGTCCCGTCGTGGTTGGCGTCGTAGAGTTCGACCGCCCTTTCGCCCGCATCCGGAGGGATTGTTGGCAGAGGCACTTGGGGCGGCCCGGAACTGCCGCACCCCAGCCCAGCAAAGACCGCCGTGCCCAGCGCCAGCGCGCTCAGGCGTGCAAGAATGGACGCCGTGGCCGGCCGCCTTCTTGCGGGCCCCGTCGGGCCCGCCGCCGGGATTCGCCCGGCGCTGGTGGAGGTGGAGAGGCGGGTTTCCATGCTTACGGCAGTCCTCAGAGTTTCAAGATCAAGCAAGACTATTTGATCACGGTGAGATCGAACGGCGTCTTGTCGAGGCGATTGCCCAGGATGCGATGGACTTCAGGGTCGATGGAATAGGACACTTGGTGCACGGAGCCGTCGCACATGGCCATGCCGAAGGTGTTGGGATGGGCACTGCCGAAGCAAATCCAGTCGTTCCCCCCACCCCCGGTGCTGTTGTTCCAGTCACCCGCCACCATGTAGTCCTGGTGCGGTACGGTCACGACCGCGTTGGTATAATTCGAGCCATTACTGCTTTGGTCGGGGGCGGTCTTGACGGAGTAGCCATTGTAGCCCGTCCAGCGGGTGGAATCGCTGCTGAAGCCGCCGATCCAACCCGTTTCGTCGCCCTGGAACTGATTCGCGGTGTAGAAAGCGGAATCGAGGAACTTCTCGCCGATCAAATAGGTGTAACTGGTGCCCTTGCGAATCTGGGCGACGCAAATCGTGGCGTGGCGAAAAATCACCCCCGTTTCGACGCCATTGGGGTTGCTGGGGTTCAAAGGGAAGCCGGAGGGATAATTCCAATGGTGAGAATTACTATTGGTCGTGTCTGCCCCCTCGAGATTCGTTCCCATCCCCTCGGCATAAGAATCCGCATCGCCGTTGTCGTCCGGATCCGGCCCCCAACCACTACAGTCGTATTGACAATCCCCGCCGTTGCTCGCATAGTCGGTTCGGGCAATCGGACTGGACGTGTTCATGGCGACGTTGTAGAAATGCCAGTTGTCGAAGTCCATGTACGGGAAGGCGATTGGTTTGCGACGCGACGGGCAGCAGAATACCGCCACCGGAGTGGCGGCCATTTGGGCCCCAAGCTGCATCCGCCTGCCGTTGGCACCGCTGCCATCTCGGGCATCCTGGGGGGGGTTCAGCCCCATACCCTTGCCCATGTCATGCAAGGCATTCAGATCGATGTAGGGCAGAATGTTGTAATTCCAGCCGCCGGGTTGCCTGATCGTGAAGCCCTGGTTCGGATCGCCTGCCCACCGATAGAACCAGCCCCCGGTTGGGTAAAAACCCTGGGCCGACTCGTGGGCCAGACACCCCCGGCCCATCTGGTAGAGGTTGTTCGAGCACGTGAGGCGGCGGGCCGTTTCCCGCACCCCTTGCATCGCGGGCAAAATCAGCCCGACGAGGATGCTGATGATCACGATCACCACCAGCAACTCCACCAACGTGAACCCGCGACCGACTCCGCGTTTTGACGATCGTCCGCGAACCATCTCTGTTCCTCCTTCCCTCGCCCGGGCCTCTCAGAACAAGGGCCAACCAACGCCACAACTGCGGGCGTGCGCACGGCTTGCCGAAGCCGTCCGCAACCAAACGCCGGTCACCGCCCGGCCTCGCGCACACCCCCAATCCTCTCTCTTCTAAACTACCCGATATCTTATCGGTTGGCAAGGGAACGAACCGGGCAGCTTCTCGCCCTTCTCGGGCATTCCCGGCAAGTTGCGCATTTATTGGGGGTAATGAACCGCCAGATTGTGGGGTTCTTGGGGAGTCAAGGCGCCGGGTGCCACTGCTGGCTTGCCCAGCAGTGTTGCGCTTTGTGGTGATTCGGCACTGCTGGACAAGCCAGCAGTGGCGCCCAGCGGAAAATCGCTTCTTTTATTTCCCGAAAATCACGCCCTTCACCAATCTCCAGCCGGCCAGCATCAGGCCCATCAAAAGCAAGCAGCCCAACATCGCCGCCGGCGCAAGCCAGCCGGGCAGGAAGAAGATCGACAGACGGTCCCAGATCGACGCCCAACCGACGATGGCCGCCAACGCCCCGAGGCAGAGAAACGGTCCGTAGGGGATTTCCGAGCCGCGCCGCAGCGATCAGTTGCACCAGCCCCAGGACCAGGCCGGCCAACGGGGCGAGGAAGAAGACGATCAGGCAGGTTTGCCAGCCGAGGAACGCGCCGATCATGGCCATGAGGGTGACGTTGCCGAAGCCCATCGCCTCGCGTCCCAGGGCATGGCCGCCGATGATGCGGACCAACCAGATCAGCCCGCCGCCGGCCGCCATGCCGACCAGCGCGGTGAGCAGGCCCGTCCAAGTCGATTCGCCCAACCGCCACGCGGCGGCGACGGCGGCCGAGCCGACGACGGCCAAGAGGAGCAGCCCGTAGGTGGCCCGGCTGCGGACCAGCCGCGCCAGCGATAGCCCCAGCGCCCGGCGCCAGCCGTGCCTTGCATACCAGGTGCGGGGCGAGAGGGCCGCGCACCATGCCACGAAGCAGCCCAGGCCGATGGCCAGCGAAACCTTGTTGGGGAAGCCGTCCAGCCACGCGGGCCGGGCATTCGGCGACGTCAGTTGCAGATAATGGAGGTAGGCCCCGCCGTCGGGTAGCATCCGGGCGTCGGGAAGCAGCGACCAGGGGCACACGGCCGCCAGCAGCAGGCCCACCAGCGCCCCGGGCACCGTAATCGCGTCGGGAATGGTCTTCTCGTCCGCGTCGATCAGCGACGCGGCCAGCATCAACGCGATGAGCGTCGCGTGGGCGAAGTATTGGCAGTGCAGCAGGGTCAGCAGGTCCGGGGACGAGCGGAAAGGGAAACCGGCCGGCAGAAGTCCCTTGCAGCCGATCTCCCATTGATAAAGCGCGGCCAGCCCGACGCCGAGGGCCAGTTCCACCAGCATGGGCCGCACCCAGAACCCGGCGCCGTGCAGGGCGGCCTCGCGGCGGAGCGTGAACCAGCCGAGGATCGGCACGCGGTCCAGCGGCCGCCGCGGCCCCGCGCCGGCCTCCGGCGGCGACCACGGGCTGATCGCCCGCCGCCGCCAGCCCAACCGATAGACGCCCAAGTTCACCAGGCTGCCGACGCACGCCCCCACGACGAACAGCGCCGCCAGGCGGACTTCCATCGGAGTGGCCAGGATCGCGTTCACGTGCCGCTTCCCGCGTCTGGGGTCATGCCGAGCCGGGCGAGGATTTCCGCCGCCAGTTGCTCGGGCGTTTTGCCTTCCGTGTCGATCACCAGGTGGGCCGACTCTCGGTAGATCGGTTCCCGGCGGCCGAGCAGTTCGACGATTTCCGCCAGGGGGTCCTGCTCGGTCAGGTTGGGACGCCGGTCCGGCGGTGGTCGGGTCGGCCGACATCCGGGCCAGGATGGTCTCGCGGGCTGGCCGTCAGCCAGACGACCTTGCCGGCCTCGCGCATGGCCTGGCGGCTTTCCGTGCGCAGCGGCGCGCCGCCGCCGGCGCCAGGACCAACGGCCCGCGGCGGCAGAGTTCGGCGATGACCCGGGCTTCGAGGTCGCGGAAGGCGGGCTCGCCGTCTTCGGCGAAGATCTGGGCGATCGACTTGCCCGCCCGGCGTTCGATTTCCGGATCGGCGTCGATCCACGGCCAGCCGAGCCGCTGGGCCAGCAGTCGGGCCAGCGTCGTTTTGCCGGTAGCACGGTAGCCGATGAGGGTAAGCACAGGGATTTAGGGATTTAGGGATTTAGGGATTTAGGGATTTAGGGATTTAGGATTCGCACCTCCATTCGCTGCCATCGCGACCCTCCGCCTTATCCGGCGGCTTGCCCGCCGGCTCGCTGCCTTCCGCCTTCCGCCCTCCGCCTTCCCCCTTTTCAGTATTTCGCCGCTCCGATCGCCCGGCGGATCACGTCCCGCATCAGTTCCGCCGGACCGTCCTGGCCCGTGAAGAGCTTGAACTGAAGACAAGCCTGGCGGACGAACATGTCCACGCCGGTCACGACGGTGCAGTTGCGGTTGCGGGCTTCCTTGACCAACAGGGTGTTCTCGGGGTTGTACACCACGTCGAAGACGATCATCGAGGGACGCAGGTAATGCTTGTCGTAGGGCGACTCGTCGACGTTGGGGTGCATGCCCGACCGGCGTGCAGTTGACCAGCACGTCGGCCGTCACCGTGTGCCGCAGCGACCAATCGACGGAGCGGCAATTGAGCCGCTTGGCCAGCAGGTTGGCCTGCCGGGCGACGCCGTCGGCGATGATCACCTCGGCGCCGCGGCGGACGCAGCCCGTAGCCGATCGCCATGCCCACCCCGCCGGCGCCGAGCACCAGGGCGGTCTTGCCCTCGAAGAGCTCCGATTCTCGCTTCTTTTCGCCGCCGGTGTTCACGGCCTCTTCCAGGCTGCTCATGGCGGCCCGGTAGTCGGTGTTGTATCCGCTGCGGGCGTCGCCGCTGGAACACCACCGTGTTGGCGGCGCCGATGCCGCGGACCGTGCCGTCGGCCTCGGTGAGCAGCTTGACGACTTCCTCCTTGTGCGGAATCGTGACGCTCAGGCCCTTGATGCCCCAGGCCGGCGCGTCCTCGATGAACTGGGCCAGGTCCTCGCGCGGCACCCGAAACGGAACGTAGACCTTGTTGAGCTTCAGGTGGGCGAAGGCGGCGTTGTGGACCTGCGGGCTGAGGCTGTGACCCACCGGATCGGCGACCACGCCGTAGACCTCGGTCTCGGCGTTGATCTGGTCGTAGTGATAGATTTCGGTCATCTGCTGGTAGCTGAGCTGGCCGGGCGCCATCGCCCGCTCGTGATGGAACGTGGCGAAGGTCAGCGGCGCGCCGAACCGTCCGCAGAGGATCCGCGTCGGCGTGCCGATGTCGCCCATGCAGACGCCGATGGTCGGCACCTTGCTCTGCCGCGAGAGTTGCAGCATCCGCAGGTTGTCGTGCGGATGGTTGGCCATCGTGCAGATCTTGATGATGTCGGGATCCAACGCGGACAACCGCCGGTGGATCTCGTTCAGGTTGTCGGGCGTCTTGCGGAAGTCGTGATAGCTGACGATCCGCTTGGTCCGTCCGAAACGCGGAATCTTGCCGGCGATGTCCTCCTCGAGATCGATGTACTCGACGCCCTCGGCAATCGCCGTCCGCAGGAGCATCAACCGCTGCTCTTCGGTGCCGGCGTATTTTCCGCCCTCCGCCGGGCGGCGGCAGGTGATGATGACCGGGCAGGGCCGGTCGGTCACCAGCCGCTTGATGTTCACTTCGCCGTTGATGTAGTCCACGCGCAGCTCGACGAGCTTGGCGCCCTGTTCGACCAGGTGGCGGTGTTCGGCGATCACGTGACGATGTCGGCCGCGGCCGATGCTGACGCAGATCATAAGAGGGATTTGGGGGGAAAAAGGGATTACTAGGATCATTTGAAGTTTAGCTAGATTTGCTATAGGTGAACGCAAGGCTCCTCGTGTAAATGACTTGTGTCAACGAGTCTTACACGGAGGAAGCCATGCGTTAGAGGACGAATTGTATCATAAGCGGCCGTGAGGTCTACTCGTGGGCCCAAAAAATCCTGTTCCAGGCCAAGCTCCTCAAGGATCATGGTTGGCGATGCACCGCACCGACCGTGTTGGGGATCGTGCTGCGCGCCGCGGCACAGTGCATCTCCGTTTCCGCCGCCTGTCGCGATCTCGCCAAGGCAACTTCCGATCACGCCACGCTGACGGCATTGGAAGATGGTCTTCCGAAAACCTTGCCTGTGCTGGAGCGGCGGCTGAACGAAGCCCTGACCGGAGACTTGCCGCGAAGGATGCACCGCCGGGCCTGGCACGTGGCGATCGACTGGCACTTGAATCCTTATTATAAAACCACGGCCTACGGCCGTGCGACCCTGGGGGCTAAGCCGTTCCGGCGTGCCCCGAAATAGCATACGCTCTCACTCCGGGGAAAGCCCTGTTGGGCAGGAGAGAGAGCGTATGAAGGATTTTGAGAGTTTGGCACATGTGCGTTGGGAATGCAAGTATCATGTGGTCTTCATTCCGAAATACCGACGGAAGGTAATCTATGGGAAGCTACGAGCGGCCATAGGTGGAATTCTGCGGGATTTGTGCAAGCAGAAAGGGATTGGGTTGTTGGAAGGACATGCGGTGAGTGACCATGTCCACCTGTGCCTGAGCATTCCGCCGAAGTACAGCGTGTCGTATGCGGTGGGATTTTCTGAAAGGCAAGAGTGCGGTGCGGATACATCGGGAACTGCTGCACGAGCGTCGGATGTCCGGGCTGCATTTTTGGACGACCGGGTACTGGGTGAGCACCGTGGGCCGTGACGAAGCTACGGTGCGTGAGTACATTCGGACGCAGGAAGACAGGGATCGTCAACAAGGGCAATTGTTTGAGTAACCATTACCACTAACCAAGCCCCAGCGGGGCTTTCCCCATGTATTACCAGCGGCCCCAACGGGGCCTTCAATTACGTAATCCGCCCCGCCCTGCGGGGCAAGCCAAAACCACGCCCTACGGGCGTGGTCGATTATTACGGCCAGCCCTTCCGCAGCCGCAACGAAATCTGCCGCAGCCAACCGAAATATGGGACCAGCCAAATTTCATACGTACGCCACCGCCTGCATCGTGCAGTACGGACGGCGTTACACCGTAGCCTTGACCTGGGTTCGACGCCACGACTCGATGGTCACGGTCCTGCGGCGACTGCTCGCCCGGATACGCGAAATCGGCCTGAAAATCAAGTATTTGCTGCTGGACCGGGCGTTTTTCAGCGTGGCGGTGATGCAATGGATGCAGCAGGAGAACCTGCCATTTCTGATGCCCGTGAAGTTCGCCGGGCGGCGTCCCAAAAAGGGCAGCAAGCTGACCGGCCTCCGCGCCCTCAAGCGACAGCCGGCGGGTTGGTACTCGCACACCATGAAAAGTGGAAAGCAGAAGGTGACGTTTCTCGGTTTGCGTCGGCTACCGCCGTTACCGGGACCGCAGAAACCGGCAAGGAAAAACGTCAGAAGCTGCTTTTCGCCGCCTGGCGGGTCCACAGCGATCCCACCGACATCCGCGAGCGTTACCGGAAACGCTTCGGCATCGAGACAAGTTATCGCCAGAGACGGCAAGGACGGATTTACACTTGCACGCGCAACCCCCACGTGCGGCTGTTCTTTGTAGCCTTGTCGTTCATACTTCGCAACGTCTGGGTGTGGATTCATCAAATGCGTCTTGCCGAGGGATCGGGCGATACGCTCACACTTCACCTGGAGAATGCTTCGTTTCAAGCGGATGCTCGACTGGATCGTCCGGGAAGTCATTGTCCTATACCACGATGGCACAGCACCTTGCGTCGTGCGAGGACCGTAGGTCAAACTTCAAAGTACTGGATTAGGGATTGGTTGATTGGGGATTGGAAAAAGCCGTCCAACGGCGTTGGGGGGGGCGGCCATACGAACATACCGCCATTGTCGCAAATCGCGGCGAAAAAATCAAACCCGCCCCCCCGGCGCGTGCCTTCCGTTGTGGGCCTTTGAGCACAATGGCTTGAAGCTAGCACGAAAGTGCTGCCACAAGGGGTAGTGGTTTGGACGCTACAACGCAACCGGCTCCCCCTTCGCCCTCCGCGGCTTCCCCAATCCCCATCCTTCCCCTACGTCCTCCGAAACTGCCGATCCAACTCCTCGCGGGTGAAAACCAAGCGCCGTCGGACGGCCGTGCGGACAATGGTGCGGATCGTCGACCAGGTGCCGCTGCTCCAACAAGGCGGCGATCTCGCCGGGCGCCAGGCGGTCGCCCGCCTTCACCGCCGCCTTGCAGGCGATCGTGTGCAACAGATCGTCGAGCAGGTCGCGGCGGTCCGGCTGCTTCCCGCCGGCCAACAACCGCTCCACCAGTCCGCGGAGCACCTCGACCGGGTTCATGTTGGCCAACATCGCCGGGAAGCCGGTCACCAACACGGTGTCGCCGCCGAACGACTCGATCTTCATGCCCAGTTGCCCCAGCAGGTCGCTGTTCTCCAGCGCGGCCGCGGCCTCGGCGGGACTCAGATCGACCGGCTCGGGCACCAGCAGGCTCTGCGTCTCGACCAGGCCCGCCTCGATCCGCCCGCGCAACTGCTCGTAGAGAATCCGCTCGTGCAGGGCGTGCTGGTCGATGATCGTCACGCCCTCGCGGGTCTCCGCGACCAGGTAGCGATTGTGGACTTGCAGGGCCGGCGTCGGACGGCCCGCGGCAGCCGCGTCCGCCGCGTCCGCGCCGCAGCGCTTCGCCGGCGGCCGCCTCGCCGGGCGACTGCGCCGGCGGCCAACTGGGACGCAGCGACCGCAACTCCAGCGGCCGGCCGCGGGCCGAATCGAGCCGGCATGTCCCGGTTGACCCGGCTGTCCCTGCTGGCCCGGTCGCTCCTGCGCCGGCCGTGCCGGCGGCCGGCGATTGCCACGAGGCGATCTTGCCCTTGGCCCAATCGACCAGTTGTTGCCGCATTGCGGCGGCCTGCGGCCTCGTCGTGGCCGCCGGTCGGATCAGTCCTCGTGCCGGGCGGCCTGCGACGTGCGTGCTCAGGTCGCTGGTGAGGAACTTCCGGCGGAGCGTGGCCAGCAACTGGCTGTAGAGCCGGCCGGAGTCCTGGAAGCGGACCTCCAGCTTCGTCGGATGCACGTTCACGTCGACCATCTCCGGCGGCATCTCCAGCGACAGGAACGCGATCGCATAGCGGCCGGTCATCAACAGCCCGCGATACGCCTCGCCCAGGGCGTGCTGCAGGGCGTGGTCGCGGATGTGCCGGCCGTTGAGGAAGAAATACTGCATGCGGTTGTTGCTGCGGCTCTGGCCGGGATGGGCCACGTAGCCGGAAATCCGCACCGGGCCGTCGCTGCTCTCGACCGGGATCAGGCTGCTCGGCCAGTTCGCGGCCGAAGAAGCGGGCGATCCGCTCCAGCGGGCCGTCGGCGGCGGCCAGCTCGAACACCGGCCGGTCGTTGTGCCGCAAGGTGAAATGGACCTGCGGCGTGGCCAGGGCGATCCGGGTGAAGGCCTCGCTGGCGTGGCCGAACTCGGTCTGCGTGCGTGCGGAGAAACTTCCGCCGCACCGGCGTGTTGAAGAACAGGTTGTGGACCTCGACCGTCGTGCCCACCGGGCAGCCGCAGGGCGCCACGCGCCGAAGCGCGGCCGCCGGTGACTTCCATCTCGCGCGCCGCCGGGGCTCTCGGCCGTGCGGCTCCGCAGCACCAGCCGGCTCACTTCGGCGATCGAGGCCAGCGCCTCGCCGCGGAACCCCAGCGTGCCGACGCGAAACAGGTCGTCGGCCTCGGCCAATTTGCTGGTGGCGTGGCTGGCCACGGCCAGCGGCAGCTCGTCGGCCGGGATGCCGCCGCCGTTGTCCACCACGCGGACCAGTTCCAGTCCGCCCTGCTGCGACCGCCACGTCGATCCGCGTGGCGCCGGCATCGACGGCGTTCTCCATCAGTTCCTTGACGACGCTGGCCGGCCGCTCGACGACCTCGCCCGCGGCGATCTTGTTGACCAGGGACTGGGGAAGTTGGCGGATGGGCATGGGAGGGATTTGGGGATTTAGGGATTTAGGGATTTAGGGATTTGGGGATTTGGGATCAGAAAAGCCCCCGGACTGCGGCCGGGGGATGGGGCTCCAAGCCGCGCCGACCACGGTTTGAAAGTCGAATCAGCGGTTTCCTCGAGGAATCGCAATCCTTGTTGGAGGTTCGTTCGCGGCCAGTTTCAGATGCTTGGCCCAAGACGGTTTTTTCTCCTCCCGAAACCATGCCAGGTGTCCCAAGGCGTAGCCGAACATGGGCGGCGTCATGTACTTCGGCTTTTTGAGGTTCGTTCCCGGCCATTGCCCATATTGACTGTCCCAGACGCGCGGCGTATTTGCCAGGAAGATTCCGAGGCCGTGGAACACCACGGTCAGGTCCGTGAGCAATTCGTTGTCATAAGCGTCGTGCGAGATGCGGCTCTCGCCGAGCAGCAACACGTGGGCCAGTTCGTGGGCCACGGTGCCGACCAGCCCGACCGCGTTGTCCAGACCCGCTTCGTGGACGCGAATGCGGAACTTCTCTCTGCCCTCCGAGTAGGTGCCGGCGGGATGGGGCGGCAAATACTGGCCGGATTCGTTGACGAGCCAGAGGTTTTTGCCGGAATCGGCCGCCAGTTCGAGTTCGACAAGGCCGGGAGCGACGCCCATGTAGTCGCAGACGCGGTCGAGCATGGCGCACACTGCCCGCTCCGAGCCATCGTAGGGATCGGGGAAGAACTGCGCGGTCGGCAGGACCATCGGCTTGTCGTTGAAGGCACTTTGCGGAAACTGGCCGTCCAACCATTGCAGCCGCTGTTCGATCCAGGTTTTAGCGGCCATATCGACGGGACATCTTGCACGAAACCATCCGAACATGCGTCACCACTTGTCGGCGAGAAGTGTAGTGTTCCGGTGATCGAGAGGTTGATGGCGACCGACGCCTGTTCTCGCGCTCGCCCCCCGGACGCAGTCCGGGGGCTTTTCTGATCCCCAATCCCTAAATCCCTAAATCCCCAAATCCCTAAATCCCTAAATCCCTAAATCCCTAAATCCCTAAATCCCTAAATCCCTAAATCCCCAAATCCCTAAATCCCTAAATTCCTAAATCCCTAAATCCCTAAATCCCTTCCTCCTACAACCCGTACTCCTTGATCTTCCGATACAGCGTCCGCTCCCCGATCCCCAGCTTGCTGGCGGCCACCTCGCGATTGCCGCCGCTGACGCGCAACGTCTCGGCGATGAACAGCCGCTCGACCTCCGTCAACGGACGGCCGACCAACGCGACCAGCGACGCCGTGGCCGGCTCGCCGGCGGGCTCCGCCGGTCCGGCCAGCTCCTCGGGCAGGTCGTCGACGTCCAACAGGCCGTCGTAATCGACCACGACCATGCTCTCGACCACGTTGCGAAGCTGGCGGACGTTGCCCGGCCAGGGATAACTCAGCAGCTTGTGCCGGGCGGCCGGAGAGACGCCCTTGATGTGCTTGCCGTCCTGCGCGGAAAACTGCTTCAGAAAATAGTCGATCAGGATCGGGATGTCCTGGCTCCGCTCGATCAAGGTCGGCAGCCGCAGCGTGACCACTTTCAAACGGTGATAGAGGTCGCTGCGGAACGTGCCCGCCTCGATCGCGTCCTCCAGGTTGCGATTGGTCGCCGACAGGATGCGGACGTTCACGCGGATGGGCTCGTTCGAGCCGACGCGGGTGATCTCGCCGTTCTCCAAGACCCGCAACAGCTTGATCTGCGTGGCCAGGGGCATGTCGCCGACTTCGTCGAGAAACATGGTGCCGCCGTGGGCGTACTCGAACTTGCCCACCCGGTCGGTCGAGGCGTCGGTGAAGGCCCCTTTCACGTGGCCGAACAACTCGCTCTCCAAGATGTTCTCGCTCAAGGCGGCGCAGTTGAGGGCCACGAAGGGCTTGTTCTTCCGCGGGCTGTTCTGATGGATGGCCTGGGCGACCAGCTCCTTGCCGGTCCCCGTCTCGCCCTGGATGAGCACGGTGGCGCCGGTGGGGGCGATGCGACGGAGCCGCTCGATAACGTCGCGCATTTGCGGGCTGTCGCCGACGACGCCCTCGAAGCCGAACCGCTCGTCCAGCCGCCGCTTCAATTCGAGATTGGCCCGGCGGAGCCGCGTGCTCTCGACGGCCTTCTCCGCGCTGGCCCGCAGTTGATGAATGTCCAGCGGCTTCAGCAGGTAGTTGAAGGCCCCCTTGCGCATCGCCTCGACGGCCGACTGCACCGTGCCGTGACCGGTCAGCAGGATGACCTCGGTGTCGGGCTGGGCGTTCTTCGCCCGGGCGAGGATCTCCAGGCCGTCGAGGTCGTGCATCACCAGGTCGGTGATGATGAGGTCAAAGTCTTTTTCCTCGATGATCCGGGCGCCGTCGCCGCCGGACGTGGCCACGCGGCAGTGGAAGCCGACCCGCTGGAGGCTCTCGGCGACGGTCTCGGCGTGGGCGCGATCGTTGTCGATAATCAGCGCCTCGGCCGGGGGCGTCAGGCCGCCGTTGGCGCCGGCCGTGGAATGGGAAGCGGAGGATGAGGGCGTCATTCTGCTGATGATAACGCATCCGAGTGTCCGCGACCAGCCCCTCGCAGGGTCCCGCCCACGCGGCCGGCTACTGGGCAAACGTGGCGGCGGGGACGCCGCAACTCCGCTGCCCGCAGTCGGCCCAATCCAGGCCGCTCTCCTTGCGGACGCGGTGCTCGAATTCGCCCAACAGACCGCCGATGATGTCCCACTGGTTGTGTCGGCGCAGCTCGATATCGCCCTGCCGGTTGATCCGGACCACGCTCTCGTCGCTGACACCCACGCGGTCCAATTCGTCCGGGTGCAATTCCTCGCTGCTGACGATGCGTCTCAGGACCTTGCCCGACATCTCGATGAATTGCATGGCATTGACCTTTCCTTGTAGACCCTGGCCGGTCGGCCCGACCCCTGTCCTTATCATAGTGTCGAGGGGGCCTTGAAGTCAAACCCCCGCCACGGTCATTCGCCCGCGGCCGGCGATTCGCCCGCGGCCGTCTACTCGCTTGCGGTTTCGCAACCGGCCGCATCACCGCCCGGCCCATTCGCTTCGCACCGCCTCGCACAGGGCCAACATCGTGTCGGGGTCGAGGCGTTCGGCCCGGTCCGTGCCGTCCAGTCCCTGCCGGGCCAAGACCCGATCCACGCCCGCCTTGTCCAGCCGGTCCTTGCAGACGCTCAGCAGCTCGGAACGAAGGAACTTGCGGCGGTGAAAGAACATCGACCGGACGAAATCGTGGAAGAAGGCCCGATCCGGAATCCGCTCCCGCCGCTGCGGCTCCAGCGTGATCTGGACGAACGCCGACGAGACCTTCGGCCGCGGCCAGAACACCGACGGCGCCAACACCCGAAGAATCTGGCAGCGGCACTGGCTCTGCATCCAGATGGCCAGCGAGCCGTAGTCCTTCGTGCCGGGCCGGGCGACGATCCGGTCGGCCATTTCCTTCTGGAGGGTGCAGGTCATGGTTTCCGGCGGGCGGTCCAGCGCCAGCAGGTTGCTCAACACGGGCGTGGCCACGTTGTACGGCAGGTTGGCGACCAGCTTGAAGCGCCGGCCCGGCGCCGCGTCGAGCTGGGCGGCCACGGCGCCGATCAACTCCGGATTGAGCCGGTTCTTGTTCTTCAGGGCGTCGGCCCGCAGCATGGTCACGTTGTCCAGGCCGAAGAGTTCCTCGCCGGCCAGTTGGAACAATTGCCGATCGACTTCGACGGTGACGACCGCGGCCGCCCGCCGGGCGAGCAAGGCGGTCAACGACCCCGTGCCCGTGCCGACCTCGAGCACCACGTCGTCGGGTCCCGGCGCGGCCGCGTCGAGCAACACCCGCTGCAGGTTCTTGTCGATGAGGAAGTTCTGGCCGAGCCGGACCTGCGGCCGGACGCCCGACTGGCGCAGTCGCCGCAGGAGGAAGGAGAGCGTCTGTCCGGCTGTGAGATCGGCGGTTGGTTCGCGTGGGGCGTCTTGCATGGCATGTGCGCTGTTCTTGCGAAACCGCAAGCGAAATGCTTTCCCGTTTCGAGGTTTCTATTCCTTCCACTCCCGGGCCTCGACCAGGCGCCCGACGTACTTCGCCAAAATGTCGGTCTCCAGATTCACCTTGCCGCCCAGCGGCAACGGGCCGAGCGTGGTGACCGCCAGCGTGTAGGGAATCAGGGCCACGCTGAAGCGGTCGGGCAGGCTGTCGACGATGGTCAGACTGACGCCGTCGACGGCGATCGACCCCTTGGAAGCCATCTGCCGGCTGAGCGTCCGCGGCAGCGAGAACCAGAAGGTGGACCAGTCGCCGTGATCGAGCCGCTCGACGAGGTTGCCGGTGCCGTCGATATGGCCGCTGACGAAATGTCCGCCCAGGCGTCCGCCCAGGCGCAACGCGCGTTCCAGGTTGACCGGGCTGCCCGCGCGGAGTTCGCCCAAATTGGTCCGCGCCAACGTCTCCGGACCGGCCTGAAACGCCATCGTGCCGCCCTCGACGGCCACGACCGTCAGGCAGCAGCCGTTGATCGAGATGCTGTCGGCCACGGCGGTCTCCGCGGCGATCTTCTCGTGACGGACGATCAAGCGGCAGCCGGGCGGCTCCCAACGGACTTCCGCCACGCGGCCCAGGGCCTCGACGATTCCGGAAAACATGCGCGACTCTCTTCCACGAGGAATTTGACCTCGGGACTGTCCCAATTTTCGTCCGACGAAAATGGGACCGGGTACCCTCTGGGTGCCTTCTAAACAGTTAGGTTGTTCTTTTCCAAATCCTAAAACAGCGAATCTTCCTGCTGACGCCGCTGGACGACCTTCTGCCAGCACAGCCGGACCGGGCCGTAAAACACGAAAACGCAGAAAATAATGGGGACCGAATAGCCGCGAATCACCATCAACGCCACCAGGGCGAAAATCACCGCCACCAGGTGGCCGAACGTCCGCTGCCCGCGGAATATCTGGTTCGGCACGTGCGGATAGGGAATCCGCGAGACCATCAACAACGCGACGATAATCGCGAAAAACGGCAGCACGGTCTGCAAGGCCACGTAAATCTGGCTGGCGAACCGCGGCGGGTTGTCCTCCTTCAGCAACGTGTAGAACATGATGGCGAATCCGGCGATGGCCGCGGCCGCCGCCGGGCTGGGCAGCCCGCTGAAATGCAAATGCTCGTCCTCGTCGCTGGTTTCCACGTTGAACCGCGCCAGCCGCAACGCCGCGCACGCCGCGTACGACGCCGCGATCACCCATACCGCGTCGCGGTGGAAAAAGGCGAATCGCGGACAGATCTTCACCAGCAAGAATGCCGGCGCCACGCCGAACGTGACCAGGTCCGAAAGACTATCCAACTGGGCGCCGAAATCGCTCGCCGTCCGCGAGAGCCGGGCCACGTAACCGTCCAGGGCGTCGAACACCATCGCCAAGAAAATCAGCCACGCGCTCCACATCGCGTTGGTCGGGTCGTCCAGCATCGGGTTGAGCAGGGCGGGATTGGCCAAAATGCTCTTGTCCGTCGGCGCCTGCAATGCGCGAGGCCACCACGATGGCAAAAAACCCGCAGACGAGGTTCCCCAGCGTCAGCATGGTCGGAAACATGGCGATGGTTCGTATGGGTCGCATGGTTCAAATCCCCTCTCCGGGCACCAACCGGAGGTTGGTCGGGAGAGGGTCAGGGTGAGGGCACCGGGAACAAAGCCTGCTCGCCTGGCTCCACAAATCGCGCCAGCACCGTCGTGCCGGCCCGGACGCGGTCGCCCACGGCCGTCGTGATCGAAAGCCCCTCCGCGTCCGGCAGGACAAGCTCGGTCCGCGAGCCCAGCTTGATCATGCCGAACTTCTGTCCGCGGGTCAACGACTCGCCGGGGCGCAGGTCGCAAACGATCCGCCGCGCGATGGCCCCGGAAATCTGACGGACCACAAGCCGTCGATGCGGCGGAGAGTCCTCCTCCAGGCCGATCCACATGCTCTCGTTCCGCCGTGCGCTTTCCGGCCGGAGGGCGTTGAGGAACTCGCCCGGCGAGTAACGCAGGGCGATCACGCGGCTCGCCAGCGGCGCGCGGTTGAGGTGGACGTTGAAAATCGACAGGAAAATGCCGATCCGCACCGCCGGCCCGCCGATGAATTCGTCCCGCTCCAGCCGCGTGACCTCGGCGACGGTGCCGTCGGCGGGCGAGACCACCAGGCCCGGTCCTTGCGGCGTCCGGCGCGGCGGATCGCGGAAGAAATAGATGACCAGCCCCAACGCCGCCGCCGGCAGCGGCGCCACGTACCAACAGAAATACGCGGCCGCCACGGTCAACGCCAGCAGCGGCCAGCCCATCAGTTGCAACTCGGCCAGGCCCCATCGGGCCAACGGAATCCGATCGCGCCAGCGGAACGGATCGTCGCCCTCGGCCCACGAGCACCCGCAGCGATTGCGGCAATACTTCAGATCGCGGGGATCGAGGATCTCGTGCGGGGCGTCCCGGCAGTCGCCGCGGCGGAGTTCGGCCATGCGGCGGACGTAGCCGGGGCGGAACGTTTTCAGCCACCATCGTCGCCAGCGGCCCCAAGCCAGCTCGATCCGGCAGCACACCCCGCCGCCAGGCTGCACGCCCCGGATGTTCTCCGGCAGCGACTCCGGCGTGGCGCGGCTCAAGTTGGTTTCGGCGAGGTTCATGGGCTGCAACAACGAACGTGGCACGCAAAAATGTAACTTCTTATCATACCCCCTTTCGGGCTGGCTGAAAAGGAAGGCGGAAGGGAGCCGGAGGCGTCAGCCTCCGGATCGGAAAGTGGAAAGGGGCGAAACCGCAAGCGATCCGTCTGCCGCCTTCATCCTTCCCCCTTCCGCCTTCCCCCGTCCGCCTTCCCCCTTCCCAATCGTCCCTAGATCGGGCACAATGGATCGCCTCGCGAGCATTGGAAACACCGAACATGCCTTTATTAGCAAGGAACATACAAGCCATGAGCTCCACCATTGTAGACATCCGCGCCCGGCAGATCCTCGACAGCCGGGGAAATCCCACCATCGAGGTCGATGTCGAACTGGCCGACGGCTCGTTCGGCCGGGCCGCCGTCCCCAGCGGGGCCAGCACCGGAATCCACGAGGCCTGGGAACTCCGCGACGACGACAAGACCAAGTACCTCGGCAAGGGGGTCACCAAGGCCGTCGACAACGTCAACGGCAAGCTGGCCGACGAGTTGTGCGGCATGAACGCCGTCGATCAGGCCGCGCTGGACGCCCGGATGATCGCCCTGGACGGCAGCGAAAACAAGAAGGAACTGGGCGCCAACGCCATCTTGGGCGTCTCGCTGGCGACCGCCCATGCCGCGGCCGAGCACTGCGGGCTGCCGCTGTTCCGTTACCTGGGCGGGGTGGGGGCCCGCATCGTGCCGGCGCCCATGATGAACATCCTCAACGGCGGGACGCACGCCGACAACGACGTTGACGTGCAGGAGTTCATGGTCATGCCCTTGGGCTTCGAGTTGTTCAGCGACGCCATCCGCTGCGGCTGCGAGGTTTTTCATAACCTCAAGAAAGTCTTGAAGGCGAAGAAACTGGCCACCAACGTCGGCGACGAAGGCGGCTTCGCCCCCAACCTGAAAAGCAACGCCGAGGCCCTGGACCTGATCCTGGAGGCCATCGGCAAGGCCGGCTACGAGGCCGGCAAGCAGGTCTTCATCGCCCTGGATCCGGCCGCCTCGGCGTTCTTCGACGCCGAGAAGAAGACCTACGCGATCGACGGCAAGCAGATCGACGCGGCCGCCTTGGTCGAGAAATACGCCGGTTGGGTTGACAAGTACCCCATCTGCTCGATCGAAGACGGCTTCGCCGAAGACGATTGGAAGGGCTGGAAACTGATGACCGACGCGCTCGGCCACAAGATCCAACTGGTGGGCGACGATATCTTCGTCACCAACGTGAAGCGGCTGCAGCGCGGCATCGACGAGGGCATTTGCAACAGCATCCTCATCAAGCTGAACCAGATCGGCACGCTCACCGAGACCATCGAGACCATCGACCTGGCCCGGCGGCACGGCTACACGACCGTCACGAGCCATCGCAGCGGCGAGACCGAGGACGCCACGATCGCCGACCTGGCCGTCGCGTTGGGCACCGGCCAGATCAAGACCGGCTCCGCCTCGCGGACCGATCGCATGGCCAAGTACAACCAGTTGCTGCGGATCGAGGAACAATTGGGCGACAGCGCGATTTACGGCGGCCCCCTGTTCCGCATGAAGCGCTGAGCGGCCGCATGAACATCTTGATCGAAAGCCCCTGGCCGGCGATCCTCTTCGGAATCATCGGCGAGGCCATTTTGGCGGTCATCTTGCTCCGCACCGGACGGGGCGTGCTGCTCTGGGCCATGGCCGGAGTGCTGGGCCTCTCCTTGATCGGCGTGGCCGTCGAACGCTTCGTGGTGACCGACACCAAGCTCGTCAAGGCCGTGATCTACGACACCAGGACGGCCCTGGAGGCCAACGATCTCGGTCGCGTGCTGGCCCACGTGGCCCCGGAGGACGCGAACACGCGGCAACGGGCCGCCCAGGTCCTCGACATGGCCGAGATCAAGGAACTGAAAATCAGTTACCTCGAAGTCACGATCAATCGGCTGACCAGTCCGCCGACGGCCACGGCCAAGTTCAACGTCCTGGTGACGGGAAGGGATCGGCACGGCGAATTCGGCACGGTGACGCGCCCTGGAAAGCTGATCGTGAAATTGCGCTGCGACGCGGCCGGGTGGATCATCACCGGCCACGAATTCAGCGAAGACCCGCGGTGAGGAGCAAAGCAACCCTCTAAGCTCTAAGTTCTTAGTTCTTAGATCTTAGAGGCTATCCGTAAAGATTTCTCGGGAAATACACGGTTTGGCTCACGCGGCCTGGCGGTACCGGAATGACACGACCCGTGCGGGCGGCGCAAGCCGTCGGAGCATCAGGTGAATCGAACTGATTCGCAACATCGAGGCGCTGGACTCGGTCAGACGTTCGTAGTCCCGACTCTGGCGGCGGTACCTTCCCAACCAGGCGAAGGTGCGCTCGACGACCCATCGTTTGGGCACAGGCGCGAAACCGACTGCTCCTTCCGGCCGAGACTTGATCTCCAGGTCCCAGTGGTCGCGGTGCTTCTCCAGCCACCGATCCAGTTCGTGATTGCGATACTTGTTGTCCGCCCAGATTTTGGTCAGTCTGGGACATCTGGCGTTGTCGAGTTGGCTGAACACTTGGGGTGCAGCGGCCCCATCGTCCCATGCTGCACTGGTCACGACCACCGCCAGCAAGAGCCCCAAAGTATCCACGAAAACATGGCGTTTTCGCCCGTTGATCTTCTTCCCGCCATCGTATCCGTGCTCGCCACCCCGCTCCGTCGTTTTTACGGTTTGGCTGTCGATCGCACCGGCACTGGGCGTCGGTTCCCGCTGGTCCGCCACGCGGACCTGCGCCCGCAGCGCATCCATCATTCGTTGCCACGTGCCATCGTCGCGCCACTGCCGGAAATACTGGTAGACCGTACTCTTCGGCAGCAGATCGTGGGGCAGCAGGTCCCACTGGCATCCCGTGCGGTTGAGATAGAACAAGGTGTTGAGCACCTCGCGCATCTCCACCTCGCGCGGACGGCCGCCGTGCTTGGCAAGGGGAATCAGCGGTTGGAGGATGGCCCATTGTTGATCGGTAAGATCGGTCGAATACGGTTTCCGCGTCGTCGTGGTCATGTGCGCACTCCTTTGCAAGGGGAAAGTGCGCATCTTTACTCCCGACAACGCTTTACAGCAATATCACTTTGCGGATAGCCTCTTAGAGGCTATCCGTAAAGATTTCTCGGGAAATACACGGTTTGGCTCACGCGGCCTGGCGGTACCGGAATGACACGACCCGTGCGGGCGGCGCAAGCCGTCGGAGCATCAGGTGAATCGAACTGATTCGCAACATCGAGGCGCTGGACTCGGTCAGACGTTCGTAGTCCCGACTCTGGCGGCGGTACCTTCCCAACCAGGCGAAGGTGCGCTCGACGACCCATCGTTTGGGCACAGGCGCGAAACCGACTGCTCCTTCCGGCCGAGACTTGATCTCCAGGTCCCAGTGGTCGCGGTGCTTCTCCAGCCACCGATCCAGTTCGTGATTGCGATACTTGTTGTCCGCCCAGATTTTGGTCAGTCTGGGACATCTGGCGTTGTCGAGTTGGCTGAACACTTGGGGTGCAGCGGCCCCATCGTCCCATGCTGCACTGGTCACGACCACCGCCAGCAAGAGCCCCAAAGTATCCACGAAAACATGGCGTTTTCGCCCGTTGATCTTCTTCCCGCCATCGTATCCGTGCTCGCCACCCCGCTCCGTCGTTTTTACGGTTTGGCTGTCGATCGCACCGGCACTGGGCGTCGGTTCCCGCTGGTCCGCCACGCGGACCTGCGCCCGCAGCGCATCCATCATTCGTTGCCACGTGCCATCGTCGCGCCACTGCCGGAAATACTGGTAGACCGTACTCTTCGGCAGCAGATCGTGGGGCAGCAGGTCCCACTGGCATCCCGTGCGGTTGAGATAGAACAAGGTGTTGAGCACCTCGCGCATCTCCACCTTGCGCGGACGGCCGCCGTGCTTGGCAAGGGGAATCAGCGGTTGGAGGATGGCCCATTGTTGATCGGTAAGATCGGTCGAATACGGTTTCCGCGTCGTCGTGGTCATGTGCGCACTCCTTTGCAAGGGGAAAGTGCGCATCTTTACTCCCGACAACGCTTTACAGCAATATCACTTTGCGGATAGCCTCTGAGTTCTTAGCACCGTATTCGCCGTAGAATCGCTTGATGTAATGCCGGTGCCAACGCGAGGGACAATGCGGCGCCCAACCCCATCGGGCCATCAACTCGGTCGAAATCCGCCAGTTGGCCACCTCGCACAGGATCGCGTCGCTCCGCTTCAATCGGGCAATCTCGTCCAAGACGGCCAACGCCCGGCAAAGCGTCGCCATCGTCGTCGCCCGCGCCGAGACCGCGTAACGCAACACAAGATAATTGCGGAATCGGCAGGGCTGGTTGTAATAAATCCGGATGCGATCGCCTGAACGGCGCCGGTGATACAGCCCCCCCAGAAGTATGATTTCGGGGACAAAGACGATCCTCGGAAACGGACGCAGCCGCACGCGGCGGAGCCGGCCGTCGGCGACCTCGATGACGCCATAGGGGCGGCGGCGGAGCGTTTCGGCCCCTTCGATCAGGTCGGTGACGGTCTCGAACAGCGGCACTGGCAGGCTCCCTTGTCAAAGGCGGTGGGTGAGCCGGAGGCGTTAGCCTCCGGATGGGAAGTCGCTATCCCTTGGCCTTCCTGTCCGGAGACTAACGCTCGTGCTCGGCTATCCGGAGGCTAACGCCTCCGGCTCACGGCTCGCGCTCAAATTTAGCACAAACGCCGCGAATTGGCCTTGCGACCCCCCGGGAACCTTGTTACTATTCGGCCCACTTATCGTGGCAGTGCCCGCCATACCCCCCCATCGAGGAGACAGGGTGCCGCCGGAAATCGCCGGATCGGCCACGGCTTTGGCAGTCTCGTCAGGAGTTCAGAAGCATGGCACGCCGTGCGTGGATCGCATCGCTGTCGGCGTTGGCACTGATGGCGCTGGCCGGCTGCGCCGAGAATGCGTTGGTGCTGCAAGGCCGGCTCCAGCAATCCAAGCAGCAGCAAGAGTCCCTGACCCGGCAGAACCAGCAGCTTGAGGAGCGCAACCAGAGCCTGGAAAAGATCAATCGGGATTGGACCACGCAATTGGCGTTGTCGCAGCAGCAGACGCGGTTGGCCGAGGAGCAGTTGAACCTCACGAAGGATCAGCTTCGCACGCTGACCGCCCAGTTGGACGAGTCGCAGAAGCAGCGGCTAAGCAGCGATGAGAAGGCCCAGGCCCTGAGCGCCTCGTTGCACCGTCAGACCGGGGTGTCGATCAGCCCGAACAACAGCTTCGCGCAGACGTTGCCGGTCCTTCAGCAGCCCGGCGTCCACGTCCGCCGCGACGGCGACGTGATCCGCATCGAGCTGCCCGCCGGGCAGTTGTTCGAGCCGGGGCAGGCACGGTTGCGCGTCGGGGCGGACAACCTCCTTGCCGACGCGGCCGCCGAACTCCGCCGCAACTATCCCGAGCAAAAGATCGCCGTCGAGGGGCACACCGACAGCGACCCCGTCTTCGGCGGACAATGGCGAAACAACCACGAGCTGTCGATGGCCCAGGCCATGGCCGTCTACGAGGAGTTGACCGGCCGAATGCGCATGCGCGCCGAGCAGTTCTTCGTGACCGCCCACGGGTCGAACCAGCCGGTCGTTTCCAACGCCACTCCCGAGGGGAAACAGCGGAATCGCCGCGTGGAGTTGGTCATCTATCCCGAGCGGTGGCGGTAGGCCCGCCGCGGCGTCGCCCCTTGTACTTATCGCTTTCTGCGGGGATACTCTAAGGTACGGTGATTGCGAAACCGCAAGCGGAGGTTCCGCGACTCCCAATTCCGCAATCCCTAAATCCCTAAATCCCCAATCCCTCTCCTTCCCCCCCATGATCGCCATCATCGACTACGGAATGGGGAACCTTCGCAGCGTGCAGAAGGGTTTTGAAAAGGTCGGGCACCAGGCCATCGTCACCAGCGATCCGGCCCAATTGGCGGCCGCGACCAAGCTGGTCCTGCCCGGCGTGGGGGCGTTTGAGGACGCCATGACCGAACTGCGCCGCCGCGGCCTGGTCAAGCCGATCCTGGCGGCCATCGACTCGGGCAAGCCCCTGCTGGGCATCTGCCTGGGCCTGCAACTGCTCTTCGAGACCGGCTACGAAAACGGCCGGCACCAAGGGCTGGGCGTGCTGCCCGGCGAGGTCGTGCGTTTCGATCTGCCGGCCGAGTACACGGTCCCCCACATGGGCTGGAATCAACTGGCCATTCGCCGCCCTGCCCCGCTGCTGGAAGGGCTGGCCGAGGGGACGTACGTCTACTTCGTCCACTCCTATTACGTGGTTCCCGGCGACGTGGGCGTGGTCGCCACCGAGACCGACTACGGCGGGCCGTTCTGCTCGATGATCTGGCGGGACAACCTGGTCGCCACGCAATTCCACCCGGAAAAGAGCCAGTCGGACGGCCTGCGAATGCTGCGGAACTTCGCCGAGTGGACGTTATAGAACGGGCGTTGCCCATCGCAACGCGCGGACTGCTGGGTGGAATGTCTGCATCAACGGATGGGCCGTGTTCTATTCGGGCGCCGAAGCGGCTTGCTCGAAAGCAGGTTCTCCACGGTCTTGAAACTTGCAGCAATCGTACCGCTGGTCAGATGGTCAGCAGCATTGGTAGGAACGATCGGTTCGACCTTCACGTCAAACGGCTTTCCCGGGATGGTCTTCGTCGCTTGCTTGCGGCTAGTCATTGGGTTCACCTCGCTGAGGATGTTGAATGACGAGGATACGACGTTCTAACAGAAACTCGTCATCAGCGGACAACTGAAACCGATATTCGCCCGGTGCGGGGAAAGTGAGACGGGCTAAAGAAAACGTCAGTTCAGCGATCGTCCTGGGATCGTCAAATTGTACTGGCATCTGGTCATCAAATACTGGATCACGTTCCTGATCGGAATCTACCAGCCTAAGATTTACGTTCACTGTGCCCCTTCCATCGGTCAATGCAACGTACACGGCCAAAAGAGGATGCACTACGGGGAATGCAGCGGCACTGATACTCGAAAAACAACCGAGAAGGAACATCTTGCCTGTGCCCGGGTCGCGCCAAATGGCATCGCAGATAACCATTGCTAGCGGGTACGGGGCAGGCATAGGCGCCCTAAACAAATATACGCCGAGGGGATTGGAGGACCTCGTCCCCTCTCACGGCGGGTGCGTCACTTCGTCTAGTTTAGTGTTACCGAGCAAAACACGCAAGTAGTTTTTTTGTGTCGGCTGTTCCGTTGATTCGGCCTCTTCTTCGGCCAAAGTGTACCGCCGGTAGCCTTGCAAGTCGCTCCGGCCCGTGTCATATTACGTGTTTCGGCTTGTTGCCCGGCGGCGAGGACAGGAGTGAGAATCGGGTGGAAATCTGGCCGGCGATTGACCTGCGGGGGGGCAAGTGCGTCCGCCTCCAGCAGGGCGACTACCAGCGCGAAACCGTGTTTGGCGACGATCCGGCCGCCATGGCACGGCACTGGGTCGCGCGGGGGGCCCAGCACCTCCACCTGGTCGATCTGGACGGCGCCCGGGACGGCCGGGTGACGAATCTCGCCGGCGTCCGCGCCATTGTCGAGTCGGTCGGGGTGGACTGCGAGCTGGGCGGGGGCATCCGCGACGAAGCGGCGATCCGCCAGTTGCTCGACCTTGGGCTGGACCGGCTGGTGATCGGCACGCTGGCGATGGAGCAGCCGGAGTGGTTTCGGCGGATGTGCCGGAAGTATCCCGGCCGGCTGGCGTTGGGGATCGACGCCCGCGAGGGCCGCGTGGCGGTCCGAGGATGGAAGGAGACCAGCGGGGTGGCGGCCGCCGAGTTGGCCCGGCAGTTTGCCGGCGTGCCGTTGGCCGCGGTGATTTACACGGACATTGCCGCCGACGGGATGTTGACCGGCCCGAACTATGCGGGCCTGGCCGACATGCTCGCCACGGTGGACGCGCCGCTGGTGGCCTCCGGCGGCGTGGCGAGGAAGGAAGACGTGGCCCGGTTGGCGGCCGTCCCGGTGGCGGGCTGCATTATTGGCCGGGCGTTGTACGAAGGGACCTTGAGTTTGCCCGACGCGCTGGCCGCGGCCCGCGGGGCAACCCATTTACGTCATTAAAGGAACCATCATGGCAAAATATCCCGTCGCGGACCTCCGCAACATCGCTTTCTGCGGCCACGGATCGGCCGGCAAGACGACCCTGGTCGATCGCATCCTGGTGGCCACCGGCACGTTCAACCGCCCGGCCAGCGTCGAGGAAGGCACCAGCATCTGCGACTTCGACGAGGAAGAAAAGCAGCACAAATACTCGATCGAGGCCAGCGTGGTCCACTTCGAGCACGACGGGAAGCGGTTCCAGGTGATCGACACGCCGGGCTATCCGGACTTCATCGGGCAAACGATCGGCGCCCTGCGGGCGGTCGAGTTGGCGGCGGTGGTCATCAACGCCCAGTCGGGCATCGAGGTCAACACCCGGCGGGTGTTCGCCGAAGCGAAGAAGGCCGGCCTCGGGCGCCTCGTCGTGCTCAACAAGATGGACGCCGAGAACATCGACTTCCCCGCCCTGCTGGAGCGCATCCAGGAGTTGTTCGGCAAGGCGTGCATGTTGATGAACGTGCCGCTGGGACAAGGGGCCGACTTCCGCGGCGTGGCCAGCACGCTCCACCTGCCCGCCGACGCGGCCGGCGCCCTGGTCGATCCGGCCGACGTCAGCCAGGCGCTCTTGGAGTCGATCATCGAGGTCGATGAGGCGGTCATGGAGCGTTACTTCGAGGGCACGCCGCCGACGGCCGAGGAGCTGCCGCGCCTGATCAAGCGGGCCGTCGTGGCGGGCACGCTGATTCCCGTCGTCTGCGTGTCGGCCAAGACCGGCGTGGGGCTGCCGGAATTGCTCGACGTGCTGGCCACCGCCGCGCCCTCGCCGGACATGATCGCCCGGACCGCGCAGAACGCCGCCGGCGAAACGGTCGAAGTCCACGCCGACCCCGCCGGGCCGCTGGTCGCCCAGGTCTTCAAGACCCGCATCGACCCGTTCGTGCAGAAGATCAATTTCATCCGCGTTTACTCGGGCGCGATCAAGAAGGACGAGACAGTCCCGGCCACGGGCTTGCGCAAGGGGCTCAAGCTGGGCCAGCTCTTCGAGCCGCAGGCCAACGAAATGCAGCCGGTCGACGACGCCGGGCCCGGCAACATTGTGGCCGTCATCAAGATGGAGGACCTGCGGACCGGCATGATGCTGGGCGAGTTGGCCTTGCCGCCGATTCCCTTCCCTTCGCCGATGGTCGGCCTGGCCGTCACGCCCAAGAGCCGCGGCGACGAAAGCAAGCTCTCCAGCTCGATGAACAAGACCTGCCAGGAGGATTCCACCTTCCGCATCGACCGCGACGCGCAGACGAAGGAAATGGTGGCCACCGGCATGAGCGAGCTGCACCTGCAGATCATCCGCGAACGGCTCAAACGCCGCGACAAGGTCGAGGTCGATACCCGCGAGCCCAAGATCCCCTATCGCGAGACCATCCAGATCAACGCCGAGGGGAGTTATCGGCACAAGAAGCAGACGGGCGGGCGGGGCCAGTTCGGCGAGGTCCACATCCGCATGTTCCCCTTGCCCAAGGACGTGAACATCGAGGAGTGGGCGGTCAAGGCCCGCTTCCCCTCGCTGAAAGATTATCACTACGACGCGGAGAACAACTTCGTCTGGATCGACTCGGTCGTGGGCGGCACGATCCCGAGCAACTTCCTGCCGGCCGTGGAGAAGGGTTTCCGCGACCGCCTGGAACGCGGCGTGATCGCCGGCTACAAGGTGCAGAACGTGTGCGTCGAGGTCCACTTCGGCAAGCACCATCCGGTGGACAGCTCGGAACAGGCCTTCAAGACGGCCGGCTCGATGGCCTTCCGCAACGTCTTCCAGCAGGCCAAGCCGGCGTTGTTGGAGCCGATCGTGAAGATCGAGATCACCGTGCCCAGCAACAAGGTGGGCGACGTGAACAGCGACATGTCGGGGCGCCGCGGCCGCGTGCTGGGCATCGATTCCGCCGGCGGAGACCTGCAAACGGTCATCGCCGAGGTCCCCTTAGCCGAAGTCACGACCTACGCCCGAAGCCTCTCCAGCATGACCGGCGGACAGGGAAGCTACGCGATCGAGTTCAGCCACTACGACGTGGTGCCGGGCAACATCCAGCAGGAGATCATCGCCAAGGCGCAATTGAAGGAAGAAGAGGAAGATTAAGGGGGAAGGCGGAGGGCGGAAGGGGGAAGGAAAGCCCCCGGACTGCGGCCGGGGGGCCGCGGGATTTACGGCCGACCGAGCATCCGGATAACGTGCCTGGCCAGACTCTCTTTGATCTCGCGGTGCCGCGGGATCGGTTGCGAAACTCCCGTATCCGGGTTGCGATACCAGTCGTGTTTCCCGCCATGACGAATCAGAACGCAGCCCAAGTCCTCGATCGTCTTGACGAGGTCCATCCGTTTCACGAAATGGTCAACTCCTCGACCTTGCGAATGCCCGGAATCTGACCGCTGGCAATGTCGTGGTAAAGGTCCTTGAGGTGCTCTTTCAGGTCGGCGAGCGACTCTCCCTGGGTCCGATAGTCCGGATAGTCCTCGATATACCCGATCCAGGCGTCCTCCTCCTGCCAGAACACAATTTTGACGGTCTGCATGGATGCAATCCTCCCAAGGAAACAAGGCGGCCGCGGCCGCGTGCCACTACTCTAGTTTAGGTCGCCGGCCCCCGCTGGTCAACGGCTTCCCGCGCGGCGGACGACGCGCAACTGCGCCCGGCCCTGCGCCAACACCCGGTCCCGAACCGCCATCGACTCCACGGAATGGGCCGGCTGGGATTGCGCGGACTGAAGCTGCTCCTCGACCACGGCGTCGTCGATCTCCGCGGGCGGAACCGCCCGGCCAGCCAACACGGAAACCACGTCGTCGGCCACCTCGACGAAGCCCCCCTCGACGTAATAGCGGACCGTCTGGTTGCCGTGGGTGAACCGCATCTCGCCGTAACCGAGCCGGCCGATCAGCGGCGTGTGGCCGGGACCGATGCCGATCTCGCCGTCGAACAGCGTCAAGGCGACGAAATCCGCCGGCTCGTCGCGGACCGTTCGTTCAGGCGTTACGAGAATGAGTTGCATGGGGGCGGGGATTTGGGGATTTGGGGATTTAGGGATTTGGGGATTTAGGGATTTGGGGATTTAGGGATTTGGGGATTTAGGGATTTAGGGGTCGCGCGAATCTCCGCTTGCGGTTTCGCAGTCCATCTTTCGAATTCCTCGTTACTTTCCTTCCATTTTCTTCGCTTGCGCCTCGGCTTGCTCGATGACGCCGACATACATGAAGGCCTGCTCGGGCAAGTGGTCCCACTTGCCGTCGGCCAACTCCTCGAAACTGCGGATGGTGTCGGCCAGGGGCGTAATCTCGCCCGGCTTGCCGGTGAACACCTCGGCCACCAGGAACGGCTGCGAGAGGAACCGCTCCATCCGTCGGGCGCGATGCACCACCAACTTGTCCTGCTCGCTCAGCTCGTCAACGCCCAGGATGGCGATGATGTCTTGCAACTCGCGGTATCGCTGGAGGGTCATCTGGACGCGGCGGGCGATGTCGTAGTGCCGCTGGCCCACATACTGCGGATCGAGCACGCGGCTGGAGGAAGCCAGCGGATCGACCGCCGGATAAATGCCCTTCTCCGAGATCGACCGCTCCAGGTAGAGGAAGGCGTCGAGCTGTCCGAAGGCCGCCGCCGGGGCGGGATCGGTCGGGTCGTCGGCCGGCACGTAGACCGCCTGCACAGAAGTGATGGCCCCCTTGCTGGTCGAGGCGATCCGCTCCTGGAGTTGTCCCATTTCGGTGGCCAGCGTGGGTTGATAGCCGACGGCCGAGGGCATCCGGCCCAGCAAGGCCGACACTTCGCTGCCCGCCTGCGAAAAACGGAAGATGTTGTCGATGAACAACAGCACGTCGGCGCCGGTCGTGTCGCGGAAGTATTCGGCGACGGTCAAGGCCGACAGGGCAACGCGCAACCGGGCCCCCGGCGGCTCGTTCATCTGGCCGAACACCATGCACGTCTGCGAGAGCACGTTGCGGCCGGTGTTGCCGATCTTGGCCTTTTGCATTTCCAGCCAGAGGTCGTTGCCCTCGCGGGTGCGCTCGCCGACGCCGGCGAAGACGGAGTAGCCGCCGTGCGAACTGGCGATCCGCGCGATCAACTCGGTGAGCACGACCGTCTTGCCCAGCCCGGCCCCGCCGAACAATCCCGCCTTGCCGCCCCGGACAAACGGCGTCAAGAGGTCGATCACCTTGATGCCGGTCTCGAAGATTTCAGTCTTGGTCGACAGTTCGGTCACCGGGGGGGCTTCGCGGTGGATGGGCCAATAGTCCTCGGCCTCGATGGGCCCGCGGCCGTCGATCACCTCGCCCACCAGGTTGAAGACGCGGCCCAGCGTGGCCTTGCCCACCGGCACCTTGACCGGCGAGCCGGTGTCGAGGCACTCCATGCCGCGGACCATGCCGTCGGTGTTTCCGAGGGCGACGCAGCGGACACGGCCGCCGCCGAGGTGCTGCTGCACTTCGCCGGTCAGGTCCAGTTCGATGCCTTTCTCGCTGGAACGTCACCCGGACGGCGTTGTAGATGGACGGCATCCGGTTCTCGGCGAACTTGGCATCGAAGGTCGAGCCGATGATCTGGGTGACGTGGCCGACGTTGAGTTGTTGCTTTGCCGTGGGGGCGGTGGTGGTGGGCATGGTCTTGATCTTTCGTCTGTCGTGACTCGTTCTCATTCCGTCGTTAGGAACTGCGTCAGAAAAAGTCGGCTGTTTTCCAGGGAACGCTAATCTTCGCTCATCGACACTCATGGAAACAATCAGCGAAGATTAGCGAAAATCAGTGTTCCTCTTTCGCGTACGTCAAGGGGACAGTCCCCGTGTTTCTTTTCTTATTCGTGGAGGGCTTCCGCCCCGCCGATGATCTCCAATAGTTCCCCGGTGATTTGTCCCTGCCGTGCCCGGTTGTAGGCCATCGACAGGTGGCCGATCATCTCGTCGGCGTTTTCGGTGGCGGCCTTCATGGCGACCATGCGGGCGATCTGCTCGCTCACGCCCGCGTCGAGAAAACACTTGAACAGCCGCACCTTGAAACTCGTGGGCACGACCTCGTCGAGGATGCTCGCGGCCGAGGGGAGGAACTCGTATTGCCGCTCGCTCCCCGGGCCGTTGTCCTCTTCCGCGCCTTCGAGCGACGCCAGCGGCAACAGCGTCTCGACCGTGGCGTACTGCCGGCTGAGGCTCTCGAACTTCGTATAGGCCACGTCGAGCCGGTCGAGCTGGCCCGCCTGGAAGGCCTCGAGATAACGGTCGGCCAGCAGCTCGACCTCGGCGAAGGCCGGCTTGTCCTCGAAGTGGATGTATTGTTCGTCGGTCCGGATCTTGTGGAAGCGGAAGGCCGAGATGCCGCGCTTGCCGGAGACCTCCAACCGGGTCTCGGGCACGGTTTGCTGCAATTCGTGGTATCGGGGATAGGCCAGCCGCAGGACGGCGGAATTGTAGCCGCCGCACAGTCCCCGATTGCCCGTCAGCACGAGCAGGATCGCCCGGCGCGGTTCGGGCCGGGGCAGCAACAGCGGATGGGTCACTTCCAGGCCGCTGTGGGCGAGGTGGCCGACCAGGGCGGTGATGCGGCGGGTGTAGGCCGTGGCGGCCAACGCCCGGTCCATCGCCCGCTTGAACCGCGCCGTGGAGATCAACTCCATGGTCCGCGTGATCTTGCGGATGTTGCGGATCGACTTGCGGCGTTTGTCCAGGCGCGGGCTTTGGCCATGATGTTTTAAGCTGCAAATTCAAGGTCCCCCTCTCCCAAAGGGAGAGGGTTGGGGTGAGGGCTTTGGATCGACACGTGCGTTGCCTTGTTTGTGCGCATCTGTCACGCCCTCACCCCCTGCCCCTCTCCCAAAGGGAGAGGGGAGAACCAGTTCTAAGCACGATGCGGATGATCCGTCATGCCACAACCGTCTTCTCTTGTCTTCCGGAAAACTGTTCCTGGAACTCGGCGATGGCCTGCTCCACCGCGGCGGCCGCGTCGTCGTCGAGTTGCCGGCTGTCCGTGATTTTCTGCCAAAGGCCCCGCTTCTTCTCGTGGACGAACGTGAGGAATCCCTCTTCCCAGGCATGGACTTCCTTGAGCGGGACCTTGTCGAGGTGTCCGCGGGTGCCGGCGTAGATGCTCAACACCTGGTCGGTCACGTGCATGGGCCGGCAGAGGCCCTGCTTGAGCAGCTCGGTCATGCGATAGCCGCGGTCGAGCCGGCTCTGCGTGGCCGGGTCCAAATCGGTGCCCAACTGGGCGAAGGCTTCCAGCTCGCGGAAGGCGGCCAGGTCCAGCCGCAGGCCGCCGGCCACTTTCTTCATCGCCGCAACTTGTGCCGCCCCGCCCACCCGCGAAACCGAAATGCCCACGTTCATCGCCGGACGCTGCCCGGCGAAGAACAGGTCGGGCTGCAAGTAAATCTGCCCGTCGGTGATCGAGATCACGTTGGTGGGAATGTAGGCTGAAACTTCGCTCTCGAGGGTCTCGACGATGGGCAGCGCGGTGAGCGACCCGCCGCCCAGCTCGTCGCTCAGCTTGGCCGCCCGTTCGAGCAACCGGCTGTGGGCGTAGAAAATGTCGCCGGGATACGCCTCGCGGCCCGGCGGACGCCGCATCAACAGCGACAGTTGCCGATACGCCTGCGGCCTGCTTCGAGAGGTCGTCGTAAATAATCAAGGCGTGCTGGCCCTTGTACATGAAGTATTCGGCCATCGCGCAGCCGGCATAGGGCGCGACGTATTGCAGCGGGGCGGGATCGCTGGCCCCGGCCATGACCACGGTGGTGTAGTCCATCGCCCCCTCGTGCCGCAAGGTCTCGATCAGGCCGGCGACGGTCGATTCCTTCTGGCCGATGGCGACGTAAAAGCACTTCACGCCGGAGTTCTTCTGGTTGATGATCGTGTCGATGCAGATGGCGGTCTTGCCGGTCTTGCGGTCGCCGATGATCAGTTCGCGCTGCCCGCAGCCGATGGGCGTCATCGCGTCGATGGCCTTGACGCCGGTTTGCAGCGGTTGCTTGACGGGCTGGCGGCCGGCGATGCCGGGGGCGTTGGATTCCACCGGCCGGCGCTCGGTGGTCACCAGCGGTCCGCGGCCGTCCAGGGGGTTGCCGAGCGGGTCGATCACGCGCCCCAGGACGGCGTCGCCCACGGGCACGCTCAGCAGCCGGCCCGTGCTGCGGACCTCGTCGCCCGCGTTGATCGTCAGATAATCGCCGAGGATGATGGCCCCCACCGAGTTCTCCTCGAGGTTGAAGGCCAGGCCGAACACGTCGCCGGGAAATTCGACCATCTCGCCCGACATCACCCCCGACAGGCCGTAGATGCGCGCGATGCCGTCGCCCACCTCGATGACCCGCCCGATCTGGCGAACGTCGATGCGAGATTGGTACTGCTCAATTTCCTGCTGGATTACAGAAGCGATCTCGTCGGCTTTGAATCTCATCGACGCTCCTATCTATCATCTGTTGACGAATGGTTTGCAATTGGTTGGCGATCGAGCCGTCGTAGACGACGTTGCCGACGCGGAGGACCGCGCCGCCGATCAGCTTGGGATCGACGTCCCGTTGGACCAACGGTTCGCCGCCGAGCAGCTTGCGGAGGTTTTCGATCAGCGTGTCGGCCACGGCATCGGCCAGCGGCGTCGCCGTGCTCAGCCGAACACGGACGCGGCCGCGCAGACGGTCCACTTGAATCCGCGCCTGGCGGCGGACCGGCCGCAGGCAGTCCAACCGGCCGTGACGCGACAACACCTTGAGAAAATCGAGAAACCGGCTGGAAAGCTTCCCCTGGAAGACGCCGTCCAACAGGACCGTCTTCTCCTCGTGCGAGACCAAGGCCGAGCCCAGGACGTCTTCCACCCCGGGGAAGCGGGCGAAGACGTCGTCCAGCAGCGCGTCGAACTCGTCGAGGACCGTTTCCGTGTCGCCCGCCTTCTCCGTTGCGCCCAGCAGCGCGGCGGCGTAGACGTTGGCAATCCGTTCGGCGCCGACGTTGGCTTCGATCTCGGCCGCGGCGCGGGCATGTTCGGCGGTGGGGTCGGCGGGGTTGGGCATGGGGGGTAGTTCTAAGTTAACAGGGCTTAGTGCTTAGTTCTTAGTGCTTAGTGCTTAGGGGTTAGGGAGCGGAGGTAACCGTTGACGGTGCGGGTCAATTCGTCGATGGTCTGCTTCAGCGAATCTACCTGCTCCGAGGCGAGGAGCTTGCGACGGAACGCCCGACGAAGCCAGTGGCGAGCCTCATACAATGATCCCCGAGCGATACGCACGAAACGACGGTTGTCCTGCAAGCTGCCGCGACCTGTCCCTTCCGCAACGTTTGCCCCGACACTGTCGGCCGCCCGCACGAGTTGCCTCCCCACAGTTTCGCGGGCGAAGGCGCCCCACGTGGCGACGGCATCCCAGACGGCATCGGCGAGGCACTCCGCCAACTGGTACGCCCGCAGGTTCTCAAAGTTCGTCCGTTCCATATCCCTCGCCCGTCACGCTAAGCTCTAAGCACTAAGCTCTAAGTTCTAGTTTTTATTGGTGAACTCGGATACCGCTTTTTGGACCAAATCGGCATGGCTCTTGGGACTCAGCTCGGCGCCGACGATCTTGCCGGCCAGCTCGACGGCGAGGGTCGCGCCGCGCTGGGCCAATTCGGCCAGCGCGCCGGCCGTGGCGGCGTCGATCCGCTGCAAAGCCCGCTGGTGCTCCTCGCGGACCTCGCTTTTGGCCTTATCGAGCATTTCGCGGCTGAGTTTTTCCCCGTCGCGGCGGGCCTGGTCGAGGATGCCGCGGACCTCGCCCTGCGAGGCCGCCAGCTTCTCCTGGTAGTCGGCCAGGAGTTGCCGGGCGTCGCGGTTGTTCCGCTCGGACTCGGCGATCTGATCGGCGATCTGCTTTTCGCGCTTGTCGAGCCCTTCGGCAATCGGCTTCCAGGCGAACTTCCACAGCACCGCCAGGAGCACGAGGAAGACCACGGCGGTCCAAATGGCCAGATCGCTCTTAAAATCCAGCGGGTTGGCTTCGCCGGAGGCAGCGATCAGCACGACGGATGCAAACGGAGAGACGATCATGGGGACGCCTTCGCAGAAAGAAACGGTCACCTGAGGATCCAGCAGACGATCAAGGCGAAGAAGGTCACGCCTTCGATCAACGCCGCGGCGATGATCATCGCGCCCTGGATATTTCCGGCCACCTCGGGTTGGCGGGCCATGCTCTCGACGGCGGCCGCGCCGATCCGCCCGATGCCCAGCCCGGCGCCGAGGATCACCACGCCGGCGCCGAACGCGCCGCCGAGGAGGAGATAGGAAGCGGGCTGTGCTTTCTCGGCGGCCGCGGCCGCGGGGGCCGGCTCCCCACCCTTCGCGTCAGCGCCCTTGTCCGCAGCCATCAGCGGCGACGCCGCTGCCAACAGCAACCCACACAACGCCAAGACCATCAAAAACCTTTTCACGTCTAACGTCTCCTTTGAAAACATATTCAACTCCCGGCAGGGCCATGGCCCACGTCAATGCTGGTGAACCGCCATACCGATAAACAAGGCCGCCAAAAAAGTGAATACATAGGCTTGAATCAACGCCACCAAGAGTTCCAAAAGACTCAGCGCCACCGCGCCCAGCACGCTGGCAGGCATCACGCCGTACCAGGCCAACGTCGGCGCGGCCGCCACGATGAATCCGACGATGACCGCCAAGACCAGGTGCCCGGCAAACATGTTCGCGAACAAACGCACGGCCAAAATGGAGTGCCGGACAACGAGACCGAACACCTCCAGGACAAAGATCATGGGCCGAACGAAGATTCCCACGGCCAGCGGAACTTCCATGTGCGGGACCTGCCCGAGCCAGTATCGCACCAGCCCGAACTTCGCGATGCCCGCCCCCATCACCGTCACAAAGGTAATCAGCGCCAGCGCCCCCGTCACCCCCATCGCACCGGTCGGCGAGCCGCCCCACGGCACCAGGCCGATCAGGTTGAGAAACAAAATGAAAAAGAAGATGGTCCAGAGGAACGGCAAGAAACGGTCGCCGTCGCGCCGGCCGATCGCCGGACGGGCCACCTGGTCGCGGATGAACAGCACCATCACCTCGAACATGCTCCAAAAGCGGCCGCGCAGCCGTTGCCCCGAGACCATCCGCCGCGCCAACGGCACGAAAACCACGATCATCAACACCGCCACGACCAGTTCCAACACCATGAACTTCGTCAGGTGCAAGGGTACACCGATCGCCTCGAAGGGTTGAGGAACCGGGACCTCGAGCCCTCGCGGAAGCCCAAAGACCTCGCTGTCTTGCACGTGACGGATCAATTCAGCCGAATCTGCCATCGGTCAACATTAACTCACGAAATCGCGTCCCGTGCGGGTTCCGACCGCAACGACAGCGGCATCTCGACCGCCAAGGCCACGAAATAAAACACTAGAACGTAATACACCGCGCCCGCCTTGAATAGGGCGCCCTGCTGAAGACGGAGGACCAGGGCCAACAGGAGCGGCAGCCCGGTCCGCGCCGCCATCGACCAGGCCAGTCCGTGCAGGGCGCGGGTCGGCCCCCGGAAATGGTCGCTGGCGATCAGGGCCCCAATCGCGCCGATCAGGCAGATGGCCGCGGCAGCGCCTGCCGCAAGCAATCCCATGACGCCGCCATGCCAGCAGGCCAGCGGCGCCGTGGCGGCCAGGAGCAACAGCATCACGGCCGTGACCAACGTCGCCCGGCGCCAATCCCCAGCCTGCGCAGCCTCGCCATTTGACCTGCGATACCCATGATGACCTTTTCAGTTTTTTCCCGACTTGTCGGACATCTGGCCTGCCAGGCGGATCAGGTGCCACAGACCGCCCGTCATCCCCAACACGGCGCCCACGATGGCAAAAACCGCCTTGGTTCCCAACCATTGATCGAGCCAGTGGCCGAGCACGATGGGCACGACCATTTCCATGGCGATCGTCGTGGCCAGCGAGCCCAACTCGATGGCCCGGCTCAAGGCCGAGCGGTCGTCCGGTGGGGTATTCAAGGGGGTGGGCCGTGCGGGGACTGAACCATTCCGGGGAATTATACGTCATATATAGAGCGAATAATACGAGGGGCCCCCCATGCTGGACGCGAAGTGACGTTTTTTTCACCACGTGGATTATTACGTGTAAGTATTGACTATGTAACGGGTTGTGTCGCTTATTCCGGTTATGCCGGTTAGCAGCGACCAAACCAAATGATTGCGTTTGCGTAGGGTTCCGGTTATAATGGGTGGCAGCGGAGTCTCCGTCCGAGCCCAATAAGAAAACGACTCGCCGGGCACCTACCAAAGGATGGGAACGACTGGTCGGGAAGTGCTTCCTTCCCCCCGCAAAGTAAGGTGCACGCAACCCCGCCGAAGAATCGCGCACGAGGTGCAAGCCTGAGGTACGAGCTGTGACCACTGTAGCAAAGCTCAAAAACCGAACGGTCAAGGACCTGGCGGCCATGGCCAGAAAAAAGAAGGTCGCCGGCTGGCATACCATGCGCAAAGACCAATTGATCGACGCCCTGGTGAAGCAGGTTGTACGGGCGTCGGGCAAGCAGAACGGCTCGTCCAAAAAGGATCGCAACCCCCGCCTGCTCCGCCGGTTGGAGCAGATCAAGGCCAAGCTGGCCGAGGCCAAGGACCTGGCGATGCGCCCCTTGGACGAGGAGACCGGGCATGTCAAGGACCGGGTGATCGTCATGGTCCGCGATCCCTATTGGCTGCACGTCTATTGGGAACTCAGCCGGCGGAGCATCGACCGCGCCCGAGCGGCCATGGGACAACATTGGCACCAGTCGCGTCCCGTCCTGCGGCTCCATGAAGTCAGTTACAACGGCACGACCTCGTCGGCCCGGCAGCCGGTCCGCGACATCGAAATCCACGGCGGCGTGAACAACTGGTACATCGACGTCCATAATCCCCCGAAGAGTTATCAGGTCGAAATCGGTTACTTGGCCTCCGCAAACCGCTTCTACAGCCTGGCGCGGAGCAACATCGTCCGCACCCCCAGCGGCGCCGCCGGCGATACGTTCGACAAGAACTGGGCGGCGGTCGCCAAGGACTTCGACCGCATCTACGCCATGAGCGGCGGATACGTCGAGCAGGACAACAACGGCGAGTTGAAGGAAATCTTCGAGGAACACTTGCGCCGTCCGATGGGCGATCCGATGACCACCCAGTTCGGCCACGGGGCCGCCGCCTTCGGCCCCACCCACGGCGAGTTCAACTTGCAGGTGGAAACCGAGCTGATCGTTCACGGAGTGGCCGATCCCAACGCCCGCGTCACCCTCCGCGGCGAGCCGGTCCACGTCCGCCCGGACGGGACCTTTGCCGTCCGATTCAACCTGCCCAACCGGCGGCACGTGTTGCCCCTGGTGGCCAGCAGTTGCGACGGCGTCGAGCAGCGGACGATCGTCCTGGCCGTCGATCGCAACACGAAGGTGATGGAGCCCGTCACCCGCAATCCCGGCGAGTAGACCATCAGCGGGCCATATCCTGGCTCGTTGGGTGCCACGCGCGAATTGGCATTGTTCCGCGGCGCACCCTTGCGGTACCATTCTCTCCTCCGGGTGGGGATCTGCGCGCGAATTTCGCCCCCCTGCCCCAACCTGTTCCCGGACGGAGATGGAACATGTCGTGGAGGAACGTCCTTCCAACACTCCCCTTGCGAGGGGAAAAGGAACTCCCGTTTCGTCCCTTCGCGGCGGACGTTGAACTGCTCTCTCCAAGGCAGCAAACGCAGTGGCTGTGGATCTTCCTGGCCGTCGGGCTCTCTGCGCGGCTGGTCCGCTATCTCCTGCGATTCCCGCTTTGGGAAGACGAGGCCATGCTCTCGACGAATTACCTGGACCGCGGCTTTCTTGACATGCTTAAGCCGCTGAGCTACGGCCAGGTCGCGCCGACGCTGTTCCTCTGGTGCCAACTGGCCGCCGTGCGGCTGCTGGGGTTCTCGGAATACACGCTGCGGCTGGTCCCGTTCGCGTGCGGCATCGCCAGCCTGTTTCTCTTCCGCCATCTGGCCGGGCTGCTGCTGCGGGGAACCGCGCTGGTGGCCACCTTCGGCATCTTCGCCGTCGCGTATCCGCCGATCCGCTATGCGGCCGAGGCCAAGCCCTATGGATGCGACCTTTTCCTGGCCCTGGTGATGCTGGTCATGTTGGCCCGTTGGCTGCGCCGGCCGGACGCCACCGGCTGGCTCTGGGGGCTGGCCGCCGTGATCGTGCCGGCGGTCGGGTTTTCCTACCCGGCCGTCTTCGTCGGAGGCGGCGTCAGCCTGATCGTCGGCTGCGTCCTCTGGACGACGGGCCGCCGCGGCTGGACGGCCTGGATCGCTTTCAATGTCCTCCTGGCCGCCGGTTTCCTGACGACCTTGCTGGTCAGTCGCGCGGCCGTGGGCGAGTCGAATCTGAAGGGGATGGAAGGGATGTGGAACCAATCGTTCCCGCCGTTGACCCATCCGCTGCAACTGATCGGCTGGTTCGTGAGCACGCACACCGGCAGCATGTCGGCGTATCCCGTCGGCGGACCCGGCGGCGGCAGCACGCTGACGTTTCTCTGCTGCGTCGTGGGGTTCGCGCTGTTGGTCCGTCGGCGGCAGTGGCTGTTGCTCGCGGTGTTGCTCGTGCCGCTGGGGCTGAATTTCGTCGCCGCGGCGATGCACCGTTTCCCCTACGGCGAGCACATGAAGTTCACGCTCTATTCGGCCATGACGTTCTGCGCGCTGATGGGGCTGGGCGTGCTGGCGCTGCTTCCGTGGTTCGCCCGGCGGTGGCCGCAAAGGGCCGTCGCGGGCGTGCTCGCGCTCCTGGCGCTGGTCGCCGGCAGCTCGATCTTGCACGACCTGACGCATCCGTACAAGTCGAACGTCACGCTCCGGGCGAGGGACTTCGCCCAGTGGTTCTGGTTCGACCTGGCCCACGACAGCGAACTGGTCTGCCTCCAGACCGATTGGAAGGCGAACCTCGCGCCGAAAACGTTCAATTGGGGATGGTCGTCGCTGTATCTCTGCAATCAGCGGATTTATTCGCCGCGGCACGCCCGGGGAGAACCGCCGCGCCTGGACCGCGTTTCGGCCCAGTGGCCGCTGCGGTGCGTGCTGTTCCGCGACACGCGGCAAGACCCCGACACGACCGCCCTGGACCGCTGGCTGGAAGGGATGCAGCGTTCCTACAAGCTGATCGCCCGCGATAGTTATGCCGTCCCGATCTATGGAAAGTGGGGCGACCCGCCGAAGTCGATCCAGGATTACATCGAGGTTTTCAAGTTCGTGCCGCTTGGGAGCGGGGGCATGGCCCGTCGTGCCGTGGGCTCCACGCCCACGGGCTGCGCCCCGTGGGACGTGCGCCGGAGGTAACGTTGCCCATGGCATCCATTCCCACGGGACGCAGCCCGTGGGCGTGGGCGGTAAAAACCGACGTCACTTGTCGCTTGCGGTTTCGCCGCTTTCACTTCCCCGCGATTTCGCGTAAAATACTCTTCTGTCCCCGGTCTCCTGTCCCGAACCATTTTCCCCCGGGGTGCCCAGCGATGCGATTCACCAAGATGCAAGGGGTGGGCAACGACTACATCTACGTCGATTGCTTCGCCGAACCGATGCCGCCGCGGCCCGCCGAATTGGCCCGCCGCGTGTCCGACCGCCATTTCGGCATCGGCGGCGACGGCCTGATCTTGATTTGCCCCAGCCGGAAGGCCGACGCCCGGATGCGGATGTTCAACGCCGACGGCTCCGAGTCCGAAATGTGCGGCAACGGCATCCGCTGCGTGGCCAAGTATCTTTTCGACCACGGACTCTGCCGCAAGGAGCGGCTGCAGATCGAGACCGGCCGCGGCGTGCTTTCATTGGAACTCGAACTGGCCGGCGGACAGGTCCGGCGGGTCCGCGTCGACATGGGTGAGCCGATCCTCCAGCCCGAGCAGGTGCCCACGACCCTGCCGGGCGACACCGCCCGGCCCGGCGGAGCGGCCGTCGAGGTCCCGTTGGCCGTCGCGGACCGGACCCTCCGCGTGACTTGCGTCTCGATGGGCAATCCGCATTGCGTCACGTTCGTCGAGCGCTTGGCCGACTGCGACGTGCTCGGGCTGGGGCCGAAGATCGAGACCGATCCGCATTTTCCCCAGCGGGTCAACGCCGAATTCGTCGAGGTGATTTCCCCCGGCGAAGTCCGGATGCGCGTCTGGGAACGCGGCGCCGGCGAAACGCTGGCCTGCGGCTCCGGGGCCTGCGCCGTCTGCGTGGCCGGCGCGCTCAGCGGGCGGACCGGCGCAAGCTGCTGGTCCACCTCCCCGGCGGCGACCTCGATCTCCATTGGGCCGACGATAACCACGTCTTCCTGACCGGACCGGCCGTCGAGGTCTTCCAGGGGCAGTGGGACGACCATGAAACTGGATAATCCCCTCGTCAACAAGCTGGGCGGACTGCTGGCTTCGGCGGCCATCCGCGCGTGGATGGGAACGCTCGACTACAAAGCGGCCTACTACGATCGGGCCATCGACCCCATCTTCCCCCAATGCCGGGGCAACAAGATTTACCTGTTCTGGCACGAGTACCTCTTGTTTCCCATCTACCTCCGCGGTCACTGCAACCTGTCGATGCTGCTGAGCCGGCACCGGGACGCCGAGATTCTCTCCCACGCGGCGCATCACTTGGGCTTCGCTTTCGTCCGCGGCTCGACGAACCGCGGCGGCGTGGCGGCCCTCCGCCAGTTGCTGGCGACCAGCCGGCGGATGCACCTGACGATCACGCCCGACGGACCCCGCGGCCCCCGACGCCGCATGGCCCCGGGACCGATCTTCCTCGCCTCGAAGCTGGGGCTGCCGCTGGTCTTGATGGGCTACGCCTACGATCGCCCCTGGCGGCTGAATAGTTGGGACCGCTTCGCCATTCCGCGGCCTTGCTCGCGGGCCCGTGCCATCGCCACCGGCGAAGTTTTCATCCCCCCGGACCTGGACCGGGCGGGCCTGGAACATTTCCGCCTCCGGACCGAGCAGTTGCTCAATCGCCTGACCGAGGAGGCCGAAAGCTGGGCCGAGTCGCCTGTCCGCAAGCCCGGCCAATCGCGCCTTTGGCGGGCCGCCGCGCCGCTGGGCGCCTCGCGCCGCAATAGTGGTAGGGTGGGTCAAGCGCAGCGAGACCCACCATAATCCGCGAACGACTGCTGGTGGGTCTCGCTCCGTTCGACCCACCCTACAGGTGCTCCACAACACAAACGAATTCGTCATGCCGCAGAAAGACCTATTCCCCGAATCGCCCGAGTCACCGCCGATCCTGTCGGTCTACGAACTGACCGTGCGGATCAAGGACCTGCTGGAAAACGCGTTCCCGGCGGTCTGGGTCAGCGGCGAAATCTCGAACCTCTCCCGGCCGCAGTCGGGCCATTGCTACCTGACGCTCAAGGACGACCGGGCCCAGATCCGCGCGGCCCTCTGGCGCAACGTCGCCGCCCGGGTCCGCTTCGAGCTGGCCGACGGCCTGGAAGTGATCTGCCTCGGACACCTCGACGTGTACGCGCCGCGGGGCAGCTACCAGTTGATCGTCGACGAGATCGAGCCGAAGGGGATGGGGGCGTTGGAGTTGGCCCTGCGGCAGCTTCGGGAAAAGCTCGCCCGCGAGGGGCTTTTCGACCCGGCGCGCAAGCGGCCGCTGCCGCCGCTGGCCCGCCGGATCGGACTCGTCACCAGCCCCACGGGGGCGGCCATCCACGATTTTCTCCAGGTGTTGGGCCGTCGCTGGCGCGGGGCCGACGTGCTGGTCTTCCCCGTCCGCGTGCAAGGCGAAGGCGCCGCCGAGGAGATCGCCGCCGCCATCGCCACGGCCAACCGCCTGCCGCTGCCGATCGACTGCCTCGTGGTCGCCCGGGGCGGCGGCAGCCTCGAAGACCTCTGGGCGTTCAACGAAGAGGTGGTGGTCCGCGCCATTTTCGCCTCGCGGATTCCGGTCGTGTCGGCCGTCGGTCACGAGATCGACGTAACGCTTTCCGACCTGGTGGCCGACGTTCGCGCGTTGACGCCCAGCGAGGCGGCCGAGCTGGTCGCGCCGGCGGCGGAGGAGTTGATCGCTCGTCTGCGTCAGATCGAGCAGCGGGCCGGCGCGGCGATGCGGTTTCGCCTGTCGTCGGGCCGGGCGCGGCGTGGAGGCCATCGCCCGGTCGCGGGTCTTTCGCCGCCCGTTGCAGCGGATCGAGGAGCTTGCGCGGCGGCTGGACGAGTTGGAGACTTCGGCCGCCCGGGCGGTCCGCGCCCGGTTGGAGCGTGCCGGCCGTCAGCTCGACGCGACCGCGGCCCGGCTGGAGTCGCTCAGTCCGTTGGCCGTGTTGGGTCGCGGCTATAGTCTGACCCACCGGACGGCCGACGGTCGTTTGATTCGCAACGCGAGCGAATTGGCCGTGGGCGAGCAGATCACGACGCGATTTTCCCGCGGCGAGGCCGTCAGCCGCGTGGAGGAGATTCGACCGTAATTGGCTTGTATGGCCATCTTTTGGACGGTAGAATACTGTAATGAGCAAAGTTGATCGCGTATTGGCCCAGGTATTGCAAGGGACGGCCGACGCGAACATTGCATTTGACGATCTGCGACACCTTCTGGGTCGTCTGGGATTCGAGCAGCGGATTCGTGGCAGTCATCACATCTTCCGACGGTCTGGCGTGGTCGAAAAGATCAATTTGCAGAAGGACGGCAGCAAGGCAAGACCTTATCAGGTTCGTCAGGTGCGACAAGTCATTGTGAAATACCGGCTTGGAGATGAAAGTTGATGGACAAGTATGAAGTGATCATTTATTGGAGTGTCGAGGACGACGCCTTTGTCGCGGAGGTGCCCGAGTTGCCGGGGTGCATGGCGCACGGACCGAGCCATGAGTCCGCGCTGGCCGCCATCAAGGAGGCGATGTCGCTTTGGATCGATACCGCCAAGGAGTATGGCGATCCGATTCCAGAGCCCAAAGGCCGCCGACTCATCTTCGCGTAGTCTTGCCGACCAAGAGCAAATTTGCCCCAAGGGGAGCTTCCCTATCCCGCGAAAGCCCCTGGGGCCCGCGGACGCCCGATAGAAAAGTTATCGGGACCACCCGCGATTTGTTGTCTCATTCAACGGAAAGATGTAGAATCATTTTGGTCGATAAACGGGTTTCGTTAGATCATAAAGGAGGCGATTTCAATGTTTACCCCCGCGCAGATCGTCGAACGCTACGGCACCGGGCAGTCAGGTGTACTGGAAGACCAAATGATAACTTGCATCGAGGCGGTTCCCGATGGCTGGTCCGAACAGGACCGCAAAGAAATCGGGTGGCCTGCCGTATTTGGCAACCAAACTGTCGGGTTCGTCGGCGCCATTCAGGGAGAATCTCCCAGTGATCCATTTCCGTGGATAGGCGACTCACCGTTCCGGAGCATTTCCGACGCTAGAGAAGAAGTGCTCCGCGAAGCAACGCGATTGAAGAGTCTGCGACGGCAAGCGTAGCGTTGCCATGCACGTGCTGGCGGGCGAAAGGACAACGGTGTCGAGAGGTCTTTTTCTGCCGCGCGATAACGCCGTGCGCAGGAAATAGAGCCCCCCGTCCCGACTGCCTCTTGTGCCCGCGGCACCCCGATAGCAAAGCTATCGGGGCCACCCGCGGATCGCCACGCTAGAAAACGCAGCCGGCCAGCGAGTTTGCCGCTAACGCAGGTCGGCAACCTGTTCGATTGTTTTCAGCAGGTGGGGCGGAAGTACCCGGGACGTATCCCAGTTTGGAGCACCCCACCCAACAAGTATTTTCGCACTGCACCGGGGATCTTGTGTCTTGGCCTCCGAGACTTTTTCACAATCCGCCATCCTTGGGCAAGCTACCAACCACCGGAGGGTTGTGGTGCTGGAGCCAAGTACATAGCCCTGCCTTCTGTCCACAATCGACCGTCTCTGGACAAAACGGCATCAGCAAGCGCATCACGCGCTAGCAGCATTATTCCGTGCCGTGTTGGTGGTAATAGAAGTTTCCCCAGATAATGTTCGGGCCTGGAGTCCACGGCGAATATCCCTTTTCCGCTTTGCCGTTGCGAATCTCGAATATCTGATCGTGAATTGAACCGCCCTCCCGGTACCTTAGCCGGCAAAGGCGGATCATTTCAAAGCGGGCAGGTTTGGGCTTAAAGTTTGGATCACCAATAAGGTCAACGTCGTCCCAGTTCAGGCGGCTCTTGTAAGGTCGCCCCGGCCACCACTTCACTTCTTCCCAGTGTCCAGTGTCGGTGTTTTCTTTCAGCCACGCCCGCACAGCCGCCAAGTCCGGATCGGTATTGAAAAGGATCCCAGACGTGAAAAGTGCGATCCCGCCGCCGAATGCCAGTAGGGCTAAAACGCCGCCGGCGACCGCTAGTGCGATGATTTTTTGCCGCCTCTCCCGCCTCCTTCGCGCCTCCAAAATCACAGGGTCCATATGTATACCTTCCCGTAAAGTGGTTTCATTCCCCCGGAACGGTGCCATTGAGGACGGTACGCGGGTCGGGAGCCTTAATTTTGGCGGCGGGAATACGCCGCACATAAAAAATAAAAACTCCGCACCAATTTCTCCCGTCCGCCTTCCGCTCTCCAGCGATTCGACGTTACGCAGCGGCTTACCCCGCTGTCTCGCTGCCTTCCGCCCTCCGCCCTCCGCCTTCCCCCCTTCCGCTCACGCCCGGGAGAGATACTGCCCCGTGCGGGTATCCACCTTGATGACCTCGCCCTGCGAGAGATACTCGGGCACCTGGACGACCAGGCCGGTTTGCAGCGTGGCGGGCTTGCTCCGCGCGGTGGCCGAGGCACCCTTGATGCCCGGGTCGCATTGGATCACCTTCAACTCGACCGTGACTGGCAACTGGATGCCCACGCACTCGTCGTTGTAGATCAGCGCCTGGACGCCCTCCAGTTCCTCGGTGAGAAACTTGCTCTCCTCGGCCAAGTCGTCCTTGGGCAGGGAATATTGGTTGTAGTCTTCCTGGTCGAGGAAGTGCATCCGCTCGGCGTCGGCGTACATGAACTTGATCGGCCGTTTGCGGAAATCGGCCTCGGGCAGCATTTCGCCGCTGCGGAGGGTGATATCGACCTTCTGCTTCGTAATCAGGTTCCGCGCGCGATACTTATAGATCGTGGCGGCCCCGCGGGCCGACGGGCTCTGCACCGTGATCGACTCGATCGTGCACGGGGCGTCGTTGAAGTTGACAATACTGCCGTTCTTGATGTCTTTGGCGATCATGGACTGGGTAAGCTTGGTCCAAGGGGACAGTCCCATTTTCGTCCGACGAAAATCGGGACAGTCCCCCGAAATCATTCCTCGCTGTTGAAGATGGTTCCCGATTGCGGATCGACGGCCACGCCGCCGGTCAGGTCGGCCAGCACGGTCAGCACGGCCAGCAACGCGCCCGGGTCGAGCAGTTCCTCGGGCTCCTCGCCCTCGCCGGGCACGTCGGCGATCTGCTCGAAATGGAGCACGTCGAAGCGGCCGTCGTATTGCTTCAGCCGCTTCAGGACGGCCTGCTGTTCCGGCTCGGCGGTCTCCTTGAGTTCCTCGACCAGGGCATCGACCTGCTCGACCACCTCCGCGCCGTCGGTGTAGCAGATGTCCAAGGCGGCGAAATCCTCGGGCGAGACCAGGGTGAGCGACTCGAACAGCCCTTCCTTGTCCGTGCTGAGATTGCTGAGCGCGTAATGCTTGTCGATGGCGGCCAGCGTCTTCTGGACCAGCTTCATCGGCGGCCGCTTCTCGGCGGGGAAGAGCACGAAATAGGTTTCACGCCAGCGAAAACGGCCGTCTTCAAAGGTCGACATGGCGGTTACTCCGATTCGTCGTTTTCCGCGGCGCACGATCCGTTCAGCCAGCTTTCCAAGGCCGTGATCGCCGCGTCGTGGTCCGGTAGGTTCGCCCAAACGCTCTCGCCCTGTTCCAGGCGGATTTCATATTGGCCTTCCCGTTGGCATTCCGCGTCGCCGCAGAAATGCGGCAGGTCCGCGATCCAGAGGATGCGGTACAAGGGCACATGTTTGTCATCGACTTTGCAGAAGACGGCCATCAGGAGGCTCCCAATTCCATCGCTCGCCGGGTAGCGGCGCCGACCGCGGCCAAAAGCGCGGCCCGCAGCCCGCCCTCCTCGAGCGCTTGCAGCCCGGCGACCGTGGCGCCGCCGGGACTGGCCACGCGGTCTTTCAGCACGCTCGGACGCTCCCCGCTGGACACCAGCATCTGGCCGGCGCCCAGGACGGTCTGGGCGGCCAGCGCGGCGGCGACGTTCGGGGGCAGACCCATGCGGACCCCGCCGTCGCCGAGCGCCTCGACCACCACGTAGACGAACGCCGGCCCGCAGCCCGACAGCCCGGTCACCGCGTCCAACAGCTTCTCCTCGACGGGAAAGGCGATGCCGACGGCGCGGAGCAACTGCTGGGCAAGCTGGCCGTCGGCGACGGTCGCCTGCGGGCCGAGGCAGTAGGCCGACGCCCCGGCGCCCACCAGGCACGGCGTGTTGGGCATCGCCCGGATCAACCGCGCCCGCGGGCCGAGCCCTTCGGCCAAGGTCGCCAGGCGAATGCCCGCCGCAATGGAAATCACCAGTTGCCGGGGAGAGATCGCCCCCCGCAGGTCGGCCATGACCCGGGCGATCTGCTGCGGCTTGACCGCCAGGATGACCACGTCCGACTTGGCGGCCACCTCGGCGTTGTCGGCCGTGGCCCGTCCGCCGGTCGCCGCGGTGAATCGTTCCCGGGCTTCCGGCAGCGGATCGGCGGCCAGCAGCTTGTCGCCGGGCACCAGTCCGGCCCGGACGAACCCCTGCCCCAGGGCCGTGGCCATCTGCCCCGCGCCGATCAGTCCCATGGATTCCGTCAGCATAGCCATCATGCTAGCCAAAACCGGCCGGATCGACAAGAGGCGGGATTGGGTGCCACGGTTGGCTTGCCCAACCGTGCTTTCCGCACTGCTGGACAAGCCAGCAGTGGCACACATCATTTCACGGGTGACAGAGCCCTCGTCCCGCACCCCTATCCGTGTGCATCGCCGCCCGGGTCGTTCGCGTCAACCGCGGCCGACGGCAGGAAATGCCGCATTCCGGCCGCGGCCACAAGGACCAGTTCCACGGCGAACGCCGTCAGCACCAGCCACAGCCCGCCGCCGCCCTCGCCGTAGGAGTGTTTCCCGCCGGGCATGAGGAAATTGATCGCGTACCACGTCCACACGATCGCGGCGAATCCCACCACGGACCCCAGGGCGATGCTGAAGCTGCCGGACCAGCCGACGGGGCGGCCGTGGAGGAAGGCCAGGTAGACCAAAAGCGAGATCAACGCCCAGACCTCCTTGGGGTCCCAGCCCCAGAATCTTCCCCAAGAGAGGTCGGCCCACAGGGCGCCGAGCATCGTGCCGACGGCCAACAACAGCACGGCGATCTGCACCAGCCGGTAGATGAGCGGCCCCAGGGCGGCGCAGGCGGCCGGCGGCCGGCCGGCCGTGCGGCGGCCGAACAGGTGGAAACCCAAGGTGATGTTTCCCAGGATCCAGGCCAAGGCCCCTGCCCCGTAGCCGGCGACGATCGTCAGGACATGAACGCTCAACAGCACGTTGTTTCGCAGCACTGCCGTCAAGGGGCGAATGTCCTTGGGAAACGCCGGGACATAGTATCCGATCAGCAGGGCCAGCAGGGCGACGGTCGCGGCCAGCAGGGCCACCGCCGCGGGAGCGAACGTCTTTTCCGGCGATGCGGCATCGGCCCGCCGGGCCTTGCGCCCCCGCCATGCCGGCAGCAGCGTGAAGGCCGTTCCCAACGACTCCGCGCACAGCGCCACGAACACGATGGTCTCGAACATGTTCGTCACCGGCGCCCAGCCCGTGATATAGACCCGCATGGAAAAACCGGTCACGATCAGCGCCTGGCTCGCCCCCAGCGCCGAGATGCCCAACCAGAACATCGGCCGGCGGAGCAGCCGCAACGAAACGGCCAGGCACGCGGCCGACGCGGCGGCGGCAACCCACGACCAGAACAGCGGATCGAGGCGGTTGTAGGCGACCTCGGCGCCGGTCGAGCCGGGCGGCGGATAGGCGGTCGCGGCCAGGACGGCCTCGTCGCGTTCGTGGATCGGCAGCTTCTGGCGGATCGGCTCGACGGCCTCGCCGAACTGCCGCAACGCCGCGGCGAACGCCTGCAAGGCGTCGTCGAGCCGGTCCGCCCGGTGCGGATCGCTGCGATCGCGATAGGCGGCCGCCAGATGCAGGTAGGCCCCGCGCAACGCCTTCAATTCCGGCTGGGGATAGCGGCGCATCAGGTCGTCGGAACCGTGAATCAACGTCTGCAAGGCGGCCCAGGGCTGGGCGTCGTCGCCCGGGTCGCGGGCGGCCTCCAGGGCGTCCGGATTCAAGGCCGGCGCCAGGCGCAACGCCAGACCGTCGTCATAAAGGGCCAGGCGCGCCGCGGCCGCGTGCCGGGCCAACTCGTCGGTCCGCGCCGCCGTGTCGCGGATTTCCATGCGAATGGCGCGCAGCGCGGCCGCCTTCAGCCGCGGCGGAGATCGCACCATCCGCTCGACCAGGGCGGCGGTCCGCCCGGCAAGGTCGGCCGTCGAACGCTCCAACGACGCGGCCAGCGTTTCCATCGCATCCAGCGACGCCGCGTCCGCTTGATCCGCAAGTTCCGCCAGCTTGCGGAGGTCGCCGCCGGCCCGCTCCGCCGGATGGACCTTTCCGGCGCGCTCGTCGGGCGGGAGATACCATATCAGGCTGCCGCTCAGATCGTTCCAATCGCCGATGACCTCGGAGAGTTTCTCGTTGAAACGGCCGCGGCCGCCGCGGGCCGCCGCCGGCTGAAACGTCAGCGTCCGGTAGGAATGGTAGGCCTCCAGCAATTGCTCCGCGTCCTTCCACAAGTGCTCCGATTCGTTCTCACTTTTGGAAAGGTCCGCCGACTGGTCCGCCGGGCGGTCCGCCGCACGGGCCTGCTGCCGCCGCCGGTCGCGCTGTTCCAACTCCTCGAGTCGCTGGTGGAACTTCGCCAGGCTGGCAGCCACTTGCCGCGGCGAGACGCAGCGGAGCGGCCGGCCCGCCTCGTCCCGCAACGGCACGCCGAGCCACTCGCTCCGCAACACCGGGTCGGAGGCCGGAAGGAACGGGACCTTTTCCCATCGCTCCGGCTCGACCAGCCAACTCAACAGCAATTCGGCGGCGCCGCCGGGCACGACCGGCGGGGCCTGGCCGCCGCAGATTTCCTGGACGGTCTTTCGGGCGAAGGTGTCCAGCGGCATGATGCGGCCGTCGTCCAGCACGGGCAGCCGCCGCCACGCGCCCCAGTCCGGCCCGGCCGCATCTTCCACCCCCGTCGCATCTTCCGCCTTGGCCGTCCCGCCGATGGACAGGAAGGCAGCGATGAAGACGGCGGCAACAGCGGCGGCGGTTCCGGTTGTTGCAGTCTTCCGGAAGAACGGTTTCAGGAAATACGTGCAGAAGATGCCGCAGACGATCATCAGGCAGCCGAGGTATTTGCACCCGCGGCCCGGATCGTGATTGACCTCCAGCGTGGAAAGGAAAACCCGCGGCGGCGGGTCGGCGGAACCGGTCGGCGGCGAGGTGGAGCCGGGCCGCCGAATACGGCCCCTGCAAGCCGGACTGAAAGAGGCGGAACGACCGGCCCGTGGCCGGGTCGGTGAAATCCACCGGCTGGTTCATCGTCACCAGCACGTTGCGCCGCAAGCAACGCGCCGGATCGCGCCGGTCGAGGAGATCGATGGTGCTGGAATAGTTCGACGGCTGGCTGCTGCCGGGGTATAGGCTTCGCCGGGCCTTGCGCAGAAGGACCTGCACGCCCAGATCGACTTCCTCGTGACTGGAATCTTCCACGGCCACGGAAGCGGCCTGGCCCTCGAAGAGCGACAGGCTGGCCTCGATGCCCCAGCCCCGCGTCAGGAGGCATCCGAGCAGCAGCACCAGCAGTCCGACGTGGGTGAGGACGAATCCCGTTTGCCGTTTCTTCCAGGGGAAGCGGACGGCCAGCGCGGCAAGGACGTTCATCGCCAGCAAGGCCGCCAAGGCCGTGAACCACCAGGTCCCGTAGACGAACGAGCGGGCCTCCGCGGGACCGACCGCGGGACCGTACCGGCTCTCGACGCACGTGCCCAGGGTCAACACCGTCATGAGGACGATCATCAGGGCGATGGCCAGCGGCAACGAGGCGCAGAACTTCAGCATGGTGGAGTCAGGGGGACAGGGGACCGGGGGCCGGGGGCTCACTCAATCAGGCGGCTCGCTCAATCACAGCGTCATTGTACGGGCAGAAGCGGGACGCGGATAGCCGGGCCCGCCGTGCGCCGGGTGCCCGCCGCCGTCTTGAACGGGTCGTGAAGCTCCGTGGTCTCCTACTTGTAGTTGGCCGGCCGCTTGCGGTCCACTTCGACTTGCTCTTCCAGCGCGGCCAATTCCTGCTCGGCGCCGATCAACCGGTTTTCGACGTTGTGGTTATGCGCCTGGAGGTTGTCGATTTCGGCCAGTTGCGCGGTTCTGCTGGGCGAGGACGCTATTTTGCGACTGCGAGGCGGCCAGTTCGGACTGCGGCACGAAGCAGCCCGACAGCGCCGCACAAGCGGCCCAGACCAGGGCGATCGCCAGCCATCCGTTGGCTTTCATCGTTCGACTCCTTTCGAATCCGCGCCCAGGCGTCGTAACAGAACAAGTTGACCAATCGCGTTCAGGAGGACAGGCATTCTTGCCTGTCTATCGTTCTTGCCTGTCTTTGCGAGCCAGACAGGAATGTCTGGCCTCCTGATTCGGACCGTTTAATTCGTTACGACGCCTTATTTCGTGAACCAGCCCAGGACCCAGTCCAGCAGCGAGCTGCTGACGTAGTGCGGCGTCCCGAAGGCCTGCTGGTGCGTGACCAGGTTGACCATCATGATGCCGACCACGACCAGCAGGAGCGTGCAGACGATCAGGAAGGTCACGTTCACGATGGTGTACGGGGCCTCGGGCAGGGCCATGGCGGGCTGCATCATGGCGCCGCCGGCCATCAGCCCGGCCGGTTGACCCGCCAACGCCGCATCGCCTCCGGGCATGCCGAAACCGGGCGAGGTCTCGACGCTGAGGTCTTCGTCGAGCATGGCGGCCATGCCGGCGCCGCCGCCGGCGATCATCGTGACCCCGTCGTCGCCCTCGCCTTCGGTGTCCAGGGCGATCACCTGGGAACCGCTCTCCGATTCATCGGCTTCGGTGTCGGGCATGGGGGTCAACTGGAAGTCGTCGTCGGTCTTGACCGCGGGCGACGCTTGGGTGCTGGCGGAGAACGAGAGCATGTCGTCCTCGCCCAATTCGAGCGATTCCTCGCCGCCGGCGCCGAGGTTCAGGGGTTCTTCCAACGACAGGCCGCTGTCGGCCGGATCGACCAGCGAGATGCCGCTGTCGCCGCCGATGGCGATGTCGCTGCCGGCGCCGCTGCCGCCCAGGACGAGGTTGTCGTCGTCGAGTTTCTTGCCCGATAGGTCCACGGCCGAGTCGCCGGAGGCATGTGGCACCGCGGCCGACGCGACGTTGCTGTCCTCCAGCGTCAGTTCTTGATCGAGCGTGAGGTCGAGTTCATCGAACTTGGAGGCCTTGGAATCGCCCGCGGCCTTGTCCTTGGCGGCCGCGGCCGGCTTGGGCTGCGCCGCGGCGGGGGTGACGTTGCTGTCGGCCAGTTGGATATCGCTATCGGCCGCTGCTTTGCCGGCGGATTCCATCCCGATGACAGTGCCCGACGCGCCCGTGTCCGCCCGGCCCACTTCGACCTCGCTGAACAGGACGTCGCCCTCCTCGCCGCCGGATGCGGAACCGCCGGCCACGTGCTCCTTGGCGATCCGCTCGATGTCTTCCACCTTGAATTTCCAGTCGGCGCCGTCGCGGTAGCCGTGCAACTCGCGGCGTTCCAGCATCTGCTTGATTTCTTCTTCGCTGACGCCGACGGCCTGGGCGGCTTCTTTCACGTTGAGGTACTTAGGTGGCATTCGGGACCTCCCGGGTCCATAGATCGGTTTATCGTGGTTCCAGATTCTGGCGAATCTCCCGCGGAAGCGGATTGACGCCGTTGAACTCCGTCATTTGCAGGTCCCAGTGGATGTTGCGAACGCTCAGCAGCGTGATCTTCCCGTTGCCGAGGTCGACGCGATACACGCCGATGGTCTGTTGCCGCGGATCGATCACCGTCAGCACTTGCGTCTTATCGCCGGCCGGGGTGGGAAACGCGATCAAGTCGCTTCCCGATCCGGTCGTCGGATAAGTCGCCGTGCGTTGGGCAAAGGCCTCGTTCCGCGGGCCGCCCAGACCCATCGTCACTACCACAAGCCCTGCGCCTAGGAGGGCCCCCAGGATCGCCCGTTTCATCGTTCACCTCTCAATAGTAGGGGTTGAGGAAACTGGGGCCCTAACTTTTATTCTAAAAGCCCTAGCTTCCAATGCAAGGGAAATGGCCCAGCAGAGGGGGTTGCGAATCCTCCACGCTGCGATGGCCGACGTTATTGCCGCGGCGCGCACGGCCGAACCCGGTTCGGAGCAGCATCCGCCGCAAGTTGATAAGTCGTTGCTGGATAAGACGTTAGCGTATGAGATCGGAAGATGCGACCTCGTGGACGCGAGTCTAGCGTCGCGGTGGCGTTAAGGCAAGGCCACAAAGGAAGGCAGCGAGCCGGCGGCATGAGCCGGATAAGGCGGAAGAACTGCGTCGGGCGGGCGGCGTGCGAAACCGCAAGCGGAGACTCACGCCACGTCCAATCCCTAAATCCCTAAATCCCTAAATCCCTAAATCCCTAAATCCCTCTCCTCCCATCACGGCTCGATCAAATACGCCTGACCGTCGAGGTTCAACAACACCGGATCGTCGAAGATCAAGTATTGCGACATCGTGCGGCCATAGCGTGCGGCCAAGTTGAAATACTCGTCGCTGAACTGCTTGACTTTCTTGGCGTTGGCCTGCTGTTGCTTGCTCAGGCGGGAGTCGATCCACTGGCCGCCGCGGCGGAAGAAGGTGCGGTTGCCGACGTTGCGGACGCTTTTCTTGGCGGCCTCGACGTCCCGGCCGGCTTGCGCCAACGGCTTGCCGGCGGCGGTGGCGGGGCCGGAAGAGTCATCGCCACTGTTCCTCGCGGCGTCGGCGTATTTCTCCATCGGCGCCGCGGACGCGGCCGGGGCGGCCCGCTCCGCGCTTTTCATTTCGCCCTTGAAGGCTCGCTGGCCCACGCCCCCGGCCCCCGATGTATACGCAAGATACTGCAGCCGGTCGTCCGTGGCGGCATTCTGCGAGGCCACGTCGTTGAGATCGGTGTTCTCGTCGGCCATGAACGAGGTGTAGGGCGTCAGGATGCCGTGCCGCCGGGAAAGCTCGACCAGTTCCTTGACCAGCTCGTCGTTCTTGCCCTGGAGGTCCAGCTCGTCGAGGATTTCGCCCACGCGGCGGACCGCCCAGAGCTTCTCGATGAAGGCGTTCGAGTCGTCCGGGCTTTTTTCGGTGAAGTTGGCGGGAAAGTCGAACTTGTGCTCCTTCCCGTCGATCGTGCCGCTGACGACCACCTTGGCCGCCCCGGCCTTCTTGTAGCGGCCGACCACCACCAACTGCTCGCCGGCGAACAGGTCGAAGGCGTCTTTGGGATAGACGCGATTGACCGGCTTGCCCTCCTCGGTGCGGATTTCATCGAAGGTGAACTGCAATTGCAGTCCGGTGAGCACCGGCGACTGGATCCGCTTGTAGAGCTTGGCCACGCGCTCTTCGATGTCTTCGCTGGGGCGGACATATTCGCTCTGGCCGAATTCCTCCCGGGCGAGCTTGTCGAGGAACCGGGCGTTCACGTCGTAGCCGACGCCGAAGACGAAGATCCGCGCGTGGACCTTGTTCTCCTTCGCGGCCGCGGCGAGGATCTTCTGCTCGTTCGTCTCGCCCACGGTCGGAATCCCGTCGGTCAGAAAGACGACGTACGTGGGCCGACGGGAATCCTGCAACTGCCCCAGCGCGGTCTGCAACGCGCCCTCGATGTTCGTGCTGCCGCCGGCATAAATCCCTTCGACGAATCCCAGGGCGGCCCGGCGGCTCTTGTCGTCGAATCGCTGCAATTCCGGCCGGAACGACTCGATCTCGCTGTCGTAGGCGATGATGTTGAACAGGTCGCCCTCGTGGAGGTTGTTCAATACGAACTTCAACGCCGCCTGGACCTGCTCGATCTTCTTGCCGCTCATGCTCCCCGAACGGTCGATGACGAACATCACCGTCTTCTTCTGCAACCTCGCGTCGGTCTCGTCGGGGGCCTTGAACTCCGGGCTGGCCAAGAGCAGGAAGTAGCCGTCCTCGCCCTTGTCGGGCCGATAGCTCAGCACCCGGGCGCTGAGCTTGCCGCGACCCACGTCGTAGAGCAGGCGGAAGTCCGAACTGGGCACTTCATCCTTGCTCGTATACGTCACCACGGCGTGATTCTTGTCGGGACGCTGGATATTGACCGCGTGCGTCGGGCTGTAGACGTTCTTGATCTCGTCCTGGCTGTCGATCGTGATCCGGAAGCTCACCTTCTGGACCGCCTGCGACGTGTACTTCGCCGTGCTCAACGGAAACAGGAAATCGGTCAGCCCGTCCCCGAGGCGGCAAAGCTGCGAGTAACGCAGCGTCACCGTCCGCTTGCCGCCGGGCGGCACCGGAAACACGCTCGTCTGGAACATGCCGGTGCCCAACCACTCCAACAACGCCGGGTCGCGGTTCTTCCGCACGATCTCCTCGTAGCGCCGCCGGGCTTCCTTGGCGTCCAACAACCTGGCCGGATACTCCTTGCCGTCGATCAGCAGCGTCAACTGGTGGATGGCCCCGTCGTAAGGCAACGGGAAAATGAACGAGACCTCCAGCGGACGGCTGCCCGTGTTCTCGAACGACTGCGACACCTGGACATGGGCCACCTGGTCGACAAGCCGGGCGTTGACCTCCAATTGGTCGATCTTGTAGGTCGGCCCGATCGGCTGCGGAGGCGGGAAGGGAAACGGATGCGGCGGTGGAAACGGATGCGGCGGATAAATCGGATAAATGATGATCGGCCGCGGCAGCCGCACGTGCTGGTCCGGATCGACCACGACCAAAAGCCCCTGCCCGCGGGCAAACGCCGGCAGCAACACCGCAAACACCAACGCCCACTGTGTCAGTCGCCGCACCATGACAATTCTCCTGTGAAAAAGGGGGGAAAACCCCAGGGTCCAGTCCTCGATCATTTTCCGTCGTGTATTGGACGAAGGGAAGTCCCCAAGAGTTCCCCGTGAAAATTTGCAAATTCAACGGCGTCGGGGGCACGCAGTCCGCCCCCTCCCGGAAGAATGGGGGGTTTTGGTGGATTTGACGCCTTCGGACAATCCGCTAAGATTACCTTAGGGCCGGTTCGGAACACCTCATGGCCCTTCACGTCACGAAAATGCGGACAGGATTCTCTCCGTAATGCGGACATTGGCTCTCTCCGTCAAGAAACCTGCAAGGTGGTCTTCCGCAGCGGAAACTAATGCGGAGACGGCATTTCTTGCAGCGTTTTCTCTCACCGCAGGAAAGGAAGAACGAGATGCAAACGGCCAAGCAGCTTTCGGTTACGTTGGCAAACAAACCCGGTCGGCTGACGGCGATGTTGGCGGCCTTGAACAAGGAGAAAGTGACCTGCCGGGCGTTGTCGGTGATGGACAGCGGCGAACGGGGTACCGTGCGATTCGTGCCCGACGATTTCGCCGCGGCCGCCAAGGTCCTCGAAAAAATCAACCTGCACTGCGACGGTGCCGACGTACTGCTGGTCGAACTGCCCAACCAAATGGGGGCCTTTGGAAAAATCTGTGAACGGCTGGCGGCCGACCACTTGAACATCGACTACGCCTATTGCTCGTTCAATTCCGCCGGCGCCGCCCGGGGGGCCAAGACCGGCGTCCTGGCCGTCGTCAAGGTGAACGACCTGGCCAAGGCCCAACGGGTTTTGGGCGAAAACGGCGCCGCCGCCGCCCGCACCGCACGGCGAAAGGCCCCCGTTCGCCGGCCCGTGTTCGCCCGGTAACGACCATTGGCCCCCTCTCCCTCCGGGAGAAGGTTAACGAACAGTCCCCTCTCCCTCCGGGAGAAGGTTAACGAACATGTCCCCTCTCCCTCTGGGAGAAGGTTAACGAACAGTCCCCTCTCCCTCTGGGAGAAGTTCTAATCGAACCAGTCCCCTTCTCCCTCTGGGAGAGGGTTAGGGTGAGGGCGGTCTATCCTCCTCGATTCGCCCTTGCTTTCCCCGCAACTTCCTGCGAAACTACCGCCCCCCAAACCCTCCCGGAAGGGTGCGGGCGGGCTTGTCCTCTTGTCCCTTCTCCTCAACCGGCCTGTCCATGCGCAAGCTGCTCTTCACCTTGCTCGCACCGCTGGCCCTTTCGGGCTGCGTGGGCGGACCGCCCTGGAACATGCCGGACGCCGTGCCCCCGACCCTGGCCTACGACAATCGCGATCCTGGTGCCCAACGCCGATGCCGCAGTATGTCTTCGCCACGGTTGCCGACGTTGTCAGCGACTACTTCAAGATCGACCATGAAGAGCCCGTCCGCCTGTTGGGCACGGAGCCGACCGAGGGCCGCATCGACACGTATCCCAAGGTGGGGGCGACGATCTTCGAGCCTTGGGACCACGATTCCGCCGATGGGTACCAGCGGCTGGAGAGCACGCTCCAGTCGATCCACCGCTACGCCGTGGTCAAAGTGGTGCCGATGCCAAACCGCCAAGGCTTCTGGGTCGAGGTGGCCGTGTTCAAGGAACTGGAGAACCTCGTGGCTCCGGAGCAATCCACCGCCGGCGCCGGCATCTTCCCCCACGACGACACGCTCACCCGCGTCGTCAATCCGCCCGGGGGCAAGGACTTGAATCGAGGCTGGGTTCCCCAAGGCCGCGACATGGTGTTGGAGCAGCGGATCCTCGGCCAGTTGATGGACCGATTCAACATGCGGTAGAGGTTGAGCCGGTGGCATCAGCCACCGGATAACGTGCCCTCGGCGATCTCCGGTGGCTGACGCCACCGGCTCACTACCGCTGGCACTCGTTCGTCGCTCGCAGCGACGGCAACGGAATCGTGACCGGCGGCGGCGGCAACGGCGGCCGGCGGCCGCTTTCCAGACGCCTTGGCCGCCGTGGGCAGCTTCAAGGTGAAGGCCGTCCCTTTGCCGACCGTGCTGTCCACGCGGATGCGGCCGTGATGGGCCTCGATGATGTCGCGACAAGTCGAGAGCCCCAGGCCCGTGCCGCCCTTCCCGCTGGCGTCGGGACCGGCCTTGGTCGTGAAGAAGGCGTCGAAGATTCGCGGCAGCTTGTCCGGCGGAATGCCGCAACCGTTGTCGCGGACCACCAGGTCGATCATGTCGCTCTCGGCGTCGTAGGCGAGTTTAATCAGCACCCGACCGCCGCTGGGCATGGCCTGCCGGGCGTTGATCAACAGGTTCAGCAACACCTGCTGGATTTGATTGCCGTTGATGTAGGCCGCGGGAATGGGCTGGAAGCTCTTGTCCACGGTGACGCGATACTTGTTCATCTCCCGTTCCAGCAGCAACAGGGCGTTCTCGACCAGCTCCCGCAGATCGGTCGGCTCCTGGCCGGCGGAACGGTTGCGGGCCAATCCAAGCACGGTGGCCGTGATCTTGGCCGCCCGATTGGCGGCCGCCAGAATCTTCTCAAACGACTTCTCCCGCGTCGCGGTGTCCTTGTGACGCATGCCCAGCTTGGCATAGTTGATAATGGTCATCAACACGTTGTTGAACTCATGCGTGGTGGTGCTGACCAATTCGCCCAACGCCGTTAACCGTTGGGCCTGGGCGAGTTGCTGCTTCAGCGCCTCGACCTGCTGCTGCAAACTCTCGAACGAGCCATGATCGCTAGTGGACACCAGTCGCTCCCAAACTACGTGAATAACCCGGACTAGCCCGTTTACGCCATCCGTGATGTTCTAGCTGCTTCCCCTGGTTCGCGTGTCTTAACTATATAGAAAGAAAGCATTTAGTCTCGTTTTCGGTATCGTCAACTCGGCTGGGCAACTGAAACCGAAGCCGATATAATCCGCCGCGCAAAGGCGGAAGGCGATGAGCCGGAGGCGTTAGCCTCCGGATTGAGAGGGCAGTGAGCCGGAGGCGTCAGCCTCCGGATTGGACCGCGACAGGGGGAAGGAAGGAGCACGGATGCACACGGTAGAGCTTTTGGCGGAGGCCCTCGATCTGGCCGCGCGTCTGGGCTGGCAAGTGCGTCAGGACTGGTTGGACGGCAACGCGGGCGGCGTCTGCGAGCTTCGCGGCCGGAAAATCTTCTTTCTGGATTTGGCCTTGTCCCCCGGCGATCAACTGGATCAGGTACTGGACGCCTTGCGGCGCGAGCCGGACGCCGTGCGGCTGCCGATGGCCGCCTCGCTCCGCGAGTTGCTCGCGGTGCGTAAGAGCGCGCGTGAGTTCGAGCGAGCCGCAGGGGATTATGCCTGCGGTCGGTGCGATTATTCGCTTGCGGTTTCGCAGGCCGGCCCCCCGGACACAGTCCGGGGGCTTTTTCATCCTTCCCCCTTCCGCCTTCCGCCCTCCGCCTTATCCGGCGGCTCACGCCGCCGGCTCACCGCCCTCCGCCTTTTCCTCCCCCCGATACAGATGATGCGCCTCGATATACGCCTCCACGGCGCGGGGGGTCAGATATCGAATGCTCTCCCCGGCGGCCACGCGACGCCGAATGTCCGTGCTGCTGGCGCCCATCTCCGGCATCTCGACCTCGTGCCGGCGCATCGACTCGATCCGCTCCGGCGAGGCAAACTCGGCGAGCGCCGCGAAATCGACCGGCGGCTCGCCCGCGCGGCGGACCGCCACCGGCAAGGCCAGTTGACAAATTCGCTCCGGCTCCCGCCAATGGGGAAAATCGCGGAGCATGTCGGCCCCCAGCAAGAAAAACAACTCGGCGCCGGGATTCTCCTTATGAAAATGCGCCAGCGTGTCGGCCGTATAATTGACCCCGCCGCGATCGGTCTCGTAGCGGCTGACGGCGAAGGCCTCGTTGCCGGCGACGGCCAATTCGAGCATTTCGACGCGGACGTTGGCCGCCGTCAGCGGCCGGGACCGCTTGTGCGGCGGCACCGCGGCCGGCAAGAACCACACCGCGTCCAAGCGGCATTGCTCCCGGCAACATTCCGCCAGCAATAGGTGTCCAAAATGCACCGGATCGAACGTCCCGCCAAACACGCCCAGTCGCATCCGTTGGCTCCTGCCTTGTAACGACGCCTTGCGGGTGGGATATTCTTGTATCGTTCGTCTCCGTTGCGGAAATACCGGTAGGGTGGGACGAGCGAAGCGAAGTCCCACCAAAATCCGGGAAAAACCGATGGTGGGTCTCGCTACGCTTGACCCACCCTACACGTGCTTCCGTAACAGAAACCAGTCCCCACAGTTTAGCGGCTGCCGGCCCGTTCCGCCATGTCCGACCCACAACGCCATTTGTTCGACACCGAGCCCGCTCCCTGGCAGGAGGACGATCAGGCCCAACAATTCGTGGCGACGGTGGTTCTTCCGACGGGTCCGGCCCAGGAGTTCGACTACGTGGTGCCCGACGCCTTGCGAGACCAGCTCGAGCCGGGCCATCGCGTCCGCGTGCCGCTGGGGAGGGGGAATCGGCTGCGGACCGGCTATTGCGTGCGGTTGGAAAACCGGCCCGTCGGACCGCGCCGGCTCAAGCCGATCGAGTCGGTCGTCGATCGCCGCAGTCTGCTGTCGCCGGCCATGCTGCGTCTGACCGAGTGGATCGCCGGGCGCTACTTGTGCGACTGGGGGCAGGTCTTGGAGACGGTGGTGCCAGCCGGGGTCCGCGGCCAGGCGGGCACGCGGATGACCACGCTCTTGAGCCTCGACGCCGGCGCCCGGGAGCGGATCGCGTCGATGAAACTGCCGGAGAAGCAACTGGCCGCGCTACGGGCGCTTGCGGCCGCCAAGCAGCCGTTGACGCCCGCGGAACTGGCCCAGGCGGCCCGATGCACGTCGGCGCCGATCACGGCCTTGCGCCGCAAGGGACTCATCCGTTCCCAGACCGGCCGGATGCAACGCCGGCAGGCCGAGCCGCCGCGGGCCGGGCGCGAGGCGAACCTGGTGCTCAACCCCGACCAGCAGCGGGCGTTGGACGCCGTCCTGGCCGCGCTCCGCTCGCAACGGCACCAGACGATTCTCGTCCACGGAGTGACCGACAGCGGCAAGACCGAGGTCTACATCCAGGCGATCCAGGAGGTGGTCCGTTACGGGCGGCAGGCCATCGTGCTGGTGCCCGAGATCAGCCTGACGCCGCAGACCGTCGATCGGTTCCGCGCGCGTTTCCGCGAGGTGGCGGTTTTGCATAGTCACTTGAGCGACTCGGAACGGCATTGGCATTGGCAGCGGATTGCCGAGGGCGGGGTGCCGGTGGTGGTCGGCGCCGAAGCGCGATCTTCGCACCCGCGCCGCACCTGGGCCTGATCGTGCTGGACGAGGAGCACGAGGGTTCGTTCAAGCAGGAGACGGCCCCGCGTTATCACGCCCGGGACGTGGCGATTGCCCGGGCCGCGGCGGAAGGGGTGCCGCTGGTGCTGGGTTCGGCGACGCCCTCGCTGGAGAGTTGGCTCCTGGCGCAGCGGGGGCAGTACACGTTGGTCGAGCTGCCGCACCGGGTGCTGGACCGCCCCATGCCGCTGGTCGGCACCATCGACCTCCGCAGCGACGTGCGCCGGGGGCAATCGCGCGGGGCCATCAGCCGCCCCTTGCACCAGGCCATCACCGCGGCGTTGGCCGACGGCGGGCAGGTGATCCTGCTGTTGAACCGACGCGGTTTTTCCACGCAAATTCAATGTCCGGCGTGCGGCCTGGTGATGCGGTGTCCCCATTGCGACATCGCCCTGACGCACCATCGCACCGAGGAGATTGCGCTGTGCCATTACTGCGACTACGAGGTGCCCGCCCCGGCGGCCTGTCCGGGATGCGACTTCACCGGCATCCGCTACAGCGGCCAGGGGACGCAACGGCTGGAGGCGGAGGTGCGGGCGCGATTCCCCAAGGTCCCCTGCCTGCGGATGGACACCGACACGATGCGCCGGCACGGCAGCCACGAGCGGGCGCTGGCCGACTTTCGCTCGGGCAAGGTGAAAATCCTGCTCGGAACGCAAATGATCGCCAAGGGGCTCGATTTTCCGAACGTGACGCTGGTGGGCGTGATCAACGCCGACACGGCCCTGCACTTGCCCGACTTCCGCGCCGCCGAGCGGACCTTTCACCTGGTCACGCAAGTGGCGGGCCGGACGGGCCGCGGACCCAAGGGCGGCCGCGTCCTGGTGCAGACGTACAGCCCGGAGCATCCGGCGATCCGGGCGGCGGTGCGGCACGATTTCGCCGCCTTTGCGGCCGGCGAGTTGCCGATCCGCGAGATGCTCCGCTATCCGCCGTTCGCCGCGATGATCCGGCTGGTGGTGCGCGGCCCGGTGGAGGCGGTGGCGGCCCAATTCGCGCGCCATTTGGCCGACCGATTGACCGCCGCGATCGGCGATCTGCGTGTCGAGGCGCGGGTGTTGGGGCCCGCCCCGGCGCCGCTGGCCCGGCTCAAGGGGAAATTCCGCTTCCAGATCCAAACGCACGGACGCGACGGCGATGCCTTGCGCGAGGCGGTCCGGCAGGCCACCGCCGCGGTCCAGCCGCCCGACGACGTGCAGTGGATCGTGGACGTCGATCCGCTAGAAATGCTTTAAAGTGTAGTGCGTCACAACTGTGGGAAACAACGAACTGACCGACTGGTTTCGCCCCGGAGGGGCGTTTGATAGTAGCCCAGCAGTTTACTGCTGGGACGGCAAGCTTCACCATTTTGCGCGACAAGTCCCGTAGGGACGGCCGAAATGCAGCATCCGACATTCAATCGTCCCTACGGGACGAAAATGGGATTGCGGCCATCCGCCACCCAGCGATAAATCGCTGGGCTATTATCAAACGACCCTCCGGGTCGAAATCGGCACCGATTACACTCGACGATAAGGACCCAACAGACTGACACATTACATTACTCTGTCAGGTTTCGATGAAGGCGTGGGAAGGCCGGTTTACGCATCTTGGGGGTAAGTTGACATATCGCTCCCGACGATTTAGCATAAAAGAGAGAACAGGGACGGGGTCTTCTCGACCCGGCAAAAGAACTCTTTCACGAGGTCGATGATTCATGGGGACACGACAGCTCAATCCGGCGTCGCTTGGGTTTCCGCGGGGGTGGTGGTTTCGGGCGTTGGGCCTGGCGGCGGCGGCCCTGCTGCTGGGGCTTCCGGCACTTCGCGCCCAACAGGAAGAACCGGCCGAGAAGGCGAACGACAAGGCCGCGGCGGCCGCGGCGCCCAACGCGAACAAGCCCCCGGAACCCCAGGAGGTCACGCTCACCACCCGCGACGGCGTGACCCTGACGGCAACCTATTATCCCGGCACCAACGGCAAGGAATCGATCCCGGTCGTTTTGTTGCACGGTTTCAGGGGGAGCCGCAAGGACTATGCCGACTTGGCCCCCCGCCTGCAAGAGGACTTGGGTTGTGCCGTTCTCGTGCCCGACCTCCGCGGCCACGGCGACAGCACGAAGACCAACGGCCCCAAGCTGGATGCGGCCAAGATGAGGCCCGGCCAATTCCCGGCGATGATCTCCCAGGACATGCCCGCCATCTTGGACTACCTGCGCGACGAGAACAACGGCCAGGACAAGTCGCCGCCCGGGCTGAATTTGAACAAGCTGTGCATCGTGGGGGCCGACATGGGGGCCGCCGTGGCCCTGGGATTCGCCAAGAACGATTGGAACACGACCCCCGTCGGCGGTTGGCAGATGGGCACCTTCACCAAGGCGTTGGTGCTGATCTCGCCCGAGCTGTCGGCGCACGGCCTGAAGATCGCCGTGCCCCTGGCGGACGAGCAGGTCCGCAGCCAGATTTCCGTCATGCTGCTGGTCGGCCAGAACGCAAAGAAGCCCTTGGACGACGCCACGCGCGTGAACAACTTGCTGAAGCTTTACCATCCCTTGCCCGAGGATGCAGCAAAGGTCAAGGAACAGCGGAGCCTGTTCTTCATCCCCGTTGACACCCATCTTCAAGGGACCAAGCTGCTCGGGGGTGAAGGGCTGGGGGTCGCGCAGATGATCGAGATGTTCATCTCTCGCCGCCTCGTCACCAACCCCGATGTGAAGTCGAACAAGGCGTACAAGCGGGTCAAGCTGCGGAAAAATCCCTACGCGACGAAGGAATCGAGCGAATAGCGGGCCGTAGAGCCTTTACGGTCGGCCAGCCATTACTCCCCTCGCCCCACTGTGGGAGACGACCACTAGCGTGGTGCCCGGGGGGTGAGGGGCGCCGCATCGGACGCCAAACCCGCCGCGGCCGGAATCTTCAACTCGACGCCGATGGGCAGGATTTGCGGGTCGCTGAGCACCTCGCGGTTGGCGGCGAAGATCGCCCCGGCGGCCTCCTTCGAGCCCAAGTAACGTTCGCCCAACGCCGCCAACGTGTCGCCATCGACGACCTTGTGGGTCCGCGGGGCCGCCTCCGGCAAGGCCGTCTCCGGCAGCATTTGCACCATCGAAATCCCCCATCGCGAACTGCCCGGCACGCTGCCGTTGGGATACGACCGGGCCAGGTCCGGCGGCTGCCCGGCATCGACGGGCGTGACGATCGTCGTCGTCGGGCTGGCCTCTTCCGAGCCTGTCGGCGCCGACTGCCACCCTTCGCAACCACCTCGCTGCCGCCAGACGGCGTCGTCCGTGACAGGTTGCGGCTCGACGCGTTTGCGCAGGAGCAGGTGATCGGTGGTCCCCGGCACGGGCAGGCTGGGGGGCGGCGGGTCGCGACGGAACAACAGCGCCACCACGGTCCCCACCAGCAAGACGCTGGTCGCCGCGGCAATCTTCATGCGTTGATCCATGGCCGCCACCCCGATTCCAGCGAGTTGCCCCTTCCCTTGGGAAGACAGGGACTCCGGGGCCCCTCGCCTCTTGGAACTATCGGGACTCGACCGCGGTGATTTCCAGCCAACCACCGCCAAAAGCGGGCCTGCCGCGCGGGGACCGGTCCAATCCTAGCGAGAGTGGCGAAAGTGCCGCGGCCGATGGCGACGACTTTTCCGCCCCTGCCGACGGCATCGGTCAGGAGCGGCGAATGCGAAAATCCCGCCGGTCCAAGCGCGGAACGCCCTGGAAACGGTCGATTTGGGCGGCCGCCAACAGATCGTTCCCCAGACGGATTTCCAGGAGGTTCCTGCCGCCGGGGCTCTTGGCCAGTTGCTCCGCCAGCGTTTCCGCCGGCAGCGGCTCGGCCCCCAACGCTTGCGGCAGGGCGAAACTGTGCAGCCAGAACTCGCGGGCGGCCATGGCCTGCGCATTCGCCGCGTACGTCCTCCCGCCCAGCCGATCCAGCCGCTCCACCAACATGCCCGCCAGCAGGAGGTCGTCCTCGCTCGGCTGGCCGTCCGTGCCGGCGCACAACAGATGCACCCGCTCCTGACCGAGCAATCGCCGCAGCACGGCCGTCGCGTTGACGAAGGCCCCGATCAAGATATGCTCCGCCTGCCGGGCATGAAACATCGCCCGCACGCCGTTGGTCGTGGTCAGCACGACCGTCTTGCCGGCCACGCGCTCGGGCGTATATTCCTCGGGCGAATTGCCCAGTTCGAATCCGCGGATCGGCAGCCCGTGCCGCTCGCCGCCGAGCACGAACTGGCCCGGCGGAAGCCCGCGGGCTAGCGTCCGGGCGTCGTCCACTTCCAAGCAGGGGACCACCTCGCGGGCCCCGGCCTCCAGGGCGAAAACGACGACGGTCGATGCCCGCAGCACGTCGATGACCACCACCGTGCCGCCGGCCAGTTCTTGCGGATCCACCAGTTTCGGCAGGGCGTAGACGTTGAGCGCGTGCGGCATGGGTCGGGGGGGACAGGGATTAGGGATTGGAGGGAAGGACGAAGGATGAAGTATGAAGTATAAAGGATGAAATCGCGCGGCTGCACGCTTGCGGTTTCGCACGCCGCCGTCCCCCGCCCCCCCGGACGCAGTCCGGGGGCTTTTTCCCCCTTCATCCTTTATCCTTTATCCTTCCACCTTATCCGGCGGCTCACGCCGCCGGCTCACCGCCTTCCCCCTTCCGCCTTCCCTCTTTAGAATACTGCAATCGACGCTCGAACCCAAGAGCCGCTATGCCCTGCCGCTGCCTGACCGATTTTCTGGAAGAACTGGAACAGGCCGGGGAAGTGGTCCGGGTGGAAGCGGAAGTCGATCCGCTGCTGGAGATCGCGGAGATCACCGCCCGGGTCCGTCGCGCCGACGGCCCGGCGCTGCTGTTCCCCGCGGTTCGGGGCCATGAAATCCCCGTCCTGACCAACCTGCTGGGCCGCCCATGCCGCGTGTGCCGGGCCTTGGGGGTAGCCGACCTGGGCGAGGTGTCCCGCCGCATCGCCCGAGTGGTCGAGCCCGCGGGGCCCGAGGGCTGGCTCGACCGCCTGCGGACCTTCACGCCGGGGATGGCCTTGGGCAACGTGCTGCCGCGCCAGGTGAAGGCGGCGGCCTGCCAGCAGATCGTCCGCATGGCCAGCGACGTGGACCTCGGGGCGTTGCCGCTGCTGCAAGCCATGCCGCACGACGCCGGCCGTGCGATCGCGGCCGGCCCGGTTTATACCGCCGAACCCGATTCGCATCGACCAGTGACCGGTTGCTACGACTTGGTTCCGCTGGGGCGTGACCGTTTGGCCGTCGCCCTGGCCGCCCACGATGAGCCGGCCCGGCTGCTGGCCGAATATCGGCGGCGCCAGGGGCGGATGCCGCTGGCCGTCGCCCTGGGAGGCGACCCGGCCAGCGTGCTGGCGGCCGCCGCGGGCTGGTCGCCGGAATTGGACACCTTCGCCCTGGCCGGACTGTTTCGAGACCGGCCGCTGGACGTGGCCGCCTGCCGGAGCGTCGATCTGGCCGTGCCCGCCGAGGCGGAAATCGTCCTGGAAGGCTATGTCGATCCCGGCGAGCCGATGGTCGAGATCGGGCCGCTCTGCACGCCGATGGGCCACTACGGCCGGCCGCGACCGGCGCCGGTCATGCACGTCACCGCCCTGACGCACCGAGCCAATCCCGTCTATTGGGCCATGATCCCCGGTCCGCCGCCCAACGAAAGCGGCGTGATCGCCCGGGCGATGGCGGGCGTCTTCCTTCCGCTGGTGAAACGGACGATCCCGGAGTTGGTCGATTACGACTTGCCGCTGTTCGGCGCCGGGCGGCATTGGGCCGTGCTGGCGATCCGGAAGAGTTACGCCGGCCAGGCCCGTCGCGTGGCGGCCACCGCCTGGAGTCTGCGGCCGCTCGGGTTCGCCAAGTTCCTGGTCCTGGTCGATGCCGAGATCGACGTTCACGACCCTGGGCAGGTGCTTTCGGCCATGGCCGTCCACGTCAACCCGGGCCGCGACCTGGTCGTCGAGGAAGGCCCGCCCGATCCGCTGGATGCGGCCACGCCGGCCGGCGCGCTGTCGGCCAGGCTGGCCATCGACGCGACCGCCAAGTTGCCGGACGAGGGCGCCGGGCAGCCGTCGCAGCCGGCCCGGATGAGCCAGTCTGTCCGCCAGTTGGTCGCCGACCGCTGGCCGGAGTATGGCTTGGGCCCGGCGCCGGAGGAAAAGTCCCCTTCGTAGTACCACATAAGGAAGACCCTTGCCGGTCAGCGCCGCTTGCGAAACCGCAAGCGAATGATTGGACGAAAGGGCTTCCAACCGTTCGGATTGTCGCATGACGCTCGATAAATCCGCCGTTCGCATTCGCCAGATGTTCGCCCAAATCGCGCGGCGATACGACCTGCTGAACCATCTGCTCTCGCTGGGGATCGACCGGCGATGGCGGCGTCGGACGGTCGAGTTGGCGCCGCCGGGCAAGGAAGCGAAATGGATTCTCGACGTTTGCACGGGGACGGCCGACCTGGCGTTGGCCTATCGGCGTCGCTGCGGTCCGGGGGTGCGGATCATCGGCAGCGATTTTTGCCGGCCGATGCTGGCCATCGCCCGCAATAAATGTCGCCGGGCCGGCACCGCGGGACAGATCGCGCTGGTCGAGGCCGACGCCATGCAGTTGCCTTTCGGCCCGGACCGGTTCGACCTGGTGTGCGTGGCCTTTGGACTGCGGAACCTCATCGACCCCGACGCCGGCCTGCGCGAGATGGTCCGCGTGTGCCGGCCCGGCGGGCAGGTGGCGGTGTTGGAGTTTTCCACGCCCCGGGGCCGGCCGTTCGGGGCCGTCTACCACTGGTATTTTCGCCGCGTTTTGCCCCGCGTGGGCCAGACCCTGGCGAAAAATCGTCAGGGAGCTTATAATTATCTTCCAGTCAGCGTGGGGGAGTTCCCCCAGGGCGGAAGCGATGAGGCAGCGGATGCGCGCGGCCGGCCTGGAAGAAGTTTGCATCCGCCCGTTCACCCTCGGGATTTGTACGCTGTATACCGGCAGGAAACCCGTTACCGTCGGACCACGGGGAAATGCGTTATGAAGCGAAACATTGTGGTTGCGATCACCGGCGCCAGCGGCGTGACCTATGCGATCCGGCTCTTGGAGGTCCTCAACGCCGCCGGCTGCGACGTGCACCTGATCATCAGCCCGGCGGCCCAGGCCGTGCTCAAGCAGGAACTCGACCTGACGGTGGACCTGGACAATTTCAACCTGGGCATGCTCATGCTCGACGGCGGTCCCAACCCCAAGGACCGCAAGCTGCAGACGGTCCGCGCCTTGGCCGGCATCTCCAGCGATTCGAGCAACGTGCTGGCCGTCGGCTCCGGCGAGGACGGCAAGCTGCACTACTATCACTATCGCGACTACCTGGCCGCGATCGCCAGCGGCTCGTTCCTGACCGACGGCATGGTGATCTGCCCCTGTTCCAGCGGAACGCTCAGCTCGATCGTCCACGGCACCAGCGCCAACCTGATCCACCGCGCCGCCGAGGTCCACCTGAAGGAGCGGCGCAAGCTGATCCTGGTGCCGCGCGAGACGCCGCTGTCGCTGACACTGCTGGACAACATGAAGCGGGCGGCCGAATTCGGCGCCATCATCCTGCCCGCCATGCCCGGCTTCTATCATGGCGTGAAGTCCATCCGCGACCTGGTCGATTTCATCGTGGCCCGAATCTGCGATCAACTGGGCATCCAGAATTCGCTGATCCAGCGCTGGGGAGGGTGACAGGAAGGGGGAAGGCGGAGGGCGGTGAGCCGGCGGCGTTAGCGCCGGATAAGGCGGAAGGAGGAAAAAGCCCCCGGACTGCATCCGCACGGGCAGCGGGGTGCGAAACCGCAAGCGTGCGGCCGCGCGATTTCATCCTTCATCCTTCATCCTTCCCTCCAATCCCCAATCCCTAATCCCTCTCCTCATGCTTCGCCGCATCCGCCAACTCCTGGAACTGATCCGCTTCAGCCATACGCTGTTCGCCCTGCCGTTTGCGCTTTTGGCGGCGGTCATGGCGTGGGCGGCCAATCGGCATTGCGTCCCCCCACGGCCCTTCCGCTGGCTCGACCTGCTGGGCATCCTGCTTTGCATGGCGACCGCCCGCAGCGCCGCCATGGCCTTCAACCGCCTGGCCGACCGGCGGCTGGACGCGCTGAATCCGCGCACCCGGCAGCGGCATCTTCCCACGGGCAGGCTCAGCGTGGCGGCCGCCGCGGCGTTTACCGCGGCCTGCTCGCTGGGGTTCGTGGCCGGCACGCTGTTGTTTCTGCCGAACCGGATTCCGCTTTATGCGTCCGTGCCCGTGCTGCTGTTCCTGTTCGCCTATAGTTATGCCAAGCGATTTACGATCTTGTCGCATTTTTGGCTGGGAGCGGCGTTGATGCTGGCGCCCTTGGCCGCATGGGTGGCCATCCGCGGCGAAATCGCCTGGCCGCCGCTGGTGCTGGGCGGGGCGGTCCTGCTCTGGGTCGCCGGCTTCGACATGATCTATGCCTGCCAGGACGTCGAGTTCGACGTGCGGATGCGGCTCCGCAGCGTGCCGGCCCGCTTCGGCGTCGCCGCGGCGCTGCGGCTGGCGGCCTTGTGCCACGCTGGGCATGGTCGCGCTGTTGGCCGCGTTGCCGCTGGTCTATCACGGATTCGGCGCCGTCTACCTGGCCGGCGTGGCCGCCATGGCGGCGCTGCTGGTCTACGAACATTGGTTGGTCCGGCCCGACGACCTGTCCCGCGTCAATCGGGCCTTCTTTCAGGTCAACGCGTCGTCAGCATCGGGCTGCTGGTGGTCGGCACGATCGACTTGTTGCTATGAACATCCTTCCCGCAACCCTGGATCAAATCCGCGCCAAGGTCGAATCGGGCCGGCGGCTGTCGGCGGCCGACGGGCAACTGCTCTTCTCGCCCGAGGTCGATCTCCATGCGATCGGCCAGTTGGCCGACCTCGCCCGCGGCCGCCGCAACGGCAACACGGTCTATTACAACATCAACGCCCACGTCAACCCGACGAACGTCTGCGTCTATCGCTGCCCGCTGTGCGCCTACAGCCGCGACATCGGCGACGCGGACGCTTACGTGCTCGACGAGGAGGAAGTGCTGGCCCGCGGCCAGGAGGCGGCCGACGCCGGCTGCACCGAGTTGCACGTGGTCGGCGGCGCGCATCCGACGCGGCCGCTGGGCTGGTACGTGGGCATGATCCGCCGCCTGCACGAGGCGTTTCCGCGGCTGCACTTGAAGGCCTTCACGGCGGTCGAGATCGCCTGGTTCGCCCAACAGGCCGGACGACCGGTCGCCGGCCGTGTTGGAGGAACTCATGGCCGCCGGCCTGGGCAGCCTGCCCGGCGGCGGCGCCGAAATCTTCGATCCGGAGGTCCGCCGGCAGATTTGTCCGGCCAAGGCCGACGCCAAGACCTGGCTGGCCGTGCACCGGACCGCCCACCGGCTCGGCCTGCGCTCCAACGCCACCATGCTCTACGGCCACGTCGAGCAGGCCCGGCATCGCGTCGATCACCTCCTGCAACTGCGGCAACTCCAGGACGAGACCGGCGGATTCCAGGCCTTCGTCCCGCTGGCCTTTCATCCGGCCGAACACGCAACTGGCCGAGCTGCCCAAGGCGTCGGGACTGGAAGCATTGCGGACCATCGCCGTGGGCCGGCTGCTGCTGGACAATTTCGAGCACGTCAAGGCCTACTGGGTCTCGCTGGGCGTGGGCACGGCCCAGGTGTCGCTGGGCTACGGCGCCGACGACCTCGACGGCACCGTCCGCCACGAACGCATCCATCACGACGCCGGCGCCCGATCGCCGCAGGTGCTCGGCGTCGAGCAATTGCGGGCGTTGGTGCTCGAGGCCGGCCGCGAGCCGGTCGAGCGCGATTCGCTCTATCGCCGCGTCGTGCGCAACGGATCGCAATGGGAACTCGCGCCGGGGGCGGTGTAGTTCGTCTTCCAACATGTTCCTGCCGGAAGCCCCGTCCTTCGCTTGCAGGGAAAAAGGGGACAGTCCCCATTTGTGCGAAGCACCCTTCGGGCCGTTCCGGCAAATGGGGACTGTCCCCTTTTTCCCATTCGCTTGCGGTTTCGCAAGCTGTCCCACCCGTTGCAACGGGTGGGCTTGGCCTGGTAAACTGCACAACCATGACCACGCCCGCAACCGAACTGACCCGACGACTGGACGTGGCCCTGGCGGCCGCGCGCGAAGCCGGGCAAATCACGCTGGAATACTTCCGCCGCGACGACCTGAAGGTCGAGCGGAAGAGCGACGATTCGCCGGTGACCGCCGCCGACCGCCGGGCGGAAGAGTGCCTCCGCGGCCGCATCGCCGCGGCCTTTCCCGACGACGCCATCCTGGGCGAGGAATTGCCCGAGCGGCCGGGCACGAGCGGCTTCCGCTGGATCCTCGACCCCATCGACGGCACCAAGTCGTTCATCCACGGGGTGCCGCTCTATGGCACGCTCGTCGGCCTGGAACATGCCGGCCGAGCCCGTGCTCGGGCGTCATCCGCATCCCGGCCTTGGACGAAGCCGTCTATGCCGCCGTCGGCCAGGGGGCGTGGTACGTCCAGGGCAACCAGCCGCCGCGGCCTGGCCCGGGTCTCCGACGCGGACGCCGTTGGCCAAGGGCCTGTTCGTCACCAGCGAAGTGGCCACCTACGACGACGATCGGCCGCCGCGACGTCTACGATCGGCTTCAGGCCGCCGCCCGGCTGAGCCGCTCCTGGGGCGACTGCTACGGCTACCTGATGGTGGCCACGGGCCGGGCCGAGCTGATGGTCGATCCCGTGGTGGCCGTGTGGGACCTCGCCCCGCTGCTGCCGATCCTGGAGGAGGCCGGCGGCACGTTCACCGACTGGGAAGGCCGTCGGACGATCCATTCCGGCCAGGCCATTGCCACCAACGGCCTGGTCTTCGACGAAGTGCTGGGCATCGTCACAAGGTCCCCTCGTCCGCTCCGGGAGAGGGTTAGCGGTGAGCGGCAAGAAAAACAACAGTCCGGGCGGTCCATGACGGACCCACGCCGGACTGTTTCCCCCCCTGGGAAATCTTCGTCCTGTTCCGAATCGACGCCCATTTCGTATGGGTTGCACTGTTATCGGCCATCGGCGGCGTTGGCTGGAGTGAAACTGGGCGGACTTTTCCGCCGAGCACAGACGCCCCCCCATAAGTAGCCCCGCCGAATTCACCTTGACGTTTCTCCTCAAAAAATGTAGCGATTACGCCGATTTTGAGGAGGAGGCAAACTCTGCCGCGCGTCGCAGGTCTACATTCTACCCATTTTGCGCCCCTTGACACGCAAGCGACATTGGCACGGCCCACCAATTTGCCGTGGGCATGCCACCCTACGGAAAGGAACTTGTCCGTGACCAAGATCGCCAATCTCGCTCCAGGCTATCACCCAGTCGCCCATCGTATGGGGTATCCTGGGTACCGCCGGGTTTTACGCCCTCGTCCACGCCGGGCCGCTGGACACGCCCTTTGTCCGACGCTATTTCACCAGCCATCCGGTCGAGTATGTCGAAACCGTCATGTTCGCCATCGGCCTGGCGGCCTTGCTGCTGCGGCTGTCGGACATCGTCGGCCAGTACGTCGGGCTGGGCCGCTCGCCGCTGGCGGCCGAGCAGCCGGCGCACGGCGGGCCAACCGGTCGAGGCCCAATGCCAGGACCTGCTGGAGCAACTCCAATCGCGCCCTGCAGCCGCAGCAAGGTTATTACCTCCGCCGCCTGCGGGCCGCGATTGAATATGTCCGGCGGCGCGGCAGCCCCGACGGCCTGGACGATCAACTGAAGTACCTCGCCGACGTCGACGCCTCGCGCTGCGCACGCCGCGCTGGCCCTGTTCCGCGTGATCGTCTGGGCGATCCCCATCACGGGCTTCCTGGGCACGGTCATCGGCATCACCATGGCGCTGAACGGCATCGACAAGAATGCGATGGAGCAGTCGATGTGGCGCGTCTTGGAGGCGTTGGGATTGAAGTTCGACACGACCACGCTGGCCTTGGCGATGTCGATCGTGTTGATGTTCGTCCACTTCTTCGTCGATCGCAGGGAGAATGCGTTGTTGGAAGAGGTGGACCGGCGGGTCGAGGAAGACCTGACCGGGCCGCTTCCCGCAGCTTCCCGCCGGCGCCGACGGCCAGTTGACGGCGGTCCGCCGCATGGCCGAAATCATGTTGCAGGCGACCGAGCGGCTGGTCCAGCGGCAGGCCGAGTTGTGGCAGGGATCGTTGGACGCGGCGGCCGGGCGCTGGGCCCACTTGACCGACGGCGCCGCCGAGGTGCTGAAGAAGGGCCTGGTCGCGGCCTTGACCGAGGGCCTGCAGGCCCATGCCCAACACCTCGCCGCCGCGGAGCAAGCGGCCGCCGAGCAGAACCGCCGCTATTGGACCCAGGTCCAGCAGGGCCAGGCGCAGAACGTCCAGGCGATCGCGGCCTTGCAGACCGCCATGACCCGCCAGGCCGAAGTCCTCCACCGGGCCGTCGAGGCCAGCGGCCAGGTCAGCCGCCTGGAAGACGCCTTGAATCGCAACCTGGCGACGCTGGCCGGGGCCAAGCACTTCGAGCAGACGGTGCTCGGCCTGGCCGCGACCATCCACCTGCTCAACGCCCGGCTTGTCGGAACCCGGCGTCGAAAAGCCCTCGATTCAGCTCGAGCCCGGCCGCCGAGCGGTCCACGCGGCATGAAAACCGTCGCCCTACTTCGAGCGGTCCACGCGGCATGAAAACCATCGCCCTCCTTCAACGCCGGCATCGCCACCGCGCCTCGCCCAGCGTGTCGCTGTTTCCGTTCTTGGCCGTGCTGATTTGCACGATGGGCGCCCTGATGCCCTTGCTGGTGGCGGTCACTCGGGCGGCCCGTGCGCAGGCGGTGCGGGAGGCGGCGGCCAAGATGTCCGCGCAAGCGGCCGACCTGAAGACCGCCCGCGACATGGCGCAGTGGCGGATCGAACAGTTGAAGAAATCCCGCGCAGATCACGCAGTCGCAACTGGCCGATGCCCGGCTCGCCCTGGGCCACATCGAGGACCATGCCCGGCGCTTGCGCGACCGGATCGGCCAATTGCGGGCCGCGGGCGTCCACTTGGACCTCGACCATCCCGACGCCGCCCCGCAGCGCCGCGTCGCGGAAGGCGAACTGCGGCAAGTCGAGGGCGAACTCGCCGAGGCCCGACGCCGACTGGCCGACGCCCAGGAGCAGGCCAAGCGGCGTCCGCACGCCTACGCCATCATTCCCTACGACGGGCCCAACCAGACCCATCGCCGCCCCATCTACCTCGAATGCCGCGCCGACGCCGTCGTCCTCCAGCCCGAGGGCATCGAGTTCGTCGCGTCCGATTTCGACGAGCGCGCTGGGATCGGGCAATCCGCTGGCCGCCGCGCTGCGGGCGGTCCGCGAATACCTGCTGGACCGCGGCGCCTTCGACCCGCGCGGCGACGGCGAGCCGTATCCGCTGCTGCTGGTCCGCCCCAAGGGCATCGTGGCCTACTATGCCGCCCGCGGCGCCATGCAATCGTGGGCGTCCGATTTCGGTTACGAGTTGATCGAGGACGATTGGAAGCTGCACCTTCCCGCCGCCCGATCCGCAACTGGCCCAGGTGGTCCGCCGGGCGATTGCGCCGGCCCGGAACGAGTTGGCCGTGCTCGCGGCGCTCCATCCAAGAACCCATGCGGTCCTCGCTTCGCACCACGGCAACGGCGCAGGCCGAGGCCGAGGCGGTCCGTATGACGAGGATGACAATGAAAATGAGGATGAAGACGACTACTCCTGGGCGCGGCGGCAAGGCGGAAGGCCATCCCGAGGGAACCAGGCAGGAGGCGGAATGGGAACCGCAACGGGCGCAGGCGGCAGTGGAACTGGAGCTGGCAGCGGAAATGGAACTGGGACAGGCATGGCCGGCCCAGGCGGCAGCGGGATCGCAACCGGAACGACCGCAGGCGGCCCGGGCGGCTATGGAAATGGAACCGGCACAGGCGCAGGCAGTCCCGGCGGCTTCGCAACTGGAGCAGGCGTAGGCAATCCCGGCGAATTCGGAATCGGCCCGGAAACGGGCGGCACAAGTCCGGGCGGCAGCGGCCTCGGCGGATTTGCAACGGGCAGCAATGATCCCGGCGGATTTGCAACAGGCGGCAGCGGCCTCGGCGGATTTGCAATGGGTAACAACGGGCTCGGCGGATTTGCAACAGGCAGCAATGGCCCCGGCGGTACGGCAACAGGCGGCAGCGGGTTCGGTGGAATTGCCACGGGCGGCACGGCTGCCGGCGGCAGCCCCTTCGGCGCGAATGCCTCGCCCTCCAGCCCCACCGCCAATCCCAATGCCTCGGCCCCAACCGGCGTCGGCCCGACACGGCCGGAAGATTACGTGGTCGGCCAGCCCGTGGTCCAGAGCGATCGGCCGCCGCGGCAGCCGCCGCCCGGCTCCGAGCCGGCCGCGCCGCTGCGTCCCGGCGAGTGGCGCCCATCGGTCCCCGACGAACCACCACCCAGCGACAAGGATGACAAGGACAAGAAGAAGGACCTCAAGAGCCTGGCCAAAAACCGCGGCCGGGATTGGGGCCTCCGCGACGCGGGGCGAAAATCGACCCCCATCACCCGGCCCATTCGCATCGACTGCTATGCCGATCGGCTGGTGTTGGTTCCCGACGCGGGCATTCGGCCCCCGCAAGGAAATCCCGCTGGGACCGAGCACCGCGGGCTCGATCGACAAATTCGTGGCCGCCCTGTGGGAGCAAATGGACTCCTGGGGCATCGCCGGCGAAGGCATGTATTGGCGTCCGGTGCTGAACGTCTACGTCGCGCCCGGCGCCGAGCAGCGCTTCGAGGACTTGCAAATCCTGCTGGACGGCAGCGGATTCAACATCGAGAGGAAACCGTAGCCATGCCACGGCCCACGCAGGCGGAAACCGAAGCCATCAACGCCGATTCGTTTCTCGACATCGTCGCCAGCGTCGTGAGCATCATGATTATCATGGTGTTGATGGTCGGGCTGCGGATCAAGAACACGCCGGTCGATGCCGCGTCGGCCGGGCCCGTGGCGAAGATCGGCAGCGACCTGGCGGCCGACCTGGCCGCCGAGCAATCGTTGCGGCGAGAGGTCCTCGAAACGGCGGCCGAGTGTCGAGGGGCTTCAGCAGGAGGCGTTGCTTCGCGGACACCAGCGCGACACGCTGGCCCTGGCGGTCTCGCTCTTGGAACACAAGGCCGACGCGGCGCGCCAAACGCCCGGCCACGAGACGCCCCAGGACCGCGCCTTGCGCGACAATCTATCGGCGGCGAAACTCCAGTTGGAGGGGCTCAACCGGCAGCGCATCGCCACGGAAACGGCGCCGCGCCGAGGTCGTCCGTTGGCGAATTATCCCACGCCGCTGAGCCGGACGGTCGATGGCCCGGAACTGCAATTTCAACTTCGCGGGGGCCGGCTGGCGATGATCCCGATGGATCAACTGGTGGAGAAGTTTCACGATGTCGTGCGGCATCAAATCGACAAGCTCGAACATCGCTCGGAGTTCACCGACACCATCGGACCGATCGACGGGTTCTGCCTCCGCTACACCATCGTGCGGCACAATTTCACTCCGGAGGAAGTCCGGGAACATCAAAGCACGGGCTTCTCCAGCCGGTTGAAGAAATACACGCTGATTCCCGTTTCCGAGAATTTGGGGGAGACGGTCGAAGAGGCGTTGCGGGAGAATTCGCAACTCCGCCGCGTCCTGGCCGAACACGCCGCGGAGCACCCCACGATCACCATCTGGACCTATCCGGACGGCTTTGCGGCCTTCCGCCGCATCAAAGAGGAGTTGTATCGTCTGGGCTTTGCCACGGCCGGCCGGCCGCTGCGGCAAGACATGCCGATCGCCGGCTCGCCGGAAGGGACGAAATCGGCGGCGGAGTGAGTGGGAAGGGATTGGGGATTGGGGATTGGGGATTGGGGATTGGGGATTGGGGATTGGAAAAAGCCCCGCGACTGCGTTGCGGGGGCAGAATGCCACCGGCCGCAATCAGGCCGTGGCCGCAATGCCCCGCTCCACCGCGGCGGCGATGCGGTCGAGCTGCTCCAAGGAGATCGCCAGCGGCGGCATGATCACCAGCACGTTGCCCAAGGGACGCAGCAAAACGCCCTCGCCGCGGGCATAGTCGCAGACGCGCATGCCGCGGCGCTCCTCCCAAGGATAAGGCTCCTTCGTCGCGCGGTCGCGGACCAGCTCGATGCCGGCGATCAGCCCGCACTGGCGGACGTTGCCCACCTGCCGCAGCGCGGCGATCCGCCGCAGATGCCCGGCCAGCCGGTCGATCTTCGCCGGCAGCCGGGCCAGCGTCTGCTCCTCCTCGAAGACGTCGAGCGTGGCCAAGCGCCACGGCCGCCCCCAGCGGATTGCCCCCGTAGGTGTGACCGTGGAAGAAGGTCCGGCTCTGGGCATATTCGCCCAGGAACGCCTGCCAGATTTCCTCGGTGGCCAGCGTGGCGGCCAGGGGCAAGTAGCCGCCGGTCAGCCCCTTGGCCAGGCAGAGCAGATCGGGCGTGACCTGCTCGTGCTCGCAGGCGAACATCCGCCCGGTGCGGCCCATGCCGACGGCCACCTCGTCGGCGATCGAGCAGCACGTCGTACCGCCGGGTCAATTCCCGCACGCCGCGGAGATAGCCGCTCGGGTGCATCACCATGCCGGCGGCGGCCTGGACCAACGGCTCGATGACCATGGCGGCGATCCGCCGGTGTTCCGCGCGGAGCACCCGCTCCAGCTTTTCCAGGTGATAGGCGGCCAGGTCTTCCGGCGCGACGCCGGGCGGCGTGCGATAGCTGTCGGGCATGGGCAGGCGGAGCGTCTCGAACAGCAGCGGCCGGAACATGGCGTGAAACCGCTCGACGCCGCCGACGCTCACGCTCCCCAGGGTGTCGCCGTGGTAGGCGTCGCCCAGGGCGAGGTAGCAGGTCTTTTCCGGCCGCGGATCGGGCCGCTGCCGCCAATACTGGAAGGCCATTTTCAGGGCCACTTCGACGGCCGTGGCCCCGTCGTCGGAGAAGAACACGTGGGCCAGGCCCGGCGGCGCCAGATCGACCAGCCGCCGGGCGAGCTGGATGGCCGGCGGGTTCGACGCGCCCAGGAGCGTGACGTGGGCGACGCGGTCCAGTTGCGCGCGGACGGCCGCATCCAGCCGCGGATGGCGATGGCCGTGGATATTGCACCACAGGCTGCTGACGCCGTCGATGTAGGCGTTGCCGTCGATGTCGAAGAGCGTGCAGCCCTCGGCCCGCTCGATCACCAGCGGCTCGTATTCGGCCATCTGGGTGAAGGCGTGCCAGACCAGCGTGCGGTCCCAGTCCTTGAGTTGTTCGGGGGTGGGCTCGGGGTTCATCTCATTCCCACGCCATGACCACGGGCGTGCCGACGGTCACGCCGAGCCGGGCGGCGGCGTTGTCGCCGACAATGGCCAACTCGAGCCGGCCGCTGGAGCCGACCAGCGCCACCAGCGTCCCCGGCGGCTGCGCGGCGTAGGTCGCGAAGACGCCCCAGGTCTCGTAGATGCTGCACACGATGCAGACGCGGCTGTCGGTCGGCCGGCCGGCGAACAGGTTCGCCCGCGATGTTGGTGATCAGGTTGCCGAACGAATCGATCTCGATGACGTGGCCGGCGATCTTGCGGTCCAGCAGCCTCGCCCGCGGCCATTCCACCACGATCAGCCGTTCCAGCGAGCGGGCCGAGTTGCTCGGGCTCCAGGCCCAAGCTGAGCCGGGCGGCGACCGGCGCCATGATGTCGCGGCCGTGAAAGGTCGTCGAAACGTCGGCCAGCCAGAACCGCGGCTCGGCCAGGCGAATGATCTTCGACGGCGGCATCCGGGCGATCACCCGGCTCAGCAGGCCGTTGTCCGGGGCGATGAATTGCTGCCGGCCCACGCGGACGTAGACGATCTCGCGGTCGGTCCCGACCCCCGGATCGACCACCACGACGTGGATGGTGCCGGGCGGGAAGCGGTCGGCCACTTCCTCCAGCACCACGGCCGCGTGGCGGATGTCCTGCGCCGGCACCGCGTGGGTGAGATCGACGATGGTCGCGGCGGGATTGATCGTGAGGATCACGCCTTTCATGGCCGCCACGTACGGGCTGCCGGCGCCGAAATCGGTGGTAAGCGTGATGATGCTCACATTTTTTCGATCAGTTCGAGACACAACTGGCGAATCTGGTTGGGATTGACGTTGGGATTCTTCTTCTTGGCCTGGCCGATCAGTTGCCCGATGCCCTTGAGCTTGCCTTCCTTGACTTCGGCGACGATCTTGGGGTTGTCGGCCAGCAGTTGGCAGCAGAGTTGCAATGCCGCCATCGTCTCGACGATCGCGATGCCCATCGCCTGCATGGATTGCTCGACGCTGCGGCCGGAAGCGATCATGTCGGCGAGCACTTCGCGGCCGCGGCTGGTGTCGAGCCGCCCGGAGCGGACCGTCTCGATCACTTCGGCCACGGCCTTGGGCCGCAACGGAAACCGCGCGATGCCGATGTGCTGCTCGTTCAGGGTCCGCAACACGTCCTGCTGGACCCAATTGCTGGCCGTCTTGCCGTCGCCGCAGAGTTCGGCCAACTCGACGAAGTAATCGACCAGCTTGCGGCCCTGGTTCACCAGCACGTCGGCGTCGTAGGGCGTGATGTCGTAGGTCCGTTCCAATCGCGCGCGGACGTCGGCCGGCAATTCGCCCAGCGCGCCGCGGATCCGCTCGACCTGGGCCTCGGTCGTGGTGACCGGCACCAGGTCGGGGTCGGGGAAATAGCGGTAATCGCTCGATTCTTCCTTCGAGCGTTGCGGGCGGGTGGTTTGCGAGGCCTCGTCCCAGCCGCGGGTGGTCTTGGGCACCTGGCCCAGCCGTTGGCCGGTCTCCCGCCACGCCTGGTATTGCCGCCGGGCCTCGTAGGCCAGCGCCCGCTCCACCGCCCGGAAGCTGTTCATGTTCTTCACTTCCACGATGGGGGTGGCCGCTGTTCCGTCGGGCGTGTCGAGGTGCAAGTTGACGTTGGCGTCCACCCGCAGGCTGCCCTCCTGCATGTTGCAGTCGGACACCCCGAGATAGTTCAACAAGAGCTTCAGTTCGGTCAGATAGGCCTTGGCCTCGGCGGGCGAGCGCATGTCGGGCTGGCTGACGATTTCCAAAAGCGGCACGCCGCAGCGGTTCAAGTCGATGCGGCTGTCGGCCTTGCCCTCCACCTCGTCGTGCATGCTCTTGCCGGCGTCTTCTTCGAGGTGGGCGCGGATGATGCCGATCCGCTTCGGCTCGATCCGCCCCTTGGGATCGCTGATCGGCAGCCAGCCGTCGTGGCTCAGGGGCAGATCGAACTGGCTGATCTGGTAGCCCTTGGGCAGGTCGGGATAGTAGTAATTCTTCCGGTCCCACTTGGTGAACCGGGCGATCTGGCAGTTCAGCGCCACGGCCGTCCGCAGCGCCAGTTCGACCGCCCGGCGGTTCATCACCGGCAGCGAGCCCGGCATTCCGATGCACACCGGGCAGGTCTGCGTGTTCGGCGCGGCGCCGAACTTCGTGCTGCACCCGCAGAACATCTTGCTCTCGGTGAGCAATTGCACGTGGACTTCCAGGCCGATGACGATGGTGTAAGGGTCGGACATGGCGAAGGGATTTAAGGATTTAGGGATTTAGGGATTTAGGGATTGGGGATTAGACTCCTGCACAGTCCTAACCCGTTTTGAGAACGTCATGGTTACAAACCTTTGCGAACTAACGACTTCCGGGCACACGAAAAAATGCGCGAAACGCGCGTGTTTGGCTGTAAGACACTAATCCCTAATCCCCAATCCCTAATCCCTCAGTTCCGGCCGCCGCGTGTGCCAATCGGTCGCCTGCTGGAACATCCAGCCGCCGCGGAGCAACCGCTCCTCCTCGAACGGCGGCGCTTGCAGGTGCAACCCGATGGGCAGCCCGCCGGAACTCAGTCCGCAGGGAATCGACATCGCCCCGATGCCGGCCAGGTTCGTGCTCACCGTGTACAGATCGAACAGGTACATCGACAACGGGTCGTCGATCTTCTCGCCCAGCTTGAAGGCGGGCGTCGGCGTGACCGGACCGACGATCAGATCGACCTCCTCGAACGCCCGATCGAAATCCTGCCGGATCAAGCGGCGGACCTTCAGGGCCTTCTTATAGTAAGCGTCGTAGTAGCCGGCGCTGAGGGCGTAGGTGCCCAGCATGATGCGGCGTTTGACCTCGGCGCCGAATCCTTCCGCCCGGCTGCGGCGATACATGCGGATCAGCGGATTGTCCAGTTCGTCCAGTGCCGCCGTGTCGCCGGCCTTCTCCAGCGCCTTCGCGTTGCGCGTCCAGTTCGGCGGTCATCTCCTTTTCGTCGGTGCGATAGCCGTAATGGACGCCGTCGTAGCGGGCCAGGTTGCTCGAGGCCTCGCAGGGGGCGATCACGTAATACGTGGCCACCGCGTACTTGCTGTGCGGCATGGAAAGCTGCTTCACCTTGGCCCCGAGCGACTCGTACACCCGGACCGCCTCGCGGACCGCCGCCTCGACCTCGGCGTCGAGCCCCGCGCTGAAATGCTCGCGCACCAGGCCGATCCGCAAGTCTTTCAACGGCTGGCGCACCGTCTGGCTGTAGGGCGGCGCCGGCCGACGGATCGAGGTGGAATCGTGCGGATCGTGCCCGGCCAGGACTTCCAACAACAAGGCGGCGTCCTCGACCGTGCCGGCCATGGGCCCGATCTGATCGAGGCTGCTGGCGAAGGCCACCAGCCCGTAGCGGCTGACCCGGCCGTAGGTCGGCTTCAGCCCCGTGATGCCGCACAGGCCCGCCGGGCAACGGATCGACCCGCCCGTGTCGGTGCCGACGGCCAGCGGGGCCATCCGGGCGGCCACGCACGCCCCCGATCCGCCGCTGGACCCGCCCGGAATCCGCGACAGGTCCCACGGATTGTGCGTCAACTGGTAGGCCGAGTTCTCCGTCGATCCGCCCATGGCGAACTCGTCCATGTTCGTCCGCCCGATCAGCACGGCGTCGGCCTCTTTCAGCCGGGTGATGACGGTGGCGTCGTAGGGCGGGCGGAAATTCTCCAAAACCCGCGAGGCGCAGGTGGTCGGCTCCCCCTTGGTGCAAAGCAGGTCCTTGACGGCCACGGGCAGGCCCGCCAAGCGGCCCATCGGACCGCCCGCCGCACGCCGCCGATCGATGTCCTCCGCCCGGGCCAACACCGCGGGCGGATCGACGCGCAAAAACGCCTTCACGGCGCCGTCGTGCTTGGCGATCTGGTCGAGAAACGCACCGGCGACTTCCACCGCCCGCAGACGACCCGACGCAAGCTGCTCCAGTAGCTCGGTCGCTCTGAGGTCGATGATGGCCATCACACTTCGCCCAGCACGGCGGGAACCAGGTAACACTCGCGGTCGCTTTTCGGGGCGTTCGCCAACGCCTCCCGGCATTCCAGGCTGGGACGCACCGCATCGTCGCGGAACACGTCGGAAACGTCCAGGGCATGGGCCATCGGCTCCACCTGCTCGGTGTCCAACTCGCCCAACAACTCCATATAGCCAAGAATGTCGCCCATCTGGCTGGTCATCGTGTCGAGCTCTTGCTCGGACAACAACAACCGCCCCAGCAGGGAAACCTTTTCGACCTCTTTGCGGGAAATGGCCATCGGCTGGGGCCCTATTTTTCCGCCGCTTTCTTGGCAAGCCGGAACGGGACGGCGTGAATCTTCTTCGTCACCGCGCCGCTGCGAATGCACTGCGTACAGACGCGCAGCGTCTTGTTCGTGCCCCCGGCCGTCACGTGCACCTTCTGGAGATTGGGACGGAACCGCCGCGGCGAAATGCCCGTAATCTTCGTACCAACACCCCCGAGGTACTTGGCCTTCCCACGATGGGTGACTTTATTCCCCTTCACGGGCTTTTTTCCACACACGTCACATGCTTGACCCATCTCGAAACTCTCCCCGGCGTCCTGGTTGTCGGCAATCCGTAAAGCATTCCAGTATACGGGTTCCGGCCGCCGACGCAAGGGGGGAAGCGGCCAGGCGGCCTTCCGCCCTCTCATCCGGAGGCTAACGCCTCCGGCTCCCTTCCCCCTTCCGCCCTCCGCCTTCCCCCCTCCGCCCTCCGCCTTCCCGTCATGCTATAATCGCTTTGGTTGAAAAACGCCCAAAACCCCCGGGGGGACCGCCGCCCATGCCACGCCGCCTGATGCTGATGCTTCTGACGCCCTATTTCGCCTGCCTCGTTGTGCTCGGCCGGGCCGAACCGCCGGACGGGAAAAAGGACAACCCCCATTCCTTCGTGACCCTTGTGAAGGAGCGATCCGGTCAGCAGACCTTGGCGATCCACTATCGCTGGAAGGTCCACGACCAGGCGTCCGTCGAGGTCCTGCTGGCGCCGGCCGCCGCCCCTTCGACGATCGTCGTTCCGCTCTACTTTGTCAGCGAGTATTTCAAGGGCGACGCCAGTCGGAAGATATATCATTGCCAGGACGCCGCCGAGGGGCATGAGACCGTCGATTCGTTCACGAAGGAGAAGATGGATTTCCAGATCATCGGCCGGCGGAATTCGTTGGACCGGCCCGCCGTGTTGGTCCTTCCCCACGATCAGCCCCAAACGCCGTCGGAAAAGGCGGCCGAAAAGGCGGCGGAAAAGGCGCCAGAAAAGGCGTCGGACAAGGAAGCCGAGTCCGTCGAAAGTCCCCGGGCCGTCTTTCCGTTGTTGGACGCCTGGGCGTTGGACGATCGCTCGCTCAGTCTAGAGTTACCGCGGGAGGCGTTCGCCACGGCCGGTCAATTGCACGTCTGGTTCTTGCGATCCGATCGGGTCTTGTGGGAAGAGACGGTCCCCTGGCCGGGATATGAGAAAAAGGCGGAAAAGAAAGTGAGCCCCGGACGTTAGTCCGGGGATGGCGTGAATCGCCGCTTGCGGTTTCGCAAGCAGCCCCCCGCCCGCACAGGCCGGGGGCTTTTCATCCTTCCGTGTCCGTCCGATCCGGAGGCTCACGCCTCCGGCTCATTTCCGCCTTCCCCCTTCCTCACCCCTCCGGCACGTCGATCACGTCGATCAAGCGGCGGCGGATCTCGTCCAAACGCCCCTGGTCGTTCACCTTGCGGTCCTGACGATCGGTCACGTAGAAAACATCGACGACCTGGTCCAAGAACGTGCCGATCTTCGCCCGCCATACGGACAACTCCATTTCGAACAACGTCCGCGTGATCGCGTAGAGCAGGCCCGTGCGGTCCAGCGTAATCACGTCGATGATCGTGAAACGCCGGGAGGTGTTGTTGTCGATGTTCACCTGGGTCCGCAATCCCGGGCCGGCGACCGGGCCGCGGCTGCCCACCTGCCACGTGCGTCGGAACGCCGGCCGCTTGGCCGCCGGATCCAGCAGCGATTGGGCCAGCGAACGGTTGACCGCCTCCAGGCGGTCCGGCGGCGGCGGGCCGGCGAAATCCGGATCGTGGACCCAGAAGCGGTCCAGCACCAGCCCGTCGGCCAGCGTGTGGATCTGCGCGTGCGGATCTCCAGCCCGTGGCTCGTCAGCGCCCCGGTGAGCTTGTGGAAGATGCCGGCGGTGATCTGTTCCGAGGCGCCGATGGTGAACAGGACGCTGTCCGTCTCGGGAAGATATTGGGCCGTGGCGAGCACGTCGCCGGGCGTCCTGCCGCGGAGCAACTGCAAGTCGGCGGCCACCTGCCGCGGCGCGGTGGCGTTGAGGTAGCCGGAGGGCAGATTCTCGACGTGGTGGAGGAACCACGGGTCGTCGGCGGCCGGGCCGAGTTCCTTGCGGATTTCCGCCAGCCGCTGCCCGAAAAGTTCGTCGCGCGTGGTGGCGGGGCTTTCGCCGGCCAACTGCTGCATGGTGCGATGGTAGAGATCGGTGAGGATCTCGGTCTTCCAGCCGTCCCACACGTCGGGCCCCACCGCGCCCAGGTCGGCGGCCGTCAGCACGAAAAGCATTTGCAGCACCTCGGGCGAGCCGACCTGGACCGCGAAGTCCACCACCGTCTCCTCGTCGCTGGTGTCGCGGCGGAAGGCCAGGTGGTTCATGCGGAGGTGCTTGTGGACGAGGAACGTCAGCCGCTCCGTCTCCGCTTCCGGCAGGCCGAGCCGCAGGGCCGTCCGTTGGGCGATCCGCAGGCCGATCTCGCGGTGGTCCTCGAGAAAGCCCTTGCCCAGGTCGTGGATCAGACAGCGCCAGGTGCAGGACGCGCTTGTCGGCGATGTCGCGATAGACGCGTCCCAACGGCCCCTGGTCGCCGGCCAGGCCCGCCGCAAACTCGACCGCCCGCAGACAATGCTCGTCCACCGTGTACTTGTGATACTGGTTGAATTGCAGCAGTCCGCGGGCGCGGTCGAAATCGGGGATGAAGCGTTCCAGGATGCCGGCGCCGTGCAGGTCGTGGAGGATCACGCCCAGCCGGCCCGGATGCGACAGCAGCGACAAGAACCAGCGGCACGCCTCGGGCGACGGTTCCGCGGAAAGTTGCGGCGCCTCCCGGCGGATGAATTCCCACGTGGCCGGCGCGATCGGCGCGTCGTAGAGGTTCGCCAACTCGGCCAGCCGCACGATCTCCGCCAGGTTGCCGCGAAGTTTCTGCAAGCCGCGGCGGGTGGCGGTGATTCCGGCGGGCCCCACGCGAAACCCCTCCTCCACGCGATGGCCCAGCACGGCGGTGGCCAACCAGGCGAGCCACTCCCGACGCATCGCCTTGGCCACGAACCGCTCGACCACGTGGCTCACCTGGTTCGTGTGGCGGAAATACTCGCGCATGAACTGTTCCACCGGCAGCAGCCCGGCGACCGGCTGGTAGCCCAAGGCCGCGGCGATCCGCAACTGCTCGCTGCGCGTCAGCACGTCGGCGGCCTGGCTGGCGTGGAAGTGCAGCTCGTTGCGGAGCCAGAGGAGGAATTCACCCGCCCGTTGGATCGCTGCAAGGTCTTCGTCGCTCAGTGCGCCGCAGTCGCGCAATTCGCGCGGATCGGCCGTGCCGTAGCGAATGAATCCGATCCAGCGGAGCAATTGCAAGTCGCGCAGCCCGCCGGCGGATCGCTTGATGTTGGGCTCCAGCAGGAAGACGGTTTCGCCGTAGCGGGCCCGCTCTTCGAGCCGCGATTGCACGATCGTCGCCATCAGGTTGCGGGCCCGCCGGCTCACCTGGCGGCGGAAGCGCCGCATGAACCGCTCGAAAAGCCCCTGGCTGCCGCAAAGCAGCCGCGACTCCATCAGCGAGGTGCAAATGGACGAATCCCGGGCGGCCAGCCGGCACGCCTGCCAAGGCGTGCGGACGCTGTGGCCCAGGATCAGTCCCACGTCGAAGACGTCGCGCAGCAGCCTTTCGGCCAAGGGGGCGACCCGTGCGGCCGCCGAGCGACGGTGCAGGATCATCAGGTCCACGTCGCTATAGGGGGCGACGTCGCGCCGGCCGTGGCCGCCGTGGACGACCAGGGCCATCTCGGAGAGCAAGCCCTTGGGGCCGTCCTCGCCCAAGTCGGCCAGCGCCGCACTGACCAGTTCCACGAGCACGTCGTCGCGGAGATTGGTCGAACAGGGCGACACACCTCGACGCCGGAGCCGTCCGCATCGTGGCGACGCTTGAAATCCTCGTTCCCCTTGGCAAGCCGCGCCTTGGCGGCCAGCACGTTGGAGCGGAGCAGCGACACGTAATCTTTTCTATACCGGGCCGTTAGATGGCGCCTTCGCCGGATTCGCCGGTGCGAATCCGCACCACGTCGACCAGGTTGGTGACGAACATCTTGCCGTCGCCCACCTGGCCGGTCTGCGCCGACCGCATGATGGTGTCCAACACGGTCTGCGCCTTGGCATCCGACACCACGACCTCGACCTTGATCTTGGGGACGAAATCGACTGCATATTCGGTGCCGCGATACATTTCCGTATGGCCCTTCTGGCGACCGAAACCACGGACCTCGGTGATGGTCATGCCGGCGATGCCCTGCTCGGTCAAGGCGTTCTTGACGTCTTCAAGCTTGAAATGCCGGATGATTGCTTCCACCTTCTTCATCGCAGGCTCCTTGATCTATGCGGGGAGGCGCCGAAAACCACCATCAGTCTATCGCGTGCCGCTGCAGGTGTCCACTGTCCCCTTAAAGTCCGTAGAATGCTTGCGAAACCGCAAGCGGCCGCCTCGGTTTCATCCTTCATACTTTATCCTTCAGACTTCCTTCCAATCCCCAAATCCCCAAATCCCCCAATCCCTAAATGAATATGTATCCCTCTTCGCCGTGCTGGCTGATGTCCAGGCCCTCGATCTCGGCCTCGCGGGCGACGCGCAGCCCCATCACGGCGTCGAGCACCTTCAACAGGACGAACGTGCCCACGATCGCCAGCACCCACGTGACGGCCACGGCGATGAGCTGGGCCCGCCAGACCTGGCCGCCTTCGAGCAGTCCCAGGACCTTGTCGCCGGAGACATCGAAGGTCGCCCCGGTCGCGCGGGTGGCGAAGACGCCGGTCAGCAGTGCGCCCAGCGTTCCGCCCATGCCGTGGACGCCGAACACGTCGAGCGAATCGTCATACTTGAATCGCGATTTCAGCGCCGTGCAGGCCAGGTAGCAGACGATGCCGACCGCCACGCCCATGACCAGGGCCCAACGCGGCGTGACGTAGCCGGAGGCCGGGGTAATGCACACCAGGCCGGCGACCACGCCGGAGCACGTGCCCAGGATGGTCGGCTTGCCGCGGGCGAGCCATTCCATGGCGGCCCAGGTCAGGCCCCCGGCCGCCGCGGCCAGGTGCGTGGCGCAGAAGGCGCTGGCGGCCAGGCCGCCAGCGTTCAGCGCGCTGCCGGCGTTGAAACCGAACCAGCCCACCCAGAGCATCGTCGCGCCGACGGCCGTATACGTCAGGTTGTGCGGCGGCATCGGTTCGCTGCCGTAGCCCAGACGCTTGCCCAACAACAGGCGCAGATCAGGGCCGTCACGCCGGAACTGATGTGGACCACCGTCCCGCCGGCGAAGTCCAAGGCCCCGCCGGCGCAATACGTTTTCGCGTGCTCGCTGCCGTAGGTGAATAACCCGTTGCCCCAGACCCAATGGCACAAGGGACAATAGATCAGCGTGCCCCAGAGGACCATGAAGACCACCATGGTGCTGAACTTCATGCGTTCGGCGAACGCCCCGCAGATCAGGGCCGGCGTGATCACGAAAAACATCCCCTGGAAGAGCATGTGGGAGAGCACGGGAACGTTGGCCGCCACCAGCTTCGGATCGCACAGCGGAGTGACGGCATGACCGGGCTGCTCCGGCGTGCCTTCCACCCAGGTCGATTCGGCGTTGTTCATCAAGACGAAGCGGGAGTCGCCGATCACAGCGCCGTTGCCGCCGAAGGAGAGCGAGTAGCCGTAAACGGCCCAGACGACGCTCAGCAAGCACATCAGGAAGATGCACTGCATCATCACGCTGAGCACGTTCTTCTTCCGCACCAGGCCGCAATAGAACAAGGCCAGTCCGGGCCCGGTCATCATCAGCACCAGGGCCGAGGAGACCAAAAGCCAGGCGTTGTCGGCCTTATCGAGGGTGGCGGTCGAGGCTGGCGCGTCCGACGAGGCTGCACAGTGGGAACTCGTCGCCAGCCAGACCATCGCAGCAAGCAGGCTGATCATCAAGGACAGTCGCACGCTTCGCCCTACCTTCATGGGACCAACCACCTTCCCCCCTCCGGGATTTCTATGGGACCTGAGAATGTGTTTCGTACTGGAATTCGTGCCTGGGGGCAACCCATCACGCCCCTGCCGCGGCTGACCACAGCGGCGGCACGAAAGGGCACAGCGTCTGCGCGACCGTGGCACGGTTTGGTCGTTTTATAGCAACTACGATGCCAAATTGGCGTGCATGAAGACGAATACGTGCAATCCATTGTCACGAAATGTGTTATGGCGAATTAGATCAGGTGGACGACTCGCCAGGAAAATGCCTTCCCGTTGGGAATGCACACTTTTTGGGCACGCCATGAACGTCGATCGGGCAATTATATCGCGTTGCCTTCGATCGACCAAGCCCGTCACTGTGCGTCGAGCACCTCGATTTTCAGCCGGTCGGCGGTCTCCGCCTCCGACGTGAAATCGCCAAACGCGGAGACGCCCTCCAAGGTGCTTTGTCCCAACTTGAGGTGGCCGGCGCCGATGCCCCCTTTGCCCAACATCCCGTCCAGGGGAATCCAGCGATTGCCGACGTAGACTTCGGTCCACATGTGATCGCCGAAGGCCCTAGCACCCTCGACATAGACCAGGCCGGAAGCCACCCGGGCGGGAATCCCGCGGGCGCGGGCCAGGGCCGCCAGGTAAACCGCGTGTCCCTTGCAATCGCCCTTGCGCGACCGGGCCACGTCGGAGGCGGTCGCAAAGGCCGCGTTGAAATCCGGCTTCACGACGCGATACACGTATTGCTCCAGGGCGACGGCCACTTTCCAGGAGTCGGTCTGGCCGCCGGCCGCTTCCTTGGCATCGGCGACGATTTTGGCGTCGTCGCTCTGGATGAAGTTATTGGGCTGCAGGGCGGCGAGGCCCGGCGGATCGGCCGCCGCCTGGCGATTGCCGTCCTCGCGGCCGGGGCGAATCGCGTACACCGTGATCTCGGCCGTGTGAGGCCCCATCGACTTCACCCGCTGCGACGGCCCGGAAACAAAATACCGGGCAGGATCGCCCCCCGCCAGCTCCACCCGATAGCGGATCTGGCTTCTCTGGTGGGCCTCCGGCAGCGGCCGATCCACCTTCACCAGGGCATCGTCGCCCAGATCGAGCCGCGACCCGATTTCCGCCAGGGCCACTTCCTTCGAGACGCGAAACGTCTCGATCTCCATGGCGTCCAGCCGGTCCTTCAGCACCTCGCCGCTCCGGTCCGTCCACAACGCGCCCTGCATGGTCCGGCCGCCGGGCCACCGTAGGACGAGATCGACTCGCAATAGATCGGAGCTGCCGGCCAGCAGCTTCACCCGTTCCGGTCCGCGGGCGGTCAGGTCGGTCGGGATCGCCAGGTTGCTGATGTCCAGGGCGTAGACGGTGCGTTTTTCACCGGGCTTCATGGGCTGACGGAGCAACGACTCCTCGACGGCGAAAAACCCGCCGTAGTCGGCCGACCAGGGAATCGAGGCGGAAAGGGGCTTTCCCGAGGTGCTCGTGCGTATTTCCAGGCGGTCGCCCCGCACCTGGCCGCTGCACCACAACGGCGTCGCCCCGAGGCGGTTCTCGCTCTGGAAGTTCAAAAGTTGTCCGTCCGGCGTTTCCGTGGAGCAATATTTTATGTCCTCGACGGTGGGCTGACCGAATCGCTTGACGTCCATGTGGATGAACCCGGTGCCCAGGACCACGTCGCGGCCGTCCTTGGTCGCGTGGCGGAGGGTCCCGTGTCCGTAGCCCACCCGGACGCCCTTGATGGTATAGACATCCCAAGTCTCTCGGTCGCCGTTCGCCGCGGCAGCAACCGGCGGCGAACTGTCCGGCGACACGGCCGGCAATGTGGGCTGCGACACGGGCGGCGACACGGTTGCCGTGGGTGTCGACTTGGTTTGGCAACCATCCGACGCCGCGAGTACGGCGCAAAGCCCGGCGGCCAGCAGCCTGCGGAGCACAACGACTTGGGATTTGGCACTCATAGACCCCTCTTTGGATGTTCTTTATTGTCCCCCGTGTGACAACCAAGGTCAAGGCGGAGGGCGTAAGGGAGCCGGAGGCGTTAGCCGGCAGAAGGGAGCCGGAGGCGTTAGCCTCCGGATGGGTCGGGGAATGGCTGGCTTACGCCTTTTGCCCGCTTTGCGCATTTTCATCCTTTATCCTTCATCCTTCATCCTTTCGCCTACCCGATCCGGAGGCTAACGCTCCCCCTCCCCCTTCCCCCTCCCCCTTCCGCTCTTGGCAGAATCCGTTGCCGATGTTATAGTCCCGCCCTCACTTCTCTTCCCGGGTCTCTGAACTACCTGCTTCCCACGGGCGAACCGCACGGATGGATGTTGCTCTTGGCCGACGGCTGTTGCCGCTGCTTTGTGGTGCGTTGGTCGCGGCGGCCGGCTGCGCCCATTGGGGTTCCCAAACGAAGAAGGACGATCCGAACGGGCTGTCGGGCGTGATTTCCCCGACGCAGCAAATCCGCGACCTGCGCGACCTGGCCAAGACCGCCCCGGCCAAGAGTGCCTACGAGAAGCAACTGATCGAACAGCAGTTGGCCGGCCAGATCAAGCACGAGCAGGACCCGCTGATCCGTGCCCAGATCGTCCGCACCTTGGGCGAATATCCGAGTCCGACGTCCGACGTGATCCTCCGGGCCGCGGTGAAGGACGGGGACAACGACGTGCGGGTGGCGGCGTGCGACTCGTGGGGAAAACGCGACACCGTCGAGGCGGCCACGACCCTGGCCGGGGTCCTCAACGGCGACCTCGACCACGACGTCCGCCTGGCCGCGGCGCGGGCCATGGCCCCGTTGCACCAGCAGGTCGCCATCAACGCCCTGGGCGACGCCCTGGAAGACAAAGACCCGGCCATGCAATATCGGGCCGTCCTCTCGCTCCGCCAGATCACCGGCCAAGACCTGGGCAACGACGTCAACAAGTGGCGGGAGTACGCCCGGAGCAACAGGCTGCATCCGGCCAAGCCGGTTCTCGCTGGCCGAGCGGATCTGGCATCCGTTCTAGCCCGGCTTGCAGGGGAAAAAGGGGACAGTCCCCATTTGTGCGACGACCAACGCTGCGCGTCGGTGCCCGCCTTCGGGCCGTTCCGGCAAATGGGGACTGTCCCCTTTTTCCGCCCGGCGGCGCTTGCGAAACCGCAAGCGGGCGGCAGGTCTTCCGGCAAAAATTCGTTGGAAGACGCCCTATCAATTCGTCTGCATTGCGGTTGCCTCATCCGGCAAGAAACCGTAGGATGGCGTTGACGGCCCGTGTTTCGCGGCGACACGTCAGACCACGCAACGCAATCCCTTCCGCGGCCATGCAATCGCTCCGACTGACCGATCAGTTCAAGGCCCTGTTCACGCTGGCCGTCCGCATGACGGAGACGGCCGGGGTCGATGCCATCCTGGTCCTGGTGCAAGGGACGGTGGATTGGCAGCGGGTGCGGAACATGGCGGGCACGGCCAAGACCAGGATCGTAGCCGCGGCCGATACCGCCGAGCAACTCGCCGGGGCCAAGGAGGCCGGCCTGGAGTCGATCCGCCTGAACATGTCCGACAGCCCGACCTATGAGCGATTGACCCAGGCCGTCTTGGAGGCCGTGGCCGACGACCTCCTGGTGCCCGGTTCGCGCGTGGCGGCCCTCTACTGCGGGTTCGATTCCGAAACGGTCGATTCGCTCAGCGTCATCAACCTCGACGAGCATCTGAACCGTTTGACCGGCCGGGACCTGCGGCAACTGGAAACCCGCGTCCCGCTGGATACGTTGAAGATCGTCGTGGACCTGGCGGTCGAGATTGGCCGGGAAGGCCGCGAGGGCAAGCCGGTGGGCACGCTCTTCGTGGTGGGCGACACCCGCAAGGTGCTCGCGTGCAGCCGGCCGGCCGGCTTCGATCCGGTCAAGGGCTACAGCCGCAAGGAACGCAACCTGGACGATCCCCGGGTCCGCGAGGGCATCAAGGAGGTCGCCCAGATGGACGGGGCCATCATCGTCTCGGCCGACGGCATCGTCGAGGCCACCTGCCGCTACCTGGACTGTTCGGCCGCCGACGTCACCTTGTCGAAGGGGCTCGGCGCCCGGCACTGGGCCGCGGCCGCCATCAGCCGGGCCACCAATGCCGTGGCGGTCACCGTCAGCCAGAGCAACGGCACGGTCCGCATCTTCCACAACGGCGAGACCGTGTTGCGGATCGAGCCGTCGCTGCGGCGTCCCATGGTCTGGAAAGACTTCGACTACGACGCCCCGAATCCCGAGGGCAAAAGCGCCAAGCCCAAGGGCGACGGGTAGCACTCCGGCGCGAATCTCCGCTTGCGGTTTCGCACGCCGCTGCCCCGCGCCCCGCCCCGCGCCTCAGTCTTCCGGCCGTTCCAGCACCAGTTCCACCAGGAAGCGCTCGCGCGGCTGGCTGGCCTTGACGACCGGGGCCGTCTGAATCCGCATCGCACTGGTCGGACGGCCGTCGGACTGGACCGCTTCGTACACGATCAGGCTCGGATCGTTGGTCGGCCGCCAGGTGAGGTGGTAACGGCTCCCCAGCAGGCCGATCAGTTCGCGCGGGTTGCCGGTGTTGCCTTGAAAGGCGATCCGCTGGAGCTGCTGCTGGGCGTTGAAGTAGTAGGTCAGCGACCCGGCCAGATCGCTCTCCGCCGTGCCGGTGACCAGGGGCACGCGGTAGCCGTGCAACTGCAACTGGCCCAGCCCGGTGGCCACCTGCGGCCAGCGCCGCATGATCCAGTCGGGCGTCACGTTGAACTGGAAGACCTCCGCCAGAATACGGCCCGGCGCGGCGGCCGCGGGCGATTTGCGGCCCGCCGCCGCCGTTGCGTCCGCCGCTGCGGTCGCTGTCGCAAGCTCGCGGCGCGGACCCCGGACTCGCGGTTTGACCGCCGGCCCATCCGAGCGCTGCCGGCGAGGCGGACGCCGAGGCGTCGGCCGCAGCGCCGCCGTTCTTCCAGTGATCGGAAACGGCGAAGAAGACGATCGGCGCGGCGACGGCCGCCATCAACCCCATCGCGCTAAGCATGAACTTGTTCAACATATTGACAAGATCGGCAGTGTCGGCGGCGGGCCTTGCCGCCCCGGGGCGCGACTGCCCTAGATTGCCCAATGGGCAGGACAGGCCCAAGACGCCAATACCGTTCAAACAGTCCCCCTCTCCCTCCGGGAGAGGGCCGGGGTGAGGGCGGAGTGGAGGAGATGCATGACTCAGGTGGCCGACAGGTGCCCTAATTCCCCTCACCCTAACCCTCTCCCAGAGGGAGAGGGGAGCATCTCCTTACTTGTCCTGGACGGGGCGGGCGGCCACGGTCGCGTCGGCAGAGATGAATTCTTCGGTAAAACTTGTCAAGTAATGGATGCTGCTGGCTTCGCCGCGGAAACCGACCACCCCCTTGTCGACCCCGATCTCCTGGCCCAGGATTCGACCCGCGTCGATGTCGAACCGCACCGTGCCGGACGACTCGTGCTGAATCAATTGCGCCTCGATGGCCGGGTCGTGTACCGGCGTGAGGATCTGCGTGGACAGGCGAATGGTGGCCACGCCGGTCTTCACTCCCAGCAGGACGAACGTCTGACGCGATTTGATCTTGCGGATTCCGCCGCCGGGAAGCGGCAACTCGATGTCGTGCTCGGTCGACCACTCTTGTCCCACGGAGACCGGGTCCCGCGGCAAGCCGAGGGTCATTTCGCCGTCGCCGCCCACGGCCGCCTTGACCGGAAACCGTTTTCGATGCACGACCTTGCCCCGGGCGTCCAGCGTGACGACCGACAGCGGCACGCCGACCGATTGCGCCAGGTATTCGAAGCCGTGGGGAGGCACCAGGTCGGTGCGGCTATTGTAACGGACCTCGTTGCTGCCGGTGAGTTGATGCCGCATATCGACCCACGGGACCAGGTGTTCGAAGGTGGCCGAGCCGTCGGGCGTGACGCTCTGGACCCGCCAGACTTTCTCGGAGGTGCTGACGGTTTCGGCCGTTTGGGTGCTGTTGGAGACGGTGGTCCGCACGCGGCAGCGGTGCACGACCTTCCAGCGCAACGACTGGCCCGGCTCGAATTTGTAGCGGAGCGTATATTTCTCCGTGCCGGCCGGCTTCGCCGCCGCTTTTGTCGTCGCGTCTTCACCGGCGACATGGCCCGGCAAGAAAAGCATCCCCAGGGCCAACAGGGCCGTGGACCGAATCCAGGGCCGCGGAACGCTCGAATCCCTTCGCGCTGGCATGTGAACGACTCCCCATCCGTGTTGGAGCTTTTATCAATAGCGGAGATGCCCCCGGACGCAGCTCGGGGGCCATCCGGAGGCTGACGCCTCCGGCTCCATTTATCCTTCCGCCTTCCGCCTTCCGCCCTCCACCTTTCCCCCAATCTGTCCGCTCCAGCCCAGCTTTTCCCGCAGGGTCCGGTAGTAGCTGTGGCCCGGCGCGGTGACAAGCTGGAAGCGGCAGTCCGCCCGCTGGACCGAGACGCGGTCGCCCGGCTGCAGCCGGCAAAGGACTTGCCCATCGACCACGACGGACGTTTCCGGCCGTGGGCTTCTCACCACCATTTCATACACCCGGTCGGCGGCATCGACGACCGGCCGGTTCGTCAACGTGTGGGGGCTGATGGGCATAACCACGAACGCCTGGAGGTCCTTCCGCAAGATCGGTCCGCCCGCCGAGAGGCTGTGGGCCGTCGAGCCGACGGGCGTGCTGACGATCAAACCGTCGCAACTATAAGTAGTTACGAGTTCCGAGTCAACGTAGAGATCGACGTCCATCAGCGAAAACGGCGGGCCGGAGTGGACCGCGGTTTCGTTCAGGCCGATCTTTTGGGCACACACCTCTCCGCCGCGAACCACCCGGCAGTCGAACATCAGATGCTCGATGACGGTGAGTTTTCCGGCGGCGAAATCCCGCAAGACATGGGGGAGTTCGTCGGGGGACAGGTCCGCCAAAAACCCCAGTTTCCCCAGATTCACGGCAATGACGGGCAACTGCCGATTGCCCATCTGGTGGACGGCCCGGAGGATGGAGCCATCGCCGCCGAGCACGACGGCCGCGTCGGCCTCGATCTGGGAGAGGTCCGCGGCGGCACGGAAATCGGTGGCCTCGATCCGGGCGTAGGGCTCGATCAGGGGCCGCAGGCGCCGGGCCTCGGCCACAACGTCGGGCCGCTCCGTGGCGCTGAGCAGGACGATCCGCAGGGGGCGATCGGCCGGGATATTATTACTGGTGGGACGGCTCATTTTTTTGCGGCGACCTTTTTCTCTCATGGGCGGCTGTTCAAGGATAGCTTGAAGTCTCGTATCCGCCATCCCATCCGGAGGCTAACGCCTCCGGCTCACTTCCGCCATCCGCCTCCGCGTCATTTCGCGCCGGGGTGAACGGCCCGGCCGGCGGCGCGGCACCGCGGCTGATTGCCTTCGAGCAACTCGCGGCAGGTCCGTGCGATGCCCTGGGCGTTGAGCCCCAGGTCGGCCAGCAGTTCCGCTCGGTCGCCATGTTCGATGAATTGATCGGGGATGCCCAGGCGATGGATTCGGCTGGCGTCCAGGCCGGCGTCGGAGGCCGCCTCCAGGACGGCGCCGCCGAACCCGCCCATCAAGGCCCCCTCCTCGACGGTGACGACCAGCGGGCATTCCCGCACGGCGCGGAGCAGGGTTGGGCGGTCCAGCGGCTTGACGAATCGGGCGTTGATGACGCCCACTTGCAGGCCGTCTTGGGCCAAGCGGTCGGCCGCTTGAAAGCAGGACTTCAACACGCTTCCGCAGGCGATCAGCATGGCGTCGTCGCCCCAGCGGAGGACTTCGGCGGCGCCGGGCGCCACGGCGGCCAACGGGCGCGGGACCATGTCGGCGGCGGCCTTGGGATAGCGGATGGCCGTCGGGCCGTCGTAATGGATCGACCAGTCGATCATCCGCACCAGGTCCTGGCGATCGCCCGGGGCCATGACGACCAGGTTGGGCAGCGGCCGCAAATAGGTGAGGTCGAAGGCGCCGTGATGGGTGGGGCCGTCGGGGCCGACCAGTCCGGCGCGGTCCAGCAGCAGCGTGACCGGGAGGTTTTGCAGCGCGACTTCCTGGAAGACCTGGTCGTAGGCCCGCTGCATGAAAGTGCTGTAGATGGCGACCAGCGGCCGCACTCCCGCCTTGGCCAACCCGGCGGCAAAGGCCACGGCGTGCGACTCGCAGATGCCCACGTCGAAGAAGCGGTCGGGAAACTCGTCCCGGACCGGCTCCAACATGGTGCCTTGGCACATGGCCGCGGTGATGACCGCCACGCGGGGATTGCTCCGCATCTGCCGCAAGATCGCCTCCCGGGCGACCAGCGTGTAGGACGGCGCGGAGTTCTTCTTCGCGCACGACGCCGAACCGTTCCGCCGCGCCAAGGGCTCCGGGGTGTGGAAGGTCGCGGGGTCCTCGGCGGCAGGCTTATAGCCGTGCCCCTTCTCGGTCACCACGTGCAGCAGCACGGGCCCTTGGGCCTGCCGGACCATGGCCAGGTACTTTTGCAGTTGGCGGATGTTGTGGCCGTTGACCGGGCCGACGTAACGGAACCCCAATTCCTCGAAGAACATCCCGCCCACCAGCCCCGCCTTGATCGCCCCCTTGACCTGGTTGAGGAAGCGTTCCACCGGATCGCCGAGCACGGGCAAGCGGTTCAGCATCTTCTGCACTTCGGTCTTCAAGCCGGTGTACAGGGTGTTCATGCGGAGCCGGTCGAGCGATTCGGCCAGGCCGCCCACCCGGGGACAAATCGACATCTTGTTGTCGTTCAGCACCACGATCAGGTTCTTCTTCAGCCCGCCGGCATGGTTCATGGCCTCCAAGACGACGCCGGACGAGAAGGCGCCGTCGCCGATGACGGCCACGACGCTGCGGCCGTGCTCCGTGTCGGTCAGCTCGTCGCCGCATTTCATTCCCAGCCCGGTGGCGACGCTGCAACCGGCGTGTCCGGTCATGAATAGGTCGTAATCGCTTTCCGCCGGATTGGGATAGCCCATCAGCCCGCCCTTGGCCCGGATCGTGTCAAACCGATCGAGCCGGCCGGTGAGCAATTTATGGGCGTAGACCTGGTGGCCGGTGTCCCAGATGAGGCGGTCGCGGGTGAAGTCGAACGCGGTGTGCAGGGCCAACGTCAGCTCGACCACGCCCAGGTTCGAGGCGAAATGGGCGATCCGCTTGGCCGCCACGCGGCAGATCGCCTCGCGCATCTCGCCGGCAAGCTGCTGCAATTGCCGCACCGACAGCCCGCGAAGGTCTTGCGGCGAGCGGATCGTCGGCAGCAGCTTGTCCATCAGCGGTTCCTTTCCAGCGTGTGGCGTGCGAGCAGTTCCAAGCCGGCGGCCGCCGGGCCCAACGCCGCCAGCGACTCGCACGCCTCCGCAATGAGCCCGTGGGCATAGGCCGCGCTTGGCTCGACGCCCAGCAGGCCGGGAAACGTGAGTTTTCCCTTGGCCGCGTCCTTGCCCACCCGTTTCCCGGCGGTCGCCTCGTCGCTGCGGACGTCCAGCAGGTCGTCGGTGATTTGGAAGGCCAGGCCGAGCCGGCGTCCGTATCCGTCCAGGGCGGCCAACTGGTCCGGCGAAGCCCCCACCGCCATGGCCCCCAGGCGGAGCGAAACCCGGATCATCGCCCCGGTCTTCCGGCCGTGGATCGACTCCAGCCTGCGCTTCAGAGGATCATCATCGGCGACAAAAGCCCCCCGTTTGCAACGGGGGGACCGTTCCGGCACATGGGGACAGTCCCCTTCTTCCCCTCCGCCTTCCACATCATCGGCCTGTCCGCCGACGAGTTGACACGGTCCGGCAGCCGCGGCCAGTGCGGCGCACGCTGCGGCCGCAGCCTCCAGCGGCCGGAGACCGTCGGCAAGCACTTCAAACGCCAGCGCCAGCAGGGCGTCGCCGGCAAGAATGGCCATCGCCTCGCCGAAGACCTTGTGGCACGTCGGCCGGCCCCGACGCAGGTCGTCGTCGTCCATGGCCGGCAGATCATCGTGGATCAGCGAATAGGCGTGGACCATTTCGACGGCGCAGGCCGCGGGCAGGGCCGCCTGGACATCCCCCCCGCAGGCCTCGGCCGCCATCAAGGCCAACATGGGCCGCAGCCGCTTGCCCGGGGCCAGCAGGCTGTAACGCATGGCCTCCCGGAGCCGGGAAGGACAACCCGGGGGCAGATCGGTGTAGTCGCTCAGGGCCGCATTGATCGCCGGACCAAGCCGACCGACATATTCGGCCCACGGCGAAGCCAGGGTGTTTACCATCGCGTCCATTGTAAGACACGGCGGCCGGCGCGTCTATGCGGTCTCAGCAGACCCCCCAAAGGTCGGCGCATCCTCCAACGGCCGCGTGATCGGATTTCCCTTGGCATCGACGCCGCTGAGCAACTCGATCTTGCGTTGGGCCCCCTCCAGCAGTTCATACGCCTGCCGCAGAAGTTTGACGCCTTCCTCGTAACGGACGAGCGACTGGCTCAGCCCGAGTTGTCCGTCTTCCAGCAGGTGGACGATTTCTTCCAGCCTTTGGAGCGACTGTTCGAAGTTGGGCGTTGGGTCCGGCTTTTCTTGGGGCACGTCTTGGTTTTTGGTCATGTTGGGTCCAAGTTCTTAGTTCTTAGTGCTTAGTTCTTACTAAGCTCTAAGCTCTAAGCTCTAAGTTCTAAGTTCTAAGCTCTAAGAGGCTATCCGTAAAGATTTCTCGGGAAATACACGGTTTGGCTCACGCGGCCTGGCGGTACCGGAATGACACGACCCGTGCGGGCGGCGCAAGCCGTCGGAGCATCAGGTGAATCGAACTGATTCGCAACATCGAGGCGCTGGACTCGGTCAGACGTTCGTAGTCCCGACTCTGGCGGCGGTACCTTCCCAACCAGGCGAAGGTGCGCTCGACGACCCATCGTTTGGGCACAGGCGCGAAACCGACTGCTCCTTCCGGCCGAGACTTGATCTCCAGGTCCCAGTGGTCGCGGTGCTTCTCCAGCCACCGATCCAGTTCGTGATTGCGATACTTGTTGTCCGCCCAGATTTTGGTCAGTCTGGGACATCTGGCGTTGTCGAGTTGGCTGAACACTTGGGGTGCAGCGGCCCCATCGTCCCATGCTGCACTGGTCACGACCACCGCCAGCAAGAGCCCCAAAGTATCCACGAAAACATGGCGTTTTCGCCCGTTGATCTTCTTCCCGCCATCGTATCCGTGCTCGCCACCCCGCTCCGTCGTTTTTACGGTTTGGCTGTCGATCGCACCGGCACTGGGCGTCGGTTCCCGCTGGTCCGCCACGCGGACCTGCGCCCGCAGCGCATCCATCATTCGTTGCCACGTGCCATCGTCGCGCCACTGCCGGAAATACTGGTAGACCGTACTCTTCGGCAGCAGATCGTGGGGCAGCAGGTCCCACTGGCATCCCGTGCGGTTGAGATAGAACAAGGTGTTGAGCACCTCGCGCATCTCCACCTCGCGCGGACGGCCGCCGTGCTTGGCAAGGGGAATCAGCGGTTGGAGGATGGCCCATTGTTGATCGGTAAGATCGGTCGAATACGGTTTCCGCGTCGTCGTGGTCATGTGCGCACTCCTTTGCAAGGGGAAAGTGCGCATCTTTACTCCCGACAACGCTTTACAGCAATATCACTTTGCGGATAGCCTCTAAGTTCTAAGCTCTAAGTTCTAAGCTCTAAGTTCTAAGCTCTAAGTTCTAAGCTCTAAGTTCTAAGCTCTAAGTTCTAAGCTCTAAGTTCTATTTTTCTGTTGCGGAAGCACCTATAGGGTGGATCGGCCTTCGTTATTCTGCTGTTTCGTTGCGTCGGCGTGACGCCATGGCGGCAAGTTTTTCGCGTTCTTCCAAGACTTCTCGCCGTTGCTGGATGGCCCGCTGCACCCGCTGCCAGAGATAGGGCACGCGGAGGACCACGTAGGTGGCCAGGGTCATGAAGTAGACGGCAATCAGAAATCGCCATTTCACGCTTCCCGCCGGCGCCAGCAGCTTGATGAGCGACAAGATCACCGCGCCCAGGAGCATCAGGATCAGCAGGCTCCGCAGGCCGAACTGGAAGCGCCCCGCGGCGGTCGGCCGGTCATCGCGGGCCGTCGGTCTATCGCGCTGCCGCATGTTCATGCCGCATCTCGCTCGTACGGAACAAGCCCCGCCGCCACGTTATTTTACCGCAGGTCGATTCGGCCCCGCAAGGCACTTTTCCCCCCCGTCGTCCTCCGCCTTATCCGGCTTATCCGGCGGCTCACGCCTTAGGTTTACCCACATCTTTTTTGGCCGAGAATCGTCGCAGCTTCAATCATAGGTTGGAGTTTCGTCCAGCCGCGCCACAACACCAGCCAACCGGGCGGGTGATCGTGTTTGCGGTTCTGATGGCCGCCCAGTCGGGCCAACGCATAGTAAAACTCATGCACGCTCAGGTCTTTACGCGGCCGCTTGTAACGCCACAGGCTGAGCATCAGAACGTACATCTCCGGCATCACTTCCGTGGCCAACCGCTCCTTGGCATCCGCTCGGCGGCTGGCGTTGCGGAGGTTCAAAAGGAACAACCCCACCACGGAAATCAAGGCAATCGCCGGCTTGAGCCGCTCCTCCGTCGTGAACTGCAACGTCTCCACCCCACAGCCCGTTTTCAGCGCCTTATGATATTCCTCGATGATCCACCGACACTCGTACCATCCCATCCGCTCGCAAGCATCCTCCAAACATTCCACCGGCACGTTGGTCAACAGAATCCATTCCACCGCTTGAACGTCGGTGCCCCGGTCCGCCTCGCGCAGGCACACCACCCAGCACGTCAACGGCACGCCCCGAATCTCGCCTCGTGGCTGCTTCGGCACCAACACCATCAGCCGTGACCAGGCGATCGACACTCGGGCAGTCCGCGCCGCACGCTGCTTCGTCGCCGGCACTTCCACCGTCTTGTAGCCCTGGACCGGCAAACCGCAGGCGTAGTCGTGCAGCTTCGTTTTCTCCCCATTTTCCAGGCTAATTCGACGATTGTATTGCGACCGCACCAAGTACGACTTGCCCTGCGACTCCACGAAATCCAGAAACTCCAGCACATCGGCGCCCCGGTCGGCCACTTCCACCTGACGCCGACCGGAAACCGCCGCCGGAATGGCCGCGCTGGCGTCTTTCCACAACCGCGACAACCGATCTGTCCGCTCGCGGCTCTGTTCGCGTGTTTCCTTCTTGTTCGCCTCCGGCCGCTTGGCCAACCTCTGGTAGGCCAATCCAATCACGTCGCGGGTTTCCGCCACCACGGCCAGGGCGTTGTGGGCCAAGTAGCCGCGACAACCCCCGTTGCCGATGTGTCCCAATCCCTCCAGCGATGTCAATCCGGTGAAATCCAGTTCGGTCGTGTCCTGAATCACCAGCACCGTACCCTCGACGTCCCGCATCAGCCGCAATGTCCGTTCGCGCGAAGGAGCCAACACCGCGGTATGGGTGACCTCTCCCTGGTCCACCAGCCGGTACAACGCCTTCAGGCTCGCTGGATCGTCGATTTTGTCGGGCAGGGTTCCACCCGGATGCATCACCATTTTGTCCGCCAGTTGCACGAGCCGCTTGGTCCGCCGACGGTCTCCCAACTTTGCGGCCCCAAAATGTTCCTCCCCAAAACTTGCTCCCAACGCCAATCGGTCATCCATGACCCACCTCCTTGTCTAAAACCAATGACGGCAATCCTTTCCGCCGCCTATCAGTATAACAAAGATGTGGGTAAACTTAAGGCTCACGCCGCCGGCTCAATCCCTTCCCCCTTCCGCCCTCCGCCTTCCCCCTTCCCTCCCCCTCCCCTGGCCCAATATCCGCCGGTTGACTACACTAATGGCTCATCGTTCAGGACCGACCGTTCTTTTTGCGGAGCATGTCGCCATCATGGAAATGGAACAACTGGTCGCCTTGTGCCGGCGGCGGGGATTTCTCTTTCAGTCCAGCGAGATTTACGGCGGGCTGCAAGGTTTTTGGGATTACGGCCCGTTGGGCGTCGAACTGAAGCGGAACGTCCGCGAGGCGTGGTGGCACGACATGGTCACGGCCCACGACGAGTTGGACGCCCCGCCCGGCGCCCCGTCGGCCTTTGAAATGACCGGCATCGACTGCTCGATCGTCATGCACCCGCAGGTGTGGAAGTGCTCGGGCCATTACGACCTTTTCCACGACTACATGGTCGATTGCCGCGAGTCGAAGCGGCGCTACCGTTTCGACCAGGTGCAAGGCCGCTGGGTCGAGGCGAAGGGGCGTCGGGTGTTCGTGGCCACCGAGTTGGGCGGCCGGGAGGGACTGGACGAGACCCAGCAGAAGGCCCTGAAGTTCTTCAACCTCCGGGCCAAGAACGCCGACGAACTCCACTGGGAAGGCGAGTTGGTCGGGCTGCCCTCCGTCGCGGCGGCCGGGTTTTCCGCCGTCCTTGGCCCCGACGCCAAGACGCTCGGCACCCTCACCGAGCCGCGGGAATTCAACCTCATGTTCAAGACGATCGTCGGCGCGATGGGCGGCGAGGACGACGTCGCCTTCCTCCGGCCGGAAACCGCCCAGGGAATGTTCGTCAACTTCAAGAACGTCCTGGACAGCACCCGAGTGCGGGTGCCTTTCGGCATCGCCCAGGTCGGCAAGAGCTTCCGCAACGAGATCACGCCGCGGAACTTCACCTTCCGCTCCCGCGAGTTCGAGCAGATGGAGATCGAGTTCTTCTGCCACCCGGCCAGTTCGCCCCAATGGTACCAGTATTGGCGCGACCGCCGTTACCAGTGGTATTTGGGTCTTGGGCTGGCCGGCCAACGGCTGCGGCTGCGCGACCACACGCCCGAGGAACTGAGCCATTACTCCTGCGGCACGGCCGACATCGAATATGCCTTCCCCTTCCTGCCGCCCGGCGAGTTCGGCGAACTGGAGGGCGTGGCCCATCGTGGCGATTTCGACCTGCGGAGCCACATGGAAGGCAAGCTCGTTCGCCAGGGCGACCGGCTGGTCGTCGAGCCCGGCGCCGACGGCAAGCCCCGGCATCGCGGCAGCGGCAAGGACCTGACCTATTTCGACGACCTGACCAAGGAGCGGTACACGCCGCACGTGATCGAGCCTTCGGCCGGCGCCGATCGGGCCGCCTTGGCCTTCCTGTGCGAGGCCTACAACGAGGACGAGGCGCCCGACGAAAACGGCAAGCCGGCCAAGCGGGTGTTCTTGAAGTTCCATCCCCGCCTGGCCCCGGTCAAGGCCGCCGTCTTCCCCCTGGTCAAAAAAGACGGCATGCCCGAACTGTCCAAGGAAATCTACCGGGCGTTGAAGCCGCACATGAACGTCTTTTACGACGAGAAGGGCGCCGTCGGCCGCCGCTATCGCCGCCAGGATGAAATCGGCACCCCGTTCTGCATCACGGTCGACGGCCAGACGCTCTCCGACGGCACGGTGACCGTCCGCGACCGCGATACGCTGCGGCAATGGCGGATCCGGAAAGAGGACTGCCTGACGGAAGTGAAGACCCGGCTGCTGGGGTAGAAAGGGAAGAGGGATTGGGGATTGGGGATTGGGGATTGGAATGAAGGATGAAGGATAAAGGATGAAACCGGCCTGTCCGCACGCTTGCGGTTTCGCACGATCCGGCGCGATTCTTTTCCCCGGCGGCGGTGTTTAATCTTGCAGGGCAACCTCTGGTGGGCGGCACGAAAACCGTGCTTGCATTCCGCGCATCAATGGCGGATAATTCGAGAGGCGTGGTCTCGGCCGAACGTTGAAGGAGGCGGTTTATGCGACGTTTCTTGTTGACTTTGGCGGTGGTGGCAATCCCTGTTAGCTTGGTCGGCAGCCAACTTTCAGCCCAAACGAAAAAGCCGGACAACTCCTCGGGGCCGGCCTCTCCCCCCTATTACCAGCCGCCGCCCCCCCGCTTTCAGCCTCAACCCCCGCCCGTCTTCCACTCGCAGCCCAGGAGCGACACGAGCCGGCCCACGGCACAACCTAGGAGCAGGTCGTCCTCGTCCTCTTCCAAGACCGTATCGCCGACCGTAACGCCGACCGTATCCAAATCGGGCTCGAACACTTACCTCCGGGGTAACGGCAACGTGCATTGGGTTCCGGTCGTCTACAATCCCTGGAGCGGCGCCATTTATGGTCCGTCCGGCTACGGGTACTCGGGCTACACATCCTACGGATATTCGCCCTACGCAGGTTATGGTTATGGCCCCTACGGGCCGATCTTCCTGCCGACGTGGCAACTTTACGGTCCCGGCCCGATCCTGCAGATGATGGGCGTGCTCGGTTTGTTTGGCAATCAGCCGGCCGCGGGCGGCAACGCCAACGGTGTCAACAACGCGGCGGCCAAGGCCGACAACGGTGCCGTCGCGGCCAACCGGGCCGCCAACAACCGCGGCAACGTCCTCGGCAACAACGCCGGCAACCTCGTCGGCGATGACGCGGCCAACCTCGTCAACAACGCCGACAACGACCTGGTCCTCGGCGGCGCCAACCCCGCGCCGAACGCCGGCGCCAAGGCGAAACCGGCGGCGCAAGGCCGCGCCAGTCAGCAGTCCACCGATATGGCCATGCGCTACATCGGCTTCGGCGACACCTATTTCGCCAAGCAGAAATACTCGGACGCCTACGATCGCTATAAGAAGGCCGCCCAAGTCGGACCGACGGTCGCCGACGCCTCGTTCCGACAGGCGTTCGCCCTGGCCGCGATGGGAAAGTACGCCGACGCGGTCAAGGCCGTCAAAGAGGGCCTGAAAATCAACCCCGACTGGCCGACGTCCGATTTCCGCCTCAGCGAACTCTACGGCGTCGATGAAACCGCCAAGCAGGCCAATTTCAGGGCCATGATCCGCGACGCCGGACACGATCCGACCGACAGCAACGTGGCGCTGCTGCTGGGCATCCACTACTACTTCGACGGCCGCCGTGAGGAGGCCAAGCCCTTGCTGCAGCAGGCCGCCAAGCTCAGCGGCAACGACAGCCCCGCCGCCGCCTTCCTCGCCAAGTGAGGGCGTGGGCGCTCATTAGTGTGGGCGTGGGCATTGATTGTCGCCGGAAGACGTGCCGTCCGCTTGCGGTTTCGCAAACCGCACGCCGGTAGACTACTCCCCGCCCAGCTTCATCGCCAGAATGTCCAACTGGCTCTTCAAATCGCTCAACAGGATCCGCGGGCTGGCGCCGTCGGCAAGATGGGCGTAAAAGGCCGCCGCCGACGGGCCGTGCGTCGTGCCCAGCAGCGTGGTCGTCGTTCGCAAATCGTGAATCTCCTGGTCGAGCTTTTCGAGTTTGCCGGCCGCAAGCCGGCTGTTGCGTCCCAGGCGGTGGAGTTGCAGCACCAGGCCGATCAACAGGAGGACTTGCCCGGCCAAGGCCGTCGGCGCGGCGAAGACCCAAACGTCTTGGCGTCCCATCCACAGCGACCAGCCCGCCAAGGCCCCGCCGCCCACAACGGCGGTAATTCCCAGCAGCAAGACGGTCACGAGGAGCAGGCCCAGAAGCCAGCCACGCCGGGCGGGCCTTCGCTGGACCGGCCGCCCCGCCGGTTTCGACGCCGGGTGGGCGTGCCAGGCCGGAGGACCGGCGTGCGAGCGGTCCGCCCGCACCGCCTCGGGTTCCACGGCCGCGGCCGAGTCGCCCCGGAGCTTGTTGGACATCAAGACCCGTTCGATGTGCCGGAGTTGCTCGTCCAGTTCCCAGCCGTCGTAGATGCCGGGCCCGATGTGGCCGCGCTGGGCAGCGCGGTTGCCGTCTTCATCGCCACGTCGGCGCCGACGACCCCACCGCAGCGAGGGCAACCAAACTCGCCGCTGTTGGCCGTCAGGCTTCCAGGCACATCTTGTCCGCATTGTCTACACCACATCGTGTTCCAAGAATCGGCCGTCGGGCTGGTAAACTGTACCGATTCCGTAGATTTCTGACATGCCCGGCGACTTTGCGGCGCCATACTGATTTCTCCTGGTGAATTGGGAGAAATGGGAGAAATGCGAAGTATGCCAACGCCTCTCGTCCGTCGGTAGGCCGGGCATCCCGTGCCTCGCGGTCATTGGTAATCGTTAACAAGTGACCATCGGTTCGGCAACGGCGGGCGATATCGCGGTCGGACCACGCTCCACGACACTTTCCGTCACACCACTGTAGGGGATATGCCGCGTGCAACGGCTGCGCCGGATTTTCCAGAGAGTCGCGGGAGACGGAACCGAAGGATTCATAGGGAGCAGGACCCGAGTCCAGGAGGTCCGCTTGGGGAAGACGGCAGTTCCATGGCAGGGATGCCGCCGCGAGCCCGTTCCAGGGAGGGGCCGACGTGATCCGAGCCGGATTTGGCAGGGCCGCGTGCATCGGCGTGCTCAGCATGGCGTTGCTGGGCGTGGCGGATCCGGCCGTTCAAGGACAGACTGGTCCTGAAGGCGCCGGCGGGCCGGCGGCCGAAAGCCCGCCCGGCACGGCCCCCGCGGACTCCGGCAAGCCCTCGCCGGACTCCGCCAAGACTCCCGTGGATTCCGGCACGCTCGACAAGCTCCTGGACATGGCCGACAAGAATCCCGGCCAGCTCTCGGAAGTGCACGTTTCGCCCGTTACCGGCGAGCCGCAGTCGACGAATCTAACCGCCCCGTCGAGCATGCTCACGCCCTCGGAAGGCGAGGCCAAGAACGTAACGACCACCTCGCAACTGATCCAAGATTTGCCCAGCGTCACCAATCGCAGGATCTCGGGGCTGAACGTGGATGCGAGCGTGCGCGGCTACGATACGGCGCAAATCAACGCGACCGCCAACGGCATGCCGGAGCGAAGGACGGTTCAAGATGTGGATTCCCTGTTCAGCCAGATCGACCCGGGGCTGATTGAGAACATGACGGTCATCGACGGGCCTTACAGCTCGCTCTACGGGCCCGGCTTCGCGTTCCTCATGGGCAATCTTACTCCTCCCCCGCGCTATGAGCAGGGACCGGAAAGCCACCTTTCCACTGCCTTCGAGTACGGCAGCAACGGCGAGACGCTGTACACGCGGGACAACGTCACCGCGGGAAACCAGAACTGGGGGATGATCTATAGTTACGGCTTCCGCGCCGGCAACGACTACCGCTCCGGCGGCGCGGGCGGCTTCCTCGTGCCTTCCTCCTATCAGAAGTGGGATAGCCTCCTGTCTTCGAGCTTCGACACGGGCTGCGGAGCGCGGATCGAGTTCGATTGCCTCCGCAACGAGATGAACAACGTGTTGCTGCCGGGCGTCGTCTTCGATCTCAACAACTCCGTCAACAACCAGTTCAATCTCCGCTACGTCGTGCAGGCAGATCCGAACGGTCCGGAGCAGTTCGTCCTGCAAACCTGGTATCACGATACGTCCTGGAACGGCGACGCGAGTCGGGACGAGAAGCAGCAATCCATGTATTACCCGTTCGTGACCCTCCCTTACTATACCGAATATAGCGACTATCCGGTCAACTCGATCGGCACGGGCATGAACACCTCCTTGGGGGTCCGCACCCTGCGGACCTTCGGCGAAGCCGATGCACCCCAATGGACGGTCGGCGTCGACTGGCGGCGCTACGAGCAGCGTTATCAGGACACCGAGGTCGACTCGTCGGGGGGCATTTGTTTTGACGGCAACCTCTTCGGCGTTCCGCGATCCCGAATGGATGACGTCGGCGCCCTGACAAACCTGACCGTGCCCGTCAGCGAGCCGCTGACCATCACGCTGGGCGGACGCGTCGATTACGCCAAACCCTGGCTGGACGAGAACGACCCCGTGATTACGCAAATTAACGACCAGGATCAGTGGTACTATGCTCCGGGCTTCTCCCAAACCGGCCACGTGCTGGGGTCGGCTTACCTCACCGGGAAGCTGCAGCTCGGCGACGGCTACACCCTTAGCTTCGGCACCGGCTACGCCATGCGCATGCCGGAACTCAGCGAGCTCTATAGCGACGATGCGTTCATGCCGGTCGCTCGATTCGGCAACAGCTACGTCAGCGGCCTGTCGACCCTCAAACCGGAGCGCGACTGGCAACTCGACCTCGGCATTACTTGCAAGAAGGATCGCCTGACCTGGGGCGCTCACGGTTTCTATTCCACGATCTGGGACTACATCATGCCCGTGCCGTCCGAGGTGGATTGGTTTGGACCGACCGGGTACCAACCGCCGACGGGACTGGGGAGGCCCTTCGGCGATTTTCCCACGCGGTACGACGTTGGAACGCTGGGCGAGGGCGCCGACACGTGCGCCTGCGGTTACGATTACGGGAATGTCGATTTTGCGACTCTGCTCGGCGGCGAGCTGTTTGCCCAGTTCCGACTCTCGGATTGGTTTTCCGTCTACGGCACCATGGCCTATGTCGACGGCACGAACTATCACCCGCTGGCGTACGTGTGGTCGCCGCCCAATAATTATTTCGTTCGCGTCGGGGGCCCCGAAGGACTCCCCGGAATCTATCCGCTCCACGGCAAGGTTTCTTTCCGCATCGTCGAGCCGGAGAAGCAGCGCTGGGGTCTGGAGTTCGTCGCCGATCTGGTGGCCCCGCAGGAGCACGTCGCCGTGAGCCTTGGCGAGTTGCCGAGCCCGGCTTTCGCCGTGTTCGATATTCACGCCTACTACAAGTTGCGCGAGAACATTCGCCTGACTTTGTCGATCGATAACCTTTTGAACACTTACTATAGCGAGCCGGGGTCAATCGCCATCATCGGTCCCCAGGGCCCGACGTTTATGCCGGAACCAGGGATCAGCGTCGGCCTCGGCGTGGATGCGCGGTTTTGACCGCGGAGGGGGAATGGTCGATTTTTCCAACGTCGTGATACAAAGCGCCCTGCGTAGCAACGTGGGCCGGATCTACGCGGGCCTGGCACGTTCCGGCAACCTGAACCAAGAACAACTCCCGTGAGCACCACACGGAAACCACCTTGCCGCAGACGGCTCGGGGCGCGGCGTCGCCCGGGCTGCGGTCTTGCTCGCCCGCCGCGGCCGCGGCCTGCGCCGCGCGCAGCCGGCTACGCTGGGCAGTCGTGGCAGGAATCGTCCTGGCGGGCTCTTCGTGGCTCCAAGCGCCCCGGGCAACGGCCCAGCAGCCCGAACCGGCAAACCTGCCCAACGAATACACCGTCAAGGCCGTGTTTCTTTACACCTTCGGGCGTTACGTGGAATGGCCGGAAACCGCGCTGGCCAAGACGCCGGACACCTTTGTGATCGGCGTCCTGGGCGAAGACCCGTTCGGCGGAGCCTTGGACGAGATCGCGGCCAAGAAGACCATCCAGGGGCGGCGAATCGTCGTGCGGCGGTTCGCCTCCGCGGACAAGTTTCGCGAGCCCTGCCACATCCTCTTCGTGAGTCGCTCCTTGAAAGCCGATCAGCAACTGGCGGCCATCAAGAAGACCGAAGGGAAGGGAGTGTTCGTCGTCGGCGAAAACCCCGGATTCGCGGAGCAAGGGGGAATCGCCAATTTCTTTGTCGATGGCGACAGCGTTCGCTTTGAGATCAATGGCGATGCCGCCCGGCGGGCACAACTCCACATGGACGCCAAGTTGCTCAACCTGGGAAAACCGGTGGGCACTCCCCGCCCGCCGCCAACGAACTAATCCGCCTTCCAACATCTTCTTGCCGGACGGCCCGTTATTCGCTTGCGGTTTCGCAACCGACGAACCCCTGCCCTATTGCCCCCGCAGCCAGTCGGCCAACTGCCCAATGTCCTCGTCGCTCAACAAGTTGTCGGCCTGCTCGTCCGTCGCGGCGTAGGCCGGCATCCGGTCGTTCTTCGACCCATAGAACCGCCGCTCGGCCGGATTGCGGATCATCCCCACCAGCCAGGCCCGAGAACCATAGCCGGTCAGCTCCGGGCCGACCGCGTGCCCCTGCCCTCGAAACTTGTGGCAACGGGTGCAACCAAACGTGTCGAAAGCGGCCCGGCCCCGCTTGATCTTCTCGGCGTCGCGGGCGTCGATGTCTCGCTGCGACGGCAATTTCGCCTCGGCCGAAAGGGCCGCAATCAGGTTCTTCAGGTCCTCTTTGCCCTCGTCGTCGAGACTGGCAAGCGTTTTCTTGACGAACGTCGGCATCGCCGCGTGTTTGAATTTCGTGTTGCCGAAAAACCTCGGGCCGGAAATCTGCTTCGGATCGAGGAAATCGGCGAGCCACTCCCGGCTGGCGAAATGACACAGATGCGGGGCGGTCGTGGCCAAACCTTCAGGCCGCGGCGCCGCGCCGCGGCCGGCCGTCAGCTCGTGGCACAAGCTGCAACCGGCAACCCGCCGCTGCAGTGCCAGCGCCCCGCCGGGCGGGATTCGCGGTGGGCCACCCGGCTCCGGGGCAATCAACTCCTTGATTTCCCCCGCCCGCCAGTTCGCCGCGGCCACCGCCGCCTGGTAATCCTTGTTTTCCGCGTCGGCGGCCAGCGACCGCCACGAGAGGACGGCCAGTCCCCCGGCCAGCACGACGACCAGCGCCACGTTGAACCCATGCCCGATGCGGCCCCGCCCGATCCAGGGCATCGCCAACAGCACCAGGACCACGAGTCCGGGGATCACGAAGATGGGCACGATTTCCAGGCCGCTCGGAAACAACTCGCGGAGTTGATACAGCCCGCGGAACGACCACTCGGGCCGGGCGGCCTCGTACGCCTGTGCCGGATCGGCCGGCTCCCCCAGCGCCACCCCGCGATGCTCCGGCGACAGGCCGTGTTGCAGCGAAAGGGCCAGCACCACGGCCAGGACCGCCACGCACGCCACCGCGTCGCGCAGGGCCTGCCGCGGCCAGTACGCCGAGTTCGACGAGTTCGCCGTGTTCGCCGTTGCCGGCGGTTCTTCCGGATTGCGTTCCAGTGCAAGTCGCCGCGTCAGCCGGGCGTGCGCCCAGAGCAGCAGCCCAAAGGCGCCGGAAAAGACCCCGACGTGCAACGCCACGAACCGCGTGAGCGTCAGGTGGCCGAAATCCGGGCCGCCGGCCGCCAATTCAAAGAGCCGCCTTCCGACGCCCGGCAGCAGCAGGAGGAAACCCGTGCGGACGCGGGTGCTCCAGTATCCGTTCTGGTCCCAGGGGAGCAGGTCGCCGGTGAGGTTCAGGGCGAGCGTGACCAGGCCCATAAGCACGACGGTCCAGAAGATCGCTTCCCGCGGTGCGCGATACGCGCCGCGAAAGATCATCTCGACGAGCCAGACGCCGACCAGCGCCAGCATCACTTGCGCGGAGTAGTGATGGACCGCCCGCAGCAGCCAGCCGCCCTGGACATGGTACTGCACGTAGTAGACGCTTTCCCAGGCGCTTTGCGCGCCGGGGCTGTAGAACATCCACAGGGCCAGTCCCGTGACCGCCTGGGTGAAGAAGACGAACGCGATCGTGCCGGGCAAGACCCGTCGCCACGCCGGCCGGCCGTGGGGCGGACGCCGCAGCCAGTCGCGCCATGCGCTGCAAAGGCCGGTCCGCCGGTCGATCCAATCGCGCAGATTCGTCATGGGTCTGCAATCTTCTCGGCCGTGCCGGCGCGAAACTGCTCGTACTGGACGAGGACTTCGCCCCGCGGGCCGATTTTCGTTGCCAGTTCGTCGAGGTCGCGCGGGCTCGTCGATCGCTCGTCGAGCCGACGGCCGGCCAGGTCGAACCGGGGACTGGTGTGACAGGTGCAAGCGAAATGCCCGGCGTCCGGACGGGATTTGTCCGGATGGAACTTGATCGGGCAGCCCGCATGGGGACAGAGGACCTGGAAGGCCCGGACCTTGTCCTTGCCGGTGCGGATCAGGAACACCCGGCCGATGGGCTCGGTCGAGGAGGTCCAGGCGTCCTGCCGCGTGGCGACGACGGGGAACTCTTGCGGCCCGCCGCCGACGCTCAAGGTCGAAAGCAGGGCGACGGGAATGAAGTTGTGCCCGTCCGACGCCGCGGCGCGGTCTTCGCCGGGCGGCCGGCCGGTTGGCCGTTTCCGCCAGGGGTTCACGAAGGTCAGCAGCGCCAGGCCCGTCGGCGCGGCATAGGCCGCGACGGCAAGCGTCACGGCGGCCGTCTTCATCAGGAAGCCGCGGCGGTCGGCGTCGGGGATGATGTTGGTATCGTTGTTCATCTTGTCGGAATGCGAAACCGCACGCTGCGAAACCGCAAGCGGCCCCGCCCCCAAATCCCTAAATCCCTAAATCCCTAAATCCCTTTTCTTTCTCTTCCCGCATCGCCGCGCGGACCGCGTCCAGGACCTTCTCCCGGCCCGTGGCAAGCGGCTCGCGCAACTGCGCGCGGCGGCGCAGCGGTGTCCGCCGCCGCCGAATCGCTCGGCAACGCGGCTGCAATCGACGCCGCACCGGCTGCGGAAACTCACCTTGAATCCGTCCCTCTGCTCGACCAGGATCACGGCCACTTCGGTCCCGCCGACGGTCATCGTCATGTTGATCAGGTCCTCGGTGTCGGACGCCAGCGCGCCGGTGGCCTCGAAGTCGCCCCGTTCGACCCAGGTGTAGATCAGCCGCCCGTCCAACTCGGTCCGCGCAGGGCCAGCGTGCGGCCGATCAACTGCAAGCGGGCCAACGTGTCCTCTTCGTAGAGCTGCTGGAAGAGCCGGTCGGGCCGTGCCCCTGCCTCCATCAACCGCGCCGCCGCGCGAAACGTCCCCGCCCTCGTCGAGTTGAAACGGAACCAACCCGTGTCGGTGGCGATCGCGGCCAGCAGCGGCTGGGCGATCTCGGGCGTTAATTGCACGCCCAGCGCGTCGGCCGCCTCCAACACCAGCACGCCGGTCGCCTCGGCCTCGGGGTCCTTGAACAACTCGGCCCCCAAGTCGTCCTCGCTGACGTGATGATCGATCACCAGCTTGACCGCCCTGCTCTTGCGGATCACGTCCGCCATGGCGCCCAATTGCACCCACGCCGTGGTGTCCAGCACCAGCAGCGCCTCGCGGTCGGCCAACCGTTCAGCCGGAACCTCGGCGCCCAGTTGTCGGAGCCTTCCGCGCGGATCGAGAAACCGCAAGTTCGGCGGCACCGCGAACGCATTGACGATCCACACGTCCTTGCCCAATTGCTCCAACACGCCGGCCATGGCCAACTCGCTGCCCAGCGCGTCGCAGTCCGGCCGCACGTGCGCCGTCAACAGGAAACGTTGATGTCCGCGAACCAACTCAACAAAACGGGGCCAGTCGATCATGGGCATTCCTGGGCATGAATCCGCCGCGCACGGGCAACGTCGTCCGCCACCTGGCGGGCAAGCTCCTCGGCGGAATCGAATCGCTTAATGTCCCGCAAGCGGGCGAGAAAGTCAACCTCAAAAGGCCGGCCGTACAAATCGCCGTCGAAATCCAACACGTGGACCTCGACCTTCGGGACCTGTTCGTCGAAGGTCGGATTGGGGCCGATCGAGAGCGCGGCCGCGTGCCGGCGGTCGCCGAGCCGGACCCCGCCCGCGTAGATGCCTTCCCCCGGCAGCAGCGTGTCGATCCGCTCGATGTTCGCCGTCGGAAAGCCGAGCTTGTCGCCGCGCCCGACGCCGTGGACGACCGTGCCGCGGATGCAATACGGACGGGTCAACAGCCGCCGGACCTCCTCGACTTCCCCGGCCGCCACCAGCCGGCGGACCAGCGAGCTGGAAACGATCCGGCCGCCGATCTCCACCGGCTCGACCGGGTCCAGCTTCAGACCGGACTGGTCGCAAAATCGGCGGAGCACCTCGACCGTGCCCTGCCGATCGTGTCCGAAGAAGAAGTTCCGGCCCTCGACCAGGCCCCGGGCACGCAGCCGGCCGAGTACGATCCGGTCGAAGAACTCGCGGGCCTCCAAGCGGAGCAAGGCCGCGTCGGTCGGATAGGCCAGCACGGCGTCCACGCCCAACTGGCCCAGCAAGTGGGCCTTGCGCTCGGTCCAGCAGAGCGGCGCCGGGGCCCGTTCGGGATGCAGCAGCCGCGCCGGATGCGGATCGAACGTGAAGGCCAGCGCCGCGCCGCCCAGTTCCTGGGCCATGACCAACAGCCGCTGGACGATCCGCACATGTCCCTGATGGACGCCGTCGAAATTGCCGATCGCCACAGCGCCGTGGCAAAACCGGTCGGGCAGGCTGTCAAGGTCGCGGTACAGGTTCACGGGGAGAAAGGAAGGGATTGGGGATTGGGGATTGGGGATTGGAAGGAAGGATGAAGGATAAAGGATGAAGGATGAAGGATGAAACCGACGCGGCCGCTTGCGGTTTCGCATCTTGTGGTTTCGCACTTTGCGGTTCCAACTTTCCCCCCATTCTACTCAGTCGCGGCGTTTTGGAAACCCTGGGGCCGCTTGTGAAAATGGCCCTGGGCGGCCATAATGCCCCCCATGCCGGCAGTTCCCTCGACCCCTGGCCCATCGCCATCGCCGTCGCCGTCGCCGTCGCGGCCGCCCGGCCCACGCTACCAGCCGTTGGTGGTCGTTCTGGCGGCCGCGTGCGGGGGAATCGTGGCCGACCGGTTCCGGCCGCTGCCGCTCGCCGGCTGGTGGCTGACCGCCTTGGGGGCCTGGTGCGCCTGGTGGATCTTCTGGCGGCGCGGACGGCTCGGCGCCGCGATGGCGACGATCCTGCTGGCGGCCGCGGCCACGGCCGCGTCGTGGCACCATGCCTGCTGGTTTCTGTTTCCCGCGGATGATCTTGGACAGTTCGCCCGCGACGGCACGCAACCGATGTGCGTCGAAGTGAGGGCATTGAAGATGCCTCGGGCGGTCCCCCATGCAGACGCGGACCCGATGTCGTTCGTCCGGGCCGGCGACGTGGTCCGCATGGACGTGGAAGTGCTCGCCGTGCGCGACGGCGCCGTGTGGCGGCCCGCGGGCGGACGCTGCCGGTTGTCGGTCGATGGTTTGCTTCCCGGCGTCGCGGCGGGCGACCGGCTGCGGGTCTTCGGGCATCTGACCGCGCCCCGCCGGCGCAGAACCCGGGAGGATACGACGTGGCCGAGTACGTCCGCGGCGACCGCGTCCGCAGCTATCTCCAGGCCAAGTTCAGCCAGTCGGTCACGCTCCTGACGCCGGGCAGTCCGTGGAGCCCCTGGCGATGGCTCGAAAAGGTCCGCAGCGGCGGCAATCGGCTCCTGGCCCAGTACCTCGACGACGAGCACTCCGACAGGCATTCTAAACGGCTTTCCGAAATGGCGGCCGCGGTCCTGCTGGGCGCCCGCGAGCAACTCGAGCCCGACCGCATCGAGCCCTTCGTGGAGACGGGCACGATCCACCTTCTGGTCATTGCGGGGTTGCACCTGGGCATTCTGGCCGGGGCCGTGCTCTTGTTGGCCGGACGGCTGCCGATCCCGTGGCGCTGGACGCTGCTGGGCGTGGCGGGGTTCGCCGTGCTCTACATGCTCCTGGTCGATGCCCGGCCGCCGGTGGTGCGGGCGACAGTGATGGTGGCGGCGATTTGCGGCGCAGCTTCTACCGGCCGCCGGCACTCGCCGTTCAATACGCTGGCCGCGGCGGCGCTGGTGGTGCTGGCCATCAATCCCGTCAACCTGTTTCGCGCCGGCCCGCAATTGTCGTTTCTCTGTGTGGTCGGGCTGATGTGGTTCATGCCGCTGTCGTTGCGGATAGGCCCTTTCGCAGGGCAAGATCCGGTGGCGCGACTTGTTCGGGCCGGCCTCGGCCCGTTTCCACGCACCATCAGACAGATCACTCGTTGGCTGTGGGTGCTGTTGTCGATCAGCCTGACGATTTGGCTCGTGACCATGCCGCTGGTGATGGCCCGGTTCCACGTCTTCGCGCCCGTGTCGGCAGTGGTGAACCCGCTGGTCTGGGCGCCGATGGCCCTGGCGTTGGTGAGCGGACTGGTCACGCTGCTGCTGGGCGGATGGATTCCGCCGCTGGCCCACGCGAGCGGCGGCCTGTGCAGTGGTTGCTTGGGGCTGGTGGAATGGATGGTCGGTCTCGCCCAGCGATTACGCTACGGTCACTTCTGGGTGCCTGGCCCGGCCGATTGGTGGCTGGCGGGGTTTTACGGGGGATTGGGCCTGCTGGCCGCCTTCCCGCGATTGCGGCCGCCGCGGCGGTGGTGTTTGGGGCTGCTGGCCGCGTGGACGACGATCGGTTTTGCCGCCGCCTGGCCGCACTCCGCCCGCGACCGGCTCCGTTGCACGTTCCTCTCGGTCGGTCACGGCGGCGCGGCGGTGCTGGAGTTTCCGTCGGGGCAGACGATGCTTTACGACGCGGGCGAAATGGGCGCCCCGGCTGCGGCCACGCGGACCATCGCCGGGTTCCTCTGGTCGCGCGGCATCACGCACCTCGACGCCGTGGCGCTGTCCCATGCCGACGTGGACCACTACAACGGGCTGCCCGGCGTGTTGGAACGCTTTTCCGTGGGGAGGATTTACGTGACTCCGCAGATGTTCGAGAAGAATAATCCGGCGATTTTGGCGCTGCACGACTCGATCCTCCGCAGCGGCGTCCCGTTGCAGAAAATCTGGTGGTTGCAGCCCGTTCCGGTAGGCGACGGCTGCTCGGTCGAAGTGCTCCATCCGCCGGAACAAGGCGTCTTCGGAAGCGACAACGCCAACAGCCTCACCCTGCTGGTCACGTGCCGGCAGCGTGACATCCCCTACCGCATCCTCTTGACCGGCGACTTGGCGCCGCCCGGTTTGGACGACGTTATGGCCGAGCGACCGCTGCATTGCGACGTCCTGCTGGTGCCGCATCACGGCAGCCGGCAGAGCGAACCGGCGAAGCTGGCGGCCTGGAGCACGCCCCGCTGGGCCGTCATCAGCAACGGACGACAGGTGGACCCGCGGCCCGTCGAGGCGATTTACGAGTCCGCCGGAAGCCGGGCGCTTGATACGGCCGAGACCGGCGCGGTGAGCGTGACGATCGACCCCTCGGGCATCCGCACCGAGGGTTTCCTCGGTCACAAGAACTTCTGATAGGCGGCCACGGCCAGCATGTCGCAACGTTCGTTTTCGGCGTGTCCGCTATGGCCGCGGACGTGGACGAACCGGACCTGGTGCCGTTGCAGCAGCTCGTCGAGCCGCCGCCAGAGGTCCTCGTTCTTGACGGCCGAATTTCCGCGCGGTCCGCGTCGCCAGCCGAGCGCCTTCCACTTGGGCAGCCACTCGGTCAGCCCCTTGCCGACGTAGATGCTGTCGGTGACCAACTGGACGCGCGAGGGCCGCTTCAGGGCCTCCAGGCCGCGGATGACGGCGGTCATTTCCATGCGGTTGTTGGTGGTTTCGCGTTCCGCGCCGGCCCGTTGGAGTTCCTTGCCGGAGGCCGGATGGCGCAGCACGAAGGCCCAGCCGCCGGGCCCCGGGTTGCCGCTGCACGCCCCGTCGGCAAACAGTTGCACGTCCGCCGCATCGCTCGGAGTTTTCTTGGTCATCGTGCCTGGGGCCCTCAGTTTCAGGCTCCATGATACCGGGATTCCCGGGCCTTGCAAGCGGCTCGACCACCCGGGGACGTACTACACTTCGGCGGGAAATCCTCTACAATAGGAGGGTTGCGACGAGGTTTTCCGGTGGCGTTTTGACGCCAAGGCCTCAAGTCAACGCAATGCGGGCCAGGACTCCGGACCCGAGCATGTGGATACGTAAGACTCTTGAGGAAATCGAAAACGAATGCCACAAGCCGTGGCTTGCGCTCGGCGGGCCGGCGCTGATTTCCTTCCTATCGTTTGTTGGCTCCTTTATCATGGGTTTGGTCGGTCCTTTTGTTGACGAAAGTGGTAATAATTGGACCACGACTGGGCCGACTACTTGGCCCGAAGCTGTTCAGCATTCGATCCGGCTTGCGCTAGTAATAGGAATCGTGGCTTTTCCGTGTGCTTACCTTTACCAACTGCTGTCCGGGAGGCGGCTCTTTTCGATTTCGCGTGAGGTCCAGATTTGTGATGGGTGTTACCGGGTTAAGTCGCCCGATGGCGAGCAGGTGTGCGATTGCGGCGGCAAGTTCGAGGATCTCGAGCTTTGGAAATGGGTTGACGACTGAGCATGAAAAGGCACGGGGCGACGGGGATATCCGCGAACATGAAAAGGGAACATGAAAAGGGGACATCACTGATATTAAACATGAAAAGGGGACATCACTGATATTAGCAGATTGGGAGGAATGAACGACACGCGTCGGTCGGGAATGCACGGAAATCAGTGATGCCCCCTTCTTTCCTGCCCTTTTTTCCTGAAAGGAGAAAACATGCAAAAGCGCAAACTCGGAAAAGGCAACTTGGAAGTCTCGGCCCTCGGCCTCGGCTGCATGGGGATGAGCTTTTCCTACGGCCCGCCCAAAGACAAACAGGAGATGACCACGGTTCTCCGGGCCGCCGTCGAGCGCGGCGTCACGTTCTTCGACACCGCCGAGGTCTACGGCCCGTTCATCAACGAAGAGCTTGTGGGCGAAGCGCTGGCTCCCTTCCGCGGGCAAGTGGTGATCGCCACCAAATTCGGGTTCGACCTGAGTCCTGATCTCGATCCCCGCGGAATGCAGGGCGCGCCGGGACTGAATAGCCGGCCGGACCACGTCAAGCAGGCCGTCGAGGGCTCGCTCAAGCGACTCAAGGTCGAGACCATCGACCTGCTCTATCAGCACCGGGTTGATCCAAACGTGCCGATCGAAGACGTGGCAGGAACGGTCAAGGAGCTGATCCAGCAGGGCAAGGTCCAGCACTTCGGCCTTTCGGAAGCAGGAGCGCAGACGATCCGTCGCGCGCACGCGGTCCAGCCGGTCACCGCCCTCCAGAGCGAATACTCGCTGTGGACGAGGACTCCCGAGAAGGAAGTGATACCGACGCTGGAGGAACTCGGCATTGGACTGGTGCCGTACAGCCCTCTGGGCAAGGGCTTTCTGACGGGCAAGATGGACGAGAAAACGACCTTCGACAGCTCCGACTTCCGCAGCACTCTGCCTCGCTTCACGCCGGAGGCCCTCAAGGCGAATCAGGCCCTCGTCCATCTGCTCGGCAGCATCGCCCAGCGGAAGAACGCGACGCCCGCCCAGATCGCGCTCGCTTGGCTGCTGGCCCAGAAGCCGTGGATTGTTCCAATCCCCGGCACCACCAAGCTGCATCGCTTGGAGGAGAATATCGGGGCGCTTTCCGTCGAACTCACGCCGGACGATCTGCGTGAGATCGAAATCGCCGCATCCAAGATTACGGTGCAAGGGGCTCGGTACCCCGAAAAGCTAGAGCGACTGACCGGCCGGTGAGGGACCGTAAAGGGCGCAGACCGTAAAGGAGATAGGCGCAAATATTGAGTGATATAGGTAACATGAGAAGGGACATGAAAAGCCGGCATCACCGATCTTGATGCGTTCGGACGCATCCCTCCCCGCATCGGAAAAGGTCGTTTATAATGAAATAAGTGTGAGGGTGTCGGGGAATTGGGGGCAAAAGGACCGCCGTCTTGGAAACGTCATCGCGACAAATTTCTCACGCAAAGGCGCCAAGACGCAGAGGCGCAAAAAGAAGAGAAGATGTTGGGTGAATCGACGGCGCGTGGAGCAATGCGGCCCCCTCCTTCTCCCTTCTTTTCCGTGCCTTTGTCGCCTTGGCGTCTTTGCGCCTTTGCGTGGAATCCTCCGACCCAAGACCACGTCCTAACCTTGGTTCCATTTTACGGTAGACCGGCCGGATGACCGCTGAATCGTCTCCATCCACGATCGGGCTGCTCGCCAGCGGCGGGCTGGACAGCTCCATTTTGCTGGGGCATCTGCTCGGCGGCGGGCGGCGCGTGCAGCCGTTTTTCGTCCGCGCCGGACTGCGCTGGGAAGACGCGGAACGGCGGCAACTGGAAAGATTCCTCCGCGCGCTGGCCTCGCCGCGGCTGGCGGAATTGGTCGTCCTGGACCTGCCGCTGGCCGATCTCTACGGCGACCACTGGAGCGTGACCGGCCGCGGCGTGCCGGAGTTCGCCAGTCCCGACGCGGCCGTGTACTTGCCCGGCCGCAATGCCCTGCTGCTGGTCAAGCCGGCGCTTTGGTGCCGGCTGCACGGCATCGAGGAGTTGGCCCTGGCCGTGTTGGGGACCAGCCCGTTCGCCGACGCACGGCCCGAATTTTTCGCCGAGTTCGAGGCCCTGCTCGCCCGGGCCACCGGCGCACCGGTCCGCATCGTCCGACCCTTCGGACGCATGGAGAAGCGGCAAGTGATGGAACTCGGCCGCGGGCTGCCCTTGGAGCTGACGTTTTCCTGCATTGCGCCGTTGGACGGCCTGCACTGCGGACAGTGCAACAAGTGCGCCGAGCGCATGGCCGCCTTCGCCGCCATCGACGCCGACGATCCAACCCAGTATGCCGCCCGGCCGGCCAATCATGTCTCCCCTCTCCCCTCGCGGGAGAGGGGTCGGGGGTGAGGGGGCCGTGCGGCCAAACGCGATGTTATTCTTGAACGATCGCCAAAGTGAGGAAATATGTTCCACGTCTCTCGGGAAATCAATTTTTGTTACGGCCATCGCCTGTTGCACTATGCGGGCAAGTGCCGCCACCTTCACGGCCACAACGGCCGGGTGGTCGTCACCTTCGAGGCCGAGGGGCTGGACGACCGCGGCATGGTCCGCGATTTCGGCGAGATCAAGGCGGTCGTCAACCGCTGGATCGAGGAGAACCTCGACCATCGGATGATCCTCAGCCGCGACGATCCGGCCGTGCCGGCGCTTGCGGGCCTGGGCGAGCCGCTCCACCTGATCGACGCGAACCCGACGGCCGAGAACATCGCCAAGCTGATTTACGACCACTGCCTGTCCGAGGGGTTTCCCGTGGTGGAGGTGTCGCTCTGGGAGACCCCGCACTGCCGCGCCACGTATCGTCCGCCGCGGTGAATCGCCTTAAATCCGCGCGAACAGGCCGAGGTTACGCCGTGGAACGGCCTTGCCGGGCTGGGCCAGGCAAGAGTACAATCCGCCCCCCAAGACGACTTCCTTCTTACGTGGTTTCACGAAGATGGCCGTAACCGTTCACGCTACCGGCGGAGAAACCGCGGATTAACGCAGATAAACGCGGAGGAAAAATGGATTCCATCAACTGCGTTCGTCCGCGTTTATCCGCGGTTCCCTATCTTTGTTTCCCGACCTACGAAGGGTTACAGATGGCCAAGGGCCCGATTCTCCTGGTCGCGGCCGTCTGGCTCGGCGCGATCGCCGGATGCCAGGGTTCGCTCTCGCCGAAACAGCCGGCGACGGCGACCAGCGCCGCGTCCAGTCCGGCGTCGTCGGCCTCCTCGTGCGGCCCCCTGGGAAAGATCGAGAATTCGCTGATCTTCGTTCCCACCCGTTATCCTCAAGGAAACTGGCAGCCCGTGGGGCTGACGTTCGAGGATGCCTGGTTCAAGGCGGCCGACGGGACGCAGCTTCACGGCTGGTATGTGCCCCACGAACGCCCGCGGGCCACGGTCCTTTTCTGTCATGGCAACGCCGGCAACCTCTCCGATTGGGCCGACGTGCTGCGGATTCTCCACGACCGGGTGGGCGTAGCCGTGATGATCTTCGATTACCGCGGCTACGGCCGGAGCGAAGGGACGCCGAGCGAGTCGGGCGTGCTCGCCGACGCCCGGGCCGCCCGGGCCTGGCTGGCCCGCCGCGCCGGCATCGCGGAAAACCAGGTCGTGCTGATGGGCCGTTCGCTGGGCGGGGCGGTGGCCGTCGATCTGGCGGCAAAGGACGGTGCCCGCGGCCTGGTCCTGGAAAGCACGTTCACGTCCATGCCCGAGGAAGCTCATGCCGCGATGCCGTGGTCGCCGGTGCGGACGCTGATGCACACGCAGTTCAATTCCCTGGCGAAGATCGGCCATTACCACGGCCCGCTGTTGCAAAGCCACGGCACCGGCGACCGCCTGATCCCGTATGCGATGGGCCGGCAACTCTTCCTGGCCGCGAACGAGCCGAAGCAGTTCGTTGCGATCCCGGGCGGCGATCACAACGATCCCCAGACGGCAGAATACTACGCGGCCCTTGCCGCGTTCCTGGATCGGCTGTGAGTCGCGCGGGCGGCCTCGGGACAAAAGATCGCGGCCGCTGATTATTGCAGTGAGGTCATCGCACAGGGGCCAAACCCGCCCCGGCAGCCAATAAATTCGGCAAATTCGGCGAAATTGCACCACCGGGCGGAAAATATTGCCGCCACGCCGAATGCCCAGAAACCTTTCGCCACGGCCGGGGTTGGAATCATTAGATGGCCCGCGTGATGTCGCCTCCGGGCGTACCGGAACGGCGACATCCGTTTTCCAAGGGCACGTCAAGAAATAGGAGAGGCGCCATGTCGAAACTGAGATTCTGTCTGACAACGCTGATGCTGGTTTCATTCTCCGCGGCAGCGACCGTCGCCGCCGCCGTCGCCGTTCCTCCCACCGCTCCTGCCCAAGTCGCGCCGCAGTTCGCGCCGCAGCCGAGGCCGCGACATCCCTCGCCCACGCAAATCTTCCGGCGGCTCGACAAGAACCACGACGGCCTGCTGACCCTGGAGGAATTCCTCGCCGCCCCGTGGGTCAAGAACAAGGCCCGGGCGGAGAAACTCTTCGTATGGATGGACACCAACAAGGACGGCAAGGTGAGCCTGCAGGAGTTCCTGGCCGCCTACGCCCGCCAGACCGAGGATTTCACGGCGATCCAGAATGACTATCTCCTCGTCGGCTGCACCTACACCGTGCAACTCGGCTATCCCTGCGGATGGAATTACTGGTGGCCGTGGCGTTACGGCTGGTATTGGAACAACGGTTGGAATCACAGGCCCGGCACCTGGTGGGGATGGGGATACGATCACTGGCGCCGCGGCCATCCCTACCACCATCCCCATCGCCATCCGTATCACCGCCATCCCCGCCACGGCCGCCACAAGGGCCACGGCCATCCCGGGCGCCATCCTCATGGCAAGCACCCGGCCCGCGGCCACCATCACCACGGCCATCACCAAGGCCGCGGCCACCATCGCCACGGCCACCCTGGGCACGGTCACGGCCGCAAGTGAGCAGCCTCCGCAGGCAGCGACGGTTTCCGAGCGCCGCGACCGGAAAAGACTTCTTCGGGCGAGGCACTACGTCCGTTTCCGCCGCCGCGCGTAGCCCAGCAGTCCGACGGCGGCGACGCCCAGCAGGACGAAGGTGGAAGGCTCGGGCACGGCGGCCGCCGGACCGGCCTCGGCAATCGAGCCCGCGCCACCGAGCGAAGCCACGTCGCCGCCGCCGGCCATGTCGCCGCCCGCGCTGGCCGTCGAACTCGTCGCAACGGTCTCGCCGGTGTTCGCCACGGTCTCGGTCGCGTCGGTCGCGCTCGCCTCGGTCGCGGGCGACGAGGCGCCCGACAACGCGCCCAACGCCACCTCGCTGCCCGCAGCCACCGTCACGATGCCCGTGCTGGGCATGGCGGCCGGGGTGGCGAAGTCAAGCGTCCCGCTCGTGACCGTCGTCCCGCCCGTGTAGGTGTTCGTGCCGGCCAGAATCAGCGCCCCGCCGCCCGTCTTCGTCAGTGCGATGACGCCGCTGGTGTTCTGGATGACTCCCGAGAACGTGCTGCCGGCGTTGCCGTTGCCGGCGGTCAGCGTGGATGTGCTGGACCCGGCAAGGTTGTCGATGGTCCCCGTGCCGGACAGCGCGCCCACGCCGACGTTGTAGCCGTGCAGGTCGAGGACGCCGGTGGAGATGGTCGCCGCGCCGCTGGTCGATCCGAGCGCGGCGGTGTTGCCGACTTGCAGGGTGCCGCCACCGACTGTCGTCCCGCCCGTGTAGGTGTCCGTGCCGGCCAGAACCAGCGTGCCCGTGCCGGTCTTCGACAGTGCGACGGCGCCGCCCGTGCTCTGGATGACTCCCGAGAACGTGCTGCCGGCGTTGCCGTTGCCGGCGGTCAGCGTCGAAGTGCTGGATCCGGAACGGTTGTCGATGGTCCCCGTGCCGGACAGTGCGCCCACGCCGACGCTGTAGCCGTGCAGGTCGAGTGTGGCGCCGGTGGAGATGGTCGCGGCGCCGCTGGTCGATCCGAGCGCGGCGGTGTTGCCAACTTGCAGGGTGCCGCCGCCGACCGTCGTCCCGCCCGTGTAGGTGTTCGTGCCGGCCAGAACCAGCGTGCCGGTGCCCGTCTTCGTCAGTGCGATGACGCCATTGGTGTTCTGGATGACTCCCGAGAACGTGCCGCCGGCGTTGCCGTTGCCGGCGGTCAGCGTCGAAGTGCTCGATCCGGCAAGGTTGTCGATGGTCCCCGTGCCGGACAGTGCGCCCAGGCCGACGCTGTAGCCGTGCAGGTCGAGTGTGGCGCCGGTGGAGATCGTCGCCGCGCCGCTGGTCGATCCGAGCGCGGCGGTGTTGCCAACTTGCAGGGTGCCGCCGCCGACCGTCGTCCCGCCCGCGTAGGTGTCCGTGCCGGCCAGGATCAACGTGCCCGCGCCCGCCTTGGTGAGGCTGCAGCCGCTGCCGCTGATCGCGCCGCCGACAGTGAGGTTACCCGACGCGACCGTCACGGTGCGGCTGCTGCTCATGGTGACGGCGCCGGCGCCGAGATTGAGGTCGTTGGGCCCGGCGAAGGTGAAATCGCCGTTCCAGTTTTCCACGTTGTTCGTGGACAGCGTGATCGCCGCGCCGCTGGTGTTGCCGATCGTGCCGCCGGAGATCGTGAAAGTCCCGGTGCCAATGGCGGAGGCGTTGTTGAGGTTGAGCTGCCCGGAGGACAGGATCGTGCCGCCGGTGTACGTATTGGGGCCGGCGAGGACTTGCGTGCCGCCGCCGCTCACGACCAGGTTGATCGTGCCCAAGCCGCTGCCGCCGGCGATCACGCCGCTGAAGGTGGTCGTGCCGCCGGTGGCGCTGAGGGTAAGCGTCGAGGAAAACGAGGTATTGCTATTGACCACCGTGCCGCCGCTGCCGGGCGTCGAGTCGGACAGCGAGGCAACCTGCTGATTGTTCCCGCCCAAATCGAGGGTCGCGCCCGCCGAGACCGACAACGTTGTCGTGGCAGGCAGGACGGCGGAGACCCCGGTCAGGTATAAGGCATTGATCTGGGCCGCCGTCAGCGCGGTGTTGTAAAGTTGGAAGTCGTCCACCGAGGCGTTGTTCAAACCGCCGTTTTGACTCCGCCCGCCGACCTGCAAGTCGCAGCCGCTGGGACTGAATTCGGGCGTGGCGCTCCACGTCGCCGACGTTCCAAGGGCGCCGTCCACATAAATACTGTATCCCGTGCTGCTCACCGCATAGGTGATCATGTGCCAGGTGTTGAGGCTCAGCGTGACCGGATAGCTCGCGTTCTCGCCGGCCAGCCAGCCGCCGCCGCCGACGGGCGGAATTCCGGCGTTAATTTTCGTGCCGTTGTAGGTCTCATAGAAACCGCTCTGAACGTCATAATCACGGCACGCCAGAAGGATACCACTGCCGGGCGTGCCCGCGGCGCTCAGGTTGACCCAGACGGAATCGGTCCACGCGGTGAGGTTATCGAAGCTGGAGCTCGCCGGGACGGTGACATACTGGCCGTTGGTTTGGATCCCCTGGGCGAAGCGGCCGGCGACATAGGTTGCCCCGCTGCCCGACATGGTTCCCTGGTAGCCGTTGCCGCTGCTGTCGAGAATGGCTCCGGCGGCGGTGGGGACCGATGTCCCGAGCGCGCCGTCCATGGCCAAATGGACCATGGGCTTCGTCGCGGACGGCGAACCGCCCAATTGCAACATGCCCGCCGTGATGGAGGTGGCGCCGGAATAGACATTGTCGCCGCCGAGGATCAGCGTGCCCGTGCCCGCCTTGGTGAGGCTGTCGCCGCTGCCGCTGATCACGCCCCCGACAGTGAGGTTACCCGACGCGACCGTCACGGTGCGGCTGGCGTTCATCGCGACCGCGCCGGCGCCGAGATTGAGGTCGTTGCCGCCGGCGAAGGTGAAGTTGCCGTTCCAGTTCTCCGCGTTGTTCGTGGAAAGGGTGATCGCCGCGCCGCTGGTGTTGCCGATCGTGCCCCCGGAGATCGTGAAAATCCCGCGCCCAGGGCGGAGGCACTGTTGAGGTTAAGCTGCCCGGCCGAGAGGATCGTGCCGCCGGTATAAGTGTCGGAGCCGGTGAGCGTCAGCGTGCCGGCGCCCTGCTTGGCCAGCCCGCCGTTGCCGGTGATGACGCCGCCGTAGGTGATGCTATCGGAGTCGTTGAAGGCCAGGGTCGTGTTGCTGCTGAGACTGACGCTCGGGCTAGCCAGGGACGCCCCGGCGCCGCCGGCGCCGATTTGCAGGGTGCCGCCGCTGACGCTGGTCGAGCCGGTATACGAGTTGGCGCCGGCGAGGATCAATGTGCCGGCCCCGCTGACAGTGAGCGACTTGCCCGCGCCGCCGTCGCCGACGGCGCCGGAGACCGTCAGGCTTGCGCCGGAAGCGGCACTCACGCTCACGTTGTCGAAGAACGCAACCGGCACGGCGATCGTCTGGCTGCCGCTGCTGACGCTCAACGGCACCGTGCTGCCGCCGTTGGCCAGCATCAGCGTGCTGGCGGTGTCGCCGCTGCTGCGGCTGAGGGTGTAGCTGCCGCCGCCGGTGGTGCTCAGCGTCAGGCCGCTCAGTCCCCGGGCGCCGTCGAGCGTCACGGTCGCCGCCGTCGAGCCGATGCCCGTGCCGAATGTGGCCGTGTCGCCGACATAAGCGGGGATGTTGCCGCCCTGCCAGTCCCCGGCCGTGCTCCAGCTTCCGCCGCCCGAGCCGCTCCACGTGCCGCTGACGGTCGCGGCGCTCCCCACGCTGAGGTCGAGGCTGCCGCTGCCGACGCTGAAGCCGTAGGTGTGCCGGCCCAGCAATGGATTGACGGCGACCGTCCAGCCGCTGAAACTGCTGGAATTGTTGGTCAACGAGCCGTAGGCGGCCAGCACATACGTGCCGCTGGTCGTGCTCGTCCAACTGGAGCTTAGGGCGGGAGTGATGCTCAAGGTCAGGCCGGTGTTCAGGGTCAGGCTGCCGGTAATGCTGAGCCGGCTGTTGCTGCTGCTGGCGCTGCTGGTGGTGAGCGTATAGCTCAGCACGCTGCTGGGACTCAGGCTCAGCGAGCTGGCCGTCAGCGTGCCGCCGCCGCCATAGCCCGGGGCGACCGTGCCGCTCGAACTGACGCTCGTGGTGATGTTGCCGCTGCCGGACAAGGTCCCGCTGGCGGCGACCGTCATCGTGCTACAGGACAACGAATTATTGACCACCAGCGTGCCGGCGTTGATCGTCGTCGAGCCCACCCACTGGGCGGCGCCATTGAGGACCATGATGCCCGCCCCGTTCTTGGTGAGCTGCCCCGTGTATCCCCAATCCTGGACATGACTGTTGATGAGCAAATCCGCCGACCCGCTGCCGCGGGCGACGTTAAAGCTGGATATTCTGCTGTTGGTGTTGTCGAGATCGAAATAATTCGCGGAGATGATTGCCGGCGCGGCTGCCGCGTTGATCGTGACCGGGCCGTTGGGGGCGAAGTTGTCGCCGTTGATCGTGCCGCCGGTCATCGCCAGCGCGCCGCAAAAGAGAATCGTGGTGCCACCGGGACAACCGGCGCTGGCGGTGGCGGTGACGACGCCGCCGTTGATCGTCAGCGGGGCCGCAATGCTGTTATACCCGTAACCCAGGGCTTCGGCCTGGCCCACCAGCGTGCCGCCGGCGTTGACCGTCACCGTGCCGAAGCCCACGCCGCTGTAGTTCGATCCATAAGCTCCGTTGGAAGTTCCGGGGCCGACGCTCAGGGTGCCGCTGTTGATGGTCGTGCCGCCGCTGTACGTGTTATTCGTGCCGGTGAGGGTCACACTGCCCGAGCCACTGACCATCAGTGACCCAACACCGCCGATGCTGCCGGAGAGCGTCAGGTTGCTGCCGGTGTCGCCGCTGACGTTCACGGCGCCGCCGAGCGTCACGGGCACCGTGATGAAGTGGCTGCCGCCGCCGGAAATGGTCACCGGCGCAGGGGCGCCTGTGCTGGTCAGCGTCAGGGTGCTGGCGGTGTCGCCGCCGCTGCGGCTGAGGGTGTAGCTGCCGCCGCCGGTCGTGCTCAGCGTCAGGCCGCTCAGCCCGCGGGCGCCGTCGAGCGTCACCGTCGCCGCCGTCGAGCCGATGCCCGTGCCGAACGTGGCCGTGTCGCCGACATAACCCGGCATGACGCCGCCCTGCCAGTCGCCGGCCGTGCCCCAGCTCCCGCCGCCCGAGGCGTTCCACGTGCCGTTGACGCCCGCCGCGTTCCCCACGCTGAGGTCGAGGCTGCTCCCGCTGACGCTGAAGCTGTAAGTGTGCCGGCCCAGCAACGGGTTGCTGCCGCCGACCGTCCAGCCGCTGAAGCTGCTGGAATTGTTGGTCAGCGAGCCGTAGGTGGCCAAAACATACGTGCCGTTACCCCAACTGGCTCCAGGGCTGACGGTCAGCGTCAGACCGGTGCTCAGCGTCAGGCCGCCGGTAATGCCGAGCCGGCTGTCGGTGGCCGTCCCGCTGCCGAGCGTATAGCTCAACACGCTGCTGGCAGCCAGGCTCAGCGAGCTGGCCGTCAGCGTGCCGCCGCCGCCAAAGCCCGGGGCGACCGTGCCCAGGGAATTCACGATCACGCTGCCCACCTTGCCGGTGCCGCTCAGCGCGCCCGGGCTGTTGACGGTCACGCTGCTGGAGCTGAGCGAGCCGTTGACCGCCAAGTTGCCGCCGTTGATCGTCGTGGCGCCGGTGTAGGTGCTGGAGCCGGCGAGGACTTGCGTCCCGGTGCCCGTCTTCGTCAGTGCGATCGTGCCGGTCGTGTCTGCGATGGTTCCCGAGAACGTGCCGCCGGCGTTGCCGTTGCCGACGGTCAACATATACGTGCTGGATCCGGAAAGGTTGTTGATGGTCCCCGCGCCGGACAGCGCACCACGCCGACGCTGTAGCCGTGCAGGTCGAGTGTGGCGCCGCTGGAGACCGCCGCCGCGCCGCTGGTCGAGCCGAGCGCGGAGGCGTTGCCCAGTTGCAGCGTGCCGCCGCCGACCGTCGTCCCGCCCGCGTAGGTGTCCGCGCCGGCCAGAATCAGCGTCCCGCCGCCCGTCTTCGTCAGGGCAATGACGCCGGTCGTGTTCTGGATGACTCCCAAGAACGTGCCGCCGGCGTTGCCGTTGCCGACGGTCAACGTATACGTGCTCGATCCGGCAAGGTTGTCGATGATCCCCGCGCCGGACAGCGCGCCCACGCCGACGCTGTAGCCGTGCAGGTCCAGTTCGCCCGGGCTGTTGACCGTGAGGCTGCCGGCGGTCGAGCCCAGGGCCAGCGTGTTGCCCGCTTGCAGGGTGCCGCCGCCGACCGTCGTCCCGCCCGTGTAGGTGTCCGCGCCGGCCAGAATCAGCGTGCCGCCGCCCGTCTTCGTCAGGGCAATGACGCCGGTCGTGTTCTGGATGACTCCCGAGAACGTGCCGCCCGCGTTGCCGTTGCCGACGGTCAACGTATACGTGCCGGATCCGGAAAGGTTGTCGATGATCCCCGCGCCGGAGAGCGCGCCCACGCCGACGCTGTAGCCGTGCAGGTCGAGTGTGGCCCCGCTGGAAACCGCAGCGGCAGCCGTTGGTCGATCCGAGCGCCGCGGCGTAGCCGATTTGCAGGGTGCCGCCGCCGACCGTGGTGCCGCCCGCGTAGGTGTCCGCGCCGGCCAGAATCAGCGTCCCGCCGCCCGTCTTCGTCAGGGCAATGACGCCGGTCGTGTTCTGGATGACTCCCGAGAACGTGCCGCCCGCGTTGCCGTTGCCGACGGTCAGCGTGGACGTGCTGGATCCGGAAAGGTTGTCGATGGTCCCCGTGCCGGAGAGCGCACCCACGCCAAGGCTGTAGCCGTGCAGGTCCAATTCGCCCGGGCCGTTGACCGTGAGGCTGCCGGCGGTCGAGCCCAGGGCCAGCGTGTTGCCCGCTTGCAGGGTGCCGCCGCCGACCGTGGTGCCGCCGCCGTAGGTGTTGGAGGCAGTGAGCATGAGCGCGCCGGGGCCGAGCATGGTTACATCGCCGCTGCCGCCGATGGGTATGCTGAAGGTTACACTATCGGAACGGCTGAAGGCCAGGACGGCGTTGTCGGTGACGGCGCTGGTGCCGTTGATCGAGCCGGCGCCGCCGCCGGCGCCGATTTGCAGGGTGCCGCCGCTGATGGTGGTGCTGCCGGTGTAAGTATTGGAGCCGGCGAGGACTTGCGTGCCGCTGCCGCTCATGACGAGGTTGATCGTGCCCAAGCCGCTGCCGCCGGCGATCACGCCGCTAAACGTGCTCGTGCCGCCGGCCGTGTTGAGGGTGAGCGTCGAGGGGAATAAGATGTTGCTATTGACCACCGTGCCGCCGCTGCCGGCCGTATAGTCGGACAGCGAGACGACCGGCTGGTTGTTCCCGCCCAGGTTGACCGCCGCGCCCCCCGAGACCGACAACGTCGTCGTGGCAGGCAGGATGGCGGGCCCGACATACCCGACCATGGCAACCGCGACCGCGTCGATAAACGACGTCACGTCGCTGCCGGTGCCCTCGCCCACGAAGGCGAGGGTGTGCGTGCCCGCACTCACGGTAAAGGTGCTCGAGGTCAACGCCTGCCAACCGCCGGTCGGGTGGAACGAGCCTTCGCTGACGCCGTCCACCTCCACCAGGAAAGGATTGCCGTTATCGCGGTTGTTGCCGTAGAAGTCAATGGTGTAGGAGCCGGCCGTGGAGAAATTGAGGACCTGGCTGATGATGCCGTTGTTGCCGTTGTCTTGGAGAAATGCGCACTGATTGCCGTCCGGCGGGGCGCCATTGGTGCCGAAGCCGCTGCCCTGCGCCGTGACGCCCGAATTGTTCGCAAAGGTCCACGAAGCCCCGGCGGGATTATACTGATAGCCACCCGGGACGCTGGGCGTCTCGAAGCTCCAATTCGCCACGGACGGCGCCGGACTCGAGTAGCGGAGTTGGAGCGTGCCGCCGGTGACGGCGGTCGCGCCGCCGTAGGTGTTGACACCGCCGAGGATCAACGTGCCCGTGCCCGCCTTGGTAAGGCTGCAGCCGCTGCCGCCGATGACGCCCCCGACCGTAAGGTTACCCGACGCGACCGTCACGGTGCGGGCGGCGTTCAGGGTGACGGCGCCGGCGCCGAGATTGAGGTCGTTGGCGCCGGCGAACGTGAAGTTGCCGTTCCAGTTTTGCGCGTTGTTGGTGGAAAGGGTGAGCGCCGCGCCGCTGGTGTTGCCGATCGTGCCGCCGGAGATGGTCAACGTCCCGGTGCCCAGGGCGGAGGCGTTGTTGAGGTTGAGCTGGCCGGCGGACAGGGTCGTGCCGCCGCTGTAGGTGTCGCTGCCGGCGAGGATCAATGTGCCGGCCCCACTGACGGTGAGCGACTTGCCTGCCCCGCCGTCGCCGACGGCCCCGGAGACCGTCAGGCTTGCACCGGAACTGACGCTCACGCTCACGTTGTCGAAGAAGGCAACTGGCACGGCGATCGTCTGGCTGCCGCCGGTGACGCTCACCGGCGCCGTGCTGCCGCCGTTGGCCAGGATCAACGTGCTGGCGGTGTCGCCGCCGCTGCGGCTGAGGGTGTAGCTGCCGCCGCCGGTGGTGCTCAGCGTCAGGCCGCTCAGCCCGCGGGCGCCGTCGAGCGTCACGGTCGCCGCCGTCGAGCCGATGGCCGTGCCGAACGTGGCCGTATCGCCGACATAACCCGGGACGTTGCCGCCCTGCCAGTCGCCGGCCGTGCCCCAGCTTCCACCGCCCGAGCCGCTCCACGTGCCGTTGACGACTGCCCCGCTCCCCACGGTGAGGTCGAGGCTGCTGCCGCTGACGCTGAAGCCGTAGGTGTGCCGGCCCAGCAACGGGTTGCTGCCGCCGACCGTCCAGCCGCTGAAGCTGCTGGAATTGTTGGTCAGCGAACCGTAGGTGGCCAAGACATACGTGCCGTTGCCCCAACTGGCTCCAGGGCTGACAGTCAGCGTCAGACCGGTGCTCAGCGTCAGGCCGCCGGTAATGCCGAGCCGGCTGTCGGTGGCCGTGCCGCTGCCGAGCGTATAGCTCAACACGCTGCTGGCAGCCAGACTCAGTGAACTGGCTGTCAGCGTGCCGCCGCCGCCAAAGCCAGGGGCGACCGTGCCCAGGGAATTCACGATCACGCTGCCCACCTTGCCGGTGCCGCTCAGGGCGCCCGGGCTGTTGACGGTCACGCTGCTGGAACTGAGCGAGCCGTTGACCGCCAAGTTGCCGCCGTTGATCGTCGTGGCGCCGGTGTACGTGTCCGTTCCGGCCAGAACCAGCATCCCGCTGCCGGTCTTCGTCAGTGCGATCGTGCCGGTCGTGTCTGCGATGGTTCCCGAGAACGTGCCGCCGGCGTTGCCGTTGCCGACGGTCAACGTATATGTGCTGGATCCGGAAAGGTTGTCGATGGTCCCCGCGCCGGCGAGCGCGCCCACGCCGATGCTGTAGCCGTGCAGGTCGAGTGTGGCGCCGCTGGAAACCGCCGCCGCGCCGCTGGTCGAGCCGAGCGCGGCCGCGTTGCCCAGTTGCAGGGTGCCGCCGCCGACCATAGTACCGCCGCTGTACGTGTCGGAGGCGCTGAGGACCAGCGTGCCGGTGCCCGCCTTGGCGAGGCCGCCCAGCCCCGCCAGGACGCCCGAGTAGGTCGTGCCCTGGTTGTTGCCGCCGACGCTCAGCGTGGCGGCGCTGCCATCGACGGCCGTCAGCGGAGATGTTGCCGCTGCCGCTGAGCCCGCCCACGTTGTAGGTGCTGCTGGCGGCCAGGGTCAGACCGCCGGCGACGTTCACCGCGACCGTGCTGTTCTCGACCGCGTTGGCGTTGGCAAGCTCCAGCACGCCGCCGCTGATCGTGGTCGTGCCATGATACACGTTGGCGCCGGCGAACACTTCGGTGCCGCTGCCGGTCTTGATCACGAAGATGGTATTGGACTGGTCGCTGATCTGGCCGCTCCACGTGCCGGAGCCGTTGTTCACGCCGATGGTCAAGTAATTATTCGTGCCGTAGCCGTCGTCGTCGTTGAACTGGCCGCTGCCCGTCAAGGCGTCGATATAGACCGGGTTGCCCCGCCACATGTTGAACCAACCGTTGGGTCCGATGTTCATCGAGGCCTTGTTGTTCGTCCAGGTTGCGCCGCCCAGGCGCCGTTGCGGAGCAGGCCGTTTTCGATGTCGATCGTCCCGCCGGTCATCTGGAACGTGATGGAACTGTTGTACGTCTCGAAAGCCAGGATGCCTGGGCCGGTCTTGCGGAAAACGCCGTTGCCGGTGACGATCGTCCCGGCCTGCGTGCCCAGGGACCCGTGACTGAGCGGGCTGGCGCCGGTCACGCTGGCAAACGTGTTGTCGCCCCAGCCGGCATCGTTGTCGCCATGATACGGGTCGGTGTCATCGACGTAAAACTCCAGCACGCCCCCGGACCCGATGCTGAGGGTGTTGGCCGTGAGGGAAAGCCCAGCCGAAAAGCCGTATTGGGTGTTGGGCGTCGCGCCGGGGCCGCCGCTCCAGGCGTTGACCACCTGGAGCGTGCCGCTGGTGACGCTGACGTTGCCGTTGCACTGGATGCCGGTGCCCGACAGCGTCAGCGCCGGCGCCGATCTTCGTAAGGTTGCCGCTGCCGCTGAGCGCGCTGCTAAAGGTCTGGGCGTTGGGGTTGGCAAAGGTCAAGCCGCCGGTGTTGATCACGATGCCGCCCGCCACGGAGCCGTTGCGGCTCGTGCCGTCGCCCAATTGCAGCGTGCCGCCGCTGATCGTGGTGCCGCCGCTGTAGGTGTTGGCGCCGCTGAGAATTTGGGTGCCCGTGCCGTTGAGAATCAAGGAGACCTGGCCGGCGCCGTCCTGAATGACGCCGCTGAAGCTGGTCGTGCCCGCCGACGGCGCCAACGTCAGCGTTAGCTGGGTGGCCTGGCTGTTGCTCACCATGCCGCCGCTGCCGCTCAGGTCGGACAAGCCGGCGAGCGTTTGGCTGGCGCCGTCCAGGTCGAGGGTCGCGCCGCCGGCAATCTGCACCGGGGCCGTCGTCGGCAAGGCGCCGTGGGCGGTGGCCCCGGTCAAGTATATGGAATTGATCTGGGCCGCCGTCAGCGCGGTGCCGTAAAGCTGGAAGTCGTCCACCGAGGCGTTGCTCAAACCGCCGTTTTGACTCCGCCCGCCGACCTGCAAGTCGCAGCCGCTGGGACTGAATTCGGGCGTGGCGCTCCACGTTGCCGACGTTCCAAGGGCGCCGTCCACATAAATACTGTATCCCGTGCTGCTTACCGCATAGGTGATCATGTGCCAGGTGTTGAGGCTCAGCGTGGTCGTGTAGCTCGCGTTCTCGCCGGCCAACCAGCCGCTGCCGCTGGTGGGCGGAATTCCCGCGTTAATTTTCGCGCCGTTGTAGGTCTCATAGAAACCGCTCTGAACGTCATAATCCCGGCACGCCAGAAGGATGCCACTGCCGGGCTGGCCCGCCGCGCTCAGGTTGACCCAGACGGAATCGGTCCACGCGGTGAGGTTATCGAAGCTGGGGCTGGCCGGGACGGTGACATACTGGCCGTTGTTTTGGATCCCCTGGGCGAAGCGGCCGGCGACATAGGTTGCCCCGCTGCCCGACATGGTTCCCTGGTAGCCGTTGCCGCTGCTATCGAGAATGGCTCCGGCGCCCGTGGGGACCGACGTCCCGAGCGCGCCGTCCATGGCCAGATGGACCATGGGCGTCAAGGGCCCGACTCGCAACATGCCTGCCGTGATGAAAGTAGTGCCGGAATAGGTATTGACGGCGGTGAGGGTCAGGGTGCCGTTGCCCGCCTTGGTCAGGCTGTCGCCGCTCCCGCTGATGACGCCCCCGACCGTGAGGTTACCCGACGCGACCGTCACTGTGCGGCTGGCGTTCATGGTGACGGCGCCGGCGCCTAGATTGAGGTCGTTGGGACCGGCGAAGGCGAAATCGCCGTTCCAGCTCTCCGCGGTGTTGGTGGAAAGCACGATCATCGCGCCGCTGCTGTTGCCGATCGTGCCCCCGGAGATGGTCAACGTCCCGGTGCCCAGGGCGGCGGCGTTGTTGATGTTGAGCTGCCCGGCAGAAAGGGTCGTCCTACCGCTGTAGCTGTCCGAACCAGCAAGGGCCAGCGTCCCGCTGCCGGTCTTCGTCAGTGCGATCATGCCGGTCGTGTCTGTGATGGTTCCTGAGAACGTGCCGCTGGCGTTGCCGTTGCCGACGGTCAACGTATACGTACTGGATCCGGTAAGGTTGTCGATGGTCCCCGCGCCGGACAGCGCGCCCACGCCGACGCTGTAGCCGTGCAGGTCGAGGGTGGCGCCGCTGGAGACCGCCGCGGCGCCGCTGGTCGATCCGAGCGCGGAGGCGTTGCCCAGTTGCAGCGTGCCGCCGCCGACCGTCGTCCCGCCCGTGTAGGTATCCGTGCCGGCCAGAACCAGCGTGCCGGTGCCGGCCTTGATGAGGCTGCCCAGCCCCGCCAGGACGCCCGAGTAGCTCGTGCCCTGGTTGTTGCCGCCGACGCTCAGCGTGGCGGCGCTGCCATCGACGGCCGTCAGCGAGATGTTGCCGCTGCCGCTGAGCCCGCCCACGTTGTAGGTGCTGCTGGTGGCCAGGGCCAGACCGCCGGCGACGTTCACCGCGACCGTGCTGTTCTCGACCGCGTTGGCGTTGGCAAGCTCCAGCACGCCGCCGCTGATCGTGGTCGTGCCATGATACACGTTGGCGCCGGCGAACACTTCGGTGCCGCTGCCGGTCTTGGTCACGAAGATGGTATTCGACTGGTCGCTGATCTGGCCGCTCCACGTGCCGGAGCCGTTGTTCACGCCGATGGTCAGGTAATTATTAACGCCGTAGCCGTCGTCGTCGTTGAATTGGCCGCTGCCCGTCAGGGCGTCGATAGAGACCGGGTTGCCCCGCCATATATCGAACCATCCGCTGGGTCCGATGTTCATCGAGGCCTTGTTGTTCGTCCAAGTTGCGCCGCCCCAGGCGCCGTTGCGGAGCAGGCCGTTTTCGATGTCGATCGTCCCGCCGGTCATCTGAAAAGTGATGGAACTGTTGTACGTCTCGAAAGCCAGGACGCCGGAGCCGGTCTTCCGGAAAACGCCGTTGCCGGTGACGATCGTCCCGGCCTGTGTGCCCAGGGACCCGTGACTGAGCGGGCTGGCGCCGGTGACGCTGGCAAACGTTCCGTCGCCCCAGCCGCCGTCGTTGTCGCCCTGATACGGGTCGGTGTCATCGACGTAAAACTCCAGCACGGTCCCGGTCCCGATGCTCAGGGTGTTGGCTGTGAGGGAAAGCCCAGCCGAAAAGCCGTATTGGGTGTTGGGCGTCGCGCCGGGGCCGCCGCTCCAGGCGTTGACCACCCGGAGCGTGCCGCTGGTGACGGTGACGTTGCCATTGCACTGGATGCCGGTGCCGGACAGCGTCATCGCGCCGGCGCCGATCTTCGTGAGGTTGCCGCTGCCGGTGAGGCTGTTGGCGAATGTCTGGGCGGCCGGGTCGGCAAAAATCAAGCTGCCGGCGTTGACCACGATGCCGCCCGCCACCGAGCCGTTGCGGCTCGCGCCGTCGCCTAATTGCAACATGCCGCCGCCGACGGTCGTGACGCCCGTGTAGGTGTTCGAGCCGGTCAGCGTCACCGCGCCCGCCCCGCCCAGCGTCAGGCTGCCGATGGTTCCGCTCGACACATTCGCCATGACGCCCCCGTACGCGAGCGTGTCGGTCGAGGAGGTGACGATGATCGAGGCCCCGGACCCGAGTCCGATGCCGCGGTTGGCGGCCAATGTGACCGCGCCGGCCGTTTGCAGCGTGGCGCCGCCCTGGATGACCAGTTCGTTGGCCGTCGCAGACTGCGGCACCGTGCCGAGGTTGGTGTCGTTGCCGATCGACAGCACGCCGCTGCCGATGATCGTGGCGCCGGTGTAACTGTTCGAGACGGCCAGGGCGAGCGTCCCGCTGCCCAGTTGCAACACCGCGCCGCTGCCGCTGATGGCCGGGCTGAAGGTGTACGCGTCGGAACGGCTGAAGGCCAACGCGCCGTTGTCCGTCACACCGCTGGTGCTGCCCAGCGCACCGCCGCCGCCGTTGCCGACCTGCAACGTGCCGCCGCTGATGGTCGTGACGCCCGTGTAGGTGTTCGATCCGGTCAGCGTCAGCGTGCCGGGGCCGAGCATGGTCACATTGCCGCTGCCGCTAATGACCTTGCTGAAGGTTATACTATCGGAACGATTGAAGGCCAGCGTGCCGTTGTCGGTGACGGCGCTGGTGCCGTCGATCGAGCCGGTGGCGCCGCCGACGCCGAACTGCAACGTGCCGCCGCTCACCGTGGTCGCGCCGGTGTAGGCCGTGGAGCCGGCCAGGATCAACGTGCCGGCGCCACTGACGGAAAGCGTCCTGCCCGGCACCCACTCGCCGATCGAGCCGGAAATGGTCAGCCTCGTCCCGGCCGCGCCGCTGAAGTTCAAGCTGTCGGCCAGGTCCACCGCCGCGCTGATGGTGTCGCTGCCGCTGGTGACGCTCACCGGGACGGCGCCGTTGCCGCCGTTGTCCAGCGTGAGAATGCCGCCGGTCCCGGCGGTGATCGCGTAACTGCCGCTGCCCGTGCTGCTGAAGGTGAGGCCGCTCAGCGTGCGGTTGGCGTCCAGCGTGATCGTGGCGGTGTTGCTGCCGATGGCCGGGCCGAACGTGGCCGTATCGGTCAGGTTGGTCGGGACGTGGCCGCTCAGCCAGTTGCCCGAGGAGCCCCAGCTTCCGCCCGTGGTGGCGGTCCACGAGCCGGCGTAGGCGTTGGCGGCGGCCACGACCATGTCGAGGCTGCCGCCGCCGAGCGTGAAACTGTAGATATGGCTGCCCAGGCCCGTGCCTCGGACCACCCAGCCGGCAAAACCGCTGGAGTTGTCGAGGGCCGTGCCGCCGTACGTGGCCAGCACGTACGTGCCGTTGGCCCAACTGCCGCCCGGGGTGATGTTCGAGATGACGTCCACCGGAATTGTCAGGCCGCTCGTGATTGCAAGCTGGCTGTTCGTGCCGCTGCCGAGCGAATAGGCCAGGTCGCTGCCGGCGTTGAGGTTCATCGACGCGGCGGACAAGGTGCCGCCGCTTACGCCTGGGGAGAGCGTGCCGGCGGCCGCCACCGTGACGTTGCCGACGCTGCCGGTGCCGCTGAGGGTCCCCGTGGCGCTGACGTTGACCAAGCCGCCGGCGCTGAGCGAGCCGTTGACCGCCAGGTTGCCGGCGTTGATCGTGGTGAAGCTGCTGTAGATGTTGCTGCCGGTGAGCGTCAACGTGCCGGCGCCGATCTTCGTCAGCACGCCGCTGCCGCTGATCGCGCCGCTAAAGCTCTGCCCGTTGGGATTGGCGAAGATCAGCGTCGCGTTGTCGGTGATGTTGCCGGCAACGGAGCCGTTGTTGCTCGCGCCGTCGCCCAGTTCGAGCGTCCCGCTGCTGATCGTGGTGCCGCCGGTGTACGTGTTGTTGGTGGTTGTCAGGACGACGGTCCCCGGGCCGGTGACTGCCAGACTATTGCTGCCGGTCAGGGCGGACGCGAAGGTCAACGTGCCTCCGCCGCCGCCCAGCCGATAGACGGCTCCCGCGGGCGTGAGGGCGCCGCTGTAGGTGTCCGCGCCGCTGGCGCCCAAGGAGAGGCTGGCGTAGCTGCTGTAGTTGGTCAGGGTAATCGTTTCGCTGCTGTTTGTGGTCAAGGCCAAGGCCCCGGCGGAGGCCGTGTTGATGCGGTTGCTGCCCAGCCAGCCGGTCACGCTCGTGTAGGCGCCGGCGACGACCACCGCGCCGCCGAGGTTGATGCTGACGCCGTGCGAGGTGCTGGGAATGGCCGAGGTGCCGGTGAAATCCAGCAGGCCGCTGTTGACCTGGGTGCCGCCGCTATAGGAATTCCCTCCCGAGAGGACGACCGTGCCGAGGCCGCCGACGGCCAACGACCCGCCGCCGCTGATGCCACCGCCGTAGGTGGCCGTGACGCCGCTGCCCGGCGCGAGGTTCAACGTGCCGGCGTTGATCGCGATGGCGCTTTGGTAATTGCTCGGTCCGCAGATGGACAGCGTGCCGGGGCCGTTCTTGACGAGGTTGCCCGCCGCGGCGCCCATGCTGTTGATGGCCCCGCCGCCGTCGATCGCGCCGGCGATGTAGGTGTTGCCCGAGCCGCCGACGGTCAAGGTGCTGATAATCGTGTGCACGTTGCCGTTGACGGTCAAGGTCTGGCCGGCGGCGGTGGTCCAGGTTTGCGGAGCCCCGACGGTGACGGGGGCATTGATGGCGAACGAATTGTTGGCGGTGATGCCGCCGGCGGTGACGGTCAGCGAGCCGCCACTGAACGAGTAGCCGGTGTCGCTGACGGTCAGCGCGTGGGCGATGGCGGTGCCGTTGATCGTGATGGTGCGATTGCTGCCGGTGTTGTCGAAGGTGGCGGCGACTTCCTGGTTGACCCAGGTGAAGGCGGCGCCGTTGATGGCCCAGTTGTTCGCGGTGTTGGTGTCCCAGGTGGTGTTGTTGCCGCCGGTCCAGGTGGCGCAGGCGGCGCTGCCGGTGTGATAGTTGGCCGGATTGGTCTCATCGGTGCCGCTGTAATACATGGTGCCGGTGTAGTAGGCCGGCCCGGTAATCGCATCGACCGTTCCCTGGCGCGTTACGTTGCTGTACGCGACCTCGCCGAAGCCGTTGCCGTTCCAGCCCGCTCCCCAACTGTTCTTGATGATGAAGTAGCCTCCGCCGGCCCACGAGCTGTTGTCCACGTAGCCCACGATCAGGATGGCATGGTCGAGGCTGTCGCTGCCCAAGGTTTGGCTGTTCAGATCGCCGGCGTAGATGCACGCGCTGAGCGGGCCGTCGAGCTTCAAGTCGGCCTTGATGGTCGAGACATCGGCTGACACGCTACTCCACGCGGTACACTTGACGACGCGGCTTGCCGAGCCGCTTGCCAAGGGCCAATTAGGCGAGGTGTTTAGCTGCGTGTAGGGAAGCTCTGCCTCGGTGACGATGCCCGTGCTGGTAAAGTAGCTCAGGCAGTCGCTCGGCCAACCACCGCTGATGCTGCCTACACCTGCACAAACGAGGTTCTGCTCCGAAAGGTCGATATCGAACGAGGGATCGTTGCGGGTAAGTTTGTATTTCGCCTCCAGGGTTCCGACGGCGGCGAAGGCCCAGCAGGTTCCCGCCCCTCCTTGGTCCTTGGCGGGCGTGACGAAGTCCTGCCCGGCGACACTTCGCCAATCGAAGCTGTCCGCCAAGGCCGCCGAGCCAACCATGCCAAGGGCCGGCAAGAGCGTGCAGGCCAAGAGGAAAACCATCCCACTCCGCAATCGTTTCATGCCAGACGCCCCTTTTCGGTAGTTGACGCTCATGTCCACGGGTTCCTTCCTAAATGCAGTGCCGATGGCCTCAGTTCTTGCGGCCCGACGGATCGGTGGAAAATCCCCGCCACGCAGCAGTGGGGGAGATCGGCTCCGGCAGCCGAGCCAAGGTCAAGACGAAGAGCGCACCCAACAGGTCTGCGGGCATCGCCGCGCCCGCTGCCCTCGATAAGCACGAAACCGAACGCTGCCTCCGGGCAACTTGCCCTGCGTTTTCCGGGGGATCGAGATTACCCCTTAATGTACCAGGGTTCCGCGAGGCCGTCAAGCGCGTTGCGCCCAATTAGGGGTATGGCAGGTGTGGCGTAACCCACGACGGCAGGGACGATGCCCGTCGTCGTGGCACGCCTGCGCCGGTGGCGAAATCCAACGGACAAAGGCGGGCTTGCCGTGCGGTTACCCTTGCCCGACGCGGGCCTGTTGCTTTTCGCCGGCACGCGTGCTATCACGAGGGGAGTTGTCCTGAGTCCAGCCTTCTTTTCAAGGAGTTTTTCGATGAGACCTCCGCACTGGTTAGACGGCGTGATCGGCGACCTTCGGGACGTGGATGACATCGCCCTGGCAATCGCAGAAAGCCCGAGGCTTCGGCAGGCGATCCAGCACGGGATCGACGCGGGGTTCAAGTGGGAGGGCCTCCACGAACAGGACCCGAAGCGACTGGCCAGCAACTTCGAGCAGGAGATACGGGTTGCCATCGTGGAGGCGGTGAAGAGCGAACACTGAGGCGACAGAGACAGGGGCATGATCGACCGCCAAGAAATGCAAATGGCGGCGGGATTTCGCCGGGCTGGGACCTCGGCCGTACCGGCTGGCGGCGGGGGATTGGCAGAGGTATCATGGATGCGTCCGATTGGAGGAAAGGCCATGAATCCAGGGGATGCGGCAAATGCTGATCCGGCAGCGGAGGCGTACCAGAAGGGGATTGCCAGCTTGGACAAGCAGGACTACGACGCTGCGATTACCGCGTTCACCGAGGCGATTCGGCTTGATCCGAAAAATGCCAAAACCTATGTCAACCGGGGCTTCGCCTACGCCAAGAAGGGCGAACGTGACAAGGCCATCGCCGACTACAACGCAGCGATTTGGTTCGACCCGAAAGACGCCATTGCGCATTCCAACCGTGGTAACGCCCGCTCGGAGGAGGGCGATTACGACAGGGCCATCGCCGACTACAATGAGGCGATTCGGCTCGACCCGAAAAACGCCAAAGCCTACAGCGGCCGGGGCATCACCTATGGGGAAAAGGGCGACTACGACAATGCCATTACCGACTTCACGGAAGCCATTCGCCTCGATCCGAGAGACGCCGCAGCGTATCACAACCGTGGCATTGCCTACGGGAAAAAGGGCGAACACGACCGGGCGATTGCCGACTTCACAGAAGCCATACGCCTTGACCCGATGCTCGCGCTTACGTACTACAACCGGAGCTTTGCCTATAAAGTGAAAGGCGAGATGGCCAAAGCAGACGAGGATTTCGCACGCGCCAAGAAGTTGGGGTACAAGGGGAAGTAGGTCCGGCCATGCTCGTCCTCTTCCTCCACGGCTGGCAATCGACACCGGGCGGCATTAAGCCGATCTATCTCAAGGACCACGGACATGAGGTCTTGAACCCGGCCCTGCCCGACGACGATTTCGATGCGGCCGTTCGTATCGCCCAGGCAGAGTTCGACCGGCACCGGCCGGATGTTGTCGTCGGTTCCAGTCGAGGCGGGGCTGTGGCCATGAACATCAACAGGGGCTCGACGCCGCTGGTGCTGCTGTGTCCGGCTTGGAAGCACTGGGGTGCGGCCAGGACGGTCAATCCCGGCACGGTCGTCCTGCACTCCAAGGCCGACGACGTGGTCCCTTTCTCGGATTCCGTGGAACTGGTCAGGAACAGCGGTCTGCCCGAGTCGGCGTTGATCGCCGTGGGAACCGAGCACCGGATGGCCGATGCGGAATCACTGGCGAAAATGCTGGAGGCGGTGGGCCGATGCCAACGAGCATAGCCGCTGCGCAGTTCACCGGTTCGGCCCCTGGTTGGATGATTACCGTTTCCCCAGCCGTTCTTCATAGAACTGGCGTGTTGGCCGCGGGCTGTAGGCATCCTTGCCTTCGACCTTGCGGAGTTTGACCCAAGTGGGGTTTGATTTGTCCACCCCATAATCCATGAATGTGAACAGCCCCCAGTCCCACACCCGGACGTATTCGGGATCGATCTGCGCCATGCCGGCCGCCTTCTTGGAAACCTTGCCATAGACCGCGACAAGGCTGAGTTTCGGGATGTTGGCCACCCTGCCAGGCAGCGCTACGCGGAAATCGCCGGCGCCATACAGCGACACGACCTGAATATGAAGGTCCGTCATGCCGTCGAAGTACTTATGCTCAATCAACATTGAGGTGGCGTTGTTTTTCTCGCTCCAGGTCTGTTCTCTGACGATTCCGAACCAGCCAACGTATTTTCCGGCCTGATCTGCGAGGCGATACTGCGCAGCAGGCGTCAGCCGGTCCTTAGCCTTGCCCTGTTCCGCCTGCATCTTGGCCCATTCTGCTTCGCTGACGTTGGAAGGCTTGGGCATCTGCACTTGGGACCAAAGATCAACCGGCTTCTCTGTAATTTTTTTGACGAACGCGGTCTCCCGGGCGGTCGCCTGATATCCCATGGTGCCAAGCCCGCCGCCCCCGCGCATCGGTTGCGACATTTCGATGACGACGCTCTCACTCCGTGCGAGACGAGCATCCACCCTCTCAAGTTGCAATGGCTCCTTCGTGTCCCACAAACCGTCACCCGCCTGGGCAACGAAGCGGGCGAGATTCTCGGTGGTGTCCGTGAAAACGACCCTGGTGTTAACCTTGTCCTTTTTCTCTTCAATCAGCCCCTTGATCTTCCCGGCCTTGATTGCCTGCCGCTTGGCGTCCTCCTCCATCCGCCACACCACCAGCTTGTCTCCCTCGACCTTGTATTTGAGGAGGAAGTAGCTCTTGACGCTCTTCCATCCCTTTTTCTGAATCTGTTGCTGGTCGCCGTCCGTCATGTTCAGGTAGGTCTTATCTCCGAGAACGGTCGGGAAGACCAGCAGCCGGCCGCCGGGGGTCTGGATGTCGCCGCTGTTCAGGTGCGTGACTTGCACCACGCCCATCACGCCTCGGGGGAGTTTGTTTCCAGTCGTGCCGACATGATAGTACGTCACATTGCCGTCCTTGTCCCGCTCCCGCCAGAGCCCGGCCAACCGTGCGTCCGGTTTCGACTTCTGGGGATCGGAGAGGGGGCTGGTCGAGTCGTCGCAGCCGGACGCAAGAAGACAGACGGTCAGGAGTAGGAACATTCTGGACTTCATGGCTCACCTCCGGTTCTGGGGATGGACGGATCGCTGAATGCCATTGTAGCCATCGGCGGGGCCGGGGAGAACCGCGTCTGATTCGGTTTCGTCGGCGGGGGCGATGCCGGTCGCGGCTCCTTGATGAAATAGCCCTCTTTCCCGCGGCTGCCTGGCCGGCTTCGTCCGCCGAGGGATTCGGGTATACTGACCCGCATGGCGGACGCTGCCTTGTTGCATAGACGCTTTCCCATCCACGGCTGGGTGGGATTAGGGCTGGTCCTGGTTTTCTGGACGCTCAACTGGTCGCTTCCCGGCCTGCGAAGCCACTGGGCCTTCTTTCCCTTGTGGCTGGGCTACTCCCTGACGGTCGATGCCCTCGCCTGCCGGCGGAAGGGCACCTCGCTGCTGACCCGGAGCCGCCGATGCTACGTCATGCTGTTCGTGCTGTCGATTCCCGGCTGGTGGCTCTTCGAGTCGCTGAATCTCCGCACGCAGAACTGGTCCTACGAGGGCGTCGAACAGTTCACGTCCTTGCAATACTTCGCCCTGTGTTCGCTGAGCTTCTCCACCGTCATGCCTGCCGTGTTCGGGACCGCGGAACTGGTCGGCGGCTTCGGCTGGCTGCAACGACTTGGGCGTGGGCCGACGCTGGCCCCCACGCGGATGAACCTGATCGTGCTGTTCCTCCTGGGCTGGTTCATGCTGGCCTCGCTGTTGCTGTGGCCCCGGTGCTTCTTCCCCTTCCTCTGGCTGTCCGTATACCTGATCCTGGAGCCGATCAACGCAGCCGCGGGAAACCGCTCGCTGCTGCGGTACACCGCCGTGGGCGACTGGCGTCCCCACCTGGCGTTGTCCCTCGGTTGCCTCATCTGCGGGTTCTTCTGGGAGATGTGGAACTACTGCTCGTATCCCAAGTGGGTGTATCACGTGCCGGCGTTCGGATGGCCGCGAGTGTTCGAGATGCCGCTTTTGGGCTACCTGGGCTACGTGGTCTTCGCCTGGGAACTGTTCGCCCTGTACCATCTGCTCGCCGGGGTCATCGGAAGGTCGGGCCGCGGCGATTTCGTGCAGGTGTGAGGGACGTTGAACATGGGGCGTCGTTTGGGGGAGGTTTCCCACCGTGGGAATTGCGTCCCTGCGGCCCGGCTGGCAACGGGGGGTTCGATGCCGTTTTAATAACGCCCCCGGTATCGCAGTGGATGGGCTTTGTGGTATGATGGTGCGGTACACTATGTTCAGGCCATTCATGGCGCCTGGCCCGTTACATCAGGCAACGCAAGAGGATTACCTATGCCAGTTCAATCACATCCCATCGCACAAGCCGCCGCGTTCCTGACCACCGGGCCGGGAACCCCCAAGGAGAAGCTCGTCCTGGGCGGCAAGCTGATCTGGGCCGCCAGGACGCTCCCCGAAGATTGGACGCCGGACCTGCTGGAGCGGGCGAACGGCATCTACCAGGGGCTCCTGACAGGCGGCAGCGTGCGGAGGACGGTCAAGCAGATGGACGAGAACACCGCCGACAAACGTCTCAAGCGACTCGCCAAGGATACGGCGGAGTTGGCGGCGGAAATCGAGCAGGCCAGGAGCCAGGCACGCCCGCGCAGGTGATCCGCCGATTTCGTCGGCCCTTCACTCGCGGTCGCCTAGCGGGCTCTTGTGCGTGTCAGGCGGCGTCCCGAGCAGCCGATACCAGACGTACTTGCCCATCCGCCCGCATACGCGCCCAGCCCCGAGCTTGCGGGAAAGCCGCACGACACTGCGCAGCGGCAATAGGCCGTCCGGAATACAGGCGAAATCTTCCTGTCGGGTCACCGGAACCACGCAGAAGTCGATGTGCTTCACGCTGGCCGTGTTGTTGACCAGGTTGATCCGAATCATAGCTCACCCCCAACTGTTTGCACCCAGCCTGGACCGGTAACGCCACGCTGCTATTATCACCGCTCTCGCCCGGGCCCGCAAGTGCCGCCCAACCCCATGTCGCCAAGGAGTTCCACGGCACTCACTTCCGGATGGCCGAGGAGATGGAACAGCGGCTGACGGCCCCAAGGTCGAGCAGGGACGCTATGCCGATCTGGGCTTGTTGCCTTCTTCCTCCTGCGAGGCACATCGGACGCACCGTGCCGCATAAGGCATGGCTTCAAGGCGGGACTTGGGGATTTGTTCACCGCACGTCTCGCACCGGCCATAGCTGCCGTCTTCGACCCGCTCGATGGCCGCCTCGATCTGGTCGAGAACGTCCTGGTCGCTCCCCAGCAGGCCCAGCGTGAGTTCCTGATCGAAGTTGCCGCTGCCCAGCTCCGCCATGTGGTTCGGCATCCTGGTGGTCTTCTCGTGGTCCTTGTTCAGGGCGTTATCCTCCATCTGGGTCATGTCGCCCTGGAGTCTTGCTCGCAAGGCCAGAAGTCTTTCTCGATGAAGCGTCAAGTCGGTGTTCGTCATTCCAGAACCAAATCCTTCGGCGTCGTTCGTCACCGCCAGTTCCAAAACCAGTGCCAGTAGTCCTCGATCAACCGGAAATTGGGGCCGTCGTCGGGCACTTCCAACTCGATCAGCGGCAAGTTGATCTCGTACTTCCCCTTGCGGGCCTTGCAGAAGATGCCGTCGAACTCGTCGCAGATGTCATGGGCCGGGTCCAGCAACTCGACCACGGTGCAACGGTGTTCCGCTTCCTCAAGCGCGGTCGCCGGCTCGGGGTAGTAAGCGGTGAACGGGAAGGACAATCTCGCCGTCAGGTACTTGTAGTACCTGGAAAGGGTCTCCTCATCGACGCCGGGCGAACGTTCTCCCGACGGCCCAAGTGCCTCCAGGATTCGGTCCCTTCGATCGGGTCCCGGGCGGGATTCGCCAACGACTTTCAGACCGTGCCAAGGGACGTCAGCGATAGCGGCTAATGGATTCATCGTGTCGCCTCCGTGATTAAGGACGCAAGAACTTTCCGTGAGTGGATCCCGAACGTCTTGTGCCACGGACAACAAAAAACCGACGTGGCGGAACACCCGAAGGCGTTCGACCACGTCGGCTTACTCGGCAACAAGCCGCCCGGCAGGGCCGAGCTGCTCTTCATCTAGTCATCCGACGACTTCCATCCATTATACAGCCCGGACTGGGGAACACAATAGCCCTTGATCGACACACCCGGGTCTTTCAAGTTAGCACTGCAAGTGTCATTCACTTGCCGGTCCCTTCGGGCGGCAGCGGCTCGCCGGGCTTCACGCCGTACTTCCGTCGCCTCGCCCGCCCCCAGGGGCAGCCGCCAAAGGTGACAACCATCTCGACGGCTTGAAGGAAACGGGCGAACCGACTGCCGCTCCGCGCCCGCGTGCAAATCGGGCATCGGGATTCGCAGAAATCGGGGTCAAATAAGCCGCGATCAGGACCACTCATGGCCTTCGTCCCCCTTAATGCCGTCATCCCCGAGCAAATCCTCCCAGACACCCCGTAAACGCCGCAGAATCCATTGTAACTCATTGTGTTCTTGCCGGAAGCCCTGTTGCTCGCTTGCGGTTTCGCAAGCGACGCTTCACCGGCAGGACCGGCAGAAACTATCTCCAAGTCGCACTCGTTGATGCGGGAGGACCAGCCCTGGCGTGACGGAATTGCCGGCAATGACGGCTTGACGGGCATCGGGAAGCCCCCGGAAACTCTTCGTAGCCGGCTTCCGGAGTCATGCCTTAAACCACCGCTATCTCATGGGTTAGGGCAAACCCGAAGGAAGCCAAACCTCGATGGACCACCACGCCACCGACCACCATTTCCCCCCGACCCGCAACCTATACTTATGAGCAGGCTGTTTCTTCAAGACATTTCCGTCACCGGAAACGTCCGCGGTTGCTGTATACCCTTATGCGATGGGAATCGTCCGACACAGTCCGATGAAACGACACGTCCGACTCTACTCGATCATGGTCCTGGCCCAGACCGCTTGCCTGGCGTTGGGACTCTGGCTGGAACACCGTTTCGTTCTTGCGGTTGCCCCACGCCAGCACCAGCCCAGCCAGGACGTTTCGGGACCGGTCGTAGACAGGGCCGCGGGTGGTTTGCAGGAGGAGATCGGAGCGGCTTCCCGCGATGTCGCAAACGGGGCGACTTCCGAGATGGAAATCCGCGTTCTGGTCTTTACTTGGATTGCCGCACTGCAGGCGGTCGTCGCCTACCTGGTTTTGACGCGGGCCCAAGACCAGAGCGTACGCGAGAAGACACGTGCCGTAGGGTTGTCGCTCGAACGTTACAGCGATTTGTTGCGAACGCGCGACGCCGTGATCTTCGGTTTGGCGAAGCTCGCGGAGTCCCGAGATCCCGACACGGGCAACCACCTGGAAAGGATCGCCGTCTATTCCACCCGCCTGGCGACCGCCCTCCGCCGCAATCCGCGCTACCGCCGCCAACTTACCTCGGCCTTCGTCAAGCTGATTGGAATCAGCTCCGCCCTCCATGACATCGGGAAGGTCGGCATTGAAGACTCGATCCTCTTGAAGCCGGGAACATTCGAGGAGCAAGAACGGCTCGTGATGCAGATGCATTCCGTGATCGGCGGCACCTGCGTCCGAGAAATCGAATCGCAGTTGGGAAAGTCGAATTTCTTGCAACTGGCCCGCGAGATCGCCTTCTGCCACCATGAGCGCTGGGACGGCGCCGGATATCCCAAGGGACTGGCGGGCGAAGAAATTCCCTTGGCCGCGCGCATCGTGGCCGTCGCCGACGTCTATGACGCGCTGGCCACGAGACGAGTTTACAAAACAGCTTTTCCGCACGCGAAGTGCGTGGAGATGATTAGCGCCGAGGCTGGAAAACAATTCGATCCCGCGGTCGTGGACGCGTTCCTCGAGGTGGAAGCGGAGTTCCGAACGATTGCCCAGCGTTGCCCAGACGCGGGCAAAGCAGAACACCGAGTAAGCGATCTCGCCTGGAAAAAGGCGGAGATTGTGGCAACGACGCAAATAGTGGCCGACGGCAACCTTTCGGCCGCCATGACTTTATTTGATGCATGTAACGACTTGGAGCCCTACCATGTGGCGCAAGAAGTGTGAACCGCAAACCTGTCTCGAAATCATCCTGATTCTCATCTGTGTGGGTCTGTGTTGTCTGCTGTACAGGCTCGGCCCCTACCGGACCGTGGTGCTCAACCTGTTTTATCTGCCCGTGGTGCTTGCCGCCTTCTATCTGGGGCGTTACCGTGCCGGCATTCTGGCCCTCTTCTGCGTGACTTGCGCCGCAGCGGTAACCGCCCTCGACTTGAACAGCCTGGTCGCATTTACCTCGCCCCTCGCCGTAGGCCTGGCCCTGACGATTTGGGGCGCGGTGATGGGCCTGAATGCACTGCTCGTCGGGACGCTGAGCGACCAAAGAATGGAGAAGATCAAGGAACTCCACGACGCCTATGTGGGGGTCGTGGAAGTGTTGGCAAGGTACCTCAACAGCTCCGATCCAAAAGTGTGCGACCGTACGGCCAAGGTGGCCCAGGTCAGCCAACAGGTCGCCGCCCAAATGCGGTTGTCGGACAAAGAGATCGACGACGTCCGAGTGGCGGTCTTGCTCCAGGACATCGAGAATATCGAAGTCACGGCGAGAGTGATTCGCAAGGCCATGGGCGATCTCGCGGAGCCCGGACGAAAAAACCAGTTGGAGCACACCTTTCATGGCAGTGAACTCGTTCAATCCTTGGGGTCGGTGCTCACGGGCGCCTTGCCGCTGCTTGGCAACCGCAGCGAGTACCCGGACCTCGACGAGGCGGACGCCGCCAACCACGCCACGGCAGGGCACAGCTTTGGGGCGCAAATCATCCGCACGGTTCGGGACTACGTGACGCTGCTGTATCGAGACTCGTCGATGGATCCCCGAGAGGCGCTCGATGCGCTGGAGAACGGTCTTGAAGGCGATTATCATCCCGCCGTTATCCACGCCGTCAAACAGGTTGTGCTCCGCTCGCGCGATCCAGCATCAGGGCACGACCACGCCGAGCCTATCATGGCAGGCGATGGTTAGTCGTCTGAGAAAATCATGCCCGACCGACATGCTTTCCTCTCCTTGCGCCGGGCGAGCGAGTTCTGACGGCCGCACTGGCCGAAGAAGCCTAGTTCGCCCACCCGACTAGGCAATCGCATGCCTTCTAGGACGCCTTCCAACAAGTTCTTGTCGGAAGCCCCGCGGTCCGCTGACCGTCTAGGCGTCGCGACCTCGGTGCTGCAACCCCGCGGCTGTTTGCCCCGGCTGATTTTCGCACAGACCGTGAACGGTACCAGGGTGTGAGGCCGTGAAAAAATTTATAAATATTCCGTTCATAAATTACAGAATCGCGGCGTGATTTCACCGCGGCCATCGCACCCCCCATAAGTACCGGGCCCGAAAGGACGATCGACGGCCATGCGGTCCCGCCACCTGGGCAAGTCCCTGCATTTCACGAAAAGTCAGCGACAAGAAGAACTACATAAGTCGTTGATATACAATGACTTGCAAGTACTGTCCCGAAGGGACCTCGCTGATGCGTTCCTAGCAGACAGACGAGCCGACGCCATGCCATCCTATAGCCGATCGCCGCAATGCGCTTGCCCGTTGACCTCCTAGAACCACGACATGAGAACGGCAATGAACGTGTTGAAACTTTGTGATTTTATCCTCATCGGAGAAGAACTTGTTGAATTTGTCTACATTAAGGGAAGGTCTGTTTATCGGAAATAGGGGGGCGGTCTTGTCCGTCAAGACCCGTCTGTTCCGCGTAACCGTTACAGGTCACTATCTTTCGGAAGGCGGGTTGGACAGGCGGACGGCCGGGCGCCTATCGATGTTGCCAGGCACGTTTTGCGTTGGAAATGACTCTTTGTCTGTTTTTTTCTCCAAGTGGAAAGGGATAATGCCATGCGTAGCAAGGGGATGGTTTCGGTCGCGGTTGTTTTCGTTACGGTGGGGGTAGCGCTCTTTTTGGCAGCACCGGCAGCACAGGCGAGCGTCCTTTATTGGGACAATACCGGGAGCGGGTGCTGGGACACCAGCTCAGATTGGGCGACCGACACCAACGGCGACGACATAGGCACATGGGTGCCCGGCGACGACGCCAACTTCTATGACAACAGCAGCGGCACCGTCAGCATTTCGAACTCGGCGCTTGTGGGAAACGTCGCCTTCGACGGCACCGGGTACATCGTCACCGGCGGGTCGCTGGACGTGACCGGCACGATCACCGACCTTCAGAACGCCACGATCAATTCGGTGTTGATCGGCAGCAGCGGCTTGACCAAGGCCGGCGCCGCCAGCCTGACCCTCGGCGGCGTCGATACTTATTCCGGCACCACCACCGTCAACGGCGGCACTCTCTACCTGACGGGCAGCGCCGGCGGCACGATCCTCAATAGCACCGCCATCGCCGTCAACTACGGGGGTACATTCTACGTGAACCAGACGGGCGGCTCGCTGGCCCGCGCCACCACGACGACGCCCGTGACGCTCAGCGGCGGCACGTTCTCTTTCCTGGGGAACGTCAGCCACACCGGGACCGACACGGAGCAGTTCGGGGCGTTGACACTCGGCCCGGGGCAGTCCACCGTGACCCTCTCCCGCGGCGCCGCCACCACCAACCACGCCATGCTCGTTTTTGGTTCCAGCACGACCATGTTGAGCGACTTGGTGCGAACGGCCATGAGCGGGGCCATGGTGGACTTCACGGCCACGGTCGCCGGCCAGGGCGGCCCCGGCGGCACTTATTACAGCACCGGATACGGAATCCCCTCAGCCCCGAATGACTTCATGTATTTCGGCTCGACGACCCTCGGCAGCGGGCCGGCCTCCAGTTACGGTCTGTGCGACTGGGTTGTCGTCAACGGCCACGATTTCTGCCGTTTCAGCGGCAGCAACGGCATCCACGAGCAAGACGCCGGCTCGGGCGGGACTTCCCCCTGCACCCTCAGCAACAATATTAACGAGACCGCCGCAAGCGGCTACATCATCGTCACCAGCAGCGTTGGCCAGACCGTCACCGCCAATGAGAGCATCAACAGCCTGACCGAACAGTCGTTGACGACGGCAATCACCACCAGCCTCAATGGCTTTAAGGTCAACATCGAGCAGACCTCGGAGGGAGGGGGAAGCCCGCTGGACCATAACGGCGGCATCTGCGTTTCCGGCAGCGCCCCGTTCACCCCCAACGCCGGCTACACGATCACCGGCGGCACGATCACCTCGGGCGTCTCCGGAACCAATTCGGAGCTGTTCGTCTGGATCGACTCGAACACCACCACGATCAACTCGGTGATCCAGGACATCGGCGGCGGCGCCACCACCCTTCTGTCCAAGTGCGGCAGCGGCACCCTGGTCCTCGGCGGGGCGAATACCTATAGCCACGGCACGACCCTCAACGGCGGCGTCCTGGATTTCGCCAACGGCACCCTCCCCTTCAGCACGAGCTCGCCCAACCTGATCTATTTTTACGGCGGCACCCTCCAGTGGGCCACCAACAATACCCAGGACGTGTCCGGCGGCATTGCCCCCATCGCCAGCGGCCAGGCGGCCATCATCGACACCAACGGCAACAGCGTCACTTTTGGCACCGGGCTTTCCGGCGCCGGCGGCCTGACGAAGCTCAGTTCCGGCACGCTGACCCTCAGCGTGAGCAACAGCTACACCGGCCCCACGGCAATCAACGGCGGCGTCCTGAGCTTCGCCGCCAGTGCCCTTCCCTTCAGCACGAGCACGCCGAACATCTATTTCAACGGCGGCGCCCTGCAATGGGGCACCAGCAATACCCAGGACGTGTCCGCCGGCATTGCCCCCATTTCCAGCGGCCAGGCGGCCATTATCGACACCAATGGCAACAGCGTCACCTTTGCCACCGGGCTTTCCGGGGCCGGCGGCCTGACGAAGCTCGGCGCCAGCGTGCTGACCCTCAGTGCGAACAACACCTACACCGGCGCCACGACCATCGGCAACGGCACGTTGTCCGTCACCGGCACCATCGGCGCCGCCAGCGCCGTCAGCGTGGGCGACCAGGTCGCCGGCTACACCGGCGTGTTGGCCGGCAACGGCCTGGTGGGCGGCGCCGTCACCGTCTTGGGACCCGGGGTCTCGGGCAACGGCGGCCACGTCGCCCCCGGGGTCAACAGCTCCGGGAATTTCGGCGCCATCGGCACCCTTGCCGTCGGCTCCTTCAGCGTCAACTCCGGCGCGGCGCTGGATTTCGACCTCAACACGCCGGGCTCTACCGTCGCTCCCGGCACGGATTGCGACCTGGTGGCGTCCAGCGGCGCCGTGACGCTCAACAGCTTCACGCTCAACATCAGCGCCGGCAGCAATTTCAGCAACGGCGTCTATCGCATCGTCACCTACGGCAGCCTCCCCAGTTTCAATGCTAGTGTGCTGGGGACGGGAACCGTGCCCGGCGGCTACATCTACGGACTGGTCAACAACACCGGCAGCAGCGAAATCGACCTCTACGTGTATGCCCAGGGCAGCTCGAAGACCTGGACCGGCACCAACAACACCACCTGGGACACCGCCACGCCGAACTGGATCGTCACCGGCGTCCCGGGGACCCCGGTCGTCTACAACAATGCCAATCCGACGACGCTGGTGTATGCCGACTCGGTCACCTTCGACGACAGCGCGGGGACCGGCGCCGTGAGCGTCACGGGGACGGTCTCGCCCAGCAGCTTCACGGTCAGCAACACCAACCTGGCTTACAGCTTCTCCGGCAGCGGCGCAATCGCCGGCGTTACCGGGCTGGTGAAGTCCGGGACCGGCACGCTGGCGATCAGCATGACCGGCAACACCTACACGGGCGGGACCACGCTCGCCGCCGGCCTGCTCCAAATCGGCGCCAGCAGCATAGTCTCCGGCGGCACGCTCGCGTCCGGCCCCTTGGGCCTCGGCGCCTTGACCATCAGCGGCTGCACCTTGCAGGACGATGGCAACGGCCAGACGCTGGCCAACGCCGTGAACATCAACGGCGACGTGACGCTGAGCAGCTCCGGGGCCGCCGGCCTGACGCTGGCCCCCCAGGGCCTCAACACGGCCAATGTCGTGACGTTGGCGAACGCCCCCGTCCTCACGGTCACCGCGCCGACGACGATTGCCGACCAGATTGTCGGCAGCACCGGGTTGAACAAGGCCGGCTCGGACATTTTGACCCTCACGGCAGCCGTCAATAGCTACACCGGGCCGACGACGGTCAGCGGCGGCACGCTCGAGGGGACGGCGGCCAACATCCCCACGGCCGTTGCCCTGAGCAACGGCGCCAACGTGACCTTCAATCAAGTCAGCAGCGGCACGCTGAGCAACGCCGTGACCGGCACCGGTTCGTTCACCAAGGCCGGCGGCGGCGCCCTCGTCCTGACCGCCAATAACAATTATTCGGGCGCGACGACCATCAGCGACGGCACCCTGCAGATCGGCGCCGGCGGCGGCGCCGGCTCGATCAACGGCACCAGCGCCGTCGCCAACGAGGGCGTCCTGGCCTTCAACCGTTCCGATACCGTAACCTTCACCGCATCCATTAGCGGCGGCGGCAACGTGACCATGGTTGGCCCCGGCACGCTGATTCTCGGCGGCGCCAACACTTACGGCGGCGGCACCACGGTCAACGGCGGCCTGCTGGAGTTCGCCAGCGCCTCGGCCAATCCCGGCGGCATCGGGAGCATCATCATCAATAGCGGCGGCGCGGTGGCCGTGGGCGGCGCCTACACGACCGTGACGGGCTGGCTTGGCAGCAGCAACATTGCCTCGATTTCCTCCGGGGCCTTGGCCCTGATCGGAAACAGCAGCGAAACGATCAACATGAACGACTACAGCGCCTACGCCACCATCTCGTTCGGCGCCAGCGGCGCGGCCACCTACAATGGCGCCTTCACGCCGACGGGAAACACCTATAACCTGGGCGGCGGCGGGGGCACGTTGACCTTCGCGTCGGCCCTGACCGACGACGACACCAACGCTCTGGTCGTCAATGGCCCCGGGACCGTCATCCTGACGAACACGGGCAATGCCTATTCGGGCGGGACCACCATCAGCAGCGGAACCCTGCAACTGGGCGACGGGGCGACCGCGTTCGGCGCCGTTCCCGGCAACATCACCAACTACGGAATGCTGACATTCGCCAATCCCACCGCGCAGACCTTCGGCGGCGTGGTCAGCGGCAGCGGCAATGTGACCATGCTCGGCCCAGGCAAGTTGACCCTCGGCAGCGTCAATACGTATTCCGGCACCACCACCGTCAACGGCGGCACGCTCTACCTGACGGGCACGGGCGCCGCTGCCGGCAAGATCCTCGATAGCACCGCCATCGTCGTCAACAACGGGGGGACATTCTACATGGACCAGACGGGCGGCACGCTGGCCCGCGTTGGCAACGGCACGCCCGTGACGGTCAGCGGCGGAACGTTCTCCTACCTGGGCAACGTCAGCTACACCGGCACCGAGACGGAGTATTTCGGCGCGTTGACACTCGGCCCGGGGCAGTCCGTGGTGACCGTCTCCCGCGGCGCCTCCACCAACGACGTGGCCATGATCTCTTTTGGTTCCAACACGAGCAGCTTGGGGAGCGACCTGGTGCGAACGCCCATGAGCGGGGCCATGGTGGACTTCACCGCCACGATCCCCGGCCAGGGCGGCCCCGGCGGCACCTATTCCAGTGCCACGTACGGAAATCCCACGGCCCCCGGCGACCATATTTACTTCGGCTCGCCAAGCCTTAGCGGCGGGCCGGCCTCCAACAACGATCCGGCCGACTGGATCATCGTCAACGGCCACGACTTCGCCCGCTTTAGCGGCAGCCAAGGCATCCACGAGGAAGACACGGCCACCACGATCACCTTTAGCGCAAGCGTAACCGCGGGCAGTAACGCGACCGTCATTATTACCACCACGGGGACCCAATCCCTCACTGCCGGCGTCACCGACAACTCCCTCACCGTCCAGTGCTCCTCGGCGGTAGCCACCAACCTGACCGGCTATACGCTCAACCTCGAGAACAACGGAGCGGGGTCGGGAAGCTCGCTTGATAAGAACGGCGGCATCTGCATTTCCGGCAGCGCCCCGTTCACCCCCAACGGCGGCTACACGATGAACGGCGGCACGATCACCTCGGGCGTCGCCGGAACCAACTCGGAACTGTTCGTCTGGATCGACTCGAACACCACCACGATCAACTCGGTGATCAAGGACATCGGCGGCGGCGCCACCACCCTTCTGTCCAAGAACGGCAGCGGCACCTTGGTCCTCGGCGGGGCGAATACCTATAGCTACGGCACGACCCTCAACGGCGGCGTCCTGAACTTCTCCAACGGCACCCTCCCGTTCAGCACGAGCGCGCCAACATCTATTTCTACGGCGGCACCCTGCAGTGGGCCACCGACAATACCCAGGACGTGTCCGCCGGCATTGCCCCCATCGCCAGCGGCAACGCGGCCATCATCGACACCAACGGCAACGCCGTCACCTTCGGCACCGGGCTGTCCGGCGCCGGCGGCTTGACGAAGCTCGGCGCCGACACGCTGACCCTCAATGCCAACAACACCTACACCGGCCCCACGGCAATCGCTAACGGCACGTTGTCCGTCACCGGCACCGTCGGCGCCGCCAGCGCCGTCAGCGTGGGCGACCAGGTCGCCGGCCATACCGCCGTGTTGGAAGGCACCGGGCTGCTGGCCGGCAGCGTCAGCGTCGTGGGGCCCGGGGCCTCGGGCAACGGCGGCCACGTCGCCCCCGGCGTCAACAGCTCCGGGAATTTCGGCGCCATCGGCACCCTTGCCGTCGGCGCCTTCAGCGTCAACGCCGGCGCGGTGCTGGACTTCGACCTCAACACGCCGGGCTCTACCGTCACTCCCGGCACGGATTGCGACCTGGTGGCGGCCAGCGGCGCCGTGACGCTCAACAGCTTCACGCTCAACATCAGCGCCGGCAGCAACTTCAGCAACGGCGTCTATCGACTCGTCACCTACGGCAGCCTCCCCGGTTTCAACGCCAGTGCGCTGGTTCCGGGGACCGTGCCCGGCGGCGGCTACACCTACGGATTGGTCAACAACACCGGCAGTCACGAGATCGACCTCTACGTGTACGCCCCGGGCGGCTCGAAGACCTGGACCGGCGCCAACACCACCACCTGGGACACCGCCACGCCGAACTGGATCGTCACCGGCGTCCCGGGGACACCGGTCGTCTACAACGATCCTAATTCGATGACGATGGTGTCTGCTGATTCGGTCATCTTCGACGACAGCGCGGGGACCGGCGCCGTGAGCGTCACGGGGACGCTCTCGCCCAGCAGCTTCACGGTCAGCAACACCAACCTGGCTTACAGCTTCTCCGGCAGCGGCACGATCGCGGGCAATGTCGCGCTGGTGAAGTCCGGGACCGGCACGCTGGCGATCAGCATGTCCGGCAACACCTACACGGGCGGGACCACGCTCGCCGGCGGCCTGCTCCAAATCGGCGCCAGCAGCACGGTCTCCGGCGGAACGATCGCGTCCGGCCCGCTGGGCCTCGGCGCCTTGACCATCAGCGGCTGCACCTTGCAGGACGACGGCAACGGCCAGACGCTGGCCAACGCCGTGAACATCAACGGCGACGTGACGCTGAGCAGTTCCGGGGCCAATGGCCTGACGCTGGCCCCCCAGGGCCTCACCATGCCCAATGTCGTGACGCTGGCGAATTCCCCCGTCCTCACGGTCACCGCGCCGACGACGATTGCCGACCAGATCGTCAGCAGCACCGGATTGAACAAGGCCGGCTCGGACGTCTCTGACCCTCACGGCAGCCGTCAATAGTTACACGGGGCCGACGACGGTCAGCGGCGGGACGCTCCAGGGCACCGTGGCCAACATCCCCACGGCCGTTGCCCTGAGCAACAGCGCCAACGTGACCTTCAACCAAGTCAGCAGCGGCACGCTGAGCAACGCCGTGACCGGCACCGGTTCGTTCACCAAGGCCGGCGGCGGCACCCTCGTGCTGGGCGCCAGCAACACCTATTCGGCGCGACGGCCATCACCGGCGGCATCCTCCGGATCCAGGCGACGACAGTCGCCCCGGCGATCTGGTTTGATCCGAGCAACCCCAGCGCCGTCGTCACCAGCGGTGGCAGCGTGACTGGATTGACGAACCTCGGCACCCTCGGCTCGATCGCCAACGCGACCGTGGTGGGCGGGCGCCTCGGCCCGACGCTCAATACCGCCAACAGCGCGTTTAACAACATGCCCACCCTCAGTTTCGGCTTCAGCGGCGGAGACACCCTGGAAGGGGACACGACCAATGACGGCAAGGGCAACGGCACGGAAATGACCTTCAATAATAACGGCGCCCTCATCGGCACCGGCTATACGGTCCTGGCAGTCGCGGCGCGGTCGTTCAACAACGGGGCGCTGGCGCCGTGGGGCGGAAACCAATCCACCGGCGTGAATTTCTTCCTGGGGGTGGCCGCGTACGGGACGGCTGAGAATACCGGCCTTGCCGTGGGTTATGGCAAAACTTCCAGCGACGCCCAAGGACAATACCAGTTCAGCCAATATTACTATGATTTGTACGGCGGCACCCCGCCCATGTCCGGCACCATGGGCGGCCCCCCGGGACCTGAAACCGCCCAGGTCATCACCGCTGCGTTGAACCCGGCGGTCGGCCATTCGATCAGCGTCAACGGCGCGACGGTCGCCTCCAACACCGTCAAGTCCGAGATTGTCGCCGACGGCGGAGCCAACTACACCAGCTACCTCGGCACCGGCAACGCCGAGCCCGATAACGGCTTCTTCAACGGCGACCTCGGCGAGGTGGTGATTTTCAACACCGCCTTGACCACCGCCCAGGCGCAGGCCGCTGAAACCTACCTGTACGACAAGTGGATCAGCGGGGGGACCGGAGGAACCATGCCCGTGTGGGTGACCTCCAACGCCAGTTTGCCCACCGGCACGCCGGTGACCATCAGCGGCGGCGGCACGCTCGATCTGAACAACACCAGCCAGACGATCGGCTCCCTGACCAGCAGCGACTCGACCACCGCGGTCTCGCTGGGTTTTGGAATCCTCACCACCGGCAGCGACAACACCGACAGCACGTTTGCCGGCGTCATCACCGGCGCCAGCTCGGCGCCACCAACGGCGCTGGTCAAGACCGGCACCGGGAGGTTCACGCTCACCGGCAGCAACACCTACACCGGCCCGACGACCATCAGCACCGGCACCCTGCAGTTGGGAAGCGGCGGCACGACGGGATCCATCGACCAAACCAGCGGCGTCACCAACAACGGCAACCTGGCCTTTAATCGTTCGGACAACATCTCCTTCGCGCCCGGCATCAGCGGCAGCGGCAGCGTGGCTCAACTGGGTTCCGGCGCGGTGATCCTCACCGGCACCAACACGTACACGGGCGGCACGACGGTCACGAGCGGCACGCTTGACTTCGCCACTCCGGCCGCCACGCCCAGCGCGGGCATCGTGACGGTGAAGGCGGGCGGCTACGTGGCGTTGGGCGCAATGTTGGGCGCCTCGTCGCCCACGACCGACACCAGCGCGACCGACGCGACCGAGACCGCACCGAACACCAGCGAGACCGTCGCGACGAGTTCGACGGTCAGCGAGACGGCGCCGCTCGGCGGTGCTGCCGCATCGCCGACGGGCGGTGTGGCCGGCGCCGCCGGCGCGGCCGCGGTGCCGGAGCCTTCCACGCTGATTCTGCTGGGCGTCGCCGTCGTGGGACTGCTCGGCTACGTGCAGCGGCGGAAGCGGACGTAGTGCGCCGCCTTAAGAAAGTCGCTCGTGTTCACCCGGCAGTGCTCCGCGGGAAACGACAACCCGCGGAGCACGGCTTCGGTCGGCCGTGGCGTTGTCGGCCACTAACCTGACTGGGCCATTTTTCCAACATTTGTCCCCCCCGACAGATGCAATTCCCCTTTTTCTTGCGGCCCCCCTTCGTCAGAGGCTCGAAATTTCCGCCAATGTCGGTATATTGAAAGTTCTGCCGTAGCTGCCGGCGGCTGCGGGATGACCGACTTGACACCCTTCGACAATCACGAGGCAGCGTTCGGTTTCTCGCTATCGCACGGGGAGGCTGTCGTTGCTTCGTATCTCGCCACGGTACGTTCTCCTTCTCGGGCCTTGAGCGAGTGCCGTTTTGGTATTGGCATTTGTGGCTTGGGTTTTCACAATTTCTATTTCAAGGGAGGTGTGGGATGAGAGTAGGACGAATCTTCGGTATCGCCCTGGCCCTGTTGGTCACGGCGATCGTCTCGCAGTCACGGGCCGACTTGGTGGAATATTTCTTGGAACCGATCGCCAGCGGCAGCACGGCGTATTCCTCGACGTACACGGCGACCCTCGGCGATAGTATCACGCAGAACAGCGTCAGTACGTCCGCCACCTCTGGCACGATCTACTTCGACGTCTACGCCGGCCTGAACCAGGCGAACCTGACGGCGACCGACGACGGCGTTAATTTTGCGTACCTGAACTTCATCTCGTCGGGAAGCATCGGCACCGTGCCATCGTCCATCTCTCTTACCCAACTCAACGGCTTCAGCGTGGGTACTGGGGCAACCACGGGCTCGTCCACAGACCTCAACAACGACGGAAACTTGGACCTCGGGTCAACGTATAATAACAGTCACGGCGGAAGCGGCCATCCCTATTGGTCTTATTTCAAGCAGCCGGGGTCAACGATATTCTTTGGTACCGGTACGGCAACCGGACCCGGCGACCGGACGAACATCTTGCTCGGCGTCCTTGGATACACCTACAGCATCGCCCCCGCCAACACCGGGACGACCCAGTTGGCGTCCATCACCACGACTCCGCAGCAATATAGTTTGTCCGCCTGCTTTGCAGGTACTATAGACGGCACCACGACGAGTTCTACTTTCGCGGGTGCACGTTCCGTGGACTGCCTGAACCTCATATCAAGCGTCATGATGCCGACGATCACGTACACCCCGGCCGTCCCAGGCACCGGGGCCTTTAGCCTCAGCTTCGCCATCTGCCAGACCGGACTGCTGCTCAACAGCACCAATCCGATGACCTACACCGTCGCCAATACGGGGACCGCCATGATCAACTGCTGGACCTTGTCGAGCACGGCAACCGGCGGATCGGCAACCGTAAGCCCCACCAGCGGGTGTCTCGCCGCGAGCGGCACCGTAACGCCATCGCCCACGGGCACGTACTCGGCACCGGGCACTGCGGGCAACTATGTAATCACCGCGACGGCCTCCAGCACTGACCCCGGCGTCACTACGGTTACGTCCTCGATGAACGTGAACGTCGGGGTTGCCACGGTCGCCCAGGCCGGGCCACACGCGGCCTACGCCAGCTATGGCACTCCGCTCAGTGGCGTTGTGCAGCAGGGAAATAGGTTCAAGAATCTGTCCGCGGTCACCAGCGGCGCCGGCAGCCTCGGCACCGTGGTGACGCTGCTGGACGGCACGGCTTCGGTCGCGTCAACCGTGCAAATGGCGTTCCGCACCCGGGCGACCGACGAAACGCCCGGCACCGCGGTCCAGTACCCGGCCGGCCCGATGGCCCCGAACGGCCAATGGTTGGCCAGCGACGTCCTGAACCTCACCGGCATCTGGACTGGCACCCCCTACGTCTTGCAGATGAGCTTTGACACGAGCCTGTTCACCAACTTGGCAGCCAACGTCGCGGACGGCTACCTGTGGCTTGGCGCCTGGGCCCCGGGCGGGGAGTGGCAACCGGCCACGACCCACGACACGGCCGGCCCCGGGGCATTCGCTCAGACCGGGGTCTACGACACCTATGCCGACTTTTGGACGCAGGCCGACGGGCGTGGCGCCACAAGTTTGTCGGACGCGTTGGGCTCTTGGGGCATCGATCCGGCCGGCAACGCCTGGGCCGTGATCGACTACGACAGCGACTATGACAACTGTAACTTCGGTGTGGTTCCGGAACCGGGGACCTTCGCCCTGCTGGGCGTGGCCGCCGTCGGACTGCTCGGCTACGTGTGGCGGCGGAAAAACCACGGATTACGCAGATAAACGCCGACAAGAATGGATTCAATGAACTGCGTTCATCCGCGTCTATCTGCGGTTCCGTCTCTTTGTCTTCCGACCTGTGAACGGTTGCGCAAGCATTTCCTCCCGTCGATTGCCGGGAGTGGAAACGCTGGCCCTGCTGACGCGCGGCTTTGAGTTTCCCGTGCGGTCTAAGGTTAGCGTTTCCGGCGGCGATAGGCCACGACGGCCAGGCCGACAAGTCCCGCGGCCGCCAACGCGAACGTCGAGGGCTCGGGCACGAACACGTCCGTGATGGGAGTTGCGTTGGCGTCGTTGCTGGTGCAGTAAGGCAGGCCGTACATGTCCTCAAGGGTGGCGAGCAGGTTGTAATGGTTGATCGTTTCGCTATAATTGCCGCCCTTGAGATTTGCCCCGACCATGACTGTCGGGATGAGTTGGTTTTGGGCCTGGCCGGTGCTGCCGTCTTCGTCCCAGGTGACGATCAGCAGGCTGTTGTGGGTCAGCGCCCATTGGGCATAGCCGTCCAGGTAGGTTTTGAGCCACGCATCGCCGTCCGCGACGCTGGCGCTGTGCATCTCGTCCATTTCATTGGGAATGACCATCGAGACCGTCGGCAACTGGGAATAATTGGTGGGGAAGTAATAGGAGGACGAGTAGCCGCCGTTGTTGTCCGTCGCCGTACAGAAGGGAACGTTGTCGGCGGCCGGAATGGAGTTCGCTTGGGTGCCGCCGGCATACTGCCAATTGACCCAAGGGCAGTGCTTCAAGACGTAGTTGTCTCCGCCGTTGTAGCTATAGGTGGCGCCGGTATAGCCGACCGAGGGCAGGTCTTCGGCATAGCCTTTGAAGGTGTAACCCTTGGCCAGCATCGACGCGCCAGAGGTTGGGCGTCGTCATCGGCGGCACATCGTACTGGCCATCGTCGGTGACACCCTGGTTGGTGCCGGAGAAGAAGCACAAGTAGTTCGGCTCGCTCGGATGATACTCGGCGTACATCTGCGTGAACGATACGCCGTGGTAGGTGCCCAGCAGCGTGTTGTTGATGTAGGGGGCGTTGGGCGAGCCGATGACCTGGCCATAGTCCTTGTTCTCCTCGAAAACGACAATAATGTGATCGTATTTCGGCAGGGTTGACGCCCGGGCCGGCCGTGCAAGGCCGGCAGAAACGATCAAGGCGGCAGCGGTCAACGAGGCGACTGGGATCCAATGTCTGGGGCTCATGACATCTCCTCAGGGTGCGTGCCGCAGATTTCGCGGCAAGATGTGTCAACGGCGTAACCCTCAGTATACCGACATTAGCGGAGATGTCAAGCGTTTGGCGCACGACTTATCCCAATTTCCGGTCTCGGCCAGGATCGCGGCGAGAAAGGCAGCATGTGCTTGCGCGGCAAGGAGTTCGGTGTCCTTCCGGCACGCGTGAAAAATCGTTGGCAGCAGGCCGGCGCAACGGCCAGGGGAAGTTGACGGAAGTACAGGTCATGCCGCCGGTACGCGGGCCGGTGCTGGCCAGCGTCTGCCGGCAATTCCAGGGCATCCAGTTCCGTGGATTCGAGAAAGCCTCGTCCGCGTGGCGGTCCAGCTCGGTGAGGTAAACGTCGGAATTCGCTATCATTCACGACGTGGCAAAAGCACGGCGGGCGGAACATCTCTCGCGACGACGGGCCTGGGCTTCGTGGGATTCCTCTTCCCGCTGCTCCAGCCGATGCTCGGGCTCGGCCGTAATCCTTGATGCCTCCCGGTCCGTCTCGCATCCGGGCGTAGCCGCGGGATAGCGTCATTGACGCGCGGCCAGACATCCAATAGTGTATTAGCGGAGGCTAAAACGCAATATGGCTCGTCAAGCGGACGATTTGGCGCGGATTCTGAAAGTCCTGTCGGTCGGGACGCGGGTGAGGATCGTGCAGGTCCTCAAGGGTCGCACGCTCTGCGTGGGCGCGCTGGCATCCCAACTCGACGTGACGCAAGGGGCGGTGTCGCAACACCTCCGGGTGATGCGGGACGCTGGCCTCGTGATCGACGCGAAACGCGGCTACTACGTCCACTACCGATTGAACGAGCAGACCCTCGACAGGTGGCGTGCGCAGATTGACGGGCTTCTTGCTTCCGGCCCAGCCGTGAAGTGCCGGTGCCCGAAGCGGGCCCATGGAAATCGTGCGGACTGAACACTCGGATATCTTGGAAGGAGGACTCGAATCATGTGTCGCTGCAACAAGAAGAAAGGCTGCCAGAAACCGGAGAACCTCATGGGCAAGCCGGGGGACTGCCCACCGACGCAGGTACGCGGGTGCCACGGCGACGTGAAGAAACATCCATGCACGACGAAGGAGAAACAGTAGAGTTTCGGGAGCTGCGACACGCGCAAGGTGCCCGTGAAACACCACCAACTTTCTTTCCAAACCCTTTTCGCTGACGGAGAATCCAATGCACCGAGTTCCCCAGATGATGACGTGGCTGGGCGCTTGCCTGGCCGTGATGTTCGCTACAGCGAAGGCCGCGGACACGCCGTGCAGCAACGGTCCGCGCCCCTACCCCGCCGAGATGAACAAGAAATTCGTGGACCCCAAGGCGGACATTCAGCACTTCGTCAAGCAATGGGAGAGCCAGTCCCGCGACATCTACGTGAAACGCCGGGATATTGCGCGCGCGGTTGGCCTGCGGCCGGGCGACGCCGTGGCGGACATTGGCGCCGGCACCGGACTTTTCACGCTGTTATTCGCCGATCAGGTTAGGCCGAAGGGGACCGTTTACGCCGTGGACATCGGGCCTGCATTCCTCAACTACATCGCCGAGCAGACCACGAAGCGCGGGTACGAGGGAGTCATCACCACCGTGCTGAACACCCAGGACTCCGCAATGTTGCCTTCCAATTCGGTCAACGTGGCATTCCTCTGCGACACCTACCACCACTTTGAGCACCCGGAAAAGATGCTGGCCTCGATCCACCGCGCGTTGCGGCCGGGTGGGCGGCTGGTCATCATCGACTTCGACCTTCGCAAGGACAGCGGCGAGTTTGTCAAGAAGCGGGCGCGTGCCGCCAAGGAGGTCTACTACCGGGAGATCACCGCAGCCGGTTTTGAGCAGATCGACACCAAGAATGTGCCCACGCTCAAGGACAATTTCTACGCGGAGTTTCGGCAAGTCGAACGCAAGCCCACGGACGGCTCTCCCGCGCGAGTCCGCAAGTGCCACAGCGACGATCAGACGCGTCCATGTACCAAGACGGCGGATGCCCAGTGACAAGGAACTGCTGCTGGCTGTGGACAAAGGCGGGCCACTGTGTGGATGGGGAGACCACCTCTCCCAGGCAACACGTTCGCAGCACCGAGATCGCAAAGCTGATGAATCTGCACAAAACGCCGGCCCGCCGCGCGAGACTCTTCCGATGAGGGCCATGCCGGCGGCGTTCTGCCGCCTTGGAGAGGAACTCGTAAAGATCAAGGGTCTTGGTCGCTACGCCAGCCATGAGAATCAGTCGGAGGTTTCCAGCCAACTGCATACAACGCCAGAACCACGGCAGGCCTTGAGTCAAGAGTGTCATGAAACGATTTTGCGGCCGTTTCGACATCGCTCTCGTCCCCAGTTGCAATCGCCGCGAATCTGGATAAACTCAAGAGAATGTGCGGCGAGCATGAATCCGCAATTTGCGGCCGCCGCAAGAACACCTGGACCTGTCCAACAAAGGAGATAAGAAAATGGCGCCTGCGATTGTAAAGCTGTTTGCGACGGTTTTGGCCTTGGTTGGCCCTGCCCCGGCCGATTCCCCCAAGGAGTTCCAACTCAAGTCCGGCCAGCAGATTGTCGCCATCGGCGATTCGATCACGGCCGAAGGCGGAGTGAGGGAAACTGGATTTCTCCGCCGTATCGACGCCGTGCTGGCCAAGCAATATCCCGACAAGACGTTTCCCAAGGTAATCAACGCGGGCAGGGGCGGTCAGAGGTCCGAGCACCTCGTGCCGCGGTTCGACACGGACGTGCTGAAACTCAAGCCGGCTTATGTGGTCATCGCCGTCGGCATCAACGACGTGTGGCAACGGCTCCAAGACCCTCAGACCAAGAAGTTGATCCCTCACGACGAGAAGATGTTGGCGGAGTACAAGAAGAACGTCACCGCGATGGTCGATGCGGCGCAAAAGGCCGGCATCAAAGTCATCCTGCTGACCCCCACCGTCATCGGCGAGGACGTCACGAAGGAAGGCAACAAGCGGCTGCCCATGTACGTCGAGGCCGAAAAACAGATTGCCGCCGAGAAGAAGTGTCAACTTGTCGATATGCACGCCATGTTCCTGACGGCCTTGAAGCAGAAACCGGCCGAGTTCAAAGACAAGAACTGGCTGACCGTTGACGGCGCCCACATGAACCCGCTGGGCGATGCGATCATGGCGGTCGGCGTGTTGCGGGCCCTGGGCGTGCCGGACGAGAAGATCGCGGCCTCGGACCCGGCGACGACGACCGACAAGAAATGAGTCCCTCGACAGGCGACCATGAAGCCAACAATTTCGCCTCCTGCGTTCTCAAACAGCCAGACCCTCGTGCCCCTCTTCATGGTATCGAGCACGTCGGACCCCCGAATCCACTCGGTGGCGGATCGCGACCACGCTTAAACTCCACAAGAAAAACCGGCCAAGCGGGCCTGGTCGGCCTCTGCGAACTCGATGGCGTAAAGCGGGTGTGGATGGTCCGTCATCCATTTTCCCTTCAGCGCCCGCGCCTGGGCAAAGACCGCACGGGGATCTTGGGGGCATTCCGACTGGCGGTATTCCGCAGAGCTTTCGCTTCAACCTCCGTCATGACGTGGCCCTCCTGCTGAAAGCCTGCCGCAGCATCGAGCATCTCAGCCACCTCCAAGTCTGGCCGGAGTTCCTGAGGCTGAACCTGAAGGGCCTCGGCCAATCTGAGAATGGTCTTCTTTTGAGGTCGATTCTTGCGGTTGAGCATCTGCGAAATCGCTGGCTGTGAACAGCCGGCACGCTCAGCCAGTTCGTGCTGCGTTACGCACTTGACGGTCATCAGCTCGCGGAGACGATCGGCAAAGGCTGCTTCCTGTGCCCTCCCAAGATCGTCGTCCTGGCTCAGGGCCAAGGCGTCCGCGATGCGTCGAACGCATGAGACGGCTTTCTAAGTCGATATTGCTCCTTCTTTGAGCTTGGACCAGTTCATCCAGGCGGTCAAGTCGCTGCGCCGCTCGCGCTTGATCGAGCTGGTGCTCCCGCCCGGCTACTGGCTGCAAGCGACGCTGGCCGTGCGCCCGAGGTCCCATTCTCAAAGAAGTCTCCGCCGGATGCAGAAGATGAAACCGGCCGCGGCGGCCAGCAGCGCCCACGCGGAAGGTTCCGGGATGGCCTGCTGCGCGAGATAGCCGCCGTCGAAGGCCACCTCGTTGCTGCCGCCCAGCACGGACTGGAGCGAAACCCAACCGCCGTTGACGTAGTTGTAGGCGTCCAGATGGTTAAGCACGAGCGTCGAGCCGTCCAGCAGCGACAGCCCGGGGCCGCCCCCGCTGCCGAACAGATACAGGGCCTCGTTGCCGTCCGAGCGGTTGCCGTTGTTCAGCAGATCGACGAGCGTGAGCGTGGCGGGCGAGTTCGACTGGCCCACCACCAGTTGGCCCAGGCCGAAATTGCCGCTGTTGCCGGGGCTTACGGCGCCGAGATCGAGACCGGCAACCTCCAAGGTGTGCTGCCCCAGCCCGATGAAATCGGCCGTCGCCGACGAGGCCGTCCAACTCGCCTCATTCGTGGCGGCGTTGGAGAGGCTGCCGCCCACGTACACCGTCGTGCTCGCGCCCAGGCTCACCGAGGAAGTAACGTCGCCGGAAAGGCTGCCCTTCACCGTGAGAATACTGTTGGCGCCGGTTACGGTCAACGAGCTGCTGTGCAGATTGAGGCTGGCCAAGAGCAGGCTGCCGCCCGCTTGCACCTGGAAACTGCCGGGACCTGCGCTGAGACTGGAGGCGTCGATCGTCCCGCCGGAGGCCGTGAGGCTCATCGTGTTCCCGTTGGTGCTGGTGATCGAAAGCAGGTTGTGCAGGTTGACCAGCCCGCCGCTGCCGGCCTGCACGCTCGCGAACGCATTGTTCACCGCCATCGTGGTCACGTGCGAAAGGTTGACCTCCCCGCCGCTGCCGGCCTGCACGCTCGCGAACGCACCGTTCAACGCCATCGTGGTCGCGTACGAAAGGTCCAACAGGCTGCTGGCTCCGTTGGCCTGCAGTCCGGCGAAAGGGTTGTTGATCGTGATCTGCGTCAGCGCCGGCAGCGCGACCTGCGCCCCGCTTTCGGCGTCGAAGCTCACGGCGGTGGCCGTGGCGACGTGGCTCAGGTCGATCGTGTTGCCCGCGCCCGTCACCTTCAGGCTGAGAGTGTTGAGGCTCGTGGGGCTGCCCCAGAGCACGGCGCCGGAATTGGAGAGTGTCACGCTGCCGATGCCGCTGTTGCTCGCTCCCCCTCCGAGGCTCGGCAAGCTGATGGTGCCCCCGGAGGCCGTGAGGCTTCCGGCCGTGTCCTGCGTCAGCGCCGGCAGCGAGAGTTGCGCCCCGGCCTGGGCATTGAAGCTCGCGCTGGTGGCCGTGGCGACGTGGCTCAGGTCGATCGTGTTGCCCGTGCCCGTCACCGTCAGGGCGAAAGTGGTGAGGCTGGTCGGGCTGCCCCAGAGCACGGTGCCGGAATTGGAGAGTGTCACGCTGCCGACGCCGCTGTTGCTCGTTCCCCCGCCAAGGCTTGATACGTCGATTGTCCCGCCCGAGGCGTTGAGGCTCATCGTGTTCCCGTTGGTGCTGGTCACAGAAAACAGGTTGTGCAGGTTGACCAGCCCGCCGCTGCCGGCCTGCACGGTCGTGGACTGGAAATTGTTCACCGCCATCGTGGTCACGTGCGACAGGTCCAACAGGCTGCCGGCCCCGTTGGCCTGCAGTGTGCCCAAAGAGGCGTTGTTGTCCGTGATCTGCGCGAGCGCCGGCAATGCGACCTGCGCCCCGCCCTCGGCGTCGAAGCTCACGCTGGTGGCTGTGGCGATCTGGCTCAGGGCAATCGTGTTGCCCGCGCCCGTCACCTTCAGGGCGAAAGTGGTGAGGCTCGTGGGGCTCCCCCAGAGCACGGCGCCGGAATTGGAGAGTGTCACGCTGCCGACGCCGCTGTTGCTGGTCCCCCCTCCAAGGCTGGACACGTCGATGGTGCCCCCGGAGGCCGTGAGGCTCAAGCTCAAGGTGTTCCCGTTGCTGCTGGTGACCGAAAGCACGTTGTGCAGGTTGACTTCCCCGCCGCTGCCGGCCTGCACGCTCGCGAACGTATTGTTCACCGCCATCGTGGTCACGTGCGAAAGGTCCAACAGGCTGCCGGCCCCGTTGGCCTGCAGTTCGACGAACGGGTTGTTGACCGTGATCTGCGTCAGCGCCGGCAGCACGACCTGCGCCCTGCCCTCGGCGTCGAAGCTCACGCTGGTGGCCGTGGCGATCTGGCTGAGGTTAATCGTGTTGCCCGCGCCCGTCACCTTCAGGCTCAGAGCGTTGAGGCTCGTGGGGCTGCCCCAGAGCACGGTGCCGGAATTGGAGAGGCTCACGCTGCCGACGCCGCTGTTGCTCGCTCCCCCGCCAAGGCTCGACACGTCGATGGTCCCGCCAGAGGCCGTCAGTCCCAAGGTGCTCCCGTTGGTGCTGGTGACCGAAAGCAGGTTGTGCAAGTTGACCTCCCCGCCGCTGCCGGCCTGCACGGTCGTGGACTGCAAATTGTTCACCGCAATCGTGGTCACCTGCGACAGGTCCAACAGGCTGCCGGCCCCGTTGGCCTGCAGTCCGCCGTAAAAGACGTTGTTGTTCGTGATCTGCGCGAGCGCCGGCAGCACGACCTGCGCCCCGCTTTCGGCATTCAGGCTGGTGTCCGTGGCGGTAGTCGCGGGCCCGTTGGCGGTGAAGTTCCCGCCATTGGCGGTGATCGAGGCGGTGGAGAGTGAAAGCTGGTTGGCCACCGTCAGGTTGCAGCCGGAGTTAAGCTGCAGCGACTGGGAGAGAATAAGGTCGTTGATGGTCGTGTTGCCGCCAAGATTGAAGACCACCGGATTGACGGCAATCGTCACGGTGAACTGACTGGCTCCGCTGTTGGCGGGCACGACGGCCGGGGACCAGTTCGAGGCGGCGTTCCACGAGCCATTGCTGGCACCGACGTAGGAAACCGCTGTCGAGGCGGCCGCCGATCCCGCCCCCGCGACCGACCACGCCAGCCCGGCGGCGACCATGGCCCAGCCGACGCAGCACCGGGACGCCCGGCTTGCGACGGGACGCGCAATCCAACAAGTATTCTCAAGCCTCATCTTTTAAGCTCCTAAACTGGCTGTCCCAATCGACATTTCCCAGTTACAGTGAGCCTGGAACCGATCCAGGCTCGTGCGGCCAGCCGGCATGGATTGCCGCCTGGGAGAGGGATCGGGACGCCAACTCGCGGAATCACAAGCCGGCTATGCAGAACGCAACAGAGCGGCAACACCCACACGTGCGGGGCGTTTCCGGTCCGATGCCGTCGCTGCCTCATCTTTGGGGTGGAGCAACAGGGATACACCATTATTTGAGCCCGGTTCGAAAAATAAGGCAAGCATTTGGCGCCGATTCTTCCAGCATCAACTCTATCAGGGGGGGATTTCTGCGGCGAAATTGCCCCACTCGGCTTATGCGGGGTGGATCGCCGCCCGTCAGGTGGCGCACAAATCCAGACGTTACCCGGTGCTGATCGCCATTGGGCGCACAAAATACATCAAAAGCCTTCGGCTTCCAAAAAGCGCTCGCGACGCAACATGTTGGTGAGTAATGACGTTGCGTCGCTATTGAGAAACCGTCCGGAGGCCGTAGCTCCCGTTCCGTAAGTCCCAATGGGGAAAAGGACTTACGCAATCGCGCAAAGGCCGTGGTGCCCACCTTTCCGGGTGACAAGTCGCTCACCAACTCGTCGGATTCATCCGACCCCAACGTGGCCCGAGTCGCCGCGGCTTGGGACAGCCTTCCCGAGTCGGTCAAGGCGGGCATCCTCGCCCTCATCCGGGCCGGATGTCAAACATGAAAGTTCAGCGGAACAACGACCGAGCCGCGACCGGCCATCAAGCCCGTGTGCCGACTGGCACGAGCCAGTCCATCGAATGGTGCGCCGACGGTCAGGAACGGATCGTCGAAGCCGACGGCATCCAGGTGGTTGTTCGCCTCGTGGGGCGTAAGGGACGCCGTGCACGGATCGCGATTATGGCGCCACCGGGTGCGACGTTTCGAATTCTCGATCTGAAAGAAAACGTTCGATCGGCAAGTTGTTCCATTCTCAAGATAGCTAGATGGAACGACCGGGTAAACGGTTGAGCTAATGAAACTCGTATGAATCGGTTACATGCCGAATCATTGCCACAAGGACAGGCAAGGTATCGTCGGGTGGGCAAATAACGCAGCTCATGGCTTGCCCGGTTCGTGTGACAGTTCCTTGAATTGACGGTCCAATTCATTCCATTGTCGCTGTAACTCGTGAAACTGCCGTTCGTAGTCTGTTGCTTCCGGCCGGATCGGTGCCGGCGCCGGCGGCCCAAACGCGCGGACGTATGCCAGCAGATTGCGGATCTCGTTAGGTTTCAACCGTTGGCCGAAGGCCGGCATGAAGACCCCTTTCCCACTCTGAATGGAGGCCGTCAACAATCCGCTGTTGTGGTTCCGCTGCCAAACGCTGTTGGTGAAGTCGGGAATCGTAGGCATGCTGGGGCGCATCGCGGTCCCGCGACCGTCGGCGCCGTGGCAGGTGAGGCAGTTCTGCCGGTACGCTGCCGCGGTAAAGCGTATCTGCTCTGCCGTTTCGCGGGGAGAGGGCTGGGCGATGATCTCGGGCCCTTGGACGACCGGAAGCTCCTTCTTTGGCGTCGGCGGAGGCACCGGCTCCTTCGCCGCAAGCAGGGGATTCTCCTTTTTCGGAACGGTTTCAGAAACCTTCGGACTTGTCGGCCTCTCGGTGATTTGTTGAGGCTGCGGCGGCTGCTCCACGGGAACCACCTGTTTGCCCGCGGTGAAGTTCCGCACGTAGGCGACCAGGTCCTTCGCCCCCGTGGCGTCCACCCTGTTCTTCATGGGCAACATGAACTTGCCCTTCCCCTCCAGGATCGAGTGCTGCAACTCCACATCCGTTCGAGAATGTTGCCACTTGGAGTTGGTGAAGTCGGGAATCGTCGGCATGGCGGCATGCACCGGCGTACCGCGGCCGTCGGCTCCGTGACAAGCCATGCAGGTGTCGCGGAAGACTTGCACGCCCGGGAGGCGAAGGATTGGCGGCGGCTGCGCGTGCGCCGGCGTCTCCGCCGGTGGAATCGGCCGCGGGACTTTTCTCACCACAACCGATGTCTGTGCTTCCTTCGTGGGCGGCGGGTTTTCCCGCGGGTTTGCCGGGGACACCTCCTTGGCTTTCGACCCTTTCCCTTTGGGCGGGACCTCCCCTGGTGGTTGCCCGGCCACGGGGGCGGGATGCGACTCGACCAGCGGCGTGACGGCAAACGCCCGCAGAAAAATGGCCAGCCCCAAGATTTGCTCTTGCGAGAGCTTGCTGCGAAAGGCGGGCATCCGCGGTTCCTGGCCCACGTGAATCTGGTGGACGATCTCCAAGATCGGTCTTGGTCATTTGCCACGCCATGTTGCGGAAATCGGGGATCGACGGCATGGCGGCGCGGACGGGACTGCCGCTGCCGTCGTCGCTATGGCAGGCGCTGCAATAGTCATGGTAGACGCGGGCGATCTGCAGCTTCTGGATGGGACCGGCCGGAGGCGGGACGCTTGGCTCCAGCTTCGCCGCCATGGCCGGTCCCGGCAGCCGCACGTCGGTGACGATGGCAAAGATGGTCGATCCCAACAGCCCCGCCGTGGCCAACGCCAACAGCGCAATCGCCAGCGGACGCCGCCGCGGATCACGCTGGGGATTGCGGTCCAGAAACGGCCAGAAGAACAGCACGGCAAAGAACGCGGCCGGAAGCACCACGGTGCCCACCACCTCGTACGGACCTTCAAAGTATTTCAACAACCGGAACAAGAACATGAAGTACCATTCGGGTCGGGCCTCAAAAGCCTGGGAGGGATCGGCCTCGGCGCCCAGCGGCGCGGGCCGGTAGAGGCACCACACGCCAAGGCCCACCAGCAACGCCAAGGCCAGCAAACCGTCCTTGAACACCTGCCCCGGCCAGAACGGTTCTTCCTGGGCCTTCAGTTGCTCGGGGGATCGCCACCAAGGCGGCGTCACACCGTGGACGCGGAACAGGTACACATGGACCACGGCCAGCAAGCACAACACCAACGGCAAGATGAAACCGTGGAGCGTGAAGAACCGCGTCAACGTCAGGTTGCCCAGATCGGGTCCGCCCTGCAAGGTCGCCCGCAGACTATCGCCCGCCAGAGGCACGGTGCCGACGATCCCCAAGCCGATGCGGGTTGCCCAATAGGCCTTTTCATCCCAAGGGAGCAAGTAACCGGTGAAGGACAGACCCAGCAGGCACATCAACAGCAGCACGCCGACCATCCAGGTAAGTTCGCGCGGCCGCTTGTAGGCCCCCCACACGTACGCCTGGATCAAGTGGAGCAGCACGAGGATGATCATGACGCTGGCGCCCCAGTGGTGCAGGGCGCGGACGTACCATCCCAGGGGCAACTGCTCCTGGATGTACTTGACGCTTGGCCAGGCGGTCTTGACGGCCGGGGCGTAGCTCATCGCCAGCAGAATGCCCGTGACCGCCTGCAAAAGGAACATGAAGAGGAGGAGGCTGCCGAAGGCGGCTGCCCAGCGTGAACCGCCCGGCAAGGGCTCCAAGAGCAGCGTGTGTTTCAACCGGCTCCAACCGGTTCGCGACTCCCAGAAGCCTCCGGCATTTTTTTGCTGTGGGACGGTCGTGCCCATCGCCGCACCTCTGCGAAAAGATCATGCAAGTACGGGGATCCGCGTCGCCACGCCGACCTTGAAATCCTGCCAACGGACCAAGAGCCGGCCGTTCTCCACGCGGTGTTCCAGCGGGTCCATCGATCGCGGCGGCGGCCCGGCCCGATAACGACCGCTGGCGTCGAAAACGCCTCCATGACAGGGACAGATAAACTCCGCGTGGTCCGGATGCCAATTCAGGGGGCAGCCGAGGTGGGGGCAAATGGACGACAACACCTCGATCCGGCCGCCGGGTTCCTTGGGCCGGCGAACCCACACCCCGTGCCGCGTGCGAACTTCCTCCCATCCGTCCCGGTGGACCAGTTGCAGGATGACTAATCGACCACGCCCGTAGGGCGTGGGTTTGGCTTGCCCCGCAAAGCGGGGCGGGCACTACACGTGGGGAAAGCCCTGCCAGGGCTTCACTGGTTTTTATGGTTACTGAAACAACTGACCTTGTTGGCGATCCCTATCTTCCTGCTGCCGGATATACTGCCGCACCGTGGCCTCGTCACTCCCCACGGTGCTTACCCAGTATCCCGTCGCCCAAAAATGCAGCCCCGCCATCCGACGCTCATGCAGCAATTCCCGATGTATCCGCACCGCACTCTTGCCCTTCAGAAACCCTATTGCAAACGCCACGCTCTACTTCGGCGGGATGCTCAGGCAGAGGTGAACATGGTCGCTCACCGCATGCCCTTCCAGCAGCCCGATCCCTTTCTGCCTACACAAATCCCGCAGGATACCACCTATCGAAGCCCGAAGCTTCCCATACATCACTTTCCGCCGGTATTTCGGAATGAAGATCACATGATACTTGCACTCCCATCGCACATGTGCCAGACTGTCAAAATCCTTCATACGCTCTTTCTCCTGCCCAACAGGGCTTTCCCCGGAGTTAGAGCGTATGCTATTTCGGGGCACGCCGGAACGGCTTAGCCCCCAGGGTCGCACGGCCATAGGCCGTGGGTTTATGACGTACTAATTGCCACTGATCCGTGCGCAACTGTTCCACGGGTCCAACGTCCTGAAAGTCCTCGCCGGCCCCTTTCTGGCCCGCCCAGCGGCGAGCGGGCGCAAACACATAGGCTAGTGCCGGCAGCCCGATGCAGGCCCCGATGAGCGCCGCCACCGCATCGGTAACAAGCCCCAGGAAGCGCCGTCGGCACGCAATTTATCGTTGTCTCGATCCCGAGACTCGCCTCAATTCCCTTGAAGGATAGCTACGGGAAGTGCGAGAGGTGCGGCAAGGGAGTCGGCGCCGAACCCGAGTTGGTGGCGCGTTGATCATCCCGCCGCCATCGGTCGCCCGAGGGTTCGTAGAGAGCAAAGAGAGCGGAGTCGGACTGACGAACTCGGAGAAGCCGCGGTCATCCATCGCCACAATCTGCCTGTGTCCCCCTGGCAGAGGCATGGCATGCGGACTTCCAGGAAAGGAAAATGGAAGCCACGCTCAGAAAATCCGTCTGGGTGCTCGACATTGGGGGGGCACTATGTGAAATCAACCGCCGAACGAGCCTGGATCGGCTCCAGGCTCACTGCAAATGGGAAATGTCGGCTTGTTGCCCATCCGTCCACGATTGAAAACAGGAGAAGAGACCATGAACGTTTTGTCTGGTTGCCGGGAAAGCAGCGATGGTGCTGGGCGTCGTGCATGGCGCATGGGCCCGGGATCCGTTGGAGCCTGCTTGGCGTGCTTGTTGGCACTGGTTGGTTTGGGTCGGATCGAGTTGGCGGCGGCGGCGGTGGCTCCGGCCAGTGGGCCCGCGGGCTCGCGGATCGAGCACATGATGGCGGCGTCCGAGGAGTCCGACGATTCAGCGGCTCCGGCGCGTGACGCTTCGAAGCCCAGCGCTGAGACGGCCGGCGACCGGCAATTGCTTGTCACGGAACCACCGAACCCCAAAGAATACCAAAGAATCGTCGCCGAATCACCCTATCCGCCGACGGATCTTCCGCAGAGACTCACGCTGGAGCAGCTTGAGGCGATTTCCAAGCTCGCGGTCCAGGTGAACAAGGCCGGCCTACGGGTCCATCCGGCAATGGTCCCGCTATTTCGGAGCATGGTTTTGCATTACACCGGGGGAAGCTACAAGGACGCCCCGATCCGCTTTCGACTTCACACTCCGGAGCCTTACGAAGAAGGCAAGAAGTATCCGCTGGTCGTCTGGTTGCACGGCGCAGGGGAAAGCGGTTCGGACAATCTCAACCAAATGTCCCTTCTCCATGCGATTATTCCGTACCTGGTCGGCCCTAAGAAGCGGGATTTCTTCCTGCTTTTGCCGCAATGCCCCCTGACGCACGTCTCCTGGGAGGCGCCCGAGATTTGTTTCACGACCATCCGCGGCGGCAGGATCGAGTGTCAGCTCACCGATGATCCGGTCGCCCGCGGCAATGCTCCGCTTGCCTACACGCTTGCCATGATCGAGGCGGTGATGAAGGAGTTTCCGATCGATCCGAACCGGGTTACCGTCGCGGGCGCCAGCACCGGCGGCGATGGCGTGTGGCGGATTCTGGAGCGGCGTCCGGACCTTTTCGCCGCGGCGGTGCCGACGGTCAGTTGGCGAGGGATGCAGGATAAGTCGCTCCGCGACAAACCGCTGCTGAAAAAGATTCCCATTTGGGCGATCTACAGTTCGGACGACCGCGGGATCGATTTTGCGAGGAAGGAATTTGAACGCATGAGAGACGCGGGTTGCCGTGTCTATAGGACCGAGTTCGGCGTTTGCGGACATAACGCATTTACCCCGGCAATGCTGCAAGGGGACGTCTTCGGATGGCTCATCTCTCGAGCGAAGACGGGAGATCGGTTCTATGCCGCCGAACGCTCGCCGACGGCCCCCGAAAGGATCGGTATTTTCGCCGACGTGGCCGAGGGAGACCCCACGCGAACGCCGACCAGGGCCGTGAGGCCCGAGCCGGCCGGCCATCAGCCCTCGCCCGCCGCTCCGAGGCCGCCAACGGTCGGACCGGACCGCGGAGGGCAGACGCTGAACACCAATGGCACGCAGATCCTCGTCGGGGCCAACACCTACAGCGGCACGACCACGATGACCGCCGGCGCCTTGGCAGCGAGTGCCCAAAATAGAGTGGAGAGAGCACCGCTGGTCCCATACCCTTACGCGGCAACTCCGCAGCTGTCGAACACGTCTATCGTCGTGCGGACCGATTCGACCATCGACGAACTCCGCTTGGAACTGATTGCCCGCTATCTCGCCGCGGGCGAGAGCAAGAAAGCGTTGGCGGTGGCCAACAAAGTCAAGAATCGTCGCCTGCTTGTCAGGTCATTGCTTGCCCTCGCGCCGCATCGCCCGGAAGTGCTCGACTATGTCGATCGAGAGCTTGATGCGCAGGAGCAAATCGACAGACTTTCGGGGACGACGTGGTCGTCCCGCGCCGGCGTTGGAGATCTCGTTCGTCCCAGGGGAAGCCAATCTCCTCAATCGCTCCAGCCGATTCCCGCCGGCCATAAGAACCCGGTGGAGGAGTGCGGCAAAGAATGGGCCATGTCGCCGACAACCCTCTACGGGCTGTTTCCAAACGGTTGGGAGCAAGAGGGGCGCTATGTGCCCGGCTACATCATCAATGAGACGGGCAAGCAGCTCCGCGACCGTTTATTCAGGGCATTTGCGGAGGGCGATCTTCCCGCCATGAAAGAGTTCTGCGATTCCTTCATCCGCCTCGACGATATTCCACTTGCCAGCCCGTGGTTCGACACCTCGGGCGGCCGGCTTCAAAGCAGCATCAAGTATGCGCTGAATGAAAAAGCCAAACCGGTCGTCAACCTTCTTCGCGAGATTGCCCAGGTCAAGGCGGAATCCAAGAAGGACTTTGTCGAACTTGCCCGCAAGTCCTTGCGCCGCATCGACGCGATTACCCGTCAAGCAACGAAGGCGGCAGCAGCGGCGGGCGGAAATCCTGAAGCAACAGCGACGCCGGCCGGCAAGCCGAAGGCAACCGCGACATCCGAGCTCCCCTACGTCGTCAAATTCGAGCAGGGTGCAACCCGTTTCTTGAACGGCGACAAGATCACGATCGTTGAGGTTCGCGGCACCGCGGACACGATGACGCCGGGCAATATCTACTGGATCAAGGGCACTTACACGCTGGCCTCGCACGACCGGGCCATGTTGGCTGCCTTCACCACCGCCAGGGACGCCGCTGACGGGAAGGGTCCCTATCTTAAAGTCCAGACGACCGCCATCACGCGGGGCACCGGCACGTTCACGCTCTTCCTTCCTATGTCATGCCGCGGATGGCCGCATGTCAGTTTCTACCCGGCCGATGGCGGAGAGGACTTTGGCGGCAACTATTTTGGTACCGGCGATTCTGTCCTGAAGCAGTGGTGGGGGGCGAAAGGCGGTTCTGCCCAGGAGAATCGCCTGCCAGCCACGAAAGAGAAGCCAACGGCAAACCCGCCGGCATCTACGCCCGCGGCGCGCAATGACGTTTCCAAGCGGTTGCTGGCAGAGTTTCGGCGAGCCTACGCCTTGCCCGACGGCAAGGTCGTGAAGCGCGTGGCGCCACCATTTTCGCCGGGACGAATGGAGTTTTATCGCGTACACGACGCCGAGCAGGCGAAAATCACTCCCGCAGGCCCGGAGATCATGACGTTCAGGTGGGACCAGCCCAGGCCCAAACCGCTTCCCATAAACTGGCCTCGCTTTCAGGAAGGCAGACTCAGCGAAAAAGACATGGCTTGGGTCGGCGGCAAGGGCGTCACTTTGGCGTGGCTTGTCGAGTGGTTCACGGGGATTCAGCCCTACGAAATGCAAGGGGACCGGAGGCTCAAAGGGACGCGCATCCCCGGCGACTGGGTCGTCCGCGACGGGGTTCCCGCCGAGAAAACGATTCAGGGTCTGGAGGCCGTCCTGCGCGAGGAGTGCAAGGTGCCCATCCGGCTCCGGCTGGTGCAAAAGGATCGTCAGATCATCGTGGTCAGCGGGAAATACACATTCCGGCCAAGGCCTGGACGAGGCACCGTTCAAGAGGACCGGTGGTTCGGCTACGAAGGCAGCGACCTTCAGGACTACGATCAACTGGAGATCTTCGAGCCTAACCGCGCCGGCTTGAGAGATGAAGGAAGCGGTGACATTGCCCAACTGCTGGCCTATCTGACGTTCCTTGCGGACCGCCCCGTCGTCGGCGAGGGAATTGAAATGCCGGCGGACATGAAATCCACGAAGTCGTCGGTCGCGCACCACCTGCTAAGCTGGCAAACCGGCGACGCGACGCTCCGTGAAGCCCTCAAAAAGGGCACGCTGGACGAGGCAGCGATTCTGAAGCGGCTCAGCGAGCAGACTGGCTTGACCTTCTCGGAGAAGCCCCGCCGGCTTCGGGTTCTCGTGATCGAGCGTGCCGAGTGAGACGCCCAATCACTCGTTCGTCGCAGAGGTTAGGGCGCGCTGACGTGGCGCTCTCTCGCCGGGCCGGGGTGATCTCCATGGTGTCATCCCACTTTCCGCTCATTGCCGCTCATTGCATCTAGCTGCAACGAGGGGGTGAAAAGCGGCGGTTTCGGGGTTCTGGGAAAGAAGCCAGAAAAGGCCAGAAAGTCCGACCGCCAAAAGAGATACGGTATCTGGCTGCACTTCATTGCAGCGCATTGCACCCAGTTGCAACGAAGGTGCCCGGAAATGCAAATATCCCCGACAAGATTTGAACTTGTAACCTTCGGCTCCGGAGGCCGACGCTCAGTTTCCGTAAGTACCAAGCGCCACAAGGGTTTGGGAATCGCCAAACGCGCGTGGTGTCTCCTGTGGTGCTATCTCTCCGGACCTGATTTTTGGGCGTAATTCTGCCGGCAACGTGCTGTTGGACGAACGGGATCGCCTGTCCTGATCGTGCGAACGGAGCCTACGATGGTTTGCCGAAAAACGGCCGGTGTAGCCGCGGACAAAGCGCAGGCCGGCGCCGAAACCGTTGGTCCACCAATTCGAACTCAAACCGCCGCGGCCGCCCCCGGTAATTCGGGTGTACGGCGCACCGTCGCCCTCCAACGGGCCATGCCGTCCGAATCCTCGGCATCGCGTTCTCCTACCAGGAAACCAAGAATGTCTCCAGATTACACGGAACAGAGAGGACTGTCATGGGGGACAAGTGACGCAATTATTTCCTTATCTGCGCAAATCTGTGGAAAAAGGCCAGCGCGCAGTCAACGATCCCACGCGTTTGGGGTTGGCAGGTTTCCACGGACACGCGGGCGGCAGGGGGCCGGCGACGTCCAATTCGCGCGCGGTGTTGACCTTGAATCCGCCCTTGGAGGAAACGTACGAAATCGGCATCAGTTGCGAGTGCACGTCCATGCCATAATTCTTCCGCCAATGGTCCAGCGTGTTGTCGTCGTTCCAGTTGTGACGCATCGTGGGCGTCCAGCAGTTGTTGGCGTAAAGATTGTAGTCGCTGACGTTGCCCGCCGTCGCCTGCTCGGCCGGCGGATAGATGTAGATCGTCAGATCGCATCCGCGCGCGAGCGTGTCGGCGGCGATGTAATTGTGGATGAGTAGATTGTTGAAAACGCGGTTGTCGTTGACCTCGAAAGGTTTCTCGCGCGGCATGATCACGATGCCGGCAACATTGTCCGCCACCGTGTTGTGGACCACGTAGATGCCCGAGCAGCCGCTGATGTAGACGCCCCGGCCGACGTTGCCGAATATCAGGTTGTCGGCGATCACTCCGCCGCCCTTGTTGAATTGAAACTCCTTGGGCTGGACCTTGCCCCGGTTGATCTCATAGAACACGCCGTCCGTGCCGTTGTGGTGTATGACGTTCCCGACGACCTGGATGTCGGCGTTGTCCGTGTCGAACCAGATGCCCGGGCTTTCGATGTTGCACGCGGCTTCGCATCCGCGGATGATCGAGCGGACATTGCCCGGGATGTTCCCCATTCCGCCGCAGTGCCAGGCGGCGCTGAAGTGGCGATAGTTGTTGAACGCGAAACGCGAGTTCTCGACGACGCAGTCCTCCGCTTGGTGCAGGTTCATGCCCGTGTTGCCGTTGTAGGAGGCGTCGCAATTGCTGACAACGCAGTCCTTGCTCTTCGACACGCTCAGGCCGCAGAAGTCAGACAGTTCGAACGTGCAGTTCTCGATCCGCACGCGCTGAGAGGTGCCCACGTCGCACATCGCCCACTGTCCGGCCGGCATGCGGTTGTGGCGGCAATCCAGGCCACGAACGATCACGTCACGCGCCTTCGAGACGTCCAGCACGTAGCCGCGCACGCCGACCTCCATCGAGAACCACGACGGGTGCCCGGCGATGCGGACGTAGAGGTATTGCGAGGCTGCGTCGTAATAGAACGAGTCGTCGATCATGTCGGCCAGTCCGTGCCCGACCGTGCGGAGCAACGGGTACGGGCCGTTCTTGTAGACCTCGTCCTCGCCGATCTTCTGGAGCGGCTTGCGGTCCGTCATGAACACCTGCGAGACAAACCACTTGGACTTGTCCTGGTAGCAGCCGGCAAATAGCGGATCGGTGAAATACTCCTTGCCGAGCTTGATCCGAAAGACGGTCTTGAACGCGTTGGGGAAGGGCTCCTTGACGTCCTTGGCATTGGCGACCTCTTCCCACGTTCCGCGGATCAGCTCCGATCCCTTGACGACCACCTTACGCGCCAGGCGCGGCCTCGAACGTGATCGGCTTGCCGGGCTCGCCGCGGACGGTGATGACGGCGCTCTCGCGGTAAACGCCGGCCTTGATCCGCACCGTGTCGCCTGGTTTGAGTTCTTTGGCGCCGCCAGCCCGCGCGATCATCTTCCACGGTTTGGCCTCGGTGCCGGGATTGGTGTCTGCGGCCGCGGGCGAGGAACCGTCCACCCAGTACACTTTGCCGGTGGCTGCCGGCTGGGTGGCGGGCGCTGTTGTGGTTCGCGCAGTTGTCTGCGCCGCCGCCTGGTTGTCCGCTGCGGAATTCCGGTTCTTTGAGCCGGACAAGGACAGGGGAATCAGAATTGCCAGCAAAACCAGTTGCCTCAGTTGAAGATTCATCACTTAATTCCTTTCGTGTTGCACATGTGTGTCGCATACCGACGGGATGCGTGGCGGGTCGTTCGGCCTCGACTCGTACGCCCTGACCTCGTCCGATCGGGGCTTCTACTCCCCGAGCGACGAGAACGGCAATATCGGTTTCCTTGTGGCAAGTAGCGATGCGGTTCATGAGCCCGGCAGCGTCACCTTGCTCGTCGCGGGTGCGATTGCCAGTCTAATCTGCTGGAGACATTGGAGGTAGTACGCTTTATCCGAGTCAGGCAGGAAGACGACCTCTTCCGACTGCGGATGTCATCATTGGGCAACGAAGTCAGCATGGATGCACCAGGGGTGATTGCGTCCCCTGCTGACGCAGCCGGTTCTCGGCTCGTCCCGCGCTGCACGGCGGCGATCAACTCGTCACCCCACCTGATGGGGCAGACCGTAGAGTCGGCCTACGACCGCCTGCTTCAGACTACGGGGCCATCTGTTCGCATCTTCCGGTGCTCCCCGTGGTGCTCTCTCTTCCGCCCGTGGTGATCTCCCTGGTGTCATCCCACTTTCCGCTCATTGCCGCTCATTGCATCTACCTGCAACGGAGAGGGTGAAATAGGGTGGTTTCGGTGGTTTGGGGAGGGGATTTTGGCGTATAAGCGTCGGCTTCCAGAAAAAACGTCGCAACGCAACATATTGGTGCGTAATGCTTTACGTCGCAATTCCTAAATCGTCCGGAGGCCGACGCTCAGTTTCCGTAAGTACCAAGCGCCACAAGGGTTTGGGAATCGCTAAACGCGGCGTGGTGTCTCCAGTGGTGCTATCTCTTTGGACCTTATTCGCGGCCGTGATCCTGCCGAATTCAGCATCATCAGGGCCGACCGGCGACCCGCCGAACTCGGCCTTCTGGCAGCCAAAGTCTCGGCGTCTCTCTTCCAGCAATCACCTTGGGTTGTGAAGGGGTTGGCGTCCCAGGCAGGAAATGTCAATCGGCACACAGCTGACCGCGTCAGGTCGCAACAGATGACCGTACAAGCACTCTTCGGCCTACGCCAGCAACAGGCCGCGGCGCTGGCATACTTCGATGTTTTCTGGCTGTGCGCCGCTCTGGGCCTGGCACCTGTCCTTCTGGTGCTGTTGATGAAACGCTCGGTGGCTGAGAAGGGGACCAACGTCGGCGCAGAATGAACCAATGTGATCCGCATGTCAGCACAAACAAGAGAATACGATCTGGTCGTGATTGATGGCGGCCCCGCCGGGGTCTTTGGCGCCACCGCCGCGACGGCATTCGGGAAGACGGCCGCCGACCGCGCCGCGCCAACCACCGCAATGCGCATAGATTGCCCCGGGACGCCAGGCCGTCACCTTCCCCGAGCTATGAATCCCGGAACGCCCGTATCCACAACCGAATTGAGTCGAACCCTGGTCGTTATCGCCTTGTTGATCCGTTCCATGGCTTCCTCAGGAAGTGTGGAGATGGCGAAGTTCTCCTCGATGTGGCGGGGATCTTTGGAGGTAGTAATCACCGCCGTTCCGCGCTGGACGGCCCAAGCCAGCAGGACCTGCGAGGGAGTTTTTTGGACCGTCTTGGCAATGCCGGTGATGACTGGATCATCCAGCAACCTGGGCTCGATGGCGTGGCCCAGCGGTGCAAAAGCCAGCAGCACGATGCCGCTGCGCCGGCAGAAGTCGAGAAGCTCCCATTCGGGAAGGTAAGGATGGGCCTCGACCTGAAGTACGGCCGGCTTGATCCGCGCCGACTGAAGAATCTCCCCGACCTGCTCGATGCCGCAATCGGACAGGCCAATCGCCTTGCACGAACCGCCGTCCACGAGGCTCTCCATGGCCCCCCATGTGTCGAGCAACGTCACGCCTTCGTCGTAAATGGGGCGACCGTTGCTATCCCTCGGATCTTGCTCGTCTCCGGGCCGAAAGGCGAACGGCGTGTGCATCAGATACAGGTCGACATAATCGAGCCCCAGCCGCTTGCGGCTCGCCTCGAACGCCGCCGGGACCCGCTCGGGCCGATGATTGGTGTTCCAAAGTTTGGTCGTGACGAAGACCTCGCTCCGCGTGATCTTTCCTTCTTGAAAGACCTCCCGCATCGCTTCGCCTACCTCGTGCTCATTGCGATACCGTTCCGCGCAGTCGAAATGGCGGAATCCCACCTCCATGGCCGCCTTGGTTGCTCGCCGGGTGGCGACTGGATCGGGAATAAGCGTTCCAAAACCAAGTGCCGGGATTGCCGAATGACCGTCGTTAAGAGGTAGGTGCGTGTGGCGAAGAACGTCAGGATCTGTCAGCACGGTAGCCATGAGCGACACCTCGCTTTTCGTTTGTATCAGGGAATCACTGCGCCACGAATTATTGCGCACATGGCCACCGATTCAATCCTGCGCGTAAAAACCGGGTGTCATCCTGCTTTCCGCTCATTGCCGCTCATTGCATCTAGCTGCAACGGAGAGGGTGAAAAGGGGAGGTTTCGGTGGTTTGGGGAGGGTATTTTGGCCTATAGGCGTCGGCTTCCAGAAAAAACGTCGCAACGTAACATGTTGGTGCGTAATGCTTTGCGTCGCGATTTCTGAATCGTCCGGAGGCCGACGCTCAGTTTCCGTAAGTACCAATGGGGCAAAGGACTTAGGGAAAGGCAAACTTCTCGTGGTGTCTCCTGTGGTGCTATGTTTTCAGGCTTCGTGTTTCGGCGTAATTCGGCCCACTTTCGTGTCCTCGGGGCCGCCCACCGGCACCTGGCCCAAGAGCATTTTCAGCCACCGTCGAGATCACCGCGCCAGGTCGATCTCCGCCCCCGGCTCGGCAACGAAAACGTTCTTCCAGCCCTGTTCCATCAACTGCTTACACCTGCCCGTCAGGCAGTCTCGGTCCCCGTGGACCAAAATGACCTTTGCATCCCGGTGGATCTTGGCTAGCCAGGCGTCGATGTCCCGGCTGTCGCCATGTGCGGAGAAGCAGCCGAAAGACCGGACCCTCGCCCGCACTGCGATGGACTGGTTATCGATGGTGATCGTGCTCTTGCCTTGCTTCAACCAGTCGCCGGGGGTGTCGGGATCTTGGTAGCCCACCAGGAACACGGTCACCGAACGATCAGGCAGCAGCTTCCCCAAAAGCTCCCTGGACAGGGAGTGCGTCATCATGCCGCTGGTCGTGATGAGGATACACGGCCGCGGTAGACGGGCCGGTAGCCTCGCAGATTTCCTCAGGGACTCGGGTGACCAGGCCTGCGGATCATTGGCAACCTCGGTTCGGAACCAACCATCTTTCTGGTGGAGGCGATAGATCTCCGTAATCTTCCGTGCCGTGGGCGACGGGCAGAAAATCGGCACAGTGCTCGGCAGAGCGTTTTTCTGCTGGGCCAGGTGCAACTCGTAGAGCATCTTTTGTGTGCGATCCAAGGCAAAGGCCGGTATCCATGCGATCCCGCCGTTGCGCACGGCATCGGCGACGGCGTTGCGGAACACTTCTCGCTCACCATTGACCGACCGGCTGCGAGGTTTTGGCCCATAGGTCGTTTCCACGAAGACCGCGTCCACGTCGGGCGCCGGGCGCGGGCCGGGAAACAAGGCCGACAACTCGTTACCCAGATCGCCGGAGAAGAGAAACTTCTTTTCCTTCCCGCCGACTGTGACCGAGAAGAGCACGCTCGCCGAGCCTGGGATATGCCCAGCATCCAGAAACTCCGCTTGCAATCCAGGGCCTACTCGGATGGGCGAACGGTATGGCATAACTCGCATGAGCTTCAGGATGTCGTCCAATTCGTTCGCCACGCACGTGCGACAAACCGCACAAGCACAACCGTTCTTCGTCTTCAGGCTTCTCTGTAACCCTTGCAGCGTGCATTCCATGCTCTCCCGATTGCTCGGCTTGATCGCTTGAGCGTACGTGCAGTCAGATCGCCAGTGAACGGTTAGGGCGTGGTGCGAAGCAACGGCATCGGCCAGTGACTTTCGGGACCAGGACCAGGATCTCTTCTGGTTCTCGTCGTATCTTACGGCGGACTCCAGCATCACGGCTGCCAGTTCGCGGGACGCCTCGGTCAGGTAGATGGGACCGCGGAAGCCCTGGGACACCAGGGAGGGCAAGCGGCCGATGTGGTCTTGGTGAGCATGGGTCACGAAGACGGCCTGGATGTCCCGGGGGTTAAACGCAAAGGCGGCATCCCCGTGGGGAGGCACCGTTTCCTCGGCATTGGCGTAGAACGCTCCGCAGTTGACAAGACACCGGGCCGTTCCCGTGTCAAGCAGTGAAAGCGATCCGCTCACCTGTCCGGCGGCGCCGTATACGGTGACTTTTGCCTGGTTCGGAGGCGCAGCGATAGAGCGACCGGGCCGTGATTTCTGACCGCAGGCAGTTGCCGCAAGCAAGAGCAGCAATGCTCCGACAACAGTCCACCTCAAGGGATGGGGCAACGATCGGCCGATGTGGGTTGCCATGGTATGCGTCCCGAACGAAAAGAGACACCCAGACCGTCAGTGTATCGCGTATCTCCCCGGCCACAAGCCGAGCGGCACCACCCCCATTGAGAGTTGTGCAACTCGCCAGGTTGGCGATGATTTGGCCAATCCGGGCGAAAGCTGACGACTCTGCCCCCCAGGGAGGCGAGTCATGGAAAATGGGGGGGTGGAGCACGGGCCACTTTCATTCCGGCCGGCGGCTTGGTAATCTAAAGAATTACGCTTACAGGGGGTATCGGAAGCGTGTCTTCGAGACCTTCCACGAGGGCTGGGGACCGAGAACGACTGCCACTCATCCAATCCTGGGCGACCACCACCAGTTCACGACCACCTTGCAGCGACTCAAAAGTTGGACGCAGGAAACAGATAGACGCTCCGAAAAAGGGGGGTTGATGTCATGGGCCTATGGGCTTTTGAGCAACTTCGCGGGGCCGCTGTGCGGCGCGATCCGAACGAGGCCGAGCTGTTCAAGACGGAGCAGACGGGCGAGGGCGAATACGCTGGAAACGATGCTTTGATCCGGGAGGTTCTTCAGAACTCCCTGGATGCCCCTTGTGGCCAAGGACCAGTTCGCGTCCGTCTGGCGGTCCATGAGGCGGAGGATGCCCCTAGCGCCCAACGGCTTGCGCACTACTTTGCCCGATTGCGGGCCCCGTTGGCCGCACGGCAGATCGAGTTCGACGAGCACGGATTACCTCGGATCCCTTGCCGATTCCTGGTCTGTGAGGACTTCGGAACGTGCGGCCTGGAGGGGGACCCGCTTCTGTTCCACGATCCCGAGACTGGCGATACCACGCGCCAGGACTTCTACTGGTTCTGGCGAAACATCGGGCGCAGCGGCAAGACGGGTGTCGACCTCGGCCGTTGGGGATTGGGCAAGACGGTGTATCGCGCAGCAAGCGGAGTCGGGTCGATGTTCGGCTTGACGATTCGCTCCTCAGATCATCGAAGTCTTCTGATGGGGCAAGCCGTATTGCAAATCCATGCCTGCCACGGCAAGGAGTACATGCCGGAGGGCTACTGGTGCGGCGATCAGGACTCCAACGGTTTTCCGTTGGCGATCGAGGACGAGCAGGAATTGCAGCAGTTCCGCAAGGAATGGAAACTAACTCGCACCGACGAGCCCGGCCTTTCCGTGGTCGCACCTTTCGTTCACACGGACTTGAAAGCAGAACGGCTTCTGCAGGCCGCAGCAGTTCATTTCTTCACGCGGATCATGCGCGGTGAACTTGTGGTCGAAATTCTTGGACACAGCCTGGGGTCGGTGACTCTTGATCGATCAGCAATTGCCGCGGCGTGCAAGCAGATCAAATGGGACGGCCCAAAACGTACCAAGCGGCATATCGCACCGCCGATTGCCTTCGTGCGGCATTGCCTCGCGGCGACACCGCCCTCGCTGGCGACGCCTCTCCTAGGTACCGATCACCTGCCAGATTTGAACGAGAGCTCGTTCAGTGAAGCTGATCTGCGCGACTTGCGGCGTAGATTCTCCGCCGGAGAACTGGTCGGGCTACGCGTGCGAATGTGGTTGCCACTACGACACGGCAGCGGAGAGGAGGGATCGCTAGATGTGTGGGTCCGCCACGCTGCGGATGGGGCGCGATGCGACACGTATTTCGTTCGCGACGGAATGACCATCACCAAGATCAACTCTCGGGCATCGCTGCGCGGTGTTCAGGCCATCGTGATCGTCGACAAGGGTCCCCTTGCAGTACTGCTCGGCGATGCCGAGGGGCCGGCACATGAAGACTGGGACACGTCCGCCGATCGTCCTGATCGAGTTTGGAAGACGTGGAAGGGGCGTGTCACTTTCGTGCGACGTATTGTGGACAGTCTCGTGGAGATATTGACGCCGCCAGCAACCGAGCCGGATTTCGACCTGCTGAGTGACTTCTTTTCGATTGAGCGGACTTCGGGCGAGCAACGCCAAAGGAGGGTTGGGGAGGAGGTCGAGGCCGCGCCCGGCCGCATGGATGAGATCACGGCCAAACCCAAGTGGTATCACATAACAGAGAGAACCGGCGGCTTCACCGTGAGCCGCATGGCAAACGTGCCGATGCCACCCAATCCCACGCTGAAGGTGGCCGTCGCTTACGATCTTCCGCGCGGAGACCCGCTGCGCAACTGGAGTCCTTTCGATTTCCAGATCGGCAATGACAATGGCGGTCTACGGCCCACGGGTGGGGGCCTAAACCCCAGGCGACTCGACGGAAATGTCGTTCTGTTGAAGATCACCGATGATAATTTCAACTTTGGCGTCAGAGGATTTGACCCCCACCGAGACTTGTTCGTTCGTGTGGACGACGTGTCGAGCACGACGGAGGCAGCAGAATGATCAAGCGAGTGAACTTTACCGGTCGTCGTCGCATACCTCGGAATCGAGTTGACATCGAGGTCTACGACGGTCAGCCACGAACCTTCGATGCCAAGATCGACCTCGATGGGATTTCACTGCTGCCCCGCGCCGCGGTCTACCTGGAAGCCATGTGCGCCGGGTCAAATGTGATCGAGCGATTTGGCTTTGGTGAAGTCGGAGCCATCGTTCCGCCGAAAGACCCCAGGCTTCTGGAACTGGAAGGCGAGAACGTTTTCTTCGCACTGAAGGTGGTTGATAGCACCGAGCGATCTGGGCGGATTCTCGGCATTGCCGAACACATTCGCCCGCAACGCGCGGGTAAGCAAACCGCCGCGGGAAGACGAGGGATTCTGCCGGTGGAGCCCAAGGATTTAGGGCAGCAGTTATGGAAGCTGGAATTCACCGAGCATGACGTTTTTCTCTACGTGAATAAGGACGTTCCCGGGCTGGTCGATCGGGTTCGCTCCGACCCTCTCTTCTATGCTGCCGTATACCCGGAGGTTGTCCGCCAAGTGCTCGCACGGGCTATCAGGGAAAATGCCGACATCGAGGAAGATGATGACCGCTGGCCGATCCTCTGGCTCAGATTCGGCAAAAATCTCCATCCCACGCGAGAGGCCCCGCCGTCAAGCGACGCTTCTGAAGAGGATCAGGAGGAGTGGGTTGACGAGGTTGTGGACGCATTCTGTGAAAGCCACACCTTGAGGGATAAATTCGCCAGCGCATCAGCCGGCAATGGGGGTGACGCATGATTCTTCGCGAGTTCAACGAGGCGGGTATCCAAGCGTTTCGGGAGTTCCTCGCGAAATGTCGTGAGACGCCGACGACCCCAATTCCACCGCAATTGCTCGAAGATGACGCTCTCAGCGCGGAAATATCCCCAAGCGTGACAGTTTCTCCCACTCACCTGACGACGAAGGCTGACGCGGCCGGGTACCTCGACTCGGTGCTCGGCCACCTCCCAGACCAAGATATGGTTGCAAACAGCGCAGGACTCTGGACTTGGCTGAGCCTATTACTCTTTGATGAAGTCTGTCCGGCCGAGGACGGCGTGCGCAGCGTCAAGAACGACTACTACTACGTGTTTGAGCCCCGGAAACCTCGCCATTTCTATCGGCACTTGCTGTTCATCTCGTGGCGAATTCTGAGAATTGCGCCGAAGCACAACCGGTTGTTCCTGAGCAGCTCCTTGTCCAGTCTGGACAAGGTCACGACCGAGGTAATGAAGCGTCTTTATCTGACGCGAATCCCCTGCATCTTTGAGGTTTTGGATCGTCTGTACTGGGACCCGGCGCGAGGGCGAGCGCGGTCGGGCGTTGTAACTCAAGAGAAGGTCAATCGCGGCGACCTCCTGCACCGACTGCCGCTTCGAATCCGCCAACTTGAAATGACCTATGACCTGTTCAGCCTGAACGCCGACCAGTTGATCGAACTTCTAGGCGAGGAGTTCCAGCACAACCCGCAGCCCGCGAGACCCGCCCTGCAAAGAGCGTAGGACGTGGCCCTGGAATAGATTGGCCAACCAAGCCCGCCTAACGCGCAGCATGCCTGGAGATACCCGACGAGATGCCCAAACGCACAAGCAGGTCCGGCAGCGAACTGTTCATCGTCGATAACAGCGACGACGACTGGAAGGTCCAGCGCTACCTGCACGACTGGTGTCAACTCTCCAAGGCCATCGATGTGGCCACGGGCTACTTCGAGATCGGCGGGCTGCTATGCCTCAACGACGAGTGGCAGAAGGTCGATGCCATTCGCATCCTGATGGGCGACGAGGTTTCGCGCCGAACCAGGAAGGCGTTTGCGGAGGGAGTGCAACAGGTCAAGTTGCGGCTGGACGACAGCCTGGAAACCGAGAAGGAGAAGAACGACTTCCTTACGGGTGTCCCGGCCATCGTCGATGCGCTCCGTTCGGGCAAGATTCAGTGCCGGGTCTACAAGAAGGACAAGTTCCACGCCAAGACCTACATTACCCACGCTCGGCAAGAGGTCGTGGGCTCATTCGCCTTGGTCGGCTCATCGAACCTCACGCTGCCGGGCATCACCGAAAATATCGAACTGAACGTCCAGGTCGCTGGGACGCCGGTGAGCGTGCTTCAGGAATGGTACGAGGAGCACTGGAACAACGCGGAGGACGTGACGGCGGAACTTCTCGAAGTCATCGAGCGCCACACCCGCCAGCGCACCCCTTTCGAGGTCTATGTCCGCGCGCTACATGATTTTTGCCGTGGCCACCGCCTGACTGCCAACGAATGGGAAGCCGCGGGCCCCGAGCGCGGCGGCTCCCGTATGTATTCCGTCCTGGATCACTACCAGAAGGAGGGATACCACGCACTGATGGAAATCGCCCGGCGGTTCGGCGGCGGGTTCCTGTGCGACGGTGTGGGCTTGGGCAAGACGTTTATCGGCTTGATGGTCATTGAGCGACTGGTGATGCACGAGGGCAAGCGTGTCGCCCTGTTCGTACCAAAGACCGCCTTGAACGACGTGTGGAAGCGAGACCTGCGCCGGTATCTGCCGCATGTCGGCGGCACGGGGGCGGGAGACTTCAGTAGCCTGGTCGTGTTCAGTCACACCGATCTTGGCCGTGGCGGCGACTACCCTTACCGCTTCCAGCGCATCAAGGAGCTGGCAGACGTTATCGTCATCGACGAGGCCCACCATTTCCGCAATCCCGGCAGCACCGGCGAAGAGGGCAAACCCCCGTCCCGTTACCGGCAGCTCCTCGATCTTGTGGAAGGCCCCCGCGGCAAGAAAGAGGTCTTCTTGTTGACTGCCACGCCGGTGAACAACTCGCTTCACGATTTCCGGCACATGGCAGAGCTCTTCATGGGACGGAAGGAGGATGGCAGTTCCAACGACAACTACTTCGCGGGCTCTCTAGGGATTCACTCGCTGCGGCGCCACTTTGTCGATATGGAGCGTGAACTGTTCAGGGGCATGCTCGCAGCCAGCCCGGCAACCGAGACGAACCTGACCGAGGCCGAGCGGGTGCTTTCCGCCGACCGGGTGTTCAGGGAATTGGTCGTCCAACGCAGCCGCGCCTACGTCAAGAAGAGCCAGGAGCAGCAAGGCGCCAGCGTAACCATGTTTCCCACCCGCGAGCCGCCCATCGTGGCCGACTACTCGGTCAAGCGAACCTATGGCAAGCTGCTTGGCATGGTCGAAAAGGCGTTCCAAAAGGATAAGCCGCTGTTCACCCTGGGCATCTACTACCCCTTGGCCTACCCTGCCAAGCCGGACAAGACGGTTGATCCATGGATTCAAGGCCGACAACAGCAGGTCTGCGGTTTGATCCGCACCCAGTTCCTCAAGCGCTTCGAGAGTTCCGCCTATGCCTTCGAGCAGTCCTGCAACCGCCTGTTCGTGAAACTTCTCACTTGGGCCGAGAAGCACAGCGAAACGCCCGGCGAACAGCGACGTCTGGAGCAGTGGAAGGGCAGGCATTCCGATCTGACGCATTACGTCCACGAGCGGCAGACCATGCTCTGGGGCGACGAAGCGGAAGAGGACGCCGAAGAAGACATCATAAGCGAGGAGATGCTGGACGATGTCGAATACCTGAACCGCGAAGAGTACGATGTCCCGGAAATCCTCAACGACACGTTCAGCGACCTGGACCAGATCGTTCAGTTCCTGGAGGAACTCCGCAAGTTCGAGCCCAAGCACGACGACAAAATCAAGGCCCTCCTCAAGCTGCTCTCGACGGATCGCGTCCTGAAGAAATACAAGGTGCTCATCTTCAGCGAGTTCGCCGATACGGCACGTTACCTGGAGTGCCAGTTGGTCGACGCGGGAATCACGGGCGTCGAGCAGATCGACAGTGCCAGCAAGAAGGATCGGGGGGATGTTATCCGGCGCTTCGCCCCATACTATAACCGGCCGGCTCAGGGCGACCTCTTTGAAGGTCTCAGGGAAGAGATCCGCATCCTCATTTCCACCGACGTCCTTTCCGAAGGTCTGAACCTCCAGGACGCGACCCGGATTATCAACTACGACCTGCACTGGAATCCGGTGCGGCTCATGCAGCGCATCGGTCGTGTCGATCGGCGTTTGAATCCGGAGATTGAGGAGCGGCTGGTGACCGACCATCCCGACCAGCGCCCACTTCGCGGCAAGGTCGTCTACTGGAACTTCTTGCCGCCCGAGGAACTCAATGTACTCCTGAGCCTCTACAAGCGGGTTACCCAGAAGACGCTCCAGATTTCCAAGACGTTCGGCATCGAAGGGCGCAAGCTGCTCAGGCCCGACGACGATTACGAGGCTCTTCGCGAGTTCAACGAGAGCTACGAGGGCCAGACCACTGCCGAGGAGGAAATGCGGCTGGAGCTCCAGAGCCTCTTGGATGCCGATCCAGGGCTTGCCGAGCGGATCGCCGCCCTGCCCGGTCGGGTGTTCAGCGGCAAGGAGCACCCCACGTCCGGCACCAAGGCGGTGTTCTTCTGTTACCGCCTGCCACGGCCCGACTACTCCGAGGAGAAACAGGACGGCGATCTGCCCTGGACGGAGAAGGCGGGGGAGACGCGGTGGTATCTGTACCTCCTCGACAAACAGGCGATTCTCGAAGAGGCCGCCGACATTGTGGCGGCGATTCGCTGCACGCCCGAGACGCCGCGCCACTGCGCCATCGAGCCGGCAACACTCTCGGAAATCCGCGGCAAGATCGAGAAGCACATCAAGAACACGTTTCTCAGGTCGATGCAAGCGCCTGGAAATGTCAAACCGATCCTCAAGGCATGGATGGAACTGAACTGATTCGGAGCAGCTTTCATGGCCGACCCGCTGAAGATCGAAAACGCCATCCGTCGCGTTCGTAATCAGAAGTCCTTCATTCAGGAGCTTTTGATTGACGCGCTGGGCTGGGACATCGACGAGCACGCCGAGGATGTCGAGGACATCAGCTTCGAATGGTCGGCCGAAGAACTGCGGGCCGATGGGCTGGACAAGCACATCGTTGACGGCACCATCCGGCAGATTCGTCCCTTCAGGGGGAATCCCTGGGGCATTTTCATCCTGGAGTTCAAGAATCCCGACGTGTTCGTCACCGGCAGGGGCATGACAGGCACGCTGCGCAGGGTGCTTCGGGGGCTGGTTCCATCGAAGAAGAAACGGTCGAGCCTGGCCTCCTTCAACCGTGAGAACCTGCTGTTCATCTGCAACCACGACTACCACCACTACCGCTTCGCCCACTTCAAGGCGCCCGGCAAGGACACCCAGACCGCTCCGTTGGCCGCGTTCGGCTGGAACCAGGACGACCCGATCCGCACGGTCTGCGAATTTAACCTAAGCGCTCTCGAGTGGCCCGACGGCCAGCCCGACGCCGATGGCTGGATCGCGGCGTGGAGCCAAGCGTTCGACGTCGAGAAGGTCACAAAGCGGTTCTATGACGACTACGCCGCCGTTTTCGAGAATGTCGAGAAGCTCATCGCCAAGCAAAAGGAACTCAAGGGTGACGACCTGCGGATGTTCACCCAGACGCTTTTCAACCGCCTGATGTTCCTGCGATTCATGGAGCGAAAGGGATGGCTTACTTTCGACGGCCAGAAGAGCTATCTTCGTGCCCTATACGCCGCCGGCGGATACGGCAAGAAGTCATTTTACAAGGGACGGCTGTGCCCGCTGTTCTTCGAGGGCATGGCCGTCGAGGGGAAACAGCAGAGCGACGCCTACGGCTCTGTGCCATGCCTCAACGGCGGACTCTTTGAGCGGTCGCAACTGGACAAGCAGGTGACGGACTTGCCCGACGAAGTGTTCAGGAGCATCCTCAGCGACGAGCACATGGGCGGGCTGTTTTACCGGTACAACTTCACGGTGGAGGAATCCACGCCCTTGGACATCGAGGTGGCCGTCGATCCCGAGATGCTTGGGAAAGTGTTCGAGGAACTCGTGACCGGCCGCCACGAGACCGGATCGTACTACACGCCTCGCCCGGTCGTCTCGTTCATGTGTCGGGAAGCCCTCAAGGGTTACTTGGCCGACAAGACGAAGGCTTCACCGGAGGCGCTGACCGCCCTTGTGGATCGACAAGATGTAGGAAAGCTGAAAGAGACCCACGCCCGCGAAATCCTTGCCGGGCTGGACGACCTGAAAGCCGTCGATCCGGCGTGCGGCTCCGGCGCATACCTCTTGGGCCTCCTCCAGGAAATGATCGTCCTCTACCGGCTGCTCTACAGCGAGAAACTCATCAAGGATGCCCGGACACTCTACGACCTGAAACTACAGATAATCAGCCAGTGCCTCTACGGCGTGGACATCGACCCATTCGCGACCAACATTGCCAAACTGCGCCTGTGGCTGTCGCTGGCGGTCGAAGCCGACAAGCCCGTGCCGCTGCCAAACCTGGACTTCAAAATCGAGACGGGGGACTCCCTCCTGGCTCCCGATCCCCAGGAGATGCCCGACCTTTTCAGAGGATTGCTTCAGGCATCCGCTGACGTGCTGGCGATGGTGAAGAACCAGTATTTCCGTGCGCATGGAGAAGAGAAGGAAGGCTACCGGAAGAACATCATCAGTGAAGAGGCCCGACTGCGAAAGGGACTGGCTGCGGAGTACGGCGAGGGAGTCGTCGATTGGCGCATCCAGTTCGCTGAGGCGTTTGCCAACAAGCGCGGTGGATTTGACATGGTTCTGGCGAACCCTCCTTATGTCCGCCAGGAGCTCATCACCGATCTGAAACCCAGTCTCGAACAAGTCTATCCGGAGGTCTACGCCGGTGCCGCTGATCTCTACGTCTACTTCTATTCTCGGGCAATCCAGCTCTTGCGGCTGGGTGGCTTCTTAGTGTTTATCGCGCCGAACAAATTCTTTCGGGCCGGCTATGGCAAAAAGTTGCGAGAACACCTTGCGTCCTGTTCCCGCCTTCGCGTTCTCATCGACTTCGCGGACTATCCCATTTTCCAAGCCATTACTTACCCGTCGATCATCGTAACACAAAAAAGCGCCCCAGCGCGGGACAAGGGGACTGAATCCCTCGTCGCGTACAACTGGAAACCAACGGATGACCCGACCTCCATCGGCTCGACGCTGGCCGCACACGCCACGTTGCTTCCTCAAAGTAACCTTTCTGGCGAGGCCTGGCGCATACTGGATCCGGCGGTAGCGAATCTTCTGGATAGACTTCGCGGCGTGGGAAAGCCGCTGTCAACGGTGGTGACAGGACCGTTCTGGGGGATCAAGACCGGGTGCAACGAAGTGTTCGAAATCGACGAAGATACGCGCCGTGAGCTCGTTGATCGCGACGCACACAGCGCGGAGATCATACGACCTTGGCTCCGCGGCCGAAACGTAGAACGTTGGAGCGTCCGATGGGGGGGCGGTTTTCTTGTCTTCGCACGACGCGGCATTCAGATCGACCGCTATCCAGCGATCAAGAGGTATTTGTCTCGGCACCGAGAGCGTCTGGAACCTCGACCCCCGAACGTTCCCGCGAAAAATTGGGCGGGACGTAAGCCAGGTGGTTACAAGTGGTTCGAGCTTCAGGATGCCATCGACTTCTGGCAGGAATTCGACAAGCCGAAGATCATATATCAGGACATTGCGACTTATCAGCAGTTCGCTTTCACACGTGAGCCATTTGTTAGCAACAATACTACGTGGATCATTCCGTCACCGCCGCCGGGCATTATCGGGATACTGAACTCAAAACTCGCTTGGTTTTTCTTGGATCAAGCAGCTCCGAAGGTGCAGGGAGGAGCGATTCGACTCTGGTCTCCGTACATGAGCCAGATTCCGATTGTGCCGCCCACGTCCGACCTTATCGCGAAAGTTGACGCCATCCAGAATCTATCTGACGGCGGCGAACGGGACTCACCCGCTGCGATGACTCTGGAGGCAGATATTGATGAGATCGTTGTGCGGATGTACGGGCTATCACAGGACGAGGTGAAGGTCATCGACGAGGCTTTGGCCGTATGCGACAACCGTTTTCCAAAGAGATTAAAGGACACAGATGAGTACAGGGAGTACATGAAAAAGATGTTCGACGAAGAGTAGATCATCGAAGGCGAGCCGATATGGAACCATTCTTTATCGACACAGGTGGTGTGGACCTCCTTGTTAACCCAAGCGACAAACGTGTCTTGAAGTTCTGGGAGAGGTTTCCCGAAGGTACCAAGCATTTCCTTTGTCACATCGTCTATTGGGAATACCTTCGTCAGTTCAAGCCAAACGGCAATTCAATCTACCGACAAAGGTTTGTACGTCTCGTGCGGCAGGAGAGTTTTGAGTTCTTGCAATTCGAGAAGGACGCGGCAGACATCGCCGTAAACATTTACACACGTTTGACGCAAAGACTGCGAAGGACACAAGGCTGGAAGTTGAAACTGAAGGACATGCACTGCGACATCATGATCGCGGCGATTGCGGTGTGGCATAAGAAGCCGGTGCTTACGCAAGACATTGGCGACTGGGCCATGATCAAGAGCGTGATCGAGGGCGAAAAACTTGGGACGTTAAGAGTGAGTGACCAGCGTGACATCTGTGGATGAGCGGAGCGGTCGGAGCGAGTTGTCGGCGCGGCGCATCGCGGAAGAGACAGGGCGGTGGCGAAGATGAACCTTCAGTTTTTCGATTCCCGTCCCTACCGTACACTGGAGCCAGACCTGCAAGCTCTGATGCTCGGCGCACGGAAAATAGATGCGGCCGTGGCTTTCGTCACCCGCCCTGGTGTCGCCCTGCTGCGTCAATACTTCAAGACCCAGCCGGCCAGCACTGCCCGTCTCGTGGCCAGCGTCCGCTTCCCAACCGATCTGCGTGAACTGGCCAACCTGGAGGACGACTTCCCCGGCACGATCTTCATCCACACCGGATTCCAGACGCCCATCGAAAAGGGGGCGGACCGTGGTCAATTTCACTCGAAGGTCGTCCTGCTTGAAATGGACGGCACCGCGCGGTGCATTGTTCTCGGCAGCCACAACTGGACCGGCAACGCCTTGCACGGCTACAACATGGAAGCCGGGATGATCCTTCGTTGCCAGGAGAGCGACCCCATCGTTGCCCAGGTGCGCCAGCACATCGAAGCGTGCGCCTGCCGAAGCGAGGCGTTCGCGCGGCAGCGGTTGCGGTTTTACGAGACCATCCAGTGCGACCTGCACCGCCACCTCGGGCCAGGCGGTACAGATAGCGAGGCATTTCCCGGCTTCGAGCCGATAGACGCCCTGGTGATGCACGCCGAGGACGCCACCGGCACCAGCCTGCCCAAGCCACTGCAATTGTTCATTCCCGTGCGGGACAGCCAAACGAGGGACTTCTTTCCCGATGGCCGTCGCGTGTTGCTCTACGTCTACCCCGCGGGAAGCCTGCTGGGGCAGTCGCCCCCGACTGCCTTGCCCATGGCCTACGAGGGCATCGTCACGATGACCAATGCGGTGGGGGACGCTTCAGCGGAAGGGCGCCCGGCAACCTGCCGGATTGACGACCTCGGGCGACCACGCGTCGAATTGCTGCCAGCAGGCAAAGTTCCACCAGCGGCCGGCGAAATCGCACAGGTGGTCATCCGCTTCAACGAACAAGGAGAGGGGGAACTGCCCATATTCCACGCGGCAGGGCAACCGAAGATGAAGCTCGGCGTGGAATATGAGGCGGTCGATCGGGACGCGGGCGACCAACAGGCCACGCTCAAGCGGGACGAGAGAGAAGTTTCCGACGGCAAGGATGAATCCCTGCCGGAATACCTTGCGCCCCGGCACTTGACGCTGGAAGCGAATGTCAGGGTGCCGAGCCGGAACCTGTACCGGAGCCAAATCGAGAAGATCCTGAATTTGCTCATCTATAAGTCCGACCTTTTCGACCAATCGACGGTGCTTGATCTGACGATTGCCGAGCCAGCCCCGGCGATGATGCTGACCCCTTTTGTGTACAACGTGAACCATTTCCTCTCGAAGGAAACGATGGCTCGCGTGGAAAAACAGTTGCGGCTTTTCCCCAACGCATAACTGCCGGAGGTAAAGATGTCGTCCGCCCGATTGACTGAGGCGATGATTACTTATGTTCTTCAGAACGAATCTAACGATGGCAGATTCGAGGACTTTGCAATTGAACTGTTCCGAGATGTCGATCAGCGGGAGTACGCGCGAACTTCCGTTAGCTGGGATCATGGCCGTGACGGTTCTCGATGTGTCCCCCAAATCTGGACCGGTGCCGCCTTTCATAACGGCCACCATCCAAGAGACACACTTGTCCGGCAAGGCCCTCCGCGACGTTAAGCGTATCGCGGAAAGCTGCGCACTGCGCGAGATTCTTGTGTGCTGTGCGGAGCGTGTCAGCGAGGATCTGGCCATACAAAGCGAAGCGGAAATCCGCGCAGCGGTGCCATCCATAGAGAGTATTCGCATCCACGGTCGGGAGCGGCTGACGCAGCTTTCGATGCGATTTCCACGAGCCGTGGAGGGCCTTTACGCTGCCGAGCTTGCAGAATTGCGAGGCATTTACTCTCAGGAGTCGACGATTCCAGAAATCGAAGAGCTTGCCGGACTTCGAATCGCCTTGACCACGCAGTTGCACGAAGATGCCCAGGCAAGAAGAGAAGACCTCGTTCGCAACTTAATTCTCTCTGCCCTTGCGATCCAGCCCTCGCTGAACACTACCGAGATCGCGAATCGCCTGAGCCAGTCGTTGCACCTTCCTCGCTCTGTGAATGTCTCGTATTTCCAGGATGAGGTGGTGCATTTGGTGGACGAGGGCCTGCTTTCTGAAGAAAGCCATCGTTTCACCCTAACGGATAGGGGACGGGAAGAACTCGAGACGCGCGGGCGAGCGGGAAAGGATCGGCTTGCAATCGGCCAAGTCGAAATCCGTCAACTTATCGAGCGGCTGACCGGAAGCGACCTCCTTGCGAGCGAATGGAAGGTGGTCTGGAACATACTGGCCGATGGCATCGCCAACTTGTTCCTTGCACATGGGGCGGTGATCGTTGACACGATCGCGTCGATTTTGCAGGGAGAGACCACGACCGAGGATCATGGAGATTTCATTGACCACATTGATGCTATTGCTGCGCGCGTGGCAGCATTGCCGGGCGGCGGGACGCACCTTCAAGATGTGGCTCAGGCGGTTCGAGACATGTTCAACGAGCGCGAGTCGGCAGCCTTTGAATGGCTGGCGGATTTGTGCTCCATCTACGTGGACATGTGTAGTCTGGGCTTGGAGAGCCGCTCCCAAGAACAACTCATCGCAGTTCTGAAAACAATAGCCCTTGTTCTGGATACGGACATCGTTCTCTCCATTCTCGGCGAAGGCGAAGGAAACCACATCCAGGCAAGGGAGATCGTGGCCGGTTGGCGTAAGATCGGCGGTGAACTGGGCGTTGTGGTCCCAGTGCTTGAGGAAGCGGCCCACCACGCTTGGATCGCCGATTCGGACTATGAACCGAACTGGCGACGGCTGGACAAAATGAGCGACGATGACGCGCAGCACGTGATTGAGAACGTGTTTGTTCGCGGCTTCCGGGCTGCTGGGAAGGGCCAGTATGGGCCGAACCGATGGAGAGGCTACATCGCGGCTTTTCGAGGGGAGTCCGACCATGACTACGATAAGGTTCTCGGCCTGCTCTCTGACCACGGCGTCCGATTGGTGACCGCTGAGAGGCAAGACACGGCTTTTGAACAACGACTTGAAGAGCAACTATATCGTGAGCGCGCAAACGACAGTACGCGAGCCGAACGCCTTAAGGCGATCCGCGAAAAGTGTAACAGAGATGCACGGCTGGCAGCCTTTATTGTCGGCTACCGGACTCGCCTAGCCGCATCGGGTCGGACCGCTGCAATCGTATCTACATCCCGAGCCGTTCGTGCAGCGGTAGAGCTTTGCCCGCAGAGGCTTGGCCCACCGGAACCGGTGATGTACCTCAGCGCGGTTGCCTGGCTGCTGTCGCAGGTTCCCGGCGTTCATCTTAGCCTCGGAGCTCTGCGTGGCGTGCTCTTTGATGCAAATATCCGCAAGCGATTCGTCCCGTTGGAGCGCCATGTGGTCCGAATCGTTCAAGCCTCCGAAGAGTATAGCTTGCACTGGTCTCGCAGGAACACGTTGCAGCGGGCGGTGCGACAGCAGTTAGGCAAGCTTGCGGCCGACCGCGGTGAAAGTCGGAGGGCACTCAAGGGGAAGGCCCTGTCTGGCACGGACGAAGGAAACGAACTGCTTGTGAGCGCCGTCTCCGAGGCGTTGGACCAAGTGGCCCGCTCTCGATCAGAGCAAGAGGCCGCACGCCTTCATTCACGAATCGAGGAACTTGAGCAGATGCTTGAGGCGGAACGGCGGAAACGAAAATAGAAGTTGATGGCCCCAGGCGTCAGCCCCGAAGGTGGTGAAGGCAAATATAGGGGAGAGAAATGATCCAGAACAACCCAACTAATCTGGTGGCGGCATTCGAGATGCTGCTGGAAGAAATTGAGGCGGAGATCGAGTTCACCAACAAGGTGGGCGCTCGGGCCTTTGAGGCCCGCGACTACGACCGGGCCCGGGAGGCGCTCGAACGCGCCGCGCAAATCACTGGCTTCCGTGACAAAGCCGACACGCTGCGGCGGGAATGGGACGCCTTGATGGGCCGCACGGAAGAAGAGGAGGAAGAGGGGCGGACCGAGCGCCGCGACCTCGGCCGGCTGGCCCGCGGACTTCGCACGCCCGAGGCTGCTTTCCACGCCCCGGTGCTGCAATCGCTCGTGGATCTGGGCGGTTCGGCACCGATGGCTGAAGTGTTGGAAAAGGTCCGCCAGCAGATGGAAGGCATCCTGAAGGACGTGGACTACCAGCCCCTGGCCTCCGACCCGGAATTGCCTCGCTGGCGCAACACGGCCCAGTGGTGCCGAGCCGGCCTCGTCAAGGAAGGGCTGATCAAGGGCGATAGCCGCCGTGGGATCTGGGAAATCAGCGATGCCGGCCGCCGCCATCTCGCTGAACAATGTGACAAGAAGCCGATGCGTTAAACGTCTGGCCGAACCCATAGCATAGGCGGCGGCTGGCGGACTTGATCGAGTTGGGGGAGGGAGAAGGCGACGCGTAGTTGGAAAAAATGTCGGGCTTTGACCGAGACCGGTTATTGACGCGCCACGGTGGGAGCCAAACCGCCAAGCGAGGGAGCAAAAGCAATGCCAAGCGATTTTGAGCAAGCCTTTGAGAAGGCGAGAATGAAGGAGGTTGACGTCTACGTCCAGGAAGTCAGTCTCATGCGGCAACTCATCAGGGAGCGCAGCACGCCGCTCGATCTCCTACGAGAACTAATATCGAACGCGGCGGCGCGAGAGGTGCAGGCCGAGAACATCTGGATTCGCTGCTACCCACACCCAGAAGATGTGTATGTCTTTGAGGTGCAGGACGATGGTATTGGGATGGACTATGTTGATACACCCCCGGCTTGCCATTACTCTCGGCTTTACAGGTTCCTGTCGCTTGGCCTGTCGGCAGTTGTCGGTGCCAAGAGCGACGAGTTCTCTTGGAAAGGTCTCGGGTCGAAACTGGCGTTTCACTCACGTCGCCTGGTTGTGGAAACGTATACGGGGCAAGGGCCGGTACGAAGGGTAGAGGTAAATGCCCCGTGGGAGACAATCACGGCCGGACGGAAGCCCAAACCCAAAGTATACGAGTCAGACCCAACCCCTGACCGTCGTCGAGGGACGAAAATAACCGTTTATGGACATCCTCCGGATGTTGAGCGTGAATATACCTTCCCAGACATCAAGAATCACCTCCTGCATCGGACGTTCGTGGGCTTGACGAGGGACCGCATGAGTCCGCCCAAGATTCACCTGGCTGTAGGTGCCGCAAAAGAAGACCTGGATTTTGGGTTTCCGGTGCTTAAGCGCATGGGAGGCGACGCAGGCGAATCGACACGCTTTGTAAACCTCGTCGAAACAACCGGGTTGCCAGGCAGGAATTTTCCGATGACCGTGACTCTCAAGGGCCTTTATTCCGTTGAGGCCTCGCGTTTTGGTATCGCACCCGAAAGTGGTAACAGCGGACTGATCCTTTCTGTGCTTGGTATTCCATACTTCGATCTGAACTTTGAGGAATATACCCAGGGTCGCCGGGGCCTCGGCTTGAATCCCAGCGCCAAGAACTGTTGTCTGGTCGTGGAATGTGACCAGATACAGGAGGAGATGAATATCAGCAGAAGCGCAATCAACGACGGCGCTGTCAAACAGGTATTCGACGCTACTGTTCAAAAACTTCTCTCGCGCTTAGCCGAGTCCGACCCCTACAAGACGTTTGTTGCGTACACAAAGCGTCAAAAGGATATTCGGGGGGCGGAGACACTTGATGAGCGTAAGCGCAAGTTGGCCCGGCCAGAACAAAGATGGGTGTTCTATACCGGTCCAGACGGGCAACGTAGACGGATTCACCGTGAGCCAGAGAATGAAAACGATACGCTGGCAGTGTTGTGGAAACTGGAGGCTTTGCGTGCTCTTCCCTTTCACCAATTTGAGTCTTTGGAGCATAGTCCCCTGGGGGCCGACCTCGTCGCTCACATCCGGGAAACGCCGGAAAGCAACCCCGAGCGATTCGCAACCGTCGAAGCAGAGTACCTCTTCACCAATTTTAAGCTGCACGGTCATAACGCAAATCAAATGCCGGTCGTCATTTGCTGGGACATCAGCAAGAGCCGAAAGGTGCGTCTGCGCGATACCAATACGGCCTGGAAGTTCATTGCTGAGCTCGGGGATGTCAATGTTCGAGTCTTTGCGATCGCTAAGATGCCTGGAATTAGGGTCGGCCGCGAAGACGTGTAGAGGTCACCCACGCGTCGTACCGGGGTGGTGAACCCTATGATCTGACACCTGAGGACTAGACCGACGAAACCGCGACCAGCAATGGCTGCTTAGCACCCAGCCTCCAATTGCCGCCACGGATCGCAATCGGCCGGCTCGCGCAGCACGCGAACCTGAAAGCGGGCCGTCCGGCCGGCCGCGCAGTCGCGAGCCTGGCCCAGGTGCTCATCGAAGGCGCGGCACCACATGAAGGCGCGGTGGGCAGCCGCCTGTGAGTCGTCCGTGCGGAACTCAGTGCACGCCCGGCAGGCGGACATCCGGGCGTCGATGCGGGCAGTGAAGGCTGGGTCGGGCTCGTAACGGCGAGCCTCCGCCGATGGCCGGCAGTTACGCCGTGGGAACGGCCCAGGGCCACACCAGGCCCAGCCGCACTTCGTGCAGACGCGGCCGGATCCGTCGGGAACGCAATCAGCAATTGGAGGAGACAACGCAGGTTCCTTGGCCTATGGGGATCGAGACGCTGGAGAGCTTCGAGCAGTCGAACAGGGGCAAGAGCGCGATGCTATTCTGCCCAGGAACCAGCGGCCCGGAGAAGCCGTAGGGCGGAAAGCCGTTCCACTGCGGAGGCCACGTCACTTCCAGCGTCACGCCCAGCACCAGGCCCACCATGTAGGGCGAGACGTTCCGAACGCTCAAACTGATGCGGAAGCCCAGCACTTGTACGGTCTGATTGGCCGAGTCAGTCAATTGGATTGGCGGGTTGAACTGGTACTCCCAAAAGCACGCCCCGAGTTGCGCAAGCAGCCCCTGCCGGACCGCGATCGGCGGCGGATAATCGTCCACCCGCTGCACAACGTAGGTGCCGGCCACCGGTGAGAAGTCGGCGCTCGGGCCCCAAACCTGCGACCACGTGCCGATCCCGGAGAGGGTGACTGTAAGCTCGTCGCACATGGATCCGTCTGCGAGGCTACAAGGCGTGCATTCTGGAAAGCCGGTGCAGAGGTTGTAGATGTTGCTGTACTGGAAAAGCGAGAGAGCCTTGCCCAGGCCGAAGCCATAGAACGTGGCTGTCCCGGTGATCGTCTTCGTGCCGATACCCGCAAGGATCCCTGGACCGGGATCGCCGCGATAGAACGGGCCGCTGCCGAAGGGAAAGCCGGGGCACAGGCCCGCGGTGCGGACGCCGTAAGCCCCCCACGAGATCCCCAGCGAGCCGGTGACTTCGCCGGGGCTGGTAAACATGAGCCGCTTGCCAATCACCGTTTCCACACCGGCCAGCCGCCGCACCAGGCGCATCGAGGTCGCACCAGCGTTGGCCGCCGAGTCCTGGGCGTTGGCGCCCTCGACGTAGAAATAGTTGTCGTCGTCGCTGTAGGCACCGATCAGCCGCGCTCCGGGCTGCCACACGCCCATGGAGACGATGGCCGTGTAGCCGAACTGGGGCGTGTCCCCGCCGCAGGCGTTCTTGTTGATCAGCAGCGCGTTGCTGTCGGCAGTCTGGATGTTGCAGTTGGGCATCAGCGCGTTACCCAGCGCCCACGATCCGCTGCGGACCTCGTAGTTGTCGGCCATGTCGATATTCTGGACCGAGTCCTGATAGCAGACGCAGCCGCAGCAATTCGGACAGGGAAGGAATTTCCAGGGGCGCTCATGAGCAGGCTGCTCCTGTGACGTAGAACTTCTGTTCGTCCGGCCAGTAGGTGGCCACGATCTTGGTGCCGCTCGGGAGGCTTTGGCCGCTTGCCAGCAGCAGATCGTAGACCCGCTGGGTATAATTGCTACCGTTGAAGGCCAGCGAGGCGTCGGCGAAGGAGCCCTGGTTCAAGGCTGCCGAGAGGGTGCCGTGCAAGGCGGCGATGCCAGCCGGATTGCCGATCCGGACCAGGGCCCACTGCTCGCCGCCGCTTGTGTCGGCCACCCAGAGGATCCTTGCCCCGCCGTACGGCCGAGCGATCAGGTGGCTGGACTTGCCGTCGTCGATGTCGGCGTAGTCGTACCAGGACTGGCCGGTCAGCGGCCAGGAGGCGGTGCTGCTGAAGTAGACCTTGCAAGGCACCACGCCGGTGACGACGGCCAAGCCCACGTCGCCAGTGGCGACCGGCTCCACAAGTACGGCGAAATTCCCAAGGTGGCTTGAAAGCTCGGGCGTGACCCCATTGAGCGACGGGAGGCTCTGAAACTCGTCGGCGTTCTCGTCCGGGCCGAAGACCGGGGAGTCGATCCCCACCACGCCGAAGCGGACCAGGTCGCTGCCGGTGGTGTTGGCGACCGGCTTGACGCAGACCGGAGCAGCCGCGCCGCCGATCCGCGCGCCGCCGCTCTCGCGGAGGCCCTGGACATACTCGACGGTGTCGAGCATGGCGTTCCACACGTCGGCCGGCAACTGGCGTCGCTGGCCCGCGTAGACGTGCTGGAATTTGTCGCCGCCGGTGGTCATCGCGATCAGTCCCCAATCCCAAGCTGGGAGAAGTCGCCACTGTTGTAAACCTGCTCGACGTGGACGCTGGTAGGCCGCTTGACCAGTTTCTTCGCGTCGGTGTCCTGCACCGTGCCGTAGCGGACCCAGAGGTAATCCCAAGCCGCCTTGGCGATGCCCGTGATGTCGCCGATGGTCTGGTTCGTCACGTCACGCGAGGCGGCGAAGCTGAAGGTAATCTCGACCAGGTCCGGATTCTTGGCCGACGCCGATCCCTTGGCGCCATGGAAGAGCACCTGGCCGGCGGAAAAACCGCGGAAGCCGTCGGCGTTGGTCGTCCCCGTCAGGTTGTAGAGGGTTTGGCTGAAGGTCCAGTCCACCTCGCTGGCGTCCAATTGGTGCGTCTCGCTCCACTTGAACTGCGGCACGACGATTTCACAGCCCTCGACGGAATCGTCGGTCACGCCGATGGCGCCCTTATAGTCCGGGGCCGTGCTGCCGGAAGCCGCGTACTTGTTGACGTTGCCCAGCGACTGGGTGATCTTCTGCGTGCCGCCGGTGGTGTCGAACTCCCACTTCCAATCGCCGGACTCGGGGAGCTTCCAGCCGCCGTATCGGACCTTGGCCTCATAAACGTCGGGAGCGACCTGCTTGAGCTGCGCGGACTGCCGCAAGAGGTTGCGATAGGCCGTAGGAGTCCCGGCCAGCACAAACGCCGTCGCCACCGTGTCGTCGCTGGTGCCGACGATGATGTAATTGAGATCGATTGACGGTTTGTCCGCCAGCAACGTCTCCCGGCTGGGGTACGCCTCGTAAATGGATAGGAGTGGGGCCACTCGATTACTCCCAGGCCGCGCCCTGCTGGACTTCGCCGAGCAACTTTTCGTCGGTGTCGGCGATCCGGGACAACTGGTTCTTCATCTCCACGAAGATGCCGCCGCCGTAGCCGAGGCCCGAGACGGCCGCGGCGCTGAAGGTGCCGACGACGCTGGTCTTGGCCCCCGGCATCCCCTCCATCGCCGAAAAGTCCCTCTTGCCGGCGTAATCCGCCTCGCGGTCGGCCCGTTCCTTCGCCGCCCGCTTGTCGGCGGCCTCCTTGCGGGCGTCGTCGAATTCCTTTCTGGCCGCGTCCACCGCCGCCTGGCTTGCCTGCAACTGCTTCGCATAGGCGGCGTGCCGTCGGTCGGTCTCTTCCCGCTTCGCCTGATCGAGGCCGCCGAGCACGGTGTCCCGATCCCGGGCGATCTCGCGCTCCCGGTCCTCGTAACCTTTGCCGAGGCCGGCCAGCTTCGATTGGGTTTCCCGCTCCCGTCTGCCTTTCTCGGCGGCGTAGTCCTCGTCGAGGTTCTTCTTGATCTGCTCGCCCGTGTCGGCATCGTACTGGCCGAGGAAGGTCATGAAATCTGTCCACCGCTTCGATAGCCAGTTCTGAGTCGCTCCCCAGCCGCTGCGCACGAAGTCGCAGAAGATCGTCCAGCCGGCGGTCAGCCCCGTGGTCACCAGGTTCCAGGAGCTTTGCAGGCCGGCCCAGGCCTTGGTGGCGATCCCGGTCATCCAGTAGACGAAGTCGGTCCAGACCGACATGAAGGTCTCTTTCACACCGACCCAGATCTCCGTCAGGGCATTGACGCCCTTTTGCCACTCCAGCTTGAGCACGGCCCACAGCACCTTGGCCGCCAGGCTGATGTCGCCGGCGGCCAGGGCATCGCCGATCGCACCGAAGGTCTCCATCGCGTCCTTGGCCAGATCCTGGAAGACGCCCTTGAGCCACCTCAGGGCATCGCCGGCGATGCCGGTGGCGTAGAGGGCGTAGCCGCCCAGGGCCAGCACCGCGACGCACACCAGGCCCACCGGGGTTGCCAGGGCGGCGAAGAGTGCCCCCAAGCCCGAGACGGCCGCCGTGACGCCGGTCCAGGCCGCGGCCATCACCGTCCCGGCCACGGAGACCAGCGTGCCGACCATCCGGACGCCGCCCAAGATCATGCCAAGGCCCCCGGCGACCATGCCCAGGATGCGACCGAACAGGGAAAAACCGGCGCCGGCCAGGACGATGGCACCGGCGACCTTGAAGAGGACCAGCACGAGCCCCCGGTGGTCATTGATCCACTGGCGGACCTTGACGGCGGCAGTGGTGATCCAGTCGGTCAGTTGCTCGACATACGGCCCCAAGGCGCTGCCGATGACGAAGACGCACTTCTTCAGAACGTCGGTCAGATCGGCCAGGGTGCGGCTGAACCGCAGCGCGGCCTGGGCGGCCCCGGTCGAAGTGACCAGCCCGAGCTCGCGTGCCCGCTGCTCGAAGCGTCCGATGCCGGCGGCCCCCTGGTTCAGAAGCGGCAGAAGCTCCGTGCCCGATTTGCCGAAGATTTTCACCGCGGCGGCGGCCCGCAACGTCGGGTTCGGGACGGCGGCGATCCGATCGGCCAGGTAGCGGAACTGCTCCTCGGGCCGCAGCTTGGCGAGGTCCTGGACGCTCGCGCCGATCGAGGCCAGGGCCTTGCTGGCCAGAGGCGTACCCTGAGCTGCGCCGGCGATGGCGACCTGCATGCGGCGAATGCCCATGGCCAGGCCGCCGGTGTCCACACCGCAGCGCCGGGCGGCGTAGCTCAAAGCTGAAATCGTTTCGACGGTGGTGCCGGCCTTCTCGGCCAGGTGGGCAAGTTCCGTGCCGCCTGCGGCCCACTGGCGCACGGCGGCCAGCATCCCGGTCACCAAGCCAGCGGGGGAAAACGAGAAGTCGGCGATGGCTGCCAGCGGTCCTGGAAGCTCGCCGCCGCGGGTGGCGGCCCCCAGCCGGCCCAGCCCGGCCGACCAGCCCCGCAGCCTGGCGCTGGTGGCAGCGAGGCTGCGGCTCAAGGCGTTCTGTTCCAAGAACACCTCGACGTAGGCGGCCCCAGCTCGAATGGCACCGGCTGCACCCATATATTACTGTCCCCGTTTGTCCTTCTCGAACAGATGTTTCAATTGCCCGACCCGCACCCGGAGCTGCGGCTCCCGCGTGGCCACCGGGCGCTGGGCCAGGAGTTGGAACGGGTCGAAGTGCCGCGGTTCGGCCACCGCACCCTCCCGACGGAAGGGATTGGCGTTGGTCACCGTCGCGGCCAGGACCGCCGTGGCCGACCAGGCGCCGGCCGCCATCCAGGTCAGCTCTCGGAGGGTGTATCCGCCGGGCTCGACGCCGGCGATTCCGGCAAGTTCCCAGCATCGCTGGTACTGGTCGTCAGCCCAGCTTTCTCCAGCGCGCCCTCCATCGCGCTTCGCAGTTCCGCCTCCATCTGCCGATCCAGTTCCGGATCGTCCAGCTTGAGCAGGGCCAGGCTCGTCGCCCGCTCTTGCAGGGCCGTCAGTTTTTGCAAGATCCGCTGCATGACCTCGCGACGGCCCTTGGGGAAAAAATCGGCGATCTCCTGCAGCAATGCATCGGTCGCGGCGCCCAGGGCGTCGCCGGCCAGGGCCCGGCCGAAATCCTCATCGCTGATCCCCTTGGCGTCCGCCTCGGGCTTGACCAGGCAGAAGAGGATGTCGCACAAGAGACAGGGGTCATCGACCAGCCGCTCCAGGAGCTTGCCCTTCTGGTCGGCGATCTCCAGGAGGTTGACCTGCAACAGCTCTCGCACCCGCTTGACGGCCGCGACGTTGACGGTGATCGCCCAGGTCCGGGCGGAATTGTCGGCGAAGGTCTTCATTGGCTGTATTCCTTATTCTCCCGGCGTCGAATCGTAAAGCACGGCCACGGTGACGTTCGCCGCTGCCGCAGTCTCGCCGTTGGCGACCCGAATCTCGGCCACGGGGTTGCCCGACATAGGCCGGCTGATCCCGGAGCTGGTCCACCACAGGCAGCACCCACCGGCAGGCAGATCCAGGGCCAAGAGCACGTTGTTGCCGGCATCCACGAAGATGACCGACGCGCGACGGTCCGTCGAGATCAGGAGCACCGTCATGTTGTCGGGGTCGAAGGCCGCGTCGACGACCTCATGCTTGGCGACGACGACCGCAGTGGCGCTGGCCGGCAAGGCATCGCCGCCGCCTCCGGCAAGCGTGACGTTGTTGCCGGCGACAGTGGCGGTCATGTTGTAGTGCCGGCCGCCGTCCCAGAAGACATCGATCTTGTCGCCGGTTTCCAGTCCGTGGCCGTCGGCCATGGCGGCGATGCCGTCCGTGTCGTCGGTCTTTGTCCAGCCGGTTGGCACTTGCCCGGCGGCCAGGGTGGGCGTCCACAATCCTGTGCCATCCTCCTGGCGGCTGAGTTGCACGGGCACGGTCTGGCCGGCCACGCTGGCCACGACGTTGATGGTTGCGTTTGCCATGATGGTTATCCTTTCCTGGAAAAAATGATTCATTCATAGAGCGTGAGCATCCCGGTCGCACTTGGCTCCACGATCCCGGTTACTCCCGCGATGATGACGTTGTTCTTGATGTTCGAGGGGACGCAGCAGGTCAAATCGATCGTGCCGGTGAACTGGGTGCCCGCCGCACCATAGCTCGTGTCGTTCTGCACCTTGCCCTGAGGAGGCAGGGTTACGGTGCCGGTGATGCTGTTGCCAGCCACGCCGAACGTCACGCCGACAAGCACTTGCGAGGCCGTCGGCAGGGTCAGCGTGGTGGTCTGGGTGACGCCGGCGAAGGTGTAGTTGTGGCCCACCAGTACGTTGTCTTTGCCCGGATCGGTGTAGTTGCCGGTCACCGGGTCATAAATGCCGGTGACATTGTCCACGGTCACGCCTGACTGCAGCGCGGCGGCTACCAGGTCCACGCCCGGCGCCCCGGCACCGCTGTGCAGGTTGCTGGCGTGGAGCGTCCCCGTGCTGCCGTTGCCGCCAACGCCGTAGTGCGTGCCGCTGTAGACCTTCGCCACCGCGGGTAGCGTGGCCGTCGGCGTGTGCATCACGCCGTTGACCCAGTAGTTTGCAGCCGTCGTCAGGACGTTGGCCGCCCCCGGATCGGTGTCGCCGCAGTAGCCGGTGAATACGTTCGGAAAGACGCCGGGGCCGTTCAGCATGATGCGGCTGTTGCTGCCGGGAGTCGGGTTCCACCAGAGCATATTGCCCGCTTGGACCTGAACGGGAATCGCAGTGCCCGTGTAGTCGAGGCTGCCTGTCACGGTTATCGAGGGGCCTTGATTCGTGGTGTTGTCATAGGCCCCGTAGGCCGTGGCGTTGGTTCCGCCCTTGACCGTGCCGGCAATCGTGCAACTGCCCGAGCTGGTGGAGCCGCCGTCGTATCCATAGGCCCCCGCTGCGGTTCCGCCGGTGATGTTGCCGGTGGTGACGATGGTTGCTGCGTTGTGGTTCACGATCCCCGGGCCGCTGCCGGCGGTAAAGCCGCCCGTGAAATTGAGGCTCAGGGTATGGCCGGCGGCAGTGACTTGGATCGACCCACCGGCATTCGTGCCGCCGGTGCTAGTGCCCGCCACAGTAAGCGTCTTGGCGACGTTGGCCACACTCACCTGGATTTGTCCGGCGCCGAAGTCGAGTGTATTGAATGTGGTCGTCGTTACCGCATCGTCCCAGACCACCGTAAAGCCGTTGATGTGGACGCCGTCTCCCGCTCTGTGGAATCCGGTTCGCCGCGGTCTGCGTGCTACCGTCATACCAGGGGCTGGCCGCGTTGCTGCTGAGGGTTGACCAGTTGCCGTTGCGATAGGCATACCACGGGGGAGGCACTGCTGTTCTCCTAATCTCTTACCGCGGAACTAGACCAACTGCCGGGCCTGGTTCACCGCCGCGATGACCTCAACCAGGGCGGAAAACGCGGCATCGAACTGCGATTGCAAGGCAGCCAGATCAAGGGTGGTGGGGTCTCCGGCCAGGTTGCCCACGTTGGGGATGTAGACGCTCAGCGGGCGCCGGCAGGCGTCCACTGCTCCCCGTCGGTTCCAGGGTTGCTGCATTGCGCCCCGCAGAGGACCGCCCGGGCGCTCACGACGAGCTTGCCCTGCTCGTTGATGCTGCCGTTGATGAGCACCTGCTGCACCAGGGCGGAGTTGACGGTCAGCGACGGGGAATTGACGGACGGGATAGGCATGGCTTTCACCAAGGGTTATTGGTCATGTTTGCAAAGAAACCCTAGATCCACTGCACATCGCGGGTGCTGGGACAGGGCTTGATGTTGATCTTGTAGACCACGGCGTCTTCGAGCTTTTCCTCGCGGTCGCAGCCGAAGACCTCGAAATCGCCGTCGATGCCGTGGCCGTCGCTGGCGTCCTTGATGAGGAAGGCCAGCGGCGTGTCGCCGATGAAGGCGGCGATGATCGCGGCCAGGGCGGTGTCGGCCGAATCGTCGTTCATCTCCCACTCGACCTCGATCTCCTTCAGCGCCCCCTTCTTCTTCGAGTAGCGCGAAGCACGGCTGTCCACCTTGGCCTCGCCCTTTTTCATCTTCAAGGAGAGGTCCTTGACGTTGTTGATCAGGGTTCCCGCCGTGCTTCCGGCCGGGCCGTAGTACAGTTTGGCGTCCACAAGGCTCATGCGTTGCGACATTTTTGCATTCTCCTTATCTGACCGACCCGGCCCACAACGCCGGCAGGCTGGGCATTTCTTTTTGCAGGGCCGGACCCATGTACGGCCGGGCCTCGATCCGGTTGCCGCCGACGAACTCCGGCCCGTAGAGTTCCTCATTCAGCCGGTTGGCCCGGTCCACCTGGGCCGTGGTCTGGAGCCGGGCATAAGTGACCAGCTTGCCATCGCGGTTCTTCTTGGTCGTTCGAGACACCGGCCCATCGGTGCGGATTTCGCCGGCGCCGCCCAACTCCCGCTGGCGCCGGCGGGGATTCTTGCGCCGCGGGGCCGGCCCGCCGTATTCGAGCACCGGCGGCACGATGCCGGTCGAGCCCAGGGGCGTCGGCCCCACGACCACCGAGCGCGTGGGCGGATCGAAGCTGAAATAAATCAGGTTCCGCAGCGTGCCGACGTGGCTGCTGGGCGGCTCGCCCGGCTTGGAGACTCGCTTCCGCTTGCGGATCGACGACTTCGCCCGCCGCTGAATGAACGCACCGGCCTTGCTCAGGACCTTGGCACTGGCCCGGCCGACGGCGTTGATTACCGTCTGGCGGTCGAAGAACATCTCCCGCATCCGAATCACGATGTCGATGGATCGCTGGGTCGGCATTATCGCGTCACCCGGAAGGTCAGCACCAGGAGGCTGGTGAACAGGCTGCTGTCCTTGAGTTGCTTGGGGTCGAAAATCGGCTTGTTCTCGGTCTTGGTCCAGGCGGCCGACGCGTAGCCGGCCAGGGTCTTGTGGCGAAAGCAGTCGTCGATCTCCTGAACCAATTGCATCAGGCCGTCAATGGCCGCCTGGTCCAACCCCGGCGGATCCTGCTTGGCCACCCGCTGCTGCACGGCCACGTGAATCTTGTACTCGGCCCGGTCATGGGCCCGGTCGGCGACTTCCTCATCGAGTTCCGCCGGCACGACCGAAACATGGAGCGTGTCCATGTCCTTCAAGTCGAACTCGGGCAGGTAGTACCGCTGGGCGCTGACGGCCTGGCTCAAGTGAGCCCCGTTCAGGGCCGCCACCACGGCATCGGCGATCTCGACGGCCACGGCCATCAGTTGTCCTCCACCTGCTTGGTGTGGATCCGCAGCGTCTGGCGATACGGATCGCTGTACGCGCCAGCAGGGTTCCTTGCCAGGTGCCGTGACCTCGTACGTGAACGTTGCTGTGCCCTGGGTCTCCTGGATGCGGTCGCCCCGCTCGGGCAGTGTCGTCACGTCGCCGAGGACCAGGTCGGCGGCCAGCACCAGGAAGTCACGCGATTCGTGCCGCACGAGGACGCCGTAGCCGTCGTCCAGCTCGAAGGTGGTCTTGCCCACCGTGGCCGGCACGTCAGCGGACCTGGCTGCCACGCACGTACTGTACCGTGGACGTGGCATGCCGAGTCCGCTGGTTCTCCAGCCACTCCGCCGACTTCCGTAGCAGGTCCGCCATCGCCGTTTAGCTCCCTGCCGACACCTTGACCGCGCCGCCGGTGACGTACAGCGCACCCGCCACGGCCGGATCGCTAGTAGGCAAGGTGGCGATGATGTTGTTGCCGCTACGGGCCAGGCCGCTGGTGCCAAAGGTGATCTGCTTGGTGTCGGGCACCGCCACACCCACGGGCAAGCTCTCGCCATCCTTGACGTGGCTGGCCAGGACCTTGTCGGCGCCGATCGCCACCGCACCGTTGGCCGCCAGGGTCACGTCGCCCGAGACGGCCACGGACTCAAAGCTGTCGCCGTCGGCCACGAGGATCTTGCCGGCCGTATAGGTTACCGTGCCCACGTCCGACAGGTCGGAGAGGCCCGTGGTATCGCCCGAGGACGATTCGACGGACCGCAGCGAGACACGGACCGTGGTGGCCGTCTGCCCCGCCGCGACCACCGCGAAGCCCATGAACTTGTTCCCGGCGGCCGTGGTCGTCGCCGCGCCGCTGCCGGCCGTCCCCCCGACGGGATTGCCGTCCTCATCCCAGTACACCGGCACCCCGCCTGTGAAGGCATCGGCCGCCTTGACGACGTCAAAGACGCCTTCGACCGCCAGGGCCCCGAGCGTGTTGGCGGGAATCGGCTTGCGGGCCACGCCGACGAAGTTTCCCTGCACGACCACATCGCCTACGGCGACATCGGAACTGGGGGTGTAATCGATGGTTTCGTCGTCTTGAACGTAGATTGCCTTTGCCATGTTTAGCAGCTCCTTATCGAAAAAGTGATTCTTACGCCTCGCCCTTGCTCTTCACGCCGCCGCGAGCGTCCTGCAGGGCGGCGCCGAAGTCGTGGTAGCCTCGCATCTGGACACCCAAGACGCTGAAGTCGGCCTCGGCCGTCTCGATCGTCGGCGCCTCCTGGCCGTTGAGGAACGCCACCTCGATCACCGGCAGGTCGTTCGGCTCGGCCAACAGATACCAGGCCTTGGTCGAGTTGCCCGTGTAGTGGCTGTTGCCCAGGTAGCGGCTCACCTCGACGCGGAACTTGCCCTGGTGCGGGTTGGCCACCGGGTACTTCGTGCTGGCCGTCGTGTCGCGGATCTCCAGCGACCGCCACAACTGCGTGCCCATGGCACTGAGGGCCGTGGGCACCAGGCAGATGGCCGGCATGACTCCGATTGGCTTGCCGTCGCTGTCGCACAGGTCCATGAAGGCCGCCTCCGCCGCCGTCAGTCCGTCGATGCCCAGGACCGTGTTGGCGCCGGTGAGGTAGTTCTGGGCCGCCGCGGTGAAGAACGCCGCGTTATTGAGGAACGTGGCCCAGAAGACGTCGTTGATCTTCAGTCCCGACCCCCGGCCCAGCTTGCGGGGCACCGTGGTAATGGCCCCCAGGTCGTCGTTGATGACGTCCCGGCGGTCGACCGACAGCATCAGGCCGTAGGTGTCGGCCTTGTTGGTGTAGGTCTCGTTTCCCAGGGTTCCGTGCTTGAGGTTCCCGCCCGGGGCGACCTGCTCGTACTGGTCGGTGCCGATCAGGCGGTAACTCGTCACGGTCTTGAAGTCCGAGACGTTCCGCACCGCGCAGATGTTCCGCCAGGTCCGCTCGACCGAGAAGAACCCCTCCAGGAGGAACTTGTTGGCCACGTTCGAGAGGATCCCGCCGATATCGACCGTGGAGAACCCGGCCTCCAGTTCCGGCTTGAAGGCGAACCGCAGCACGCTGCGGCTGTCGCGGAAGTTGCGGCCCGTGTAGCCGTTGGCCCATGCCGCCTCCAGGAGAAGTTCCTGGAGTCCGATCCCGCCCCGGAACCGGCGGCCAGCCGCCTCGATGGTCGGCTCGTCGAAGTGCTTCTCGATGCCTTCGAGCTTGGCCGTCATGAGGCAGGCGGCCTCCAGAAGTTGGCCCGAGACCGCGTTGGCACTGTCCCGCACCTGCATCGCCGGGGCCTTGGGCCGGCCGTCCCGCAGGCTGGCCAGTTGGAACTCGCTCTTGGTGCGTCCCTCGTCCCAGCCCTCGCCGATGGCCTGGGCCATGACCTCCGGAAACCGTCCGTTGAAGGTCTGCTGGATCATCGCGATGCGGGTGCTTTCCGCCGCGGCCGCCGCGCGGATCTCGGCCGCAGTCGGGCTGGGCGCGGCCGCAGGCTCCGGGGCCGGCGTCGGCGGGGTTGCGGAAGCGGCCTGAACCGGCTCCTTGGCCGGCACGGTGGTGATCGGGGTCTCGGGGCTGGTAACGGTCGTTTCCATCGCTTGGAACTCCTCGTGCTGTGAAGTGGTTGAATTCTGGGCGGCCACGACGGCGCTGGTCTGCCCGTCGGCGCCGAGGTCCACGAAGCTGATCTCGCCCAGGACAGACTTGCGGACGACGTTCAAGGGGCCGGCAAACTCTCGGCCGTTGACCGTCGCGTGCTGGTTTTCTTTGACGAACTCGAACTCATCGACGCTGGTGGCGATCGAGGCCTGCCACGGAAAGCCGTTGCGGGCCGAGACGACGACCTCCTTGGCCGCCGCCGTGTCGCGGGAGACGACGCCGGCCGCCAGCAGTTGGCCGTCTTCCATGCGGATCTGGTCCGTATGGCCCACACCGCTGGCCGCGTCATGCCCGAAACGGATCGGCCGGTTCTGCGACGGGATCGCCAGGCCGGCCAGGTCCACCACCACCGGATAGCGCCAGCCGGCCACGCGCATCGGGCCGCCGGTGTAGGCGACCATCGAGAACCGCGGCAGCCGGGGCTTGTTCGGATCGCCGGCGCTGGAATCGGCAATGGCCTCCAGGCGGATGGCCCCCGGTTCGCTCAACAGGTTCAGGAATTTGGGTGTTTCCATGGAGTTCATTCCTCGGTGGCGTCGGCGGTTTGGGCGGCTGGCGTCCCTTGGGGCTGTGCCAACGGCAGTCCCAGTTGTTCCATCAACTGGAGTTCCTTGGCCCGCTGGCGGATCTCGCTTTCCCAATCGCGGCCCTGCCGGGCGTATTCATAGGCCAGGTTCGTCGTGTAGCTCGTCAGCCGCGTTGCCTGGGCGTTGGCCTCCTTGGCCGGATCGACGTGCTCCTGGCCGTCCCAGAACCACTGGTGCTTCAGGTCGCGGAAGGCGGCCGTCCGCATCCAGCGCGGCAGGAAGTCGCTCACCAGGACCGCCTCGTCGAGCCAGGCCCGCAGCACGCGGTCCAGCACCACCAGCCCCAATTGGTCCTGGTCCACCCGGATCGACTTGTAGTAGGTCTGGTGGTCCAGCCGGCCCGAGGCGTAGTTGTAGCCCGAGCTGTTGCCGCAGGCGACATTGAACGGCATGTTCAAGCAGCGGGCGATTTCGTTGAGGATCTCCTTCTTGAACTCGCTGTAAGTCGTCGACGGTTGCTCCGCCTGGATCTGGCCAAGCCTCCATCCACCCGGCAGCACCGTCGCCATGCGGCGTTCGAGTTCCACCAGGTCCATCGGCTCGACGTCGGCCGCCTCGCCGTTGGCCGGGGCGTCGGTGTAGAGCACGGCCGCGAAATCAGCAGCCGTCTCGGCCGCAGCCAGGACCGCCAGGGTGTAGCGGCGCAACTGGGCGAAGAGCGGCAGCGCCGGGGTGATTTCGGGGATGCCGCGGTTCTGGCCCGGCCGCTCCGCGCGGAAGTAGTGGATCATCGAGGCGGCCGGCACCCGGTCGAAATCGAGCGTCCAGCGGGCGATGTTGTCGCCCGGATGCCGCTTCAGCACGTGGTATTCGGTGGGATTGCCGTGCCGGTCGAACATGATCCCGTCGATCGCCAGCAGATCGGCCTCTTGCCGGAGCAGCACAGGCGTCATCACCTGGTCCGCCTCGATAAGCCGCAGGTCGAGCTTGATGGGCGAGTCGACCTTCGGATTGGCCACGAGCATCGCGAAGACCTCGCCCGACTCGGCCCGCGACATCCGCATCGTGCGGAGCTTCTCGGCCAGCGAGATCGGCGTCGGCCCAGGGCATGAATTCCTGCTCGACCAGCCGGTTGGAACTCGTCATCGTCGGTGAGCATCTGCAGCCGCGGGCCGGTGCCGATGCAGTCGTTGGCCAGGGTCGAGACGATCCCTCGGGCGTAGCTGTTGTTGGCGACCTCGTAGCGGGCCCGGCTGCGGAGGACCGTGCGGACGCGGGGGTTGTTGGCGGCGTCGGCGGACAGCAGATCGGCGCTGGCCCAGTGCCGGCGGTTCTCCTCGGTGGTCACCGCGGCGTCGTATCGCCCGCGAACGTGCAGCGGCACACGGACGGCGCGGAGCGTCCGCCGCGGCTTGCTACGTCCGAAGATGTTCTTCACCAGTCCCAGCATCAATCCGTTCCCGGAGGCACTAGTTTTTTCAGGCCGATCGGTAACCCCTTGCGCCGTGTGGCCTTCTTTCCTTCGAGGTAGCGGTCGGCCGCGACATGGTCGGTCAGTTTGTGCTGCTCCATGCCGCCCGAATCCCCGTGAGCCTCAAAAGGCCCCTCGGCGTTGTCGCGGATTGCTTGTTCAACTTCGTCGGCCATAGGGTGTTCCCCCAGGGCAACCGGAAAACGGTCTCCCTATCTGTTTACCTACCCGGCCGAGTCCCGAGTTGTCGGGAATTGATCCAGAGTTTTCGAGAAAAGTACAGATCTGTACCTTCGGCACGGCTTGCGGGCAGATTTTGGAGGCTGGCGGCGATGGGTTCTCACCCTGATGCCTGCTCGTAGGTCTTGATCCTTCGCCCGCAATAGCGGCACTCCCGCACGCGCAGGATCTTCTTCGAGCGTTGCCGGGTGTAGACGACGTAGAGGTGCCGGCAGCCGCACCGCGGGCATTCGAGCCCGCCGGCACGTGGCGTGGGTTCCGGGTTCTTGTCCTCACCGGCCATTTAGCGGCCCCTGTGCTGAAGGTCCGACAACCGCAGCCGCGATCGCCGTGGAGCTGCCTTCATGTCGGTCCCGGGCAGGATGGCCCCCTGGATCGAAGCCGCCACGGCACAGCCGACCAGACAGTCCAGCCAGTGATTGTCCACGGCGGCGGCCCGCAACTTCCATTCGTCCACCGTGCGGCCGCGGCCCTCGGTTCTCACGCGGTACTCGGCAGTGATCTGGTCGGCAAAGAGCCGGTGAAGCGTGGGGCTGTCCCCGAAGAGGGATAAACACCCAGGGTCGCCCATCGCCACGGCCAAACGGGTGTGGACGAACGACTTCCAGTAGTTCGTGTCGAACACCACGTGCCGCACCGCCCGCTTGCCATGGACATTGGGGATACGCCAGTTGAGCCCGACGCGGTCTCCCAGCTTTCGCTTGTACTCAGAGAAGGGAATGCTCGACGCACCGACGAAACGCCCGTGGCTGGGATAGAGAACGGCGGAATGGGTACTTTGCCGGCAGAACTGGTAGACCACGTCGGTCGAGGAACCCCAGTTGGCATCGACCAGGCAGCGGTCGATCCGCATGCCGGCGCCGTCGTCCCGGCGCCATTCTCGGCCCAGACAGCGCGCGGTGAGGGCCTCCAGCCCGGCGTAAATTGACCCTTCCAGACCGGCGCCCTTGGCGGCCTGGGACAAGGTGGGCTGGGCGTCGCGGAGCGTGAAGTAGGGTCGCTTCTGGTCCGGATAGGTGCCGTAGTCGAGCACATAGCCCGTGAAACCGTCCTCCCAACCGGCCACGACGTAGTAGAGGAGCGCGCCCTGAACGTCGACGAACATCGTCAGGTGATTGCAGCCGACCGGCACGTCGCCGCGGTGCAGCCGGTTCACCTTGGCCGCCACCTGGTCGGCCGTCAGTTCGTCCTCCTGCGGCGTGTCTTCCGGGAGCGGCTCGTTCTGATACTCGGCATAGAAGGCCCGCTCGTCCTGAAGCTTCAGGTTCATGGCGTGCTGGATCGCCGAGAGTTCGTCGTGGTTGAACCGCTCGGGCCAGGCGATCGCGGCGCCAACGTCCATTTCCTCCCGATGTTGGCGATAGAACTCCGTGGCGTCGGCCAGCCCGCGCTCGGCCCGCAGGCTGTCGGCGCGGATTTCGGCATACTTGGCCCACAGGGCATCGTTGGCGGGAAACGTGTAGACCATCTTGGTCCGTTCCCCCTGCCACTGCGGGTGCTTGTCGCGATTGAGAATCCGGTCGGCCATGTCCTCGGGGCGGATCACCGTACAGGGCATGACGCCCGCGATCTTCTTGCCCGGGCCGGCCAGGCCCAGCACGGCGCCGGCCAGGATGCTCTCCCGCGTGGCGCACTGCGAAATACTGCGGGCCGATTCGTCGGTTTGCGGGTCGTCGAGGACCACCAGCGACGGCCGCACCGAGTGGCCGTCCGCCCGCTTGAACTTCATGCCGCGGATGCGACCGGTGATGCCGGCCACCTTGATGATCGCCCCCGAGGCCTTGCTGCCAGGGATCGTCGGCAGGACGACTTCCCGCGCGGTCCAGCCGATGTGCGTGCGCTCGCCCTTGTAGAGTTGTCCGCTGCAGCGGTTGGCGATGCCGTCGAGGCACTGGATCGGATAGACCACCTCCGGGAAATCTTCCAGCAACAGATCGTTGCCATCCAGTTCCGTCTTGATGCTTTCGAGCATGTCCATCGCGTGCCCCTCGTCGCTGCCGATAAGGCAGACGAAGTCGCGGTGGCCGTTGAGCACGGCCCAGAGGCAGGCGCACTCGGCGATGCTCGTCTTGCCGCTGCCACGAGGCATGGCCATGGCGAACAAGCCCGCCGTGCAGCACGGCCTGTTCGATCTTGGTGATGACCTTCAGGTGGTCGGGCGACCACGCCAGGTGGAAGGTGAACGGAAAATACGACTGCGCAGAAGAAACAGAAGTCGGTTGCCGCCCGGGCCTTCCGCTCGGGATTGACCACAGCGGGAATCTCACCGATGTCCCGGCCGGCCAGCGACAGGGCGGCACTGCGAGCGGCGGCGCGCTCCTTCAGTTCCTCATAAGGGTCACCCCCGGTTTCCGGCTGGGGCTCGTGGCGGACGGCGACCAGCCAAGCCACGTAGCGGAACAGGTCCAGGTGCCGGTCGTCTCCGATGCGAAACCCGGCGCGGGAGCGGTGCCGCAGCAATTGCCGCTCGCCGATGACCTCGCCCAGGGGCGTTGAGTTCAGCAGGCGGACCAGTTCGTTCGGCCGCAGTTGTCGCGGATCAAGTGGCACCGCTTACCTCCTTCACCAGCCAGGCAGCGTAATGCACGAGGTTCATCGTTCCGTTGGCGTTGGTCGGCGCGCCCTCGGCGATGTCCGCCTGGAGCATTTCCACAGTCACCGGCTGGGGACCAGACGCAGTGAGGATGCGAGCCATGTCCGCCAGCCGTAAGGCTTGGGGGTTTAATGGGCCGTCCGGCCGTCCTTCAGGGTTAAGGTTACTCATCAGCGAGCCTTTCCACGCCCGGCGATTACAAAGGAATTACACAAATCTGGCCCACGGGCCTCGCAATCCGCTTGATGTTTTTCCGAAAACACGGCTCATGTATGGATGTGCGAACGAACATGCAACACCCAACGAAAGGAGAACCAAGATGACCACCCGCAAACAGAAAGGTACCCGCAAGGCCAACGCCTACGAGTTGGGTGACGACCTTGTAATCATCAAGACATCGCGCCGGGCTGCCGCCGGCGGAACCTGGGTGTACGGGACGATCGCCGGATACCGCTTCGACGCCCTGGTCTTCCCCGAACACGCCGAGCATGCCCGACTACGAGTTGGGTGACAGCCGCATCTCGAAGCTCTGGATTGCCCGGCTCAAGAACAAAGAGACGGTCTTCAATTGGGACCGCGGAATGGACCAGCCGGCCGCCTCCGCCAAGACGCAGGCGGTGGTCGATTTTCTGGCTGACGGATTGGCCGAACACGTTTATGACAACTAACCCCTGTTTCCTTTTTCCCAAGGAGAAGTGCGATGAAGAAGAACGAAGTCAAGATTGGCCGTGTGTACACCGCGAAGGTGACCAACAAGGTCGTCCAGGTGCGGATCGATGCGGAGAGCCGGTACGGCGGCTGGGACGCCACGAACATGGCCACCGGCAAGAAGGTCCGCATCCAATCGGCCCAGCGCCTGCGGGCGGCCGTCGGCCCCGACGGTGCCCAGGCAGGCGGCAAGAAGGGCAAGGCCACCAAGAAGGCCAAGGCCCCGGCCGAGGCCCAACCGGCGCAAACGTCGGGCCCCACGGCCGAAGACACGGCCAAGGCCGAACCGGCAGCCGGCACCGAGCCCGCTACGGCCGAGAAGGCCGGCAAGCCCAAGCGGACCCGGGCCAAGAAGGAGCCCAAGGAGAAACGCATGAGCGGCCTGGACGCCGCGGCCAAGGTGCTCGAGGAGTCCGGCCAGCCGATGACCTGCAAGGAGATGATCGAGGCGGCCGAGGCCAAGGGCTACTGGAAGTCGCCCGGCGGCAAGACGCCCCATGCCACGCTCTACAGTGCGATCGTGCGCGAGATCAAGGCCAAGGGTGACGAGGCCCGGTTCACCAAGGCCGACCGCGGCAAGTTCACCCGCAACGGCTAAGTCCATCCTGCTCCCTCCTCCTAACCCCGGTTCACCCCGGGGTTCTCTTCGGCCTGAGCATGCACCTTGAGAAACGTCACCGGCTTGCCCAGCTCCCGGGCGATGGCAATCTCGGCCTGGACGCCGACGCTCTCCCGCCAGCCGTCGAGCATCAGCACCACCACCTCGTCGCATGATTCCAGGTGGCGATGGTCGTGCCGCTGCCAGAACCCCCAGTCCAAAGGCACGCCATAGCGGCAAATCGCATGGCTGTGCGCGATAGGCGAGAAGACCGTCTTGCCCTGGAGGATCAGCGCGGCCGCGGCGCGACAGGCCGATTCGAAACGCTGCTGGCGCACGCTGGCGTCCGGATGCGAGTAGGGCGATGCCAGGTAGATCATGTGCCGACCTCCGCGACCTCGGCGGGCGCCACGGCCGGTTGCCGCTCGGCCTTCTTGCCGGTGAACTTCTCCCAGCGCTCGACGATGACGTCGCAATAGGGCGCATCCAGTTCCATCAGAAACGCCTTGCGGCCGGTCTGCTCGGCGGCGATGAGCGTGATGCCGCTGCCGCCGAAGAGGTCCAGCACGTTCTCGCCCGACCGCGACGAGTACTGCATCGCCCGCACGGCCAACTCGACCGGCTTCTCGGTCAGATGCACCATCTTGTTGGGGCTGACCTTCTTGACGCTCCAGACGTCGGTGGCGTTGTTCGGACCGAAGAACTTGTGGCCGGCCCCTTCTCGCCAGCCATAGAAGCACCACTCATGGTTGCCCATGAAGTCCTTGCGGGTGAGCACCGGGTGCTCCTTGACCCAGATGATCGCCTGGGCGAAGTAGAGCTTCAGGGCCTTCAGCACCGGCGGGTAGTTGCCGCAGTTGGCATATCCGCCCCAGATGTAGAAGCAGCGGCCGGGCTCCAGCACCCGGGCGATGTTGCCGAACCAGGCGTTCAAGAGGCGGTCGAACTCCGCGTCGGAGACGAAGTCGTTCTCCAGCGCCCGGTCTCGGGCCCGCATCTTGCGATCGGTCTTCGGCTTGCCGCCTTCGGCCGCCTCCTGCAGGTTCCAACCGCCGAAGGCCTCGGCCAGTTCGGGCCGCGGCATCCCGCGGCGCTCGCCCGAGGCCCAGGCATTGTTGGTCCGCGGCGCCACGGCCACGTTGTAGGGCGGATCGGTGTTGGCGAGTTGGATCTTTGCACCGCCGAGCAGCCGGTCCACGTCCTCGGGCTTGCTGCTGTCGCCGCAGAGCAGCCGGTGGTCGCCCAGAATCCACAGGTCGCCCGGCTTGGTGATCGCCTCGTCGGGCGGTTCGGGGATGTCGTCCGGATCGGTGAGACCTTCCTGCACGCCGGGGTCGAGCAGCTTCGGCCAACTCGTCCTTGGAGAAGCCGAGCAGGTCCAGATCGAAATCCATGCCCTGGAGTGCCGACAACTCGATCGGCAGCAATTCGTAATCCCAGGTCGCCAGGTCGGCAGTCTTGTTGTCGGCGATCCGGTATGCCTTGATCTGGGCCGGCGTCAGGTCCTTGGCCACATGGACGGGCACCGTCTCCAGCCCAAGCTTCTGGGCGGCCTTGTAACGGGTGTGACCGCAGATGATCACCCCCTCGGTATCGACGACGATGGGCTGGCGAAATCCGAACTGCCGGATCGACTCGGCCACGGCGTCCACGGCGGCATCGTTTTGGCGGGGATTGCCCGGGTACGGCTTGATGTCGGCCAGATTCCACTGCTCGATTTTCATTTCTCTTCTCCTTCGGTCTTTGCGTTGGGGACCAACGCAGTTAAGGTGTTTCGCGTTCATGGTTTAGAAAAGTCGGACAAGCAAAAGAAACAGTGTCTATCCGGGGGCCTGTTCCCGCGGGCCAATCGGGCGAAGCGAGTTTTCGGGAGTACCTACGCCCGGGGGGGAGGCAGGCGAATCGCCACGTTGGCCCGTGTTGGGCCGAAGGCAACGTTGGGGTGAATGGCCAACGTCGGCAACGGGACGCAACACGGCGCAAACGTGTGCGAACGTGGGCCAACAGGATCGCACCGAGAAGTGGGTGCAGAACCAATCCGTCGCTGAAATACGTCACACAGCCCCTCACGCGTGCGCGGACGCAACGCGGGCTCGCGAGCATGTGGGCGTGACAGCGTGACGTATATATAGGAGAGAGAGATATCTCTCTTTATATATATAGGCTTAGGCTCCCCGAAATCCGTCACGGCGAGCTCGTGACACATTGCGGACGGATTTGCCGTTTCGGCACGGTCCTACCCCACGCCCACCCCCAGATCCGTCGCGCTTGCGTGACGGATTGGGACAGACGGATGCCGGATTGAATCGCGGGTTGGTCATGTGAGTTGATACCCCTGTGCCGGCTTGGTCTTCGTTGGGAATCTCCACCTGCACGATGTCCCCTTGCTGGATGAGCGTGCTGATGATCTGGTCGAAGTCGGCGGCCTTGCAGTGCATGGCCCGCATGAGCTGGCGACGCGCGCATCTGGCCTCCCGATTCCCTGAGCCTGCGCAGCAGCTTCAGGCACTCGGCGTGGAACGGGTTCTCGGCCACGTAGGTCGCGGCCAGGTAGAGCTGGCGCCGGGTCTGGTGCATGGCGAACGCAGTCGCCCACTGGACGGCCGGCAGGCCGATGACGGGGTTCTCGTGGTTCTCGCTGCAGGCGTAGATCAGCGCCAGCTTCGTGGCGTTCTCGCAGGTCCGGCTCCAGGCCGTGCGGGCGACCTCGTCCTTGGCCTCCTCGGCCCGGTCGTATTCCGCCTCGGTCAGCTTCTGCAGCTGCCGCACAGCCTCGGCCGCCTCGGGCTCAAACGGCACGACACGCGGTTCCGGGTGGGTCTCCTGCAAGATTGCCCGTGGCAGGCTGGTATTCGGCCCACCAGCGTGCGGTCTCCAGAATCGACTCCGGCAGGTGCCTGGCCGAGCCGGGCGTCTGGCCCTCGCCCCGCTTGCCGACGTCGACGATGATCATCCGGGCGAAAAAGCCGTTGGTGAGCATCCGCTGGCACAGCGACTCGTAGAAATACTGCGGCGTGGCCGTGCCGAAGAGCGTCAGATGCGGCTGGTCGATGTGGATCGTTTCCTTCTGCCCGGCCTTCACGCGGATCGGGTAGACGTCGTTGGCGGACGTGTAGAGCGTCAGCAGGATGTTGGGGATCGACTCGCGGCGGTTCTCGCGGTCGAGGTTGATCTGCCGCAGGACGCCGTCCATCTCGTCGTTCTGGAACAGCATGGCGTTGCTACGGACCAAGGCGTCCTGGATGCCCTCGCCGCTGGCGAACTTGTCGCCCAGGGCGCCGACCAGTCCCACCTCGAAGAGCACGCGCGAGTTGACCTTGCGGGGGAAATCCTTGCCCGTTCCGCTGCTGGCCAGCGCCAGCAGGTAGAGGTTGGGCCGCAGATCGCCCGGCGTGCAGACCTTCCGGCCGGCCAGGAACGACTGCAGGGCCATCGCCCCGCAGAACGCCAGGCCCACGTTCGGGTACGGCGCGTTGGCCAGCGTGAAGTCCATCACCTGGCCGATGAAACCGGGCACCTGAAAGAGGTGTTCGGGAATCGGCCCGGGATCAGGGATTGTCGGCCCGCGATCGGCGGGCGGTCCGACGAGGTTCGCCACGCAGGGCGGAGATATCCACGCCGCCGGCCATCGGCCGCATCATCGCTGCCGAAACCCTTCGTCCCGCAGCGCACTGGCCGCCTTGGCGAAGTCGCCCTGGTGTTCCAGCAGGGCATAGACGGCAAACGGCGAGATAGGCGTGGTTGGGCTCGAAGGGCGCGGCGTTGGACGAGAAGACGTAGAACACGCCGGTCCCGCAGCGTGGCACTCCAGCCCTGGTCCTTGCCCGGCCGGCGCCAGCACTCGTTTTCGCCACCCCGCACACAGGTCCAGCCGTGGCGCACGAGCAGCGCACGGACATCGCCACGCTCGTTGAACTCGTCCCCTGGGCGACCGCACATCTTCGCCTGGCCGACACGAGCGTCTCCGCGGGCGGCACTGCCTCGTTGAGCGTCCAGGCCGCCTCGATCAGGATCTTCCGCTCGGCCTCGGTCAGGATGGGCAGGTCCTCGAAGCTGCCCTGCTCCAGCATGTAGCCGGGCGTCGGGTGGCAGAGGAACAGCCCGCCTTCGCCACGGGTTTCGATGAGCGTGCAGGTGACCTCGTAATGGTCGCCGACCCGGCGCGGACGATATCGCTTGCCGCAGATCGTCAGTTCCTGCTCGTCCGGCGCCTGGACGATCCGCTGCGCCAGCTTCAGTGCTGCCAGGGATCGGCTACCTCGCAGCGATAGACGACGTGGCGCCCGCCGGACTGCGACCGCTCGACGACCAGCCGATCCAGCAGCCCGGGCGCCTCCGCTTCGACCAATTCCTCCCATGGATCGAATAGCTCGCCTTCGAAATCGAAGTCGATCAGTTCGAGGTTGCCCGAGACAGCCCCTGTCAGCAGGCAGATCGGCTGCGAGTCGGCGAACCACTGCTCGAAGCTGATGCTCGGTCGGCAGCCGCTTCTGGTACTGTTTCCACGCCGACAGCGCCGGCCGCTTCTCCGCGAGGATCGCGGGCAGCGGGCACAGGCCGGCGCCGAGATAGGCACGTGCTGTTTCGATCAAGGCCGTGTTGCTCCGGCCGGTCAGAATGGCATTTCTTCCTCGTAGAACTCCAGCACTTCGGCCGCGATCGGCTCGGGCATCGGCCCGAGCTTGTAGCCCACGATGCGGTCGAACTTCTCGCCGGCGACGCTGCGGACGGTGATCTTCTCGGTGTGGGCCAGACCGCCGCCCTCGGCGATGTCCACCGCCCGCTCCGCCGTGTCGGGCACGGGGTCGGGCGAGCGCCGCGCCACCAGGCGACGGCCTTCTGGCGGGCGTAGCCGTCGTGCTCGAAGCAGATGAACTCGCTCTGCCAGTGGTCGAGCCCAAGCCGGTAATCGACCCGCATCGTCTGCGGGGCATCTTCCGGCTGCTCCACGCTTCGTGTGGACGGTGTAGGTGACGTCCTGGACCGTCATACTCGGTGTCGGTCACGTCGCCGGAGAGAATGCCGGCTTCGCTGGCCGTCGCGTCGTGCTTCTGCCGCTCGGGCGGCGGAAACTCGTATCCGCAGTCGGGACAGACGGCATAGCCGGCGGCGATGACCGCCTGGCACTGCGGGCATTCCTTGGCCGGGGCCTCGCCATTGCCATTGCCGGCCGTCTCGCGGATGCGGATCTGGTCCACCGGGCCGTGGCGCAGCACGTTGCCGCCGAAATCGAGCACCAGGCAGTTCTGCTTGCCCGGATGCAGACGGAAGCCACGGCCGCACATCTGGTAGAACAGCCCCGGCGACATCGTCGGCCGCAGCAGCGCCACGCAGTCGATGTTCGGCGCATCGAAGCCGGTGGTCAGGACGTTGACGTTGGCCAGGTATTTCAGATCGCCGGCTTTGAACCGCCCCAGCAGTTCGTCGCGCTCGCTGGTGGGCGTCTCGCCGCAGACGAAGCCGCACTCCTGGCCGCTCATCTCCCGCAAGGACCTTGGCGATGTGCTGCCCATGCTTGACGCCCGAGGCGAAGATCAGGCAGGATCGGCGGTCGTGCGTCAAGGGCCGACGATCTCGCTACAGGCGGCGTGCACCAGCGCGTCCTGGTCCATCAGGTCCTCGACCTCGCCGGCGACGAACTCGCCGCCACGGACGTGCAGACTCGCTCGGTGTCGGCCTTCTCCCGGCCGGCCTTGGTGACCAGCGGGCAGAGATAGCCGTCGCGGATCAGTTCCCGCACGCCGACCTCGAAGCAGACGTGGTTGAGGATGTTCTCCGGGCCGCAGATCATCCCCGACTTCAGCCGGAACGGCGTGGCCGTCAGGCCGATGACCCGCACCTGCGGGTTGACCACCTTGGCGTCGGCCAGGAACTGCGGTACATCCCCTCGCCGTCCGGCGGGATCAGATGGGCCTCGTCGACGATGATCAGGTCGAAGCCGCCCAGTTCGCAGGCCCGCTTGTAGACCGACTGGATGCCGGCCACGATGACCGCGTGCTCGGTGTCCCGCCGCTTCAGGCCGGCCGAGTAGACGCCGAACTTCACCTCGGGGCAGATGACGTTGAGCTTCTCGGTCGCCTGTTCCAGCAGTTCCTTGACGTGGGCCAGGATCAGCACGCGGCCGTTCCACAGGCCCACGGCATCCTTGCAGATCGAGGCCATCACCGGCGTCTTGCCGCCGGCGGTCGGGATCACGACGCACGGGTTGTCGTCGCGACGCCGCAGGTGCTCGTAGACGGCCGCTTTGGCGGCTTCCTGGTAGGGACGCAAGGTGATCATTCAGGCCCTTCTCGATTCGGACGATGGTCTTGCCGCCCTCGACGGGCTTCCGCTTCTCGATGCGTCAGCCGCACGATCTGGCTGTCGTCGAGGTACGCCCCGCCATGCTGCAAAGCGTCGAGCAGGGCCTTGATAACGTTGTCGACATCCCGGCGGCGGTTGTCGGGCGGAAAGACCTCGACCTCCACCGCCAGTCGGCCGACAAGCGGCCGGACCCCCATCGCCGCGAGGATCGCCATCACGCGCTCGCGAAAGCGGCGACCCTCGCGGCTGATCAGCGTGCGCGGCCCAACCCGCCGCCAATAATGATTGATCGACGGCGGGTAGGGCAGCTCGAATGCATGAGCATCACGATCGCTTCCAAGGCGGCGTGGTGTTGGCCACAGGCGCCGCGCCGGCCGGCGGAGGCGAGTCCTTCTTCGCGTAGCCCTTGATCTCGTTGGTGATCTCGCCGGTGTCCGTCCGCTTCTTGCACCGCACGTGGATCACCAGCGGCAGGTTGTGCAGCTCGGCGCTGTCGCTCGGGCGCCAGACACGCCGACTGCCCGACAGATGGCGGACAACTCCGCCCTGGCGATCTGCACCGCAGTCGCATTCGGGTTGTCGAGATTCAGCCGCGCCCACAGGAGGCGGTTCTTGAACTCGCCCTCGATGATCTGGAAGGTCAGCTGCAGGAAACTGCCCGGTGCCGGCCTTGTTGGGCTTCATCTCCGACTGTCGGTGATCACCGCGACGTATTTGCCGGCCGGAATAGGGTCGAAAGCGGTGGCGGGATTCGACTTGGTTGGCGTCGAAACCTCTGAGGTCAGCCATGTTGGGTTACTCCTTGAGACTGGTTGTTGGGAAAGGGCCGTCATGAACGCCGCCCACGAGAGCGGCAGTTCCTCGGCGAGCCCGTAACGGTTCTTGGCAATGCACGACGGGCCGCCGACGCAGCGGAGAATCCGCTCGCCGCCGTCCTTGCCGATGGCGTTGGCGATGGTGCGCTTTCGGTTGAAGCCAGCGTCTTCGGTCTGGGTGCGGAATTTCCGCGTGGCGAAAAGCACGGCGTCGGCCCACTCGCAGATCAGCGCCGCGGCATGCTTGTGCAGCCGCGGCGAGTAGCGGTCGTAGGCCGCCGACTCCGGATCCTCGAACTTCTCGACCTTGGCGTGGGCGATGCAGAGGACGACCATGCCCTTGTCGTTCCGCAGGGCGTTGAGCAAGTCGACGATCTGCCGCCAGTAGGTCAAGGCGTGCGTGTACCCCTTGGCGTAGCCGCCATCGACCTTTTCGATTGACTTGACGCCGTATTCCTTGCAGCACAGGTCGTCCCAGATCAGCGTTCCAGCCAGTCGAGGCTGTCGATCGCCACGGTCTCGTAGTCGTGCTGCTGGACATGCAATTCGGTCAAAGCCTGCTGCACGTCCTCGAACGTCGTGGCCAGCGGGAACCTGTCGCAGTCGATCTCGCGACAGGCCGTCCTCGGTCTGCACGAAGATGGGCTTCGGCGCCTGCGAGGCGAAGGTCGATTTGCCGATGCCCTCGGTGCCGTAGACCAGGATTCGGGGCGGCATCGGCGCGCGGCCGCGCTGAATGTTCGCAAGAAGGCTCATGCGTGGGCCTCTACGGGTTTGTGGTTAGGAAGTGAATCGACCCGTTCCACCTGGAACGAGTCTTCACCGAAGTCGCGGCGCAGGAGGCCGACGAACAGGCGATTGACGTCACGCCCGACAGGCGTACTTGCGTCGATCACACAGGCACGCTGGTCGGGATCGAAGAAATGGGCCGCATCGAGACGGACTTGGGCCTCGCCGTGCAGGCTTTCCGCTGACATGATCGCCAGGACCAGGGATGCCTCGACCTCGTCCAATCCAAGCGAGGACATGAAGCTGTAGCGGTAGACTTCGGCGGTCATGTGAGGGTCCTCTAAAACACTCGGGCGGCAATCGGCAGATATTAATGACCTACCGATCCGCCGCCCGAGTTGTCGGACAGAATTACAGAAAATCTCTCAGGCCAGCCTGCTCGAAGCGTTTTCGGATGTCGCTGATCTCCTTGAGAACCGCGGAGCGGGACACCCCCAGTTCGCGCCGCTGCAGCAACGCTCACGTGGGACACCTTCGCACAGATCGCACGCTGGAACTCGGTAAGACCGGCCATAGCCGCGTGAACGTCAGCGGACATTTCCCATGCTTCCTGGCGCGAACGAAATCGCTGCCCAGTGCGTTTTTCGTGCTGGCGCTCGTCGATTGTGCAGGATCGATCGCGACGTCGGCCGTCACAGTCAGTGACTGGATCGTTCAGTGAGTACTTCTCTCGCTGGGACGATCGCATCTCCGCAAACCAATGTGCAAGAATGTTGACGAACTGGTTCTCACAGACAACGACAACGAAGCCTTCCCACGTGGCGACGGTGGGATCGAACTTCGCCTTGCGGGCGTGCAGATTGAGGGCAAAACGCTGATACAAGTCCTCGCGTTCCGACTTGGGCAAGCCGCACCGAGTGATGAGCAACGTCACTTTCTTGCTGATGAAACGAAACGCAAATTCTCCGAATGCATCCAATATGTGCTTGGCAATCACAGGATTTCTCCTTAGACCGCCGAGGAGGGCGTGCGGGAGGTCGCCAAGCGCCGGCAAGAAAACAGCACGAGCGGATGCGTGCGAGGATCGCCGTGTTTTGGCGACTCCTACAACACTTCCGCTCGTGCGGTCGGTTAGTTGTCTGGAATCGAAACTGACTGTGGCACGAGAGCAGACTCTACGGCTGCTCATACAGGTCGAGGTCGACGGGCATCCCGGATACGACCTTGACGTCGACGACACCCGTACCAAAAGCCACGAGTTCCTCGTGAAAGCGGATGTGCTCGCGCTTCAGGGGATAGTCCGCGTTGGCAGACTTCCGGCGCGGCCAGGCTTCCTCAGAAAGACGGGCCTTGCGGACGGGAAGGAAAGGCGGGTCCAAGAGAAGATCGCCATCGCGGACGTGGAGTCCGCGGATCGTTCCGTAGCCCATCCGCCACATGTAGTCGAATATGTAGCGCAGGTTCGGAGATAGCGACCGACTCGTGGGCACCGCTGCGGCACCAGCCCCTGGGGGCCGACGCTGCCTCGGCAACACATGCTCCATAAGAACCTCCAATTTCAGGACGCGGCTTGGCGCCGCTGACGTAAATCCTGAAATCAATTGTCTTAAGAAGCAGTCTAAACTTGGAGGAAAGGTCTGGAAGGGATGAGAAACGTCGGGCCTGCGCCGCCCTTCTTTGCCGAGAAGCCCAGAGTCTCGGCAGGATCGATGCGAAGAGTCTAAGATTCTTGCGAAACGTCCGGCTGAAACGGGCGGGCAGCGACGGTAAACGGGTTGATCCGATAGCCGAAACTGGAATCAAGCTGTCCCGTCTTATCACAAGTCTGCACGACATCTTCGCGGTCGATGGGGATGCCCACGGTCTCCTTCAGCGTCTTCTCGATGTTGGCTTGCAGATAGTTGATTGTTCGTCGCACAGCAGTCTCGTCGGGATATCGCCTCCCGGTCTGTGTCTCCAGTTCAGCCATCAACTTGCCTATTGGTATGGCGGTGAAGTCGGCCGGTGGAAGGCGTCGCTGCAAATCGCCGAGGAATTGCTTCCACAGCATCTGGAAGATGATGAGGCGAGGACCGGCCTGTTTGGCAATCACCTTAATTCCCTCGATACGCACAATGCTCTCACCGACCTCAACAACGAAACGTCGGCCGACTGCTGGCGGCTTAGCGGGTTCCATCACCACGGAGAGTGGCGCTTGTCGCAGACAGGAACAGATACGTGCCGCAGGGTAGGTGGCTCACCCTGTTGAACTGCTGATCGGACGAGGTTGGCGAGATTTGTGGTGCCGCTGATCAGGTCTGCCAGCAAGACGCGGTGAACCCAGTCTTCTTTCAGGAACCGCGCCTCGAAGTCCCGTGCATTAACGACGACATAGCAGGTCGGGCAGTGCGAGGCGCGATCGCGAGAAAGGGCTTTCGGGTCCTGGCAGTAGTCCACGACGCAGACCATTGCGGCATCATCGCCGACCTTTAGGTTCAGGACGCCTTCCCCACTCTGCCGAACGCCCGAGTCAAGTTCAGCGAGAAGCCCTGTGAGAAACGTCATAACTCCATCGCAGAGGACATGCACCCGCAGCTCGGAAAAACGCCGCTTGCGGTACTGGTCGGGAAATACGGAACGCTCACACTCGGGACATCGCAGCTCTCCCCCTGAGTCCCAGAGTCGTTCGTCGGGAATATAGACTCGTCCCCGACAATCCCGGTTACGCGGTGGAAAGTCGCTGTCCTCGGGATTCGCGCACTTCACATACACTCGGGAATCTGTCTCGATGACGCCAAGAACACGGAGACGCTCAACGGCGTCAAGTAAGCCGTCGGAGAGCGTGCCCAGCAAAGCGCCATCCTGCATTAGGCGGACAATGTGTTCACGAGGAACGTTTGAATCGCTTTTCCGTCGAGAGGACCGGGATCGCATGTGTGCTTCTCATGTACTTCTCAAAAGCCAATCGCTCCCTTGGGATCAGCCGATGGTCCGAGTAGCGGACGACAAATTCATCCTCAGTTCCCTCCACCTTTTCAGGGATAAGGCTCACATGCTTCTTAGCATACAGTACCTTGATACTGTGAATGGCATCGAGGTTTGCCAAACTGCCAATGGCCGTCTCAAATTGCCGAACGGCAGGACCGATCGAATGGGACTCCGGATCACTAAGTTTCATCCCGCATTCACCATTAAGTGGCGTGCTACCGAGCAGAATCTCCACCCAAGCGAGTTGTTCTTCCTGGTCTTTCTTCAGCAGATCGAGAAGCCGCTCTAATTGCCTCGCGTAGGTGATCTCGCTTTCATTCACGTACTCGCATTTCTTCCCGTAGTACTCCGATGCGATTAAATTGGCGATTTCCAACGAGGCGTCAACGCTGAGGGATGCGATATTCACTCGCTTCGCGCCGTCGAAGAAGATCAACACGATCCATTCCGGACGATATCCGTGGAGAACCATGTTTCCTTGGAGGATCAGGCTTGGACGTTCGCAACGCCGAATAAAGACCATGTCGTGGTCTCCATCCTGCAAGATGTTCTTCATTTCGCTCGTCCGACCGTCCTTCCTCGACTTATCGAATTGCGTGAGGAGTTCTTGCAAGCCGTCCTGAGCCAGGAAATCGATCAGGGGATGCGAGGGGCGGCGCGGACCGTCCTTCATCTTCATACGGGCGAAACCGCTCTTGTAAATCTTGTCGATGTGAAGAACCCGGCGCAGCTCGAACGGAGCGAGATGGAAGATCGCGAACATTAGCGCCAGCGTGTCGTAGTCGTCGTCTCCCTTACTACACGAGTCCATCACATCGGGCGGCAGCAGGCTCTGGGCGACCTCGACGGTCGCGAGCTTGGATTTGAACTTAGCGAACTCTTGAACGAGCACATACGGGAGAAGAGTCTCAGGCTTCGGCCGTGATTCATCCTTCTTCCTCTTGATCCGTCCAGCCTTCGCCTCCCGGCCCATGTTCTTTCGTATCATCTCGAGCTGCCGGCCGTTTCTCTTGTCGAGCCATGCCTGTGCAAAACCGGGCTGGCCAACCTGCTCCACAACTTGGTCGTACGCCACTTCAAGCTCGTTTGCCCAGAACTTCCGACCGGAAGTGTCTTGGACAACGGTAACCTTGCGGCCCTTTGCCGCCACCAGTGCTTGATTCTTCATCTGTGCTTTCCTTTAGAAGCTATCTATTCGGCAGGCTCCCTTGTCGTCGGACTGCGACGACCTTGCCGAGGATTCGCAGGTCATCATCTGGGCCAATAGAAATGGGCGCGAAGTCAGGGTTCTCCGGGCGCAGCTCAATTTCGTGTTCGCGGATCGATAGGCGTTTTAGCGTGGCGTCATCGCCGACTTGCGCGACGACGATGTCACCATTCTGCGCAATAGGCTGCTGACGCACGATCACGATATCACCATCGCGGATCGCGGCGCCTTGCATACTGTCTCCGGTTACCCGAAGAGCAAAGTGAGGGCCTGACCTGACCAGCCCCCGATTGACCATTACCTCGCCCAGAATGTTCTCCTCGGCGAGCGACAGCGGACCGGCGGTGACCATGCCGTACAGTTCCACCGCAACGAGGTCGGCCGGCTCGTCGTCCGGCTCGCGCAGAACAGCAATCCCTCGAGCTTTGCCGGGCACGCGCCTGATGAATCCCTTGCGGACGAGCTGACTGACCTGCTCGTGGGCGGTGGCAGGCGACACGCCAAGCACGGTCGCAAGTTCCTGCGCGGTGGGGGAAACTCGTGCTGAACGATGAAGTTTCGGACTTCACGCAACACGCGCCGCTGGGTATCGGTCAGATCGGGGACTGGTTGCCGCCCCCTCTTCTTGGGAAGGTCATCCATTCTGCGTTGATATGGCTAGAGACCACGTTGAGGCTAATGCCTATCAGCACGATTGGATGAGTATATCAAAATTGGCCACCAATGCAAACTAGTTGGCATTAAACACCATTAAGTCGTTACAGATAAACGACTTGCGACATCACGCCACAGTCGTCGTTGTTTTCGCCATTCGGCCACTGCGGTGATCGGCCGCAATTGGCGTTCGTGAATTGGGTCACGGCCACGTCCCACGCGGGCCAAGAATAACAGGTCCTCTGGGATGTCGGGAGCCAGGCACAGCAGATTCATGATCTGCGTCACCCTCGCCCTGGTGACGTGCCCAAACCAGGCTAGGTTGGCCTGTCGCTGAACCCGTCAAGTTCAACCTGCTCTCCATAAGTGACAAGACCTTTTCCAAATTATTTCCGCCAGTTCGCCCTTCGGTCCGGTAGGTAAACAAATAGGCAGACGACGTGATCAGTTCGCGTTGCGACTTTGCCCGAATCACACCGACCGACCTTCTGACGAATAAGCGAGATGTCCTTAGCTACCGAGAGCCTCTGCCCAACCAACGGTTGCCGGTCATGTTGTGGCGCGATATCGATGCTTCTCCTGCTCCGCGCGCCCCACGCTGCCGCGCTGTGCAGCATTTCGACTCGCACCTGGCGAATGTGGGATACCATGGGCAGGATACCACGAGCCATCCGCTTGGGACATGCCGCATTTTGGCGCCCTGACGAACTGCGGGCCTGGGTCGCCGCGGGCTGCCCGGACCGCACTGCGTGGGAGGCCAGAACGGAATTGCAACCACACAACGAGCCATCGTTCCAGAATTCCTCCATAACTTCCGCCCGCTTGGCTTGCTTTTCCGTGCCGTCGAGCAACACTCGTCCTGCTTTGGAATACTCAATCCCCAAGACATGATGGAGGAACATGCATGGCAAGTCTTTACAAAAAGCGCGTGACGATCACCAGCCCGAGAACCGGGCAACGGATCAAGAAGAAGTCGAACAAATGGTGGGGCCAGTATCGGGACGTCAACGGACGGCTGAAACGCGTCCCTTTGGCTGTTGACAAGATGGCCGCCCAGGCGATGCTTAATCAGATCGTGCAGCGGGTCGAACGCACGAAGGCCGGTCTGATCGATCCCACCGAAGGGCAACGCAAACGCCCGCTTGTGCAGCACGTTGCCGAGTTCGAGAAGCATCAGGCCAACCGGGGCATAAATCCGGTGCATACGAAAGGGGTCGTCAGTCGGATCAAGAAGGTGCTTGACTCGCAGCACTGGAAGATGATCGGAGAAATCACCGCCGACGGCGCGTTAGACTTCCTGGGCCAAATGCTTCGCGACGGCTCTAGCCCGCAGACTTACAACCACTATCTCCGGGCGGCCAAGCAGTTCACCCGCTGGCTGGTCCGGGAGCGACGCACGCCCACCGATCCCCTCCTTCACCTTGCGGGGTTGAACGTCCGCGCCGACAGACGCCACGACCGGCGGGCGCTTTCGAGCGAGGAGTTCCACCGGCTGGTCGAGGCGGCCCGCAACGGAAAGCGCGTCGAGGGCCTACCCGGTCCCGATCGGGCGATGCTCTACATCCTGGCCGCCTGGACCGGCTTTCGCAAGTCGGAAATCAGCAGCCTGACGCCGGAGTCCCTGCGGTTGGACGACGATCCGCCTACCGCCACGATCGAGGCTCGCCACAGCAAGCACCGCCGCAAGGACACGCTGGTACTGCACCCGGAATTGGCCCGGCAACTGCGGGAGTGGCTGGCTGCCAAGCCGTGCGTCGATCCGTGCCAGTTGCTATTCCCGATCTCGAAGCTGGTTCCCGGCTGCCCGGAGCGGAGGGCGTTCAAAATGATGGAGCGCGATCTGGCGGCCGCCCGAGACAACTGGCTGGACGAAGCCGAGACGGCCGAGGAACGTGCCGAGCGGCTGAGAACCGACTACCTCTGCTACCGCGACCACCGAGGGCTGTTTGCCGATTTCCACAGCATGCGGCATCTGTTCATCACGAATCTTGAGCGGGCCGGCATCTCGCCCAAGATGGCCCAGACCTTGGCCCGCCACAGCGACATTCGGTTGACACTGGGCGTCTACACCCACATCGAGATCCACGACTGCACCTTGGCGATCCAGTCCTTGCCCGCCCCGCCGGACGGGGCGAACGGCAAGGTCGGCCAGGGCCATCTTCTCCAGGCAACCGGCACCACCAATTAGCATCTTTTCACACTTCCGAGGATTCTCCTCCTTCCCGCCGTAGGCGCGTCGGGGTGTCGCAGCGACGCGGGGTTCGGCTTTCACAAAGTCGAGGCGTCGAAGTGGATACGGAGCCGAACGGGGCAGCGGCGGAAGCTGATCAAGACCGCGAACGCAAGCACGATGCCGATCATCGGCCTCGATCGAGCCCAACCAACCGCGCCACGCATCCTCATTGGCTGCACGATATTCGGCACGGAGAGCAACCGCATATCACTCATGGCGCTCCGCAACTACGGATGATGCCGAATGAATGGCTACCACCGATCCCCAGGGTCCTGCATCGCTATCTCAACCAACGCTTCTACACCAAACACCCGAAGTAAGAGCCGTATGCGGCAGTGCCGCACGTACTTCCCTGGGGGGGGCAAGAGTGGTCCCTAGCACGACCGACTCTCCTATTTCCCTGCCGGAGCCCCGTCAGCGCTTGGCAACGGGGCATGCATCCCAGACCCGCTATCCACGTGTCTGCGAGCCGGCGTGTCTCCAGCGGTGCCTGATTTGCACATCGGAACTCGCGACCCGAAGTCTTCGTGCAATCGGCCTAGCATTTGTTGCGCCTAAGGTATCACTGGTTGACCGCCACAAGACGCGATAAAATTATGACTTCCGGCAGTGGCCACATGCCTTTCACCTGGTAGAGGGGGAAGCGACTTACTGCCCGAAGAAAGAATTGCGTCTGATGGTCGATTGGCAGCGATGCGGCTTCGCGGGACGATTGGAGGTTCCGTTCAACGCGGTCAATCGCTGACAGCCTGGGCAGACTGCGCCCTCTGATTTGGAGTGGTCCCGACCTCTTACACTTGCTGGCATGTCTTCGCTGACGCTAACATCAACTGCACACCAGCCAACCGAGCCGTCGTCCACCGACCGCTGGACACTGGGCTGGGGCTTTACCACCCGTTGCGACCTAGCATGCCCGTTCTGCTACAGCCTCACGGAACGTCGCGATTCGCAGGTCTTAGAAGTCCCCGTCACACTCGCAGAGAACTTTCTCGCAGCAAACTCGCAATACATCCATGCCATCAACTTCGGTACGGGTGAATCCTCTCTATCTCCGATGTTTCCTACACTCTTGGCTTTGTGTGGGCAATATGTTCCGAAGGCCGACGTGGCGGTAACTACAAATGGAGCGTTTATTGAGCTATCCTCCGATGCGCTTTCTCTTGTCGCACGACACATAACGGAATGTGACGTGTCGTTGGATTTCGCGCAAGAAGCTGCACACGATGGCTGGCGAGGGCGGTCAGGGACGTGGCGACGCGCGATAAAGGCGATCGAGTTGGCCCTGACGCTTGGCCTGAGAACGAGTCTCGTAATGATAGGCACCGCACAAACATTGACCACAGAGAACCTTAGGGGCCTTTTTCGAATTGCGGAGCAGTATCAGGTTCCCCTGCGTATAAACCTCTATATGCCAACCACCGATAACAGGTCGTTTCTGCCGACAAGGGAATCTGTTTTCTCTGCACTTGCGCTTCTTACAACGTGGTCTTCTGCCGTCCGTTCCAGTGACCGGCTTATTGGACAGTACCTTGGCATGGTTTGTCACAGGGCTTATTCAGGGCCTAGGCGGTCGTGTCAACTCCTGCCTAGCGGGCATATCTCCCCATCGACATACTTGCTAACGGAGCCGTGGTTGGTGGAGACTACGCTTGCAGATACGGAGCTACCCGATTTGCTGAACACCGACGCGTTCACTCGATATACTTTCCCACCTATTCCGAGCGAATGCTGTAGGTGCCCCGCGGTCGAGCAGTGCAAAGGAGGGTCTGTCGAAAGACGTTGGCTCTGGGCGCACTCTCTGTATGTCCGGGATCCCCTTTGCCCACACGCCGCATCAGCATCTCAACATCACTCGTATGCGTCGCCGCGTTATACTACAGACGACAGATGGCTCGGGCCGAAGATTCATCTGGATTATCTTCCCACGATTGTTGCGATTCCCCCAGTGTTGTGAAACCCCTTGCCCATGATTCCCTTTCGCGTCCACATCCGCAATTGCCAATGACATCAGGAGAACTAAATCAATGGCCTTCTACCTTGCCTTTTCGGGTGCTGGCGGTATCGGTAAGACCACCGTTTTGACCTGGCTGACAGAGCAGCTTCGATCGTCAATGCCGCTTGTGACTCTCGGCGATATCGTTTTGCCTGATCTTACACAACCGATGGAAGAAATAACTAACTTTCTGGCCCTTCAAAAGTTAGAGGAGAATGTTCTTATTCGGAAGTACCTTCGGAGTGGTGTAAGTGTCCTAGCGGATCGCAGTTGCCTTGATCCCTTGGCACTTGCTATGACCTTGCTCAGCGAGTCCGGCTGGCGAGCCTTGGAGGAATGGTACGATGCCAACGACTTTCATTACGGTCATCATATCCTATTGACGGCCCCACACTGCGTGATAAGGGGTCGGCGCATCGCACGAGGGGCCTCCCCGCGCACCACATGGCTACGATCCTTTAACATTTCACAAGAGGAATACGAGAGCACCTGGCTAACGAACTGGCGCTCTATCCACACCGCACGCAGGATTCCTTTCGTCGAGGTTGATGTTGCGTCGGCCGACACGCACACAAACGTTGACGCCGTAATGCGCACGGTAGCACCATTGATAACTGTTCCTCCACGTACTGAGTCGTTACTGGAAAGGTACTCGCCGTACTAGAAGGTTCACTATTATGACGAGTTTCACAACACCTCGCAGTTACGACAGCATCTGCTGCTTTCGAGGTGATGATTCATCGGTGACTCAACGACTATTATGGGAAATAACAACGCGGTGCAATCTTGGTTGCCCGTTCTGCCATAGAACCATCGGGGCGGCGGGTGACATTACGCATACTGATTGTCGAACGATACTTCCATTTCTTAAGGCGGTTGGCATACAGGACGTGATTGTTTCCGGTGGCGAGCCGCTGTTGAATCGGGATTTGTTTCTGTTGCTTCGACTCCTAAAAGATGCGGGGCTGGACGTTGACATGTGTACAAACGGAACACTGGTAACCCGGCTTGTCGCCACGCGACTGAAAGCCTTCCTGACGGAGGTGTCGGTATCGATAGACTCACATGACCCAGCTATCCATGACGCATTACGGGGATGGCCCGGGGCTTGGCAGGCCACAGTGGCGGGAATCCGGGCGCTACAGGAGCAGGGTCTGCTCGTTCACACGATCTCCCTCGTGAACGCGAGGACTCTTGGGCATATTCAACGGACGGCTGAGTTTCTCCATTCTCTCGGCGTCGGCTCAATAGCGTTTATCGGACGGATTCCACTGCATGCGGGGAAGAACGTGCTTCTTACAGAATCACATCAGGCAACGATAGTGAAAACACTTGCGCTCTTACGGGCACGGCATCCCGACATACCGATCAATAGCAAGGAACTTGTCACAAATGCGACGATGTGTCAGTGCCGTGCCGGGCACTATATTTATGGCCTCGACGTGAATCTGACCCTGAGGCCTTGCATTCTGCTCGGCGGCATTGGGGGAGTTGATCTGAGAAGGGCAGAAGAGCGAACGCTAGACGCGCTTCTGCGGTTGCGCGAGGAAATGGGGAGACGCCTAGCGTGTACGACAGTTGGACAGGGGCTTTGTCCGGGGAGTAGATTGCTCAATGGTCGGTGATATGGCACTCTCTGAGGTTGATCTGCATTTGACCAACCGTTGTAATTGTCGCTGTAAGACGTGTTGTTATGCATCGAATGAAGTCGCTTTGAGCGAGCTTACCACCGACGAGGTACTGAGCGTCGTGGATCAGGCTATATCGCTTGGCTGCAATGAGTTCCACCTGTCTGGGGGCGAGCCGCTCCTTAGAGGAGATCTATTTGACATTGTCGAACGTATTGATTAGGAGGCGTGTTCACGTGAGACTTCAGACGAACGGAAAACTTCTTACCAGGGACGTTGCAGTCCGGTTGCGAACACTCGGTCTTCGAGAGATAATGATCAGCCTTGACGGCGATACCGCCCCGCTATGTGATGCGGTGAGAGGAGCGGGTGCCTACGACGCTGCAATGCGCGGGATTCAAACCGCCGTGGAGCAGGATTTGAAAGTAAGGGTCAATACAGTCCTCACAGCGCAGCAACCATGAGTCCTTCATCGCCATAGCCGAGCTAGCGCTCTCTCTCGGCGTGTCCTCCTGTTCCTCGTTTTACTTTACGCCCGTAGGCAGGGCGCAAGGAATCCATCCCTTTGGATGCCGCCGCAGGAGTATGTTGCAGCGTGTGATCGAATTTCCGAGGAAATCCAGCGCCGGCAGTTGTGCTCCTCAGGAATGAACGTAATCGTGGAGAAGGGCTACGCACGCTGGGGCGAAGCCGCAGCGATATCCGTAGATGCTTTCACGGGAGCTGGCGGCGGCTGCGCTCATGTTCTGCGGACGCGTAACTACCTAATTGTCAGATGTGACGGACACGTATATCCCTGCATACTGTTCGTTGATTCCGCATTTTCATTGGGAAACGTTAGGACCGAGTCTTTGGAACGCATTTGGAAATACTCAGCGCAATGGATGATGCTGGATCGGCAAAAGGCACTCGATGAATGCGCGGGCTGCGCACATCAGGCATTATGTAATGCTGGATGCGCAGGGTACGCCGGGGTGTTTTCGGGCGAGTACGAGAAACGTGATCCCCGGTGCATAAGAGGAGAATTGGTTCCTTTGTGTCCCGTGATGAAGTACAACTTCAGAAACGCGCGATTGGGAGGATCATCGGCGGACGTGTCAACGGAGTAGGATGGCGCTCACACCCAATAGTGCGCGCCGATCGCACGTCTAGCGCCTACACACGCAATCGCAGAGGCACGAATGAATAGCGACTGTCATGTTGTGCTAGTAGCCCCTATGCAGGCAATTCACGTATCGTCGGGGGAGCATCTCGGAATAGGCTATCTTGCTGCCAGCCTCCGGCAACATGGTTACCGTGTAGAGATCGTGGACGGCTGGTTGGAACAGCTCTCACCTCAGGAGGTTGCCGGGCGGATCGTGTCACGGAACCCTTCCCTCTGCGTGGGTTTTTCAGCGTACATATCCAACATAGATAGTGTGCGTGAAACCATTCGATGGTTAAGGTCTCAGAAAGTGGCCTGTGCGTGTGTGGTGGGAGGCTACGGCCCCACGTTTCATCCCGACGAGTTTCTTCGCTGTGGAGCGGATGTGGTCGTCAGAGGCGAGGGGGATGTTGTACTTTCGCAGCTATGCTCGCATTTCCGAAGCGGAGCACCCTGCCTGTCTGAGCTTCGAGGTGTTAGTTATGTTGACCAGCGGAGACACATTAAGCATAACGCACCTAGCTCGGTTCATGTCGCTTTGGAGTCCCTGCCATTTCCGGCACGGGATTCGATTCACCTGACGATTGAGCACAAAAACCCCATCAACGTCCTAAGCTCAAAAGGATGCATGGGACTTTGCACGTTCTGCAGCATTCAAACGTTTGAGAGGCTGGCGAATGGTCCACCATGGCGGCAACGCGGGTTGACCGACTTTGTCGATGAACTTGAGGAACTGGTATTGAAGTATCGCGTGTCACATATCAAGGTTGTTGATGACTCACTAATCGAACCGCCCCGTGACGGAGAGTGGTGCGGGCGATTGGCCGATGAGATTGAGAAACGCAATCTCAGATTACGAATGCGAGGGTCAATCCGCGCTAATCGAGTGACGGACGATGTCCTTAGCGAGCTGCGCCGCGCGGGGTTCCTGTTTCTGTCATGTGGAATCGAGAACTTTGCGCCGACTGCGCTCAGACGGATCGGCAAGGGGCTTAACCCGGAGGATAACGTGCGGGCACTTGAACTGTTCAGGAAGCACGGACTGTACATGGACTCCGGCTACATTCTATTTGATGACCAGACGACCCTGGACGAATTGCGGCAGAATCATGTGTTGATGCAGAGATACAGTTGGACAGTTGGCAAGGTGTTTACTGAAATGTATGCGTCGCGGGATACACCCTTTACCAAGCGACTTCAGAGACAACGGAAAATTGTCGGCGACTCGTATGTCTTGGGAAACTATCGATATCCGATTCGTGATGGGCAGGCAGCTGCCGTGTACGAAGGGCTGAAGACGTGGAGTCGGTTACATGGGCATCTCTATGATATGGCGACCGATCCACTGAGGGGATTCCGGGTCATGGCGGACGAGGCCCTGGCGAGCTTCCACCGCTTGTATATTGAGCTTCACGAGCGTGAGTTGGAAGCTTTCGGCCTTGTGCTGGGATGGGTTGAGGATGGGATGGCGCCTGCGACGATTGATAAACAGGTGCATCAGCATTTTGAGGACACGCAGGGATGGTATGAGGAGTGTGAGTGCAGACTCAAGGAGCTTTATCGTATCAATGATCTTCGCTACGATAGCGGCGACAATCCGTATCTGTAAGCCGGTCGCCCCCATTATGGAGATTCATGCGACTGACTACAGCAGTAGAGTCGGAAATCGAGATAACGAATAGACCCGACCCGAGGATGGAGCGAGTGCAGACATGACACGACGAGACCATCAGATCATTGCCACGTGGGTTTTCGGCTCCCTAACGTTTTTCTTCCTCATAGGAGTCTTCATCGTCGCCCCGAATGAACTCCCGCTCTACAAGCACCGCATCCTGTCCCTGCTCTCGTCAACGTTCGCGGGCCTCTTCGCATTCTTCTTTTTCGGCTCTTTCCAGCTTTCCGGCGCCCCAAGACTCCCATTTGTCGGCGGGGTGGGGGTCAGGGCCACAGGTGGCGTAGCCGTGTGGTTGTTGGCGATGCTCTGGTGGGCAAGTGACTTCGCGCCGGTCAGAATGGAGAAACGAACTGCGGTCGTTCCTTTCATCGAAGCAGAGGACGTTCACCTTGGAGACAATGTTTACCCTGAGCGGTGGGGGTACAGCCACAACCCCCTCAACATTGCCGTCTATCCACAGCGGGCTAAAGGCCTAGTCTTCTTTGACAAAGAGAAGGGCGATTTTCTTGCGGGACAAGAGAATCAGACCCACATCGGCCAAGCCTTTGTTACCGCATACCGTGATTCTGTAAAGCACATAGATTTTTCAGGCTACAAATTCGTGTCCGCCTTCGACGGCGAAGGACCAGTACCTGAGCGGTTGAAGAAACTCCTTGATGGACATTCAAGCGATCACATAGTCAAGCTCGGTCCGACAATCCTTTATACGAATACAGACGATGAAGGAAACTATTACGAACGCTACGCAGCCGTCGGCATCATTCGCGCAATTGATTTTGCGATTCCTCTGGCCAAAGCTGGAATAGAGTTCAAGGAAAGCGACGTTGCCGAAGTCGAGTTCCTGATCGAGTGCTATCATGGGGGCCTAAGGCCGGAACAGCCACAAAACTTTGCGCTGTTGCTCAACGGAAAGTCACACGAGATCAAAACCGCCTCCTCCAACCTGCGGGAGAAAGAAATTGTTCGCATCCCGATCCCATTGGGCGACCTAAAGTTCACGCAAGAGAACATCGCCGGCCTGCTTGTTCTTCCCTGGCAGGAAGCCGGCCCGAAGTCCATAACAACGGGCAAAGGACCTGTGCATTTTCGTGATGTCGGAATCGTGAACGCGTATTTCAAGGTGACAAAGAAATGAGTGGGCGAACCAAGGAATGCAGGCGAGCCCTCTTGCGTAGCAGGCCAGGACGCCAGCCAGATGTGCTCTGGCTTAACCAGCCCCCTTAGGGGCTACCCTGCGAATGCCGGTCCTGCCTCGAAGATCCCGCCAATCTCCGTTCGGCGGCTATGCTGTTCATGCTTTCCACAACCAAACCTTTGGCCAGATGTAAGCGTCCGGCGGGCCCATAGCATGGGCGGCGGCCGGCGGACGACGAAAGAACGGGGAGGCCGCAGGAAGGTTTCAGGCGGGCCGCCAAAGATGAGGCAACAGACGGGCGAGGGCTTCCGGGTTGGCCGTCGGAAGCATTGCCGGCAGGCGGCTCAGCACGTCGCGAAGATACACAAACGGGTCGTGGCCGTGCCGCTTGCAGGAGGGTAAAGTGGATGGCGGCCGCCCGGCCGCCGCGGTCGCTTCCGCAAAAAAGCCAATTCCTCCGTCCAAGGCAGATGCCCCGCAAGGCGTTCTCCGCAGACATCTTTGGTGCTCCCCGTGGTGCTCTCTCTTCCGGCCGGGGTGATCTCCACGGTGTCATCCTGCTTTCCGCTCATTGCCGCTCATTGCATCTAGCTGCAACGGAGGGGTAAAAAGCGGCGATTTCGGGGATTTGGGAAAGAAACCGGAAAAGGCCAGAAAGTCCGACGGCCAAAAGAGATACGGTATCTGCCTGCACCTCATTGCCGCGCATTGCATCGCGTTGCATCGGGAGGTGCCCGGAAATGAAAATATCCCCGACAAGATTTGAACTTGTAACCTTCGGCTCCGGAGGCCGACGCTCTATCCAATTGAGCTACGGGGACTCGTGTCTCTTAACCCTTACGCAGTAATCACTTACGACTACAAACACGCGGCTCTCGCTGTAAATCTGGCGGTAATCAGGGCCGATCCACGATCCGCCACTCTCATCACTGCCGACCCTCGTCCAGCCCGCCGTGTGCTGCCAGATTTGTAAGTATAGCCATCCAAATTCGGCCGAGCAATGGGCACCCGACGACGACGAAACGGCGAAACGGCGAAGAAGCATGGGCCTACGGCCCGAGACAACTTCGGCATGTCTTCGTGCGCGGAAACCCCAGACACTCAAGGGGCGGCGGACGAGACGGCAACTTTCCGCACCGCCTTCCCGTTCTCGATGAACTGCACCGCCCGGTAGTCGCCCTTGGGGATCGACACGATCAGCGGGCAGGCGAAGGTGGCCGTGTCGCTTTTCTTTGACGCGGTCTTGTACTTCAGTTCCACGACGCCCTTCGTCTCGGTGACGCTCTGGACCTCGAACTGCCAGACGCCCTTGCCTCGCTTGACGGCCGCCAGGACGATGTTCGACTTGAAGGCGTCCTTGGGCAGCCGGTACGACCTGTCGTGCATGACGAAGGCCGCGCCGAAAACGGCGTCGAATTGCTTTTGATCCTGGAGGACGACGAACGACTGGTCGGCGTCCGGCTCGAATTTATTGGAGACGAAATAGCCGGAATAGGTGTCGAAGGGCAAGCCGTTCTTGATCTTCTCCAGGGCTTCGCTGGCGATTCTCCGAACATTCACGTCTTTATCGTTGAGCAATTCCGTAAGGGCTGGGATGGCGCTCTTCGCTTCGGGACCGATCTTGGCCAGGACCGAAGCAGCGGCCCAGCGGACCTTCCAATCCTTGTCTTTCAGCAACCCCATTGCAGCGGGGACGGCTGCGGGACCAATCTTCCCCAGATCGTCTACGGCAGCCCAATAAACGTTCTCATCCCGATCCCTGAGCAATTCTGTAAGGGCAGGAATAGCTGCCGAACCAATCTTTTCCAGAAGCCCTGCGGCGGCCTCTCGGGCCTCCTTATCACTGCCCTTGTCCTTAAGCAATTCCGTGAGAGCCGGAATAGCTGCGGGACCGATCTTTCCCACGGCCTCTGCGGCGGCCTTCCGAACCGGCTCATCCCCGTCTTTGAGCAGTTCCGTGAGTGTCCGAACGGCAGTCTTCGCCTCGGGACCGATCTTTCCTAGGGCCTTGGCGGTGACCTCTCGAATTTGCCGATCCTTATCCCGTAGCAACTTCGTAAGGGCCGGCACGGCTTTCTTGGCGTCGGGACCAATGTTTCCCAGGGCCCAGGAAGCGACGAACCGAACCTCAACATCCTTGTCTTTGAGCAATTCCGTGAGGGCTGGAATGGCCGCAGGACCAAGGTTTTCCAATACCTTGACAGCCTCCTGTTGCACCGCTGGGTGATTGTCTTTCGCCAAAGCTATCCACTGGCCGATGGTTTTTCCCTTGAAGGTTGGCTCTTTCCCTGGCGACGTTGAGCCGGGGTCGGGAGACAATTTTGGCTCGGCGGGAGGCGGCCCAGGGCCGGGGGACAATTGCGTCTCGGCGGGAGGCGCGGACGGCGGTGGAATATCCCCTGCCGATGTCTGCTTCGCACCGAGACAAACGCCAACAAGAGCATACGTCAGCAACAAACCAAACGCTCTCATGTTTCATTCCTCCTGCTTGGAGCGAAAACGCGGACGCGGCTTTCAGGCTCCGCCCGCCGCGCCGCCGGCGTCCCGGTTGACCATCTCTTGAAGATGCACCCGGACGCACTCGGCCGTCACCTCGGGATTGTATCCCCCTTCGAGCACACTGACCATCTTGCCGCCCGCATAAACGTCGGCCGCGTCGAGCACAAGATCGGTCAGCGGCACGTAGTCCTCGGTCTCCAGGCCCAGGTTTCCGACGGGATCCAGCCGATGGGCGTCGAACCCGGCGCTGAGGAGAACCAACTGCGGCTTGATCTTGGCGGCGAATCGTTCGAGGGCGTTGGCAAAGCGGGCGAGGTACTCTTTTCGCGGTGTGCCGAAGGCGATGGGCAGGTTGAGTTTCGTTCCCGTGGCGGGCCCGCCGCCGGTCTCGTCTTCTTCGCCCGTGCCCGGATAGAACGGCCAACGGTGGATCGAGAGGAATCCGACGCGCGGCTCTTCCCAGAACGTCGCCTGGGTCCCGTTGCCGTGATGAATGTCCCAATCGACGATCAGAACGCGATCGAGCCGGAATTCCTCGACGGCCATCTTGGCGGCGACGGCGACGTTGTTGAACAGGCAGAACCCCATTCCGCGGCCGGCCAAGGCATGGTGTCCGGGCGGGCGGACGATGCAAAGGGCCCGCCGGTCCTCGCCGCGGAGCACCCGCTCGGTCGCGTCGCAGACGGCCCCCACCGCTTGAAGCGCCACGTCGTAGGAACAGGGGCCGACGACGGTGTCGGAGTCGATTTCCCCTCCGCCCGACTTGGCGACGGCCCAAACCTCGTGGATATAGCGGGCCGTATGGACCCGGGCGAGTCGTTGCCCCGAGACCGGCTCCCACGCGGGCCGGCCGCACCGCGCAGTCGAGCCCGAACTTTGCAAGCCGGGCGGGGATCCCTCGAATCCGCTCGGGCCGTTCCGGATGATTGCCGGTCTCATGGTTCAGGAATCGGTCGTCGAGATACAAGAGGGTCATCGCAGGGCCTTTCAATCCGGAGAGGCACGGCGCAGCTCAAGCCACGAGGAGGACAGCCCAATACGGTCCATGATACCCCGCCGGAGCGTCCGTGCCAACCGAGCCGGCCTTCCGGTAGTGGTACGGTTTGGTTGAAAAAGCTGCGGAGTAAACGGAAAACCCTCGAGTGCTCTGGGGGCTTGGCATGGCCCTGGTTCCCTTGCTATACTACCGCCGGGGGCGAAGGGGACAGTCCCATTTTCATCGGACGAAAATTGGGACAGTCCCCCGGAGGGCAATGCGATGGGCAAGACGTTGGACGAAGGCAAAGTGGAAATCGCCAAACTTTGCCAGCACTTTCAAGAGAACAAGGACGAGTTTCGCGCCCTGAACGAGGCCCAGATTTGCCAATACCTCATCAACCCCTTCTTTGAAGCCCTCGGTTGGGACGTCGGCAACGCCGCGAAGGCTGCTCCGCATTTAGCGGAGGTCGTTGTCCAACAAAGTTTGGACGAAGAAGGCCCGCAGAAGACACCGGATTATACGTTTCGTGCCGGCCCTGCCCCGCAGTTTTTCGCGGAAGCGAAAAGATGCAGCGTCGATATCGGCACTGATCCGTCGCCGGCACTCCAGCTTCGCCGTTACGGCTGGAACGCGGGTCTGCCGTTGTCGCTGTTGACGAATTTCGAGGAGCTGGCCGTCTATGACTGTACCGGGCGGCCGCGCAAGACCGACAAGCCACGCCATGCCCGAACCCTGCACTATCGCTTCGATGAATATGTCGATCGCTGGCAGGAATTATGGGGATTGCTTTCCCGCGAGGCCGTATGGTCGGGGGCCTTCAGCCGGTACGCCAAAATCAAGCGGAAGCGAGGCACGTCCACGGTCGATGAGGAATTCCTGAAAGAAATCGAGCAGTGGCGAAAAACCCTCGCCGGCAACATTGCCCTTCGCAACCCGGGGATTTCATCCGACGACCTCAACACCGCCGTTCAACTCACCATCGACCGCGTCGTATTTCTTCGTATGGCCGAAGACCGGGGGCTTGAAGCGGACGACCGGCTTCTGAAGCTGTGCGAAGGGGCCGACGTTTATGCCCGTTTCATTGACGACCTGTGCCGCGAGGCCGACGAAAAATACAACGCTGGATTGTTCCACTTCGAGAAAGAGCCCGGCGTATCGGAGCCCCCAGACCGCATCACGCCGGGCTTGGTGGTCGATGACAAGGTTTTCAAGCCGATCCTCCAAAGTCTCTACGATTCGGATTACGACTTCCGCCTCATCCCCGTGGAAATCCTGGGAACCATCTACGAGCGGTTCCTGGGCAAGGTGATCCGGCTGACCGCCGGCCATCAGGCCAAGGTTGATGAAAAGCCAGAGGTCGCGTTCGCAAGGCCGGCGGCGTTTACTACACTCCAAAGTACATCGTCGATTACATCGTCAAACACACCGTCGGCGGGCAGATTGAAGGCCGAAGCCCCGCCCAACTGGCCGGCGGCAAGGGCAAGCCGCCCTTTCGCGTCTTGGACATGGCTTGCGGAAGCGGCTCATTCCTCTTGGGCGCTTACCAGTGCCTTCTCGACCACTGTTTGAAATGGTATGCCGAACACAAGCCGGAGGCGTTCAAAAAGGCCGTTTACCGAGAACCCCGCAACGGGCATTGGCGACTCACGATCGGCGAAAAGAAGCGTATCCTGACGGCGCATCTTTTCGGCGTGGACATCGACGCCCAGGCCGTGGAAGTGACCAAGCTGTCGCTGCTGTTGAAGGTGTTGGAGGGTGAAAACGACGAGAGCGTGCGCCGGCAACGGAAGCTTTTTCACGACCGGGCGCTGCCGAACCTGGCCGACAACATCCAATGCGGCAATTCGCTCATCGGCTCCGAGTATTTCACCGGCTCGGCTGATTTCCGACGAAGAGGAACTCAAACGAGTCAATCCCCTTGACTGGAAGACGGCTTTCCCAGAGGCAGTGAAAGCCGGCGGATTCGACTGCATTCTCGGCAACCCGCCCTATATCCTTCTGCAAGACACCAACCGTGATCGGAACCAACTCGACTTCTTTTAAAACAAATTACCAAGTTGCATCCTTTAAGTTGGACGCATACCACCTGTTCATAGAACGGGCTGTGCAACTGACCAAGGTGGGCGGCAGGGACTCAATGATTACGCCTGCCAACTTCATCACCAATAACTACCTCAACAAGTTGCGCAAGTATTTGATTTGCAACAGTGAAATTGACCACATCCTGGTGATAGATGGGGGTGTCTTTCCGAACGTGAGCGTCGATAGCGCAATCCTCGTGCTGACGAAAGCTGCGGCTGGCACGAAAAGTTTCCAGATTATCCACGCCAAAGCCAGTGACCCCGTGTTAACGGTGACGGGGGAAGCGACCATCCGTGCAGGTAGAGTGCGGGCCGATCCCTTTACATTGTTCACGGGTGCGTCAGGGCGTGCCCTTGGTCAACTCTTGCGTCGCCTGGACGATGAGAACACATCACTTGGAGAGATTGCCAGGGTCAATTTTGGAAAGCAGCTCCGTGATAGAACGGTTTACCCACGCGATGTTATCAGCGTTGCGTCTCTTAGGTCGGTGCCGCACTCCCACAAACCCTGTTACGGTGGAAGGGACATCACTCGGTACAACCTGGCGTGGGGGAAGCTTGCCTGTCTTGACAGCGAAATTGCACGCTGCGGCGGCTGCTGGAATTCTGGCGTGCAGAACGCGAAATACAAGTTGTTGACGAGACAGATCGGTCAGTACCCAACCTTTGCAGTGGATGAAAAAGGCTACCAATGCTTGAACGCCATCTTTATGGTAAACGTACTGGAAGGTGGCCCTGATCCTGCTTACGTCTTGGGCATCCTGAATTCGCGTCTTCTTCGCCGCTACTGGGTGGAGAAGTATTATGATCAACGCCGTACATTTCCAAAGATCAAGGGAACATATCTTAAGAAATTGCCGATCCGAATTCCCAAAGCCGGCAATACCAAAGAAATGTGGGAGAGGGACCGCATGGTCGCCCTGGTCGAGCAAATGCTGGCGCTGCATAAGTCGTTGGCTGCCGCGAACTCGGAAGCACAGAGGACCGTTCTTCAGCGGCAGATCGACGCCACCGACGCGGAGATCGACCGGCTCGTGTATGATTTGTACGGCCTGACGGAGGAGGAAATCGAGATTATCGAGGGGCCGGCGAAGTAACCATTTCTTCCGGCAAGGCGGCCAAAATGCGCCGCTACCCGCCCCCCTGCCCTGTTCAATCGGGGGCGGTTGTGGTAGGATCACGTCGCGCGAGTGGCCCGGCCGCGGGACCGCACGGTCGCTCGCGTCGTCTCCAGGAAGGAGGGGCCGTTCACCATGCTGGAAAAACTCCTGTGTCCGGAGACGGTTGCCGTCATCGGGGCGTCTCGGAAGCCAGGAAAAGTCGGACATGAGGTGCTGGCGAACCTGCTGGGCGGCGGTTTCCAGGGGACCATCGTCCCGGTGAATCTTTCCGGCGAGGAAATCCTCGGGCTGCGGACCGAACGCTCGCTGCGGGATTGCGACTGCAAGATCGACCTGTGCCTGATCGCCGTCCCGCCGGCCGCCGTGCTGGACACCGTGAAGCAGGCCGTCGACGCCCAAGTCGGGTCCATCTGCATCATCACCGCCGGTTTCAAGGAAATCGGGCCGGCGGGGGCGGAATTGGAAGACCGCATCGCCGAGTGCTGCCGGTCCGGCGGCGTCCGACTGCTGGGGCCGAACTGCCTGGGACTCATCAACACCCATCGGCGGCTGAACGCCTCGTTCGCCAAGCAGATGCCGGCCGAGGGGAGCATCTCCGTGGTCTCGCAATCGGGCGCCCTGTGCACGGCCATTCTCGACTGGGCCGCGGCGCGGTGCATCGGCCTGGCCAAGCTCATCAGCATCGGCAACAAGGCCGACCTCGACGAGTGCGATTTCGTTTCCGCCTTGGCCGACGATCCCCACACCGGCGTGATCGTGGCGTACCTGGAGAGCATCGCGTCGGGGAAGGAGTTTGTCCGGGCGGCGGCCGCGGCCGCGGCGATCAAGCCGGTCGTGGTCCTCAAGGCGGGCACCAGCGACGCGGGCGCCCGGGCCGCCTCCTCGCACACCGGAAGCCTGGCCGGCGCCGACATCGCCTACGGCGCCGCGTTCCAGCGTTCCGGCATCCTGCGGGCAGCCACCTTCGAGGCCCTGTTCGATTACGCCGTCGCCCTGGCCATGCAGCCGCTGCCCAAGGGCGACCGCGTGGCCATCGTGACCAACGCGGGCGGTCCGGGCATCATGGCCGCCGACGCGGTCGAGAACTGCGGCATGCAAGTGGCCGGGTTGAGTCCCGAGACGACGGCGCTGTTGCGGTCCAAGTTCCCCCCGGCGGCCAGCGTGGCCAATCCGATCGACGTGCTCGGCGACGCCAATCCGCAGCGCTACGTCGACGCGGTCATGGCGGCGCAGGACGACGAAGCGGTCGATTCCATCCTCGTCCTGCTGACGCCGCAAGCCATGACCCGCACGGCGGAAACGGCCCAGGCCATTGCCCATTGCTACCGCGGCGAGAAGCCGCTGCTGGCCTCGTTCCTCGGCGGGCGGGAGGTGACGCCGGGCCGGCAGGAATTGGTCCGGGCGGGCGTGCCGGAATATCCGGCGCCGGAGCGGGCCGTCGCGGCGCTCAAGGCCATGTGCGACTACGCCCAGTGGCGCCGCATGCCGCCCCGGACCGTCGCGCGGTTCCCCGTCAACCGCCGCCGCGTCGAGCGGGTGTTGCACCGCTGCCATCGGGCGGGCGAATGCTTCGTCAACGAGGCCGCCGCGAAGGAGATCATGCGGGCGTATCGCTTCAACGTGCCCGAGGGCGCGACGGCCGCGTCCGCCGAGGAGGCCGTCGAGGCGGCGCTGAAGATCGGCCTGCCCGTGGCCATGAAGATCCTTTCGCCCGACGTGCTCCACAAGTCGGACGTGGGCGGCGTGAAGCTCAACCTGGCCACGCCGCAGGCGGTCACCGACGCCTTCGACCTGATGATGCTCCGCATTCCCCGGCGGCTGCCCGAGGCCCGGCTGCTGGGCGTGTACGTCGAGCGGATGTGTCCGCCCGGCCGCGAGGTCATCCTGGGCATGACCCGCGACCCGCAGTTCGGCCCGATGCTCATGTTCGGCCTGGGCGGGATTTTCGTCGAGGTGATGAAGGACGTCGCCTTCCACTTGGCGCCGATCACCGCCGACGAGGCCCTCGACATGCTGCGAAACACCAAGTCCTACGCGCTGCTGGAAGGGACGCGGGGGCAGGGCCGCGTGGACGTCCGCGCCATCGCCGATTGCCTCCAGCGGCTCAGCCAACTGGTCACCGACTTCCCCATCATCCAGGAGATGGACATCAATCCGTTGATCGTCGGCGAGATCGGCGTCGATCCGGTGGTGGCCGACGCGCGGATCACCCTGCCGCGAGCGAGGAGCGAGGAATGAACGACCCCACGGCCACGCTGGACCCCCGGTGGAAAGAGAAATACGCCGACATGATCATGACGCCGGCGGCCGCGCTGGCCGAGCTGTCGCCGGGCAAGCGGGTGTTCATCGGCACCGGCTGCGCCCAGCCCACCGAGCTGGTCAAGGCCCTGGTGGCCCGGGCGACGGAGTTGCCCGACACCGAGTTGGTCCACCTCTTGACGCTGGGCGAGGCCCCCTACGCCCGATCGGAACTGGCCCACTACTTCCGCATCAACAGCTTCTTCATCGCGGAGAACGTCCGCGGCATGATCCAGGAGGGGATGGGCGATTACACGCCGATTTTCCTTTCCGACATTCCCCGCTTGTTCTCCAGCGGCCAGTTGCCGCTGGACGTCGCGCTGATCCAGGTGACGCCGCCGGACGGCCGCGGGATGTGCAGCCTGGGCGTGTCGGTCGATATCGTCAAAAGCGCGGCCGCGAACGCGGGCCTGGTCATCGCCCAAGTCAATCCGCGCATGCCCAGGACGCTGGGAAATTCCTTCCTCCACGTCCAGGAACTCGACATCCTCGTGCCCGTCGACGTGCCCATCATCGAGGTCAGCCCGGTCCAGCCCGACGAGACGCCCCGCCGGATCGGAGAATACATCGCCGCCCTGATCGACGACGGCTCGACGGTCGAGTTCGGCATCGGGCGGATTCCCCAGGCGGTCGTCGAATTCCTGAAGACCAAGCACGACCTGGGAATCCACACCGAGATGTTCAGCGACTCCATCATCGACCTGATCGAGTCGGGCGCGGTGACCGGCCAGCGGAAGTCGTTGGACCGCGGGAAGGTGGCCGCGAGCTTCTGCATGGGCACGCAGAGGCTCTACGACTACATCCACAACAACCCGGTCTTCGCCTTCCACCCGACCGAATACATCAACGATCCGTTCGTCATCAGCCGCTGCCACAAGATGGTGGCGATCAACGTCGCGCTGGAGGTGGACCTGACCGGCCAGGTGTGCGCCGACTCGCTGGGCAACCGGTTCTACTCGGGGATCGGCGGGCAGGTGGATTTCAACCGCGGTGCGGCCCGTTCGCGGGGCGGCCGGGCCGTCATCGCCATGCCCTCGACCGCCCAGCACGGCGCCGTCTCGCGGATCGTTTCCCGCTTGAGCCCCGGGGCGGGCGTGGTCACCACCCGCGGCGACGTCCATTACGTCGTCACCGAGTACGGCGTGGCCTATCTCCACGGCAAGAGCGTCCAGGACCGCGCCATCGCGCTGATCTCGATCGCCCACCCGGACTTCCGCGAGCAACTGCTCCGCGAGGCGATCGAGGCCAAGTACGTGCGGCCCGAAATGCGCGACGTCGAGGGCCGCGTCCGCGTCGGCTCGCCCGAGCAGAGGACCAGCCTCCTGCTGACCGACGGCACGCAGATCCATTTCCGGCACGTGCATCCGACCGACCTGCCGCGGATGAAGGAGCTGCTCTACGCGCTGTCGCACGAGACGGTCTATTACCGTTTCATGTCCGCGCAGAAGCAGTTTTCGCAGCGGCAGATCCAGGAATTCGTCTACGTCGATCATCGCAGCGAAGTGGCGGTGGTCGGCACGCTTCCCGAGGCCTCCGGCGAGGAGATCGTGGCGGTCGGCTGCTACTACCTCAACCCGAAGACGAACCGGGCGGAAGTCGCCTTCGTGGTCCACGACCGCTGGCAGAACCTGGGCATCGGCACCTTCCTGCTTTCTTACCTCACGAACATCGCCAAGAGCCACGGCATCAGCGGATTCACGGCCGAGGTCCTGCGGACGAACAAGCCGATGCAAGCCGTGTTCGACAAGAGCGAAGGCCGCGTCTCCAGCCGGCTGGAAGGCAACGTGTATAGCTATCGGGTGGATTTCGTTTGAGAGGGGATGAGCCGGGGCCGTCAGGCCCCGGATATCGTCGAATAGATGCGCGCGCCGCTCGATCCGGAGCCTCACGGCCCCGGCTCACCCCCGGGCGAGTGAGAAATAGGAAAAAAGGTGCCAGAGGAATCGTTGTTTTGAATGTCTGCTCATTATGCTGGGTTGTTGACAATGGAGCAACAGGGGATTACCCTACGCTGTTGCGGCCGTTTATTGGTTTTCTCTGATAGGGGGGCAACGCGATGGATTCGATACAGGCGGTCAATGTCTTCAACACCTACAGGCAAGAAGAGAACAACTTTACCAACGGCTTGTTCTCCATCCTGCGAATCTCGGCTTACGAGAGGCCGAAATTCGTCACATCCTTCCTGAAAGACCTCCTCCAAATTGAACCGCGGGGAGGAAATGAAAGTGTGTTCGGCGTGCGCGTCCTACGCGGGATCGATTTCGCGGATGCCGAACTGCGTTGCGGCAACTGCTGTCTTCGTTTCGAGACGAAGATCGTGTCGGGGGCGTTACCAAACGCGGAGGTCCGCAGACGCCTGAGAGGTTTGAAGGGATGCCCGGGTAGGCTCAAGCGGGTCGTTCTTCTGACACCGGACGACGGCAACAGCCAATACATGAAACAGTTTCTTTCGAAATACAAGCCGACGGTGCTGCATTTGGGATGGAAGGACGTTTACGACTATCTCGAAACGGCCGTTGGCAGCGGCGAGAGAACGGCTTTTTTGGAACTTGTGAACCAGTTCATGGAACGGATTCGCGACCAGGTGTTCAGATATGACTACGCGGGCATAATACAAAAGGTGGCCTTTGGGCATAAGGCCGACCTTTACGCTGAAACATTCCTTGATGAACTCAGGAGTGGCGAGAAGGGAGGATGGAGCTATTGGGATACACCGCGCAAGTATGAGAAGCTCGACGGAACAGGCCGCAAACTGATGCTTTACGACAGAACTCGCCAAGCGATTGTGGCTGAAGCGGAAATACGGAAAGTAGAAAGAACCAACCATTCGCGGGATTTCCCCTGGTCGAATCATTTTGCCGCCGGCACACTGCGGCGCTTCCACAAGCCGATTCCCCTCTCCCGCATCCGGTCGATACCCGGCTTCGAGGGTTTCAGCATGTACCGGAGGGACAGGACCGCGTATCGGAACATTACGCGCGAGCAGTACAGGCAGTTGATGGAAAAGCGGAGCGATTGACCGAGAGGCCAAAAGGGGGCAGAACTATTCAATAAATCGTTCTGCCCCCTTTGTCCGCTAATCGAGTGCCATTCGTTCCCGGCGCCTTTTCCGCCGCCGGCACGAACTCGTATACCTCCACCTGATCGACACACCAGACCTCCCGGTGGCGGCCGCGGAAGCTCAGCGGGTACGTGTCCCGGGCGACCAACTCGTAGCGGGTCTGCTGGGACCTCAACCACTGGCGGAATGCGGCCTCGTCGCTCTCGGTCGTGCAGTCGGGCCGGAAACGCACGCACCGCAGCGGCCGCGATCTCGACACGCGGTCCGGTTCCGCCGGCTGCCGCCGGGCGAGCCGCTCCGAGTAGATCCGCTCGTTGCAGTAATACACGCAAGCCAGGGAATCGCCTTGCGCGGGCGAGTAGAAACGCTCGTGCATGTCCTCCCGCAGGCACACCATCTCCGCGTCCTGCGCCTTCTCGCTCCAGAGCCAGCGGACCAAGTCGCGGTTGTGCATCCAGCACTCTTCCGTGTAAGGCTTCAAAAAGTCGCGGACCGAGGCGCCGACGCCGATGACCGCAAAAATCGCGAGAGTCGCGATCACCGGGGCGGGAACCGGCCAGCGGCGGCCCTTGATCGCCGACAGAATGGCCGCGCCGCCAAGACCGGTCAGCAAACAGAGGATCGGCGCCAGGTAGATCGTGAAACGAAAGTAGCCGCCGTAGGGATAGCAGCGCAGCGCGGAGGCAACGAACTGCAACGCCAACGGAACCAGACATAGCGCCGCCAGCGAGAAGCGCCGCGCCCGCACCAGGAACACCAACGCCGTCACGCAGCAGATCGTGGTCAGGATGCTGGCGCCGTGCGCCCCGCCCGCCGGATAGGCGAACGCCTCGCCCGTGTTGCTCGCCCACAGGAACGCGGCCAGCTTGCCGGGCGAGCCGAGCGGGGGAAAGGCGCCGGCAAACGCGTGCCGCTGGGCCGCGCCCGACGCGAGCATCTGGTTTCCCGCGGAACAAACCAGCAGCACGGCCAAACCGCCGGCCAGCGCCGCGTTGGAGATGCCCCAGCGCAGCCAGTCCCCCCGCGTTCCGCGCCGCCAAAGCGTCATGGCCGTGGCCATGCTGATCCCGCCCGCGATAAACACCGCCGGGTAGGACAACATCACGGCCAGCGGAAGCGCCAAGCTGAGGGCCCACCACCAGCGGCGCTGTTGCGGCCGCCGGCGCCACTCCACCGCCAACGTCAAGAGCACCAGCGACACGAACACGTCGGAGCCGTAGGGCTTCGCCTCGGCCGAGTAGCGCACCAACGGATACGCCACCGCGAACGTGCCCACGGCCAACACCAGCGCGATCCCTTTCAGCGCCCTGCCCGCCCAATGGCGGAACAACAGCAGGCTGCCCAGGCTGCACAGGAACGGCAACAGCCGCAGCGTATACTCGGAAAACCCGAATAGCTTGAGGATCGTCTGTTGCACCCACAGATACAAAAACGGCGCGACCTGGATGAAGTCCAGCGGCCTTAGCAGACCCAGATAGCCGCGATCGAGGAAGTTCTGGGCCAGGTAGGCCTCGTCCGGCCACAGGGGGAATCGAAGCAGGTAACGGATCGATCGAATGACGACCCCGAGCACGATGAAAGCCCACGTGATCTGCGCCAGCCGCCGCGGAGTGAGGCCCTCGGCGGCCGCCGGGAACGGGTCCAGCGGCAAGGCGTTCCCGAGGTTCTCCGCGGGCGACGATCCGGCGCTATCCGGCCTGGGGGTTGCGTCCTGCATCGGCGATGCGTCTCCGTTGTGCGACGGCTTGCATTGCAAGCCGTGATCGGCGGCAATTTGGGCCGGCAACCGCCACGCGCGGGTTCATGGATCACGCTTGGGAGCGACAGGCGATCCCGAGTGGCCATACCCCTCGCATGAGCGGATTGTTTCCCGGCGCTATGCCGGGCCTCGCCGGAAAGTCCCTGCCATATTCATGATATAATCGGGTGTGCGCATCCCGCATGTTCAATACAACCGGAACATCTTCCTCTCGGCACGGATGCAACCCACAAACCCGGTGTATTCCCATTTTTCTCGACATTCTGTGCCGCTTACGGAAACTTCCGATCCTGCGCAATCGCAAGTCCTTTCGCAGTCCCCGGCGATATGGTATAAAGTAGGGTTTCTGTGTTGGAAAGCTAAGTTTCCAGGGAGAGAGCGGGCGACGGCGACGCGACGCGGTTGCGGAAAACCACAGTAGAGCCCCACCAAAATCCGCTTTCTTGCCGATGACATCCTCCCCCAGGGAGAACGCATGAGCATTCGCAATCTTGACAAGATCTTCGATCCGACCCGCGTGGCTGTCATTGGCGCCAGCGATTCGCCGACCAGCGTCGGTTACACGGTTTTGCGGAACCTGATTGGCTCGGGCTTTGCGGGCGTGGTCTACCCGGTCAATCCGCGGCGGGAGTCCGTTCAAGGAATTCAAGCCTACAAGGACGTCCGGAGTCTGCCGCACGCGCCGGACCTGGCGGTGATCTGCACGCCGGCGGCCACGGTCCCGGAGCTGGTCCGTTCGCTCGGCGAGGCGGGGACTCGGGGGATCGTCATCATTTCTGCCGGTTTCCGCGAGATCGGCGAGCCCGGCCGCAAGCTGGAAGACCAGATCCGCGTGGAGCAGCGCAAGTTTTCGGGGATGCGAATCCTCGGTCCCAACTGCCTCGGGTTCATGGTTCCCGCCATCCACCTCAACGCCAGTTTCGCGGCCGCGACCCCGATCAGGGGCCACATCGGGTTCATTTCGCAATCCGGGGCGTTGTGCACCTCGGTCCTGGACTGGGCCGTCGATGCGGGGCTCGGTTTCTCGTACTTCGTTTCGGTGGGCAACATGCTCGACGTGAGCATCGCCGACCTGATCGACTATTTCGGCTCGGCCACGGACACGCAATCGATCATCATGTACATCGAGTCGATCACCGAGGCGCGGGAGTTCGTGTCGGCGGCGAGGGCGTTCGCCCGGACCAAGCCGATCGTCGCCTACAAGGCGGGGCGCTTCGCCGAGTCGGCGAAGGCGGCCGCGTCGCACACGGGGGCCATGGCCGGCGTCGATTCGGTGTATGCGGCCGCCTTTCAACGGGCGGGCATCGAACGGATCTTCCAGATCGAGGACATGTTCGACTGCGCGGGGCTGTTGGCGCTGCATCACCCGCCCAAGGGGGACCGGTTGGCCATCGTCACCAACGCGGGCGGGCCGGGCGTGATGACCACCGACGCCCTGCTCAGCCACGAGGGGACCCTGGCGAAGTTCTCGCCGGAGACCCTCGCCAAGCTCAGCGAGTTCCTGCCCGCCTGCTGGTCGCACGGCAACCCGGCCGACGTGCTGGGCGACGCGCCGCCGGAACGCTACGGCAAGACCGTCGAGATCGTCCTGCAAGACCCGGACGTGGACGCCGTCCTGGTCATCCTGACTCCGCAGGCCATGACCGACTCGACCGGCGCCGCCCGCGCCATCATTCAAGCCGTGGGGAAGAATCCGAAGCCGGTGTTGGCGGCGTGGATGGGCGGGCACACGGTGGCCGAGGGCAGCCGGCTGTTGGACCAGGCCGGGATCCCCGCCTACGATACGCCGGAAAAGGCCGTCCGCGCGTTCATGCACCTGGTCTCCTACGCGCGGAACCTGGAAATCCTCCATGAAACGCCCCGCGAGATCCCCATGGCGTTCGCGCTGGACCGGCAGCGGGTGCGCGGACTGTTCGACACGATCTTGACCGAGGGGAACGAGATCCTTTCGGAGAACGTTTCCAAGACGCTGCTGGACGCCTACGAGATCCCGGTCACCAAGCCGATGGCCGCCCGCACGCCGGAAGACGCGGTCGCCTTGTCGCGGCAAATCGGCTATCCCGTCGTGATGAAGATCCACTCGCCGCAGATCTCGCACAAGACGGACGTCGACGGCGTCAAGCTCAACCTGGCCTCCGACGAGGCCGTCGCCAAGGCGTTCCTGAAGATGACCGCCCGGGCCAGGGAGAAGCGCCCCGACGCCACGATCATCGGAGTGACCATCCAACGCATGGTCGCCGTCCCCAACGCGTTCGAGTTGATCATGGGCATGAAGCGGGACCCGATTTTCGGGGCGGTCATCCTCGTGGGCATGGGAGGCATCTCGGCCGAGGTCTTCAAGGACCGGGCCCTGGCCCTGCCGCCGCTGAACGAAACCCTCGCCCGCCGCGCCCTCGAATCGCTCAAGTCCTGGCCCCTGCTGCAAGGATACCGCGGCAAGCCGGCGGCCAACATCGACCGCCTCATCGAAATCCTCATGCGCTTCTCCTACCTCATCGCCGATTACCCGGAAATCCAGGAAATGGACGTCAACCCGCTGCTGGTCACGCCGGACGACGTGGTCGCGCTGGACGCCCGGGTGGTGATCGACCCGAAGCTGGCCGTCCACACGGTGCGGAAGTACGCCGCACCTGGCGATCCGGCCTTACCCGGAGGAATACGTGACCGAGCGGAACCTGAAGAACGGGACGGCGGTCGTCTTGCGGCCGATCAAGCCGGAAGACGAGCCGATGTGGCACGAGCTTCTGGCGCACTGCTCGAAGGAGTCGATCCGTTCCCGCTTCAGTTCGCTCATCAAGCAGAGCACCCACGAAATGGCCACCCGGTATTGCTTCATCGACTACGACCGCGAGATTGCGATCGTGGCCGAGGTCGAGGAGGAGGGGCAGCGGCGTCTGGCCGGCGTGGGCCGGTTGGTGGCCGACGCCAACCATGAAGTGGCCGAATACGCGGTCCTGGTCGGCGACCGTTGGCAGGGGATTGGATTCGGCGGGATGCTGAGCGACTACTGCATGGAAGTGGCCAAGCGTTGGGGGGTCAAGCGGGTGGTGGCCGAGGTCGCCAAGGAAAACGCCCGGATGTTGACCACGTTCAGCAACCGCGGTTTCACGATGAACGACGAACTGGAAGAGGACGTGGTCATCGTCAGCAAGGACGTGTGATTGCTGATTCTGGGAACCGTGCCAGTACGTCTTTCAACATCTTCTTGCCGGACGCCCCATGACTCGCTTGCGGTTTCGCAAGCGACGCTGACCGGCAAAGGCTATCTGTAACTCGTACCAGAGCGGCGCCGCGCGGCGGACGAAAAAGGGGACGGAAATGCGGATCATTTGCCGACCGGCGTTGCTCGCTTCCCGCGCAACTTCCTCCACACCTTGAGCAAGAGCCAGAGGCTCGGTACGAGCAGCACCAACCAGGGAATGGCCGCCACCACGAAAACGATGGCGGCCGCGACGCTCTCCGCAAGAACATGGCCGAGGCTGTACCAGGCGGTGACGATGGGGGCAAAGGTGCCGGTTTCCGCTATCGATTGGCTTGCGCAAAATGAAATATTTACGGCCACTTTCTCGGTCTCATTGGCCAGGGCCTTGCGCGTCGTCTGAAGGCTATCCAACTCGGACTGTGTCTGGGAAAGCTCCCGCTCGACTTCCACGATGTCTTTCACGTTCGCGTTGGCAGTGCCGAGCATCTTGCGCAAACGATCACGCAGCTCCGTGAGGTTCTTGAGCTTGGCCTCCACGTCAATCACCGCAGCGGTTTCATCCACCCTCTCGGTCTTATGCTCGACGATTTTCCCAACCGCTTCGATCCGCTCCATCAAGTGGTTGATCTGGTTGGGGACCATCCGCAATGACAACGTGGCGCTTGGGGGCGAGTCGGAGGTCTTCTGGCGAATGCTGGATGCGACGATGTCGCAGTGGGTCGCGCGGCAGAAATCCTCGACCGACTCCCAGGCTTTCGGCAATTCATCTTCGGCGGCCTCGACCACCAGTTCGTGGCGCACGGCAATGAAACGCGGGACGTCGGACTCGGCAATGCCGGGCGGCTTTGGCGCGTCGGCCGCCGGCGACGCAGACCCGGGTGGGGAGGCGCTGGGAACCTGGCTTGAACAGCCCGACAGTAGAAGCACACATATCAAGACCGAGAGCAGCCGTTGCCGATGCTTCTCGCCCACGCCCGGCGAGGCAAGGGGATGCTGGGGTAGACGCAGGGTTTCGAGTTCCATCGTTTCCCTTTCTCAAGGGGCGGTGTGTGACAAGGGATTTGTCGCAACTTCCGCTTTGACCGTAGCGGCTTTGCGGAATCGCGTCAATACCCCCGGTGGGCATGGTGGGGACATGAGAAGGGGAGATCACTGGTATTGGAGGAGTCGAAACCGGGACGCAGCTAGTATTGGTAAGATGGGGTGTGATAAACTAGCTGCGTCCCTGTTTTGATTATTTTTTCACCATGCCGAGCGGCAGCACGACTTTGCCAAATACTTCGTTCAGCACCTGCGCCAGTCCGGTGTAAACTGCGGAGAAGCCGCAGACCACTCCTTCGTAGCCGGTGAAATGTTTGAAGCCGGCGCCGATGTTGGTGAAATCGCCGATGGCCAGTAGAAAGAACAAAACCGCCAGCGTGCCAAACACCACCTGCAACGCGCGGTTGAGCCGGAAGGTGCCGACGAACATGACGGCGGTGAAAATTCCCCACATGGCGAGGTAGGCGGCCATGGCGGTCTCATCGGACGCCGCGCCCAATCCAGATTTTGGCAGGATAAGCAACGTCACGAGCGAGAGCCAGAAGAGGCCGTAGGAAAGGAAGGCGGTGGCGGCAAACGTGTTGCCCTTCTTCCACTCCATGCCGCCCGCGATGACTTGCGCCAGTCCGCCGTAACAGATGCCCATCGCCAGAATCATGCTGTTGAGCTGAAAGAAGCCCGCGTTGTGCAGGTTGAGCAACACGGTCGTCATGCCGAATCCAAGCAGGCCCAACGGCGCGGGATTGGCCGTGGTATCCTTGATTTGAGTCAGGTTTGGTTCGTTCATGGGAGTATTGGGTTGATGGTTAAACGGGAAATCCGATTGATAACACGCCAAGCGGAAACACCGGCGACGGCCAGCGGCCGCCTAGAATCCGTACTTGACCACAAAGTTGAAGTTCTGGGAAGTCGCGTCCACCGTTGGGCCAGCCCAGAGCGTCCTCCAAGAGGTGTACTCAAATCCCACGAGCAACTTCGGGGTAACGTCGAAGCTCACGTTGGCAAAGTAGAAGGCGTTGTACACGCGGCCGGAATTCACGTCCCCATCGATCGGATCGTCGATCGAGTAACCGGTGTGGCTGTGCAGCCGCGGCGTCCAGTCGTACCAGAGGTTGACCCAACCGCCGCGAGAGCGGATGGCGTCGCCCGACGCATAATGAATGACGCTGTGGGAGTCGGTGTACGGGGTGACGTTGACGGTTTGGCCGACGCCGCCAAAGAACGGGCCGAGGGCCTGGCCCATGAACAGCTCTCCCTGCACGCCGAACCGGCTCGTGATCGGCACGCGGAGGTCGGTGTTGAACGACCAGGTGCGCACCGGCACGCCGTCTACGCTGGGGAAATGGAAGACGCTGCCCTGGACGAAGTCGTAGACGAACTCGCCGATGTGGCCGGACACGCCCCATTCCCAGGGAAGGCAGCCCGGGCCGCGCGGTCCGACGCGCATGGCGACGCGGCCTTCCAGAATCGGCCATCCGGAGTTCAGCGCGGTGTAGGTCGTGGCCGAGCCCGTCGTGTCTGACGACTGGCACGTATCGACGGAGCCTTGCGTGATCACCTGGAAGGTGTCGGAGAGGGCCAGGTAGCGTTCCGCGCGGAACTGCGGCCGCCGGTAACCGATATTGCCGCCGTCCCACCCAACCGAATAGAAGAGCACGCCGGGCGTCAGCGGCGAAATCACGTCCCACGTCTGGCCGACCAGCAGGCGGAAATCGTCGTTCTTCACCTCGGCGTAGACGTGCCGCAGCAACAGGCTGGGCTTGTAATCGACGTCGATCTGCCGCTGGAAGTCGATTTCGACCTTGCCGCCGCTCTGGGCGCCGTCCAGACAATCGATCCGAGGTCCGAGCACGTCGAACCCCAGCCGCGTCGATCGCGCGTTGACATAGCAGTCGTCGTTCGTGTTCGGCCGCGGCTTCGACACGTAGAGGGGATAATTGCCCGGGTAGGTCCGTCCCGCTTCCTCGACCAGGTTGGCCCAGAGATAGCCATAGGGCGTAATGGTATAGTCGCCCTTGGTCCAAGCGAGACTTTTCATTTCCGTCTTCAACTCCTCCAAGTTGAAGTATTGGACGCCCTCGGGCTGGACTGCCGGCGTTGGTGCCGGCATCTCTGCTGGCATCTCTGCCGACATCAGCGCCGGCGTCTGGGGCGGCATGGGCGCGGAGGCCTGATTGACCGCCACATCATATCCATATCCGGCGGGCACCACCGCCGTGCCGCCGGCCGCAGCCGGGGCCGGGGCAGCCCAGGCGACCATCGGATAGCCCGGTTGCCCCATCGGGGAAACCTGGACGGTATTTTGGACCTGAGCCGGCGGGCCGGCCTGGAAGACCGGATCACCGCCGCAGACGAATAATCCCATGACGCACAGCAGTTGCGCCGTCATTGTCCCCTCCCCTGTTGCTTGGATTACCTACCTTCGGCGCGACCGATTTCCACGAACCGAAAGGCATAGCTCGAAAACCCGGCGAACCCGGCGAATGTGGTTTTCTGAGCAGATTCGTTACTGCCATCATCGCCCGACAAAACTGTTTTCTTGCACCACCGGACAGGTTTGAGGTTTGTGCGGATTGGAGGGATTGTGTCGCCCCGTGAAAGACGGGGTAGTCGTTACAATTATCCCCCTTGGCAAGTCTTCCGACTCGTTGACACCCCCATGGTCCTTTCGTAGAATCAGTAACTCTCACGGGTGGCAGAGCACTCAAGCGTGACAGCACAGAGAAAGAGGTCGAGTTGAACATTGCGGGCCGGCCGCCCCTCTCGCTGGGCAGGCCGGCCCCATCCCAAGTCTTTTTATCCCCTGGATTCCCAAGGAGTTAGTCGAATGGCCGAGCCGAAATCGGGGCAGATTGTCAACGTGATGAAGGAAGAACGACTTTTCCCACCCTCCAAGGACTTCGCCGCCAAGGCGCGGATCGGGTCCTTCGAGCAGTACGAGAAACTCTGGAAAGAGGCGGCCGGCGACGTTGGGGCCTTCTGGGGGAAAATGGCCGGCGAACTCCACTGGTTCAAGCCCTATGAAAAGGCCCTCCAGTGGGACATGCCCTTCGCCAAGTGGTTCCCGGGCGGGCAGACCAACGTCTCCTACAACTGCCTGGACATCCACCTGGGCACGCCCCGCCAAAACAAGGTCGCGTTCCTCTTTGAAGGCGAGCCGGGCGACACCCGCGTCCTCACCTACCAGATGCTCCACACCGAAGTCTGCAAGTTCGCCAACGTGCTCAAGTCGCTGGGCATCGGCAAGGGCGACGTGGTGGCCATCTACATGCCCATGATCCCCGAGCTTCCCATCGCCATGCTGGCCTGCGCCCGGATCGGGGCGGTCCATTCCGTGGTCTTCGGCGGCTTCTCGGCCGAGGCCATCGCCGACCGCAACAACGACGCCGGCGCCAAACTCATGATCACCGCCGACGGCGGCTGGCGACGCGGCAAACACGTCCCGTTGAAACAAAACACCGACGTTGCCCTGGAAAAATCGCCCGGCGTCGAGCATTGCGTCGTCGTCCGCCGCGTCGGCAACGAGGTGACCATGCAGCCCGGCCGCGACCTCTGGTGGCACGATCTGATGGCCAAGGCCTCGCCCGTCTGCCCCGCCGAACCCATGGACAGCGAAGCACCCCTGTTCGTCCTCTACACCAGCGGCTCGACCGGAAAACCCAAGGGCGTCAAGCACACGACCGCCGGTTACAACCTCTTCGCCAAGAAGACCATGGAGTGGGTCTTCGACGTCCGCGACGAGGACGTTTACTGGTCCACCGCCGACATCGGCTGGATCACCGGCCACACCTACGTGGTCTATGGTCCGCTCTCCGCCGGGGTCACCACGCTGATCTACGAGGGCGCGCCGGACGCACCCGACAAGGACCGCTGGTGGGAAATGATCCAGCGCTACCGCGTGACGATCCTCTACACGGCCCCGACCGCCATCCGCACCTTCATCAAGTGGGGCGACCAGTACGTTGACCGCCACGACCTTTCCAGCCTCCGCCTGCTGGGCAGCGTCGGCGAAGGCATCAACCCGGAGGCGTGGATGTGGTTCTACGAGAAGATCGGCGGCAGTCGGTGCCCGATCGTCGATACCTGGTGGCAGACCGAGACGGGCGGCATCATGATGAGCCCGTTGCCCGGCGCGATCCCGTTGAAGCCCGGCAGTTGCACCAAGCCGCTGCCCGGCATCGTTCCCGAGGTCGTCGGCGAGGACGGCAAACCGGTGCCCACCGGCGCCGGCGGATGGCTGGTGATCAGCAAGCCGTGGCCGGGGATGATCCGCGGCATTTGGGGCGACGACGCTCGCTACGAGGCCCAATATTGGAGCGACGTGCCCGGCAAGTATCTCTGCGGCGACAACGCCCGGTGCGACGCCGACGGCTACTATTGGATCATGGGCCGGATCGACGACGTGCTCAACGTGTCCGGCCATCGGCTGAGCACGATCGAGGTGGAGAGCGCGTTGGTGAGCCATCCGGCCGTTGCGGAGGCGGCCGCGGTGGGCCGCCCGCACGAAATCAAGGGCGAGGCCGTGGCCGTCTTCGTCACCTTGACGAGCAATTTTCAGCCGTCCGAGGAGTTGCGGAAGGAACTGAAGGCCCACGTCCGCAAGGAGATTGGCGCGTTGGCCGTTCCCGACGACATCCGTTTCACCGGCACGCTGCCGAAGACCCGCAGCGGGAAGATCATGCGTCGTTTGCTCCGCGACATCGCGGCCGGCCGTCAGACGGTCGGCGACACGACGACGCTGGAGGATTTCAGCGTGCTGGCGCGCTTGCGGACCGAGGAAGAATAACGTGAGCGGAGTGGGGTTATCGCGTAAGCCCCGAAGGGGCGACAGTCATTACCGTGCAGCCCCGAAGGGGCGATAGTCAATAGCCAGGGGCGTAAGCCCCTGGTGCGATGGTCAAACGATCATCGCAAGCCCCGAAGGGGCGACAGTAATCGGGAAATCGGCGATTCTGTCGCCCCTTCGGGGCTCATGCGTTCGTTGTTCGATCATGTCCCAGGGGCTGACGCCCCTGGCTATTGACTGTCGCCCCGCCGGGGCTGAGGGGAAGAAAGCCCCTCGACTGCGTCGTGCGGGGCGATCCTCGCGACGAGCGAATCCCACCCGTCTCATCAATACCAGGATTGCGCTCCCGGAATTACTCCGGAATTCCGATATATGCAGGCACCCAAGAGGTCAGGCGACGCTTTGGCGCTCAGCCCCCCATGTGGAAAGGCGGACTTTCTCAAGGGGATCGCAGAACCGAAAAGCGGCTTGGAGGCGTTTGTCGTTAGTAAGAATCGTGTCGCCGTCGGCCGCATACAGCGCCAGCATAATATCGGGAATATCACTGCGGTTCGCCTGGAGGTCTCCCAGGTTGTTCATCGTTTTTGTACTCCAAGAACCGATGTATGCAATCGCAAACGTAAGGTCGAGCCGCAGGAAGCGACGTAGCGAAGGGTTCGCCAGAATAGCATCGTACAACGAATTTGCAGACGAAGCGCGAATCGTTCCATTGTCCTTGGTAATCTCAGCAAGAAGGGTTTTTCGACACACGGCTTTTTCTCTGGTGATGAAATGCGATTCAGCGTCGCCAATGTTGGAGAACTCCGCCAGGTTGACGTGTTCGCCGCGCGACATGGCATCCCTATTTTCCTTTTTTCTTTGTGCGAACCAGGACAGCATGCGTTTCCTGCGGTCTGTTGAATCGTGTGCCAGCTTCTTAGCATGCTGAAAATGTCTGGGGCCTGGTGCGCAAAATACCCCACTGAGAATATTATGGCACTCGGAATCTGCAGGATAAACCGGTACGAATTCCCGGATTTCATCTTCGCCCAAAAGGCGTAGAGCATCCAAGACATGCGGATACCCCATGCCAAAAGCCAGCTCGTACCGTGCGAGCGCAGGAAGACAAGAAGTGAGGCGTGGCTGTGAAACGATCTCGGCCCAAATCGCTGGGGTAATCACCAGAGTGGGATGGAATGTGCGTGCCGAATCGCTTCTCGCGATATCATCTACTTGGTTCGTATCGATGACGAAACGCATGATTCGCTACCTTATCCTGGGAATCATAAAGGGGCGGGAGTCTTTATTCTTGACAGAGCGAGAGCCCCAATTTAAGAGTCCCGATAACTTTATTCCCCGATGGGCAGGGCGTCAACACCCTTACGGGTGTGGCGTAATAGCGATCACGGTGATTTCTCGCTTCTTCGGGCCGTAGCACCAAAAGACGCGATACGCCCCCGGCGTCCGGCTCTGCGCGTACGCCTCAAACACCTTTTGCCGCTGGTCGTAAGGGTGCGGCAGGGAATGAAACTCATGGGTCGCCAATCCCGGATGCCTGGGATTGGAAGCCAAGGTTTGCAGGCTCTTGTGAACCTGCTTAAAAAGCCCTTCGGCCCGAGAGGCCTTTGTCTTGGCCTTCTTCTTGCGGGCCGCAAGGCTTGCTTCGGCCTTGGTCTTCAGGCCCTCATAAGCGGATTGCGCCTCCGGCGTCCAGACGAGGGTAAACATCAGTCGTCAAGCTGCTCCGCAAGCCGCGCGTCTCGCTCCAAGTCGGGCGGTGATTTTGCCGCCTCCCCGGCCCTTGCCTGGGCCAGCCCTCGCAACACGGAAGCCTTCGCCCTCGGGTTCTTGTGCAGCCAGAGTTCACGCTGCGGCACGACTTGGGCCAACGTGACGCGAACTTCCGTCGAGTCGATTTCTTCGATGATTACCGTCTGGCCGGCGAACCGGCTCCCAAGGGTGACTCGTCCCTTGCTATCGGCTGTCTTGGTGGTCATGGGTCCTGCTCCACGGGTTGGTCCACACAACCTATTATACCCCACGGTGGGAAGGTGGGCAAGTGGGAAAATGGTCCATTCCCACCTTCCCGGTTTCTTTTGGCCTGAAACTTAGGCGCGATCCGACCCTCCCCTCTTCTCTTCCGTACCTTTGCGCCTTTGCGCCTCCGCGCCTTTGCGTGGAATCCTTTTACCCGAGGCCCATTATCCGAACGGATTATCGCCCGGCGCCGGTTTCTCCACCGGCGCCGGATTCGTCGGTTCCGGTTCGTTCGGCGGCGTCTTCTCACCGGTTGCCTTGTCGCCGCTGTTCTTGGCGTCGAGTGGATAGACCGGCATGTAACGGTAATACACCTCCAACGTCAGGCAGGAGAGGGCCGTCAGCATGAGCCGGCCGCCTTGCACGCCCCACTGGTCCTTGGACGGGTTGTCCGGGTCCCAACTTCCGTTGGCGCAGGATGACTTGTCCCGGGTCTGGCTGTCGATGAGCAAATCCCGCATGGCGGGGTTCCACGTGTCCCATTCCTTGCCGCCGTAGTTGTGGAGCACCTGCGTGCCGTAGTACCAGTAATACATGTTGTGTACGTTCATGTCCGGCAGGTTGTGCATCAGGTACTGCACGCCGTCGGTCATCAAGGGGTCGTCGCGCTTGGCGTCCAGATATTGCCGGCCGAGCAGGCCCACGGCCGTCATCGTCGGGGTCGGGCCGGTGCCGGGTTGATATTGGAACTGGCTGTCGTTGGGACCGGTCTTCACCAGGTCGAGCCACTTGCCGGCCGATTCGAGGGGCGCCGCGCCCGGCCCGCCCACCTTCAAGCCGGCCAACTGGGCGCTGTGCAGGGCCATGATCTGCCAGCCGGTCGCCGAGGTGTCGCCGGGGTCGCCGGGGTTATACCGCCAGCCGTTGTCCTGCTTGTTTTGGGCGGCAATGATGTAGTTTACGGCCGATTGGGCGGCCTTGCCGACGGTGCGGTCGCCGCTGAGGCCGTACGCCTCGCACAAGGCCGCGGTGGCAATGCCGTGGGAGTACATGGGCGATATGCAGCCCTTGGAGAGGTTGCCGTTCCTTTCCTGGTGGCGGACAAGCCAGATCAGCCCCTGCTCGATGTTCCTGCGGTAGGGGCCCTTGGTCTTATGGGTCTGCCCGGCGCCGAGGAAGCACAGCAGGGCCATGCCCGTGGCCCCCGCGTCGGCCGTCGCGCTGCCGGCGCCGGTGCAGTGTGCATCGGTGCACTGTTTCTTGTATTTGTCGAAGCTCCAGCCGCCGTCGAACTTATCTTGATGACGCCAAAGCCAGTTGAGCGCCAGCGCGACGGCGCTTTCCGACTTTTCGGTGCCGCCGAATTTTTCCACCATGTCCTGGCGACGGCCGCTGCCGCGGCCACCCATTCCGCGGGGCACATAGCTCGCCGCCGTTTTCGCGCCGTTGTTTCCGGCGTCGAGTTGGAACAGCGGCAAGTAACGGTAGTACACCTCCAACGTCAGGCAGGAGAGGGCCGTCAGCATGAGCCGGCCGCCTTGCTTGCCCCATGCGTCCTTGACCGGCTGGTCCGGGTCCCAACTGCCCTTGGCACAACCTTCTTCCCGGACCTGCGACGCGATGAGCGCCTTCCGCACGGCACGGTTCCAAGTGTCCCATTTGCGGCCGTCCTGGAGGAGGAGCGCCAGCGTGCCGTAGAACCAATAATACGTGTTGCGATTCTTCACGTCCGGCAGGTCGCTCATCAGGTGATTCACGCCCTCGATTACTTTCGGGTCGGTGGCGGCAACCTTCAAGAATTCCCGGGACAACAGGCCGCCGGCGATCATCGTCGGCGCGTTGGCCTTGGGGTCGCTCGGCGCCTCCTCGACCGGGTCGAGCCACTTGCCCGCCCGCGCCAGTCCCCGCGCGTCCACCTTCAACTTGGCCACTTGGGCGCTTCGCAGGGCCAGGACCTGCCAGGTTGCCGCCGACCGGTCGGCGAGCCCGCCGGGATCGTCGGGGAAATAGCGCCACTCGTTGTCCTTCTCCTTTTGGGCCGCAAGGATACAGTCGATCGCCTTTTGAGCGGCGTCGCCGATCATGTGGTCGCCGGTCATGCCGTACGCCTCGCACAAGGCGAGGGTGGCGATGCCGTGCGAGTACATGGGCGACGTGCAGTCCTTGGCCAGGTTGCCGTCCCGTTCCTGGTGGCGAACGAGCGAGATCAGCCCCAACTCGATGGTCCTTCGGTAGGGGCCCTTGGCCGTATGGGTCTGTCCGGCGCCGAGGAAGCACAGCAGGGCCATGCCCGTCGCCCCCGCGTCGGACTTGGCGACGCCGGCGCCGGTGCAAGTGTTATCCACGCACTCGTCTTGGTACTTGTCGAAGCTCCAGCCGTCGTATTGCTTATCTTGATGCCGATAGAGCCAATTCAGGGCCGAGGCGACAGCGAATTCGCCCTTCCGAGTACCGCCACCACGCACGTTTTCCTCGTGCTCCGCCCCGCGGGCCGTCCCGACGCTCAAGCACATCGCCCCGACGACTACCGGCAACAACCACCCCACGGCCACAAGATGCCGGAAACACCCCCGCTCCGCTCCGTTGAAGAATCGCATCGACATCCTCCCTCAAAAAAAGGGTCGTTGCATTATTCGACCAACACCAAGCAGTAATAATTCTGCGGGCACTCCTCCGTGCGGACGACCTCGATGGGCAGCCCGGCGGCGCGGGCCGTGGCGAAAACGTCGATCCCGGCCGCCTCCATCGACGGCCGGGCCAGGTCCGGATGCCGGCACTCCGCCGCACGGCCCCGCTTGGCCCCAATCGCCGGGCAAGTCTTGCACAGCCAGCACGGCCCGCACAAAAAAGCAAACGCCTTGTAATAGCCGGCCAGAAAGATCGCCGTCTCCAACGCCCGCGCGATCTTCCGCAACGCGTCCGTCGCGCTGCCGTGCAGCAGGATCGCCGTGCGATATTCATCGAGCATCCGCCGCGTCGTCTCCGGCAGCGGCGAGTGCGGCGGGCAGGTCGCACACTGCCCATATTCCGAACAGCCGAATTGACACCGCAGCCGCACCCACGTGGCCGTCACGACTTGCCGCGGCGAGACCACCACGGCCTCCAGCGCCCCCATCCGCCGGGCCTCTTGACAGAAGGCCTTGACCTGCTGCGCGGTGTTCATGGGGGTAGTATAACGCCGGGGGGACCGAAAGACCAGGGATCGGAGAAGGAAGAACTTAGTGCTTAGAACTTAGAGCTTAGTATTTCAAAATTGAAACTGCAAGGTAAGACTAAGAACTAAGGTCTAAGAACTAAGAACTGGTGGCCTTTCCACTTGCGGTTTCGCATTTCGGGGCGTCAGAACAACCAGAAATCGGCCATCCAGGCGGCCACGCGGCTCCTTACCTCCGGGAGAGTCTGCTGGAGGTCTTTCGACAGCTTCCGCGCCCTCACCATCATGCCCGGCCAATGTTCACCGGGCCAGAATTTCTCGCCATGTTGCTCGTCGATCAGCCGCAACAGGTCGGGATACGTGATCTCGCATCCGGCAGGCAGATCGAGAGGCAGTTCAGGGTGGTTCGGCGCGTCCTTCAACGTCAGCCTCACGTCGCGGCCGTCGGCGGGCGTGAGAACCATGTCGTAGATTCCCCACGAGCCCGACGCCTTTGTTTTGCGCCGGCCTTGGGCGTTGTTAAAGGTCAACTCCACGCCGTCGGCCAGCGTAAAGCGAATCGCCATGTGCTCGGCATAAGGATGACGATCCAGCCAGCCCTCCAGGGCCTCGGACTTCACGCCCCAGCGATCGGTAGCTTTGGATCGGACCAATGTCAGCCATTCCGGCGCCGGTATGTATGCCTTGCTCCTCTGGAAACCATACATTGGGTCCCGCCGGTCGCGGGCCAGGTACGGATCGAGCCGCTTGTCGAAGATCTCCTTGCGCCATCCGTTGGCCGCCTTCTCCATGTCCGCCAACGTCTGCCGGACCAGTTGGCGGTCCTCCTTGCCGCGGGCGGCCGGGCCCTTGTCGGCCAATAGCCGTTCGGTCATGCTCCGCCAGACGAGCGCTGCATAGGAGAGCGACCGCTGCTTCGTCTTCAGTCCGGCCTGGACCGCCTTCGCATAAGACGCAAGGTCCGCCGGCAGCGTGCCGTCGCGATAGGCGACGAAGAACTTCCACGCCGGATCCCGCAGCAACTCCGCGTCGGGGGCGGGCGGTTCCGTAGGGAACTTAGCAACTCTGGGGTAGCGTGGTGGGACCGACGAGGCCGTCCACATCAGAATCTGCTGCTCGATCCCGCCGCCGGTCAATGCCGCAGGATCGGGATCGCCCCTCTCCCACGGGATCGTTCGATCCGGCGTGTGCAACGTCTTCGTCGTTTTCGCCGGCGGCGTGGGGGCGTCGTCGGCCCGGACCGGGCCGGCCAGGATCGCCCCGAGGCAGACGGCCACGCCGGCCGCGGTCTTCAAGGCCGCCGGCACGTGCCAGACCTCGCGGTAGCACGCCTGGCCATGACGGCGACGCCGTTGCAGCCAACACCCGCCGCCGCAGGCCGCCGCGTATCCGCATCCGGCGCATCGGCCCTCGGGACGCCAGGCGCGCAGCTCGGCGAAACCGTCGCGCCAGATCTCCGCCAGCGGTTGCCGCAGGACGTTGCCGGCGCTCGCAGTGCGGTCCAGCGTCGTGCAGGGAACCACGCTGCCGTCGGGCAGGATGACGCACTGCGCCCGGCCCGCCCCGCAGACCAACGGCTCGTCGCGGACCAAGGGCTCGTAATCGCCGCAGTAGCCCATCTCGTCGGCCATCTGGACCGGAAAGTAGTTGCGCTTGGCCGCGACGAAATCGAGCAGCCGCCGCAGTTGCGGCTTCTCCAGGAAGAGGTCTTTGCGCCGCGCCGCCCGTCCTTCGGGCACGGGCAAGTGGATGCCCCAACTGCCCGCGCCGCTTTCGAGCACGATCAAAAACGTCCGGGCCAGGTGGGGAAAGTTCTGCGAGGTCACGGTGGTCCCGGCCGCCACGCCGCCGCGGCACAACGCCCCCAGCGCCGCGATGGCGGCCAGGGCATCGTCGAAAGCCCCGTCCCGGCCGCGGAACCGGTCGTGGACCTCGCGCGGACCGTCCAGGCTGACGGCCGCGAACGTCGGCGGGTGCTTCCGCATCGCCGCCCGCACCGGCTCGGGCGGACAGACCGCCGTGTTGACGCTGTAACAGACCCCGCGGCGGCCGAGATGCTCGATCACCGCCGGGAGATCGGCGCGGACCATCGGTTCGCCGCCGGTAATCAGGAATTCCTCGACGCCCAGGTCGGCGACCTGGTCGATCAAGTGCCTGGCGTCGGCCAGCGGCATGTCGCCCATGCCCGCCCCGCCGGCAACGGCGACATCGACGGCCAGGCAGTGCGGGCACGATAGTTCGCAGCGGAGCGTGGCCATCCACTGCACCAGCCGCGGCACGCCCAGCGCGCCGAGGGGACATGCCTGAAGCTCGGAAACGCGCACCGAGCGGCCGGACATCGAATGGCTTGTCATCGCGCGGCCTCCTCGTTTCCTGTCCTATTCGTTCGCATCCGCGACGGATATTATTCCATGAATCAGGCCCCGTGTTTGTAACGAGTTTGTAACAACGCGTAACGCCTCGACGGCGGAGGTCGAAAATTTGTAGGGTGGGACGAGCGGAGCGAAGTCCCACCATAATACGCGAAAAACCGATGGTGGGTCTTCGCTCCGCTCGACCCACCCTACCGTATGGCGTAACGCTTCCACGGGCACGGGCGAACGTCGCCGTTGCGGCGGGCGGGGTTCGTGCACAACTGGCGATAAAGATACTCCGGCGAGCCGCGGTCGCCGGGCCCGCGATCAAAATGCCAACGCCGGTCCGTCGGCACCAGGTCGTCGGCCAACGGCCAGGGATCGAAGGGGTTGTAGCCCAGCGTGCGGATCAGCTTGCCGCTATCCATTGAGACGTTGCCGGCCCGGGGCGGCACCGGGCCCGCCTCGCGCCGCGGGATGCCCAGCAGGAGATTGGGATCGTAGCCGCCGACCCGATTGATGATCTGGGCGATCTGATAGAGGGTCAATCGCCGCGGCCCGCCGGCATGAAAAATCCCGCTCACGCCGCTGGCCAGCAGGACTTCGTACAGCCGGTTCATGCAGTCGGTGTAGGTGGGCGTGCGGACTTCGTCGAAATAGAGCGTCGCGGGCCGCGACTTGCGAAACCGCGACGCGATCCAGTCGATGGCCCCGGCATGACCGTTGAAACTCACGCCCATCGGCAGCGAAATGCGGAGGATGCAGCACGCCGGGTCCGACTCCAGCAGCAACCGCTCGCCCTCGGCCATCGTCTTGCCGTAGACCGTCACCGGGTCGATCGGGTCGTCCTCGACGTAGCCGCCGTCGCCGGGTTCGCCTGAGAAGACCAGATCGACCGACAGGTGGACCAGGCGAAGGCCGCGCGGGACGGTCTGCGAGAGGATGTTTCCGACGCCCTCGATGTTGATCCGCCGCGCCAGGTCCGGATTCAGTTCACAGGCCTTCAAGGCGCAGTTGCCGGCGCAGTCCAAGACGGAGGCGAACCGGTATCGCTCGAACAGCCGGGCCATCTCACGCCGGTCCTCGGCGTTGCAAGCGAGGATGCCCGGGCCGGCAAGCCGCGCATTGTCGGCCTGGCGAATGCCGAAGACCTGGCCGGGATACCGGGCCTGGAAATAGTGCAGCGCGTTGTAGCCCGGCACGCCGGGAATCCCGGTGATCAGCAGCGGCAGCGGCGGCACTGGCGGCCGGGGCAAGGATGGGACGTTCATGGCGACGCCGTCGGATGGGACGTCAGATACAGGATCAACGGTTGCAAACTGATCAGCAGCAACACCACGCCGCCGGACATCTCGGCCACCCGGCCCCAACGCAGACCCAACCGTCCGCCGAAGTGGATGCCCAACGTCGTCGCCGCGGCGGCCACCAGGCCAATGACCACGCTGGGCATCCAGATGGAAACCCGCATCAGGGCCATGCTGACGCCCACGGCCAGGGCGTCCACGCTCGTCGCCACCGAAAGGGTCGCCAGCATCAGTCCGCGGGTCGGATCGGCGCCGGTTCGCCGGCTGTGGCCGCCTCGGGCGTCCCAGAGCATCTTGACTCCGACGACGCTCAACAGCCCGAACGCCGCCAGTTGGTCGTATGCGCCGATACGCGCCCGAAAGCCGCGTGCCGGCCAGCCAGCCGAACACCGGCATCATAAACTGGAACAATCCGAAATGGAAGGCGAGTCGAAAGGCGTGCCGCGGGGTGACCGATTCCAGGCGGACGCCGACCGCCGCCGCGACCGCGAAGGCGTCCATGGCCAGCCCGACGGAGATGCCCAGCAACTCAAGCCAGTTCACGCAACGTCTCCCGAAAAGTGCGCGGCCGCAAGCGGACGCTTTCCGCGGCTCGGCCCCCACGACGCAGTCGTGGGGCTTTTCTAATCCCCAATCCCTAATCCAGTAGTTCCAAGTTCGGCCTTTTCAGAGGAGTACACCTAATGTGCGTTTACAACAGGAGTTATGGCACGACCGGCAGTTCGGAGATGACCGCCGACTCGGGACGTGGCTCGCGGCAACGGCATCATGATTTTCTTGTAAACCCTCCGACAAGCCATTGCAGCCCATTTTCTCGGTGTTTTACCCACTTTGCCATCACCCCACTTGTCCCCGCTGGCAAATGACAAACGTTTTGATCCGAGGTGCCTCCGATATCAGACGCCACGCGGGTTGCAAGAGGTTTCCAAACAACAAGTTGCGTTCATTGCCTCACATTCGGCCGAACTTGGAACTACTGTAATCCCTAATCCCTTCCTTCACCCCACTCGGCAAATGAAACACTTCAAATACTCCCCTTCCAGACAGGTGACGGCCACCGGGTGATCGGCCGACGCCCCGCGCTGTTCAAGAACCTGCAGTTCGCGGCGGGTCTGCTGCGCCACGCCCAGGAGCATCCTTTGAAAATCCTCGCGGGCGACGTGGCCGGAGCAACTGCACGTGACCAGGATTCCGCCCGGCGTGAGCAGCTCGACGGCCAGCCGGTTGAGCCAATGGTACGCCCGGAGGGCCTCGTCCACCGCGCGGCGGCTGCGGGCGAACTTGGGCGGATCGAGCACGACGGCGTCGAACCGCTGGCCGGCGGCCAGCAGCGCCTCGAGGGTCTGGAATCCGTCGCCGACCTGGAAGCGGGCGTTGGCCAGTCCGTTGCGGGCGGCGTTTTCCTGGGCCAAGGCGACGGCCTTGGCGCTGGAATCGACGCCCAACGTCTCGGCGGCCCCGCCCAGGGCCAACGCGGCCAGGCTGAATCCGCCGCTGTAGCAGAACATGTCCAGCACGCGCCGGCCGCAAAAATAGCCCGCCGCCGCCACGCGATTCTCCCGCTGATCGAGATACAGCCCCGTCTTCTGCCCTTCGGCCAGATCGACGGCGTATTGCAGGCCGTGGTCGCGGACCAGGATCGGCCCGTCGGGCATGACGCCCCAGCAGGGCCCGTCCTGAAGCTCCAGCCCTTCGATCCGGCTGATGCCACGCTCGCTCCGCAACACGATCCCCCGGGGACGGGTCAACTCGACCAGCATCGGCGTCAACTGCGGCAATCGGACGGCCATGGCCAGCGCCGTGATCTGAATCGACAAGTACGGGCCATAGCGATCGACGATCAACCCGCTCAGTCCGTCGCCTTCGCTGAAGACCAGCCGGGCCGCCCCCTCGGGGTCATCGTAGCCAAGCTGGGTCCGCAGCCGCAGGGCCGAGGCCAGCCGGTCGCGCCAGAACGCCTCGTCCAGCGGCTGGGCCGGATTCCAGGTATACAGGCGGACGCGGATCCGGCTGCGGCCGTTGAAGATGCCCCGGGCGATGAACTTGCCCTTGTCCGAGAGCAATTCGACCACGTCGCCGTCGGCCGGGCCGCCCTCGACGCGATCCACGGCCGAATCGAGCACCCAGGGATGCCGGCCATGGAACGGCCGCGCCTTTCGCGGTTTCAGGACAACGTGGGCCAAAACGGTCTCTTGCAAGGCGGGGAAGTGTCCGGCGGACCAAACCCCAAAGTCTAATCGCCCGCCGGACCGCCCGCAAGCCGTTTCCGACGTGCCGTTTGGTGGGGGGCACGTGAAAATCGCCCAAAAATTGCCGCCCTCCGACTTCGCTTTCGCACCCGGGCCGCTATAATTCCCTATTCCCTGCAAGGCTCGACTTGGGGGGGGCCAAGCCGAGCCGGCCGTCTCAATCCATGCCCCCTTGCGAGGCTGCTGGTGAGCATCTACAAACCCTGTGACATTCGGGGCCTTGTGGCCAAGGAATTGACGCCGGAACTCTATCGACGCTGGGGCTTCACCCTCGGAAGTTGCCTCGATCCGACGGCCAAATTCGTGGTCGGCGGCGACGTCCGCGATTCCACCCTGGCCTTCCAAGAGGCCCTGATCGACGGACTCTGCACCGCGGGGGTGGATACGGTCGATCTCGGCCAGTTGCCCACCCCGATGGTCTATCACGCCAAGAGCCGCGTGCAAGCCGAAGGTTGCGCGATCGTCACCGGCTCGCATCATCCGGCCGACTTCAACGGGCTGAAGTGGCTGGTCGGCGACCTGCCACCGGGGCCCGACGAGGTCGGGCGGCTGCGCCAGGGGGCGGAACGCCCGGCGACGCAGTCACCCGGCCGTCCGCGCAGCGACCCGCGGCCGCTGGACGTCTCGTTCGATTACGTGGCCTGGCTCCAGGAGATGTGGGTCGATTCGCTCCGCGTGCACCGTCACGTCGTTTTGGACCCCATGCACGGCTGTTGGGCGGCCCGGGCGCGGCGATACCTCAACGCCATCTTCCCGGAATGCCTGCTGTCGGCCATCCACGATTGGAGCGACTCGCGGTTCGAGGGCCGCAGCCCCGATTGCTCGCACGCGGACCGGTTGGAGGAGCTTTGCGAGACGGTCTATCGCCAGCGTGCGGACCTGGGGGTGGCCTTCGACGGCGACGGGGACCGCATCGCGCTGGTGGACAACGAAGGGATGGCCTTGACGGCGGAAGAGGCGGTTTGGGTGCTCTTGCAGGCGCTGGGGCCGCGGCTCCGGGGCGAACGCGTCGTGGTGGACGTGAAGTTCTCCGATCGCATCCGCGAGGCGGCCCAGGACGCCGGCGCCGAGGCGATCGTCGAGCGGAGCGGCCACGGATTCCTCCGCGCCCGGATGCGCCACGCCCGGGCCCTGTTCGGCGCGGAGATGAGCGGGCATTACTTTTTCCGCGATTTGGACGGGAGCGACGACGGCCTGCTGGCGGCCTGCCACGTGATCGCCTACTTGGCGGAGTCGGGCCGGACGATGGCCGAGCTGCGGCGGGCTTGCCCGGCCGCCTTCATCACGCCCGATCTCCGCGTGGCGATCAACGGCGAGGCGAGCGGACGGGTCATCCAGCACGTGCGCGAGTCCTGGTCGGGGCATCCGCAAACGACGATCGACGGCGTGCGGATCGAACTGCCCGGCGGCTGGGCCCTCGTCCGACGCAGCGTCACCGAGCCGGCGCTGACGTTCCGCTTCGAGTCGGCCGACTGGCACGGTTTGGACCACGTGGTCAGCCTTTTTTGCCAATCGCTGCCCGAGGTGGGGCCGGAGCTATGGACCCGCTACCAGGCCGCGATGGGGGCCCACGACGCCGTGTTGTAGCGTTCCGAGGGCGGAAGGATGCCATGTCCCTCTAAGCACTAAGAGGCTATCCGTAAAGATTTCTCGGGAAATACACGGTTTGGCTCACGCGGCCTGGCGGTACCGGAATGACACGACCCGTGCGGGCGGCGCAAGCCGTCGGAGCATCAGGTGAATCGAACTGATTCGCAACATCGAGGCGCTGGACTCGGTCAGACGTTCGTAGTCCCGACTCTGGCGGCGGTACCTTCCCAACCAGGCGAAGGTGCGCTCGACGACCCATCGTTTGGGCACAGGCGCGAAACCGACTGCTCCTTCCGGCCGAGACTTGATCTCCAGGTCCCAGTGGTCGCGGTGCTTCTCCAGCCACCGATCCAGTTCGTGATTGCGATACTTGTTGTCCGCCCAGATTTTGGTCAGTCTGGGACATCTGGCGTTGTCGAGTTGGCTGAACACTTGGGGTGCAGCGGCCCCATCGTCCCATGCTGCACTGGTCACGACCACCGCCAGCAAGAGCCCCAAAGTATCCACGAAAACATGGCGTTTTCGCCCGTTGATCTTCTTCCCGCCATCGTATCCGTGCTCGCCACCCCGCTCCGTCGTTTTTACGGTTTGGCTGTCGATCGCACCGGCACTGGGCGTCGGTTCCCGCTGGTCCGCCACGCGGACCTGCGCCCGCAGCGCATCCATCATTCGTTGCCACGTGCCATCGTCGCGCCACTGCCGGAAATACTGGTAGACCGTACTCTTCGGCAGCAGATCGTGGGGCAGCAGGTCCCACTGGCATCCCGTGCGGTTGAGATAGAACAAGGTGTTGAGCACCTCGCGCATCTCCACCTCGCGCGGACGGCCGCCGTGCTTGGCAAGGGGAATCAGCGGTTGGAGGATGGCCCATTGTTGATCGGTAAGATCGGTCGAATACGGTTTCCGCGTCGTCGTGGTCATGTGCGCACTCCTTTGCAAGGGGAAAGTGCGCATCTTTACTCCCGACAACGCTTTACAGCAATATCACTTTGCGGATAGCCTCTAAGTTCTTAGTGCTTAGTTCTTAGAGGCTATCCGTAAAGATTTCTCGGGAAATACACGGTTTGGCTCACGCGGCCTGGCGGTACCGGAATGACACGACCCGTGCGGGCGGCGCAAGCCGTCGGAGCATCAGGTGAATCGAACTGATTCGCAACATCGAGGCGCTGGACTCGGTCAGACGTTCGTAGTCCCGACTCTGGCGGCGGTACCTTCCCAACCAGGCGAAGGTGCGCTCGACGACCCATCGTTTGGGCACAGGCGCGAAACCGACTGCTCCTTCCGGCCGAGACTTGATCTCCAGGTCCCAGTGGTCGCGGTGCTTCTCCAGCCACCGATCCAGTTCGTGATTGCGATACTTGTTGTCCGCCCAGATTTTGGTCAGTCTGGGACATCTGGCGTTGTCGAGTTGGCTGAACACTTGGGGTGCAGCGGCCCCATCGTCCCATGCTGCACTGGTCACGACCACCGCCAGCAAGAGCCCCAAAGTATCCACGAAAACATGGCGTTTTCGCCCGTTGATCTTCTTCCCGCCATCGTATCCGTGCTCGCCACCCCGCTCCGTCGTTTTTACGGTTTGGCTGTCGATCGCACCGGCACTGGGCGTCGGTTCCCGCTGGTCCGCCACGCGGACCTGCGCCCGCAGCGCATCCATCATTCGTTGCCACGTGCCATCGTCGCGCCACTGCCGGAAATACTGGTAGACCGTACTCTTCGGCAGCAGATCGTGGGGCAGCAGGTCCCACTGGCATCCCGTGCGGTTGAGATAGAACAAGGTGTTGAGCACCTCGCGCATCTCCACCTCGCGCGGACGGCCGCCGTGCTTGGCAAGGGGAATCAGCGGTTGGAGGATGGCCCATTGTTGATCGGTAAGATCGGTCGAATACGGTTTCCGCGTCGTCGTGGTCATGTGCGCACTCCTTTGCAAGGGGAAAGTGCGCATCTTTACTCCCGACAACGCTTTACAGCAATATCACTTTGCGGATAGCCTCTAAGTGCTTAGTGCTTAGTTCTTAGACCTTAGTTCTTAGTTTCCCGCCTTCCGCAGCGTCTCCTACTCGCCGCCTCGCATCGCCTTGGGATGGATCAGCCAGAGCAAGATGGGGGCCGCCACGTAAATCGAACTGTACGTGCCCGTCAACACGCCGATCATCAACGCGAACGCGAACCCGTGAAGCGCCTCGCTGCCGGCCACGTAGAGGATGACGACCACCAACAGGACCGTGAACGAGGTGAGCAACGTGCGGCTGAGGGTCTGGTTGGTGCCGTCGTTGACCATCTGCCGCGTCATGCGCGGGTCTTTGCCGCGGACTTCCCGGATCCGGTCGAACACGACGATCGTGTCGTTGACCGAGTAGCCGATGATCGTGAGGAAGGCCGCCACGATGGGCAGGTTGATCTTGAACGGCTCGATCCCCAGGAAGCCGCAGTAGGGGGCGAGGTAGGAACTGAAGGCGATGCCGCCCAGCATCACCAGCACGTCGTGAATCAGGGCGATGACCGCCGCCAGGCCGAAGGCCACGCCCTGGAACCGCACCCACAGGTAAATGATGATGAGCGTCCAACTGGCGACCAGGGCGTAGACGGCCTGCCATCGCGTGCCCGAGGCCACGGCCCCGCCGATCGTGCTGGAACTGGGGAAGTAGGGCTCGCTCTTGACCTGCTTCTGCAAGGTGGCCAGGAGGACCTTGGTCTTTTCCGGCGGCAGCTTGATTTTCAGGTCCCAGGACGTGAAGCGGCGGCCGCCTTCCAGGAAGTCCGGGTTGGTCACCTCGAAGGGCACCAGCGCCGCCTTGATTCCCAAGGTCTTCTCGCTGGCCTCGATCGCCTTGGCGACCATGCCTTCGGCCGTGTCGTGGTTCACCTCGAAGTGGAACTCCAGCTTGGTCGCCGATCCGCCCGCATAGCGATCCACGACGGCCGGCTTCTTCGGGGTCGTGACGGCCGGGGTTTCCGTCTCCGGCGTGGCAGCCGGGGTCTTCTTCTCCGGCATCGCCGTCTCTGTCCCAGGCTTCGCCGTCTCTTTCTCCGGCTTCGCCGTCGAGGTCTTCTTATCCGGCGTCGCAGCGGACGTTTCCTTGGCCGGCGTGGCGGTTGACTTCCCCTTGTCCGACGTTGCGGCCGGCGTTGCGGCCGGCGTGGCGGCCGGCTTTGGATCGGCCAGCGCCAGCGTGGCCGGTCCCGTCATGGCCAACATGGTGTCGGGCGGCAAGTCGTTGCGGGAGTGTTGATCGGTCGATTTTTTCTCGGCCTTGGGGGCCGGCTTTTCCTCCGGTTTCGGGGCCGCCTTATTGTCCGTCTTAGGAGCCGCCGTTTTTCCCGGTTTTGGAACCGCCTTCTCCTCCGGTTTTGCAGCCGGCTTTTTGTCCGTCTTCGGGACCGTCGTTTCCGTGGACTTCGCCGGCGGCTTTTGGGTCGCCTCGGCGGGAGGGGCCCGCGGGGCCGTCGCGGCCGCCGCGACGGGCTTCAGGTTCGCCACGCTCACCGAGTTGGTCACGAGGCTGTCGCCGAACGCCTCCACGAGTTTCTTTTGGACAACCCCCATATCCTGCTCGGCGGTGTTGATCATGAACTTCGTGGCGCGCGTGCTTTCGGGGTGGTCCGGGTCGCGCTCGTTGGTGACGGCCGCGTAGGGCAGGCCGCTCTTGTCCATCTTGTCGCGAACCAGTTTGGTGTCGGTCACCTTTTGGAAGACGGCCTCGATCGACACGCCGCCGGTGAAGTCGATGTCGAACAGCCCCACCCCGCGATGGAACGCGACGCCCAGGCCCACGACCGTAATCAGGACCGAGAACGTGGCCGCGGCAGGGAACCAGGCCATGAAGTCGATCTCGGTCACGCCGATGACGTGCAGCATCTTGAGCTTGGTGAGCCATTGCCTGCGTTCGGCGATTTCGAAGATCCAGCGGGCGACGAACATCGAGGTCCACAGGCTCAGCACGGCGCCCAACAGGAAGGTGATGGCGAAGCCCTTGACTTGCTCGGTGCCGACCACGTAGAGCACGGTGGCGGCGATGATGTGGGTGAGGTTGGCGTCGGTGATGACCACGCCGACGCGATGGAAGGCGTTGCGGATGGCCATGCGCATAGTGGCCCCCCGGTGGAGTTCTTCGCGCATGCGTTCATACAGCAGGACGTTGTTGTCGACCGCCATGCCCACCGCAAGGGCCAACCCCGCCAGGCCGGTCAGCGTGAAGGCGGCGTTGATGGCGATCATCACGGCGATCAGCACGACCATGTTCAGCACCAGGGCGATGTTGGCCACCATGCCGGCGAACCGATAGTAGACGAGCATGAACAGGGGCACGAGGACCGCGGAGATGAGCATCGCCCGGGTGCTGTCCTTGATGGTGTCGCTGCCGAGGGTGGGACCGATGAGGATGTCGCTGACCGGTTGTTTTTCCAAGGGCAGCGGCAGGTTGCCCGCCTGGAGCACGGTGATGGTCGAGGCCACCTCGTTCTTGCTCATTCCCGTGATCTTGCCCTGCTCGCTGATCCGGGTGATGATGTTGGGGGCCGAGTAGAGTTCGCCGTCGAGGATGATGCCCAGCTTCTGCTGGTATGGGGTTTCGCCTTCGACGGGCACGTTCTTGCCGGTCAGATCGCCGAACTTCTGCGCCCCGATCACGTTAAAGCCGAAATCGACGACCGGCTCGCCCGTATCGCCGGTGCCCTCCTTCTCCATGTTCAAGTAGTCGCCCTTGACGTCGTCGTCGTCCTTGACGACCAGCACGTCGAGCTTGCGCGGATCGTCCTTGCGCTCAGGTTTGTGCGGCCGCGTGACAATCTGCCGCTCGTCGCCGACCTTCTTCTCATGGTCCGGTGCGACCGGGACCCACCAACCCATCAGGTCCCCCTTGGCGTTCCTGATCTTCGTGGCGCTCGGATCGGCGCCGGCGCCTTCGATCGCCATCCGGTGCCGATAGTCGTCGTGATCGAGCTTGTTGGCGAGGATGCGGAACTCCAACGCGCCCATGCGGCTGATCGAATCCTTGATCTGATTGGCCTCGTTCTGGTCGCTCACGTTGGGAATGGTGATTTCGACCTTGTCGTCGCTATACTGGACGACCTTCGTCTCCTTGAGGTGGCTGGGGTTCACGCGCTTCTCCACCGCCTCGATCAACTTGGCCATGTTCTCCTTGTTGATCGGCACGTCCTGGGGCTTGGTCGCCATGTCCACCTGGTAGACCATCACCAGCCCGCCACTCAGATCGATCCCCGTCTTCGGCGGCCACCACCACCAGATCACGACCCCACTGGCCGTCAGCGCAAAAAAGATCACCCACAGCTTCCAAAAATAGTCGGGCATCCGGATCGCCCGCACCAGGTAATAGCTCAACAGCGTCGGGACGGCGAACGCCGCCGCCGCCAGCAGCAGGGGAAGGTAAGGATGCAGCCAATTCATGACAGACGGTTCCTGAGGATATACGGGTGAATCGGCGGGGAGCCGTCCCCCGCGCTGGTCCGGTCACTTCGACTTCGTGTCTTCCGAAGGCTCCTCGCCCAAAATCTGGGCAATCGAGCTGAGCGTCACGCGCAGCTTCGTATTGCTCGTTTCATCCACCTTGATCGTCACTTCGTTCGCCTCCCGGTGAACGTTGGTGACCACGCCGTAGATGCCCCCGGCGGTGAGGACGCGGTCGTTCTTCTTCATGGCGGTCAACATGGCCTCGCGGCGGGCTTGTTCCTTCCGCTGGGGACGAAACAGGAACCAATACATGCCCAAGAGCATGATGATCAGCAAGGGCCACATGAGATCGGGCCCACCCCCCCCTGCCTTGTCGCCGCCGGCGCCGGCGCCACCCCCGCCGGCGGCCTTGCCCACCTCCTTGCCCGCCTCCGCCAGCAAGCCGCTCACAAAATATGCCAACGAAACCACGTTGCCCCCAACGTTAAGGGTACTTCATCTAACCCGGCATCGCGCCAGTTTAGCCCTTTATCATAAGCTCCCACACGCCGAGCGACAAGGGGAACAAGGCGGAAGGCGGAAGGATACAATGTCCCTCTAAGTTCTAAGCTCTAAGTTCTAAGTTCTTAGTGCTTAGTTCTTAATCTTAGTTCTTAGAGCTTAGTTTCCCGCCTTCCCCCTTCCGCCCTCCGCCCTCCCCTTTCCGGCGATTCGACGTTATCCGGCGGCTTACGCCTTAAGTTTACCCACATCTTTGTTATACTGATAGGCGGCGGAAAGGATTGCCGTCATTGGTTTTAGACAAGGAGGTGGGTCATGGATGACCGATTGGCGTTGGGAGCAAGTTTTGGGGAGGAACATTTTGGGGCCGCAAAGTTGGGAGACCGTCGGCGGACCAAGCGGCTCGTGCAACTGGCGGACAAAATGGTGATGCATCCGGGTGGAACCCTGCCCGACAAAATCGACGATCCAGCGAGCCTGAAGGCGTTGTACCGGCTGGTGGACCAGGGAGAGGTCACCCATACCGCGGTGTTGGCTCCTTCGCGCGAACGGACATTGCGGCTGATGCGGGACGTCGAGGGTACGGTGCTGGTGATTCAGGACACGACCGAACTGGATTTCACCGGATTGACATCGCTGGAGGGATTGGGGCACATCGGCAACGGGGGTTGTCGCGGCTACTTGGCCCACAACGCCCTGGCCGTGGTGGCGGAAACCCGCGACGTGATTGGATTGGCCTACCAGAGGTTGGCCAAGCGGCCGGAGGCGAACAAGAAGGAAACACGCGAACAGAGCCGCGAGCGGACAGATCGGTTGTCGCGGTTGTGGAAAGACGCCAGCGCGGCCATTCCGGCGGCGGTTTCCGGTCGGCGTCAGGTGGAAGTGGCCGACCGGGGCGCCGATGTGCTGGAGTTTCTGGATTTCGTGGAGTCGCAGGGCAAGTCGTACTTGGTGCGGTCGCAATACAATCGTCGAATTAGCCTGGAAAATGGGGAGAAAACGAAGCTGCACGACTACGCCTGCGGTTTGCCGGTCCAGGGCTACAAGACGGTGGAAGTGCCGGCGACGAAGCAGCGTGCGGCGAGACTGCCCGAGTGTCGATCGCCTGGTCACGGCTGATGGTGTTGGTGCCGAAGCAGCCACGAGGCGAGATTCGGGGCGTGCCGTTGACGTGCTGGGTGGTGTGCCTGCGCGAGGCGGACCGGGGCACCGACGTTCAAGCGGTGGAATGGATTCTGTTGACCAACGTGCCGGTGGAATGTTTGGAGGATGCTTGCGAGCGGATGGGATGGTACGAGTGTCGGTGGATCATCGAGGAATATCATAAGGCGCTGAAAACGGGCTGTGGGGTGGAGACGTTGCAGTTCACGACGGAGGAGCGGCTCAAGCCGGCGATTGCCTTGATTTCCGTGGTGGGGTTGTTCCTTTTGAACCTCCGCAACGCCAGCCGCCGAGCGGATGCCAAGGAGCGGTTGGCCACGGAAGTGATGCCGGAGATGTACGTTCTGATGCTCAGCCTGTGGCGTTACAAGCGGCCGCGTAAAGACCTGAGCGTGCATGAGTTTTACTATGCGTTGGCCCGACTGGGCGGCCATCAGAACCGCAAACACGATCACCCGCCCGGTTGGCTGGTGTTGTGGCGCGGCTGGACGAAACTCCAACCTATGATTGAAGCTGCGACGATTCTCGGCCAAAAAAGATGTGGGTAAACCTAAGGCTTACGCCGCCGGCTCGCCGCCTTCCCCCTTCCGCCCTCCGCCCTCCGCCTTCCTTCTCGCCTTCTCCCGCCGAAACTCCTCGAACTGGTCCGCCTCGATCGCCGCCCGGGCACCCGCCAAAAGACGCTGATAGTACGTCAGATTGTGGATCGAGACGAGGATCGGCCCGAGCATCTCGCGGGCCATGAACAGGTGCCGCAAGTAACCGCGGCTGCGGCGACACGCCGGACACGGACAGCCCTCCTCCAGCGGCCGATCGTCGCGCTCATATTGCAGGTTCCGCAACCGGAGTGAGCCGGCGTCGGTAAAGGCCATCGCGTTGCGTCCGTTGCGGGTGGGCATGACGCAATCGAACAGGTCGATCCCACGCCGGACCGCCTCCAGCAGGTCTTCCGGCCGGCCCACGCCCATCAGGTATCGCGGTCGATCGGCCGGCAGCTCGGGCACCACGGCCTCCAGGATGCGGTACATGTCGGCGGCCGGCTCGCCGACGCTCAGCCCCCCCACGGCGTAGCCGGCAAAATCCCATTGCCTCAACTCCCGCGCACACCAGGCCCGCAACTCCGGGTCCAGCCCGCCTTGGACAATGGCGAACAGGGCCTGGTCCGGCCGGCGGGCGGCCGCTCGGCACCGGGCGGCCCAGCGGACGCTCCGCCCGGTCGCGTCGCGGACGACCTCCGGCCGGTTGGGCAACTCGACCACGTGGTCCAGGACCATGGCCACGTCGGCGCCCAGGGCCTCTTGGATGGCCACGGCCCGCTCCGGCGAGATTTCCAGCAGCCGGCCGTCGATGTGGGAGCGGAAGACGGCCTGCTGCTCGGTCACTTCGCTGATTCGCGCCAGGCTGAAGAGTTGAAACCCGCCGCTGTCGGTCAGGATCGGCCCGTCCCAACCCATGAAGCGGTGCAGCCCGCCCAGGTCGCGGACGACATCCTCGCCCGGCCGCAGCGCCAGGTGGTAGGTGTTGGCCAGCACCATTTGGGCCCCGGTCTGGCGGAGCTGCGCGATTTCCAGCCCTTTGACGCTGCCTTGGGTGGCCACGGGCATAAACGCGGGCAAATCGACCGGCCCGTGGGGCGTCGAGAACGTGCCCCGCCGCGCCGCCGAGCCCGCATCGCAATGCTCGACGCGGAAGGAGAAAGGGGCATCTGCCACGGCATTTACTCCCCTCGCATCGGGTAGGGTGGGACGAAGTCCCACCACGATTCCCGCGGAAAACGGTGGGACTTCGCTCCGCTCGTCCCACCCTACCGACGTTTCCGCAACAGAAACTAACTGAGTATTCGTCCCCGAGGGAAGCAAGGATAGCAGTCCCCGCCGCCGAGCGGAAGGGGGGAGCCGCGACGCCGGCGGCCGACGGATTTTTGTCTTCCGAAGCTGTACAAAAACCGCCACCTCTTACGTAATGCTTGACACCTTTGTAGGACTAGTATAGATTGAAGGGCGAGTTTGGGGTTATTTCCTTTCTCATTCACCCCCACGGGCGATTGGCCCGAGAGGCAGCGTTTGGTTCGTGCCCGAGAGGCATGACGGGCGTCCGTGTCCCGTGGAGCTATTCGGGCGCGCTCTCATCTTGACCTTGGCTCGACTGCCGGAGCCCATCTCCCCGCTGCTGCGCGGCGGAGATTTTCCACCGATCCGTCGGGCCGCAAACGATGAGGCCGTTGACATTCAGTCTAGGAGAAAAGGCGATGCGTATGACCAACTTCCGTCATGGTTGTGATTCTGCTCGACAACCCACTATTCTCCGGCTCATGGGTTTTGCCGCGGCGGCGGTCTTGCTGTTGTCTCCACCGTCGGCCCGGGCCGACGTCACCTGGAACGTTCAGTCCGGCGACTGGTCCAGCGGGGGCAATTGGAGCGGCGGGGGCGTGCCCGCCCCCAACTCCAACGCCGACATTTACAACGGCGGGACCGCCACCATTAGCCAGGTGGGAGAAGTCTGCAACACGCTCTCGCTCGGCAACACCGCAGGCAGCGGAACGATCCAAATGAACGGCGGGTACCTAAAGGTGGGCAACATCGGCATGGGCTCGGTCTACGTGGGCTACTCCGGCGCCGGAAACTTCAACCAGTCCGGCGGCACCTTCAATTACAACACCTACGGCGACGAAGTTTATCTCGGCTACAACCCCGGCAGCAGCGGGACCTATAACCTCAACGGCACGGGCTCGTTCTTCGCCTACGACCTGTGGGTAGGCTACTCCGGCACGGGCACCGTCACCCAGTCCGCCGGGACCAGCACGATCTCCTACGGCACCTACTACGGCATCCTCGCCCTCGGCAACAACCCCGGCAGCAGCGGGACCTACAACCTCAACGGCACGGGCCAGTTGTCCGCCCAGATTGAAGATGTCGGCTACAATTCAACCACCGGCGTGTTCCAACAGACCGGCGGCGTCAATACGGCCGGCCTGCTCACCATCGCCAGCAATGGCCGCTATCTCTTCAGCGCCGGCACGCTCCAACTCAACGGCGGCATGAACAACGGAGGCGTTTTCGACGGCGGCAACGGCGCCGGCACGCTCATCGGCAACGGCATCATCGACCTCTCCGGCAATCTGCAGAACGTCGGCTCGATGAACGTGAGCCTCGCGGCCGGCTCGCTGCTCATCGTTCCCGCCGGATTCGATCCAACCACGGGCTTCGGCAATCTCAGCGGCGCCTCTTCGAGCATCATCCATACGGCGGGCAGCCCGCTCGTGCTGCCAGCCGGCCAGGGCTTCGGCGGCTGCGGCTCGATCAACGATCCGGTGAACTGCCAAGGAACGATCACCGCCGCCGCCAGCGGCTGGATCGAACTGAATAACGGACTGACGCTCTCCGGCACCGGCACGATCAATCTGGGCAGGGGGACTGTGACGGTAAACGATGCTGTCTCCACGATCAGCGGCGGGTCGCTCTCCGGATACGGCGTGGCCGTGGGCAATGCGGGCACGGGCACCCTCACCCACTCCGGCGGGACCAATACGGTCGCCGAAATCTTTCTCGGCTACAGCCTCGGCGACAATGGGACCTACGTTCTCAATGGGACCGGGCAGTTGCTGCTGAGCGGACTCGATGAATACGTCGGCTGGTACGGCACGGGGAACTTCATCCAGACCGGCGGGACTAACGAAAAGGCCAGCAATAATTCCTATGACCTCTACCTCTCTCTCGGCTACAACGCCGGCAGCAGCGGCGCCTACAGCCTCAGCGCCAGCGGATTCTTGTCCGCCTTCGAGGAGGACACCGGCTACTCCGGCTCGGGCACCTTCAACCAGTCCGGCGGCACCAATGCCACCCCGTATCTCTATCTCGGAACGGAGTCCGGTGGCAGCGGCGCCTACAACCTCAGCGGGACCGGGAAGTTGAGCGTTATCTATACTGGGAACGGCAGTGAAGTCGTGGGCTGGTCCGGCACGGGCATCTTCACCCAGTCCGGCGGCACCAATGCGACCGACAGCCTCACCCTCGCTTACACTCCCGGCAGCAGCGGAACCTACAATCTCAACGGCGGAACACTCATCCTCCCGGCACTAAGCGGCGGCTCCGGGACCGCCGCCTTCAACTTCGGCGGCGGAACGCTCAAGGCCAGCAACTCATTCACCACCGCCTTGCCCATGACATTAACGGGCAGCGGCGGAAACGCAACCGTCGATACCGCCGGCCATACCGTCACCCTCTCGGGCTCGCTCTCCGGGCCCGGCGGACTGACCAAGACCGATAGCGGCACGCTGGTCCTCGCCGCCACCAACACCTACACCGGCGACACGCTCATCAGCGGCGGCACCTTGCAATTGACCAATGCCAAGGCACTCCAGGACAGCACGCTCAACACCAGCGGGACCGGCTCGCTCAACTTCGACAGTCTGACCGCCGCCACGCTGGGCGGCTTGAAGGGATCGCACAACCTCAGCCTGACCAACACCGCCACCGCGGCCGTCGCACTGACCGTCGGCAACAACAACGCCAACACGACCTACACCGGCAGTCTCAGCGGCAGCGGCAGCGTCAACAAGATCGGCGCCGGGGCCCTGACTCTGGCCGCCAGCAACATCTACAGCGGCGGCACGGAGATCGACAACGGCACGCTCATAGCCTCCAACGGGACTCATGGCTCCGCCACCGGCAGCGGCACCATCACGCTGAGCGGCGGGACGCTGGCCAGCGGCCCGGGCGGCGGCTCGATTTCAGGCGTTGTCCGGATCGGTTCCGTCGCCTCGGAAATCGCCCCCGGCGGCATCGGCTCCATCGGCCCGTTGACCATCGGCAGCCTGACGACCGCATCGAACTTGACCACGCTCAATTTCGATTTGACCACGCCGGGCGCAACCGGCGACCTGCTGACCATCACCAGCGGGCTGACGCTGGCCCAGCACACGGCCATCACCTTCGGCACCAGTCCGATAGCGGCTGGCGAATACCCGCTGATCGGCGGCAGTTTCGGGACGCCCACGCTCAGCAATTTCGATCTTCCCGCCACCCCGATGGGCAGGACGTACTCGCTGACGGTAGACCAGGGCTACATCGACCTCGTGGTAGTGCCCGAGCCTTCCGGCTTTGTCCTCTTGGGCGTCGGTCTTCTCGGCCTGCTGGGTTACGCGCGGCGGCGGAAGCGGATGGCGTGAGAAACGTGGCCTGATGTACCCTGCGGCTGCGCACCAACGCCCTCACCCCCTGCCCCTCTCCCACAAGGGGCGAGGGGAGTCCGTGCTACACAGCCCCTAAGTTCTAAGCCCTAAGTTCTCAGAGCTATTCCCCGCGGAGCTTGAGGTTCAGCGTGGTGAGTTTCTCGCGGACCTCGTTCAGGCTGGTGACGCCGAAGTTCTTGCACTCCAGCAGGTCGTCGCCGGTGCGACGGATCAGGTCGGCGATGGTGTTGATGCCCAGGCGGATCATGCACTTCCGGGCGCGGACGGAGAGGTTCAACTCGGCGACCGGTTTGGCCAACAGGGCCTGCTCGTCGGCGGAGAGCATTTCCGGCTCGAAGACGTCGACGGGCTGGCGTTCGGCGGCGAGTTGCCCCAGCCGCAGCCCCTTCGAGGAGAGCATCTCCTTGATCTCGACGAGGCTGGTTTCGCCGAAGTTCTTGCTGGCCAGAAGCTCGGCCTCGGTCGAACGGCAGAGATCGCCCAGCGTGTTGATGCCCATCTTTTGCAGGCAGTTGCGGCTGCGGACCGACAGCTCGAAATCGGTCACCGGGATGTTGAGGATCTGGCTGATGCGGTCGCGTTTCTTCTGGGCGTCCTCGTCGTAGAACTGTTCGTGGGAGGCCTCGGTGTCCTTGAAGTACAACGCGGCGCGGAGGTGGTCGGGATAGTCGTCCAACACCCGCTGGTAGCATTGGGCGGCGCGGTCGTACTGCTCGCGGTCCTCGTACATCAGGCCGAGGTTCATCAGCGGTCCGACGAAGGAGGGGAAGCGGTTGCCGGCCCGCTTGTAGAGTTCCATGGCGACGTCGTCGTTGCCGCGGCGGTCGTTTTCGACGGCCAGTCCGAACAGGGCGCCGGGATGTTCGTGATCGACCTCGACGGCGCGTTCGTAGAGCGCGACGACTTCGTTGGGATTTCCGCCGAGGACGGCGACGGTGGCGGCCCGCTGGGCCAGGTACTCGGACGTCTGCTCGATGGCGCCGGACAGCCCGTCGAGCAGCGCCAGGGCCTCGTCGGCCTGGCCGGCGTAGCGGAGCGCCTCGACCTGTCCCAGGGCGCAGTCGCCGGGTTCGTAGCCGGCCCGCTCGGCCGCCTGGTAGCTCTCGACGGCCAGATCGTACTGCGCCCGGGCGACGTAGCATCGGCCGAGGTAGAAATGCGCCATGGCCCCGCCGTCGCCCTGCTTGAGGATTTCGATGGCCCGATAGCAGCGGCCCAACAGATAGAGGCAGGTGCCCAGTCGGACCATGCTGGCCGGGCTGTGCTCTTCCTTGGCTTGGAGTTCGGCGACGGCATCGCGAAGGATGGCGTAATTGGCCCGGTCCCGGCTGATGGCCGCTTGCATTTTCCGGACTTCGGCGGGACCAAAAGGACCGTTGACCAGGACGGCTTGCCTCAAGTCGAATTCGACGCTCTGCACCATGGGCGTTTTCTCCCTGCCGGTGGAACCAGACGAAATAGAGGATGTACGTGGAGTCATGAGCCAGCGGGGGGAATCGAACCCCCAACCCCCGCATTACGAATGCGGTGCTCTGCCGATTGAAGCTACGCTGGCAAGCGGAATCTCATAATCTAATCCAAACGAGCCACGCTGGCAAGGGCCGAAGCCCCATCGAACGGGTGGAAATGAGTGCCACCCGCCGCTTCCGGCGTCACATCAGCCCAAGGGGCGTCAGGATGATCCTCAGCAGGAGCAAGAACAGCACCAGGGCAATGAATCCCCCGAGGCCGCCCATGACCAGGGCTTGCACCCAACCGGCGTCGAATACGAACTTGTAGGCAATGGCCAGGGCCGCGACTCCGAGCACTACGTTGCCCAGCGGCAGGGCGACGAAGGTATAGACCCCGGCAACAATCAGGTATCTCAGGTAGAAGCCGAGGAACAACCAGTCCTCAGGCCCGGAGACATTGAAACTCGTGAAGAGCTTGCCCAAGGTCAAGGTCAGGACCGCAAACACCAGGGCCGCGAAGGCGGTAAAGGCCAGGCCAACGAGCAGCAATTCGAGCACGTACATGATGCCGCATCCTGTCGGGTCACAACTGGGAAATCGGGACAGAAACGCAGCCGGTGATTCTATTCAAAGTCAGCAGGCCCGGCAACCCCCACCCGCGCCACTCCGCCGGGCTCCACGCCGCGATGCACGGCCCTTGACCAACCGTGCAACCCGGCGCAATAATCGTTGCATCGGCGTCTCGCCGGCCATCAACTCCGAGGACGCCCCCCTCCGTGAACAGCAAACAACGCGTCTATGCGGCCCTGCGACGGCAACCGGCCGACCGCATCCCCATCTTCATGTGGTTCCAGCCCGGCACCCGGCGCGTGCTGGCCCAACGCTTCGAACGTCCCGCCTGGGTGCGTCGACGCCGTGCTGGGCAACGACGTCCGCATGACCTGGGTCAACAACAACTATTGCATGGAGGGAATCGTCCACCAGCGCGACGGCCAGTCGCACGTCGATCCCTGGGGCATCCGGTGGGTCAAGGAAGGGCCGTTCAACCAGATCGCCCATTTCCCGCTGGCCGGCGCATCGGCGGAAGAACTTCTGCACTATCATTTTCCGCGGGAGCATCAGGAGGAACTCTTGGCGAAGATGGCGCCGGTGGCCGCCTGCGCGGACGAGTATTTCATCGGCTGCGACGTCTCGCCCAACGTGTTTGAGATGTATTGGCGCCTGCGCGGCATGGACCAGGCGATGATCGACATGGCGGCCGAGCCGGAGTTGGCCTTCGAGATGCTCGGGCGGTGCGGCCGGTTCGCCGCCGAGCTGGCCCAGGCCGCCTGCGAACGCTTCCCGCTGGACTGGCTTTGGACGGGCGACGACGTCGCCAGCCAGCGCTCGCTGATGATGAGTCCCGACACGTGGCGGGCGCTGGTCAAGCCCCATTTGAAGCGGGCCTTCGACGTCGGCAAGTCGCACGGGCTGTGCGTCGCCTATCACTGTTGCGGCGCGCTGCGGCCGATCATTCCCGACCTCGTCGAGATGGGACTGGACGTGCTCAACCCCATCCAATGCAACTGCGCCGGCATGGACCCGGCGGAACTCAAGCGCGATTTCGGCCCGCAACTGACCTTCATGGGCGGGGTCGATACCCAGGGACTCTTGCCGACCGCCGCGCCGGACGAGGTCCGCCGCGCGACGCGCAAGCTGATCGACGACATGACGTCGGACGGCGGCGGCTACATTTTGGCCGCCTCGCACACGATCCCGCCGGAGACGCCCTTGGAGAACATCTTCGCCATGTACGACGAGGCCGGCCTGACGCGCGAGGAGGCATTCGACCGTGCCGCCGGGATCCGCGCCGCGCTGGCCGCCGGGAAGACGCCGGGACAGTAACGGGAAGGCGATCATTCGCCTTCAATCGCCCCGGACGGCTCCAGGACGACCCCCACCGCCGCCACTTCCAACCGGGGAATTTCCTCGCCCGCCAACGAGGCGCGGGGCAACAAGTGCCTTGGCAGAAAAACGGCGTTGGCAATCATCGTCGGAATCACGGCGCTGGCAATCACCGTCGCTACCAGGAACGAATACTGCTCCTGGGTCACGATCTTGTGCGTCAGCCCGTAGAGGGCCGATATCGTGCCGAACGTCAGCCCGGTGGACATCATCAGCGTGTAATACCATCGTTCCTTGCCGTCTTCGCGGAAGCGGCCGATGACGGGAAAGAGCCCGAAGATTTTCGACGCCGACTTGCCCGCGAACAACGCCAAGAACACCAGCGGCGCCGACGCCAGCGCCGGCAGCGAAACCAACGACCCGGCGCGAAGGAAATAGAACGGCGTCAGGAACCCGATGGTCAGCGTCCGCAAACGGCGGATATAGAAGTGGTCGCGGCCGACGGTCCTGGCGAGCATCATGCCGGCGATATAGGCGGGCAGCACCGCTTCGCTGCCCGCCCAAAGCGCCAGCGCGCCCAGCCCGCACAGCACCAAGAGGATCCACTTGGTCCGGATGGCGGCCGTGCGATTGCCGTAGCGGCCGATCAGCCGCGAGGTGATGGCCGGCAGCAGGCCGAGCAGGACCACGGATACCCCGGCGAAGACGGCGGTCCGATACGTGAACGGAGCGAAAAGAAACCCCAGCGCGATCACGGTGCCCAAGTCGTTGACGAAGCACGCGCCGAGGATGCCTTTGCCGAATTCGGTCTTGTTGAAACCGGATTCCAGCATGACGACGTAGACGACGGCCATTGACGTGGTGGACAGGGCGATGCCAGCAAGCCAACTCGCCTGGGTGCTCCATCCCAGGGCGAACCGGGCCAGCGCCGCGCAGCCCAGAAAGGGCGCGAGGAAACCGAACAGCCCGACGACCAGCACTTCCTTCAGCTTCGCTTTCATGGCCGCCGGGTCGAGTTCCGCGCCCGCCAAGAACGTCAACAGGACCGCGCCGACCGAGGCGATGAAGCGGAGCCAATCGAGATTCGCGCCCAGGGCGTTGGGGTAGAACCACCGGTCGGCCGCCAGCGCGGCGACCATCCCCACGCAGATTTCCACCAGGGCCACCGAGATCCGTAAATGGCTTGCTACGATGGCGGAGAGAACGGCCAGGGCCAGCCAGACGGCCGCGATTCCATAAACTTGTTCCATGGAGTCCCTCGTCGCGGCAGGCCGACCGCAAACCGGCGTCTGCCGACAAAAAAACCCTGCCTCTCGGCAGGGCTTGCAAACGCAAGACTTCGACCCCTGCCGTGATCGCATTGCGGCAGGAGTCATTAGCCCGGCGGGCGGTTGCACGGGGGACTCCATCCCCAGTTCCGTTCTATTCTAATCGGCTCCCCGAACGCAGTCAAGACCGAATGGGGACACATCGCCCGGCTTGCCAATCAGCGGCGCAAGAGGGTACACTGACAGATGCCATGCAACCCATGAACCTGAATATTTTGCACATCGACAGCCGGCGCGACGACATTGCCGCGGCCATGGCGGAACTGCGCCGCCGGCTCAGCCCCGAAGGCAACGTCGTCAGCGAGGCCGGCCGAAAGCGGACCCTCGAAGTCTTCGGCCAGCCGCTCTCGCCCGTCGAGGTGGTCCAGCGGATCTGCCGCGACGTGAAAGCGCAGGGGCTGGCCGCCGTGCTGGATTATTCAAGGCGGATCGACAAGGCCGAACTCGTCGCCGCCGAACGTCCGCGTGCCGGTCGCGGAACTCGATCGGGCCCATGCGGCGGCCGATCCGCAATTCCTCGCCGCCGTGCGCCGCATCCGCGGACGGATCGAGGATTTTCAACGCGCGATCCTCCAGCACGACGTGCGGCTGGACGTGCCCAACGGATACTTGCGGCAGCGATGCCGGCCGCTCCGGCGCGTGGGGATTTGCGTGCCGGGCGGGGCGGCCGCGTATCCCTCGACGGTGTTGATGACCGCCGTGCCCGCCCAAGTGGCCGGCGTCGCCCAACTGGCCGTGGTCGCGCCGCCCACCGCGTTCGGCGCGTTCAATCCCGATCTGCTGGCCACCTGCCGCGAACTGGACATCACCGAGGTCTATCGGCTCGGCGGCGCCCAGGCCGTCGCCGCGCTGGCCTACGGCGTCGAGGGGATTCCGCGGGTGGACAAGATCGTCGGGCCGGGCAACCTGTTCGTCGCGCTGGCCAAGCGGCACGTCTACGGAGAGGTCGATATCGACTCGATCGCCGGCCCCAGCGAAGTGGTGGTGATCGTGGACCGCTCGACGCGGCCGGAATATACCGCCGCCGACCTGATCGCCCAGGCCGAGCACGCCCCGGGCGCGAGCATCCTGATCGGCTGGGATGAAGGGGCGTTGCGGGCCGCGGTGGCCGAGCTTGGCCGCCAATTGGCCGGCTTGGAGCGGGGCGAGCTTGCCCGGCAGAGCCTCGAGGAGTTCGGCGCGGTCATCCTCGCCCGCGACGCCGACGAGGCCTGCGCGTTGGCCGACGAGATCGCCCCGGAGCATCTGCACATCGCCACGGACAACGCCGAGTGGCTGGCCGAGCAGATTTCGCACGCGGGGGCGATCTTCCTCGGCAATTTCACCCCCGTGGCCCTGGGCGACTATGCGGCCGGTCCCTCGCACGTGCTGCCCACCAGCGGCACGGCCCGGTTCGCCAGCGGGCTGTCGGCCAACTCCTTCCTGCGGAGCACCAGCGTCCTTCATTTCACCCGCCAGGGCATGACGAACCTCGCCCCGGACGTGCAAATCCTGGCCGACAAGGAGGGCCTGACCGGCCATCGGGCAAGCGTCGAGGATAAGGATGAAGGCGGAAGTGAGCCCCGGGCGTCAGCCCGGGGATGGGCGGAAGGCGGAAACATGAAGTGCCAAGTGCAGCTTGCCTTTCCCACCGGTCGCAGCCGGTGGGCGTTCGAATCCCTAAATCCCCAAATCCCTGAAATCCCTAAATCCCTTCCCCATGTCCTTCTTTCGTCCTGAAATCGAAGCCATGACCGGCTACGTGCCGGGTGAACAGCCGCAGGGCGGCGAGTTCGTCAAGCTCAACACCAACGAGAATCCGTATCCGCCCTCGCCCGCGGTCGGCCGGGCCGTCGAGGAGGCGGTCCGCCGGGGGCTGGAAAAGTATCCCGATCCGCTGGCCGGGGAGTTTCGCCGCGCGGGCCGCCGAAGTGCTGGGCGTCGAGCCGGACTGGATCATGGCCGGCAACGGCAGCGACGACATCCTCACGATCGTCACGCGGACCTTCGTCGGCCAGGGCCAACTCCTGCGGCTGCCCTATCCCAGCTACTCGCTCTACAAGACGTTGGCCCAACTCCAGGGCGCCTACAGCGAAGAGGTCCGGTTTCGGCCCGACTGGTCGCTGCCGGTCGAGTTCGCCGCGGCGCGGAAGGACCTGCGGCTGGTGTTCCTGGCCAATCCGAACAGTCCGTCCGGCACGGTCGTTCCGCCCGGCGAGGTGCTGGACCTGGCCGAGCGGCTGCCTTGCCCGCTGCTGGTCGATGAGGCGTACGTCGATTTCGCCGAGACCGAATTGCCTGGACCTGGTCGCGCGGAACGAAAAGATCCTGGTCGTCGCGGAGTCTGAGCAAGTCGTACGCTCTGGCCGGCCTGCGGTTCGGCTACGTGGTGGCGCAGCCGCAGGTGATCCGGCAGCTGGTCAAGGTGAAAGACTCGTACAATTGCGACGCCCTGTCGATTGCGGCCGCCGCCGCGGCCGTCGGCGACCAGGCGTGGCGGGCGGACAACCGGGCCAAAATCCTGGCCACTCGGCAGCGGCTTGTAACGGCCGTGCGGAAATTAGGGTTTGCAGCGGTCGATTCGCAAGCTAACTTTGTGTGGACCACCCATCCCACACGCCAGGCCAAAGCGATCTACGAAGAACTGAAACGTCGCTGGCATCCTGGTCCGATACATGGACTATCCGGGCTGGGGCGACGGGCTGCGGATCAGCGTCGGCAGCGACCGCCAGATCGACGCCCTGCTGGAGGAGATGGAAGGGATTGGGGACGAGGAAGGTAGAACTTAGTGCTTAGAACTTAGTGCTTAGAACTTAGAGCTTAGAATTTGGAGACTAAGAACTAAGCACTTGGTCGAGTAGGACACCCACTCATGGCTCGAACCGCCACCATAGACCGCGAAACCGCGGAAACCAAAATCCGCCTGGAACTGTCGCTGGACGGCGGCGGAACGTCGCGGATCGCCACCGGCGTCGGCTTCTTCGATCACATGCTCGCCCTGCTGGCCAAACACGCCGCCTTCGACCTGACCGTCCACGCCGCCGGCGACCTCGAGGTCGATCCGCATCACACCGTCGAGGACGTGGGAATCTGCCTGGGCCAGGCCGTCAGCACGGCGTTGGGCGACCGGGCCGGCATCCGCCGCTACGGCCAGGCCACACTGCCGATGGAAGAGGCGCTGGCCACGTGCGCGGTCGATCTGGGCGGGCGGCCCTTTTTCGTCTTCGACGCCAAATTTCCCGCCCCGAAGATCGGCCTGTTCGACAGCGAACTGGTCGAAGTCTTCTGGCAGGCGGTGGCGGTCAATGCCCTGTGCAATCTGCACTTCGTGCTGCATCGCGGCCGGAACGGCCACCACATCGCCGAGTGCATTTTCAAGTCGGCGGCCCGGGCGTTCCGCATGGCCGTCGAGCCCGATCCCCGCATCCCCGGCGTGCCCAGCACCAAGGGAAAGCTGTAACGGGCGAGCCGGAGGAGTGAGCCGGAGGCGTAAGCCTCCGGATAGCAAGGCGGAAGCCGGAGGAGTGAGCCGGAGGCGTAAGCCGGAGGCGTAAGCCTTAAGTTTACCCACATCTTTGTTATACTGATAGGCGGCGGAAAGGATTGCCGTCATTGGTTTTAGACAAGGAGGTGGGTCATGGATGACCGATTGGCGTTGGGAGCAAGTTTTGGGGAGGAACATTTTGGGGCCGCAAAGTTGGGAGACCGTCGGCGGACCAAGCGGCTCGTGCAACTGGCGGACAAAATGGTGATGCATCCGGGTGGAACCCTGCCCGACAAAATCGACGATCCAGCGAGCCTGAAGGCGTTGTACCGGCTGGTGGACCAGGGAGAGGTCACCCATACCGCGGTGTTGGCTCCTTCGCGCGAACGGACATTGCGGCTGATGCGGGAGGTCGAGGGTACGGTGCTGGTGATTCAGGACACGACCGAACTGGATTTCACCGGATTGACATCGCTGGAGGGATTGGGGCACATCGGCAACGGGGGTTGTCGCGGCTACTTGGCCCACAACGCCCTGGCCGTGGTGGCGGAAACCCGCGACGTGATTGGATTGGCCTACCAGAGGTTGGCCAAGCGGCCGGAGGCGAACAAGAAGGAAACACGGCAGCAGAGCCGCGAGCGGACAGATCGGTTGTCGCGGTTGTGGAAAGACGCCAGCGCGGCCATTCCGGCGGCGGTTTCCGGTCGGCGTCAGGTGGAAGTGGCCGACCGGGGCGCCGATGTGCTGGAGTTTCTGGATTTCGTGGAGTCGCAGGGCAAGTCGTACTTGGTGCGGTCGCAATACAATCGTCGAATTAGCCTGGAAAATGGGGAGAAAACGAAGCTGCACGACTACGCCTGCGGTTTGCCGGTCCAGGGCTACAAGACGGTGGAAGTGCCGGCGACGAAGCAGCGTGCGGCGCGGACTGCCCGAGTGTCGATCGCCTGGTCACGGCTGATGGTGTTGGTGCCGAAGCAGCCACGAGGCGAGATTCGGGGCGTGCCGTTGACGTGCTGGGTGGTGTGCCTGCGCGAGGCGGACCGGGGCACCGACGTTCAAGCGGTGGAATGGATTCTGTTGACCAACGTGCCGGTGGAATGTTTGGAGGATGCTTGCGAGCGGATGGGATGGTACGAGTGTCGGTGGATCATCGAGGAATATCATAAGGCGCTGAAAACGGGCTGTGGGGTGGAGACGTTGCAGTTCACGACGGAGGAGCGGCTCAAGCCGGCGATTGCCTTGATTTCCGTGGTGGGGTTGTTCCTTTGAACCTCCGCAACGCCAGCCGCCGAGCGGATGCCAAGGAGCGGTTGGCCACGGAAGTGATGCCGGAGATGTACGTTCTGATGCTCAGCCTGTGGCGTTACAAGCGGCCGCGTAAAGACCTGAGCGTGCATGAGTTTTACTATGCGTTGGCCCGACTGGGCGGCCATCAGAACCGCAAACACGATCACCCGCCCGGTTGGCTGGTGTTGTGGCGCGGCTGGACGAAACTCCAACCTATGATTGAAGCTGCGACGATTCTCGGCCAAAAAAGATGTGGGTAAACCTAAGGCGTAAGCCTCCGGATAGCAAGGGGGAAGGCGGAAGGACGATGTGCAGTTGTCCCACGCCCACCGGCTGCGGATGGCGGTTGCCGGGCCTGCCCGCCTGGGGTACAATCATTCGCACTAGTACATTTTCCAACAAGTTCTTGCCGGAAGCCTCGCTATTCGCTTGCGGTTTCGCAAGCGACGCTGACCGGCAAAAACTATCTGTAAGTCGCACTAACCTGCGGACAATTGCAACAGGAGACGTTCGATGGCACACGTGTTGACCCTGGTGGCGGCTGTAATCGTTTCGTTCCTGGTGGGCCTGCTGCTCAGCCCGACCGGCGATCCAATTTCCATGTTGCTATGCACTGCCACGCTATTCGCCACAGCCACCATCTTTCACTTCACCGGGTTTCTGATTGGGCGTCGAAAACTTTAAAGACACACCTGCGCCGCTTGTCGCAATGCACTGCCCAAACTGTGCAACCGCGTTGGCTTCCGGACAAACGCATTGCCCGAACTGCGGTCATGCCGCCCTGCCTGGGCGCAAGAGAACCGCCCCACGTTTTGCGCTTCCCACGGCCGCAACGTGCTTCCTGGTGACCGCACTGGTATGGTTTTTCGGTTCGCGCTTTGTGAATCGCCTAGCCAATAGCTGCGGTGATGGGCGCTGGCGTCCATAGGGTTCTACTACTTGTTGTTGCTCGGTTGTGCGATCCTTGTTCCCGTGAGTCTGCTCACAGCACTCTGGGCCTTGCGGCAGACCCGCCATGCGTGGTGGCTTCTTGCGGTCGAGATCGCTTTTGTCGTTTACATTCTTGGTGGTTCTACCGCTTCGCGCACGGTCCCCATCCCCCTTGATCTTCTCATCGGGGGTCATGTTCTCGGGTTCTTCCAGAGAATCTCCGCGCTGCGCAGCAGTGGTAGGGTGGGTTCAACGGGCACCATGCAAAGCATGGTCGGCGAGCCCCACCGTCTGGGGTTCGGCCATTTCCGGCGATGGGCGCGGTCCCGTTGCCCGAAGGGAAATCCGTCCTGAAGCCGTTCCCCACCTTCGGGTTGTCATTGTGGGCTCACCCCGGCGAGCGCGGCGCTGGGCACCCCGGGAAGGCGCTTGCGCAGTTTTCCCGAATCGCTATTGCGTAGATGGCGCCCGACTGGGTATCATGCCCGCCCTTATTCTCGTTGCTCTTCGTTTATGCGCGAACGGTACGGGCCATCGCGCCGGCACGGCTTCACTCGATTTCCATGCCGACATTTCATCGAACCTGCCAAAGATGGAGGCTCTTGCGGCCGATGACCGGTGCGCGACCCAAAAGGAGATCTCCTCGCTACACGCCGGACTCAGCCGCGTCCACTCCATGATAATGCGTCTCACAAGATCTTTGCGCAGAGTGAACAGGGGTCTTCATTCGGCCCGCTGGCAGGTCTATGCAGGGCTGCAGCGCGTGGCGGGTGCAGTGAGAAAGTCATTGCGACCCGACGCCATGCCGGGTCGGCAGATCGTCGTCTGTGGTTTCCCGCGGGGCGGAACGTCGTTGCTGTACAACATGCTCAGCAGTTCGCTGGACGGTTTCGGCTTCGCCGAATTCGAGGTTGCGGCGTGGAAAGTCATCGCCCGCTGGGGGGACTTCGCCTCGAAGAAGCCGCTCGACGTCCTCATTTTGGACGACCTGGTCCGCCGCAACATCCACGGCAAGCGACTGGTTGCCATCGTCATGCTGCGCGACCCGCGGGACTTGATCACGTCGGTCCACCCTAACGTGCCCGATCGTTACTTTCTGGATTACGAGGGAAGCTGGACACCTCATGCACGTGGCCCGCGCCGCGAGCCCTACGGCATCCGCGCGATCCACGCGGCCATCCAGCGGGCGCAACGGATCGAGGGTATGGAGGTGATCCTGGTCCGCTACGAGGACCTCGTGGCGGATCCCGATCGCATCCAGCAGGCTCTGGCGGCGCGGATCGGCGTCGAGTTCAACTCCCGCTTCTCCGACTTCCATCGTCGCCCCGAGCGGCATGCCTACCGCTACGCGGGCAAGAACGCGCCGAAAGACCCGTCGCTGGTCCGAGAGAATTCGGCGGTCGACCGCAGCCGGCACGGCAAGTGGAACTGTCCGGAGCACGCCGCCCGCATCGCCCGGCATTTCCAGGAGCACCCGGGCCTCTTTGAACTCGTCCGACAGCTCGGCTATGAGCAGGACGACTCCTGGTTCGCCCCATTTCGCCGATACGTTCGACTCCCACCTTAGGGCGTCGGCCGCAGTCTGTCCTCAGGGCGGTTTGCAGTGGCCTTCGTGGATGGTAAGTCCCATGGGTTCTCAGATGAACTCGTCGCAAGGCTGAAGAAGTTCGTCGGCGGCTGGAAGTCTTGCGACCCGAAGAAAACCGACGTCATCGGCGAACTGAGGCGAGTCCTTACGAAGTAGTTTCTGTTGCGGAAAGTTGGGTGCCACTGGCTGCTTGTCAGCCAGTGTCGTAAAACGGCCGACAAAGGCACTGGCTGACAAGCAGCCAGTGGCACCCGGCGGAGGGACGAAGCGCTCGTCCCGCGCCCACGCCGTCTTGCACACTCCAGTGCAGTGGCGTTAGAATCCAGGGCAGCAAGCACGCAGTAGCAAAACTGCATTGGCCAAGGGAGGAGGTGATAACAATGCGTCACAGAACCAATCGCATCGCGTTGTGGGCAGCAATCGCGGCGGCAGTCGGCAGCGGCCCTCTGTATAGTGCGGCCACGGCCCGAGCGGACGACGCCGATCCCATCAAAGAGATTTCGGCGGCATTGCCCAAGGGTTGGTCCGTGGGCCTCCAGAGCGTCAACGGGAACTGTTGGATCTGCATCACGACAGCCGAGATGCGAACCGAGGCTTCGATGTATGGCCAAGCATATCCCCATTCGCAAAAAACGGGGCTGAGCATTTTGGTGCAACTCCTTCCACGTTATTCCCGGGAGATGTTGGATAGGATCAAGGCACACAACAAGCCCATCCATGACAAACTCCGTGGGCTGAACTACTATTCGAAGGAGTATCGGAAGACGGAATTGGAGCTAATCGACGAGCCGATGTTCTATGATAAGACTTACGGTTATCGCGTAAGGTATCCTTCGCGGGTTCCCGGCAACGCCGCCGACTCAGACGAACTCATCGCAACACTGAAGAAGTTCGCCGGCGGCTGGAAGTCTTACGACCCGAAGAAAACCGACGTCATCGGCGAACTGAGGCGAATCCTTACGAAGTAGAGTTGTAGGGCGCCTATTCCGGCACGACCGTCACCAACTCCTGGCAGACGGCCTCGACGTGGTCCGCCGTGATCGTCCGCCGCTCCTCGGCAAATCCGATCAAGAGCGCCAAATCGCACAGCCGATTGATGCCCCGCGCAATGCCGTGCGTCAAGCCGTGCAAGGCCGTCAGGCTCTCCGGCTCGAAGATCGGCCGCAACGCCCCGGCCACCCGCAGGCGATGGCTCACGTAGGCGGCCGTCTCCTCCTCGTTGAACGGACGCAGCAGGCACTTCACCCCTAGCCGCTCCTCCAACGTCGGGATGCGCGACAGCGTCGAGAGCAGTCCGGGCTCGCCGACCAGCAGCAGCGTCAGCCCCGGCTGGTTGTCCGGCTGGAAATTCAGCAGCAGCCGCAGCGTTTCGAGGGTGTTCCCGTTGTCGAGCAATTGCGCCTCGTCGATCACCAGGACGGCGTGGCGTCCGTGCCGGGCGTTGTCGGCCAGGGCGTGCTGGATCCGCAGCACGCTCTCGTGGACGCCCGGGCGGCCGGAGGGCACGCTTGCGCCGTCGAGTTCGCCGGCCAGATAGGCCAGCAGTTCGGCGGTGGCCATCTGCGGAAACACCAGGTGGACGAACGGCGTGAAGCCTTCGCCCAACATGCCCCGCAGCATGTTGGCCAGCAGCGTCTTGCCGATGCCCGAGGCGCCGGCCAGCAGCGCGCCGCCGCGACGGTTCTCGACGGCATAGCGCAATTTCAACAGGGCGGCCTGGTGCGACTCGCCCGGATAATAGAACTGCGGATCGGCGTTGTTCTCGAAAGGCTTCTGCTGCAGTTGCCAATAGGATTCGTACATGGCACACCTACAAGCGAACAAAGTTTTGGATGACGCCGATCTGGACCACGCCGGCGGCGCCGAGGCCGCGCTGGGCTTCGGCCAGCCGATCGGCGCTCGTCCCGCGGAGGTTGTGGACCACGACGGCCGCGTCCAAGCGGTTGCCGCTGCCCAACGCCGGCAGACCGGCCGAGCGGTCCTCCAACGGGCCCACGTCCACCAGGATGAAATCGTACTGTTGCTTGAGCAGGTCGAGGCTGGCGGCCAAGGCCGTTTCCCGGCCGATCATGCCGGCAATGCCGCGGGCGCCGGCATCGCCGTGGTCGCCGGATTGCGGTTTGACGGCGGGCAGGACGGCCAACCGATCCGCCGTGGAATCGATGATGACCTCCTCCAGCGGCGACCGCCCGGCCAACACGGCCTCCCAGCCGGCCTGCGGCAGCATTCCCAACCGCACGGCCAACTGCGGATCGTCGAAGGCGGCGTCGGCCAGGAGCACGCGGAAACCTCGTCGGGCCAAGAGTCGCCCCGCGCAGAGCAGCATCGTCGTGGCGCCGTCGCCGGCGCGGACGCCGCCCACCGCCAGGACCTTGTGGTCCTTTCCCGCGGCGGCCAGCAGCGCGTCGGCCAGTTCCTCCATCTGCCGCACTGCGACCATTTCCAACTGCCCGCAGATTCGCGGCCACACGAAGTGATCGACTTGCAGCATCGGCTGCCACGGCCGCGTCGCCGTTGCCGTTGTCGTCGCCGTTGCCGTTGTTGTCGCCGTTGCCGTCGCCGGCTCGCTCGCCGTTGACTCTTTCGCCGTTGGTCCTTTTGCCGCTGGTTCTTCGGTCGCGGCAGTCGTCCACAAATCACCCGGCTCCTCGAACTCCTTCGGCCAGACGTTCAGCGATTTGGGCTCCGACGCCGGCGGCAACGTCGTCTGGGATTGCGGCGCCGCGACTACCGCAACCCGCGGTTGCGTGCCGGCGCCGGTTCGGGAGATCGAGATTCCCAGCGCCTCGCAGGCCGACAACGCCGGTCCTCGCGGCGGCGGCGATCCGGTCGATGGACTCGCGGGTTCTGGCAAGTTGGTGAACAGCCGCTCGACTGAGGGAGCGGCTGCCTTCTTCTTCGGCGGCGCTGGCCTGGCTTCCTCGACGGGGGCTACCGGGACAGCGACCGGCGGCCGGTCGGGCCCTTGCGCCGGCGTCCGGCGCGAATAGGCTCGAATGAAGGCTTGATCCAGGGCGCTCATGGATGGTCCTGACTGGGAGGAATGGGAACAATGTTGCCTTCAAGCTGCGCCGAAGCCGGCGGCGGCGATTGCTCCTCGGGCACCGGCCGCCCGTCCGCCGCCGTCGCGCCGGGCGAAAGCTCGCGGTTCAAGTCGGGCATCACCGGATTCACCCCGCCAGACCCGCCCCCCGGAGGGCCGCCCGGGTACGTGTTGCGCGGGTCGTTGCGGGCGTCGGCCTGATAGATCGTCCCCCCTGCCCCTTGCCCACCGCCCACCGCTTGGCCGACGGCCATCGGCCGATTCATTCCCATGGTTGCCTGCGGGGTGCGATCGCTGCCGGCGGGGAATTGCGGGGGCATGTTCGTTTGCGGCATGTGGGCGGGCAGATTGGGCAACGCCACGTTGTTGCCGGCCACGGGCGGCGAGGACCTGGCGACCGCCGATCCTTGGACGTTGTCCACCCACGGCGGCGCCGCGACATTGATGCCAGGCCGGGCGGCAACCGCCGCAACCACGACCGACGGCTGCGCGCCGCCGGCCGCGCCGGGCGAGGCCGTGGGATTCCGAGCCGCCTCGGCCTGATTCCCATCTGGGTTCCAGCTCGGGGCCACGTCGGCCTCCGGCGCCGGCGACGGCAACGTGAAATGCGACTGCGATAGCCCCTTGTCAACCGGCTTCGAATAGGTCTTCTTCGCCACGGTGAACGGCAGAATGGCCGCCACCACCAGGAGGATGCCTCCGCCCAGCACGAGTTTGCTCGCCAAGGCTTGGCCGATCAGCCGGCCATCCTTGGCCGCGGTGTGCTCTTCCATCAGCGACTGCGGATCATCGAGACTGAGATCGGGGATCTGGGCCAACAACGTCGCTGTGGCATTATTGGCAGAATGGGTATTCTGCGTAGTCTGCATTGAATTGAGTGCGCTTCGGTCAGGTTCGTCTCGCCGGCCGGAGCGCGGTCTAAATCATATTGCCACATGCCGGGATTTCCTTCCTTGGGATACTTTTCGCCATCCGTTCGCGCAGGGAGCACCCGTGACAACGTATGGCATCGTAGTTATCGGTTCCGGTTGCAACGATCTTGAGCATTAAGCAGAGCTGCACCGATCAGCGAAGATGGGCAATTCAAGATGCCGCGGCAGTGGGTGGCGCGAGTCGGGTGGTTGGGTAGGGTGGGACGAGCGGAGCGAAGTCCCACCACAACTGCCGCGGAAAAAGGTGGGACTTCGCTCCGCTCGTCCCACCCTACCGGTGCATCGCCCTCACCCCGACCCTCTCACTCCGGGAGAGGGGGTAAACCTTGACGCCGGCCGAAATGCCGCTACGATGGGGACATGACTCAGATCGAACAGGCCCGGGCCGGCATCATTACCCCCCAAATGGAGGCTGTCGCCCGCAGCGAGCAGCTTGCGGCCGAGTTGGTTCGCCAGGAGGTCGCCCGCGGACGGATGGTCATTCCGGCCAACAAGGTCCACCTGGGCAAGGGCCTCCAGCCGATCGGCGTCGGCATCGCCGCCCGGACGAAGATCAACGCCAACATCGGCAAGTCGGCGGTTTCCAGCGATCCGCAGTGCGAATTCGAGAAGCTGCTGCTGGCGGTCCGCTACGGGGCCGACACGGTGATGGACCTGTCCACCGGCGATCAGATCGACGTGGTGCGGCAGCGGATCATCGACGCCGCGGCGGTCCCGATCGGCACCGTGCCCATCTACCAGGTGGCGGAGCAATTGGACGACATTGCCGACATGCGTCCGCGGCATTTTCTCGACGTGGTCGCGGAGCAGGCCCGGCAAGGCGTCGATTACATGACCATCCATGCCGCCGTGATGCGGGAGCACGTGCCGCTGTGCGAGCGCCGATTGACGGGCATTGTCAGCCGCGGCGGGGCGCTGGTGGCCAAGTGGATGTCGGTCCACCGCCAAGAGAACCCCTTCTACACCCATTTCGACGATCTCTGCGACATCATGCGCGAGTATGACGTCACCTGGAGCCTGGGCGACGGGCTGCGGCCCGGCTCGCTGGCCGACGCCTGCGACGAGGCCCAGTTCGCCGAGCTTCGCGTGATGGGCGAACTTGGACGCCGCGCCCGCGAGCGCAACTGCCAGGTGATGATCGAGGGCCCCGGCCACGTGCCGATGGACCAGATCCAGCGCAACGTCCAGCTCCAGATGGAGTGGTGCGACGAGGCGCCGTTCTACGTCCTGGGGCCGGTGGTGACGGACGTGGCCCCGGGCTACGACCACATCACCAGCGCGATCGGCGCGGCCATGGCGGCCTGGTACGGCGCGGCGATGCTCTGCTACGTCACGCCCAAGGAGCACTTGGGCCTGCCCAGTTCGGACGACGTGCGGCAGGGAGTGATCGCCTACAAGATTGCCGCGCACGCGGCGGACGTGGCCCGGCATCGTCCCGGGGTCCGCGATCGCGACGACGCCCTCAGCGCGGCCCGATTCCGTTTCGATTGGGCCGAGCAGTTCCGTCTTTCGCTCGATCCGGAGACGGCCCGGCGCATGCACGACGAGTCGCTTCCCGAGCCCGTCGACAAGCAGGCGCACTATTGCAGCATGTGCGGTCCGAAGTTCTGCTCGATGAAGACGACCGAGGAAGTCCGGGAGTTGGAACGGCATCGGGCGCAAGGTTGACTTGCATCGGGCGGAGTAGCTATGGAGCCCCGGGCGTCAGCCCGGGGATTGGTGTTAGGATCACCGGCGTCTTGGGACGAATTCACGCCATCCCCGGGCTGACGCCCGGGGCTCACCACGTGCGCAGGCTTCCCGAATCGCGCAAGTTCATTCAGGAGATGACACCATGAAGACCATCGCATCCGGCAGAATCGCTCTCTTGGCCATCGCCATCCCTCTGACCTTGGCCCTGTCCGCCCGCGCGGCCCCCAGCGGCGGCAACGGCGTGACGGTTTATCACTTCGCCGGCGACCGGCCGAGTTGGGTCTATGGGTTGAAAATCAACGGCGTGGAAGTGCCTGTGACGGCCTTGCCGAACATCGACGCGGCGGCCTGCGAGCGGATTGTCGCCGGGTACGACAAGCTGCCGGCGCAGTGCCGCGTCCCGTTGAAATTCGTGGGACTTCACTACGCGCACGTGGCCGCCGCGGGAGAACTCCGGGTCGAACTGACCGCCTCGGAGCCCATCCGGAATTTCTCGATCCATCCGAAGCGCCGCGGGATTGAAGCGACGGCCGACGGCCGCGTGATGCGTTTCACGATCGACCGCCGCGAGCCGCGCTATTTCATCGTGGAGGTCAACGATCTGCCGCCGTGCTGCCTGATCGTCGATCCACCCGAAGAGGGCGCCCCTTCGCCCACGGCGGAGAACGTGGTCAATGCCGCCCGATTCCTGACCGACGCGACCGGCAAGGTCGAGCAGACCGACGGTTTTGCCCGGGCGATCGCGGCCGTCAACGGGACGGGCAAGACGCTTTACGTCCCGCCCGGAATCTACCTGACCGACACGATCAAGATTCACAAGGCGTCGAACCTGGGCATTTACCTGGCGCCGGGCTGTTTGATCCGCATCAAGACCAGTCCGCGTGGCGAGAACCGCCACGCGCCGGGCATCTCGATCGACCAAAGCAAGCGGATTACGATCTCCGGCCGCGGCTGCCTCGATCACCAAGCGTACGAGAACTTCGCCCTCCAGGGCAATCGCTACAATCATCTTGTCGAGGGCGATTACCGGGTGCCGGTCCTTTCCCAGGCGCCCGTGCTGATCCTGCGGTCGCAGGACATCGCACTCCGCGACTTGACGGTGCGCAACGGCCGGAATTGGAACGTCAACGTCGTGGGCTGCGACCGCGTTACGCTCCTCCGCTGCAGGATCCTCACCCCGCCCGCCTGCGTGCCCGAGTTCGCCGACGGCATCGACGTGGTGAGCACCGACGGCCTGACCATCGACGGCTGCTTCATCTCACTGCAACGACGACTGCCTGGCCTGGGGCAACACGTTGTGTTTCGCTTCTCCGATGCTGGAGTTGGCCCAATCGCGGGAGCTGAGCCATTGCGTGGTCCGCGGCCTGGTCGGATGGAACCCGCGGGCCAACGGCATTCGCTTCGGCGAGTGGGGCGCCAGCAGCATGGTGGGCATTCACGACATCCTTTTCGAGAACTGCGATTTCTGCGGCATGGCGGCGTCGGGACTGTTCATCGGCGGCCTGGTGCAGGACCCAAAGTCGCCGCAACCGCCCCGCTACGGAACGCTCCGGCTGGTCGATTGCGGATTCGACTGCGACCGCGTCAAGCGTTACGTGTTTCTGATGAGGAAGGTGCGGATCGAGCGGCTTGAAATGGAGAACGTGGCGGTCGACGTGGCCGACAAGGCCGCGGTCTTCGAGGGCGTTGCCAAGGGCGCGATCGGCCGGTTGGTCTTCCGCAATCTGACCGTCGGGGGCAAGAAAGTCGGCAATCTCAAGCAGGGGGACATCCACGTGAAGAACGTGGGCAAGGTGATTGTCGAGTAGCTCAGGCACCGACTTCCGGCGATGACTTCCGGTTGACACGCCCGGGGGGAACGTCACAATGGCCGGCCTATGACTTCCCGATCGGCGGCTCGCGGGGCGAATTCCAAGACTTCCGGGGCTTGGATGGCGCTGGTGCTGCTGCTCTCGATGAACCTGTTCAACTACATCGACCGCTACGTTCTGGCGGCCGTCGAGCCGGATATCCGTCACGACCTGCTGCATGTTAGCAGGCAGGACGATCCCCACGCGCGGGCCCTTTCCGGCCTGCTCTCGACGGCCTTTCTGGTCTCCTACATGGTCGCCTCACCGCTGTTCGGCTGGCTGGGCGAACGGCGGTCGCGGTGGCGGCTGATCGCCGTCGGCATCGTGCTATGGAGCCTGGCCAGCGGGGCCAGCGGGCTGGCCATGACCTTCACCATGCTCCTGTTGACGCGCTGCCTGCTGGGCGTCGGCGAGGCCGCCTACGGACCGGTCGCGCCGACGATCATCGCCGATTTCTATCCCGTGGCCAAGCGCGGGCAAGTGCTGTCGTGGTTCTACATGGCCATTCCCGTCGGCAGCGCGTTGGGCTACGTCCTGGGCGGCTACGTGGCGGCCTTGAACCGCGACGCCCAGAGCTGGCGCTGCGCGTTCTATGCCGTCGTCGTTCCGGGCCTGTTGCTGGGGTTAGGATCGTTGTGGATGCGCGAGCCGCACCACGGCGCTTCCGAAAACCTCGCGCCGCAGCCGCGCCGCCATGCACGGTGGAAAGACTACCGGACCTTGCTCCAGACGCCGTCGTTCGTGTTCAATACGCTCGGGATGACGGCCATGACCTTCGCCACCGGGGCCGTGGCGTGGTGGATGCCCGACTACCTGAAATTGCACCATGTCCCCTGGGCATGGGGAAGGATCGAGCCCATCGCCTTCTTCGGCCTGCTGACCGCGGTGGCCGGCGTCGCGGGGACGCTGGTCGGCGGCATTGTCGGCGACGCCTGCCGGACGCGCTGGCCGGGCTCCTATTTCCTGGTGTCGGGCACGACCATGCTCGCGTGCGTTCCCTGCGTGCTGCTGTTCCTGGTCACGCCCTTCCCGGCCGCTTGGGTGTTGGTCTTCGTCGCCGAGTTCTTCCTTTTCTTCAACACCGGCCCGACGAACACGGTCCTGGCCAACGTGGTCCATCCGGCCATCCGCTCGACGGGGTTCGCCGTGAATATCCTGATCATTCACACGTTCGGCGACGCCATTTCGCCCCCGCTGATCGGCGCCGTGGCAGACCGCTCCGGCCGCCTCAGTGTCGGGTTTGTCGTGGTGTCGTTTTTCATATTTCTCAGTGGCGTGTTTTGGCTGTGGGGGGCGCGGCATCTGGAAGCCGATACCGCCGCCGCCCCGCAGCGATTGAGCTTGACGACGGAGCCATGAAGCGTGAAACGCGTTCCTGCGCTGGCCGCAAGCGAATAATCGACCCCCAGCGGCAATTCAGCCCCCACGACGCAGTCGTGGGGCTTTTGTCCCAAATCCCCAAATCCCCAAATCCCTAAATCCCCAAATCCCCAAATCCCTCCCCTCATGTTCCTCGGCCTTGAAATCGGCGGCACGAAATTGCAGCTTGGCGTCGGTCGCGGCGACGGCACGCCGCTCGAAGCGCTCCAGCGCCTGGACGTGGATCGCCGGCAGGGCGCCGAGGGCATTCGCCGCCAGATCGCGGAGGTCGGCCGGCGGCTGATCGCCCGGCACGGCGTCCGGGCCGTCGGCGTCGGCTTCGGCGGGCCGGTCGATGCGGCCTCGGGAAAGACCCTGAAAAGCCATCAGATCGAGGGCTGGAACAATTTTCCCCTGGCCGACTGGTGCCGGAAAACGTTCGCGCTGCCGGCGGCGATCTCCAACGACGCCGATGCCGCCGGACTGGCCGAGGCACGCTTCGGCGCGGGCCGCGGACAGCGGGTCGTCTTCTACATCACCGTCGGCAGCGGCATCGGCGGGGCGTTGCTGCTCGACGGAAAGGTCTACTGCGGCAGCCGCGGCGTGGCCGCCGAACTGGGCCACCTCCGCCCCGGATTGCAGGCGGAGCGGCCCGAGATGACGGTCGAATCGGCGGCCAGCGGCTGGGGCATTGCCGCCGCGGCTGCACAAGCCCGGCTGTTCGGGTCCCGGGTCGAGCGGCCCACCTGCACGCTGGTCGCCCAGGCCGCCGCCGAAGGCAACGTCCTCGCCCGGGAGATATTTCAACAGGCCGCGCGGACGTTGGGTTGGGCGGTCGCCCAGATGATCACGCTGCTGGCGCCGAGCGTGGTGGTGATCGGCGGCGGGGTCGCGTTGGCGGGCGAGGCGTTGTTTTTCGCGCCGTTGCGGGAGGAGGTCGATCGTTACGTTTTTCCCCGCTGCGCGGTAGCTTTCGCATTGTCCCCGCCGCGTTGGGCGAAGAGGTCGTGGTCCAGGGCGCGCTGGCCGTGGCCGCCTCTCAAAGCCCCAGCACGTCGCCCATGCCGTAAAGCCCCGGCGGACGGCCGAACAGGAACTTGGCCGCCGCCAGCGCCCCAAGGGCGTAACAATCGCGGTTGGTCGCGCGGACCGAAAGCTCGATCGTCTCGCCCAACATGCCGAAGACGACGGTGTGCTGGCCGGGATCGTCGCCCGCGCGGACGGCATGGTAGCCGATTTCCTCGTGGGGCCGCTTGCCCGGACGACCCTGGCGGCCATGCCGATGGGCGGTCTGCCCCATCGCGCCGGAAATGATCTGGCCCAGTCGCAGCGCGGTGCCGCTGGGCGAGTCCTCCTTGAAGCGATGATGGCGTTCGAGGATTTCCACGTCGGCGTCCTTGCCGGCCAGGGCCTTGGCGGCGATTTCGCAGAGCTTCATGGTCAGATTGACGGCCAGGCTCATGTTGGGCGACCAGACGATGGGGATCTCGCCGGCCGCGGCGCGGAGGGCCTCGATCTGCGGGCCGCTCAGCCCGGTGGTCGCCACGACCAGCGGCAGCCGCTTTCCACGGCAGGTTTGCACAAGCGCCGCGGCCGCGTCGGGCATGGAGAAATCGACGACCACGTCGACCGCGGCCGCCGCCGTCAGCGACGGCGCAATCGCCACGCCCAGCGGCGCAATGCCGGCCAGCGTGCCGGCGTCCTGGCCGAGTTGCGGACTGCGGTCCGATTCGATCGCGGCCACGACGGCCAGTTGCGGATCGGCGGCGCCGAGGGCGACAAGCCGCCGGCCCATGCGGCCGGCAGCCCCGTGAATGGCAATGCGGATCGGGGGCATAGGAGGGAGAGGGATTTGGGGATTTAGGGATTTAGGGATTGCAAAAGCCCCGCGACTGCGTCGCGGGGGCTGAACTGCCGCTGACACTCCATTATACGCTTGCGGTTTCGCATAGACATGACTCATTCGTTCGGCAAGCCGCGCGTGATCGCGCGAACAATCTCTTCAAGATCGTTGGCGACCGCGATCGGGCGATTGGCAAAGGCCGCGCGACGAACGCCGCGGCTGCCCAACACCTTGTCGAACTGCTGCCGATCGGCCGTATGGTAGGCGACCGTCGCGGTGGGGTCCTTCAGTTGATGGCCGGTGAGGATGCAAACGACGCGCTGGTCGGGCTGGATGACGCCTTCGGCCGCCAGCCGCTTGGCGCCGGCGACGCTGGCCGCGCTGGCCGGCTCGCATCCCAATCCGCCCGCGCCGACCTGGGCCTTGGCGTCGAGGATCTCCTCGTCGGTCACTTCGCGGACGACGCCCCGGCACCATTCCAACGCCCGCAGGCACTTGAGCAGGTTGACCGGGCGGTTGATTTCGATCGCGCTGGCGATGGTCGAGGCGCGGCGGCGCTCCGCCTCCATGTCGGCGTAGAAGCGGTCGATGAGGGCCATATCCACGTCGCCGCCGTTCCATCGCAAACCGTGTCGCTCGACGAGTTGGTAGAGCGTGTTGGCGCCGGCCGCGTTGACGACGGCCAGCCGCGGGATGCGGTCGATCAGGCCCAATTCGTGCAATTCGTGGAACGCCTTGCCGAAGGCGCTGGAGTTGCCCAGGTTTCCGCCGGGGGCGACGATCCAGTCGGGCACTTGCCATCGCAGCCCCTCGAGCACCCGGTACATGATCGTCTTCTGTCCTTCCAAGCGGAAGGGATTGACGCTGTTGACGAGGTAGATGCCGAGTTGCCGGCTGGCTTCCTGGACGCGGGCCATGGCGTCGTCGAAGTCGCCGCCGATCTGCAAGGTCAACGCGCCGTAGTCCAGCGCCTGCGAGAGCTTGCCGGAGGCGATCTTGCCGGAACCGATGAAGATGACCGCCCGCATCAGCCGCGTGACCGAGCAGTACAGGGCCAGCGAGGCGCTGGTGTTGCCGGTCGAGGCACAGGCGGCCCGGCGGGCGCCGACGAGCCGGGCGTGGCTGAAGGCGGCCGCCATGCCGTTGTCCTTGAAACTGCCCGAGGGGTTCATCCCTTCGTATTGCAGGTGGAGCCGGCCGGGCCGCAGGCCCACGTAAGCGGCCACGCCGGCCGACTCGTGCAAAAGCGTCTGCCCCTCGCCCACGGTCACGCAGCGTTCGAGGGGCACGAACGGGAGCAACTCGTGGAACCGCCACACGCCGCTGGTGCAATAGGGGTCGGCGCGCCGCGGCCATTTCTCCTCGAAAGCCCGCAACGATTTCGGCGCCGCAAACCGCGGCCAGTCGTAGGCCACGTCCAGCAGGCTGCCGCATCGGCCGCAGGACACTCGGACCTCGTCGACGGCGTAGGTGGCCCCGCACCGGGGCAAAATGCAACGTTGAAAACAGGGGGCCGTGTCGGAAATGTTTTTTCTCGCCGGGCAAGTCGTAAGCGATAACCCGTTCCATTTCAGGAGGGCAGACATTCCTGTCTGCCCGTCAACGACAGGCAGGAATGCCTGTCCTCCGGACACAAATTCGCCAAGTTATCCTGTCAAACGGGTCTTTCAAGAGAATACCATAATCTAGGGGTCCTGGCGGCGGCGGACAAGCCGGGCGGGGCCGGTTCGGGTGGTAAGTCGAATGCCTGAACGGGGTAACGCTTCCGCAGAACCGTCTCGGTCTCCGGTCATGCCAAGCCCCTGGTTTGACAACGATTTAGCTCCCGTCTAGAATGGAAAGTCTACGAGGTCACGCGGCGAAGCCAGCAGACGAAAACCCACGTGGAGGACATGCGATGACGAGCGACGAAATGGGTTCCTACCGGGAACAGCTTCTCGCCTTGCGAGCCCGGCTTCGGGGGGATGTCAATCAACTCGCGGACGCCGCCTTGAAGAAAAGCCGCTCCGAGGCCAACGGCGACCTGTCGAGCATGCCGATCCACATGGCCGACATCGGCAGCGACAATTTCGAGCAGGAGTTCACCCTCAGCTTGATGGAGAACGACGGCGAAACCCTGCAAAAGATCGAATCCTCGCTGGAGCGGATCGAAGAAGGCACCTACGGCAAGTGCGAAGAGTGCGGAGCGAAGATCCCCAAGAGCCGGCTCAACGCCATCCCCTACGTCACCCATTGCGTGAAGTGCGCCTCGCAGCAGGAAGGCGGGCAATGACGCCCAAGTTCGTCCTCATTTCTTAACGGCCCCCAAGGAACAGCCATGAAGGCGGTTCCCCTCAGTCGCTGGATCCTGTTCTTCTCGATCGTGGCGGGCGGCTGCGCCCTGGACCTGGCCACCAAGCGCTGGATGTTCGACTGGCTGGGAATGCCCAATTGGCTGGGAATGTCCCGAGACGACGGCATCTGGTGGCTGTGGAAAGACGTCGTCGGATTGCAGACCAGCTTGAACGAAGGGGCGCTGTTCGGCTGGGGCCAGGGTTTCTGGCAGCTCTTCGCCGCCCTTTCCGTGGCCGCCGCCGTGGCGATCCTCTACTGGCTGTTCGTCGCCGGGGCCGCGGCCGACCTGCTCCTGACCCTCGCCTTGAGTTGCGTGTCGGCCGGCATCTTCGGCAACCTCTACGACCGGCTGGGCACGCCGTCGCTGCGGTGGAATTCCACCAGCGCGCTCCACCACGCGGGCGATCGGGTCCATGCCGTCCGCGACTGGATCCTGGTGATGATCGGCCCCTTCCACTGGCCGAACTTCAACGTGGCCGACAGCCTGTTGGTCTGCGGGGCGGCGCTGTTGCTTTGGCACGCCTTCACGATGAAACCGAAAGGGCCGCAGCCGCGGGCCTGATCGCGGCGCGCGCCCTGCGAAACCGCAAGCGGATGGTTGGATGTCAGCGGCAACTCGGCCCCCACGACGCAGTCGTGGGGCTTTTTCCAAGCCCCAAATCCCTAAATCCCTAAATCCCCAAATCCCCAATCCCTAAATCCTTCTCCTCCTCACCCCACGTCGCTCAATTCCAACGCCTTGCCGTAATGCGCCATCATCCTCCGCCGCAATAAACCGTGCTCCGGAGCGGACAGGTCCGGATCGGCCGCCACCAGCCCGCGGGCGTCGGCCCGGGCCTCCTCCAACAACGGCATGTCGCCGGGCAAGTCGGCGATCCGCAGCGGCGGCAGGCCGTGCTGCTTCGTGCCGAACAGGTCGCCGGGCCCGCGCAACTGAAAATCCTTCTCCGCCAACTCGAAGCCGTCGGTCGTCGCGGCGAACGCCGCTAGCCGCTGCTGCGCCTCGTCGCTCTGCGGCTCGGCGAACACGCAGCAGAAGCCGGGAAACTTCCCCCGCCCGATCCGCCCCCGCAACTGGTGAAGCTGCGCCAGGCCGAACCGCTGTCCGCCCTCGATCGTCATCAACGTGGCGTTGGCCACGTCCACGCCCACCTCGACCACCGACGTGCACACCAGCACCTGGATCTCGCCCGTGCGGAAGGCGTCCATGACGTCGTCCTTTTCGGCCGCGGTCATCCGCCCGTGGATCAGGCCCAAGCGAAAGGCCTCCAACTCGCCGTTGGCCAGCTCTTCGTAGGTCTCCTCCAGGCTGACGGCGGCGAACTGGTCCGATTCCTCGACCAGCGGCGTGACCACGTAGCCCTGCCGGCCTTCGCGGAGCTTCTTGCGGAAGAACTCCCACCAGCGGGCCCGCTGCTCCTGCGTGGCCAGGTAGGTGTGGACCGGCTGCCGGCCCGGCGGGCTTTCGCGCAGCGTCGAGGTGTCCAGGTCGCCGAAAAGCGTCATGGCGACGGTCCGCGGGATGGGCGTGGCCGTCATCACCAGGTAATGCGGGTCCAGACCGGCGTGCTTCAGGATCGACCGCTGCAGCACGCCGAACTTGTGCTGCTCGTCGATCACGACCAGCCCCAGCCGGGCGAACCGCACGTCCTCCTGGATCACCGCCTGCGTGCCGACGACCAGGTCGATCTCGCCCGCCGCAATCTGCTCCAGCACGGCGGCCCGCTGCTTGGCCGGCATCCCGCCGGTCAACTGCACGCGGCGGACCTGGCTGGCGGAAAGCAAGTTCTCGACCGTCAGGGCATGTTGCCGGGCGAGCACCTCCGTCGGGGCCATGAGCGCGGCCTGTTGATGATGGGCCACCGCCAGCAGCATGGCGTACAAGGCCACGACCGTCTTGCCGCTGCCCACGTCGCCCTGCAAGAGGCGGTTCATCGGCAGCGGCCGGGCCATGTCGGCCGCGATCTCCGCGATGGCCTGCTGCTGCGCCGACGGTCAACTCGAACGGAAACAGCCTTCGGATGCGGGCGTCGATCTGGGCCGTCGCCTCCAGCGGCGTGGCCTTCCGCTGCTGCTGTTGCTGATGCCGCTTCACCGCCAACGCAAGCTGCAAAAGGAACAACTCCTGGTAGACCAGCCTTCGCCGGGCATGGGCAAGCCCCTCCCGGTCGCTCGGAAAATGGACCTGCGGCAGCGCCTCGCCGAGCGGCCGAAGGTTGTGCGCTTGCAGATAGGCCGCCGGAAAAACCTCGTCCAAGAAACCCACGTGTGAGTCCAACGCCTCGCGGACGATCCGCCGCATCTGCCACTGCTGCAAGCCTTCGGTCAAGGGATAGACGGGCAGGATTTTGCCCACCGGCTCGTCTTCGTCGTCGGCCAGGGTTTCGACGCGTGGATGGGGCATTTCCCAGACCAGGCCGTTGCGCCGCGGTTTGCCCGAAACCAGCACCCGCTGGCCGAGAACGAACCGGTCGCGCATGAACGGCTGGTTGAACCAGAGGGCGCGAAGGTGGCCGGTCGCCGTGCGGACCAACACACCCAGCACGCAACCGGCGCTGGCGGTGCCGCGCATCTCGATGTCGTTGACCGTGCCGCGGACGCTTTGCAGCCGGCCCTCTTCCAGTTGATCGACCTCGCGCTGGTCGGTCAGGTCTTGATAGGTGCGGGGAAAGAAGAAGAGCACGTCGCGGACGGTCCGCAGCCCGAGCCGATCCAACAGGTCCGCCCGTTGCGGCCCGACCCCTTTGAGGAACTGCACCGGGGTCAGCAGCGGCTCCGGCGGCATCTTGTCGGGAGTGCCCATGGATGGTATTGTACACCTTGGCCGGCAGCGCGGTTAAGGGCCTGGAAACCGCGGCCCGGCTTGCCGTTTCGCCCGCGATGGATAGGATTGGGAGTAGACTTCCTCGAACCCATCGAGATTCCCTGGCCTTTTGGAGACCCATCATGTCAGAAGAACAACTTCGTGCTGAACTGGTCGATTCCTTCAAGAACCGTGCAATCCTCTATTCCTTGATTTTCGACGAGATGCGATGGCAGTTCGGCGCGGAAAAGGCGGAGGAAATCCTGGGCCAGGCGATCTACCGGCGGGGCGAAGACCGGGGGCGGGAAAAGTATGCCCGCTTCGCCCCCGCCGACCTCCAAGGGGTGAAGCAGACCTTTCTGGCCGGCTCCGCCGACGGCGGCCACATGTTCCAACCCGAGGTCGTCCACGAGGACGCCGCGAGCCTGGACATCAAGCACGGGAAGTGTCCGCTTCGAGACGCCTGGCAGGAGTTGGGACTGCCGGACGAGGACGTGGCGACGCTCTGCCGCATTGCCTCGCGGATCGACTACGGCACCTTCGAGGCCGCCGGTTTCGATTTCTCGCTAGACAGTTGGCAGCCCGGCGGCGACGGCTGCTGCTTCCTGCACATCCGGCCGGGGAAATAGGATTTTTGGTGGGGCTCGCTGCGCTTGACCCACCCTACAAAATTTCCGACCCTCCACAACAGAAACGAAGGTGGTTCATGACTCCCCAAGACGTACTTCAACGGTCGGTCGAGTTTAGTCATGTCTTAATCCTGGCCCAGCTCGGCGATTTGAGCGACGCCGACCTGCTGGTCCGTCCGGTGCCCGGCGCCAATCACATTGCCTGGCAGCTTGGGCACATGATCGCCGGCACGCAAGGGATGCTGACGGAGTTGGGCCACAAGGCGCCGACGCTGCCCGCCGGTTTCCAGGCCGCCCATACGCGCGAGACCGCCGCGTCGGACGATCCGGCCAAGTTTTTGACGAAGGCGGAGTACCTTGCCTTGGCGGACCAGGTGAAGGCCGCCTCGCTGGCCGCCATCGCCGCCACGCCGGACACCGCCCTGGAGGCCCCCGCTCCCGAGCGGTTCCGCCACTTCCTTCCCACCGTGGCCGCGGTCCTGGCCGCGTTGGGCGGACATTGGCTGATGCACGCCGGCCAGTTCGTCGTCGTCCGCCGCAAGCTCGGAAAGCCCGTGTTGTTTTGACGTGTCAACATCCCCTCTCCCTCCGGGAAAGGGAGGGACGCCTTCCCCCTTCCGCCCTCCGCCTTCCGCCTTGACCCCTCTCCCGGCAGTGAGAGGGAGGGACGGCTCGAATGCCCCAGCCAGTCGTTTGCAGAACTCCCGTCCTTAGCCTTGCGGAAGGTTTCTTGCGCGACCGTTGCGACCGGCCCGGCCGCGGCCGCCCGACGGCGAAGGAGGAACTCGCCCGTCTGTTCCAGGCGAGCCTGACGGTCCACTATCGGCTGCTCTTGCTGCTGTTGGCCGAGGCCCGGCAACTTGGGCCGGCGCCGTCGGATGCGTCGGATACGTCGGATGCGGTCCGGCTGACCGAGGCCGCCCGGCAAATCGCCGCCGTGGCGGGGAACGATCCCCGCCGGGCCGGCCCGCGCATCGCCGCCGCCTTCTCCGAGACCGGCCATGATCTTTGGGACCGGCTGACGCGATCGTGTGCCGCGCTTGGGCCCGTCCCCCTGCTTCGGCCCGATGAAAACGCCTTTTTGCCGGACTATCGTGTGGGCGACCGCTTCCTGGCCGCGGCCATCGACGCACTCGCCCGGCAATGGGACCCGGCGACAGAGCGGCTCGAGGCCGTCGATTTCCGGACGATGGATATTCGTCGCCTCGGCGCGATCCATGAAGAGCTGTCGCAGTGCAAGTTGGCATGGGTGAACGTAAAGGGGACAGTCCCATTTTCGTCGGACGAAAATCGGGACAGTCCCCCGCGTTGCGAAAATCGAGGCAGTCCCCGCCCCCGATGCCGGCTGGACCTTCTCCACAACAAGGCCGGGCGGAAGGCCGCGGGCTCGTACTATACGCCGGAACCCATCGTGCGGCAGATCGTCGAGCACACGATCGGTCCGATGCTGGACCGAAAGTTTTCCACCGTCGCCGCCGCCGTCGCCAGCGAGAATATCCTGGAACATCTGCTGGATTTCCGCGTGCTCGATCCGGCAATGGGCAGCGGATACTTCCTCTTGACGGCGGCCGATTTCATCACCGGACGGTTGGAAGCGTTCCTTGCCGAGCGCTCGGCGCCGGTTTCTCGGTCGATGCTGAAGCGTCGCGTCGTCGAGCGTTGCCTGTACGGCATCGACCTGGATCCGCTGGCCGTCGAATTGGCCAAGGCCAGCCTGTGGCTCGACATTGGACCGGAAGAGGAAAAAGGGGACAGCCCCCATTTGCCGGAACGGCCCGCGACCAACCTGCGGTCGGTGCCCGGCTTCGCACAAATGGGGACTGTCCCCTTTTTCCAACTGGATCAGCACCTTCGCTGCGGCGATGCCCTGGTCGGCGACACGCTGGACAATTTGGCCGGCGGCGCCGGGTTCGACGTCGTGCTCGGCAATCCGCCCTACCGCGGCGTCCGCACGGGCACGATCGACCGGGCCTTGGCCGATTATGTCACGAAGCGTTACACGGCGGCCCGGCGCAACTGGGACCTGGCGGCCGTGTTCCTGGAACGAAGCCTGGCCGTGGCCAAGAAGGAATCGGCGTGCGGTTTCATCGTGCCGTCGCGGATCGGCACGAACCGCGATTTCGCCGCGTTGCGGGATTTGATTTTCGCGGCCGGCGGCCCGGACATGGTGATCGACTGCGGCCCGGCCTTCGACGACACGGCCGTGCTGGCCTCGATCGTGACCGTGGTGCGTCCGCCGCTTTCCTGCCGGGTGCGACTGGGCCGGCTGGACGGCGCGGCCGGACGGCCGACGTGGGAGCTTCCGCGGGCGGTGCTGCAATCGCTGCCCGACCGGCCGCTGTTCACCACGCTGCGCGCGGAGGAGGCGCCGGCGCTGGAAAGGCTCGCGTCGGCGCCGTGCCGCTTGGGCCAGTTGGCCGACATCGTTCGCGGCATGGAGTGCGGCACCAGCGATCCCCATATCCGCCGCAGCCCACGAGCCGGCTGGCTGCCGGTCATTTCGGGCCGGTCGGTCCACGAGTTCCGCATCGAGCCGCAGGGGTTGTTCATCCGGCCGGGGTTGCGGCCGGCGTCGAAGTACAAGCGGCGCGAACTATTCGAGACCGTGCCGAAACTGCTGGTGCGTTTCGTCGCGCCCCACCCGGTCGCCGCGGTAGACCTGCTGGGCTGGATCAACTGCAATACGGTCTACAACATCCTCCTGCACCGCCCTTCGGCCGACGCCTATGCGGCCCTGGCGTGTCTGCTGAACAGCCGGCCGGTCCGCTGGTGGTTCACCCGGGCCTTCAACAGCCAAGAGCGGCTGTTCCCGCACATCCAGAAGTATCAACTGGAACAAATCCCGTTGCCGGTCCTGGACGCCGGAAACCGGCACATTGCCGAATTATCGCGCCTGGGCCACGCGGCGGCCCGCCAGGGTGCGATCGACTGGGACGGCATCCATGCGGCGAGTCTGGCGGCATTCGGGCAGGAAGGCCACGTCCTTCTAAGTTCTAAGCTCTAAGTTCTAAGTCCTTAGTTCTTAGTGCTTAGAACTTAGACGGGCATTTCGCTCTCCCCCCTTCCGCCTTCCCCCTTCCGCCCTCCGCCTTCCGCCTTTCCCCCGTCCCGGCCTTGTTTTGCGCGGCGTTTCCGATTAGGATGATTAGAGGTTTTGCCGATGCAAGCTTACCGGATTCCCAATCTTTCCCATTTTCACTAGGATGCCCTGAATGACATACTGCTTTACGTCCGCACGTCGCCGCCGCTTGGCTGTTTTGCTGTCCGCGGGGTTGGTTTTCTCCGGTTTTTGCACGGCGGTTTGGGCCGATCCGGCGGGGCCGAGTCCAGCCGACCATAACGTGGCCGTGGCGGTCACTTGGGCCCTGTCGCACGAGCATCTTTTGCACCGCGTCTTGGACAAGGAGATTTCGCAGCGGTGCTTCAAGACGTTTCTGCGGGATTTGGACCCGATGAAGATGTATTTTTACCAGTCCGACATCGACGCATTTTCGCAGTCCCGCGACCTGCTGGCCGCGGAGGCCGAGCGCGGCAACATCGGCTTCGCCTACCTGGTGTTTCGGACGTTTCTGGCCCGCGTTGACGAGCGGCTCAAGACGATCGACGAGTTGTTGAAAGAGAAGCACGACTTCACCGTCGACGAAGAGATGGTCACCGACAAGGACCTGGCGACCTATGCGAAGACCCCGGCCGAGGCCCGGGAACGTTGGCGGCAGCGGATCAAGTTCGACCTGTTGCTGCTGAAGGCCAACAAGAGCGACACGAAAAACGACCCCTTCGAGGGAAAGACGCCGCAGCAACGGTTGACCCAGCGCTATCACAGCTTCGCCAAGCGGATGCACCAGACCAGCAGCGACGAGTTGTTGGAGATGTATCTCACGTCGCTGACGACGGCGTTGGACCCGCACACCGACTACATGTCGCCCGACACGGTGAAGGATTTCAACATCCTGATGGGGCTCAAGCTGGAGGGGATCGGCGCTTCGCTCCAGGGCAACGACGGCTACACGGTGGTGAAGCGGATCGTCCCCGGCGGGGCGGCCGAGAAGGAAGGCCACCTCAAGTTGGAAGACACGGTCCTGGCCGTCGGCGAGGGGGAAAAGGGCGAGTGGGTCGACGTCGTCGACATGCGGCTCAACGACGTGGTGAAGCTGATCCGCGGCAAGCCGGGCACGATCGTCCGCCTCCAGGTCCTCCCGATGCACGGCACCGAGCGCAAGACGATCACGATCACCCGCGCAGATCGAGTTGAAGGACAGCGAGGCCCAGGGCGCGGTCTTCGACATCGGGCGCGAAGGCGACGGCCAGCCGTACAAGATCGCCAAGTCCAGCGAGGCCAGCGGCGATATCCACGATTTCGGCAGCAAGGCCAACGGCCAGCCGTACAAGATCGGCGTGATCCGATTGCCCAGTTTCTACATGGACATGGAGGCCGCCCGGCGCGGAGACCCCGAATACAAGAGCACCACCCGCGACATGCGACGCATCCTCGAAGACTTCAAGAAGAAAGGCGTCGACGCCGTCGTGGTCGATTTGCGATACAACGGCGGCGGCTCGCTCAAGGAAGCGATCGACACGACCGGCTTGTTCATTTACGACGGGCCCGTGGTCCAGGTGAAGGACGCCCGGGGACGGGTCACGGTGGACTCCGATGCGGATCCGACCATTGCCTGGGCAGGGCCGCTGGTCGTGGTGATCAACAAGTTCAGCGCCAGCGCCAGCGAGATTTTCGCCGGCGCCATCCAGGACTACGGCCGCGGCCTGATCGTCGGCGACCACTCCACCCACGGCAAGGGAACGGTGCAGAACATGCGCGATCTCGCCGAGTGGCTGCTGGGCGTGCCCAACTCGCCGCAGATGGGCTCCCTGAAGATCACCGTCCAGCAGTTCTATCGCCCCGACGGCGACAGCACCCAGAAACGCGGCGTCCTGGCCGACGTCGAACTCCCGTCGCTCACCACGTACCTCGACGAGGGCGAGGCGAGCCTCGATTACCCCCTGGCCTTCGATCACGTCGATCCGCAGCCCTTCCACCGCTTCGGCGACGTCACTCCCACGGTGGTCGATCAGCTCCACCGCCTCTCCGAGCAGCGCTGCAAGGCCTCGGAAAAATTCCAGAAGTTGGTCCGCAGCATCGCCCGCTACAAGGAACAGAAGGCCAAGAAGTACGTCACCCTCAACGAGGCCAAGTTCCTCAAGGAACGCGCCGAGGGCGACGCCGACAAGGACGAAGAAGCCATCATGGAAAAACTGAGCGATATCAACAACGCCGGCATCAAGCGCGACTTCTACCTCGACGAGGTCTTGGCCATCACCGCCGACTACATCGGCTGCCTGAAACAGGTCGCCAAGGCAAATTGAGGCAAAGCACCAAAGCTAAGTTCTAAACACTAAGTTCTAAACACTAAGTTCTTAGTGCTTAGTTCTTAGTCCTTAGCAGGTAGGTTATGCTTTAGCATAACATCTTGTAGAATAAGACGTTCTGTTATGCTAAAGCATAACCTACGACTAAGCACTAAGCTCTAAGCTCTAAGCACTAAGAGGCTATCCGTAAAGATTTCTCGGGAAATACACGGTTTGGCTCACGCGGCCTGGCGGTACCGGAATGACACGACCCGTGCGGGCGGCGCAAGCCGTCGGAGCATCAGGTGAATCGAACTGATTCGCAACATCGAGGTGCTGGACTCGGTCAGACGTTCGTAGTCCCGACTCTGGCGGCGGTACCTTCCCAACCAGGCGAAGGTGCGCTCGACGACCCATCGTTTGGGCACAGGCGCGAAACCGACTGCTCCTTCCGGCCGAGACTTGATCTCCAGGTCCCAGTGGTCGCGGTGCTTCTCCAGCCACCGATCCAGTTCGTGATTGCGATACTTGTTGTCCGCCCAGATTTTGGTCAGTCTGGGACATCTGGCGTTGTCGAGTTGGCTGAACACTTGGGGTGCAGCGGCCCCATCGTCCCATGCTGCACTGGTCACGACCACCGCCAGCAAGAGCCCCAAAGTATCCACGAAAACATGGCGTTTTCGCCCGTTGATCTTCTTCCCGCCATCGTATCCGTGCTCGCCACCCCGCTCCGTCGTTTTTACGGTTTGGCTGTCGATCGCACCGGCACTGGGCGTCGGTTCCCGCTGGTCCGCCACGCGGACCTGCGCCCGCAGCGCATCCATCATTCGTTGCCACGTGCCATCGTCGCGCCACTGCCGGAAATACTGGTAGACCGTACTCTTCGGCAGCAGATCGTGGGGCAGCAGGTCCCACTGGCATCCCGTGCGGTTGAGATAGAACAAGGTGTTGAGCACCTCGCGCATCTCCACCTCGCGCGGACGGCCGCCGTGCTTGGCAAGGGGAATCAGCGGTTGGAGGATGGCCCATTGTTGATCGGTAAGATCGGTCGAATACGGTTTCCGCGTCGTCGTGGTCATGTGCGCACTCCTTTGCAAGGGGAAAGTGCGCATCTTTACTCCCGACAACGCTTTACAGCAATATCACTTTGCGGATAGCCTCTAAGTTCGTAAGCGTCCGGCGGAACGCGTCGGGAGCAATCGATGAGCAGAGCGCGCCGGGCGGGCCGAGGAGATCAGCCGCGGGCGCCAGCGATGGGGAAGCAGACCGAGAACTTCTTCTTTGCTGGCCGAGGGAAGCATCCCAGGAAGGCGGATGAGCACGTCGCGGAGATAGACCCAAGGATCATGGCCCTGACGCTTGCACGATGCCAGGAGCTGAAACAGACCGCCGCCGCCCGGTTCGTACCAACTGCCCCCTTGCGACACAGGTGCTATCCGGGGGTGCCATTTTTCCGTATAATGGCGACAATCAGAGGTTCGTTAGGGGCTAGGCAGATGGGAAGTGGACATGGCTAAACCTCCAGCCAACGCCAATCCCGATCAGTTTATCATCGGTCGTGGTTGGTATGGTAACTTTCGGATTGCTCGTCCATATTGCGATGAGCGCGTCTTCCGCATCGATCCTGCGCCAACGCCGGTGCGGGACATGGTAGCGACCAATCTCCTGTTCGTCGTTGCCTGCTGTGGTTTTCACTTGTTAGGAAGGCATTTCCTGGATAGTGAGACGGACGTGTTATTCATCTACGCGCCGCTGGGGCTCGGGTTGATGGTCTGTGTGCTGTACACCGCGATTGTTTACTACACGTTTCGCAACGCATGGCGGCTTGGTCCATGGCTTATTTACGACAAGGCGACGGGGTGCGTCGAGCTTCCGCGGGAAAAAGTCCGCTTCACACCGCACGAGATCGTTCACCTTCAGTACATCACAACAAAGCGGCTTGATTGGGGTGGTGTGGTGAACAATAGTCGGCTATCCGAACTCAATCTCGTTACATACCGCGAGGGTCAACGAAAGCGATGGCCGCTACTGCGGTCAATCTTTACAGAGCAAGGCGTTCGATTACATCCTACAGCCGCTTGTGCAAGCCACGGATCTACCCGTGGTTCGGGTACAGGACCAGCAGCTTGGCTGGAAAATCACGGAAACACCCTATCTGTGAACCGGAAGGCCAGGGATGCATACCGAATTCCGTGACAGAATTCCGGGAAACGGCCGGCGGAACACGCAACGGGCGATCGACGGTCAGGAGGGGCGGGACGAAAGATCAGGCCGGGCGCAACGGTGCGGGAGCAGGGCGAGGAGTTCGTCGTCACTGGCGGGCAGCATTGCCGGCAGGCGGCTCAGGATGTCGCGGTAGTAGACCCAGGGATCATGGCCGTGGCGTTTGCAGGAGGCCAGTAGGCTGAAATGGATGGCCGCCGCACGGCCGCCGCGGTCGCTGCCGCAGAAGAGCCAATTGCGACGGCCCAGGCAGATGCCCCGCAAGGCATTTTCCGCCGCGTTGTTGTCGATGTCCAACCAGCCGTCATCAGGGTACACGGAGAGGGCCGCCCAGTTCGATAGCGTGTAGTCCATTGCCCCACGAACCGCGCTCTTGGGCAAGACTTTCAGCGATTCCGCCTCCAGCCAGACGTGGAAGCCGTCCAAGAGCGGTCGGGATCGCTCCTGCCGCTGGGCCGCGACCTGCGCGGCACGATCCTCCAGCGTGAGGTCCTTCCACTCGCCGTGGCAGCGCTCCCGCAGATCCTTCTCGACGGCATAGAGCTTGCCGATCCAGGCCAGCGCCGTCTCCATCCGGGCCGGGTCGAGCCGCCGGTTCTCGTGGAACTTCCGCCGGGCGTGAGCCCAACAGCCCACCTCCACAATGCGCCCTGGGACTGGAGGTAGATGCCGTCATAACCGTTGAAGGCATCGGCCTGCAGGTACCCGTGATAATCTTTGAGAAAGCCGGCTGGTCCGTCCCGTTGGTGATTCGTCGTGAAGTCGAACACCGTCAGCGGGTGAAGCGGATCGCCGACGTACGGCCAGAAGCGGCCGGTGTACTTCTGCTTGCGCTGGGCATCGCGGACCTTCACCGAGGTGTCGTCCGTGTGGATCACGTGCGAAGCGAGCACCACGCGGATCGCCAGGGCGTACAAGGGCTGGAGGAATTCGGCTGTCTGGAGCCACCAGCCGTCCATCGTCTGCCGGGAGATGCGGAGCCCTTGTCGCTGGAAGATGCCTTCCAGCCGGTGCAGGGGCAGGTGGTCGGCGGCCTTGCTGACGATCACCTGAGCCATGAGCCCCGGCCCAGCCAAACCACCAGGAATCGCCTCGGGTGGCTTGCGGGCTACTGCCACGTTCTGCTCGGCGAGGGTCAGCCCGCTTTCCGGCAGCGGCACCTTGCGGGCGTATTTCTTGCGAACGTACACGACGACAAACAGCGTCGAGGGTCGCCAGTCGAGTTGCTCGCTCCGCTCCGGCGGCAGTTCCACGAGGTTCTCCGGCCCGCCCAGGGCCACCATCTCCGCATCCGTCAGGTCGTGGATCTCTTCCTTCCGCTCGATCTTGTCGGGAATGCGGCCGCGGCCATGTTTGTCGCGGTTCTTGGCAACGGCCGGGGCGGTAGGCGGTGATACAGGTTGGCCAGCGGGCAATGCGCCCTCGCCTGGCGGAGCATCAAACAAAACGCCCTGCCGTGGGTCGAGCTTCTCGCTCGTACTGCCGTAGAGACGCCGCAACAAGAGATCCATGTGGTGCTCTTGCCGCTCCAAACGCGCATGGGCACTACGCAGCTCTTCGAGCAACTGCATGACCAACTGCTTCAGCACCGCCGGGTCGTCGGGCAGCAAGGCCGGGTCGGGAAGGGGCAAGGCGTCCGTGCTCATACCCTTATAGACACCGCGGGCAGCGAAATTATTCCCGCGGCGAGAAGAAGTCTTTGTCCTCGCGTCAGGCCGTGCGCTGGTAGCGCGGCTGCCGCTTCACGCTGGTCGGGTCAATGCCCCAGAGCACGAGCGAGAGTTCTTGTGCCGAGACCTCGATGCTCCGTGCTTCCGGGTCATTTGTGGTCGGGAAGCGAAACGTCCCTTGCTCCAGACGCCGATAGTACAACGTCAACCCGTCGCGGTCCCACCAGAGAAGCTTCACGCGATCGCCGCGGCGACTGCGGAAGACAAACAAGTGGCCGGACAACGGATCGTACCCGAGCCACTCCTGTACCAGGGCAGCCAACGAATCAAAGCTCTTCCGCATGTCCGTCGGCGCCAGGCACACGTAGATCCGCACCAACTCCGACAGGCTCAGCACGTCTGGGCCTCCAGCACCGCCAGTACGTCAGCAAGCGTCTGTCGGTCGAAACCCGCCTGCACCCGCACCGTGCGGCCTTGTGCCAAAATGATCTCCACGCCGCGCTGCACACTTGCAATGCCCGCGCCGTTGCCTGCGGGTGTCACCACCTGCACGGGCAGAAACAAAGGCCCGGCACCATGTTCCGGTGGAACCGTGGCGGACCGCTTACGGGTGCGAAGGCCGCGGCGAGTCAGCTCCCGCCGCCAGAAATAGAAAGCCGATTCCCGCACTCCCTCGGCACGGCAGAACGCCCGCACCGACTGGCCGCTTTCCCTCCACCGCCTGACCGCCGCTTCCCAGCACGTCCGCTTCTGGGGATCTCCCCTCCCACTACGCTTCGTCATCTTCGGGCTCCTGAAGTGCATGCGGCCAAGCCCACCTCGGCCGACGCACTTCAGGCTACCATGCCGTCCAAGACGTGTTCCGCGGGACGCTTACCTAAGTTCTAAGCACTAATCGACCACGCCCGTAGGGCGTGGGTTTGGCTTGCCCCGCAAAGCGGGGCGGGCACTACACGTGGGGAAAGCCCTGCCAGGGCTTCACTGGTTTTTATGGTTACTGAAACAACTGACCTTGTTGGCGATCCCTATCTTCCTGCTGCCGGATATACTGCCGCACCGTGGCCTCGTCACTCCCCACGGTGCTTACCCAGTATCCCGTCGCCCAAAAATGCAGCCCCGCCATCCGACGCTCATGCAGCAATTCCCGATGTATCCGCACCGCACTCTTGCCCTTCAGAAACCCTATTGCAAACGCCACGCTCTACTTCGGCGGGATGCTCAGGCAGAGGTGAACATGGTCGCTCACCGCATGCCCTTCCAGCAGCCCGATCCCTTTCTGCCTACACAAATCCCGCAGGATACCACCTATCGAAGCCCGAAGCTTCCCATACATCACTTTCCGCCGGTATTTCGGAATGAAGATCACATGATACTTGCACTCCCATCGCACATGTGCCAGACTGTCAAAATCCTTCATACGCTCTTTCTCCTGCCCAACAGGGCTTTCCCCGGAGTTAGAGCGTATGCTATTTCGGGGCACGCCGGAACGGCTTAGCCCCCAGGGTCGCACGGCCATAGGCCGTGGGTTTATGACGTACTAAGAGGCTATCCGCAAAGTGATATTGCTGTAAAGCGTTGTCGGGAGTAAAGATGCGCACTTTCCCCTTGCAAAGGAGTGCGCACATGACCACGACGACGCGGAAACCGTATTCGACCGATCTTACCGATCAACAATGGGCCATCCTCCAACCGCTGATTCCCCTTGCCAAGCACGGCGGCCGTCCGCGCGAGGTGGAGATGCGCGAGGTGCTCAACACCTTGTTCTATCTCAACCGCACGGGATGCCAGTGGGACCTGCTGCCCCACGATCTGCTGCCGAAGAGTACGGTCTACCAGTATTTCCGGCAGTGGCGCGACGATGGCACGTGGCAACGAATGATGGATGCGCTGCGGGCGCAGGTCCGCGTGGCGGACCAGCGGGAACCGACGCCCAGTGCCGGTGCGATCGACAGCCAAACCGTAAAAACGACGGAGCGGGGTGGCGAGCACGGATACGATGGCGGGAAGAAGATCAACGGGCGAAAACGCCATGTTTTCGTGGATACTTTGGGGCTCTTGCTGGCGGTGGTCGTGACCAGTGCAGCATGGGACGATGGGGCCGCTGCACCCCAAGTGTTCAGCCAACTCGACAACGCCAGATGTCCCAGACTGACCAAAATCTGGGCGGACAACAAGTATCGCAATCACGAACTGGATCGGTGGCTGGAGAAGCACCGCGACCACTGGGACCTGGAGATCAAGTCTCGGCCGGAAGGAGCAGTCGGTTTCGCGCCTGTGCCCAAACGATGGGTCGTCGAGCGCACCTTCGCCTGGTTGGGAAGGTACCGCCGCCAGAGTCGGGACTACGAACGTCTGACCGAGTCCAGCGCTTCGATGTTGCGAATCAGTTCGATTCACCTGATGCTCCGACGGCTTGCGCCGCCCGCACGGGTCGTGTCATTCCGGTACCGCCAGGCCGCGTGAGCCAAACCGTGTATTTCCCGAGAAATCTTTACGGATAGCCTCTAAGTTCTAAGCACTTCCTTCCTCCGTCCAAGCGGCGAATCGCAACAGCACGCTGCCGCCGGACGACGACGCGACGGCAAGCTTCAAGTCCAACCGCACGCCGTGCGGCAAGAGCTGGGCCGTCCGCACCCGTGCCGCCGGACCCTCCAGTTGCTCCAACGACAACTCCGGCGTCCGCGAGAACGGCGGACAAAACGCCACGTGGACGACGCCGGACCGCTGCCCGGCCGCCAATCGCAGCCGCAACCATCCGCAAAGCCGCTGACCGCCGGCCGCGTCCCGGCTCAGCGTCAGTTGCTGCAAAACGTCCTCCGCCGGGACGGCGTCTTCGTCGGCCTGCTGGCTCGGCCAGTCGGATGGATGCAACCCATCCGGCGACAACGGCGACGGCAACAACGGCGATGGCGGCAACGTTGGCGACGGCGACGGCGAGATCGCTTGGGCGGGATCCATCCGCAAGCGGTGGATTTCTTCCAGCGCCGGCCGCCCGACGGGCCGGCGCCGGCCTGCAAGAAGCACGCTCCCCCACGCCCAGCCCTCTTCGCCGGCGACGATGGCCCAGAACGCCAGCAGTCCGGCGCGTCCGCAGCCCGGCACCCAAAGGGCACAGGCCAGCAGCAGCACCGCCGCCGAGAGGAGCAGGTCCCCGCGCGTGCGTCGCCATCGCTGTTGCCGTTGCCGTTGCCGCGCAAGCCGGGCGACGACCGCCACGCCGGCCAGCGACGCGCCGACCAACGTCATGGCCGCCGGTCCCAGCGGGCAGCTCAACGCCCCGGCCAACCGCCGCCAAGTCACCAGCAAGGCCACGAGGGCCAGCCATCCGATCAATCCGGCGGCCGACCATCGCAGCAGTTGCGCCGCCGGGCCGGAGAGCGTCGGGGACGACTGGCTCGACGTGGACATGGGCCTCATCCTACAAGCCTATTGCGGCCGAACCATGCCCACCCGATGCAACGGGCAGGCTTTCTTGGCCGACACTTCCATCTACTTCTTCGCGGCCACCTTCTTCGCGGCCACCGCCTGCCCGGCCGCCTCCGCCAACTCGGCGGTCCGGTGCGTCTTCTCCCAGGTGAACTGCGGCTCGCTCCGGCCGAAATGTCCCCCGGAGCGCGGTCAGCCGGTAGATCGGCCGGCGGAGATCGAGATAGCGGATGATCCCGCTGGGAGTCAGGGGAAACAACTCACGGACCAGTTCGCACAACCGCGGGTCGTCGATCCGGCCGGTCCCCTCGCTGTCGACCAGGACGCTGACCGGCTCGGAGACGCCGATGGCATAGGCCAACTGGACCTCGCAACGATCGGCCAGGCCGGCGGCCACGATGTTCTTGGCGATGTGCCGGGCCATGTAGGTGGCGCTGCGATCGACCTTGGTGGGGTCCTTGCCGCTGAACGCCCCGCCGCCGTGCCGTGCCCAGCCGCCGTAGGTATCGACGATGATCTTCCGCCCGGTCAGTCCGCAATCGCCCAACGGTCCGCCGACGACGAACCGCCCGGTGGGGTTGATGTGATAGGTGACGTCGCCGTCCAACAGGTCCGCCGGCAGCAGCGGCTTGGACGATCTGGTCGATGACGTAGCGGCGGATTTCCGCCTGGCTGACGTCGGGGCTATGCTGGGTCGAGACCACCACGGTGTCGATCCTCACGGGCCGGCCGCCGTCGTACTGGACCGTCACCTGGCTCTTGCTGTCGGGCCGCAGCCAGGGCACTTCCCCCTTGAATCGGGCCGCCGTCAGGCGGTTGAGGATGCGATGGGCCAGGGCGATCGGCAACGGCATCAGCTCCGGCGTGTCGTTGCAGGCGTAGCCGAACATCAGCCCCTGGTCGCCGGCCCCGATCTCCTTGCCCGCCGCCTGGTTGTCGTCCACCCCCATCGCGATGTCGGGGCTTTGCCGGTCCAACGAGAGCATCACGGCGCAGGTGTCGGCGCAGATTCCCATCGTGTCGTCCGTATAACCGACCTCGCGGATCACCTGGCGAACCACGTCGGCATAATTAATGATGGCCTTGGTCGTGATCTCTCCGGCCACGATGGCGATGCCCGTGGTCACCAGCGTTTCGCAGGCCACGCGGCTATAAAGGTCCTGTTGAAACAGGGCGTCGAGAATGCCGTCGGAGATTTGATCGGCGAGCTTGTCCGGGTGCCCCATGCTGACCGCTTCGCTCGTGAATAAGAACTTGCCCTGAGCCACGACAGAATCCTCCTGGACCTTGGTAAGACGGAAACCGCTATTATTCTCTCTTGCGGAAGGCCGGAAATTTGTAGGGTGGGTCGAGCGAGCGAAACCCACCATTAGTGTTCCGCGGATTTTGGTGGGTCTCGCTGCGCTCGACCCACCCTACAGGTGCTCCCGCAACGGAAACCGCTATTATAAGGTCCTGCCGGGCCGTCGTGCAAGTGGCCCGCGGGCGATTCAAGCAGCGGCGCGGCCTGGGACTTTGGTGGCAATCCGCCGTTTGTCCACCAAGGCGCTTAACAATTCCCAGGTCCGCTGCGTGGCCCCGAGCTGCTCCAGGACCAGGTTCCGCGCACGGTCGCCCAAGGCGGCCGCATACGCCGGATCCTCCAGGCAGCGGCGTACGAAGCCGGCCAACTGCTCGGCGTCGGCCACGACCACGGCCGCCTGCCGGGCAAGCATCGTGGCCACGATATCGCGGAAGTTCCGCGTGTTGGGGCCGAAACAGACGGCCGCCCCGTAGGCCGCCGGCTCGATCATGTTCTGCCCGCCCCGATTCCCCAGGCTCCCGCCGACGAAGGCGATCTGGGCCGTGCCCCACCACGCCCCCAGTTCACCCACCACGTCGACCAGCAGGATCCGTGCATGGCAAGGAGTTGGAACCGGGCCTTCTGAGAGAGTCAGGTCGGTCCGGCGCTGCCATGCCACGCCCGCGGCGTCCAGCATCCGCCCCACCCCCTCAAACCGCTCCGGATGCCGTGGCACCAGCACCAGCCGCAGCTTGGGCCAAGCGGGCTGCAATCGCCGGAACACGTCCAAGACTGCCGCTTCTTCCGGCTCCTGGGTGCTGCCGGCCAGCAGCACGATGTCGTCGGGCTGGAAGCCGGCCAGGGCGGCCAGCCGCAGCGTGGCCGGATTCCGCCGATCGGTCCCCGCCCCGTCGTATTTCATCGAGCCGGTCACGTAGAGCGACCGCGGATCGGCCCCCAAGGCGAGAAATCGCTGGGCGTAGACCGCGTCTTGCACGGCCAGCAGGTCGATCTGCCGCAGCATGGCCGCGGCCAGCGGCCGGATGCGGCGGTAGCCGGCGAAACTATGCTCGCTGAGCCGCCCGTTGACGACGGCCACCCGGACGCCGCTCCGCCGGGCGGCCCGCACCAGGTTCGGCCATAGTTCCAACTCGGCCAGGACCAGCAGGTCCGGTCGAATCCGCCGCATCGCGCGGCCGACCGCCCAGGTGAAATCCAGCGGGCAGTAGAAGACGCTCAGCCCGGGGTATTTCTTTTTCGCCAAGGCCATGCCGGTCAGCGTCGTGGTCGAGACGACGCACTCCCAATCGGGGCGAGTTTCACCGACGAGGCGGAGCAGCGGGGCCAGGAGGTTCACCTCGCCGACGCTGACGGCGTGGAGCCAGACGCAGGTGCGCTGGGAGGTTCGCCGCGGCACGAGTCCGAGGAATTTTTCGGCGTAGCCTTGGCGATATTTGCCTTTTCGGACGGCCTGCACCAGGAGCCAGGGCAAGGCGGCCAGGATGAGGAAGACGTAGAAGACGTTCAACAAATAAGGCACGTTGGGAATCCTTTCCCGTGTTCACGCTCACTTGCGCATGGAACAAACGATTGTCACAGTCTTCCTCGATGGACTGAAGGAACTCCCGCGCCTCCTCGGGAGTCATCATTCCCGAGAACTGAAGCAGCTTATCGCCCGGCACGCCTTGAGGCACCGACTCGGCCAGCGCACGGGCGAAGTCGAGCACACGCCGCTGCATGGCCGACGGGAGTTCATTCACTTGCTTGAGAAGATCGTTCTGAAGTGATGTGTCGATCACTTGGGGCCTCCTCGATCATCTACGATTTGTTGTTAACATCCGACTGCCGTCTAGCGGTCACTTCCTTATGCAGCAATTCTTGTACTTCTTGCCGCTGCCGCAGGGACACGGATCGTTGCGTCCGACGCGCTGCTGCCGGTTGCGGATCGGCTGCGGTTTGTGGTCGGTCTGCGTGCCCTCGATGGCCTCTTTCTGCTGCTGGGCAATGCCGCCGGCGGCCGAGCTGTCCTCGTGAATGGCTTCGGTCTGGGTCCAGGTCGAGCCGACGAAAGTCTCGTCGAGCTGCTCCATGCGGAAGATCAGGTCGGTCACCCGCTCGCCGATCGACTCCCACATCTCCGCGAAGATCTTCATGCCCTCGCGCTTGAATTCCAGCTTGGGATCGATCTGGGCGTAGCCGCGCAATCCGACGCTGCTGCGGAGGTGGTCCATCGACAGGAGGTGCTCTTTCCAAGCCATGTCGAGCAGATTCAGCAGCAGCGCCCGCTCCATCTTCCGCATCTCGGGCCGAACCTGGTCCTCGACGACGTTGGCCAGTTGGTTCTGGAACCCTTCCGGGCTCATGTGGACCATCTTTTCGGGCGTCAAGGCGGAGTTGAACCGCTCGGCGGCCCAACCGGCCAGCGACGCCAGCCGGCCGTCCTGGAAGGCGTCGCGCAACATCTTGGCCGACGGCGCTTCGCCGTTGAACACCTGGCGCAGCCTCGATTCCATCTCGGCCCGGGCCTCGCCGGCCGTGTCGCTGAAGCGGCGGCTCTGCTCGATCAGCAGGGCGCGGATCTCGTCGCGCTGCTTGTTCTTCAGGTCGTCCAGGTCCAACGCGACGTGGAACCGCTGGGCGGCCCAGGCGACCAACCCCTCGCGGTCATAGCGCTTGTGTCCGCCGGGGTCGTGGGCGGTGAAGTGCGCCAGGCCGGCCATGACCGGGTATTCCACCTCTTTCTCGTGATAGGCCGCCTCGGCCCGCTGGCGAACCAAGGTCTTCATCGCCGCGGCGTCCAGGTCGGCCACTTCCCCCGGCGACAGCGAAATATTGAACTTGTGATGCACCCAGCCGCAGGCCGCCTTCAGCCCGAAGTCCGGCGCCAGGAACACCGCCCCGTCGGAGAGGTCCACGTTGCCGAGCGAGGCGCGGGCCTTCTCGATGAGCAGCTCGCCCACCCCGTCGCGGCCGACCTGTTTCAGATCGCGCTCCCGCAGGTTCAAGTGCCACCGGACGTTGGCCATCTTGGCCAGCGCCTCCCAGTTCCATTCCCGCGGATCGGCCTCTTCCGGCAGGTTCTCCTCGATGGCGTCGAGCACCTGGCCCTCGATCTTGTGCTCGGCCTGGTCCAAGGCATGGAGCGAGGCGGCCTCGAAATCCATGCCGCGGAAGTCGCGGGCGTCGAACTCGAGGTTCAACTGCTTGCCCGCCCATTCGGAAAACGTCTCGGTGCCGTAGTCGCGGGCGAGGCATTGCTCGAGGTGCCGTTGGACCTGCTCGGCGATCATGTCGAGGATGAGCGCCTTGCAGTTGGCGCCGTCGAGGATCCGCTGCCGGTAGCCGTACACCCGCTTGCGCTGCTCGTCCATGACCTCGTCGTATTCGAGGAGGTTCTTGCGGATCTCGAAGTTGCGCTCCTCGACTTTCTTCTCGGCGCCCTCGATGCGCCGCGAGACCATGCGGCTCTCGATGGCCTCGCCGTCCTTCATCCCGAGCCGGGTCAGGACGTTCTTGACCCATTCGCCGGCGAAAATCCGCATCAGGTCGTCTTCCAGCGAAAGGTAGAAGCGGCTGCTCCCCGGGTCGCCCTGCCGGCCGCATCGCCCGCGAAGCTGCAAGTCGATCCGCCGGGCCTCGTGCCGCTCGCTGCCGATGATGTGCAGGCCGCCCATCCCCGCCACCTCGCGCCCCTCCGGCTTCGTCTGCTCGCGGCCCTCGATCTCGTTGATCAGGGCGTCCATCTCGGCGGGCGGGACCTCCAGCCGGGTCGGATACTTCTCTTGCAACACCGCCCAGGCCATCGCGTCCGGGTTGCCGCCGAGGATGATGTCGGTGCCGCGGCCCGCCATGTTCGTGGCAATGGTCACGGCGCTCTTGCGGCCGGCCTGGGCCACGATCTCGGCCTCGCGCTTGTGATGCTTCGCGTTCAGCACCTGGTGCTTGACGCCCCGGCGGTCCAACATGCCCGAAATCAATTCGCTCCGCTCGATCGAGACGGTGCCCACCAGGATCGGGCGCCCGCGGCGCTCGATCTCGGAGATCTTGCTCCGCGGGATCGACTCGCGGTCGCGGCCTTCCCGCGGCACGAACTGGATCGACTCGTCGTTCTCGCCGACGATCTCGCCCAACAGCAGTTGCCCGTCGGCGGTCTCCAGCGCGTCCCACTTGTGCATGCGCTCGATCTCGTCGGCGATGGCCGTGTATTTCTCCCGCTCGCTGCGGTAGATGACGTTGGGATTGTTCAGCCGGCACAGCGGCATGTTCGTGGGGATGGAGATCACGTCGAGCTTGTAGATCTTCCAGAACTCGCCCGCCTCGGTCATGGCCGTGCCGGTCATGCCGCAAATCTTGTCGTAGAGCTTGAAGAAGTTCTGCAACGTGATCGTGGCCAGCGTTTGATTTTCTTCCTTGATGCGGACGCCTTCCTTGGCCTCGACGGCCTGGTGCAGGCCGTCGCTCCAGTTGCGCCCGGCATCAGCCGGCCGGTGAACTCGTCGACGATCACCACCTCGCCCTCGGCGTTGACCACGTAGTTCACGTCGCGCTTGTAGAGGTGATGGGCCTTCAGCGCGTTGTCGATCAGGTGGGGCCATTCCATGTGCCCGGCGGTGTAAAAGCTCTCCACGCCCGCCAACTGCTCCGCCGTCCGCACGCCTTCGTCCGTCAGGTGCGCCGTGTGCTCCTTCTCGTTGACCTCGAAATCGGCGCTTTTGCGCAACTGCCGGGCGATGCGGTCGGCCCGGGCATAGCGGGTCACGTCGTCGTGCGCCGGGCCGGAAATGATCAGCGGCGTCCGCGCCTCGTCGATCAGAATGTTGTCCACCTCGTCGATGATGGCGAAGTGCAGCGGCCCCTGCACCTGCTGCGCGTCCTTCGGATAGTGGTCGTCGTCGCGGGCCGCCGGCCGCATGTTGTCGCGGAGATAGTCGAATCCGAACTCGTTGTTCGTCCCGTAGGTGATGTCGCAGGCGTACGCCTTCTGCCGCTCGGGCGTGTCCATCTGGCTCTGGATCGCCCCGACCGTCAGGCCCAAGCTCATGTAGAGCGGGCCCATCCATTCCATGTCGCGCCGGGCGAGGTAGTCGTTCACCGTGACCACGTGGACGCCCTTGCCCTCCAGGGCGTTGAGATAGGCGGGCAGCGTGGCCACCAGGGTCTTGCCTTCGCCGGTGACCATTTCCGCGATGGCCCCGCTGTGGAGCACCATGCCGCCCATCAATTGCACGTCGAAATGCCGCATCCCGAGGGTCCGCCGTCCCGCCTCGCGGCAGACGGCGAAGGCCTCGATCAGCAGGTCGTCGAGCGTCTCGCCGCTGGCCAGGCGCTGGCGAAACTTCACCGTCTGCTCGGCCAGTTCGGCGTCGGTCATCGCCTGGTATTTCGGCTCCAGGGCGCCGATGGCCGCCACCTGCGGGCGCAATTTCTTCAGGTACCGGGCGTTCGACGACCCGAACAGCCCGGTCAACGAACGCTCGATCATGCGTCCGAGTCCGCCGAAGACCTCGCCGACAACGTCCCAAATTTGTGTAAGAATCTCTTCCATGGCAGTTTCAGAAGAGGCCAGCGTCCGGGCGGGAAGGGAAGGAAACGCCCGAATGTACCCATTATTCTACGCATGGTCAAGAAGGATAGTCCACTGCCACGGACAAGTCCCCTCTGCCGCGGGGGTTGCGATCGGGACATGGGATTGGCCCGCGCAGCAGGATTCTGGTTGGAGCGTGGGATCGGTACACTTAGCCGTGCGTCTTGACAATCAGCACTTGAAGTACCAGACAAAATCCAGCGATAATAGCCCCCAGTACCACGTTAAACACAGGTGCTAAATGGCGAAAAGAGCGAAGATGGATAAAGTGGACAAGGCTTCGTCGGCTCCCGAAGGCGAATTGAAGCCCGGCTACATCCGAGACTACATTTCGGGCCTGCCGGTGAAGGCCACCCCCGAGGAAGTCGAGGCCGTCCAGGTCTTTGCTCAGAGGCTCGTCGAGGATTACGGCTACCCAAAGCAGTATATTCAAACCCGCCCCCAGTACCGCGTCCGAGTTCGGCCGTCTGACGAAGAGAAAAACTATCCCGTCGATATCGCGGTCTTCCGGTCGGACGAGAAAATCGAAGACAACCTATTCATGGTCGTCGAGTGCAAGAAGAAGACCCGCAAGGATGGGCTATCGCAACTTAAACTCTACCTTGACATGTCGGCCGCCGAGGTCGGCGTCTGGTTCAACGGGAACGAACACGAGTACCTGCGCAAGGTCCACCACCGTGACGGATCACGCACCTACGAGCCTCTGCCGAATATCCCGCGGTACGGGCAGCGAATCGAGGACATTGGCCTCTACAAACGCAAGGATTTGAGGAAGCCGTCCAACCTCAAGTCCACTTTCCGCGACCTGCGAAATCACCTTGCGGGAATGACCACGGGAATCACCAGGGACGAGGCGCTGGCACAGGAAATCATTAACATACTCTTCTGCAAGATTCTGGACGAACAAGAGACTGACCGGGACGAAATTGTGACGTTCCGCGCCGGCGTCGGCGAGGAAGCCGAGGTGATTCGACAGCGGATCATCGGCCTCTTCGAGCGTGTCAAGACGGCCACCTTTGACGACGTATTCAACGAAACCGATGTTATCCACCTTGATGCGGAGAGCCTGCGGTACGTTGTCGGCGAGTTGCAGAACTACGCGGTCATGGAAGCCGACCGCGACGCCATCGGGGACGCCTTTGAAGTCTTCATCGGCCCGGCGCTGCGCGGCTCCGAAGGGCAATTCTTTACGCCGCGCAACGTGGTCAAAATGATGGTGACGCTCCTGAATCCGAGCCGGGCGAGAAGATCGCCGACCCGGCGTGCGGCTCGGGGGGTTCCTGATTACGACCCTTGAGCATGTTTGGGGCACATTGCGGACGCAGGCGAAACGAAAGGGATGGAGCGATAAGCAACTGTTCAAGCGCGAGGTCGAGGTATCGACGGACTGTTTTCGCGGCATCGACAAAGATGCGTTCCTTGCCAAAGTCTGCAAAGCCTACATGGCACTTGTCGGCGATGGCCGTGGCGGCGTGTTTTGCGCGAACTCTCTGACCCGGCCCGAAGAATGGACGCACGCGCTTCGGCGAAAAGTGCAAGCTGGGTTCATTCGACGTGGTTATGACCAACCCGCCGTTTGGGAACAAGATCGTGGTGAAGGGGCGCACCCGTCATGTCACAGTATGACCTGGGCCACAAGTGGAAGCGAGACAAGGAATCGGGCATACCACAGAACAACAGCCGCCTTGCACGACGACCAGCCGCCGCAACTGCTGTTCCTTGAGCGGTGTCTTCAATTGCTCAAACCCGGCGGGCGTCTCGGGATCGTCCTGCCCGAGAGCATCCTTGGCAATCCGTCCTACGAGCATGTCGTCTGCTGGCTCTTGCAGCGGTGCCGGATCCACGCTGTTATTACCATGCCGGAGTCTCTCTTCAAAACGAGCGGCAAGGGTGGCACCCACACGAAAGTCTGCGCCTTGATCTTGCAAAAGCAGAAAGCCCGGCAAGGTCTACGACATTTTCATGGCGGAGGCCAAGTGGTGCGGCCACGACTCGCGCGGTAACCCCACCTTACGAAAGACCCCAACCGGCGAGTTAGAGTTGCTGGACGACGTTCCAACGATTGTCGAGCGGTACAAGGCCATCGTGGCGGGAAAATCATCAGAGCGGGATCATCTTGGCTTCACCCTACGATTCGGATCGAACTCAAAAATCGCGTCCTGGTGCCCAAGTATTACAACCCCGAAATCGACGCCGATCTGGACCGCCTCAAACGGACACATGACCTCGTCACTGTTGGGTGATCTGATCGAGCGCGGGGAATCGTCTCAATAGACACCGGCATCGAAATCGGAAAAATGGCCTACGGCACCGGGACTATTCCATTCATTCGCACGTCCGACATCTCGAACTGGGAGATCAAAGCAGACTTCAAGCATGGTGTCAGCGAAGAAATTTACGAGAATCTGCGCGGCAAAGTGGACGTGAAGGCCGGGCGACATTTTGATGGTTCGTGACGGAACCTACTTGATCGGCACGACGGCAATTGTGACAGAAAGCGACGTTCCGATGCTGTTACCAGAGTCATATCTATCGGATTCGGGTTCTCAACGACGAAATCAACCCTTGGTTGTTGCTGGCCTGCCTCAATTCACCCATCGTGAAGCGGCAGATTAAGGCAAAACAATTTACGCAGGACATCATCGACACCCTGGGCAGACGGCTGTGGGAAGTCGTGCTGCCGATCCCGAAGGCAGCCGAAACGGCGAAGCGAATTGCAAAGGAAACGCGAAGTTATAGAGACCCGCGTGCGACTTCGCAACCGCGTCAAGGCGATCGCGCTCGAAGTCGCAGGGTATCACACAACCGGCAGAAGACGATCTGGAAGCCTTGCAGGACTTGTAGTTCAAGCCGTGGCCGGGTGGCACTTTCCTGAAAGAGTCCTTGTTGTCAAGGGCCGCTGACCTGCCGATCGGTCGGAACACGATCCGCACCAAAGTCCCCGATAGCCAGATCATCGCCGTCGAGGCCGATCAGGCGGCACACCGCGTATGCAGCCCATGAACGGTTATTCACCATAAGAGGAAGGATTCCCGCTTGCCCCACCCTCTGCTCCACCACGACTTCGCCGGCCAACTGGTCTTTCTCGGCACGGGCACGTCGCACGGCGTGCCGCTAGATCGGCTGCGGCTGCGCCACCTGCACCAGCGCCGAATCCGAAGAACCAGCGGACCCGATGCAGCGTGGCCCTGGGCCTGCCCGGCGGAAACCTGCTCGTCGACACCCCGCCCGAACTGCGATGCCAGTTGCTCCGCGAACGGATCGGCCTGGTCCACGCCGTGCTCTACACGCACGAACACGCCGACCATCTGTTCGGCCTGGACGACCTGCGGATCTTCGCCCAATACCTCGGCGGCGACTTGCCGATCTTCTGCCGCGCGGCGGTCGAGGCGCGGATCCGCAAGGCGTTCGACTATGCGTTCGACCCGGTGACGCGGGCAGTATCCGGCCGGCGGCGTGCCGCGGCTGGTCTTCCGCGAGATCGGCGGCGAGCCGTTCGACGTGCTCGGGGCGCCGGTGGTGCCCATCCCGCTGCGGCACGGGCGTTTCGACGTGCTGGGATTCCGCTTCGGCAACGTGGCCTATTGCACCGACGCCAGCGGCATCGAGCCGTCGAGCATGGCGCTTTTGCAGGGGCTGGACGTGCTGGTGCTGGACGCCTTGCGGCAGCGGCCGCACCCGACGCATTTCAGTCTGGACGAGGCGATCGCGGTGGCCCGGCAATTGGCGCCGCGGCGGACGCTGTTCACGCACATCTGCCACGACCTGGAGCACGAGGAGATCAACGCCGGTCTGCCGCCGGGCATGGAGCTTGCCTACGACGGCCTGCGGGTGCCGCTGGGTTTGGGGTAACCGTTCACGGGCCCGTTGCGTTGCGCCACAAACAAAACTCGCGCAGAGACGCAGGGACGCAGGGAAAGATGTTGTGCGGTTACGGTTCTTCGAGACCGTTGACCTCGCACGTGATGCCGTCGCTCCTCTGGGCCTCACCGAAGGTCAACTCGTCGCACTCGATGTCTCGGTATCCGATACGAGCCTCTGCGTCTCCGCGTCTCCGCGCGAGCCTTGTTTGTGAGGCCGACGGGCGCAATCCACGCCGCACATGCCGCTGTTTCACGGCGAATTCGGCGCATTGGCCGGCGCAGGAGTCGCGCTCAACTGCGAAAGCACCTGCAAAAGCCCGTTCAGATGGGCCAGCCGCGGACCAAACCGATCGACGAACTCGTTGAGCATGAACTCGCCGTCGAGCAGGCGTCTCGTAGTTGTCGCGGACCTCCTGGGTCAGGCTGTCGAGGAACTCGGTCTGGACCTTGCTCAGGGCCTCGGCCGCCATCCGGCAACTCCGGGCCAAGTGCGGATTGGCCTGCTTCCATTGCCCCAGCTCGACGGCCCGCTGCTTCTGGGCAGCCCCCAACTGGTTGACCAACTCCTCCAGCAACTCGTTCTGCCTATCCTGACCGGCAAGCAACTGCCTCAGAAGATGGGTCTGCTCCGTGTCCGGCCCGCGGGCTCCATGCGGGGCCCCCACATAGCCGGCGTTCTGCGAGACATCGATCTGGCTGTACAGGGGCGTTCGTGATCGGGACTGCTCTTGGCTCATAACCGCTATTCCTTTCACTCTTCAGTATAAACAGAAAGCGACGAAAAAGTCGAGGACCCGGCAGAAGTTCTTTTTCCGACACCACGCGGAAACGGGCCGTTTTCCACCCTTGTGGCGGTCGTACTGCTAACCCAGTCCTCATCTTACCTGTCGGGACAGCAATCCCGGCTAAAGTCGCCCGCGGCCCCAACCCGATGCACCATCCGCCTGGAACGCCCAATTGGCAACAACTTGGAATGTCTGGGAATAATGCGGAATCTGCGCTGAGTAGGAATCTCCGATGGGATGCCAAGCAACGCCGACCCGAAGCCCGCCCTGGGGTTTCTGACCGTGCTGAGCGACCCGCAGCACGGCCTGTTCGGCGGCTATCTGCTGCTGAACATGGCCGGCCGGCCGCTGGAGTTCCATTGCACGGCCCCGATCAAGCCGAATCGGGCCCAGGAAATCCTCTACGGGCCGACGCTGGAGTCGTTTCTGTACGGCGAGCAGATCGGCCAGACGCTGCTGGAGCAGGCGAAGATCGAGCCGCTGGTCGTCTGCACCGATTGTCCGCCGGCCCTGGCCGTCCGCGAGCTCGGTTTCCATCCCGTGGCCTTGGTCTTGCCGCGGCGGCACGCGGCCGGCGAACGGTCCGGTCTGCGTCGCACCGTTCCGCGTGGGGCGAAACACGCTGGCCGTGGCCGAGCCGTCGCGAGGCCGACGTCGCCGCTGATCGCCGAGCGGCTGGCCGAGCTGGGCGAGTCGTTCGACCTGGCCGAGCCGTTCGGGCGGATTCGTGAGGCCATCGAAGAAGCCCAGCAGGCCGCGCGATGACAGTCATTCAGTTGGTTCGCGCCGCCGCCGCCGGCGGTCACTGGCATCGACTTGCAGACTCGGCAGGTCGACAGCACTGCGGCCGCCGCCGACGTGCGAACGAGCTGTCCCTCGGCCGGCCGATCGTCGCCCGCAGGTCGCACAGCGTGCGGTTGGACTCGCAGCCGCCGCGGGCGATCTCGATTCCGATCGGCCGCCCGGAGGTCCGGGTGCGAAGTTTCGCCTTCGCCGCGGCCGGACGAGCCGATCGCGCCGGACTGTCCATGTTCCGCGCGAGACGTTCGCCGACGACCAGCGGCCGAGCGCAGTGGCCCTGCCGCTCGCAGTCGCCGACGGCACGCATACCGCCCGCCACGCCGGCCGCACGGACCGACGCGCATCAAGCCGCCGGCCGACGTGATCAAACTGGAAGACCGGCTCCACTACCTCCTCCAGCCGTCGCTGGAATCGCTGCTGGCCGAGCGGTCGCTGGCCATGCCGTTCGCGCCCGTTCCCGTTCCAGTTCGAGGGCGTCGCCTTCCTCTATCCGCGGCACGCGGCGGTGCTGGCCGACGAGATGGGCCTGGGCAAGACCATGCAGGCCATCACGGCCATCCGCCTGCTGCTCCGCCGCGGCGAAGTGCGAAGCGTGCTGCTGGTCTGCCCCAAGTCGCTGGTGACCAACTGGCAGCGCGAGCTGGCCGTCTGGGCGCCGGAGATCCCGGTGCTGGTGATCGAGGGCGACCAGGCCCGGCGGGCCTGGCAATGGCAACTGCCCGACGTGCCGCTGCGGCTGGCCAACTACGAGCTGCTCTGCCGCGACCGCGACGCTGTGGAACGCCGACGGCCGGGCGTGCGTTTCGACCTGGTCGTGCTCGACGAGTCGCAGCGGATCAAGAACCTGGCCAGCACCACCAGCGAGGTCGTCCGCTCCATTCCCCGCCGCCGCAGTTGGGCGCTGACCGGCACGCCGGTCGAGAACAGCGGCGACGACCTGGTGGGCATTTTCGAGTTCCTGGCCCCCGGCTTCCTTTCGCCGAAGATGAAGCCGCGGCGGCTGGGCCGCATGGTCGGCGATTACGTGCTGCGGCGGACCAAGGACCAGGTGCTGGCCGACCTGCCGCCCAAGATGTTCCGCGACGCCGAGCTGGAGTTGACCCCGCCGCAGCGGGCGGCCTATCGAACTGGCCGAGGACGAGGGCGTCGTCGCGCCTCACGGCGCTGGGCGACTCGCTGACGATCCAGCACGTCTTCGAGTTGGTGCTGCGGCTGAAGCAGATTTGCAACTTCGACCCGGCCAGCGGCGCCAGCTCGAAGCTCGAGCGCCTCGAAGCCGACCTGGAAGAGATCGCCGGCAGCGGACGCAAGGCGATCGTCTTCAGCCAATGGGTCGGCACGATCGACCGGCTGCTCGGGCCGCTGGGGCGTTTCGGTCCGCTCTGCTATCACGGCCGCATCCCGGCGCGGCGCCGCGACGACGTGATCCGCCGCTTCCGCGACGACCCCGACGCGCACGTGCTGCTGATGAGCTACGGGGCGGGCGGCGTGGGCCTGAACCTGCAGTTCGCCGGCTACGTGTTCCTTTTCGATCGCTGGTGGAACCCGGCGGTCGAGGACCAGGCGATCAATCGGGCGCATCGCATCGGCGTGACCGGCCCGGTGACGGTGTCGCGGTTCCTGGTGCTGGATTCGATCGAGGAGCGGATCGACCGCATCTTGCAGGAGAAGCGCGAGTTGTTCGACGCGATCTTCTCCGGCGCCGCCGGGCCCGGCAAGCTGGGCCTGACGCAGCAGGAGGTCTTTGGGCTGTTCCAGCTCAACTGTCCCCGCGGCCCGATCGACGTGGCGGCGTGACCGGGGACTGTCCCAATTTTCGTCCGACGAAAATGGGACTGTCCCCTTCTGGAAGCACGCCTCCGTCCGAGCGGCCCGATCGACGTGGCGGCATGTGGACGCCCTTGACGCCGACCCGACGGGGGGTTATGTTCGGGATAGACGCGGACGGGCTCGTCCGCCCCAGATGATCCTCCCCGTTTTCATACAGGCCGCGATGATGCAAAATGCACCGCCCTTCGCTGAAATCCTTGAGGCTGCCGGCAGCCTGTCGTTGGAGGAGCAAGAGGTTTTGGTGGAAATCCTCAATCGCCGCTTGATCGAGCGGCGCCGCGCGGAACTGGCCGCGGACGTCGCGGACGCCGATCGCCAGTTCCAGCAAGGCGAGTGCCGCCCGGCTCGGCCGGATGAACTGCTGCGGGAAATCCAGCCGTGACCCGAGTCTTGCTGCGTTCCAACGCCTTCCTGCGTGCGGCCCGGCGTGCCGCCAAGAAAGACCCGCGCGCGGCCGCCGATCTCCAAGCCGCGCTGGAGCTTCTTTCCGCCGATGCCTTCCAGCCCCACTTGAAGACCCATAAGCTGAAAGGACCGCTCGAAGGTTCATGGGCCTGTAGCGCGGGTTACGACCTGCGAATCGTCTTCAAGATCGTCGCTTGGCAAGGCGCCGAAGCGATTCTGCTGGAGACCGTCGGGACGCACGAAGAGGTGTATTGACGTTCCCGGTGGCGGGTGGCATACCGTCTCAGCCTGTTTGCCAATGCCACCCGACGCTAAAACCGCGGCATTGTTCCGAAAACGAGCCCAATCAGAAACAGCACACAGGTGACCGCAGCGTATCCCCACCGCGGATATTGGGAGCAAGCCGTCCAAACAATCCCAACCAACGAAGCGAACATCGCGGTGGCGAACCCGATGGTCATCACATCGGAACAAAAGAACTTTTTTTCGTCCCAATTCGTGCAATGGGGCCAGGACGCGTGCGACCAGCCCATCAGGAGGATCGAGGCAATTCCTGCGGTAAGCAGCGCCGCTCGGAATGCGCGGTCGAGTGTGGATGGCGTTTTTGGTTCCGTCGCGGTCATGCGGTTCCCAATGTCTGGTGAGCACTGCTGGACAAGCCGGGCACCCGGCGATGTGCCCACGCCCGGCAAGCACCCAATCAACTCCCGCGCAAACTGAATTCAATCCTACCATATCAAGGGGGTGTCGCCGATGGTCCTGAAGCCCGCCGGGCACGGATTGCGCGTCGATGCTTATCGCCTCAGCCCCCCGCACGCAGCGCGGGGGCTTTTCTCCAATCCCCAATCCCTAATCCCCAATCCCTTCCGCTGCCCTCCCAGCCCCTCTATCATGGACCCAATGAGCACATCCGGCGATTTCGACGTTCTGGTGGTCGGCGGCGGTCACGCCGGCGTGGAAGCGGCCACGGCCGCCGCACGCATCGGCGCACGGACCGCCCTGCTCACCAGCCGGCTGGAGACCATCGCCCGGATGAGCTGCAATCCGGCCATCGGCGGCCTGGCCAAGGGGCAGCTGGTCCGCGAGATCGACGCCCTGGGCGGACTCATGGGCCGGGCGATCGACGCGACGGCCCTCCAGTTCCGCATGCTCAATCGCAGCAAGGGGCCCGCCATGCACGGCCCCCGCGCCCAGGCCGACAAACTCGCCTATCAACAGGAAATCCGCCGGCTTTGCGAAGCCCAGCCCGGACTCTCGCTCCACGAGGCGACCGTCGAGGACCTCGTGGTCGACGGCGGCGGCCCGCGGGCACGCGTCGTCGGCGTCACCATGGACAACGGCGACATCTATCGCGCCCGGGCGGTCATTCTTTGCGCCGGCACGTTTCTCCGCGGCCTGTTGCACGTCGGCGAGGCGACCTCGCCGGGCGGACGCATGGGCGAGCCCGCCAACGCCGGCATCAGCCGGGCGCTGGCGCGGTTGGGCCTTCGGCTGGCCCGCTTCAAGACCGGCACGCCGCCGCGATTGGACGCCGCAACCATCGACTACGAGGAAACGCAGCCGCAACTCGGCGACGAGCGGCCCGAACCCTTCTCCTTCCTTACCGACCGCATCGATTGCCGGCAGTTGCCCTGCTGGATCACCCACACGACGCCGGACCTTCACGCCCTGGTGCGGGCGAACCTGCACCGCGCACCGATGTACACCGGCCAGATTCAATCGACCGGGCCGCGCTACTGCCCTTCGCTGGAAACCAAGATCGTCCGCTTCGCCGATAAGTCGCACCATCAACTGTTCCTCGAGCCGGAAGGACGCGCCAGCCGCGAGGTCTACGTCAACGGACTTTCGACCAGCCTGCCGCCCGACGTGCAGACGGCCATGTTGCGGCTCATCCCGGGCCTGCGGCGGGCGGAGATCGTCCGCTACGGCTATGCCATCGAGTACGATTTCGTCCCGCCCGATCAACTGCAACCCTCCCTGGAAACCAAGCACCTCGCCGGGCTCTACCTGGCCGGACAACTCAACGGCACCACCGGCTACGAAGAGGCGGCCGCCCAAGGACTGGCGGCCGGCGCCAACGCGGCACTCGCGCTGCAACGACGCGATCCCTTGATCCTTCGCCGCGACGAAGCCTACCTCGGCGTGATGATCGACGACCTGGTGACCCGGGGTGTCAACGAGCCGTATCGCATGTTCACCAGCCGTGCCGAGTACCGCTTGCTGCTGCGGCATGACAATGCCGACCGGCGCCTGACGCCGTTGGGCCATCGGCTGGGCCTGGTCGACGAGCCGCGCTGGCAGCGGCTCGGGCGGAAGCAAGAGGAAATCCGGCAGGTCGAGGAACTCCTCGATACGGTGCGATCCGACGGCCTCTCGTTGGCCCAACTCTTGCGACGGACGGAAACGACCTGGGAGCAGGTGGTCGGGCGATGGCCGGCGTTGGGGACCGTGAGTCCGGAGGTCGCCCGGCAGGTGACCCGCGACGCCAAGTACGCCGGTTACGTGGCCCGGCAGCAGGTCGATATCCAGCGGCAACAGCGTCTGGCCGCGCGTCGGATTCCGGCCGATTTCGATTTCGAGAGGGTTGCGCACTTGCGGGCGGAGGCCCGGGAGAAGTTTTCCCGCATTCGGCCGGTCGATTTGTCGCAGGCCAGCCGGATCAGCGGGATCACGCCCGCGGACCTGGCGGTGCTGATGGTGCATCTGAAGTAAGGCGGAGGGCGGAGGGCGGAAGGGGGAAGGAGGAAGCGATAAAGCGCTCGCCTAAATTCTAAGCACTAAGTTCTAAGCACTAAGAACTTAGTGCTTAGAGCTTAGAACTTAGCCAGGGACATTTCATTCCTTCCCCTTCCCCCTTCCCTCCGCCTTTCCCCTTCCCTCCTCCGCCTTCCCTCTTCCCCTATTTCGCGCGTTCCATGCAGATTCCGGACAGCGCGTGCGAACAGGCGACATAACCCCTTGTTGTCTATTAACTTAGAAAATACACATCTGTATTGACTAACTCGGGAAGATGGCTATAATTGTGCCAATTGGTAAGTTCGGTAATGTCGGCGGTACCGGATGAACTTAGCGATTACACGCAGGTTAGGAATGTGCAGAGTTTGCGTACAAGGCGAACTTGAGGCGAGTTCCTAACCGACACGGAGGACTAGAAGCCCTGAAGCGGCCGCCGGCATTGGACCTTCGGGACTTCGCTGACGCTGGCCGGAACCCCGGCCAGACAGAGGGATGGTGAGATCAACATGAAGACCGTGTTTACGACGGGCGAGGCTGCCAAGATCTGCAAGGTTAGCCAGCAGACCATCATTCGCTGTTTTGACTCGGGACAGTTGAAGGGGTTTCGGGTGCCCGGCAGCCGTTTCCGCCGGATTCCACGCGACCAACTCTACATGTTCATGCGGGACAACGGCATCCCCACGGATGCGTTGGAGAGCGGCAAGCGGAAGATCCTGCTGGTCGACGACGACGAGGAATTGATCGAGTTGATCACGGACGTCTTGGAACGGGACGGGCGTTTCGAGGTCCGCAGCGTCAACAACGGCTTCGACGCCGGCATGATGGTGAAGGAGTATCATCCCGACCTGATCGTGTTGGACGTGATGCTCCCGGACATCAACGGCAAGGAAGTTTGCCAGCGGGTCCGCAGCGACAAGACGATGGACGACGTTCGCATCATCTGCATCTCCGGCATGGTCGAGGAAGACCGCATCGACGAGCTTCGGGCCGCCGGCGCCAACGACTTCCTGCACAAGCCGTTCGAGGTGGAGAAGCTGGTGGAGCGGATGTGCCATCACCTGGACATCGAAGCCGTTCACGCCGCGTAACGGCGGTCCCGGACAAGCGGTGCTCCCATGCGCAGCCTGCCACCCCTGGTTGCCGGTTCGCACCGCCGGGTCCTGCCGATGGCCGACGGTTCAGCCGCCGCGCTGGCCGAGTGGCTCCTGGCCGCCGACCGACCGCCGACGACCGGCCGGCTGGCCGAGTTGCTCGCCGGCGATCCGCCGCTATTGCTCTGGGTGGTCTGCAGGGCCGGCCAGGCCGATTTCTCTTGCGGCAGCGTCGCCGACGCGGCCCGCTGGCTGGCCGAACATGCCCTGGATGCCTTGCAGTGGCCCGGCGCCCAAGATGCCCCGAGTGAGCAATCCGCCGGGGCGGACGTTTGGCCCCAGCGTGTGGCCGCGGCCGTGGCCTTGTCCGATTTGGCCGCACGGCTGGCCGTCGGCAGCCAGGCGGACCGCGACCGCGCGATCCTGGGCGGCCTGCTCTACGGGGCGGGCGAGTGGCTCCCCGCGGGCCCCCTTCCGTCCTTAGCCGTCGCGCCATCCCCGGGCTTACGCCCGGGGCTCACTTTCCTTCCGGATTTCGAATGCCGAATGCCGGATTCGAGCCGCAACGCGGTCGTCCTGGCCGCGGACGTTCTGGCCGGCATCGCCCCCCTGCCCCGCGACATCGACCTCGACTTGGAAGCCGTGCGCCGGCGCGGCGCCGAGGCCGGGCAGCGTTGGGCGGCCCAACTCGGAGGGCTGGCCGACTGGCTCCCGCGGTTGGCCACGTGCCTGGCGCGGCTGGCGGCGATGGAAGACCGCTTCCAAGAAACCCTCCAGCATGAGAAACTCGCCGCCCTGGCCGAATTCGCCGCCGGCGCCGGACATGAAATCAACAACCCCCTGACCGTGATCGCCGGCCGGGCGCAACTGTTCCTCCAGGAGGAAACCAATCCCGAACGGCGCCGGGCGCTGGCGCTGATCAACGCCCAGGCGATGCGGGTCTACGAAATGATCGCCGACCTGCGGCTTTTTGCCAGGCCGCCGCAGCCCGAGTTGCAGCCGGTCGCGTTGGTCGAACTGGTGGACGGGCTGATCGCCGAGATGTCGCCGCTGGCGGCCCAGGAAGACATCGCGCTCGGGCGCGAAGGCGACCCGGGACCGCTCCAGGTCATGGCCGATCCGGTGCAATTGCTGGTGGCGCTCCGGGCGTTGTGTCAGAACGCGATCGAGGCGGTCGGCGGGCAAGGCCGGATTTCGATCGACCTGCGTCGCGGGCAGGGCGAGGTGGAGATTCGCGTCCGCGACGATGGGCCCGGCGTCACGCCCGAGCAGCGTCCGCACATTTTCGATCCGTTTTATTCGGCCCGGCAAGCGGGCCGCGGCCTGGGCCTGGGGCTGTCGAAGTGCTGGCGGATCGTCACCAGCCACGGCGGGCGCATCGAGGTGGAGACTCCGCCCGGCGGCGGGGCATGTTTTATTATCACGCTGCCGCAGCGGTTATAAATGCGATTATTCACGTGTGCCGCGGCTGTGTCAGCCGTGCGCGTCAATAAGCGTGCCTGTCCCCCTTTCTCCTTCGCGTTGGAGTTGGCGTGCCGTCTGACGGGCTGGACGCAGCGGGCGATCGGGGAGTATTATGGCGGCATCAGTTCCGCGGCGGTGAGTGTGGCGCGGCGTAAGGTTCGCCAGCGGCCCGCCGCGTTGGCCAAGACGGTGGACCGTTTGTCCAGGAGACTTACGGAAGGGCGGGAAGGTGCTAAAGTTGATAATTAAAGTCTGACCCCGTTCTCGCACAATGGTGGGGCAATGTGTACTTGCAAGGTCAAAGTCACTCCTGTTATTATCGCGGTCGTCGTCGTCCTCGTTGTTTACGCCTTCCTGTTTTTCCGGAGCTGGGACAGGTTTTCGGGAGAGGCGATCGCAGCTAGATTGGACTTCAACATGATGTACAAGCTGATTTGTGAGTACCGCGAGAAGCACGGGCGGTGGCCGGAAAGGCTGGATCAAACGCGGCTGCATGGCCGTTTCCCTCCGCCATCTTCCGACCCGATCTCTGGCAAGCCGTGGCTGTATTTCCCTAACGCTAAACCGGGAACGCGGAAGTTCTCTGCAATCTGGGGACACAATACTAGTTTTTCGGCAGATTGTCCCGATAATTAGTATTGTGTCCCCGGATTTTGTCGGATTTCGGTCCCCGGATTTCGGTTATTTATGCCGCGCACGCAAGTCATAAATATCCTAATTTGGGCTAAATGGGGAAGTCGGTGATCGGGGTCTGTGATCGGTGTGATCGGGGTCAGACTTTAATTATTAACTTTAGGGCTAGGCGAAAGTGATCGCGCCGAAACGACCCACCAGATTTACCAACTTCCACCCAATACGTCAATAACTGGTGGTATTGTGTTCGGATTTCGGATTTCATTCCATTATAAGCCCCCCACCCTGGGCACTGCTTTCCCATTTCGTCCGTTTGCTTTAGAATGGAGGGATGAGCGAACTACGTGACGAGTGCGGCGTTGCGGCCATTTATCACCTGCCCGGCAAGGGCGTCAGTCCGTTATGCCTGGAACTGGGTCCGGAGGGCGTGAGCCGGCTCATGCCCCGGATGCTCTTGGACATTCAGAACCGCGGCCAGTTGGCGGCGGGCATGACCTCCTTCAACCCGCATCGGAGCCAGTTGATCGACACCCACAAGGAGGTGGGCTCGGTCTCCGAGGTTTTCCGCATGAGTCATCGGGCCGAATTCGAGAGCCTGATGGAAGAGTACACCGGCCGGGCGGCCATCGGTCACGTCCGCTATGCCACGTGCGGGGCGGAGGACCGCAGCTACGCGCAGCCGTTCGAGCGTCACCACATCAAGAAGCACAAGTGGTTCAGTTTCGCCTTCAACGGCCAGTTGGCCAACTACGGGGAGTTGCGGAGCCGGTTGCTGGACGACGACGACAACCACCTTGCCCGCGGAGACCGACACGGAGATCTTCATGCACGAGATCTGCACGGCGGTGTCGGTCGAGCATCGTCCGCCGCTGGTGGAGGTTTTTCGGCAGGTTGCGGAGAAGTTCGACGGGGCCTATAGCCTGGTGTTTCTCGACGCCTTGGGCGAGATGGTGGTGGCCCGCGACCCGTTGGGCATCAAGCCGCTCTGCTACGCGGTCGAGGGGCCGTTGTTTGCGGCGGCCAGCGAGAGCGTCGCCCTGATGAACCTGGGTTTCGCCCCGCAGAGCATCAAGTCGCTGCCGCCGGGCCAGGCGGTGGTCATCAGCGACGGCCGGCTGGAGTTGCAGACGTTCGCCCCCAGCCGGCGCCATGCCCATTGCTTCTTTGAATGGGTCTACTTCGCCAACGTGGCCAGCACGTTGGACTCTCGGAGCGTCTATCTCGCCCGCAAGGCGTTGGGCGAGGAGTTGGCCCGGTTCGAGACGGTCACCATCGACGAGGGGACCGTGGTCGTGCCGGTTCCCGACACGAGCAAGGCGGCGGCCGACGGCATGGCCTATACCCTGAAGATCCCGAGCGTCGAGGGCCTGATCCGCAACCGCTACAGCGGCCGGACCTTTATCGAGGGCAGCGGCGACCGCAAACGCAAGGCCGAAACCAAGTACACCCCGCTCCGCGAAGTGCTCGAAGGAAAGCGGGTGCTGCTGGTCGAGGACTCGATCGTCCGGGCGACCACGCTGAAGGTCCTCGTGCAGCGGCTGCGCGAGTTGGGACAGCCGAAGGAAATCCACGTCCGCGTGGCTTGTCCGCCCATCATCTCGCCCTGCTTTTACGGCATCGACATGTCGACGGTCAGCGAGCTTTTCGCGCCGCAGTTTCTTCAAGGCGGGCCGTTGACGCCCGATGTCGAGGCCAAGATGGCGGCGCGGCTCGGGGCCGATTCGCTCCGCTATCTGCCCGTCGAAGCCATCGCCCGGGCGATCGGCTTCCCGGCCTGCGACTTGTGTCAAGCCTGTATCACGGGCGAATATCCCACGCCCTGCGGCCAGGAGCTGGCGCGCATCGCCGTCGAGAACGACCGCAACAACATCACCGGCCGCACCTACGAAACCGTCGGCACTGCCCGGCAACTGTTCCTCAAGCCGTCACGCTGATGCCGGCGGCGGGCTCGTCCTTCATCGTCTTGAACTTCTCCATCCAATCCAACCGTCGCACCAACGGGGCGAGTTGTTGCTGCTGGGTGGCCGGGTCGGTGGTTTTTAACTGGCCCTGCGCGGCTTGAATCTTCTGCGTGTAGAAGTCCACGAGGTTCACCGATTCATCGGAGTCGGCGCCGGCGGCCAGCAGGTCGGTCCGGACCCCGTTGAGTTCTTGCAAATCCTGTTGGGAGATCGCCCCCGCGTCGAACAGTTTCTGCGTCATCTGCGAGAACTCGTTGGGGGTGATGTCGGTCACGTCGTACTGGGCAAGGATGGCCCGGACCGCGGCCGAGTTGCCGTTGAGCACGGTCGGCGCGGCGGCCGCGGCGGCCTGGCTGGCCGTCGTCGCGGCGGCCGAACTGCGGCCCTTGGCCAGCGAGGCCGCATCGGAGAGTCCGGAGAGAATGTTGTTGACTTGCATCGGCTCGACTCCAAGCGAAGGTGACGAGGGATTTCGTAATTGTCCAGGGGGACTGTCCCAATTTTCGTCCGACGAAAATGGGACTGTCCCCTTCGACCCGACCAAGCGAAGGTGATGAGGGATTTTGGGCGCCCCTGCGAAAGCAAATGTGGGGCCAAACCCGCCGGCCGATGCACGAGAAGCGGCATCCTCTAACACAACCCCTTGCCACGCAGGCACTTACACCCCACGCCACCGGACAAGAACAAACTTGGCATGGCCGAGAAGTTGGCCTTCGTCAAGCAATTCTTGCCGGTCCGCTGCGGCAAGATTGGCCGGCTACTCTGGTGCGTCACAATTGGGGGAACCGATGAGTTGGGCGATTGTTTTCGCCCCGTAGGGGCGTTTGACAATAGCCCAGCAGTTTACTGCTGGGACGCCAAGCACCGCCATTTTGTGCAACAAGTCCCGTAGGGACGGCCGAAATGAGGCATCCGATATTCAATCGTCCCTACGGGACGAAAATGAAATTGGGGCCTTTCGCTACCCAGCGATGAATCGCTGGGCTATTATCAAACGACCCTCCGGGTCGAGGTCCGCGCCAATATCAAACGACCGTCCGGGTCGAACTCCATACCGCTTTCACTCCACGATAAGGACCTAACAGACCGACGCACGATGTTAGGCGGGCTTGCGGAACTCGGCACGGTAGACCGGCTCCTGGTGCTGACGCATCCGACGCTCGAAATGCGTCCGATAGGCCATGTCGTGCTCCGCCGGCGCCTCCGGCACCTCCAACGGCCCTTCCAACCGCGTGTGGGCGGCCACCAACTCCAACGACGTGCGAAAGTATTCTTCCACGTCGGTCCAAAAATGGAGCGAGCCGCCGGGCCGGAGCGTCCGCTCGATGTCGGCCAGCAACGACTCCCGCATCACCCGCCGCTTCTTGTGCCGCTTCTTCCACCACGGATCGGGAAAGTAGATGTGCACTGCGGCGACCGACCGGTCGGGGAGGAACTCGTGGAAGACCCGCAGGGCGTCGCCCCGGACCACCAGGGCGTTGGGCAGTTCTTGTTTCCGCAGGGCGGCGGCGGCGAATTCGGCATAGCGCCGGGCGATTTCAATGCCCAGAAAATCGACCGCCGGCTGGGCCGCCGCAGCATTGCGCAAGAAAAGCCCCTTGCCCGAGCCGATCTCGACCTCCAGCGGCCCCTCGCGGCCGAACAGCGTCGCGGCCCGCCAGGGTTGGGGCAACTCCTCGATCGTCTTCAGGTGGCGAGAGAGGTCGAGTCCGGGGGTGATTTTTCGCAGTGCGCGTCGGCCCATGGGCAGAAGAAGGGATTGGGGATTAGGGATTGGGGATTAGAGTCTTAGGTTGAGATTTCTGCGCGCTTCGCACGTGTTTTCGTATGATCGCAAGTGGAAGTACGACAAAGGTTTGGTGTGGAATCCAGCTTTCCAATCCCTAATCCCCAATCCCTAATCCCTTGGGTTGCGGGCGTAGCCCGCGTTAGGGATTGGGGATTGGAGCGTGGGGATTCGTGCGTCTTGGCTCTCCTTCCAATCCCTAATCCCCAATCCCTAATCCCTCTTCTTAAACTCCTCGCCGCGCCCGAACCACTCGATCTGCCGACGGGGACAGAATCGCAGCCCGGCCGCGGCACAATACGGCTCCAGCCAGCTTGCCCGCTCGGACAGCTCCACGGCGTCAACGCCTTGCGGCATCAGCCATACGCGGCCGCGGTCCGCGTCGGGAAACTCGGCCAAATAGGCCTCCACTTCGCGGCAGTCCTCCGGCCGCTGGACGACGAACTTCAACTGGTAATCGTACTCGGCCATCAAGCGGCGCATGACCTCCGGGACGTGCCGGGCCGACTCGTGGCGGACGGCCCACGCCGGACTCTCCCGCGGCGTCGGCGTGGAGAGCGACAGTTTCGGGCTGATCGACATCAGGTCGCACGCCACCGGCTGGTAGAGTGTGCCGGAGGTTTCGATGGTGATGTGCCGCAACTGGCCGCGGAGCGCCGCGCAAAGCGGAACCACGTCGTCGAACAGCATCGGCTCGCCCCCGGTGACGACCGCATGATGGACCCGGCGCTCGGGCGGCCTGTCGAGCCGGGCCAGCGTGGCCAGGACCTCGTCCAACGACAGGTCTTCGCCTTCCGGGCTCCAGGAGGCATAGCGGGTGTCGCACCAGCGGCAGCGGAGGTTGCAGCCGCTGAAGCGGACGAAGACGCTGTCGGTCCCGGTCAGCCGGCCTTCGCCTTGAAGCGATCGGAATATCTCGGCAATCCGCATCGTCGTCTAATCTTGTTGTCCGGAAGATAATGACTGAGTATGTCCCGAAATCTTTGACAAGAAACCACGCGTTGGCAGCGTCGTTGCGACACACTTCTCGCGCAAAGACGCCAAGGCGCAAAGGCGCAAAGAACCAAAAGGTATTTGGCGAAGCAGCAAAACGTGGGGCAATTCGACCTTTCCCCTCTTCTTTTCCGTACCTTTGCGTCTTTGCGCCTTGGCGTCTTTGCGTGGAACCCTCATACGCAGGATTTCGCCATAGTTTTGGTTTTCGTTGGTAATGTTACGGAGTTCCAGGACGCCCTCAAATAGCTTCGTGCCGATACCGCAGCGGGTCGGTCAGCCCGGCCTCGGCGAAACCCCGCAATCGCAACTGGCAGGCGTCGCAACGGCCGCAACTCTCGCCCGAGGCGTCGGGATCGTAACAGGTGTGGGTCAGGCTGTAATCGACGCCCAGCTCGACGCCGCGGCGGATGATCTGGGCCTTGGTCCAGCGGATCAAGGGGGTGTGGATCGTGAACTGCAATCGCTCCTCGACCCCGGCCTTGGTGGCCAGGTTGGCCAATCGTTGGAAGGCGGCGATGTACTTCGGCCGGCAATCGGGGTATCCGCTGTAGTCGACGGCGTTGACGCCGAGGAAGATGTCGGCCGAGCCGACCACTTCGGCATAGGCCAGCGCCAGCGACAGCAAGACCGTATTCCGCGCGGGGACGTAGGTGACGGGGATTCCGTCGGCCATTTGCCGGGCGTTGCGATCCTTGGGCACCTCGACGGCGCCGGTCAAGGCGCTGCCGCCGAAGCGTCCAAGATCGACGGTCGTCTCGACGTGGCGGCGGACGCCCAGGGCCCGGGCCACCCGGCGGGCCGCCTCCAGCTCGAAACGGTGCCGCTGGCCGTAATCGACCGAAAGTGCATAGAGGTCAAACCCCTGGCGCCGCGCGATGGCGGCCGTGGTGGCCGAATCAAGCCCCCCGGAAAGCAGGATCACCGCCGGCCGCCCCGCCTCACCCGTCATGCCACAATCGCCCCCGTCCCCTTCTCGCAGGCCCTCGCTCATGCCACAATTATCGGAGGCAACCGAGGAACCTGCAAGTGATAGCCGGCAAAGGGGACAGTCCCATTTTCGTCCGACCATGCTTCGCATGGTGCCCGAAATCGGGACAGTCCCCGGGCCTTAAGGAACCTGCAAGTGACCGACTCCTACCGCGACAAGCTGGAAACGTTCGACAATCCATTCCCGGACCGGGACTATACCATCGAGATCGTCTGTCCGGAGTTTACTTCGCTGTGTCCGAAGACGGGCCAGCCGGACTTCGGCACGCTCACCTTCACCTACGTTCCCGACCGCAAGTGCGTCGAGCTGAAGAGTCTGAAGCTCTATTTGCAGCAGTATCGCAATGTGGGGATTTTTTACGAAGACGCGACCAACCGCATCCTGGACGACTTGGCAAGCGTCGTCGGGCCGCGGCGGATGACGCTTGTGGCGGCCTTCACCGCCCGCGGGGGGATCACGACCACGGTAACAGCGAAGGCGGAAGGCGGAGGGAAAGCGAGCCCCGGGCGTTAGTCCGGGGATGGGTCGGAAGTATCGACGGGCGTGGTATGGCCGTGGTATAATTGGATTGCCGCGGTTCGGTTTCTCTTTCCAAAAGGCCAATACGATGAATGCCGAAACGATCCGCGAATTGCTGCAACGTCAGCCCTTTGAGCCGCTGGAGGTCCGGCTTTCCAACGGCGACGTTCACCGGATTCCTCATCCCGAGTTTGCCATCCTCTTGAAATCCACCTTGGTCATCGGCATTCCCGATTCGGACCGAGTGATCCTCTGCTCCTTGCTGCACATTGCCAGCGTCGAAAGGTCATCGGCCGTGCCGACAACGTAGTGTAGTGATTCATAATTGCAGTAACTTATTGACGCGTGCCGTGGCTCGCCTTCTTCCCCCTTCCGCGTTCCGCCCTCCCATCCGGAGGCTAACGCCTCCGGCTCCTCTCCCCCCTCCCCCTTCCGCCCTCCGCCCTCCGCCTTCCGCCCTCCGCCTTTTCCTCTCCCCCCTTGCCGTTCTCTGCCCGAACCGTCACAATGGCCGTTTACTTCCGACTCCGGCAATCCTTCGAGGCCTTTCATGGACGACCGCCCCCGCGTGATCCTCTCCGCGTTTGCCGACGAGGCCGCCAATCATAGGACGGCGGTCGAGCAGTTTGCGGCCATGGCCGCCCTGGGCCTGCAATACTACAGCATCCGCTTCATCGACGTGGGCCGCGGGGTGAAGAATGCCGTGCAACTCACCCTGCCCGAAATCCAGAAGGTCCGGCAGCTTCAAAATGAATACGAGTTGAACGTCTCGTCGCTCGGCTCGCCCATCGGCAAGGTCAAGCTGTTGGACGTGGAGGACGGCACGAAGAACGCCTACGTGCCGATCAAGAAGTACCTGGCCGGCGACGTGCAGAAGGCGTGCGACCTGGCCCACGCCCTGGAGACGAAGCTCCTGCGCGGCTTTTCCTTCTATCCGCCGCGGGGGAGCCCTCCGCGGGAGCACCTGCCGCAGGCGATCGACTGGCTGGGGCAGATCGCCGAGACCTGTCATCGCAGCGATCTGACGTTCGGCCTGGAGGTCGAGGCCGACCTGGTGGGCAACAACGGCCACGTGCTGGCCGAGATCCACCGCCAGGTGAACCATCCGGCCATGGTCCTGGTGTTCGACGCCGCCAATATCCTCGTCCAGGGCTACAGTCCGGCCGAAGCTGTTCGCGCAGTATCTGGCCATGAAGCCGAGCCTGGGGTGGATGCACGTCAAGGACTATCGCGCTGGGCAGCCGGCGACGGCAACGGCGGCGGCGGAAGGCGCTGCGTCGGCCGACGACCCGATGACCCATTTCGTGCCGGCCGATCAGGGCGACGCCGCCTATGAAGCGATCCTCCGCGACTTCAGCCGGATCCTGCCGGCGTTGGAGAAGAGGCTCGGCCGGCGGGGCATCCCCGGCGTGTTCCTCGACCTGGAGCCGCATCTGAAGGGCGGCGGGCAGTTCGGCGGCTTCAGCGGACCCGACGGCATGGGCGTGGCCTTGCGGGGGCTCGCCCGGGTGCTGGACTACGTCGGCATCGACTACCACCTCCGCGATTTCGACGACGTCAAGGCCGCCCGCGGATTTTAGCCCCAAACCTCGGCGCCGTGGTTTGGGTTGTCGCCGGCCGATTGCGGCGGCCGCGATCTCGCCGTTGCCGCGCGGTTCCCTCTCCGCTTGCTGCGGCCGAACTTGTCACGGACCCGTTCACCGATTATTGCGGCGTACTGACTGCCCCAAACCACGATGACCAGGAAGCCGGCGGCGCACCCGTACAACGCAAAAATATTGGCGCCTCGATGCCCCCACATCCACAACAGCGCGGCGCAGGCGAGCGCCGCCTGCAAGACGATCGTCATCTTGCCCCGCGTCATTCGGAGCATTTGCCGGCGGGCGTGGTGACGGATGGCGATTCGGGCCGACTGATTGGCCAGTTCGCGCATCGCCGCCATGCTCACCTGGGTCTCCAACGCGGTCGTCCGGGGCGACGTTTCCATCGCTTCGCCCTCCCCATCGGATGCCGGCGCGGGTTCTGGCAATTCCTCGGGCCCAGGCCCCTCGGCCTCCTCCGGCTTCTTCGCGACGGCACGCGGCGGCCCCGACGACGCGGACGGCGACGCGGACGGCGAGGCGGACGGCGAGACCCTCTGCGGACGCTGGGCGGGCGGACGCGACTGGCCGCTCGCCTTGCGGAGCCGTTCCATCAGTTGCGACATATAAACGTCGATCGACTCGTCATCGCTGCCGTGCTCTGGATGAGCCTCTTGCGGCTGGCCGGACAATGCCTGGGGCTCGGCGGCCGACACTTGCGGGCCGTCCGAGGGCGGCGGCTGGGCGTTGCTTCCAGAACGGCCGGCCGATCCTCCGCCCGTTTCGCATTCTCTTGGAGAAGCCGTTGCTTTACGGCCTCTTGCTGCGTTTCCAGTTCGGCTTGGGACGCGCGAAGCTGCTGGGCCTGCTCCGCCAGTTTCCGCTCCGACTCCTCGCACTCGGCCTGCCACTGCTGCCGCCGTTGGGCCAGGGCACGCTCGCGGGCGTTCAGGTCGGCCTGCCGGGCCGCAAATTGTTGCGATTGCTCCGCGGTGCGCGAGGTCGTCTCGCTCTGCCGGGCCTCCCAGCGGCGGCGCTCTTCCTTCAGGGCCTCTCGACCGGCCTCCAATTCGGCCTGGAGGGCGCCAGTCGCATCCGTCCGCGCGTTGAGTTGTTGCTCCGACTCCTCCCGCTCGGCCTGCCACTGCTGCTGCCGTTGGGCCAGCGCACGCTCGCGGGTCTCCAACTCGGCCTGCCGGGCGGCGAGTTGTTGCGACCGCTCCGCCATGCGAGCAGTCGCTTCGTTCTGCCGGGCCTCCCCGCGGCGCCGGTCCTCTTCCAACGCTTGCTGCCGGGTTTCCAACTGGCTTCGCCACTGTTCCAGGCCGTGTCGGCACTCCGCAAGCTGGGCCTGTTCCTCTTCCAGCGTTTTTTGACGGGCATCCCACTCGGCCCGCAGCGCGGTCAGTTGCTCGTCGCGTTCGCTCACCTGCCGTTGAAGTTCCTCCCGCTCGGCCTGCCATGGTTGCTGCTGCCAGGCGTCGGAGGGCGGGGCCCAGGCGGCTTGGGCATCCCTGCGGCCTTCCGCGGCCGTCTCCAGGACCTCCAATTCGATGGCCCCGATGCTCAAACGGTCGCCGGGAAGCAGTTGGGCGTCGGTGAATGCCTGGCCGTTCAGCCGAGTGTCGGCCGACCAGCGGCGGACGATGGTCGCGCACGGCCCGCGGACGATCAGGCAATGAAGTGGCCCGACGCCCCGGGCACGTAGCCGCAAGGTGCAACGCGGCCCGGAGCCGACCGTACACTTGGGCGAGCGGAGCCGGACGATTTGCCCATCGCGGGCAGTCCCGTGGATGCGTAGGGCCAGGGGTTCCGTGGCGGTCGGGGAGAACGGAGGCGTAAGGGTGCTGCTGGACATGTTTTTTTCGCGGCTGGGGATGATCGTGGCGGGGCTGATCCGGCGGTTGCGGAAGGTCGGAAAGCAGGAAAGTAGGGTGGGTCAAGCGGAGCGAGACCCACCATCGATTTTTCGCGGATTCTGGTGGGGCTCGCTCCGCTTGACCCACCCTACTCGCTCCGGCTCAGAATGACATTAAACCCTCTACCGCATTTAGCTTACGCCCACGGTCGGGTCAACGGCCGGGACGGGACTTGCACGATTCCTGGGCGCTGGCGGAAAAACGGCTGGATATCTGTGCGGGTTTTGTCGATTATCCGTTAGCGTCAAGGGGGTAGAAACCGCGGCGGAGATAGAGTATCATGCGTGGCTCGCCCGCCGAAGTGTCCTTACCGCGGTCGGTAACCCGCCTTGATTTTGCCATGGGCGACGGGTTCGCCCATCATGCCATAAGTTGTTTGTGAGAAATGCTTTACGGTTGCCATTCCACCCGGCCTTCCGAAGGGCCGGAAATGGGCGTTTTTTTTGATCCACATACCGACGTTTTGCGTAGTATAGTTTGGTTGCTGTCCCAATGGGCGGCCTCATCTTTCGCCTCGGACAGCCACCAGACCGGAACGATCCGTTACCCATAGAGGAGGAGTTCGAGCAAGGCTACTCTGAGGGGGGCAACCTTCAGCGCGGCCACAGGCGGACACCCAGGTAGATTTCCCATGAGCCGCAAAGATGCAATCCTGACGATGCGCCAGCTTCTCGTGAAACGGCGCGATGCCTTGCGCAAGGCACTGGCGGGCGACCTGAGTCTGCTCAAGGAACTCAGGGCCCAAACTTCCGGCGATATGGTCGATGCCGCCTTGGACTCGGTCCAAGACGAGATCAGTTCGCAACTGGCCGAGGTCGAAAGCCGTGAGTTGACCCGCATCGAGTATGCCCTGGAGCGGATGCGGAACGGACAATTCGGCGTTTGCGAAGGCTGTGGAATCGGCATCCCCATGGCCCGGCTGAACGCCCTGCCCTATGCCACCTATTGCATCAAGTGCCAGCGCGAGGCCGAACGTCAAGGTGCATCGTCGTCGTCCGACGTCGATTGGAGCCGATTGCTCGACGTGTCCGGCAACGATGCCGACCTTTCCATCAACGACATCGAATTGGACGTTTCCTGAGCGGCGCGCGCGCGGAACCGGGAAAACAACCCGCTAGGCAATTCCATGGAACGAAGTCAGGGAAGACTTCTTTCGCTGTCTGCGCGGCTTCTTGCGGCCCTCGTGGTGCAGATCGGCGTCCTGGCGGCCTCGGCGACGCCAGCCCAGACGGCGAAACCGCAGACGGCGAAAACGCCCCAGACAGCGACGCCGCCGGCAATTTCCGCAGACCTGGAGCAGGAGGGCGCCGTCACGCCGCAGCAGCGGGCCGAGCTGCAACGCATCCTGGAAAAAAACGCCCCCGTCCTGGAGGCCCAGTCCGCCGTGCTGAAGGCCGTCGCCAAGCTGATCGGCCCCACGGTCGTCCACGTCGAGGCCGAAGGCACCACGCTCAGCTTGCCGTACAGCCACGGCATCCACAGCGAAGAGTCGGGCTCGGGCGTCATCATCCAATGGAAAGGCAAGTATTACGTCCTGACGAATCGGCACGTGGTCCACGTGGCTCCGCCGGAGGGAATCATCGTCAGCCTGGCCGACGGCCGACAGCTTCATCCCCGGCAAATGTGGGACGATCCGGACACGGAGGTCGCCGTGCTGGCCATCGAGGCGCCCGGTCTGGTGGCCGCCCCGCTGGGCAATAGCGACCGCATGGAAATCGGCGATTTCGTGCTCGCCGTGGGGAGTCCGTTCGGCCTGAGCCATTCGGTCACCTTCGGCATCATCAGCGCCAAGGGCCGCCGCGACCTGCACCTGCCCGATGTCATGGTCCTCTTCCAGGACTTCCTCCAGACCGACGCGGCCATCAATCCCGGCAACAGCGGCGGGCCGTTGTGCGACCTGCGCGGCAACGTCATCGGCATCAACACCGCCATCGCCAGCAAGTCCGGCGGCAGCGAGGGGATCGGGTTCTCCATCCCGATCAACATGTTCATGTTCGTCGCCCGGCAACTGATCGAGACGGGCAAAGTGACCCGGGCCTTCCTGGGCGTGAACCTGGATTCTCGTTTCGGGCCGGCCGCGGCGGCCGAACTCGGCCTGCCCAATCCGATGGGCACCCGCGTGCTCAGCGTCACCCACGGCTCGCCCGCCGAAGCCGCCCATCTGCTGCCCGGCAACGTCATCTTGCGGATCAACGGTGTCCGCGTCGAGGACGACGCCCATCTGATCAATCTCGTCAGTCTGATCGAAGTGGGCAAGCGTGTGCCGCTGTTGATCTTCCGCGACGGCAAGACGCTGACGCTCTCGGTGGAAGTGGGCGATCGCAGCAACTTCGAGCGCACCCCGTGAGCGGGGCAGGGATTTAGGGATTTGGGGATTTAGGGATTGGAAAAGCCCCTCGACTGCGTCGAGGGGGCCGGCGCGAACTGCGTGCGGCTCCGCCTTCCCCCTTCCGCCTTCCCCCTTCCGCCCTCCCCCTTCCGCCTTCCGCCCTCCGCCTTCCGCCTTATTTTCCCCATCTGCTTGACGCCGATTTCGACACCTGCTAAATTGGGGGGAGGTTCATCCCCATTCGCCCCCGCGGGCGATTAGGCCCTTGGGACATTCTTGGAGAAGCCCCGATGCGTGCAACAACCCGCCGTGGTCTTAGTCGTTCCGTTCCGCCATCCCCGGTCGTTCGGCTCTTGGGCGTTGCCGCCGCGGCGCTCTTGCTATTGTCATCGCCGCCGGCCCGGGCCGACGTCACCTGGAACGTTGTGTCGGGCGACTGGTCCAGCGCGGGCAATTGGAGCGGCAGCATCGTGCCGACCGGCACCGACAACGCCGACATCTTCAACGGCGGGACCGTGACCATCACCACGACCGGAGACGTTTGCAGCAGCCTTTGTCTTGACAGTTCCACGGGGAGCGGATCCATCCAAATGACCGACGGTGCCCTCGCCGTGGGCAACTCCGCCGTCCTCGGCTACTCCGGCACGGGGAACTTCGCGCAGTCCGGCGGCACCAACGCTATCTCCTACGCTCTCTACGTCGGCGAGCATTCCGGCGGCAGCGGAACCTACAGCCTAAACGGCTCCGGCCTGTTGTCCGCACCGGTGGAGAACGTCGGCTGGGGCGGCACGGGAAACTTCACGCAATCCGGTGGGACCAACTCAATCTCCGGCGCTCTCTACCTCGGTTACCAATGGTACCAAACCAGTAGCGGGACATACGGCCTCAGCGGTTCCGGGCAGTTGTCCGCAGCGAGTGAGGCTGTGGGCTACTCCGGCACGGGGAGCTTCACGCAATCCGGCGGCACCAACGCGATCGGCAACTGTCTCTCCGTCGGCTTCAACTCCGGTGCCAGCGGATCTTACAGCCTCAGCGGCGGCTACTTGTCCGCGGGGACGTATGGCGAATGGGTGGGCTGCATCGGCGCGGGGAACTTCACCCAGTCCGGCGGCACAAATCGCGCCGGCACCCTCCTCTTCGGCACCACGGCGACATTTAGCCTAAACGGTGGGGTTCTCACCGCATCGGCGGTTTCCGGCGGCGGCGGGGCCGCCCTATTCAATTTCGGCGGCGGAACGCTCCAGGCAAGCGGCCCGCTGTCAACCACGCAGCCAATGACGCTCACCGGCAGCGGCGGCAACGCAACGGTCGATACCGCCGGATATACCGTCACGTTCTCGGGCTCGCTTTCCGGGCCGGGCGGCCTGACCAAGACAGACGCCGGGGCGCTTGTGTTGGCGGCGAGCAATATCTACAGCGGCGGCACGGAAGTCGATAACGGCACATTGGTGGCCGCCAACGGCGCCAACGGCTCCGCCACCGGCAGCGGCAACGTCACGCTCAACGGCGGAACGCTGGCCAGCGCTACCAGCGGCGGCTCGATCTCGGGCGGCGTTCAGATCGGCTCCGTTGCTTCCGAAATCGCCCCCGGCGGCGTCGGCTCCATCGGACCGTTGACCATCGGCAGCCTGACGACCGCTTCCTGCTTGACGACGCTCAATTTCGACTTGACCACGCCCGGCGGAAGCGGCGACCTGTTGATCATCACGTCCCCGAATGGGCTGACGCTGGCCCCGCACACGGCCATCACCTTCGGCACGGACCCGACGACCAACGGCGAATACCCGCTGATCGGCGGCAGTTTCGGCACGCCCGATCTCAGCTATTTCGATCTTCCCGCCGCCCCGCCGGGCCTGACGTACTCGTTGACCGTGGACCAGGGCTATATCGACCTCGTGGTCGTGCCCGAGCCCTCCACGCTGGTCCTGCTGGGCATCGCCGCCATTGGCCTGCTCGGCTATGCGCGGCGGCGAAAGCGGACGGGTTGAAACCGCCCCGCCCTACTTGGTCCGAAAGATCGGCAGCCGGTTTCCGATCCGGAGGCTAACCCAAGTTCGCCAGTGATCGACGTAAGTAGTTGCGGCGCAAGGGGTGGTTCCCAAAAGTCTTCACTACAAACCCGCCATTGGTCGGGTGGGCAACCGTAGCCGCAGTCGTTGCAGCAGGATGGCCTGGTGGTCCGTCGGCCGGGTCACGCAACGCTTGCGGATCTCGGTGCCCTGACGCGTCGGCAACACCACATCGACCAAGCGGATATTGCCCAGTTCCTCGAACACCCGGCGCGGCTCGTGGCCCAGCCCGGCGCGCTGGCAGTTCTGGGCCAGCGTCTTCCAAAGCACATAGGCCAGGAAGCAGACGAAAATGTGGGCCAAGACCCGCTCTTCCTTCTGGTGCCAAATCGGACGGATCGACAGGTCGCTCTTGTGGATGCGAAAGGCCGCCTCGGCCTCCGTCAATTGGATGTAGGTGTTCCAGAGGTCCTCGTCGCTCCAGTCGCTGATGTTGGTACGCAGCAGGTAACAGCCTTCGCTCAAGGCAGCCCAGTCGCGCCACGCCTCGACCTTGTTCCAACGCAGGGTCGCCCGATTTTCTTCTCCCGTCCGCACCTCGACTTGGAACAGTCCGGCCGCCCGGCTGTTTCGGCCCAAGAGGCGCCCCACCCGTTGTCCCACCACGGCTCGGTCCAAGCGCTGGCGTTGGCAAGTGGCCGCGATGCGCCGCAGGCCCTCTTCAATGCGTTGTTCGAAGCGGGCGTGCATCGCCTTCTCTTTCTCGCGCCGGTCACGACTGCGGCAGAGCACGAAGGTCTCGGCGCCTTCCGGCGACGGACAAAGCTTGGTTTCTACGCCGTCGCGGATCGCGTGCCAGTCCTCGGCCAACAGTTCGCGTTGGAACCGTTTCAGCATGCTCTTCGGCGTGCCCACGAGGTACTGCCGCTGCTGCTGCCGCAGAAAAGCAATGTTCTCTTCGGAAACCATGCCCCGGTCCGTGACCCAAATCCGCTCCGCGCGTCCATAACGCCGTTCCATCGTCTCGACGATCTCCGCCAGCGTGGTCACGTCGTTGCGATTCCCGGCGAAAACCTCGTAGCCCAGCGGCATGCCGCACCTCGACACCACCAGGCCGATGCACACCTGCTTGCAGTCCGGCCGGTGGTCGCGCGAGTGGCCGCGCTGTGCCAAGGGATTGCCGCGGGCCTCGCCTTCAAAATACGGTGCTCGTCACGTCGTACAACAGCAAGTCGTACTCCAGGGCAAACAGTTCCCCAAGCCGTCCTTTCAAGAACACCTCCAACGCCTCCTTGTGCGGCAACAAGGCGTCCAAAGCCCGATACAGCCGTTGCTCGTTGACCTTGGCCGCGGGCACGCCCAGCAACTCGGCCAAGGGGCTTTGGGCATAGAAATGCTCGACGATGTGCAGTTCGCTCGACGGCTCACACAGACGACAGAGCACCAAAACCAAGGCCATCAGCGACCAGGGCACCTGCTCCTCGCCGCGGGGAAGGACCTGCTGGAGAAATTCGTGCAGCCCGAGTTGCCGCACCAACTCCAGTGCCAGCCACGGCCCGCCGAAAGCCACGGGGTTCTCCACGCGGACCCGCGCTGCATCCACTTCCACCCACTGCGGCTGTACGTCGTCGAAGAGCCGTTGCTGCCGCGACCGCCGCCCGCCTTGGGCCGCCTCCTTGACGCCCAGCCGGCCGCGATCGTCGAGTTGGCCCAGATAGGCCACTACCCGTTGCCGCGGACCGCGTTCCGTGCGATAGGACTCCATCAGTGCCCAGTAGGCGTGCCGCTTGCCATTCTTACGACGGAAACAGGGGCGGATGAACATGCCCGTATTTTACGGCTGCTCCCGGACGACCCGAAGGGCAAGGTCTTCACTACAACGCCTTTGGGCACAATGGCGAGGCAACCGTGTGACGTGCGGCAAGGAGTTCCGTCAAGAAACCCCGCTTCCTCGCGGGTACCGAATATGACAAGATTCCCGCCCCAACGACCTCTACTGGCGAACTTGGGCTAACGCCTCCGGCTCACCACCGCCTTCCCCCTTCCGCCCTCCGCCCTCCCCCTTACTTCCCGCCCTCCTTGGCCGGCGCCAGGTTGAATTTGGCCGTCACCGAAATGCGCATGGTTGCGGGCCCCGGGCTGCCGCTCATGACTTCCATCGACTGATCCGTCGCGCCGGTGACTACATTATTCTGCATCCAGGCCCGCTGCATGGTCATAAACTCGTTGGACCGGTAGGGGTACTTGTTGCCCGTCTCGTCGTTGAACTCGACCTCGCTGTCGGGGGTCTCCAGTTCCACCAACGGCCCCAGCGACATGCCGGCGGCGCGGGCCAACTGTTCGGCGCGGAGCTTCCCCTTCCGAAAGGCGTCGGCCATGGCCTTGTCGCGCTCGGCCGCGGGCAGGCGGGCGACAAAGAAGAATTGCGGCTGGCCCGCCGGAGACGACTCTTCGTTCTGACCGGCGAACGGGCTGTCGAACTGGGGCTGGTTCTCGTCGCCGCTTGCTTCCTCGAGCAGTTCTTGCTCTTCGGGCGAGAGTTTTTCCGCATCCTTGACCCCGGCGAGGTCGCCCGTCTTGATTTTCTCCCGCAGACGTTCCACCGTCAGCAATCGCTTCTCGGGACTATCGTCGGCCGCGAGCGGCCATTGGGCCGTCAACATGGTCACGACGACGACCGGCGGCGTCGGGGTCTTGCCGGCCTTCTTCCCGCGCGGGCCCGCTGGGCCATGATCGCTTGCAGCCGCTGCTGCTGGGCGGACTGGGTGCGGCTGACGACGGGCGGCCCGAAGGCGATGGAATCCTTGTCGGCCCCAAGCGCCTCCACTTGCTTGGCGGCCGCCTGGCGGCGGTCCTTCAGCCTGGCCAGTGCGCCTTCCAGCGTTTTTCCCTTGGCCATCAGCACCAGGGACATGCGGAGCATCGTGGGCTGCTGCTGCACCTGCACCACGCCCCTGCCGGCGACCACCGGCTGCTGGGCCGGGGCACGGGCCGCCGCCGTCCAGAAAACCGTCGCCGTCAGAACCATCATCCACGGACCCATGCGTCGCGTTGTCATCATTCGCTCCTTTTGCTCGAAAACACGTTGGTAGGCGGCGCGCCCGCGCCGCCCTTTGGTTCGATACGTTTCTTCATTCGTCTTTGTTGCGGAGGCACGTGTAGGGTGGGTCAAGGGGCACCATGCGAAGCATGGTCCCGAGACCCACCATCGGGTTCTTGGCGGACCGTGGTGGGTCTCGCTGCGCTTGACCCACCCACCCCTGTAAAGGTCTTAATCTGTTACGGTTTCACGGTTTATGGTATCACTTCGGCTTCGGCGCGCGTCACAACGGGGTGGCGGCGTGTGAATGGGTCTCGCGAAGCAGGAGCGACAAGGATGTTGCTGGGCAAACCATTGGCGGTCTTCATCGAGCGGAGTCCGGTCAGCGTGATGGTCAGTGCAACGCTTGAGCGTGTTTTCGAACCGGCGGTGCTGGATCAGGTTTTCCAGGAGCACGCCGTCCTGGGCTACGCCAAGGAATTGGCTTTCTCCCAGTGTGTTCAAATCATGTGCGACGTGGTGTTCAAGGAATCGCCGTCCGTGGGAGCGTTCTACCAAGCCCACCCGGACGAAATTCCGGTGACCCGGCAAGCTGTCTATGACAAGTTGAAGCGTCTGGAATCGCAAGTCCCGGCGGCGTTGGTGCATTATTCGGGCGAGGAACTGGGCCCCTGTATGAAGGCGATGCGGTCGCAGGCCCTGCCGCTGCTGCCTCGCTACCGCGTACGAGTCCTGGATGGGAACCACTTGACCGGCACCGAGCATCGTATTTTCGAGTTGCGCCGGTTTCGGTCCGCCGCCTTGCCGGGGCAGGCGCTGGTGTTCTACGATCCGCAATACGGTTTGATTACCGACGTGGTTCCCTGCGAAGACGCGCATGCCCAGGAACGTTCGTTGCTGAAGGAGGCCTTGGCGTGTATTTCCGCGCGATTGCATTTTGGCGGACCGCAACTTCTGCACCAGCGGGTTTTTGTTTGGTATTCGTCGCCTGGGGGCTTTCTTTATTATCCGTCAGCACGCCTCCACGCTTTGCTACGAATTGAAGGGAAAACGCCGTTTGGTGGGCCAGGATGGTCGGGGACGAAACATCTACGAACAAGCGATTTGCCTGACCGACCCCGAAAGCGGAGAGAGCTTTACTGCCCGCCGAATTACGATCGTCCTGGACAAGCCCAACAAGGACGGGGAAACGGAATTGCACATTCTCACCAACTTGGCGAAGAAAGCGGCCAGCGCGGTGCGGATTGCGGAACTCTATGCCGATCGCTGGACGATCGAAACGGGGTTCCAGCAATTGACCGACGACCTGCGCTGCGAGATCAACACCTTGGGATATCCCAAGGCGGCGTTGTTCGGATTCTGTACGGCGTGCATGGCCTACAACGCCGTGTCGGTTGTGAAGTGTGCGATTCGCGCGGCACAGGGCAAGAAGTACGTGGAAGAGGAGTTGTCGATGTACTACCTGACCCTGGAAGTGGCTCAGGTGACGGCTGGGATGATGATCGCGATCCCCGAGCAAGATTGGGGAGTCTTTCGTAGAATGTCTCCCAAGAAGTTCGCGACCGTCTTGATCGACTTGGCGCAGCGTATCGACCCGCGCAAGTACACGAAGCACAAGCGTGGGCCGAAAACCAAACAGCCGAAGAAGACCAGCGGCAAACGAATTCATCATGTATCTACCGCGAGAATACTCGCCATGCGAACATAGGTAAGACCTTTACAGGGGTGGCTTGACCCACCCTACCATTCTTCCCCCCTTCCGCAACAGCCTACGGTCAACGCAACTGCGCCATGCCCACCTGGTCGCGGATCTCCTTGCGGAGCTTCAGGACTTCCGGGCCGGTCATGAAGCGGATGGTCCAATAGAACTCCTTCACGTCATAGCCATAGGAGGTGTCCGGCTCCAATCCCTTGTATATTTCCCGAAGCAGCGGCGTCTGGGCATCGTCGTCCAGGACGGCGATGGCCCGGACTGCCCGCCGCATCCATTCCGCCCGCGTCCAATTCTCCTCCTTCTGCGCGGACGAATCGCATGAGCGCCGGCAGGCCGTCGGGTTCACCCAGCAAGGCCAGCAGGTAGCCGGCCTGGGCGGCCGCCCGCGGGTCGGGTTGGCCCAGAAACGGGCGCAACTGCGACGCCTTCAGCCCCGTCGGAGGCTTGGGCAACAGGTTGGGCTGCGAAGAGTCGAAATAGAAGTACGTCCTCGATCCGGGTTTCAGGGAAATCGTCTCGCGGAGCGCTTCCAGCCCTTCGCGGCCCTCGACGAGGTACTGCACACCCAGCTTGCGCGACGCGGGCTCCTTGTCTTCCATGACGGAAACGGCCAGGCGCTCGGCCTCTTTCTTGCTCTTCATCGCCAGCAGGACCTGCAAGGCGTCGCGGCGCAGCTCGGCGCTCAGCGTGGCGTCGTCTCTCACGCGCTGGACCACTTCGACGGCACCGTCGTCCACCGCGTAGGTCAACAGCGCGATCGCCACCATCCGCTGCCGCTCGGCGCCGGAAGCCGCCCGCGGCTTCAACGCGCGGAAGAATTCCTGCTGCTTCCGCGCCATGCTGGCTTGCGAACTGTTCGACGAGTTCGTGGGATCATAGGAGTAGACATTTCCGCGCAAGTACGTCATCAACAGGCCGGTTTCGACGCACGAGGCTGCTTGCAGCGAGAGTTTCGGCTCGACCAGCAGTTGCCAGAACACCTCGGCCGCCCGCGGGTCGCGCGGCTGGCTCATCAACTCGATCAGACGATACCAATCGTCTTTGCCGGCGATGAGGCACAACTGCCCGAACAACTCCTCGCGGTCCTTCCAAGGCAGCCACGGCAGCAGCGCCGCCGCTTCATGGAAGAACTTGCGGCCGGTCAGCGACCGGCGGACCTCGGGCAGAGCCAGATCGGCCCTTCCCAGCGGCACCAGCGCGGCGGCGGCCGCCATCCGTTCCTCCGCCGCCTCGGCGCGCAGCATCTTCTCCAACGGCCCGCGCAACGGGCCGATCCAGCTCGGCCGGCCTTCTCCGGCATAATAGTTGTAGAGCCAGCGTTCCCACGGATCGGTCGTCCGAGCGTCGCCCTTGGCTGCCGGGCCGCCTGGAACGTGCTTGTCGGCCTGCCGCCCGGCGCGGGACGCATCCGCCGGCGGCCGCTTCGCCGCCACGGGAGTCGCCGTGTCGCTCAGGCTTTCGGCCAAAATCCACACGGCCTTCCATGCCAGGCGTTCCGCCGCGGCAGAACCGGAGCCGGCCTGAACGCGGTCTCGCTCCCGCGACATGCGCTCGACCGCCTGCCCCCGGTGTTTTTCCATCAGTCGGAACAGGACTTGGGCCGCCTTGATGCGGACCTTGCCGTCGCGGTCCGAAACGGCGGCGGTCAGTTCCTCGTCCATCAGGTCGGGAACGGCCTCGAACAAGGCGTCCAGCGCGGCGGCGCGAAGCGCCGGGTTCGGGTCGGAGGCGAACTTGCGCAAGTGCGGCAGCGCCCGGGCCCGCGTCTTCTTCCCCGATCCAAGCTGCACCAGAATCTTCGCCCCCAGGTCGGGATGCCGCTTCACCGCGTTGACCAGCGGCTCGACGGTCGCGGCCGTGTCGGCCGACGAAAGCCCCTCGACCGCCCGGCTGGCGACGAACGCATCCGGATCCCCGAGCAACTCGATCAGCGCAGCGTAAATGTCGGCCTGGAGCTTGTCCGAATCGCTCCCGTACGGAGACCGGAGCTTGCCGATGGCCTCCGCCGCTTCGGCGCGGACTTGCCATGCCGGGTGTTTCAACAGCGCCAAGAGCGTCCGAAACACCTTGCCGCTGGATTGACGTGCCTCGCCGCTGGCGCGGAGCACGCGGATGCCGTGGACCACCAGGTCGGCGTCCTTCTCGCGGGCGAGATACTCGGTCACCTTGTCGATCATGCCCGGATCGGGGTTTTCCTCGAGTTGCTTGAGCACGGCCGCGCGGACGTTCGGCTCCGGATCGGAGAGCAGCTCGACCATGGCCGCGACGGCCGTTTTGCCGCCGATGTGTTGCAGGGCCCGGAGGCTGATCTCGCGGACCAGCGGGTCGGGATCGCGGAACAACTCGGCCAGCAGCAGCCGATCGGCGCCGGTGGCCAGCGAGGCCAGTTCCTCGGCGGCCGCCTGCCGGGTGCGCGGATCGATGCTGGCCAGCCGCGCCAACCCGCCCGGCCATTGCAGCGTCAACTGATCGCTGGCGACCAGCCGGTAGCGGAGCGTCCCGAGCCGCTGGCGGTCCTGATCGGTGGCGGCCTGCCGCAGCCGGGCGGTCACTTTCGGCGTCAGCGCCTTGCCCAGCCCGGCCAGCCGCTGCCGGATCGCTTCCGCCTCGGCGTCGTCCACCTTGAGCATCCGGTCGATCTCGCGGTCGGCCGCGGCCAGTTGCTCGGGCGAGGGCTTTTCCGGCGCCGGCAGGGCCTGCCGCGACCACTTCTCCAAGGCGGCCGACTGCGGGCGGCGGTCATGGTCTCCGGCCGCCAAGGGTCCATGTCCCCGACCGGCGCCCGCCATTGCCGCAGCAGTTCCAGCGCCCCGAGCCGCGTGGCCAGTTTTCCCTTGCGGAAGGCCGCCGCAACGGCGGGCCGGGTCGCGGCCGGATAGGGCAACAGCCGGCGGGCCGCGGCCTCGCGCGTGGCGGCGTTCCGCCAGCCCAGCCGCTCGACCAGCCGCCCCACCGCCTCCGCATCCGGCTCGCCCGACTCCAACAACACCTCGTCCGGAACCGCCCGCGCTTCCTCGTAATACTTCCCCAGCCAGGCGACCAGCTCCGCGGCAGTCATGGTCCCGTCGTGCGAGGCGACCGGCTCGCCTTCGGGCGTCTGAATCCGAAGGGCCGGAATGGCGTCCACGCCGTACTTCTCCGCCGCGTCTTCCGACGTGTCGGCGTTCACATCGACCAGCCTCCATCGCGCCAACTCGTCCTGGACCGTCGGCTTGGCGATCTCGGCCGCCAGTTTGCGGCACGCCGGGCACCAATCGGCCGCCACCCGGACCAGCACCGGCTTGCGCTGCGCCATCCCGCGAGGCTGGGTCCCGTTTTGACGCGGCGTCTGAACGTACTCCTCAACGTCTTCGTCATCGGCGCCCTTAACCGGTGCTTTAAGTATTATCGGCGGCGGCGGCGGCGGCCTCCGGGCAGGCACCGTGGGCAACGGTTGCTCTTGGCAAGTCCGCGCCCGCCCGTGGGCAGGACCAACAACATCGCCGCCGCAAGGCAGCAGACGGTCGAAACACGCAACGCATCGCCGCGCAGCATCGGAAATAACCTCCGGAGGCTCATCGCCGATCCTCCTTCGTCTTCGTCTCGGCGGGCGCGGCGGCCTTGGAACTCGCGCCGTGGCGAATCCGCGCCCAATATTCCTCAAGGGCAAATTTCGGACTGTTCTCGCGATCGTGACAACTCGTGCAATGGTTCTTCGCCTCGGCGAAGTAGGGCGTGTGGATTTCCGCCTGGCGGACGTGGCCGCGGGCAGGACCGTGGCAGCTTTCGCACCCGACCTGCACCCGCGACGGGCTCCGGCGGGCCGAGACGAATCCGCCCGGCAGCCCGTAGCCCGTCACGTGGCATCGCTGGCAATCGGGATCGGCCGCGGCGTTCTTCTCTTCGAGCGATTGCCACGCATGGGCGTGGCGGCTGGCGTCCCAGAGCCGAGCGTCGGCCGCATGGCACTCCCGGCACGACTCGGTCCCGGCCACGGCGAAATCTTCCGGCACGTTGGCCGGCAGCGGTTCGACGAGCGACGTTTCCTCGGGTCGGAAATCGCGTCGGGCCAATGCCTCGTGGAACCGCCGCAAGTTGGCCGTTTGATCCGGATCGTCGGCGAAGCGTTCGCTTAGTTCGACGAGCTGGCCGCTCCAGTGCGCAGTTGGGCGCGGCCGGCGAGGGGGCGTCGAGCCGGGCGAGAAACTTGCCCTGCCTGGTGGCCGAAATCAACAGCGTCGGCCCGATCTGTTTCGGCGACATCGGTTGCCCGGTCGGACCGCCGGCCACCACGTCGGCCTCGGGCAGCGACTCGGCAAGCTGCCGCAGTTCGTCCTCGGGCAAGTAGGCCAGCACAATCAGCGCCCCCTGGCGGGCGGACCGGCCGGCAATGGCGTCGAGCACGGCCTGTTGCGGCGGACGGATTTGCAGCCCGGCCGTGGCGTAGCGCGGGCTGAGCACGCCGACGAACGTGACCGTCCGCCCGCCGGCCTCGGCCATCGAGCAGCGGCTTGACCACCAACCGGCCGCGCTGGTCGCACAGGTTGGCGGAGAGCAGCGGAAAACCGGACCGCTCGGCCAGCCGGCGGAGCGTCGCGGCGCCCAGCGCCGCCTCGGCGGCCCCGAGGTTATGGGCGACGACGCCCATCGCCCGCTCGCCTTCGAGAATGGCCTCGAATTTCATCAGGTCGTAGGGCGAGCGGCCGGCCGTGGCGCCGCCGACGTCGGCCACCAGGACGTGGCCCTGCCCGCGGAGTTGCCGCACGTAGCTGCCGCGGCGCAGCAGACCGCCCGACTGGTTCGACGTGCAGCCGCACGGGACCAGCCAGCCGGCAGTGTCGCCGCTGAGGACCAGCGTCAAGGGGCGGCCGTCGCCGGGGTTTGCCGGCCGGCAGCCGCCGGCGGCGGCAACGCAGAGCAGTCCCCACAGGGGCCAGCCCCGCGGGCGGGACGTCGTCATGTTGGCCGGGGTGATGTCGTGGTTCACGTTCGCTTCGCCGGTCTCGTGGGGCGGATCGCCCCCGCGCACCGGTTTCCTAATGCAATGCGTCACCTGGGCGCGATTTTATGATCTACGGGTGCCACTGCTGGCTTGTCCAGCAGTGCTGCGTGTTGTTTTGCGTAGTTGTGGTTTGCCACTGCTGGACAAGCCAGCAGTGGCACCCACGTTATCATGTTTACCCAGAATACAATCCCCCAAATTTTGAATCGCCACCCTAATAGGTCAGTGCATACGCCAGGATGTTCACGTTGATTTCGACGGCATTGTCAAGCTCGCTTCCCCCGCAGCAGCAACAGCCGGGGGTGTGGTGGCTGTCGTTCAGGCCGTCCTGCGAATAGATCACGCCGAGCCGGCCGCCGATGCTGACTCCCTCCATCGGCCGCGAGAGTTTGGGAATTTCGTAGATGGTGTGAAAGACGGGATGACTCGCCTCGATCGGTTGCAAGGGATGCTGGGGGAAGACCACCGCCATTTCGCGGCGGAAGGCGTGGTCCCATTCGCTCGACGAGCAACTGGCGGACGCCAGCAGGAAGCCGCCGCGCCGGACGTAGCGCCGCAGGTTCTCGCGCTCGGCGCCGGTCAATTGGAAGTCGCCCTCGCCGGTCATAATGACCAGCGGGAATTCAAAGACGTTCTCGCTGCCGAGCTTGACCGCGTGGAAGCGGCGGCTGGTCGAGATGGCCGAGTCCCTCTCGGCCTTGATGAGGAAATGGTCGGAGAAGCAGCGGCTGCTCTTCGTGCCGGCGTAGACGAGGTTGGCCACTTGCACGATGCCGTCGGGCTCGCCGCCCGCCTGGTGGGCGTCGGGCACCGCCCCGCCGGCCGAAGGGCCAGCGACCTTGCTTTCCGTCGCGCCGGGCGATTTCGTCTTGGGGCCATCGGCGGCGCCGACGGCCGCCATCAGCAGGCATCCGGCCAGTGCGGCGGTCCATCGGGCCGCGCGTTTCATCGGCAACATGCTTCTCATCAACGTCACCTCATTGGCTTTCTTCGATCAATCGCTGGAAATACTGTCCGATCTGGCGGCGGTAGCGGAGCGGCATGGCGCCCTCGCCGCTGCCGGCGGCAGCGCCGGAGATTCCTTCTTCGCCCTCGGGGACGGCATCGGGATTGTTGTTGAGCTTTCCCCGGCTGGCGAAGTGATCGCTGGGGCTGGCGTCGGCATTCTTGTTTTCCGCATCTCCGCCGCGGCCTTGGCCGCCCAACGCGTCCAGGCTGCCGTAGAGGCCGAAGTAGCCCATGCCGCCCATGCCCATGCCGCCCATCCCGCCCATCTCGCCCAGCAGTTGACCGATGGTGTTTCCAAGGGTATCGCAAAGTCCGGGCTGGAATCCCAGCACCCCGACCGCCATCCCGCCCATTCCCTGGCATTTCTTGAGGAACTTCGCCAAAATGTCGGCGGCCTCCTTGGCCTTCTCGTGGCCGCGAGTCCCGGCGAATTCGGCCAGGGCGGCCTCCGCCTCGGCCATCGCCGCCGCCGCCCCGCTGGCACGCACGTCCTTGACGAACTTCATCGCCGTCTCGCGCAATTCCTTCAACTCCGGGACGTCGGGCAACCGGGTCGCGTGGCTCTCGATGTCGTCCAACAGCGAGGCCAGCTCCTCGCAGATCAACCGCTGCTCGTGCTCGTAGTCGCGCATCTGCCCCTTGATCGCCGGATTGTCCTCGCCGTCGTGCCCCTTCATCGTCGCCAGCCGGTCGGCCAGGTCCTGCTGCCGCAGCACAAGGACGGCGAAGCGGTCCTCGTCCACCATGAGCGGGAAGACCGCTTCCAGAAACTCCAGCGGCACCATCGCGCTGCGATCGTACAGTTGCCTCCCGCCGGCCATCCGCCTCTGCAACGCCTCCAACTGCTTGGCCAGGTCCTTGTTGAGCAAGTCCTTCTGCCGCTCCAGTTTCTCCAGTTCCCGGGCCATGTCTTCGCTCAACTCCGCCAGGTCGCCGATCCGCGGCGAGAGATTCTGGTCGATGTCGTAGGGCAGCCGGCGGGCGGCGGCCTTGCGGAGGTCCCCGGCCTCGGTCCGCAAGAGCCGCTGCAAGCTCCGCAACTCCCGCAGCGTCTCCTGCGAGGCGATGCTCTCCGGCTTCAGTTTTTTCAACTTCTTGCGGAGTCCTTCCATCTTCTCGGCCAGCCCTTCCATGCGCCGCCGCGCCTCGCGGTATTTCGACACCAGCACCTCGAGCCCTCGCCGCGCGCGGACCATCCGCTCGAACTCCTCCTGCGAAATGATCCGCACGGCGACCACCGGGCTTTCGGCCCCCTTGTGCCGGCCGGGTCGTTGTCTTCGACGCGGGCGAACAGCTTGATCACGTCGCCCGGCTCCAGCCCGTACCGGGCCAACGGCAGCAACACCTGCTCGTCCAAACGGCGCGGCTGCGCCGGCGGAACCGCGATGTCCAACGGCAGCGGACGCGAATCGTTCAGGCTGCGGAAGAGTTGCAGCCGCGAAATGCCGCAATCGTCCTCGGCCGAGAGGACCACGGGCAGATGGGCCGTCGGCGTGGCCAGCGACATGCGCTGCGGCTGCAAGATCCGAACAAACGGATACTGGTCGGTCAGCATGGTCACGGTCCCGCAGAACGACTGCTGCGACGCCTGCCCCTCCCGGTCGATCACGCGGCATTCGAACTTGCCGTCGCCGGCGACGGTGAAGCTGCCGGCCACCTCTTGCTCGTCGTCGGCCGAAGGTTCCATCGGGATCGACTTCATGCCCTTGGCGCCCTTGACGCCGCTTAAAGCGAGCGTGCCGCCGCGGAGCGGACGGTTGCTGCCCAACCAGATGCTCACGGTCGTGCCAGGCAATCCGGCCACGCCGTCCTTGGGCATGGGCCCCTCGTAGGCCGCCTGATGGGCATAGGCCGGCGGCACGATCCGCAGCCGCGCGTTCTCGATCCGCGGCACGGTGATCACGTCGATCCGGTATCGCTCGCTCCGGGCGCGGTAGGCGCGGACATAGTAGATCGACGGCTCCGTCACTTTCGCCAAGACCGTCTGCCACACCCCTTCGCGCTCGGGAAACATCGGCAGCACGGTCTGGCGGCCGCCCTGGTCTTCGAGGACCAATTCCACCTGGTCGACCGGCGTCCCACTGGTGGCGGCCTGGATGCCAAGCTCCTCGCCGTAGATCACTTTCGTGTCGCCGGGCGTGACCTTGAACTCCGTCGAGGAGAAGGGAGGGACGTCGGCCAGCGGACTGGTGAAGCGGCGCCATTGGGTGGCGGCCAGCTTGGGCATGAGGAGGGCCAGCAGGCCGATCCCCGCCAGCAGAGCGACGAAGCTCGCCAGCGATTGCCCCAGGGGTTTGGCCGGCACCGCCCTGGCCGCCGGCACTCGGGCGGCCAGCGCCGCCGCCTGATCGACGGCCATGCGCCCCAGGTCGGCGCTGGTGGCGGCGAAGCGGACGGGACATGCCCGCCCGGCCGGCGTCGCCTCGAGTTCCAGCCCGGTGAGGATGCTGCCGCCGGAGCCGGCCGCGCGATCGAACCGGCGGGCGATGGCGGCGGCGTGGGCGGCAATCGCCACCCGCCACGTCAGCGCCGCAACCAGGACCATGCCCGCCGCACCCGCCGCCGCAACCGACGCGATCCGGGCCGCCGGAGACAAATCCCAGAGCAGGTCCAACCAGACACCGCCCACAACCACCAACACGGCCGCGACCAGCCCCCAGGTCACGGCCGCCCCGCCGCCGATGACCAGCAGCCGGCGGGCCGCCCTGCTAATCCATGCTCGCAGCGAAGATCGAGTCATTGGTGAGTTCCTGAATCCTTTGCGAAACCGCAAGCGGCAATTCACGCCAACCGTTTCTCTGTCCCCTTCCTTCCCCCTTCCGCCCTCCGCCCTCCGCCTTCCCCCTTTCAAACAAGTCCTGCGCGGCGGCGAAGCCCCCAGGCCACGCCCCAGACGCCAAAAGCAAAGATCAACACCCACCAGCGGTCCCAGGCCGTGACGCGCGTCACCCGCTGCGGACGGCTGCGGGCAAGGTGCTCGTCGAACTGGCGTTGCAGCCGGGCAACGTCGCTGTCTTCCAACACGGCGCCGCCGCTCTCGGCGGCGATGAATTTCATCACGTCGGGCCGGGCGGCAACGTCGAGCCGTTCCTTCAAGTTGCCCTGCACGTCGAACGCGGTCACGCCGGAGAGTTCATCCTTTTCGGCGCCGACGACGCGGGCGACGTATTGCCCTTCCGGCAACCGCCCCAGCGGCACGTGGTATTGGCCGGGCGTGGCGCCGCGGGGCACGCAGAAGATCGTCCGCGGCTTCCCGATCGCGGCGCCGGAGAGTTCGACCCAGGGGGCCTCGCCCGTCCATTGGTTCTCGCGGATCAGCAGCGTGGCGGTGGCGTTTTCGTCGGTGCTGAAGGTGAGTTTGTCGGTCCGCAGGGCCATGCGCTGCGAAGGCAGCAGGCCGACGTTGGCCACCAACCAGCGGACGAGGCTTCGCCAGATCGAGCCGTACAGCTCGTCGCGGTCTTGGAACTGCGGGGGCAGGAAGGCCCAGCGCCACATGCCGGCGCCCTCGATGACCACCACGCGGCCGCCGAGTTGCTGGTAGGCGATCACCGGGGCCGCCTGGCCGTCGCCCGACGTGCCGTGGGCCAGCACCACGGCCAGCGAAGGCTTGGCCTCCGAGCGGGTGACCGCGGCCAGCGAAGGCATTCCGGCCAGCGGATCGTCGCCGTCGCGCGACGGCGGCAGCCAGCGCAGCGCCTGGCCCGCCCCGGTCAGTTGCACCCGGAACCGCGATTCCACCGTCGGCGTCCAGCGGACCGGCATCAGCTCGCCCAGCCGCTGGCTGATCTGCGACGACGGCGCGCCGCGGAAGCAGACCAGCGAGCCGTCGCTGTCGATCAGCCATTTCTTCAACCGCGTCAGGGCCTCGTCGTTGAGGAAGACCTCCGCGTTGTGGCCGAGGATGACGATCTGGTAGGACGCCAGCGTTTGCGGGTCGCCGAGCACTCGTCCGGCGTCTTTCTCGATGGTCCACTGGTCGGTCTTGGCGGCGGCGGCGTCCTGCTTTCCGTGGCCGGCGGGCCGGGTGATCTTCCGCTGGAGGAACCGCCCGGCGGCAAGCTGCACCACGCTGGTCAATTCCACGGCGTCGTCGCTCGACAGGGCGCGAACCAGGAACTTGGTGTCCCAGTAGGGCTTCCCTTCCAACAACAGCACGCGGATGGGCTGATCGACCACGCGCAGCAGCAAGCCGGCCTTGTTGTTGAGCGTCGTCACTTCTCCGCGCAACGGGTCGGCCGCGATCTCGTAGCGGTACAGCCCGGGCGTCTTCTGGCTCACCTGGAAGACCTCTTCGCGGGCGCCGTCGGGAATGAGTTTCGCCATGCGGCTTTCCAGTTCCTTGCCGGCCAGGTGGAGCGAAAGCCTCGTTTGCCGGGCCAGGTCGCCGCGCTGACGCAACGTGACCACGACCGGCACCTGCTGCCCGACGAACGCCAACTCCTGCGGCAGATCGAGACCGACTTCCAAGTCGCGGACGCTCGTCTGGCCGCCGATGGTCCTGGCGAAGACGGGGGCGGACATGGCCTTCGCCCGGGCGAGGCTCTGCCGGAGCCGCTCCGTGCCCGCCGCCGGCGTTCGGGATGCCGTCGCTCAGCAGCACGACCGCCTGGCCCTCCGGCCGCTGGGCGTCCATCGCTTCGTCCACGGCCGCGGCCAGATCGGTCGCCATGCCGTCGGCTTGTTTCGTTTTCAGCGACTTGATCGTCGTGGGCGACGACTCGCCGGCGAACTCCCGCAGGCGGACTTCATAGCGATCGCCCAGCCGATCCAAGTCCTCCGCGTAGCGGCAGGCCGACTGGAACCGGGTCTGACCGCCTTCCGCGTCCTCGGTGGCCATGCTCGCCGAACGGTCCACCAGCACCGTCAACAGCGGCTTGCCCGGCGGAGGCGGCACCTGCTCGATCCACGTCGGATTCAGCAAGATCGCCAGCGGGATGGCCAACGCGGCGGCCATGAGCCCAAGCACGGTCCATCGTCCGCGGGCGGGCAAACGTCCGCGGCAGGCCGCCGCATACCATCCCCACAGCGCGGCGGCCGCCAAGGCCAACGGCACCCACAACGCAAGCGGAAGATAGGGATCGAGTGTGAGTTGTCTCATGTTCGAAACGCCAACAGGCTGCCGATTTCACCCAACATGCAAACCACGCAGGCCACGCCGAACCACTTCCAGAAATCGTCATGCTGCTCGTGCTGGCCCTCGGCGCCGCGATAGAACACGGTCCGATTGCCGGCCAGCCGGTTGATCGCCTCCAGTTCGATGCTCTCCAATTGGCTTTCCTCGGCGGGGATGCCCACCGCCAGGGCGAACACGGTGTCGCTGCCGCGGCAGACCCGGTAGACGCCGGGTTGCTCCGGCGAGGGCCAATGCCAGGTGACGCCGGCGCCTTCGTCGATCAGCTCGCCGCAAGCGGAACGCAGGAACCCGAGGGTATCAACCTTCCGGCCCGTTCGCGGCGGAACCGCCGTGGTCCGCGTCCAGCGACTCCGGCCCGACGACGCGGAGCCCCGCGGCGGGGCCGACCTCGCCGGGCAGTTGCAACACCAGCGGCTCGCCGCAAAGGTCGCGGCGCCGGCGTGGTTGCGGTGGAGCATCCGGTCGATCAATTCATCGAGCAGCGGCACGAACGCCCGGGCTTTCCGCAGGTTCGAGGCCGCCAGGTCGGCGTTGATGACGGCCAGCACGCCGGCGTCGGAGGCCGTGAGCACGAGGCAGGCGGAGCCGTCGTTGTAGGTGGCCAGGACGTCGTCGGCCAGCCCGCCGGGCAAAGGGCGGGAACTCAGGCCGCCGGCGAATCGCAGCCGCCCGGTGATCGCCGCCACGCTGTCGCCGAATACGGAGAAGGGCTGCTCGTCGCGCCGCACCGCGGTCAGGAAGAGGTCGCGGCGGACCTGTCCGGCGGGCGGGGGCATGAATTGCACCGGCATTTGCAGCCCGCCGCCGGCAATGTCGGACAGCCGCTTCAGGTTGGTCGCGTCGATCAACTCGCCGGTCACGTACAGGATCGGTTTGCCGCGGCGCAACAGGGCGGCCAACAACTTCAGTCCGTCCTCGGAGAGCCGGCCGGGATGGTCCAGCACGATCAGGTCGGCCGGCGCCAGGGTCTTGGCGTCCAACACCGCCGGATCCAGCCGGAGCACGGCCGCCGAGGCCTTTTCCTTCAGCCGGCTGTCGGGCGCCAGGGCGCATTCGAGGCAGCGGCTGGAGGAAAGCCGCCGGCCGGTCGACTCGCGCGTGACCAGGATATAGGTCGGCCTGGCGCGGAGCTGGACGACCAGCGGCCGGACGTTGTCGGCGGCCAGGGCGTCGTCGACGCCCACCAGCCGCGCACAGCCCGACTGCCAGCCGAGCGTGCGGAACTCGACCTGGTCGGTGAGGGTGATTTGTCCCTTGGCCGGGCACGTGCCGCCGAGCCGGCGCGTGGCGCGGCCGAGCGACACGTCCACGACGACCTTGCGCGGCGTGGGGGTGAAGTTGCCCACGTCCACCTCGATCTGCGCGCTTGCGCTTGGGAAGTCTGCGGATGGGCCTCCGCCCGGAGGACCGCCAGGTTCGGCAGCGGCTCGCCGGGGGCGGTCGATTCCAGGGGAACCTTGTCCAATTGAATCTTGGCGTCAGGCGGCAGCGGGGAGAAGTCGGCCTTGGTCCAACTGGATCGCTGGAAATCGCTGACGACGACCAGTTCGCGCCGCCGGCGGTCGGTTTCCGACTTGGGCGCGAGCATCCGCCCGGCCATCTCCAGCGCGGCCTTCACGTCCATCCGCTGCGGCAGGGCGCGGCAGCGGGCCAACTCCTCGCGGAGGGCCTGGAAATTGGTCGAGGGGCCCTCGAAGACCGGCCGCGGCGACGCCCCGGCCAGAACCAGGTCGGCCGACAGCCCCGGCCGGTATCGCAAGTAGCCGGCCGCCATGGTCCTGGCCCGCTGAATCTGCTCGACGGCCCCGTCGGTGGCGGCCATGCTCTGGCTGACGTCCAAGACGACCACGCGGACCGCGTCGCCTGGAAGCAGATCGGACACGGCCGGCTGCTCTCCCCATTGCGGCCGCGACACGGCCAAGGCCAACAGCAGCACCGCCAACGTCCGCAGCGCCAGCAGGATCAGGTCGCGCAGCCGGTGCCGCGAGCGGCGCTGTTGGATCGCCTCGCGGACGAACCGCAGCGTGGACAGCGGCATCCGCACCGGCCGCGGCCGCGTCAGCAGGTGGATCACCACCGGCGCCGCGGCGGCGATCGCTCCGATTGCCAGGGCCCAAGGGTGGAGAAAGGACATGGGGAGAGGGATTTAGGGATTTAGGGATTTAGGGATTTAGGGATTTAGGGATTTAGGGATTTAGGGATTTAGGGATTTAGGGATTTAGGGGTTGGGGATTAGTGCTTCCTCCAACATATTGTTGCCGGAAGCCTCGCGATTCGCTTGCGGTTTCGCAACCGACGGCTGCTCAGCCGGCGCGTTCGACCAAAAAACCTCCAAGGGTCTGCAAATAGGGAATGGCCGTCGACACGCGGCGATAGTCGCAGCCGCCGGCCAAGGCGGACTGGCGGACCATCGCGAGGTGGGCGGCGAAACGCTCGCGATACGCCGCGCGAACGTCGGCCGGCGAGCACAGGACGCGCCCTTCGTTCTCCATGCCCTCGAATCGAAAGGCGGTCCCGTCGGGCAGCCGCTCTTCGTCGGGATGGACCAGGTGCAGCGCGACGACCTCCCAGCCGCGATGGCGGAACAGCCGCAAGGCCGCGAACACCTGGTCGAGGTCCGCCATGAGGAAGTCGCTCATCAACAGCAGCACGCCGCGGCGCCGCGAGAGCTCGAAGAGTTCGCGCAAGGCGGCGGCCATCAACAGGGTGGGCCGCGTGACCAGCGTCTCGATGACCTCCTGGAGGCGGCCGAGGTGGGAGGCGGTCGCGCCGGGCGGCAGCAGTTCGCGCAACCGCGCGTCGAGCACCGCCAGCCCGACCTGGTCCTGGCCGCGGCTGATCACCTCGGACACCGCCGTGGCGAGGTACTGGATGTATTCGAGTTTCGAGCCCTTGGTTTGACGGCCCCGGCCGCCGAACAGCATCGAGCCGCTGGCGTCGATGGCCAGGGTGCAGAGCAGATTGGTCTCTTCCTCGTGGATGCGGACGAAGGCCTTGCCGGTGCGGCTGAGGACTTTCCAATCCAGCCGCCGCAGGTCCTCGCTGCCGGAATACTCGCGGAAATCGACGAATTCGCCCGCCCCGCCTTGCTGCCGGGATTGGTGGCAGCCGCTGTACGAGCCTTCGATGCGATGCCGGGTGGTGAAGCGCATGTGCTCCAGCGCCGCCAGCGCGCGGAGATCGAGAAACCGGCTGTGCAACTGCGTGCTCACGCCGCGCCTTCCTTTTCCAATCCGTCCAAGAGCCGAGCGACCACGTCGGTCGAGGCCACCCCGTCGCCCACCGCCCGATGGCTGACGATCACCCGATGGCGCAAAATGGGCAGCGCCATGGCGCGCAGATCGTCGACGTTGGGGGCGTAGCGGCCCATCAACAGCGCCCGGGCCTTGGCGGCCAGCACGAGGTTCTGCGAGCCTCGCGGGCCGGCGCCCAAGCGACATAGTCGCGGACGAAAGAGGCGGCCTTGGGATCGTCGGGCCGGCTCGCCCGGCACAGCCGCACCGCATAGGCCGCCACGTTCGGCGCCACCGGCACCGCCAGCACCAGGTCGCGGAGTTGCAGGAACTCCTCCCGCGTCAGCGCCGCGGCCGGCAGCTCGGGCGGGCCCGAGGTCGTCTTCATGACGATCTCTTCCTCCTGCTGCGGCGTGGGATAGCCGATGCGAATCTCCATCATGAAGCGGTCCAATTGCGCCTCGGGCAGCGGATAGGTCCCTTCCTGCTCGATGGGGTTCTGCGTGGCGGCCACAAGGAACGGCTCTTCCAGCAGGTAAGTCTGCCCGCCCACGGTCACGTGGTGCTCGGCCATGGCCTCCAACAGGGCCGACTGCGTTTTCGGGGCGGCGCGGTTGATCTCGTCGGCCAGGACGAGGTTGGCGAACACCGGGCCGGGGCGAAAGACCAGCTTCGGCCCCTGGGAATCCTCGCTGCGGCCGAGGAGTTCATAACCGGTCACGTCGGCGGGCATCAAGTCGGGGGTGAACTGGATGCGGCAGAACTTCCAATGGAAGGCCGACGCCAGGGCCTTGACCATGAGCGTCTTGGCCAGCCCCGGCACGCCCACGATCAAGGCGTGGGAACCGGTCAGGGCGCAGACCAGCAGTTGATCGATGACGTTGTCCTGGCCGACGACCACTTCATGAAGACTCGCCCGGATGGTGCGGACGCGCCGGGCGAATTCCTCCACCCGTTGCCGCGTCACCGCCGTTTCGACCACGTTTGCCGACATGTCTTGGGTCTCCTCCGCGGATGGGATGTTGCATCGTTCGAGGTTCGGCGACCGGCTGTTCCGTGAGTCCCGTTTTCCCGGGGAGGGAAGGCTGGTGCTGCTTGCCCCCCGGTAAGAAGGATGAGGGCCGAACACCCTTAGGATAATCGATTTTTCGGCGGAGTCAAATTATCCGGAACGGAAGGGCTTTATGGCAGCTTCGGTTGTCGTAAATAGGTCTTGCTCAATCGCGGCCACGTTCCGCATCCCGAGTTGGTGGCGCCGACGCACGCGCCCGTGACGCCCGGCAGCAGCCGCGAATCGAGCCGGCCCCTCTTGCCCGCCGGGCCGTGCTCTCCTACAATCGCCGAAAGGGGTGGAACGATTCCAGGCATTTTTTGAGAAAAGTTTTCCTTTTCCCCGGCAACTCCAACGGGTAGCGAGCCCCACCAAAATCCATGCGAAACTGATGGTGGGGCTCGCTGCGCTCGACCCACCCTACCAATTTCCCGGCAACAATGGCCAGAAAAGTCATTCTCGACGTCGATCCCGGCATTGACGATGCCATGGCACTGTGCTGGGCCCTGCTCAGTCCGCGGTTGGACGTGGTGGCGGTCACGGCGGTGGCGGGCAATTGCGCGGCGGCCCGGGCCACCCGAAACGTCCAGGCCATTCTCGAAGCCCTCGATCCGCCCCGCTGGCCGCGGATCGGCGCCGCCAGCGACCCCGACGCCGGCCTGCCCACCGAAGGCCGGGGAATCTTCGGGACCGACGGCATGGGCGGCGTCAACCTGGCCGTCGCCGAACGCCAGCACCTACTGCCCTCCGAAAAGGTCATCTGCGACCAGGTCCGCGCCGCCCCCGACGCCGTCACCCTCGTGGCCCTGGGCCCCTTGACCAATATCGCCCGGGCCTTCCAACGCGACCCCGAGTTGGCCTCGCTGGTGGGCCGCGTGGTCATCATGGGCGGGGCGGTCGCCGGACCCGGCAACATCACCCCCGCCGCCGAATTCAATATCTTCTGCGACCCGCTCGCCGCACAGGCCGTCTTCCGCTCCCCCTCGACCAAAACCCTCGTCCCCCTGGACGTGACCAACCGCATCGTCCTCAGCTACGACCTCTTCCACCAACTCCCCGACGAATCGACCAAGACCGGCGGCTTCCTGCGGAAGATCCTTCCCTCGGCCTTCCGCGCCTATCGCCAGCAATTCGGCCTGGAAGGCATCCACGTCCACGACACCGTCACCCTGATGGCCGTCGCCTATCCCGAATTGTTCACCACGCAGGAGATGGCCGGCGACGTGGAGACCGCCGGCGAGTTGACCACCGGGATGACCGTGTTCGACCGCCGCCGGCTGCCCTGTTGGCGCAACAACATGGAAGTGGTCGTCGACATGCAGACGGACCATGTGATCGAGAAGATCATCCACGGCCTGAACCACGCCGCCCAGCACCCGTAGCGGCGTCCTATTGCGTCTTCCGACAAGTTCTTGCCGGAAGACCCGCCGCTCGCTTGCGGTTTCGCAAGCCACGCCCACCGGCAAAGACGATCTGCAAGGCGCCCTATTGCGTCCCGGGCAGGAGTCCGCGGAGGGTGGATTCGAACAGTCCGATCACGCCCAATATCCGCTCCACGGGAGAAATAGCCTTGCTGATCTTGTTGTTCAACGCGACGAGACTGTCTTCGGCAATGTAGATCCGGTCGCCGGGCATGATTTGATAGTTGGTGGCCGTGGCCCCGTCCTGCGTGATGGCCTTCCAATCGATGGGCAGGATCGTCCCTTTCTCGGCCCGCGACGCGGAGGGCCGGGCGATCCAGAGCTTCGTGCTGGAAAGCTGCGACAGACCGCTGATCTGGCTGATGGCGTCCAACACCGTCTCGTTGCCGGTCACCGGAAACCGCCGCAAGTTGTCGCCCATCTCCGCCCCCTGCGTAATGACGTAATACGCCTTGCTGCTATAGGCCGCCACGTCGACGGACAGTTCCGGCGCTGAGGTATTTCGAGAGTTGCTTCTCCAGCGCCGCCTTGGCCTCGGGGATCGTCAGGCCCGACAATTGGACCGTGCCGTATTTGCGGAGATTGATCGTCCCATCCGGCCCGATCAGGTATTGGCCGCTGACCTGCGGGACCGCATACACCTTGGCCACTTGCACCGAGACCTCCGGTTCGCGGATGACCTGGCCGAGCTTCACCTCGATTGCCTTCTTCATTTCCTTCAACGTCATGCCCGCCACGCGGACGCTACCGTAGGCCGGACCAAGGGTCACCACCCCATCGGCCTCGACCATGAAATAGTTGTCGATGGGCTGGTTCTTCAGGGCATTGGCAACTTGGATTCGCAATGTGTCGAAAATCTCCGCCCGGTACGGCGGGATAGGAACCAATCTCGGCATGTCGATGGCGATGACATCGGGCGGCTCCAGCCGGTAGGCCGGCAGCGGCCGCATCGCCAACTCATGCGGCTGATCGGCGGCCGCCGTGACGCTTTCCGCGGCCTGTAGGGTCAGCACTTGAGGACCGGCGATGGTCAGCACTTGAGGACCGGCGCCGGGCTTGTCCCCCGCCTTCGTCTCGGGTCCCACGGCGCCGCCCGTGCATCCGACGCCCGTGACGATCACCATCAAAAACGCGGCCCGACGAATCATTTTCCCGGTGACCATGAGTTGACCCCTTTCTAACACTGGTTCTGTGCGTGGTTGTGGTGCGTAGCGCCAGGCCCGCGAAAAAGGGGACAGTCCCCATTTGTGCGAAGCACCCTTCGGGCCGTTCCGGCAAATGGGGACTGTCCCCTTTTCCCTCCCAAGATCGTGCAAGTTCATTTAAAGCATAAGACCGCGGACGGTGGCTTCGAACAGCGAGACGAGGCCCAGCAGCCGCTCCACGGGAGCGATATTCTTGTTGAGCTTGTTGTTCATGGCGACGAGATGGTCTTCGGCGATGAATACCCGGTCGCCGGGCAGGAGCGGATAATTCGTGGCGTCGATCCCGCGCTGGGTGATCGCTTCCCAATCGACGGGCAGGACCGTTCCTTTCTTGGGATCCTTTGCCGAGGGCCGGGCAACCCAGAGCTTCCTGCTGGAAACCTGCGACAGTCCGTTGACCTGGCTGATCGCGTCCAGCACCGTCTCGTCGCCGGCCAGCGGAAACTTCTTCACGTTGTCGCCTAGCCCCGCCCCCTCGGTAATCACGTAAAACGCCTTGCCGTGAACCGCGGGCGAGGGCGCCGCGCTCGGCGGCCACTCGACCGGCGCCGTGTTGCCGCCGGGCGTGGTCAGATCGAGATTCAACGTGCCGCCCTTCAGTTCCACCGTGCCGCTGCCGACATTGGCGCCTGCTAGTGACGGTCAACGTGCCGCCGCTGACAGTCGTCCTTCCGGTGTACGTGTCGGTACCGGAGATGCCGGTGATGCTGCGCGTCGCAGTCAGCGTCGGCGTTGACGGAGTCCAGGCGTCGCTCTTGTCTCCCGCCTGGGGCTCGGCTGCGAACATTTCGGCGGCCAGCCCGACGCCCGCGGCGATGATGATCGAGAGCATGACCCGACGGATCAACTTGCTGGTGAGCATGACACGCCCCCTTTCTGGACGATGGTTCTTTACGCGGCTGTCTTTATGCGGGGGCCGACAGGTCCCCTCAACGGACTAGCCCTGATTATGCTCCGCCGCGCGGAGTTGTCAAGCAGACGGCGTTACCCCTTGAAACGGTAAATGGGAGTCGAAAATGGGGACGGACTCCGTCGCGGCAACGCTTTTATGTTGCCGCCCGGGCGCAAACCTTGCGTCCCTGCCCGAGGTGGGTATCCTGGTAGGTCTTGCAGAATGTTCTTGCCGGGAGCCCCGTTGCTCGCTTGCGGTTTCGCAAGCAGCGTTGACCGGCACGAATTATCTATAAGCCGCCCTAGGACGTTACCCCCGTCCCGGCGATGCGGTAGAATGACAACCGCCCCCGGAAGAAGTTCCCCATGATCGAAGCAGCGTTAAAACTTGTCGAAGCCGGCCGGGACCTGCCGATGGAGCAGTCGGCCGCGGTCATGGGTCTCATCATGGAAGGCCGCTGCGAGGAAGAGGAAATCGCCCGGTTCCTGGCCGCCCTGCACCGCAAGGGCGAGACGGTGGCGGAAATCGCCGGGGCCGCCACGGCCTTGCGGCAACACATGACCCCCATCCGCACCCGACGGACCGACGTGTTGGACACCTGCGGCACCGGCGGCGACGGCTCGGCCACGTTCAACATCAGCACCGCGGCCGCGTTGGTGGCCGCCGCCGCCGGGGTCGCAGTGGCCAAACACGGCAACCGCGCCGCCACCAGCCGCAGCGGATCGGCCAACGTCCTGGCCGAATTGGGCGTCGGTGTCGAGGCCGGCGTCGCGTGCGTCGAAGCGTGCCTGGAAGAACTGGGCGTCTGCTTCTGTTTCGCGCCGCTGCTGCATCGGGCCATGAAACACGTCTCCCCGGTGCGGAAGAAGCTGGGCACGCCCACCATCTTCAACATCCTCGGCCCGCTGGCCAATCCCGCCGCCGCGCCGCTGCAATTGCTCGGCGTGGGGCGGATCGAACTCCAGCCCTTGCTGGCCGAGGCCCTGGCCCTGCTCGGCTCCCGGCGGACCCTGGTCGTCCACGGCAGCGACGGCCTGGACGAAGTCACCCTGAGCGGCCCGACCCGGGTGGTCGAGGTGTCGGAAGGCCGGCTGCGGGAGTTTTTTTGGACGCCGGCCGATTTCGGCCTGCCCGTGGCCGACATGGCGGGGATGCAGGTTGCCGGCCCGGCCGAAAGCGCCGCGGTCATCCGCAACATCCTGGCGGGCCGGCCCGGACCGCCCCGCGACATCGTGGTGGCCAACGCCGCCGCCGCCCTCTGGACGGCCGGAAAACATGGGGTTCCGGAGGAGTGCGCCCGGTTGGCGGCCCACGCGATCGACAGCGGCGCCGCCTCCGACCTGCTGGCCCGGCTGGCCGCGCGGACCCACGCCGCCTAGCAGTCGGTCACCCTTTATTTGTCGGGTTGGGTGCCACGACCATGCTTCGCATGGTGCCCGGCTCGTCCAGCAGTGCGGAAAACACGGTTGGGCAAGCCAACCGTGGCACCCGACACTTTCGTTCTGACAGACTGCCAGGACGGCCTTCCCACCGTCCCCGCCGCATGGTAGACTCAAGGTTTCATTGCCCTTTTTCAGGACTGGACCCCACCCGCGGAGATTCGAGTCATGGCCAAACCCGGTCGCAAAGCCAAGAAAGCCAACCACGGCAAACGCCCAGCCAATGCCAAGGCACGCAAGTCCAAGCGGCACCTCGTCCGCACCTAACCTGGATCGACCCCGGGTGATCGGAAGGAGCATGGCGTGGCCAAGAAACAGTTGATTCTCGATTTCTCCGAGTTCGACCTGAACCACGTGGTCGCCGACATCGAGGAAATCCGCCGCTGCAATCCGCAACGCTACGAGATGGAGCAATTGACGGCCGTCTGCTACGAGGACGTCCGAACGGTCCATCTGCGTGGGGTACAAGGACCTGGGGCCGGACGAGTTTTGGGCCCGCGGGCACATGCCCGGCATGCCCCTGATGCCCGGCGTGATCATGTGCGAGGCCGCCGCCCAGTTGGCCGCCTATTACGTCCACCGTCACGGACTGATGGCGGGGATGATGGGGTTCGGCGGCCTGGAAGACATCCGTTTTCGCGGCCTGGTCCGACCCGGCGACCGCTTCGTGATCGTCTGCCGGCTCTTGAAGGTCCGCCGCACCATCTTGACCTGCGAATTCCAATGCTTCGTGGACCAGAACATGGTCTGCGGAGGGGTCATCAAAGGGATCGTCTTGCCGGTCGATCAACTGACCGGGGCGTGAGCAAGCCGGCCTGAATTGATAAGTGGGGCAGACATTCCTGTCTGCCAATTGGCAGGCAAGAATGCCTGCTCCACTATTAGAGTTCGGCGTCGCCGCATAGCCATCGCGCCAGCGGACCCCGCGGCAGGTCCGGCGCCAACAGCCGCGCCGGACGCCCCAGCGACCGGAGCAACGCCTCGGCCGCCAGCCGGCCGCTGCGGACCGCGCCCTCCATCGTGGCCGGCCAGCCCGTCGCCGTCCAATCGCCCGCCAGAAAGAGGTTCCGGACCGGCGTTTGTTGCGGCGGGCGGAGCCGGTCGAGTCCCGGCACGACGGAGAAGACGGCCGCCGGCTGCGCAATCACCCGATGGTGCAGCAGCCGCAGCCCCCGCGACGCCGGCCAGACGCCTTCCAGGTCCCGGCGGACGCGGTCCAGGATCCTCTCCGGGTCCCGGTCGGCCACCGCGTGCGAGGCGCTGATGACCACCTGGTAATGATGCCCGTGGACATCGCGATCCACATGGCCGGCGGCGCCGACGTTCTCGCCCGGCGGGTCGGCAAAAACCCATTGACTGAGCCGATCCACCAGCACGGCATGTGTCAGCGGGCCCAGCGGCCGATCGAACCAGAGATGCACGGCCGTCACTCGCGCCCGGTCGAATGCCGTCCAGCGCCGACATGGCGGGCCAGCCGGCCCGCAAACCGTCGCTCAACAGCGACCCGGCGGCGCCCCAAGGCACGGCCGCAATGACCGAAATCAAACGCCCGCCGCGTGCCGTCGGCCAGCACCAGGCCGGCAACCGTGCGGCCGCCTCGTCGTCCTCGCCACCGTCGCCGTCGCCGTCGATCCGGCGGACGGGCGTGCCGCGATGAATGCTCACGCCGCGGTCGGCCAGCCAGGCCCCCATGCGGCCGTCGATCAGCTCTTGCAGCGGCACTCGCGGCAGCAGCAACGAGTAGGCTTCACGCGAGGCCAAGAACCCATCGACGAAGACCTTCCGCGCGGCCGGCAGCGAGGCCCGCTCGGGCGTTTCCCCCAGCCCGCCGAGGATGATCGGCGTCCAAAACCGGGCCACCACCCGCGGCGATTGCCCCGCGCGGCCAATCCATGCCCCGATCGTCTCCTCGGGCTGATTCTCGCTGGGCCGCGACCGGGCCAGCCGCGCCAGTCCGCGCACGGCTTGCCATCGCTCGCCGAGCGTGAGGTGCCGCTGCCGCAGCATGGCCGGCAGCAGGTGCAACGGGGCGGGCAGCCAGGCGGTCGCGGCGAAGTCGCTCCGCGTGCCGTCGGGACCGAAGAAATGCAGCGTCGGGCAGCGCCGGAAGCATTCGGACACGCCCAGGCGGCGGCAGAAGTCGATCAGGTTGGTGCAGCAGCCCATCGCCACGTGTTGGCACGTATCGACGAGTTGCCCGGTCTGCCCGTCGCGGAAGGAAGCGGCCCGTCCGCCGAGTCGGGCGGCCTGCTCGAACAGTTCCACGCGGCAGCCATGCTCGGCGGCCGCGGCCGCGGCGCTGAGCCCGGCCAGCCCGCCGCCGACAACGGCAACGGTGACGACGGCGGAAGTATCCGAGTTGGAATTCATGGAGGGCCGTGGGGGGATGTCAACTACGTAAGGGCGGCCATTCGCGGCGGCAGCAACGCCCAGCGGAGGGCAATCCGCAGCTTCTTCGGCCCGCTCAGGCGGATCCGCCGCCGAAACACGTCTTCCGGCCGCCGGGCAATCTTCCTCAACAAGGCGTGATACGTGGCCATCATCATGCCGAAGAGCCGCTGTCCGGGCGGGGCCAGCCACTCCAGCAGCGGCGCGCCGTCGCGATAGAACTGCTCCGCGCGGCCCACCTCCAAGTCCATAAGACGGCGGAACGCCGCACCGGCGACGCCCTGCTGCAATTGCTCGATCGAGTAGCCGCATTGCCGCAGATCGTCCAGGGGAAGATAGACGCGCCCTGCCGCGGCGTCCTCCTTCAGATCGCGGAGGATGTTGGTCAGTTGCAGGGCGATCCCGGCGGACCGGGCGGGCCCGAGGGCCTCCGGACCGCGGAACCCCCAGACGTGAATGCACGCCAGGCCGACCGCCGACGCCACCCGCTCGCAGTAGCCGGCCAGCGCCGCGAAGGTCTCATAACGCGGCCGCCGGAGGTCCATTTCCACGCCGTCGAGCACGGCCCGAAGGTGCTCCGGCGGAATGTGGAAACGTTGCACGGCGTCGGCCAGCGCGGGCAGCAGGGCGGCCGCTTCCGGCGAGCCGAAGACCGGTCCGTCGGCGGCCTGCAAGCAGCGTTCGAGGTCCGCCCGCCATTGGGTCAACGCCGCCTGCGGCGACGGCCGGTCCGCGGCGTCGGCCAGGTCGTCGCTGTGGCGCATGAAGGCATAGAGGGCGTCCATGGCGCGGCGCTCGACGGCCGGCAGGAGACGAAACCCGCCTGGGAAATTCGAGCCCGCGCGGCGGCACAAGCGACGGCAGGCGGCATAGCTGGCCTCGACCGACGCGGGCGCGAAACGGCCGGCTGATTCTGAAATGGTCTCTTGGCTGTCGAGCACCGCTTACCCCTCACCCCCAACCCCTCTCCCACAAGGGGAGAGGGGAGTTGGGAAGTCACGACTCGCTCTCCTCGTCCTCCCCGCTCTCCAGCAACGTTCCTCGCTGCAACCGCCACCAGCAACTCGCCAGCAGGCGCAGCTTCTCACGCTTGGAAACCTTCGGACGCGCGGTCCAAACGTCGTAGTCCTGGCGGCGGATCGCCCGCAGGATCGCCAGGCCGCCGTGGACGAACAACGCCACGTCAAGCTGCAATTCCGGCGGCATCAGCGGGACCAGCGGCAGCCCGCGCCGCAGGTAGCCCTCGGCCTGGTCCACCTCGGCGGCCAACAAGCGGCGGAACGGCTCGTTGCACCGCCGGGCGACGAACACCTCCTCCTCCTCGACGCCGAATCGCCGGCAATCGGCCGCCGGCAGGTAGATCCGCCCCCGGTCCCAATCCGAGGCCACGTCCTGGCAGAAGTTGGCCAATTGCAGCCCGGTGCAGATCGAGTCGGCCATTTGCACCCGCTCGGGCGTGTGGCAGCGGCCCAAGTAAAGGACCAGCCAGCCCACGGGATTGGCCGAATAGCGGCAATAGTTCAACAGTTGGCCGACACTTTCGTAACGCCGCACCCGCTGGTCTTGGCGAAAGGCCACCAGCAGATCGACGAACGGGTCCGGGGGGATGTCGAACTTGTGGATGGTGGCGGCCAGGGCGATGAAGACCGGGTGGACCGTCTGGCCGCGGTAGCAGGCGTGCAGGTGTTGCTCCCACCAGTCCAGCAGGGCCAGGCTTCGCTTGGGGTCGGCGGGCTCGTCGGCCAGGTCGTCGGCCCAGCGGCAATAGGCGTAAATGTTGTAGAAATGCTGCCGCAGCCGCCAGGGGAGCAAGAGGCTGGCGACCGTGAAGTTCTCGTAGTGGCGGCGGGCCAGCCGCCGGCAATATCGGCGGCTTTGGCCCGGCGAGAGCGGCTTCGTCGCGCGCGATTGCGGTCCGTAGAGTTCCAAGTCGCGGGGAAACATGGCGCCGTATAGTCCTCGTTTTGCGAAACCGCAAGCGTAAAAAACCGCTTTCCGTCACACAGCCCCCGCGACGCAGTCGCGGGGCTTTTTCCAATCCCCCTTCCCCCTTCCGCCCTCCGCCTTCCCCCTTCCGTCTTCCCCCATTATGATATGTTCCGGGCAATGAGGGAACCATGCGAATTATTCTAGCGGGTCCGCGGGGGTTCTGTGCCGGCGTGAATATGGCGATCGAAAGCCTGGAAACGGCCCTGCGCATGTACGGCACCCCGATCTACGTCTATCACGAAATCGTCCACAACCGGTGGGTCGTGGAGCGCTTCCGCCACATGGGGGCGGTGTTCGTCGATGATCTTTCGGCGGTGCCGCCGGGGGCGCATTTGCTCTATTCGGCCCACGGCATCTCGCCCGAGGTCCGCCGGGAGGCGGCCCGGCGGGGCCTGCATACGATCGACGCCACCTGCCCCCTGGTGACCAAGGTCCACCGCGAGGCGGTCCGCTTCGCCGCGGCGGGCTACACGATCATCCTGATCGGTCATGCCGGGCATGACGAAGTTGTCGGGGTGATGGGCGAGGCCCCGGGGGCCTTCCGCCTGGTCCAGACCCCGGAGGACGTCGACCGGCTGGAGGTGGCCGATCCCGAGAAGCTGGTCTACCTGACCCAGACGACGCTTTCGGTGACGGACGCGGCCCGCACGATCCAGCGGCTGCGGGAGCGTTTTCCCAAGATTGCAGCACCGCCGAAGGAAGACATCTGCTACGCCACGCAGAACCGGCAAGAGGTGGTCCGCACGTGGTCGCCCCGGGCGGACGTGGTCCTGGTCGTGGGGAGCCAGAACAGCTCGAACAGCCGCCGGCTGGCCGAGATGGCCGGCCACGGCGGAAGGCCGTCGTACCTGATCGACGGGCCGGACGACATCGAACCGGCCTGGTTCAGCGGCGGCGAGACGGTGTTGATCACGGCCGGCGCCAGCGCGCCGGAGAACGTCGTGCAGCAGTGCATCGCCCTGTTGCGGGAGCGTTATCGCGCCGAGGTCGAGTCGTGCACGCTTTTTCAGGAGGAGATCAGTTTTCTCCTCCCGCCGTCGTTGCGCGGGGGCGCCGAAACCATCGAGCATTGACGAAAAAACACGGGGGGACTGTCCCGATTTTCGTCCGACGAAAATGGGACTGTCCCCTTGGGAAGTGCCACCCCTTGGGAGGTGCCATGAAGATCAACGACCTGGAGTTCCACCTCGTCGAGGTCGGCTGCGCGGGATCCGTCCAGCCGGTCCGCTCGCTGCTGGTGCGGCTGACGACCGACTCGGGGCTGAAAGGCTGGGGCGAGGCGGGGTCCGCGTGGCGGCCCGGCGAGCTTGCGGCCCGGCGCGACGCCCTCCTGGCGGTGCTGGCCGGCCGGAGCATCTTCGACATCGAGGAGCTGCACACGCTGGAAGCCCTCGCCGACGCCCCGCTCCGCTGCGCCGTCGAAATGGCCTGCTGGGACCTGATGGGCCGCTCCGTCGGCCAGCCGGTGTGCCGGCTGCTGGGCGGCGAGTATCGGCGCCGCATCCCGCTGGCCGTGCGGCTGTCGGGCCGGCGGCCCGAGCGATTGGCCCGCGTCGCCCGCGAAATGGCCGCCCGCGGCTTCCACTGCCAGGTCGTCAGTTCCTCGGGCCAGGCGTCGCTCGATGGCCAATTGCTTCACGCGGTGCGCGAGAGCGTGGGCGACCGGATGGAACTCCGCCTGGACGGCCTGATGCACTACGACGTGCAGACCGCCCGCGACCTGTGCGCCGAGATCGAGCGCGACCGTCCGCAATTCCTGCTCGATCCGCTGCAAGCGAAAGAGCTTTACCCGGTGGCCGCCTTGGGCCGGCAGACCCGGGTCCCGCTGGCGGTCGGCCGGACGGTCCGCGGCGCCGCCGACGTCTTGGCCGTGGTCCGCTGCGGCGCCGCGCCGTTCGTGGCGCTGGACGTCCAACAAGTGGGCGGATTGGCGCCGGTGCGGGCGTGTGCGGCGGTCGCCGCGGCGGGCGGAATCTTCGCGCTCTTGGGCGGACCGCCCACGCTCGGAATCGCCGCCGCCGCAATGCTGCACCTGGCCGCGGCCACACCCACCCTCTCCGGCTGCAATGAATCCGCCTATCACCAGTTGCAGGACGACGTGTTGACCGAACCGCTGCAACTCGACGACGGAATGATGACCGTCCCGCAAGGCCCCGGCTTCGGCGTGGAAGTCGATCGCGCGAAGATCGAGCGGCACGCGGTTGCGTAGCCGGGCGGTGCGCACGCGAGCAAAGTGCGAAACCGCAAGCGTTGCGCGGGCCGGGCTGGTTTGTATAATCCGCCCCCTGCACGCAGTGCAGGGGCTTTTCCCGATCCCTCGCCCCCCAAGAACTTGACATCGCCGTCGTCGTCCGCGACAATCGAAATCGCTGAACCATCCACAACTTCAACTTCACAACTTCAGAGAAGGACCTGCAATCATGCGATGCGGAATCCTGCTGGGCGCGGCGCTGCTGGCGGTCGGAGTGGGAGCGGTCGAGGCACGAGCGGCCGGGCCGTGCGTCATCCTGATCGGCAAGAATCCCCCGCCCATGGAAGTCTATGCCTCGCGGGAACTGCAACGCTACCTCTACCAGTTGTCCGGCGCCCTGCCGGCCATCGAGACGGCCACCCGCGACACGCAGCCCGCCGGGCCCGCCTTCTTGATCGGCCGGACGGCCGACCATCCGTTGATCGCCCGGCTGGCCGCGGAAGGGAAGATCAAGGTTTCCCGGGACGCCGACCCCGGTCCGCAGGGATACGTGCTGAAGACGGTTTTGTTGGGCGGCCAGCCGGCGCTGGCCGTCGTCGGCGCCGACGAGGTGGGCTGCCTCTACGGCGTCTATGGATTGTTGGAGGACCACTACGGCGTCGGCTTCTACCTCGGCGGCGACGTGCTGCCGGATGGGAAGTCGCCGTTGGCGGTGGTCAAGGTCGATGAGCGCAAGCGGCCGGCCGTCGCGGTCCGCGGCTTCCTGCCTTGGACGAACTTCCCCCAATCGGCCACCAGCTATTCGTGGCAGGATTGGCGGTTCATCCTCGACCAGATGGCCAAGATGCGGATGAACTTCCTGCACATCCACAACTACAACGGCGACAACGGCCACAACGAGATGTTCCACAACTTCACGCTCCACAGCGTCACCTCCCGGGTCTGGATGGCCACCGCCCGCAGCGGCCACCATTGGAGCATGCCCGGCTGGGACGTGAACAAGTACCTTTTTGGGGCGGGCGACCTGTTCGATGATTACGACTACGGGGCCGACTGCGCGCTGCACAACGAGACGCTCTCCAACGTCGAGGTCTTCCGCAAGGGGGCGAGCCTGTTCCAGAAGGTCATCGCCTACGCCCATACGCGCGGCGTGCGGATCGGGCTGGGCGTGGACCTCAACCTCATGATGCCCGACTACAAGACGACCATCGACGATCCGGAGCTTGTCGCGGCCCGGGTCAACCAGATCGCCGACGATTATCCCGACCTCGACTACCTGCTCTGCTTCCAGTCGGAAGGCATCGGCCAGAACGAGGCGGCCTACAAGACATGGCGGAGGATTTTCGACGGGTTCTACACGGGCATGAAGGCCCGCTCGCCGCGGACCGTGCTGGCGGTGGCCGGCTGGGGGCTGGTGCCCGCGTCCATCGACAAGTTGCCGCCGGACGTGGTCTGCGCCCCGATCTCGCATTATTCCGACGATTGCGAGAGCGGCGGCATCTACGGCCGGCGCGAGTTCTGGGGCTGCCCCTGGCTGGAGCGGGATTTCGGCAGCTCGGAATACTACTACCCCTACAATATGCACCTGGCGAACACCGTGAAGGCATGGCGCGACCGGGCGGCGAACATGAACGGGTTCTATTGCCTCTCCTGGCGAATCACCGACGCGGTGGAGCCGAAGATGTCGTTCCTGGCCCGGGCCCCCTGGGACACCGCGGACCGCTTGTCGACGGCCCGGGCGGTCTACCGCGACTACGCGGCCCGCAACTATGGCCCGGCCGCCGCCGAAGAGATCGCTGCCATCCTCGACAACAACGAGCCGTATGTCAACGACTACGGCGAATGCTGCGGCACTCCGCGGTTCCTTCCCATTCCCGCCCATAACGGCGTGCCGGTCGGGGATTATGTCCTCAACCTCCGCCAGTTCACGCTCGGCGGGGCCGGCGCCGCCAAGACCACGCCGGCCACCGCGTGCCGCAACCGCGGCATCGGAAACTCGGAGTGCAGCGAGGGCGGACAGTGCGTCGGCTACCTCGGCCCCGGAAGCACGCTCTTCTACGACAACGTCGATTTCGGCCAAGGCATGACCAGCTTCGAGGCCCGCACCTCGTCGCCCTGCGGCGGAATCATCGAAGTCCGCCTCGACGGCCCCGACGGACCCTTGCTCGGCGCCTGCCAAATCGGTTACACCGGCGACTGGCAGAAATGGGCAACCTTCAAGACCACGATCGCAAAAACCTCCGGAAAGCACACCCTATGCCTCCGCATGATTACCAATCCGTTCTCGGGCGACTATGACAAGGCGGCGGCGCAACTCGCCACGATCGACAAGTGGATCAAGCGTGCGCCGTCGCCGGCGTGCCGGGCCCGACTGGCCGTGCTCCGGTGCCGCATCGCCGCCGCCAAGGACCACATCGAGCTGAACCGCGACTTCGACAAGTATGCCTGGAAAGACCTGCCGGGCGCGATGCCCTCGTGGGTGGCGAATTTCACCCATCGCGTCACCGACGTTTCCTCGTTGGGCAACGTGGTCAGCATCGAGAACCGGTACGTGCAACTCAACTATGTGAAGAAAGAGCAGCAGTTGCGCAAGGGCCTGATGATTCAGCCGCCGTCCAACGTCACCGCCCGCGGCACCCGCGAGGGAGCGGTTGTCGCATGGAAGAACGAGCAGCCCAAGGCGAAAGGCTTCCACGTCTATCGCAACGATACGCGACTGACGGCCAAGCCGCTGCCCCCGACGGACGACTCCTATTTAGACACCTTCGACGGCGTGGCCCGCTACGCGGTGACGGTCGTCGGCCCCAACGGCGCCGAGAGCGTGCGTTCAGTGCCGGCGCGCTGCGAGGCGGGCAAGGCCGACAAGACGCCGCCGCACATCGTCATGATTTCGCCGCCCACGTCGGTGGCCGAGGGGCAGCCGGTTTGGATCAAGGCCCGCTGCTTGGACAACCGCACCTATGAAAGCATTTCCGCGACGCTGCATTACCGCTGGCTGGGGACCGAGCAGTGGCGCATGGTGCCGATGGTGCGGCGGGTGAAGGCGGTCTTCACTGCCGTGCTCCCCGGCGCCGACCTGGAATACTATGTCGAGGCCAGCGACGGCGACAACGCGGCCGTCTACCCGGCCTCGGCGCCCCAAACGCCGTTGTCGCTGGTCACATGGCCGGTGGACAAGCCGCATGTCCCCGGCACGCCCGGCGGCCTCCGCCTCGACGGGCACACGCTCGTCTGGTCCGCCCCGCCGGGCGAGGTCTTCTGGTACCGCATTTACCGCGGCCAGCGGAAAGACTTCCAGCCCGGCCCGGACAACTTTCTGACCTACGTCGAGAAGGGCACCACTCGTTTCCGCGACGACAGCGAAGACTTCGCCGGCGAGAAGGTCGAGCGGCCTTTGTATTATCGCGTCACCGCCGTGAGCAAGGACGACTGGGAAAGCCCGCCGACCGCGGCGGTGAAGGATGTCCCCCCCTGGGTCGGCGAGGGCTATTTCTGACCTGTTACACCGGCCGGCCGATGTAGTCCTTCATAAAGCGGTTTTCGACCGCAAGCTGATCGTGCTGGGCCTTGACGATGTCGCCGATCGAGACGATGCCCACCACTCGGCCCTCGGCCAACACCGGGAGGTGGCGAATCCGCCGGGTCGTCATCAGGCCCATGATCTGCTCGACGGAATCGGCCGGCGAGGCCGTCACCACCTTGCGGGTCATCAAGTCGGCGACCTTGCAATCCATCCAGGGGCACGTTCCCGCCGCGGCCGGGACCGGCACGGCGACGATGTGGCCGCGTTGGCCGGCATGGGCGTAGAGCAGGTCGCGCTCGGAGAGGATGCCCAGCAGGCCCTCGCCGCCGTCGGGGTCCGGTTGGCCCACCAACAGCGCGCCGACGTGATGGGCCACGAGTTCCCGGACGGCGTCGGCCAGCGTGGCGTCGGGGGCGATCCAATAGACGGCGCTCCCCTTGGCTTTCAAAATGTCTTGCAGCAGCATGGTCGTGGGATCCGGTGGTTAGGCTAAAATCGGGGGCGACGGGTGCCACTGCTGGCTTGTCCAGCAGTGATATTGGCCGCAATGCTCCGACACTGCTGGACAAGCCAGCAGTGGCACCCAGCGTGGTCTCCAGCACATTCTAGCGCCTCCGCCCGGCGGGTCAATGACCTCGCTTCCAGGCGATGATTTCCGCAATGGTCCGGTCCAAGTCGTACTGCGGCTCCCATCCGATCGCCTGCCGCAGCCGGCCAAGGTCGGGCACGCGGCAGCGACAGTCCTCGAAATCCTCGCCGTAAGCCTCCAGGTAGCTGACCCATCGGACCTCCAGCGCCGGATCGACCGCCGCGATCACCTTCCGGGCCAGGTCGAGAATGCGGATCGGCTGGTCGCTGCCGATATTGAAGACGCGGCCGACGGCGGCCGGGGTCTCCATCAACGCCAAAACCGCCCGGAGCACGTCGGCGACGTGGGCGAAACAGCGCTGCTGGAGGCCGTCGCCGTGGACCTCGGGCGGACGCCCGGCCAACGCCGCGTCGATCAGCCGCGGCAGCACCATGCCGTAAGCCCCGACCTGCCGCGGCCCGACGACGTTGAACAGCCGGCCGATCACGACCGGCAGCCCGCGCTCCCGCCAATAGGCCAGGGCCAGGAACTCGTCGATGGCCTTCGTGGTGCCGTAGGACCAGCGCGTGCGGGTCGTGGGACCGAACACCAGGTCGTCGTCCTCGTTCCAACGCGGCTTGGGATTCTTGCCGTACACCTCGCTGCTGCTGGCCAGGAAGAGTTTCAACGGGCGGCCCCGGGCGTGCAGCCGGCCAAGCTCGTCCAACAGCAATTCGGTGGGATAGATGTTGGTTTCGATGGTGCGGATCGGGCTTTGCGCGATCAGTTGCACGCCCACGGCCGCCGCCAGGTGATAGACCTCGTCGGCCTCGGCCGCCAGCCGCCGCACCAACGGCCGGTCGGCCACGGAACCCTTGACGTAACGCAGCTCCGGACGCCCGATCACGGCGGCCAGGTTGGCCGCCGACCCGGTCGATTCGTCGTCCACGACGGAGACGCGATCGCCGTGGGCCAAGAGCGCCTCGGTCAGATGGCTGCCGATGAAACCCGCTCCGCCGGTGACGAGAATATGTTTCATGATAAAATTGCGAAACTGTGAAATTGCGAAACCGCAAGCGTGCCGCCTGCCGCTTTCATCCTTTATCCTTCATCCTTTATCCTTCATCCTTTATCCTTCATCCTTTATCCTTCTCCTTCATCCTTCCCATCGACGCCAGCCACGGCGATCCCCAACAGCCCGACGATCACGGCCAACGACACCCAGGCGGGAATCCACGCCTGCTGCGAGTCGCCGACAAACCACCATTGGGCGATCATTTTCGCCCCCACGAACCCCAGCACGGCGGCCAGACCGTAGTTCAGGTAGCAGAACCTGTCCAGCACGCCGGCCACGAGGAAGTAGAGCGCCCGCAGCCCCAGGATGGCGAAGACGTTCGAGGTAAAGACAATATACGGGTCCGTGCTGATGCCGAGAATGGCCGGCACGCTATCGACCGCGAACAGCAGATCGGTGCTTTCGATCACCAGCAACACCAACAACAGCGGCGTGACGACCAAGCGGCCGTCTTGCCGGACGAAGAATCGCCGGCCGGTCGCCGCGAGATCGCCGTCGGCCACGCGGAGCCAGCGTCGGCCCGCCCGCAACGCCACGTTCTGCTCCGGATCGACCTGGCCGCCCCGATGGCGAGCGAGTTTATAGGCCGTGTACACCAGGAACAGCCCGAAGACCGGCAGGATCCAGTGCAGCCGGTGCATCAGCGCCGTGCCGGCCAGGACGAAGGCCAGCCGCAGGACGACGGCCCCCAGGATGCCCCAGAAAAGCACCGGATATTGATATTGCCGGGGCACCTGGAAGAAATGAAAGATGACGGCGAAGACGAAGACGTTGTCCATCGACAGCGACCATTCGACCAGGTAGCCGGTGAGGAACTGGATGCCGGCCTCGTTGCCGCGCCACCACCAGTCAGAAAACGTTGAAGGCGGCGGCCAGGGAGCACCAGCGTCAGCGTGACCAGCGCCGATTCCCGCCACGAGGGCGTGCGGTCGCGGCGATGGACGACCGCCAGGTCCAGGTCAGGAGCACGGCCAGCAGGACGGCGAAGGCGATCCAGTGCCATAGATGAACTTCGGCCATGGGTCCTATCATACGGTCTTTTGCCGAAGGGAAAAAGGGGACAGTCCCCATTTGTGCGAAGCACCCTTTGGGCCGTTCCGGTAAATGGGGACTGTCCCCTTTTTCCCCATTCTAGCGCGTCATCAGCGCGGCCAGGAACTGCGCCAGCCGGTCCGACGCCTCCACGGCGCGCTGCTGGAGTCGCAACAGGTCCATCACGCTCGAGGGACGCTTCAGGATCGAGCCCACGGCGGCCCCGAGCCGCGCGGCGCCGCTCCGCTGCGCAAGCAGCTTCTCCACGTCGCGGGGCAACGCGTCGTCGGCCGCGTCGTGGACCACCCGCACGGCCAGAAACGGCGTCTCGCGGCGGCGACAGACCTCGGCCACGGCCAGGGTTTCCATGTCGGCGGCCAGGGCGGCGTATTTCTCGCCCAGGGCGCGTTTCTCTTCCGGCAGGCGGACGACCCGGTCCACCGTCAAGCAGCCCTCCCACGTGGACGCCGCTTGTTTCGGTCATGGATGCCGGAAGGATGGCGAGATCGACCTCGCACTGCCGGCCGCTCTCGTCCAGTACGCGATCGGCCACGACGATGTCGCCGCGGCGGAGCTTCGGACGGAGCCCGCCGGCAAACCCGGCCGAGATGACCACCGCCGGGATGATGGCCGTCCAGGAGCGACTCGGCGGCCGACGCAGCGCGGGTGCGGCCGGGGCCCGACTGGACCAGCACGATGCGACGGCCGCGGAGTTCGCCCTGGCGAACGACGAATCCCTGGCCGCGGAGCGTGACGACGCCGTGGAGCAGGTCTTCCGTGCAGCCGGCCTCGATGCCCAGGGCGAAGACGACGCCGAAATGGCAGGATTCGCCCCCCGCACGCAGTGCGGGGGCTTTTAGGGAAGAAGCTGGAGGAAAATCGCTCATTTGCGTTGGATGGTAGGCGTCCAGGAGAGACCGTCACGAAAGGTCCAAGCCCAATCGCCCTCACTCCCATGCCGACAAATGTAATGGAATACGTTCATTTGATGCTGCCGATCGCGGATCGGGGTCACTTTGCACTTCATCGTCCATAGGCGGCCGCTGTGACCGTCCTCGCGCAGGACGTAGAAGGCGTGCCGCTTGGCGACCCCGATTCGCGGTCGCACCTGTTTGTCGCTGAATCGCGCCAAGACGTGAAAATGCGCCGCATTCAAGCAAAATGCAATCACCTCCACCTTTTGATCCACCAACATCTCCACCATGGCCTGCCCGGCCATCTGGCGCTGGGCCACTGTGAGATGCACGGGCGGCTTCTTCAATTGTCCCCGGCTGTACCGTAACATGGCTTCGTCGGTTCCCGGCGGAGGAGGATTCTTGTAATCGCCCTCCACGTGACGCTTGTGCCGTTCGCTCCGCCAGCCTCGCGGATCGCCGGGAAGCCAAGTGCCGTAGCTGTTGCCATTGACATGATACCAGCCATTCCAGGCATCCATGCCGAGCAGCATATCGCGGAGACGCCTTGGTGAAAAGCCCCCGCACCGCGAATAGCACGACCGATAGGAAAAGCCCCCGCACTGCGTGCGGGGGGCCGCCCTGCCGCTGGGCCTCCATGTTCACCCCATCTGCCAGACGGCCATCTTCAGCGCGTCGCGCCAGCGGCGGTTGGCGGCCAGGACGGCGGCCGGCTCGAAACCGCAGTGCATCAGGCAGTGCTCGCAACGCGGATCGTTGCCCGGCCCCACGCCCGACCAATCGGTCGAGGCGATCAACTCCCGGTAGCTCCGGCAGTGGCCGTCGGCGATGAGGTAGCAGGGCGTCCGCCAGCCGCGGACGTTGCGCGTCGGGTTGGCCCAGGCCGCGCAGGGCAACTCCCGTTGGCCGCAAAGGAACTCCAGGTACAGTGGCGAGGCGAACAAGCGATACTTGCCCAACAGCCGCCGCGCCAGGCGGAACTTCTCGTGGACCTCCGGCCGCGTCGGGAAAATCCGCTCCGCCCCGGCCGGATCGCCCGCCCGCACCGCTTGATATCCGTAGGCCGGCGCGACCATGAAACCCTCGACGCCCAACTCGGTCAGGTAGCCGAACAGCACGGCGATCTCGTGAACGTCGGTGTCACGGTAGAAGGTCGTGTTGGTGCAGACGGTCAGTCCGGCCGCCTTGGCCGCTTGAATGCCGCGGACGGCCGCCGCGAACGTCCCGGCCCGCTGCACCAGGCGGTCGTGCGTCGCCTCCATGCCGTCGAGGTGGACGTTGATGAACAGCCGGCCGTGCCGGTGCAGATCGACCATCCGCTGCTCCAGGTTCAGGCCGTTGGTGCAGAGATAGATATGCTTGCCCAGGGCGAGAACACGGCGGACCAGTTCCCCGATCTCCGGGTAGATCAGCGGTTCGCCGCCGCAGATGCTCACCACCGGCGCGCCGCATTCGACGACCGACTCCAGGCACTCTTGGACCGTCATGCGTGCGTGGAGCGAATCGGCGTATTCCCGAATCCGCCCGCAGCCGGCGCACGACAAGTTGCAGGCGTGCAACGGCTCGAGCATCAGCACCAGGGGAAAGTGCTGGCAGCCCGCCAACTTCTTCTTCAGCAGGTAGCCGGTCAGGGCGGCGGTCAGGGAGAGGGGGAAGCGCATGAAGAAGGGATTTAGGGATTTGGGGATTTAGGGATTTGGGGATTGGGAAAGGGGCAAGTTCTTGCCGGAAGCCCTGTCATTCGCTTGCGGTTTCGCAATCCACGCCGACCGGAAGAAACTATCTGCAAGCCCCGCTACTCTTCGCTCAATCGCGGCCGGATGCGGACGGCCCAGCGGGCCAAGGCCATCAAGGGGAAGTAAATCGGATAATAATGATACCGCAAGTAAAACACCCGGGGAAAACCGGTGCCGGTGAATTGGGTCTCGTTCCACGTCCCGTCGCGGCGCTGCGTGCGGATCAGGTAGCGGATGCCGCGGATCGTGGCCGGATGCTCCGCCATGCCGGCGGCCAGCAACCCCAGGACCGCCCAAGCGGTCTGCGACGCGGTTGCGGGCCCCTGCCCTCGCAGGCGCGGATCGTCGTAGCTGTCGGGCGATTCGCCCCAGCCGCCGCTGGGCTGCTGATGGGCCAGAAGCCAGTTGACGCCCGCCACGACCGCCGGATCGTCGGCCTTCACGCCGACCTCGCTCAGCCCGGTCAGCGACTGCCAAACGCCGTAGATGTAGTTGACTCCCCAGCGGCCGAACCAACTGCCGTCGGCCTGCTGCGCGGCGCGGATGTAGCCAATGGCCCGATCGACCGCCGGATCGCCCACCCGGCGACCCAGGCTTCCCAAGCATTCCAGCACGCGGCCGGTCAAGTCGGGAGTGCTCGGGTCGGTCATGGCGTTGTGATCGGCGAAGGGGATGCGGCAGAGGAACTCGCTGTTGTTGTTGCGATCGAAGGCGCCCCAGCCGCCGTCGTCGTTCTGCATGGCCAGCAGCCAGCGCAGCCCGCGGTCCATGGCCCCCACCGTGTCGTCCACCGCGGCGATGCGCTGGGGCTGCGCGGCCGCGGCGGTTTTCACCCTCGGCGCGGCCGGGGTCACGTCCAACTCCGGCGGCAGCGCCGGCGAACGCCCCGAGGGAGCGTCGAACTCCGTTTGCAGGGCCAAGAGCACCATCGCCGTGTCGTCGCAGTCGGGATAGAACTCGTTGGCGTACTCGAAGCACCATCCGCCCGGCTCGGCGGCCACGGTCTGGGCCCAGTCGCCGCGCCGCCCCGTCTGCTTGTCCAGGAGCCAGCGGACGGCGTCGCGGATGGCGGGTTTCCCCGCCCCCACGCCGCTTTGACGCAACGCCCGCAGCGCGATGGCCGTGTCCCAGACCGGCGACTTGCACGGTTGCAGCCTCGCCGTGCCGGCCCTCCGGTCGTCGATCACCAGGTCGGCGAGTTGCTTGGTGCAGTATTGCAGCGGCTCGCTCTGGTCGTCGTAGCCCAAACACCGGAGCGCGACGATGCTCCAAACGATGGGCGGATAGATCGCCCCCAGGCCGTCGCTGTGCTGGAATCGTTCGAGCATCCACCGCTCGGCGGCGGCAATCGCCCGGCGGCGCCACGGCATCAGCCGCAACCGCTGGCCCCACTTCAACATCTTTTCCACGACGCGGAAGAAGCGGTCCCAACTCAGCACCCCGGTGCCGCCGGTCATTCCCGGGCAGCGCAGCGGCGGCCAATGCCGCGGCTGGCGCAAAAACAGCTCCCGGATCCCACGCCCCGGCTCGATCCGACGGACCGGCTGACACGCCGAGATGATCGACAACGGCACGATCATCGTCCGCGACCAGGAACTGACGGCGTAGAGGTTCACCGGAAACCACTTGGGCAACAGCACCATCTCGGGCGGGACGGCCGGACACTGGGCATACGAAATCTGACCCAACAGGGCCAGGTAGAATCGCGTGAAACTATTGACCGCGTCGGCGCCGCCGTGCGCAAGGATCGCCCGCCGGGCACGCTCCATGTACCCGGCGCTCGGGTCGTGGCCGACCAGCTTCAGGGCAAAATAGGCCTTGACGCTGCCGTTGATGGCCACGCCGCCGCCGGGATACATGGCCCAGCCCCCGTCGGGAAGCTGGTTCTCGATCAGGTAGGCGGCCGCCCGGCGGGCCAGCGGCGTATGCTCCAAGCCCAAAAACGCCCACAGCAAGATCGTTTCGCTCTCCAGAATCGTGTCGCCTTCCAACTCCGCGCACCAGCAGCCGTCGGCCTGTTGCTGGTCGAGCAACCATTGCCGGGCGCCCACGATGGCACGCCGCGCGGCAGGCCCCAAGGAACCAGCGGTGCGGAGAGCGGGCTCGGCCGATAGTGGTGCCCTGTCATACCCTTCCTTGGGCATAATGGACACGTGGTGGCTCCGACTCATCAGATGCGCCTCCCTTGCCACTCAGGACCGCCCGGAGCACTACCTCCTGAGATGTTCTTCCTTGACGGGTTGCCCCCATCTCCTCCGGATGCAATAACTTACGCGATAAACCCCCCGGCGGCAAGATCAGTCCGAGACGGCTGTCCGAAAAGTTCCCCTCTCCCTCCGGGAGAGGGTTAGGGTGAGGGGAACACAGGCCGTCGGCCTCGCGGCGGCATCCCCATCGCCGCCCGGACGTGATATGTTAGGGTGTGGTAACAGAACAAGTTGACCAATCGCGTTCAGGAGGACAGGCATTCTTGCCTGTCTTGTCCAGCCAGACAGGAATGTCTGGCCTCCTGATTCGGATGGAACGATGACCGACTTACTGCGTCAAGAAATCGCCGCCACGGCCACGCCCATCGTGGTCAAGGTCGGCACCCGCGTCCTGACCCGCGACGACGGACAACTCGATGAAGAACGGATCGCTCAACTCGCCGAACAATTGCACGCCATCCTGACCGCCGGGCGGCAGGTGGTCCTGGTCAGTTCCGGCGCGGTCGGGGCGGGCATGGGTCGCCTGGGACTGAAACACCGTCCGACCGACCTGGCCCATCTTCAGGCCGTCGCCGCCATCGGCCAGAGTTGGCTGGTCGAGGCCTACGAGCGGGCGCTTTCGAACCACGGCCGGCACGCCGCCCAGGTGCTGCTGACCGCCGATGACCTCGAGGACCGCATCCGCTACCTCAACGCCCGCAATACCCTGGTCACACTGCTGGAACTGGGGGCGGTGCCGATCATCAACGAGAACGACACGGTCAGCGTGGATGAATTGCTGACCACGTTCGGCGACAACGACCGCCTGGCGGCCATTGTGACGAACCTGCTGCGGGCCCCGCTCTTGGTGCTGCTTTCCGACGTGGATGGGCTGTACGACGGCGAACCGTCGCGGCCGGGCAGCCGGCTGATTTCCACGGTGGATCGCCTGGACGAGTCGATTTTCGGCCTGGTCCGCGACCGTGCCGGCGGGGTGGGAAAAGGGGGCATGGCCAGCAAGCTGGAGGCCGCCCGGCTGGCCACCGCGGCCGGCGAAAACGTCATCATCGCCTGCGGCCGGACACCGAATATCCTCTCGAAAATCATTGCCGGCGAGCCGGTCGGCACCTTGTTCTTCGCCCAGGGCCAGACCGTGGCCGCCCGGAAACGCTGGATCGGCTTTACCGTCAAGCCGCGGGGCCGGCTGGCGCTGGACGCCGGCGCCCGCGAGGCCGTCCATCGCAAGGGCCGCAGCCTCCTGGCCATCGGCGTGGTCGACGTGGAGGGGCACTTTCACAAGGGCGACGTGGTCGCGCTGCGCGGCCCCGACGGCGTCGAGTTCGCCCGCGGACTGACCAACTACGGCGACGAGGACCTGCGGAAAATTCGGGGCCTGCGGACCGGCCAGATCGCCGCCGCCCTGGGCCATTGCCCCTACGACGAAATCATCCACCGCGACAACATGGTCATCACGGGGAAAAACGAGGCCTGATTCCCCTTGACTGTGTACGGAAGTATATTATACTTAGGGGCGGTCGCGGGGGGGCGGTCCCCTCCGGGAAACACTTCGACCAGCCGCCGGATGACCCTGGAAAGCACATTCCCATGGACATGTTCGACAACCTCACGGATCGGCAACAAGCGGTCTACGTATTCATTCGCGAGAAGATCCGCGGCCGGGGCTACGGTCCGACGGTGCGCGAGATCGGCCGCCAGTTCGGCATCCATTCGCCCAACGGCGTCGTCTGCCACCTGAAGGCCCTCGAGAAGAAGGGCCTGATCACGCGGGAGCCCAACATGTCGCGGGCGATCCAGTTGGCCGCCGAGCCGATCGAGGACCGCAGCCTGCCGCTGGCCGGCCGCATCGCCGCCGGCGTGCTCCACCAGGCGATCGAGCAGAACGAGCGGGTCGATTTCGACAACATGTTCGATCCGGCCGACAAGGACCTCTTCGTCTTGGAGGTCAACGGCGATTCGATGATCGAGGACCAGATCGCCGACGGCGACTTCGTGGTCATCCGCAAGCAGAAGACCGCCCGCAAAGGCCAGATCGTCGTGGCCATCACCGACGAGGGCGAGGCGACGTTGAAGCGCTGGTTCCCCGAGCGGAACCGCATCCGCCTGGAGCCGGCCAACTCGGCCATGAAGCCGATCTTCGTCCGCGACGCCCAGGTGGTCGGCGTCGTGGTCGGCGTGGTCCGCAAAGTGGAATAGAAGACGTTGGGAAATCGCAAGCGTCGCGCTGCCGCTTGCGGTTTCGTCGTTTATTCCGTCCTACGCCGACTTTCCCAACGCGGACGCCTGGTTCAGCTTGTTGTAGAGCGTTTTGAGACTGATGCCCAATTCCTCGGCGGCCTTCGGCTTGTTGCCCGAGTGCCGATCCAGGGCCTCCGTAATGGCCTGCATCTCCAGGTCGCGCAAGCTGCACGCGGGCCCCGATCTCAGCGCAAGCGACGGCGCGCCGGGCGGCAAAGCGGACATCGAAGCGGCGAACCGCTGCGGCAGATGCTCTGGGCGGACCGCCGCGCCGTCGCAGAGAATCAACGCGTGTTCGATCACGTTGGCCAACTCGCGGACGTTGCCCGGCCACGTGTGTTGCTCCAGCATCGCCAACGCCTCGGGCGTGAACAGGCCGTCGTCGCGGCCGGCCGTCGCGCCGTGACGGCGAGCCAGGTGCCGGGCCAACAAGGCGACGTCGCCGATCCGCTCCCGCAGCGGCGGCAGCCGGATCTCGAACGTGTTCACGCGAAACCAAAGGTCCTCGCGGAACTCGCCGCCGGCCACCATCGCGTCCAGGCGGCGATGCGTGGCGCAGATCACGCGGACGTCGCACGTGAACGGCTCGTTGTCGCCCACGCGGCGGACCTCGCCGCTTTCGAGGAACCGCAGCAGCTTCGCTTGCATGGCATTGGACAACTCGCCGATTTCATCCAAGAAGAGCGTGCCGCCGTCGGCCACCTCGAATAGCCCGACGCGATGCTCGTCGGCCCCCGTGAACGCCCCCTTGCGATGACCGAACAACTCGCTTTCGATCAAGTGTTCCGGCAGCGCGCCGCAATTGATCGGCACCAGCGGCATCTCCGCCCGCAGGCTCTGATCGTGCAACGCCCGGGCGACCAGCTCCTTGCCGGTCCCCGTTTCGCCCACCACCAGGACGGTCGAATTGGTCGGCGCCACCTTGGCGATCAGGCGGCGGACGAGCTGCATTCCGGGCGAGTCACCGATCAGCTCCGAGGAGCCTTCCAGGCGTTGCAGCCGCTGCTTCAGGGCGCGATACTTGTGGGTCAGCTCGCGTTTTTCCGCCACGCGGTTGAGCACCGCCTCCAGGTCGGCCAGCTTGCAGGGCTTGGTCAGGTAGTCGAACGTGCCCTGCCGCAGCGCGGCGACGGCCGTTTCCAACGACGACTTGCCGGTGAGGATGACCGCCTCGGTGTCGGGTGAAAGCTGTTTCGCCCGGGCGATGACCTCCAGGCCGCCGGGGCCGGGCATGTTCAGATCGACCAGGATGCAATCGTAGCTGTTGCGGTCCAGGGCGGCCATGGCCGTGTCGCCGTCGGGACACACGGTCACCTCGTGCCCCAGTCGCGGCAACTCCAGCCGCATCAACTCTTGCAGCGACTTCTCGTCGTCGGCGAACAGCAGCTTCAATCGTGGACGGGGTTTTGCGCTCATGGTCGCTTGCTCCTTCATGCGGCCCGCCAGCGGGGCCGGGGTTCTTTTTGCGTTTGTCCCAGCGGCAGGCGGACGCGGAACACGGCGCCGCGGCCCGCCCCATCGCTGTGCGCCTCGATCGTGCCGCCGTGGTCGGCGACGATGCGATAGGAGATCGACAGCCCCAGCCCGGTCCCCTGCCCCGCCCGGCGGCGGGTGAAGAACGGCTCGAACACGCGCTCCAACACGGCCGGCTCCATGCCGCAGCCGTTGTCGGTCACGCTCAACTCGGCCATGCCGTCGCGCGCGGCCAGCTCGACCCGCACCACGCCCTCCTCGTCGAAGCTGTCCAGCGCGTTGGTCAGCAGGTTCAGCGCGACCTGCTTGATCTCCTGGCCGTTCACCAGGGCCATGACCGGCCCGCCGCGGTCGAACTCGATGCGTTTCCGCTGGTATTTGCCCAAGTGGCCGATCATGTCGATCACGCCCTGGACCAACTCGCCCAGGTCGGTCTCCTGCCGCTTGGCCTGGCCCAGCCGGGAGAAATCCAGCAGCTTCTCGGTGATCTCCTTGCAGCGGAAGGCTTCGTTCTGGATCATCTTCAAGTAGCTGGCGATGACCTCGTTCTGGCCGTCGCGCGGCGGCCCGCCGGCGGCCGCCGCCGCCAACGACTCGCGGACGCGGCTTTCCAGCGACTCGGCGCACAGCGCGATCGAGGCCAAGGGGTTGTTGATCTCGTGGGCCACGCCCGCCGCCAGAAAGCCCACGCTGGCCAATTGCTCGCTGCGGACCACTTGCTTGGTGCGCTCCTGCACCTGGCGGTCCAGGTCGTCGCGGATGTCCTGGAACCGCCGGGTCATGTCGTTCATCGCCTCGGCCAGTTCGGCGATCTCGTCCCGGGTGTCCATGTGGATGCGGAAGCGGAAGTTTCCGCCGGCCACTTCGCGCGATCCGAGGATCAGGATCCGCAGCGGCCGGAATATCCAGCGATAAAACAGCCGCACGAACAACGCGAAGACCAGGGCCGCCGTCACGCTCGTCACCCACAGGCCCACCAGCAAGGTGCGATATTGCCCCCGCACCTCCGCGGCGAATCCGCTGAGCTTGGCGTGCAACGGGGCGGACAAGTCGGCCGCCAGGGCCTTCAGTCGCTCCAGCTCGCCCTCCAGCCGGCCCACCTGCTCATCGCTGAAGATCCATCCGCGGTCGTTGTCGATCTCGTGAATGCGCTGCAGGGCGACCTCGATCTTGCGGACGGCGTCGCGCTCGGGTTGGTTGTCGCCCATGCCGAAGTCGGCCCGCATGGTCTGCTCCACCTGCTTGCGATACTCGGCCGCCGTCTCATCCACCTCGTTCAACTCGGCCCGAAACTGCTCGCGGACCACGCGGACCCGAAGCGGCGTCAGTTCGTCGGGCGCGTCCGGCGGCGAACTGGCCCGCAGCCCACGCAATTCGCTCAGCGTGATCCGCAGCTTGCTCACGTGGCTGCTCACCTGGGCGGCCAGCGGCAACTCGTTCACGCGCCAACTCAAACTCTTGACCAGGTTCCGATACGCATACGTGCTGTAGAGGCCGCTGCTGGAAAGAATGGCCACCATGACCACCAGCAGGCCCAGGCCAACCAAGAGTTTGGTCCGAATCGGCCGCTTCGAAAACAACGGCGACCTCCTTGTCGCTTAGGCGGATAACCGTACTGCGCCGTCAGTCGTCAACTGATGGGTGCCACGGTTGGCTTGTCCAACCGTGTTTTCTGCACTGCTGGACAAGCCAGCAGTGGCACCCAACACGGAACCTATCCGGTACAACGAGTGGGATGAGTCTAACACGAGTCGCAACACCGGGAAAGACGAACCGATTCCCCAAATGGCCCCCCTCTCCCTCCGGGAGAGGGGAACCAGACGAATGGGCAACTTCACTGCCGCCCAGCGCCACTCGCCCCGCCCGAATGCCGCTGACGCTTCAACTCGGCCATCAGGTAGCTGATCGACTGACAATACTGGCGGACCGCCTGGGCGTAATCGCCGGCCTGGCTGGCTGCCGCCCCAAGGTCCATTTGCGCGTTGAAGCGGCTCCAGTCCACAGTCCATGACTCGGTGGCGGCAGCGGCCCGCAACTCGCGAGCCACCGAGGCAAGCTGGCTGGCAAATTCGGCATTTGGCACAGCCTGGGTAACCATGTACGGTCCCCGTCCCAAGTGTTGCCCCTTCCACTCCGACCTGGCCCGGCGGCCATAGTGTCGCTGGAGTGCAATCGCCGCGCCGACCAGGGCTGCCGCCGCCAAGGTCAGCAACCCCGGCCACGGATAATGCAACGCCACCAGCCCCAATCCGATCACCACCAAGATTCCCAAGACGGTCCACATCGCGGGATGGATGGGCTGGGCGGGCGGCGGTGGCGGCACGGAGGGAATTGGACCCTGGCTACCCGTGGTCAAGGGGCCTTTGACGCGGACAATGACCACGGTGATGTTGTCGGGACCGCCGCGGAGATTGGCCAAGTCCACCAGGGTGCGGGCGGCTTCGGCCGGCGGCAGACATTGGAGAATGATCCCCATTTCCTCGTCCTTGACCTGGCCGGACAGTCCGTCGCTGCAAAGCAGGAAGGTATCGCCGGGAAGCACGGGAAACGGCCCTTCCAGGTTGACCTGGACCGACGGATTCGGCCCCAGCGACCGGGTAATGACGTTCTTGGGGATGTAGTCGGGGACTTGGCCGGCAGGCAGTTGGGCCGCCGCCCGCATCTCCCAGACCAGGCTATGGTCGAACGTGAGTTGCTCGTAGCGGTTGCCCCGCAGCCGATAGGCGCGGCTGTCGCCGACCTGGGCCACGATGGCCCCTTGCGGCAGCAGCACCAGGACGGTGCTGGTCGTGCCCATGCCTTTGAAATCCGGGCTGGCGTGGCCGCGACTGTGGATCTGGTTGTTGGCGTCTTCGACCGCGGCGCGCAGGGCCTCGGGCGGGGGACGATCCTTGAGCTTATAGTAGCTCAGCGGGACCGTATCGACGGCCAATTTGCTGGCCAACTCGCCCGCCGCGTGGGCCCCCATCCCGTCGGCCACCATGAACAGGTGCCCCCGCTGCTGAAACGCGGCCAGGCTGCCGGCGACCGCCATCGTCATCGAGTCCTGGTTGTTGGAACGGCGGAGCCCCAAGTCGCTCAGGGCCACGTGTTCCAAACTGTCCTGCCAAGCAGTCGTTTGAGGGTCCATGAGGCGTGTTTGAGGGGAGAAGGGGACAGTCCCCAATTGTTCCAACAGGGGGGAATGTGTCAATCTGCAAGGCACCTTGCGGATCGCAAAACGCCCATTCTAAATAAAACCGCGAAGAACGGAAAGCCGCCTTCCGCCCTCCGATCCGGAGCCTTACGCCTCCGGCTCACCACCTTCCCCCCTCCGCCCTCCGCCTTCCGCCTTGTTTTCGGCCTAGCGGCTTTTGGTCCGAGTCACTATACTTCGCCCGCCTTATCCACCTTTTCGCCCAGCGATTCCGCCATGTTCGCACCTGCCCGGGGTTGGTTTTGCACACTGGCCGCCATCGTGGCGGCGGTCTGCGCCGGCGGCTGCGTGGAGCGGCTGATGACCATTCGCAGCGATCCGCCCGGCGCGCTGGCTTACGTGGACGGCTACGAGGTGGGCATCACCCCGATCACCACGCCGTTCACCTTCTACGGTCAGCGGCAGATTCGCCTGGTCGAAGACGGTCGTGAGACGCTGACCGTGCTTCAGCCCGTTCCGCCTCCTTGGTACGAGTTCTACGGGCTGGATTTCATTTCCGAGAACTTGATACCGGGCAAGATACGCGACGAGCGGACGTACGACTATCGGCTCCAGCCGCAGATCCTCACGCCGACGGAGCAATTGCGCGAGCGTGCCGAGGGTCTTCGCCGCGGCGTGCAAGCCACTTCGATGGTCTCGTCGCAGCCCGGTGTTCCCGGCACGAGGATCAATCCGCCGCCAGGGCCGTATCCCGCGGCCGCACCGCCGGAGGCGGTGCCTGTCCCGTCGCCGGCGGCAGCGTCGCCGGGGATTGGCGGGCAGACGATCTACCCGGTGCAGCCGGGAAGGTAGAAAGGAAGGCGGAGGGCGGAAGGCGGAAGGGGGAAGGCAGAAGGATGAGAGCGGCGGATAGAACGCTTGCGGTTTCGCAGCCTTCCGCCTTCCCGCCTTCCCCCTTCCGCCTTCATTTGATTCCCGGACTGCGCTGGAGGGCGCCGCGGACGCCGAGCGTTTCCGGATGGCGCGCGATCTTGTCGCTGAAGACGCGGGCGTCGTCGAGGATGGGCTTCAGTTGACGGATGAGGTCGTCGACGTTCTTGATCGCCCGGTTGAGGTGCTGGCAGAGTTCCGGGTTGTTCAGCAGTTGGCCGATGGCGTTGTTGGGATCGTTCAACATGCGGCTGAAGCGGAGCATCTCGTCCATCACCTGGTTGAGTTTGTCGGTTCCCTCGGTCATGCGTTGGACGAGCGTTTCGCCGCGTTGGCCGAGCGGCTTGGTCAGCCCTTCCAGGTTCTTCAGGTTATTCTTGACCGTTTCCATGGCGGCGCCCATCTGCTTGGCGGTCTCGGGGAAGCGGGCGATGGCGTCCTTGAGTTGTTTCCGCGTTTCCGAGTCGCCGATGATGTCGTCCGCGTGGTCGAGCGTTATCTTGAGAATCTTGAGCGTGTCGTCGGCCTCGGCGATGACGCGGGTGATGCGATCTTCGTTGGCGCTCGAACAGCGCGTCGATGCGACCGAAGGTTCTTCCCAGCGCATCGCTGGCGCCGCGGACACGGCCCATCGTTTCGCCGAGGTTCTGCTCCAGGTTGCCGATCGCCCGGCTGGGATCCGCCGCGACCATGCCCTCGATGGTTTCGCCGCTTTCGACGGGCGTGCGGTCCTTCCCGTCGAACTTTGCGCACAAACTCCAGCACGGTGTCGCCGCCGATGCCGATCAGCGAGTTGACGATGCGGCAGACCTCGTCGTGATAGACCTTGCGATTGGAATCGATCTCGACGGTCACGAGGACGGCGGTGTCGTCCTTGTCGAAGCGGATGTCGCTGACGCGGCCGATTTTGATGCCGCTCTTGCGGACCGGGGTGTCGGGGGTGACGCCCGGCGCCTCGGGAAAGCGGACGTAGATCGTTTTCGTCGCGTGCGGGAGCAGCGAAGGCACCTTGCCGAACAGCAGCACGAGGATCGCCGTGCTGATCAGCACGGCCAGCACCATCACCCCGACGCGAAATTGCATGGTGCGATCATCCATGATTCAGCCTCCGTTTTCCGCGCGTGTTTCCCGGAGTCGTTCGCCCGCCTCGCCGCGGACGAACTGCGCCACCCGGTGTTCGGTCGAGTCGTCCAAGCGCTGCGGCGGACCGTCGAAGATGATTTGCGGCTCGTCCTTGCCCAACCGGTCCAAGGGATAGAGCATCACGACCCGATCGGCCACCTTCCGCGCGGTCCGCATATCGTGGGTCACGACGACGCTGGTGACCGGGTGCTGCCGCCGGGTGCTGAGGATCAGTTCGTTGATCACGTCGCCCATGATGGGATCCAGCCCGGTGGTCGGCTCGTCGTAGAGCATGACTTCGGGTTCCAGCGCCAGGGCCCGGGCCAGGCCGACGCGCTTCCGCATCCCGCCCGACAGCTCGGCCGGCTTCTGGTTGAGCACGCTCTCGGGCAGTCCGACCTCGGACAACCGCGAGAGCACGACCCGCCGGATTTCGTCCCGCGGCTTGGACGTGTGTTGCCGCAAGGGGAAGGCCACGTTTTCGGCCACGGTGAGGCTGTCGAACAGCGCCGCTTGCTGGAAGAGGAATCCGAAGCGGATGCGCTCCTCGGTGAGTTGGCGTTCGTTCATGTCCGCCAGGTTTCGCCCCTCGAAGAAGACCTTGCCGCGGCTGGGACGCAACAGACCGATGATCGTCTTCAGCAGGACCGTCTTGCCGCAGCCGCTCTCGCCGATGACGGCCAAGGTCTCGCCGGGGGCGATGCTCAAATGGATGTCGCGGAGCACCGCGTGCCGCTGGAAATCGACGCTCAGATGCTCCAGTTCCAGCACCGCGGCGCCCGGCGGGTCCCGCCTGGACGCATTCCCGTTCGTGTTGGACCTCGTGCCGATCATGTCTAAATGAGATTGCGGGATTCCGGGAAAAAGGGGACAGTCCCCATTTGTGCGAAGCACCCTTCGGGCCGTTCCGGCAAATGGGGACTGTCCCCTTTTTCCCTCGTGTCGATCATGGCTAGAGAATCTTAGGACCTTGGGGCCAGAAGAAGAAGTACAACTTGTCCAGCCCGATGGCCAGGACCAAATCCAACAGCAAGATCATGACGAAGGAGCTGACGAACGCGGTGGTGGCCGCCCGACCGACCCCTTGGGCCCCCGCTTCGCAGTGAAACCCGCGATGGCAACTGATCAGGGCGATGGCGGCGCCGAAAAAGAGGCTCTTGAACACGCCGGCAAAGAGGTCGAAATTGCTCACGTAGTCGCGGGAATTGGCCCAATAATGGTGCGAGTCGATGCCCAGCAGACACACCCCGTAAAAACCCCCGCCCACCACGCCCATGAAATCGGCCGTGATCGTCAGGGCGGGAATCAACAGCAGGCAGCCGAGAAAGCGGGGAACCACGAGGTAATGGATGGGATTGGCCCCCATGCTGGCCAGGGCGTCGATCTGTTCGGTGACGCGCATGGTGCCCAACTCGGCGGCCATGGAGCTGCCCACCCGGCCGGCCAGCATCGTCGCCGCCAGCACCGGCCCCAATTCCCGCACCAGCGACATGTTGATCACCGCCCCCAGCCGCGATTCCAAATGCAACATGCGGAACTGGCTATAACTCTGGACCGCCAGCACCATGCCGATGAACGTGCCCGTCAACGCCACCACCGGAAGACTCAGCACGCCGATCTGGTAGAAGTTCGGCAGGATCGTCTCGCGCCGGGGCAACCGCGTCAGAAGCCAGCGAAGCGTCCGCAGGCCGAACCACGCCACGCTCCCCAGCTCGGTGATCCAATCGACCCCCAGCCCGCCCACGTCGGCAATCCAATCGGCGACCGCCCACAAAAAGCGGTTCCCCTGGCGTTGTTGCGGCCAAACGTTGCTCACGTCGCGGATCCTTCCACGCAGCCTATTTCATCCGTACATACGCTCCACGGGTCGAGATTCCTTGCGCAGAATCCCCCTTGTTCTTACTTCGTCGGCCTAATCCTATGGCTTGAGCAAAGCCTTCGGATCGAAGGAATACTTACGAATCGGAAAGATGGGCAAGATGGGAGTTTTACGCGACCTAATCTCGCCAACCGCCCTCACCCTAACCCTCTCCCGGAGGGAGAAGAGACCGTGGGTGCAGCCTTTTCAAACACGCCCCGAACGAAATCACGCGGCCAAGCGGGATTTCTTCCCCGCGCAACCTCGGGGAGAGAATAGGGGACCGGCTCGATCAAATCCCAACACACGCCCTGCCCGGTCCCATCGCCCGAGAACCGGATCAGACGCGCCCCTTGGTTGTGATTCAACCGGTGGATCGTGTAGTGCAAGCGGTACTTGGGGTCCTGATCCTCGCGCGGCGGCAAGGGGTCGTCAATCCGGTGCGGCCAGCCCTCTTCCTGAAACGCCGACAAGACGAACTCCTGGTTGCACGACGGCACCCTGTATTGCTTGACGATCCGCGGACCGACGTAAAGGGCCCGTCGCTGCCAGTCCCAACGAGGACCGTCGCCGTTCTTGTCGAGGTTCTCGCCGTCCTCGTCGGCCGGCCAGAGCGCCGCCTTCATCCACCGGCCCAGTTCCGCCCAAGACACGCCGTCAACCAACACGAAACACGACGCCTTCGTGAAGGCTGCATTCCGACTGGACTCGAACGTCCGCCGCTCATCGCCCGGCCGGCTCGTCTCCCTGGCGTGCCGAACGAATCCCTTCCCGAGGAGCCATCGCAAGTCGCTCGTCGTCAATCCCAACGCCGTCAAGCCGTCAAGTTCGATGGCGAACTGCCAGGGATCGACCTCCATGCTGCGGGCATAATGACGGGCCTTGGCCAACTGCGCCAGCGCCGCCACGATCTTCGCCTTGCCGCCCCTGTCTCGAAGTTCGATCACTCGCGGCGGTCCCTGTCTGCCAATCATATACATAGATTTGATCGCCTTGATTGGAAGACTCAGAAGTGCCACGCGCCTACGCGTAGCCAGAGCACAGATGGGTGAGAAGCTGTACCCGGACGGCGACGCAACGAGGCCCTTATAGAAGAGCCAACCAACTAAATGCATCCTAACACGGAATTACAATCCTTGCAAACCGCCGGTTCGATAAAGGCGGAAAAGTCGGCAAAAACGGAAAAGTCGGCAAGCGCCGCAAAACCGATCGGGAGCGGAGAGCGTGTTGGAAATGTCTCCCCTCTCCCGGAGGGATCGGGGACCGTGGATGGAGCCTGGGATCGGGTGTTGCATACCGTTGCAAAACCACAAGCGACCGGCCGCTCCTGCCACCCTGGTGCGTCTTCCAACAAGTTTTTGCCGGAAGACCTGCCACCCGCTTGCGTCGGGTGGCACTGGCGTTTCGCCAGTGCTGGGAAAACACGGGCAAGATGCCCGTGCCACCCATCATCAAACGCTCCAGATAACTGCAAGCGCCCTAGCTCTCCCGGCGGCGTTCTTGATACTCGCGGCTGGCCGATTCCAGGATGCGGCGCTCTTTTCGCGTGAGGCTGCCTTCCCCCTCGCGATGGATCTTTTCCAGGATGCGATCGACCTCCTTTTCGCGGAGCTCGGCGTCTGAAGTCTCCCGGTCTTGCCCAGGCCGATGAATCCGCAGGCGTCCGCGGGAGCGAAACCACGGCCAGGCCAACCGGCCTTGCAGGAGCGCGCCGAAGTTCCATCGCTGCCGGAAGTAGAGGAACGCAAAGGCCGCCCCGGCCAGGTGAACGGCGACCGCCACCGGGGCGTCAGGCCGATCGAAGATCGCCCCCCAGACGTCGGCCAACACGATCAGCACCCCCAAGACCCAGGCGGGCATGGGAAAGACGAACATGAAGAGAATCGTCTGCCGCGGGAAGTTCAGGGCGAAGAGGATCACCACTCCGGTCACTGCCCCCGAGGCGCCGACCAGCCACGCGCCTGAGGTGCCGGGACGAAAGAAGTTGACGGCCGCCCAGGCCACTCCGCCGACTACCACCAGGACGAGATACAGCCGCGTGAACTCCGCCCGGCCATAAAGCTCCTCGACCGCCCGGCCGAGAAAGAACAGAGCCAGCATGTTCCAGAGGATATGGCTGATACCATGGTAGTCGTGGACGAAGCCATAGGTGACGAACTGCCACCACATCCAGGGCTTGGCGAGCGTACCGACCTCAAGCGCGAGGTGGCGGCAAATCCAATGGCTCTCGCCGGCAAAGAGGGCGTCGGCCAACCAGACCGCCGCGTTGATGAGGATCAGGATGACGACCGCGCTGCGCGGCCGACCGACGACGAAACCGGGCTGCTCTTGGCGATAATAGTCCCGATCGTAGATGCCCACTCCGGTCGTCTATCCCGCGCCGCCACGGGCGATCGTGCGCGTCCGCTCGTCGATGCGCCGCGCGGCGTCCAATTGCGTCCTGACAATGGCCTTGGCCAAGGCCACGTTTTCCGTGATCGTGCGGGCGACCTCGTCCTCGACCGCCTTCAGTTTCTTCGTCAGGGCCGCGAGGTGCTTGGTCACGGCCGCGACTTCGCCTTGGGCGGTTTTCAGGTCGGCCTTGAGTCCGTCCATTTCCTGCTGCAGGAAATTCCGTTGCAGGTCGGCGTCTTTGGTCGCCGCGACCAGGTACTTCTTGCCCCGATCGGCCGCCTCGCACCGATCGGCCACCAGCGACCGCTCCAACCGGTAGTACGCGAAACTCGCCAAGTAATCCCGCAGCCGCCGCACGTAACGGCCCTTGCCGTCCACCGCGCCCGGCCGGTCGCGCAACTCGGCCGCGACTTCCTCCGCCTTCACCGCCTGGCCGTCCTTCTTGTACTCGGGCACACTGTCGGCCGGCAACAGCGATTTCAAGGTCTCCGGGTCGAGATTGGCGAACACCTCGCGATTGTCGACCGGCATGATCTCGTACAAGGTCCACCCGGCCTTCTTGTCAAGGCTGCTCTTGACCAGTTGACCGATTTCCTCCTGATCGAGTTTTTCGGTCGGCACGATCGCCATCGTCGTCCGCTCGCCCAGTTGGTCAACCCGGAACTCGCCGAGGTATCGCCCCCCGGTCTCCACGTCGGCGCCCGACATGACGTACAAGAGCATGTTGGGGGTGATCCTGTGGGGATCCGGGCTGGGGACGCTGAGTTTCACTTGCCCGGTCTGCTGATCGACGAACTGCGGGCTGCAGTTGTGCCACACCCGCCCCCGCCCGATCAACACGGTCTCCAACTCCCGCTTGGCCAGCGCGGTGCCCAGGTTGCCGCTGGGAAGTTTCTCCGCCTCGATCAGGTTGCGAGTCTCGCCGTGGACCTTCTCGAGCGCCTGGAGGTGTTGGGCGTAACTGGCTTGCCAATACTGCTGCGTCCGCAGCACCTGCACCGCCTGGAAACCCATGACCAGGGCGCAGGGAATGATCAAGCCGATCAGGACTTTGTTCCAGATGCTCATATCCCTGATGATATTTGGGGTGGGGGTCGTTGTCAAGCGGCACCCCCATACCCCCCTTTCGGACAGGCCCGACGGGTGCCACTGCTGGCTTGTCCAGCAGTGCACAACCCCCGGTACCGGCAGCACTGCTGGACAAGCCAGCAGTGGCACCCGCGGGGTTCGCAACTCGACTGGATTCCACGTGGTTTCATGGTTAACATGGGAAAGGCAACCGTTGACGGGGACTGGCCCGATTTTCCCCGCCGAAGGGGGGCGAAAATGGGACCGGGCTGTGAACGGTTACGATTTTTTCGCAGCGGGCGGGAACTATGGATCGCCCTGGCGCATCCTATCTCCGCCAGCCTGCGGTGAACGATGACGGGGGGGAGTTGCCGCCCGGAGCGTATCCGAGCGGCGTCGAAACACAAAATACGGGCAAGTGTCAGGATCTTCGGTTGAGATTTCCGCACGTTTTGCACGTATGTTTTCGTAGGATCGCAACTGGAAGTACGACAAGGGGTTGGTGTGGAATCCACCTTTCCAATCCCCAATCCCTAATCCCTTGGCTTGCGGGCGCCGCCCGCGTTAGGAGCAAGAAATGAAGACCTGCAAAACCTTGTGGAATTGGCGCCGCGTCAGATACCTCGTCGGTAGTCTGCTGGCGGTCGGATTATGGACACCGTGTGGCATCTGTCAAGGAGAGACGGTTTATGATGCCGCGGCCGACCTCACCGACGATTCCATTGCCGACCATGCGAATCCGAACGGCCCGTGGTCCTACGGCTACCGAGATTCCGCCGTGTCGAACGACTTCACGCCGTTTACTTCCTCGGGTGCCCGTGACGTGTGGGTTCCTGGAACGGCGGATGTCCAAGGCTGGTGGCCGTCGGGTGGGAACGGCGCGATGATGGGGCGCCCGCCAAGAAAAACCCCGCCTGGCGGCCGCAAAGGGGTGACGACGCCCTGCCCTATCCCTATTTGCTGAAGAACATGGGAACTGCGCCCGTGACTTCGACCGGCGTCGCTTCCCAAATCACTCTTCAACCGGGCGCCATGACGATTCACCCAGCCGCCGGCGCCAGGGCCTACGTGGTCGTGCGTTGGACGGCGCCGGCGCCGGGAACCTATTCCCTGCATACCGCCTTCGCCGGACTGGACTCGGTGGGCGCAACCACGGACGTGCACGTCGTCCTGAACGGCCGTTCGCTCTTCGCCGCCGATATCCGCGGCGGATTGAAGGCGCCCACCAACGTCGCAAAATACTCGACCACCGTCGAGGCGGCAACGGGCGACAAGATCGACTTTGTTGTGGGCCCGGGCGGCAACGGTTTCGATTTCGACTCCACGGGATTCTCGGCCAACATCACCTCGGCTGCCTCGACGCCGGTTGCGGTCAAGGACTTGTCCTCGACGAAACCTCGGGTTTTGCGGTTCGCCAAGCAGCGGGCCGAGATCGAAGCAAACGCCGAGATCTCGAAAACGGGCTCGTACAAGGCCATTCCAGGCGACTTGATCGAGTTGGAGTACACCTATCCCGTCGTGCCGGGCGCGATCCCCGGAACGGTCGAGGTCAAGCAGACTTCCCACGGCGCCGTCGTTGCCTCGCCGCTGGGGATCAGGTCCGTCCAGACGGGAACGGCCGGAAGCCAGACCATCGTCTTCTGCTTCGAGGCGAAGAAGGCCGGCAGCGATACGGTGACTCTCGTCATTGATGGGCGTCGGTACAATTATGATTTCCAGGTCGATGAACCGCCGCCGCCGGCAGAGAAGACCTCGCCGCTGCATGTCTATCCTTACGAGCTGAACAAAGGGGACAAACTCTCCGACGGGCCCGGAAGGTTGTTCGACATCACCGAGCCCACGGTGTTGATCTGGGTGGACTTGCAGCCGGGACTCCGCTTCGCCCACAACACCCGCTATGTCCTGGTCACGGAGACCGGGATGCGAAGCGAGCAAGGGCGGTGGTGGCCGGTGCTCAACGGCAAGCCGCTGAGGTTCCCCGCCGACCGAAATAGGCTTCTCGCCGCTCATCCGCACATGGCGGCGGCGAAAACGATCGCGTATTGGCGGTTCGAGGAAGGACCCGCGGGGGCGGCCGCAACCGGCAAGATCCTGGACAGCTCCGGCAACCATTTCAGCGGGACCCCGCAAAACGGTCCCGTCTACAGCACCGACGTGCCCATCCGCTCGCTCGCCACGACGGACGCCGTCAATTCCCTCTCGCTGTCCTTCAACGGGACCGACCAGTTGGTCTACATTCCCGACGACCCCTCGTTTCAACTGACCCACAGCCTCACCTTGGAAGCCTACGTGAATCTCCAGGCCCTGCCCGAGCACGGGATGACCGATTTCATCGTCATCCGCGGCGACAATCGTCCTTGGCTGGATCCCTATTTTCTGGGCGTGCTCGCCAACGGGCATCTGTGCTTCCAAATCGACGATGGAACGAGTTCCAACGGGGCAAATGCCGTGGAGCTGCAAGCCCCGGACGTCGCCCCCTTGAACACCTGGCTCCACGTGGCGGGCACGCTCAACGACCTGACCGGGGAAATGGACCTTTATATCAACGGCGACCGGGTCGCTTCGACCGTCACTTCCCGGCGTCCGTTTGCCGCCCTGCAAGCAAGCGCGGACCCGGCCGTGGCCATCGGCGGCTGTCAGCAGCCGGGAAATCATTGGCAATGCTTTCACGGTCTCATCGACGAGGTGCGCCTGTCCGACCAGGCCCTCGCGCCCAGTCAGTTTCTCGACGCCGTCCCCAAATCCGCCGCCATCCAACCGTCCCATGCCGTCGGCAAGGAACTATCGGCCGGCGAGTGGCAGAAGGCGGAGAATTTCCGGGGCGTCGGCCTTGGGAAACCGCCGGCGGCCGGACTGAAGTTCATCCGCGGCTCCAACATGGCCGTCCGTCACGCCCGCACCAGCCCCGATGGAAAAATCCGGCTGGAACTCTATCGTGAACCGCGCACCCAGGAGCACGGGGCGCAGTTGATCGAAGTCGCCACGGGAAAGCGCATCGGCAGGCCGCTCTTTCCCGCGGGCCGGGGCGGTGCGGAATGGACGTTCGCTTGTTGGTCGTTCAGCCCCGACGGCAAATACGTGGCCACCGGAGCGGGACTCTATCGCCGCGACCCCGACGCCGCCGTGACCAATGTGGGCGCGGTCGAAGTGTGGGATGCGGCCACGGGAAACCAGGTCGCGGCGGATAACGAACACGAATTGGGCAGCGTCGTCTCCGTCGGCTTCGCCCCCAATGGACGCGAGGTCTGGTTCGAATCCGAGCCTTTCCGTGACGACGACGGGGGCAAATGAACGGCAATCGTCAAAACTTGTTCCGACGCAACCGGCGGAGAAACCGCGGATAAACGCAGATAAACGCGGACAAGAATGGACTCGATCCACTGCGTTCATCCGCGTTCATCTGCGGTTCCCTCTCTTTGTCTTCCGACCTGTGAACGGTTACACATGTTCTCGCCGGAAGCCCTGTTGCTCGCTTGCCCCCTGTTGACGGCGGCGAGGGGCACTTTATCCCCACCATAGCGTTAGAGTGCCCGAGAAATGCGAACGCCCCTTCGGGGAGGGTTGCCAAACGCTTGCGGAGAGTTCACGTTTTCTTTATAATGATTTTCATGGGCCAGGCTGTCGTGCGTGACGCGACCGCGGCAGCCGTGAGCGATTTCGTATCGTCAGCACCCCATGGTTAGGCAGCGACGCCGCGTCCGCAAAACTCTTCCCAGAGCCACCTTCGGCGCGGCGCCGTCCTCCTGTTAAGAGCTTGCACTTATGAAACGAATGACGAACTACGGAACCGTGCTTGCGGTTTTGTTTGCAGTTGGCCTTTGGGCTGGCCCGGCCACTGCCGCAACATATACATTTACGACGCTGAACGATCCTCTCGGGGTCGATGGCACCATTGCCACCGGCATCGATGGCAATAACATCGTTGGGGGCTATCGGGACGCGACTGGGACCATGCACGGTTTCCTTTACAACGGCTCGACTTACACGACGCTAGACGCCCCGTCGAGCACATTTTTTGGCACCGATGTCGAGGGCATCTGGGCAATAATATCGTCGGGACGTTCCGGCGCAGGTTCTTTTCTCTACAACGGCTCGACTTACACGACGCTGAGCGATCCGTTGGGACCAAACAACACGGATGCCAGGGGCATTGATGGCAATAATATCGTCGGGTACTATTACGATGCGGGTCTCGTTTCGCACGGTTTCCTCTACAACGGGTCGACCTGGACGACGATAGACGACCCATTGTCGACCCAAGGCACCTTCCTCATCGGAATCTCCGGCAGTAATATACTTGGGGAAACTGCTTCGCGTACCTTTATTTACAACGGCTCGACATTCACGACGCTGCCCGGCGACCCTCTCGGCGTCAATGGCACCCGCATCGCCGGCATTGGTGGCAATAATATCGTTGGGTACTATCTCGACGCGGCTGACAACCCGCACGGCTACCTCTACAACGGCTCGACCTACACGACAATAGACGACCCATTGGCGCCAGAATCGGGGGCCTTGGGCACATATCTCGATGGCATTTCTGGCACTACCGTCGTTGGGTGGTATAAAGACTCATCGGGCAATGAGCACGGCTTTGTAGCGACCATCCCCGAAGCCTCTTCCCTCACGCTCCTGGGCTCGGCGCTTCTGGGGCTTGCAGGGGCGGTTTATCTGCGGCGGCGTAGGGCGAAGGCTTGACGACCGCCGGGCACAAGGGCATAGCCGTCCAGCCCGCATCCGCCGGAAGCCCTGTTGCTCGCTTGCGGTTTCGCAAGCGACGCCGACCGGCAAGAACCATCTGTAAGTCGCACAGCGGCCGAACACCGAATCCCGGCGCCCTTATCGCGGCGGTGAGAACGCTGGGGGCACCGGCGTCATGGCCGGCCCGCCTTGCGGCCCAACGCCCAGGGGCCCACGCCGGTCGGCGGTCCGCGGCGGTTCACGGCTGGGCGGACCATTCTCGCCCGGCCCCGCGTCGCGCAACGCCTGCTGCGGCAGGTGGCCATCCTGATAGTAGTGCGTGGTCTGCTCGGTCACCAGCCTCGCGCCCAGCGGCTTGCAGTGGACCTCCGCCCGGAAGACGTGATTGCCGGCCGCGTCCGCCCGCGCGGATCGTGAACTTGACCTCCTCGCCGGCCGCCAGCGAGGCGACGGGCTGGAAAAGGACCCGGCCCGGACCCAGCCGATGCGGCGCGCCCTCGGCGGAAACCGGCTCGATGCCCTGCGAGAAGTACCCCATGATCTCCACGTTCTGGGCGTCCTTCGTGCCGCGGTTGCGGACGTGCAGCTCGTAGCTGGCCTCTTCGCCCACGGGCACCGGCCCGTCGGGCTGCTTCACTTCCAGCCGCAGGTCGGCCAGGGCCTCGACGCGGGTCACGGTCTCGCTGGCGGACAGAAGGTCGTCGTCGGCCGACGCGCGAACGGCCAGCCGCGCGGCCCCGGGCAGACCGAGGCTGCACTTCACCAGGAAACTCCGTTCCACGCCGGGCTCCAACGCCGCCAGCGTCCATTGCACCTGGCCGCCGTCCGACGCGAGCTGTCCGCCGTCGCTGCCGGCCAGGTACTTGGCGCCGCTGGGAAGGGCGGCCGAGACCTTGACGCCCTTGGCCGCCGTATTCCCCGGGTTGCGAAGCCAGATGCGGTAGGCGGCCGCCGCGCCCACGTACTGCATGGCGGGCCCCTCCGCGCCGACCTGCAAAGCGGCACGGCGAACCAGCACCCTCTCCGCCAGTTCCGCGTGCGCCCCCGCGTCGGCCTTGACGGCGACTTGGATCGTCAGCGTGCCCGTCTCCCGGGCGGTCAACTCCACGTCCAACGACCGCTCCTCGCCCGCGCCCAGCGTCGCGATCCGCTGCGACACCGGCCGGTTGTCTCCGTTGCCCAGCGGCAGCAACGTGAGCAACACGTTCTCCGCGGCGCCGTTGCCGGTGTTGGACAACTTCAGCTTGAACACTTCCTTCTTGCCGAACGCGACCTCCCCGGGACCGTCCAGGTGCAGGACGAGTTTCGGCTCCTGCACCTCGATCGTCGCTTGCGACGTTACCGGCTTGAAGTCCCAGCGGACGGCCAGATCGAAGGGCTGGCTCTGCCGGGGCACGAGCCTGACCACCAGTTTCTCCCGCATCTTGGCCTCCAACCGGCCGACGTTCCATTGGATCAGCCCGGTCCCGCCATGGGCGACGCCGCCGACGCTGTTGCCGCTGTTGTCGCCGCGCGGCACCATCCGCGACGTGCCCGCCGACGCATCCGCCCCGGAAATGTCGGCCGACTCGGGCAGGCCGACGTACACCACGACCTCCTCCGCGGCGACTTCGCCGGAGTTCTGAATCGTCAACTCGTAAGTCGCTTCCTTGCCGATGGCGATGCGCCGCGGACCCTTGGTCTCGACGCTCAGGATCGGGCTCTTCCGCGCGATCAGGACGTTTGATTCCGCCTCCGCGGCAGGCTCGGCCTTGGCCCCAGCCGGAGCGATCGGCTTCGATGCCCCGTTGTCGTTGCCGGCGCCGTTGCCGGTGCCGTCGCCGTTGTTGCCGATGATCCTGCTGCTGTCGCCCGCCGCGGGCGGCGCCGCCGGCTGCACCTGAACCGACCCCGCCAGCCGCGAGGCCACAGTGGGCTCCGTCGGCGCCGGAGTCGGCGCCGGCGTTGGGGCTGGCGTCGGAGTCTGGTTGCCGCTGGGCGCGCCGGCGGCGTCCCCGGCCGGCGCCGGTGGAGCGGCCACCGCAGGGCTCGGTTCCCCGGCCTTGCTCGATGAACTACCGGAAAAGACCGACTGGCGGAACCCCTCCATCCGCTCGTGCAGCGACGGCCCGGACGAACTGGCTGCCGAATCGGCAACCGGCGGCGGACCGGCGGGAGCGGCGGGTGCGGCTTTCGGCGCACTGTTTGCCGCGGCGGGACCGGTCACCGTGTAATGCGACCAGTTGTCGCCCGCAGCCGGCGAATTCGACGGTGTGTTGGCACGTCCGCCGGCGTCATTGGGAAGCGATTCCACGGGCGGCTCCTCGGGCAGACCCGTTCCCGCGATGCGGGAGGTTGGCGGCGCCGCGCCGCCCGTCGGCGGAGGTGTAGCCGGCATGGACTGCCAGTCCTGGCCGGCGCCCGGCGACGTTTGCGTCGCCGGCTGGGTGGACTTGCTGGCTTGCTTCGCGGCCGGCTTGCCCCCGAAGAACTCGCCCAGCCGATCCAAGAACGGCCTGTCCTGCTTCGTTGGCTGCTGGGATTCCGGCCAGAGGGCCTCCTGTTGCGCCAGGGCAGCCGATGCCAGGGGCCAGATTCCAAGCGCCAGAACGACCGCCGGGAAATTTCGTGTACGCATAGTGCTTCCCCGCCCTCAAGGCGGCTACGATGGTCCGTGAGAGTGAAACTTCATCCAAAAGTATCGGTTGGGATGATTTTTACGGTTTAGTCAACTTTTCCGGATTGCGAAAATACCTTGAGTTGGCAAACTGTACCACTTTCGTCGGTCTGTTGTGCGGGGCAAGATAGGCAAGCGCGGGTATTGTTGCCCAGTGCTCGCCAGCGTGAAAAGTTGATCCGTCGTAAGGGAACAAGTTGACCAATCGCGTTCAGGAGGACAGGCATTCTTGCCTGTCTTTTCCAGCCAGACAGGAATGTCTGGCCTCCCGATTCGCACGGATCGGCTACTTCCTGGCGGCGGCCTTTAATAACTCGACGACCCGATCCGACCCCACGTCGTTGGAGGCCTCGGCGATTTGAAGGGCGGTCCGCCCCTTTTTGTCCACGGCGTTGACATCGGCGCCCGCCTCGATCAAGACCTTGACGACATTCGCGTGGCACGAACCACAGGCGGCCATGAGGACGGTTTCCCCTTCCTTGTTTCGATGCGAGGGCTTCATGCCTGCTTGCAGCAGGAACTCGACGGTGGGAAGGTCTCCATGCTGGGCGGCTGCCATCAGGGCGTTGCGGCCGTCCGCGGAGGTCGCATCCCGATCAGCGCCTGCCTTGAGGAGCAACTGGACTTTGCGTTTGGACTGACGGGCGCTTTCGGCGGCCCACATGAGGACGGTCTCGCCGTAGTTCTTTTTGCTGGCGTTGACGTTGGAGCCGGCCCGAATCAGCACGTCCACCATCACGGCCGTGCCGTCACTGGCGGCCCCCATGAGGGCAGTAAAGCCGTCCTGCGAGGCTTGCTTCGGATCGAATCCCGCCTCGATCAGGAATTTACGAAACTCGACGTTGACGCCCTTGGCGACATATTTTGGATCGGCCCCCGCCTCGAGCAGGGCCTTGAGAAAAGCGACGTCATCGCCATCGGCCGCGGATAGGAGGGCCTCATTTAGGTTCTTGCGGTCGATGGCCCTGGCTCGGGCCCGGGCGGCCTTCATCAGCTCGTCCGCGCTGGGCTCCTGACTCGCGGCCGAATCTCGGCCGAGGACCTTGGAGAGATCGAACCGGACCGAAGCCGCCCGCTTCTCAAGCCCCAGCACGATTTCGATCTGGCCGCCGTCGAGATGCAGACCCGTGACGGCCGCCTCGCAGGGCAAGCTCGTCTGATAGGCCCGGCTCCCATCAGCAAGGGTGCTGAAACTGTAGTTCGTCTCGGGTATGCGGATTTTCCCCTTGAAGGGCACGTTGAAAAGCAAGTCGGTATCCAGCCCGGTGGAGAGGTCGATCGCGGCGATCGGGAACCGGTAGACGGGATCATGCTTGCGGACAATGTAACCGCCCGCGGGCACGCAGAAGACGTGGGCAGCGTCTATCGCAACCGAATCGCCGGCCCTGCCGGCAGCAAACCATGCCGCCGGTTGTGCATACGAGAGCTGGCGGAGCCATGCCACACGCGCGATGAGGTCGGAGCCGCCGGGGCCCATCCGGAACATGGGGACGTTCGTGGCGGCGATTTTCACGAACGTCTCGTTCTGGCACTTCCAGACCACCCCGCCTTTGCAGACGGAATGCGAAGCCCCTTCGACCATTTGCGGCAGCATCGCCATCGAGACCGGCTCGCCGCCATCGTCGAACTCGTAGACAATGCAATCGGAAAGGTAGCCGGCCCATGGCTCCGCCGGGCTGCGGGCGACAGCGAGGAAGATCCTGTAGCCACCGCCGCCCAGCGGCACCGCCACCGGGCCGGCCACGAGGGCACACTGCCAGCGGCTGTCGAACGCCTTGCGGGCGTCGTCGATCTTGGTCCCCTTCGCGTCGGAGTCCTCGATGCCGAATCGCCCGATGTAGTGCGACCACACGCTGGGGCCGATGAAGCCGCGCTGGAATTCCCACGGCCGTTCCAGACGCCAGATCTCCGAGCCGGTGTCGCCGTTCAGACAGAGGATGGGCTGCATCGCCTCGGCGCAGACCAGCAACCGGTCATCCAGCCAGGTGAGGTGCTGGATTTCCGAGGCGGCGTACTGCGGCGGGGGCACGCCCCAGAGCCACCCGCCCGTATAGGGCCGCTCGCCGACGGCCGGAAATATCTTGGACCAGAGGGGCTTGGCTGCGCCGGACTTGAAACAACGCACTTCGTAGGCGTCGATGGCCTCCTGTTCGCCTTTGCCGCGGCGCGCCTTCAAGAGGCTGGTGATAACGACCACCTTGCCGCCTTCCGCCAGCAGGCTGACCACGGCTTTGGGGCTCCGACCGGTTCCTGCGCCGGCTGTCAGCGGCAGGTCCGGCAGCCACGCCCCGGCCTTCAAGTCCAGCCGGCGGAGCCGCGGCGGCGAGTCGTAGTCGGTGAACTCGCCGTCCTTGTCAACCTGGTACCCGAGCAGATAGGCAATGTCCCCGTCGGCAGCGAGCCAGTACAAGTGGCGGCCGTCCGCAGACTTGACGGTCCATCCCGCATCGCGGTCCTGTTTCGGCTTGACGATCGCGTTTTTGTCAACAAGAAACCGGCGGTTGCCGACAGACATCGCCATCTTCCACGGGGCGAATACGGCCGTCGGTTTCAGGACCTCTTTGCCGACCTGGAGCGTGCAGTTCTTGAGGTCCGGTTCGATCGCCGCCGCGGTCCCGCAGAGAAGCATGGCAGCGGCGAGACCGACGTACCTGACACGCGTTAGGCGTGGTTTCATGTTTGCCTCCTGGACTACCGAGGATACATTTACTGCCTTACTCCCCTCAGTGTGATGGCGGCCTGCCCTAAAGTCAAGAACGCGTAGTTTCTCGCGATGGCCGGAAGGAGATGGGGCGACCGTATCCGGAGACTTACGCTCGCTGCTCGCGGCAAGCCGACGACGATCCCGCACCGCCGCCAAACTTCACGGCAACTGCCGCCCGCAGAAGCTGCTCAAGGCCCGCACCCGCTGCACCAGGTACGCAACCACCGAGCCCAAAACCACCAGCGACATGGCGAAGACCACGTGGCGATTCACACTCGGGTCGAACTGGGCTTGCAGTTCCGGCCGCCAACGATAGAAATCCACCACCACCACGCCGTAAGACAGCAGCGACAGGGCCGTGATGAACCAGACGAATCGCACGCGGAACCACAGGCCCGAGGCCGCGATCAACAGCGGATAGCCCACCACCAGCGGGCTGGCCGCGCCGTTGGCCACCAGCAGGACGGCCAGCAATAAGAGCGAGTCGAGCGTGCCCCAGACGAATCGCGCCGGGATCGACCACCGCCGGCTGTCGAGGAACTGCTGGCAGACCGCCGAGAGCAACGCCCAGGCCGCGATCAGCAGCGAGATCTGCTCGTGGAATCGCCTGCCCGACGCACCGGTCACGTAGTAGTTGACCAATTCGATCAGGTAGAAGACCCCGAAAGCCGCCAGCCGCGAGGCCAGCGCCGGCTGGCGGCGGGTCCAAGCGGCCAACCTCTGTCCCAAGTGCGGCGGGCGGACTTGCAGCGGCTCGCGCCGGGCGAAACGGTCCAAATCGTCGGCCAGCGCGACGGCCGAGGCATACCGCCCGCCGGGCGACTTGGCCAGGCACTTCAGGCAGATCAGTTCCAGCCCCCGCGGCACGTGCGGATTGAGTTGCCGCGGCAGCGTCGGCTCGCGTCCCAGGGCGTCCCAGAGCGTATCCAGCGGATTCTCCTCGCGGAACGGCGGCTGACCGGTCAGAAGCTCATAGAGAATCGCCCCCAGGCTGTAGATGTCGGCCGCCGGCCCCACGTCGCCGCCCCGCCCGGAGGCTTGCTCGGGGGCCATGTAGCTGGGCGTGCCGGCGATCACGCCCGTCGCCGTCATCTCCGCCCCCGGCACGAAAACCTTGGCCAGCCCGAAGTCGGTCACGTAGGGCTCGCCGTCGCTGTCCAAAAGAATATTCGAGGGCTTCAAGTCGCGGTGGACGATGCCCTGTTGATGCAGATGCTCGACCGCCCGGGCGACCGCGCTGACCAGCCGCACGACCGTCTGCACGTGGACCGGTCCGCGGGCGATCCGCTCGGCGAGGCTTTCGCCCTCGATATACTCCATCGTGAAATAGTGCTGACCGCCGAGCTGCCCGACGTCGTGGATGGGAACGATGTGGGAATGTCGCAATCGGGCCGCGGCGCGGGCCTCGCTCTGAAAGCGGCGAATGTGCTCCGGCGACGCCAAGTGGCTCGCCAGGATCATCTTCAGCGCCACCGGCCGGTCGAGGTCCTTTTGCCGCGCCTTGTAGACCACGCCCATGCCGCCCCGGCCGATCTCTCCCAAGAGTTCATACGCGCCGAAGTCCCGGGGCAATTCCCCGTCCGCGGCCTCCCACGCCGCCGTGACCTCGCTGCCGGAGGCGTCCTCGCCGACGGGCAGCGGCGCCATGCCCTCCAGCACTTCGAGGCAGCGCAGTGCCGAGGCCAGTTCCGGGTGGTCGCGCAGAAAGGCGTCGCGGTCGGGCCGCCCGCCCGCCTGTAGCTGGGCCGCGTACCGGTCCAACAATTCCAACTCGCCCGTGTCGTCCGCCGATTCGTTCATGCCGTAGTGCTCGTGTGCCGTTCGTGTGCCACTGGCGTCTCGCCAGTGCCGTTCGTGTGCCACTGGCGTCTCGCCAGTGCCGTTCGTGTGCCACTGGCGTCTCGCCAGTGCCGCTCCCAGCACGGGCAAGATGCCCGTGGCACCCACGCGGCTTGCACAACCGTGGCACCCACGGTTCACGTCGATTCTTCCGGTCCCATCACCTGTTGCAGCTTCCGGATCGCGCGCATCCAAAGCATCTGCACCGCGGGCCGCGAACGCTCCATCCGGTCGGCCACCTCGTTGAACGGCAACCGCTGCAAGTTGCGCAGCACGATCACTTCCTGGTAGTCGGGCGGCAATTCGGCCAAGGCCGCCGTCATCCGCAACTCGGCGTCGATCTGCAAAAACTCCTGGCTCGGCGTGGCGCAGGGAGCGGCCGGCTCAGGGGCGCCGCCGGCCGTCGTGCTGTCGGCCGGATGGCGGAATGCCACCTCGCGCCCGGCCCGCCGCTTGGCCGTGCCCCGATACCGCCGCACGAAATCGGCCGCGTTATGCGCCAGGATCCGCTTCAGCCACGCCAGCCACTCCTGCTCCGTCCCGCCCTCGAACCGCTCGAAATCGCGATAGGCTTCCAACATCGTCTCCTGCACCAGGTCGGAGGCGTCCACCTTCGCCCGCAGACAGCTTTCCACCTGCGATCGGGCGACGAAACCCAGGTAGCTGCGGCACAGCCCGAACAGCCGCTCCCGACATTGGACGTCGCCCTGCCGGGCCTGTCGGATCAACTCGGAGACGCTCTGCGTCCGCGGCTGGCCCATGACTTATCCCTCGATGACGATCTCGAAACCCAGGGCGCGAATCATTTGAAAATCTTCCTCCGGCGGTTGCCCTCTTTCGGTCAGATAGTCGCCGACGAACATCGAGTTGGCCGGATAAAGGCCCAAGGGCTGCAAGCAACGCAGGTGCACCTCGCGGCCCGCGGCAATCCGCAGCTCGCAACGGGGATTCGCCAGCCGCACCAGCGACAGCACCTTCAGGCAGTATCGCGGATTGAGCTCGCCCACAACAACTCCCCTCGCCCCGGGCACCGACCGAAGGTTGGTCGGGAGAGGGGTCGGGGGTGAGGGCTTTCCCCTGTCCTCTCCCCTCGCCCCTTGTGGGAGAGGGGTCGGGGGTGAGGGGGTTTCCTTTTCAGCGATCGGAACGCCGGAAATCCGCAGCAAAAAATTCATCGGCACGGCCTCGGCCCCGAGTGCGGCCAGTTCGAGGGCCAGATCGACCACGTCGGCGTCTTCCTCGCCCATGCCGACGATCCCGCCCGAGCAGATTTCCATGCCCGACTGGCGCACCGCCCGCAGCGTGTCCAGTCGGTCCTGGTACGAGTGCGTCGTGCAGATCCGCGGATAGAATCGCCGGCTGGTGTTGAGGTTGTGGTTCACTCGGTCCACGCCGCCGGCCTTCAGCCGCCGCGCCTGTTCGGGCGTCAGCAGCCCGGGCGATACGCAAATCTTCAGGGCACATTCCGCCTTGATCCGTGCGACTGCGGCCAGGATCGTATCGAGGTCCTGTTGGCTTGGCCGCCGCCCCGAGGTGACGATGCAATAGGTCTTGGCCTGCCAGCCCACGGCCGTCCGGGCCCCGGCCAACAGTTCCTCGGCGTTGAGGAGTTTGTACGGGGTGACGTCGGCCTTGGAGGCTTTCGACTGTGCGCAGTAGCCGCAATCTTCGCCGCACGCGCCGCATCGGGCGTTGATGAGAAAACTCAAGTGGACCCGGTTGCCGAACCACCGCCGCCGGACGCGATACGCCGCGGCCAGCAGGTCCAATAACTCCTCGTCGCCGCATCGCAGAATCTCCAGCCCTTCCTCGCGGCCCAGCGCCTGGCCCGCCAAAACCCGGTCGGCCAGGTCGTGCCAACGGCCGGGCCGCGGCTGGGCGACGTCCGGCAGGCTGGGCGAAACGATGGTCATAATTGGCGTCGGAATCGGGATGAGGCCGGAAACGATCCAATGTCACTTTACCCGATCCCGAGCCGGCGAACCAGTGGGGGGCGGCTCGAGGCCAGCAAGATGGGGTCAGGCACGGGCGTGCCAGACCAACGTCACTTGAGGTCACGGTTTGTGACCTCGGTTCTTGCGGTCACAATTTGTGACCAAATCGGGGTGCCGCGGGGTGCAAGAGGCCTTCGTGGCAAACGGAACCTCCTCTTTCAGCCCCGCCGCCCCGATTGCGAGCAATCGGCGCCAACCGTTAGAATGGAAACGAATAAGTCCATTCGTGCATTCGAATACCACCCATAGTACGGTCTTGATGGCATAAATTGGTGATAATCGTCCGATTACATGTGATATTAACCTTGACACACTGCTATGTTTGTGATAATAATTAAGGTGGCGCTGCAAAATATGTGATATGCAGAAAGGCCGATCATGGCGGATAAGCTACCTGGCAACTTGACTGGTACCCATCTGGTGCGGGCCGGCAGATGGGCTTTTCAAGAAGCCCAAAGATTGTTTCCAAGGGCGCGGGACCGAGGGGAACTGCGTCGGCACGCCCTGAAGTTGCGGTTCTGGCCGGACTGCGCAGTCCGAAGACACAGAGGGACAGGTACTGGACCTTGACTGGTCCTGGATAAAGTCCCTGCCGGGAAAGCGGATTGGCGAATTGCGGATACATGACAAGATCGGAGACTGCGACAATTTGCGCTTGATTTTCTGTGTGCCGCCGATCAAGACAACACCGCCGATGCTTTGGCTATTGTCGGTGCTCCAAAAAAAGCGGAATGATTTTTCGACGGCGCAAATCTTGAACTTTAAGCTCCGGCGTAAACTCGTCCTTGAACGATTCTACCGAAACCCCTTGAGCCCTTAATCCCGAACCCACGTAACGGTGAACGAACGTACTACGAGCGACCGAAGTGTGATTGACCGATCAAACCCAATACCTGGAGTTAGTTTCTATGGCGACCCTAAGTTGCGAGATCGAAAAGCTAACGCTCTTGCAAGCGGCAAACTTCTTGCGCGCTTACGTGGAGTGCAGCGACGAAATCCAAGCAGGGATTCGCGGGATGTTGGAAATCCTAAACGATCCGAAGACGGATGAGGACGACCGCAATATGACTTTGATTACCCTTGCCGACGCTCTGTTTCCTAACCCTCACGACGGTAAGTTAGGCATGGACCTTGAGGAGTCAGAGGAGCTCGGGGCAGAGTATTCCGAAGAAATGCAGACCGCCGTGGACGAAATGGACCGGCAAGAGGAGACGTTTGCGGCCCGGTTGCGAATGGCGATGGAGGCGCAGGGGATAACCCAAGAACAGCTCGCCGAGAGAACCGGCGTTGGCCAACCCGCAATTTCTAACATGCTCAACCGTCAATGCCGCCCCCAACGACGGACAGTGCTTCGCCTTGCTGAAGCTCTTAGTGCCGCGCCCCAAGAATTATGGCCGGGTTTCAAGAACTAACCAAGGGCGGGGTGCCGGCCCAATACCGCGGAATTCTGGACGGGAAAGGGGATCGGGAATCTTTGTTTCAGTGGGAATGGAATCCCACCCCGCAAATTATCCTACACCGGAAGATCGCGGTTGCATAGCGCCATTGCGGCGGGGTACATGTTACGTTTCGTAGGGCCGTTCACGGCCCTTGTCCGCCGGAGGCGGTATTAGGCCCGGCGTTTTGACTGCGACTGGATATCATCCCCGTCCCCCAAGCCCACCGGCTGCGCCCGGTGGGACCGGACGCGGCAAACGCCGGCGATTACGCGATCCCGTGGGCGTGCTCGTAGGCGGCGATCTTGTCCTCGTGCGCCAGCGTCAGGCCGATGTCGTCCAGACCGCCCAGCAGACACTGCCGGCGGAACTCGTCCACCTCGAAGGAAAGCGACAGGCCGAAGTCGTCGCTGATCCGCCGGGCTTCCAAGTCCACGGTGAGCCGATAGCCCGGATGGGCCGCGGCACGGGCGAACAGGTCGTCGACCGCCGGCTCGTCGAGCCGGATCGGCAACATGCCGTTCTTGAAGCAGTTGTTGTAGAAGATGTCGGCGAAGCTGGGGGCGATCAGCACGCGGAAGCCGTAATCCTCCAACGCCCAAGGGGCGTGCTCGCGGCTGGAGCCGCAGCCGAAGTTGCCGCGGGCCAAGAGGATGCTCGCCCCGGCGTACTGCGGGCGGTTCAGCTCGAAGTCCGGGATTGTCGGAGCCGTCGTCGCGGAACCGCCAATCGAAGAACAGGAACCGGCCGAAGCCGGTCCGCTCGATCCGCTTCAGGAACTGCTTGGGGATGATCTGATCGGTATCGACGTTGGCGCGGTCCAGGGGAAGGACCAGGCCGGTATGTCGGGTGAAAGGGTCGCATGGCATGGTCCCTGGTTACTGGTAGTCCCAGTTGCGGATATCGACGAAGTGGCCGGCGACGGCGGCGGCGGCGGCCATGGCGGGCGAGACGAGGTGGGTGCGGCCGCCCTTGCCCTGCCGGCCCTCGAAGTTGCGATTGCTGGTCGAGGCGCATCGCTGGCCCGGCTCGAGCTTGTCGGGGTTCATGGCCAGGCACATGCTGCAACCGGCCTCGCGCCACTCGAGTCCGGCGGCGGTGAAGATCTTGTCGAGCCCTTCGGCCTCGGCCTGCCGCTTGACCAGGCCGCTGCCCGGCACGACCATGGCCGCCACGCCCTTGGCCACGTGCTGGCCGTGGACCACGGCGGCGGCCGCCCGCAGGTCCTCGATCCGCCCGTTGGTGCAAGAGCCGATGAACACGCGGTCGATGGGGATCTCGGTGATCGGCGTGCCCGCCTGAAGACCCATGTAGCGCGAGGGCGGCGCGGGCGGCCTTCTGGTCGGTCGGCGTTGGCCATGCTCTCCGGGTCGGGGACGCGGCCGCCGATCTCGACCACCTGGCCGGGATTGGTGCCCCAGGTGACTTGCGGCTGGACGTCGGCGGCGCGGAAGACCTCGACGCGGTCGTAGCGCGCGCCCGGGTCGCTGGGCAAGGTCTTCCACCGCCCGACGGCGGCGTCGAAATCCTTCGGCGCCAGCGGCCGGCCCGCCAGGTAATGGAACGTCGTGTCGTCCGGCGCGATCAGGCCCGCCCGCGCGCCGGCCTCGATCGACATGTTGCAGACGGTCATGCGCTCTTCCATGCTCATGGCGCGGATCGTCTCGCCGGTGTATTCGATGCAGTAGCCGGTCCCGCCGCTGGTCGAAATCCGCCCGATGATCCAGAGGATCAGGTCCTTGGCGGTGACGCCGAAGTGGAGCCGGCCGTCGACGCGGATCTCCAGCGTCTTGGGCTTATGCTGCAAGAGGGTCTGCGTGGCCAGGACGTGCTCGACTTCGCTGGTGCCGATGCCGAAGGCCAAGGCCCCAAAGGCCCCGTGCGTGGCGGTGTGGCTGTCGCCGCAGACGATGGTCATCCCCGGCTGCGTCAGCCCCAACTCGGGACCGATCACGTGGACGATGCCCTGGTTGCGGTCGTCCAGGTCGTACAGGCGAATGCCGAACTCCCGGCAGTTGTTCCGCAGCGTGTCGATCTGCTGCTTGGCGATCGGATCGGCGATGGGCAGCCGGCGATCGGTGGTGGGGACGTTATGGTCGACGGTGGCCACGGTCCGCTCGGGCCGCCGCACCTTGCGACCGGCCAGCCGCAGACCCTCGAACGCCTGGGGGCTGGTGACCTCGTGGACCAGTTGCAGGTCGATGTAGAGGATCGTCTGCTGGCCCTCTTCGGCGTGGACGACGTGGTCGTCCCAGATTTTCTCGAACATCGTCCTTGGGGTGGGATTGGTTGTCGTCATGCCCTGGGTCTTGCTGGAGGGGGACGGTTGCGGCGTTCGTTTTCAGTGGGGGATCGCCGCGGCAACCTTTCATTGTAAGAGACAGTGCCCCCCGGAAACAATGGATACCCGAACGGGTGAGGTTCACGTGGGGAGAAGCTGTAGGCTAGTGCTCTGTCAGACCTAAAGTGATAGGTCGTATGCGTAGGTTATGCTTCAGCATAACATCTGTCGCGGTGACAGGTTACGTTATGCTGAAGCATAACCTACGCGGTTGGCCCTACGCTGCGTGCCGACGCGGCGATTGGCCCAATAGACGGATTTCGTCGTGATCGACCAGACGGATCGTGGGCTGACCGTCCGGCAGGACCGTCTCCAGGAAAACTAGCGATTGGTTGTGCAAGAGGCGTGGCACGTAGAACCATGCACCGGCCATATCCTCGGCGTCCAGGCCGGGGGTCAATAGCAGCAGGTCGAGCTTTCCCATGCCGTTGGCCACCCGCGATAGGCCCTCGCGGGGACTGCCCGGCACCAGTTGGATTCGGGCGCCGGTGGCCTTGAGGGTGCGATGGGCCTCGCGCAACGTGACTGCCGGTCCCCAATCGGCCGGGCGGTCCTCGAACCGGTCAATTCCGGTGAAGTGGACCTGCTCGACCGCGTGGAATTGGGAGGCCAGCGTGATCATCCGCAACGACCGGAGGGGGGCCCCCATGCCGATCTCTGCCATTTTCCGGGGTCGAAAGCGGCGGATTCCCCGATAAACCAAGCGATCCGACGTGGGCTTGGACAAATAGAGTAAATAGAGGATTTTCAAGCGATTCAAGGTGGACAAAGCGGCCCTCCGTGGCAGCGATGCAAACTGCGGCAAGGAACGAGTCTCTTCCTCACATTTCGGCATCGTTCGGTCGCGGAATCCAACAGAAATGCCGCGTTGCGAAGTTGGCCCACCTCCGGCCACCCCCCGCCCTCAGCGTCCCGTCCCGCGCCGCCGCCGATGAAGTGCGGCGCCGGCCAGCCCCAGCGATGCCGTGAGCAGAAGGGCGAAGGTGGAGGGCTCGGGAACAGAATCGACCTGGAGATTCGTAACGGTGAATTCAGCAGGAGCGCTGCCGTAGTTCTCCAGTGCGAATGTCATGACGTGAGAACCGGGGGCAAGTCCACTGATATCAAAAGAGCCGAGCTGCTGCTCCGTGCCGGTGAGATCGCCGGTCGCCACGAACATGATGTTGTTGTCCACCCAAACCGCCAGTTGGTCTCCGTCACCCGGTTGAAGGAACTGATAGTTGAACTGGATGGCAACATCCGTGGCATCCGTGGTGAATGTCGAATCCCAGTACTGCGGACTGTGCTTTGTGAAATCGCAACCTCCCGGAATACCCGTCACCCCGTCGGTCTGGAGCAACGTTGTGAGGCCGCTTATGCGCCGCTGTTCCGTTAACTGGAGTGGCGGCACGTACGTACCCGACGTGAGGTCAAGCTCATCGTTGTCCTTCCAGTCCTGCGTGTATTGCTGACCCACCGGGGGCTGGGCGTGGCTCGGCATCAACGGGGACCAACCAAGGCCGACCTGCCCCGGGTTCGCGGCCGTGCCGGATGTCGCGTACCAGTTAATCGGGTAGTTGTGGGCGGCAACCACATCCGTGGGGTTTGGCGGAGCCAGTGAGACGTTCGTGATGTTCCCCAGGCTGCCAGTGCCGGAATAGGCCGTTCCGACGAGGCTCGTATAGTTGTCCACAAAGGTTTGGCCCGGACCGCTGCCGACCGATAGCTGGGCGAGATAAGGCTGAAGGCGGTTTGACACTGAACCGAGGACGCCCTGCGATCCCAGCTCGGGGGAGTCGAGCAACGTCAACTGTTGAACGGGAATCCCCCATTGCACAAGTTGCAGCGTCGCAAGCGTCGCAACCTTGGCTCCGTAGCTGTGTCCGATTAGTTGGAGATTGTCGGTGTTTGAGCCGATCGCAGCCCTGAGCTCAGCACCGAGGATGAATCCCGCGGCCGGCGCGGCAAGCTGCGCTTCGGCGGCGTAGGGCATTGCCTTTGAAAGATCCCAGGAACTAAAGTCCAAGTTACCGGCAGTCGCGGACATGTCGATCCAACTATACGCCAGGACGGTCTGGCCAGGCGTTGTGTCGATCGCCTCCGCGAGGTTCGTGATCGCTGCGAAAACCGGTTTGCCGTCTGGTCCGATGTCGTTGTCGTTCCAAATGCGAGCGGCAGCGCCACCATTGCTGTTAACCCATCCAAGCTCCCCAGGTGCCCACCCATGCACGAGCACGTGGACGTTTCCTGTGACGCTGCCGGGGGAGACTGGTTGCCAGGAGCCGCTATTGGGGCCCGTGGGGATCCACTCGGCGAGCCGGTCCGTCAAAGTCGGGCTCGGTGGCAAAGGAGATGCGGGACAAGTATAGGTGCGGCTGGCGGGATTCGGTTGGATCGTGAGATCAACCTCACCTGTCGGAGCGCTGAACGCGTACTTCGTGCCCGGTAACGGATTCAGCACCGACAGGGCGGAGGTGCCGACGCCGCCCAGCGCCCCGGAGTATTGAACCAGCTTGTAAGTTCCGGGCGTGGCGAAAGCCGTGGTGCTGCCTTGGTTGTACAGATTAAAACCGCCGCCGTTCATTGTTAGGCCGCCGAGGGTGTTGACTTTAATCAGGCCATTGGAGCCGCTGCCGAACTGGTAATCCAACACGCTTCCGCTGTTGAGCGTGAGCGATGATGTGGTAAGGGTGCCAATGCCGGGCGCCACGTGCGAGCCGTTGGCGACGACCACGCCGCCTGCCACCGCCCCGTTGCCCGCAAGCGTCTGACCGCTGGCCAGGGTGATCCCGCCACCGCTGAGCCCGGTCACGTCGAGGGTCGCCCCGCTGTTGACGCTGATCGTCGGAGAGGCGGCGATGTTGTTGGCAAACGCCCCCGCCAGTTTCATCGTACCGGCGCTGATGGCCGTCGAGCCGCTGTAAGTGTTGGCGCCGCCCAGCACCAGCGTGCCGCCGCCAGTGAGAGTCACGCTCGTGCCCGGGTTTGTCTCGCTGATCGGCCCGGAAACGGTGACGCTGCTGCCGGGGACCGCGCTCACACTCAGGCTGCTGCCAAGCACGACCGGTACGGCAATGGTGTGGTTGCCGCCGCTGTTGGTCAGCGGGAAACTCGTGCCCGTGCCCGTCAGGGTCAGGGTGCTGGTGCTGTCGCCAGCGGCGCGGCTGATTGTGTAGCTACCGCCGCCGGTGGTGCTGAAGGTCAGGGCGCCGATCGTCCAGTTTCCGTCCAGAGTCACGCTCGCCGTATTGCTGCCGACAACGGTTCCGAACTTGGCCGTGTCCTGTGGGGTAGTGCCAGGAACTCTGTTTCCGTCCCAATTGTTTGCATTGCTCCAACTTCCACTGCCTGGTTGGTTCCACGCCAGGTTGGCCGGGAGCGTCAAAGCGAAAACTGTGCCATAACCGCTGGCGCCACCAATCTCGGCCATCCCATACAGGGTCGAGCCGCTGAGCGTCAAACTGCCGTTGGGATATGTCCCGTCGGTGCCGTTGAACGAGAATAGGTTTTGAAACCCGGTGCCGTTTGTGTTGATCGAAAAAATGTTGCCACACCCCTGACTGCCGCCGGCTAGTGTCGTCCCATAAAGCGTTGAGCCGCTCAGGGTCAAATAGGCATAAGGATACTTTCCGTTGGTGCCGTCGAAAGAGAATAGGTTTTGAAACCCGGTCCCATCGGTGTTGATCGAAAAAATGTTCCCGTAGCCGCTGCCGCCCATTTGTGTCACCCCATAAAGCGTTGAGCCGCTCAGGGTCAAGCTGCCGTCGCGATACCCGGGGGTGCCGGTGAAGGAGAAGGAGGATAGGTTTTGAAACCCGCCGCCATCGGTCTTGACCGAAAAAATGCTGTCGTATTGGCCTCTGGAGTGGTAGACCGTCCCATAAAGCGTTGAGCCGCTTAGGGTCAAGTCGCTGAGGGGATCCGACCCGTTGGTGCCGTCGAACGAGAATAGGCTTTGAAACCCGGCGCATCGGTGTTGATCGAAAAAATGTTGCCCCAGCCGCTCCCGCCGGAGCGGGTCATCCCATAAAGCGTTGAGCCGCTCAGGGTCAAGTTGCCAATGGGATCCCACCCGTTGGTGCTGTCGAACGTGAACCAGGTTTTGAAACCCGGTGCCGTCGGTGCCGATCGAGAAAATGTTGCCGTACCCGCCGTACACGCCGCTGCCGCCGCAATTGGTCATCCCATAAAGCGTTGAGCCGCTCAGGGTCAATTCGGCAGTGGGATACATTCCGTTGGTGCCGTTGAACGAGAATAGGTTTTGAAACCCGGTGCCATTTGTGTTGATCGAAAAAATGTTGCCGTACCCGCTGCTGCCGCCATACCCGGTCATCCCATAAAGCGTTGAGCCGCTGAGCGTCAGGCTATTCCAGGGATCGCGCCCGTTGGTGCCGTCAAACGAGAAAAGGGTCGTAAGTGTTTGGGCACCGGCCACGTTTGAAAGCACCGCCAGCACAATCAATGCACTCGCTCCTTTGACGAAACTCATTTTGTCGCGCATTTTCGCCCCCTCAAATGAAGAACACCTTGCTGGGAAAGCGCCACACGCCGGACGGGTGCCCTGGGGAACCCCGGGCCGGCAATCCGACGCGAAGCGACACGCCATCCTGGGAAAATGTGCCGGCCCCGAACCCCCTGATTATGCCCCGAATCAATGGAACCGTCAATTGGTTTGCGAGGGGGGAGCGGAAAATAGAGTAAAGGCCGTCATCCTTGCGGTGGGCACGAGCGAGATTGGCGGTGTCAGCAAGGTGTACAGCCGGCCAGCGGACGCCCCCCGGACACAGTCCTGGGGCTTTCTTTCCCGAGTCCCCCGACCTTACCGCCGCCAGGTTCGGAAGTGGTCGAGAAACCGCTGCTGTACGTCCGGCATGCGCTCGCGAAGACGTGAACTCAGCAACACCGCGCTGGGCAAGGGGACAGTCCCATTTTCGTCGGACGAAAATCGGGACAGTCCCCCACTCGCCGGCGGTGATTTTTCGCCAAGAGCGGCAAGATACGCCTTCAATTCGTCGTGGGCGGCGGTCGGACCGTGAAGCATGAAGTGGACCCACGCCCAGGAGCCGCGGTATTCGGCCAGACCCATGTCGGCCAGCCCGCTGGCCTTTTCGAGGGCTTCCAACGACGGCACGGCGCCGCGTCGAGTGTCCCGGCGGAGGGCGTCGAGGTGGGGATTGTCGTACGCCCGTTGCTTGGCGGGAAGCTGGAAGTAGACGGCCAGCCCCTCGTCGAGCCAGAGCGGCACTTCGGGCAAACCGGCGTGCAACAGGGCATGGGTGCATTCGTGCCGCAGGTCGATCTCGAATTGGTCGCCGCGGTAGGCGAAGACTCGGCCGGGCCCGCGACCCTTGACATACAACGCCCGGCGATAGGGCACGCCCGGCAAATAACGCTGAAGATACCGGGCGTAGGTGGCCTGGTCGTGGAACAGGTAGACCTCGATCGGTTCGCCGGCCGCGGGGATGCCCAGCTCGCGGGTCAGGTCGGTCTGCAAACGGGTCAGCTCCCCGAGCAGGCCCTGATAGTCGGCCAGCGAGAAATCGGCCCGGCAGACGAACGATCCGGCCTGTCGGGTGTCGGTCCAATCGGCTGCCGGGCAATCCACGGCCGAGGTTGCCAGCGGCATCGCCGACAGCCAGGCGGCCAGGCGAATCCACGGAGCCAACCGGACATTTCGCTGGAAGTGGTACATAACATGCGGCAGAAGGCGCCTTTTCGATCCCGGGGTGACTTGACTATCCGACGATCTTGGGTCTAATCGAAGAAGGGTCACGAAAAGCGGCAAGAGGGTAAGATATGGGCGGCGATGGCGTCAAGGCCATTGCCGCGGCCGAATTCTGTCCGCGGGCCAATTGCGATTGACGCTCCCGGGCTGAGTTGGTAGCTTGCGACGCCGGGTCGCGGCAAAGATCACCATCGGTTTCGAGTTGAGGGAGCGGCGATGCAGTATGCGGCCATTGGCCCGATCGCGATTTATCTGCCGGAAACGGTCGAGGACAATGACTTGCTGAAGGCCCAGAATCCCCGCTGGGACATGGACCTGATCTATGCCAAGACCGGCATTCGCGCCCGCCACGTCGCCGCGCCCGGGCAGTGTGCGTCCGACCTGGGGGTTGCGGCCGCTGAGCGGTTGTTTGCCGAGCACCAGATCGACCGCAACTCGATCGATTTCCTGCTGTTATGCACGCAAACGCCCGACTATCCGCTTCCCACCACGGCCTGCCTGATGCAAGAGCGGCTGGGGCTGCCGATCTCGATCGGGGCGCTGGATTTCAATTTGGGCTGCTCGGGCTTTGTCTACGGGCTGTCGCTGGCCGACGGCCTGATCCGCAGCGGCTCGGCCCGCCGCGTGCTGCTGATTACGGCGGAGACGTACTCGAAGTACATCGACCCGACCGATCGCTCGCTGCGGACGATTTTCGGCGACGGGGCGGCCGCCACGCTCATCGAGGCCGCCGACGGAACCGTCGTTGGGATCGTTCGTGTTCGGCACCGACGGCCGCGGCGCCGACACGCTGATCGTCGGCCGGGGCGGGGCCCGGCCCGCCCGAGTCGGCCATCCGGCCGCGAAAGCGGAAACGCTGGCCCAGCCAACTCTACATGGACGGCCCGGAACTGGTCAAATTCACCCTCGACGTGGTCCCGCTGATGGTGGAGCGGGTCTTGGGCAACGCCGGCTGGACCGCCGACGACATCGACTTCTACCTGATCCACCAGGCGACAACGTTCATGCTCAATCACTTGCGCCAGCGCATGAACCTCGACGAGGAGCACACCCCCGCGGCGCTGGCCGAATACGGCAACACCGTCTCCTCGACGATCCCCATCCTGATGCACGACCTGCGGGCTGCCGGCCGGCTGCGGCCGGGAAAACAGACGCTCATGGTCGGTTTCGGCGTCGGACTGTCCTGGGCAGGCTGCACATGGACCGAAACCTGGCAGGCCAAACAGGTCCAGGTCGAGGGGAAGAAGGGCACGCACCGGGTGGCGACGGCCGCCCAAGAGGTCGCCTGAAACACCGAAACGGCATTGACCCGGATTATTCATCGCCCGGCTGCAAATGCCAAAAATTCGTGCCACGGCGAAGCGGCATTGACGCGGCCGGTCGTTTCTTCTTATGGTGGGCCCCCCTAAGATGGAAATAGTCCCGACTTGGGTGATGTATTTACCCAAGCCGCCCATCTTCCCCAGAATTTAGCGCGTTCATGGAAGCAACGCCCAACTGCCAATGGACTGGCTCGGCCGCCCGCTAATCTCTGTTGTGCTCGACGCCCGCCGACCAAGCTCGCGCTGGGCGATGGTGCTGCTGGCCGTTCTGGTGTGTTTGCCAGGCGGATGCGCCGAGAAATGGGTGACTTTGCGCTCGGTGCCGCGAAACCCCTTGGGCGACCAATTGCACCTGACTTCGCTGGGCGGCCCGCAGCCGACCGCACGGACGATGCAGTTGCTGCGGGTCTATAACCTCACCGACGACCTGCAGGGCGACCTGCGTCCGCTGCTGGTCAAGTTGCAGCAGATCGCCCAGCGCGAACCCGCCGCCGACAAGGTCTATGCCCTGGCCGAGCTTTCCTACTTGGCCGGCTGCAAGGCGAACGCCGCCAATCCAGACATGGCCCTGGACCTTTACGGGGCCTCGGTGCTGTACGCCTACGATTACTTGTTCGAGGACCATCTGGCCTCGACGCGGAACGCCTACGATCCCCAGTTCCGCGGCGCCTGCGACCTGTACAACAGCTCGCTGGAGGCGGCGTTGCGGATCGTCTGCAAGCGGCACGAGTTGATTCCCGGCACGACCAAGACGATCCACACGTCGGCCGGAAGCTGGGACATCACCTGCACGCTGCGCGGCGGCGCCGTGGCGCCGAGGAGTTCGATCGCTTCGAATTCGTCTCCGATTACGAGATGAAGGGGCTGAAGAATCTTTACCAGACGCACGGGCTGGGCGTGCCGCTGATCGCCGTGCGGCGAAGTTATCCGGGTCAGCCGGCGGCGGCGCGCTATTATCCGCCGGAGCTGAGTTTCCCGGTGACGGCGCTGCTGCGGCCGGTTCCCAACACCAACCCGGCCGCCGTCCACCACCAGGGACTCTTGGAATTGTACGATCCGCTGGAAACCGATCGACACCACCGTGGGTTCGACGCGGGTGCCCTTGGAAAGCGATCTCACCACGCCGCTGGCCTACTTCCTTTCCAAAGTGCCCGAGGAAACCGTCGCCCTGCTGGGGCTGTTGGATCCGGAAAAGCTGCTCATGCTGCGTCCCGGCACGAAAGAGCCCATCATGGGGCTCTACATGGTGCAGCCCTACGAGCCGGGAAAGATTCCCGTGCTCTTGGTCCACGGGCTGTGGTCCAGCCCCATGACGTGGATGGAGATGTTCAACGACCTCCGCAGTTCGCCCGACATCCGCCAGCACTACCAGTTCTGGTTCTATCTCTATCCGACCGGTCAGCCGTTCTGGCTGAGCGCCGCGCAGTTGCGCCGCGACCTGGCCGAGGTCCGCCAGGTCCTGGACCCGCAACACCGCGAGCCGGCGCTGGATCAGATGGTGCTGGTCGGACACAGCATGGGCGGCCTGGTCGCCAAGCTGCAAACCCTCGACAGCAAGAACGATTACTGGAACCTGGCCAGCCACGAGCCGTTCGACCAGGTCCGGGCCGATCCCCAGACGCTCCGCAAGCTGCGCGAGACGTTCTTCTTCCAGCCCAACCCTTCGATCCGCCGCGTGGTGACCATCGCCACGCCGCACCGCGGCAGCCCGTTTTCCAACCAGACCACGCAGTACCTGCTGGGCAAGCTCATCCGCCTGCCGGAAACGCTGGTCGGCGCCAAGCAGGCGTTGTTCCGCGACAACCCCGGCCTGCTGTTCGATCGTTCCCTGCTGAAGATCGAGACCAGCGTCGATTCGCTGTCTCCCGACTCGCCGATCTTTCCGCTCATGCTGGCCGGTCGGCGTCCACCCTGGGTGAGATACCACAACATCATCGGCACGACGCCGAAGGGACGGTGGGCGGCCTCCGTGATGGGCGACAACGACGGCGTCGTCTCGCAGCAGACGCCCGGCTGGACGACGTGAGTTCCGAATTGATTGTGCAGGCCGACCACACGACGGTCCAGTGTCATCCGCTGGCGGTGATGGAAGTGCGGCGGATTCTGCTGGAGCACCTGGCGGAGTTGCGCGGCGCGGCGTCGCCCATGACCGCCGCCGCCCCGCAGCCGAACCTCTGGCCGCCGAGATAGGCCGCCCCTTCGAATCTTGGGACGCATAGGCTGGGGGACTATCCCAATTTTCGTTCGACGAAAATGGGACTGTCCCCTTCGGTGGCGGAGGTGGCTATCGTTTCCCAGGCTGCTATGCCACTTGGTCCACGGTCCCCCCAAGGTCCTGGGAACTCGGTGTCTGGAGGCTCGCCTTCGCTCGGGCTTGTGCGGCCGCGGCACTCGCGGGCATGGCGTTGATGGGCGGACGCGGCGGAGATGAAGACGGCGACCCGAAAACTCGATTGAGCACGACCCCGCTGCACCACCACTGAACCGCAGTCATGGAAGAGCCCCCTCTATTGTGAGTATAGCTCACAATCGAGGGGTCGGTCCGTGGGTGCCACGCCAAGCACCAGCGGCTCACCCGTCCCAGGGACCGCGGGCGTTCCGCTGCTGCTTGGCCCGCGAACGCCGCTGCTTGGCCTCCAGCCGCCGTTGGATCGACCCGCGCGTGGGCCGAGTGGGCCGTCGCCGCCGGACCGGCTGCGCCGCCGCGGCCACCATCGCCCGCAGCTTCTCCAGGCAGTCGGCCACGTTGCGACCCGCATCGCGGAAACGCTGACTGGTCACGAGCAAATCGCCCGCCGCGGTCAGTCGGCCGGCAACCTGTTGAAGCAACCGTTGTCGCACCGGCTCGGGGAGGCTGGGGCTGCGGAGCACCGGCCATCGCAAGGTGGCCTTGCTGCTGACCTTGTTGACGTTTTGGCCGCCCGGCCCGCTGCTGCGAGCGAAGGTGAATTGGAACTCCCGCAAGGGGATGCGGAGGTCGGGGGAAATGATGAGCATGGCGAAGGAGAGGGATTGGGGATTTAGGGATTGGGGATTTAGGGATTTTGGGATTTCGGGATTTCGGGGCGTGTTCGCTTGCGGTTTCGCCTGCCCCCTTCCGCCCTCCGCCTTCCGCCTTTCCAGTCCCTAAATCCCTAAATCCCTAAATCCCTACTTCCTTCATCCCACCAACTGGGCGAAGGCGGCCTTGGCGTGGGCAAGCAACGAAGGGTAGTCGATGGTTTCGATTTCTTCGCCCAGCAGTTCGAACGTCGTAATAGCCGTCGTAGCCGCCGGCCTTCAGGGCGGCAACGATTTCCCGCAGCGGAATGACGCCGTCGCCCAGTCGGCAGCGGTTTTGCTCGCCGTGGGGGGGGCATTTGGCGTCGCCCAACTGCACGATCGCCACCTGGGAGGCGAACTGGGCGATGCGGTCCACGATGCCGGCGTCCTGGCCCAAGTGATAGGCGTCGAAGACGATCTTGACCTGGGGGCTGGCCACCGCATCCAACAGGGCCAAGGTCTCGTCGAGCGTCGTGAGAAAGGTCCAGTTCTCGGCGCAACCGGGGTGCATGGGCTCCACGGCCAGGGTCACGCCCGATTCGGCGGCCTGGGGCGTCAACTCTTTGAGGGCGCTTTGGATCAGGCGTCGGGCATGGTTGAAGGTATGGCCCGCCCGGGCCCCGCTGTAGACCACCAGGCAGCCGGTTTGCAGGGCTGCCGCCGTGCGGAGGGCCTCGGAGGCGTCCTCGACGCTTTCGCGGTAGCTGCGTCCGTCGCTGCCCGTAAACCCACCCGCCCATAAGAGATGGGAGACCTTCAAGCCGCTGCGTGCGCAGCAGTTCCAGGCCGCGGATCTGGCCGCAATCGGAGAGCTTCTGCCGCCACACGCCGATCGAGGGGATGCCGGCGGCAGCGTAGCCAACCACGTCCTCCTCGAAGGACCAGCGGAACGTGGTCGTTTCGTTCATCGACAGTTCAGCCATCCCTGTCGCTCCCCCGTCTGGGGCCATCGCGTGCGAGCGGTTCCCCCCGGACCTGATTGCCCCGTGTGTTCGTAGGATTCTGAACAGTATGGGGAATCGCCCCATTTCTGTAAAGGTGAACCCGGCGTTGAAAGAAAGACGCCGATTGATATTGACCGGTCGCTTGCCGGCTGTGAAACTACCAGCCCATGCGCATCCTTACCCGCTACGTCTTGGGCGAACTGCTCAAGGTTTTCCTGATTTCGCTCACCGGCCTGACGACGCTTTTCGTCGTGGTCGTGGTGATTCGGGAGGCCACGCAGCAGGACTTGCCGCTGGTCCAGATCTTGCGATTGATCCCCTATGCCTTGCCCGAGTCGTTGCGGATGACCGTGCCCGTAACCCTCCTGCTGGCGTGTACGACCGTCTACTCGCGGATGTCGGGAGCCAACGAAGTGGTGGCGGCCAAGGCCCTGGGCATCTCGCCCATGGTCCTGCTCTGGCCGACGTTCGGCCTGGCCACGATCCTCAGCCTGGTCACCGTCTGGCTCAACGATTTGGCCGTTTCCTGGGGACGCAACGGCATGCAGCAGGTCGCCATCGAGTCGGTGTCCGACATCATCTACAGTGTGCTCCGTTCCCAACACCGCTATAGCTGTCCGTTTTTTGCCATCAACGTGAAAGGGGTGGACGGGCGCCGGCTGCTGCGGCCGACCGTCTCGGTGCAAGCCCGGGACAATTCCCCCGCCACGACCATCACCGCGGAATGGGCCGAGATCCAGTCGGACAACGCCGAGGGGGTGCTGAAAATATCCCTCCATCAGGGCACTATTGACGTGCGCCGGCAAGTTGACCGTCCAATTTCCCGACTATCCGCTCAAACTTCCTTTGATCGACGCCACTCGGGCCAACAACGCCAGCAGTCGGTCACCCTCCTGGCTCCCCATGCGGGTGATTCCTGGGGAAATCGTCAAACAGCAAGCGAAGATTGCACGGTGCGAACAGCAGATGGCGGCCCAGGCCGCCTACGAGATGCTCTGCGGCGAGTTCGACCGGCTTGCCGGCCCCGAATGGCAAGCTAGCCTTTCTGAGCAATCTGGGGAGCAAGGCCTCCTCAACCGATTGCTGACGGAGCCCCACCGGCGATGGTCGGCGGGCTTCAGTTGTCTGTGCTTCGTCTGGGTTGGTGCGCCGATCGCCATCTGGCTCCGAAACCGCGACTTCCTCACGAGTTTCTTCCTCTGTTTCCTCCCCATCCTGATCGTCTACTACCCGCTGCTGATGTTCGGCGTCCATTTGACCAAGTCCGGGGCGATCCCCCCCTGCTCCGTATGGCTCAACAACGCACTGCTGGCGGTGGCGGGGATATGGGTGCTGCGGAAGGTGATCCGGTATTAGAATTCGGAATTCGGAAGTGGAAATTCGGAAGGCCAAGACCGCCTGAGCCGCAGGCGTGAGCCGCAGGCGTGAGCGTGCGGATAAGCGGGAAGGCGAAACCGCAAGCGGACAGTTCCCTCAAATCCCTGATTCCTGTCCCCCACCCCTGGCCGCTGGTCTCAGGCCCCTTCCCAAGCTGCCAAACACACCCAGCCCAGCCCATATTGCCCAATCTCACGATGATTCCCACTGGGATTTATCGTTTTTTTCGGCAAGGTTTATCTTTCTTACTCAACTGTTGCGACCGGCACATCCGATATTATCGTCACGCTCGGTCCGCAGAGGCTCCGCGCGAGGGCTCTGGGACGCAATTTGAACTCAGATCGAGGGTAAGAATAATGTGGCCGAAACGCATCACGTTCGGGTTGGCTGGTTTGGCGTGCCTCTTGGTGACGGGACTGACCGCCTTTGCCCAAGAAGGCGTGCGAGACTTGCCTGCCATGCAACTGTTCGATCCCGCCGATATCCGACCGTATGACAATTGGAATCCGCCGAAGGAAGGATTCTTCTTTTCCTTTGACGGCATCTGGTGGACCATCTCGGCGCCGAAGAAGACGACCGTCGGCGCACCTGGCTTAACCGCGCCGGTCGATTACGTCTCTTACTATACCGACAACTCTCTCGTCCCGCCCGTTACCTACCAGGTTATTAAGACGCTCGACGACGAAAACACATTTGACACGGGCGACTTTCGCGCGAAGCAGAAGGACGGTGACCGGATTGAGTTCGGCTACACCGGCGAGCACCACGGGTTCTTGGTTGACACCTTTGAGCTCAACGGCCAGACGCAGTACGTCGCCGGCGACCAAGTACACGTGATGTTCCACGATCCGCAGGGCTACTTGATCGCCCTGAACGATGCGTTATTCCACCCTGTTGAAGCTACTGTCCACAGTGTACCGGTAGAGTTCTACAGCATGTCGGTCTGCAATCAAACTTATACCGACGGCATCGAAGCGTTGTACACCTACCGCCAGCACCAGTTTGAGAACGGCGGCCAGTTGCAGTGGATGTTCGGAGGACGCTACGTGCGGTTTGACGACGACTTTAACGTCGTCGGCACGGGGGGCGTCTTGGACACCAGCTCTTGGGACACCACTGCGCGGAACCGGATTGCTGGTCCTGAAATCGGCGTGCGCTATTTCCAGCAATTCGGCCGCTTGGCCCTGTCCACCGAGGGCCGCTTCATGGCCGGCATCAACAGCCAAGACATTCGCCAGTATGGCACCATCGCCAGCAATTTGAATGTCCCCATCACCCTTTCGTACTACGCCCCCACCACCGCTTATTACAGCGGGCCGCTGACGAATTCCTTTGCAAGCTCCCTCCACAAGACGGAGTTCACGCCCTTGGCCGAGTTCCGGGTGGAAGGCCACGTGCAGTTGACGCGGCTGATTTCCTTCAAGGTCGGCTGGACCGGCATCTTCATGGATGGAATCGCCCGGGCGGCCGACATGGTCAACTACACTCTGCCCAACATGGGAATCTTGACCACCGGCAACCGGCAGACGGTCTTCATGCAGGGCGTCAACGTCGGCGTCGAACTGAACCGTTAACCGACCACCGCGTCCCGGCTGGACACTTCGGCGGATGACAGCCGGCCGAGTTTCTCCAACTCCTCGGCCAGCACCTCGACCGTGTGGCGAATCTGCGGTTCCGTGTGCGTTGACGTGATGAAGAAACGCAGCCGGGCGGCGCTTTCCTCCACAGCCGGGTGCAGGATCGGCTGCACGTTGATCCCCCGGGCCAGCATCGCCCGGGAAAGCCGCAACGCCAACAGCGAATTGCCCAAGATCACCGGCACGACCGCGGTATCCTGGCTGGTGCCGGTATTGAGCCCGTGCCTTCGGGCCAGCGTGAGGAACAGCCGGGCGTTTTCCCGCAGCCGGGCCACGCGCTCCGGTTCGGCTTCCAGCAGCCGCAGCGACGCCAGCGCGGCGGCGGCAGCCGGAGGCGGCAGCCCCACGCTGAACACAAAGCCCGGCGCCGTGTACTTCAGGTACTCGATCAGCTCCTTGCAGCCGGCGATATAGCCGCCGCAACTGCCCAGCGTCTTGCTCATGGTCCCCATCCAGATATCGACCTGGCGGGGGTCCACGCCGAAGTGTTCGCCGATGCCGCGGCCGCGACGGCCCAACACGCCCAGCGAATGGGCCTCGTCGATCATCAACAACGCCTTGTGGCGCCGCTTGACCTCGATGAACTTGGGCAGATCGGGCACGTCGCCGTCCATGCTGTACACGCCCTCGATGACCATCAACACGCGGCGATACTCGTGCCGGAATTGCTCCAGCAGTTGATCGGCGGCCTGAAAATCGTTGTGGGTGAAGGGCCTCCGCCGCGCGCCGGACATCAGGGCGCCTTGGACGATGCTGTTGTGCGCCAGCGCATCGTGCAGCACGAGGTCGCCGGGGCCGACGAGGTGGCCGATCACGGATTCATTGGTCGAATGTCCGCCGACGAAGGTGAGCGAGGCTTCGGTGCCCAGGAAGGCGGCCAGGGCCCGCTCCAGCTCGCCGTGCAGGTCCTTTTCGCCAGAGGCCAGGCGGCTGGCCGAGACGCTGGTGCCATAACGATCGATGGCCTCCTTGGCGGCCTTCGAGACCGCCGGGTCGCCCGACATGCCCACGTAATTGTAACTGGCGAAATTGATCAACTCGCGGCCGCCGACGACGGTGCGGTCGTTCGTGATGCCCTGGTGGACGCTGAAGAACGGATTGCCCACGCCGGGCGAGGCCAGCAGGTCGAGCCGCTTGCGAAGCTCGACATACTCCGGAAAGAGCGTGAAGCGGCAATGCTCCTGGGGGATTTCCGCGGCGCCGGCGCCGGCCGCGGCCGCGGTTCGCTGCCGAGGTGTTTTTCCACGGCGTCGATCACGTCGCGGGCGGTCTCCAATTGCGGCAGGATTTCCTGCGGAAAGCGGCCGCCGAAACGCTCCTCCAGCGAAGCGAGAATCTCCATCCGCTCCAAGGAGTCCAAGCCGGTCTCGATGATGGGGGAATCGAGCGTCAGGCCGACCGCCCGCTCCTTGGCGACGCGGCGAATTTCCTCCAGCACCAGTTCCGTGAGCTTGCCCTTCTTTCCCCGGCTCGGGAGCCGTTCTTGGAAGCGGGGGCGGCCCGCGCCATCCGGGTGTCGGCGCCGGCTGCTTGCTCGCCGGCCGGCTCCACCGGCTCGGTCGCCGTCTCGCCCGCCCGCCATCGACCGACCGTGTCCAGGGTATCGTCCAGGTAGCCGTTGCGGCAGGCATGTCGCTGGATCTTGCCGCTGGAAGTCTTGGGAATGCTGCCCGCTTTGATCAGCACGATGGCGTCCAGGTGCAGATCGTGCTCGGCGGACACGGCGCGACGAATGGCCCGGAAGACGGGGGCGAAATCGGCCTTCTTATGACGCTCCACCTCCTGGACCATGACCAGTTCCTCGCGGCCGTTCCGCTCGACCGTGAAGGAAGCCCCGCAGTCGCGCCGCAGCCGCGGGTGGCTGTGCTGGACCGTCCGTTCCACGTCCTGCGGGTAATAGTTGGTTCCGCGCACGATGATCAGGTCCTTGAGCCGGCCGGTCACGAACAGTTCGCCGTCCTCGATGAATCCCATGTCGCCGGTGCGGAGAAACGGCCCTTCGCCGCTGTCCTTCAAGTAGGCATGGAACGTGGCCTCGGTCCCGTCCGGCTGCCGCCAGTATCCCTGGGCGACACTCGGCCCATGGACCCAGATCTCGCCGATCCGGCCGGCCGGGCAACTCGTGAGCTGCTCCGGATCGGCAATGACGATCTTCTGGTCGGGCAGCGTCTCGCCGCAGCCGACCAGGGTCCGGCAGCCCGGCGCGCCCGGCGCGGTCGGGACGACCAGGCCGTTGGCAATGGCATTGGCGTGGAAATCGCGCACCACCGGCGGCCTCTCGACGTACCCGCCCGAAACGATCAACGTCGCCTCGGCCAGCCCGTAACACGGATAGAACGCCTCGCGGCGGAAACCGCAGGGGGCGAAGGTCTCGGCAAAACGGTCGAGCGTCTCGGCATGGACCGGCTCGGCGCCGTTGAACGCCAGTCTCCATCGGCTGCAGGTCGAGGGTCTTCCGCTGTTCGGCGGTGATCTTCTGCACGCACAAGTCGTACGCGAAGTTCGGTCCGCCGCTGGTCGTGGCCGCCAAATCGAGTGATGGCCGACAGCCAACGATAGGGCTTTTGCAGGAAGGTCATCGGCGACATGAGCACGTTGGTCCGCCCGATGTAGAGCGGCTGAAGGATGCCGCCGATCAGGCCCATGTCGTGGTAACTGGGCAGCCAAAACACGCCCGTGCCCGACCGCGTAAGTTCGAAAGCGTGGGAAATCAGCGCCGAGTTGTGCACCAGGTTGGCGTGGTTGAGGACGACCCCCTTGGGCGTGCCGGTCGAGCCCGACGTGTATTGCAGAAAGGCCAGCGTCTCGCCGTGAATGTCGGGCAACTGCCACTGCTCGTCCAGGCCATCGGGCAAGTGACACGTGTCCAGCCAGGAAAGCTCCTTCAAGTGCGGCGTTTCGTCGATGAGGGCCTCGATGCGGTTCAGCACCGCGTCGGTGGTCAGCGCGACCTTGGCCTCGGCGTCGTCGGCAATGGCTTGGATGCGCTCCAGCGAGCGGTTGCGGCGGGGCGGATAGACCGGCACCGCCACCACGCCCGCGTACAGGCAGCCGATGAAACCGGTGATGAACTCCAGCCCGGCCGGATAGAGCAACAATGCCCGCTGCCCCACCAGGTCGAGCGACTCCAGCCACGCGCCGATCGCCCGCGCCTGCCGGTCCAATTCCTCGTAGGTCAAATGGACTTGTTCCTGCTCGCCGTCGACCAGGTAGATGAAGGCGTTGTCCTTGGGCTGGCATCGGGCACGATGCCGCACCATCTCGACCAACGTCGAGGGACCGAAGAAGGTGCCGGGCAAGTGATCCAAATGATCCAAATGAGCCAAGTGAGCCAAAGAGAAGTGAGTCAAGTGAGCCACGCTTCCAACTCCTGCTATTCCTCGCCAACACGATCGACCCCGCCGCAAGCAACACCTCGGGATCGACCGTCGAGTTTGTCGGGTGGGCGTCGCCCGCCACGCTACGCCGTGTTTGGCGGCCGATGCCTGCCCTGCACGTCCGCGCCTGCGTCCACCGGCGCGCCAGGTGTGCCCTCATCTTCGCTTCGGTTTATTTGGACGCTTGGGGGGAACCGATCTGCCCGGGTCCGCAAGGTTTGGCTTGGCGTCGAGACTGGAATATTCTATTTGTTCCCGACAGAACACGCAACCGGCCCCCCCGACCGGCACTTGACAGCAGGACTAAAATCCATTACCCTACCTATGGCTCTCTGAACCACGCTCTTGGGGAGGCCAAACCATGATCTCGTGCCTTTGCCCCGGCTGCGGCAGCAAGTTTTCCGCGAAAGATCGCCTGGCTGGCCGCACCATGAAATGCCCCACCTGCGGCACGCCGGTCCGGGTCCCCGCCCTTGCGGCGTTCCCTGCCGCATCGCGTCCCAGACCCCGTCGGGCCGGAGGCCACCGAGCCGCACGTTCACGAAGTCCAGTCCGGGCCGCTGCCGCCGCTGGACCATCCCACCCGGTTGGATCGCCAGTGCCGCTACCTGATCTGCGACAACGACCGCCTGGCGGCCGTCTGGCAGAACGACGGCCGCGGCTGGATGCTCGCCACCGATTTCGGCCTCATCAGCGCCATGCTGAACCCCGAGCAGCTCCCCTCGCAGGGCAATTTCAAGCTCATCGAGCTGTCGCCGAAAATGACCGACGCCGGCCTCCGGCATCGAGAACCTCGTCGTCTACCAGTTGGCCGACCGTTGGGCGCTGACCAATCTCGCTCGCGGCGACGATCAGATCCTGACGGCGGTCATCGGCCGGGCCGGCTCAGTCGCTCGCAGAAAGACGCCGTCCGCGACGCCATTCACCACCAGTACATGCGTGAGGTCTGGGAGAGATCCGACGCGGTGATGGAGTATCTGGCCAACGCGGATTGCCACTCGCACGGCACGACGTGAGGGGGAAGGGGATTGGGGATTGGGGAGTTGGGGATTGGGAGAAAGCCCCGCGACTGCGTCGTGGGGGCGACGCAAACGGCGGCGTTCAACACAGCCCCACGCCCACCGCGCTGCGGCCGGTGGAAAAGGACGCTGAATAAGACGCCGCTTTCCGCCTACCTTCCCACCGGCCGCGGCCGGTGGGCTTGGGCTACGGCACCAATCCCGCCGTTCAATCTTGAAACTGGGCCACCACTTCCTATATAACGACGGTCCCAGCCCATCCGCGGCGGAAGCCAGCCGTCCGCGGATTGTGCAGGTCAACGCGAGGCGCAGCCGAAGCAAATACCCAACCGAGAATACCCCACTTCCGGACGTTTTCGATGGCACCATTGCAACACACCCCCAGAAAGTAGCGCACACTTGCGCCCAGGAACATCAACACAACTGGCTATGTACAAAAAACTTCCGTCGCGGAACCGTGACGTAAAGAAGTCGAACGCCAAAAAAGGCGTTGCACAAAACCAGTCCATTTTCAATAGGCGAGATTTTTTTCGTGCGGATCGTCGGCGCCGCGGGCCTATGCTCACAGCTCCGCGGCGAGATGGTCGATTTCCTCCTGCTCGGCCGTCAACTCGCGGCACGCCGCCCCTTCCGCGGAACCCGCCATAAGCTCGTGCGCCCGGCGGCTGCACGCGGCCAACGCCTCGTGCCGCCGATCGCCAGGCTCGAAACGCCGCAGCCCGAGATACTCCAACATGCCGGGCGTGCCAAAACCCTTCCCACCGCCGACGCTGTGGGCACGAACCAACGCATTGACGCCGATCGCTGTTGAGCATCGCACAGAGGTAATGCGCCTCGTCGGCCGAGCCGCAGGCGATCAGGACGCACGTCTCTTGCGGCACGACCGGCCGGCGGCCCAAAAGCGGGTCGTCGATCGACTCGACGACCGCCGCGCGAATCCACCGGTCCATCCGCCGCCACACCACCTTGATCGGCGACAGCGTGTACGTGCCCACGTTGTACATCGAGTAGAAGGGCTTTCGCCCTTGGTAGCGGCGATAGGCGGCCCGGCCGACGAGGACCGGCTCGAATTGCTTCAAGTACGCATAGGTGCGCGGATACTCGCGCCGCATCAGCGACTCGGCGATGCCGGTGCGCGTCGCCACGTCTTGGGCCAAGAGGACGTGGGCCGACGGGCGGGCCGACCAGCGGCGGACGTCGCCCCAGCGGAGCAGCGGATAGACCAGTCCCGGCTCGATCGCTTGCTCGACGGCCGGCACGTTGCGTTTGGCCTTCTCGACGAGGTTTTGCACCATGATGTTTCTCTCGTCGGTCGAGCGGCCGAGCAGCCGCAGCCAATAGATCGCGTTGGCGCCGCCGCTATTGGCGCCGAGGTGGGCCGACGTAGTCCGACGGACGCGCGGAAACGCCGCTGCCGCTGGGCAAGTCCGCTGGACACACCAACCACGGCGAACCGGGCCGGGCGGCGTCGATCGGACTGGCCCGGCAGCGGCTCTGCTCGATGCGGCCGTCCTGGCCGGGCGCCCATTGCACATACGGCACCGGATACTCGGTTTTCACGCCCTTGGTGAGGACGATCGTGCTGGTGCGGCTGGCCGCGCCGGGAAACGGTTTCAAGGCCACCAGGTCGTCGACCCGATCCACCCGGAGCCAATCGCCCTCGGTCCCGAGGCGGAAGCGGCGGAAGCCGTCGCCGGCCCCCTTGGTCTGAAACAGCGTTTGGGTGACGACCATGCCCAGCCGGCCGAGCGGCTTCAAATAGCGGTCGGCGCCGCGGTACAGCATCAGCATGGCGAGGTCTTTCTTGCCGCCGCCATGCCGGGCCTGGCTGGCCGAGAGCGAAAACAGGCCGTATCGCTCCCAAAACGGCTTGGTCGCCTCGCGGTACGGGCCCGGCAGGTTGTCCCAGGCGATCCAAGGCGGATTGCCCACCACGAAATCGAAGGGCTGCTGCGGCCGGCCGACCGATTCCGGGCCATCCAAGATCGCATCGCACCGGTAGACGGGAATCTCGACCGCGGCGTCGCCGGGAATCAGATCGGCGATGGCCAGCAGGTAGTTCGCCCGCGCGGTCATGGCCGCCAGCGGACTGAGCTCCAGGCCGACAACGCCGTCGAGAATCCGCCGGGCGAGCGTCGCCCGCCATGCCACCTCTTCCCTTCGATCACGCCCGGCGGCCCGCAGACGCCTCACGGCCGCCATCAGGAAGGTGCCGGAACCACAGGCCGGGTCCAACAGCCGGCCGCCGGCGTCGGCCCGGTAGCCGACTTGATCCAACACGTGGTCCGCCAGCCAGTCGGGCGTATAGTATTCGCCCAACGAGTGTCGCAACGTCCGGGGAAACACGGCCTGGTACAGCGGTTTGAACAGGTCCTGGCCGCCGGCCGGGATTCGGGCGATTGCCTCCGGCGGATAGCCGGCCAGCCTGGCCGCCATGTCGCGGATGGTTTCGGCGATCTCGTCCGACCATGCGTTGAGATACCACGCGAAGGGATCGCCGTTGCCGTTGTTGTCGCCGTCGCCGTTGTTGCCACGGAGTTGGCCGAGCAGCGGCCCTTGCTCGAGGGCCTCGATTTCGGTCCGCAACGCGCGTTGGCCGTCGGAGCGGCATAATTGCGTCACGACCGAGGGCCGGCCGGCCACGGCCGCCATCGTTTCGGCCACCAGCAACTTGACCGCCAGCAGATACCAAGTTTGCCGGGCGAGTTCCGGCGGTGCGTCGGTGCCTAGCGGATGGCTTAGCGCCTGGATGCCGCGGCGGGCCATGGCGGTCTTCCCGCCGAAGTCGCGGGCCAGCCTGTCCGCAATCGAGCCGGGCGGTTCAGCCGTCGGGCGTGACCGAGTCTTTCCCATGCGGGCCATTGTGCCGACGGCGGCGGGTATTGGCAATCGGCCCGCGCGAGGACCTTCGTCCCCTCTGCCCTCCGGCTCCCGATACGGAGGCTAACGCCTCCGGTTCCCTTCCGCCCTCCCCCACCTCTACTCGGTGTCGGCGGCGCCGGTTGACTCGGCCGAGTGCTTGGCACGCTTTCCCGGCCGCTTCGTGGCCGACGACGATTCGTCTCCGGAAGGCAACGGTCCGGCATGGGCAAGCGCCATGCCTTGCTGGCCGGCGCGATGCAGTCGCAGGTCGGTGATGATGACCTCGGAAATGGCACGGAGGCCGATGGCCTGATTGATCTGCTCTTGCAACTGTCGCTTCAAGTCGGTCAGGTTGGGATCTTCGAAATCGCCGCTGTGGGCCTTGCGGAGCAATTCTTCCACGTCCTGCTGGATGTGATACTTGCGGGCGGCCAATCGTTGTCCGGCCTTGGGGTCCACGGGCTCCAGCAGCGCAAGGTGCAGCGAGAAGTCGGCCTTGCTGATGCCGCCCGCCCTCGCCCCGATCGGCCTCGAAATGGAAGTTGCCCAGGCCAATCTCCGTATCGGGCAATGGCGCGGGACGCTGGCGCAGTCGATAGTAGGCCAATCCGGCCACGTGCAGCACGATCGAGAAGCCAACGACGATCAGCAACCACTTTGCGGTGAGGAACCGCGTGTAAAACGGCGTCTTGGCCGGTGCGGCGACGGGTTGGGAACTTTCCGAGTCCTCTTCTCGCGGTGCGTTGGTTGGTTTTTCCGCCATGAGTCAGCCCAAAGGTCTTGATTGTGTCCGGTTGTCTCGAAGGGAACAGTCCCCTCCGAAGGGGACAGTCCCCTTGAAGCCATGATTACTCCCGGCAATTCTAGCTTATGGTGGGCAGGCGCAAAAAAATTGGGGCCTTTGACGTGCCACGTTCCACAGTGGCAAGCCAGGTGGTAAGGGCAAGGTAACCGCCTGACTTGAGTCCGTCGAAGGCCCCACGGGCCAGCTTGTTAAGGGCGAACCCAGGTTCGCCGCGGACCTAGCGAAGCACGCGCCGTGCCATTTTCGCGGCACACGCGCCGCAGAGAACAACTTACGTTGTAAGTGATTATTTCGCATTGACTTACGACATAAACTGCGATTCAATCAGTGGACCGGCCCCCTATCACGACGGCCCCCGAGAGTGTATTATTCCGCAACAGCCTGTACGTTATGCCGATGCACCGACGCCTTGGCTAACATTTCTAATCTGGGGGGCCATCCGATGCCGTCATCCACCTTCGACCTGCCAGCCACCGCGGACAGAGTGGTGGTATCGGTTAACCCGAAAGCAGGTGCCGCGGCGTCCCAGCAGCGGATCGACCACCTCGTCGCGCTGCTCACGGGGACGGGGTTTCAGGTGGAGGTGTTTTCCGATCTCGATCAGGCCGCCGGCCGGGCCGGCGTCTGGCACGCGCAAGGCCGGCTGCGGGCCTTGATCGGCGTGGGCGGCGACGGCACGGCCGCGGCGTTGGTGAATCGCACTCCGCCGGGACTCCCGCTCTCGATGCTGCCCGCCGGCAACGAAAACCTCTTGGCCCGGCACTTTCGACTGGGCACGTCGCCGGAGAGCTGTGCCCGGGCCGTGGCCGCCGGGAGGCTGTTTCAGGTCGATGCCGGCAGGGCGTCGGACCGAATCTTCCTGCTCATGGCGGGTTGCGGATTCGATGCCGAGGTGGTCGCCCGCCTGCATCGCCGGCGGACGGGGCCGGTCCGCCGCGGCAGTTATTTCAAACCAATCGTCGATGCGATGCGTAGTTACCGGTATCCCGAGCTTCGGGTATACTTGGACGAGGGTCATCCTGGGGAGGGCGGAACCGCGGCGCCGCCGCTTTCCGCCCGTTGGCTTTTTGCATTCAATCTTCCCTGTTATGGGGGAGGGCTGCGAATCGCGCCGCAGGCCGACGGCAGCGATGGCCTGTTGGACGTGTGCATGTTTCATCGCGGGAATACCTGGCACGCTTTGCGCTACGCCACCGCCGTGTTGCTGCGAAGGCACCAGAAACTGGCCGACTGCACGATCCGCCGCGCCCGCCGGCTGCGGATCACTGCCGACGAGGAAGTGCCCTATCAACTGGACGGCGATCCGGGCGGGACCTTGCCGGTCGAGATCGAGACGTTGCCGGGGCGGCTCACGTTGCTCGCCCCAGTCGAGGAGTAATTGGACTGACCGAACTGGACGCCCCATCCGACAGTTCACCACTGAATGCTGCCATGCCTGAAAACCCCGTCACCATTGGCCCTTGCCGTTGTGGCCGCGGCCAGCCGCTGTTGGTGATTGCCGGTCCGTGCGTGATCGAGGACGAGGCCGCAACGCTGGCGATTGCCGAGCGGCTGAAGCGGATTGCCGTCGAGTTGTCCGTACCGTTGGTGTTCAAGGCATCGTTCGACAAGGCCAACCGGACGAGCATCGACTCGTATCGCGGCCCGGGACTTGCCCGCGGCTTGGACGTGCTGCGGCGAGTGAAGGAGACGACGGGGCTGCCGGTGACGACCGACATTCACTTGCCCGAGCAGGCGGCCCCGGTCGGCCGGGTGTGCGACCTGGTGCAGATTCCGGCGTTTCTCGGCCGGCAGACCGACCTGCTGGCGGCGGCGGCGGCCACGGGTCGGCCGGTTCACGTCAAGAAGGGACAATTCCTCGCGCCTTGGGACATGAAGCACGTGGTCGGCAAACTTCAGGCCGCCGGTTGCCGCCACATCCTGCTGGGCGAACGGGGGACGTTCTTCGGCTACGGACGGCTGGTCAACGATATGCGGGCCATTCCGCAAATGCAGGGGCTCGGGACGCCGGTGATTTTCGATGCCACGCACAGCGTTCAAGAGCCCGGCGGCCTGGGCGCCGCCACCGGCGGAAATCGCGCCATGGTCGAGCCGCTTGCCCGGGCGGCCGTGGCCCTGGGCGTCGACGGCCTGTTCTTCGAGACCCATCCCCAACCCGACGCGGCGCCGAGCGACGGGCCCAACATGATCCCGCTCGATCAGTTCGCCGGCCTGTTGGAGCGGCTGCTTCGCATTCGCCAAGCCGTGGAGAAACTGCCATGAAATCCCTTTCCGCATGGCTGCTGGCGACGGGGACGGCCCTGGTCATGGTCCTCGGCTGCGACGGCGGCGGAAGTCGTCGTTCCTCGGGCGATGCCGGCCCGAGCAGCGCCAACACCGCGGAAGCCGTCAGCCGATGGCATGGCGAACTCTTCACCTACGCCATCGACAATCTCAACCACCTGGAAGATTTCGACAGCGACGAGATTCATTCGGAGATCCTCCGACGGCTGGAAGCCCTGACCTCGCAAGACCCCGCCTCGTGGAATCCGAAGACCGATTCGCTGGCGATGACGTGGCCCGAGCCGGACATGCTCCGGCAGGTGATGGACCGCCTGAACCAGTGGGTCCCGACCCAGGTTCCGCCGGCGGACTGGAAACTCGACCCCTTGGTAGCCCAATTGCCGCCGTCGCTCGGCGAGATTCCGCCGATGGAAGACGTGGCCTCCCTGCAATTCTCCGCCTACGACGGGTTCATGTTGGAAGAGGCGATCTGGTTGCGCGACTTGTCCAACTGGGCACGTGGCAAGAGCCTGGACGACCTCCAGCGGGCCAAGAAGCTGTTCGACTGGACGGTCCGCAACATCCGACTCGACCCGAACTCGGTCGACCGCACGCCGCTGCTGCCACGGGAAGTGCTGCTGTTGGGCCACGGATCGGAACTGGAGCGGGCCTGGGTCTTCATCCTCTTGGCGCGGCAGCAAGGACTCGACGCGGCCGTGCTGGCGCTGGACACGGGGGCCGCCACAAGAAAACCAGCCGCGGAAAAAAGAAGGACAAGGACTCCGCGGCCTCCGCCGCCACGGTCCCCTTGGTCGATCTGCGGCCTTGGTTCGTGGCCGTGCTCGCCGACGGCAAGCTCTACTTGTTCGACCCGCTTCTCGGGTTGCCGATCCCGGCGCCGGGGGCCATCTCCGTGGACCGCGCCGGGCAGCTCGACATCCAGCCCGCCACGCTGGACCAAGTCGCAACGGACGAACGATTGCTGCGACGGCTCGACTTGAGCCCGACCCAACGCTACGGGGTCAAGTCGGCCGATCTGAAGCACGTGGTGTTGCTGGTCGAAGCCTCTCCGCAATCGTTGTCCAAGCGGATGAAGCTCTTGGAATCGCATTTGGGCGGCCAACAGGCATTGGTCCTCACGACGACGCCCTCTGCCCAGGTCCGGCGATTGACCAAGGCGGCCGGTCCCGGCGTCGCGGCCCAGCTCTGGGTGCTCCCCTACGAAACCCTTCAACGCCGCTGGCAGTTGAACCCGCGGAGCATCGTCCCCCAGCTCGTAGACCTGCTGCCGTTCCACATAATGCCGTCCTCGCCCTTGTACCGGGGCCGCGTGCTGCACCTGAAGGGACATTTCACGGGCGAGCAGGGAGCGACCTCGTGCTATCAGACCGCCCGCCCCTCGAAGCAGGACTTGGACGAGGGCTTCCGAGGCAGCCAAGTTGGCCATTGGGAAACTACCGCCACAGCAACAACCCGAAAGCTTTGCAAAGGCCAACCTGCAGACCTGGGCCTGTTCTGTCGGCAAGTTGGATGCCAGCTACTGGCTCGGCCTGATCGCCTTTGAGCAAGGAAACGACGCCTCGGCAATCGAGTATTTCACGAAGCGGATGCTGGACGTCGCCCCCAATGGTCCGTGGAGCGACGCGGCCCGCTATAACGTCGCCCGTGCTTACGAAGCATCCGGGCAGCGGCACAACGCCCTGGAGTGGTATCACCGGTTCGATCTTCCCCCAGGCGTCTCCGGCAGCCTCATCTCCCCAGCGCCTACGGCAGCCTCCTTCGGGCCCGTTGGTTGGAGAAGGGGGGAAAGGAATAGGAAGCAGAGATTATGGTTGGGGGTTAGGGATTGGAAAAGCCCCACGACTGCGTCGGGGGGTGCAAGCGGGCGTTCTATCGAGCCACCCCCCACATGAGCGACTCGCCAACACGGCCCGATGGGCCTTGTCCGCCGCGGCCGGCAACGCTAAAATAAGTGGTTTACAAGTTTCTCACCCGAGGCAAGCCACTGGCGGTCGGCTCATGAAAGAAGGCATTCATCCCAAATACGTCGAGACCAAAGTCACCTGCGGTTGCGGCAACACCTTTATGACCCGCAGCACGGTGGCCGAGTTGAAGATCGATATCTGCAGCGTTTGTCACCCCTTCTACACCGGCAAGCTGAAGTACGTCGATACGGCTGGGCGGATCGAGAAATTCCAGAAGAAATTCGCCTCGACCGGCTATGCCAGCCTGCAGCGCGGCAAGAAGAAGCCGCCGGCCGAAGCGCCCGCCCCGGCGGAACAAACCTGACGGCGCACGCCGTCGGCGCGGCCAGTCAGTCTCACTTAGGATCGGCCGCGGCCGGCGGCGCGGCCATGCCACCCGTACCATGCGCGATCAGTTGGAACAAAGCCTCGGTCGCTTCGAAGAACTCGAGCGGCAACTCGTCGATCCGGAGGTCTTGGCCAGTCCGGGTCGGACATCGGCCATCCGCCGGGAGCACGGTTCGTTGGCGAAGCTGGCCACCAAGTACCGGCGATTCAAGAAGATCAACCAACAGATCGCCGAGGCCACGGAAATGCTGCGCAGCTCCGATCCCGAGAGCCGCCAATTGGCCGAGGCCGAGTTGCCCGATCTGAAGGCCCAGCGCGAGACGCTTTTGGAACGAGCTGCTGGACATGACCGTGGGCGGCGAGGATGCCAACCGCACCCGCTGCATCCTGGAGATCCGCGCCGGCACCGGCGGCGACGAGGCCGCCCTGTTCGCCCGCGACCTCTACGAAATGTATCAACATTACGCGGAGAGCAATCGCTGGAAGGTGGAAATCCTGGAGATGAACCCCACGGAGTTGGGCGGGTTCAAGGAGATCATCCTCGGCCTGGAGGGCGAGGGCGTCTATCGCCGCTTGCACTACGAGAGCGGCGGCCATCGCGTGCAGCGCGTCCCCGAGACCGAGGCCAAGGGCCGCGTCCACACCTCGGCCGCCACCGTGGCCGTCATGGCCGAACCCGAGGACGTGGAAATCCAACTGAAGCCCGACGACTATCGCCGCGACGTTTTCCATGCCAGCGGGCCGGGCGGGCAACACGTCAACAAGACCGCCTCGGCCGTCCGCCTGACCCACTACGCCAGCGGCATCGTCGTCTCCTGCCAGGACGAAAAAAGCCAGCACAAGAACATGGCCAAGGCCCTCCGCGTGCTGAAGACCCGGCTCTATGAAGCCCACCGCGAGGAGGCGCACCGCAAACGCTCCGACGAACGCAAAAGCCAGATCGGCTCCGGCGACCGCAGCCAGCGCATCCGCACCTACAACTTCCCGCAAAACCGCCTCACCGACCACCGCGTCAACCAAAACTGGAACCTGGAAAACATCATCGCCGGGAACCTGGACCCGGTCATCGACACCCTCTTGGACGCCGAGCGGCAAGAGCAACGGGACGCTTTCGGAACCACCGATTGAGGACATTCGCATGGGCAGGCCGGACGCGCGACGCCGAGACTCCGCTCCGAACGCCCGGCCTCATAACCCTCTGGACCAGCCCCCCGCGGCGCCGGCGGGCGAGCCCTGGACCGTCGGCCGGCTGCTACAATGGACGACCGAATTCCTGAAAACACGTGGGGCCGACACCCCGCGACTGGACGCCGAAGTGCTCCTGGCCCAGTCGCTCGGCTGCCGGCGGATCGAACTCTACACGGCCTTCGACCAGGCGCCGACCGAGGCCCAGCGGACCACGTTTCGAGCCTTGGTCCGCCGCCGGGCCGAAGGCGCCCCGGTGGCCTACCTGGTCGGACGCCGCGAGTTCTATTCGCTCGAATTTCGCGTCGGGCCCGCGGTGCTGATCCCGCGGCCGGAAACCGAACTGCTGGTGATCGCCCTGTTGGACCTCGCCAAGGCCCGCGTTGCCGCCGCGCCGCCGCGGATCGCCGACGTCGGGACCGGCAGCGGCATCATCGCCATTTGTGCGGCCAAGCATTTGCCCGCCTGCCGGGTGACGGCCATCGACAATAGCCCCGCGGCGCTGGAACTGGCCAAGGCCAACGCCGCCGACCACGGCGTCGCCGACCGGATCGAGCTGGTCCGGAGCGATCTGTTTGCGAACGTTCCGGCTGGGCGAACATTCGATTTCGTGGTCAGCAATCCGCCGTACGTCAGCGCGGCGGAAATGGAGCGTCTGCCCCAGGAAGTGAAGAACTTCGAGCCTCGCGAGGCCCTGCTGGCCGGTCCGCGGGGCACGGAAGTCATCGCCCGGCTCGTGCCGCAGGCGGCCGAGCGATTGGAGCCCGGCGGGCATTTGCTGCTGGAAATCAGTCCCATGATTCACGACGCCGTCCGCGAGATTGTCGCGGCCGATGCGCGTTTGGAACCGGGGCCGACGGTCAAGGACCTGGCACGGCTGCCTCGCGTCGTCACCGGCGCGACGCAATTGTTGCGGCGAGCCGGAGGCGTGAGCCTCCGGATGGGACGACGGACGAGAAAACGGAAGGTGAACGTCGCATGAAGGACCAAAACCGTTTCACCATCCTCGGTGGCCGGCCCCTTCACGGCACGGTGGAAGCGAGCGGATCGAAGAACGCCGCCCTGCCGATGATGGCCGCCTCGATCCTGGCCGGCGAGCCAATCACGCTCCAGCGCGTGCCGCGACTGGCCGACGTCCGCACGCTGGCCCTGGTGCTGGAAGACCTGGGAATGGCCGTCGCGTGGACCGACGGCGAACTGCGGCTCCAGACGGCCGACCGGCGGCCGGTCCGCGCCCGATGGAGGCTGGTGCGGCGGATGCGGGCGGGTTTCTGCGTGCTCGGCCCGCTCCTGGCCCGCCGCGGCAGGGCGATCGTGCCCCTGCCCGGCGGCTGCCGCATCGGCGACCGCCCGGTCGATCTCCACCTGAAGGGACTCGCCGCCCTCGGGGCCGACTTGCGGCTGGAACGCGGCTGCGTGGTCGGCCGGGCACGGCGGCTGATCGGCACGACGATCGACCTCGGCGGGCCGTGCGGGCCGACCGTGACCGGCACCGCCAACGTCCTCAGCGCCGCGGTCCTGGCCCGCGGCACCACGTTGATCCGCGCCGCCGCCCGGGAGCCGGAGATCGTCGATCTGGGCAACTTCCTCAATTCCCTGGGGGCGCGGATCGACGGCCTGGGCACCTCGACCCTCGAAGTCCGGGGCGTCGGCGAACTGGGCGGCACGACCTACCGGGTCATCGCCGACCGCATCGAGGCCGCCACGCTGCTCTTGGCCGCGGCCATCACGGGCGGCGACGCCACGGTGACGGGCATCGACGCGGCCCACTTGCAGGCGGTGCTCCAGCGACTCGCGTCCGCCGGCGCCGGCATCGAGATCGAAGGCAACAGCGACGGCGACCGCGTAACGTTGCGGGCCGACGCCCCGCCGCGCCCGGTGGACATTGTGGCCGAGCCCTACCCCGGCATTCCTACCGACCTGCAAGCCCAGTGGACGGCCTTGATGTCGTTGGCCCGCGGACGCAGCCGCATCGTGGACCGCGTGTTTCCCTCGCGTTTTCAGCACGTGGCCGAGTTGAACCGCATGGGCGCCCGCATCACGTCCGGCTTCGGTGCAGCCACTGTGACCGGCATCGGACAGCTCAGCGGCGCAAGCGTGACCGCCTCGGACCTGCGAGCCAGCGCCGCCTTGGTGTTGGCCGGCCTGGCCGCCGAAGGGCGCGAGCACGGTGCATTGCATCGGGCATCTCGACCGCGGCTACGAGCGGCTGGACCTGAAACTGCGGCAGTTGGGCGCGCGGATCGAGCGCGCGGTCGCCGCGCAACCATCCGGAAGAGAATAGGAATTGTTTCCAGGACCGTGCGGGTTATGCGTCCGTGCCCCGGTACACGTGCTGCATGAGGACGTTCTTCTTGGACGTGAGCGGGCCGGGATTGGCGTCGTCGGCCAGGATCGTCGCCATCATCGAGAACTTGGCGTCGATGTCGTCGGCATAATGGACCAGCAGCGCCTCGGGCGTCATGGGCGGCTTGGGCGAGCCCCACTCGGGCAGCCGCTGATGCGCGATGATCAAGTGCTCCAGGCGGAGCAGCAAGTCGCCGGGCAGCGGCGCCGCGGCCGCCGCCTCGCGGACGATGTCGCGGCCCAGCAGCATGTGGCCGATCAACCCGCCCTCGGCCGTGTAGACCGTTCCTTCCGGCCGCTGGTCCAACTCGCGGAGCTTGCCGATGTCGTGGAGGATGGCCCCGGCCGCGACCATGCCGCGGTCCAGCGGCGGTTTCAGGTCGGGATAGGCGCGGGCATACTTTTCCGCCAGGTAGACGGCCGTTTGCGTCACGCTCAGCGTGTGTTCCAGCCAGCCGGCGACGAAGGCATGATGATTGTGCCGCGCCGCCGGGATGCGCAGCAGCGACTCGCGATGCGCGCGCAGGATCGACTCGACCAGGGCCCGCAGCGGAGCGGAGGAGATTTGCTCGGCGGCGATGCCCAGCAGTTCATCGAACATCTGCCGTGGGTCATAGCGCGACTGCGGCAGGCACATGGCGGCGTCGAAACCGTCGGCGGCGTCGGCGTCGACGACCTCGCGGATCTTGCGGATATCGAGTTGCGGACCGTAGTTGGTTTCCCGATAGACGGCGCGGACCTTGTAGAACGCGCCCGGGGTCCAGCGCTTCTGGCACTCGGCCGCCAGCGGCGAGTTGTCCCAGACGGGAAAACTGACCTCGCGGCCACGGTCGCGGAAGCCGACCTTGAAATACGGCTTTCCTTCCCGCGTGGTCAACTGCTCCTTGGCGGTCATCAACACGAACAGGTCGGCCTCCTGGCCGGGGACCATCTCGGACAAGGCCACAAGGGGCATCGACGGTGGAGCCATGGCGGTACCGGTTTCCGTGGGGGGACTTGTTTCTTGGGGGGTGAAGGAGACAGTCCCATTTTCGCCGGGGCGAAAACCGGGACAGTCCCCACGAAAGACCTGATTGTAATGGACGCGGCGAGAAGAGAAAACGCCCCCGGCGGCAAGGGTAAAGATTGCCCAGTCCGCCGTCCGAAAGCAAAGACATGGTCTTTCGATTCCGCAAGCCGAGGCCCCCGGCGCCGCCGACACCCAGGAGCACGGCCGACAACTGGCTCGATGCGTTTACCACGTATGCGGCCGGCGAGTGCCACCTGGCCGACAACACGGTGGCCGCCTATCGCCGCGACATCCGGCGGTTTTTCCAATGGCTTGCCGGGCGGAGCATTCCGGGCCTGTCGATCCGGGACCTGGCCGACTACGCCGTGTGGCTCCACGGCAAGGGGCTTGCGCCGGCCAGCATCGCCCGGCACGTCGTTTCCTTGAAGGTCTTCTTTCGCTATCTGCAATTGGAAGGCGCGCTGGAGCAGAACCTTGCCGAGTTGCTGGGAAGCCAAAAGCTCTGGCAGCGCGTGCCCAAGGTGCTGAGCCCGCAGCAGATCGACCGGCTCTTTCAATGTCCCCACGAGGGTGATCCCTGTTGGCGCCGCGACCGCGCGATGCTCGAGCTGCTCTACGCCACCGGATGCCGGGCGTCGGAGTTGTCGGGCCTGCGGATGTGCGACATGCACCTGGACAAGGGCTATTGCATCTGTCGCGGCAAGGGCGACAAGCAGCGACTGGTGCCCATCGGCGGCCGGGCCGTCGCGGCCGTCCGCGAATACCTCCAACACGAGCGCGGAGCGTTGGCGGCACGCCGCTCGCCCGCGCTCGAGTGGGCCCTGCTCTCCTATCGGGGTCGTCGTTTGCGGCGGGAGAGGATTTGGGAACTGCTGAAGCGCTATGCCCGGCGCGTCGGCGCGCCGCCGGAGATCAGTCCGCATACCTTGCGGCACAGTTTCGCCACCCACCTGCTCAGCGGCGGGGCCGATCTTCGCCAGGTGCAAGAGATGCTGGGCCACGCGAGCATTGCCACGACGCAGATTTACACGCACGTGGACGCCGCGCGGCTGAAGGCGGTGCACAAGAAGTTCCATCCGCGGGCGTGAGGCGGACGACGCCGTCCGAGTCAGGAGGCCAGACATTCCTGTCCGGCCGGAAAAGACAGGCAAGAATGCCTGTCCTCCTGAACGCGAGTGGGCAACTTGTTCTGTTACGACCCCTTACCGGATCACTTCACTCGAGCGGTCCAAGGGCTCAACGGGTAGCGCTCGACGAGCGTTTTGCGGCAAATGCCGGCATGATCGGACTTGCCGAGTTCGGTGAACAGTTCGACGAGGTTGGCCAGGGCTTCGGCGTGGGTATCGGGGGTGCCGCTATAGAGGACGTCGACGTGCAGGAAGGCCAGCAGGGCGCGATTGCGCAAGGCGTCCCTGGCCTTGCTCCTTTCCACCTCGTTCGCGGCGGCCTTGCGCAAGGCCGTGCCCAGGGTATTGTAGGCCTCGGCGTTGAGCCTGCTGTCCTTCGGGCTCAACTTGGCGATGGCCGCTTGGGCCAGCTTGACGGCCTCCTCGGTTTGGCCGGTCGCGATGAGGCAGCGGGCCTTCCCGAGTTTGGCGAGTTGGCGCGGCATGTCCGTTTGGTCGTTCACCGACTCATTGCTGAGCACGTCCTCGAAGGTCTTCAAGGCCGTGGCGGCTTTTCCCGCGGCCAGTTGGGCGCGGCCGATGCCGACGCCGGCCCGCATCTTGTAATCTTCCCAAGGGGCCTGCGCAAGCTTTTGGTAATATTCTTCCGCCTTGGCGAAGAGCCCCTTGGCTACCAGGAGGTCGCCGACCACCTCGCACGCTTCCAGGTAGTGGTAGTTGTTGGGATACTTGGTTTGGAACGCGATCATTTCCCCGCCGGCGGCGGCGATATCGCCGTTGCCACCCAGGGCCCGCCGGGCGGCGCAGAGGGCCTTGTAAAACTCGACATCGGCCAGGACCTCGGACCGCAGTTTGCTCGGATCCGCCTTCAGTGTCTTTCAAAGTCGCTTCGGCATCCTCATACTCCTCTTCGGAAATCTTCTTGCGGATGTCACTCAACGAACTCGGTTCGCCTTCGTAGCTGGATCAATTTGATCTGGTTGACGGCCACTGTCCTGGTGTTTCCACGTTGGGGATCTCCGTGGACCCCGATCGGTTCGATTTCGACCTCCCGGGGATTCATTCGGAGCACGCTGCCGTTCATGGGTCTTTCGGTCGGCCGCGACATGGTGATGCTATCGGCCCAACTTGCCGCCGCGACCGCCAGACAGACGAGGGCCGCCACCAGGGTGCAACAACGATTCATGGGTTTCTCCCGCAAGTGGAGTCATTTCCGCGACTGGCGGATGGTTTTCAACAACGCCTCACTCTTATCGTACCACGATTTGCCGCCCTTGTCCGGGGAGGAATCGGCCGGGGCACGAAGATCGTCTTCCGCCCGCCGCAGCAACTCGGCCCGCTGCGCCGCCGCAGAGGCGTGCTGGGCCCATTGAAAACGGCACAGGGCCAGGTTATAGCGGGCCTCGCCGAGGGTGTCGCGGAATTTGCCGTCGGCCGCCAGTCGCCGGGCGAGTTCCCCCCAACCCCATATTTCCGCGTGCTCCTTGTCCCCCGAAATGGCAAGCAGGTAGTGCCCAGGCTTCTCCGCGCCCCACGCCTGATAGGTATACGCGGCCTCCACCTGGGCGTCAACCAGGTCCGGATGGTCCTTCAGGAGGGCTGCCAGCATGGCAATCGCCTCTTGGTGCTCTCCCAGGCGGCGGAGGCACGCAGCCAGACGGATCTTCAGGGCAATCACGGCATCCGGATGGGGCGCAAACTTCGTGTCCGACGCACAATCCTGCAGGATCGTTCGATACGTGTCCACGGCGTTGCGGTAATACTCCAGGGCCCGTTCGGGCGTCTTTTCCGACGGCCGCCCGGGCGGCCCCGGCCAGGGACGATCGAAAGCGACGCCAAGACCGAAATACGACTCGGCCACGCCTAGGAGCGAAAAGAAACTGTTGCCTTGCGGCCGACCGGCGACTTGCCAGAGAAACCGATCCACCGACGACTGAAGCTCCGCCAGTTGGTCTTTTCGGCCTTGGTCGCGGAGCCGCTGAAACTGCTCTTGCAGATCGCGTCCGCAGCGGATCATCGCTTGGGTTGCCTGCCGGACGGCCGCGGCGTCCTTGGGGCGGGCGGGCTCCAGACCGCGCAGGGCCTTCTCGGCTTGCTGCCATTGCCTCGCCGCCACGTGGGCCTGCAACGCGGTCCGATAGGTCTCCTCGACCAACTCGGGTGGTAGGGCGACATGCCGGGCATCCAACAACGCTTCCAGGCCGATTTTTGGGTCTTCCAGCCATGCCACCGCCTTGGTCGCCTGTCCGGCGTACAGCTCGATCTGCGCCAGTGCAAGGACTGACGCCACCCATGCGGGCGAGGGCGTCGACCTGGCCGCCGGCGTCGGCCGACTGTCGGATCGACTCGATGCCCGCCGTGAGCAGCCGCCGGGCGCGCTCCAGCAGGGCGTCCAGTTCGGGCGGCGGCGGCCGCTGGTCCAGCGGGACTCGCCACGCCTCGATCCAGGCGGCCCAGGCGGCCCGGCCCACAATCAGTTCGGCCTCGGGTTCATCCTGCCATTGCCGGACGATGAACTCGGCGATGGCAAGCATTCGTTGGCCGTCGGCGCGGCGCTGCGGGCCGCTGGCGGCCTGGTTGAAAAGCGAGGCGTAGGCGGCCAGGGCGATCTTGGCGGCCCGCCGGGCCTGCGGTGGCGGGGGGTCTTGCCGGGCCAGCTCCTCGCCCGAGGCGGCCGCCTCGCGGAAGTCGCCCGCCTTGTAATGCAAGTAGGCCAGATAATAGCGGACCCAATCGCGGTCTTCCGCTGGAATCTTCGCGGCCGGCCACCGCAGCGCCAGGGTGTAATCCTGGATGGCCTCCTGGCGGGCGGCCGCGATCTCGCCCGGCCAGGGACCGCCGCCGGGTTTGACCGCCTGACGGCCGACAGCCTCCGCTTCGCTCTCGATCAGGGACATGCGATCCAGGGCGGCATTGCCGCGGTCGCGGGCCTCGGCAAAGCTGGCCGGCGCCGACAATTTCGCTTGGGGACCTTGCAACAGGGGATCGGCCAAGAGGGCCTTGGCCTTCGACTGGTATGGGCCGGACTGGTCGGCCACGAGGGCCAAGGTCTTCCGCGCGGTGCTCAAGCATTCCGAGCGCAGCGCGGCTTGGTCCTTGTCGTCCTCGCGGAGACTCCGGGCGTATTGCAGCGCGGCTTGACCGGCGAGGTAGTGGAGGGCCGGCACTTCGGGGCCGGCCGGCTCGCCCCGCTCCGCCCGCTGCCAGAGGTCGTAGAATTCCATCGCCTCGCGGTACTTTTTCACATCGGGTGAAATTGCGGTCTCCATCGCCAGCCGCGTGGCCTGGGCCCGCAGCGGGGCCAGCGTCTCAGGTTCGTTGGGTTCGGGCAACAACTCCGCGAACATGGCCAGCGCCTGATGGGGCTGGCCCAGTTCCTTGCAGCAGCGGGCCTGTCCCAGGCGGGCGTACAGTCCGCCCAGGTCGCGGCGGTGCTTGTCGAAAAGGTCGCCATACCTTTTCGCCGCCTCGCGGAGATGGGCCTGGTTGTCCGGTGTGCCGGGTTCATAGGTTTGGGCAATCTCGAATCCCACCCGCGCCAGCGCCAGCCGCACCTGGAGCAAATCGCGCCGGACTTGCTCGCGCTGTTCCAGCCGCTGGATATCCTTGGGATCGATGAATCGCGGAAACTTGTCGAGCACGTCGCCGAATTGCTTCTCGGAGGCGAGGAAGGCGGTCTCGGCTTGCCGATACAGGGCGCGGACCGACTCGATGGATTGCCGCCGGGCGACGGGGTCGAACGCTTGGGCCTGCTCCGCTTTCAGGCGTCCGCGCTCCACCAGGACGCCGGCCAGTTGCGTCTTGGCCGCCGCGGCCAGGACGTGCCGGGGATGCTCGGCCAAGAACCGGGCCAGCCGCTGGTCGGCCCGGTCCAGGAGTTTCTCGCTTCGGGTTCCCGGCCGCCCGGAGTGCGCCAGATCGATCAGCGTGAGCCCCGCCTCGTAGTCGATCACTTCCCGGAAACTGGCGTCGATCGACTCGTCCGCGCGGACCTGCTCCAGGTAGTCCAGGGCCTCCTCGAAATAGCCGCGCTGGCGGAGGCCGTCGAGGAACTCGCGGGCGGGCTCGCTGCCCTCGGCCCACGGGGCCAGCAACAGGCAGCCCCAGGCAACGCTTCCGGCCAGGAGCCAACGCAACGGGCGGTTCATCAGCGCAGCGACCTTAGCCTTGTTCTCTCATGGGCAGGCGCGGCTTGGCCTTCATCGCCTGCTCGACCGTGCCGACGAAGTCCACGAAGCTGGGGCGATGAACCAAGCGGCTATCGACCTGCCCGGCCAGTTCCCAGACGCGGGCCAGCGCCACGGCCGTCCGCGGCGTCCGCACGAAGGGCGATTTCCGCAGCGCTTCGGCGGCCTGGGCCACCAGCGCCGCCTCTTGCAGCGACGGAGCGGCCTGGCTGAAGGTGGCGGCAAACTGCCGCGGCTCGATCCGCTGCTGCTCCGCGCCGCTGCCCGTCCGGCCGCGGTCGATCGCCGTCGTACCAGGTCAGTTCCGCGTTGGCGACCTCGCCGCCGGCTGCCGGCGCCAAGCGAATCTCGTACAAGGCCGTTGCCCACTGGCCGTCATGGAAATCGGCCTGGGGATGTTGAGGCAGCAGGCCGGCCAGGAGCGTCGCTTCGTGACCCAGCAAGCGGTATTCCAACACCACTTTGGGATTGAAGGTCACGCGGAGTTGGGCATCGCGGGCGACGACCTGGGACTGCCCGGTCATCACTTCGCGCAGCGCCCAGCGGACCTCATCGGCATTGGCGGCCGCGTGGACCGCGCCGTGCCCCGACGCGGCAAATTTCCGCAACTGGGGATCCGGCTCACCCTGTTGGCTCAGATCGACGACGTGCAGGGGCGTGCCGTGGTCGGCCGCCTCGGTCAATTGCTGCAGGATGCGCGTGGCCGAGTCGGACGTCAGGTCCACCATGCTGTCGGTCAACAACACCACGCGGACGGCCGGGCGACCGGCCGCCGATTGCTGCCGGGCCACGTCGTAGGCCCGGCTCAGTCCCTCGGGCAGGTTGCTCGATCCCTTGGCCGAGAGCGAACCCACGGCGGCCACGAACTGGTCGGCCTCGCCCGGACCGACGTCCTCGACCACCACCCGGGCGTCCTCGCCGAAGGCGACCAGCGAGAGCCGGTCCCCGGCGTCCAGCGGCCCGCTGAACTCCTTCAACGCCCGACGAACCATGTCGATCCGTCCGTGCCAACGCATATTGGCCGAGGTGTCCACGGCGAGAACGAGATGGACCGGCGGACGCTGTCGCGGGGCAACATGCCCGGCCTGCACGCCGACTTGCAGCAGGTACAGGCCCTCGCCGCCGAACGGCGACGGTCCCCCGGCCAGGGAAAGCTCCAGGGCCTCCTGCGTGGGCTGCGGGAAGCCGTAGTCCACCGCGGCCAGGAACTCCTCCGTCCGCACCAACTCAGGCGGCGGCAGAATCTTGTTCTCCAGGTATCGCTTGGTCAACTCGTAGCTTTGTCCGTCCACGCCCAGCGGAACCACCGTGGACTGCAATCGAGGGTCGGAGGCCGGCGAAACGAAGGGATGGACGTGGTGCTTGATTAAGAAGGCGTAGTGCGCCCCCGGCCACGACGGCCAATCCATGCCGCGCGGAACCAGCCTCTTCGACAAACCTGGCCAACTCGGGCAGTTTGTCCATGTCGGGGTCGCCCAAGGTCGATCTCGCCCAGCGGATCGACGCCCGAGGGCACCGTCAACCCGCCCGGATCGGAAGGATTCCCGCGGGCGAGGTCCCGGTCGCTCGGCGATAGGTCGATCTTGGGCACGTCGGCGGGCCAAGACGCCGCCGACCGGGCCGGCTCTTCGCTGGCGATCGACGTGGTCAACTTGTGGCCCTCCGGCCGACTCCCCTGGACAGTCTCCGCGGGCGTCGATGTCACCGGCCGATGGCTCGAACCATCCGTTGTTCCGGATGTGGCCACCAGGTCGGCGATCTTCGAGCCGAAATAGAGGCCGGCGACGGCCAACAGCAATGGAGGCGGCCGCCGCCACCTGGATCGACCGGACCAGCCGCTGCTGCCTCTTGAACCGCCGCTGCCACGATGCCGACAGCCCGGCGGGGACCGGCACATCGCGCAAGGCCGCGTCCAGGCCGTCGTCGTCGGCCCAGGGGATGCTCTGGAGACGTTTTGCAAGGCCGGCGGGCACGGGCACGTCGCGGAGGGTGTCGTCGAAGTCCTCGTCGTCGGCCAGGGGGATGCCCCGCAGCCGGTCGAGCAGGCCGGCCGGCAGAGGCATTTCGCGCAGGGCCGCGTCCAGTCCGTCGTCATCGGCCAGGGCGGTCTGGCGGAGCCGTTCCACGAGCCCTTCCGGCAGCGGAACAGCCCGCAGTTGCGCGTCGAGGTTGGGATCGGGAATGTCCATGACGATGACTTACGTTTCGGAGGGTTTACTGGTTTACTTATTGGTTCCGATGGCGGCCAGGAGGCATTCCCGCAATCGCTTTCGAGCCCGGCTGACCCGCGAGAGCACGGTGCCCAGGGGGATTTGCAGCAGGTCGGCGGCCTCTTGATGGGTCAATTCGCCGACGACGACCAGGAGCAAGCGTTTCACGCAAGTCTTGCGGCAACTGCCCGAGGGCCTGCTGCATTTCGTCGGTAAACTCGTCTCGCAAGGGATCGTCGGCCGGAACTCCGACGTCAAGGTTCTGATTGCCCGATACGACCGTGGGGGGTTTGCTCTTTCGCCAATGGTCGGCGGCGCGGCGTCGCAGGATCGACATGATCCATGCCCGGCCCCCCCCATCCGGTTGAAACGACAGCCCGGCTCTTCCACGCCGAGCGGAACGCCTCCTGGACCAGGTCTTCCGCTTCGTGCCTGTCGCCGATCATACGATAGGCCATGCGGTACAAGGCCGGACCGTAGTCGGCGACCATGCGATTGAACTCGGTCAGCGAGAGCGCCAAGGTCGTTTCTCCTTCTCCCAGGGCACAAAGGGGCGCCACGGCCGCTAACCGGGGAATCTCTGGCCATTACACGATTCGTATCCAACCGGCCCGACTATTCCCCGGGGGCCAGGAACCGTCTCAAGTATACCAGGGGGAGGAGGGAAGGATGAAGGATGAAGGATAAAGGATGAAGGGTGAATAGAAGCCCCCGGACTGCGTCCGGGGGGTATGGAGGCAGTCCGCGGCTTGCGATACCCCCCCGGACACAGTCCGGGGGCTTTTTCATCCCTGCTGTCGGGTCCTTGCCCAAGAGGCCTGTTTGTCGGCAGAATGTCTCCATCGGCTGCTGCGGAACCAGGGCAAAGGGACAGGGCCCCCACGACCAGGGACGATAAGGATGACCGAATGAAACGTGCGAAGATCTGCGATCATCGGCGCCGGCAACGTCGGGGCCACGACCGCCCACTGGTGCGCGGCCGCCGAACTGGGCGATATCGTCCTGCTGGATATCCCGCAGACCGAGGGCATGCCCAAGGGCAAGGCCCTCGACCTCCTGCAAGCCGCGCCGATCGCCGGCTTCGACGCCAATATCGTCGGCACGACCAGTTACGACGACACGGCCGAAAGCGACGTGGTGGTCATCACCGCCGGAGTGCCGCGGCAAGCCGGGCATGAGCCGCGACGACCTGCTGGAAACCAACGCCCGGATCGTCGGCTCCGTGGCCGAACAGATCAAACGCACCAGCCCCCAGGCGGTCGTGATCGTGGTCAGCAATCCGCTGGATGCCATGACCCAGCGGGCCTGGCAGGTGACGGGTTTTCCGCCCCAACGGGTCCTGGGCCAAGCGGGCGTGCTCGATACGGCACGATTCCGCGCATTTCTTGGCCCTGGAACTGGGCGTAAGCGCCGAAGACATCTCCGCCATGCTTCTGGGCGGGCACGGCGACAGCATGGTCCCGCTGCCGAGTTGCACTTCCGTGGGCGGCATCCCCGTCGCGCAATTGATCCCGCCCGAGCGGCTCCAAGAGATTATTCAACGCACCCGCGACGGCGGCGCCGAAATCGTCTCGCTGCTGAAGACCGGCAGCGCGTACTATGCCCCGGCGGCTGCCGCGGCCCGGATGGTCGAGGCGGTCGTTCGCGACCAGAAACGTCTCCTGCCCTGCGCGGCCTATTGCGACCGCCAGTACGGCGTGGGCGGCTACTACGTCGGCGTGCCGGTCATCCTGGGCGGCAGCGGGGTCGAGCGAATCCTCGAGCTTGCCCTGACCGAAAGCGAGCGGGCCGCCTTCCAGAAGAGTGTCGCGGCCGTGAAAGACCTGGTCGGAGCCATGGACCGGTTGATCGGCTGAATAGGTGTCCATCCGTTCGCGCCCGGTTTCCCGGTTTTCGGCTTTGGCGTTTTGGCGGGGGTGCAGTTGACAGCGCCGCGGCGAATGCGTAAAGTCTGATAGTTCGCCTGATCGGTGGGATGTGCAGGGTGGGCACTGGCCACCACCACACGTGTGTCTTGGTGAGCATTGGCCCACCCTTCCAAACTTGTCCGTGAAAACAAACTTGTCCACGAAAACTCATTCCTGAGAAGGTTTCATTGCTATGGACCGCACCTGGCCATTCGTCCAATCCACATGGCGGTCAGCGAAAACAACGTCGGATGTGCAATCAGGGCTCTTTGCCACGTCTTCCCATGATACCGTATATACCCTCTTTGCCCCGTTGCACTATGAGCCCGGGTATTCCTATCCGCTGATTGTCTGGTTGCACGGTCACGGCAACGACGAGCGTCAACTCGTGCGGATCATGCCCTTGGTGAGCATGAGGAACTATGTGGCGGTCGCCCCTCGCGGCACGCTGATCGCCGCCGGCGGGAAGTCGCCCTCCGACTGCTTCGGCTGGCAGCAGTCGGAAGAGCACGTCGCTTCAAGCCGAGCAGCGAATCTTCGACAGCATCGACCAGGTCGTGCAGAAGCTGAATATCGCGCGGCAGCGGGTTTTCCTGGCGGGATTCGATTCCGGCGGCACGATGGCCTTCCGCGTGGCCATGAACCATCCAAGCCAGTTTGCCGGGGTCATCTCGCTGGAAGGGGCGTTTCCGACGGGCGCACTCCCTTGGCCAAATTGACCGAAGCGCGCCGTTTGCCTGTTTTCGTGGCAGCCGGTCGTCACAGCACGACCTACACGGCCGCCAATGTCTGCGCCGACCTCCGTTTGCTCCATGCGGCCGGGCTTTCGATCACCCTGCGTGAGTATCCGTGTGGGCACGAATTGCCTCCTCAGATGCTCAGCGACGTGGATCGTTGGATGATGGATCAGATCCAGTCGGCCCCGGCCGCCACGGCGGAATCCGACCATCAGTGGTTGCGCGAGACCGAGTGAGAGCGAGTCCGCGGCTGAACACCCCCGGACGCAGTCCGGGGGCTTTTCCTACCGGGGGCTTTTCCTGATTCCCCCAGTCCCCGTGCCTTCCGGCCTTGGGCCCTTGGCCAAGCCGTAAACGTGCATTGACAGTAGCGTGGGGTTTCGGGTACAAACCGCCCGAATTTCTCTCGTTTCGTTCCGCCCGTTCGGCGATGGGACCGTTTCCGGCTCCCTGCGGCGAAAGCGGACTGCACTTGTCAACACGGTTCTCATGTCCTCGGTCCCCCCCGATCCGCAAGACTCGGAACAGCCCGAGACGGCCACGCTCCCGCCACCCGTTGAAGTGGCTGGCGGCCCATCGGCTGCTGGCGCTGTTGGCGGCCGCGGGGGCATTGCTGCTGATCGGGACCGTGGCGACCGCGTTGGTGCTCGTGGCCACGCGGAAGCCGCCGGAAAAGCCCGTCACCCTGAAAGAAACCCTCGCCGCGCTGGATGGCCAACAGTATGCCGAAGCGCGACGGCTTGCCGAGACGCTGCAACGTCAGGGGAACCTCTCCATGGAAGAATGGGGCGGACCGGTATTCGTCTTCGGCGTGGTGGCGGCCCACGACGCCGAGAATGCCCCCGAGCGGAGCCAGGCCGACGACCTACCTGGTTGCCGCCCGCTATCTGGAAGAAGCCCACAACCGCGGTTTTCCCGAGGGACGCGAGGCGGAAGGGTTGTACTTGCTGGGCAAGTGCCTGACGCTGGCGGGTCGCTATTCGGCCAGTCGCTGGGCGCTTCAGGCGGCCTTGAAGACCGGCGCCGGCCCGAAGCGCAGAACTCCATCGGCTGCTGGCAACGTCGTACGCCGAGGACGCCAAGCCTGATCTGAACAAGGCGCTGGCGGAAAACGCCCTTGGCCTGGCCGATCCGAAGCTGACGGCCGAGGCCCGGCAGGAAGAACTGCTGCGGCGAGCGCAGTATCTGTCTTCGTCTCCATCGCACCGCGGAGTGTCTGGCCACGTTGGACCAGATCCCGGTGACCGGGGGCATTGGCGGCCGGGCGACGGTGCTTCGCGGGCAGATCCTCTATCAGGAGGCCCAGGCCCTCCAGGGCAAGCCCGGGGCCACGGCCGACGATCGCCGCAACGCGCGGCGGAAGTTTGAAGTCGGCGATCGATGCCTTCCGCCTGGCCCAAAGCCGCGATACGGTCAGCAACCAGGCCACCCGGCAGGCCATGTACCTGATCGGCCTCTGTCTGCGGGAGCGTGGCGCGATCGCAGCGCCGCGCTGGGGCAACTGGCGCGCACGGCCAAGCTCTTCGCCGAGTATCCCGAGGGCCTGGCCGCCGGCTTTCAGGAAGCGGAACTGCCTGCGGAAGTCAGAAGCGCGACGCCGATGCCCTGGCCGGCCTACCGCCGCGTCCTGGCGGCCATCACCGATCCGGAACATTTCCATAACCCGTGGATTTCGCTGAGCCAACTGCGGTCAGTGCACGCTTGGCGGCGTACCACGCCTACCTGGAGGCGGGAAACTACCAGATGGCCTTGCAGTTGGGACGCCTGCTCTATCCGCTCTTGCCGCAAGCGCAAGTCCTGGAACTGACGGCCGACGTGCATTCCCGCTGGGGGCAGATCGCTCCTGGACGAGGCCGAGCATGCGTCGCCGGGCAAGGCCGATTGGCTCCGCCACCTGGGGCGTGCGCAATGGCGGCAGGCGGGCAGCGTCTACCTGCGGCTGGCGCAACTGGAGGTTGCCGGCCGACAATATCCCGATCGGCTGTGGAACAGCGCCAACGCCTACTTCCAAGGGCAGGATTACCGCAACGCGGTTCGGATCCTGCAAAAGTACGTGAAGAACGAAACGCGGCAGCGGCATCCCCAAGCCCTGCTGGCCTTGGGCCAGGCGATGCTGGCCATGGACGAGTTGGACCAGGCGTTGGCGGCGTTCGAGGAGTGCATCCTCGATCATCCCCGCGACGCGGCCGCCTACCGCGCCCGGCTGCTGGCCGCCGGCGTCCGCGCCGAGAAGGGCCAGTTCCAGCAGGCCGAGGCCCTGCTGCAAGAGAACCTCAGCGGCGAGCACCTGACGCCGGACAGCAAGGAATGGCGCGATTCGCTGTTTGCCCTGGGCGAACTGCTGCACGGTCAGGGCCGCTACGCGGAGACCGCCCGCCGCTTGGAGGAATTCGTGCATCGCTACGCCGACGCGCCGCAGAGTCTAGACCGCCCACTACTTGATCGCCGACTCCTGCCGCCACGGCGGACAGGCGGTCCAAGACGGGGCTTCCGGCTGGGCAACCGCCGTTGGTCTGGACGCCCAGGCCCGTGGGACTGCGGGAAAAGGCCCTCGACGAGTACCAATGGGTCCTCAACCACCTTGGAACGCCGCGACGACCGCAACCTGACGCCGTTGGAGAAGGCGACGCTTCGCAACAGCCAGTTTGCCGTGGGCGAAATCTATTTCGACCTTCAGCAGTACGAAGCGGCGGCAAAGGCGTATACGGAGGCCGCCAATCGCTTTCCGGACTGCCCCGAATCGCTCGAGGCGTATGTCCGCCTGGCGGAGTCCTATCGCCGCCTGGGCCGGCCCGGCCCGGCCCGCAGCACGCTGGAGCAGGCCAAGGTGGCCCTGGCGCGGATGCCCAAGGACACCCGCTTCGATCAAACCACCAACTACGACCGCAAGCAGTGGGGCGAAACCCTCGCCTGGCTGAGCAGCCTGTAACGCGAGAATAAAAAGAGAAAAGGCCGAGAAAGAAACGATGGCCGCCTCGGAAACCGACATCCTGGTCCAGTTGATCCGCGCCAAGCACGCGTGCCTGGTGCAATTGCGCGACATGGGGCGCCGGCAACTCGAACTGATCGAGGCCGGAAACCTCACCGGGCTGCTGGACCTCCTTTCGGCCAAGCAACGGCCGTTGCTGGAGTTGCAGCGCGTCGAGCGGGCGATCGACCCGTTCCGGCGCAAGACCCCCAGCGGCGACGCTGGCAATCGCCCGAGGTCCGCGCCGCCTGCGCCAAGCGGATCGAGGAGTGCGACGGATTGCTGCGGGAGATCATCGCCCAGGAAAAACAGAGCGAGGAAGTCCTGTCGCGGCGGCGCGACGAGGCCGCCGCCCGGTTGCAGGGCATGCACGCGGCCGGGCAGGCCCGCGGCGCCTACACGGCGCCGTCGCAACCGGGATTCAGTCAACTCAATCTCCTTTCGGACGGTTAGGAGCGCCACGATGACCACGAACCCGTTTTCCCTCGACCCGCTGCTGCTGGACGAGAAGGCCGACTTGCAGACGGTGCTGGCCGCCTGGCACAACGCCACGCTGCGGCTGGAGCAGACGCACGAGGCCCTGCGCCAGGAAGTGCAGGAGCTGACCGGGGAGCTGGAGGCGAAGAACCGCGAGTTGGCGCGGAAGAACCGCCTGGCCGACCTGGGCCAGATGGCCTCGCACGTCGCCCACGAAGTCCGCAACAACCTCGTCCCCGTGACGCTCTACCTGAGCCTCTTGCGGCGGCGGATTGCCGACGACCCGGGCAGCCTCGACGTGCTGGACAAGATCACCGCCGGCTTCACCGCCCTGGACGTGATGGTCAACGACCTGCTGCACTTCACCTCGGACCGCGATCCGCGTTTGCAGACGTTTTTGCTGGGCAAGCTGATCGACGACGTCTGCGCCGCGTTGGCCGCGCAGTTGTCGGCCCAGGCGATCGAGACGGCCATCGACGTGCCGCGGAACCTGGGCGTCACCGCCGACCGCGACATGCTCCGCCGCGCCGTGCTCAACATGGTGCTCAACGCCATGGACGCCATGCCCGACGGCGGCACCCTGGCCATCACCGCCTGCTCGACGCCCCAAGGCGTGGAGTTGGAGATCGCCGACAGCGGGCCGGGGCTGTCGGAAAAGGTCCTGCCCCGCATCTTCGAGCCGTTCTTCACCACCAAGCAGAACGGCACGGGGCTGGGGCTGGCCATGGTCGCGCGGATCGCCGAAGTCCACGGCGGCGAGGCCACGGCCGCCAACTGTCCGCAAGGCGGCGCCGCCTTCACGCTCCGCATTCCCCACCTGGTCCGGGAGGCCGCCGCATGATGGTTTCCGCCCACGAAGAAAACCCGTCCCTCGACGCCGGCCGCGTGCTGGTGGTCGACGACCACCGCCAGGCCCGCGAGTCGATGGCCGACGTCCTGCGCCAGGCCGGCCACCGCGTCGCCTGCTGCTCCAGCGCCTCCGAGGCCCTGCAAGTCATTCAGCAAGAGAGCTACGATTGCATCATCACCGACCTGAAGATGCCGGGCATGAACGGGCTGGAGTTCATCGTGCAGCTCGAACAGCGGCGCTACGGGGCCCAGGTGGTCATGGTCACGGCCCATGCCACGGTCAACTCGGCGGTCGAGGCGATGCGGCACGGGGCCTTCGACTACATCGAAAAGCCGTTCGACGTCGATCAGATCGAGCGGCTGGTGGCGCAGGCCATTCGCCACGGCCGCTTGCTCCAGCAGCCCGCCGGACCGCCGCGATCGGTCGCCGGCCGGACCGCCGGTCATGATCGGCTCGAGCCGGTCGATGCAGGCCCTGCGGGCCCGCATTGCCCAGGTCGCCCCCACCCCGGAAACCGTCCTCATCACCGGCGAAAGCGGCACCGGCAAGGAACTGGTTGCCCGGGCGGTCCACGCCGACAGCGGGCGGGCCGACGCCGCCGCTGGTCAGCCTCAATTGCCCCGTCCTCTCGGCGCACTTGATGGAGAGCGAACTGTTCGGGCACGAGCGCGGGGCCTTCACCGGCGCCGACGCGCCGCGGACCGGACGCTTCGAAATGGCCGACGGCGGCTCCATCCTCCTCGATGAAGTCACCGAGATCGAGTTGCCCCTGCAAGCGAAGTTGCTCCGCGTGCTCCAGGAGCGGTCGTTCGAGCGCGTCGGCTCCAGCCAAACCCGGCACGTCGACGTCCGCGTGCTGGCCACGACGAACCGCGACCTGCAGGCCGAGGTCCAGCGAGGCCGGTTCCGCGAGGACCTTTACTTCCGGCTGGCCGTCGTGCCGCTGCTGCGTGCCGCCGCTGCGCGACCGCCGCGAGGACATCCCCGCCCTGATCGACCATTTCGCCCGGCGCTCCGCCGAGCGGCTCCAACGCGAGCCGTGCACGCTCGACGCGACGGCCCACAACCTGCTGTCTGGAATATCATTGGCCGGGCAACGTCCGCGAGTTGGAGAACGTCATCACCCGGGCGAGCGTGCTGCACGCCGGCAACTCCCGTGACCGCCGACGACCTGCGCCGCTGGCTGATCGGACCGGAAACCGGACCACCCGGCGTCGAGGCCGACTCCGGCCAGGGCAACGTCCCGGTCGGCATCAGCCTGGAAGAAATGGAACGGCGGCTGATCGAGGCCACGTTGGAGCATTTCGGCGGCCACCGCGCCAAGACGGCCAAGGCCCTGGGCATCGGCCTCCGCACGCTCTCCGGAAAACTAAGACAATATGGATACCCCCCGAGAGAAAAAATCCCCGTTGCGGAATAGAGATACAAACGGAGCGGCAGAATCTGCCGATTCCTGTGCGGCAAAATCCGCCGATTGCCGCCGGACAGCGTCGGCCGACGACGGAACGCGAAAAGAACCAGTCCACGCGAACAACGATGGTAAGACCAGAACGGACAATAAGTTAGCACCGCGGCGACGGCCGCCCGGGACCGATCGCAGATCGGTGGGCGGACGACCGCGGTACACGGCTTGCATGGGCAAACTCCGCGAGCCGGTGAAACTGGGAAACTCGAGACAAAGCCATGTTATCGGGCCTGTTCCAATCGACGACGATTCCGGTGCTGGAGCAAGTGGTCAGCTTCGCCCAGGCCCGGAATACCGTGCTGGCCGGCAACATCGCCAACATCGACACGCCGGGCTACCAGGCCCGCGACCTCTCGGTCGAGGAGTTTCAAGAGCGATTGAAGGCGGCGATCCAGGAGCGCGACAATCCCTCGACCATGTCGCCCGGCGAGGCGGCCTTCCGGTCCGTGACGCCGTTGGCCGAAGTGGCCAAGACCTCGACCGTCGATCCTGCGGCACGACCAGGGGAACGTGGGACTGGAATCGCAGGCGTCCGAAATGGCCAAGAACCACATGCAGCACAACCTGGCCCTCTCGCTTGTTGGTCGACCAGTTTCGTCTGCTCGAGTCGGCCATCAGCGAGAAGGTGTAAACAAGACATTGAACTTGGGGGAGAAAATGGAGAGTCACAATGGGCATGTTTCCGGCACTCGACATCAGCGCCAGCGGACTGGTGGCCCAACGCATGCGCATGACCGCCATTTCCAGCAACCTGGCCAACATCTCGACCACGCACAACGAGCGCGGCGAGCCGGTCCCCTACCAGCCGCGGTTCGTCATCTTTCAGACCGACGACAGCGTCGGCGCCAATGGGGCCGCCGGCGTCAAAGTCAGCTCGGTCGAAACCGAACAGGTCGAGCCCCGATTGAAGTATGAGCCGGGCAATCCGGACGCCATCAAGGAAGGAACGAACAAAGGCTACGTCGCCTATCCCAACATCAACATGATGACCGAGTTCACCGACGCCCTGGAGGCCTCGCGGGCGTATGAGGCCAACCTGGGCGCCATGGAAATCTCCAAGGACATCGAACAGCAAACCCTGAAGATTATCGCCTGATGAACGCCATTTCGAGCATCCAGAATCCCGCGCTGCCGTCGGTGCAATCGCTGTCATCGGCGACCGGAGCGGAGGAGGCGCAGGACGGCCCGTCGTTTCGGGACTTCCTGGTCAACTCGATTCAGGAAGTGAATTCGATGCAGCAGGCCGCCGACAAGGCCGTGGAGAAACTGGCCACCGGCGGCGACGTGAGCCCGGCCGAAGTGCTCACGGCGGTGCAGAAGGCCGACATCGCCTTCCACCTGATGATGCAGGTTCGCAACAAGATGGTCCAAGCGTTCGAGGACGTGCAGAACATACGCGTATAACCACTGACGGGGTCCACGGATGGGCATTTTCAATAATAAAAACCACTGACGGGGTCCACGGATGGACATTTTCAATAAAGCCATTGCCCAACTGAGCGATCTGTTTCGCTCGATGACGCCCGGGGCGCGGATCACCGCCGGCCTGCTGCTGGCGGTCGTCGTGATCAGCCTGGGATACCTGTTCCGCTACGAGAATTCCGCGGCGGACGCGTACCTGATGAACGGCGAGCCGATTCCGGCCAGCCTCTTGCCGGCCATGGAAGCGGCGTTCGGCAAGGCCCATCTGGATGGTTACGTCATCGAGGGATCGAAGATTCGGGTGCCGCGCGGGCAGCAGGCGACGTACATGGCCGCGCTGGCCGACGCCAAGGCGCTGCCGCCGAATTTCGGCTCCTACTTCGATAACGTGCGCCGATGCAGGCAGCCCCTTCGAAACGGATCCAGCAGCGAGAGCAGCGGCATCGGACCGCCCTGCAAGAGGAGCTTGCGCTGACCATCCGCTCGATGACGGGGATCGAACAGCGCCTCGGTGATCATCGACACGGAAACCAAGACCGGCTTCGGCCAAAATCCGGTCAAGACCGCCTCGGTGGCCGTCAAGGCCCTCGGCTCCGCAGGCCATCGAAGAGTCAGCAAGTCGATGCAATCCGCTACCTGGTCAGTTCGGCCGTGGCCGGATTGAAGCCCGACAGCGTCACCGTCATCGATCTCAATGCGGGCATGTCCTATACCGGCGACCTGGAAAACGGCGGCCCCGGCGGCGAAAATACCTACCTCGCGGTGCAGCGAAAGTACGAGGAAAAATATAAAAGGGACATCCTCCACTCCCTTTCGTTCATTCCCAACCTGACCGTCCAGGCCACCGTGGTGTTGAGCCACGAGAAGTCCTCGCACTCCGTTTCGGATGAGCCCACGAAGGGGGTGCCGATCCAGCGGAGCGAAAAGAGCCGCAGCAGCAGTCACGAGGGCGCCGGCGCCGCCGGCGGCGGACGCCCCGGCTATCAGACCAACGTCAATGCGCCCGCCTCGCTGGCGGGCGGTGGAGCCTCGAAAGGCCCTCACGACGAAGACGAAGATTCGCAGACCGAGGAGCGCAATCTTCCGGGCATGCAGCACGTGGTCAAAGACACCGTCGGCCTGGTGCCCGAGTCGGTCAAGGTGGCCATCGCCATTCCCAACAGCTATTTCGAGAAAGTGTGGCGCGAGCGCAACCCGGCGCCGGCGGGCCAGGAAGCCAAACCGCCCGACCCGGCCGCCTTGGAACAAATCCGCACCGAGGAATCGACGAAGATCCAAAAACTCGTCGCCGGCCTGCTGCCGCCGGTCAAGGGCGTCACCGATCTGAACGAATTGGTCACCGATCACCAATTTCCAAGACATCAAGCCGGCCGAAATCCCCCTGCCCGGCATCGGCCAGAAAGTGCTCGTCTGGCTTTCGCAGTATTGGAGCACGCTGGGCATGATCGGCCTGGGGCTGGTCAGCCTCGTGGTGTTGCGGTCGATGACCCGCGCCGCGCCGGGCGCCGCCGAAACCGCGCCCGTGCAGATGCGCGTGGCCGCCGAGCCGGCCGCCGGCCAGCAGGAGTCGGCCGAGAGCGTGGCGGCACGCCGGCTGCGGCGTTTCAGCGGCAGCGGTCCGTCGCTGCGCGACGAGCTTTCGGAGCTGGTGCAAGAGGACCCCGACACGGCCGCCAACATCCTGCGGTCTTGGATCGGACAGGGAACCTAACGCGGCAAGGCGGTCAGCATGACGACCATGCAGAGCGTCGAACCTGGGTTTGCGAAAAGCGGCCATCCTGGTGGCCAGCCTCGAGCCGGCCTCCGCCGACGTGATCCTCGACCAATTGACGCCCGACCAAGCGCAGCAAGTGCGGCGGCTGGCGGTCGATCTGGGCGACCTCGACCGGCAGGAGCAACAGCGCGTCATCGACGAGTTCTTCCGCATCGGGCCGTTGTTGCCCGGCAAGTGTCCGCCCGGCATCGAACTGGACGACGGCCTGGTGCGGCGGCTTGCGCCTGCGGCCCGTCGAGGACACGTACGAGCATCCGGCGACGAAGGCGGCGCCGGCGGCGAAGGGCGGCGAGCCGTTTCGCTTCCTCCACGAGGCGGAGGCCGACAAGTTGTCGCGGGTGCTGGCCGGCGAACGCCCGCAAACCATTGCCCTGGTGCTCTCCCACTTGCCGCCGCAACAGGCCGGCAGCGTGTTGGCCCGGCTGCAACCGGCCCTGCAAGCCGAGGTCGTGCGCCGGCTGGTCAATCTCGAGGAGACGGCCCCCGAAATCCTCCGCGAGGTGGAAGAGGCATTGGAATCGCGGCTGTCGGAACAGGTGCAAATGCAGCGCCGCCGGGTCGCCGGCCTGACCGCCGTGGCCGGCATCCTCCAGGCCGCGGACGGTCGCACGGGCATGCAGATTCTCGACAACCTGGCCGTGCACGACCATGTCCTGGCCGAGCGTTTGCGTCCGCAGCCTCTGGCCTTCGACGCCCTGGCCGACGCCGATCGAACCGTCCTGGCCGCCGTGGTCCGGTCGGCCGACTGGAACGTGCTGGCGATGGCCTTGGTGGGTGCGGCGCCGGAGTTGCTCCACTGCGTTCTGGGCGAGCTTCCCCCGGCGGAGGCCGCGCAGGCGCGCCGGCAGATCGACCACCCGGGACCGCTCCGCCTCCGCGACGTTGAAGAGGCCCGGCGGCAGATCGCCCGACTGGCTCAGCGCGAGATGCTTCGCCGGCAAGAATCGCATCCACCCCTTTCCCCGTGATCCCGTTTCCCCGTTGAAAAATGACCATGGCCACCGTGATCCGCACGACCGATCAGAACCCGGGCACCAGCAGCGTCGCCTTCAATTTCGACGACATGGCCGCCCAGGCGAAGAGCCACCTCGACTGGGTGCGGGCCGAGGCGATCAAGATCGTCGCCAAGGCGCAGCAGGAAGCGGCCGACATTCGCCGCTGCGCGGAACTCGGAGGACGCCAGGCCGCCCTGCAAGCCATCGAGCAAGTGGTGCAAAAGCAGTTGGCCACGGTGCTGCCGGCCTTGCGGCAGGCCATCGACGACATCCATCACGCCAAGCAGGCGTGGCTGACCCATTGGGAGGCCAGCGGCGTCCACGTGGCGGCCGCCATCGCCAAGCGGCTGGTGCGCGGCGAGTTGACCCGGCAACCGGAAATCCCGATGACCCTGGTCCGCGAGGCGTTGGAACTGGCCGCCGGCAGCTCGCAGATCCGCGTCCACCTCCATCCCGACGACCACAAGGCCCTGGAGGGGCACGTGCAGGCGCTCCTTCAGGAGATGTCCGGCCTGGGGGCCGCCGAAATCATCGCCGACGAGGCCGTGTCGCGGGGCGGCTGTCGCGTCGAGACCCGCTTCGGCACGATCGACCAGCAGTTCGAGGCCCAGTTGGACCGGATCGAAGAGGAACTGACCGAGCGGACCGTGGAAGGATTGGAAAAACCCTGAATATTTAGCGGCGGCGATTGCGCCTGCGCGGAACGATCGCGATGCCGGATTTCACCGAACAACTCGACGCCCTGATTCCAACCGCCCTGACCGGGACGGTCGCGCGGACGGTCGGCATGACCATTGCGGCGGCCGGTTTTCCGGCGCCCGTCGGGGCGGTGGCCGAGATCCAGCGCGAGGCCGGCGCCCCGCTGTTGGCCGAGGTGATCGGTTTCCGCGACGAGCTGACGTTGTTGTATCCCTTCAGCGATCTGGCCGGCATCCGCCACGGCAACCGCGTGCGGCTGGCGCGGACCAGCCATTGGCTGCGCGTCGGCGAGCGGTTGCTCGGCCGGGTGATCGACCCGGCCGGCAACACGGTGGACGGCCGGCCGCGGCCGGCGTTGGACGATCGGGTTTCCTTCACTCGGCTGCCGCCCCATCCTTGCACGCGGCCGCGAATCCGCGAGCCGCTGTCCACCGGCGTCCGCGCGATCGACGGCTTGCTCACCTGCGGCAAGGGGCAGCGGATGGGGATCTTCTCCGGCTTCGGGCGTGGGCAAGAGCGTGCTCTTGGGCATGATGGCCCGCTACACCTCGGCCGACGTGATCGTCATTGCCCTGGTCGGCGAACGCGGTCGCGAGGTCAACGAGTTCCTCGAGCGCGACCTGGGCGCCGCGGGGCTGGCCAAGAGCGTGGTCGTGGTCGCCACCAGCAATGAGCCGGCCTTGGTGCGTGTGCAGGCGGCCCTGACGGCCACGGCCATCGCCGAATACTTCCGCGACCAGGGAAAGGACGTGCTGCTGATGATGGACTCGCTGACCCGCTTCGCCCTGGCGCAGCGCGAGATCGGGCTGGCCGCCGGCGAGCCACCCGCCACCCGCGGCTATCCCCCCTCGGTCTTCGCGCTTCTGCCCAAGCTGGTGGAGCGGTCGGGCCGCAGCCCCCTGGGCAGCATCACGGCCTTCTTCACCGTCCTGGTCGAGGCCGACGACCCCAACGAACCCATCAGCGACGCGGTCCGCGGCCTGCTGGACGGTCATGCCTGGCTCTCGCGCCGACTGGCGTCTCGCGGCCATTATCCGGCCGTCGACGTGCTGGAAAGCCTGAGCCGCTTGATGCCCGATGTCACCGCCCCGGAGCATCACCAGGCGGCCATTGCCGTACGCGAGCTGATGGCCGCCTACCGCGACCACGAGGACTTGATTTCCGTCGGCGCGTACCGCCGCGGCAGCAATCGCATCGTCGATGTGGCCATCGAAATGCAGGACGACATGAACCACTTCCTGCGGCAGGCGGTCGGGCAACCGTCCAGCTACCAGGCCACGTGCGAGGGACTCTTGAAACTCCATCAACAATACACCCTGCGGATGCGCGGCGAGCCCGGCGCCGCGCCGACCCCGACGCCGACCGCGGCGCCGACCGCGGCGTCCCGGCCCGCGGCCACCGCGTAACACAGCAGCACGACGGATCGACCATGAGCAAGTTCAAGTTTCGGCTGGCGACGCTGCTGCGGCTCCGCGAGGCGACCCGCGACGAGCGCCGCACCGAGTTGGCCGAGGCCTACCGCGTCGATGAGACGCTGAAGCAGCAACTCCAACGGATGGAAGAGGAACTCACGTCCATGCAGGCCGACTGCCGCAAGAACCGTGGAACCGGGCGAGGTGGACTTGGACCGCCTCGTCGAGGCGCAGCGCTACAAGATCGCGTTGCGATTGCAGCGGCTGCAAATCGTCGCGGCAGCGCGAAACGGTGCAAACCGAAATCGATCGCCGCCGCCAAGTCCTGGCCGAGGCGAACCGCGAAGTCCGCGTGCTGGAGAACCTCCGCGACAAGCAGGCCGGCCAGCACCGCCAGCAGGAGGATCGCCGCGAGATGAAACGACTGGATGAAGTGGCCCAGCAACAGGCCCTGCGGGAGGTGGTGCAATGATCGGCAAACTGCTGCGCGGGCTGAGTTCGCTGCTGGTGTATTCCTGCGTCGCCACGGTCATTGCCGCCGCGATCCTGACCGCCTATTTCAGCCGCGCCTGGCAACTCAATCGCGAAAAGCTCATCCAGATTCTCGCCATTGCCCAGGGCGTCGATCTGGCGGCCATTCGCCAGCAAGCCCACGAGGAACACGGGGAACCCTCGACGGAGCAGGCGTCGTACACCCAGATCCTGGAGGCGCGGGCCGTGAAGACGCGAAACCTGGAACTCCGCGAGCAGTCGCTCCGCGCCGCCGTCGCGCGGGCACAGGCCGAACAGCGCAAGCTGGCCGACGAGAAGAAACGGTTGCAAGGGTTGCGGGAAGGGTTCCAAGGCGATCTTGCTGGCGACGACGCGAAGCGCGGTCGCCAACGGCCGGGAGGACGTCCGCCGCACGTTGGAGGCCATCAAACCCAAGCAGGCCAAGGTCCTGCTGGCGCAGATGCTCGACCAGAAGGAACTCGACGAGGTCGTGGCCCTCCTGGACGGCATGACGGAGAACAAGCGGGCGAAGATCATTGCCGAGTTCAAAACCCCCGCCGAAGTGGAGCAACTCGGCGAAGTGCTCCGTCGCATCCGCCAAGGGGCCCCCGCCGCCACCGTCGCAGAGAAAATCGGAAAAAGCATGGAACCCTAGCATGATGCCATCCGCGCTGGACAACCTGGCACGACTCGCGGCCATCGACTCCGCGACGACCGACACCGCCGCGGCCGCCGATCGTTCGGCCACGACGGATTCGTTCAACGACTATCTGCGATGGGCGCAATCGCGGGCAAGCGATCCAGCCGGCGGCAACAAGACGCCCAAACGGCCGGCCAGCAACGAAATCCAGACCGAGCAGAGCGACACCGCGTCCCAGAACTCCGCGCGACCGCCCGAGGCGGAAAAGTCCGCCCAAAGTTCGTCGGAGACTTCGCCCGGACAAAACGAGAGCGACGGCGCGCGACGGGAATCCAGTTCCCACGGACAAGACGGAAACACCCGGGCAAAAGGATCCGAAAAACCAGTGCGACGACACGGCCGCGGCAGCCGCGGCAGCCGCGGCGGCGGCGGTTATGGTCGTACAGGCCCAACCGATGCCCGACTTGACTGCAAGCCAAGAGACGGTTGCCAACGCCGGGAAGCAAGTCGAGACGGCAGCCGCAACCGGGAACGTTCAGAATGGCATACCGGCTCCCAAGTCGGCGGGCCACGGGAACCCGCCGGTCGCGACAGAGCTACGGCAGGAAGTTGGAAGCGAACCCTTGCCGGCCGGTTCAGCAACCACGACCACCGACAGTCCCTTGACCGAGAAGACTCTTTTCACCACTTCCACCACTTCCGATATTCAGCCGGCCGCGGTGCAAGGCTCGGGGGGCTCGCCATCCCTTCCCGTGGCAGCGGCCGGCTCAACCGGTGCGGCGCCGCCAACCGACGGCGCCCCGCAGCCGGCAAACCCGGCGCCGACGGATGTGGGGCGGGTGAATAAGGGGCAGGTGGCGGCCGCCGACTCGTCGTGGCAAAATCCGCAATCCAACGGGGAAGGGTCAACGTCGTCGGAGCGCCTGCCGCAGCCCGACGCGGCATCCTCCACGGGAACGGCCGCCGCGGTTCATGCCACCGCGGCCACGGCCGCCGTCGTCCAAAATCTCTCTCCGGCGAAGACCTCCTCACCCGCCGAGAAGACCGGCGGCGGCAATGGGAAAGAGGCCGCCGGTTCGGTGGCGAGCGGCCCCGCGGCCGGTCCCATCAGCGCCGCGGCACACCTGTCCGGCAACCAGCAGTCGCAGGCCGCCCAAGCCGCGACCACCTCGAAGCCGGGGGACATCGGCCAGGCCGACCGCACGCGGTTCGTGCAGCGCGTGGAGCAAGCGTTTCAGTCCATGAGTGCCTCGGGTGGAACGATCCGGCTGCGGCTGAGTCCGCCGGAGTTGGGTTCGATGCGGCTGGAAATCACCGTCCGCAACGGGACCATGACGGCCCGGGCCGAGACGGAGACTTCGGCGGCGCGAAACATGCTCCTGGACAATTTGCCGGCGCTCCGCGAGCGTCTGGCCCAGCAGGACATCAAGGTCCAGCATTTCGACGTCGACGTGATGGACCAATCGCCGGGCGGGACGCCGGGGCAGGCGTCCTACTCCTCCGATTCCCCTACCCCCCGTGGAAACAACGGCTCCGACCGCGTCGTCGCCGCGGAAGCCGGCGACGGAGCGAGCTGTTTCCGAACTTGGCGCCGCGGCCGCCGACGGCGCCGGAAACCAATTAAACGTCGTCATTTAACCGCCAGGCCCCAATAAGACATCCTTAACGACGGAACGAATTCCATCCAGGTCCCCCACAAGAGCAAGGAGATTTCGACATGTCCACAGTGACCTCGCCCACCTCCAGCACGTCGAGCACGGCCTCGTCGACGAACGCATGGAACAGTTTGACCCCGCAAGACTTCATCAATATGCTGGTCGCCGAATTGCAGAACCAGGACCCGACGCAGCCGGTGGACAATACGCAAATTCTTCAACAGGTGGGTCAGATCGAGAACATCGTGACGAACGAGAACCTCAACACCACGCTGGAGTCGGTGGCCTTGGAGCAGAGCATGTCGACGGCTACCAGCCTGCTGCAAAAGACCATCACGGCGGTAGACGCCTCCGGGAACACGATCACCGGCCCGGTGAGCAGCATCTCGGTTTCGGACGGCACGGTCACGGTCAGCGTCAACGGAACGAGCGTACCTTTCAGCGACATTACCTCGATATCATCCTCCTGAGCTGCGACACCCGTCGCGACTTGAGGCAGGTGGAGGAAGACGACGAGGCCGGACATTCGGGTCTGCCGCGAGCGCGGCGGGCACGAGCGCCCGTCCTCACGGCTGAAATCAAGACAACAACCATAATCAAGGAGATGACCCATGGGTTTAGCTTCCGCCTTAAACACGGCCCTGACCGGCATGGGCGCCGCTGAAACCACGATCGACGTGATCGGCAACAACCTGGCGAACTCGAGACACCGTCGGGTTCAAGGCCTCGACGGCGAATTTCGCGACGCAGTTTTCACAAACGCTATCGCTTGGTTCCGCGGCCTCGGCCAACAACGGCGGCACCGATCCCGAGCAGATCGGCTTGGGCACGTTGGTCGCGCAGATCACGCAGAACTTCGGCCAGGGCACCATTTCGACCGTTTCAACGACGAGCGACATGGCCATCCAAGGGAACGGGTTCTTCGTCATGCAAGGCCCCACCGGCGGGCAACTCTACAGCCGCGACGGCGAATTCACGACGAACGCCAACAACGGCCTGGTCAACTCCACCGGATACAACTTGCTCGGCTACGGCGCCAACTCGAGCGGCAAAATCAACACCTCGTCGCTCCAGCCGCTGACCATTCCGTTGGGCTCGTCGACCGTGGCCGCGGCGACGCAGAACGTGGTGCTGCAAGGGGCCCTGACCTCCAGCGGCACCATCGCCAATACGGCCTCGATCCTGGAGACGGGCGTTCTCGGCGACGCACAGTTCACACGCCCGGACACGGCGGCCACGGCCACGAACATCGGCGCCGGGTCGGTCCCCGCCGGCACCTATACTTACTACGTGACCTATGTCAAGCGGAACGATGGAGAGCCGCCCCAGCCCGATCAGTGTGCCAATCAGCGTGTCGAATGCCAGCGAGATCCAGGTGACCGTTGCCAACACCCCGACCACGGATTGGGACGACGTCAACATCTATCGTTGCGATTCGACGGACCCGAACACCTACCACCTGGTCGACACGATCGCCGGGGGCGCTCGGAGAGCAGCCTGACCTTCACGGACGACCTCACGGACGCCGAGGTCGACGCCGGGACAACGCTGCAAAGCATGAACGGTCCGTCCATCACGACCGCGACCCTCGCTGACCAACCTCATCAGTTCCACTGGCGACGGAAACTATACGCAACTCTTTTCCGGCCCGGGGACGCTCAATTTCACGGGCAACGTGGGAGACGCGGACCTGACCACCAAGACAATTCCAGGTCACGGACACGTCAACCGTGGGCGACCTGTTGACTTTCATGCAGCAAGCGATGGGAATCCAGAGCAGCTCGTCGGACCCCACCAATCCCATTCCCCCGGATTCCCCGAGCGGTCTGTATCCCGGCGCCTACGTCACGAACAGCCATGATCGAGATCGTGGGGAACAACGGCACGGGCAACGCCCTTGCCATTCCCCTGTCCGCCCTCCAATTCACGCCCACCAGCGACCCCACGGCGGTGCAAACCATCAATATGCCGTTTAACACTGTTCAACAGGCCGCGGGAGAAAGCGTCTCCGCCGACATGGTCGTTTACGACTCGTTGGGAACGCCGCTGTCGGTCCATCTCACGGCCGTCCTGCAGGACACGACCAGCAGCTATACCGAGTATCGCTGGTTCGCCGACTGCGGAGCCAACGATCCGTCCACGGGGCCAAGCATCGCCGTGGGAACGGGGCTGATCCGATTCGACAGTTCGGGCAACTTTCTTTCCGCCACCAACGACTCGGTTTCGATCGATCGCGAAAACTCGCCGGCGGTCAAGCCGCTGCAATTCTCGCTCGATTTCAGCAGCCTTTCCGGCCTGGCCACGGACTCGCCGAGTCTGTCGGTGTCGTCGCAGGACGGTTGCGCTCCGGGAACGTTGTCGAGTTACCAGATCGGCTCGGACGGAATCATCACCGGCGTGTACAGCAACGGCGTCACTCGCCCGCATCGGAGCAATCGTCCTGGCCAGCTTCAGCAACCCGAATGGTCTGGAACAGCAGGGCAACAACATGTACAGTGCCGGCGTCAATTCCGGTTTGCCGGTGATCAGCACCCCCGGCACCGGGGCGCCGGCACGATCCAGGGCGGGGCCGTGGAACTGTCCAACGCCGACGTGAGCACGAACCTCGTCGACTTGATCACGGCCTCGAACATGTATCAAGCCAACAGCCGCGTGATCAGCGCGACGCAACAAACTTGTTCAGACGATCTGCTGCACAGGCTGATGCGGGACCGCATGATCAAACTGACCAAGTTGGGAGGAGAAACCTTCGTCCTGAACGCGGACTTGATCCGTTATGTCGAGGCGCGCCCCGACACCTTCATCACGCTGACGACCGGCGAGCGGCTGGTCGTCTCCGAATCGATGGACGAAGTGGTGCGACGGGCGGTGGCCTACCAGCAGGCCAAGCACTTGGTGCCGCCGCCGACGCAGAGGCCCAGTCACGTCTAACGGAAGAAACACGAGACCACTGCCGAGAAGGAAGACGATCGCCGTGGAAGAATCGCTATAATCCGAACCCTTGGAGCCATTCCTGCCCGGAGCATGGGCCGGCGTGGCCGTGCAGCGAACCATCGGCGTTCTAGAGTATTACAACGGCGGCCTTGGAGGTCGCCCCGGAAAGCGAGTCAGGCCGTTTCATGGCGGAAACCACCACCACGGACGAAACCCCGGAAGCCGCCCCGCCCAGCGCGCCGAGCGAGGGCCGCTCCTCGATCTTGGCCAAGCTCAAGATCCTGGCGCTGGTCGCGGTGGTCATCGTGTTGGAGTGCCTGGCCGCCTACATGTGCCTGCCCTCCGCCACGCAAACCGCCGCCCTGGCCGGCGCCGTCGCGCAGCCTCCGGCCGACGCCAAGGCCAACGACGCGGCCGGAAAACCGGCCGAGGAACACGCCGCGCCCGACGAAATCGAAGTCGACCTCGGCGAGTTTTGCGTCACCGCCTTTCAATCGATCTCCAACACCACGTTGCGCATCGACTTCCACTTGTTCGGCACGGTAAAAACCGAGAATCAGAAAGAGTTTTTGAAGCTCATGGAAGAGAATAAGCATCGCTTCCGCGAACAGGTCCTCGTCACCGTGCGCGGCGCCGAAATCACCGATCTGACCGACGCCGGCCTGGGATTGATGAAACGAAGGATCCTGGACCGGGCCAATCACACGCTCGGCAAACCCATGCTGCAAACCGTCGTTATCAGCGACTTCTCCTTCGTCGAACAATAACTTTTCCCGAACGAACCCGTGTCTGGGTAGGAATGGATTCCAATGACAGACCAACCTCTGATGGGTCAGGAAGAGATCGAGCGCCTGCTGAGCCAAGCGAATAATCTCGCCTCCCCGGGGACCAAGACCGCGCCGTCCTCGTCCGCGCCGGACCCCGCCGCCGCAGCGCCCGAGAACCCGGAAACTCCCCCCCGGCGCAAGAGAACGCAGGAAAACCCGATGCAGGCGGCGACCAAGACGACGGCGCCGGCAACGACCATGCCGGGCGCCATCCCCGCGGCCGCTCCCCAGGGGGCCTCGCCCCATCCGCTGTCCGGCGACGGCAACCTCGCCTCCGGCGACATCGAATTCCTCTTGAATCAAGCGGAACAGGCGTTGGAGTCGATCAACGCGGCATCGTCCGGCGATCTGCCCCGCGGAGTCACTTCCTATCGCCTCGAGGAGTTCTCCGGCAGCGTCGCTTCGAGCAACGCCGCCACGCTCGACTTGATCCGCGACGTGGAATTGGACTTGAAGATCGAGCTTGGCCGCACGAACATGTATCTCGAGGACGTGCTCAAGCTGCGCAAAGGGGCGGTGGTCCCGCTGGATAAGCTGGCGGGCGACCCGGTCGATGTTTACGTGAACGGACGGCTGATCGCCCGGGGCGAGGTGCTCGTGCTCAACGACAATTTTTGCGTGCGCGTCGCCGAATTGATCGCCGGCGTCAACGTGGGTTCGTAAGTGCTTTTCTGCAACCCGAAGTGAACGTGAGTTAAGCCGGCGGCCAACGCCGTGCGATGGAAATGTATCCTGTGCCACGGCTGTGTCAGCCGCGCGGCGCGTCGGAGTGGCCACGGCTGACGCGCGCACCACGCGTTGCGTGGTCGTGGCACGACGGCAAGAAGCCGACGATTCCGCCGTATCCGCAAGGATCGGCGGCCAACGGCAGCCGACTTGACGAAAAAAGAGAAGGAAGTGCAAGGATGCCTCCACTGGTGAAATGCCTCGGCCTGGTTCTCGTCGTCGCCTGGCCCAGCAGCCTGACGGCAACGGCGACCGCAATAGCGCAGACGCCCGCGCCGATCGATGCCAACTTGCGGCGGCCGGAAACGTCCTCGTCGCGTGGCGTTGCCCCCTTCGACGCCCGCAACCAGGCGCAGCCGCAACCCCTGCCGCCGGCGCGATACGACGCGCCGATCCCGCTGGCGCCGTCCGGACACGCCGGTCCTAGTGAAACGACCAAGGCCGTCCAAGGGCTGCCGGCGTTGGGACCCATGGTAAGCGGCCTGGCCATCGTGCTGGGGCTCTTCCTGGCTGTCGCCTGGGCGCTGCGCCGGACGGCGCCGAAGGGCACGACGCTTCTGCCGGGCGAAGTCGTGGAGGTCCTCGGCCGCGCTCCCCTGGCGGGCCGCCAGCAAATGCACCTGCTTCGCTGCGGCAACAAGCTGTTGTTGGTTTCGGTGACACCGGCAGGCGCGGAGACGTTGACCGAGGTCACCGAGCCGGTGGAGGTCGATCGCCTGGCCGGTTTGTGTCGCCAGGCCCATCCGCAGAGCGCCACCACCGCGTTTCGCCAGATATTCCAACAATTCGGGGCTCGATCGGAGGACCGCCATGACTGATTCCGTTCGCCGCGATCTTCTTTTGACGGAGCGGGGCCGCCGCAGCCGCCGGCTGCTGGCCTATGCTGCGGCGGGGCTGGCGTGCCTGAGCCTGCTGGGCTCCGCCCGGGCCGACGAGGCCCCCAATCGCCCCATGTCGATCCAGGTGCCGCAGAGTCTGGCCGCCGGCCCGAAAGAATGGACCAGTCCCGAGGGACTCAGTTCCACGCTCCAGGTGATGCTCCTGTTGACGGTGATCAGCCTGGCGCCGGCCGTGCTGTTGATGACCACGTGCTTCGTTCGCATCATCGTCGTGTTGAGCCTGTTGCGGCAGGCCGTGGGAACCCAGCAACTCCCTCCCAGCCAGGTGATCACCTCGTTGGCGCTGTTTATGACCTTGCTGATCATGTCGCCGGTGTGGAAGCAAGTCTACGACGAGGCCGTCGTGCCCTATACGCACCACCAGATCAACCTGGACCAGGCTTGGACGGCGGGCGTGAAACCGATCCGCCGTTTCATGAGCCTGCAAATCGAGCGCACCAAGAACCGGGAAGACGTCTACTTGTTCCTCGCTTACCTGCCCGGCCATCCCACGCCCACCGCGTACGAGGACGTTCCCTTGCAGGCGTTGCTGCCGGCCTTCATGCTCAGCGAGTTGAAGACCGCGTTCCTGATCGGCTTCCAGATCTACTTGCCCTTCCTGATCCTCGACATGGTGGTCGCCAGCGTCATGGTGTCGATGGGCATGTTGATGCTGCCGCCGGCCCTGGTGTCGCTGCCCTTCAAGATTCTGCTCTTCGTGCTGGTGGACGGCTGGCACTTGGTCGTGCAAATGCTGATGGAGAGTTTTCAACCGTTTACATGACGCCGCCGGAAACCATGTTGCCAAAGTCAGGAAACCAGACGTTATGAACCCACAAAGCGCGATCGACCTCGCCCGAGAAGCCATCTGGACCAGCTTGCTGATCAGCTCGCCGATTTTGTTGGTGGGGCTGGCCGTCGGCCTGGTGATCGGCCTGCTCCAGGCGCTCACGCAAGTTCAAGAGCAGACCGTGGCCATCGTGCCGAAGATCGTGGCCATGGCCCTGGTGTTTGGCCTGACGCTGCCCTGGCTGATCACGCAAATGCTGCAATACTCGACCAATCTGATTTCCGGCATTCCGGGCAGGCTTTGACCGAAACTAATTCCCGTCGCTTCGTTCCATGGACTGGCTCCGCCAATTCGACGCCGAGAAGGTGCTGCTCTTCACCCTGGTTTTGAGCCGGGTGAGCGGGCTGCTGATAACGGCGCCGATCTATGGCGCCAACGACGCCCCGATGCGGGTGCGGGCGATCCTGGCCTTCGCGCTGGCCGTCCTGATGACGCCCAGCCAGTGGGGCGTCCACGTCTCGGATCCCGGCACCACCCCCTGCTACCTGGTCTTCATCGGCGGCGAACTGCTGGTGGGCGCCTGCCTGGGACTGGGAATCATGATCCTCTTTTCCGGCATCCAGATGGCCGGCGACCTGATCAGCCGGGCTGGCGGGCTGATGATCTCCGACCTGTTCGATCCGACCTTCGACACCGAGGTGCCGCTGTTCTCGCGGTTGCTCGTGTTGATCGGCACGGCGATCTTCGCGTGCCTCGGCGGGCATCGGGTCGTCATGGCCGGCCTGCTGGATACCTTTGCCGCCATTCCACCAGGCAGCAGCATCACCACCATCTTCGGTCCTGCATCGGCGGCCGCAGGAGGAAATGCCAGCTTCCTCGAATCGCTGCTAAAGGCCCTGTTGACGCTGATCGCCAAGAGCTTCGAGCTGGGCGTCCGGGTCTGCATCCCGGTGGTGGTCGCCGCCTTGTTGGCCACGCTCATTCTCGGCTTGATCGGCCGCACGCTGCCGCAACTCAACGTGATGGCGGTTGGCTTCGGGCTCAACGCCATGTTGACGTTCGCCATGATGTTCTTTTCCTTGGGAGCGGCCTTCCTCGTGTTCCAGGAGCATCTGGCGCCGGCCATGGACGCCTTGCTGGAACCCCTCAAAGTCCCCTTGCAGCCCCAATGGCTTCACTAGCGGCGTGTCCCATCGGTTCCTTTCGTAAGGCAGTGACGTGGCGGAATACGACGGCGAAAAATCCCAGGACGCAACGCCGCATCGCAGGCAGCAGGCCCGCGAGGAAGGCCACGTCGCCCGAAGTCAAGACCTGGGATCGGCCGCGCTGCTGGTCTTGGGAATGTTGGCGTTGTTGATGTTCGGCGGCGGCCTGGTCGAGTACCTGGTCCAATATTGCCGGCAGCAGCTTGGCGGCGAGGCATGGGTGTCGGCCGACCCGGCCTTTGCCGCCTTCCATGCCGGCCAGACGCTTTGGAACCTGGGTCGCAACCTGTTGCCGCTGTTCGGTTTGTTGTTGGCGGCGGGCGTGGCGGTCAACTTGGCGCAGGTCGGCTTTCTCTTCCTTCCCGAGAAGCTCGCTCCCGACATCACGCGGCTCGATCCGCTGAAAGGGATGGGGCGCATCTTCTCGTTGCCCGGCGTGATGCGGCTGGCGTTCGGCCTGGTGAAGATCGCCATCGTCGGCGCCGTGGGACTGGTGTGTCTTTACAACCAGCGGGAAGCGATCCTCGGCCTCAGCGCCCTGAGCGTGGAGCAGATCGCCCTGTTCATGTCGCAGATCCTCGTCTGGATCGGAGTGAAGATCGGCATCGCCCTGCTGGTGCTGGCCATCCTCGACTATGGATTCCAACGTTGGAAATACGAGCGGGACCTGCGCATGACGCCGCAGGAGATGCGCGAGGAAATGAAGAACCTCGAAGGCAATCCGCAGATGATCGCCCGCCGCCGCCAGGTGCAGCGGCAAATGGCGATGCACCGCCTCCGCGACGCCGTGCCGAAGGCCGACGTGGTGATCACCAACCCCACGGAGTTGGCCGTCGCCATCCAGTACCTGCCCGAGAGCATGGTGGCCCCGATCGTCGTGGCCAAGGGGGCCGACGCCATCGCCAAGCGGATTCGTCAACTGGCCGTGGAAAACGACATTCCCATCGTGGAGAAGAAGCCGCTGGCCCAGGCGCTTTACCGGCACGTCGAGATCGACCACCCGATCCCCCAAGACAAGTACGCCGCGGTGGCGGAGGTGTTGGCGTACGTCTATCAACTCAAAGGGAAGAAGATTCCCGCGGCGGGAAAGACCGGCTAACTCCGGCGACGGCGGGATTTACTTGCCGGGACTCGTGACGCCATGCCGACGTTCGCCGCCGGCACGCGGACGCTCCGCACGGCGCCGCCGCCACGGCCCTCGCCGGTCTCGGCCGCCGCACCCGGCGGCGCGTCGTAACCGTAGCGCTTCTGGAACGACTGCCAGCGGCGTCCGATCTCGGCGCACTGGTCCGGGGCGAGCTGAAACCGGTTCGTCTGATAACCGGCCTTGTCGGCAAAATACTTCGTGATCGCCGGCATCACGCGATCAAAGTCCCCCAACTCCAACTGCTGGTAAACCGCCCGCATCTGCCCGAGCGGATCCTCCACGAGGTCCTCGTAACGGACTTCACACAACCGTGAAGGCGGAATCAGGCGCCGATCGCGCTCGAAAACCTCGTACATGCGGTTGAACGTCTCGAAGACGTGCTCTTCCAAACCTTGATAGTTGGGGACCTGCAAGCCCTGGTCTCGATAGAGACACTTCCAGAGCTTGATCGTCGAGGGGAAAATCACGTAGGGATTGCGGACAATGTGGATGAAGCGGGCGTCGGGGAACAACTCCAGCAGCACCTTGATGCGGAACGTGTGCGGCGGCGATTTCAAGACGATCCGCCGCGGACGCCGCACCGTGATGCACTTCAAGAACCAAACCATCCGCCGCTTCCAACGCTCCCGCGCCTTCGGCGAGAGCCTTTCCAGATCGAAATACTCCTGGTCTTGGGGAGGCCGGTTGGGAAACATGAGCGTCAGATACGGCGAACGGCCCCCCATGCCGCACATCGCGAATTCATCTTCCTGGGGCCGGTCCCCGCCCGCCTCCATGTTGTCCATCGGGCGGCGGGCGGGCAAAAGCATTCCCACCAGCGGGCGCAAGAGCCAGCCGGAAACCAGAAAATGCCTCGGCGCAAAACACGCAAACGTGTCGGAATACGTGTGACGCTCGTCCAACACCAGAAGCTCGTGCAGCAGCGTCGTCCCCGACCGCCAATGACCAATCACGAAAATCGGATCCCCCTGGATCTTGGTTCTCGCGATTTTGCGCCCGAAAAGGACCGATTGCACGATCGCCAACAGCGAATTGAGGACGCTAATCAGCACGATCATCACCGCCATGGGAATCCGACTCGGCGAAATCGCAAAGCGGTTTCGAGCCATCACCGAGAACCACCCCCATATTCCCATACCGTCCCAGAACCGTGGCGTCCACGGCCGTTCCTTGGATCCGGTAGGCTGCTGCGACGGTTGACTACATTTGGCAGTGTCCATTGCCCATCCTTCCCAACATTCCCATAATCCGCACTCGGTGGTCTTTATACTTTGCAAAGTTTGAAATGGTACGCACCCCAATAACAAGGAACGGTTCGTCTCATTCTTGACCGCCAATAGGATAAGTCCTTCTATGATAATCTCTCTGAACCTTTGGGCAAAGACGAACTCAGGTCACAAACATCAGCGCATCACCAATACTGCTCCAATAGTCCATACCCCCCCATGAGAGGGGGTAATGATTGGACAACCGCTAACGGGGAACCGGCCCCCGAGACTGCCGAAATGCGTCATCCCCCCGCATGGGCAGGGTGAGGTAAAATCGCACTGGACACTTTCGCCCCTTTTGGCTACTCTCCCCCTCTCTTTTCGGCAGCCGATCGAGGACCGTCTGGGGACCGCATCGGCTGCGGACCAGCCGTTCGTAGAAAAACCGCACTCGCGCGGGAGAGAAACGGGATGTCTTCTGCTGTTGTGCCACGCGCCGCTGCGACGCCGGGGCCACTCACTCGCCTGAAAGACTTGATCCTGCCGGTGGCCATCATCGCCAGCGTGCTGGTGATCCTGGTTCCGTTGCCCGCCTCGCTGATGGATCTGTTGTTGTCCTGCAACATCACGATTGCCGTCATCATGCTGCTGACGACGATTTACGTTCGCACTCCGCTGGAGTTCAGCGTCTTTCCTTCCCTGTTGCTGGCGACGACGTTGTTCCGGCTGGTGCTGAACGTGGCCACGACGCGGTTGATCCTGACCAAGGCGGGGAGCGACGGGCTCCTGGCGGCCGGCGGCGTGGTGAAGACGTTCGGCGAATTCGTCGCCGGCGGCCAGATCGTCGTCGGGCTGATCATTTTCGCCATCATCGTGGTCATTCAGTTCGTGGTGATCACCAAGGGCGCCATGCGCATCAGCGAAGTGGCGGCCCGATTCGCCTTGGACGGCATGCCGGGGCGTCAAATGGCCATCGACGCCGATCTGAACGCGGGCATCATCGACGAGCGCGAGGCGCAGCGCCGCCGCCGCGAGGTCACCCAGCAGGCCGACTTCTTCGGCGCTATGGACGGTGCCAGCAAGTTCGTCCGCGGCGACGCCATCGCCGGCATCGTGATTATCTTGATCAACATCATCGGCGGGTTGTTCATCGGCGTGATCGAGGTAGGATTGAGCCCAAGCCAGGCCGCCGCGCTGTTCACCACGCTGACCATCGGCGACGGCCTGGTGACGCAAGTGCCGGCCTTCCTGATCTCCTTGGCCGCCGGCTTGCTGGTCACGCGCAGCAGCAACGAGACCGACCTGCCCGCCGAGTTCCTCAAGCAGCTTTTCTCGCGTCCGCAGGCCCTGACCGTCGCGGCGGGATTTCTGGGCATTTTGATTTTCACCAGCCTGCCGCGGATTCCGCTGCTTGCGCTGGCCGGCGGCTGCCTGGCCCTGGCCACGGCCACCTCGCGGCGGACCTCGCGGGCGAAGGTCTCCGCCGAAGCCAAGAAACTGGCCGATTCCACCAAGGCGCCCGAGCAGCGCGTCGAAGACTACCTGGCCGTCGATCCCATGGAGGTCGAGTTGGGCGTGGGGCTGATCCGCCTGGCCGACCCCCGCCGCGGCGGCGACTTGCTGGAACGGATCCAACGGGTGCGTCAGAACGTGGCCGCCGACCTGGGCATCATCCTCCCCAAGGTCCGCATCCGCGACAACATGCGGCTGGAGCAGAACCAATACCGGCTCAAGATCGCCGACGTGCCCGTGGCCGACGGCCTGGTCTATCCCGGCAAGTTTTTGGCCATGGATTCGGGGGCGACGGCGGGCAAGGTGTCGGGAACGGCGACCAAGGACCCCGCCTTCGGGACCCCCGCCGTTTGGATCGAGCCCGGCGTCCGCGACCAGGCCGAAATGTTCGGTTACACGGTCGTCGAGCCGGGCAGCGTCATCGCCACCCACTTGACCGAGACCGTTCGCCGCCACGCCGACGAGATCATCACCCGCGACGCCACGAAGCACCTTATCGACGAACTGAAACAAACCTCGCCCACGGTCGTTGACGAGCTGATCCCCGGCGTGATGAAGCTGGCCGAGGTGCAACAGATCCTGCAAATGCTGCTCCGCGAGGGCGTGCCCATCCGGCAGTTGGCGGCCATCCTGGAGACGCTGGGCGATTACGGACCGCGCACCCGCGACCCCGTCCTGTTGACCGAATACGTCCGCCACCGCCTGGCCAGGACCATTTGCACCCGCTATCGCAATCACGAAAACCGTCTGTACGTGGCCACGCTCGACCCGGCGCTGGAGGACCGCGTCCGCGCCGGCTTCGACCACAACGAGAAGGGGCTGTTCATTCGCATGTCACCACAGGCGGTGGAAACGACTTGCCGGCTGATCGCCGCCTCGGTCGAGCGGCTGACGATGGCCAACCATCCGCCGGTGGTGCTGGTCAGCCCGCAAGTCCGCGCCGCCCTGAAGCAGATGACGACGCCGCATCTGCCGCAATTGGTCGTGCTCAGTTACAACGAGATTACCCGCGACACCAAGATCGAATCGGTCGCCATGATTAGCGACATGAAGTAGAAGGGACCCCGGATCACCAATCCCTAATCCCCAATCCCTAATCCCTCCTCTGTAATACGGAAAGGCAAGGAAGCCATGGAACTGCGAACCTATCGTGCCTCGACGATGCAGGAAGCGTTGGCGATGGTGCGGTGCGATTTGGGCCCGGATGCGGCCATCTTGCACACGCGCGAAGTCCGCTCGCGGCGGCTGTTCGGCTGGCTCCGCGGTCCGCGGGAGATCGAGGTGACGGCCTCGTGCCAGGTCAATGTGCCCAGCCGGCTGGCTCCGCCGCCGCGGCCCGACCGGGCCGCCGTCCACGGCAACGCGCTCTCGCCGGAGCAGGCGTCGCTTTCCGCGGCGGCGTCGCCGTCGCCGTCGGAATGCGAGTCGGAACCGGCGCTGACCGGCGAGGTGCAGGGCCAACTGAGCGAGTTGCAAGCGATGGTGACGCAGTTGTGCCGCCGCTCCAGCGGCGGCGGGCACCCCGACCTTCCCGAGGAACTGTTCCGCCTCTTCACCGAACTGTTGGACTCCGATCTGAGCGAGGAAGTGGCCCGCGAACTGGTCGAACGCGTCCGCCGCGAAAGCCGCGGCGTGAAGCTCGACGACCTTTTCCTCGCCAAGGCGCGGATCGCGCGGATGATCGAAGCGGAAATCGCCGTGGCCGGACCGATCCACTTGACCCCGGGACGCCGCCGGTTGGCCGCCCTGGTCGGACCGACGGGCGTCGGCAAGACCACGACCATCGCCAAGTTGGCCGCCCATTACCGATTGCGCGAAAAACGCCGCGTCGGACTGATCACCGTCGATACCTATCGCATCGCCGCCGTCGAGCAGTTGCGGACCTATGCCGACATCATCGACCTGCCCATGCAGGTCGTTTCCACGCCGCGGGAAATGCGCGAAGCCGCCCATCGCATGAACGATCTGGACCTGATCCTACTGGACACCGCCGGACGCAGCCCCAAGGATGAAGTCCGCATCCAGGAGCTCCGCGCGTTCGTCACCGAGGCCGATGCCGACGAAATCCACCTCGTCCTCAGCGCCATGACCGGCGCCCGGACCCTCCAGCAGACGGCCGAGCGGTTCGCCGCCGTGGGAACCACCGCCCTGATCCTGACCAAACTCGACGAGGCGTCCAGCCTGGGAAACATCCTCTCCGTGCTCCGCTTCAGCAAGCTCCCGTTGAGCTATCTGACCAACGGACAAAACGTGCCAGACGACATCGAAACGGCCGATGCCCAGCGGCTGGCGCGATTGATCCTCGGCATGGAACGGGCCACGGTCTGTTAGGGCTCGCGAAAGAATAGGTTGGGGGACTGTCCCAATTTTCGTGTAGCGAAAATGGGACTGTCCCCTTGGGATCGTTCGGCAAGAACTTGTTGCAAGATGCACGAAAATCGTCACGGATCCTCATGTACGATCAAGCCAACGAGCTACGAAACCTGGTCCGGCACTCCGCGGCCGTGGCAACGGCCACGCCGACGGCAATGCCGCGGGGCGGCGGCCGACCGCGCATGATCGTCGTCGCGGGCGGAAAAGGCGGCGTGGGCACGACCAGCGTGGCGCTCCTTCTGGCCGCCGCGCTCGGACAGCGGCGGTTGCGAACCGTCCTGGTCGATGCGGCCCGCGCCGGCGACGCGGCCACGCTGTGCGGCATCGAGCCTCGCCATAGCCTGGCCGAGGTGCTGGCCGGTCGCTGCACGCTTTCCGAGGCGATCCAATCGGGACCGGGCGACCTGCGGATCCTGCCCGGTGCTTGGGGATGCGACGTCCCGGCCGGGGCCGGCCCCGACGGCATGGAGCGGCTGTTGGCCCCCTTGGCCGCCATGGGTTCCTCGGTCGAGATGGTCGTGTTCGATCTCGGAAACAATCCCACCCGGCTGGCGGGGCAATGCTGGCAGGCAGCCGACCGGCGGTTGGCCGTCACCACGCCTGAGACCGCCGCCATCCTGGAAACTTATGCCTCGATCAAGCGTTTTTCGCACCCGTCCGCGACGGGCCCGATCCACCTGTTGGTGAATATGGTGACCGACCGCCATGCGGCCGACGCGGCGTGCGACCGCTTGACGAGGGCGTGTCGTCGTTTTTTTGCGGTTGAACTGAACTTTGCCGGTTATGTCAAAAAAAGGAAGAAAGGACTCAACCTGAACCCGGTCCCGGCCGATATGAAGGGAGAACTATCGGTAGTCGATGTGCTGTTAAACTACGCCGATTACGTGAAGTTTAATGGCGATCGAGGGACGCAATGGCACGAACCTACGCTGGCATCCTCGGCTCCTTGGCATTCCTGACCGTGCTGGCACGCGGCCTGCTGGGCGGCGGCGGAACCGAACCGGTTCTGGTCCACGCCTGGGGCAGCTTGCTGGCGTTCGCGGCGATCGGCTGCGTCATCGGTTGGTTTGCCGAGCGGACGGTCCAAGACTCGGTCAACGGCCGAATCGCGGCCGAGGTCGCCGAGCGGAAGCCGTCCGAAGCGTCCCCGCCTGGCAATCCCCATCCGCGCGCCCGGTGAGCGGTCGCGGCGGGGAAAAGTCAGTGCCGAAACACGGCTGGACAAGCCAACCGTGGCACTCGTCATGCCGGGAACCATCGGGCCGATCGTCATCCGACAAACGCCATGAAACGGGCGGCTTGTCGGGCAAGGAATGAACCATCACCGGCGGACCGGGGGGCGCCGGAAAAGGAAATTTGGAGAGGGATCTCCAACAACCGGTGCTCCAAGGCACCTTCATGGAGGAACGCATGGCAACAGCCGTCGCCCCGGAAGAAGTCGAACAACTGTGGATTGAATTCAAACGGGTCCCGTCCAACCAGGAACTTCGCAACCGCCTGGTCGAAATCTACCTGCCGCTGGTCAAGTACAACGGCGAGCGGATTTGGGCCCGGCTGCCGGAAGGCGTCGAGCTGGACGACCTGATCTCGGCGGGCGTGTTCGGGCTGATGGACGCCATCGACGCTTTCGATCTCAGCCGCGGGGTGAAGTTCGAGACCTACTGCGTGCCCCGCATCCGCGGCGCCATGCTCGACGAACTCCGCACGATGGACTGGGTGCCGCGATTGGTCCGTTCCAAGGCCAGCAAGCTCAACGAGGCGATGAAAAACCTCGAAGCCCGCCTGGGACGGCAACCCAACGAAAACGAACTGGCCGCGGAACTGCAAATCTCCGTGCCCGAACTGGAAAAAATGATCCTCGACGCCAACGCCGTCAACCTCATCAGCCTCAACAAGAAATGGTACGAGACCGACAGCTATAAGGACGTCCGCGAGATCGACATTCTCGAGGACAAGAAGGGCGAGGACCCCACGCGGCGGATCCAGAAGAACGACCTCATGCGGCTGGTCACCAAGGGACTCAACCGCAACGAGCGGCTGATCATCATTCTTTACTATTACGAAGAATTGACGATGAAGGAGATCGGCGCCACGCTGGATCTCTCGGAGAGCCGGGTGAGCCAGATGCACAGTTCCATCGTGCAGCGGCTGCAAGGTCAATTGGCCCGCCGCCGTCCCGAGTTCGGCTCCTGACCCGTTCATCCCGCATAATCGGAACCGCCGCCGACCCGCGCCACGGCGTTGCCCCCGGCTTGTCGGCGCCGACGGTTTGCACCACGCCCGCGGCGCGAGCTAGGATTGAGTTGTCCCCGGCAGGCAGGAGACAACCCATGCCCCCCTACGTGACCTGGAAGAACTACTATTCCGTCGGTGAGCCGTCGCTGGACGATCAGCACAAGAAAATCCTCGTCCTCATCAATGGATTGTACGACGCCGTTGAGCGAGGCGACGATCGGGCGGCCGTGAAGCCGGTGCTCGACGAACTGTTGCAGTACGCCCTGACGCACTTCCAATACGAAGAAAAACTCATGCGGGAGCGCGGCTACCCCCACCTCGCCGAACACATGGCCTTGCACGAGGATTTTCGGCGGCAAGCGCGAATCCTGCGCGGAGAATCGAGCACGGTCGCCGGGCACGATCTCCTGCGGTTCCTCAAGCAATGGTGGGTGGGCCACATCCAGTCGGAAGACAAGAACTACATGCCCCTGTTCCAGCCCGCCGGCAGCCACGCTTGATTGGCCCGCAGAGGACTGGCCCCATCTACCGGAACAGGTACAAGAGCCAGCCGGTCAACAACGCGAACAACGCCACGATCGTCAGAAGGACCACGGCGATGCGGACGTTCATCGGCAGCTCGTCGCGGGCCGCGCCGTCCGATGGCCCAACGTCGTAGCCGTCCTCGAACTCGTGGCCGCACCCCTCGCAACGCCGGCGATACTCGGCAGCGAAGGGCTCGTCGCAGGTGGGACACGTGAGCCTCGACGCGCCGCTCGAATCGGGGTCAGCCACGGGGAAGTCGGCGCCGATGGCGCCGCAGACCAGGCACCGCGTCGTCCGGGCCGCGCCGCATTGCGGACACCTCGGCCACGGCGGCAGAATCCTCCTCCGGCAACTCGTCCTCGCCGGAAGAGTCGTTCTCGGCCGCCGGCGCGATGCGCCGGTCGAACTCCAGGGCGATGTCCCGCGCCCGCGTGGCATCCTCATCGCGGACAGCGACCCGCGTCAAGCCCTGCCATCCCAGAAAATTGCCGAAGGCGCCCTGAAGACTTTCGTTCGTCACGATCGCGTGGATGCCGGCGTCGGCCAGAAGATTCCGCAACTGGTGCGCGTCTTGCAGTGTGCCCGCGGCGTAGACGACGGTGAGGTTCTCCGGCATCTCGATTCTCGCTCGCCGCGCGGGTGGCGTGCCCAATTTTTTCGAAAACCCCTTCACCTGCGCCAACGCCGCCTCGCATTGGGGGCAGCCTTGCCCTCCCATCGCTCGACCAACTTCTCCAACTCCTCGTCCAGCCAGCAGGTGAACTCGACGTAGGGCATCAGCCGCACCCGGATCGGCACGTCCCAATGCTCGCGGGTGAGCGCCTCGCTGAATAGGGATTCTTGTTGAGGGCTGTTCATGGGAGTCGCCTTTCTCTGTTCTGTCCCGCCCCTTCTACTACTATTACGTCGGACACCGGCCGTTGGTTTATGTTCGCGCCTCGATTCCCTCGCCTCGCGGCGCCCTTCGGTTGTCGCCACGTGGCGCCCGAGCGCCGCTAGGAACCATCTCGGCCTTCCGGGCGGTCCTTTTTGAGGCGTCTGTAGGACTTAGCGGGTGCCGCAATTACGGCGAGTTTGCCGGGGGGAGGGGCTAAGACCTTGGAGCTTAGAGCTTAGAACTTAGAGCTTAGAACTTAGCATGAATCCCCAAACGCACCGGGATGCCGCTAAGAACTAAGTTCTAAGAACTAAGACCTTTGAAATGCCCCCCATAGGTATCATTTTGGCCCCGCGTTCGATCTTGTCCAGATTCCAACGGCCACCTATAATCCGACTCCCAGGTCCGGCCCGCGGGCCCTCCAAGATCGTCAGATTTCGGAGAACTGTTGTCACCGCCGGGGCGTATATCCACCAGTTGCGCATTATCATCAAGGTCGCGTTGCCGGAAAACCTCACTTGTCGCGGCAACGCATCGGCGGCCCGAAAATCCCCGCCGCACAAGCGTTACAACTCGGGAAACAACGCGTTTCGATAGGACTCCAGCATTTGTGGTTTCGCTGAACCCTCCGCCGGCCCTGGGCCGATGAGACGAGTGAAAAATGCGTGAACGCGAGCGTACCGGGGGCATCACGCAAAAATGGCTCGTGCGGCGCAGGCGGACGGAAGGTATAATTAAAGGTTGAAGGGAGAAGACGGATGCAGGTTTACGGCCCCACTCATCTGCACGGCCCGCAAGCGATCAGTCCGCCGCACACCGCGCGGGCGGCCCAGCCGACGACCGAGGTCAGTTCGTCGCCGGCGATCAACGACGAAGTCCAGATTTCCGACGCCGCCCGGCTGATCGAACAGGCCCAACAGCTTCCCGACGTGCGGCAGGGCCGCATCGACGCCATTCGCGCCCAGATCGCCCAAGGCACGTACGAAACGTCCGACAAGCTCGACGTGGCAGTCTCGCGGCTGCTGGACGAAATCGGGTAGGAACCCACAAAGCGGGAGGACAGGCATTCCTGCCTGTCGTATACGGGCAGACAGGAATGTCCGCCCTCCTGAGCATCGAACCAAGCGGGGGACTGTCCCCTTGGAAAGTGCGTGTCGAAACGCTTTTCGCCACGGTCGGTCCGTGTCAAATTGCCGCCCGTCGAACGCTTCGGCGAATTTCTGCAAGGCCGCGCCGGGTACCACTGCTGGCTTGTCCAGCAGTGCAGAACCACCAGCACCGGCAGCACGACTGGATAAGTGGTACACGCGGGACTACACCCTGACTTCCGCGTCGCTGCGGGCCGCGTCGGGATAACGCGATAAGAGCGGATCGACCACCTCGGCCAGAAATTCATCCACCTGCTCCGGCGCGCGGCCGATAAACTGACGCGGCTCCAAAACCGCCGCCAGATCAACGCGCGCAAAGGCCGGATCGGCGGCCAATCGCGCCATGAGGTCGTTCCGACCGCCTTGCTCCTTGACCACCGCGGCCGCGGCCTGGCTGTGACGGCGGATGCGCTCGTGCAGCTCTTGCCGGTCGCCCCCGGCCGCAACGGCGGCCATGAGAATGTTTTCCGTGGCCATGAAGGGCAACTCCGCTTCGAGGCTGGCCGCGATCACCCGTGGATACACCACCAGCCCGGCGGCCACGTTCCGGCAGAGGATCAGCACCGCGTCGGTCGCCAGGAACGCCTGGGGCAGATTCAGCCGGCGGATGGCGCTGTCGTCCAACGTCCGCTCCAGCCATTGGACCGATGCGGTCTCGGCCGCGCCGGACTCCAAGCTGACGACGAACCGGGCCAGCGAGCAAATCCGTTCGCTCCGCATCGGGTTGCGCTTGTAGGCCATGGCCGACGAGCCGATCTGCTCCTCCTCGAACGGCTCCTCGATCTCCTTGCGATGGGCCAGCAGCCGCAAATCGGTGGCCATCTTGTGCGCGCTCTGGGCAACGCCCGACAGGACGGCCATCACTTGGGAGTCGATCTTCCGCGAGTAGGTCTGGCCGGTGACCGGGTAGCTGCGCGTGAAACCCATTTTCCGGCAGATGAGTTCCTCCAAGCGGCGGACCTTGTCGTGATCGCCGTGGAAGAGGCTGAGGAAGCTGGCCTGGGTGCCGGTGGTGCCCTTGCTGCCTTGGGCCTTGAGCTGGCCCAGGCGGTGTTCGATCTCGGCCAGGTCGAGCACGAAGTCGTAGGCCCAGAGGCACGCCCGCTTGCCCACGGTGGTCGGCTGCGCCGGCTGCAAATGGGTATAGGCAAGGCAGGGCAGGTCGCGGTGCTTGCGGGCGAACTCGGCCAGCGCGTGAATCACCGCGGCAACGCGGTCGCGGACCAACTCCGAGCGACTCGCCCATCAGCAGCAGATCGGCATTGTCGGTCACGTAGCAACTGGTGGCGCCGAGGTGGATGATCGGCCGGGCCTCGGGGCAGGCGTCGCCGTAGGCATGGACGTGGGCCATCACGTCGTGGCGGAGCCGCTGCTCGTAGCGGGCCGCCGCCTCGAAGTCGATATCGTCGACGTGCTCCTTCAACTGGGCGATCTGCCGGGGCGTAATCGGCAGGCCCAGTTCCGCCTCGGCCTCCGCCAGCGCGACCCACAGCCGCCGCCAGACGCCGATCCTTCGCTGCGGACTCCACAGCCCGCTCATGGCGGCAGAGGCATAGCGGGAAATCAACGGATTTTCATACTGATTCTGGTCGTTGGGCATTGGTGCTCACATGTTGAAGTCGTGCTAAAGGGGACAGTCCCATTTTCGTCGGACGAAAATCGGGACAGTCCCCTGCGCGGCGAAAATCGGGACAGTCCCCGTGAAGTGGTCGTTGGGCATGATGCTCACATGTTGGTCAATTCGTCGGCGCCGCCGCCGGCGATCTGGTCCATGGCGGCCGCCAACTCGGCGTTGTGCCGGTGGTCCTCCGCGTAAATCCGGCAGATGCGGTAACTGATGGCGATGCGGCGAAACAGCTCCCGATCGTCCAGGCCGCGAATCTTCCCGGTGGTCGGGTCGTAGAGGAAATTCTGCCCGGCCGCCGGGGCATGGGCGCCGGGGCGATGGACGTGCCGGGCCGTGTCGACGCGGATCGGCAAGTCGTGCAACTCCCGCGGCAGCCGCTCGCGGACCGCCATCTCGAACGCCCGATTGCTGCTGAAGACGCTGCTCTGTTCCGCTTCGCCCGGGGCGAAGAAGATCGTCCGCTCGACCGCCATCTTCCACCGCAGGCGGCGGTGCAAGAAATCCTGCCACCGCCCGCCCAACGACCGCAGCGCCGGATTGTTGCTGCGATGCCAGCCGGCCACCTCCATCAAGAGCGACCACTCGGTCAGCCGCTGGTATTCCTCGAGGTGTTCCAGCGGATTGCCGGGAAAGAGGTGCCGCTTGCTGTCGAGGAACAGTTCCTGCAAGGCCAGGTCGATCGCCCGCACGGTGCGATGGAAGTAGATCGTGCGGAACAGTTCGGCGCGGACCGGAGATGAATCGCACCAGGGCCGACAGCCCGCGTTCGTGAATGGTCAGCCCCTCGGACGTGAAGAAGCTGTAATGCAGCAGCCGGTCGAGGTCGAACGCCCGCACGCTGTAGCCCGACATGTAGGCGTCGCGGAGCACGAAGTCCATGTTATCGACGGTATACAGCCCGCTGAACAGGCCGCGGAGGAACCGCAACCAGCGCGGGCCGGCGTCGGCGTCGGCTGCCGCGCGGCCGGCTGATGAGGAACGCGACGTGTTCCGGGTCGAGCGTTTCGTCCGATTCCAGCCGGCCGCCGGGATTGCGGCGAACGCGGCGCAACAGATCGCCCAACTCGTGGCGAATGACGTGGCTGCCGACGATCTCGTGATTCAAGCCGTAGTCGGCCAGGTAATGCGTGTCGAAGAAATGCCCGAACGGCCCGTGCCCCACGTCGTGCAGCAGGGCGGCCAAACGCATCAGCGACTCGACGTAGCCCCGGCTGGGCAACTCCGGGCAAACCTCGCGCAAGCTGTCCAGCAGCACGGCCGTCGCCCGGCTGGCCAGGTGCATCGCCCCCAGCGAGTGCTGAAACCGCGTGTGCTCGGCCGTCGGATAGACCCACCAGGCGGTCTGCAATTGATGGATCTGCCGCAGCCGTTGCACCCACGGATCGTCGATGATGCGCTGCTCGGAGGTCTCCCCCTCGGGCAGGCCGACGGACGAAATGAAAGGGATATAGCCGTGAATGGCGTCGTGACTGAGGCTTTCGTTCTGGAAATCGGGCATGGCCGCATCCCACCGGGAGGGGTGAATCCAAGTATTATGCCCGGCTGCGGGCGCGGCGTCCATTGCTGGGGGGAAGAGAGGGATTTAGGGATTGGGGATTTAGGGATTTAGGGGTTGGGGATTGGGGGCTGGGGATGCAAGGATGCCGTCTTGCGGTCGGCGTGGATCGCCGCTTGCGGTTTCGCAAAAAGATAGGAAGAATGCGTGAAATGCGATAAATGGCTCACTAACTCCGTTTCCCCCGTTCGCCACACCCACCCTCCGAACGTCGTCAAACTCGCTCACGCTTCCCCAATTTCGCAAATCGCTATGGCGTCAGTCGGTTGTGCCGACTAAACTTTGGTTTTTCGTGCCCGCTTTCTCGATCACACCCCCCCTCAGTGTTAAGCTGGAATCAACGCAAGGAGTTCTGTTGTGCGACGGATGAATGATTGGATTGGGCTGTGGGTTGCCTGTGGATCGTTGATGATTGGTGCGGCGGCGGCTCGGGCTGCCCGTCCCAGCGAAACGCTGCTTCCCAAGGAGACCGTCGGCTTTCTGGCCATCCCCAATGTCGACACCCTGGACGAGCATTGGAAGAAGACCCAGATCGGGCAGCTCATGGACAGCCCGATCATGCAGCCCTTCCGCAAGGATCTAAGGCAGCAGATGAAAGAGCATTGGTCCGACCTGCGGGACCGTTTCGGACTGACGCTGGACGATTTGAAAGACGTGCCGGGCGGCGAAGTCAGCGTGGCCCTGATCGAGCCGAAACCGGGCACGGTGGCCATCGCCTTCCTGATCGACGTCACCGGCCACCTGGACCAAGCCCACGCCCTGCTGAAGAAGGTCCATCGCACTCTGCTGAAGCAAGGGGCCAACAGAGCAGCCTGAAGGTCGGCGGCGTCGACGTTGACGTTTTCGAGCTTCCGCTGCCCAGCGAGGAACAGCTTCCCAAGGCCAGGGACGGGACGGCGGCGGCTCCCGCGGCCGTTGCGGCCCGCGAGCCGGACCATGCGGTCTATGCCCTGGCCGGAAACCTTCTGATCGCCGTCCGACAACGTGGAGGTGGTGCGCGGCATTCTTCGCCGCCTGTCCGACGGCCCGAAGGACAGCCTGTCGCAACTGCCCGGGTTCGCCGCGGTGATGAAGCGCTGCTGCGGCCGGTTCGGGCGAGCCGGGCAGCCATCAAATCCGCTGGTTCGTCTTCCCCTTGGGTTATGCCGAGGCCGCTCGGGCCGCCACGCTCGCCGACAAACGCCGCCGCGGAAAGACCGTCGTGGAAGTCATTCGCCACCAGGGTTTCGGCGCCATTGCGGGCGTGGGCGGGGTCGCCGATCTCGCCGCCGACGGCTACGAGGTGATCCATCGGACGGCCGTCCATGCCCCGCCGCCCTACGAGAATTCGATGAAGATGCTCAAGCTGCCCAACGCCGACGACTTCACGCCGCAGCCCTGGGTGCCGCGCGACGTCGCCACCTATACGACCCTCTACGTCGATATCCTCAACGCCTTCGACAACTTCGGACCGCTGTTCGACGAACTGTTCGGCGAGGGCGAAAAAGGCGTCTGGAAGCAGGTCTTGGACGGCCTGATCAACGACCCCAACGGGCCGCACATCGACCTCCGCAAGGAACTCATCTTGCACCTGGGCCACCGGATAACCATGGTCACCGACTACCAGTTGCCCATCACCACCGCCAGCGAACGGCTGCTGTTCGCCATCCAGGTCGACGACGAGAAGGCCGTCGCCGCGGCGCTGGTGAAGCTCCTGAAGAACGACCGCACCGTGAAGCGCCGGGTGATCGACGGACGGGTGATCTGGGAGGTCGTCGAGGAAGAAACGCCCAAGATCCCCTCGATCTCGCTGGGCGAAGTCCCTTCCTTGACGCCCGACGAATCCAACCCGACGCCCGGAACCGAGGGAAACGAGGGAGAAGAGAAGGAAACCCATTTCCTCCCCCATCGCGCGGTCACGGTGGCCCACGGGCAACTCCTGATCGCCTCGCACCTGGATTTCCTCCTGAAGGTCCTCAAACCGATCCCCAAGGCGGACACGCTGGCGGAGAGTCCCGAGTACAAGAATGTGGCCGGCACGGTCGCGAAGCTGGGAATGGCCAAGCGTTGCGCCGGCGAGTTCTCGCGGATCGACGAGGCCGTTCGCCCCACGTACGAATTGATCCGCCAGGGCAAGATGCCGGAGAGCGAATCGCTCTTGGGCCGGGCGATGAACACGCTTTCCGGCGCGGCCAAGAGCGGCGTGCCGCGGTCGCAGCAGATCAACGGCAAGAACCTGCCCGACTTCAAGCTCGTTGCGCCCTCGCTGGGTTTCGGCGGCATGGGCGCCACCAGCGAGCCGGACGGCTGGTTCATCGAGGGCTTCTTGTTGCCGAAGCCGGCGGCGGGGAAGGCGGCGAAGAAGTAGAGACTGAAAAGCCCCACGATTGCATCGTGGCGGGCGTCGGCCGGAAAGATGTGCCGGCGGCCCGTCGTCCGCGCGTCCCGCCCCCACTGCAGCCGTAGGTCAGGCACCCCGTGCCTGACAGTTGGGAGGCAAGGTCGGTGGAAAGGCGGAGTGTCAGGCACGGGGTGCCTGACCTACCCTGTCTCGTCCCCGCCCGCCGGCGCCAACTCATTCCGCGGCTTCGCCCCTCAGGGCATGGCCCGGCCCGTGGAACACTCGAACTTGGACCAGAAGGGATGCAGCCGATCGCCCCGGGTGCGGGCGTCCTCCAACAGGGTTTCCAGATTGGGCGTGAGGTTGGAGGAGTGGTTGTTCATTTTGATGGCCGTTCCACACGATGGCGATGGGCCGTTTGAAATCGAACATGCCCGGCGCAAGCCAGACGGTCAGTTTGGCCGTCTTGGTTTGAATCGACAGGTTGTTGCCGGCGGTGATTTTTGCCGTCACCGGGGCGGGCCGCGTGCCTCGGGGGGGCGGCCAGTCGGCGGGGTTGGCCATGGTGTGCGGCGGCATCCCGCCCAGTTCCACCCACCAGAAGAAATTGTCCCCTTCCCGCATGGTCATGCAGTCGAACTCGCGCGGGAAGAAATCGCGATGGAAGCGGCCCATCCAATCGATCAGTCGCAGCATCTCGTCATAGAAATGTTCGTGGCCGCGGCCCAGGTACTCGACGACGGTCGTGTTATAGCCCCCCCTTAGATAATGGTCGAGGTCGTTGGCGTTCTTGGACATCCTGTTGCCGTCGAGTTCGCCGCAGACGAAGTAGAAGGGCAGGTTCTTGGCGTTCTTCTGATAGAAGGGACAGAAGCGGCCGGACTCGGCCACGATCGGGATCACGCCGGCCCAGAGGTCGGGATGGGCAAGCCCTATGTCCCAGGCCGCATCGCCGCCCATCGAATGCCCGCTGAGGAAAACGCGGTCGGTATCGACGGCGAAACGGCGGCAGGCATCGCGGTAGCAGCCCAGCACCAGGCCGTGCTCGCGGTCGCTATAGCCGTACTTTTCTTGATGTTCGCCGGACCACTCGGGGGCCAGCACGATGTAGCCGGCGCGCGCCGCCTGACCGGTGCGGTCTCGACGGGCCCAGTCGCCCGCCCACCAGTTGACTTGCTGCTCGGCCGTGTTGCCGGCGCCGTGGAGGGTGACGACCATCGGGTAGCGGCGGTAGGGATTGTAGTCCCGCGGAAGCTGGACGAAATAGCGGGCGGGCGATTCCCCGGTGAAGATGGGCACCTCCATCTCGTAATAGCCCGGTGTTTCCTCGGAGACCGTCGCGGGCAAGTTGTAGGACGGCTTCATGTGGGCCAACAGGGCGGCCAGCATGGCCGGCTCCGCCGCTTCCTCGGACGGCAACTCGTGCAAAAGGTGGATGCGGTTCAGTTTGATCGGCTCGTTGAGGTATCGCCGAGTCAACTCGCGCATCCGGATGGCCGACAGGGCCATGGTCAGCTTGGTCGTGGCCGCGGCCGGTCCCAGGAGCCAGCCGCTGACGGCCAAGGCCAACTTGTCCTCGGCCGGCCTGGCCGGGTCGTCGATGCTTTGCAAAAAGCCCGCCATGCGATCGAGCGTGTCGTAGCCCAACTCCGCCGCAATCTCCCGCCGCAACGGACCGAGGGCGCGTCGGTGCCGGGGTCCTTGATCTTGGCCAGCAGGGCGTCGATCTGCTCGATCACCTTGTTGCGGCGGGCCTGCAAGGCTTCATCTTCCTGGATCATCTCCCGGACCGCCTGGAGGGTTTCGCCCGGCACGTCGTCGGAAGGGAACTTCTTCAGCAGCCGCAGCACGAACTCGTGCTGCCCCGCGTCGCGCCGCATCTTCAGTTCCCGCAGCAGCGACTCCGCGTAGAACTTCCGCATCGCCTTGATCGACGGGGCCAACTCCTGTTGCACCTGGGTGTCGTTGGGGAACGCCGCAATCGTGGCCTCCAGTTCTTGCATCGCATAATCAAATTCCCCGCATTGCAGGTAGAAATGCGCCACTTTCTTGTGCTGGTCGATGTCCTTGGGATCCTTGATCTGCTTCATCAGGATCGTGTGCAGGACATCGCGGGGGATCGAACTGGTGGCGATCCGCATGTCCCACATGTAGGTCAGCCCCTCGACCTTGGTCCACTCGGGCGTGATCTCGGTGATGCCTTGGACGATGTTGACCGGCCCGCGGCCCGTGCTCATGGTGATGGTGCGGCGTCCGTACGCGTCGAAGGGCGTGACGTGAATGAACGGCCCGACCGTGACAACCCTGGGCCCGGTGCGGTTCGCCCCCTGCCGCACGCGGAACTTCTCCGGCACCTGGCCCGTGGTGTCGGGACGGATCTCCTTGATCTGCTGCTTGGAGATGAACGTCCGCCGCAAGTCGTCGTCGAGAAAGACGATCGCCTTGTCCTTATTGGGATTGGGCTCGAGCTGGTTCATGTCCGCCAGGCCGGTCGTCAACCCGAGCTTCCCTGTGAGCACCCGGCCGTCCTTCATGAGCACTTCCGTGGCGGACGACTCGCCAACGTCCCACGCCCATGCGGCGGCGCAAAGCATCCCCGCCAACAGGCACTGCCATGAACGACGACCGAGTTGGTTTGTCATGCGAAGGGCCCCCTCTTCTCTCTCCCAGCCGCTCCCCTGCCCCTTCCCTCCATTGTGGCCCCCAGGCGGGCGTTGTCAAGCAAAGACCCGTTGGCCTGCCCGGCTTGACAACCCGGGCGGCCAACGGCAAAATTGCGGAAGTTAGGGTGATTTTATGGACCATCAACCCCTTCTGTCGAAAGCACTGCTCCCCCTGATCGCCGCGCTGGTGGTCTTGCCCATCGGGATCAGCGTGCTTGTGGCCGTATCTGCCCTTCTGGTCGCTATGGGCGACGCCACGGGTGGGGTCGTCGTGCGCTATGTGGCCCTCGCTTGCGGCATTCTTTGGGTGATTGGCCTGATCTGCCTGGTCCTGTTGCAGGGATTCCACGCCCTGAAGGAAGCCCCTGGGCGCGACGAGGGGGGCTTGCCGGAGAAGAACGACCTCGACGCGCAACCGTAGCACGCATACGGAATCGCGACGGTTTTCATCCTTTCTCGTGTCGGATTGCAGCCCGGGTGTTTCCGGGGTAGGATGGCCCGCGTGGAATAGCACCATGAACGATTCGGATCGGACCATTCGCATTGCCAAGTTGGCCGACCAGGGCAAGGAGGCCGATCTTGCCGACACCACGCCGGCCCAGCGGATCGAGATGATGTGGCAGTTGGCCTTGGACGCGTGGGCCTTCATGGGAGAACCCGTCGTTGAACCCAGACTTCCGCGACATGTTGTTCGCATTGTCCGCCGAGGGCGTTGAGTTCCTGTTGGTCGGGGCTTATGCTTTGGCCGCGCACGGATACCCGCGCGCCACCGGCGACATGGATATTTGGATTCGCCGGTCGGAAGAGAACGCCCAGCGCGTTTGGCGGGCGCTGCAAGCGTTTCGCGCCCGACTGTTCGACCTGACGCGGCAAGACCTCGTCACGCCGGACTTGGTTTTCCAGATCGGCGCTGCCCCGCGACGCATCGACATTCTCACCTCCATCGACGCGGTTGATTTCGACGAGGCTTGGCCACGGCGGAAAGAGGTGGAGATCGAGGGCCAGAAGTTGGCGGTGATCGGGCGCGCCGACCTCTTACGGAACAAGAAGGCGCTTAGCCGGCCCAAGGACCTGGCCGACGCCGCGTGGCTGGAAGCTGAACAAGAGGACTGAGACGCCCATGCAGGTCGATTGTCCACAATGCCGGCAGCCGATTCCCGCCGCTAATCCCACTTCATCACCGCGCCGGTGTCGGCGCTGGTGGCCATCGCGGCATACTTGCCCAGACAACCGGTCGTGAACCGCGGCGGTCGCGGCCGCCACGCCTCGGCCCGGGCGGACAGCTCGGCGTCCCTCAGACGGACCGCGAGCTTGTGGCCGGGAATGTCGATGTCGATCATGTCGCCCGGCTGCACCAGCCCGATCGGTCCGCCGGCCGCCGCCTCGGGACTGACGTGTCCGATGCAAGCCCCCGCGGTGCCGCCGGAGAACCGGCCGTCGGTCACCAGGGCCACCTGATCGTCCAGGCCCATTCCCTTGATCGCGGACGTGGGGGCGAGCATTTCCTGCATGCCGGGCCCGCCGCGCGGACCCTCGTAGCGAATGATCACCACGTCGCCGGCCTTCACCCGGCCGCCGACGATTCCTTCGTAGGCCTCGCTTTCGGCCTCGAAGATGACGGCCGGACCGCTGTGGCGGAGCATTTCGGGCTTGACGCCGGCCGCCTTGACCACCGCCCCCTTCGGCGCCAAATTGCCGTAGAGGATCACCAGGCCGCCCTCGTCGCTGTAGGCGCGATCGACCTCGCGGATGCAGTCCTGCGGGTCGAAACCCAACTGCTCGGCCGACAGCTCGCGGACCGAGCCCGCGGAGCGTGCGACGCTCATGCCCTGGTGGGTGCGCCGCCCGCCGGCGCGGACGGCCGCCAGCTCGAGGGCCTCTTCCGCGACCGTCGCGGCGCGGATGTCGAAGGCGGCGACGTTCTCGCCCAGCGTCTTGCCGCTGACCGTGGGGGAGTCGAGGTGCAGCAGGCCCGGCCGGCCGCGCTCGACGCTGCCGAGAATGGTGTGGACGCCGCCGGCGTTGTGCACGTCCTCGACGTGATAGCTGCTGCTGGGGGCGACGCGGCAGACGTTGGGCGTCCGCCGGCTGAGTTGGTTGATCCGCTCGATGTCGTACGCGATGCCCGCCTCGCGCGCGACGGCCAGCATGTGCAACACCGTGTTGGTGCTGCCGCCCATGGCCATGTCGAGGACCATCGCGTTGTCGATCGAGTCGTGGGTGACGATTTCGCGGGGCAGGAGTCCGTGTCCTGCGCCCACGCGGCTGAACTCCAGCACCATCGCGACGATTCGCTCGGCGGCGCGGCGGAAGAGCCTTTTGCGTTCGGCGCTGGTGGCCAGCAGCGTGCCGTTGGTGGGCAGGGCCATGCCGAGGGCCTCGCAGAGGCAGTTCATGCTGTTGGCGGTGAACATGCCGGAGCAGGAGCCGCACGTGGGGCAGCCGGCCCGCTCCAGGACCCGCAGCCCGGCGGCCGATATTTTTCCGTCTTGCTTGGCCGCGGCGCCGATGAAGACGTTGATGAGGTCGATCTTCTTGCCGTCGGGCGAGCGGCCGGCTTCCATCGGCCCGCCGCTGACGAAGATCGTCGGGATATTGCAGCGGACCGCGGCCATCAACATGCCGGGCACGATCTTGTCGCAATTCGGGATGCAGATCATGCCGTCGAAGCAATGGGCGTTGAGCATCGTCTCCACCGAATCGGCGATGATCTCGCGGCTGGGAAGCGAGTATTTCATGCCCGCGTGACCCATGGCGATGCCGTCGTCCACGCCGATCGTGTTGAAGACGAACGGCACGCCGCCGGACTCGCGGACACAGCGCTTCACGAACTGGCCGACTTTGTCCAAATGGACGTGGCCGGGAATGATGTCCACGTGGCTGTTGCAGACGGCGATGAACGGTTTTTTGAAATCGCCGTCCCGCAATCCGGTGGCGCGGAGGAGGCTTCGATGGGGGGCACGTGCGTCGCCCAACTTGATCGTGTCGGATCGCATGTCTTTTATCCTTATTCGAGGCAGAAGCAGCCTATGTTGAATTTTAGGCGACCGCGGGACGTCCTGCAACCGACCCGGAGGCGGCAAGTGCGTCTCTCGTGCGCCCCTGGAACGCGGCCGCCAGAGCCGCTATCCTTGGGAGTGGCCGTTCACAGGTCGGAAGATCAAGAGATGGAACCGCGGATGAACGCAGATAAACGCGGACGATTCAATACATTCCTATCTGCGCTGATCTGCGTTCATCCGCGGTTTCTGGCCGTTTCCTTCGGCACAGTGTGAACGGGTATCCTTGGGAATATCATGCAACCGGAATTTCTCTACTTCGATCTCGGAAAAGTGCTGGTCGATTTCAGCGTCGAGCGGATGTGCCGGCAGATCGCCGCGGTGGCCGGCCTGGAACCCGCCGCGGTTTACGAGGCCATCTTCTCCGGCGGCTTGCAAGAGCAATACGAGACGCGGCCGCATCACGGCCGGCCAGTTCTACGACCTGTTCTGCCAGCGGACCGGCCGCCGGCCCGATTTCGACGCGATGTGCGAGGCCGGCAACGACATTTTCACCCTGATCGAGCCGATGCTGCCGGTGGTCGGCCAATTGGCCGCGGCCGGCTACCGCCTGGGCATCCTCTCCAACACGTGCGAGGGCCACTGGGAACACTGTCTGCGGCGTTATCGGATTCTGACCGAGAACTTTTCGGTCCACGCCTTGAGCTACCGCATTGGAGCGTGCAAGCCCAACGAGGCAATCTTTCGGGCCGCAGCGGAGTTGGCCGGCTGCCGGCCGGAAAAGATTTTTTACGTGGACGACGTTGCCGGTCACGTGGCGGCGGCGCGGGCGGCCAGCTTCGACGCGGTGCAGTACACGACGACGGCGGAGCTTGTAGCGGATCTCCGCGCACGTGGGCTTACGTTCAATTACTGATTTGTTTCCGCTGCTGAGGCCGTTCGGGCATACCTTGGGTGTTGTCCAAGTGGCCGTGGTGTTGGATAATGGAATGGTAGCCCGACGTTTGCCCCGAGATTGGAGCGGCGTCGGACAGGCCGCCCATTGACCAGCGGCAATCAAGGATCACGATGCCCAGGCGTCCTGCTAGACACGAGTTTTCCATGAGGCGAGTGTGCAGCGTATTCGCGTTTGCTGTGGTCATGTCGGGTTTGGCGGCCGATTCGGGGCGCCTCGGCCGCCGATGCACCACGGATGTTCAAGGAGGCGGCTGCCGAAGGGGGCGAACTCAAGTACGTCCAGGGAATCCCCGTCCTCTTCCTCGAAGGCGAGCCGGAGCAGATGGGACGGCAGCAGGCGGCGCTGGTGCTCGATGTGGCGCGGCCACACTTGCACTTGCCCAAGACCATCCTGGGCCGGTACCGAGGCGAGGTCCTTTGGCCGATTGTCGTCGGATTCAGCCGCAACCTGATGAAGGACGCCCCGGAACGATACCAACGTGAACTGAACGCGGCCCTTGCGAAGGCCAAGTACAAACAGGAGGAGATCGACTCGCTGACCGTCGCCAACTCGTTGATCGAGTTGCGGTGCTTTGGCCAGTGTTCCGCTTTCCTGGTCGAGCCCGAGCGGAGCGCCGGCCGCGAAATGCTCTTCGGCCGCAATTTCGACGTGCCATCCTATGGTTCCCTCGACCGCCTGGTCCTCGTCGTGGTCTGCCGCCCGGCGAAGAGACATGCCTTTGCCTCGGTGACCTGGCCTGGGTTCATCGGCGTGCTCTCGGGCATGAACGATGCGGGGCTGGCCATTGCGTGCCTGGACTCGGGTCCGGCGAAAGACGATTCGCCCGCCTTTTCCTTGGGAACGCCGCTGTCGCTGACGTTTCGGCGGATTCTCGAAGAGTGCGGCAGCATCGAGGAGGCCCAAAAGCTGCTTGCCACGGCCAAGCGCACCACGTGGATGAACCTGGCCGCTTGCGACCGGCGGCGGGCCGTCGTGTTCGAGATCACGCCGAAAAACGTCGTGGCGCGCAGGGCCGAGGACCACCTTCTGGCCTGCACCAACCATTTCCGCACGCCCGAACTGAGCGTCCCGAAAAAGTCCTGGCGTTATCGCATCCTCCAAGGCTATTGGGAAAGGTCGCAGCCGTTCAGTTGGCACGACGTGGCCGACGCCATGGACAAAGTCAACCTGGGCCAGAAAACGACGCAGACCATGATCTTCGAGCCAAAACCATTGCGATTGCGTCTGTCGATCGGCAAGCCTCCGGCGTCGGGCGGGCCGTTTGTGCCGTTGGACCTGGCAACCCTCTTGCAACACAAGGTCGCGCTCGAGCCAAAGCGACAGCCCGCAACCATCCCGCCAGCCACGAAATAAGATCGTGGCCGACGCCGGGCGGGCGGCCGGGGCTCCATACGATGTTTTCGACCCAATCCCCGGGCTAACGCCCGGGGCTCACTGTCAGAACACGTACCGATTGACGATGTTCTCCAGCAATTCCTGCCGGCCGCTGGTGTTCGCCGCGGCCTCGCCCTTGCCGAGCATGTACTTTTCCAACGAGGTGAAGTCCTGCCGGCCGGCCTCGATCTCCGCGCCGATGCCGGAGTCCCACGAGGCGTAGCGACTTTTCAGCATCCGGGCCAGCTCGCCGTCGGCAAGAATCGCGGCCGCGATCTGAAGCCCCTTGGCGAAGGCGTCCATCCCGCCGATGTGGGCGTAAAACAGGTCGATCGGCTCGAAACTCTCGCGGCGGACCTTCGCGTCGAAGTTCAGCCCGCCGGTGGTGAAACCGCCGTACTTCAAGATCACCAGCATGATCTTCGTCGTCAGATAGACGTCGGTCGGGAATTGGTCGGTGTCCCAACCCAACAGCAGGTCGCCGGTGTTGGCATCGACCGAGCCCAAGAAGCCCTGGGAGCCGGCGTAGTCGAGTTCGTGCTCGACCGTGTGGCCGGCCAGCGTGGCATGATTGGTCTCGACGTTCATCTTCACGTGGTCGGCCAGGCCGTTAGCGCGGAGGAAGTTGATGCAGGCGGCCGCATCGAAATCGTACTGGTGCTTGGTCGGCTCCTTCGGCTTCGGCTCGAAATAGAACTGTCCGCGGAAGCCGATCTGCTTGGCGTAATCGACGGCCATGTGCATGAAGCGGGCCAAGTGGTCCGTTTCGCGCTTCATGTCGGTGTTCCAGAGGGTCTGGTAGCCTTCGCGTCCGCCCCAGAACACGTAGCCTTCGCCGCCCAATTCCTTGGTCACTTCGAGGGCCTTCTTCACCTGCGCGGCGGCGAAGGCGAAGGCGTCGGCGTTCGGTCCCGTGGCGGCGCCGTGGATGTAGCGCGGGTTGCTGAAGAGGTTGGCCGTGCCCCAGAGCAGCTTGACGCCGGTCCGCGCCATCTCTTGCTTGATGATCTTGACCACGGAGTCGAGGTTCTTGTTGGTCTCGGCCAGCGATCGGCCTTCGGGGGCGATGTCGCGGTCGTGGAAGCAAAAGAACGGGGCGCCGAGCTTCTCCATGAACTCGAAGGCGACGCGGACACGATGGATGGCGTTGTCGACCGAGTCGTCGGCCGCTTCCCAGGGCCGGAGCATCGTGCCGGGACCGAACGGATCGCTGCCCGTGCCTCGCATCGTGTGCCAATAGGCCACGCTGAAACGGAGTTGGTCCTTCATGGTCTTGCCGGCCACCCGCTGGTTCTCATCGTAATAACGGAACGCCAAGGGGTTCTTCGATTGCGGGCCTTCGAACTTGATTTTTTGGACTTCGGGAAAAGCGGCCATGTCTGGTCTCCTGCACATGATCCAAGGGTACGGTCGGAACCATTATGGTGCCAAATCGACCGCGGTACGACAAGGGGGGAGAAGTAATTCAAGATGAGAAAGGATGGCGAAACGGCAAGCGATTGGCCCGCCGCTTCCAGCTTTCATCCTTCCCATCCGGAGGCTAACGCCTCCGGCTCACCTTCATCCTTACCATCCGGAGGCTAATGCCTCCGGCTCACCTTCATCCTTCTCTATGTTTTCCGCAGCACGATCCAATCGCCCAGGCGAGGGAAAAGCTGGGCAATGGCGAACAACAGCCGGGCGGAACCGGGCAGAACCAACTCCGGCCGACGAAGCTCGCACGCCCGAAGGATCAACCGCGCAAGCCGCTCCGGCGGAATGGCCCGGGCCTTCACCCCTGCCGGGCCCGCGAGCACGGTCGGGGATGTCTTCCAGCCCTTCGAGCGGATACAGCCGCGGATCGCTCCGCTGGATGGGACCGGGACAGACCAGCAGCACGTGGAGGCCCTGCGGCCCCAATTCCAGCCGCAGTTGCTGGGAATAGGCGGCCACGGCGAACTTCGTCGCCGGATAGGCCCCCAGCCAGCGGGCGGCCGATTTCGCCGCCAGCGACCCGATGTTGACCACGTGCCCTCGCCCACGGAGCAAGTGCGGCACGGCGGCCCGCGTCGAGCGGACCAGGCCCAACAGGTTCAACTCCATCAGGTCGCGGAACTGCTCCGGCGTCGCATCCAGCACCTTGCCGCGCATCGAGCGGCCGGCATTGTTCACCAACACGTCGAGCCGTCCGAACCGCGACAACGCCTGCTCGATCATCCGATCGACGTTGTCCTGCCGGGTGATGTCCGTCTGGACGGGCAGCACGTCGCAGCCGGCCGAGCGCATCTCGGCCGCCGCTTGCCGGACAGCCTCGTCCTCCAGCGCCGCGATGACGAGCTTGCTGCCCGCGGCGCCGAACTGCTCGGCGATCACGCGGCCCAGACCGCTGGAACCGCCGGTGACCAGGACGACTTTTTCTTGCCAGAAACCCATGATCCTCGCGATCCCGTTGGCTCTCAGGCGTGATTGGAATACGGTTGGCGTTGCGGGCGGCTCATCAGGGCGTTGGCGTCGGAATCGTCGATGAACTGCTGCCGCGCGAGGTCCCAGCGGACCTTGTGGCCCAGCAACATGGCGATGTTGGCCATGTGGCAGGCGTTGACCGTGTTGACGTGGGTGAAAACGTCCGAGATCGGCAGCGAGCGGTCCCGCACGCAATCGAGGAAGTTGGCCATGTGGGCCATTTCGCCGCGGATCGGCTTGCCGCGGTAGAGCTTGCGGACTTCCTCGTCGAGCCACGCCTTTTGGACCGGGTCCTTCTTCAGGGCCTCGACGAATTTTCCGTGCAGCCCGTTGCGCCGGACGGCCAGGTGCCCCCGCTCGCCTTCGATGTAGAGGTCGTACTCGCCGTTGGTGAGCCGGATCGAGTTGCCGTTGGGCAGCGTCATCGTGCAGTCATATGTGGCGGCCGTATTGTAGCTGGCGGGCAGCGCAGTGAAAGGCTTCTTGCCCAACAGCGTTTCCAGCATCAACTCGCGCCCCAACGGGAAATGGCCCTTCCCTTCCACTTCGATCGGTCCGGTGTTCTCGGCGCCCAGCGCCCACAGCGCAATGTCGGTATGATGGACGCCCCAGTCGGTCACTTCGCCGCCGGAATACTCGAACCAATAGCGGAAGTCATACTTGAAGCGTTTTTCGTTGTAGGGGACCACCGGGGCCTGGCCCAACCAGAAATCCCAGTTCAGGTCGGATGGGACCGGCTGGGGCGGAAACGGACCGCCGATTTTCCCCTCTTCCACGGCCGCCACCGCGTGAAGCTTCTTGCCGAGCCGACCGCTCCGGGCGATGGCGACCGCTTCCAGGAAGGCGCTCTTGAACTCGCTCCGCTGCTGGGTCCCCACCTGGAACACCCGGCCGGTCTCCTTGACGACTTTGCAGATCAGCTTGCTTTCCGCGATGGTCAGCGTCAACGGCTTCTCGCAATACACGTCCTTGCCCGCCTTCATGGCGTCGATGGCGATCTTGACGTGCCAGTGGTCGGGCGTGGCGCAGGCGACCGCCTCGATGTCCTTGCGCTCGAGCACCTTGCGATAATCGGTGTAGACCTTGCACCGCTCACCCACGAGCTTGGCGAACTTTTCGGCGTTGCCGCGCTTCACGTCGGCGCAGGCCACCACGTTGGCCAGGCTGATGGCGTGCTTGCCGATTTGGGTGCCGCGGCCCCCCACGCCGATGGCGGCCATGGTCAACCGCTCCGCCTTGGACTCGTCGGCCCTGGCGTCCTCGCTCGAAAAGAAATAGGGGACCGCCGCGCCGAAGGCGGCAATCCCGGCCGACTTCTTCAAAAAATCGCGGCGGGGCGACTCGGATCGTTGCATCGACAATTCCTCTCGTGGATGACAGTAACGCCAAGCGTCGATTGTAATTCCCCCGCGGGGAGATTGCCAGAGAGCCGTTTCAGGCCGTCGCCTTCCGCCCCAGCAGCAACTCCAAGTAGCTCCGCCGCTCACTTCGGGTCAGCCCCAATCGGTCCGCCAGCGCAGCGATGCACGCCTTGGCCGCCGCAAGGTCCGGCGGACCAGCCATCAACTCCAACTCGACGAAAGTGCCCACCTGCTCGACCACGTCCAACGAAATCTCGATCCGGCGGTCTTGCCAGGACACGAACGCCTTGCGGCGCGACTTGCGGACCTCGGCCACCGGGCGAAACCCCAGCGCCTCGAGCAATTCACGCCAGCCGGTCGTCCCTTCCCGCAACTCGCCCAGCGGCAACTCGATCTCCCGCCGGGTCTTCGTCACCGCGTCGATCTTCGGACCCTTGTACGTGATCGAGCCCTGCAACCCCGTCAGGCGCAGCCGCAACGCCTCGTCGGTGGCCGCGAAATCCCGCGCCGGATGGGCGAAGTAAAGATCGACCTCCTCCCGCGCCGCCGAAACGCCGGCCCCCAAGGCCGCCAAACCAGCCTCGACCGCCGCCAGGTCGGCCACGGGAAACTTCTGTTCCACTTCGTATTGCATGGATCTCCCTCGGCGGGTGTGAAAGGGTCCATTTCACAAACCGGAAGTGTACCCGGGAATTCTTGTCCGTGGTAGACGGCAACTGCCTCCCGGCATACACTTTAGGCGTCACCCTTCCGTGTTCCGAGGCACGCATCATGCAAACATTCCGTCCCCGGGCGGTTCTGCTGGCCAAACTTTTTGGCCTTGCGACGCTGGGTTCACTGGTCGGTTGGGGTTGCTCTTGCCGGCCGGAGCAGCCCCAAGGCGCGGGGCCCATGCTGGATGAACTCCGCTTGCAGCCGCTGACCGGCAACGCCCGGCCGGTGAGCCTGGCCGATCTCCGCGGACGGGTCGTGCTGCTGAATTTTTGGGGCGCCTGGTGCGAGCCCTGCCGCATCGAGCTGCCGCACATCGCCGAACTCTACAAGAGCCGGCAATCCGCAGCAGATTTTGTCTTGTTGGCCATCTCGTGTGACGCATCGGTCGAGGATGAAGAAATAGATGCCCTGCGCGGCAGCACCCACGCCCTGCTGACTAAAATGCACATCACGATGCCGACCTATACGGATCCAGGCGGGGTGACACGCGAGGCGGTCCGCCGCGCCATCGGGTTCAAGGGCTTTCCAACCACGTTGGTGCTCGACCGCCAGGGGATCATTCGCGGCCATTGGGAAGGCTATGAGCCCGGCCTGGAAAGGGAGATGACCACTCTGGTCGACCAATTGCTGACGGAAAAGCCGAAATAGGACGCGAGCCGCGGGCGTAAGCCCGGGGATAACGTCCATTCTTCGCTTCGTGGTGCGTATCCCACCGACCATCCCCGGGCTCACGCCCGGGGCTCAATTGCCATCTTGGCCGACATTTCTCTTACCACGGCAGCGGGATCGGCGGCCGTGACGACGGCGCCGCCAACGGCGACGCGACGGACGCCGGCGGCCAAGACCTCGGCCAGATTACTCGGCAGGATTCCACCGATGGCAAAGGCCGGCAGGCGGATTTCGGCGGCCACCGCCCGCAAGAGGGCGACGCCGGGAAATTCCTCGAACTGCTTCGTGCCCGAGGGAAACGTCGGCCCGACGCCGATGTAGTTGGCCCCGTCGAGGACCGCCTGCCGGGCCTGCCCGATCGAATGCGTCGAAACGCCGATCAGGGCCTCGGGCCCGAGGATCGCCCGGGCGTCCTTGACCGAAAGGTCGTCTTGGCCGAGGTGGACGCCGTCGGCGCGGGCCAGTCGGGCGACGTCGGGCCGGTCGTTGACGATCAAGAGCGTCGGCGTGCCGGCGGTCATTTCCTGCAACAGCCGCGCCCGCTCCAAGAGTTGCCGGTCGGCCAGCCGTTTGTCGCGGAGTTGCAGCATGTCGGCGCCGGCCGCGATCAGCCCGCGGGCCAGCCGCTTCAGTTCTTCCGCGGACGAGCCGCCATCCAGGAGCACGTAGAGCCGGGCGTCGGCCAGCCGCGTGAGTCCGGTGCGGGTCAGCTCCACCGCCCGCTGAAGCGTGTACTGCGCGATAGCGAAGTTGCTCGATGTCGGACGCCATGCCGGCGTCCAGCAGTTTGCCAAATTCCTCCAGCGTGCGGAGCGATTCTTCCAGCCGCGAGAAATTGGCCGCCAGGACGCTTTGGGCATCCGGGCGGTGTTGCTCGGAAGGGGTGGTCACCGTCGTGCCCACGTCGGCTTGCGTTTCCCGGGCGGCGAGGAAGAAACCGGGGGGCAACCGCCCCAACACGGCCGCCAGTTCGTGCCGCAGACGCTTGCATTGCTCCGTCAGATGACGATCGTCCAGGGCGAAGCGGACGTAATCCTCGACCACGCGGAGGCCCTCCCGGGCCCGATTGGCGGCGGCGTCGAGAATCCGCAGGAGCGGCACTTCCGTTTTCACGGCATCTTTCAGAGGATCGGGAAAAGGGCAGTCGCCTTGTTCCATCATGATCGGGGGTCTCCGACCAACCGGTGCGAGGTCGCGCGAAAAGAACCGTCCATGCCGAGCAGGGCCACATCGGGTAGTAGAATCCCACCCGATGGTACCACGTCTTTCAGACCGCTATGCGGCCCGTGGCTGCAAACGGCGGCGGCATGGTCTGGGGCGCATTGGGCCGCGGGAGTAAACTGGTGTTTCATGCGTTCAGTGTCCCACATGCGGGCCCGGCTGGCAATTGTCAGGCCGTTTGGTAGTGGTACAGGTTGACCAATAAAGATGCGGAGTAAAGGAAAACGGGAAGGTGCTTCTTGACCGGTATGCTTTCCGCGGCTAAATTGGCCCGGATGCGGAAGTCATTGCCGTTCTCCAGGAGGGTTTCCGTTACTCCGGAGATACAGAGGGGCCTTCGACTCGCATGAGTGTTGCACGTTTTGCACGAGACCGAAAGCGCCAACTCGGCCAGTATCTAACCCCCCAAAGCACGGCCGCGGCAATCGTCAGGAATTTGCGCGTCTCGCCGCGATCAAGAATACTGGAGCCGTCTTTTGGAGAGGGGGCCTTTCTCTTCCAGATAATGGATTATCTCCAGAAAGAAGTCCCCAAGGGCACGCTTTCCTCCTGGTGCGAGGCGCATCTTTTCGGTTGCGAGATCGATGAGAAAGCGTACAGAAAAGTTGCGAGCACGTGGCAATCGAAAGGATTAGGAAATCTTCCCGGCAGCCTTGAGCATTGCGATTTTTTCACTTGGTTGCCGCCCGGTTGCGATAGAGCGGACGCAACAGATCGTCGAGGGTATTTCAAGGCCCCGCTCGCGTATTTTGATCTAATTATCGGAAACCCGCCATTTGGCGGAAGTATAAACGCCACGATTCAGGATGATCTGGACGCGATTTTTGGGTTTCGGAATGGCAAGAAGATAAAGAAAGAGACATACGCCTTCTTCATCGTCAAGTGCGTTGATTTGCTCAAGCCTGGTGGGCGATTGGTGTTCGTTTGCAGCGACACGCTCCTTACCATCGCCACCATGACGGGACTCCGTAGCTGGCTTCAGAACAACTGCGCCGTTGAAGTATCGAAAGTGCCTGGGGTGTTTTCAGATACAAATCAAGATATGCTGCTTCTGACGCTCACGAAACGGGATACCGTCCCAAAACATATCACGATCTTCGGAAGTCCGCTTTCCATGGCCGACATTGAGACGACTCCGAATCTGAGTTGGCGGGTCAACGGCGATTTTGCGAAATACTTCACCGGCGCGACCGTTGGCGACAAAATGATTGCGACATCCGGTATGACGATTGGAAAGAATGACCTTTTTCTCCGGAAGATTACACGCGGACGGGTTCTAGAACCCTACGAGTTTTGCTTCACCGACCGGCCGATCACACTTGAACGCGAGATTTCTCGGGCACGGCTTGGCAAACTCTCCGCGCATCAGGTGCGGACGATAAAACATCGAGAAAGCAGGGGTGTCACCGAAAGAGCTGTCTCGTGGACTCCCCTCGCGCACCCCAAGGAGATTCGCCTTCCCGATGACGATTACCGGTTTTATAACAAGGCGTCCTCGCGGATTGTCTATTCGGAGCCTCACTGGGTGATATTCTGGCGCGGAGACGGTGAGTACGTGGTTACGTTTAAGAAGACGGGAAACTGGTATCTTCACGGTGTCGGAGGCATGAAATACTTCGGGCGCGAAGGTCTTACCTGGGCGCTGATCGCGCCACGGCCCTACATGCGCTACTTGCCGGCGGGGTACATTTTGGATAGCGGGTCGCCGTGCGCATTTTGCGCCCAGGCGTTGAACATGATGAATTGTTTTTTATCCTGGGATGGTCGCTCACGGACCTGTGTGCTACCATCCTCAAGGAAGTGTTGAACCACACGAGAAACATCCAAAGCAAAGACTTCGAGAGACTTCCCTATCCTGTTTGGGTTTCCGCACGCTCGAAGCGCAATGCAGTGCTTGCCGTCGAGGAATTGTTGGCAAGGGCGAAAAAGGGCGAAACTTTTTCATTCCAGAGCAATGAAGTTCGGAAATTGAACACGCTCTACGAGTGGAAAGAATCGCGCCAGATTCCGGCCGTCAAGAAGAGGCAATCTCAACGGGCATTTCAATTCTGAGTTTCTGGTTCCGTGCGGCGATGACGGCCCTAGAATGGCGGAATGCGCGGTGCAGTCATAGACGGCCGCCGACCGGCGATTTGCAAGTGTCAGGGCTGGACTGATCGACTCAGTTAGACGGCAAAACACCCTGGAATTATCTGACAGAGCCGTCAAACTCCACCCCTACCGCCGTTTAGTTGCCTTGATTCGCCCTGTTTTGAAAGTTACAATTCCCTGGCTGGAAGGAGGGGGGCCGCCCTGGGTTGGGCAGGAAGGAGCCGGTTGCCGTGCGGAGGATGCCGTGGGCGGTATATTTGTGGCCGGGATTGCCCCAGCTTGCGGGACGGGGGAGTTGGCCGGCGCTGGTGGTTGCCGTCGGCGCCGCCGCCCTTCTGAACGTGGCGTTGCTGGGGACATTCGCGTGGGTTGAACTGCTCACGCCAAATTTGCGTATACTGTATTGGCTTTTGCTGTTGATTGCCTGGAGTGGTTCGGCGGGGCTTTCCGGTTGGCTCGACCATCGCGGGCGAGTGGCAGCGGAGGCCGAGGAAAGCAAGGACCTTTTCCGCCAGTCGTTGGATCATTACTTGCAGGGGAATTGGTTCGAGGCCCAGCGGGCGCTGGGCTGCCTGTTGCGAAAGAACCGCCGCGACGTGGAGGCCCGCTTGATGCTGGCCACCTTGTTGCGGCACACGCGGCGGCCCGAGGAAGCGGCCCGGCAACTCGAAGTGCTGGTCCGCTTGGACGAAGCCCGGAAGTGGGAGTTGGAAATCCAGCACGAGTGGAACCTGTTGGCGGCAGCCCGCGGTCCTCGTGAAACGGACAAGGAAAACAAAACCATCGACGTTAGAGAAATAGAAATCACCAAGTAGTGCGGGTGCCACGGTTGGCTTGTCCAACCGTGTTGCCGCACTGCTGGATAAACCAGCAGTGGCACACAGCACACGGACTAGCGCACCGGAGCAACGGAGAGTTTCATGTACGAACGATTCACCGATCGCGCCCGCAAAGTCATGCAACTGGCCAACCAGGAGGCCCAGCGGTTCAACCACGAATACATCGGCACCGAGCACATCCTGCTGGGCCTGATCAAGGAAGGCAGCGGGGTGGCGGCCAACGTGCTGAAGAACCTGGACGTTGACCTGCGGAAAATCCGCCTGGAGGTCGAGAAGCTGGTCCAAAGCGGCCCGGACATGGTCACCATGGGCAAGCTCCCGCAGACGCCGCGCGCGAAGAAAGTCATCGAATACTCGATGGAGGAAGCGCGGAACCTGAACCACAACTACGTGGGCACCGAGCACATCCTGCTCGGACTGCTCCGCGAGCAAGAGGGCGTGGCGGCCCAGGTGCTGATGAACCTCGGGCTGAAGCTGGAAGAAGTCCGCGAGGAGGTTCTCAACCTGCTGGGCCACGGCATGGAAGGCCCCGAGGGGGCCGAACGGGCCGGCGGACTTGGCCCCGCCTCCGGCGCCGGGCGAATCGCCGCGGACCGGCAAGTCGAAAACCCCCGCCCTGGACAGCTTCGGCCGCGACCTCACCGAGTTGGCCCGGCAAGGCAAGCTCGACCCGGTCATCGGACGCGAAAAGGAAATCGAGCGGACGATGCAAATCCTCGGCCGGCGGACGAAGAACAACCCCGTGCTCCTGGGCGAGGCGGGCGTGGGCAAGACCGCCATCGTCGAAGGCTTCGCCCAGCAGGTCGTCGAGGGCAACGTCCCCGAGCTGCTGGCCGACCGCCGCATCGTGGTCCTCGACCTGGCGATGATGGTGGCGGGCACGAAATACCGCGGCCAGTTCGAGGAGCGCATCAAGGCCGTGATGAACGAAGTCCGCCGGGCCAAGAACACGATCCTCTTCATCGACGAGTTGCACACCCTGGTGGGCGCCGGCGGGGCGGAAGGGGCCATCGACGCCTCGAACGTCCTGAAGCCGGCGCTATCGCGCGGCGAAATCCAGTGCATCGGCGCCACCACGCTGGACGAGTACCGCAAGTACATCGAGAAGGACAGCGCCCTGGACCGCCGCTTCCAGTTGGTCATGGTCGAGCCCTCGACCAAGAAGGAGACGATCGACATCCTCAAGGGGCTTCGCGACCGCTACGAGCAGCACCATCACGTGCAGATCACCGACGACGCCATCGAGGCGGCCGTCGAGCTTTCGAGCCGCTACATCACCGGCCGCTGCCTGCCCGACAAGGCCATCGACGTGATCGACGAATCGGGCGCCCGCGTGCACCTGAAGTCGATGACCAGGCCGCCCGATCTGAAAGAGATCGACGAGGAGGTCGAGAACCTCAACAAGGAAAAGGAAGAGGCGGTGGCCAACCAGGACTTCGAGAAGGCGGCGGCCCTGCGCGACCAGGCCGACAAGCTCAAGAAGAAGAAACAACTGATCACGCATGAGTGGCGCGAGAAATCGCGCGAGACCGACGGCGTCGTCGACGAGGAAGTGATCGCCGAGGTGGTCTCCAAGATGACCGGCATCCCACTGACCCGCATGAGCACCGAAGACTCGATGCGATTGATGAAAATGGAGGAGGAGCTGCACAGGCGCGTGGTCAGCCAGGACGAGGCGATCCGATCGATTTCGAAGGCGGTCCGCCGCAGCCGCAGCGGGCTGAAAGACCCGAAGCGGCCCACCGGCAGCTTCATCTTCGCCGGGCCGACCGGCGTCGGCAAGACCCTGCTGGCCAAGGCCCTGGCCGAGTTCATGTTCGGCGACGAGGACGCCCTGGTCCAGATCGACATGAGCGAGTACATGGAGAAACACAACGTCAGCCGGCTCATCGGGGCCCCGCCGGGCTACGTCGGCTTCGAGGAAGGCGGCCAGTTGACCGAGAAGATCCGACGGCGTCCCTACGCCGTGGTCCTCTTGGACGAAATCGAGAAGGCCCACCCCGACGTCTTCAACATGCTCTTGCAGGTCATGGAAGAAGGCCGCTTGACCGACAGTTTCGGCCGCAACGTCGATTTCCGCAACACGATCGTCATCATGACGACCAACGCGGGCGCCGAGGCCATCAAGAACGAGGCGGCCTTCGGCTTCCAGAAACCCGACGAGGACGCCTCGTACGAGAACATGAAAGGCCGCGTCCAGGAGCAGATCGAGAAGGTCTTCCGACCCGAGTTCCTCAACCGCGTCGACGACGTGATCGTCTTCCGCCACCTCACCCAAGACGACCTGGGCGACGTGATCGAAATGGAGCTCAAGAAAGTCCGCGACCGCCTGAGCGAGCGGAACCTGAAACTGGCGCTGTCCGACGAGGCGAAGACGTTCCTCATCAAGAAGGGCTCGAACCTCGATTTCGGCGCCCGGCCGCTCCGCCGCGCCATCGAGAACTTCGTCGAGGACCCGCTCTCCGAGGAGCTGCTCAAGGGCGAGTTCCAGGGCATGGACGCGATCACGATCGAGGTCAAGGAAGTCGGCGACAAGAAGCAACTGTACTTCCGCGGCTCGGTCGGCGCCGCGCCGGCCACGCCCGCCACTCCCGCGTCCAGCGAGCCGACACCGCCGGTGGGCGCAGGCGCCGGCGGCAGTCCGGGCAGCTCGCCGACGACGGCGGGGTAAAGGGCAATCCCCAACGCTGGGTTTTGCCCAACGGAAAGGTTACAATAGAGGGTGGGTTGGGTCCAGCGCCGATCAACCCACCCCTTTTTTTCGGTCTTGCCTGCTCGGAGCCAGTTTATGAAAGAGTACGAGTTTACCATCGTAATCGAACAGGACGAGAACGGTCGTTTTTTGGCGATTTGTCCTGCCCTGCAAGGTTGCTATACGGAGGGTGAAACCGAAGAGGAGGCCCGCAGCCTGATTGAAGATGCTATCCGACTTCATGTTGAAGACCGTCTGGAGTCCGGTGAGCCGATTCAACAGACAATTGGTTCTGCTAATGTAATGCGTCAGTCTGATGGGTTCTTATCCTAGAGTGGAATCGGTGCGGATTTCGACCCGGAGGGTCGTCTGAAAATAGCCCAGCGATTTATCGCTGGGTAGCGGAGGGCCCAATTTCATCTTCGTCCCGTAGGGACGATCGAATTTCGGATGCCCCACTTCAGCCGTCCCTACGGGACTTGTCGTACAAAATCGTCGTGCTTGCCGCCCCAGCAGTAAACTGCTGGGCTATTATCAAACGCCCCTACGGGGCGAAAACACTCACCCGGCTCATCCGTTCCCACAGTTATGCACCACTACGCTAAAGTGCGTATCCTGGAGAAACAGGCATGAAGACAGAACAATGGACAACGTGATGACCATTCCCACCACCAACCTTTGGAAGGAATACACGATGGCCCTGGACGACGTCACCGCGCGCTTGGAACGGATTTGCAAGGCACTGGGCGCGGCGGGGGTGCCCTTTGCGCTGGTCGGCGGGCAGGCGGTGGCGCTGTGGGTCGCCAGCCGCGACCCGGCGGCCGTCCGCACCACCAAGGACGTGGACATTCTGCTCCGGCGCGAAGACCTGCCCCAGGCGCGGGCCGCCGCGCTGGCCGTCCGCATGGACTATTTCGAGGTCATGGGCGTCGGCATGTTTCTCGACCGCGAAGATCCCAACCCGCGCCATGCCGTCCATCTCGTCTGGGCCGGCGAACGGGTCCGCCCGGAATATGAATGGCCCTCGCCGACGATCCAAGAGCGTCAAGAGTTGTCGGCCGGGCTGCCCGTCGTCTCGCTGGCCGGCCTGGTCCGGATGAAGCTGCAATCCAACCGCGATCAAGACCGCGTCCATCTCCGCGACATGATCGACGTGGGGCTGGTCGGCCGCGAGTTGCTCGAAACGCTGCCGCCGGGGCTGGCCGCCCGACTGGAGGTTCTCCTCGGCGAAGCGGGACGGTAGAATTCATATTGGGGCGTTGCAGGAAGGAGTAAAAGCCCCTCTCCGTGAACCCCCACGACGCAGTCGTGGGGCTTTTGTCGCCGACCTCCGACCTCGATTTATCAGCCCCCTGGCCCCCGATTTTTCACATGTTCCAACTCGTCTCCCCCTTCCAGCCCGCCGGCGATCAGCCGCAAGCCATCCGTGCCCTGGTCGATGGGCTCCGTGCGCAGAAGAAGCACCAGGTGCTCATGGGCGTGACCGGCTCCGGCAAGACCTTCACCATGGCCAACGTCATCCAGCAGCAGCAGCGGCCCACGCTGGTGATGTCGCACAACAAGACCCTCGCCGCCCAACTCTACAGCGAATTCAAGGAATTCTTCCCCCACAACGCCGTCCACTACTTCGTCAGCTACTACGACTACTATCAGCCCGAAGCCTATATCCCGCAACGCGACATCTACATCGAAAAAGACGCCTCGATCAACCAGCAGATCGACCGTTTGCGGCTGGCGGCCACCAGCGCGCTGGTCAGCCGACGGGACGTGATCATCGTCGCCAGCGTGTCGTGTATCTACGGGTTGGGCTCGCCCGAGGACTACCGCGCCATGATGGTCGGACTGACGCTCGGCCAGGTGGTCGATCGCGACCAGGTGCTCCGCAAGTTGGTCGATATCCAATACGAGCGGAGCGACATCGAGTTTCAGCCGGGCAAGTTCCGGGTGCGGGGCGACTGCGTCGAGATCTGGCCCAGCTACGAAGAGTGCGGCTTCCGCATCGAGTTTTGGGGCGACGAAGTCGAGCAGCTCTCGCTGATCCATCCGGTCAGCGGCGAGGTGATCGAGCGCCGGGAGCAGCTTTTCGTCTATCCTACGAAGCATTTCGTCTTGCCCGACGAGCGCATCGGCGCGGCCATTGTTGAAATCCGGCGGGAGTTGGAGGAGCGGTTGGAGGAATTCCAACGCGCCGGCAAGTTGTTGGAGGCCCATCGCCTCAGCGCGCGGACACGCTTCGATCTCGAGATGATGCAGGAGGTCGGCTACTGTCCGGGCATCGAGAACTACAGCCGGCCGCTGAGCGGTCGCCCGCCGGGAAGCCCGCCCGACACGCTCTTCAGCTTCTTTCCCGAGGACTATCTGCTTTTCGTCGACGAGTCGCACGTTACGGTGCCGCAGATCCGCGGGATGCACGCGGGCGACCACAACCGCAAGGTCACCCTGGTGGAGCACGGATTTCGCCTGCCCAGCGCGCTGGACAACCGGCCGTTGCGTTTCGAGGAATGGGAAGGCCGCGTGGGCCAGGCCGTCTTCGTCTCGGCCACGCCCGGCCCCTACGAACTGGAAAAGACCGGCCGGGCGGTGGTCGAACAAGTGATCCGCCCGACCGGGCTCCTGGACCCGGAGATCGAAATAGCCCCGGCGCGGTCCCAGGTGCCGCACCTGATCGAGCAGATCCGCCAACGGGCGGCCGTCGGCGAACGCGTGTTGGTGACCACGCTCACCAAGCGACTGGCCGAGGACCTGGCCGACTACTTCACCAAGCAGCAAATCCGCTGCAAGTGGCTGCATTGCGAGCTGGACGCCTTCGAGCGCGTCGAGCTGCTCCGCGACCTCCGCCAGGGGGCGTTCGACGTCCTGGTGGGCATCAACCTGCTGCGCGAAGGGCTCGACCTGCCCGAGGTCTCGATGGTCGCCATCCTCGACGCCGACAAGGAAGGCTTTCTCCGCAGCGAAACGTCGTTGATGCAGACCATCGGGCGGTCGGCGCGGAACGTCAACGCCAAGGTGGTGCTGTACGCCGACAAGGTGACCGACTCGATGCAGCGGGCCGTCGAGGAAACCCGCCGGCGACGACGCCTGCAAGAGGAGTACAACCGCCAGCACGGCATTACGCCGGAAACCATCCGCAAGGCGATTCATACGGGGATCGAGGCCGAGACGGCCGCCCACGCCCAGTCGCAGGCGGCCATTGGACGGACCGACGAGGCCCAGTACATCACGGAAGAATATCTCGACGAGTTGCAGGTCGAGATGATGGCGGCCGCCGAGTCGCTGGAATTCGAGCGGGCGGCCGCCTTGCGGGACCGCATCCAGCAGATGCGCCAACAGCTTGGCAAGCCGATGGCCGAGGCCCACGTCGAGCACGCCACCCGCGACCGGCGCGGGCGGCGCTGGAGAAAGGGGGAAGGCCACCCAAAGGGCACCCGGCGGAAGGCGGAAGGGTAAGCATCGCCCGTTTCTGCCATTCGCGCAAAAAGCGAGGGAAGGACGCCGCTAGCGGCATCCTTCCCTTGGAAAAAACTCTCATGGGCGACTGCAACGGCGCCGGCGACAGGTCATCCTCTTGCGGGCGTTTACGCGGCACGGCGCCTTGCAATCCGTCGCGACGACAGCCGGCAGGCATTACTTCTCCGACTTCTTCTCCTCCGGCGCCTTCTTCTCATCCCCCCCCTTCTTCTCCTCGGGTGTCTTGGTCGCGGCGGGTGGGGCCTCTTCGGTCTTGTTCTCGGTCTTCGTCGGCGTGGCCGGCGCCGGTTCCTCGGTGGGTTTCCCCGTTTCCGTCTTTTCGGTCGCCTGCGTGTCTTTCCCCTTCTCCTTCGATTCCGTAGCAGGCTTGTTCTTGCCCTTGTCCTTGCCCGTGTCCACCGGCTTTTCGCAGCCGAAGGCGAACAGGCCGAAACTCACTAACACTACAAGCATTGCAAGACGCTTCATGGAAATACTTCTCCTAGCTTTACGTGGGATAGGTTACTCGCACAGGATCCTCTCCTGCTTCGGTAATTTAGATTCCCGGCTCTGGGAATTTATTCCCGACTTGGTACAATTTTGGTAAGAAAGCGCCCTGGCGGGCTATTTTTCCGCACCGCGGGAATAATCCCGTTCCCGAAGGCCTCTTAGAAGAGGGCCGGTCATGGCCGACGAACGTGCCGCGCTGGATATCGAGATGCTGGTCGCCGAGCATCATCGGGCGGTCTATGGATGCGCGTACCGCCTGACCGGGTCGGTCCCCGACGCCGAGGACCTGACCCAACAGGTGTTCCTGGCGGCGCAGCAGCGGTTGGCCCAGTTGCGGAGTCCCGATTGTGCCCGGGGATGGTTGCTGGCGATTTTGCGCAATCGTTTCCTTAAGGACAATCGGCGGCCGCTGCCGGTGCCGGCCACGACCGTCGGCCTGGACCTGGACGCCATGCCGATGGAAACCGGGGCGGACGATCTTGCCGACCACGACCGGTTGCAAGAGGCCCTGGCGGAGATTCCGCCGGATTTTCGCGTTGTGCTGGTGATGTTCTACTTTGAGGATTGTTCCTACCGCGAGATTGCCGAGCAACTGGAATTGCCGATCGGAACGGTGATGAGCCGTTTGGCCCGGGCGAAAGGGCATCTGCGAGCCAAGCTGTTTCCATCCCCGACGGCCCAACGGACGCAGCCGACCGCCATCAGTTCCGTCGCCGTCGCCGTGAGCGGCCCAGAAAAAATAGGTGATTGAGGAGAACCGTGGAGCACGAGAACTTTGGCCATCGGGAGATCCTGGAAGCGATGGAGTCCTGCCGGCCGGGCAGCGACGACCTTTTCGACCCTGCGCTGGCCCCGCTGGTCGAAGTCTTGACGCTCGATCCCGACTTGGCCGATCGCTTCCAGCGGCAGCAGCACGTGGACGCGGCCGTTGCGTCGGCCTTCCGCGACGTGGCCGTGCCCGACGGCCTGGCGGAACGCCTGCTGGGCCGGCTTGCCGAGGCGCGGAAGAGGCGCCGACGGAGGCGGCGGCCCATGTTGGCCCGATGGCCGAAATTGCCCTGGATGGGTTGGCGCCGGTCGTGGCAACAACGGCGGCGACGGCGACGACGGATCGGCAGCGTCGTCTTCTCTCTCGCCGCTGGTTGGCCGTCGCCGCCGCGGCCCTGAGCACGGCGGCGATCCTCTTGGTGGCCGTATGGCTGGCAATCCCCCGCAGGCCGGCCTACACGCCCTCGGCCGTGCTGAACGAGGCGACGGAGTTCTTCAGCAGCGAGTCGCCTCGCACGGGGACCAAACCAGCAGAGGTTTCGCCACCGGACGACTACCCGATCAGTCGCGGCATCCTGCGGACGCCGCAGGTTCGCTGGCGGCCCATCCAAGGGCTGCTCGGCTGCACGGGGGTGGCCTACGACCTGTCCGGGCCTGGCGACGGCCGGGCAACGCTGTACGTGGTTTCCCAGGCCGTGCCCGGACTGCCCGCGCAACCGCCCCTGGAGCCGCGGCCGACGACGGCGGGGTGTTCCGCGGCGGCCTGGCAAGAGAACGGCTTGCTCTACGTCCTCGTGGTGGACGGGGGCCCCGGGGTCTACCGGAGCTATTTGCGGCTTCCCAGCGGCCCGCTGACCTGAGAACCGGCCGAGGGGCAGTCTCATCCGCCGCGCAGGAATTGGGACAGTCTCGGCCGGTAGAGTTTGCCCAAATCCCCCCTTCTTTCCTTGCTCGTTGCAATCGGCATATTCGGCAAAATCGTCCTAATCCCGTGCGCCGCGGGAAGCCGAATCCCAAGTAGTGTTTCCGAAGGGGACCAGGTTATTTTTTTCCAAATCCTTAGCCAAATCAAGGGGGAAGATATGAAGCGAGTTGCGATGGTTGCTGCCGTTTTGTTGGCTTGCCAGACCGGGGTCGCTTGGGCCCAGAAGACGGACACCGCGTCTTCGCCGGGCGCGACTGCCAAGTCGGATGTGCGGATCACCTCGCAAGGCGACCTGAAGCCGACCGAGGAAATGTGGTTCTACGAGCAGGCCATGCGCCAATACGAAAACCCGAAGATGGCCGTCCGCCGTGCGGCGGAACTCCGCGGCCAGCAGCGCCGCCAGCGCCTGGCGGCCATGGAATGGTTCGGGCTGTCGAATGCACGTCCCCGGGCGAGTTCCGATCCGTTCCACGGCGACTATGCGCCCGGCTGGGCCTCCAACAACGTCTACTACCCCTATCGCTGGACCAGCAACGCCTCGACGATCATTGTCGTGCGTCCCAACCCGGACCAATACTCTCGTTAAGCGCGCTTGCGCTAAACGAGTTCCTTGCGAACGGCCCAGACCGCGGCTTGGGTCCGGTCCGAGACGCCGATCTTGCGAAGAATGTGCTGCACGTGCTCCTTGACGGTTTCGTAGCTGATGTGCAGCGTTTGGGCGATCTCCTTGTTGGTCAGACCGTAGGCCAACTGGCGGAGCACTTCGCTTTCGCGCTGGGTCAGCGGCACCTCGACGTCGGCCGTCAGGCGCGGCGTGGCCAAGGCCCCGGTGACGCGGCGCAGCTCGTCGCGGGTCCAGGCGCTCTCGCCGGCCGCGGCGGTGCGGATCGCAGAGAGCAACTGCTCGCGCGTGCAGCCCTTCAGCAAGTAGCCGTTGGCGCCCAGCGCCACCGCGCGGGCGACATAGGTCGGATTGTCGAAGGTGGAGAGAATCAGAATCGGCATCTCCGGCTTGTCCAGCTTGATGCGGCCCAGCGCGGTCAGCCCGTCGCCGTCCGGCATGCGGATGTCCAGCATGACCACGTCGGGGTCGCTTTCCAAGGCATACTTGACGGCCTCGGCGCCGCTCGCCACTTCGGCGACCACCTTGATCTCCGTGCCAGCCAAGAGACTCTTCAATCCGCACCGGACCACCTCGTGGTCGTCGGCGATCAAAAGCTTGATCTTGTTCGTCGTCATTCGATTCTCCCTTTAGCAAAAAACTGTTTGTATGAACGGGCTTTATCCTTTGCACGGTTGGAAATGGCGCGCACCGTAATCACGGGGAAAGGTTCGTCTCATTCTTGACGGCTCGCAGTATCAATTTCAATCCGACCCTGCCGCTCCCCCCGGAGTATGCAGCGTGTGCAATAAAAGCAATGATAGCAAAAATTCTGCGGGGGGGGAACCCCCTCAACAAATTTTGGGGGAAGAAAAACGCCCCAGGCCAGGCGAAGGGTCTATTTTACCCGACCCAGGCTGGGTGTAAAGGCCCCATGTAGAAAAAAGGCGGACGCGGGAAGGCGGGCAGGAATGGATGAGGGATCGACCATCGGGCGGACGGTCCGTTTGCAGTTTCGCCCCCGCGGCGGACCGCGGGCGTACGCCCGCGGTTCATGTCCCCTGCGCCTTCCGCCGCGCCTATTTTTCAGGCTTCTTGCTGGCCGGAGTCCGACCTTGCAGCCGGTCGAATTTGCTGAGCAGGTCGCGGTACTGCGCAACCCGGTCCGGACCATCGAGATCAGGCTTGCTGAACAGGGCGGCTCGGAGGATCTGCTGCCCCTTCTTCGCGGCCTCGGCCGCCTCGGCCTTGTTAGGCTTTCTTGTCGAGCATGACGCCCTGCATGTGAAAGGAGTCGGCCTCGATGTAGACGACCTCGTAGTATTCCGACGGTTTCTTTGCCAGTGATGCGATCGAGGGAAGTTCGGAGGGCCTCGGACACCCTCTGGGCGCCGAGAACCTGGTCGGGGTCTTGCTCGGCCCAGGAGTGTCGCAGGCGGCACTCTTCCAGTCTCGGTTCCAGCGCCGTGGGGTGTTCCGCGATCAGTTTGGTAACCTGTTCCAGGGCTGCCTGGAATTGGCCCGTCTTGCCGAGGATGTGGACCAGCAGGGTGCGGATCCGCGTGGGGGCATTGGGGCCAGCGATCTTCCTGAAGGCAGGGTTGCTCTGGATCAGTTTCAGAAACCGCTGGCATTGCATTTCGGCCGCTTGGTCCTGGCCGACGGCGGAGCTGGTCTCGGCGATCCACACCATGCCGACGGGCGACACGTTGTTGCGCGAGGCCAGCTTCATCAACAGTTTGCCGAGGAGTTGGTTCATGGCCGCCACGCGGTTCTTGGCTGCCGTGACTTCGGCGGGAACGACCGCGGCGATCACGGCGGCCTCGGCCTCTTTCCGTTTCTTTTCCAGGAGCCTGGCGAATCGCAAGAGCGCGTCGTTGACGTATTCGACGTCGGGACCGAGGTCGATCAGCACCATGCCGGCGAGTTCGGCCTTCTCGAGGTCGTTGATCTCGACGTAGGCGCGGACGGCGCCGCGGAAGATGCGGAGCATGGTCTCATTGAGCGACTTCGGCTTGCTCTTGTCCACCGCGTCGATGAGGGGTTGGAACTGGGCGGCGGCCGCCTTCGCATCGCCCCCTTCCAAGAGCAATTCGGCCAGGAGCAATTTCGTTTCGATGAGCGGCGCGGGCATGGGATCGGTTTTCACCCACTTTTCTTCCTGCAATTGAACGCTGGTTTTCAGGGCCTTCATCGCCTGCTCGCGGTCGGCGTTCATGGCCGCCTCGTTGCGCGTCGCCTTGGGCTTCTCCTTTTCCCGCAGGTAGCGTTGGCAGTAGGTTTGCGCCGCCAGGTGCCGGGCCATGGGGTAACGCTCCGCCTTCGGATTGACGGCGTCGAACTGTTTCAAGGCCTTGTCGATCTCGCCGTTGTAGAAGTAGACCTGGCCCAGCGACATGCGGGCGTCGTCGGCCGCGGGCTTGTCGGGCCAGGTGTGGATGGTGTACTCGGCGCTTTCGATCATGTCTTTCAGGGCTTCCGCCTTTTTCTTGACTTGGTTCGGCGGGATGGCCAGGTACTGGTTGAGCTTGGTGGTGACCACCAGTGCGGCGCCGGTGGGCGCGGCCTCGCTCTTGCCGTACTCGGTCAGGAGCGTGTGCAACTTGTCGAGGCACTCGGGAAAATTGCCCGCATTGAACTGCTCGATCCCCCAGGAGAAGTAGGTCCAGCCGATCATGTCGTTGACTTTACTGATCTTGACCTGGTCCTGCTTGGGTCTTGTGGCGTACTCCAGGGCCTTCTTGTAGAACTTGACGGCGTCTTCCCACTGTTTGGCCTTGAGGGCGTCGTCGCCGCGATCGCAGGCATCCTCGAAACCGGACGGTGCGCTGTCGGAGCCTCCCCGGAGTTTCCGCCGCAGGGCGATCGCCTCATCCTGATAGGGGCTGGAAACATTGACCATCTCGTCGACGATCTTCTTGACCTCGCTCAAGAGTCTCGTCTTCTCGGCACTGGCGGCCTTGTCCGCCTGCGCCAACAGGGCCTTGGCCAGGTCGAGGCTGATTCGTTGGAAGCCCTCCGTCTGGTCGAGTTGGAAACTCCGCATCCTGCCGGTGCCCGTGCCGCCGCCGGCGGTGCGGAATGCGGCCCGCCACGTCCTTGCCTCCCTGATGAAATCCTTGATCGACTCCTTGGCCATGAGTTCGAGGCGGAGCTGCTTGGCTTGGGCATAGAGCCCGCCCGTGTCGGGCGTGATGTACTTTTCATCCAGTTCGAAGGGGGCGAGCACCTCGTCGAGGATATCGGTGGCCAACTCCATGTCTTCGCCGATTTCTATGACGGCCTTTGCCTGCCACATGTGGGCGGTCAGGGCGATGAAGAGGCGTTCGTCGATGAAGTTGCGGTTCGCCTGGTAAACGTCGTCGAACTGCCTGGCGGCCTTTTCCAGCAGTTCCCGGCGTTTGGGGTCCTTGGGGTCCTCGTAGGTTTGGGCAATGTAATAGGTGCAGAGGACGGACCGGAAGAACGCTTCGTCGCGTTTGGCCTTCCATTCCGCCTTGAGTTCCCTTTCCCGCCTCGTTCCGGTCCGAGTCTCCTTCCATTGTTGGGTGAACTTTTCGGCGGCCTGGACGAATTTGGGTTGGGCCTCTTCGAAGGCTTTGCGGGCGGCGGCCAGTGCCGTGTCCTTGTCCTCCTTGGAAATCTTGGGATCGCTGGCTGCCTGCAAACGCTTCATCGCCTCGTCGGTGGAGAAGCCGGCCAACCACGCGACGGCCTCGATCGCCTTGGAATGGTTGGGATGCTCCTCGATAAACTTGTTCAAGTATTCCTTGGACTTTTCCATCAGCCTTTCCCTGTCCGCGGGATTATACGCCTGTTTGGCGGCGCTCCGCATGCACAGGGACATCTCGAAGTCGAAGACCTCGCTGTCTTCGTCCGACAGACCCTTGGTGTTTTTGAGGTCGGTCAGGTAATCCGCGGCAACGTCGGCATAGCCCTTTTCCTCCAAGGCGTGGATGAAGTCCAAGGGCTCCTCGGCGGCCGAGGCCGACCGGGCCGATCCGAGTCCGGCGACCGCTAGCAGAGCGACCAGTGCGATGGGCGTGAGTTTCATGGAATTCCTGCTGCAATGCCAGTGTACTTCCTTCGGATATCAACGACTACGCCGCAACCGCCTCGCCCACGGAGATGGGCCGGAGCGGATGCGGCGGAGAATGGATCGGAACGGGTCGTTCCGACAGGCTATTCATCGCTGCAACGCGGTCGGCGACCACCCGCGGCAGGCCGTTTTCAGTTCGCTCGCTCAATCGCCTTTTTCGCGTCCTTGTTGTCCTTGGAGTCTTTGTCGCCGTTCTTGGGTTTGGCGTCTTTGTCGTCGTCCTTGGGCTTGGCGTCTTTGCCGGCGTCTTTCGCGGCGGGGGCCGCGGCGCCGTTGTCCTCCACATCGACCTTGTACAACGGCAGATAGCGGTAGTAGATTTCCAGCGTCAGGCAGGACAGGGCGGTCAACATGTGCCGGCCGCCTTGGGGCCCCCACTGGTCCTTGGCGGGGTTGTCCGGATCCCAACTCCCGTTGGCGCAGCGGTCCTTGTCCCTGGTTTGGGTGGTGATGAGCAATTTCCGCATGGCGCGGTTCCACGTGTCCCATTCGTAGCCGGTGAAGTTGTGGACCACCTGGGTGGCGTAGTACCAGTAGTAGACGTTGTGCGCCTTGAGGTCCGGCATGTTGTTCATCAGATACTTCACGCCCTCGATCATCATGGGGTCGCTGCGTTTGGCGTGCAGATACTGCCGGCAGAGCAGGCCCGCGGCGGTCATCGGGGGCGTGGCGCCGCTGCCCGGTTGATACTGGAACTGGCTGTCGTAGGGGCCCGTCTTGACCAGGTCGAGCCACTTGCCGGCCAATTCGAAGATCGAACCGCTGCCGCCGGAGCCGCCCACGTTCAGGCCGGCCATCTGGGCGCTCTTCAGGGCCATGATCTGCCAGCCGACCACCGAGGTGTCGCCGGGGTCGCCGGGGTTATATCGCCAACCGTTGTCCTGCTTATTTTGGGCTGCAATGATGAAGTCCACGGCCGATTGAGCGGCATTGCCAACGGTGTGGTCGCCGCTCAGGCCGTACGCCTCGCACAAGGCGATGGTGGCCAAGCCATGCGAGTACATGGGCGAGACGCAGCCTGTGTTGTCGCTGTTCTTGGCCAGGTTGCCATTCCTGTCCTGGTGGCGAACCAGCCAGATCAGCCCCTGCTCGATGTTCCTGCGGTAGGGGCCCTTGGTCTTATGGGTCTGCCCGGCGCCGAGGAAGCACAACAGGGCCATGCCGGTGGCCCCGGCGTCGGCATGCGCGCTGCCCTGGCCGGTGCAGCTTCCATCGGAGCACTGTTTCTTGTAATTGTTGAAGCTCCAGCCGCCGTCGTACTTATCTTGATGGCGCCAGAGCCAATTCAGGGCCAGAGCGACGGCGGCTTCGCCTTGCTTGGTTCCGCCGCCGGTGCCGATTTGGGCCGCGCGATGGCCGCTGCCGCGGCCGCCCAAGCCGCTGCCGCCGAACCCCTTGCCCTGGACGCCGCCCGGGCCGGTGACTTTCGCCCCCGGCCCCCAAGCCTTGATGTTGAGCCCGCCCCCGCTGCCCAGCGTGGGGTCCCCGGCGGTGGCGCTCAACGAGCCGCCGCCTCGATGCTCGAAGTGCTCGCTCTCATCGTTGTATTCCTCTTTCACCTCCGGCACCGCCGGCTTTTCCATCGTGAGCGTGTCCGTGTTCAGTTCGGTGGGGTCCAGAGGCGGTTCGCCCAGGTCCATCTTGTCCTTGGGGACGGGATCGGTTTCGGGCTTCGTCTCGGGTTTCTTCTCCGTCGCCTCGATCGAAGTCGTTTCATCCGTGATCGTCACAACCGTGGAACCGACACTGAAAAGAAGCAGCGACGACATCAGCAGCAAATGGAACGTGAAACTGCCGGCGTACCAGATCAGGTCGGTACGCACCCAGTCCATAAACCGTTCCGACAGCGTATCCTCGAAGTCGAGTTCTTCTTCCTCGACCAGGACGGGCTTTTCGAGTTCTTTCGCCATGGCTCCCTACCTTCTACCTTCCTATTGTACCAAAGTCACCTGGAAACGTGGGAGGGCCCCCGGCCCCGGTGCCTTCGTGGTTTGATTCCCCATTACTAGAATCGCCGTTGCCGGGGAAATTATTCCCCAAAAGGATCCCCTCCGGGTCGGTTGGCCGTTCGAGCCAGTCCTCCAAAGTGGGGGAACTCGGGTCGCGGCCGACCGCCAGCGACGAAGCCACCAGCGAACGCTTGCGCCCCATGAACATCGCCCCCAGAACCACGAGCACCACGACCACGCCCGTCGCGAGCACCAACACCAATCCAAGGCCGGCCAATCCACTACTGGCGGGGGGTGCGGCCCGCCATTGGATCCGCCCGATCACCAGCGGGGCAGACAGGGGTTTGGCGTTGGGTTTGGCATTCGCAGGCTCGTAGGACTGCAACTTGAAAAAGTACCCGATCACCTTGGCCGTTAGATGGACCTTGCCGGCGGGCATGTCCGGGGGCTTGTCGATCACGATGGCCGTGTAGAGGCGATTGCCCGATCCCTCCCTGGACCCCCAAATTTCATAGAGTTGATCCTTGATGCCCGGCACTTTCTCACACCGCTGGACCAACTGGACATCCAGATTGAGTTCGACCAATTGCATCCGAAGCTTGTCCGGATCGCTGTAAAAGTCGTCGAGCGTCGCGTTCTTTTTCGCCCGCTTTTCGAGCAAGGCCCAAGGCTGATTCTTGGCCCACTTCAGGCACCGCTTGTAGGCGTCCATTTCACTGCCATCCATCTTCATCTCGTAGTCGCCAATCGCCTCGCGATCCATCTCCATCGCCATGATTTCCGCGGGATCCTCGTCATAGGGACCGGTCGCGGTCAACGAAGAGTCGTTTTTCGGCGTGGGCTCTTTTGCCGCCCGCTTCTCCGCCGCCAGCTTCTCCGCCGCCCGCCTGTCCGACTCGAGTCTCTCGGCAGCAGAGTCTTTGGCCTTCGGCTTCGGGGCAGCGGACGCTTCGGGAGCAGGGTTCGCGGCAGCAGGCCTCACGGCAGCAGGGTTCGCGGCAGCAAGCTTTTCCGGTTTCGATTTTTCCTGCTTGGGCGTTGCAGCGTTCGGTTTGGGGGCGTGTTCCACATCAGCGGAGGCACCGGCCGCCGCGGCCTTCTCGTCGCCCGGATCAGGAATAAGCCCTCGCCACGTTTCCGGCTTTGCGGCACGGTAAATAATCATCCCCAGGATGACCAACATGCCGATCATCGCCATCAGCCGCGATAATTCGTAGCTGCGAAATATGCCTCCCTGGGGATAATCTCTCACGCGGCGTCGCATAGCAGCTCGGTTCCGAAGAGGAACGGGACTGTACCCTACTGTCCTACGTTCCATCGTTCATGGTTGTTGGTCTCGGGAAGCTCGGCGAAACTAAGCTTGTCCAGTTTCTTGCCGTCAGGGAATTTTTGGTGCGTACACACGTTGACCACTTGCATCAACTCGCCGTAACGGAGCTTGGGACTCGACCTGACGACCACCTGTTGGAAGGGGTTGTCGGCGTTCTTGAAGATGGCCGCCAGCTTGCCGTTCAATTCGGGGAGGTCCTTGACCTCCTGCCCGGCAACGCCCAGCAAATCGATGTTCCCGCTGCGGGAAAAGACGCTCACGGTGAGCGTGTCGAGTTTGGGGTCGGGGAGGACTTCTTGGTCGGCGCCGCCGGTCGCGCCGCCCCGGAGCGGGGGCAGCCGCAGACTGATTTGGCTTTCCAGCGGGGGCGGCTGAAACGTCAGGACGAAGAACGCCAGCAACTGGAACGCCATGTCGAGCATGGAGGCCATGTTCAACTCCACGTCCTGCTGCGACCTGTTCCTGCCGCTCATCGTCGCCCTCTCCTCTCCGACCCGCGCTTTTCGCCCCCTCCGGCGAAAACCGCGGTCGCACGTCACGCCCTTGATTGCCTTGCAGGGCGTGGCTTGCGGCCCCTGGCGCCCTTGTTCCCCGGGGGGCGCGCGCCCGCGGCCGTGAATCCGCTTCTCTTGTTCTCTCGCCGCGAACCTCGCTTGGCGTCTACTTGGGCATTTCCTCGAAACTCAACTTGTCCAGTTTCTTCGTGCCGCCGCTTCCGTCCGAGATTTTTTGTCGCGTGCACACGTTGACCACCTGCATCAACTCGCCGTAACGCAGCCCGGGACTCGACTGAACGATGACCTGCTCGAACGGGCTGTCGGGGTTCTTGAGGATGCCCTGCAGCTTCGCGCTGAGTTCGGCAAGGCTTGTCACCGGTTGGTTGCCCACGCCGGTCGTATTGTTCGCGAAATCGATGTCGCCGTTTTTCTTGGCGCTGACGGTGATGGTGAGCGTATTGACGCCCTTGATATCGACGGGCGTTTTGTCCTGATCGCCGGCCTCGTTCTTGCCGGTCGGGTTGGCGACCATTTTCGCCGGCGGCAATCGCAGGCTGATCTGGCCCTCCAGGGGCGGCGGGCGAAACGTCAGGACGAAGAACGCCAACAACTGGAACGCCATGTCGAGCATGGACGCCATGTTCAGTTCTACTTCCTGCTGGCCTCTATGTTTCCGGCGGCTCATGGGGCTGGCTACTTCGGCTTGGTGTACTTGGTTTTCAACGCGAACGAGCGGTAGCCATTGTCCTGGCAGAGGCCGATGATGCGGTTGACGCAGTGGAACGGCGTCGTCTGATCGGCGCGGATGATGACCGTGGTCGGTATCTCCTTCTCGGCCACCTTCTGGCCCTCCTTGTCGACCCCGTGGACATCATCGAGGGTGAGATTGGCGGCCGCCCGATGCACCTCGCCCCTGCCCTTGATGAAGTTGTCGATGGCGTCCTTGTAGTACACGTTGCCGTAGACCGCCAGGAAGCCCTCGGGATGCTTGTCGTCTTGCTTGATGTTGAGCACGAGGTACGACCCGGCCGATTTTAGAACCGGCGCGGCGGAACCGACCACCGGCAGCGTCAGCGTCTGGTCCAATTCGGCCGCCTTGAAATTGATCACGAGCATGAAGAACGTGATCAACTGGAACACCATGTCCAGGATGGGCGTCAAGTTCGGCGTGATTCTCTCACTGGATACAGAGCCGGACATAACGATCCCCTCATGCCTTGGCGCGGGCGGGGGCGGCGGGGGCCGTCTTCATCCGGGCCGCTTGGGCGAAGTGCCGCAGGAACTCGTCGGCCCGAGTCAGGGCCGTCACCGAAATCAGCGACACCCGGTTCCGGAAGAACGAGAAGAAATAGATCGCCGGCACCGCCAAACCCACACCCTCGAACGTCAGCAACAAGGCTTCCGAAATACCCGTGGCCACCTTGGTGGTATCCAAGGCAACGCCGCCCCGCGCGATCTCGCCGAAGCTGTGGATCATCCCCATGAGCGTGCCCAATAGCCCGATCATGGGCCCCAACGTCCCCAACACGGAAAACATGCTGATCTTCTTGTCCATTTCCGCCGTCAACATGTCGGCCACCCGCTCCATCGACTCGCGAGCCTCGCTCACGCCGTTGGGCAATTCCGTGATCCCCGTCACCAGCACGCGGCTGAAATACGAGTCGTCTTCCTTGACCACGTTGAAGATGCCCTTGAAATCGCGCTGCTCCAACATCCCCTCGCAACGACTGATCACCTCCGGGGGCATGGCGGTCACCAGACGCAGTTCCATGAACATCCGGGCGATCGTGGCGACGAACCAGACCGACAGCACCAGGATGACCAACCCGATGAGCCCGGAGCAGCGGATGAACCACCAGAAAACCGACTCCAGCACCTTCGGCTCTCCGGTTGACGCCGTCCCCGAACTCGTCTCATCGGGGGCCGCCAAGGAGTAATTCGACGTCGCGTTGATCACCAGCACGGAGAAGACCAAGAGGATCAACGCCAACCAGACCCACCTTCGACCCACGCGCCACTCTGTCCGCATAGATTGCTCCCTTGTTGCTCTCAGGCCGCCGCTCTCTTCACGCCATGTCCCGCAGAAGGCTGCGCAGGGGACTCTCGCGGCAGCGTCCGAAAAATGTGCCTAATCCATCTATATTCCTACAATCCACGGCGATTGTCAAGGAGTTCCCTGGAGAGAGAGGCCCCCCTTCGGGCGATGCCTCTTTTTTCGCTCCACCTGACTGTTCGCAACCTCCGCGGCAGTTTATTCCCACATATTCTCCGGGACAGCCCATGGGCCCCTACTTCCCCGCTACGGCCCCACTGGGGGGCATGGGAAGCAGATACGGCCGCATGGTTTCCAGGGTCCTGGGACCGATGCCGCGGACCCGCCGCCGCAGGTCCTCGTGATCGAGGAATGGGCCGCCGGCACGCCGGCAATCCACGATCCGATGCGCCAACGTCGAGCCGACGCCCGGCAGGTTGGCCAATTCGGCCCAATCGGCCTGATTGACATCGACCTGGAACCGGGCGGTCTGCGGCTCGGCCCGATCCACTTCGATCAGCCGCCCCCGCGGACCGCCTTGGGCAATCCACCAGCCGATCGTCGCCGACAGCGCGGCCGCCACCAAGACCGCCACGGCCGCCTGGTCGGCGCGGTGAAGCAGCCAGTGCGGCGGCGGATCGGAGGCCTTGTCCGACATGGAATGACGCGCCCTTCACGAGTCGGTTCCGCGCTGGGCGGCTTCGCACCGCGCGGTAATGTCATTATGATAAATCCGCGTTGAAAACGCATCCCCCACGGAAGCCCAGGACCACGGCCCCCCGTCTTTTAGAAGGATGCCCCTTCCATGACCAAGGAATTCCATCAAGTCACTTGGGACGCCCAGCTTCGGGCCGATTGGCAGCGGTTGCTGGAATTAGCGGTCCGCGAGGACCTCGGCCAACAGGGCGATTGGACCAGCAGGGCGCTGGTGCCGGAGCCGGCCACGGGCCGGGCGGTGGTCGTCGTGCGACAGACCGGAGTGGTCGCCGGCCTGCCGGCCGTCCAGACCACGCTGGAAGCCTATGATTCCCGCCTCCGCTGGTCGCCGGAAACTGAGGACGGCCGGCTGGTCGAGCGCGGCGCGCCGTTGGGCGTCGTCGAAGGGCCGGCCCGGGGCATCCTGGCCGCCGAACGGGTGCTGTTGAACCTGCTGGGCCGCCTGTCGGGCATCGCCACCTTGACGCGGAAATACGTCGATGCGGTGGCCGGAACCAAGGCCCGAATCCACGATACCCGCAAGACCGCCCCCGGCTGGCGCCGGCTGGAGAAATACGCCGTCCGCTGCGGCGGTGGTTGGAACCATCGCACCGGCTTGTTCGAGGCCGTCCTCATCAAGGACAATCACTTGGTCTTCGGTTCGCAATCGTCGGCGACGCCGACGCCGACGGCGACCGACGCCGCCCGCTACACGCCCGCCGAGGCCGTCGGACTCGCCCGCCGCTTCCTCCAGGAACAGGCGGCCGCGGACGCCGCTGCGACGATGATCGTCGAGGTCGAAGTGGATTCGCTCGATCAGCTCGACGCGGTGTTGGCCGCCCATCCGGACCTGGTGCTGCTGGACAACATGCAGCCGGGCGAACTCCGCCAGGCCGTCGCCCGGCGCGACGCCGTCGGTCCGGCCGTCGAGTTGGAGGCGTCCGGCCGCGTGGACCTCGGCAGCGTCCGCCGCATCGCCGAAAGCGGCGTCGAGCGGATCAGCGTCGGCGCGCTGACGCATTCGGCCGTGGCCTTGGACATCGGCCTGGATTGGCTCTCCGCCGGGCCGAGGGCGTGACGACTAACGACCTTTCACGGGAGGAAAGGTCGTGGGAACAGGGGTCAGGGGGTCGGGTGGCAAGGGCGCGGCGGCTTTGGGAGCGGCCTGTGGGATCGGCGGACCGACTTGCGGGATCGGCTGAGGAGCGTCCTTCCATCCCCTGATATCATCCGCGGTGAGCGTGAACTCGACCGGCGGGGCCTTCAGCTCGCCGGTCCAAGCCGTAACCGGCGGGGGCGATGACCCGTCACGTACTTCACCGTCCGCCCGATCGTTCTTGTAGGTCACGACCGCCGAATATTTTCCAGGACTCAGCTTGTCTCTCCGCCATTGTCCGGGATGAACATAGGTTGTCTCGCCGGGTGAGAGCTTCGCACACGGGATGCGTTTAGACCGTGGATGCGCAGCGTCGAGCGAAAACTCAAGCGTTTTGCCGCCGGCGCCCTTGACCGTCGCCGTGAAGAAGCCCGGCGCCGCCGCCGCGTCATGCCGATACTCCACGAGCGGGAGGTAAATGTCCGCATCGGAAACATTTTTGACGGCAAAGATGATTCCCGGCAACCCAGGATGAACCGTCGGGAATCGTGCGGGCATTCCGGCGCCGTGAGCAGCCAAATTCGGGTCGTATGGATAGATCACCAGCGCCCAAGCCCGCAGCCCGTGGACGGGCTCCGACCATTTCTTCTCCTTCAGGGCCTGCAGAATCCGCCGCACATCCGGCCTTTGGCCTTCGAAGAGGAAGAATGCGGGCTGGCCCTGGACCCATATTCCGGACTGACCGACTAGAACCTCATGGGTGAACAATTGCAGGGTTCCTCCGTAGTCCGGCGGAGTAAAGGCCGTCGGGACGGGGAAATCGATGCTCTTCACGGCACTGCCCTTCAGCACCTCCTTCACGGCAACGGTCGCAAGTCCCCAGCGAACGCCAGGGTCGTTCTGCTGAACCTTCGACGCGTCGATCTTGGTAACCTGGCCGACCACCACCCATTTTGCCGTCTCCAACCGTACTTCGATGGGCGGAGGCCCTTCGTCCACGTCCGCTCGACACGTGGCCGCGAAGAAAACAAATCCGCCCAAAATCGCTCCCAGCACCGCGGGGTTGATGAAATAGACAGCCCTCTTGTTCACGTCTGCGTCTCCTTTGGGGTGATCAGAAACGGAAAGACCGTTCCCGTATCGTAGGGTGGGTCGAGCGCAGCGAGCCCCACCATCAGTTCTTCGCGATTCTGGTGGGGCTCGCTGCGCTCGACCCACCCTACAACTTTCCGACCTTTCACAACAGAAACTACCTGACCAAGGGCGGTCGCGGGCTCGAGTCGTCGCCTTGTTGGGGATTGGGATAGATAATCACCGGTCCGCGTCTTGGAGGGGGTGCGGTTCTCTGCTGCACTTGCACCCCGTAGTGGACCAGCGTGCTGTCGAGGCTCACGCCGTCGCCCAGCAGGCTATCGGCGTCCGTGCGGATGCCGGAGCCGGAGCCGGGGGTGGTCGCCCGCTGGCTGCCCACGCGGCACACCCGCTCGAAAAACTCGATCGCCACGCGATTGTCGCGACGCTGGTCGCGGTCGCGGGGCGCATCGCCGAGAATCACGTAATCCACGGCATAGGAATCCAGCAGCTTGGGCAGGAGTTGGCGAGCAAGACGCTCGCTGCCGAACAGCTCCAGGCCCAGCGCCTGGCCGTGGTCCACGAAAATGAAGCCTGTCGTGCCCTCGGGGATCGCGGGAATGATCCGCCGCCGCACGTCCTCGAGCTTCTTCTTTACTGGCGCGGCTTGCAGGGCCTCGTCGAGGTTGCTGGTGGCGTTTTCCGAGTTCAAGGCTTTGTTGTTGCGGGTGACTTCCGACCACATCTTTCCCTGGCCGGACCCTTTGCGAAGCTCCCCTTGGATCGACTGCGGGAGCATGGTCTTGCTGCCGGCGGAGAATCTCTGCTCGCCCGACCAGCGATGGGCCTCGACGCAGAAGACGTCCAGGTCGATCTTCTGGCCCGCGGCCAGCACCACCTCGTGGCGGACGGTGCGGGCTTGCATGCCGCCGGCAATCACCTCGCCGGCCATGAGGAACACCGAATCGCTCAGCCGCGCGACACTCTGGCTGCGGTTCTCGACCTGGACCAGCGGCACGCTGCCACCGGGCTTCTCAGTGACGACAAGCATGCCGTGGGAAATCGCCTCATCGGCCGTCAGCCAGTGGCCGCGCAGCAGCGGCACGTCGTCGACCAGCACCGGATAGACGGCCAATTGCCGATACGTGACCGGCTCGGCAATCTTCACCCCGTCCAGGTAGCGGCCCAACTCCTGGACGTGCCGCTCCGTCGAGGGCCGCTGGGCCCAGAGCGTCGCGGAACTGAAAACGACCCATCCGCAGCCGATGGCCGCGGCCAGCGCGGCCAAGGCCGCCCTTCGACCAAAACCTCTCGAACGCGCGTTCATGACTTTGCCTCCTTCTTGACCTGGTCCTCGAAAGGGGACCCGTTTTCGCCGCGCAAAAACTGGGACGGTCCCCCTTGCATGGGACTGTGGTATAGACGGTTGCCGGCAAGGAGAAGTTCCCGGTCGGATCCCCGACCTTCCGGCCATCTGCTTTTCCTGTCGGCGTCCCGCCGCCGCGCGCATTGTACCCCGGCCCCGTCCCGGCGGTTGTAACTTGTTTGTAACTGCCGCCCCCGGGCTGTTCCTCCCGCCGCGAGAAGGTCGGGCCAATTCCCCCCTTTTCGCACAGCCCTCACAGACCGTCCATCCAGGCACTCCTCCCCGGAACATGCCAAATTGAAATTGCTTGCCGGCCCAGCCTGGAGGGGTAGAATTCACTGGCACCGTTGCCCGGAACTGATGCCGGCGAGCAAGGCCCACCCGTCGCAACGGGTGGGATGGTGCGGCGAAAAAGGCGTCCTGGTTGCGGCACTGCCCTTGACGGTCGGAGTAGGCATGGAGATCGAAGAGTTCGTCAAACGCCGTGCCGTGGCGGCCGAGGAGTTCAACCTCCACGAAGGCCGCAGCGACGGCGTCGAAATCGCCGGCAGCCTGGCCGGCGGCCTGACCATCCTCCGCGACGCGCTCTACAAGCGGCTGCACGAGGACGTGCAGCGCCTGATGGCGCAGACTCGATCCTCGCGCCCGTCTCGGAAGAGAAGACCGAGCGGCTGGTGAAGATCGAGATCGAACTCTACCAGGTCGCCGTCTCCGCGGCGGCCGTCTGCCGGGGCGATTACGCCGACGGCGGCCCCGAGTGGTTCTGGCAATGGCTGGCCCGGCTGCGGCTGGGGCCCTCGCAGCCCGACGAGCGGGTGGTCCAGCGGGTCCAGTGCTACCTTGCCAAGACGCCCGACCAGCGGCGGTTGACCTTCACCGACGTGATGGCCCGGGCGTTGCCCGAGTCGCGCCGCGCCCCGCTGGTGCTGTTTCGTCTGATGCCGCTGGCGGTCGAGATTGTCACGGCGTTGGCCTTCGGCGATTCATCGCAGGCGACGGAAGTTCGCCAGCGTCAGGTCGCGGTCCTGCCCGCCATTTCCGATTGCGAGCAATGCCGAGGCAAGCTGTTGGAGAACGGCGAGCAGTGTCCGGAGTGCGGCAATCCTCTCTGGCTGTTCGACTGGCTCCGCTCGGTCGATTGAGGGGCACGGTTGCGTGTTTTTGCGCAACCCCTCCGCGGGGATGAACCCCGCAGCTCGCTGTCTTGACTTTTTCGCCCTTCCGCCTTACAACCGCTTCCTCTTGACAACGCCCCCTGGCCTTCCCTATTCTGAAAATGGCGTCCGAGCGTTGCGCTGCCAGCATCCCAGAACTCGCTACGTCCCCGTTGCAATCCTTGGTGGAGCATACGGAATGAACGTCACGACCCTGGCTGAGCGAATCAACAAGGCAGCCCCTGCGTACCGAGTCGGTGCCCTACAGCAATTGCGTGCCAAGCTGCACGGGAAGCGCGCAAACAACCAAGGGGATTTTCCACAAGCGCACAATATTTCCAAAGGCAAAGGAGGAGTACGCATTTCACGATGGCGGGCGCAAGGAGTTGCAATTTAACATCGGGATGGAGCAACCTCACGAGCGAGGAGCGTTGGTGGCGGCACGGGGTTGCGTTCTCCTTCGAGAAGAGCCAGAACCTTCCCGATCCCAACATCCTCCGTCCCAAGGTGCGTCGCTTCAACGAATGGGTGCGGGCGAACGCGGACCTGCTGGTCGGCTTTCGGATGTGGGACTGGAACGGGACGACACGAAGTCGGGATCGCTCACCCGGGGAGATATTACCTGATTCCATAGACACGGAGGCGTTCGTCTTCCTCGGGACGATGGTTCCCGAGGCGAAAGTGGACGTGCATCAGATTCTTCGGGACTTCGACCGGCTGTACGACCTGTACAAGTACGTCGAATCGGTGCCTAAGGTGGCGGGCGAGATCTTCCTGGCGGCCCACCGCAGCATGAGGGCAGCAAGCCGAAAGGCACCACAATGTCCCGGCCCGCTTCCGAGATCGAAGTTGACCTGCGCCATAACCTGTTGCAGGAGCTGCTCGTCACGATCCTCAAGGCTGAGTTTCCCGGATGCTTAGTTCAGCCCGAGCGGCCAGTCGCCGGGGATCGGCGCGTCGATGTGGCGGTCGATACGGACGGCGGGGCTCTTTTCTGCGAGATCAAGGTGGCTCCCGACGTACGTGCGGCGGTGCGCGAGGCGGTAGGGCAACTACTGGAATATTCTCACTGGCCCACGGAATGTCGGGCGAAGAAGTGGTGGGTCGTTTCCGAGGGGTTGCCGTCAGCCGAGGAACTCGCGTACCTGCAAGCCCTGAGGAGCCGGTACGGACTTCCGATTTCTACCGGCGAATCGACACCGACGGCGGCGACGTTGGAGCCCGAGACGTAGCGGTACCATCTCAGCCCGTTTCGTGGGTGCCACCTCGCCGACGGGGGCGACGATCAAGCCGCCGCGGACCGGGCTCTTGCGCAACCCCTCCGCGGGGATAAACCCCGCGGCTCGCTGCCTTCCGCCGTCGCCGTTGCGGCGACTGGACGCTGTCCGGAGGCTAACGCCTCCGGCTCGCTGCCTTGCCCCCTCTTGACAACTTCCGCCGCCCTCCCCTATCCTAAAGCTGTTCCGTTGGAATTGGGAAGCCGGTGAAAATCCAGCACGGCCCCGCCACTGTAACCGATGACGAACGCCGCATAGAATGGCCACTGTCCGAACCGTCGGATGGGAAGGTCGCGGCAAGTAGGACGATTCGGAAGTCAGGATACCAGAAGGCGCTTCACCGCGTTCCTTCGAGGGAAGGTCCAAGTTGCACCCGTTGCAAGGCCCGGCCTCTTCGAGGGACGGGCTTTTTTTGTTGGGGACCCTTACGATGGCCCATCGCCTCGTCTTGGTGCGGCACGCCCGGCCCGGGGCCGAATACGTCGGGCGGCTGATCGGGGCAACCGATCCGCCCCTGGACGCGGCCGGCCGCGAGCAGGCCCGCGCCCTGGCCCGCCAGCATCCGGCGGCTTGCCCCGGGCCGATGCTATTGCAGCCCGCTGGAGCGATGCCGGCAGACGGCCGCGGCGATGGTCGCCGACGTGGCCGTCGAGATCGACCGCGACCTGCGGGAGATCGACTTCGGCCGCTGGGAGAACCGCCGCTTCGAGGACCTGAAGGCCGAGGAGCCGGCGCTGGTCGATCGCTGGGCGGCCTTCGAGTTCGACTTCGCCTTTCCCGGCGGCGAAAGCCTTGCCGGATTCCTCGAGCGCGTCCGCCAGTCCGCCGACCGCCTGGCATGCGGACCCGGCCGACACGGTCCTGGCCGTCACCCACGGCGGCGCGATCCGGGCGATCCTCTGCCACTTGTTGGGCCTGGACCCGCGAAACTACGTCCTCTTCGAGGTCGATTACGCCGCCGCGGTCGTCCTCCATCTGTTCGACGGCCGAGGCGTGCTCGCCTTCCCGAGCGCCGAGCGCGTCAGGAGACGCCGGTCATGGCTGAGATCATCTTGATCGTCGGCGGCTGCCGCAGCGGGAAGAGCGCCTATGCCCAGGCCTGGCCGAATCGCTGCCGGCGGGCCGCGTCTTCGTGGCCACCTGCCCGGTGATCGACGACGAGATGCGCCGGCGCGTCGAGCAGCATCGCGCGGCCCGGCGCGACCGGGGCTGGGAAACCATCGAAGAGCCACTCGACCTGGCCGGCGTGCTTCGCCGCTCGCGATCAAGCGGGCGTGCTGCTGGTCGATTGCATCACCCTGTGGATCAACAACCTGATGTACGCCGCCGACCGCGACGGCCGGCCCCTGGACGAAGCCCACGTGGCCGACCACTGCCGGGCGGTGCTCGACGCGGCCGCCGGATGCCGCGGCACGGTCGTGCTGGTGAGCAACGAAGTCGGCATGGGCATCGTGCCGGAGAACACGGCGGCCCGCCGCTATCGCGACCTGGTCGGCCGGGCGAACCAGGCGATTGCCGCCCGCGCCGACCGCGTGACGCTGGTTTCCTGCGGAATCCCGTTGGATCTGAAAGATGTGAACCGGAAAGGGGTAACGACGTGAGCTTGTTGGAAACGACGCTGCGGCAGATTGCCCCCCAGGACGAAGATTTCCGTCGGCGGGCCAGGCAGCGATTGGACCAATTGATCATGCCGCATTGGGCCCTGGGCCGGCTGATGGACCTGGCCGTGGACCTGGCCGGCATGACCCGCTCGCTGCGTCCGCCGGTGGCGCGGAAGACCATCGTCACGATGGCCGGCGATCATGGCGTGGCCGCCGAGGGCGTGAGCAAGTATCCCCAAGAGGTGACGCCGCAGATGGTCCACGGATTTGCGGCCGGCATGGCCGGCATCAACGCTCTGGGCCGCCTGGCCGGGGCCAGGGTGGTCGTCGTCGACATGGGCGTGGCCGCCGACTTGGGCCCGCTGGTCGCGGCGGGCAAGATCATCTCGAAGCGGGTGGCCCCCGGCACGGCCAACATCGCCAAGGGACCGGCCATGACCCATGCCCAGGCCGTCCGGGCCGTCGAGGCGGGCATCGAAGTGGTCGATTCGCTGGCCGAGCAGACCGACCTGTTCGGCACCGGCGACATGGGCATTGCCAACACGACGCCCTCGACGGCCGTCGTCGCTGCGATCTGCGGCGTAGCCGGTCGCCGACGTGACCGGCCGCGGCACCGGCATCGACGACGGGCAGTTGGCTCGGAAGATCGCCGTGGTGGAAACCGCGCTGGCCGTCAACCGCCCCGATCCGCGCGACGGGCTGGACGTGCTTTCCAAAGTGGGCGGATTCGAGATCGGCGGACTCGCCGGCGTGATCCTCGGCGCCGCCGCGCGGCAAAAGCCGGTCGTCGTCGACGGCTTCATCTCCACCGCCGGGGCCATGATCGCCCAGTCGCTTTGCCCCGCGGCCTCGCAATACATCATCGCGGCCCATCGCAGCGCGGAACAAGGACATCCGGCAATGCAACGCCACTTGGGCAAGGAGCCCCTGCTGGACCTGGATCTGCGGCTGGGCGAAGGGACCGGCGCCGCGCTGGCGATGAACCTCGTCGAGGCCGCCCAGCGCATCCTCACCGAAATCGCCACCTTCGACGAAGCCCACGTTTCCAAGGCCAACCCATGAAACGCTTGCTGGCGGCAATCCGATTCCTCACGATCGTGCCCCTGCCCGGCGCCTGGGGCACGGCCGAGGCGGACCTGGCCGGCAGCGTGGCCTTTTTCCCCGTCGTCGGCCTGCTGCTGGGCGTCGCGGCGGCCGCGATCGCCTGGGGACTTGCGCAGCGTGCCCCGTCGCTGGTTGCCGCCGCCGTGCTGCTGATCGCCCTGATGAGTTTCTCCGGATGTCTGCACCTGGACGGGCTGTCGGACACCGCCGACGGTTTCTTCAGTTGCCGCGATCGCCAGCGGATGCTGGAAATCATGAAGGACAGCCATGCCGGTCCGATGGGCCTGATCGCGGTCGTCGGCGTGCTGCTGCTGAAGTTCGCCGCGCTCGGTTCGCTGGGCCCGGCGAGCCTTTGGCCGGCCGTGTTGCTGATGCCGCTGGCCGGACGGACGGCCATTTGCGTCCACGTCGCCCTGTTGCCCTCCGCGCGTCCCGAGGGGCTGGGGGCCATTTTCCGCCGCGACCGGCACGTGGCGGCCGCGCTTGGGGCCGCTGTCCTGCTGGCCGCCGTGGCCTGCAGCGTGCTGGGGCTTCGCCGCGGCCTGGTCCTCTGTGGCCGCGTGCCTGGCGACGACCTTGCTCCTGGCCGTCTACGTCTATCGCAAGCTCGGCGGCGCCACCGGCGACACCTTCGGCGCCGCATGCGAAATCGTGGAAGCCGTCCCCGCGTTGACCTTGACCCTCTGGCCGCTCGATCCGTGTGAGGTGACGCACGTGGCGACAGGACATGGCGGCAACCTGAGAGCGTTGGCGGCCCGCGCCGGGCGCGATCCCGCGCAAATCCTCGACTTCAGCGCCAGCGTCAATCCGCTGGGTCCGCCGCCGTGCCTCCGCGGCGTCCTGAGCCGCGCCGTCGAGCGGCTGGTCCATTACCCCGATCCGGAAAACGTCGAACTGGTCGACGCGCTGGCCGCGCACTACCGCGTGCCGGCCGAACAGATCGTCGTCGGCAACGGATCGAGCGAAATCCTCTTCGCGCTGGCCCGGGCATGCGACTACGACCGGGCCGTCATTCCCGTGCCGTCCTATATCGACTATGCGGCGGCGGTCGAGCAGGCCGGCCGTGCGGTCACGCCCCTGACGCTCGACGAGTCGAAGGGCTTCGTCCTCGACTGGAACGCCCTGGAAGATCAACTGCACGGCGGGGAACTGGTGCTGCTGGGACAGCCGAACAATCCCACCGGACTGGCCTTTGATCGCCGGCAATTCCGGGCGGTTGCGGCGCGGCAGGCGGCCACCATGTTCGTCGTCGATGAGGCGTTCGCCGATTTTCTCGACGGCCATGTCTCGTTGTTGCACGACCGGCCGGACAACGTCGTCGTCGTCCGCTCGTTCACCAAGTTCTACGGCATTCCCGGCCTGCGGTTGGGTTTTGCCGCGGCCCGGGAGGACGTCGCCCGGCAAATCCGCGGGCAATTGACGCCCTGGTCGGTCGGCACGCTGGCCCAAGCGGCGGGCGTGGCCGTGCTGGCCGAGGAAGAATACTTCCGGCAGACGGTCGGCCTACGTGGGCCAACAGCGCCGGCAACTGATCGACCGGTTGCGGCAATTGCCCGGGCTGCACGTGTATCCCGGGACGGCGAACTTCCTCCTCGTGCGGTTGGATCGCGCCGACCTGACCGCGCCGGCGTTGGCCGACCGCTTGCTGGCCGAAGGGCTGGCGATCCGCACCTTCGACGCCTCGCAGCACCTCGACGAGCGGTTTTTCCGCGTGGCCGTGCGAACGGCGGCGGAGAACCAGCGGCTGTGCGAGGCGCTGGCCGAGGTGCTGACGGACAGTTTGGGTGCCACTGCTGGCTTGCCCAGCAGTGTATACGGCACAGGTGGACAAGGCACCCGTGGCACCCATGCCACGCGGAAGACGCCGGCCCTGATGCTCCAGGGCACCAGTTCCAACGCCGGCAAGAGCATCCTGACGGCCGCCCTGTGCCGCATCCTCTTCCAGGACGGCGTCCGCGTGGCGCCGTTCAAGGCCCAGAACATGTCGCTCAACTCGTTCGTCACCCGCCAGGGAGGCGAGATGGGCCGCGCCCAGGTCGTTCAGGCCCAAGCCTGCCGCCTGGAGCCCGACGTCCGGATGAACCCCATCCTGCTGAAGCCCAACTCGGACACCGGCAGCCAGGTGATTGCTCGGCGGCCGGCCGGTGGGCAACATGCGCGTGGACGAGTACGTGCGGTTCAAGCCCCGGGCGTTTGCCGCCGCGCGCGAGTGCTACGACTCGCTGGCCGCGGAGTTCGACGCCATGGTGCTCGAAGGGGCCGGCTCGCCCGGCGAGGTTAACCTGAAGGACCACGACATCGTCAACATGCGCATGGCCGAACATGCCGGCTCGCCCGTGCTCATCGTGGGCGACATCGACCGCGGCGGCGTCTTCGCCGCCTTCGTCGGCACGCTGGAAGTGCTCGATGAGTGGGAGCGGCGCCTGGTGGCCGGCTGGATCGTCAACCGCTTCCGCGGCGACGCCAGCCTGCTGACGCCCGCGCTGGACTACACGCTCCGCCGCACCGGCCGGCCCGTCCTGGGCGTCGTCCCCTACCTGGCGTCGCTGGGGCTTCCGGAGGAAGACTCGGTCGAGTTCAAGAGCGGGCGGTTGGACGCCCACGGCGAAAACGGCAATCAGCGCGACCATGGTCCTAACGGCGCCGGCGGCCAAAACGGCGATCCTCCGCGACGCCGTGGAGATCGCCGTGATCGACCTGCCGCACATCTCGAACTTCACCGATCTGGACCCGCTCCGCGGCGAGAGCGACGTGCGGCTGCGGATCGTCCGCACGCCGGCCGACCTGCAACAGCCCGACGCCGTCCTGATTCCCGGCAGCAAGAACACGCTGGCCGACCTGAGCCACCTCCGCCAGAACGGGCTGGCCGACCGGATCGGTCAACTGGCGCGGCGGGGCAATACCGAGGTCGTCGGCATCTGCGGCGGATTCCAAATGCTGGGCCGCGAAATCCGCGACCCGCTGGCCCTCGAATCGGCCGCCGTGGCCATCCCCGGGCTCGGGCTGCTCGGGACCGTCACGGTCATGGCCGCCGAAAAAACCCTCGCCCGCACCACCGCCACCCACGCCGCCTCGACCCTGGAGGTCGTGGGCTACGAAATCCATCATGGCCGGACCAGCGCGGACGACTCCCCTGCCCTCTTCCGCCGGACGGACGGCCAGGTGGTCGGCTCCGGCAGCGCCGACGGCCGCGTCTGGGGCACCTATCTGCACGGGGTCTTCGACGCCGATCCGTTCCGCCGCTGGTTCATCGACCGCCTGCGGGTCCGCCGCGGCCTGGCGCCGCTGGGCCGGGTGATCGCGCGGTACGACATCGAGCCCGCGCTGGATCGCCTGGCCGGCGTCGTCCGCGACAGCTTGAACATGAAAGCGATTTATCGCCTGATGGGACTGTGATGAGACTGTGATGAACTTGGAAAACCAAATCCTGGCCGCGGTGGCCCTCGACCTGGCCCTGGGCGACCCGCGTTGGCTGCCGCATCCGGTCCGCGGCATCGCGTGGCTGGCCTCGCGGCTGGAATCGCTCGCCGGCGGGCGTACCAGGCTGGCCGGGCTGGCCGTCGCCCTGCTGGTCTACGTTGCCGCCGGAGCGGCGGCCTGGGGCGTCGTCCGGCTGGCGGCGCTGGCCGGACCGATCTGGGCCGACGTCGCTTCCATCGCGATCCTCTACACGACGATCGCGGCCCGCGACCTCGTCCGCCACAGCATGGCCGTCCGCCGGGCGCTGGCCGCCGGAGACCTGGTCGAGGCGCGGCGTCGCGTGGCGGCGATCGTCGGACGCGACACCGATCGGCTGGACGAGCCGGGCATCGTCCGGGCAGCCGTGGAAAGCGTGGCCGAAAGCACCGTTGACGGCGTCACCGCCCCGCTGTTCTGGGCCATCGTCGCCGGGCCCGTCGGCGCCGTGGTCTATCGCGCGATCAACACGCTCGATTCGATGTTCGGCCACCAGGACGAACGCTACGCCCGGTTCGGCTGGGCGGCGGCGCGGATCGACGACCTGGCCAACTACCTTCCCGCGCGTCTGACGGCCCCGCTGCTGTGCGTGGCGGCGATGCTGTTGGGGCAGCGTCCGCTCCAGGCCGCGCGCATCCTGCTCCGCGACGGCCGCAAACATGCCAGCCCCAACGCCGGGCTGCCCGAGGCCGCCGTGGCCGGGGCGCTGGGCGTCCAGGTGGGCGGACGCAATTTCTACGGCGGCCGGCCCGTGGACCAGCCCGCCGTCGGCGAACCCTTGACTCCGCTTGCGCCGCGGCACATCCCGCTGGCCAACGCCTTGATGGGCGTCGCCGCCGTCTTGTTCCTGGCCGCCGGTCTTTCGCTGCGGCTGGGGGCCATTCATCTCTGGCAACTGTGGAGGGCCGCCGCATGAAACCGCAAAAGCCTTCCCGTTGTCCCAGCCTTCTGATCGCCGGAACCGGCAGCGGCGTCGGCAAGACCTCGCTCGCGCTGGGCATCGTCCGCGCACTGGGGCGAGCCGGCCTGCGGGTGCAAACCTTCAAGGTCGGTCCCGATTTCCTCGATCCCACCTACCTGACGCGGGCGTCGGGCCGGACCTGCTACAACCTCGACGCCTGGATGACTTCGGCCGACTACGTGCGGCAACTGTTCGCCCGGGCCACGGCCGACGCCGACCTGGCGGTGATCGAAGGCGTCATGGGGCTTTTCGACGGGGCGTCGCCCGCGTCGCTGGAAGGCAGCACGGCCGAAATCGCCCTGCTCCTGGGCGCCCCGATCGTCCTGGCGATCCACGCCCACGGGGCCGCCCGCAGCCTGGCCGCGACGGTCCAGGGTTTCGCCGAGTTCGAGCCCGAGGTCCGCATCGCCGGCGTGATTGCCAACCAGTCAGGCTCGCCGCGGCACCGCGACTGGCTCGCCGAGGCGTTGGCCGGCGCGCATTGCCGCCGCTGCTGGGCGCCGTGCCCCGCGGGGCATTGCCGACGCTGCAAAGCCGGCACCTGGGACTCGTCAGCGCCGATCAAAGCGGGCTGGACGATCAGGTCCTGGAAGCCTTGGCTGATGCGTGCGGGCAGCATCTCGACATGAAATCGCTCTTGGAGCTTGCGGGCATCTCGGACAGTAGGGTGGGTCGAGCGGAGCGAGCCCCACCAGACCGCAGCAATGGTGGGGCTCGGGAACCTGCTTCGCACGGCACCCTTCGACCCACCCTACAATGCCGTGCGTCCCGCGTGCGGCTGGGAATCGCGCGGGACGAAGCCTTCCACTTCTATTATCCCGACAACCTGGAAACGCTCCAATCCGGCGGGGCGGAACTGGCCGCCTTCTCGCCGCTGGCCGACGGCGCGCTGCCCGAGGACCTCGACGGCCTGTACTTCGGCGGGGGCTATCCGGAAGTCCACGCGGCCCGGCTGGCCGCCAATCGCCCCATGCTCGACGCCGTGCGCCGCTTTTCCGCTTCGGGCCGTCCGGTCTATGCGGAATGCGGCGGGTTGATGTATTTGGGCGGCGCGGTGCGAACGCTCGACGGCGCCCGGCACGCGATGGCCGGCGTCGTGCCCGTCGAAACGGCCATGCTCAAGACGCTGAAGACGCTGGGCTACACGGAAGCGACGTTCACGGGCGACTGGCTCTGGGGCGCGGCGGGCGACGCCTGCCGCGGCCACGAGTTCCACTATTCCGAAATTGTCGCCGACCGCGGCCGCGCGGAGGGCTGGCAGCCGGCCTATCACTTGCATCATCGCCGCGAGGAGGCCGTCGCGGTCGAGGGCTTCGCCAAGGGCCGCGTGCTGGCCAGCTACGTCCACCTGCACTGGGCGTCGCGGCCGCGGGCGGTCGAGCGCTTTCTTGCCCGCTGCGAGGAACGAGCATGAACGACCCGACCGGACCGACCGGCATTCTGATCGTCAGTCACGGCAGCCCGCGGGCGGAAGCCAACGAGCGGTTTCGTGGCGCTGGTCGGGCGGATCGCGGCCCGGCTGGGCACGGAGAACGTCCTGCCCGCGTTCTTTTCCATTGCCCGGCCGAGCATCGCCGACCGGGTGGCCGAGCTGGCCGCGGGCGGCGTGACGCGGATCGTGCTTCTGCCCTATTTTCTCTACACGGGCCAGCACGTGACGCACGACATTCCCGCCCTAGTCGAGCAATGCCGCCGGCAGTTCCCGGCGATCGCGCTGGAGGTCCTGCCGACGCTGGAGAACGACCCGGCCTTGGAGGACGTGGTGGTCGAGCGGCTGACGCCCGTGGCCGCGTCCGCCGCGTCCGCCGCGGCGCTGCCGACGTTGGGCGAGGAAATCCAACGGCGGAGCTACCAGATCATCGCCCGGCAACTCGATGCGGCCGCCGCGGACACAGCCGCGGCATGGGATGCCGCCGGCCGGCGGATCGTCGAGCGGATCGTCCATGCGACGGCCGATTTCTCGCTGGCCCGCTCGCTGCGCATTCATCCGGAAGCGGTCGAACGTGGTCGGGCCGCGTTGGCGGCGGACAGACCGGTCCTTTGCGACGTGAAGATGCTGCAAGCGGGGATCACCAAGGTCCGCAACGAGGTCGTCTGCGCGATCGCCAGCCCGGAGGTGGCCGCGCTGGCGCAAGAGCGGCAATGCACTCGGGCCGCCGCGGCCATGGAATGGCTTGCACCGCGAATGGCCGGCGCGATCGTGGCGGTCGGCAATGCCCCCACGGCGCTTTGGAAGCTGCTGGAAATCGTCCGCGGCGGCGGGCCGCGGCCGGCCTTGGTCGTCGGCTTGCCGGTGGGCCTGGTCGGCGCCCGGGAAGCGAAACTGGCGCTCTTGGAAAGCGACCTGTGCTACATCACCAACACCACCGCCCGCGGAGGCAGTCCCGTGGCGGCCGCGGCCGTCAACGCCCTGGCCTCCTTGGAAGAGGAGACAACTTGCATGAACAGAAAAACACTTGTCCTTGGGACCATTCTCGTGGCCGCTCTTGTCTTCTGGCCGGCGCCGGCTCTGGCCATGCACATCAGCGAAGGCATTCTGCCGCCCAGTTGGGCCGGCCTTTGGTTCCTCGTGGCCGCGCCGTTTCTGTTCTGGGGACTGCGGACCATCCAACGCCGCCGGGCCGCCGATCCCTCCTACGTGACCCTGGTCGCGCTGGTCGGCTCGGCGATTTTCGTCATCTCCTGCATGCACGTGCCCTTGCCCGGCGGCACTTGCTCGCATCCTTGCGGCACCGGACTGGGGGCGCTGCTGATCGGGCCGGGGCCGACCGTGGTGGTCGCCAGCATCGCCTTGCTCTTGCAAGCGCTGTTTCTGGCGCACGGCGGCTTGACCACCTTGGGCGCCAACATCATGTCGATGGGCGTGGTCGGGGCCTTCAGCGCCTACGGTTTGTTCCGCGTCTTGCGGTGGGCGCGGGTGCCGGCTTTCCCCGCGGCGTTTCTCGCCGGGCTGCTCTCGGATTGGGCCACGTATGCCATGGCCGCCTTCCTGTTGGCCAGCGGGACGCACGACAACGCGTCGATAACAACGATGTTCCTCGTTTATGGCGCGGCCTTCGTGCCCACCCAAATCCCCTTGGGCATCGCCGATGGCGTGATGACGGCCGTCGCCTATCGCTTTCTGTGGTTGCGTCGTCCCGAACTGCTCGGGCTGCCGCCCTTGGCCGCGTCCGTCGCCGGAGAAGAAATATGAAACGTCTCTGTACGCTGTTGATCATCGCGGTCCTGGCCGCCACGCCGCTGTGGTGCCGCCGGCCTGCCCATGCGGCCGACGCCGACTGGCAGGGCGTCGACGACAGGTTCGAAGAAATTGCCAAGTCCGCCGGGCATCCCGCCCGAGAGCCCTATATCAATCTCGTCCAGGGCGATTTGGGATTGTTCATGTTCCTCGTGGCCGGCACGGTCGGCGGTTTCATCGCCGGATACACGTACCGCAATTTATTTCCGCCAAAAAAGACACTGACGAAAGACCATGCACCACATTCTTGAATTGCTCTCCATCGGAAGGAACCCGGGCCGCAGCCGGTTGGCGCGGATGGACGTCCGCGTCAAGCTGATCGTGGCCGGCGCGGCGATCCTGGCCGCGGCCTTCTCGACGCGAGTCGCCCTGCCGCTGGCGACGCTGGGCATCTGCCTGGGTGTGCTCGTCGCCTTCCGGCGCCGCTGCGGGCGACGATCTATCGCTTGACCGCCCCGCTGGGGATCGTGGCCGTCGTCTGCCTCTTGCGGGCATTGATGACCGGCACCACTCCGCTGGCCTCGCTGCCGCTGGGACCCTGGCACTTGGTCGTCAGTCGCGAGGGATTGCTCGACGGGGCGCAGATCGCCGCCCGCGCGCTCGGCTCGGTCAGCGCCATCGTCGTCCTCTGCACGTTCACGCAGGCCCACGAAATCTTCGCCGGGTTGCGTTGGGCGCGGCTGCCGCGGGCCTGGATCGAAATCGCCATGCTCATGGTGCGGTCGATCTTCACGCTTTTCGAGCAGGCCGCCGGCGTGCTCTCGGCGCAGAAGGCGCGGCTCGGGCACGCCACGTACCGCCGCTCGCTCCAGTCGCTGGGCAGCCTGGCCGGAATCGTCATCCTGCGGTCGATCGACCAGGCCCAGCGGACCCACGAGGCGATGGTGGCCCGCGGCTACCAAGGTTCGTTGCCGGTCCCCAACTTGCCCCCCTTGGCGAAAAAGGACAAGATCGTCTCGGCGATCGCCGCGGGGTTGATCGGCGTGGCCTTCGTGCTGGCAGAAAGGTGGCCCTTGTGAACAACGCGACCCGCCCCATGGCCGTCGAAGCCGAAGCGATCCGTTACGCCTATCCCGACGGGATCGTGGCCCTGGACGACTTGACCTTGCGAGCCCGCGCGGGCGAGTTGGTTGCCGTGATGGGGGCCAACGGCGCCGGCAAGACGACCCTGATGAAAGTGCTCCTGCGGCTGGTCCGTCCGCAACGGGGGCACGTCCGCCTGGCGGGAACCGACCTGTCGGCCATGGCCCCCGCCGAGTTGTATCGCACGATCGGCATGGTCTTTCAGAATCCGTCCGATCAGCTTTTCGCTGCCACCGTCGAGCAGGACGTGGCCTTCGGTCCGCGCAACATGGGCCTGGCCGACGCCGACGCGGCCCGGCGCGTCGAGGAGGCCCTCGTGGCGGTCGATGCCCTGGCCCTGCGCAGCCGGCCCATCCATCACTTGAGCTTCGGCGAGCAGAAACGCGTGTGCCTGGCCGGCGTGCTGGCCATGCGGCCTTCCATCCTGGTCCTCGACGAGCCGACGGCCGGGCTCGATCCGCAGAGCGAAACGCACATGATCGAGTTGCTCCTGCGGTTGAACCGGCAGGAGAAAATCACCCTGATCTTCGCCACGCACTGCGTCGATCTCCTGCCGGTGCTGGCCACGCGCATCTACGTGCTCCGCCAGGGGCGCGTCCATCGGGAAGGCCCGCCGGAGGCGGTCCTGGCCGATGCCTGGGCGACCGCCGAGGCGGGGCTGCGGCTTCCCTTGATCGCACAACTGTTCCACGAACTGGACGGCGACGGCATGTCGGCCGAGCGGCTCCCGCTGACGGTCCAGCAGGCACGGCGGCAAATCCGGCAATGGGTCGCCCAGACCGGCAACGTCGGCGTGCCAGGAGAACGAACGTGACGCTCCGCAGCGGAATCACCACCGGCGTCTGCGCGGCGGCCGCGGCCAAAGCGGCGGCCATGATCCTCGCCGGCGGCGCCGCGCCGGCGGCGGTCGATCTCGTCTTGCCCGGCGGCGAAACGATCCGCGTGCCCATCGCCTCCGCCGGGGCGGTCCACGACGCGGCGGCCGCCGCGGCCGCGGTGCGCAAGGACGCCGGCGACGACCCCGACGTGACGCACGGGCTGGAAATCGTCGCCACGGTCGCCTGGAGCCGCGACGAGGGCGTCGGCTTCGTCGCCGGCGACGGCGTGGGCACGGTCACGAAGCCGGGGTTGCAGGTCCCGCCCGGCGAGCCCGCCATCAATCCCATGCCCCGGCGAATGATCGCCGCGGCCGTCCGGGAAGTGACGCCGCGGGGCGTGCGGGTCGAGCTCTCCATCCCCGGCGGCCGCGAAATCGCCCGGCAGCACGTTCAATCCACGGCTGGGAATCGAAGGCGGCCTGTCCATCCTCGGCACCACCGGGATCGTGCGGCCGTATTGCACCCGGGCGCTCTGCGACGCCCTGCGATGCGCGTTGGACGTGGCCGCGGCCTGCGGCGTCCGCGCGCCGCTGCTGGTGCCCGGCAACATCGGCGCCAACGCGGCCCGGTCGCATTTCTCGCCCTCCGACGAGCAACTCATCGAGGTCGGCAACGCCTGGGGCTTTGTGCTCGATCTGGTTGCCGGACGTGAAAGGGGACAGTCCCATTTTCGCTACGCGAAAATTGGGACAGTCCCAGATTCGATGCTGTAATGCTCTTGGGGCATCCCGGCAAACTGGCCAAGTTGGCCCTGGGGCAATGGGATACCCACTGGTCGCGGTCGCAAGGGGCCGTGCCATCGGTCGGCCAATTGCACCGCGAGGTCTTACACCGGCCGGCAGCCGACAGCCCGACCGTCGAGGGCATCTTCGCCGCCCTGGAACCAGCCGAGCGGACCCTGTTGGCGGAGCGACTGGCCGGCGACATCCGGCGGGCCGCCGAGCAGCGGCTGCGCGGCCGCGTCGCCGTCGCTGTCTTTCTGGTGGACATGGCCGGACAATGTCTTGGCACGGCGGGAGACTTGACGCCATGGCGGTAACACGCCGCACAAATTGCCATCGTCGGCTGCGGCCCCGGTTCGGCGGACTACCTGACCCATGCGGCCCGGCAGGCGGTCGCGGAGGCCGACGTGATGGTCGGCAGCCGCCGGCTGCTGGCATTGTTTGCGGAGGTTCGCTGCCAGCGCGTCGCCGTCGAGGGCAACGTCGCCGCGGCGCTGGCGGCCATCGAAGAGCATCGTTCTGCCGGGCGGCGAATCGCCGTGCTGGTCAGCGGCGATCCAGGACTGTTCAGCCTCGCGCGGCCAGTCGCAGAGCGCTTCGGCAGGGCCCATTGCCGGATCATTCCGGGCGTCAGCGCCGTGCAAGCGGCCTTCGCCCAGCTGGGCCTGGACTGGCAGGACGCGCGGATCCTCAGCGCCCACGGCCAGACGCCGCAATGGACCGCCGAGGAGCTGCTCGCGCTGGACAAGCTGGCCATCTTGGGCGGCTCGGCGGAAGCCCGCGGGTGGATCGCCTGGGCGGCGGGCATCCTGGAGCCCACACACGACGCCTTTTGGTGCGAAAACCTGACGCTCGACGGCGAACGCATCCTGGCGATGACGCCGCGACAATTGGCCGACGCCGAGCTTGTCTCGTCGCTCTGGCTGGTGATCTTGATTCGGAGGTCGATGCTCCCATGACGACTGCGACGTTGTATGGCATCGGGGTCGGGCCGGGCGATCCGGAATGGATCACGGTCAAGGCAGCCCGAATCCTGGCGGAGTGCCGTTGCATCTATGCGCCGCGACCGGCCGAGGCCTCCGATAGCGTGGCCCTGGAGATCGCCCGCCGCTGGCTGCGGCCCGACGCGACGGTCCACGAGTTGACGTTCCCGATGACCGCCGACGCATCGCTGTTGCGGGAGCATTGGCGGGCGGCGGCCCGGCAGGTGCATCGAACGTTGTCCGCGGGCGAGGATTGCTGCTTCCTGACGCTGGGCGACCCCCTGCTCTATTCCACGTATATCTACCTGCTCCGCGAGTTGCAGGCGATTGATCCGGCGGTCGCCATCGTGACCGTGCCGGGCGTGATCGCGCCCAGCGCGGCGGCGGCCTTGACGAATTTCCCCGTCGGGCAGGGCCAAGGGCTTGTCACCCTCGTGCCGGCCGCCGACGACTTGGAACCGCTCCGCTCGGCCCTGGACCGCGGCGGGACGGTGGTGCTTTTAAAAATCGGCCGCCGCCTCCAGCGGGTGCTCGAAGAATTGGAGCGGCGCGGCTTGACGGACCGCGCCGTGCTGGTCTCCCATGCCGGCATGGCGTCGCAGCGGATCGAAACCGATCTGCGGCGGCTGCGGGCCGCGCCGGAAGAGACCGGATACCTTTCCGTGATTTTGGTGCAAACCGAATCCACCGATCCGAAACCGTGATGCTCTGGAAGGGGAAAGAACAGTAGGGTGGGTCGAGCGCAGCGAGCCCCACCAGCCAGGATTTGGCCATCTCCTGGTGGGGCTCGCTGCGCTCGACCCACCCTACGAATGATTGGACAACCGCTATGAAAATCTACTTTGTCGGCGCCGGCCCGGGAGATCCAGAACTGCTGACGGTCAAGGCGCAGCGGTTGCTGCGGCAGGCGCGGCGCTGCGTCTACGCCGGCTCGCTGCTGAGCGCGGAGCTGATCGGCCTCTTGCCGCCGGACTCGCAGCGATGGGACTCGGCCGGCATGACGCTGGACGAGATCGTCGAGGTGTATCGCCAGGCCCAGCGGGACGGCGTCGACCTGGTGCGCCTGCACGCGGGCGAGCCGTCGCTCTACGGGGCCATCGGCGAGCAGATGGACGCCCTGGACCGGCTGGGGATCGACTACGAAGTGGTGCCGGGCGTCAGCTCGTTCCAGGCGGCGGCCGCCGCGTTGAAGGTCGAGTTGACGGCGCCGGAAGTCGCCCAGACGGTCATCCTGACGCGGACGCCCGGCCGGACGCCCATGCCGGCGTCCGAGGAGCTTTCGCGCTTGGCCCAATCGCGGGCCACGCTGTGCATCTTCCTTTCCGCGGAAAGGCTCGCCCAAACGGCGGCGACGCTGGCGGAGCATTACGGGCCGGACTGTCCGGCGGCGGTCGTGTATCACGCCTCGTGGCCCGACCAGAAGGTCGTGCGAGGCACGCTGGCCGACATCGCCCAGCGCGGCGCGGCGGCCGAATTCTCCAAGACGGCGATCTTCCTGGTCGGCCATGCCCTGGCGCGGCCGTTGCCTTGCGCTCGAAATTGTATGATAATACGTTCCGTCACGGTCATCGGCGGGAAAAGGGGACAGTCCCATTTTCGCCGGGCGAAAATCGGGACAGTCCCCCAAGGCGGGAGACCGGCTCGTGAAGATCGCCTTGATCAGCCTGAGCAGCGCGGGGCGCGCATCGCAGCGCGGCTGGCGGCGAAGCTCCCGCTCTGGAATGAAGAGGGATCGCCCTCAACCTGCGAAATCTTCCTCCATGCCGACGTGACCTGGGCGAAACCGCAAGCGGATGACGGGCCTTCCGGCAAGTCTCCACGGCGGTTCGAGCGGATCGCGGACCTGACGCGGGAGGTCTTTTCCCGGTTCCAGGGGCTGGTCTACATCGCGCCGGCCGGCGTGGTCGTGCGGGCGGTGGCCCCCTGCCTGCAACACAAGACCACCGATCCCGGCGTGGTGGTCGTCGATGTCGGCGCCCGCTGGGCGGTTAGCCTGGTCGGCGGACACGAGGGCGGCGCCAACGCGCTGGCCGTCGCCGTGGCCAACGCGCTGGACGCCGAACCGGTGGTCACCACGACGACCGAAGCCGCCAAGGACTTGATCGTGGGCGTGGGCTGCCGGCGAGGGACCCCGGCCGACGACATCGTCGCGGCCGTGCATGACGCCTTGGCGGCGGCCCATTGCGAACCCGCCCGCGTCCGCCTGCTGGCCACGGTCGATCTCAAGGCGGACGAAGCGGGCCTGGCGGAGGCCGCCCGCCGCTTGGAAGTCCCCCTGCGTTGCATCGCCGGCGAGGATATCCGGACCACGATCCGCGCGTTTGAACATTCCCAGCTCGTGCAAGAGAAAGTCGATCTGCCCGCCGTTGCCGAGCCGGCAGCCTTGTTGGCGGGAAGGAGGACCCGATTACTACTCCCCAAGACCATCATCCGCGGCGTGACTGTGGCGATCGCCCGGGAAGACTCTATGCCGTCGGCCTAGGTCCCGGCGGTCCCAAGCATCGCACCCTCCGGGCCGTCGAAGTCATCGGACAGAGCACGGTGATCGTCGGCTACAGCCGTTATCTCCAGCGGATCGCCGACTTGACGGCGGGCAAGGAGGTCCTCTCGTCGGGCATGACCCAGGAGATCGAGCGGTGCCGCGCCGCCTTGGACCGCGCGGCCGGCGGGGAAATTGTGTCGCTGGTTTCGTCCGGCGACGCGGGCATTTACGGCATGGCGGGGCTGGCGATCGAGCTGGCCCAGGCCGAGAAGCTGACCGTTCCCATCGAGGTCATTCCCGGCGTGACGGCGGCCAGCGCCGCGGCGGCGGCCTTGGGGGCGCCGCTGATGCTCGATTTCGCGGCCGTCAGCCTGAGCGACCTGCTGGTGCCGTGGGAAGTGATTCGCCGCCGCCTCGAAGCCGTCGCCGCGGCCGACCTGGTGGCGGCCCTCTACAATCCACGCAGCGCCAAGCGCATCCGCCCGTGGGAGCAGACCGTCGAGATCTTCCGGGCCGCGCGCCCGGGCTCGACCCCGGTCGGCATCGTGACCGCCGCCGGACAGGTCGAGCAATCGCTGGTGGTGACCGACCTGGAGCGGTTGCTCCGCGAGGAGGTCGGCATGAGCAGCATCGTCATCATCGGCAACAGCGACACCCGGCTGATCGACGGTCGGATGGTCACGGTGCGAGGGTATCGTTTATGATCCTGCTGTTGGGCGGCACCGGCGACGCGGCGGCGATTGCCCTGGGGCTGGCGGCGGCCGGCTATCGCGTGCTGGTCTCGAAGGCGACCGACGTGCCGCTGGACGTGGGCCGGCACGCGCTGGTCGAGAGCCGCTCGGGCGAACTGGACGAGAGCGGCCTGGCCGAGTTGATCGCAAGGCGGAAGATTGTCGCGGTGGTCGATGCGACCCATCCTTACGCCGTCGCCATTCGCACGACGGCCCGGCGCGCGGCGGAGCGGATGAAGATTCCCTGCCTCCGCTTCACGCGGCCGCCGGCCATCGACCCGCGCACGGCCGGCGTGCAGTTTGCCCCCGACCATGCGGCGGCGGCGCGGGCGGCTTTCTCCTTCGGCCAGCCCGTCCTGCTGACCACCGGAACCAGGAACCTCGCGCCCTACGTGGCCGAGTCGCGGCGGACGGGCCTGCCCCTGGTCGCCCGCGTCCTGGAGCGTCCGGCGTCGCGGGCGGCCTGCCGCCAGGCCGGAATCCCCGACCAGCGCATCCTGGCCGGCCGCGGCCCCTTCTCGGTCGAGGAGAACCGCCGGCATATCCGCGCCTTCCGTGTCGGCGTGCTGGTGACCAAGGACAGCGGCCGGCTGGGCGGCGTCTTCGAGAAGATCGAGGCGGCCCGGGCCGAAAATTGCCGCGTCGTGGCCGTCCGCCGGCCGGAATCGGGCGACCCAGCGGCGGTGACCAATGTCGCGGACCTCTTGCGGGCGCTGCGGGAAATCACACCGGAACGCACGCCAGACTATCGCGGTCCGCCAGGGTGATTTACAATGGGGACTTGTGCTTCACCGTCGGACGCCCGCTACACGACTGGAATCCCGGGCAAAGGGCCGAACCCCCTGCCGGCCTCGATCTTTGCGGGCCACGAGCTTGTCCAGTACGTTAATGGTGGTCAAACCTACTGGCTCGACCCGAGCTACGGCAACGAGTATGCAGCGACCGATGGCAAACTCGGTCAACAACTCCAATCCAGCATCGCCGGCTATTGCGTGATAGTGAAGGTGCAGTTTAAGGATAACACGATAGGGTATGTCGCCCTGATGACGAAGCAGGAGCGATAGTCTTTGTGCCGCACTGGCGGCGGAGTGCGAGAAAATGTCGCAAGATTCCTTTTTACCTGGCGGCGACGACGCGGCCTTGGCGGGCGGCCACAACGGACCGGTGAGCGAAGCAAATGCCGCTGCCCCTCCTCGCCGCCGCTGGCTGCGCCTCACTCCAGGTCGCCTCGTCGTTGCCCTCCTGGCGTTTGAAGGCTTCCTGTTGCTGTCGGAGCACTTCCGCTGGTTCGGCTTCCACTATCACAAGGGATGGACGGTGCTGATCGCCGTTGCGGCCGTCGGCGCGGCAATGCTCTTGATGCTCCTCTGGTTCCTTGCTGCCTTGATTTTTCGCTGGCGCTTCCAGTACACCATCCGCTCATTGCTCCTGCTGACCGCGGTCGTGGCCATCCCGTGCAGTTGGTTGGCGGTGGAGAAAGAACAGGCGCGGACGCAGCAGGTAATAGTGGAAGAGATTAGTGAGATCGGCTGGACGGGGGTTCATTATGATTATGAATTTGATCCGTCTGGAAACTATATACCAGACGCGACGCCACCAGCGCCGGAATGGCTGTGCGACCTGCTGGGAGGCGACATGTTCGGAGAGGTGGTGATGATTTGTTTCTTCGATAACCCTCCTCCCAGTTGGGACCCAGAGACAAGGACCACTACCTACCCGCCCTGTCACGCAAAGGTCAACGACGCCTTGCTGGAAAAGCTCAAGGAACTGACCCATCTGCAACGCCTTTACCTGAATAGTTTCGACGTTGGGGACGCAGGGGTGGAACACCTCAAAGGACTGACCCAACTCCGAGAGCTTGACCTCAACGGCACCAAGGTCACCGATGCCGGGCTGGAACACCTCAAAGGACTGACCCAACTCCGAGAGCTTGACCTCAGCGACAGCGTTACCGATGCCGGGCTGGAACACCTCAAAGGACTGACCCAACTCGAAGTGCTTCACCTCGGCGGCACCAAGGTTACCGATGCCGGGCTGGAACACCTCAAAGGACTGACCCAACTCCAAGTGCTGAACCTCGACGAAACCGAGGTCGGCGATGCGGGGCTGGAACACCTCAAAGGACTAACCCAACTCCGTCAACTGAGACTCTACAATACCAAGATTGGGGACGCCGGGCTTGCGCACCTCAAAGGACTGACCCAACTCGAAGAGCTTCGCCTCGGCGACACCAAGGTTACCGATGCCGGACTGGAACACCTCAAAGGACTGACCCAACTCCGACATTTGCAACTCGTCGGCACCACGGTGAGCGACGGCGCCAAGAGAAAACTTCAACAGGCGTTGCCGAATTTAATCATTGAGGGGTAATGACAGTGCGGCCAATGAAGAAGAGCTAGGCTTGGCGCGCTCTGGCGGCGGAGTGGGAGAAAATGTCGCAAGATTCCTTTTTACCCGGCGGCGGCGACGCGGCCTTGGCGGGCGGCCACAACGGACCGGCGAGCGAAGCAAATGCCGCTGCCCCCGCTCGCCGTCGCTGGCTGCGCCTCACTCCAGGTCGCCTCGTCGTTGCCCTCTTGGCGTTTGAAGGCTTCCTGTTGCTGTCGGAGCACTTCCGCTGGTTCGGCTTCAACCAGCACAAGGGCTGGACCGTAGTGATAGGAAATTTGATATTAAGTGATAGGAAATTTGATATTACCCAACAGCAGTGAGTTTACCCAAGGGGAACTACTAAATCAAGGGGGTGGGAAGCAGCAAGGCGGCCATGGCCGCCTTGCTGCTTCCCACCCCCTTTTCACCTAAATGCCCCATTCCTACCCGTGAATGAAGCCGCCCTCGACACGTCGGCCTCGAACCACGCCCGATTCCCGACCCACGCGCGCACTGTCCACGCAGACGCCCGTCGCAGAACTCAAAATGTCGCCCAAAATCTGTTCTTGTAGAAGCTCGCGGCGGCCTGGGCCGAGAATTGCCGCGTCGTGGCCGTCCGCCGGCCGGAATCGGGCGACCCAGCGGCAGTGACCAATGTCGCGGACCTCTTGCGGGCGCTGCGGGAAATCGCACCGGAACGCACGCCAGACTATCGCGGTCCGCCAGGGTGATTTACAATGGAGGCTTGTGCTTGAATTGGTTCCTTGCAAGACTTCTGTTCGACGTGGAGGGATCGGGATATGGCGGATTGGTATTACGCGGAAAACGACGCACAGCGCGGCCCGGTGTCGCGGGAACAACTCGTGCAACTGATCGCGGCGGGCCGGATCGCACCCGACGACCTGGTGTGGACCGACACCATGAGCAATTGGACGCCCGCCGCTCAAGTGCCCGGGCTGATTTCGGCCGGAACGGGCAGCCCATACCTCGCGGCCCAACCCGCCAGGGAAGAAGAGTACGAGGCGCCGCGCGGAATGTGGGAGTCGCTCTCGCCGGGCGCCAGGGTTGGCATTGTAACCGGCATCGGCGGCGGATTCTTGGCGTTCGTCTTCATCCTGGTCGTGGTGATCCTGGCACGTCAGCACCAACCTCCCTCTAGTGCCCAGAACCCCGATCAAGAAAAGGTGACAACCAAGGCGTCCAAGCCGGACGATTCCGCCGCCGCCGCCAAGCCGGCCAAGCCCCCCGAGCCGATCAACACGGTCCCGGACTTCGATCCGAAAAAACTCACGACGCCGGAAGAGAAGGCCGCCTACCAAGAGGGTTATGACCAAGGCGCCGGTCCATTCCTCCGGATGGCGATCAAGACGGTCGCGAATGACGCCACCAAGGAACAAATACTCCAAAGCGTGAAAGGCTGGCTTAAGGCCCGCGACACTGCGATCATCGCCGGCATTCATGTCGACGGAATGGAAGCCTTGGACACCATCAAGGTGTACGGCAGGCGCGACGGCTTTAAGGCCGCGCTGAAAGATTGGCTGAAACAGCGCGGCTTGTCCATGCCGGAGAAGTGGTAGAAGCGAACGTAGCGCCCTCGATCGCCATGCAGCGGTTCCCGGGGAACTGTCCCCTATGAACCGCTGCACGGCACTCCGCCACGGACGATGAACGCGCCACGGCAAGTTGGACCGCGGCGTCCAGGCCATCCAAGCCGGCGCATCCGCCTACCCGGCAAGGCCCGTCACGGCCGACCCATTGCGGGAAAGACCCTCCGGGCAAGGCGGTCGACCGGCCTCAGGGGCAGGTCGGGCAGCCCCCGCAAGGCGACCCGCAAGGCGACTCGCAAGGCGTCTCGCAGGGCATGACGCAGCAGGGCGCCGGTTGTGCAGGCCGCCTGCAACCCCACCCGCATGGGCAGGAATTGCAGCCAATCGCACTAATCGACATCACCAACACAGCCATCAAAATCAATAGCTTCTTCATTGCGTTTTCAGCTCCGTTCCTAGAGGACTTATTCTCCGTCGTCAGGTGTAAGAACACCGGCAATTCTGCGCCACGCGGGATGGCGTGCAAGTGGAATTGGGCCTCCGCACCCGGAATCCGCCCCTGCAAGCCATTACGCTGTGCGGGGCGTGCGGAAGGGCGAAACTCTGCCGGGCACCGGGCCATGGTCGCCCTCTCGCCACGCCTGCGTCAGCCGTGTTCGTCGCTCGCGGAAAGACCCGCACGGCCGACATGGCCGTGGTAGGGGATAAACCCCGTTCATGTGGGGTATTCTACGGGGCCAGCGTCCAGACTACAGATGACAACAACACCTCGAGGCGACCTTGCCCATCGAACATCGCGTCTGGCGGTGGTCATCGCCCACCATGCCAAACACCCCCCGCTACCGTGGGAGGAGGTGACCAGTTCGTGATACCTGGGGGCTGAGGGGTTTTACTGCGACCCGAACACGAGGTTCTTTCCCGGACAGCCGCCGGGCACGAGGATCTCGCTGGGCCATCCGGGATTTGACACCTTCCGGCCTCAAACTATAGTTCCTTGGAACCGGCGACTTGGGGAGGGTTGCCGGGGACATGGCGCAGCGGGGAAGCTGGGAGCTCGAGGGGACCCCGCTGCGTCTTTTTTTCTTGCCGCGATCGGACGACAAGACCGCCGGAGTCTCGTGCCTGCAAAAATCGGCCAAGGAACTTGCGAAGCCGATTCGTGGAACCGACAATGGAGGGCGTGCTTGGCTCAGGGGGCTATTGCCCGTCCGTGGTGGCGCTGGATCACTCGCGTGAACCCATTTCTGGAAAGGGGTGAAAAATGGATACCAAGCAGATGGGCAAAAAACACTCGGGGCCGGAAAAACTCGTCGCCGTGGCCCTGGTCCTCCTTTTGCCGGTGATCGGCCTGGCCTTGCTCATGCCGGCCGTCCAAAGCGTTCGGATGTCGGCCGTCAGGAAGAGCCTCGAATATAGCGGGAGCAGCAACCTACCAGCACCCACCCCACAGGCGGGCGAAGCCGAGAAAGCCGTGCCGTCCGGCAAGGCCGCCGTCTCGCCCCGCGCCGTCGTCAAGAAGTACGACGCCAGGATCACGCTCACGCCCAAGCTGAGCGTCGGCACCGCCATGCCCGAGTCGATCTACGTCGCCGATTTCCACGCCGACATCGAGGCGCAGGCTCCCAAGGACGAGCATGGGGAATGTCAGATCGATCTGCCGTTGCCACCGAAGATCATCTCCCTGGCCGCGGTCGATTTCAGCGTCAATGGCCAGACCAGCGAGGACTTCCGGCTGGAGGCCAACCACCTGGTCTGGCATGGGCCGCTGGACGCCAACAGGCCCGCGACGATCGCCGTCGACTATTCCGCCACCGGCAAGGGGGTCTACACGCTCGAGAAGCCGTCCGGGAAAATCATCGATCAGTTCCGCACGGTCCTGGTCGCCAACCGCAGCAACATCCGCATGTTGGAACTCTCGCTCCAGCCGAACAAGCTGGAGCACTCCAGCGACAGCACCACCTACACCTGGGACTACAACCACCTGGTCGAGGCCCGTCCGATCGCCATCGACATGCTCGGCATCGCGGCCTTGGACCGCCTCGGCGAGCTGACCTGGCTGGGACCGTTGAGCGTGCTCGCCTTCGGAATCCTCTTCGCCTTGCTCGCCTTGGCGCACGATCCCGAAAAGCTCAACGTCTGGCTGGTCATCCTGGTGGCGGGCTGTTTCGCCGGCGCCTATCCGATGATGTACTTCCTCCAGGACTTCATCGATCTGACCGCGGCCGTCGCGCTGGCCGCCGCGGTCGTGCTGACGGTCGTCGGCTGGCGAATTATCAGCCTGTTCGGCTTCTGGCACGGCCTGTTCGGCGGCATCGTTCTGCCGGCAGTCCTCATGGGCTTGACGCTGGCGGCGACCATCCAGGCGAAGCCGGCGATGCAGGGCGTGGTGTTGACCGTCATGGGGATCTTCGGGCTGGTCACCGCGATGATCCTGTTGCCGCGGGCCCAGGCCAATCTGCTGCGGCCCAAGCAAGACACCGGAAACCTTCAGGAAGCACCGCGGGAATCGACACAGTGACGGCAAATCGCCGCACTTGCCGCAATGCCGGCCGCTGCGTATAGTTCCAGTGGAGAGCCGGCAAGTCGTCCGGCACAGCAAGATGGTTGGCGACCACGGCCGCGCAGGACGTGGCAACGACACCTATCCCCGTCGTCGAGTTGTGCCGGACGTAAAGGCCTGGCGCCCGTGCCTGACGCGATGAATGACAACATGCTCGGGTCTCAGCAGTCAGGCACGGGGGCCTTTTACTCGCGACGGTCGATCCGCCCGACGGAGCGGCGGCCCAGGAATTTCCCATGCGATTACAGCTTGGTCTGGTCATTCAGGTTGCGATTCTTTTCGCGGCCGGTTGCAATGGTTCCACGGAATCGAGCGCAGCAACCGCGCCGCCACGTTCCAAGCCCGAGCGGAGAACGTCCATGTCGTCGGTCCATGTTCGAGTCCTCGGCCCGGATGGCAAGCTCAGCGACGCCAGAGACACGCCCACGCTCGTCCTCTCCGACGCCGAGTGGCGGAAACGTCTGACGCCGGAACAATACCGCATCACCCGCGGAAAGGGCACCGAGCGGGCCTTCTGCGGCAGCCTGCTGAACAACAAGAAGGCGGGCATGTACCTCTGCGTGTGCTGCAATCTCCCCTTGTTCGAGTCGGCCGGGAAGTTCGAGTCGGGCACCGGCTGGCCAAGCTTCTTCCAGCCCGTCGCCGCGGAGAACATCCGCGAGAAAGCGGACCGCAGCCACGGCGTGATCCGCACGGAGATTCTCTGTCAACGTTGCGGCGCCACCTCGGGCATGTGTTCGACGACGGACCGGCGCCGACCGGTCGCCGCTATTGCTTGAATTCGGAAGCCATGCGCTTCGTCGCCGCCGATCACCTGAAGGACTATGCCGAGCCGGCGCCTCCGAAGCGCCTCCGAAGCGCCTCCGAAGGCGGCTCCCGGCGCGGCGGCCGCGGGCCACACGCCGCGCCCGGAGCGGGCCGAGGCGGTCTTCGCCGGCGGTTGCTTCTGGTGTGTCGAGGCCGTGTTTCGGCAACTCGACGGAGTCCTCGACGTGACCAGCGGTTATGCCGGCGGAACCGCCGAAACGGCCAACTATGAAGCGGTTTCGACCGGACGGACCGGCCATGCCGAGGCCGTCAAAATCGTCTACGATCCGAGCAAGATCTCCTACGAGAAACTGCTCGCGGTGCATTTCGCCACCCACGATCCGACGTCCCTCAACCAACAGGGCCGTGACATCGGCACTCAGTACCGGTCGGCCATTTTCTATGCCGACAAGGAGCAGAAGCGCCTGGCCGAGGCGATGATCGCCGACCTCGGCAAGGCCAAACATGCGGCGCCGATCGTGACGACCTTGGAGTCGCTGACGGCCTTTTATCCCGCCGAGGCCCATCACCAGAATTATGTCGCCTGCAATCTCCATCAGCCGTATGTGCAAGCGGTGGCGCTGCCGAAGGTCAAGAAAGTGCGGGCGAAGTTCAAGGACCTGGTGAAACCTCCGCAAGAGGCCGCTTCCAAGTCCGGGGCTCGCTGACGCGACCTCGGGCCGGCTAACCGGGTGTCGCCGCCGGTGCGGAAAACCAACGCATCAGTCTGAGGCAGCACGCCACCGTCAGACAGCCCACCGCCGCGCCGGCCAGAACGTCGCTCAAATAGTGCGCGCCACACGCAAGCCGCTGGCAGGCCACCAAGACGACCAGCAGGAGAAACAGCCGGCGGCCGCTCGGATAGAGCACCATCAGCGCCAGCGCCAAGCCTGCGGCCGTGGCGGTGTGGCCGGAAGGAAAACTCTGCGCCGCGCCGCCCGTCGGCAGCCACCTGCCAAACGTCGTCCACACGTCGCCCTGGAAATCAAAGGCCCATGGCCGCGTCCGCGCCAGCAGCATCTTCGCGCCGTTGGCCGCCAGGCCGGACAATGCAACGCAGGCCAGCACCCACCACAACATCCGCCGCCGGGACGGATCAAGTTGGTAAATCGCCACGAGGACGAGGAACGCCATCATCCCATGCCCAAAGACTGCGCAGACATCCAGTGGGGCGTACACGAATCGGGGACATTTGCCGGCCACGCACCATTGGGCCAGGCCGCAATCCACCCGCAGCGCGGCCGCGGCAGCCAGCAGGAAACCCAGGTAAAGCAGAGCGCAACCGGCCCTCGGCCAAATTGCGCGGCGCGAGGGCGCCCGGAGGGCACCCGGTCCCATGTTCGCCGCCGCGCAGCCGGTTGCCGATCAGTCGCCACGCCGAGCCGTGGGCGAGCGACAACAGGCCAACGACAACGCCCGCCGCGAGATAACCAGAGACCACGGCGACCGCGGCACAAGGAACGAGCGGCACGGCGCCGTCCTGGCCGCGGGCTGGCCCTTTTTCGGCGAGCACCGCCGCAAAGACGGCGATCCCGCAGGCGATCCAAGTGGCAAGGAAGGGATACGGGACGTAGCGCTCGAATTCTTCGGGAGTGGGAAATCGAAGTCTCGGCATCGTTGCCCCCGCGTCGTTGGGCCCTCGGCACGTCGGTCCCCAGTCTTCAGTATCCCACAAGGAGGCTGCCAGAGGAAGTCGTTGGCAGCGAGGCGCGCAGCCGCGAACGCAGTCGTGCAATCGAGAAAAGAGAAGAAGGGCGTGAACGGCCCTTACATCAGCCCGCGACCAAGCGGGGTCGTGCGGCGTGACCGCCGTTCGGCACGGAGTCGAGCACGTCGCTTGATTTCGCTGGGCTTTTCATAATACTCACGGCGGCGCATTTCCTTTTTGATGCCGCTTCGCTCGACCAACTTTCGGAAGCGACGCACCGCCTCTTGAATGGATTCTCGTTCCCGCAACGTCAGTTTGACCACAAGTGCTCCTTAATTGTTTTTGATACCACCAGGCCCCATGAAACCCACAAAAGTCCGGAGAGCCTTTTAATCTATACTATCGGCAGGTTGCTTGTCCACCCGTATTCCAACGGTTTCGATCTGTTTTCTCTGGGGATTTCATTCCCACCCGGACTCTTGCAAATTGCCCGGAGGCGAGCGTAAGCAGCCCGCCTCCCTCCGCGAGAGGGGTGCGTTGATTCGGAAAATTGCAGAAGTTTCGGTGAGGTGTAGAAAACCATGCATGTGGGTGGATGCCAGACCACCCGGGGCGAAGAAATCTTTTTCGTGGGTCTTGGGTCTTGACGGGTTTCGTCCGATTGGTATACTTCATAGTTTCCCCCAGTCACGGGAAGTGGCTGGTTGTGTTCTTTGACAATTTGGTTGTAGTGTTGAAGTGGCATCTTAAATGTGACCGCGTCGATGGGTTTTTCCCGTGACGGGTCGGGAATGAGGCGAACCTTTCCCTTTGGGGGAGGTTTGGAATCATTTCAGGCTGTGTCGCGTGCGGGACTTGTCGGGGTGGTCGTAGGGCGCTTAGAGCGATCGTTACCTGGGTCGCGCTGGCGGAGGCCGTCCGTTGGATGGTCGAAGCGAGAACGGCCCGGTATTGCCGCGTGGATCGGCTTCCGCGAGGGAGCGCTGGATTCATGTGGCCAAGTTACTAAGGGCGCATGGGGGATGTCTTGGCGTCAGGAGGCGTTGAAGGGCGTGGAAAACTGCGATAAGCCCGGGGGAGTTGTTAAACGAGCTTTGATCCCGGGATACCCGAACTGACATGCACTGAATCCATAGGTGCATGTGGCGAACGCGGTCAACTGAAACATCTCAGTAGCCGCAGGAGAAGAAAGAAAACTCGATTTCCCTAGTAGCGGCGAGCGAAAAGGAAAGAGCCCAAACCGCGGAGGTTTTCCTCTGCGGGGTTGTAGGGCCTCTCACATGGGAGTTACCAAGCTGCCGATTAGCAGAATCGTCTGGAAAGGCGGACCATAGAGGGTGACAGTCCCGTACGCGGCAATGGTGCAGCCTCCCGAGGGGTACCTGAGTAGGTCGGGCCACGTGGAATCCCGACTGAATCTGCGGGGACCATCCCGCAAGGCTAAATACTCCCTGACGACCGATAGTGGAGAAGTAGGGCGACTGAAAGATGAGAAGAACCCCCGCTAGGGGAGGAATGTGAACCTGAAACCATGTGCCTACAAGCGGTCGGAGCACTATTTGCGAGTTTGCGCAAGCATGCTTGCGAAGTGTGACGGCGTGCCTTTTGCATAATGATCCGGCGAGTTACCGTCTGCGGCTATCGGTTAAGGCCTTCCGGGCTGGAGCCATAGGGAAACCGAGTCTGAATAGGGCGACAAGGTCGTTGGCGGTAGGCGCGAAACTGCGTGATCTACCCATGAGCAGGTTGAATCGCGGGTTATACCGCGTGGAGGACCGAACCCACTTGGGTTGAAAACCGAGGGGATGACTTGTGGGGAGGAGTGAAAGTCTAATCAAACGCAGAGATAGCTCGTTCTCTCCGAAATAGCTTTAGGGCTAGCCTCGAGCCACTACGCGTCGGGGGTAGAGATACTGAATCGGGTTGGGGGTCTTCCCAGACTACCCTCCTGAACCAAACTCCGAATACCGATGCGACTATCTCGGGAGTCAGTCCCTGGGGGATAAGCTCCAGGGTCGAGAGGGAAACAACCCAGATCACCTGCTAAGGTCCCGAAGTTGGGCTTAGTCACTAAGGAAGTTGAGTTGCGGCGACAGCCAGGATGTTGGCTTAGAAGCAGCCACCATTTAAAAAGTGCGTAACAGCTTACTGGCCGAGCAACTCTGCGCCGATAACGAACGGGAGTAAGCCCAGCACCGAAGCAGTGGATTGCACGCAAGTGCAGTGGTAGGAGAGCGCTGTAGATCAGATACAAGCCGTACCGAAAGGAGCGGTGTCGGGGTCTACAGGTGCTTATGCCGGAATGAGTAACGATAAGGCAGGTGAGAATCCTGCCCGCCGAAAGCCTAAGGTTTCCTGGGGAAGGTAATTCCGCCCAGGGTTAGCCGGTTCCTTAGTCGAGGCCGAAAGGCGTAGACGATGGACAGCAGGTCAACATTCCTGCGCCACCGAGGTGGACCTATGGAGGGACGGCGTTTGGAGGGTGAGCGGTACGATTAGAAACGTCCGTAGACCGTCTGGAGGTGAGGGAGAGGTAAATCCGCCCTCGTAAGCCGACAGCCGGGCTCGAGCGCAATTACGTTCGCGAAGTCATCTGAAGGACGTCCAAGAAAATCTTCTAAGGGTTGAAGCCCCGGTGACCGTACTAAAACTGACACAGGTAGGCGAGACGAGTAGTCTAAGGCGCTCGGGAGAACACTGGTTAAGGAACTCTGCAAAATGACCCCGTAAGTTCGCGATAAGGGGTACCCTCGGGGGTTGTTTAACATACAAGGCTCCTGGGGGTCACAGTAAATCGGCTTCTGCGACTGTTTATCAAAAACACAGGACTCTGCCAACTCGCAAGAGGATGTATAGAGTCTGACGCCTGCCCGGTGCCGGTAGGTTAAGGGAGAGGGTTAGCCCGCAAGGGCGAAGCTCGCGACCGAAGCCCCGGTAAACGGCGGCCGTAACTATGACGGTCCTAAGGTAGCGAAGTTCCTTGTCGGGTAAGTTCCGACCTGCATGAATGGCGTAACGACAGAAGCACTGTCTCAACCAGTGACCCGGTGAAATTGTAGTCGTGGTGAAGATGCCACGTTCCCGCAGCTAGACGGAAAGACCCCGTGAACCTTTACTGTAGGCTGATATTGGGCTGTGACATGTTCTGTGTAGGATAGGTGGGAGGCATTGAAGCCGGGACGCCAGTCTCGGTGGAGCCAACGTTGAAATACCACCCTGGGCATGTTTTAGTTCTAACTCTGATTCCCGTGAATCCGGGCAGAGGACAGTTTCAGTTGGGCAGTTTGACTGGGGCGGTCTCCTCCAAAAATGTAACGGAGGAGTCCAAAGGTACCCTCAGCCTGGTTGGCAATCAGGCGTCGAGCGCAAAGGTAGAAGGGTGCTTAACTGCGAGACTTATCAGTCGAGCAGATACGAAAGTAGGGCTTAGTGATCCGGTGGTCCCGCATGGAAGGGCCATCGCTCATCAGACAAAAGGTACTCCGGGGATAACAGGCTTATCGCTCCCGAGCGTCCATAGCGGCGGAGCGGTTTGGCACCTCGATGTCGGCTCATCACATCCTGGGGGTGGAGAAGCTCCCAAGGGTTTGGCTGTTCGCCAATGAAAGTGGTACGTGAGCTGGGTTCAGACCGTCGTGAGACAGGTCGGTCCCTATCTGCTGTGGGCGCACGAAACTTGCGGAGGTTCTTCTTTAGTACGAGAGGATTTAGAAGGACGTTCCTCTGGTGTTCCAGTTGTCGCGCTAGCGGCACGGCTGGGTAGCTATGAACGGAAAGGATAAACGCTGAAAGCATATAAGCGTGAAGCCCTCTCCAAGATCAGGTTTCGTAAGCGATTTATCGCGAAAGCCCCCTGGAAGACGACCAGGTTGATAGGCCGGATGTGTACACGCAGCAATGCGCTCAGCTAACCGGTACTAACGGGCGAAAACTTGGCCACATGTATCCAACGCTCCTACGCCCTCACAGGCTTCCACTTCCAACACGACAACCCGGCGGGCCCGCCCCCACCAGGGCCGCCCGCTCCTTTCCGGTGACAATATCTGAAAGGCCACACCCGTTCCCATTCCGAACACGGTAGTTAAGCTTTCAGAGCCGATGGTAGTACCAAAAGTGCGAGAGTAGGTGTTGCCGGATTTATTCCAAGCAAAGCCCCCGCGGCCGCAATGGCCCCGGGGGCTTTCGCCTTGCGCCTACGGCTCGTACGGCCACGGAGGCAACGTCGCCAGAAATTCCGGATGCACGCCCTTCAACCAAACGTAGTGGTCGGTGATTCGCTTGGCCGCCACCATGCGGGCGGCCACCAACCCGTAGATCGCCCCGCCCAGGGCCAGCACAATCCCCAGCAGGATCCCCGCCAGCCCGACCCCGGCGTCGTGATTTACCATAAAGCCGGCTGCCACCACAATCGCCACGCCGACGACGACCAGGGCCCAACCGACGGCGATCGCCCGCCGCCGCTTGCGGAACCACTCGTCGCTGAGACCGATGTAGATCGTCGCCTTCTTTTGAAGAATGAGGGCCACAACAATGTACACGAAAATGTGGAGCAAGATCGTCAGGTAAATGCCCGGATGATGCCACGCCAGCTTGCGTTTGAGGCGGCCGTCGGCCGGTTCGTTGCTCTTGACACACCGGGCCGGCAGGATGGCGTCCTTGTGCATGACCAGCAGATTTCCCTGGCGGAATAGGCGATGGTTCACCTGCCCCTCGGCAGCAATTAGTGTGACCTCGTCGAGACTCAACGGGGAGGCAAAGGGATTCACCTCGGACATCGCATCACCGCCTTCCACCCAACGTTCGCTCCTGCTCCAAAAGCTCGATTTGTCGATCGACCCAGCCGGTGACGCGGGAAAGCGTCGGAAAATGCGCGGCCAGCCCGGCCAACAACGCCCCGGCCAAACCAAGACTGACGAAACCGCCTTCGATGAAATAGGCAATCACCGCGAAAAACGCGCAGCCTTCGATCATCGCCGCGCCAAGAATGGTCTTTCGCTGAAAGAGCGACAGCAGGCACTGGACATCGCTAAGCCCGATGCCGCGGTCGCTCGCGCCGAGGTCGCTCGTGCCGAGGCTTCCACACTTCCACGAGTCAACGATCCGAAACGTGCCGGCGAGTATCTGGCGGCAAGCCGTCGCGACCGGGATGCGCAAGACCACCGGGTACGTGATCAGCATCGCGCCCGCAAAAATCACGGCCACCGCGGTCAACATCCCCGGGGCGAGGTTGGCCGGCGGGCAGATGCTCAACACGATCATCAGGAAAAACACGACGCCGGCAACGAGTGCGCCCACGATGATCTGCAAAACTCGCACTTGTTTCGTCGCCGCTTCACGCCAGGAATCGTCGTGCATGGGTTCTCCTCCTTCGCATCGGTTCTTGCCGGACCGGCGCTTTACGCCCACGTCTGCCCATCATTTTACCCCAAAAGAAGGGGAATGCAATCCGTTCATGGTTTGGTCGCGGCACTCTGCCGTGGGAGAATGCCGCCCGCGTTGCTATAATGCCGCGGTTCCCGTGGCCCCCGTTGAAACGGATTTCAAACCAGTACGACCTCGATGACCCGCGACACCCTTGCCCGACGATGGCCGATCTGGGGCTTGCTGACCCTGGCCGCCGTGGCGCTGCTGCGATTGGCTTCGCTGGGGCAGTTGGCCCTGACCGACAACACCGAGAGCCGCTACGGCAGCATTGCCTTGCAGATGGCCCGCTCCGGCGACTGGATCACCCCGCGGACCTACGTTCAAGGCGACCTGGTGCCCTTCTGGGGCAAGCCGCCGCTGCAATTCTGGCTGACGGCGGCCTCGTACCGGGCACTGGGCATATCGGAGTTCTCCGCCCGGCTGGCAAGCTTCTTGGTGGCGATCGTCACGGTCGCGGCCACGGTCCTGTTCGCCGCCGGACTGTGGGGCAAGCGAGTCGGCATCTTGTCGGGAATCGTCTTGTCCACCTCGGGGGCGGTGTTGGTGCTTTCCGGGGCGTGCGAGCTGGACATGTCCTTGGCCGCCAGCATCAGCGGCGCGATGATCGCCTTCGCCCTGTTCGCCCGGCGGACCGGCTGGCCGCGCAAGGCTTGGGGGCTGGCGCTGTTTCTGGCGCTGGCCGTCGGCGCGTTGGCCAAAGGTCCGGTCGCCCTGGTCCTGGCGGGACTGGCCGTCGGACTGTGGCTCTTGCTGAGCGGGCGATGGCGGCTTCTGGTCGAGTTGCCGTGGATCTCGGGCTTGGCGCTGTTCCTGGCCGTCGCTGCGCCGTGGTACATTCTCGCCGAGCGGGCCACGCCCGGCTTCCTCAACTACTTCCTGCTCCACGAAAACCTCCTCCGCTACTTGGTCAACGAATACGGAGACCTGTACGGCTACGGTCGTCTTCGGCCCTATGGAACCATCTGGCTGATGTTCCTGGGGGTGTTCCTCCCATGGACGGTCGTGGCAACGGCGGCCCTGGTAAGGCCGATTTTGCCCGTCTTGTCGGAAGTCCGCCGCGCATTCCGCTGGACCGACCCGCGGCCCGCGTTGTCGATGCTGGTCTTACTATTGCGCAAGTTCGGGCGGGTCGATCCTTGGCTGGCCTATGTCCTGATTTGGGGGCTCGTGCCTCCGCTGTTCTTCACGCTCGCCCGCCAGGTGGTATATACCTATGTGCTGCCGGGCCTGCCGGGCCTGGCCATCGCCACCGCGGTCGTACTGGAGCGATGGATGCAGTCCGACGCCGCCGCGGACCTGCTCAAGCTGCTGAAATGGCACGTGGTCGCGATTGGCGGTCTGGGCGTGGCGGCGGCGGTCACGGCCGCGACGTTTCCCGGGGGTCGCTTCGGCCTGGCCCCGGTCGCCGTGCTCGGGGCCGCGGCCTTGACCGTCTTGTTGATCGCCGCCTTCGGTTGGCTCGCCCAGGCGGCTGCACGGCGGCAGGACACCGCCGCGTTGACTGCCATCGTCGGACTAACCTGGGCGGTCACCTTCACCGCGGGTGTGTTCCTTCTGGGTTCTTGGGTCGTCGACGAGCCCCATTCCGCGAAGACGATTCTGGCCGAGGTCGCCAAGGACCCGGCGACGCGGCAGCGGACCATCGCGGCGCCGCTGGGCGAATCGACGTTCTCGGCCTCTCTTTATGTTGACCTGCTCTGTGATGGCCGCTTCGACCACTTCACCGTGCAGATGAAAAACGAGAAAGGCAAGGAGAAGGAGGCGGATGAGGAGACGGCCCGACAATTGCTCGACCGCCCGCAGGATGAAATCCTGCTGCTGAAGCGGCGTGACTGGGACCGGCTGAAACCGCGGCTCGAAGCCCGGTTCGTGCTCGTCGCCGAGACGGCCCATTGGGTCGCGTGCCAGCAGCGGCGTTAAGCCGACGTGCCAGGCGGCGTTAATGCCCCGCGCCCGGGCGGCCGTGCAACTGGGTGCGGACCCAGGCCAGCCAATCGTCCGACGGCAGGCCGTACGGACGCAACTTCTCCATGCGGCCTTGCGCGTCGTCGTAATAGATCGCCCGATGCATGCCCAACCGGCTGGCGTCCGGGCTGTCCATCAAGTTGCTCGAATCGGTGGGATTCATCTGGAAGAGCACCCGCATCTCGAAGTCGCGCAGCCCCTGCCGATCCAACATGCGGTTGAGCGTGCCATAACTGTCGCACCAGATCAACGAGTGGACGCCCACGGCCGGGCCGTCCCGCAGAATGGATGCGAAGTGTTTGGCCGGACTGGACGGCTTGTCCTCGTCGGACCCGCCGAAGCTGAACTCGTCTTCTTTCCGCAGGTCGCGGAACCGTCCCAGGTTGTAGACGAGCATATAGATTGGCGGGGCCTTGTCCTGACCTTCCTCTTGGCGGCGGGCCACCTCGGCGGCGATTTCGGCCAGCAATTCGGACGACTCGCGGACCAATCCCACCTTGGTCGCGTGCGGCAGCACCGGCGCCAAGCGGCGCCAGAAGCCGGCCTCGGGGGCGTCGGGCCGCGTGCCGTCGAGGACGTAGAATCGCGCGCCCTTCGCCGCCCGGCGGCGAGTTGCACGGCGGCATGCTGCGCCGCCAGGCTGAGCATGGCCGCGGCCATGACGCCCAGGGCGGCCTCTTCACGATGCCCGACCAGCAGCAGGTTGTTGCCGCTTTGGCGGAGAAACGTCGCAGAGGTGGGATCGGCGATGGCCACGGCCGAGCCGAGCCATGCCCGCGCCGGCCCGGCGGCCTCGGGCCAATCGGACGCCGCCAAGAGGTCGTGCAACTGCACGTTCTCGCTCGGATCGGAGAGCACGTTGCCCTCGAACACGATCGCTCGCGGACCGGAATACTTCCGCCCCGCGGCAAGCTCGGCGATGCGGCCGAGATAGTCGTCGCGCTGGGCATCGGAGAGCCAGACCACCTGGAACGGATGATTGCCCTCGTAGACGCCGTTGGCGTCGTTGTAGATCGCCTCGCCAGGCCGGGTCAACAACCGCGCCGCCGTGTTCTCCTCGCTGAGGATCAAGTGGGCGTCGGCTTCGCTGCACTGCAAGGCGATCCGCACCGCCATCTGGCCGATCGTGCTGCGGGCCAGCGAATAGGCCCCGCCCAGGGTCTGCGAACCCAACAGCACGTGGATGCCGAACGCGCGGCCTTGCCGCACCAGCCGGTCCAGGAGCAAGGCCGCTTCCTGGGCGATGCGGTCGTCGTCCACGAACAACTCCTGAAACTCATCGACGATCAAGAGGATGCGCGGGAGCTTGGCGTCGGGCTGCGAGGCGCGATAGCCCTTGAGGTCCTGCACGCCCAGCTTGCGAAACAGATCGCCTCGCCGTCGCAGTTCGCCGTCGAGGTGTTGCAGGACGCTCAGGCCGAATTCCCGCTCGCTCTCCACGGCGATGACCCGCGCGTGCGGCAGCGCGAAACGGGCGTACGCCTTGAATTCCACCCCTTTCTTGAAGTCGACCAGGTAGAGGACGATCTCGTCGGGGCTGTAGCGCACGGCCAGGTTGGTGATCAGGACGTGGAGCAAGGTCGATTTGCCCGAGCCCGTCTTGCCCGAGATGAGAACGTGTTGCGAAGTCCCCTTGCCCAGTTCGAGATGCTGCAATTTCATGGCGCCGGCGCGGCCCAGGGGCACGTCGATGCCGCCGCGGCTGTCGGAGGTCCACCACTTGGGTCCCTCCGGCACGACGCACTCGAAGGGCACTTCGACGCGGCTGATGTCCTTGACCTGGCGGCCCACGTCGCGGACGATCTCGGTGAATCGCTCGGCCGGCGGCGGCTCCTCGAACGTCGCCGGCGCCGGACCATAGTCCGGATGCTTCCAATCGAAATGCCCGTCGTTCCAAGTCAGCACCATCGCGTCGGGCTCCAGGTCGGCGAGGTGGAACTGCCGCGGAAAAGGCAACTTCGTATCGACGCTCAGCAGCGTGAAAACGCCGCAACGCGCGCCGCTGGTCACGATGCTCTTCAGCCGATGGGCCGCCACCTCGGAGAAATTGGCGGGAAAATCGGCCACCACCAGCACGCGGTACGGCTCGGCCATCTCCCCGGCAAAACGGTTGTACTCCTCGATCGACTGGAACTCGTTGCGCAAATAGACCTGGATGACGTTCTCCATGTGGTCGGTCAGGTTGGCCAGCCGCTGCTCGATGTGGCCGGTGTCGGTCCAGATGCGGCTGGCCACCAGTTGCTCGTCGTAATCGGCCAGGTGCATGAAGGCGGAGAAGTTTTCGCCCAACCCGACCGGATCGAGGATCGTGAAGCGGACTTTGCCCGGCGGCATCGCCGTCAACATGCGCAGCATGATCGCCTGGATGGCGCGGACCGCCTTGGCGCGGCCTTCACCGGCGGCCTTCAGCAGCAACAACGAACGCCGCGGGAAGGGCAAGAGCAGCGACAGGGAGAAATCGCTCTGCGGCGGCCGCAGCCGCTGGTCCTCGGGCACTCCCCCTTCGATCCGCGCCAGTTGCACCTCGGCCGATCCGAAACGGATCGCCGGCGGGATTTCGGCCGGCGGCGTCCAGTGCTGCCAGTCCTGGTCGTCCCACGCGGGAAACAAGCGGTCGCAGCCGTCGCGGATCCGCTCCACCGACGCCTGGAACCGCTGCAGGCCGCTCTGCCAGCGGTCGGTCATTTCGGCCCATTGCTGCTCGTACTGCCGCTGGTTGGCCTCGATCGCCTCGTCGTGCTGCCGGCGAAGCGACTCCACGTCGGCGACATAGCGGCTTTCCAGTTCGGCGATCAGGCGCGGATACTTGGCTTCCGCCTCGACCAGCGACTGGTCGCGCTGGGTGACCATGGCCGCCAGGCGCGGTTGATAGGTTTCGTCCGCCTGGTGAAGCTCCTGCTGCCTGGCGAGGGTCATGTCGGTGATGGCGGCGGCGAAGCGTTCTTCGACCTTCTTGATCTCGGCCTGGTGTCGCGCGGCGATGGCGGCATGGAGACGCCGGCAGTCGTTCTTGGCCTTTTCCAGCACGGCCGGCCGGTCGAGTCCCGCCTCCAGCAGAGTCCGCCGCAGCGGCAAATAGGCCCCGGTCGAATGCCGCCGGGCCACGCGGTGCAGCCATGTCAGCAGGAAGAGAAAGACCGCGAAGCCGGCGCCGCCGCTGACGGCCACCCATTTCCAGTCGGCCCAGCCCAGCCACGCGCCCGCCGGATAGACGAACACGCCCCACAGGAGCACGAACAGGGCCATCATCGGCCACAGCCCGGTGAAGAATCGCGGCGCCTTCTGGGCGGCCAGCGCGCGGTACTGTTCCCGGGCGAGCTCCAGGGCCTTGATGAACCGCTGGGCGGGGTGGCGCTCCAGCATCGCGCCGTTGAAGGCGGGATCGGGAAATTGCCGCCACTGTCCGCGCCGCCGCAGCAACTCCGCCGCCTGCCACCCGATGGCCTGCAACTCCCGCCAACGCGTATCCAATTCCGCCTGGATGTCGTGCAACTCCAGGCCGGAGCCGCCCTTGGCCGCTTCCGCGATCGTGGTCGCCTCCCAGTGGGCGTCCTGCCGCTCTTCTTCGGCCGCGAATTCGGCGGCCTCGAAGCGGGCGATCGCTTCCTCGCGGACCTCTTCGTACTCCGCCGCCGTGGCGTCGTGGCCGGATTGAAACTTCTCCAGGGCCTCGCGGCGGATCGCGGCATACTCGGCCTCGGCCTCCGCCCGCTGCGTCTCGTAACGCTCCGTCAACTCGCGCTGGGTGGTTTCCAGATGCTTCCGGGCCGCTTCGTCCCGGGCATGAAAGCCGGCGACGATCTCCTTTTCGGCCGGCACGCGCTCGGCCACCAGGTCGCACAACTCGGCCAAGAGCCGCCTCGGTTCATCCGCCGAAAAGGACTCAACCATGGTCGCGGTCGCCGCACTGGTGCTCGGCGCTGGCGAGGGCCTCGCCCAATCGGCGCACGGCTTCGAGCAGGTTTTTGAGTTTCGGTTCCACGGACGTTACATACGTTTCTTGGAAGTCGTGAAAGACCTGGTCGTCCCACGACTCCTCGATGTCGCGGCTGGACTGGTGCAACGCCTTGGCGGCCAGTTCCAACTTCGCGACGCCGGCGCTGAGGTCGCAGGTTCTCATGGTTGCGGCTCCATGCCGGCGCCGGCGCGCGGCTCGGGCCGCCCGGCCGGCTGCGACGCCGGAGGAGCGCCGGCCAGCTCGGCCGGCATCCCCGTGGCGACGTAGGATTGCAGCGATTCGTTCATGCGGCCCAGAATCGCCAGGGCCCTGGGAAGATCGCCTTCGAGGATAGCGACAAAGGGCGTCCGGACGCCGCGATACTCGTTGACCGCGCGGTCGATCACCCGCGCCCAATGGCGCACCGCTTGGACCTTGTCCTGGGCGATCTGAAGACGCCGCTTGGCCGCCGCCAGGGCGCGCTTCTCGTCGATGCAGGTGGGCTGATGGTCGGCTACCCGGCGATAGGTCATGGCCTGCTGCAAGTTCAGGCGGGCTTCCGTCACCCGCTCCGAGGCGCGGCGGACCTCCACGCTCCAATATTCCCTGCAGTCGTGATGGATCCATTGCAAGCCGCGCTGGATTTCCATCTGCAAGTCGTCCAAGCCGCTGCCGGCCTCGGCGCGAAACGCCTGCAACGCGGCGGACATCCGCCCGACGGCATCGATCGACGTGACCTTGGCGGCCTTGGCCATGACGCGAACCTACCGTTGCTGGAGGTACTCTTCAATGATTTCCGCTTTGCGAAGCAGGTACGGCACGTGCCGGTCGATCACCTCGACGAAACGAGCCACGACCTGGATGTGCTGTTGGAACTCCTCGGCGAACTTCTTGTTCTCCTGGTCGCGCCAGGTCCGGCCCAGGTTGTCCAGTTGGTTTCCCAACGACGTGATTCGCTCTTGAACGTCGTTGTTGAACTTCTTCAGATTCTGGGCGAATCGCCTCAGTTCCTCGGGATCGACAATGGCTTGCGGCATGGCAATCCTCTCCTCTCGCCGGAAGGGGGGCCTTCCGAATAATCCATGCGGGAATAGAGACCGGCGCGGACGGTTCCGGGCGTCAGCACCTAAATGGATTGTACACAATTTCGCCCGGAATTGTCAAACCCGAACTCGACATCCCCTACGCTTGCCGAAATTGGGCCAACCTGCGTCGATGCCGCCGGACGCACCACGGCAGTCCCGCCATGGCCGCGGCGGCAAGAAGCGCCCCGGTGGCCGGCTCGGGCACGGCATCGATCCCGGAAGAACCGTCCCCGGACAGCGTGCCCGACCCGTCGCCGCCCGACACGTCGGTCCCGGTGGAATTGGCCGAGCCAACCACGGTACTGCCGGAATCCACGCTGACGCCGGAACCGGCCGAGGACGAATCCTCCGAGGAATCCCCCATGCCGAGCGAGGAGGAACCCAGCAAGGCGCCGAACGCGACTCGGCCTCCGCTGTTGAACGTCACAATGCCCACGCTGGGCGACGCCGCGGGACTGGCGAAGTCGAGCGTGCCGCCGTCGACCGTCGTTCCGCCGGTGTAGGTGTTGGTGCCGCTGAGGGTCAGTGTGCCGTTGCCGGTCTTGACGAGAGTCAGTGTCGTGGTGGATGTCGTATAGGCGCCGGTGTTCATAATCGAGCCGGAGAAGGTGCTGGTGGCGTTGGCGGCGCCGACCGTCAGGGTCACGGCGTTGGCGGTGCCCGAGCTATCGACGATGCCGCTGCCCGACAGCCCGTTGATGGTTGCGTTGTAGCCGGCGAGATCGAGCAGGCCGTTGACGACGACATTGCCCTTGCCGGAGCCGCTGGGAATGGCGTTGGCCGTGCCGAGTTGCAGCGTAACGCCTGGAATGTAGGTGCCGCCGGAATAGTTGACGCCGGCCTGGATGGTCGTATTCCCGGTGTAGTTACTGGTGCCGGCCAGGATCACGGTCCCGTTGCCGGTGCCGCCGACCAGCAGGGCGTTGTTGCCGGTCAAGGCATTGTTGTTGCCGAGGGTCAACGTGCCGCCGCCCCCGCCGAGGCGATAGGTCGTGCTGCTGGGCGCCAGCGTGCCGGTGTAGGTAACGTCGCCCCAGGCCCCGAGGCTGGCGGCCGAAAGGCTGGCGCCGACGAGGGAGCTACTAAAACTGAGGTTGTTGCTGCTGGAGACCGCCATGGCGACGGTGAACGACGCGCTGCTGTTTTGCAGCCGCTGCAGGAAGGCGTTGTTGATGGCGTAACCGGCCACAACGGTGGTGTTGGCGGCGGGGATGACCGAACGTCCGCTGCCGCCGATGGCCAGCGAGGAATCGAACTCCACCATGCCGGCGTTGATGGTCGTGCTGCCCGAATACGTGTTCGTGCCCGCCAACGTCAACAGACCGTTGTCCGTCTTGAGAATCCCGGCGCCCGAGCTGCCGGAAATGGAGGCATTCACCACCAGGTCGTCGGCGGAGCCCGAAACCACGTCGAACGTTTGCGTCGATGCGCCGAGACTCAAGTGGCCGTTGATCGTGGCGGTCCAAATGGATTGCAGGTAAGCGACCGAACCGGCCAGCGTGATGGTGCCGGCGCCGGAATCGACGGTGCCGGCGGACATCGTCAGGCCGCCAAGCGTCTGGTCGTGGCCGTTGGTGGAAAAATCGCTGCTATAGGAGATCGAGACCACCGGGTTGTTGACAAGCTCGTTATTACCGCCCAACTGCAAGGTGCCGCCGTCGATGGTGACGGCGGCGCTTTGGACTGTGCCGCCGCCAAGCTGCAGGGTCCCCTGGCCCGACTTGGCCAGCGTTCCGGTGCCGCTGAGACTCTGGGTGCCGTTGAGCGTCAGGGTGTTGGCGGAATCCACGATGTCGAATCCGCCGCCGGCGGCCGACCAGACGATGGGGCGCGGCGTGTTCTTAAACAGCGTGCCGGTGACCTGCAACATGCCGCCGTTGAAGTTCAAGGCGCCGCCGGGGGCGCCCAATTGCCAATCGGCGCCGACCGACAGCTCGCCGGCGTCGAGGTAGGTTCCACCCTGGTAGGTGTTCGAGCCGCTGAGGACGACCGTCGCGGTGCTGGTCTTCGTGAGGGAGGCGGGGGTAGAGCCGGCCAGCATGGCACTGATCGTGCCGCTTTGCACGACGTAGGACGCAGCGGACAGTGCGCCGCTCGTGCCGCCGGAAATGGCGCCGCTTAGTAGAGTCACCGTGCCCGCCGAGGTTGACGTGCCGCCCAGGTTGAGCGTGCCGCCGCTGACGTTGACATTCGACGCGGCGGGCAGCGCGCCGGACGCCCCCAAGGCCAACGTGCCGGCCACGACGTCGGTGTCGCCGGTGTAGGTGTTGGAGCCGCCGAGGGTCAGAACGCCGCCGCCGAGCTTGACCAACGACTGCGCATTGCTGCTGCCGTCGGCGATGGCGGACGAGATCGTGAGGTCGCTGGCGCCCAGTCCGCGCGCGACGGTGAAGGCGTGCGATCCCGAGGCGGCCATGCTGTCGGCCAAGAGGAAGTTTTCGACGGAAATGACGCTGCCGCCGCCGACGCCGTTGTACGTGACCGAGCCCGAACTGCCGCTCAAAGCGAGCGTCGCCGCGCTGGAACCGCTGTCGCTGTTCTTGATCGTGCCGTCCCACAGAACAACGCCGGCCACGGTCTCGGTGTTGCCGGCCAGATCGACGGCGCCGCCGCCGGCGACCGTCAAGGTGGACGTGTTGGGAATGACCTGCGAGGCGCCCAGGACCAGGGTGCCGGCGGCGACGGTCGTTGCGCCGCCGTACGCGTTGCCGGTGTTGGAGAGCGTCAGCGTGCCGGCGCCGCTCTTGGTCAAGGGACCGGCGCCGGAGATGGCCGCGGTGACGTTCAAGGCGTCGGCCGCGGCGTCGGTGCGAACGACGAGTTCCACGCCGTTGTTCGAGAGCGTGCCGCCGCCCAAAGTGGCCGCGGCGCCGCCGCCCGACTTGATCAGCCCGCCGTCGGCGAGCGTCAGCGTGTTGCCGGTGCTCTGCGTGAAGCTCACGCTGCTGCCGTCGAGATTCAACGATAGGAGCACGAGGTCGCTGGCCGACGTGGCGCTGGCGGTCAGCTTGACGTGATCGCCGGCCACGACCGTGTTTAGTGGCGCGGTATTCGGGTCGCTGCCATAACTCATCGCCCGAATGGTTCCGGACGCCGTGTCGGCGAAGGCGAAATCGGCGCCAGTGACGCTGCTGACGAAAGTCCCTTGGTCGATGAAGCCGGACAGGCCGCTGAAGCTGAGGCTGTTGGCGCCCACGATTCCGGTGAAGTTCAACGTGGCGCCCGCGGTCCGGCCGAGCGTGCCGTTGGCCACGGTCACGGCGCCGGTGCCGGCATTGCCGAGGGCGTAGGCGTTTTCACCGACGGCGGCGGCAAGATTGCCCAGCGTGGTGGTGGTTCCGGTGCCGGCGGCGACGATTTGCAGCGTGCCGCCCTGGAGGGTCAGCGTGGCGGCGGTGTTGGTGCGATTGCCGGCGAGGGTGTCATTGCCGCTGGAGTTATCCAACCGCAGCGTGCCTTCGCTGACCGTATAGCCCGACGATTGCGCGATGCCGCCGGCACTTCCGCTGAGGGCCAGCGTGCCGTCGTTGACGGTGGTGGGGCCGCTGTAGGAATTGCCGGCCGTGAGGACCACGCTGCCGGGCCCGGCGACCGTCAAGGCCGCGGCGGCGCCGGAGATGGCGGAGTTGGCCGTGAGGGTTTCACCGCTGTCGACGAGGATGGTTCCGCCCAGGCTGCCCAGGGTGATGCCGCGATTGGCGTTGAGGCTTGCCGTTGTCGTGCCGGAAATTCGCAGCGTGCCGCCGTCGATGGTGAGTTGATTGGGGACCGGAGTGAAGGGGGCCGTTCCAAGTTCGCTGTCCTGGCTGATGACCAGGGTGCCGCCGTTGATGAACGTTTTGCCCTGGTAGCTGTTGGCGGAGTTGCCGAGCGTGACGGTGCCGCCGCCGTAGATGGCCAGGCTGCCGGTGGTGCCGGTGATGGCCCCGTTGAGGGCGACGTTTCCCGTGCCTTCGATGAGCAACAGGTTGCCCGCAATGAAGTTCCCCAGGTTGACGGTGCCGCCGACGGTCAGTCCGCCGGCGCCGACGGCCCAGCGTTGGGAAGTTCTCAGGGCGACGGGGCAGTTGATGGTTTGGGCATCGTCGTCTAGGTTGGTGATGCCGGCCTCGCCGATGGTCAGCAGATCGGTACTGCTGCCGGTAATCGTGAAGGGGTTGGCGCCGGCCGCACTGGCGAAGGTGATCGAGGTGACGGTCTGGCTGCCGCCCAGGGTAATGGTGTGCTGCAAGGTTGCCGCGCCGTCGAAGAGGACCGAGGCGCAGGTGGTCACCGAGCCCGAGGTCATTGCGTCGGCGGGCACGACGCCGGTCGACCAATTGCCGCCGGTCGTCCAACTGCCGGAGTTGCCGCCGGTCCATCGGGCGGTGACGGGCGTGACGACGTAGGGCAAGAAGCCGGTCTGCGCCATGTCGCTATTGAGCGTCGGCAGCGACATGGAGGTGAACGTATCGACGCTCGCGGAGGAATTGCCGTAGTTGTCGGTGTACAACAGATAATGGGCGCCGGCCAGATACATTTGGCCCTTCACGCCGGTCACGATGAACGTGGGGTTGCCGGAATCGCCGGGCTCGACGACGGCCCGATTCGGAGTCAACGGGTCGTACCCGTAAGCGATGTAGTTCGAGGAATCGGGTCCGTAGGGTGGGGCTGCCCCGGACAGGAGTTGTCCGGCGGCGGCGATTTGGTTCCATCCCACGATGGGTCCCCGGCCGTATTGCCCCATGCTGTAGTCTGCCCCCGAGCCATAGAGAGGACGTTGTCGCCGACATAGGAATTGGGGTTGTACCCCTCGAACAAAATGGAGTAATAGGTGATGTTGTCGCTCGCCGGGATCGGCGAGGCCAAGGTTGCCACGGCCAGGTCGTTGGTATAGCCGGAATGGACGCCCGGCTGGGCCGCGACGGTGTCACTTTCCACCTGGCCGCTGGCGGAAAGGAACTGGGCGGTCGACGACACGCCGAGGGGATAATGGTTGGCGATCAGGGCGTCGCAGGGCCCGAGCAGCGCGAAGCACTTCTTGCCGTTGGTGGTGAGCCAGCCCACGCCCGACCAATCGTATCCGGCGCCGAGGAACGAGCTGCTGGTGCTGGGCACCGGGGCGGTGGGATATCCGGAGGCGAAGCGATCGTTGTCGGCGGCGGAGTAGCCGTTGACCGTGAGCCCCGCGGCCGGGGTTGCCAGCATGGCCAGCAGCGCCGCGGACGCGGCGAGCAAGGCGCGGCGGCTTGGATAAGTCTTCACTTCGGCCACGTTTGGACCTTCCCACGTCGTCACAACGTCTATCTCAGTTCATCGCGGAGTTTCTCAAAGATGGGACGTTCGTAAGATTCCAGGAGGGACGGTTTCAGGCCGGCTTTTCGGGCGTTCGCCAGGGCCTCGACGGCTTGGTCCCTTCGTCCCATCTGGGAGTAGATTCTGGCCAAGTGGAATTGGTGGATCGCCGAGGGTTCGGGGTCGTCGGAGATCACGATTTGCATGTCGGCCAACGCCTTTTCGGGCTCTTTTTGGGCGAGGTAGATAATCGCGCGCGTATCGAGCATGACGGCCATGGGACCGGAATAGGCCATGGCATCGTTGATCAGTTTCAGCGCCTCGTCGAGCCTGTCGCTCTGCTGGGCCAGCAGCATGGCGAAGTTGTTCAACGTCGGGCCGTTGTGGGGCTCCGTTTTCAGGACCTCGCGGTAACAGGCCTCCGCCTCCGCATAGCGTTGCTGTTGGGTGGTAAAGTTGGCAAAGACCAGCAACAAGAGTGTGGACCGATGGACTTTCCCCTCGGATTGCTCTGGAAATTTCTTCAGCGCCCTGGATGATCTTTTCGATGTGTTCGTTTTGTGCGCGGATGGGCGTGGCATTCTTCACGATGTCCTCTAGGGCCTGGGCCACCGTGAACGAGTCGCAGGCAGCCCAGTTGGGGTCCATTGCGGCGAGCGCTTCCTGGATTCGTCCGCGCCGGGCGAGAAAACCGACCAGCATCATCTGATGCTCCGGGCGCTTGCCGACATAGAGGCGGCACACTTGTTCCGCCTTTTTGAGAAATCGGTCGGCAGCGGCGGGATTGGTCTCGGTCAGTAGTTCGGCGAACTCCTCCCAGCTTCTCACCGCCTGGCGTTGCCCCGCCAGCCGTTCGTCCGGGGATATATTGGACCTCTCCACGAATTTCTCGAGCACGGCCATTGCTTCATCGGGCTGATTGCGGCGGACGAGGGCGCTGGCCCGAAGATGGGCCGTGGCATATTGGTTCGGGGCCGCTTTCTCCAGCGTGTTGAGCCATAGCTCCGCCTCGGCGATCTCTTTATGTTTCAACTCGGCTGAGATGTAGGTCACAAGGAAGTTGAGATCCTCGCTCTCCTTGGCCAACAAGATCTGCATGTGCTCCCGGAACTTGGGCAAGTTCCCCAGGGCCAGGTAGAACTTCGCCGTGGTGAAGCGGTCCTGGGGCTTGGAGCCCCGTTCGTTGCGAAGGAGAATCTCCATGGTGGCGGGCGCTTCCAGCCGCGTGGCGCGGCGGGGATCGATGGCCTGGAAAGTGGCCTTCGCCCGCAAGTCCTCGGCGGCCATCTCGCCGGAGGCCAGGTTCTCCTCGATCATCTTCATGGCTTCCTGGAGTTTGGGATAGCCCCCTTGGGCGGCGAGCATCAAGGCGAGTTGCCGCCGGCCCCAAATGCGGTCGGCCAGCGCGATCTTTCTCTTCGGGTCGACCAGTTTTTCCAGCAGGGGCTGGGACTCCTCCAGCATCAGGGCGCACCCATAGAAATCGGCGAGACTGCGGATACTCGTCGGATCGTCCGGAGCGACCGCATACGCCGCCTCGTACTCCTTCTGGCAGTTCTCCTTGTCTTTCAAGAACTCGTACATCTGTGCAAAGGTGATATGGGACTCCTTGGGTGGCAAATGGGCACGGGCTTTGACCACCTCCTCCCTGGCCTGCTGGGTAAGCTTCTCTTTGTTCAGGCTGGTCAAAAACGACACCAGCGCGAGCCAGGCTTCCGGCGCCTTGTCGTTGATCTCGATGGCGCGGTGGAAGGCCTTGTCGGCCTCGGCGAATTCCCTTTCCGCTTCCGGGATGCGCCCGTCGCGCTCCGCGTGCCGGGCCATATAGGCCAGCATCTGGCCCTCCCATACTTGTTCCTGCCACTTGCTCAGCTTGCTGATGTGCTGTAGTTTGTCGAACCAATCATGGGCGCTGGCGTAATCTTGCCCCAGCAGCGCCACCTCGACGCCGGATTGGGCCAGGTCCGGGGTCACCGGCATCCGGCGCTCCTCCATTTTTGCAAGCAGCTCATTCGCTTCACTGAATCGGTGCCGTCGTCTCAAGAGTTCCACGGTGCGGAGGACTGCTTTCGGGTTGATCTCTCCCAAGCGGATCGCCTCCTGGTACGTTTTCAAGGCCATCTCGCCCTGGCCAAGCTGATCGTAGATGCCCGCCAACAAAAGCACCGGCCGCGACCAATCCTGGAACTGTTCGTGCGCAGAGGCCAGATACTCTTGCGCTTGCGCAGGCTGGCCTTCGACGCATCGTCGTTCCCGTGGACCGGCAAACACAAGCAGACCGCCTTGCCATACGACCACATCGGGCCCTTGCCGCCGGCCTTCTCGACCTTGGCCAAGATGTCATCCAGGTGGGCATAATCCTGGGCTCGCAGTGCCAGTTCGAAAGGGAGGTACTGGGCGCGGACGTCGTCGGGAAGCTTTTCTGCAACCTTGTCGGCCAGCCAGCGGGCCTGCTTGACATCGTTGACCTGCAGGCTCCAGACGATCAGGCCGTTCCACAGTTGGATCTGATCCGTGGGCGAAATCGTGTCGGTCTTTTCCACCTCGGCCAGTTTTTTCAGCCGTTCAGCGGCCTCTTCGTGATACCGCTTGACCAGGTATTCGGCGCGGGCCAGCCGCAGCAACACCTGGTCCCCCACGAGTTGCTGCGCGTCGTTCAGCACCTTTTCCGCCTGGTCCCATCGGCCCTGCCCCTGGGCCAGCTTACACAGAGCGATGGGGAAGTCCACCACCTTCGGATACTTCTGTTGCCCGTCTTCCAGCAAACGTTCAGCCTTGGCGACTTGGCCCTGGCTGTATTGGACTTGGGCTTGCAGCAGCGGCACTTGGGGCGACGTGGGCATCCTCGCACCGGCTTCGTCGAGAACCCTTTCGACTGTCTCCCAATCCCGTTTCGAGGCTTTCATGCGCTGATTTTTGAAGATCAGCATCTTCGCCAGAGGGAGCAAGGCCGCCCCGCCCATGTAGGGGGCTGCCTGCCGCAGTTCCGCGGTCGCAAGGTCGGGCTTGTTCAAAGTCATGTAGATGTTCGAGAGCATGACGTGGGCTTGAACGAAACGCGGATCGATCAGGAGCGCCCTTTGGTAGGCGTCGATCTCACGGTCTGTATTGTTGGAATGATGGTAGCAATGGGCGATCCAGAACTCGACCTGCCGTTGCAGGCTCGAGAAGTCGGACTGTCTTCGCATGTTCGCCGAGCCGGCCAAGTCAAGACGTAGCTTTTCCAGCGCCTGCAGCGCCGGCGCCCATTTCCCTTGCGCGCACAACAGCCCCGCCTCCAGGTACGCCACCCTCGTGAAATCAACTTTGGCGGTCCGCAGCTCCTCGACCATCTCGCGGACCTCCTTGAACTTCTGGGATTCGAGATACCGGTTCGCCAACGTCCAAACAACGTCCACGTGATGCTTGGTCGGCTCCAGCCCTTGCCGAAGTATCGCAATCGCGGCTTCGGGCTTGCCGGCACGCGAGTCAATTTCGGCTAGTTGCAGATAGACCATCGGATCGCTCTTGTACAGCTTCTTGCGCTGTTCCAAGTCGGCCTTGGCTTGGTCGTCGCGGTGGTCCGTCAACTCGCACTCGGCGGCCAACCAGAGCACATCGCGATCATTCGGCGCCAGCTTCCTTGCCTTTTCGACCTCCTCGGAGGCCTTGGCGACGTTGCTGACGCTCTTCAACAGGTATCTTCCATACAGGTAGTGCGCCCTGGCCGACTTGGAGTTGTTCTTTGCCATCTCCGCCATTTGCCGGTCGGCCTCGACGGACTTGCCGAACCGGAACCGCAAAAGGTGAGCCAGGTCCGCGTATGCGTCCAACTGGCCCGGCGCCAAGCGGATCGCCTCTTGGAAGGATTTCAGCGCGTCTGCGTCCTCGCCCAGCGTCATCTGGCACTCCCCCAGTTGATCGTGCAAGGTAGCGGCGTCTTCCGGGGACTGCTCAAGCAAGAACTTGATGTGCGTTTTGGCAGTCGAATAGTCACGGGTGCCCATGGCGAGCTGGATGGCCCGCCGCCGCGCTTCCAGCCGGTTCGGATCCTGGCGCAACAGTTCCTCGTAAACCGCCAAGGCCCTGCCGGCGGTCCGCAGATCGGTGGCGTGGTCGGCGATCATCTTGGCCAGTTCCTCCAAGGCATCGGCGGCTTCCGGCGTGTCGTGGACCAAAAGGATGTAGCATTGATAATTCGTGCCCGCCTCTCCGAATTTCTTTTGCTCCTTGGCACTGCGGGCCGCGTCGAGAAATGCCCCGGCGTGACGCTTCACCTGGAACCCATGCAAAAAGTAAACGCCGCCCCCGAGGACAAGGCCCCCCGCGATAAGCCCAATGGCCAGCCAGACGTTGAGTGTTCTCATAAGCGTGTTTGAATGTGTGTATTTAGGGGTGAAACATGGTCGGTCCCCAAGAAAAGCCCGAAGGGACCGAGAATTCTATTATACCATCAATCCAATGCCGTTCCGAGCTCCTTGCCTGCCAACCGCTTACGTCGATAGCCCCGCCAAACGAGCCACACCACCACCGCCACGGCCACTTCGGGCACGAGGTAGCTATAGCGGAGGATATAGAACCCCAATTTCAGGTATTCGCCGGCAATCGTGGCAAAACCCCGCTCACTCTGCCACCACGTTGCCACGCGAAGGTCGTCCGTGGGAACGGAAATCATCGAGATTTCCTCCACCCCACCCCCCAACACCCGCTGGAAAATCCACCGCGCCCGCCGGGTGTGAAATCCGGTAGTCAGCACCAGCAGACGCCCTGGAGACGACCGTTCCAAGTAGTCAGCCGCCGCAGAGGCTTCATCATACGTGCTGCGGGCCTGCCCGTCGAGCAGCGATATCGCGCTTCGCGGAACCCCACAGGCCGCCAAAACGCGCAGATTGATCTCGTGTTCCAACGGGACGGTGGTCCGCCCGCGCTGCGGGTCGTCGGCCACGGTCGTCAGCAAGATCCGCGGCGCCCAGCCGGCCTTCCAAAGGGCCGCGGCGGCCATGGCCCGGGTCTCGGCCTCGCCGTTCAGCAGCATGATGGCATCGGCCGGCTTCGGCGGCCGTCCGACGTCCAGCCATGACGCCAGTCGCGGCAGCTCCACGGCGCGACCAAGGTAGACGCCCGTCAACAGGCCGAGGACCAACAGGAGCAGCCACCATCGTCGTCGCGGAAACCGTTTCATCTCGCTCTCGGTTCAAACGTCTCGCCGAGCGTTTTCCGATACGCCTCGACACTCTGCTGTTGCGGGACCAGGCGGCGCCGGCCTTGACGCCACGTGTAGGCCATCTCCAGCCAGGAAAGCATGAAATCCTTGACGCCGGCTCGCGTCTTCCACCAGTTCGTCGCGTCGTGGCAGGAATCGTGCGAGACGACGATGCGCGCCGCGGCCGCCTCCGCCGGCGAAGCCACGCGGTCGAGGATATACCGCGTGTGACGGCTGCCCAACGGGTCGCAGAACACCGCCACCGTCACGGTCGGATGCCCTCGCAGCCAGGCCGCCAAAAGTTCGGCCTCTTCCCACGGGTCCGCTGCGGCCGCGGGAATCACCTCGACGGCGGCGTCGGGTACGCCCCGAAGAGACAACTCGCGCCGGCCCAACGTCGTGAACGACGACAAAATTCCCAACTCCACCAGGCGTCCCGGACGGCGCCCGATCAAGAGGATGTGCCGCCCCGGGGCCTGGTGATAGAAGGCTTCCGCCGCGTCAAAACCGCGGAACCCGGTCACTCCCCGCTCGTCGCCCCGCAGCACCATGGTGGCCGCGCCGTCGGCCGTCTGCTCGCACACCAGCGGCGCCGCCACGCCGCGCAGCAGCGGCCCATGACCAAGCCACACGGCAAGGACCACGGCCGCCAACAGGCCCAATCGCCATCGCCAACTTGCCGGCAGGATCTTCAACAACCAGTACGATCTAAGTGGAAGAGTCCTCGGCAAACGGTCATAGCAGGCCGAGCAGATATTGGCCGTAACTGTTGTTGAACGCTCGGGCCAGCCTCTCCAGGGCGTCAGCCGTGATGAACCCCTTGGAATAGGCGATTTCTTCCAGGCAAGCGATCTTCAGCCCTTGCCGTTCCTCGATGGTCCGCACGAATTCACCCGCTTGGAGCAACGAGGTTTCCGTGCCGGTATCCAACCAGGCGAAACCGCGTCCGAGGCGTTCGACGAAGAGACGGTCTCGCTCGAGGTACGCCCGGTTGACGTCGGTAATTTCCAGTTCTCCGCGGATGGAAGGCCGTATCGCGGCGGCGATCTCCAGCACGTCGTTGTCGTAGAAGTACAGCCCCGTCACCGCGTAGTTGGACCGCGGCCGTGCCGGCTTCTCTTCCAGGGAGATGGCTTTGCCGTCGCTTTGCAACTCGACCACGCCGTAGCGCTGCGGGTCCTTGACCATGTAGGCGAACACGGTGGCGCCCGACGGACGTTCGCCTGCCCGCCCCAGCATTTCCGGAAAACCTTGGCCATAGAAGATGTTGTCGCCCAGGATCAAGGCCACACGGTCCGCCCCGACAAACTCACGGCCGATCAGGAAGGCCTGCGCCAATCCCTTGGGTTCGGGCTGCACCGCGTAGCGAATCGCGATTCCCAGCCAACGGCCGTCGCCCAGCAATCGCTCGAATCCGCCGATGTCTTGCGGGGTCGAGATCAGCAGGATGTCGCGAATGCCCGCCAGCATCAGCACCGACAGCGGATAGTACACCATCGGCTTGTCGTAGACGGGCAGCAGTTGCTTGCTCACCGCCCGCGTGATGGGATACAGCCGGGTGCCCGAGCCGCCGGCCAGAACGATTCCCTTGGGGGTGTTTGCCATGTGGATCTCTTGGTTGAACAGCCTGGGGACTGTCCCGATTTCGGGCACCATGCGAAGCATGGTCGGACGAAAATGGGACTGTCCCCTTCGGAAGCACGGATTACCTTTCGATCACGCCCAAACGTTCGCGTTGATACGCCCCGCTGCAAACGCGCTGGACCCAGCGGGGATTGTCCAAGTACCACTCGACGGTGCGGCGCAGGCCCGACGGGAAGTCGTGCCGCGGCCGCCAGCCCAGCGTTTGCTCGATCTTGGTCGCGTCGATCGCGTAGCGCCGGTCGTGCCCGGGACGATCGCGGACGAACGTGATCAACGAGGAGCACGGCGCGTGCGGCAGTCCCGGACGCAGCTCGTCGACCAGCCGGCAAATCGCCTGGACCACGGCCAGGTTGGCCTGCTCGCAGTTGCCGCCGATGTTGTACGTCTCGCCCGGCTGCCCCTTGGCCAACACGCATTCCAGCGCCCGGCAATGGTCCTCGACGAAGAGCCAATCGCGGACATTCTGGCCGTCGCCGTAGACGGGCAGCGGCTTGCCTTCCACGGCGTTGAGGATCATCAAGGGCAGCAGCTTTTCCGGAAACTGGTAAGGGCCGTAGTTGTTCGAGCAATTGGTCACCAGGACCGGCAGGCCGTAGGTGCGGTGGTACGCCCGGGCGAAGTGGTCGGCCGCCGCCTTCGACGCCGAGTAGGGCGAGCTGGGGTCATAGGGGCTCGACTCGGTGAAGCGGCCCGCCGGCGCCCAGCGACCCGTACACCTCGTCGGTCGAAACGTGGAGGAAGCGGAACGCTTCGCGCCGGCCGTCGGGAAGCCGTTTCCAATACTGCCGCGCCGAATCGAGCATTTGGAACGTCCCCCGGACGTTGGTGCGGACGAATTCGGCCGGGCCGTCGATCGAGCGATCGACGTGCGATTCGGCGGCGAAGTGGACGACGGCCGTCGGCTCGTGCTCGCGGAAGACCCGCTCGACCGTGTCGCGGTCGGCGATGTCGCCTTGCACGAAGACGTGGTCCGGATCGGCCAGCACCGGCTCGAGCGAATCGAGATTGCCGGCGTAGGTGAGCTTATCGAGGTTGACGATCCGCGCGCTGTGCTGGGCGATGCACTGCCGCACGAAGCAACTGCCGATGAATCCGGCCCCGCCGGTCACGAGAATCGTTTGCATGTGATCTCGCGCTCCCCTGGGATCATCACCCGCTCTTCAACAGGTAGGCTTCGGAACACAACTTGCGATCAATCGCCCGTTCGCGGGGCAGATAGATGGCCACGTCGATCCCGATGCCGTGCAAGTACTTGCACATCAGCGGCCCCACGTCGGCCCAATTCAGGCCACCCAACCCGCAGCCCAGTGCCGGAATTGCCAGCGACTTGACTCCCTCCGCCGCAAAATGGTCCCTGAACCACGCCAAGCCTCCTTCGATGTCGTCCAACCGGGAATTCTCCCGCCACTTCCGTTTTGTGGCGAAGAGCAGAAACCACTTGACGGCGTTGGGCGTTGAAAGTGGGGTCGTGAGGTCGGCCAACTCGTCGTCTAGCGACGCCTCTCGTTTGTAGAGGCACGGCTTGGTCGCCGTGATCCGTTTTGACCGACAGGCGTCCTGATAAGCCACATACACATCGGGAAACTGGTACTTGGCCCGTGACGCCAGCCCTTTGCCCATGACGCCCTGCAGGTTCACGCTGACGGTAAGCGTCTGCCTCCCGGAAAAGAACATATCGCCTTCGACCAGGGAGATGTTCACGCCAACCTTGGCCTTATACGAGGGTTGGAAGAAGATTTTCGGTTCTGGAACGACATCAATGCTGGAGAAACCGATCAGTCCTTTCAGCCGTTTTTGCGATTCATGATCGGCTACAAAAATCGTGTGAATGTGGTCGGGCGTGATACCCTCCGGCACCAAGCACTCGGCCATGATTTTGCGTTTTGATCCGTCAACGTCTTTCCAATACTCCGCCTGAATAACTCGCCACTGCTCTTTGATGACCCTCACGCCATCGGACTCGTTAAAGAAATTCGTGGGGTTGCTCGCCGCGTTTCCGTCCGTAATCCACACATGAGGCAGGTGCAAAACGTCCGGTTTCACGCCGACCACAGCCAGGTCCCGGCTCAGCTTTTCGTGGACGACCCGATACATCATCGGGTTGCGAGGCTGGAAGTAGAGATTGGCATACTCCCAAAGGCTCGCACGGTCCGGGGTGGGCTTAGCCTTGCGATTGCTGACGATCTGCGCGTCGTAAATAGGCGTAAACGGCACATTCTGGGCATCTATCTGCCCGTGCGACAGAATGCCATGCTTCAGGATGGAGGGGATGTTCTCCACGTGTGTGATATAGTAGAGCCCCTTGATTTCTGCCTTTCTCGCCATGGTCATGCCTCCCGACCGCTACGGCTTCACTATAACCCACCGCACCAGTTGGTTCAACAGGAGCTTGCCGTCCCAGGGCGATTCGTAGTTGTTCATCAGTCCCGGGCGGACGCAGCGGGCCACGCCAAGGGCCGTCGCGGCCTCGGCAAAAGCAATCGCGTCGTCCCGGTCCGCAAAGGCGATCCCCACCGTCTGCACCTTGGCCGCCAGCAGCGGCAGCACCTCGCGCCACGACTCCACCTCGGTCAAAAACACGGTGCGCGACTGCACCGCCTCCTTCAGCGAAACTTCGCGGTCCATGCACACCGTCCAATTGGCGCCGCCGGACGAGGCCAACACGTCGCGCGACGGGTCCATCGCCCATTGGGCCCGCACGCCGGCAATGCGCGTCGTCGTGTAGGCATCCAGCCCCGGCTTCGGCGGCAGCTTCTCCAACGCGGCGGCAAACATCCGGCCGATCTCGTCCAACGTGCAGCGGGCGTTGCGCTCGACGAAGATCGTCTGCGGGGCCGAACACGCCCGCTGATCGAAAACGGCAATGTCCCGCACAAATCCCGCCACCGCCTCCTCCAATGCCGCGCCGCCGGCCTCCAGCCGCTTGCGGTCGATCAGGCCGATCGAATACTTCGGACCGAAGACAATATCGACGCAGTGCTCGCGTCGCGGCAGCGACGTAATGGCGCGGATGGCTTCCCGGCCGCCCCAAACGACGCGGGCGTCGGCCGCCAGCGACATTTCCTCGTTGAGCGGCTGGCGGCGATAATCGAACCAGACCACGGCCGCGGCCCGGAGCAGTTCGTCGCCGCGGAGCCCCTCGGCCGCCGACTCGGCCAGCACCGCCAACAGCCGGTCCATCCCGCCGGGATCGGCCGACGCCAGCTTCACCAGGCAAACGTTCTTCGCCAGCAATCCCGGCACCAGCGAGAACATCGGCAGCGTCGCAACGTTGCCGGCCATCCACATGGCGACCAGCCCCTGGGGTTTCGCCGCCAGCAAGTCGTTGTCCACGGGCACGAAGCCGTCGAGGTAGCCGGGATTCCCGTTCGTGTTCAGTTGCACCAGCTTCTGCAAATTCGATTGCCGCAGCCAGGCCGAAAGGAACATGATCCCTTCCAGCCGACTTGGTGCGCGGGTCGCGGAGCAAACGGCCGGAGAAATCGTCCCATAGCCCCAGCAACGCGGACACGGACGTATCGGCCAGCCATGCCCGATGCCGATTCAGGTCCTCGACGATCGGCGCCAGGCTATCGCCGACGGGCTGGACTCCTTGCGGACCGACGCGGAGCACGCTCATCGGATTTCCCTCGCTTGGGCAAAGGTGTCGCCGCAGCCGCGGACTTCCGCTTCCTCGATGCGGCGGACGAAACGGAAATAGCTCCCCTTGCGTCCGCATGGGCAATCGTCCACGCCCAGCATCACGCCTTGATCCTCGGTCAGCAGGGCCTGGCCGGGATAGCTGGCCGGCAGCGCGCTGAGGACTTCGATGATGCCCGGTTCGCCCAGCCCGGCGGGCGCCAGCGTGTAGGGGCGGCGAATGAGGACGTCGGCGAACGCGGGGGCATGTTTATGGCCGGCCGGGCAATCGACCAGGACCGTCCCCACTTGCTCCACCATGCCGTAGAAATCCAGCACCTGCCGCGGATCGGCGCCGAGCACGGCGCTCGACTCGCCGGCGTAAACTCCTCCTTGGTCACGGCCGCGGCGGTCAACTTCTTCCAGCCGCCGGAGTGCAGCAGCACCGCTTGCGGGACTTGGAACCGCAGGCCCCGCCGCTCGGCTTCCAGCACGAAGCCCGTCCAGACGATGTAGGTGAAGCCGAACAGCAGCACCGCGTCGTCGCGATGCCGGGCGAAAAACGCCTCGATCGCGTCCCAATCCGGTTCCAGTTCCCCGGCGGCCGCGGGCTTCATGCCGAAAACGGTTTCCGAGGCGAAGTTGCCGATGCCGCGGATGGCGGCGCCCCGGGCGGAAAGGCTGTCGCCGGCAGCCGACCGACTCCGCCGCGTCGAGCACCAAGAGCGGACGCCGCCGTGGGCCGACGTGCTCCTTGAGGATCGAGACCAGCGCCCGGGCCTGCCGAAACGCGGTCGTCTTATCGACGACGATCCGGCTGGGCTGCTGGCCGGTGGTGGCCGAGGAGTGCAGCTCCCGCACGATCCGCTCGGGCGGAACCGCCGAGAGCAGGAACCGCTTGAACATCGCCACCGGCAGCGGCGGGATGTCGGCCAGGGTTTGCCAGTCTTCGGGCGGCGGGCCGTTGTGGTCGAGAAAGCGGCCGTAGGCGGGGCATCGCGCGGCCATGTCCCGGCAAAGTCCCCGCAGGATCGCCGTCAACGCGGCGTCCTTTTCCGCCTGCGGCTGCGCGTATTGCGGCCCGCGGATCAACGCCTCGACCTGGCTGCTCGATGTCCGCGACGTTCATGCCATCACCCCGCCCGCGGCGAGCCGCTGCTTGTCCACTTTGCCGTGACTCGTCTTGGGCAACTGGGCAAGGAACTCCACGTACTGGGGAACCTTGTAGTTCGGAAGCCGCTGCAAACAATGGGTGCGGACCTGGTCGGCGCTGAGACATCCCGGCGTGGCGGTGACCACGAACGCCTTGACCGCTTCGCCCCAGATTTCGTCGGCGACGCCGATGACGGCCGCCTCGACGACCTGCGGGCAATTCGGCCAAGACCTCTTCCACTTCCTTCGGGCTGACGCGATTGCCCATCGCCTTGATGAAATCGCGGCCGCGCTCGACGAGGAAGAGGAATCCGTCGGCATCGACCCGCGCCATGTCGCCCGTGTGGAGCTTGCCATCGCGGAAGAACCGGGCGGTCTCCTCGGGGTCGTTCCAGTAGCCCGGCGTGACGTTGTCGCCGGAGGCGACGATTTCGCCCACTTCGCCGGAGCCCGGCCGGACCGGCGTGCCGTCGGGCCGGAGCACTTCCAGCCGCGTGTGCGCGAGGCCCTTGCCGATCGAGCCCAGCTTTTCGTCGAGGCGTTCGGGCGGCAGATAGCTCAGCCGCGCGGTCGCCTCGGTCTGGCCGTACATGACATAGAGCCTGACCTGCGGCATCGCTTGGCGCAACTCGCGGAGGAAGGAGTCGGGCAGGCTTCCGCCCGCCTGTTGCAGCCAGCGCAACGCGGGAAACTCCCGCTGGGCGAAATGCGTCTTGCGGAGCAGGATCTGGTAGGTCGCGGGCACGCCGGCCAGGCCGGTGCACTGCTTCCGCTGGAGATCGTCGAGCACCTTTTCCGGGAACATGAAGCGGTTGTTGAGCACCAGGGAACCGCCGACGGCGAGATGCGTGTGCAGCAGCGAGATGCCGTAGCAGTAGGAGAACGGCAGCACGACCATCACCCGGTCGTCCGGCCGCAGGCCCATGTACTCGATGATGTCGCGGGTATTGCAGAGGATGTTGCCGTGGGTGACCATGACGCCCTTGGGCTCGCCGGTGGAGCCCGAAGTGCACATGATGGCGGCCAGGTCGCGGCGCGGATCGATCACCGGCGGCGCCGGCAGCGCCGCGGAAGGCCAGTCCGGCGACTCGACCAGCAGGCCGACGCCCAGTTTGGCGGCCACCGGCTGCAATTTCGACAGCAGCCGGGCGGAGACCACGATGCGGCCGGGCGACGTGCCGGCCACGATGCGTCCCAGCGTCTTCTCGCTCTCTCCGATCGGCAGCGGCACGGCGCACAGGCCGGCGCGCATGGCCCCCAGGTAGGCGGCGACGAACAGCCGGGCCGTTCTCGAGGAACAGGCCGACGCGGTCGCCCGGAACGAGCCCTTCGCCCAGCAGCCTGGCCGCACAGGCACCGGCGCCGGGCGCGGAGCCGGCCGTAGGTGACGACTTCGTCGCCGCTCAGGACGGCGGGCGCGTCGGACTGTCCGCCGGAGAGGATCCACTCGGCGGCGTTGGTGATCGGTCCGGTCATGCCGGCGCGGCGGGAATCAGGCGTCCGCGATCCCCTTCGCCTTGAGGATTTCGATGATCTTCGCGGCCGAACTCATCTCCATGATGTCGTCCACCTCGAACTGCCGGCCGAACTCCGCCTCGAGCTGGGCCACCAGGTTCATGTGCCCGACGGAGTCCCAATTGGGGACGTTCTCCGGCGTCGTTTCCAGCGAGAAACGGCTGGAATCGAAGTCGAAAACCTTATGAAAGATTTTCGCCACGCGATCGACTAACGGCATGGGAATCCTCCTCTCTTGCGCCTCTTGTTGTCGTAATGAGCTTGCGGGATTCCGGGAAAAGGGACAGTCCCCATTTGCCGGAACGGCCCGAAGGGTGCTTCGCACAAATGGGGACTGTCCCCTTTTTCCCTCCCAAGATCGTGCAAGTTCATTGTGGTTCATATCCCGTGGTACTCGCGATACCACTGGACGAAGCGGGCGATGCCCTCTTCGATGGGCGTGCTCGGCCTGAAGCCCACGTCGCGGACGAGGTCGTCGATGTCGGCGAAGGTTTCCGGGGCGTCGCCCGGCTGCATCGGCAACAGGTTCATGACGGCCTTGCGTCCCAGGCACGTCTCCAGCACCTCCACCAGGCGGAGCAATTCGACGGGCCGGTTGTTGCCGATGTTGTAGATTCGGTAGGGCGCGTCGCTGCTGGCGGGATCGGGTCGATCGGCCGACCATTGGGGATCGGGCCGCGGCACGCGGTCGAGGACGCGGACCACGCCCTCGACGACGTTGTCGACGTACGTGAAATCCCGCCGCATCTTGCCGTGGTTGAAAACGTCGATGGGACGCCCCGCCACGATGGCCTGCGTAAACAGGTAGACCGCCATGTCGGGCCGGCCCCATGGACCGTAGACGGTGAAGAACCGCAAGCCGGTCGCCGGCAGCCGATAGAGGTGGCTGTAGGCATGCGCCATCAGCTCGTCCGCCTTTTTCGTGGCGGCGTACAGGCTCAAGGGATGATCGACGTTTTGATGGACGGAGAAGGGCATGACCGTGCCCGCCCCGTAGACTGAACTCGACGAGGCGAACACGAGGTGTTTCACCCCGCCGTGCCGGCAACCCTCCAGGACGTTGGCCATTCCGACCAGGTTGCTCTGGATGTACGGTTGCGGATGCGCCAGCGAATGGCGGATGCCGGGCTGGGCCGCCATGTGCGCGACCGCGTCGAACCGTTCCTGGTCGAACAACCGCGCCACGCCCGCAATGTCGGCCAGATCAAGATGATGAAAGCGGAATCGCGCGTCGGGCATAAGCGCCGCCAGCCGGTCTTTCTTCAACTGCACGCTGTAATAGTCGTTCAGATTGTCCACGCCCGCGACCTCGTGGCCGCCGGCCAGCAGGCGGCGGGCGAGATGGAATCCGATGAAGCCCGCGGCGCCGGTGACGAGGATCTTGCTCATGGGGCTACAGATTGATGGGCCCGTCGCCGTCGCCGCGGGTCCAGTGCATGTCGCCCAGCCGCACGCCGGCCGACTGCAACACCTGGGTCAAGCGTCTGGACGAGGCGAAGTTGTAATTGGTGGGCCCCGGCAGGAATCCCGAGGCGCGGAGGGCCTTGCACCAGGCGGCGTGCGACTGGTTGGAAACGATCAGGTCGACGCTTCGCTGTTGGAGGAATCGCGTTGCGCAACGAACGACTTCCGCGGCATCGGCCGGCGCGGCGAAACAATCGGCGATCGAGCCGAGCCGCATCCGGCCGAAATGCCTGTGGTTCCACCATTTATTGTTCAGGAGCACGGCCCAACCGATGGTCCGGTCTCCCCGTTTGACCCGCAAGCGGATAAAGCGGGCGTCGTCGCGGGGGTAAAGGATTTGCAGCGTCTGGGAATCCCGGACGGCGCACATGCCGTAGTGCTGCTTGCAAGCCGCCCACAACTCGTCGGTCCACTCGCCGAATTCCTCGACGATGTCGCTGGTGGTTGTTGGAGACGGCGCGGCCGCCGGCGAGCCAACGGCATGGATGAGCTTGATGGACGCCCACCCCAGTCCCGAGAAGGCGAGCACGTCGAGCAAGAACCGCATCGGGGCGTTGCGGCGCAGGTAGCCGCTGTTGCGGAGGAACGGGAAGGGGTGAACGATGCGGAAGAAGAACGGCACGGGGGCAAGCCTCCATCCGGAGGCCCTCAGCAATCGCGGCAGCGACTCGCGCAGCGAGCCCATTCCCAGGCAGTAGAGCAGCGGCTGACGCCGTTCGGCGCCGCGCAGCAACCCCACGCCCAGGGCGGCGTAAGCCCGGTTGACGACCCCTTCGGAGATCGGCAATTGGAAGTCGCCGATCGAGCACGTGTCCTTGCCGATCTGGAATTCCTGGTGCTTCAGCATGTAGCCGCCGCGGACTTGCCCGCCGGCGTCGGTGGCGAGGCAGTATTCCTGGAAGAGTTTTCTTCCGGGAATCTTCGGCAACCATTCGGGGACGGGCGTCGGGGGGAACAACAGCTCCTGACCGCCGTCAACAAGGCGGCGATTGAAGTCGGCGACCGCGCCGGTCAGTTCTTCCCGAAATTCGACAAAATCGATGTGCATGGCGGATTCAATGCGATGCGAACGTCGCGCCCTTTTGCCCCGATTCAGTGCGTGCCCACGAACAGTTTCTCCATCAGCCACCTCGATTCCAGGCGCCGCCTTTCGGCGGGCGTAATCTCATGTCCTCCGCGGACGGCGAGCACGTGGTCCAACAGCGTGGCGACCGGGACGAACCAGCCGTTCTTTCCGGCCAGGCGGCGCAGGAGCCGCTCGAACCGCGGCTCCACTTTTCCGCCCTCGGTGAAGCCGTTGGCGAAGTGGGTGTACATGATGCACGCCCCGCCCTCGGCTTCCAACCGGTCCTGGTTCTTCTCGGCGATACAGCGGTTGAAGTCGCGCAGCTTGGCCCCGTTGGACGACGCAAACCAGTAATTGACGTACGGCCGGTCCGTGTCGTGGTACGGCATCATCGGGCAGCGGGACAAGGTGTCCATGTCTTGATAGACGAAATTCCGGAAATACTTGATTCTCTTCCGGCACAGGTCGCCCCAGAAGTATTCGTCGCCCTCGATGTGGCCGCGAAACCGGCCGCTATTGCGGTAGGTGGTCAACAGGTTGTACAAGAAGGCGCGGGGCCCGGTAAGCCGGACGTCGCCCCAGTAAATCGCCTCCTCGACGCAGGCATGATTCGCCCCGGTGCTGGGATAATATCCGAACAACTGGGCGAATTTGTCCAGGGCGCACTGGGTCGTTTTGCGCGGGGCGCTGTGCCAGGTGGCGCCGTGCCAGCCGATCTCGAATCCCTGCGACTGCAACTTCAAAAGCCATTTCAAATAGGCCTCGTCCTCGGCGGTTTGCGACGTCGCGTAGCCGTTGTTCGGATCGCCCCGGACGACCCAGCACGACTTGGTGGTGCGCAGGCCGCAATCGGCCAGCAGCGCGTACACGCTGCCGGCGTTCTCGACGGTCTCGAAATCCGTGTCGTCGAAGACGCTGAAGGCGAATCGCTTGCCTTCCGGCCAGGCGATTTTCGGCGTTGCGAGCGTTTCGGAAATCTCAGTCATCCTGCGCCTCTTCCGGCTGCGGCGGCTGGGGCGCCGGGTTCCCCGGCGCCGGTGGCGACTCCATCCCTGGAGCCGTTGCTGCATCTTGAACACGTGGAAGGCGAAAGACCGGGCGGTCCGGACCCAAACGTATTTCGACTTTCGGAAGAAATAGGTCTTGTGTTCGTGGCCGCCGTATTTCTGCTTGTAGTCGCCGCCGCCGCACAGATCGTACCATTGGACGTGGCGCTGTTTCCAATAGCGCATCGCGTGCCAATGGAGAGGTTCATTGGGGGAAAGGTGCCGGTACTGCTTCCAACTGGCGTTGCCCCAGAAATAGGCCGTGTCGCACATCGCCGGGAAGATTCCCGTGGCGATGCAGCGGCCTTCCCTGTCTCGTGCCCGCAGCAACAGCAGGTTCCCGGTGGGCAGCAAGTGCTTGATCAACAGCCGGACGCGCTCGATGCCGTACGTGGGCGTAAGCGACTGGTTGGCGAACACCTCCACGAGTTGAGCGTAGTAATCCTCCGCGAAGGCGTCGTCGTGGGCCTCTTCAATGACGACGCCGAGTTTGGCCGCCTTGCGGATGGAATACCGGCACGACTTGCTGCTGAGACTGTGGTAGATGGCTTCTTCATCCGGGCGAAGATCCACGATGGTCCCGTGCTGGGTGGCGTGCGTGTAGCCCAAGCCGGCCATGTCCTCGGGGGCAAAATCAAGATCGCAGAACTCCAGATGCGCGCACCCCAGTTGCCCGAAGGCGTACTTTTCCAGGGCACGAACGACTTCCTGCTTGGGCGTCCGTTCGATGAGGCGGATCCCCATGTGCTCGGTGGTCCAGCCGACGAAGGGGCTGCCGAGGATCTTCACCCCGAATTTCCTCAAGGTCAGCCCGGCAAAGTACCCCAGGACGTGGTCGTGGTTCTTCAGCGCGGCGATGACCGGCGTTGCCCGCTGCGACTCGGCCAGGAAACGAAGCCATGCCGGCGCCTGGAAGATCTCCCGCCCCGGGAGCGTGTCCAGGACCTTGCCCCAGTCGTCCAGACTTCCGTCGAACGGTTCAAATCGCAGCATGTTCAGTCCGAGCGGAAGGGTGTTTTCCCAAGGACGCCAACTTTCACGATTCCCTTGCGTGTCGGAGGCAGAGTTCTCGCACCGTGTCCGCGACGTATTCCTGCTCCTGGCGGCGCATGCCGGGGAACAAGGGAAGACTAATCAATCTCGGCCATTGCCGGGTGGCTTGCGGCAAATGGTCCGGTTTCCAGCCGAACGATTCCTCGTAGTACGGGTGCAAGTGCAACGGCCGCCAGTGGACCGAACAACCGATCCCCCGCCCGCGCAGCAACTCCAAGAAGCGGTTCCGGTCGATCCCAAGCCGCTCCAACCGCAAACGGATGGGAAACAGGTGCCAGGCATGGACGCGGTCCGCGACCGCGGGAGGCAGCTCGATCTGTTCCACGCCGGCCAAGGCGGCGCGGAAATACTCGGCAATCGCTTCCCGTTGCCTGCCGCATGGTTTCGGCCCGCGCAAGCTGCCCGTTGCCCAGCGCGGCGGCGATGTCGCTCAGGTTGTACTTGAATCCCGGGGCCACGATGCGGTAGTCCCAGGACGAGTTCCCTTCGTAACGCTTCCAGGCGTCGTGCGACAGGCCGTGGAGCGACATTTGCCGCATGCGGTCGGCCAGGCGTGGATCGGCGGTCACCGCCATGCCGCCTTCGCCGGTGGTGATGGTCTTGTTGGCGTAGAAGGAGAAGCAGCTTACGGCCGCCGTATTCTCGCCGCAACGCCGCCAGGGCGCGGCAGGCCCGCGACGCCAAGCGGCGGGGAACGCATGGGCCGCGTCCTCGACCACCCACAACCCGTGACGCTCGCGCCAACGCCTCGACGCCGGCCACGTCCACCATCAGGCCGCCGACGTGGACGGGAATGATTCCCACGACCGGCAAGTCCCGCTTCAGCGGCGTCCGCCCCGCGGCCAGGTCCGCCAGCTTCCGCTCGGCGTCGTCGAGGTCCATGTTGAGCGTCACCGGATCGCAATCGACCAGCAGCGGCATGGCCCCCTGGTAGCGAACCACCTCCGCCGTGGCGGCGAAGGTCATCGTGGGAACCAGGACGGCCTGGCCGGCCTTCAGCCCCAGGGCCTCGACCGCCAGGTGAAGCGCCGCCGTGCAGGAATTGACGGCCACCGCCAGCGGGGCCCCGACGGCGCGCGGCAAAATCCGCCTCGAACTGCCGCACCCGGGGACCCGTCGTCAGCCAACCGGAACGCAGACATGCCGCCACTTCGGCGATCTCGGCTTCCGAAATTTCCGGACGGAAAAAGGGTATCTCCATCCGCGCCGTTGTCTCATGCGCCATGACTGTTTACCATCTCCGCCTCGTCGAGCCAATGCCACGAATCCATCATAATTATACCGCCCATTTCAAGCAAGCTACGGTAGGGTGGGTCGAGCGAAGCGAGCCCCACCAAAATCCGCGAAAAACTCATGGTGGGGCTCGCTTCGCTCGACCCACCCTACAATTTCCGGCATCCGGTCCCAAACCAGCAGCCACGCGGTCGTGGCCAGGATGAATAGATCGAACAGGAAGGATGCGCGGCGGAGGTATTGCCGGGCCAAACGTATCTTCTCCGGCAACACGCGCCGGACGTATTCCTCGCCGGGGTCCGCCGCCCGGTTCAGGATGGCGGCTTCGTCGCGGTAGCGGAGCGACGCCAGGTCGGTGATCCCCGGCCGGACCTGGAGAATGGTCTCGTAGTCGCGGTGAAAAAGTTCCACGTACTGGGGCAACTCCGGGCGGGGCCCCACGAGGCTCATGTCGCCCCGAAGCACGTTGAACAACTGCGGTATTTCGTCGATCTTCGTCTTCCGCAAGATGCGGCCGACGGACGTGATGCGGGGATCGTCGCCGACGGTGATCGCCCGCCCGCGGCTGGGGGCGTCCTGCACCATGGTGCGGAACTTGCAGATGAGGAACGGGTGGAAATTCCGGCCCATCCGCTCCTGCCGGAACAGGACGGGCCCGCGCGAGGTCAGTTTCACCAGCAGCGCCGCCAACAGCAAGAAAGGCGACAGCAGCGTCAGCCCGGCAACGGCCACGAGGATGTCAAAGGCCCGCTTCAGCAACCGTCGCACTCCTTTCTAATTCTGCTGCCTGGCATGTTTACGGAGAAAATCGAGTGTTCGGTCGGCGGCCGACTGGCCGACTTTCAAATGCGTGGGAAGATTGATTACCGCGGCGCTGGCGGCCTCGGCCTCGGGGCACGCGCCGGGCGTATAGCCGAAATTCTCCAGCCTGGTTTCCGCCGGATGCAAGGGCGACTCGAACCAGGAGCCGATCTCGACGCCCGCCCTTCCCGCCCGGGACAGCACCTCGCGCTTATTGCCCACCCGGAGCGGATATCGCAACAGCGGCATGGCGCCCGGCTCGATGGCCCGACTCACGGCGAACCCCAGCCGTGGAAGCTCGCGATGATAAAACGCCGTCAGTTGCGTGCGATGCCGGATGTTCTCTTCAAGGTGCGCCATTCCGCGGAGCCCTTGCCGAATCTGGGCCGGCGCCATGGCGGTCAAGTAATGCTTCGGCATCGCGCCGATCACTTCCTCCTGCGAGACTGCCGACGGTCAGGCCCACACGGTTCAGCCGGCGATAAAGCCCGGTCAGCAAGGCCGCCGTGCCCGGCCGCATCAGCAACCGGAAGGCGAGAATCTGCGCCCACAACCGCAGGTCCTTCACGACTCCGGGCACGATCAGCTCCTTGCGGAGGATTTCCGCGGCCCGCTGGGCCACGGCGTCGTCGTTGACCAGCAACATGCCTCCCAGGCCGGTGGAGAAGAACTTGTTCCACTGCCCCGACATGAAAGCGAAACTCCCCAGCGTCCCGCACCGCCGGCCGCCAACCCGCGCCCCGAACGTGTGACAGCAATCCTCGATGACGGGAAGCGACCGCGACGCCGCCCAGGCGCCGATGGCCTCCATCGGGGCGGGAATGCCGTAGGTATGCTGCACGATCAACGCGGCCAGGCCGTCGCCGGCAACGCCCTCCAGCCGCTTCGGGTCGAGGTTGTACGTGTCCGCGTCGATATCGACGTAGACGGGGCGAAGGCCGGCATGTTGGACCGCGGCCGGGACGACGACGCACGTGTAGCCGGGCATGAGGACCTTGGCGCCGGGCGGCAGCCCCAGCGCGCGGAGCCCCACATACAGCCCCACCCGCCCCTTGGTCAGCAGGAAGCAGCGGCCTCCGCCGAAGAAGGCTTCGATCTGGCCGCACAGGGCTTGTCCGGGATCGTTGGGAGGGCCAAAGGGGACAGTCCCATTTTCGCGGGCTTCGCCGCGAAAATCGGGACAGTCCCCGTGAATAGTTGCCTTCGTCATTGCTTTGGGTTCATCACGTCGAGGAACTGCCGGGCGAGGACGGTGTAATCGTAGTGTTCAAGGACGTGTTGCTGGCCGCGCCGGCCCATCGCTTCACGTTCCTCGGGGCTTCGGCCCAGCAAGTCCAACAGTGCGCCGGCCAGGGCCGACGGGTCGTCGGGGGCACAGGAAACGCCGCAGCCGCTGTCCGCCACCGGATCGTTGGCGGCCTCGACGCCGTGAACCACCGGCTTGCCGGCCATCATGTAATCCAACAGCTTGTTCGGGCTGATTCCGAAGCGGTAGATCGACCGTTTCGGCCAACCCAGGTACAGCGCGTCCATGCCGGCAAGCAAGGCGGGAATCGACGCCCTGGGAACCGAGGGCAGAAACCTCACGGAATCGAGGCCCAATTGTCTCGCCTTCTCCCGCAATCGCTCTTTCTCCAGCCCTTGGCCGACCAGCACGAAGGCCAGCGGCTGCTCCTTCAAGATGGCGGCCGCGTCCACCAGCGAATCCAGGCTGTTGGCGAGTCCGTGCATGCCGGCATACCCGACCAGGAAACGCCCCTGGCAGCGCAGCATCTCCAGCGCCCGGGCGTGCTCCTCGGGCAGGGGCAACTGCCGGCTCCGCCACTGCTGGACGTTGATGCCGTTGGGGATGTACGTGAAGCGGTCCGCGGCCAGCCCGTGCCGCCGCAGATGCTCCTCGGCGCCCGGCAGCGTGGACACCACGCGGTCGGCATGGCGATACGCATAGTTCTCCGCCCGCTGAAGCAGCATGACGAACGGATGCCACGGCGACATGCCGCCCACTTCGATCTGCGTCAACGGCCAAAGATCGCGGACCTCGTAGATCAACATGGCCTTGCACTTCCGGGCGATGGCGCGGGCGGAATAGACCTCGAAGCGATACGTCGAGGCCGCGATGACGACCTGGGGACGCCAGCGGCGGGCAAGCCGCCGGCGATAACGCCACAACTGCGCCACGAACGCGAGGATGTTCAGCACGCGGCCGATGCCGTTGCCGTGATAGTCGGGCGTCTTCAGCCAGACGTAATGCACGCCCTCGAACTCTTCCTCCAGGACGCTGCCGGTCAGCGGGGGCTGCTCGATGCGCAGATGCGAGCGCGAGGCCCCCACGACCGTGACGCAATGCCCCAGCCTGACCCACTCCCGGGCCAAGTAGTGCGAGCGATACTCCATGCCGTACTTGGTCGTGCCGGCATAGTGGTTGATCACGAGGATGTTCATGCCGATTGGTCGCTTCGGACTTCTTCCTCGCACCGGCCCCGCGCCGCGTCGTCCAGCCTGCACAACGCGGCGAACTTCGGACTCAGCTTGCCCGCCAGCCGCTTGCTCCAACGCGGCATCGCCATGATCGCCGCCAGGCATGGCCGGTAGTGAAGATGCAAATGCGTATAGACCCGCTCGAAGCCGAACTTCTTCACCAGGTACTCTTGGAACTCGGTGGGGTGGGAGATGCTCCGGAAGCCGTCGTTGACGTAAGGGAACGACCGCTGCCGCAGATAATAGTGGTTCATCGTGTGGATCAGGGCATACGACGTGTTGAACTTGAAGTAGTCGGGGTGAAACGCCATGGCGGAGTAATTCGACCTCGGCGTTTCCGTAGCGTTGATTCTGCGCGTAGCCCGCCAGCACGCCTTCGTGGTACACCGCCCAGAAGTCGATCACGTCGGCAAAGTCCTTGGCGACCAACATGCTGTCGTGGAAACGGTCCTTGGTCTTGGGCGGCAGTTTGTAGCGGGTGAAAGCGGCCACGTGCGTCTCGTAGCCGTTCCGGACAATCTCCTCCACATCGACCTTCTTGACCTCGTTCTTCCGCAACCCGCAGGACACCGTGCTCCTGATCTTGGACGGATACTCGTTCAATTCCAGGTCGCGCCGGCCGATGATCGCGTACCACGAGGTGGTCTGGCCGGCGCGGCAAAAATCCGTCCGTGACATTGACGACCATCGCGCCGGGCAATCGCGAGAGCATCGCTCGGGCGTCCTCGCTTCGAGATCGTGTAGTCGCGGTTGATGGCGCCGATGGGGCGAATCATCCGGCTCGTCCTCGATCCACAGCACCCCGCCGCGCAATTCGCAGGGAACGCCGTGCGCGCGATAGTATTCGAAAAATCTCGCGGATGGGTCGGCGACCGTCGCCGGGGAGTTCGTCGTGTTCGTGGTCGCGTGGTTCATGTCAGTTTGCGGCCGGCCGGCCGACCGCACGGATCCGTTTCATCAATTGAGAACAGGTTTGGCCCACGGCAAACTCCTCCTCGATCCGTTGCCGCCCGCTGGCTCCAAGCTGCCGTCGCAAATCGGGGCAGCGGACAAGCCGCTCCATGGCGTCGGCCAACGCGACGGGGTCCTGGGGCGGCACCAGGATGCCCGCGTCCCCGTGCAGCAGCTCGGGAATCCCGCCCGTGTCGGTCGAAATGACGGGAATCCGGTGCGCCATCGCCTCCATGAGAGAAACCGGAATGCCCTCGTGAAGGTGATTGCCCAAGTCGATGCTGGGCAAGACCATCATGTCGACGGCGCCTTGCCGATACCATTGCAGGATCTCGTCGTTGAGCCGTTGTCCGAGGAACCGCACCCTGTCTCCCAGCGATAATTCCTCGGCGAGCCGCCGCAGCGACGCTTCCAGCTTCCCTTCGCCGGCAATGTGCAAACAGCACTCCGTCCCGCGACGGTTCAGGATGGCCATGGCCTCCAGCAGGTATCGGTGTCCCTTGACCGGCAGGAGATTGGCCGGGCACAGCGCGATCGGCGTCCGGTCTGTGGCGGGCCAGGCCGCCGGCAGCGGAGGAATCCTCACTCCCATGTGGATGACGACCGCCTTGCCGGGCGGGTGCCGAACCCCGAGCGATTCGGCCATCTTCCGGCCGCTTTCGGAAATATATCGCACGAAGCCGGCCCGGGCGACCTTGATCGCCAACAGGTTGTTGTCGGCGATATCGCCGCGATGGGCCGTCAGGCTCCAGGGAATTCCCGACACCTCGCTGGCCGTCATGGCCATGGTGGCGGTCGTGGTTGCCCATTGCGTGTGGATGTGCTCTGCTCCCAACCGCCGCGCCAACCGGCCGATCCAAAGCCCCTTCGGGAAGAGGAGCAGATTCGCGCCCAACCTGCCGATTCGGCGGAGATTCAAAATGAGCCCCAGCGCCCGGCACACCCGGATCGGATGGCCAAGCAATTCCATCAAGGCAGCCCCCAGTATCTTCCCATTCAGCAAGGGCGCCGCGAGGGCGATCTTTTCCATCCCCTCGGCTTCCTGATGCATGATCCGCTCGGAGACGCGCGCGGAATCACCACCAATTCATGTCCTTGGCGGACGCATTCCGCGATTTCGGGGATGAAAAACGCGTCGTAACGTCCAAAGGGAGCGAAGATGGTGATATAGATGATCTTCAACTACCTCGTCTCCGCCAGGCTGCGAAACGCACTCGGGATGCTTTCGGTGATCGTGCCGCGATCGCGGGCCTCTCCCAGCGGAACCCGGCGGATCAACCCGTCGAGATGGCCGTAATGCTTGCACAAGGGATAGAAATGCGTATCGTGACCAATCAGCTCGATGTCCGACAGTTGTGCACGGAGATGCCGCTGCAACGGCAGGCAATGCTTGGAACTGGCCTCGGTAATCAAAATGCGGAACATGGGCGTCATGCCCGCCGAAGCAGGCGGATCTTCTCCCATTGGCCAACGATCACCATCGCCAACAGCGAAGGCAGGAACACCCCGGCGGGCACGACCAACCGCGAGTCCCCGTAGCTCCCCGACAGACACATCAAGGCCATGTAGGCGAGGAAGTACGTCGCCGCAAGCACCGCGAGCAACCAGAGGACGCGCGGGACAACGCCGGCCGCAACGTCCCTGCTCGTTCCGCGCCGGCGCCCATCCCTAGCCGAACCGCCGGCAACACGGCCGCGACGGGAACAAGCAGCCAAAGAATCCACTCGAACCAGAGGATTTTCATCATGGCCCGGGGAAAGCTTTCCGCGGCCCAAAGCAAGTACCGGCCCTTCCGCAGGCCGATCACTTCCCGGGAAAAGCGGGACATTTCCCGATTGCACGCCACCGGGTCGGGTCCATAGAATCGCCGGGCTATCGGCAGGACGACATGGTAAACATTGCCGCTGAAGTTGGCTTCGTACTGTCGCAGGCTCACGTGCAGCCCCGGGCCAAAAGCCGGCGTCATGCCCAACCGCTGGCGCTCGGCCATGATCGCGCGGGCGAACGGCTGGAAATGCGGCGACAGCTCCCCGTCGATCATCGGCTCGTCGAGCAACTCTACGGCCATGCCTGATAGGGGATAGCCGCCGAAGCTGACCAGGCCGAAATCCCCGACCATCTTCAGCCGCAACAGGCAATAACCCAACAACGGCAGCGCCGCGGCAGCCACCAGCCCCACGGACAGCCCCTTCCAGACCCGCGGCACCCCCCTGCCCTTGTTCCGCAGAAATACAAACACAACACCCAAACAAGGGACCAAGGGAACCAGGAAGAGATAGGCGGGCCGCACGTGGTAGGCAGCCGCCAGGCCGACCGTCAGCCCCAGCCACGGAAGAATTCTCCCCCGCTCGGCAACGACCCATAGCAGGCAAGCGATGGTCGCCACTCCCAGGGTCATGGCCGGAACATCGGCCAGCAGGAAGGCAATCGGCGTCCGCCGGGGCAGCGCCGCGTAGATGATCGCCGAACTGATCGCCAGTGAAGCCCACGGCGAAACGCCAAAACGCCGCAACGAGAAATCGAACAAGAACACGGCCCCCGCCAGCATGGCCAGATGGACCAACGGCATGAGGTGGTAATCGGGGGAAACGACGGCCACGGCCCGCAGCAGCAGCGGATAGCCCGGCGTGCGAATGCTCACCATCGCCTCGGCCCACGGCGCCCGGCCGGCGAGGATATAGCTTTCGGTATCGTCGGCACGCTCGACTTTCCACAGGCCGCCGCAGGCCGGCGGCAAGGATAGCCGCGGCCAGTTGCAGCGACAGCCAGAATCGCGGGCACCGCAGCACGGCGGCAACGTTCGCTTTCAGGGAGAAAGAATTCATTTTTCCGGCTTGCGGCCAATCATGATCAAGGACATGCCGGGAACAGGAAGACAACCATCGATCAGCCGAATGAGGGGAAACAGCCGGTCGAACCAGATCATCTGTGTGGGAGTCAGATGCCGGCGGCGGAGCACGCGGCCCGAAAACCACCAGGCTAACGCTGCGAGCCGTCCCATTTGCCGCGAGTACACGACCTCGAATCCCGCGCGCTCCATCTTCTGCGCAATTCGTCGTCGCTGTATCGCCGCTTGTGGTCAAGCGCTTCATCCAGGCCGGTATACAGCCACATGCCGGCCGGCACAATAATCACACAATGGCCGCCCGGGACGAGGGTCTCCTGGAACGATCGCAACACTTGCTCGTCCGGACCAAGGTGTTCAAGAACGTTGCTGCAGAGGACCGTGTCGATGGTTTCGTCTTTCCAGAGCGCGGCGGCGTCGGGGTCGGTCAGGTCGGCTTGGATCACGCGCAGATTGGCGCGCTGGCCGAACTGGCCTTTCAGGCGGGATATGTACATCGGATCGCAATCCACCAGCACCAGCCGCTCACTGTTTAAGAGCAGCACGCTGATGTTGCCGACGCCCGAGCCCGCCTCGAGCATGCGCGAACCAATAAAGTCGCGACACATGCCGCATGAGCCATCGATTGTACCTTCGGGTGCGGGCGACCGATTTCAGGACGTACAAGCCCGTGTGATGTGTAAATCGTGTGTCGAAGACGCGGCAGCGAATAATCTCCCACAATGTCTTGATGCCGTCGATGGCCTTGATCTTCTTGCCCTCCAAGTAGGTGCGGCCAGAGTAGCTGATCGGCACCTCAAAGATGCGGGCGCCCCATTGGGCAAGCCGACAGGTCAGCTCGGGCTCCAACGTGAACGTATTGCTCTTCAGGCAAAGGTCCTTCAGCACGTCGGCCCGCACCATCTTGTAGCAGGTCTCCATGTCGGTGAGATTGATGTTGTTGGCCATGTTGGAGAGCAGGGTGAGCAGTTTGTTCCCCAAACTGTGCCAGAAGTAGAGCACGCGGTGCGTCTCGCCGGCGAAGCGAGAGCCGAAGACGGCGTCGGCCCGCCCGTCGCGGATGGGAGCCAACAGCCGGGGGTAATCGTTCGGGTCGTATTCGAGATCGGCGTCCTGCACGACGGCCACGTCGCCGGTCATGTGGTCGATGGCCGTGCGGATGGCCGCCCCCTTGCCGCGGTTGTGGTCGTGGCGGAAGGCGTGGATGCGGGCGTCCTCGCCGGCCACCCGCTGAAGTTCCTCCCACGATCCGTCGCTCGAGCCATCGTCCACCGCGATCAGTTCCAACTCCAAATCGAGGGGCACGGCCAGCACCCGGCGGATAATCGTTTCCAGCGTCCAGCGCTCGTTGTACAGCGGGATCAAGACCGACAGTTTGCGGATTGCGGTTTCGCGGCAGCGGTCATGCTCAAGGAGCTGATTCATCGTACTACCTACTCAACCAAGTGGCGCATCGGAAAGAAAAATCAATGGAACAGGTTGCTGACGGCAAAGACGAGCATCTGTGCGAAGACTCCCAACAACAGTATGGTGCAAGGCCGTGCGAGTTTCCGCGTCGCCAGGACGCCAAGCAAGACGACAACTGCGGGATAATAGCAAATGCTCAGGCGGAGGAAAAGGAACGGCCCTAGAACAAAGAACATTGCAGCAGAGAAAGCGTACGACGAGGTGCCTCTTCAGATCGCGCCGAGGACGAAAGGGGCCGCGTCTTTTCGAAACGCCAGGAGCGCGCAGATGCCCAAGGGGACGGCCCCACCCGCCGCGACTTGGCGCAGGTGCGTGCGCAGGCCGCCATCCATGGCGACAATCCCTGATCGCGAGATGTTCATAGAGCCAGTTGCAGACGGGGTACAAGACCCCTTTTCAGCCATCACCACGTCGCGCGTATCCACCCCCTCCCCAAACCGAGGCGCCGCCGCCTTCCGCGGCCAGGACTGCGGCCTGCCGCAAATCTTCTCGGGAAGCAAACACTCTAGCACCCGAAGAGGCTGGTAGACAAGGAAACCCAGCCCGGGGTAAAGCGGCCGAAGAGCACGTGCTTCGTGCTGTTTCAAACCGTACGGAAATGTCACGACAAGGAATGCGTACTCTCCACTATCCGTGTTATAGTGATAGGTCAAAAAAGGATTCAGGTGAACCGACTTCCAGTCCTCCTTTCGATCCGGAAAAAGCCAGTGCAGACACCCGGACAATAGCAGAGTGCAAAACAGGAGTCCGACTTCCTTGATTCCTACTCTACCTGCGAACGGTCCATTGGTACTGTCAGACATGCGTATTTTCGCGGTCTGCGTCGGATCCACTTGTTTCGAGAAAAAGGGGTTCTCAAGCCGCGTTTGGCCTGAGCCTTTGCACCGCGAGCCGGCCGGCGCCGCGACGCACCTTCACATTGGTGACAGAAATGGTTTGCGCAAGGATCAGGCCGAAGATGAGCCACACGACCTTCTCGTATTCCGCGCTGATGGAGAGCAGGTGAGGAACGTAGCTGACGAGCATCGTGATCCAGAGGATTTTCTCCGCTTTTTGCAACGATAGGATGGCGGCCGCGAGGAAGGCCCAGAACAACAAATAGATCGCCAATCCAATGAGGCCGTTTTCCGTAAGCACGCTGATGAACGTGTTGTGGCTGACGCCGGCGCCGATGTCGCCCGTGGCTCCCGATCCGATGCCCAAGATGGGGTTCTCTTTCCATGCTTGGAGCGACTGTTCCCAGAGTGTGAATCGCGCTTGGGCCGTTCCCGTCTCCATGCCCTCCTGCACGCGAGAGAGGAGGTTTTCCGGCACGACGTGGACGATGATGTAGACGGCGGCGCCCAGACAAAGCGTGAAAATCACGGCCGGCTTCCATCCCACCCGTAACAACGCCAACGACGTCACGCCGACGGAGGCGACCAGGGCGAGCACGCCGGCCCGCGAGCCGGTCAGGAAGACGCCCACCGCAGCGGCCATAAGGAAGCCCCAGTAGGCCAGCTTCCAGACGCGGAGGCCTTTTTGGCCGGGCCGAGTGGCCAAATAGAAAGCGAAATTGATGGCGGTGACCAGGAAGATGGCCATCCCGTTGGCATCCGCCATCATCCCCGTGTAGCGGTACAACTTCTCTCCCGTGAATGGGTCCACGCCGCGGAGGCGGGAAATGAACATGTCGATCATGGCGACCGCCGTGCCCAGCATGAAGGCACGCATCAACCATTGCTGCCGGAGAAGCGAGTCGGCATACTGCCAGATGAGCCAGACGAACATAAGCAGCAACAAGAAGGTCTGGCTGTTCGTCTGCGTGCTCTCGCGGCCGAGGGACCAGAGCAACCCCATGAAACTCCAGATCACGAACAAGATCAACGGGGCAAAGGCCCGGTGCAGCGGCCGCACCGTGAACGTCAACAGCACGGTGACGATCCCGAGCAGAAAAGCCACCGCGCCGAAAATGCGCGTGAAAGTTTCAAAGCCTTCAATCGCGAAGTACCCCTCCCCGGGTATCACGCACACCAGGCAGGCCAGTGTCACAAGAACTAACTTGTCCATGAATGGATTCCTTGTGTTGTCGGCTGGGCGCCGCTGACCTCCGCAATCAGGCGGCAATACTCGCCAATGGCAAAATCCAAGCGGAACCGGCTAAGGGCCTCCTCGGGCAACTCGCGGCGCGGCTCCGATAACGTGTCGGCCATCGCCCGCGCAAGCGCATCGGCGTCTCCGACCGGCACCAGCCGGCCGTAACGGCCGCCCGCGAGGATTTCCGTCGGGCCGCTGCGGCAGTCGGTCGACACCACCGGGACTCCCACCGCCAGCGCCTCGATGAGCACCGTGGGCAATGCTTCCCAGGCGGAGGAAAGAACATACAACGAAGCCTTGGCCAAATAGGCAAACGGATTGTTGACGAACCCAGGCAATCCGGCGCATTCCGTCAAATGCAAATCCCGCAGCAGTTGCTCCAAGCGTGGCCGTTCCTCGCCTTCGCCAAGGATCAGCAAGCGGCAGTCGCGGGTCCGCCGCAGGATGGCAAAAGCCCTCAACAGCGTGGGAAAGTCTTTGGGTGGCGTCAAACGACCGACTCCCAAGATCACCGCCGGACCTCCCGGCGCCAGCCAGGGGTGCCCCACCGCTTCACCGGCCGCGGCGTTCATCTCCGCCGAGATCACGGGATTGTAGATCACGCGGACAAGGTCCGCCGGCACGCCCGTCCTGGCGATCATGTCGTCGGCGACGCCGCGGGACACGGCCACGATCCGATCTGCCCACCGATAAGTACAGCGGATTGCCGCCGGCAACACCCAGTCTCTCAGGCTATGGCTGTGCGCCCGGGCTTGGGAATGCGTGCTGTGGACCGCCATGATCAGCGCGCGTGCGGACGTGGGCGAGTCGCCGGGCCACCATGGCCCCCACGTTGACGTGGTCCAGCGCGGAGATCAGCACGTCCGGTTGCTCGGTGCGCAGGTAGCGGACCAACGGCAGAATACTGGCAAGCACATGCCTCCGGCCGAGATCCACGACGCGGACCGCGGGGGTGAGATTCGAGAGGTAGACGCCTCGTGCCTCGAGCAGGACCATGTCCGTGCGATTTCCTCTTGCGGCAAAACCGTTTGCCAAGTTGACGGTAATCCGTTCGGCGCCGCCGCCCTCCAAGTTGGGGAGCAACATCGCGATTCGCCATGGGTTGTCTGTCATCGAGTCGGCAGCCGCTGCCGCGGTGCGCCTAGCTTTTCTCTTGGAGGATGTCTTGGTATATTTGAAAGATGCGCCGGACCCAAATTTGCACGTCGAACTCGCCGCGGATGAGGTCCTGGTTGGCCTGGCAACGCTGCCGCCGTTGCTCGGGCGTCCAATGCAACACGGCGCGGACGGCCTCGGTCAGAGACCGGCTGTCGCCCGGCGCCGAGAACACCGTCCCGGCGCTGCGATGCGCGAAGGCCATCGCAGGAATGTCGCTGAGCACGACGGGAGTGCTGTTGGCCATCGCCTCGCATACGGAATAGGGAAGCCCTTCGCTCCGGCTGGGTAAGAGGAAGATGGCGGCCGCCTGGTAGAGGTCCGCCACGTTCTCTTGCGGCGCCAGGAGGCGAAGCCAGGGGAGCGGTCGCCCGGCGGCTCGTACCCCGGTGTACTGCCGAAGTTCCTCGGTGCCCACGACCCCCAACACAATGTTGTACCCTTCCCGGGTCAACGTCTCCGCCATGTCAAAGGCCAGATCGACGCCCTTGATAAGCGGATCGTAACCGAAGAGCAGCAGAAGTTGCCGGCCGTCGTCCAGTCCCAGCGTCGAGAGCAGCTCGGCCCGCGGCCGGCTGGCCGTCGTGGCGCGCTCGAAGTCGATGCCGTTGGGCACTAAGTGAACCACCGCCTTGGGAGCGCCGGCCTCGAGCAGATCCTCGACGACCGATTCCGAGACGGCGATCATGCGGACCGCCGAGCCGATCAAACGGAACTTGATCAGCTTTTTCAGCCGCCGCTTCGGCAGCACCGTCCGGAACCCAGAGTGCGCGTGCCACACGATTCGCACCTCTTGGCGCCGCATCTGCAACATCCGCGCGGCCAACCATGCGGCCACGTCATAGGTCGTAAAATGGGTATGGAAAAGGACCGCCCGTTCCGCGGACGCGATGCCGGCGAGCTTTCGCGCGTATTGAAATGTCGATGCCCTGTCGGGCAGGAAGTGGAGTGTCAGGCCGCCGGCTGCCAGCGCGGCGCACCACGGTTTCCGGCGGGCCTCCTCCGGCAGGGCCAACACCATGCGGAAGCCCTCCCGCTGACAAAACGCCGCCAACGTCGTCAACGAGGCCATGAAATTGCCACCGTACGGCGCCGGAAAATGCGCTGCGTGAACGATGGCGGGTTTGAACCGTTCTTCATGGTCGTTCTATCATGACGGATAGTATTTTCCTGGCAGCGAGTTCCCAGGTGAGCACGGCCGCCCGCGCCAAGCCTTTCCGACGGAGTTCGCCCCGCATCGCGTCGTCCCGGACAATCGCCGAGAGGGCGTCGGTCCATGCCCCGCCGGCAGTCGGATCGAGCAGGACCGCCGCGCCGCCGCAGACTTCGGGCAGCGCGGTTGCGTCTGGACGCCACGACCGGGCAGCCGCACGCCATGGCCTCGGTGATCGGAAGCCCGAACCCCTCGTTCCGCGACGGGAAGGCCAGGCAAATCGCCAGGTTGTAGAGGGCCACCAGGTCGTCGTCAGAGACGAAGCCGAGGTAGCGGACCGCGGCGCGGTCGGCGGCGTCGTATTCGGCCTCGTCGAAGAGCCGCTCGAGATACTCGTAGCGGTCGCCGGCCATGACCAGGATCACGTCTTGCAGGCCACGTCGCCGCAACTCGCGAAACGCGCGGAGCAGCATCGGCAGGTTCTTGTGCTTCATAAAGCCGCCCACGTAGAAGATGAACGGCTTGCCTGCCAGGCCCAGCCGCAGCCGCGGCCGCGTCGAGCTGTCCGCGGTCGGCGATGACCCTAAAGGATCGGTCGATGCCGTGCGGCACGACGTGAATGCGATCCGGCTCGATCCCGGCCAACTCGACGAGGTCTTTCTTGGTCCAACCGGACGGCGTCACGATCGGGCAGCGGCTCTTGCGCAGCCGCTTGACGGCGGCCTTGGTCATCCACAGTTCCTTCTGAGTACGGAGTGTCCGGATAGCGCAGGCAGCGGAGATCGTGGACGAGGACCGTCTGCCGGATGCCCGGAATGTCCTTGCCGAAAAAGTGCAGGTTGCTCCAGAAGACGGCGTCGGGGCGGCAACGGAGGTGATGGATGGGACTGAGAAAGGGAAGGTAGACGGCGGCATACATTCCCAGGCGCGGCCCGACGCGAATGCGCCGGACGGTCACGCCCGGAACCTCGAACCCCGGCAAGACCCGGCCGGTGAAATTGGCCAGGGAGAACTGGTCGCCGGGACGTTCTTCCTGGAACACCTTGGCGGTGGCCCGCAAGAGATTGCACGACGCCCGCGTCATTCCAAGCGTTTGCGATTCCAGGTAGAACGCGTCGTAAATGATGTGTGCCATGGTCGTTTAGTTTTGCCCACAGGAGCCGGCCGCCTTGCGACCCTGGCCGCGGCCGCCCACGGCAGGCAACCGGCCGAGCACGTGGTCGGCGATGCGACGGGCCGCCTCGTCGCCGAAGAAGGAACAGAACGCGGCCACGAAGTCCTCGCGCGACCGCTCGCACCGCTGGCGCTGCTGCGGGTCGGAAAGCAGCCGCAAGAGGATCGCCCGCAACTCGTCGGCCGACCTCGCCCGCGGACAACCGCCCTGCTCGATCAAATCCTGGCCGTGGCCGAGCGGGAAATCGATGGTGTCCAGGACGACGGTCAATCGCCGCTTCACCAGGGCGTCGCTTCCCAGGCCGCTGGAATGCACGACCACGATGTCGGCGGCCGCCAGGGCCATCGTCCACCGGATAGTCGCTGCAGGCGGTGAACTTGACGCCGGGAAACTTCGCCGCCAACTCGGCATACTCGCCCAGGGTCTCGACCGGATGGAGCCGGACGACCGCTTGGAACGCGTCCTGCCCCGACGCCGCCCGGCAGAAGCTCTCAGCCAGCCGCATGCGATGTTGCCGGTAGTTGACCGTGGCGTGCATCACGACCGGCTTGTTCGGGTCCAGTCCCATCCGCCGTCGCGCATCGGCCGGCGAGAACGCCAACTCCCGCGTCAATCGCGGACAACCGCCGATGACCGTCCGCTCGGGTGCGACGCCGGCGGCCAGAAACTTGTCCTGATCCATCTTTCCCCAACAGAACACGGTATCGGCCAGCAGCGGATAGAATCCGTTGCAGCGCTCGCCGAGGGTTCCATGAACCAGGGTGTAGGTCGGGATGCCCAGCGTGCGAGCAGAGAGGACCAGGGGCGCCCAAATGCCGTTGCGATCGTACTCGGTCAACACGGCGGCCGGTTCCGCGCGGCGGAGAAACTCCAGCAGGCCGGCAACGTGCTGCGTGCAGCTTATCACGGCGTCGACCAAACGATAACGGATTCTGCCCGGCAGGCCATATTCCCGAATCACGCGCCGCACGGACGGTTCCAATTCTCTCCAAAAGAGCCGATAGTCGCGTCGCCAGGTGGCGATGTCGTAATGCATCACTTGCCTGACCCCCAGTCCGCGGACCTCCCGCGGCAGCCGTGCCGCCGTCGCCGGATCGTCGTACAACACGTCGCAACGGTCGCGGCCCAGGTGCTTGATGACCGGCATAACCAGGTCCCAGCAGCGGAAATTCGGCTGCAGGCACGTGACCAGCACGCGGTCCTTATAGAAGCTCACGTCGGCGGCGGGGCTATGGGTGGGATGGAAGTAGTGGTAATAGCATCGGGCCCGATTCTTCAGCCCCTGCCGGAAACTCCAGTCGCCGTTGCCGCCGTACACCTCGATGTGCCACAAGCTGGCCAGCGCGGAACCGATCGGCACGCCGCGAAAGAGCGGCGACGACAAGTCTTTCTCGATTTGCCAGACGGCTTCGGGGGTCAAGGTCGTTGTCCTCATGCCGCCGCTTGGGCGGCCCGCGCGTTGTCGCGGCGCACCAAGCAATAAATCATGGCGTAACAAACCAGAATGAACACAATTCGCCCCGCGACCATCGCCTGCGGGAAGGACACCAGGCCGCCGTTGTGGTGCACGAGCCAGAACATCGCACCGGTATACGTTCCCATGCCAAACAGGATGGCGATCGCGTAGAGGCCTTGCCGCTTCGCCACGATGAAGAGCGAGTTGACGGGGGAAAGGCCGAGCAGTATCGGCGGCAACAAGGCCCATTGCATCGCATGAATCCCGCCACTGTAGTCGTAGCGCAGAAGGCGCACGAGCACGGGCAGCAACCACCAGCCCACGACGGCCAAGGGTATCATCAGCAGCACGATCATGACCGTGGGCTTCACGGTCATGGGGACGATGTCCTTGAGCCTTCCGGTATGGCCGTATTGTTCGGCCATCCTCGGATAGATCACTTGGATAATGGCCAGCGGCAGGAATTCAAAGGCTTGGCTGGCTTGCACCGCCGGGCCATAGAGGCCCATCCCCTTTTTACCAAAATAGTACAAGACGAATTGGCTGTCGAAGGTCGTCATCCAGTAGTTGTAAAGTGAGGCAACAATGTAGATCGGCACACCGATGATGAACAGGTGCTTCAGGCAGCCGAAGTCGAACTTGGGACCAACGCGCACCGGCCGCCAATAATAGAGCAGCGCGATCGCCACCAACTCGCCGATCAGCAGTCGCAAGCACAGCCCGTAAAAACTCCACAACCACACCAGCACCAACAGCCCCACCGCCAAGGCGCTCTGGATCGACGTTGACCAGGGCCAACCGGGCGAAATCATGGCCCGTGCGGAACGTGAACTGAAGGTAGTAGGTATTGTAGAACAGAGAGAAGGAGAGGACGGCGCAGGTCGCCCAGCCTGCCGCCGGCCAGAGGTCTCCGTGCAGCAAGCACCATCCCGCCACGCTGAGCAGGACCACGGCCGCGACCGCGCTGAGGACCAAGGCCCACGCTTGGGCCGCCGCCGCCAACTCCTCGACGCGGCGACGGTCCCCCTTTCCCACGTAGTAGGGCAACTCGCGGTTCAGACCGTGAAGGGCCCCAAGTTGGAGAAAGGGCACGTACCCCATCACGATGCCAAACACCCTGAACGCCCCGAACACCTCCGGCTTCACCAGGACCATTTGCAGCCAACTGCCGACCACGCGCAGGCCCATGCTCACGGTGTTCCCGCCAATCAGGCTGCCGGCAAGGAAGAGGACCGACCGGGGCTGCCGGGGTTCCGGCGCGGGCTGGGGCTCGGCCAGCAACTCCGCCGCGATCCCTCCGGTTAATTCAGCTTCCGACATGCGCGCTCGTCATGGTCAAGACTGGTTCTTCGCCGTGCCGCTCATGGGCAAATCGCCCGGACGACCCGTTCCAACTGGGCCTCGGTGATTCCAACCGAACAGGGCAGGCTCAGGGCGTCGCGATACAGCCGCTCGGCCACCGGACACGCCCGCCGCTCCAGCGACGCATAGGCCGGACTGGCGTGGATCGGCTGCCAGAGCGGCCGGGTCTGGATCCGCGCCGCGGCCAGCTTCCCGAGCAAGTCGCGGCTCCCCATGCCATATTTCTCCCGGTCCACCAGGACCGTGTACAACCAGAAGCTGCTCGTGGCCCAGGGGGCCTCGGGCATCACGTCGATTCCGGACAGGCCGCCGAGCCGCGAGGCATAGAAATCGGCGATCCGCCGCTTCGCGGCGAGGTAGGCGTCGAGCTGCTCCATCTGCGCCACGCCGATGCGCCGCCAGCACGTTGGTCAGCCGGTAGTTGTAGCCGATCTCGCCGTGGACGTACTCCAGCGGATCGTCCTTGGCTTGCGTGGTCAGGTACTTGGCCTTGTCGGCCCAGGCTTCGTTGTCGGTGACGATCATCCCGCCGCCGCCGGTCGTGATGAGCTTGTTGCCGTTGTAGCTGAAGCAGGCGATGTCGCCGAGGCTGCCGACTTGGCGCTGCCGGCACTTCGCACCCAGGCTCTCGCTGGCGTCCTCGACGACCACGAGGTCGAATTCCCGCGCCAACTCGACCAGCGGCGCCATGTCGACGGGATGGCCGAGGATGTGGACCGGCAGCAGGGCGCGGACGCGCCGCCCCGTTGCCTTGTTGTGCCATCGGCCCTGCTTGACGCCGCATTGGCGGCGAAGGAAATCGGCCACCTGCCGCGGGTCCATCTGCCAATAGTCGGGCTCGGCGTCGATGAGCACCGGCCAGGCGCCCAGGTAGCGCACGGCGTTGACCGGGGCGATGAAGGTGAGATCGGAGACCAGCACCTCGTCGTCGGGCTCGACGCCCGCCACGCGCAAGGCGACGTGCAACGCGGCGGTGCCGTTGACCGTCGCCACCGCGCGGCGGCAGCCGATGTAGCCGGCCATCGCCCGCTCGAAACGATCGACGTAGCTGCCCACCGACGATACCCAGCCGGTGTCGAGACATTCCTTGACGTACTTCCACTCGTTGCCGCGGATTTCCGGCACGCTCAGCGGTACGACGTCGCCGCCGGGCCGGCCGCCAGGTTCAAACGGTAAAGACATCGGGGTGGTACTTGTGCAGGCGCGGGGCGATCCAGTCGATGGTCCGCCGCAGCCCTTCCTCCAGGGAAACGGCCGGCTCCCAGCCCAGGAGGCGGCGGGCCAGGGCGGACTCACCCAGCAACCGGCTCACCTCGCTCTTTTCCGGCCGCAGCCGCTCCGCCTCGCTGGCAAGGGTGACCTGGGCGCCGATCAGGCGCGCGATCAACCCGGCCAGATCGCCGATGCTGATCTCGCGGCCGGAGGCGAGGTTGATCGCTTCCCCGATCGCCTGGTCCGCTGCCGCCGCGGCCAGGAACCCATCCACCGTGTTGCTGACGAAGTTCATGTCGCGCGTCGGCTCCAGATTGCCGAGGCGGACGACGTCGCGGCCTGCCAGACACTGGGTGATGATCGTCGGAACGACGGCCCGCGCCGATTGCCGGGGGCCAAAAGTATTGAATGGCCGCACCGTGACCGCCGGGACGCCGAAGGACCGGCAGAACGCCTCCACCATCTTGTCGGCGCCGATCTTGCTGGCCGAATAGGGCGATTGGCCCTGCAAGGGGTGCCGCTCGTCGATGGGCACGTACTGCGCGGTTCCGTAAACCTCGCTGGTCGAAGTGTGCACCAACCGGGCGATTCCATATTCGCGCGCCGCCTGGAGGACGTGGAGCGTGCCGCCGATGTTCGTGCGGACATAGGACGCCGGGGCGCGGTAGGAATAGGGAATGGCAATCAGGGCGGCCAAGTGGAAAACGACTTCCCGCCCTTCCATCGCGCGGCGCACGCTCTCGGGATCGGTGACGTCGCCGGCCATGATGTCGAGCTCTCCGCGCAGCGGCGACTCGTCGAGCCAGCCGGCACTGTCCAAGGCATTGTAGTGCACCAGGGCGCGGACCGAGCGCCCTCCTCCACCAGCCGCTCGGCAAGGTGGCTGCCGATGAATCCGGCCGCCCCGGTGACGAGCACTTTTCGTCCGTTCCAATTCATGGTTGTTGCTCCCGCCCCAGTGCGCGGCCCAACTCCTGGGGACGTCCGATATCGAGCCACTCGTCCTCGATGCGGAACGCGCCCACGGATTGCCCCTTCGCCAGGCAATCCTCCACCAGGGCCGGAATGGTGTAGGCCTCGTCCTTCGGAATGCGATCGAGCAGCTCCGGGATTGAGCAGGTAGATTCCGGCGTTGGTCGCATAGGTGAACGACGGTTTCTCGCGGAATCCGACGATGCGATTTTCGGCGATGTCCAAGACCCCCAACGGCACCGTCTGCACGTACTCGTGGACCCCCACGGTCGCCACGTAGCCGCCCTCCTGGTGGAAAGCGACCATTTTTCCCAGGTCGAATTCGGTGAGCAGGTCGCCGTTGAGCACCAGCAGCGGATGCTCCGGCCTCTCCGGCAGCAGCGACAGCGATCCGCCGGTGCCCAGCGGCTTGGTCTCCCGCAGATATTCGATCCTGCAGCCCAGCGCAGAGCCGTCGCGGAAGTGCTGTTCGATCATCTCCGACAGGTAATTGACGGAGAGGAAGACGCGGCGGATGCCGAAGCCGACGAGGTGGAGAATGATGCGTTCCAGGATGGGGCGGCCCGCCACCTTGACCATCGGCTTGGGAAGGGAATCGGTCAAGGGTCGGAGGCGTTGCCCGCGTCCGCCCGCCATGACGACGGCCCAGTTCGGCCGCGCCACCGCGCCGATGATCTCGCGCAGCAAGTGCAGGCCGGCGAGCCTGCCCTCCGCGTCGACGATGGGAATCTGGCTCAGGCTGCGGGCGCGCATGAGGTCGAGCACCTCGGAGCGGCCGGCATCGGGCGCAACCGCGGTAAACGTCTTCACGATGTAAGGCGCAACACGGTCCGCACAGCGCGGCGCCCGCCAGCACCGCGCGGCGGACGTCGCCGTCGGTCATCACGCCCAGCAGCCGCCGGTCCTCGTCCATCACCAGGGCGATGCCGCAGGCGCCGCCGCTGGATCGCCTCCAGGGCCTGGCGGATCGTGGAGTCCTTCCCAATGGTGACGTGTTGGATTCGATCAGACATGTTGTTCCCTCGCGTTGCCGTGGAGCGGCCGGGCCGGCGCCCCGGCGACCACGACGCCGTCGGGGACGTTCTCGGACGACCACGGCCCCGCCGCCGACGATCGCGTTTTCCCCGACGTGCAACCCCTGGAGGACGGCAGCCCCCAATCCGACCAGCGACCCGCGCCCGACGGATACGCCGCCGGCAAGCTTGGCCCCGGTGGCCAGGTGGACGTTGTCGCCCAGCACGCAATCGTGCTCGATGATCGCGCCGGTGTTGACGATCACGTTGTCACCCAAAACGGCGCGGGCATTCACCACGCTGCCGGCAAGAATCTGACAGCCTCGACCGATGCGCGCCGACGGTGAAATCACCGCGCTGGGGTGGACCACGGTCAGCGGTTCCAGCCCGCAGGACAGGCCGTACTCGAACACGCGCCGGCGGGCATGGCCAACGCCCGTCGCACCCAGGCCGACGACGAAACAGTCGGCCCCCTGGTCGCGCAACGTCGGCAGCAAGTCGTCGCCGCCCCGCACCGGCACGCCCAGAACGTCCCGACCCCATCGCGAGCGGTCCGGCTCGAGGATTGCCAGTGTGGCGGTCACGCCGGCCGCGCGGAGCGTCTCCAGGAGCACCGCCGCATGGCCGCCGCCGCCGAGAATCACGCAGTAATTCGTGGATGGATTACTCATCGTGTCCGCCGGCATCCGCCGGAAGATCGTGGAACCGTTTCCGGATCAATCGGTCGTCCAACTCGATGGTGCGCAGCCGGTCGACGATCCTGCCCGCCGCCCGGCCGTCGCCGTAGGGATTGACCAGGTCGCTGAAACCGCTTCGGAATTCCGCGGAAGTTGCCGTAGCGATGCCCCGCACGATCTCGTCGCGCCGGCATTCGACGCAAATCACGTTTCGGGCCATGACGCGACCCTGCTGGCGATTGCCGATGTTGACCACCGGCAGCTTGAACGAGGCGGCCTCGACAATGCCGCTCGACGAGTTGCCCGCCATCGCCGTAGCGAGCGACATGGCGCTGAAATATCCTTGGACACCCAAATTTTCGACGGCTTGACTTGTAGAATGTTCCTCCACGAATCGCAGAATCATCTGGCGAATGGACCGCCCGCACGTGTCGGCGTTGGGCATCGTGAACAGCAGCGGCCGCGTTCGACGCATCCAATGCGGCCAGCAGTTCGGCCACTTGGCATTCCGTGTTTTCGTACTCCAGCGTCACGGAATGATACGTCACCAGCAAAAAGCCATCGCCGACGCGAACACCGCGTTGCTCGGCCAGTTCCTCCCGCGACAATAGCGGCATGGTCCGCAGATTGTCGAGCGCCGGGCGCCGGAAACCGTGATTCGCCACGGTTCCTCGCCCAATTGTCGCACGCGGCGGGCGTAGTCCTCCGTGGCGACGAAATGCAGGTGGCTCATCTTCGTAATGGCGTGGCGAAGGCTCTCGTCGATCGCCCCACGCGTCACTTCGCCGCCGTGAATGTGGGCCAGCGGTATCTTGAAGGGCAGAGCTGCCACAACGGCCGCGTGCATCTCGAACCGATCGCCCAGGACCAAAAGGATGTCGGGCCGCGCCGCGCGTATGCCTGCGCGAACCCCAGCGTTGCAATCCCCATCGACTTGGCGATTCCCTCCGGCGAATCCGACGAAAGCAGCATTTCCACCCGTTCGGCGATCTCGAATCCGTCCTGCTCGATCTCGCGGACGGTCATCCCGAACTCGGGCGACAGGTGCGTGCCCGACACGAACAGACGTAGACGCAGATCAGCATCGGCCGCAATCGTGCGGAGCACGGGCAGATAAGTCCCATAGTCTGCCCGACTCGTCGTTACAACGCCAATCGTTCTCATCGAAGGTCCGGCCATTGAAGGATCGCGTGCTTGCACAGATCATGGACAGCGTAACGACCGACGACCTGGTCTAACTCGCTCGGCGGGATGCCGGTGCCGGGCCGCAACGCGACGAGCATCGATGGCTCCAGCACGGTCCCCTGCTTGATATCCCGCGCGAGGACGAGGCTGCGGCGGGCAACGGCCTTCGTGTCGGCCTCCGCGGCCGCCGGCCGCTTGCAGCCGTCGCCCAGCGCCGATTCGATCGTTCGGACGCCCCGGACCAGGGCCGCCAATTGGTCGGGTTCCATCGAGGCCCGGTGATCGGGGCCCGGCAGCGTCCGGTCCAAGGTAAAGTGCTTTTCGAGGATGCAGGCGCCCATCGCCACGGCGGCCAGCGCCACCTCGTTGCCCAAGACGTGGTCGGAATAGCCCACCGGCACGTGAAAAGCCTGCGCCATGGCGGTCATGGCGCGGAGGTTCACGTCGGCCGGCGCCGCCGGGTAATTGCTCACGCAGTGCAGCAGGGCCAGCGGCGGATCGCCCGCCGCTTGGATCGCGCCGACCGCCTCCCCGACCTCGGCCAGTGTGGACATGCCGGTCGAGACGATCAACGGCTTGCCTTTCCGGGCCAGGTGGGCGAGGAAGGGAAGGTTGTTGATTTCGCCCGACGGGACCTTGATCGCCGGCACGCCGATGCGGTCCAGGTAATCGGCGCTTTCGTAGTCGAAGGGCGTGGAAAGGAAGAGGATTCCGCGGCCGGCCGCGTATTGTTGCAGTTGGCCGAACGCCTCCAGGGGCAGTTCCAGCCGCTTGACCATGTCCAGTTGCGATTCCTCCGCGGCGGTGCTCTGTTCTTGGTAGGCGGCTTTCGGCGCGGCGGCGGTCGCCAGCGATTCGGCCTTGAAGGTCTGGAACTTCACGGCGTCCGCGCCGGCCTCAACGGCCGCGTCGATCAGCCGCCGGGCCAAGTCCGCGTCGCCGTTGTGGTTGACTCCCGCTTCGGCGATGATGAAACACGGATGTCCAACACCGATTTTCCGACCGGCCAACTCCAGCGGCGCCGACTCCCGGTTGGCGAGCATGGCCCTGGCAATCTGCAAGTCGCAGGGGGTGTCGATATCGACGGACCGCTCGGCCGGCATGGCGAAGCCCCGCGTATCGTCCACCACGAAACTGCGCTTGGCCCTGAGCAAACTCGGCGATGCGACATACACCGCCCCGTTCAAACGGTAGGTAACCGTCGCGCCCTGTCTTTGGTGCAACGAGTCGTTGTGGATCGCAGGCGACAATCGCCGCTGGCTGTCCAGAAAGTAGGACCACGCGATGGGATGTTCGTTCAGACAGACGGAAACCACGGGTTTGCCGGTCTCTTCGTGAAGCCGGATTGCGCCCGCGATGTCCTCCGCCTCGACGAGAGGACTGGTCGGCTGGATCAAGACCACCGGGTCGAAGTCCTCGCCCAGGGCATCCAAGGCATGGAGCACGACGTCCATTGATTTGGCGGAATCCGAGGCCAGTTCCGCGGGCCGCAGGAACGGCGTTTCTGCTCCCCAGGCCCGTGCGACTTGGGCGATCTGCACGCTATCGGTCGAGCAAACGATCCGGTACGGTTTGCCCGCCAGGCGCGCAGCTTGCCGCGCCACGCGACACGATCGGCCGACCAGGGGGATGCCAGCGACCGGCTGAAGGTTCTTCGCCGGGAGCCCCTTCGAGCCGCCTCGTGCAGGGATGAGAAACAGGATTTTCGCTGCCGTACTCAAGGTCTTGCGATAGGGATCAAAGTCTTCCTGCATGATGCCTATTTGGCCAGAAAGCGAGCGATCGCGGCAACCACGCATCGTGCATGTTCGTCGGACGGTTCCGGATAGATCGGCAGCGCGAGGGTCTGCCGCGCGGCCGCTTCACGTTCCGGAAAATCCCTGTCGCGTGTCTTTCTTTCATGCTCTCGATAAGGGGCTACTTGGGCGGCGGCCCGGGAGGGAAACAATAGGCCTCGAGTTCGACCACCGTCAATGCCCCCTTGTTGGCCCCCGGGGGCGCGACACCGACGAGCTTGATCGTCTTGACGGGATGGGGTGTGAAGGTGATGCTTTGCCAGCTCTTCCACACTCCTCGACTGCGGTCGGCCACTTGGACATACTTGCTGCCGTCGGTGGAGACCAGCAAGATATAATTGCTGATTCGATCGTCCTTGTCATACAAGCGGAAGCGAATTTCCCGCAAGCGATAAATCTTGTCCAGCGTGATGATCCACTCGCAAGGCGTCTCGCTCCAGGCGTAGCCGTGTCCCCTGTCGAAATCGGTGGAGTTCCCGTCGAGCAGAGCATCGGGGTTGAGGGTGGGGCCTTGGACCTTGGCGCCATTTTTGGCCAGCGCCACGTCGCCCGCCTGAACGACCGAGCGAACGGCCGGCCCCGTCGGCAACAAGGTCTCGCCGGCCGCAGCGGCAGCCGCGGCGGCGATCTCCAGGCGTTTCGCCACTTTCGCCCGGTCCAAGCCGGCGAGCCTCGGCAGAGCCAGCTCGTACCAATGGACGGCCCTCGCTTGCACGACCGACTTGGCGCTGCCCGATTCCTTTTCGGCCGCCGCCCACCAACCGTCGGCCACCTGGACCTGCTCTCGGGCGTTGCTCGGTTGGGCCAGGTCGCGCGCCGCCAGGTCCGCCAGGCCGGCGTTCTTCCCTTTCGCCAGCAACGGCAGGCCCTTCTCCCAATCCCCCTTGACGAAACAATGCCATTGACCGGCCACGGAGTTGGCCTCGACATCGGCGGGGTTTTCAGCCAGGGCGTCCAGGGCCTTTCGGACCGCAGAGAACTTGGCCTTCCGCCGATCCAACTCGGTCTTGCGCAAGGCGAGATCGTGCGTGACCTGCGCATCTTTGAGCCGGTGCCCCACCACATTAGCCGACTTGACGAACCGGAGGGCGATGTCGAACTGGTCCTGGGCGGACGCCGCATCGGCCAACGACAAGGCAGTGGTCAGGAGTTGCCGCGCGATTTCGATATCGACCGGTCCACGCAACGACTTGACCGCCGTGCCGACGGAGTCCGCTTTCATGCCAAGGCCGTTGACGCGATATTGCCCGTCGAGCTTATCCACGCTTTCCAGACTCTTCGCCAGTTCGCCGCTCTCGGCCGAAATGTCCGCCGCCAATCGCCACAACACGAAACGGGCGGTCGGGTCGTCCGTCGTTGCGACGCCCTGGTCGAACAGCTTGGTCGCCAGCTTCCGTTTCTTGTCCGCGACACGGCCGGCCGCGAACTCATCACGATAAATCTCTCGGATACGCTTCTCGGCGGCCCCTTCGTCCGCGTCGCTGGGCACGGGCAGCCGCTCGTCGTTGTCGGCGCCGAAGCCGACTTCTTCGATGGTTCCTCGGCGGGCTTTTCGGAGGACTCTTCAACTGGCTTTTCAGCGGACTTCCCGGCGGGAAGTTTGGAAGGCTTCTCGGCCGGTTTCCCGGTCGAGGTCGTGTCCTGCTCCGACTTGGCCGTTCGCTCGTCAGACGGCATCGCCGCAGGATGATCGACCAGCGGCGCTGCCGGTTTCGCGCGTGAATTCTCGGTCGTCGGTCCAGCGGCGGCCGGTTCCGCCGCGTGCGACGACGGCTGGGCGTGGGCGTTGCTTTGACACGCAGTGCCCGCCGAGCCGCCGTCCGGTCCCTCCACGTTCGATTTCGGGGATTGGTTTCCCGCAGTGTTGCCCGCCTGTGTGCGGTCCGGTCCAGGACTCGAATTGAGCAGCAGGAGGGCGACGAGAACGATCACGAACAGCCCGGCGGTCCCGATGGCGATGGCCACGGGCCCATGGTTCTTCTTCCGCGGTTTTGCGCCCTGCCGCCGGTGCGCTTCGGGCCGATGGAAGTGATCGTGGACAAGTCGAAGCAAGGCGTCTCGGCGGCGACGGGCGTGGCAACGGGGCCCGCAGCCGCCCCTCCCGCCGCGAGTTGCTGCCGCAATCGGCGATCGTAGTCGGCTTTCTTCTCCGCGTTGAGCAGACACACCTTCGCGGCGGCCAGCTCGTTGAGGATCCGCTGCGAGGCCGCCGAGTGTTTTCCCCCTTGAAAGCTCTTCACCTGGGCCATGCGGCCATCGGCCGCGTTGGCGATGATGTCCGCGTCGGACTCGAACGGCTCGATGCCCAACAGTCGATAGTGGTGGGGCGGTTGATCGCGGGGCGGAATCCCCAGCCACTTGCGATATGGATCAAAACGTTCCTGCATGACGCCTATTTCGTCAAAAAGCGAGCGATCGTCGCCACCACGTATTGTGCTTGTTGGTCGGACAATTCCGGATAGATCGGCAGCGCGAGGGTCTGCCGCGCGGCCGCTTCACTTTCCGGAAAATCCCCGTCGCGATGCCCGACGTAGGCGAAACACCGCTGCAAGTGCAACGGGACGGGATAATAGATTTCCGTGGCGACGCCGTTCTCTTTCAGGTAGGCCTGGAGTTCGTCGCGGCGCGGGACGCGGATGACAAACTGGTTGTAGATGTGGCGGCCATCGGGGACTTCGAAGGGAAGCTGGACGGCGCCATCGGCCAGGCCGGCTTCGGCGAACAGCCGGCGGTAACGGCCGGCATTGGCCTGCCGCCCGGCCGTCCACTGGTCGAGGTGGCGGAACTTGGCGCTGATGACGGCGGCCTGGAGGGCGTCCAGTCGGAAGTTGCCGCCGATCAGGGAATGATAGTATTTCGGCTTCGAGCCGTGCATGCGGAGCACGCGGACTTTTTCCGCCCGCTCGGCATCCCGCACCGTGACCAACCCGCCGTCGCCCGCCGCGCCGAGATTCTTCGAGGGGAAGAAACTGAAGCAGCCATACTCGCCCATCGAGCCGGCGCGGCGGCCTTTGTACTCCGCGCCGATGGCCTGGGCAGCATCCTCGATCACAATCAAATGGTGACGACGCGCCACGTCCAGGATCGGGTCCATGTCGGCGCACTGCCCGTAGAGGTGAACGGGGAGGATCGCCTTGGTGCGGGCGGTGACGCGGCTGGCCAACTGGGCCGGGTCGATGTTGTAGGTTTTCGGACAAATATCGAGAAAGACCGGCGTGGCGCCGAAGCGGGCGATGGCCCCGACGGTGGCGAAGAACGTGTAGGGCGTCGTGATGACCTCGTCGCCCGGCCCGACACGTTCGGCCATCAGCGCCACCAGCAGCGCGTCGCTGCCGGACGAAACCCCGACGGCATGTTCGCAGCCGCAATAAGGGGCCAGCAGTTGCTCGCACTGGGCGACGGTCGGCCCGAGGATGAAGTACTGGCTTTCCAGCACGGCATCGACGGCCTGACGGACCTCCTCGCGGATCGTCGCGTACTGGGCCTTCAGGTCGAGCAAGGGGACGCTGATCTTGTTGGTTTGCACGGCCGTATCCGCCATATCCGCTATCCTCCTGGACTCAAGGTTCCCTCTCCCTCCGGAAAAGGGTCGGGGTGAAGGGAATTAGGCCAACTCCATATCCTACTCGGATTCCTCGGTTCGGCGAAGGGGGCTGTCCGGGGCGTCCGCCTCCTGCACCTGGCCGTCGCTGAGGCGATATGGCCTGCCGCAGGCCGCACACGTCGCCGCGTCGCCGTGGAACTCCAATTGCGAGGCCGCGCAGCGGCACATCCAGCCGATCCGCCGGGCCGGGACTCCGGCGACCAGGGCAAAATCGGGAACGTCGGCGGCCACCACGGCGCCGGCCGCCACGAATGCGTAGCGCCCCACCGTATGGCCGCAGACGATGGTGCTGTTGGCCCCCAACGTGGCGCCTTGCCGGACGAGCGTGGGGCGGTATTCGCTTTTCCGGACGATCTCGCTGCGGGGGTTGATGACGTTGGTAAAGACCACCGACGGCCCGCAAAACACCCCGTCTTCCAAGGTGACGGCGTCGTACACGGAGACGTTGTTCTGGATCTTGACCCCGTTGCCGATGACGGCCGCCGAACCGATCACCACGTTCTGTCCGATCGCGCAGTTGTGCCCGACGACGGCGCCCTTCATCACGTGGGAGAAATGCCAGATCTTGGTTCCCGCCCCGATGGAGCAAGGCTGATCGACATACGCGCTGGGGTGGACGAAATAGTCGGGCTGGGCGACGGGCGGCGACGGCGACTCCGATGCCGACGCCGACGGCGCTGGGGGAATCGCCGCGGTCGTCTCGGCCCGCTCCAAGGATTGCTGGCAGGCGTCCAGCACGCGGAGCACGCGGAGCCCCTCGCGGCCGTCGGAGAGCGGGGCCTTGCGCGTGGCGACGCAGTCGAGGAAGTGCCGGCATTCTTCCGCCAGCGGCTCGGCACGGTCGAGTTCCACGGCGACGGGCTCCGCCTTGACGGCCTTCGGCGCGCGTCCGATCCAATCGACGTGATGCGGATACAAGAGCAGTTTCTTTTCCGCCGTGTCGTCGAAGACGGCCATCTTCTCCGTGCCGACGATCACCAGCCGCTGCTCCTTCGAGGGATGCAGCCAACTGACGAAGATGTGCCCGGTGACGCCGCTCTTGAATTTCAGGCGGCTCAGGGTCACATCGACGACGCCGGGGGTCAGGTAGCTTTGACCGTCGGCCTCGGCGGCGATCGGTTCTTCGCCCAGGAGGTGGAGGAGGACGGAGATGTCGTGGGCGCGAAACTCCAGAGGATGTTCTCTTCGGTGCGGATCAAGCCCATGTTGAGGCGATTCGAGTAGCAATAGAGAATCCGCCCCAGGGCGCCTTGCTGGACCAACTGGCGGAGTTTCACGACCGCCGGATGGTAGAGGAGGACATGTCCGACCATCAGCACGGCGGCGCGGCGGTGGGCCAGCGCGACGAGTTCCTGACCCTGCCGGGCGTTCAGCGCCAAGGGTTTCTCGACGAAGACGTCCTTGCCGGCCTCGAGGCAGCGACGCACGAGGTCGTAATGGGTGGCTGCCGGGGTGGCGATGGCCACGGCGGGCAACTGGGCGTCGTCGAGCACCTGCTGAAGGTCGTCGGTAAAGGCCGGCCGGCCGGCGGGGAACTTGAGGGCTTCATATCGCGGCCTGTCGGTATCGCAGACGCAGCGGAGGGCGCCCAGTTCCGAGAAGACCCGGACCAGGTTCTTCCCCCAATATCCGCACCCGATGACCGCCAATGCGGTGTTCATGGGAGAGGGTTCTTTCCTCGTTGTGCGCGCACTCCGTTCTCGTGGGTGACACGAGTCCCCAAAAAATCGTTCCTTGCGATCATGTTTTGCGCGTCATTGCGTCCGTGATTTTCAGTTCCGCCATCTCTAGCGGCCGCGACGGTATCCGTTGCCGCGGTCCTGCGCGGTTGCGCGGATTATTCCGAGCGTGCGGGCTTTAGCGCCCCCGCGCAGGATTTCAGTCCAAACATAGCTTGTAAACGGCAATCGCTGGAGGGAATAGTCTTGATTTTCGCGGGGAGCCAAGGACGGCTTCCTTACGGGCGCCTGGTCCATGTTTTCAGCCGCGCCGCCTATCGGCGAAACATGCGAAACACGTCGGGCGCGCCGAAACACGGAGAAGTCGCCCACCCGGCGCGATCATGACCGCAGTTCGATGCCGTCCCTTTCCAGCGGCGGCCGCCCCTTGGAGGTTGGGGCGGCCTGGCCGTCGGGAGTCGGTTGGGTGTATTCGGGCACGATCTCTTGCAGCTTTTGGCGAAGGACCTCCTGGGGTTCGTGGAGGAGTTGCTGGAGCGCGGCCACGTCCTGGCGCACCTCGGCCAGGGTGTAGGGACGATGGTAGGCGGCACGCAGCTTGGGGTGCGAGGTGGGAAGCGTTTCCTCCTCGTTAAAGTACAATTCCTCGTACAGTTTTTCTCCCGGGCGCACGCCCGTGAAGCAAATCTCGATGGAATTCTCCGGCAGGCCGGAGAGCCGAATGAGGTCTTGGGCCAGATCGACGATTTTGACGGGTTCCCCCATTTCGAGCACGAAGATTTCCCCGCCGTTGCCCATCGCGGCCGCTTGCAGCACCAGTTGCGACGCTTCCGGGATGGTCATGAAGAATCGCGTCATGCGGGGATCGGTGACGGTGATGGGTCCGCCGCGGCGGATTCTGCTCCTGGAAGACCGGCACCACGCTTCCTTCCGATCCGAGGACGTTTCCGAAGCGGACGACGGTGAATCGCGTCGAGGAGATGTGGGAGATGGCGTGGATGTAACGTTCCGCCAATTGCTTGGTGGCGCCCATGACGCTGGAAGGATGCACGGCCTTGTCGGTCGAGATGAAGACGAAGTTTCGGACGCCGAACTCGTCGGCCAGATCGGCCACGCACTTGGTGCCGTTGACGTTGTTCTGGATCGCCTCGCCGATATTGCACTCCATCAGCGGCACGTGCTTGTGCGCGGCGGCATGGAAGACCACTTCCGGCCGGTACTGTTGGAAGAGCTGCCGCATCCGCGGCTGGTCGGTGATGTTGGCGATGCACGTGTGCAAAAGGGTCGAGCCGCGCAGGGATTGGAGCCGGCGGTCTATCTTGAAGATGCGGTTTTCGCCGCGGCCGACCAGCACCAACGCGCGGGGCTCGAACCGGAGCGCCTGGCGGCAGATTTCCGACCCGATGCTGCCCCCCGCCCCGGTCACCATGACCGTGCGGCCCTCCAGGAGCTTGCCGATCATCTTGGTGTCCAGTTGGACGGGGGCGCGGCGCAGGAGGTCGCCGATCTCGATGTCGCGGATGGGAATGCGATGGTCGCCGCCCAGGCGGTCTTCCAGCCGGCGGATGATTTTCAGGCTCAGGCCGGCCTTTTCGCAGTCGTTCATCAGGTTCCGCAACCGCAGCCCCGGCAGGGTCCCGGCAATCACGAGGATGTCGGTCGCCTTGGCGCTGGCCGCGATTTCGCGCACCTCTTCCAGCTTTCCCAGCACGGGGATTTGGCCCAGCCGCGACGTCTCCATCTCTTCCGTGCAGAGAAAACCCCGGATGCGATAGGGCAACTCGCCGTAGGACTGGATCTGGTGGGCCAGGACGCCGTGGGAGTAATCGGTGCCGACCAGCAGGGCCCAGCGGGCGTTGCTCTGGTTGAACATCGGCCAGAACTGTTCCCGGTACATTCGCCAGCTTCCCCGCAGGGCGCCCAGCACGACGACGGTGCAGCCGCAGTCGAGAAAAGGGAGGCTTCGCGGCAAGACGCCGAATTGGATGGCACGCAAGCCGGGCCCGAAGAAGTAGAGCAACTCGCGCCCGAAGAGGTAATTGACCGTGATGACGCAGAGCATCGCCAGGATCGAAGTCCGGATCAGGGCGGTCAAGTCGGCAAAAGTCACGTAAGCCCACCAGCCGTCATAATGGCCCATGAGAAGGAAAACCAGGAATTTGATCGCCAGGATCCAGGGCAAGCAGGCCCAGAATTGCGTCAGCCGCTCCGGCGGCACCGCGAATTCAAAGATGAGCAGGAATGCCAGCCAGAGAGCCAGGGCGAAGACGGCCAGATGGCCTGCCGCGACGATCCAGAACCGCGGGGCAGCCAGCCGATGGGCTTGCTGGTGCACGAGGCGCCGCAGCCGCGTCCGCAACGAAGCGGAGGAGGGAGCGACCTCGGCCGCCGGACCCTTCCCGCGGCCCCGGTGTCCCGGCATTGGACCGTCTTGGCGAGCTATCGGCTTCATGGGTGTCACGCTCGATGGTCCGCGGCAGTCACTTGTCCGCGCTCTCCTGTTTGTCTTCCGCATTGGACTGGTCGAGCCACTGCTGAATCCGCTTGGTCAATTCCTCGATGCGGGCCCTGGATGGGTAACTGTCCTTGTCGGAAGTCGGCGTCTCCAAGAGGACTTTGACCAACGGCGGCCACTCCTTCATTCCGCTCATGGCCAAGCGGACCCTCCCCATGTCCCATCGTTCGAACAGCGTGTGGTCTCCCAGCCGATACCAGAATGCCACCAGAACGGTCTCGCCCTTCAGTTCCCAGGTCGAGAGGCTAATCTGCTGGGGCGGCCGGTCGGGAATCGGCACGTCCACCTTCGACTCGCTGATCAATCGCCAACCGTGGGAACGGTAGCAGTTCAACGGGCTGTGATAGACGCCTTCGTCCGGATCGTCGAACGTCGCCAGGTACATCTTGATTTCGTGGTCCTCGGCATCGTGGTAGATCCGCTCGATCGTGAGGTTGGCGCCGGTCTTGACAAAGGTTTCCGGGTCCAGTTTCGTTGTTTCTGTCCCTAGCCAGTCTCCGAGCTTCTCGGGAAGTTTGCGAACATCCAGGGAAAGCTGGCGGATCGGCGGCACTGTCAAGAATTGCCTCGTTGCGCCGATGCCGAGGTAGGTCACAAACACCAGGGCTGCCGTCAACCCCAGCCGGATTGCCGTCATCTTCATTGCTTATCCCTTGTTGTTGCGAAAAGCCCTTGTTGTTGCGAAAAGCCCTTGTTGTTGCGAAAAGCCCGTCAAGCGGTTGCGCCGGATGGCTGTTGCCGCCCCCTGCCGTAGGCGAACCCGCTGCCGCCGATGACCACCGTCTCCAGGTTGCGGACGCCGAAAGCGTCGAGGATCTCGCAGGCAGCCTGGATCTTCGGCATTTCGCTGCGATCGCGGAACACCGAAAGGACGACCGTATCGGCATGTTGACTCACAAAGCGGGTATCGGCCACGGGCAAGATGGGACTGCTGTCGATAATCACGAAATCATACTGCTCGCGGAGTTGCTTCAGCAGCGGACCGGTGCTGCCGTTGGCCAGCGCCGCCATGGCATCGCGGTTCCAACGGCCGGCAGGCAGCACCGAGAGGTGTTCCGTGCCGGTGGGGTGAATCATTCCGCCGATGTCGCCGCCGCTGGAAAGGGCCTCGCAGACCCCCGGCTCCAAGGGCACGTCGAAGATCTTGTCCAAGGTCGGCCGCCGCAAATCGAAGTCCACCAGGATCGTGCGACGGAGATGCCGGGCCATGCTCATCGCCAGTTGCCTCGCCAAGGTCGTCTTGCCCTCGCCTGCCATGGCACTGGACACGAGGACCACGTGCGTTTGTTCCGTTTCGGCCTTGCGGAGCAAGCGGGCCGCAATGCCGTCGATCGATTCGGTCAGCCGCAGACGCCAGGCCTGGCTTCGCTTGGAACCGGTGCCCAGCCGCCGGAGAACCTGGATGGGAATCGTCGGCACGGAGCCGATCACCGGCAGCCCCAGGCCTCGAACAACCTCCGACACCGCATTCACGCGCCGGCTGCGCACATCCCACAGCACGACGCCGAACAGCGGCAAGCAGAAGCCGAACACCGCGGTCAGGCCAATCACGGTGAACCGCATCGAACGCCGGTATTCGACCTCGGGAACCTCCGCCATTTGAATTTGATTGCGAATAATACGGGGGCTGGCGCTCCGTTCCACCCCAAGCTTTTCCCGCTCGGCCCGGATACTGGCCAAGACATCGTCGAGATTCTTCAGTTTCTCCCGCTCCAACTCGATGTCGATCGATTGCTTGCCGATCTTCTCGACTTCTCTCCGCTGCCGGTCTACGTCGGCCGTGAAGTGGTGCTCCTGATCGGTAAGGATCGCCACGTCGTTTTCCGCCTTCTTGACGTCCTTGTCGGCTTCCGACCGTTTCCGATCGCGGATCTTTTCGCGAAGGCTCTTGCCCATCTCGTCGATCTGCTGCTGGACCATGTCCCGTTCGGCCTGGAACCTCTTCACCTGGGCGTTCTTGGTGCCGGGGACAATGGTGTTGCTGATCTGCGCCAGCGCGGTGTCATAATAGAGCTTCTTTTGGGCCAATTCGTGGCTCGTGGGGTCCGCCAGGGCCGCCTGGTCCACCTCCCAATCGCGGATTTCCATGTCCTCGATGCTGGCCAAGGATTGCTGAGCGGTCGTCAACTGGCTGTGGGCCCGCATCAATTCGACCTGCACCCGCATCAGTTCCCTCTGAAACTCGCCGTAGCGCTGGACGGCAATCTGGTTTCTGATGGAGAGGGCTTCTTTGTCTTCGGTGCCGCCGGCGGATTCGGCCAGTTGCTTCAGGTTGGTCATCAGGTTCCGTTCCTCGGTTTCCTTGTCGCCGCGAAGAGTTTCGAGCTTGTCGTAGCGTTCGGCACGTTCCCTTTGTTCCCGGTCAACGATCTTGCTCATGTACGCTTCAACGACCGCGTTGACCAGGATCGTAATCTCCTCCTTATTGGCGCCGACGAGGCTGACCTGCATGAGTTCGGATTCCTTCTGGGGAAAGGTGACGTTCACTTCGCTAATGAGCCAACCGACCTTGTCGGCTTCACCTTGAAGGCAGGAAAGGTGGCTGATTTCGGGCTTCCGCAGGGCCTCCTCGATCACGGGGCGGCTCTTGACGAGCTGCTGTTGAGTGCCTTTATAGATCTCGAAAAGATCGCGTCCCCCCATTCCCATCTTCGCTTGCGTATCGAACATGATGACATCCGGATTCGCCGATATTCTCATCACGGCGACGGCCGCGTACTGGGGTTGCTGAAACAACCAGACGCCTACTCCCAATGCAGCCCCGCAGACCATGCCCAAGGTCGCGGCCACAAGCCAGTGCCGCCGCAGGGCATGAAGGCAGACCAGCAGACTCGTTCCGCTGGCGGCCTCAACGGGAGCGGTGGGGCCATTGGCCCAGCCGAGGTTGCCTGCGCCGCCGGCAACCGCCGGGGACTGCCCCGCCACCGCGGGAAGCAGAGAAGTATCGTTCAACAACGGATTCGTTTCGATGGTCGACATAGGTGTCATCTCGTGGCTAAACTTGGAAGCTGAACTCTGTATACCGGAAAAGGACGCTTGCAGACAAGAGACGGGACTCCCTCCTGGCACACACCTGATCGCCCGCTCGGGCGATCAAGCCGTGGCCGACGCCGAACCGCCCGCTCCGCGCCGCTCACCATGCAACCTCGCTTGCGTCTCCCCTCGCTCGTCTTGTAGAATCATCAAGGGTCAAAGGCGACTCCAACAACAACTTGGAAATCAACGCCATTTCTCCCCACAGGAGAAGCATGGCGAAGATCATCATGATCCAGCCCACCCAGACATGAAAGAAATCCCCGACTTTCGGTCCGGCCATATCCGTAAGGATCCCGTCGATGCTGATCCGGCCCACGTTGGAAATCACCGCGATCGGAATGGAACTGACGACGATGAGGAGTTTCTCCCCAAGGGGCCGCCGCACCACGAACGCGGCCCCAACGCAGACCGCAAAGAACAACATCAACATCTTGATCCCGCTGCACGCGTTGACCACGTTCAATTTGTGCGTCGCCAAATCGATCACGTTTCCCTCGGCCACCGCCGGAATGCCGCAGGTCTGAATGACAAAAACGCTCAACGTCGTGGCAATCCTCTGCAATTGATGGCCAAGCATGACCTCCATGAATCCCGGCAAAGGCACAATGAAAATCATGAAGGCGATCGACGGCCACGCCCACCGTAAGGCGCGCCAACCACCCACAAAGAGGGTCACCCCGATCAGTAACGGAAACAGCGAATAATGGTCGCCGTTGTACCTGAAATAGACGGTTGCCCAGCGAATCAATGCGGCGGCAACGAACATCGGCAACGCCCACCAACTCCCTTGGGTCGGCAGCGGATCGGCCATGTCGCGGCGATGCCACAATAGATACAGGGAAAACAAGGGCACAAAAAAGCAGTGCTGGTAGTCCGGCTGACTGTACCACGTCCCCAGCAAATGCCAAATCGTTTCGTAGTAAGCCAGTCCAAACACCGCCAGTAAGACCGCCCACGCACACAACGCCGGGGTGCCTGGAACGAAGCGCTTCCACTCGGAGGATTCAACGGTCGTCATGGTTTTGCTTTAGTCGTCAGGGTCACGGGAAGGCTAATCTTTCAGTCTGACGCTCACCCCTTGAAATGTCAATGAAAGGCCCCTGCCGCCAAGAGACGCTCGGCAGGCCATCATTCTGATAGTTGCCGTGGTCGAGCAAAGCCTGTGCCAAGGACCGGCCGCAAATGCCTCCGAAAAGACGTATCTCATTGGCATGCAACAACTTACAACAACGCCAAGAGGTCGTATTTCGGCACGGTGGCGGGCAGAAGACGCGAGCGGGAGGGGCGGTTTCTCAACGCCCATGTTGCCCAGATGCCACATGCCGCCCAGACGCGGAGGATGGGTCGGCCGGCTCCAACCCCAACCCTGATTTGCCCTCGGGCGTCACCGCCGTGGCCAACGAAAATCGCCCAGCGGATGCCAATCACCCGCTGGGCGAAAGTTCGCCATTGTTGAAGATCTCCGCGACCGCCAAGGGAAGGTCACCGTGGACTTGGCGGCAACGGCCTGGGCGCCGACTTATCGCCTTGACCGGGCGGATTGACGGGGGCGGCGGGGACGGCTTGCGGTTGAGGGTAGGGCGCGGTGGCAGGGGTGGAGTAGCCGTTGGGGTTGGCAGGAACGGCGTAGCCGTTGGCGGCGGGGACGTAGCTGCTGGCCGGTGCGACGGGACCGTTTGTATTAGCGGGGGGCACGTAGGTGGTCGCGGGGGCGGTGGGAACGGTGGAGGGAACGTCAATCTCGCTCGTGCCGGGCGCAAAGGGCGTCTTGGCAAACCCGATGGCCGAAGGCCACTGCTTATTGTTCGCCGTCATCGTGGTCACGGCACGAATGCCATAGTCCCGAACCGCGAACTGCACGCCACCGCCGTATTCATCCTCGATGAACTGGAGGATTTCTGCCAACGTCAACCCTTCCAGTCTCAAACTAATGCTGATGGAGGGGCAGTCGTTAGTCATGGGGATTTGGTATTGCTCGCTCAAGCGTTCCACGAGGTCGTCGCACGGCATGTCCTTGACTTTGAACCCATTTTCGCGGCTTGCCTGCTGGGAAGCCCCCGCCCAATCCGCCTTCGGCCCAGTGTCCTCAAACTTCGTGTTCAACGCCTTGTGGACCCTGGCGACCATGGATCCGTGCGGGTCGCCGGAGGCAACGCGTTGAACGGGCGTCTCGCCGCCTGGGTGGGACTGCGGGGACGATTTGGCCGCGCGCGGATCGACCTTGCCCGCGCCATGCTTGATGAACTCGGCCAGCGTTGTCCATTGCTGTGCCCTCGCCCTTTCCCCGGACGTGGCGAAAATGCCGTAGTCCCGGACCACGAACTGCACGTCCTGTACGTCCAGGCACTGGTCCTCGATGGCCTGAAGGATGTGTGCCAACGTCATCCCATTCATCCTAAGAGTAATCGAGGCGATGCCGCTGCCAGAAATGTTCTTGGGGGAGAACTCCGAATCGCAGTTAATGGGGATGTCGTATAGTTCATTGAGGTGCCTCACGACTTCCCGCACTCCCACCCCCTTCACTCCAAAGCATCCCCGCTTATCGTATACGGTCGGTGAATGCTTCGCCAGGCCCTTTATCAGTTCCGTATCCTCGATCTTCGTGTTCAGGGCCTTGAGGACCCTGACGTTCATGGACTCCTGCAAATCCTGGTGGCCGCCGGGGCGCAGGAAGGGCCGGAGGAAGTTGTCGGTGCCTTGCCCAACGAGCGGCCGGCGCACGCGGCCGCAAGAACCAGCACCAGAAGCCCCCCCATCACTCGCGCGGAAGTCGATCTACTTGTCGCGATCATTTGTCATGTCCTCCCATCGTGCCTCTTTGAGGGCCATCCACAACCACGTGTCTTGCTCCGGCGAGATCGCCCATTGCCCGTCCGTGGCAAGTTCCAAAATTTCCCAAGGGGACGGTCCCATTTTCGCTACGCGAACATCGGGACAGCCCCCCGGCGGCTTTCGTCGTCATTGTAATGGTTGTCCGATTCCGCCCCAATAGCGTTTTTCGGCCTGTGCCACGGCTGTGTCAGCCGTGCGGAAGTTGGGCAAACCTCGTCAATTTCGGCGTGGCGGCGGAAGGACAGCCGAGGCCAAACGGCCCGGCGCGGCCAAGACCGGGTAAAGCGTGTCTACCGGCCGTTTCGCTTCAATTGGAACAACGCCGAGAACTCGTTTTCCGTAATGAGCCGTGCGTCGGGAGACTCTCGCAGTAGCTTGTACTGCGGAGGCCAAGGCCACTGCTCCAGCGGATACCGAATCACCGGCTGACGCGCCACGACAACGTACTGGGCGTCCGTCTTCAGGAGATTGCCGACGAAAGGCGCGGGATCGAGCGGATCGCTGAACCCCACCAACGGCCACCAACCGAGCCCCGTTTTCCACCGCTGGTGGAGAGGCCGGAAAGGCGAACCGTCCGCAAGGACGGGCTGCACCTGAAACTGAAAGTGACGCCCATAAAGCGGATAGAATCGGTGCAAAATGGGAACGATATGCGAGCCTGGCGGCAATTTCTCCAACGCGGTCCACGTCGGATTGGCCCCGCCGTCGGGCGAAAGGTAGTCGAAAATCCGCCCGTCCGTTAACCTCTGATGGTAAGGCAGCATCAGGACCTCCGCAACCAACAGCACCGCGATGGCGATGAAGGCCGCCGTCTTGCGGTAGCGGATTCTGCTCCAGATCCATGCGACAGGGTTTAGACTGACGAGGGCCGCGGCTCCCAAAGCAAACGAGACTGCCCCGTAATGGCGGATCAGACTGGGACGAAGAGACTCTGAATAGCCGAACGCGGTGACCATGGCCAGCGCGCCCAACGCCCAACATAAGGGGCGTCGCCTATTCTTTGCGTCCAACAGCGGCCCCGCAAGAATGATTCCGATGGCAAAAGGAATCAGGAGATACCGCAGTTCGATCCTTGGGGGCTCCGCGCCCACGGGCGAGTTGGTCATGCCTGAGTAGGGTATGAATGGGTGCAATACCAGGACGATCACCGCCATCAGGGACAGCACGGCAATGTACGGTCGCTGCGGATCGTCAAGCGCCTTCCGCCGCAGCAGGCGAACGAGCGCCAACAGCCCGCCGCCCGCCGAGACCAGGAACAAACCCAAAGGCCATGTTGTGAAGTCCACAGCCAAAGCCAGCCTTTGTTTCATGTTGCTTCCAGCGCCAAACAGCCAATAGATCAATTTCGTCGGGCGTTGTGTCGCCGCGTCGAACGGGCCGGAGAAGATCGCCACGGTTGCCGGAAAGAGCGGATTGCCCGTGAGAATCAGGTTGCGCACGTACCAATAGCCCCCGGTGAAAACGAGCGATGCGGCGAATACGGTCACGGCAAGGATCCGCTGTCGGACCGAGATCGTGCGTCGTGGAAGGACGGCGACGACGGCAAGCAGAATCAGCGCGGGCGGGGCCATGGTGATCTTAATGCCAAGGGCGAGCCCGCTCAGCAGTCCCGCATACGCGGCGTCCACGACGCGGTCGCCACCCGAGGCGAGGTTCCTGGACGGCATCGCCATCGCCGTTGCCGCCAATACCAAGGCCGCGGCCGCCAGATCGCACGCCGTGAAGGTGCAAGCCATACCCAGAACCGGTGGGGCCGCCAGGACCAAGGCGGTGCACATCGCCGCCACGTGGGCCCTCTGTCCTTGCACCCGCACCAGAACGAACGTCGCCGCGGCAAACAAGAACGTCCAATAAGCCCCGGCCATCCACACCATTCCATCGCGGCCAAACGGCAAGATGAACCACAAGGAGAACAACTCCGCGTTCATCGCGTAGTAACCGTTATAGTAATGGGGAGCCAAGGACAGTTTTTGCTCCTGGTACCACTTGGCGGGCGCCGTGGCGTGGTACACCAGGTCATCGCCGCAGAAGCTCGTCCCCTGCAAGCAGGTCGACGCGAAGGCCAGTGCGCCAACGCCGCAGAGCAGTCCAAAGCCAAGCCACCAATACGCAACCTCCTCTTCCGATCGTTTCGTGGGCTCGTCCGCTCTGCTGCCTTCGTCCTTGGCGGACCTCCGCCAGGCCAACACCGCCAGCGGTCCCGCAACGGCCAAAAGCAAGAGGATCGCCGGCCCGATTCCCAAGAGTCCCAAGTTCCCCAGCACCATTTGCACGGCGTATACCAGGATCGGGAATCCGGCCATCGCGGCCAGGAAACGACGATACGGTTCCCGCTTTTGAAAGAGCAACGCGGCCGCACAAAGGCTCGCAGCAACCGCCAGCAGATTGGCCAGCACGAAGAGCAGCGAGGGCATGGTTACTCCAGTCCAGATCACGGTCAAAGTCGGCTTCGCACCCTTGGGAATCTCGCCCGGACGGCTATATCCGCGAGCATTTCTCCCCCGTCGCCGAGTCGCCCTTGTGGACTTTGCGGCGGCGCACGTCCCACGGATCGGTCAGTCGATCGGCTCGAGTTGAAAATCGTCGATCTCGACCGAGGCCCCCTGCTGGAGAAAATTGATGCTCACTAACAGCCGCGTCTCGCCGCGGCGGACCAGCACCGTCCCCTCGATGCCGGCGAACGGCCCCTGCCGCACTCGGACCCGGCGGCCCGGCGCCAAGCGGCTCTCGACCGTCAGCGGCGCCTTCGCCGCGATCAGTTGCCGCAGGTTCCGCAATTCCCGCACCAACTCTTCCGGGTCCGGGACCGAAAGCACCCGCGAAATGTGGTTCGTCGTCAGGCTGCCGATCCGTTCCGCTTCCGAACCGTACAAGAACACGTAGCCGGCGAACAACGGCAGGTACCTCGCCCTCCGCCGGCCGCGGTACAGCCAAGTTCCCTTCACCACCGGCAAGTAGAACGGGATCTCGCGGTGAAGCAGGTCGCGGGCCAACGCCTTCTCTTGACGCGCCTTCGTATAGACGACCATCCATTGCCGGTCCGAAGTCCGTGGCCCCGCCGGGTCCAACAGCGTCTCCGGGTAAAGCGTGGTTTCCGCGCCGAGAATGGACATCACAACCTCTCCAAAACACGCGGAAGGCGGCTTGTGGCGCAGGCATCGCCCCCGCCGGGACCATCCAGGCACCTCGTCCGCCGGGAAGCGAAGGTGAGACGCTCCCGCCACAACCCATGGCCAACGCACTGCCGCGCAACTCCTAATTATACACCGTCCCGAAGGGCGGTCCAAGAACCACTACCATCAAGGGGTGGCCCGCCCGAAACCTCGTCCTTGGCAGGGTAGGCATGACCCACCACCATGCGCCGTGTGCGGTGGGCAATGCCCTCCGTGCCGTCGCCGTCCGCCGGCCGAACCGAAAGACTCACAACCCCTCACAACCGTTGCTGTCCCTACCGTCGGTACCTTGACAGCGGAAACCGCTCTCAAGAGAATGGGGCCACGTGGACCGCGGACGGCCCCCATCGACCCAGTAGACCATCCTCATGCGAACTTTCCTCGTTACCGGCGGCGCAGGCTTCATCGGCTCCCACATCGCCGAGGCGTTGGCGGCGCGCGGCGACCGCGTCCGCGTCCTGGACAACCTCAGCACCGGACGGCTGTCCAACATGGACGGCTTCCGCGACCGCATCGAGTTCGTCCACGGCGACATCCTCGACGCCGCGGCCGTGGCCGAGACGGTCCGCGCCGTGGATTGCATCTTTCACGAGGCGGCCTTGGCCTCGGTGCCGCTGAGCGTCGAGCGCCCGTTGGAAGTCCACGCCGCCGGCGCCACCGGGACGGTGACGCTCTTGGACGCGGCCCGGCGCGCCGGGGTGCGAAGGGTCGTCTATGCCGCCTCCAGCGCCGCCTACGGCAACCTGCCCGCACCCCGCAAACGCGAGTCCGACCCGGTCGCCCCGCTGTCCCCGTATGCCGCCGCCAAGCTGGCCGCGGAACTCTACTGCCAGGCCTTCACCGCCACCTACGGACTGGAAACCGTGGCCCTGCGCTACTTCAACATTTACGGGCCGCGGCAAGACCCCGCCAGCCCCTACTCGGCCGTGATCCCGCTGTTCATCGCGGCCATGCTCGCCGGCCGGCGGCCGGTGATCTACGGCGACGGGCGGCAATCGCGCGATTTCTGCTACGTGGGCAACGCCGTCCGGGCCAACCTGCTGGCCGCCGACGCCCCCGGCGTGGTCGGCCGCGTGCTGAACGTCGCCAACGGAAAGAGCGTCGATCTTCTGACATTGATCGACGCGCTCAACCGCCTATTGGGCACCCGCCTGGTCCCCGAGCATCAGCCGCCGCGCCGCGGCGACGTCCGCGAGAGCCTGGCCGACATCACCTTGGCGCGGACGCTCTTGGGCTATGAGCCGACGGTCGATTTCGAGCAGGGGCTGCGGCAATCCATCGACTATTACCGGGCGTTGGTTGCTTCCCAATGAGGGTCGTGATGGTGGACAGGCGAGGAGAAGAACTGGAACCGTGACCGATCGAAGGAAAGAAATCCCGGCGTGGGCCTTTATCAACGCCCAGATTGTTCAACGTGCTGTTCACACGCCTGATTTTGCTCGATGCAGGGAGTCTGTCGAGCAAGCGTACGGACTTGAACCCGGCGCATCTAAACTACTTCATAAACCCAGCGTATGTTGCTTCGCTCTTGTATTGCTTGATTGTCGTCCCAAAAGAAGTTTGGGTGCTGGGTGAAAGCCACGCAATCTACGACAGGATCGACAAGACATGGCTGCTCGGGCTCTTTGACATTGAAAAGTCCGAACGGCGTTTTGGCGACGGGCCGGTATTTAGCCTGTTGCGTCACCTGCGCAACGCTGTTTCACACGCGAATTTCTCTGTGGCGGCGGACGGCCGATTTACCTTCTGGGACCAGAAAGGTAAGGCCGCCGACCCGTACTTTCGCGCGTCCGTTTCGTTGGCAAGTTTGCAGGAGTTCCTATCGAAGGTCGGTGCGCTGTTTGCAAACCTGAGAACCAGCCAAAAAAATGACCGATGACTCAATACCGCCACTCGCCGACGCGACTGCGTGCGATGGCTCCCCTTGGCCACAATGAATTTGGAACGCCGAGGCAGTGGCACAAGCCGCCGCAGGTAGTCCCCCGACGCTGCGGCGGCCTATGACTAACGGATTCCTCGCGGGACGTGTTCTATGTCGCCCGGCCGCGGCTTCTTCCCTTCGCCGCCAAGCCAACGGTCAAACCAATCGCGGGCCCGCTGGGCCACTCGCCCGCCCGGATCGAACCATAACGCCACGTGTCCCAGGCAGGGGACCGATACCAACTCGCTGTGATCCGGCGCGGCGGCGTGCAAACGCTCGCTCTGCTGGTGCGGCACGATCCAGTCGTTCGTCCCGTGGATGATGAGCACCGGGGCCGAGGTCCGCTGGATGGCCTTCACGGCGTCGGCCTCGTCCGGATCGTAGTGTGCGATCCGTCCCGCCTCGTCCAGCGACCGCTGGTACGTTTTGTCGGAGATCAGCAATCCGATGCCCGGCACCATCACCCGGGCGAAGTGCGGCACCTCCTCGCGCGCGGTGCTGAAAGGCTCGACGGCCACCACGGCCCGGACGCGGCGATCCACCGCGGCCAGGTGAATCGACGTCGTGGCCCCGTACGAGATGCCGTAGACGCCCAGCCGTTCCCGGCCAGCAGACCCCTCCGCTCCAGCGCGTCGATCACCTGGGAGAGGTCCTTGGCTTCCTGGAGGCCGAAGGTCATGTACTTGCCGGTCGAGCGGCCATGCCCGCGCAGATCGACCAGGACCGCGCGGTAGCCGGCATCGGCCAGCGCCCGGGCGGCGGGGAGCATGGTGGCGCTGCGGGCCAGGACGCCGTGGAGCACCAGGATCGTGCCGCGCGGCGACGGCGATTTCCCCCGGGGCTCGACCACCGAGACCGACAGCGAGGCCTCCGGCGGCCCCACCTTGACCCAGAACTGCTGGTCCACGCCCAACAGGCGCTCGATGGGCGGCAGGGGATTTGCCTCGGCGGCCCAGGGATTGATCCGGTTGGGAGCGCTGGCGATCACCTCCGCCAACGGCGCAGCCCCACGGACCTCCGGAGCAACACTCGCCAGCAGCAAGGCGACGACCACTCCGCCCGATCGTGAGAGGACGCGACGCATTCTTATTTCCATAGCGGACTCCTTTCACCCGTATAGGCGTGGAAGCGGCCGCTTTATAACACTCTTGGTATTCAGCCGAAAAACCTCCGTGTCTCGGGTCAAGGGATGTGGTCAATACCCCTTATATGCCCAAAAAATGCCGAAGGTTTTCGAGTGTTGTTACGCGCCGACTCTCAAAAGCCCAACGGGGTTCGCTTGACCATGGGCTAAATATTGACAAGATGGGATGCTTTCTGCTAGACTTTCCACCACGCGGCGCCGAGGGCGTCCGAGAACAGTGCAAGGGATGCGGCGGCCGAAAAACTAAATGAGCTTGCGGGATTCCGGGAAAAAGGGGACAGTCCCCATTTGCCGGAACGGCCCGAAAAGGGTGCTTCGCACAAATGGGGACTGTCCCCTTTTTCCCTTCGACTCCCGGGTGATGCATTGTGCCCTGCCAACATGATCTCCTTTGACATCGAGGGTTTCATCGAGTCGTGGGAGGGCGTGGAGATTCCGCCGAAGTATCTGTCTGAGGCGGATCAGGCGAATGAGATCGAGACCAACACCCTGACGATCGTCGAAATGCTGGCGGAGTTGCATCAGCGGGCGACGTTCTTCATTCTCGGTCGGATTGCCCGGGACATGCCCCGCCTGGTGGCGACGATTGCCAAGGAGGGGCACGAGATCGCTTGTCACAGCTTCAACCACCGCCGGCTCTACAACTTCAGGGCGGAGGAGGTCGCCGCCTTCGTCCGCGACGCGAAACGATACCTGGAGGACGCCGGCGGCAGGCCGGTGTACGGCTTTCGGGCCCCCGACTTTTCGATTACCGGCAAGAACCCTTGGTGCTTCGACGTGCTTCGCGAGTCGGGGTTCACCTACGATTCCAGCGTCTACCCGACCGGACTGCACGACGTGTATGGCATCCGCGGCTTCCCGACAAGACCCTTCCGCATGGCCAACGGGCTGATCTCGGTGCCGATGTCGGTGGTCCGCGTTTTCAACCAGCAAGTTCCTTTTGGCGGCGGCGGCTACCTGCGGCTGTACCCCTTGTGGTTGACGAAGCATTTCTTCCGCCGGCTCAACCGCGACGGCGCGCCCGGGGTCATCTACTGCCATCCCTATGAAGCGGGCGAGACGGTGCCGTGGATCCGCGAAATGCGCCCTTGCGCAAGTTCCGCACGTACGTCGGCCGGCGGACCGTGAAGAACAAGCTGAAAAAGCTGATCCGCAGCTTTCCGTTCATGCCGATCAAGGACTATCTCGACAAGTATCTCGATTCCGAGGCGGTTGACAACCATGAAAAGCGATAATCAACAGTCAGAAGACGTGAGCAGTTTCTTCGACCAGTTCGCGTCGAAATGGAGCACGTTGTACGGCGGCCGGCGGAACCTCTTCTGGCGGTGGTTCGACTGGACCTTTCGCAAGACCATCTACGATCGCTACGATTGGACCTTTGCCACGTTGGGGAAGGACCTCGGCAGCCAGACCATTCTCGACGTAGGCTGCGGGAACGGAGTCTACACCTTCGAGGCCGCCCATCGCGGCGCCGCGCTGGCGTTGGGACTGGACGCCGCCGAAGGAATGATCGCCCTGTGCAATGCCCAGCGTCAGGAATCGGGCTTGGAGAAGACCACCAGGTTCGTTTGTGCCGGTTTTCCCCCCACGGTCCAAGTGCCGGAACTCCAGCAGAAGTTCGACGCGGCCATCGTGATGGGCGTCATGGACTACGTTTCCGACCCCGTGGCGTTTCTGGCCGCTTTGCGGGAGCGGGTGTCGCGGTTCGCCCTGCTCTCTTTCCCGGGCGGAGAGTGGCCGCGGTGGCAAATCCGCCGTTGGCGATACAAGTTGCTGCGTCGCTGTGCCGTGTTCAACTACAACGATGCCCAGATCCGCGACTGCTGCCGCCGCGCCGGGTTCAGCACGGTGGATATCAAGTACCTCCGGCATTCCGGCGGGTGCCATCTCGTCAAAGCCCAGGTGTAGACCCGCAACCAACGGATCTTTGCGACGTCTCGGTCAGGCAACCGTTCACGCTACCGGGGGAAAAACCGCAGATAAACTGGGATGGCGTGCTGCCGCTAATCGTCCCGCGTAGGACCGCTTTCCAACAACTGGCCGCCGGCGCGATTGCCGAGTTGCCGAAACACCTTGGGATCGACGTTGTCGTTGATTCCCGTCGTCCTGCCGTCGCCGAACAGAAAGTTGCAGCACCCGGGGTGTGCAGACTCGAACCCGCCGACCGTCAGATCGTTGGCCGATGGCTGCGGCTGGCCGCCGCCCGGAGCATCGGCGCGGCGTGAAGCTGGAACAGGCGGCGTGCCTGTATTCCGCAGGGTAGCCCGGGTGCCCGACATCCAGCCCAGGTCCTGTTCGTCGCTCAGTTTCTCGCCCACGTAAATCGTGTGCGTGGTTCCGCGGGTCACGTCCTTCTGGCTGACGTGACTGTTCAGATACATCACGCCATGATTGTCAACGTCAATGGGCGATTCGACATCGTGATAGCAACCGGCGTAGTTGCTGATGGTCCAACTGCCGGCGCCGGCGGGGACATGGGGCGGGTTGCGACGGGCGCCATAGGTCGGGCAGACCAATTGCGAGAGGTTGACGGCCCGAACGGCCGCGTTCTTCTTGTCGTACACGCCGACCGAAAAGTCGATGTGCTTGAAGGTCGTCCCTTCGTCGAGGTACGGCAGCAATTGCACCAGCCAACTCATGTGATAGCCTTGGGGTCGGTTGTGGATCGGGCCTTGCTTGTCGATCGTGCCGGGCGGCAGCGCGCCGTGGGCCGACTCGTAGTTTTGCAGCGCAATGCCGAGTTGGGTCAAGTTGTTCAGACACGAGACCCTCCAAGCGGCCTCGCGCGCGGCTTGAAGGGCCGGCAGCATCAGCGCCATGAACATGCCGATAATGATAATCACCACGAGCAGCTCGATAAGCGTGAAACCGCCAGGGGCAAGGGACGAGGGACGGGGGACGAAGAAACGAACCTTGAGTCGACGGGTTTGCCCGCCGCACGCCGGCGAACCAGAAATCGTGTGTCTCATAAAAGCAGCTCCATTAACTTGGCGGCCTCAATTTTCTCATAAAAAGCAGTTCCATTAACCTGGCGGCCTCCATGGGCGCCTTGGGTGGTTGACGGGATAGGATCGCGTCGCGGTCCACCACAATCTGCTTGACCTGCCGGCAGCGGCAATCCGGGGCGACGGCGTAGTCGGCCTCGACGCGAACCGACCGCCGAAGCGGCTGGCCGGCAATCGTTTCCACTTGGATTCTCACCACGGCGCTATCGTCCGCGGCAAGTTCCTTGGCCGGGATGATCCATGTTTCGCCGGCGTACTTCGGGTCGGCGGCCAGTCGGGCGGCGGCCCGTTCGATGCCGGCTTCGGCGAGCCACGAAAGCCTGCACACCCCGCTGGTTCATTTGCACCTCATGGCGTTCCATGGCGATCTGTCTCACCACGACGACGGATATCGCTGCCGCCACGGCCAGGCAAACCAAGACCACGATCAGAACAGCGCCACGTCGCCGGCGTTGGAAATCACGACAACCCATGCTATTGGCCCCCGACCGGCGACTTGGTGAACCGATGATCCTTGCCCAGCACCGCGGTAACGCGCATTTCGCGGCCGGCTGCCAGGGGCGTGCCGTGGTCCGCGACGACCAGGCTCGCCACGGCCGCCGCGGCCTCGCTCCGCACCGTGATCGCGGCCGAACAACCGCCGGGCAGGACGTACGACTCTTGCCGCACCGGCTTGCCCGCCATGCGTTCGTCCCGCCGGACCTCCCCCGGCAAAACCCGGTAGGTTATCACGCGATCTCCCGTCATGACAAACTGCCGCTCCCCTTGCCGCGCACCGGGAGTCTGACGCACTGCCGCGCCGACGTCGCAGCGGAATTGCTCGGACAGCCGGGCGAGAACCCGAACCTGGAAAACCCGATCTCGGCCCGTCTGCTCCAGTTGCAGCAGCACCTGCAACATGCCCACGCCGACGCCGACAACGACCGCGCCAACGGTCATAACTACAAGCATTTCAATCAGTGAGAATCCGCGTCGAAGCATGATCGGTTGTCCGTTTTCAGTCATCAGTCCATGATTTTGTATCGCCAGGTCGTCAGCGTCACCGGCGCAATGAGTTGGCCGCTGCGGTCTTGCCAGCGGAGAGCGGCAGTGATGCGTTTGGCGTTGGGTTCGTCGGCCGACGTGAAGACTTCAATCTTCAATTCCGCGCCGGGCAATTGCCATGGGCCGACGGCCGACGGAGAGAGTTTTTCTTGCGATAAGACGGCGGTTGTCAATTCGGCCCAAGGCCGGGCCGCGATGCGCTCCATGATATTGTCCAGTTCCAGCAGTGCGCATTGCCGCTGGTCGGCCGCTCGACGCTGAGCGACAGCGGCGGAGAGCAGTTGCAGGCAAACGACCAGCAGCGTGCCCACCATCGCGCCTGCCACAACCACTTCCATCAGCATCATGCCGCGTCGGGTCGTCATCATGGGTTACACCAGTCCCTGGATCAACGTGATAAGCGGCAGAAACAACGCCACGACAATGAACATGACCACCAGCCCCATCAGGACCACGACGAGCGGAAACAACATCTGGGCGGCCGCCTGCACTCGATAGGCGAGGCGGCGGCGGACGCTATCGGCCATTTCCGTGAAGGCCCAGGGGAGGTTGCCCACCCGCTGGGCCGCTTGAAGGACGCCAAGCTCGGGCTGGCGAATCAAACCATGCCCGTGGAGGCTTTCACACCAATCGCTGCCCAACGCGATATCGGCGGCCGCCTGGCTCAGCCGCCGGCGAATGCGCATCTTGGGGTAGGACTGCACCAGCGCGGCGATGCCCTCGGGCAGCGGGCGCTGCTGACCGGCGACCAGGGCCAAGGCGTCGAGTATTTCGGCCGAGTCGAGCCGCCGCGTGAACCGCCCCATTCCCGGCAGGTCCCAGTCGGTCCAGCCAAAGTAACGCATCGCCAGGTAGACCATCAGCGCCAGCCCAAGCAGGTAAAGCGGCGCCAGCAAGAACCAGAAATTGGCGATGCCATGCGCCACCTGGATCAGAGCCGTCGTCAACGGCGGCAGCGCGAAGTGCGAAAGTCTTCGAATATCTTCACGAATTGCGGGACGATCTGCAACATGTAGAACGTCAACAACGGGATCCCAAAGGCCGGCAACAGCAGCAGATAAGCGATCTTGGCTTGCAGGGCCATCCACAAGGGCTCGTCGAGGTCGTGAACCGTGGCGGCCCGGCGCAGGGCGCGGCCCAACGTGCCCGTCTCATAACCGACGCGAATCGCCGGCGCCGCATAGCGCGGCAACAGGCCGGGGCATTGGTCCAAGGCGTCCGGCAGCGGCACGCCGGCGTTGAGCATATCGGCCAACCGCCAGGCCCGCAAGCTGAAGGAGCCGCCACGCTCCCGTGCAAAGGCTTCAATGGCCGGAGCCAACGGCATCGAGCGTTCGGCCGAAACGGTCAAGAGCCACAGCAGCCCATATTGTCGGGTCGCACGATATTTCCGCCATCCTTCGACAACCACGAAAATGAGGAGCATCCATGCGATGATCCCCAATATTAACCCAATCAGCATCACAAGGCGTATGATCAACAACACGGCAAGCAACACCAGCCCGAGTATACCGAGGACGCGGAGAAGGCGTAAGGGAGCACGGGAGCCCCGGAGCGCAAGCGTCTTAGGACGAATATGACAAGTCGCCGCAAGGACCGTCGCCAGCACAATTCCGAAGATAATAATGGCGATTTCAGGTGTCATCGTAGCAAACCGCACGCAAAACGTTGTTGCATTTCATCCCGACAATCACCTAATCAAGTCGATCAATGGCAGAAACATCGCGATAACGAAGAACCCGGCAAGGATCAAGATTGCCAGAAACATGATCGGCAGCAGCATGGTTTGCAGCAGCGTGCCTTGCGAGCGGGCTCGCCCCTCGAACATCTCGGCAGCCGCATGGAAGGCGTCGGACAAGGCCGGCGCCCGCTGGCCCCACTGGATCATGGGAATCAAGGCTGGCCGGGAACTGCCGCCTTGCCGCCAGGCTCTCGTCCAGCGGATGACCCTGCTCCGTGTCGGCGGCGGCGAGGCAACATCCTTGGGCAAGGTTGGCGTCGCGCAGCCCGGCGGCGGTGAGTCGCAAGGCGTCGGGCAGCGGCACTTGCTGTTCCAGCAGCAGGCCCATCAGCCGCGCGAACTGCGCCAAATGACTCCAACGCAACAGCGGCCCGACCATCGGCAGGCGATACAGCGCCGGCCACACCCAGCTTATCGCGGGCGCCAGCCAGAGCAAAAGCGGAACCACGACCGACAAACCGACAAGACTTACGAAAAACCACATCACCGGCCGCGCTCCATTGATCGCCAACACCGTCATCGCAGGCAAGTCGGTGCCGAAATCCCTGAATATCCTTGCAAACGCATCCACGACGTAGACGCTGGCGAACACCGCAATCAGCGGTCATCGCCAGCAGCAGGATGAAGGGATACGCCAGGGCCATCCACACGCGGCGGCGCAGGTCCGACTGGCTGTGTTGCAGATCGACGTATTCTTCCAGCACTTCGGCCAGCCGCCCGCTGCGGACGCCGGCCAAGATCAGCCCGCGGAGTTGTCTGGGAAGACTCCCTCCCCTGCGATTCCAAGGCATCCAGGAGATCGTCGCCGGCGTCGAGGCGGTCGGCCACGTGGTCGAGCACGCGCGGCAGCCGCCGGCCGGGCAACTCGTCGGCCAGCGCCCGCAATCCGGGCCCCAAGCGGCAGCCCGGCCTTGGTCAATTCGGCCACCCGCGCGGCAAACTCCGTCGCCTCTTCGGGCGAGAGCTTTCGCAGCGAGTCGAATCCGGGCCAGCAGAATTGCGTCATCGAGAGTCACCCTGACAAGGAACGGAGCATGGCCGCGTAGGGAGCAAACACCGTCAGGGCATACAATGCCGTGACGCTTCCACCGACCGCAATCGTCAGAATAATCGGCAGGAACAGGCGCAGCAAGTCGGACTGACGCCGTGCCCGGCGATGGTAGGTCGTGGCCGCGTGGCGCAGGGCCGGCAGCAGGGCGCCGTCGCGGCCGGCGGCCAACAACAGCCAATGGAGCAACGGCGGGAACGCCGGGCCGCCGGCGTCGGGCTGCGTCTGGCCGTTTTCGAGCGTGGCGGCCATTTGCCGGGCCGACTGCAACGTCCGCGGATCGCCCGACGCCTCGGCCGCCAAGACCACCGCCTCCGGCAGCGGCGTCTCGTTCTCGACCAGCAGGGCGAGCAGTTCGAGGAACGTGGCCGTGCGCGAGCAGCGGAGCATCCGGCCCGTCCACGGCGCCCAACCGAAGAGCCGTTCGGCCCAGCGGGCCTCCGCGCTGCCGAGCCAACATACGGCGATCAGCAGCACCACGACCACGGGGACGATGGGCCCCCAGTACCAGGCGCTGTGTCCGGCCCGTGTCAGGACGGCAAAAAACTGGTGGCCCGGCACCTTGAATGCGAGGAACATCGCCGCCAACCGCGGCGCAAGCATACATGAAAAAAACAGCAGGCCGCACCATGCCGCCAGAATCACCAGCAGTGGATACATGGCGGCAATCGCCGTGATGCGATAGGTTTCGGCCAGCCGGCGGGCCGAAGCGGCCACGGCCTCCAGCGCGGCCGGCAGCCGGCCCGCCCGCACACCCGCTTCGACCACGGCCCGATACGCCGGCGGCAACTGTCCGTCATCAGCCGTGATGGCCTGGGCCAACGACTCGCCGCGGGCGGTCCGCTGGGCCAGGCTGGCGGCGAATCGTCCCAATCGACCGGGCAGATCGCCGCCGAGTTCCGCCAACCCGGTTTCCAACGGCACGCCCGCCCGCACCAGGGCGGCAATCTCGTCGTTCAGAGCGATCAAGTCGTCAAGGGTCATGGCATTGCTGCTCAAAGGATATTTCACCCAGGGGTGTCTGACAACCCACCATGGCGCCAATATGTCCTCGGGACATCGGGATCGTTGTTCGCCTCTACGGCCCGGAAAACCCCAACACCCGCCGCACCTCGGCCGGGCTGGTCAAGCCGTCATCGACCGCGCGGCACGCACGCTGCCAGCGGCTTGACATCCCCGCCTCGGCAGCCAAACGTTCGATGACGGCCGTTTCCGAGTGGGCGAGGATTGCCCGGGCCAACTCGCTGCGCGACAGCGTGAGCATTTCCACCAAGAGGAAACGTCCCGCGTAGCCGGTCCCACCGCACTTATTGCACCCGCGCGGCGTCATGACCCGTTGGACGGCCAAGCCCAGCCGGGCGTCGGGATCGTCGCTCGGCGCTGCGCACGAGCACAGTCGTCGCAACAGCCGCTGATTGAGGATGGCCAGCAGCCCGCTGCGCAACACATACGGCTCGATGCCCAGGTCCAACAGCCGGCCGACCGTCTCCGCGGCGCTGCCGGCATGGAAGGTGCTGAGCAAAAGGTGGCCGGTCAACGAAGCCTGGAACGCCGTGTCGGCCGTGGTGCGGTCGCGTATTTCTCCGACCATGATGACTTCGGGGTCTTGCCGCATGAGGAAACGCAGGCCGTTGGCGAGGTCCAAGCCGGCGGGCAGATGCACCTGCGACTGTGCCACGCCGTCGACCGCGACTTCGATCGGGTCCTCGATGGAGACCAGGCTCCTTGCGCCGCTGCCCTGCCGGGCGATCTCCCGTAAACAAGCGTAGACCGTGGTGGTCTTGCCGCTTCCCGCCGGGCCGGAAACGAGGATCGCGCCCGAGGTTTCGGACAACAGCAGCCGCAACGGCTGCAACACGTCGTCCGGCAGCCCGAGGTCGTCCAGCCGCTGGTAACGCTGCGCGCCGCCGAACAGCCGCACCACCGTGCGCTCGCCGTGCAGCGTGGGGAACGTGCAAACGCGCATCTCCACGTCCTCCTGCGGCAAACGGATGCGGCCTTCCTGCGGGCGATCGGTGTGGTAGGTGAGCAGTCCCGACAGGACCTTGAGACGGGCAATAATATTGGCGGCCAACTGCGCCGGAAACACCGCAACAGGCGTCAGCACGCCGTCCACGCGGTACTTCAGTTCCAAGCCGTTGCCGGTCGGCTGAAAATAGACATCGCTGACCCCGGCCTTCCGGGCGGCAGCCAGCACCACATCAACGCTGCGAGCGGCATACTCGGGATCGGCCGGATTGAGGCGGGCAAGTTCCTCGCACAGGCCGATGGCCATCGGTTGCCGCATAGCCTGCTCTCCAAAAGAATGCCCTCGACTGTCAATATATCAAGCGGCCCGCCATCCGTGCAAGCAGCCTCGCGGGTGGCCCAGATAGCTTTGCTATCGGGGTGCCCCAGGCACGAGACGCTGACGTGGCGTCATGAAGTTCGTCGTGCGGCACCGCCGTGGGCGATTGGCGAGCAATCGGGGCCACCCCCCGAGCCCGGCGGCCCCTAATCGATCATTTTTGCGCCGGCGATCAACTCGATGAAATCGCGGTTCGAGGGGAACTTCGCCAGCTTCGACGTCAATTGCTCCATCGCGTCCACCGGGTGCATCGTCGAAAGCGTGCGGCGCAACATCGTCACCGCGTGAAGCATGTCCGGCGGCAACAGCTTCTCCTCCCGCCGCGTGCCCGATTGCGAAATGTCGATGGCGGGCCAAACGCGCCGGTCGGCCAACTTGCGGTCCAACACCAACTCCATGTTGCCCGTGCCCTTGAACTCCTGGAAGATCAAGTCGTCCATCCGGCTGCCCGTGTCGATCAACGCGGTGCCGGCGATCGTCAACGAACCGCCCTCCTCGAAGAGCCGGGCCGTGGCGAAGAGCTTCTTCGGGATGTCCATGGCCTTGATGTCGACGCCGCCGCTCATGGTCCGTCCGGTGTTGCCCACCCACTTGTTGAACGCCCGGGCCAGGCGGGTGATCGAATCCAAGAGCAGGACCACGTCCTTGCCCATCTCGGCCAGCCGCTTGCAACGTTCGACGACCAATTGCGACAGCCGCACGTGGCTTTCGATGTCGCGGTCGAGACTGCTGGCCACCACTTCGCCGTTGACCGCCCGGCGCATGTCGGTCACTTCCTCGGGCCGCTCGTCGATGAGCAAGACGATCAGCTTGACGCCGGGGTAGTTGGTCGAGATGCCGTGGCTGATGTGCTGCAGGAGGATGGTCTTGCCGGCGCGGGGGGGCGAGACGATCAGGGCCCGCTGGCCCTTGCCCAGCGGCGTGAGCAGGTCCATGACCCGGGTGGTCATGGGCTCGGGGCCGGTTTCCAGGCGGAGCCAGAATTCGGGGTTGATCGGCGTGAGGACATCGAAAGCCTTGACGTTCTTATATTCCTCGGGCGGCATGCCGTTGACGTCGAGGACCTCGCGGAGCCGGGGGCCTTGCTGGCGGCGTCCGGCCTGGACCATGCCGCTGATGAACACGCCCTCGCGGAGGCCGAACTTGTCGATCATGCTGCCGGGCACGAACGGATCGGTCAACTCGCGGAGGTAATTGTTTTTGGGATCGCGGAGGAATCCGTAGCCGTTGGGGTGCATTTCCAGGACGCCGCCGCCCGGCTCGACCGGCCCCGGCTCGCCGTTGTCCTGGGGTTCCTGGTTGCGTGCCGGATCACCGTTGGCCGGCGGTCGCATGGGTCGCGGGCGGTAGCCGTTTCCGCCATGAGAGTTGTACACCCCGGCCGCGAAGCCGGCCTTTTTTCTTCTTTCCCATCATAAAGCCCACCTCAGCAGTCCAATGCGATGTCACGCGCCATCCCCATAGCGGGGGGCAACTCCTGGGAACGAGCCCAGGCTATAGAGAAGTGTTCGACCCGGAGGCCGGAACACCCTGTTTAAGAGGTCAAGTCTCGCCCCGTAACGACAATCGCCGTACTCCCCACGGACCACCAGCGGTCAATCGAAGGAACCCAGGTCGAGAAGCTTCTTCTAGCACCCCCAAATAAAGAACCATTCCTTGTCCTTGGGGGCCACTATCAGATGCCAGATCGCGGGCTCAATTTGCCCACTTGTTCGGCAGAACTCACTCTATCGCTATATTAACGCGGATTTGACGGGTGTCAAGCCGCAATTCCCTATTCCTTATACCCGATGAATGCAATCATAGCAAGCGAAAAATACCCCGGCCACCCTATTTTTCCCTCCGCTGGCCGATTTACTGCCCGGCCGGGGTTTTTCCGGGGCTCGCCGGCTCCGCCCTTCCGATAAATCAACGAGGCTGTCACGACGCTCCTCGTTGGCGAGTAGGACTGCACAAGATGGGCAAGATATACCGATTGTCCCTCGCAATTGTTGGGATTCTCGTCATGGCCTCGATGGGGCATGCCCAGCAGCCACTCCGCTGGGAACCGTCGATCGACGCGGCGAAGCAAGTCGCCGCCCGCAGCAACCGCCTGGTCTTGATCGAATTCTCGGCGCCCTGGTGCGGACAGTGCCGGGCCATGGAAACCGAGGTGTTTAATCGACCGGGCATCGCCGGGGCCATCGAGGCCAACTACGTGCCCGTCCGAATCAACGTCGATTTTGCCACGCAGACGGCCAAGCAATACGGGATCACCTTGTTGCCTACCACGGTCATCATTGCGTCCACGCCGCGGGGCGAGGTGCTCGATTCGATTCCCGGCCGCTTGGAGGCGGCTGCCTACTTGACCCGCCTGAACCGCCTGGCCGCCGCCACGAAAGGTCCCCCGGCGCCAACCGCCCAGATCGCGGGCGGAACACCGCCAGCGCCTGGATCATCAGGCCAAGCGGGACCAACGGCGCCGTCACCTCCGCCGCCGGCCGCCAGCGCCCCCTCGGACTCGATGGCTATTGCCCCGTTCGGCTGGTCGAGAAGCGGGTTTGGATCCGGGGAAATGCCCGGTGGGGCGCCATCCACGAAGGCCATACCTATCTGTTTGCCGGCCAAGACGAGCAGCGGCGGTTTCTCGCCGATCCGAACCGTTATGCCCCGGTCCATGGCGGCAACGACGTGGTGTCGGCGGTGGAGCAGAAGCAGGTCGTGCCCGGCGGTCGCCGTCACGGCGTTACCTACGTCGGACGGGTCTATTTGTTTGCCGACGAGGCCAACCTGCAAAAGTTCATGAAGAATCCCCGCTACTATGCGGAGCAGATCGCCGTGGCAGGTCAGCCCAACTCGTTGGCGGCCCAACAGTCGCGGTGAGCCAAGCTACGTGCCTTCGACCAATCGGGCCAGGCGGACGACCTGGAGCCGCACGCCTTCCAGGTCGGGGTTCAGCCGCAAGGCCCGGCGGAAACACTCCAAGGCCGACACGGGATTGCCCAGTTCCAAGTAAGCGCGGCCCATGTGCGTGGCCGCGATGAAGTGATAGGGGTTCAACTCCAGGGCTTCGTGGCAGTCGCGGATGGCTTCGGCGAACTTGCCGAGGGCATAATAGGCGGTGCCGCGTTGATTCCAGGCCTCGGCCAGCGCGGGGGCGGTCTCCAGCAGACGCGTGGCGCGGCGGATGACCTCGTCGAATTGCCGGGCGGCCACGAGGCGGACCAGCACGTCCAACTCCTGCCGCTGGGCCTGGGTCCCGGTCCGCATCCATACGCAGCGGATGCTGTTTTCCGCCAACGTGCGGACCGTGCGGTCGTTGTCCAACAGGCGCAGCCGAGACTGTGGTTGTCCTGGAAATCGCCGAGAAACCCCAGGGCGAAGACGGCCCCGCGGCGAACCTCGCGCCGGTCGTGTTGCACCAGGCGCTGCAAGGTGCCGACGCGGTAGTGCTGCGATACGGAGGCAAGAAAACCCGCCGTATCGCGGTTTTCCAAATACCGCTCGTAGAACGCCAGCAGACGCGGTGTTCGAAGGTCCTCGCTCACGCCTGAATTCCTTTGCCGACAGTCCGCTCCATACCCGCCTAGCTTCCATTCTAATCGAGACTTGAAATTTGCACCAATGTTTTTCGCCTTCCACCGAGGTTTTTCCCCCTTTCCTCGCGGGGCATGGTAAGGCAAAATAGAGTGTGAGAGGGAAATCCGTGAAGACCCACCGCTTTCCGCCACGTGCCGCCGCCGGTCTGCTGACGGCAATCTTGCTTGCCGGCGTCCTCGGGACCTGGAATGCCGCCGCCGTTTCAGAAGGGGACAGTCCCATTTTCGTCGGACGAAAATTGGGACAGTCCCCAGGTTATTCCGCGGGGCGGGAGACGTCGCGTTGGGCAACCGGCTCCGCCCTGCAAGACCGCCTGGACAGCCCGGTGGACATCCTGTGGGCGGGCAACCCGTTGCGGCACGCCATCGGCAACTTGTTGCGGTCCCAAAGGGTGGCCATGCTCATCGACCGCCGCGTCGATCCCGATCAGAAATTAGACATCCGCTTGAAAGGGGTTCCGTTGCGGTCCGCCCTCCAGGAGGTCGCCCGAAGCCGCGGACTGGGCGTCTCGACGCTGGGACCGGTGCTCTTTCTGGGTCCGCCGGAAGCCGCCTCGCGGCTGCGCACGCTGTCCGCCATGCGGGCCGAGGACCTGCAAGCGTTGCCGCCGGCCGCCGCGGAAAAGTTCGCCCGCATGAAACCCATGACCTGGGACGATCTGACCACGCCCCGAGAACTCATCGCGGAGTTGGCAAGGCAAAATGGAGTGGAAGTGACCGGCTTGGAACTCGTGCCGCACGATCTTTGGGCGGCCGCCGATCTGCCCCCGCTGCCGTGGGCCGACCGTCTGACGTTGATCGCCATCCAGTTCGATCTGACGTTCACCGTCTCGGCCGACGGCGCGACGGTCCGCCTCGTGCCGCTGCCGGATCGCGTGGCCATCGTGCGGAGCTATCCGGGCGGAACGAATCCGGCGGCAAGGGCGCGAAAATATGCCGCCCTGGCGCCGGGGGCAGAGGTCAAACTCTCCGCCGGCCGGGTCTATGTCCGCGGCCTGGTCGAGGACCAGGAGCGGATCACCCATCCGCGACGTCCTGCCCCGCACCACCGCGAAGACCGGTGGACGCTGAAGGTGGCCGATCAACCGGTCGGGCCATTGCTGGAGAAGCTTGGACAAGAACTGAATCTGAAGTTGAAGATCGACCGGAAGGCACTCGACCAGGCCGGCGTTTCGCTGGACCAGCGCATCTCGTTCCGCGTGAGCGAGGTGACGGCCGACGAGTTGTTGGAAGCGGCCGCCAAGCCGGCCGGGCTGCGGGTCGTGCGCCGCGGCAACACGATCGAAGTCGGCCCGGCAAAGCCGTAGCGGTTCACGCGGGAACGCCAACTGCGGCTTGCACTCTGTTTTCCCGGTTCTTGGCCGCCGCGGGAAGCAAGCGGCAATCCCGATTCCGGCCGCATATCCGGAACACCTCCGGACGGCGGACCACTTGGAATAGCCGAATATTATATATTCGTCTTGAAATCGGGCCATTTATTTCTGCATACTCCGGGTCGCGTCCGCAACGATCTTGTCCCGGAGGGCCCGATGATCCCGCTGTGGAAAGTCCATGCCATTGCAGTCCTGCTGGCGGAAGATGCGCTGAGCCAGCGGGCGATCGCCAAGCGACTCCAGGTCGGCCGCGGCGTGGTGGCCGGCATCGCCAACGGCACGCGGCCCGATTACAACGCGTTGCGACGGGCCGCCGCGCCCGCGCCGCCGACGGCGGAACAACCTTGGCAGCGCTGCCCCCAGTGCGGCGCCATGGTGCAGCTTCCCTGCCTTGCCTGCCACACGCGCCGGCTCCTGGTCCACGGCCGCCGCTGCGCACCCGCCGGCCCGCCGGCCTCAGACCAAGGGCTCCGTTTGAACCTGATCGGTTTGGAGCGGATGCGATACGAGGAAGTCTTTGCCCGACGCCGAATCCTTCTCGTACCCCGCAATCATGAGCGGCTTGCGGACAGACCGATCACCGTCCCATGAGTTTTCCGTGTTCGTGCTCCGGCATGGTGACAACATGTTGTCACCGTGGCGTCGGATCGGGCCGTGCCAACCGTCCCAGGCGAGAACGATTGAATGCCGTGGCGAAGACGGCCGAATGAGTGAGAAGGGCTGCGTGTCGCCGCGGCTGCGGCGGCGCGTGGCCAAAGGAAGCAGGCCATGGGGTGGCGACATCGACACCAGTCTGGTGGTACGTCGGAAGTCTCGCCTCCGGCTCAAGCGACGTCGGAGGCGGTCAAGTCCCGAAGGCCGGCCGGCCGGATCGTTCTCGTCGAGCGGCCCGCCGGCTGGGCGCCGGTTTCGGAACTCGACATGCCCGAGCGGGCCGTGGTCATCGAGGTCGTCCGGCAGCCGGTGAGCGATCCGCTCACCTATGTCCGCCAATACAATGCGATTTCTATGGACGAGGCGGGGACGACGTGGGCCGTTTTTCCAGCCGCCGGCGGCCTGCCCGTTGAGCCTCCACGTTCCGGTAGCGATAAACGCCGGCAATCGCGTCTGCCACTTTGCCGGAGGTCTCTCGGAAAAATTTGCGTAGCCGGGCGATTGCCGCTTCGGGAAGCACGTCGTTGAGCAACAGGTCGGGCCGGGCGATCTGTTTCGTCCGGACGGCATGTTCCCATTGCCGGCATTGTTCGGCGAAATCGGCCGACAGTTCGGCCAACGGCTCGACGAATCGCTTCCGCACGTCACCCGCAGTCAAGTAGTGTCCCATGACGGTCCTCTCCCGAATCATGTTCATTTGTTCATCAGCCCGCTGAGGTAGTCTACCATATTTGCCAGCGGATGCACGCGTCCCCCTTGCCCGCCACAGGCAAGAAATTTATCCGACTTGAAATTGAGCCACTCGTTTTGCCATACTTGCAGGCACAACGTCAATACGGTGAAAAACCACGAGGCCCCCAACCATGGACACCCTGCAAACGATCGTCCCCTGCGTTCCTGCGGCGAGCCGCCTCCATCCGGTCGTCTACGCCGCGTTTCGTCAGTACCTTCTAACGGGGGACATTGCCCTAAGCCGGCCGGACGCACGGCCGTCGAACCGTCTCATCGCCCTGGGCACCGGCTCCCCCTATGTCCATGCCACGATGATCGGCTGGTGCGCGGGCGTGTTGATGCTGGCCGAGGCCCGGCAGTGGCGCGAGAGCCACCTGGTCACGCTGAGCAGCCAGGTGAAGCGTTGGCCGGGCTTCTACGATGTGTACCGCGTTCGCCGGCCCTTTCGTCCCACGGCCGCCTGGACCACGATACTGCGCGCCGCCGGCACGCCGTACGGCTGGGGGCAACTCCTTGGCGATGCGGCGCACAAGGTGTTCGGACGACTGGCGCCGGCGAGGCCCAACGATCCGGCGGTCGATTTTCCCCGCGACTGCTCGGGGCTGGTGAATTATGCCTGTCGCGCGGGCGGCCGCACCCCGCGTCCCGGGCTTGCCGACGAGGAAGTCGAGCCTGGTCATTTCGCCGACGTTTCGTTCGCCCGCTATGTCTGCACGTTGTATTGGACGGAAGAAGAAAGGCGGAAGGCGGAAGGGGGAAGGATAAAGGATGAAGGATGAAGGCGGAAGGAATGGGGCCGAGCCCTCCGCCCAGCCGCCTTGTCCGGCGGCTCACGCCGCCGGCTCAACGCCTTCCGCCCTCCGCCCTCCGCCTTCCCCCTTCCCCCTTGATTGGATTTTCCCATGAAGTCGCCCGACATCGCCCGCTTGCACCGGCGAATCGATGAACTGGTGGAGAAGATCGGCGAACTCAGCAGCGCGGTGGCGAAGAGCCTGGCGGCCTGCGAATCTTGCCGGCCTTTCGTGCTGGGCGGCGACGGCAAGCCGCCGTTTTCCGACCGCCTCATCGAAGTCCAGCAGGAGATCAACGACGTGCGCCAGACGCTCGGCGAGAGGATCTCCGGCCTGAGCATGGAAGTGGTCGTGCTGAAGTCGGTCCGTGAGATCGGCGGCCGGTTGTTCTGGTCGGGCATCGGCGTGGCCGGCACGATTTCCGGCGGCGTGGTCGGCGTGCTCTTGAAGTGGTGGCTGGACGCGGGCCGGTGAAGGGATGAGGGAGGTCGGACCGCCCCGCGCTCCGTCGATTCACCCATCCCCTTCTCTTTCTTTTCCTTTGCGGCTCTGCGTCCTGGCGTCTCTGCGCGAGAATCTTCCCGTTGGGATTGCTTGACGTTTCTTCGTGTCGCGCGTAAAAATGGGGTAATGGCCAAGGGACGATTTGGCGATCCGTCGCGTTTTGCCGGCAAGGGTCGTCTCCTCATCAGTCCCACGGCAGCACGGGCGGAGCCCGTGGCGCACTTTCAGCAGCGCCACCGGCCCGCAATTCACCCCACGGGAGTGAACTGATGGGCGCAATGGTGATTCGCAGGGTACTGGCAACGACCGCTCCCGGAGCAACCATCCTGGTCCGCCTGATAGTGGGCGGGGTATTTCTGGCCGAGGGCCTCCAGAAGTTTCTCTACCCAGATCTCTTGGGGGCTGGCCGGTTTGCGAAGATCGGCATTCCTAGCCCGGAGGTCATGGGGCCGTTTGTCGGCGTCGTGGAAATCGTAGGTGGGAGCCTCGTCCTGTTGGGCTTGTTCACCAGGCTGGCGGCATTGCCGCTGCTGATCAATATCTCCGTGGCGATCCTCTCGACGAAGGGGCCAATCCTGTTGGGCCACGGGTACTGGGGATTCACCCTGCCCAACCTGTCCCGCTATGGGTTTTGGAGCATGGTCCATGAGGCGCGGACGGATTTCTCCATGTGGCTGGGGCTGGTCTTTCTGTTGATCGTCGGGGCGGGCAGCCTGTCTTTGGACGCCCTCATCGTGCGGAAGACGGCAGCGAGTCGTGAGACATAGACCACAAGCGGATTCAGCCCAGCCTGCAACTCGCGGTCGCCGCGCTCTCTGGGAGTTGGCCTGCCTGTTCCTCCGGCTGGGGACAACTGCTTTCGGCGGTCCCGCGGCACACATCGCCATGATGGAGGACGAGGTGGTGCGGCGTCGCGGGTGGATCACCCGCGAAAAGTTTCTGGACTTGTTGGGCGCGGTCAACCTGATCCCCGGCCCCAACTCCACCGAGATGGCGATCTACCTCGGCTATCTCCGCGCCGGTTGGGCCGGTCTGCTGTTGGGGGGCGTCTGTTTCATCCTCCCGGCAATGGTCATGGTCATGGCCATCGCGGAGGCCTATCTCCGCTTCGGCGGCCTGCCGCAGTTCGCCGCGCTGCTCTACGGGGTCAAGCCGGTCGTGATCGCCGTCGTCCTCCAAGCGCTCTGGGGGCTGGGCCGCAAGGCGATCAAGACGCCGTTCTTGGGCGGGATTGCGGTCCTGGTCGCGGTGGCCGGTCTCGCCGGCGCGGATGTGCTCCTGGCGATCCTCTTGGCGGGCGTGGCCGTCGGCTTGAAACAAGGATGGGGCGTGGAACGCCCCAGGCGACTGGCCCCGATGCTCCTCATGCTCGTCGTCGCCGGCGGCATCTTCGCCTTCAGCTACGCTGCCGCCGGGCTGGGCAACCCCGCCGGGTCGGAGCCGGGCCTGTGGCCGCTCTTCCTCTATTTCGTCAAACTGGGCTCCGTCCTCTACGGCAGCGGCTATGTGCTCCTCGCCTACTTGCAAGCCGACCTCGTGCAGCATTGGCATTGGCTGACTCCCGCCCAATTGTTGGACGCCACGGCGGTTGGGCAGATCACGCCCGGCCCCGTGTTCACCACCGCCACCTTCATCGGCTACGTGTTGAACGGACTGGGCCTGCCGGGGGCGCTGCTGGCCACGGCGGGGATCTTCCTGCCGTCCTTCGTCTTCGTCGCCGTCAGCGGCCCGCTCGTTCCGCGATTGCGGAAATCGCCCATCGCCGGGGCGTTTCTCGACGGCGTCAACGCGGCCTCGATGGCCCTCATGGCGGTGGTGACCTGGCAGTTGGGACGCGCGGCAGTCTTCGACCTCCCTACGGCATTCCTCCTAACGGCCGGCGCCTTTCTGCTCTTTCGTTTCCGAGTCAACTCGGCATGGTTGATCCTTGGCGGGGCGCTGCTTGGCGTTGCGGTACAAGCCGCGCACCTGGGCGCATACTAACAGGCCGTCAACGTGGCACAAAAAAGAGTCCCGGACTGCCAGGAGGCTCTGGAATGGTTGGGCGTCGTTCCGGCAGGCGGGTGGCACTTCCCCGAAAGAGTCTTGCACGTCAAGGACGCCGCGGACCTGATCGCGGACATGGCCCAAGCGCTGGAGAAATAGAATCGGCGGCGTGGGACGACCCCATCGATGATCCTCCGCTCCCAAAAGCACACGTTCCCAATTTCCCCCGGATCGCCTACCATGTCTCTTTATGCCTCCCTCCTTGATGCGCCGTGAGCAGCAAAACCCCCTGATTGCAGGCACCCGTGTCACCGCATTGGGGACCTTGGCCAGCCGCGTGTTGGGCATGGTCCGCGACATGGCCACGGCGGCCCTGCTGGGCATGGGGAATTCCCCGGTCGCGGACGCCTTTGTCATTGCCAATCGCATCCCCAATCTCTTCCGCCAGTTGTTCGGCGAAGGGGCCCTGACGGCCAGCTACTTGCCGATCGTCTCCGCGCGGTTGGAAAAAGACTCCCGCAGCGCCTGGCAGTTGGCCAGCACGATGATGGTCTGGCTCGCCGTGCTCCTGTCGGGCCTGGTCCTGGTGGGCGAGGCGATTCTGGCCGGGATATGGCTCCTGTGGGGCGACGCCGCCGGCATGGGGCTGCTCGTAGGGCTCAGCGCCGCCCTGTTGCCCTACATGCTGCTGATTTGCCTGGCCGCCCAGGTGACGGCCACGCTGCAAGCCCTGGGTCAGTTCACCGTGCCCGCCCTGACGCCCACGTTGCTGAACGTCTGCTGGCTGACGGGCGTGTGGGCGATTGCGCCCTTCTGGGCGCCCGATCGCCAGGCCCAGGCGTATGTGCTGGCCGTCTGCATCCTCGTGGCCGGCGTGCTCCAATTGGGCGTGCAACTGCCGTTCTTGGTTCGGCTGGGCTTCCGCTTTCAATACCATTGGAAGGCCAGCCGCGACGGCATGATCCAGATCGGACGCACGCTCACGCCCATGCTCTTCAGCCTGGCGGTCACGCAGATCAACACCTTCACCGACAGCATCATCGCTTGGGGACTGGCCGCATCGCCCGGCGGACCGCAAGAGATTCCCTGGCTGGGCATTCGCTATCCGCTCGAGCAAGGAGCGGCCGCGGCCATCTACTACGGAGAACGCATGTACCAGCTTCCCCTGGGGATCGTGGGCATGGCCGTGGCCGCTTCGATCTTCCCCCTGCTCAGCCGGCACGCCGCCCACGGGCGTCGCGGCCCGCTGGGCGCCGACTTGTCGCTGGGGCTCCGCCTGGTGCTGTGCGTGAGCGTCCCGGCCGGCGTGGGGTTGATCGTGCTGGCCGCTCCGGTGGCGAAACTGCTGTTCCAGCACGGCCAATTCTCCGCGGATGACACGGCGCGGGCGGCCCGCATGATCGCCGCCTATGCCCTCGGCGTTTGGGCCTATTGCGCCTCGCCGGTCATGGTCCGGGGTTTCTATGCCCTGGGCGACTGCGCCACGCCGGTCCGGATCGCCGCCGTCATGGTCGCGCTGAACCTGGTCTTGAACCTCGTGCTCGTCTGGACGCCGCTCCGCGAGGCGGGCTTGGGCGTATCGACCGCCGTCACGGCCGTCGTCGAGGTGCTGACGCTGGCCGCCATCTTCTCTCGATTCAGGGCCCCGCTCCAAGGGCGCTCTCTGGCGGCAACCGCCGCGCGGACCGTCTTCGCCACGCTCTTGATGGCCCTGGCAGCCGCGGCCGCCTTGCATTGGATTCCGCCGGCCGACGAAGTGAGCACCGGGCGGGTGGCGCTGCTGATGAATGAAATCCTGCGGGTCGTGGCGCCCATGACGCTCGGCGCGCTGGTCTATGGTGTTGTCTATCGGCTCTCGGGCGGCCGCGAATTGCAGATGCTGCTGACCGGCGGCGCGGGTGAAGACGAGCCGCAGGCGTGACCGTGAGCCGCAGGCGTGAGCCTGCGGATAGGCGGAACCACTGCGCGGCCTGCCACCCATCGCTTCAAGAGGGACGCGCGACCATGTGTCCTGCTTTGCGCGGCGCTCGTGTGACAGACCGGCTCAGGCCGCGGCAGCGACTTCAAGAGGTGACATGAAATGCCCGCGAAAACGCGGGCTTCCTTCGAGCCGACGACAAGCCATGACCTATTTATTACCATGACCAGTCCCTTCGCAACCGCTTGGCAGCACGATGTCTTCTGCGTTTTCGCTTGCGTCGCCGCGGTGGTGGCTCTGCTGGGAACGCTGGCCTTCGCGTTGGCCTTCCGCGCCCGTAAGCGCCGCGGGCCGGCGGGACCATGCGATCCCACCCGCGACCGTCAGCGACATCGGGACACCAAGCGCCATCGGGCGGATGAGGAATTGCGTGAGAGCGAGGCACGGTTGCGGGCGTTGACCGATGCGGCCCGAGACGCCATCCTGATGATGGACCCGCAAGGGCTTGTGTCCTACTGGAATCCGGCCGCCGAGTCGATCCTCGGTTACACGGCCAAGGAGGCCATCGGCCGGAACCTTCACGAGTTGCTGGCCCCCGATTTGTATCTCGCGGCTCACCGCAAGGCGTTTCCAGAATTTGTGCGCAGCGGCCGCGGCAACGCCGTCGGCAAGACGCTGGAGTTGCAAGCCCGTCACAAGGACGGCCGCGAGATCGACGTCTCCCTGTCGATGTCCGCGGTGCGGATCGAAGGCGGCTGGCACGCCATCGGCATTCTCCGCGATATGGTCGAACGCAGACAGGCGGAGAACGACCGCGAGACCCTGCTGCGACGACAGCGGGGCATCAACCTGTTGCTGCAAAAGTCGCTCTTGGCGCTGACCTCGCTGGACGACAAACTCCGGAGCGTCTGCGACGCGATTGTCCGCCTGTTCGACGCCGATTTCTGCCGGATTTGGCTGATCCGGCCGGGAGATCTGTGCGAGCAAGGCTGCGTCCATGCCCAGGTGCGCGAGGGGCCCCATGTTTGCCGCGACCGCAGCCGCTGCCTGCACCTGCTGGCCAGTTCCGGCCGCTACACCCACATCGACGGCCCGGGCCATCGCCGCGTTCCGTTCGGGTGTTACAAGATCGGACTCGTGGCCTCCGGAGAAGACTTGAAGTTTCTGACCAACGACGCCCAGCATGATCCCCGGATTCACAATCTTGCGTGGGCCCGCGAGTTGGGACTCGTGTCGTTCGCCGGATACCAACTCCAGATTCCCGAGGGCGACAGGCTGGGCGTCCTCGCCCTGTTCGCCAGACATCCCATCTTCAGCGCAGAGGACTCCATGCTCGAGTCGCTGGGAAGCGCGGTGGCGCTGGTCGTCGAACAGGACAACACGGAGCAGGCGCTCCGCCGGGCGAAGGAACAGCTCGAACAGCGCAACGCCGCCCTCGCCGAGGCCAACCAGAAGGTGGAATGCGCCACCCGCGCGAAGAGCGCGTTCCTGGCCAACATGAGCCACGAGATCCGCACGCCCATGACCTCGATCCTCGGCTATACGGACTTGCTCCTGGACGCCGCGCTGGAGCCGGCCCAGCGCGACAACTACCTCGGCGTCATTCGCCGCAACGGCGAGCACCTCCTGGAACTGGTCAACAACCTCCTGGACCTCTCGAAGATCGAGGCGGGCAAGGTGTCGCTGGAAATGGCGCAGTGCAACCTCCCCGAATTGATCGGCGACGTGGCAAGCCTGATGCGACCCCGCGCCGTCCAACGCGGCATTTCCCTGGTGATCGAATTCCGAGGCGAAATCCCCGAGCACATCGTCACCGATCGACTTCGCCTGCGCCAGGCCCTGGTCAACCTGGTCGGCAACGCCGTCAAGTTCACCGAGCAAGGCGGGGTCCGCGTCGTCGTGTCGTTGGTGCCTTGGGGAGACCAAGGGCAGCAGGCGCTGGAAATCCAGGTCGCCGATACGGGGATCGGCATCTCGGAGGAATCGCTGCCGCGGCTCTTTCAGCCGTTCGCCCAGGCGGATGTCTCGACTTCGCGGCGATTCGGCGGCACCGGGTTGGGGCTGGCCATCACGGCCCAGATCGCCGGTCTGCTGGGAGGGCAACTCCGCGCCGACAGCACGCCCGGCAAGGGGAGCACGTTCACCCTCGACATCCCCGCCGGCGATCTGTCCAAGAGCAAGATGGTCGGCAACCTCACGGAAGCCGTTCATCTGCCCGACGCGACCCATGACGCCGCCATGCCGAGTCTTCGTGGAATCCGCATCCTGCTGGCCGAGGACAGCCGCGACAATCAAGACCTGGTGCGGGCGGTGCTGTCGCGGGTCGGGGCCAGCGTCGAGGTCGCCGACAACGGATTGGTGGCCGTCGAAAAGGCCGTCGCCGGCCAGTTCGACCTCGTGCTGATGGACATGCAGATGCCCGAGATGGACGGATACGAGGCAACGCGCGAGTTGAAGGCCCGCGGCTATGGGCCGCCCATCGTCGCCTTGACGGCCCATGCCATGAGCGGAGACTGCAACAAGTGCCTGGAGGCCGGCTGCAGCGCGCATCTGGCCAAGCCGATCAACCGCGCCAAGCTGATCCGCACGATCGCGGAACTCGTGCATCGAGAGCTTCCGTCGGAGGCTGATTCGTCGAAGGACGCGCGGACGGCCGACGACGATCATTCGCAAGCATCCACTTCCCTTGCGCCGGAAACGGTCCTGCGATCGCAATTCGCCGACGATCCGGAATTGGCCGGCATTCTCGATCAGTTCGTCCACCGGTTGCCCGAGCGGCTCCACGCCATGCGCGAGGCACTGGCGGCCGGCGCCTCGGACGAGCTTCAGCGCCTGGCGCATCGACTCAAGGGCGACGGCGGGAGCTACGGCTATCCCGACCTGACGCGGACTGCCGCCGAGTTGGAGGTCGCCTGCGGCCACCGCGATCTGGAGGCCGCCGGCCGCCATGTCGATCAACTGACCACCTTGTGCCAGGCCATCCGGAACGGGGCCGGTCCGGCCGTGGCCAGCGGAGCCACTGCGCCATGAAAGTCCTCATCATCGACGACAATCCCGAATCCGTGGCGGTTGCCAAGGCCCGGCTTGCCCGAGAGAACGTGGAGATTTGTTCCGAACTGGGCGGCGCGGCCGGACTTGCCGCCGCGCGCCGGGAACAGCCCGACCTGATCCTGCTCGACGTTGACATGCCCGATCTCTCCGGGTTCGACGTCTGCCGCGCCATGAAGTCCGAGCCGGAGCTGTGCATGATCCCCGTCCTTTTCCTCTCGGGCTCCACAAACGTCGAAGACAAGGTGAAGGGCTTGGATCTCGGCGCCGTGGATTACGTGACCAAGCCTTTCGACGCCTTCGAGTTGCGGGCCCGCGTGCGCGCGGCGCTGCGGACCAAACACCTGCAAGATTTGCTCGTCGAACATGCCCAGGTCGATCCGCTCACCGGGCTTCCCAACCGCCGGGCCCTGACCGAGCGGCTTCACAGCGAGTGGGCGCGAATCCAACGCCACGACGGCAACCTGTCCTTCATCATGGCCGACGTGGACCACTTCAAGCAGATCAACGACACCTACGGGCATACGCTGGGCGACGCGGTCCTGCAAAAAATCGCCCAAACCATCTGCCAAGAGTGCCGCCAGATGGATCTGCCGTCCCGCTACGGCGGCGATGAGTTCGCCATCCTGGTGCCCGACGAAGACGCGCAATGCGCGGCCAACCTGGCCGACCGCTGCCGCCAGCGCATCGAGGAGAACGGCGTGCCGGCGGGCCAGGAGACCGTCCGGGCCACGGCCACCATGGGAGTCGCCGACGCCCGCGGCGCATCCAGCCCGGAAGCCCTGATCCAGCAGGCCGACATCGCCCTCTATCAGGCCAAACTGGCCGGACGGAACCGCGTCCAAGTGCAAGAGGACTCGACCGTTGCCCCCTCCTGAGGACTTGGAGAAGAATCGCCTGGGGACTGTCCCGGTGAACGTACCGTTTGCCTTGCTTTCCGTTCTCCGCGGTTTGGTTTAGAATGACGTGCCGCCCCTATCGCCCGCGGTCCGATCCTTGCCCGGCGCCATGTCGATGCTCGCTCCCCTTCACCTTGGTCCCGTGGTTGTCGAGTTTCCGGCCGTGCAAGCGGCGTTGAGCGGCTATACCGACGGGCCGATGCGGCAGATCGCCCGGCGGCTGGGCGCGCCCTACACGCTCTGCGAAGTGCTCTTGGACCAGTTCGTCGTCAACGTGACCAAGGGTCCGAAGGCGAAACGATTTCTCCACATCGGCGACGACGAGCACCCCTGCGGCGCAACTGATGGGCGACCGGCCCGAGCAGTTCGTCTTAGCGGCATTGAAACTCGTCGCCATCGGCTTCGACGTGATCGACCTGAACTTCGCCTGCCCGGTGAAGAAGGTCCTGGGGCGGTGCCGCGGCGGCTATCTCCTGAGTCGGCCGGCAGTCGCCCTGGAGATCGTCGCCCGGGTGCGCGAGGCCCTGCCGCCGCGGATTCCGCTCACCGTCAAACTGCGGCGCGGCATGGACGACACGGCCGAAAGCCGCGACCGCTTCTTCGCCATTTTCGACGGCGCCTTCGCCCGGGCGCGGCCGCGGCCACCGTCCACGGCCGCACCGTCCGCCAGCGCTACGAAGGGCCGGCCTCGTGGGAGTTCCTCCGCGAGGTGAAGCGACATGCCGGCCAACGGACCGTGCTGGGCAGCGGCGACTTGTTCACCGCCCGCGACTGTCTCGACATGCTGGCCCAAACCGGCGTGGACGGCGTGAGCATCGCCCGCGGGGCGATCGGCAACCCGTGGATTTTCGAGCAGGTCCGCGCCTTGGCGGCCGGCCAGGCCGTCGCGCCGCCGGGTTTGCGCCGGCAGCGGGCGATCATCGCCGAGCATTACCGGCTGGCCGAGGCATTATACGGCCCGAAGCACACGCCCAGCCGGATGCGGAAGTTCGGCATCAAGTATGCCCGGTTGCACCCGCAAGCCGAGCAGGTCCGCGACGCCTTCGTGGCCGTCGCCAGCGCCGAGGATTTTTACGCCGTGCTGGAGAAGTGGTACGGCGAGGACGTTTAGCTATCCTTCCGCCGGATATCGCTCCAGCGCCCAGGCACACGCCTCGCGGATCACCGGGTCCGCATCGTTGAGGCCACGCGTCAAGGCGGGCAACGCGGAGGCATGCGGCCGATTCCCAAGCGCAATCGCCGCATTGCGCAACAGTCCCCCTCGCCGGGCACGCCATAACGACGTGCCGTGAAACCGCCGCCGGAATTCCACCTCGTCCAGGAAAAACAAGCCTGCCAGGTCGAGGTTTTGCATTGGCAGCAAGCCGGCCGCTAAGGGGACAGTCCCATTTTCGTCCGACGAAAATCGGGACAGTCCCCCTGTGGCCAACTCCGCCGTTTGGTTCCACGGACACGCCTCCTGGCAGGCGTCGCAGCCAAAGACCCGTTGCCCCATCGCCCCACGCAACTCGGCCGGAATCGGCCCGCGATGCTCGATCGTCAGGTAGCTGATGCATCGCCGGGCGTCGAGCCGGTACGGTTCGACCAGCGCCCCGGTCGGGCAGGCATCGAGGCATTTTCGGCATGACCCGCAAAGATCGGCCTGTTGCGGCGAGTCGTAGACAAGCGGCTCGCTGCTGAGCAAGCCGGCCAACACGAACCAACTCCCGAGCTGTCGGTTCAGCAGGGTCGTGTTCTTGCCGAACCAGCCCAGGCCGGCCAGTTGGGCGAACTCCCGCTCCAACAGCGGCGCGGTGTCCACGACGCCCCGAACCGCGGCCCCGGGCGTCAAGCGGCGGTGCAAATCGGCCAACGGCCGCAGCCGCCGACGGACCAGGTCGTGATAATCGGCGCCCCAGGCAACCCGGGCAACGGTCCCCTGCCCTGGCCCGGCCGCAACCGGCTCGGCGGTGCGATAACCGACCGCCAACATCAGAAGGCTGCGGACACCGGGCAACACGTGCCGTGGGTGCTCGTAGGCCCGGGCGCGGCCGATCATGGAACGCATCCCGGCGGCAAACCCGTCGCGGAGCCACTGCCGCAAATGTCCGATCCCCGGCGGCGCGACGGCCGGCGTTGCGCCAGCCAGATCGAACCCGAGCCGGCGGGCCTCCTCCTTTAACGCGGCGGTCAGGGATTCGGGCGACACGGTCATGGATTAAGCTATCCCATTTATCTCATCTTATCCAGATTTCCGAACAGAATACCGGCTGTTTGCAGCATTGGCAGGCAATCGATTGTACCTTCAACACCACCACGACGGAAAACCACGGTAGGGTGGGTCGAGCGCCGCGAGACCCACCAAAATTCGCAAAAAACTGATGGTGGGTCTTGCTGCACTCGACCCACCCTACCGCCAGTCCCTGTCCCCCTGGAAAATCTGGTCTGGACATGGGCCGAAAAAACGGTACTCTATGGCTCCCCCATAGCCTAATCTTCCGGGTGGAAAGGAGTCCTCCGCATGAAGTGGCTGTTGCTGACGATCTTGGCCGCCTTCGCAAGCGGTTGCTGCTGTGGCAATCCGGGGCAACCGGCCGTCGATCCCTTTTATGGGCGCGTGGCGGTGCAACCCCCGCCCACCGGGTCGATTGCGCCGCCTCCGGGCAACCCATACTACCAGGCGCCGTCGCTGGGCAACCCGGCGATGCAGCAGGCTCCCCAGGGGCCGGGCAATCCCCCGTATCCGTCGCCGGGCAACCCCGGGACGTTGCAGCCGATTCCGCAAGGGACGAACAACTCGACATCCAACCCGGGGACCGCCGGCAACTGGACCAATCCTCGTCCCGGCACTCCGACCTCCTGGACGAGTGAGGCCCATCCCACACCGGGCGACGTGGTCACCATTCCCGTCTCCGAGAGCAGCGCGGCGCCAGGCCCCGCGGTTGGCCCCGCGGCCGACGAGCCGACGGCAACGGTCGCCGATCAGCGGCCCATTACGCGCACGTTGCAGCCGCGTCCCAAGGATTCCTCGCGCGTCAACGACGGTTCGTACGACATCATGGACCTGCCTCCGGCGCAGGCGGGCGGTTCCTAACGCCCTTGCCGTGGGTTATACTTCCGCGTCAGGAATCTGCGATCCCCCTGCCCTTGTGGAACAACGAGGGGCATCAGCCCGGGACGGCCGCGCCGTATAATAAATGGGTTGATCGGGGGTCTTTCGCGTTTGGAGTGGAATGACGCGCGTGGACAGCATATTCGGCATGATCCAGGCCCAGTTTCCGGCGATTGCCGCGGGAGCGAACCGCTGGCGGCTGAAACGCTGGGCGGCGCTGGCGGGGCAGATCTCGGCGCTGGAGCCGGAGTTGCTGACCCTGGGCGACCCGCAGCTTCGCAAGCGGAGCCTATCGCTGCGTTATCGCGCCCGCAGCGGGCAGCCCCTGGGCCGGTTGCTGGTCGAAGCCTTCGCCCTGGTGCGTGAGGCCGCCCGGCGGACCATCAACATGCGGCACTTCGACGTGCAAATCCTCGGGGGCATCGCCATGTTTTACCGTTCGCTGGTCGAGATGCAGACCGGCGAGGGGAAGACGTTGGCGGCCACGCTGCCGATGTATCTGTACGCGCTGAGCGGCAAGGGGTGCCACCTGGCCACGGTGAACGACTACCTGGCCGGGCGCGACGCCCAGTGGATGGGACCCATCTACGAGGCCCTGGGGTTGACCGTGGGCGTGGTGGAGACGCCGATGTCGCAGCCGCAGCGGCGCAAGGCGTACGCTTGCGACGTGACCTACGGGACGGCGAAGGAGTTCGGTTTCGACTTTCTCCGCGACCGCCTGTTGCTGCGGCGGATCAGCGAGGGGCAGGCCGATTTTCTCGGCGGGATGATCGGTCTGGGGCGCGGCGACGGCGGCGAGACGCCCGTCCAAGGGCCGCCCTATTTCGCCCTGGTCGACGAGGCCGACAGCATCCTGATCGACGAGGCCCGCACGCCCTTGATCATCAGCGCGCTGCCGACGGAGGAGCAGCGGCTGGCCGTGGATTGTCACAAGTGGAGCGCGTTGGTGACGGACCATTTCGTCGAGGACGACGACTACGAGTACGACCACGAGAAGAAGACCGCGGACCTGACCCGCGAGGGCCGGCAGAAGGTCCGCTCGCTGGCCAAGCCGGACGTCATGGACGCCGTCGGCATGGTCAACATCTACCACTACGTCGAGCAGGCGATCATGGTCGATCGCGAGTACAAGCGCGACCGGCAGTTCGTCATCCGCGACGACGAGGTGGTGATTGTTGACGAGTATACGGGCCGGCTGGCCGAGGGCCGCAAGTGGCGCGAGGGCGTCCACCAGGCGGTCGAGGCGAAGGAAAAGGTGGAGGTCACCGTGGCCACCGGGCAGGCGGCGCGGATCACGATCCAGGACTTCTTCCTGCGCTACGAGAACCTGGCCGGCATGACGGGCACGGCCATGGATTCGGCCCGGGAACTGCGCAAGATCTACCGCTGCCACGTGCTGCCCATCCCGACCGACCGGCCGGTCATCCGCCAGAAGCTGCGGACGCAGGTTTTCGGCGCCGCCGACGCGAAATGGGCCGCCGTCGTCGAGGAAATCCGCCAACTTCACGCCAAGGGCCGGCCGGTCCTGGTCGGCACCCGCTCAATCGACAAGTCGGAGCACCTTTCCAAGCTGCTCCACGCCCAAGGGATCGAGCACGAGGTGCTCAACGCCCATCGGATTGCGGCCGAGGCCGAGATCGTCGCCCAGGCCGGGCTGAGCGGCCGCGTCACCGTTTCGACCAACATGGCCGGCCGCGGCACCGACATCAAGCTCGGCGAGGGCGTCGCCGAGTTGGGCGGCCTGCACGTCCTCTGCACCGAAATGCACGACTCCGCCCGCATCGACCGCCAGTTGGCAGGCCGTTGCGGCCGTCAGGGCGATCCGGGCACGTGGCGCCAATACCTGGCCTTGGACGACGATCTGCTCTTGACCGGCCTCGGACCGAAGAAGGCCGATCGACTCGAAGCGTTCGGCCAGCGGGCGTCGGGTCCGCTGGACTCGTTGGCCGGCCGTTTCCGCAAGGCGCAGCGGAAGGTCGAGCGGCGCCACTTCCGCCAGCGCCGCGCGCTGATGTACTTCGAGAAGGAACGGAAGAAGATGCAGCGGCAGATGGGGCAAGACCCCTATCTCGACACGGCGGGGGCGTAAGGGCTATTGCGGCGGAGCGTCAGCGCCGCCGCAGCCGCGGCCGGACCACGGCCAGCACGATCAGGGCGGGAATGACCAACAGCATCAGCTTCGGCCGAAACACGATGACTGCCAACAGCGGCGGCAGCGCCAACAGCAGCCAGCCGGGCAAACGGTCGACATCCGGATAGGCGAGCCACCAGACCGCCAAGAATATCCCCACGCGCCAGGCCGCGCCTTGCAACAGCGCGAATTTCTCGCCCGGCGACCAGAGCCACAAGGCTGCCGCCCCCAGAAGAAACGCCATCGCAATGATGCCGAGAATATGGCGGCGCATGAGTTCTTGCCGGGACAAATCCGTGTTTCCGAAGGGGACAGTCCCATTTTCGTCGGACGAAAATTGGGACAGTCCCCCGTCCATTCTCCAAGTCATCAGATTCGATCCAGCATGTCGATCCAGCGGACCAGTTCGGCGAGTTCGTCGTTGGTGAGCTCGCGCGGCTGATTGCCCAGGCCCTTGAGGGTGACGGGGATTTTCTTGGTCCGCAACTGGGCGACCAACCTGGCGGTGGCGGCCGCGTGCGGCGACTTCTCGACGCTGGCCACATACATGGCCAGTCGGCGCATCGGTTGGTTCTCGGGCGGTTGCCCCATCGGCGCGGCGTCGATCACGGCCGCGGCGGAGATGGGCGACTGGCCGCGGAACGCCAGCACGCAGGCGAGCGTGCCGCCGCTTTCCTGGCCGCAGACCACGACCCGCGTCGGATCGAGGTGGTACGTTGTTCCGACCTGCTGGATCAAGTTCCCGACCAAGGTCGCGTCGTCCGCCTTCCAGCCCGTGGCGTCATCGCTGCGGGGCGCCGCGACGATCAGGTCATAACGGTCGCAGAGCGGCTTCCACCGCGCGAGCAGTTCCTGGCCGCTCGCGGCGGCCTTGCCGTGCAGCCAGATCACCAGGCCGTGCGGCACGGCGGCATTATACCCGACCGGCACGTAGGCCCAAACCTTGTGCTTGGCCTCGGGGACCGCCAGCGACACCACGCCCACCTCGGCCGGCTTGACAGCGGCGGGCTTCGCGACGCCGGGCTCGGCCTTGTCGGACTTCCCGTTATCGGACTTGGCCTTGTCGGGCTTTGCGTGATCGGCCTTCGCCTTGTCGGTCTTCGCCTTATCGGACTTGGCATCGGCGGGTTTGATCGGCGGATGGGCGGGCGGCAGTTCCGCGGGCGGAAGCCCCTCGGGGAGCCGATCGAGCGTCACCTTGATCGTGCGGGTATGACGGGCATGGCGGAATTCGATTTCCGTCTCCTGGCCCGCTTCCAAGGCAACCATCTGCCGCAACAACTCGTCGCGACCGGCGACGGCCTTATCGGCAATTTTCAGCAGCACGTCGCCGGCGACGATCCCCGCCTGCGCGGCAGGGCTTTGCGGATAGACATAGCGGACCCGCACGCCGGAGCGTCTCACCGTCCGCAGCGGCAGGATCCCCAGCAGCGGATGCTGATAGGGATCGAGCTTGTCGATCAATTGCAGTTCGGTCTCGATTCGCCGCTCGCCGCGGAGGGCCACGATCTTGACTTTGTCGCCCGCGTAACGTCGGCTGAGTTCCTGCATCAGGTCGGCCTGGCGGGCGACTTTTTGGCCCGCGATTTCGACGATCCGGTCGCCGGACCGCAATCCCGCCTTGGCCGCCGGCGAATTGGAACGGCAAGCGGCGATCCTCACCCGGCTGGCGTTCATGTCGTGCGACTGCAAGGTGATGCCGGCCAGCCCCGGGTAGAGGTCGTGGCCCTTCTTGAGCTCGGGAAGAAGGACCTTGCGGATGTACTCGGCCGGCACGGCGAAACCAATGCCCGAATCGTACCACTCGTAGCCGGCGACCTCGTCGGCCGACTGCGGCGACAGCGGGACGATGACGCCGAGCACGCGGCCGCGGATATCGATCAGCGGACCGCCGTAGTTGTTCGGCGACAGGGCAGCATCGGTCTGGAGGGCCTTTCCCCAGACGCGTCCGGTGGCGCTGAGGATGCCCACGGACATGTTGGGTTGATCGGGCTGGAAGGTCCGCCCCACGCCGATGCACCATTGTCCCACGCGCATTTCAGACTCGGGGGCGATCTGCGGCGTCGGCAGCGGCCGGCCCGCCTCGATCTTCAAGAGCACGATCATGCGGCTGTGATCGGTGGCCACCAGCTTGGCCGACTTGGGCGGGCTGCCGTCGGGCAACCGCACCAGGATGGACGCCGGTTTGTTCACGAAGTTGAAGGCGCTGGAAATGATGTACCCTTGCGAATCGATCACCAGCCCGGTGGTCGGCCCCGTGCCGAAGAGCACGTGCTGGACTCGTTCCATGCCGCCGATCGTCTGGATGCCGACCACGCAGGGGGCCACGTGCTCGACGGCCGCCGCCATCGCCTGCTGTTCGAGCGCATCGAGATTGTCGTCGGCCGCCACGGCGCGTGCCGGAGCGGCTGCGGAAATCATGGCGGCGGCCAGGAACATGCCGCAAGTCATCGCCCCAGCCGCGCTACTGCCTCGGTAATTCTTCATGCGCGTGCGCCCTACGGCTTCTCCGGTTCTTCCTCGGGCGGCTCCAGGACCACCTCGACCAACTCTTGCCCGCGTAACACCGTCAGGTGGACGCGGTCGTCGCGGTCGATCATTCCCAACTCGGCCCGCAACGCCTTGCAGGACTGCGTGAGGTGGTCGCCGACCAGCAGGACCAGGTCGTCGGGGCGGAGTCCGACGCGGGCGGCGGGCGAGCCGGGCCGCACCTCGTCCACGTAGGCCGGCGTCCGCTCCAACATGTCGGGCACCAGCACGATCCCCAACCGGGCCAGGTCCATCGGATGATCGGGCTTCCTCTCCGGCGTGTCGTCCGGCCGAACCAACTTCTTTCCCTCGCAAATATCCTTCACCGACTCGCGCAACTGGTCGATGGGCACCGCGTAGTTCAGCCAGGTGTTGTTCAGCGTATTGCGCAGCTCCTTGCCCAGCATCGCCGTCAACTCGCCGCGCCGCGTGACCAGCGCCCCGCCGGCGGCGCCGGGATTGTTGCTCACCAGGTCCAGCACGTACACCGGCCCGTGGTAGGGCGTCTCGAACATGCCGCGGCGGGCATCCAGCCGCGTGACGACCGAAACCGTCCCGTGCTGCACGCTGGCCGGCTCATTGCCCGTCGCCACGCCGAAAAGGTTGCTCAGCGCCAGCACGCGGGCGCCGCCGCGCACCGCGACGGCGTCGCGCAGCTCGAAGTGCGGCAGGGCGGCGGCCTCGATCTTCAACACCGCCACGTCCAGCGCGGGATCGCCGCCCAGGAACTTGGCCTCGAACTTCCGCCCGTCGGCCAGCGTGATCGAGATGTAGTCGGTGTCCAGCGCATGGCTCAGGACGGTGAGGATGTGGCCCTGGGCCGAGATCAACATGCCGCTTTGATAACTCTCCAGGCTGCGGAACCCGCCGGCCCCGTAGATCTTGACCATCTTCGCCTGGGCCTCGTCGATCACGCCGCGGGCGGATTGCTCGCCGGGCATCGCCGCAAGGGCGGAAGCCGCCGCCAGGGCGAACCCCATCGCCAACAGCGCCAAGCCGCGGAAACCAACCGCCAGCTTCGTCCACGAACGAAAAACGTCGGCCCCGGTGTTCATTTACTTCTTCTCGCTCTTTCCGAAGGTGAACTGGTCCAGCTTGAAAACGCCAAAAGGACCGTCGGCCGTGCGGACTTCCATCCGTCCCGGCAGCAGGCGGCCATTCACGTCGCGGTAGTCGGAAAAATACACTTCGCAAGGATCGGCGTTGTCGGCCGGATACATCTCCAGGGCCAGCAACTCGCCCCGGACCGGATCGAAATAGAACCAGCAATCCACCCCCTTGTGCGACCCGACCAAGACGTCCGCCAGGCCGTCGTAGCCGGGCAGCGGCGCCGTGCCCAGGTACTCGACGCGGCCGAAGCGCTGGAGCCCTTCCAGGGCCAATCGCCGCCAGAGATAGAGCGTGGGCAACAGGCCGCCGCTCCCGGCCGGCAGAAGCGACGAGTTCAACGTCGGCCCGGCTTCCCACGGGATCTCGCCCCGGGGAAGTTTCAACACGACGCCGGTGTCGGTCATCTCGAAACGGACCTTGGTGCGGCCGTCGATGTCGCCGGCGATGGTCCAGGTCCCCTTCAGTTCGGCGAAGTTGGCCTTCGCGGTCCAAGCCTTCCACACGCGGTCTTGATTGAGCTTGTTGAAATAGTAATTGGCATAGCCCGGCTTCTCCTCGAAAACCTTCTTGACGATTTCGGGCATGGGTTCCTGGACGGGCTTGACGCGAGGGCGCAACTCGTGCGGCCCGGGAACCCTCGGCTTGGCCCCGTCCTTCCTGGGACCGGGTTTGTTCTTGTCGCCGGGTTTGTCCTTATCGCCCGGTTTATGCTTGTCGTCGGGCACCGGCAAAGGGATCGACGGTTTCGCCAACGGGTCCGCGCTGCCATGAAGCCCAGCCAACCGCACGGTCACGTCGAAACGCTTGCCTTCGCGGCGGAAGCTCATGGGCACGCGCCAGCCCTTGGGAAGAATGCCGAGGATGTTTTTGAACCCGTTGGGCGTGGTGATGGGCCGGCCGGCGAAACTGACCAATTCGTCGTCCACGCGCAGGCCGCGGCGATAGGCGTCGGACTGTTCGAGGATGTCGGAGACGACGACGCGGCCGGTTTCGTCGGCGCTCACCCGCACGTTGAGGTTGGCATGATCGACGATGCGGCCGCTGCGGAGGCAGCCGGTGAAGTTCTTGATCTGGTTGATCGAGACGGCGTAGCCGACGCCGACGCTCACCCGCCCGCGCTTCTCGAACGAGCAGCGGCCGTTGATGCCGACCAGCCGGCCTTCCATGTCGAACAGCGGTCCGCCGGAATTGCCCGGATTGATCGAGGCGTCGGTCTGAATGCAATCGGTGTATTCCAGCAGCGTGCCCGACGGATACTGGTAGCGATGGGTCCCGGAGATGATGCCGTAGGTCACGGTGGGCTGGAAGTCGGTGGCCAGAAGGAAGGGGTTCCCCATGGCGAAGACCCAGTCGCCGGCGTGAAGCTGGTCGCTGTCGCCCAGTTCGGCGTGGGGGAAATCGTCGCGGCCGAGGAGCTTGATCAGGGCCACGTCGCCGGTCGGATCGAGTCCGACGAGCACGGCGTCATAGATGCGGCCGTCGGGCAGTCCGCACTTCATGGACTTGCCGCAGGGCTGGGCCACGTGGAAGTTGGTCAGGGCGTATCCGTCGGAAGAAATGAGGACGGCGGAGCCGCCGCCCTGTCCGCCCGGGGCAAACACCGCCACCACCGCGGGCTTGGCCTTGGCCATGACGGCGATGCGTTGCGACTCGGCCTGGAGCACCGCCGCGGGCGGATCGAGTTGGGCCGGCGCCTTGGGCAACCGGTCCTTGGGCAAGGTGTCCGCCGCCAGGACGGCAGCGGCAAGGCTGCCCAACCATGCGGCAACTTGAAAAACTCGCAGCCGTGGGCGATTCATTTGCTGACCCTCGCATTTCCCAGCACAAGGTGGCCCGCCGCGTCCAACTCCGCGGTAAAATCGGCGACAATGGTCAAGCGGCGAACGCCGGTCACGTCGAGGTCGATCGGTCGGGCCGGCTCCTTGTCGGCGCCGGTCAAGGTCGCTTCCCAGAGGAGTTTGCCGTCGCCGCGAAAGATCACGTGGACGCTGCCGCGTGGCCGCACTTCATCGTCGATGCCGGCCACGGCCTCGAAGCGGCGAAACCGGCCTGGCAAATAGTAGACGGCCTCCGTGCGGCTGTGCAGCGCGAGTCCCTTGCTGAACTGTTTTCCGCCCAGCCGCAACGGCTTGGATTCCAGGTTCTGGTCCTCGCGAAGGCGGAAGAACTTCTGCTCCGCCGGCAATTCCTTTTTCAGGGGGAAATAGGGCGTATAGGCGATCGATTCGGGCTTCAGGTCGCTGAGGTAGACGATCTTCCCGCGCGACAGGTCGATCTGCGACACCTGATCCAAGGCTCGGCTCACGCGGGCGCCGCCGACGGTGGTCCACGTCAGGTCGCTGGCCAGCGTCATGGACTGCACGGCCCAGCGCGATCCGCCGGCGTCGGTGATCCAGCACAACGGCTCGGAGGGTTCCCGTTCGGCGACACGGTAGATCAGGCCGAAGACCTTGGCCCGTTTGACCGGGATCATTTCACCGTCCAAGTCGAGATCGACCGTCTTGCCGGTCACATTGCCGACGGCCCCTTGATGATAATCGACGACGTCCCCTTTCACGGTCACCAGCAGGTCGCCGGTTGTTTTCTTTTTCAGCAGCCGCGCCCATTCCGCGCCGACGGTCGCCGTGGCCGGCTGAAAGCGGACGACGGCAATGGCGCGGACGGGCAGTTCGACGGCCGCCGCATCTTTGAGGACGATCTTCGCGAGGCCCTCGTGGACGGTGAACTGCCGGGCCAGCAGCGTCGAGCCGTCGACCAGATCGATCCATGCCTCGGGCTGTTGCGCGGGCGGCGACGGCGACGGCTTGGCGGAAATGCCCGTCAATTCGGAAGTCTTCCACGTCGACCGGCCGGCGGCCGCCTCAAGACTCACCTGCTTGCCGTCCAAGGCGACGAGTCGCCCGGTCACGGGCTGGCCGCGCAACGGCTGCACCTCGAACTGCGGTGCGGCCGCCATTGCCAAGAAGGCCAACAAGATGGAGTGCGCCGTGATCATCGTTTGCCTTTATTGTTACTCTCTTCTTCCGCGGCCAGCCGGCGGAAGTATTGCTCGATCACGTCCCGATAGTGGGAGGGGAAATCGCGGCCGATTTGCTGGACGGCTTCTTCGCGTTCCTTCGGGGACAGGTTGCCCCATCCACCCTTGGGGTTAAACCTCCGCTTGGCCACCTGGCCCGGGGTGCCGCCGCTCCTGAGGGTGCTGTCGTTGGCGGGCCTGGCGGGCCGCAACTGGTTGGTCTGTCCGTTGCCGCTTTGTTGCTCTTCCTCGAGCTTCTTGATCAGCTTGTCGAGCGACTCGATTACGCCGTCTTGGGCCTTGCGGACCTTGGGCCCGCCGCGGCCGAGGTCCAATTGTTGACCGATGTTTTCCATGCGCCGGGCGATGTGGTCCAGCGTGTCGGGCTGCAGCGTGCCCAAGTCCACCTGCATCAAGCGCGCGACGGCCACGTAGCGGCGCGGACTGGCGTCCGCGCCGTCGAGCAGATCGTCGATCGCCTTGAGCCCTTCGGTCTGATTGAGCGCGCGATAGTAGACCACGCCCTGGTAGAAGAGCAACTCCGCCGGGGCCACCACGTCGTTCGGACTCAGCCCGGCCAATTGCTCCAGGGCCTCGTCGAACAACGATTGCTGCACCAGCCACCGGCCGTACAAGAGGCGGAGATTGGCGGCCGCCCAGGGCGCCAATTTCGGGTCCAGCAACCACGGCTGGCTCGGCAGTTTCAGTTGGCTTCGCGGCTTCGAACAAAGCTCGACCAGCTTGGCGGCGTTCGTCTCGACCAGGGCGATCGTCCTGACCGTGCGATCGAGCAATTCATCGCCGCCGACCGTCTCGGGCAGATTTGCCCAGATCGCGGCGGCCTTCGCCCGGACCGCTTCGTCCGGCTTCGATTTTTCCAGCCACGCCAGGACTTGGCTCTTGACGTCTCCCGCGGCCGGCGGTTTCCAGGTCGGCGCCTTGCTCAACATTTCCGGAGACAAATCGGGCGTCGTCACGTCGGCTCCGCCGGCCATCGCGGCGACCGAACCGAACAAAACCAAAACGCCCAGGACCACGGTGGTTCGTTTCATTGGTTCTTCCCCATTTCAAGGTCTCGGGTGATGCGGAAGATGCGTTGCTGGTGTTCGCCCAGCCGCTGCAAGGCCTCGACCAGGTCGGGCTGTTCGGCCTGCTCGCCCACGATGAGCTTCCGATACCGTTCCGTGCGGCGGTTGATCCGCATCTGCAACGCCCGGATCATCTTCAACTCGGCCAGGGTGTCGATCAACGGCGGCGTCGGCGGCTCGCCGGAAAGCCCGGGACGCGAGGGCTTCTTGCTCTTCTGCTCATCCTGCGCTTTCTTCAGGGCGTCGATAATTTCCTGCAACGCCACGACAATGTCTTTCTCGATGGCCTGGGTAATCTCCTCCGTCTTGGCCTGCGCCAGGCGATGCGCCACTTGCAGCATGTCCGTGCGGAGTTGCCGGACCGCCTCGGGCAGGGCCAACGCCGTGCCGTCCTCCTCCAACAGCCGCATCGCGCTGTCCACCTCGACGATAATGTCGTTCTCCTTGGTGCTCAGGCGGCTCGATTCGACCTGATGGTTGTACGTCCGCTGGGCCTTGGGCACCTTGTCCAACAGCACCGTCCCCTGGTTCACCACGAGCTGCATTTGCAACATCTTCTTGAAGCGGGCTTCGAGCATCGCCAACCGACGCTCGATCTCCTCCTCCCGCAGTTGACGGAGAATCTCTTCCAGCTTGGCCTGGGCTTCCTTCAACTTCTCGATGGCTATCTCCTGTTCCTTCACCCCCTTATCGCGCCTGGCCTTATTGAGTTCCTCCTGGGCTTGCTCCATTCTATGGCGGGCATCTTCGACGGCCTTGCGGGCGGGATTCTGGTCCTGGTCCTGGCCCTGCTCGGACGGGCTGGACTGGCCGCCTTCGCCCCCCTCGCCGCCCTCTCCCTTGCTTCCTCCCTTACCGCCTCCCTTACTTTCCTTGCTGTCTCCCTTGCCATCCTTGCCGTCTCCTTTACCGCCTCCCTTGCCGTCCCTACCGTCGCCCTTACCGTCTCCCTTGCTGTCCTTGCCATCGCCTTTGTTGTTCTTGCCGTCCTTGCCGTCTCCCTTGCTGTCGCCCTTGCTGTTCTTGCCGTCCTTGTTATCTCCCTTGTTGTCCTTGCTGTCCTTGCCGTCGCCCTTATCCTCGGTCTTTTTTGCCTCGGTGGCCTTCATGTCCGTGGCGAGCTTCCCGGTCCTTCCGGCGAGGCCGCCTTGTTCGCCGGAAAGCCCCTTCATTTCGCCGCCGCCGGCGGTGCGCCCCTGGACATCTTGCTGCTGCTTGATGAGTATGTTGATGCGGTGCAGGTATTCCTGAATTTGCTTCTTGTAGGCCTCCTGGTTCTTCGCCTCGTTTTCGCTTTGCAGCAGTTGCAAGAGGGCTTGCAGGTCTTGCACGATTTGCTTTTGGTTTTCCAGGGCGCGGGAAACCTGGTCCTTTCGCAACAGATCGGCGGTGCCCTTGAACTGGAGGGCCAAGTCCCGCTTCTTGCTTTCCTCGACGGCCTGCTTCAACAGCGCAGCGCGGCGAGGGTCGCTGGCAGCGGTGGTCTCGCCCATGTGGAAGAGTTGTTCTTCCAACCGCTTGAAGGACTCGCCGACCTGCTCCTGGTCGCCGGAGAGTTTTTCGGCCGAGGCGGGTTCGGCCTTTGCGGCGGGTTTGCCGCTCTTGCCCGCGGGCGAGGCGGCGGCCTTGGCGGGCGCCGGATCGGCGCCGCCCGCAACCGACGAAAACACCGCAATCAGCCCGCCGAAGCAGGCCACGGCCACGAAATGTCTCGGGACGGCCATGTCTATTTCTCCAGCAATTCACGGGCGCGACTTCTTCGCGCTCTTTGGTCTGTTCGTTCACCTGCTCTTGCTGCTTGATAATGGCACGAAGCCTCTCCACGACTTGGTTGTAGTTTAACATCTCGACCATGTGGTTGAGAACCGTCTGCATCGCCAGGAGGGTGTCATCGGCCTGCTTTTGGGCCAAATGGGCCAACTGGGGGCATTCCGGCCCACGGTGGGGATCGGCAACCGCCGCTTCCAGGGCCTCCAGGCGGTGTTCCAACTCGGGAAGCATCTGGTCAACGATTCTGTGGAGGGGTTTGGAAATTTCCGTGCCCAACCGCGCCTGCAAGGCGTCGTTGCTGATGCGATTGTTCATCAATTGTTCGCGGATGTCGTCGAAGCCTTCGGCCACGCCCAAGGTCTCCTGGGCGTTTTTGCGGCTGGTCTGGCGGACCAGTTGCAGCAGGGACTTCTGCAATTCCAGTTGCTGCTGCGGGGAAAGCTCCTCGCGCGGTTCCGCCTCCTCGCCGGGCTCGGCGCCCTCGAACCGCGGCGACATGGTCCTCGTGGTCGTGCCGTCGCCGTCGTCGGCGACGAAGCCGGAGGCGAACACCGCGTTCTCGACCAGCCGCGGCCCCGTCCACGATGCCCCGGTGGCGCCGGCGTCCTTTCGGCCGCCGGCCGCGGGCGATTTCTTGCCCGACTTGCCGTTGCCGACGGTCTGGCCGAACTTGGTCTGCAACAGGGCGTCGCGGGTCTGGACGACTTCTTGCACGACGCCCAAGAACCGCCACCGCAACACCGCCTCGCGCGCCTCGAGCATGGCGTGCAACTGTTCCGGCGAGACCACGTCGAGCAACCACCGCTCGCTGACGCCGACGTTTCCCTTCTGGTTCGGCATCAGGTTGCAGAGGTCGGCGGCCTTGAGGGCCACCAGCAGCTTTTGGGCCGGCTTGAGATTCAAGGGGCCGACTTCCATGGCCTGGTTGGTCAGCGGCAACTCGACCGGATACGTCGGCGTCGCCATTTCCCCGGTCGCCGCCGGCGCGTGCCCGTCGACGGAATACTCGAACCACAGGCGGGCGATGCCATAGTCGTCGGTAATGCGGCCCGCGACGGGCAGCCGGACTTGCGGCGTCACGGCCGTGCCGATGCCGCTCAGACGGACCGCCAACTGCGGCGCCATGTCGGGCACCGCCACCAGCGACAACCGCCACGGCTCGCGGCTTTGGATGTCGTCGCTGTCCAAGAGCGTGAACAACACCGTCGTGTCCTGCATGAGCGGCTCCAACGCGCAGGTGAAGCCCATGCGGTCCGCCGCGAGCCGCTCGCCCTTCAGGATCCGCGACGGGCGGGGATTCTTCTGCTCCGCGGAAAAGTCCATCCGCACCTGGACCAACTCCTTGTTCGCCTTGGCGTGCAGCGTCAACCGCGTCCCCATGGGAATCGGCGTCATGGGAGTGGCGACGATCGGACTGTCGCGCATCCGCATGTAATCCGGATAGTGGCGGTCGAGCGTCATGCCGGTCAAGGTCGGGCTCTTGACGACCTCGATCCGAAGATTGCGGACCGCGTCGTCGCCGCCGACCACGTCGAACCGCGTCGAAACCAGCACGCCGCGGAACGTGTACGAGTATTCCTCGCAGTTCCGCTTGCCCTCGCGGCTGGCGGCCATTTTGTTCATGGCGGGCCGTCCGTGGGTCCCGTCCTCGCCCCAGTAGCGGATCTCGACGCGATCGGGCGCCACGTGCTCGCCCGTCGTGTCGGCCCGGACGATGATCTCCAGGTCCGAGCCGCTGGCCACCTTGACCGAGCCGTGGTCGAAGCCGAGGACCGTCAAATGGGTGTTCCGCGGCCAGAAGTCGTTGGACATCGCCCACGTCCGCCGTGCCCAGAGCGCCAAGGCGTCGGTCTGGGCCAACGTGAAGATCGCGACGGCCGTGCTCAACACCAGGGCGACGGCCAGGCTCCGCCGCAACGGGGCCGGATTGAACACGCCGGCCAGTTCGATGCCCTCGATCCGGCGCGCGGCCTCGCCGCAACTGTGGGCCAGCATGTCGGGATTGAAACCCGACTCCTCGGGCCGCCGCCCGGTCAGGACGACGGCCGTCAGCAGGGCGTCGTTGAACTGCGGGAATCGCCGCTCCAGAACGGTGGCGACGTTGCTGTCGCTCAACGGCACGAAGACGCATCGCGCGAAGAGGCGGACCAGAAGGGCGATCGTCGCGGTCCCCGCGACGGCCAGGATCAGGACGCGGACCGAGACCGGCGGCTCGAAAAACCAATCGATCGCCAGGCTGGCCCAGAACGCCGCGGCCAGCCACGCCACGACGGCGGCGATCGCCTCGACCCAAACGTACCCCCGGATGCGACGGCGCAGCGCGCCGAGCGTCACCCGAATGGCGAGGACCAAGGACCGTGCGTGTTGGGTTGCGTCCTGTTTCATCGTTGCTGTGCCAGTTGGAACCTCGTTGCTACGCCAGTTTGAACAATCGCCGGATCAACCATTCTCCACACAACAAGCTGCAAAGCCCGATCATCAGCCACCGCAACCAGTTTTGCTCCCACAGCGGATTGGGCGCCACGGTGACCGGTTCGGAATGGGTCTTGTCCACGAGGAGTTCGACCAGCGGTTTCTGCTGCGTTGTGCCCAGGACCGCCGGCATGCCGTCGAAAAACGTCCCGTGCGTCTTGTCCGCGATGCCGTGCAACAGGTCGTCCCTGCGTTGGGGATTTTCCCGTTCCAGTTCGGGCACTTTGACCTGGATGCGTCGGACGAGTCGCTCGTCTCGGCTTTCCGGCAGCGGCAGTTCGAGGCGATAGGCGCCCTCTTGCAGGACTGCGAACTGGCCGGTAAAGCTGCCCGCGCGGCTGGGATCGGCGGTGAGCGTGACCGTCTGCACGGCGCCGTCGGGCGGAATCACTTCCAAGCTGACGGTCTTGTCGATCAGCGGTTGCAGCCGTGCGTTGGTCAGTTGCGCCCGGATTTCGACCGTGTTGCCCAGCAGGTAGCGGTCCTGGCCGGGCAAGAGCACGCCGCGTTTGGAGCCGCGCAACAGCCGCCCCTGGGCGACGTGGCGAATGAGCTTCGTGTAGAACTGGTCGAAATCGTCGGGATCGACGCTGCGCAGCCGCCACATTTCGCCGCTGCCCATGTAGAACACCCGCCCCGAGCCGTAAAACTGCTCGACGAGGTAGGGCGGTTCCTTGCCCGCCTCGGCCGCGCGCGGATCGGAATAGGTGGCCAGCACGGTGGCGGCGGGTTTCGGGCTGTGGACGGGGAAGAAGCTGAACACGCCGGTGAAGCTCCCCCACGCCTGTTGGCTGGCCGTCACGTCGTTGCCCAGCCAGAGGAAATCGGCCTGCCGGCCTTCGCGGGTGAAGTTCAAGGGCCACGGCTCCTTGGTGGTATAGGCGAAGTCGGCCCCCGGCGCGAACTGCTGCAGGAATTCGACCGGATAAAGATTGCGGATCTTGACCATCGCCGGGTCTTGCAGCCAGCTATCGATCCCCTTGCCGGCATACACGGGTCCGGCAATGACGATCAGGCCGCCGCCCTGGTGATCCACCCAGTCGTGCAGCACGTCGATCTCGGCCGGCGTCAGGGCCTGCCAGTTCGGATCGAACGCCACGACGCAGTCGTAGGCCGACATGTCCTCGGGCGTCGCGGGGAACTCGCTGAGGATCTTGTTGGCTTCCTGCGAGACGCCTTCCTGGGCGGTTTGCAGCAGGACGTTGACCACCGTCGTGGAGGAGTCGCGATAGAGGAGCGTCCGGAGGAACTGGTACTCGCGCGCGGGCCCGCCGGCCAGCAGCAGGACGCGGTTCTTGTGATCGACGATCTCGATGTCGGCCTCGCGGTACATGTCGGCCGAATCGCGGATGCGCGGCGGATCGGCGAGGATGCGGAAGCAGATCGTCCGCCGGCCCACTTCGTCCTTTTTCGGGGTCAACTCGAAGCGGACCGGCGTGGTTTCGCCGTCGCCGCCGAGGAGGACCTGCTGGCTGCCCTCGACCTGCCCGGTGCCGCGCCGCGAGCGGCTGCCGCCGCGGTCCATGTCGCGCGAGAGCAGTTGCACGGTCACCATTTGTCCCCCAGTCCCTGGGCCTGGATGTAGCCGGTGATCGGATAGCGGTCGCCCGGATAGGCCCGCACCGGCGCCGCCAGGTCGTTGACGCGCACGTTTTTCGGTTTCTTGTTCGATCCGATGCCGACGGTGAAGATGGGGACCTTGATCTCGGAGGCCAGCTTGACGGCGCCTTCCGGATCGTCGCCGGCGTTCTGCCCGCCGTCGCTCACCAGCACGACGCCGGCCAACGGCGTGCCGCGCTCTTGATGGAGCAATTGTTGGAGGGCCTCGCCCAACCGGGTCTCCGTGCCCGCCGGGGTGAGAAACTTCCGCCACTCCTCCGGCGTGGGCAAGGCCTTCTGGTCGGCCGGGGCCGGATCGCCCTGGGCCGACGGCGCCCCGGCATCCGCGCCCTCCTCGGGCTGCCGCGGCAGCTTGCCCAACGACACGATGTCGCGGTCCAGACTGTTGTTGAACCGATAGACGACCACGTCGTGGGTCTTGCGAAGCTGAGTCAAGAGCTCGGTCTTGGCCAGTCCGGCGGCCACCTGTTCGATGCGGCTGGGCGCGGCGGCCGATCCTTTCAGGTCGCTGTCGCTGTCATTAAGCCCCATGCTCAGGCTCGTATCGACCAGCAGCGCCACGCGGCTCTGGTGGGTGACCTCCGCTTCCGTGCGCCATTGCGGTTGCAGAAAGACAAACAGCAGGCCGAGGAAGGTCACCGCCCGCAGCAACGTCAGGAACCAGCCCAGCAACGGCGGCAACTCCACGGCGTCGCGGCGGTACATCACCCGCACGAACAGCAAGATCGCCAGGCACGCGCCGATGGGCAGGATCCAGTCGGAATTGTTTTGGATGCCGCCAAACTCGAACTTGGTGTTGAGCGGACCGTCGGCCAAGAGCAACCAGTCGGCGGACATCATGAGGCACCTCCCGCGAAACTCGGCTGCCTTGCAACAGTCACGGCCGCGGCCGCGGCGGCGGGTGGATGGTAGCTGGCCGACCAGGCAAGGACCTGTTCGCCGATCAGAAGCGCGATGAGCAGGTAGAGCAGCGTGTCCTTGAGGTTGTAGCCGGCCTGTTCACCCACCGCCGCCTCAAAGGTCTCGACCTGGGCGAACTGGTACTTGACCGCCGGTTCCCGTTGCAGCCGGGCGGCCAGGTCGGGGCCGTCGATCGCCTGCAGGTCGCCCTCGGCCGCATCGACGTTGACCGCGAACCGGCGGGACTCGGTCTTGCCCGTCGTCTTGTTCGTGAGCCGGGCTTCGTAGAAACCGCTGCGATCGGTGGCGGACAGGGTGGCCAGCCATTGGCCGTTGGGGCCGAGCACCGCGTCCACCGGCGGCACGGCCTCTTCCATCGGGGTGGCGAAGCGGACCTGCTTCTGGTAATCGGCGACCGAGAACGGCACTTGCAGCGGTTCGCCGACGCGACGGGCGACATCCGCCGGCCGGCCTATCAAGTACGCCTGCAAGTCCAGCATGGCGACGACGCTGGGGTTCTTGGCCCAGTTGTTCCACGTCGGCGAGGCCGTGGTCAGAAACGCCACGACGCGCCCCTTGCCGAAATCCCGTTTCACGACCAGCGGCGCCCCGTTGCGCAGCTTGGCGATCACGGACACCGGCGAACCCTTCTTCGGCTGCCAGTTCGGGGCGGCCGCGAAGTATTTCTCCACCAGGACCATGTTCAGGTAGCTGTTGCGGTCGTCGGTAAGGCCGTGGAAAATGAAATTGTGGACATCCTCCACTTCCACGTCCGGCGCGATTTCCAGGCGATCGACCAAGAGATCGGCCGGCAAGGCCAGCGGCAAGGGAAACAGCCCCTTGCCGCCGCGATAAAGCATCTCGTTGATGAATCGGCTGTCGGTCCGCTCGCCGAGGAAAAAGGCCACGCCGCCGCCGTCGCGGACGTACCGTTCCAGGGCGCGGACCGCCGACGGATCGAGCCGATCGACGTTGGCCAGGGTGATCGCCTGAAACTGCCCGAGCGGCTTGGCGCCGAGGTACGCCGGCATTTCGATGGTCGGCTTGATGCCGGCGGTCGCTTGCCCGCCGGACGCCAAGAGCATGTTCAGGTATCGGGCATCGGTCGCCGCCTCGTCGCCGTCGACCAACAGCACCGGCACCTCGGCCGGCAGATCGACCACGGCGAAGCGGGAATTGTCCGTCTCGACGGCGTCATGGTCCAACCGGGCGGCGATGAAGTGTTGGCGGGCGGTGGGGAAAAAGACGGGGAACTTCTCCTTCACCACCTTGCCCGGCGGAATCTCGGCGATCGACAACCCGCCCCGGGCGGCGCCGTTGTCGAACGGAAAGCAGCACGGAAACGTCCTTGACCGTGGTCGGCCCGAAGTTCTGCACCCCCACTTCCATGGACCACTCAACCTTGGCGGCGCGAATGCCCTCGGCCGGCTCCAACGAGACGATGGCCAGGTTGGGCCGCGCCGCCTTGACGCAATCGATCAACCGCAATTCGGTCCCCGCGTCGCTGAGCCGCCGCAGTTGCTTCTTCAATTCGGTCGGCTTGTCCCATTGCCGGGCGCGGAAATCGGAGAGCAGATAGACGATCCGCCGCTCCCCCTCGGCGCCGGCCAGTTCGGGAGAATCGAGGGCCTCCAGCGCCGGTCCCGGCTCGGCCGCCGTCTGCGAAACTTCCAGGAGCTTCAACTCCTCGGCCAGCTTGGCGGGAAAGTCGGGGCCGACGGGCTTGTTGACCAGGTCGGCCTGGGTGCCGCGGCCGGGACGATTCACTTGGGAGAACCGCAGCAGGGTCATCGTCTGCGGTTGGGTTTCCCGCGCGGCGGCGGCGCCGATCCGTTGGATGGCCGCCTTGGCCTGCTCAAAGGCGTTGGTGTTGCCCCAGCGGTCCGACATCGAGAAGCTGTCGTCCAGCAGCACGATGTGCTGGGTCTTCGTGGTCCCCAAGATGTTGCCCCACTGGTTGCGCAGCAACGGCTGGGCCACCATCAACACCACGGCGGCCACGGCAAGAATCCGCAGCAACAGCAGGAGAAGTTGCTTGAAAATGATCCAGGTGCGGTGCTTCCGCTGGCTGACCAAGAGGAACTCCATGGCCGCCCAGTCCACGCGCCGGTGACGCAGCATGTTGATCAGGTGGATCAACACGGGCGCCGCCGCGGCGGTCAGTCCCCAGAGCAAGATCGGATGAACGAAATGCATGGTGAAATCGCCAGCGGTGCTTTGTTCTCTCTCCCAACTTCCCCGTCCCCCCGACACAGTCGGGGGGCTTTCCCATCTCTCTAATCCCCAATCCCCAAATCCCCAAATCCCTAAATCCCTAAATCCCTAAATCCCCAGTCCCTATCCCCTATTCCCACGATTCGCGCCGAGGCGATTGGTCAAGTAGGCCGCCAGCGCGGCGTCCAGCGGTTGGCTGGTCCGCAGCAGCGCGTAATCGACGGCGTGTCCGGTGCAGCCGCGGCGCACTTCCTCCAAGTATTCCCCCAGCGCGGCCAGGTAGCCCTCGCGCAGTGCCCGCGGATTGCACCGCAGCGTCTCGGGCAATTCCAGGCCCTCGAACCGCGTCGGGCCGGTGAAGGGGAAATCCATCTCGTCGTCGTCCAGCACGTGGAAGACCATCACGTCGTGGCCGCGGCTCCGCAGCAGCTTCAGCCCGCGAAACAGCGACGGCCGGTCCGTCAGCAGGTCGGAGATGAGGATCATCATGCCGCGGCGCGGATAGGTCTCGGTCACCTCGCGGAGGATATGGAACATGTCGGTCTTGTTGCGGGGATCGCTCACTTCGAGGGCCTGGATGACCGAATCGAGGTGGTTGCGCCGCGTGCGCAGGGGGACGGTCATGCGCACCGCGTCGTCGAAGGCCACGCAGCCGACGGCGTCTTGCTGACGGAGCAGCAGGTAGGCCAGGCTGACGCCGATGGTGCAGCCGTACTCGTACTTGGTCATGGCGCCGCGACCGTAGCGCATGCTGCCGGAGACGTTGATCAGGAGCGTGCCGCGGAGGTTGGTGTCTTCCTCGAACTGCTTGACGTAGTAGCGGTCCTGCTTCGCCCAGACCTTCCAATCGACGTAGCGGAGGTCGTCGCCCCAGGTATACTCGCGGTGCTGGCGGAACTCGACCGACTGCCCGAAGTACGGGCTTCGGTGCATGCCGGAGAGGAAGCCTTCGACGATGTGCCGGGCGCGGAGGTCGAGCCTCGCGATCCGCCGGATCGCCTCAGGATGCAAAAATCTTTTGGAATCGTGCATCGCCGGTGAGCTCGTCTTCGCGGGTGGGGGTGATGGTGAGGATCCGATCGACGATTTGATCGGGGCTGACGCCTTCACTTTCCGCGGTGAAGGTGAGGACCAGGCGGTGCCGCAGCACGGGCTTGGCCAACGCCTGGATGTCTTCGCAGGTGACGTGCGTGCGTCCTTGCAACAGGGCCCGGGCCTTCCCGCCCAGGATGAGGAATTGCACGGCGCGCGGTCCCGCGCCCCAACCGATCTGGTCCTTCACGAAGTCGGGCACCCCCGGCTCGCGGACGCGCGTCTGCCGCACCACCGCCAGCGCGTAGTGCAGGACGTGGTCCGACGCCGGCACCTCGCGGACGATGCGCTGCAGTTCGAGAATCTCCCCGGCCGTCAACACCGGCTCCACCGTGTCGTGCAGCGTGGTCGTGGTCCGCCGGGCCACCTCGAACTCCTCGGCGAAGTTCGGATACTTGACGAACACCTTGAACATGAAGCGGTCCTGCTGCGCTTCGGGCAACGGGTAGGTCCCTTCCTGCTCGATCGGGTTCTGCGTGGCCAGCACGAAGAACGGATCGGACAAGGCGTGCCGCACGCGGCCCACCGTCACCTGCCGCTCCTGCATGGCCTCCAACAACGCCGCTTGCGTCTTCGGCGGCGTGCGGTTGATCTCGTCGGCCAGGATGACGTTCGAGAACAGCGGACCCTCGAGAAAACGGAACTCGCGCCCTCCCGTGCTGCGGTTCTCCTCGATCACGTCCGTGCCCGTGATATCGGCGGGCATCAGGTCGGGCGTGAACTGGATGCGGCTGAAACTGAGATTCAACGCGCGGCTGAGCGTGCTGATCATGAGCGTCTTGGCCAGCCCGGGCACGCCCTCCAGCAGGCAGTGGCTGCGGGCGAACAGGGAAATCAGCAGTTCCTCGATCACGTCGGTTTGCCCCACGATGACCTGGGCAAGCTGCTGGCCAATCCTTTTCCGGGCATCGCACAGTTTTTCAATCGCCGCCGTTTCTTTGAGATTCAAATCCAAACCGTCGTCGCTCATGGGAGATTTCCACCTAACGTTGGTAAATGGGCAAAACGCCGCGTTGCAGTTGCAGGATGGTCAAATTCATGGAGGTCGTGTAGACCGGCCCCACCATTCCCTGGTCCCAGTAGCCGTCCTGGTTGACTTCCCGGAGAAGGTGGGCGCACACCTTGTTTCGATAGTTCTCCCACGTCTTGCCCCCTTCGCGATAGAGCACCTGTGAATAATAGTAGTGGGAGTAATGCCAATGGCCCATGCTGTTTTTGGAAAGGTCGTCCAGCTCCCGGTGGCAATACGCCAACAGCTTGGGCACGTACTTGTCGTCGTAGTCGCCGGCGTTGAACAGGCAGGCGATGGCGGCGCCGGTAATGGGCGGCCGCCCGCCGGGAGTCATGGGGTTATACCGCACGCCGCCGTCGGCCTCCGTGCAATCGTGGATGTACTTGATGGCCCGGTCGATGATCTCCTTGGGCACGGGGATGCCCGCGTTGCGGCAGCCGCGCAACCCCTGGACCTGGGTGATGGTGGTCGAGCCCTCGTCGAAATCGCCGCTGTCCTTGGCGCTGACGTAGCCCCAACCGCCCGTCCTGGTCTGGGCGTTGCCGGTGAAAGTCACGGCCCGGGTGAGCACGCCGATCAGTTGCTCGCGCCGCTCGACGTCCTCTTCCTCGCCCAGGACCTGGGAAAGAAAGAGCATGGAAAACCCGTGACCGTAAGTGTATTGGCCGTCCATGCTCATCGGATCGCCGATCAAGCCGTTGCGACGGCTGTGGCTGACCAGGTATTGGACGGCCTTGCTGACGTTGCGGGAATACCTGCCCTGCGTGGTGGTCGAGCCTTCGCAGAGGAAAGCGATGCCGGCCAAGGCGGTCATCGCGGTGGGGTAGCGGCCGTCCGGCGCCGCCCAATGGCCCAGGCGCGACTGCTGACCGGCCAGCCAATCCAGTCCGCGTTTCACCGCCCGATCGACCTCCGACTGACGCACTTCGGCGGCGCCGGCCGTGGCGGAAACCGTGGCGGCAACCGCCAAGACGGCACACAACCAAGCGACCACCCAAGTCTTTCTCATGGCAAAGCTCCTTCCACGGGAACTTGGGGGAGGATTTCAGCGGGGACGCTGAACATCCCGCCGCCCATGCCGCCCATCCCGCCGACGTCCATGCCTTCCACGGATTTTCGCACCGCCTTCCATAAGCTGTTGCCGATCTTCGACCGCGTGGGCCAATCGCTGCCCGGGTCGCTCTGGCCGGCAGACTTGGCCGAGATCGGCTTGTCGGTGAAGGTCAACGCGACAGTCTCGTTCTGCATCCGCAGTTCCACGGTCTTCCTCTCCGGATTGCCCACGATGTCCAGGAGGTAGGTTTGCTTCAAGGTATCGTCGTTGCGATAAAGGGTCTGTCCCGTCCGCTTGTCGATGCAGAGAATGTGCGTCTTGGACGTCCACATGCCCATGGCGGGATTCCGCTGTTCAAATTGCTGGTGGGCGAAAACGACCATCGGCAGCCCCTCCGGCTGACCGAGCGGGTACCAACGATTGCGGACTTCCACCGGCTTGGGCCACATCAACTTCCCTTGCAAGTCGATCGCGTAGAGCCGCCCCCGCTGGATGTTGTAGCTCGCCAGGTTGCCCACGGGTTGGGCCGGGAACCGGTTGAAACCGGACTGTTCCACGTTGCCGTGGGTCAACAGCAGGTATTGATCGCCGCTGCGGATCACGGTGATCTCCTGCAAGTCGTCGGCATCGAGCTTCAGATCGGCGATCGTGCGACCGCTGGGAAGCTCCACGAGCACGAAGTGGCCGTCGGGCTCCATCACGCCGACGGCCTGCTCGCCCACCATCGACGTCTGCGCGCCGTGGAACGTGCGCGCGGGCCAAACGGCCCGCTGCTCCCACGGATCGAAGAACTCCAGCGTCGTCTTGTCATAGGTGCGGCCGTGCCGGCCCAGCAAGGTCTCCAACATCCCGTGGCCTTCGTTCGGGGCATGGCGGCACGTGAGGATGTAGCGACCCACGGTGCCGATCAAGGCGCCGCTGCCCGGCGCGTAGGCCGGCGACGGCCCATTCATATACACCGGCCCGTAAGCGTTGAACGAGGTGTTGACGAACGGGTAATTCACCGCCGGCACGCTTCGCTCGCCCAACAGCGCCCCGTCCTCCGCACGCAAGACCATGGCCTGGGGCAGTCCGGCCGGGCTCGCCGAACCAGCAGGCCGCGGGGAGATCCTTGCAGCACGCCCCATATTCGCCAGACGTCTCGCGTTCATGTCCGCATGGTCGGTCCGCGGAGACAACACGAAGATGTATTGGTCGTCGCCAAAGACGATGCTCCCCGGCTGGATGTCGTGCCGCACCCACAACAACTCGCCGGTAAGCGTATCGACCGCCACGAGGTTTCGGAATCGTTGGAAGCATACGCGGTGGCTGTCGAGCGACGCCACCGAAGTCGGGCGGGACTGGTAATTGTTGAGAACGAAGGGCGGCAGTCCCACGCCGGCTGCGGCGCCGGCGCCCGGCTGGCCGCTTTCTTCCCGGAATCCGCGGCTGCTGTCGGTCAGGTCCTGGCACCAGAGCTGCCGGCTGCCGGTTCCAGCCAGCCCGAGCGGATCGAGTCCGAAGATCTTGTGGCCCAGCGGCACCACGAGCAGATGCCCTTGCACGTAGGCGTTGTTCAACTGGGGGTTGCCATTATAGTAATAGACAGGCTGTCCGCCCTGGGCCAGCGGCACCTGCGATCGCTGCTGCTCGCGGCCGAACTCGTCGTAAACCAACAGGGCCGAGCGGTTCTGATCGAAGCGAAGCGACCTGCCGGCGTAGAACGGCCCGGGGCCGTTTTCGAATTGCAGGGGAGAACGCCCATAGCCATAGTTGTAGTAGTTCGAGTTCACATTGGTGACTTTGGCGACGACTTCCACCTTGCCCGACGGCCAGGCCGCCGCCGGTTGGAGCAGCGGGCCAAGCGGTCCGTCCTTGGGAAGCGCTTCGACCAATTGTTTGCCGGTCTTGCCGTCGCGGCACACGACATCGGAGAATTGCCCCCGGAGTTCCCGGTAACAGGCGGCCGCGCTCTCGTGGTGCCCGGTCTCGGCGAACAGCTCCGCCAACTGGGCGACGGCGGAACCGGCCACCGCGCGGTCGGACGACTGCCGGTCCGGCCAAAGCAGCATCTCGACCTCCAAGTCGCGCTTGTCGGCGATCAACTGCCGGATCAATTCGCGGCGGGCCGCCGCGGCCGCCGGGCTGCCGTCGAAATAGGCCAGGAAGGACCGCAAGGCATCGGCCGACTTGGCGTCCACGGCCGCCTTCAACTGCTGTTGGAGCACCTGGTCGATTTCGGCCGCCGTCGCGGCTGGAACCTGGCGGCGCAGCGCGGCCATGCCGGCCCGGATCCAAAGGTCGCGCCGCACCGCCAGCGAACGATCCACGATCTCCATGCCGCGATTGCCGCGATCCAACTCGATCAGACGCAAGTAATGGTCCAGCGAGGGACGCCACTCGTGCGCTTGCTGCAACCCGTCGGCCATCAGCCGCAAATAGACGGCCCGTTGCGACGCGTCGTCCAGCAATCGCTCGATTTCCTCGGTCCGGCCGCGATAGGCGGCAAATTCGGTCTGCAGCCCGTTCAGGAGCGATTCTCGCAACAGGTCCCGCGTCCTCTCATCTTGGACCAACTGGTAGGCGCGGCGGAAGCTCGCGACGGCCTCTTGCAAATGGTCTCCTTGCAGGAACACTTCTCCCTGGAGTCTCAGGGCCTCGGCGTCGTCGGGCTTGGCGGCCAAGCGGCGGTGGAGCTCGTCGCGCAGGGCGTCGGCCTGGAAGAAGACCTCCACGCCTTCCCAGCCCTGGGAAATCACCTTGTCCTTGTAGCAGACGAGGTTGCCGGGGATTTCGCCGTCGTGCGACTTCGACGTTTGGACGATCTTTCCGGCGTCGAGGTCGACCACGGCCACTTCCGCGCTGCTGAGCGGAACATAATAACGGTTGCCGGTGCGGAAGCCGCGGCCGCTGGGGCGCCGCCCTCGGGAAACGCCACGGTCCGCCCTTTCCAGGCCGCTTTGCCGTCGGACAGGTTGATCGCGTGAATTCCGCGCCGCCCAACCAGCACGATCTTGCCCGCATGGACGCACGCCAGGTAGAGGTCGTCCTGCCGCGGCAGCGGATCCCACAGCGGACTGCCGTCGATCAGGCTCAGGCCGAACAGCGCGTCGGCTTCGGCGGCGGTGACCAGCACGCGGCCGTCGACGATGGTGGCCGTGCCGTCCGCCCACCGCGCCGTCGGAGGGCCGTTCCCATAATAGCTCGGCGCGAACCTGCCCATCATCATTCGTTGGCGGATTTCCATTGCGTTTTGGCCGTGGCTATAACTGTAGCCCCATCGCAGCGAGTGCGTCGCCAGGTCGAGGGCGACCACGCCGCCGGTGCCGGTGGGGCAGATGAGGATCCCGTCGGCGTAGGAGGGCGACACGCCCACGCTCCGCCGGAAAGAATCGGAAGTGAAATTGCGTTGGACCACCGCCAATTGCTGCGACCAGAGGGTGTTGCCGGTTTCGGCGTCCAGGGCCAGCAGCCGGATCTCGTCGTTGACTTCCGCGAGCACGTAGAGTTGTCCGCGCAAAGGCAGGGGTGGACCGAGGAAAATGGAACCGGCCTGCCGCAGGGCCAGCGCGCCGCCGGCAGCACCCCCGATCTGCCAAACCAGCTTGCCGTTGTGGATGTCGTGGGCGGCCAGATGATTGCACGGTCCCTGACTGACGTTGCGTTGCATGCCCCAAGGTCCGAAGACCATATTGTTGTTGTTGTCCGATTCCAGGGCCACGTCCTCGATGCTGAAGACGCAGCGGCCGTCGCTGCTGAGGGTGCCATAGGCGCCGTCCTCCCAGAGCCGCGGCGCCAGCATCACCGCTTGCTGCCAGGGGTCGTTGTTCCCGCCGCGCCTGGAGAGGGCCTGCAAGGGATCGTCGGCCGGAACCCACCAAAGTCGCTTGCCCGTCTCGAAATCGATCGCCCAAAGGGTGCGGACATCGCGCATCAACACGACGCCATCGACAACCAACGGATGCAGTCCCGACAGGATGACGGCGCCCTGCTCCTGGTAGATCTGCCGCAATTGGCGTATGCGTTCGTCGGCTGCCGCCGGACGCTCCAGGTCCGTCAGGGTGGGGATCCGCCAGCACAGGCTGAACAGAGGCGCGCTGCCGGCGGCCGCAACGTTGCGCGCGGCGTCGCCGCGAAACATCAGCCAGCGATCCGCGGCGCCCGCCTTGACGGTCCCTTGCGGGCCGATCAGCCGCGTCAGCCAGGCCACGGCGTCGGCGTCGGCGTCGAACCAGGCGACCTGGCGGCCGCCGACGGTCAACGGCGACTTCGGCCGCCGCCCTTTCAACGCCACCAACGCCCGTCGCGCCTCGTCCGGCAGCCCCGCTTCCAGCCACCCGGAGGCCATGGCCAGCGTCAGCGCCGGCTCGAAGCGATCGCCGCCGTCCGGGGTATCGCGCAATCGGCGCAGGGTCAACGCACCGGCCAGGGGCACGCCGTGATCCAGGTCATGGAGGCCCAACAGGAAGGTCGCCTCATAACCGGCCCGGGTGTGGAAATATCGCCCCGAGACCTCCGCCAATTTCGCCGCATCGCCGTTGACCAGGGCTTCGTCCAACATCCGCTGAGCGCTGCCGCCGCTGTGCAACTCGTACAACTCGCGGCCTTCACGCGGCATCTGGCCGATCAACCGCTGCGCCTCGGCCTTCAAGCTCCGCTGGACCGGCGCCTGCTTGTCCGGCTGGAAGAAGAAATCGTCGGGCGATTCCAAGATCTTGTCCAGGCAGCGGATCGCATCGCTGTAATGGCCCTCTGCCAGCCATTTCTGCCGCGGGTCCATTGCTGCAAGATCGTCCGATCGGCGGGAAGAAAGAGACTGTCGATCAGCTCTTCGCCGGTCCCCGAATCCGCGCCCGGGGCAGCCACCCGGACGCGTAGTGCGGCGGCGTCCGCCGGGCTGCCGGCCATCACGACCGCCGCGCCCAAGAGCAGCGAGGCCGCGAGCCCGCCCATGCCCCGCAGATCATGCCGGATCGGTCGTTCCATCACACGCCCCCTGTTCCGCCGTTCTGCAAAGGCCACGGCACCGCCGCCGCTGGACACAACCACCAACGCCCCTCGTGGTCCGACACTCTTTACTTGCCAGGGCGTGGCACCCGACAATTTATAACTCTGTCGGCCCCCTGGGGAAGCAAGCCCGCCTTGCTGCTTCCTAAGCCGGGAAAATCCGCGGACAAAACGAGTTTTGTATAACCTCCTATGATAAATGAACGTTGCCGCACTTACAAGTTTCGTCCCTTTTCCCGCTAGTATTGGGGGGGCGCGGAACCCGATACTCCTTATTCGCTTCAGCTCCCCAAAACGATTCCGCTGCCGGTGGTCGATCCAGTGGGCAGGAGATTAGACGATGCCGCCCCGGGGTTTGTTCCCAGGCAGTTCGGCAAATAGGGCCGTTTTACGACGGGGTTTGCCCCGCGTTGAGTCTCCCCCCCATTTGCCCGTGAAAGGGCGGCGATTGGTGCGTCCACCACGTGGCCGAGTGGCCCAAAACCGGGGAAAAATGCCCGCGGCGGCGAAATTTCCCCTTTTTTTGGCCATTTTGGGCCTATGACGGGTTGCTTTTTTTGCGGAAGAGACTTTAATCATGCAAGTCCACTTTGTCGGACGGACCAGTTTTAACCCTAGAAAACCCTGATGGAGGGTAGTCAGTGATGGCGAAAGCAGCGAAGAAAGCCCCGAGCAAGACCGAGATCCTCAGCAACATTGCTGCCGCGGCCGGCTTGAACAAGAAGGACGTGGCCAACGTGTTGGAAGCCCTGGCGGCCGAGATTAAGAAGAATCTCGGCGCCCGGGGCCCCGGAATCTTCGCGATTCCCGGGCTGGTGAAGATCGAGCGGAAGAAGGTTCCCGCGCGGCCCGCCCAGAAGGGCGTCAAGAACCCGTTCACCGGTGAACTGCAAGATCGGCCCGCCAAGCCGGCTTCGGTCAAGGTGAAGGTGCGTGCCCTGAAGGCCCTCAAGGAATTTGTCGCCTGAGCCCGTCTTCCGCCCGCAACGACACTCGGTCGGCCGCTCGTTCGTGATCGTGCCCGCTCCCCACTTCGTAACCAACCAACAAGCGGGCGCCTTGCGGACGAGCGGCTGTCTTGGCGTCTGCGCCGGATCGCTCGGCCCTCATGCGGAAGCATGACCCGCGGAGGCAAGCATCTCGGCCAGCAGCTCCAGCGGCAGCCCGACCACGTTGGACTCGCTCCCCGCGACCACGTGGACCCAGCCGAGTTGGTCCTGGTAGCCGAAGGCGCCGGCCTTTCCCTCCCATTGCCCGCCGGCCAAATACTCCTCGATTTGCTCCGCGGAGAGGGGATCCATGCGAAGCGTGGTGACGGCCACGCGGACCTGCCGCTGGTCGCCCGGCTTCTTCCACAAACACACGCCCGTCAACACCCGGTGCAGCCGGCCGCTGAGCGTGCGAAGCATTCGCCGGGCGTGCTCTCGGTCGGACGGCTTGCCCAAGATCCGGCCGTCGCATTCGGCCACCGTATCGCAGCCGACGATCCACCCCTCGGGGACCTGCCGGGCGACATCCGCCGCCTTTTGACAAGCCAGTCGGGCCACCAAGCCGGCCGTACTTTCCCCGCTGCCAAGTGCGTCTTCGGTGGTTTCCGCCGGGGCACGGACCTCGAACCGATAGCCGGCGTCGCTCAGCAGTTCCCGTCGCCGCGGCGACCGGCTGGCCAGGATCAGTTTGGGCATCGAGTCGGCCGACGGCTCCGGCATGACCGTTTCTCGTGGTTCTGCTACGATGGTGGTGGCACGTAAGTCGCTTGCGACGAAACATTCCCACCCGGTGCAGCGGGTGGGCTTTGCTTGCCGACATCGATTTCCTGAAGGGCACACCAGTATACGACAGCGGACCATCGGATGACCACACCTCCCTTGGAAGTCCTCTACGAAGACAATCACCTGCTGGTGGTCAACAAGCCCGCGGGCTTGCCGACCATCGGCGCCCCGACGGCACGCCCACGCTGTTGACGCTTGCCAAGGACTACGTGAAACGCCGCTTCCAGAAGCCCGGCAACGTCTATCTTGGGGTGATGAGCCGCTTGGACGCGCCGGTGACGGGCGTGGTGCTGTTGGCGCGAACCTCGAAGGCCGCCGCGCGAATGACCGCGCAGTTCCACGCCCACACGGTGCAAAAACTCTATTGGGCCCTGGTCGAAGCCCCGCTTGTCCCCCCAAGCGGCGAATACATCGACTGGCTGGTCCACGACGAGCGGCACCGCCGCGTCCGCGTCGCCGTCGCCGGCCAGGGACAGCCGGGGGCCAAGCAGGCACGGCTCGCATATCGGCAACTGTCGCAATTGGGCGACGTGTCGCTGGTCGAGGTGACGCTCGGCACGGGCCGAAAGCATCAGATTCGCGTGCAGTTCGCCGAGCATGGTCATCCGCTCCTGGGCGATCGGAAATACGGCAGTCGGCGCGGGTTTGCCGCGGGAATTGCGCTGCACGCCCGGCAATTGGTCGTCACGCATCCGGTGCGGGACGAGCGGCTCGAGTTCGAGGCCCCGCTGCCGCGCTCCTGGTCCGATTTCGGCCTCTAATCCAACGCCGCTTGCGGGTTTTGTCGCGGTGGAGTAACGTAACAGTTGGGTGGAAAGGGGATTTTCCCCCCTTTTTCCGGCGGAAGCGTCGACTCTCTTCCCGGCGTCGTCGAAGCTATGGTCAATCGCTCGTTTTTTGAACAATGCGCCCTCGCCAGCGGCCTGTTGACGCAACAACAGATCGACGACGCCCGCAGCGCCCTGTGTCCCCCGGCCCCCGACGGCGCCGAGCCCGGCGATCCACAGCTTGCCGACCAGTTGGTGCTGACCGGCGTCTTGAACGCCTGGCAGGCCAAGCAGTTGCTCGACGGGCGGACGAAGTTCACGCTCGGCCCCTACCGGATCGTCGATTCCATCGGCCAGGGCGGCATGGGGCAAGTCTTCAAGGCGGAGCACTCGGTGCTCGGACGGACGGTGGCCATCAAGGTCCTGCCCCGCGACAAGTCCACGCCCGAGGCCGTCGCCAATTTCGCCCGCGAAATCCAGGCCCTGGCGAAGCTCGATCATCGCAAGCTCGTCCGCGCGCTGGACGAGGGCCACGACGGCAACGTCTACTACCTCGTCACCGAGTTCGTGCCCGGCACCGACCTCCGCAAGCTGGTCCGCCGCGACGGTCCCTTGAGCATGGAGCTGGCCGCCAGCATCATCTCCCAAGTGGCCGAGGCCCTCCAGCACGCCCACGATCAAGGCGTCGTCCACCGCGACGTCAAGCCGGGCAACGTCCTGGTCACCCCGGAAGGCGAGGCGAAGTTGTCCGATCTCGGCCTGGCCGGACCCATGGGCAAGGACATGGAAGACGACCCCCGCCACGGCAAGATCGTCGGCACGGTCGATTACATCTCGCCCGACCACATCGCCGAGCCGAGCAATCCGACCCCCGGCTGGGACATCTACTCGCTCGGCTGCACGCTCTATTACGCGGTGACGGGCAAGGTGCCGTTTCCGGGCGGGACCACGTCGGACAAGGCCCGGGCCCATTGCGAACTGCGCCCCTTGGATCCCCGCCGGCTGAATCCCCGGCTCACCGCCGAGTTCGTCGACGTGCTGGCCGAGAATGATGGCCAAGGACCCGGCCCAGCGGCTGCAATCGGCCGCCCGGGTGGTCGAGCGTTTGGCCCCCTGGGCAGGCCAGCCGGCGCAGCCGCGGGCAACCACTCCGCTGGAGAGCCTCTCGCTATCGTCCTCCGGGGGCTTTCCGCCGCCGATCATTATTCCGCCGCCGGTCATCATCCCGCCGCTGCCCCAGGAGACGGCCGATCCGACCGGCGCCGGCGGCAAGTTGCGGGACACGGTGACGGACCTTCCCGGCGCCCGCATGTGGGCCGGCAACGAAGAAGACATGGCGATCAACGGCGAAGGCATCGGCGACCGCAACGGCGACCGCAACGTCCGGAGCGACGCCGACGAGGAGGAGAGTTTGAGCGTGGTGGTCGAGACGCCACCGCCGATCCCGTTGGTCCGGCCGATCTTGCTCTGTGTTGTGGTGCCGGTGGTGCTGGTCACGGTGATGACCCTCCTCGCGTGCCTGGTGAAGATCCTCTTCTCCTAGCGGATCGTGGAGTGATTCCGCGCTAATGATTAACGCAAGATATTGTTACATAACGACTTATCGCTGTTTCTGAAAGAGCGGGGCTGCCCATTGACAGGTACCGAATGTAAAAGGTATAATACTACAGGTGATATCACCCGATGAGAAAGAAGAAATGCCTGCTTCTGTTGCCGACGGCGTACAACGATGGCCGAGAGGTGCCCGCCGCCGTGCTCAGTGGCATTCTCAGGAGTATCGACGAGGCGTTTGATGGTCACACCGTGGATGGCCTATGCAACGGCGTCTACAGAATGGACGATGGTTCGATGGCAAACGACCGATCGCTCAAGGTCTGGGTGGCCGTTGACCCGGAGCGAGTCGAACGAATTGCGAAGGCTTGCTTCCCGCATTGCAGGCCAGTTGAAGCAGGAAAGCCTGTACTTCGAGGTAACGGAGGCGGAGGTCGAATTCCTGCGACCTTCATCAGAAACGGGGGACCTGTTATGAGCAAAGTCAACGACATTCTTGCGGAAGCTCGGCGGTTGGCCGGGAAGTCCAAGACTTGGGCCGATTTGTCCAACGCGCTGTTTGACCCGCTCGACGGCCTGGTTGCGAAGCGTTTTGTCAACCCTGCTCGGCGCGCCGCGTTTCGCAAGAGCGAGACCTACGGAAAACTCCACGCGCTTGTGGAGAAGAAGATGCAGCAGACGGGCGTCGCCGCCGGCGCCGAACCGGCCAAGAGTGGTCGATTCGTCGTGCGTCTTCCCAGGACGCTCCATGCCGCTCTAGAACGCGAGGCGGCTTCCGAGGGAACCAGCCTGAACCAACTCGTCGTGGCGAAATTGGCCGCACGGCTGGGAGAAAACGGTGTCAGGGGCCAAGAACGCGGTTCCTGACACATTCGTTGCTCCTGTCAGTTCTCAGTTCCTCGGGTTTTTGCGGGAATTTCATTGTCTCGGGCTGCCGTTATAGCGGAGCGGGTGGCGCAATTTCAAGCCGAAGAAATGGGCCTGGGCGGAGGGCGGCCAGGGTATGGCATCGGGACTAAAGAAGGGGTAGAATCCAATGGCGAAGTGTCGGGGACCGTTGCTTTCGGGTGCTGACGCCGTTGCTCTATTGCTATCCGCCCAAGAGGTTTTACGTATGCCACCGGAACAGCCCGCACCTGTTGATGCGGAGCGTACTCTTAGGCTCGCGGAGCCGTTTCTTGAGATCTTTGCCCCGCGTTTTTTTCGTTGGTCCTACCGCATGTGGCTCGAATCGCCACCGGAAGAAGAACATGTAAAATGGGCCGAAACATTGATCGATATTCTTTCAGATTCCGCGGTTCGATATTTTCAGACGCACGACGGCCCTCCTTTGCCGGAGAAAGACAAAGCCGCGGCCTCCCACACGTTCCACGTAGCCTTCCGAAGCATGCTTTTTGATAGAGTACCAAGGATAAATTTTTCAATATCGGGCGCACGAATTTTGAGAAGTATATCAACGAGGTCCTCGGCGTCATCCCTAATCCTTCTGTAGCCGGAATCTTGCGCAACGTTTGGGAGCGGTGGCGGTTACGTATCGCGGCGCTGTCGCCGAACCTAATCTCGTCGATGAAGTTTGTTTCTGTTGAATACATCGATTGGTTGACAAAAAACCCCGATTCCATGGAAAACGTTGCGTGGGAGGCATTTGAGAAAATAATTGGTGAGATTTTCGCCAGTAAGGGCTTCTCTGTGGAATTGACGGGCAGGGTGCGGAACCGTAGCTCAGACATCATTGCGGTGCGCACGGATGAGTTTGGCGTTGATACAAGGTACCTTGTTGAGTGCAAGAGGTGGGCCAGGAATCGACGTGTGGGTATGGACGTGGTGAACGGCGTAATCGGCGCTGCCAAAATCGCTGGTGCCGATCACGCTTTTCTCGTAACATCGAGCACTTTTTCTAACGATGTTGTGCGAGGCGCAAGTCGTTTTCGTGATCTTCGACTTCACCTTAAGGACGGGGCCGACGTTCACGAGTGGCTGAATAAATATACACCGCGAGTTGACGGGGGGCTATGGCTTGCCGACGGCTGGAATGACGATTGGGGGAAAATAGCGTGACGACGGGGTGGGGGTTTGTAATCCGGGTCGACCGCAGCGGGGCGTGAGGTGGACGGGCGCGTCCGTCCCGAAGGGACGGCTGAAAATAGCCCAGCAATTCATTGCTGGGAAAACGGAAGGCCCAACATTCCGTGCCTGCGTCCTGGAGGGACGCCTGAAGGTTCGGAAGATTCAACCGTCCCTGCCGGGACGGACGGACCAGCGTGGGGTCGCCCGCTGACCCAGCGATGAATCGCTGGGCTACGATCATGCGTCCCTCCGGGACGTAAGGGTTCACACCACCGGCGAAGAAACCGCGGATAGACGCTGATACACGCGGACAGAAACGGATTCCATCAGCTGCGTTCATCCGCGTTCATCTGCGGTTTTCTCGTTTGATTTTCCAATCTTTCCATCGCCGGGCTACTCTCAAACGATCCTCCGGGTCGAAACCGTTCAACTCCGCCACTGGTGCGGAATGCCGTGCAGCGGGGTGTCCGGGTGAATCTCTTCGACCATCTTGTCGCGAAGCCCAAACTCACCCTGCGGATCGAGCCAATCCCATTCGCCGTTGGAGTTCACTTCCAGGAAGAAATAATCCGTTCCGTCGAAAAGGAAGTCGAGCCGGCCGTAGGCCAGTCCGATCTCCTCCATGTAGCCCGCGATCTTGGATTGCAGATCGGGCGGCAGCCCGTGCGGCGACCACTGCCGGAGCGTCGTGTCGCCCACCTCGCGCCAATCCTCGGTCTGGTCCTGGAAAGCCCGGCGGTCCAGCGCGAAACTGAACATCCGATCGCGCACGAACACGACCGTCACGTCCAACAACGCCGGCACCCGGTCCTGCACCAGCCAGGGCGAGCCCGGGTCCAGCTCTTCCTCCTTGACGCGCGTGGTCCACAAGAAGCTGTTGTCCGACACCGGCTCGGAGGTGAGGCTTTTGACGATCCGGTCCCTACCGGCCGGCGCGGCGCGCGGAGGCCGGCGAAAAACTCGTAGGCCGGAATCTTGAAATACTTCTGCCCCACCTCCATCTGGACCAACTTGCCGATGCGGGCTATGGGCGTTGGGCTCGATCAAGATCAACTTGCCGTCGCGCCAGAGCAGCGTGGCGATCTCGCGGACGACATAGAAGACCTCGGCCTCGGTATAGAAGACGGCCGGCGGCGCGTCCTGAATGCCGTGCAAACGGTATTTCGACAAGGGCTTGCGCCAGAGGCACTTGGCCACGCCGGCCCGCCGGACCTCGCCGCCCGCAGGGTTGGCCATCCGGAAGTCGCCGGCGGCGATGGTCAGCTCGTACTCGTTCCAGATGTCCAGGTTGAAGCGGAATATCCGCTCGGGGCCGATGCGGCGGATCACGCGATCCATCGTAATGTCGAGAGAGTTCGTAAAGATCAGCGTGACGCGGTCGAGCATCGGCCCCCCTCACCCCCGGCCCCTCTCCCACAACGGGGAGAGGGGAGTTGTGTTCGAGCCCCTCAGCTTTTCTCGCCGTCCCAATAGGTGGTCGAGCCGCCGGCGTCCTCATCGCCGGACGAGGTGGTCAGCGACGGCCCTTTCATGTTGGCGAGCTGTTGGGCGTGGTGGTCGTAGTCGCCTGTTGGGAGATGCGGCTGGCGGCTTCGGGCCAGGTCGTCGATCTTCAGGCGTCGAGGCTCTTCCGCCCTCGCGCTGGACAGCCGGCCCAACGGCACCAAGGCCGCCAGGCCGAGAAGAAGATCCCCTGCCTGTCGTAAGAATGCCCTTCTTTCGGGTTTCTGCACGCTGCTCATAACAGACCTCCTGGGTGAAACGTGGTTCAGAAACGGACTGTAAGCGTTCACACGGCCGGCGAAGAAACCGCGGATGAACGCAGATAAACGCGGACAAGAATGGACGCGATCAACTGTGTTCATCCGCGTCTATCTGCGGTTCCCCCCTCTTTTTCTTCCGACCTGCGAACGGTTACGCTTACGAATTCATACGCTCCGCGCACGGCAAACCTTACAGCAATCGGGGGTCATTTTTCAAGAGATATCGAAAAAAGTCAAGGTCGCTTGCATCGGAGAGCATGTTCTTGGTCCCGGAAACCGCTTTTGCTGCTTTCTAGCCCCCTATCTCGGGGGTCAAGGCGTGTGCAACTGTTTTCCGCTTGTCGCGCCATCTACAGCTTTACTTCGTACACGCAGCCGTCGGCGCTGCCGACGAACAGGCGGCCGGCCACTTCCACGACGCCGCTGCCCAACGGACAGCCGGTCTCGACCTTGCCCAACTCGTCGCCCGTCGATGCGTCCACGCGCCAAACCACGCCGCCCCGAGACGCCAGGATGAATTGCTTGCCGGCGTCCCAGGGCGCTCCGGCCAGCGGACCATAGCGAAGATCGATCTGCCAGAGCACGTTTTGCCGGTCGCCGAGGCAGACCAGGCGGCCCTTGTCGGTGGCCAGCAGGGCGCGGCGGCCGAAGCCCCGCGGACCCCACGCGCAGGAGCCGCCGAGCTTGTGCGTCTTGCCCTCGTCGAGCGACGGCAACGAGAAACAGCGGAGCGTGCCCGTCGTGTCCGCGGCATAGACGACCTTGCCGGCCACGGCCAGCGGAGAGGCGATGGGCGCGGCGGCCTTTCCCTCGCCCAGCGCGACCAGGCGCGGCCGCGCGTGCGAAGAATCCACGGCGAGCCGGTAAAGCCGCTTGTCGCCGTCGGAGAGGACGGCTTCCTTGGAATCCACGGCGACCGGCTGCCGCCACGTCCAGGACGAAAGGCCCTCCAGTTCCGGCTCGAACGGCTCGGCCAGGCTTTCGGTCGATTGCGGATCGAACAGCAAGACCCGGCCGTTCTTGCAGGGCGCGAGCAACCCGCCCGCCCAGGCGATCGGCGGACAGGCCATCACGCTGTCGGGCACCAGGAGCCAGCGGAACCGCCGCTGCTCCTCCTTGGGATCGAACAGGACGATCTGGTCCGGCTCGCCCTCGGGGATCATGGCGAACATACGGCCGGGCATCGGGACCACGCTGGCGACCGGACGGGCGAGCTCGCCGCGAATCACCGCCAGCAGCGGCCGATCCACGATCGACTCGTTCGCAAGCCCCCGCACGTCGATCCGGAACATCGCGGCACCGGCCGTGACCACGGTCAGCTTCCCCTCGGGACCGGGCAACAGCGGGTCGGCGGGCAACGGCGCCGCCACCTCGGTCTGCCAGGTCGGATCGCGCCGGGCGTCCTCGATCGCCGAGACCAGCGTGCCCGGCAGATCGGTCGTCCGCACGCCGACCAGGGTCTTGCCCAGCAGCACCGGCGGCTGCTCGAAGATCGAGCCCTGTTGGAGGATCAGCTTCGCCGCCGGCCGTTCCTCCGCCAGGAAGATTTCATAATAGGCCAATTTCGTGTCGGCAATCCAGAAATGATCGCCTTGCAACACGGCGAACCGGCGGGGCGTTTCCTCGCCGAACAACGACTGCTCGGCAATCTTCTTCAGCGGCGAGGCCGGCTTGCCGCCGTCAAGATCGACCACGTACAGCATTCCTTCGGCGGCCGCAATCACCACACGCGCGGCGCGGACCGCCATCGGACTGGTGACGTGCCCGGGCAAGACGAGTTTCTCGACCGGATGCAGCGTCGTCGCGGGCTGTTTCGATTTCGGATCGGCGATGCGCAGGGCCCGGAGATAAAAACCCTTCGCCGCCCGGTTCTCGGCGACGACGAGGAAATCGCCGGCCAGCACGGGCGGCACGGCCACGGCGCCCGGCCGATGCCCGAGGTGAACGACCTGGCGGCAGCAGCCGTCGGGCAGGGAAAGGACATAGAGGTGGGCGTGGTCGGCGACCTGGTAGACCAGCGAGCGTGCGGGATCGTAGGCGGGGGCGACGCCGAGCGGCTGCGGCAATTGCACGTAGGCGGGCGAAATGCCCGTCGCAAGATCGACGAGCACCAGCCGCCCGCTCGGGGCGGCCACCAGCGCGTGCTTGCCGGCGACCACGGGCGGGCTGCGGAGCGACTCGCCCAGCGGAAAGCGCCAAACGATGCGGCCGGTCTCCCCTGCCACCCGCCATATTTCCTTGCGGCCCGCATCGACCAGCAGCACGTCGCCGCCCGGCGCGGTCGGGATCGGCTGGGGCGGAAAGGCGAGGGCCGACTCGCCCGGCGCCGGGCCGATCAGCCGCCGCCAGCGGACCTTGCCCGTCGCGGCATCGACGCCAAACGCCGCGCCGCCGGCCAGGGCCACCACGACGTGTCCGCGGGCGTCCGCCGCGTCGCCGGCATGGGTCGAATCTCGATCGGTCAAGACCACCGTCGCCGCCACGCCGGGCGCGACAAGGTCTCCTTCGGGCGACTGGCGGCGCGACACCATCCGCACCTTCGCCTGCTGCGCCCGGAGACCGTCGCCATGGCCTTTTCCAACGGCTCGGCGTCGGCCAGATCGGGGTATTCCTTCAGCAAGGCGTCATAACAGGCATAGGCGGCCGGCAGATCGCCGCTGCGGACCGCGTCGCCGATGTCGGCCACGGCGTTGTCCAATTGGATATCGCGCCCGACTTGGTTTTCGGCGGCCGTCAAGACGGCGGCAATCGCGGACAGCCTGGCCGTGGGCCGCAACTCGGCGGGCACCGCGCGTTCCATCAGCCCCAAGACCTCCCGGGCCTGTTGGCCAAGCGCCTGCTTCGGGTAGCGCGGGATCTGTCGGCCCAACTCCTCGGCGATATCCGCCAGCACGAGGGCCAGTTCTTTTTGCGACTCGTCCGATGCTTGGAAGGCCGCCTCGGAACCGATCTTCGGCACGACCTCCTTGGCGACTTTCAGCGCCGCCAGGGCGCCGCCGTTCTGCGGCGCCGCCCGATCCGCCAGATGGAGCCGGGCCAACGCCCGGCGCACCCGGGCCTCGCTCGCCCGATGGCCCTCGGGAAACCGCTTCAGAAACACGTCGTATTGCTCGATGGCCTGCGCGTATTGCCCCGACTCGTAGGCGTCTTGCGCCGCCCGCCACGTTTGGTCGGGCGTCAGCGGCAGCAGATAGGAAATCCCCACCAGCGTGCCGAGAATCAACAAGACGGCGATCCCCCACGCGATCACGGTCAACTTGATCTGGGCGGGATTGACCGGCTTGATTTCGACCACTTGCTTCCGCTTGAAGAAGCCTTGGAATGTCCCCCGCAGCAGACGCCGCCAACTTTTCTTGCCGGACCGAGGCGGTCCCAGAGGCAGACCGCCGGCGGCGCCGCCGAGCAACGGATCGGCCATCAGCCGGTCCAAGGGTCCGCCGGCCGCGGCGCCCGGCCCGCCGCCCAACGGCTTGAGTTCCTCTTCCAAGAGCGAGGGTATCTTGGGCGGCTGGGACCCGCCCGGCGGCGATGAGGACGCGGAGTCTTCCGGCCCCGTGGGCTTCGCGGCCGGCGGCGACGGCGATTTCCACTTGGTCCGCAGCTCGTCGTCCAGCGGGGCCAGGCCCAATTCATCCGGCTCGGGCTGGACCTGCTTCGCCGGGGACGCGGGTATGGCCGATGCGTGCTCGATGAGCCACCTTGCCAGGGCGGGCGTCAGCAATCCTTCCTGGATGAGCTGCTCGGCCAGGACCTCGAGGGTCGGCGGCTTTTCGGCCTGTTGGAGTTGACGGCGGACGCGCTCGATCAGATCGGGCGGCAGCAGGTCCTTTTCCTGGAGAATCGCAAGGAATTGTTCAGCGGAAATCATGCGAGCGACGTGGCGGTTTTCGGCCCGAACAAGAGCGATGATAATGCCACCGCTGCGGGGCGTCAAGGACCGCGATTCGCGGGTGGATGTCCGCGGCCGGGGCTGGCAACTCTCTTGGCAACCGTTGCCCCCAGGTTGCCAAGAAAGCCAAATGGGCTCCCGACGCGGCAACGTCGGAAACCCCTTGCTCAACGAACGTTACGAACCGTTTGCCAAGTGGACAGGGCCGGGATTGAACCGGCGACACCTGGATTTTCAGTCCATATTGACACAAGTTTAGCCGATGTGTAGAATACGCTTATGGCAAGCATGGAGCCCCATTTTTCCCGGTGTTTTCGCGTGTTTCTGCACTGGGAACGTGTTGGGGTGAGGCTGGCCTAGATTTTCCCAATACCGTGGTACAAACGTGGTACAGGAGTATCGGCATGAAAACTGAAGCAAGACCAGGTGTCCGGCCAGACCCCCGGCACAACGGCAAATTTCAGGTTCGCTTTCGCCTCGACGGCCGGCAGTTCACTAAGACTGTCGAGACGTTGAGGGAAGCAAACCGCCGGGCGGAGGCCATCGAGGATCGCAAAGCCCTCGTGAAGGCCCGCAAGATAACCGTACCCCCCGGCGCCGACGTGGCCGAGTGGCTCTTTACGGATGGCCAGAGCGGTTTCCCCACGGGGGTCCAAGACCGGGCTGACCAGTCGGGCACCATCGCGGACCTTATCGACGATTACTTGGACCATCGGCGGGTTGCGGTGGAGGCCCATCAACTCAGCCAAGCATCCTATGCCAGCGACAAATACCGTCTGGCCGCTTTCCTCACCTTCTGTGAAAAGTGGAAGAAGACGGCCGTAGCCGATGCGTTTGCTGCCTCCCACCTGGACGCCTACCGGGGGCAGGTGTTCAGGGAGGTCAGCAAGAACAAGGCATCGGCGGTTTCGGCCAAGCACGCCTTGCGAACCGTCAAGGCCATAGTGCTCTGGGCACACGGCAAAGAGAAGGTGGACACGTTGCCGCGCGTGCTGAACAAGTACGCCGAGGTCAGCTTGCCGGCACCATCCCCGCGCTTTTTTACGGCCGAAGAAATCCGGACCCTGTACGCCGCAGCAGCCGAGCGAACGAGACTCTTTGTCTTACTCGCCATCAACTGCGGCTACACCCAAGCGGACATTGCCAGCCTGGAACACTCCCATATCGACTGGACGCGCGGCATGATCGTCCGCAACCGTCACAAGACAGGCCAGCCGCAAGAGCACAAGCTATGGCCCCGGACAATCGCCCTGCTCCGAGCACACGTCACTCAGCCCGGGTGCCGCCATCCAGACCTTGCCATCGTGGGCGAAGAGGGGAACGCCCTAGTGTCCGAGAAGATCAAGGACAACGGCACGCCGTACAAAGTGGACGCCATCCGGCTTGCGTTCGCCCGCCTGTTGAGTAAGTGCAAAATCAACGACGGCCGCGGGTTTGCCATCTTCCGCAAGACCGGGGCCAACGCCATTGCCAAGCAGTATCAGGACGCCCCGCACCTGACGGACCTGTATTTGGCCCACTCGGCAAGGGGCATGAAGGTCCATTACGCTCGCCAGCACTACGACGACCTACATGCGGCCACCGACTGGCTGGCCACGCTGTATGGATTCGACCAGGCCGAAGATCAAGCGGCGGCGCCGACTCCCGCCAACTCCTCTTCCGGCGGCAAACCGCGGCGGAGAAAGATCAACTGAGCCGTCGCATCGGAGATCCATCGACGCCCCCGGCTGTCGGTCCGCGATGGGATTTTTCCCAATCGTGCCCACTCTCGGACCGTGAGGGCGGCCCGTCCCACCTGCCCCGCAATCTCTGCGGGTGTCCATTCTCGTGCGATGGGCTCGGCCTCGTTGCGAATGCATCGCTCAATCCGGTCGAGTTGCTCACCGATCCCCTCCACACGCGCGGCCAACGCCAATACTGCCTCCAGAACCTTTTGGGTTGTCTCCATGTTCTCATCCTCTCATCACATCTACCACTCATCGGATTGCCGCGACAACGCCCGCGCGGCGGGGCCGTCTCACGCCGGTCCCCGGCGCGACGCGCCGGCCACACGCCGACGCCGAAACCTAGAGAAACTTCTGTCTTTGCTTTCCAATTGGATTGTTGCAGTCAGTCAACTGGCAAGCCATGTCTCACGTCTACCGACCTATCGGGACACTTTCTCTGCTGGCCAGCATTGACACGAGAGGACCACCACCACACCATACGGGACAACCCTTTTATAAGGGGTTGTCCCGACTGGTGGTGGTCATCAGTCGGACTCTCTGTCCCGACAGGGTTGTCCCGACTGTCCCGATAGCTACTCATTGGGGAGCCTCTACCGCTAACTTGTACCCTGGATGTGGCGTCTTGTGGTTTCCCTTCTGCACGCCCCAGGGCACTATCGTCCCATCGGCCAACTTGGCAGCAAACGCCGGATTGAACCGCTTACTATTCAGCCCCGACGTATCGCGTATGACCGTTTTGCTTTCGCCCTTGGGGAACTTCATCAGGGTGTCGCAGACCGTCCGCTCGTCCCGCTCTAATTGCCCTTGCCGCGCCCCTTCCTTTGCGGCTTCCTTGGAATCCTTCACCGCCTGCCAGGCTTCGGCGGCCCGCATGACGTTCACCCGCCAGAATCGCCCGCCTGGGGTCGCCCTGGTGCCCTCGGATACGTTCACGGCCCACAGGTCACTATGGCCATGCTGCCACCGGCCGACAGCCAGAGTCGATGCTCGCCCGTGCCGGGCTGATACAGTTCGCGCCTACCGAGCAACAACCACTGCCGGGCGAACTCTTGGAAACCTGCCCAAGATATGTCTTCCAACTCTGGGACACTGAAGGGGTCGCCCTTGTTTTTCCTGGTGTGGTGGGCCAGCACCAGCATGGCCCCAGCTTCCCGGCATACTTGGGAAACGCCGCGCAACTTTGCACCCACTTGGAATAGGTTGGCATGGTCAGTGTCGGGGATACACATGTAAGCCGGATCGACGATAACTACCTCTAGTTTATCGTCCGTCAGGAACTTGCGCAGAGCCTCCTCATGCGCCACGCTTCCGAATTGCGGTAGGTCTTCGCTGAAGACCAGGCCGCTAATGTCGGCCAGTTTGTGCCCGGCTGCCGCTGCAATCCTCCGAGCCGTCTCTTGGATCGTGGCCAGCCCGCTCTCCCCAGTCATAATGCCCACTCGGCAAGCGCGGTTGACCTTCAGCTTGCCAAGCAAGAATCCTCCGACGGCAAGGCTGATGCCAAGGTCGATAAGGAAACTGGTCTTCATATCCTTTTTGGCGCCAGCCAGGATGCACGGTTGACCGGCCACCAGAACGCCGTCAATGAGATACTCCAAGTTGTACTCTGCGGCGTCCAACTCCGCGCAGGTGATGCGGTGGAAGTCGATGCGCGACCGCTCGCCCTGGTCGGGCTTGTTGGTTGGTGCATCTTTCCTATTGCCATTCAGCGGCCTGGTGTCCGCATCTGTGTCGGTTGCTTCCCACGGAGGGAGTGAGGTATCTGGGGTTGCAATCATTTTACTTCCCTCCTGTTTCTGCTACGGCGACGGGGGCGGCATCCGCGGTGCCGCCCGCAACGACCGGCCGGGCAGGCGCGACTTGCTTGGCTGCCAAGGTTTCCAGCGCCTCGGCTACCGCTGGTCCGCTGAAAAAATAACCGCTGCCCACCCTGAAATTCGGCACCTTCCCGGCGTCTGCCAATTCTCTAAGCACCGCCTGTGAGATGCCCAGGGCGCGGGCCATACTCCGAATGTTGTGCAATCCTCCCATGCTTCTACTCCTTTCCGTTCGGTGTTCTCGCTGTCGAGCATGGGGCACATTATCCCATAAACGCTTTTGACAAACTGGGGTGCCACGTGGGCGCCACGGGGAATCGGAAAAATTCACAACTCTGCCGGCGGTGGGGCCAGGCGAAAAAGGTTATTCCGTTTAGGGTGTGCCACGATCATCGCCCCCCAGGCTTCATGCCCCTTGAACAGGTCGCGGAAACGTGGGTAAACTTCGAGGTTGTCCATGACCTCCGCCCCAGCCCCATAGCGCCGTGGCAATGCGTCTACGGCTGCCGTGAGGATGTAATCGCTGCCCAACCAGCCGCGACCATCCATCACGGCAAGGCAAGCCGCTTGGCGGTCTGTGAAAGTGAACTCTTGATCGCCCCATCGTGCGTAGCGATAGTCGGGGCCGAAATTGAACGGAGGGCACAGCTTGTTGCGAATGGTCCGCAGGTATCGCCGCAACTTCGGGGCGTCCGTCTCGGCCAGGTCCGCGACGGCCACCCGCAAGACGAGGAATCGCACGACCGCGGCGGTACTCTCTCCTTCGCTGTCATGGGGTCCGATGAGATCCATGCCGGCATCGGCAAGGTGGTCGTGAATGGCTGCCAGAATCGCCGCCTGTTCAAGCTGCGTGGCTTCTTGGGGCAAGGGCACCAACTCGGCAGGCCGGCGCCTGCGCTCATCAGCGGCCCCTTGGCGCTCACCTACATCGCCTACGCACCAGAGTCCAGCTTGACGGCGCCACCACTCTAGACAATCGGGCCGACGTACCAGCCGATGGACCGCCTCGGCCAAGGCCCGTAAGTGTTTCGCAGCACGCATCGAATCCAACCTTTCTCCGGGTCGGCCCCGGCGTGGACGGTTGAAGGTTGGCAACCACCGCCACGCTCGAAGCCGCGCGGCCGCTTGCAAGGCGGCCGTGTCCCGGTAATGGGCGGCAGAACGTGCCGGTCCCACGGTTTCGCTGTCACAATCAAACGGAAAGGGCGGGAGTCGAACCCGCAAGGCTCATCGCTCGGCCGCTTTCGGGGCGGCTGCCATCGCCAGTTGGCTTGCCATTCCACGGCCGGGACTGTCGGCGGGACCCCGAAGCAGGCCGTGGAGAGAACTGGTCGTTGCCAACTCTGCCTGCTCCGGGGGCAGCGCCGGCCCCACGGCCTTTTCTTACCGCTTCGTCCTGGTGTTTCCCAATGGGTCGATGTACCGGGCGCCGCGGGGGAGCTTCTCGTAGTCCGCATCGCCCGTGATGTGCGCAGGCTCCGCTTGCCATTGGATTCCCCGCTTCGTGAGCGCATCCTGAGCACCCTTATCACCACTACGCGCCGCCGTAATCGCGTCTGCCACTGCTGGATTGGCCGTCGGTTGGCCAGCGGGGGCAGGCTGGGCAGTCGCAGGAGTGGCTCCTCCGGGAACCCTCAGTGGCCCATACTGCCCGGCATGATGTGCCCAATCGTAGGTGGCCTTGTAGAGCCTGTAGTTCTTGCCGCCGGTTTGCTCAAATTCATCCTCCGTGTACGGGCGCCCTGCGCGTGCTGGCGGAAGGATTTCGAGTTCCTCGGCACCCTTGCCCTGGAGCGTCTTTCTGGGCCGCAAGAGGAAGGATAGGATGCCGCGGCGGTTCCCAGTCGTTCGGAACCTCGCTCACACCGCCCTCTTGGCGCTGCGCTGTTCCTCCAGCTTTTCACCAGCCTCCGGGGAAACGTCGCCCTCATCTGGATTCAACTCGGTATCCTGCAACCCAAGATGCTTCGTTTGCAAGTAACGCTCGTAGTCCGCCAATCGCTTCATCCCTTCCGGACTGAATCGCTGGTACTGCCTGCGTGCCTTGTCCCAAGCAGCCGCCTCGTCGGGTACATAGCCAACGAAACTCGGCTTATTCTGGTTGTACTCATCGGGGTGAGCCCGCCCGTACTCTTCCCTCTCCCCTTTGAGAATCTGGTCATAGTACGACTTCAGCCGTTTCGACTTGGCCTCCGCGCGCATCTCCTCATCGGCCCCCGCCTTGGCCATCGCGGCCCGCTGCTTTTCGGAGAACTGCTGTTCCGCCAACTGCTGTTTGGCCTGCGCCTGTTGCCAACTCTGGTACGCCTTCGCCCATGCGACCTGCGTAGCCGCCTGGTTCTGCATGTTCTCGTGGTGGAAGCCGCCGCGGTACGGTGGCATGGATTCGGGCGGCACCGCAAACTCAGCGCCGCCGGCATCGGGTTCGGTCGGCATCGCAAGCGCGGAAGGCTCGGCGCCGGCATCAACCGGCGCCACGTCGGCCATGCCCTTTGCAAATTCGGGATCGTTGTTCGGTGCGTTGCGCGAATGGTCCCATTTTCCGGTTTTGGGGTCGCGGATTAGCGTGCCTCCAGGCTGTCCGTAGTCGCCGGCATAGTCGCGGTAGACGTTGCGGCTCAACTGCTCGCGGATGGTTGGCGGAAGCTCGTCGATCGGCACGGGCATCGGCTGCAAGACAGCGTCCGCCGCGTCCAACTTAGGCAACTCAACCTTTCGCACGCTCTCCGGGACTTCGGGACTCTGGAGGTAGGCGCGAACGGCCTCGTTCTTGGCGCGTTCCTGCCTCTGCTGCTGTGTAAATCTCCAGAGTACCAGCCCGCAGGGCAGCGGCGATGGGATCCAGTGTGGGCGGCGCCACCGTGGCTTGCGCCGGGCGAGGTCGGGCGAACGGCTGTTGAAAACCGGGCTGCATCGCGTAACTCCCCATCCCTTGATTCGGGTCCATTACCGCTTGGTCTTTTTGCGCGGTGGCGTAGTCCGGCATGGTGATGCCCTCCTCGGTTTATGCGTCTTTATCGGGGCAGTCCAGTAGTCGCCCACCAGAGGAATCAGGGGGGCCAGCGCGTCATCAGTCCAACCGCCACTGGTTGGACCCTTCCCGCCGTCAATCGCTTCCTCGTCCAACTGCGGACCCACGATCGCGCCGGCCTCGTCGGGCGTGAAGTCGCGCAAGTCGATGGCGGAAATTTCCGCGCGAAGAAACGGCGCCTTGCCGCTGATTTCCAACAACGAGTTCGGCCGACCAGGGATACGAGCGTTCAACCTGGTAAGGTGGAGTCCGTAGACTCCTGGTTTCTCCGGAAAAATCATCATCCTACCCTTTCGCGTTGAGGTTTCGCGCGCTTGAGTTTTGCCGACCATGACGGGGGGCGCTTCTGAACTTCGAGGTACGCATCGAGTTCGGATAAATCGTAGACGATGCGCCGCGGGGTCGGGCGCGATGGGTGCAGTTTCCCAGCCCGGGCCAGCTTATCCACCGACCTTACCTTAACGCGCAGGTGGGCCGCAGCTTCGCTTCGCGTTAGCCATTTCTTTTCCTGGATTTCGACCATAACTCCCCTTCATTCCTTGTCTGAAACACTCCGGACCGGACAAAGACCTCAATGTACTCAAAACACCGAAGGTTTGCAAGGAAAAAGAAATGGCTGAGGGGTGCGTAACCGCCCGGCAGGCGCGCGAAACGGGTATCGCTGGCGTCCGCAAGCTCCGGCCAGCGGAAGGCAACGACAGCCGCAACGCGCTGCAATTCCCGATCCACTACAAGGGCAGTATTGCTCAACAGCGTCTCGGGAATCTTGTCGGGCTCGGGAATGTCCGGCTACACTGGCAACAGGTTCCAGATGGGCTGCCGGGGCCGATGCGACCGTGTTGGTTACAAAATCGCGGCGGAAGATTCGGCCGGGTTCGGGAGGGCGTCAAGCGCCCGCGCGACCAATTCGCCACCATCAACGTAATGCTTCCGGGTAACGTCTGCACTCGCATGGCCCATCGCATATTGGGCAGCGGCCGGGCTCGACTCCCAGAGTAGAGAGGCAATGGTCTTGCGGATGCGGTGCATTCCGAACCATTGCCCCTTCGCCAGGCCGGCGGCGAGCTGGAGCCGGTGAAGCTGCCTATAGAAGGTGAACCGGTATTCCCTATCGGTCCACGGAAACACCAACTCGCGCTCACCCTGGATGGCGCGGAGGGCGTGGAGGGCCGGGGGATTGAGATGGACCACCATCGGCCGGCGACTCTTGAATCTCTCGGCTGGCAAGACCAAGCGGCGACCCATCCAGTCGATTTCATCTACGCGAATCGACAAGATCGTGCCAATTCGCAAGCCGGTTCCCCACGCGACCAGCAGCAACGCCCGCCACCAGGAAGGCGCGGAGATTCCGGCGACCACGGGCACCCTCATAGTCTCCGTCGCCCGGAGACACGCACTGAGTTGTTCCAGTGTGACCGTTTGAGGTATCCTCTCGATTTCCCGCGGGGGCTTGGCCCAGGGCACCACGCTGAGAATCCCAAGACCATCCCGATTGCCGCGGCCCGGCGGCCCCAACTTGTCCAACAACACCTGCGCCATACGCAGGTAGCTCCTAACCGAGTTGACAGACATGGACGTGGCCGGCTTTAGACCCCGCATCTTCGAGAGTGCATCGCGGAACCGCGCAATGGTCTCGGAAGTGACAGCCTTGACGGGCGGGTCTCCGGTCAACAACCGCCAATGCTTCACGGCCGTTGCATAGGCTTCCTTGGTCTTCGCCCGGGCGTCTGATAATCGGTTGGGTAAGTACCAATCCCGGTAAAAGCTGCTCAACGTGGTTTCGTCGGGAGGCGTGGAGAAGAGTTCTTTTCCCGTTGCCGCCGCCCAATGGTCGGCAAGCGTCGCCTTCCGCCAATACGTCGCGGCATCCTCTAGAATCGCATCTGTCCCTGCCATCGCTCTCACGGACTTTATAAGGGCCTCTGCCGCCGTGTCGATGAGCGCTTGCCAATGCTCTTTCCATCGCCTGCGCCAATAGCGGAGGGTTTCGGGACACACGCCCAACTCGGCCGCGACCTCCCGCCTGCCCTTACCATGTGCCAACATCGCCGCGGCCCGGCCCATAAGCTCAGCCGTGCGGTCCGTCGGGGCGCTCGTTCGTGTCGGCCCTGGATGCCTCCGCGGGTGCGGCGGCTGGGGTGGCTTCGGCTTCGATCCTGGACGCAGCCTCGCGCCCGCCGGCTTGGCAACCACGACGCGCGACGGCTTGGGGACTACGGGCGGCTTGACGCGCGGCCCCGGCGCCGGCCTCAACGTCCGTGTTGGTTCCGGCGCCGGGGGTTCTGCCGGCACACGCTCGACGTGTGTTCCAATCGTCGCGGAAGCCGAATGCCGCACGAGCCAACGCACGCCGATGCGCCATAGATTTTCGTTTGGCGCTGTCGCCCGATGTTTGCCACGGGGCTTCCAACAACCGCAGATCGGGCAGGGGCCGTTGGATCCTTTCGGGCGAAGATGCCAACTCGTCGGCGTGATCGCCGGAGCCGTCACATCGCACCCCCTTGAAACGCGACCATTCTCCGGCGCTGGCGGCACACATAGCAAACCGCGATTGTCCGCAACGCAGCCCACGTTGCCGCAGCACCAGCAGCTACAAGGGGCAACTTCTCAACCCGCAGCCGACGACGCGGCCGGCCCCTTGCCGTTGTGACGCGAACGCGGAATAGGGCGGTGTTCTCTTTCCAATTCCCGAGCGACATTGCACCTACCTCCTGCCACGCAAGGCGCAGCAAAAAAGCCCCAGGCCCGGTCGATCGTTGTTGAGGCGCTGCTGGAGCGCCTCGCACGCCTCACGGCATACGCACGGTCAACCGGGCTTGGGGCCCTTCTGTAGAACATCAGATATCTCCAGCATCAGGAACCGGATGGTTCCAGTTTCAACGCCCGTAATTCTCGCAGATTCCGCCAAGCCTGTCAAGTGCTACACGGCTGCAAAATCGAAAAGTGACAGCCGGCGGGGGCGAGACTAGCTACCTCCCTTTTTATCGAGCCGGCCGGCAGGTGGAAACATTCTTGGGCAACGGTTGAGGCTCCAGGAGCCTGCCGCCGCGCAGCTGCCAGCGGGTCACGGTTGGGAGTGCCACGCCAGAATGTGCGCGGCGGAGAAGGGAAGACTGACGGAGGTGTCAGCATTCCGTCTAAGGAAACGGCGTTCCAGGAATACGCCGTCTCCTAGATTGCTACACCGCCGCGGACCAGACGCCACGCTTGGGCGTCTTGCCGGGGTGGGCATCCATCCAACCGGACGCCGATGCCATCTTCTTAGCCAGGTCACGGCGCTCGGCCACGCTCATCGTCAACAGGTCAGCCAAGCCATCGGCAACAACCTGGAGGCGCGCTTTCTGCCAGTCGGCGAACATCGCCCGGATGTACTGGCGGTCGCCGTCGCCGGCAACCTCTACGCCGAGATTGCCCCTGCCGAACTCCACACACACCACGCTCTCTTTGCGGGCCATCGTCGTGCCCTCCCTTCCATGCAGAACGGACGGAACACCGCGCCGGCGGACTGCCTTGCTGGTGATTGCGCCAGGGGGCGCGGATATACTCACAATGTAGCAACCGCGAAATTTCTGCCAATAGCACTTTCAAGGCCACGGCACAAAACCCGGCCATCCAGGACAGGGGGCACCGCAACCATGCCGCCAACCACCCTACTCCCAGCCGTTACCAGCACCCAGGACTCCTACGTGCAGTTGTAATAAAAACCAGAAACTTGCGTCACCACACAGTATGGACAGGCTGTCGTCACGACAGCCTCACGGTACCACAAGACGTAAAATAAACCCCGTACCGATACGCCACCATGCCCCCCAACGCTACCATAAGCACCCCGCCATAACTATACGCGCAACCCCACTAATAAACCACGCGGTGCGCGAAAAAAAACTTGATTCCGCGGCCGGCTGCCTGTCTTAACACGCCGGTTTTGAATCCGAGCGGAAACGAGGACAGCTAGAGCCAGAAAGCCGAGGGCGGGCAGGGGTCGGTTCAAGGCTGAGCCGGTCAAGGGGGCCCCCGGCCGTGCTCCAGTTCGCCTAAATTCCAAATACCCGACCATTTGTGAAGAATTGGCCGGGTATTTGGCAGTCTGGGAGGGAATCGGCCGCAAAACTCGACCAAAACGACGGCCACCGGCGCCGCGGCCGGTGGCAGCGGTGCTAAAGTTTCGGCTTCTCGGGCAGAAACCGCCGCACGACCGCCGGATTGATTGGCCCACAGACGCGGTTGCCTTACGCAACTTGACCACGGCCGCAGTCGCAGGCGCCGCGATCTGACCGGCGCCGGGCTTCGCCCATCGCGTGCCCCACGCCCCGCCCGCATCCTCGCGCCCTCGCCGCCCTCTCTCTCATCGCGTGGGCATGGCCGCGGTGTGCTGGTCGCATCCGTGGGACCGGCCATACTCCCCCACCTCGCGGCACCGACGCCTCGACGCCCTGCCACCTACTCACCTTCCCATTCCCTCTATCGCGTGCGTCTGTGCGTGTGCGCGGAATCAATCGACAATCGCGCCGGCTGTACCGATCGGTCCTCCGACCCCTGCGGCCGATGCCACCCCAACCGTCGCCGTCGCGTCTTGTACCCGCTCTGGGATGCTGGCCCTGTCGCCGGCTACGCCGTTTCACGTCCCAGCCATTCCGCCAATCGCTCTCACTGGCAGCCGTTGACCGGAGCATGACGCCGACGCGATAGACCTGCTCAACAGCACGAAAAGGCAGGTCTTAGGAATCGAGTAGACCCGTCCGATGCGATCCTGGCGCAAATGGCGGGCTGCCTTTTGCAAGGTTGGGCCGAAACAGGCGGAAACCGGGCTGCGCGGACGGTTTGAGCGGTTGGCAGCTTGGCGCGGTGGAAGATGAGCGGCCGGCGGGTCTGTGCCTGTGCCCGCTGGGCGGCCCGTGGCCCTCGATCATGCGTTGTGGGCCGACCGGCCAACCCCGTTGAGCCCGGCATCGTGGCGATGCGGTGGACGCCCCTGGGGACCGCGCACACCGTCGCCGACAAGGCTGGCCGATCATCGCCCAACGCCGAATACAGCCCCGCTGTACCACGGCTGCACCACACCGCTAAGACGGGGCAAGCGTACCATGCTTAGACCATGCTTTAGACCTGTTTTCGTGGTACAAACGTGGTACAACGCACAGAACGAACGACGGGGGCGTTTCTCTGGCAGAATCCATAAAGTGCTTGTGAGAAACGAGTTAAGATGAGGTGGACAGGGCCGGGATTGAACCGGCGACACCTGGATTTTCAGTCCAGTGCTCTACCAACTGAGCTACCTGTCCAAGTTGTTGCTTCCTAACGACTTGTAACTTTGGCATTTCGCCGCTCTTACTGAATAAGAAGGCGAACAGACCGCGTGGAACCAGTATCACACACCGATGGCCGACCGTCAACCCACGACGGCCGATTGCCGGACAGGCGACTCGCTTGACAGGCACGGCGGCCATCAGATGTCCACGATCACCTCGGCCAACCAGCCTTCCTTGTCGCTGTCGCCGCCGCCGTCGCTGCCGCCGCCGTCGCGGACGACCTTCAGGCCGTGCCACGTAATGGCCTTCACTTCCATGTCGAGTTGATGCCGGGCCGTGTCGATCGGCTCGCCTTGCACCGTGGCCGTCAGGCCGTCCGGGCCGATGTTCACCTCGAACCGGGCCAGCGCCAGCCGCCGCACCTCGAAGATGTAGAGCAACTCGGCCAGCCAATCGTGCAGCAGTTCCTCGGACTGCGCGCCCGCGACGGCAACGTGGCGCGTTTCGCGGAGCTGGACCGCGTCCGGATTGGCGACCAGGATGGAGAACAGCGCGCGGGCGGCCTCGACGAACAGGTCGTCCAGACTGGCGGCGCGTGCCCGCAACCCCACGTCGGCGGTGTGCTCGAAGAGTTCGTACATGCAGCATCTTGGGGCCAGCGCAAAGCCGCGGCGAAGGCATTGCGGAACCCCGTGGTCAGCTTATGGATGGGCGAAACGAACCCGTGTCTCCGTCACAACCACGAACGAACCGGCCAATCGCTCCGCATATCTCGGCAACAACTGCGCGAGGGCGTGAATCTGGGCTGTGGGACGCTCGTCGTCAAGGCGGAGCAGAATAATGCCTCTGTGCTCAAGCCCCTGGCGATATACCTTTGCCCCGAAGTCCTTGTCGCTGGTGACAAGTATCCAATTCCCGGCAACGGCCTCTTGAAGGATCGCTTCATCCTCCGAACCGCGTGCTCGCTCGTAGACGGAAAACACCTCGTGTCCCTGCTCCCGGAGCCAGCGGGCCACGAATAAGCCGATGCACTCGTCAACAAGGAACCGCATCCATCACTTCTCCACTTCCAGCGGCATGAACGCAGTGTCCCCCAAGGAACGGGCAGCGAAAAGAAAGCACCCGTGAATGTCCTCCTCGGTCAGGCCCGGGTACTCCTCGAGGATCTCGGCCGTGCTCATCCCATGCGCCAAGAGGTTGAAGATGTGGTCCACGGTCAGACGGGTTCCTTTGATGACCGCTTTGCCTGCCATGACCCTGGGATTCAGGGTGATTCGCTCCAGCAATTGTTCATCTGTCATGAGATCCCCTTCGGCTTTTTCGGCCCAATCCGCCCTACGCCTTTCCCTTCACGCCGATGAGGTTTCCGGCGCGGAAGGCGGCGGCCATCGCCATCGGCACCTCGGCCTCGGCCAACACCACCTGGGCGCGGTTCCGCGCCACTTGGGCCTTCATCTCCTGCTCGCGGGCCATGGCCAACGCGCGACGCTCCTCGGCCTTCGCGCGGGCGACGCGGGTGTCGGCCTCCGCCTGGTCGGCCTGCAAACGGGCGCCGATGTTCTGCCCCACGTCGATGTCGGCAATGTCGATCGACACGATCTCGAAGGCCGTCTGGGCGTCCAGGCCGCGGTCCAACACGGCCTTCGAAATGCGGTCCGGCCGCTCCATCACCTCGAGGTGGCTTTCGGCCGAACCGATCGAAGTGATGATGCCCTCGCCCACGCGGGCGATGATCGTCTCTTCCGTGGCGCCGCCGATGAGCTGCTCGACGTTGGTCCGCACCGTCACCCGCGCCCGGACCTTCAACTCCACGCCGTTCTTGGCGATGGCGCTGAGCGTGGCCCGGCCGGAACGTTTCGGATCGGGGCAGTCGATCACCTTGGGACTGACGCTGGTCTGGATGGCGTCGACGACATCGCGGCCCGCCAGGTCGATGGCCGCCGCGCGGTCGAAATCCAGGTCGATGTCGGCCCGATGGGCGGCGATGATCGCCTGGATCACGTTCGGGACGCTGCCGCCGGCGAGGAAATGGGCCTCCAACCGCCGGGTCGTGACGCCGCTTTGCGATTCCGATCCGATGCCGGCTTGAACGGCCATGACCTTCCCCCGCACGATGATCTGCTTGTTGACCCGGCGCAGGCTCATGCCGATCAGGCTCCAGATGCTCACGTTGGCATTGGACATGTACGCCTGGAACCAGATGGGGAAGAACATGATCAGGATGATCCCCATCACGACCGCGAAGATGAGAAATATGGCGATCGCGAGGATGGTCGAGGTATCGAAATTGAAATCCGCGAGCAAGGCGGGCAACTGGCAGGGCATGGCGGACCCTCCTGACCGTGACCGAGGGATGAGTTTCAGGCGTCGGGTGTCGCCACCCGGCCGCTCGTAGCATAGCCGATGCGGGGAGGGATGGCTAGAGGCCCGGCGGCGAGGGCGTAGCTTGCGGGCGGTCGCGGCCCGGATACACTGAACGACGGCAGCTAGTTCGGCGCCTCGAAAGGCGTGGCTGGCCCAGGTGGGCGAAAGGGCGAGAAATGGCGGACAGCCGATCCTTAATCCCCGTAGAGCGGATCGAGCGTGCCATCCTGCTCATCCGTGGCCATAAAGTCATGCTGGACAGTGACTTGGCTTCGCTTTACGAGGTCCAAACGAAACGCCTTTCGGAGGCGGTGAAGCGGAACGCCGAGCGGTTTCCCAGCGACTTCATGTTTCAACTCACCGACGAAGAGTTCTCCGTTTTGAGGTCGCAATTTGCGACCTCAAACACCGCCGCAACTCGCGGCGGGCGGCGTTACGCGCCCTACGCCTTCGCCGAGCAGGGGGTGGCCATGCTCTCCAGCGTCCTGCGGAGCCACCGGGCGGTGGCCGTGAACGTCGAGATCATGCGGGCGTTCGTCCGGTTGCGGCAGATGCTGGCTTCCAATGTCGACTTGGCCCGCAAGCTGGACGCCCTGGAGAAGAAGTACGACACCCAGTTTAAGGTGGTTTTCGACGCGATTCGGCAACTGATGACCCCGCCGCCGGCGCCGAAACGCCCCATCGGTTTCCATGCCGTGGACGACGCACCATGATTTCTCTTTTTCCCCTGCGACCAAAAAGGCGACAGCCACCAAATCCAGGCAATCTGGAGAGGTTATTGCCGTGGCACATCCCCCATCTTCTCCAGATTTGGTGGCTGTCACCTTTTCGTTTCTTTTCCTTTCCACCTTTTCCTTTCCTGGTATCTGAATACCCTCTGGAAGGTTGACAAAATGAGAAGCGTGCCGCCAAAGCGCCGCCATCTCCTAACCGTAATGGTTATCGGTTTGTTCCTGTCCTCTTGTACTGGTGGTCAAATTACAAAATCCGATTTGCAAGGCACTTGGGTTCCTGACAAGTCGTCGCAACATTGGATCAAGGCGGAGGACGATCGCTCCAGGTGCCACATCGCGCTGCGAGCAGACGGGACCTTCAACGGCACGGTGCCGGACTATTTGATGGATACCTTCGACCGATGCGCGGGCCGAGTTATGGTGGGAAAAGGGACATGGTTGCTTTCGACAGGGTGGCTTGAGACCAATGTGAAGCTCGATTTCACCGAGGTTGACGGACAGCGGATTGGCTGGGGTGCGGAGCTTATTCGGGTTGAGGGGAAGGGCGATGGTCTTGGGTTGTTCTTCTGGGTCGGTAAGCCGGGAACGGATCGGTTCGTATTTGAGCGGAGAAAAGAGAAACAATAGGAGCTCGGAAAACAGGGAGGAAAAGGGGGCATTCCGCTTTTGACAAGATGGCGAGGTTTTCGTACGCAAAGTGATGATTTATCGGTGAAAAGCAGAATGTCCTGTTTGTGCTCAGCACGGGCAAGATGCCCGTGGCACATGGTGCCCGGACACACACACGCTACAGCGCCCGGCGGAGCCGCCGCGTCGGACGGCCGAACACCGGCTTCGAATTGCAGCCTCAGTCGTCGTCCTCCTTGCGTTTCTTCTCGATGCGTTTGATCTCCTTCTCAAAGTCACTTTCAAACTTCCGGTCTTGCTGGACGCGGAACGTCGCGTACTGTTCTTCGGCCAATCGCCTGGCCACTTCGGCGGAGAGGGAGCCGGCGCTGGTCAGCACTTCGTATTCGTTGAAGGTCAAGAACGCATCCAGCTTGGCCACCCAATCGGCCATACGCATGAGTATTTGGCGTGACGCTTGATTCTCGGCATAATCGAGATACATGGTGACGATCCGTTCCAATTCCTTGATTTCCTCCTCGATCAGGTAGTTCTTGGCGATCGACACGTCGCTCTTGAGAATCTTGCCGTGGGGCGCGTTCTTCCATGTCGTCAGCCCCATCGACGGCTTCGCGGCGTCGGCCCGCCCGGCGATGATCTCGGCTGCCGTCTTTCCGGTCACGGCCCAGTGCAGTTTGTTCTGCACGGTTTTGAAGAACGTCTTGGTGATTTCCGCATCCTTGTCGTAGTCGATGCTGCACTGCTCGTAGATGTCGGCGATCTTGAGGTAGAATCGCCGCTCGCTGGCCCGTATCTCGCGGATGCGCTCCAGAAGCTCGTCGAAATAGTCTTTGCCGAAACGCCTGCTCAGCTTCAGCCGCTCGTCGTCGAGCACAAACCCCTTGATGACAAATTCCCGCAGGGTCCGCGTCGCCCATACGCGGAACTGGGTGGCCTGGGTGCTGTTGACGCGGTAACCCACCGAAATGATGGCGTCCAGGTTGTAAAAGTTGACCCAGTAGTTCTTGCCGTCAGCGGCAGTTGTCCGGATTTTCCGGAGAACTGATTGTTCGTCCAACTCCCCGCTGGCAAAGATGTTACGAAAATGATCGCTTATGGTGCGGATATTGACCCCGAAAAGCTCGGCGATTCTCTTCTGGTTGAGCCAGAACGTCTCGGATTCGTAGAGCACCTCGATCCTGACCGTTCCCTCCTGGGTCTGGTACAGAATCAGTTCCCCTTCGTTGGGTTTCTCGGCATCGCTCATAGGGTTCGCCAACTCGCTAGTCGTGACGAATCATGCCCCCTACAGCGCCCGGCGGAGCCGCCGCGTCGGGCGGCCGAACACCGGCTTCGGCGCCGCCTTCACCAACGATTCCTCGCCGGTGTCCGCGTCCACAGTCACTTCGCCGGTCGCCTCCGGCTTCCGCAACACGGCCATGCCCGGCATCTCGTCGCGGATCAAGAGCCGGTTGATCCGCATCTCGATCCGCGTCAGCTCGTTGCCCTCCTCGGGCGTGACGAAGGTATAGGCCACGCCCTCCCGGCCCATCCGGCCGGTGCGGCCGACGCGATGCACGTAGTCGTCGCAGAACTGCGGAATGTCGTAGTTGATGATGTGCGAGATCGAGGTCACGTCGATGCCGCGGCCAACCACGTCGGTGGCCACCAGCCAGCGGATCTTGCCCGCCCGGAAACCCTGCATCACGCGGTCGCGTGTCTTCTGCGGCAAGTCGCCGTAAATCGTATCGACGCCCTTGAACTTGTGAGACAAGCGGCGGTGGATCTTCTCCGTACCCCGCTTGGTGCGGCAGAAGATGATCGCCTGGGCGGGCTGTTCCCGCTCCATCAGCCGCGACAACAAGTCGAACTTCTGCTCCGGATCGACCGTGAAATAGAACTGCTCGATCGTCTCGACGGCGAGGTCCTTCGTGGAGAAATCCAACGATTCCGGCTCACGCATGTAGCGTTCGGCCAGCCGGCGGACCGGCGGCGGAATCGTGGCGCTCAGGAGCATGGTCTGCCGCGACTGCGGGCAGCGGCGGAGGATCTTTTCGATGTCGGGCCGGAACCCGATGTCCAACATGCGGTCGGCCTCGTCGAGGACCACGAATCGCAGTTCCCCCAGCATCAACGCCCCGCGGCTCATCAGGTCGAGCACGCGGCCGGGCGTCCCGACGACCAGGGCGGCGCCCTGGTTGAGCTGCTCGATCTGCTTGCGGATGGGTTTGCCGCCGTAGAGGGCCACGACGTGGATATGTCGGCCCTCGGCCAGCTTGATGCATTCGTCGCGGACCTGGACGGCCAATTCCCGGGTGGGCACCAGCACCAGGGCCTGCGGCGGGGCGGCCTTTCGGTGCGGTTTGACTTGTTCGAGGATCGGGATGGCGAAGGCGGCCGTCTTGCCGGTCCCGGTCTGGGCCTGGCCCATCACGTCCACGCCCGCCATCGCCCGGGGAATCAGGCCCACCTGAATGGGAGTCGGCTCCAAGTAGGTCGCGCGCTCAAGCGACTTGAGCATGATCGGCGAGAGTCCCATGGCGGCGAACCCGTTGCCGGGCAACGAGTTCGGTTCGGCGGCCGTATCCGGCTGCTCGGGCGTTTCGGGGGGTCGTTCGGAGTGCGGGGGTGTCTTGGCCAAGATTGCCTTAGGAGAAAAACGGATCGCAGGGGGGTACAAGAGAGCGGAATGCGTACACGTCGATTCTACTATCCCGCGGGCCGTTGGCCAAGGGCGCGCTACCCCCCTCGGCGCCCTGCCCGCCGGGGGACGGCGTCCGACAGGTCCCTCTTCGCCCCGGTTCGGTCCGAAGTCTATAATAGTATTGGGTTTTCACACTCTCGGGAGCCAACGTCCGTGCAGATCGTCAAGTATCCCCACCCCACGCTGCGCCGCAAATCGAAGGACCTTCGCCGCGTCGACGCGGAGTTGCGGAAGATCGTCCGCGAGATGTTCGAGCTGATGTACGCCGCCAAGGGGATCGGCCTGTCGGCCAACCAGGTCGATTTGCCGTACCGGCTGTTCGTGTCGAATCCGTCGGGCGAGCCGGCTGGCGGCGAGGAATACGTCTTCATCAATCCGGTCATTTCGCGGCAGACCGGCATGGCCGAATCGGAAGAGGGGTGTTTGAGTTTTCCCGGCATCTACGCCCCGGTGAAGCGTCCGGAGAGGATCGCGATTTCCGCCTACGACTTGGCCGGCGAAGAGCGGCATTACGAGCTGGACGGGCTGCGGGCCCGGGCGGCGCAGCACGAATACGACCACCTCGACGGCAAGCTCTTCATCGACCGGCTGAGCGAAAGCCACCGGTTGGCGATTCAAGACGCCTTGGACGATCTGGTCCGTCAGTTCGAGGGGGAGCGTCAACGGGGCGTGATTCCCGCCGACCCCCAGATTGCGGCCCGGCTCGTCGAGTTGGAAAACCTGCGGACGTGATGATTTCCAAGGGGACAGTCCCATTTTCGTCGGACGAAAATTGGGACAGTCCCCAAGTTACTCCTTTACGAGTCCTTACCATGAACCAGTTCCCCGCAAACCAAGACGCACAGCACCTTCAACCGCTTTCCATCTTCCATTATGTGGTAGGGGGCCTGATGGGCTGCTGTGCCTGTATTCCCGTGATTCACCTGATTTTGGGGATCGCGTTGCTTACCTGCCCGCAAAGCTTTCTAGGACCGAGGCACGACGAGTTTCCTCCAACGTTGTTCGGCGTGCTGTTCACGGTGATTCCGGCGGCGATCATTCTGCTGGGATGGGCGACGGCGATTTGCGTGATCCTGGCCGGGCGGTTTCTCGCCCGCCGGGTCCACTATACCTATTGCCTGGTCGTCGCCGCGATCGCCTGCCTGTTCACGCCGGCGGGGACGGTGTTGGGCGTGTTCACGATTCTCGTTCTGATGCGCCCGTCGGTGAAGGCCATGTTCGAGGAGCAGGCCGGCGGCAGCCTGCCCCAGGGCGGGTGACATCGCCGGCAGGGAAAAGGGGACAGTCCCCATTTGTGCGGCGACCAACGCTGCAGTCGGTGCCCGCCTTCGGGCCGTTCCGGCAAATGGGGACTGTCCCCTTTTTCCCGGAATCCCGCAAGCTTATCTAGCTGCGAAATTCCCGCCCGAGAGCGTTGCCAAATGTCGGCGCCGCCGTACATTTGGGTGATGCGGCTGATCCTGATGGCCACCGGCCCGTTCGCCGTGCCGACGCTCCAGCGGACTCTACGATTCCCGCCACGAAGTGGCGGCGCTGGTGACCGCGCCGCTGCGCAGCCATCGCGGCAAGGAACTGCCGCCCGCCAGCACGCTGCGGGAGGTCGCCCGGCGGCATGACACGCCCATTCTCGACGTGGAGGACGTGAACACCGACCCGTGCCGGGCACGGCTGGCGGACTGTCGGGCCGATCTGCTGATCGTCTGCGACTACGGCCAGATCCTGGCCCCGGACACGCTCGCCACCGCCCGACGGGGTGGCATCAATCTCCACGCCTCGCTGCTGCCCAAGTATCGCGGGGCGGCGCCGATCAACTGGGCCATCTATCACGGCGAAACGGAAACCGGCGTCACCGTCATCCACATGACCCCGCAAATCGACGCCGGACCGTGCATCGCCCAGGCCCGCGTCGACATCGAACCCGAGGAAACCGCCGGGGAACTGGAATCGCGGCTGGCCGAGATGGGGGCAGGGCTGGTGCTGCCGGGCGATCGACGGCATCGAGGCCGGCCGGCTGGAGGCCCTGCCGCAGGACCCCGCCTTGGCCTGCCACGCCCCGCGGCTGAAAAAGACCGACGGCCTGATCGATTGGGGCCGATCCGCCGCGGCCATCAAGAACCACATTCGGGCGATGGAGCCTTGGCCGAAAACCTACACCTTCTGGCATCGGCCCGCCGGTCCGCCGCTGCGGCTGATTCTCGGTCCCGTCGCCGTGGTCGAGACTGCGGACGGGGGCGAGGCCGCCGCTGCTGTCGCTGCTGCTGCCGCCGTTCCGGGCACGGTCCTGGAGGCCGCCGGACCGCGTTTGCTGATCGCCGCCGGCCGGGGGGCCGTCATGCCGCGGAGCGTCCAGCCGGCGGGCCGTCGGCCGCTGGAAATCGAGGAATTTCTCCGCGGATATCATGTCCAGCCCGGCGATCGCCTGGGGCCCGAGGAATTGCCCTCCCCGCCGATGGCCCCGATGTGTTAAAATGGGTAATCGTTCACGGGCGAAGGCGCCAGAGGGTAGCCGGTCCCGGTCTCGCGTTGCGCGATCTTGGAGAGGTGTCGGCATGGATGCATGGAACGTGGCCATTTTGCTGGCGGCCGCTTATGTGGCCGTGACAACCTTGGCGCGGCTGATGATCCGCCGCCGCGACCAGATGTTGGAGCAGTTTCGCCAAGAGGTGGAGAAGGAGAAACGGCGCAGGGAGTTCGAGCGGCCCAAACCGCCGCCGCAACGCGAGCAGGCCGCGTAAAGCGACCCATCGGACGTGTCCGACCACTCGAAGTCTCCGCCACGGCCATGACCAAACGCCTTTACATCGAAACGGTCGGCTGCCAGATGAACGTGCTCGACAGCGAGCTTGTGGCCGCCGGCCTGCTGGAGGCGGGCTACGAGCTGGTCGATCATCCCCACCAGGCGGACACCATCCTCTTCAATACGTGCAGCGTCCGCCAGCACGCCGAAGACAAGGTCTACAGCGCCCTGGGCCGGCTGAAAGCGTGGAAGGCCGCCGGCCGGCAGAAGATCCTGGGCGTGCTGGGCTGCATGGCGCAGAAGGACCAGGCGACCATCTTCCGCCGCGCCGCGCATGTCGATCTGGTGGTGGGGCCGGGTCAGTTGTCCCGCTTGCCCGCCCTGCTGGAGGCCGTAGCGGCCGACCGGCGGCCGCGGCTGGAAGTGAGTCTCGACCGGACGGGTCCGCGGCGTGGGCCGGCGGCGAGTTTCGCCCGATTCGATCCGCCGCGGACGCCCGCAGTGCGTGAAGTGCCGCACCAGGCCATGGTGCGGATCATGTTCGGCTGCGACAAGTTCTGCACCTATTGCATCGTCCCGCGGGTCCGCGGCGCGGAGCAGAACCGCCCCGCGGCCGAAATCGAGGACGAGGTCCGCCGGCTGGTCGATCGGGGGATGCGTCGAGGTGACGCTCCTGGGCCAGACGGTCAACAGCTACCAGGATTCCAGCGGCGGGCGGACCGTGCGGCTGGCCGACCTGTTGGAGCGGATCGACGGCATCGAGGGTCTGCGGCGGCTGAAGTTCGTGACCAATCATCCGCGGCACATGACGGCCGAGTTGTTGGCGGCGGTCCGCGATTTGCCCAAGGTTTCGCCCTATTTGCACGTGCCCGCCCAGAGCGGCGCCAATCGCGTCCTGGAGCGGATGCGCCGCGGCTACACGGTCGAGAGCTACCGCGAGATGATCGAGCAGATTCGCCATGTCTTGCCGGCGGCGGCGGTGACGAGCGATTTCATCGTCGGCTTCTGCGGCGAGACGGAAGCCGATTTTCAAGCGACGATGGACCTGGTCCGCTGGGCACGATTCAAGAACAGCTTCATTTTCAAGTACAGCCCGCGGCCGGGCACCAAGGCCGCCGAGCTTTATGCCGACGACGTGCCGGAGGACGTGAAGCGGCGGCGGAACAACGAGCTTCTGGCGGTCCAGAACGCCATCAGCCAGGAGGACAATCAGCCGCTGTTGGGCCGCGAGGTGGAGATTCTGGTCGAGGGGCCGAGCAAGTCGGCCCGGAAGCGCCCGACCGGCGGCGACGTGGTGCAGTTGGTCGGCCGGACGGTCTCGGACCGCATCGTGATGTTGGACGGGCCGCTGGGTTGGACCGGCCGGCTGATGCCGGTGATGATTGAAAAGGTGGACGCGTTCACGCTGTTCGGCCGGGCTCGCGACGGCAAGCCTGAGATGGGAGGAGTGCCGTGAGATCGGCTGTCGCCTTAATGGTTCTTGTGGTATTGCAAGGCGCAAGGAGCGGAGGGCGATTCCACAACCGCCAAGGCGGGAGCGGGCAAACCCGCGACAAAGATCACTGTTTCCAAGCAGACGACCTACGTGACCGGCCCGCTGCGCCGGACGGCTACGTGGATTACGCGGCGGCGATCAACGAGCATTGCAGCCGCGGCGTCACGGTCGAGAACAACGCGGCGATTCCTCTCTGGCGGGCGATGGGCCCCGGCCAGTTCGACCGTCCGGAAACTCGGTCGGAATTCTTCAAGCTGCTGGGCATCGCGGAGCTTCCCCAGGACGGTCCCTATCTCGTGGACGTCGGACAATGGAAGGGCTGGAAGGATCCGTCGGGCGACATCGAAGCGAACCGGCAACTGAGAAGCGAAATCGAGGAACAATTCGAGCTCTCCCAGCGCCGGCCATGGTCGAAGGCGGAATTCCCGGTCCTGGCGGAGTGGCTGAGGGCCAACGAGAAGCCGCTGGAACTGGTGGTCGAGGCCAGCCGCAGGCCGAAGTTCTTCGCGCCGATTGCCGTCCATGACGGGCGGTTCTTGATGAGCGGTAATTTTGTGCCGGCAGTGCAGTCGCGCAACGCCGTTCATTTCCTGATCGTCCGGGCGATGTTCCGCCTCCACGCCGGAAAAACCGAGGAGGCGTGGCAAGACCTGCTGGCCTGCCACAGGCTTGCGCGACTGGTGGAACAGGGGCCCTTTCTCATTGACGCGGTGGTGGGGGCCGCCATGGAAAAAATGGCGTGCTTTGCCGACGCCGACTTTGCTCATGGCGCGTCGGCCGGCGACGAACAGACCCGCCAATTCCGCGATGATTTGCGGCGGCTCGGACCGATCCCGATTCTTGCCGACAAACTCGATTTTGGCGAACGGCTGTTCTCTATTTCCTCCATCTCGGGCCTGGCGCTGAAGGATCGCACAACGATCGAATCCGCGTTCATTTCGGGGTTGGTTTGGAGCGAGGAGGATGAGGTCGAAAGAAAGCGTTTCAAGAAGCTGGCGGCCGAGGATCGAGTGGATTGGGACCAGGTCCTTCGCGACGGCAATCTCTTCTATGACAGGCTTGTCGGCACGCAGCGCAAGCCCACGGCGGCCGAGCGCAGAGCCGCCCTTGAGGCACTGGAGAAGGAAGTCAAGGCCGCCAGATCTCATGCCGGCGGACCGGACGGAAAGCTGCCGGCGACGGGCAACTCGCACAAGAACCCCACCCGCGAGCTGACCAACTTTCTGAATCGCTCATTCTTCCGGGACGTATCTCTCGCGACTATGGAAAACAGAACGACGGCGATATCGAGGCTGAGAGACCTCGCGTTCCTCCTGGCCAGTTATCGCCGCGATCATGGCCGGTATCCGGCGACGTTGCGGCAACTCGTGCCCCATTATGTTTCCGAGCTTCCTCCCGATCCGTTTTCCGGCGCCGACTTGCACTATCGGCCCGAGGGAAAGGGATATGTTCTTTACAGCGTCGGCCCGAACGGCAGGGATGACGGCGGCCGAAATGTTGCGGACGAGATAAGCAAGTTGAAGCACGAAACCTACGGGAATTTCCCGGACTATGACGACATCACCATCCGCACGCCGGAGGAAGAGCCATGAATCGCCGGCTATCTGCGCCGGTTCCCTCGCGGCCCGCCGCACGCAGTGCGGCGGCTTTCTCGTTTCTCCAATCCCTAATCGACCACGCCCGTAGGGCGTGGGTTTGGCTTGCCCCGCAAAGCGGGGCGGGCACTACACGTGGGGAAAGCCCTGCCAGGGCTTCACTGGTTTTTATGGTTACTGAAACAACTGACCTTGTTGGCGATCCCTATCTTCCTGCTGCCGGATATACTGCCGCACCGTGGCCTCGTCACTCCCCACGGTGCTTACCCAGTATCCCGTCGCCCAAAAATGCAGCCCCGCCATCCGACGCTCATGCAGCAATTCCCGATGTATCCGCACCGCACTCTTGCCCTTCAGAAACCCTATTGCAAACGCCACGCTGTACTTCGGCGGGATGCTCAGGCAGAGGTGAACATGGTCGCTCACCGCATGCCCTTCCAGCAGCCCGATCCCTTTCTGCCTACACAAATCCCGCAGGATACCACCTATCGAAGCCCGAAGCTTCCCATACATCACTTTCCGCCGGTATTTCGGAATGAAGATCACATGATACTTGCACTCCCATCGCACATGTGCCAGACTGTCAAAATCCTTCATACGCTCTTTCTCCTGCCCAACAGGGCTTTCCCCGGAGTTAGAGCGTATGCTATTTCGGGGCACGCCGGAACGGCTTAGCCCCCAGGGTCGCACGGCCATAGGCCGTGGGTTTATGACGTACTAATCCCCAATCCCTAATCCAGTAGTTCCAAGTTCGGCCTTTTCAGAGGAGTACACCTAATGTGCGTTTACAACAGGAGTTATGGCACGACCGGCAGTTCGGAGATGACCGCCGACTCGGGACGTGGCTCGCGGCAACGGCATCATGATTTTCTTGTAAACCCTCCGACAAGCCATTGCAGCCCATTTTCTCGGTGTTTTACCCACTTTGCCATCACCCCACTTGTCCCCGCTGGCAAATGACAAACGTTTTGATCCGAGGTGCCTCCGATATCAGACGCCACGCGGGTTGCAAGAGGTTTCCAAACAACAAGTTGCGTTCATTGCCTCACATTCGGCCGAACTTGGAACTACTGTAATCCCTTCCTCGTCATGGACATCGCCACGCTCCGCCAATACCTCGACGACCCCGACGCCGCCTGTGCGTGGCTGCGGGCCTGGGGCGTGGCGGACCCGAAACAGGCCCATGCCCACCTGCTCGGCATGGCCTCGACCGGCTTGCCGTTGGACCTGCTGGCGGTCGTCTGCGATCAACTGGGCCCGTTGCTGGTCCGCTCAGCCGACGCGGACATGGCGTTGAACAATCTCGATCGTTTCGTGACGTCGGCGCGCAACCCGTTGGCGATCGGCACGCTGTTCGAGCGCGATCCGGCGGCGTTGGCGACGCTGGTGCAGATATTTTCGACCAGCCAGCACTTCAGCGATTTGTTGGCCGGCGACCCGGAGGGTTTCGACCTTTTGCGGCTGACCGAAGGGGCGCCGGTGGCCCGTCCGATGCTCGTCGAGGACCTCGCTGTCCGAGGTCGAGGCCCTGGACCACGACCACGTGGTGCTGACGGCGCTGCGGCGATTCAAGCGGCGGGAGACGTTGCGGATCGCCTACGGCGACATCATCCGCGAGCAGAGCCTCAAAACGGTCACGGCGCAGATTTCCTACCTGGCCGACGCGATCCTGGAGGCGGCGTTGCGGGCCGCCTGGCGGAAGCTGCGTCTCCAGCGCGGCACTCCCCGCGGGCCCGACGGCCAGCCGGCGCGGTTCGTCGTCCTGGGCATGGGCAAGCTCGGCGGCCGCGAGTTGAACTACTCCAGCGACATCGACCTGATCTTCCTCTACGACCTCGACGGCGAGACCGACGGCACGGCGGCCGGTCACCAACAGCGAGTTCTTCGAACAGCTCGCCCGCGAGCTGGTCCGCTTGCTGACCGAGGCGACGGAGCTGGGCGTCGCCTACCGGGTGGACATGCGGCTGCGTCCGGAGGGGCAGCGCGGCCCGATGGTCGCCGGCATGGCGGCGGCGTTGAACTATTACGACATGCGCGGACGGACCTGGGAACGGCAGGCCTTCATCAAGGCGTCGCCGGTCGCCGGCGACCTCGCCCTGGGCGGCGAGTTCCTCGCCCGGATGACGCCCTGGATCTACGGCCGCTACCTCAGCCGGGCCGACATCAGCGGCATCAAGGCCCTGAAGCGGCGGATCGAGCAGCAGAACCGCGACGGCGGCGGCGACGACCGCAACGTGAAGACCGGACGGGGCGGCATCCGCGACGTGGAATTCGTCATCCAGTTCCTGCAACTGCTCAACGGCGGCGACCTGCCCGAGCTGCGCACCACCAATACGCTGGAGGCCATGGCCCAGTTGGAGCACGTCGGCTGCCTGACCGACCAGGAGCGGGCGCTTTTGGAGGAGAACTACACGTTCCTCCGCCGCATCGAGCACCTGTTGCAGATCATGTTCGACTTGCAGACCCACCTGTTGCCCAAGGACGACGAGGAGCTGCGGAAGCTGGCCCGTCGGATGGGCTATGCGGAGTCGGCCCAGCGGCCGGCGCTTGTGGCCTTCTTGAACGACTATCGCGGCAAGACGGAACTGAACCGCAAGGTGCTCGACCACCTGCTGCACGACGCCTTCAGCGACGACGCCGAGACCGAGGCCGAGTCGGACCTCGTGCTCGATCCCGATCCGCCGCCGCGAGCGGATCGTCGAGGTGCTGGGCAAGTATCCGTTCCGCGACGTGAAGCAGGCGTATCGGAACCTGATGGCGCTGGGCGACGAGAAGATCCGCTTTCTTTCCGCGCGGCGGTGCCGGCATTTCCTGGCCGCCATCGCCCCGCAGTTGATCGAGGCCATCGCCGCCGCGGCCGATCCCGACTCGGCGCTGGTGAACCTCGACAAGGTGAGCGACTCGCTGGGCGGCAAGGGCGTGCTCTGGGAACTGTTCAGCTTCAATCCGCCCAGCCTGCGGCTCTACGTCGAACTCTGCGCCTACAGCCCCTACCTGTCGGGAATCCTCACGAGCAACCCCGGCATGATCGACAGCCTGATGGACAGCCTCGTGCTGGACAAGCTGCCGACGCGCGCGGTCGCTGCGCGACATGCTGGCCGAACTCTGCCGCGGGGCCGAGACGATCGACCCCATCCTGCACAGCTTCAAGAACGACCAGCAGCTTCGCGTGGGGGTCCGCGACTTGCTGGGCAAGGAGGACGTGCAGGCGACGACCGGAGCGCTTTCGGACATCGCCGAGACCTGCCTGGCGCAGATCGCGGCGGGCGAATTCCAGCGGCTGGCGCGGAAATTCGGCCGGCCGCAGATCGGCGCCGGTCCGCGCGGCGGCGAACCCTGCGAAATGGTCGTCCTCGCCATGGGAAAGTTCGGCGGCCGCGAAATGAACTACCACAGCGACCTCGACCTCGTCTTCCTCTACGAGGCCGACGGACAAACCGCCTTCGACTACGACCAAGGCGGCGGCCAGGGCACCTCCAACCAGCATTTCTTCAGCGAACTGGGCCAGCGGATCATCAAGACCACCAGCCACCTGGGCGCGTACGGCCGGCTCTACGAGGTGGACGCCCGGCTGCGCCCAACGGGCAAGAGCGGCTCGCTGGCCGTGTCGCGGCAGGAGTTCGCCCGCTATTTCGCGGAAGGGTCCGGGCAGCTTTGGGAGCGGCAGGCGTTGTGCAAGGCGCGGCCGGTGTGCGGCTCGATCCGGGCGGTCCGCGCCGCGACGGCCGCCGTCCACCGCGCGGCCTTCGGCCATCGCTGGCGACGCAAGGACGCCGATGAAATCCGCCACATGCGGCTCGCGGCTGGAAGAAACGGCCGCGGCCGGCGACCTGAAGCGCGGGCCGGGCGGCATCGTCGATATCGAATTCCTCGTGCAGATGCTCCAACTCCAGCACGCGCGGAAACATCCCCGCCTGCGCACTCCCAACACGCTGGCGGCCCTGGCCGAGTTGCACGCCGCCGGACTGCTGGGCGGCGACGACTATCGGTTCTTCGACTTGCAGTACCGCTTCTTGCGGATGATCGAGGGGCGTCTGCGGCTGCTGAACTCGACCGCCCGCGACACGTTGCCACGGGACGCGACGGAGTTGAACAAGCTGGCCCACCTGATGCACTATCCGGGAAGCGACGCCTTGTTGGCGGATTACGAGAGCGTGACGCGCGAGATCCGGCGTCGATTCGAGTGCATGTTGGAGGAGGCGGCGGCGCGGGGATAGGCCCCGTGAATCGCATTTTCCCCCCTTCCGCCTTATCCGGCGGCTCACGCCGCCGGCTCGCTGCCTTCCCCCTTCAGAAATCCGTTTCCCAGGCCCCGCCGGGCAGGACCGGCAGGACGAAGATCTTGCCGTCGCCCATCCGACCGGTCCGCGCGATCTCGACGATCGTCCGCACGACCTCCTCGACCCGCAGGTCGTCGACCCAGAGCGTGATCTCGACCTTGGGCAGAAAGGCCAGCGAATATTCGCTGCCGCCGTATTCGTCGAGATAGCTCTTCTGCCGGCCGTAGCCCTTCACCTCGCGGACGCCGCAAGCCTCCAGCGGCGCGTGCTTCAGGGCGCCGAGCACCTTCTCGACCAAGTACGGCTTGATGACGGCAACAACTTGTTTCACGCCGAGTTTCCGAAAGGGGAATTTCCGATCGGGGCAGCTCCCAGTCTATCGCATCGGCGGCCCGGCGCGAATCCTCCCCTCGGGAAGCCTCTTGGCCGCGGCGGCGAAAACGCCCATAATGACGGAAACCGTTCCGTCCCTCCTTCCAACCCGACGCGGGTCCGATGGCCAAACGATCTTCCTATCAACAGCGGGTGATTCGCAACTACTATGAGAACCAGGGCGCCATTCTCATGCAACGGCTGGGCGGCCTGGTGACCGATCTGTATCTGGCCGAGGGCCAGGCCCGGGCGAGGCTCTGGAAGCGGGTCGCCACCACCCTGGAAAAGCTCAAGCTGCCCAAGGAGCGGGTCCAACACCTCGTCGCCAGCGACAACCCCGCCCTGGTGGCCAACGTGCTCAAAGAATTGCTGGAAAAGCAGCCGTGACCGGCGAAACGTCCACGGCCACCGCCGTCTCAAGGGCCCTTGACGCCCCGGCGGCGGGTGTTACAATGTGCGTGTTCGTACTACGCCGGGTGCCACTGCTGGCTTGTCCAGCAGTGCTACGGGCCGCGATACTCCAGCACTGCTGGACAAGCCAGCAGTGGCACCCAATGCGGCAGGCAAAGCCCGGCCCGACCATCGAGCAACCCCATGCTCCAAGAGATCGCCACCAGCTTCCGCGACGCCAAGGACAACGCACTCCGCCGCCGCATCCTGGCGGTCTATCTCTTCCTCACGGGGCTGAACCTCGCCGCCTGGCGCTGGCACTGGCCGCGTTTCATTCCTACCCGACGACGTTGAGCCTCTGCTTTCTTGCCTACGGTTTCGGCCTGCGGCACGCGGTGGACGCCGACCACATCGCCGCGATCGACAACGTCACGCGAAAGCTGATGCAGCAGAAGAAGCGGCCCGTCGGCGTCGGCCTGTTCTTCTCCCTCGGCCATTCCACGGTGGTGATCCTCCTGTCGCTGGCGGTGGCGCAAGGCACGGGCTATGTGAAGAACCACTTCCCGCAATTCCAACAACTCGGCGGAATCATCGGCACGTCGGTTTCCGTCTTTTTCCTGCTGCTCATTGCGCTGGTGAACTTCGTCATTTTCCTGGAGGTCTTCAAGCGTTTTCAGGCGGCCCGAAAGGGCGGCGGCCGCCAGGAAGACGCCTTGCAGGGCATGTTGGACGGGCCGGGGCCGGTCGCCCGGGCGACGCGAGCCTTGTTCCGGTTGGTCGGCGAGAGTTGGCAGATGTATTTTGTGGGCTTTCTCTTCGGGCTGGGATTCGACACGGCCACGGAGATCGCGTTGCTGGGGATCGCCGCCACCCAGGCCGCCCAGCAGGCGCCGCTCTGGTCGATCATGGTGTTTCCGCTGCTGTTCACCTCCGGCATGTGCCTGGTGGACGCGACCGACGGCATCGTCATGCTGGGCGCCTACGGCTGGGCGTTCGTCAAGCCGGTCCGCAAGCTGTTTTACAACATGTCGATCACGCTGGTCTCGTTCCTCATCGCCCTGTTGATCGGCAGTTTGGAGGCCCTGGGCATGATCGCGGAGAAGTTTCATCTGGACACGGGCCTGTGGTCCGCCGTCCACAAGTTGAGCGACAACTCCACGGCCGTGGGCTACGGCATTATCGGCCTGATGATTGCAAGCTGGCTGGCCTCGATGGTCTTCTATCGGATGTCGGGCCTGGATCGGCTCGAGGAGCCCGCGACGCGGCCGGACTAATTTCAGTTCAAATCCGTGCTAGCCCGAAGGGCTTTCAGAGAATAGCCCAGGGTTGCCGCGCAAGCGGCTACCCTGGGAATGCAAGACGACGCATGGTTGGAAACCGCAACGGGGTTTCATAGCGGCCGCGTCGCGGGGTGCAACCCAGAAAACCGCCGCTCCGAAACCCCGTTGGGGTTTTTGTCGCGGTTCGCGCGCCTGGATCCCAGGGTAGCCGCTAGCGCGGCAACCCTGGGCTGTCGTGTCACAAGCCCTTCGGGCTATCAAATTCGCCCGGTTCGCGCGATGAAAGGGGGACATCATCACTGATTATTGGTTCCATCCCGATGAGCCAACGATGCGCACGGACTGCCCGTAACGCTATGCGGCCTGAAGCCGCGCGAGCGCCCGATCCAGCCGCGCCAAGACCGACGCCTTGCCGAGAATCGCCAGACAATCGAACAATCCGGGACCGACCGCCTTGCCGGTGACCGCCACCCGCAACGCATGAATGATCTGCCCGATCGGAACGCCCTCGGCGGCGAGAAAATCGTGCAAAAGCGTTTCCAACGCCGCCGGCTCGAACGTGTCGGCCGCGGCCAGCCGGTCCTTGAAACGCGCTAACAATTCCGCCGTGCCGGGCGACCGCAAGCGTTTGTCAAAGGCCGTCTCGTCGTACACCAACTGGTCGTCGGCGCGGAAGAAGAAATCGGCGTAGGCCAGGATGTCGCCGGAGACCTTGATCCGGTCGCCCGAGGCGGCCAGGATGCGGGAGAGCTTGGTTTCGATCGCGGCTTCGGCACGGCCAAAGGGGACAGTCCCATTTTCGTCGGACGAAAATCGGGACAGTCCCCCGGCCCCGCCCTCACCCCCAGCCCCTCTCCCGGAGGGAGAGGGGAGACTGAGGAGGCCGGCGGCCCGCAGAAACGGCAACACCAACTCGACTTTCCGCTGGATGGGAAGGGCCTGGAAGTGGCGGTCCTCGAAGGCCCAGAGCTTCTTGGGATCGAAACTGGCCGCCGCCTTGGTCACCCGCTCCAGGGAAAAATTTTCGATCAGTTGTTGCCGGCTGAAATGCTCGCTCCGATCGTCCAACGACCAGCCCAGCAGGGCCAGGTAGTTGACGATCGCCTCGGGCAGATAGCCGACGCGCTCGTAGAACTCGACCATGACGGGGTTGAGGTCCTCGGGCGTGGGCTCCAGTCCGAGGGCCAGGAGGACCGCCCGGCCGTGCTCGACCATCTGGGCGAAGTCGCGGTTCTTCAGATATTTGTCGAGCTTGCGCTTGCTGAGTTTGTTCTTGCTGCCCGGCTCGGCCACGAACGGCAAATGGGCGTACCGCGGCAGCCGATAGCCGAGCGACTGGATGATGAAGACCTGGCGCGGCGTGTTCGAAAGATGCTCTTCAGCGCGGATCACGTGGGTGATCTGAAAATCTTCATCGTCCACGACGCTGGCCAAATGATAGAGGCAGGTGCCGTCGGCCCGTTGAATGACGTGGTCCTGTTCGTGTGCCCAGGCGACTTCCACCCGGCCGCGGACCAGGTCGTCGATCACGAGCGTGCCTTCGCGTGGCATCTTCAATCGCACGACGCTCCGGCGGCCTTCGGCCTCGAAGCGGGCGCGCTCGGCCGGCGACGCGGCCATGAAGCGGCGGCTGTAGAGAAACGGCCGCTTCGCCGCCTCCGCCGCCTGACGCTCGGCCTGAAGCTCCTCGGGCGTGGCATAATCGTGATACGCGGCGCCGGCGGCCAGCAGCCGCTCGACCGCCGCTTGATAACGCTCCTGCCGCTGCGATTGATAATAGGGGGCGTGCGGCCCGCCGACCTCCGGGCCTTCGTCCCAATCGATCCCCAGCCAACGCAGCCCGTGCAGGATCGGCGCCAACGCCTCCTCGACGTTCCGCTCCTGATCGGTGTCGTCGATCCGCAAGATGAACTGGCCGCCGTGCCGCCGGGCGAACAGCCAGCAAAACAACGCCGTGCGGACGCCGCCGATGTGAAGGTATCCGGTCGGACTTGGAGCGAAGCGGGTGCGGACGGGCATGGGGAAGGGATTAGGGATTGGGGATTAGGGATTGGAAAAGCCCCGCGACTGCGTCGCGGGGGCGGAACGGGGCCAACGACGATGAAGGAGGAACACGGCCAGCCAGCAGCACGGCATTATTCCATGTCGCAAAGCGGATGTCTAGCCGCCCCAGGCGGTGTCGGCCTTCTGCTGACGCTTCAGGCGCTCTTGAATCAGGCGATTCTTCAACGCCTTGCGATCGGCCTTGCTCAACTTCCGTTGGACCGGGGCGGCAGCCGAGGAAATCGGCGTTGTCGCCGCCGTTCTTGTCGTCGCCGTCGCCGTCGCCGTTACGGCCGAGGCGCGACGGAAGACCGGCTGCGGCCCGCCGTGCGGAGAATCGACCGCCACCCAGGGATCGTCGGCCGCCGCGGTTTCGTTGTCGCCCGGCGTGGCGGCGGGTTTCCGCCGGCGCGGCGGCAGGAGTCCGCGGGCGTCCAAGATCACGTAGCGGGCCTGGAGCCCCATGGCCAGCAGGACCAGCAGATGGCCGGCCATCGCCGCGCCTTGCTGGAACATGACCCGGCGGACGCCCGACTGGATCGCAGGCCATCCCAGTTGCAGTTGCATCGACGCGGCCGCGCCATAAGCGCATGCGGCCAGCAGCAGCGCGAGCATCGAGAGCCGGCTCGGTCCCATGTCGATCAACAGCCGCGTCCCGACCGCCCCGAACAACAGGCCATAGGCGATCATCCACCAGATCGAGCCGTCGCCCAGCAGCGGAGTGCCGGTCACGGCGGTCATCAGGTCTCGAAAGCCTTCGTGCAGGCCGGCCGCGGTGTCCGTGGCCGCCAGGAACCAGCATAGGGCGGCCCAAAGCCAGACGCGGTAACGGCCGGGATAGTCGTCCATCCGGTGGCGGCGGACCGTGTAGACCAGCACCGCGGCCAGGCTGGCGGCCAACAGCACCAGCGACGAGAACCACGCGGCCAGGCTCCCCTTGCCGGCGAGGTCCAGGGCGGCGAAGTCCACGGTCCGCGGGCCGGAATCCGCATGTCCCAAGGCCCCGGCCAGCGTGGGCATCCAGGCATACAGGGCTTCGAGGCCCGCGATGAGGAGCGACAGGGCCAGAAAGACCAAGAAGAAAGCGATCAGCCGCCGGGGCACCAAGTCCAACAGCGTGGGCTGATGGTCGAGGAACAGGGCATCGCCATAATTCTCCGTCTTGCGCACCGGCGGGTCGGCCACGCGACTGGTCGGCGAGGCGGCCGTCGCGGCGGCGATTCCACCCCGCGCGGCCTGCTCTTCGGCCAGGAGTCGGCGTCGGCGGTCGTCGCGATGCCCGCCCGGGCCAAATTGGGTAAGGGAGAACGACATGGCCGTGTTTTCCTAAGAAGGCGTCTCTTTAGGAGATTCGGCATTTTGCGGGGGGCTGGTGTACCTGGTCGTGGCGGAATTTTCGCCGCCGCTGGCGAAATTTTCGCCATTTTCTCGGCCGTTGGGTTGGGACTCGCCTGTCGCAAGGCGTTTTTCCCCATGCCTTTGCGTCGGTCGCCCTTTTGGGAAGGACGGCATGTCATTTGCTATAAGGCTTTGCCCCGTTGTCTTGATGAACTTGAACGATCTTGTGAGGGAAAAAGGGGACAGTCCCCATTTGTGCGAAGCACCCTTCGGGCCGTTCCGGCAAATGGGGACTGTCCCCTTTTTCCCGGAATCCCGCAAGCTCATTTTGATCCAGCGCACCCTGCGCCGAATCAGACGGAACCCAAGCAAGAAAGGATTTGGTCGATGCGACGTCGCCCTGGTTTTACGTTGGTGGAAATGTTGGTGGTGATCGGCATTATTCTCGCCTTGGTGACGTTGCTGCTGCCGGTGATTGTCAAGGCGCGGGATGCGGCCCGCTCGGTGACGTGCCAATCGAACCTGCGGCAGCTCTACCTCGGTCTGTCGCAGTATCGGGACGCCGTCGGGAAGTATCCTCCGTACCGATGGGAAGACCCGTCGGTGGTGAACAAGTTTGGCGTGGTCCGCCCGCGTTGGCAATGGATTGTCGGCGACTACTTGGGTCGGCCGGTCCAGAATCCGGACGCGATCGCGGCGGCCGGCACGGCGGACACCACGTACACCAACGTGCCGCTGGACAACGAGATTTTCTTCGACCCCTCGTTGACCGACCCCGACCCGGCGGTGACCAACAGCCAGAGCATTCGCAACGGGGCCTATGGCTACAATTTTCAATACTTGGGCAATAGCCGCAACCTGACGGACGGCGACGTGACGACGCCGATGCTCAATTACCCCATTAAGAACGTCAAGGATGCCTCTCGGACCATCGCTTTCGGCGACAGTCGGGGCGGGGGGATACCGCACGGCGGCCACTCGATGACGCTGGACCCGCCGCACATGCGGCCGCGGACTTCCGGCGTGGTGAATTCGCCGTCGCCCTCGCGGGCGGCGGGCTTCGACCCCTACGGCCCGGATGAGACGGGAACCGACATCGTCATCTACTTCTCGCCGGCCGAAGCCCGCCACAGCGGCCGCGCGAACGTCGTCTTCCTGGACGGTCACACGGAAAGCCTCACCCTGGAGGACCTCGGTTACAATCTCGACGCCAGCGGTGTGCCGCAGCCGCAACCGGCCAACCTCGCGACTTCCTTCCCGGGCAACCCGCTCAGCGCCCTGCCCTGGGGCACCAATCGACTGTGGACAGGCGTCGGCCTTGACGAAACCTCGCCCAACTACGGCAACATCCCATGACGCTCCAGAACAACGTCGGCGGCAAGGAAAAGGATCCCGCGGGCGGCGGCGCCGCGCCGGCGGGCGACAGCCATGGGCCGGACACCCAACTCAAGCTGGCCTGTCCGGAATGCGGCGCGTGGGGAATGGCGACCATCGAGAACTTGCACCACTTGTTCCATTGCCGACGCTGCCGGCAATGGTATCGTGTCGAGGGGGCATCCTTCTCGCGCGTCTCGGCGCCGCCGACCGTCGTCCGCCTTCAGGTCCGCTCGGGCCTGTCGCACTGGAAGAACGACAAGTACAGCACGGCGGCCAAGCGCACCGCGGCGCAAAGGTTCATGGGGTGCCTTTCGGCGGCCAAGCGCCACCCCTGGACGTCGGGGATCTCGGCGCTGGCCGCGGTCCTCTCCCTGGTCGCCGTCTTGCGGTGGACGGTCCCTCCTCCCGCCGCCGCGAGCCTGCCCGGCGCCTTGGAAGACCGGGTCCCCCTGTGGTTCGACGCGTGGCTTGCCGACGACGTCGGACGGATGCTGCGACTCTCGGCGCCGTGCTACGACCGCCAACTGCGGCGATGGTTGGTCCGCAATCCGCTTCCGGACCAGTACGATCGCAACGACCTGTCGAACTCGCAGGTGCGATTGACCTCGGTCACGCCGCGCGGGAACCAATGGGCGGACATCACCGCCGAGGTTCGTATCGCGGGCAGAAACGGCCGGCAAGATCGCCTGGTGTTCAACCAGACCTGGTGCCGGACCGCCGAGGTTTGGTGCTTTGTGCCTCCTTTCCCGGCGTCCCGGCCAGGGCGGTGACGACCGGAAGTCGCGGTCTTGGCGGCGGCGGGCGCTCCTCCAAAATGGTACACGAATGCAGTGTATCACGCAGATAGGATATTGTCACAAGGTCGCATGGGGTGTAGATTTGTTTCGACCCGGAGGGTCCTTTGAGAGTAGCCCGGCGAATTGTCACCGGGGCGCAGGCTTGCCTCCATGCCCAGCCCGAATCGAGAACGTCCGCATCCTGTTCAGCACCCGCATCGTGCGGCTGTTCGCCTATGGGTCGCTCGCCGTCATGCTGGGCCTGTACCTGCACGCCATCAAGCTCAGCGATCCCAAAATCGGCTTGCTGCTGACGCTCACGCTGGTGGGCGATACGATCGTCTCGTTGTGGCTGACGACGCGGGCCGACCGCTTCGGACGCCGGCGAACGCTGCTCATCGGGGCGCTGTTGATGGTGGCCGCCGGGCTGGTCTTCGCCATCTCCGACGTGTTCCTCGTCCTCCTGACGGCGGCCACCATCGGCGTCATCAGCCCCAGCGGCCTCGAGGTCGGCCCCTTCCTTTCGATCGAACAGGCCGCCCTGTCCCAAGTGATTCCCGACCGACGGCGGACGCACGTGTTCGCGTGGTACACGTTGGCCGGGGCCGTGGCGACCGCCGTCGGTTCGCTCTCCGGCGGACTGTTGATCAGCGGTTTGCAGCTTGCCTCCGTGCCGGAGATCAACAGCTACCGCGTGGGCATCGCGGGCTACGCCCTCATGGGCCTGGGGCTGATCGCGCTGTTCACGCGACTGTCGCCCGCTGCCGAAGTTGTTCCGGCCGCCGCCGACAAGAAGAAGACCACGTTGCGGCTGCTCGGGCTGGAACAGTCGCGCGGCGTGGTCTTGCGGCTCTCGGCGCTGTTCTCGCTGGACGCGTTCGGCGGCGGCTTCGTCATTCAAAGCATCGCCGTGCTGTGGTTCCACGAACGATTCGGCGTCGAGCCGGCCGGATTGGGCATGATCTTCTTCGGCGCCAATCTGCTGGCCGGGCTGTCCGCCTTGGTGGCCGCACCGCTGGCCGCCCGGTTCGGACTGGTCAACACGATGGTCTTCACGCACTTGCCGTCCAACGTGCTGTTGATCCTGGTGCCGCTGATGCCGAACCTGCCGCTGGCCGTCGCGGTCCTCATGCTGCGGTTCAGCATTTCGCAGATGGACGTGCCCACCCGGCAGTCCTACGTGATGGCCGTCGTGCCGCCGGACGAGCGTTCGGCGGCGGCCGGGGTCGCGGGCGTGGCCCGATCGACCGGCGCGGCGATTTCGCCCTTGCTGGCCGGCTGGTTCCTCGCGCACCCCTGGTCGTGCGACTGGATTTTCTACGCTGCCGGCGGGCTGAAGATCGTGTACGACGTTCTTCTGTACCGCGGCTTCGTCAAGATTCGGCCGCCGGAAGAGAGCGCCTCGCCGACAAAGTAGCCGGAGAACGGGCAGCGATATTTTGTAGGGTGGGTCGAGCGCAGCGAGACCCACCACCAGTTTTTCGCGGATTTTGGTGGGTCTCGCCGCGCTCGACCCACCCTACCGCTACCTCCAACGTCTCCAGCAGATCAAACCGGCAATCGCGCCCGCAAGGAGCAAGGTGATGCTACCGGGCTCAGGAACAACTGCCACGCGGAAGCCGACATCGCTGCCCTCGTACGTCGGGTACTGGCAGCCCCAGTCGCACGAGGCCAGGGAGCACTGGACGCTCCCGCTGAACGACCCGCCACGATCCTCACGCCAGGTACCGCTGATTGCCGCCTCGTCCCATTCTGCGACATCGCCGGCCATATCGTACGTGCCGTACGCGCTTGGCGAGTCGGCAAAAGCGCCCACCGGTGTAAGGATGTTCGTCGGGTCGGTGTAGCCGCCGGTGCCTGTGCCGTAGTAATCGTAAAAGTTGGCGTTGTTCGTGCCCGTCGCAGACAAGATATTGATGGGCTCGGTGTTGCTCCTGGTCGCCCAGGTCCAGTAGCCACCGGAGCCACCGTTCAACGTCGGGTCGTAATACGCCGCCTTGTACCACTCGTCCTCGGTGGGAATCACATAGCTGGCCGTGGTACACCGCGTAACCGCGATCAGCGCCGCGTTGGACGTTCCACCGTTCAAGCAGTAGGACCCCGTCTCGGTTGTACCATTGCCCTCGGGCCCGGATGGCTGACCATTTTGCAGCCAGTTGCAGAACCGCGCCGCTGCCCCAGGACACGTAATTGACCGGCATGTTGGCCCAGCCGGACACGACGCTATAGCTATAGCCGGTCGGACCGCTCGTTTGGACAATGCCGCATCCGGTGAACATCGACCCACCGGTGTTCGCCATCCAGGAATAGTACAGTCCGTAGGGGTCGGCCGTCTGGGCGACGGCGTTGAGGAAGTCGCAATACTGGCCGGCGGTCACGTCGTACTTGCCGATCTGGTAGGTGTAGGACACGGCGCCGTAGCTGGGCGACCATGCGGTATCCGGCCCATTGCCCGGATTGCCCACGGTGACGAAGTCCAAGCTGGTCTGCCCCGTGGGCATGTTGAACACATCCGCTCGTGCCGTCACGGCGGAGGCCAACACGGCTACCGCCAAGAAACCCCTCATCAGTGCTTTCGCAAACATTATTTGTCCCCTCCGGTACGAAACCTCTGTTGGAACAGGAAATGGTAAACGCCGAATCAAGCCATCCGTTGAAACCGTGGCGCTACGCAACATATTGCTCCCGCGTTTGCCTCGCCTGCCGATCGAGGCGAGTTTTTACCCTGGACCAAAACCAGGGACAACGATCACCGGCCGACGAATGCCCGGCACGGTTGGCCCGCAACTCGCGGGCCGACGGAATGCAACCCAGGGACGACCATCCTCACGCGCGGGACGTTCGCCGCTGGGATGCGGTCGCTGCCTCCAGGATTGGGTTTAACGGTTGCGAGGAGACTTTTAACATAGCGACATATGCGAAAACGTCAAGCGTTTGGCGCAGGCACCCCATGAGAAAAAGGAAAATCGCCTCTATCGAGGGGGAAAATGTTCGAAAAATTGGCCCAACCGGGTTAGACGCCCGGAGGAGAACACTCGGAAGGTCCAGAAGCGTGGCATTCCCAGGGCCGCGCGCGACCTAAACCGACCCATTGAGACCAGACCCCGTTTTTCGCCCCTCCGCCCCAAGAGACGGGTTGGGCGAAGGTTTACGGACAAGCCGCCGCAACCCCTTTTCCAACAATCGCTTGCGCCCTTTTCCGCAGGGAAAAAATTGGCGTTTCCAAACTTTCCCCCGAATGATACGATCCAAGTCCGCGACGGATTCTTCCGAAGATATAGAATGTGAATGACTGTTCTCTTGAGGAGGATTTGCGATGAAGACGAGAGGGGTTCTGCTTCTTGGGATTCTTTTGGCGGTCATGGCCGTGGCGTGCTCGTCGGCCGAGGCGGGAGGTGTGAGGATCGGCATCGGGATCGGCATCCCACTGCCCGTGTATCGTCCGTACTACTATGCGCCGTATCCGTACCCCTACCCGTATCCGTATGCCTATTCCTACGGCTACCCCCGCTACCCATACCCCTACGGCTATCCGTATCCGTATCGGGTGTACGTGGCTCCTGCACCGGGATACGCACCGGGATACGCACCAGCGCCCGTGTACGCGCAGCCGGCGCCAACTTATGCGCAGCCAGCGCCGACCTATACACAGCCGGCGCCGACGCAGCAGAACTACTATCCGCCGCCGGCCCCGTCCACGGCTCCTCCGCCGCCCGAGCCGATGCCCACGCCCATGCCGACTCCGACGCTGGCTCCGCCGCGGGCGTAGTGTAGGGGAGACGGGAGCAATTCCAGGACGCCCCGTTAGAGTTCGACCCGCCGTCCCTCGCAGTGGCTGCGGCGGGCTTCCTCGACGATCCGCAGCGCCCGATAGGCGTCGTCCAGGTCGGTCGTCTTGCGGACCAGGCTGGTGACGGCGCGATGGAACTGCGATCAGGAGCTGCTCGGCGACCGGCCGCTCGGCGTCCAACGACTCTTGATGCCGGCCCGCTTCGTCGAACCAGACCAGCGTCGAGGGGAGATCGACGAAGGCGATGCCGCGCTCGCAGGAAACCTGCAAGCTGGCCAACGGCCGATAGGTGATGGCCTCTTGCCAATCGGCGGGGATGTATCGGCCGCAACTGATCTGGGCCACCGGGCCGCCGGCGGGCGTCTCCGGCGGGGAAAAATCGAGGCTCATCATCTGGTAGTCTTCCTGGTCCGGGTCCGACTTGGCGGCGTGCATCACGCCGAAGACCCGGCGGGCGTCGCGATCGACCACGTAACGGCACCAATCGACCAGCTCGACGAGGTGGCGGACCGCCGCCTGCCGGGGCGCGTGGTGTTGCGGCGTCGCTGCGCGGCGTGTCGGCCACGGACCGCTGATGGCAGAACAGCAAGCGGGGCGCGCCCAGCCGGGTGGCGATCAGTTCCTTCAGCCGCAAGGTTGCCGGGGCATGGCGGCGGGGGAACTCGACCATGAAGGCGATCCCCGCCTCCTCGACCCGCTGCTTGACCAATTCCGCCTCCGCAAGCTCCAGGTCCATGCCGGCGGCGCAGTAGACCGCCTTGCCCGAGTCGCAGGCCGCCAGGATCGGCAGCGCCCCATACCATTGCAGCGAGAGGATCAGCACGGCGTCCAGGTCTTCACGATGGGTCAGGACGTGATAACCGTCCACGGCGGCGGCGTTGAACTCGGCGGCCGCGTGCTGGGCCCGATGGGCCACCTGGTCGCAGACCGCCCGAACCTCGAACCGATCGGCCAGCATGCGCAACGCCGGGGCGTGGCGTTGCTGCCACACCTCTCCCAAGCCGATGACGCCGATGCGGAGTTTCATGGAGGACCAGCCGGCCACGCGGAGTGAATCGATTTGCGAATTCGTGCAGCGGAGGCTTCCAGTCTCCGATAGGGGTAGCAGAGAGGCTTTCTGTCCCCGACCGCGGCGGCAGAGCCCCAAAGCCCCTGCTGCACGCCGAACCGAGGTAAGACGCCTCCCCCCACCCATCAAGCCAGAGGCAAGACGCCTTCGCTACGCACTTCCAGTATATCGGCCAGGCGGGGGAAACTCAATCGCCTGGCTGCGGAAGTTTTTGAAGTGTCGGCACTTGCGTTGCATGGCCGACCGGCAGGAGGCCGGGAGAAACGAGCCACGGCCGCCACGGATGTCATCTTCCCCGGAGGGGGGTAGAAATTACCCATTTTATTTTATCGTTAATTCTTGCCCCAACTGCTTGCATATTCGCATCGAGCGATTAAACTAGAACCGTTTCACACGCCTGGGAAAACTCACGTTAAGTTTTCCTGCCATCCCCCGCCGAATGAGGAGCCTTCCATGACCGGTTTGATCTTTCTATCGCTATGCGGTGCGGCACTGGGAGCAGCCGATCCGGACAGCTACGCCGCCGCCCACCAAACGACCATGGAAACCGGCAAGCCGATGGTGGTCATGGTGAGCACCGAATGGTGCGCGCCGTGCCAAGTGATGAAGAAGACGGTGATTCCCCAAGTCCGGAAGCGCGGACTGCTGCGGAAAGTGGCCTTCGCCATGGTCAATCCGGATCGGGACCGCGACTTGGCCGACCAATTGACCGGCGGGGGGCCGGTGCCTCGAACTGGTGATGTACCGCAAGACGACCAAGGGTTGGTGCCGGCAGGTGCTGGTGGGCGGGCAGAGCGTGGAGGCGGTCGAGCAGTTCATCAACGAGGGCATTGCGGCCAACGATGACGCCGCCGCGACGGCCGAGAAGGCGAAGGCTGGCGTCGAGCAAGAAGTCCGTCCAAGGCGACGAAATCCTGAGTGCGCGTATGCGAACATCGCGGCAAGCGTGTCGTGCTCCGCCGCGTGCGTCAGCCGACGGCACGCGATGGATCGCCGAGTCGGTGGAATCACCGCGTCAGCGTGTCCGGCCCGCCTCTTCGTCCAACGCATAACGGCGGATTTTGCGATCCAGCGTCGATCGCTCGATGCCGAGGATGTTGGAGGTGCGGCTCTTGTTCCAGCCGGTGTGGTTGAGCGTGGCCAGGATGTAGCGGCGTTCGATGTCGGCCAAGGAGGCGGGCAGGAATTCCTCTTCCGCCGCGGCGGCGTCGGCCGTGTCGCCGGCCGTGGCCAGCTTGGTCAACAGCAGGTCCTCCTGATCGATTTCCTGGGCCGCGGCAGAGGACCACCGCCCGCTCGATGACGTTCTTCAACTCGCGGATATTGCCCGGCCAGAGGTAGTTGTGCAACTGCTCCTTGGCGTCGGGGGTGAAGCCGCGGATTTTCCGCCCGGTCTCGGCGTTGTACTTGTGCAGGAAGTAGTCGGCCAACAGGGGGATGTCCTCGGGTCGTTTCCGCAGGGCCGGCACGACGATCTCCAGCACCCGCAAACGGAAGTAAAGGTCGCGGCGGAAGACGCCCTTCGGCCACGTCCTTTTCCAGGTCGCGATTGGTGGCGGCGATGACGCGGACATCGACGGTGATGGGTTTGCTGCCGCCGACGCGTTCGAAGGGATGCCCTTCCAGCACGCGGAGGAACTTGGCCTGGATGCCGGGGCTCATTTCGCCGATCTCGTCGAGCATGAGGGTGCCCTTGTGGGCGGCCTCGAACTTGCCGATCTTTCGCTCCGTGGCCCCGGTGAACGCCCCGCGCTCGTGGCCGAACAGCTCGCTGGCCAGCAACTCGGCCGACAGCGCGGCGCAGTTCAAGCAGACGAAGACGTGATCGCGGCGCGGGCTGGAATCGTGGACCGCGCGGGCGACCAACTCCTTGCCCACCCCGCTCTCGCCGCGGATGAGCACGGTGGCGTTGCTGGCCGCCGCCCGGCCGATCTCCTCGGCCACCTGTTGAATGGCGCGGCTGTTGCCGATCATGCGGCTTTGCACGCCCAGCCGCTCGCGCAGTTGCACGTTTTCGGTGCGGACCTGGGTGAGGTTCTCCGCCAATTCCTGGCGGCGCTTGAGATTTTCCAGGGCCACGGCCACGGTGTCGGCCACGGCCAGGGTGAATTCCAGCTCGTCGGGATCGGGCACCCGGGCGGCATCGGTGGAATAGAGGTGGATCAGGCCGAGGATTCGGTTGCCGCGGCGGATCGGGGCGCAGATGACGCTGGTCGTATGGATGACCCCCTGGCTATCGCGGCTTCCCAGGGCGCTGTCGCCCATCACGTTTCGCGCCAGGACGGCCTCGCCCTCGCGCATCACGGTGGCGGCCAGCACGGCGGCGATCTGATGATACGCCCGCTCGGTGGAGCTGTGCGAGGCGACCACTTCGAGACTCTCGGCCCGCGGCGCGCCGCGAAAGTCGTTCGGCAGCAGCAACACGGCCCCGGCGTCCGTTTGCGTGCCCTCGGCCAGCCCGCGCAACGCCAGGTCGGCCACGGTCGCCGTGTCCGGGGCCTTCGCCAACTCGAAAGCCAGCCGGCATAGCTGGGCGGCCGCGCGGCCCATCTTCGAGATCCCGCTGACCTCCTCTTCCCCTTCCCCGGGCTCGAGGAACCTCGTCTGGCCGCGGCGATGGGTGATCGTGGTCGGGCCGCCCTCGGCGGCCAACACGCTGGCGTCCTCTTCCTCCCCCGCGGCGGCAGCCTCCTCTTTGTCCGGCAGCGGGCGCATGACCGAAGTGGAATCGGCAAAGGCCTCGGCCAACCGGTGCACGAAAACCAATTGGGACCGGCCGATGCGAATGATGTCGCCCGGGTGGAGCGTCCAGTCGCCCACCACGCGTTGGGTCCCCACCAGCGTGCCGTTCCGACTGTCCAGATCGCGGAGCATCCATTCCCCGCCCGAAACGAAAACCTCCAAGTGATTGCGGCTGCACCGCTCGTCCTTCAGCACGATCTGGTTGGTCGGCGCACGACCGATGGTGACCGCCTGTCCGGGCACGAGCCGGAAGACGTCGCTCCATTTCGCCCCTTCACGAATGACTAGATAGGCTAGCTGAGACACACGAATGCCCGATGGGAATGCGAGGCGTTCCTACCCTCTTTAACTTAGCTCAGCGGGGCGCGGCTCGGCAAGGCATGGCCGCCGAGAAATCGCACGGCCCGCGGACCGATGGGGGACCCGGCCCCGTCCAAAGGGTGGTCCCCCGCGGCGGATGTTCTTGCTATTTCCGGCCCGTCAGAAGTAGCCTATATATTCTAGAGTGGATTTTTCGGAACAGCATTTCGAGCTTCGAGAGGAGGCATTCTTTGATTACCCTGTCTCGTTCGTGGATTCCCGCATCGCTTCGATTTGGCCTCTTGGCCGCGGTTGCGGCCGCCGTCTTGGCCGTCGGTCCCCCACTAAACGCACAAGTCGTTGATGGAAGCGTCGTGCAAGCGGTCGGCGGTATTTCCATCAATCCCGATGGTGTGCTCGACAACGTCAATCTCGACGAACAGGGTGACATGATCCGCGTCCGGGCTAGAGGCTTGGACAAAGTCCCCGCGGGCTTTGGCGAGGCGGCCGAACTGCGCAAGGTTTCGCTCCGTCAGTTGGAATCGGCCGTCGAAGAGTTCAAGAAAACCGGCAAGCCCATCCCGCAGGATATGAAGTTCCTCGGCGGCCTGCAGCGGATCCACTACGTGCTGGTCTATCCCGAACAGAAAGACATCGTGCTGGTCGGGCCCGGCGAAGGCTGGAAGGTCGAACCCCGCCGCGGCAACATCGTGGGCGTCACGACCGGCCGGCCGGTGTTGCTGCTGGACGACCTCTTGGTCGCCCTGCGGACCGCCAGCGAGGCCGCCCAGGGCGGCATCACCTGTTCGATCGATCCCGACCCGCAGCGGGCGCGACCAGGTCCGCAGAGACACGGCGCATCTGCCCCGCGGCGCCGATCCTCGCGCGGTCGCGGCCAGCGCCGAGCAGACCCTCGGACTGGAGAAGATCACCTTCCACGGCGTGCCGACAACCAGCCACTTCGCCCGAATCCTGGTGGCCGCCGATTACCACATGAAGCGGCTGGCGATGGGTTTCGACGCGTCGCCTGTTGCCGGGCTGCCCAGCTATTTGGAGATGCTGCCCGTCAGCGGCCGAGGCATGCACAACATGATGCAGCGGTGGTGGCTGGAGCCCAAGTACGATTCGGTGCTCCGCGACGCCGAAGGGCTGTCCTGGGAACTCCGCGGCGGGAGCGTCCAGGCGATGACGGAAGAGGACTTCCTCACGGCCTCCGGAAGTCGAAAACACACCGGCAAGGCCAGCCCGCTGGCGAAGAAATGGGCCGACAACATGACCAAGAAGTACGACGAACTGGCCGTGAAGGAACCCATCTTCGGCCAACTGCAGAACTGCATGGAGTTGGCCATCGTCGGGGCCTTGATCGTCAAGGAACGCCTGCCTGACAAGGCGGGCAACAGCCTGACGGCGCTGATGGGCCAAGACGGCCTGAAGACCGACGTGTATGCCGCGCCGAAGGAGGTCGATACCAAGGCGAGCCTGCTGCACAAGCGTGGAGGCTGGGTCATCAGCGTGTCGGGCGGGGTCTTGATCCCATCGTGGCAGATCGTCGATGGGGCCAAGAAGAGCGATGCCCCGGCGGCCGTCCGCCCCAAGGCCGTCCCCGCGGCCGGCCCCACGTGGTGCTGGAACTGATGCGGCTGCAACTTGCTGAACGAGCCGTTGCCCACCGGCGCCGACGCTTGGGTCCGGCCAGTCCCGACCGCAGACCGCCTGCGCCCCCCTTTAGAGGCGCATGGCGCAGTTCTGCTTGAAACTTTCTTGTTTTGGGAGTAGTCTAGTATGCGCACGTAGTCTTTTCCGTGAGGGCATCCTTACAAACTCGGGGAGGAGGCGTTATGGTTACCAACCGTCGCTGGTGGATCGTCGGATCGTTTCGACTCGGGCTGCTGGCCGCGGTTGCGGCCGCCGTCTTGGCCATCGGTTCCACACTAAAGGCACAAATCGTCGATGGAAGCGTCGTGGAAGCGGTCGGCGGTATTTCCATCAATCCCAAGGGCGTGCTCGACAACGTCAATTTCGACGGGCAAGGGCACATGATCCGGGAGCGGGCCGAAGGCGCCTTGGACAAAATTCCCGCGGTGTTCGGCGAGGCGGCCGAGCTGCGCAAGGTTTCGCTCCGGCAGTTGGAATCGGCCGTCGAAGAGTTCAAGAAAACCGGCAAGCCCATCCCGCAGGATATGAAGTTCCTCGGCGGCCTGCAGCGGATCCACTACGTGCTGGTCTATCCCGAACAGAAAGACATCGTGCTGGTCGGGCGCGGCGAAGGCTGGAAGGTCGAACCCCGCCGGGGCAACATCGTCGGCGTCACGACCGGCCGGCCGGTGTTGCTGCTGGACGACCTCTTGGTCGCCCTGCGGACCGCGAAGGACGCCGCCAACGGCGGCATCACCTGCTCGATCGATCCCGACCTGGACCGGGCCAACCAGGTCCGCAGAGACGCGGCGCATCTGCCCCGCGGCGCCGATCCTCACGCGGTCGCGGCCAGCGCCGAGCAGACCCTCGGCCTGCAGAAGATCACCTTCCACGGCGTGCCGACGACCAGCCACTTCGCCCGCATCCTGGTGGCCGCCGATTACCACATGAAGCGGCTGGCGATGGGTTTCGACGCGGCGCCTGTTGCCGGGCTGCCCAGCTATTTGCAGATGGTGCCGTCCAGCCGCCGAGGCATGAACAACATGATGCAGCGGTGGTGGCTGGAGCCCAAGTACGATTCGGTGCTCCGCGACGCCGACGGCCTGTCTTGGGAACTCCGCGGCGGAAGCGTCCAGGCGATGACGGAAGAGGACTACCTCACGGCCTCCGGAAGTCGAAAACACACCGGCAAATCCAGCCCGCTGGCGAAGAAATGGGCCGACAACATGACCAAGAAGTACGACGAACTGGCCGTGAAGGAACCCATCTTCGGCCAGTTGCAGAACTGCATGGAGTTGGCCATCGTCGGGGCGTTGATCGTCAAGGAACGCCTGCCTGCCAAGGCGGACAACAGCCTGACGGCCCTGATGGACCAAGACGGCCTGAAGACCGACGTGTATCCGGCGCCGACCGAGGTCGATAGCAAATCGAGCCTGTTGGAGAAGCGTGACGGCTGGGTCATCAGCGTGTCGGGCGGGGTCTTGATTCCATCGTGGCAGATCGTCGATGGGGCCAAGAAGAGCGACGCCCCGGCGGCCGTCCGACCCAAGGCCGTCCCCGCGGCCGGCCCCACGTGGTGCTGGAACTGATTCGCTGGAAGACAAGATGCGGATCAGAACGGTCGCGGTTGATCGCAAGCGGCTCGCTTACGGTTTGACTTTCTGATGATGAAAGACCAGCGGCCCCGGCTCGGCCTCGACGTAGCCCGAGTGATGGGCCAGGGGCAACCGGTCCTTCGCCTTGATGCCGGGTCCGGCCAGCGCGGCCCGCCAGCCGCCGCCCCGGCGCCCGGGCTCACGGGCGATCGTCTGACACTTGATCTTGTCTTGCAGCCGCATCAGTCCTTCCAGCAGGGACTCCGGCCGCGGCGGGCAGCCGGGAATGTACACGTCGACGGGGACCACGAGATCGACGCCGTTGACGATGTTGTAACCGAACTCGTAATACGGCCCGCCGCCGATCGTGCAGCCCCCCATGGCGATCACGTACTTCGGTTCCGGCATGAGGTCGTACAGCCGGCGGACCCGGCTGGCCATCTTGTAGTTGATCGTGCCGGCGACGATCATCAGGTCGGCCTGGCGCGGGCTGGCGCGAAACGCGCCGGCCCCGAAACGATCCAAATCGAAACGGCCCGCCCCGGCCGACATCATCTCGATCGCGCAACACGCCACCCCGAAGGTGACCGGCCACACGCTCGACAGCCGCGCCCAGTTGATCGCCTGCTCCAAGGTCGTCGTCAGGATGTTTTCTTCCAGCCGTCCTTCAATCCACGGTTGGGTCATTGCGGGGTCCGTTGGTTGGGGTCTGCCGAGGTTCGCAAACGCCTCAGTATACCGCAAGATCAGCCGGTCTGAAACCGGCAGTCGGTCCCCCCGTCCAGCCGGCACCGCGTCAGCTCGACTTCGCCGCCCAGCAACTCGGAAAACAGCATCTTCTCCATCATGCACACGTTGCGGTCGTTCTCGGCCAGGCTGGGATACGGACAGGCATAGGTGGTCAAGGAGGTCTGTTTCCCCGATGCCTCGACCGAGACCGGGATGCGGCGCTGGGCCAGCAACTCCCCGAGCGAGCGGATCCGTTCCGCCGCCGTGGACCCCTGAATCTTGCCCGCATAGCCCACCGCCAGCGTCCGGGCGATCCGGCGAAGCATCTGGCGTCGCCGTCCATCATCCTCCACTTGGCCGAGTTCGCTCCAAAGGGCGATGGCCAGGTCGGTGAAGTTCGAGCCGGTCGACATCATGCCCTTTTCGGTAAGCCAGTAGCGGTGTTTGGGCCGCCCGCGTCCCGCGCGGACCGCCTCGCGCTGAATCAGCGTCTTGTGGGTCAGCCGGGTCAGTCTTTGGCGGACAGCCGTCGCCGTAACCTCCATCGCATCGGCAAGTTGCGTGACGCTCAGCGGACCGGCGATCCGCAGCAAATCCATCAGATCGCTGTCAGAATTGGGTGTTTCGATGCTCATGGGTCTTCACCCCCCTTCACGTTTCTCGGAATCGCGATGCCTACGGGAACCTATTGAATCTTATGCATTAAAACTATTTTAGCAATAGTAATTGGTAAAAATCAAATATAGCCAAAAGTGGGGGGTGTTATCGTGAGCAGTGAGCCCCAGGCGTGAGCCTGGGGATATGGTGAATGCTCGCAGACAGTGAGCCCCAGGCATGAGCCCTGGTCGTTACACACAAGTCGTTGTTTTTCGGTGCATCCGTGCCCCGACAGGGGCGGCCTTAATTTAGCCCAGGGTTGCCGCGCAGCGGCTACCCTGGGTTTGCGCCCGCCCCCGTCCTCAACCCCACAGGGGTTGCATGGATGTTTGCGAAACGAAACCCTTTCGGGGTTTTGGGAATTCTCGGCATCCGAAACCCGGGGTAGCCGCTGCGAGGCAACCCCAGGCTATGATCTGATGCCCCTGCGGGGCAAGAACCTGCCGAGCCGTTACGGCCTGTGTGTAACAACGAGCGCGTGAGCCTGAGGACGATTCTTATTATGGTGGAAAGAACCCTTCCACCGCGTCCCAGACCAGCACCGCGAACGGCGCCAGCTCGAAGACGTGCGGCTTGCCGGCGCGAAGATGCACGGTCGGAGGGGCGTCGACCTTCCAGGGGCTTTTCAAGAGGTAATCCTGCGGCGCGTCAGGCGGCAGCTCGAAGGCCCGGCCAAGGTCGATCGTGATGCTGGCCCGCCGGGCCGTCGGGTTCCGCAAGGCCAGGATGCCTTGGCGCGGCGACCACGAGGCCCAGCCATAGACTTCGCCCCTCGCGGGGTCGCCGCCGATCCAGTGCGTGTCGACCAGGACGTCGGCGTTCTTGGCGGCCCAGGAGGCGCAGGCGGCCAGGTCGTCCCAATTCTCCTGGGTCAGTTTCTCGGGACTCACATACAACTCCTGAAGGCACGTGCCGCTGGCAAAGAACGAGCGCATTTCGCGACGGATTTCCCGCGGATCGTTTCCGAGCGCCGCCGCCGGGCCGGCCTTGGCATGGACGAACCCTTGCGTCATGAGAGAATTGAGCGGATAAAGCGGAGCGTTCTTCACGACGTTGCGATACGTTTCCTGGTCGCGGTAGGTGATCCATTGTTCGCGCGGGGAGCCTGGCCCGGCGGAACCCATGTCGCCCCCCTGGCGCCACGTCGAGTCGCCATACCACAACCAGAACGGCGAAGGCCACGTGCCCGTGGTGATGCTGATGAACAAGTCCGGTTTGCGGGCGCGGAGTTCGCGGCTGAGGCACAACATGGCCTCGGTTTCGTTGAGACTGCGGGCAAGCCCGTCGAATTTGAAGAAGTTGGCGCCGTCGCGCTCCATGAAGTCCAGGCAGACCTGGCGGAACCGCGCATAATACTTGGGGCCTGAGAGCGAGAAGCCTTGCGGCCCGATTTCAAGACCCTGCTGCTTGCCCAACGCCAGGCGCTGCTCCCGCATCGGGCCGTAGCCGCCGAACGGGGACAGCCAGAAGCCCAACGTCGAATGATAGCGGCGCGCCCGATCCAACACCTTCGCAAAGCCGTTGGGCAGGTTCCCTTTATCAGGCTCCCAAAGGGTCTTGGGCTGGTCCCAGCCGTCATCCCACACAAACGAGGCCATCGTCACGCCACGCTTCTCGGTCAACTCGCGGCCGAACGTTTGCACGACCTGCAAACAGCCTGCTTCGGTGATGCGTGCGCCGTAGCCTTCATCGTACCACGAGTTGAAGTGCAGGAACGGGCGATAGGGATGGGCCCGCTCGCGCTCGACATAGTACAGAAATCCCCGCCGCAACTGTCCCTTGGGCACGGCCCCGATCGCCGAGACTTGGGTCACCGGCTGGCCCGGGGCCAGCGAAAAGTTGAGTTTCAGCACACAGCGGGCACGATCGCCCACCTCGGCTTGGGCATCGGGATGCTCATGCGCGAAGAACAACTCGCCGGCGACCAAAGGCGATCCAGCCACGCTGCCGACGACCGCGGCGCCTTGCCGCGGCAACTCGATCAGTTGTATCGCTTGGACGGGGATCGGCCGGTTCGTGGCGCGCAGGGTGATCTGCTGGCGGAAGGCGTTGTCCTCCTCGCGCAAGACGGCGCGCCATTGGATTTCCAGGCTGCCGTCCGCCGCCGCCAGCCGCGCCACCAATTGTTTGCCGGCGAAATGCCGTGCCAGGATCGGCGTCTGCGGCGATGCGACCATGCTTTGAACCGACGGCCGGCCCACCACTTTCAGGTCGGAGGCGGCAAGTTGCTTTCCGCCGGCCAGGCTCAAACGGAACGACTCGCAGCCGCGAAGATCGATCGCCTGGCCGGTCAGCCGGTTCTGCACCTGCACCGGTCGCAGCGAACCGCCCGCCAAACTCCAGCGTGCCGCAATCGCCGCATTGCCGATCTGCATCTGATCGTCGCGCACCTCGGCGACCGGTCTGCCGGTGCCGGGCCCGGAAAATCCATCGCCCTCGCCGGCGACAGAAGCCGGAGGACTCCAAAGACAATCGCACACAGCAGCAGAAGCGGCATCCCTGGTCTCTTGCTCATGGATAGAACTCCGCCACAACAGCGATGAATTCTTCCCGGGTGGCCACGCGGGCGACCCCGGCGCGGAACGCCCGCGACCCGCTGCGCCCCTGGGCATAGCAACTCGCGATCTTCCGCATCAGGATCGTCCCCTTCTCCGGGCCGAATTGCTCGACCACGAGCCGATAATGGTCCAAGAGCAGTTGCTTCTGCTCCTGGAGGGTCGGCTCCGGCGGGAGGGGCCCGCCGGACAAGGCGGCCTCGATCTGACCGTACAGCCACGGCCGGCCCAACGCCGCCCGGCCGATCATCACACCATCGACCCCATAGCGGGTGAACGCCTCGACGACCGCCCGCGGCGTGGCCAGATCGCCGTTGCCCACCAGCGGAATGCGCTGCAAGCGGGGTTTGATCCGCGCGATCTCGTCCCAGTCGGCCCGGCCGCGGAATTGATCCACCACCGTGCGTCCGTGAACGGTCACGGCCGCCCCGCCCGACGCTTCGACCGCTTGGGCCACGTCGATGGCGTTGATCGTGTCGCGGGTCCAGCCCAAGCGGATCTTGGCCGTCACGGGCGTCGGGGCGCACGCGGCGGCCACGCGGCCGACGATCCGGCCCACCTGCTCGGGATCACGCAACAGGTACGAGCCGCTTTCGGCCTTCTCCGCCACGTCGCGCGACGGGCAGCCGAAATTCAGATCGATCACGCTCGCGTGGAACTCCGTGGCCAGTCGTCGGCCCACGGCGGCCAGAGTCTCGGGATCGTTGTCCCAGATTTGCACGGCCAGCGGACGCGGCTCGTCGGCAACGCCCCAGAGCCGCTCGGGCACATGGAAAAAGGGGACAGTCCCATTTTCGTCGGACGAAAATCGGGACAGTCCCCTGCGTATTGATTCGCCACTTCTGAGGAAGCCACGGGCGCTGACCATTTCAGTGACCGGCAGCCCGACGCCGCCCAGGCGACGGATGATTTGCCGATAAGCGAAATTGGTGAACCCGGCCATCGGCGCTTGGAGCACCGGCGGCGTAATCAGCAGCGGGCCGATCCGTAGCGGGTTCATGGTTCCGCGATCAACGCTGCCGCAACGGCGTCGGCGGGGGTGTCCGGCGGGAGCAGGGCCAACGTCGAGCCGGCCAACGCCTGGTTGTAGTCCGTCAGCGTTTGCAGGAAGGCGAAGGTCTGCGCGGTTTGCCGCCGGACGGCCGACAGCACCTCCGGGAGCGACCCGTTGCCCGACTCGTAGCCGAGCGTGGCGGCGGCCCGGACGGCGTCGCTTTCGACAATGGCCGCGGCACGGTCTCGAAGGCTGCGGCCCAGCAGCGGGAGCGTGGCCTTCCATCGCCGCAACGCCGGGCCTTCGGCGGCGGGACCGGCCGGCGCCTCGAGGTTCAACACTCCCGCATCCGCGCGGGGAAGCGAACTTGGCAGCGGCCAGAGCCGCTCTCCGTCGCGTCCCATCCGCTGGGCAAGGGCGAACTGGGCCTCCATCAGGGCCAAGTCGGCCTCGATTCGGGCCGCGCGGCAGGCCAGGCGGGACTCCTGCAACTGGAGCATCGCGGCCGCCTCCCGCGCCCCATGCTCCAGGACTCGCGGCACGAGGGCGTCGAGCCATTGGCCTTGCTCGAGGAGGACTTGGCATTGGGCCGCCCGCTGCCGCGTGATCCAATAGGTTCCAATGACCGCCATGCGGTCCGAGCCGGCGGCCGAACGAACGGCGGTCGAACGAAGACATTCGGCCAGGCCCATCGCCTGTCCGGTCCCGGCGGGCAGACTCTGGTCCCAAGACAGCGCCAACGTCAGTTGTTTGACCCGGCCGGCCTCGGAGGCATGGGCCAAGGCCGCATAGACGGCCGGCGAAGCGGCTTCCGCCGGAGTCGATTCCACGCCGGAGATCGGACGTCGGGATTCGTACGTCGTCGGAGTGGTTGTCGGTGGAGTTGCCTGTGGAGTTGCCGGCGGCGGAGTCGTCGGCGTCGATGGAGTTGCCGGCGGCGTCGAAGGCGGCGTGCCGTCGTCATTTTTTCGGAGCAGGCTGTGCATCGGGGCCAAGGTCGGCTCGTTCTTGCCTTCCGGCGAGGCCGGGGTCCACGAGGCCGGCGGCGACTGCAATTGCGGATCCGAAGGGGCCTCGCGCGGCGGCCGCACGGCCCGGGTGGGTTCTTGGGGGATCGGCTCCGTTCGGGTTGGCTGGCCGGCGGGTTCGTTGGCCGAGGCCGGCACGACCCGGCCCGGTTCCGTCCCGGTCGACGGTTGAATCGCTTCCCGGTTCGTGCGGATCAGCATCGCCACCAGCGCCTCGCTGCCACTGGCCGGCCCGGCCACGGTGAGCGCGTAATCGGCGATGTCATGGTTATAGCGGCAGACCGACGCCATGAATTCGTGTTGCTGGCGGCGGTGTTCGTCGAGGCAGTTCACCAGCGGCGACAGGGCGTGTTGGCCGGCGGCCCGTGCCTCCAGCGCGGCGGCCAGCGCGTCCTCGGACGCCTGGAGGGCGACGGCATGGGCGGCAATCGCCGCTTGGCGAAGCGGCATGGCGCGGTCGATCAGCCGGGTGCGGCCCGGCGCCGGCCCGGCGCCGAACAGTTCGTTGAAATAGGTGTGATACGCCCCGACGTGCGGCCGATCGGCGGGGAGCGGCAACGGCGGCGGCGACGGCGAGCCCGCGGCCGGCGGCATCAGGCCCGCCAATTCGTGCTGCGCCGCGACGGCGTCGGCTTCCGCCTCTTGCAGGGCGGCCGACGCGGAGGCCCGGGCCAGCCGCAACTCCGCCGCCTCGTCGCCGCCGGCCTGGACTGGCCCCAGTTGTTCGTTCTCCTCGAACGAGAAGCGGTATTCCGCCACCGCCGCCGCCAATCGCCAATAGGCATGGGTCAACTCGAACTGCCGACGGCGATCTCCCGTCGTCGAGAGGACGGTCAAGAGCGTCACGGGCCGTCCGCCCAGCGCGCTGCCCGACGGCAACGTGAGCGACTGGTCAACGATCTTGGTGGAATTCCATCGCGGCTGCGCGCTCGCTTGGGCCGACGCAAAGGCCGACGGCGGCAACGAGCCGTCCGTGGCGGCCCGCGCGGCCGTGTCGGCCGGTTCGCTCGGTTCGCTCGTTCTCAGCAGGCTCCGCATGACCGGTTCGGCCGGCCTGGTCGGCTCGGCCGGCTCGGTCAGTCGATTCGGCTCGGTCGATGGGAGCGCGTTGGCGGGGGCCGTGGGCTGTTGGACGGGAACCGCCGGCGGCACTCCCTGGGACATCTGGCTCAGCAAGAGGCAGCCGAAGGCAACCGCGGTGAGGTGCATGGGAATCCTCCTTGAACAGGTCAACGGCCGGCCGGGGTCTTGCTCGCCGTGGCGGGAAAAAAGGCGGCAAAGGCCGGCAAACTTTACGGATAGAGTGACACGTCGGCCGATTTGCGTCAACCCGAAATGCCGGGCCGGGGACCGGAGGGGGGGTAGGCCGCACGTTGCGCGCGCCAATGTGGCTTTGCGGCGCTCAAGGCCGCTTTCTGCGGTTTTCCGGCCGAGAATCGTTAAACAGGTCAATCCGGGGAGAATCAGGAGGCCGGACATTCCTGTCCGGCTAGAAAAGACAGGCAAGAATGCCTGCCCTCCTGAACGCGATTGGTCGGCGCCTCGCGCCCATTTTTTACTCTTCGTCGTCCTGAATAATGATCGGGGGCTTCAACTTCATCGCCGCAGCGAGTTCCTTGGCGCCGGGCTGTGGCAAGCGGTCTAAGGCATGGGAGGCTTCGCCAGGCTTCTCAACGTGGAGCTTATCCATGGGCTGCACCACGATTTCCAGGCGGGCCGCTGTCCCTTTCGGCCCCTTGTCCGCAAGGGGAACAACGAGGGCCTCGCCGAATTTCACGAAGTCGATGACACGCTTCTTGTACAACTCCACCGCGGGGATTTGAACGACGGTATCGGGGCCGATCCTCCTCTCCTCAACCCCGGTAATCTTCGACGCCTCCACCGTGACGTCAACGGTCGCACCGCCGAATTGCCGTCCGGTGACAATCATCGTGACCTTCGTGCCTTCCTCGAGAACCACGATATGCGGCTGTTTGACGGCCCGCTTCGGATCGGTATCCGAGGCAACGGCCGTGACGAAGGGCGTTTGGCTGACATCGACGAGTCGTCCCCGTTGGCCGTCGGACACCTCCATGGGCGGGCCGTAAGGGCGGCCCTGGAGGCGGAAGACCACTTTGTATTGCTGCTTTGCCTGCGACGCGGAAACTGCCGGCGGCCCGTGGCCCGTCAGGAATTGCAATTCGCTCCGGGCAACCGCGAGCTTGGCCTCGGCCTCGATCAAGGCATCCTTGGCGGCACGGAATTCCTCTGGGGCGACTGCGTTCATTTTCATAAGCTTTTCCACTTCCGTGAACCGCGCTCGGGCCGACGCGACCACCTGCTCTTGCACCTTGATGTCATTCCAACATGCGACGAGTTGCCGCGCCACTTCAAAGCGGATTTTTTTCAGTTCCGCCTTGGCCATCGCCACCTTGGCCTTCGCCGCGAGGATGCCGGGATTCCTATCCATCGCTTGGGTGAGCAACTGGTCGAGCGTGGGCGCAGCCCCGCCGGCGCTGGCGATGCGGGCGGGTGCGGGGACCGGTGCCGGTGCTGGCGGGACTGGCGCGGGCGGCGATTGCGCGGCCACTGACACGGACGCCGCGCCGGAAAAAGGGCCGCTGCGAGAAAACCCGCCAAAATGCACCCGATGCTCCAACTAGTCTTGCTTGCCGCGATCATGCGTGGTCTCCTTTGATCTTGCGTCCTTGAGGGCCATGAGAAGCCAACTGTCTTTCTCCGGCGCGATGGCCCGATGGTCGGCCGAAGCGATTTTCAGATAGAGATCATAACCACGGACTGCCTCCTTCACGTCGCCGCGCTCAAGAAGGCACCGGTCCGCGTCACGCCGCACAATCTCCTCGCGGCTCAGCTTGGGCCGGACCGATTTTGCGGTTGGGCGGACTGCTCGGCGCTGGCGACGCCGAAGCGACGACCGGCGGCGGCGACACGCCATGTTCGGCCGGCGTTCGGAGCGCCATGGTCGCCAACCCGGCGACGTAACAGCCGGCCAGCGACGCCGCCAGGATGCACTTTCTCATGCGGCGGCGGAAGCGGATGACGCCGACCGTTTGAGACAGCACCGCCTCACGCAAGGGAGCCGTATCGTGCGGCCGGACATCCGCAGACAACGCAGCATCAATCAAGTCGTCGGGGAAATCATCAGACGTAGACATGATGGTTACCTCTCGGCAAGGGTACGCCGTATCGCTGCCAGCGGTCGTTACGATATTGTTCTCGACGAACTCCTCTTCGCTGGCAACCTACTTCTCGAACAATTCGCGGAATGCTTGGCGTGCGCGGTTCAACAGCGACTCGATCGCCTTGGGAGTCTCGTTCCATTGGGCGGCAATCTCCGCCACGGAGAGGCCGTCGAGGTACTTCGCCCGCAAGACGGCCTCCTGCCGTTCGGCAATCGCGCCGAGCGTCGCGGCAATTCGGTCGCACTGCCGGGAGTCCACAGTGCGGCGATTCGGCGACATGGGTTCGGTCGGCGGCCTGTTCCCGCTTCTGCAGCCGGCCGCGTTGCCGGAGCTGGTGTCGCAGCACGTTGGCGGCCAGGCCGCGCAGCCAAGCCAGGAACCCGCCTCGGTGCGGATCGAAACGGTGCACACTTCGCACAGCCGTTAGCCAGGTCTCTTGGGCGGCCTCGTCGGCGTAATCGTGTCGCCCGCCGCAGCGCCAGAGAATGTATGCGTACAGAGGGTCGAAAGTCTCGTTGTACCATGTCTGCCAAGCGCTTTCGTCGCCCGCCAGGACCGCGCGGCGCAGCAATTCCTCTCGTTGCACGCGGGCCTCGGAGTTCATGCGGCAACCTTGATCCCGAGTGGTTCACGTATCCAGGATAACATTGCCCGCTCGCGGCAGAAATCCTTCGATTTCTCTCCATGAAATTATGGCTGGCGGCCGCATCCCAGCCAACGAAGGCGTCGTAACGAATTAAACTGTCCGAATCGGGAGGCCAGACATGCCTGTCTGGCCGGCAGAGACAGGCAGGAATGCCTGTGCCCCGGGAACACGATTGGAGCGTTACGGCGCCCGAAGTGACGTAACTGCCGTGCTTTGAGGCACTCCCGGGGACTGCCCCGTGTAGCCGCCGGGCCGACAACCCCCTCGCGGCAAACGCCCTCTCGCCAGGCGTACCGTCGCTCGACTGCCAAGATTCCGCGCCGAGGATTACCGGGGCTTTCCCACCAGCGGCGGGGTCTCCATGTCGTTCCGATCGGCCGCGTGCCACAAGGGCAAACCGCGACGAACCCGTTCGGCCAACACCTGGAGCTTCTCCGTCGTTCCCGGCATCGCATCGGAGGCGTCGAACTTGCTATACTCCACCTCCGGCGGTTCAAAATCCCAAAACCCCAGTTTGATCGCTTCCAAGACGGACTTCGGCACCGCATCGCTCCTTCTTAGGTACAGGTTCCGCTTCCTTGGGGTCTGCTGGCGGCTAGAAGTGAGACGTGCCCGATGAATCAGAGGGCAGACACCCGATCTTGTTACCGTTCTGTTACGGCATGGTGCGTAACTTTGAGTATCCATTTTTCTCACATTATGTCAAGCAATTTTTCACGTTTGTGCTGGTTCCACTCGCCCGGCGGCGATACGATTCCTATTCTGATTCTGAACGAAGACACCCTCGTGGCCTTCACGAACCGTAGCTTGCGATAATTGCACAAAATAGGATGCAGTACCCCCACCAAGATCATCGACCCAACCGCTTTTTGCTTTGGGCCATTGCCCTGGCGCTGACTGCATACATTGTTGCCGCAGCGGCCGGTCTCCCGCAGCAGGCGACGAAATTTTCCGAGCAGGCCGGGGGGCACCAAGGGCACCCGGAGGGCAGCGGGTCCCATTTTCGCGGCGAAAACGTCGGTCTGGAAAGCGACGTCCCTCACGCCGCGTTGGGTGCCACGACCAACCTTCGGTCGGTGCCCGGCTTGTCCAGCAGTGCTGAAAACACGGTTGGGCAAGCCAACCGTGGCACCCGTCATTTCAGGTCGGTCGGGGCAGTAGTCGCCGGGGAACACCCCGAACACCCACCCTACTGGACGGTCCTGCCCTTTGCCCTGCTGTTGCTGGGCATCGCCACGCTTCCGCTGCTGCCGGCAACGGCCCCTTGGTGGGAAAGCAATGCGCATCGGTTCACCGTGTCGGCCGCGCTGGCCGGAGTGTCGCTTGCCTACTGCCTGTTTTGGCGGGCGTTTCCACTGCACGCCGAGTGGCCGATGCCGCATTGGACCCTGCCGGCAGTCCGCGGGCCGAACTTCGCCCTGGCCCGGGACGTGTTCCTCGGGGCGGTCTTCGGCGAGTATGGGCCGTTCATCCTCCTGCTGTTCAGCTTGTATACCATCGGCGGCGGCATCCGCATCGCCGGCGACCTGCCGGCCCATCCGCGGACCAACGCCCTCGTCCTGGCGGCCGGGGCCCTTCTGGCAAGCCTGATCGGCACCACCGGGGCGGCCATGCTGCTGCTCCATCCGCTGCTGGAAATCAATCGCCAGCGCCGGCACGTCGCCCATACCGTGATCTTCTTCATCTTCATCGTCTGCAACTGCGGAGGCTGCCTGCTGCCCACCGGCGACCCGCCGCTCTTCCTGGGATACCTGCTGGGGGTGAGTTTCTTCTGGACGCTCGTGCTGTGGCGGGCGTGGGCCTTCGTCAATCTCTCGTTGATCGCCCTTTATTACCTCCTGGACCGCTTGTGGTGCTACCGCCGCGAGCCGGCCGAGGCCGTCGCCCGCGACGAGACGAGGACCCACCGATTCCGTTTCCGCGGCATCTGGCCCAACGCCCTGCTGCTTGCGGCCACGATCGCCTGCGTGCCGCTGTTGGACCCGGGCAAGCCGCTGCCAGGCACCGCGTGGCATCCGTGGCTTTACCTGCGGGAAATGGTGCTCTTGGGCCTGATTGCGATGTCGCTGCTCCTGGGCAGCCACGCGCCGCGCCGCGCCAACAAGTTCGGCTACGGGGCGATCCTCGAAGTGGCCGTCCTGTTCTTCGGCATCTTCATCACGATGCAGCCGGCGCTGGAAATCCTCCGCGCGAAGGGACCGCAGTTGGGCCTGGACACGCCGGCCCGCTTCTTCTGGAGCACGGGCGGGCTGTCGGCGGTCCTGGACAACACGCCCACCTACGTCGTGTTCTTCGAAACCGCCAAGTCGCTCGGCGGCGGCAGTGCGGCGACCGGCGGCGTCGCGGAGCCGCTGCTGGCGGCCCTCAGCCTGGGCGCCGTGTTCATGGGGGCCATGACGTACATCGGCAACGGGCCGAACTTCATGGTCCGCGCGATGGCCCAGCGCGCCGGCGTCCGGATGCCCGGTTTCTTCGGCTACATGGTTTATAGTTGCGCGATTCTGTTGCCGCTGCTGTGGTTGACGGAGGTGTTGTTCTTGAAGTAGCCCCGTCGGGGCCAGCCGCTTGCCAGGCCCCGTGTAACCCTGTATACTAGCCGCCTTGGCGTTGAGTTTCACTCCTCCGGCACGGTTGATCCCCATGGCCGTTAACCTCGACAAGCCGCACCTTTGGAAGCAAGACACTCGGGCCTCGGTTGACCATTACAACCAGTGGTTTATGAAGTTCGCGCCGAAGGCGTTTCGAGAGACCCGTGTCGGGGTTACAGAGCAGGTCGAGCAGGCGATTGTCGATACCGACGGCCTGGTTGGTTTGACGGCGGACCGCTTGCGATCGCGCCCCGGCATCCTGCCGACGCTGCGCATGTCCTGTTGCCCGCCTTTGGCGGTGGACCGACTTGTCGGGCTTGCGTACACGGACAAGAACCTTGTTAAGAACATGGAGAAGAACAGGCTCGCCGCGCGGATGACGGAGCGAGAGTTGACCCTCCATCTGAAAAGCATCGTCAAGGTCGTCAAGGGATTGCTCGACCCGGATATTTTCGTTTGGATCGGCGGCAACAGGAAGCCGACGCGGGAAGAGAGGCATCGGGCGTCCACCATCGTCGCCGACAGGCTGACCGGAGCGGTCGCGAATCCCATCATCAAGAATGCGCAAGAGAAACGGCAGCTCCGCGTGATCGAAGCGCATCTGGTCAAGAAGGGCTACAGGAAGAAGTCTCACCCGGCAGGCGCGCCGCTGGCGGCCATGACGCCCGGGACGTTCACGTTCCACCATTCGCTCGCGACGGGGCCAGAGGCCCACAGGGTGAACGTGTCGGTGGATGTGATGATCCAACCGCATGTCTTGCGGGCCAATCGACTGCCCATCCTGGTCGAGGCGAAGTCGGCGGGCGACTTTACCAACACGAACAAGCGGCGGAAAGAGGAAGCAAAGAAAATCAGCCAACTGAAGGCGACCTACGGGGCCGATGTCTGCTATATCGTGTTCCTTTGCGGCTATTTCGACGCCGGCTATCTGGGATACGAAGCGCAAGACGGCATCGATTGGGTTTGGGAGCATCGAATCAAAGACCTTGACCAACTGGGAATCTGAGGCATGACCGCCGTACTTGAAGCCGAATCGTTACGGCTCGCGGAGCAGCGGAAACTCGACCGGCTCAAGACCGCGAAGGAACGAAATCGGTGGGGGCAATTCGCCACGCCGCCGACGTTGTCGCTCGACATGGCCTGTTACGCCTGGAACAAACTCAAGCACCGCAAGGGCAACTTCTCTTTCCTGGACCCGGCGGTTGGCACGGGGTCTTTCTTCGCCGCGTTCCTCCAGGCGTTTCCACGAGAACGCTTGGAAACCGCAACCGGCATCGAACTGGACAGGGCGTTCGCGGAGGCGGCCAAGGCGATCTGGGAGAGGCAGGGCTTGCGGGTAACGCACGGCGACTTTACCCAACAGGCCCCTGAATCCCGGTACAACGTCGTCCTGACGAATCCGCCTTACGTTCGGCATCATCACTTGACCGCTGAAGACAAGCAACGGCTAGGCAAACTGGTCGAGGCGGTGACCGGGCTGCGCCTTAGTGGTTTGGCCGGCCTGTACTGCTACTTCCTGTTGATCGCCCACGCCTGGATGGCGGAAAATGCCCTGGCCGTTTGGCTCGTCCCCTCGGAATTCATGGACGTGAACTACGGGGACCAGGTGAAGCGCTATTTGACGGAACGGGTGTCGTTGCTGCAAATTCATCGCTTTTGTCCTTCCGACGCCCAATTCGACGACGCCCTGGTTTCTTCAGCTGTCGTTGTCTTCGAGAAGCGACGGCCGCCCGCGGACCACCGGGTCGTCTTTTCGTTCGGCGGCACGCTGACAAATGCGGCAAAGTCCGCGGAGGTCGAACTCGATCAGTTGCGCGCGACCAAAAAATGGACTTCGCTGCCGCAACAGAACGCCAACGGACGAGAGAAGAGTCATGTCACGTTGGGCGACCTTTTCACGATCAAACGGGGACTTGCGACGGGGAGCAATCGCTTTTTCATCGTGCCGAGGGCCCGCTTGACGGAGTTTGGGATTCCGGCTGATTGCGTTCGCCCGATCCTGCCGAGCCCACGCTTCGTAACCCAAGAGATCATCGATGCCGATGCGGACGGCTGGCCGGTGCTTTCCCGCCAACTGGCCCTCATTGACTGCAACGTGAGTGAAGCGGTGATCCGCAAGAAGTGGCCCCGGTTCGCGGATTACCTCGAAGAAGGAAGGAAGCAAGGGCTGCACGAGGGCTACATCACGAGCCGCCGCTCGCCGTGGTATTCGCAGGAAAAACGCGAACCAGCCCCGTTCGTCTGCACCTACATGGGCCGGTCGCGCCAGCGGCCGTTCCGTTTCATTTGGAACCGATCGCGGGCAACGGCGGCGAACGTCTACCACATGCTCTACCCAAAGGACTTTGTCGCCAAACAAGTGGCCGAAAAGGCCGAAAAAGTCCTCGCGGCGCTGCGCCATTCACCCAGAGCATTTCTTTAATGAAGGACGGGTTTATGGCGGGGGCTTGCACAAGATGGAACCGGCGGAGATGATGCGCCTCCCGGCCGACGACATCGCACGCATCCTCGGGGTAAGGCCCTCGCGACAACGCAGCCTGTTCTGACATGGACTACCAAAACATCACCACCGACGCGCAACTGCGCGACTATTGCGGAGGGCTCGCCGCCGCCGCGACCATCGCTTTCGACACCGAATTCGTCTCCGAACACACCTATCGGCCCGTGCTCTGCCTCGTCCAAGTGGCGGCCGAGGGACGGCTGGCCGTGATCGACGCCCTGACCGTCGCCGACATGAAGCCCTTCTGGGAGGCGGTCGTCGCCGCCGGCCATCAGACCGTCGTCCACGCCGGCCGCGGCGAAATGGAATTCTGCCTGCAAGCGGTCGGCCGGCTGCCCGAGCGGCTGTTCGACGTGCAGGTGGCGGCCGGGCTGACGGGCATCGAATACCCCGCCGGGTTCGGCACGCTGGTCCAGAAAATCCTCGACCGGACCTCGGCGAAGCACGAAACCCGGACCGACTGGCGGCGGCGTCCGCTCTCGAAGCGGCAGATCGAATACGCCCTGGAAGACGCCCTCCACTTGCAGCCGTTGTGCGACCGGCTCCAGGCGCGGCTCGGCCTGTTGGGCCGCTCGCGCTGGATGGACGACGAAATGACCGACTGGAAAGACGAGCTTTGCCGCACCATGCTCCAGGACCATTGGCATCGGGTGTCGGGCAATGCCGGCCTGGACGCCCGCAGCCAGGCGCTCGTCCGCGAGTTGTGGAAGTGGCGGGACACCGAGGCCCGGCGTCGCGATCAGCCCGCCCGCCGCGTCCTCCGCGACGACCTGATCATCGAGCTGGCCCGCCGGCAGACGGCCGATGTCAAGCGCATCCGGGCGGTGCGTGGGATGGAGCGGGGCGACCTGCTCCGCCGGGTGGACGAGATCGCGGCCGCGATCCAACGCGCGTTGGCCTTGCCCGAGGAGCAATGCCCGGCGCGGACGCTGCGCGAGCCGGCCCCGCAACTCTCGGTGCTCGGCCAGTTCCTGTTCGCGGCGTTGGGGAGCATTTGCCGCCAGGCCCGGCTCTCGCCCAACCTGGTGGGCGGACCGAACGACATCCGCGAGCTATTGTCGTATCGCGGCAGTCCGGGGCCGGAGGATCGCCGGCCGCCGCGGTTGGCCCGCGGCTGGCGCGAGGAGTTTGTCGGCCGGCTGTTCGACGATCTCTTGGCGGGCAAGGTGGCCATACGGATCGACGATCCGCGGTCGGATCACCCGCTGGTGTTCGAGGAGTAGGGGGGAAAAGGGATTGGGGATTGGGGATTGGGGGCGGGCAAAGGATGAAGGATCAAGGATGAAGGATGACCGGGCGGGTCCTGCGCCACGCATCCCTTTCCCTTCATCCTTCATCCTTTATCCTTCATCCTTATTTTGGTGGTCTTGTTTTTGTCTGCCGTGGGACTATGTTAGGAGGTTATGCCGTTCGTGCCGAGAGCCGTTATTTTCGGTTCCCGACAGCTTTCCCGCTGACACCATTCCACCTCCGAGAGGAGGGTCCTGTGCAACGACCAATGATGCTTGGAGCGCTCATGTTGCGCTGGTGCCGCTCACCGCTTGCGGAAAGCCAGGGTTTCAAGGGCCTTCCCGCGAGCGCGGGACGCCGGAATGGAAAGAGTTTGTTTCACAAGAAGGGAAATTCAAGGTACTGATGCCGGGCAGGCCGGAGAAGCAAGTGGGGAGCGCTCATGGCATGACGATGAACCTCTTCATGGCCGAGCTGGAAAACGAAGCCTACAGCGTCTCTTTCACAGACGCGCCGAGGCTCGCCAAATTGTCCGCACCTGAGCAGGCAAAATGCCTCGATCAAGCAGCGACAGGGTGGGCTGGCACTATGCGCGAAATCTCGTGAGCACCTCCAGGATCACCCTGGACGGAAAACACCCTGGGCTTGAGGTGCGGGCAAATTTGAATGAGCAGCCCGGAATCGCCCGATCTCGCATCTACCTTGTGGAGGGAAGGCTCTATCAGTTGACCGTGGCGGGAACGGAGCCCAGGGCGACATCGGCCGATGCCGACCGGTTCCTGAATTCGCTCGTTGTGACGCAATAGACGGAATAACGGCACCAGGAACCGAAAACGACGGCTCCAGCCCCTGGTTGTCTCTCAGCCTCGAAGGGGCTGGACCGCAAGCGCCTCACACGAAAGAGAACCCACCTCGCGGCACCGGCAAAATGCCAGTGGCACACGACGGACTTGCAAATCTACAGCCCTTTTTCCACCTTGTCCGGCGTGACGGCCACGATCGCCAAGTGATGCCGGTCGGCGAAAGCGATCACCTCCGGTCCGTCCAGGAGAATGGTGCGGCCGGCCTCGATGGCCAACACCCGGCCGCCGGAGGCCGCTAGCGTCTCGACGGTTTTCAGGCCGACCGTCGGGACGTTGAAACGCATGTCCTGCTGGGGCTTGGCCACTTTCACGACGGTGAATCCGCCCGCCCGACATAGCGCGCCGGCACGCCGGATGCACTCGTCGGTCCCCTCGACCGCCTCGACGGCCATCACCGCCTGGTCGCGGACGGCCACGCTCTGGCCCACGTCGAGCCGGCCCATCTCCTTGGCCAACTCCCAGCCGAAACGAATGTCCTTCCACTGCCAGGCCGACGGTCCGGCCGCCGTCAGTTGCCCCTCGCCCACCAGCAGCTCGGGCACGTAATCGGTGGCGGGGGCGAAGCGAATGCCCGCCCGGGCGAACTCCTCGACAATCGCCCCCAGCAGCGTGTCGTCCTTGCAGTCTTTTCGCCGCGTGAAGAAGTGGGGCAGAAACATGCGGATGGTCCGCAGGTCGGGAAAATGACGGAGCCAACGCCACGGCTGAAACAACAAGACCTTGTGGACCTTGCCGGCCATGATCGCACGGGTCACTCCGTGCCGCTTGTAGTAGCGCAACGCGGCGCCGAAGCGGGCCAGGCCGCTCCATTGGAAATCATCGCACACGGCGGCCAGCGCCGGGTCCGCATGGTCGATCACGCCGAGGCAAAAGACTTCATGCCCTTGCCGCTTCAGGGCCTCGGCGACCAGCAGCGGATAGCGGCCCCAGCCGGCCATGAGGCCGATGCGGCCGCCGGCGTGGGAATGGTCCGGCTCGCCCGATGGGATTGAGTCGGGGACAGGGCCGTCGGTTGGACGTGTGCTGTTGGCCATTCCCCCTCACCCCCAACCCCTCTCCCACAAGGGGAGAGGGGAGTCATTATCGGACAACCGCCTAGCTCTCTCCCGGCGGGAGAGGGGACTTTGGCTGGGCGTCTTGCACGAGCTTTTCGACGGCGGCCTGCAATTGCTTCAACTGCTGACGCATCTCCGGCAGGCGGCTGATCAGGGCCTGCTTGATTTTCTGTTCGCGTTCGGGCGTGGCGGGGATGCCGATCATGCGGCTGCCGTCGGGCACGTCGTTGGTCACGCCCGCCATCGCGCCCAGGACCGCACGCTGTCCGATGTGGACGTGGTCGCGGACGCCCACTTGCCCGGCCATGACCACGTAGTCGCCGGTCGTGGTGCTGCCGGCGATGCCCACCTGCGAACAGAGCATGTTGTGCCGGCCGATGCGGCAGTTGTGGGCGACCATGACCAGGTTGTCGATCTTCGTTCCCTCGCCGATCACGGTCGGGCCGTAGGTGCCGCGGTCGATGGTCGTGCCGGCCCCGATCTCGACGTCCGCGCCCAGCTCGACGTTGCCCAACTGGGCGGAAAGCTTGTGCCGGCCGTCTACCAGTTCATAGCCGAACCCATAGGCCCCCAACACCGCGCCGGCGTGAATAATGCACCGCGGACCGACCACCGTGTTCTCGTAGAGCACCGCGTTGGGGAAGATGGTCACATTTTCGCCGATCCGCGAGCCGGCCATGATATGGACGCCGCCGTGGATCGTCGTGCCGGCGCCGATCTCGACGTTGTCGCCGATGGTGGCCAGCGGATAGACGTCCACGTCGTCGGCCAGTTTGGCCGTCGGGCTGATGCAGGCTTGGGGGCTGACGCCGACAGGGGCCCGTCCACGCCCCGGGCGGAAGAAGGCCACCACCGCGGCAAACGCGCGATGGGCGTCGGCCACCTGGATGGCCGGCAGGCCCGTGGGGGTCAACGAACGCGGCACAATGACGGCGGCGGCCCGGCAGGCGGTCAGGTCTTGGGTCTTTTCCCCCCCATCGACCAGGGTGATTTGACCGGGCTGGGCGTCGCACAACGGGGCAGCCCCGTCAATCACCACGTCGCCGTTGCCGCAGCCGAGCAACTGCCCATCGACCAAGGTGGCAAGCTGGGCAAGAGTCGCCTGCATGGTTCGGAATCCCCCTCTCGGGGTCGAAAGCCGATCCAACCCCTGCGCCGGTTCGCAACTTCGGGTCCATCGCTCCCCTTGCCCCCCAAGAAGTCTAGGGAGCGATCTCGCATGGGCAGCGGTGCCAATGTACCGGAATCGGGGGAACCGAACAAGGGCAGGAAATTCCCGCCCCGGCGCTGCCGGCTCCCTGGACGGGGCCGAGCAGGACTGCGTAAAATGCAGGCCATGCGTTGTGTCCGCGTGCGTGCCAAACGCCCGGAACCGAGAACCCGCGACCGCGGGGATCAACCCTGCGGCCCGCCAAGCCACAACCATTTTTTGCATAAGGGGCCGTAAAACAATAACCCATCCAAGTTCAGGAGGGCAGACATTCTTGTCTGCCCGTAAAGGACAGGCAGGAATGCCTGTCCTCCTGACTTGCTGTTTTACGGGGCACAAGCATGGAGAGACTTCATGATCGTAGGCGTGACGAAGGAAATCAAGCCGGATGAATATCGCGTCGGTCTGTTGCCCGTCGGGGCCGAGGAATTGACCCGCGCCGGACACCGTGTGCTGGTCGAGTCCGGGGCCGGATTGGGTTCGGGCCTGACCGACGAGGAATATGTTCGCCACGGCGCCGAACTGGTCGCCGGGCCGCAAGAGGTCTACGGACGGGCCGACATGATCATCAAGGTCAAGGAGCCGCAACCGGCCGAGGTGCGGATGTTGCGGCCGGGCCAGATCGTGTTCACCTATTTTCACCTGGCCGCCGACCGCCAATTGACCGAGGCGTTGCTGGCCTCGGGTTGCATCGCCGTGGCCTACGAGACGCTCCGCGACGACGGCGGCCGGCTGCCGCTGTTGACGCCCATGAGCGAGGTGGCCGGCCGGATGAGCATCCAGCAGGGGGCGAAGTACCTGGAGCGGCCGCAGATGGGCCGCGGCATCCTGTTGGGCGGAGTGCCGGGCGTGGAGCCGGCGCGGATCACGATCCTCGGCGGCGGCGTGGTCGGGGCCAACGCCGCCAAGATCGCCGCCGGCTTCCGCGCCAACATCGGACTCTTGGACATCAACATGGACCGCCTCCGCTACCTCGACGACATCATGCCGCCCAACGTCACGGTGCTCTTCAGCGACCGGCACACCATCCGCGAGCAGCTCCGTCACGCCGACCTGGTCATCGGCGCCGTGCTGGTGCCCGGCGCCAAGGCGCCGGTGCTGATCGAGCGGGACGACCTGAAGCTGATGAAACCCGGCGCCGTGATCATCGACGTGGCCATCGACCAGGGCGGATGCACGGCCACGAGCCGGCCGACGACCCACGCCGACCCGACGTTCGTCGTCGACGACGTGGTCCATTATTGCGTGGCCAACATGCCCGGGGCCGTCGGCCGCACCAGCACCTTCGCCTTGTGCAACGTGACGCTTCCCTGGGGGCTCCAGATCGCCAATCGCTCGCTGCCGGCGGCCGCCGAGCTATCGGCCCCGGTGAGCCGGGCGATCAACATCTTCCGGGGCGAAGTGACCAACCGGGCCGTGGCGGAAACCTTCGGCCTGCCTTACAACGCACGGTTTGAACGATAGGGATGGGGGAGCGAAAAAGCCCCCGGACTGCGTCCGGGGGACTGGTCCGACCTCCAGCCCCCGAGACTTCCCCGCAAGGAGATTCCTTCATGTCGGAAACCATTTCGCCCCTGGTGGGCATCGTGATGGGCAGCGACAGCGATTGGCCGAAGATCAAGGCCGCCGCCGACGTGCTCGACGAGTTCGGCGTTCCTTATGAAGTCCGGGTGATGAGCGCGCATCGCACGCCCGAGGTCGTCCGCCAGTATGCCGCGACGGCGGCGGCGCGGGGCATCGAGGCGATCATCGCGGCCGCCGGCGGCGCCGCCCACCTGGCCGGCGTCGTCGCCTCGCACACGGTCTTGCCGGTGATCGGCATCCCCGTGCCGACGGAGCTACAAGGCGGGCTGGACTCGCTGCTTTCGACCGTGCAGATGCCCGGCGACGTGCCGGTGGCGACCGTGGGCGTGGGCGGCGGCGGGCCGCGCAACGCCGGCCTGCTGGCCGTCGAGATCCTGGCCCTCGCCCGCGGCGGCCTGCAGGAGAAACTCGCCGCCTTCCGGCACGCACTGGTCGAGCGGGTCAACGCCAAGAATGCCGCCCTGCAAACAACCCTGCGCAAGGAAGGCCGGCAGACTGCCGCGGGATAGCAGTGTGTCGGAGATGTGAGCCGGAGGCGTTAGCCTCCGGATATCGCTGCCACGCGGACAACCGTTGCCGAGTGTGGCGCGGCACGAGGAATGGGGTTATGGAATCCGGTGGCTCACGCCACCGGCTCATGCCACCGGCTCACGCGCAATGCCTCTGCCGTCCGCCTTACTTCGGCCCGCGGATGTAGTAGACGCCGAACTGCGTCGTATCGCTGGGCCAAGGGGGCGTGGGCTGGAAGGCGGCGCGGTCGTAAACGCCCGGCCCCGGCCAGATGTGCTTGAACTTGGCGCGGACGTGGTCCATCCGTGCACTGCCCGGACCCCATCCCAGGTTCACTTGTTTGCAGGAACAGGGCGGCACGACCAGGGCCACCGGCATGCCCCAGGCCGCATCGTAATAATAGCCGTGCCAGGCGGGCGGCGTTTTGTGGCAGCAGCACACGGGGCCGCAGGCCGGCCGCACGGCCGGTGTGCATGTGGGATCGTCATAGACCATCTCGGGAAGCGGTCTGGGGGCGTCGTTTTGCGCCCGCGCCTGACCGGCCGCGGCCACGACCGACACCGACACAACAAGCAAGATCCACAAGCGTTTCATGGCAACAGGTTCCTTTTCATGTCTGGTTGGGATTTCCGAAGGGGACAGTCCCATTTTCGTCGGACGAAAATTGGGACAGTCCCCCACTTATTTCTTCGTCAACCCGTCACGGCATGCAGAACACGGAAGGGGCCTTGACCGGCGGCGTGCACGGTGTCGACAGTCCCCATATCATCGTCGGCTTGTGCTCCCCGAAAAACAGCCGATGATTGTAGCTGACGCAGGTCCACGTCACGCTGCCGTCGCAATGCTTCGTGCGATAAAGGTCGCAGTGCTTATAGAGGAATTCCTGCGGCAGCAGCGGCGGGTAGGTGACGTAGGTGTGGCCGACCAGCGGCGGCGTGGGCCGCGGCGAGGGGTAGAGTTGGGCCGTCACGCCCGCCGCGCTCCCCGGCGGCGCGTAATAGTTGGTGAACAAGTCGCGTCCGCCGTCCTTGGGTTTGGCGGCGGCTTGGGGCAGGCTGATCCAGCAGGTTGTCAACACGGCGGCGGCGGCCGCCAGCGAGAAACACGCGCGATGAACCATGGCATGGCTCCTGAATGGCTAAATGAGGTTGCGGGATTCCGGGAAAAAGGGGACAGTCCCCATTTGCCGGAACGGCCCGAAGGGTGCTTCGCACAAATGGGGACTGTCCCCTTTTTCCCTCCGGTATGGATTCTCGGTCTGCGGTGGGCCTGCGTTTGAGTCTTTATGTGCCGGATGTAACAAGTTTTCCCAATTTGCGGAAAGCCCGGAAAGAACCGCCTGGAGGGCCGCCGGCACAAGCGTTACAAGCGTTAAAGCTTGACGCCGAGGAGAAGAGAACGGCCGGCAAGCGTCAGTACGTGACCAGCACCACGGTCCAGCCGGTCGTGGGGACGCGCGAGAATCGGAACGTCGCCTTTTCCCCGCTGGCGAAGTCGATCGCCGTCGCCGTGCCGCTGGCCTCGCGGGTCATCCGGCCCAACAAATTGCGAAAACTCTCGTCCGCCGGGATTCGGGCCACGTCCGAGTCGGCGCTGGGAAACTCGAAGCAGTCGTCGCGGTGCGCCAGAATCCGCCCGCCCGAACTGAGCACAAAACAGTACGTGTTCGGACCCAGGTCCAGGGCGTTCATGCTGCCGCGGAGCCGGTGGAAATAGTCCATCGCCAGGTCGGCCGTCACCACGCCGACAAACCGGCCGTTGCGGTGCAAGGGCGCGGAGAACGTCACCATCGGCGTCCGGTCGGCGCAGGGATCGACGTAAGGCTCGCACCATCGCCCATGCGGCGCGTCGTGGGCCGCGGAATACCACTCCCACTGGCGGTAGCCCGGCTGATACACCGGCGGCACGAGTTGCCGGGCGGAGAGCCCTTCCCGGCTGCGATACACGTAGAGGGCGAAATCTTCCCGGTCGGGCCGCCATGCAAAAGGCTCCATGGCCACGCAGATGCCGAAGATCATCGGGTACTTTCCGAGCAAGTCGCGCATCACTCCTTGAAGCCGGCTCTCGCTCCAATCGGGCGATCGCTCCAACAGCGCGGCCATGGTCGTCGGGACCGTGGCCAACCGGCGAAGGTCGTTGTCGATCTGTCTGGCCACGGCCCGCGTCAGGGTCTGGTCCAGTTGTCCGGTGGTCTTCATGACCAGCCGGTGTTCCCGGGCCGTGCGGTCCAACTCCGTGGTCAGCCGGCGGTTGAAGAGCACGACGATCGCCATGACGGCCAGCAGCGCGATCACGGCCGCCGAGAGCAAGGCCGCCGTGACGCGATGTCCGCGGGCCCAGCGCCAGCAGCGATCCACGGGTCCGGCGGCCCGGGCGGAAATCGGCCTGCCGGCCAGGAATTGTTCGAGGTCGTCGCACAGCGCCCGCGCACTGTGGTAGCGGCGGCGCGGCTCTTTTTCCAGGCATTTCAAGCAGATGGTCTCCAGGTCGCGCGGCGTTTTCGGCTGCCAGCGACGCGGCGAAATGGGTTCCTGGGAGCCGACCAACTGCAGCGTGTCCAACGGATTGTCGGTCAGGAAGGGCGGCCGCCCGGTCAGCAACTCGTACAGGATCGCCCCCAGGGCGTACACGTCGACCGCCGGTCCCAGCGTGGTGCGCGGGCCGAACGCCTGCTCCGGGGCCATGTAGCTGGGAGTGCCCATCACTTGCGTGGTTTGGGCGCAGTCGGGCGGGGCCGCAAACCACTTGGCCAGGCCGAAATCGCCGATCTTCGGCGTGCCGTCGACGGTCAGCAGGATGTTGCCGGGCTTGAGGTCGCGATGGATCACGCCCTGCTGATGGGCCCGCTGCACGGCGTCGGCCAGGACGGCCACCATTTCGGCGGCCTTTCGCGGCGGCAGCGGCCGGCCCGCCAGGCTCGCCGCCAGGCTCCCCCCGCCCACGTATTCCATGGCGAGAAAGGGGCGGCCGTCGCAGGAACCGACCTCGTGAATCTGGATGACGTTCGGGTGCTGCAAGAGGGCCATGACTTTCGCCTCCCGCAGAAACCGCGCGGCCTGGTCCTCCACCGCCGGACCTGACGGAAGGATCATCTTCAGCGCCACGATGCGATCCAGCGCGGTCTGCCGGGCCTTGTAGACCACGCCCATGCCGCCACGCCCCACTTCCCCGAGAATCTCGTAGCCGGGGATCAAGGGCCAGCCGTGCGATTTCCTCGCCGAGTCGGCGGTCTCCATGTCGGCCAAGGCCGCGAGATGCTTGCTCAACTCGTCGAGGATTTCGGGCTGACTGCCCGGCGTTATTACATTGCCTTCCGCTTTTTCGGCGCTATTCATGTTGGGCGTGCCTCCGCTCCAAGGGGTTCGTTAGTTTCGTGGCGGAAAACAACCGTAGGGTGGGTCGAGCCACCCCTGTAAAGGTCTTACCTATGTTCGCATGGCGAGTATTCTCGCGGTAGATACATGATGAATTCGTTTGCCGCTGGTCTTCTTCGGCTGTTTGGTTTTCGGCCCACGCTTGTGCTTCGTGTACTTGCGCGGGTCGATACGCTGCGCCAAGTCGATCAAGACGGTCGCGAACTTCTTGGGAGACATTCTACGAAAGACTCCCCAATCTTGCTCGGGGATCGCGATCATCATCCCAGCCGTCACCTGAGCCACTTCCAGGGTCAGGTAGTACATCGACAACTCCTCTTCCACGTACTTCTTGCCCTGTGCCGCGCGAATCGCACACTTCACAACCGACACGGCGTTGTAGGCCATGCACGCCGTACAGAATCCGAACAACGCCGCCTTGGGATATCCCAAGGTGTTGATCTCGCAGCGCAGGTCGTCGGTCAATTGCTGGAACCCCGTTTCGATCGTCCAGCGATCGGCATAGAGTTCCGCAATCCGCACCGCGCTGGCCGCTTTCTTCGCCAAGTTGGTGAGAATGTGCAATTCCGTTTCCCCGTCCTTGTTGGGCTTGTCCAGGACGATCGTAATTCGGCGGGCAGTAAAGCTCTCTCCGCTTTCGGGGTCGGTCAGGCAAATCGCTTGTTCGTAGATGTTTCGTCCCCGACCATCCTGGCCCACCAAACGGCGTTTTCCCTTCAATTCGTAGCAAAGCGTGGAGGCGTGCTGACGGATAATAAAGAAAGCCCCCAGGCGACGAATACCAAACAAAAACCCGCTGGTGCAGAAGTTGCGGTCCGCCAAAATGCAATCGCGGCGGAAATACACGCCAAGGCCTCCTTCAGCAACGAACGTTCCTGGGCATGCGCATCTTCGCAGGGAACCACGTCGGTAATCAAACCGTATTGCGGATCGTAGAACACCAGCGCCTGCCCCGGCAAGGCGGCGGACCGAAACCGGCGCAACTCGAAAATACGATGCTCGGTGCCGGTCAAGTGGTTCCCATCCAGGACTCGTACGCGGTAGCGAGGCAGCAGCGGCAGGGCCTGCGACCGCATCGCCTTCATACAGGGGCCCAGTTCCTCGCCCGAATAATGCACCAACGCCGCCGGGACTTGCGATTCCAGACGCTTCAACTTGTCATAGACAGCTTGCCGGGTCACCGGAATTTCGTCCGGGTGGGCTTGGTAGAACGCTCCCACGGACGGCGATTCCTTGAACACCACGTCGCACATGATTTGAACACACTGGGAGAAAGCCAATTCCTTGGCGTAGCCCAGGACGGCGTGCTCCTGGAAAACCTGATCCAGCACCGCCGGTTCGAAAACACGCTCAAGCGTTGCACTGACCATCACGCTGACCGGACTCCGCTCGATGAAGACCGCCAATGGTTTGCCCAGCAACATCCTTGTCGCTCCTGCTTCGCGAGACCCATTCACACGCCGCCACCCCGTTGTGACGCGCGCCGAAGCCGAAGTGATACCATAAACCGTGAAACCGTAACAGATTAAGACCTTTACAGGGGTGGGTGGGTCGAGCGTAGCGAGACCCACCAAAATCCGCGAGAAACTGACGGTGGGTCTCGCCGCGCTCGACCCACCCTACAAGTTTCCGACCTTCCGCAACGGAAACTCCTTAGCAATCATAGGTCAGCATCCATGCAATCCTGGGGGTTTACCACAACAGGAACGGTCACGGGGACTGGCCTGATCTTGGCGGCGAAGAGGGGCGAAAAGACGCCTGGGAGGCCGTCGTTGTAAGCGGTATAATTGCTACCCGACCGCCAGCTTCCCTAGTTTGACTTTGGCCGCAAGGTGACGGTACCTCGGCAACTCCCCAAAATGGACATGGTAAACGCTAGTACCCGCAGCACACCTGACGACGAATCGGTCCCGCAAGCGTCACCCCCTCCAATGGCGACATGGCAGCCGCCGGCTCCAACGGCGACGGCGCCGGCCGGCGGGCGTTGCGGCGCCGGGCGACGGCCCAGTCGATGGCCGCCAGCCAGCGCGACATCAGCGTCAGCGAGTTCTTTGCCAAGAACCGCCACCTGTTGGGCTTCGACAACCCGCGGAAGGCCCTCTTAACGACCGTCAAGGAGGCGGTCGACAACGCCCTGGACGCCTGCGAAGAGGCCGGCATCCTGCCCGAGCTTTGGGTCCACATCGAGCGATTCGACCAGGACCGCTACAAGGTGGGCGTCCAGGACAACGGTCCCGGCATCCTGCGGAAACAAATCCCGCTGATCTTCGGCAAGCTGCTCTACGGCTCGAAGTTTCACCGCATGAGGATGAGCCGCGGGCAGCAGGGCATCGGCATCAGCGCGGCGGGCATGTACGGCCTGCTGACCACCGGCAAGCCGGTCAAGATCATGTCGAAGATCTCGAAGCGGGCCGCCGGCCCATTATTACGAAATCCAGATCGACACGAAGCGCAACCGGCCCGAAATCCTCAACGGCCGCGGCGACGGCCAGGAGATTCCGCCCAACGACGCCGGCCGGCGGGCCATCGAGAAATACGGCATCGAGTGGATCGAGATCGACCACGGCACCCGCGTGACCATCGAGTTGGAGGCCCGCTATCAGCGCGGCCGCGGCAGCGTGGACGAATACCTCGAGCAGACGGCCATCGCCAATCCCCACGTGACGATCCATTATCTCGATGCCGACGGGGCCGCGTGGGAGCATCCCCGGGTGTGCGACGCGTTGCCGCCGGAGCCGCGGGAGATCAAGCCGCATCCGTACGGCGTCGAGCTGGGAATGCTCGTGGGCATGCTCAAGGAGACCAAGGCGCCGACGGTTTCGCAGTTTCTCACGCACTCGTTCACGCGGGTCAGTCCGGCCGTGGCGCGGAAGATCTGCGCGGCGGCCGGCGTGAGCACCCGGGCCAGCACGCGGAAGTGCGGCCGGCACGAGGCCGATCAACTCTACCAGGCGATCCAGAAAACGAAAATCAGCGCGCCGTCGACCGACTGCATTTCGCCCATCGGCGAGGAATTGATCCTGCGGGGATTGCACCAGGTGGTGCCGGGCGAATTCTACGCGGCGGCCACGCGGCCCCCGGCGGTCTATCGCGGCAACCCCTTCGCCATCGAGGTCGGCCTGGCCTACGGCGGCGGTTCGACGGCCCAGAAAGTCTCGAAGGAAGCCCTTCACGAATTGCTCGAATCGAGCGACGCGCGGACGCTGCGGCAGTTCCTTTCCACCACGTTCGACGGCATGGGGGCGGAAGCGGCCGACAAGATCCTCCAGGAGGCGGGACTTCGCAGCCGCGTCTCGCCCGGCAAGCTCAAGGCCGCCGAAGCGGCCAAGCTGCACGAGGCCATGCGCAACGTCAACCTGCACGACGGGCAGTCGATGACGCTCCTGCGCTATGCCAACCGCGTGCCGCTGCAATTCCAGGCCGGGGCCTGCGCCATCACGCAAACCGTGATGGCCACCAACTGGCGGAGCTACGGCCTGAGCCAGTCCCGCGGCTCGATGCCCAGCGGCCCGGTGACCCTGATGGTCCACATGGCGAGCGTCTGGGTCCCGTTCACCAGCGAATCGAAGGAGGCCATTGCCGGCTATCCCGAGATCCAGAAGGAGCTGCGATTGGCCCTGCAAGCGGTCGGACGCAAGCTGGGAATGTATCTGCACCGCCGCAACCGCGTGAAGCACGAGGGGCAGCGGCGGGCGATCTTCCTCCGCTACTTGGGCGAAGTGGCCACGGCGGTCAGCCGCATCAACCAGTCGGACCGCGACCGCCTTCACCATCGGCTGCTCGAAGTGGCCCGGCGCCGGACCGTCGAGGCCGACATGAAGCTCGACGACCGCGGCCGGCCCGTCGAGGCCGACGACGCCGATTTCGGCCGAGGCGTGCTTGTGGTCCCGCCGGCGGATGTTCCGGTATCAAGCGACGCTGATGCGAAGGAGTAACATCACAATGCCGCGCGTATCGTGCTTTTTTGGCATCACGATTTCGATGAATTATAATGACCATAACCCTCCGCACTTCCACGCAGAATACAGAGGCGATGAAGCATTTTTTTCCATCGAAACCCTGGAATGTCAAAGGGGCCAACTGCCGCGGCGGGCAAGAGCATTGGTTGTGGAATGGGCTTCTTTGCATCGGCATGAACTACTAACCAATTGGGACCGTGCCCGCGAAGGCATTCCGTTGGAAAACATCGATCCGCTGGAGTAAAGGTGACGTATGCGAGAATTGGTGCGCGTCCGCAAAGTCGAGCCCGTGCGGGACTTCATCGTCCGTTTGGAGTTTACCGACGGTTCGTCGAAAGAAATTGATCTGGCGGTCTACCTGCACGGGCCGATCTTCTCGCCGATTCGCGGCGATCCGGCCGTTTTCCGCTCGGTTCGAGTCGATTCACAATTGGGGACGATTGTCTGGCCGAACGGCGCCGACATCGACCCCAACGTCCTCTACCACGGAACAAAGCCCGCTTGGATGGAAGAGGAAACGATGAAGCACGCTTAGCCGACGACCTGCCAAGAACGCGCGACCGAAAACCAAAGACCTTTTTCGACCATGCCATCGAAGACCGGGCGTAAACTCAATCTGAAAGACAGCAAGACGCGGAAACGGCTGCTGGAGCTGGCCGACGCGGTCGTGGCCGCCGCCGACCGCGGACGCGACCCGCACCTCGAAATCCCCGCCCGATCGCTCTCCAACGTCCGCTACAACAAGGCGAAAGGCTTCATCGAAATGGGGCGGAACACCAACCGCCGCCACCTCTTCAACCTCGCGCAGGCCAAAGCTACATGCAGACGCTGCTCGTGGCCAGCGGCGCCACCCAATTGATCGACCAGGGCAAGACCACCAGCATCCGCGGTCTGTTCTACCTCCTGAAACACACCATCGAGGGGACCAAGGAAGAGACGTTCGAGGACCAGGCCGAATGCGACCCGGTGATCGAGGACGTCGAGGTCCTGTTGGGCAGCCTCCGCGAGGAGTTGCACATGTTCGCCGACGTCCGCGGCGGGATCGTCGGCAATATCGTGCTGGACGACAGCGGCGACGAGATCGACTGTGCGCGCATGGGCTCGGGCGGGTACGCCGTCCCGTCGATCGTCGAGCCGGAAGTGATCCGCTTCAAGAGTTGCACGGCGAAATTCGTCCTCCACGTCGAAAAGGCCACGGTCTGGCGGCGGTTCAACGAAGACAAATTCTGGCGCAAGAACCAATGCATTCTCACCCACGGCGCCGGGCAGCCGCCCCGCGGCGTCCGCCGTTTGCTGCACCGGCTGCACAATGAACTGAAACTGCCGGTCTACTGCCTGCTGGACAACGACCCGTGGGGATACTATATCTACAGCGTCATCAAGCAAGGCTCGATCAACCTCGCCTACGAGTCGCAGCGGATGGCGATTCCCGACGCCCGGTTCCTCGGCCTCCGCTCGATCGACTTCGAGCGGTGCGGGCTTTCGAAGAGCGTGCAGATCAGTTTGAGCGACACCGACCGCAAGCGGGCCAAGCAGATCGCCGGCTACCCGTGGTTCGCCCACAAGAAGCCCTGGCAGAAGGAGATCCACAAGCTGCTGGACAACGGCTTCAAGCTGGAGGTGGAATCGCTGATCAGCAAGGACATCAGCTACGTCACGGAGCAGTACACCCCGGCCCGGCTGGCGGAAGGCGACTGGCTGGACTGAAGGGGGAAGGCGGAGGGCGGAAGGCGGAAGGAACTGCTCGCGATCGCTTGGCGAGAGTTCCTCCTTATGCGAAGAGCAATCGGCCGCGAGGTTCCGGGATCGGGCGGCCTAATTCCTTGGCCGTGTCGATCCACTGCCCGATCACCGTTTCGATTTCTGTCAGCGCCTCTTGATAGGTCGCTCCATCGGCCGCACAGCCCGGCAGTTCCGGCACTTCGGCGATGAATGCCTGATCGGCATCGCTCCAGTAGAGGATGATTTCATAGCGATATCTACTCTGCATCGAGATCTCCTCCCAGTTGATACTTCAACAGCAATTGCCGCACTTGTTTGACCTGATAGGGTTTCGCTTGATCGTTGCGAGGTTGGAGATTCAAAATCTCCGCAACGTCAGCACGAGTGAAGATGTGATGACTACCGCGAATTCGCTCCTCGAAGCCGAGACGGCACAGTAGCTGGCAAAGCTGGGTGAATCCAATGGCCGCGTCACATGTCCCACAGAGGACTCGGCCCAGGAATTTGTCATATTGCGTCATTGGTGAGCCCCACCAATCCATTCTGTATGGATCGGCCCTGGGCGTCAACCCCGCCGAAGTGACAAGAGCCGCAGCCTGCCAGCCCCTTCCTTCCGCCTTCCGCTACAGTCCCACGGTCCGCGGCCCGCGGGCGTGGAAAGGCTCAAGCCTTTCCCCTCCTCACGGTTCGAGCACGATCTTGCCCATCAGGGCGGATTTCTTGCGCAGCGTGTGCTCTTCCTGCAAGCGATGGGCTTCGGCGGCCTCGGAGAGCTTCATCACCCGGCCGACCACCGGTCGCAGCTTCCCCTTGGCCAGCCAGCGATTGATCTCGGCGGCGCTCTTGCGTTGCTCGTCCGCCGGGACATTGAACACGGCCATGCCGTGGACCGTCGCGTCCTTCATGTAGAACGGTCCCACGGGCAGCGCGGGCCGGGCGTCGCGTCCGGCGATGAGGATGATCCGGCCCCGCATCGCCAGGTGCCCGATCGCCCGGTCCAGGTTCGGCTCGCGGAGGTTCTCGAACCACACGTCGATGGCGCCGAACTTGCGAAGGGCCTCGTCCACGTCGCCGGTCCTGTAATTGACGGCCACGTTGGCGCCCAGGCGGCGGCAGACGTGCACCTTCTCGTCGCTGCCCGCGGTGGTCATCACTCGGGCGCCGATGACGCGGGCCATTTGCACCACGCAGGACGCCACGCCGCCGGAACCCCCGTGAACGAAAACGTTTTCCCCCACCTTCAGTTGCGCGTCGCGGAACAATCCCAAATGGGCCGTCATGCCCACCAGGGCGATCGCGGCCGCATCCCGCTCCGAGACATCTTCGGGAAGGGGATAGAGCCAGCACTCCTCGACCGCCGCGAACTCGGCGAAAGTTCCCTGGCGGCCCAACAACCCCTGGTTGCTCCCCCAAACGCGGTCGCCCACTTTCAGCCGCACCACGTCGGCCCCAACCGCCTCAACCACCCCCGCCAAGTCGCAACCGACGATGAACGGATTGGGCAACTCCGCGGCAACCATCCCCGACCGAATGTACGTGTCGATAGGATTGACCGCAACGGCTTTTACTCTTACAAGAACTTGACTGCCCGAGGGTTTGGGCTTGGGCAGGTCCCCGAAATGAATATTTTCCGGTGGACCAACCTTCTCGATGTACGCAGCTTTCATGATGCCTCTTCAACAGGGCGTGGCGATGGCGGGCGGGAAACAGTTGGATACGTTATTGAATATATAAGCTTGTCGAATTTTGTGCAAGGGGGGTGACAATATATTGTCACCGACGATCGGGGCGGGGACTGGGCCGGCGGTACGCAACGCCCCCAACCAGCATGCCAACGCCCAACAGGCCAAGAATCGCCACCGCACCCAGCCGTAAATGGTAGTACGCGAAGGCTTGGTCATACTTCTCCCTCGTCGATTGAGCGCCCCGGTCGATTCCTTCGTTCTGGATCTGCCAAAACTTCCCCAAAACCATAAACGCAGGCCATCGCTCCACCTCGCGGTGGATAAGTTCGGGGGTGGAACTGGTGAACAGGGGTTCCGGGCGGCTGCGGAACGACCCACACCGCCATCAAAAGGGGGACCAACACCAGCAGGATAACGGCACCCAACAGCAACAGACGCTGGGATATGCCCCATGTTGGGGGCGGCGCCGCGACCCCAGGCGTCTCGACGGCCGCTGCCCTCTCGAGATGCGTCAATTCCAGAAGCGTGGGGGCCGTGACGGACTTGCCGCACGCGCACCGGACCGCCTGGCCCGCCTGTCGGGGTTCGACGGGGATCTTCTCCCCACAAGAACAAGGCAATAGGTACTTGTCTCTCAAACGCGGAATCCCATCAAGTGTCAACGATATCAGTGTACCCGGTGGCGTGGCGGTTGGCGAGTTGGACACGGTGGCGTCCGGGCCGAAACGCGGTGGACGTGGACCGTTTCGTTGTCGGCAGTGGCCGTGTTAAAGAGGGGGGCAACTTTACTCGCTTGTCCAGATACCCCAATCTTTCACCGGAATTCGCCCCATTCGCTCCGCCGGTCGCCCCGACTGCCAGACCCGGCCCACAAAACACTGGACTAACGGAAACGAGTAATTAAAATAGAATGGTTCTTGTTCGTGGGTGGGCGATGGGATCGGCTTTCCCGGCAGGAGCGGCCGGATTCCGGTTTTGGGGACATTCTTTGCCCCGGTCGCATGGAGCACTTGGTTGCTGGTTGCACGCGGGCAGTGTTGCCGCAGACCGAATCTCTTACCAAATGGCGGGCGGCTCCGGCGGGGCGAAAAATGGGTGGTAGAATTTCGTGGCATTCCATGCCCATCCGTGGCATAATGATAGATTGGAGGGGTCCGTGTCCGCCAAGGCCTGCGCCTAAGGGGAGCCGGTCTACCGCTTTCGGGCATGGTTGCCCGGCCGTGTGGCTTGACGGCACGTCGCTTGGTTTGCCGCTTGTTACTCTTGGATTGATTGGAGGAGGAGGACTGCTTTGTACGACGCATTGCTGGACGAACTGGACGATGACTCGACCTCGCGCGTGGAGGAGTCGATCGAAGAGATCGCCGAGGACGCGGCCATCGATTTCGACGACGCCGACGTGGAAGACCTCACGCACGACGTGCCCGAAGTAGGCGTCGACTTGGACCTCGATCTGGAGGTCAACGTCGACGGGTTGCTCGAAGGCGTCGAAGAGGACGAGTCGTGGTCCGACGATCCGGTCCGCATGTACTTGACGCAGATGGGCGAGATCCCGCTGTTGACGCGCCAGGAGGAAGTGACCTTGGCCCGGCAGATCGAGATCACCCGCGCCAAGTTCCGCCGCAAGGTCCTCGAGTGCGATTACGTGATGCAGTCGGCGTTCAAGGTGCTGCGGCGGGTCCACGAGGGCGACTTGCCGTTCGACCGCACCGTGCAGGTCTCCGTGACCGACCAGTTGGAGAAGTACCAGATTCTCGGGCGCTTGCCGGCCAACCTGCGAACGCTCGGAGACGCTGCTGAAGCGCAACCAGCACGACTACAACGTGGCCACCAGCCGCGCGCGGCCGTCGGGACTGCGCCGGGCCGCTTGGCGGCGTCTGGGCCGCCGCCGCCGCCGCACCGTCCGCCTGGTCGAGGAACTGGGCTTGCGGACGCAGCGCATCGAGCCCATGATCAAGACCCTCGACGAGTTCAGCCGCCGCGTCGACGAGCTGAAGAGCCGCGTCGACGAGCACCGCAAGGCCAAGGGCCGTCCGCAGCAGCGCGAACCCTGGGTCACCGAGTATCGCAACATCCTCCGCATCACCCAGGAATCGCCCTCCAGCCTCCGCAACCGCATCCGCTACCTCAAGGCCATCTACGACCAGTACCAGGAAGCCAAGCGCGGATTGTCCGAGGGCAACCTGCGCCTGGTGGTCTCGATCGCCAAGAAATACCGCAACCGCGGCCTGAGCTTCCTGGACCTCATCCAGGAGGGCAACGCGGGCCTGATGCGGGCGGTGGACAAGTTCGAGTACCGCCGCGGCTTCAAGTTCTGCACCTACGCCACGTGGTGGATCCGCCAGGCCATCACCCGCGCCGTGGCCGACCAGAGCCGCACGATCCGCATCCCCGTCCACATGGTCGAGACGATGTCGCGGGTGCGGAGCGTTTCGCGGCAGGCTGCTGCAGAAGCTGGGCCGCGAGCCCACCATCGAGGAAACCGCCCGGGCCAGCGAGACCTGCGTTGACGAGGCCCGCCGCGTCCTGGCCATGAGCCGCTATCCCATCAGCCTCGACCGGCCGGTGGGCAACAGCGAGGACAGCCACTTCGGCGACCTGCTGCCCGACGGCGCGGTGAAGAGTCCGGCCATCGGCGCCACCCAAGGCATGCTCCGCCACCGCATCGCCAAGGTCCTGAAAACGCTCAGCTACCGCGAGCGCGAGATCATCAAGCTCCGCTACGGACTGGGCGACGGCTACAGTTACACCCTCGAGGAGGTCGGGCACATTTTCCGCGTGACCCGCGAACGCATTCGCCAGATCGAGGCCAAGGCGGTCCGCAAGCTCCAGCAGCCCAGCCGCAGCCAGGAACTCGTCGGATTCCTCGATTGAGAAAACGTCTCCTCGGCGGTTGGTTCGGACTTGGAAAAGAACAACCTGGAATAGCCTGGGGACTGCCCCCTTCGGCCCAACTTGGAGAGAGCAACGCCAATGCATATGCCCATGGAGCAGCTTCTGCCGGCCATACTGCTGGCAATCGGGGTCATCGCGGCCAGCGCCATCCTTGGACCGTTTATTCTTCGCGCTGCGTGCTGGTTTCACAACTACGTCGGTAGTCGCATCATTGCCGAATACGAATATGATGTCCAAGGGTCCGGAAGGCAGTACCCGCCGGCGCAGGAATGGGCCGCCGCGCCGAAAGACGTTGAGATGCCGGATTATTATCAAGCATTGTTGATGGAAGCCGTGGCGGGGATCGTCGGCGCCGGCTGCGCCTTCGGAGCGTTCGCGGCCGGATTCTCCCGCTCCGTCGCGATAGGCGTCGAAGCCACCGGCGGGTTCGTGGTGATCTGCGTTTTGTTCTGCGCGATCTTGTCCGCGGCCCTGGAGAAAGGCCTGCTGATCGCACTCTTGGACAGGCTTATCAAGGTGCTGGTCGCGGCCCCTATCGTCGCGGTTGTGATGTTCTTTTGGTTCAGGTAGCCTGAAGCCGCGAAGTTGTTTCCTTCCCCGTCCCGAGGTCATGCCGCGACACGATCTCATTCTGCCGGACCTCGGACTGGGCGATCAGCCCATGACGTTGAGCGTATGGCTGGTTTCGCCGGGCAGTCGGGTGGCGCGGCGGCAGCCGATCCTGGAAATCTTGGCCGGGCCGGCCACGGTCGATCTCCCCTCGCCCGCCGACGGCACGCTGGTGGAGTTCCTGGTCGAGGAGGACGAGCCGGTCGCGGTCGGCCAGCGGCTGGCGGTCATCGAAAGCGAGGGGAACAAGGCGGAAGGCGGAGGGCGGAAGGGGGAAGGCGGATGAGAAAAGCCCCCGGACTGCGTCCGGGGGACGAGAAGGATAAAGGATAAAGGATGAAGGATGACCGAACGGGCCTTTCCTTTTCCGCCTTCCGCCCTCCGCCCTCCGCCCTCCGCCCTCCGCCTTTCATTTGACCATTTCCAGCGTCGCCCAGAGGCTCGGGTCCTCCTGATACGGCATCGGACTGCCGACGCCGAACGTCTGCTCGCCCAACTCGCGGTCGATCACCGCATAGGTGAAGCCCAACCGCGGATGCTCCTGCGGATCGAAGCCGGTCAACGCCTCGGCCGGCAAAAAGGCCTCCAGAAAATAGCCGTCGGCGCGCTTCTCGCCGCGGACGTGCAATTGCTCGGGCACGATCGCCTTGGGCTCCTCGCGGGCCCGATGGATCGGCAGCCAATGGGCCACGGGCTGGTCGAGCCCACGGCCGCCGCCGCAGGGGAGAAAAATGAAACGGTGACAAAACCGGCCGGCCCGATGGACGTTGTGGACGTCGCGGGTGTCGATCCACACTTGCACCGAGTCGCTGTCTTCGCTGCGGGAAGCCCGGCACCAGGGCGGCTGGCGTTTCCCCTCGACCCGCACGGCCAGGGCCAAGCCCGCCTCGCTCCAGGCGATGCGGAAGTCGGGCGGGGTCGATGGTCCTTCCAGTTCGGCGAAGTTCACCAGCCGATACTTCTCGTCCAGCGATGCCCCTTGCGGAGTCCACAGCGGCGACTTGTACCGGCACGCCGCGGCAAAGCGGAACAGAAAGCGGGTGGGCAGCAAGGGTTCGTTCATGGCTGGTGGGGTAGTTCTTAGTGCTTAGTTCTTAGTGCTTAGTTCTTAGTGCTTAGTTCTTAGAGGCTATCCGTAAAGATTTCTCGGGAAATACACGGTTTGGCTCACGCGGCCTGGCGGTACCGGAATGACACGACCCGTGCGGGCGGCGCAAGCCGTCGGAGCATCAGGTGAATCGAACTGATTCGCAACATCGAGGCGCTGGACTCGGTCAGACGTTCGTAGTCCCGACTCTGGCGGCGGTACCTTCCCAACCAGGCGAAGGTGCGCTCGACGACCCATCGTTTGGGCACAGGCGCGAAACCGACTGCTCCTTCCGGCCGAGACTTGATCTCCAGGTCCCAGTGGTCGCGGTGCTTCTCCAGCCACCGATCCAGTTCGTGATTGCGATACTTGTTGTCCGCCCAGATTTTGGTCAGTCTGGGACATCTGGCGTTGTCGAGTTGGCTGAACACTTGGGGTGCAGCGGCCCCATCGTCCCATGCTGCACTGGTCACGACCACCGCCAGCAAGAGCCCCAAAGTATCCACGAAAACATGGCGTTTTCGCCCGTTGATCTTCTTCCCGCCATCGTATCCGTGCTCGCCACCCCGCTCCGTCGTTTTTACGGTTTGGCTGTCGATCGCACCGGCACTGGGCGTCGGTTCCCGCTGGTCCGCCACGCGGACCTGCGCCCGCAGCGCATCCATCATTCGTTGCCACGTGCCATCGTCGCGCCACTGCCGGAAATACTGGTAGACCGTACTCTTCGGCAGCAGATCGTGGGGCAGCAGGTCCCACTGGCATCCCGTGCGGTTGAGATAGAACAAGGTGTTGAGCACCTCGCGCATCTCCACCTCGCGCGGACGGCCGCCGTGCTTGGCAAGGGGAATCAGCGGTTGGAGGATGGCCCATTGTTGATCGGTAAGATCGGTCGAATACGGTTTCCGCGTCGTCGTGGTCATGTGCGCACTCCTTTGCAAGGGGAAAGTGCGCATCTTTACTCCCGACAACGCTTTACAGCAATATCACTTTGCGGATAGCCTCTAAGTTCTCTGTCCTGACATTTCATCCTTCATCCTTTATCCTTCATCCTTCCTCAATGTCGCCAGGTGCTCCTGCAAGAACGCCTTCAGGCCGCCGCGGTGCAGGTCCTCCGCGGAGTGGAACTTCATGCGCAACACGTCGCAATCGGGCCGCTGGCCGTCCCATTGGGCGTCGTGGCCCAGGGCGGTCAGGCGGCCTTGGGTGATGCAGCCTTTCGGTCCCAGCAACATCAAGTGGACGGCGTCGAGCTTCTTGGTTTGCACGGCCGCCCAAGGCTCCTTCTGCTCCGGCACGTACATCGGCACCACCTGCTTGTTGTTCCACAACAACTGTCCGCGCGGGGCGACCTCGGAAAGCATCTCGATCAACTCCTCCAGGACCTCGGGTTCCCAGCGGACCTTTTTTCCGACGGGAAATCCGCGGCGGGCGAAATGCCACTTGCGGCCCAGTTGCTTCCACGGCTGCAAGATGTCCGCGTGCTGCTGGACGCGCTTCGAGAAGCGGTCGAACCCGGCCACCGCCTCGTCGACGAACTTCCAGAACTCGGGCCGGTCGATCTCCGCGTAGTCGTGCACGCGCAGCTCGATCTCCTGCCACGGCCCGCGCAGATTGCGGACCTTCACCCGCGGCTCGGTGCCGTAGAGCGGCAGATTCGGGCATGTCGTTGAGCGGCTTCAGGGCCAGCCGCTCGATCAGCTCGTCGCGTTGGAAGGTGCCGCGGGCGGTGCGGAACTTCATCTTCAGCAGCCACTCTTCGCCGGTGATGGCGTGAAAGAACCAGCCGTCCGACTTCTTGGCCGCCCGGATCTCCACGATGCTGCGCGAGTTCCAATCGGTGTCGCTGAACAGGCCCGAGGTCTGCTCGATGCGGTCGATCACGTCGGCCGAGGATGCGGCCGTCCCAGCGGCAGGGGTTGCCGGTGCGTCCGACCCGGGCGACGGTGTGCCAGTGCCGGCCGTCGGACTCCCAGGGCATCTTCGTCGCCGTGCCGATCTCGCTGATGTCTTGGTCGCCGTGCCGGGCGGACCGTTCGGCGGCGAAGTCGTGGACGGCCCGCGGCCGAAACGGCCCGGCTGCCAGCACCGGCGCGAGCACTTCGCCGGTATGGGAAATAAAGGCGGAAGGCGGTGAGCCGGCGGCGTGAGCCGCCGGATAAGGCGAAAGGGGGAAGGGGGAAGGACGCGCTGACGCAGAAATCGGGTCTTCCGGTGTTCCTTCCGATCCGGAGGCTGACGCCTCCGGCTCCCTTCTTCCTTCCGCCTTCGGGCACCGGGCGAAGCCTGGTCGTCCGCCTTCCGCCTTTGCAACAATGTCCTCGGGCGTGCCGGCGGCCACCACGTAGCCGCCCTCGTCGCCCGCCTCGGGACCGAGGTCGATCACCCAGTCGGCGGTCTTGACCACGTCGAGGTTGTGCTCGATCACGACGACCGTGTTGCCCAGATCGACCAGCCGGTTGAGCACGTCCAACAGTTTGGCCAGGTCGTCGAAGTGCAGCCCGGTGGTCGGCTCGTCGAGCAGATAGAGGGTGCGTCCGGTGTCGGGCCGCGACAGCTCGGCGGCCAGTTTCACCCGCTGGGCCTCGCCGCCGGAGAGCGTGGGGGCGGGCTGGCCGAGCGTGAGGTAATCGAGCCCCACGTCGCAGAGCGTTTCCAGCACGCGGCGGATCTTGGGAATGTTCTCGAACAGCCGGACCGCCTCGCCGCACGACATGTCCAGCACGTCGGCGATCGAATGGCCGTGGTACCGGACGGCCAGCGTCTCGGGATTGTAGCGGCGGCCGCGGCAGGCGTCGCACTCGACCCACACGTCGGGGAGGAAGTGCATCTCGATGCACCGCTGCCCGTTGCCCTCGCACTTCTCGCAGCGGCCGCCGGACACGTTGAAGCTGAACCGCCGGGGCGTGTAGCCGCGGAGCTTCGCCTCGGGAAGCTGCGCGTACAGCGCGCGGATCAGGTCGAACACCCCGGTGAACGTGGCCGGGTTCGAGGTGGGCGTCTGCCCCAGCGGCTGTTGATCGACGCGGATCACCTTGTTGACCAGCTCGATGCCGCGGATGCCGTCGTGGGCGCCGGGCGAGGTCTTGGCGCGGTGCAGCGTCCGGGCCAGGGCGTTGTAGAGCACGTCCTCGACCAGCGAACTCTTGCCGCTGCCGCTCACGCCGGTGACGACGCGTGAACGTGCCCAGCGGGATCGACACGTCGATGTTCTTGAGGTTGTTGTGCCGGGCGCCGCGGATTTCCAGCCAGCCGCCGCCGGGCGGAGAATGACGGGAAGGGTCATGCGGTCCCCTCTCCCTTCGGGAGAGGGTTAGGGTGAGGGCGCGCTGCTTTCGGCTTCTTCTTGCCGGCAGCCCTTCCGCCAATCGCCCTCACCCCGGCACCGCTTGCGGTCCCTCTCCCAAAGGGAGAGGGGAGACGCGCGACGGCATCCGCCGGTTGGTCGGCACGGGAATCGCCTTCTTGCCGGACAGATACGGGCCGGTGACCGAGCCGCGGCGGGTGCGGACTTGGGCGGGCGTGCCCTGGGCGACGATCTGGCCGCCGAACCGCCCGGCGCCGGGACCGAAATCCAACAGCTGGTCGGCCGCGGCGACCACCTCGCGGTCGTGCTCGACCAGCAGCAGCGTGTTGCCCAGGTCGCGGAGCTTCCGCAGGGCGTCCAGCAGCCGGCGGTTGTCGCGGGGATGCAGGCCGATGGTCGGCTCGTCGAGCACGTAGAGCACGCCGCACAGCCCGCTGCCCACCTGGGCCGCCAGGCGGATCCGCTGCATCTCGCCGCCGGAGAGCGTAGGGGCGGGCCGGGCCAGCGTCAGGTAATCCAGCCCCACGTCGACGAGGAACTGCACGCGGTTGCGGATCTCGCGGAGCACTTCGCCGGCGATCTTCCGCTCGGTCGCGTCGGGTTTCCAGGCCTGGAACTCGGCCAGCAGCTTGCCCAACGGGCAGCCGGCAGAACTCGTCGATCGTGCGGCCGCGGAGCCGCACGGCCGCCGCGTCGTCGCGCAGCCGGCTGCCGCCGCAGACGGTGCACTCGACCTCGTCGACGAGGTGCTCCAGCTTGGCCGCGGAAGCTGGGCGAGACGCGGCTGGCCTCTTCCAACGCCGGATAGAGCCCCTTGTATTGGAAGCGGAAAAGCGGTCTCCCCTCTCCCTCCGGGAGAGGGTTGGGGTGAGGGCGGAGTGTATTGATGCCGATTCTTGCGCGCCGCCCTCACCCCCGGTCCCTCTCCCGGAAGGAGAGGGGAGAAGCACTGCTCGAACCACTGCTCGCCGGTGCCGTGCATCATCAGCCGGCGATGCTTGCCGCCGAGCTGCTCGAAGGGCACGTCGAGCGGCACGCCGGTCGCGCGGGCGAAGCCTTCCAGCATCGGCGCGGAACAGCCGGCTGCCGGGCTCGGGCCACAGCGCCACGGCGCCCTTCGGCCAGCGTGAGCTTCGGGTCGCGGAGCAGGGCCGCCGGATTCGTGCCCGTCTGCACGCCCAGCCCTTCGCAGGCCGGGCACCAGCCCAGCGGGCTGTTGAAGGAGAAATGGTGCGGCGCCAGCGGCTCGAAGCTCCGCCCGCACCGGTCGCAGGCGAAGTGCTGGCTGTGGATCTGCGATCGGCCAGCGCGGCTCGGGCACGTCGTCGCTGGGGATAGGCCACGCGCGAGCACGCCGCGGCCCAGGGCCAGGGCGTTCTCCACGCTGCCGGCGATGCGCGAGCGGGCGTCGGGGCGGACCGTCACGCGGTCGACCACCACCTCGACGCGGTGCTTCCGCCGGCGGTCGATCTCCGGCGGGTTGTCGAGCGGAATAGGTCTGGCCGTCGACGCGGACCCGGACGTAGCCGGCCGCGCGGATCTCCTCCCAAAGCGTCTCGTAGCGCTCGCCCACCTGGATCTCCAGCGGGGCCATCAGGTAGAGCTTCGTGCCCGGCCGGATGCGCCATGATCTTCTCGATCACCTCGTCGGCCGACTGCGTGCCGATCGGGCACGTCGCAGGCCGGGCAATAGGGCTGCCCCAGCCGCGGCATGAGGATCCGCAGGTAGTCGTAGATCTCGGTGACCGTGCCCACGGTGCAGCGGGGCGTGTGGCCGCTGTGCTTCTGCTCGATGGCGATGGCCGGCGAGAGGCCCTCGATGTGGTCGAGCTTCGGCTTCTGCATCTGGCCGACGAACTGCCGGGCGTAGGCGCTGAGGCTTTCCACGTAGCGCCGCTGCCCTTCGGCGTAGATCGTGTCCATGGCCAGCGAGGTCTTGCCCGAGCCGCTCGGACCGCAGCAGACGGTCATGCTGGTCGCGGGGGATGTCGACGTCGATGCCCTTGAGGTTGTGCTGCCGGGCGCCGCGGACCTTGATGGCCTTGGCCAATTCGGCGCGGCGCGGGAGGGTGGCGGCGGGCCCCTCGCCCGTCGGGAGCACGCTGGCTTGCGGCGTGAGCGGGCGCTGCGGCTTGTCCGCGTCGACGGCACTGCTCGACACGCCGCCCTGCACCCCCGGCCTCTCTCCCAGAGGGAGAGGGGAGATGACCGCGCAGCACGCGGCCGGTGTACGAATGCTCGCAGGCGGCGACCTGCTCGGGCGTGCCGGCGGCGACGATCCGTCCGCCGGCCTCGCCGCCCTCGGGCCCGAGGTCGATGATCCAGTCGGCCGTCTTGACCACCTCGAGGTTGTGCTCGACCACCAGCACCGTGTTGCCGGCGTCGACGAAATCCGTGCAGCACCTTCAAGCAGCAGCTGGATGTCGGCGAAGTGCAGCCCGGTGGTCGGCTCGTCGAGCAGATAGAGCGTCCGGCCGGTGCTTTTCTTGACCAGTTCGCGGGCGAGCTTGATCCGCTGGGCCTCGCCGCCGGAGAGGGTCGGCGACGGCTGGCCGAGCTTCATGTAGTCCAGGCCCACGTCGTGCAGCGTTTGCAGCTTGTGGCGCGATCGGCGGGATGTTCTCGAAGTGCCGCAGGGCCTCCTGGATGTCCATCTCCAGCACTTCGGCGATCGACTTGCCCTTGTAGCGGACCTGCAGGGTCTCGCGGTTGAAGCGATGCCCCTCGCAGACCGGGCAGGTGACCCAGACGTCGGCCAGGAAGTCCATTTCCAGCTTGTTCGAGCCGTTGCCCTCGCAGGCCTCGCAGCGCCCGCCGGCGACGTTGAAGCTGAAGCGGCCGGGCTGGTAGCCGCGGGCCTTCGACTCGGGCAGCTGCGCGTAGAGCTTGCGGATTTCGTCGAAGACCTTGATGTAGGTGGCCGGGTTGGAGCGCGGCGTGCGGCCGATCGGCGATTGGTCGATGGCGATCAGCCGGTCGAGGTGCTCGAGGCCCTCGATCCGGTCGTGGTCGCCGGGGTTGCCGAGGCCGGCGTTCAGGTCGCGGCGCAGGGCCTCGACGAGGATGTCGTTGACCAGCGAACTCTTGCCCGAGCCGGAAACGCCGGTCACGCAGACGAACACGCCCAGCGGGATCTCGACGTCGATGTCCTTGAGGTTGTTGTGCCGGGCGCCGCGGACGACGAGGCGTTTGCCGTTCCGCCGGGCGGCGCGCGGCGGGAACGGCGATCCGCCGCGTGCCCGGCGAGGTACTGGCCGGTGACGCTCTCCGGCTGGGCGATGATGGCCGCCGGCCGGCCCGCTGGCCACGATCTGCCCGCCGCGAACGCCGGGACCGGGACCGAAATCGACGATGTGGTCGGCCGCCCGCATCGTGTCCTCGTCGTGCTCGACCACGACCACCGTGTTGCCCTGGTCGCGGAGCCGGGCCAGCGTTTCCAGCAGCTTGTCGTTGTCGCGGGGATGCAGGCCGATCGAGGGCTCGTCGAGAATGTAGAGCACGCCCACCAGGCCGCAGCCGATCTGGCCGGCCAGGCGGATGCGCTGCATCTCGCCGCCGGAGAGCGTCGGCGCGGTGCGGTCCAGCGTGAGGTAGTCCAGGCCCACGTTCTTGAGGAACTGCAAGCGGCTGCGGATCTCCTTGAGCGGCCTCGGCCGCGATCGCCTGCCCGGTGGCGTCCAGCTCCAGGGCGCCGAGGAACTCCTCCGGCGTCGGAGATCGGCAGGCGGCAGAGCTCGGGCAGCGACCGCTCGGGCCGGGCGGCCGAACTCCGGCGACGCGGTGGTGAGCGTCACGGCGGCGGCCTGGGCATTGAGCCGCTGACCGCCGCAGCGCTCGCAGCCGAGGATGCGCATGTACTTTTCCAACTGGCGCCGCTGCAGGCGGCTCCGCGTGGTGCGATACTGCGAGAGCAGCTTGGGGATGATGCCCTCGAACGTGCCGCCCCACTTGTAGCCCGACGGCCCGCTCCGCCAGGTGAACGCGATGTGCTCGTCGCCGGTGCCCCAGAGCAGGGCGTGCCGCACGTTGCGGTCGAGTTCCTCCCAGGCCGTCTCCAGCACGGTGCCCGGCTCCAGGCCGTGCTTCCGCTCCAGGAATTCGGCCACGCCGCGATAGATGTGCCGCCGCCAACGGCCCATCTCGCGCCACGTGCCCAGCAACTCCATGCAGCCCTGCTGGAACGACCGGCTCGGGTGCGGAAATCAGCCGCTCGGGATCGAAGGTGTAGATCTGTCCCAGGCCGCTGCACTCCGGGCACATGCCCTGCGGGCTGTTGAAGCTGAACAACTGCGGGCTGGGCGGCTCGAAGCTCACCTGGCAGTGCGTGCAGGCGTAATGGGCCGAGAGGGATAAGGCGGAAGAGGGACGACCAGGCGTGAGCCCGGTGCCCGAAGGCGGAAGGAGATGTGAGCCGGAGGCGTTAGCCTCCGGATCGGACGGCGCGTTCTGCCTTGTCTCGGCCTTCCGCCTTCCGCCTTCCGCCTTCCGCCTTGCCTTCCCCCTTCCGCCTTCCGCCTTCCGCCTTCTTGTCGTCGTCCGTCAGGACGACGAGGTTCCCGTCGCCCAGGCGGAGGGCCAACTCGACGGCCTCGGCCAGCCGGGCGCGAATCTTCGGTCCGGCCACCAGCCGATCGACGACCACGTCGATGTCGTGCCGCATCTGCCGGTCCAGTCGCAGGTCGTCGCTGAGGCGGACGATGCGGCCGTCGACCCGGGCGCGGACAAACCCCTGCTTCAGGAGGTCCTCGAACAGGTCGCGGTATTCGCCCTTCTGCCGGCGGATCAACGGCGCCAGCACCAGCAGCGGCGTGCCGGCCGGCAAGGCGGCGATCCGGGCGATGATCTGCTCCCGGCTTTGGGCCGTGATGGGGCGGCCGCACTGCGGACAATGCCCCTGGCCCACCCGGGCGTACAACACCCGCAGGTAGTCGTAAATCTCCGTGATCGTGCCGACGGTGGAGCGGGGGTTCTGGCCGCCGGCCTTCTGCGCGATCGAGATCGACGGGCTCAGGCCGGCGATCAGATCGACGTCGGGCTTGGGCATCTGGCCGAGGAACTGCCGGGCGAAGCTCGACAGGCTCTCGACGTAACGCCGCTGCCCCTCGGCATAGAGGGTGTCGAAGGCCAGCGAACTCTTGCCCGAGCCGCTCACGCCGGTGAAGCAGATCAGCCGGTTTCGCGGCAAGACGAGCTGAACATCCCGCAAGTTATGCTCGCGAGCGCCCTGGATGAGGATATCGGAATCGGCCATCGCGTCGCGGAGAGGCTCGTGGGGACGGAAGATGCCAAGCCCTGCATTTTAGGGCACGCCCGTACAGTCCGGCAAGCCGCGGCGCCGAACCATCTCATCTTTCCGAGATTCCCAACTCGGCGGGGTGATTCATCGTGCGGCCCGGTTGGATTGACCACGCTGAAGATAGGCAGCCTGGGGTACTTGCGTTGTCTTTATCGCAGTTGCGGCTTGCCTTTGGGCGAAACGGTGACGAATCTGGCCTAATGTTGCCCCTACAATCGGCCGATTCGTTACAAAAGGAATCATCGTTACTTCCGGCAAAGACGGTTTATTGGAAGTATCCGTCAGACCCGGTCGTGCTGAAACAAATCCGTCACCGTTTGCATGGATGGGGGGTAGGGACATGGCTGCAAAAGGCGTCAGGTTCGCGGGGGTCTGGCTGGTTCTGGTCGCTTGGACGTTGAGCGGGAGTACACGGCTGGTCGCCCAAGAGGCATCCAGCGATGCGGGGGCGGCGATGGCGGCATCGACGCCCACCGAGGCAAAGTCCGTCATGTCGGGGCCCGTCACAGGTACTGTTACGGGTTCCGTCACGATCAGCGACACGACCTTTGGTGACGCCGGGACGGCGTTTGTCACGGACACGCATAGCGGCAGTCCGGATGATTGTCAGAACGTCGCGTCCTGCGGCGATGGGCCATGCTGTCCGGCCGGCCGGTTCTGGGTGCAGGCCGACTATCTGTCGTGGTGGACCAAGGGGAGCCGTCTGCCGGCCCTGGTGACCACCAGCGGGACGAACACCACTTGGGGCGACCCTTCGCAGCCAACTTACCCCGGTGCACTTGACCATCGTGACGTGAATGGGAATCTTGACACCAAGGTCCTGTTCGGCGATTCCACGGTCGAGAACGGCAACCGCTCCGGCGTCGATGTTACCTTGGGCATGTGGTTGGACTGCTGCAATACCTGGGGCATCGAGGGAAATTACTTTGACCTGGGGCGGCAAACGGCCAGCTACGACAGCGGCGTGTCGAACGGCTATCCCGTGCTCGCCCGGCCTTTTTACGACACGTACCACGGACACCCAAGACGCGGAGATAATAGCGTATCCTCTCCACCTTCTCGTTCCTGGCTCCCTTAGCTTCAGCATCGGCGGCAGGGTGACGGCATCGGCGGCGAACAACTTCCAGTCGGCCGGTCTCGACTTCCGCCATAACTTGTGTTGCTGGGAATCCTGCTGCGCCGCGGAATGCGGCGGTTTGGGTTGCGGATGTGCGTCGGCGTGCAATCCCTGCTGCGCGGCGGGCCTTCCGCTTGGACGTGATCGGCGGCTACCGCTACTACAACATGTCCGACAACCTGTCGGTCCAGGAGCAACTGCTCACCTTCAACGGCCAGGTGCAGACGGGCACGCAGTTCAATCTCACCGACAGCTTCCGCACCCGGAACACCTTCAACGGCACCGAACTCGGCTTGATCGCCAACTACTGCTACTGCCGCTGGTCGTTGGAGTTCTCGGCGAAGATGGCCATGGGGTGGAATCATGACGTCGTCAACATCAACGGCTCGACTACTCATAATCGTGCCGGACGGGGCGATGATCGGGCACCGTAGCCGGCGGCCTGCTGGCCTTGGATTCCAACATCGGCGGCTATTCCCGCGACTGCTTCGTCGTCATTCCGCAGTTCGGCGTGCAACTGGGGTATCAGTTTACTTGCAACCTGCGCGGCTTTGTCGGCTACGACTTCCTCTATTGGGCCCAGGTGGCGCGCGCTGCCGATCAGATCAACCTGAACGTCAACGGAAACAACATTCCGGGTTTTGCAGTCCCGCCGCCGGCCCCGGTTCCTACCTTCGATCCGACCGCTCAGCTTCAACACGACCAGCTTCTGGGCCCAAGGCATCCGCCTGGGCGTCGAATATCGGTTCTGATCGCGGCCGGCGGGGGAGCGTGCCCCGTTGCGTTGCGATGATCCCCAAAAAAGCGGCCGGGGCGTTGTTCACCCCGGCCGCCTGCTGGTTGACACTCGGGTCAGGCCGCGCCTGACGATTGCTTAGCCTGTCTTGGAAGCCCTCCGACGCCGACGGCGGATGACCGGCACCAAGGCCAGGGCGCCAGCCGCCAGCAGAAGCAACGTCCCGGGTTCCGGGACCACGGCAAATTGGTTGTTGTTGCCGTAGTCGATCACGGCCCAAGCCACGTCGTTCGCGGTATCGACGCCCCACGATCCAATCAGGGTGCTCAGCGCGTCGCCGTCTTTGCCCGAAAGGAAATTGCTCCAGGACATGTTTTGCTTAACCCCGGCGTTTATGCCCGCGGGGCCGTTGACTCCGACCGCCGTTGCGTTTTCCCACGTTCCGCCGCTGAGCGTAGCCAGGAAGAGGTAGCCGCCGTTGAACTCGGCCGCCACGCTGCCGCTGCCGCTGGTGAGTTGGCTAGGGCTGAAGCTCATCTGGAGGACGTAGGCGTCGGCCGTGCCGGCGGTGATGCCGGTCACGTTCACCACGTCGCTGATCAGGTAACCCGCGCTGGTGGAGAGGGACATCGGCGGATATCCTGGGGAGGTGGGCAATTCGTTGGTGGCCCGGGTGCGCCAGGTCATGCCGACCGTCGTCGTGCCGCCGCTGCCGTTCGTGCCGGCCATGATCGACGCCGTGGTGCTGAGGCTGCCGGCGCCTCCGGTCACGATAGAAGACAGGCCCTGGAAGGTCCCGCCGACGCCCACCTGGGCTTGCAACAGGGTGCCGGTGAACGTTGCGGTTCTCCCGTCGGCCCCGCCGCTGGACGCGGTGGCGTTGCCTACGATCGTGCCGCTGGGGAGGGCCGTTCCCGTGATGCTCAAGGCTTCCCCGGGGATATTTTCCTTCACGACCACGTTGTTGGCCTGCAGGTCGCTGCCCACGATCGACGGCGTTGCGTTGCTGGTCGCGCCGAACGTCAGGGCGAGGGGCCAAGTCGTGGTGCCCGCGGACGAGAAAGTGCCGGCCGTGGAACTGACTGTGATTCCACTGGTGGTATAACTGGTGGTGGTCATCGACGGCTTGGTGTACGCGTTGTCGGCGCCCGGGCCGGTCACGGTGAGGTTCCATTGGCCGTTCAAGAGGATGCCCCCCGTGGGAGTCCCCGTGATCGTCAGCGGCCGGTCGTTGACGACCGTGACCGTGTTGGTGGCCACGACCGAGGTTACGCCGGCATCGCTGCTGGAGGCCGTGGTCGTGATCGTGCCGGATCCCGCGGCGACCCCCGTGTATACCGCCGTGGGCGACGGCGTTACGGTGCCGCTCACGGCGAGGCTCGACCCACTGGCGGGGCCTAGACCCGTCACTGTGCCGACGCCAGCGTTTGACGTGGCCGACAAGCCCCAGTTGTTGATCACGGCGCCCCCCGTATTACTGAGGGTGTAGGTGATTGTTTCCGTCCCACCGACCGCGATGCGGCTGTACGCGAGGGCGCTGGTAAGCGACAGGGCGCCGCCACCGGGCGACGACGGCGTGTACGTGATCGTCGGCATCATGCCGAGCGAGAAGTTCGTGGTGGCTGCACCGTAGAAATTCGTGGTAGTCGCGACGCCGTCTATCACACACCCAAAGGCTTGGGCGAACTGGTATTGTTGCCGTGTATTTACGGTTATGGTCGCCGACTGGCTCGTCGCGGAGGTGGTGCTGTAAGTGTATGCGAGGACGCCGAGCAAGATGTTCGTGCGGTCGCCGGCTCCGGTTGCCGTACCGGTACCATAGAAATACGTTGTCCCGGGCAGTTTGAAATAACTCCAATAGGGTATTGTGGCTGAACCGGTACTGGTCTCATTGGTTGACCCGAGGTCCAAGTTTCCGTCGTTGTTAAGGTCCACGGACGAGCCCGAGGTTGCGTCGGTACCCGTGTTGAAGCCGTTGGTCAGGGTAAGGGAGATGGACGAAGGCGACGAAGGAAGGTTGCCGATGGTTCCCGACGAGATGAAGTTCAGGAACGAAAAATTAATACCGTCATCGGTCGCCGTGGTGTTCGTCTGGTTCAGGCCGGCGTAGACATTGAAATAAATCGTGCCGGAGGTGGCCGACGTTGCGACGGTGTTCTGCGTGATGGTGTCGTTGCCGAGGCTGCCGCCGCTATTCGTCAGGAAAGTTGGCGTGTAAGGCGTGCTTCCGCTGACGATCGGCTGCAGGTAGAACGTCACCAGATCGGCCCGTGACTGCGAGACCATGGCCGTGACCAACAGGGCCAGGGCGATACCGAAGATTCTTGCGACTTTCATAACATGCTCCTTAAGATTGGAAGTGAACACTTGATAACCCTTGTTGAATGATTTTGTGAGGAACCCCGCTGGGCCGATGTTTTCCGGGCGCGGCCCTCGCCCGAGGAATCGTTCTCGCGACGGGCTTGCGCGGTGCGCCCCATCACGCCGATCGAAGCGTTCAGATTGGCCGCGAGCCGTTTTCGTCGTGCGGCGCGGCGTCGCCACGCCAGCCCGCCGCAGGCCGCGGCCGCGGCCAGCAAGACGAAAGTCCCCGGTTCGGGAACCGTGGGAATAGGGCCGACCAAAAACGTCGACGTTCCCAGCGCCGAGGCCAGGAAGAGCCGTTTGGAAACCAGGCTGGGGTCCAGTCCCAGATCGGTGAAGTCGTAGCTGGTTGCCGGGTCTCCGGACACGAGGGTAATGTCTTTGACCATGTCGACCGTGATTCCGTCGGTCGTGGTTGAGTTGCACACCGTGCCGCCGTCGTTGCCCGCGATCGCCGTGCCATTAATCAGCAGGCCGGGGTAGGTCGGCGTCCACACGTCGTAGGAGCCGGCCAGCAGGTTCTTGAAGGAATAGGTGCCGTCTAAACCGGTTGTCGCTGTGACGGTGAAGGTGCCGTCGGTAGTCGCGAGCGTCACCACGGCGCCGCCGATGGCGTATTCCCCCATATCCTTCGTGTTATTCCAGTTCGAGTCGATCCACACGGTTCCCGAGAGGCTGATATCGTCCGAGGTCGTCGACGGCAAGGCCGTTGCCATCGAGATCGAGGTCGTTGCCGGATTGGCCGCGGCGGAAGTCGAGGCAGCCGAGATCATGCCCGTCCGCAACGAAGAAGCAAGCAGCAGCGACGATCTCAAACTGCTGGCGCCGACCACCCTCGAGGAAGAGGTCTTAGGGCCGGTCGAGGAGGAAGACGAGGGGGAAGACGAACAGCCCGCCGCGCACGCGGTTGTTCTGGCGGCCGTCGGGAGGCTGGCCGTGGTTGTCGAGTCGCTCGTCGTGGAGGCGATGGTGGCCGCCGTCTTGGCCGTGGTCGAGGTGGTGGCCGACGTGGTGGCGACCGTGTCGGCCGACTCCGTCGACGTTGGGGTGGATGCCGTCGTTGGGGCGGCGCTCGTCGTGCAGTCCGTCCTCTTCGACTTGGCAAGGGACGAAGCAGTCAGCCGATACGTCGGCGTTGTCAGTACCGGGCGCAGACTCGTGACGCTGATGACCGAAGGGGCAACCGGAACGGCTCCGGAAGCAGCAGGCCAAGACCCAGGCGTTCCGCCGAACAGGGGGCGGGAGAAGAGCGACGAAAGCCCGCCCGAATCCTTATACTCGTCGCTAAAAGGCGTGATCTCGGTTGCAAGCACAACCGGGAGGTGGATTGCAAACCATCCAAACGTCAACGCACCAACGAACGCACACCGCCAGCCGAAGTGCTTGCGTGCCATAGCAGTAACCCTTCCAGGATGTCGAGGAAACCGAACGCTGCCTCGTATTGTTGTGGTAGCTTGGCAGCGCGAGCATCCCTTCGCACCGGCGGAGGGGTTACTGAACCAAACGCTGCCTCACTAGTTGGGCCAAAGGTTCCACAGGAGTTCCCCATGAACTCCACGTAACCCTTATGATAAACAGAATTGAAAAAGTTGCAAGCGTTTGGCCAGTCTCTTTAACAAAAATCTTTTCCCTAACCGTTTATTCCTGCCAAAACAATGCCACGGGGTGGTGCCAAACAACCAATGCAAGCGAGAACCATACCTAATACTGGTGGTATGTTAACTCACATAAGAGTTGTTTCCTGCGGCGACGTTGCAGGTCTGGGGAACCTTGAGGGCAAGAAGCCTCGGCGGCCCAGCGGTTCAGGCCCAAGAAAGAGAAGGGCCCGCGGCGGTCTAGCACCGCGGGCCTGCGTCAGCCCTGTCCGGGCCGATGGGCATTCGGCGTTAATCTAGCCCATCATCGGCAGCGAGCCCCCAATCGCCGCGAATACTCCAAGGGTCCGCCCCTGCCCCGTGAGCATTCTCGACCAGCCCGGGACCGATCGACTTTGGGCGAGAAGACGCTCTTGCCGACAGACCCATGGCGGAGAATATGCGGCGAGTGCCCGCCGCGTGCCGCTGGCCGTTTTCGCCGTTCCGCCGTTTCGCCGTCCCGAAATGCCCGGATCACCAGGTGTATTCGAGGCTCATAGAGAGGCCGTTGACGAACATGGATCCGTGGGTGCTGATGTACGGCTGCGGATTGATGTTGAAGATGAATTGTTCCGGCGCCAGGGCCACATCTCCAATCCAGGTGAAATCGTAGGAGGCCCGGGCGATGAAGTTCGGCCGGAACTTGTAGGTGGCGCCGAAGCCGAATTCACCCACGATGGCGCCCGCATCACGGTTTTTCGAGGACTGGACGTTCAAAGTCCCCGGTTCGATCGGGTCCGTCGGTGCGTCGATGACGATCGAACTTTCGGTCCTGGCGGCGTTCAGGAACGGGCCGACGCGGCCGTGAACATCCACGTTCCAGATACAGTGCCGGTACGTCAATTCGGCGCCGAGTTGACCGCCGATCAACCGGTTCCGCGTGTGGACGCTGTAGTTGCCGGTGTTCAGGGTCGGCATGTTGTTGACGTCGGGGTACGTGCCTTCGCTGTGGAAGTCCGCCTCGTCGTTCAGGTCGATGACTCGCAGGCCGAACAGATAGGAGAAGTAGTAGCCCGGTATGCATTCGCGCCGCCATCGCCCATTGGGATGGAGCACCAATTGATCGGGTACGCTGCGGGCGCTGAATCGCCAATTGAGCTCGAAGTTGTTGAGGTTGCTGTTCGTCGCCAGGGTTTGCAGGTCGGCCCGATTGAAACCAGGCACCGTGAACGGGAAGTTGCTGTAGAGGTTGTGTGACTCGATGGTGGCGCTGCTGCTCGTATAGTAAACGTAATCGGCGCTGGTCAACGCGGCCTTCCCTTCCCAACGATTCAAGCCCCAATACTCGAACTCGATGAACTCATCGCGGTCATTGGAATCGCGCCCCAGGTAGTGGCCGATCGTGCCCAACATGCCTGCGGAAATTCCCTGATCCATCGACCGGAAAGACATTCCCTCCTTCAAGTCCGCGGTTGCGGGGACGGTATCGAAGTCGCCCGAGACCCGCATGAACGTGACTATCGGGCTTTGGTCGGTCTTGTTGCGGGCGAGTACACGGGTTCCGGCTTCGATGTAATAGTCGGGCGGCGGACCGCTGCCGCCCCCGCAAATCTCGCAGCACGGCGGCGGCGCGCAACCGGGACCAAAGACCCCGGCGTTCCAACTGCCGTCGTCCTCTTCGGGAGCCTGGGCCGGGCCTGCGCCGCCGACCGGCGCCTGGGGAGGCGTCGAGCCCGTCGGTTGCCCGGCGGGGATCGGCTCCGGGGCCGTCGCCTGCGCCGCCATGGACTGCTGCCACATCGCTTGAGGCCCCGCCGCTTGAGGCGTTGCTTGTGGCACGGTTGCCTGCGGCGCCGCCTGCGGCATCGTCGCCGCTGACACCGACGAATCTGCAGCGATGCAGGTTGGCAGCATCAGGCCGATCCACATCAGACTGGCCAGCACAAGTCGTGTCGTGAGTTGCACTACGCGGTTCTCCTTCTCGTGCCAGCAGGCGAAGATGTCGGATCGCGGCGTTCTGCTGGACGCGAAACCTCACACACCCTAATCGGCCAACAAGTGCCTGGAAAATAGGAATATCCGGCAAAATCAAGCAAAAAGCCGCAGCTCACGTTACCGGAAAACTCCAGCGGCAATGCCCAGATTGCACAACAATCGCAGCTTAGTCAACCTCTCCAAATTAAATCCCGCCAAAGCCGCTCTACCGAGTGTCATGTCGAGGACCTGCCCCAAAAAGATCGACGCGGGATTCCATCTTCTCAGCCCGTGGTCAATAATTGGGTGGTCGCGGACATCGGGTTGCCGGCAACGGCCGCGGTGGCTGCGATCACGGATGGGTGGCATCATTCCCCCGGGTTGACCATGAATTCTCTCCAATCCTTGATTGCTACCGGAACGAAACTCTGGCTGGACTCGGTCGATCCCGATTTGGTCCGTCGCGATCGGGCCATCGGGGCAACCGGGGCAACCTCCAATCCAATCATTGTGGCCGATTTGGTTGCCAGCGGGCGATACGACGACTTCATCGATCGGGCCGTCCGCGAGGGCCTGACCGACCCACAGATCGCCTGGCAACTCACCGACCACCTGGTCCGCGGTGCCCAGGAGGTCTTTCTGCCCGTCTGGGACCGAACGCGAGGCAACGACGGCTACGTCAGTTTTGAGGTGGATCCGCTCTTGGAGGACCCCGAGTCGAACCTGCCGCACCAGCAGCGGGTATCCCAATATATTGAATTGGGCCGAAAGTGGTCGGCCGGCCAGAAGAACCGCCTGATCAAGGTGCCCGCCACCCCAGCCGGGTTGGACGCCCTGGAACCCCTGGCGGCGGCCGGCGTGAAACTGAACGTCACCTTGATTTTTACAGGGCGGCAGTACCGTGCCGCTCGCGACGCGGTCTGGCGGGGGGCCCGGGCCCGGGCCGACTTGGATGGCTTCAAGAGCGTCTACAGCATTTTCGTTTCCCGGGTGGATCTCTATACGGAGAAGGCGGTCCCGGGGCTTTCGCCCGCCGCCCAGGGCATGGTGGGCATTCTGAATGCCAAGCGAATCCGGGCCGAAAACCAGGTGTTTTGGGCCCAACGGCCCACGCCGCTGGACCAGGAGATCGTCTTCGCCAGCACGGGGACGAAGAAACCGGGCGAGTTGCCCTGGAAGTACGTCGCGGCCTTCGCCGGCAGCGATATCGAGACCAATCCGCCGGCCACCAACGACGCGGTTGCCCAAAGCACGTTGGACTTCACCCGTCGCGTCGACGAGTTCCCCCCGAAAGAAGTGATCGCGGAGATCGACCGGCTGGTCGACATGGGGCGGCTGGAATCCACGTTGCTGGCGGAAGGGATTGTCAAGTTCGCCCGGCCGCAAAAATCGCTCTTGGCGCGGATTGCCCAGAAGCGGTTGGCCCCTGCCGGCCCGGCCAAAGCTCTGGTACCATAGGGGTTCTGGGTTCAACCGTGTGCGTGTCCCAGGGCGTCTTTCAGATAAGTGCAGCGTTTCGGGTGGCACTGGCGTTTCGCCAGTGCTGGGAAAAACACGGGCAAGATGCCCGTGCCACCCAACACCGAACGCTACGGATAACTGCAAAGCGCACTAGCCGGTGCCTTGGCCCCTGATCCCTCTAACCCCCGACCCCTGAACCCATGCCCATCGACGCCTATTCGCTCTGCCCGGGCGGTACCGGGAAGAAGGTCAAGTTCTGCTGTCCCGATTTTGTCAACGAGTTGAACAAGCTCGACCGGATGTTGGAGGCAGAGCAGTTTGCGGCCTGCCTCCAGCACGTCGAGCGGCTGCTGCAAGAGGGCCGGCCGCGAGCGTGCCTGTTGGCGGTGAAAGGCCTCTTGCTTCGGATGACCAACCAGGTCGAGGCCGCAGGGGCCAATGCCGCCACGTTCCTCGAACATTTTCCCGACAATCCCATGGCCCTGGCCGAATCGGCCATCCTCGCCGCCTTGGACAACCAGCCGGCGGCGGCCATGCAACAGCTTCAGCGGGCCTTGGCGGCCTCGAGCGAAATCGTGGAGCACCGCGTTTACAGGGCCATCGGCATCGTCGCCGAAACCATGTTGGAACAAGGTCATTGGCACGCCGGCCGGGCCCTCTTGCACACCCAAATGTTCATGGCCGAGAAGGACCCGGCGCCGGCGAAAAAGCTGCTCGACGTGAATCGGGCCAGGCAGATTCCCTTGATCCTCAAGGACGATTCGCCGTTGCAGAACGCCCCGAAAGGATCGCCGTGGGCCGATCGCTTAGAGGCGGCCATGCAGCCCTTGGGGGCATTCCGCTGGCAGGAGTCCGCCGACCGGCTGGCCAAGCTGGCCGAGGAACTGCCCGACGTGTCGCAGGTTTGGCACAACCTGGCCATCGTGCGGAGTTGGCTGGCCGATCGCCCCGGCATGATCGAGGCCCTGCGAAAGTTTGCGTCCCTAGTCGCCGCTTCCGCCTCGGTTGTTGGCGCCGCCCCCGGCGCTGTCTCCACCGGCGACAGTCCGCTGGAGGACGCCGTCGAGGCGGAGGCCCTGGCCATGCTGCTATCGCCCGACCCGCTGGGCGACCAGGTCGATGTATTCAAACTCACCTGGACGGTTCGCGACGCCGAAGCGCTGCACGAGGCCCTGCTGAGCGACCGGCAGGTGGTTTCGCTTCCCTTTGATCCGGCGTCGCTGGCCGGCGACGCCTCGCCCCCGCCCCGGCTCCTCTGCCTCTTCCTCGATCGCCCCATCCCCGGCGACGGCGAAACGCTCTCGTTGGAAACCATGCCGGAGATCCTGGGCGAGGCCATGCTCTTCGGCCGGCAGACCGATCGCCCGGCGCAACTGGAGGTGTTGGGTGCGCCGGCCGACACGGCCGAGGCCCTCGTCGCCCTGCTGGCCGGCCTGGCCGGCGAGACCGTCGAGCCGCAGCCAGAACGGCGCGTGATTACCAAGATGTCCGCCAGCCACAGGTTCCTTCAGCCCAAGTGGTATCCGCCGCGGGATGTCGCGCCGCGAGCAACTGACCGAACTGGCCAACGAGCACGTCCGCCGCGCCCTGCTGGAACGATGGCCGGCCCGGCCGCTGGGCATCCTCGGCGGCAAGTCGCCCCGCGAGGCAGCCGCCGAGCCGTCGCAAAAGGTCGTCTTGCTGGCGGCCATCCTGCTCTTGGAGGCGTGGATGGTCGATTCGCCCGTGACGTTGGACCTGAACGACTTGCGGCGTCAGCTCGGCCTGCCCTTGTTGGAGCCGATCGAGCTGCCCGAGCAGGCCATCGGGACGTTGCCGCTGGTGCGGTTGCACCGGGTGGCGGCCGGAAAGCTTTCCGACAAGGACCTGGTGCGCGGATTCCAGCGAGCCCGGTTGTATGCCGCCCGGCAGGCGCTGCGGCAGTTCGCCCAAGAGATCGTCCGGCGCGACAGCATGGCGGAGAAACCCGAACGCCTTCATGCCTTTATTGCGCTGGCCCAGACCGCCGACGATTTCCCCGAGGCGCTGGACTATGTCGGCCGAGGGGCGCCGGGTGGCCCAGGCGGCCGGGCAATCCTGCGCCTCCTGGGACCTGCTGGAACTGTCGTTCCACTTTGCACATGGCCCGGGGCTGGAGGCGGCGCGGTTGGTCGAGCACCTCCAGAAACGGCACCTCCAAGAGCCGGGCGTCGCGGAGGCCTTGACCCAAATGCTCATCGAGATCGGGGCGCTGCACCCCGACGGCACCCCCGTCCAGGTCCCCGACGGCGAAGAGATGATGGCCGTCGCGGAGGGCCCGGCCGACGCCGAACCCGGCAAGCTCTGGACCCCCGACAGCCCGCAGTCCGGCGGCGGCGGAAAAATCTGGACCCCAGGTTAGAAGGAAAAAGGGGAAAAACCCGTTCTTCACCCCATCGGCCACGCCATGGATCCTCGTGAACTGGACCTCTGGCACATGCGACGGGCCCTGGACCTGGCGGCCTCCGGCCAGGGTTTCGTCGAACCCAACCCCATGGTCGGCTGCGTGATCGCCCGCGGCGCCGAGATCATCGGCGAGGGCTGGCATCGGCGGTTCGGCGGCGATCATGCCGAGGTGGAAGCCCTGCGATTGGCCGGCAGCCGTGCCGCCGGGGCCACGTTGTACGTGACCCTGGAGCCGTGCTGTCACACCGGCAAGACGCCGCCCTGCACGGAGGCGATCCTGGCCGCCGGCATCCGCCGCGTCGTGGCCGCCATGGCGGATCCGTTCCCCCAGGTCGCCGGCGGCGGCGCGGCCGCGTTGCAGGCGGCGGGCGTGGCCGTCGAACTCGGCCTGCTGGCCGACCAGGCCCGGCAACTCAATGCCCCCTACCTGAAATTGCTCGAACACGGCGTGCCTTGGATCATCGCCAAGTGGGCCATGACGCTCGACGGCAAGATCGCCACCCGCACCGGCCAGAGCCGATGGATCTCCGGATCGAAGTCGCGGCAACTCGTCCATGCCCTTCGCGGCCGGATGGATGCCGTCGTCGTCGGCCGGGGGACCGCCGCGGCCGACGACCCGCTGCTGACGGCCCGGCCCGCCGGACCGCGGACCCCGATGCGCGTGGTGCTCGACACCCGGGCGTCGCTGCCGTCGGAAAGCCAGTTGGTCCGCACGGCCGGCCAGGCGCCGCTGCTGGTGGCCGTCGGCAGCGAGGCCGAAGCGGCGGATTGCCGCCGGCTGCAAGAGGCCGGTTGCGAGGTGTTGGTCTGTCCGGGCGGCGACCCATGCGGCCCGGCTCGACGCCTTGTTGCGGGAACTCGGCCGCCGGCGGCTGACCAACGTGCTCGTGGAAGGCGGCGGCCGGGTCTTGGGCAGCCTGTTGGACGCCCGGCGGATCGACGAGGTGCACGTCTTCATTGCCCCGAAGCTCCTCGGCGGCGCCGCGGCCCCGACTCCGATCGCCGGCCAGGGCGTGGCCGAGCTGGCGGCCGCGCTGGAACTCGGCGACGTGGTCGTCCAGTCGGTCGACGGCGACGTGTATGTGCGGGGGAGGAGGAGGGATTAGGGATTGGGGATTGGGGATTAGAAAAGCCCCCGGACTGTGTCCGGGGGGCAAGCAAGGAGTGAAGGATGAAAGCCGCGTGGCCGCACGCTTGCGGTTTCGCATGACCTTCGTTGTTCCGGTTTGTTCTTCCGCTATCCCTTTGAACCATGGATATCACGATGAGCCGATCCTTTAGCATTCGCCGTGTCGCTGTTGCCGTGCTGGCAGTTTTTGCCGTGGCGGCCGTGGTCGCGTGGCACTACGATGTCTTTACCTTGCTGATGCCGCAGCTACCCAACAACGCAATCATGATCATCGCGCCCTACCGCTACCACGGGACGTGGGTGTTCGACGATGCAAGTGCCGGACTGAAGCGCGAACCGTTCGTCGCGGGCGTGCCGGAGATGATCAACGTCCTGGTGGCCAAGATTCCGCACGCCGACAAGGGATTTCGGCTGACCTTCTCCGCCAAGGAGTTTCCCGGCTATCAGAAGAAGCTCCGGTGGGTGCGCGGCGATTCGACGGGGAATTGGTATCGCCTGGACGATCCGCCCATGGAAGGTTGGCTCTGCCCGGCGCTGTTCCGGTATTACCGCAAAGCGCCGAAAGAACTTTACGTGAAGGCAGACCCCAAGGAATGATCCCCTGCTCTCTTTCTCTCCTTCTCTCCTTCTCTGCCTCTCTGCTTCTCCGCGTCTCCGCGTCTCCGCGTGAGAATCCCTTCTCCGCAGCTTATGGAAACAGCTCGGCGAAAAACGCCTTCATGGCCTCCCACGAGCGGCGGTCAACATGGTTACCGCCATGAGCATGGCAATGACCCTCATCGCAACCTCCGGAGAAGGATTGGGATTCCCAGGGGGCTGTCCCCCTCGAAACAGGCGACGCACAATTATTATAGGTGTGTCGCTCGGCGAGGAAACGGCGGCGGAGGACTCGGCAAGCCACCAAAATGAGTATCGTTTCCCCGGAATCCGCCCGCAGGCAAGCCCCCGAAAATCGACTCGCGCAGGATGCCCGAAAAAGGCAACGAGAATGCTCGTCACGGCCATTTGATGCGAGAATAAAAAGGGTTAGGATCGAAAAGGGATGTTCGAGAAGGGCTCACGATCCCCCCGCCTTGCGGGCCGAATCAGTTCGCACCAGGAATCTGCTGATACCAAGTTTACAGGTTATAATGGGTGGGGCGTCGGACCGGAAACCGTGGGCAGCGTTTCGCAGCCCGCGCCCCCAGACCGCATTGCTAAGAAAACTCTTCTCATGCGACCCCAGCGCCGTCCAGCATTGTACTGCCGACTTTCCGTGTTGTTGGTGGCGTCGTCCCTCGGCGCCGCGGTCTGCTCATGTTCCTCGGTCGTGGTCGTGGACAAGCCGTTGGAACCCGCCAGGAGAGGCTGATGAGGATCTACGTGGCCTACATGAGGTTCTCCGCGGATCAGAAAAGGCCGCCCCGGAACGCGGAGGAGTTGAAGCCGTTCCTGGCCGAATTCGGAAACGCCGACGACATCTTGCGATCTCCGCGCGACGGACAGCCTTTCGTCGTCTGCTGGGGCGTAGACATGAGGCAGGCGCCGGCGTCTGAAGGCAAACCGATGCCCGTGGTGATGTACGAGAAACAGGGCGTCGATGGCCGACGCTATGTCCTGACGGCGCCGTTCCGGAAGGTGGAGGTCCTGTCGGACCAGGAGTTCCGCCAGGCCAGTTTTCCCCCGGGATACAGTCCCAGTTTCTGAGCGAGGTCTAGGATGCGAGCATACCGCAGTCATTTTGCGGCAGTAAGGCCACTGCGCGGTCCGCCTCCGCGAGGCCTTTACGCTCGTCGAGCTGCTGGTGGTCATCTCGATCATCGGCATCCTCATGTTCCTGATGTTGCCGGCAGTGCAGTCGGTGCGAGAAGCGGTGCGGCGCAGTGCAATGCGCCAACCACCTGAGGCAGATCGGCTTGGCTTTCCTTGCCCACCATGAGGCGACAGAGGCCTTCCCCAATGGAGGCGGCGTCATGGTCAACCGCGCGAACGTGGATCTCCGGCGGCAGCGCGTCGTCGAGTTGGAGCGCCGGCAGCGCCCCGGCGCCGTTCGACAAGCAGGACTGGGCCTGGGGCTACCAGATCCTCCCGTATCTCGATCAGATTGCGCTCTGGAGGAACACGAGCGACCAGTTTGTGACTTCCACGCCGGTGGCCACCTACTTCTGCCCGAGCCGCCGGAAGCCCTGTGCGCTCAGCGGTGGACCGTGGGCGGTCTGGTCCTATCCCCGCGCCATGACGGACTACGCCGGCAATGCGGGGACCTCCACCGTCGGCGGTACCGGCCCCGGTGATTACGGCGACGGCAGCGTCAACGGCGTTGTGGTCCACCAGGGCACGTGCATCATTTCCCTGGCCAGCGTGAGGGATGGGGCGTCCAATACGATCCTGGTCGGAGAAAAGCACCTGAACCTGTCCTTCTGCAGCACCGAGCCCGAGCCGGACGATAACGACGGTTATGTCGGCGGTTTTGAGGACAACGCCGTCCGTTGGGGCGACTACGGTCCGAATGGTTCAGGCCACTTGCCGCCGGCGCCGGATGATTTCGGTCCGCTCGAAACGTTCGCCAACATCATTCCCCAAATTTATCGCTTTGGTTCCTCCCACCCCGCAGGCGCGCAATTCGTCTTCTGCGACGGCTCGGTCACGCTCATCCACTTCGCCGTCGATCCCGAAGTTTTCCGGCGGGCGTCGTCGCGGAATGACGACTTGCCGCTCGATCCGGCGAAGTTCTAGCGCGGATTTCTAACCACCCCTACTGAAAAAGGGCGGCCTTTTGTGGCATAAAGTCCTGGGACAAACGTCCTGGGACACCATGCCAATATTGGCGAACCGGGATGGATTTGGCTACAGCACTCCCCAAACTACGGAAATGAGTATTGCGCCGCCGGAATTGCCCCGGAGCGGTAGCAGGTCTCGGTTCACGCGAGGTTCATGGAGCCGCCCAGGCCTCGGTCACCGGAAGCCGTGATCGCCCGGCGGCGGACGGCTTCCGCCCTCGTTATATTCCCCCACCGCCGGAGCCTATGCCCTTGCGGGACGGCCACTTGCTTCGGACCGCCCGCGAACTATGCTACAATAGCCTCCCCCAGACCAGCAAAACTCCACTCTGCCGGGTGGATGCCCGGCGACTCCCGGAGATCACCGCCATGCCGACGCCGCTGATTGTCCTCACGGTGGTCTTCGTGATCTTGGCCGTCGTTACGCTGGTCGGCCACGGAATCTGGATGATCCTGGCCGCCCTATTCGGCGGCGGCCGGGCCCATGCACCGTCTCAGCCCTGCGTCTTCTGCGGCACGCCGACGCCCGGCGCAGAGCCAGGTGCAACTGGTGCGGAAAAGACCTCAACAGCCCGCTGGCCAAGGAACTGGCCGACATCAAGGCCACGGAGCGGCAGTTGTTGCGGCTGCGCGACAACGGCGCCCTGGAACGCGAGACGGCCGAGAATCTCTTGCAGCGCCTACGGGCGTATCGGCGCCCATTGCTGGAACCGGCTCCGCGGAAGGCGGAATCGCCGATTCTGGCCGAGGTTGTCGCCGAACCGACGCCCGGCGCCGTCGTGCCGCCGATCCCGATCGCGCCGGCGCCGGTCATGCCGCCATCGCCGGCCGTGCCGTCCGCGGAGACAAGTCCCGCGGCTGGATTGGCTCGATCGACACAACAGGAGCAACCGGCCGCGGCGCCGCAGAGGCCGTGGACCGAGATCCTGGCCGGCTTCATGGAAGAGCGGAACATCCGCTGGGGCGAACTCATCGGCGGCCTGCTGCTGGTCTGCTCCTCGGTGGCGTTGGTCGTGAGCCTTTGGAACCAGTTGCAGCAGATTCCGTACTTCCAATCTTTCATTTTCGTGGCGGTCTCGGCGGCCGTGTTCGGCGTCGGGCTGTACGCCCATCACCGCTGGAAGCTGGAGGCGACCAGCCGCGGACTGTTGCTGATCGGCACGCTGTTGGTGCCGCTGAACTTCGTGGCCATGGCCATCCTCTCCCGGGGCGTCGAGGCGACGGCCGCGGGCGCTCTGTCCGGCATGGTCGAGAAGCCGGCCATGTTGCTCATCGCGGCGGCCTCGCTGGCCGTCTTCGCGTGGCTGTTGGGCCTGGCCGCCCGCATCCTCATCCCCAAGGGCTGGCCGCTGGCCGTGGCGGCCGTGGTGGGCAATTCGGCCGCCATCGTGGGAATCGCCATGTGGATTCGCGTCGGGTCGCCCGTCGTGGTGGTCCTGGCGCGGGGGCCGTGCCGGTGGCGTTGTTTTGGGTCGCGGTGGGCGGCCGACTGTTCGCCTTGGCGGGCCCGCACGCCGCGACCCGCCGACATCGGCTGGAACTCCCGCAAATCACCGGGCTCTGCATCCTGCTGGGCGTGACCGCCTTTGCCACGTTCGTGGCCCTCGGGCTGTTGGCGGCCCAGGCGATCGACTTGCGCCACCTCGCCGCGATGTTGACGCAATTCTCGGTGCTGACGGTCTTGGCCGCCCTTCCCGTCCTCGCCGCCGGACTGACCGTGATGCGCGGCGCCGCGCGCGACCAGACGCTAGCGCCCTACCACCTGGCAGGAACGTTCGTGGCGCTGGTCGGCGGACTGCTGATGTTGGCCGCCGTGGGACTGGCCTGGCCGCAACCCCGCTGGATCATCGCCGTGGCGACGCTGGACGCCGTCGCGCTGGCCGCGGCCGCCTTCCGCTGGCGCTTGCCGCTGCTGCACGCCGGCGTCATCGCCTGCGCCGCATTGGCCTACCTCACGGCCTTCCACCTTGCCACGGGCCAACTGGTCCCGGGCGAAGATCGGGCCGCGCTCGAGCATGGACTTGCTGCGCGCCACGGTCAGCGCCCGAAGCGGCACCGCCCTGGCCGGCCTGCTGGTTGCCCTGGCGGCCGTCTGCGAAGGACTCGTCCGGCTGGGCCGTCGCCGCCACGCCGTCGTCTACCTGGGCGGTTGCGCGATGGTCGCTTTCGCCGGAATCCTGTTGACCACGTATCACGGGCTGCTGGCCGGCGAGGAAGCCCTGCGGGCGGCGATCCTTTATGCCGTCTACGGCGCCGGCAGCATGGCGTTGGCGGCCCGCTGGCGACGAACGGAACTCAGCGCGCTGGGCGTCGGGCTGCTGGCCGCCGCGCCGCCGTGGGCGCTGTGGTGGCATCCGGCCACGCATCACGTCGGCCCGCTGTGGGCGGCCGTGCTGGCCGTCGAGGCGTTGGTCATGGCCGTCGCCGCCGCCCTCGTGCATTATCGTTTCGGCGGCGATTGGCGCGAGCCCTGGCGAAGGCTTCTCGAATTGGCGCCGCCCGACGAAGAAAAAAAGGGTAGGTCGCGGAAATCACTCCCCGATCTATACCGCACGCCCTTGGCATACTGGGCGGAACTGATCTCCGCGGCGGCCTTGGCGGTGGCCGCGGAGACCTGCTGGCTCCAGCGGGCCGCCATCCTGGAGACCCCCACGCCGTGGCCCGTCGTGGCGGCCGCGTGCCTGGCCGCGGTCTACTTCATTCTGGCATGGCCATATCGCTCGCCCGCCCGGACCTGGATCGCCTCGTGCCTGGTGGCGGCGGGCCTGGTCCATAGCTTGAATTTCAACTACGCGGACCTGGTGTTCGAGCCGTGGGTGGTGGCCTTGCTGACGCACGGCGCCGTGGCCGTGGCGGCGGGGCTCCTGTTGGACTTCTTCGCGGAAAAAATGGAAAAGGGGCAACCGTCCCTGACGCCGACAGAATTGCGGCGCACGTTCAGCCGGCCGTTGGCCGACTCGGCGTTGCTCTCGTCGGTGCTCGTCGTGCCGGCGCTGGTGTTCACCGCCTCGGGCGAACTGATGCCCCTGGCCGTCTGCCTGTTCTGGTTGGCGGCCCTCTGGCTCGTGCTGGCCTGGCGAAACGACGACGTTTGGATCTTCGCCGCGCACCAGGCCGCGCTCACGGCCGCAACGCTGGTCAGCGCAACCGCGTGGCTCCAACATCAAGGTTGGATCGAGGCCTTTCGCATCGAGGTCCTTGCCAATCCGCGCATCTTGCAGACCTATGGCGTCAGCCTGGCGGGTTTGTCGCTATTGTGGCTCGTGGTGAGGATGGCCGCCCGCATGGCCCCGCCGGGCCGCGGCCGGTTTCTCCGCGGCGTGTTCGAGAATCGCCTGAGCGTAGACCGCGCGGTGCGCCATGCCGTCGTGGCCGGCCAATGGCTCTTGCTGACCGCCTACGTGCTGCCTAGCGAGGTGCTCAGGGAATGGAACAGCGGGATTGCGGACCTGTCGGCGACGACGACAGCGGCGATGATCCCACAGGCATTCGGGCCGCCGGCCTGGATTCTGCTTGCCGCGCTGGGCGCGATCGCCGTGGCCGGATTGTGGGACCGCTGGGGCCGGGCCGACCTGGTCGCCGCGTTGCTGACGGCCGCGACCGTCCCGTGCCTGCTGGCCGGACCGTTTCTCGCCGATCGGGCCGCGGCCTCGATGCTGCGCTGGGGCCTGGCCGCCATGTTCGTGCTTCTGTCGATCGCCGTCTGGCAGCGGCACCGGCTGGCGGCGCTTGGGCGAAGGCCCGCGCTTGCCTTGCCGTCGGGCCGGATGGGCCGGCGATCGCCCGGGTGGTGCTGCTGGCAACCACGGCGCTGCCGGTCGTGGGACTGACGGTTCTGGCGGCGACGGTGCGGCTTGGCGGCACGCTGCCGGGCGGACCGCTCCCGGAAACCTTCTTCGCCAACCTGGGGCCGCTCCGGTCCAGCCTCGTGCCGCTGCTGTTGGTCACGCTGGGACTGGTCGGTTTCGCCCTGCGGGAGCGGTCGGCGGGCTATGCTTTTTCCGCCGGGCTGGTGCTGGAACTGGCCGTCACGCTCGGCTACACGCTGTGGACGCTGACCGCAAAATTGCCCTTCGATGCGTCCTTCTTCGTCACGCTTGCGCAACTGGCGATCATCGCCGCCGCCGGCTGGGCCATCCTCTGGCTGGCCGCTCGGCGACGGCTCAAACCACCGGGCGACACGTCCGCCGACGACCTCCCGTGGTTGACCCTCCAAGTGGCGATGCCGGCGGGCGGCAACATCGTCTTGCTGGCGCTGACGGTCTTCCAACTCGTCCAGGCGCCGGCCAACCTGCCCGCTTGGTCGGCGGGCCTGGCCAGCCTGCCCGGTTGGATCGGGCTGTTGTCGGCCGCGGTCGCCGCCGGCTGGTACGTCAGGACTTGGAAGAAAACAACTTCACTGCTTCATAGGGGGACAGTCCCATTTTCGTCGGACGAAAATTGGGACAGTCCCCTGCTGCACGTGCTGGTGTGTCTGCTGCTGGGCGTGGGAGTGCTGGCCGCCTGTCATGCCGGCCGGCTTGAAATGCCCGCGGCCGGTGTCTCTTGGTTGGCGTACCATGTCTTGACCATCGCTTGGGCCTCGGCCGCGGTCGTCTCGTTGGGGTTGGTCATGCTGGCGGAGAAGGTCGGCCCGCGGGCGACGCGCCTGCTGAATGCGCCGGGATGGACGCGACGGAGCAACGGGCCGCCATCCGCCCGTTGGTCCAGGGATGGGTTACGTGGATCGGTGCGGCGGCCGTGGCGCTGGCGGTCGTGCATTCGCTCCACGATCCGCTGCGGCCTTGGTGGTCGGTCCGTGCGACGCTGTCCATCGGCCTGGCCGCCGGCATGGTTGCCCTATGGCTGCGCCGGCCCGCCTATGTTTACTTTTCCGGCCTGCTGCTGAACGTGGCCGGCACGATCCTCTGGTGGTCGTGGGCCGGGGCCAGCGTCAACATATTCCGCTGGGACCTTGGCTCTGTCGCCGGACTGGTCGCGGCCAACGTGATCTGCTTGGCCATCGGCTCGATCGCGTGGTCGCTTTTGAGGTTCGCGCATCCCGAGGGCGTGCCGCATATCGGAGAGGACGGCCGCATCGAGCCGGCGGCCCACACGGCGGTCCGCTTCGGCGTCGGCCTGTTGGGCGTCCTCGTCGCCGTGTGTGTGGCCAATGAGTTGCTGGGGCTGCGCCATGTCGGCCCGCAACGCCTCGATTGGATTGCCTTGGCCGCGATTGCGGCGGCCGCGCTTGTTTGCCTGGGGGACCGGGCTCGGGCTGCCGGGTTCGTCCTGCCATCGCTCTATGGGCTGGGATTGATGGCGCTGGGCATGGAGTTGCTGGCCCTGGAGCTGCCGTCGCGGAGGTTGTTCTGCTGGTCGGCGGCGGTCGAGTTGGCCGCCTTCGCGCTGGCCGTCGCCGTGGTGGCATGGATCGCGCGGCGGGGGGGTCTCGTGCTCTGTCAGGCGTCCTTTGATGCGTGCCACGGGCATCTTGCCCGTGTGCCGGAAGAAGCACGGGCAAGATGCCCGTGGCACCCGGCGAAACCGCAAGCGAGCAACGGGGCTTCCGGCAAGAACATGTTGGAAGACGCGTTCGGGGAATGGTTCTCGGCGGCACAGGCCGTCGTGGTTGTCGTCGCCGCCGGGCTGGCCGCGTGGATCGCGTTGGACTACGGTTTCGACCGTCTGGACGGCCAGGCGGCGCTGCTGGGCACGCTGAAGTTGGCCGGCCGGCCGGGGAGCGTCTTCACCCTGCTCCTGCTGCTGGGCACGGCCATCGTTATGGTCCGCGACGCCGTGGCCGGCTGGCGGGCGTGGTGGCAATATGCCGCGATCGGACTGTTGACGCTGCTGGGCTGTGCGACGGGTTGGGCGCTGCTGCCCGCCGACGCCGTCGCGCCGTGGCTCCATCGAAGCGTGATTGCGATGACCGCCGCGGCCGCGTCGGTCTTCGTGGCGGGTTTCGGCCCGCGGACGGTCCTGCCCGCCGGGACCGACTGGATCGAACGCGGCAAGCGGAGCGTGTTGCCGCTGGCCGCCCTGACCGCGCTTGGCCTGGTCGCCGTTCTGATCCAAGAGTGCGTCATGTTCCAATTTCCGAAGGGCACGCCGATGATGACCTGGGCCGTCGTCGTGGTGGGCGTGGCGCTTTGCGGCCTGTCCGCCGCGAGCATTGCCCTGGCGGTCTGGCCGCAACTGGACCCGCTGGAACTCGACGACCGCGGCCGGCAGGTTTACGTCTATGCGGCCGAGGTGATTTTGGCGCTTTTCGGGCTGCACCTCCGCTTCACGATGCCTTGGCTGTTCCACCAGTATTTTCGGCCGTATTGGATGTTCGTGGTCATGGCCGTGGCGTTCGTGGGGGCGGGACTGAGCGAATGGTTCCGCCGACGGAAGATGCCCGTGCTCGCCGAGCCGCTGGAACGGACGGCCTTGCTGCTACCGCTGGCCCCGGCGGCCGGGTTCTGGTTCCTGCAGCGGCTGGCGCCGACCGACATGCCCTGGGGGCTGACCGAACAGACGCCGCTGTTGTGGTTCTCCATGGGCGCGTTCTACGCGGTCCTGGCGGCGACCCGACGCTCGCTCGTCTGCACCGCGCTGTCGGTCATCACGTTCAACCTTTCGCTGTGGGTCGCCTTGAACCAATACGAGATCGGCTTCTTCCGCCATCCGCAAGTGTGGCTCATTCCGGTTGCCCTGGCGGGACTGGTGGCCGAACAGTTCAATCGCAGCCGGCTCAGCGAGGGGCAGCAGACCGCCTTCCGCTACCTGATGCTGAGCGTGATCTACATCTCCTCGACGGCCGACATGTTCATCGCCGGCGTGGCCAATATCGGCCGGTATTGGTGGCTGCCGCTGATCCTGATGGTCCTGTCGGTCCTCGGGGCGCTGATCGGCATCCTCATGCGGATCCGCTCCTTCCTGGCCTTGGGATTGGCGTTCCTGCTGGTGGACGTGCTGAGCATCATCTGGTACGCGGCGGTGGACTTGCAGCACACGTGGATCTGGTACGCCTGCGGCATCGGGCTGGGGGCGGCCATCATCGCCCTGTTCGCCGTCTTCGAGAAGCGACGCAACGACGTGCTCGCCGCCGTCGAGCGGCTCAAGGATTGGAAGGGATAACGCGAGCCGGAGGCGTTAGCCTCCGGATTTAAGGCGGAAGGAACACGAGCCGGAGGCGTCAGCCTCCGGATGGAGGGCGGAAGGCGGAAGGAACACGAGCCGGAGGCGTCAGCCTCCGGATGGAAGGCGGAAGGGCGAGGGCCGCTCTTTCCCTACGCGCCGCCATCCGGTAGATTGAGCCTGTAGGAAATCGGGGGACACAATACTAGTTTAACTGGCTTTTGGCCGACCGCCTTTCTGTAATTTGAGGACGCGACCGGGGAAATCGGGGGACACAATACTAGTTTCAGTAAATCGGGGGACACAATACTAGTTTAACTGGCTTTTGGCCGCCTAAATCGGGGGACACAATACTAGTTTAACTGGCTTTTGGCCGACCGCCTTTCTGTAATTTGAGGACGCGACCGAGAAGAGCCTCCAAACGCCCAACGAACGCCTCGTCCCCGAGCGGTCGGCCCGTGCGACCATGCCCACGCAGCTCTTTCAATTCCTCTTCTCGTAGAGCGCTGTTGAGCAGGCCCGCCCAATCGCCGACCATTGCCAGCAACGGGGCGACCTTGACCAAGCCGTCGTCATGCCCCGACAGGTGCGCCCGCGCACTGCTCCAACGCCACTCGGCCGGGCTGTCCACCAGCCCAGCCCGCACAGGGTTCAATTCCACATACCGCGCAGCCGCCAGCAGGTAGGGTTCGTCCATGACGAAGGAAGCGAATCGGCCCTGCCACAGATAACCTCGGGGAAATCGGGGGACACAATACTAGTTTAACTGGCTTTTGGCCGACCGCCTTTCTGAGTAAATCGGGGGACAAATTAAATCGGGGGACACAATACTAGTTTAACTGGCTTTTGGCCGACCGCCTTTCTGTAATTTGAGGACGCGACCGAGAAGAGCCTCCAAACGCCCAACGAACGCCTCGTCCCCGAGCGGTCGGCCCGTGCGACCATGCCCACGCAGCTCTTTCAATTCCTCTTCTCGTAGAGCGCTGTTGAGCAGGCCCGCCCAATCGCCGACCATTGCCAGCAACGGGGCGACCTTGACCAAGCCGTCGTCATGCCCCGACAGGTGCGCCCGCGCACTGCTCCAACGCCACTCGGCCGGGCTGTCCACCAGCCCAGCCCGCACAGGGTTCAATTCCACATACCGCGCAGCCGCCAGCAGGTAGGGTTCGTCCATGACGAAGGAAGCGAATCGGCCCTGCCACAGATAACCTCGGGGAAATCGGGGGACACAATACTAGTTTAACTGGCTTTTGGCCGACCGCCTTTCTGTAATTTGAGGACGCGACCGAGAAGAGCCTCCAAACGCCCAACGAACGCCTCGTCCCCGAGCGGTCGGCCCGTGCGACCATGCCCACGCAGCTCTTTCAATTCCTCTTCTCGTAGAGCGCTGTTGAGCAGGCCCGCCCAATCGCCGACCATTGCCAGCAACGGGGCGACCTTGACCAAGCCGTCGTCATGCCCCGACAGGTGCGCCCGCGCACTGCTCCAACGCCACTCGGCCGGGCTGTCCACCAGCCCAGCCCGCACAGGGTTCAATTCCACATACCGCGCAGCCGCCAGCAGGTAGGGTTCGTCCATGACGAAGGAAGCGAATCGGCCCTGCCACAGATAACCTCGCCATTTCTCGCGGAAATTGATCCGCCGCGTGTAACGTCGATGGGCCTCGCCCACCGCCCGTCGCAAACCCTGCTCGGACGCCGGAACGGCAATCAAATGCGTATGGTTGGGCATCAGGCAGTACCCCCAAATATCGACTCCCTTTTCCCGGCACCATTCGGCCATCAGTTCCAGGTAAGCCGCGTAATCGCCATCATTAAAGAACGTCTGCTGCCGACGGTTCCCCCGCTGCGTTACATGGTGAGGCATCCCCGGAATGACCAATCGTGCCAACCTTGCCATCCGCCAAATTTAACAACTTCCGCCCAATACGTCAATAACTAGTATTGTGTCCCCGGATTTCGTACCCGCGTAATCCCCTTCATTGAAAAACGTCTGCTGTCAACGGTTCCCCCGCTGCGTTACATGGTGAGGCATCCCCGGAATGACCAATCGTGCCAGCCTTGCCATCCACTAAATTTACACACTTCCGCCCAATACGTCAATAACTAGTATTGTGTCCCCGGATTTCCGCCGGATTTCCGGACGACGCTGACCGAGGCGCTCGATTGGCTGCCGGCGAAATTGTCGTCGCCGCTGTAGACGGCCGTGAGCATCAATCAGTCATGTCCCCTTTTCATGCCGATTCGCACCTTCACCGGCTTGGCCGTCAGCACGGCGTCCACGTCCCCGAGGACTGGTAGGCTCACAAGCACGGTATATTCGCCGGGGTCTCGCATTGCGAACAAGTCGGCAAGCGGCAGACTTGCGTTGACGGTTTCTCCCGGCTCCAACCTACGAATTTCCAGAAGTTCGCCACTTTGAAAGAACTTCTTGCCCTTATCTGTCAGTCCCACGGGGTTCCCCGCCAGGTCGCGGACGAGAATCTCGTAGTCCGAATCCCCCTTCCACTTCTTGACGAGAATGGTTTTGTCGCTGCGATTGTGCAGGGCAGCCTTGAGTTCGGTTGGCTTGCCTGACACGGCGTCCAGCAGCAATCCTTCAAAGGGCTTGCCCGCGAAGCGACTCGCCTGTTCCCACTTCTCGTCGAATGTGAAGGGCTTTGCCGAAACAGACCGAGTTGCGGAATTTGACGACGATCTACCGCTCGGAACACTGCTTTCACCACCTGGAACGGAAAACGTCACCGGCTTGGCGACTACCAGCGCCGAGAAGTCTTTCGCCTTGGCGAAGTCTTCCGTGTGGTAATGTTGCTGCTGAATGAACTCTTTGTCGAGCGTCAGATTGACTGCCGCAAGCACCGTGTACGAGGTGCCATTGCGAAGGGGGTAAACCATTTGCAGGGGATAATCACCGTCCGCTTTTGAACTGCGTGGATATCCGTCCGCCGCTACAAACCCACGAGGGCAAAGGACGTTGGTGGGACCCGTTAAGCCCCAAGCTGGGCGGATGCCTTCTGCATTCCGGTTCGTAAGGAGGCAGGTGCCGTGAGCGTCACGGACCAGCACGGTTTCTCCTTCAGACCACCCCAACTGGACGCGAATCACGTTTTCTGTCAGATTCTCCAATTTCATGTGAAGGCACGCGGTATCTTCGTCGAGCTTGACGGTGGTCTCCAACACCGCGTCGTTACGAGGTGTAGCCGCCATCGCGGCGAGCCTTTCCCACATCCTGCCCGATCCGTAGGGCGGTCTCGTAACCCCGGCGATTTCCCGCTCCGGTATTCGTATCTTCACGGGGGAGGCTACCCACGCGTGATCGTCGGCAGCCTTTCCCGGCAGGATTACCACGACAGTATACTCCCGACCCGCCTTCACCGCGAACATTCTCATGTAGCGGGCACACGAAGCCGATGGCCTCGCCGGGCCGAAGCGGACGTATCCACGTAAACTTGTGAGCGGCAAGCCACTTCTTTCCCTCGTCAGTGAGAAACACCGCCTTTCCCGACACGTCCTGCACGAGTATCCGGTAATCGGACGCCTTGGTTCCGACCTTCACGTCGGTGCCGGGCGAGGAATCCTTGGACGAGAGGACTCCCGCGGCATCTTCCCCAGAAACCGAATAAGCCCATCCGGGGGCGATCTTACCCGAAGTGCAGACGTTCCGTAGCGATACGACAAGGTTGACCGCGCGCGGTCGATCGGCGAAACGACGGATTCCAGAACGAGGTCGTCGTGAGGCTGACCTGCGGTGCCCGAGCGCATCCTGCCATTGCTTCTCAAAGGGGTCGCCCGCCCGGTAAACGCTCAGGCGCGACGTTGCTTCGCTGCCCTTGCTGCCCGGCTTACGAACGTTGAACGTGATGGGCTTCGCCCCCGAAACCAGGACGGTATACCTACCGGGTCGGGACAGGTCAAAGTATTCGTCCAAGGGCAGCTTCTCCGCGATGGCGAAGCCCGGCTCGACACGGATGTCCTCGGGAAGGGTACGTCCCATGCGGATGCTGAACCAAACCCTGCGCCTTTTCGCGGAGTGGCACAGGTCTTTCGGAACTGTCTTGCATCAGTACCATGGAAGGTCCGGCCTCTTCATGTTGCGTGTGCGTGGCGGATCGCTCATATAGGTTCTTGAACGAGACCACGCACATCACGGGCTTGCCGATTTCCGGCTCACGCGGCGTGACGAAAGCCTCTGCAACGATCCCCTCGACCGGTTGTCCAGCCTTCCGGATGGCCTCTTTCCATACCTCACCGCGGTGCGCCAGCCAATCGGAGTACCAGCGCTCCTCGAACGTGGCACTGTGATTGGTTTCCGCCGCATTACCAAGCAACACAAGAACGCCTATTATCGGCAATGCGAGGGAGAAACAGATAAACCGAGACATGGTAGTAGCCTCCTGTGTCGAGCGGTGCCAAGTACGGTTACTTCGTCGCGATCTTAGTGATGTTACGGCTTCTTGACGCTAGTCCATTGTGGGAAGTCGGAGCTAGTGACAAAATCTTTCTTTTCGGCAATATTGTGTTTGCCCGTGCCCGGGTCAACCGTCCACGAGAGCACGTTGTTCAGCATCTTACTTGTGGCTGTAAATGAATAGTTCCATGTCAGATGAGCCAGAGGAACCCATACCTCACTTGGCTCGCTCGTGTAGTAAAATGGCTCACACATGTAATACATGGTATAAGTGCCAGACACCGACACCACGGTGCCTGCTGGCATCGAACCAATAATTCCGGGGTCGTCACATTGTTCGTCGGCGGAGCTGCTAGTCGGTGGGTTATGATACGGGAACTCGCCATCGAGGGCATCGGAAGTCGTTTCTCCGGGCCTGCCTCTAAACGAAACCGTATCCGTATTGATTACTTGACACCAGCAATATTCAAAGCCATTCGTGTCTGATGGACTGGCAGTAAAAGTCATCCCATGTGCAGTTTTGTTTCCGTTTATGTACGTGAACCTAACCTCACTACCGTTGTTTATAACATTGATGCCCCCGCTTCCCGGATTGGGGCCCGGCAAGTCTTGAGTATTTCCAACGGCCCACACCTCTGCGCTCGGCGCGTCCACGTTGAACCCTGCATCGACGGTCGTGCTCGTTTTCCCCGGCCCCGCCAAGGTTGCACTGACAGAATCCAAGCACTCGGCAACCCACTCGAATGAAATGTCGGTCGCGCCGGCGACAATCCGGTACCCTTTATCACTGCCCTGGCCGGGCGTTCCAATGGGTGTCAACTGATTCTTCGGTTGGGTGGGGTCGTAATTTTTAATCACCTCGCCGTCGCCCGGCAACGTCCACTTCACGGCGACCTCTTGACCGTTCACCTTGGCAGTCAACTTCACGGTTTCCCCTACTTTCACGCTGACGCCCGCGCTGTCGGTAACGGGAAGGTCCGAATACTCGGCGTCGGTCAGATAAAGCATCAGTTGCGGCTCTTGGATCGTCGCCGTGGCTTGGTCGCCGCCACCGGGGGCGAGTTGGCACAGATACGCATTGCTCAACTGCACCGTCAGCGGGACACTCGCGCCATCATTGATGCCGCCGACCGTATTGATTGTGAACGTCTTATCCGGCGCACTCCACTCCCCAGACGCCTCGTTAAATGTGAAATCCGAAGAGTGGAATGTCACCTCTTGCGGCCCGTAGGTCGATGTGTAAGCCGTCGCCCCGCCCGGCGGGTCCATTGTCCTGTAAAACACGGTCATATCGCGAGTCGGCTGGGCCGTCGACTCGGCCTGAATGTCGAACGTGGCCGGGTCGCCGCCGATGACCGTCTGGTTCGGGTTCTCGGTAATGCTCACCGTCGGCTCGTTGTACGGAGTGAACGACCCCTGCACCGCAGTATCCTTTGAACACGACCACCCGTACGCGTCACTCACCGTCAACAGGATGTCGCCGCAGTTGGCAGCCGTGTCCGTGAAGTCGAAGTTGGAGGTGTTGGTGCTAGTGGTGCTGCTGGAGGTGACAGTCCCCTGCGACGTTGTGACGCTCCATTGAAACGTAAGGGGATTATCTTGCCACGAATCATAGGCGGTGGCCGTCACGTCATACTCGTAGGACCCGTTGCCCAAATCAGTACCAGAAACGGGCCATGAGATTCCGAAGAATGGTCCCGTATCGAGGACATAGGCGCTGGTATTGTTGCTGGCGGTCCGGCCGTCGCTGGCGGTCACCGTCACGCTGACCGGACAAGTGGTTCCCGTGTTCAGATCGCAATAGATATGGCTCAGGGTGAAGCTGGTGTCGCCGGAATTATGAACGGCGGAATAGAAAACCACACCTCTTCCTTACCAGTCACTATGTTTACAGTCTTCGACTTCCCCTGCCTCGTGATCTTCAGCGACTCCTCGGGATTTCCTACGAAATACCAGTCATCGCCGAGCTTTATCGCCCTACCGACCCCGATTTCGACCACCGTGTCCGAATCCACGCGCACCAAAACGCCGACATTATGAGATACCGTCATGCTCCTGACTTTCTCAATCTTTCCGAACACGAACTCCAACTTAAGTTTTGACAAGTCTTTTGTGAGGTCCGACAGTCTGTCCCTTAAGGGCTCGAACTGTCGAGCGATCAGCCGGTCGCGTTTGGGGAGTTCTCTTGCGAGTTCCCTTATTTCGAACTCATCCGAGCCAGGGTCCTTGTGGATAAGCCTATTCATGACATTGGCCGAAACCCAACACTGTGCGAACGCAACAATGTTGTCGTCCTTGAGGGAGTCAAGCAGTTGCTCCCCGAGAACGCGGCGGCCGTCCTTTGTCTCCTTCGGCGGTTCGCTCCCGGCCGGTGATGCAGCCAACAGGGACACGAGCACCACCACGAGAAACGGCGTGAATTTCATGGTCATAACTCCTCCATTCAGTGATTTCAGTTTGCGCGAACACACGTGCCTTATCAACCGCGATTCGCGCCAATTCTCCGCCCGCGCCAGCCATCATCATTTCAACGTCAGCGTCTCTGGCCATTCGGTGACTTGGCTGCACCCGCTTTTCGTAGTAACGTCGGCTGCGATTGCCCCCTTGACCGCGTTTTGCAGGAGGTTCGCGTTGCCCAATGCCTTAAGGGCGTCCGCCAATGCTGCCTTCGCCTTCAATAGAATCGCCTGCCTTCCTGTTTCGGCACTCAGGAGATCGCCGCCGTTGGGCAGACCTTCCGCGCCAAGTGGTACAGCCGCGTCACTGACTTTGCCATCGAACCAAGGCTTCCGCCAATACCCTGCGGTCGTACAGTATTTGTACTCGTACTTAACGCTTACAACGATGCCGATATTGATCTCCGTGATCATAACATTCGCCAGATTCGCAATCATCGCACCGTGTGCCACCTGTTTCACCTTTGAAGGCAGCCCGCCGCTAAGTGCGTCTGCAACCTTTACGGCGTAATCCAAAAATTCCTGTCCCCAAGTGTCCGCTGGCTTTTTGCCCATGGCGATATTAAGCTCTGCTCCCGCACCCGTCTTCGCGGTGAAATAGAATCCATTGATCGTGTACGTCGCGGAGACTATTTTAACATCACCGACCTTGATTGTCGTCGCGTCGGCCTGTGCCTGTACGGCCGCCCCCGCCCCGCCCGGGGGAGGAAGCACCTGCGCAAGGATCGTGCAGGAGGGATCAACCTGGACGGTCGGTGGGGTGTCGTTTTCGATCCAGAGTTTGCCGCTAAAACTGCCCGAGTTTGGTATCGTCAAGGTTTCCAAGACGTTGTCCACGCCTGTCGGGCTAAGCTGGTTGCCGCCGCTCGCCGCGTCCCAGAACGTAAGGTCACCCAATTCGTCTGCCATCGTCAGAACCAAACTGGCGTTTCCGAGGTTCGCGTACGCCGCGTCCAGCAGCGCATTCAAGTCTACCTCCGTCCGCGTACCCTCATCGCCCAAGTAGATCGCGCCGAGGGGGACCCCGGCGAAGTGATGTCCACCTCCGGCCGCACAATCGTCGCCGTCGCGGTATCCGTGCCGCTGCCGCCCAGCACGGCCAAATACGGATGGCTCAACTGCACCGAAACGCTCGCGTCCCCGCCGCCGTTGATCCCGCCGGCCGTATTGATTGTGAACGTCTTATCCGGCGCACTCCACTCCCCGGTCGCCTCGTTAAATGTGAAAGCCGTGTAACTGAACCTCACCTCTTGCGGCCCGTAGCTCGATGTGTAAGCCGTCGCCCCGCCCGGCGGGTCCATTGTACTGTAAAACACGGTCATATCGTAAGTCGGCTGGGTCGTTGACTCGGCGTGAATAGCGAACGTCGCCGGGTCGCCCTCGAAAACCATCTGGTTCGCGTCAGTTGAAATGCTCACCGTCGGTTCGGCCGGCGGGGACTGCACAGTCGTGCTAAAACCCTGCACATTCGAGGCCCCGTTGGCATCCGTGGCGATAACCGCCACCCCCATCAGGCGCTCAGCAAACGACACGTCGGTGCACGTAGGGCCGTCGCCGAGTTGCTCCCCATTTATCCCGCCTTCCATCCACTGATACGTGAAGGAGGCGGTCGGATTCCACGCCTCGTAGGCGAAGGCCGTCACAGTACAGAGAGAAGTATAGTCGCCAGGCGTGCCCCACGTCTCGGTGGTAAATAGGATCGTCGGCCCGGGATCGACGACCGTAACGCTCGCCCCGCCGGTCGCGGTCCGATTGTCGCCGGAGGTCACGGTCACGCCGATCTGGTAGGTTTCGCTGGCCGTGGCCCAGCCGTTGCTGGAATCGACGTTCACCTGGCCGGCGGCGCTGTCGAGCATGAATCTGTGGCTCACGCTGAATGACGACGAACCGGCGGCAAAGTGGAAATCTTCCGCGCTATTGCCGTCGCCCCAATTGACTTCGACCGTGAACGCCGCCCCGTCGAGGTTGGAAACGCCGCCCGACACGGTGGCCACGTCGCCCTCATACAGGTCGCCTTCATACCCGTAGGCATCAACCGGGGTGAAGGGCGTGACGACGGGGTTGTCGATCGAAAGCGTTTCGCCGACGACGCTGACCGAGGCGGTCGATTGGCTGCCGGGGAAATTGTCGTCGCCGCTGTAGACGGCCGTGATCGTGTGGCTGCCGGGGACAACGTCCGACGTGGTCAACGAGGCGTGGCCGGAGCCGTCCAGTGCGCCGGCGCCCAGGTCGGTCGAGCCGTCATAGAACTCGACGCCCCCGGTCGGCGTGCCGCTCCCCGGGCTGTCCACACTGACCGTCGCGTCCAACTCGACCGAGCCATCATAGAAGGTGGCGCTCGACGGGATCGCCACGGAAGTCGTCGCCGGATCGACCTCCTGGTCGAGCGGATCGGATGCGCTCGTGCCGTAGGTCGTGTCGCCGCTGTAGGTGGCCGTGATGTAATGGTCCTCGACGTCAAGGTCCGAAACGGTCCATGTGGCAACGCCGTTAACATCAAGGTTCCCCGTGCCAAGCGGGGCCCCCGTGGTCTCGTCGTAGAAGGCGACCGTCTCTCCAGTTCCGCTCGGTATCACATAGCCCAAGTTGATCGGGCTGACGGTGGCCGTGAACGTGACCGACTCCCCGGAGACGGACGGGTTGTCCGGCTGCGAGGTCAGGGTGGTGGTGGTCGCCACGGTCAGGCTCTCATACGTGCCGGAACCGCTCACGACGCCGCCGGCCAATACCACCGGGCTGCTGGCGATGCTGCCCGTTAGCGAGAGCGTCCCGCCCTCGACCGTGGTCTGACCGCTGTAGGTGTTGGTTCCGGCGAGCGTGAGGGTGTCGCCGCCGATCTTATCAAGGGCGAGTTGGCCCGTGCCCACGTCCTCCTGCAGGACCCCGGAGAAAGTGCTGCCGGTGGTGTTGTTCCCGACGACGAGCGTGGCCGTGGTGTCTGCCGCCGAGTTCTCGACGGTGCCGCTGCCCGCGAGCGTATTGACCTCGTTGTCGAAACCGGCGAGGTCGAGGGTGCAATTGTCATCGACCGTCACGTCCGAGTACGGGCTGAGGGCGTATTCCGCCCCAGCCTGGAGCGTGCCGACCGCAATCGTCGTCCCGCCGCTGTAGTTGTTGCTGCCGGTGAGCGTCAGCGTGCCGCTTTCATACTTTTCCAGCGAGCCGGTGCCCGAGATTGTGCCCGAGTAGGTCAGCGAGTCGGTGCGGTCGAACGCCACGGCGCCGTTGTCATTGATGTCGCCGCCGACGGAGCCGGTCGTGCCCCAATAGCCGATTTGCAGCGTCCCGCCGGGGTCGATGATTGGGTCGCTCCCGCTAGTGAGCGATCCCCCGACGACCAGGATGCCGCCAGTGACCCCTACAGAACCGAAGGAGTTAGCACTGCCTAAAAGGACCAGTTGGCAGCCGCTACTGATGAGCCCGACGCTACCGGAGAACGTACCGCTGTACGTCCCCCCGCCGGTGACCGTGAGCGAGCCCGACGAGCCGGTGATGGCGCCGCCGCCGGAAAGCGACGCGATCGTCTGGCTCGTCCCGGTAATGTCCAGCGTCCCCCCCGACACGGTCAGCGCGGTCGTGCTGGGCAGCGCGCCGCTGGCGGTGAGTGTTAGCGTGCCGGAGCCGGCCTTGGTTACCGAAGCAGTGCCGGCAAGCACCGAGCCGATCGTGTCGCTCCCGGTGACGGTGATTGTGAACGGGTTCCCCATGTAGCCTGTCATATTGAGGGTATTGCCGGTAATGGAATAGCCCCCGGTGTTGAAACTCATGCTCCTGGCGCTAACCGTCCCGGAAATGGTCACAGTACCGCCCCCGCCCGGAAACACCGCCGTGTCGCCGTTGGCCCATCTTGTATGGGTGCTGCCGATGGAACTGGCGTCTCCAATTGTAGCTACTCGTATCCCACGATTGCGAATTCTGTGGGTACCAATAAAGGGTCCCCCCCGCAGGCGTCATCGGATTCACCCCCGACAAGAGTTGTCGAACTTCCAGAGGCTCGATCGTCAACGGGCGGCTAGCTCGCGCGAGGGAGCGAGGCTTCTTGCCCTTGCGGCGAACGAAACCAAGGCTTGCGAACGTCTTTTCCCAGAACCGCGGCGGCTTCCGCATGGAAAGTTCTCCCGAACAGAGGTGTTTCTGGTGGCACAACGATAAGGGTATGGCTTTTCAGCCACAAGAGTGAGTTTAGGCGTCACGTCGTTTCTGTCAATACCCGTGCGCGCCGAATATTATTGGGGGCCGCTAGACGCGTCACCCCCCGACGCAGTCGGGGGGCTTTTTCCAATCCCTAATCCCCAATCCCCTCTTCCCCTTGCCCCGGGCACCCTCTCTCCCTATACTGGAGGGCCATGCTCAAGGTCACTCTGCCTGACGGAAGCGTTCTGGAATTTTCACGTCACGTTCGCCCGATCGACATCGCCGCGGGGATCGGGCCGCGGCTGGCCAAGGCAACGCTGGCCGCCGAGGTGGACGGGCAACTGGTCGGGGCCGACGCCCCGCTGCCCGCCGAAGGGCAAATCCGCCTGCGGCTGCTGACGGCCAAGGACAAGGAGGCCCTGGGCATCTTGCGTCATTCGTGCGCCCACGTGATGGCCCGGGCGGTGATGCGGCTGTTCGAGGGGGTGCAATTGGCCTTCGGCCCGACCGTGGACAACGGCTTCTATTACGATTTCCAGATGGAGCACGCGGTGTCGGAGGAGGACTTCCCGCGGATCGAGGCCGAGATGGCCCGGATCGTCGCGGAGAACGAGCCTTTCGAGCGGGTCGAGATGGCCCGGGACGAGTCGCTGCAATTCTTCCAGGACTTGGGCCAATCGCTCAAGGTGGAGCACCTCCACGAGGGCCTGGCCGACGAGCCGACGGTGTCGCTTTATCGGCAGGGCGAGTTCGTCGATTTGTGCCGCGGGCCGCACGTGCCGGCGGCCGGCGCGATCGGGGCCTTCAAAATCCTCTCGGTGGCCGGCGCTTATTGGAAGGGCGACGCCCGGCGGCAGCAGTTGCAGCGGCTCTACGGCACCGCCTGGTTCACCAAGCAGGACCTCGACGCCCACCTGCGACAGGTGGAAGAGGCCAAGCGCCGCGATCATCGCGTGCTGGGAAAGCAACTGGAGTTGTTCCTGATCGACCCGGCGGTCGGTTCCGGGCTGGTGCTCTGGCTGCCCAAGGGGGCGGTCGTCCGCCGGCACCTGGAAAACTTCCTCTACGACGAGCTGCTCCAGCGGGGATACCTGCCGGTCTACACGCCGGTGATCGGCAACGTCCATTTGTACGAGACTTCCGGCCATTTCCCTTACTACAAGGAGAGCCAGTTCCCGCCGATCGAATTGGAGGAGGGCGAGCGCTATTTGCTCCGCCCGATGAACTGCCCGCATCACGTCACGATCTACCAGTCGAAGCCGCGGAGCTACCGCGAGTTGCCGTTGCGGCTGGCCGAGTTCGGCACGGTGCACCGCTACGAGCAGTCGGGCGAGCTGAGCGGGATGATCCGGGTCCGCGGCTTCACCCAGGACGACGCCCACATCTTCTGCACGGAAGACCAGGTGGCGGACGAATTTCGCGGCTGCATCGAGATGACGCGGTTCGTGCTTGCGAAGCTGGGGCTGGACGATTATCGCGTGCGGCTGGGCTTCTCGGACCCCGGGAGCCACAAGTACGTGGGCAGCCCGGAGACGTGGCAACGGGCGGAAGCGGCGTTGGAGGCGGTCTGCCGCGACATGGATTTGCCGCGGCTGAGCGTCGAGCGGGGCGAAGCGGCGTTCTACGGTCCCAAGGCCGACTTCGTCGTGGCCGACTGCATCGGCCGCGAGTGGCAGTTGGGCACCGTGCAGTTGGATTACAACCTGCCGAGCCCGCAGCGGTTCGGCTTGGAATACATGGGGGCGGACAACCGTCCCCACCAGCCGGTGATGATCCACCGGGCGCCGTTCGGTTCGTTCGAGCGGTTCGTGGGGATGTTGATCGAGCATTTTGCCGGGGCCTTCCCGCTGTGGCTGGCGCCGGAGCAGGCCCGGATCATGGTGGTCAGCCAGAAGGTCGAGGAGTATGGCCAGCAGGTGGAATCGCGGCTGAAGGCGGCCGGGCTGCGGGTTTCGGGCGACTACCGGGCGGAAAAGATCGGATCGAAGATCCGCGACGCCCAACTGGAATTGATCCCCTACATGCTGGTGATCGGCCCGCGGGAGGCGGAAACCGGCCAGGTGGCCCTCCGCGACCGCCTGGAAGGCGACCTTGGGGCCATGCCCGTCGATGCGGTCGTCGCCCGGCTCCAGGAGGAGATTGCGGCCAAGACGATCCGGCAGGTGGCCAAGGGCCCGGCGGACAGGTAATTGGATTGTAAGGATTTTTGGGGATTTTTCGCTTGGGGCCAGTTGACTTGATCCGTCGGCTGGCCCATACTCGAATAGAAAATAGGAGCGGTTTTTGTCCACAGGGTTCAAGGGGAGGACTTCGGCTATCGAACCACTGAAGAAGCAGCAGCGGATCAACGAGCAGATCCGCGTTTCGCCGGTCCGGGTGATCGGCGACGACGGGATACAGGTGGGGATCTTGGCGACCGACGAGGCCATCAAGGCCGCGCGCAAGGTCAATCTGGATTTGGTCGAGGTGGCGCCCGACGAGGAGCCGCCGGTCTGCCGGATCATGGATTACGGCAAGTACAAGTACCAGCAGAAGAAGCGGCAGCACAAGATCCAGTCGCATCAGCCCAAGTTGAAGGAAATCCGCGTGCGGCCGAAGACCGGCGAGCACGACATCGAGGTGAAGGTCAACCGCGCCCGCGAGTTCCTCCAGCACAAGTTCAAGGTCATCGTCACGGTGGTGTTCCGGGGCCGTGAGTTGGCCCACATCGAGGAAGGCCGCCGGGTCATCGACGGCGTGATTGCCCAACTGGCCGACATTTCCCGACTGGAGGCGGCCCCGGTCCATCACGGCCGCCGCATGATCTGCACGCTGGCGCCGAAGTAGGGCCCGGAAAGGCCCGGACATCGGCTGGGGACAGCCGTTCACACGACCGGCAGAGAAACCGCGGATTAACGCAGATAAACGCGGACAAGAATGGATTCAATCCATGCGTTCATCCGCGTTCATCTGCGGTTCCCTCGCTTGATTTTCCGATCTGGAACGGTTACCGGCTGGGTCAGCAACCCGGACTTGGCGAGGGGGGATTGGCCGCACCCCCCAAGATTGGCACCTTGGTGTACCGCCCCGTCCCCAGCGTCAAGCACCGGGCAACCCCCGCTTGCAACCCGGATCAATTGGGCATAGGATTTATCTTGGAAGGCGTTCTTGGGGACTGGTCCGCGCGGACCGGCAAACATCGGAATAGTCGTTTTTTGCGGGAGGCACGCTTATGCACAGACGTTCGTTCACGGTTTTGGCGCTTGCGGTGCTCGGCGCCGTCGCAGGAACCATTCTTTTGACACCGGCCGCCAGCTTGGCAGCCACGACGAAGAAAGCCCCCGAGCAGTGGGTCGTCGTCAAGATCGGCGACGACTACAAAGCGATCCGCTCGACCGAAGTTTCCAACGAGAAGAAGAAACTGGCCGATGACTACAAGAAGGCGCTGGAAGATTGGAAAGACCTCAGGAAATCCGACCCCAAGGCCCCAAGGCCGATGCGCGTGAAGTTCAAGATCGTGAAGTCGGGCTTCTCGACGGAGAAGGGCGCGAAGGAGTACATCGACAAGGTGGTCGAGGAGGGCGATCAGAAGGATGACTCGAAGGGCGGCTCGAAAGACAAGGGTAAGTAGGCCCCGCCCGTTGGTTGCCGCGGATTGCGCGCCTCGGCGCCACGGCTGATACAGCCGTGGCGCGGGCCTCTATCCCCTTTTATCCTTCCGTTTTTTCACGGACCTGCTCCTGCCCACCTGCCACCAGGCCAGCACCTTGGCGGCCAGCCGGGCGGCCGAAAGGTCGCAGCCGGGTGGATGCGGCGAGGGCACCAGTTCCACCACGTCGGCGCCGATCAGCCGGCACCGCGACTCAGCCGCCACGGCGCGGATGACCTCGAGGGTCTGACGCCAGCTTAGCCCGCCCGGCTGGGGCGTCCCCGTGCTGGGAAATACCCCCGGATCCAGGCCGTCCACGTCCAGGGTCAGATAGACCTTGCCGCGTAGCCCGCGGAGCGCCGCCAGGATTTGCTCCCATTGCTGGTCCAGTTGGTGCGCGTAGTACGTGGCGATCCGCTGGCCGCGGCCGATCAGCTCATGTTCCGGGCGGGAGAGGCTGCGGATGCCAATCTGCACCAGCCGGCAGCCGCGGTCCCAAAGCCGCCGCATCACGGTGCCATGCGACCAGCGGCGGCCGCCAAGCTCGTCGGCCAGGTCGGCGTGGGCGTCGACCTGCACAACGGTCACGTCGCTCAGGTCGTCCGCCAGGCCGGCGATCACGCCGTAGCTGGTCGTGTGTTCGCCTCCCAAGGCCAGCAGGAACCGGTCGCGATGGGCGGCCACGAGCCGCTCGGTCGCCGCCAGGTAGTCTTCCAGGCTTCCCTCGGGCAAGAGCGGCGGGAGGGCATGGATGCGCGGGGCTTCGGCGAAATCGACCAGCGTCTCCTCGTCAAACAGTTCCACCTGGCAGCTTGCCTCGAGAATGGCCCTGGGCCCGCGCCACGTCCCCAACCCGTAGGTGACGGTCATTTCCAGCGGCAAGGGCAGCAGGACGACATCGGCCTGCCGGAGGTCGCATCGCGGGAGTCCGAAGAACTGGGTGGGATCGAGGGGCATGGGGGGGAAGGGATTTAGGGATTTAGGGATTGGAGAAAAGCCCCACAACTGTGTCGTGGGGGCAGCGCGTGGCCTCGGGTCGTCTAAGGGATTGGAGATCAGGGATTGGTCCGTTGGAAATCATCACCGTGGCAAGAATTATCTTACCGCCTGCGTGTGCCCATTGGCAAGAGAGACACGGGGTCGCATATTCCGGACCCTTGACCGCGCCGCGTTTTCCAAGCAGAATCATAGGTATAGAATTAGGGACCACGCGGCCGGACTTTCCCCGTGAAACCTCGCCCCCCTGCCCCTGGAGAACGCAGCATCGATGCCGCCGTTTGAGAACAAAGTCCTCTTTCTGGGTTTTGGGGCGGTCGCGCAGTGCACGCTGCCGATCTTCCTCAAGCACGTGCAAGTCCCGCCGAAGAACGTCACGGTGATGGACTTCGAGGACAAGACCGAGGCGTTTGCGCCCTGGATCGAGCGGGGAATCTCCTTCGTCCGCAACCGCGTGGGGCCCGACAATCTCGGCTCGCTGCTGGGCAAGTACCTTTCGGCGGGCGACCTGCTGATCGACCTGGCCTGGAACATCGACTGCTGCGAGCTGCTCCAATGGTGCCGCCAGCGGGGAGTGCTCTACGTCAACACGTCCGTCGAGGTCTGGAACCCCTATGCCGACGGCGAGCACAAACAGCCGACCGAGAAGACGCTCTACTGGCGGCACATGAAGATCCGCCGCCTCGTCGCCGCGTGGAACGAACCCGGTCCCACGGCGGTGCTCGAGCACGGGGCCAATCCGGGCCTCATCTCGCACTGGACCCGCCAAGGGCTCATCGACATCGGCGAGAACCTGCTGGCCGACAAGCGGGTCGGCGACGCCGCGGCCGAGGAAATCCGCCACTGGATCGACACCGGCAGCTTCAACTGCCTCGCCCGGGGCCTGGGCGTGAAGGTCATCCATTGCAGCGAACGCGACACCCAAATCGGCGATCGCCCCAAGGAGGTCGATGAGTTCGTCAATACCTGGAGCATCGAGGGGTTCCGCGAAGAGGGGACGACGACGGCCGAGATGGGTTGGGGCACCCACGAAAAAGAACTGCCCGAACTGGCCTGCCAACACCAGGACGGACCGAAAAACCAGATCTGCCTGGCGCACATGGGCATCAACACCTGGGTCCGCTCCTGGGTCCCTTACTACAACATCCAGGGCATGGTCGTCCGCCACGGCGAGGCCTTCTCCATTTCCGACTCCCTCACCGTCTGGGAGGACGGCCGGGCGGTCTATCGCCCCACCGTCCACTACGCCTATTGTCCCTGCGACGCCGCGCTGGCCTCGCTCCAGGAGATGCGGGGATGCAATTACCGGTTGCAGCCCAAGCTGCGGATCATGAACGACGAGATCCAAAGCGGCGCCGACATCCTGGGCGCGCTGTTGATGGGCCACGCCTACAACGCCTGGTGGACCGGCAGCGACCTGGGCATCGAGGAGTCGCGGCGGTTGGCGCCCCACCAGAACGCCACGACCGTGCAAGTGGCGATTTCGGTGGTGGCGGCCGTGCTGTGGATGATGGCCAACCCGCGGCGCGGCGTCTGTCTGCCCGACCAATTGCCGCACGATTTCATTCTGAAAATCGCCCGGCCCTACCTCGGCAACAACTTGTCGATCGCGGCCGATTGGACCCCGCTGCGGCACATCAACTACACCTTTGGGAACTGGTCCGCTCCGAGGTATGATTTCGACGATCCTTGGCAGTTCAAGAATTTTCTTATTGTCGAGGGGACGTGATGCGGCAATGCGTTGGCAATTGTTATAGCGGGCGGAAAATGTTAAAAAGTCTTCTTGGGATCGAGGGCGCCTGATGATAACACCGGCGGGCTTGCGTCGTTTGGCCAAGGAACACGGCACGCCGCTGTTCGTCGTGGACCACGCGGTCCTGCGGAAGAACTACGCGCGTTTCAAGCGGCTGCTGCCCCGCGTGCAAGCCTACTACGCGGTGAAGGCCAATCCGGACCCGGCGATCATCAAGACGCTGTACGAGGCGGGGGCCAGTTTCGACGTGGCCTCCATGCCCGAGTTCCTCATCGTCTACGAGAACATCCAGTCGCTGCCGCCCAAGGCCCGGCAAGACTTCATCTGGGACAAAATCATCTACGCCAATCCCATCAAGGCGAACGAGACCCTCCAGGAACTCGACCCGTACAAGCCCTTGGTGACGTACGACAACGTGGCGGAGGTCGGGAAGATCCGCAAGTATTCGCCCCATGCCGGACTGGCGCTGCGGATTCGCGTGCCCAACACCGGGGCCATGGTCGAGTTGTCGTCGAAATTCGGCGCCGCCCCCGGCGAGGCGGTGGACCTGATCCGCTCTGCGTTCGACGCCGGGCTGGTGGTCGAGGGGCTCAGCTTCCACGTCGGCAGCCAGACGACCAATTACGAGAACTTCGCCCAGGCGCTGCAACTGGCCGCCGGCATCTTTCAAGAGGCGGCCCTGCGGGGCTTCGACAAGCTCAACATCCTCGACATCGGCGGCGGATTCCCCGCCCCGTACAACGAGACCGTCCGCCCCTTCGAGGAACTCGCCCACATGCTCAACTCCGAGTTCAAGCGGCTCTTTCCGCCGCGGATCGAGATCCTCGCCGAGCCGGGCCGATTCCTGGTGGCCACCGCCGCCGCCGCCGTGGTCAAAATCATCGGCGCCGCGGTCCGCGACGGCAAACGCTGCTATTACGTCGACGACGGCGTCTATCACACCTTCTCCGGCATCATTTTCGACCATTGCCAATATCACCTGCGGGCGTTCAAGGACGGACCGACGCAAATCTGCTCGGTCTTCGGGCCGACCTGCGACGCCCTGGACACCATTTCCCTGGCCGAGGACCTGCCCGAACTGCAATTGGGCGACTTCCTCTACAGCGAAAACATCGGGGCCTACAGCCACGCCTCGTCGACCTCGTTCAACGGCTTCCCACCCGCCAAGGTTTTGCATATAAATGTGTAGGGATGACGGAAGGATGACGGATAAAGGATGAAGGGAGCCGGAGGCGTCAGCCTCCGGATAGGAAGGATAAAGGATGAAGGGAGCCGGAGGCGTCAGCCTCCGGATAGGAAGGATGAAGGATGAAATCGCGTGGCCGCACGCTTGCGGTTTCGCACGCCCTTCCGCCTTCCAATCCGGAGGCTGACGCCGCCGGCTCCCGTTTTTTCCGGAGAACCCAAGAAGTGTCAGAACCGCTCGTTCCGAAAGAATGCTTCTTCACCCAAGGGGTGGGCAAGCATCGCAACCAGTTGCAGAGCTTCGAGTTGGCCCTGCGCGACGCCGGCATCGAAATGTGCAACCTGGTCCGCGTCTCCAGCATCTTTCCCCCCCATTGCAAGGTCATTCCCAAGAAGCAGGGGCTGATGAAGCTCCACCCCGGGCAGCTCACCTACGTCGTGCTGGCCGAAACCTCGACCAACGAGCCTTCCCGGCTGGTGGGGGCCGCCGTCGGACTGGCCTTGCCCGCCCAGGGCCATCAGTACGGGTACATCAGCGAGCACCATTGTTTCGGCATGATCGAGCCGAAGCTCCGCGACTTCGTCGAGGACATGGCCGCCACGATGCTGGCCACCACGTTGGGCGTCGAGTTCGATCCCGAGACGGCCTACGATCAGCGGAAGGAGATCTACCACATGTCGGGCAAGATCATTCGCACGCGTGCCTGTGCGCAGACCGCGGAAGGCGACAAGGGCGGCCTTTGGACCACGGTGACCGCCGCGGCGGTGTTCTTGTTCTAAGCCAGGACCCGGTCCAATTCCTCGCGGATCTGCTGCTCGATCATGCCCCTGAAAACCACGGCGGCCAGGGGCAACTCGGCCTCCAGCGCGACCGCCGTGTCCTCGACCTCCAACGTGCCCGAAATGCTCATGCCGACGACGCGAAAGCTGAACACCAGCGTGCTGTCGGTCCACTCCTGGTGCAAGTCGCTGATGTGCGACCGGTACGCCTCATGGGCGAGGTCGAATTGCTGCTTCAGCCGGCCGACGGCCTCGGCCTGGCCCAGCGCGTGGGGCACTTCCATCGTCAGGTGTGGCATGGGCGGGGTTATCCGGAGTATTGGCTCAGGTCTGGCTTCTTGCCTTCGGGCGTTTCGTCGCTCTCGGGGTCGAACCACTCTTCCTTGAAGTCGATGCGGCGTCCCTCGCGGGCGGACAGGTTGGCCGTCAGGGCGATGATGGCGTCGCCCAGGGCCACCGTGGGAGGACAACGCGGCAGGTTTTCCGGCGCCGGGTTGCGGATGCACCAGGCCCAATGCTCCAACTCCTCGGCATAGCCGCGCTCGGCCTGGAGCATGGCCATGTGACCGACCGTCGCCGATTCCTCGTCGCCGTCCTCGTCGATCTTGAGGACGGGCCGGGCGTCCTTTTCCCCCTTCTGTTTCTTGGCCGCGACCCTGGTCTTGCCCTTGGTATCGGCTTTCTTATAGAGCATCACGTCCTTTTCGGTTTCCAGCAGCATCGTGCCTTCGGTCCCCAACACGGTCTCGCCGTATTCGCCGAATTTGTTGCCGTTGATGCTGGCGTATTGGACGCCGATCTTCTTCTTCTCGGCCAGCGGGTCTTTCGCGTCGTAGCCGGGGGCGGGAAACTCGAAAATGCAAGAGACGTGGTCCTCGATATCACGGTCCGCCGGGAACAAGGGACGGTTGCCGGCCGCGGCCACGCTGAGCGGATGCTGCTTCTCGCCCCCGTGCGCGGCGGCGATGAAAATGCCGGCCGCGTCGAGCTGGTGGCTTCCCAATTCCGCCATCAGCCCCGCGCCAGTTTGATCCCAAAGCCGCCAGCGGATCAGTTCCTCGATGGCCGGCCGTTGGTAAACGACTTTGCCGTCGCGGTCCTTGAGTTCCAGCGGGACGTAGCCGAACTTCGTGGCATCGACGATCTTGTCGGCGATCTGCGCCTTGGCCTGCTCGACGCGGTTTTGCCACAGTTCGATCGCAGCGCCTTTGGCCTTGGCCAACCCGTCTTGGGCCTTCGCCAACTGCTTCGTCAACGCGTTGGCCAGAGGGTCGCTGGGCTTCGCCGATTCGGGCATCGGCGGCTGCCAGGAATCGTTGCCGGGCAGGTTGCCGCGGTGCCACTGCCCTCGGATGAAGTGCAGTTCGCCCAGCAACCCCTTCTCGATCAGCTTCACGGCGCTGTCGTAGACGATGCTGTAATGCCGCTGGTGCCCGGTGGCCAGCAGGAGCTTGGTTTGCTTCGCCACGCGGGCCATTTCCTTGCACTCGGCGACGCTGTGGCCCATGAGCTTCTCGGTGAGGACGTGCAGCCCCGCGCGCATCGCCGCGATCGCCGCGGGGGCGTGCAGGTGCAAAGGCAGCGCGAGGATCACCGCCTCGATCTTGTCCCCCTTGGCGTGCTCGATCAACTCCTTGTAATTGCCGTAGACCTTGACTTCCTTGCGGGCGGCGTCCTCCGTCGGCCATTGGTAGACGGACAATAAGCCGGGGCGGGTCTTGGCGTCGGTGAAGTGATCGCCGTGGAACGCCCGCCACACGTTGTAGGGGCGGATGTCGGCGATCGCCCGCACGGCGATGAACTTGGGATTGAGCGCACCGATCAGGACGCCCCCTTCATCGCCCGTGCCGATTACGCCGACGCGGACCGGCTCCGGGACCGAACCCCCGTAGCCGAAGTAGAAGGCGCCCAGGCCCTTCTTGGAAGCGACGCCCTTGCGGATCGCCTCCTGCAGCCGATCGCGCAGCAACGGCTTGCTGCCGATGGCGGCGTGGAAGTTTTCCTTCCCGACTTCTCGATCCTCGGCACTCAAATTCATCGAACGAATCTCCCAACTCTCGTTAGGTTCGGTAGCGCGTGACGTCGGGTTTGACGCCTTCGGGCGTCTCCGGTCGGTCGGGATCGAACCACGCTTCCTGGAACTCGATCCGCCGGGCTTCCCGGGCCGCCATGTTGGTCGTCAGGGCGATGACGGCGTCGGCCATCGCCACCTTGGGCGGGCACCGCGGCTGGTTCTCCGGGGCCGGGTTGCGGATGCACCAGGCCCAGTGCTCCAACTCCTCGGCATAGCCGCGGCTGACGCTGACCTGGGTGTCGCCGCCGCCGGAGACCTTGCTCGAACTGGCCACGGCCGGGGCGCCGCTGGCCTGCGTGTCCATCGTCGGACCGCCGGCCTTGTCGCCGGAAAGCTTCGTCCCGCCGGCCGAGGAGCCGCGAAACAGCATCGCGTCCTGCTCCTTCTCCAGGATCAGCGTCCCCTTCGTGCCGAAGACGATCTCGCCCCAGCCGCCGAAGGCGTTGCCGTTGATCGACGAATATTGCACGGAAATCTTCTTGCGGCTGGCCAACGGATCGTTGGGGTCGTAGCCCGGCGCGGGAAACTCGATCACGCAAAAGACATGGTCTTCCACGTCGCGGTCGGCGGGGAACAGCGGCCGGTCGGCCGCCGCCGCCACGGTCAACGGCCGCTGCTTCTTGCCGCCGTGCATCGCCGAAAGGAAGATGCTCGCGGCGTCCAACTGGTGGCTGCCCAATTCCGCCATCAGGCCCGCGCCGTGCGGTCCCAAAGCCGCCAGCGGATCAACTCCTCGATGGCCGGCCGATCGTAGACGACCTCCCCGCCGGCGCCCGGATCTTCTTGCCCTGGTAGCCGAATTTCTCGGCATCGACGCTCTCGTCGGCAATCTGCGCCTCGATCTGGTCGACCCGGCTGCGCCACAAGTCGATCGCCCCGCCGCTGGCATTGGACAGCTCGTCTTGGGCCTTCTTCAACCGGCTGGCCAACTCCTTGGCCAGAAGGTCCTTCGGCTTGGCCGACTCGGGCAACGGCGGCTGCCAACTGTCGTGGCCGGGCAGGTCGCCGCGGTGCCATTGGGCGCGGATATAGTGCAACTCGCCGAGGATGCCGCGCTGGATGGTGTCCATCGCGTTGGCGTAGAGGATGTTGTAGTGCCGCTGGTGGCCCGTGGCCAGGTGCAGCCCGGTCGTGGCGGCCACCCGGGCCATCTCCTTGCACTCGTGGACGCTGTGGCCCATCAGCTTTTCCGTGATGACGTGCAAGCCCGCTTGCAGGGCGGCGACGGCGGCCGGGGCGTGCAGGTGCAGCGGCAACGCGAGGATCACCGCCTCGATCTTGTCGTCCTTGGCCTGCTCGATCAACTCCCGGTAATTGCCGTAGACCTTGACGTGCTTGGCGGCCTCGGCCCGGGTCTTCCAACCGTACTTGGCGATCAGGCCCGGACGATTTTCCAGCGCCAACTCGCTGGAATTGTCGCCGTGGAACGCCCGCCACACGTTGTAGGGGCGAATGTCGGCGATCGCCCGGACCTCGAGGAAGTTCGGGTTGAGCGCGCCGATCAGCACGCCGCCTTCGTCGCCGGTGCCGATGACGCCGACGCGGACCGGCGAGCCCAACGCCGTTTCATAGCCGAAATAGAAGGCCCCCAGACCGCCGCCGGCCACGACGCCGGCCGCGACGCCGGCCTTGAGGAAGTCGCGCCGCGAAACCTCGGCGAAGTTCGCCCTGCCCGCCGCCCGCTGGTCCGGAGTCAGATTCATCATCGCAATTCGTCCTTAGGACTTGGAAAAGGATAACCCGGGGACTGTCCCAATTTTCGTCCGACGAAAATGGGACTGTCCCCTTCTGAAACAGTGAAGTTGTTTTTTTCCAAGTCCTTACTTCTTGCCGCGGCCCAAGGTTTTCGATAGGAACGGGTTGACGACGAGGTGATAGAGGAAGTAGTCCAGTCCGCCCCAACGCCCCACCGGCGTGCTGGCCACGACCAGCAGCGACAGCATCTCGATGAAATCCTTGTTGATCAGCAGGGCATGGCCCGCCGCCGCGGGATCGGGTGGAAAGAGCCCCGGCCAGGCCGGCTGCGTCATCACGACGAACAGCATGAACGCCGCCCCGCCCAAGGCCGCCAACCGCGTGCAAAGACCCAGCATCAGGCAAAGCCCGATCGCCGTCAGACCGTAGGTGACGGCAAAAACGATCTGCTCGATCCGGGTCCATGAAAACGGATTCCAACGCACCGGCTGAAATTCGTCCTTCGGGTCCTTGTCGACCGCGCGGTCCGGAGCGACCAGCGCCTGCAACGCACGCCGATAGGTGTGCTCGCGGTTTTCCAGCTCGGTCAGCCACACGTTCGCTTCGGCACGCAGCTTTTGCATCTTCTCCCAACGGCGTTGCTTCTGGAACGCGGCGCCCTGGGCCTGGCCCGGGGCCTGATCCGCCTCGAAACGGTCCAAGGCGCCGAAATGCGCGTCGATCTCGGGCAAGGCGTCGGTCAGATACCGCTCGGCATCCTTCACGTGCTGCTTGCAGACCTTGTCGGCGGCCGCTTTCAGGGCCTCGAAATCCTTCTTCGCTTTTTTATCTGCGTTTTCATCCGCCTGCGTGCCGGGCTCATGCGCATCGAGAAACTCCTGGCAGATCGCGTCCCAACGATCGGTCAACGGCTTGTCCTTCACGCGCTTCTCGCCGTCCTTGCCCGATTTGATCGTCAGGTCGGCCTGAAGCCGCTGACGGCCGTCCAGGTCGGGGATCATGGAATAGAACATCCCCGCCGCGGGTCCCTTGGCCTGCGTCAAAAACGACGACGCTTCCGCCGTGAACTCGTCCTGGTGTTTGATCTTCCACACCCCCTCGTAGAGGAAGTGACAACCCAGGCCCAACCGCAGCGCCACCAGCAGCACCACGGTGACCGCGCCGATCTGGAATCGTTGTTTGTTCAGGGGAAGCCTCCTTGGCCCTCGATCAAGTCGGGCCCGCCGCCCAATCGCGTGTCGCGCGGTGCGGGAACATCCACACCAAGAGCAACGGGGCCACGCGCCAGGGGAAAACCGCCGGTTGCCCACACGGCTTAATTTTAACCGATTTCTCACCCGTCCACCAGCGGTGGGATCAAGACATCCTTGACATCACCAGGACGGGGATTTATGGTGGGCCACGGCTACGCCGGCCGCATGGGGCCTTCATGGGCCATGTCGGCTGGCAAAGGGATTTTGGGGAGGGCGAACATGAGATGGTCCATTTTGTTGCTGACTCTGGCTTGGGTTGGTGTTTGTCTTGGCGCCGAACAGAAGCCTGCGTCAACATCTCATAGCCAGAAGCCGGAGCTGGAACACAAGGGGAAGAAACGAATCGCCTGGGGTTTCGACAGTGAAATGAAGCAGGGGGAAGTCCGGTCTGCCGCGGCTTCGGCGCTTGGAAAAATCGGTCCACCAGCCATCCCGGCCCTCACGGAGTTGCTCAAGGACAGGGATCGCCAGATACGCTGGGTCGCCACGGAGGCCCTTGGGGCGGTCGGTCCTCCGGCCATTCCTGCTCTTACTGAACTCATCAACGACAAAGATGCGTGGATTCGGCAGGCCGCGATCTCGGCCCTTGGGGGGATCGGCCCGGCCACCATACCAACCCTCACGATCTTGCTCAAGGATAAGGATGATCAGATTCAACAAGCCGCCGCTTCGGCTCTTGGAGGAATGGGCTCCAGCGCCAAGGTAGCCGTCCCTGCCCTCACGGAATTGCTCAAGGACAAGAATCGAGCGGTTCGGCAATGCGCTGCCGAGGCCCTGGGACAAATAGGCCGGGCGGCGAGCCCCGCCGTGCCGGCAATTACGGAGTTGCTCAAAGACAAGGATTGGCTTGTTCGGATGGTCACTGCCAGGGCCTTGGGGAGCATCGGTCCCGAGGCCAAGATGGCCGTGCCAGCCCTCGCGGAACTGCTCAAGGATGAGCACGGGGACGTTCGCAGCGCGGCTGCCGGGGCCCTAAGGGGCGTCGGAACCGGGGCCAGGACCGCCGTACCATCCCTCATGGAATTGCTGGGCGATCGGAATAGTTTTGTTCGGGCGAGCGCCGCTTCGGCCCTGGGTGCGATAGGCCCCGAGGCCAAGGCGGCAATCCCGGCCCTCACGGAATTGGTCAAGGACAAGGAAGGGATCGGTCGGAAAACCGCCGCTTCGGCTGCGGACGAGGAGGAGCCTGCGGGTGCCGTCCTGAATTCCAAGGAATTCGTCGAGTTCAAAGTGGGGTTCGCTCGGGGGGCTGCTGCTTCGGCCTTGGGAAGGATTGGTCCCGAGGCCACGCCCGCTCTCATGGCATTGCTCAAGGATAAGGATCCCAAGGTTCGGTTGGCCGCTGCCGGTGCCCTTGGCGAACTGGGCCCCGAGGCCAAGAGTGCCATTCCGGCCATCAAGGAATTGCTCGCCAGCGACAACGAGGAACTGCGGTGGGCGACTTTTGGCGCCCTGGAAAGGATCGGCCCCGCAGCCATTCCGACGCTCCAGGAATTGGTTAAGTACCCCAATTATCCGGTTCGGCAGGCGGCCCTCACATCCCTTGGGCGTATCGGTCCGGCCACCATTCCCGCTCTTACGGAATTCCTCAGGGACAAGGATTTTTTTGTTCGACAACACGCTGCTTGGGCCCTGGGGCAGATGGGGCCCAAGGCCAGGGCGGCCATCCCCGCCGTCACGGAATTGCTCAAGGACAAGCAGTGGATAGTCCAAGAAACCGCTGCCTCGGCCCTTGCGAACATGGGCCCCGAGGCCAAAACGGCCATCCCGCTACTGACGGAGTTGCTCAAGGACAAACAGTGGGAGGTTCGATGTACCGCCGCTGGCGTCTTGGGACAAAGAGGCCCCGAGGCCAAGGCCGCCATCCCCGCCCTCATGGAATTGCTCAAGGACGACGGTTGCCTGGTTCGGCGTTCCGGAGCATGGGCGCTGGGTGAGATGGGCCCCGAGGCCAAGGCCGCCGTTCCCGCCCTCACGGAGCTGCTCAAGGACAATTATGGGCTTGTTCGGCTCGCCTCCGCTTCGGCCTTGGAGAAAATACGTCCTGAGGCCAAGACCACTGTCCCTGTGTTCATTGGATTGCTCAGGCAGGAGGATTGGCAGACTCGGTCAGGTGCCGTTTCAGCCCTTGGAAAGATAGGACGCGATGCCGAGCCAGCCATTCCGGCTCTTACGGAGGTTCTCAAGGACAAGGACAATCATGTTGGTATTCGGAAGGCGGCCGCCGAAGCCCTTGGGAAAATCGGTCCGGCCGCCATTCCTGCTCTCATTGAATTTCTCAAGGACAGGGACGATCGGGCTCGTCAGGAAGGCGGTGACGCCTTGGATACAAGCCAGAGGAACAAAAGGTAAAACAGCAAGGCCATCCCGCATTACCGCCGCCCGCACGTGGCGTTGGTTTGGACGGGTCGGCGGCGGGCGGTGCCTCGGGTTATACCCAGCCGTGGGGAAAAACCGCACGGCTCGCTGAGGGATTTATGATGCGCATCGTCCTTTGCTATCCCGTCGAGCCGAAACACGTCCGGCAGATCGCCGCCGCGGCCCCCGAGGCCGAGATCGTTGACGCCGGCCAGCAGCGCATCGCCGAGGAAATCTTCCAGGCCGACATTTTCTGCGGCCATGCCAAGGTGCCCCTCGATTGGGACGCCGTTGTCCAAAAGGGAAGACTCCAGTGGATCCAGTCTTCGGCCGCCGGCATGGACCATTGCCTGCTCCCCTCGGTCATCGAGTCGAAGATTGCCGTGACCAGCGCCTCGGGCGTTTTGGCCGACCAGGTGGCCGAGCACGCCGTCGCCCTGGTGACCGCGTGGTGCCGCAGTCTGCCCGTCTTTTTCCACGCCCAGCAGCAAAAGGAGTTCATTCGCCGGCCGACCCGCGATCTGACGCGGAGCACGGTGGGCATCATCGGCCTGGGCGGCGTCGGCCGCCGGCTGGCCGAGCTTCTGGCCCCCTTCCAGACGCGGATTCTGGCCACCGACATGTTCCCGGTGGACAAGCCGCCGCACGTGGAATCGCTCTGGCCGGCCGATCGGATTGCCGACGTGTTGCCCCAGGCCGACGTGCTGGTCCTGTCGCTGCCGCTGAACCAGAGCACCCGCGGCATGATCGACGCCGCCATGTTGGCCCGGATGAAGCCCGGCGCGCTGCTGGTCAACGTGGCCCGCGGGCCGTTGGTCGTCGAGGCGGACCTGGTCGCCGCCCTGGAGGGCAAGCGACTCGCCGGCGCGGTGATGGATGTCACCGACCCCGAGCCCTTGCCGGCGACGAGCAAGCTCTGGGAACTTCCCGGCGTGATCATCACGCCGCACGTGGGCGGGCAGAGCGGCTGGCGGATCGACAACATGACGCGGCTGTTCTGCCGCAATCTTCAGCGCTGGCGATTGGGACTGCCGTTGGTGAACTTTCTGATCGACAAGCGGCTGGGTTTTCCGATTCGCGGCGCGGGCTATCCGCTCTGGGGCGACCCGTGCGAGCCGTGACGCGGGCTATTTCTTCACGGCGGAAAATCCTCACGCGGAGACGCGGAGACGCAGAGACACAAGAAAGGAAGAAGGGGAGGTCGTCGATGAATCGGCGGCGCGTGGGGCAATCCGACATTCCACTTCCTCTTTTTCTTCCTTCCCGTACCTTTGCGTCTTCGCGCTTCGCGCCTTTGCGTGAAATCCTCTTATCCGAAACTCTGCCAAGCTGCATCCGAACCCGCCGTTCCACCCATCCCCTGAACGTTTTTTTCGCGGGAAATTTATTTTCCTGGCGCGAAGATCGCTCTGGACGGACCTCCGTCGGCGCCGGTAAGATGGGCGGCACAACGATGACCGAACCCACGCCGGATTCACGAGGACATCTGATGGCCACCACGACCTTCCTGGAAGGAAGCGGCACGCGCACCTGGGGCGGTCGTCCCGCGGTCCACTGCAGCGACGATGTCCTCGCCCGCTACCAAGCGCTCTTGGACGAAAAACGCCTGAGCTGGACCGAGCACCATCAACTGCTCCGGCTGCTGGGATCGGGCGGACAGGGGGTGGTCTATCTCAGCCAGCGCCGCGGCACCGACCAGTTCACGCTGCCGGTGGCGTTGAAGATTTTCTCGCCGGAGCGCTACGAGGACGATCGGGCCTACGACGAGGCCATGGGCCGGATGGCCCAAGTGGCCGCCCACGTCGCCCAGATCCAGCAGGACAACCTCCTGGACGTCCACAACTGGGTCGATCGCGTGCGGATCCGCATGATGGAGATGGAATGGGTCAACGGCTACGATCTCAGCCGCCTGCTGACCCGCGAGATGCTCGACCGCGCCCAGCGCCGCGTCAACGTCAAGCGTTGGAAGTACATCAACGAAGTGGTCGTGACCGCCGGTCCGATGCAGCCGCGGATCAAGCCGGGCGTGGCCATCGCCATTGTCCGCGAGTGCCTGGCGGCCTTGGCGGCGCTGCACCGCGAGGGCATCGTCCACGGCGACCTGAAGCCCTCGAACATCATGATCAAGCGGACCGGCAACGCCAAGATCGTCGATATCGGTTCGGCTTTTGAATTGGGCCATCCGCCGGCGCGGCGGACCTGCACGCCCACCTACGCCGCTCCCGAAGTGCTCGACGGCGGCGAGAGCACCGCCCGCAGCGACTTGGCCAGCCTCGGCTACGTCCTCATCGAAATGCTGGCCGGCGTGCCGGCCTTCGCCGGGCTGAACAGCCTCCGCGAGTTGTTGGAGGCCAAGCGGTCGTTGGCGCAGCGCCTGCCGCTGCTGCTTCCGGAAGAGGTCGTGTGCAACGAACTCCTGATGGCCTTCTGCCGCGGCCTGATTGCCCCGGACCCGATGCGGCGATTCCCCAGCGCCGAGGCGGCCGACCTGGTCAAGGAAGGGGCGGCCAGCTTCCATCGCCAGTTGATCAAAAGCGATTTGGCCAGCGAATACGACAACGAAATTCGCGCCTGGCTGGCGGAATTGAGCGATCCGGAATAAGCCGCGCCCTCGGGCCCCTCCGCCTGGTGTTATGTCAGGTCAAGTTCCTCAGCAATCGTCCGGACGATCTTTCTCTTGGTCACGAGTCGATTCCCCTGGCATGGGGCCTGGTGCTGTTGCCGCTCGCCGCCGCGCCGGCCTCGGCCACGGCGTGGTCGTTCTCCACCGTGCTGCCGGAAACGCCGATGGCGCCGACGATCGTGCCGCCCTGGTTCCGGATGGGGACTCCGCCCGGAAAAGTAATCAGCCCGCCGTTGGAATGTTCAATGCCAAACAGCGATCCGCCGGGCTGGGAGAGCTTGCCGATTTCGCCGGTGTTCATGTCGAAGAAGCGGGCGGTGCGGGCCTTGCGGATGGCAATGTCGATCGAGCCGAGCCATGCCCCGTCCATACGGGCGAACGCCTTGAGATTGGCGCCCGCATCGACCACCGCAATGTCCATGTTGACGCCGATCTGTTGGGCCTTCACCACGGCGGCCGACACCGCGGCATTGGCTTGTTCAAGGGTCATGTCGTCCAAGGTAATTCCTCCTTCACTGCTGGGTTGGCTTACACGGTTTGCCACCATTCTTCCTGCCCCGCCGGGATTGTCAAGTGTCGTAAGCCGATCCCGTCCGCCGAGGCCGACACCCGCTTAGCGCCAGCCCGCGCCGCCGACAAGGCGCCGTCGGGTTGAATTCCAGTCGCCTTCTCGTTACAATGCGGTCGCTTTTGCTCGGAGCGTGTGCGGGGGGCTTCCCATCGAGAGGCCCCGGCCCACGGATTCACGCCCGGATCATCCAAAATGACTCGGTCTGGCAAAAAAGCGCAAAGCGCAAGTGCGCAAACGGCAAGTCGCAAGCGGCAACTTCCGCTCCTTCTGACATATATCAGGGGACGTCTGGCGCAGTCGTGGGCGTTCTTGGTCTTTTTTGGCTGTGCACTCTATAACATCTATGGGTCCACCATTGGTTGGGGCCAACCCATCCTTGGCGACTGCAGTATGCGCCAAACGCAGACGGCGATCAACGTCTATTACATGCTTCGGGGTTCGTCGCTCTTGTTCTACGAAACCCCTGTGTTCGGCCCGCCCTGGGCAAGTCCAATCGAGTTTCCGATATTTCAATGGATCGTCGCAGCGATTGTCGGAGTGTTTGGGACGCCCTTGGATCAGACTGGCCGTTTTGTGAGCCTGATCTGTTTTTGGTTGGCTCTGCTGGTCGCCTACCGCTTGCTTCGATTTCTTGGATTGTCGCGCGACCATCGCCTCGTGGTCATTTCGATCCTTCTCGTGAGCCCGTATTACATCTTCTGGTCACGCTCCTTCATGAGGGAAACGGCCGTCGTCTTGCTTGGCCTGTTGTACTTGGCCTTTGTTTTCCTTCACGAAGAACGAAGACAGGCTCGATGGCTCGTTCTGGCCTCTGCCTTTGGAATCCTGGCAGCACTGGCAAAAGCAACTACGTTTGCCACCTTTCTGGCTGCAGTTTGGTTGGTAGTCGCGTGGTTTCGTTTTTCCGACTGGAAAAAGCGGTACTGGGCGCCGACCCTTGTGACGCTTGCCGCAGCTACACTCCCGGCAATCCTCGCCGTTGCCTGGTGGGCTCATGCCACGGACTTGGTCAAGGCGGACAACCCGCTCGGTATGCCGTATGGGCAGAATTATTCAACACATTTTTTCAGCCACTGGGTTCTGGGCGCCGCCGCGCCCGCCAGTGTGGTTGGCAGGCGCTTGACGCTAGACACCTGGCTCGTGATCTTCGGGCGAGTCGTGCAATCAGAGTATCCGATCTGGTTGCTGCTGGGTTGCGGGACCTGTCTGATCGTCGCGTGGCGGCGCCGGATCGCGTTCGGAGCGTGCTTGCTCTTGTATCTCACCGGCCCGTTGGCGTTCACCAATCTGTATTTCGTTCATAGTTATTATTCTATTGCAAACCTGATATTTCTCATCACGGCATTGGGTTTATGCGTCGTGGCCCTGCTCGAACGAACCGGCTGGCGCCGCTGGTTGGGGGTCGCTGCGTTGACCGCCATGATCGGCGTCTCCGTCTACAGGCATCAGACGGTGTATGCGCCGGCACAGCGATCCAGCGACGTGGCAAGGATCGCCGCCGCCAAGGCCGTGGAACGCATAACGGAACCCAACGACGTGATGCTGGGCTGCGGGTTGGACTGGGGGCCGGAGATCCCCTATTACGCGCATCGACGCGCCCTGATGTTTCCCAATTGGGCGACCGACGAGGCCATGGCGCGGGCGTTTCATGCTTTGGACAACTACAGGATCGGCGCGGCCGTTGTCTTTTCCCCGGCCACTTGGTGGGAAGGCGATTATTCCAAGCATTTCCGTGATGCGCTCGGCGAGAATCTGCAGCGGCACGGTTTGAGCCGGTTTCCGAGTTACTCGGTTGGCGGCCTCCTTCACGTTTTTCCGGCCGCCCGCTACGAGGCGGCCTGCCGCGCCTTGGCTCATGGCAAGCAATGCCGGGAAAAAGGCCAGACGGCCGAAGCGATTTCGGCCCTGGACGATGCGGTCGCGGGTCTGCCGGGCGAGCCAGAACCTTATTTCTATCGGGCCCTCTGCCGACTAGCGAGAGGGCAGTTGGACTCCGGCCTGCAAGACTGCGAAACTTCCTTGCGTTTGAGTTCCGTGGTGGACCCGTGCGTTTATATTCCGTGCGCGCGGGCATACCTCGCGGCAGGCCGAAGCGCGGCCGGTACTCCGAGCACCCGCGCTGCGTGGTTGGAGCGAAGCCTCTCGATCTTGAACACTCTCACAAGCCCCGTCGATGTCCTTGAAATAGATCCATTGCGACTTGAAGCACATGAGTTGCGATCTGCCGTTTATGCCGCCATGGGCCGCACGGCGGACGCAAAGGGCTTCGACGCCGACGCCTACTGCCGCCGGGGGATAGATTGCGCCCAAAAGGGTGAACTCGACGAGGCCATCGCCGACTACAGCGAAGCGATCGGGCTGAACCCGAAATATGCCGAGGCGTACAACAACCGGGGCTTTGCCTATGTCGGCAAGGGCAATTTCGACCAGGCCATCGCCGACTTAAATGAGGCGATCCGGCTGAAGCCGAAATATGCCAAGGCGTACAACAACCGGGGCACCGCCTACGCCCAAGAGGGCGAATTCGACCAGGCCATCGCCGACTTTACCGAGGCCATCCGGCTCAACCCGGAAATCGCTCTGGCGTACAGCAATCGCGGCCTGGCCTATAAGCAAAAGGGCCAGTTGGACAAGGCCAACCAAGACTTCGCCAAGGCCAAGGAACTGGAGCACAAGCCGTAAGATGCCAGGCGGAGGCCCCCGACGACCGTGCCGCTCCAATTGCCCGCACCGGACCAGTCGCCCGACGGAACGTTCCAGGTGACGTCGGCCCGGGCTGGCGGCGAGGACAAGAGCAAGAGCGCCGCCACGGCAAAGCCCAAGGGCCGGACGAAAAATGATCGTGCAGCGGAATAATAACAAGGATGCAACTTGGTCATGCGCATCGGGCTTTCTCCGAAATCAGTGTAAACGGACTCTGTCGTCTACCTAGATAGATGCGCAAGGAACGCCGTTTTTTCACGAAAAACCTTCCCGGTGTGCCGGTCCATCTCCGTCGCGCACCTTGGCCGCCGTGCCGCTTGGCCTGCAACGCCGCACGAACAGAGCGCGTGAGGGCTATTTGCAGCGGCTCAGCGGTCGTTTTTTGCGTGTTTCGCCAGCCGAAAGACGCGAGAGTTCCATTTGATGCGCTCTCACGGACGGGTTCAGGCCAACCGGAAGCGGCCAACACTCGGTGGACCGCCCCAATGCACGCGATTTCGCCTCTCCGCTCACGGCTTGAACCCGAGTTCCTTTGCGCGCGCAAGGTCCTCCTCGGCCTTGCGTTTTTCGCCCTGTTTGCTGAAGGCCATGGCTCGGACATAATATGCCTTGGCATATTTCGGGCTGAGTCGGATGGAATCGGTGCAGTCGGCGATCGCCTTGTTGGAATCGCCTTTTGCGCCATAGGCGAGGCCACGGAAACCCCAGCCGGTCGCTTACTCCTTGGCCCGTTTTGGCTTCCCAGTCCCGGCTCTTGGTCTGGCCCGCAGGCCCGAACTCGATCTTCCCCTTGATCGTGTCCCCGCTCACCTTTCCGCTGTAGCTGGAGGTCATCTTCGCACCATTGCGTACGCGGACGGCCTTGAACGATACGTCGCCGTCCTTGTAGACGGCGTCTTGGATCGCATTCTCCTTGCCGTCGCGTCCGAGAATGGCTCCGCTGAGTTTGCCGCCGTCGAGTTTCAACTTCAGCGTCATTTCCCGGGTTCGCTGGCCGAAGGTCGCCGTCCATTTCCAGGTGCCGGTGGGGTTCGGTTTGTGGGCGGCCGCCACGGAAGTCGGCGATTTCGGGGAAACCACCCTCCAGGTCGCACTCGACGGCGGCGCCTTGGGCAGTGCCGATGGTGAGGCCGCGGAGGGTTCCACATTGACGGTCGGCTGGCAGCATGACAGTTATTCTACTGTCAGCGGTGGCGTCTGCCCGCTAGGGGGGTCTAACGACTGGCGGGGCGTAGAACGCGCCTTCGTGCCCGCCAAAAATGGCTGCTAGACAGAGAAAACCCACTCGGGTGCTTGACATTGCGGGCGGCCTTTGAAAAATGAATGGACGTATGAGCCTGGATCGGATTCAGGCTCACGCCAACCGGGAAATGTTGGTCAAGATGACTCCAGCCGGTGAAACCATCCGACGACTGGCGGGGCTGCGGTTCCTCCCGGCGCGTTGGCAGTTGCCCGGCTTTCTCGCACTCGGCATCGCGGCTGGCAGCGGGCTGTTTGTCATGCACATTTCCCGGGCCGCCTCCTACCTCAGCGATGCCCCGGAAACGTGCATGAACTGCCACGTCATGACCACCCAGTACGTCACCTGGCAACACAGCAGCCATGGCCGGGTCGCCACCTGCAACGACTGCCACGTGCCGCACACGTCCCTGGCGGCGCAATATGGCTTCAAGGCCCAAGACGGCCTGTGGCACGCCACGGTCTTCACCATGCGATGGGAACCGCAAGTGATTCGACTCTCCGACCGCGCCGTGCCGGTGGTCGAGAACAACTGCCGCCGCTGCCATGCCGGCGTGCTGCAAAACGTATCGCAGGCCGCCCATCAGCCTGGCGGCCTCCGCTGCTGGGACTGTCACCGCGAGGTGCCGCATGGCCGCGTCCGCAGCCTGGCAGCCACGCCCGGTGTCTTCCAGCCGCAACTCCCCCCCGTCCACAATCCGCTGCAAGAGCCCCTGATTGGCAAGCGTCCCGCTCGCCCCAGCAAGGACATCAAGCATGAGTGAACCGCCGCATGAAAGTCCGCCGGTTTTTTCCCCCGCCCGCTGCCTGCCTGGCGTGGCTGGGCCGTGATGATCGCCGCCCTGGCCGTCACCTTCGGGTTGGGCATTCTGGCCGCCTCGATCCTCGAGCGCCGTCAGGAGGCCGCGCAACAGCGGCCGCTCGTGCCCATTGGCGACTGGGAAATGGACGCCGCCAAGTGGGGCGAAGACTTTCCCCGCCAGTACGAAACCTACAAACTCATGGCCGATAGCACCGGCCGGACCAAATATGGAGGGGCCACGCAGCGCGACTACCTGGCCGCCACGCCCGCCAACGTCATTCTCTTCGCCGGCTACGGCTTCGGCAAGGATTATCGCCAGGCCCGCGGACACGTCCATGCCGTCGAAGACGTGACGAAGACGCTGCGGGTAGATGCCAAGACGCCGGCCACGTGCTGGACCTGCAAGAGCCCCGACGTGCCGCGGCTGATGCACGAAATGGGGAAGGATGGGGTCAGGCAGTTTTACGCCGACAAGTTTGTGGACCTCAAGGGCGAGGTGACGCATCCGATCGGTTGCTTTGATTGCCACGAGCCCAACACGATGCGGCTCCGCATCACGCGGCCCGCGCTGCGAGAAGCGTTCCAACGGCAGGGCAAAGACGTCGACAAGGTTTCGCACCAGGAGATGCGGTCCCTGGTTCTGCGCCAGTGCCACGTCGAGTATTACTTCAAGGGCAAGGACCATTACCTGACTTTCCCCTGGGACGAGGGGACCACGCCCGAGAAGATGGATGAGTATTTTGCCGACGCCAAGTACACCGGCTCTGCCGACGCCGAGTTCGCCGACTTCACCAACGCGATCAGCAAGACGCGGATGGTGAAGATCCGCCATCCCGACTACGAGGTCTACCGGACGGGCGTGCACGCCTATCGCAACGTGGCCTGCGCCGATTGCCACATGCCGTATCGGAGCGAAGGGGGGGCGAAGTTCACCGACCACCACCTGCAAAGTCCGTTGCTGAACATCAGCAATTGCTGCGCGGTCTGCCACCGCTGGAGCGAAGAGGAGATTCGCCAGCGGGTCGAGGCGATCCAGGACAAGGTCCACGAAGGTCGGCGGCGGGCGGAACTGGCCCTGGCGCAGGCCCATTTCGACGTGGCGGCGGCCATGCAGGCCGGGGCCGACGACCGGGAATTGGCTGGCGTCCGCCGCCTCGTCCGCAGCGCCCAGTTGCGATGGGACTACGTGGCGGCCAACAACGGCATGGGCTTCCACTCGCCGCAAGAGTGCATGCGGATCCTGGCGGCCGCCGTGGACCTGGCGGGCCAAGGGCGAGTCGAATGTGCCCGGATCCTGGCCAGGCACGGCGTCACCCGCCCGGTCGAGTATCCGGACTTCAGCACGAAGGAGAAGGCCCAGAAGTTGGTCCAGCAGTTCCTCGCCGGCAAGCCGCCGAAGCTGATCGCCGGCGGGAAGTGACCGGGGACGATACGTTCCGGAACGCTTCAATGCCGCTTCGTCACGTCGTAGATGCCTGCTTCGCAACGGGCTTGGAGGCGCGGATCAAGGGCCATCAACAGCAGCTTGCAGACCTCGCTATCTTGCGGGACACTTTGGGGGATGCCGCTCGCAAATACCAAAATGCCCGCCTCCGCACCCTTGAGCCGGAGTGTGACGGAGCGAAGGCCCTGCTCGAATCCGCGCGGGCGGTGGAGAAGCAACGTATTTCTGAGGAAGAGTTGGTCAGCCGTTTGCAGGACAGCCATAGCGTGAGCGGCCAGGACGCCGGCGCCACTGGCTTCAAGGGGATGGAAGCCCACATGTCCTACATCGTGGAGCGGCTTCCTGAGTTGTCTCCGCAGTTGATGCTGGCTTGCCGGGAGTTGCGGGCAAGGTTTCCGAAGGTCAGGAAATAGTCGCTGCCAACCAGCGGGCGGACCCCATCCTACCACACAGCCTATCCACTGCGATGCCGGCATCACCCCGCCTCACCTTGTCGAAATCGGGGCAAAGGCGTCCGCTGGCAGTGCTGGCATCTGAATTTCATCCGAGGAGATGCTATTGTGTTCCCCATTCCAAGCTGTACATTGGACAGAACTCGCCGGATGACTAGATGAAGAGCAACCCGGTTTTGCCGGGGGGCTCGTTGCCGAGTAAGCCGACGTGGCCGAATACCATCGGGTGTTCCGCCATGTCGGCTTTTTTTGTTTTCTGTGGAAATCCGGCCACGGAAAGTTTTTTGTTCTTACTCACGGAGGCGACACGATGAATCTGCTTGCCGCTGTTGCTGATGAACTGCCGGTCGAGTCGGAGGATACGCTCTCGGAACCGTTGATGAAGCAAGTCCAGTTGGTCCGCCTCATGAAAACGGTGCTGGCCATCGTGGAACAGGCCGAGCAAGAGCCCGTCCACCTGATGGCCCAGACGCTCATCGACCAGTTGACGGAAATGATGCCCGAACTGCGGGGCGTCAGTCCTTGGCACGCCGTGGGCAATCGCCGCCGCCTGGATGAATGGGGAGTGGCGGCACAGCGGGACCTCTCGGACGAAGTGTTCTTGGACATGAACGACTGAGCGTTGGTCCCGGCAGCAGCGAGGCGACGGAGGCTTCCGTGGCCTTATGGTACGAGGATCGTCGCACGCCCACTGGAGATGGTCCGCCTCATGCGTCCACCATCAATTTCCGGGCGATCCGCTCCGCCTTGTCACGATCATCGAACTCCTGGATGGCGAAAGAACGGGAGCTGCCGGTCGGGATGGGAGGGTCGAGCGTGCAGGAACAGGATGAGCATGGGGCGTCGGTCCTTGCCGGCTCCATCGCACCAAGTCCTGGCGGAACTACACCGGCTTGACGTTCTCGGCACACGGGCCTTTGGGACCCTGGCCTTCCGTGTAGGACACCTTTTGGCCTACATGCAGTTCGTCGAAGCTGACCCCTTGTACGCTCGATGAGTGAAAAAACAGGTCTTTTTCCTTCCCCGTGTTGATGAACCCGAAACCCCTGTCCGTCAACCTCTTGATTGTGCCTTCTGCCATTTGTGCGTTTCCCGTAGTGGTTGCTTGGATTGACGCCGCCCAGCTTACGATCGCCGACTGGTCGCCATCCAATGGTTACAAGTGTAACCGGTCAACGTGCCATTACGCAAGTGGGTCGTCCGGCACCACTTGCAGGCCCGGGCGAGAGCGGTGATAATGGCAGCGTGGCGTTGCCGGTCCAGCCCGGCTGCAAACAGTGGGGGGTGAGCTATGATTCGGATCGACCTGGTTGACAACACGGCCAGCGTGAAGCACATCGACTTCTGCGTGGTTCCGGTGACCCGACAGGAAGATTTCGCCTGTATTCCAGACGGCCTATTGCCGCTGCACAGCGTCGTGCGGCTTTCCCGCAAGCTCGGGGCTGGGCGCGTATGCGGGCGGATGGGCAAGTACGTCTGGTATCGGCTGCTCGGGACGCCGCCTGACACGCACAAGAGCCCGCTAGGCGACCGCGAGTGAAGGGCCGACGAAATCGGCGGATCACCTGTGCGGGCGTGCCTGGCTCCTGGCCTGCTCGATTTCCGCCGCCAACTCCGCCGTATCCTTGGCGAGTCGCTTGAGACGTTTGTCGGCGGTGTTCTCGTCCATCTGCTTGACCGTCCTCCGCACGCTGCCGCCGGTCAGGAGCCCCTGGTAGATGCCGTTCGCCCGCTCCAGCAGGTCCGGCGTCCAATCTTCGGGGAGCAGCCTCGCGGCCCAGATCAGCTTGCCGCCCAGGACGAGCTTCTCCTTGGGGGTTCCCGGCCCGGTGGTCAGGAACGTGGCGGCTTGTGCGATGGGATGTGATTGAACTGGCATAGATAATCCTTTCGCATTGCTCGCTGTAATGGGCCGGACACCATGAATGGTCTGCACAAGGGGGGCCCTGCCGCCACGTTTCTGCTTGTCGTGTTTCCGCAGGCTGGCCCTGCGGCTCTTTGGCCTCCGAAGCGGTCTGCCCTTGCTCATGTCCCAATAGAAGCCGATGGCGGCGAGGCGGCGGAATCCTTTCCTTGGCAAGGGTGCCATGCCTCTTTTGATGCCGCATTCTTGACGCCCAAGAAGCCAGCGAAGGGGCTGGGGGATACTTGCTGGGTACACTGCAATGCCCATGCCTTCTCTTAAACTCCTTCAGTTCCTTCAAGCGTTGTTCCCAAAGCCTCTCCCGCAAGTCAGCGTTCCAGGTGAAGCCGATTCGGTTAAGCTGTCGGATTCGGACTTGGGGCAGCTTGTTCCGCTTCCTGGCCGCACGCACGTTGGCCACCCAACACGCCAGCCTCCGGTTCTCCGGCCATTGATAAGGCACACGGCAATCGCCATATCGCTTCCGGTAGTCCAGCAAGGCCGAGTACATTTTCTGCGAATGCTGCTTCTTGGGCTCCCACTCGAAACCGAGCCTCTCCAGTCGCCTGACATACTTGGGGTCGAGCCGCCCTTGCTTCTTGCTCTTCCGCACATCCTTCAACCAGCTCACAAGGTCTCGATCCACACCTTCCTGGGCGGCGCCGAAATTACAATGCCCATGCCTTTTCTTGAAAGCCGTGAGCGCGGCCACCAGCTCGTCCAAGTCCCGGCGGTGGAATCGGCGGCGGAGCAAAGACCAACAGAAACCAAGGGCATCCAGTCGGCGGATGCTCGCCTTGCCCAGTCTGCCCTGCTTCTTCCGCCGCCGAACACTGTCGACCCAGTATGCGAGCTGCCGGTTCAGAGGGTAGCCCCTCGGCACATTGCAGTGCCCGTGTTCCCGCTTGAACGCCTCCAGTTTCTTGAAACGTTGTTCCCAAATTTGGCGAAAATCGATGCTCCAACTGAAGCCGATTTGGTCAAGCTCTCGGATTTGGGCCTTCGTCAGCAGGTTCCGGTTCCTGGCATGACGCATTTTACTTACCCAAGATGCCAGCCATTGTTTCTTCGGCCACTTGCTGGGCACACGGCAGTCGCCATACCGTTTCCGGTACTCCGACAAGGCCGCAAGAGCCTCGTGCCAACGGTGCCGCCTCGGATGCTGGGTCCGCTGACGGGCGAGCCGCCTTCGTGTCTGGTTCTTTCGCACAGCCCTACCTTTTTTGCTTCGACAGGCCGTAACCCTCTCATGTTCGCTCTTGGGCGGCGATGGCATCCGCTGCCCCTTATTTCCTTGCACAATTATAGCTTTGTCCACCGCCTCCAGCATCGCCTTCAGCGACTCTAGATCGGCAAGTTGACGCTCCGTCCCAACCTCGATCAGCGAATCCGAGGTCAGACCGCTGATTCTGACCAGTTCCACGGAATCCGAGGACGGCGCCACGTCGCCAGCCCTGGAGTGCAGAATGACCGTCGCCAAAGCTCTTGCCCACACGTCTCGGTGGGTGGACACGGATGAGCCCATTGCGATAGAACTCCGATCCGACAGCAGGCAAACGTACCGAATCGTCACCCCCCCATGTTACCCCCCCCATTTGTTTTTGCATAATCCCCAGTATGACCTAAACTTGATTAGGACTCTGGGTGTGCCCTGGCCAGTCAGAGCGGTGTGACAAATGCTGCACCATCCACTGTGCGTGATGTGCCTCGCACGATACGTTCGCGTGACGGCCTGTATTCGGGCGGTGGAACCCTCTTGGATCGCTCCGGGAGGACAGGTTATTACATTTGTGCTTGCGGTTACCTTCGGGATGACTTTCCGCGTACTCATCCGTTCCGCGTTGTCTTGTCCGTTTCAGCATAAGCAACCCGCAATGGGTCATTCTCATGCCGCAGATTGACTGTCCTGGGTCCTGGAGTGTGCTCTCGCTGGCGATCGCGATGCGCCGCATCACCGAGATTTCCATCTTGCCGTACATCGCACTGCAGGTCATCAGGATTGCTAACGATCCAGACTCCAGGGTGCACGAGATCAAAGACGTCGTGGAAGCCGATCCCGCGCTGTGCACACGCATATTGCGGTGTGTCAACTCGTCGGCCTACGCGCTGCAGAGCAAGATCACCAATCTGCAGCAAGCTATCCCTTACCTTGGCGTCAAGCAGCTTTGCAACCTTATCATGACCGCAAGCGTCAGCAGCGTCTTTCAGAAGGACGTGTCGATCGGAAGGTACAACCGAAAGCAGCTTTGGCGGCACCTGGTCGCCGTGGGCGTGTCTGCACGGATGATTGCCAGGCGCATGCGTCTGCGCCATTTCGAGGACGTGTTCCTGGCCGGGCTTCTCCATGACTTGGGGATCGTCCTCGAAGATCAGCATATCCACGGCTCGTTTGTCGGAGTCATACGGTCGCTCCGTGCGGGAAAGACGTTGGTGGAGACCGAGCGGGCGCAACTGGGTTTCGATCACACTTTGCTCGGAGAGCAGGTGGCCCAGCGGTGGAAGCTGCCGAACGGGGTGGCCGACACGATGCGCTATCATCACAACTCCGCGGCCTGCCAGGGGAAGTACCGGGACACCGTTCAGTGCGTCGAGGTGGCGAATTACCTGTGCTCGGTGAGGGGGTATTCTGCGATCGGATTGCAGCTTGTGAGGTTCCCAGGCGATGCAGTCTCCGCCTTCGGCCTGAAAAAGGATGACCTCCTAGTGCTTGCCGAGGATCTCGATCGAGAGTTAACCATGAATCAAACGCTCTTTCATTTGTGAGTCCTGGCCAATGAATACGATCTTGGAAGACATGAAGCAGTTCTACGGCGCGAGCGACAACGATGGGGACGACTCGGAGCAGTTGGCCGAACTGGCCGACTCCTTGCCGTTCGGACGCCCGGCCTCGATCTTCGTAGCGGATGCCGCAGGCTGCGTCGAGATGGCGCACGCGGCGGACGTGGCTGAAAGGTGTCTTCTCCCGCCGGCGTCCCGTGCCGTTGGCGACGCCCTGGCCAAGAGCGACTGTTGCGTGTTTTCCAAGTTGCTGGGAGAGCCGGAGAAGCAGGAATACCGGCTGTTCGGCGTCCGGCTGGCCGGGACATCGTCCGGGTTTCTCGGCGGCCTGACGCGCAGCGCGCCGCCGACACTCGAAGAGCTTCAGCACGCGGCTCCGCTGTTGCGGGTATGCGGTCACTTGGCGTTGGTGGCCGGGCGCGCACTCCGCGAGAACAGGACACTCCTCACGCAGGTCCGGCATCACGAAGCGGAAGAGGATACGCTGAAGATTTCCAACACCGAAGCAGTCGTCGCTGCTATCGAACAACAGAAGAAGCGGCTCGTCGAGGAACAGCAACGCCTGGTGATGGAACAAGCCTGCGCGGCCACCGAAGCGGCCAACCGGGCCAAGAGCCAGTTTCTCGCCAACATGAGCCACGAAATCCGCACGCCGCTCAACGCCATCCTCGGCTTCGCGGAAATCCTGCGCAGCGGCTCGGTCGACGATGAAGAGGAGCGCCGCGACTACATCAACACAATCTGTGATAGCAGCAACCACTTGCTGGAATTGATCAACGACGTGCTCGATCTCTCGAAGATCGAGGCTGGACACATGGTCATCGAGTCGGTCCGTTACTCGCCTCTGGAGATCGTGACCATGGTGCTCTCGATCATGCGCGCCTGCGCCCAAGAGAAGGGTCTCCAACTGACCTGCCGCTGGCCCGACGGCGTCCCCGCCACGATTTCCACGGATCCCTTGCGACTGAAGCAACTGCTGATGAACCTCATGGGCAACGCCGTGAAGTTCACGCAGCGCGGCGAGGTGCAGTTGGTGTGTCGGCTGATCGGTGGGCCCGATCGGGCGCAAATGGCCTTCGACGTGATCGACACGGGGATCGGCATCGCGCCCGACAAGCTCAAAGGCATTTTCGATGCTTTCTCCCAGGCCGACAACTCCGTGACCCGCGAGTTTGGCGGAACCGGTTTGGGTCTGGTGATCAGCCGGCGCATTGCGCAAGCGATGGGGGGTGACATCACGGTCAAGAGCGAGCCGGGAAAAGGCAGCACCTTCACGGCCACGGTGGAGATCGGGCCCTTGGTGGGAGTGCAGATCCACACCAGCCCTGTCGGCGACGGAGTGATCGCCGCGCCGAACGCCGCAAGGCAGTCGCCGATCATGCTCCCGCCGGTGCGCGTGCTCGTGGTCGAAGACGGACAAGTGAACCGCAAACTCATCGGCCTTATTCTTCGGCGTGCAGGCGTGGAAGTTGCTACCGCAGAAAATGGACAAATCGCGCTGGACCTTGTCCGGCAACAACGATTTGACGTGATCCTGATGGACATGCAGATGCCCGTGATGGACGGCTACACGGCCACGCGTCACCTGCGCGCGACGGGCGTTGCGACGCCGATTGTAGCCTTGACGGCACACGCCATGTCGGGGGACGAGCAGAAGTGCCACCAGGCCGGCTGTTCCTTTTATCTGACGAAACCGGTCAACGCAACTCGTCTGCTGCAGACGATCGCGGACGCTTTGGCAAGCCAACTCAATCCCGTGGGCGAAGCAGTGGCCATGGGTACTCCGCAAGCCGAGGAGCGGGAAGGAAAGGCAATCGTCTCTTCGCTTCCGATCGGCGACGCCGAGTTCCGTCAGATCGTCCTGGAATTTGTCGCGTTCCTGGAGAAACAGAGGACGGCCATGAGAAACGCGTGGCAACAGGGCGACTTGGAGAACCTGGCTTTCCTGGCCCACACCCTCAAGGGCACGGCCGGAACTGCCGGTTTCGACATGTTTACCGACCCCGCCAAGCGCGTCGAACAACTCGCCAAGAGCAATCGCGCCAATGAAGTTGCGGCGGCGCTGCAAGAAATCGACGATCTGGCCAGCCGGATCGTGGTGGAACAACCTTGTTCCCAAATGGGCGCGGGCTGCACCTCGGACAGCTAATGACCTGTCCGGGTGCGTCGCTAGCAATTGATGGCTTCCTGGCCGTTGCCGGCTTCACCGACGATCATCCAACCGTCGCTTGCGGCCATGTCCTTGAGCAGCTTCAGCGCCACCGCCTTGACCTTGTTGCAGGCGGGCTTGGCCGCACGATCCATCAATTCGCCGGGCTTGAACGGGTTCGGCACGCCCTTCTGCGCCGGCCGGGCAGGAACCTTCTTCTTCTCGATCTTCACCAACCCCGGGATCACGATCACGCCGGCGCCCTTGTTGCCGAGACTCTTCTTGATTTCGGCGGCCAGGGCCTCCAACACGGCAGCCACCTGCTTCTTGGCAGCGGGGGCGGCTTTGGACATGCTTCGTCTACTCCTCATCAACGTTGGAAATAGTAAATTGTCTGACTGTAACAGGGAACGGGGTTTATCAGAGCCGGTTTGGGAGAAAATGCAAGCCGGAAGCCACATAAACCCGCGAAGGGCCAAGGAAATTTGCCGTGAAGCCCCGCCCGGCTACTCCACCTCGATGATCCGCTGGACCTCGGGTTCTCCATATTCGGCCGGGCCGGTCACGACCCGCAGGTTCTCCAGCGCCTGGACTTCGCCGCCGCCGTGGGTGTGGCCGCAGAGGACGAGGATCCGGCATCCCGGGTGCGACTGTGCCAGCTCCAGCAGCACGTCGCCCACTGCCTTGCAGGAAAAGAAAGGCAGGAAGTCGTCGCTGGATGGGCGGCCTTGATGCCAGGCGGCCTCACGGAACGGTGGGACGTGGGTGGCGACGATGACCTGCGGATACTTTTCTGCCGCGGGGGCCAGGACGCTTCTCAAGTATCCGGCCGCCTCGTCGCCCAGCAATTCAAGCACCCGTCGCAACGCAGGCTTGTCCAGGGTATGGCTATCCCGCCAGCATCGCAGTTCGTCGATCAACAGGAAGTCGTTGAGGATCACGCCGGAGCCCTCGAAATCGCCCAGCCGGCCATCGGCCCAACCATCGTGGCCGACCAGGGCGGTGTTTGGCGTCAACTCGACAACACCGGCGAGGTTCAAGTAGACGAGGTTCTTGGTTTGGCCAACCAACTGGGCGACGTAGAAGCGAGTGTCGGCAATGGAGCCGCGGTAATAATCGTGGTTTCCCAGAACGAAGTAGATCGGGCGCTCGGCCAACATCGCCATCGCCGTCAGGAAGCGCCCAATGGCGGGACTTTCGGCGATGTCGCCGGTCAGGACGAGGGCATCGGCCTGATCCTTGACCGCCTGGTAGAACTTGTGCTGGACGGTGTTGGTCGCATGGTTGAGGTGGATGTCGGTTGCCCAGGCGAGCTTCATGGATTACTGTGTCTTTTTTCCCAAGTGCTTGGCGAAGAAGTCCTCGATGAGCTTCCAGCTCTCGGGGCTTACGAACCCCGGGCCGCCGTGCCCGTTGCCTTTGATCACACAGAGTTGCACCTCCACGCCCGCCTTCTTCAGCGCCTGGGTCAGCACCTCGCTCTGCGCCAGCGGCACCACGTTGTCCTGGTCGCCGTGCATGATGAGGAAGGGCGCGGAATCCTTGCTGACGTAGGTGAGCGGGCTGGCCGCACGGGCCTTTTCCTTGTTGTCCTGGACCGGACCGCCAATCAGTTTGGCCACTACCGTACCCGGCTTATCGGCCAGCTTGCCCATCGTCAACATTTCGGTCGGCCCGCAAAAATCGACGACGCACTGGACACGGCTGGACTGGTCGAGGTTGCCGCCCTTGCCGTCAAACTTCTTCACGCCGCCGGTGGTGCCCAGCAGGGCGACCAGGTGCCCGCCGGCCGAAGATCCCCAGACGCCGATGTGGTCGGGGTCGAGACTGTATTTCTTGGCGTTGGCCCGCAGCCAGCGGATCGCCGCCTTGCAGTCTTCGATCTGGGCGGGGAATAGGGCGTGCTGGCTCAAACGGTAGTTGATGCTTGCCACGGCGTAGCCCTTGCCGACCAACGGCACAGCGTGGCAGTCTTCTTTGCCGCCCCCTTCCCATCCCCCACCGTGAATCCACACGATGAGGGGCAGAGGGTGTTCCACCTTGGCGGGCAGGTAGAGGTCGAGTTTGTTGCGGGCGTGCCCACCAGGGACATATTCCAAATCGCGGTGGACCTGCATGTCCGGGGGTGGGGATGGCTGGGCTGCCGGTTGCTGCGGCTTTGCCGTGGGCGCATCCGCAGCCTGAACCAGCGCCGAAGTACCGAGTGCCATGATGATGCCGAGGATCCAAAGTCTCTTGTTCATGGTGAGCCTGCGATTGGTGAGAGGGTAAAGACCATCAAGCCCATATTAGCGCACGGGGAGTACGGGGATGTCAAGTGTCGCAGTCGGCTCGGGGACCGACGCTGAACGTATGGGTCAGTCCGCTCTCTTGAAGTCGATGAATCCCTGCTCCACGTCCGTGTGCGTCAGTTGCACGCGAACCCTTTGCCCCACGTCGACGCCCTCGGAACCCTGCACCAGTCTTCCCTCGACGGGAGGATCGAGAAGGCGGACCCAGGTGCCCTTGGCGGCTGCCCCCGTGACGATCGCGTCGAACCGTTCCCCGATCCTCGACTCCAGCAGCAGCGCCGCTGCCGACTTTCCGACCTGCCGTTCCACCTTCTTGGCCGCATCCTCCTCTTCCGTGCAGTGCTTCGCCAGCGCCTCCAGGTCATCGTTGCCGTAGGGCGCGGGTTGCCCGGCCAATGCGGCCTTCAGCAGCCGTTGGGTGACGATATCCGGATATCGGCGGTTGGGGGCCGTGGAATGGGTATAGTCCCCGACCGCCAACCCGAAGTGCCCCGGGGGGGCAGCCTCCCCCGGACAGTCCGCGACGTACTCGCCCGGCCCCATCAGCTTGATGACCGACAGGGAGAGGTCGGGAAACCTGAGCGGATCGGCTGCCTTCTCCTTCAACAGGAACTCCTCCAACGGTCTCGGGTCCGGTTCGTCGGGGAGCTTGAACCGGTGCTGCCGGGCAAGCTCGACGATCCCGTCCCATCGTTTCGGCGTGCGGACCACGCGCCGCAAGGAAGGGAACTTCCGTGACGAGAGGTAGCGGGCGGTCACGCCGTTGGCGGCGATCATGAAATCCGCGATCAGGTCCGTGGCGCGGTTCGGCTTCTCCGTTTCCAGCCCGCGGATCGCGTCGCCGTCGAAGACCGGTCTTGCCTCCAGGGACTCGAAGCTGAGGGCGCCGTGAACCTGCCGAAGCCCTTTCATCCTTTGTGCTGCCCTGTCCTGGAGACGCAGGTTCTCGCCAAGCCCGGGCACGGCCGCGACGGCTGCCGGCGCCGCCCCGCCTTCGAGCCATGCCGCGACGCTGTTGTAGGCCAACTTCGCCTGGTTCCGGACGCACGCCCGGTACAGACCGGAGTCCTGGACGGAACCATCCGCGCCGACGACCATCTCGGCGACAACCGCCAGCCGGTCCGCATGGAAACCGAGGGACGTGACGTCGGTGGACAGCTTCTCGGGAAGCATCGGGAAGATCATGGCAGCCGTATAGACGGAGGTCGTGTTGTGGCGGGCGTGACCGTCGATTGCCGAACCGGTCTTGACGACCGAATCCACGTCGGCTACGGCCACCAGGATCTTGATCTTGTCCCCGGGCATCGCCTCGGCAACGGTAAGCTGGTCCAGGTCGCGGGAGTCGTCGTTGTCGATGGAAGCCCACAGAAGGTTCTTGAGGACACGGACTTGACCGCCGTTCGTTGTTGCCGGGGCCTGAATCCTGCCGAGTTCGGTCAGTGCTTCGGCAGGGAAGTCGGGGAGTAATCCTCGTTCGAGCATCACCCTCCGGGCGATCCTCTGCAAGACGGCACGGTGCTGTTCGCCGGTCGCGTTCATCGGATACACCTGTTGCCCTTAGCCGATACTTCCCGCAGAGTCTGCCCGGATACGCCCCAAACGGCGACTGCCCCCATGTTAGCCGAGAGTTGCGCGAACTTCAACATGACTGCCGATTCTACCGCCCGGAACCGCATGAAGCACGGACCAGCCGCCCCGGAAGCGATGCCGACCGTGATAGATACCTCCCATGAAGTGAACGTCCTTCCGTGAGTGCAGGCTCCCAGGATCGGTAGTGTTCTTGGCACGGGCACCACCTGGTGAATGCGTCCGGTGCACGCCACGGACCGGAATTTCGGCTCGAAATGCGTCAAAATACTAGAGTGCGGGCCGCTTATCCGCTGGAGGGCCGTTTTCAGCGGCCCTCCAGCATGCGGGTGGCTGCCAGGGCTTCCCGCTGAACTTGCCAAGATTCGGTCGATAGTTGGGATACCGAGAAAATGCTCGAGTTGATGGGACTGACGAGAGACTCCGGCGAGCCAGTAACGCGAGCGAAAAGAATCGGTCCCCGGCATGGCTTCTTGTTCGATCCGCGGCAAGATGCGACGAAGGCTGCCGAAGTCGCGCCGCCTCAGACGCTTCTCCCGCATCGCCGCCGTCCTCCTCGACTCGCTACAATCACGGCCGGGGACAGATTCCCGCCCCGCGACTTCCATCGCCAGTAGAGCTTGAAGCGCTGTCGGTGTCATGTGATGACCGTTTCGCACTTGGACGATGGCCAGCGCCGATCGCTAGCTGGACCAGAGCCGGGAGAGCAAGACCCAGGAGATCCGATCGCGGGAGCGCAGGTTGGGGCATCTGACGGAGTGTTTGTAGACGGCATTCTGCTGTCGCAGTGCCAGCTTCTCGGCGGCCAGACTGAGCCGAGGTACCAGGAATGCTCGGATCAAAAGATAAGTCGCCAGATGATGCCCACGACGAGGTCTTCCAAAGTTGCTTGGACAGGGCGATTCTACCCCCGAGAAGCCTGGACATCGAATCTCGCAACTCCTTGACAGCGAACGAGTACGGAGTTATTGGTATGGACTGGAGTTGGAATTGGTGAATCAAAAAGTCGATGAATGCGCAAAGTGGTTCCGAAAGGAGAGGGCCGTGAAACATTTCCGTACCGGATTATCGCTGCTAGGGGCGATGCTTTTTGTCGCTTTGAATGGTTGTCATGGGCGGGCTTCCGAGGAGGCGTTTCAAAAAGGTGTGTCCGCCTTTGGCGAAGGTGACTGGGATTTGGCCATTGCAGATTACACGGAGGCCATCCGGCTGCAACCGACATACGCCAAAGCCTATGGCAACCGGGGCATTGCCTACCAGGCGAAGGGCGACCTCGACAAGGCCATTGCAGATTACACGGAGGCCATCCGGCTGGAACCGAAATTCGCTAAAGCCTATGGCAACCGGGGCAACGCCTACCAGGCGAAGGGCGACCTCGACAAAGCCATTGCAGATTACACGGAGGCCATCCGGCTGGAACCGCAATACGCCAAAGCCTATGGCAACCGGGGTAACGTCTATGCAACGAGGGGCGAGTACAACAAGGTCATTGCCGACTGCACCGAGGCCATCCGGCTCGACCCGAAAGACGCGAAGGCTTATGACAACCGGGGCAATGCCTGTGCGGCGAAGGGCGATCTCGACACGGCCGTTCGCGACTTCACCGAGGCCATCCGGCTCGACCCGAATGACACCGAAGCCTATGGCAACCGGGGCAACGCCTACCAGGCGAAGGGCGACCTCGACAAGGCCATTGCAGATTACACGCAGGCCATCCGGCTGGAGCCGATTGACGCCGAGGCCTATGGCAACCGGGGCAACGCCTATGCGGCGAAGGGCAACCTCGACACGGCGATTGCAGATTACACGCAGGCCGTCCGGCTCGACCCAAAATACGCCAAAGCCTATTGCAACCGGGGCATTGCCTACCAGGCGAAGGGCGACCTCGGCAGGGCCGTTGCCGATTACACCGAAGCCATACGCCTGGAACCGAAATACGCCAAGGCCTATGGCAACCGGGGCATTGCCTACCAGGCGAAGGGCAACCTCGACACTGCCATTCGCGACTTCACCGAGGCCATCCGGTTCGACCCGAATAACACCGAGGCCTATGGCAACCGGGGCATTGCCTACCAGGCGAAGGGCGACCTCGGCAAGGCCGTTGCCGATTACACCGAGGCCATCCGGCTCGATCCGAAACTTTCCACTGCGTTTAGCAACCGGGGCAATGTCTATGCGACCAAGGGCGAGTACGACCAGGGCATTGCCGACTGCACCGAGGCCATCCGGCTGGAACCGAAATATGCCAAAGCCTATTGCAACCGGGGCATTGCCTACCAGGCGAAGGGCGACCTCCGCAAGGCCATTGCCGATTACACCCAGGCCATCCGCCTCGATCCGAAACTTTCCGCAGCCTACGGCGTCCGAGGTCTTGCCTATGCGGCCAAGGGCGACCTCGACACGGCCATTGCCGACTGCACCGTGGCCATCCGCCTCGACCCGAAACTTTCCACAGCGTATTGCGTCCGAGGCATTGCCTACGACAGGAAGGGCGAGTACGGCAAGGCTATTGCCGACTGCACCGCGGCCCTCAGGCTCGACCCGAAGAACGCCGATGCGGCTCGGGCCCTCAAGCACGCCAAGCTGAAAATGTCGCCGAACGAAAATCGGAATACGCCCTAGGAATGCAGACGAAAGGCGACTTCATTTTCAAGGACGGCGATTGGCGACCGCACAGGCCGCCAATCGCCGGTTTCTTTCCCGCCTCCGGGTTGGGATCGGATTTCCATTAGCCCCGACGTTTCCGGACCCAGACGAGCAATCCCATGCCTGCGGTGAAGAGCAGGCCCATCGTCCCCGGCTCGGGAACGGGAGTCGTGTACAACTGGAAGGCCAGGTCTTTGGAGAACGCGCTGATCCCCAGCGGGCCGTCCACGTTGTCCACATAGTTCTGCGGCGTCCATCCCGTCTGAGTCACACTCTGCACGCCAAGAACCCCTGATGAGAGGACCGACGCGGTGATGTCGACTTGCCCCTGAACCGCGTCGTCTTGGAACTCCCAAACCGGTGTGCTTAACCCGGTGATGGAGCCGGCGAGGTTCTCGCCAGGATTGACCAATGGCGGCGTCGAAGCCAAGAGATCCTGAATGGTATAGTCCCGACTGTGCCAGCCCCACTGAAACGCAGTAGGCGACCCCGCCTGTTGATTATCCAAGGCCACGATCTTCAACCAGTACACGGTGTTCGCTTGTTCGGGAAATGGAGTCGTGAGTTCCGCATTGTATTGATACACTGGTTCAGTCGGCGAGGAGCCTGCAACCGCCGTTTCGGTAAACGTTCCGGAAGCGGGTGTCAACGCACCAAGAGTGACGACTTCCGAGAGGATAGGACTGCCGGGATGGCTGGGTCCATTAGGCCCTGCGGGAACGTCGCTTTCGAAGGAGATCAAGAATTGGGTGGCGAGGGGAAGGGGAGGAGGGCTCGTTGTATTCATATACGATCCCCACCAAGTCAAAGCGACCACCGGAGTGCTGACTTTATCGGCAAAGTCGTCGGCCATATACGTGCCCTGGTATTGAATTGATGCTGTGCTCGTACCCGCCCACGCGGTGCTCAACTCGTCGTGCCCGTAGTAGGTTTGCACCGTACCATACACGTCGAGCATGGACGTAGCAATCATCGGCTCTTGGTCAAATTTAAGAACCTCGCCGGGAAGCGGTTGGGCCAGGCCTACGCCGCTGGAACAAATCATGGCCGACGAGGCCAGCACAATCAGAACTTGAAAAATGCTTTTCATCTCGGAACCCTCCTGAAAGTAAAAGTAAGCGGACACAAACGCAACTCCCCAAAACGCCCCCTGAGAACCTCCGCCCATGCACCGAAAAACGCCGTGGATAACACGGCATCGGAATTCACAACGAACGCGCATCGCTGGTCTGAGGCCCCGCCTCGTTAGTTTCTCTTCCGCCACATCGCCATCCCGGTCGCTGGCTCAGCAACCGTCTGCAACTCCAAGGTCGAATCGCTAGATTTGTGTCAGCATCGGTTTCTCCATGGGTGAAATCAGGAGGGAAGAACAACAGATTATTCTCAGACACCTTGCGATTGCTCGAAAATTCTCGGAACGGCGTTCACCGCGGGAAGCGCGGCGTTGAAATTGTGCGGGCCCATCGGCGGCGCGCCGCTTTCCCAGCAGCGCCCGAGGCTCGATTGGAGAAGCCGACCAAGCCGACAAACACTTGCCGAGTCAGATGAACTTCACGTCGATTCCAAACCCGATCAACGTGGAACTATTGCGTCCTTGGGTCAAGAAAGCAAGCAGTAAAACCATGGTTCCCGCATAGGGATTTTCATTACTGGCTTGTGGGGGTGGGATGCGAGGAGCCGCAGGGGCTGAAGCACTGGGGCGGAAATGATAGCCAAAGTCTTGATCGTGGATGACCACCCTGCGGCCTGCACGGACTGGCCGCGCGGATTGCGAAGACCTTACCGGGCTCGGGAAGGCCGTTCCGCAGGGGTGCTGGCAACGGCTTAGTCCCTGTCGCCAAGGGCCGTGTTTTCAGAAAGTCCAGTCTGGTTCGCAACCGTCGCTTCCACAACCTGCCGGAATTCCTCGACGATTCCGCCGATAGCCTTGTCGTCAACCGAGAAGTCGCCATGAACTCGCATGATGTCTCCGTTCGTTAAGAGAACGCTCTTCTCCGGGCCGCCAGCAGACCCAAGGGCTTGGTTCACTGCACGGAACCCCGTTGTGGCGGCAAATGCCGGCTGTCATGATCCGTCCCCGCCAAGCACTTGCTGGACTTCCTCGGTCCCATGGATAACCCGTTCCAGATCCTTGCACAACACGACGATGGTTTCCCAATCGCAGGAGATGATGTCCTGGGAGTGGGCCAGATTGTTCCGCAGGCTTTCTAACAGGCGGATGGTCTGTTCGGTCTGTCGGCGGGATTGCATCCGGGTCAGGCCACGAAGCTCCTCGTTCCGGGCAAGGATTTGGCCCTTGTCGGAGATTTGCAGGCAGTCCATCAGGTCGAGGTTTTGATTCCGCCGTTTCCGCTCTTCCAAGAGGGCCTCGGCCTTCTGTAAGCGGCTTTCGGAGAGGTACTGCTTCCAACTGTCTCCCGGGCATTTCAACCCGATCATCGGCTCCGACTCGCGCTAGGTTCCATGGGAGAGGGTATAGCTGGCGCTCTGCGAGGGAAAGCACAAGACACCACTCGCGCGAGGTCCAAGCGGAGGTGTGAAGTACGGGCCCTCGTCCCAGTTGATGGTCTCCAGGATACGGAAACCGTCCTGGCCGTCCACGGTGCATAACGTGGCCAACGGGTAACGGAAGCACAATCGACGGCGGAGGTAGCAGAACCTCGTCCAGGCCGTCGCCGTTGAAGTCTCCGACCGTCATGCCCGGCCCGACAGCCACCGTGCTCGGCATGCCCACCGACAAGAGATGACTGGCCGCCCCGGGACGGATCGACCGCAACAGCCCCTTGCTATCGGCATAAACCACGTCGCACTTCTTATCTCCTTTGAGCCTCGCGACGGCCACCGTCAACGGATACAGAGGCTTGATCTCCTCAATGAACTTCGCCTCTCCCGGTTTCGATGAAAAGACCTGGAGACAGCCGGAGGCGTCAAGATACAGCACCTGCTGCCGGCCATCGCCAACCAGGTCGGCAACCGCTAATGCACCGGAAGGGGCAACCGGGCCTGTCCGCTTGACATTGCCCACGGCATCCAGCACCACGAGCCGGTTTCCGTGGCCTTGGTCGGCGCAGACGATCTCCGCTTTGCCGTCGCCGTCGAAATCGCACACTTTCACCCGCGGTTCGATCGCCAGGCGCGTCGCCCGCTTCAGCGTCGGCTGGGCCAACAGGACGCCCTGGGCCGCCTGGTCCGGGGCCAGGCCGGCGGGACGCACGCGAAGCGTCGTGACGCCGCCATGCCCGTCCACCACGGCCAGCCGTGCGTCGTCCGCCGACGTTCCGGCCAGCGCCAGGACCTCATCCCGGCCATTTCCATGAAGATCTCCCGCGGCCAGCGGACCGGTCAGGAACAACCCGCTCTGCGTCAGTGACCCGCCTGTGCCGTCCCCTGGATTCCAACTGTGGAGCCGTCCATCGCCGCCAAGATAGACCAGCCGGTTGACTCCGTCGCCGACCAGATTGGCGATGACCATCTGGGCATCTCCCGCCCGCGCGCCCCTGATGATGTTGCCCCAGCCATCGGCAATGCATGCCACACCCTCGCGGTCGATAAATGCGCAGCACCACCGGCCAGCCGACCTGGTCGCCTGGCCGGCCCGCCAGCGGTTCATCGTCCGCAGGGCCTCCAGGGCGCCGCCGGTCTTGGGATCGGGCCATTCGGCGAATTGGCCGCCGCCGACCACGCCGTAGCCGTCGCGGTGCATCCGCTTGTCCACATTTTCTTGATCCCGCGCGTTGCTCACCACCGAGTCGAAGTACGCCCGGGTTTCCTCGAACCACGGGGGCTGCGGCCCCACCGACTTCCTTTTCAACAGCGACTGGTATCGCCGCCAGTGGGTAGCGAACTTCGCCAGCAGGTCGGCCTGGCGTCGCCGCGTGCGGTCCAGTCCGACCCTGCCGACGACGACGGCCCATTGCCGGCTCGATTTTGCCCAGGGCGGCATCAGCCGCTCCGCTTCGGCCGCCAATTGCTGCGCCCGCGGGTTCACGCGGGGGTTGGCCGAGTCATCAGGCCGCTCGCCCTCCAGCAGGTAGAACAGTTCCTTGACCTTGGGCGCAGCCTCTTCGCCGAAATAATAGCGGCAAAGCTCATCGAGGATCTCCTCGGTCGGCCGCTTGGGGTCCCACGACTGCTGCATCATGAGAATCTGATTCACGTAGTCGTGGGTTCCCTCGCTGTAGCAGCCGGTTCCGTCGCGGATCTGGCAGTCGTCATATGCGTGCCGAAACTCGTTCTTGCACCGGTTCGGACAGGGATTGGCTCCCATGGTCTGGTAGCAGGGGCCCATTTCGGTTGTCCAGAGCGGGAAGAAGATTCGCTTGTATCGCGGCGGAAACTGCTTCGCCAACCCCACTTGGCTCTGGTCGAACTCCACCGCATAAAGCCACGGCGGGTTCCAACCGTCGGCCAGCTTCTTCGCCAACTGGTCGAGACCGGGACAGGCGTACAAGCCCAGGATGATCTTGGCCCTGGGATTGTGCTTTGCGATGAGGGGATAGGTGATCGTATCCACCAGGTCGGCATACGTGCATGCCCACGGGGCCACCGCGGGATCATTGCAGCCTCCCCCATCCCAGCCGGAAGTCAGGTGATAGTTCACCTGCTCGATATACGGCATGTGGTCGAAGAACCATTTCCGCGAAGCCCGCAACGCCTCCCGCCCCTCGGGAAACTTGGGGTTGATGCCGTTGAAGTCCGGGCACATGGTGTTGATCTTTTGGAAGTTCGGTATTCCCAACGGACCGAACTCGCCGTCCTTGAAGGCCAGGTTCGTTTGCGTAATGTGGACGACCTCCAGTCCCAGCGAGCGAGCCAGCGGCACTCGCTGGACCCACTTGTCCCAGAGAAGCCGCGCCAGGTTAGTCACTCGCGGGTCTCCTTGATGCGCGGGATCGCAGCGGAAGGTGGCGGCAGACAGTCCCCAGAGGATGTAGTCGGACCAGATCTCCCGCCACTCGGGGACTTCGGTGTTGACGTAGCCGAAATGGTCGCCGAAGCGGATTCGCCGCATTTCCGAGGCAGGCGCCGTGGAGAACCGCAGCCCCTCCGGCAGCGTCGCCTCGGCCTGGTGGAAGCGCATGCGGCGCAGCAGCCAGCCGACGCCGTGGAAAGTGCCCAGGTCGTCGCAGCCGTTGACCACCACGATGCACGCATTTCCCGTCCTGCCCGAAACGAGTTGGAAACCCTCCTTGCCGGGACGGTCAGGCGTGAGCGGTTGTGCGGCCAATTTCTCCAGGGCCTTGTTCAGCAACTCACAGCGGCCCTGAGTTCCCAGATAGATGGCCGTCAGGCCCGGCCCGGTTTTCCCCGCTGTCTGAATGGACAACTTCGTGCCGGTTCGGCGCTGAATCTCTTGCTGCAAAGTCTGTGCTGCGTTGCCGACCACCTCGCCCGCATCGGGGCCGACCACGATGACGGCTCGGGCGGCGCCGCCGCTTGCGATGGGCATGGCTTTGGGCTCTGCCGACCGGGCGGCTTGGGCCGCTGTCAGGAGAGATGCCGTCACCAACAAGGCGTAACGTATACCGTGCAATCCCGATGGTCTCAAGGTACCCATCTGATCCCTCTATAGCGGACCCAAGAAACTGGACCACGACTTTGAGTCGAATCCCTGGTAAGATTGGTCCAGTTCTTGGGAGAAAGGCATGGGAGCGGACACGCCAACTCCCCCTATTCTACCTATCGCAACTTCTGCCCGCCACTCTTGGCGGCCTGGGGATATTCCTGTTGCCTTTTCACTGTCGGAACGGAGCGGATGCTACCCAATTCGTAGCATAACGATTCGGTTCATAGCCCTATGAAGTCAGTACGACGTTGGTTGTCGAGGCACACGATGCTTCGGGCAACCGTCCCGCGTAAGCACTTTTGCTCAACCCACCCTTACACAAAATGCCACGACAGCAAACCCAACTTGAAGCCCTCAGCCCCGGCCAACTGGCGCGGCGGGGGGGCCTTGCCGTCGGCCGGGCTCGTCGTTTGGTAGAGAGCAGGCCGATTCCATCGGCGTCCCGGGGCGGCTCATGGTCGGAAACCATAACAACCGAGAAGAAGCGTGGAAAAGGATGCAACTTCTGCGTCCCAATGACGTGGCCCAGATGCTGAACTGTTCAGTATCCCAGGTCTACGCCCTCAAAGATGAAGGCAAGCTCCGCTGGTGCAAGATCGGTGGCATGGTTCGCTTCCGTCCCGAGGATGTGGAGGAGTTCATCGCGTCTTGCGTTGCGGTGTCTCCACGAGAGCGACAAAAGGCTCCTTCGTATCGACTTCCGACTCCGACTCTGAAACACTTAACGCCCTGAGCGGCAGGCTGGGAATATATCCTCGCAAGATCATCCGACGATCATTTTTCCTTCTTGGCCTGTTCCAGCATGAACTGATGGTCGTCCGCCACATGGGAGTACACCTTGTCGATCATCTTGGTGTCCCTATGGCCGGTGAGCGCGGCGACCAAATGGGAATCAACGCCAGCCTTGAGTTTTCGGATAACGAACGTGTGTCGCAAGTCGTATTGGCGATGCCGTTTCGCGTACGGCCTGGCTTCCGTCGCGACGAGCCGCAACCTTGCTTCACGGCGAAGCTCTGCGGCCGTCTTCTCCGTCTTCTTCCCTGTCGCCCGGTTCACCCGCGTTTTGGACAACTTCCCCGCAAGTTCTTCGATGGCCTCGTCCGTGACGGCAGACACCAACCCCTGCTTGGCCATTTCATGCCGACCGACTGCAATTTGCAGTCGCTCGAACCGCGACTTCACGGCGAAGCCCGTCCACGGATTCCCCTTGTTGTTGCGGAAGAGCAGTCCAGTGGGATATTCCGTGATAAGTCGCTTGATGATGTCGAGGCTCCGCTCGGTAGGAAAATAGATGGCTCGGGTGGTGCCGCCCTTCGCCTCCCTAGCGGGGATGACCGCCCGCTGCTTGTCGATCTGCACGTGCCGCGCCTCCAGATGTTTTGTCTCTTGCGGCCGACTGCCAGCGTCGTACGACACGAGGAGGAGATCGCGGAACGCAGTGTCATTGACATGCGCCAGGAGCGCGTCAAACTCTTCGGCCGTGATGATCGTTGTCCGCGTCTTGGCCTTGGGCTTCTCCATGCCGCGGATTGGGTTGCGGTCCAGTCCGCGGTTGTTGACTGCCCAGTTGAACCCTCTCTGGAGGGCGGCTATGGCGTTGCGTTTCGTCGTCGAGTTCCACCCCTTCTGGGCATTGAGCCACGCCGTGACATGGCTGGCGTTGAGTGTGCCGATGCCCCTTCTTCCGTAAGGTGCCACGAACGACTGGATGAAGTCGCGGTAGCGGGAATACGTTTTTGGGCGCGATTCTCCTGAATCCAGGTCAGGAAGTCATCAAGGATTGCGGCAACTGCCCCCCACTGGATGGACTGGTGTTTCTCCGCCGGCTTGGCCATAATCTCGTGATACTGACGAAGGGCCTCATCACGATCTGGCCCGAGGGGGATTTTCTCCCCGTTGTGGTATACGCACCAGATTTTGCGGGCCTTCCAATACCAGGGCTTTGCACGACGAGCCATGACTACGTCTCCCGATTCTAGATCAGAACGGCGTTTCATTCTAGATCATGTCGTCGTAAAGTCAATGAGAGGCTGTAGCTCAGTAGGTAGAGCAACGGACTTTTAATCCGTAGGCCTCGGGTTCGAGTCCCGACAGCCTCACTGACCTGGGATTCTTCGACAGAAAGAGACTTTTTTCTAGGCGAGGCGCGACGTCCGCTTCCGCCGCCGGATGTAGCCGAGCAGACCGGCGGCACCGACGCCCAAGAGGATGATGCTGGAGGGCTCGGGCACGGCGGCCGCCGGACCGGCCTCGGCCATCGAGTCCATGCCGCCCAACGAAACCCCGCCGCCAGTGGCCGCGGCGCCGCCCGCGCTTGCCGGGGAACTCGTCGCAACGGTCCCGCCGGTCTCGCCGGCGTCCACTGCGGTTTCGGTCGCGTCGGTCGCGGGCGACGAGGCGCCCGACAACGCGCCCAACGCCACCTCGCAGCCCGCGGGCACCGTCACGATGCCCGTGCTGGGCATGGCATCCGGCGTCGCGAAGTCCAGCGTCCCGCTCGTGACCGTCGTCCCGCCCGTGTAGGTGTTCGTGCCGGTCAGAACCAGCGCGCCCGCGGCCGTCTTCGTCACGCTGCCGCTGCCGCTGATCGCGCCGGCGAACGTCTGGGCGTTGGGGTTGGCAAACGTCAGTCGGGCGTTGTCCGTGATATTGCCGGCAACGGAGCCGTTCTTGCTCGCGCCGTCGCCCAGTTGCACCACGCCGCCGCTGATCGTCGTGCCGCCGGTGTAGGTGTTGCTGCCCGAAAGAACCAAAGAGCCGCCGCCGCTGAAGCTCAGCGCCGCGGCGCCGCTGACGGGCCCGGAAATCGTCAAAGTCTTGCCGGTGGTGCCGCTGATGGCCAGGTTGCTGTTCAGGACGACCGGCACCGCGATCGTGTTGCTGGCCGTCGTATTGCTCAGCGTGACCGGCGCCACGCCGTTGTCCAGCGTCAGCGTGCTGGTGCTGTCGCTGCGGGCGAGGATGTAACTGCTCGTGCCCGTGTTGCTGAAGGTCAAGCCGCAGACCGTAGGGCTGCTGTCCAGCGTGACGGTCGCCGTAGTGCTGCCAATCGTGTTGCCGAACGTGGCCGTATAATACCAGGTGTTCGGGATGGTGGCGGGCTGCCAGTTCGTTGTGGTGTTCCAACTGCCGCCGGTCGCCAGTTTCCAGGCCACGGCGGTCGCCGGGAGCACCGTGAGGTCGAGGCTGCCGCCGCTGATCGCAAACGCATACCCGTGACCTCCCAGACCCGTGCCCGTCACCGCCCAGCCGCTGAAGCCGCTGGAATTGTTGGTCAACGAGCCGAAGCTGGCCAGGGGGTAAGTGCCGGCGCCCAACTGGCGCCCGGGGTGATGTTCAAGGTGACGCTCGAACTGAGCGTCAGCGAGCCGCTAGAGCCGCTGATCGCGAGGAAGCTGTTGCTGCCCGCGCCGAGCGAATAGGCGAGGATGCTGCCGCTCTCGAGGGTCACCGGCGAATTGATCGTCAACGTCCTGGCGCCGCCCCAGCCCGGGGCGATCGTGCCGAACGAATCAACGCCCAACCCGCCCCCTGATACGTTGCCGCTGCCGGCCAAGGTCCCGGCGGCGGCCACAGTGACCGTGTCGCCGCTGGAGAACGAATTATTGACGACCATCGTACCGCCGTCGATCTCCGCGGAGTCAACGTTGGCGGGGCCATTGAGAATCATGGTTCCCCCGCCGCTCTTGACAAAAGGCGTGCCGGCGCCCCAGCCGTACATATGGCTCGATACGATCAACTCGGCGTCCGCGTCAACGTAGAAATAGGACTGCCTGCCGTTTGTGTTGACGAGCCTGAAATCGGTCGAGGAGATGATCGCCGGCCCGCCCCCCGCATTGATCGTGACGGGGCCATTGACGGCGAACGTGTCGCCGTTGATCGTGCCGCCGGTCATTGTCAACGCGCCGCACTCCAGCATGCCGGGAGCACCAGGATACGGCGTACCGCCGTTGGCGTTGGCGGTGACGACGCCGCCGTTGATGGTCAGCGGAGCGGCGATGGTGTTATAGCCGAAACCCAAGGCCCTGTCCTCGCCGATCAGCGTGCCGTTGGGGCCGACCGTCACCATGCCCAAGCCGACGTTGCTGATGTTCGCGCTATTTCCGTCGGAGGCGCCGGCGGTGACGTAGAGCGTGCCGCTGTTGACGGTCGTGCCGCCGCCGTACGTATTATTGGTGCCGGTGATCACCAGAGTGCCCGAGCCGCCGACCGTCACCGCTCCGGCGCCGTTGACGCTGCCGGAGATCGTCAGGCTCGTGCCGGGGTTGGCGCTGAAGTTGAGGTTGTCGTTGAGCGTCATCGGCGCGGAGATGGTGTGGTTGCCGCCGCTGACGGTCACCGGCACCGGGCTGCCATAATTGGCCAGCGTCAGCGCGCTGCCGTCGTTGCTGGCAATGATGTAGCTTCCGCCGCCGGTGGTGCTGAAGATCAAGCCGGTGAGTGTCCGATCGCCATTCAACGTGACGGTCGCGGTGGTGCTGCCGATGCTGGTGCCGAAGCCGGCGGTATCACCCTGGATGGTCGGGATGGCCCCGCCGGCCCAGTTGCCCGAATTGGCCCAGCTTCCGCCGCCTGGAGCAATCCAACTCACCGGCGCCACCGTCAGGTCGAGGCTGCCGCCGCTGACGGCAAAGCTGTACTCGTGCTTCCCCAGGCCCGTGCCCGTCACCGTCCAGCCGCTGAAACTGCTGGAGTTGTCGGTGAGCGAGCCGAAGGTGGCCAAGACGTAAGAACCGTTGCTCCACGCGGCGCCCTGGGTGACGTTCAACGTGACGCTGGAGCTCAGGGTCAGACCGCCGCTGACGGCCAGCAGGCTGTCGTTGCCCGTGCCTAGAGTGTAGGCGAGAATGTCGCCGGTAGCGAGGGTCAAGGATGCGGCCGTCAGCGTGCCGCCGGAGCCGCCGGAGCCGGGGGCGACCGTGCCGCTGGAACTCACGGTCACGTTGCCGACGCTGCCGGTTCCGCCGAGACCGGCCGTGGCCTGGACGTACACATTGCCGCTTGCGCCGAGCGACCCGTTGACCGCCAGGACGCCCGCGGCAACGGTCGTGCCGCCGCTGTAGGTGTTGCTGCCGGCCAGGGTCAGCGTGCCGGCGCCCGCCTTGGTCAGGCTGTAGCCGCTGCCGCTGATGACGCCGCCGACGGTGAGGTTACCCGACGCGACCGTGACCGTGCGGCTGCTGGACATCGTGACATTGCCGGTGCCGAGATTGAGGTCGTTGCCGCCGGCGAAGGTAAAGTTGCCGTTCCAGTTTTGCGCGTTGTTGCTGGAAAGGGTGACCGCCGCGCCGCTGGTGTTGCCGATCGTGCCGCCGGAGATGGTCAACGGGCCGGTGCCCAAGGCGGATGCGTTGTTGAGGTCGAGCTGGCCGGAGGACAGGGTCGTGCCGCCGCTGTAAGTATCGGCGCCGGCGAGGATCAGGGTGCCGGCCCCGCTGACAGTGAGCGACTTGCCCGCGCCGCCGTCGCCGATGGCGCCGGAGACCGTCAGGCTTGCACCGGAAGCGGCACTCACGCTCACGTTGTCGAAGAACGAAACCGGCACGGCGATCGTCTGGCTGCCGCCGCTGACGCTCACCGTCACCGTGCTGCCGCCGTTGGCCAGCACCAGCGTGCTGGCGGTGTCGCCGCCGCTGCAACTGAGGGTGTAACTGCCGCCGCCGGTAGTGTTCAGCGTCAGGCCGCTCAGCCCGCGGGCGCCGTCGAGCGTCACGGTCGCCGCCGTGGAGCCGATGCCCGTGCCGAACGTGGCCGTGTCGCCGACTAAACGCGGGATGTTGCCGCCCTGCCAGTCCCCGGCCGTGCCCCAGCTTCCGCCGCCCGAGCCGCTCCACGTGCCGTTGACGACCGCCGCGCTCCCCACGGTGAGGTCGAGGCTGCCGCTGCCGACGGTGAAGCCGTAAGTGTGCCGGCCCAGCATGGGGTTGCTGCTGCCGACCGTCCAGCCGCTGAAGCTGTTGGAACTGTTGGTCAACGAGACGTAGGTGGCCAAGACATACGTGCCGTTGCCCCAACTGCTGGCCGGGGTAATGGTCAAGGTCAAGGCGGTCCTCAGCGTCAGGCTGCCGCTAATGCTGAGCCGGCTGTCGGTGGCCGTGCCGCTGCCGAGCGTATAGCTCAACACGCTGCTGGCAGCGAGACTCAACGAACTGGCCGTCAGCGTGCCGCCGCCGCCAAAGCCCGGGGCGACCGTGCCCAAGGAATTCACGGTCACGCCGCCCACCCTGCCGGTGCCGCTCAGGACGCCCGGGCTGGTGACGGTCACGCTGCTGCTGGAGCTGAGCGAGCCGTTGACCGCCAAATTGCCGCCGTTGATCGTGGTGGAGCCGGTATAGGTGTTGGAGCCGGCGAGGACTTGCGTCCCCGCGGCCGTCTTCACCACGCTGCCGCTGCCGCTGATGATGCCGGTGTAGGTCTGGGCGTAGGGGTTGGCGAATGTCAGGCGGGCACCGGTACTGTCCGTGATATTGCCGGCAACGGAGCCGTTGTTGCTCGTGCCGTCGCCCAGTTGCAGCGTGCCGCTGCTGATCGTGGTGCCGCCGGTGTACGTGTCGGAGCCGCTGAGGACGAGTGTGCCCGTGCCCGTCTTCGACAGGGCGATGGCGCCGGTCGTGTTCTGGATGACTCCCGAGAACGTGCCGCTGGCGTTGCCCTTGCCGACGGTCAGCGTATACGTGCTGGCTCCGGAAAGGTTGTCGATGATCCCCGCGCCGGACAGCGCGCCCACGCCAAGGCTGTAGCCGTGCAGGTCGAGTGTGGCCCCGCTGGAAACCGCCGCCGTGCCGCTGGTCGATCCGAGCGCGGCCGTGTTGCCGAGTTGCAGGGTGCCTCCGCCGACCGTCGTGCCGCCGCTGTAGGTGTTGGGGGCCGTGAGGGCCAGCACGCCGGGGCCGAGCATGGTCACATTGCCGGTGCCGCTGATCGTGCCGGCGTAGGTCTGGGCATTGGGGTTGGCGAACGTCAGGCAGGCGTTGTCGGTGGCGCTGCCGGCAATCGAGCCGTTGTAGCTGGCGCCGTCGCCGAGTTGCAGCGTGCCGGCGCTGATCGTGGTGCCGCCGGTATAGGTTTCGGAGCCGGTGAGCGTCAGCGTGTCGGTGCCGGCCTTGGTGAGGCTGCCCAGCCCCGCCAGCACGCCCGAGTAGGTCGTGTTCTGGCCGTTGCCGCCGACGCTGAGGACGGCGGCGCCGCCGCCGACCGCGGTCAGGGAGATGTTGCTGCTGCCGCTGAGCCCGCCCACGTTGTAGGTGCTGCTGGTGGCCAGGGCCAGGCCGTTGTTGACGTTCACCACGACCGTGCTGTTCTCGACCGCGTTGGCGTTGGCAAGCTCCAGCACGCCGCCGCTGATCGTGGTCGTGCCATGATATACGTTGGTGCCGGAAAACGCTTCGGTGCCGCTGCCGGTCTTGATCACGAAGATGGTATTGGACTGATCGCTGATCTGGCCGCTCCACGTGCCGGAGCCGTTGTTCACCCCGATGGTCAAGTAATTATTAACGCCGTAGCCGTCGTCGTCGTTGAATTTGCCGCTGCCCGTCAGGGCGTCGATATAGACCGGGTTGCCCCGCCACATGTCGAACCACCCGTTGGGTCCGAGGTTCATCGAGGCCTTGTTGTTGGTCCAGGTCGGGCCGCCCCAGGCGCCGTTGCGGAGCAGGCCGTCTTCAATATCAATCGTCCCGCCGGTCATCTGGAAACTGACGGAACTGTTGTACGCCTCGAAAGCCAGGACGCCGGGGCCGGTCTTGCGGAAGACGCCGTTGCCGGTGATGATCGTCCCGCTCTGCGTGCCCAGGGAGCCATGGCTGAGCGGGCTGGCGCCGGTGGCGCTGGCAAACGTGCTGTCGCCCCAGCCGCCGTCGTCGTCGCCCTGATACGGGTCGGTGTCATCGACGTAAAACTCCAGCACGGCCCCGGACCCGACGCTCAGGGTGTTGGCCGTGAGGAAAAACCCAGCCCCAGCCGAAAAGCCGGCTTGCGCCATGGAAGTCGTGCCGGGGCCGCCGCTCCAGGCGTTGACCACTTGGAGCGTGCCGCTGCTGACGCTGACGTTGCCGTTGCACTGGATGCCGGTGCCCGACAAAGTCATCTCGCCGGCGCCGATCTTCGTGAGGTTGCCGCTGCCGGTGAGGCTGTTGGCGAATGTCTGGGCGGTCGGGTTGGCAAAGGTCAAGCTGCCGGTGTTGACCACGATGCCGCCCGCCACCGAGCCGTTTTTGCTCGTGCCGTCGCCCAATTGCAGCATGCCGCTGCCGACGGTCGTCACGCCCGTGTAGGTGTTCGAACCGGTCAGCGTCAGCGTGCCCGCCCCGCCCAGCGTCAGGCTGCCGGCGGTTCCGCTCGACACGTTGGCCATGACGCCCGCATAGGTGAGCGTGTCGGTCGAGGAGGTGACGATGATCGAGGCGCCGGACCCCAGTCCGATGCCGCGGTTTGCGGCCAGCGTGACCACGCCGCTCGTTTGCAGCGCGGCGCCGCCCTGGATGACCAGTTGGTTGGCCGTTGCAGAGGACGGCGCGGCGCCGAGGTTGTTGTCGTTGCTGATCGACAGCACGCCGCTATTGATGATCGTGGCGCCGGTGTAAGTGTTCGAGACGGCCAGCGCAAGCGTCCCGCTGCCCAGTTGCAACACCGCGCCGCTGCCGCTGATGGCCGGGCTGAAAGTGTACGCGTCGGAACGGTTGAACGCCAACGCGCCGTTGTCGCTGACGCCGCTGGTGCTGCTGATCGAGCCGGCGCCGCCGCCGTTGCCGATCTGCAACGTGCCGCCGCTGATCGTGGTGGCGCCGCTGTAGGTGTTCGATCCGGTAAAGACCAGCGTGCCGGGGCCGAGCATGGTCACGTTGCCGCTGCCGCTGACGGCCGGGCCGAGGGTGTACGTGCCGGAGCGATTGAAGGCCAGCGTGCCGTTGTCGGTCACGCCGGCGGTGCCGTCGATCGAGCCCGCGGTGCCGCCGGCGCCGATCTGCAGCGTCCCGCCGCTGATGGTCGTCACGCCGGTGTAGGCGTCGGACCCGGCCAGGATCAACGTGCCGGCGCCGCTGACGGAAAGCGTCCTGCCCGGCACCCACTCGCCGAGCGAGCCGGAGATGGTCAGCCTCGCGCCGGCGGAACTGGTGAAGGCCAGGTTGTCGGCCAGATCCACCGCCGCGCTGATGGTGTCGCTGCCGCTGGTGACACTCACCGGCACGGCGCCGTTGCCGCCGTTGTCCAGCGTAAGGATGCCGCCGGTCCCGGCGGTGATCGCGTAACTGCCGCTGCCCGTGCTGCTAAAGGTGAGGCCGCTCAGCGTGCGGTTGCCGTCCAACGTGATCGTGGCGGCGCCGCTGCCGATGGCCGGGCCGAACGTGGCCGTATCGGTCAGGTTGGTCGGGACCTGGCCGCTTTGCCAGTTGCCCGAAGTGCCCCAGCTTCCGCCGGTGGTGGCGGTCCACGACCCGGCGTACGCGTTGGCGGCGGCCACGATCATGTCGAGGCTGCCGCTGCTAAGGGTAAAGCTGTAGATGTGGCTGCCCAGGCCCGTGCCTCGAACCACCCAGCCGGTGAAACCGTTGGAGTTGTCGACGGCCGTGCCGCCGTAGGTGGCCAGCACATAGGTGCCGCTGGTGGCCCAACTGCCACCCGGGCTGACGCTGGTGATGACATTCACCGGAATCGTCAGGCCGCCGGTGATCGCAAGCCGGCTGTTGGTGCCGCTGCCGAGCGTGTAGGCCAGGTCGCTGCCGGCGTTGAGGTTCACCGACGCGACGGACAGCGTGCCGCCGCTTACGCCCGGGGAGAGCGTGCCGGCGGCCGCCACCGTGACGCCGCCGGCGCGGCCGGTGCCGCTGAGCGTGGCGGTGCTGTTGATGTTGACCGAGCCGCCGGCTGGCAGCGAGCCGTTGATTGCCAGGTTGCCGGCGTTGATCGTGGTGAGGCCGCTGTAGGTGTTGCTGCCGGTGAGCGTCAACGTGCCGGCGCCGAGCTTCGTTAGCACGCCGCTGCCGCTGATCGCGCTGCTGTAAGTCTGCGCGTTGGGATTGGCGAAGATCAGCGTCGCGCCGAAGTTGTCGGTGATGTTGCCGGGAACGGAGCCGTTGTTGCTCGCCCCGTCGCCCAGTTCGAGCGCCCCGCTGCTGATCGTGGTGCCGCCGGAGTACGTGTTGCTCTTGGTCAGCACGACGGTTCCCGGGCCGGTGACCACGAGGCTTCGGCTGCCGGTCAGGGCCGACGCGAAGGTCAACGTGCCCCCGCCGCCGCCCAGTCGATAGACGGCTCCCGCGGGCGTGAGGGCGCCATTGTAAGTGGCCGCGCCGCTGGCGCCCAACGAGAGGCTGGCGTAGCCTGTCAGGCTGATCGTTTCACTGCTGGCGCCGGTCAGGGCCAAGGCCCCGGCGGAGGCCGTGGTAATCTCGTTGCTGCCGAGCCAGCCGGTCACGGTCGCGTACGCGCCGCCGACCAGGACCGCGCCGCCGCTGTTGATGCTGATGCTGCCGGTGTTGCTGGGAAGGGCCGAGGGGCTGGTGAACTCCAGCACGCCGCTGCTGGCTTGGATACTGCCGGTGAACGCATTCGTTCCGGAGAGGACGACCGTGCCGAGGCCGCCCGTGGCGAGTGTCCCGCTGCCGCTGATCGTGCCGCCGTAGGTGGCCGTGGCGCCGCTGCCCGGCGCAAGGTTCAACGTGCCGGCGTTGATCGTGATGGCGCTTTGGTAATTGCTCGGTCCGCAGATGGACAGCGTGCCGGCGCCGTTCTTGACGAGGTTGCCCGCCGGGGCGCCCATGCTGTTGATGACGCCGCCGCCGTCGATCACGCCGGCGATGTAGGTGTTGCCGGCGCCGTCAACGGTCAAGGTGCTGATGACCGTGTGGACATCGCCGTTGATGGTCAAGGTCTGGCCGGCGGCGGTGAGCCACGTTTGCGGCGCCCCGACGGTGACGGGCGCATTGATGGCGAACGAATTGTTGGCGGTGATGCCGCCGGCGGTGACGGTGAGCGAACCACCGGAAAATGAATAGCCGGTGTCGCTGACGGTCAGCGCGTGGGCGATGGCGGTGCCGTTGATGGTGATGGCGCGATTGCTGCCGGTGTTGTCGAAGGTGGCGGCGACTTCCTGGTTGACCCAGGTGAAGGCGGCGCCGTTGATGGCCCAGTTATTGGTGGTGTTGGTGTCCCAGGTGGTGTTGTTGCTGCCGGTCCAGGTGGCGCAGGCGGCGGTCCCGGTGTGATAATTGGCCGCATTGGTGTAGTCGGTGCCGGAGAAGTACATGGTGCCGGTGTAGTAGGCCGCCCCCTGGAACGCCTGGACGGCGCCCACCCGCGACTCGTTGGCGTAGGCCATCTCCTGAAACCCGTTGTCGCTCGGGGTTGTCCCCCAACTGTTCTTGATGATCCAGTAACCTCCGCCGGCCCATGCGGGGTCGTCCGCATAGCCCACCACCACAACGTCGTGGTCGGGGGCGCCGGTGCCCACGGTTCTGCTATCGAGGTCCGCGGCAGAAATATCGATGACCAACGGGCCATAGGTCTTCAATTCGGCCTTCATGGTGGCAAGATCGCCTGACACACCATTGAGTTCCACCGTGCTGACGACGACGCGGTTCTGCCAGCCGGGCTGCAAGGGATAAAGAGGGTCGGTGAGTTCCTGGGTGTAGGGAAGTTCGGCATCGGCGCAGATGCCCGTGGTGAAGGGGGTTGTCACTCCGGGCACGGCCTGCCACACGTCGCAAATGAGATTCTGCTCGGAAAGGTCGATGTTGAACGTGGGATCGTTGCGGGTGAGTTTGTAATTTGCCTCCAGAGCTCCGATGGGGGCGAACGCCCAGCAGACTCCCAATCCCCCTTGGTTCTCGACAGGCGTGATGAAGTCCTGCCCGTTGACGTTTCGCCAGTCGAACTGATCTGCGGAAGTTGTCGTCGAAGTGAGCACGCCGATGGCGGACGAAAGCACGCAGGCGACCAGGAAAAGCTTCTTGCTTTGCAACCCTTTCATGACAGGGGCCCTTTCGAGCAATGGATGCTCACATGTGTGTTGGTTTTTCTCAAAAAACCCAAGGCAAATGGTCCGATCCGCTCCGGCCTGGCGATCGGCGGAGAATCCGCGTCCACACGGACGGGGAGATCGGCTCCGGCAGCCGAGTCAGGGTCAAGATAAGGGCGCCCCCGACAGGTTCCCGGGCATCGCCGCGCCCGCCGCGCTCCTTGGCATGAAACCGAACGTTGCCTCCGGACAACTTGCCCCGCGTTTTTCAAGGGATCGAAGTTACCTCTAATGTAGCGGGATTCTACAAAGCCGTCAAGCAGGCCACACCCAGCGAGGGGGGGGTCTGATAAGAAATAACAACATCCATCGCCGGCAGCGCCGCTCGCCGTCGGGCAGGTCGAGCCGCGGCGACTACATAAGGAGGACGACCAACCATAGGCAGAGACGGAGCGGACGAGGCGATACGCCGCCGAGATACCTAGGACTGGATACAGAAACAACCAAAGAAAAACGCCATAAACCCATGTGGCTTATAGCGTACCAAGTACGCCCAAGAGGACTCGAACCTCTAACCTTCGGTTCCGTAGACCGATGCTCTATCCAATTGAGCTATGGGCGCAAGTCGTTATTTAGCTGGTGGTTACGTCGTTCGCTCTTCTTGTTTCCGGGGGGCTTCGCGCTGGAGAGGTTCAAGGGCGAAAAAGCACGCCGCCGGACAACACCCGTTCGGTACCCGAAAGCTCCCAACTTCGTAGCCACGAAGCGTCCAGGCGTTTCGATTCTATCCGCCGCGGTGCTGGCGGTAAAGGCCGCCCCCCCAACGCCGCGTGGCGTTGGCCGCTTGACTTAACTCACAATGCTGAAAGTGCAAATCCCTCATCCTTCCCCCTTCATCCTTCCTCCTTCATCCTTTATCCTTCCTCCTTCGTCCTTCCTCCTTCCCTTTTTGTCCACCTGCCACACCTGTCCCGTTTCCGGTTCCAAGGCGGTAAGCCAGCCGTCGCCGTAGCACCAGGTGTCGATGCACTTGAGGTATCCCAGGTCGAGGATTTCGCCGCTCTTCTGCGCCGTGTGGCCGACGATGGCCGTCTTGCCCGAGCAATGCGGTCCGGGCCGACTATCCTTGAGCGTCCTCCAGAGCAACGCCTCCCGCGGCTGCCGGTCCAAGGAAAGCTCGGCGACATAGGCGCCGTGAACAAAAAAATGCCGATCCGTCTCGTAAAACAAGCGGCAGCGGCGGATGAAGTCGAGGTGCGCGGGAAAATCGCGGGCAACGTCCGTGGGCACGGGAGTACCGTAGGACGCCAACGTCGCCTCGCCGCCGAAAAGCAGCCAGTCCGCCAGCAACTCCGTCCGTCCTTCACATGCCGAGAGCATCATTTCATCATGGTTGCCCAGCAGCGGGACCAGGCGTGTCCGCCGCTCCAGCATCAGCAATCGCTCCAAGACGCCGCGGCTGTCGGGCCCGCGATCGACGTAATCGCCCATCCCGACGATCGTGTCCCGCGGCCCCGGGTCGATCAAGTCCAGCAACTTGTCCAGGGCTGCCAGACAGCCGTGAATGTCGCTAATGGCAATGGTTCGGGGCGGCATGGGTTGAACCACCAACGGCGAAACGGCAATCTGGCGTGCCGCGGGCACGGGCGAAAACGTCATTATAGCGAACAAGGGGAAAGACGAAAGGCGGAAGGGACGCGAGCCGCAGGCGTGAGCCTGCGGATAAACGGAAGGCGAAACCGCAAACGCAAGCGGTGGACGCCGTCCGCCTTCTTCTTGACGGCATCTTCCGGGCGGCTTAGAATGTCCTTCGGTTCTGGGCGCAACGTCAACAAGTTTCACTCTGATCCGCGGGGGAACAGCCGCGAGGAAACTTGGGGAAGAGGCCCTTCGGCCTCCATACCTCCGGCGTGTTCTGCCAACGTCGGAGCCATCCAGGAGCGAATCATGGCCCGCGAAAATCAAGGTTTGCAGATCGCGTTGATCATCTTTGTCATGCTCGGGATCGTGTTGGGCGTGACGACCTTTGTTTACTTCCAAAAATTCGCCCAGGCGGAAAAGAAGCAGCAGATCAGCGATGACAAGGCGACCGCGGCCGACTCGGCGCGCCAACAGACGGACTCGGAAAACCAGGACTATAAGAAGATGATGGGCTTCGCGCCGACGCTGACGCTGAAGGAAGTCGTTGCCTTGAAAGACAAGGACATGAAGTCCTACGCCGGCGCCTTGCCGGCGGACACCTACAGTGCCGTCCTCAAGCAACTGGTCGACACGATTCAAACGAAGGACAAATCGCTTGCCGGCAAGGACGCCGAGATCGAGCGGCTGACCAATGAATATGCCGGGCGCGTGCAAGCCATGAAGGCCCAGGTCGCCGAGTTCGAGAAGGTCGCCAAGGAGAGCGGGGACAAGGTTGTGCGGCTCCTCCAGGATTCGGAGAAGGCCAGCTCCGAGTTTTTCGGCAAAGAGCAAGCCTTGATCAAGGACATCGGCAAGATCAAGGGGGTCGACCGGGCGGCTATCGACCGACTGAAGCAAGAAATCGGAAATCTCAACGCCACCGTTGAGAAGTTGGCCAGCATCAATGCAGACCTCCTGAAGAAACTCGCCCTCTTTCGCCGGACGCTGCCCGACCGATTCCTCGGCGAGATCAGCACGGTCGATCAGCACCAGCGCACGGTTTGGATCAACCTGGGCTCGTCCGACGGGCTGGAGCCGCAAGTCACGTTCAGCGTCTATTCCGGCGATGTCACGAACGTGGCCAAGGCCACGAACAAGGCCGCCATCGAGGTGACGAAGATCACCGGCGAGCACGAGGCGATGGCCCGCATCCTGGAAGACAACGCGACCGACCCGATCGTCCGGGGCGACAGGATCTTCACGCCGCTCTGGTCGCCGGGCCAACAGAAGCACTTCGCCCTGGTCGGCTTTCTCGATCTCAACGGCGACGGCAAAAACGATCATGAAGGGGTCAAGCGCCTCATCACCTTGAACCGCGGCGTGGTCGATTGCGACGTTGACGACAAGGGCACGCGGACCGGAAAGATGACCGTCAACACCGATTACCTCGTCTGCGGCGACCAGCCCCCGGAGAAGGGCTCGCCGGAAGCGATCCATGCCTACACTGACATGGTCAGCGAGGCCGCCCGGCTGAACGTCCCCATGATCTCGTTGGCCAAATTGAAGGAGCAGATGGGCTACCGGAATCCGCCGCCGGCGAAACGCTAGCGCATTTTTCCATCTTCCTTGTCCAGAAGCCGCACCAGGAAGTCCTGGATTTGCGCCTCTTCCGGCCACATCCGGCCGTCGCGCCACACCAGCGGGCCGGTTGCCGGATCGCCCTGCAACTGCCAATGGCCGGGACACTGCCAAACGAAGAAAGTCGCGTAGGTGTAAGTGATCTCGCCGACGACCGGTTTCTCGCCGCGGTAGAGACCGTCGATGCCGCAGCTTTGGGTCCCCAGCTTGGCTGCCATGGCGAAGGCCAGGCGGACGAATCGCTCGTCGATCGCGCCGGGCGTGTAGTCGATCCGCCCGCTGCCGCTGGCACGAAAATCATGGGGCCGATTGAATCGCCGGAAGCCGAAGGCCCGATCGCCGATCACGACGATCCGGGTGTCGAAACTGTTGTCGGGAAGGAACTCCTGGAACAAGACGTAATTGCGGTGCCACTGATCGACCGACGGCAGCGGCCGAGTGCCCAATAGCCTCTTGGCGGCAACGCGCCGCAGCGTTCGCCAACTCCACGGACTCGCGCCGGGCGACAAGCTGAACACACCCGACCCGAAAAGCCGGCGAATCCATCGCGCCGCCTCCTTCTCATTGCGAACCAAGCGGACGTTGTTGGACCCCGCCCCCGAGCTGAGCTTCAGCACCAGCGGATAGGAGGCGGTACGCGCCCACTGGCGCGCGGCCGCGGCGTCAAACCAGACCCAGGTCCGCGGAATCGGCAGGCCCGCCGCCTCCAGCAGATAACTCTGCGCAATCTTATCATCATAGTGCCAGCAGGTATTCCAGTCCGGATAGACGGCCAGCCCAAGACGGTACTCGAGCACGGGCAGCAGGCGGCGGGCAATCTGATACATTCCTTGGAATTGGGCCCACCGCCACATGAAGCCGTCGCACCCCCGCAACTGTTCGAGAATGTCGGCGCGGTGCACGTCAACCCAACGCACGGTGTGCCCGGCGGCCGCCAGCAATTCCGCCCAGCGGGCCGAAGAGGCGTCGGGCTTCTCCGGCGTCTTCGGGTTGGTATAGTCGTCAGGCTGAATGGCGACAATCATCCGTGCCCTCGCACAAAAAAATCGGGGCAGTCCACGTTATCACCGATAGTCGTGAGTTTGGACGCCGAAACTTCGCTATTTTGCCAAGGGTAGAATGGCCCCTTTTCCGGCTCTTTTCCGGCGCTTTTCTGGCTCGTGATTCCAAGCGACATGCCCATGGTGTCGCCGAAAATGCCTCGCGTGTCCAGATCAGTTCATCAAGAAATCGCCCCCGGCGCGTGAACGGTTGCCGCCCCTGCCCTTTCGCCCGTGACGGCACGTGACCCGCCGCGGCGGCGCCATGTTCCGAATGACCACCCCCCCCGCCAGGGTCACGCAGTTCCACCTTTGCCGTCGCTGGGGGTATTTTATTGACGGCGCCCCGCGGGGTAATTAGAATGGACGGAGGTTCTCGGTGTAACGTCAAGTATCATCATGGTCCGCGGTGGAACAGCCGCGGCGAAGCTTGGGGAAGAGGCATTCTCGGCCTCCGCACTTCCGGCGTGTTTTGTCAACGTCGGAGCCATTAGGGAGCAAGTCATGGCCCGCGAAAATCAAGGTTTGCAGATCGCGTTGATCATCTTTGTCATGCTCACGGTGGTGATGAGCGTGATGACCTTCGTTTATTTTCGGAAGTTCACCGAGGCGGAAGACAAGCAGAAGACCAGCGACAAGAAGGCGGAGGACGCCATCTCGGCGCGCCTGCAGACGGACTCGGAAAACCAGGAACTGAAGAAGATGATCGGCTTCTCACCGACGCTGCCGATGCAGGAAGTCAAGGCCCTGAAAGACAAGGACATGAATTCCTACGCCGGTCCCTGGCCGGTGGACGCCCGCTTCTATAGCCCCATCCTCAAGCAACTGGTCGACACCATCAAGACGAAGGACGCGTTGATTGCCAAGAAGGACGACGAGAACAAGCTGCAGAAGGAAGACTATGAAAGATCCAAGACGGACATGGATGCCCAGATCGCGAAGTTCAAGGCGGCCGCGGAGGACAGCAGCAGCAAGGTAGTGGACGTGACCAAGCAAGCCCAGGCGGATCGTGACACGGTGGCCGCCAATGAGCAACAGATAGAACACCTGGTCGTCAAGATCAAGAATGACAATCGGGCCGAGAACGAACGCGCGAAGAAGGATGTCGAGAAACTCAACGCCAAGGTTGACGAGGTGATGGGAATCAACGTCAAGCTGAACCAGAGGCTCGGCTCCGTCAACCGAACGTATCCCGACCGATTCTGCGGCGAAGTCCGCTTCGTCAACCAGCACGACGGCACGGTTTGGATCGACCTCGGATCGGCCGACGGGCTGGACCGGCAAGTCACCTTCAGCGTCTATTCCGGCGACGCCACGAATCTGGCCAAGGCCGCGAAGAAGGCCAGCATCGAGGTGACCCGGGTCACCGGCGAGCACATGGCCATGGCCCGCGTGCTCGAGGAGGAAAAAGTGACCGATCCCATCGTGTCGGGCGACAAGATTTTTACGCCGCTGTGGTCGCCCGGCGAGCAGAAGCACTTCGCCCTGGTCGGCTCCCTCGATCTCGACGGCAACGGCAAGGACGACCACGAAGCCATCAAGAACCTGATTACCTTGCACCACGGCGTGGTCGATTGCGACGTGAATGAAAAAGGCAAACGCACCGGCGATCTCTCCGTCAACACCAACTACCTCGTCTGCGGCGAACGGCCCACGGACAAGGGACAGCCGGAACTGCTCGCCGCCTATATCCACATCACCGCCGAGGCCGAGCGGCTGGGCGTCCGCATGATTTCGCTCGCCGACCTCAAAGAACAAATGGGCTACCGGAATCCGGCGCCGGTGAATCGCTTCGGTCCCGCTGCTCCCGCCAACGAGCAGCCCGCCAAAGCGCGCTAACGTCTTTCAACACGTTCTTGCCGGAAGCCCCATGACTCGCTTGCCGTTTTGCAGGCGGCGCCGACCGGCAAAGATTCTCTGCAAGTCGCACTAGCGGGCTTCCGGCGCCAACGGTTCGGCCGGCCAAGACGCGATATCCACCGCGGCTCCGGGCCGCTTGGGCCACAACGCCGTCGGCAACGGCGACGGCGACGGCGACAACGCCGCCGGCTTCGTTTCCCGCCACGGCTGCCCTTGTTCCTCCTTGGCGGCGCGTGGCGGATCGGAAAACAACTCGTCGCGGATCCGCCTCAGCCGCGCCGCCCCGGCAGGCGAGCCCCACCCCGAGCCCGCGGCGTCGAACCGCTGCGGCTCCAAGAACAACCGCGCCGGCTCTTTCAACCGCTGCGCGGGCCAGCCGCCATAACAGCCATCGCTCGGACCAACGCAGGTTGTGGGCCTTGCACAGATCGAGAAACAGCCGCAAGGGACTGTTGTACGAGCGGCGGCGCTCTCGCGCCGTGCGCAGCCGCAACACCAGCCACGCCGACACGATGATCACGGCCAGGATCGCCAGTGCCCGGGTCATCTCGCCCGGATCCATCCCGGCCGAACGCCTCTTGAACGGCTCGCTGAGATTCTCCAGGCGGCTGCGCTCGGCCAGCAACAGACATTGGGAGAACAGGTTGTGCATTCGATTCACCCCTGCGAATCCGAGGGTGCGTCCTGCGGCGCGGTCTGGTCCCGCTCCAGCAGGCTTTGCCGGGCCGCCCGCCGCACGATTTCGCTCCTGTCGTGCGAGGCGCCCAGAAGCGCCTGGTGGCTGGCGGCGCTGTGGGACCGGGCCAAGGCCGCCGCCGCCGCCGTCCGCACCATGTGATCCGCGTCTTCCAGCAGTTCAAGGATGATCGGCTCCAACGGCTCCACCACGTCGATGAGCCGGGCGATGGCCATGGCGCACAAACGGCGGGTGCGTATCGGCGAGTGCAACTCCTCCCTCAGCAGCGGCACCGTCTGGGGATCGATCTTCCTGACCAACCTGCCGGTGTTCTGCCGCACTTCCTCGTCGAGCATTTCGAAGGCCGCCAGGTACCGCCGAAAACTGAACTCCGACAGGCTCTCCCGCGCCGCCTTGCGGACCACCGCGTGCGGACTGTCGACCATTTTCACCAATTCGGGCAAAATGCCCGGAATTCCGCGGCCCCGAAGCTGACCCACGATGGCCCCCTGCACGTGCGGATCGGGATCGTAAAGAAACTTCATCGCCAGGGCATTGGCCACGGCGCCGGGAAACGCGGCCAGCGCGCGGGCGGCCTCCCGGCGGCCCCCACCCTTGCCCTGCACCAGCACCTTCTCGATCATCGCAAAGACCTGCTGCCGCGGAGTGCTCGACGCCGTCAGCAGCCGCACCATGGCGTGCTGCGCGGCGTCGTCCAACTCCCGCCACTGCGTTTGACCGCTCCGCAGCCAGGCGATCGAGTCCATCCGCTTCAAGTTCTGCGTCACCGCCGGCGACGGCTCGCGGCCGATCTTGCGCAACAAATACTGGATGAACGTGAAATCCTCGCGATGCGCAATCGCCGCCAGCGCCGCCGGCGGCACGTACGGATCATCCAGGTACGCCAGAAGCAGCCGAATGACGCCTTTGCGCGGACTCCGCGTGAGCGTCTCCATCACCGGCGCCAGGGCGGGGTGGCGAGGGTTTTGCAAAATCAGTTTCAGCGTGACGTTGTCGCGGCTGGCCAACAACAGAGAAGGCCTCGATCACCGCCGGCCGCTTGTGCTGCCCGTAGCGCCCGACCGCCGCCTCCAGGCTGCTGACGACCTGGCGGCGAATCTGTTGCGGATCGCGGCGGTCGCTGGGCAGGCTCGTGCCGGCCAATTCGTCGTACAGCCTCTCGATCAACTCCACCAGCGCGGCCGCCGCAAGGTCGGCATGGCGCCCGTTGGCCCCCTGCAAAACCGACAATAACGCGGGAATCAAATCGTACTCGCGGAACCAAACCGCCGCCTGGCAGCCGTTGCGGCACCGGTCCGGGTCGGCGGCCAGCACGGCGTCGCGCAGCGCGCCGGTCATCCGGCCGCGATGCTGGCCGAGGATCGACCTCCACCGGGGGCCCATCGTCGGGACGCGCCGGAGAATTTCCCGGCCGCCGACCGGGCCGGGCCGATGCAAGAGGGCCGCCAAGGCCCCTTCCTGGATCGCGGGGTACGGAGAATCCAACGCCGGCAGCAACATTTCCGTCGCCGCTTCATTCTCCGTTTTCGCCAACAGCTCGAAGGTCGTCGCCAAGCCTTGCACGGCACGCGTCTCGTGGGTCGGCAGTCCGCCGGTAAAGGACAATGTTCCGTAGTCCCGGATCGGCCGCCTGGAAGGCAAAACTTCACCTTTCTTCGGCCGCAAAGTTTCCGGGAATTACCCAAACCCTCGGACGACGGCACATCCGCGCACCTCTTGCTTGCTTCGGCCCGCTGGGAGACAATCAGGGTTTACGCAACCGTTATTTCCCGCCCTGTCCACGCGAGGAGCCCTCATGCCGCACTCCTTGGCAAAACCTCAAGTCCTGGATCGCGAACTGCTCGGCATTCGCGCGAAGTTGATCGAACTGGCCGCCGCGTTGGACCGCGTCGACCGTGCCGAAGGCTCCCTGGTCGGCGACCCGCGGATCGAGAAGATCCGCCACAGTCTGGACGTGCTGATCGGCGCGGCGCCCGGCCGGGCGGAACAAGTCCTCTCGATCTTCTCGTTGCCTTACGAGGAGAACTGGCAGAAAGAGTAATAAATTCGGAAGATGGAAAATGCAAGAGGGCGAAACCGCAAGCGGAAATTCGCGCGACTCCCAATCCCTAAATCCCTAAATCCCTAAATCCCTAAATCCCTAAATCCCTAAATCCCTAAATCCCTAAATCCCTCCTTCCATGCACTACTTCGATCCCCACATTCACATCGCCTCCCGCACCACCGACGAACTGTCGGCCATGGCGCGGCTGGGCTGCGTCGTCGTCGGCGAGCCGGCCTTCTGGATGGGCTTCGACCGCAGCAGCATCGGCAGTTTCCGCGACTACTTCCGGCAACTGACCGAGTGGGAGCCCAAGCGGGCGGCCCGATTCGGCATCCGCCATTACGCCTGGCTGGGCATCAACGCCAAGGAGGCCGAGGACGTCGCCTTCGCCCGCGAGGTGATCGCCATGCTGCCGGAGTTCCTCGATCGGCCCAACGTGCTGGGCATCGGCGAGATCGGCTTGCACAAATGCACGCCCAACGAGGTCGCCACGCTCCAAGCCCTGATCGAGCTTGGCCTGGAACGCGACGAGCAGATGCTCTTTCACACGCCCCACCTGGAAGACAAGTACAAGGGGACGCGGATGATCCTCGACCTGTTGCGGTCCGACCACCGCGTGGACCGCAGCCGCATCTGCATCGATCACTGCGAGGAGCACACGATCCGCCTGGCACTGGACGAGGGCTATTGGGCCGGCATCACGCTCTATCCCGTGACCAAGGCGACGCCGGAGCGGGCGGCCGACATGCTCGAAATCTACGGCCCGGAGCGAATCCTCGTCAACTCCTCGGCCGACTGGGACCCGTCCGATCCGTTGGCCGTTTCGCAGTTCATCGCCGTTTGTCGGCGTCGCGGCCATGCGGAATCGTTGGTGCGGCGGGTCGTCTACGACAATCCCCTGGAGTTCTTCAACCAGAGCCGCAATTTCCAGTTCACCCCGGCGGAATAGAAGCACCGCGCGGGTCGCGCTCCGCCGCCACGATCGCCTCGACCAGGCCGGACATCGTGTACTCGGCCGCCTCGGCCGCCGCCTGATAACCCAAACCGCGAAGCACCGCCGACGTGACCGGGCTGATGCTGGCCAATCGACTTCGACCCAACACGCGGCCAAACAACGCCGCCAGCGACCGGGCTATCGCCGAACTGGTCACCGTCACCCAGTCGATGCGGCCTTCCTCCAACGCGGCCAGAACCTCCGCGTCCGCTTCCGTCGCCTCCGTGCTCGAATAGAGCACCACCTGGTCCACCGCGGCGCCGGCGGCGGCCAACCGCTCGGGCAATACCTGCCGGCCCTGATCGGCCCGTGCCAAAAGAAAACGATTTCCCGGGCCACCGGCATGTAGAAGCGCCTCGGCCAGCGCCTCGGCGCGATACTCGGCCGGCACCAGGTCGGCCTTGAGGTGATAGTTGGCCAGCTCGGCGGCCGTGCCGGGACCGATGGCCGCCAACTTGACCCGGCCCAACCGCCGCAGGTCGCCCCCCGTGGCCAGCAGCCGGTCGAGCAAATAGCGGACCCCGTTGCCGCTGGAGAAGACGAGCCAATCGTATTGCTCCAGCCGCCCGAGCGCCGCATCGACCGGCGCCCAATCCGGCGGCGGACCGATCTCGATGCCCGGCTGCGTCAACACCTCGGCCCCCAACGCCGTCAAACGATCGCGCAGCTCGTGGACCTGCTCGCTGGGGCGCGTGACCAGCACGCAAACGCCGAACAGCGGCCGCTTTGCAAACCACGAGGTCTCCGGCGCCAGGCCGACCACGTCGCCGACGACGAAGATCGCCGGCGGGCGGACCTGCCGCGACGCAATCGCCTCGGCCACGGTGGCCAGCGTGCAGCGGACCGTCTCCTGGTCCGCCCAGGTGCAGCGGCGGACGATGGCCACCGGCGTGTCGGGCGAGCGTCCGCCCGCCATCAACGCCGCGCTCCACTCCGCCGCGCTGGTGACTCCCATGTAGAAAATCAGCGTGCCCGGAAAAGCGGCCAACGCCGCGTAATCCAGCCGTGGCCCGGCCTTTCCCGGGCGTTGATGGCCGGTGACCAGCGCGACGGCCGACGCCGATTGGCCGTGGGTCACGGGAATCTCGGCGTAGCCGGCCACGGCCAGCCCGGCCGTCACGCCGGGAATGATCTCCAGCGGAACGCCCGCCGCCCGCAACGCGCCGACTTCCTCGGCCAGGCAGCCGAACACGCCCGGGTCGCCGGCCTTCAAGCGGACCACGGTCTTGCCCTGCCGGGCCGCCGCGATCATTCGGGCGTTGATCTGCTCTTGCGAGACGTGCCGGCCGGTGCCGTGATGGCCCAGGCAGACCCGTTGGGCCTTCGCCCCGGCGTATTCCAGCACGACGGGATTGACCAGGTAATCGTAGAGCACCAGGTCGGCCTCTCGGAGGCACTGGGCGGCGCGGACGGCCAGCAGCCCGGGATCGCCGGGCCCGGCCCCCGCCAGATAGACTTTGCCGAGGTGTTTTTCGCCGTGGTTCATGGCCGTCATTGTAGATGGCGATTGAGGGTGGGGAAAGGAAGGAAGAAGTGAGCCGGTGGCGTTAGCCACCGGATAGGAACGCGGAAGGGATCCGGTGGCTAACGCCACCGGCTCACTGTCCACTTCGCCTTTCCCCCCTATAGAGTTGATTTTAGAAAACCCCATCAAAATGCTTGACATGCCCCCTTGCCGGCTGGTTTAATGGGGTCTGTTTGCTGGTGTTTCACCCAGTCGGTGAGGTAACGTCGCGGGCCGGCAGTTCGCCAATCCGTCGTCGCCCGATGTCTTGGGGTGCATTTCTTACAGGAACCACGATGAGCCGTTTGACGAGTCTTCTTCTGGCGGTGCTTGCGATCTCGGTGTCGTCCGCTGCTGACGGGCAGACGTACAACGTCCTGCTCTCGTTCAGCGGCACCGGCGGCGCGTATCCCGGCTTGGATTCCTATGGCAGTTTGACGCTCAGCGGCTCAACCCTTTACGGGATGACCTACCTTGGCGGCGCCTACGGCAACCCCTACGGCGACGGCACGATTTTCAGCGTTAAGACGGACGGCACTGGGTTCCAAAACCTGCTCTCGTTCAGCGGCACCAACGGCCAATGGCCCGGCGGCGACTTGACGCTCAGCGGCTCAACGCTGTATGGGATGACGCCGTTTGGCGGTGCCAACGGCGATGGCACCATTTTCAGCATCAAGACGGACGGCAGCGGCTTCCAAGACCTGCTCTCGTTTAGCGGCACCAACGGCCAATATCCTTGGGGCAGTTTGACGCTCAGCGGCTCAACCCTTTACGGGATGACGTACCGTGGCGGCGCCAACGACCTTGGCACGATTTTCAGCATCAACAGGGACGGCACCGGGTTCAACGACCTGCTCGCGTTTACGTACACGATTGACTACACGAACGGCGCACGTCCCCGGGGCAGTTTGACTCTCAGCGGCTCAACGCTGTATGGGATGACAATGGCTGGTGGCGCCGTTGACGCGGGCAACATCTTCAGCATTAAGACGGACGGCACCGACTTCCAAAACCTGCTCTCGCTCGGTACCAACGGCCAATGGCCCTATGGCAGTTTGACTCTCAGCGGCTCAACCCTCTATGGGATGACAACCGCTGGTGGCGCCAGCGGCTATGGCACCATTTTTAGCGTCAGTACGGACGGCACCGGCTTCCAAAACCTGCTCTCGTTCAGCGGCACCAACGGCAGAGATCCCCAGGGCAGTTTGACGCTCATCGGCTCAACCCTTTACGGGATGACGTACTATGGCGGCGCCAACGACGATGGCACCGTCTTCAGCATCAACACGGACGGCAGTGGCTTCCAGAACCTGCTCTCGTTTACCGGCTACGGCGGTGCATATCCCGGCGCAAATCCAGAAGGCGATTTGACGCTCGTCGGCTCAACCCTATACGGGATGACATCGCTTGGCGGCGCCTACGGCCAGGGCTACGGCGTTGTCTTTTCGTTAACTGTCCCCGAGCCTTCGACCGTCGTCCTGCTGGCCGCCGCGGCCGTCGGGCTGCTCGGCTACGCCTGGCGGCGGCGAAGACGCACGGCGTAACAGCGGCCCGGACAAGCGCAGCGGGAAGTGTGGCGGGTCGGCACATCCGTCCCGAAGGGACCTTTGAAAATAGCCCAGCAATTCATTGCTGGGAACGCTGGAGCCCAAGAATCGCCCGCGTCCCGGAGGGACGCCTGAACGCCCGGAAAATTCAGCCGTCCCTCCGGGACTGACGGACAGTTCGGGTTGCCCATTTACCCAGCGATGAATCGCTGGGCTACTATCGGACGTCCCTACGGGACGTACCGGGAAGCAACGACTTGCGTGTAACCACGAGGGCGTTGCCCCGGGCTGGCCATCCCACTGAGCCGCAGCCCGTCGCGCCCTTGAATTCTCCGGCCATCCGACGTATCCTAAATTGCTTGCACAACTTGAGAGACGCATTCCCCTCGAACGAGTGGATCAGAGCAGTTTCGGTTGTAGGAAAAAAGGTAGGGTGGGTCGAGCCACCCCTGTAAAGGTCTTACCTATGTTCGCATGGCGAGTATTCTCGCGGTAGATACATGATGAATTCGTTTGCCGCTGGTCTTCTTCGGCTGTTTGGTTTTCGGCCCACGCTTGTGCTTCGTGTACTTGCGCGGGTCGATACGCTGCGCCAAGTCGATCAAGACGGTCGCGAACTTCTTGGGAGACATTCTACGAAAGACTCCCCAATCTTGCTCGGGGATCGCGATCATCATCCCAGCCGTCACCTGAGCCACTTCCAGGGTCAGGTAGTACATCGACAACTCCTCTTCCACGTACTTCTTGCCCTGTGCCGCGCGAATCGCACACTTCACAACCGACACGGCGTTGTAGGCCATGCACGCCGTACAGAATCCGAACAACGCCGCCTTGGGATATCCCAAGGTGTTGATCTCGCAGCGCAGGTCGTCGGTCAATTGCTGGAACCCCGTTTCGATCGTCCAGCGATCGGCATAGAGTTCCGCAATCCGCACCGCGCTGGCCGCTTTCTTCGCCAAGTTGGTGAGAATGTGCAATTCCGTTTCCCCGTCCTTGTTGGGCTTGTCCAGGACGATCGTAATTCGGCGGGCAGTAAAGCTCTCTCCGCTTTCGGGGTCGGTCAGGCAAATCGCTTGTTCGTAGATGTTTCGTCCCCGACCATCCTGGCCCACCAAACGGCGTTTTCCCTTCAATTCGTAGCAAAGCGTGGAGGCGTGCTGACGGATAATAAAGAAAGCCCCCAGGCGACGAATACCAAACAAAAACCCGCTGGTGCAGAAGTTGCGGTCCGCCAAAATGCAATCGGCGCGGAAATACACGCCAAGGCCTCCTTCAGCAACGAACGTTCCTGGGCATGCGCGTCTTCGCAGGGAACCACGTCGGTAATCAAACCGTATTGCGGATCGTAGAACACCAGCGCCTGCCCCGGCAAGGCGGCGGACCGAAACCGGCGCAACTCGAAAATACGATGCTCGGTGCCGGTCAAGTGGTTCCCATCCAGGACTCGTACGCGGTAGCGAGGCAGCAGCGGCAGGGCCTGCGACCGCATCGCCTTCATACAGGGGCCCAGTTCCTCGCCCGAATAATGCACCAACGCCGCCGGGACTTGCGATTCCAGACGCTTCAACTTGTCATAGACAGCTTGCCGGGTCACCGGAATTTCGTCCGGGTGGGCTTGGTAGAACGCTCCCACGGACGGCGATTCCTTGAACACCACGTCGCACATGATTTGAACACACTGGGAGAAAGCCAATTCCTTGGCGTAGCCCAGGACGGCGTGCTCCTGGAAAACCTGATCCAGCACCGCCGGTTCGAAAACACGCTCAAGCGTTGCACTGACCATCACGCTGACCGGACTCCGCTCGATGAAGACCGCCAATGGTTTGCCCAGCAACATCCTTGTCGCTCCTGCTTCGCGAGACCCATTCACACGCCGCCACCCCGTTGTGACGTGCGCCGAAGCCGAAGTGATACCATAAACCGTGAAACCGTAACAGATTAAGACCTTTACAGGGGTGGGTGGGTCGAGCGCAGCGAGCCCCACCAAAATCCGTGAAAAACCGATGGTGGGGCTCGCTGCGCTCGACCCACCCTACAGATTCCTCGAATGAGCGGATCACCACGGCAGGTACGTCGCGTGACTGCGGAAAATAGAAACAACAAGAATCGGAAAATCGCCGCCCCGAGGCCGGTCGCGGTCGGGCCTGGGGAGGCCGGCATGACCAGCGGGGCGGATATCGTCGTGCAATCGCTGGTCAACCACGGCGTGGACACTATTTTCGCCTATCCTGGCGGGGCGAGCATCCCGCTGCACCAGGCGTTGACCCGGTTCCGCGACCGGCTGCGCGTGATTCTGCCCCGCCACGAGCAAGGCGGCGGGTTCGCCGCCCAGGGCTACGCCCGAAGCACGGGCAAGATCGGCGTCTGCATGGCCACCAGCGGACCGGGCGCGACGAACCTGGTCACGGCCATCGCCGACGCGAAACTCGACAGCGTCCCCATCCTGGCGATCACCGGGCAGGTGGGCACCGCGGTCATCGGCACCGACGCCTTTCAGGAGACGCCCATCGTCGAGGTCTGCCGCAGCGTCACGAAGCATCATTCCCTGGTGACCGACGTGCGCGACGTGGCGCGAGTGATGCGCGAGGCGTTTTACGTGGCGACGACCGGCCGGCCCGGCCCGGTGCTGGTCGACGTGCCCAAGAACGTGCAGCTTGCGCAAGCGGTGCCCGATCACGACGCGCCGATGAACTTGCCCGGCTATCACGTTGACGATTTGCGGGCGACGCCGGCGGAGATCGGCGAGGTGGCGGCCTTGATCCGCGGCGCGAAGCGGCCGGTGATCTACGCCGGCGGCGGCATTATTTGCTCCGGAGCCCACGAGGAGCTGCGCGAACTGGTCCGCAAGACCGGCATTCCCGTGGCCATGACCCTGACCGGCCTGGGCGGATTTCCCGGCGACGATCCGCTGTCGTTGGACATGCTCGGCATGCACGGCAGCGTCTATGCGAACTACGCGGTCGACAACGCCGACCTGCTGCTGGCCTTGGGCGTCCGTTTCGACGACCGCGTGACCGGCAAGGTGAGCGAGTTCGCCGCCCGCGGCACGATCGTGCACGTGGACATCGACCCCTCGGAAATCAACAAGATCAAGAAGTGCCATCTCGCGGTGGTCAGCGACCTGAAGTACGCGCTGGCCGAACTGAACAAGGCGATCGAAGGGCCCGCCGACCTGCGGGAATGGCACCGCAGGATCGCCGCCTGGAAGCGGTCCGACCCGTTGGACTACGACCGCGATTTCGAGGGCATTCTGCCGCAGCACGCCATCCGGGAGTTGTACCGGTTGACGGCCGACCGGCCGACGATCATCACCACGGGTGTGGGTCAGCACCAGATGTGGACCGCCCAGCATTACAAGTTCCGCGAGCCGCGGCGGTGGCTTTCGAGTTCCGGGCTGGGGACGATGGGGTTCGGTCTGCCCGCGGCGGCCGGCGCCCAGGCGGCCCATCCCGACACGCTGGTCGTCGATATCGACGGCGACGGCAGCCTGCTGATGAACATTCAAGAGATGGCCACCTGCTTCTGCGAAAAACTGCCCGTCAAGGTGATGCTCGTGAACAACATGCACCTGGGCATGGTCGTGCAATGGGAAGACCGCTTTCACGCGGGCAATCGGGCCCACACCTACTTGGGGCCGATCGATCATCCGGAGGCGGTCGGCCTGGGCAACGGCATCACGCCCGAGGAGCGCTATCCCGACTTCGCCGCCATCGCGCGGGGGTTCCAATGGGGCGGCCGCCGCGTTGCGGAGAAGGCCGAGTTGACCGACGCCTTGCAGGAGATGATCGACTCGACCGGGCCGTATCTCTTGGACGTGCAAGTGCCCTACCAGGAGCACGTGCTGCCGATGATCCCGTCCGGCATGACGGTCCGGGACGTGATTAAGGAGTGATTGAGGAACTGCGTCAGAACAAGTTTACTGTCTTCTAGGGAACACTAATCTTCGCTAATCGACACTTATAGAAACAATCAGCGACGATAAGCGAAAATCAGTGTTCCCGTGTTGTCTGGGGACTCTTAGGAACTTGATGGAGTTATTTTGGCGCGGAACCTAAAGAGCGACCAGCCCTTGGCAGGGAGAGGCGTAACACACGGAGTCGGTGCGATGAAATGGTTTCGTTTGGGCATTCTATTTTTCGCCGTTGCCTTGGCGCTGGCGGGTTGCTGACCGAACCGTCATGGGGCCGTGTCGGCCCCTGGGACATGCGGGTCTTCGCATGAAATCCCCGCCTCGGCCACGATGCGATAGCCCCGGTCGCAAGACTTTGCAAAAAAAGGACTTGCGACGAGGATTTTGGGCCTGGAGGCGTTGTCGGCGGGGGGCCGAAATGCTATAATCCGGGTTTTGGAATCCATCGAAGGGGACCGCGCTTGGCCACCGATTCTAATTTGCCGCCCGAACCGCCCGAACCGCCCGACGCCGAGGATTTTCCGCCCGAGGAAACTCCCGCCGAGGGTCCCGGCGCAGGGGCGGGCCGAATCGTCGAACGGTCCATCGAAGACGAGCTGAAGAACAGCTACCTGACGTACGCGATGAGCGTGATCGTCAGCCGGGCCTTGCCCGACGTCCGCGACGGCCTGAAGCCCTCGCAACGGCGGATCCTGGTCGCCATGAACGACCTGAACCTGACGCCCGGCGCCGGGCGGGTCAAGTGCGCCAAGATCTCCGGCGACACCAGCGGCAATTACCATCCCCACGGCGAAAGCGTCATCTACCCCACGTTGGTCCGCATGGCCCAAGAATGGAACATGCGCCACGTGCTGATCGACAAGCAGGGGAACTTCGGCTCGATCGCGGGCTTGCCGCCGGCCGCCATGCGATACACGGAAGCCCGGCTGTCGCCCATCGCCGCGTTGATGCTCGAGGACCTCAAGCTCGACACGGTGGACTACATTCCCACCTACGACGAGCGGCGGCTAGAGCCGACGGTGTTGCCGTCGAAGTTTCCCAACCTTCTGGTCAACGGGGCCAATGGGATCGCGGTGGGCATGGCGACCTCGATCCCGCCGCACAACCTGGGCGAGATCTGCGACGCCCTGATCCGCGTGATCGACGAGCCGGAGGTGTCGATCGACGAGTTGATGGAGATTGTTCCCGGGCCGGACTTCCCGACCGGCGGCGTGATCTGCGGCCGGAGCGGCATCCGCCGCGGATACCACACGGGCCGCAGCACGATCGTCATGCGGGCCCGGACCCGCGTCGAGGAACACGGCAAGAACCGCTTCCGGATCGTGGTCAGCGAGATTCCCTTCCAGCAGGCCCGCGACCGCGTCGAGGAGCGGATCGCCGCGCTGGTCAACGAGGGGAAGATCACCGGCATTTCGGCCACGCGCAACGAAAGCGACCTGAAGGAGCCGGTCCGCCTGATCCTCGAGCTGAAGCGCGACGCCGATCCGGACATCGTCCTGAACCAACTCTACCAGTTCTCGCCCTTGCAGGACAGCTTCTCGCTGATTTTCCTGGCGCTGGTGGACGGCAAGCCGCGGGTGTTGTCGCTGAAGGAACTCCTGGAGGAATTCATCCGCCACCGCGAGACGGTCATTCGCCGCCGCACGCAATACCTGCTCGCCCGGGCCCGGCAGCGGAAACACATGGTCGAAGGGCTGCTGCTGGCCTATGCCAACATCGACGAAGTGATCCGAGTGATCCGCGCCTCGAAGACCCAGGACGAGGCGAAGCAGCGGCTGATGGAGATTTCCACGCCGGCGGCCATCCTCCGCCGCGCCCTGGGCGACGAGGGCTTCGCCGCCTTCGAGGCGGAACGCGGCCGACAGGAAACCTACCACCTCACCCCCGTCCAGGCCGACGGCATCCTCCGCATGACGTTGGGCCAGTTGGTCAACCTCGAACAAGAAAAACTCGGCGGCGAGCACCGCGAACTGCTCCAGAAGATCGTCGAATACCTCCGCATCCTCTCCGACCGGCAAAACGTGCTCGACATCATCCGCGAGGACCTCCGCGAGCTGCGCCGCAAGCACGCCGATCCGCGGCGGACCGAAATCAGCGGCGAGGAGATCGGAGACCTCAACCTCGAAGACCTCATCACCGAGGAAACGATGGTGGTGTCGATCAGCAGCAACGGCTATGTCAAGCGGACGCCGGCCTCGGCCTACCGGGCGCAGCACCGCGGCGGCAAGGGACTGACCGGCGCCAAGACCGAGGACGAGGACCCCATCCAGCACCTCTTCGTCGCCAGCACGCACGCCTACCTGCTGTTCTTCACGACCAAGGGCAGGGTCCATTGGCGCAAGGTCTACGACCTGCCGCAGTTGGCCCGCGACAGCCGCGGCCGGGCCGTGGTCAATTTGCTGAACCTGGCCGAGGGCGAGCAGATCACCGACTGCCGCGCGGTCCGCGACTTCGACCGCCCCGACCATTTTCTGGTCATGGCCACCAGCCGCGGACTGGTGAAAAAGACGCCCCTGGAGGCCTACAGCCGGCCGATGAAGGGAGGCATCATCGCCATCAAGCTCCGCGAGGGCGACGACCTGGTCGACGTGGTCGTGACCAAGGCAGGCGACGAGTTGGTGCTTTCCACCGCCGCCGGCATGGCGATCCGATTCAAGGAGTCCGACGCCCGGCCCATGGGCCGCAATTCCAGCGGCGTGAAGGGCATCCGGCTGGTCGGCGACGATCGCGTGGTGGGCATGGTCGTGGCCGATCCCGAGGCCTCGCTCTTGACCGTCTGCGCCAACGGCTACGGCAAGCGGACGCCCTTCGGGCCGAACCTGGAAACCGATCCCGAGGGCGAGTTGCCGCCGGAGGACCAGGAACAGGACGACGAGGCCGGGCCGGCCGACGCGGAAACGGAATCCGGCAACGGCGAAATCAACGGCGACGGCGGCAGCAACGGCGACAACGAAGAAATCTCTTCGCAGCGGAGCTACCGCACGCAGCGGCGCGGCGGCAAGGGGCTGCACGACATCAAGACCAGGCCCCGCAACGGCCCGGTGATCGGCGTGGTCCGGGTGCGCGACGAGGACGAGCTGTTGATGATGACCGCCCGCGGCAAGCTCCAGCGCATTCCGGCGGCCGACATCAGCATCATCGGCCGCAACACGCAGGGCGTGAAGATCATGAGCCTGGACGAGGACGACGCGCTGGTGGCCGTCAAGCGCGTGCCGCAGGAAGAGGGCGAGCAGAGGGACGAGGGGTAAGAACCTTGCCTTCCCCGGCCGCCTATCGCCGGGCGGCGTTGCCCGCCCGGGCGACGTGGCCGGGCTGGCCGCCCTCGTAGATGCTGAACTCGGCCCAGACCGGCAGGTGCTCGGAGACCTGCAAAGCGGCCTGCATCGACAGGTCGCATTCCCGCATCAGGTCGAACACGCCCGAACGACCGGTGAACTCCACCGTCGCACGGCAATCGAAAAGGATGTTGTCGGCCAACCGCGTGCCGCGCGTGGTGGTGGGCGTGGCCGTCACCGCCGCGGTCAGATAGGGCAGCCGCCCCAATTGACCAAGGTGCTCGTGATCGGCCTCCAGGTCGCCCAGGAGGATGAAGTCGTCCTCCTTGGGGTGGCTGTCGCGCACGGCGCGGAAGACGTCGGCCAGCAGGTCCAACTCCGTCGCCACGCGGCTGGGATCGACCTGCACGTCGATGAGGATGAACGTGAACGCCTCGGCCACGGGCGGCCCGCGAACGCGAAACTGCGCCACCAACGGCTTATACCGGAAGCGGCCGGCGCGGTCCTCGACGAAATGCACCGTGGACCGATCGATCTCCACGCTCGCGCGATCCAGCAGCAGGGCGTTGTATTGCGCCATGCCGTCGCGGTCGGCCGCCCCATCGGTGGCGAAATCGTAGGACCGGCCGGTCGCGTTGATCTGCTCGACCAGACGGACCAGCAGACCGCGGCTCTTCGCCCGAATGCCTTGCAGGGCAATCACGTCGAAGTGGGGAAGTACGCGGACCAAGGTGTCGCTGACCGTGCGGTCGGCCAGCTTCTTCTCGTCCAGCCCGTCCAGGTTGAACGTGGCGATGCGGATCGCGGAGCGGACCGGCACGGGAGGCAGATTGGACGGATCGTCCGCCGCCGCCGTGCCAAGGTTCGCTCGGGGCACGAGCTTGATGGACTCGATCCCCCCTTGGCTGTTGCGGCGGAGGTCGATGTCGAAGTTGCGATAGACGTACAGGCCGCCCACGGCCAAGCCGACCACCAGGACGATCAAGATCAGTCTTCCCATGGTCCCATGCCCCACTTGTCCCAAACCGAAGGGGACAGTCCCATTTTCGTGGGCTTCGCCGCGAAAATCGGGACAGTCCCCGTGAATGGTCGAAGTCCTGTACTTATTTCGTGTTTTCGCGGTTTCGCGCTTGTGTGAATCCCTTCGCCACGGCACGGGTGGAGATATTCGAGGGCGGCGATTCCTCATTGCGGCAACTTTTCCTCGTGGAACCGGACTTTTGCAGATTGCGGGTTCAATGTCCCCTCTCCCTCCGGGAGAGGGTTAGGGTGAGGGCGGGGGCGGTTGGCGGGATAAGCCGGGACTTTTCTATGGTGAAATCCGCGACGCCCTCACCCCATACCCCTCTCCCGAAGGGAGAGGGGAGACTGAGGGAAAGCCGCCGCTGGCGCCGGTCTATCCCCTTCCGAAAAACCCGCAATCCGAGGGGATTCTGGTTGCCTGGCGACGCCGGTTCTCGATATACTACAAAGTGCCGGAGGAGAGGAAACCGCATGAACCAACTCCAGACGACCGCGGAGAGTCCGTCTCGTGCGCGGATCGGTTCGATTCTTGCCCTGTTTGCGGCCAGCGCGCTGGCGTTGGCCCGGCCGGCGGCCGTGGCCGGCGCCGAGGTGTTCCATCTGGTCAACGGCGGCCAGATCGACGGCCAGTGGCTCAATCGGAACGACCCGCACCCGCAGCAGTACCTGGTCCTGTTGCCCTCCGGCGGCAAGCTGACGCTCGATGCCGCGCAGGTGAAGAGCATCGCCACCGTTTCGCCCGACGAGTTGGAATACGGGCAGATCCGTCCGCAATATCCCGACACGCCCGCGGGCCAATGGAAACTGGCCGAGTGGTGCCGGGAACATCGCCTCGAGGCGCAGCGGAAAGAGCATTTGGAGCGGGTGATCGAGTTGGATCCCAACAACGTGCAAGCCCACCGCGCCCTGCACCACAGCCAGATCGACGGTCAATGGCAGACGCAAGACGAGGTCCTGGAGAAGCAGGGCCTTCGGCTTTACAAGGGCCGCGTGCGGACTTCGCAAGAGATCGAAATGCTCGAGAGCAAGCGGAAAGTGGAACTGGCCGAGAAGCAGTGGTACCAGAAGATCAAGCTATGGCGGAGGTGGCTGGGCACCGCGCGAGCCCAACAGGGGCGGGACAACATCGCCGCCATCACCGATCCGATGGCGGTGCCGGCGCTGGCCGCCGGCATGAAGAAGGATGATTCTCCCGAGGTCCGCGTTCTCTATATCGAGCCCTTGTCCAAGATCAACTCGCCGACGGCCCCCCGGGTGCTGGCGGTCGCCGCCATCGAAGACTCGGACGAGGAAGTGCGGCTGAGCTGCCTGGAATGCCTGCAGAAAACCAAGACCCCGGAGGTCGTCTCCTATTTCATCGGCCGCCTGCGCGACAAGAACAATATCATGGTCAATCGGGCGGGCGTGGCCCTGAGCTTCATGAAAGACCCCTCGTCGATCCGCCCGCTCATCGACGCCCTGATCACCACCCACGAATACAAGATAACCACGGGAAACCCCGGCAGCACGAGCACCACGTTCGGCCGCGGCCCGGGCGGCAACAGCAGCACGGGCATGAGCGCGGGCGGATCGACGAAGATCGTGAAGGACCAGGTTCCGCAATCAGGCGGTGCTCGACGCCCTGATTACTCTGACCAAGCAGAACTTCCTCTTCGACGTCCGCACCTGGCACGCCTGGTACAACGCGCAGAAGAAGTCCGAAAAGGCCCCCGACATGCGGCGGGATTGACGCCGCCGCTTTCTGTTCTGATTCGTTTCTGTTGCGGAAGCATCTGTAGGGTGGGTCAAGCGTAGCGAGACCCACCAAAATCCGCGAAAAACTATGGTGGGGCTCGCTGCGCTTGACCCACCCTACCGTGGTTTTCTGCAACGGAAACTCTTCCGACCCTTGGCCCCCCGGCCCCTGCCCCTTCGACTTTAACGATCAGGCAATCTTTGGCTGCAAGTTCTTGGCCGCCTTTTGGTTAGGTTGATTGCGCCGACTGTGCCGTCGGCACGGCCCGCGGAGGACTTGAAAATTTTCGGAAAACCTAAGTCCTTGCCAGTTCGCAACTAGTGGCCTATATGTTCTAAGGAGCCACCAGCGGCCGTTTGCAGTTTCGCGTTCCGTCTGGCAGACTCATGAAGAGAGATGCGCCGCGGCTTGCTTGTGCAACGGCCCGGGGTGGGCGCCGCCGCGCATCGGAAAACTCATTCGACCGGTCGTCGCCACGACCGGTGAGGTGCAACCATGAAAGCGTCGATGTGTCGCGGGTCGGTCTTCTCGGTCATTTTTGCGGCCATGGCCGCGACGGCGATTACGGCGGTTGCGGCGTCGGTCCGGGCGGAGTGTCCCTCGTGTGCCTCGCCCGCGGCCCCGCTCACCTGTCAAGGTCAGGAGTATCGACTCGTCTATCAGACGGTCTACGAGCAGCGTCAGGTGACCGCCTATCGGATTGAATACGAGACGGTCTGCGAGGAGCGGCAGGAGACCCGGTATCGCCCGGTCTGGGAAACCGCCACCCGCGAATGCCGCTATACCGTCGCCCGTCCGGTGATCGAGACCAGCCTGCGCGAGGAGCATTACACGGTCAACCGGCCGGTCTACGAGACGCAGATGCGCGATTGCAGTTACAACGTGCTTCGCTACGTCCAGGAGACTTCCCAGCGCGAAGAGCGTACGATCGTCAACCGTCCGGTGACCGAAACTGCCGAACGCGACGAGTGGTATACGGTCATGCGGCCGGTGACCGAGACGGTCTATCGCCCGCAGTACCACACGGTCTATCAGCCGGTGACCACGTGCCATACCGAGTTTGTCGATCAAGGCTGCTTTGTGGACCAGACCGTGGTGCAGCGGACGTGGCCCTATAACAAGCTCACCTGGCAGCCGGCCGGCACCACGGTCGATCCGGCCACCGGCAGGACGGTCTATCGGCCCGCCGGCCTGTACTGGACCCCGGTAGACCACGGCACCTACGAGGTGAACCACGTGTGGCAGCCCAATCTCGTGCCGCACCAGGTGCAGCAGGTCAACTACGTGCCCCAAGTCGTCACCGAGCAGGTGCCCGTCCAGGTCTGCCGCTACCAGGAAGAACGGGTCTGCCGCAAGGTCCCCTACCAGACTTGCAAGATCATCCAGGAAGAGCAGGTGCGGATGGTCCCTTATACCACCTGCAAGCCGGTGGTCGAGCGGGTTGAACAGCACGTGCCCGTGCAGGTGTGCCACATGGTCACCGAGCAATACACGCGGAAAGTGCCGGTCGAGACCTGCCGGATGATCTATGAAGAGCACGTGGATCGCGTGCCGTACCAGGTCTGCCGCATGGCGGCCTACCAGGAGACGGTCCGCATTCCGCATTGCGTCGAGAAGCGGATTCCGGTCACGTACACGTGCACGGTGCCCCACACGGTCTGCTGCCGCGTGCCGATCAACGCCTGCGGCCAGACGCTGGACGAATCTTTGGTTCCGACGACGACTCAACCGGCGACCCAACCGGCGGCCAAGCCGGCGACCGGCGGCGTACCGACTCCCGCGGTGAAGCGGCCCTCCGGTGCCGACGTGCAGCCGGCGTTGCCGCCGGCCGGCGACGAGCCGCAGCCGCCCCGCGCCGCAAAGCCGTCGACTTGATCCCCCGAGCCGCTGATGTCGCTTTCCGACAGCCCTTCGTCCGAAACGCCGTCCGAGCTTCTCCAGGGGAAACGCATCGCGTTTGTCGGGCGGTTGGCCAGCATGGCTCGGCGCGAGGCGGCGCAGTTGGTCCGCGGCCACGGGGCCGTCGTGCTGGAGTCGCCCGACGCGTCGGCCAACCTGTTGGTGCTCGGCGAGGCGGGGCTGCCTTTTCCGGACGTCGATCGCCCGGAGGAGTGGCTCGACGAGTCGATCCATCAGGCCGTGGAGGCCGGCGCGTTGGAAGCCGTCACGGAAACGCAGCTTTGGCAGCGCCTGGGGTTGGTCGGCCCGGAGCCCGAGCTGAATCGGCTCTACACGCCCGCCATGCTGGCCCAGGCGCTGGGCGTGCCGCTGGCGGTGATTCGGCGATGGCATCGCCGCGGTCTGATCGTTCCGGCCTGCGAGGTGCGGCGGCTGCCGTACTTCGATTTCCAGGAGGTGGCGACCGCCCGGCGGCTGGCGCAATTGCTCTCCGCCGGGGTTTCGGCGCCGGCCCTGGAGAAGAAGCTGGCCGGCCTGGCCCGCTGGCTGCCCGGCATCGACCGGCCGCTGGCCCAATTGTCGGTCATCGTCCAGGGCAAGGACATCCTTTTGCGGCAAGGCGACGGGCTGGTCGAGCCTGGCGGACAGTATCGGATCGACTTTGAGGGCGTCGGGGGGCTGCCCGCCGCGGAGGCCCTGCCCGCCGGGGAAGAGATCATGCCCGCCGTGCCGGACGTTCGACTCGCATCCGGCCTCGGCGGAGGAGATGTGCCGTCTGGCCGCCGAGTTGGAGGAGGACGGCCAGTTGACGGCCGCCGCGGAGATGGTCCGTGCCGCGCTGGCCGCCGCCGGTCCCAGCCCGGAAGTCTGCTTCCAATTGGCCGAGTTGCTCTATCGGCTGGGCGACCTGTCCGCCGCCCGGGAACGCTACTACATGGTCGTCGAGTTGGACGAGGACTACGTCGAGGCCCGGGCGAACCTGGGTTGCGTGTTGGCCGAGACGGGTCAGCGGGAGTTGGCCGTGGCCGCGTTCGAGGGCGCGTTGCGTTATCACGCCGGTTATGCCGACGTGCATTATCATTTGGCCCGGACGCTGGACGACATGGACCGTCGGGGCGAGGCCGACGAGCATTGGCGTCTTTTCTTGGTGATGGCGCCGGACAGTCCCTGGGCGGCGGAAGCCCGCGTCCGCCTGGGGGAGTAGGCGTCCCGCCGCGCTGCCAGTGGTCGGTCCATCTTGAAGTGCCACCCAACGGGTTGTCATGCCGGCGGGGGTTTGCAGGGAAGCCGGCGGGCCGCTATCATTACCCGTGGCAAATGCCTTGCAAGGCGCGGAAGTGCCGCCCCTTCGGTAAACCCCGTTCCCGTTGGCGGAGAGAATCATGAAGGTCCTGATCGTTGACAAGTTGTCGCCCGAAACCGTAACGTCGCTCCAGCGGCTCGGACTGGAAGTGGAGGTCGGCAAGAACCTCACGGCGGAAATGCTGCCGGGACTGCTGGCCGAAACGGATATTCTCGTGGTCCGTTCGACCAAGGTGATGGCGGCCGCGATCGAGGCGGCGCCCAGCTCTCGCTGGTCATTCGCGCCGGGGCGGGGGTCGATACGATCGACCTGGCCGCCGCCAGCGCCCGGGGAATCTACGTCGCCAATTGTCCGGGCAAGAATACGGCGGCCGTCGCGGAGCTGGCCATCGGCCTGCTGATCGCGGCCGACCGGCGGATCGCCGACGCCACCCTGTCCCTGCGCAACGGGTCGTGGCAGAAGAAGGAGTTCGGCAAGGCCCGGGGACTGGCCGGCCGCACGCTGGGGATTCTCGGTTTCGGGGCCATCGGCAAGGCGGTGGCCCAGCGGGCGTTGGGGCTGGAGATGAAGGTCGTCGCCTGGTCGCGCAGCCTGACCCCAGCCGCCGCCGAGCAGTCCGGCGTCGGTTATGCCGCCTCGCCGGAGGAGTTGGCCAAGGTCGCCGACGCGGTCAGCGTCCACCTGGCCTCGACGGCGGAAACCAAGCACCTGGTGAACAAGAAGTTTCTCGATGCCATGGCCCCCGGCACGATCTTCATCAACACCTCGCGCGGCGCTGGTAGACACGGAAGCCTTGCGGACGGCCATCGCCGAGAAGGGCCTCCGCGTCGGGCTCGATGTCTTCGAGGGCGAACCGGCCGGCGGCGAGGCCGCTTGGACCGACCGGGAACTCGCCTCGCTGGCGACCTGCACCCCGCACGTCGGCGCCTCGACCGACCAGGCCGCCGAGGCCATCGCCGCCGAAGTGGTCCGGATCGTCGAGACGTTCCTGCGCACCGGCCACCCCGCCGGCGCCGTAAACCTCGCCAGCGGCTCCCCCGCCACCCAACGCATGGTCGTGCGGCATTACGACCGGGTGGGCGTGCTGGCGGCCGTGCTCGACGCCCTGCGCGAAGAGGGGATCAACGTCGAGGAGATGGAGAACGCGGTGTTCGCCGGGGCCAAGGCCGCCTGCTGCGCGCTGCAATTGAGCAAGCCCCCTTCCCCTAAACTCGTCGCCTGCCTGCGAAGCAATCCGAACATCATCCACGTGCTGTTGAACCCCCGCGCGTAAGGCGTCGTAACGGAACAAGTTGACCAATCACGTTCAGAGCAAAATTCCGTTCCGAATTCCGGGCGAATTCCGGGGGCGAATTCCGGGGACATCATACGCAATTATATGAAACAATTCCCAATTCCGGGGACACCCCAATTCCGGGGACACCATACGCAATTATCCATTTTCATAGAGAGTTATGTATGGTGTCCCCGGAACTGTGCCGGTGTTAGAACGAAAGCTACCTGCGTCCCCGCCGTTTCGACCTCCGCCACAACAGTAGTTCTATGACACAATTCCGGGGACACCATACGCAATTATCCATTTTCATAGAGAGTTATGTATGGTGTCCCCGGAACTGTGGGCAAGGCCCGGGGACTGGCCGGCCGCACGCTGGGGATTCTCGGTTTCGGGGCCATCGGCAAGGCGGTGGCCCAGCGGGCGTTGGGGCTGGAGATGAAGGTCGTCGCCTGGTCGCGCAGCCTGACCCCGGCCGCGGCCGAAGAGGCCGGCGTCGGTTATGCCGCCTCGCCCGAGGAGTTGGCCAAGGCTGCCGACGCGGTCAGCGTCCACCTGGCCTCGACGGCGGAAACCAAGCACCTGGTGAACAAGAAGTTTCTCGATGCCATGGCCCCCGGCACGATCTTCATCAACACCTCGCGCGGTGCGCTGGTGGACACGGAAGCCTTGCGGGCGGCCGTCGCCGAGAAGGGCCTCCGCGTCGGGCTCGATGTCTTCGAGGGCGAACCGGCCGGCGGCGAGGCCGCCTGGACCGACCGGGAACTCGCCTCGCTGGCGACCTGCACCCCGCACGTCGGCGCCTCGACCGACCAGGCCGCCGAGGCCATCGCCGCCGAAGTGGTCCGGATCGTCGAGACGTTCCTGCGGACCGGCCACCCCGCCGGCGCCGTGAACCTCGCCAGCGGCTCCCCCGCCACCCAACGCATGGTCGTGCGGCATTACGACCGGGTGGGCGTGCTGGCGGCCGTGCTCGACGCCCTGCGCGAAGAGGGGATCAACGTCGAGGAGATGGAGAACGCGGTGTTCGCCGGGGCCAAGGCCGCCTGCTGCGCCTGCAACTGAGCAAGCCCCCTTCCGCCAAACTCGTCGCCTGCCTGCGAAGCAATCCGAACATCATTCACGTGCTGTTGAATCCCCGCACGTGATCGTCCCTGTGAACGGTTTTGCGGGGGGAAAATTTAGACCAGCACAGCGGGCAGCCACCGGCGGACCGAGTTGACGGCAAACAGCTTTCACAGAATTCCGGGGACACCATACGCAATTATCCATTTTGGGAGAATTCCGGGGACACCATACCCGGGGAATTCCGGGGACACCATACGCAATTATCCATTTTCATAGAGAGTTATGTATGGTGTCCCCGGAACTGTGCCGGTGTCCCTCAGTTAGAACGAAAGCTACCTGCGTCCCCGCCGTTTCGACCTCCGCCACAACAGTAGTTCTAGGACACAATTCCGGGGACACCATACGCAATTATCCATTTTCATAGAGAGTTATGTATGGTGTCCCCGGAACTGTGCGGCTCGCCCAATTCCGGGGCCCAATTCCGGAATTCCGGGAATTCCGGGGGAATTCCGGGGACATCATACATAATTATTTGATTAGCGTTCGTTTTGGACCGGGTTTTTGCCGCCGTAAAACACGACCAAGATCTTTTTCCAATCGCTTCTGAAAAGCCTCGTCTCCGAGAACGCGCCCGGTTCGTTCGTGTTCGCGGAACTGTTCGATTTCCTCTTCGGTGGCCGCACTGGTCAAGAGACGCCGCCAATTTCCCGCAATCTTCAATAAGGGAGAAGCCTTGACCAAGCAATCGTCTTTTCCCTTCAAGTGTGCCCGAACGCTGCTCCACCGATAATCGCTCGGCGCGACGGCCAGGCCGGCGCGAACCGGGTTCAGTTCCACATAGCGCGCGGCCGCCAGCAGGTAGGGTTCGTCCATGACGAACGAAGCGAACCGCCCTTGCCAAAGGTGCCCGCGCCAACCTTCCCGAAAATTCACTCGCCGCGTGTAGCGCCGATGGGCCTCGCCGATGGCCCGCCGAAAACCGTCCTCCGTCTTCGGCACCGCGATCAAGTGGACATGATTGGGCATCAGGCAGTACGCCCAGATTTGCACGCCCAGTTCGTTGCACCACTGGCCCATCAACTCCAAATAGGCCGCGTAATCTTCCTCGCAAAAGAAGGTTGTCTGGCGGCGATTCCCGCGCTGGGTAATATGATGCGGCATCCGGGGAATAACGACACGTGCCAGTCGAGCCATGCGATGAATCTAGCAAAATCGCTCATTCCTGTCAAGAATTATGTATGCTGTCCCCGGAATTCTCCCGATGTATGCTGTCCCCGGAATTCTCCCGGAATTCTCCGCCGCCGGACTGCTGGTAAGAAATGACGAATAGCGCGGATTTTACGCCTTGGTTGGGACGCATTATCGTAGGTCAGGCACAGCGTGCCTGACCTACTCTCTGACCTGCTCTCGCTCGCTATACTCCCTCGTTCCTGTAGCGGTTGGATGGTTCTTGCCGCTTTTGCGGGCCGGGAAGTTTCGCTTATTCCGGGGAAATGGGTTCTGTCGATTTTAAGAAGGAAGCCGGCGGTGACGCTCTTACTTAGTTTGACGTGCCAGCCGCGTTCAACAGGCTCCTGCAAATGGATTGCAGGGCACGGAGGCCGTCAGGTTCTGCGCACGGAGGAGAAGTCATGTCCCGAGTACCGCGAGTTGGGGCGGCAGCCCTTGCGGCGATCGCTGCGTTGGCGTTTACCGCCGGCGGCTGCACCGGTCCGATGGAGTACGTCCGAAACGGTTTTAAAGTGGGGCCCAACTATCGGCCGGCGACGGCCCCCGTGGCTCGGCATTGGATCGACGCGTCGGATGCGCAAGTCTGCAGTGCATCGCCGGAGCTGGCCCGCTGGTGGCGCGTTTTCCATGATCCCGCGTTGGACCGCCTGGTGGACTGCGGCTTCCAGCAGAACCTCAGCTTGCGGCAGGCGGGGTTTCGCGTGCTCGAGGCCCGGCTGCAGCTTGCCATCGCCCGCGGCGAACTCTTCCCGCAGAGCCAGACCGCCAGCGGGGGCTACGCCCGCGAGTCGCCGTCGATTCTGGCGATCTCCGGCCTCCCACCGGAGTTCTACAACGCCTATAACTTCGGCTTCAACCTTGCCTGGGAACTCGACTTCTGGGGCCGGCTGCGGCGGGCGATCACCGCCGGCCAGGACAACCTCGACGCCTCGGTGGCCAACTACGACCAGGCGGTGGTCACCATGCTGGGCGACATCGCCCAGAATTACGTGCAAGTCCGCACCGACCAGGAGCGCATCCGCCTCCTGCGCGGCAGCGTGGTCTTGCAGCGGGGCGTGCTGGATTTTATCGAAAGGCGATTCAAGGTCGGCTGGAAGGTGAACGAACTCGACTTGGAGCAGGCCAGGAGCAACCTGGCGCAGACCGAGGCCCAAATCCTGCCGCTGGAGATCGATCTCCGCCAGGCCTCGAACCGGCTGTGCACCCTGCTGGGGATCCCGGCGGCCGACCTGCGATACCTGCTGGGCACGGGGCCGATTCCGACCGCGCCGCCGGCGGTGGCCGTCGGCATTCCCGCCGAACTGCTCCGCCGCCGTCCCGACGTGCGGCAGGCCGAGCGCCTGGCGGCCGCCCAGGCCGAGCAGATCGGCATCGCCGAGGCCCAACTCTATCCGACCTTCTCCATCACCGGCTCGTTGAACTGGCAGGCGACGAACTTCAAGGACCTCTTCACCAGCAGCGCGCTGAACGGCAGCATCGGGCCGCAGTTTCAATGGAACATCCTCAACTACGGCCGCATTCACAACAACGTCCTCCTCCAGAACGCGCTGCTGAAGGACCTGCTGGTGGGCTACCAAACCACGGTCTTGCAGGCCAGCCAGGAGGCCGAGAACGGCATCGTGACCTTCTTGCGGGCCCAGGTGCAGGCGAGGTACCTCAAGGAGAGCGTGCGGGCGGCCAACTCGGCCGTCAAGATCGTCATCTTCCAGTATGAAAAAGGGGCCGCCGACTTCAACCGCTATGCGACCATCGAGCAGGCCCTGGTCACGCAACAGGACCTCTTTGCGCAGTCGCAAGGGCAGATCGCCCAGGGATTGGTGCAAGTCTATCGGGCGATGGGCGGCGGGTGGGAGATTCGCTGCCCGGCCCTGCCCGGGGTGCCGCCGAACCCTTACGAGGCCCGGCAAGAGTTGCCCCTGCCGCTGGCGTCGCCGCCGACCAGGGCGCCCGAGGAAGTCCCAACCCCGCCGACCATGTCGCCGGCGACGCCGCCGCAGCCATAATCCCAGCCGCTAGAGCGTTTTTCAGATTAGTGTGGCGTTTCGGGTGGCACTGGCGTTTCGCCAGTGCTGGGAAAGACACGGGCAAGATGCCCGTGCCACCCAAAATCAAACGCTACAGATAACTGCAAATCGTGCTAATCCTTGACGATCGTGGCGGGCAGCCACCGGCGGACCGAGTTGACGGCAAACAGCTTTTTGGCCCGCCGCAAGTCCTCCATCGTCACGACCTCCTCGCAGATCCTCCCCGTTTCCAGCAAGTGGGCGCGATACGTGCCCGGCAACAGACCGCACTCGACCGGCGGAGTCACGAGCCGGCCGCCCTTTTCGACCACGAGATTGGCGATCGTCGTTTCGGTCGCTTGTCCGCGGTCGTTCCAGAGGACGAAGTCGTCGCAATCGCCGCCCGCGGGACACACCGCCGGATAGACGGTGCGGCACGTCGTCTTGTGGTAGAGAAAGACGTTGCGGCGGTCGACCGGCCGCTCGGCCGGCCGCAGCCTCCAAGCGGCGGAGGAGACTTCGGCCGGCAGCGGCGTCGATTCCACCGCGACGCGCCCCTGCCGATCGACGCGGAGCCGGACGCGGTGGGTCCCGTGTGTCAGACCGGCGGCCAGGTCGTCCAGGCGTCGGCGGACCTCGGCCGGATCGAGGGCGAAATCGAAATATTCCGCCGACTCGGCGAGCCGCCGGAGGTGTCTTTCCAAAAGAAAGTATCCGCGATCGTTTTCATGGCTTTTCGCCGATTCCAGGAGCATGGTTTCCAGCAACTCGAACGGCGGGAGTTCCGCGGCGAGCACGGCGGCCTTGGTTTCGCATTCGGCATACTCGGCCGCGGGGTCGGAGTCCCAGACGATGCCGCCGCCCACGCCGTATTCCGCCTCGGCCGCCGCCCGGTCGATCGCGACCGTGCGGATGGCCACGTTGAACCGGCCCTTGCGACCGGGGGAGAGCCATCCGATGCAGCCGGTATAAACGCCGCGCGGATCGGGCTCCAACTCGCGGATGATCTCCATGGTGCGGATTTTCGGCGCCCGGTGATCGAGGCCGGGGGAAACGCCGCTCGGAGGATTTCGACCAGCGAGGCCGAAGTCCGGGCCGTCACGGTCGAGGTCATTTGCAGCACCGTGGGATACTTCTCCACGTCGAACGCCGACGCCACTTGAACGCTACCCGGCCGTGCGACGCGTCCCAGGTCGTTGCGCGTCATGTTGACGATCATGGCGTTTTCGGCCCGGTCTTTCACCGCGCCGGCCAGCGACGCCCGCCGCCGCCGATCCTCCGCGGAAGTCAGTCCGCGCGGGGCGGTCCCCTTCATCGGCCGTGATGTCAACAGGTCGCCGTCGAGGTCGAGGAACATCTCGGGCGAAGCCGAGCAGAGGACGTGCCGGCCGGTATCGACATACGCCCCATATTGCCCGCGCTGCGCCTCGGCGAGACGATGAAAAAGGCCCCACGGATCGCCGTGAAACGGCGCGCGAAGGCGGAAGGTGTAGTTCACCTGGTAGGTGTGTCCCCGGGCGATGTAATCCTTGATGCGGTCCACGGCTTCGTGGTGCCGGGCGGGGGTGATCGACGGGAGCCATCGGCCGATCGAGAAGCTGTCCGGGCGGCCTGGCGGCAGTCCGTCTTGCTCGACCAACTCGCGGAAGAGGGCGAACCACACCAGCGGCAGCCGTCCGCCCGGATGGGTTCGACAGGCGGGGTCCATGCTCGGGGCGGCTTCGTAGGCGATGAATCCCGCGGCATGGAGCCCGCCGCGGACGGCCTCTTCCACGGCCGCCAGCTTGGGAAGGACTTCGTCGGGTTGCCGGGTTTGCAGCACGTCGACCAGCCCGCTGCCTCGCAAGCACGTCGGCGGAGCGGGACCGCGATACTGGCAGAAAACGACGCGAGGGGGAAATTCCATGGTACGACTTACGGCCAGTTCTTAGACTTCCGAAGGGGACAGTCCCATTTTCGTCGGACGAAAATTGGGACAGTCCCCTAGTTGCTCGTCAGTTCTTGCCGGGTGGCGCCACTTATGAAACCGCAAGCGAGTTACAGGTATTCCGAGCGAGTCACGGGCCTTCCGGCAAAAAACTTGTTGGAAGACGCACTATCCTTCCACCACCCACGGCTTGCGGTACGTCCGCTTGAACAGCCGCATGGCGTCGGGGTTGTCGAGGATCTCGTCGGTCTGGGGATCGATCCGCAATTTCTGGCCGCCGGTGCGGAGGCTGATGTTGGCGTAATGGACCAGCAGGGCGCTGAGGTGGGCGTCCTCGACGTCGGCGGCCGGGCGGCGGCGGCTGCGGAGACATTGCACGAAGTTCTCCTGGTGCGGCAGGTCGGGCGACTGCCCGAAGGCCTGATCGATCAGCTTGGGCTGCTCGCGCCGCGGCCGGGCAAAAACCTGCCAGCCGGCGCCGTGCGCCGGTCATCATGACCCCGTCGCGGCCGTAAATCTCGATCCGCGTGCCGCACTGCGGCCAGTAGGGAAACGTCTCGCCGTTGCGAACGGTGGGCGAAACCGTCAGCATGTAAGGCGTGTAGAGCGTCAACTCGAAGGTCATCAGCAACTTGTCGAACTCGTAGACCGCCGAAAGCGTGTCGGGCGTCTCGTTGCCGCCGCGGCTGTCGAACCGCCCGCCCGTGCCATAGACCGAGCGGGGATGGCCCAGGCCGCAGAGCCAGCGGGCGAAGTCCAATGGGTGGACGCCCTCGACCGCCATGTCTCCGCCCGAATAGCGCCACCAACCGTGCCAGTTGTTGTGGAAGTTGACGTTGTACGGGGCCTGCGGGGCGGGACCGTTCCACATGTCCCAGTCGAGCCCCTTGGGCGGCCTGCTGTCGGGCTTGACGGGGAAATTGCTCTGCCCCCTCTGATCGAAGACGCGGCAGAGGTGGATCGGGCCCAACTTCCCGTCGGCAATGTATTTCTTGGCGCTTTGGGCATAGGCCGCGCTGCGGCTTTCGTGGCCGGTTTGGACGATCCGATCGTGCTTTCGCGCGGTTTCGACCAGTTTGCGGCCTTCCCAGCAGTTGTGCCCCAGCGGCGATTCGACGTAGACGTCCTTGCCCGCCTGGCAGGCCCAAATCGCCGCCAGGCAGTGCCAATGGTCGGGCGTGGCGATCACGACGGCGTCGACCGACTTGTCGTCCAGCGCCTTGCGGAAATCGCGCTCGCGTCGCGGCGCCTGGCCCTTTTGCAGCTTGGCCAGGTCGTTGCTCCGCGAGGGCAGCAGGCTCGCGTCAACATCGCACAGCCACTCCACCCGGCAGTCGGGCCGCTGGGCAAAGGCCGTCGCCAACGTGTTGCCTCGGCCGCGCACGCCCACCACGGCCAGGCCGATCTGTTCGTTGGCCGGCGCGGCCCAGACCGACTCGGCGCGGGAAAGGATCGTCACTCCGGCCGCTGCGGCCAGGCCGGCCCGCGGCGACCGATGCAAAAACTCTCGCCGATTCATCGGACCCCTTTCAACCGGGTGTAAAACTTAGGGCATGACTTCCCAAGGCTGCAAGGCGGCAGGGGCGGCGGGAACAAAGATCGAGGCCGAAGGATAGTCTGCCGCTTGGAGACCCCTGCCGTCAAGGGCGTCGCTATCCTTCCGCCCCGCCAAATCGTATGATTGCAGCAGTTGTAGGGTGGGTCGAGCGGAGTGAGACCCACCAAGAATACGCGAAAGACTGATGGTGGGTCTCGCTCCACTCGACCCACCCTACCGAGGCTTTCCGCAACAGAAATAAGTTAGGAAAATGCGGGTTTTCTCGAGAAGAGCCGACGTTTCTCAGGCCGCGACCACCGGGGCAGCCGCCTCGATCGGACGCGCCCTGGCGGGCGTCGCCCTGCTGGCCGTTTTCGCCGTTCTGGGGCTGGGCCTGGTCGCCCCGGCGGGTGCGGGCGGGGGGCCGGAAAACCTCCTCTTGGTGGTCAACCCCCGAAGCCCTGCCTCGATGACCATCGCCAACCACTACATCCAGCTCCGCCGGATTCCGTCGGCCAACGTCATCTATTTGCCTTGGGATCCCAAGGTCCAGAACACCGATATCGACACCTTTCGGCAACAGATTCTCAAACCGGTGCTCGAGGCGAGCCGGCGCCGCCGGCCCGCCGACCAGATCGACTACGTGGTCTATTCGAGCGATTTCCCGTGGGGGATTCACCTCGATTCGGACTTGAAGAAATTCGAGCCTGAACTGGTCAAGACGCATCCAGGCCGAGGCGAAAAAAGCCGGCCGGAGCAGCGACGCCGCCATAGCGTCGTGGGGCAAACTGCTCACGCCCGTCGGCTCGATCAACGGCCTGACCTACTTGTGGCAGCCGGTCCTGTTGGCCAATCCCGGCTACCTGAAAATGCGATGCAATTTCTACGTGCCGCTGCGGGATGGCCCGACGCGGGCCTTCCGCAGCAGCCGGCAGTTCGCGGCCGAAGGGGAACCGACCGACAGCGGCGGGGTCCAGTACATGCTGTCGGTCATGCTGGGCGTGACCTCCGGACGGGGCAACTCCGTCGCCGAGGTGCTCAGCTATCTCCGCCGCAGCGCCGGGGCCGACGGCACCCATCCCAAGGGCACCATCTATTACTGCGAGAACAGCGACATCCGCTCGCGGGTCCGCCAGGGCGGCTTTCCACGGGCCGTCCGCCGCTCAAGGAACTGGGCGTCGGCGCGGAAATCGTCGACGGGACCCTGCCCTCGCACGAGAACGACGTGCAAGGGCTCATGACCGGCGTCGCCTACGTTCGAGTGGAAGGTCTGCGGCAGCACGATCCTGCCCGGCGCCATCTGCGAACACTTCACCAGCTTCGGCGGCATCATGACCTCCGGCGCCGGCCAGACGCCGCTGTCGGAGTTTCTCCGCTACGGCGCGGCCGGGGCCAGCGGGACCGTCACCGAGCCGCTGGCCACCCCCGACAAATTCCCCGATCCCATGATCCAAGTCCATTACGCCCGCGGCTGCACCCTGGCCGAGGCGTTCTACCAGTCGGTCCACGGCCCGTACCAGTTGCTCATCGTGGGCGACCCGCTCTGCCGGCCTTGGGCCAACATCCCGCGGGTGAGCGTCGCCGGAGTGCAGCCGGACGCCACGGTCAAAGGCGTGCTCACGCTGAAACCCACGGCCACGTTCCCCGCCCAAGGCGACCGCCGACCATTTTGAGTTGTTCGTCGATGGGCTGCGGACGCTGACGTGCCCGCCGGAAGGGACGCTGCCGCTGAACACCGCCTCGTTGGTCGACGGATATCACGAGCTTCGCGTGGTGGCCGTCGAGGCGGGACCCATCCGCTCGCAGGGCCGTCAAATCCTGCCCATCATGACCGCCAATTACGGCCGCACCATCGCGGCCTCGTTTGCATCGCCGTCACCGCCGTCGCCGCCGTCGCCGCCGTCGCGGCTTACCGTGGGACTGAAACAACGGATCTCGATTACCGCCAAGGCCCCGGACTGCACCGTCATCGCCGTGTTTCAAGGGAACCGGCTGGTGGGCAAGATCACCGGTTCCCAGGGCCGGGTCGAGATCGACGCAGCCAGCCTGGGCAGCGGACCCGTGCGGCTGCGGGTGATGGGCCTGAGCCAGGTGCCGCGCAACAACGTCGTTGCCCGGCCGTTGGATGTGGAAGTCGTAACCGATCCGGAATCAGTGACCGCCTAAGTTGCTAAGCTCTCAAGGTCTAAGTTCTTAGTGCTTAGTTCTTGACCTTAGAACTCGGCCCCCAATCCCCTATCCTCTTCTTCCCCATGCACGACCGCTGGATGAAACTGGCCCTGGACGAGGCCGAACTGGCCATGAGCGAGGGCGAAGTGCCCATCGGCGCGGTGATCGTCCACGCCGGACCGCGTGATCGCCCGGGCGCACAATCAACGGGAGCAACTCCACGATCCGACCGCGCACGCGGAGATGATCGCCATCACGCAGGCGGCCGCGGCCCGGGGATCGTGGCGCTTGGAGGGCTGCGCGCTCTACGTGACGCTGGAACCGTGTCCGATGTGTGCCGGGGCGATGGTGCAGGCCCGCGTGCCGCGGGTGGTCTATGGGGCCGCCGATCCGAAGGCCGGGGCGGTCCATAGCCTCTATCGGCTGTTGGACGATGGGCGACTGAATCATCGCTGTGAAGTGATTGCCGGCGTGATGGCCGAGCCGTGCGGGCGGATTTTGAGCCGGTTTTTCCAGCAGCAGCGCCAGGCGGGAAAAAAGTGAAAATTTCCCTCCCCAAAACGTTGATTTCGCAGCCGCATTTCAAGCTATAATAGAAGGTAGGCAGCGACCTGCCCCAGGAGGCCGAAAACTCGGCTGAAATCGGGGGCAGGAAACTGCCGATAGTGGATGTGTTCGAGCGGCAGCGGTCCCATCGGCCGGCTGTCCGCTCGGTTGGAATTAAGCCTCTCGCGAGTTATTCCGACGGAGGTGCCAACCCATTGGCGTGAGCCGGGGTCCATCGAACGGCTTGTGCGATAGCACGCCCGACCCCCGCTCGTCTCGCAGCGACGCATCCAGTCGCAATCGGCGAGAGGTTTTGATTCCAAAGCCGCCGCCTCGTGAGAACGGGGCGACGGCTGTTTTTGTAGCGGGCCGGTCGAGACCGGGCACCTCCGAAGGGGACAGTCCCATTTTCGTCGGACGAAAATTGGGACAGTCCCCCACTTGCTATTTTGCCGCGACGACCGCCTTGGAATCGAGGAAACGCAGCGAACGGACCAAGCGGTCGCCCGCCTTGTCCGAAGGCGTCGAGATTCTGCTCCTTGAGGGTGAACGTCAAGGCGGCCTGCCGGCCGTGCTCGTCGGCCACCAGGTAATAGTGCCATTGGAGCGGCACGCCGGAGACCTCGCCCTTGACCGCCACGCGGTAGATGCGGTCGTTCGTCTCGCCGGCGAATTGCGACGCCTCGACGAACTGGCCGAAGTTCTTGCCCAGGGCGTGCCGCACGTCGTCCTGGAACTGCTTCAGGGTGGGCAACCGCTCGGCCGCGACCGTCGGCAGCGAGGAAACGTTGCACTGCGCCAGGTCGGCCCCTTGCGCCATCAAGCGCAGCGCCGCCAGATCGCGGCGGCTGTCCACCAGGAACCAGCAGCGGTCGTGCGTCAGTTGCCAATCGCCGTCCGGCGGCTGACAGAGCAACCGGCACAGTTCCGGCGCCGGCTTCAGCGGCAAGTCGGCCAGCGCCTTCGGGTCGAGTTCCTTCGACTGGCGCTCGGGCGAAATTTTGACCTCCAGCCTGGCGACGACGTCCAGCCCCGGCTCCACGTCGCTGACCTCCCGCTTGTCGTCGATGAGCATGGCGAACCAATCGATGCGGTTGGTCCTGCGGTCGAAGCGGCACTTCGCCTTGATTTCGAGTTGGCAGGGCACGCCGTGAACGCTTCCCGACAGGCGGCCCGAAAGCTCGATTCTCGCCACGGCGGGCGTCACGTCCTTGAGCACGCACTCCACGTCGCTGCGACGGACCTCGTCCAGTTGCAGAATCATGGCCAGGAGCTTTTCCGCGGGCTTCCATTTCTCGCCGACGCCGACGGGCTTGTCCGGCAAGAAGCGGTCCAACAGCAGCGTGTTGCCCGGGGCGTCGATCAGGTCCAACTCGTCGCTGGTGAGCGTGCCCCGCGGCGAAAAGAGCGTGGACCGCCCGGCGTCGATGTCTACGCCGATCAGGCGCCGCTCGGTCCGCAGCGTCTGCCGGTCCGTCGCGTCGCCCACGCGGACGACGACGCGGGCGTCGTCATAGTAGCGGACCGAGCGGGCGGGGCCGTCGGGCGTGGCGGCCGCATCGAGCGTCTTTTCGTCGTAGGTGAGATTGCCCGCGCCGCTCATCGACTGGCGATGGGACCGTTCGCCCGCCCGTTGCAGGCGGTCGCCGGCGATCTTCAGGACGACGGCCACCCGGTCGATTTGCCCCGGTTGGCGGCCGCTTTGGATCAGGTAGGTCGCCGGGCCATCTTCAGCCCGAAGGGAAGGAGCCGGCAGCACCGCGACGGACAGGACTCCCAGCAAGAATAGGAAAATAGTGTTCTTCATGTCGAAATGAGGCGGACCGCAGATGAACGCAGATGAACGCATGAGATCGAATCCATTCTTTGTCTGCGTTTATCCGCGTTCATCCGCGGTTTCTCTGCCGGTAGCGTGACCGATTACCAACGGTTCTAGGAATAGTCGCTAAATCGACTGGCGATCCGTGGGAAGTTGACCCGAAAGGACCGTTTGTCCGGTGGCATGGGGTTGCGGAAAAGACGCGCAAACTACGCAATTTGCGGTCGAGGACGCAGGGTGGGTACGGCCACGAAAAATGCAAAGGACGACCGCCGCGCACCAAAATATAACGCCTGATGGTGGGCCGTGCCCACCCTCCAGGGAATTGACCCACTTCCACGGCGGAAATTTCGGCGGCCGAGCGAACTTTATCTGGACCTTGGGGCACTCTCGTTGCGTACAGGAAGTTGCAACACGCGGAGACGCCACGATAGGTAAAGTAGGTCGGGCGATGCAGCACTTTACATCCTCCCTCGGCATGGTATAGTAAAATCCAGTCCGGTGGAGGTATCCCCCCCTTGGAAAAAAGTCTTTATTTTTGCCAACTCTAGTTGTTTTAAATAGCAAGGGTGTGTATATTAGATTGCTGGATCGGTTCTGGCTGGTCACGGACGGCGAGCCCATATCGGAGGAGCGGATCGGAGAGGCCGGCCGCCAGGGCGAGGGTTTTTCCGATCCGGCGAGTGAAAGGAGCGTCCCATGCACGCGGACTATTTGAATCCGGCATGCGAGAGTTGCGGGACCAGCAGGTGCGGTTTGCGCCGCGCGAGAAGAAGCTCGAACAGGTGGCGCAGGCGGAGAAGTTGCTTGGCGAGTTGGATCCCGGGCGTCCGTATCCCTACGAGTATTTGTGCTTCCGGATCACGAATTTCCGGCCCGGGGCCTATCCCGACCTGAAGCTCTCGGGGCGTGAGGCGGCCCATGATTTGCGGCTGTTCGTCGAGGACCTCTCCGACGCGGCCAACGTGTCGGCGGCCGTGGCCGGAGAGCGCGTGCTCACGGTGGAGGAGTTGGCCAAGCGATTCAACGTTTCGACGAAGACGATTTCGCGTTGGCGGCGGCTCGGGTTGGTGAGCCGGCGGTTCGTCGTGGACGGCCGGAAGCGGGTCGGTTTTCTGGAAAGCTCGGTGGACCGGTTCGTCGAGCGGAACTCGGAGCGGGTGCATCGCGGCAGCCGCTTCAGCCAGTTGAGCCCGCAGGAACGGATGGAGATCATCCGCCGCGCGCAGCGGCTGGCCCGGGCCGGCGGTTCCCCGGCCGACGTCACTCGGCGGCTGGCGCGGAAGACCGGCCGCAGCCCGGAGACCATCCGTTACACGCTGAAGCAGTTCGACCAGGACCATCCCGACCTGGCCATTTTTCCCGACAATCATGGGCCGTTGCGGCCGGAAACCAAGCGGAAGATTTACCAGCAGCACCATCGCGGCGAGTCGGTCGACGCCTTGGCGAAACGGTTCTGCCGCACGCGCGCCAGCATCTACCGGACCATCGCCGAGACGCGCGCCGCGCGCATCCTCGAGTTGCCGTTGGACTACATTCCCAACGACCAGTTCGCCAAGGTGTCGCGGCGGCAGAAGTTGGAGCAGAAGGTGCTCGGTCCGATGCCGGCCAACGAGGAGGCGGTGAAGAAGGTCCGGCTTCCCGCCGGATTGCCTCCGTACCTGGCGAGTCTCTACGAGGTGCCGCTGTTGACCCGCGCCCAGGAGGCCCACCTCTTCCGCAAGATGAACTACCTGAAGTACAAGGCCGCCAAGCTCCGCAGCAAGCTCGACCCGAGCCGGCCGCGGAGCAGCCTCATGGACCTGATCGACCGATCCTACGACGAGGCCGTGGTCACGAAGAACCAGCTTCTCCGGGCGAACCTGCGGCTGGTGGTTTCGATCGCCAAGCGGCACGTCGGGCCGGCGGAGAACTTCTTCGAGTTGGTCAGCGACGGCAACATGTCGTTGATGCGGGCGGTGGAGAAGTTCGATTTCGCCCGCGGCTACAAGTTCAGCACCTACGCCTCGTGGGCGATCATGAAGAACTTCGCCCGGACGATCCCCGACGAACACCGCCGCCGCGACCGTTTCCGCACCAGCCAGGCGGAGATGTTCGCCACGACCGAGGATGCCCGCTCCGACCTGTTCGAGCAGGAATCGTCGCAGACGCAGCGCCAGACGCAGGTGGAGAAGATCCTCGCGGCGCTGGACGAGCGGGAGCAAAGGATTATTATCAAGCGTTTTGGCTTGCAGCGGGGGCAGGAGCCCCTGACCCTGAAGCAGGTAGGGGCGGAGCTGGGGGTGACCAAGGAACGGATTCGGCAGATCGAGGCCAGGGCTTTGGGTAAGCTGCGTAAGGTGGTGGAAGAGGAGAAGATCGAGTTTTCTGGCTGATTTGTCCGATGCGGAGCATGGCGCCGGACGGCCGTCCAATCGTTTCGGGGCCGTCCAGTCGATTCGGGATTGTCAGGTCGTCTTGGTTTCTGATATGATCCGGTAGGGGGTTCGTCAAAAGGGGGCTTCGCGTCGGCAACCGATGGGGCGCGGGGACCGTAGCGATGGGTAGGGTTGTCCCCTACTGGCGGGCAGATTCGCGGCGGATTTTGGCCCTCCATGTCCCCCCGCGACCTGATTTGGTCCTTCCCACCCTTGCGTCATCTGGGAGATCGACTATATTAAGAGGTTCGCGTGTGCAGGCTCGACCGGCTAGCGTAGCTCAATCGGCAGAGCAGTTGATTTGTAATCAACAGGTTGTGGGTTCAAGTCCCTCCGCTAGCTCGTCCTGGAAACCCCTGGCGACGATGCTCGGATGGCGGGCCTTCCGTGCGAATCGGCGGAGACAGAGCCGAGGGCCGGCGAGCGTCTCGTCGGTGGCCCAGAGCGGGCGTGGAAGACGAGGGGGGTTTCCCGAGTGGTCAAAGGGGTCAGACTGTAAATCTGATGGCAATGCCTTCGCAGGTTCAAATCCTGCACCCCCCAGTACAAGCAATGAGAGACGGTTTTGACATTGCGGGTGTAGCTCAACGGTAGAGCCATAGCCTTCCAAGCTATTTACGAGGGTTCGACTCCCTTCACCCGCTTTGCCGGGCAGCGGGAGAAGGGGCGGGAGCGGAAAACCTCCCGCGCAACACCGCCCGAAAAAAACTCGAACGAGGAGAGAAGAATCATTTCGCGCCGGATGCGGCCACGACACGCGGCTGCTGTAGCTCAGTTGGCAGAGCGCGTCCTTGGTAAGGACGAGGTCATGGGTCCAACTCCCATCAGCAGCTCTTTGGTTGGCCTGTCCAACAGAAACGTTTCGGTCCAGTTTCATCTCAAACTAGCCGCTTGAATAACGTAGGGAGAAAGAATGGCGAAGGCAGTATTTCAGCGAACCAAGCCCCACGTGAACGTGGGCACGATCGGCCACATCGACCACGGCAAGACGACCCTCACCGGCGCCATCTTGGCCGTCCAGGGCCTCAAGGGGCTGGCCAAGCCCAAGGCCTATGCGGAAATCGCCAAGGGCGGCACGGTCCGCGACGCCACCAAGACGGTGACCATCGCCGTGGCCCACGTCGAGTATGAAACCGCGAATCGGCACTATGCCCACATCGACTGTCCGGGCCATGCCGACTTCATCAAGAACATGATCACCGGCGCCGCCCAGATGGACGGCGCCATCCTGGTGGTTTCGGCCGCGGACGGGCCCATGCCCCAGACCCGCGAGCACGTCTTGTTGGCCCGGCAAGTGAACGTGCCGGCCTTGGTCGTGTTCCTCAACAAGGTCGACCTGGTTGACGACCCGGAACTGCTGGAGCTGGTCGAGTTGGAACTCCGCGAGTTGCTGACCCATTACGGTTTCCCCGGCGACGAGATTCCCATTATTCGCGGCGATTCGCTCTCGACGTACAACAACCCGAAGGAACCGAAATTGGCCAAGTGCGTCGACGAGCTGATGGAGGCCATCGACAAGTACATTCCCGAGCCGCAGCGGGAGGTGGACAAGCCGTTCCTGATGGCCGTCGAGGACGTGTTCTCGATCGAAGGCCGCGGCACCGTGGCCACCGGCCGGATCGAGCGGGGGATGGTCAAGGTCGGCGACGAGGTCGAGATCGTGGGCTTTTCGCCCGAGTCGCGGAAGGTGGTTTGCACGGGCGTGGAGATGTTCAACAAGACGCTGGAGAGCGGACAGGCCGGCGACAACGTCGGCTGCCTGCTCCGCGGCATCAAGCGGGAGGAGATCGAGCGCGGCCAGGTGCTGGCCAAGCCGGGGTCGATCACGCCCCACACCAATTTCGAGGCCGAGGTGTACGTCCTGTCGAAGGAGGAAGGCGGCCGGCACACGCCGTTCTTCAGCGGCTACCGCCCGCAGTTCTACTTCCGCACGACCGACGTGACCGGCACGGCCAACTTGTTGGGCGACGCGGAGATGTGCATGCCGGGCGACAATGTCCGCCTCAGCGTCGAGTTGATCTCGCCGATTGCCATGGACGTCAACGTGCGTTTCGCCATCCGCGAGGGCGGCCGCACCGTCGGGTCCGGCGTTGTGACCAAGATCATCAAGTAAAGGGTCCGCGGCAGAGAAACAATCAAGGGTCCGCGGCACAGAAAATGAAGGGCCTGCGGCACAGGGGTGTAGCTCAATTGGTAGAGCACTGGTCTCCAAAACCAGCGGTTGGGAGTTCGAGCCCCCCCGCCCCTGCCATGGACTGTTAACAGGAGAGAATCATTCCGGTGAGTGGATTGCTTCACGAAATGATGCGGGCGGGCGTGTATAAGCGCAGCCAAGGACGCATCACCCGGCAGGTCACATTCGCCGCGATGGCGATCTGCGTCGCCATCGGGATGTGGACGCTGAGCGATGTGCTCATGGGCTGGAATCCCAGCTTCCACTTCGGGCTGTCCAAGGAGGCGCTTGCCGCCGTGCTCCGCTACGGCGTGCCCGGGCTGCTGCTGCTGGTCGGCTGGTGGGTCTCCTACCGGGTCGTCAACATCCCCGGCTTCGCCGACTTCCTCATCGCCGTCGAAGCCGAAATGAACAAAGTCTCCTGGCCTTCCCGAGGCGACTTGTTTCGAGGGTCGATAGTCGTGCTCGTCGTGATCATCGTCATGGCGTTCCTGCTCCTCGGGATCGATCTCTTTTGGCAATTCGTTTTGCACCTGTTGAGGGTGACGTAGTCCCCTTGGCAACCCTCCCCGCGAGAACCGCGTGAGTGACCAGCCGAACAATGCGATCGACTTGCCCCGCGACCTGCCCCCGAGCGATGCTCCGCAGGGCGCGGTAGAGCAAGCGGGCCAAAGCCCGCCGACGCCGGCCCCAGCCGACGTCCGCGCAGAAGCTGCGCCGGTGCCCGCCGAGGCGGCGCCGAGCCCCGAACCGCCCCCGGCTGCGCCCAAGTCTATGCGGCAAGCGAAACATCACTACCGGCGGTCGAAACGCTGGCAGCGGTTGAAGTGCCGCTGCTCGAAGCGCCGGCGACGATGGAAATACCACGGGCAGTCGAACCACCCCTGTCGGCGGTGGAAGTGCCGCCGGTTGAGACGCCGGTGGTTGAACTGCCGGTGATTGAAGTGCCGGTGGTCGAAACGCCGGTGATTGAAGTGCCGGTGATAGAAACGCCGGTGATAGAAACGCCGGTGGTCGAAACGCCGGTGATAGAGACGCCGGTGGTTGCTCCGCCGGCTGCGGTGGAAGAGGCGGCCAAGGAGGAGCCGAAATCCGAGCTTATGGACTGGTACATCCTCAAGGTGCAGAGCAACCGCGAGGATTCCATCCGCGAGGGACTGTTGCGCCGCGTGGCCATCGCCGGCCTCGGGCGATTTTTCGGCGACGTGATCGTCCCGACGGAAAAGGTCACGGAGTTCAAGGGGGGCAAGAAGCGGGTCATCAAACGCAAGCTGTACCCCGGCTACCTCGTGGTCCACATGGAGATCAACGAGGACACGTGGTACTTGGTCCGCGAGACGCCGGGGATCGGCGATTTCACCGGGGCCACGGCGCGGTCGGCCTCGAGCCAGGACCTGCGGGCCACGCCCATGCTCCCCCACGAGGTCGCCCGAATCCTCGCCAAGCAGGAAGAGAAGAGCGAGAAGGCGCCGAAGTTGAAGATCGGCTTCAGCACCGGCGAACGAGTCAAAATCAACGAAGGAACCTTCGAGAACTTCGAAGGCGAAGTGGAAACCATCGACGAGACGAGCGGCCGGGTGACGGTGATGATCAACATCTTCGGCCGCTCCACGCCCGTCGAGTTGGAATATTGGCAGATCGAAACGGTATGAGGGAGAGGGATTTAGGGATTTAGGGATTTGGGGATTTAGGGGTTCGGGGTTAGGTTCGGCCGGCCGCTTGCGGTTTCGCAATCCCTTTTCCCCCGGAGTTTTCACTATGGCGAAGCAGTTGGTGGGCGAGGTGAGGTTTCAGGTTCCCGGCGGCCAGGCCACTCCGGCCCCTCCGGTGGGCACCGCCTTGGGCCGATTCGGCATCAACCTCGGTCAGTTCGTCTCGCAGTTCAACGACCGCACGAAGGACGCCGGCGGGATGCCGATCCCGGTGGTGGTGAAGGTCTACAACGACCGCACGTTTGAATTCGTGATCAAGAGCCCGCCGGCGGCCGCGCTGCTGAAGCAAGCGGCCGGCATTGCGAAGGGATCGGGCGTGCCCAACCGGGAGAAGGTCGGCAAGGTGACCTCCGCCCAAGTGGCGGAGATCTGCAAGTTGAAGATGGCCGATCTCAACGCCCGCGATCTGGACCATGCCCGGCACATGGTCGAGGGGACGGCGCGGAGCATGGGACTGGAAGTGGAGAATTAGGGATTTGGGGATTTAGGGATTGGGGATTGGGGATTGGGGATTGGGAGTTGCGGCGAATTTTCGCTGGCGGTTTCGCACACTAGGTGTTTGAAAGTTGTAGGAGGCGACTTCGGTCGCCGCTGGCACTACAGAAAGATGCATTGATGGTCAAGCAAACGAAACGCATGAAGGCCCTGCTGGAGAAGGCGCCGGACATGACGACGCCCCGGCCCGTGGCGGAGGCCGTGTCGCTCTTGAAGACGTTCAACACGACGAAGTTCGATCAGACGGTCGAGATCGTCATGCGGTTGGGGATTGATCCGAAGCAGGCGGATCAGTTGGTGCGCGGTTCGATCGTGCTGCCGCACGGCATCGGGCGGACGCTGCGGGCGATCGTGTTCGCCAAGGGCGACAAGATCGACGAGGCCAAGGCCGCCGGCGCCGACGAGGTGGGCGGCCCGGAACTGGCCGAACGCATCAAGGGCGGCTGGACCGACTTCGACGTGTGCATCGCCGCGCCGGACATGATGGGCGTGGTGGGGCCGTTGGGCAAGGTGCTGGGGCCCCGCGGCCTGATGCCGTCGCCCCGGGCCGGCACCGTGACCCCCGACGTCGGCAAGGTGGTGCGGGAATACAAGGCCGGCAAGGTGGAGTTCCGCAACGACGCCGGCGGCAACGTCCACGCCGTGGTGGGCAAGATCAGCTTCGATGCCCCCAAGCTGGTCGAGAACATCACCGCCTTCATCCAGCATGTGACCAATCTGAAACCGAACTCGGTGCGTGGGCAGTATATCAAGGGGATTTCCGTCAGCGGCACGATGAGCCCCGGCATCCGGATCCAAGCAGGTTGAGCGGAGTTGTCCAGGACATGAGCAAGTTTGTCAAGAATCTGATTGCCGATCACCTCCGCAACCGCCTGCAAGGCGTCCACGACGCGCTGCTGGTCAACGTGGTGGGGATGGACGCCAACACCAACCACCGGCTGCGCAACACGCTGGCGGCGAAGAACATTCACCTGTTGGTGGTCAACAACAGCCTGGCGAACCTGGCCGTGGCCGACACCCCGCTGGCCAACCTGTTCCAGGGCGTGGCCGGCTGTGCGGCCATCTGCTGGGGCAGCGAGGACATCGTCAGCCTCGCCAAGGAAATCACGAAGCTGATCGGCAGCGAGAAGTACCAGCCGTTGGAGGCCCGCGCCGGCGTCATGGACGGCGAGCCGCTCACCGGCCCGCAGGTCGCCGCAGTCAGCAAGTGGCCCAACCGGACCGAGCAATTGAGCCTGTTGCTGGGCCAGGTCCTCAGTCCCGGCGCCAACCTGGCGAGCCAGTTGACGGCGGCCGGCGGCGCGCTGGCCAGCCAGATCGAGCAAAAGGGAAAGGCGGACGGGGCCGCGGCGGAGGGAACCCCCGAGTAGCGAACCAGGGATTTTTCATTGGCCCGAGTAGGGTGGGTCGAGCGAAGCGAGACCCACCGAAATCCGCGAGAAAATGATGGTGGGTCTCGCTTCGCTCGACCCACCCTACCAAACTGAAATGAACCCCGAGTGGCGAACGCAGCAATTTTGATGAACTATTTAACGAATGTGTCGGCGGCCCGCTTGGTGCGTTGCCCGGGCCGCGACGCAAGGTGAGAAAGGACTGATTTGCGATGGCGACAGTTGAACCACCCCGCACTTTTTCCCCGTTATCCCAGGAACTGGGCGAGAAGATTGCGGGCTTGACTCTGAAAGAGGCCAAGGAACTGAGTGATTACCTGGAGCAGGTGCACGGCATCAAGCCGGCGGCGGGGGGGGCGGTGATGATGGCGGCCGCGAGCGACGGCGGCGGCCCGTCCGCGGCGGCGCCCGCGGAAAAGACCGAGTTCGACGTGATCGTGGAAGCCTACGGCGACGGCAAGAAGATCGGCGTGATCAAGGTCGTCCGCGCCGCCACCAGCTTGGGCCTCAAAGAGGCCAAGGACCTGGTCGAGGCCGTGCCGGCCAAGGTCAAGGAGGGCCTGTCGAAGGCGGACGCCGAAAAACTAAAGAAAGAATTGGAAGAGGCCGGCGCTACGGTTTCCATCAAGTAGCGCACGATAAACGCAGATCCTTGCTCTCCCCCCAAGGACCTCCTTGACCCAGGGAGGACCAAAGTCTTGCGCGGGCAGAAACGGTTCCATCCTTTTGGTATCTGGCAATTCCCGGCGGCCGGGTCGCGCCCGGTGTGCGCGTGGGGGGCAGCGGTCCTCCCTGCCGGTCGGCGGGAGATTTTCTCTGTTTAGTTCAGGAAGGTGATTTCCATGGCGACCTCCGCCCAACGACGCCTGCAGCCCAAGGAACTCCGTCGCTTCGGAAGCCGGCGCTATCCGCACGGCATCCCCGATCTCACCGAGATCCAGACCCGCAGCTACGCCGCCTTTCTCCAGCACGAAGTGCCCCCGCAGAAGCGCAAGGACCAGGGGATCGAGGGCGTGTTGCGGGAGATTTTCCCCGTCGAAAGCTACGACAAGACGCTGCGGCTGGAATACGTCCGCTACGAGCTGGGAAAACCGCGCTACGAGCCCGACGAATGCCGGCAACTCCGCCTGACCTACGGACGCCCCTTCAAGGTCTGGCTCCGCCTGACCAAGGAGCAGCCGGTCGAGGAGGAGGTCTACCTGGGCGACGTCCCGATCATGCTCGGCGGCGGTGAATTCATCATCAACGGGGCCGAGCGCGTGGTCGTCAGCCAGTTGCACCGCAGCCCGGGCGTCGATTTCGTCATGGAACTCGAGGGCACCAGCGACCGCCGATTGCATAGCTGCCGCATCATTCCCGAACGCGGAAGCTGGATCGAGTTGAACGTCACCCGCAAGGAAAGCCTCGCCGTGCGGATCGACCAGAGCGGCAAGTTTTCGATCATGACGCTGATTCGGGCGATGGACCCGGCCTACGGCGAGGACGCCTCGCTGCTGCGGGTCTTCTATCCCTCGGAAAAGATCAAGGTCGTCGACGGCCGCAGCGCCGCCAAGATCGAGGGCAAGCTGGCCGTCGGCGACATCGTCTATCCGGCCGACAGTTCGCGGGCGGGCGAAATCCTCGTCGAGTGCGGGCAGAAGATCACCAAGAACGCCGCCGAGTTGATCTGCACCTCGGGCTTGAGGGAAGTCGAGGTGACGGCGGACCCGAAAAACCCCCTGCTCCTGAACGCCCTGGCCGAGGACACCACGGCCAGCCATGAAGAGGCCCTGTTGCGGATCTACCAGCGGCTGCGCCCGGGCAACCCGCCCCAGTTGGAAAAGGCCAAGGCCCTCTTCCACGAGAAATTCTCCGACACGAACCGCTACCGGCTGGGCCGCGTGGGCCGGTTCCGCATCAACCGCAAGCTCGGGCTGAAGATCGACGAGGACGAAATGACGCTCCGGCCCGAGGACCTCATCGCCGCCATCAACTACCTGGTGAAGCTCCGGGCGAACGACCCTGCGGCGGAGATCGACGACATCGACCACTTGGGCAACCGGCGCCTGCGCACGATCGACGAGTTGGCCAGCGACGAGCTGCGCAAGGGCTTCTTGAAGCTCCGCCGCACCGTCCAGGAGCGGATGAGCCTGAAGGACATCGAGGACATGACGCCGCGAAGCCTGGTGAACCCCAAGAGCGTTTCGGCGGCCATTGAATACTTTTTCGGCCGCGGCGAGCTTTCCCAGGTGGTCGATCAGACCAACCCGCTGTCGATGCTCACCCACGAGCGGCGGCTTTCCGCGTTGGGGCCCGGCGGCCTCAACCGCAAGCGGGCGGGCTTCGAGGTCCGCGACGTGCATATCTCCCACTACGGACGCATCTGCCCCATCGAGACCCCCGAAGGCACGAACATCGGCCTGATCTCCAGCCTGGCCATTTACGCCGGCGTGGACGAGTACGGATTCCTGGTCACTCCCTACCAGAAGGTCAAGCACGGCAAGCTCACCAACGACATCGAATGGCTCCGCGCCGACCAGGAGCACGAGGCGAAGCTGGCGCCGGCCGACACCCCCATCGACAACGGCCGCCTGGTCGGCGACACGATCGTCGCCCGCTACCACGGCGACTTCACGATGACGCCGGTCGATCAGGTGCAGTACGTCGACGTGGCGCCGAACCAGATGGTGGGCGTGTCGGCGGGCTTGATCCCGTTCCTGGAGCACGACGACGCCAACCGCGCCTTGATGGGTTCCAACATGCAGCGGCAGGCCGTGCCGCTGTTGATCACCGAGCCGCCGCTGGTGGCGACGGGCCTGGAGGTCGAGGCGGCCCAGAACTCCAGCATGCCCATCCGCGCCCGCAACAAGGGCGCCGTCACCTACGTCGATGCCCGCCGCATCGAGATCGACGGCGACGTGTATCCCATGCGGAAGTTCGTCGGGCTCAACGAGCGGACCTGCCAGAACCAGAAGCCGATCGTCTTCCCGGGCGACAAGGTGGAGAAGGGCCAGATCATCGCCGACGGCGCCGCCACCTACAAGGGCGAACTGGCCCTGGGCCGCAACGTCCTGGGGGCCTTCATGGCCTGGGACGGATTCAACTTCGAGGACGCCATCATCATCAGCGAGGAACTGGTCAAGAACGACACCTACACCTCGATCCACATCGAGGAATTCGACATCGAAATCCGCGAGACGAAGCTCGGCCGCGAGGAATTCACCCGCGATATCCCCAACGTCAGCGAAAAGATGCTCCGCAACCTCGACGAGAGCGGCATCGTGCGGGTCGGCACCTACGTCGAGCCGGGCGACATCCTGGTGGGCAAGGTCTCGCCCAAGTCGAAGACCGAGCTGACGCCGGAAGAGAAGCTGCTGCACGCCATTTTCGGCCGGGCCGGCGAGGACGTGAAGAACGATTCGCTCGAGGTGCCCTCGGGCGTGGAGGGGATCGTCATCGACACGCAGAAGTTCTCCCGCCGGATGAGCCTCACCGAGGACGAGCGCAAGGTGTTCGAGACCGGCTTGAAGGAGGCGGAGGCCGCCGGCAACGAGCGGATCGCCGTCGCGTTCGGCGCCCTGGTCGCGCAGATCGAGGACGTGCTCAAGAAGAAGCTGACCGACGAGGACGGCAACCCGCTGGTCGAGGGCCAGGAGCATCGCTACGTGGCCGAGCAGGCGCAGCAATTCAATATCGAAGTGCTGGACATCCGCAGCCCGCAGCGCAAGGCCGAAGTCGAGAAGATCTACAAGAACTGCTGGCCGGCGGTCGAGGCGGCCATCGACGTCCGCGACCGGCGGCTCAACTCGATGAAGCGCGGCGACGAGCTTCGCAGCGGCGTGCTGCAGATGGTCAAGGTCTACCTGGCGGCGAAGCGGGTGATTTCGGTGGGTGACAAGATGGCCGGCCGGCACGGCAACAAGGGCGTGATCGCCAAGATCCTGCCCCAGGAAGACATGCCCTTCCTGGCCGACGGCACCCCGGTGCAAATCCTGCTGAATCCGCTGGGCGTGCCCAGCCGTATGAACGTGGGCCAGATCCTGGAGACCCACTTGGGTTGGGCGGGCGCGAAGCTGGGCTTCCAGGCCATCACCCCCATTTTCGACGGCGCCGACGAGCCGGCCATCCGCAAGGCGCTGGCCGAGGCCGGCCTGCCCGAGCACGGCAAGGCCCAGCTTTACGACGGCCGCACGGGCGAGCCGTTCGAGCAGCTCTCGACGGTCGGCTTCATCTACATGATGAAGCTGCACCACCTGGTGGACGACAAGGTCCATGCCCGGAGCACCGGACCCTACTCGCTCATCACCCAGCAGCCGTTGGGCGGCAAGGCCCGATTCGGCGGCCAGCGATTCGGGGAAATGGAAGTTTGGGCGTTGGAGGCGTACGGCGCCGCCTACATCCTCCAGGAGTTGTTGACCGTCAAGAGCGACGACGTCGAGGGGCGGACGAAGATTTACGAGGCCATGGTCAAGGGCGAAAACACGCTGGAGGCCGGCACCCCGGCGAGCTTCGACGTGTTGACGAACGAAATCCGCGGCCTGGCGTTGAATATGCAGTTGGAAAAAGCCCGCGTGTGAGAAGAGGGACCAGGGGCGAGCCCCGGGCGTGAGCCCGGGGATAAGCGGACAGGGACATACGTGTTGAGCGTAGCGGGCGCACCAAGGCCCGCGAATTATAAGGAGTGATCGCAGTGAGCATCGGCGAAAGCACCTACGACCGGATTAACGATTACGCGGCGGTCAAGATCAGCCTGGCCCGGCCGCACGACATCCGCAGTTGGTCGTTCGGCGAAGTGAAGAAGCCGGAAACGATCAATTACCGCACCTATCGTCCCGAGAAGGACGGCCTGTTCTGCGAGCGGATCTTCGGACCGGAAAAGGACTGGGAATGCGCCTGCGGCAAGTATCGCGGCATGAAGTACAAGGGGATGATCTGCGACCGTTGCGGCGTGAAGATCACCCATAGCCGCGTCCGCCGCAAGCGGATGGGCCACATCGAGCTGGCCGCGCCGGTCGTGCACATCTGGTTCTTCAAGGCCATGCCCAGCCGCTTGGGCGCGCTGCTGAACATGAAGACCACGAGCCTGGAAAAGGTGATCTACTTCCAGGACTACGTGGTGACCAAGCCGGGCGACACGCCGTTGAAGCACCAGCAGTTGCTCACCGAGGAAGAGTACCGCGCCGCCCGGCGCAGTATCCGGAAGGCTCCTTCGAGGCGGACATGGGCGCCGAGGCCGTCCGCAAGCTGCTGATCGATCTCGACCTGGTGACGCTTTCCGTGCAGTTGCGCGTGGAGTTGAACGAGACCAACTCGAAGCAGAAGAAGAAGGACCTCATCAACCGGCTGAAGATCGTCGAGGCCATCCGCGACAGCGACAACCGGCCGGAATGGATGGTGCTGGACGTGATCCCGGTGATCCCGCCCGATCTGCGCCCGCTTGGTCCTTTTGGACTCGGGCAATTTCGCCACCAGCGACCTGAACGACCTCTATCGCCGCATCATCAACCGCAACAACCGGCTGAAGAAGCTGGTCGATCTGAACGCGCCGGAAGTGATCATCCGCAACGAGAAGCGCATGTTGCAGCAGTCGGTCGACGCCCTGTTCGACAACAACCGCTGCAAGCGACCGGTGCTGGGATCGAGCAACCGCCCGCTGAAGTCGCTGACCGACATGATCAAGGGCAAGCAGGGGCGGTTCCGCGAGAACCTGTTGGGCAAGCGCGTCGATTACTCCGCCCGCAGCGTGATCGTGGTCGGTCCCGGGCTGCGTTTGCACCAGTGCGGCCTGCCGAAGAAAATCGCCCTGGAGCTGTACCAGCCCTTTATCATCCGCCGTTTGAAGGAATTGGGGCACGCCGACACGATCAAAAGCGCCAAGAAGATGCTGGAGCGCAAGGACGAGGAGGTCTGGGACATCCTCGAAGAGGTGATCCAGAACCATCCCGTGCTGCTGAACCGCGCCCCGACGCTGCACCGCATGGGCATCCAGGCGTTCGAGCCGGTGCTGGTGGAAGGCAACGCCATCAAGCTGCACCCGTTGGTCTGCAAGGGTTTCAACGCCGACTTCGACGGCGACCAGATGGCCGTCCACCTGCCGCTGTCGATCGAGGCCCAGGTCGAGGCCCACACGCTGCTGATGTCGACGAACAACATTTTCAGCCCGGCCAACGGCTCTCCGATCATCAGCCCGTCGCAGGACGTGGTGATGGGTTGCTATTACATCACCACGAGCGTCACCAGCGACAAGGGCGACGGCATGATCTTCCCGTCGTTCGAGGAAGTGCTGCTGGCCTACTCGTTGGGCGTCGTGGGCACCCACGCGAGCATCCAGGTCCGATTGCCCGAGGGGCGGCAAGTGAAAAACGATCCCCAGGTCCAGCCCGGCGAGCGCTTCGCCACCACCGTCGGCCGCGTGCTGTTCAACACGATGCTTCCCGACGGGATGCCCTACTACAACACGTCGCTGCGGTCGTCGGACCTGGCGGGCGTGATCTCCGACTGCTACGAGCGGCTGGGACGCCGGGCGACCATCGACCTGTTGGACACGCTCAACCGCCTGGGCTTCCGGCAGAGCACGCTCAGCGGCCTGAGTTTCGCCACCGACGACCTCATCACGCCGCCCAACAAGTCGAAGATCATCAGCAACGCCGAGAAGGGCGTGATGCGGATCACCAAGCTCTACCAGCGCGGCATCATCACCGAGGGCGAGCGCTACAACCAGGTGCTGGACGCCTGGACCCACGCCCGCGAGCAAATCACCACCGAAATGATGAGCGAGCTGGAGAACGACCGCCGCTTCCCCGGCTACGTCAACCCGATCTTCCTCATGGCCCATTCCGGCGCCCGCGGCGGCGTCGAGCAGATTCGGCAGTTGGCGGGGATGCGTGGTTTGATGGCCAAGCCGTCGGGGAAGATCATCGAGACGCCGATCAAGGCGAACTTCCGCGAGGGCCTGAGCGTGCTGGAGTATTTCAGCTCGACGCACGGGGCCCGCAAGGGCCTGGCCGACACCGCGTTGAAGACGGCCGACTCCGGCTACTTGACCCGCAAGCTGGCCGACGTGGCCCAGAACGTGGTCGTCACGACGCACGACTGCGGCACCACGCAGGGCATCACCAAGGGGGTCATCTACCGCGGCGAGAAGGTCGAGGTCAGCCTGGCCGACTCGGTCCGCGGCCGCGTCAGCCGCGCCAACATCGTCAACCCGATCACCGACGAAGTGATCGTGCGCGAAAACGACCTGATCACCGCCGACATCGCCCGCAAGATCGAGGAACTCGGCCTGGAGAAGATCCAGGTCCGCAGCCCGATGACCTGCGACGCGACGCTTGGGCGTCTGCGCGCTGTGCTACGGCATGGACCTCTCGACCGGCAGCCTGGTCGAGCAGGGCATGGCCGTGGGCATCATCGGCGCCCAGAGCATCGGCGAGCCGGGCACGCAGTTGACCATGCGGACGTTCCACATCGGCGGCACCGCGGCCCACGCCGTCGAGGAGAGCGAGATCCGCGCGAAGAAGCCGGGCGTGGTCAAGTTCACCCGCCTGAAGGTCGTCCGCAACGACGCCGGCCAGCAGGTCGTCCTCACCCGCAACGGCGAAATCCTCCTCTTGGACCCCAAGGGGCGCGAACTGGAGAAATACGAAGTCCCCGCCGGCGCCAACCTCCAGGTGAACGAGAACCAGGAAGTGCCCGCCGGCACGCTCTTGTGCCAGTGGGACCCGCACGCCATCCCCATCCTCGCCGAAGTCGGCGGCAAGGTCCGCTACGAGGACGTGATCGAAGGCGAAACCATGCGGCAGGAGAAGGACCCCAGCGGCCACGTCCGCCAGCTCGTCATGGAGCACAAGGGCGACCTCCATCCCGCAAATCGTCCTCGAAGACTCAAGCGGCAAGATTCTCGACTTCTACTACCTGCCGGAAAAGGCCAACATCGAAGTGGCCGAGGGGAGCACGGTCTCCGCCGGCACCCTGCTGGCCAAGACGCCGCGCGAGGTGTCGGGCACGCAGGACATCACCGGCGGTCTGCCGCGGGTGACGGAGATCTTCGAGGCCCGCAAACCCAAGGACCCCGCCGTCATGGCCGAAATCGACGGCAGCGTCGAGCTGCTCGGCGAGAAACGCCGCGGCAAGCGCACCATCATCGTCCGCAGCGAAAGCGGCATCGAACGCGAACACCTCGTCTCCCACGGCAAGCACCTCCGCGTCCACGCCGGCAGCTTCGTCCGGGCGGGCGAGGCCCTGGTCGACGGACCCCTGGTCCCCCACGACATCCTCCGCATCTCCGGCGAAGAAGCCGTCCAGCAGTACCTCACCCGCGAAATCCAAAACGTCTACCGCAGCCAGCGCGTGCAGATCAACGACAAGCACATCGAGATCATCGTCTCGCAGATGCTGCGGAAGGTCCGCGTCGAAACCATCGGCGACACCACCTTGCTGCCCGGCTCGGTCATGGACAAGTTCGACTTCCGCGCCGTCAACCGCGAGTTGGGCCGCTGCCTGAAGATCGTCGAGAAGGGCGACAGCGACTTCGAGGAAGGGGCCATCGTGCCCATCGACACCCTCGAACAGGTCAACACGCAGATCGAGGCCCTCGGCGGCGCCCCGGCCCGCGGCGCCAAGCCGAAATCCGCCACCGCCAGCACCCAGTTGCTGGGCATCACCAAGGCGGCCGTGCAAAGCTCCAGCTTCATCTCCGCCGCCAGCTTCCAGGAAACCACCAAGGTGCTCACCGAGGCCGCCTTGGCCGGCAAGGTCGATAACCTCGTCGGACTGAAAGAAAACGTCATCCTGGGGCACCTGGTTCCGGCGGGGACGGGCTTCGGCATCTACCAGAGTTCGGAGGTCCGCATCCGGCCGCAGGCCCTGGAGGGCTTGGCCGTCGAGAAGGAAGACGTGCTGGCCCGCCACTTCCCGCTGTTGGAAACCGTCGCCAAGGACGAGCGCCGCCGCGGCGGAGGCAGAGCCGGGCGCCGCGGTCCCCTCGACCTCGACGGTCTTGGACGAATTGTTCGGCCCCGGCGGCGCCGACGACGATGATGTTGGCGACGATGTCGTGGACGCTGTCGACGCCGAGGACCTTGCAGCCGGCGACCTCGGCGAGGAAGCGGAGGACGAATAGAGCTTGAAAAAAACGGCCATGGTCGAACTGCACCCCAGTTTCTTGGAACGAGACGGAAAGAAGGCGTTTGTGGTCCTCCCCTACGAGGAGTTTCTCCTGCTGGAGGAGGAGGCGGAAAGCTTCGCGGACCTGAAGGCGCTTCGCGCTGCGAAAGCCGAGGAGGCCGACGCCCCGACGGTTCCTCTTTCTCAGGCAAAAAAAGAACTCGGAAACTCTCCCCCATTGACACGCGGCCAAGAAATGGCAGAATAAAGGATTCCGGGCTGTACAGTGCCCCCGCCAGCGAGGAATTGAGACCACCCATGCCGACGATCAACCAACTCATCCGTAAACGACGGAAGCCGCCGCGGAAGTTCAGCAAGGCACCCGTGCTGGAAAAATGCCCGCAAAAACGGGGATGGTGCTTGCAGGTCAAGACCATGACCCCGAAGAAGCCGAACTCCGCCCTGCGGAAGATCACCCGCGTCCGGCTGTCCAACGGCAAGGAAGTGACCGTCTACATTCCCGGCGAAGGCCATACGTTGCAGGAGCACTCGACCGTGTTGGTCCGTGGCGGCCGTGTCCGCGATTTGCCCGGCGTGCGTTACCAGGTGGTCCGCGGGGCGTTGGACACCCTCGGCGTCGATGGCCGCAAGCAGTCCCGCAGCCGCTACGGAGCGAAAAAGTCCTAAAAGGAGGGATTTAGGGATTTAGGGATTTAGGGATTTGGGGGTTGGAAACGAGCACCCTCGGTCCCCGGATTCCTGATTTCTAATCCCCCATCCCTAAATCCCTAAATCCCAAAATCCCCAAATCCCCTTTTCCCATGGGTCGCATCACCGCCAGCAAGAAATCCTTGAGGCCGGATCCCAAGTTCGGGTCGATCTTGGCCAGCAAGTTCGTCAATTGTTTGATGTGGGACGGCAAGAAGAGCACGGCCCAGCAGGTCTTCTACGGCGCGTTGGAAGCGATCGGCAAGAAGATCAAGGACGCGGAGCCGATCGACGTCTTCACCCAGGCGGTGGAGAACGTGAAGCCGAACATCGAGGTCCGCTCGAAGCGGGTCGGCGGGGCGTCGTACCAGGTGCCGATGCAGGTGAGCAAGACGCGGCAGCAGTCGTTGGCGATCCGCTGGATTCTGTCGGCCATTCGCGAGAAGAAGGGGCGTCCGACCGCCGACAAGCTGGCCGCCGAGTTGATGGCCGCCTACAATCGCGAGGGCGGCGCCTACACGAAGCGCGAGAACGTCCACCGCATGGCCGACGCCAACAAGGCCTTCGCCCACTTCGCCTGGTAGCGGACCTGCCATTGGGGGACCGGTTCGGCTATAATGTCGTCATGGCCGATGTCCCCGTCCAAAAACCCCGCTGGTACCGCCTCACGCCGGATCGCTTCATGATCCTGGTGCTGGCGGTCGAGGGGTTTCTGCTTCTGTCCGAGCATTTTCGAGTGGTTCGCCTTCAACCGGCACAAGGTCTGGTCGGTCCTGATCGCCGTGATCCTCGTCGCCGGGATGCTGCTCCTCGCATCTTTCTGGTTTTTGCTGAGCCTGATTGTCCGCTGGCGGTTCCAGTTCAGCCTCCGCTCGTTGCTCTTGCTGATGGTGGTCGTCGCCGTCCCGTGCAGTTGGCTGGCGGTAGAGGGCGAAGAGGCGAGGAAACAGCGGGGAGCGGCAGAAGAGGTCAAGAAGGCCGGTGGGGATGTTGGTTATGATTATCAACACGATCTGTCTGGCCATTGCGATACCAGGTGCGAAGCCACCGGGACCAGCCTGGCTGCGCAAGCTGCTGGGAGACGACCTGTTTGTGAACGTGACGGACGTCGATCTTCGCGGCTCAAAAGTCAGCGACGCCGGGCTGGAACACCTCAAAGGACTGCACCCAACTCCAATACCTGAACCTTTACGCCACCAAGGTCAGCGACGCCGGGCTAGAACACCTCAAAGGACTGCCCCAACTCCGATGGCTCTGGACTCGACGAAACCAGGTCAGCGACGCCGGGCTGGAACACCTCAAGGGATTGACCCAACTTCAAGATCTGTACCTCGGCGACACGCAAGGTCAGCGATGCCGGGCTGGAACACCTCAAAGGATTGACCCAACTACGAGAACTGGGCGTCGGCGGCACCAAAGTCGGCGACGCCGGACTGCAACACCTCAAGGGGTTGACCCAGCTCCAAAAGCTGGACCTAAACGGCACCAAGGTCAGCGACGCCGGCCTGGAAAACCTCAGGGGATTGACCCAACTCCAATGGTTGTGCCTCGATGACACCAATGTCAGCGACGCCGGGCTGCAACACCTCAAGGGATTGACACAACTCCAAGATCTGCGCCTGAACGGCACCAAGGTCAGTGACGCTGGGCTCGAACACCTCGAACGATTGACCCAACTCGAATGGCTTGAACTCTGGCGCACCAACATCACCGACGCGGGCGTGAAGAAACTCCAGCAGGCATTACCGAACTGCAAGATTCGTCACTGACATGACCCATCCAATTTCCAAATCCCGTTCGTAATCGGTGCGGTGGCGCTGGCAAACGGGGCTGAGATTGCTCCCCCCAGCGTGGATATTCTCTCTCGCCGTTTCAGGGCGTGGCCCGTTGACCTCCGCCGCGGCGGCGACTATCATTAAATCCTTTACCTGCAACGAGTTTCCGCCGCCATGCCGCACGATATCCACCAACTCCGCAATATCGGCATCATCGCCCACATCGACGCCGGAAAGACCACCGTCACCGAGCGGATGCTCTACTACAGCGGGTTCACCCACCGCGTCGGACAGGTCGATAAAGGCACGACCGTCACCGATTACGATCCCGAGGAGCAGGAACGGGGCATCACCATCCAGTCGGCCTGCGTCAGCTTCCCCTGGCGGGACGTGACCGTCAACCTGATCGACACGCCGGGCCACGTCGATTTCACCGCCGAAGTGGAACGCAGTCTCCGCGTCCTGGACGGCGGAGTGGTGGTCTTCAGCGCACGGGAGGGCGTCGAGGCCCAAAGCGAGACCGTCTGGCGCCAGGCCGACAAGTATCACGTGCCGCGGATCGCCTTCATCAACAAGATGGACCGCGAAGGGGCCGACTTCTTCGGCACGTTCGAGGAGATCCGCGTCCGTCTGAACTGCAAGCCCGTGGCGGTCAACCTGCCGATCGGCGCCGGGCCGCCGCACCTGCGCGAGCCTTTCCGCGGGCTGATCGACCTGGTGACGATGAAGATGCTCACCTTCCTGCCGCCGAGCGACGGCACGGAAGTGGCCGCGGCCGACGTTCCCGCCGATCTTCACGACGAGGCCATGCTGTGGCGCGGCCAGATGCTCGATCAGCTTGCGCTGTATAGCGACGAGATGACCGAGCTGCTGCTGGTCGAGAAGCCGGTGCCCGAAGCGCTGGTCCGCAAGACGCTCCGCGCGGCCACGCTGCAGAGCATGATCGTTCCGGTGCTGTGCGGATCGGCCTTGGACGGGATCGGGGTGCAGCCGGTGCTGGACGCCGTGGCCGACTATCTTCCCAGTCCCGCCGATGTCCCGCCGGTCGAAGGGCTCGATCCGAAAAAGAAAGACGCCAAGATCGCGCGGAAGCCCGACGCGGCCGCGCCCTTTTGCGGGCTGGTCTTCAAGATTCAGGCCGACCGGCACGGCGATCTGCATTACCTGCGGGTCTATTCCGGCACGCTGAAGGCCAACAGCCGCGTCCTCAATCCCGGCAAGGACAAGAAGGAAAACGTCCCGCAACTCTGGCGCATCCAGGCCGACGATCGCAAACAGGTCGCCCTGGTCGCGTCCGGCGACATCATCGGCGTCATCGGCCTGCACCATAGCGTGACCGGCGACACCCTCTGCGACCCCCGCGAGCCGATCCTGCTGGAGTCGATCACCTTTCCCGACACGGTCATCTCGATGGCCATCGAGCCGGAATCGACCACCGAGCGGAAGAAACTGGCCGACGTGCTGGAAATGATGAAACGCCAGGACCCCACGTTCCACGCCCGGGAAAACGAGGAAACCGGCCAGACGCTCATCAGCGGCATGGGCGAGTTGCACCTGGAAGTCATCAAGCACCGCCTGTTGCGCGACTATCGGCTGAACGTGCGGGTGCACAAGCCGCGGGTGAGCTACCGCGAGACCATCGACCGGGCGGTCGAGGTGACCGGCAAGTGTCATCGCAACGTCGGCGGGCAGATGCTCCAGGCGAAGCTCGACATCCGCATGGAGCCCAGTCCGAAGGTTCCCAAGCCGATCGTCACCTTGGCGCCGACGGAAACCCCCTTGCCCGAGCCTCTGCTGGCGGCGGCCATGGAAGTGCTCTCCGAACATGCCGAGGGTGGCGGCGCGCTGGGCTTCCCGCTGATGCACCTGAAGGTGACCGTGCTGGGCGGCCAGACGCACGAGACGGAGTCCAGCGAGTTGGCCTTCCGCTTCGCCGCGGCCGACGCCTTCAACGAGGGCCTCCGCCAGGCGGGCATCGTGCTGCTGGAGCCGATCATGCGGCTGGAGGTGACCACGCCGGAGGAAAACCTGGGCGATATCGTCAGCGACCTGCAGCAGCGTCGGGCGATCATCACGCGGACCCAGGCCCGCGGCCGCACGACGGTGATCGACGCCCAGGCCCCGCTGGCGAACCTGTTCGGCTATTCGAACGCCATGCGGGGATTGAGCCAGGGGCGTGCCACGTGCACGATGGAGCCGTTCAGCTACGGTCCCGCCCCGCCAGAGGTGCTGGAAAGCTTCATGGGATAGGGTGAGGATTGAGTGCCACTGCTGGCTTGTCCAGCAGTGTTGCAGGCCAGCGAATCTTTCACTGCCGGGCAAGCCGGCAGTGGCACCCGCGAGATGATCTCTCTCGACGCCCCCCCTTCGATGCGGTAAAATGTGCGGTTTCTGCCGGCCATTTCAGCGGCATTCCTCGGAGGATCCATGAGTTCCACGCAGCGTCGGGTCGTCGTCACGGGTGTTGGGGCCGTCAGCCCGCTGGGGAGCACCAAGGAAGCCCTTTGGGACGCGCTCTCCGCGGGCCGCAGCGGAGTGAAGCGGCTGTCGGCGGTTCCCCCGGACGCCACCACCGTGCACGTGGCGGCCGAGGCCAGCCAGTTTTCCGGCGAAATCGACGACTTCGGCCCCTTGGAGAAAGAACAAAGAAAGGCGATCCGCAAGGGACTCAAGGTGATGTGCCGCGAATGCCTGATGGGCACGGCCGCCGCCCAGTTGACGCTCCACGACGCCGTCCAGGGACTGGGCAAGTCCGATCCGGATCGGACGGGCATCAGCTTCGGCGTCGATTACATGCTCAGCGCCCGGAGGAGTTCGCCGAGGGCATCCACCAGTGCCTCGACGAGCATGGGGCGTTTCAGTTTTCCCGCTGGGGCACGTCGGGAATGCCCAAGATGTCGCCCTTGTGGCTGCTGAAGTACCTCCCCAACATGCCCGCCAGCCACTTGGCGATCTACAACGACCTGCGGGGTCCGAACAATTCGGTGACGCTCCGCGAGGCGGCGGCCAACATTGCCTTGGGCGAGGCCTTCCAAATCATCCTCCGCGGCGCCTCCGACGCCATGTTGGTCGGGGCCACCGGCACGCGGCTGCACTGCATGAAACTCATCCATTCGCTCCAGCAAGAGGAGTTGGCCACCGGCGACGGCGATCCGGCCCGCGCCAGCCGTCCCTTCGATCGCAACCGCACCGGCATGGTCCTGGGCGAAGGGGCCGGGGCAGTCATGCTCGAGGAATCGGGCCTTGCCCAGGCCCGCGGCGCCGCGATCTATGGCGAAGTCGTGTCCGCGGCCTCCAGCTCGGTCGCGGGCCGCAACCTCATCGCCCGGCGCGAACAGGCCATGACCAACGTCCTCCGAGCGGTGCTCCAGGCGGCCGGCGCCGAGAGGGACCAGGTCGGACACCTCCACGCCCACGGACTGAGCACGCGAAGCTGCGATGCCGAAGAAGCCCGAGCGATTCAAGGCGTCTTCGGCGGCCGGGCCAAACCCGTCCCCGTCGTCGCCGCCAAGAGCTATTTCGGCAACCTGGGGGCCGGCGGCGGCATGGTCGAGTTGATCGCCAGCCTGCTGGCCTTGCAGCAAGGCCGCCTCTTCCCCACGCTCAACTACGAAACTCCCGATCCAGACTGCCCGGTGGCGGTGGTCCGCGACGGTTCGGTCCCGTCGGGCGAGAGTTTCATCCATCTCAGCGTCACGCCGCAGGCCCAGGCCAGCGCCGTCTTGATCCGCCGCTGGATGCCGTAAGCGGGACGCAAGCCAGCGCCGCGCCTGGCGCACCCCTCTTTATGGCTATAGCGAAGGATTGCGGGGATGCGTCTCTGACCTCTAAGTTCTAAGCACTAAGTTCTAAGGACTTCGTTCTTAGCGATGAAAGCGGCCATCGGCGGCCCGCGACCCCCTTGACACTGGGGAATTTGACCGGTATGCTTACTGGATTACCAAGCTCGCTAAGTTATGCCCACATAAGATTTTGGAGCGTTTCGGCACAGCGTTTGGGCCGAGCGGAGCGAGGCAATATTGTCCCCACGCGGGAAGTGACCATCGATGGATCCCAGCGAACTACTCCGGATCGTGGATACGATCCACCGCGACAAGAACATCGCCAAGGAGATCGTCTTCGAGGGCATCGAAGCCGCGCTGGTCTCCGCCGCCAAAAAACATTACGGCGAAGAGGAAGACATCCAGATTCTCATCGATCGGCAGGACGGATCCATCGCGGGCACGCACAACGGAGTGCCCCTCTCGCCCGAGGAAATGGCCGAGCGCATCGGCGCCCAGACCGCCAAGCAGGTGATGATCCAGAAGATCCGCGAGGCCGAGCGGGACGCGCTGTATTTGGAATACGAGGAACTCAAGGGGCAATTGGTCACCGGCGTGATCCAGCGCTACGAAGGCGCCGCCGCCACCGTGGCCCTGGCCAACGTCGAGGCGATCCTCCCCCGCGGCGAGCAGATTCCGGGCGAAACGCACCACACCAACGAGCGCGTGCGGGCGACGGTCTACGAGGTCCGCAAGGCGGGAAGCCGGGTCAAAGTCATCCTCAGCCGCACCAAGCCCCAGTTGGTCCAGCGGCTCTTCGAGCAGGAAATTCCCGAAATCGCCGAAGGCGTCATTGAAATTCGCTCCATCGCCCGCGAACCCGGTTATCGCACCAAGGTCGCCGTCAGCAGCACGGACCAGCGCGTTGACAGCGTCGGCGCCTGCGTCGGAGTCCGCGGAAACCGCATCAAGAACATCGTCGACGAACTGGGCGGCGAACGCATCGACATCGTCCGCTGGAGCGACGATATGCAGGTGCTCATTCCCAACGCCCTGCAACCCGCCGAAGTCGAAGAGGTCATCCTCTGCCAGATGCTGGGCCGGGCGATCGTCCTGGTCCGCGAAGACCAGCTCTCCCTGGCCATCGGCCGCCGCGGGCAGAATGTCCGCCTGGCCAGCAAACTCTGCGTCTGGGACATCGAAATCATGACCCGCGAGGAACTCGACGAACAGATCGAGCAGGCCGTCGTCGGCTTCTCGTCGCTGGAAGGCGTCGAAAGCGAGTTGGCCGAGAAGCTGGTGGGCGAAGGCTTCCTCTCGTATGACGACCTTTCCGTCATCGAGCCCGATGCCCTGATGGAGATGGGGAGCCTCACCGCCGAACAGGTCGACAAGATCGTTGCCCAGGCCGAGCTGAAGGCCGCCGAAGCGGAGAAAGCAGCCGCCGTCCAACGGCGCTTGCAGCGCGAAAAAGATCGCAAGGAAGAAGGTGAAAAGGCCGAAGAGGGCGAGAAGGCCGAAGAGGGCAAAGGGGGTGAAAAAGGCGAAGAGGCGAAAGGGGAGGCCATCGCCGACGCCGTTGCCGAGGAACAGCCGGCCGCCCCCGCCGAGGATGCGGCAACCGAAGCGTTGACCTCCGAGGAGCCGGCCGACAGCGTGGTCGGCGATCCGGCGGCAACCACCGGCAGCGGCGAGGAAGAGCACTCGGGCGAGGAAAGGGATTCGGGTGATGATGAACACTCGGGCGAGGAAGAGCACTCGGGTGATGATGACCGCCGCGAAGAGGGCCGTTAGCAACCGATTCGTTGGCAATATTGCCCGACGCGGCACGCCGCGCCGGCGCGCACGAGGGAGAGGCCCGTTGGCTATCCGCATCTACGCTCTGGCCAAAGAGCTGAAGATCGACAACAAGAAACTGGTCGATATCTGCACCAAGGCGGGTATCAAGGGGAAGGGCTCTGCGCTGGCCAGCCTGACGGACGAGGAACTTGCCACGCTGAAGGCCTTTATGAGCGGGGCGCGGGCTGGCCGGGCGGATGGCCCCTCCGCGGTGTCCGTCCGCGGCCGCGGCGCCAGCCCGACGTCGCAGGTCCCGAGCGTCACCGGAACCTTCCGCCGGGAGGACTACATCGCCCCGGGCGGCACGATCGCCGGCAAGGTTCCGGTGTTGCCCGGCAAGGCGGACAAGCCGGCCGCGGGCAAGAAGAAGCCGGCTGAAGAGGGGCCCTCGCCAAAATCGCCGGAAAAGGAACGCGCGGCGCCGGCCATCAAGTTGGCCCCCGTTCCCTCGGCGGTCCAACCGCCGACGAAGCCGCAGTCCAAGGAGCCGGCCCCGCAGAAGCCCGACCTCAAGCTCCCGCGGGATGCCATTCGCGCCACCCGGGCGGGCAGCAAGCCGCTCTCCGAGCACCTCCGGAAGCACGAGGAAAAGAAGGCCAAGGATGAAGCGGCGGCCAAGCGGACCTCGCCGCGCCAGGCGGCGCCCGGCGAAGGCAAGGTCGCGTTTCCGCCGCCGGAGCCCGGGCCGGGCCGCGAACGGCCCCGACGCGCCCCCGCCGCCCCGGTGCGGGACGACGAGAAGGAAGAGGCCGCCAAAACGCTGGGAGGGCGCGAACAGCGGCAACTCAAGCGCAAGCGGGTGGCCGGCGCACGGCGGCCGGCCGGCGAAGAGGATGATCTGCCGACGACCGCGGCGCCCGCCCGACCGAGACGCACCCAAATCCGCCGCACCGGCGCCAACACCGCCGCCCCGCGCAAGGGAAAGGTCTCGGTGGCGTTGCCCTGCACGGTGCGGTCCTTCTCCGAGGCCCTCGGCGTCCCGGCCAACACCATCCTGGCAAAACTCCTTGGCATGGGGGTCGTGAGCAACATCGCGGCCAACGTTGACGCGGAGACGGCGGAGTTGTTGGCGGTGGAATTGGGAGTCGAGGTGGATTTCCGCCGCGAGGTTTCGCTGGAAGACAAGCTCTTGGTCGCCATGGAGCAAGGGGCCGACGATCCGGCCCGGCAGCAGCCTCGGCCGCCGATCGTGACGTTCCTGGGCCACGTCGACCACGGCAAGACCTCGCTGTTGGACCGCATCATCGGCATCGACGTGGCGTCGCACGAGAAGGGCGGCATCACGCAGTGCATCCGGGCGTACCGCGTCGAGAAGGACGGGCGGGCCGTCACCTTCGTCGATACGCCGGGCCACGAGGCCTTCACCGAGATGCGCGCCGGGGCGCCAACGTCACCGACATCGCCGTGCTGGTCGTGGCCGCCGACGACGGCGTGATGCCGCAGACCGAGGAGGCCATCAGCCACGCCCGGGCCGCCGGCGTGCCCATCGTCGTGGCGTTGAACAAGATCGACCTGCCGGGCGTGAACGTGGACCTCATCTTCCAGCAACTGGCGAACAACGATTTGTTGCCCGCCCAATGGAGCGGCGAAACGGAATTGGTCAAGACCAGCGCCACCAAGGGCGAAGGCCTCGACGAGCTGCTGGAAACCCTGTTGACCGTGGCGGAGTTGCGCGATTACCGGGCGGACCCCGATCGGCCCGCCCGCGGCACGTGCCTGGAGTCGGAGTTGCACGAGGAGCGCGGCGTGATCGCCAAGTTCCTCGTGCAATCGGGGACGCTGCGGACCGGCGACATCGTCGTCTGCGGCAGCGGTTACGGCCGCATCAAGGCGATGTACGACACGCTCGATCCCCATGTCCGCCATGACGAGGCCGGCCCCTCGACCCCGGTCAACGTGACGGGGCTGAGCGTGGCCCCCGGCGCCGGCGACCGCTTCTACGTCCTGAAGGACATCTCGGCGGCCCGCGAGCTGGCCGAAAATCGGGCGGCGGAAAGCCGCCAACGGGAACTCAGCGGCGGCCGCGAGCACGTCACCCTGGAAACCCTCTTCGAGCGGCTGGGCCAGCAGGACCAGGTGCAAACGCTGAACATCATCCTGCGGGCGGACGTGCGAGGCTCCATCGAGGCCATCCGCAAGGAACTCGGCAAGCTGCAACACCCCGAGGTGCAGATCAAGATCCTCCAGGCCACCGTGGGCGGCGTCACCGAGGCCGACGTCCACCTGGCCGACGCCTCCGACGCGGTGATCCTCGGCTTCAACGTGGTGGCCGACGAGGCCGCCCGAACGCTTGCCGAGCAGCGCGGCGTGCAAATCCGCCGCTACGACATCATCTACCAGGTGACCGAGGACGTCCGCGCCGCCCTGGAGGGCATGCTCAGGCCGGAAAGACAGGAAAAGGAAATGGGCCGCGCCCTGATCCAGCGGACCTTCCACATCAGCCGGGTGGGGACCGTGGCGGGCTGCCGCGTGCTGTCGGGCACCATCCCGCGCGACGCGCAACTGCGCCTGATCCGCGAAAACCGCGTCCTCGGCGACTACTCGCTGGAATCGCTGAAGCGCGAAAAAGACGACGCCCGCGAAGTCCGCGAAGGCATGGAATGCGGCATCAAACTTGGCGGATTCAACGATCTCAAGGAAGGCGACCTGCTGGAAGCCTACAAGATCGAGGAGATCCGGCGAACCTTTGTCGAGAGTTCATGATGTCGGTGCGACGCGTCCAAAAAGCCGCCGAAGCCATCCGCGAGGTCGTCAGCATGGCCATCCTCGCCGAGTTGAAGGACCCCCGCGTCCGCGACGTGACCGTGACCTACGTCGAGGTCTCTTCCGACCTGCGCCATGCCAAGGTCCACGTCTCCGTCATGGGCGACGAGACGCAGCAGCAGTTGAGCCTGCGGGGCTTGCAGCACGCGGCGGGGTTCCTCCAGGCGAAGATCGCCGACCGCATCGACATCCGCTACACGCCGCGGCTGAGCTTCCTGTTGGACCAGGGCGTGAAGCGTTCGATCGCGGTGGCGCAGATTCTCCGGGAGGTCCTGCCGCCGGAGAAACCCGCGGAATCGGCCGCGGAATGCCCGGAAACGGACGCCGCGGCGCCCGCGTCGGCGCCGCCCGGCGAGCCGTCCCAGAACGGTCCTCCACCCGACGCCGATCTCGATCCCCATCCCCAACCGTAGTGACTGGATTTCGGCACCCAACGTCCGGGAGTGATTTTGATGACTTCGGTGAGTCGCACGGCGCAGTTCGCTAAAGTCCACAAGACCCTGAAGAAGCACTACAAGCCGGTGGCTCCGCGCGGGGACCGCAGCGTGCTGGAGCACCTGATGTTCGCCTGCTGCCTGGAGGACGCGAGCTTCGAGGCGGCCGAGGAGGCGTTCGCCGCCCTGGAGCACACCTTCTTCGATTGGAACGAAGTCCGCGTGACTTCGCTCTCGGAGCTGTCGGAGGTGATGGCCCGGCTGCCCGATCCGCGCGTGGCGGGCAACCGCATCAAGCGGATCCTGCACGGCATCTTCGAGGCCAACTATTCCTTCGACCTGGAAGACAAACGGAAGAAGAACCTCGGCCCCACGATCAAATGGCTGGAAAAACTCGACGGCGCCACGAAATTCATCGTCGCGTCCCTCGTCCAATCGGCCTTGGGCGGCCACCAAATCCCCATCGACTCCGGCACCATGGCCGTCCTGCGCATCCTCGACCTGGTGACCGACAAGGACGCGGCCGCGGGCGTGGTGCCCGGGCTGGAGCGGGCCGTGTCCAAGGCCAAGGGGATCGAGTTCGGCTCTCTGCTGCACCAACTCGGCGCGGAGTATACGGCCAATCCGTATTCGCCGGCCGTGCGCGACATCCTGCTGCAAATCGACCCGGCCGCCAAGGAGCGGTTCCCCCAGCGCCGGCTGGTCCGGGACACGCGGAAAGCGCCGGCCGAGGAGCCGGTCCAGACCGCGCCGGCGGGGAAGTCCGCGGCGGGAAAGCCCGCCCCCGCCCAAGGAGCGCAATCGCCCGGCGGCCGCAAGAAAGCCGGCGGCAAGGGCGAGGGCCGCGCCCCGCCCGCGGCCGAAACCGTGGCCCCGGCGGCCGAGCCCGCCGCGGGGACCGGCAAGGCCTCGCCCGGGGGCCGGCGGGCCGGAGCGGCCGCCGCGGAGACGCCCCCCGGCGAGAAACGCCCGACGGCCGAAACCGCCAAGAAAACGTCCTCGTCGGAGGGACTCTCCAAACGCAAGCCACGATAAGGTCCGTTTCGGGAAGAGGTCCGCCGTGCATATCCATGCTCTCAGTCTCGCGGCGCTCGAAACGCTCGGTCGCGTTTTCGCGGGTGCGATCGGCCGCCGGCCCGTCCGGCTGCTCTGGATTGCGGCCGTCCTGGCCGGCGCGTGGTCCTCCGTTCCGGCAATCGCCGAACGATCGCCGCCCGTGGCCCCCACGTTCCGCGAGGGATTGCTGGAGGGCCCGATCGAGCCCTTCGTGCCGAAGCAGCCGCCGACCGAGGCCGATCGCGACCGCCAGGAGGCGGTGGCGTTGGCGGGCGCCGGCTACGCACACAAAGAACGCGGCGAATTCCGCCAGGCCCTGCGGATGTACCAGCGGGCGCTGCGGTTGGATCCGAAGCTTCACGATGTGGCGCAAATGGTCGTCTTGTTGGCCCATGCACTGGACCAAGATGACGTGGCGGTCCGCTACCTGAAAATGACCGATCCGGCCGACGACGATCCGGGACTGTTGCAAGACCTCGGCAATGAGATGGTGGAACGAGACGATCTTGCCGGGGCTGCGACGCTGCTGGAACGCGCGTTGGCCGCGCAAAAGGCGCGAAGGAAAACGACGCGATCATCCGTTTGCGCATGCGGCTTGGCCGGCTTTGCTGCCTCCTGGAACAATACCCGAAGGCTGCCGACCATTTTGCCCACGTGATGCGCGCGATCGAGAATCCCCGGCAGTTCGGCCTGAACGAGGAAGATCGGAAGAAACTGCTGGGCAAGGCCAACGAAACGTTCAATCTGATCGGCGAGTGTTTTCTGCGGGCCGATCGGCTGCAAGAGGCGACGGCCGCTTTCCAGAAGGCCAACGCGGAAGCACCGAACGCCGGCTTGTTGGAATACAACCTGGCCCGCGTCGCCGCCCGGTCGGGCAAGCCCGCGGAGGCCCTCGCCCGGCTGGAAAAGGTCTTGTCCCTGCGCCTGCCAAACGAAGGGACCGACCCCTACGAACTCCTGGCCGAGGTGCTGAAAAAACTCGGTCGGGAGAAGGAGTTGACGGAGCGGTTGGAAAAACTCCAGACGGCCGACCCGGACAACGCGGACTTGGCCTATGTCCTCGCCGGACAATACGGCCGGGCGGGAAAAGTCGACCAGGCCGAAACGCTGTACCTGGCGGCGCTGAAGAAAGCCCCCACGGTCGCCGGTTATGCAGGACTGATGCAACTGTGCCGCAAGGGCAAGCGCGCCGACACGCTGCTGGCGGTTCTCGGCGACGTTGTCGAGAAAGAAGGCGTATTGGAATCGCTGGAGACCGAGGAAAAGGCGATCGTCGGCGACGCCGTCCTGGTGGGCGACCTGGTCCGGGCCGCCCGGCAACGGCTTGCGAGCAGTCCCAAAAAACTCAGCTACGGCATGCGCAAGGCCGTGGCGATGCTGTCCATCGAGGGCAAGCAGTACGCGACCGCCGCGGAGTTCTTCGACCTGGCCATCGCCGCCCGGCCCGACCAGGCCTCCGACCTGCTGCTGCTCTGGGGGATGGGGCTGTTGATGGACGATCGCGCGGCGGAAGCGGCCAAGGTGTTTCAACGCGGCATCGACCTGAAGCCGCCGGCGGAGGACGAGCCGGCCTTGCTCTCTTACCTGGCCGCCGCCTTGGCGATGAGCGACCGGACGGACCGCGCGTTGGCCGCCGCCCGCAAGGCCGCCGAATTGAGGAAGGACTCGCCGTGGTTTTGCAACCGGGTGCCCTGGGTCTTGCTGCGTGCCAAGCGTTATGACGAAGCCACGGCGGCCTACACGGCGTTGGTGGCCCGCTTCGACGCCGGCAGCGAGGCCAAGATGCAGGATATCCTGCGCGATGCGCAATCGGCGCTGGACCGGCGCGATTGGAAAGCCCTCGGGGCCGCGTTCCTAGCGGGGGCCACCACCGAGGACGACCACTCGACGGAGACCCGCGAGATCCTCCGCGAGGCGCGGCTGGAACTGTCCGGCCTGTGCGTCTTGAAGCACCGGCTCCCCGAAGCGGAAGAGTGGCTCCAGCAGGTGCTGGACGAATATCCCGACGACGTCGCCGCTTGCAACGACTTGGGATACCTCTGGGCCGATCAGGGCACGCACCTGGAGCGGGCGTTGAAAATGATCCGGCACGCGGTGGCGGCCGAGCCCGACAACGCCGCCTATCGCGACAGCCTGGGCTGGGTCTTGTATCGCCTCGGGCGCTACCCGGCGGCGGTCGTCGAACTGGAAAAGGCCGCGGCCAAGGAACCGGCGGCCGAGGTCCTCGATCACCTGGGCGATGCGCGGCTCAAGACCGGCCAGGTCGAGAAGGCCAACCGCGCCTGGCGGCTTGCCGCCGAGGCCTTCCGCAAAGACAAGGAAGAAGACAAGGCGAGGCAAGTGGAAAAGAAAATCACGGGGAAACGCTAAGGAGTTTCCACGGTAGGGTGGGTCGAGCCACCCCTGTAAAGGTCTTACCTATGTTCGCATGGCGAGTATTCTCGCGGTAGATACATGATGAATTCGTTTGCCGCTGGTCTTCTTCGGCTGTTTGGTTTTCGGCCCACGCTTGTGCTTCGTGTACTTGCGCGGGTCGATACGCTGCGCCAAGTCGATCAAGACGGTCGCGAACTTCTTGGGAGACATTCTACGAAAGACTCCCCAATCTTGCTCGGGGATCGCGATCATCATCCCAGCCGTCACCTGAGCCACTTCCAGGGTCAGGTAGTACATCGACAACTCCTCTTCCACGTACTTCTTGCCCTGTGCCGCGCGAATCGCACACTTCACAACCGACACGGCGTTGTAGGCCATGCACGCCGTACAGAATCCGAACAACGCCGCCTTGGGATATCCCAAGGTGTTGATTTCGCAGCGCAGGTCGTCGGTCAATTGCTGGAACCCCGTTTCGATCGTCCAGCGATCGGCATAGAGTTCCGCAATCCGCACCGCGTGGCCGCTTTCTTCGCCAAGTTGGTGAGAATGTGCAATTCCGTTTCCCCGTCCTTGTTGGGCTTGTCCAGGACGATCGTAATTCGGCGGGCAGTAAAGCTCTCTCCGCTTTCGGGGTCGGTCAGGCAAATCGCTTGTTCGTAGATGTTTCGTCCCCGACCATCCTGGCCCACCAAACGGCGTTTTCCCTTCAATTCGTAGCAAAGCGTGGAGGCGTGCTGACGGATAATAAAGAAAGCCCCCAGGCGACGAATACCAAACAAAAACCCGCTGGTGCAGAAGTTGCGGTCCGCCAAAATGCAATCGCGCGGAAATACACGCCAAGGCCTCCTTCAGCAACGAACGTTCCTGGGCATGCGCGTCTTCGCAGGGAACCACGTCGGTAATCAAACCGTATTGCGGATCGTAGAACACCAGCGCCTGCCCCGGCAAGGCGGCGGACCGAAACCGGCGCAACTCGAAAATACGATGCTCGGTGCCGGTCAAGTGGTTCCCATCCAGGACTCGTACGCGGTAGCGAGGCAGCAGCGGCAGGGCCTGCGACCGCATCGCCTTCATACAGGGGCCCAGTTCCTCGCCCGAATAATGCACCAACGCCGCCGGGACTTGCGATTCCAGACGCTTCAACTTGTCATAGACAGCTTGCCGGGTCACCGGAATTTCGTCCGGGTGGGCTTGGTAGAACGCTCCCACGGACGGCGATTCCTTGAACACCACGTCGCACATGATTTGAACACACTGGGAGAAAGCCAATTCCTTGGCGTAGCCCAGGACGGCGTGCTCCTGGAAAACCTGATCCAGCACCGCCGGTTCGAAAACACGCTCAAGCGTTGCACTGACCATCACGCTGACCGGACTCCGCTCGATGAAGACCGCCAATGGTTTGCCCAGCAACATCCTTGTCGCTCCTGCTTCGCGAGACCCATTCACACGCCGCCACCCCGTTGTGACGCGCACCGAAGCCGAAGTGATACCATAAACCGTGAAACCGTAACAGATTAAGACCTTTACAGGGGTGGGTGGGTCGAGCGCAGCGAGCCCCACCAAAATCGGCGAAGAAAATGATGGTGGGGCTCGCTGCGCTCGACCCACCCTACAACTTTCCGACCTTCCGAACATTGGGCAACCCTATCCTATCCGATTGACGCAGGAACCGAACTCATGTCAGGCCATTCTCATTGGTCCACGATCAAACACAAGAAAGCGGCCGTTGACGCCAAGCGCGGCAAGGTCTGGAGCAAGCTCGCCAAGGCCATCATCGTGGCCGCCAAACACGGCGGCGGCGACGCGGACATGAACCTCCGCCTCCGCTACGCCATCGACGACGCCAAGGCGCTGGGCATGCCCAAGGACAACATCCAGCGGGCGATCAAACGCGGCACCGGAGAACTCGACGGCGGCAACCTCGACGAAGTCCTCTACGAGGGCTACGGCGCCGGCGGCGTCGCCATCCTCTGCGAAGTCCTCACCGACAACCGCAACCGCACCGCCCCGGAAATCCGCAAAATCTTCGAGCTTTCCCACGGTAAGCTGGGCAACACCGGCTGCGTCGCCTGGATGTTCGAGAGCAAGGGGCTGTTCATCATCCCGGGGAGCAAGATCGACGAGGAAAAACTCCTGGAGATCGCCTTGGAGGCCGGCGCCGACGACGTCCGGCGCGAAGGCGACAACTTCGCCGTGACTTGCGATCCGGCCATTCATCGCGACGTCGGCAAGGCGTTGGCCGACGCGGGCATTCAGCCCCAGACCACCGAAATCACGCGATTGCCCAAGAACACGATCGACCTCGACGCCGACAACGCGCGGAAGGTGCTCAAACTCATGGAGCGGCTGGACGACCACGACGACGTGCAAAACGTGGCGTCGAACTTCAACATCCCGGACGAGGTCATGGCGGAAATCGGCGAGGAGTAAGCCGGCAAACCGGCACGAGGAAAGCGCACATGATTCAAAATCCCCGCCAACTGTGGGAGTTTGAAAAGCGGCTGATCGCCAGCCGACCCGCCGACTTCCGGGCGAATCTCCGCCTGGCGGACGCCATGGTCCGCTGGGCCAGGAAGCTCGGCAAGTTCCCCGGCCGCGATTTGCTCGATGGTGTCGAGATCCATATCCGCATGGCGAAGGTGTTTGGCCGTGTTCGAAGAACTCCTTAAAAGACTCGCGCAGGCGCTCGACCTCGCCGCCATACCGTACATGGTTTTCGGCGGGCAGGCGGTTTTGCTTTACGGCGAACCGAGGCTGACACGCGATATCGACATCACCCTCGGCACGCCCCCCGACCACTGCGGCGACGTGCTGGCGATGGTGGCCCAACTCGGGCTCCACGTGCTGGTGGAGGACGCCGAGAAGTTTGTGCGCGAGACCTTGGTGCTGCCGGCCATGGACGTTCCCTCGGGAATTCGGATCGATTTCGTCTTCACCTTCTCCGAATACGAGCGCGCGGCCATTGCCCGTGCGCGGACCGTGCTCGTGGATGACGTGGCGGTCCGCTTCACGGCGATCGAGGACCTGATCGTACAGAAGATCGTCGCCGGACGGCCGCGGGATTTGGACGACGTGAAAGCTGTGGTCCTCAAGAATCCCGGCTTTGATCGCGGGTATGTCGAAAAATGGCTCGGCGCGTTCGACCAAGAGGCGGACAGCCGATTCTTGCCCTTGTTTCAGCAAGTCATGGCGGAAATCGGCGAGGAGTGAGCCGGCAAACCGGCACGAGGAAATCGCGAGCATGGTGCGGAATCCCGAGAAACGGTGGGAGGTGGAGAAGCGGCTCATCGCCGGCCAAATCTGCCCCTGGTGTCAGGGGACCGTTGGCGTCCGGAACGGGCAATTGGTCCGATAGAGCCTGGCCCGCGCCATGGCGGCGTCGGCCAGCGCGCCGGCGTGCTGGGTGGAGGCGACGGCGACGGCCTGCTCGGCCGTCTTGACCGCCTCGGCAAACTGACCGGTTTCGGCATACGCGGCCGCGAGCGTGTCGAGGACAACGGCGTCCTTGCCCTGCGCAAGCGCAGCCGCCCGCCGCGCCAGCCCAAGGGCCTCCGGGCCGTTGCGGATCGACGGATCGGGATAGGTTGCCAGGACCCAGGCGGTCCATTGCAGCAGAGAGAGGTTTTCCGGCTGCAAACGCAAGGCTTGCCGCCAATGGTCGAGGGCTTGGCGGACCTCCCCCTGCTCGATCAGCGCGGTTCCCAGGTCGCGGTGGGCATCGGCGTACAGCGGTACGATGGCCAGGGCCTTCCGGTAGTGTTCCACCGCCTCCTGGGTGTTGCCCTGCTGTTGCAGCGCCCAGGCCAGATTCCGCTCCGTCCGCGGCAGCTCGGGGTCGAACTCCAAGGCCCGCCGGAACTTCTCGATCCCCAGTTCCCCATGCCCTTGCTCGTAGAGAGCGGCGCCAAGATCGCTCAGGACGCTGGTGTTGCGGGGATCGATCGCCAGCGCCTTTTCGTAATACTCGATCGCCAGCCCGATCCGTCCTTGCCCATGCAAGAGATTGCCGATGCCGTCGTACGCATCGGCGCATTGGGGGTCGAAATCCAGCGCCCGCTGAAAGTGCGCGATCGCCTCTTTCGGCGCCAGGGTCTTTCCCAGCCCGAGTTCGGCGAAGGCGCTGCGGGGGCTGCATTGCAGAATGCGGTTCCACAGCGACGCGCTGTCGCGCCAAAAGGCGGCCTGCCGCCACGTGCAGCCGATGAGGGCCAGGACCACCGTGGTCCCGGCAAGGCCGGCGATCCAGCGGCGATAGCGCCGCGGGGCGGCCCAGTCGGCGACGGTCCACGCCAGGGCGACGCTCAAGCCGATCTGGGGCAAATAGGTGTAGCGGTCGGCCATCGCCTGCCGCCCGACCTGCACAATCCCGATGGCCGGCACGAGCATTCCCACGTACCAGAACCAGCCCACCAGGCAATGGGGATAGCGCCGCCCAAGCACCAGGACGACGGCGGAGATCAGCGCCAACAGCAGGCAAGCGCCAACCACTTCCCAAGTCGGCAGGCCGTCCCTGGGATGGGGATAGAAGGCCGCCAGCCCCGCAGGATAGAGCCACTGTCGCAGGTAAGCGGCGTAGGAGACTGCGGCGTTCTCCAGTCGCCATGGCAAAGGCAGGCTGCCGGCCGCCCTCATCGCATTGCTTTGCACCAGCAGCGTCACGACGCAGGACGCGGCCGCCAGTGCCAGCAGCGGAAGCTTCTCCACCAGCAGGCCGACGCCACACGAGATGCGGCGGGCGTCAGCCGGTTGACGGGGAACGCCGCGGGGCTGCGGCCCACTGGCTCGCGGCGCGAGAACGCCAGGAGTCAACCGGCGGGCGGCACAAGGCAGGCGGTAAAAGGCAGAAGGAAAACGCATTAGCGGCCAATAGTCCAACAACAAGAGCACAAACGGCAACGTGACAAGCGTGGGTTTGCACATCAGCCCCAGCGCAAAGGCCACGGCGACCGGAAAATAGCGGATTGCCGAGGGACGTTCGACGTAGCGGACGTAGGCCGCCAAGGTCAGCATGAACAGCAGTCCGCTCAAAACGTCCTTGCGCTCGGCCACCCATGCGACCGACTCCATCCGCAACGGATGCACCGCAAACAGCAAGGCGGCCAAGGCGCTCGGCCACGGCCGGCCGGTCATCCGCAGCAGCACGGAAAACAACAGCATCGCCGAAGCGGCGTGAAGCAGGACATTGGTGAGGTGGTGTCCCCAGGGAGCCAGCCCGTAGATCTGGCAGTCCAGCATGTGGGAGAGCCAGGTCAGCGGGTGCCAGTTGCTGGCGTGACGGCTTGTAAAGGCCCAGGCAACGCCGATCGCGCTTATTCCGTAAGAGACCTGGGGATTTTGACAGACATATCGATCGTCGTCGAGACTGACGAATCCGCAGCGGACCGTCTGACCGAAGGCCACAGCAACCGCCGCCGCCAAGAAAGCACACACGGCGAACCGATGGGCTCTTGGTGCTTTCAGCGGCGGCAAGCTAATTCTCCTTGTGCACGATCAGCGGCCAGTACGTGTCGAAATTGAACGCCGGGCTGTTGTCGAGGTCGTGACACGACCAGCAGTTCTGCTTGCCGGTGCGCGGATCGGCGGCCTCGGCCTTGGTGATGCGCACGGCCTGCTGCATCTTCTTCTGCAGGGCCTGGTCGGCGCCTTTCTCGGCCGCCGCGTGGCGCTCGCCCGGCCCGTGGCAATCCTCGCACCCGACGTTCTCCAAGTGCGGCGTCTTCGCGTGGCTTTCGTAGCCGCTCTGGTAGGGGAAGAACTTGCCGGGATTCCAGCCGACGACGTGGCAACTGACGCACTCGGGATCGAAATTCCGCGGCGGATCCAACTTGGCCAAGGTGGCATAGGCCTCAGCATGGGCGCTCTTCTTCCAGACCTTGTAGGCTTTCTCGTGGCAGGCCGCACAGGCCGCCGAGCCGACGAAGCGCCCGTTGGTCTCCAGTTGCGGATGCGGCGCCGCCCGGGCGCCCAAGGCCGCAAAACCCAACTCCTTGAGCTGCACTTGGTAGTCGGCCATGACCTTCTTCATGGCGGGCGAGGCGGGAAAACGCGAATCCAGCGGCACCCGCTGATCGCGCACGGGATGCGCCGGGTCGGCGAAAAAGCCCACGACAATGGCGTACTCGCCCTTCTCTCCCACTTCTACCAGCAACGTCTTGCCCCCGTTGAGCTGCGTGGGATGGGCCGGCGGTTCCGCGTTGCCGCCGGAAGTGACCACCAGGTTGAACTCCGGAAACGCCTTGGCCAAGGCCGTCGATTCCTCCGGCGTGGCGTTGGAAAGCAGGACCAGGTAGTCGGCCTTCCGCTTCATTTCCGGGACGATCCGCCGCAAAGCGGTCTCGGGATCGGACATTTCGATCTCGCTGTTGTGGATCTGCTTTTGGCGCGACTTGCCCAGCACGCCGGTAATGCCGAACTTCTTGCCGCCCGCCTGCACGATCCGATACGGGGGAAGAATCTTGGCGTCGAAGCCGAACAGTCCGACGTTGGCCGAGAGGAACGGGCTGGGCTGGTCGTTGATGGGCGTCACCAGCGAGGTGAGCGTTCCGGCCGGCAAGCGAAGGTCGGAACCGCCCAGGGTAATGCCGTCGTAGCCCATCTTCCGCATCCCTTCGACCGCCGTCTGGAATTTCAGTTCCGCCTGGGGGCCGAAACCCTTGGCAATATCGCCCACGTCCACACCGACCACCGGCCAACCTTTCTCTTTGCGCAGCCACTCGAAGAACGTGTGGCGGCGGCTCATGCCGCCCTTCATCGTGTCCAATCCGGCACAACCACACGGCTCCAAGTATCCCTCTTGCCGGCCGGTAATCACGAGGGCTACTTGGGGCTTCTCGGACCAACCCTCGAAAATCTTCCCGTTCGCCTTGATCGGGTCGAACGGCGCGGTGCTGCGATTGCCGGGACGCGGCCGCCCGGCGACCGCCGGCGAGCGGTTTTCCACGGTCGCCGGCCTGGTCTCGCCCCCGGACTTCTTTTCGTCCTCGGGCGCGCGGAGGATCAACTCGGAGCCCGCCTTCGAGGTTTCCACGGCCTCGGGCGTTCCCTTCGGCGTCGTGCCCGGAATCGGCTTCCCATCGACATCCGCGGCGGAACCCTGCTGGGATTCGGCAGCAAGGCCGGGTTCAGGAGGAACTGCCGCCCCCGAAGGCGTGGAAGACGGCGCGTTGGCCGGCGAGGTGGCCGGCGACTCGCCGGGCGCCTCTGGCCGATCCACATCCGGCCCGCCGTCTTCCGATCGCAACGGATTGGACGATACCGGTGGCCGAACTTCTGTTGTGGGCAGAGGCAGCAACGCGGAGGTCTTTTCGATGGTCTTGCCGGCCTTGCCAGTCTTGCCGGCTCCGCCGATCTCGCTGATATCGACTGCCTTACCTGTCTTGCCGGCCACGGACCCCGCCGGCGATTTCCCAGGCTGCTCGGCCGGCAATTCCACCGGTTTCGCGATGGCAGGCGGGGTTTCCCGCTTCGCTTCCTGCGGCCCTGATTGAGGGCAGCCGGCGGCAAAGATCAATACCAGGGTTGCGGTGACCGTGACGACAGCCAATCCGTTTCGCACGATGGTGGGCAAATTCATTCCTCCTCAATGAGGAACCGTGCTAGAATGCGCAATTTAGGGGTACGCGGCAAATTCGTCCCAAGCGTGATCTCGCCAAACTTACCTTGATCCGATCCGAGACAATTGACAGGCGGGCTCCCTTTAGGAATTTGGATAATCAGCGGTGTCTGGGTCGAAGTTCCATTGCCAATCGGCGTTGTGCTACCCAGCTTTACTTGAAGCAGTTCAGGCTCTCTCCGGACGATGCTGTATTTGACTTCCTTGCCGTGTGGGCCGTGTGCAACCAGAACCAACCGCCGCCGGACGCCGGTCTGGCTGTTGATGAACCCAAGGTTGACGACGCCGGACGTGGCGTCCCACCCCTCGCCGGCAACGGTAACGTCGCTTCCGACCGACCCTTCGATGTCCACGGACAGCGAAGGCATGGATTTCAGATTGGTGACAAGGAGGATTGTCTGTCGAAATGCCCCTTGAGGCAACCCCGGTTTGACGGTGACTTTCAGCAATGCGCCGCTGTGGACGCCTTTTTGGTCGCGGAGTTCGGCCTCCGAGAGCGGTTCCCACGAGACCTGGAAGAATTTGGCCAGGGCCTGGTCGGAGAGCCTGTGCTCGAGGATTTTCAAGGGCTGGCGCCGGTTGCACAGCAGGCGCACTTCGCCGCTGGCCGGCTCGTCCTGGGAAAGCTGGCTGAAGATCAGTTCGGCGGGCTCCGCCCGCAGCGCAACCGACACCTCGCCGACGATCGACAGCTTGACCACGGGCCGGAGGGGATCGTTGGTGTAAATCTGCACCGTCTGGCGATAGTGGTTCGATAGATCGCGGGCCTTCCAATGCACCGTGACCTTGAACGACTGGCCCGGCAACAGCTTGTCGCCGTTGACTTTACTCACCGTGCAGCGGCAACTCGTCGGCCCCGCCGTCAGCACCAGCGGGGCCTGGCCGGCGTTGGTGAACTTGAAATCGTGGCCCATTTCGCTGCCATAATCCATCGTCCCGAAATCGTACTCCTCCTGGTCCACCACGACTTTGGGCGCCGGCTCGCCGGGACCGGGGGCCTCCGGGATGGCCGAACCGGGGCTCGACTCGACGGGCTGGCCGTTCCAGGGCACCTGCCGCATCCGCCAGAAGGCAGTCCCAGTGCCCACCGCGACGCCGACCAGGATGGCCAGAAAGATTGCAAGCGAGAGTCTCATTATCCCCAGTTTACCGCAATGACGGCGGCGATGCCACTGTAACACCGAATGGCCACCCAACGCGAGAAGATTCTCGCGCAGAGGCGCAGAGACGCTGAGACGCAAGGGAAGGCGAAAGAAAAAGGCGGTGATAGACCCGTAGGTTATGCTTTAGCGTAACACGATAGCCGGCAACACCTTTCGTTATGCTAAAGCATAACCTACAAATTCTCGACCTTCCACAACGAAAACTACTTCGCGCCGGCCGACAACTGCTCGCGGACTTCCGACGGGAGCTTCTTCTCTTCGTGGGGATTCCGATCGTCCAAGCGGAGGGCGGCGTCGGCTTCGCGGCGAAAACCGGCGTGATCGCCGGTCTGGCGCAAGGCCAACGCGAGTTCGGCGTGGTACAAGGCGTTGTTGGGATAGAGTTCGACTGCCCGATGATAGGCCGCCATCGCTTGGTCCCGATCCGCGGGCCGGTGGTCGTGAGCGAAGGCTTCCAGGTATTGCTCCCCGGCGGCCAGCCAAAGGGCGGCGGCCCTGGGCGCCCGCTCCAAGGCGGCCGTCATGCACTTCGTGAAGCGCTGAAAGTTCTCTTGGGTGGGCTGTTGCTGCCACTGCTGGAACGTAAGGTCCGCCAACTGCCGCCAAGGCTCCGCGGCGAGCGGGTCGGACTGGGCCGCGGCATCGAGGTCCTGGAGGGCCTCTTTCTCATGGCCTTCCAGGCGCGCCGATTTTGGCCGACTGCATGTGGCCGGCGCTGCGAAGCACCGGGCTGTAGCCGCTGATATAACAAGCGGCCGAAAGCGCAACGGCAGCGGCCAGCATGGCGAAGGCGGCCGGCCGCGGCAGCACACGCGGCCCTTGCCCCGCAAGCGCCAACGCCAGCAGCAGCCAGAACGTGCCGGCAACGCCCGGCTGACCCATCCCGCCCGCTGCCAGCAGATTGACCAGCATCACCGTGACGCCGATGGCCGGCAGGGTTGGGGCAATCCGGCCGTTTCGGACCCAGTCGGCCAGAAACACCGTGCAGGCGGCGGCCAGCGGCAGCCCCAGCAGCGTGGCGGCAAGGCCCGGCGGCGCGGCGCTGATGCGACCCAGGGGCACGGCCAGCAGGAATCCCGCCAGCCCCCCGGCAAACACCGGCGTCGCCCGGTCGCCGCCGGGAACTGTGACAAAAGCGGCATCCGGGGCGACGCCGTCCTTGTTCGGCTCACCCGACGCCGAGTTCCGTCGCCACACGGCCCAGGCGAAGCTGGCCAACAGGACCAACAGCGCCGCCATGGCCGCACTTCCGGCCGTGGCCCAGACTTCCAAGAGGAAGTTGTGCGGATCGGCCACTTCCTCGCTGGCCTCGGGCAGTTTGTATTCGGTGTAGGCGTCTTGGAAATTGCCGGGCCCGCAACCGGCCAGCGGATGCTCCGCGATCATTCGCATCGTGGACTGCCAATACTGGAGTCGATAGCCGAACGACTTGGCGGCCTTCGCGGCCAGCACGCGCGGCGGCAGCCCCGTCGCCCACGCGCCGGCCACGAGGACGGTCGCGGCCAAGGCGATGCCGGCGGGCAATTTCCAGCCCGGTCGAACTTTCCGTCCGCCGCGGGCAAGGCCCGCCAGCGCCAGCCCGAAGAGCACGGCGAGGTAACTGGCACGGCTCTTGGTCAGCACCAGGCAAGCGGCAATGAGCACGGCGCACCCGATGCACGGCACGGCCTTGCGGACCGCGGAAGAGCCCATCGCAAGGCCCGCCGCGATGACCAGCCAGGGGGCCAGCATCGCGGCCAGCGAGTTGGTCAAGGCGAAGGTGGCGGTCGGCTCCCGGTTTTTCAGCCGGTCCTCGAAGTGTTGCCGCTGGGGCGAACCGGGCGGGGCCCACTCGCCGGCCTCGCGCAGCGTGCCGTCGGGATCGGCTTCGTATTGCGCCTCGTCACGCGGCATCTCGACCGTGCGTTGATAGAGCCCATAGCCGGACAACCCGACGGCCAGGGCGATCATCACGGCGATCATCGCCCGGACCTGGCGGGGGCCGCCGATCAACTGCCGCGTGAGGAAATAGCCCAGCCCCAGACCGATCCATTCCCAGAGCATGTTGACGGCCGGGCGCGGGCTGGCGTGCCGGGCCGCCCACAGGGCGGCCAACGCGTGGACGCCGATCAACAACCCCACGGCCGCGTCGGTCCAGCCGAAACGAAGGCGGAACCGCCGGCCTCGGACCGCCCCGAGCAACCAGCAGACGCCGAGCGTGAGCCAGAGCATGACCACGGGCAGGCCGTCGCCGTGCGTGGCCGCCGCTTCGCTGGGGAACAGCGGCCGGGCCAGCCAGAGGGCCGTCGCCGCGGCCAACAGCCACGGCCGCAGCCGATCGGCCGCGTCCGGACCGAGCGTGGCCGCGGGGCCTTGCGGCGTGCCGCTCCGACGCATCTCTCCGCTAGCGTAGTGCTTCACTCAAATGGGACTTTATGATCTAGGGGTGCCACTGCTGGCTTGTCCAGCAGTGTTGCGCCCGGTGATGGTTCGACACTGCTGGACAAGCCAGCAGTGGCACCCAAGTTCTGGATCACTATACCACGAAGTGGGCGTTTCATGGTCAAGCGGCGGTCGCCGGCCTCCTATTTTTTCCCCGTTTCCTTGCGCCGGCCGGCCGTCTCGAGGATGGCCACCAACAACAGCGTGCAGAAGACCAACAGGAGGACCACGGCCGCCCCGAAACGGTCGACCTGGTGCAGCAACAGTCCGCCCAGGCCGCAGGTGGCCGTGGCCAGGTAGATGGTCAGCACGGCCTGGGTTTTCGTCATGCCCAGGGCCGTCAAGCGATGGGAGAAATGGCTGGTGTCGCCGACGAAGGGGCTGCGGCCCTGCCGCAAACGGATCAGCACGACGCTGAGGGTATCGTAGATCGGCACGGCCAGCACGCATAGCGGGACCAAGGTGGCGTGTCGCGGCGCGCCGCCGCCGGCGAAGGTGGCGGTCAGCGTGACCATGGCCAGCAGGTAGCCGACGAGGTAGCTGCCCGCGTCGCCCATGAAGAGCCGCGCCGGCGGCCGGTTGTGCCAGAGGAAGCCCAGCAGGGAGCCGAGAATCACCAGCAGCAGTCCGCCGACGAACAGTTGCGGTTGGTGGTTGTCGGGCCGCGGCGAGAGGAACATGACCACGGCCAGCGCGGCGGCGGCAATGGCCGCCACGCCCGCCGAAAGGCCGTCCATGTTGTCGAGCATGTTGAAGGAGTTGACCAGGCCGACGATCCACAGGACGCTGATCGTCTCGGCGGCGCCCGGGACGCCGGGCAGCAGGTCCACGCGCCAGCCCAGGGCCACCATGACCACGGCGACCAGGGTTTGCACGGCCAGGCGGACGCGCCAATCCAGGCCGCGGCGGTCGTCGGCCAGTCCCAGCAGCATCGAGCGACGGTTCCGCCGGCCAGCAGGGTCCAGAGCTTGATCGACTGGTGCATCAGGCCCGGCAAGTGCAACGCGACCAGCGCCGGCAGCGAGGCGAGCCACGACGGCGCCGCGGCCGCGGGCGAAGCCGGCGGCGCACCGCCGGCGCCGCGGAAAACCACGATCGCCAGTTGGCCCAGGCCCAGCGGCACGACGATGCCCAGCCAGATGGCCAATCCGCCGCCGGTGGGCACGGGAGTGGCGTGGACCTTGCGATGGCCGGGCCGATCCAGCAGCCCGATCCGCGGCCCGAGCCGGCGCATCAGTCCGCCCGCCGCCCAGCAGACGAACATGCTCGGGACCATGGCGCCAAGGACCAGCCAGATCATGGTTTTCCTTCTCTCTTATGCAAGAGATCGCGGCACTGCGAGAAGAACCGCTGGTAATCCTCGCGGCGGTAATCGGCGAAGGTGTATTGGTGATGCTCCCAGCGATGATGGCGGTAGTAGAGGGTCACTTCGGCGTAGATGCCGTCGCGGAGATAGATGCGATGGGCGAAATCCTTGGTCGAGGCCAGCACCAACTTGGCCAGGGTCAGGTAGCCGGGGTCGAGGTTCAACGGCCGCGGCTCGGCGTGTCCGGCCGCGCGGGCGTACTGCTGTTCCCAGGCGTTGGTTTGCAGTTTGACGTCGACCAGTTCGGCGGCGTCGAAAGGCCGGGGGAAAGCGAAGAAGACCTTTTGCAGCCCCGGGCCCATGGTCGCCTGGTAGTAGTCGGTCTCGTGGAAGTCGAAGGCCGGGCTTTCCAAGGCGGCGGGGCCCCAGGCTTCCTCGGCCCGGCCGCGGGCCCATCGCAGCGCCGACGCGTGGCGGCTGAACGCGGCCAACAGCAGCAAGGCAGGGCAATGGGGGCCGACCTGGCCCATGGTGCAACCTCGCGGCGAGCGGTCTATCCACCGAAAAAGGATCGCAAGGTGTGCCAAATGGCCGGCCCGATGGTCGGCAATGCCTTGCAGAGGTTAATGGTCACGCCGGTGAGCGATTCCCCGGCGATCAGGCCCGACGCCCCAGGGATGATGTAATCTCCGGCGCTTCGGCTATGGGATTTCGTCCATATCCACGCAAGGAAGGCCCCGAGGAACATGGCGATGGAATTGAAGGCGGGCAGAACTCCGGCCAGTCCGAGCCCGGTCGCCGAGGGTATCCACTTGACGCAGTGTTTTGGCAAGAACTCTTCCAGCAGGGCAATGAGGATCCCCAGGCTCCCGCCGATGATCATGCCGAGGACCGTTCCCTTCGGCAAGTTTTCGACTCCTTCCTTCAAGATCTTGGCGACATTGTACCAGACCGTCACCGAGGGAGTGGGAAACTGGCTAGAAAGCAAATTGGTCTTCGTGAGGTCATCGGCGGGCTTTTCGGCCGTCGCGGGTGCGGCGGAGTTTGTCTCGGCTGACGCCGCGGAGGTTGTGGCGGCAGCGCTTCGCCGCGGCCTCTTTCATGATCGCCTCCTGGCGATCCGGATCGAAGGGCGGGGTCCGGACAATGATGGCATAGACCGGGACGCAGATGAGCACGCCCATCAAGACGCCGAAGAGTTGGGCAATGGCTTGTTTTCGCGGGTTGGCGCCGACGAGGTATCCCGTCTTCAAGGCGGTCAACAGGTCGGCGGAATGGGTCGACGCCCCGGCGGTGATTCCCGCCGTCATCAGGTTGGTGGCCATATTTCTCGGCACGAGGATGCCATAGGTCAGTTGGGTGATCTTGCCCATGGCGCCGATGGGGGTCATATCGGTCTCGCCGGTTGCCCGGGCGGCGACCATCGACAGGACGAAGGTCAACAGCACGGCCAGGATCCCCATCGGGATCGAGATATTGAAGAGGCTTTTGCCGATCCACACGCACGCCAGGCCCGAAATGCAGCAACCGATGACGAACCACGAGCTGGGCACCTCCAACCCGTCGGCTGCGCCGCGCCGGCCGGAACGCTTGCCGAAGATGGCCGTTAGGCCGCTCAGGGCGCGGACGATCATGCGCCACCGCATTGCGAAGTTCGTCAATCCGGCGGTGACCATCAAGGCGACCGCGGGCCAAAGCGTCCAGCTCCGTAATTGACCGGAACGCCTTGTCTCCGGGGATGATGTGGATGATGTCGTAATGACTGAGCACGGGTGCCAGGACGCCGTAGAAAATGGCCGTGCCCGCCAGCATCGAGGCGCCCACGCGAATACCCATGATCGCGCCGGCGGCCAGCATGATCGTGGAGCCTTCAAAACCGAAGGTATAATAATCCAGCAGGAAACAGCCCTTGTTGCCCGGAAAGAGCGGAAACTTGTCGGGGACGGCGTAGCCGGCCAGGTTCTTGGCGAAGGCGACCTTCCCGCCCAGCCAGGTCATGACGTCGGCCCACCCTTCCACCATGAACTTCAGCAAGGCCCCGACCAGCCCGCAGAGCAGGAGCGTCTTGGCTTGCTGCATCGCCTTGGCGCCGGTCGAGTGGAGGCTCTTGAGGGTTTCGGCCGTGGCGATGCCCGAGGGAAACGGCAGCTTGTCGATGTTGATGAGTTGGCGCTTCAACGGCACCGCCATGCAAAGCCCCAGCGTGGCCACCGACACCAGCCAGACCATCATCTGCCCGATTCCCATCGGCTTTCCGGTGCAGAGATACAGCGCCGGAATCGCCGAGACCAGCCCGGCCGAGGAAATGGCGCCGGCGGCGCTGGCCGTGCTGAGCAACGAGCAGTTCTCCAGCATCGTCAGCGGGTTCTTCCGCAGCCAGGGCAGGATCGCCTCCAACGACTTGAACACGGCGAACGCGATGACGCAGGCGGTAATGGTCACGCCCAAGCCCCAGCCGGTCTTCAGGCCCACGTAGAGGTTCGAGATGGCCATCAGCGCGCCGATCAACATGCCGGCCACGACCGAGCGCGCCGTGAGTTGACGCATACTGCCGGCCCGATAGACGTTCTTCAGCCACCACTGGGCCTGTTCGTCCTCCGACAGCCCCGGGGGCGGCAACGCCAAGGCCATCGGCGAGGCCGCGGCGTCCGCCGCAGCCTCCGCGGCCGTCTCTTCTTCCACGTCAAACTCGTCTTCCGGGGGGAAGGCTTCTTTCGCTTTCATGGGCAGTGGCACCAGGGATCGAGGATCGGGGAGCAAGCATGGCGACGGACCGGCGTCCTTGCGTCGCGCCCGGGACCGGCAGCATGACACCTTAACATGCTGCACCACGCATTGCAACTGCCGCGGCCTCGCCGCCTTACAGCCGATGGAAGGCGCAAAGTCCACTAGGCTGCGGCCGTCGATTTTCTCCTCGGCAGTCACGCCGCCGGCCACTGCGGTGTCCCGCGGCCAGGCATAGCCGTCGTCGTCGAAGTGGCGCGGCCCGTCCATGTCGAGGGCGGCCGCCTTCCGCGTCCGGGCTGCGAATGACCATCTGGCCGCAGGGGTGCCACGAAGCTGAAAAGTGCCCACATGGCGAAGGAGTGAGAAGAAGAGGCGCCGCCCGGATTCGAACCGGGGATGGCGGATTTGCAATCCGCTGCCTTAGCCGCTTGGCTACGGCGCCTTTGCACCGACCACAACCAGGACTATAGCAACAAGAATATCGGCAGGCAACCCCTCAAACATTGCCCAAGTTTCCGATGCCTTCTTGGGGCCAAGGCCCCTGGATTGCCTACATTTCCAGCAACCGCTTCGCCCCGCTGTGCAGCAATCGGGCAATCCTTTGGGCGACCTCTCGATTCTTTCCTATAATTCTTTCAGGAAGCATTACGAATTGCACCAATGCTTGTGTGCCGGTTGCGCACAGGGCGTGCAAGACCCCTTGACGCAAAATTGCAAGTAGCGCAAACTGATATGGCGTAATTACTTACGGAGGGTAAGCGAATGGCTAGCGGCCACACTGGAAATGTGGTGCCCCGCAAGGGGTTGCGGGTTCGATTCCCGTGCCCTCCGCTGGCGTAAGCCGAAGCCTCGCAAAGACTTGCGAGGCTTCTTTTTCGCGGACATCCCCGGGTCCTCAAGGCCAATGGAGCCAATTTGTAGCCAATTTCGGGCTTCCGACACGGAAGACAACCCTTGGCGGCGATAATGTTCGCCAGCGGTGCCGCCGCGCTGGCCAAGTTTGTCCAAGAGACTCACGGAAGGGCGGGAAGGTGCTACTAAAGTTGATAATTAAAGTCTGACCCCGTTCTCGGCCGCACGGGACGCCCGTTGGGGGATGAGACGTTCCTGGAGCGTTTGGAGGGTTTTGTCGGCCGTGACCTGAAACTACAAAAAGGCGGTCGGCCCAGAACTCGGGAAAACTAGTATTGTGTCCCCCGATTTCTTGACCGGATTGCCGGCGATCACAACGCGGCGGAGGTGCAGAGCAGTGCGCGACGAGGCGCCCAGGCACCCGCCGCTGGGTTGGAATACCCGTCGATGTTGGTTCGATGTTTATTCGGCAGTGGGGTGCTGCTATGCAAGCGTTTTCCATTGGATTAAGCCTGTTTTGGTGCGTTCATGTCCTCAATCATCGGGAGTAAACCATGAAGAAGCACGTCTCCTCGATGCTCGTCGCAGTGTCCTTTGCCTCGGTGACGGTGATCTCCTCCGTCGCTGGGAAACCACCGTCGGCAGCCGAAGCATTCTCGAAGGGCATCTCCTTATTCCAAAAACAGGACTATGACGCGGCCATTGATGCGTTTACCGAAGCGATCCGCGTCAACCCAAAAAATGCCAGTGCGTATAACAACCGGGGCGTTGCCTACCACAAGAAAGGCGAATACGACAAGGCGATCGCCGACTGCGGGGAGGCCATCCGGCTCAACCCGAAGTACTCTTCAGCGTACCGCAACCGGGCTCTCGCCTACGGGTATGAGCACCAACACGACAAGGCCATCGTTGACCTTGACGCGGCCATCCGCCTCGATCCGAAAGATGCCGAGGCGTACTACAACCGGGGCGTCGCCTACGGGCACAAGGGCGAATTCGACAAGGCCATCGCTGATTACACCGACGCCATTCGGCTCGATCCAAGGAATGCCGACGCCTATTGCAACCGGGGCGATGCCTACCGCGAGAGGGGCAAATACGACAAGGCCATCGCCGACTTTGACGCAGCCATCCGCCTCGATCCGAAACACGCCGAGGCGTATTACAACCGGGGCTTTTACCACGATGCGGTGGGTGAGTATGACAAGGCCGTCGCCGACTACGCGGTGGCCATCCGGCTCAACCCGAAGGACCCTTCAGCGTACCGCAACCGGGGGCTCGCCTACGGGAAAAGGGGCGAATTGGACAAGGCCATCGCCGACTTTGACGCAGCCATCCGCCTCGATCCGAAAGACGCCGTGGCGTATGGCAACCGGGGCGCCGCCTACGGGCACAAGGGCGAATACGACAAGGCCATCGCCGACTTTGACGCAGCCTTCCGCCTCGATCCGAAAGACGCCGTGGCGTATGGCAACCGGGGCGCCGCCTACGGGCACAAGGGCGAATACGACAAGGCCATCGCCGATTTCGCTGAGGCAATCCGACTGAGGCCACAGTCCGCGACGGCGTTCGGGGCTCGCGGCAGCGCATACATAGGGAAGGGAAACTTCGACAAAGCCATCGCTGATTTTACGGAAAATCTTCGACTCAAACCGAAAGATGCCCGTGCATACTACGGTCGCGGTTACGCGCACAGGAAGTTGGGCGACGTCCAGAAGGCCATCAGTGATTTCACAAGCGCTATTCAACTCAACCCGCAATATGCTGATGCGTATTACGGCCGTGGTTTTGTTTACAGAATTAAGGGTGATCTCAGAAACGCAATCGCCGACTACACGATAGCCATACGAATCCGGCCGAATTTTGCTGGCCAGCACATGGACCGAGGCGTTGCATACCAAGAGGTTGGCGATCTTGACAAGGCCCTCGCGGATTTCGCTGCGGCTATCCGGCTGGATCCGAGGGACCCGAACGCGCGCTACAACCGCGGTTACGTTCTTTTCGCGATGGGTGACGTTGACAAGGCCATCGACGACTTCACCACTGCGATACAACTTAGTCCGAAACTTGCCATGGCGTATTACGGCCGCGGCGTTGCCTACGAAAAGAAGGGGGAAAAGGCCAAGGCGGAAGCCGATTACGCTGAGGCGAAGAAACTCGGCTACAAGTCCGGCGGCAAATGACCTCCACCCAGGGTTCATGGTTCCTTGACATTCCGACGACAACGGCAACCTGAAAAGCGAAACCGACGCCGATAGCAACAAGACCGTCTACACCTACGACGCCCTGGACCGCCAGACCGGCATGACTGTCTTGGTCCAGCGAGTCTTGATTGCAGGAATGGTGGAGGATCATCCCCGACGAATGATGGGGTTCGGAACCAGACAAAAACCCGTAAAGCGCGGTTTCTCGGCGCGACTTCGCGCTGAGTTTGCAACGGATCATTGACAATTCGGGAGACGTGAACGTATCGCCGTACCCGCGGTGCGCACGAGCAGCGCGGTGCTCCGTATTGAGCCGGCGCGGTGCTCAGCCGGCGCGACGGAGCGTAACGACGGGCAAGTGCTTGCGTCCGGCGTGGTACGTAACCTCAAGCTCCACGCGCACGCCGGTCTTGCCCTTGATGAGCGCCCACGGTCTGGCACACGGCGAACCGCGCGGCCATTGTGAACGCGGCTCGAAGCGTGGACTGCGGTTGGCGGGATAGCGGTCGTAATACACCTCGTCGGGCGTCTTGCCGCCAAGCCACGTGTGCGGGCGGCAGGTGTTGTACCAGTCCGCGATGGCGGCCAGTTCCTGCTGAAAACCTTCGCGACGGTACGGCACCAGCGGCAGGCATGACAGCAGGCACTTCATCGTCAAGATGAACCGCTCAACGACGGCGATGCTGCCGTGACAGCCAATCGCACCGAATCGCGGTCGGATATGTCTCCGCCGGCACCATGCTCGGAAGCCGGCACAGTCGAACTGACAACCGCGATCGCAGACGATGTATTTGGGCGTGGCTCCGGCACGGCGGATGGTGCGGCCCAGGAAGGCGCGGACGGCCTCGGAAGAGGGTTGCCCGCGGAAGGCAACGGTGCCCATTGCGCGGCGGGAGAAGTGATCGACCACGACGGCGACCCACCAGCAGAACGGCCACCGTTGCGGAAGCGCGAAGGGGAGCCAGCAACACCAGAAACCCAGGCCGGTCGGCACGACGGTCAAGTCCACATGCCATACGTGATTGGGTCGCTTGGCCGTGACAACGCGACTGTTGCTGCCGGTCGCCGGGGCCGTTGCTGGGGCGGTGGGAGCTGGCTTGTCCTTGAGTATCCGGCCCACGGTGGTCGCGCCCAGGTGCAGGCCCGCGCGGGCAAGGGTCTGGGCGATCTTGACCTTGCCCAACGTGGGGCAGAGCGTTTTCAGGCGATGGACGACGTAATGGACAAGTTCCGGGAACTTGTTGACCGGCCGAGGAAGTTGTACGAGGGCGTCGGGCCCGTCTTCGTCGATCCTCTTGAGCCAGGAGGCGATGGTGGCGGCGGTGACGAGCATCGCGCGGGCGGTCCGCTCCAGCGACCAATGACGGGCCGTCTTAAGCTCCAAGATGGCCATGCGCTCGGTGGGCGGGTACTGCGGCCTGCGGTGCGGGTCGAGGCGCGCCATGCGGGCGTCCTTGATGCGGACCTCTTCCCGGAGCAGGGCCACTTCCTCGCGGAGTCGCTGGTTCTCGGCACGCAGGCGGACGCGGGCGTTGACACCGTTGGCCGCCCAGCCGCGGGTGTATACTATGGCGTATTGGGCCAGAGCGATGGCGTGAATTACGGCGGACTTTACGGAGGCCGGCCAACCGGCGGGCGACGTTGCTGTCGGATAACGAAATTCCTGTCGCATCGGCAATCCTGGGCGGTTGTACGGGTGGATCGTACTGGCCAGTGCCGAGTTTACTTGGGCCATCGCCGTGTAGCCACTTTGTAGCCAATAGGACAGACATTGGCGGAAACGGTGGACGTTGGTGGAATCTGGCCTTCGCGTAAACTGGCCACCGTGTACGTCCTAGGGCACAATAGACGGTCATGGACAGCCGTATAGTCCAACTGGAAATGTGGTGCCCCGCAAGGGGTTGCGGGTTCGATTCCCGTGCCCTCCGCTGGCGTAAGCCGAAGCCTCGCAAAGACTTGCGAGGCTCCTTTTTCGCGGACATCCCCGTGTCCTCAAGGCCAATGGAGCCAATTTGTGGCCAATCGCGCGCTTCCGACACGGAAGACAACCCTTGGCGGCAATAATGTTCGCCAGCGATGCCGCCACGCTGGCCAAGACGGTGGGGCGTTTGTCCAAGAGACTCACGGAAGGGCGGGAAGGTGCTACTAAAGTTGATAATTAAAGTCTGACCCCGTTCTCGGACCCTAACCAGGTGCCAATGGTTCGGCATCAGGCAATAGGTCAGCAACTCCACGGCGTAGCGCTCCAGGGCCTCCGCCAAGACGCGCTCGAACGCCTCATAGTCCTGCGCTTGTGGAAAATCCGCATCCGCCCGTTCCCACGATTGAGAACGTGGTAGATCATTCCTCCTTCGGCGGCTCGGGCCGTTCGCGGCATCGCCTCACCATACCAGCCCTCGCCCATCCTTTCAATATCAGTGGCCCCTTTGCCCCTCAACTCCAGCCGCACGATCGTGTCGATTTCCTTCTGGTCGGCGGCTGAAACGGATACGACAATTCCCTCGCCGCCTTGTCGCAGGTGGACCTTCCCGCCGGTCAAGAGGTCGGCCTTCGCAACCTTGTCGGGAAGCGGCGGCAACTTGACCGCATCACCGTCCCACGCGAGGACGTGGAGGTAAATCGTGGCGCCCCGGTGGGTGCAGACATATCCTTTGCCCGGCCGCCAGGGTCCACCGCGGGTGCCGTAAATGCTATGGCCATACTTGGCCATCCACGCCCCCATCTCCTTGAGGCGTTCGGCTTGGCGAGGCTCGATTTCGCCGCTGGGCATGGGGCCGACGTTGAACAACAGGTTCCCATCGCCGCCCGCGCAACGGACGAGCGTTTGCAGGCAGTCCTTCAAGCTCTTCATCTGGTCGTTTGGCTTCCACGCCCATTGGGTGCCGATGGTCATGCACGTTTCCCACGGCCGCTGGACTTGATAGCCGCCGATCACTTGCTCGGGAGTGTCGTAATCGCCAGCGGCGCCGCTGCGATCGTTGATGAGAATGTCCGCCTGCAAGGCGCGGACCGTCGCGATCACGTCCGCACCGCGGCGAGCGTCGAAAGACTGTGGAAAGTCGAACCAGACAGTCGTCAGCGGCCCGTAGCCGGTCACCAACTCCCGGAGCTGATTCTTCAAATACCGGGTGTAGGCTTCCAGGTCGGGATGAGGCTTCTTGGTCTGGCCGCCGGGGCTGCCCAAGGGATGGGCGGGATGATGCCAGTCGGTCACCGAGTAGTAGGTTCCAAAGCCGATCCCTTGCCGCTTGCAGGCGTCGGCCAACTCGCGCACTACGTCGCGCGCGAACGGCGAGTGCATGATGTTGTAGTCGGTCTGTTTCGTGTCCCACAGGCAGAAGCCGTCGTGGTGTTTGGTCGTCAGCACGATGTACTTCATTCCCGCCGCCTTGGCCACGCTGACCCATTGGTCGGCGTCGAACTTCGTCGGGTTGAATCGCCGATAGAGGTTGTCGTAGACCTCGATGGGCGTCTGCACGGCGCGTGACCAACCGATTTCCTCGCCCGTCAAACTGACCGGCCCCCAGTGAATGAACATCCCGAATCGCATGTCTTGCCAGCGATGGATCGCTTCCGCTTGCGCGGGCGGAAACGGCGGTGGGGCGGCGGAAAGCGAATTCGCCGCGGGCGTGAGGGACGCGCCGACAAAGAGGCAGAACAGCCACCGGCGGATCGGAAGGCTCGTCATGGCAGGTTCGTCCAAGGGTAACTTTTCGCAGAATTCCTACGTTATTATGCCTGCCGGAACACCTCGGTGGCAGGTTAACGACTGTCATCCTGAACAATGGAATCTGGCTTGTCAATGGCGGCCGTTGGTGGCTGATCGGACTGGGCCGGGACCAAAAGTGACAGCCCGCCGTCGCCGTCAGCGCAACGGCGAAACGCATCGTCCCACGCCCTCGGTGGGTTTTTGTGCTTGCGGTGCCTCGAAACTCAGACTTGTCTGAATTCGCGGGTGGCCGAGGCAGCGAATTACAGTGCCACAACACCGAAGCATCGTAATTTTGGCCTCGGATTTGTCACCCATAAGGGACGCCGTGCGCGGATTGCAATTACGGCACCACCAGGGGCAGCATTCCGAGCACGCGACCGAGACAACGCTGTCCAACCGCCAGGTGGGGCGCCTCGGCCATAAGCCCGTCCCAAACCGTCGAGGTGTTCGCAACGGCCACCGAAGGCCGGATCACCTTGTCTCCCCAGTTTCGGACTCCCACGGACCGCCGCGCCGCCAATGCCTCATGAAGGGGCGGTTTTCGAAGATGGCTTGTGCGATCGGCTGAAGGAAATCGCGGACATGGACCACGACCTCGGAGAACTCCGCTGGGGTATGCGGTGAGAGCGAGCGGCGGACAAACGCGATCCACTGGGCTTCCTTTGTCGGGTTACGGGCAAACTGGTCTGAGAAACTGGCAGGGGCGACTTCAAGGGGCGTTTGCCGCTGAGCGAACGTGGCCCCAACGGCAGCAACCAAGCCGAGACCATCGAACTCGAAATTGGCGGCCAAGAGCCAAACGTCGAAAAAGTCCTTCATCCGGGTATTGAGGTCGCCCAACTTCACCATCGCCTCGAACTTCTCTGCAATCGCCGTCTCCCGGTTGTAGGCAAGGAGTTGCACCGGCGGCTGCTCCAAGATCGTGGGGTAGCTGACCCAGGCTGGGCCGGGCGTGACGACGTCACTGAAGCCAATGTCGATTTGCATGGTGATCCGGGTATTGCCCAGGCTGCCCAGAAACTTTGCCCGAACACCCTCGTAGTCCGCATCTTCGGCGATCCGTTCGGTCGTCACGCTGGCCGCATCAAAGACCAGGCCATCGTCCTCGACCGGCGTCTGGAGGATCTCCGCAATCACAGACCGGACGGCATCGAGGTCGTTGCTCACCCGTCCGAGCAGGTCGATATCGCGAGTCGGGCGGGTAACAGGCGTCTTCCAAACCACCAGCAGCAGCGCACCCTTGAGGATGAATCGCTCGCCATAAGCAGATCGGGAGAGGCGAAACAGCTAGCGTTCCAGCGCGTAGTGCTGGAGTAGATCATTGAAACGACGGCTACTCTGCTTGGCCACGTTGAGCAACCGTTGATGCACGGACGCAGCAACGTCCTTGATTGGGCGTTTGGTCATGCGATGGCCTCGAGGTAGGGGCGAATGACGCTGTCCACCCGGCAAACGCGGGCATATTGAAGCACTTCCTGCAGCCGATGTCGTCGCCGCCCGCGATAGGTTCGCAGTGCTTCGATGGCCACATCCAGCCCAATCTTGTTACGGAATTTGAAGCAGTCGGCCAGTGTCTTCTCCGGGCTGTAGATCCGCACCGGTACGCCGTCGATCGTGCATGTTTCGATGCCGGCCGCAAATGCCTGCTCGGAGAAACGAAAGACTTGCAGCGGCGGGAACTTGAGTTTCGGATGGCGGGCCGTACGCCGTAGGGCCAGGTGGACCTCGTGGGGAATCTGGGTGGTGAGTCCATGATGGGCCAGCGCCGAAATCAGGCAAATGACTCCCTGCGGCACCAGCTTCGCGACGGTTGCCAGATCGGGATCGCTGAGCGGTGGAAGACCCGCGAGCCGATAAAGGCCCCGGGCAAGCCTTTCCAGTTCACCCGTGCTTTGCATTCCGTAGAGTGTGCGCGGATGAACGCCGGCCGCCAGCGCCTCACGGGTCCGAAGTGTGCCGCCATGGTCCCGAAAGAGTCGGCGGGCTTTTGCAGTCGGGGATGCCATGGTAATTGTCCCAGCCGTAAAAACGCGGATAGAAACGCACGCACATTCTATAAAGTGTATACCTTTTTATCCAGCCCAGTGTGGGGCAAATGGCTCCGGTCCGCGGTGCCCAAATTGGTGCCCAACAGCTTGCACCAAAAACGTCATCCTTGGATACAATCTGCATCAATTTGCCGCAACAGCGTCGGCTTCCAGAAAAATCGTCGCGACGCAACATGTTGGTGCGTAATGCTTTGCGGCGCGATTCCTACACCGTCCGGAGGCTGACGCTCAGTTTCCGTAAGTACCAAGCGCCACAAGGGTTTGAGAATCGCTAAACCCGCAGGGTGATCACAGTGGTGCTATCTCTCTGGACCTTATTTTTCAGCGTAATTCGGCCCACTTTCGCGTCCTCAGATCTGCCCAACGGCACCCGGCCGCAGAGTAACTTCGGCTACCGTCGAGATCACCGCAGCAGATCGATTTCCGCACCCGGCTCGGCAAAGTTCAACCAGCGCCCAACCCTGAGCGGGACGTGCAAAGGTGTGCCTATGTGATCCTGTACCTCACGGATGCCCAGGGGGTGCAACAACGGCAGCAGGCGGCGGATGGCCTTCTCGATTGGCCCCAGAATGGCGCGGGGGCAATCGCGAGCGCTGGCGGCAGCGTTCTCAAAGAGATCTACCGAACCCCTGCAATCTTTGCCACATCACTCGCCGTAGCCCCAGGCCCGGGGCGTGACGGGAAACATCGAGATGCGGAACTTCGTGCAGCCGTAAGGGATCAGGCGAATGGTCTCCGCCCGGCCCCCTTCGATGGGCGCGGCCGGCAACGCCTGCACTTCCGTCGGGTTCCAGTCTACCGTTCGGGCTGGCACTTTCAACGCCAGCGGCGCGCGGAGCGGCCAATCCCAGTGCCCGGGCATCGCGCCGCGATGAACCTCGATATCGGCCCCATGGCGCTGCGGCGCATTGTCCAAGGCGTACCGCCACCGCGCGGCCGGCAACGGCGTGCCTGGGTCCTTGTCCGGAATCGCCAGGGCGAACAATAGCGGACCATACGACACGCTGGCGTAGGGGAACCGGCGCTTCTCGAACCATTCGGCGTGGATCATAGGCCCGATCCTTGTCCGCACCGCTGCCGGATATTCCGTCTCCATGCCGCGAGCCACGTGGACCAACATCGGGAAGGTCAGCGCCACGCGGTCGCCCTTGGCCCACGGCCGCTCGATGCGCACAAAGCCCTTACCGTCGGGCAGGGCGCTCACCGCTGCACCGTTGATCGCGATCCGCGGTTGTGCGCACCAGGCGGGAATGCGGAAATAGAGCGGGAACGACGCGTCTCGCTCCGGGTCCACGGTCACGCGGATCGTCTCCTCGAAAGGGTATGCCGTGCGGCAAGTCAGTTTCACGGGCACGCGCGGGCCCACCAGGGCCGAGACCGTGCAGGGGCCGTAAAGCGCGGCTGCCAGGCCCCGATCTTCCGTAGCCATCCACATGTGGATCACGTAATGGGGAATGACACGGTTCACAGAGGCGACGCAGCACAGCACTTGCGGAAACCCCAGGCGCGAGTAACGCAGCCACTCGCCCCCGCTGGGAAAACTGGGCAGCGACTCGGCAAGGATGCGGTTGGGGGACTGGTAGTAGGACATCGTGCGGAAGTCGCGGGCGATGGGCGCCGGCGCGGCATTGAAGAACAGTCGCTCGATGCGGTCGCCCCAGGTGCGATCGCCCATGATCCGGTACAGCCACAGGCTCGACCAGAGATGCGCCTCAACGTTGCAGGTTTCCGTGAAGCGGAAGGCGCCGATACCGGTGGGGAACTCTTGGCCCGAGTTTACGCCGTAGGGGAGCAGATGGTTCTGGTCCAACCAGCGGAAGGCGGCCAGCGAGGCGTCGCAGTGCTGCGACTGGCCCGTGGCCAGGTACATCAAGGCCGGCAGCCGCATCGCTTCGTTGACGCCCACCGCATGGTTCGGCACGACACGGCCGGCGATCCACTCCCGCTCGGTCGCGGCGATCTCCGGCTTGACTGACGGCTGCGCGGATCCGCTCGGCGATGCGGCGATCGCCGCTGAAGGAGTACGTTTCGACCATGGCGTCGAGGTTGCACAGTCCACCCTCGGCGCTGCCGTCCATGTGAAGAGGGCCCATGGGCACGGGACAGTCGGCGTATGCCCGCACCAGGGCGTCGAGGATCCGCTGCTGGCCGGTGGCCTTGTACCATTCCACCAGCGCCCGACCCATCTGCGACTGGGCCCAAAGGTTGAATCCCTGGGGCTTGTCCTTCTTCCAGTAGATCAAAGAGGTTCCGCCACGATTCACCCCGTCGACCACCAACGTCAATCGCTGCGTGGCTTTCTGGATCAGGGCGTCGTCGTGCAGCACGAAGCCCAGATCCAACAGACCGTTGAGCCAGTAGGCACACTGTTCCAAGGGCCAGCCCGTGCCATCGGCGGCGGCCGCCGGCGCGGCGACCGGTATCCCCTTCCATGCGTCGCGGAACACCGCATGATATTCGTCCAGATGGCCCGTGATCCCCTTTCCTGCCGCCACGGCCCAATCGCGCAGCCAGCCGGCCGGCTCGACGGCGCCCGGCGGCAAGGGCAGCAGCGCCGGCGCAACGGCGAGGGCATAAGGCCGCGCGTAGGGCGACGAAGCCACCTCGGCCGCCAGCCCACTGCGGCTGACCAGTCCCAGCAAACCGATCCCCGCCAGCAGCACGCCTGGCCATGTGCGCCGCGTGCGATTGTACCTCATCGCAACCAGACTACGGATCATGATCTTTGCTTTCTGACAAAACACCAACAAGACCAGCAAGGGCCCAACGGATCCAGTATGTTCTGTGAGCAAGGGCAGAGCAAGAGACCGGCGCTCGGCACACGCCGTGAGCGGACCGCGGTCGCGCCGGGGTGCAGCCGGCAAGCTCAGGCCGAGATCGCGAAGCCGGTTGGGTCAAAGGGATGACACTAAGGCCCCCAATGCCCCTCGTCTCACATCTGCGAAGAAGTGTGAAGTGGACGCAATCTCTTTCACCACTGGCACTTAACTTCATGCCTCTTCAAGTTCGACGTGGTGTGAGGTCCGAAGGTTGAACGACATGCCACTCCTCCTTGGTCGCGACGAGTGGCAGAGTAACGGTTCACAGCGTCGCTCGCCCCGCTGCTGTGCGGGCTTGACTACCGCCGGCCGAGAGGTCAGGATAGACTTTCCGCTACGTGTTCCCCGTCCGCTCACCTCCCCGGAGAAACTTCGATGAGATCCCCCCGCCTTTGCCGGTTTTTCGCCTCCCTGGTTTTGGCCGTGCTGCTGGCGCCCGTTGCGGCGCGGGCCCAAGAGGATAAGCAACCGGCAAGCGTCGTTCCCGTGCCGCGCCCGGAAGCCTGGTGCATGGATCGGCACAAGGGGATGAACCAACGGGCCAAGCAGGGCAACGTCGATCTGCTCTTCGTCGGCGATTCGATCACCCACGACTGGGAAACCAAGGGGGCCGCGATCTGGAAGAAATACTATGCCCCGCGCAATGCTCTGAACCTGGGCACGGCCGGCGACAGGACGCAGCACGTCCTATGGCGTCTGCGCAACGGCAACCTCGACGGCATTTCGCCGCGGCTGGCCGTGGTGATGATCGGCACCAACAACTCCGCCGCCGGCGACAAGCCGGAGGACACGGCCGCCGGCGTCAAGGCGATCGTCAGCGAGCTGCGGACCAGGCTGCCGAAGACGAAGGTGCTCCTGCTGGCGATTTTCCCCCGCGGAGACAACGACGCCACTGGCAAGGCCAACACGGAGGTCAACGCGCTGCTGGCCAAGCTGGCCGACGGGAAGATGGTCCACTTCCTGGACATCGGCCCGAGCTTCGTCGATAAGGACGGCAAAGTCCGCAAAGATCTGATTTCGGACGGCGTCCACCCGAACGAGAAGGGCCACCAGGTCTGGGCCGAGAGAATCGAACCCACGGTCGTCAAGCTGATGACGCCGCGGACGGCGGCCGCCGAGAACCCCGGCGCCCTGGGCTGGGTGGTGCGGTACAAGGAGTTTAACCAGCGGATCAAGCGCGGCAAGGTCGATTTAGTCTTCATCGGCGACTCGATCACCGCGGAATGGGAACGCACGGGCGTCCCGGTCTGGCAGAAGTATTACGCCAAGCGCAACGCCGTCGGGCTGGGCATCGGCGGCGATCAGACGCAGTGGGTGCTGTGGCGTTTGGGCCACGGCAACCTCGAGGGCATTTCGCCCAAGCTCGCCGTGGTGATGATCGGCACCAACAACGCTTCCAGCGGTGACTCGCCGGCGGACATTGCCGCCGGAGTGCAGGCGATTGTCGCCGAGTTGCGCAGCAGGGTACCGAAGACGAAGGTGCTGGTGCTGGCCATATTCCCCCGCGGAAAGGACAACAACGACGGCCTCCGCAAGATCAACACGGCGGCCAACGCCCTCATCGCGAAGGTGGCCGACGACAAGATGGTCTACTTCCTCAACATCAACGACAAGTTTCTCGACCGCGACGGCAAACTTTCCACGGACATCTTCCCCGACCTGTTGCACCCCAACGAGAAGGGCTACGAGATCTGGTCCGCGGCGATCGAACCCACGGTGGCCAAGCTGATGGGGGAGAAATAGTGTCCGTTGAGGATAAGAAGAAGGCACAACGATTCTACGCCACCACCGCACGTTGGAAAGAGCTGTTGCGGGAGCGCCGCCGCACGCCAGCGGTCGCATCGACAGTATCGCGATACGATGGTTTGCACACCTCGGACGGCGTATGCGATATCTCTCCGGACCTTCTTCTCGGCCGTAATCCTGCCGAATTCCGCATCATCAGGGACGGCCGGCAGCCCGCCGAAATCGGCCTTCGGGCAGCCAATGTCTCGGCGTCTTTCGTCCAGCAGACGCTTTGGGTCGTGAAGGGGTTGCTGCCATCGCCCCTGGCGACACCGCTGAATGACTTGTCCCAGGTCAGGCTTCGCCGATCCAGAGCTTCATGACCAGATGGTCCTTGTACCGCACGACGTCGGGGATCAACTCGAAGCCGCACTTCTGGTAGAACCTGATCGCACGCTGGTTGTCACGATGAACCAGCAGAGTCAACCATTCAACGGACGTGCCTGACTGCACAACGGCCTCCCGTGACATCTCCACTGCCGCACTGATCAAGTGCGACATGATTTGACGTGCGTATCGCCAATCCGGATCGGGCGGTTGTCCCCGGAAACGCGTGTCCAATCCCAGCATGGGAATCAAAAGAATGGAGGCGTACGTCCCATCCGGAGGCGGCCAACGCCATCGCGTTGGTCCCACGGAGCCGAAGCCAACAATTTCACCTCCTGCGTTCTCAAACAGCCAGACCCTCGTGCCCCTCTTCATGGAATCGAGCACGTCGGACCCCCGAATCCACTCGGTGGCAGATCGCGACCACGCCTCAACTCCACAAGAAAAGCCGGCCAAGTGGGCCTGGTCGGCCTCCGTGAACTCGATGGTGTAAAGCTGGTGTGGATGGTCCGTCATCCATTTTTCCTTCAGCGCCCGCGCCCGGGCAAAGACCGGACGGGGATCTTGGGAGCATTCCGCTTTGAAGCATCCCGCAAAGCCTTCGCTTCAACCTCCGTCATGGCGTGGTCGTCCTCCTGGAACCCCGCCACAGCATCGAGCATCTCAGCCACCTCCAAGTCTGGCCAGAGTTCCTGAGGCTGAACCTGGAGGGCCTCGGCCAATTTGAGAATGGTCTTCTTCTGAGGCCGACTCTTGCGATTGAGCATCTGCGAAATCGCTGGCTGTGAACAGCCGACACGCTCAGCCAGTTCGTGCTGCGTCACGCACTTGACGGCCATCAATGTGTGGAGACGATCGGCAAAGGCTGCTTCCTGCGTCTTTTCAAGATCGTCGTCCTGGCTTAGAGCCAAGGCGTCCGCGATCGTCGCCAACGCACGTTGGCGCTGCTCAGGTTTCGTATGAGGATCTTCGACAATACTTACCATCCGAAACACGACCCGCTGAACCTCGTCACTACATTCCGCCAGCGCGCCGAAGAACCTGCGTCGAGTTGGCGACGGCATGGCACTGAGCCACTCCATCAACCGGCGCATCGACTGAAGCAATTCGACCGTCCGCGGTTCATCGACAAAGATCGTGTTCGCCATTTTCGCGTCTCACTTGACCGTCCGGCCGGCTTCCCGCCCACCAACAACGACTTCTTGGCACGCGGACGGCTCCTATGGTCGTCTTATAAGGATGCATCGGCTCCTGATATAACTAAAGTATAACACCTCTGTGCGAAAGTCAATAGAGGATCGCCAATCGCCGGGATGATCTCCATGGTGTCATCCTGCTTTCCGCTCATTGCCGCTCATTGCATCTAGCTGCAACGGAGGGGGTGACAAGGGGAGGTTTCGGTGGTTTGGGGAGGGGATTTTGGCCTACAGGCGTCGGCTTCCAGAAAAAACGTCGCGACGTAACATGTTAGTGCGTAATGCTTTGCGTCGCGATTTCTAAATCGCCCGGAGGCCGACGCTCCGTTTCGGTAAGTACCAACGGAGCAAAGGACTTAGGGAAAGGCAAACATCTCGTGGTGCCCTCTGTGGTGCCCACCAAAGCGAGTGGTTTTTGCATCAATCAGCACCAGTTTGCCGACGCCAAACTGGCCGAAGTTGTAGCCGCTTGGGATACTCTACCCGAGTCGATCAAGGCTAACCTCGTCAACCTCATTCAACGTGACGAAGATCAGACATGAATCCTCGGCAGCACGACGATCGGACCCCAATCCCCAATCAAGTCCGCGTGCCCGCGGACACGAGCCAGTCCATTGAATGGTACGCCGAGGGTGAGGAAAGAACTGTTAACGCCGGTGGCGTTCAGATCGCTGTTCGGTTCGTCGGCCGCAAGGGGCGCCGTGGACGCATTGCGATTACGGCACCGCCTGGAGCGACATTCCGAACCCGCGACCTGAACAAGACCGCTTGATCGTCAGTTCGTATCGTTTGATGGTCGGATTCTAACACATTTCGCAATACGAATGAGATTATGAGACGACGGCAAGGATACGGGATGCGCCAATCAATCTACTTTGATCGCCCGGACCTCTGCAGCGCGCTCATCGACCGGGATGGTGGGCAATTCGCCCTTCCTCTTGACCGGCAGGCTGCGGAGGTAATCCATGATCGCCTGCCATTCCTTGATCTCTCGGACAGCGCCTTTTTCCGTCACGGTGGCGACACTGGCCTGATCCGTCGTGCCTGGCGGCGACAGCAGGTCGGGCGTGTCATTACGCGGGTCGTCGAGGGCCTCGACCTTCGACTTGAGGGGCTGCCCCTCCTTGTTCTTCGCCACCAGGATTAGTTTGCCTTTGGTGTACTTGGGGATGGCCACGATAATCTGGCCGAGCATCAGGGGGCACGTGAGGCTATACAGTCGCTCGTCCTTCCCGCTGATGTCGATGGCGCGATAGCCGTGGTCGAGGTCGCCCAATTCGATGGCCGTCACGACGTTCGAACCTCGGGCGGGACTGGTCGTAGCGGAACCTCATGCCGGAGGTGCGGGGGAAAAACTCGCCGGGGTGGGTCGGGTTGTCCACGAGCAGAAATTCGAGCAGATTCTTCAGCTCCTGGCCCGTGAAGTAGCCGGTCACCAGTGCGCTGCCGGCCGTCGGATCCACGACACCGGCGCCGAGCGGCGCCACGGCGAATACATCGTAGACTGTTTGCACGCCTGACTTCCCCCGTGTCAAGCCGGCGCGCATCAGCCCGTTGACGCTGAAGCCGATGTCCGCCCTTGTGGCCTTTCTGAAGGCATCGGTGCAGAGGTTGGCCAGCAGGGTGCTGGTCGCGATGTCGGAGAACGTATTGGGAAGGTCCCGCGGCGCCACGGCCAGCGGCTGATCGATGCCGTAACCGCGCGACGCGAACACGACCCCGGTGACAGACTTCTTGAGCCTTTCGATCTCATCGGCAATGGCCCGGTCGCCGGCAATGGTGTCGTCGATCGGGTGGAGCCGGTAAGACTCGACCGTCAGTTTGCCGCCGTCCAATGTGATCACCAGTTCGCCGAGGTTCTCGCTTTGCTTCCCGGTCTGGACCACGGGTGTGCGGTCGTTGACGATGATCGCCTCGCGTAGTTCGGTGTGGCTGTGGCCGCCGATCACCACGTCGATGCCCGGCACGGCCTTGGGCAGGCGCACGTCCTCGCCGTCGATGTAGCGCCCGTCCTTCCCTTTCTCCACGCCGCCATGGCTGAGCGCGATGATCACATCCACCTTTTCCGTCTCGCGGAGGATCTTCACCATCTTCCTGGCGGTCTCGATGGGATCGGAGAACGAAACCGCACCGCCATTGGTATAGACCTGGGCTTCTTTGCCGAGCAATCCGAAGATGCCGAAGCGGATGCCTCCGCGTTCGATCACGACGTAGCGGCGGATCACACCATCCTTGGCCAGGCGCTGGAGATCGGCCAGCGTGGCGTCGTCCTTTGTGAGCTTGGTGTTCGAGGCGACCACTGCCGGAATCCGGCCCGTCTTGGCGGCCACAGTCACGGACTTGCCCAGACCGTCAGGTCCAAGGTCGAATTCATGGTTGCCGAAGGTGGTGGCGTCGAAGCCCATCAGGGACATGAGTTGCAGTTCGCCGCCGGTCTCACGAGTCGCGGCGCTGAACGCGGTCCCCATGCTGTAGTCGCCCCCGTCAAGCACCAATACGGGACCCTGAGCTTTACGCGCCTCCTTCCGCTTCGCGATCAAGCCGGCCAGACGCGCGTACCCACCGCGGGTGACATCATCATTAAGCGTGAACGGGGTGTAGTCCGCGGCCGGGCCCATGCCGATGAAGCTCGCGTGAAGATCGTTGGTGTGCAGGATCGTGAAGGTCTTCTTGCCGGCTGGTGCCGCAGTTAAGTTTCCAGGCAAGATGATCGTCGCGCCGACCGCCGCTGCGCCGGCCAGGAACTTGCGACGGGAGAGTGTCTCTCGCGACACGAGGGTGATGGCCTTCCTGTTGTTCGCTGCCGCGGCTGGCTTTCGGCGTGGCGTTTTCATTGTTGTGTCATCTCTCTGGTTGAATGGCGTGGTTAATCGATTGCGTCATTTCACGCTGGCAGCATTTGACCGGCGACGCAAGTAGGCAATGGTCCCGCCGATCAGGGCAACGGCGAGGATCACTATCAGCAACGACGGCTTGGGATGTAGGTAATCCAGCCAGGAGAAGACTGTGTGCAGAATTGTGGCCAGCCCGTTCACGACGGGGAAGCCGCCACCGGCAAAGATGGTTACTCGGCCCGTGGCGCCGACCCGTAGCGGCTGGTCTGGATGGTCGTCCTGGAGGTTAATGACAACCTGAAATTCCTGTCCCGCCTGCGGCGTGTCGGTCTGCCGGGTCCGGCGCGGGTCCGTATCCGGCAGATTACCACTGGGCACACCCTGACCCTGAACGACGCCACGACCGACGTACTCCACCTTGGCGCTACGGATGTGCCCGGGATAGTTGCGGAGGCTGTAATAGACCTCGTCGCCAGGACGGATCTTCTCTAACCAGTTCTCTGGCACCGCCGCGACCATCCGCCATTGCGTCGTGTCGATGAGGGTGGCGACGGGCACTCCGGGTTGGGTGTAGGTCCCCTCCGCCAGTTGGAAGTTGGCCACGATCCCGTCCGCAGGGGCCGTGACGGTTGTCCGCTCCAGGTCGAGCGCGGCATCGTTCAAGGCTTCCGTCGCCTGCCGAACTGTGGGAAAGCCGCTCTGCCCGAAAGGATCGACAGTTTCCGCCATCTTGAGGTACTTTCGCAGCCGGTCCAGTTCGCTGGTCAACTCATTGACGTAGCGCGCCGTGTCGCGGGGCTCGGGGGACGCCTCGGGTTGCCGCTTCTTGCGTCGTTCGAGATCCGCCTGCTTGATTTCGATCGCCCGGCGGAACGTTTTGACCGGATCGACCAGCACCTCAGCCTTGCCCCGGAGCCCGCGCGCTTCGCGGACCGCCGCTTCTGCGGCGTTCACCTGTAAGGTCGAAACCGCCAGTGCCGTCCCAGCCCCGCTCACGCGGTTCTGGGCGTCGATCCACCGGGCGCGCTGGGCGGCGGCGTCGCTGAGGATCGCTTCATAGTCAGAAGCGGCTATCGCAGCCTTGGGAAGGAGCTTGGCCGCACGGCTCACCGCCAGTTCAGCGACTTCGAGCTGCTTGGCGACCTCGCTAGCGGTCTTCTTCGCGGCCTCCCAATCCCTTTGGGCGTCCGTGACGTTATGCCTCGCCACAAGCAGATTGGCGTCGGCCTGACCGACGGCCTCTTCGGCGGCATACAAGGTCGCCATTAGCGCAGCCGCATTTTCCTGGGCCTCGACCAGTTTGGCCTTCGCCTGATCGACCTTATACTGGTAGGACCGCTTGTCGATTTGAAAGAGCGGCGTTCCTTGTTTCACTTCCTGGTTATCCTTCACGGCCAACTCGGTCACGGAGCCGCCCACCCGCGGCGCAACCTGGACCACCGGGGCCTGGACGTATGCGTCCTGGATCGTGGGCGTGTAACGCCCCAGGGCAAACCAGAGAAACATGAGGGCAACGATCGGCGGAACCCACAGAAAAACCTTCCAGAATGTGGTCAGCGGGACCAGCTTGTACTTGAAGAAGATCAAATAGACGGGGACCACGTACAGGAGGAGAAGAAGCACAATCATGGATTGCTCCTAACCATTCTTGATTTCGAGTTTGCCGAGCGGGGATTCGACGGTGCCTGTGGTAGGTAGCCCTTGCGCGAATGCGCTTGTGGATGCCAGAGCGCAAACGAGCGTGGCGGCGATGATGGCTTGTCCACGGGTGGTTCTCATGATTGTGGGCTGCGTATGGTTGGTTAATTGAAAGTTGCCGCACCCGCCTCGCGACGGGCGCGGCGCGGTGTTTAATTCAGTGTTTCATGCAGAGCGGGCTTTTTAATCGCCCTTTTCCGCCTGCATTTTTTCGAGCACGCTGTCGAGGTTGAAGCTGGCGGCCTTCTGCCGCTGTGGGTATTCCTTGAACGTCTTCAGGAACTGGCCCACGTAGGCTTGCATGGGTGTGATCACGAAGAGGTGATCGAGAACCCAGTCGTAATACGTGTTCGAGGTGATGTCCGCCCGCTCGTAGGGGTCGGTCCGCAGGTTGAAGAGCTTCGGGAACCGCAACGTGACGAACGGCTCGCCCCAGATGGCCATGGTGCCGGCCATCCGCTGCTCCATGAAGACGGCCTTAAAGTTGCCGTAGCGCACGCCGGTGACCTGTTGGTCGTCGTTGATATAAATAAATGCTTTCCGCGGGCCTTTCTCCGTTTGCCCGGTGAACAAGGGGATCATATTGTAGCCGTCGAGGTGAACCTTGTAGGTCATTTTCCCGACCGTGTAACCCTTGGCCAACTTTTCCGTCACTGTGGTGTTGCCAGCGACGGCCAAGAGGGTCGGCATAAAGTCGAGGTGGGAAACGATCTCATTGCAGACCTCGCCCGCCTTGATGTGGCCCGGCCAGCGCACCATCGCGGGCACGCGATAAGCCCCTTCCCAGTTCGAGTTCTTCTCGCTGCGGAAGGGCGTCATCGCGGCATCCGGCCACGAATTCATGTGCGGACCGTTGTCTGTCGAATACATGACGAAGGTGTTGTCCGCGATTCCCAGATCGTCCAGCGCCTTGAGGACCGTGCCGACATTCTTGTCGTGGTCAATCATGGCGTCATGGTAGGGACTCTGCATTTCCCCCGCCTGACCGACGCTCTCCGGCTTGACGTGCGTGCGGAAGTGCATGTGGGTGAAGTTCACCCAAACGAACACGGGCTTGCCGGCAGCGTTCTGTCGTTTGATGAAGTCCACCGCCCGGTTTGCGATGTCGTCGTCAATCGTCTCCATCCGCTTCTTGGTCAGCGGGCCCGTGTCCGTGACGATTTGCTTGCCGACCTTGCCGAAGCGCGGATCCACCGTCGCGTCGTCGGTGGCCGAGGCCTTGCAGTCCAACACGCCGCGCGGGCCGAACTTGGCGAGGAACCGCGGGTCTTTCGGGTAATCCGGCAGTTCCGGCTCTTCGGAGGCGTTCAGGTGATACAGGGGGCCATAGAACTCATCGAACCCGTGGACGGTGGGCAGGAACTTGTTCAGGTCGCCAAGATGGTTCTTGCCGAACTGGCCGGTCGCATAGCCGAGCGGCTTGAGCAGTTCGGCGATTGTCGGATCTTCTCGGACAGCCCGAGCGGGGAGCCCGGCAGGCCGACCTTGGTCATGCCGGTGCGCAAGCCCGACTGGCCGGTGATGAAGGATGCCCGACCGGCCGTACAGCTCTGCTCGGCATAGAAGTCGGTGAACATCATGCCTTCCTTGGCGACGCGGTCGATGTTGGGCGTCTTGAAGCCCATCAGGCCACGCGAGTAGGCGCTGACATCGGACTGGCCGATGTCATCGCCCCAGATGATGACGATGTTGGCTCTGCTCTGTTCGGCGGCATGAACCGTCGCCAACTGCGTCCCGCAGCCGAGAAGTCCGAGACCGATCGCCAAGCCGCCCGACGCTGTCGCTGCGGCCTTGAAGATCCTCTCGATGGCCTTTTGGATACTTGGTCGTAACATGGTGGTTCCCTTTTCTTGGGACATTAGGAATGGAAACGGATAAGATACGCCTGTTTATGTTCACCCCGAGCGTAATGGCCACACATCGTCGCAATGGCCACTGCCAGCAAAATCTTCCTTCGTTGACTCAGAGGACCTTTTTCCACCGACAAGAATGTGAACTGTTTTCCTTGCCTATCAGCCGTGTAAGTATACGCCCCAGGGAGGGTGGGACAACTGGGGCAACCGCAGACACCCCCCCAAATGACTGAGGCTGGTTAGGCGGTGTGCGTAGCGGCGATCAGCGTCGTTTGCTGGCACCGGCAACGCACGCAGATTCCAAAAAGTGTATGCCTTTATATCCATCCCGGTTTGGAGTAAATGGACCGGTCCGCGGTGCCCAAATTGGTGCCCAACAGCTTGCGCTAAAAACGTCATCCTTGGATACAATCTGCATCAATTTGCAGCAGGAGCGTCGGCTTCCAGAAAAATCGCCGCGACGCAACATGTTGGTGCGTAATGCTTTGCGTCGCGACTCCTACATCGTCCGGAGGCCGACGCTCTATTTCCCCAAGTACCAACGGGGCAAAGGACTTAGGGAAAGGCAAACATCTCGCGGTGCCCTCTGTGGTGCCCACCAAAGCGAGTGGTTCTTGCATCAATCAGCACCATTTTGCCGACGCCAAACTGGCCCAAGTTGTAGCCGCTTGGGATACTCTACCCGAGTCAATCAAGGCTGACCTCCTCACCATCATTCAACGTGACGGAGGTCAGACATGAATCCTCAGCAGCACGGCGATCGGACCCCAATCCCCAATCGAGTCCGCGTGCCGGCGAACACCAGCCAGTCCGTCAACTGGTACGCCGAGGGCGAGGAAAGAACTGTCAACGCCGGCGGAGTTCAGATCGCTGTTCGGTTTGTCGGCCGCAAGGGGCGCCGTGGGCGAATCGCGATTACGGCGCCCCCTGGAGCGGTGTTCCGAGCATGCGACTGAAACAAGCCTGTCCGGTCGTCAGACCACCCCAATTAACGACACGCTGATGTGTTACGGCGCGCGTTTAACGGCTCTGGATTCCTTGCGTCCTTCTTCCGTATCCCTCGAGCCACGGCTTCGCGCGAATGGCAGCAATATTACCCGCCTGCAGCAGCCGCCACAGTTCCAAAACCGCCTCAGCTGTTTGGTTCTCTATGTGCCACGGACCTCCATCCAGCTCGGGATTTTCGAGCACGACCAAGCCAGACTCGTGGGCCGCAATCGTCCACCCATCCTCGTCGGATAGCCAGCAATCGGGGTGCTCTTGATCTGGCTTCTTTAGTTCTGCAAGAGCGGCGACCAAATCTTCGTACCTTGGATTCTTACCACCGCCGCCCCAACGTCGTTCGAGATGAGTATTCATGTTCGCCCTTGCGCCCGACGCTCTGACTCAGACACGCTCGCCACGCCGATCACCATGGCATAACCCTTGGGAAGCCATTGAAAGCAGTCGGACAGCCAGAGGATGCCTTCAACGGCTAGAAGGACGACCAGAAGGTGGCCGGGGGTAAGGCGATACCAGTGGGGTTGAGAGGTGTCGGCCATGCCCCCAATATATTCATGACCGCCAGATGGTAGAAGACGTCGATGGCAAAAAGTCGCCAGACTACGGCGGCCCGACAGCCCGTTGCTGCACTTGCCTTCTGCCGTCTCATCGTATATACTTGGTGTATACGGCCCCCTGGAGCAAACCATGACCAAGACACTGATCCAACACGGCAACAGCCTGGCACTGGTGATCGACAAGCCGATCCTGGAGATGCTGCAGATCTCTGCCGACACGCCGTTGGAATTGAGCACCAACGGCGACTCATTGTTGGTATCGCCGGTCCGCGACAAGGCCCGTCAGCGGAAGCTTCGCGCGTCCCTGGACAAAATCAACCGGGCGTTTGGCGACGACCTGAAACGCTTGGCAGAGTAGGCATTCATGGCGGACTTCCTCAGTCTGGAAGACGTGCTGACTCTCCATGCCGATCAGGTTGCCTTGTACGGCGGCGATCATGGGGTACGCGATTTGGGCTTGCTCGAATCGGCCATCGCCCAACCTCAGGCGACGTTCGGCGGCGAGTTTCTCCACAAGGATCTCTTTGAGATGGCCGCGGCGTACCTGTTTCACATTGTCCAGAACCACCCGTTTCTGGACGGCAACAAACGGACGGGCGCCGTTGCCGCGCTGGTGTTTCTCGACCTCAACGGCGTCGAGATCACCGCCCCCAAGGGCAGCGTCTACGAGGTCACCATGTCGGTGGCAACCGGCCAAGCTGGCAAGGCGGAAGTCGTAGCATTCTTTCGCTCGCATGCCCGTTGACCGTCCTTGTCGATAACCGAGCGCGGCCGCTGAACGCCGGTCGCGAGCGCCTCAGGGGTCCGAAGTGTTCCGTGGTCCCGGAGGGGTCGGCAGCTCGTTCAGTCGGGGAAGGTATCGCAATCGGCCTCGGGTCATTGGACAGAAACGCAAGCGGATTCCAAAAAGTGTATGCCTTTTTATCCAGCCCGGTTTGGAGCAAATGGACCCAATCCGCGGTGCCCAGACTGGTGCCCAACAGCTTGCGCTAAAAACGTCAGCCTTGGATACAACCTGCATCAATTTGCCGCGAGAGCGTCGGCTTCCGGAAAAATCGTCGCGACGTAACATGTTGGTGCGTAATGCTTTGCAGCACGATTCCTATATCGTCCGGAGGCCGACGCTCTGTTTCCGTAAGTACCAACGGGGCAAAGGACTTAGGGAAAGGCAAACATCTCGTGGTGCCCTCTGTGGTGCCCACCAAACCGAGTGGTTTTTGCATCAATCAGCACCATTTTGCCGACCCAAAACTGGCCCAAGTCGTAGCCGCTTGGGACGCCCTCCCCGAGTCAGTCAAGGCTGACCTCCTCGCCATCATTCAACGTGACGGAGGTCAGACATGAATCCTCAGCAGCACGGCGATCGGCCCCCAATCCCCAATCGAGCCCGTGTGCCGGCGGACACGAGCCAGTCCATTGAATGGTACGCCGACGGTCAGGAACGGATCGTCGAAGCCGACGGCATCCAGGTGGTCGTTCGCCTCGTGGGGCGTAAGGGACGCCGTTCACGGATTGCAATTACAGCGCCACCCGGGGCGGCATTCCGAACACGCGACCGAGACAACGCTGTCCAACCGCCAGGTCCGTCACCTCGGCCATGAGCCTGTCCCAAACCCTGGGGTGTTCGCGGTGGCCACCGAAGGTCGGATTACCTCGTCTCGCCAGTTTCCGACTTCCACGGACCACCGCGCTGCCAGTGCTTTGCAAATGGTTGGCTCTCAGAGATGGCTTGTGCGACCGGCTGAATGAAGTCGCGAACATGGCCCACGACCTCGGAGAACTCTGGCGGCACGTGCGGTAGGAGCGAGCGCCCGAGAAACGCTCTCCACTGGGCTTCTTTCGATGGGTCACGGCCGAACACGTCTGAGAGACCGATAGGGACAACTTCAAGCGGCGTCTGCCGCTGAGCGAACGTGGCTCGAATGGCAGCAAGCAAGCTGAGACCATCGAACTCGAAATTGGCCGCCAAGAGCCAAATGTCGAAGAAGTCCTTCATCCGGGTGTTGACTTCGCCCAACTTCACCATCGCCTCGAACTTCTCTGCAATCGTCGTTTCCCGGTTGTAGGCAAGAAGTTGAGCCGGTGGCTGCTCCAAGATCGTAGGGTAGCTGACCCAGGTCGGCCCGGGCGTGATGACGTCGCTAAATCCGATGTCGATTTGCATGGTGATCCGGGTGTTACCCAGGCGGCCGACAAACTTCGCGCGGACACCCTCGTAGTCCGCATCTTCTGCGATCCGTTCGGTCGTCACGCTGGCCGCGTCAAAGACCAGACCATCGTCCTCGACCGGCGTCTGGATGATCTCCGCAATCACGGACTGGACGGAATCGAGATCGTTGCTTACGTGTCCGAGCAGGTCGACGTCGCGAGTCGGGCGGGTAACAGGCGTCTTCCAAACCACCAGCAACAGCGCGCCTTTGAGGACAAACCTCTCGCCGTAGGTAGACCGCGAGAGGCGAAACAGCCATCGCTCGAGGGCGTAGTGTTGGACCAGGTCGTTGAAACGGCGGTCGCTCTCCTTGGCGATGTTGAGCAGACGCTGATGTACGGACGCGGCAACGTCCTTGATTGTGCGCTTGGTCATGCGATAGCCTCGAGGTAGGGGCGAATGACGCTGTCTACCCGGCAAACGCGGGCATATTGAAGCACATCCTGCAGCCGATGTCGTCGTCGCCCGCGATAGGTTCGCAGTGCCTCGATGGCAACATCCAGCCCAATCTTGTTACGGAATTTGAAGCAGTCAGCCAGTGTCTTCTCCGGGCTGTAGATGCGCACCGGCACGCCGTCGATCGTACATGTTTCGATGCCGGCCGCAAATGCCTGCTCGGAGAAACGGAATACTTGCAGCGGCGGGAACTTGAGTTTCGGATGGCGGGCCGTACGCCGTAGGGCCAGATGGACCTCGTGGGGAATCTGCGTGGTGAGTCCATGATGGGCCAGCGCCGAAATCAGACAAATGACTCCCTGCGGCACCAGCTTCGCCACGGTTGCCAGATCGGGATCGCTCAGCGGCGAAAGACCTGCGAGCCGATAAAGGCCCCGGGCAAGCCTCTCCAGTTCGCCCGTGCTTTGCATCCCATAGAGCGTGCGCGGATGAACGCCGGCCGCCAGCGCCTCACGGGTCCGAAGTGTGCCGCCGTGGTCCCGGAAGAGTCGGCGGGTTTGTTCAATTGGGGAAGGCATGGCAGTCGCCTCGGGTCATTGGATAGAAACGCACGCACATTTTATAAAGTGTATGCCTTTTTATCCAGCCCGGTTTGGAGCAAATGGACCGGTCCGCGGTGCCCAGACTGGTGCCCAACAGCCTGCGCTAAAAACGTCAGCCTTGGATACAATCTGCATCAATTTGCCGAAAAAGCGTCGGCTTCCAGAAAAATCGTCGCGACGTAACATGTTGGTGTGTAATGCTTTGCGGCGCGATTCCTACACCGTCCGGAGGCCGAAGACCGATTGTCATAAGTCTCAATGGCACCAGGATTTAGGAAAACGCCAGCAAGGCGAGGTGCTCTCTATGGTGCTATAGATTTTGGCGGCGCGGATCGCCGCTCGTAGACCGCCGTTGGATGGTGCCGAAGTTGAGTCAAACTGTCAATGCTCCCTGGGAACTCATCGCAACGCCGCGCCGAGGAACCGCGCCTTACGGGTTCTTTTCTCGATTTCAATCCGTCGTTCGTGGGGAGTGATCTCCCGCTGTTCCTGCAATAAACACTCGTTGGTCCAGTACACCGATCCTCCGTCATTCCTGCAATAAACACTCGCTGGCCCAGCACACCATGTTCAGTCATGCTCGGACTTATAACCCAGTTTCTTCGCTTCCGCGGCATCTGCTTCCGCCTTCGCCCTCTCACCCTCCTTTTCGTAGGCAAAACCGCGGTCGTAGTACGCCTGCGCGTTCTTCGGTGCCAGTCGAATGGCGTCGGTGTAATCGGCGATTGCCCTATGGTAATCACCCTTCATTCCGTAGACAGAGCCGCGGTCGCAATATGCGTCGGCGTCTTTTGGGTTGAGTCGAATGGCCTCGGTGTAATCGGCGATGGACTTGTCAAGGTCCCCTTGCTCTGAGCGGACCCAGCCGCGGTTGCAATATGCGTTGGCGTCCTTTGGGTTGAGTCGAATGGCCTCGGTGTAATCGGCGACGGCCCTATGGTAATCACCCTTCATCCCGTAGACCCGGCCGCGGCTGCAATATGCGTCGGCGTTCTTTGGGTTGAGTCGAATGCCCTCGGTGCAGTCCGCGATCGCCCTGTCGTAATCACCTTTCATCCCGTAGGCCCAGCCGCGGTTCCAATATACGTCGGCGTCCTTTGGGTTGAGTCGAATGGCCTCGCTGTAATCCGCGATTGCGCTGTCGTAATCACCCTTCATCCCGTAGACCCACGCGCGGTTGTAATATCCGTCGGCGTCTCTTGGGTTGAGTCGAATGACTTCGGTGTAATCGGCGATGGACTTGTCATAATCGCCGTTCATTCCGTAGATCATGCCGCGGTTGTAGTATGCGCCGGCCTCCTTAGGGTTGAGCCGAATGGCCTCGGTGTAATCGGCGATGGCCCTGGCGTAATCGCTCTGCTGGGCAGAGCCGTCCGCGGCCTTGAGCGCGTCGCCCCGTCCCAACGCGGGGTTAGTGGGCGGCCGCTTCCTCGGCTCGACCGCCGGCGTGGCCAGTGCCGGTTGGCCCGCCGAACGCTCAGGGCGCGGCGTCACGGCCGATCGCGCGGCGCCCAGCCCCCCGCAGCGGTCCAGTTCCTCACCGAGTTTCTGCTGTTGGGCCGCACTGAGAACAGCGATCATTTTCTCGCCAGTTGTGTGCGTGAATGATCCAAGGTTCTCCTCTCCCTCTTCAGCGACCCGTCGCAGCCGACTCTTCTGCTGTTCCGTCAAGCCGATCTTCCGCCCGCGGTCTACGTTGGATGCAAGGTCAGCAGCCGCCATCTGAAGCGAGATGTCCCCGAGGGCTGCTAATTGCTGCACGGTCAGAACGCCTTCGACCCCAACACGAACTTCTTTCCGTCTCCGCTCGAACTCGCGCAATCTGCTATTCCTTTCCTCGACCGTCACGTTTGGCACTATTCCGTACTTTTCAATTCCTTTCCAAAAATTCTCCGAAAGCTCGTGAAGCCGCCTCGTCTGCGTCACAGTAACGCCCACCTGCCTGCGGACCGATGCCTGGTTCAGCTCAAGGAAGGCCGGCAAACCGAGTCCATTCTCCTCGTCGACGTCCTCCGCCGCCCCCGACGCCAGCTCCGCCCCGAGGCGAACCACGCCAAATGAAACATTCGCTGATGGTATCTTGCCTATCGCGCCTTCTTCCAGCGGACCACGGTCTCTGTCCTGAAGATCGGCTCGCAATTGTGCTTGTTGCTCTGCAGTGAGCACTCCCAACGACATCTCAAGATACCTCTGCCACACGCGCTGCGCCCGCGCGATCAACTCCTTGTGGAGTTGCTGAAGCCGCTCAACTTGCTGTGGCGTGGCAGCGACGGTCTTGAGCACCTCGGGATCCCGCAGCATGTCACCGGCGCAAACGGTGTAGACCCATTTGTCGTACGTGTCTAGTTGTAGAGCAGTAAGTGTCTGGCGAACTTGCCTACCTAGCCTTGCCTGCGTTTCTTGCCGGCGTTCCATGATCCTCTGCGCGATCTCTACTAACTTGTCCGGCGGCAGGTTCCTCACCTGCTCTTGATAGTCATCGTCTGATTTCTTGCAGCTTGCCAGCCACGCCGCGTAGATTGCCCGCAGCTTCGCGTCCTGTTCAGGCGAAAGCCGGAGTTCCTTTCGCAGCGCCGCCTCGAGGATGTGCGGATAACCGGGCAAGTTGAAGCAGTGATTCCACGGCGAAACGATCCTCACCCCGGAGTGACCGAGCCGCACCCCAAAGTACACCGCGGCATCAGGAGTTAATTCCAGCAGGAGGCCTTCCGTTGAAACGCGGACCGTCTCCGAAGAGGGGCTGCCGCCCGCCCGTTCACCCGTCGCCCGACAGAGCCCACTGTTGGGAGTGGCTCGCTGTTCCGCTGTTGCTGGCTGGACAGGCGGTACCGACGATGCCTGCTCCGCGCCCGAGTTGCCATCCACCGCGCTCAGCCAGATAGCCGCGGCCAGGAGAGCTGAGAGCCCCCCAGCCGACGATCGCCAGAGCCAAGATCTGTTCTGACCAATGAACCGGGTCTGATTGTGAAACATGCTCATTCTCCGACGATCATCTTGTTCAATGCCCAGGCTTAGGCCCAGGCTTAGGACCAGGCTTAGGACCAGGCTTAGGACCAGGCTTAGGACCAGGCTTAGGACCAGGCTTAGGACCAGGCTTAGGCGGTGTAGGCGTGGACCCAGACCCAGACCCAGACCCAGACCCAGACCCAGACCCAGACTTAGGCGCAATATAGGAAATGACGGCTGTTATATGCACCGTACACGTAAATCCATTTAACAGCGTGAGCTTCACATTCGCCGGAGCAGTACCGCTGGTTGGCGTGACGCTGGCCGGGGCACCCTCGGTATAACATTCAAAATTGCCTGTGCCAGGTTTTGTAGGCTTTATCCACAGTGTGGTTCTGTACGATTTGCAACCGATCTGAAAGTCAATGTCGGCTCCGACCTCCTGTGCTCGCTGGTGCGTACCAGGAACAATAATCGGGGGGGCGTTAACCGTACTCCCGGAAGTTACTCGCTCTAAACCGTCGGGATCAACCGCGTTCGTAGGGCTGTTGCCGCAGTAACGGTACGGATTTACATCCGGCCCGAGGCCCGAGGGGTCCGGCGTCAGCCACCGCTGCGCAGATGGATTATACCACCGGTTCTGGTTCCATTGCAAACCGGTCGCCGAGTCGTAGTAGCAGCCGGTGTAGCCGAAGAGGAAAGCGGCCGCCTCGCTGCCCGGCATCGCCGGGTTCGTCGGCACACCGAAGGCGGTGTAGCTGATATGGTCCTGGATTGTGCCGGACGAATCGACCAGATCGCGGACGGTCCCTTTGTTATCCGTCAGGGCCCAGAGCACGCCGCCCGTCGCAGCGAACTCCTCGGCCAGCACTTGATCCACCGCCGGGCCCCACAGCGCCCGCTCCTGCACCGCCCCGGAACCGTTGAGCACCAGGACCATGTTCGTGCCGTCGTAGACGTAGTGCTCGACGCTGGTCGCGCCATTCTCACCGTAGGTAGTCAACGTGCGGCCCACCAGGTTGTTGAAGGCATCGTAGACGTAGCTGACTAACTGGGTCTCCTGGTCGCTCGAGTTGTCAATAACCCGGGGACACAGTACCAATTTTCGCAAACTGGGATGCCGATTGGCGAGTATGTTGTTTCGTCGATGGACGGCCATGATCAAGGTGGATCAAGTCGAAGTGAGCGTTGACACCCATTACCCCGGCCAGCCCTCGGCCCCCACCAACGGGACAAATCGACACGCGGAAAGATGGACCACCTCGACGGAACCGGCGAGCCGGCGAATCGCTTGCAGCGTCTGCACGTCCCGACCGCCGATGGGAATGACCAGGATTCCCCCGTCGGCCAGTTGCGCCAGGAGCGGCTCCGGCGGCCGCTCGGCCGCGGCCGTCACCAAGATGCGGTCGTAGGGCGACTGCTCGGGCCAACCCAGCGTGCCGTCGCCGACGATCAGGGTCACGTTGGCGTAGCCCAATTGCCGCAGCACCTCGCCGGCGCGCTCGGAAAGCTCGCCGTAACGCTCGATGCTGACGACTTGCCGGGCCAACTCGGCCAGGACGGCCGTCTGATAACCGCTGCCGGTGCCGATCTCCAACACCTTTTCTCCGCCCGACAGCTTCAAGGCCTCCGTCATCAGGGCGACCATGTACGGCTGGCTGATCGTCTGGCCGCAATCGATGGCCAACGCGCAATCGGCATAGGATTGGTCGCTGGAGTCGGGGCGGACGAATCGCTCGCGCGGGACTCGGCCCATGGCGGCCAAGACCCGCGCGTCGTGGATCCCGCGCTGACGGAGTTGCCGATGCACCATCCGCCGCTGGGCATGTCGGAAGTCGATGGGCGCCATGCGGGCGTCTCCACGTCACGAGGGGCAGGCGGACCGGCTGATCCGCCAATCGACCAGGTGCAGTTCCACGTTGTGCCGGCCTTGATACGTATTGACGACCGGCCGGAACGCCACGTCGATGGGATCGCGGAGGGCGGCCAACTGTTCGGCCCATTCGCCGCCGCCAAACGCGATCGCCCGAAAGACCACGCCGTGCTGGGCGAGCTTCATGGCGAGGTGTCGCCCGCCGCCGCCGATGGGTTTGGGCGGACCGACCAGCGTCGTGCCGCTGGCGCACAGCAGCGGGCGGTCGTTGTGCGCGCCGAACGGGGCCAGGCGCTCGATCTGGTGGACGGCCTGGAGCGTGAAGGCGCTCAAGGGGGCCTCGGCGTCGATCCGCAGATCGGTCCCGTGCCGCGGGCCGGTCTCCGCGGCGGCAAGCTCGCAAAAAGCGGCGCGAAAGGCGGCGATCTTGTCGTCCTCGATCTTCAAGCCCGCCGCCATCCAATGACCGCCGTGGCTGACCAGCAACTCGGCGCACTTCCCAAGCGCCGCGTGGAGGTTGAAACCGGGGACGCTTCGGGCCGATCCGATGCCCGGCCGCACGCCGAGTTGGTCCTGCGGAGATGAGCACGACGGGCCGCTGGTGCTTGTCGGCCAGGCGGCCGGCGACGATGCCGATGACGCCCGGATGCCAGCCGCGCTCGGCCAGGACGAACGCGGCGTCCTCGTCGGGGTCGAACTGCTCGTGAATCTGCTTGGTGGCGGCCAGTTGGATGCTGCGCTCCAGGGTTTGACGCGTGGCGTTGAGCTGGTCGATGTATTGGGCAAGTTCCAAGGCCCGTTCGGGCCGATCCGTCACCAGCAGCTCGACGGCCAGTTGCGGTTGGCCGAGCCGGCCGGCGGCGTTCAGCCGCGGCGCCAAGGTGAACGCGATGTCCTCGCTCTGGAGCCGCGGTTTTCCGTCGCCGCGCGTCTTCGCCTCGACGCCGGCCACTCGCATCAGCGTGGCCACCCCCAGCGTCGGACACGTGGCCAGGCTTTCCAGGCCGTGATGAACCAGGATGCGGTTCTCATCGACCAGCGGCACCACGTCGGCCACCGTCCCCAGCGCCGCCAATCCGACGGCCTGGAGCAGGAAGTCGCGCATCTGCGGGCTGACCTTCCGCGCCCGGCGGCCTGCTGGCACAACGCCCAGGCCAACTTGAAGGCCACGCCGGAACCGCTCAGGCCGCCGAAAGGATAGACGCTGCCGGGCAGACGCGGATGGACGATGACCGCGGCATCGGGCAGACAAAGGCCGGGCTCGTGATGGTCGGTGATGATCAGGTCCAGGCCGAGCCGGCGGGCCAGCGCGGCCTCTTCGACGCAACCGATGCCGCAATCGACCGTGACCAGCAGGTCCGCCTTGCGGCCGCCGTTGACGCCTTCGCCGCCCTCGTTGCCGCCGTCGCCGCCGCCGAAGGCGCGGACGGCGTCGGCGTGCAGCCCGTATCCTTCCTCGACGCGGTGCGGGATATAATACGTGACCTCGGCGCCCAGCATCTTCAGGCAGAGCCAGAGGATGGCCGTCCCGGTCACGCCGTTAACGTTGTAATCGCCGTAAACGACGATCCGCCTTCCGGCGGCCACCGCGTCGTGGATCCGACGGACGGCCTCCGTGCAGCCGGGCAGGAGCTGCGGATCGCGCAGGGCGGAAAGCCGGGGATCGAGAAACGTCCGCGCGCTGGCCGGATCGGTGATGCCGCGGCAGATCAGCAATTGGGCCACAACGGCGGGGATTCCAGCCGCTCGCCCCAGCGCGGCGATACGATCGGGATCGTGGGGATGAATACGCCAGCGCTTGGCCATGACGACCGACGCTACTTCTTCTTTTCGCTGTGCTCGGTGTGCTTGCGGCAGCGCGGGCAGTACTTCTGCAGGGTGAGCTTCTCGCTGCCGGACTTCCGCTTCAGCGTGTAGTTGTAGTCACCCGTTTCCTTGCAAACGAGGAACACCGTTTCCGATTTCTTCTTGCTCTTGGCCATCGAACCGTTGACCTTTCCAATCCAGGCGTCAGGACAAACGCCTTATTGTACCCGATTGGGCGAATTTGGGAACGGCTCGCGGGAAAAAGCCTTTCGGGGGGGCGCGGTACCATGTGCGGCGTGCCGTTCATCCCCTCTCCCTCCGGGAGAGGGTAGGGTGAGGGAAATTGGTTTCCGTTGCGGAAAACCACGGTAGGGTGGGTCGAGCGTAGCGAGCCCCACCAAAATCCGCGAAAGACTGATGGTGGGGCTCGCTACGCTCGACCCACCCTACAAACTTTTACCCTTAATCTCCCTGTGGGTTGCATCTTGATGATTCGCATTCGCAACACGCCAAACGCCGCCATGATGATCCGAAGCCACGTCCCGCAAGGAAAAAACGGCCGTGCGAAACCCGATGCAAAACTGTAAGTTGTTATATCGGAAGAACTTACGGCGACAGATGCCGGCTGACCCGGATTTTGGCACCCGAACTGCTTTCCTGGACGTGCGGCAGTCTTTCCCGACGCTGCCGGTCCGTCTCTCTCGTTGCGAGGAATCTGCCGTGTCGAAAGCCCCTTCCAAGCCGCTCCCTTCCAAAAAGACTTATGGCAAACGGACTTCGTCCCCGGTCCACCGGACCTCGGGCGGCGAGGACGTTGCAGTGCACGACGAACTTGCCCACCCGCTGGCCGTCGAGGCCGAAACGGCCGACCTGCTGGACGACGAGATCGACGGCGTCGAGGCCCAGGAGGACGACCTGGCCGCCGGCCTGGACGCCGGCTTGGAGGACGAGGCCGCCGAAGAACAGACCGGCGACGACGACCAGATCGACGATCCGATTCGCATCTACCTGATGCAGATGGGCGAGATTCCCATGCTCAACCGCGACGAGGAGGTGGGACTGGCCCGGCATATCCAGTGCAGCCGCAAGCGATTTCGCCATAACATGCTGGCCACCGATTACATGTTGCAGGCGGCGGTCGATCTGCTGCGGAGCATTCGCGACGGCCGCTCGCGCCTGGACCGGACCATCGAGGTCTCGGTGATCAACATCCGGGAGAAGCGGCGGCTGTTGAGGCTGCTGGGCCCCAACCTGCACACGTTGGATCACCTCATGCGTCGCAATCGGCGGGACTTCCTGATCGCCGTCCACAAGCACCGCCCGCGCAAACAGCGGCGGCAAGCGTGGAAGCGGTTGGTGTGCCGGCGCGGCCGGGCGGTCCGCCTGATCGAGGAACTTGGGCTCCGCACCCAGCGATTGCAGCCGGCCTTGGACAAACTCAAAAAAGTCTGCCAGCGGATGGGCGGCATTCGGACCCAGATGGCGGAACTGGGCCGCCACGGCCAGTCGTCCGACCAACGCAAGGAACTCCGCAAGGAACTCTGTCACCTCGCGCGGATCACGCTGGAAAGCCCCGCCACGCTCCGCCGCCGCATTCAACTTATCGCGGTCCGGGCAACGGAATACGAAGGCGCCAAGCGGAACCTCTCGGCCGGCAATTTGCGGCTGGTCGTCTCCATCGCCAAGCGCTATCGCAACCGCGGCCTGAGTTTCCTGGACCTGATCCAAGAGGGGAACACGGGCCTGATGCGGGCGGTGGACAAGTTCGAATACGCCCGGGGGTACAAGTTCTCGACCTACGCGACGTGGTGGATCCGGCAGGCCATCACCCGCGCCATCGCCGACCAAAGCCGCACCATCCGCGTGCCGGTCCACATGATCGAAACCATGAGCCGGGTCCGCGGCATCCACCGCGACCTGCTGCAAGAGAACGGGGCCGAACCCACCATGGAACAGACCGCCGAGGCGGCCGGAATGTCGCCGGCCGAAGCCACCTGCGTCATGCGAATGAACCGGCAGCCGCTTTCGTTGGATCAGCCGGTCGGCGACCACGACGACACCTACTTCGGCGAGTTCCTGCAAGACTACCGCGAGGACGATCCGTTGTTGGAAATGAACCACGAGCTGCTCAAGGCGCGGATCGCCGACGTGCTGGCCGGGCTCGATTACCGCGAACGCGAGATCATCCGCCTCCGCTACGGCCTGGCCGACGGCTATGCCTACACCCTGGAAGAAGTCGGCAAGATCTTCTCCGTCACCCGGGAACGCGTCCGCCAAATCGAGACCAAGGCGGTCCGCACCTTACAGCATCCGGTCCGGGCCCGAAAACTCTCCGGATTCGTCGATCATGGCATGGTCGCCACGCTGCCCGACGTTCAGACCACCGGCAGCGAAACGTCGTTCGACGGACTTGGCATGGGCATGTCCAGCACGGAGGACAGCGAAACCACGTTGTCCGGACGCTTCTCGTAACCAAGATTGCGGACCACCTCGAGGACCTCGCTGCACGTGGGGAACATGCGTCCGCTGCGGCGCTTGTACTCGTCCAGGGCGCCCATGAATTCGATCTCGTCGCACGTGTAGTCGCGTTCGCAGGTGGTGGGATCGATCTGGCGGCGGCGATTGACTTTCACCCGGCGTTCCAATTGGCGACGCTCGACCGCCACCGGCTGGTCCTTCTTCCGCCGTTCCGCCCCCTTGCGGCGATCCTTGCCGCTGCGGCAATCCATGATGGCCCCGCGGCCATGAGGGCCGGCCGCATGGGAACGCTTGGCCGCGACGGTCTTTTTCGGGTGAATCGCCGAACGTTTGGCGGTCTTGGTCTTGCCGGTCGCTTTCTTGGCTGTCACGGATCAGTTCCTCTGGATGGAAACACGCCTCAACATGGATAAAATACATCCGCGTTGACAAAAAGCATCGGAAAAACGACTAGGGAAGGTTGACCGTTTGGAGAAAATCGCGCGTTTTAACAATACGAACGGAAAAGGCGGTTTTTACCGCCTGCGCAAAGATAACGGCTGTAAGGAAGGGGGAAGGCGGAGGGCGGAGGGCGGAGGGCTGCGAAACCGCAAGCGATGTCCCTGCCGCTTTCATCCTTCATCCTTCATCCTTTCTTTCCTTCCGCCTTCCCCCTTCCGCCTTATCCGGCGGCTCACGCCGCCGGCTCACCGCCTTCCGCTGGGCGGGGGATTGCAATTCCCTCCCGCTCCTGTATGGTGAACACGTGGGAAAGTCCATGTCCTGGGCGTGCCCGAGCGCCCCCCTCGCATGACTAGTCCATGGTGGGAAAACCCATGCGCGAATTCCTCTCCAACTACGAAATGAATCCGACGACGTGGGTTACCCTGTCGTCGCTGATGATCATTGGCATCTACTTCAAGTTTCGCCGTTTTTGGAGCGTGCGGAATCTCGACCTCCTGGCCCTGATCACCTTTTCGCCCGGGCTGCTCATGGTGTGCTACAGTTCGGAGGCGACGGCGGGGCACGAAGCAGCGGCGGCGGCCCTGGAGCGGATGGGCTACATCTGGCTCTTCAGCGTCGGCGGTTTCTTCATGCTGCGGCTGCTGTTGGATCTCCTGATGGTCCGCCGCCCGTTGCTGGAGCCGAACCTTTCGGCCAGCGGCCTGACGTTCGCCGGCGCCGCGTTGTTGGTGTTTATGATCGCCAACGTGCTCACGGCCAAGCTGACCGTCAGCGACGTGCAGGGCGCCCGGCGGATGGACGAGTTGTTGGACCGGCAGGAATCGCCGGCCGAACTGGCCGCGCTGTCCCAGCAGCCGCCCGGCTGCCCGTTGTTTCAAGTTTTCGCCGCCTATTCCAGCAAGACCTTTCCGACCAACGAGACGCCGCCGCCGAAAGAATACCAGCGGGCGCAAGTCCGCCACCTGTGGACCGGCGTCGCGGCGATCCTGGCCCACCTGGCGGTGGTGCTGGGCATGGTGCTGATCGGCTACCGGCACTTCGACAACGTGCATACCGGCGTGGCCGTCGCCTGCCTCTACTTGATGTTGCCCTACACGGCCCAGGCGACGCCGTTGGTCGGTCACGTGGTTCCGGCGGCGCTGTTGGTCTGGGCGGTCGAGGCCTATCGCCGCCCGGTGCTGGCCGGATTCCTCCTGGGCTTTGCCGGGGGCTTGATCTTCTATCCGCTGTTTCTCTTGCCGCTGTGGTGCAGCTTCTATTGGCGGCGCGGCCTGGTTCGCTTCCTCGTAGGCTTCTGCCTGGCCATCGCGCTTTTGATCGCCTCGCTGGCGTTGACCTCCGGCGCCCTGGCGTCGTTCCTGGTCGAGCTGCGGCAGATGTTCAACTGCATGGGGCTGGCGCAGGGTCCGCTGAGCGGTTTCTGGAAGTGTCACGACCCGGTCTTCCGCATTCCCGTCATGGTGGCGTTCGCGGCGGTGTGCGGCGGCCTGGCCTTGTGGCCGGCGCAGAAGAACCTCGGCACGCTGCTGAGTTGTTCGGCCGCGGTGATGCTCGGCGCGCAGTTCTGGCACGTCCACGACGGCGGCATGCAGATGGCTTGGTATTTGCCGCTGTTGCTGCTGACCATCTTCCGTCCCAACCTGGAAGACCGCGTGGCCCTCAGCGCCCTGAGCGAGGGCTGGTTCCGCTGGCGGAAAAGCACGGCGTAGTCCGATAGATCAGGCGCCTGGCGCCGCACCTTCCTCTACTGGTGAAATTATGCGTTACTGCCTCATCCCCTTTTTCGTAGCCTGTTGCTCGATTACCCTGCTCCTGGTTCCTTCCCGCGGCGAGACGGCGGAGAAGGCCGGGCCGCCCGCGTGGCTGAAGGGCTCCGCGGCGAAACTCGAAACCGAACTGACCGCCAAGCACGGCGAGAGTTGCCGCACCCGGCTCCGACGCGGATTGAAGCAACTGGGCGAGTTCTGGCGGACCGAGGACGGCGACGCCGCGGCATTCGAGGGTTTCGTCCGCGAGAACTTCGCCGCGGACCAGGCGACCCAAGACGCCCTGTTCGACCGCTTCGAACGGCTCCTGGAGAAGATCGACGGGCACATGGCCGAGCTGCGCGACGAGTTCCGCCTACAGACCGACCTCGACCTCGGACGCGTCTTGCCCGTGGATGAAATCTTCGCCGGCTACGATCCGGCGGCCCATCTGACCGACGACCTGTTCGGCAACAAGATCGCTTTCGTGGTGTTGTTGAACTTCCCGTTGACGACGTTTCAGGAGCGTCTGGGCGAGGGCGAGCGGTGGTCGCGCCGCCAATGGGCCGAGGCCCGGCTGGCCCAGCGGTTCGACACCCGCGTCCCCGCCGAGATTTTGCAGGCCGTTTCCCAAAGCGAGTCCGACGCCGAACTCTACATCAGCCAGTACCGGATTTGTATGCACCGTCTGCTGGACGCCGACGGCCGGCGGCCCTTCCCGCCGAACCTCCGCCTGATCGCCCATTGGAACCTCCGCGACGAGATCAAGTCGCAATACAGCGACCGCGCGGGCGGGCTGGCCCGGCAACGCATGATCCAGCGGGTCCTGGAACGCATCGTCGATCAGTCGATCCCGTCCGTGGTGATCGACAATCCGCGGGTCGATTGGTACCCGGCGACCAACGAAGTCGCGGCGGTCGACTTTTCTGGCAAGCCGGCGCCGGCCGCGGGGACCGTCAGCAACGCGGCCGAGCCCGACACGCGCTACGCGATGTTGCTGGCCGTCTTCCGCGCCAACAAGAAGGTCGATCCCTATTCGCCGCTTGCGCCCACGCTGATGGCCCGCCGCTTCGAGGGCGACCGGCAGATGACCGAGCAGCGGGTCGAGGCGATGCTCCGCCAGGTGCTCGATTCGCCGCAGTTCGCCGAGGTGGGCCGCTTGATCGGGCGTCGGCTGGGCCGGCCGCTGGAGCCGTTCGACATCTGGTACAACGGATTTCAGCCCCGCCAGACGCACGGTGAGGCGGAACTCGACGCGCTGGTGCGCAAGCGGTACCCGACGGCGGCCGACTATCGCCGCGATATTCCGAGTCTGCTAGTGAAGCTGGGTTTCAGCCCGGAGCGGGCGAGCTATCTGCACGATCACATCGACGTGGAGGGTTCGCGCGGCGCCGGCCATGCCTTGGGCGGGTCGATGCGCGGCCAGTTGGCCCGGCTGCGCACCCACGTCGAGCCGGGCGGCATGAACTATAAGGGCTTCAACATCGCCATGCACGAGATGGGCCATAACATCGAGCAGACCTTTTCGCTCAACGAGGTGGACCACACGCTGTTGGCCGGCGTGCCCAACGCCGCCTTCACCGAGGCCCTGGCGATGATGGTGCAGGGGCACGACCTGGAAGTGTTGGGCATGGCCGCCCCCGACGCCCGCGCCGAGGCGCTGAAGACGCTGAACGATTTCTGGGCGGCGGCCGAGATTTCCGGCGTCGCGCTGGTCGATATGGCCGTGTGGCATTGGATGTACGATCATCCCGACGCCACGCCCGCCGAGCTGAAGGCCGCCACGCTGCGGATCGCCCGCGACGTGTGGAACCGCTACTACGCGCCGGTGTTCAAGCGGCGCGACGCGACTTTGCTGGCGTGTTATTCCCACATGATCTGCGAGGTGCTCTACTTGCCCGACTACCCGATCGGACATTTCATCGAGTTTCAAATCGAGCAGCAGATGAGGCGGTCGGGCCGGTTCGGCGCGGAGTTCGAGCGGATGGCGCGGTTCGGCGACGTCGCCCCCGACCTGTGGATGAAACACGCCACCGGCGCCCCCGTCGGCGCCGACGCGCTGTTGTCGGCCACGAAGCGGGCGCTGGCGGAAGTGACGCAGTAGCCTCCCGCTGCGCCCCGGCGTCCCATGCGCGACGCCATGACACAAGCGCGCCGGCGCGGTGTTCCATGATCGGGCCTGTTCTCGGCCTTCTCCGTTGCCAAGCGCGTTTGCAAGATAGAGTTCATCAGAGTCTCAACTTCACTCAAGGAGAAGATAGCAATGAAACTCCTCCACTCAATCGCGATGCTCGTGGTGATCGTCGGCGCCATCAACTGGGGAATAGTCGGTTTTTCCGGGAATGACCTGGTCGGCGCGGCGTTTGGCCCTGGCAGCATGCTCGCTCGGCTGGTGTACATGCTGGTCGGCGTGGCTGGTCTGACGTTGGCATGCACGGAGATCACCCGCTGCGGCGCCGAGCGCCACGGAACGTGCCCAACGACGTGAGAACCGTCCTTGCGCCACGCGGGCGGAAACCGCCCGCGCGGCGGCGGGAGGGCAAAATCGCGGAAGGCCGGTTAGGGCAGGCTCGTCTTGGGGGCCGGTTTTTCGCCCGCGGCGGGCCTCTTTTCCTCGCCCGGCGGAAGGCGATGAATCGTGACCTCGTTCAGGTCGGGCTGTTTCTCGTCGTTGACCATCCGCTCCGTTGCCTTCAGGGTCACCGTGTCGTTGTCGATGCGCGACACAAGATACACGCAGGACACTTCGCTTCCGTCCTGAAGGACGCCCGAGTAGTGAATGATCCAATGGTCGCCCTCGCGCCGCCAGGTGCTCTCCCCATAGCCGCCGTTGGAATCGAAGTTCCATGATCGGATGCGGTGATGGCGCGGATCCCAGCCGATGACCTCCGTGCCGGCGCGTGTCTGGCGGCCATTTCCCTCGGCGTTGAACTTGCGGATAAGAAAATTCTTTTCGGCCGTCCAATCGCAACTGCTGTGGAGGCGAGCCTTCTCGGGCGACGCCGGGTTATCCGTCCACTCGCCGATCATCCACTGCACCGTCTTCAAGTACCGGTAATTCGAGTGACTGTAGGCGAGGGTGTCGCGGGCGCTTTCGATGAGCCAGCGGCCGTCGCGACGGACAAGCACCATCGTGGATCGAGGCTCGGCCGGCATCGCCGGCAACGGTGGAAAGACCTCGGCGGTCGCGTCCACAACGGCGGCGTCCTCGCCCACCAGGTGAACGGCGTCGATCGAGAACTTGAGTTTCATGTCCTTGTTGGCGGAGAAAAGACCGCCGAATAGTTTTTCGATCTGCTTGCGGCCCTCGGTCCGCTCTCCTTGGAGCCCGATGAGGTCGCCGTCGGGCGTCCAAAAAGCGGCCAGCGCTTTGGCGTCGCCCTTGTTGAAAGCGGACTCGAAGGAGGACATAACCTTCTCGATGGCCTGCCGTTGCGGATCGTTGTTCTTCTCTTTCTCCGCCGCCCCGGTGGGGATCGTTGCCAAGAGCAGAACGGTCGTGAACGCCACTCGGAAGGATCGTTTCATGGGATTGTGCTCCGGAAGGGATGCCGTGCACGGGCCCGATTTCCGCGGCCCGCGGGAATGCCACACTGATAAAGTAGTATAGCTTGCCCCGACGGCAAAGGCATGGCCACGACGGGTGGGCCGGCGCGTGCGCCCGTCCGGGAAGCACGGTCCTGGAGGACACGGCCGAGTCGCCGGTCTCCATGGCAACCTCCGTCACGCCGCGAAGATCGGGAAAGTCCTCCCGCGGACGCTGCCCGCCCGCCGGATTGATTGTTTCGTCGCTTTTTGTAACGTAGAATTACTGGACGAAGGACATATCCCCCCCTGGTTGGGTAGGAACCGACAAGACATTCCGCCCGCGAGGCAAGCCCTATGAAACACTCCATTCCGCGTCAAGTCCTCTTTGTCTTGATCTTCGTGGCATCGCTGGCGCTGGCGCCGACGGCGATGGCCCAGATCGGGCCGTACTATTACGGCGGTTGGGGCAATTACGACACCAGCGCGACGTACAACACGGCGCTCAATACTGCCTCGCAGCAGAAGATGCTCGGGCAGACGCAGGCGGCCGCGCAGTCGGCGGCCATGCAAAGCGGCATTCGCAGCACGTTGTCGAACCAGGCCGCCGCTCGGAACCAGGCCGCCGCCGCTCGACAGCAGGATTACCGGGACTGGTCGTTCCAGGTCCAGCAACAACAGACTGCCCAACGTCAGGCGCGGCAGATGTATCAACCGCGGCCCGCGATGGCCACGGCGACGGCGGCCTCGTTCGAGCCCTCGATCTCGATGTCCGCGGCGGTTGCCGGCCCGGCGCCGGCCAGCGACATCATCAAGTGGCGGCCGATCCTCTACGATCGGCGGTTCGACGTATTGCGGGCGGAAGTGGAAGCCCCGTATCTCCGCACCGGCGGCAAGACGCTCAGCCAGCCGACGGCGGCCGACTACCGCAACATGATCAAGGCCTTCCAACAAATGAAGGCCATCCTGAAGCAGATGGATGCGGAAATCACCGCCCGGGAATACTTGGACACCACCCAAGACATCGACGGGCTGATCAAGCAGGCCACGGACCGGGCCGAGCGGCTGGAAGCCGCCGCGAAGCCGAAGTCGTAGGCGACCGCGTCCGCCGCTTGGCGGCATGGTCGAAGTGCGCCGCTGGCTTTGCCAGGGCAAGAACAGAGCCCCCCCGACCTTTTTCTTCTTTTTACTTTTCTCCAAGGCCCCAACAAAACACCGGCATGGCGCGAGCTGTTCGCGCCATGCCGGCCAAGTCGGAGGATGTTTTGGCGTTTGGGCCGCTTTGCCGATGCGGACCGTTTTACCAGGTGAGTCCGGTGGTGATGCCGAAGCCAACCAGGTTGTTGTGCCCGTTGCCCGAGTTTGCAGTGGCCACGCCGCCGCTGGCGGTGCTCGTGGCGTAAGCAGTTGTCATGTCGTTCGTTGTCCAGTATTGATAGTCAAAGGACGCCCGGACAAAGGCATTGGCCGGGACGCACTTCAGGGCGAGGTTCCACTGGCCGCCGATTTCGAGTTCGCCGATGAACAGGCTGGCGTTGCTTACCTCAACGTCGCCGTCAGGCACGGGGTGTACACTCGTCGAAGCTGCTCCGGCCGCGGCGGCGGCTAACGCGTTGTTGTCCCAGAGGATCGAGGTCCGCACGCTGGCGAAGAGGTTGAAATTCTTGCAGCCGATGGAGTGGACACCCGTCAACGACGAGGTGAGGCCCGCACCGTCGAAGCGGAGGGCCGACGCAGCCCAACCGGCATGCAAGCCGCTGCCTGCCTCAACGACGGTCAAGAGGGCCGCCTGGTTGAGTTCGCCGTAGCGGACACCGCCCGACCACTGGAAGTTGGTTTCACCCAGGCAGAACAATCGGGTGACTTCGATGTCGAACGTTTCAGCCCGGAAATACTGGCCGGCGATGTAGCCGTACCCCTCATCCGGAGCGACGTTCACGCCGTTGTCGGTTTGCTCCATTTGCCAATAGCGGGCCTGGACGCCCCAGCACTCGCCTTGCCAACCGACGGTGACCCGCGGCGACATGCTCAGCGTGGTCTCGGCCTCTGCGGCGGCCGAATACGTGTCGCCGTCGATGGTATAGGTGGCAGTCCGTTGGTTGCCGATCGGCGCCAGCCACAGGCCTTCGACGCTCACGATCCAGTGACGATCGCAGCAGCATCCGCATCCGCATCCGCAGCCTTCCTCGCACGCGGCGCCGGGAACGGTGGCCGTGACGGAAGGAACGGCGGGGGCGGTAGCCACCGGCGGGGCAAGAGCAACCTCGAAGCCGGCCGGCATGGGAGCCAGCGGCAAGTCCGAGTCCTGGCCGAAAGCCGCGTTCTGACACGCCATCAGCCCCAAGACGGCCAGGGGCACAAGCACGAGAGCCCAATTCATACGGTTCATTGATTCGACTCCTCCATGAGAGTTCCACGCTTTTTCCAGGGCCGCCGCACCGCGCGAGGCCCAAACGCCGCAATCCGTGTTGACCGTGACACGTCCACCAAGAAACGATTCCAAAAACGTCTGTTGGATTGCCACGGCTGGAATCGACATGCCTTTTCCGTAAAATTGATCCTTTCGGGCAGTCCCGTCGCCACCGAAATATCCCCTATGCGCGTCAAGAGCCGACAAGTCGCCGCAATCGCTACAAACTTACGCCGCGCGTGGACGGAACCCGCGGAGTCACCCCTACATCTTCACGCATTTTCGTGACAAATGCGTAGAAGTCAGGGGCCAGAGGTCAGAAAGGCCGCGCCCGAAGTCGGATTATTCCGAATGTAGGGGCTGTAACGGATATTCGTCTTGTAACCGTTCACAAGACCAGCGGAGAAACTGCGGATAAACGCAGATAAACGCGGAAAAAATGGCTTCGACCAACCGCGTTCATCCGCGTTTATCCGTGGCTGCCTCGGAACCCATTGCCATGAGGGGAAGGAGGGAAGACCGAGGACCGAGAAGAAGCGGCGGGAGTGGACGGCGGCAAAGAGTTTCCAAACGGGACTATTCTTGTCCGCGTTTATCTGCGTTTATCCGCGGTTTCTCCGCCGGTAGCGTCAGCGCTTACAAATTGGGACAGTCCCCCCATTCTTTCCCAGATGCTTACCGGACCGGCAGGCCCGGCAGCGGAACGCCGTTCTTCTTGTTGTTGTTGAGCCTGTCGCCTGGTGTCTGGTTGAATTCCAGCGAGCGGGCCCCGTCGATCTTGGCGAAATTGTCCTTGCGCCAGTACAAGATCTTCTGTCCGGCAGCCTTCGAGACGGCGCCGCCGGGGGTCTGTTGACGGAACAGTTCGGCATCGGTCCGTCCGTCGCCCTCGAGGACCAACAGGTCTTTCTTTTGGTCGTAGCTGATGCGGGCGGCGCGGGCGGTGAACGTGTCGTCGCCGCCCTCGGCCACGGCGTTGCCGACGGCGGCGAGTTCCACGTCCCGCTCCCCGCCGTTGGGAGGCGTCATATCAACGACCGACAGTTCATCGCAGTGCAGCACGACCCCGTTGGACCCCACGGCCTTGGGATCGTCGGTATCGAGACTGGCCGACCAGGAATCGACCGGGCCGTACACGGCGCGGACCCGGTCGTGAAACGTCGCCTCGTGCCGATGAACGTTGCCGGTGATGTAGCCTAGGAAGCGGACGTGCATGCAGGAGAGTTGGTTGTTTTGGGGTTTGGCGGCCTTGGGGTTGTTGCCCGGCAAGCCGCCGGTGTCGCGGCTCACGTTGACCAGCCAACCCGGGCCGCCGGCCCGCAATGCCCCGTTGTCCGGACGCATGTTGATCGCCAAGTCGGCCACCTCCATGCGACTGAGCGACGTGAGTTGCCGCGGCTGTTGCGGATCGACGGAATAACTCTCCATGGCGACGCCCTTGTCGCAGACGATCTGCTCGATTTGCGGCTGCTGTTGCATCCTGGCTTCGGTCAGCCGGATGGGCTGCTGGAATTGCACTTCCATGACCTCGGTTTTCAGCCGATGCGTGGGATCGGAGGCCACGACCGACCGTTGGAAGACGGTCTTGCGGCCGTCGAAGTCCATTTTGAGTTGCCAGTCGATCTGCAAGTTCCGGGGCGTTGCCAGCGGCTTGCCCTCCATGTCCCGGTCCACGAGCACTTCCATCCGGCCCGGTCCATCGATCCAGAGGTGATTGGTTTTGCCGTCGAGGTTCAGGTTCGAGCCGGTCAGCGACAGGCCGCGGCCCTCGAAATGGGCCGGCTGGCCGAGCACCCTGGCCGTCGCGTCGGGGCGGTTGGCGCGGCCCACCTTCAGCCACTTGCCGGTAATCAGAAGCGGCCGCTCGTCCGGCCGGGCCGTCCGCGTCTCGCGGAACGAGACGTTGTCCTCGACGGTCAGTTCTGACAATTCGGCCTGGGACGATCCCGACATTCCGCCCGGCTTGAGGTCCGCCGGCAGCAGGATTTCCGCCAACAGCCGGCGGCCGTGGATTTCCAGATGCCGTTGGGAACCGCCGCCGTCCTGCCGGGCGACGTTGTTCTCGTCGGGCCGCCCCCGCGACCCAGCCGCGGTCGACGATCCGCGGCCCGGCGGCGGAAAGACCGACGGCAACGGCGACAACGACGGCGACAACGGTGGCGACAACGACGGCCCGGCGGGCGATGGCTGGAACGATACGAGGTTTCCCAACGCCGCGTCGCCGGCATTGGCCGCGCGCGGTTTGAACCAGGCTTGCAGTTCGTCCACCGCGCCGGAGAACTGCGGCGAATCGAGTTTCACCCCGCCGCGGGCGAGCATCCGATCGGGTTGCAGCTTGGACTGCTGGGACGGCTCCTGCGGTTTCTCCAACAGCCAGAAGTGGATCGCGTCGGCGCTGAGCCGGTTGATGGCTTGGAACTTCAGTTCCGCGCCGCCGGTGAGCGAGATCACCTGGTTCTGCCCGTCGGGACGGATCAGCAATTGTTTGCCCCAGCGGGCCTCGAGTTGCTGATCGGGCTGGTCCGGCGGCTGCCGGCGAAGCCAGCCGGGGCCGACCGCCTCGACCCGGCCAAGACGCCCGGGCTCCGCCGCCGCCTCGTAGCGGACGCTCCGGGCGTGAAGCTCGTCGCCCTCCCGCTGGAGCCAGACTTCCCGGCCGCCGCCCAACGCGATCCACTTGGCCTGCATGTCGTATTGCAACCGCTCCCCGACGGCCTGGACCTTCCGGGACGGGGACAGCAGCACCGCCGGCGTGCCGCTGGCCTCGATCCGCTGCGGCTCGAGATCGAAAGCCCCGGTGCGGCCGGCCTTCTTCCGGAACACCAGCGAAAGCAGGTTGCACGTGAGCCGGTCGTTCGGCTGGCCGTCGGAGTGAATCTGAATCACCTCGACCTGGTCTTGGAAGGTGGCGGTCTGTTGGACCACGTTGAAGCAGAACGGTCCGCGGCAGGTGATTTCCAACGGCATCCCCCCAAACGTCGCGGGATCGAGTCCCATCGACTTTTTGGCGGCCGTCCCGGCGGCGCCGGCCGTTGCGACGATGGTTCCCGGCGGCGGCGGTCGCAGCGCGGGCCCCTGCGGGGTCGCCTTTTGCACCTTGCCCAGGTCCAGGTGGAGCCGTTCCATCCGGCGGATCTCGACGTATTCCAGGCCGGCGATATTCGAGCCCGGCTGATTGCCGCGGCCGCCGCCCTCCCGGGGCAGCAGGCGCATGTGCATCTGCCGGCCACGGCCGAAGTGCGGACCCAAGCGGAACTCGACCGCCTCCGGCGTCGTGATGTCGTACGCGGTCATCTTCACGTTGCGCGTCGCCACGTTCAGGCTGTCTTGACCGTCCGGAAGTTTTCCCCGGCTGCGAATGGTGACGCGGCCGGGAAGCTCGCCGCCCTGAAACTGGCCCGTCTTCAGCTTCGACGGATCGAACGAGGGGTCGAACTGGAAGATCGCCCCGTCGGGCGCTTCCATGACGACCGACCGGGCGATGCGCTCGGCCGGGTCCTCGATGCTGTCGGGCGTGAAGATGATCGTGCAAGGGCGGATTTGCACCCGCCCGTTCCCCTTGCCCTCGTAGTTCTGCATCGTCGGCATCAACAACTGGGCCTGGTCGATGGTCAGGACCTCGGGGTTCTTGAGTTCCCAGGCGCCGGGCGGAAACAGCGCGGCCCACTCCTTCATTCGGTTGTCTTGCAAAGGCATCGTCGCCGGAGAGGAAGAGGACCGGTTGGACGCCGGGTCGGCCGCCGGCTCGATCCACGGCACGGCCACCAGGGCGTAGGCCCAATAGGCCATCAGCACGATGGCGAAGCTGGCGGCAATGTGGGCGACTCGGGGCATGAACAATCCTTGCGCGGCCATCCCTTGGGATTGACGAGGAAACAAGCGGGGGACTGTCCCAATTTTCGTCCGACGAAAATGGGACTGTCCCCTTCGCAAGTGCGACAGTTATTTCATTGCTGTCCCTACCGATACGTTTGGATCACGTCGTCCCAGCGGTGTTGGGCCCTGAGAATCAGCTCCACGGCCTCGCGCACAGCCCCGGCGCCGCCGGAGGCCGTGGTCACGTGATGGGCCGCCTGCCGCAACTCGACACAGCCGTCGCCCACGGACAGGCCCAGTCCCACGGCGCGGACCATGGGCAGATCGGGCAGATCGTCGCCCAAGTAGCAGACCTGCCGCCACTTCAGACCCAACTCGGCGAGGATCTGTTTCGCGGTCCCAACCTTATCGGCGATGCCTTGCCGAACCAGTTCGATGCCCAACTCGGCCGCCCGCATCTTCACGCTGTGCGAACTCCGCTGCGAAATCACGCCGAACCGATAGCCCGCCCGCTGCCATAAGCGAATCCCCAGCCCGTCCCGAATGTGAAACACCTTCGACTCGATCCCCCGGTTGTCCAGCACGATCCGGCCGTCGGTCAACACGCCGTCCACATCGGCCAGGATCAACTCGATCGGTTGGCAACGCTCTTCCACGTTCATGGCTGGGCATCCTCCTCGGGCGCGGGAAACACGCGGCAGGCCGTCACTGTCGCCGTTGTCGTCGGCACCGTTGTCGCCGCCGTCGCCGCCACTCCGCCCTCCGGCGGCAGCAGCCCGACCACGTCGGTAATGTCGATCAGGCCGACCGGCTGTCCCGAGGCGTCGACGACCGGCAGCTCGCTGATCTTGCGCCCCGCCATGACCGCCACCGCATCGACCATCATGGCGCCCACGGTGACGGTGAGCGGCTGGGCGGTCATCACGTCCCGGATCGGGCCGTCGAGACTCTGGTCGCGCCGCTGCTCGAACAGCCGCGCCAAGTCGCTGTCGGTGAAAATGCCCGAGAGCTTGCCCCGCGAGTCCACCAACATCGTCGCCCCGGTCCGACGCCCCGGCACGCGCACGTGGATCAGCACCTCGCGGACGGTCTGGTGGTCGCGGGCGACGCGGCACTGCGCCAGCGGCCGCATGTGATGCTCCACCTTGCTGAGCTTTTGTCCCAGGCTGCCCGCCGGATGGAAGCGGGCGAAATCCTCCCGACCAAAATTCCGCATCCGGCTGGTCACCAACGCCAGGGCGTCGCCCACGGCCAGCATCGCCGTCGTGCTGCTGCTGGGCGCCAGACCCAGCGGACAGGCCTCTTCGACGGGACCCAGTTCGAGGACCACTCGGGCGGCCCGTCCCAGCGTGCTGTCCGCCCGACTGGTGATGGCGATGATCGGCACGCCCAACTCGGCCAGCGGCGACAACAGCCGCAGCACCTCCTCGGTCTCGCCGCTCTGGGAAAGGATCAACGCCACGTCGTCGGCATGGATGCGCCCAGATCGCCGTGGACCGCCTCGGCCGGATGCAGGCAATGGCTGGGCGTTCCCGTCGATGCGAGCGTGGCCATGATCTTCTGACCGATCAGCCCCGCCTTGCCCATGCCCGAGACAATCACGTTGCCCCGGCACTGATAAAGGTACTCGACCGCACGGCAGAACTCGCCGTCCAACCGCTTGGCCACCAAGGCCAAGGCGCGGCTTTCCATCTGAATGACTTGCCGGGCGTAGCGAAGCTGCTCCAACGGAGTCAGCCGGGCCGGCACTGAAGCGGCGTCCGTGCTCATCGACTCGTCATCCTTGACCGAGGTCGCTTGGGTCGTTTGCGAACGAAAAACGGCGTGCGTGATTGTACCGCCCCCGGCAGTTTGCGGCAATGTAAACATCTACGGATGGTTCTTCGCGCGTGTTTGCAAATTATCTCCCCTCTCCCTTCGGGAGAGGGGTCGGGGGTGAGGGCGTCTTCTTGCCCATCGCCCTCACCCTAGCCCTCTCCCGGAGGGAGAGGGGACGTTGAATCCGCAATTTGCGTAGGTGATCCAATATCAATTACCTTCGCAAATTATCTATCTTTACATTTCAGCGTGCTGGGCCGCATTTCGTTATGCTGAAGCATAACCTACGGCAGCCGGCACGACGCGCAAGCCCCTGGCGGACCAGGGCAACTTGCGATAACATCAGCCGTTTGTGTTGATTTTGCTGGGCATGGACCCAAGGAGGCAATGACTGCGATGATCGTCACGACGAAAGAGCTATTCCGGCACGCTTACGGCAAGTACGCCGTCGGGGCGTATAACATCAATAACTTGGAACAGACCGTCGGCCTGTTCCGCGGAAACTTGGGCAAGTCGAAGACCAACGAGGAGCCCAGCCGCCCGGAGGTCAGTGCCCCGTTCATCCTGCAAATCTCCCGGGCGCCCGCGGCTACAGCGACAAGCGCTTCCTGGAGGCCATGATCCGGACGGCCGACGAGGTCTTTCCGGAGTCGATTTTCGCCGTCCATCTCGACCACGGCACGGAAGACGTCTGCTACGATTGCATCGACGGCGGGTTCTATAGCTCGGTGATGATCGACGCCTCGCACGAGCCGCTGGCGAAGAACATCGAGATCACCCGCCGGGTGGTGGACCGGGCCCATGCCAAGGGGATCGTGGTCGAGGCCGAATTGGGCCAGCTCGGCGGCGTCGAGGAAGACGTCGTCGGCAGCGTGTGCCTGACCGATCCCGCCCAGGCGGCCGAATTCGTCCAGCGAAGCGGCTGCGACTCGCTGGCCGTGGCCATCGGCACCTCGCACGGGGCCTACAAGTTCGCCGGCAAGCAGGGATTGCACTTCGACGTTTTGCAGAACCTCGAAAAGGCCCTGCCGAAGAATTTCCCGATGGTCATGCACGGATCGAGCAGCGTGCCCAAGGAATGGGTCGACCGCATCAACGCCGCCGGCGGCAAGATGAAGAGCACCAGCGGCGTGAACGAAGACCAATACCTGCCGGCCGCCAAATTGGGCGTGTGCAAGGTCAACATCGACACGGACGGGCGGTTGGTGTGGTGTGCGATTCACCGCGAGCAGTTCCGCGACGATCCGGCCAATTTCGACCTGCGTCCGCCGGGGAAGGTCTTCATGGCCGCCTATGCCGACTACATTGTTCACAAGAACACGAAGCTCGGCTCGGCCGGCCAGTTGGAGTCGGTCCGCAAGATGCTGAAGAAGGGCCGCTGAAGAGAAGGGGACAAGGAGGGATTAGGGATTGGGGATTAGCACGCAGCCCCCGCGACACAGTCGCGGGGCTTTTCCAGGCCCTTCCGCCTTCCGCCCTCGGCCCTATTCTCCAATCGGCAGCGGCGACGGGGTCAGCAGATCGTCGTTCTGCGTCTGAGCGAGCCGCAGCACCAACAACTTCTGCTTCATGCGGTTGTCCTCGCCCTCGGTGAGGAAATAGTGGCCCAGGCTCCCCTGCCGCTCGGGCAGACTTGCCAAGATCAACATCGTGCCGGGCGAAAGGACCGCGGAAATCGTCAACTCGTCGAACACCCGCTTGGGCCGGGCCGTCTCCAGCCGCATCATCCCCTGGTCGCCGACGAAACGCCGCCGCGGCTGATCGTGGTGCAACTCGGGGACCAGTTCCAGCCGGACGCGGCCGTCGTTTTGCGGGAAGGCCCGCACCGCGAGGATGCCCTGGGCCTGGGAATAGGTCTGCCCGCGAAGCTCGCCCGCCTCGGGGATCAGCAGGGGCCATTGATCGTACACGCCGGAGGCGATGATTTCGTTGCGGTTGCCGGGCCGCATTTGCAGGTGCCGCACGACCGGATGGTTCGTGGTTTCCGCGTCGGCGACCACGGTCTGTTGCACCGGATCGTCATGCGCCGGCCGCTTGTCGTTCAACTCCAGCAGCTTGGCCAGCGAGGGAGGAACCTGGCTGCCGGCCAGCCCGACGCGAAAACCGCTGCCGGCAAGTCGCTGCCGCAGTTCGGCCGGGAAGTGTTGCTCGTCGATCTCGTCCCACATCTTGCCGTTGATCTCGGCGTCGCCCAGCGGGAAACGGACGAAAATAATGTCCATCGCCACGCTGTCGGGCGACATCCGCGCCGGCTGGAGCGGCGATTTCGTCGCCGTCGTGGCAAACGGCTTACAGCCGGACAAGGCCAGCCCGACGACCATCAACAGCGAAATTCGGCCTGGCAACGAAGGCATATCCGCTTGGAAAGATGGGGAAGATAGAGAAACCACCGCCTGATAAGGAAGCGGCAGAGGGTATCCGGCCCTTGTTGCCGTGTCAAGGCGAAATGGGGTGAATGGCCAGCGGTGAATGGCATCCCTGAAGCCCCCCCTACCCGCTCTCCGGCGCGGGGACGGGGGCAGGAACCCGTTATTCCGCCCGGATCAGCTTCGGCGTCGGGACCCGCTGACCGCGGACGCGGCCGTGCCGGGCCAATAACTGGCGAAACCGCAAGTGCAGAAAATCATAGAGCGACGCCGGCGGTCCCAGGGCCAGCCAGCGGTCCACCAATCGCTTCGCGTGGGCATCGTATTTCTTCTGCGAGCCGCTGTGGGCAAAACAGCGGCCGCGGAACCGCCGCAGGTCGCCGTCGCAACGCGGACCGATGTGCCAAAGCTCGTGGACCACCGTGGTGAGCTTCTCGTCCAGCGGCAGGTCGAGGAACCGCGGCAAGTAGAAGTTGAGGATGTAGAGCATTTCGCGGCCGCCGTCGTACACCCGTTGCAGGGTCCATCGCTGTCCACGGCGGACGGTGTGCCGCTGGCCGCCGGCGAAACGCAACGGCATGAGCGAGGCATACATGCCGCAATCGGCGGTCTTTCGGGCCTGCGAAAAGCTGACGGCGACCAGGGCCATGTCGATATGGCGGAGTTCCTCCAGGCGGGCGACCATGTCTTGGCACAATCGTCGAATGTGGAGGGTGAAGTCGAAACCGGCCGGTTTGCTGGCGGCAGCGCGAACCGTGTGCACCGGCGGGTTCATTGGGTTTCCGCCGTCGGTTCGGACGTCGGGCCGCCGGCCGGCTCCACGGGCTGCGGCGCGGCGGATTCCGGCTCGCCTTCGGGCTCGGATTCAAACGACGGCCGCGCGGCGCGGCGTCGCTTCCGGTCGCGGACGCCGACCAGCTCGAGGATCGCCCGGGTACCGGCGTCGCCCAGCCGCGGCTTGGCCAGGCGGAGCACGCGGGTATAGCCGCCGGGTCGATCGGCGAAGCGAGGGGCGATGTCGCTGAAGAGGATGCGCATGGCCTGCTTATCGCCGAGCAATCGCAGGACGCGGCGGCGGGCGGCCACCACGGGGGCGATCGCCCGGTTCCACTCCGACCAGCGATCGCTCTGCGCGCAAGCCCGCCACTTCTCGCTGTGGCGGTCGGCGTCGGGCTCGAGGGCCTCGGCGGCCTCCTGGTGCGGCAGGGCGCGGCGGGCGATGGTAATGCAGCGCTCGACCAGGGGGCGGACTTCCTTGGCCTTTTGCAAGGTGGTGATGATGCGTCCCTTGACCTTGGGCGGGTGCTTCTCGTCGGTGGCGTCGCGCTCGGTGAGGATCAGCGCACTGGCCAGGTTGCGGAGCAAGGCCCGTTGGTGATTGGGATTGCGGCCGAGCTTGCGGCCTCGTCTTCTGTGTCGCATGGTCGTAGCACCGAGGAAGAATGGCTTTTGTTTTGTTTGGCCGGCCGCCGTTGGCCCGCCGCCGTCGGGATCATATCAATCCGGCGGTGATGGGGGGCAGCCGCATACCCAGCCGCAGCCCGATATCGGAAAGTTTCTCGCGGACTTCGTTGAGCGTAGTCTCGCCGAAGTTCCGCACTTCGAGGAGTTGGCTTTCGGTGCGGGCGACGAGGTCGCGGACGGTGGTGATGTTTTCCGATTCCAGGCAGTTGGTGGCGCGGACCGAGAGGTCCAACTCCGCCAGGCTCATGTTCAGTTTCGCTTCCGTGGCCGCATCGAGTCCCAGGTTGCCCAGGGCGCGGGTTTCGGCGTGCACCATCGGCCCCAGTTCCTGGTATTGCACGAAGGGGTTGAGGTGCTTGCGGAGGATCTTGGCCGATTCGACCAGGGCCATGTTGGGGGTCACCGATCCGTTGGTCCAGATCTCCAGGGTCAGCTTGTCGTAGTTCGTCTTGTGGCCGACGCGGGTTTCCTCGACCTCGTAGCGGACGCGGACAACGGGACTGAAGGCGGCGTCGATCGGGATGATGCCGATCTCCTGGGCCTGGGGCGTGTGTTCGCCCGCCGGCACGTACCCCCGGCCGGTCTCGACCACCATTTCCAGCAGGAAGGGCACGTCGTCGGTCAGCGTGGCGATGCGGTGGTCCTTGTTGATCACCTCGACCTGGTCGTCGGTCCGCACGTCGGCGCCGGTGATGGGGCCGCGGGTGTTCTTCTCGATCCGAATGACGCGCGTCTGGTCGCTGTGGCTCTTGACCACCAGCGACTTGACGTTGAGCACGATGTCGGTGACGTCGTCGAACAAGCCGGGCAGCGTGGTGAACTCGTGCTGGGCGCCGTGCAGCTTGATCTGGGTCACGGCGCTGCCTTCCAAGCTGGACAAGAGAATGCGCCGCAGGCTGTTGCCGACGGTCACGCCGAAGCCCCGCTCGAAGGGCTCGGCGACAAACTTGCCATACGTGGCGGACAACGTGGATCTTTCCGGCATGACTTGACTGGGCAACTCAAGTCCGCGCCAACGAATACGCATCGGTGATGCCTCCGGTCCAATTAGGTTGCGGCTGACGTGCCGGGTCCGACGGCCCGGTTACTTGGAGCACAGCTCCACGATCAGTTGAGTCTGCACGGGGATGGAAACGTCCGCGGCTTCGGGGTAGCGGAGGACGTGGCCTTCGAGTTCCGGCCCTTCGGTGAGGGAGAGGAAGTCGGGAACGTCGCGCTTGCCCTCGGCCCGGACGGCCTCGACCAGTTGGCTGCTCTTGGGACGCTTTTTCACGCGGATCACATCGCCCGGGCGGACCAGGTAGCTGGGAATGTCCACCAGCCGGCCGTTGAGGGTGATGTGTCCGTGGGTAATCATCATGCGCGACTGCGCCCGCGATTGGGCCAGTCCAAGGCGGCAGACGATGTTGTCCAACCGGCGCTCCAACAAGGTCATCAGGGCCTCGCCGGTATGGCCCTTCGTGCGTTCCGCCTGCTCGAAATACTTGCGGAACTGGCGCTCCATCACGCCGTAGTATCGTTTCACCTTCTGCTTTTCGCGAAGGTGCGTTCCGTAATCGGTCAATTTGCCCCGGCGGCCGGTGTTCATGCCGGGGGGCGACTCGCGCCGCTCGACGCCGCACTTGGGCGTGTCGCAACGCGTCCCCTTGAGAAACAATTTCATCCCCTCGCGCCGGCACAAGCGGCACACGGGCTCGATATGGCGGCCCATACTCAGTTCACTCCCGTTCGATTCTCTCGGCGACAGTCCATGGCGCGGGCCATTACACGCGGCGCCGCTTCTTGGGCCGGCAGCCGTTGTGCGGCAGCGGCGTGACGTCCTCGATGGATTTGATCTTCAGCCCCGCGGCCTGAAGGGCCGTGATGGCGCTTTCCCGGCCGCTGCCGGGCCCCTTCACCTTCACGTCCACTTCCTTCATGCCGAACTTGATGGCCTTCTCGGCCGCCTGCTGCGCCGACAACTGGCCGGCGAAAGGCGTGCTCTTGCGGCTCCCCTTGAAACCGCTCGTGCCCGCATTGGCCCAGCAGAGCGTGTCGCCCTTGCTGTCCGTAATGTTGATGCTCGTATTGTTGAACGTCGCCTTGATGTGGGCCACTCCCACGGTCACGTTGCGACGGGTCTTGCGACGCTTGGTCTTGGCCACCGCTTGTTCACTCCCAACTATCCAGAAAACACCGAACTTCCAAAGGGGACAGTCCCCAACTTGTCCTTTTACGGCCCTTACCGCAGGTCTTTGACGCCCTTCTTGCCGGCCACCGTCTTCTTCGGGCCTTTGCGGGTCCGGGCGTTGGTGCGGGTGCGCTGGCCGCGGACCGGCAGGCCGCGGCGATGCCGCAACCCGCGGTAGCAACCGATGTCGCGCAGCCGCATGATGTTCTGACTCCGCTGCCGCCGAAGCTGGCCCTCGACAATGTAGTCCTTGTCCAACAAGGCGGCCATCCGGGCCAACTCGTCCTCGCGGAGTTCGCGGGCCCGCACCTGCGGATCCACGCCCGCCTTGTGGCAAAGATCACGCGCAATCTTCGGACCGACGCCGTACAAGTACGTCAGCGCGATGACCGTCGGGCGATCGTTCGGGATGTCCACACCCAACAGACGCGGCATAACGGAACGCTCCTCATGGTTCTTCTTTTCGACCCGTCCGGACGTCCCCGGCGCCGACCGGCAGCGGTTGCTCGCCGCGGCCGCCCCGGGAAAACACCCCCCAGCGGCACGCCGACCATGGCCACCGGCCGCCGGCCGCCGGCCGTTCACCCCTGGCGCTGCTTGTGACGTGGATTGGTACAGACGACGAACACCACGCCCCGGCGGCGCACAATTTTGCAGTTTTCGCAAATGCGTTTGACGCTGGCTCGAACCTTCATGGCCGTTGGCACGCTATCCTTCCCACGGGCAAAGTATTTCAATATACGCAACCGAGGGCGGGTCGTGCAAGGCCCCTACGCAAAGAATTCTTTCCTTTGGTCCGATTTATGCGTCACCGTCCCTGTTTTTGCGACCAAGCGGTAGGGTGGGCCGAGCGCAGCGAGCCCCACCAAGATCCGCGAAACACTGATGGTGGGGCTCGCTGCGCTCGACCCACCCTACCAATATCCGGGGGTAATAGCCCCCCCAACCGCAAACGGGGGGGCTCGCCCAAACGAGCAATGACGGTACTCTCGCCTCCAATAACGTCCAAAAAAGTCGGCCTAAGTTGTGTAGATTACCAAGTCTCGCCGTTCGGGCCAGCGGTCAGGATATCCGGGCCCGATTCGGTGAGGGCAATGGTGTGCTCGAAATGGGCACTTGGCGCCCCGTCGGCGGTCACCTGGGTCCAGTGATCGGCCAGGCATCGGACCTCTTTCGTGCCCATGTTCACCATAGGCTCCACGGCGATGACCAAGCCTGGGACGAGGCGGAAATCGCTGCCGCGGTGGACGCGGCGTCCGGCGAAATTCGGCACCTGGGGGTCTTCGTGCATTTTCCGCCCGATGCCGTGGCCGACAAAGGCCTCGACCACCGAGAAGCCGTTTCTCTTGACATAGGTCTCCATTTCGCGGGCCACCTCGCTCCACCACTTCCGCTGGCCCATCAGATTGATCGCCAATTCCAGGGTCTGCCGGGTCACGTCCAACAGGCGCCGCACGTTGGGGCCGACCTCGGCGATGGCGTAGGTCGCCGCGGCGTCGCCGCACCAGCCTGCCAACCGGCAGCCGGTATCGATGCTGACGATGTCGCCCGCCTTGAGTTTTCGAGGGCCGGGGATCCCGTGGACGACCTCTTCGTTGATCGAGATGCAGGTTACGGCGGGAAAGGGGACGGGACCGGGGACGCCCTTGAACAACGGCTCGGCCTGGTGCGAGGCGAAGTAGCGCTCCACGACCACGTCGATCTCGGCGGTCGTCATGCCCGGGCGGAGCAGCGGGCGGACCGCGCGATGCGCCTCCCAGACGAGCAATCCCGCCTTTCGCATCTGGGCGATTTCTCGCGGCGATCTCAGGATTTCCACGCCTGGGACTCCTCGGCTGCCGTCTCTGGCGGACTAGCAGCCCTGATCCAAGACTGCACGGGCGCGGGCGAACACCTCGTCCATGGTCCCCAATCCGTCGATACTCTTCAACAGCCCCTTGGCGCCGTAATACGCCAACAGCGGCTCCGTCTGCCGGCGATAGGCGACCAATCGCTGGCGGATCACCTCGGGCTGATCGTCGGCCCGTCCGCGGCCGGCCAGCCGCTCGAACAACGTTTCTTCCGGGACCTGCAATTCCAGGACCACGTCCAGCGGCGTTCCCTCCGCGGAGAGCATGGCGTCCAGGGCCTCGGCCTGGGCGATGGTCCGCGGAAAACCGTCCAGCAGATAACCCCGGCGGCAATCCGGCCGCGCAGCCGATCGCGGATGAGGGCCACGATCAGGTCGTCGGGCACCAGTTGCCCGGCCGACATGTACTTCTCGGCCTGGACGCCCAGGTCGGTTTGGGCGTCGCGCGGCCCGGAGCATGTCGCCCGTGGACAGGTGGGCCATCTGGTAGGTGCGGACCAGTCGCTCCGCCTGGGTTCCTTTGCCGGCGCCCGGCGGGCCAATGAAGACGATTCTCATGGGAGGGATTAGGGTGGGGGATTAGGGATTGGGGATTGGATGAAGGATGAGGGGGCCTGGCCGTAAGCATACGGTTTCGCAATCGCGCGTTTCCCGTATCTCGAATCCCTAATCCCCAATCCCTTCGTTACTTCTCCAACAGGCCGCGGTAGTTTCGCATCACCAAGTGACTGTCGATCTTCCGAACCAGGTCGAAGGCCACGCTGACGGCGATCAGCAGGCTGGTGCCGCCGTAGAATTGAGCCACGGTGAAATCGACTCCCATCCGGGTTGACACCACGGTCGGCAAGATGGCGACGACGGCGAGGAAGCCGGCGCCCACGTAGGTGACGCGGACCATGACTTTTTCCAGGTAGTCGGCGGTCCGCCGTCCGGGACGGTAGCCGGGGATAAAGGTGCCGTAGTTTTTCAGGTTATCGGACATATCCTTCGGGTTGAAGGTAATGCCTATCCAAAAGTAGCAGAAGAAGTAGATCAGGGCGATGTAGAGCACGTTGTAGGTGAAGGAATCGCCGCGGTGGAAGGTGTCTTTCAGCATCCCAAAGAAGTCTCCCAGCCGCGGATAGTCGGCGACCGGGAAGCGTTGCGCCAACCACTGGAAGAGGAAGATGGGGAACAGCAGGAGGCTGCTGGCGAAGATGATGGGCATGACGCCGGCCTGGTTGACCAGCATGGGCAGGTACTGCCGGTTGCCGCCGAAGACGCGGCGTCCGCGGACGTGCTTGGCGCTTTGGGTGGGGATGCGGCGCTGCCCCTGGCTGATGAGCACGACGCCCACGACCACGCCGACAAAGAGCAGGATGAGCACGAGTATTTTTTCCGGACCCATTGGGCTGCCCAACTCCATGCGGCCTTCCTTGATGATCGGCGAGAGCAACTCGCCCCGGCGCGCGGCATGCGGGCGAGAATGCCCGCCATAATCAGCAGGCTGATGCCGTTGCCGATGCCGTATTCGTCGATCTGCTCGCCGAGCCACATGAGGAACGCGGTGCCCGCCGTCATGGTGAGCACGCAGGTCAGTTGCCAGCTGAAGGGCAAGTGGCCGTTGACCAGGAATCGATGATCGACGAACCCCAGTTTAATCAAGGCCGCCAGGTAGCCCCAGCTTTGGCCGAAACACAGCACCACCGTGGCGTAGCGGGTGTATTCGTTGATTTTTTTGCGCCCGCTTTCTCCCTCTTTTTGCAGCTTCTCCAGGGGCGGATAAACGCTGGCCAGGAGTTGGAAGATGATGGACGCGGAAATGTACGGCATGATCCCCAGGCCGAAGATCGTCGCCTGGCTGATCTGGCTGGCGCTGAAGATCGTCGCCTTGTTCAGCAGGTCGGCCCAGCCTCCGGCTGCCCCGCCGCTCCATTGCTCTTCCATCTTCTTTTGATCGATCATCGGCAGCGTGATCTGGTAGCCGACGCGATAGATGGCCAGAAACAAGAGGGTCAACAGGATCTTTTGCCGCAACTCCGGGATCGTGAAGACGACGCGGATCTTTTCCCACATGGTTCGATCCTTCTTGGGGAGAAACGACTGTTCCGGGCCGCCGGCCGGCTTGCGCGCGCCGGGAACCGCCCGCTACGGTTTCTGCTCTTTCTTGGTCTTCTGCTTGTTCTTGACGACGGGGGCCTTGCCGGGCAACACCACGACCTGGCCGCCGGCCTGTTGGATCTTCTCCGCGGCCGTGCGGCTGAAGCGGTGGGCGGAAACCTTCAGGCCCTTGGTCAGTTGGCCGTCGCCGAGCACCTTCAGCACGTCGAAGGCGCCCTTGGCGAGGTTCTTGGCCTTGAGGGTTTGCGGGTTGACTTCCTCGCCGGCCTGGAAGCGCGATTCGAGGTCGCCGAGGTTGACCACGGCCACGGCCAGGGCGAAGCGGTTGTGGAAGCCGCGTTTGGGGACGCGGCGGACCAGCGGCATCTGGCCGCCCTCGAAGGTGATCGGGGCCCAGTAGCCGGCGCGGGCTTTTTGGCCCTTGTGGCCGCGGCCGGCCGTCTTGCCTTGGCCGGAGCCGTGCCCGCGACCCAGCCGCTTCCGCGACTTGTTCTTATGGACTCCGCGATGGACGTCGTTGAGGTTCATTTCAGGGAGACTCCCCGCAGCCGCTCGACTTCGCCCAGCGAGCGGAGGTCCCGCAGGGCGCCGAGGGCGGCCTTGGCAAGGTTGATCGGGTTGTTGGAGCCGAAGCTCTTGGTGAGGATGTCGCGGATGCCGGCGGCTTCGCAAACGGCGCGGACCGCGGCGCCGGCGATCACGCCGGTGCCCGGGCTGGCGGGCACGAGGATGACTTGGGCGGCGCCGAAGTGTCCCGTGATCGTGTGCGGAATGCTCGTTCCTTCCATGGCGATGGCGAGCATGTTGCGGGAGCCGTCCTTGATGGCCTTTTCCACGGCGGGGGGCACTTCGTTGGCCTTGCCATAGCCCCAGCCGACGCGGCCCTGGCCGTCGCCGACCACGACCAGGGCGGTGAAACTGAACCGGCGGCCTCCCTTGACCACGGCGGCACACCGCCGGATTCTGATCACTCGGTCGATCAGTTCTCCGCGAATGGATGTTTCGGTGGACATGAGAAACGGCTCACAAAATGGTTAGTCGATCAGAACTGCAACCCGGCCTTCCGGGCGGCCTCGGCCAGGGCGGCGATGCGGCCATGGTAGCGATACTCGCGGCGATCGAGGACGACCTCGCGGACTCCGGCTTCGAGGGCCCGCTCGGCGATCGCCTTGCCGACGGCCGCCGCGGCGTCCTTGTTCCCGCCGTAGCGGAGTTGTCCGCGGAGCGCGTCGTCCTTGGTGCTGGCGGCGGCCAGCGTGCGCCCCGCCCCGTCGTCGATGACCTGTGCGTAAATATGCTTGTGGCTGCGGAAGACGCTCAGCCGTGGCCGGGTCGTATTTCGCTTGACCCGGCCGCGAACGCGGAACGCCCGCCGCCGCCGCTGCAATCCGACTTCTTTTTGATGTTTCACGATTTCGTCTCACTCGCTGACCGGCGTGGGGCCGCCGGCCGGAGCGCCGCCGTGCGTGTTCCTCGGTTATTTGACAATGGCCTTGCCCTGCTTGCGGCGGACCGGCTCGCCCAGGTAGCGGATGCCCTTGCCCTTGTAGGGTTCCGGCTTCCGCTGCCGCCGGACCTCGGCCGCGAACTGGCCGACCACTTGCTTGTCGATCCCCTGGATGACGATGTGCTGCTGATCGGGGCAGGCCACGTTCACTCCCTCCGGAATGGGAATCTGCAATTCGTTGGCCAGGCCGACGCGGAGCTGGAGCGTCCGGCCTAGGACGGCGGCCAGGTATCCCACGCCGATGATCTCCAGGCGTTTTTCGTAGCCTTCGGTCACGCCGACGAGCATGTTTTGCAGCAGGGCCCGGGTGAGTCCGTGCAGGGCGCGGCATTCGCGGTCGTCCTTCTTCCGCTGGACGCGGAGGTCCTTGGTTTCGTCGCTCTGGAGCACGGCGATCTCGGGCCGGTGTTGCCACTGGAGCTTGCCCTTGGGGCCCTCGATCGTCACGGTGCAGCCGTCCAACTGCACGCGGACGCCGGCGGGAACGCGAAGGAGTTTCTTTCCGATCCGGGACATGGTGTTTGCCTTTTATCTTGCGTCGTTTCTCGCGGTCGGCGGCTGTCCGTGGGCTACCAGATTTCGCAGAGCACTTCGCCGCCCAGCTTTCGCTGCCGGGCCTCGCGGTCGCTGATCACGCCGCGGCTGGTGCTGATGATGCAAATCCCCAGGCCGCCCAGCACCGGCTTCAACTCGGCCGAGCCGCTGTAGACGCGGCGCCCCGGCTTGCTGACGCGGCGGATGCGGCGGATCACTTGTTCTCCGTTGGGGCCGTATTTCAGGTGGACGCGGAGCTGGTTGGACGGTGGATCGGCCACCTCTTCCCAATCCCAGATATAGCCTTCCCGCTTGAGCACTTCGGCCAAGCCGCGTTTCACCTTGGATAGGGGCATGTCGACGTGCGGCCTCTCGACGCGCACGGCGTTGCGGATGCGGGTCAACATGTCGGCGATGGGGTCGGTCATCATATGCTTTACTGTCCCTCTTACCAACTCGCCTTCTTGACGCCAGGAATCACTCCCTCGTCCGAGAGATTGCGAAAACAGATCCGACAAATTCCGAACTTCTGGTAGACTGCCCGCGGCCGGCCGCAAATCCGGCACCGCCGTACGGCACGGGTGGAAAACTTCGGCGGCCGCAGCGCCTTGGCGATCTTCGATTTGCTTGCCATGCGGTTTGGGTCCTCTCCATAACTCCACGCGCCTCGTCCGGGAACCGTCCCCTTCTGAAACCGTGAAGTTGTTTTTCTCCAGGTCCTTATGCCGCCCGCAGCGGCATCCCCAGTTGCCGCAGCAACTCGCGGGCCTCGTCGTTGCTGTCGCTGCTGGTCACCAGGGTGACGTTCATGCCTTGGGTTTGTGTAAACTTGTCCGGGTTCAACTCGGGGAACACCAATTGTTCGGTCAGGCCGAGGGTGTAGTTGCCGCGGCCGTCGAAGGCCTCGGGATCCAGCCCGCGAAAGTCGCGCACCCGCGGCAACGCAATCGAAATCAGCCGGTCGAGAAACTCCCACATCCGCTTGCCGCGGAGCGTCACCTTGCAGCCGATGGCCATCCCCTCGCGGAGCTTGAAGCCGGCGATCGACTTGCGGCTCAGCGTGACGACCGGCTTCTGCCCGGCAATGACCTTCAGGGCCTCGACGGCCTCTTCCAGGAATTTCTTTTCCCCGGTCGCCTTGCCCACGCCCATGTTGACCACGATCTTCCGCAACCGCGGCAGCGACAACCGGTTCGGCCGGCCCCATTGCTTGGCCAGCCCGGGCAGGATCTCCTTTTCGTAGCGCTGCTGGAGCCGGGGCGTGGGAATGACCCTGGGCCCCTTTTTCTCGCCCTTGCCTTTTTCACCCTTGCCTTTCTCGCCCTTGTCCGACTTGGCCGCCTTGTCGCCCTTGGCGGGCTTTTCCCCCTTGGGCAGTTTCTCGCCCTTGGCCGGCCTTTCGGCCTTGGGTTCCTTCTCGGTTGCGGCTGGTTCTTCAACCTTGGGTGCTTCCTCGACCTTCGGTGCTTCTTCAACCTTGGCTGCTTCTTCAACCCTGACTGCTTCTTCAACCTTGGCTGGTTCTTCGACCTTGGCTGGTTCCTCAACCTTGGCTGGTTCTTCGACCTTGGCTGGTTCCTCAACCTTGATTGCTTCTTCAACCTTGGCTGGTTCCTCAACCTTGATTGCTTCTTCAACCTTGGCTGGTTCTTCGTGCTTGGGCGGTTTCGGGGCCCTGGGCTTCTTTTCGGCCTTGGGTTGCTTTTCACCTTCCGGCGGCGCTTCGCCCTCGGGCGCCGGGGCCTTGGGCGGTTTCGGGGCCCTGGGCTTCCGTTCGGCCTTGGGTTGTTTTTCGCCTTCCGGCGGCGCTTCGCCCTCGGGCGCCGGGACCTTGGCCGCTTTTGGGGCCCTGGGCTTCCTCACCTTCTTGGCCGGCTCGTCGGACGTTCCCTGCGGCTCCGGAGGGATGGACTGTTCCGGATCGGGATGGTCGGCTTGGATTTCGCTCATGGTCGTCGTTTCCTGGGGGCGTGCCCGGCGAGCCGCCCCACGCGGCTAGGTCGTTTTCTTCTCTTGCTTGGTCTTGGAAGGAGTGATGACGCCGTTGCCGGCGCCGCACTTCTTGCAGTAGCGCTCCTTGCTGCCGTCGGCGAGGCGGCGAGCGCCCTGCCGGGCGGGGGCCTTGCACGACTGGCAGACCAGGGCCACGTTGGACAGAGGGATGGCCATCTCCATCGAGAGCCGGCCGCCCTGCGGGTTGCGCTGGCTGCGGCGGACGTGCTTGTACACGCGGTTGACGCCCTCGACGACCAGTTTCCCGGTCTTCGGCGCGATGCGCAGCACGCGGCCTTGCGTGCCCCGATCGTCGCCGGTCATCACCATCACGGTATCGTTGGCTTTAATCCACATCAGACCACCTCGGCGGCGAGGCTGACAATTTTCATGAAGTTTCGCTCCCGCAATTCCCGGGCGACCGCGCCGAAAATGCGCGTGCCGCGGGGATTTTGTTCGTTGTCGATGACGACGGCGGCGTTGCTGTCGAAGCGGACGTAACTGCCGTCGGCGCGGCGCGTGGGCTGCTTGCAGCGGACGATCACGGCTCGGACGACGTCGCCCTTCTTCACGTCGCTGCCGGGAATCACGCTCTTCACGCTGCAAACGATGATGTCGCCCAGGCCGGCCGTCCGGCGGCGGCTGCCTCCCAACACCTTAATGCACATCAACTCCCTGGCCCCGGTGTTGTCGGCCACGGCAAGTCGGCTTTGCATCTGGATCATGGCATGGTACTCGTCGTGGATCGGTATCCGTTACGGGGTTGGGGTCGGGGTTGGTTCGCGATCGGCCTCGGCACGATCGGCTTCGGCGCGATCGGCGGCCAGGTCGATGGCCCGCCCCTTCTCGACCACCCGCACCAGCGTCCATCGCTTGGTGCGCGACATCGGCCGGCATTCGACGATTTCGACCTTGTCGCCGACGTGCGACTCGTTGTTTTCGTCGTGGACGGTGCAGACGGTCCGGCGACGGAGATACTTCCCGTACTGGGGGTCTTTCACCAGCCGTGGGATCTCGACGCGGCGGGTCTTCGCCGTCTTGTCACTGGTCACGATGCCGACTTCGACTCTACCGGGCATGGTATGGAATTCCTCTAGGACTTGGCCGCTTTGGCCCGCGCTCGCTCGCCGCGGATGGTGTTGATTCGCGCGATCAGCCGCCGCTGCTTGCGCAGCTCGCTGGGGGCATCGAGCCGCTCCGTCTGCGCTTGGAGCCGGAGGCGGAAGAAGTGTTCCGTCGTCTCGTTCAGCAGCAACTGGAGATGATCGTCGCTCATTTCGCGAAGTTCGCTTACCTTCGTCATCGGCTCAAACCCTCGATATCGTGTCTCCCTCTCCCTTGGGGAGCGGGAGGTTCAAATCCGCGATTTGCGAAACTCCAACTCGTTGCAATCTTCCGTAACCGTTCACGCTACCGGCGGGGAAACCGCAGATAAACGCGGATACACGCGGACAAAAAATGGATTCCATCAACTGCGTTCATCCGCGTTCATCTGCGGTTCCCAGTCTTTGTTTTTTATCATGGTCGTCTTATAGGGGCCGCCGGCGGAGGAACCGCACCTTCACCGGCATTTTGTGGGCGAGTCGGGCGAAGCACATCCGCGCCGCCTCCTCGGAAATGCCGCTGATCTCGAAGAGCACGGTTCCCGGCTTGACGACCGCTGCCCAATATTCGGGTTCTCCCTTGCCTTTGCCCATGCGGGTTTCCAGGGGGATGGAGGTAATGGGTTTATGGGGGAAGACGCGGATGTACAGCCGGCCTTCGGTACGGAGGTACTGCTGCGCGGCGATGCGTCCGGCTTCGAGCGTCTGCGCTTACCCAGCCGCCTTGGACGGCCTGCAAGCCGTAGTCGCCGAAGACGACGCGGTTGCCGCGCGAGGCGTTACCTCTTATACGTCCTCTTTGGCTTTTTCGGTGCTTGACCCGTTTTGGCATCAGCGCCATCGCTATCATCCTCGCTATACGTGCCTTGATTGATCCAGACCTGGATGCCGATGTGGCCTTGGGCGATCTTGGCTTCGGTGAATCCGTAGTCGATTTTCGCCCGCAGCGTCGACAGGGGGATCGAGCCGGCGATTTGTTTTTCGCGGCGGGACATTTCCGCGCCGCCCAGGCGGCCGGAAAGCTGGATTTTGATCCCCTTGGCGCCGGCTTCCATGGTTTGTTCCATCGCCCGCTTCATCACGCGGCGGAACCCGGAACGCTTGATCAACTGCTCGGCGATGTCCTCGGCCACCAACTGGGCCACCAGTTCGGGCCGATTGATTTCCTCGATCTTGATGTTGATTCTCCGCCCGGTCTTGTCCTGAAGCTCCTTCTGCAGCTCCTCGACGCGCTCTCCCTTGCGGCCGATGAGGATGCCGGGGCGGGCGGAAAACAGAATGACTTTCACCTCGTCGCGCGTGCGCTCGATCTCGATCTTGGCAATGGCCGGATAAAGCGCCTTGCCGAACTTGTCCTTGCGCTTCTGGACGTAATCGCGGATCTTCTTGTCTTCGATCAGAAGGTCGGCGAACTCCTGCTTGGACGCGTACCAGCGGCTCTTCCACCCGATCATGATGCCGGTGCGGAACGCGATGGGATTGACTTTTTGACCCATAGATTACTCCAGCGCCACGCGGATATGCGACATCCGCCGATTGAGGATGGAAGCCATTCCCCGCGACTTGGGCTGCATCCGCTTGAACATCGGCCCGCCGTCCACGCGGACGTCCACGACGACCAGGTGTTCGAGGTTCGTCGCGCGCCGGTCCTCGGCGTTGGCCAACGCGCTGCGGAGCACTTTCTCCAGCAGCCGCGCGCCGCGGTGCGGCTGGTAGCGGAGAATGTCCAGGGCATCGTCGGCAAACTTGCCGCGGATGAGGTCCGCCAGGGGACGGACCTTGCGGGCGCTGATCCGCGCGAATCGATGTACCGCCTCGTAAGCCATGCTGCGTCCCTTTTATGGGTGCCACTGCTGGCTTGTCCAGCAGTGTCGAACCACCCGGAGGCGCAACACTGCGGACAAGCCAGCAGTGGCACCCCTCGATCATAAAGTTCCAACCGTTTCGCTTCGCCCTGTTGCTTTGTCTGGCGCCCTAGCGTTTTCCCTTGCCGCCGTGGCCGCGGAACGTCCGCGTCGGGGCAAACTCTCCCAGCCGATGTCCGACCATTTCCTCGGTCACGAACACCTTGACGTGGATCTTGCCGTTGTGGACCAAGAACGTATGCCCGACGAACTCGGGAATAATGGTGCACGGGCGGGCCCAGGTCTTGATGGGCTCCTTCGAGCCCACCAGGTTCTGCTTCTCGACCTTGGCGAACAGTTTGGGGTTGACGAAGGGCCCCTTTTTCAGCGATCTGCCCATATTCCACCCGTTACTTGATCCTGCACCCGTTACCTGATCTTCAACTGGCCGTACCGCCGCGAGCGGCGTCGCCGCACGATCGCCTTGGAGGACGGCTTTCTTCGTTTTCGCGTGAAGCCGCCCTTGGCCAACTTGCCCGTGGGGCTGACCGGATGGCGGCCGCCCTTGGTGCGGCCTTCGCCGCCGCCGTGGGGATGGTCGATGGGGTTCATGGCGGTGCCGCGGACGTGCGGACGGCGGCCCATCCACCGTTTGCGGCCGGCCTTGCCCAGCACGATGCCCATGTGGTCGGCGTTGCCCAGGGTGCCGATGGTCGCCCGGCAGGTGGCCGGCACGCGGCGGATTTCGCCGCTGGGCAGGTTGATCTGGGCCCAATCGGCGTCGCGGGCGGCCAGGGTCGCCCTCGCGCCGGCCGAACGGCACAACACGCCGCCCCGGCCCGGCGCCATCTCGATATTATGCACGTCCATGCCCAGCGGAATCTTCGACAGCGGCAGGCAGTTGCCCACCGCGGCCGGCACCGTCTCGCCGCTTAGGACCTGGTCGCCCGCCTTCAGCCCCTCGGGGGCGAGGATGTATCGCTTCTCGCCGTCGACATAATACAGCAAGGCGATCCGCGCGCTGCGGTTGGGGTCGTACTGGATCGAGTTGACCCGGGCGACGATGCCGTCCTTGTTGCGGCGGAAGTCGATGAGCCGGTAGCTCCGTTTGTGTCCGCCGCCGCGATGCCGCGCGGTGATCTTGCCCTGGTTGTTCCGCCCGCCCTTGCCGTGCTTGGGCAGCCGCAGGCGCTTGGCCGGCTTGGCGCCGGGCGTGAGGTCGGCAAAGTCGCTCACCGTCGCCCCCGGCGTCCCGGGCTGGTCGGATTGTATTTGCGAATACCCATGGTTGTCCGTTTCGCTCTGTTAATCCCCCTCTCCCTACCGGGAGAGGGGCGATTTCCCTTAGAAGAAGTCGATCCGATGCTCCGGGTTCAAGGTCACGATCGCCTTCTTCCAACACTTGGTTTCTCCCAGGCGGTACCGCGACCGCCGCACTTTCCCCTTGCGGTTCTGCGTCCGCACGCAAACCACCTTCACGTCGAACAACTCCTCGACGGCGCGGCGAACGTCGTCCTTGCCCGCCATGCTGGTTGACCTCGAAGGCATAGGCGTTGCAGCGGTTCGCCTTGTGCATGCCCTTCTCCGTCACCAGCGGGCGGATGATGATCTGGTGCGGCGCCAGTGCGAGCTTGGTTTTCGTGGTATCTCGGGCCATGGGCCGGTTCCTTCTCGCATCATCCTCGTGGACAACGGCTAGGTCGTCGCCGTTGTCGCCGTTGTCGCTCTTGCCTTCCTCGTTTCCGCCGTCGCCTTTTCCCGCAAGGCATCCATCGCCGACGTGGTCATCAGCAACCGCTTCGGATGAAGCACGCCCAGCGCGGTCAACTCCGACACCGGGGCCACGGACACGCCGGCCAGGTTGCGGATGCTCTTGTACACGTTCACGTCGTAATCGGCCACGGCCACCAACAAGCGGACGCCGTCGATCTTCAGGGCCTTGAGGATGGCGGCCATGTCGCGGGTCTGCGGCTTCTCGAAACTCAGGTTGTCGATCAGCGTGATCTGGTTGTCGGCCAGCTTCGAGGCCACGGCCATGCGGGTGGCCAGGCGGATGGCCTTCTTCGTCAGCCGGTAGGACCAGTCGCGCGGCCGAATGGCGTGGATATGCCCGCCGCCGCGACGAATGCCGCTCCGGCGCGAGCCGGCGCGGGCGTTGCCGGTGCCCTTCTGCCGATACATCTTTTTCGTCGTGCCGGCCACTTCCGAGCGGTTCTTGGTCCGCACCGTGCCCTGCCGCAAGTTGGTCTGGTACATCACCACCGCGTCGTGCAGCAATTGCTTGCTGATCCGCGGGGCCAACTGGGCCGGATCGATCTCGTAGGTCCTGACTTGGACGCCGCTGCGATCGTAGACGGGCAAACTCACCATGACTGGCTTCCTACTACAACTTGTTGGTCGCGCGAATGGTCACGTAGCCGCCATTGGGACCGGGGACCGCCCCGCGGACCAGCAGCAGATTGTTTTCCAGGTCGATTTTGACCACCTTGAGGTTCCGCGCGGTGCGGTAGACCGAGCCCGAGATGGCCCGCCATGCGGTGGCCCTTGAAGACGTGGTGCGGATCGGTGTTCATGCCGATCGAGCCGGGATGACGATGCACCTTCTTCACGCCGTGACTGGCCCGCTGGCCCTTGAAGTGATGCCGCTTCATCACGCCCGCCGTGCCCCGGCCCTTGGTGATGCCGGTGACATCGACGGCCTTGATCTCGGCAAGGTGATCGACGCGGAGCTGCTGCCCCACCTCGATGCCGTCGGCGGCGACGCGGAACTCGCGGACAAACCGCTGCGGCTCGCAGGCCGCCTTCGCAACCGGCTGCACCCCGGCCGCCGCACGCCGCTTCTGACGTTTGCTCTCCAGACGGGCGACCTGGCCGCGTGCACTGCGGCTGGCAAGACGACGGGGTTTATCCAGATATCCCAGTTGAACCGCCTCGTACCCGTCCTGCGACGCCGTCTTCACTTGGAGGACGTGGCACGGCCCTGCCTGAATCACCGTGACGGGGATGATTTGGCCGGTCGGGTCGAAAATCTGCGTCATCCCGACCTTGCGGCCGAGTAGTCCAACTGCCATCGCTCTTGCCTTTACCAACGTCGCCTACGGGAACGGACGGTACGTGACCGGGTTTACCCGCACGGCTTCCGTTGCATAGATTATTTTGCCAGGATTTCCTACTTGTTCGTCGCTGGGAAGCGGATCGTTTCCAACTTCCCGTTTGTCGTCCGTATGATTATTGTTGTCGGTGTTTGTGGTCGGCGTTTTGTTCTCAGTGTTTTGTCGTCAGTGCCGGCTGGTCGCCTTGATCTTGATGTCCACGCCCGCCGGCAGACTCAACTTGTTCAACGCCTCGATCGTCTTGGCCGTGGCCTGCATGATGTCGATCAGCCGCTTGTGCGTGCGGATCTCGAACTGCTGGCGGGCCTTCTTGTCCACATGCGGGCTGGACAAGACGGTGTATCGCTCAATGCGCGTCGGCAAGGGAATCGGACCATGGACCACCGAACCCGTCCGCTTGGCCGTGTCGACGATCTCCGTCGCGCTCTGGTCCAAGATGGCGTGGTCATAGGCTTCCATGCGGATGCGAATCGTTTCACTGGTGTGACCTGCCACGGACGTCCTCCGGTCTACGAATCCCTAGTTGCCAAGCAGCTTCCGCCCGACGGGCGGGAAACCCCAAATCATACAGGTTCCACCTTGCGCCGTCAACATCCCCCCGGAAAATTCCCGTGACATGAGAACTTAGAACTTCGTTCTTAGGGCTTAGAGGCCCTCCGGGGACGCAAACTCACGTCCCCCTCTCCCTCCGGGAGAGGGACGGGGTGAGCGGAAAGCGGGGGAGATGCGTGATCCAGGTGAACGAGTCTCGCAAGGCCCACCCATCGGAAGGCGATCAAGGGAACAGACGCATACATTAGGTAGTTTGGAATAACGTTGTCACGCCATCTTGCGTATATTATCCAATATATGCGCCCGTCCCCTTATATTTCTCTACGTTTTCCCTCCGTTTTCCCTCCTTATGCCTTTTCCCTATGGAAGCTCTCCCTGTTCTTCGACAATCGCGATCTCTTTTTTCGTCAGGCCATATAGGCGATAAACAATCCGGTCGATCAGCTCGTCCGTTGCCGAGATTTCCGCTTTCAACGGGTTCAGCTTCCCCAGACTCTTCGCATGCTCGCGCTCGATCGATTCCTGGACGGCGCGCGATTCTGGGTCAATGGACAGCCTCCGGCGGTTCTGAGAGAGCACATGCAACACCGTCTCGATGGGGTACTCGTGGTAGGTGCAAAGCTTTGTCCTGTTACTCAGCGTCGCTACATCAGCACCGACTTTCCGCTGCAACCAAGTGAGAAAACCGTCGGCTTCCTTCCGCTTCAGCCCGTTTAATTGGACCATTCGCTCTGCCAGCAGTGCCAAAAGGTCGTGAATAACGTCGCACTGCTCCGGGGTCGTGCGAAGTTGCTCCTCGACGTGGTTTAGCACACTTTCCGGGTTCCCGTTTGAGAGACACGCTTCAATTGCCTTCTCCCCGTGCTTCACTGCCCGCGTCCGCTTCGCATCAGGCGTTGAGAATTCTATGCGACGTAACGGCAGATACTTGAGGTACTCTCGGTACTCGATGTAGCCCCCGCGTATAGCGATGGCCTCGAACAGAAGTTTGTAGTACCAATCAAGATACCTCGAGTTCAACAGAGCGCTTACATAGTACAGCGAGTAGTCCATTCCCTCCTTGGGAACCAGGGCGTAGATCGTGTTCAGCGGGTAGTAATGCCCACCATCATTTCCAAAGTCCGGCACGGCTGTGAGCGCTGGCGCAATTCGCTTAATAAGGATTTTCTGGGCCTCCAGCACTTCCGCCGATTTTGGATTGTAGAGTTCTCTCGGCAAGTAATGGAGCCAAGAACCCTCCCACGCGATCGAGTAGCGTGACAGGTTCTCGCCATCTAACATTCGCCTGCACTCCGCCCTCACCGCAGGAGGTGCCGAGCGGTATTGAGCCTCATCCAGGACGAGTCGCTGCCGCTTTGCCGCGCTGCCAATCCGGATGCACTGTTCAATTTCAAACGCGCCGCCCAGAGCGGACGACACCCTATCCGCCCGCTTTATCGAGGCCCAGAGGTCGTCCGACAACCGCAAACAGATCACGCGCTCAGGCGTCTCTCGAAATCGGGTCTGCGGTAATTCAAGAATGCGCACCACCTCGGGGTCGCGGCGAGTGATAGCCTCGGGCTTATCCGGCGGAACCTGAACCACGACCAGCTTGTGAGTGGGTGCGGGGAGGCATTTCGAAAGAATCGGCAGGCACGGGTATGTGGTGGGATCAGGAAAAACGCGGCACTGGGATACGTCAACAATGGCATCAATTTGAGTTCGATCCAGCAGGAAGTCCCTTAGCCGTCTGCCGTTCGCGTATATCGCGAACTTGATCGGTTGGATGAAGCCAAACTTCCCTCCCGTTTTCAGAAGCGACAGGGCGCGTTCCGTAAATGCTATATATAGGTCAAATCGCCCGCTCACGGTCTCGAATCGCGACAGCAGGTAGTCGCGCAACTCGGCCTCGATGTTCGTGACGTTCACATAAGGCGGATTGCCCAGGGTAACGTCAAATCCCCTCTCTTCTTCTGGCTTGAAACCACGTGCATCGAAAAATGCTTCCGGAAATTCTAGTTCCCAATGGAAGAATCGGTTGCGATCGCAGCGCAGGCTTCCTGCGCCTGTCTGAACCACCCCTGCTCGCTGAGCCTATCCCAGCCACCATCCGCGCCCCGCAGTCGCCGAGCGCTTCCTCATACTGTTCAGGGCTGACACGGACGCCGAAGAGTGGCGCCAACCAGCAATTGGCGACGCCGCGGAACCTGTCGCGCTGCGCATCCATTACTCGATACCAGTCGTCTTTACTACGCTCGGACTCCACGTTTCCGCCCGGCAAGTCCCCGATCTTGCGGAACGTGTCCAGCAGCGACTGAATGTGCGCCAGCGTGAAGATTTCCGTAAAGGCGAACGCGCGTTGCTCAGTATCGCGATTGACCACCCGGCCCGCGGCGTTCAGCCGCGGCGGCTCAAACATGAGGTCCTCCTGAATCCGCGCCCCGATGAGGCTATTGCCACACCGGAGGTGGTGGTCCAGGAACGACAATGCCTTGTCCTTGGAAACCGTGTGCAGCCACAGCGAGAGCTTGGCCAGTTCAACCGCCAGCGGGTTGAGGTCTACACCGTAAAGGCAGCGTTCAACCACACGCCGCTTATAGTATACTTGCGGCTCGTCGGCAGCAGCGGCGGGCGGCACGAGGTTCGGATCGGTGGCCATGGCCATGCTGAGGAAGTCGGCGGCGCCGACCAGGAAATGCCCACTTCCCATCGCTGCGTCCAGCACGCGGAGAGACAAATAGGGCTCCAAGAGATGCTGCTTCTGCTCGTCGATTTGCCGATCAAGGCCGCCGATGTCGCGCGCAATCGCCGCCGCATTGCCCTGCTTGTCCTTCTGCTCGAACTGCCGCCGCTTCCGCTTCAAGTGTGCAATTTGCTTTTCGACCGTCGGGCGCAGCTTGGCTACTTGGCTGGCGGCGCGCTCAGCCAACGGCCCGAGCGTGTTCTCGACGATAAAATCCACAATGTACTTGGGCGTATAGTAGCTCCCCGTCACCTTGCGTTCCCCGCGGTCTGTCACCAAATAGACCTCGCCCTGTGCCACTGTGCGGGGTGATTGGCCGCGAACGAGCCGCGGGTTCGGCACATCTTTGGCAGGCTTGAACAGCGGCTTGCCGTCCTCCAGTTGCTCCACCAGCGATTCCGCTGCGACGTGTGGCTGAAGTTCAAGCAACCCCTCGTAGATGCTCCCCAGGTGTTGGACCTCCAGAGTGGCATAATCCACGTCGCTCGATCCCGGCTCGTCCCACCGCTCGCGTTCATAGGCCAGCCGGTCGATGGCGTCGGCGAGGAAGCGGTCGCCGATGTCCCATCGCCTTTGTTCCGGCTGCGCGGTGTGCGCTAGATGCGGATACCGCGTGGCACTGAACAAGCCGCCGTTGTAGGCGGGGATTCCGCCGTCCTCGAACCCCCCGTCAATCAACTCGCAGAGGTTCGCCAGTTCGCCCCAGAAGCGGCGGCCCGCGGCAAGGAAGGTCTTGCCCTCGCGCAGGTGCTGGTTGATCTCGCGCTGCAGCCGATAAAGGCTATAGCTCGCGTACGGTTCGGATCTCCGAGGCAACAGGTCCCGGTCCTCGGCATACAGTAGGAACAGGAGGCGATACAGGACGATCAAGGAGTCTTCGTGTACCAGCGCGAGCGTTGCCGGGTCGTTCCGGTCCAACCCGTTGGCGGCGTGCTCAAAGAAGCCGTTCATCAGGAGCCGGAGGGCGTCGTAAACGCTGTCCTTCAGCCGGTCGCCAACCTCTGTGGCATAATCGATGCTGCCCTGGAACACCTTTTCCAGAAACGTGACCCGGCTGACGCCGGGAAGAAAGGCCGCGCGTCGGAAGAAGAGGTAGAAGTACTTGAACTGCTCGGGGGTGGCTTGGCTGAGGATTGCTTCCAGGTTGGCTTCATAGTAAATCCCCCCGGCGCTGGATTTCTCCCGCTCGTAGAGCCGCCAGACCCGCCCATTAGTCAAGATGCCCCAGCGAACACGCGAACGATAAAGGTAGTTACAGATCTGAGCCGTGGGGTTCTCGTGCGATGCCGGGTCGCGGTCGAGGGAAGCGCTCCATTTCTTGGCGTCGCCCAGGCAAGGCACGTTCTGCCAGAACTCCATGGTACCCACCTTCGGCGCCGCAGATTCGGCGTCGGCGGCTGTGCGGAAGAAGGCGTAGTCCGGCTGCCGGTCCTCATCAATGTTGGGAATACGGACCTGCACCTTGTAGCAATCTCCCGGCTCGCGATCGCGCCAGAGGATGTCCAGGACTGGCTGGATAAAATCGTGTTCGGTCTGCGCCTCGTTGGTCCGACTCGAAAAGCGCGCAGCGTGTTGGCGATAACGGTTTTGAAGGGCCTTGAACGCTTCCTCCAGCCCATCCGTCTCCCGCCACTCCGGCAACTCGGGGAGACGGTGCTCCAAGAAGTGGTTTGCGAATAAGCCGCGGTTGAAATAGGCCTCCCAGCCGAAGGAATGCTGTGAACTATGGGGACGCTTTGCCATGAATTAGTCTCGATCTCCAGGCCGGAAAAGCGGAAACCACTGATGCATCGCTACTTGTTCCTTTGCCTGGTTCCCGCCCAACGGTGTACCACGGCCCCGTCCGCCCGTCAATCAGGCGCTGAAAACGAAGGAACTGCGTCAAAACAAGTTCAACTGCATTCAAGGGAACACGAATCTTCGCTCATCGACACGAAGGAAAGCAATCAGCGAAGATTAGCGAAAATCAGTGTTCCTCGGTTGTCTTGCGACCGTTGAAAACGTGATCACGTTATTTTGACGCGGAACCTAAGCCCCAGCGCCCCCTCTTTCAGACCCATTCCCCGATCGCAATTTTTTCGCGTTTTCTTTCTGACATCCTCTCCAATTTCGCCCCGAATTTTCCAGTAAATACCTCGGCGAGGCGCGATTTCCCCATGATTTCCGCGGCGGAATTTACGTTGAAAACTCGCAAGAAGTCAAAAATCCTGGGCCAGCGAAAATATATTCTTCGCAAAGATCAGTCGATCGGCGCCGCGCACGCAAGACCCCCCGGGCGCGGAAAATGAAAAAATCGACGATTCCACTCCGCTGGCCAATTCTCCGTAAACCTCGACGACACCGTGCGTTGCGGCGACCGCCCGCGACACGGGCGGAAGGAGCGTTCACGTCGGCGAATTGTTGACAGCAGACCACCTCTGTCAAGAGCGCAAATTGGGCCACGTTCAAACGGCCGTTTGACGAAAATCGGCCGTCGCAAGTCGTTGGCAGCAAAGCGACTGAGAACACGAAATTGCGCAGATTAACTCGCGCACCCAAGAAAGCAAAAACTACCAATGGGGGGCGAGCTTAACTGTCCACGCCGCAAGGACTTACGGCAAGACCCAAAAGTTGTTGCAGGGACATCATTTTGGGTGGTGCGTTCCGACGGCCAAAACGACGACGTAAATCATTGCCGGTCAGGGGTTTGAATTTACGCAGGCAGACGCACCCCCCGAGGCCCGAAGGCTTGATATTGGCGAACAACATTCCGAAATGGGCCCGATTGCAATAAAGGAGGGATTGGGGATTAGCCACGCAAGCGAACAGCCCCTCACCCCCGCCCCCTCTCCCACAAGGGGCGAGGGGAGTAGCGACGAGACGCGGCGGGAGCGGGGACGCAATATATCAGTTATGGGCAGCGTCCACCGAACGGTAAGCGAGACGAAAGCTACTTCGCCTCGCCCGACAGGTCTTCGATGACTTCATCGCCGCCCATCGAGATCGTCTTGATCTGCTTGGCGTCGAGGTCCATCTTCCGCAGGTTGACCATGCGGATGCGGCTGTTGGCAAACGTGCGGAAGTAGTACCGCAGGTTCTTCAAGTCCGAGGCGGCGGTCCAGAGCGTGTAGTCGGCAACCTCCTTGCCGTGTTCCGTCCCTCGGGCGGCGCCTTTGGGGATGTCGAACTGATTGAGGATATGGAACGCTTGCAGGACGCCTTCCCGGGCCGTTTCCACGGGCAGGGCCGACTGGGAAAACGCCACCGCCCGAACGAAACGCGACGGCGGCGTGAAATCGCCCGGCAGGCCCAGCATCCCGCTCCCTTGTCCCAAACCGGAGAGCTTGATTCCCGCCAGTTCGACCGGCGGCACGTTGGTCACGGAAAGGTTGACGTAGTTGCGGAGGTTCGTGACGTGCCAATCGAAGGTCGGCGAGTTGGTCACGACGCCCAGGGGATCGTCATGGACCTTCAGTTCGCCGTCGATGTATTCCAGGACGACGCACCGGCCGTGGGCGTCGTGGACGATGAAGTGGCAGGGTGGGGCGAAGCCCATGTCCTTTTCAGTCACGTCGCCCACGCGGACGTTGCGAGCCGCACCCGCGGCCTCCTTCACGTCGGCACACGTGCCGAGCAGGTATACCGGAAGCTCCCAAGGGGCCAGTGCTCGGCCGACGTCCTCGCGGTCCACCTCTTGATACTTGCCATAACCGGGGAAGTAGAAGATTCCGACGGCCAATCCCTTCGAGTTCAGTCCGTTGACAATGGCCGGCATGTCGAATCCGTTGGCCCCCACGATCCCGTATTTCGTTTTCCAGCGGAGACCGGGTTGGTTGCCGGGGGCCGTTCCCACGTACTCCTGTTCCTTGGGAATTACGATGACGTTCGATTGCAGGTCGGCGGCGAATTCCAGCGTGCGCGCGTAAATGACCGCGCCGTCCTTCGACTTGAGGCGAATGCCGGTGCAAGCGGCCGCCGGCCGATCGGCCAGCGCGGCGCCCAGGGCCGCGACGACGAGCGCCGTCCAGAGGGAGCGGGATTTCATGTTCGTTCTCCATTCGTTGTTGGAAGGTCTTGGACTGTTTTCGATTTGGATGCGGCGGGGGCAAAAGCCCTGGAAACCCTAGGTTGCAAAGCTTCGGTCCGCAAAGGGCGTGACGGTCCGGACCGCGTTTCCGCATACGGGTGTGACGGCGCAGCACAGCGGCAGGTCGGGCTGCGTCGGTCGGGAGCCCGAGTTCGATCAGGCCGGTCTGAGCCGCATGAATTCCATGCCTTGCGGTTGGCCGGCATAACCGTTCACGCTACCGGCGGAGAAACCGCGGATGAACGCAGATAAACGCCGACAAAAATGGCTTCCATCAACTGCGTTCATCCGCGTCTATCTGCGGTTCCCTCTCTTTGTTTTCCGACCTGTGAACGGTTGCTTGGCCGGCTTGGGGGCAGCCTTTTTCAGCCGGGGGGCTTGTCTTCCGATCGGGATTGTTCTAGAAAGAATGGGGTGGGCCGAAGTGGCGGAATTGGCAGACGCGCTAGGTTCAGGACCTAGTTCCCGTTAAGGGAGTGCAGGTTCAAGTCCTGTCTTCGGCACTTCTTACCATGCAAGGACTTACGACGATGAGTCGTGAGTCCTTTTTCTTTCGTTGGTGTCCGCCGATCTATAGGCCAAAGAAACGGGACAAGATTTCGTAGGGGCCACAAGCCAAGCGGCATCGTTCCCCTTCCTCGGCCCCCGAGCCCCCTTGTTCTGCGGTGTTCCTTGGAATAAAATAAGGGACGCTCTATCGTCGGGAGCGGTTCATGTCTGAAACGTTCGATCCCTATCACCGCTGGCTCGGCATTTCAGCCAAAGACCAGCCGCCGAACCACTACCGGCTCTTGGGCATCGACCGCTTCGAGGGCCACCCCGACGTCATCGAAGCGGCCGCCGACCAGCGGATGGCGCACTTGAAGCGCTTCAATACGGGCAAACACTCCGCGATGGCCGAGAAGCTCCTCAACGAGGTGGCCGCCGCGCGCGTTTGCCTGCTCAATGCCGCGAAGAAGGTGAAATACGACGAGGAGCTGCGCCAGCGGCTCGGCGCGAGGTTCCGCTTCGCTCGCTACGGCAATGCCCATGGCGGAGACTCCTCCGCCCCTGCCGAAGCCGGCGGACAACTCCTTTCTCACCCAGTTCGGGACCGTGTCCAACGGTCCCCAACGACCGGTTCGCGTTTCGAAGAAGAAGACACCCTGGGCCGTAATCCTCCTCGTCGTTGCGGGACTGGCGGCGGTCGTCTTCATCATCGTGTACACGACGCCCAAGAAGGAAGCCGGCAACGGTTCCGTTCGCGGCGAGCGACCGAAGGCAACCGGGCAGGACAACCCGGACCGTCGCCAGGCATCCGACGATCGGCCGGATCATGGTTCTCAGCAAACCACCTCGCCGCCGGCTGTGGCCGAGCCTGAAAACAAGCCGCCGGCTGTGGCCGAGCCTAAGAATAAGCCGCTGGTTGTGGCCGAGCCTAAGAATAAGCCGCTGGTTGTGGCCGAGCCTAAGAACAAGCCGCTGGTTGTGGCGAACTGGAGCTTTGAAAATCCCGACTGCGGGACGAATTTTGAGTATAACCCCAGCGGCGCCTCGTGGACCTTCAGCAACCACGCGGGCATCGCGGCCGTTGGCAGCGGCTTCGAGCCGCCCACGCCGCCGGACGGCCACCAGTGCGCCGTTTCTCCAGGATAACGGCAGCAACGGAGTCATCAGCCAGGTCCTCAATTTCCCCACGTCGGGCTCATACATCATTCACTTCTACGGCACCAATCGCGATGCCGGAAATCCTTTCAAGGTCACGGTGGATGACGTCCGCCAAGGCACGTTCCACCCGACCGGCGGTTGGCAGCCCTTGACCACAAGCGCCTTCAACCTGAGCGCGGGCACCCACACCATCGCGTTCGTGGGCCTGGGCTCCGGCGACGATGCAACGTCCTATATCGACGCGGTAAGCGTCAGCGGCACCTCCGTCTCCAGCAAGAGGAACGCGCTGCTGGTCACCTCCCAGCAGCCGAAGACCGAAGTGCCGCGGGAAGCGAAATCGACGGCGGCGGCCGAACCGCCGAAAGCGGCCCTCACACGGCCGCCGGAAGAAGCGGTCGTCCCGCCCAAGAATAAAGGAGGCAGTGCCGTTGCGGCGGAGAAGCCGTCGCGGCTGCCGGTGCCCGCCGAGGCAGCCTACCAGAACGGACTGGCCCTGGTACGGGACATCTATAAGGGGGACTATGCCAAGGCAAAGACGCCGGCGGAGAAACAGGCGTTGGCCAAGAAGCTTTTCGAGGAAGGTCGGAAGACGCAGAACGACGCGTTAGGGTGTTACGTGCTCCTGCACGCGGCGCACCAGTTGGCAGTGCTGGCGGGGGACGCGGCCACGGCCTTCGCAACGGCCGAGGAGATGGCGGGGATTTACGAGGTGGACGCGCTGGAAATGAAGGCCGCCGCGGTGCGCCAGATGGTCAAGGCCGCCCGGACGGCGGAGCAGCGGACGGCGATGTTCGAGCAGGGTTGCGCGCTGATGAAAGAAGCGGCCGGCAACGAAAAGTTTGATCTTGCGCGGCAACTGGGGCAACAACTGGCCGCCGAGGCCCGGAGGACCCACGACGGCGAGTGGATCAAGTCGCTTGCCGGCGTCAGCAAGCGGATCAAGGACCAGGGGGCCGCGTTCCAGGAGTTCCAAAAGGCCCGGGAGGTGCTGAAGACCAGCCCGGACGACGCCGCGGCGAACCTGGCGGCAGGGAAGTATCTCTGCTTGATCCTTGGGGCGTGGAAGGAGGGCCTGCCGCACCTGGCCAAGGGGAGCGACGCGGATTTGAAGCGTGTCGCGGGGAAAGAAGTGCGCACGCCGCCGGCAGAGTCCCAGGGACAGATCCAGCTTGCGGACGCCTGGTGGGATTTGGCCCAGTCGCGGCATTCTCCTCAGCGGGAGCAACTCCTGCTCCATGCCGGCTCGTGGTACGAACAGGCCCAAGAGGCGGCAGGGGCCGGCCTGCTCAAGACCAAGATCGAGAAGCGTCTGGGCGAGATTGCCGGGATCAACAGGGCGGAATTGCCCGGGGCTCATTTTCTTCCTCCGCCGGCGGTGGCGCCGTTTGACGAGAAGACAGCCAAGCTCCACCAGGAGCGCTGGTCCAAGTTTCTGCACGCGCCGGTCGTGAAGACGAACGCGATCGGCATGAAGCTGGTGCTGCTCCCGCCCGGCGAGTTCGACATGGGCTCGACGCAAGAGGAGGTCGACCAGTTGATTAAGGAAGGCGAGCACGCAATGAAAGCGCATCTCTTCGCCGTCTACATCGGATGTATTCGTGCCGAAGCCCCGAAGCACCACGTGAAGCTCACCAAGGCGTTCTACTTCGGCGCCTGTCCGGTAACGCAGGCCGAGTTCGAGTTGGTCATGAGCTCCAATCCGAGCAAACTCCACGGCGAAACAAATCCGGTGGACCGAGTGACGTGGAATGAGGCGGTCGAGTTCTGCCGTCGGCTCAGCGAAATGCCTGCGGAAAAGGCGGCCGGCGCCGTGTATCGGCTGCCGACCGAGGCCGAGTGGGAATACGCGTGCCGGGCGGGCACGAACACCCGTTACAGTTTCGGCGACTCCGCGGCGGAGGTCAGCCGGTATGCGTGGTGGCTGGAGAATTCGCATGGAACCATCCACCCTGTCGGCAAGTTGCTGCCGAACGCCTGGGGACTGTTCGACATGAACGGGGGCGTGTTGCAGTGGTGCGCCGACTGCGCCGGCTATTACGACAGCACGCCGACCGTGGATCCGACCGGGCCAAAACGCGGTCCGCTGATCCTTCGGGGTTCGCTCCCAACGTCTCCTACTCCGCTAATGTTGCACGCTGCGTTCCGGCTGGGAGACGATCCGGATAAGCGTGGAGATCTTAATGGTTTTCGAGTTGCCCGGACCATTGCGCCCTGAGCCTTTGCCCGGAGAACGACCGATTCTCAACGTCCGGGGTGGCGGGCGCGCAAGAACCAGCCGATCCCTGCCAGGGGGTTGTCGCAACGCCGGCGACGCGAATCTTGATCGAGACGCCCCGCCAAAGTCGCTTGCCGGCAGACCTGGGGATGTTCCCCACTTCGGGCCCTTGGTATACTCAGGGGCGTGTTTCGGCCATCTGGCGGCGCGAACGCGGAGGGGCCGGCATGGCTGGCCTTTTGGCGGTCCAGCCCATGCCAATGGAAAAGCCGTGTTGTGAAGTGCCTGGGTCGTGTTACCGACCGCGGGACGTGCGATCGATTCGAAGAAGCTTCGTCGTCCACGCCGGTGTCGCGTTATAAGTCGCGTCCTTCGACGCCTTGGACCTGGACGGGGTTGAGGCAGACCGGCCCCCTGTGGGCTCAGGACTGGGACCAGGCCGTTTTCTGAGCAACCGATTCCGCCCGGCGGGCGGGCGCGCGCCTGCCGTCCACTCCCTTGCCTGGAGATGTCGCATGTCTACCTCGTCCACCGGTTCAGCCTGTGGTGTTTGCGGTCAAAGCCTGCCCTCGGTCGACCAGGGTTGCCCCTCCTGCCACGCCTCGGCCGCATGGCAAGACCTGTTGACGGCCGCTCAGTTCGTGCAAGACCGCATTTTGGACTGGGATCGGGACCGCTTGATCAGCAGACCCCAGTTTACGGCGATCATGGAGGCCGACAACCAGCTTCGCGCAGGGCTGAAGTTGATGGCCCGCGAAGACAAGCCGATTCCCACAGGCATCGGACTTCCGCCCCGCGACCGTTGCTGGAGGTGCCGTGCGGAACTTTGCGGTTCGCCCTCGCACTGTCCCGCGTGCGGAGTGCCGGTCGCCGGTTCTCAGGTGCGGCAGTTGCGCTACTGGAGCTACGCCTGTATGATGATCAAGTCGCACTGTGAAGGCCGGCGGCTGCCGCTCTCGCAGGCCCACGCCCGCATGGATGACGCAAAAGGGCGAATCGCGGTTCTCCGCGCGGCCCTGGAGAAGCAACGTCAGCCCGTCATGGCGCGCATCGTCAACGAGGGCACGGCCGGCGGACCCCAGGTGTCCGGGAAGGCCGCGGCGGATCGGCTGGGCGTGAAGCCTGCTCCGGCCGCGCCGCCCATTCGGACCCCGGCAGGCCAGGCCGCGGCGCGCGTCGCCGCCGAACCCCCGCCGCCGCGCACGCCGCGGCCGCCGCTCTGGGAGATCCTGCTCGATCCCCGCAGCATCCAATGGCTGCTCGGTTTCGGCGGCGCCTTGTTGGTTCTGGGCCTGGTCATCTGGCTGGCGACCCTGGGAATCTTCAAGCACGCCGCGGTGGTCGCCGTGGCCTTGGGGCTGGGCAACGCCGCGCTGCTGGGCGGCGGCTGGATCGTCACCCTGCGCAGCGCGCTACCAGACCGCCGGACGCGCACTGACGCTGCTGGCATGTCTGGTCATGCCGTTGAACCTTTATTTCTACCATGCCTATGACCTGATTCGGCTCGAGGGGCACCTCTGGGTTGCGGCGCTGGTCTGCAGCCTGCTCTACGCCGCCTCGGCGTGGGTGCTCCGCGATCGGCTGTTTGTCTACGTGCTGGCCGGGGGCGTGGCCATGACCGGCCTGTTGATGCTCGCCGACATGGGCAAGTTCTGGGAGATCGCGGCCCCCTCCACGCTGCTGGTCGCCCTGGGCTTGGTCTGCCTGCACGCCGAACGGGCGTTCGCGGTGGGCGAGGGCCCGTTCTCCCGCCAGCGATTCGGCCTGGCCTTCTTCTGGTCGGGCCACGGACTGTTGGCCGCCGGGCTGCTCCTGCTGCTCGGGGCCCAGATCGCCGGCGACTGGTTGTACGCGCCCTTCTTCCAACAGTTCTACCAGAAGTGGAACCACGGCCCGCCGGCCGTGGTCGCGGAACATTGGGGGCGCATTCTCGCCCTGATCCTGGTCCTGGCCGCAACCTATGCCTACACCTATTCCGACCTGATCGTCCGCCGCGTGGGCGTTTACATCTACCTGGCCGTCTGCACGCTGCTGTGGGCGGAAGTGCTGGTGATCGAACTGCTGCCGGTGCCGATGACGACGGAAGTGGCGATCATCGCCCTGGCCGTGACGGCGCTGGCCGCCAACCTGTTCGCCCCCTCGGCAAGCCGGTGGCAGCAAAGTCTTCCGCCCGGCGCGGGGGCCGACTCGCTGGCGCTCTCCATCCAGCCCTTGCAGCAGGCCGGGATGCCCTTGGGACTGGCGCTGAGCACGCTGCCGGTGCTGCTGGGCATCGTGCTGCACCTTCGGGCGACGTATGTCGGCTGGCCGTTGCCGGACGGACAGCCCTACACGGTCGGCTGGCTGTACGTCTTCGCCATGCTGATCACGGCCGTCGCCTGCCGCGTCGGCGCCCACCTTTACCGGCACACCGTCCCCTGGCTGTCGGCGACGTACATCTTCGGCACGGCGGCGGCCACGCTCGTCGGCGCCGCGGGACTCCTCTCGGTCCTCGGCATGAAGACCTGGGACATCCTCGGGCCGGTGCTCATGGTCATTCCGATCCTCTATGCCGTCGCGGCGCGGCTTTATCGGGGGCGTGCCCTGGAGAACCCCTTGGTGTGGGCCGGCCAGACCGCCACGGCCGTCATGCTCGTGGCCGTGCTGGCGGCCTCCGCCGGCCTGACGCCGCCGCACGCCGTCGAGCCGGTGGCCGGCCTGAGACTGTGCCTCTCGCTGGCATTGGTCTCGGCCGAGGCCGCCGTGTTCTACCTCCTGATGGCCCTGTTCCGCAAGCAGGGCGTCAACGTGTATCTTTGCACGGCGACCGCCTGCGGCGCCGCGTGGCAATTGCTGCGGTATTGGCAGGTGGCCCCGGAATACTACACGCTCACGTTCGCGCTGGCGGGGCTGGTGCTGTTGATCGGGTACCGCCTGGCGATCTGGGAGCGTGCCCGGTTGGCCCCGGCCGGCGTTCGATTGCGCGAACGCCCTGATGTCGCTCAGCTTCGTGGCCGCCGCCCTGCTGACCTTGAGCCGCGTGGCCACCCGCCTGGCTGCCCTACCAACCGACCTGCCTCCGCTGGATTGGTCGTTGGTGATTTTGCTGGGGGCCTTGGGGTCGCTGAGCCTGTTGGCGGCCTGGCTGGTCCGGCATCCCGCCTGGCGGCGCTGGTACGTGGTCACGGCCATTACCGAGGCCGCCCTGATGTTCCTCGCCATCCACGTGCTGAGCCATTTGAGCATGTGGGAGAAATTGGAGATCTTCGCCATAGCGGCGGGCGTTGGGCTGCTGGCGGCCGGCCACGTCGGCTGGTACCGCGAGCAGGAGAAGCAGGAGGACATGGTCTCCTTCAGCCTTGCGACCGGCGCCTTGCTGGTGGCCGCGCCCTTGGCGATTGCCGTGGTCCTGCACCGGAGCGTGCCGGAATTCTCCGCCCCCAACGAGCTGGGCATGCTCGCGGCGGGCGTGCTGCTGCTGGCCACCGGCTTCATGTTCCAGATCCGTTCCACCACGCTCACCGGGGCGGGGCTGCTGGCGATCTACCTCGTGACGCTGGTGCTGTACGTCAACATGTTGGAAAACGTGAAGACCGCGGCCATTTGGATGGCTATCGGCGGCGCCGTGATTTTCGGCACGGGCATCCTGCTGAGCGTCTACCGCGACCGCCTGCTGACCCTGCCCGACCAGGTGAAACGCCGCGAGGGAATATTCCGCGTGCTAGGGTGGCGGTGACGCGAGAACCCGAGGCGGCCCCATGTGTCTCGTTCGCCTTCCAACATGTTCTTGCCGGAAGGCCCGTTATTCGCTTGCGGTTTCGCAAGCGACGCCGGCGCGCAGCCGCGGCAGTACCACCCTCCCAGCACAATCGCCACGCCGAGGACGACCGCGCCTTCGACGAAATAGGAGAAGCCGGACATCCAGGGACCCTGGTTCATGAAATAAAACTGATCCGGGAACTCGGCCGGCACGCCGCGGAAAGGCCCGGCGTTGATCGGCAGCCAGACCTTCGAAACGAAAAGGGCCAACAGCACGAAAACCACGTCGTGCCTGGTGGACAGCGAGGCCCGTTCCATGGCCTGGATGGTCATGGCAACCAACAGGGGAATGAAGGGCGCCAGATGCCGGCTCTCCGAAGTCATGCCCATCAAAAGCGCCAGGACTGCCGCCAACACCGCGCCCAGTCCCAGCGTGCGGACGTTCCGAGCGACCTCGGGCCAAAGAAGGACGGCCGCCACTACGATCGGTCCGAAGTAGACGACGTGGGCAACGAAGAAGATGGCCGGCTTGGCCAGGGCCAACATGCACGTTGCGGCGATGAAGGACTTGACCGAAATGCCGGGCGATGACGGAACAAGCCAGAATCGCAGCGCCAGTTTCACGAGTATCACCAAGGTCACGCAAAGCAGCGCGCCGGCGATGCTCGTCTCGCGGTACGGACGCAATAGCCGTTGGAGGATGTTCCGATCGAGCAGCCAGCGCATGCCGGCCGCCAGGTAGACAAAGACGCACGCGGCCGCCAAAGGCGCCGTCGACGGCCAGGGCGGCTCCACGCCTGACGGCAAAACGTCGTGTTTCACGTAGTAGCGGAACAACGCGACCGCCGCCATCGCCGTCGCCGGGGCGGCGAACACGGCGAAAGGCGCGGCCGCAGCGGGACAGCGGGCCGGGCCGCGCTCGGCGGAAACAACAGCAACGGCAGCGCCAGATAGAGCGTCGCAGGCCAGGTGAACGCCCCCAGCGCCGCAGCGATGAACATCAAGACCCGGTTCTCGGCAAGGAACGCGTAGAAAAGCATGGCGCCGATCGCCAATGCCGTGGTATCGGTGAGCACCGGGTAGTAGAACGGCATCTTCAGCGCCGAGAAGCTGCACATCAGCCCGATGAACCCCAGCCATGCGCCGCGCGTGCTCAAGGGAAGGCGGCGGACGATGCCGTTCCACAAGTAAACGGTCATCACCAGGAGCGCGAGGTTGTAGATCTGAAAGGCGCGAACGATGTTCCTGGTTTCCTGCGTCGGACGTCCCAACAGGCGGAGCGAGTAATGGATGATCGCGCTGGGAACGATCCTTTGAATGCGATAGCCGTCCACGCCCGTTCCGAACACCGCGTTGGGGAAGTCTGCGGCGATCTTGGCATAAACGTCGCCGTCCCAGCCGCAGCCGTTGTTCACGGCAATGCGTTCCCCGAAGCGGACGGCGACCAGTCCGTAGAGGACCACGAGGGCCGCCATGACATGTTTGGATGCTTTGGGGGAGAGTTGCATCAGCGTGGGATTCTCTCGTTGGACTGTATCCCGACCGAGGGACGCGAGGCTGGCTCACGTCATAGCTCCTCCTTTCCCGGAAACGCAATCCACGGAAAGGCTTATTACCAAAAGAATTACAACCGATCAACCCCAAGATAGGGTCAGATGAGGAACGTGTGCGACAGACAGGACTTCGACAGCGGAAATCCTACGCGAAGGCTGGCTTGCGCCGGGCGTAGCCGAAAAGAGCGACGGCGGCGGCGAACAGCATCACGAAGGTGGATGGCTCGGGGATAGTTAACGAAAAGACAACGCCGTCGCCGTTATCGCCGCCGGCCGATGTCGTGCCGTACAACGTTGAGCCGACGAGCGTTAACTCGCCAGAAGGCCATTCGCCGTTGACGCCGCCGAAGGAAAACAGGGTTTGGTACCCGCCGCCGTCCGTGTTGACGCTGAAGATCGTGCCCACATCGTTTTCGCCGCCAAGATTTGTCACGCCGTAGAGGGTTGAGCCGACGAGCGTCAAACCGCCAACGGGAATTATGCCATTGGCGTCGTTAAACGAGAGCAGGCTTTTGAAGTCGGTGCCGTCCGTGTTGACGCTGAAAATGGTGCCGTCGCCGAACGACATCGGCCCGCCCTCCATGGTTATCCCATACAGGGTTGAGCCGCTGAGCGTCACATTGAGCCCGGGATTTCCGCCCGTATATGCGCCACCGGGCCCGGTGAACGAGACTAGGTTTCGGAAGCCGCTGCCGTCCGTGTTGATGCTGAAAATGGTGCCGTGGCTTGCGGCGATTAACCCAGCCGTCGTCCCGTAGAGGGTGGAGCCGCTGAGTGTCAAACTGCCGTTGGAATTTTCGCCATTTGAGCCGCTGAACGAGAACAGGCTTTGAAAGCCGGTGCCGTCCGTGTTGATGCTGAATACCGTTCCCAAATTACTGGTCCCGCCGGCCCTGGTCATCCCGTAAAGCGTTGACCCACTAAGCGTCAAACTGACCCCTGGGCTTCGGCCGTCGGTACCGTTGAACGAGTAAAGATTTTGGAACCCGCTGCCATCCGTGTTGACGCTAAAAACGTTGCCATAACCGTTGGTCCCGCCCGCAATCGTCATCCCGTACAGCGTTGATCCGCTGATCGTCAAACTGCCCTCGGGGCTGTTGCCGTCGCTCCCACCGCTGAACGAGAGCAGGTTTTGCAATCCGCTGCCGTCCGTGTTGATGCTGAATACGTTGCCCGCGCCGCTGACGCCGCCTGCGTTTGTCATCCCGTACAGCGTCGAGCCGCTGAGCGTCAGACTGCCATACGGAGTTGCGCCGTTGGCGCCGTTGAACGAGCCCAGGACAGTGAACGTCTGCCCATCGGCCGCGGACGACGCCGCGACGGCAAGCAGCGCCAGAAGCACTGTTGTGCAGCGGTTCATTTTTGTTCCTCCTGTCGCGGCGCGAGCGCCTCCCCAATGCGGCTTACAGCAATCGGACGGGTTCAGTATAACCGTCCGCTAGCGGCATGTCAAAAAATCTGCGCGGCGGAAGAGGAATCTTCGGAAGAATCGCCCTTCTTCGCCCCCGGCCGGCAAAGGACCGGCCTCGGTGCAATCCCGATACGCTCAGCGCGTCACGGCTTGCCCGTGGCCTGGCCTCCGCCAAGGTGCTTGGCAAAGAAGTCCTCGATGAGTTTGTGGCTCTCGGGGGTGGTGAACCCGGGGCCGCCGTGCCCGTTGCCTTTGACAACCTGGAGTTGGACCTCGACGCCGGCCGTCTTGAGCAGCCGGGCGAGCAACTCGCTCTGCTGCAACGGCACGACGTTGTCCCGGTCGCCGTGCATGATGAGGAAGGGCGCGGAATCCTTGCTGACGTAGGTGACGGGACTGGCCACGCGGGCCTTCTCCTTGTTGTCCTGGACCGGCCCGCCAATCAGGCTGGCCACGGGGGTGCCCGGCTTGTCCGCCTGCTTGCCCATCGTCATGAGTTCGGTGGGTCCGAACCAATCGACGACGCATTGGACGCGGCTGGACTGGTCGAGGTTGCCGCCCTTGCCTTCGAAGTCCTTCACGCCGCCGGCGGTGCCGAGCAAAGCGACCAGATGACCGCCGGCAGAAGCCCCCCAGACGCCGATGTGGTCGGGGTCGAGTTGATACTTCTTGGCGTTGGCCCGCAGCCAGCGGATCGCGGCCTTGCAGTCCTCGATTTGCGCGGGGAAGACGGCGTGCTGACTGAAGCGGTAGTTGATGCTGGCCACGGCGTAGCCCTTGGCGGCCAGCGGCAGGGCGGGGCAACTTTCCTTGCTGCCCGCCCGCCACGCCCCGCCGTGAATCCAGACGACCACCGGGAGCCGGCCTTTGGGCTTTTCGGGCAGATAGAGGTCCAATCGGTTCCGCGGGTGGCCGTTGGCGACGTACGGGAGGTCCCGCAGCGCCTTGACGCCCGTCGGCAGCGGCGGCGGCGTCGGCCGCTGCGGCCGTTGCTGCGAGGTCGCCGCACTTGCCCATGCCAGTATGACCGCCAGTCCGATGACACCGACCCATGTCCGTTTCATGTCTCACCTCCTTCGCCGGGTGGTCCGGCCTTGTGGTTTCCCTTGGTCTTCCCAGCCCATATTCTCAGGCAAATGGCTTGAACAGGCAACCGCCCGGAACCGCCGCGACGCGAGAAATTGGGAACTGGGCCGGCAGAGTGGATGCCGCCGCGACGGGCGGATCGACCTGCGATGGCAGGAAAACGGTTACTTGGCGCTGCGGTTTCCGGCCGGTCGGAGGCAAGATCATCACCCCCCCCGCCGGTCGAGGACGGCCAACGGGGGCGATGTGGTAAGAAATGCGGGCTAAGGGCGTTTTTGAGATAAGTGTAATGTAATCGGGTGGCACTGGCGTTTCGCCAGTGCTGGGAAAACACGGGCAAGATGCCCGTGCCACCCAAAATCAAACGGTACAGGTAACCGCAAGGCGGGCGAAGTCGTCGTCCAATTCTCGGGTTCACCCTGGAGTTTGCGGGTCGGTAGGGATTTGCCGAATGATCCGAATGTAGACGTCGTAGCAGATGGAGGGGCGCGATAAGAATGAGTAGTCTCGCTACAACGAGTTTCCCGATTGGAGCCGAACAGACAGATATAGCGATCGTGCCTGAATTGCGACCGGCCGGGCCAGCATAAGCGTCAAGGGGGCGCAGCCCGGATAGGACGGCCGTCAGGGGTTGTGGTTTGCACAACCTTTGCGCGATCACGTATGCCCGTCACTAGGGGGAGAGGAAGATGATTCGAGCGGCTTGGCTTCGCACGGAAGCGTCGATCTTGGCGGTCATCCTTGTTTCCCTCAGCGGATGCACGTGCCCGCGCGACTACATCAACAACGGCTTCAAGGTGGGGCCGAACCCGTGCGTTCCGGCCGGTTCGACGGCGCCACATTGGATCGACGAGGGCGATGTCCGCGTGCGTGAGGATTCGTGCGCAAGTGGAGCAGTGGTGGACCGTGTTCCAGGACCCGGTGCTCAACCGGCTGATCGCCGACGCCTACTCGCAGAACCTGTCGTTGCGTGAGGCGGGGTTCCGGGTGCTGGAAGCGAGGGCGGAGCTTGGGATGACCCGCGGCAACCTCTTCCCGCAATCGCAAAGCGCTGCTCGGCGGGTACCAGCGCGGGGCCGCCAGCCAGGTGGCCAACAGTTCGCCGGGGACGGCCGCCCAGTTCTTCAACGATACGGGCCTTGGGCTTCAATCTCTCCTGGGAACTCGATTTCTGGGGCCGGTTCCGCCGAGCGGTCACGGCCGCCGAGCATAGCTTAGAGGCTTCCTGCGCCAACTATAACCAAGTGCTGGTGACGCTTCTGGGAGACGTGGCCTCGAATTACGTCCAAGTTCGCACCCTCCAGCAGCGGATAGAATACGTGCGGGCCAACGTGGCATTGCAGGCGAGGTTGCTTGCCGTCGCGGAGCGGCGTCTGAAGGCGGGCAGCAAGAGCGCCGTGGACTGTCACCAGGCCCGCAGCAACCTGGCCCAAACCGAAGCGCAGATTCCTCAATTGAAGCTGGCGATGCGGCAAGCCTGCGACCGGTTGTGCGTGTTGCTGGGCCAGTCGCCGACGGCCTTGGAGAAGGAACTGGGCGTCGGCCCGATTCCGTCGGCGTCCGCGGTCATCGCCATCGGAATTCCGGCCGACCTGTTGCGTCGCCGACCGGACGTTCAGCGCGCCGAACGCTTGGCGCTGGCGCAGGGGGAGCAGATCGGCATCGCCGAGGCGGAGTTGTACCCGATGTTCGCCATCAACGGCACCATCGGCGTCGAATCGGATCGCCTGAGCCAGCTTTTAACAAGCTCCGCGCTGACGGGCAACATCGGTCCGGTGTTTCAATGGAACATTCTGAACTACGGGCGCATTCGCAACAACATGCGGATGCAGGAGGCCCGGTTCCAGGCGCGGGTGGCCGCCTACCAGGAGACGGTGTTGCGGGCCAACGCGGAAGCGGAGGACGGACTGGCGATGTTCTTCAGCGCCCAGGAGCGCACCCTGATGCTCCTCACGAAGCGTGGTCAGCGCGCACCTGGCGGTCGAGCTCATTGCCAAGGACTATCAGAGCGGAGCGGCCGATTTCAACCGCGTGGCGCTGATCGAGCAGAACCTGGTCCAGCAGCAAGACCTGCAGGCCCAATCGCACGGAGAGATCGCCCAGGGATTGATCCAAGTGTACCGGGCCCTGGGCGGCGGCTGGCAAGTTCCGCCCGGCGAGGCACAGGCGGCCCCGGTTCCTTCGGGCCAGCCTCAAGCTGCGCCGCCCGTTATTTCCGAACCGCCCACGGCTCCGCTCCCGCCGCCGTCGTCGGAAATGCCTCCGGCGCCCGTCCGCCCGAACTAAAGCGCCTCGCCCTCCCAAGCCTTGCCGACTTTCATTCGTAGCGCAGCGCGTCGATGGGATTCAGCCGCGAGGCTTTCCAGGCGGGATAGTAGCCGAAGCCGATGCCCACGGCGACCGAGACCGTGACGGCCACGACGGCGGCGCTGGGAGCGGCATGAGTCGGCCAGCCCATCACCGTTCCGGCGAACCACGAACCGAGCGCGGCCCGCCAGGATGCCGACAAATCCGCCCACCAGGCAGAGGACGACCGATTCCACCAGGAACTGCCGCAGGATGTCCATGGCGTCGGCGCCGACGGCCATCCGCAAGCCGACCTCGCAGGTCCGCTCGGTGACCGACACGAGCATGATGTTCATAATGCCCACGCCGCCGACAAGGAGCGAAACCGCGGCAATCGACATCCCCAGGCCGGAGAGCATGTTGATGGTCTTCTTCAAGACGTTGGAAACCTCGGCCATGTCGTAGATGTGGAAATCCGCTTCGCCGGGGGGCAACCGGTGACGGTCGCGCAGCAGCCGGGTGATCTCTTCGGTGGCCCGCGGAATGGCTTCCTGCGAAGCCAGCTTGACCATGATCTGATCGACGCTCTCGTTGCGCAGCCCGCGCTGCAAGCCGGGCAATCGCTCGGCCCAGGAGAGGCCCGGCAAGGGCCGGCCGGTGTTCTTGGCGATCGGTCCTTCCGTGTTTCCCCCGTTGATGCGGTACTTCACGGTCGTCCAAGGCGCCAACAGGATGTCGTCCTGGTCGGTGCCCAGCAGGTCGGCGCCCTTCTGGCTCAAGACGCCGATCACCTGTGAACGGCACGTTGCGGACGCGGATTTCCTGGCCGATGGGGTAACGCGATTGGAACAGCTCGCGCACCAGGGTCTTGCCGATCAGGCAGACCTTGCTTCCGTTGCGGACCTCGCGCTCGTTGAAGGCGCGGCCCAGATCGAGGTCAACCCAGTTTCGGGCTTCGAGAAAGGCGGGCGTGCTCCCGGTCAGGTAGGTGGGAATCCAACTCCGATTCCCATAGACCACCTGGGCCGTGGCGTCGACGGTCGGCGCGGTGCAGACGACGTCGGGGCATTCTCGCTGGATGGCGCTCGGCGTCGTCGGGCGTGACGATCTCGTTCCTCTCGCCGACGCGCCCCGATCCGCGCTGCGGGCGCCGGGGATGACGGCCAGGACGTTGGCGCCCATCTTGGCGACCGTCAGTTCGATGGCCACGGAGGCGCCGCGGCTGATTTCCATCATGGCAATCACGGCGGCGACGCCGATAATCACGCCCAGCATCGTCAGCATGGTCCGCATCACGTTGCGCCGCAGGGCTTGCAGGGCGATCCGCATCGCGTCCCAGGCCAGCGCGCAAGCGATTCCGCTTTCGCTGCCGCGGGAGCGATTCGGCGGGCAGGGCCGCGGCCGGCGTCGGCATCGCCGGTGCCGACGATGCAGGCGCGTCTTCGACGACCCGGCCGTCGGCAATGCGAATCACGCGATCGGCATGGCGCGCCACGCCGGCGTCGTGGGTCACCAGCAGAACGGTAATGCCTTGCTCGGCGTTCAAGCGGCGAAAGAGTTGCAGGATTTCCTGGCCCGTGTGAGAGTCCAGGTTCCCGGTCGGCTCGTCGGCCAGCAGCACGGCGGGGTGGTTCACCAGCGAGCGGGCGATGGCCACGCGCTGTTGCTCGCCGCCGGAAAGCTTCGACGGCGAGTGATGCATCCGCGCCTCCAGACCCACGGTGGCCAGCAACTCTTGGCTCCGCTGGCGCACGCCGCGGCGCGACGTCTTTTCCCGTCGAATAGGCGGTCGGCATCCGCACGTTTTCCAACGCCGTGGCGCGGGAAAGGAGATGGAAGCTCTGAAAAACAAAGCCGATGCGGCTGCTGCGAAGCTGCGCCAGTTGCGTGGGCGACAACTGGCTCGACCTCGACGCCGTTGAAGCGATAGGAGCCTCGGGTGGGCCGGTCGAGACAGCCGAGCAGATTCATCAGCGTCGTCTTGCCCGAGCCCGAAGCGCCCATCAACGCGACGAATTCTCCCGATTCAATGGACAAGGAGACGTCTTTCAGGACGGGGACGTCCACGTCGCCGAGGCGATACGTCTTGTCGATGTTCCGCAGTTCGATCAAAGGCATGGCCGCCGATTCCGTTTTGTTCGTCGCAAATTTGCGTTCGGGACATCGGCACACCTCATTGGGTGCCGGCCAAAAAAGCCCTATGGTTGCTTGTTTTCCGTCAATTTCGAGACGAAGCTGGTGACGAAATCCGGCTCGGCCCGTCCGCTCGACGCCGGCGACGACCAGGTCGTCGGGCTCGATGTTCCCGCTCAGAATCTCCGTCGCCATTCCGTCGGACAGGCCCACCTTGACGGGAACGGGACGCACCAATCCATCGCGGGCGACCGTCCACACGGTGGGCGACCCGAGGTCCACGCGCGGCTCGTTGTCCTCGCCCGACTCGTGCGACTCTCCCGCGGAGGCCTTGCCGTTCGTCGGGCGGCGTCAAGCCGGCCTGGGCCGAGCGGGATATCTGACGCCACGTGGGTTGCCAGCGCAACGCCTGGTTGGGAACCAAGATCGCATTTCGCCGGCGCGCGACCTCGAACTGGAGTTTCGCGGTCATGTACGGCAGGAGCTTGCCGTCCGAGTTGTCGACGTCCACCATGACGCCGTAGGTGACGACGCCCTGCTGAAGACTGGCGTTGAGGCGGATCTGCGAGACCTTGCCGGAAAAGGTCCGGTCGCGGTAGGCATCGACCGAAAAGGTGACCGTCTGTCCGACTTTGACCTCGCCGATATCGGCCTCGTTCACGGCCGACCACACGAGCATGTGGCTGAGGTCCTTGGCCAGCAGGAACAGGCTGGGCGCATTCATGCCGGCCACCACGGTCTGGCCGACGTTCACGCGGCGGTCGATCACAATGCCGTCGATGGGCGAGGTGATGGTGGTGTAGGCCAGATTGATCTCGGCCTGCTTGGCGGCGATCTTCGCCTGATCGAGCTTGGCTTCGGCCATCGCCAGTTCCGCGGCGGCCATCGCGTCCTCCGCTTCGGCCTTTTCGTATTCGGCCGCCGAATCCGTGTCGCGCAGCTCCTTGGCGCGGCGGAAGGCGCGTTCGGTCAGCTTCCTCCGTGCGCGGCAGTGGTTGACGTCCGCCTCGGCAAGCCGCAGATTGGACGCGGGCCTTCTCCAACTCGGCCTTGGGAGGAAGGTCGTCCAACTGCGCCAGCACGGCCCCTTTCTTGACCCGGCTGCGGTAGTCGATCGTCTTGCCGGGGTGGTCGGGGTCCGGGCCGAAACTCTTGACGCTGGCGACGATCTGGGCCCCCACGTCGATGGTCTCCACCGGCTCGACCGTCCCCGTCGCGGTCACGCCGATGAACAAGTCGCCGCGCATGACGGGCAGCGTGCGGAACTTCGGCCGGCGGCCCGCCAGGCTGTCGCCCCAGTAGTACGCACGCCGCCAGGCCGACAATCGCGACCGCGATGAGAATCCTATAGTCTTTTTCATGGCATTCACTCTTCGAGTTGCTCGTGGCACGTCCTCTCGACGGTTGCTTACAACATTTCCAAGGGAGTTTCTTGCCGGCTCCTTGCGGCGGGACATCTCCGTCAGTTTTCCTACTTCCAGCTTAACAATTCGGTCGGCCCCGGAGAAGTAACGATCGTCATGGGTGATCGCGATCACCGTCTTGCCGCGGCGTTTCAGTTCGGGCAACAGATTCAGGTAAAAGACCTTGCGGAAGGTCGGGTCCTGATCGGCGGCCCATTCGTCAAACACGTAGATCGGCCGATTCTCCAAATAGGCGGTCAGCAGGGCCAATCGCTTGCGCTGGCCCCGCGAGAGCGAGGTCGTGGAAAACGAGCCGTTGGTCACCGTGACCGCATGATCGAGTTCCAGCAGGCGGAGATACTCGCGGGCCCGCTGGTCGAGATCGGCGCCTTCCAGCCCCCACAGGTTGTCGAAGACCACGGCGCCGTCGAAGATCACCGAGAACAACTGCCGGTAGCTCTCGCGATTGTCGGCGTTGATGGGCTGGCCGTCCAGGCGGATTTCGCCGGCGTGGGGCACATACAGGCCGGAGAGCAGTTTGGCCAAGGTGGTCTTGCCGCTGCCGTTGCCGCCGATGACAAAGACGATTTCGCCGGGGTAAAGCGTCAAGTCCACGGGCCCGAGCACGAAGTCGTGGGGCTGGCTCTCGCGGCGGTAGGTATGCGTGACGCCCGCCAATTCAATCTGCTCCCAGCGACGGATGGGCGTCACCGCGGTGGTTTCCGCTTCCTGCTCGTTGAGCATCAACCCCAGCCGCTCGATCTTCGACACCGACGTGGAGGCCCAAGCCATCATCGGCAGCCAGCCCATGATTTGCTCCAAGGGCGACATGAGGTAGAAGATGGTCAGGGTGTAGGCGCTGAGGGTCTCCGGCTTGACCCCCGCGATCCGCGGCCAGACGAACAGCAGCAAGCCGATGGCGACGAAGAACATCAATCGTCCGCAGACGATGGCCGCGTCGTAGAGGGAATCGCCGAGAAACTGCCGTCGGCGAAACACTCCCTCCGCCTCGACGACGTGATCGAAGAACGCTTCGCGCCGGGCGTGGTGCGTCTTCAGCTCCTTGATGCCTTCGATCAACTCGCGAATGTGCTTGAACAGCACGTCCTGGGCTTCCCGCGCGCTCTCGACGTATCGATCGGCCCACTCCGAGGAATACCAGTAGGCGGCCATGCTGAGGAAACAGAAGAAGGCGGCGCCGATCATCAGGCTCATGGAAAGCGAGCCCAGGTAGACCGCCCCGCAGACCAGAATCACGACATTGATTCCCAGCGTCGGCACGCCGTTCATGGCTTGCGAGATCACGGCGACGTTGTTGGTGAGCGAGGCCAGCATGCGGTGGTCGCCGATCTCCTCCAAGTGCCTCAGCGGCGACTCGACGATGCGCCGGCACAGGCCCAGCCGCAACTGGGAGGTGGAATTGACGGTCAGTCCGCAGAGCAGCACCTGCGACACCAGTCGCGTCAGCAAGATCACCACGCACAGGGCCGTGAAAAGGCCGATCAGGGTCGTCGAAGACGGGTTGGCGCTGCTCCAGGGCATGGCTGATGAGGGCCACCAGCCCCGCGCTGGCGGCGCCGCTGACGGCGCCGATCAGCCCGGCCAACAGCGCGATGCGCCACGAAACCTTCAAGAGAAAGACGATCAGTTTCATGGGTTCCTCGCCGCCGGCCCGCGCACGGCCGTTTCCTGAAGATAAACGCCCAGGCGGTCCGCCAAGACGCCGGCGTGGGGCTTGCGCAACATGCTGTAGTGATTGCCGGGGACGGTTTCCACGCACAGCCGCGGACAGAGCGACTTCCAGCGCGGATCCGGCCCGTCGCTGCCCTGGGCGCTGAGCAGCACCGCGCGTCCCTGGTAAGGCCGGGGCACGTAAGCCTCGAAGGCCGCCAGATGCGCTTTGCACACCTCGGCCAGGCGGCGGATCTCGTCGGCGCCGATGCCGCCGGCCAGCTTCGCCCGCTCCGCGATCCGCTCCCATTGTTCGTCCAGCGGCAGCTTCTTCAACTCCGCCAAGGGCAGATTCAAGTGCGGCGCCAGCCAGTGGATCACGGAGCCGTCGGTCAGGTCCTGGGCGGAGAGGTCTTGCTCGGAGAGATAGCTGTCCAGCATGGCCACCAGGGCCACCTCTTCGCCGGCCGCCTCGAATCCGCCCGGCCGCCTCCAGGGCGATGAGGCCGCCCATCGACCAGCCGGCGAGCAAGTACGGCCCGCGCGGCTGCACTTGCCGAATCTCCCGCAAATAGCAGTCCGCCATGGCTTCGATGCGGTCGTGGGGCTGCTCGTCGGCGCCGAGCCCTTGCGCCTGGAGTCCGTAAACGGGCCGCGCTTCGGCAAGACCTTGTGCCAGGGGCAGGAAGCTGGCCACGTGGCCGCCCAGGCCGTGGAAGCAGAACAGCGGCGTGGCTGTCCCGTCGGTCCGCAAGGGGACCAGGGATTGCCCGCCGCTTGTCGGCGGCTGGAGCAGACCGGCGGCCAGGTCGTCGATCAGGGTCGTCTCGTCCGCGCCGGCTTCGATTTCGCCCCGTTGTGCGGCCTCGATGCGATCGGCCAATTCGGCGATCGTAGGCGCGGCGAACAAGGCTGCCGCCGGCAGTGCGTCGCCGAGGGCTGCTTGGGCGTGGAGCATTCCTGCACGGCCAGCAGCGAATCGCCGCCGAGATCGAAGAAATTGTCGTGGATGCCGACGCGCTCCCGTGCAACAGATCGGCCCAGATCGCCGCGAGTTGCTGCTCCAACGGCGACCGGGGAGCAACATAACGGTGGGCCGGCCGGGCCGAGGGCGCGACGGCCGGCAGGGCCGCGCGGTTCACCTTGCCGCTGGACAACTTCGGCAGGACGTCGAGGACCTCGAAGGCCTGCGGGATCATGTACTCCGGCAACGAGGACTTGAGAAACTGCCGCAGGTCCTCGACGAATTCCGCGCGGGCGTCCGCATCGTCGGCTCGGCGGCCGCGCGGCACCACGTAGGCAGCCAGGTACTTGTAATCCGGCGACGAGTGCCGCACGACCACCGCCGCGTGGGCAACCGCCGGATGACGGCCGATCGCCGCCTCGACTTCACCCAACTCCAGCCGGCCGCCGTGAATCTTCACTTGGCCGTCGCGACGCCCTAGGAACTCGACGTTTCCGTCGGGCAGCCAGCGACAGCGGTCGCCCGTCCGGTAGATCGTGTCGCCCGCCACGCCGCTGAAGGGATCGGGAAGAAATCGCTCGGCGTTCAACTCCGGGCGATTGAGATATCCGCGTGCGACGGCCACGCCGCCTATGTAAAGCTCGCCCGGCACGCCGATGGGAACTGGGTTCCGCTCCGCGTCGAGGATATACAGCCGGACGTTGGCAATCGGCCGGCCGATGGGAATCGTCCCGCGATCGTCCCCTCGGCGGCATTTCCAGGTAGTGACGGCGATCGAGGTCTCCGTCGGCCCGTAGTCGTTGTAGAGTTCGGCTTCCAGTTGCTGGAAGAAGCGTTCGACCAGGTCAGGGGTCAGCGCCTCGCCGCCGCTGATCACGCGCTTCAGCGAGCCGCAGCCCGCGACGTCTTCCAACAGCATCCGCAGCATGGTGGGCACGAAACAAGCGGTCGTGACCTCTTCCCGGGCGATCAGCCGCGACAGGTAACCGGGATCACCGCTGGCTGCCGGTCTTGGCGATCACCAGGCGGCCGCCGCAAATCAGTCCCGAGAAGAATTCCTCCACCGACGTGTCGAAACTGATGGGGGTGGTGAACAAGATGCGGTCGCCGGGGTCCAATTGCAACAGCCGCTGTTTGAAGAGCAGGTAATTGCAGATGCCCCGGTGCAGATTGACGGCGCCTTTCGGCTTGCCTGTCGATCCCGACGTGTAGAGCACGCTGAAGGCGCTATTGGGCGTGGTGAGACACGGCGGATCGACCTGGCTTTGCCGTGCGAAGGCATCGCCTTCGGCGTCCAGGAACACCATGCGGGCCTCGGGGGAAGAGAACCTTTGGGCCAGGCCGGTCCGGGAGAGGATTACCGCTGGGCGACTGTCGGCCACGAAGTAATCGAGCCGCTCGGGCGGGTCGTCCGGATCGAGCGGCACGTAGACTCCTCCCGCCTTCAGCACCCCCAACACCGCCCAGGCCAGCTCGAAGGAAGGCTCCAGACAGATGCCCACCCGCACTTCCGGGCCGACTCCCCGGCTCACGAGATAGCACGCCAACTGGTTGGCCCGGGCGTTGAGTTGCCGGTAGCTCATGGTCTGGCCTTCAAACACCAAGGCCACCGAATCCGGCCCGCGTTGCACCTGCGCCTCGAAGAGTTGATGCACGCAGCCCCGCTGGGGGAAATCAACCTGAGTCTGATTCCACTCCACCAGCACTCGGTCTCGTTCGGGTCCCGTGAGCGGCAGTAGTTGCGATAGACGCTGGTCCGGATCAGCAGTCGCGGCCTCCAGCACGGCCTGGAAGTGCTGCAACATCTGCACAGACGTCCTCTCGTCGAACAGGTCCGCGTGGTAGCACAATCTCAAGTGGAGTCCTTGCTCGTTGTCGCCGGCCTCCATGCACAGGTCGAAATCCGCGCCTTCAGCTTCGATTTCCCCCGCCGCTTCTCTCCATTCCAGTCCCGCCGATGGCTCCGACGTCCGCGGCAAGTTATGGAGAATCAACTCCGTCTGCACCAGCGTGCGTCGTCTTGGATCGCGGGGCGGGTTCAGCTCTCCGACCAGCCGCATGAAAGGCATTTCCTGGTGATCGAACGCCTGCAACACGGTCTCGCGCACGCGGCCCAACAATTGGCGGAACGAGGGATCGCCCGAGAGATCGGCACGCAGCACAAGGTCGTTGAGGAAGCAACCGATGAGGTTCTCCGTCTCGGGCCGCAATCGCCCTGCCACCGGCGTGCTCACGGCGAAATCATCTTGCCCGCTCTCGTGGTGCAGCAGCACCTGGTACGCCGCCAAGAGGGTCATGAACTTCGTGGCTCCTTCCTCGCCGCTGAGCCGTTCGATAGCCTGGTTCAACTGCGTGGACAACTGGTGCTCGACCACGGCGGAGTGCGTCGTCCGCGCTTCCGGACGCGGCCGGTCCTTGAGCAGTTCTAGCGCCGGCAGGTCCTTCAATTGCCTGAGCCAGTAGTTGCGCAGCCTGTCGAGCACTTCTCCCTGTAAACGCTGGCGCTGCCAGACCGCGTAGTCGGCGTATTGAATCGGCAGTTCCGGCAGCGGCGGCGGCAGTCCCGCCGAGAACGCGAGATACGCCGTGACCATCTCGCGGACCAGCAACGCCATCGACCAGCCGTCGAAAATGATGTGGTGCATGCCGACCAACAGCAGGTGTTCCTCCTCGCCCAGCTTGACCAATTCCACCCGCACCAACGGACCCTTTGCGAGATCGATCGGCCGTTGCGACTGGGCCTGCGCGTACCGTCGCACTTCCTGCTTGCGCGTCTCGGCCGGCAGTTCGCTCATGTCCACCACGGTCAACCGCTGGGGCTGGTACGGCGCGATGACTTGCACCAGGTCGTGTCCCACTTCCGCGAACGTCGTGCGAAGCGACTCGTGCCGTCGTAGCATCTCATTGAATGCCTGCTCCAAGGCGGAGACATCCAAGGCCCCCTTCAGTTGGTCCACATCGTACATGGCGTAGGGCGGCGGCCCTTGTTGCAGATGACTGATCACCCAAAACGGCTCTTGGCTGTACGACATGGGCAAGGGAGCGTTTCGGGGAACCGGCCGGATGGGAGGCAAGTTGCGCGCGATCCCGCCTGGCGAGCCGCCTCCAGGCATTCGGCCAACGCGCCGAGCGTGGGGGCTTCAAACAGATCACGCAGGGGAAGGCTCAGATCCAACGCCCGGTTGATGCGCGAGACCAACTGGATCGCCAGCAGCGAGTTGCCCGCCCAGGTCGAAGAAGTTGTCGTGCGCGCCCACCCGCTCGACATTCAACACTTCCGACCAGATGGCCGCCAACTGCTGCTCGGCGGGCGTGCGCGGGGCGACGAAATCGCCCTCCCGCGCCGCCCCGTCGCCGCTCCAATCGGGGTCGGGCAGCGCGCGGCGGTCCACCTTGCCGCTGGCGGTCCTGGGCAGCGACTCCAGGACGACGAACGCGGTGGGGACCATGAACTCCGGAATCCGCTCGCGGAGGAACTGCCGCAAGTCGGCGGCGGCCGCGGTTTCGCCCCGTCGAGCCGCCGTATAGGCCGCCAGTTGCAGATCGCCGGGCAGCCCGCTGCCGGACGACCACGGCCGCGTCGGCCAGGGCCGGGTGCTCGCGCAAAACCTGCTCGACTTCGCCCGGCTCGATGCGAAAGCCGCGGATTTTCACCTGCTCATCCGTGCGGCCGACAAACTCCAGCCGCCCGTCGCTCCGCCAGCGGACCACGTCGCCCGTCTTGTACATCCGCGCCGGCCTTGGCGGCGAACGGGTCGGGCAAGAAACGCTCCTCGGTCAGTTCCGGCCGATGCAGATAACCCCGGGCGAGGCTCGCTCCGCCGATATAGAGTTCGCCGGGGACTCCGATGGGAACGGGCTGCCGGCAACGGTCGAGCACATAGGCCCGCACGTTCCCCAAGGGACGCCCGATGGGCACGCGGTTCTCGCGTCCGTCGCCGCGTCCCAATTCGGCCGCGGTGGCGACCACCGTCGTTTCCGTGGGGCCGTAGGTGTTCAGCAGCCGCACCCGGCTGCCCACGCACTGCAGCCACGCGGCCACGCGCTCCGGCGACGCTTGCTCGCCTCCGATCACCAGCAGCCGCAGCGTCGCCGGGACTTCCAGCCCCTCGGAGGCGATGGCCAGGGTCAGCTCGTGCCAGAATGCGGTCGGCAAGGTGACGAACGTCAATTGCCATTGCCGGCACCGATCGAGAAACGTCCTGCAATCGAGCATCTCGTCGTCGCGGAGCACCAGCGTGCCGCCGCGGCTCAGGCAGGGAAAGACTTCTTCGACGTGGGCGTCGAAACTGGCCGCCGCGAATTGCAGCACGCGATCCGTCGAGGCAATCCCATATTGCTCGATCGCCGCCTGGGTATAGTTCATCAGCGCGCGATGTTCGATCATCACGCCCTTGGGACGGCCCGTCGAGCCGGACGTGTAGATGACGTACGCCAGGTGCTCGCCGGTGGCCTGGCGGGTGGGCGGCTCGCCCGGACAAGCGGCGATTTCCTGCCCAGTCCGCATCCAGGCAGACGACGTGCCGCAAGCTCTCGGGCAAATCGCCGCGCAGGGATTGTTGCGTCAGGAGGATCTCGGCCCCGGCGTCCTCCAGGGTGAATTGCAGCCGCTGGGCAGGCGACTCGGGGTCGAGCGGCAGGTAGGCGCCGCCCGCCTTCAAGACGCCCAACAGCGCCACGATCAGCTCGGCCGAGCGCGTGAGCCGGACGGCCACCAGACTGATCCGGACCGACGCCCCGCCGCTGCAGGAAGTGGGCCAACCGGCTGGCCCGCTCGTCGAGTTCCTGGTAGGTCCACTGCCGCGGGCCGTCGATCAAGGCCAGCGCGTCGGGCGTTTGCTCCGCCTGGCGCTCGAAGCACTCATGCACGCACAGGTCGGTCGGATAGTCCCGCGCCGTGTCGTTCCACTCGACGAGCAGTTGACGGCGTTCGGCCTCGGCCAGCAGGGGGAGTTGCGCGATCGGCAGGTCCGGCTGGGCGACGATTCCTTCCAAAAGGACTTGGAAGTGCTTCAACATGCGGCGAATCGTGCCGGAACGGAACAGCTCGGAGCGGTAATCGGCCGATAGGGCCAGTCCCCCGCGTTCTTCCCGCATGGTGAACGACAGTTCGAACTTCGACATGCCAGTGTCCAGCGGGATGACCGAGAGCGCCAGTCCGGCGACCGTCAACTCCGGCCAGGGCGCATTCTGCAGCGTAAACATGACCTGAAACAGCGGATTGCGGTTTCCATCCCGCTCCGGGTTCAGGGCGTCGACCAGCCGCTCGAACGGCAACTCCTGGTGTTGAAATGCGTCCAGGGCGGTCTGCCGCGTTTGCCGCAGCAAGCTCCGAAAACTGGGATCTCCAGCCAGGTCCGCCCGCATGACGAGCGTATTGACGAAGAAGCCCACCAAGCCCTTCGGTTTCCTTCCCCACGCGGCCGGCGATCGGCGAGCCGATGGTGAAGTCCTCCTGGCCGCTATAGCGGTAGAGCAGCACCTGGAGGGCGGCCAAGAGGGTCATGTACAGCGTGGCGCCCTCGCGGCGGCCTGCTTCCCGCAATCCCGCCAGCAGCGCCGGCGGCAGTTGCATCTCTTCGCTGCCCCCCGCCAGTTCCAGTTGCAGCGAGCGCGATTGATCGGTCGGCAGTTCCAAGGGCACGACATCCCGCAAACGCTGGCGCCAATAGTCGAGCAGCCGCTGGAGCAGCTCGCCTTGCAGCCGCTGGCGCTGCCAGACGGCGTAGTCGGCGTACTGGACCGGCAAGGGGCCCAGCGGCGAGGGCTGGCCCGCGCGAAACGCCTGGTACAGCAAGGCCACCTCGCGGAACAATACCGCCATCGACCAATCGTCCGAAATGATGTGGTGCATCACCACGACCAGGACGTGCTCGGTCGGGGAAAATCGCAACAGCAACGCCCGAAACAGCGGCGATTCATCCAGCCGGAAGGGCTTGCGGGCTTCGCTTTGCGCCGGGCGACGGCCTCCGCTTCGCGCTCGGCCGGCTCGACGTGCTCCAGGCCGACGACCGTCAGCATCTGCGGTTTGGCCGGCTCGACGACTTGCATCGGCTGGTCGCCGGCGGTCACGATCTTCGTCCGCAGCGATTCGTGCCGGGCGACCACTTCCGTCAGCGTGCGGTGCAAGGCGTCCGGGTCCAGCGGGCCGCGCAAGCGCATGGCCAAGCGGGATGTTGTAAACCGGATTCCCCGGGTCAAGCCGATCCAGGATCCAGAGCCGTTGCTGGGCGAAGGAAAGCGGGAAACTCCGCGACTCCTCGGCCTTCTTCCGCAGCAGCGCCTTCAACTGCCGGCGACGATCGCGCGACGAACGGTCGGCCGTTGAAGTGGAATGGTCACTCATGATCGGCCTCCCCCATCGCCCGCCGCTTCGCCAAGCAGCGACTCGACTTCCTCGTCGGAAAGCTCATCCAGCCGCGCGAGCAGGTCTTCCGCTTGTCGGTCCCGCGCCAGGCGCGGGATCGAGACGTCGCCGCCGGCGTTGGCGACTTTCCGGCTCGGACTCGCGTCGCCCGGCTCGCCGTCCGGCGCGACCGCTTCGTCCGGGTATCGCCGCCGGACCGCGTCGGGACAATGTTCCCGCAGGTAGTTCGCCAGGTCGTTGATCGTTTGCACCTGGAACAGCACGTGGCCCGGCACGCCTTCGCCCAAATTCTCCTCCAGGCGATTCAGCAGGATGGTCGCTTGCAGCGAATCGCCGCCGAGCTCGAAGAAGTTGTCGTGAACGCCGATGCCTTCGATGCGCAGGATGGCCGACCACGATTCGGCCATTTCCGTTTCCAAGGGCGTCCGCGGCGCGACGTAGGGCGCCGTGAGGTCGGGCCGGACGCGGACTTCCGCCGCGACGGCCGGCTCGGCGGCCAAACCTTGCGACGGCGGAAGATCCTCGCGCGGCTGGGCGATCCCGCCAGTCGGTTCTTGCACGCCGTCCAGAGCCGCTGCCGTTGCCAGGGATACGTGGGCACGCGCACGCGACGCCCGGCGCCGGATGCCAGCCGCTCCCAGAGAAAATCCGCGCCGGCGGCATAGAGGGCGGCGACGGCCGTCCCCACTTCGACGTCGCCCGCGGGACTGTCCCGATCGCTCGTTCGCACGAAAAGGAGACGGTCGCCTTGGGCAATTCCAGGCAGACGTCGATCTTCCGGTCGGCCAGTGCCGCCATCGCCGCGGCCATGCCCTGCGGGCGCCGGACGCACGATCGCCAATGGGCCGCGTCCAGATCGGGGCCCGCATGCAGTTTCCCGTCAACGCTCGATAGAAATGGCAGCGATGCGGGCCGGGGCCGCAACCTGTCGTACGGCGAGTCGCCGTTGCCGCGGTGGCCGTCCAGCGGCCAGTCGCAAGACCTCGTCGGCGGTAAGAATGCCCGCCGCAGCGGCCGCGGCAAACTCGCCCACGCCCTGGCCCAGGACCAGGTCGGGTGCGATCCCCACGCGGCGCCACCACGTCGGTCAGTGCAAGTTGCAGGGCCAACAGCGCGAACCTGGCCTGCGCCGGACCGTTCCCGTGCGCATCGTTCTCCATGGTTTCCAGCGACCGGCCGGCAACCCGCCGACAAGCGGCATCGACGTTCTTCCATCGCCGCAGCGAAGCCGGGGACGGCCTTCAGCAGCCGCAAAACGGGAGGCAGGCAGCTCTCCGCCTGATCGGCCGAACAAGAAAGCGACTTCCGGCCCGCGGCCAGAAGGCTTTCGGCCCGCAAAGACGCCCGGCCGCGACTCGCCGCGCAAGAAACTTTCCAAGAGGCTGATGGCCTGCTCGTGCGAATCGGCCAGCACTGCCAGGCGGCAGTCGTGGTGTTCTCGGTGCGCGGCCGCGGTGTAGCACACGTCTTGCCAGCCGGCGGATCATCGCGCAAGAATGCGGCATAGCGCTCGGCCAGATCGCGTGCAACGCCTTTTCGGTGCGGGCCGAAAGCAGCAAGGGAAGCGCGAACCGGGCAGGGCAACGCTCCCGCCGAACCGTCGGCAGAAGGCTCGGCCGGCGCCTGGCTCTCCTGCCTGGCGGACTCTTCCAGGACCACGTGCGCGTTGCTGCCGCCGAAGCCGAACGCGCTGACGCCCGCGATGCGCGGTTGCGTCGTTTCCGGCCAAGGTTCGAGCGTCTGCTGCACCCGCAGCGGCAAGGTGCTGAAGGGAATGTCGGGATTGGGCGTGTGGAAGTGCAAGTTCGGCGGCAACTGGCGATGCTTCAGCGCCAAGGCCGCCTTCATCAGGCCGGCAATCCCCGAGGCCGCTTCCAAATGGCCGATGTTGGTCTTCACGGAACCGATCGCGCAGGGGCGATCCGGCGGGCGGTCCTCGCGGAGCACGTTGCCCAAGGCCAGGGCCTCGATGGCGTCGCCCAGGGGCGTGCCGGTGCCCTGGGTTTCCACGAATTGCACCTGGCCGGGCGAAACCTTGGCCCGCGCGTAGGCGTCGCGCAGCACTTGCTCCTGCGCAGCGCGGCTGGGGGCCGTCAAGCCGTTGCTCGAGCCGTTCTGGTTGACCGCGCTGCCGCGGATGACGGCGTAGATGGGATCCTTGTCCTTCAGGGCCGCGGCGAGCGGTTTGATCACGACCAGGCCCGCCCCCTCGCTGCGGACGTAGCCGCTGGCGGCCGCGTCGAACGCCCGGACCCGCCCGTCCGGGCGCAGAAACCGGCCTTGGTCAGGTTGATCGAGCGACGGGCGACAGCAGCAGGCTGACGCCGCCCACCAAGGCCGCATCGCATTCGCCGTTGCGGATGCTCTGGCAGGCCAGATGCAGGGCCACCAACGAGGACGAACAGGCGGTGTCCAGCGCCACGCTCGGCGCCTGCCAGCCGAAGGCGAACGAGAGCCGATTGGCGGCCAGGCACAGCGAAGTGCCGGTGGCCGCGTAGGCGTCGGTTTGCGAGAGATCGTTGGCCAGCATCAGGCCGTACTCGCTCACCGAAATCCCCAAGAACACGCCGGTCTTCGAACCGCGCAGCTGCGCGGGCGGCCAGCCGGCGTCCTCCAGGGCTTCCCAGGCCAACTCCAACAGCAGGCGATGCTGCGGATCCATCCGTGCCGCCTCGCGGTCCGAGATGCCGAAGAAGTGATTGTCGAACTCGTCGATCCGCTCCAGGAATCCGCCCCAGCGGCGTGTTCAGTCTTGCCGGGGGCGGCCGGGTCGGGGTCGTAAAAGGCGTCGACGTCCCAGCGGTCGGGCGGCACCTCGCCGATGGCGTCAACGCCCCGGCAAAGCAGCCGCCAATAGGAAGGCGGATCGTTGGCCCCGCCCGGAAAACGGCAGGCCATGCCGACGATCGCCATCGGCTCGGCGTGTTTCCGCTCGAGGGCTTCCAGCCGCGCCTGCGTCTCCCGGAGCGCGAACACCGCGCGTTGCAGCGGCGTCATGCTTTTCAGGTGTTCGTCCAATTGGGCCATGAATGGCGGAACCTCCCTCGGCCTATTCAACGCTGAGTTTGGTGAGTTGTTGCGGCGACCAGGGCGTCCATTTCCTCTTCCGACATGTTCTGCACCTCCGCCAGCGCCTGCTGCTGAATCTCGTCGGCACCCCGTCGGCGGCTTTTTCCGCCTCGGCGTCCGGCGCCGCGTCCGGCGCCGCTTCCGACTCCAAGTGAAACACGTCGCGGACCACGTAGCCGGCGAGTCTCTCCAAGGTGGGATAGTCGAACAACAGGGCGGGATTGATCGGTTGCCCGATGGATCGGCCCACGCGGTTGGCAAACTCGACCCCGGTGAGCGAATCGAACCCCAATTCGTTCAACAACCGCCGCGGATCGGGCAGATTCCCGTCGTCGATGGCCAACACGCGCGCAGCCTGCTTTTGCAGGTGAGTCACCGCCAGTTGCAGTCGTTCGGCGGGCGTCACGTCCTTTAGTTCTTCCAGCAGTTGCGCACGGGCGTCGCCCGAGGGCGCCGCGGCGCGCGCCTCGCGCGCGATCTCCGTGAGCCAGGGCGGCTCGCTGCCCGGCGGAATCCGCTCGAAGAACTTCGACCAGTGGATCGGCAGCACCCCGGCCTGGATGCGATCCTCGGCCAGCAGATGCTCCAGGACCAGGAGACCTCGCAGGGGCTCGATCGAACCCATGCCCGCCGGCCGACAACCGCCGGCCCTCGGCGTCGCTCAGCCGCGCCGCCATGCCCACTTCGGCCCAAGCGCCCCAGTTGACGCTCAGCGCCGGCCGCTTTTCCCAGCGGCGATGATGGGCCAGGGCGTCGAGGAAGGCGTTCGCGGCCGCGTAGTTGCCTTGGCCCGGAGATCCCAACAGCGCCGCGGCCGACGAGAACAAGACGAACAGGTCCAGCGGGTCGTCGCGCGTCAGCTCGTGCAAGTGCCAGGCGCCGAGCACTTTCGACGCCATGACCCGATCGAATCGCTCGCGCGTCTGCTCGCGAAGGACGCCGTCGTCCAGCACGCCGGCGAGGTGGAAGATGCCCCGCAACGGCGGCAACTCGCCGCGGATGCCGGACAGCAGACTCGGCAACCTGCTCGCGATTGCCCATGTCGCAGCGGCGGACGACGACGTGGACGCGGGCCCTTTCGAGGTCTTCGATCTGCGACCGGGCTTCCTCCGACGCCTCGGACCTTCCCACCAGGACCAGGTGCCGCGCCCCGCGGTCGGCCAGCCAGCGGGCCACCTTCAGGCCCAAGCCGCCAAGGCCGCCGGTGACCAGGTACGTGCCGTCTTCGCGGAGCGCGAACCCCCGGTCCGTCGAGTCGTCGCGGGCCGCCTGGATCACCACTTTGCCGATGTGCTCGGCGCGGGCCATGTGTCGCAGCGCGTGGACGACGCGTGGGATGCGAAACGCCCGCAACGGCAACGCCTGAAGAAGTTTGGCGTCGAACTGCGGCATGACGTCGGCCAGCAGTCTGGCCGACGCTCTGCGGCTCTTCGGCCATCATGCGGTCCAGCGCGATCGGGAAGAACTTCACGCCCGGCTTGAACTGGTCCACCCGCTCCTGGTCCCAGAGGTCGGTCTTGCCCAGTTCCATGAAGCGTCCGCCGGCGCGGAGCACGGAGAGACTGGCGGCGATCGTTTCGCCGGTCAGCGAGTTGACCACCAGATCGATTCCCTCGCCGCCGGGTGGCTTCCATGATCTGCGGGGCGAACTCCAGCGACCGCGAGTCCATGACGTGCTCGATGCCCAGCGACCTGAGGTATTCCCGTTTGCGGGGGTTGCCGGCGGTGGCGAAGATCTCCGCGCCGACTTGCCGGGCGATCTGGATGGCCGCCAGGCCGACGCCGCCGGAAGCGGCGTGGATCAGCACGCGCTCGCCCGGCTGCAATCGGCCCAGCCGGCGCAAGGCAAGCTCGGCGGTCAAGAAACAGATCGGGATGGTGGCCGCTTCCTCGAAGCTGAGGTGTTGGGGCTTGAGAGCGACAAACTCCGCCAGCGTCAGCGCGTAGGTGGCGAAGCTGGCCGGGGCCAGCGCCACGACCGCGTCGCCCGGCTTGAATCGCTCGACCCCCGGGCCGACGGCCGTGATCTCGCCGGCGCACTCGCCGCCCAGCGGGCCGGGATCGCCGGGGTACAAGTCGAGCACGTTGAGCACGTCGCGAAAGTTCAGCCCCGTGGCCCGCACCCGAATCTCCACTTGGCCGGGGCCGGGCTGCTCGCGCGCCGCCGGCCGCAGGATGACGTTGTCCAACTGGCCGCGACCGGTGATTTCCAGGCGGTAAGGCCGGCCGTGCGGAACTTGCAAGCCGTCGGCCCCGTCGTCCCGCAACGATTGCAGCCGGGCTACGTGGCGTTCGCCGCCGCGGTAGACCACCTGGTCCTCGCCCTGCCCCCGGCAGATCTCTTCGACCAGTTGCTCGGAGGCGTCGCGCCGATCTTCCGGGTCAAGGTCGATCCGCGTGCAGGCCAGCGCGGGATGCTCGACCGCAATCACGCGCCCCATCCCCCAGACCGGCGACTGAGCCAGGCAGAGCGGCAGCGGGCGATCTCCGGCGGCCTGGGCGCCGCGGGTCACCAGCCACAGGCGCGGCGGCTCGGCTCCCGCTGGATTCGGCCGACAGGGCATGCACGAGGTCCAGCACGCCGCCCCAGCCGTGGTGCCGGGCGGCTTCGAAGTCGGGGACTTCCTGCCGACCATCCACGTCCACGCCCGAGAGATAAACGATGCCGCGCCGTCCGGCCTCGGCCGTGGACAAGAACTCGCGGACCGCCGCGCCGCCGCGACTCGGCGTCGCCGCCGGCGGGCACGAGCGTCGCGCGAGTGGCCTTTCGTTTCCAGCCGCCTGGCCAAGGCCGCCCCCAGTCCGTCACGGCAGTCGAAGATCAACCAGCGTCCGGCCTCGACCTGCGCCGGATTCGACGGGGCAGGATCCAACGGCTGCAACGGCCAGGCCAACTCGTAACACCAGTCCGGAAGCGGTCCGGCCAGCCGGCGGGCCAACCAGTCGCGCGGCACGCGCCGCAACCGCACGCCTTCCAGTTCCGCCAGCACGCGGCCCGAACCGTCGAGGAATTGAATGTCGCTCACCGCCACGTCGCCCTTGAGTTCCCGGAGCGACGCCGCGCACCACGCCGCCCCCGACGGGACGATCGTACAACTGGAACCGGTCCACGCCCACGGGCAGGTAAGCGTCGATTCCTTCGCCGGCGCCGGGCAACAAGGCCCCCGTAAGTTGGAAGGCGCTGTCGAGCATTCCCGGATGAATCTGATAGTCGTCCAGCTTGTCTGCGTCGCGCGCAGCGCGCAGTTCGGCCAGCCCCTCGTTGCCGCTGACCCAATGGCGGGAACTCCAAAGCAAAGCCGGCCCGAACTCCAGACCGGACTTGCGCAGGGCCTCGACCTGCCACTGTGCATCGCGGGGCTCGCCGGTGAAGCGGCGGCGATCGGTTTCCATGTCCCGCGCAGCCGCGAGCCGAGTCGGCTGGCGCTTCGAGCCGCCCTACGGCCAGCGTGGTGAAGGTCGGCTCCGCCTCGGCGTCGGAATGGGTCACGCTCACGATATGGAACGATGCCGCGCTGGGGCCATCGGGCGTGAGGATGGTCTGCACGGTCGTCGGCGATCTTGTCCAACGCGAGCGGCTCGATCAGGTTGGCGGCGCACAACGTCCAGGGCTTGCCGTGGGCGACGGCCGAGGCGGCCAGGGCCATTTCCAGGTAAGCGGCGCCGGGCATCACCACCCGGCCTTGAATCTTGTGATCGCCCAGCATCGCCGGCCGGTTGGCGGCGAGTTGCGACTCGAAAATGTGGTCGTGCGACGCAACCGGCAGACGACGGCCCAACAGCGGATGCAGGACGCGGCCGCCGCGTTGCGGCGCGTACGGGCCCTGCGGCGCGGCGTGCTCGGCCGCGCTCGTCCAAAAACGCCGCCTTTGGAAGGGGTAGCCGGGGACCACCGTCTTCCGCGGCCCGTAGTCGCGATCGACGCCTGCCCAATCGATCTGCACGCCGCGGACGTACAACTGCGCCAGGCTGTCCAGCAGGGTCTGCCAGTCGTCGCACCCCGGCCGCAGCGAGGGCAGCCACGCGTAGCCGTCCTCCGGCAAGCACCGCCGCGCCATGCCGAGCAGAACCGGGCTGGGACCGATCTCCAGGAATATCTCGCAGCCGTCATTCGGCCAGCGCCTGCACGCTCTCGGCGAATCGCACCGGCGAGCGCGCGTGGCGAGCTCCAATAGGCCGGATCGGCGTAGGTCGATGCATCGGCCGGCCGGCCCGTCAGGTTGGCGATCAGCGGGATCTGCGGCGCCGAGAGTTCGGACCGATTCCGCGACCCGGCGCGAGCGGTTCGAGGATCGGTTCCATGCGGTGCGAATGGAAGGCGTGCGAGGTGGTCAACGTCTTGGACTGGACGCCCTCGCTCTGGAATCGGTCGAGCACCTGCTGGACGGCCGCTTCGTCGCCCGAAATGACGATGTTCTCCGGCCCGTTCAGAGCGGCGATGGCCACCTGATCCCGGCACGACTGGATCGCCGCGGCCACCCGCGCCTCGGGGGCGAACACGGCGGCCATCAAGCCCGCCGGGCGGCAAGGACTGCATCAGCCGGGCCCGCTCGGCAATCAGCCGCAACCCGTCTTCCAGGGAAAACACGCCCGCGACGCAGGCCGCGGCAAACTCGCCGACGCTATGGCCCATCACCGCGGCCGGCTCGATCCCCCAACTCCGCCAGAGGGTCGCCAAGGCGTACTCGAGGGCAAACATCACCGGCTGCGTGTAGCCGGTCTGGTCCAAGAGCGGGCCCGCCTCGCGATCGAGCAACGACAGCAACGGGCGGTCCAGCCGCGGCCGCAGCAGTTCGGCGCAGCGGTCGATGGCGGCGCGGAACGTGGGCTGCGTGTCGTACAGCGTGCGTCCCATGCCGGCGATACTGCGCCCCCTGGCCGGTGAAGAGGAAAGCGATCCGCGGCGGTCGATCGGCCTCGGGGCGTCCGCTCTGCACTCCCGGGGCGAGCGGATCGGCCGACGAAACTCCGCAACTTGTCGCGCAGCTCCGCAAGCGAGGCGGCCACCACGGCCGCGCGATGACGCGAAATGCTCGCGTCCCGTGTTGGCCGTGTGCACGATGTCGGCCAAGGAGCCCGAAGGGTTTGCCGCCGCGTCGTCGGCGTAGCGGGCGGCCAGTTCGGAAAGCGCCTGCGACGAGCGGGCGGACAGCGCCAGCAGATGCCGCGGCCGCTCCGGCTTCTTCTCGCGCGGCTTGGGCAGGGGCGGCTCTTCGAGGATCACGTGCGCGTTGGTTCCGCCGAATCCAAAGGCGCTGACGCCCGCCCGCCGCGGCTCCTCGCCGCGCGGCCAGGCCCGCATGGCCGTCGGAATCTCCAAGGGCGACTCGTCGAGCTTCAGCAGCGGGTTGACGGTTTTCAGGTGCAGGTGCGGCGGAATCTGGCCGTGCTGCAAGACGAGAATGGCCTTGATCAGGCCGGCGATTCCCGCCGCGCTTTCCAAGTGGCCGATGTTGGTCTTGACCGAGCCGACCACCAGCGGACGGTCGGGAGAACGCCCGGCGCCGAGCACTGCGCCGAGGGCCTCGATCTCGATCGGGTCGCCCAGTCGCGTGCCGGTGCCGTGGGTTTCGACGTAACCGATGTCGGCGGGGGCCAGGCCGGCGTCGGCCAGCGCGGCGCGGAGCACGGCCTCCTGCGCCGGGCCGTTGGGGGCCGACAGCCCGTTGCTGCGCCCGTCGTGGTTCACCGCGCTGCCGCGAATCACGGCCAGGATGCGATCGCCGTCGGCCAGCGCGTCGCGCAAGCCGCTTGAGCACGACCATGCCGCACCCTTCGCCGCGAACGTAGCCGTCGGCCGCGGCGTCGAACGTCTTGCAGCGCCCGTCGGGGGCCATCATGTGGGCCTTGGTCAGGGCCAGGGTCATCTCGGGGCTGAGGATCAGATTCACGCCGCCGGCCAGCGCCACGTCCGATTCGCGCCGCCGCAGGCTCTGACAGGCCAGGTGCACCGTCACCAGCGAAGACGAGCAGGCCGTGTCCAGCGCCAGGCTCGGCCCGTTGAGATCCAGGAAATACGACAATCGATTGGCCAGAATGGCATGACTGACGCCGGTGCCCGAAAAGATGTCCATGTCGCTGAGGTCTTTCGACTGCAGCAAGGCGTAGTCGCTGCCGATGACGCCGACGTAGACGCCCGTCCTGGTCTGCGCGAGCCGGCTGGCGGGCAATCCGCCGTCTTCCAAGGCTTCCCAGGCGACCTCCAGCAAGAGGCGATGCTGCGGGTCGACGCGAACGGCCTCGCGCGGCGAGATGCCGAAGAACTCGGCGTCGAACTCGTCGATCTTGGAGAGAAATCCGCCCCATCGCGTGTTCATCTTGCCCGGCGCCGTGGGGTCCGGATCGTAGTAGTCGTCGATGTTCCAGCGGTCGGCGGGCACTTCGCAGATGGCGTCGCCGCCGTCGCACAGCAGCCGCCAGAAGGCCCGCGGGTTGTCCGCGCCGCCGGGAAACCGGCAGCCCATCCCCACCACGGCGATCGGCTCGAACGGCGCACGCTCGGCCGCCGCCAGCTTGGCTTGCGTCTGCTTGAGCAGGTGAATCGCATTTTGCAGCGGAGTGAGTTCTTCCGCGAGGCGATCGGCGGACATAAATGCTTCTTTCGTCCTCCTGGCTACTGCTTGGCCATCTCTTGCAGGATAAATGCCTTTATGTCCTCTTCGGTCATGTTCCGAACGTCATCGAGCATCCGCTCCGGATGCGGATCTCCGAGCGCGATGCGTGCTTGAAAGCACCTGCGCGGGCGACGTGCCATCCGCAGGCGGACTGGCCAGCCACCGCGCCAACGCGGCAATGTTCGGATAGTTGTAGACGGCCGTGGGCGACAATCGCCGGCCCAACCGGCGCTCCAATTCCGCGGCCATCTCCACCGCGTCCACCGAACCCATGCCGAACTCGAGAAAGGGCGTCGAGACGCGGACCTGCGCCGGCGGCACCTTCAACCGCGCCGCGATCCACTCGATCAACCAGCCCTCGATCTCCGCGGCGGACACCGGCCGCGGCCCGGCGCCGAGCGCCTCTCGGGGCTCGTCGTCCATCGCCTCGAGGTCCGCCTTCCTTTGGGCGACGACCTCCAATTGCCCGCTCAGATATCGCTCGCGGCATGCCGAACGCCGCGTCTTTCCGCTGGACGTCTTGGGGATCGCGCCTGCCTTGGCCAGCACGATCGCATAGACTTCCAACTCATGTTGCGGCGGCGATGGCCCGGCGAACGGCCCCCAGGGCGTCCTCGACGTCCAGATCGCGCCGCCGCGGCTCGATTTCCTGGACGACGACCAGCCGCTCCCGGTCCTCGACCTCGATGGAAAAGGCGACGCAATAGCCCGCACGGAAAGCGGGATGCGCGCCGTCGAGCGAGTGTTCGATGTCTTCCGGGTAGTAGTTCCGGCCGCGGATGATGATCACGTCTTTCAGCCGACCGGTGACGAACAATTGCCCGTCGCGCAGGAATCCGAGGTCCCCCGTGCGTAAGAGCGGGCCTTCCCCCGTGCTCAGACGGCCGCCGAAGGCCGCCCGAGTGGCCTCGGCCTGCTCGTAATAGCCGCGCGGCGACGCTCGGACCTTGGACGCAGATCTCGCCGACGGTCCCGTCCGCGCACCGCTGGCGCGTCTGCGGATCGACCATGAGAATCGTATGCCCGGGCAAGCTCTGGCCGCAGCCGACGAAGGTTCGCGAGGGGGAACCGTCGCTGGCGGCGTCCTGAACTTGATTGCGCGTCAGGGCGTCGGCAGACACGCGAACGATGGTGGGCGGCGTCTGCCGCGGCCCGCCCGACACCATGAGCGTCGCCTCGGCCAGCCCGTAGCAGGGGAAAAACGCCTCCCGGCGGAATCCGCAAGGGCCAAACGCCTCGGCAAACCGGTCGATGGTAGCCGCCCGAATCCGTTCCGCGCCGGTAAAGGCCACCTTCCAACTGCTCAGGTCCAGGCCGTCGCGCTCCTTGGCCGGAATCTTGCGGACACACAAGTCATAGGCGAAGTCCGGGCCGCCGCTCACGCTGGCTTGGGTCTTCGAGATCGTCTCCAGCCACAAGGCGGGACGCTGCAAAAACGCCACGGGCGCCAAAAGCACGCAGCGGGCCGCCGCAATAGATCGGCTGCACGACCCCGCCAATCAGTCCCATGTCGTGATAGAGCGGCAGCCAGGAGACGCCTTGGCCTTCCGGAGTGTTGCCGAAGGCCTGTTGAATGACAGCGGCGTTGTGCAGCAGGTTCTCGTGGCTGAGCATCACGCCCTTGGGCGAGGAAGTCGATCCGGAGGTGTATTGAAGGAAGGCGATGTGGCGGCCGTCCCTGGGCGGTTCGCGCCACGCCTCTCGGCGGTCGTCCGCCACCCGGTCGGTGGCAATCCACGGCCGCTCAAGCAGCGCAGGCAGTCGCGCGTGGCGCTGTTTGGACGACTCGCACTGGTCCGCGGTGCTCAGAATCGCCGCCGGGTTGCACGCCCGAAAGATCGCCTCGACCGAGGAGGTCGAACGATTAGCGAGCGGGAAGCGCCGCGGGGACTGCCGCCACGCCGGCATAAAGGCAGCCGAAGAACGCCTCGATGAATTCCAGGCCCGGCGGAAACAGCAGCAGGGCGCGGTCGCCCTGGGCCATCCGCGTCTGCAATTCGCCCGCAATGGCCATAGCCCGCTGGTGCAACTCGCCATAGGTGATGCTGACGTTGTCCTTGCCATCCTCGCGAAGGAAGCTGAAAGCCTCCCGACTGCCGGTTTCCGATGCTCGGATTCGCAGCAAATCCACCAGGGTGGTTGCCGGCGGCGGCTCGAAGGTATTCGGTTCGTTGGAACGGCACATGTTAAGCAATGGGATTAGACTGCCGTCCGGTCTTGGCTGTTGCGTCTGTACGCCAAGCGACCGGCGGTGCGACTACTTGTCATGGCAACGGCCATTGTAGGGGCGGCGGTCAAACTGTAAGGGCAGCGGTCAAATTACCAGGGTGGAGTTAGTTGTGCAAAGTACGCTGTTCGCGCATATCCCCTATTGTAAACAGATTCCCTCCGTTGTCTATGGCCCATATGTTGGGTGGTGCTGTTCCTGCTGCCGACGCGTGTCGTGCGGGAAAAGCACGCCTGACGTGTACACAGCCAGACGTAACCTATTACTGGAAAAAGACTTGTGTTTCCAACAACCGCGTGGATTTGAATACGGCGTCGGCGTGGCTTTCGGTCTGCTTCAATTACGGGTAACGGTTGGGCGGTTGGATCCTGGGCAGATTTTGTTTTGAAAAAACTACCCATTTCCCCCAGACTGGTGGCTCTCCCTGGACACCCAGTTACACGGAAGAAACAGACATGGTATCCGGGTACAACATCCTGGTGGTCTGCCAACGCCCCGAGAACGCGGTTCTCTGTGCGGCGAAAGCAATGGGGCCGCGGCAGCGGCGGGGATTGGCCCTCCAGGTCTTGGCAGGGCCGGAAACGGTCGGGCGATTGGCCCGGCAGCACGCGGTCAGTCGCAAGTCCGCGCGCCGGCAGGGACCGTCGCCCTCATGCGTGCCTCCCCATCGCACCCTCGGCGCCGAGCGCCTCGCCGACGCGGATGCTCATCGGCGTGTCCTGGGAACACTCGATGGCCACGGCGGCCCGATGGCGGGCGCCGAACCGCAACTCGGCAAACTGCCACGCGGTCGGGCTGCCGTCGTCCGGCTTCGTGAAGGCAATGGTTGGCGGGCGGCCGTCGCCGAGTGAGAAGGCGAAACTTTGCAGCGGCATCGACAGACCCAACCCGCGGGCCTTGATGTAGGCCTCCTTGAGCGTCCAGAAGCGGAAGAAGGCGTCGTGCTGCGCCTGCGGCGGCAACGCCTCCAGCGCGGCCACTTCGGCCTCGGCGAAGAACCGCCTCGCCAACTCCATGCCGCCGCCCCGCCGCTGCGTGTCTTCCACATCGACGCCGATCGGGCAGCCGCGGGTCACCGCGTAGAGGATCATGCCGTGGGTATGCGACATGTTGAACTGGATCGGCGAGTCGGCCGGCTCGACCAGGTGCGGCTTGCCGTGGGCGTTGCGGCCGAAAACCAGCGACTGCGGCGCGACTGCCGTGTACTTCCACAGAAGCTTGCGGAGCATCCCCCAGGCCACGATGCTTTGCCGCCGGTGTTGCTCGAAGACGTAGCGCCGTGCCCGGGCCGCCTCGTCGGGGGCCAACAGCCGCAGGCACTCGTTCAGCCGCGGTTCATCGATGTCTTCGGCAGCCACGTGCCACAGGTTGACGACCTGAACGGGAGCGGAACTGGACATGGGGCCGATTATAGGGCGAGCGGCCGGCTGGGACAAGGCGGGACGCGGTTGCGCGGATGGCCGGCCTTGCGATGGCAGCGGGTAACCGTTCGCGCCACCGGCGGAGAAACCACAGATTAACGCAGATAAACGCGGACAAGAATGGATTCAATCAACCGCGTTCATCCAACTTCATCCGCGGTTCCCTCTCTTTGTTTCACGCTGCTCCCCTTTACGCCGCTCGACCCCTTTACGCCCGCGGTCATGGACGATATCGTGAGATGGATCGAGGGTTTGGGTCGGCAGTAGACATTCGCCCTACGGGATCAAAGGGCCAGGGAAGGCTAGAATTTTGCCGAGAACAAGGAATGCAATATGACGGGAATGAGGGTCCTCGCCTTTTTCCTCATGGGCATCAAACTCCTGATCGCCCTTCCGTTGCTCGTGGCTGGCGTCGCTTTTGGCGTGTTGGGAATCGGGACGGAAGGGTTTGATGACCCGAGCAGGCTGGTGGCGCTGATCGCCGTGCTGGTAGCCATTGGCCTCGGATTCCCATTCTCGTTGGTTCCCATCAAGGGATTTGCCAAGTCGATCCTGCTCACGTTCGCCGCGCTGCCGTTCTGCTGTGTCATGGCCCTTTTTCCCGCAGGCGACCTGAACTGGTGGTCGATGGGATTGTCACCCTTTTTTTGGTTGTCTTGGCCCTGGCCGACCTTTTCTTATCGGCGCGATTTCAGCCTGCATCTGGCGGCCGCAAAAGCCTCCGTCCCGTAGTGGGGTGGGCCTGGCTTTCTTGCGTCGCCGTGATAGGGATTCTCGTCTGCATTACGTTCGTGGTGCGATCCTATCGACCGCCCAAGATTGCTTTTTGGGGAGACTCGAAAGACCTTCGGCAATCGGTCGTCGTCCCCACGCTGGATACACCCATGCCGCGGCACAAGAACGTTGTCTGGTGCGGCACGCTTCAGCTTGCGTGGAATCGCCTCGGGAAGGATGTTCTGCACCAACCGCCCCGGGTCCGGGGTGCCGAGGCGGTCGTGTCACGCCTCAACCAGGCGCAGCTTAAGGAAGACGATCTGCCGCCCGACTCCTACTTGGCGACTGCAGGGTTCGCCAAGGACGGCATTGTGGAAAAGGTCAAGTCGGAAATGATGCGGAGGTTTCACAAGGAAGTTGAGATCGACCCGATGGAACCGGACCACATCCTTGCCTACGCCTACCTGGAAACCAACGCGGCCTTCACGATTCCGTTCTTCGAGAATCGTGGGCGATTCCGCTTTCGGGATTCCGCGGGACAGGAAACCAGGGTCAGCTCCTTCGGCATCACGGGGGACCATGAGTATGCGTACGAGAAATTGCGGAAGCAGGTGGATGTGCTTTATGAGCTTCGCAGCAAGACCAATCCCAGAGAACTTGAGGAGTTCGTGGTTGACTTGTGCCGAGATTCGTCGCCCAACCAGATCCTTGTCGCCTGTGTTCCACCCAAGGCGACATTGCTCGAAATACTCGGCGATATCGAGAAGAAGACGCAGCCTGACGCGGAGTATCGCCGAAAGTTCGGTATCGTTGATGTCTTGCTTGTCCCCAACCTGAACTGGGAGGTGCAGCACCAGTTTGCCGAACTCGAAGGACGCGATAAGCCGTTTCTGAACGCGGGCTTCAACGGGTACTATATCGCCAAGGCGATGCAAACGATCCGTTTCAAATTGGATCGTACTGGGGCCGAGTTGGCCTCGGAGGCCGAAACGCTCTGCAAACCGTCGCCAACCTATTTTGTGTGTGACCGCCCGTTCCTGATCGTTGTCAAGAAACGGGGTGCGGAGCGTCCTTTCTTCGTCATGTGGGTGGACAACGCCGAGCTTCTTTCCAAGCCCTGAACGCGGAACATAAGGAGAAACCAGATGGCGGATCGCATCGGCATCGTGACCGGCGGCGGAGATTGCCCCGGACTGAACGCGGTCATCCGCGCCGTGGCCAAGGCGGCCGCCAAACGCGGCTGGGACACCGTCGGATTCCTCGGCGGCTACGAAGGCATCCTGGAACCCCAACGGATTCTCCCCCTCGATTACCAGAAACTCGGCGCCCTGCTGACCCGCGGCGGAACCATCCTCGGCACCGCCAACCGCGGCCGCTTCTCGGCCAAGGTCGGCCACGGCCAGACCCGCCGCCTTCCCCGGGAACTGATCGACGGCGTACTGGCCGGCCTGAAAAAACAGAACATTCGCGGACTGGTCAGCATCGGCGGGGACGGTTCCTTGAGCATCGCCCAGCAGTTGTTCGAGGGCGGCGTGCCCGTCGTCGGCGTGCCGAAGACGATCGACAACGACCTCGAAGGCACCATGCTGACGTTCGGATTCGACTCGGCGGTCGCCTGCGCCACCGACGCGCTGGACCGCCTGCACACCACCGCCGAAAGCCACAACCGCGTGATGGTGCTGGAGGTCATGGGGCGATACGCGGGCTGGATCGCCCTGTATGCGGGCGTCGCCGGCGGCGCCGACGTGATCCTCATCCCCGAAATCCCGTTCACCTACGAGAGCATCGTGGCCAAGATTCGGGAGCGGGAGGGCGTGGGCAAGCAATTCACGCTGGTCTCCGTGGCCGAGGGCGCCGCGAGCGGGGCGGCCAGTTCGTCACCGCCGCCGATCAGCCCGCCAACCGCGAGGCCCGCTTGGGCGGCGTCGGCGCCGCGGTCGCCGCAGAGATCGGGTTGCGGACGGGCAAGGAGACCCGCACCTGCGTGCTGGGACACCTGCAGCGCGGCGGCTGCCCCACCAATTTCGATCGCGTGCTGTGTTCGATCTTCGGCGCCGAGGCGGTGGAATTGATCGCCGATGGAAAGTTCGGATCCATGGTGGCCTATCAGGGCGACCACGTGGGATCGGTGAAGCTCACGGAAGCGATTGGGCGGCTGAAGACCATCCCGCCCGAGGGAAGTCTTGCGCGGACGGCCCGGGCGTTGGGAATCTGCCTCGGCGATTAGACCCCACAAAATCTGCTGGTCCGGGGCGGGCAGCCGATGCTCGCGTGAGGCGGGCCGGGCGCGGCGGACCTACTTCTTTTCCTTCGGCTTCTTGCCCTTCAGGGCCTCTTCGACCGCATTGATTTCGGCTTTGTGGCCGTGGGCGATCAGTTCGGCGGCCGCGAGGTGCGATGCAGGTTATCCATGGCCGCCGGTGCAGGCCACGCAACGTCGCCAGTATCGGATCGCCTCGTCTTGTTTGCCGTGCAGATCGAGGTAGATGGCGAGGAAGGCAGTTGAACTTCATTCGTTCCGTGGTCGTCGGCGGCTGCGCTGGATTTTGTCCGCCGCTTTCAGATCGATGGCGCCCTTGCCGCCGTGGGCCAGGTCCTCGATGATAAGGTCGGCCAGGGCGAGCAATTCCAGCCGCGGTTTCCGGTGATTTGGCGCATATAGGTGGCGCCCCTTGGTCTTGATCTGCTGCAAGACTTCGTCGCGCTTCTTGGTGTCCTTCAGGCGGTCGGCCAACGAGGGCCGCCTCCAGGCCGCATACAGGGATTGCTTTGTCTGGCGAATTCGCCTTCATAGCAGTTGGAGCGCCTTGTCGAACTGCTGCTCGAGCACATAGAAGAAGGGCGCCGCCCTCCCGGAAAGTCATGAGGCGTGAACGCGTCGGCGTTGTTCGGGTCGAAGTTTTCGATGAATTCGCGTGGCCGTTTGCCGCGCGGAATCCAGGTCGCCGTGGCCGGTCCGCCGGCAGAAGCAGTACCAAGCCAGTCGCCCGTCCGAATACGTCGTAGCCGCGTTGCGCACGTGTTCTTCGGCCGCGTCCCAGTTTTTCAGCCCTTCCTGGCAGGCCCCGGCCGTCAACATGGCCCAACCCGCCCCGGTTTTCGCGGCTTCCTCGGCGTAGGGCTCGGCCTTCTCCCATTGTTTGCGTTCCATGAAGTGCAAGGCGATGGTCTGTCGCACGCGGGCATCGTCCAAGCCCTCACCGGGCCTGGGCCGTTGCAAGAACTCCTCCAGCGTCGCCAGCCACTTGTCTTCCTGGCCCTGCTTCTCGTAGACACCGGCCAACTGGCGGTAGGTCGATTCGTCGGGGGCCATGGGCAGGGCCGCCTTCAGACATCGCTCGGCGGCGGCGAATTTGCCGTCCTCGAGATGATGCTTCGCCAGCGCCGCCAGCATGGCCGGCTGATGGGCGGCGTCCTTTTCCCAGGCCTCGGCGTGCTGCCGCACGTTCGGCCAGTCGTCCTCGATCAAGGTCGCCTTCGCATAGGGCGAATCGGGGCTGATCGCCAGCAAACGGCGAGCGGCGGACAGGCGATCGTTGTGATAGTGTTCGATGATGAAGATGAGTTCATTGGCGACGTGGTCGACTCTGGAAGAAGGGATTGCACGCCTGCCTCTCGTCAAGCGGCGTGGTCGAAGTCTGCGTAGGCGTCCAGCACGGCAAGCGCCCGTACCTCGAGTCCCTCGACTCTCGTGTTGACTTTCACCAGTTCTTCGAGGGCTTCCTTGCGTTGGCCGGGCTCGCTCGCGTGACTTGCGATCAGTCCGCGATAGGGATCGTCGGCCACCAACGGCGCGACCTGCGCGAGGAACTCGTCCGTGGCTCGCCGACGGGTCTGCGCATTTGATCCCACGCCTGCAAGAAGGACACGTCGCGGATCAGGGTGCGCCAAGACGGACCACGACGGTTCGCCGCGGTCCACGGGACCTTCGGCGCCGGCCGCGTTCTTCTCGCCGTTCTTGTCGCCGCCGTTTTTGTCGCCGGTGCGTCTTTTCCGGCAAGGCCTTGCCGGCCGGCTTGCCGGCGGCCAGCAAGGCGGCCATCAGTTGTGCGCGGGCGTCGAATTCCTCCTCGGGCGACGGCGTCCGGCTTCGACTCGCCGAGAAGGTTTCCCCAACAGTCCTTTTCCCCCGCCTCGCTGCTTGGCGATCGCGGCCGCGCCCTCGGGCAAGCCCGGCATGGCCGCCAGCCGCGCATAGAGTCTTTCGCCGAACACCTTCGGCGCCGCGGAGGCCCCGCGACGCAGCTATCGTCAGGTCTCCGGACATGCACTGTCCGTGGTAGAGCCGATAGCATTCCGGCATCCACGGCAGGAGTTCCGTGGCCTTGGCCATCGCCAGCCTGGGTTGTTGGCCAGTTCGGCCGAGCAATAGGCCAGCAATCCGGCCAACTGGGCCTGGGAGGAGCCCGACCCCTCGGCGGCCAGCCGGTCGATGTCGTAATGGCAATACGCCCGCAGCAGCGGCGCCCACGCCGGCTGCGCCGGGCCGTTCGCCGCCGGCGGCCTTCGCTTCCTTCTCCGCCGCGTCCAAGTCGTCCAAGGCGGCTTTGTGCAGGCCGATCAGGGCCAGCGCGTACGCGCGATGCCATCGGGCCTGGGCGGAGTGTTCGTCGCGGGCCACCATGCGCTGCGCATAGAGCAACGCCCGGGCCTTGAAGGCCTTGTGCTCCGGGTGCCAAAGATACTCCGTCAGCAGGCCCAGGTTCGCATAGCCGCGGACCAGGCCGCCCAGCAGCGCGGGCGATTCGCCGCCGGAATGAATCGCCTCGTGCAACTCGCGCACCGCCTGGAACTGCGAAGTGAAGGTCATCTCGGCCAGGAGGTTCTCGATGCGGCTCGGGCATTTTGGCGTCGGGCTTCCACGCGTTCGCCTTGCCCGAAAAACCAGCCTCCTTCAGCACCTCGACGAACTTCGTCCGCGACAGTTTCTCCGCTTCGGCCGCCAGGTAGGGCATATCGCCGTTCAGCTTCAGCTCGTACCGCTTGAACACCGGCGGAGTCGGCTTGATAACCGCGAAGGATCTCCAGCGGCGTACTTGGATCGTATTGCATGCGCAGCTCGAACGGCGCGTTGTTTCCTTCGGTGGGCATGGCGTCGCCCAGCCATGCGTCGCGGGTGGTCAAGCCGAGTTGGTCGCGGGCGGCGATCAGCAGGGCCTGCCGAAACAACTCGCGGGGCAGCGGCAGCCTGTGGGCATCGTCCCCCGCAAAGAGGTCCCAATGCATCGACTTGTCGAGATAGACCACGGTGGGAGGCGACTGCGGTTTCTTCGCGTCCGCGCCTTTTTTCACGTCTTTGTCGGCGGCGGCGATCGAATGAAGAAAGTGAAAACGCGACGACCAGGACCGAAATGAAGAAAGACGTTCTCATGTTCAAGACCCTGCGTAGGATGATTGGGTGTTCGGCAGGCCGGAAAGATCTGACCGCGGATGAGGCGCCGCCCACGACGGGGGGTGCTCCTATTATGCAGCAGGTTGCACTCCGCTGTCAATCGCCACGTTTTTCGTTCCCCCGAAGGTTGCCTGCGAAAAACCCCGATATGACGCGGAAACATCGGAAAACCTTGCCGAGCCCCCGGCGAGCGGCGATAATGGCGCAACGTGCCACGACGATGCACCGGTCGCGGGCGGCATGTTGACGAGTGTCCTTGGACGTTCTTTGGTCGGTAACGTAAGGGGGGGATTTGCTATGAGCGTGCGTGTTAGTCGGCGAAAACTGCTCAAAGATTCTGCGATTGTGGCGGGCGTGGCCGTCGGGTCCCAGGTGTTTGGGGTTCCCGCCCTCTTGGCCCAACGTTCGCCCAACTCGAAACTCGGCATGGCCCTGATCGGCTCGAACGACCAGGGAAAAGCCCACTACCAGGCGATGGCCGACGAGCGCGTGGTTGCATTTGTCGATATCGACGACGCGAAGCGCCAAGGCGGGGTGAAGTGGCTGGAACAAATCAAGGCCCCGAAGGCCAAGGAGTATTGGGACTTCCGCAAGATGTTCGACGAACTGCACAAACAGATCGACGCGGTCTTCGTCGCCACGCCGGACCATACGCATGCTTGTGCATCGCTGGCGGCCATTCGGGCAGGCAAGCACGTCTATTGCGAAAAGCCGCTGACCCACGACATCTATGAAGCCCGCACCATGGGCGAGGAGGCCCGCAAACACAAAGTGATGACGCAGATGGGCAACCAGGGTCATGCCGGGCCCGGCATCCGCCTGTTGCGCGAGTACCTCGAAGCCGGCGCCATCGGCGCCGTGACCGAGGTCCACTGCTGGCAGGACCAAGTTCTACGGGACGCGGGTCCGTCACGCCGATTGCCCGGTGCCGCCGGGGATCCACTGGAACGAGTGGCTCGGCCCGACGCCGAAGATTCCATACCGTCCGGGGTTGCATCCTTCCCAGGGCGGCCAGAACCCGATCACCGGGGTGGGCGAAGGGTGGTATCAGTTGAAGCCGTACGGCACGGGCCTGTTGCTCTGCGTCGGCGCGCACGTGTGCGATCCGCCCCATTGGGCGCTGCAACTGAAATATCCCAGCACGTGCGTCTGCTTGGAGCAAGAGGGCGAAAGCGAGGACTGCTGGGGCAGCATCCACACATTGCTGTTTGAATTCCCACGCCCCAATCTGCCCACGGTCAAGTTTTACTGGTACGACGGGTACCGCAGGATCGCCAACGGCGGCTGGTCGCTGATTCGTCCCGCGTTGGCGGACGAGATCGAGAAAAAGTACGGCGAGAAGTGCATCGGCGGTGGGACGCTCTTCGTCGGCGACAAGGGAATCATGTACTGCAACATCTTCGGCGGCAATCCGCACATCGTCAACCCGGAGCAGCACAAGGCCACCCCCAAGCCCGCCGAGAAATACCCGCGCATCGTCGGCTTGCCGGGAATGTTCGGGAGCCAGGCCGACTTCATGCGGGCGTGCCGGGAAGGCAAAACACAGCCATGCTCCAACTTCCCCGATGTCTCCGGCCCCTACATCGAAGCCCTGCTGGTCGGCGACCTGGCCATGCGGGCCGGAGTCGGCAAGAAGCTCCAGTGGGACGGCGTCAACATGAAGTGTACAAACTACCCCGAGATCAACCAGTTCGTGAAGCCCGAGTACCGGCCCGGCTGGGGACTCTGAGCCGAATCGGTCCCGGGGGACCGTCCCGGGCGCGTGCGCCGGTGGCATGAGCCGGTGGCGCGTGCCGGTGGCATGAGCCGGTGGCGTGAGCCACCGGATTTGGCGACATTACCCATCGCCCCGCGACGAACCGGCAAACAAACGCCTCGTCGCGGGGCGACGATATCCGGAGGCTGACGGCGTCCGGCTCGCTGTTTTCCCGGACATGGGCCGTCGCCTCGTTGAATTCTCTCCCTTGGCAACCGTAACCGGAGAACGTGACATGTTGCAACATTCCTTTTTGAGGGTGGTCCTGGCCGGTCTTGTTGTTGTCGGAAGCGGAATCATCGTGTCGCGCGCCGGGCGGACGAGGCCGCGGCCCTGCCAGCCGATACGCTTCCCGCCCATGCCATTTGGCTCGACAGCCTGGACGTGAGCAAAATCGAGCAAGGCTGGCGCACGGCGCAGGCGAACCACTCGGTCGAAGGACATGCGATCAAGATCCACGGCGTGACGTTCGCCCACGGCGTCGGCACGCACGCCGACAGCACGATGAAGATCGCCTTGAAGGGGGCGGCGACGCGATTCATCTCCAGGGTCGGCGTTGACGACGAAACCGGCGGCAAGGGCGCCGTCCGCTTCCAGGTCCTGGTCGACGGCAAGAAGGTTGCCGAAAGCGGCGAGATGCACGGCAACGACGCCGCCAAGCTGCTCTCCGCCGATCTCCGCGGCGCCAAGCGGCTGACGCTCTTGGTGATCGGTCCGGAGGCGAGCATCGACTTCTGCCATGCCGACTGGGCGGGCGCGAGGATCAAGCTTTTGCCCGCGGCCGCGGCCAAGCCGGTGGCGATGTCGATTAAATCGGCGGCGCCGCCGGCGCTGGCCCGAGAAAACTCGCCCCGGCCGGCCATCCACAGCCCGCGCATCACCGGTTCCACGCCGGGCCGCCCGTTCCTCTTTCTCGTGCCGGCCACCGGCCGGGCGCCGTTGAGCTTTTCCGCCCGCAATCTGCCCGAGGGGCTCTCGCTCGACCCGGCCACCGGCATCCTCCGCGGTTCGCTCAAGCAGCCGGGGACCACGGTGGTGGAAGTGACCGTGAAGAACGCCTTGGGCGAGACGACCGGAAGGCTGACCATCGTCGGCGGCCCGCACAAGCTGGCCCTGACGCCGCCGATGGGCTGGAACTCGTGGAACTGCTGGGCCGACGCGGTCAGCGACGAGAAGGTCCGCGCCGCCGCCGACGCCATGGTCCAGAGCGGCCTGGCCGCCCACGGATTCCAATACGTCAATATCGACGATGCTTGGATGGGCGACCGCGACGCCCACGGCGAAATCCACCCGAACAAGAAATTCCCCGACATGAAGGCACTGGCCGACTACGTCCACGGCAAGGGATTGAAGCTGGGAATCTACTCCTCGCCCGGTCCCAAGACCTGCGTGGGCTTGATGGGAAGCTACCAACACGAACAGCAGGACGCCGACACCTATGCCAAGTGGGGCATCGATTATCTCAAGTACGATTGGTGCTACTACGCCAAGGTGCCCCGCGATCCCGGCCACGACGGCTTCGTCAAGCCCTATCGCGTGATGCGAGCGGCCCTCGACCGCTGCCGCCGCGACATCGTCTTCAGCTTCTGCCAGTACGGCATGGACGACGTCTGGAAGTGGGGCGCGGAGACCGGCGGAAACTGCTGGCGCACCACGGGCGACATCGCCGACAACTGGCGCAGCATGTCCACCATCGGTTTCAACCAGGCCGGCCACCAGCGCTATGCCGGCCCCGGCCATTGGAACGACCCGGACATGCTCGTCGTGGGCAAGGTCGGCTGGGGGCCGTCGCTCCATCCCAGTAATCTCACGCCGAACGAGCAGGTCACCCACATCACGCTCTGGTCGCTGTTGGCCGCCCCGCTGCTGATCGGCTGCGACATGTCGCAACTCGACGACTTTACGCTGGCGCTGTTGACCAACAGCGAAGTCCTCGAGGTCGATCAGGACCCCTTGGGCAAACAGGCCGGACCGATCCGGAGGCAGGACGGCAGCGAGGTCTGGGCCCGTCCGCTGGCCGATGGCGCCCTGGCCGTCGGCCTGTTCAATCGCGGAACCTTGCCGGCCAAGGTGAAAGTCGCCTGGGCCGACCTGAAGCTGAGCGGGCCGCAACCGGTCCGCGACTTGTGGCGACAGAAAGACCTCGGCCGCTTCGCCGACCGCTTTGAAACCTCCGTGCCGTCGCACGGCGCCGTCCTGCTGAAAGTGGGGCAGCCGAAGGAAGAAGGACCCGTAAAAGAATAAGTTGATCCATTCATGTCAGGAGGACAGGCATTCTTGCCTGTCGCTCACGGGTTCTTGCCTGTCGTTTACGGGTTCTTGCCTATCGCTTACGGGCAGACAAGAATGTCCGCCCTCCTGCGATTCCGATGATCCCACCCCTTGGCCCCTGATCCCCGGCCCCGCTACAATACGTGCTCCGTCTCGTTTGGTTCTGTGCAAGAGGGACACCCGCCATGTACGACAAACAGGCCCTCGTGGCCCTGGTTCGGAAAAAGGCCCTGAAATTCGGGCAGTTTACCCTTGCTTCCGGCAAGAAGGCGACCTACTACCTCGACGGCAAACAGGTCACGCTCGATCCGGCCGGGGCCGTGCTGATCGCCGAGGGCATCCTCGACCTGTTGGCCCGCGGTCACATGCCGGCGGCCATCGGCGGCATGTCCATCGGCGCCGATCCGATCACCGCCGCCGTGGTGACCATGTCGGCCCTCCGCGGCACTCCGCTGGTCGGCTTCATGGTCCGCAAGGAATCGAAGGGGCACGGCACCGATCAATACATCGAGGGACCGGTTCAGCCGGGCGATCGGGTCGTGATTGTCGAGGACGTGGTCACGACCGGCGGTTCGTCGTTCCAGGCGATCGAGCGCGTCGAGGCCTTCGGGCTGAAGGTGGACCAGGTGTTGGCCATCATCGACCGCCGCGAGGGCGGGGCCGAGGCATTCGCCGCCCGCGGCTACAAGTTCGCCAGCCTCTTGAGCATCGAGGATTTCGGCATCCAATCGCCAGAGTTGGATACCGGCCATTCGCCGTCTACGCCAGGTGGTGGAGGACTTGAGCCGTGAAAAAAATCACAAGGAACACCGGAATTTCACTATTACACGGGCGAGACGGTGATGGAAGGTAATCTCGTGATAAGCGAGAACGGAAACCCCGGCGTTGTTGAAAAAATTACGGAATTGCCCGGTAATCCTGCCTTATTTTGGAATCATCAACTTCTTTTTCATCGCCCTTGACGTTAACGAATTTCCCATCGGCTCGTATGCCCAATCGTTCCGTCGTGACGAATGGCCACAGGCCGATTTCGAGTGGTTCCGGCTGGGCAAGGAGGAGCGCTTTCGTACCGGGCTTCGCATCGGGATAATAGAGCAGCGGCCGATCGGAAACCCGGTCCACAATGTCGCCCTCACCTATACTTGCCTCCTTTTCCTTCACGGCGTCCGGCAGGCTTTTCGGCCATCGCCGGTTCCTTTCGCGATATTTGCACAAATCCTTGTAGACGTGAACCATATTGGACGCCGCCATCCCCTGCACGTGCCCTGCCACCGCGCAATGCACGAATAAATCGAGGGCGTACCAAGCCAAAGCAATGGCGACGAGCCCGACTAGAAAAATGCCGGTCACAGTTTTTGAAAGCTTCTTCACGTTCATCGCGATCGCCCCGGACCTGAAAAGGGGACATCACTGATATTGGAAAAAGGTGGCGTCTTTTCTATGTTTATCCCAGCAGGTTCAAGAACCGCGGATAGGCGTCGTCCCATACCTTCGTGTTCCGCGGCTCGTACTCTTCCACGTCGAAACTGCGGCGGATGACCTCGCGGGCCGCGGCGATCGAGCCCACGTCGCCGGCGGAGATCGCCTGCACCATGAGATTGCCGATGGCCGTGGCCTCGACCGGCCCGGCCACGACGCGCCGTCCGCAAGCGTCGGCCGCGGCCTGGCAGAGTTGGCGGTTGCGGGTGCCCCCGCCCACGATGTGGATGGTCTCGATCCGCCCGCCGATCAGTGATTCGCACATCCCCAGCACGTGGCGGAACTTCATGGCGATGCTCTCCAGGCCGCAGCGGAGCACCGCGCCCTCGTCGCCGGGCACCGCCTGGCCCGTCCGCCGGCAGAAGCGGCGGATGGCCTCGGGCATGTTGTCCGGGGCCAGGAACTCGGCCGCGTCCGGATTGATGAACGAGACCAGCGGCCGGGCCGACGCCGAGAGCCGGTTCAGGTCTTCCCAATCCCATTTCCGTCCGTCCTGGTTCCAAACGCGGCGGCACTCCTGGACCAGCCACAATCCGGAGATGTTCTTCAGCAGCCGGGTGGTGTGGCCGACGCCGCCCTCGTTGGTGAAGTTCAGTTGCAGCACCTGGTCGTTGACCAGCGGGGCGGGCAGTTCCACGCCCATCAACGCCCACGTGCCCAAGCTGATGTAACACCAATCGGGCCTTTGTCCCGGCTTGCTCCGCGCCGGGACGGCCATGACGGCGCTGGCCGTGTCGTGCGCGCCGGGCAAGACCACGTCGGCCGACAGGCCCGTCTCGGCCGTGACGCTCCCGCGCAGTCGGCCGAGGTTGGTTCCCGGCTGCTCGATGCGGCCGAGGATGTCGGTCGGCAGGCCGAAACGGTCCAACAGCTCGGTGGCCCAACCGCCGCGGACCGGATCGTAGAACTGGCTGGTGCTGGCGTCGCTCATCTCGTTGCACTTCACGCCGGTCAACAGCCAATGGAACAGGTCGGGCATCATCAGAAACGTCTTGGCGATGCCCAACAGCGGCGAGCCGGAAAGCTTCATGGCCAGAAGCTGGTAGAGCGTGTTGATTTGCATGAACTGCAAGCCGGTGTGGCGGAAGATCTCTTCCCGGCTGACCAGGGCGAACGCCTTTTCCATCATGCCGTTGGTGCGGCTGTCGCGGTAGTGATAGGGGTTGCCCAGCAGTTCGTCGCCGTTGCCCAGCAGGCCGAAATCGACCCCCCAGGTATCGACGCCCACGCTGGCGATGCTTGCCGGCGGTCCCACGGCGGCCGCGGCCCGCAGGCCCCGGCAGACATGGGACCATAGCCCCAACAGGTCCCAGTGCATTCGTCCCGCGATTTCGACGGGCCCGTTCTCGAAGCGGTACACTTCCTCCAGCCGGAGTTTTTCGCCGTCGAAGCGTCCGATCAGGTGCCGTCCGCTGGAGGCCCCCATGTCGATCGCCAGATAGGCCTTTTCCGCCATCGTTCGCCGTTCCTTTCAACTAAATGAGGTTGCGGTTCCGGGAAAAGGGAACAGTCCCCATTTGCCGGAACGGCCCGAAGGCGGGCACCGAGCGCAGCGTTGGTCGTCGCACAAATGGGGACTGTCCCCTTTCTCCCCCATCGTGCCCGTTGAAAGCCGAAGGGTCAAGTGGCCGTCGATCGGCAACCGGGCGGGAAATGATAATTGACTGAGTTAACGAACATTAGTAGAATTGCTGGGGTATTGTGTCGCGGGAGCATCGTCACGGGTAGTAGGATTGGGGTGGTGCATGAAAGTCTCCGCCAAGACCGAGTATGCCTGTATTGCCATGCTGGAGTTGGCCGCCCAGTACGGATCGAGCGAGCCGGTCCGCATTCGGAAGATTGCCGAGCGGCACGACATTCCGCCCCGGTTTCTGGTGCAAATCCTGTTGCAGTTGAAGGGGGCCGGGCTGGTGGCCAGCGTTCGCGGGGCGGCGGGCGGATATCACCTCATCCAGCCGCCGCACGAGGTCTCGCTGGGCCAGGTGATGGAGGTGATCGAGGGCAACAACGACGACGCGCACCCGACCAGCAGCGCCTCGCCCGATTCGCCCGCCGTGAAGGTCCTTTTGGCAGCGTGGAAGGAGGTCAGCGACGTGCAGCACAAGATGCTCAACGGCATGACGCTGGCCGACCTCCTGGAGCGCGCCAAGGAGCAGGACGAGCGGATGTATCACATCTGAGATAGCACCTGCCCCAAAGCGTTTCTCGGGCCAAATGTTCAGAACGAAGGCTCAAGCAAGATTTGGTGACAGCAGCGCACCGCAAGCTGTTTTGCGCGTGTCTTTCGCTTGGAGCGGCTACCATCCGAGTAGACGTTCGCGTGAGCCAGGTTTTTGGGATATTGCGGGTCGATCTCCCTTCGCGGGTCGAAGCCCAACGCCTTCGCATCGCCGCAGTTGAACGTGACAATTCCCCCGTTCGGGCACTTCAGGACTTCGCGAAGATGCCGAATCGCCTCGTCGGGAGTCATCAAGGACGCAATGTTGACTGAGAACTTGGGCCAACTGAAAGCCGCAGAGCGGAGGGGCGGATTGCCGCTTGGGTTCCACCAATCCGGCACCGTGACGGCGCGGTATAAGTCCTCGGCGGGGTCTACTTCGGGACCGCGCGACTCAACATCAGACATCCTCCGCGCCTTTCATGAACCACTGGATCAGTGCTGCTGCTAGGTTGGTGTTCTTGATATCGAAAGATTCTTCTTCCTCAAGCCCCTGGGCCGAATCCCATTGGAGATAACGAATCACAGAAGGGCTCTCGATTTCCAGTTCCAGGGATCGTGTGCCCTTGCTCCACTCAAACTGGAGAGTGCCGCGCGCAATGGGAACAACCGCGGGGAGGCTGCCAATGTCCTCCGGCAGGCGCGAAATGAACTGACGGGCGGCCTGAATTATCGCGGGATCAATCCTCTTCGCGCCCTCGCAATCCCAGTTCTCATGCAACAAAGCAAGTCGGTCCAGTTTCTCGTCAACGATCGAGCTAAAATCATGGACGTAATAACCCGCATACCCCCAGGAAGCATCTTCGGTGCTCACCGGCATCGTGCTCTTCTTCCTACGGACATCAGGCTCAAGTGTTGTTGGGGCCATGCTCAATTCCAGTCCCGAAAAAGTGCTGTGCAAGGGTCTTTACAACCGATCGATCTTCGAGAAACCTTTTGGCAGCCGGAATGGCGACGTCCCGGGTGTCGCGATCCCGCAACTCGGTATGGGCGTTACAGAGAAGCTCAATATCCTCCTCCTTGAAATAGATTTGGAGGTTTGTGGACCGGTGTTCGTCATGTTTAATGCCAACGTGAAACGTCCGCTGGACAACCTTGTCGCCCGGGTTTGGGCTCTGTACTTGAGGAAAGTCGCGAATTGGCCCAAGCAGCGATTCCCGCTCAGCAAGATCGGCTCGATACACCACGTTGTTTCCGAGCCCGAAGAGTGGAGTCTCGGGAAGTGCCTCCAACACGGCCGCAATCATACATCCGCAATCGGCCGTCGGGTCTTCGGTCTCAACCGCGATTTGCGAAGGGGCAATATTCCAGGTATTCCAGGTGACGCGATCTTTGGACAACCTGAACCGGAATCCAGGCTGTGACAGGTTCCCCTCCATGAAGACACCCGCGCCCCCCTCAATATCAATCACACCATGCTTCGCCAGCCACTGCGGGTGGAGAATGTAGATATTGAACGTTCCCACCACCACACAGCTAGCTTTTTGGAACTTGAACGCCACAGGAATCCTTCCCTGCCGTCTTGACCGCCTTAGAATCTTGGTCGACCCGAATAACACCCATCCACCTAGGTAATCTCCCTGACGGCCTGTCGGAGAACACCTCAGGAGAAGCATCGACGAGAAACGAGGCCCCTCCTCAACAATAGCTCATACGCCTATGCGTCACTTCGCGTTCATCTTATCTAGCTTACTTACGCACTATACCACTTGTCCAGGGGGGCGGTCAACGCCGGCTCAACCGGTATTGGTTCCATCCAGCCCTTAACCTGCCCCGTAGAGCCGCCCACGAACCTGCGTCCTCGGGCAGCAGCCTATCCTAACCGAGCAACCGGCTCAAAAGCCACCCCCTCCATCGAGTCGGCGCAGATGCTCCATCATGTCCCTTCGGAGCCCTCAGTCACGCCGTTCGTTCGTCATTGCCATCCGCCCATGACGCCTTTATACTATCGCACTTTACCCCTGGTGCGACTTACAAGATAGTTTCTGCCGGTCAGCGTCGCTTGCGAAACCGCAAGCGAATAACGAGGCTTCCGGCAAGAACTTGTTGGAAGACGTACCAGCCCGCGATAGGTCCACAGCGACTGGAAGGATTCGCCGATGTACGTGCCCGTGCCTCCCCATGGCGGCCTGACGGAACCGGTCTGCCGCACCGTGCCCGACGACGAGATCAACGACTTCCTCGCCCGGGCGAAGACGCTGGCCAAAATTCCCGTCTCCGACGCCGATCTTTCGACCGTCTATCGACTGGGCGACGGCGGCCTCAGCCCGCTGGACGGACCCATGGACTCGGCCACGTACAACCGCGTCCTGGACGAATCGGTCCTGCAATACCACGGCAAGCCCTATGCCTGGACCATTCCGATCGCCTTGCCGATCGCGGCCGAGCTGGCCGGACGCCTGAAAATCGGACAAGAGGCGGCGCTGGTCGATACCGCGGGCCGCATCGTGGCCACGCTGGAAATCAGCGACATCTATCCCTGGGACAAGCCGCGTTACCTGCGGGCCGTCTACCTGACCGAGCGGACCGACCATCCCGGCGCCGACATGGTCTTGGTGGGCGACGCGGGGAAGACGCACCTGGTGGGCGGTTCGGTCCGCGTGCTGCCGCAGCCGAAGCATCCGCGGTTCGGCAAGTACGTGTTGACGCCGCGCGAGGTCCGCACGCTGCTGGCCGCCCAAGGCTGGCAGCGCGTGGTCGCCTTCCAGACGCGGAACCCCTTGCACCGCGCCCACGAATACGCCCTGGTCTACGGGCTGGAGACGCTGTTGCGGGCCGGGCACGACGCCGGGGCCTGCCTGAACCCGCTCATCGGCGAGACCAAGGGCGACGACGTCGACGCCGACGTCCGCATGCGCACCTACGAAGCCCTGATCGACAATCGCAGCCTCGGTTCCGGCGACAGCGACGCCGCGCTCTGGCGGGCCCGCGGCCAGTCCGTGCCCGACCGCGTCCTCCTCTTGGGCCTGGACATCAAGATGTTCTACGGCGGGCCGAAGGAAGCGGTCATGCACGCCATCTATCGCCAGAACTTCGGATTTACCGACATCATCATCGGCCGCAAACATGCCGATGCCCCCTACCACGACGGCAAGCCCATCTGGGGCGATTTCGACGCCCAGGAAATCTTCGACCACCTGGCCGGCGATTTGCGCATCGAGCCGTTGCGGGTCGGATTCGCCGCGTACTACGAATCCCTGGGCCGGGTCAACCTGATGGAAAACCACCCGGACGAAAAGCCGCTGTTCATCTCCGGCAAGGAGATTCGCAAGGCGCTGGTCGAAGGCCGGCCGGTCGATCCGCGGATCATGCGCGAGAGCACGGCCGCGATCTTGCACGCGGCCATGGGACGGAAGTACGCGGCGTGAGGAAGCCTCAATCCCCTTCGACGCTGCCGGTGGCCAGCGCATCGCGCCCGACGCGATGACAGAAATCGCCGAAACTCTCGTCTTCGCGGCGATGCCGCTGGAATAGGGTCAACAGCGGCACGAGCGTGGGAACGATCCGTTCCAGCGGGACGCCTTCCTGGTAGAGGAATCCCAGCCGGTCGGCCAAGCGGCGGCCGCCGAGGTAAACGGCGTAGCGGCCCGCGGCCCGGCCGACCAGCCCGACGTCCGCGTTGTACGGACGCGAGCAGCCGTTGGCGCAGCCGGTCATGTGGACGGTGAACCGCTGGCCGGCCAGCCCCAGATCGGCCAGGGCGACCTCCAACGCATCGAGCACGCCGGGCAACACCCGCTCGCTCTCAGTGACGGCCCGGGAACAGGTGGGCAAGGCCACGCAGGACCGCGCCCAGCGGCGAACGTTCGAAAGCTCGTCGTCGAGCTTGACGCCGTGCCGGCGCAACAGGTCCTCGATGCCGGCCCGGTCCTCCAGCGGCACGTCGCAAAAGAGAATGCCTTGGCCGGGCGTCAGGCCGATCGGCGGCTGGTGCTTGCGGCAGATTTCCCGCAGCGCCGATTTCAGCCGCGACTCGCCGCAGTCGGCAATCCGCCCCCCGGCGATGTGCAGACCGTAGAACCACCGGCCGTCGCCCTGCTCGTGCCAGCCCACGTGGTCGTCGATGTCCCAAACGTCCTCGGCCTGGGGCGGGTCCAGGGCATATCCCAACCGGGCCTCGACCCGGGCCTTGAACTCCTCCAGTCCCCGATCGGCCACGAGGTACTTCAATCGCGCCCGGCGGCGATCGGACCGATCGCCGCAGTCGCGGAAGACCAAGAGAATCGCCCGCACCACGTCGAGCACCTGCTCGGGCCGGCTCGAGGCCATGCGTTGGGCCAAAGCGGGAAACGTCTTTTCCATCGACGGCGTGCGGCCCATGCCCCCGCCCACCAGCACGTTGTAGCCGGCCACTTGAAAACTCTCGCACAGCGCCATCAGCCCCACGTCCTGGGCGTACAGATCGACGCAATTGTCGCCCGGCAGACCGATGGCCACCTTGAACTTCCGCGGCAGATAGCCCTTGCCGTAGAGCGGATCAACATCGTCGCCGGTCGTTGTCGCCGTCGCCGCCGTTGTTGTCGCCGATGGCGGGGCGGCCCGGGCGCCGCCAAGCCAGATTTCCCGATACGCGGGCGAGCGGACAGACAGCTCCGCGGCCAGGTAGCCGGCCATTCCCCGGATCTGGCCGTGGACCGGGTCGCGGCAATACGGCGCCGGGCAGCACGCGACGTTGCGCACTGCGTCGCCGCCGGCGCCCAGCGTGGTCAGCCCCGCCTCGTTCAGTCGGCGGAGCGTCCGGACCAGGTCGCGTTTCGCCACGCCGTAGATTTGCAGGTCCTGCCGGCTGGTGATCCGCAGCGTGCCGTTGCCCACCTCGTCGCAAAGGTCCAACTCGGCCAGCAACTGGTCGCTGCGGAGCCGTCCGCCGGGAAAGACCGTCCGGACCATGAAGCTGTAGACCCTGGTTTCCGCTCGTCCGCCCGGCTGGCCCAGATATTGGCGCCGGTCGCGGTCGTCCTGCTGATAGACGCCGTGGAACCTGAGCAACTGGGCGCTGTCGTCGCTGAAGTGGTCGCTGTCGTTGGCCAATTCGGCGGCGATCCGCCCGCGCAGGCAGTCGCTCTGCGACTTCATGCGTTCCAGCGGGCTGAGTTCGGGCGACTCGGGCGTCATGGACGGCGGTCCTGATGGGGTCCCATCCTTTTAGTGTACTTGGAAACGGGGTGGGAACCAAGGCGCGAAGGCGTTCTTATGGGGGGTGGGGCAGCGCCAGTTCAAGAACCGGTGATGCCTAACTTGCCCGGAGGACGAGGGACCCATCGCGCCCAGAGGGCCAGGAACGCCGGCACCAGGATCGTGCGGATCACGAACGTGTCCAAAAGCACGCCGAAGGCCAGCGCAAAGCCCAACTCGTGCATGCCGCGAAGAGTGCCGGTCATCATCGAGGCGAACGTGCCGGCCATGATGACGCCGCAACTGGTGATGATGCCGCCGGTGCGGACCACCGCCACCCGAAGCCCCTCCAAGGCCCCGCGGCGACGCTGTTCCTCGACGACCCGGGTGGCCAGGTAGATGTTGTAGTCCTCGCCCACCGCGACCAGGATGACGAACAGAAACAGCGGCAGCTTCCAATCCAGCCCGTGGAACGAGTCGCCGTAAAGCTGCATGAAAACCAGCTTGGTCACGCCCATGGTCACGAAAAAGCCCAGCAGCACCGTGAGGACAAGGTAGAGCGAGACCAGCGGGCGGCGCAGCACGACGATCAGCACGGCCAGCACCGCGATCGACGTGAGCACGCCGATGCGGCGGCAGTCGCTCTGGTTGACGGCTTCGAGGTCGCGGATTCCGGCCGTCGTGCCCACCAGGTCGAAGACCGCCCCATGCCACGGCGACGCCGGGTCGGCTGAGATGGCCTGAAGCTTTTTTTCGATGAAGCCCAGCAGCCGCACGTTCTCGCGGGAGAACGGATCGTATTGGGTCACCAGGTCCAGGCACGTGACTCGGTCGGCATAGTCGGGGGCATGGGAGACATAGGCGGCCCTCACCTCGGCAAGCGAACTGAGGGTGATGGTCTTGACGGTGCTCACCGGGCGGCCGCCCAGGGCATTGGTGAGGCTGCGCACGCTGGAGATCGGCTTGCTCTGCAAGACGCCGTGCGAATCGACGTACTGAAACTCGTCGAGTTGGCGGGTCAAGAGCGAAATCTCGATTCTTGCCTGCCCGCGTTTGGAAGACCGCCTCGTTCCGCTGGGCCAACACCGTGATCGGGCCGGTCGCGCCGCGTGGATAGTAGCGGCAGAACAGTTCGGTCCCTTGCACGCTGGGCCGCTGCGGGCTGAGCTCCGCCACCAGGTCGTACGTGATCGGCGTCGAGAACGACTCGTAGGCCGGCCATGCCAACAGCAGCAGGCAGCCGACGAAAATCAGTCCCGGCCGGGTCACCACGGCCCGTCCGATCGCCTGCCACAATCGCCCCAGGACCGAGGCGGCATGGCGCTCGTCCGGGTCGTGGACCGTGCCGATGCCGAACGGCCAGAAGACGATCCATCCGCCGGTGCGCAGCAAGGCCGGGGCCAGCGTCAGGCAGGCCAGCAAGGCCACGGCCAGCGACAGCGCGATGGTCGGTCCGCCGTAGCGGAACTTGCCGAAATCGGCGAAGATCATCGTGCCCAGGCCGAGGATGGTCGTCATGGCGCTGGCGGCCACGGCATGGCCGACGCTGCCGAGCGCCGAGCGCAGCGCCCGCGGCGGCGCCAGGCCGCGCTGAAGCTCCTCGCGGTAGCGCGAGATGAGGAACAGGCAGTAGTCGGTCGCCGCGCCGTAGAGCACGACGATGATGAAAATCATCGTCGTATGGAAAACCTTGAAGTCGAACCACTCGACGTTCTGACCCAGTCTTGCCAACAGGGCGATCACGCCGGTCGAGAGTTCCAGCGAGGCGAAGATCGCCACCAACGGCACGATCACCAGTCCGGCGCGCGATACACCAAGAGCAGGATCAGCACGACCAGGGCGACGGTCGCCCATTCCGTGTTGCGGATGCTCTCTTCGGCCGAGAAGAGCATGTCGGCGCCGACGGCCGCCGAGCCCGTGATGCCCAGCGCGAGGCCCTTGGGAAAATCCTTGCCCCGGCGGACCTCCTCGAGCCGCTGCTCGATGTGCTCCAACAGGCTCATGTTCTCGATCGCCATGAACTCGCTGCGCAACTCGAGCACGACGAGCGTGGCCTCGCCGCCGTCCTTCTGCCGCGAAAGCTTGGCGCCGATGGCCTTGTCCCTGGCGGTGCGGACGGCCGCGATCAGCCCCTTCTTGTCCTTATTCTTCGGGGCGAACTCCCGCGCCAGTTGATCGGCAATGGCCCGGTCGGCGGGCCGCAGCCGGCCCTCGGCCCGGGCCACGACCAGAACGACGTCGCTCTTGTCTTCCTGGTCGGGAAACGCACGGCGGATCAGCTCGTCGCCCCGCACGCTCGTCATGCGCGACGGCAGAAAGGCAAAGTCGCCGTCTTGGGCCACGTCGTCCCAACTCGGCGCCAGCCATTGCACGGCGACGGGAACGACCACCCACGCCAGCAACACCAACACCCAATGCCGGGCGACAAAATCGGCCAACCGCGCGAACATTCGGGGCTTGCATCCTAGAGGGCATCCTACGCAGCCATACTTCCGCTACGTCGATCCTAACAGATTGCCGCCCGCTGCCAAGACACGGGCGCGGAAGAGGGGCCGGCAAACTCGACGCAGCTCACGGAGCTTCGCTATCTTTGTTGCTGCACGCGGCGGTGCGCGACTTCCAACGCCGCGTTGAGCATGGCGTCGTCGTGATGGGCGGCGGCGGTCGGCAACACACCGTCGATGGGACGTGCGACCTGCTGGACCAGCACGTCCGGCTTCACCCCGACCCCGGCGTAAGGGGAGCCGTTGGGCGAATAGAACTTGGCCGTGGTCAGCCGCATGCCGGCCTCCGACGACTCCAGCGGGAAGATGCCCTGCACGGAACCCTTGCCGTAGCTGCGGACCCCGACCAGCGTGCCGCGATGATGGTCGCGGATGGCGCCGGCGAATATCTCGGCCGCGCTGGCGCTGTCCTGGTCGATGAGCACCACCAGCGGCGTCTGCCAAGCGGCCTGCCCCCGCGACTTGTAGGTGAAGTCCTCCTGGGCGAACCGTCCGCGCGTGGAGACGATCACGCCGTCGTCGATGAAGAGTTCGACGACCTCGACGGCCGTGATCAACAGCCCGCCCGGATTGCCGCGGAGGTCGATGATCAGGCTCTTCATGCCGCTGCGGTGGAGTTGCCAGAGGGCCGCTTCCAAGTCGCGGCGGGTGGTTTTTTGAAAGCAGCCCAGCCGCAGATAGCCGACGCCCTGCCGGGAATCGAGCATTTGCACTTTCTCGACGCTGGGGACGTTGATCCGCTGGCGGCGAATGTTGAGCGACCGGGACGCCTGGCCCGCGACCGCCAGGGTCAGCGTCACCGTGGTGCCCTCGCGGCCTTGCAGCAGGTTGGCCGCCCGGTCGGCCGGCATCTCTTTGACCGGTCGGCCGTCGACGGCGACGATGTGGTCTCCGGCATGGACGCCGGCCTGTTCGGCGGGGCTGCCGCCGATGACGCGCACAATGACCAACTCGCCGCCCTGGGTCTTCAGCTCGACCCCCAAGCCGACGAAGTTGCCCTCGATCTGCGAATAGACTTCGCCGAGTTGGTCCGGGGTGAGGTAAGTCGAGTAGGTATCCAGTCCGTTGGCCGCCCCGCAGAGGAACTCCAGGATCGCCGCCGCCGGGCGCATTTCGAGGCGTTGCCGGGCCAGCGCGGCGACCGCCGACACGGCGTCGCAGGCGTCCTGGCGGCTCGCCACGGTCCGCGCGGCGAGCGTCTTCCGCGTTTCCAGGCGGAACGCTTCGATGGCCGGCCAATCGTGCGCCGGAATGTTTTGCTCGCGGAAGATCGGCTCGCTCAGGGCGACCTCGAAGTCGTTGCCGCCGTGCCGGAGCAAGTCGCGCCAGTTGGGTTCCTCGACGTAGTGGGTCTGGATCTTCACCAGCGCGGCGGCATACAACTCCAACGCCTTCTCCGCGGACAACTCCGCCAGCGACTGGCAGAAGCTGCGGTCGGCGTAGCGGCGGCCAAAATCATAGTGCAGCCGGGCGGAATCGAAACGCCGCTCGATGCTCTGCTCCGCCGGGAAAAGCCGCAGGCCGTCCTCGTAGTGCGTCAGGGCCTCGCCCCAACGCCGCTGCAATTCCAATTGCCGGCCTTGCCGCAGCAGGTCCTCGATCTGCACGCTGTGGTTGCTGAGAACAAGGGTCGTCCCCTGTTGGGCAATCGCGGCCGAGGACGCCAGAAGGGCCAGTGCGGCAAGCCAGAGTGCGCCGACGGCCTGAAGAACCTTTCGTCGCATGATTTCATCCGTGGTGGCGGGAAGCGTAGCGGGGATGTTCCATCAACGTGGCCGCCAGCGCGGTTCCCACGCTGCGGCCAAGGGGAATATAGATCACGGTTGGGCGTTGTCAAAAAAGCCAGCACGGATTTTGCCCACCCTGCCGCTACAACCTGCACGTCCGCACCGGGGGGGCTTCGTTTCGCAACGATGAAACGGGGCGTATGGAGGAGGGAAAGGCGGACGGCGAAAGGGGGAAGGCGGAAGGGGGAAGGTAGAAGGCGGAGGGCGGAAGGCGGGAGGGTCCGCTTGCGGTTTCGCAGGCGGCAACATGCGGTTTTGCCTCGTTGTGCGAGGCCCACGGTTTCATAAGCCGACCTGATAGCCCATTTCCCCGAACTGATACCCCCCCTGCTTACGTCTATTTCCCGCCATGCGGATACCGGCGTGCCTGCTAATTGGTCACGTTCAGCCCAAACATTGCGCACAATCGAAATGCCGCGCGAAACCGTTAAAAGCCAAATTTGTCACTTCAACGCTTGATGAGAGAAGAGTTTGTGATCTACTGTTCGATGGTGTGCAGGCGGTTGTGGCACCAGGTTTGCAAATGGGGCCGCCGCCGTGCCGTACGCAGGCCGACCGTGCCAAGAAGTACCGGCGAGGGGTCGTGCGTATCGGCTTACCCAGTGACATGGTTCTTATTGGAAAGGACAGACTTGTGACCCCCAAAGAGGTATTGGCGTTATGCCGGGAAAAGGACGTGAAGGCGGTGGATCTTCGGTTCATGGACTTTCCCGGCCTGTGGCAGCACTTCACCATTCCGGTGGACAAGCTGGACGAGGACGTGTTCGAGGACGGCGTGGGATTCGACGGTTCCAGCATTCGCGGCTGGCAGGCGATCAACGAGAGCGACATGCTGGTGGTTCCGCAGCCGGAGACCGCCTCGATCGACCCGTTCTGCACGATTCCCACGCTGTCGATGATCTGCAACATCCAGGACCCGATCACCCGCGAGGATTACAGCCGCGATCCCCGCAACGTCGCCCGCAAGGCGGTCAACTACCTGAAGAGCACCGGCATCGGCGACACCTGCTACATGGGACCGGAGTTGGAGTTTTTCATTTTCGACGACATCCGCTTCGACCAGACGCCCAACAGCGGCTATTACCACATCGACAGCATCGAGGGGCAATGGAACCGCGGCCGCGAGGAGAAGCCGAACCTGGGCTACAAGCTGCGGTACAAGGAGGGCTACTTCCCCGTGCCGCCGGCCGACCAGATGATGAACATCCGCAACGAGATGATGCAGACGTTGATCGACTGCGGCATCTCGTTGGAAGCGCAGCACCACGAGGTGGGGACCGCCGGGCAGTCGGAAATCGACATGAAGTTCGACAGCCTGGTCACCATGGCCGACAAGGTCATGCTGTACAAGTACATCATTAAGAACGTGGCGACGAAGTACGGCAAGACCGTCACGTGCATGCCCAAGCCGCTCTTCGGCGACAACGGTTCCGGCATGCACACGCATTTCTCCATTTGGAAGGGCGAGACGCCGCTGTTTGCCGGCAACGGTTACGCGGGCCTGAGCGACATGGCCCTGTACGCCATCGGCGGCCTGCTGAAGCACGCCCCGGCCATCCTGGCCTTCAGTTGCCCGACGACCAACAGCTACAAGCGCCTGGTCCCCGGCTTCGAGGCCCCGGTCAACCTGGCCTATTCGCAGCGGAACCGCTCGGCCGCCATCCGCATCCCCATGTACAGCCCCAGCCCGAAGGCCAAGCGGCTGGAGTTCCGCTGTCCCGATCCAAGCTGCAATCCGTACCTGTCGTTCTCGGCCATCCTCATGGCCGGCATCGACGGCATCCAGAACAAGATCGATCCGGGCGAACCGCTGGACAAGGACATTTACGACCTGTCGCGGGAAGAACTCGCCAACGTTCCGCAAGCGCCGGGCTCGTTGGAGGCGTCGCTGGCCGCCCTGGAGGCCGATCACGACTTCCTGCTCCGCGGCGATGTCTTCACCCCGGACGTGATCGAGACCTGGATTCGCTACAAGACGACCAACGAGGTGCAGGCGATGCAATTGCGCCCGCATCCCTACGAGTTCTGTCTGTACTATGACATCTAGGGATTAGGGGAAAAGAAGGGATTGGGGATTAGAGAGCGGAAGCGATCCACCACCCCGCCGGCTCAGCGCCGGAGCGAACGAACTTGGCACGGTCCTGGCCCGGAGGGACGCCCGCAAGGGTTTACCCCCGGGCCAGGCCATTTCTTGGCGGTCGCGCGGCGGTGGGGAATCCTCCCCTCGGCCCCTCGTCGGTTCACTTGCTTCTCGGTAAAATAGACTCTTTTGCATCCCCGCCTTTCAGGGCCTTTCCGCCATGCGACAAATCCTCGTGACCAGCGCCTTGCCCTATGCCAACGGTCCCATTCACCTCGGCCACCTGGTCGAATATCTCCAGACCGACATTTGGGTCCGCTTTCAGAAGCTCCGGGGGAACCGCTGCATTTACGTCTGTGCCGACGACACCCACGGCACGGCCATCATGATCCGCGCCCGGCAGGAGGGCATCGGCGAAGAGGCGTTGATCGCCCGGATGCAGAAGGCCCACGAGACGGATTTCGCCGGGTTCCAGATCGAGTTCGACAACTACGGCAGCACCAACAGCCCGGAGAACCGCGAGTATTGCCAGGAAGTCTGGGCCGCCCTTCGCCGCGACGACCTGGTCAGCCAGCAGGAAGTCAGCCAGCTTTACGACCCCGTGGCCGGCACGTTCCTGGCCGACCGCTTCGTGCGAGGGACCTGCCCCAATTGCAAGTCGCCGGACCAATACGGCGACAGTTGCGACAAGTGCAACGAGCACTACAGCCCCACGGACCTGATCGATCCGGTCAGCACGCTCTCGGGCGCGAAGCCGGAGGTCCGCACCGCCAGCCACTTGTTCGTCAACATCGAGCGGCTGCACGGGTTCCTCGAGGACGAGTGGGTCGAGCAGAGCGGGGCGTTGCAGAGCGAGGTGGCCAATTATTTGAAGGGCCATTTCCTCGGCAAGCCGCTGCACGACTGGGACGTGTCGCGGCCGGCGCCGTATTTCGGCTTCGAGATTCCCGACAGTCCGGGCAATTACTGGTACGTGTGGTTCGACGCCCCGATCGGCTACCTGGCCTCGACCCGGCAATGGTGCGACCGCCACGGAGAGCGTTTCGACGCCTGGTGGCGCAGCCCGGCGACCGAGGTCCACCATTTCATCGGCAAGGACATCACGTATTTCCACACGCTCTTCTGGCCGGCGATGCTGAAGACGGCCGGACTGAGCCTGCCGACGAAGGTCCACATCCACGGCTTCCTGACCGTCAACGGCGAGAAGATGTCGAAATCGAAGGGGACGTTCGTCTGCGCTTCGACGTACCTGGAGCACCTCGACCCGGCGTACTTGCGCTATTACTACGCCTCGAAGCTGACCTCGCGCGTGGACGACCTCGACCTGAACCTGGACGAGTTCATCGCGCGGGTCAATGCCGACATGGTGGGAAAGGTGGTCAACCTGGCCAGTCGGACGGCGCGGTTCGCCGAGCCGACCGGATTGGCGGCCGAGTACCCGGACGACGGCGGACTGTTCCAGCAGGCTGCCCAGGACGGCCAAGCCGTCGCCGAAGCCTACGAGGCGTGCGATTTCGCCCGGGCGATGCGGCTGATCCTCGCGGCCAGCGAGCGGGCCAACAAGTTCATCGAGGACAACGCCCCCTGGAACCTCCGCGGGCTGGACCAGACGAAACGGCTCCAAAACGTCTGCACGATCGGCCTGAACCTGTTCCGGCAGTTGGCCGTCTACCTGGCGCCCGTGCTGCCGCGACTGGCCGAGCAGACCGGCAAGCTGCTCGGCGAGCCGATCACCCGCTGGGAACAATCACACCATCCGCTGTTGGGCACGCCCGTCGGTCGTTTCCAGCACCTGATGCAGCGGGTCGAGCGGCGGCAAGTCGACGCCATGATCGCCGCCAGCACGGAGTCGGAAGCAGAATCATCGGATGGATCGCCGTTGCCGTTGTCGCCGCCACCGCAGGACAGCGACGCGCCGCTGCGGGGCGAGCCGCTGGCCGAACAGATCGGCTTCGACGAGTTCGCCAAGGTCGATCTCCGCGTCGCCCGGATCGTGGCGGCCGAGGACGTGCCCGGCGCGAAGAAGCTCTTGAAGCTGACGCTCAGTCTCGGCGGCGACGAGCGCCGCAACGTCTTCGCCGGCATCAAGCCCGTCTACCGACCCGAGCAGTTGGTCGGCCGGCTGGTCATCTGCGCGGCGAACCTGGCGCCGCGGAAGATGAAGTTCGGCACCAGCGACGGGATGATCGTTGCGGCCGGCGGCGGCGAGAACGAAATCTTCCTCCTCTCGCCGGACGAAGGCGCCAAACCGGGACAGCGCGTGCACTGAGAAGGCATTGGGGATTAGGGGATTGGAAGAAGGGGTGAAGAGCAAAGGATGCGTGGCTGCACGCTTGCGGTTTCGCACGAACCGCGTTCCTTCCGCCTTCCCGCTTCCGCCTTCCGCCTTCCGCCTTACTTCCGTATCGGTTTCGCGCCGGCGTCGAGGTGGGCGGCGATCCACTGCTCCAATTCGTTCCAATCCACCGGCGGCAGCTTCGAGCGGTCGGGACGCAGGCCGGCCGCGTCCTTGACGTAGACGTGGACGATCTCCTCGGGCGGCTTGTCGGTGTTCCAGTGGAGAAGGATGCGGACGCAACGTCGCAGCGAGCCCGGCACGTCCAGTTCGTGGACGCACATCAAGGCCACGTCGAACCAGCCCAATTGCCGGGCTGCCAGGGCGGGAAACTCGGCGTCCAAGTCGGGCGTCGTGGAAAACACGGCGCTGCCCACGTCTTCCGCCCGAATGCCGTTCCGGCGGATCATCAACGCCAACAGCTCGCGAGTCGCCTTGAGGATGGCCTCGCCGCTGTTGGCATCGGCTGTGGTGGCCCCACGAACTCCGCGGCATGGCATGGTTAGTTTCCTCGGGCAGGAGGGGGAGCGTGATGAACCACACCAGTTTACCTGCCGCGAGGCAAAAGTGCCACGGTGCCACGGGGTGCAAGCCGTCATCCAAGAATAACTGGTGGCGTCCTCGAACTGGGGGCAAGACGGCCGGCGTCTTGGCAATGTCACCGCGAGAAATTTCTCACGCAAAGGCGCTGAGGCGCAAAGCCGCAAAGGAAGAAGAGGAGGTGATGGGTGAATCGACGGCGGGTGGGGCAATCCAACCTTCTCCCTCTTCTTTTCCGTACCCTTGCGCCTTTGCGTCTTGGCGCCTTTGCGTGGAATCCTCCTACCCAAGGACCGTGCCATAGCCGTCGTTGTCGTTGGTGTTGTTTCAACAAGAGCCAAAGGCCGTACCAAAACAAGATGCGGTCATTACCTCTTGTGTGGAAAGGAGTTGGGGCATCTGTCCGCTTTCGGGCGGACTGCCACGACTGCCAAAATGGCAGAAAAAATCATCCGTCAGCCCGGTACCGTGGTTGTGGAGGAGGGGGAGGACCGTTATACTTGCACGGTTTAGGGTTGATCGAGTCCGTCGCTTTGCCCAAACCGATCCTTCCGCCGACGATTTCATGCGTTTTACGCTCATCGACCGCATTATCGACGTTCAGCCGGGCGTACGGATTACGGCGGCGAAATCGCTGACGATGAGCGAAGAATACTTGGCCGACCATTTCCCCAACTTCCCGGTCATGCCGGGGGTGTTGATGTTGGAGGCCATGACCCAGGCCTCGGCTTGGCTGATCCGGCTGGGCGAGGATTTCGCCCACAGCATGGTCACGCTCGCGCGGGCCGGCAACGTGAAATACGGCCATTTCGTCGAGCCGGGGCAGACGTTGACCGTGACCGCCGAGGTGGTTTCCCAAACCGACCAGGACACGACGCTGAAGGCATCCGGCTCGGTCAACGGCCGAAACATCGTCAGCGCCCGGCTGGTGTTGCGACGATACAATCTGGCCGACGCCGTCCCGGAAAAGGCGGTCATCGACGAGGCCATTGTCAAGGATTTGAGGCAGATGTTCCGGGTGCTGTACCAACCTGCTTCCCCACCGGCCCAGACCCAATCCTGATCGCGACGAAAGAGCCATGCGATTTGAAGGCAAGACGGCATTGGTGACGGGGGGCAGTCGCGGCATCGGCCGCGCGTGCGTGGCGCAATTGGCGGCCGAGGGCGCCACGGTGGCCCTGGTCTATCACAGCAACCAGGCGGCCGCGGAGGGCCTGATCGCCGAACTGGCCTTGCCGGCGGGCCGCGTCACGGCCTTCCAGGCCAACGTCGCCGACCTGCAACGGGCGCACCAGATCGTCGATCAGCTCGTCGAGCAATGGCAGCACCTCAACGTCCTGGTCAATTCGGCCGGCATCGTCCAGGACGGCCTGCTGGGGGCCATGACCGCGCGGCAATGGCAGGACGTGATCGCCACCAACCTGGGCGGCACGTTCAACTATTGCCACGCCGTCACGCAGCCGATGATGATGCAGCGCAGCGGGAGCATCGTGAACCTTTCGAGCACGGCGGCGGAATTCGCCTCCCGCGGCCAGGTCAACTATGCCGCCAGCAAAGGCGGCATCAACGGACTGACCCGCGCGTTGGCCAAGGAATTGGCGGTCCGCAAGGTCCGCGTCAATGCCGTGGCCCCGGGAATGATCGAGACCGACATGAGCCAGGTGGTGCGCGGGGTGGCCGGCGAGCAGATCCAAAGCGCCATTCCGATGAAGCGCATCGGCAAGCCGGAAGAGGTCGCCCGCGTCGTCGCCTTTCTGGCCAGCGACGACGCCGCCTACATCACCGGCCAGGTGCTGCGCGTGGACGGCGGTTTGAGCCTGGGCGGACATTAAAGGAAACCGCGGAAAACGGAACGCAACGCAAACGTGGAATACACCGGACCTTGGGGTCCTTGGTTCTTTACTTAGATAGCTTGGGAGGTCAAGCACAATGCCGACAAAGGACGAGATTTACGACAAGATCAAGACCGCCTTGGTGGACGCCCTCGGGGTCGATGAAGACGAGATTGTCCCCGAGGCCACCTTGGTGGGAGACTTGGGGGCCGAGTCCATCGACTTTCTGGACATCGTCTTCCGTCTGGAAAAGGCGTTCTCCATCAAGATCCCCCGCGGCGAACTCTTCCCCGAGGACGTGCTGACCGACTCGAAGTACGTGCAGGACGGCCGGGTCACCGAGGTGGGATTGGCCGAGCTGCGCAGGCGGATGCCGTTCGCCAACCTGGACGACTTCTCCAAGAACCCGGTCGTGCAGGACTTCGGAAACCTGCTGACCGTGGCCGACATGTGCCGCTTCATCGAAGGCAAGGTGGGGGTCGCCGGTTGAGCCGCGCCGCGCATGGCGCGGCCGCCCCCGGCCGAAAAGGCTTGTGCAAGGTTTGTGCGATGCGCTGGTATTGGATCGATCGGTTTTTGGAATTCGAGAGCGGGCGGTACGCCAAGGCCGTCAAATGCGTCTCCTTGGCCGAAGACTACCTCCACGACCATTTCCCCAAGCATCCGGTCCTCCCCAATTCCCTGGTGATCGAGGGGCTGGCCCAGACCGGCGGGCTGCTGGTCTGCGAACATAACTGCTTCACCGAAAAGGTCATCCTGGCGAAGATCCCCAAGGTCGAGTTCTTCGGCGACGCGGGGCCCGGCGACACCCTCCTCTACACCGCCGCCATCGAGTACATCCGGGAGGAAGGAGCGGCGGTCACGGCCACCAGCCACAACAACGGCGTGCTCCAGGCCCAGGCCGCGATCGTCTTCGTTCATCTCAATGCGCCCAACGTGGCGAGCTTTTCGAGCCCGAGACATTCTTGCACATGATGCACCTGTTGGGGGCGTTTCAGGTCGGCCATGCCGCGGACGGCAGCCGGTTGACGCCGCCGCCCAACCTGCTGGGCGGTGGTTCACGGCGCCCGTCGCCGCCCGGCGCCACGGAAGGAAAACAGCCATGAGACGGCGCGTCGTGGTCACCGGCATCGGCTGCGTCACTCCCCTGGGCGCCGACATTGAAACCATGTGGCGCCGGCTGCTCGGGGGCGAATCGGGCGTCGGCGTCACCACTCGGTTCGACGCCAGCAACTTCCCCACCAAGATCTCCGCCGAGGTCCGCGACTGGGACCTTTCCGACGCGGGCGAGGACCCCGAGGACTGGAAGTTCCAGGGCCTGCACACCCGTTTCGCCGTCGGCGCCGCAAAAAAAGCGATGGCCGACTCCGGCGTCCAGCAGAGCCCGTTGGACCCCACACGGTTCGGCGTTTACACCGGCGCCGGCGAAGGGCAGCAGGACTTCGACCGTTTCGCGGAAATGATGGTGGCCGGGCTTTCCGGCGGCGCGACGCTGGACCTGGGCCGCTTCACCAAGGCCGGCGTCGAACTGCTCCATCCCATCGCCGAGCTGGAGCAGGAGCCCAACATGCCGGCCGCCCACCTGGCCAGCCTGTTCGACGCCCAGGGACCGAACATCAACTGCCTGACGGCCTGCGCCGCCAGCAGCCAGGCCATCGGGGAGGCCGTCGAGATCATCCGCCGCCACGAGGCCGACGTGATGTTGGCCGGCGGCACCCACACGATGATCCACCCGTTCGGCGTGACCGGCTTCAACCTCCTGACCGCCTTGAGCACCCGCAACGACGAGCCCACCCGGGCCTCGCGGCCGTTTGATCGCGACCGCGACGGGTTCGTGTTGGGCGAAGGGGCCGGCATGATCGTGCTCGAAGCCCTCGATCGCGCCCGGGCCCGCGGGCGCATATCTACGGCGAAATCGTCGGCTACGGCTCGACCGCCGACGCCTTCCGCATCACCGACACCCATCCCGAGGGCCGCGGCGCCATCAGTTGCATCAAGCTGGCCCTGGCCGACGGCGGCGTCGGCAGCGACGAGGTCCACTACATCAACGCCCACGGCACCAGCACCGCGGTCAACGACAAGGTCGAAACGCTGGCCATCAAGCAGGTCTTCGGTCCGCGGGCGTACCAGGTTCCCATTTCCAGCACGAAGAGCATGATGGGGCACCTGATTGCCGCGGCCGGGGCGACCGAGTTGATCATCTGCTTGTTGGCCATTCGCGACAACGTCTTGCCGCCGACGATCAACTATGAGACGCCCGATCCGGAATGCGACTTGGACTACATTCCGAACGTCGCCCGGCAGGCCCGTTGCGACGTGGCGCTGTCGAACAGCTTCGGCTTCGGCGGCCAGAACATCGCGCTGGTCTGCCGTCGTTTCAGCGGCTGAAAACGAGGTCCCTTCCCGTTCCGGGTTCGAGTTGGGGTGAGAGGGGAGCGATGCTTGCACGGGTCGAGGGAGGGGTTTGCGGTTTGGGCAAAGTTTGCGGGCAGATCGGCCGATATTCAATAGGAATGCGATAGCCCGATCGTACGCCGTCGCGTTGCGCACCGAAGGATGCCCCCGCACAAGGGGGATTCGAGGCCGCCGATGTCCGAACCGACTTCCCCAACCGCCGATGCCGTCGAAACGGCAGACCAAGCCGGCGCCGCCGAGGCGGGTCAGCCGGTTTCCACGCCGCCGCCGCCGCCTGATGCGGCAGTCGCGCCGCCGGCCAAAGCGGAAGCCCCGTGCCCGGCCGCCCGCCCTACTGCCCTGCCCCCCTACACCCGCAGCTTGTTGCATATCCAGGTCCCAGTGGTCGTCACCTTGGCGAGGAAGCGCCAAGCCCTGGGGCGGATTGTCGAATTGGGCCCCGGCTCCATTATCCAGTTCGAAAAATCGTGCGAGGACTTGTTGGAACTTTCGGTCGGCGATCGTCCGATTGCCAGCGGCGAGGCCGTCAAGGTCGGCGACAAGTTCGGCTTGCGCATCCTCTCGATCACCCTGCCCGGGGAACGTTTCCGTGCGGTCAAAAGGAAGTAAAGGGCTTGGGGATTGGGGATTAGGGGATTTAGGGTTGGGGGTTGGAACCAAAAGATCCGCGTGTTTGCACGCTTGCGGTTTCGCATCGCGCCCCCGGACGCAGTCCGGGGGCTTTCCTAATCCCCAATCCCTCTGCCTTCCCTCTGGCCGCGCGACGCCAAACGGGGTAGACTGCATACGTTGGTTTATCCCGAGGCGCCGCCTTCCGTGATCCTCCTGATCGACAACTACGATTCGTTCACCTACAACCTGGTCCAACGGCTGGGCGAGATCGACCCTTCGTTGGATTTGGAAGTCCATCGCAACGACCAGATCACCTTGGAGGAGATCGAGGCCCGCCGTCCCTCGCACCTGATAATCTCGCCGGGTCCGTGCACGCCGGACGAGGCGGGCATTTCGCTGGCGGCGGTGAAACGCTTCGCCGGGCGGATGCCTTTGCTGGGCGTCTGCCTGGGGCACCAGGCGATCGGGCAGGCGTTCGGCGGGCGGATCGTCCGGGCCGGCCGCTTGATGCACGGCAAGACCGACATGATCCATCACGACGGCCGCGGCCTGTTCGAGGGGTTGCCCAACCCGTTCGAGGCCACGCGCTATCACAGCCTGGTCATCCAGCCCGACACGCTCAGCGACGAGTTCGACGTTTGTGCCTGGAGCAATGCCCCGGACGGCACGCGGGAGATCATGGGAATTCGCCACCGGCGGCACGCGTTGTTCGGCGTGCAGTTTCATCCGGAGAGCTTCCTGACCGGCTGCGGCACGACCATCCTGGAGCGATTCCTGGCTAAGGATGAAGGATGAAGGATGAAGGATCAAGGATGAAGGAAGCAGGACACAAATCCGCGCAGCGCGCGTCTTTCATCCTTCATCCTTCATCCTTCATCCTTTTTTCTCAAGCTTGGGCTCGCTCCACGTTCGGCCTCGCCGCGGTGGGCGGCGTTCTGTTGTGGGCGGCCCTGCCGCCGTTGGGGCTTTGGCCGCTGGCGTGGATCGCGCCGATCTGGTGGGTGCTGCTGGTGCGGCGGAAGGAATTGCCGCCGCTGGCGACCGATCCGCCGCGCCGACGCCGCCCCTTCGTCTTGCTGATCGCGTGGGGCCTGTGGTTCGCCGGCTGTATGACCGCCGTGTGGGTCTGGAACGATTGGGGATACGCGGGATTCTGGGCGGTGGAACTGGTCCTTTGGCCGGCGGCATTCTGCCTGTGCCTGGCGTCTGCCCGATGGTGGCGACGCCGGCCCTATTGCACGTTGTGGCTGGTGGGTTTTGCCTTCTGGCTGGCCGCGTTGCACTGGCTGCGGCTGCCCCATTGGGCCACGTGTTTCGGCTGGCTGGCGTTGTCGTTCTACTTCGCGTTCTATTTTCCGTTGTTCGTGGGACTGTCGCGCGTGGCGGTGCATCGGCTCGGCGTGCCGGTGATCGTGGCCGCGCCGGTGGTTTGGACCGGCCTGGAGTTGGCCCGGGCCCACGTGTTGACGGGCATGACGATGGCCAGCCTGGGCCATACCCAGTACCGCTGGATCGAGTTGATTCAGATCAGCGACCTGGCGGGGGCCTTTGGCGTGAGCTTCCTGGTGATGTTCGTGGCGGCGTGCTTGGGGCGGATGGTGCCTTGCGACGGCAGACGTTGGGCGGCGTGGCCGTTGGCGCCGGCGTTGGCCGTCTTGGCCGCCGCGCTGGTTTACGGCCATGTCCGCATTCTTCCGGCCGACGAGAAGGCGCCGCCCGACGGCCGGATCGCCCTGATCCAAGGCTCGATCGACACGCGCATGAAGTGCGACCCCGCCATGCAGAAGAAGATTTTCGAGCACTACTTGCGATGGTCGCAAGCGGCGGTCCGGGAGGCAGCCAAAAAACATGAAAAGATCGACCTGATCGTCTGGCCGGAAACCATGCTCCCCTGGCCGTGGACCACCTACGACGCCAACTGCGGCCAGCCGGAACAGTGCGCGGAACTGCCGCCCGCCAAGTTTCGCAAGCAGTTGAAACAGGCGGCGCAGGATTCCCTTCAGGGCATGAGCGACACGGCCCGGCTGTTCGACACCGCCATGATCCTCGGCGTCGCTCGGGAGCACTTCGGACCGTCGCGGGTGCAGAATTTCAACTCGGCCGCCTTCCTCTCGCGCGATGGAAAGCTCGCGGGCCATTACGACAAGATGCACCCGGTCATGTTCGGCGAATACGTGCCCCTGGCCGATCGCTTTCCGTGGCTGCAAAGGCTGACGCCGCTGGGCGACAACCTCAGCGAGGGCCAGGGCCCGGCCGCGTTCACCCTGGGCAAACTGCGGATCGCGCCGAACATCTGTTATGAAACCGTCCTCTCGCACGTCCTCCGCGATCAGATCAACAAGCTGCAAGACCGGGGCGAAGAACCGAACGTGCTGGTGAACCTCACCAACGACGGCTGGTTCTGGGGCTCCAGCGAACTGGACATGCACCTGGCCTGCGCGGTGTTTCGCGCGGTCGAGTGCCGCAAACCGCTGTTGATCGCCGCCAACACGGGCTTCTCGGCCTGGATCGACGGCGACGGGCGACTGAAGCAACAAGGGCCGCGCCGCGACGCGGACACGCTGCTGGCCGAAGTCCGCTTCGACCCGCGGAGCAGTTGGTATCGGACGCATGGCGACTGGCCGGCCGGGCTATGTCTGGCGGCCTGCATCGCGCTGGGACTGCTCGGTCCCTGCGCCTGCCGGCGGGATCGTTTTCAGGCGACTGGCCCGCGCAATCGCGAAGCAGCGCCATGACACGCCGGGCAAACGCGCTCGTCCGGCATGTGCCCCGCGCTGATGGCAGGATATGCCCACTCTGGGTGGGATCGTGGCATATTCCGCCCGTCCACCGCCGCCTTTCCCCCTCCCCATGTTGATTTCGGTTGACACCGCAAAATAGGCGAAGTTATACTAGCTAGATAATCTAGCGGCATCACTGCGGCACCCCCCCGATCGCATGGATCAGAGAAGGAGAGGTCGTGTATGAACCTCGTCGGCAAAATCTTCACCGTTCTCATCTTCGTCATGAGCCTCGTGTTCATGGCGTTTGCCGTGATGAACTATGCGACCTTTACCAACTACAAGCTGCTGGTCGACAATCCGACGAAGACCGTAGAACATGACCTCGGCCTGACGCAGCAGTTGACCAACGCGAAAAAGACCCTCCAGGACGAGACCCAGAAGAACTTGGAGGTGAATGGGGAGTTGCAAAGGGAGCTGGCCGAAAAGCGCCAGGCCCTCGGGACGCTGGAAGAGAAGAACCAACAGCTCCGGGAGAAGCATCTCGAAGATCGGAAGCTGATTGACACGAAGACGACGGAGGCGCAGCAGGCCGTAGCCACCTTGGCGGCAACCCTCAGCGAAATGACCGGTCTTCGCAAGGATAACGCGCAGTTGGAGACCAACCTCAAAGCGGCGCACGAAGAGCTCGATGCCAAGACCAAGCAAGTGTTTAATCTGACCACCGACTGGCACAACGCCGCCGACGAACTCGCGCAGTTGAAGGAGCGCAACGTGCAGTTGGCCGCCGATTTCGCCAAGGCCCAAGAGGCCCTGCGATGGTTCGGCATCAACTACAAAAGCGACTACAAGGCCAAGCAGCCGCCGCATCCCCTGGAAGGCGTCGTTCTGGACGTTCGGCAACAGAACCTGGTCGAGATCTCGATCGGCGCCGACGACGGTCTGCGCAAGGGACACAAGCTGGAAGTCATGCGGACGGGTGGCGGTTACGTGGGCCGCATCGAAGTGACCCAAACCACGCCCAGTTCGGCCGTCTGCCGCGTTATACCCGATATGCTCAGAAGCCCGATGCAGCGAGGCGACCGTGTCTTCGACAGGCTCGACTGAGAAACCGGCGGTCTATCGCAAACCGGCCCCCGACGTGTATACGTTCCTGCTGGTGATCGCACTGTTGGCGATCATTGTCAGTTGCGTGTTCCTTTATCTCTACATGGCGGCCTACGACCAAAAAGCCAACAAGGGCGCCCCCCGGGTTTGGATGCGTGAAAGCGCCGCCGCGCACACGACGCTCGTGGCATGGGCTTGGCCCGCGGCGCAGGAAAACGATGAAGGATAAAGAAAGGATAAAGGATGAAGGATAAAGGATGAAGGACGGCCCGCCTGGCCCGCGGCACTTCATCCTTTATCCTTCCTCCTTTATCCTTAGGTGTGCAGGGATGCTCCAACACCTTCTCGAATACTTCCGCTGTGACCTGGCCATCGACCTGGGGACGGCCAATACGCGGATCGGCGCGGCCGGCGAGGGAATTCTGCTCGACGAGCCGTCCGTCGTGGCCGTCCAGCACGGGAGCGGCCGCATCCTCTCCGGGGGCTGCGCCGTCGGACACCTCGCCCGGCAGATGGAAGGCCGCACGCCCGAGAGCATCGACGTCGTTCATCCCTTGGGCGACGGCGTGGTCGCCGATTTTCAGCTCTGCGAGGCGATGCTCCGCTATTTTATCCGCAAGGCGCAGCCGCCCGGCTGGCGGCTTGCGCCGCGGCGCTGCTGGGCGTGCCCCGCCGCATCACGCCGGTCGAGCGTCGGGCGGTCTTCAACAGCGTCGGGCGCGCCGCGCGCGGCAAGTCTGGCTCATCGGCAAGGCCAAGGCGGCCGCCATCGGCGCCGGCCTGCCCCTGGCCGAACCGCTGGCCAGCATGATCTGCGACGTCGGCGGCGGCAACACGGAAATCGCCGTCTTCAGCCTCGCCCAGCCGGTGGCCGAGCAATCCATCCGCACCGGCGGCGACCACATGGACCGGGCGATCGCCGATTACCTCCGCCGCCATTACAGCCTCCGCATCGGCCTGCCGACGGCCGAACGCCTGCGGATCGACCTGGGCAGCGCCGCGCCGCTGGAAGAGGAACTCGTCGCCGAGGTCAGCGGCCTGGACACCGCCAGCGGCCTGCCCCGCAAAGCCACCGTCACCAGCGAAGAGGTCCGCCAGGCCCTGGGCGATCCGCTGGAGGCCATTCTCGAAGCGGTGAAAATGACCCTCGACCAGTGCAGTCCCGACCTGGCCGCCGACCTGGTCGAGCATGGCATGGTCCTTTGCGGCGGCGGCTCCCTGCTGCGGCGGCTGGACCGCTTCCTCGGCGAGCAGACGGGGCTGCCCGTCCGCGTCGCCCCCGACCCGCTGGGCACGGTGGCCAAGGGACTGTTGATCTGCCTGGAACACCTCCGGCAGTGGCGGCCGTCGCTCCAATCAAGCGACGAGGACGTGTAATCCGCGATTCTTCTCTTGAAAATGGGCCACCGCTTCTGCTAAGGTCTTTCTCAGAAGCGGGTATCCCAAGAACCTGATCCGACAGGCATCCACAAGGGCCCGCCGCCGGAGGCGATGTCTCCGACGGCGGGCCTTTTTTTTTGTGCACCTGGAGAAGCACGATGCTGGCCCCGTCCGTGGTCGAAAAAGTCAGCCGCCTGCTGGCCGAAGACAAGCTCAGCCATCGCAAGATCGCGTTGTTGACCGGCGTGAGCCGGGGGACCATCGGGGCCATTGCCTCGGGGAAACGGCCCGACTATCAGCGACTCCGCCGCGACCGCGACGTCGATCCGCTGGAGCCTGCCGGGCCGCCCGAACGTTGCCCCGGCTGCGGCGGCAAGGTCTATCACCCCTGCCGCTTGTGCCGCGCGCGGAGCCTGGCGGCCCGGTCGCGCAAACCGGCGGCCGCCCCGCCCCTTGAACCGGTGGGCGAATTCCTCGGCTTTCAGTTGAAAGAAGAGCACCGCCTCCGCTATGAAGAAATCCACGAGGCCAAGCGCCGCGCCGGCGAAGACCGCGCCACCGCCACCTACAACGAACTGATCCTCCCATCCCTGGTGCGACCTGCAGACAGTTCTTGCCGGTCAGCGTTGCCTGCGAAACCGCAAGCGAATAGCGAGGCTTCCGGCAAGAACTTGTTGGAAGATGTGCTAGTCGCCAAATCCCTAAATCCCTAAATCCCTAAATCCCCAAATCCCTTACCCAAGGAGACCGACCCATGATACGCACCAACCTGTTCCAACCGTTGATCGAGCTTCTGCTGGCCATGGCCGCGAGCGCGGCCATGTTCCTGGGGACCGCCGGCCCGTGCCGGGCGTCCGTGTCGGACGCGATCGACGCCACCTGCCGCGTCACGGCGGCCGACGGGAGTCGCGGCACCGGCTGCGTCTTCGAGATCGGCCAAGGCTCGATCTACGTGCTCACCGCCGCCCACGTCGTCGGCAGCGACGCGACGGCGACGGTGAAATGCGAATTCTGGCGCGGCGGCCACCAATCGGCGCCGTTGGCCGGCCGCGTGATCGGCCGCTCGGAAGAGGCCGACGCGGCCGTGGTCGCCGTGCCGCAGTCGGCGCTGGGCGGCCTGCTGCCCGGCGTCGTCCCCCTGGCCCCGCGCGATAACGTGATCCGACCCGGCGACGCGCTGGTCTCGGTCGGTTGCGCGGGCGGGGCATGGGCCACCGCTTGGAAAGGCCACGCCCTGGGAACCGAGGGGAACGATTTGCATTTCGTGCCCGCGCCGGCCAACGGACGCAGCGGATCGGCCGTCTTCGACGCCGAGGGCCGACGCATCGTCGGCATCGTCCGCGCCCGGGCCACCGACGGGTCGGACGGCGTCGCCACGTCGGTCCAGGCCGTTTATCGCGCCTTTGACGCCGCATTTTCCAGCAAGCCCGCCACGCACCCCGCCCCGGCCGGCGGCGGCAAGACCGCCCTGGTGCAATGTCCCAACACGCAGTGTCCCAACGGCCAATGTCCCTTGCAGAATGATCGCTATCTGCTGCCGTATCGCCAGAGGCAGACCGAGCAGGACCGTGGCGGGCAAAATCCGTGGCCCTCGATCCAAGGAACGATCGCCCCCGGGCCGGATTACAGCGCGAAGCTCGACAAACTGATTGAATTGCAGGAGAAGGCAGCCGCTTTGCAATCGCAATCGCCGCCAGCCGCAGCCGCGCCCGATTATGGTCCGCAAATTCGTGAAGCGGCCGACACGGCCAAGGAGGCGAGCAAGAAGGCCGACGAAGCGAAGGCGGCCATCCGGCCGGCCATCGAGGAGGCCATGAAACCGGTCCACGACGACCTCACGAAACTGAAGCCGGCCATCGAGATGGCGGACAAGGTGCAGGCGAAACTGGACAAACTGGCCGAGTTGCCCGGCCCGCTGGGAAAGCCGGCCCAGAAGATCGAGGCCGACCTTGCCGCGGGAAACGTGGACCAGGCGCTGCGCGACGCAGCCAAAACGGTCGGGGCCGTCTTGCTGGTCCTCGGGCTGGTCACGGCGATCACGCTGCACTTGATCGGCCAGCACAAGGGGGCGATCCGCGTTCTGGCTGACAAACTGGCCGCCCAGAACCCGAACAACACTACCTTGCAAACGATCGCCCAGAAGATCGATTCGGTCGAGGACAATATCGCCTCGAAGCTGCCCGCGGCGCTGACGGCGGGGCTGGCGGCAGCCGCCGCTGGCGGAGTTCCCGGCGCCGCCGCGGCGACGGGCGCTGCGGCCGGCGCAGTCGGCGCCGCGGCCAACGCGAAGGCCGACTTGATCGCCCAGCAGGTATCCCAGCTTGCCGGCCAGGTCGGCCAGTTGCAGACCAACGCAACGCCGCCAACCAGCGCGACGCCGAAGACCGGGGCGTAAGAACGTAGAGCTCAGAACTTAGAACTTAGTGCTTAGAGCTTAGAAGGACGAAGTTCACGTCTTCCGTGACCCCCTGGTCCCTGTGATGCAAATTCGAGATCGCGTGAAGGAATTGCGAAGGGTGAAGGCCGGCTTGTTGCGGCCGAATCCAAGGAACTGGCGCACCCACCCGCAGGCGCAACAAGACGTGTTGCGGGGCGTGCTGGCGGAGATCGGCTACGCCGGCGCCCTGCTGGCCCGCGAATTGCCCGACGGAACGCTGGAGCTGCTCGACGGCCACCTCCGCGCGGAAACGACGCCCGACATGGAGGTGCCGGTGCTGGTGGTCGACCTCGACGACCGCGAGGCGGCCAAGCTGCTGGCCGTTCACGACCCGCTGGCCGGCATGGCCGAGGCGAACGAGCAGGCGCTGGCGGAATTGCTCGCCGATGTGGACACGGAGAGCGAAGCGATGCAAGGACTGCTGGACAAAATGCTGGCCGACGCGCAACCGGCCGCGGACGACCAGGCCGCGGATTCGGCCACGCCGGCCGAGGTGGACGTGCCCGAATGTTTTCAGGTCGTCATCGAGTGCGACGACGAGGACCATCAGCAGGCGGTCTACGAACGGCTCAACGGCGAGGGTTTGAAGTGCCGGTTGCTGACGCTGTAGCGAACAACGGGGGGGCCGGTTTCAGCGTGCGTAGTGCGTAGTTCTTAGTTCTTAGTGCTTAGACCTTGGCACTAAGTTCTAAGGACTAAGTTCTAAGGACTAAGTTCTCATGGAAATCGCCGTCGATTGCCCGATCCTGATTCGTTTCGCGTCCAGCAAGTGGCGGGCATGTTCGACGTGCCGTTGTCGCAGCGGGCCTCGCAACGGTTCCGCGTCGATCTGCCCGGCGGGCTGCAAGACGAGGATTGGCGCGTGGGGCTGATTGTCGGGCCTTCCGGCAGCGGCAAGAGCACCCTCGCCGGGGCCATGTTCGCCGACCGCGTGTATCGTCCGCGCCAGTGGCCGCAGGACCGCGCGGTCATCGACGGGCTGGGCGAACGGCCGATCAAGGAGATCACCGGCCTGTTCACGGCCGTCGGGTTCAGTTCGCCGCCGAGTTGGATCAAGCCGTACCACGTGCTGAGCAACGGGGAGCAGTTTCGCTGCGACCTCGCCCGGCGCTGGCCCAATGCGATGCGACCGGATCGCTGGTCGTGTTCGACGAATTCACCAGCGTGGTGGACCGCAACGTGGCGCGGGTGGTGTCGGCGGCGGCCGTCGAAGGCCCTGCGCGGCGGGCGGATCGCCGGACGGTTCGTCGCCGTCACCTGCCATTACGACGTGACCGAGTGGCTCCAGCCGGATTGGGTCATCGACATGGCCACCTCGACGTTCACGCGGAGGTGTCTTCCACGACCGCCGGTCGAGCTTGCAACTCTTTCGTTGCGGGCGCGGTGCGTGGCCGTTGTTTGCGCGTCATCACTATCTGAGCGGGGCGTTGAGCACGGGCGCCCGCTGCTTCCTGGCCCTTTGGGAACGGAGCCCGGTGGCGTTTTGCGCGACCGTCACGCTGATCGGAAAGAGAAACCGTTGGCGGATCAGCCGCATCGTCACGCTGCCCGACTACCAGGGCATCGGCATCGGCATGGCCGTGGCGGAGGCGGTGGCCGAGCTGCATTGCGCGGAAGGACACCGCTTGAACGTGACGGCCAGCCACCCGGCGCTGCTGGCGCATTGCCGCCGGTCGCCGCTGTGGCGGGCGGTGCAGGTGCGCAAGACCGGATCGCGCAACGCGGCGAAGTTCATCAAGGGCTACCGCGGCTCGGCGGGCCGGGCCGTCGTTTCCTTCGAATACCTGGGCCGCCGACATCGGGAGAAATAGAGCGTGGTGAAATGCGGAAGACCGCCGGTCCTGGACGAAGCGAAGAAGCGCGAGATCCTGGCGATCGTCGCCGTGGGGTGCAGCCGGAGCATGGCCGCCACCTACGTCGGCTGCGCGATCCGCACGATCCAAAACACGGCCGAGCGCGACCCGACGTTCGCCGAAAAACTGCGGCAGGCCGTCTACAGCACCGAACTCGGCCTGCTGAAAAACATTCGCAACGCGGCGAAGAAGGAGCAGTATTGGCGGGCGGCGGCCTGGGCGCTGGAACGGCGGTTCCCCGAACGCTATGCCCGCCGCGGTCCCGACGTCATCACCATCGAGCAGGTCATGGTGCTGCTGGGGCAGTTCAGCGACATCGTGGCCGAGGAAGTGCCGGGCCGCTGCCGCAAACGCGTGCTGAAGCGTCTGGAGAAACTGGCCAAGAGCCTGGGCGAATCCGCGAGAATTCGCGAGAGAGGTTGCCGATGACCCGCAATGAGGCGTTTTCCGCGAGAGAGGTCGCCGATGACCCGCAATGAGGCGTTTTTGGCCGCCTGTCCCCTGGCCCGCGAGGCGTTGCGCCCCGTGGTGCGGTTCTTCTGCGACGACCTGGCCCGCAAGCATGGCCGGGCGCGGCGCTGCAGCGCGGCAACGGGCAAAGCCTGGACCTGCTGGCTTGGGGGCGAAAATATCTGCCGGCCCATTTCAGCCGCCCCCGTCGAACCTCCACCGCTGGCTGGCCGTGGAACTGGAATCCATGCGGACGCTGCGCGGGTCGCGGCTGAACGTGCTCGGGCCCCGCGGCTCGGCCAAATCGACCATCGGCACGCTGGCCTTCGCGCTGCGGGCCGCGCTGGAATGCTGGGAGCCGTACCTCTGGATCGTCTCCGACACCCGGCACCAGGCCTGCGCCCACCTGGACAACCTCAAGGCCGAGCTGCTCGACAACCGGCTGCTGGCCGAGGACTATCCGCAAGCGGCCGGGCGAGGGATCGTGTGGCGGTCCGGCTCGATCGTGCTCCGCAACGGCGTGGCCATCGAGGCTTTCGGCACCGGGCAGCGGATCCGCGGCCGGCGGCACGGCGCCTATCGTCCCACGCTCATCCTCTGCGACGACCTGCAAAACGACGGCCACATCCAGTCGGCCGTGCAGCGCGATCACTCGCGGAGTTGGTTTCACGGCACGCTGATGAAGGCCGGCACCGCGCGGACCAACGTCGTCAACCTGGCCACCGCGCTGCACCGCGAGGCCCTGGCCATGGAACTCCACCGGCAGCCGGGCTGGAAGTCGCGCGTCTTCAAGGCGATCCAACGCTGGCCGGAGAACATGGCGCTGTGGCAGCAGTGGGAGGCCCTGTTCACCGACGTCGAAAACCCCCGCTATCGCCGCACCGCCCGGGTCTTCTACGAACAACACCGCCAGGCGATGGACGCCGGGGCCATCGTCCTCTGGCCGGAGGAAGAGGACCTGTACACGTTGATGTGCATGCGCGCCGAGAGCGGACGGACCGCGTTCGAGCGGGAGAAACAGAACTCGCCGGTCAACCCGGATTTGTGCGAATGGCCCGAGAGCTATTTCGACGAGGCGATCTGGTTCGAGGCGTGGCCCGAACATTTGCAGGTCAAGACGCTGGCCCTGGACCCGAGCAAGGGGAGCGACTCGCGGCGCGGCGACTATTCGGCCCTGGTGATGTTGGGGGTCGATCGGCGGGGCATCCTGTACCTGGAGGCCGACATGGCGCGGCGTCCGACGCCGCAGATGGTGGCCGAGGGGGTCGAGCTGTGCCGCCGCTTCCGGCCCGACGTGTTCGGCATCGAGGCGAACCAATTTCAGGACTTGCTCCGCGGCGAGTTCGAGGCCGAGTTTCGCCGCCAGGGCGTACTCGGCACGCAGCCCTGGCCGGTGGAGAACCGCACCAACAAGCTGGTGCGCATCCGGCGGCTGGGGCCGTACCTTTCCACCCGGCGTTTGCGATTCAAGAGCGGCAGTCCGGGCACGCGGCTGCTGGTCGAGCAGCTCCGGCAGTTTCCCGTCGGCGACCATGACGACGGTCCCGACGCCGCGGAGATGGCCCTTCGCCTGGCGGCCGATCTGCTCGAAGGCCGCCGTGCCCGCGAAGGCGCAGCAGCCCGGCGATTTTGAAACACGAACGAGAACCAAACACCCCTATTACCAAGGAGCCCAATCATGGAACACGATTCACGAGGAAACGGCGCCGCGGCCACGCGGCACTCTCCGCGGGCGGCCGTGCTGCAGCGACAACTGTCCGAAGCCTTCGACGAACTCTGGGACAGCTTCGTCGACCGCGACGACGCCTTTTTCGACAGCGACGGCACGCGATGGTTCTGCCTCGGCGGCGACGTGACGCCGGGCGGGACCGCCGGAGTGGTCTTCGACCAGACCCAGCTTGCCGAACTCCGCGGCCAGTGCCGGGCGTTGGCCGCCGGCAACGCCTTCGCCATCAACGGCCATGAGAACCGGATCAGCTACATCGTCGGCAGCGGCCACGGCTACCGCGTCCTGGCCAAGCAAGGCCGCCAGGCCGGCGATCCCATCCTGGCCGAAGTCCAGGCCGTGCTGGATGAATTCGTCCGCGTGAACAAGTGGCACAAGCGGCAGCAGGAAATCGTCCGCCGCAAGGACCGCGACGGCGAGTGCTTTCTGCGGCTGTTCAACGTGCCCGACGGCACGATCCGGCTGCGGTTCGTCGAGCCCGGCCAGGTCGCCACGCCCCCGGAGCAGAGCGGCGATCCGTCGGCGGCCCTGGGCATTCAAACCGATCCGGACGACGTGGAGACCGTCCGCGGCTATTGGATCGACGGCCAGTTGATCGACGCCGCCGAAATCCAGCATCGCAAGGCCAACGTGGACGCCAACGTGCGGCGCGGGCTGCCGCTCTATTTCCCCGTGCGGAAGAACCTCCGCCGGGCCGAGAAACTGCTCCGCAACATGAGCGCCGTGGCCGAAATCCAATCGGCCATCGCCTTGATCCGCAAACACCAGGCGACCAGCGGCGCGGCCTTGGACCAGTTCGTGCAGAACCAGGCGGATGGCACGGCCGTCAGTCCCGTGACCGGCCGGACGAGCAATTTCCGCCGCTACGCGCCGGGCACGATCCTGGACGCGATGGCGGGGACGGACTACGAGTTTCCGGCCTCCGCCATCGACGCCACCCGCTATGTGGCCGTGCTCCAGGCCGAGCTGCGCGCGATTGCGGCCCGGCTGGTCATGCCCGAGTTCATGTTCACCTCCGACGCCAGCAACGCGAACTACAGCTCGACGATGGTGGCCGAGGGTCCGGCGGTGAAGATGTTCGACCGCTTGCAGCAGGACATGATCGAGGACGACCTCGAGTTGCTGCTCCGCGTGGTGGGCCGCGCGGTGGAAGCCGGCCGTCTGCCGGCCGATGCGCTGGAGGCGATCGACATTCACGCGATTGCGCCGACGCTGGCGGTGCAGGATCGGCTGCGCGACGCCCAGGCCGACCAGATTCTGCTGCGCAACGGCGCCATGTCGGCGGCGACGATGGCGATGCGTCACGGCTTGGACCCGAGCCAGGAGCGGCAATTCACCGATTTGGAAGGGCGATAGCGGAACACCCCTGCTGGCCCCGGAGGGGCCTCTGAAGATAGCCCAGCTGATTCAAATCGCAATGGTGATTCGAGGAGGCCAGTGCCGTGCCGGCAGTCGCGTAAGAGGACGAAACTCCATAAAACCAATCGCTGCGAACGGTTCGAACGAAGTCATCGTAATTGCCGATGAGTTTTTCGCTTTTACCGGTCCTACGGGACTTTCGACGAGATTGGGACGACCGGGAACCCAGCGATGAATCGCTGGGCTACTATCAAACGTCCCTCCGGGACGGGCCTGAAACGCGCCTTCGACGTGCAAACGCCCCGGCATCCCCACCGCGGGTTTACCCGCGGGGGATAAATCCGGCGGCAAATCAGCGCTGCCGGTACAGACATCCCTACGGGACTTTCGACGAGATCGCGACGACCGGGAATCATGCAGATCAATGCTGGGCACTATCAAACGTCCCTCCGGGACGGAAATGAAGATACAGCAGCTTTACCACGCGCAGAACGCCACCCGCATCCCCACCGCGGGTTTACACCGAACGGCGGACTGCGATGTTCACGACATGAAACCCTCTGAAAATCCAAGTCGCAAAATGGCCCAAAAAGAAATCTTGAAAACCGAAACGCGATGCGGTTTCCTCTTCTCAAGATCACGCATCAAAATTCAGGCCAACGAGCTGTGAAAACTAAAATATGGCAGCAGCGTTTACCAGGCGAACGCACTGCTATTTCCTGAATCGCGACGCGGATTTTCCAAACCTCACATCCGGCACCGCCGGGATAGAAGTCTGGAACGTCAAGACGGTAACTGCAGCACATCCGCGGCAAGTGGATACGGACGAAACCTTGGTGGCCAGATGACGACGGTTACTGGCCGGAAGGGGCGAATATTCCGCGAGAAGTCACGCTTCCTGCATTCATCGCAGCCTTTCAGAGTATAGGATACGTGGTCTGCGATAGTGGCGACCTTGAGATGGGTGTTGAAAAAATTGCAATCTACACGAGCGCAACTGGTCCGACTCATGCGGCCAGACAATTGTCCACCGGAAAATGGACGAGTAAGCTCGGTTTGGACGTGGACATCGAACACGATTCAGTGAGCGACGTAGCGGGAGGATCAGATCCCCCGTGTGGATCGAAACAGTAACATATCGCGACCAAATCCTCGGTATCGGCGAGAGCCTGTCGGACACGACGGGCATCGCGCGGCCCACCTCGAGCCGCAACGGCTCCCGGTGGGTTTTTTTGTGGCCTGAAATTCTGCGTGGCCGAAGGGGACAGTCCCATTTTCGTCGAACGAAAATCGGGACAGTCCCCCGTGAACAGGCGATGTTTTTGGCCGCTTGCGCGGCAGCAACGAAAGGAAAAGCGATGACCGAAACGCTCCAGGAATTCTTCGATTCGCGCGGCGTGCAGATGGGCGTGGACCGCCAGGCGGGCGTGATCCGGGGAGTGAAGATCCTCGGGCTCGAATCGCGCAACGGACGGACCTATCTGCCCGAAACGCTGGCCCAAGCGGCGCCGCTCTACGAAGGCGCCAAGGTGAACGTCAACCATCCCAAGAGCAGCCCCGGCAGCCCGCGCGACTACCAGGACCGCATCGGCGTGATCCACGGGGTGACGGCCCGCGGCGAAGGGCTGTTCGCCGATTTTCATTTCAATCCGAAACACACGCTGGCCGAGCAGCTTCTGTGGGACGCCGAGCACGCCCCGGAGAACGTGGGTTTTTCGCACAACGTCGAGGCCCGCACCACCCGCCGCGGCGAGCGCGTCGTCGTCGAGGCCATCACCCGGGTGCAAAGCGTGGACCTGGTGGCCGATCCGGCCACGACGCGCGGGCTGTTCGAGTCGCAGGCCGCGGACGCCGGTCCGCCGGCCGGCGACGGTCCGGCGCCGTTGACCGTGGACGACCTCAAGCGCGAGTATCCCCACGCTGGTCGAGGCCCTCTGCGAGCAGCAGGCCGCCGAGGTGCGACGGCTGGAGGCGGAAGTGGCCCGGCTGACCCAGGCGGAGTCGCTGCATCAAAAGCGCGAGCAAGTGCGGCGGTTGCTCCGCGAGTTCCACTTGCCCGAGGCCGATTCGACCGATCCCCAAGCCGCGGCCGTCACCAGCCCGCGATTCGTCGAGTCGCTGTTGGCGGCGCCCGATCCGCGGGCGATGCGGGAGCTTGTGGAGGAGCGGGCCCGGCTGGTCCGCTCGCTCGGCGGCGATGCGGCGCGGGGCTGCGGGCGGCCGGTGTCGCGCGATCAGCACCTTGCCGACGGCGTCCTGGCGTGCGATGCCCGCGCGTTCGTGGACGCCATTACCTGAACATGACCCTTCTTCACCCCTTTTTCAAGAGAGCGAAACCATGAGTGACAAGATGCGTTGGCGATATGGGGACACCAATCCCGTGGTCGCGGCCGTGGCCGCGGCGACCGTCATCGAGATCGGCGATCTCCTTTGGCAAGACACCGACAACGCCAAGCCGGCGGCCATGTTGCCCGATTCCGGCGTCAAGGCGACCAACCAGGCGGCGCTGGTCCACGAGTTTCTGGGCGTGGCGATGGCGCGGAGCCGCGCGGGCGAAACCACCCCGGTGCGCGTGGCCACCACGGGCGTGTTCGAGTTGGACTGCCCGAGCGAAACCTTCGAGCTGGGCGACCTGATGGGCATGGACAGCGGCACGCCGGGCTACACCCTCTTGAACCAGCAAGCGATCAAGGTCAGCAGCAGCGCGCTGGCCATCGGACGGGTGGCCAAGCGGCAGCCCGTGGCCACGACCAGCGTGCTGGTCGATATCCGCTCGACCGTGATGACCGGCGGCGTGGCCGGCGGCGGTTCCAGCGGCGCATCGTAATTCCCCACCAGCCAAAAATTCAATGAAGGAGAAATCCATCGTGAGCGCGATCAAGTACCGTGAACTGAAGCACATGTACGAAAGCCACGGTCCGGAGCGGACCGTCAAGCACCTCCGCGAGGCGTTGCGCGAGCGGCCATCTGAAGGCCGAGGATTTCAGCCTTCGGGAGCTGGCCGAAGCGACCGTCGGGCCCGAGTGGGTCAAGCGGCTGGACCCGCGGAGCGGCGACGGCGTCCGCTTGCTGGAGGCCGGCGACGCCGTGGACGTGACCGCCTTTTCCAACATCACCGGGCAGATCGTCTATTCGAGCATCCTCCAGGCCTACACGCAGGAGGCGTTCGTCGTCTCGAAGCTCGTCAGCACCATCCCCACCCGGTTCGACGGCGAGAAGATTCCCGGCATCGGCCGCGTCGCCGACGAGCACGCCGAAGTGCGGCCGGGAATGCCCTATCCCAGCGTCGGCCTGAGCGAGGATTACATCGAGACCCCCTCGACGACCAAGCACGGATTCATCGTGCCGGTGACGCGGGAGGCGATCTTCTTCGACCGCACCCACCTGATCCTGCAACGCGCGGCCGAGGTGGGCGAAGTCCTGGGCTTGCACAAGGAGAAACGCCTGCTCGACCTCGTGCTCGGAGTGGCCAACAACTACAAGTGGAAGGGCACGGCCTACAACACCTACTACGGCCCCGCCGACAACGGACCGTGGGTCAACATGATCGGCGAAGAGCTGATCGACTGGACCGACATCGACGCGGCCGAACAATTGTTCGCCGAGATTCTCGATCCGGCCACCGGCGAGCCGGTGCTGATCCAACCCAACGCGGTGTTGGTGATGCCGGCCTACCACCGCGCGGCCAACCGCATCCTGAAGGCGACGGAGATCGTCTACATGAGCGCCGAAACGCCCACCGGTCACACCATGACCACGGCCGCCAACCCGACGATGCCCTACCAGGTGGCGGAAAGCCGGCTGGCCTATCGACGGCTCATCGCGGCGGGCTACGAGGGCGAGGACGCCAAGCGGTGGTGGTTCCTGGGCGATTTCGCCAAGGCGTTCGCCTACATGGAGAACTGGCCGATCACGGTCACGCAGGCCCCGACCAACAGCGAGGCCGAGTTCAACCAGGACATCGTGCTGCGGTTCAAGGCGAGCGAGCGCGGCGCCGCGGCGGTCATCAATCCCCGCTACGTCGTCAAGAGCACCGGCGCCAGCAGCGGCAGCGGCCAATAACCACCCAAACAAGGCGGAGGGCGGAGGGCGGAAGAACTCGCCCTTTTCATCCTTCCCCCTTCCGCCCTCCGCCTTCCCCTTTAAGGAATTTCCCATGCCCATTGCAGCCGTAAACACACCGACCGTGACCGTGAACAGCGTTCTGGTGGAGAATCTCGTCGTCTCGGCCAGCATCAACGCCCAGGGCCAACTGACCGTGAGCGCCCGGGCCGTCCTCCGCGGCGCGGAATGCGACAACGCCGGCGCCCCGACGGAGAAGTGGACGCCGGCCGGCCCGCGCAAAAGCGTCTTCGTCCCCGACGTGAGCAACCTCGCCGGCAATCCGGCCACGGCCGACCTGGCGGCGCTGCAATCGCAGTTCACCTCGGCCTTCGCCGCCATGGAGACCGCGCTGGCCGCCGTGAATCAAACCCGGCAGTTGGTGTGAGAAGAGCTTAGAACTTAGGGCTTAGAACTTAGCAGCTAAGGTCTAAGAACTGGAGTCCTCCATGTCCACGACTTTCACCTGGGACGGCACGAACAACCCGTGGCAGAGCGACCACTGGGGGCGTAGCGGCGTCGCGCCGAAATGGCCCGGCGATACGGGCACCGGCACCAGCGCGACGGTCCACATCCCGACCGGCAGGCCGCCGAACACCGCCGCGCCCGTGTTCACTTGCGCCAACTATGATCAGACCGTCGGCGTCAGCGGGGACAGTCTGGACACGCAGACCGCCAACGTCACGGTCACCACGGGGCTGGGGATGGGCGATTCATCAAGGGTCAGTCCGGGCTGCGTCTGGGCGGGCAACGCCTCGGCGGTCAGCGGCGCCCTCTTTGTGGGATCGGCCCAAAACACCGGCAGTCTCGGCGACTACGCGATCTTCCATGACGACTGCAAAATGACTGACGGGACCGCCGGCGACTACGCGATCTTCCAGGACGGCTCTAGCCTGACTGGCGGAACGGTGGGCGACTACGCGATCTTCCAGGACGGCTCTACCGTGACTGGCGGGACCATGGGCGACTATGCGACCTTCCATGACGAGTGCTGGATCGGGACTGCGATGGTGGGCGACCAGTCGAGCTTCAACGACGACGCTGAGGCCTTTGATTTATCCATCGGGGCCGGCGCCACCTTCAACAACTCCGCGTTCGTTTACGCGGATGGCGCCACGAGCATTACGCTGCCCTGCAGCATCTATTCCGACGCCACAACCTGGCAGGTCATGCTCCAGGGCGCCGCTAGAGTCTATCTCTACGGCGACGGCACCGATACGATTTACTATGACTTCACCGGAACCACGAACGACGGTCAGACCATTTTCACCTGCGGGTGTCCGCAGGTTGCGTTGCTTTACGGCATCATCTTGATCAGCGGCGGGGACGTTCGCAGCGGGAACGCTTCTTATAACACCAACGTGACCGGCACGCTGGCCGTCCCCGACGCGGCCGACGTTTTGACCGGCGTTGCCGTGGACGACACCGTGGGCAGCCTGACGCTGCCGCCCGAGGCGCAGGTCCTCAACGGCGTGGAATATGGCGTCGGCGGCGACGGCAGCACGGGCACGCTTGTTAGTTCCGGCGGCGGTTCGAGCCGGCGATTGCAATTCCTGGGAGGATGAACGATGGGCTATCTCTTGCAAAAATCCTCGACGGCCCGGCCGCTGCTCTTCCTCTTGCTCAGCAGCACGGATCATATCACCGGAAAGACCGGGGCCACGCCGACGGTGACGATCAGTAAAGCGGGCGGGGCCTTCGGCGCCCCGGGCGGCGCGGTCACGGAGGTCGGCAATGGCTGGTATAAAGTCGCCGGCAGCGCAACGGATACGGCGACGACCGGACCGCTGCTGCTGCACGCCACGGCCGCCGGGGCCGATCCGTGCGACGATCGCTACGAAGTGGTGGCCTTCAATCCCGATGATTCCGTGGCCCTGGGGCTGAGCAAGATGCCCGCCACCATCGCCGTCGGCGACATCACGGGCGGCGCCGTCCCGCTGCCGGCAAGCGGCTCGATGCCGGAGACCGCGAAGACCGCAACACTCGCTACCGCCAGCCAAATCGCGGCTGCCGTCCTTCAGACGGACCTTTCGACCGTCGAAAACGACGCGCCGGCCGATTCGCTCTGCACGGTCTGCCTGGCCACGCTGCACAGCAGCGTCGCCGACACGACCTGGACGATCCGGAAGACCGACGGCACGACCAAGGCGACCAAGACCGTGACGGCCTCGGCCGACGCGGAGCCCATCACGGGCGTTGGGTAACAACGAACCGGAGATAGCGATTCATGGCCGGATTTTTCGACGTTTTCCGCAAGAACTTGTTTTGGTGGGCGAGAACAGTGCCGCCCGTCGGCGGGCCCTACGCGATTGCGACGGGGCAACTCGCCGTTGCCGGCGCCGCGGCGGGAACTGTCGCCGTTGCCGGCGCCGTGTGCGGCGCCGTCATTTGACGAGAGGTAAACACTAAGCACTAAGATCTAAGCACTAAGATCTTAGACCTTAGAACTTAGAGCTTAGAACTTGGAACTACTGTAGAACCCCCTGACCCCGGACCACCGCCATGGCTTCGCCAAACGACATTTTCGGGACCGTGTTCAAAGGCGGCACGGCCACGCTGTTGGCCCGCATCGTGGGCAACGGCGGAGAGCCGGTCGTCCAGGCTGATATCGCACGGATCACGTACTCGATCTACCTGCTGGACGACGACGACGCCGATCGGCGCGACGCCGTGGCCGGTCACGACGGCGTCTCCTTGGACGTTGCCGCGGTCGTCTTCAATCAACTTCAGGTCGATCCGCTTTGGACCGTCGATACGGTCGGCTACAACTTCCGCCACGTGCCGGACGTCTCGGCGGCGGCCGCGTTTCCCACGGCCGGACGGCAATACCTGGTCGAATATCGGCTCGATCCGGCGGCCGGAGCGGTCATCGTGGCGCGATTTCGCGTCAACGCGATTTGAGAAAGTGAATGTGATTCGAGAAAGCAAATCGCCGGGCAAATCCGGCCCCTACGCGTCGATTTCTCCAATTTCCAATCCCTAATCCCCAATCCCTAATCCCTCTTCCCCCCATGCCTACCGACGCCGAACAGATTGCCACGATCAAACGACAAACGCTGGCCTTGATCGCCGAGATCACGGCCCACCCGAAACCGACGTACGACATCGACGGCCAGAAGATTTCCTGGGGCCAATACCTCGGGCAATTGCAGGGCGTCGTGCAATGGTGCGACCAGCAAGCGGCGGCCTCCGCGCCGGTCGAGGTGCGAACGCAAGGATATACCTAACCGCGGACTGCCCATGACACTCGCTTTCGATCCATCGGACGATCTGGCCCAAGTCGCGGACGGCCTGGAGACGGTGACGCTCGCGCGGCGCGGCAGCACTCCCGGCGGCCCGGGCACGGCGATCACCCACGCCCTGCGCCGAAGCATGACCACGCGCGAGGCCGCCGCGTCCGACGGGCGCTACACGGTCCACGACGTCGTCTGGCACTTGCCGGTCGCGGAGCTTGTCGAACCGCCCCGCCTGGGCGACATGATCCAAAGCGGCGACGGGCGGCAATGGACCGTGCTCGAAGTCCGCGGCGCCACGCTGGCGGCCCGCTGGCGATGCACCACCCGCAGCCTGGCCGTCGTCTACGGACTGGACAACACGATCACGATCCTCCAGGCGACCTACGTCAAGGGAGACGGCGGCGCCGCGGAAGCGACGTGGTTGACGTGGCGGACGGGCGTCCGGGCGAGAATCCAGCCCGACCAATCCAGCATCGCCGTCCAGCACGAGGCGCGGCAGACGACTACCCGATGCAAAATCTTCATCGAGGAACAACTCGCCCTCGACCAGACGCACCGCATCGAAGGTCCCGACGGCACGATCTACAAGGTCTTGGGCGTCACCGGCGCGGAGCGACTGGGGGAACTGCAAACCATCGAGGCGGAATCGACGCCCTGGCTGTAATCATCACGAGGACGCAACACCATGAACCTGGTCCAAGCCATCCATCAGCGTTGGGCGTCGACCGCGGCGCTGGACGACCTCTTGCCGGCGGCCCGGCTCCAGACCGGCATGAACGTCGATCCGACCTTGCCTTATGCCGTCGTCGGCAAGGAAAGCCAGCGCCCCGGCGAGTGTTACAACGACGGTTCCGCGACCGCGGTCGTCGGCCTGCGAATCCAGGTGTTTCACGGGCAGTACGACGCCGGCGCGGCCGTCATGCTCCAGGTCGAGGCGGCCTTCGACCGCGCCGATTTTCCCCTGGCCGGCGGCGATAAGGTCGTCGACATGCGGCGGGTCAATGACTCCGAACGACAAACCGAAGACGGCGTGTGGCAATTCACTTGCGATTTCCAGTGTACGGTCTACCTGGCCGCGGGCGTGTGAAGAACCAAGGAAACCACGCAGGGGACTGTCCCAATTTTCGTCCGACGAAAATGGGACTGTCCCCTTGGAAATTGAGCAATTTATTTTCTTACGGGCATCCAACCAACGAAAGGCATTTTCCATGACATTCGTAGCAGAAATCCGGGCGTCCCTGGGCTGGACCTGGGACGAGGGCGCCGTCGATGACGACCGGCTCGATCTCGTGCAGCAGCTTTCCGAAGGCAACGGCGACAACCAGGCCGAGGCCGTCTGGCACCTCGAAGACCAGGAGCTGCCCAACGGCGAAAGCGTGGCCCTCGATCTGGCCGCACTCCAGCGATGGATCCTCGGCGACACCAATACGGTGACGTTCCTGAAGGTCAAGGCCGTGTTGCTCAGCAGCGACGCCCAGAGCGCGGGCAACCTGGTGGTGGGCGGCGCCGCGACCGATCCGTGGAGCGAACCGTTCGCCGCGGCCGGCGACCAGGCCGTCGTCGCGCCCAACGGCCTGTTGCTGCTGGGCAATCCGCAGGCGGGCTGGCCGGTCGACGCCGGCCGCAGGAATCTGCAACTGGCCGCCGACGGCGGCGACGTGACCTACTCGATCGCCATCGTGGGCACGCTGACCGCGGATGGTTCGGGCTCGGGTTCCGGCTCGGGAGAATGACCCAGACCTTAGAGCTTAGACCTTAGAACTTAGAGCTTAGAACTAAGCTCTAAGAACTAAGTTCTAAGAACTAAGCACTTCTCAGGAGCATCGCACCATGGCCGTATTGAGCGGAAAAAACGGCACGATCCACCTTGCGGGTTCGCCGGTCGCGCCGGTCTCGAACTGGAGACTCGCCGTCACCAGCAGCAACCTCGACTATACGGCCAACGACACCGGCGGCTGGAAGTGCCGGCGGGCGGGCCCGCGCGATTCGTCCGGCTCGTTCCAACTCAAGGCGGACGACGGCGGGCACTGTCCCGTGGCCGAGGGCGACGCCGTGACGCTGAACCTCCACGTCGACCAGACGGGCGACAACTATTATTCCGCCGCCGCGATCATCGACAAGATCGAGGTCGAGGCCGACATCGGCGCCGGCAAGATCGTCGCTTACGTCGTCGCGTTTTCCGGCAACGGCCCGGTCGTGCCGCACGGCATCGTGGCCAAGACCGATTGAGGGAGAGATGCCCATGACGATCCTATTCAAGGAACTTGCCGGCTCGCCCACGGAGACGTACGGGTCGGACGGGATGAAGGCCCAACGGCGATTGCTCTGCGCCTATGAAGACCGGCTGGCGGCGGTGGCCGTGCTGTTGGGCCAGGGGAACGTGTTCGGCGGCCAATCGCCGGCGTCCTACCCGGGCCTTTCGACGGCGGTCGCCGTGGAGGTGCAAGTCGAGCCGTTCGAGAAGCGACCCGACGACCAGGGCAAGTTCGTCGATCTGACCTCCGACTTGAACAACTACAGCAACCAGTTCGCCCTGCTCGTGGTCAGCTACGAGATGGTCGATCCGAGCATCCGGTTGAAGCTGCCGAAGGTCCGCCCGGGCACGATCCTCAGCTATCGCATGGACTTCGGCGGCGAGTACATCCGCCTGCCCGGACTAAGCCTGCAATGGGAATCCAACCCGTCGGCGCCGGTGCCGCCGGACGTCGTGCCCACGCTGCGGATCCCCATCGTCGAGCACCACGTCACCTGGCACCGCGTGATCGATCCGCCCTGGGACGCCATCCGCGCATGCGCCGGCGCGGTCAACGACGCCGACTTCATGGGCGCGGCGGCCGAGACCGTCCTCTTCGACGGCGCCAGGGCCAGCCGCGAATTCACCGGCCTGAGCAGCTTCCTGGAACCCCAGTTCGGCTGGCGCGTCACCTACGTCTTCCGGGAGAAAACGATCAAGGTCCTGGAAGCCGCGGACGACGCGACGACCTATGGCTGGAACCATTGTTTTCGCGACCTGCAGGGGGCCCAGGCGCAATGGGACAAGCTGGTCGATTACCAGGGCAACAGCTTGTACAAGACGGCCGACTTCAACGCGCTGTTCGAGTTCGCGGCGACGTCGTAGTGCCGGGCCGCAATCGCACACGCGAGAAAGCGAGAGGACCATGACGATCAGTCGCGCGAAAAGCGGCGGCGCGTCCGACGACGGTCGCAACGAGTTGGTGGAGCGCGTCGAACGCCTTGAGCCGTCCGGGCGCGGCGCAGGAAGCCCAGTACGGGGCGTCCGGCGTCACTTTCCAGGGCCCGCCGCAAACGCACCTGGCGATCTTCGAGCTCACCGAGGACATGACCTACCCGGACCTCCAGAACGCTCCCGACGACCATTTCGATCGCCAGCCGACGCCCTTTGCCAAGGCCAAGATGGTATGGTGCTGGCAACAGAGCACGGAGGACGTCGACGCGGAAGGCAATCCGATCTGCACGTACGGCGGCACCGAGTTTTCCCAGGAAGTGGTCGTCTGGCATCCGGCGGCCCCCTGCAACAGCGACGGCTATGCCTATGGCACGCCCACGTTCGCCACCGGCGATCGCGTCTATTGCCAGTGGAACCGCCAGAGCGGCCGTTGGGAGATCGAAGCGCCGGCCCTGAATATTTGGCGGGTGGAACTCCAAGGCACGCTCATGCCGACCCAATGCCAGGTCCAGGCCGTCCCAAGCGACGCCCCGTCGCAATCGCCGATCACCGTCTACCGTCCGGACGGGTATCTCGGCGGTTTCGGCGTCGGCCGAGCGGGCCAGGAAGCCCCCGGTACGCAGCCGGGGCCGCTCCAGCACGGCGGCACTCACGCCTACGTGATCTGGAGTCCCGTCCGGCAGCAATGGGAATTCCTGTCCGACCAGTTCAAGCTCCTCGCCGAGGCCACCGCGTATGACGATCTTCCGCCGGGCAGCAAAGGCCGCGTCAACCTGTGGTGGCTCGACTACCCGAGCGGAGAGCTGGTCGATAGCGGCCAGCAAGTCCTCGCGGAAAACTGGTTTCATCCCGACATCAAGTGCGGCGAAAAGGTCATCGTCTCCTACGATCGGCAGGAAGACCGTTGGACCATCCTCGCCGCCGACTTCACCACGCGATACCAGAACCTGGACGTCGTGACCGGAGTGACGCTCTCGATCAATTTCCAGACCCAGATCTACACGCTCCACTACACGACGCAACAGATTCAACTGCCGCCGTGGGTCACGATCGGCGATCCGGTGCAACACTAGTCGAGCCGGAGGCGTTAGCCTCCGGACAAGGTGAAAGTTGTAGTTGTAGGGTGGGTCGAGCGAAGCGAGCCCCACCCCACAAGTTTCGCCATCTCACGCCTGCGCACCATGATCGACCACCTTTTCATCCTCGGCTACCCTTCCGAGATCGGTGGAGCCAACACCGAGCTTTGGCACACCGTCAAACTGTGGCGGCGTTTCGGGCTGGGCATCACCTTGCTGCCCACGTGGCAGGCCGACGCCGCGTGGCAGGCCCGGCTCGACGAGCTCGGCTGCCGCACGATCCAGTGCCCTCCCGACGAGTTGCCGCGCGTGCCGCGCCTGGCCGGCGGCGTCGTCGTCTCGTTCTGCAACACGAAGTTCCTGGCCGTTGCCGACCGCGTTCGCCGGCTCGGTTGCCGCACGGTCTGGCTCGGCTGCATGAACTGGCTCTTTCCCCAAGAGCGGCTGCACTATCGGCGCTGCGGGCCGTTCGACCGGCACGTCTTCCAAAGCCGCTACCAGCACGATCAACTCGTCCCCCAACTCCGCCGCTATGGATATCAACGATCGCCAGGGGCGGATCATCCGCGGCGCGATGGACGCCGAGGAAATCCCCTTCCAGCCGCTGCCGCATCGGGCGGGCGAGGTCTTGGTCGTCGGCCGCGTCAGCCGGGCCGATCCCGACAAGTTCTCGCCCACGCTGTGGAGAATGTACGGGCGGATTCCCCATCCGATCCGGGCCCGCGTGCTGGGCTGGAAACAGGATGTCCAGGCCCGGCTCGGCCCGCCGCCGGCTTGGGCCGACTGTCTCCCGGCCGGAGGCAACGCCCGTGGCGACGTTCCTCCAATCGCTGCACGTCCTGGTCCAGTCGAATGCCGCGGCGGTCGAAAACTGGCCGCGGGTCGGCTTGGAAGCCATGGCCGCCGGCGTCCCCTTGGTCGTCGATGCCAAGGGCGGCTGGCTGGAAATGCTCCGCCACGGCCGGACCGGTTATCTCTGCCGCACGGAGGACGAATTCGCGTATTACGCCGCGCGTTTGGCCTACGACGAAGCGCACCGGCTGCGCTGGTCCGCCGCGCCCGACGCGCCCTGACGACCGAACTGTCCGATCCCCGCGTCCTCTGGTCGCAATGGCAGGAACTGCTGGAGAGCCTGGAACGGGAGGAGATGCCTTGAAGATCGCCGCCGTCTGCGTCACCTATCTGCGTCCCCGGCAACTCGGCCGCATGATCCACTGCTTCCTCCGCCAGGACTATCCCGCCGCACGGCGGGAATTGGTCATTCTCGACGACGCCGGTCAATATGCCAACCAGTCGGGCGAGGGCTGGCGGCTTGTTTCCGTGCCGAAACGTTTTCCCACCCTCGGCGAAAAACGCAACGCGGCCGCCGCCCTGGTCGGCGACGACGTCGAAGCCCTGGCCGTCTGGGACGACGACGATCTTTACCTGCCCTGGGCGCTGTCGGCCTCCGCGGCGGCGCTGCGGCAGGCCGACTGGTCGCGCCCCTCGCTGGTCCTCCACCCGCAACCGGACGGCAGCCTCCGGCAACATCGGACCGGCGGGCTGTTTCACGGCGGCTGGGCCTATCGCCGCGAGCTGTTCCGGCAAGCCGGCGGCTACCCGGCCATCGACAACGGCGAAGACCAGGCCCTGGCCCGGCGGATGGTCCGCGCCGGCGCCACGCAGGCCGACCCCTGCGCGTTGGGCTTCCCGCCCTTTTACGTTTACTGTTGGAGCGGCGACGGCTGGCATCTGTCGGGCATGGGCGGCGACGGGTATCGGCGGCTGGGCGCGGTCCGGGCGGAGAAGGCCCGATTGCGGATCGTTCCCGCCGACGGCCTGGACCTCGATCCTCCGCGCATCCTGCCCGGCGTTTTTCCGCGGGTGTTCTGAATGGCCACGATTCGCTTGATTCGCGCGGTCCCGGCGCCGACCGGGCGCGGGCCGGGCAACGGCCAATTCGCCCTGCAACGCGGCGCTGCGGCAATTTGCGCCCGCGTGGCTGAAGATCGGCGGCCCGCTCGGGCCCGGCGAAATCCCCTGGTTCTGGTGCTGGGAAGACCGCGAGACCGCCGCACTGTGCGCCGGACCGGAACGCCGTTCGTCGCCGGGCCGAACGTCCTCTTCGAGCACAGCCGCCAGCCGTGCCGCGTCCAGGCGGAGCGCGAAATCTGCGACGCGGCCAGTTGCCGGCTGCTGTTCACCGAATCGGAGTGGTATCGGCGGCTCATCGAGGGCTGTCGCGGCCCGGCCAACCGCGCGCCGATCGTGGTCTGGCCGTATCCGATCCATCCGCGGCCCGGCGGCCCGCTGCCGCCGCAATACGACCTGTTGATCTACGAGAAGTCGGGCGTCAACGCGGCGACGGTGGCCCGGTTGCAGCGGGCCTGGCCGCGGCACGCACGCATCCGCTATGGCCGCTACCGCCGCGAGCAATTGTGGGCCGTGGCCCGCCGCTCGCGATGTTGCCTTTACCTGTCCGACGACGATCGCGGGCCGTTGGCGTTGGCCGAAATCTTGTTGTCCGGCTGTCCGGCGGTGGGAATTTCGCGGGGAGCGCCGTTCGTCGAGCCCGGCCGCACCGGCGCGGTGGTCGAGCGGTTGGACGCGCAATCCTGTCTGGAGGCGGTGGCCGGATGTCGGCAGTTGGATCGCCGTCGGGTGAGCGAGGCGGCCGCGGTGCAATTCGACGCCCGGCGGATTGTCGGCGTGATCGCCGCCGCACTGGAGGGGCTATGAGGTGACGACCTGGCCGTCGCACCGATAGGGGTGGCCCTTCCTTCCCTTCGGGATTGGCACCAAAGCGAAAAATCCCAGCAGAATGTCTCTCTGGGCCGAGGGGTGGCCAGCGATCCAACGTCAGCCAAGTCCGTCAAAGTACCGCTTGTTTTCAAAATGTTCGTCGGTGTAGTCCGAGTAGAGTTCTTCCTCGGGCAAAATATCCCTCTCGGCCACATAGAAGACTCTGCCGTCTCGCTCATCCCATCGCACGTTCCGTTTGCTCGGATCGAAGTGGTGATTGATGAAACGCGCTTTGACCTTGGGGTGATATTTCGCGTCGATCCAGAAGTCGAATTTATAACAGGCGATGTAGGTCCAATCCCGCGTGCGCAGCAGTTGCAGGCCGGTCAGTCGGGTTCCCTTGTATTCGCAGAGGACCGTACCGGCAGGGCAGAACTGAGTGACGAACAGTCCGTTGCCCGCCTCGGGGATCAAGGAAGGTCGGACGACGAGCCATTCCGCGCCGTCCTCTTCTTCCACCACGGTCGGATTGTAGGGAAAAAAGTGGCGCAGAAATCGGGAGGTCCTACGGAAGACGAAGGGAAACACCGTAGGAAACTTCTGGTTGACGAACTCGATGAACTTGCTCACGGACATTCTCCAAAATGCGGGGGTTTGTCATTCGTAGCGTAGCGCATTCGATCGGATTCAGCCGCGATGCCTTCCAGGCAGGATAGTACCCGAACGTGATGCCCACCGTAACCGAGACTGCGACCGCGATAGAAGAATAAAGGAGAATAAAGGGGACAGGCGCATATATTGGGTAGTATGCGTATTGTGGCTGGTTCACGGATGACTGCTGCGTGGGCGGCCACGACGGTGGAGCGTCGATTGCAAGCCGAGCTGCGCGGCCGCCTGTTCGACCCAGGTGACGTTGCCGTAAGGACTCCCGCGACGAACGCATCGGCGGATCGATTCCAACTCCTCTTCCGTCTGTGGCCTGTTGACTTGTCCGATCCAGTCGGACGGCTCGGGCAACGGCCAATCGGCCAGTAACGGGCCGTGCGCCGCCCCTGCACGCTGCCGCAGACTTCCCCACTTCCAATCCTCCGCGTGCTCGACCAGTGCGGCCCGCAAAGCATTCCGCTCGACGTACCGCGCCACGCGATAGAAGTGTTCGTCGCTTTCGATCGGGAATGACTTGAACCGTCCCTGGTACAGGTGTCCGTAGCCAACGCAAAGCTTCGCCCGTTGCCAGCGTTGGGTATGCACATTGGCCATCCGCTGTAGGAATCGAGAGAGGTCCCCGTCGCGTTGGGGCCATAAGACGAAGTGCCAGTGATTCGGCATCCAGCAATAGGCACAGATGCGGATCGGCGCCACGCGGAGCGTCTCTTCCACCACGCGATGAAAGGCGTCGTAGTCCTTCTCAGCCCGGAAGATCTGCATTCGCCCCACGCCGCGATTGAGCACATGGAAGACCATTCCCCCCGGCGCGACCCTTGCGATTCGAGGCATGACCGCAACCTTACCAGAACTTCCCAAATTCGTCAATATATGCGCCTGTCCCCTTTATCCTTTCTTACCAGAACTTCCCAAATTCGTCAATATATGCGCCTGTCCCCTTTATCCCTCCTTACCAGAACTTCCCAAATTCGTCAATATATGCGCCTGCCCCCTTTATCCTTCCCTTTATCCCTTTTCCTTGTCGCCGTCGCACCTTTTCTGCCGCCGGTCTTCTCGTCGCCCCTCGATGAGGTAGTTTCCGAGCGAAACTGCGTAACTTAAACCAATCCCACACGGGATGAAGACGAGCGGGACGAAGATGACTGCCTTGACGAGGTTCTCAAGGACCGACGGGCCGGGACTCATCGTCATCATCGCCGCCGGCGCGACCACAATGCCCCCAAAGACAACGGATATTGCAGCACTGACGCCGCGTGCGACACGCTCGCTACACAGCATCGTTGCGCACCATACTGCGGCGACCCATGAAAACAACCAAATGAAGAGCCCCACGGGGGCATCAGCCGCGCGCAGCCCGGCGTACATCGCCACGAACAGTGCCGTCCATAATAGCAACGTCCTGACCATGTAGCTTTGTCGCCTCATCGGATCGACCATTCGAAGGTGAAAAGGGGACATTACGGATGTTCGGATGCCAGCACAACTTGCACCCTGCATCTTACGGCGTGTGGGGGAACTCCGTCTTCAGCCACTGGTCCCATTGCTGCCGGCTTTGCGGGGCGAGGTGGGAACGGTTCTCGTGAATGGCGCGATCCAACAGCTTCTTCATCTGCTCGTCGCGCAGCTCGCCGCGGATCGGCCATAGTTCGTCGAGCACCTCGGCCGACTCGCGGTATTTCCCCTGGAGCGAAAGGACGCCGATCTTCCCGGCCAGCCCCCAGGCCCGATACTCCTTGTCGGCGTCGGCCGAGGCGGCCAGCTCGTCGAAAATCGCCATCGCCCGGTCGTCGTTGCGCAGGAGGTAGATGCGGGCCAATTGCTGCTTGGCGCGGCGGACGACGGATTCCTTCTCGGGAAAGTATTCCAGCACGCTCTGCCAGGCCTCCTCGGTGCCGATCTGGCTGGCGCAAAAATACTGGGCCAGGGCGGTTTTCTGGCGGGGAATTCGCACGTGTCCGCCGGGCGCGACGGCCAACAGCGGCTCCTGCCGCAAGGTGAACCAGGCCGCGGCGCCGCCGAGGACAAACGCCGCCAACAGCCCGACGGCCAGCAGCCATCTCCGCCGCGGCGGCGTTACAGCCGCGTCGCTTTTCATCACGCTGGCAAGCTGCCGGCTCGCCTCCAGCCGCGGGTCGGCCGGCATGGCCGCCGACGATTCCCAAACGCCGGAATCCGCGCCGGCTTGGTCCGCGCAGTATTCCTGCTGGAGGCGGCGCAACTCGCGGAGCAACTCGCGCGGCGACTGCCACCGGCCCGCCGGGTCCTTGATGAGCATCTTGTGAACGATCCGGCACAGCGCCGGCGGGAGGTCGGGCCGCAGCGTTTCCAGCGACCGCGGTTCTTTCTTCAGGTGTTGCACGGCCACGCCCAGGGCCGTCTCGCCCAGAAACGGCGGATTGCCGGCGAGCATGTGATAGCACGTGACGCCGAAGGAATAGAGGTCGCTGCGGCAATCCAGCGGCTTGCCCTCGACTTGCTCCGGGCTCATGTACAGGGGCGTGCCCAGGGTCATGCCGATCTGCGTCAGGTCGGTGGCCTGGGTATCGCCGGCCAGTCGGGCCAGGCCGAAATCGGCCACTTTCACTTCGCCCGCCGGCGTGAGCATGATGTTTTCGGGCTTGATGTCGCGGTGGACCACGCCCTCGTCGGCCGCCTTGGCCAGTGCGGCCGCCGTTTGCCGCATGATCGAGACCGCCCGGCCGAGGTCGGCGGGGCCATGCCGGGCGATCCACTGGCGGAGATTCATTCCGGCCACGTATTCCTGGACGATGTAGTGCAGGCCGTCGCCCTGGCCCACCTCGTGGATCTGCACGATGTTGGCATGGACCAGCGACGCGGCCGCCCGCGCTTCCCGCTCGAAGCGCTTCAGATAGGTATGGTCCTCGGCCAGGGCGGGCTTGAGGACCTTCACCGCCACCCGGCGCTGCAACCGGCACTGTTCGGCCAGGTAGACCTCGGCCATGGCCCCTCGGCCCAGCCGCCGCAACAGCCGCAGGTCGCCCAGTTGCCGGCCGGAAAGATCGGCGACCGCGGTCGCGTCGGAGGGCTTCTGTCCGGCATCACTCATGGGCGTGGAACGCTGCGGGAGCGCGGAGGGCGAAAGAAATCCGGCAACGCATCCTTTCTGCTACGGACCGAGCCGTTGTCGTTGAAGCGACCGCTGGAGCGCACCGGGCTGTCCGGGTCCGACTCGTCAAAGTGCGGGGCGCCGGGGCCGGGTTGCGGCGTGTCGTCGCGATTCAGGTCGCGCGGGGAAGGCGACGACGCACGCTGGTCCATGCCCGGATGGGCGGGAATGTCCGGGAAAGTTTCCTCGTGGCGGACCTTGGGCGGCGGCGGCGACGCAGGTTTGTCGTCCCGTTCGGACGTGCGATCCGTGCCACGTTCGTTCGTCGCGCCGTCTTTGGGCTTCGCCGGCACGTGCTTGTAGATGACCGGCACGGCCGGTCCGAACAGCGGTTGCTCCGCGGCCGGGGCATCCGGCGTGCTCTCGACCGGGGCAGGCGGCTCGCGAGTTAAGAACGCGAACAGGAAACCGAGGGCCACCAGGAAAGAGAGCGCCGCCAAGGCAATCCCAAGCCCCATGACCTCCGGCGACCCCTTTTTCTTGCGGCGGTGACCGTGGTGGGGAATCGGGGCCGACACGGCGGCCAAGAAGTCGTTGTCTTGTCCGCCTGGGGGCGCCACCACGATGGGGCGCGGCCGGGCGACGCCGCCCAGCGCGGGCGGAGTGCCCGATGCCGACACCGGATTGGCCCACGGCGCCGGCGCGGGAGGCGAACCGGGCGGCGACATGGCCGGCGAACCGGCGCAGGCGCCGCATTCGGATAAGGATACCCGCTGAACGTGGTCGCGGCCCCGCCTTCCGGAATCATGCCGGGCGGTGTCCGGGCCGACCAGGACCAGGCCGGCGATCCACTTCCCGCGACGCCCTCCGGAACGCCCCCGGGCGGCATGGCCGTCGGCCGCGGCGGCATCGAGCGGTCGGCGGGCAAGGTTTGCCGCAGCCAATGGTCGTATTCCGCCTTCCGTTGCGGATCGAGCAGGCACACGCGGGCGGCCGACAACTCGTTGAGGATAAACTGCGAGATCTCCGCGTAGGCCCCCGACTGAAAAGTCCGCACGTGGAACATCTGCCGGTCGGACGCATTGGAGATCACATCCGGATCCGATTCGAACAGGCCGATGCCCAACAACCGGTAATGGTTGGGCGGCTGCTCGTCGGGCGGGATGCCAAGCCATTTCCGATAAGGATCAAACCCAGCCATGCAGGGACCCCCCCAATGCACCGGCCACTCATGGCCCCTTCCAGCGCCGACAACCCGGCCTGTTTTCTATTCGTGGCCGGACGGCCGCTTCTATTCCATTATGTCCCCCCCGCCCCTGATTGGCAATCGGCCGTTCACGGGGAATGTCCCGATTTTCGCGGCGAAGACGGGCGAAAATGGGACCGGGCACCCTCCGGGGCACCCACTGGGTCCCCTCCGGGCGTCTTCGGTCGGGTCGGGACGGAACGAACAGCACCCTCGCTATCCAGAGGGGGTTGTGTCGCCGACCCAAGTACGGTATGTTAATCTGTTAGCTCGAAAATACAGTACGTTGGGCCAAGTGGCCCGCCGCGGCCGTAAAAAGCAGAACCTCGGGCATTGGAAACCGCGGGCCACTAGCCCCCAGTCTCGATTGAGGAGTTGTTGCGATGCCGCAGGGCAAGATTACGAAGCTCGTCTCGGACCGAGGATTCGGGTTCATCGCGGGCGAGCGCGGAGAGGTTTTCTTCCATCATTCGTCGGTAGCCGATTCCGGCTTCGACAACCTTCAGGAAGGCCAGACGGTCCAGTACGAACTGGAAAGCGAAGGCGGCACCCGCGGCAAAGGGCCGCGTGCCTCCTCGGTCAAACCGGCCTGATGCGCAAGGCCCGGAAGAAACCGCGACGGGCGATTCATCCCGCCCGGCGCCGCACGCCCACGTCATAATGCGGGCCGCGAAGCAGGTGCGCGCGCTCCAGGGGATCCTCGGCCCGCTCGCCCGGCCGATACACGCGAACCCCGCGGCCGGCAAACACCCGCGCCAACGGCGGCCCGACGGCCAACGCCGCCCAGAGCAATCCGATCGGCTCGAGCGACAGCCGTGACGTGGCGGGAATCACGTCCCACGCGTCCGAAAGCACAATCGCGGCAACGATCGCGTACGTCGGCCAAAGTGCCCGCCAGCGACGCCACGAGATGCAACCGCCCATCAACGCCAGCACCAGGCAGGCGATGGTGGCAAAACGTTCCAGCCGGCCCGCGTCATGGGCCGGACCAGCCACGCCGGAGAGCAGGAAGTCTCGCAGCCGCTCCAGGCAGGCCTGCCCGGCGCCCGCCGGTGAAGGACTCGCCGCACGGCCCCAAAGCCACTCGCCCGCGCACCAGCAGCCGAGGATGGCCACCGCCACGCCGGCCAGAATCGCAAGTTGACCGAATGCCGGTCGGCGGGGCCGATCGTCCTGGCCGTGCCGGCCCGCGCCCCGCCAGAAAACCATCGCACAAACCGGCGCCGCCAGCACAAGAACCGGCTCCAGCACGACGGCCACGCCCGCCAGACATCCGGCCAGGATCGCGCCGGCCCTGGTGGATGGCCACCGCGGCGACACGGCGACGGCCATCAGGCAGCACAGCGCCAACGTGGCCCAGACGGCCGCCTGGGGGTAAGCCGCCGCGTTGACCTGGGCCGGATAAACCGCCAGTCCCAAGGCAGCCATCCAGCCGATGACCCGTTGCTCGCGGACCAGCAACCAGCCCAGCCAGGCGACGGCAAGGACCGTGGCCGCGCCCACTAGGCACTGCAAGAACTGGGCGGCTCGATCAACACCGCTGCCCGGCGGCTCGTGACCGTCCGACCTCGCTCCGGACCTTGATCCGGACGGCGATTCAGACCGGGATAGAGATGGCGATTCCGACGGCGACTTTCCCGCCGTGGCGGCGATGGTCAGGCTTGGCGCAGCCCGGTCGGGCCAGACCGCCAACACGGCGCATAGTCTCAGTCCGAAAGCCAGGCATCCCAGCAGGATCAAGCCGACGATCGTGCGAAATCCACCCATGGCGGGCGGATTCTACGCGAAGCGGCAGAGCCGGGACAAGAGGGAAAATGAGAAAAATGGAGACTCTGGCGCCGTTAGCTGCCGTTATTTCTTGGCAGGTGTCTTAGCAGGCGTCTTGGCAGCCGGCTTGGCGGCGGTCTTGGCGGGGGTCTTGGCAGGAGTGGCCTCGGCGGCGGCCGCTTCCCCTTCTACCCCTTCCTCCTCTTCCTTCTTCTTCTTTTTCTTCTTCTTCATGGCCAGTTTATAGACGCGAACTTTGGCCAAGCCGAAGGGGCTATCGCCCTCCTGCCAGCGGTCGGCGGCCTGGAGGCGGCGGATCCGCTCGTCGCGGGTCAGGACGTTTCGGGTGCGGACCATGCCCGTCCGCATACGCAGGCTCTTATCCATCGTCATGGTCGTTGGACTCCTCAGCGGCTAATCAGTCCAGTATACCCAAGCCCGTTGGGCCCCACAAGGGGAGGAAAAGGCGGCAAAACAAGCCAACGGGCCCCTGCGGACCCTGGTTGGGCGCCATTGCACCGCGCGCCCTGGGACCCTACAATCGGCCCAGAGGCATTCTCGACCGCGGACCCCCTGGAACAAGAGGTCGATCCCATGTCCGCTTTGGCAATCTTGGCCCTGGCGTGGACCTTGCAGGCCCCGCCGGCGGACCCCGCAACGCTGGGCGACGAGGGGCGGGAAATCTTCCGGCTGGAACGCGAGTCGGCCGCCGGCCGCACGCAACCTTCGCCCGACGCGCCCGGACCGACGAAAACCGCTGCCCGGAGCCCTGCCCTACGCACGCCCTACGACACGTTCGATCCGGCGCAGACCGACGCCATGCGCGGCGACGCCTGGCTGCACGAGGTTTGCTTCGTCGACGCGAAGCACGGCTGGGCGGTCGGCGACCGCGGCGCCATCTGCCACACCGATGACGGCGGCCGAAACTGGCAACGGCAAGACTCCGGAGTCGCCTGCCCGCTCTGCTCGGTTTGCTTCCTCGACGCCCGGACCGGCTGGGCCGCCGGGGGATTCTCCCATCCGTACCTGCACGACAGTTCCGGCGTGGTGCTGGCCACGCGCGACGGCGGCCGCCACTGGTATCGCAATCCGGGCCTGCTGCTGCCGGGGTTGAAACAAATTCGCTTCTTCGACGCCCGCAGCGGCTGGGCCGCCGGCAACTCGTCGCCCCTGTTTCCCTCCGGCGTTTTCGCCACCCACGACGGCGGGCGGAGCTGGACGCCCCTGTGCGGCGGCAACGCCGACGGCTGGACGACCGGCGACTTCTTCGACGCGCATACGGGCATCCTGGCCGGCCGCAACGCCGCGACCGCCGCCGTCCGCCAGGGCGATCTCGAACCGGCGCGGGCCGGCACGCTCGACCTGCAAACGCTGCGGCAACTGCGGCTGGTCGTTCCGCCGTATGCCTGGCTGGTCGGCGACGGCGGAGCGGTCCTGTTCACTTCGGACCTGGGCGGTCATTGGCGCGGGCTGCCGCCGTCTTTTCCCCGCGACACGGCGGCGATGTTCGACTTCGCCGCACTGGCCGTTCGCGGCCCGAAATGCTGGATCGCCGGCACGCCGGGCAGCCGCGTGCTGCACTCGCCCGACGGCGGCCGCACGTGGAGCGCCTTCCCCACGCCGACCCGGCTGCCGCTTTCGAGCATGACTTTCGTCGATGACGAGCATGGCTGGGCGGTCGGCGCGATGGGGACGATCCTTGCCACCGAGGACGGCGGGCGGACTTGGCGCCGCCAGCAGGGCGGCGGCGCCCGGGCCGCGATGCTGGGATTGTTCTGCCACGAAGACGACGTCCCGTTGGAACTGGCGGCGCGGCTGGCCGGCAACGAAGGCTACCTGAGCGTGATCGACGTGTTGGGCCGCCGCGACCTCGAGATCGCCGCGCGGGACGAGGCTCCTCGCGAGGACCGCATCCACGAGGCCGTGGTGTCCGTGGGCGGTTGCGGCGCCGAGACCGCCTGGCAATTCCCGCTGCGGCAGGCCGGCCTGCGGCTTTCCACCGCGGCGGTCATCGACTGCTGGGACCGGTTCCACGGCGGCCGCGGATTGCAGGAGTTGGAATCGCATCTGGTGCGGCAGATCCGCATCTGGCGGCCGGAAATCGTCGTGACCAACCTCGCCGGCCCGACCGGCGACGACGCCGCGGAGCAATTGATCGCGCAGGTGGTGGCCGGCGCCATCCGCAAGGCGGGCGACCCGCGGGCGTTTCCGGACCAGATTGCGCTGGCGGGCCTGGAACCGTGGCAGGTGAAAAGGGCCTACGGCTCCATGCCGCCGGGGACACGCGGCGCGATCGAACTGATGACGGCCCAGTTGGCGCCGCGGCTGGGTCGCTCGCTGGCCGACGTGGCGGCGCCCGGCCCGGGGTCTGCTGGAGGACCGCTTTCACGCCGCCCGTCGCCGCGCTGGGGTTCCGGCCGCTGCTGGAGGCGACGCCGACGGAGCAAGGCGGCGGATTTCTTCGCCGGCGCCGCGCTGGTGCCCGGCAGCGACGCCCGCCGGCAGTTGATCGAGGCGACGGCCGAGGGCAGCGATCTTCCGCGGCGCATCGCCGAGCGGCGACGCCACATGCAGGCGATTCTCGACCAGGCGGACCGCGACCCGCAGGCTGCCGTGCGATTGCTGGCGCAGGCCGGCGACTTGACCCGCGGGCTGGACGCGGCCAGCGCCGCGGGGATCCTCTATCGGCTGGGCGACCGCTATGCGTTGACGGGCCACGGCGACCTGGCGGCGGAGGCGTTCCAGTTGCTGGTAGACCAATACCCGGACGATCCGCTTTGCCGGCCGGCCCTGGTTTGGCTGGTGCAATACTATGTCAGCGACGAGGCGGCGGAGCGCGCCGGCGGCGACTTGGCTGCGGGCGGTCCGGCCCATGGGCGCAAGCGGCTGGATCGGGCCGTGGCCACGGCCATGCGGATCCAGCGCGACTATCCGGACCTGTTTGCGCATCCGGCGGTGCGATTTCCCTTGGCCGCCGCGTATCGCAAGCAGGGTTTGCCGCAGCAGGCCCAGCGTTTGTACTTGATGCAGGGCCGCGGCGGCAAAGGCGACGCCTGGTCGGCCTGCGCGGGGCGAAATCTGGTTGGCCCAGTCGAAAGGCGCCCCGCCCAAACCGACGCTGGCCTGCGTGACCGCCGCGACCAAGCCGCGATTGGACGGCCGGCTGGACGACGCCGTTTGGCAACGGGCCAAGCCGGTCGGCTTTGCAGAGCAGCCTGCACGACGATGCGAAGTGGCCGGCCACCGTCATGCTCGCCCACGACGACGAGTTTCTCTACATCGCGATTCGTTGCCGCATGGCCGCCGGGGCGCGGTATGAATCGGCCGGCGGTCCGCGCGTCCGCGACGCCGATCTTGCGGCCCACGACCGCGTCGATGTGCTGATCGACTTGGGTCGCGATTATGCCACCTACTACCGTTTGACGATCGACCATCGCGGCTGGACCCACGATAGCTGCTGCGGCGACAGCACGTGGGACCCGACCTGGTACGTGGCCGCCCGGAGCGACGGCGGCCAATGGACGGCCGAGGCGGCGATTCCGCTGGGTCAGCTCACCAGCCACCGTCCCGCGGCGCGGACGGTTTGGGCCATCGGCCTGCAGCGGACGGTGCCGGGCGTGGGTTTTCAATCCTGGACCACGCCCGCCGCGACGACCGTCATGCCCGAGGGTTTCGGGTACTTGATCTTCGAGTGAGCGGCTCGTTGGGGCGGTTGACCGGCGGGGTTTTGGCGGGTATAGTGGTGTGTCTGAAGCGAGACGGTGGGTGTAGCTCAGTTGGTTAGAGTACCAGATTGTGGATCTGGGAGTCGGGGGTTCAAGTCCCCTCACCCACCCTTCGCAAAGCCTTTTGCGACCGTAGGTTGCGAAAGGCTTTCTTGTTTGTATCTGTTCGTGGTTCCCATGGAAAACATCCGGTGTCCAGTGCGTTTTGGGAGTGTTATACTCAACAAAGTCTGGAAGGGAAAAAGGGGGATGTGAAAGGCTCACGCGGAGACGCGGAGTCGCGGAGAGGAAATGGCATGACAAGAGAAATAGACGATATTACCGGCCAGGTCGTTGACGCGGCTTATAAGCTGCATACACGGCTTGGTCCGGGGTTGCTGGAATCGGTCTATGAAATGGTTTTGGCAAAGGAATTGGAACGGCGAGGGCTGAGAGTGGAACGGCAGAAGACCGTTTCGTTTGAATTCGATGGGATGCGTTTTGAGGACGGTTTTCGCGTGGACTTGTTGGTGGAAGCCGTTGTCGTTGTGGAACTGAAATCCGTCGAAAATCTCGCTCCCGTTCACTCCAAACAAGTCTTGACGTATCTCCGCTTGCTCAACTTGCCCGTCGGCCTATTGCTCAACTTCGGAGCGGCCACGATGAAGGAAGGACTGCACCGCGTCGTCAACAACTATGTTCCCTCTCCTTCCGCGACTCCGCGTCTCCGCGTGAACGAGACTTCACAGCATGTACATCAGTGATGTCGCAATCTGAAACAACGGCCCGTCAGCATGACCGATAACAGGAAGAGCAACATGAATCGAAGCCGGACTTGCGCAATCGCATGGATTTGGGGACTCCTGGCCATCGCAGCCTGCCGTCCATCGTCGGCGACGGAAGAAAAGCCGTCGCCGGCCGGCGGCGCCACGGAGCAGATCAGCATCTACGTCGGACGGGACGCTCCCGCCTTGGAACAATACGCGGCCCGCGAGTTGCAGCGGTATCTCTACCAATTGTCCGGATCGCTGCCGAAGATCCGCACGGGCGTGACTGCGGTCGATGCAGCGGGCTTCGTCCTCGGCCGGCGGAAGACCAATCCGTTGATCGAGAAGTTGGCCGCGGCCGGGCAAGTGAAAGTCTCGGACGCCGACCCCGGGCCGCAGGGCTACGTGCTCAAGAGGCTGGCCGTCGGCGACAAGGAGGTTGTCGTCGTTGCCGGCAGCGATGAGCGCGGCTGTCTTTACGGGGTGTATGGCCTGTTGGAGGAGCATTACGGCATCGGGTTCTACTTGTGCGGCGACGTGCTGCCGGACCGCAAGGCGCCGCTGCGATTGGCCCATGTGGACGAGCGGAAAGCGCCGGCGGCGGCCATTCGCGGATTCCTCCCCTGGACCAACTTCCCGCAGTCGGCCACGGTCTATTCGTGGGAAGACTGGCGATTCATTATCGACCAGATGGCCAAGATGCGGATGAACTTCCTGCACATTCACAATTACAACGAGACGGGCCTGCTGCCGCGGGTCTCGCCGGTGCCGCGGCACAACGAGATGTTCCATAATTTCACCTACCGGGGGATCACGTCCCGGGTCTGGATGGCGACGGTGCGGACCGGCCATTTTTGGTGGGGGCCGCCGTGGGACCTGGCCCAGTATCGCTTCGGCGCGGGCGATCTTTTCGACGATTACGACTTTGGGGCGGACTGCACCTTGCACAACGAGGGCCTGTCGAATGAAGAGGTCTTCCGCAAGGGGGCGTCCGAGTTCCAGAAGATCCTTGCCCACGCCCACGCCCGCGGCGTCAAGGTCGGCCTGGGCTTGGACATCAACGTGCTTCCCGAGGATTACAAGGCCAAGGCGGACGATCCCGGGGTGGTGGCCGCCCGCGCGGAGCAGATCGTCCGCGACTATCCCGATCTGGATTACCTGTTGTGCTTCCAGGCGGAAGACACGGGGAGCGACCCGGCGAAATGGGCGTCCTGGCGGCGGACGGTCATGGGCTTTTACGAGAAGCTGAAGGCCCGCTCGCCGGCCACGCGGCTGGCTGTTGCCGGTTGGGGGCTCAATCCGGCCTCCATCGCCCAGCTTCCGGCCGACGTCATTGTGCTCGCCGATTGCGGCCTACTCGGACGCTTGCGACAGCGGGGCGGCGTATGGCGCCCGCGAGTATTGGGGCTGCCCCTGGCTGGAACGGGACGGCGACAGCTCGGAGTATTACGCCACGTACAAGGTCCATCTCTCGAACACGATCAAGGCTTGGCAGCGGCGCGCGGCGAACATGAAAGGGTTTTACTGCCTCACGTGGCGCGTGGCGGACGCCGTCGATCCGAAGATATCCTACGTCGCCAAGGCCCCCTGGGACCTGGCCGGCAAGTACGCTTCGTTACGGGCCGTGTATCGCGAGTATGCGGCCGTCAACTACGGCGAGAACGTGGCCGACCGGATCGCGGCGATCATCGACCAGAATGAGCCGGTGGCTTCGCTCTTTGCCGAAGCCGGGCCCACGTGGCCCTTCAAGGACGGCGCCGGCGCGGAGGAACTCGACAAGGCGGTCCGGCAATTGGCCGTCGTCGATGGGGCGATTGCCGCAGCCGCGTCGGAGGGGCGCAAGGCCCGCCTGCGCCTGCTGAGGCGCCGGCTGGCCGCGGAGAAAGACCACATCGAGTTGGATCACAACTTTGAGCGATACCAATGGGACGACTTGCCCGGGGCGATGGAGTCCTGGGTGCACAATTTCACGTATCGCGTCAACGATATTTCCTCGCTGGGCAACGTGACGAGCGTCGAGAACCGCTTCGTGCAAGGGAACTACGTGGCCCGGGAGGACGCCTTGCGGCGGAAGTTCGCCGTGCAGCCGCCGTCGGAGGTCGAGGCCCGCGGCACCCGCACCGGCGCCGTGATCACCTGGAGAAACATGGAGCCTGGGGCCAAGGGGTTCCACGTCTACCGCGACAAGACGAGGCTCGACGCGGCGCTGTTGCCGGTTTCGCAACTACGCTACGAGGACCGCGGCGACGGCGAGTATCGTTACACGGTTGCCGCGGTGACGGCGGACGGGCGCGAGAGTCCGCGGTCGGCGCCGTCGATCTGCCAGGCCGGCGCGGCCGGCAAGACCCCGCCGCACATCGTGATGGTGTCGCCGCCGACGTCGGCCACGGAGGGGCAGCCGGTGTGGGTGAAGATACGCGTCCTGGCGAACCGGACGCCGGAGAGCGTTTCGGCCGCGGTCTATTATCGGGCGCCTGGCGTCGCGGCATGGAAGTCGCTGCCGATGCGCCGCCGCGTGAAGGCGGTGTTCGCGGCGGCGATTCCCGCGGCGGAGGTCGGTCCTGCGGGGCTGGAATACTACGTCGAGTCGAGCGACGGCGACAACGTCGCCCGCTTTCCGCCCGACTCGCCCCGGATGCCGCTGTCGCTGGTGAGCAGTCCGCCGGCGGCCGCCGGCAGACTGCTGCCGCCGCGCAACCCCAGGGCGGACGACGGGGCCATTCGCTGGGATCCGCCCGCGGCGGGAAGCGTCTTCTGGTACCGGATCTACCGCGGCCGGCAGCCGAATTTTCCGACCGGGCCCGACACGTTGCTCACCTACGTGGCCGAGGGCACCGTCCGATTCACGGACAACGGGTTCGATCTTTCCGGGCGGAAGCGTGCGGGGGCGTGGTACTACCGGATCTCGGCTGTGGACAAGGAAGGCCAGGAAAGCGATCCCACGCCGGCCGTGTCGCTCGGTCTGCCGCGGGAAAATCCGCCTCGGAGCGGGGCCTACGGAGAGCGGCGCCAATGACCGGGCGGAGCGCCGGTCCGACGCTTGAACACCCTGGAAAAGTGAAACGGGCTCTCGAAGCCCAGGGCTTGGGCGATCTGCTTGACCGTCATATTCGTGCCGTGGAGCAACTGCCGGGCGCGGTGCATCTTCAACTCGAGGTGATACTCGTGCGGCGACATGCCGGTCGAGTGGCGGAAGAGCCGGCGCAGATGTTCCGGGCTGATGTGCAGCTTGGCCGCCAACTCGGCGATGGCCAAGGGGCCCTCGACGTTGTCGGCCAGGTAGGCCTTGGCCACGCGGATGCGGTTCTCATCGCGTGACGTGGCGCCACGACGGCGGACCGCGGCCAGCGCCACGGCCAGGATCTCGTAGACCTTCGCGGCGGCAACCTGCGGAAATCCGACCGGTTCTGCGCGGGCCAAGTCGAGCAGGTCCTGGTAGGTCTGCAACAGGACGTCGTCGATGCCCGGCTGCAACACCGGTTCTTGGGGCGTGAAGAACCCCTGTCGCAACAGGTCCAGCAGGTGCTCGCCGTTGCAGGAGCACCAGTATTCGTCCCAGCCGGTTTCATGGCTCGCGCGATACCGGTGCCATTCGCCGGGAAAGTTCAGGATGAGGCTGCCGGCCGTGATCTCGCGGCTGCCGACGGTCTTCGACTCGTAGTCTCCGCTGCCCTGGGATATGTAGACCGCCTGAAATTCCTGCAACACGCGTCCCTGGCGCCACTGAAACATGTAGCCGGCGGGGTGAGGGGTCAGGGGATAGTGCGCGTATCCGACCGGATAGTGCGACGAACCGACGCCCGTGACGTACAGACCCCATTGCCGGTCGCGTTCGCTGACCGGGAAATAGCGGAAGAAATTCAGGTCCGCGGATCGCATGAGTCCCCCCAACAAGCCTAGACTTCCGACGCGGCACACCCACCGAACACGGCAGAATTCACGCTGCCAGCCCGCTTCTTACCGTGGGTTCCCTTTAAGAATACCACCTTTTGGCCTGTCCGTCACGCCCGCAAAAACCGAAACCCGCCAGGAATGCCCGAAGAAGGCAAGAAAATGTCCGTTCCCGTCATTTACGGGACGGCAAGGATCATTAAGCTGAAGGAATAGAATGTTGATTCGAACATTTGCCGGAGTAATCATCCCGGGTTCGCTGTTGGCAAGGGATGGGTCCGATTCCGAAGTTTTTTGCTGGTTGGCATTAGCCTTGGAACAAGAGTCGTTGTGAGCTTCCTTCCAATCGCACCGAACACGTTGCCGAGCGTCGCGTCTGCCATGCTAAGCCCAACCGGCATTACTGGTGGGATCGTGGCGATGCTCGACGGTGCTCCCGCATTACCATGACCGTCAGGTGGTGCGGGACGCGCCGTCGGCGATTTGGTGGAGTGTGCCCGAAACCAGGCAGGCCGCTCCTGCGTGGTGCAACAGCCTTCCTGGCGGCTGAAAACCGGAAACGAAGATACCCCTGAAAGAGGTGGAAAGGCGGCGGAAACTCAACGCATCCGGGGAGCAACCCCAACCTGGACGTTCCGTTATCGACCGACCTCACCACCCATCACAAAGCCCGATGCAGCCTCGTGTTGCATCGGGCTTGTTTTTTCTTGCCCCGGGGTGAACCCGGTCCCTCTGCGGCCGCAATCCAACGGTTCACCCCTGCCGGCGTGTGCCGCGAGACCTCCCTTGCCGCCACCTTGGCTCATGCCCACTTGCACAAACGCCCGCAACATCAGAAACTAGAGAGATACGCCCTTTGGTCCCAGAGCGGAAATGAGCATGATCATGAGCCAGTTGCGAGAGCTTGTGCCGGCCGGGCATTTGGACTGGGATGCCATCTACCGCCAAGGAACCCCTCCCTGGGAGACCGGCACTCCGTCCGAGGAGTTGGTGCGGCTGGTCGAAGAGAAGACCCTTCGCCCGATGCGGACCCTGGAATTGGGTTGCGGCACCGGGGCCAACGCCATCTATCTTGCCGGGCAGGGCTTCGAGATGACCGCCGTCGATAGCTCACCGATCGCCGTCGAGCGTGCCCGGGTCAGGACCGAGCGGGAAGATGCGCTGCTGCGGATCGTGCTGGCCGATGTCTTCGAGTTCTGCCCGACCGTCGGACCGTTCGAGTTGGTTTACGACGTGGGGTTCTACCATTTCATCCGCCATACCGACCTGGAACGGTTCCTCGATCTTTTGTGGCGACTGACGCAGCCGGGTTCCTATTACTTCACGGTGGCGGCCCGTCGGCGCGAGTCGCCGGCAGGCGGCCCGCCGTCGGTCACCCGGCGGCAGATTTCCCGCGAGCTTGGCCGGCTGTTCGAGGTGGTCCAATTGCGGAAGTGCCGGCTGGGAGGCTCGCACGTGAAGGGGGGCTACCCGGCCTGGTCGTGCCTGATGCAGCGGCCCGTGGTGGGCAAGTTCGCGTCGTCCTGACGCTTGGCACCGCGTGTGGCACTGGCGTCTCGCCAGTGCCACCCGACGCTGGGTAGCGGCAGCGCGCGTGAGCCGGTGGCGTCAGCCACCGGATTCCGCAACCCCATCCCTCGCACCGCGCCGCACTCGGCGACGGTTGTCCGTGGGGCAGCGATATCCGGAGGCTAACCCAAGTTCGCCAGTGATCGACGTAAGTAGTTGCGGCGCAAGGGGTGGTTCCCAAAAGTCTTCACTACAAACCCGCCATTGGTCGGGTGGGCAACCGTAGCCGCAGTCGTTGCAGCAGGATGGCCTGGTGGTCCGTCGGCCGGGTCACGCAACGCTTGCGGATCTCGGTGCCCTGACGCGTCGGCAACACCACATCGACCAAGCGGATATTGCCCAGTTCCTCGAACACCCGGCGCGGCTCGTGGCCCAGCCCGGCGCTGGCAGTTCTGGGCCAGCGTCTTCCAAAGCACATAGGCCAGGAAGCAGACGAAAATGTGGGCCAAGACCCGCTCTTCCTTCTGGTGCCAAATCGGACGGATCGACAGGTCGCTCTTGTGGATGCGAAAGGCCGCCTCGGCCTCCGTCAATTGGATGTAGGTGTTCCAGAGGTCCTCGTCGCTCCAGTCGCTGATGTTGGTACGCAGCAGGTAACAGCCTTCGCTCAAGGCAGCCCAGTCGCGCCACGCCTCGACCTTGTTCCAACGCAGGGTCGCCCGATTTTCTTCTCCCGTCCGCACCTCGACTTGGAACAGTCCGGCCGCCCGGCTGTTTCGGCCCAAGAGGCGCCCCACCCGTTGTCCCACCACGGCTCGGTCCAAGCGCTGGCGTTGGCAAGTGGCCGCGATGCGCCGCAGGCCCTCTTCAATGCGTTGTTCGAAGCGGGCGTGCATCGCCTTCTCTTTCTCGCGCCGGTCACGACTGCGGCAGAGCACGAAGGTCTCGGCGCCTTCCGGCGACGGACAAAGCTTGGTTTCTACGCCGTCGCGGATCGCGTGCCAGTCCTCGGCCAACAGTTCGCGTTGGAACCGTTTCAGCATGCTCTTCGGCGTGCCCACGAGGTACTGCCGCTGCTGCTGCCGCAGAAAAGCAATGTTCTCTTCGGAAACCATGCCCCGGTCCGTGACCCAAATCCGCTCCGCGCGTCCATAACGCCGTTCCATCGTCTCGACGATCTCCGCCAGCGTGGTCACGTCGTTGCGATTCCCGGCGAAAACCTCGTAGCCCAGCGGCATGCCGCACCTCGACACCACCAGGCCGATGCACACCTGCTTGCAGTCCGGCCGGTGGTCGCGCGAGTGGCCGCGCTGTGCCAAGGGATTGCCGCGGGCCTCGCCTTCAAAATAGGTGCTCGTCACGTCGTACAACAGCAAGTCGTACTCCAGGGCAAACAGTTCCCCAAGCCGTCCTTTCAAGAACACCTCCAACGCCTCCTTGTGCGGCAACAAGGCGTCCAAAGCCCGATACAGCCGTTGCTCGTTGACCTTGGCCGCGGGCACGCCCAGCAACTCGGCCAAGGGGCTTTGGGCATAGAAATGCTCGACGATGTGCAGTTCGCTCGACGGCTCACACAGACGACAGAGCACCAAAACCAAGGCCATCAGCGACCAGGGCACCTGCTCCTCGCCGCGGGGAAGGACCTGCTGGAGAAATTCGTGCAGCCCGAGTTGCCGCACCAACTCCAGTGCCAGCCACGGCCCGCCGAAAGCCACGGGGTTCTCCACGCGGACCCGCGCTGCATCCACTTCCACCCACTGCGGCTGTACGTCGTCGAAGAGCCGTTGCTGCCGCGACCGCCGCCCGCCTTGGGCCGCCTCCTTGACGCCCAGCCGGCCGCGATCGTCGAGTTGGCCCAGATAGGCCACTACCCGTTGCCGCGGGCCGCGCTCCGTGCGATAGGACTCCATCAGTGCCCAGTAGGCGTGCCGCTTGCCATTCTTACGACGAAAACAGGGGCGGATGAACATGCCCGTATTTTACGGCTGCTCCCGGACGACCCGAAGGGCAAGGTCTTCACTACAACGCCTTTGGGCACAATGGCGAGGCAACCGTGTGACGTGCGGCAAGGAGTTCCGTCAAGAAACCCCGCTTCCTCGCGGGTACCGAATATGACAAGATTCCCGCCCCAACGACCTCTACTGGCGAACTTGGGCTAACGCCTCCGGCTCACAGCGAACATCGCCGGCCGACGCATCGAACATCGCCGGCTCACCGCCGACATCCCTGTACGCCAGGCATGGGCGTGCCTGACACAAGACTAGAGCGAGCTGAGCTTGGTGAAGTTGAAATTGGTGATTATGGGGAAGACGCCGTAGATTCCTCGGGTGAAGACCAGGTTGATGAAGTCGTCGGCCACGAGGATCGCCGACTTCGGCACGATAATCACGTCGGAATCCGACAGCCAGAGTTCGCCCGCCGGGCAGGGCTGTTTGCCGTGCAGCGCCGCGTCGAGGTTGACCATGGTGGCCAGCAGCCGCCAGTCGTCGCCGCGTCGGAAGATGACGATCTGCCTGAGGTTGGCGCCCACTTGCCAACTGCCGGCCATGCTCATGGCCTGCAAGACGGTGGTGGGGCCGACCATCTCGAAGCGGCCCGGCGTGTTCACTTCGCCCATGACGTAGCAATAGCGCGGCGCCCGCTGCGAGAGGACCGGAACCACTTCCATCCCCTCGACCTTTTCCCGATAGCGCTCGTTGAGCTCCTGTTGCAGTTCTTGCAGGGTCAGGCCCTGGGCGCGGATGGCGCCGACGGCGGGCAGCGAGATCAGCCCTTCCGGCGTGATGCGGACCATTTGGCTTTGGCCGCCGATGCCCGCACGGCGGTCGATCGTGGCGCGGAGGTCGTCCAGTTGCGTGTTGACCTTCAACGGCGTCACGGTAATGGCCGGGATCTTGTAGTATTTCTTGTACAACTCGTCCAAGGCGGCGGTGAGCTGGGCCACGGTGCGGCCCGTCGCATGGACCTGGCCGAGCAGGCGCAGCGTGATCGTGCCGTCGGGCTGAATGAGCAGGTCGCGGTCCAACGCCGCGTCGGTGAACGATTCCACCCGGATCTGGTCGCCCACGTTCAGCCGGTACGGCGTGGTGGTCTCGTCCCGCGTGATCCGGTAGAGCATGTCCAGTTGATCGTCGACGCGGAACCGGTATTCCGGCACGTGGGCGAGCCGGGCGTGCCCCACGTATTCACCCTGGGCATACGCCTGCCACTCGATCAATCGCATCGCTTCCCAGCCTCCGCGTCGCTGCCAGCCGCCACACTGCGGCGCAATCGATGCCGTAAACGTCGTAAGGAGCGGCCGGACCGAGGGCCTGGCACAAGCGGATCTGCTCCGGTTCGCGCGGCGTCTGGCCGGCCAAGGGCCGCGGGCGGTCGTCCGGCGAGGCCGCAACCGGCATGATCCGCGCCCGGGGGAGCCAGCCGAGCGTCGATCGCTTGGTTTGCGCGGGCGGCGGGACGGGCGTTTCCAGGTTCATCTCGGCGAACGTCCGCGGATCGACCCACTGCACCGCGCCGTTGGCGGAAGTCTGCCGCGCCCGCCGCCCCTCGACCTCGACCCGGCGGACCGACTCGGCCTGCCGTCGCGCCTGCTCGGCGAGCCAGGGTTGCCCCAATTGTTGATAAACGACCGCCAGGTTGCCCAGGCTGGCCGACTGCCGCGAGATGAAAACGCTGTGCTCCAGCGCCGACCGCGCCTCGGCATAACAGCCCCCCTGCGCCAGGACCACGCCGAGGTCGTTGGCCGACATGTAGTTTTGCGGGCAGACCAGCAGCGAGGCCTGGTAGAAGACCACGGCCTTGGGTTCGGCGGCGGGCAAGTCGAGGTTCCTTTGCCGGGCCGCCGCGGCGTGCAGTTTTCCCAGGGCATACAACGCCATCGAGCCCGCCACTTCACGACCGGCCGCCGCGCTGAACTGCGCCTGGGCAAACGTGAAGTACGACTTCAGCGCCACCAGCGGCACGAGGTTCTCCGCCGCCGTATTTTTCAGCACCGGCGTGCGGTGGCTGGCAATGATGGCGGGCAGATCGAGGTCGGCCTCCAGCTTCCCAGCGCCGGGCAGAAAATCGCCGGCCTCCTTCAAGGCCGCCAGGGCGGCGGCGAGCGAGCGACTGTGCTGGGTCGTGTGGCGTTCGGCGTCCAGCGCCTGGGCCAGCAGCCGCAAGCCGGCGATGAACTCGGCCCGGGCCGCATAGTACGCCCCGCGATTGGCCAACTCAAAACCGTGGCGGACCTGCTGGTCGGCCTGCCGGGCCGTCTTCTCCAGTTGCTCGCTGCGGGCGGCCGCCGCTTCCGGAGGCAACAGGAGCGACCCGGCCGGCTGGGACAAAGTCCGCGGCGGGCCCGCCGGCACTGTCATCGGCGTTGTCACCGGCGCTGCCGGCGGCGGCTGCCGTTGGCCACCTCGGCGCGAACAGTTGCGGTCCTTCGGCGGCGGCCAACGGATCCGAATTGGCCGGCATGGCGGGAAACGCCGCGGCCAACACGGCAGAACCGTCGCGGCGGATGGCGGCGAGTTTCAGCAGCCTCGCCCCTTCGGACGAGGTGGTCCCGAGGGTGCTCGGCGGCTCGGACACGGGCGACGGTTGCGCAACCACGCCGGGAGAACAGGAGTCCCCTGGGAGAGTGGGCATTGCCCACCACCAGCCGCTCGGTTTCCGTGGGCGATACCCATCCTACCCGGGCGTCGTTTTGGGGAGCAGCCAGCCGGAAGGCCAGCCACGGGAGGCAGGCCAGAATCGCACCCAGCAGCGGCATCACCAGCCGCGGCGACAGAAGACGTGTGAAGCGATCCATCGTTCGTCCGTGACAGCAGTCCGCGTGGGAAGTGTCATGCCCGCTCCGTTCGGGCAATTCTCGTTGTTACGAATCGGCCGTTTTTTTGGATCGCCATAAGTGAAAGGGCAAGGCCCACCCGGCTTGCGGCAACCGCGGCCGGAACAGCCGTCACAGGCCGTCCGGGCGGCCCCTTATATCCGTTAGCCGCCGCACAGCCCGCATATTCGCGCCGCCGGCCGCGCCGCTTGACACCATGCCGCGCCGGCCGATAAGCTACCGGCATGTTGTTGTTCAAGAAGCGGTTTCTTCCCGCCATTCGCTCCGGCCAGAAGACGCAGACGATCCGCCTGTGGCAGCATCGCCGCATGAGGGCCGGTCAGCGAAGCTACATCCCCGGGGCAGGCTATATCCGCGTGACCGCCGTCGATGAGGTGCGATTGGAAGACCTGACCGATGAGGACGCCCGTCCCGACGGTTTCGAGACGGCCGACCTGTTGCGGACGGAAATCTCCTCGCTGTATCCCGAGCAATTGGCCGCCGGGCATCGTGCTTACCGCATCGTGTTCGAGTTGCTCCCGAACGAAGGAAAAAGGATTGGAAGGAAGGATCAAGGATGAAGGATGAAGGATGAAAGCGGCGGGCAAATCGCTTGCGGTTTCGCACGAACTATTTCCCAACTTTGAGATTGGATTTCAATGACAACGGACCCAAACCCTACCGCCGGCCGCCGCGAACGCCATTCCTGGGCCGAACCGTGGAAAGTCAAGGTCGTCGAGCCCTTGAAGCTGACCACCCAGCCCGAGCGCGAGCGCGCGATCGTCCAGGCGGGCTTCAACACCTTCCTGCTCCGCTCCGAGGACGTCTACATCGACCTGTTGACCGACAGCGGCACCAACGCCATGAGCGACTGGCAGTGGGCCGGCATGATGCTGGGCGACGAGGCCTACGCCGGCAGCAAGAATTTCTACCACCTGGAAGACGCGGTCCGCGAATACTACGGCTATCGCTACACGGTGCCGACCCACCAAGGCCGAGGCGCCGAAAACATCCTCTCCCGCATGTTGATCAAGCCCGGCGACTACGTGCCGGGCAACATGTATTTCACCACCACGCGGCTGCACCAAGAGTTGGCCGGCGGCACGTTCGCCGACGTCATCATTCCCGAGGCCCACCAACCGTCCAACGAACATCCCTTCAAGGGCAACGTGGACCTCGACGCCCTGGAAACGCTGATCCGCAAGGTCGGCGCCGGGCGCATTCCGTATCTCAGCCTGGCGGCCACGGTGAACATGGCGGGCGGGCAGCCGATTTCGATGGCCAACGTCCGCGCGGTCCGCGAGTTGACGCAAAAGCACGGCGTCCGCATCATTCTCGACGCCACCCGCGCCGTCGAAAACGCCTATTTCATCCAGCAGCGCGAGGCCGGCTACGACCGCAAGTCCGTGGCGGAAATCCTCAAGGAATTGTGCTCCTACACCGACGGCTGCACGATGAGCGGCAAGAAGGACGCCCTGGTGAACATCGGCGGCTGGCTGGGCCTGAACGACGAGGAACTCTACCAAGAGGCCAGCAACCTGGTGGTGGTCTACGAGGGCCTGCACACCTACGGCGGCATGGCCGGCCGCGACATGGAGGCCATGGCCCGGGGCATCGCCGAATCGGTCCAGGACGACCACATCCGCGCCCGCATCGGCCAGGTCGAATACCTCGGCCGGAAACTGATCGACTGGGGCGTGCCCGTCGTGCGCCCCATCGGCGGACACGCCGTGTTCCTCGACGCCAAGATGTTCTGCCCCCACATTCCCCAGGACCATTTTCCCGCCCAGGCCCTGGCCGCGGAACTGTACGTCGATTCCGGCGTTCGGGCGATGGAACGGGGAATCGTCTCGGCCGGCCGCGACCAGAAGACCGGCGGACACCGTTATCCCAAGCTGGAGTTGGTCCGACTGACCATCCCACGGCGCGTCTACACCCAGGCCCACATGGACGTGACCGCGGAATCGGTGGCTGCCGTTTTCGACCGCCGCGAGCAATTCCGCGGCTTGAAGATGGTCTATGAACCGAAGTACTTGCGGTTTTTCCAGGCCCGGTTCGAACGGCGGTAGTGCTTAGTTCTTAGATCTTAGTGCTTAGTTCTTAGCATAAGTCCCGAATTCTAAGCCCTAAGTTCTAAGCTCTAAGGTCTAAGGTCTAAGCTCTAAGCTCTTACATCTGCAGCATGTCGAACAGGGAGCGGGCGATGGCCTGGGGATTGCAGGCGATGACCGCCGCCAGCGCCGCCAGCAGGCCCGCGCCCGTGAGCAAGAGGGGCCAGCCCAGCAGGTTCCGCTTCACCGGGGCCTGGGCCAGGGCCGTCGCCAGCGCCCGCTCCAGCCGCCGCCAGCCGCCATAGTCTTGTTGCGATCCCGAAGAGACCAGGGCCACGTTCCGCGCCGCGGTCTGAGTGTCCAGGTGCAATTGCACGCCGAGCGTGGGCAGCGCCAGGCTGTCGCCGGCCCAGCGGGCGGCCGTGTCGAGCCGCGCAACCGTCTCGGCCAAAATCGAGCGCAACTGGTCGGCCGAAATGTTGTAAACGATCAGCCGCGGCCGCAACATCAACAGCACCAACACCAGCAACAGCCCGTAAAACGAAACGTAGAACACCAGCAACACCATCCCGCCCGTCGGACCCAGCCGGGCCATGGCAACCTCGGGGAAAAACAACTCCAGGGGACCCACGATGAGCAGGCCGGAAACCGCCAACCCCAACGCCGCGGCATCCCGCGTGCCGGTCACCACCAGCGACCGCCGCGACAAGTTCATCGCGCCGATCATCACCAGGTAAATGGCGACCGGCCCCAACGCCACGCACAAACGAAACAGGTCCAGGTCCATCGAGCAAACTCCGCGGCAAGCGGCTATTATAAAGGGGGAAGGCGGAGGGCGGAAGGGGGAAGGAGAAAGAAAGAGGACGACGAAGCTGGCTTCTAAGCACTAAAGCTCTAAGTTCTTAGACCTTAGTCCTTAGTCCTTAGTTTTCCCCTGCCTTTCGCCTTCCCCATTGCTGCCTTCCGCCTTCCGCCTTCCGCCCTCCGCCTTCCCGTTTCCGCCTTCCACCTTTCCCTCGATCCGCCGCAATTCGGACCGGAGCTTGGCCTGCTCGACGAGGTAATCCTGGTGCAGCCGGCTGAAATGGAACCTCGTGGCCATCATGTCGGTGACAGCCATCAGGCCGATCCACAGCAAGACGCCTAACAGGCCGATGACAAACAGGGCAAAAAACACCTCCGAGTGAAGCAGGGGAACCAACCACTCGCCCACCAAAATCGCGACCGCCAGCAGCCCAAGCGCGGCGCTGGTCTGCATACGGCGGTGGAACTGTCGGCGGTGGAAGTCGAGTTCGCGCGGGTCGAGCGGCTCGCGCCGGGCCGCACGCCAACTCCTCGCGTGCCAAACCATCAGCCCCGCCGCACACAACAGCAACAACCCGGAAACCAGAAAGGAAGACCAGAGCGACATGAGAAAAAAGGATGAAGGATCAAGTGAGCCGGGGGCGTTAGCCTCCGGATCGGAAGGATAAACGATCATGGATCAAGGATGAAGGAACACCCGTCTGGATGGCGACACTCGCTCATCTTTCATCCTTTATCCTTCATCCTTGGCTCTTGTTCAAGCCCCTTGAGCCATTCGTACATCACCCAACCGACCTTGGCCAGACTCGACGCCGAGCATTTGTCGGGCGTGTCGCCTTGCGTGTGCCAAGGGGGATAGTCGAAATCAATGACATCGCAGGCCGGAATGCCCGCAATCCGGTGCAGCGGCACGTGATCGTCGCGAACGTCGTATTTCGGCAAGGCGATGAATTCGCCGACGCCCAGCCGGGCCGCCGTCGCCCAAATCTGATCGACCAGCGGCCGGGTGTCGTCCCACGAGACGCTGTGCTTCTCCTGGTAAATCCGCAAGTCGGCGGCGCCCACCATGTCCAACAAGACGGCGTAACGATAGCGATAGTCCGGATGACCTGCGGCATACTGCCGGGCGAAGTATTCCGAGCCCAAGAAGAAGCGGTCCTCCTCGCTGAAGATATATTCCTCGGCGTCGAAGAGGACGAAATCGACGCCGAAGGGCAGCCGCATCGCCGCCATGTGGTGGGCCAGTTCCATGAGGATGGCGATCCCGCTGCCGTTGTCGTTGGCGCCGACGAAGACGCCCCGGCGATCGACCGTGTCGCGCAGCGGGAAGGGCAGCGTGTCGTAATGCCCGCAGAGCAGAATCCGGTCTCCGTATTGGGGATTCCAGCGGACGATGATGTTGGTCATGGGCACCGGCGAGCCGTCGCGCGGATCGGGCGCGCTGAAACGTTGCAACTCGACCTTCCCGCCGAGTTTCTCGAAGTGCTCGATCAGCAGTTTCTGTTGGGCCGTCATAGCGGGCGATCCGCTCCGGCGCGGTCCCAGCGCACAGAGTTGTTTCAGGTAGTCATACGCCCGCTGGCCGTCGATGGGATTGCGGTCGCCGCGGAGATGGCCGATCGCGATGACGCCGAGCACGGCCGCGCACAGCAGGATGACCGCCGCCAGAAACAGCGTTTGCCCGGAGAAGCGGCCCGTCGGCTTGACCTTGGGAGGAGTCTTCATCTTCCTATTGTACGCCGCGACGGCCGTTTTGGAAAATGCCGGTTCTTGGTGCGTGGGGACCCTTCCATCGGCCTACAAGAACGACTTGGCACACTCCCTGCACAGGGCGATCTCGCGCTGCCGGGCGTCCTTGTGCCGTCGCCGGATCTCTTGATAGGCCGGACCCCGCCAGACATCGCCCAACGACGTGTCGGCGTCGATATGGCCCAACAGGTGCTGGCCGTCGTAATCGAGGCAGCACAGGGCCACGTCGCCGTTGGCCAGGACCGTCAGCGTCCGCCAGAGCCGCGCGCAGGGCTTGCGGATTCCGCCTTGTCCCGTGTCCGCGTCGGGCCCGGTCCAGTTGTGGAGCTTGCCGAACACCAGGCCGTCGAACTGGCTGGGCAGCATCTGCCGCGTGCCTCGCTTGTCGGAGGTGCTGCAACAAGCGAGGAAGATCTTCAGGCGCGAGCCCGCCCGGTCGCGCAGCTCGACCAACCGCTGGACGTTCTCCATCACGACGTCGAATTTCAAGGGGAAGCGGATCCGCTCGAATTCCTCCTTGCTGGCGCCGTCGATGCTGATCTTGATTTCATCCAGGCCGGCGTCGATCAATCCGCGGGCGTGCGGCTCATTGAGGAGCGAGCCGTTCGAGAAAATCTTCACCGTGGCGACGCCCTTTTGTTTCGCGTGGCGGACGCGGTCTTCCAGGCGATTGTCCAGCAGCGGCTCGCCGAAATTGTGCAGGTGCATCTCGCGGCATCCCCAAGCGACGCACTCGTCCACAATCCGCTCGAACAGCGACTGGTCCATCTGCTGGATGGGCCGCCGCATCTCGCAGTGCCGGCAAATGGGGCATTTCGCGTTGCAGGCGTTGGTCGTCTCGATCCGCACCAGCGGCGGCAACCGGCCCGCGGCCAGGTCCATCGCGCCGCCGATCAGCCGGCACACCGCTTTCGAGGAAAGCTTCCCCAGGGCGGCCATCGTCGGCGAATGGCGGTCGGTGCGAGTTTTCATTCAAGTTCCGCCCAAACGGCCTTGTGGTCCGAGGCGATGCTGTCGCAGATGCCCGCATCCACGCAACGCAGTCCCCGCGTAAGGATCCAATCGACGCGCCTCATGTCCCGCGGGCCGAGGGCCTTTCCCACCGCGTCGGTCACTCCCGGCGTGGCCAACAGCCGGCGGATTTGCGGATCGCCGGCGTCCGAGTTCAAGTCGCCCAGCAGGATGGCCGGTTCGCTCAAGGCGAGGTAGAGCGAAATCACGGTGCGAAGCTGTTCGTTGCGCTCTTTCTCGTTGCTGCGCGAAACATGGGTCAAGAGCACGCGGATGCTGCGGTCCTGGTGCTTCAGGCCGACCAGCACGGCGTTGCGGAAGCCGCGGCCGCCGTAGTTGGCCAGGGGAATCCGCTGCCAGAACTCGACCGGCAGCCCGCTGAGCAGGCCGTTGCCCGAGTCCAGGCAATGCCAGTCGCGCGTGTTGGGGGCGAACAGCCACGCCAACCCGAGACGCTGGCCCAACTCGCCCGCCTGGTCGAGCCGCTGCCAGGGTCGCGGGCCGTGGACTTCCTGGAGGGCGACGAAATCGAGGCCCTTGAGGCACTCCGCCACGCGGTCCACGTCGCGGCGGCCGTCCTCGCCCGTGCAGCCGTGGATGTTGAACGTGCCGACGCGGAAGGTCTTCCGCGATTCAAGCGCAAGCGGCCGGCCGCCTCCGCTGCGGCCGCCTTCGAGCGCGACGCCGTCGGCCGGGCCAATCGCGACGGGCCGCGAGGCATGCCACGTCAAGCCGCCAAGCAACGCAACGGCCGCAAGACAAACCCAGCCGCGACGGCATTTCATCTTGTTGCAGAGCGGCAGCGTCATGAGACGATTTGAGCGAGGGGTGAACGGGCAAGGATTTCCCGACAGGCGTCGCAAACGTCGGCCACGCTGATGGCTTCCATGTAGATGGGCGGCGCGCGGCGTCGCTGCCGCGTCGAGCCTTCCATGCGCATCTTTTGCACCACGACGTGCCCCGGACCATAGGGGCCGTGTTTCTCGGCGGGCCAAGGACCATAGAGGCCGACGCAAGGCGTGCCGACCGCGGCCGCCAGGTGCAGCGGACCGGTGTCGGAACCGAGAAACAGTCTTGCCCGCCGCGCCAGTGCGGCCAGTTGCGAAAGCGTCATCTTGGGGGCCAGGCGGGCGTGGCGTTCGGAGCCGGCGACGACTTGCTCGGCCCGCCGACGCTCTTGGTCATTTCCCCACACGACGAGGCTGGGCAGCGTCCAGCGCTCGCCCAGGTGGGTGGCCACGGCGGCAAATCGCTCGGCCGGCCAGAGTTTCGACGGCCAACTGGCCCCGACGTTGATGATGGCGAACCCGTCGCCCAGCCCCAACTGCCGCAGCACGGCCTCGGCGGCCTCGCGATCGGCCGGGCGCTGGGGACCTGGAATCGGACCGCCGGCGCTGGGATGCCTAAGCGTTCCAGCAGGGCGAGGTCGCGCAGGACGGCGTGCCGGTCCGAGGCATCGACCAGTTCGGTGTTGAGCCAGGGACTGAGTTCCCGCCCCCATCGGCCGGCGAAGCCGATTCTCCGCTTGGCGCCGGAAAGCCATGCGGCGACGGCCGACTTGGTCAGTCCTTGAGCCTCCAGGACGAGGTCGAATCGGGCGGCCCGCAGCCGGCGACGCAACTGCCATACCAGGCGCGGACGCCGCAGCCATCCCCGCGGCAGCACGATCACCTCGTCCAGCGCCTCATGCCCTTGGAGCAGTTCCACCGCCCGCTCTTCCACGACCCAACCCAAATAGGCCCGCGGAAACCGCTCCCGCAACGCACTGGCCATCGGCATCGCGTGGATCACGTCGCCAATCGCGCTGAGGCAAACGATCAGGATGCGGGGATCGCTCGATTCCTTGGAGGATTGCGGTGTCATCAGGGTTGCATCCGGCAGACCGTGAGGGGAAGGCTTGTCGTCACTGTGGAATCATTGCCGTGGAATCATTGCCGTGGAATCGTCCGAGGCGTCGCGGCCGCGGATCACGCGGGCAAAGGCCGCCTCGATGCTGGGGGCTTGGCTCTCGGCGGTAAATTGCTCCTGCATGCGGCGGCGCCCCGCGTCGCCGAAACGCCGGCGCCGGGCCGGATCGCCGAGCAACTCGACGATCGCGGCGGCCAGCCGATCGCTCCGCGCCGGCGGCACCAGCAGGCCGGTCTCGCCGGACGTGACGCACTCGGGAATGCCGCCCACGGCGGAAGCCACCACCGCCAGGCCCGACGCCATCGCCTCCAGGACCGACAGCGGCAGGCTCTCTTCCAACGACGGAAGCACGTAAAGGTCCAATGCGGCCAGGATTTCGTCAACGTCGTTGCGATGGCCGGTCCAGGTGATCGAGCCGGCCACGCCGCATTGTTCGGCCGCCTTCCGCGCCGGCCGCGTACTTGCTTTCTTCCTGGCCGCCCACGACCAGCAGACGGACCTCCGGCACGGCCGCCACGATCCTCGGCAGCGCGCGGACCAGATAGATCAACCCTTTGCGCGGAATGACGTGGCCGATGATGCCCAGCAGCGGCGCGTCCGCGCCGATGGCCAACGACCGGCGGATGCGCTGTCGGGCGTCGGATGGCACCGCAAGCAGCCGTGGGTAGTCGATGAAATTGTGGATCGTCTCGATGCGGCTGGCGCGAACGAAATTATGCGCCCGATGGTAGTGCCGCGTCGCCTCGGAAACCGCGATCACCCGGTCGTTGAACATCCAGTGCAATTGGAGATGGCGGCTATGGGCCGTGGCCACGCTCGGCGCGCCGCTGAACCAACGCAGCAAGACGCCGAAGAAATTCGAGCGGCTCGTGTGGGTATGGATCACGTCGATCTTGCGCTGGCGGACGATCCCGGCGAGCCGTCGCAACTCGTCGACCGGCCAGCGGTGCAAGTCGGAGCGGACCACCTCGATCCCGTCTTCGGCCGCCCGCTCCCCGATCCATGACCCCGGCCGGCAGACCAACGTGATGCGATTCCCGCGACGGGCCAACTCGCGGCTGAGCAGGAGGCAATGAAGGATCGCGCCGTTGACTCGCGTACCGGAAATAATCTCCATAATGTTCATCGCCTGGCGCCCTCCAATCCGTGGCTAGATTAGCGAAGTTGTGAAAATCACGCAAGATGGAAAAGTTCACGGAAAAAGGCGCCAGGGGGGGCGGCTACCTGCGAAACCGCAAGCGTGCGGACAGGCCGATTTCATCTTTCCCCCTTCCGCCTTCCGCCTTCCGCCTTAACACAAACACCGTGTCGGAAAGCTCGTCGCTGAGTCGCAAGGGGTGGTCGATTTCATACCAGAAATCGTAGACATCGCACAATTCCAGGCACGGCACGCCGGCCAGCAGCCGCCGGAACTGGGCGGCGGTGTACATCCGCAAGGGGAATTCGTCGCGCAGCCGCAATGGCTTGCTTCCCCGGCGGACCAACACGCAGATCCGCACCCTTTCGATGCGGCGCCGACGGTCGGTCGAGACCACGCGGAGCGTGACCGTCACGCGCGTCCGTCCGCGCCGGGCCGTCCAACGCTCGATGCACTCACGGGCGGCGTCGGGCGGCAAGAGGTGAAAACCGAGGATGTAGATTCCGCCCGGGCGAAGATGGGCGGCCACGCACTCCAAATGCCGCCGGGCTTGCCACGGGTCGAGCAAGTGGCGGAAACTGTCGAAAGTGTTGTAGGCCGCATCGACCGGCCGGGGCAAGGAGAAGTCGGCCATGTCGGCCGGAAAAATCGTGGCCCGCAGGCCGCGCCGAGCCAACCGGCGACGCAGATACGCAAGCGCCGGCCGGCTGAGGTCGAAGCCGCTGAGTTCATATCCCCGGGCGGCCAATTCCGCGACCAGCCGGCCGCTGCCGCACGCCGGCTCCAGCAGCCTTCGCACCGGCAACCGGCAGTATTTGCGGCACGCCGCTTCGATGAAGTCGGCCTCGGGCGTCGTTTCCGAGCGGAACGCGAGGTCGTAATAGGCGGGATGGTCGTACCAGGAGGCGCCGGGGGTCGCGCGGTCGGTCATGGGCGAATTCTACCGCCCCCGGACCGCCCCCGGAAGAGGCGGCGCGGCCGATCAAAAGCGGCGCGGCCTTCGCCTTCGAACGACAACTCCGGCGACTCCGGCAAGAAGGGCCGCCGCCAGGAGGGCGAACGTGCCCGGCTCGGGCACGTTGACCAGGTAGGCGCTGACGGAGAAGTCGGCCGTGTTGTCCCAACTGGCCAGATCGGTCCAGCTCACGCCGTCGAAGCTATAGTAGCTTTCGCCCAGGCTGGCCGTCTTCGCCGAGGTATAGCCGGAGTCCGCATAGTCGATCGCCTGCGGGTAATCGCCGCCGTTGGTGAGGGAGAGTTCGACGTAGAACGCGGCGTTGGGATTGAGCAACAGCGTCGAGGACAAATCGACGACGTGAAATCCGGTGTAGGCGATGGTGCCGGTGGTTTCTCCCAACAGGTTGGAAGGCACGCCGCCGTTGAAAGTTCCGTAGACGCGGACATCGTACGAGGCCCCGTCGGCTTGCGTGTAGAAACCCAGGGACTTCAGCAACTGCGCGACGGCGCCGTTCCGGTAGGCATTCAACGAGTAGGGCGTATTGACTTCGGTCACGTCGCCGTCGGGATCGTGGTAGAGGACGCCGTTGACGGTATTGGCGGGGGCGGCCTCGAAGCTCACCCCCATCTTGCCGCCTTGCGCGTCTTGGTAGGAGAGCCAGAAGTAGCCCTGGTTGCCCCAACTGGTCCCCCAACTGTTCTTGATTAGCCATGCGCCGGTGCCGCCGGCGGTCACCTTGGTGTCGTCCCAGCCGACGATGGTCACGGCGTGATTGCCGCTGGAGGCGCCGTTGTAGTAATACGTCTGATCGCTGGACCGGTAGGAACTGTCGACCCACTCCATGCTCGTATACAAGGCGCCGGTGCTCATCAGGGCGCTCTTCATGGCGGCGGTCGTGGCGAACACGTTCGCATTCGTCAGGAACGCCTGGCGAGGAATCGTCGTGGGGGCGGTGGCGCGATCGTCATAATCGTGATAGGGATCGTCCGACTCGGCCCCCGGCCCCGACAGCCGGGCCATGTAGGCGATCGACATCCACTGGTCCCCGCCGTCGCAGGGGCCAAGGTCGAAGCCAGGCGCGGTTCTTGAGGTTGTTTTCCGAGAAGTCGCAACTGGGGCCGCCGGACATGAGGTAGTCGCTCTCCATGGCGCCGAAGGTGGCGAACGCCCAGCAACTGCCGCAATTCCCCTGGTCCTTAACGCTGGTCACGTAGTTGACGCCGCCCACGTTTCTGAGGTCGAACGACGATGGCGGACTCGCCGGCACGATCCCGCCGCCCCCGGAGTCGAAAACGATGTCGGACGCCTTGCTGGTCGGACTGAGGCTGACTTGTTCCTCCGCATAATTAGTGAGGCCGCCGGCCTTGGAGACGGGGTTGATTTCCACGGTCTCGGCCCGCGCGGCAGCCACCGTGAAAATCACCAAGAGGGCCGACGCCAAACCACACGGCAGGACGCCCAGCATTCGTGCCATGCAGGACTTTCTCATTTTCTCATTCCCGTGGTGTTGTGGTGTCGCGTGGCGATGCGCACGGAGAATCGCCGGCCCTTGCATGACGGGGGGAAAAGGCTCGACGCGAGCCGAGAAAGAGGGCGCCCCGAAACATCGGCCGAAGCGGATCGACGAACAGCGACGACCTAACGCTGCCTCGCTACGTGGGGTGCCACCAAGAAACAATCCGAACGATACCGCCATCGTATCAGCCGTCCCGGGGGTGCGTCAAGCATTTGGTGAATTTTTCCTGTCGTCAACAAGAGTCCATCGAGCGGGGGACGCGAAATGCCGGCGTGCGTCAAGCGTTTTTGGCGGGCTTTTTCAGGCCGTGGTCCATGGTCTCGCCGGTGCATCCCGGCGCGACGGCACGCCACACCCCGGAGCGTTTTCTTGCCCCGAGGCCGCGAGGCGGACAGACGAGGATGCGTTGCTAGCATCGTGCGGTGGAACAGCAAAGACGTTTCTGTCAAGCCCGAATTCCTGCGCGGAAATTTCTTCCGCGCAAGTGGTCTTTGTCCAAGCGGCGGAGTGTGATTATAATGGACGTTGTGCTCGTGGCGCGGCGCGCGTCCGTTGACCGGTAAGGAGCTGTTGTCGTGCTCACTGCCCGACCGAAAGTTGCCGAACTGATCTTCCAGCTTTACGGACGGCCGCTGCACCCGGAATTGTTCGAGGTGTACCATTCTCGCGTGGTCAAGCGCGAGCATTACGACGCCAAGATCGACATTACCAGCGCCGGCCACGTCGTGACATGGCGCCATGGCGGTTTGACGTTGACGGAAGTCGCCGCCTCGGCCCAGCATCCGCTGCCCGAGAAGCGGCGATTGTTGTCTTATCGGTTGAAGGGCCAGCGCAGCGACTGCGTCCAGTGTCGCGGCGGCGTCTGCTACCAGGTCAGTTTCCAGCTCGAGCCCGTCGATCCCGAGGTCTTTTGGACCTTTCAGCAAGAGTTGGCCGACGACGGACTGCACCACGGCATGTTGCACCGCTTCGACGCCAGCGGGCGGATGGCCCTGGGGGCCCTGAGTTACATCAACATCGAAAGCCGCAGCCGCAAGCTTCTTATCCAGGCCTTCCACACCTTCCCCGACGACTACGCCATCGTCAAGAGCCAGTCGATCTTCCAGTTGCCGTAAGGCTTGTGGTGCAGCGACGTGGAAGTAGGTTATGCTTTAGCATAACACCGGCCGCGGTAGGCTGTTATGCCGAAGCATCACCCGCGGGCCTACGCCAGCACCGTCTTGCTCGACCGGCCCGGCGGCTGGCAGACGTAACGCGGGACCGCGTAGCCGGGCAGCCGGCCGCGGAGCTGCTCGATCAACTCGATCCCCCGTTGCGGGGAAACTTCAAAATGGGCCGCCCCCGCTACCCGGTCCAACTGGTGCAGGTAATAGGGCATCACCCGCAGATCGACCAACCGGCCGAACAGCCGCGCCAAGGTTTCCACATCGTCGTTGACGCCGCGGAGCAGCACGGCCTGGGACAGCACCGGCACGCCGGCATCCACCAATCGGCCCAGCGCGACGGCAACGGCCGCGTCGATTTCCGCCGGATGATTCACTTGCACCACCAGGATGGTCGTCAACCGGCTGCCGCGGAGCCAGTCGAGCAACTCGTCCGTCACCCGCTGGGGGATCACAATCGGCATCCGGCTGTGGATCCGCAGCCGCCGCAGGTGTGGAATCTCGGCCAGTCGCTTGGTAAGATGGGAAAGTTGGTGGTCCGGCAGGCTCAAGGGGTCGCCGCCGCTGAGGATGATTTCCTCCAGCGACGGTTCCGAGGCCGCCAGGCGTAGGGCCGCTTCCCACCTGTCCACGCCCGCGGGCAAACATGGATACGGAAAGTGGCGGCGAAAGCAGAACCGGCAATGGACGGCACATGCCCCAGTCGCTACGATCAAGAGTCTGCCCGGGTATTTCCATAGCAGGCCGGAGCAGCCGCCGTCGGCCGCCTCGCCGAGCGGATCGGCCTGGAACCGCGGCACGTCGGCCAGTTCCTCGGCTTGCGGGAGGACCTGCAACAAGAGCGGATCGCGAGGATTGCCCGCGTCGATCCGCGCCAGCCAGGTCCGGGGGACCAGCAAGGGGAACTGCCGGGCGGACGGCCGGGCGGCGTCTGCCACCTCGGGGGGGAGTTGCAGGCATCGGCACAATTCCCCCGCGTCGCGGACCGCACGGGCCAGCACCGTTTGCCACTCGGGCAACGGCGGCGACGGCGACAACGGCGGCGACGGCGATGATGCCGACGACGGGGACCGGCCCCCATTGGTTCGTGTCGCGGATGCTGGCATAATGGTTTATCTTAACAAAATGTATCCCCACTACAAAGTGAAACGGAAGACGCAACGTGGCATCCTACGGCACCAGTGAATTTCGCAAGGGCCTGAAGGTCCAGATCGACGGCGATCCCTACCTGATGACCGAGTGCAACTTCGTGAAGCCCGGCAAGGGCCAGGCCCTGTACAAGTGCAAGCTGCGAAACCTCATCCGCGGCACCGTCCTGGACCGCACCTACAAGAGCGGCGATTCCCTCGACTCCGCCGACGTGGATGAAATCGACGCCCAGTACCTCTATCGCCAGGCCGACCATTACGTCTTCATGGACAACGAGAGCTACGAGCAGCACGAGTTGACCGCCGACCAGGTGGGCGACGCCTGGCAATACCTCAAGGAAGGCATGAATTGCAGCATGGTGTTGTTCAACAACCGGGCCATCTCGATCACGCCGCCCAACCACGTGGTGTTGAAGGTCGAATACTGCGAGCCCGGCGCCCGCGGTAACACGGCCACGAACGTCACCAAGCCCTGCAAGGTGGAGACCGGCGCCGAGTTCGCCTGCCCGTCGTTTGTCGAAATGGGCGAGTTGATCAAGATCGACACCCGCACCGGCGAGTACATCGAGCGCGTGAAAGAGTGATCGGCGGCGTCCCCTCTCCCGCCGGGAGAGGGTCAGGGTGAGGGGGGAAGTTCGGCTGCACTGGCGATTCGCGTCCGGCCGTCGGGCTTACGCGGCAATGGGTTGCGCCTTTGATGTCGCAAATTGCGATATCAAGATCGCGGAGGATCGAAATCGCATCGCGGCCAGTCATCGCCTTTCACCATGCCCGATCCCGCTCCGCCCGCCGACTTCCGACCGACCGCCAACCGGAACGCCTGGCGGTTGCGACCGGAGCACAAGCGATCCTATAATAGGTAAGGAAGGGCGATCCCATGCCGACGATATCGAGGTTTTTTGGCATCGCGATTCGCATGTACTTCGACGAGCACGCGCCGCCTCATTTTCACGCGTACTCGGGCGAGCAAAACGCCTCGATCTCGATCGACACGCTTGAGATCGTGGAAGGGCGGATTTCAAGACGGGCACTGGCCCTGGTCTTGGAGTGGGCGTCTGAGCACCGCGCCGAGTTGCGAGAAAACTGGAACCTGGCCGAGGCTCACCAAAGACTCAACAGAATCGCGCCGTTGGAATAGCGGCGATGGAGAAAAGATTATGGCAAAAGTCATTGCTGTGGCGGCGTTAAGCGGTCATCGGCTTCACGTGCAGTTCGACGACGGAACCGCGGGCGAAATCGATCTGACCGACCGTCTGTTCGGCCCGGTGTTTGAGCCGCTGCGGGACGAAAGCGAGTTCAAGAAGGTGGGGATCGACGAATTCGGCGCGATTTGCTGGCCATGTGGAGCGGATTTGGCCCCGGATGCCTTGCACCAGCGACTGGCATCGGCAGCGACGACATCCGCCAGTTAGCGGGCACCGCCATGCCTTCGAGCAGTGATACGAGCGCCGATCCCGCCGACTTCCGACCGACCGCCCCTTGGCGCAACCTGCAACTGCGGGCCGATCTGCTGCGGCGGCTCCGCGATTTCTTCCACCAGGCCGGGTTCCTCGAAGTCGAAACGCCCATTCTCTCCGCCGAAACCGTCGTCGATCGATACCTCGATCCGTTCACACTGCCGGGCGAGTTCCGTAGGTCAGGCACTCCGTGCCTGACGACCGGCCAGAGTGTCAGGCACGGGGTGCCTGACCTACCTTGCTGGCTGCAAACGTCGCCCGAGCTGGCCATGAAACGCCTGCTGGCCACCGACGAGTGCCCCAAGGCCATCTACCAGGTCAGCCGCGTCTTTCGCCGCGATGAGCAGGGGCCGCTGCACAATCCCGAGTTCACGCTGGTCGAGTGGTACCGTCGGGGCGACAGCCTCGACGACGGCATGGGCTTTACCAGCGACTTGTGCGAGGCGATGCTCCGCCGCGGCCCGGCGCTGCGACTGAGCTACGGCGAGGCGTTCCGGCAATATGCGGGATTGGACCCGCACGCGGCGGAAACGGCCGAGTTGATCGCCGCCGCGCGAGAATTTCGTCGCGCACGTCCCCGCCGCCGGAAAGCCTCGCGGCCGACGACCGCGACGGCTGGCTCGATTGGCTGTTGACCGAGCGGGTGCAGCCGCACTTGGGCGTCGGGCGGCCGGTATTGCTCTACGATTATCCGGCCACGCAGGCCGCGTTGGCGCGGGTGCGGCCGGGCCGTCCGCCGCTGGCGGAGCGATTCGAGTTGTACGTATCGGGCATCGAGTTGGCCAACGGCTACCACGAGTTGCTCGACGCCGGCGAGTTGCGGCGCCGCAACGCCCTGGTCAATGCCCAGCGTCGGGCCGACGGCAAGGCGCCGTTGCCCGAGCCGGACCGGCTCTTGGCGGCCATGGAGGCCGGCCTGCCGCCGGCGGTCGGCGTGGCGTTGGGACTGGACCGCCTGGTGATGTTGGCCGCCCCGTCCGCCGACATCCGCGAGGTCATCGCCTTTCCCTTCGACCGGGCGTGACATCCGGTCCCCTCTCCCTCCGGGAGCGACCACTGACGTGGTGCCCGAGGGTGAGGGCAAGCGGAATTACGCAACCAACTCCGCGCCGCAGCCGGCGGCGTCAGGATAAACGACCCGGCCGCGGTCGATGCGCACCCCGGTGGCCATGTCGTCGGCCAGCAGCAACGCCCCGTCCACGTCGGCATAGTCGGTCAGCGGCAAGAGCTGTGCGGCCGCCGAGATGTTGATCGTCGATTCCGTGAAGCAGCCGATCATCACTTTCAGCCCGAGTTGCCGTGCCCGGTCGATCATCCGCCGGGCCGGGGTGAGTCCGCCGCACTTGGCCAGCTTGACGTTGATGCCGTGGAAGCAGCCGGCCGAACGGTCCACGTCGGACAGGCCGCGGCAGCTTTCGTCGGCCACCAGCGGCAGCGGCGACCGGGCGAATACCCGCCGCATCGGCTCCCAGTCCTCCGGCGGAAGCGGCTGCTCGATCAACTCGACGCCCAGCGACGCCAGTTCCGGGCCGCGGGCGATCGCCTGTTGCGCCGTCCATCCGCCGTTGACATCGACGCGAAAGAGCGCGTCGCTGTGCCGGCGAAGCGTCCGCAGCACGTCGAGGTCCGCGGGTATGCCCAGCTTGATCTTGTAGACGGGAAAATCGGGCCGCTCGGCGAGTTTTGCCAACATGACGTCGATCGTGTCGATGCCGATGGTGTAGTCGCTCATCGGGATGCGCTGGACCGACAAGCCCCAGAGTTTCCAGAGCGGCTGACCGCGCTGCTTGCCCCAGAGGTCGTGGACCGCCACGTCCAGCGCGGCCTGGGCGAAAGGCGCGCCGCCCAGCAGCGGGCGGAATTGCTCCCAAAGGTCCGCGGGGTCGTCCAGCCGGGCCGCCTCGATCCGCGGCCTGGCTTGCTCCAAGGCGGCCTGCGTCCCGGCTGGATCGGCCCCATAATAGGCCGACTGCGGCGCTTCGCCGTAGCCGTGCAGGCCGTCGTGTTCCAACTCGACGACGACCGTCGATTGCACGCAGGCGGTCCCGCGCGCGGTGGTGAACGGATGGCTGGTGTGCAGATCGAAGCGGTGCAGCGTGAGTTTCATGGCGGCCGGCGTCGCTTCACCAAATAGGTTGAAGGATTAACATCGGGAGGACAGGCATTCTTGCCTGTCATTTACAGGCAGACAGGAATGTCTGCCCTCCTGAATTATGAATCGGTTATTGTTTTGCTGGCCCTAACCTGACCTTCTTCAAGTCCAACACCGCTTGAACCAACTTGTCGGGGCCGTGGCGGAGCACGTCGCAGGCCGGCAGGCCCAAGACACGCTCGACCCGGGCGCACTCGGCGGACAGGTCGGCGTCGCGGGGATACCGCTGGCCGTTGACGGCCAGGCCGATCACCCGGCACGGGTGCATCAGGTTGGCGGCCGCTTCGTAGAACTCGACGACCTTCTCCAGCGGCGCCAGCGGCACGCTTTCCATGCCGGCCACCGCCGTGCGGCCCATCTCGTAGCAAAGGATCAGGCCGTGGGGCATCAGGCCGTGGAGCAGCCCCAGCGTCACGCCCGAGTAACGCGGATGAAACAGGCTCCCCTGGCCTTCCACCACGATCACGTCATGGTGCTGGTTGGCCAGGACGAGTTTTTCCGCGGCGCCGCTGAGGAAATCGGCGATCACGCGATCGACGGGGCAGCCTCCGCCGGCCACGAGGATGCCGGTTTGTCCCGTGGCCACGAACGCGGCATCGACGCCGGCGCGCTCGATTCCGCGGGCGACTTCGACCGCCGCGACCATCTTGCCGCAACTGCAATCGTTGCCGACGGTGTGAATGCGCAGGCAGCCGGCGCGGATGCCCTGGCGGTTGGCCACGTCGTGTTCGTCGTTGCGGCGGAGGTCGACCAGTTCCGCGCCCGTTCGGGCGGCGGCCTGGGCCAGTTCGGCGTCGTCGGAGAGAAACTCGTGCATGCCGGAGATCACGGCCAGGCGTCGCTGGACGGCCTCCAGGAGGATCGGCCGCCAATGCGGCGGGAGCTTGCCGCCGGGCGGGGCAATGCCGACCAGCAAGGCGTTGGCCCGCGGGGCGTCGGCCACCGAGGCGACGACGGGGATGGTCCCGCCGACGCCCAGCCATGTTCCGGCCGTCTGGCCGGCGCCCTGGCGGTCCAGCACGGCGACGACTTCCTCCGGCCGATAGCGGATCAGGCAGATCGCCGTCTTGGCGGTATGCGGATCGCGATAACCGTCGGTCAGGACAATCATGCGCCGCGGTGTGGGCATCGCCATGGTAAATGCTTCAGGGGAACCGGCGCCGGTCAGTGGTCAAACCATCCATGGTAAAGGCGGGGGGCGTAGGGATCAAGGATGAAATGTGATCTAAGGTCTAAGAGGCTATCCGTAAAGATTTCTCGGGAAATACACGGTTTGGCTCACGCGGCCTGGCGGTACCGGAATGACACGACCCGTGCGGGCGGCGCAAGCCGTCGGAGCATCAGGTGAATCGAACTGATTCGCAACATCGAGGCGCTGGACTCGGTCAGACGTTCGTAGTCCCGACTCTGGCGGCGGTACCTTCCCAACCAGGCGAAGGTGCGCTCGACGACCCATCGTTTGGGCACAGGCGCGAAACCGACTGCTCCTTCCGGCCGAGACTTGATCTCCAGGTCCCAGTGGTCGCGGTGCTTCTCCAGCCACCGATCCAGTTCGTGATTGCGATACTTGTTGTCCGCCCAGATTTTGGTCAGTCTGGGACATCTGGCGTTGTCGAGTTGGCTGAACACTTGGGGTGCAGCGGCCCCATCGTCCCATGCTGCACTGGTCACGACCACCGCCAGCAAGAGCCCCAAAGTATCCACGAAAACATGGCGTTTTCGCCCGTTGATCTTCTTCCCGCCATCGTATCCGTGCTCGCCACCCCGCTCCGTCGTTTTTACGGTTTGGCTGTCGATCGCACCGGCACTGGGCGTCGGTTCCCGCTGGTCCGCCACGCGGACCTGCGCCGCAGCGCATCCATCATTCGTTGCCACGTGCCATCGTCGCGCCACTGCCGGAAATACTGGTAGACCGTACTCTTCGGCAGCAGATCGTGGGGCAGCAGGTCCCACTGGCATCCCGTGCGGTTGAGATAGAACAAGGTGTTGAGCACCTCGCGCATCTCCACCTCGCGCGGACGGCCGCCGTGCTTGGCAAGGGGAATCAGCGGTTGGAGGATGGCCCATTGTTGATCGGTAAGATCGGTCGAATACGGTTTCCGCGTCGTCGTGGTCATGTGCGCACTCCTTTGCAAGGGGAAAGTGCGCATCTTTACTCCCGACAACGCTTTACAGCAATATCACTTTGCGGATAGCCTCTAAGTTCTAAGCACTAAGTTCTTACTTAGACCTTAGTCCTTAGACGCTGGTCCCCGGCCCTTCACACTTGCGCCACGCCCAACTCGCGATAGGCCGACTCGACGACCTCGGGGCCGATCTGCGGCAGGTCCTGGCCGGCGCCGGCCAACAGCGCGAGGTCGGCCAATTGATTGATCCGCCGCGGAATGCCGTGCGAAAGCTCTTGGAGCCGCGTCAAGGCCGGCTCGGCAAACACCGCCGCCTGGCAGCCCGCGTGCGCCAACGAGGTCTTCAGGTAGTTCTCCGTCTCGGCCCGTTCCCAAGGTTCGATGTCGATCCGCAGTTCGGTCAGTCCGAGCAGGCGGTCGCCGATCCGTCCGATCTGCTCTTGCCGGCCGGCCAGCACCAGCGTCAATCGCGCCTGCGCCGTGCGGTCGTATTGCGCCAACCGCGCCACCTGCGCCAGGACCTCGCGGCTGGCCAGGTCGGCGTCGTCCAGGAGGATGGCCGTTTCGATCTGCTGATAGCGGTTCTCCAGCAGCCGATCGGTGAGCATCCGCCACAGGGTGGCCGTCGAATGGGTCGGATCGGGATTCAATCCCAACTCCAGCGCCACCAGCCAGAGCATCTCCGCCGGCTCGATGGCCAGCAGGTTGACCTTGGCCGCCGGTCGCCCGCCGCGACGCAACTGGGCGGCGAAGACCTCCAGCAGGAACGACTTGCCGCTGCCGTCAGGCCCCAAAAGAAGCCCCAACCGGCGATGCTGCTCCACCAGGAAATGCAGCCGTGCCAGGGCCTCCTCGTGGGTCGGACTTTGATAGAAGCAGTGCGGGTCGAGGCAGTTGCGAAACGGCGATTCCCGCAAACCCCAGTGCGACGCGTACATCGGCATGACCCTCCCAGACGATACTTCCCGTGTCTTCGTTATTTTCGGTACAATACGCAAGGAAACTTGACTGAATCCAGACCCCAGACACCCCATGTCCGAGCGCTATTTCGTCGAAACCCCCATCACGACCGACCGCGCGACGCTCCGCGGGCCGGAAGCCCATCACGTGATCCACGTGATGCGGCTGAAGGAAGCGGCCCGGGTCACGCTGTTCGACGGCAGCGGCAGCCAGTTCACCGCCCGGATCGAGCGCATCGGGCGGACGGAAGTCGAGCTGGGCATCCTTTCCCGCGACGAGGTCGATCGCGAGCTGCCGATTTCGCTGGTGCTGGGCGTGGCCTTGCCCAAGGGCGACCGGCAGAAATGGCTGGTCGAGAAGGCGGTCGAGTTGGGCGTGGGCCGCCTTGTGCCGCTTAGGACCGCGCGGTCCGTGGCCCGGCCGACGCGGCAAGCCCTGGAGCGGCTGCAGCGGACGGTCATCGAGGCGTCGAAACAATGCGGCCGCAACCGGCTGATGGAGATTGCATCGCCGCGGGATTGGACGGAGTTTGTCGGCACGGCCGGCAGCGACTCTTTACGGCTCTTCGCGCATCCCAATGCACCGAGTGCAAGTGCCACGGCTGTCTCAGCCGTTTTCCCAATCCCAACCGGTGAGCATGTTGTGCTATTGGGCGTCGGTCCGGAGGGCGGTTTTACCGACGAGGAGGTCGCCTTGGCCGCGGCCGCCGGCTGGCAGCAGGTCGATCTGGGTCCGCGCATCCTGCGGGTCGAGACGGCCGCGTTGGCGCTGGCGGCCCAGGTTGCTGGAACGTGGTTCTCAACCGGTTGCCGCTAGCCCTTGCCCACGAAGTGGTCCATGGCGTGCGTCTTGGCGATCACCGTGATGCCGCGGTCGGTGATGGTGAAACCGCGGGAGCGGTCCAACTCGTGGTTGTAGCCGATCTCGATGCCTGCGGGGATGTCCACTTCCTTGTCGATGATCGCCCGGCGAATCTTGGCGTGCCGGCCCACGTTGACGCCGTCGAAAAGAATGGAATCCTCGACCTGGACGTAACTGTTGATCCGCGTGTTCGTGCCGACGATGGAGCGCTCGACCTGGCCGCCGGACACGATCGAGCCGGCGCAGACGATGCTATCCAGTGCCTGTCCGCGCCGGGCCGTGGGGCCCCGTTCCGCGAAGACGAACTTCGGCGGCGGCAGATTGGGCTGGTAGGTGCGTATCGGCCAGCGATTGTCGTACAGGTTCAGTTGCGGATCGACCGTCACCAGGTCCATGTTGGCGTCGTAGTAGGCGTCCAGCGTGCCCACGTCGCGCCAATAGGCGTCCTTCTTGCGGTTCTCGTCGAGGAACGGATACGCGAAGATGCGATGGGTGTGGATGACCGAGGGGATCACGTCGCGGCCGAAGTCGTGCTTGCTGCCGTGCCGCGTGGCGTCGAGGCACAATTGCTCGAAGAGGAAGCGGGCGGTGAAAACGTAAATTCCCATCGAGCCCAGCGCATGGGCGGCATCGCTCGGCATCGGCTTAGGTTGCTCCGGCTTCTCCTCGAAACCGACGACGCGGCTGTCGGCGTCGATCTGCATGACGCCGAGTTGCTGGGCCGATCGAAGATCCACCCGCAACGCGCCGATCGTCACGTCGGCCTGCGTCTCGATGTGCCGTTCGACCAGCTTCATGTAGTCCATCTTGTAGATGTGATCGCCGGCCAGGATCACGACGTACGCCGGGCGCTCCTTCTCGATCGTGTAGATGTTCTGATAGACGGCGTCGGCGGTGCCCTGGTACCAATGCTCGTCGATCCGCTGCTGCGGCGGAACGATGTCGATGAATTCGCCCAACTCGCGGCAGAGATAACTCTGCCACCCGAGGTTGATATGGCGATCCAGGCTCATCGCCTTGTACTGCGTGAAGATGAGGTTCTTGCGAATCCCGCTGTTCAAGGAGTTCGACAGCGTGAAATCGATGATGCGGTAGATGCCCCCGAAGGGGACGGCCGGCTTGGCGCGGTCCCGGGTGAGCGGCTCCAGTCGTGCCCCTTTTCCTCCCGCCAGAATCACCGACAGGACATCTTTCATGTCGACATGAGCGGACACGGCCATTTGCTCCGACTGGTTCATTAGGATCGATTATACCGGATTAAGCGTGCAAACAAAGGGTGTGCGTGCAATTGTGTATATCGCCCAAATTACCGATTTATAACAGTTTATCACAGTTTCAAGGGACCGATTCGTGGTGTTCCCCCATCCACTGCCGGTGCCAAAGCTCCAGCACGAAGGCGCCTGCGCCGACTTGGCGGAGACCCCAGGCTTGACAATCGCCGTTTGTTGTCGATAGTCTACAGACATGAGAAAGTTCAGCCACGTCAAGGCGAATGGAGTTCATTACACATCTCCGGAACTTGCGGGTTTTTTGGCGGAAGCAACGATGAAGTGCGTTTGCCAAGCCCCCACGCGATTAGAAGTTCTGGATCCTGCCTGTGGTGATGGTGCGCTCCTCTTGGCGGTTGCACACTGCGTGCCTACACAGTTACGCAAGCGCTTGATCCTGGTTGGCTACGAGACCGATTCCGCCGCTCTGATGAAGGCTTCTACAAGACTTTCCGATAGCGGGGTCCATGAGGTTGTGCTTCGGCAACAGGATTTCCTGGAAATCGAGGGGCTTGGGGCAACTTTGGGGCGAGATCAATTGGATTTTTTCGAGTCCAAGCCCGCCGGGCCGCTGAAGAAATACGACGTTGTTATTGCGAATCCACCCTATGTGCGCACCCAGGTTTTGGGTGCGGGAGCCGCTCAGAAACTCGCCAGACGTTTTCGGCTGTCGGGACGGGTGGATCTCTACCAAGCGTTCACCAAGGCGATGGCCGACGTGCTAAGACCGGAAGGAGTTCTCGGGCTGCTTACCTCGAATCGGTTCCTTTTCATTCGATCGGGCGTTTCCCTCCGGCGACTGTTGCGAACTGAATTTGATCTGGACGCGATCTACGATTTGGGCGACACCAAGCTCTTTTCGGCCGCCGTCTTGCCGGTTATCATCGTGGCGAGAAAACGAAAAGCTCGGTCCCTCCGCAACTGCGCCTTCCATCGGATTTATGAATGCCGGCGAGCGTCTCAAGAACCCCTGACTGAACATCAATACGCCTCTGTCCTCCATGCGCTGCGCGATGAGAGCCTGCCGGGATTAGTCGGGGTCAACGGCGGCATTTTCACCATTGAGCGCGGAGTCCTTGCCGTTGACGATAGCGACGAGGTTTGGTCTCTCTCGACGCCCGCGTACCGGGACTGGCTTGCCACAATTCGAGCCAATACGGCCCACTCGTTCACCGATGTGGGGCACATCCGCGTGGGAATCAAGACCACCGCCGATTCGGTGTTCCTCCGCGATGACTGGGACACCTTGCCTGCCGAAATGCAACCCGAGAAGGAACTTTTGCACCCGGTGGTCACTCACTTCGAGGCCAGCCGCTGGATTGCGGCTGCCGGGCGGCGCAAAAAGTGCGTCCTCTATCCACATATGGTCAGGTCCGGAAAGTGCGTGCCGGTGGACTTGAAGAAGTACCCGCGAGCCGCGGCCTACCTGAGTCTTCACAAAGAGCGTCTGAAAGGCAGAAAATACCTCGTCGAGGGCGGCAGAAAATGGTATGAAATCTGGGTGCCGCAGAATCCCGGCCATTGGTCCACACCGCGCATTGTCTTCCCCGATATCGCTGAATATCCGCGGTTCTTCTTCGATTCGAGCGGCGCCGTGGTCAATGGCGATTGTTATTGGATCACGGCCCGGCCGGGCCGCGGGGCAGACTGGCTGATGCTCATGCTGGCGGTTGCCAATTCCACGTTGATCACGAAGTATTATGACGTGATGTTTCACAATAAGCTATATTCCGGCCGACGACGATTTATGGTTCAATATGTAAGGCAATTCCCCTTGCCCGACCTGAAATCGAAATCTGCGCAGGAGATCGTCGAGCTAACCTCACAGATGGTAAAAGAGAGAACAGTTGACCAGCAGGCAGAGAAGGCGATCGACAGGCTTGTGTGGCAAAGTTTCGGGCTAGTCGAAGAAGCTGGCAGGTAAGTGAAGTTGCAGCTTCTTGTTGACAACCCTCCCCTCGAACCGCTGGAAGAACTTGAAGAAATCGGCGCCTGGGGTCAGAACCAAGTGATCAAGCCGTACCTCTGAACCCGTCAACACGCCGTAGAACACCGCATAGCGAACGTCGCTGTGCTGGAACTCAGGCAGACCGGCGATGGGGGCTGTGCTGTCGGGGGACACGAGCCCAAGGTCAATGGTAGCGGCCGTCTGGAGCTTCAGTTCGAGCAGTTGATCGGGTACGTCCGGAAACTGCCCGCAGTCCGCCGGAACAATCTTGGCAAGTTGTCTGCACACTGCCTGATGAAGTGCCCAGCCGCGGTTTCGTTCTTGATCTCGCCCCGGATTCGGGATTTTCGAACCGACCAACCGGATCAATCTGTCAAAGAGTTGCCGGATCGGAAGGAAGCCTCGCAAAGCGGGCGACCGCGACTTGATCACGCGCTTTCTAACGTTCAGGGTGTCTGTGGGCGAAACCAGGGCGGATCGGCGTACAGCCGTCCGGCTTTTCGCTTGGTACTTGCTCGTCAATGTGCCTGTGACATCATACCTGGCGAGAACCTCTCCTCTGACAACTTTGACCCGTTCGGCCACGCCGTCCGTGTCAACCTGCACGACGACATAGCGACGAGACGCCGCAATTTCTTGGTTCCAGACCTGGAGATTGTGGGCCTTCTGTGCGTAAACGTCAAAATTCTGGCCGGGAAATCGCGGTCGCGTTCTTTGAAACGTCTTCGGGACTGGATACCCGAGCGCCTCGCATATCTTCGCTTTCAGCACCTTGGACCGGGTGCGAATTGGATAGTTCAGATCTACGCCGCGAAGCGATCTGTCCAGCAACGCTTGCAGCGCCTCATCCTCAAGGTACAGGTCGCTACGGTCTTGAAGGAAATCATAAATCGTTAGCCCGGATGACGCGATCGCACGAACGGTCCTTGCGTCCATTTCGTCCCCTTGTGGCGCACACGCACTCTAGAGTCCGCCCATCAGATCGGAAATGGACGTCTCCAGCGCGTGGGCAATGACCTCAACGTTGCGTAACGACACGTTGCGTTTCCCGCACTCGATGCCGCTCATGTAGGTTCGATCCAGGCCGCAACGGTCGGCGAATTGCTCTTGGGAAAGGCCCTTCGCCTTGCGGAGATCGCGCAGCACGCGCCCCAAACCGATGAAGTAGATCGCTTCGCGGGGTCATGGCCGCCAAAATAAGGGAAACGTGGACAATTAGTCTACGGACTATGAGTCACATGTTATCGCACAAGACAGGGGGACGGGAACCGAAAGAATTGACGGAGAGGCTCCTCAGCCTGCCCACTGCCGGTGCCAAAGCTCCAACACGAACAGGGCCCACAACCGCGCGCTGTGGTCGAAACGACCCTGCTGATGGTCGTCCCATAGCCGGCGGACCGCCTCCGCGCAAAATAATCCCGGCCCAGCGCCCGCGGATCGAAGAGCACCTCCCGGGCGTAATCCTTCAATTCGTTGCGAAACCAGTGGTCCAGGGGGACGCCGAATCCCATTTTTCGTCGCCGGCGGATCGGCCGCGGCAAGAGATCGGCGAACGCCTCCCGCAAGATGCGTTTTCCCCGGCCGCCGCGGAACTTCAGCCCGATGGGCATCCCCGCGGCCAGTTCCACGACCCGATAGTCCAGAAACGGATGCCGGCACTCCAGTCCGTGGGCCATCGACGCGATATCGACCTTGGTCATCAGGTCGCAGGGCAAGTAGGTCGTCAGATCGGTCAGGCTCGCGGCCGTCACCGGGTCGCGGCGTCGGCTGGCGGCGAAAGCGGCGGCGAGGAATTCCTGCGGATCGGACTGCGGCAGCGAAGCCCGGAAGTCGTCGCTGTAGAGGGCCGCCCGCTGGGTTTCCTTGAAAATGGCGATCCAATCGAAATAGCGCTGCTGGGGCGATTGGCCGAGCGCCTCGACGAAACGTTTCCATCGCCGCAGGAGCGATTTCTGCCGCGGGCTGGCCGGCACGCGCTGCCAGAAGCGGCCGTCCGACAGCCGGCGCATCCAGGCCGGCAAGCGGTCGAACCATGCGGCCAGCCAAACGGCCAGGTAGCGCGGATATCCGGCGAAGAATTCGTCGCCCCCGTCGCCGGTCAGCGCCACGGTCACGTGCTGCCGCGTGAGTTGCGCGACGTACCAGGTGGGCACGGCCGACGCATCGGCGAACGGCTCGTCGTAATGCCACACCAGCCGCGGCAAAATCTCCATCGCATGCGGCTCCACCCGAAATTCCTCGTGCAGCGTCTGGAACCGCCGGGCAACCAGGCGGGCATAGCGGGTTTCGTCATACTCCGGCACGCTGAAGCCGATGGAGAACGTGCGGACCGGCCCGCCGCTCAGCTCCCGCATCAGACCCACCACGATGCTCGAATCGACGCCGCCGGAGAGGAAGGCCCCCAGCGGCGCCTCGCTCTGCAACCGCAACTCGACCGACGACCGCATGAGCCCGCGCAACCGGGCGACGTACTCCCGCATGGGCAGGTCCTCTTCGCGGTTGAAATCGGGTTGCCAGTAGCGCCGCACGTCGAGTCGGCCTTCGCGGTAGATCGCGTAATGGCCGGGCGGCAGCTTGCAGATGCCGCGGAAGATCGTTTGCGGATGCGGGACGTACTGATACGTCAGGTAGGCGTCGATGGCCTGCGGGCTGATTTCCCGGGGCACGCCCGGCACGGCGAGCAGACTTTTCAGCTCGCTGGCGAACAGCAGCCGGCCGGGTTCGACGCGATAGACCAGCGGCTTCTTGCCCAGCCGGTCGCGGGCCAGCAGCAATTGCTGGCGCCGGGCGTCCCACAACGCCAGGGCGAACATGCCGTTGAGGTGGCCCAGGCACGCGGGCCCCTCGTCCTCGTAGAGGTGGACGATGGTTTCCGTATCGCTTTGGGTGCGGAAGCGATGGCCCGCGCCCTCCAAACGCTGCCGCAAGGAGCGGAAGTTGTAGATCTCGCCGTTGAAGACGATCCAGATCGAGCCGTCTTCGTTGCCCAACGGCTGCTGTCCGCCGGCAATGTCGAGGATGGCCAGCCGGCGGTGTCCGAGGGCGACGCCGGCCAACCCCGTCCCTGGGGCAACGTCGCCGCCGGGCGGGCCGCCGATCTCGGCGACATATTCCCCCTGGTCGTCCGGGCCGCGATGGCGCAGCACGGCGATCATGTCCCGGAGCGTTTCGGGCTCCAGGGCCTTGGCCGGATCAGTCCAAACCGCGCCGGTGATGCCGCACATAAGAAGGGATTGGGGATTGGGGATTGGGGATTAGAAAAGCCCCGCGACTGCGCCGCGGGGACGGCGGGCGGCGGCACGCTTGCGGTTTCGCAGTGATGCCTTCCACCTCCAATCCGGAGGCTCACGCCTCCGGCTCGCCTTCCGCCTTCCGCCTTGATTCTGCCGTCATGCGATACACCTCATCCCACAGCGCCTCGTCGGCTTCGGTCCAGGGGATGCCGCGGCGCGAGGTTGCCAGCCGGGCGGTTTCGTAAAGCCGCCGCTTGCCCGGCCCTTCGCTCACCACGCCCTTGCGCAGCCAGGCGAACGAGGGGATGAACTTCGGCAGCAGCACGCCGGGCGTGGCCAGTTGGGCCATCGCCCCCACGTACGCGCCCGTGTTCAAGAGCGTGCCGATGCAAGTCTTCACATGGTCGCCGATCAGGGCGCCCACTTTGTTCGAGCCGGTGTCGATCGCCGTGCGGCCGTCCAGGACGACCTTGACCCGGCCGTAATCGTTGCGCAAGTCGCTGTTGGTCGTCATCGCGCCGAGGTTGACCCACGGGCCCACGTAGGCGTGGCCCAGAAAACCGTCGTGATACTTATTGATGTAGCCGTGCAGGATCGACTGTTCCACTTCGCCGCCGACGCGGCAGGCCGGGCCGATCGTGTTCCCCCGGCGGCACTTAGCCCCCAGCAGGATCGACTGCTTGCCGACGTAGCACGGTCCTTCGATGCGGGTGAAGGGTTGGATTTCCGCGCCCTCGTCGATAGTGATGGGTCCAGCCGTGGCGTCCAGCACGGTCATGGGATGGACCGTCGCGTCGGGGGCGACGTAGAGGTCGCCGCGGCTGCCGCGGATCGCGGAGGGTTTTTCGACCCTGCCCTCGATCCCGCTCTTTCCGGCGGCGCGAAAATCCTCGATCAGTTGCCCGGCGTTGGCCAGAACCAGTTCCCAGGGGTAATTCCAGGCGGGCACCACGCCGCCGGCGGCCACCGGCAGCGACTGCTTGGCCGCGGCCAACAACGACTGGATGGAATCGGCGGGGAGCTTGGCCAGGTCGTCGCGGGTGATGCGGGCCAGGAGCACCTCGCCGCCGGCGTCGAGGGCGACGCGGCTGGGACCGTCGGCCACCAGCGCCAGCCCCTCCGCTTTCACCCAGCCGGCGGCGACCATCAGGTCGTCGTCCCGCAGGCTGGCCGGATCGTTGACCGGCCAGGCGGTTTGGGCGCGATACACGTCGGCCAGGTAGGGCGGGAGGAAGCACGCCACGCCGGTCGCGCCACCCGCGGCGGCCGAGAGCTTCTCCCCAAGCGTCGTCATGCCGCAACGCAATTCCCAGGTCGGCCGGCAGAACGTCAAGGGGTGGAAGTTGCTCCGCTGGGGCAGCCGGTCGATGAGGATGAGTCGCACGGGATGAACTCCTTGCGTGGGGTTACGGCAAGTTTCGCCCGCGGTGGGGCAACTGTCAAGCCGGGCTTGGCGCCGCGGGGGCGTCACATGTCCTGGTCGTTGACCAGCTTGTCGTAAAACGCGACGTAGTTGTCGCGTTGGTCGCCGCTGCGGGCGGCCATGGCGCTGCGCGGATGCTCGTTGTGCTGGCCGGTGATGTTGTATTGCACCAGCGGGCCCCACTCCACGCGGCGGCTCAGCGGCAAGATCTGGTCCTGGACGACCTGGTAGATCGGCCGCATCTTGAATTTCGGATTGCGGAGGAAGCCGACCAGCAGTTCCATGGGGCAGTTGCCGGCGCCGCGGCCCAGCCCGCCCATCGAGGCGTCCATCCGGTTCGCCCCGTGAATGATGGCCTCGATCGTGTTGGCGAAGGCCAGTTGTTGATTGTTGTGGGCGTGGATGCCCACCTCCTTGCCGGTCGCCTTGCCGTAGCTGAGGTACTTCTTCACCAGGATTTCCACTTGCTCGGCGTACATGGCGCCGTAGCTATCGACGACGACCAGGGCGCTGGCGGGCGTTTCGGCCAGGATTTCAAGGGCCTGGTCGATCTCCTGTTCCTTGGCCGTGGTGACCGCCATCAGGTTGGCCGACACCTCGTAGCCCTTGTCGGCGGCGTCCTTGATCATATCGACGGCCTCGGAGACCTGGGTCACGTAGAAGGCGACGCGGATCATGTCCAGGACGCTGTCCTTCTTCGGCGGCACGTCGGTGTGCCAGTCGGACTTGCCCGCATCGACCATGGCCGCCAACTTCAGCGGCGTGGGATTGTCGCCCACGATGCGGCGGATGTCGTCCTCGTCGCAGAACTTCCAGGCGCCGAAGCGGTCGCGGGCGAAGAGTTTCTTGGCCGCCTTGTAGCCCAATTCCATGTAGTCGATTCCCGCCTCGACGCACGCCTGGTAGATGCCCTTGACGAACCCGTCCTCGAAGGCGTGCTCGTTGATCAGGCCGCCGTCCCGCACGGTGCAGTCCAGGACCTTCAGTTCGCGCCGGTACGTGATCCAAGGGGCGGTCATGGGGGGTTCTCCACGAGGTCGTGTCTGGGGGCGTCGCGCGACGGCGCGGCACCAAGTAATTGTACTATACAAGACAACACAATTTTTGTGGTCTCGCCCACCCCGGCACATCGGGTACAAGCCCCCGCACCGCGTTTGGGGGGGTGTCCGCCACCGTGGCGCCGCACGTCTATCTTCCACAGCCACAGTTCTTTCACCAGGCTGGGCCATCCGTTCTACCGGCTGGTTGCTGGGGATCGGAGAGGGTATTATGGGAGCGTTTCATGGGAGGAAAAGCCATGAACGACTCGTACGTGCTGCGCGGCGGTGTTGGTCGGAATCTTGTTGTCTGCCCAATGGTTGCGGGCGGAACCGGTGCCGCGACGGAGGCCTTCCAGAAGGGCAAGTCTTGCCTAGAGAAAGCAGATTTCGACGCGGCCATGTCCGGATTCACGGATGCCTCCGGCTCCACCGTCAGCCGAACCGCTACTGTGCCGGTGTGCAGCCGGGAAGCAGGGCAAAAACGAACAAGGCCATTGCTGACTGTACGGAAGCCATCCGCTCAAACCGAAACTTGCCCAGGCGTATATGAACCGAGGTATTGCCTATGAAAACAAGCACGACCTCAACAAGGCCGTCGCCGACTACACCAAAGCCATTCTGTTCAATCCGAAGTATGCCGAGGCGTATTACTACCGAGGCCTCGCCTATACGGGGAAGGATGAGCCGGACAAAGCGATAACCGATCTTGACCGGACAATTCAATTGGACCCTAAAAATGCCTGGGCGTACGGCCGGCGTGGCTTGCGAAACTGCAAGCGTGATTGACAAGGTCTTCCGGTTCAAAAAGGCCATCCACCTTAGCCCAGAGAATGCCGGAACTACTATCGCAACCGTGGTATCGCCTACAAAAATAAGGGCGACAAAACCAAGGCAAACGAGGACTTCAATTCAGCTATTGCCGCATCGACGGAGGCCGTTCGACGGAATCCCAAGAATGGTCACTCATACGTCGAACGAGGCATCGCTTGGTGGACAAGGGCGAATTTGACAAGGCCATTGCTGATTACACCGAAGCCATCCGGCTCAATCCGAAAGTATACGCTATGCGTATTTCATCCGTGGCAGTGTCGTACTATAAAAAGGGCGACTACGGACAAGTCCATCGCCGACTACACCGACGGCCATCCGGCTCGACCCGAACTATGCCGTAGCGTATCGCGACCGGGGCCGTTGCCTACTCGCGAGAAAGATGAGAAGGTCAAAGCGGACGAAGATTTCGCACAGGCCAAGAAGCTCGGCTACAAGGGAAAGTAGATCTGGTCCTGGGCGGCCGCCCCATGCTCATCCACCGGAAAAGCCACCGCGAACGCCCTCGGCGTTCGCTTGTTCAGACGCACTCGTTTTGTCGGCGCCGCTTTCTTCTCCGGCTTCGCGTCGTCGGCATCGTCTCCCGAGGCGTCTTTCTTTTTCTTCTTGTCGACGTGCGCCGGTTTCTTCTTCGTCGGACCGGTGAGAGGCTCCTTCGCCGTGATCGTCACCGACTCGGCCTGGATCATGTTTGCTTGTGCGGCGTGGCCCTCGACCCTAATCGTGTCGCCCTTGACCGCGCAGCTGAAGTCGGCCACGTCGACGTTGATCGTCGCATCGTCGTCCACCTCGCCCTTGGCCACTCCTCCCTTGCCGGCAGCGACCACGAGCTTGCCGGACTTGTAGCTTGTCACGATTCCGCGAACGACGTAGGTGCCGGGCAGCTTGACCTTGGCGGATTTTTTCGGGGCGGGCTTCTTGCCCCCGCCCTTCTCGGCCGCCGCCGCATCCCCGCCGCCCTTCGCGTTGAAACCGAAGGCATCCTCGGGCGGGTTCCATTCTCCCGATCCCTCCGGAAACAAACCGCGGCGTCGGGCGCCGACGTGACAATTTTCAGTTGGGTGATTTTCTCCTTGATGACGTGCTTCTCATCGATCTCGGCCGTAAACTCCACGGCAAGACCTTTTCTCAGGAAGCTGGGCGTGGCCGTGCCGGTATAATGCACCTTGGTGGCCGGCCCCACCGCGACCTGCACCGAGGGACCGTTCTTGGCGACCATGATGATGCCGCCCCGTCCGACTTTGTCAACGGTGCCTTCTTGACGCACGGGCTGCGGACGTTGTCTTGCCTTCGGATCCCTTGCCGCCAATTCCGCCGCCACCCATTCCGCCGCCAATTCCGCCGCCGCCAAAACCACCACCGCCGCCGCCGCCGCCGCCCATCCCTCCTCGTTGACCGTAAACCGGCGCCGACAACAGCAGCACAAGCGACGCGACCAGGAAACCGCGATGAGACATTGCAGTCCTCCCCCTGTAATTGGTTCCGATAAGAAACCGAGCCTTTGCCTTGCCCTCGATACCCGTTGCTCCCTCTACCTACCATAACCTTTTTTCACCGGCTTGACCAGCCCTGCCGCTGGTAACGGAGGACGGTCGGTGCGTACAATGGAGGAGTTTTGTAGACCGCGAGGTTGATTTCCCGAGCAGCCCCCACCCCCCCGTTGGGCATGGGGGGCCGCCAATCCGCCCTCGACAAGATTCACGTTGGGCCGTGTCCGATTCTCACCCCCTTTCGCCATCCCATGACTCCTGACGTTCCCCCGATCACGGTTCCCCAGTTCACCGCCATGAAAGCGGCCGGCCAGAAGATCACCATGCTGACCGCGTACGACTTTCCCACGGCCCAGTTGGTCGATGCCGTGGGCATCGAAGGCATCCTGGTGGGCGACACCCTCTCGATGGTCGTGCAGGGACGGCCCACGACGCTGCCGGTCACGCTGGACGAGATGATCTACCATGCCGAGATGGTGGGCCGGGCCGTGCGCCATGCCCTGGTGGTGGTCGATATGCCGTTTCCCAGCTTTCACCTCGGCGTCTACAAGGCGATCGACAGTGCCGCCCGCATTCTCAAGGAGACGCGCTGCCAGGCGGTGAAGCTGGAAGGCGGCGTCGCCCAGGCGGAGGTGATCGCGGGCTTGGTTTCGGCCGGCATTCCCGTCATGGCCCATTGCGGCCTGCAACCGCAGAGCATTCACCAGTTGGGCGGCTATCGCGTGCAACGCAACGAGGAGCAATTATTGGCCGACGCCCAAGCGGTCCAGCAGGCCGGCGCCTTCGCCATCGTGCTGGAGTGCATCCCGGCCGAGTTGGCCAACCGCATCACCGCGGCCGTGAGCATCCCCACCATCGGCATCGGCGCGGGAGCGGGCTGCGACGGCCAGATCCTCGTGCTGCACGATCTGCTCGGGCTGGCGCCGGGTCCGCTGCCGCGCCATGCCAAAGCCTATGCCGATCTTGCCGGCGTGATTTCGCAGGCCGTCGGCCGTTATCGCGACGAGGTCCGCCAGGGCGTCTTCCCCGGCCGAGAGTGATTGAGAATGTCTCCCCTCGCCCTTTGGGAGAGGGACTGCAAGCGGTGCCCGAGGTGGCGTAGCGGATTTCAACACCAAGTGCATGATTCATTCCGCCAACGGCCCTCACCCTAACCATCTCCCGGAGGGAGAGGGGACCGTGAAAATTCGTGCCACGGCTGTGTCAGCCGTGCCGGAATCGACGGGGTTTGGCCAACTTCCGCACGGCTGACACAGCCGTGGCACAGGTTCATAATGCCGGAAACTGCCTTGTGCGGAACGACTTGCGATCGGCATTCCCATGCCGGCCTCACCCCCCCTTTATGGTGATATGCCGGGAACTTGCGAACGACTAGACTTAATAGTTGGACATCCCGGGGACTGTCCCATTTTCGTCCGACGAAAATCGGACTGTCCCCTTCGGACCTGTGGAATGTAACGCCGGGAGACGACGGTGTGCACATTGGCCATCCTGTATCGAGTCGCGCGAAATACCCCCATTTTGCTGGCCGCTAATCGGGAAGAGTATTTCTCGCGGCCCACGCAATACCCCAAAATTCAGCCGGGGACGCCGCGCGTGGTGTGCGGAATCGACCGCCAGGCGGGAGGGACCTGGTTGGGCGTCAACCAGTTCGGACTGCTGGTCCTGGTGACCAACCGCCCCAAGGTCCTGGCCCCCTTGGAGCCGCGGTCGCGCGGGCTGCTCTGCCGCGACCTTTTGGATCGGCGCAACGCCCGCGACGCGGTCGACTGCGCCGTCAAGGAGCTTTCCGGCGGCGCGTATGCCGGCGCCAATTACCTTGTGCCGACGACAAGTACGCCGCCGTGGTCTATGCCGGCAACCGCATCGAAGTGGCCGAACTCTCCCCCGGGCTTGCACACGCTGACCAACGGCGACCTGGACGACGCGAACGACGAGCGTCACCAGTACCTCCGCCGCATGTTGACGTTGCACACGCTCGATTCGGCGGTGACGTTCCTGGCGGTCGCCAGCCGGGCGTGCTCGCGGAAGCCGAATGAGGAGGGACGCCGCGGCCTGGTCCTCAGCGGCGGCGATTACGGCACGGTTTCCTCGACGCTCTTGGCGCTGTCGCGGAAGATCCAGCACTCGACCTATCAATACAGCCCCGGCCCGCCCTCCGAGACGCCCTACGACGACCTTTCCGCCCTGTTGCGGCAGGTCCTTTCCGCGGGCCGCAACAGGAAGCCGGCCGTCCACAACGGCGAAAAACCCCACCACGCCAAGAGCAAAGTCAAGAGCAAGGCTTCCCGCCGGTTCACAGGCGTCTAACGACTCAAATCGTCACTTCGCGATACTCGGCGCGAAGGTCGAGCGATTCGGACCGGACCGGCGCTGCTTTCCGTTGTCGAACCATGCCCCGTTGGCCCCGCCTCGCTTCGCGCAATGCAGCGCCTGCTCCGTCCGGTTCAGGAACGTCTCGACGCTTTCCTGGGGCACAACCGAGGCGATGCCGGCGGAAGCCGTGACGGAAATCCGGCTGCCGTCGCGGACGAACGTGGTCCGCTCGATCGATTGGCGCAGCAGTTGCCCCAGCCTCTGCAGCCCCTGCGGACCCGTGTCGAGCATGACGATCAGGAATCGCTGTCCGCCATAGCGGCCCACCAGGTGCGACGGGCCGCTCACCTTGCCAACAACCCGGCCAAAACGGCCAGGATGCGGTCCGAGACGGCCGATCCCAGCGTTCTTCGCAACCTTGCCGAAGCCGTTGAGGTCCAAGAGAATGGCCCCCATCTCGCGCTCTTGCGGGAAGCCCTCCTCCCACCATTGCCACAGCGCGGTCTCCAAGCCGATGCGGTTCGGCAAGCCGGTCAAATAGTCCGTCCGCGCCTGCGGATCGATCTTGCCCAGGCGGTTCTGATGCCGGGCCACGGCCAGAAACGCCGCTTCCTGGTCGTCGCGGAGATTGTGCCGGGCGACCCGCAAATTGTCGATCTCCTCCAGCAACCGCGTTTCCCGCCGCCGTCAGATCGCCGTGAAAATCCATGTGCTTGAGATTGCTGATCGTGGTCTCCAACTGCGCGACCGCGGCAAGATTGGCCGCCTCGACCTGCTCGCCCACGGCGGCCATGTCGCCAAGTTCGGCCATGCGATCATGAAGTTGCTCCGCCAGCCGGCCCTGTTCGTCCAGATACTCCGCGGCGTCCTTCTCCAACTCGGCCAGGCACGCCTCGATGGTCGCCGCGTCCCAATGTCCTTCGCTGGACCGCAGCCGCTTTTCGATCATTCGCATCTGCGCGCCGCTCCGGGAAATCGCCACGCTGAACTTCAAGATGTTCGTCTCCACGAACGTCTCGTCCAACTGCCACGTCGCGGGTGCAGCCGGCGGCGACGGCGGCGATGGGGACGGCGAGTGGCGATGGCGATTCCGCGGCCTCCCGCGCGATCGGCGCGCCGATGGGTCCGCGCGGCCCGCGGACGAGGAAGGCACTTGCCCAAGATCGGCGCTGGGCGTCGCCGCCACGGGAGCGGCGGCCGGCGACTGGGCCACGAGGGCGTCCCACCCTTCCGCCAGGCTGGGCGGGCCGTAGCCAAGAAAGACCGCCAACGCATAACCTAAACAAATGTTTAGAATGCCGATCGTGAAGGTCAACAGAACCACGGCGATTCTCCGCGTTCCCGGGTGCATCGTTTGCCGGGAAAGTATAGGTTGCGGAGAACGCCCGGGAATGGCCGATTCAAGCTCCCCCTCTCCCTCCGGGAGAGGGTTGGGGTGAGGGCGATCGATGGAAGCTATTGTTTCTCAAAGAGCCGAAACCGGGACGCAGCTACGTTTGGCAAGCCCGGCGAGTTGCGAATCCAACAACTCGTTGTATTCCCGTTCGGACCCCAAATAACCTTCAGTCCCACGGCCCCTTTGTTCAGCCCCCGAGGCTCCAACGGCACCCAGAGCAGGTAAATGGCCGACATCACCACAAATCCGCCAACCCAAAGACACGCCTTTAGGGCGAACGGCTCCGTGAATGCCGCGACGCCGATGGCTACAAAGAACGGAAGGAACGCCAACAAAGCCGCAACGTAGGGCACTCCCACCTTCTTGCCGCAGGCGGTGCATGTCGCCGGCAGGGCCGGGCCCAGCCACATCTTGCGCACAGGAGAAATTCCGCGTTTCCCGCAATGGGGGCATTCAAGCTTCCACATGCCGTCGCCTCCTGCACCATCCGAAGCGATTGTGGCGGGCGAGGCCCACCTAAAATCTTCGATCGTGGCGGCAACGACAATTATCGCTTGGAGAACTGCGTGCCGCGGCGGGCGCCGCGGAGACCGTACTTCTTCCGCTCTTTCATGCGGCCGTCGCGGGTCAGCAGGCCGGAATCGCGAAGCGCGCCCTCGACCTCCTGGCTGAACTTCTTCATGGCCCGGGCGAGGCCCAGCTTGATGGCGTCGGCCTGGCCGGTGATGCCGCCGCCGTCGACGCGGACGACCACGTCGACCTCGTCGCGCTTGCCGGTCTGCACCAGCGGGGCCAGCACGGCGTTGCGCTGCTGCACGTTGTGGAAATACTCGTCCAGCGGCCGCTCGTTGATGGTGATTTGGCCCCTGGCCGGGGCGAAGCCGCACGCGGGCGACCGACGTCTTGCGCCGGCCGGTCCCCAGGATGTCGCTGCGGCGTAGACCGCTTTGGTCGTGGCTGCTGCCATGGATTTCCTTCGCTTCGCGTTGGCTATTTCGCTCGGGTGATCGTCAGCTTTCTTGACGCCCAGTTCTTTCGGCTCCGGCTGCTGGGCCTGGTGCGGATGCTGGCCGCCGGCGTAGATCTTCAGCTTGTTGAGCATCTTGAAGGCGAGCTTGTTCTTCGGCAACATCCGCCGCACGGCCTCGCGGAGGATCAGCTCCGGCCGGCGGATCTTGCGCTTGGCGGCCGTCTCCACCTTCAGCCCCGGGTAGCCCGTGTACCAGGTGTACTGCTTCTGCTCCCACTTGTCCGGGTCGCTGAAGATGATCTTCTCGACGTTGATGACGACGACGAAATCGCCGGTATCGACGTGCGGGGTGTACGTGGGGCGGTGCTTGCCCATCAGGATCATGGCGATGTCGCTGGCCAGGCGGCCGACCACCTTGTCCGTGGCGTCCACCAGCCACCACTTGGGCTCGAGTTCGCCCGGCTTGGCCATGTAGGTCTTTGTTACTTCGCATCCCAACTCACTCCCAGGGAAACCCGTAATTTACCTGTTTATCGGCCGGCTGACAAGGCTCGCCAAGCAGGATTCTTATCGAACTGCGATTCGAATGGCTTCCGTTGCGAAGAGCCAGGGTTAGGGTGCGGTCGATTCGGAGCGAGAACCCGCCATAGTCCGCGACAAACTGCTGGTGCGGGCCTCGCCGACCAACGCTTCGCGAGGGTGCCCATCGACGCCACCGCTGCCCATAACTATGTCCACAAGGGGGGATTCCCAGGGACGATCCCGCCATGCGATAATCCGGCAATTCGAGCTGGTCGAAATTCCGGTCAATCTGAGTCAATTTGGGAAGATTATGATCGTTGCAGTCGCTCAAGAGACGTTTCCCGGCGAAAAACGTGTTGCCCTCGATCCCGGCCAGCATTCCCCTCGCTGACCAAGGCCGGGCCTGGAAGTGCTCGATCCAGAGCGGGGCCGGCCAGGCGGCCGGCTTTCCCGACCGCCTGTACGCCGACAAGGGCGCGAAGATCGTCGCCACGCCGCGACGAGGCCTTCGCCGCCGACGTCCTGCTCCAGGTCCGGGCGGCCGGGGCCAATCCGCAGGCGGGCGCAGGCCGATCTGCCCCGCTACCGCGCCGGGCAGGTCGTCATCGGCCTGTGCGATCCGCTGGGCGAGCCCCAGGCCGCGGCCGAACTGGCCGCCCGCGGCGTCACGCTCTTCGCCCTGGAACTGCTGCCCCGCATCACCCGGGCGCAGAGCATGGACGTGCTGTCGTCGCAGGCGACGATTGCCGGCTATCGGGCGGTGCTGCTGGCCGCCACCGCGCTGCCGAAGATGTTTCCCATGTTGATGACGGCCGCCGGCACGATCGCGCCGGCCAAGGTCTTCGTGGTGGGGGCGGGCGTGGCCGGCTTGCAGGCCATCGCCACCGCCTCGCGGCTGGGCGGCGTCGTCTCGGCCTACGACGTGCGGCCGGCGGTCAAGGAGCAGGTGCAAAGCCTGGGGGCCAAGTTCGTCGAAATGCCCCTGGAGACCGCCGCCGCCGAGACCAAGGGCGGCTACGCCCAGCAGATGGACGAGGAGTTCTATCGCAAGCAGCGGGAGTTGATGGGCCGGGTGGTCGCCGAGAGCGACGTGGTCATCACCACGGCCGCCGTGCCCGGCAAGAAGGCCCCGCTGCTGATCACGGCCGCGATGGTCGAGGGCATGGCCCCCGGCTCGGTGATGGTCGATCTGGCCGCCGAGCGGGGCGGCAATTGCGAGTTGACCCAGCCGGGCAAGACCATCGTCCACAACGGCGTGACGATCCTCGGCCCGCTGAACCTGCCCTCCGAGGTCCCCTATCACGCCAGCCAGCTCTACGCGAAGAACATTTCCACGTTCCTGCTGGCCTTGGTCCGCGAGGGAAGCTGCAGTTCGACCTGGAGGACGAGATCGTCCGCGAGACGCTGGTGGCCCGCGACGGCCAGGTGGTGCATGAGGACGTGGCGGCGCTGTTGGGCAAGTAATATCCGTAGGTCAGGCGTGGTTTGCCCGCGTAAAGGGGACAGTCCCATTTTCGTTGACACGAAAATTGGGACAGTCCCACGCGGGCCGGTTGGTGCAACGCCTTTCTTGCCCGTTCGATCATTTACGGCGATTGGCCGCGATCTAAGGCTTTTGCAGATCAGCATTTGCGTCGCGCTTCCTGGTCGCAAGTTTGTACGTGTCCTTGGGGGTTTGTTGCAGGGGGGTTATCGAACCCGTCATCAAGCCGGCTGTCGTCGAGTTGGCAAGCCTTTCCGTAACCGCTCGCTACCGACGGGGGAACCGCGGATTAACGCAGATAAACGCGGACATAAATGGATTGTAATCGTTCACACGGAATGGTCGTCCTCGCGTTACGTCGAATGGAAGAGAGCAATTCGATCCGCAGATTACGCAGATTTTCGCAGAGAAGGGCCGAAGGGTGAACAACCGGCGACATTCCCGTCGCCATTTCCTCCCTCCGCGAAAATCTGCGTAATCTGCGGATCGTCTATTGCAACGTGGTCCGAGTGGGATACTCTTCCGTGAACGGTTACAATGGATTCAATCCTTTGCGTTCATCCGCGTTTATCCGCGGTTCCGTCTCCGTGTCCTCCGGCCCGTGAAGGGTTACAGCAGCTCTTGCGTTGTCCCGCGTAAAGGGGACGGCGATGCGTCGGTCGGCGCGTCCTTGTTCTGCGGCGGAAAGCCGTCGGCCGTCTCCTCGATCTCCTGCATCAGCGTATCCAGGTGTTTCAGGGCGAGATCGACCTTGTCGTCGGGCAGGCCCTCGAAGGCGACGCCCATCGCCTGGACGAGCAGTTCGGCGACCTGTCGGCGGGTGAACGTGTTGGGCGGGCGAAGGGCGAACTCTTCCGGGTTGCGGCGTTCCAGGCACCAGGCCCCGGCACCGAATACCGCGGCTCCTTGCACGCGTTGCGGACGCTGCGGAATAGCTCGACCTCGGCGTTGCGTTCGGCGCGGGCGACCTGGACGGCGAACTCCGGGTCGCGGGCGACGGTCCGCGTGATGGTGCTCGGCGCGCGCAGCCGGCGAATCCGGCAGCCGCGCGGCGGCTGTTGCCGTTGGCCAGCACGGCGAGGATGATGCTTCGTTGCCGCTCGTCCAACGGGAGCCGGGGCGCCCGCTGCACCGGCATGGAATCTTCTGCCACGACCTGTTCCCTCTTGGGTTGACGATTGCTCACCGTCGGTCGGCCGTTATAGCGGATCGCCTGGCCCAATTTCAAGGGGAAAAAGAGGGAAAGGCGGAGGGCGGAGGGCGGATGGGGGAAGGAACAGCCGGCAAGGCGGCCCTTCGGGGCGGCCAAGGAAGCCTTCTAGCAAATGCCATTGGCCGCCGAGAGCAGCCCGTTCGGAAGGTCTCCCGAAAACGACCGATTTCCCACGCACTTAACTTCAGCCGTGCGTTTTCTCGGGATGCGCACCGGTTAATGTGACCGACGCAGGATTGAGCCATAAGGTTCCCAACTTCTTTGTTCCATTGTTCTCTTTGTCTGGCAGCATTGGGGAACGCGCAGTTTCGCTGCTGCATTGGCTCGGCTACAATGTGGTTCGCCGAATCGCCGACGTCCCCCAACCGGTTTGGTCGTCTTCGCATGGCTACGTGCCTTTTTACTGGAGAGGTCCTGACGCCAACCACTAAGGTGGAGCACACGATTCCCCGCTCCGTTGCGGGTCGAATCAGATCCCGCGACACGTCGTGCGATTCGTTTAACGAGCTTTGCGGTCAGCGATATGACCCATTCCTGGCGCGTCGGTACGTGCAGTTGATGAACGTCCTGTCGCCGTTGCTTTCCCGCGAGCACCAAACGGGCCAGCTCGCTGTCGACGCGCCGGGGGAGCCCCACGGGTTGGTTCTTGATGGAGGTGCAATTACACGAAAAAAACCGGCGATACTCGAACGCGACCCCGTATCCGGAATGCCGCGGTCCGCGGCTGCCGAAGACCCACGCGCAATCGCGACGATCGCAAAGCAGGCTGGGTGGACCAGTCCAACGTCGAAGGTCATTGCTCCGATGGAAGGCGACACCGTGTTCATTCGGAAAGTTCCTGCCATTTGCGCGGAACTCGAAATCGCCCTGTTGAAGTCAACACTTTTGACGTTCGATCATCTTCTCGGCGGGGGAGAAGCCAGCTTTGCACGCCACGATCGACTTGCAGCGGTTCGTGCTTTTGTCAAGCGTGCCGTCATCGCCGAAAAGATTAACTCCATCGAATGCAACCGTTTTTCATTGGGCTACCAGTATGAGAAGGCCGGGCTCTATCGGAAGCTGCGAAAAAGGATGCCGATGCCGGAGACTGAGTTCGAGCACGTATTGCTCGCGGCGGGTAACGCCGGTTACCGGACGGTCGACCTCGTTTGGGTCGTCTTCGGATTCGACCCGCTCGGCTTTCGTCTCTGCGTCGATTGGGATGGCGGCGATTTCGCGTTCGGCGTCGTAAATGGCGTACTTGCTGATACTTCGGCTTCGGAGGCCATTCCGCTTGGTCTGGTGGACGACTCGCTTTGTCGCCCGACACATCTGCGCGCTGCCCCGGCACGGATCGGAGGCCGCCGGCCGAAATCACGCGCGTCGGCTACGAGGAGGCGTACAAGAAGGCAGTCTACCTCGTGCAGATGAGGGCAGATGGAGCCATAATCCAGTCGTTCAAGGAGGCCGCCCGGATAGAGCAGGCGATGCAGGGCAGGATCGAGTCGCTTGTGGAAGATAAGCTACTCGGGTTGTACGCGGCATACGCAAGACCAAGCGGGGCTTTCTACCGCCGTCAAGGAATCGCTGCGGCGCCACACGGCAGCCATGTCGGCTCAGCAACGCGAGCAACGCGTGGTGTGGGGCGAGGGGGTAGATGACGTTGACTGGGATCTCTGGTTGGGCGTCTACCGTCGTTGCCTCGACGAGTGTGTGTCGCAGTTTGGCTTTCCTGGACACATTTTCCTTGAGAAGGCAACATCTGAAATGCGCCGGGACGATACTTCGATTTGGCAAGAGTGCGGTCATTGAGCCAACCGTCTTCCGCGGGGGGGTCCGTCGACTAGCGGGAATTTAGGGGGGGCGTGCAACTCGCACTCTACAGGGCCGTTTACGGCCCTTGTCCGCCGCAGGCGGTGCTAGGCCCGGCGTTTTACGCCGGGTTGAATAGCAACGCCCCGTCCACTCGTTTTTCCCAGTGCCCGCCGCCGGAGGCGGCGGGCACTGGGAAAAACGAGGAGAAAACGGCGGATACCGCTGCTAACCCGTGCTGAAGCACGGGCCGAATACCGCCTGCGGCGGAAATGCCCGTGAACGGGCATACCAAGCAAACAACTTCGCAAAGTGCAACCTGCACCCGGGAAAAGGGAAGGCGGAAGACCCTTACCCGGGCACCACCACGTGGCCGTCTCCCGCAAGGGGCAAGGGAACAACGAGGCCCTCACCCCCGGCCCCTCTCCCAAAGGGAGAGGGGAGACGGACGGCCGCTATAATTCAACGGTATTGACCCTAACCCTCTCCCGAAGGGCGAGGGGAGCTACTGTTTCAGCAGCTGCACCATCGAGGTCAGCGTCGTCTTCGCGTCGCCGAAGACCATCATCGTCTTGCGGTCGTAGAACAGCTCGTTGTCCTCGCCGGCGAAGCCCGGTTTCAGGCTCCGCTTCAAGATGATCACGGTCCGCGCCTTGTCGGCGTTGAGGATCGGCATGCCGTACAGCGGGCTGTCCTTCTTGTAGCGGGCCGCCGGGTTCACCACGTCGTTGGCCCCCACGACGATCGCCACGTCGGTGTTCGGGAAATCGTCGTTGATCTGCTCCATTTCCAAGAGCTGGTCGTAAGGGCACCTGGGCCTCGGCCAAGCAGCACGTTCATGTGCCCCGGCATGCGGCCCGCCACCGGATGAATGGCGTAGCGGACGATCACGCCCTGCTGCGACAGCAGCTCGGCTCATTTCGTGGACGACGTGCTGCGCCTGGGCGACGGCCATGCCGTAGCCGGGCACGATGATCACCGAGCGGGCGTCGCGGAGCATCTGCACGGCGTCTTCGGGCGTGTAGCGGATGACGGTCTTCGCCTCGACCTGCGCGGCCGCGTCGGCGCTGACGCTGCCCACCGCGCCGAAGAGGACGTTGGCGAACGAGCGGTTCATCGCCCGGCTCATCAGGATCGAGAGGAAGAAGCCCGAGGCCCCGTCCAAGGCCCCGGCGATGATCAGCACCTTGTTGTTGATGGCGAACCCGGTGGCCGCGGCCGCCAGGCCGGCGTAGGAATTCAACAGCGAGACGACCACGGGCATGTCGGCCCCGCCGATCGGCATGACGATCAGCACGCCGATGACCAGCCCGACGGCGAGCATCACGTAGAACAGCCCACGCCGGCGCCTGCGGGTTGCAGATCAAGTAGACGAAGATCGCCACCGTGCCGAAGAACATGCGCGATGTTGGTGACGTTCTGGAACCGGTAGGTGATCGGCGTGCCGGTAATCAACTCCTGCAGCTTGCCGAAGGCCATCAAGCTGCCGGTGATGGTCAGCGATCCGAAGAGGACCTCGAAGCCCAAGGCCGACATCATGCCGTGGCTGGGTCCGCCCAGGCCCGGGAAAGCTCGCGGTGGATACTCGGCCACGCCGACCAGCACGGCCGCCAACGCGCCGAACGAGTGCGACAGCGCGATTCGCTGCGGCATGGCGGTCATGGGCATGAAGATGGCCATCGCGGCGCCGACGACCGAGCCGACCAACGAAGCCGACGACGATCCACTCCCAGGTGATGATGTGGTGGCCGAGCAAGGTGCCGACGACCGCCATCAACATGCCGATCTCGGCGTAGATGATGCCGCGCCGCGCCGAGGCCGGCGAACTGAGCGCCTTCAGCCCGAGGATGAACAGGACCGACGACGCCAGGTAGGCGATCTGCAAGGGATAGTCGTTGTCACCGGCCGGGTCCCTTCTTCTTGAACATCCGCAGCATCCGGTCGGTGATCATGAAGCCGCCGACCACGTTGATCATGGCGGCGGTGACGGCGACGAAGCCCAGCACGCGGGCGGCGGTGCCGGGAAATTCCGCGCTGCCGGCGATCACCAGCGAGCCGACCAGCGAGATGCCGGAAATGGCGTTCGTGGCCGCCATCAGCGGCGTGTGCAACAGCGGGGAAACACGCCCGATCACCTCGAAGCCGACAAAGCCGGCCAGCACGAGGATGAAGAGCGACTCGACCAGGGGAAACGGTTCTTCCTGCTTCTGCGGCTGCTCGGCGACCGCTTTGCCGGGGGCATCCATCCCGCTTGCGGTTTCGCCGCCGGCGGCCGTCGTCGCCAGCAGTACGCACAGCAGCAAAAAGAGGAACCAGCGGTGCATGGCAAGGTCCTGCTGTTCGATTCGAGGGATTGTGGGTTCCAACGGCCAGTCGCGGGAGCGATCCCCGCGATCTTGATGGCGGATAGGCAACCAAGATAGAGTATTAAACCAAACAAAGCGTAGCCTGCCCAGGGGCCCGGCGAACCGGACTCGACCGCGTGGCCGGCCACAGGGGAACGCCGGCCGGAAATATCCTGGGAGTGTCGCACCCTCCGGTGGTGGCGACTCGCCGCCGCCCGCCTTTCGCGGTAAACTACCCATGTCTTGGCAACGGAGGTGCAATCGAATGAACGCGAAAGGTCAATCGTCGGGCGCCGCTGGCGTCTCGCCAGTGTCGGGTGCCACTGGCGTCCCGCCAGTGTCGGGCGCCAGTGGCGTCTCGCCAGTGTCGAACGCGGCCCGGGCGGTGGTGCAACGACTGGAAAGCCTCCAGCGGGCCGGCGTCACCCATCTGGTCAAGCCGCGGCCCGCGGCCGGGGTCCCCTTGGCCGCAACGCCGCCCTCTGCCGCCGACGAGCGCGTGTCGGCGCTGGCGGCCGTGGCCCGGCGCGTGGCCGCCTGCACCCGCTGCGCCGAGCTGGTCCGCACGCGGAGGCAGACCGTCTTCGGCGTGGGCAATCCGCACGCGCGGCTGGTCTTTCTCGGCGAAGCGCCCGGGGCCGACGAAGATCGCCAGGGCGAGCCGTTCGTCGGCCGCGCCGGGCAAAAACTCAACGAGATCATCGTCAACGGGATGAAGATGCGGCGCGAGGACGTCTACATCCTCAACATCCTGCGATGCCGGCCGCCGGAGAATCGCCTGCCGCTGCCGATCGAGGCCGCCTCATGCCGGGAGTATCTCGACGCGCAGTTGGCCATTATTCAGCCGGAGTTCATCTGCTGCCTCGGCGCGTGCGCCGCGCAAAACCTCTTGCAGACCGACACGCCGATCGGCCGGCTGCGGGGCCGGCTGCACGACTTCCACGGCATCCAGGTCCTTTGCACGTATCACCCGGCGTACCTGCTTCGCAATCCGGCGGTAAGGCGGCAAGTGTGGGACGACATTCTAATTCTCATGGCCGCGATGGGCATTGCGGCGAAGTGAGGGTTTTCGAGTTGAATGTCCCTCCCAAGCGAAGGTAGAATAAAGTCTGTCTGGACTGTCGCAAATTGCGGATCGAACGTCCCCACGGGACAGACGGGATGCACACCATGAGGCTTCAGTTTCTCGGCGCCGCCCGCGAGGTGACCGGCTCGCAATACTACTTCCGCACCGACGGGGCCAAGGTGTTGGTCGATTGCGGCCTGTTCCAGGAGCGTGAATTTCTCTACCGGAACTGGGATTCCTGCCCGGTCCGTCCGCGCGACATCGACATGGTGCTTCTGACCCACGCCCATATCGACCACTGCGGGCTGTTGCCCAAGCTGGTGCAGGAGGGTTTTCGCGGCCCGGTGATGACCACCTCGGCCTCGGCCGACCTGGTGGCGGTGGTGCTCCGCGATTCGGCCCAGATTCAAGCGGAAGACGCGGCCTTCAAGAAGAAGCGGCACCGCAAGGAAGGCCGGAAGGGAAAATACTCCGAGGAGCCGCTCTACGCGATGCGCGACGTGGACCGCACGCTGCCGCTGCTGCGAGCGGTCCCCTACGACCGCCCGCAGCGGATCAACGACGGCCTGTGGGCCTCGTTTCACGACGCCGGCCACATCCTGGGTTCCGCGATGATCGAGCTACAGGCCGCCGACGCCGGCCGCCAGCGCCGCCTGCTTTTCAGCGGCGACATCGGCCAGAGCGACAAGCCCTTGATCGGCCCGCCCACCGATTTCTCGCAGACCGATTTCCTCGTCATGGAATCGACCTACGGCGACCGGAACCACGAGAACCATCGGGGCATCGAGGACCAACTGGCCGAGCTGATCGGCGAGACCATCCGCGGCGGCGGCAAGGCGATCATCCCCATCTTCGCCATCGAGCGGGCGCAGGAACTGATCTACTTCCTCGGCCGGCTCCGCCGTGCCGGGCGGATCCCCAGCGTGCCGGTCTTCCTCGACAGCCCCATGGCGGCCGAAGTGACCGAACTGTTCCGCCACCACCGCGACTTCCTCGACCCGCGGACGCGCCAGCGATTGGACGCCGGCGACGCGATGCTCGACTTTCCCGGACTGACCACCGTGCGGACCGTCGAGCAATCCAAGGCGATCAACAACCTCAAGGGTCCGGCGGTCATCATGGCGACCTCGGGCATGTGTTCGGCCGGGCGCGTCAAGCACCACTTGGCGCAGTGCATCGGGCGGCCGGAATGCACGGTCCTTTTCGTCGGCTACCAGGCCCGCGGCACCTTGGGCCGCCAAATCCTCGACGGCAACAAGGAAGTGCGAATCCACGGCCGTTGGCAACTGGTCCGGGCGAGGATCGTCCAAATCCAGGGCTTCTCCGGCCATGCCGACCACGATGCGCTGATGGCATGGGCGGGCCATTTCACCGCCCCGCCGGACCAGACGTTCGTCACCCACGGCGAAGAGGAATCGTCGCTGGCGCTGGCCGAGGAGCTTCGCACGACCAAGGGCTGGAACGTCACCGTGCCGGAATATCAGCAGGTGGTGGAGTTGGCGTGAGGGCCGGCCGCCTGGTCCCCTCTCCCTCCGGGAGAGGGTTAGGGTCAATACCGTTGAAATAGTCGCAAGTTGTTTATTTTCAAGTAGTTATTGCGTTGGCCGCGGGTCTCCGTCCCGGAGGGACGATTGATAATAGCCCAGCAGTTTACTGCTGGGATCATGGGCAGGGAAGGATTTCATGGAGTCCCGTAGGGACGATTGAGGCCCGGCGAAATCGCCCCACTTCAACCGTCCCTCCGGGACTGACGCAACGTTTGCTTCAACTGCTTACCCAGCACTGAAGTGCTGGGCTATTGTCAACCGTCCCTCCGGGACTGACGGACAGTGGCGATTCATAACCAATTCGCAACAAGATACTTACGACTAATTCAACGGTATTGGGGTTAGGGTGAGGGCCGCCCGCTTGCTCCCCTCGCCCCTTGTGGGAGAGGGGTTGGGGGTGAGGGGGAGGTGGCTGGGCGGCCTCCCGTCGCCTTGATTTTTTCCAGGGCGTCGGCGGCCGCCTTGCGAACTTGCTCGTCTTTGTCGCGGAGCAGGTCGGTGAGGGCCGGGATGGCGGCTTGCGCCTCGGGCCCGCGCTGGCCGAGGGCCCAAATGGCCGCCACGCGAACGTACACGTCCTCGTCGTGAAGCAGCCCGGTCAGCGCCGGAACGGCCGCCGGATCCGACAAGTATCCTATCGTGCCCAGGGCCATAGCGGCTGTCAACCGAACGTCCCATTCTTTGCTTTGCAGCAGCGGAAGGAGCCCGTCATGGTCCCCAATTTCTTCCCCAAGGTCCATGATGATTGCACATTGGCAACCATACCCTACCAGTTCGGTGGGGAGTGGGATGTGCTGGGTTGCATCCAGCTTCCTAATGGCCAGGGCGGCAGCGCAACGCATGACTTCATCGTCGTCGGCGAGCAATTTCACAAGCGCCGGGACGGCCGTCTTTGCATCGGGTCCCATGCGACGCAGCGCGTGGGCCGCGTCAATACGGGCGTCATGGTAAATATGGGGACCATCCGATCCGAGAAGTTCGATCAGGGTCGGGATGGCCGACTTCGCCTCCGGACCGATCCGGCCGAGGGCCCAGGCGACGGAACCGCGATTGTCGCTTTCGCTCCGCAACATTTTCAGCAGCGCCGGGACGGCTGCCTTGGCGTCGGGTCCCATGCTGCCCAGGGCCACGGCGGCTGCCCTCCGGGCGTCCCCGCTCTCCAGGCCCACGACGGCTGACTCCCGGGCGTCCGCGGTCTCGTCCTCGAGCAATTCCATGAGCGCGGGAATGGCCGATTTCGCCTCCGGACCGATCCGGCCCAGCGCGACGGCGGCGAGCCACTTCACGGTCGGATCCTTGTCCCGCAGCAATTCGGTAATCGCCGGGACGGCTGCTTTCGCCTTGGGTCCCATCATTCCCAAATCTTGGACGATCCAAGCGCGGGTCCCCACGTCCTTGTCTTTGAGCAGTTCGATACGTGCCGCGATGCCGCGTTTCTCATCCACCCGCATCAGGGCCCCGGCGGCGGCGTAACGAAGCTTGGAATCCTTGTCTCGAAGCATCTCGGTGAGGGCCGGGATGCCGTCTTTCACGTCGGGGGCTATGTCCGCGAGCAATGCGGCTGCTTGGCCCCGAACGCCCGGGTCCTTGTGTCGAAGCAGTTCCTTGAGGGCGGGGGTGGTGGTTTTCGCCTCGGAACGCATGCCACGGATGGCCGCGGCGGCGGCGGAGCGAACTTGCCCTTGGTCGTCCGCAAGCAATTCGACAAGGGCCGGGATGGCAGCCTTGGCCCGAGGAGCTGCGTTCGCCAGATTTCGAGCGGTGATCATGCGGACCGTCCAATCCTTGTCTCGCAGCAGTTTAATGATTTCCGCCACGCCCGCCGGCCCCATTTCCGCCAGCGCTGCGATGCCCTCGGCTTGCAAGAATGGATCGTTGTCCGTTGCAAAGGCCGCCCACTGGCTCAGGGGTCTTCCCTGGTAGGTTGGTTCGTTCGGGGCGGGCGCCTTCGGTTCGAGCTTTGATACGGCCGCAATACCCTCCTTGATGTTTTTCAGGGCGTCGGCGGCCGCCTTGCGAACTTGCTCGTCTTTGTCGCGGAGCAGTTCGGTGAGGGCCGGGACGGCGGTTTTCGCCCCGGGCCCGCAGCGGCCAAGGACCCAAATGGCCGCCACGCGAACGTATACGTCGTCATCGTGAAGCAATCCGAGCAGCGGCGGAAGGACCGGCTTCCTGCCGCCTCCTTCGTCCATGCCCAGGGCCAGGGCGGCTATAAACCGATCGTCCCATTCCTTGCTTTGCAGCAGCGGAAGGAGCGCATCATGGTCCTCGTATTTCTCCCCAATGTCCATGATGATTGCATATTGGCAACCAAGCCCTACCAGTTCGGTGGGGGGCGGAATGTGCTGGGTTGCATCCAGCTTCCTAACGGCCAGGGCGGCAGCCCAGCGCGTGCCTCCATCGTCGTCCGCGAGCAATTCCTTAAGCGCCGGGATGGCCGTCTTGGCATCGGGTCCCATGCGACGCAGCGCGTGGGCGGCGTAAATACGAACGCGATCATTAGCGAGGAGTTCGATCAGGGTCGGAATGGCCGCCTTCGCCTCCGGACCGATCCGGCCGAGGGCCCAGGCGACGGAACCGCGAAAGTCGCTTTCTGGAGTTGGAGGTTTTTCTTGCAACATCTTCACAAGCGCCGGGACGGCGGTCTTGGCATCGGGTCCCATGTTGCCCAGGGCCTCGGCGGCTGCCAGCCGGACGTTGATCACATCCTTGTCCTCGAGCAATTCCGTGAGCGCGGGAATGGCCGATTTCGCCTCCGGCCCGATCCCGCTCAGCGCCGGCGGCGAGGCACTTCACGGTCGAATCCTTGTCCCGCAGCAACTCGGTCAGCGCCGGGACGGCTGCTTTCGCCTTGGGTCCCATCGCTGCCAGCTCCATGGCGACCCACTGGCGGGCCCCCGACATTTCCTTGTCTTTGATCAGTTCGATACGGGCCGCGATGCCGCGTTTCTCATCCACCAGCACCAGGGCCTCCGTGGCGGCGAGACGAACCCCGGGATCCTTGTCTCGAAGCATCTCGGTGAGGACGGGGATGCCGTCTTTCACGTCGGGGGCCATGACCGCGAGGAACAGGGCCGCTTGGCCCCGAACGCCCCGGTTCTTGTGTCGAAGCAGTTCCTTCAGCGCAGGGATGGAGGTTTTCGCCGCGGCACGCATGTCACGGAGGGCCGCGGCGGCGTTGGTGCCAGCCAGCCGTCGCTCGTTCTGAAGCAATCCAAGAAAGGGCAGGATGGCTGCCTTGGCGTCGGGACTTGCGCTGGCCACCTCGTGAGCGGCCCTCTCGCGGACCGCCCGGTCCTCGTCTCCCAGCAGTTTAATAATTTCCGCGAAGCCCGCCGGCCCCATTTGGTACAACGCTTTGAAGCCCTCGGCCCGCACGGCCGGATTCTTGTCCTTCGTCTGGGCCACCCAATGGCTCAGAGGTTTTCCCTGGTAGGTCGGTTCCCTGTTCGGGGATGCGGCGGGCGCCTTATCCGCGGCCCCAAGAGGAACGGCAAAGACTGCGAGAACGGCGAGAGCGGCGAGAGTGACGCCCAGCAGCGGGCTGAATCCTTTCACGGTTCGTTCCTCCTTGCGGTTGCGGCTAATCCGGAGACTTACGTCTCCGGCTCACAAAACTTACGTCTCCGGCTCACCGGGCGTGTAGGGTGGGTTGACGGGCACCGACGCGAAGCGTTGGTCGGCAAGACCCACCAATTTCCGCGAAACACTCATGGTGGGTCTCGCTGCGCTTGACCCACCCTACCATTCTGCGGCGCCGGCGCCCTACAGCAGGCTCTCCAACAACAGCCGCATTTTGCGCAACTCGGCGAATTGGTCCGCGTCGGCCATCGGCAGGATGTCGACGCACAACGCCCGATCGTAGCCGACCTTGTTCAGTTGATTGATGAGCCGTCCGTATTCGACCTCGCCCTGTCCGACGCGGACCTGCAACTGGTCCTTGCTGGTGTCGCGCAGCCGGACGTGATAGACGTATTTCATCACCTGTTCGAAGTTGCCGCCGCGATGCGGGCCACAGATGTAATGGCTGGGGTCCAGCGAGATGCCCAGGCCCGGCACGCTGTCGCAAAGCACGACCGCGGTGTCGGGGTCTTGCGACATCCGTCCGGCCTCGGTCAACAGGCCGACGCGGACGCCTTCCATCGAGGCGATGCCGGCCAGGGCCCGCAATCGCTCGACTTCGGCGTTGAAGGGAGTTCCCAATTCGGCCGCCCGAACCGTCAGCGTGACCACCTTGACCGCCTTGGCCACCTTGCAGCACGCGGCGAACCGGGCGTAATACTCCTGCTCGTCCGTGATTTCCATGTCCACGCTGAACGCGCACGGGGTGAGGCGTTGCGTCTGGCGGCAGGTCCGAATGGCGCCGTCCGTATCGGCCAGCACCTCGGAAGGCCGCAAATGGCCCTCCGATTCATGGATCATGATTTCCACGCTCGTGTATTCCAGGTTGACCAGCCGCTGCAACGCGGCGTCAAGGGAAAGGTCGGCGAAACATCGAGTGGAAGCGGCAACAAACACGGGCAGATTCCTCGGGAGGGGGGTGGTGTTCAAGGTGCGGGCCGCCGGGTGGCTCCCCACGGTTGTCGCGCCCCGCGGTGCCGGCGTTGCCGGCGTTTCAGGCCCATAGCTTACCGCCGGACGGCCCTGGAAGGCAACACCAGCGGCGAACGGCCAGCGGCGGCCGCACTGGCTCGGAGGGCATTGCCTGGAGGGGGAGGCGGGGTAGAATGGGGCTTTCCACGCGCCGCCTCCTTCTTGGAAAGGATATTGTCATGGACGCCACCCCCCCCGCGGGAGCCCAGAGCCCAGAACCGCTCGTCCCGGCGCAAGCCGTCCGCCAGCCGCCGCCCGCCCCGCCCCGGCCGCGGCGCGGTTTTTTCGGCCGGCTGCTGATGGGGCTTTTTGTCCTCGTCTTTCTCGGTTCCGTGCTGCTGAATTTCGGATTGCTGGCCTTGATCGGGCTGTCGTCGCTGGGGGCCGACTCCCGCGTCCAGGAGCGATTTGTCTCGCACAACGCCCGGGCGGTTCCCAAGGTCGCCATCATCACCGTGGAAGGGATCATCGGGGCCATCCCGGCCATCGGGGGCATCCCGGATGCCGACAGCTTCGTGAAGCGGCAGATCGACCACGTCATGAAGGATGAAAACGTCAAGGCCGTCGTGCTGCGCGTCGATTCGCCCGGCGGAAGCGTCAGCGGCAGCGATTACATCTACCACCACCTCCGCGTCATGCTGGGCGAGCGGAAGATTCCCCTGGTCGTGAGCATGGGCGGCATGGCGGCCAGCGGCGGATATTACGTCGCGATGGCCGTCGGCCATGAGCCCGACACTATTTTCGCCGAGCCGACGACCTTCACCGGCTCGATCGGCGTGCTCATTCCGCACTACGACCTGGCCGGCTTGATGGACAAGATCGGCGCCAAGGAGGATTCGGTCCTCAGCGCGCCGCTGAAGGGGATGGGCAGCCTTTCGCGGCCCTTGATCGGGAAGGAACGCAAAATTTTCCAGGACATCGTTGACCAAAGCTTTGACGGATTCAAGGAAGTCGTCCGCTCGGGACGTCCCAAGCTCGATAAGGCGACCGTGGACAAGCTGGCGACCGGCCAAATCTACACCGCCAAACAAGCCAAAGACAACGGCCTGGTCGACGAGATCGGCTTCGTCGAGGACGCCGTCGATCGGGCGATCGAGTTGGCCAAGCTGAAGCCCGGCGAGGTCAAAGTGGTGCAATACAAGCCCGAGCCAAGCCTCGTCAGCGTCCTCATGGGCGCGCAAAGCGAGGGCCGCGCGACGCTCGATCTCCGCGCCTTGCTCGAGATGTCCTCGCCGCGGGCGTATTACCTCTGCACGTGGTTGCCGGCGGTGGCCAGCAGCGCCAAGCCCTGATTCCTTTCCGTTGGAGGAAACCGCGGTAGGGTGGGTCAAGCGCAGCGAGACCCACCAAAATCCGCGAAAGACTCATGGTGGGTCTCCGCCGACCAACGCTTCGCGTCGGTGCCCGTCGACCCACCCTACAAATCTATTTCTTCTCCGTCTTTTCTTCCGTCGGCTTTTCCGGCCGCGGCGGGTGCGCCGCCGGCTTCTTCCCATGTTGGGACCGCTCGAAGGCCGCCCGCAACCGCTGCTGCTGCTGACGCTGCTCGAACAACTTCCGCACGCGCTGCTGCATTTCCTCGCCGGGCAAGCGCATCAGGCGGTCCCGCTGTTGGTCGCCCAGTTGAAACTCGAAGTAGCGGGCCAACGGTTCGTACGGCGGCCAGCGGCGGTCGATCTGGCGGGGCAACGCCGGGTGGTCCTCGGCGTTGTGCTGCCGGGCCGCCGCGACCGCTTGCATCGCTTCAATGACCTTGATCTGCCGGACCCGCTGCGCCGGCGGCGCTTCCTTCAACTCGGCCTGACGATACGCCGGCAACACGGCCAGCCACTGGCAATAATGCCCCAGCACGTCGCGCAGCTTGCCGGCGTCGGGATCGCGCTGGAGCTGTTCGTGCAACTGCCGCACCCGCTGCTGCTCGGCCGGTTCCAGTTTCAGGAATTGCTGCTGCCGGTTGAGCAATTGGTCTTTCTGGGCGGGGCTCATGTTCTTGATCCGTTCGCGCCGCTGGGCGAGCGATTCCGCTTCCTCCCGGGCGTCGGCGTCCGCGTCGGCGTTGCTGTCGGCGTCGCCGCCACCGTTCTCGGGGAAGAGCTTTTCATGGGCTGCCAGCCGCAGAAAGTCAAGGCTGTCGATCTCCCGGTATTGGTCGAGGTTCTCCAGCACGGGCAGGTCTTGGAGCAGTTGCCGGTTGGGGTCGGGCAACATCGCCATGACGGCCAGGAAGCCGGCCAGTCCGGCCGCCGCCAGGCCCGCCGCCGTCAGCAGCCCGCGGCGACGGCGTCGCCGCGGGACCTCCGCCCGAGCACGCTCCACGTCCTTGGCGGCCGCCAGCGCCACCATCTCCAACGTCGTTTGCGTGAAGCCGTCGCGCACCAGCGGAGTCTCCAACTCGTCGAGCAATTCCCACGTGCGATCCAGCCGCTGCAAGGCGGCGCGGACCCGCGGATCATTGGCCAGCCACTGCTCGACGCGGCGGCTGGCGTCGGCATCCAGTTCGCCGTCGAGGTAGGCCACCAGTTGTTCCTGGACGGCCGGATCGAGTTGGTCGTGCGGATCGGACATAACTGAGGGATTTTGGGATTTGGGGATTTCGGGATTTCGGGATTTCGGGACTGGGGATTTCGGGAATTGGGATCAAGGAAAAAACATATGTGGCCGCACGCTTGCGGTTTCGCACAAACCGCGCCGCCTTCCGCCTTCATCCTTCATCCTTCGATGTACGGTTCCAGCACCTCGCGGAGGTTTTCGCGGGCCCGCGACAACAACGACTTCACGGCCTGGAGCGACATCTCCATGGTTTCGGCAATGTCGGCGTAACTCATTCCCTCGAATTTATTCAGCAGGACGGCCAGCCGCTGCCGCTGGCCGAGCGACTCCAAGGCGACGCGGACCACGTTCGCGCACTTCCGCCTTGTCGAGTTGCCGGGCCGGCATCTGGCTGCTGCTGGCGGCAATCATTTTTTCCAGCGGGTGGGCGCCGGTCGAGCTGCCGTCCTGCACCGCCAAATGGACCTCGTGGCGCCGCGACCGGTTGCGCAGCGCGTTCATCGCGGCGTTGTTGGCAATGGTGAACAACCAGGTGGCGAACTTGGCGCCGGGAACGTACCGCTTCCGCGACCGGTACATCCGCAAGAACACCTCTTGGGCCAGGTCCTCGGCCAACTCGCGGCTGCCCACCAGGTGCTCCAACACCCGCACCAACCGGGACTGGTAGCGCAGCACCAATTCCTCGAAGGCCGCGGCGCTGTCGTCGCGGACTTCGAGCATCAGCCGCACGTCGGGATCCAGGACGTATCTTCGGACGGACGACTCACTGACGACCACAACGACCCTCGTCATTGGCAGTGGTCGAAGGACTGCTCGGCAAAGGACCGAGGCACAGCCTTCAGTGTAGTCCAACCGAAGGGCCGACGCTACCCGTCCGGATATTTGACTCCGCGGCACGCAAAAGGTCGTAGATTTGCCAGCCGCCGATCTATGAAACCCCGCCCGGCCGCGTAGGTTTCTCCCTTCCCGTGGGGACAAGGTTATCCGAGGGCTCACGCCCCCGGCTCCTCTCCCAGGTTTCTCACGCCCCCGGCTCCTCTCCCAGGTTTCTCACGCCCCCGGCTCCTCTCCCGGGTTTCTCACGCCCCCGGCTCCTCTCCCGGGTTTCTCACGCCCACGGGAACGAGGCAAGAAAACCGCCCCCGCCCAGCCATCCCCCTCCGCAGCCACCCCCCACTTGCAAAAAGGGTCCGGATGGATCATTATTTCCGGTAGCCGGAAACGTTGGTCCCTTCCGCGATGGTTCACCCCCTCAGGAGATTCAACTCCCATGACTCGACTTCTTTCCCTAGCGTCGATTGCGGCGATTCTTCTCTGGTCGGCGGCGGTCCAGGCGGCCGAGGACGTGTTGCACCTGGTCCCGCGCCAGGCGCTGGGGTTCGTGGTGGTCCGTCACCTGGCCGACACCGACGCGAAGATCAAGACCCTTGCGGAACAAGTGGGGGCCCCGATGGACAACACCCCGTTGGCTCAGTTCAAGAAATCGACCGGGCTCTCCAAGGGGTTGGACGAAAAGGGCGACGCCGTCCTGATCTCCATGCCGCTGAAGGACGCCGACAAGGAGGCGAAGGACGCCGACTTCTACGCCGACGACAAGCCGCTGGAGCCGCCGGGCATGGTCCTGCTGCTGCCGGTGACCGATTATCAACAGTTCCTCGCGCCGCTCCATCCCGCCACGCCGAAAGGGAAAATAACGGAAGTGACGTTGATGGAGAAGAACTTCCTCGCGGCCAACCAAGGCAGCTACGCCCTGCTGACCACGCTCGATCAGCGCGACGTGCTTCAGGCCGTGTTGGACTCCAAGCACAGCATCGACGCCGACCTGGCCGATTTCCAGCCCTGGCTGTCGGAAAACGACATTGCCGCCGTGGCCACCCGACGGCTCATCCAGATGCCGATCGGCAAGGGCCTCTACGAGGTTCGCCAAGGCAAGAAGATGTTTTCCAACATTGGCGGCCCCGCGGGCGCAGGTGGCCCCGATCCTGATGATGATGGACGTTTATGAGACGGTCTTGACCACGATCGACGAGAACGTCACCCTGGCCGCGGTCGGCGCGCGGACCGATTCCCGCGGCACGGTGCTCTTGACCACGCGCACCCAAGTGGCCACGGGCGGCAAGATCGACAAGATGCTGGCCCAGATCAAGCCGGCCAAGGCCAGTCCGCTGACCGGCCTGCCCGGCGGTCCGTTCGTGTTTGCCGCGGGTTGCCCGATATCCGCCGACGCGATCCAACCGTTGATGGACTTCGAATTCGAGGTCCTGAAGCAGTCGCCGGACGGGTCTGGCTGGACCGAGGAGCAGCTCAAGGAGTGGAAACGGCTGACGAAAGAGTCGCTCGCCGAGTACCGCGATTTTGCCATGGTCCTGGGTCCCAGCGACACGCTCTTCGGCAACTGCACGGCCGTCTGCCACGTCGAGAACGCGACGAAGTACCTGGCCAACTACGAAAAACACGTCGCGGCATTCAACAAACTGGCGAAGGAAATGAAGAATCCGTTCCTCCCGACCTTCGAGCTGGAGAAGGTGCAAATCGACGGGACCCCCGCCCTGCGCCTGGAGTTCACGGTGTCGATTCCCACGCCCGTGCCGGACCTCAATAGGATGATGGAAGCCATGCTTGGTCCGGACCGCAAGATGGTCGCCTATGTCGCGGCGGCCGACGAGCACACGATCGTGGTGGGTTACGGCGGCAAGAAGACCCTGCGCCGCGCGCTCCAGGCGGCCAAGAACCCCAAGACGGGCCTGATCGCCGCGGCGGACGTGGCCACAACGGCCGCCCTCTTGCCCGACGGCGCGCAGACCGTCATCCTGGTCAGCCCCGAGGGGATCATCTCGATGATCAACCGCATCGGGGCGAAGATCGTGCCGCCGGGGATTCCGGCGCCGAACCTGCCCAAGTTCCCGGCGACGCCGCCGGTCGGGGCGGCACTGAAGATCGTCCCCCATCAGATCCAGACCACGATCGTCGTGCCGCCGGAGGTCTTCAAGGCGGTCGGCAAGTTCGGAGATGCCGTGCGCAAAGGCGACCTCCAAAAACTTGAAGAAGGCACCGACGCACCAGTGACGCGGCAATCGGGACGTTAGGCGATCGTGACCCGCGACAAGGAAGCTCCAACCGTGGCTCGAGCTCTTCCTGCAATCTCGTTGGCGGCGGCGATTCTTCTCGGGTCGGCGGGGTCGCTCGGCGCCGCGGAAGACGTGTTGCGCATGGTTCCGCGCGAGGCGCTGGGCTTCGTCGTGATCCACAGCCTCGGCGACACCGATGCGAAGATCCAGAAACTGGTGCCGCAATCGCGGATTCCCTCCTCCAGCCCGCTGTTCCTCGTGAAGGCGTTGCTTGGCATTTCCAAGGGGCTGGACGAAAAACGCAGCGTGGTCCTGATCGCGATGCCCCCGGAGAAGCCCGACGCGGAGCCGGCCGTCGTGCTCCTGATGCCGGTCAGCGACTACCGCCAGTTCCTCGAACCGCTTCATCCCGTCACGCCGGAAGAAAAGGTGACCGAAGTGAAGATGAACGGCAAGGCCGCCCTGGCAGCCAAGCGCGGCCATTACGCCGTCCTCGCCGCGGCGGAGCACCGCAAGGCGCTTCAGACCGTGCTGGATTTCAAGCGCGGCCTCGACGCCGACCTGGCCGATCTTCGGCCCTGGCTGGAGGAAAACGATGCCGCCGCCGTGGCCACCACGCAGGGCATCAAGCTGCTTTGCGCCAAGGGGATAAGGACAGCCGGCATGATTAGGGAGCACCTCCCTTACAGTCCCAACAAGCAGATCCACGACTATGTTCTGGCGATGGCGGATCGCCGCGAGAAGGTCTTTACGCTGATCCAAGAAGAAATCAGCAGCGTCGCGGTGGGTGGGCACGTCGATTCCCAAGGCACGTTGAAATTGACGAGCCGCATCCAAGTTTCGGCCGACGGCAAGATCGACCGGTTGCTGGCGCAGGTCAAGCCGGCAAAAGCGAAACTGCTGGCCGGCCTGCCCGGCGGCCCGTTCGCCATCGCCGTGGGCAGTTCGCATGTTGGCCCCGTGATGCAACCGCTGATCGATTTCCAAACCGACATGCTAATGTTCGATTTCCCGACTGGCATTATGAAGCAAGTGCGGAGCCTGTACGGTTTGACCGAAGAACAACTGAAGCAGTGGGATGCGGCGACGCGCAAATCGCTCCAGGACTCTTACGGCCTGGCGATGGTGATGGGGCCTGGCGAAACGCCCTTGGAAAATTGCGTTTGCCTCTGGCACGTCAGCGACGCGGCAAAGTACATGGCCAACTACGAAGCGTACGCCCGCGCGAGCAGCAAACTGGCGATAGACGCGACGAAGCCGATTCTCCCGACCATCGACGTGGCGAAGACCCGGGTCGACGGCGCGGCGGCCCTGCGCGTGGAAGTCACGATGCCGCAGCCGCAGCCGATGAGCAGCGAGGCTGCGATAGCACACCTGCTCGGCCCGGACCGCGACGTGGTCGCCTACCTCGCCGCGGCCGACGAGCACACGATCGTGGCGGGCTACCGGAGCGAAGCGGCCCTTCGCCGCGGCCTCCGGGCGGCCAGGCGCCCGGAGGCGGGTTTTGCCGCCAAGGCGGACGTGGCCAAGACGGCCGCCCTCCTGCCCGACGACGCGCAAGCGGTCGCTTATCTCAGCCCCAAGGGGATGATGTCGCTCGTGAACCACATCGAGGCGAAGTTCGCGATGCCGGGAGCCTCGGCGACGTACCTGCCTGCGTTTCCCGCGACGCCGCCGATCGGGATAGCCTTCAAGATCGTTCCCCATCAGATCCAGACCACGGTGATCGTGCCGCCGGAGTTCTTCCCGGCGCTGTTCATCTACCGGGCTGCCGTCCGCGAAGGGGACAGGGGACCCCTGGAACGCGCCCTTCAGGAAGAGAAAAAAGAAGCCCCCGACGACAAGTGAGGCGTCGAGTATCCCCTGTCGCCCGCGACGGCCGCGACTTAAAATGGCGCGTGTCGAGCGCCTCGATCCCCGAACCGCGTGCGTGGCCGCTGGCGATGGGTCCGGCGGCCTTGGGCACGACCTGCTGCATCATCTCCGCGGTCTGCTATACCGCGGCCAATATCTGCATGCGCCGGCTCTCCGCGCTGAAGTGCGATCCCACCTGGGTGTTGTGCTGCAAGGAGGCGGTGGCCCCGGCGGTCGTCGGCCCGGCGCTGGCGGTGCTGGCGCTGCGAGGCCGGCCGGTGCTGCCGCCGCCGCGGACCTTGGCCTACTTGGCGCTCGTGGGACTGGCGGTGGAAGTCGTGGCCAACGTGGGCTTTCAATGGGCCCTGGGCGTGATCGGGCTGGCCGTGCAAATCCCCATCGACTTCGGCGTCATGCTCATCGCCAGCGCGTTGCTGGGCAGCAAGGTGCTCCGCGAGCCCAACTCGGGGCGGACCGTGGCCGCGCTGGCGCTGCTGTTGCTGTCCATCGTCCTGCTGGGATGCAGCGCCGGCGCGGCAAGCCGCTCGGTGGCGTCGCCGGCCGAGGCCGCCCCCAACACGGCGATCGTGGCCGCCGCCATCGCCGTCGTCTGCCTGGCCGGCGCCGTCTATGCCGTGCTCGGCATCGTCATCCGTTGGTGCGTCACCCGCGGCGTTTCGCTGGGCGTCGTCGTGTTCATGATTCCCGTCATGGCGCCGCTTTGCCTCGGACCGATCAGCGTTTGCCGCTTGGGCTTGCGGCCGCTGCTGGAAACGCCGCTGGAACAATACGGCTGGATGATCGGCGGCGGCCTGTTCAACGTCGTCGCCTTCCTGGCCGTGTGCAAGGGCTTTCATCTCGCCACGGTGCTGCGCGTGAACATGCTCAACGCCTCGCAGGTTGCGATGGCGGCCGTGGCCGGCGTTGCGCTGTTTCACGAATTGCTCAGCCCGTGGCTGATCGTGGGCGTCGCCCTGACGCTGGCCGGAATCTTCCTCATGGACCGTCCGCCCGAGCAAAGCGGCACGAATGAGAACCTCTGACCGCGTGCAGGATTTTGGTGGGGTGGCCGACCATGTTTCGCCGCGGCAATGTTGACGCCGCCAGTCCCAGGGCTGACGCCCTGGGCTCACGGTCTTGTGCCAACGGGTTTACGGCGGCAAGATCACGTCGGCCAACAGGTACTTGCGCAACGACTTGACCACCGCGTTGAACCTGGCCCGATCCAGCGGCTTGAGCAGATAGCTTTCCACGAAGAGGTTCTCCTGCTTGAGGACCTCCCACTGGGTTTGCGACGAGGTGAGCACGATGACGGGGATGCGGCGCAACTGCTTGTCGGCGCGGATCTCGATGAGGACCTCGCGGCCGTCCTTCTTCGGCAATTGCAGGTCCAGCAGGATGATGTCGGGCCTTGGGGTGCGGGCGAAATGGCCCTGCCGGCGGATGAACCGCATCGCCTCCTCGCCGTCGCGCACCAGGCTCACCCGGCAAGGCACCTCTCCCTGCCGGAGCACCTCGATCGCCAGCCCGGCGTCCTCCAGATCGTCCTCGATGAGAAGGACCTCCATGGGCCGGCCGATCGCGGAACTCTTGCTGCTCATGGCGAGGGCGCCCTCGACGGCTGGTCGACGGCCGCGTCTTTTCCCGCGGCCGGCGGGGGGACGTCGTCGGGCCCGACGGATTCCCGCCCGCCCTCGACGCGGTTCTTTCCGATATAAACGCGTCCGCCCTGATCGACCCAGCCCGGCGCCGTGTCGCCCGGCAAGCGGCTCTGGCGGACGTGCGTCTCGGACTGCGCCGAGGTCAACAGTCCGGCGGCCCCGTTTCCGCTGGAGAGGCAGGAGTCGATGTCCACCAGCGACGCCCCGCCCACGTCGATGCCGTAGCGGCCGTTGTCGCGGCAGGCGACCGCCGAAAGACGGACATTCCGCGCGCTGTTGAGGGCGTTGACGCCGTCCACGGCGAAACGCCGGACGGTCAGGCCGGAGATGGTCACGTACTCGACTTGATAGAGCGTGACGCCGGTCTGCAACGCGGCGCAGGTCAATGCGTAGTCGGCCGGCATCTTTCCTTTCTCGACGCGGAAGAGAATGTCGCCCTGGAAGGTGCACCATTGCCGCGGTTTGAGCTTGGGCGGTTTGCCGGACAGGTTGCCCGAGGTGACGCGGGCCGCCCGGCGATCGCCGACGAACAACTGCTGGAATCCCATGTGCGGCGGATGATAGCGATACACGCCGCCGCCGACGTGCTTCCACTGCTCGGCGGGCACCGGGGCCGAGCCGTCCAGCACCGCCCCGTTGCCGACGATGATGAGCGGCTGCTGGGCCGTCCCGCTGAGCCGCGCGCCGGCGATGCCGATGCTTTCGCGGTAGGGTTGGCCCGTGGCCGCCAGCACGATGCGGTCGCCGCCGTCGGCCAGCCGCAGGGCCTTGGCGATGGTTCGCACCGGGCCGTTGCGGGCGACGTTTTTCGCCTGCTGGCCGCTGGAGCGGTCGTCGCCGCCGGCGTTATCGACAAAAATGTCCCGCCCTGCCGCCGGGGCACCCAATACTAGTAACAGGAGCAAGATGCCGCTGTTTTTTCGCATCCTTTGGGTTCCTTGGGGATTTTCCTAACCTGCTCCTAATTGTACCATACAGATGAAGGGATTAGGGATTGGGGATTAGGGATTAGGAAAGCCCCCGGCCTGCGTCCGGGGGCGCTATGCGAAACCGCAAGCGTGCAACCACGCGGATTTTTTGTTCCAGCCCCCAATCCCCAATCCCTAATCCCCAATCCCTTCTTTCATCCATGCGCGTCCGCATCAACAACCAAACCCTCGAACTGCACCAGGGCGACATCACCCGGCAGGAAGTCGACGCGATCGTCAACGCGGCCAACAGCAGCCTGGCGGGCGGTGGCGGCGTGGACGGGGCCATCCATCGCCGCGGGGGCGCCGCCATCATGGCCGAAACCGACGCCAAGTACCCCGACGGCTGCCCCACCGGCTCGGCCGTCCTCTCGACGGCGGGCGACCTGCCGGCCAAGTTCGTGATCCATGCGGTCGGCCCGGTCTGGAGCGGCGGACATCGCGGCGAGGCCGAGCTGTTGGCGGGCGCCTATCGCCGCAGTTTCGAGTTGGCCGTCGCGGCCGACTGTCGCAGCATCGCCCTGCCCGCCCTGAGCACCGGGGCCTATCGCTATCCGATGGACCAGGCGGCCCGCATCGCCCTGGGCACGGCCATCGACTTCCTCCGCCAACACGGCCGGCCGGAGTTGGTCCGCTTCGTGCTCTTCAGTCCCGGCGCGTATGGGGCGTTCGCCGCGGCGTTGGAAGAACTCATGCCTGCCGCCGGCGATCCCACCAACTGAACGCCACGCCCACGACCATGATGCCCAACGACACGCCGATCGACCACAGGGCGTCATGCGACCATTGATCCCCGTGCTTGGTCTTCCCGCAGGCGTAAGAAAGGCTGCTCCAGAGCATGAACAGGTTGCAAAGGCAGAACACCAGCGGCGTCCACGGATACCAGGGCACGCGATAAGGCCGCGGCACGGCCGGATCGCGATAGCGGAGCACCAGCAACGCAACGCCGACCAGCAGGAAGAAGATATAGAAGACGGGGGTGGTAAAAATCACCAGGTTCTCGAACCCGGGTCCGGCGAGCCCGAAACCAACGACCAACGCCAGCGTCACGGCCGCCTGAATGGCCAGCGACCGGGCGGGGGTCTGCCATCGCGGGCTCCAGCGGCCCAGCCAGGCAAACAGCCGATGCTCGGTCCCCAGGGCATAATAGATCCGCGCCCCGGTCAAGATCGTGCCGTTGATCGCCCCCAACGCGGAAATGCAGATCAGCAGGCTGATCAGCCGCTCGCCCCACGAACCGAGGCCGATTTGCAGCACGTTGGCGGCCACGCCCGGCAGCCTCATGCCCGAAAGCCCCAAGGCGTGGAAGAACGCCAGGTTGATGAGCACATAGATGAGCGTGACGGCCGCGGTGCCCAACAGCAACGCCCGGAGGATGTTCTTCCGCGGGTGGCGGACCTCGGCGGCCACGAAGGCCATTTCACTCCACCCGCCATAGGCGAACAGGACCATAATCATGGCGAACCGGAAGTCCGTCGGGATGGACTGCGTTTCGGTCGCCGTCGCCGCCGCTGTTGCCGTTGCCGGTGCCGTTTCCGGGGCGGCGAAACAGAAGCCGGCCACCACCACCGCGGCCAGTCCCAGGACCTTGACGGCGGTCAGCAGGTTTTGCGTCCATTTTCCCTCGCGGACCCCGAGAATATTGATGCCGCTGAGGATGAGGACGGCAGCGGCGGCATAGGCCGCCAGAACCGGCCCCGTCTGGTCGATATGCCATAGCCGGGTGGCGTAGTCGGCGAAGACGTAGGCAAGCGCGCCGATGTTGCCCGGCCGAACGACCCAGAACTCGGCCCAGGCGAACAGGAAGCCGGTTTGCCGTCCCAGGCCGCGGGTGAGATAGACGTACATACCCCCATCTTGGGGATATGCGGTGGCCAATTCCGCGAAACACAGGGCCCCGATGAGCGACAGCAGCCCCCCCAAGACCCAAACGCCCATCAACCACCAGACATTCGGCACGGACCGGGCGATGTCCGGGCTGGACTTGTAGACGGCCACCCCGAGGATGATCCCCATGATGATCGAGGTCGAATCCAGCAGCGTCAACCGACGGCGTGGCCCGACGGTTCGTAGGCCATGTTTGGGGGGCGTCGGAGGAGGTTTTGGCGACATGCCCGACCAGGATAATGGAAAAAGGCGGAAGGGGGAAGGAGAAGGGATTGGGGATTGGGGATTAGAAAATGGGAAAAAGCCCCGCGACTGCGTCGTGGGGGCGTCGGCGAGGGAAAACCTCGACCGCCGCCGCCACAGCCCCCCGGACACAGTCCGGGGGCTTTGCCAATCCCCAATCCCCAATCCCTTTCACATTTTTTCGGGCCGGCTTGGAATCCAGTGCGAAAAATGCTAGGATAGCGGGGTTGCCACGGTTTTTGGAGCGGCGGATGACAAAAAAGGAAGAAGCGATCGAGGTGGACGGCGTCGTCACCGAGGCCCTGGCCAATACGCGATTTCGCGTGCAGTTGGACAGCGGCCACAAGGTGATCGCCCACGTCGCCGGCCGGATGCGCAAGCATTTCATCCGCATCGTGCCGGGCGACAAAGTCCGCGTCGAGCTGTCTCCCTACGATTTGACCAAGGGTCGAATCACGTACCGCGAGCGGTAGTCTCGCCGCGTGCCCATTCACAAGGTAACCATTCACGGCCATTCGGGGTCCCCTTCCGCGGCGCTGGGGCATTCAACCTCTGTTGGGACCGCGTCGCGAGCGGCGCCGACGGGCAAGGCTCGCCCCCAGGCCGGAAAAATGCGACCAGCCTGGAACTAATCCGGGTGCAACGTCATCAATTACGTCGGCAGGTTTCCGCCGGAATCCGGCCCGCCGGCCCGTCACACGGAACTTTCAGACATATCTCTTACAAGGGGATTTCCATGAGGAACCTTGGAGTGGCATTGCTGATCGTCTTGGCGGCATACGGCCTTGTTCGGGCCCAGGAGCCTGTTGCAAAGCACGGTGAGAAGGACAACAGCGAGGTGAAGCCGTCCGAGCCCGTCGAGAAGGACGGCCTGTCGGTGGTCGTCGTTCCCACCAAGCGGGTCTTTGCCGTGTGGGAGCCCCTGAGCTTCTCAGTGACCTACCGCAACGTCAGCAAGGCGGCCTTCCGGCTTCCGGATCAGCCCGGCTATTACAACTACTGGCAGATGAATCTCACCAAGGCAAGCAAGGACGAAAGCAAGGAAACGACCTACACGGGGAAGTCCTGGTTGCCGATGGGCGTCCCGGGCATGGTAAGGCCCACCGCGCCGTTGGAGCCCGGCAAAAAAATCACCGTCGAGGTCAAATTAGACCCCTACACGTACTCGGAGGGAAAATGGAATCGGGCCGCGGCCAGCAAGGAACTTCCCCTCGGAAAGTACAAGGTGAGCTTCGACATCCGATTCCCGGCGCCGCGCCCCTTCGCATTCCCAGGGAGGCCAGGCCCGCAATTTGCCCGAGCCATCGGAGGCCGACCAATCCGTGCCCATCTGGCCGAACCATTCGATTACGACCAATCCGGTCGAGGTCGTGATCCGCAAGCGCTTGGAGAAGGATGGCCTGTCGGTGGACATGATTCCCACCAAGCAGGTCTTTGCACCGGACGAGCCCCTGAGCTTCACGGTGATCTATCGCAACGTCGGCAAGCACGCCTTCCGCCTTCCGGATCAGCCCGGCCTCTACAACAACTGGGAGTTGACTCTCACCTGGGTACGAGGCCCCGCGAACTACATGAGTATGCGACTCATGGGGAAGTCCTCGCTGCCGAGGGGCGTGGCGACGCCGGCAAGGCCCACCGCGCCCTTGGAGCCGGGCAAGACACTCGCGGTCGAGGTCAAGTTGGATTCCTACATGTACTTGGTGGGAAAGGGGGATTCGGCCAAGGCCATCAAGAGACACTACCCCGGAAAGTACAAAGTGAACTTCGACATCCATTTCCCCGTGAAACCGGCGCCCGACGGCAATCCGGTGCCCCTCTGGCCGGACGATTCGATTCCGACGAATCCTGCCGAGTTCGAGGTCCACGAATGATGGTCCCGAAGCGTTCACAGCGGACCGGTTATCCTGCGGGCGCCGTCGCGGCGTACGCTGAAATGGCGACGCAACCCGTTGCCGCATAATCTTTTCGGTCGGTTGTAGCTTGCGGGGGCATTTTGCGGTAAACTTAGACTTCCGGGCGGTTGCGCCTCGGTTGGCACGGCCACGGTGCGGTTGCGTTTGTTGAAAACTCCGATCGGCATCCTGTTTTTCAAAAAAGGAGCTCGCAGTGAGAAAGTTGCTGTCATCGACGCTGGCTGTCCTGTTGCTCTGGAGTGCCTCGAACGTCTGTCCGGCACAGGAGAATGCCGGGGCGGGCAAGCCCCTGGTGATCGTTTCGTTCGCCGGCTACAACGCCCTGCGCGGACAGATCGACGCCGTGGGAAAGCTCGTCGGCAATCCCAAGCTGGCCGACACTCTTGAACTCATCCTTACCCAAGCCACCCAGGGCAAGGGACCCGCCGGACTCGATAAGACGAGGCCCTGGGGCGCCGCCATTCTGGTCAACGGCCGGGAAAAGGGCTTCGACGAACTCCTCGGCTCGCTCTTCGCCTTCGTGCCCGTGACCGATCTGAAGCAGCTCATGGCGCTGGGCCCCGATCCGATGACCGGGCGTCCGCTCGTCCCCGGTCCCGACGGCGTGTATGAAATCAAGGTGCCGGGCAAGTCGTTTTTCGTCGTGCAGAAAGGCGCCTGGGCCTTTGTCGCCAACGACCGCGAGGTGTTCAAGAGCGTTCCCGCCGATCCCGCCTCGCTGCTGGGCGACTTGCCCAAGCAATACACGCTGGCCTGCCGGATCTCAATGAAGAACCTGCCCCAGGCGCTGCGCAACACGGTCAACATGCAGTTGCAGAATTCCATACAAGCGTGGCGAATGGTCATGCGAATGAACACCGACAATGAAGAGGGATACGCCGCGCTGATGCCGACGCTTCAGCGGTTCGTCACCCAGCTCTCGCAGCTCTTCAAGGACCTGGACGAGGTGCTCGTGGGCGTGAGCATCGACCAGACCCACAACACGGCCAATGTCGATCTCCGGCTGACGGCCAACGCAGGCTCGGTGACCGCCAAGAAGTTCTCGCAAGTGAAGGACGCGACCACCGTGCTGTCGGGCTTCGCGCTGCCCGATGCCGCCGTGACCGCCAATTGGGCCTTCACGCTCGACGACAACGACCTCGACGAAGCCAAGCAGACGCTGGCCCGATTCCATGCCTCGATCAACCGCGAACTAGACAACAGCGACGACCTCAACAAGGACCAGGTCAAGGTGGCCAAGGACTTGGTCTCCGATCTGCTCGGCGTGGCCGAAAAGACCCTGGAGGGCAAAAAGGTCGATTACGCGCTCACCGTGCTGCTGAAGCCCCGCGCGTCCACCTTCCTGGCCGGCGGCCTGATCGTCGACGGCAATCAGCTCGACAAGGTCCTGAAGCGGCTGGTCGCCGAGATCGCCAAGGACGACGCCGAGTTCGGCAAGTTAATCAAGCTCGACGCCGAAGTCCACGAAGGCGCCCACCTCCACGTCGCCACCATCCCCGTCAAGTCCCGGGAGCTGGCGGATCTGGTGGGCGATGAAATCGAGGTCGCGGCGGGCATCGCCGCCGATCGGGTCTACGTGGGCGCGGGCCACGACGCCGTGAAACTGCTCAAGGATGCGATCAGCAAGTCGAAGGCCGCCGGCAGCAAGCCGATTCCGGCGGTGCGCATTTCCGTGGCCGGCACGCCGATCGCCAAGTTTGTTGCCGGGGTTCCAGGCGCCAAGGGAACGCCGAGTTGACGCCGGCGGGGATGATGTTGTCGATGGCCGCCCCTCTGCTGGAGAAATCCGCCCCGCATGACCATCTCAACCTCGCCGTCACGCCCGTGAGCAATGGCATCAACCTGCGGCTGGAGGTCGAGGAAGGATGGCTGAAATTCCTCCCCATGATGCTGATGACAAGCCGGCCAATGCCGCCCGGGGGAATGCCCGGCGGAATGCCGCCCGGCGGAATGCCGCCCGGTGGATTCCGGCCTACAACGCCCGCGCCTCCGAGGAAGTAATTGTCGGGCGTGCATCGCCTGCCGCAACACGCGGCGTTCGCGGGTGGCCCCGCTAGCAAAGCTATCGGCGCCGCCCGATCGAACCGTGAAACCATGGAACTTGCCCTGAGAACTGAGATTGCCACCGTGCCCGTCGCCGATCTGGCCCGGCGATTCGGCACGCCGACGTACGTTTACGACGCGGCCATGATGCTGCGCCGGCTCGGCGACCTGGCCGGCTTCGATCATGTCCGCTACGCGCAGAAGGCCTGTTCCAACCTGGCCGTCCTCGACCTGCTCCGCCGCCACGGGGCGTTGGTCGATGCGGTCAGCGCGGGCGAGCTCCGCCGCGCCCTGGCCGCCGGCTACGCGGTCGAGGGCGTCCCGCCGCCGATCGTCTATACCGCCGACATCTTCGACGCCGAGGCCCTCGACCTCTGCGTCGAGCGCGGCATCCACGTCAACTGCGGCTCGCCCGACATGATCGATCAACTCGGCAGCCGCGCGCCCGGCCGGCGGATCACGCTGCGGATCAACCCCGGCTTCGGCCACGGCCACAGCCGCAAGACCAACACCGGCGGCGAAGCAGTCGAAACACGGCATCTGGCACGAGCAGATCGCCGCTTGCCTCGCCCGCGCCGCGCGCTACGGGCTGGTCGTCGCCGGGCTGCACATGCACATCGGCTCCGGCACGGACCTGGAACACCTGTCGCGCGTCTGCGCGGCCATGGAGAAGGCGGCCGCGCGCCGTCGGGCCCAGCGTCGGCTCGATCAGCGCCGGCGGCGGACTGCCCGTCCCCTATCGCCCCGGCGACCGCTACGTCGATCTGGCCGCCTATTTCGCCCTCTGGGCCGCCGCCCGGCAGCGGCTCGCCGAGCGGTTCGGACACCCGGTCGGCTTGGAAATCGAGCCCGGCCGATACCTGGTCGCGGAGAGCGGCTACCTGGTCGCGGAGATTCGGGCGGTGAAGCAGCAAGGCCCCAACACGTTCTACCTGGTGGACGCCGGGTTCAACAATCTCGCCCGGCCCATCCTCTACGGCGCCTATCATCCCATGTCGATCGTGCCGGCCGACGGCCGGACGCAGCGACCGGAGCGCGACGTGATCGTCGGCGGGCCGCTGTGCGAGTCGGGCGACATTTTCACGCAGGAAGAAGGCGGGTTACGTCTGCCCCCGCCGGCTGCCGGAGGCCGGCGTCGGCGACCTGCTGGTGATCGAGTGCGCCGGGGCCTATGGGGCGACGATGGGCTCGAACTACAACTCCCGCCCCCTGGCCGCCGAGGTCCTGATCGAGGACGGACAACCGCGTCTGATCCGCCGCCGCCAGACCTTCGAGGACCTCGTCCGCGAAGAGCAGGACCTGGAGAAGAAATCGGACCGATGAAACATCACCAACAACAACCAAGGCATGGCGTTGAGGATTTCACGCAAAGACGCCAAGGCGCAAAGGCGCAAAGGAAGAGGAGAAGGTGGTGGGTAAGTTGATGGCCCGCGGGTAATCCGACCTTCTCTCTCTTCTGTGTTCCTCTGCGCCTTTGCGTCTTCGCGCCTTTGCGTGAGACATTTCTCGCGTGACGTTGCCAAGATACGCAGTGCCGCTGCATGGCCGACCAACAGACGCCCGAACCGCCGCCCGAGACCGCCGCGACGGCCGACGCCGGCATGACGCCCGATCAACTGGCCGAGGCGAAGCGCTACGGCCGGCTGGAGTTGATCTGCGATCTGGCCGACAAGGCCCTCGACCTCGCCTTCCTGGCGGTCGTGGCGGTCGCGGCGGCCCGGCCCTTGGACGCCTGGCTCCAGCACGCCCGCTGGCTGCAAAACTGCTGGTCGCTGCGGCTGCTGGCCCTGTTCCTGATCGTCACCGGGCTGCACCTGTGCGTCTCCTTCCCGCTATCGTTCTACTCGGGCCACGTGCTGGAGACGCGCTTTTCGCTGAGCACGCTCACCTTCGGCGGCTGGTTGTGGCGCTATGCGAAGCGGAACCTCCTGGCCGCCGGGCTCGGCGCGGCGCTGATCCTGGGGCTGTTCTGGCTCGTCTGGACCACGCACGGCTGGTGGTGGCTGACCGCGGCCGCCGCCTTCTTCGTCGTCGGCATCCTCTTGGGCCGACTCCTGCCGGTCCTGATCCTGCCGCTGTTCTACAAGATCCAGCGGCTCGACGACCCCGAACTGGCCGCGCGGATCGGCCGGCTGGCCGCGGGCACCGGCCTGTCGATCGAGGGCGTCTACCGCATGGCCCTGAGCGACGAGACCGTGAAGGCCAACGCCATGCTGGCCGGACTGGGCCGCACCCGCCGCGTCCTCCTGGGCGACACCCTGCTGGACCAATTCACCCCCGACGAGATCGAAGTCATCTTCGCCCACGAGATCGGCCATCATGTCTTTCGGCACATCCGCAAGATGATCGTGACGGGCCTTTTCACCAGCGCGGCCGGCTTCTGGATCTGCGACCGCCTGTTGGGCGTTCTGGCCGGCCGCAGCGGATCAACTTTGGACTACGCGAAAATGCCCGTCTGGACGTTGCCGTGGATCATGCTCATTCTGACCGTGTTCTTCATGCTCTTGGAGCCGCTGGGGAACTTCTTCAGCCGTCGCCGCGAGCGGCAATGCGACCGCTACGCCCTGACGCGGACCGGGCTGAAGGCCGCGTATCGCAGCGCCTTCCGCAAGTTGGCGAGGATCAACAAGGACGACCCCGACCCGCATCCGTTGGAGGTGATTCTCTTTCACAGCCACCCGCCGATCGGCGAGCGGTTGGCGATGGCCGAGGAAACGTAGCGGTTCATCCGCCTCGGCCCCGAAGGGGCCAGACCCGACAGCCCAGGGCAACGCCCTGGGGACTTGAACCGATCTATCTGAAGCACGAAATCGGCCCCGAAGGGGCCTGGCCCGAAAGCCCAGGGCAACGCCCTGGGGACTTGAACCGATCTATCTGAAGCACGAAATCGGCCCCGAAGGGGCCAGACCCGAAAGCCCAGGGCAACGCCCTGGGAATTTGGGCCGATCGATCGTCTCCTTAGGTCCAACGGACCGTCACGCGAAGAGTCAATCCCATACGTAGCGTTCATCGTGCGCGATTCCATGACGTTCCAGCAGCAAGCGGAATTCCTCCTGGAAGGTCCGTTTTCGGTGGTGTTCTTCCTGACTGGCGATATACGCCTTAACTTGCTCGACGTTGGATTGGCTGACCGAGAATGCGCCATACCCGTTCTGCCAATGGAAGTTTCGCATGTCCGGCCCCTCCTCCTTGATTCGCACCGAGGAAGCAGTCTTCACCTCCTCGACCAACTGGGCGACGGTCACGGTGCGGTGCAGGCTGCAAAGGATGTGCGCGTGGTCCTCCACCATGCCGATCGCCAGGGACGGGCAGTGGAGATTTCGCAAGATGCCGACCATGTAGCCGGTCATCGTGCCGCGGAGTTCCGGCGTTCGCAAATAGGGGTGGCGGTGCTTGGTGCTGAAGACGAAATGGATGAGAACATTGGACAACGATTGTGGCATAACGGTTTCGTCTCCGCGGGTTGCCAGTTACGGCCCGTTGGGCCTTAGGGTTCGGACGTGGCTCCCCATTTCCCAGGGCGTTGCCCTGGGCTTTCGGGTCAAGCCCCTTCGGGGCCGATTTCGTGCCTTCCAATAAATCGGCCCCATTCCCCGGGGCGTTGCCCTGGGCTTTCGGGTCAAGCCCCTTCGGGGCCATTGCAACTTTCGAGTCCAGCCCTTGCCGGGGTAAACTGTCTCCGCGTGGTGGGGCCATTCCCACGCCGAAGGCGTGCAACTCGACAGCCCAGGGCAACGCCCTGGGGACGAGAGCCAACCTATCATCTCCTCAGGTCCAACGGACCGTCACCTGAATTTCACAGCCGCACCACGGTCGATCCGCTCAGACGGCGGACCAGCCGGCGAATCTCCAACACGCTGAGCGTGGCCAACACGCCGGCCACCGGCAGGCCGCTGCCGGCGACGACCTGGTCGATCGACGTCGGTTCGCTGCCGACGGCGGAAAGCACCTGCCGCTCGGGCTCGTTGAGCATCAACTCGGCCGGATGATGGATCGGCTGGCCGTCGCCGCCGGGGGTGGCCTCGACCAGCGGGCCGAGTTCCTCCAGCACGTCGTCGGCCGTCTCGATCAGCTTGGCGCCGTCGCGGATCAACCGATGGCAGCCGCGCGACGAGCGGCTGTCGGCGTTGCCCGGCACCGCGAAGACCTCGCGGCCTTGCTCCATGGCATGTCGGGCGGTAATCAGGGCGCCGCTCCGCTCCGCCGCCTCGACGACGATCACGCCCAGCGCCAGCCCGCTGATCAAGCGGTTCCGCTGCGGGAACGTGCCCGCCAGAGGGGCCGAGCGGGCGGGCTGCTCGCTCAAAAGCGACCCGCACACGGCAATTTCGGCGGCCAGCTTCTCATGTTCCGGCGGGTAGATGTTCAACACGCCGCTGGCCAGCACGCCGATCGTCCGCCCGCCGGCCGCCAGCGCCCCGCGATGGGCCGCCGCGTCGATTCCGCGGGCCAGGCCGCTGATCACCGTCAGCCCGGCCCGGGCCAGGCTGCCGGCCAGCCGCTCCGCCTGCCGCAGCCCGTACTGCGTGGCATGGCGCGTGCCGACAATGGCTATCGCCAGGGCGTCGCGCGGTTGGAGCGTCCCGCGGACGAACAGCACGCCCGGCGGATCGACGATCTCTCGCAGCATTCTGGGATAGCGCGGATCGGACTCGATGAGAATCTCGATGCCGTGCCGCCGGCAGAGCGCGAGTTCCTCTTCCACGTTGATTTCCTCTCCGGCGGCGAGGATCCTTTGGGTCAGCTTGGGTCCGACGCCCTCGACCTCGTGCAACTGGCTGGGGGCGGCGGCCAGGACGGCCCGGGGCGAGCCGAACCGCCGCATCAGGCTTTGTCGCGTCCGCGGCCCGACGCCCTGGACCAGCACCAGCCGCAAGGTGTCGATCAGCTCGTCGTCCGCCGGCCCAGCGGAGGAGTTCTCGGGTTGCGCCATGGAAGACATCTCCCCTGAGCGATTGAACTGAAAACACATTTCTCACATCATTGCAAACCAGATAAACGATCCGCAGATTACACAGATTTTCGCAGAAGGAAGAAGAGAGGACGAGAATCGCTGCCGGTCGCTCATTCCTCATCGTCTCCTCTGCGAAAATCTGCGTAATCTGCGGATCGTATCAATCTCTTGTATTCAAGGGTCGGCGCACCGAAATTGATCAGCAATCCACGCTCGCATCCGGTAGCTTTCAGGTAGTTGATCACCTGTGCGTGTTCGACGGTCGTTAACGCCTTCAGTGCCTTGAGTTCGACGATCACTGACTCGTAGCAAACGAAATCGGCCTTAAAGGAACAGTTGAGAGGCTCTCCTTTGTAGCGGACTGGCAGCGGCACCTCGCGGGCGAAGGGGATGCTGCGGAAGCCCAGTTCTCGCTCGAGCGCCGCCTGATACACGGATTCAAGAAACCCGCAGCCCAACTCCTTGTGGACCTCCATGCACGCACCGAGAATGGCATAGGTCTGCGGGTCGCGACTGTCGGTCATTTGCAAACTCCCGTGCAACGACGTTGCTTCTGGTGCTCATTCAGATAGTGGGCATCGGTAGTCGGTCACAGGGGACTGTCCCTCTCGGATCCCGCCGCAATGGAGATAGACGATCCGCAGATTACACAGATTTTCGCAGAAGAAGGAAATGATGACGAGAATCGTTGCCGGTCGCTCATTCTTCGTGATCTCCTCTGCGAAAATCTGTGTAATCTGCGGATCGTATCAATCTCTTGTATTCGAGGGTCGTGCGCCGAGATTCATCAGCAACCACCGACGGTTACGGCTCCAGGGCCTTGCGGACCTCGGCCGCGGGAACGTCGTCGGCCAACTCCACGTGCCCCATCCGGTCGGGCAGGACCAACCGCAGCCGGCCGTGACGCACCTTCTTGTCGTGCATCATGGCGGCCACCAGCTTCTGCCGGTCGAGCTTGGGCAAACGCACCGACAGCCCGAGGGCCGCGAGCAACGCCCGCTGCCGGGCCACAAACGACGCATCGACCCGGCCGGTCTGCTCGGCCAGCCGGGCGGCGCAGTCCATGCCGATCGCCACCGCCTCGCCGTGCAAGAGCGTGCCGTAGCCGCTCAAGGTCTCCAGGGCGTGGGCGAACGTGTGCCCATAGTTGAGCATCGCCCGCGGACCGGCCTGTTCGCGCTCGTCGCGGCCGACCACGTCGGCCTTCAGCCGGCAGCATTGGGCGATGACGTGGACGAGGACTTCCGGGTCGCGTGCAATCAGCCGTTCGGCGTGGGCTTCGAGATAGTCGAACAGCTCGGCGTCGAGGATCACGCCGTACTTGACCACTTCGCCCAAACCTGCAATAAATTCGCGCGGCGGCAGGGTTTCCAACGTGGCGGTGTCGATCAGCACGCCCAGCGGCTGGAGGAAGGCCCCGACCATGTTCTTCGCCTCGGGCAGATTGACGCCGACCTTGCCGCCCACGGAACTATCGACCTGGGCCAAGAGCGTGGTGGGGACCTGAAAGAAGCGGAGTCCCCGGGCGTAGGTGGCGGCGATGAAGCCGGCCAGGTCGCCGACCACGCCGCCGCCGACCGCGACGACCACCGTCTGGCGGTCGGCGTTCAACTGGAGCATGCCTTTCCAGAGCCCGGCGGCCACGTCGATGGACTTCGACGGTTCGCCCGGCCGCACCGCCACGACGGCGACCTCGATCTTCTGGCCGACCAGGCTTTCGGCCACGCGGATGGCGTGCGGCTCCTGCACGTTTTCGTCGGTGATGACGACGGCGCGCGAGGTTTTTCCCCGGGCGGTCAAGAAGCGGCCGGTCTGGGGAAGATTGCCCGAGCCGATCTCGATGTCGTAGCTTCGCTCGGCCAGATCGACGCGGACGGTCTGCGTGGCGGAGGGCACGGCGGTTCCTATGCTTGACGGAGGCGTTTTAGACTTGATGCAGGCGATTTTAGACTTGATGTAGGCGATTTAGGTCGGCCGCGGTCACGGTGATCCGCCGGCAGAAGCCCGTGGCGAGGCGAACGTATTCCAACTCGGCCGCTTGGGCCGGATCGGCGTGCAGTCGCCGGGCGATCGACGCGCGCCGGGCCGTGTCGAGGCCATTGCCGGTTTCCGCTGGCCAGACGGTGGCCGTTTCCACGACCAGGGCCTCGCGATAGGGATCGAACGCATCGCCCATGATTTTCTTTCCGCCGGGGACCGCAGGCGCCGCAACGGCGTCATTATAGGCCAAGTCCGCGGCGGTTCGCAATCGGGCGGCGGAAACGAGTTTGCGCAAAAAAAGGGGCGGGTCCGTCGCTTTGGACCCGCCCCCCAACAAGGGAGCCGCAGTGGGGAACTGCAGCGGAAGGTAATGCTTGATTATTTCAAAGCACCGCCCGGTGGCGGCGGCGGCTCGACATCGCCCGTGGGCGGGGCCGGCTTGTCTTTGCCCGGGTGAGCGGGACGCGATTGCTCAACGGCCTTGCGGAGTTGCTCGACCTGGCGGCTCAAATCGTCCAGCCGCTTTTCCAGGCGCGATTCGCCCGGCAACGCCGGAACCAGCATGTCGCCGTGGCGGGCTTCCGACCGGAGGGGCAACGGCCCGCCCGGCGACGGCTCCGGCAACGCCCCGCTCGTTTCGGGGAAGCTGAACGGGCCCAGACCGAGCATCTGTTCGACCACGGGGCGAAGCGCCTCGGGAAGTTTGTTGATCTCGTCTTCCGTGATTTCCCATTTCTTGTCGCCCTGCTTCACCATGATCTTGGCCGGCTTGTCGCCTTCCCGGGTCACCACCACGCTGGTGTTCTCCGGCAGCTTCAGCGCCAAGGGGCCGCCGGGCGGAAGGATCAGGCCGGGACGGGAGAAGCGGAACTCCATGGGACCTCCGCCGACCTCGCGCCGCAATCGTTCCATGAGCTTCGCCAGGGCCTCGGCGTCGGCCTCGCTCGGAGTGGCGAAGGCGGTGTTTCCCCAACCCTCCGCCGCGAGGGCGCGGTGGCCCAGCGCGACCGAGATGGTCTGGGGTTTGCCGCCGCGAACGACCTCCAGCGCGAGCTTGTCTTCCTTGGCTTCCTTCATAGCGTGCAACAGGTCGGCAACGTCCGCCACGTTCTTGCCGTCGGCCTTCATCAGCACGTCATACAACTTGACGCCGGCCTTTTCCGCCGGGCCGCCGGCCGTCAGGGCTTCCACGACCAGGCCCTGCTTCTCGGGCAGGCCCAACTGGCTCCGCAAAGCCGGACTGACCCTGGAGACCTCGACGCCGAGCCACGGGCTGGTCCGCGCCGGCTGGGCTTCGGGACCCGACACGGCGGCAGCAGCAGCGGAGGCCGTCGTAGCCGGCTGCTTGGTTTCTTGTGCCGGCAGCGGGCCGGCGCACAACAGCCCCATCGCAGCCATCAACCAAAATATTCTCGACATGATGCCTCTCCTTTCTTCCTGTCGTTTTGGTTACAGCGCCGACCGACCGACGTAGTGGATGTTCACCTGGTCCACCGGCACGACGAGCCGGCGCCCATCATTCATTCTCACGGGAAACAGCTCCCGCTGCTGACCGACGCGATAGCCGCTGTCCTGGAAGGCTTGGAGCAAGTCGGGTGAAACCGGCTTGGGAATGCTCTGGAGCCATGCGCCGTCGAGCCGGTCCGCTTGGATGGCCATCAACTGGAGCGGCTTCCCGCGACTGTCCACGCCGGCCAAGGTGACCAGTTGCCACGGCTTGGCCACGCCGGCCACGTCGGGATGTTGGCCTCTTCGGGCGGCCTGATCTTGGGCATGAGTTCGCGGACCCAACGACGCGGCCGCGGTCGTCATGCCGGGGTTGTTCCACGCGCTGCGGTTCCAATGGACCCCGAGCATCAGGGCGATCAAAAAACTGCCGGCCATCGCCAACACCGTGCCGGCAGGGCTGCTCCACCATCCGCGGTTGGCCGACCGCGGGCTGGGCGTAGGCCGCGGGCTGGCCGCGGACTGCTCGGCCGGACGCGCCGGACGCAAAAGCGCGGCGAACTCCCGCTTCCAAGCCTGGGCCTCCAAGAACGCCAACGCGCAGCGCCGCCAGCCGCCCGGTTGGCCGTCCAACCGGCCCAACAAGGCACGGCGGTCTTCTTCGCCCAATTCGCCGTCGACCAGAAGGTCGAATTGCCGCTCATCCCCGCCGGAAAGTTTCGCGTCGTCCTTTGGATTCATGGTACGATCGTCCTTGTTAGGTTTCTGTTCCAACGACTTCCAATGCGGTCAACTCCGTTCGCAATCGCTGCCGGGCGCGGTGCAATCGGGCCTCGACCGCGCTCTCGCTCACGCCCAAGTGGTCGGCCAGTTGCCGGTAACTCCAATCCTCGGTGTATTTCAACATCAACAACTCCGCATCTCGTTTCGGCACCCGCGTCATCGCCAGCCGGACCTGTCCGCAACGCTCCTTGGCCATCAACCAGCCGAGCGGATCGGGCTGGCGGTCGCATTCCGTCGGCCGCAGGCGCTGGGCGTAACGATCGATCAGCTTCCGTCCGCGTCCCTGCTTGCGGCGATGCAGCAAGGAGCTGGTCACCGCCAAACGATACAGCCACGGCGCCACCTTCTTGGCATCCGTCAGCGGCGCCCGCTGCCGGATCGCGGCCATCGACACTTCCTGCATCACCTCGTCCACCGCTTGCGGCTCGCCGACCCAGGCATACACCACGGTGCGCAACCAGCGGTCGTGCTCGCCGAGCACAGCCGGCCAGTCAATCCGTAGCCCGTCGTCGCCGTCAGGCTGTGGACGTGAGTGAGACCGCGTCATGGCCATAGAATAGTTTCCGCAGGGGCCGAAACCTTGCATCCACGCCAGAAGTGGTTATCCTAGTGAATGTTACGTCGAAACAGAACGAAGGCAAAGCCACCCAGGGGACTGTCCCAATTTCGGGCACCATGCGAAGCATGGTCGGACGAAAATGGGACTGTCCCCCTTGGAAATCCCGGAACCAGCGATGGACTATCCTACGAACGGGCCGCTGCGATGGATCGACGCCGAGCTGGACGGCCTGGAACAGCAGGGCCTTCGCCGCCGCCTTGCCACCCGCGATAGCCCCCAAACCCCCCAATTGGTCCTCGACGGCCAACCGCTCGTCAATTTCGGATCGAACGACTATCTGGGCTTGGCGGCCGATCCGCGCCTGGCCGCCGCCGTGGCAGAAGCCGTCGGGCACGAGGGCTGGGGCAGCGGGGCCAGTCCGTTGCTCACCGGACGGGCCGCGCTCCACGCCCGGCTCGAACGGCGATTGGCCGAAATGGAGGACGCCGAGGCCGCGTTGCTGTTCCCCTCCGGGTTCGCCGCCAACGTCGGGACCATCGCCGCCCTGGTCGGCCCCGGCGACGTCGTCTTCTCCGACCGCAACAACCACGCCAGCCTGCTGGACGGCTGCCGACTGTCCCGCGCCGATGTCCGCGTCTATCCCCACGGCGACTGGCAATCGCTCGACGGACTGTTGGCCCGCGCGACAGGCCGACGCCGCCGGCTGATCGTCACCGACAGCCTCTTCAGCATGGACGGCGATCTGGCCCCGCTGGTCGAGTTGACCGAACTGGCCGCTCGCCATCGGGCCATGCTCCTGATCGACGAAGCCCATGCCACGGGCGTGTTCGGCCGCAACGGCCGCGGAGTTGCCGAACATCTTGGCGTGGACGATCGCATGGCCGCTTGCGTCGCCGCTTCCGTCGCCGTTCGCGTCGGGACGCTCAGCAAGGCGCTGGGCGGCATCGGCGGATTCGTCGTGGGCAGCCGCGCCCTGGTCGAGTGGCTGCTGAACCGCGCCCGGACGTACATCTATTCCACGGCCGCTCCGGCGGCAACCGCGGCCGCCGCGCTGGCGGCGCTGGACATCGTCGCCGCCGAGCCCCAACGGCGCCGCGGGCTGTTGGCCCGCGCGGCGTCGTTGCGCAACGCATTGGCCGCGCAAGGTTGGAACGTGGGCCCGTCGCAAAGCCAGATCATTCCGATTCTCGTGGGCGAGCCGGCTTGGGCGGTCGAGCTTTCGGCCCGGCTCCGCCAGGCCGGCCTGCTGGTGCCCGCGATTCGTCCGCCGACGGTGCCCGAGGGCCAATCGCGATTGCGCATCAGCCTGACCGCCGCTCATACGTCGGAGATGATCGAAATGCTGCTGCGGGCGTTGCGCGAGGAACACACACGTGATGAGCCCCGGGCGTAAGCCCGGGGATGATCTTAACCCGTCGTGTAGCGGCGCGCATCCCCACGCTCATCCCCGGGCTCACGCCCGGGGCTCAGCCGCCAACTGCAACTCCATTCAGGTCACGAACCGCTCGATCCGCTCCAAGGCCGCCGCCAGGTTCTCCATGCTCGTGGCGAACGACAGCCGGGCGTAGCCCTCGGCGCCGAAGGCCGAGCCCATCACCGTGGCGACGCCCTCGCGGGCCAAAAGCTCCAGGCACCACTGGCTGGAAGTGTCGATCTGCTTGCCGTCGTAGCGGCGGCCGAGATGCGCGCCGATGTTGACGAAGGCATAGAACGCCCCGGCAATCTCCGCGCAACTCACGCCCGGAATGGCGGCCAAGCGGCCGCGGACGAACTCGCGCCGCTTGGCGAACTCGGCCAGCATCCGATCGACGCAATCCTGCGGCCCGTTCAGGGCGGCCAGCGCCGCGTACTGGCTCACGCTGCACGGATTCGAGGTCTCCTGGCTCTGCAAATCGGCCATGGCCGCCGAGACCTCCGGCGGGGCCAAGGTCCAGCCGATCCGCCAGCCCGTCATCGAGTAGGTCTTGCTCACGCCGTTGACCAGGACGGTCCGTTGCTGCAAGCCCGGCCGCACCGTGGCGAAACTGGCGAACCGATGCCCGCCGTATATCAAACGCTCGTAAATCTCGTCGGCCACGACCAGCAGATTTTTCTCCAGGACCACGTCGGCCAGCGCGCCGAGTTCCTCCGGCGAGTACATGCTGCCGGTCGGGTTCGACGGACTGCACAACAGCAGCAACCGCGTCTTGGCGGTCGTGGCCCGGCGGAACTGCTCCGCCGTGAGCTTGAAATCGTCCTCCTGCCGCGTCGGGACGATCACCGGCACGGCCCCGGTCAGCTTCACCAACTCCGCATAGCTGACCCAATACGGCGCGGGAAGAATCACCTCGTCGCCCGGATCCAACAGCACGGTAAAGGCGTTGTGCAGGGCGTGCTTGGCGCCGTTGGCGACCACGACCTGGCCGGGCGCGTACGTGAGCCCATGCCGGGCCCGATACTGCTCGGCGACGGCCTTTTTCAGCTCGGGGATGCCGCTGGCGATGGTGTACTTGGTGTGTCCGGCCCGCATGGCCTCTTCCGCCGCGCGGCAGATATGGGCGGGCGTGGGGAAATCGGGCTCGCCGACGCTGAGGTCGAAGATCGTCTTGCCGGCGGCCTTGAGTTCCTTGGCCTTGGCCGCCATCGCCAGCGTGGCCGAAGGTTCCAGGGCCTGGATGATGCGGGAAATGGTGATCGGCATGGGGCAACTCCGTAACCTTGGTTGGCGCGGCGGTGTGCGCAACGAATTATCATAATGCCTCGCCCGGCGGCTTCCAAGGGGCGGCCTTGGGGGTGCCTTGGGTGTCCCGGAGGGACGTGTGATCGTAGCCCAGCAGTTCACTGCTGGGAAGCGGGGCGAAATCCCGCACCCGCCAAGTCCCGGAGGGACGGCCGAATGGCGGGTGTTTCAGCCGTCCCTGCGGGACTGCCCAAAATGCACGCGTCGCCCATCGACCCAGCGATAAATCGCTGGGCTATTTTCAATCGTCCCTGCGGGACTCTCGGCGGGGGTTCTTTATTGCCCCTTGCGGGCGGATTCGGCTATACTGTGGGCATGGCCATGCTTCCCACCGTGTGACAAAGGGGAACCCGATGAACCGAATTGCCGTGCTCATGGCGACGTTGGGATTGTCGCTTGCGTCTGTTTCCTACGGCTGGGCCGCCGAACCGAATCCAGAACAAGCCAAAGCCGTTGCCGAAATCAAGAAGTTAGGCGGCACAGTCACCATTGACGAAAAGAGCCCGGACAAGGCAGTTATCGGCGTTTATCTTGGGTCTGCCAAGGTGACAGATGACGCGCTGGAAATGCTCAGAGGATTGACCGAACTTCGAACTCTGTCCCTCTTCAACACCAAGGTCGGCGACGCCGGGCTGGAATACCTCAAGGGATTGACTAAGCTCCAAGACCTGGACCTCGAATTAACCAAGGTCAACGGCGCCGGCCTTCAGCACCTCCGGGGGCTGCCCCACCTCAAATTTCTCAACCTTTGCAGCACCGAGATCACGGACACCGGGCTGCAAGGCGTCGAAGGATTGAGCCAACTCGAATCTCTGTTTCTCGAATCCACTGAGGTTGACGACGCCGGACTACAACACCTCAAAGGATTGACCCAACTCCAAACGTTGTCCCTCTGGCTGCCCAAGGTCAGCGACGCCGGGCTGCAACACCTCAAAGGATTAACCCAACTCCAAGAACTGGAACTCGGGAGCACCACAGTCGGAGATGCCGGGCTTGCACACCTCAAGGGGTTGATCAAACTGCAATCGCTCAACCTCTGGTGCACCAACGTCAGCGATACCGGGCTACAACACCTCAAAGGATTGACCCAACTCCAAGACCTGAACCTCAACGGCACCAAGGTCACCGATGCCGGGCTGCAACACCTCAAAGGATTGACCCAACTCCAAAGGCTGTGCCTCAGCTTCACCACCGTCACCGATGCCGGGCTGGAACACCTCAAAGGATTGGCCCAACTCCGATGGCTGTACCTCGAAGACACCAAGGTCAGCGACGCTGGGCTGGAACACCTCAAAGGATTGACCCAACTCCGGGGGCTGTACCTCGAAGACACGAAAGCCAGCGACGACGGGCTGAAACACCTCAAGGGCCTGACTCAACTCCAGTCGCTGGACCTTGACGGCACCAAGGTCGGCGGCGCCGGGCTGGAACACCTCAAAGGATTGACCCAACTGCGAAAGCTGCACCTCTGCCGCACCAAGGTCGGCGACGCCGGACTGAAACACCTCAAAGGATTGACCCAGCTCCGGGGGCTGTACCTCGAAGACACGAAAGTCAGCGACGACGGGCTGAAACGCCTCAAGGGCCTGACCCAACTCCAAGAACTGGACCTCATGCACACCGATATCAGCGATGCCGGGCTGCAACACCTCAAAGGATTGACCAAACTCAAATCGCTCTACCTCTTTGGCACCAGGGTGACCAACGCGGGCGTGAGAGATCTTCAAAAGGCGTTGCCGAAGGCAAACATAGACACAACGTGGTTATGACACGAAAGGCGAACTGCCCCACGGCAGCGCACGCCGCTGCGTGCAACTTCTGCGACGGTCACGGCCCGGTGGAGGTCCAGACGACCGCGCGGACGAGAAGATCGAGGAAGGCGATTTGCCGAACCTCGTCGGCGTTGCCCAATGTGGTCGAGAAGACCCGGCCGGGGGCCTGGCGGGCCCAAGCCGCCGGCTCGACGCGGCCGTCGCGCTCCGCGGTCAGCAGCACCACGGCGTCGGCGGCAAGGTCCGCCACGGCGCCCAGCCCGGCAAGACAACGAAACGGACGCACGCCCGACAGGATCGGATGACGCCGGGCCGACGCGACCGGCACGATCCGGCAAGGCTCGACGACACGCGGCGGCCGACATGCGGCCCCGGTCAGTTCGCGGGCCAACTCGGGCCAGCCCGGAAAGACAAGACCCGAGCAGCCCAAGATCACCATCCCGCCGCCACGACGGGCGTAGCGACGGATGCACCGCGATTGCCAATCCTCAAGCGGCGTCGCCCCCGGCAAGAGGACCAGGCAGTCGCACAGATCGAGGTCGAGGGCCGCGGGCTTTTTGTGCTCGACGCGGAACGTGTCGCCGTCAAAGTCGGCGCCGCTGTCGATGTATTGCTGCAATCGTTCGGCAAGCGCACGTGCGAAGGCACCCGGAGGGTACCCGGTCCCATTTTCGTCGGACGAAATTTGGGACAGTCCCCCCGCTGTTTCGCCGAGCAGGCATACGCGGTGCGGCCGCGGCAGTTCGTCGGACGCGGGCCCGGCGATCTCGTGACACGCCTGCCACGCCGCCACGGCGGTCGACAGCCCGATCGTCCGGTGGGCCGGGTGCATGAAGAAGCGGCGGCGAGTGGCGGATAATTCCGCGCATGGCGATTCGGGGGCCAGGGGCCAGGGACTCCGTTCATTATTTTCCTTGCGGCGGGGCGTGTCGATGGTTTCGGACCGCGGCGAGGGAAGATTTTGCAATCGGCGGACCGGTTGTGCGGACGAGGAAAAGTTGGCCGGCGCCATGCCACCGGAAGAAAGTTCTCGCGCGGAGACGCAGAGGCGCGGAGAATAAGAGGGGGGAGGTCGAATCGCCAACCCCGTCGCCCATTCACCAATCATCTCCTCTTTCTTTTTTCTTTGCGCTCGGCGCCTTTCCGCCTTTGCGTGGAATCCTCATACCCAACGCATTCGCCGTAGTTGTCGTTGGCGTTGTTTCAGTGGATTTCCCAGCCCACCGCCAAGAAAACGGGCCGCGCAGGGCGCAGCCCGTTGAAATCTGAGCCGACAACTGCCGGCTCGGCTAATCGACGCTGATCGCTTCGACCGGGCAAGCGGACACGCAAGCGCCCGCAGTCGCCGCACGTCGATTCATCGACGACGGCCTTGTCGTCCTTCATGGTGATCGCATCCAACGGGCAGGACGACACACAAGTTTCACATCCGGTACACTTTTCCGGATCGACTTTCGCTGACATCGAGTACCTCCGATTGACCTACGGTTAGAACAAACACCCTATTCATTCATACACGAAAACACGGTCCGTCGGCCATGCCCACTGTGAACTAAACTGCGGGTCGCTGCAAGTGGGGGTGTGCTAATTGGGCCGGGAGGACAGGCATTCTTGCCTGTCGTTTTCGGGCAGACAAGAATGTCTGCCCTCCTGAAGTTGGACACGTTATTGTTCTACGGGCCCCAATCGCGACCTTCCGGCCTGGCGGCTGAGGCGGTCGGCCCAATAGAGCGGCTCGGGCAAACGGCGGCCCAGCAACACCGCGCGAACCACCTGCTCGGCCAGCGCGAGGTCCACGCGATGGCCGGGCGAGACGAAGATCGGCCGGCGGCTTCCCGCCGTCGGCCGCAAGGCCACGCCGATCGGCCGATCCTCGTGGACGACCGGCCGCGACTCGGCCGGCCGCATCCCTTCGATTTCGACCCGGCCGCAGAGCAGCGTCTTGGTCACGCCGATCGTGGGCCTGTCCGCCACAACGCCAAGATGCGAGGCGATGCCGGCCTGTCGGGGATGGAGGATGCCGCTGCCGTTGACCAGCAGCACCGGGGCCATGCGCCCGGCCGCGCGGACTTCGCCCAAAAGGTCCATCAGGATCGGAAGTTCGCGGAAGGTCAAATAGGAGGTGATGTAGGGGAATCGGACGGGCCGGCGGACGGTCTTGGACCAGAGCAACTCTCCGGCGGCGAGATCGACCAGCGCGTAGGCCGCCACGCCTTCGTCGGGCCGAGGATAGGAGACATCGAGTCCGCCGACGATCTTGGGCATTCGCCGCGGCGGCCGGAGCGAGACCTTGGCCGCCAGGGCCTCCTGGAGCCGCCGGAGCCGCTCCAGCGGCCGGTCCGACCGGAAGCGGTCGTGGCCGTACCGGGCCAGGTTGACCGTTTGGTCGCGGATTTCGACCGCCTCGGCCTTCAGTCGGCGTTGTTTAGCGAGAATTCCGCCCTCGATATAGGGACCGATGCGTCCGCCGGCGCGGACCACGCGATGGCAAGGGCAGGCCGGATCGTGGGGATGATGGAGCAGGAAATGGCCGATCCAGCGGGCCGCGATGACGTTGCCCAGCGCCTCGGCCAGGGCGCCGCAGGTGGCGACCCTTCCCGGCGGCACTTGGGCCATCAACTGCCGTAATTGGTCGGGCAGATCGGGGATTTCAAGGGTCCATGGGGACATGGCCGGCTGCTCCTGGGCGTTCCGCGGTTGATTATAGCGGCGTAAGGGTCGTCCCCTCTCCCTCCGGGAGAGGGTTAGGGTGAGGGCGTCGCGGATTTTGCCATGAAATGTCACGCTGTATCTTGTCAACCGCCCTCACCCCGACCCCCTCCCGGAGGGAGAGGGGGATTCGGGATCGGCAATTTGCGAAAGTTCAGGTCTTTCCACCGCGGTCGATCTTGGCCGAACGGGACATATTTGTTAAAAGGGCCGCTTTGAGGCATCACCACGGATGGGTCCTCCATGAAAAACTTTGTTCGCGTGGTGCGGCTGGCACTGCCGTATCGGCTGACGATCGTCGGCACGGTGCTCAGCGCCTTGGCCGTGGCCGTGCTCTGGGGCGGAAACATCGGGGCCGTCTACCCCTTCATCAAGGTGGTCTTCGAGGGGAAATCGCTCCAGCAATGGGTCGATGCGGAACTCGTCAAGACCCGCAACACGGCCGCGGAATTGGCCGGCCGCTTGGAAACGCTGGACAAGGAATGGGCGGCCGCCGGTCCCGGGCGCCGGCCGAAGCTGGAGTCCGACATCGCCACGACCCAGTCGCGGCTGAAGGCCGAACGCCGGGCCGAGCGAACCTATGTCTGGCTGAAACCCTACCTCGATCGCTATCTGCCGAACGATCCGTTCCGGACCGTTGCGCTGATCGCGGCGGCCCTGCTCTTGGGAACGGTGCTGAAAGACCTGTTTGCGATTGTCAACAGCGTGTTGGCGGCGCGGTTGGCGCAGTTGGCCACCTTCGGTTTGCGGAAGCGATTCTACCGCCGCACGCTGCGGTTGGACCTGGCCACCTTCAGCGACGAGGGCACGTCGGACCTGATGAGCCGGTTCACCAACGACATGCAGAACGTGGCCTCCGGGGTGGAAAGCCTTTTCGGCCGCTTGGTCTGCGAGCCGCTCAAGATGGTGTCTTGCCTGGCCGTGGCGGCTTGGATTTCCTGGCGGCTCTTGGTGCTATCGCTGGTGATTGCCCCGCTGGCCGGCCTGGCCATCCGCTGGCTGGCCAAGACGCTGAAGCGGGCCAACCGCCGCGCCATGGAAGAAATGGCCCAGATCTACAACACCCTCGAGGAGACCTTCCGCGGGATCAAGATCGTCAAGGCCTTCACCAACGAATCCCAGGAACGCAAGCGATTTCACGTCCGCAGCAAGGCTTATTACAAGAGGGCGATGAAGATCGCCCGCTACGACAGCCTCTCCCATCCGCTGACCGAGTCGCTGGGCATCCTCACGCTCTGCATGGCGTTGCTGGCCGGGGCCTGGCTGGTGCTCACCGGCTCGACCACGCTGCTGGGCATCCCCATGAGCGACCGCCCGCTGGACCGGGACTTGCTGCTGGTGTTTTACGCCTCGTTGGCCGGCGTGGCCGATCCGATGCGGAAGTTCTCCGAGATTTTCAGCCGCCTGCAATGCGCCATGGCGGCCAGCGACCGCATCTTCCAACGGCTGGACCGTCAGCCGGCCGTTTGCAACCCGGCGGCGCCGGTCCCCTTCCACCGCCACCAGCGCGACCTGGTCTTCGACCGCGTCGGCTTCGGCTACCAGCCCGGGCAGTCGGTGCTGGAAGACGTTTGCCTGCGGATTCCCTTCGGCGAGACCGTCGCCATCGTCGGTCCCAACGGCTGCGGCAAGAGCACGCTGGCCAACCTGGTGCCGCGTTTCGCCGATCCGACCCGCGGCACGATCCTGCTGGACGGCGTGCCGCTGGGCAAGATGCGTTTGCGCGACCTCCGCGGCCAGATCGGCATCGTCACCCAGGAAACCGTCCTCTTCGACGACACGGTGTTCAACAACATCCGCTACGGGCGTCTGCGGGCGACGACCGAGGAAGTGATCGAAGCCGCCCGGCGCGCCCATGCCCATCGCTTCATCGAACACGACTTGCCCGACGGCTACCAGACCATGACCGGCACGCTGGGCGGACGCCTGTCGGGCGGGCAACGGCAGCGGATCGCCCTGGCCCGGGCCATCTTGCGCGACCCGGCCATCCTCATCCTCGACGAAGCCACCAGCCAGATCGACCTGGAAAGCGAGCAGGCGATCCAACAAGTGCTGGAAACCTTCATCCGCAACCGCACCACCATCCTCATCACGCACCGCATGGCCGCCCTGTCGCTGGCCAGCCGCATCGTGGTCATGCAGGAGGGCCGGATCGTCGACGCCGGCACGCATCAGGAGATGCTCGCCCGGTCCGGACTCTACCAACGGCTGCACCAATTGCAGTTCGAGGACCTCAAACGCAGCGCGTGAGGCGGCGGAACCGGCCTCTGCACGTCATGCGACGGCGGCCCGGCCGCCCATGCGTGTGTTGCCACGTCGCCCCTCGTTCGGCGCGGACTGCTTGACCGCCGTGCATCGGCAGGCCATAATCAGCGCGAACGGGCTGGTCGCGCGTTCTTGGACGCCCGCCGCGGTTGTTCGCGCCTGTTTCTTTTGGGGACTGTCCCCTTTGACCGGAGGTTGCAATCTTTCTTCCTTCCCGCTCCTGGAGGTGCATGATGAATCGATCGATGATTCTTTGGGTTCTCGGCATCGGTATGGCGATGCAGCAGGCGGCTTTTGCGCAAGGCGATCTTAAGGACTTGCCGACGCTCCTGCCCGGCCGCGCCTTCACGAAGAACGCGCTCTGGGGCGAGAATGACAAGTCTTTGCAATTCACCACGTCGAAGCGGATCGTCGTGGCCGATATCAAGGGGCCGGCGACCATTACGATGATTCATTTCGCCCTGCCGATGGCAATGAAGCTCAATCGGGACCTTCTCCTGAAGATCTACTGGGACGGCGAGACCTCGCCGAGCGTGGACTGCCCCCTGGTCAACTTCTTCTGCGATGCGGCGGGCACGCGGGACGAAGTCAACACGGCGCTGGTCAATAAGCGGCAGGGATGGAATGCGTATTTTCCCATGCCGTTTCGCAAGTCGGCCCGCGTCGAGCTGGTCTACGACGGCCCGCTGCCGCCGGGCGAGAAGCTCTGGAACGCGATGCCGGCCTACAGCTACGTCATGTATCGCACGATGGACCGCGTTGCCGAATCGTCGGGCTATTTCCACGCCTCTTGGCGCCAGGAGGTCCTGTTGCTCGGGAAGAAGGAATACGTCGCCTTGGACGCCAAGGGCAAGGGGAAGTTCGTGGGCTGGAACGTGACGGTGCGAAGCCCCGGCAACATGGAGTTTCCGGTCAACGAGAACGAGAAGTTCTACGTGGACGGCGAGAAGGAGGCGTCCGTCGAATTCCAGGGGCTGGAAGACTCGTTCGGCTTCAGTTGGGGTTTCCCCGGAGAGCAGAGTTTCTTTCCCATGACCGGCTGTTATCCTTTCTTCAAGGGCAGGTGTGCATATCGCTTCTTCACGCGGGACGCGATCTCGTTCGACAAGTCGCTGCGCGTGACGATCGGTTTCGGCAAGCACGAAGATCCGAATTTCTTCAAGGAATACAGCCAGCCCGGAACTCGCCTGCAGTTCTCCAGCACCGTGTATTGGTATCAGACCGAGCCGCACGCGGCCTTGCCGCCGATGCCCTCGGCCGCCGAGCGCGGGCCGGCGCCGGAAGACCGCTTCTGGCCGGGCAAGGAAGTGCTTCCCACGGCGGAGTCGCTCCGGGCACGCGGCGTGAAACTGTTGATGTTTTGCGGCCGGCCGCAGAGGGAAGTGATCTTCGCCGAGCCGGGCTACTCGGCCGTCGCCAAGCAGGGCGATGCTTCGGTCCGGTGGCCGCTGCCGGTCTATCATTGCCGCGCGTCCAGTCCGGCCAATCCCCAGGTGGAAATCGAGCTGGCCGTCCCCGCCGGCGCCGAAGGCACGGTGCGGGTGTTCCTCATCGACCGCGACAATTTCCAGGGCGGACGGAAGCAGGAAGTCACCATCGCCGACAAATCGCTGGGAACGATCGGACACTTCCAACAAGGCCGATGGCTCGAACAGCGCCTTTCCGCAAGCGACACCTCGGCAGGGAAAATCCCCATTCTTGCCAAGAACTTGAATAAGGAGGCCAACGCCGTGATTTCCAAGATCGAGTGGGTGGAAAAGAAATAGCCGGGCGTTTCCTGTACGACCGTTTTTTCCCGTAGCCATTCACGGGCCGCCATCCGACTCGGACCACATTGCAGGACATAATCCGCAGATTACGCAGATTTTCGCAGAGGGAGAATAAGGCGACGGGAATAGTCGCCCGCCGCTCATAGTTCATCTCTCCTCTGCGAAATCTGCGTAATCTGCGGATACACTTCGTCGTTTCCGTTCGATGTGATGCGAGGATCGCCCCTTCCGGCCGCTTTGCGCGGGCCCCGCTTCCCGCTATCCTGGAAGCATCGGGTTGAACCGCGGATGCTTCCGGGAGAAAGACCATGATCTATCGGGAATTGGGCTCGTCGGGGATCGAGGTTTCCGCCGTCGGCCTGGGCGCCTGGGCCATCGGCGGCTGGATGTGGGGCGGCCGGGACGACCAGAAGTCGCTGGAGGCCATCCACGCCGCACTGGACCAGGGAATCACGCTCATCGACACCGCCCCCGCCTACGGATACGGCCACAGCGAGGAAATCGTCGGCCGGGCCATCGCGGGCCGCCGCAACCACGTCGTCCTGGCCACCAAGTGCGGCCTGGTCTGGGACCGCGAGGACGGGACCTTCTTCACCCACGCCGACGAAAACGGCGTCACCTCGCGGCCCGCCACGAAAAAAATCTTCCGCAACCTTCGCCCCGACTCCGTCCGCGCGGAATTGGAACGCAGCCTCTCGCGGCTGGGCACCGATCACGTCGACCTCTACCAAACCCATTGGCAAGACAAGGCCACGCCCATCGAGGACACCATGGCCGCCCTGCTGAAACTCAAGGACGAAGGCAAAATCCGCGCCATCGGCGTCTCGAACGCCACCGTGGATGAAATGAAGCTCTACGGCCCGATCGATTCCGACCAGGAAAAATACAGCCTCCTGGACCGGCAAATCGAAACCAACGGCACGGTCGAGTATTGCCGGGAGCATTCCATCGGCATCCTCGCCTATTCGCCGCTGGCCAACGGGCTGTTGACCGGCAAGCTCCGTCCCGACCGCCAATACGGCCCCGGCGACTTGCGGAAGGCCAATCCTCGTTTCCTGCCGCGAAACGTGGACAAGGTGAACGCCATGTTGGAGACGCTGCAGCCGATGGCTGCGGAGCATCACGCGGGGATCGGCCCGTTGGTCATTGCATGGACGTTTTTGCAGCCGGGCATTACGTGTGTTCTCTGCGGCGCCCGCGACGCCGCCCAGGCGACGGAAAACGCCTCGGCCACCGCCGTCGTCTTGCAGCCCGAGGAGCTGGGCGCCATCCAAGAGGCGGTCCACGCCTGAAACGGCAAGGCCTCGCGTGCGCGGATCGTTTCGCCTCATTGACGATTGGCCCACAGGCTGCTACGCTTGTGGCAGTTCCGGAATTCCGGGGCGAGCATACGTAACTCATTTGACGTTCAGCAATTGTGTATGTTGTCCCGGGAACTCGGAGTCATTGGAAGGGCGTAGAATGAAAATCTTACTTTATTCTATCTCGTCCGTCCTACTCTCCGAGCTAGTGTTCTTGCTCGGATATCTATTGGCGTACCTAGTCTATGGGCTCGCTGAGATTCCGCTTGTCGCGTTATCAGGCAAAATAACATCCAGGGACGCGCACGCCTGGCTCGCGGGCATCCTGTGCGGAACGTCTGGCGGTTTCTGCGCTCTTTCAGTGGCCCACATCTTTTCCAGCTTAAGTGGGGTAGCAGGCTCATGGTTGTTAATACTCAGTATGGGCCTGCCAGCCATAGGGTTGCTTTCTTATTTGGGGCATTTAATCAGACAGTTGGCTATTGGATATTCCCGTCCGTATCCTTTGTATGGAAGACTTCATGCCGCGATAATGGCTATCCCGATACGGATGCAGTTTGAAACTATGAAGTCTTTGTTGGAGCACGCTCACCCCGAACAAGTAGGCGTGGAGGATGATCCATTGGGCCATCTCGCGTATAGGAAAGCAATTATGTATTCATTTAACATGACGATGTCAAGTTTTCTGGGTGTAATCATTGGGTTATTCCTGGCTTACCAAGTCTTTATTCCCTGATACGCCATGTTCTGACCCTTTATACGGCCCAGGCTCGATCTTGACGACGGTGTGAAGGTCAACTATGGCAAGTTCGGCGACCTACTGGCGGAAGTCACGGCGGTCACTGGCGGAAAGGACGAGGATTGATATGGCAACCTCCCTGCGGCCCAGCCCGTTCTTCGACAACCTCGCGGCAGAACACCGCACTTGGTTGTCGGCATTCGATCCGCAACACCTTTCCAATTGGGAAAGGATTCTCAACAGCGATGAGGAAGCAGCCCTCGCGGAAGCTGGCGTCAGACGACTGCTGCAAAGATTTGGCGCAAGCGTCGAGCCAAACGAGGACTTGAGTGGAAAAGAACAGCGTCCCGACTTCCATTGCGAGTCGAATGGGAGCAACTTCGACGTGGAAGTCACCCATATTTCCATCAGGAAAGCGACTGAGGTAACTGGACTTGTGGAAGGGCGGACCGGATTCTGCAATTACAGTACACTCAACAACGCCATCTTCATGGCCTGCAAGGGCAAGGCTGAACAGTGCGCGTGCGCTCGCTACCCGACTCTTCTTGCCGTAGCAACGTTTCATTTCCAAGCATCCATGCTTTGCCTTGGAAAACCCCATGTTGAGATGCTCTTGACCGGCGAGACGAAGATCACCTGGGATATGGACATGCAGATTGGAAAGCAGGTTGGCGACGTTTATCAGACCACGGAGCTTTGGTCCGCGACCTTCCTGCGCCCCGATACGTTGCAAGAGGTTGGGTTCGCCCGAAGTTCAATCTCGGCGTTAGTCCTGTGCGGCCTTGGCGCTCTGCAGCGGGACGTTCATGGGGTCTGGCGGCCGCACGTCATTGGCGTGCTGCACCCGAATCCGGCTCGCCCGTTTGATCCCGCACTGCTTCCGCGCGTCGAATTCGGGCAGGTCGAGATAGACCGAGCATCGAAACAGCTTCATGTCCGGTGGCCACGAGGCAACGGGGAATGATGGACACTTCTTAGTTTCGGACAAGTTTCGGGGACAGCGTACACAACTAAATTGACGACCGACGAGCAGGTTGCTACACTTGCGGGGGGTGGACGATGAAAAGCCCGACAAGCTGTTGGAGGTGGCCTGATGAGCGATCCCATCGTTGATGAAGTTCGGCGTCACCGCATGGAACACACCCGCAAGTTTGATGGCGATTTGAAACGCATCTGCGAGGACTTGCGCCGCATTCAACGCGACGCCGGCTACCAGGTTGTTCGCCGTCCGCCGAAGCTGATCGGAACGACACGAAACAAACCAGGCAACGCCTGAACGATCGCGTCTCGTGTGGGAACCCTCGAAACTTCACGACCTGTTGAGCGGACGCCGACGCGGACTCGGGGCCTCGATGCTCCGCGCCGCACTCCGATTGGCCGAAACCCCCTACGCCTGGGCCATGCGCTGGCGCAATCGCCGCTATGACACCGGCGCGGCAACGGTCCATCGCCTCGACGTGCCGGTCGTCAGCGTGGGCAACCTCACCCTCGGCGGCACCGGAAAGACCCCGCTGGTCTATTGGCTCGCCCAGTGGTTCCGCGACCGAGACATTCCCGTGGCCGTCGTCAGCCGCGGATACCACGCCCCACAACGCGGCGGACACAACGAGAACGACGAGGCCCAGGAATTGGCCGCCCGGCTGCCGGGCGTCCCTCATTTGCAAAATCCCGATCGCCTGTCGGCCGCCCGGCAAGCCATCCGCCAGTTCCAATGCCGGGCGATCATCCTCGACGACGCCTTCCAGCACCGCCGCATCGGACGCGACTTGGACATCGTCCTGTTGGACGCCCTGGAGCCGCTGGGCTTCGGCCATGTCTTTCCCAGGGGCACGCTCCGCGAGCCGTTGGAAGGGCTGCGGCGGGCCGACCTGGTGGCCCTGTCGCGGGCCGACGTGCTCGAACCCGAGCGGCGCGAAGAACTCCGCCGTCAAGTGGCCCAATGGGCCCCGCGGGCAGCGTGGCTGGAAACGATGCACGCACCGCGGACGTTGCTCTCCGCGACGGGGGGGCAAGCGTCGCTCGACGGGCTCTGCGGCCGGCCGGTGGCCGCGTTTTGCGGGATCGGCAACCCGGCCGGTTTTCGCCATACCGTGGCCGCTTGCGGCTATCCACTGGCCGGGTTTCGTGAGTTTCCCGACCATCACGCCTACACGTCGCGCGACCTGGCCGGATTGGCCCGGTGGGCCGACGAGTGTGGGGCGGCGGCCTTGCTCTGCACCGGCAAGGACCTGGTCAAGTTGCACGTCGAACGACTTGGCGATCTGCCGCTCTGGGCGATTGGCATCGACTTGGAAATCTTGGCGGGGCGGGAAGTTTTGGAAACGCGATTGGAGATTTTGGCGAAAAAATCTGCCCGCCCGTGAGATGGGGCCTTTCCTCATTTCTTGTCTTGCGAGCCTTCCCGGCTGCTGCTAGAGTCCGTCCGGCCATTTGACGGATCACCCCGGCAATCGAAGGATCGACGATGCCGCAAGACCTGGAACGTGTCGCGTGCAGCCCGCTGGCAATGGCCCCCAAGGGGTTCAACCCGAAGGCTGTCATTCCCTATGGCTGCAAGATCGAACACATCAGGAAGGCGATGGCCGACTTCCTGGACTTCCTTGGGTTTGTCAATCAGCAACTCGCCACGAGGAAAATTCCTCGGCTTGAATCCTTCCTCATGCCGGCCAATTTCAGCAGCATGGTCGGGGAGTTTATGACCGCGGCGATTCCGAAGTACTGCCCGTCCCTGGTCAAGAATCGTTACCACAACGGGCACCCCGACATGTTGCCCAAGGGGAAGTTTCCAGGCGATTCCATTTTGCACGCAACCGAAGGGATCGAAGTCAAGGCTTCACGTCACGGCAGCGGTTGGCAAGGGCACAACGCCGAAAATGTGTGGCTGATGGTCTTCGTTTTCGACGCCAACAGCGCGCGGGACGGCGCGCAAGGGATCGACCCCAAGCCTTTCCGTTTCGTCAAGGTGGTTGGGGCGCAACTCGACAAGGAAGATTGGGCGTTTTCCGGCCGGTCGGCAACAAGCCGTCGAACCATCACGGCCAGCGTGACGCGAACCGGCTTTGAGAAGATGGAAGCCAATTGGATTTATCGGGCCGAGTCAGAATAGGACCTTCTGCGCGCCGACCGATTGGTCAACGTCCGGTATCTCAAGGCGTTTGAGGCGGGGAATCGCCACCCTTGCCATATCGTAATAGTCTCGATACCGTTCAACGCCGACGCTACAAAGGCCGATGGCTTCGGCGGCGGCAATCGTTGACCCCGATCCCATGAATGGATCGGCGACCACGCCCACGCCCATCGGCAGTGAAACGTAGACGATGCGCCGCAAGAAGGATTGCGGCTTGATGCTGGGGTGCCCCGCGATTGCCCTCTCGCGCTGCGGCGTCCGTTCACTGAAAATCACGTCCTCGAAAGGCAAGTCTTCCGTATAGCGCCGCAAGCCGCCGGTCTCGAATTCGCGTAGACAGTCGCTCACCTTCATGTTCGGCAGCAACGGCTTGCGAAAGACGCCCCACGGTTCGTAGCACCCGCGCGGCATGGACGTTACATGGGGAAATTCCTTTTCGGCGTTTTTCGGGCGGTCCCCGCCGCGCAAGGTCCGCACAAGTCGAATGACCTCCCCCCTGAATTCCAACCCGCTATCGACGAGGGCCGTGTAGAGCAGTTGGGAAATGAAGGCGTTGGTTGCCATGAAGACGTGGGCGCCCGGCCGAAGCGCACGAACGGCCAGCTTGCCCCAATCAAGGAAGAATCGGGCCAGCCGTTTTCGCTCGCTCCGATTCAAGGCGGTAAAGCGCGGCAACGGTGCCCGAGTATGCCCGTCGAATGACGGCGGGATGCGCCAGATACCGCCCTTGCCGTTGGCGCGCTTTTCAAGCTGGTCAAGATCGTATTCCTTCACGCCGTAGGGCGGATCGGTCACCATCGCGTGTAACGTGTTCTCGGAGAGACGGCTAAGCCACTCCAAACAATCCGCGTGGACGATGCGCGATTGCCCGATTCGCTCCGTTGCGTAGTTAAACGCCAGCCCTTCGGTTGGGTCCATCTTTTACCTTCTCCAAGAGTTTCGACAAGTCTTCCTTGCGGTAGAGGCGGTAGCCGTTGACCGGGTGGCGCGTCGCCCTGACCTTTCCGGCCCGATCCCAATTGCGCAACGTGGCGGCCGACACCCCCAGGAAATCGGCCGCTTCACCGACCGTCAGATAATCACGCAGGTTTTCCGCCAAGTTTACCAAACCTTGTAAAAGATTGCAATTGGTTTACTTCTCTTCATTTTCCCGTTTCGCGGCGGATGGTCAACCGCGGCGATTGCCCCGCTTTGCGAATCGAGTCGCCTCATCTCCCACGTGTCGAACTGCTATTGGCCCAAGCAGCCGGCAAGGGTATTCTCAGGCCACTGACATTCTTGCGACGGCGGGGCACCCTCGCATCGGGGGGCGCTTTCGCCAATTCCCCCCATCGGGCCTATAATGAAGCACGGTCGGCAACCACCGCCTGCCACGGCCGCGGCGGACAGCGGCAAACGGCCAACGGCCAACCCCCGAAATGTTGCCGCAAGTGCAAGATGCCACGCCACTTGATTTCTTCAGGACAAAGGACACGTGTTAGGCAACTCGATTGACATTGTCGGGTACTTGGACCGGCTGCACACCGAGCTCCAACGGGTCGATCCGGCGGAAGTCCGTCACCTCTCCGACCTGATCTACCAGGCATGGGAGACGGGCCATTTCGTCTTCATTTTCGGCAACGGCGGGTCCGCCTGCTCCGCCAGCCACCTCTGCGAGGACCTGGGCAAGGGCTGTCTGGCCGACCTCGCCGACGAAAACCGCCGCCGCTTGAAGGTCATGAGCCTGACCGACAACGTCGGTTGGATCACGGCCCTGGGCAACGACTGCGGCTACGACCAAATCTTCCTCCAGCAGCTCATGAATTACGGTCAGGCCGGCGACCTGGCCATCGCCATCAGCGGCTCGGGCAACAGCCCCAACGTGCTGACGGCGGTGCAGTGGGCGAACCGGCACGGACTGACGACCTTCGGATTGACCGGCTTCGACGGCGGCAAGCTCAGACGCCTCCAGACGGCCGGAATCCACGTCCCCCTGGACGACATGGGCATGGTGGAAGCCATTCACGGCTGCCTGATGCACTGGATCATCGACGACCTTTACGGCCGGATCAATCGTGTCGGCCGCTACGTGACGCAAGGAACCGCCAAGACGTAGAGGAACCATGCGTTGGGCGGCCGGGCATTCCTGTCCGTCCAGGAAAGACGGACGGCGGGCCGCCCGGCGTCCCGAACACGCGCAACACTGCCAAGGAGTCAGACACGGATGTCGCTTCCTTTCGCTTCCTTGTTGGAACGGGAGTGTCGCCCCCGCATCTTGCTGGTGGGCGACGTCATGCTGGACCGCTACCTCTGGGGCGACGTTCGAGCGGATCAGCCCCGAGGCGCCGATCCCCGTGCTGCGGGTCGGCAAGCGGGAACATCGCCTGGGCGGCGCCGGCAGCGTCGCCTCGATGGCGGCCTCGCTGGGCGCGCGGACCATCCTGGCCGCGGTCGTCGGCGACGACGCGGAAGGCTGCGCGGTCCGCGAACTCCTGGACAAGCTGCACGTCAACGGCCGCCAGGTGCTCACGCTGACCGATCGCTGCACCACGGTCAAGGAGCGGCTGCTCGGCCGGGCGCAGCAGCGTTATCCCCATCAGATGATGCGCGTCGATCGCGAGGCCGACGACCCCATCCCCGCCGCGGCCGCCGAGCAGTTGCTCTCCGCCGTCGCCCGGTGCATGGACGAGATCGACCTGGTGCTCGTCAGCGACTACAACAAGGGCGTGTGCAAGGGCGACATGATTCCGCGGCTGGTGAAGCTGGCCCGCGCGGCCGACGTGCCGGTCATCACCGATCCGGTCCGCGAGGCCGACTATCGCCGCTACGCCGGTTGCGCCTGCATCACGCCGAACCGGGCCGAGGCGGGCCTGGCCGTCGGCATGAGGATCACCACGCCGCAGGAAGGCTTGGAGGCCGCGCGGCGACTGCTGGATTTCGGCGTCGATTCGGCCTTGGTGACGCTGGACCGCGACGGCATGGCCTGGGCCGACGCTTCCGGCGGCGCCCGGCTCTTCCCCGCCCGCCCGCGGCAAGTATGCGACATCACCGGCGCCGGCGACATGGTGCTGGCGGCCTTGGGCACCATGATCGCGGTGGGGGCCGATTATCCGACGGCCATCGAAATCGCCAACACCGCCGGCGGCCTGGAGGTCGAGCGGCTGGGCGTCGTGCCGTTGACGCGCCAGGAAATCCTCGCCGAACTGACCCACGCCCTGCCCGCGGCCGCCGCCGAGCAGAAGATCGTCTCGGTGGAGCAGATGGAGGGCCATTTGTGCCGGCTGCGCCAGGGCGGACAGCGCATCGTGATGACCAACGGCTGCTTCGACCTTCTGCATCCCGGCCACGTCTCCTCGCTCCAGGAAGCCCGCAAACAGGGCGACTGCCTGGTGGTCGGCCTGAACAGCGACCGCAGCGTGCGCGAGCTGAAGGGCGCGGGCCACCCGCTGGTCGATCAGCAAGGCCGCGCCGAGATGCTTGCCGCGTTGGCCTGCGTCGATTACGTGGTGATCTTCGACGACGCCAGCGTGGCCGGCCTGGTCGAGCGGCTCGCGCCCGACGTGCTGGTCAAGGCCGCCCAGTACGGACTGGAACAGGTGGTCGGATACCAGATCGTGGCTCGATACGGCGGGCGGGTCGTCGCCGTGCCGATGAAGCCGGACTACTCGACCACCGCGCTGATCGAAAAGATACGCAACCTCCCCGGACGCAAACGGACCGCCGCGTGAAAGGCGCACCCTCGATGAACATCGGCATTTTCCTGCCCAACTGGCTCGGCGACCTGGTGATGGCCACGCCCGCGCTCCGCGCGTTGCGGCGACACTTCGGTCCCGAGGCCCGGTTGGTCGGCATCCTGCGGCCGAAGCTGGCCGGGCTGTTGGCCGGCACACGCTGGCTCGACGAGGAATGGTACTTCGATCCGCGCTCGAAACAGCCCGACTGGCGGCGCTGGGCGCTGGTGCGGCGGATGCGCCAAGTGCGGTTCGACCAGGTCCTGCTCCTGACCAACTCGCTGCAGACGGCCTTGCTGGCGTGGCTGGGCGGGGCCAAGCAGCGGATCGGGTACGTCCGCAACGGCCGCGGACTGCTGCTGAGCGGAAAGGTCCAGCCGCCGCGCCAGGGCCGAAGAATCCTTCCCACGCCGATGGTCCGATCCTATCTCGATCTGGCCCGCGCCGCCGGCTGCCCCGAGGAATCGCCCCGCCTGGAACTGGCGGTCACGGCGTCGGAACGTCGCGTCGGCGAGCGCATCTGGCGCAACCTCGGGCTGCGCCGCGACGGCCGAGTCATCGCCATCAACTCGACCGGCGCCTACGGGTCGGCCAAGCAATGGCCCCTGGAACACTGCGCCGCGCTGGCCCGGCTCGTCGCCCAGCGGCTCGATCACGACGTCCTGATCCTGTGCGGGCCGGACGAATGCCAGCAGGCCCGCGACATCGTCCGCCAGGCCGAGTTCCCCCGCGTCTTCTCGCTGGCCAGCCAAGCGGTCGGACTGGCCGCGACCAAGAGCTGCCTGGCGCGTTGCCGGGCGCTGGTTTCCACCGACAGCGGTCCGCGGCACGTCGCCGCCGCTTTGGGAAAACCGGTCGTCACCTTGTTGGGTCCCACGTTGCCGGTTTGGATCGAGAACCCCACGGTCGCGGGCCGTATGGCGCGGCTGGAATTGGATTGCATCGGCTGCGGAAAACGGAGGTGCCCCTTGCGGCATCATCGCTGCATGAGGGACCTTTCGCCCGAGCGGGTATTGAACGAACTGTCCGGCCTGTTGGAAAGGCAAGCGGCCAGAGCAGCATAACACGTGAACCAGGAACGCAAAGAACTTAGAACTTAGAACTTAGTGCTTAGTGCTTAGAGCTTAGTGCTTAGAACTTAGAGCTTAGAACTTAGTGCTTACAACTAAGAGGCTATCCGTAAAGATTTCTCGGGAAATACACGGTTTGGCTCACGCGGCCTGGCGGTACCGGAATGACACGACCCGTGCGGGCGGCGCAAGCCGTCGGAGCATCAGGTGAATCGAACTGATTCGCAACATCGAGGCGCTGGACTCGGTCAGACGTTCGTAGTCCCGACTCTGGCGGCGGTACCTTCCCAACCAGGCGAAGGTGCGCTCGACGACCCATCGTTTGGGCACAGGCGCGAAACCGACTGCTCCTTCCGGCCGAGACTTGATCTCCAGGTCCCAGTGGTCGCGGTGCTTCTCCAGCCACCGATCCAGTTCGTGATTGCGATACTTGTTGTCCGCCCAGATTTTGGTCAGTCTGGGACATCTGGCGTTGTCGAGTTGGCTGAACACTTGGGGTGCAGCGGCCCCATCGTCCCATGCTGCACTGGTCACGACCACCGCCAGCAAGAGCCCCAAAGTATCCACGAAAACATGGCGTTTTCGCCCGTTGATCTTCTTCCCGCCATCGTATCCGTGCTCGCCACCCCGCTCCGTCGTTTTTACGGTTTGGCTGTCGATCGCACCGGCACTGGGCGTCGGTTCCCGCTGGTCCGCCACGCGGACCTGCGCCGCAGCGCATCCATCATTCGTTGCCACGTGCCATCGTCGCGCCACTGCCGGAAATACTGGTAGACCGTACTCTTCGGCAGCAGATCGTGGGGCAGCAGGTCCCACTGGCATCCCGTGCGGTTGAGATAGAACAAGGTGTTGAGCACCTCGCGCATCTCCACCTCGCGCGGACGGCCGCCGTGCTTGGCAAGGGGAATCAGCGGTTGGAGGATGGCCCATTGTTGATCGGTAAGATCGGTCGAATACGGTTTCCGCGTCGTCGTGGTCATGTGCGCACTCCTTTGCAAGGGGAAAGTGCGCATCTTTACTCCCGACAACGCTTTACAGCAATATCACTTTGCGGATAGCCTCTAAGAACTAAGCACTAAGAACTAAGGACTTCGCCGGAACCCGTCCTTGTGGTTGATGACCGAAAACCAACGACGCCCTACGATCCGGCCGGCGCCGGGTTGCAGCCGGCGGGCGACGGCCTGATGTGGCTGGACGGCCGCTTCCATGCGCGATTGCGGCAAGCGGGACTGGCCGCGTTCGACGCCGTCATGGGCAGCCCCGGCGGCCGCTGCCTCCGGGTCCTCGCCGACCGGGAAAACTGGTACTTCCAGCCCCCGGCCGCCGATGTCGCAACCGCGGACGGCCCGGGACTGTACCTGAAGAAGCACCACGTCCGCACCTGGTCGACCCGCGTCCGGGCGAAACTCAGCGCCAGCCCCGGCGCCACGCCGGCGCGGATCGAGGCCCGACATGCCGGCTCGCTCTCGGCGCTGGGCATCGACGTGATGCCCCTGGTGGCTTACGGCGAACGGCTGCGAACGGACGGCACTCTGGAGTCCTTCCTCTTGACCGAGGAACTGGCCGGCTACGAGGAATTGCAGGCATTCGTGCGGCGGCGGTTTCCGCCGACGTCGCCTGCGGCCTCCCGCCGCGACCCCGACCTGCGGCGGATCGTCGGCTCCGTGGCCGAGATCGTGCGGCGTCTCCACGACGGCGGCTACAACCATCGCGACTTGTACTGCTGCCATTTCCTAATCAAGGAACGATCGCCGGGCCAGTTCGACATCCGGCTGATCGACTTGCAGCGGGTCGCAACGGCGGCGCTGGTTGCGGCGGCGCTGGATCGTGAAAGACCTGGCGCAACTGGCCTATTCGGCGCCGCGCGACCGCGTCGGCTGCAAAGATCAGGTCGCCCTCTTGCACCGTTACTTCGGCGTGCGGAAACTGCGTCCCCGCGACAAGCGACTGATCGGCGCCGTGATGCGCAAGGTCCGCGTCATGCAGCGGCGATTGGGGGCGCCGCCATGAAGATCGGCCTGGTGGTCGAACGGTTCGATCCGGCCCGCGGCGGGCTGGAGCAGTGGACCTATGGTTTTGCCAAGAAGCTGTTGGAGCGCGGGCATGAGGTCCACGTGGTGTCGCGGGAGTTTTCCTCCCGGGCCGCGGCCCTGCCCATCATCGCCCACCAGGTCCGGCGCGTTCACAGCCCGGTGGCGTTCGCCGCGGCGGCGGAGGCGAAACTGGCCTGCCTGTCGCTGGACGTGATCCACGACATGGGCGCGGGCTGGTACTGCGACGTGTTCCATGCGCACGGCGGCTCCTGGGCATCGATGGCGGCGCGGAAGGCGCTGCTGCTGCCGCGCTGGCTCCGGCCGCTGAAATACGCGCTCCATCGCGTGATGCCTCGCTATCACGTGTTCCACAAGCTGATGGCGCGGCAGTATGCCGATCACGGGCAGATCATGGTGGCGCCGTCGCGGTCCCTGGCCGACGATTTCACCCGATTCCACCAGGTCGCTCCCGAGAGAATCCGCATCGTCTACAACGGCGTGGACGTTCGAGCGGTTTTCGCCGGCGCGCTGCGCCGCACCGCCAGGCGATGCGCCGCAGCCTGGGCATCGGTCCCGACACGGTCCTGTTGTTGATGGTGGCCACGAACCTCCATCTCAAGGGAATCGCGACGCTGCTGCGGACCCTGGCGCGGCTCCGTGGGCGGGGACTGCCGGTCCGGCTCCTGGTCGTGGGCGGAAAGCGGCCGGGTCCCTGGCGGCGAATGGCGGCGCGGCTGGGCGTGGCCGCGGCGGTCCAGTTCCTCGCCCCGGTGGAAGACGTTGTCCCCTATTACGCCGCGGCCGACCTCTACGTCCATCCCACGATCTACGACACGTGCAGCCTGGTGGTGCTGGAGGCGGCGGCCTGCGGTCTGCCCGTCGTCACCACCCGCTGCAACGGCGCCGCCGAGTTGTTCCACCACGGCGACGACATCGTGTTGATCTCCGATCCGGCGGACGACGAGGCGTTCGCCGCCTCGGTGCGGGGGCTGCTCGACCCGGCGGTGCGCCGGCCGATCGCGGATGCCGCGCGGCGGACGGCGCTTCTGCAAACCTTCGATCGGAACGTGGACAATATCCTGGCGTTGTACGACGAGGTCGTGGACAGGCGCGCGCGCATGGCCGCCGGTCCCTGTCCCTCGTGCCCTGGCCGACCACGCCGATGTCACGACCCGATTCGTCCTTGAACGCATCCTAGAGCGTTTTTCAGAGAAGTGTAGCGTTTCGGGTGGCACTGGCGTTTCGCCAGTGCTGGGAAAAACACGGGCAAGATGCCCGTGCCACCCAACATCAAACGCTACAGATAACTGCAAAGCGCACTAGCTCGGATTGGACAGCCATTTCCGCAGCCACCGCTCCAAGACGCGGACCACGTAATTGATTTCCTCCGCGGAGAGCCGCGTTCCACGCTCGATGCCGTGCCAATGCTCCAGGCACTTGCGGCAGCACGTCCCGGTGGCGTGCTGGGCGACAAAAACCGGATGGCCGTTCCGCGGCGTTTGCTCGCCGTCGTTGGCTGGCTTCGCCGGCGCCAACCGCTCGCGGACGAACCCCCTCGCATGTTCCAGAATCACCGGCAGCGTTTTCTCCACCAGGTAGACGTGGTCTCGCGGGCCAAGGCGAATCCGGCGGCGATAACCGCTCTCGTCCAACGCGCCGAACAATTCGTCCAAATCACGCATGGCAGTCACTCAAGGTTGCTTGCGGATCATTTATCGGCCACCATGAGCAGATCGACGCTCGTGGACCGGTCATAGGGCTGCTCCTGGTAGCCGCCGACAAACGTCACGTTCACGGCGCCGCCGTCGCGGGCCGCCCGTTCCAAGTCTCCCGCCTCCAAACCCAACAGCGGCGACGACTCGGTTTGCAGCTCCGAAGGCGGGTCCAAACCGGCGACCACAAACTCGATATACCCTCCAGCGCCGGCGCGGTGAACTCCCTTGACGATCAACACTTCCCCCCGGGGCAAGGTCGTGCGCCGGTGTTTCTGCCAGACGCAAGGGCCGTCGGGCAGGCGCCAGAGGTTGAGCAGGTGCACGACGATCGCGCCGCCGGGTCGCACCGCGGCGAGCATGTGCCCGATTGCGCGGCGGACCGTGGCCGCGTCCGGCGCCAGCGCCAGCGAATTGCCCACGCACAGGACGACGTTGAAGGGTTCGGCCGTTTCGATGGGCTGGTCGAAACCGCGCACCCGCCAACGCAGGCCGGCCGGCTCGCCGAAATTGCTCCGCGCGCGAGCGATCATCTGCGGGCTGAGGTCGGAGCCTTCCACGCGGAGATTCCACGAGTGGAACATGGCGGCGTGATGACCCGTGCCACAGGCCACGTCGGCCACGCACCGGACCCCAAGACGCTCGAAACACCGGCGATAAAAAGGGCCTTCGTTGGCCAACCGCTTCGGCCAATCGATCATCGCTTCGTAAACGTCGGTCAGATCGTCGAAAACTTTCATAGGGACTTGGGAGGGAAGAACTCGTGCGCCGGCGTCCGAAACCGTGAAGTTGTTCTTTCCCAAGTCCCTGCCATCTATTTTTTCGGGCGTTGTTGCGGTTCGTGGCAGCGTTTGCATCGCACCTGCTGCGAATTCAGCTTGCCGCCGCACTTCGGACAACGGCGTCCCTTCAGTTGCATCACGAACTTCGTCCGCGGGCGAGTTCCCATGAAAACATTCCTCATCGTCCAATGTATTTCCTGGACGCGCCTCCATCCGGGACGGTCCATTCCTTTCGGCCGGGCGCCACTCCGGCGCCCAAGCATGATACCAGTCTAGCCGATTTTCCCAGGCTCGACAAGGAGAGGGAAGAAAGGAGAGGGATTAGGGATTGGGGATTAGAAGGAAGGATGAAGGATGAAACCGGCGTGGCGCCGCTTGCGGTTTCGCCGCCGTTCCAATCCCCCAATCCCTCTCCCTCCCCTCACTCGACCACCTGCCGGCAGTTGGGAAGCGAGGCCAGAAACAGCCGGCCGTACGGCTTCGTCCGCACCCGGGGATCGAGAATCACCACCATGCCCGTGTCGGTCTTGGTGCGGATCAATCGCCCGAAGCCCTGCTTGAGTTTCAGGACGGCCTCGGGCAATTGGTAGTCGCGGAAGGGGTTGCCGCCGGCGGCGCGGATGGCCTCCAGGCGGGCCTCCAGGAGCGGCCGGTCGGGCACGCTGAAGGGCAGCCGCGTGATGATCACGTTCTGCAGGGCGTCGCCCGGCACGTCCACCCCTTGCCAGAAACTATCGACGCCGAAGAGCACGCCGCGGGGATTGGCCTTGAACTGGGCCAACATGCGGCTGCGAGGCACGCCGTCGGCCTGGCTGTACAGCGCCAGGTTTTGCTCGGCCAGCCAGGGCGCCAGGGCCGACCCCGCCCGACGCATCATCTCACGGCTGGTGAACAGCACAAAGGCGTGCCCGTCGCTCCGACCCACGTAACGCCGGACCATCTCGACCACGGCCTGCTCGTACTGCGACGGTTGTCCGACCGGATCGGGCATGTCCTTGGGCAAGATCAGTTGGGCCTGCCGCTGGTAGTCGAACGGGCTGCCCAGGCAAAGCGAATCGGTCTGCAGCAGGCCGACCCGCGATTGGAAGAAATCGAACCGCCCGGCCGTGGCCAGCGTGGCGCTGGTCATGATTACGCTGGGGATCTTGGTGAAGAGTTCGTCGCGGAGGATCGGTCCCAGGTCCAACGGGGCGGCCAGCAACTCGATCCGGCGCCGCTGGCGGCCCGTCGCGGACTGGATCCAATAGACGGCCTCTCCGAGCTGCTGGCAACGCCATTGCTCGACGGCCTGGCCCAGTCCGTCGAGCCGATTGGCGGCGGCGACCAGGTCCTGGGCTTCTTCCCGCCGCTTGATTTTCTTGGCGTCGCGGCGGACCACCGCGGCCAGCGCCCCGAGCCCCTCGCTCAAGGCGTTGGCGACGATCTTCGGTTGCCGCACCCGGCCGTTGCCGCCCTCCTGCTCCTGGAGCCAGCCGGACACGTCGCCGAAGAAGCGGTCGGCCCGGTCGCGGCACTGCCAAGCCAGTTTCTGCGCCTTGCGCAGGTGATGATGGACCAACAGCCCGCGATTGGTCCGCTCGTTGTAGAGCCTTCGCAACGTGAACTCGACCTGCCCGTTGCTGACCGAAAGGCCCAGGTGGTCGCCGGCGACCGCTTCGAGCGTGTGGGCTTCGTCGAAGACGACGACATCGTACTTGGGCAGGATGCTAGCGCCCTCGCGCCGCAAGGCCAGGTCGGTGAAGAACAGGGCATGGTTGACGACCAGGATTTGGGCATGGCTGGCCCGCCGCCGGGCCTGATAGTAGAAGCAATCCTTGTAGTGCGGACACGTTCGGCCCATGCAGTTGCCGTGGTCGCTGGCCACCTCGTCCCAGACCGCCGGATGCGGACGGACATCGAGGTCCGCCAGCGACCCGTCCTCGCTCTCCTTCGCCCAGCCCGCAAGCCGTCGAAGCTCGTCGAACTGCTCGTCTTCGTTGAACAAGCTGGCCCCGCGGGCCAGGGCGGTGTCCAACCGCCGCAGGCTGACGTAGTTCCCCCGCCCCTTCACCAGCACCGCCGAAAACTCCACCGGCATGACGCTCCGCAACAGCGGCAGATCTTTTTGGATCAATTGCTCCTGCAGACTGATCGTGTGGGTGGAGATGACGATCCGCCGGCCCGGCTTCTTGTCCGGCGTCGGGGCCGCCGCCAGGATGGCCGGCACCAAGTACGCGAAACTCTTGCCCACGCCGGTGCCGGCCTCGACGACCAGGTGTCCGGGCTTCTGGATGGCCGCCGTCACCGCCTCGGCCATGGCAAGCTGCTGGCTGCGGTTCTCGTAATTCTTCAGCCGGGCGGCGATTCGGCCCCCAGGCCCCAGGATGTCGGCGGGCGAGTCCATGAAGTCCAGCGTACCAGGCGCGGGGGCAGGGCGGAAGGCGGTTGGCGGAAAGTGAGCCCCGACCGTGAGGTCGGGGATACGTTTGCATCACCTACAACCGTGATTCTCCGTGGTCCACGCACGTGGCGATTCCACCAATCCGGGACCTCACGGTCCCGGCTCACTGCCCGGCTCGCTTCCTTCTTGGCTGTTGCCCGCCTGTCTGCTATTCTCTAGGGATCATGGCGATCGAGTTTCGATGCACAAGCTGCGGCAGACTGTTGCGCGTGGACGACGCGGCGGCCGGCCGACTGGCGCAATGTCCCCAGTGCGGCGGCCGGTCGAGCGTTCCCGCGGCCACGGACGCCAGCCCGTTTGCCCCCGGCGGTCTTGGCCCCTCTGCCGGGGCGGATTCCGTGAACCCGTACCAGTCGCCAACGCAGACCGGCGGACCGGCGTTGATCGACGCGGGGCTGGTGCGCGAGTATGCCGCCGCCCGCGTCGCGGGGCCGGCCATCGCCCTGATCGTCGTCGGCATGCTGTCCGTCCTCGGCCACATTGCCATGGCGGCCTTTATGCTGATGCCCCCGATGGTGCAGCGTCCGCACGGCCAACGCGCTTTTGGTGAATTCGTGGCGACCTGCGGAATCATCGCCATTTTGGTCCTGTTGGACATCATTGTGATCGTCGGCGGAATCAAGATGAAGGGTTTGCAGAACCGCGGTCTTGCAATGGCGGCGGCCATCATCGCGATCGTTCCGTGTTTCTATCCCTGTTGCGTGCTCGGACTTCCCTTTGGAATCTGGGCCTTGGTGGTGCTCTGCGACGCGAACGTGCGAACCGCCTTTGACGGGCGGGAACATGTGATGTGGATATGAACCCTGGCCGCGAAGCCGATCGACGCGCGGCGAACCCCGCCGAGACGGACGCCCTGAATCCGTATCAGTCGCCGACGCAAGCCGGCGGGCCGGTGTTCGTGGACGCAGGGATCCGCGAGTATGCCGTCAGACGCATTGCGCTGCCGGGCGAGATCCTGATTTGGCTCGGCGTGCTGTCCTTTTTCGCCCACGGGCTGCTGTTCATCGCTCTCGTGCTGCCCGCGATTAACATGACGCCGCGCCAAAGGATGGCAGCCGAAGCCGGATTTACTGTTACTGAACGCTTGGTGACTTCCGGAATCGTCGCCATTCTGGGAGTCGTGCTGGACATCATCGTCATCCTGGGCAGCGTCAGAATGAAGAGATTACGGAACCGCGGTCTTAGCATGGCGGCGGCCATCATCGCAGTCATTCCGTGTTTCTCGCCCTGCTGCGTGTTTGGAATTCCCTTTGGAATCTGGGCCTTGGTGGTGCTCAACGACGCCAACGTGAGGGCGGCATTTGGAACGCCGGCAAGCCTCGTCGAGCCTTTACAGCCATTGGATTCGGAACGCTGAGCTGGATTGTCCGGAGGCCGATCCCCGGCCTCACGGCCGGGGCTCACGACTGAATCGCCTTGGCTTCGCCGCCTGGCCATGCTATTCTCTACGGGTTGGAACCATCCCAAGACCGCGACGAGTCAACCGCGGGGAAAAATCCCGCGGCTTCGCTTCCCTGCGAAACCGCAAGCGTACACCGACCATCCGTTGCTTCCCAATCGCTGATCCCTTCTTCTCCTTCCATGACCCGAATCCTTCACGAAATCTACCGCCGCCTCTTCGACGCCCTGGGTCCCCAACATTGGTGGCCGGGGCAGTCGCCGTTTGAAGTGATGGTCGGGGCCGTGCTTGTCCAAAACACCAGTTGGCAGAACGTCAAGCGCGCGATCGAAAACCTTCGCCAGGCCGACCTCTTGGAGCCCCATGCCCTGTACGCCGTGCCCGAGGAGGAGCTGCAAGAGTTGATCCGTCCGGCCGGGTATTTTCGCATCAAGGCCCGGCGTTTGCGCAGCCTGCTGGAGTTCTTCGTCCGGCGTTACGACGGCTCGATCCGTGCGATGTTCCGCACCGATCCGGCAACGTTGCGGAAAGAACTGCTCGGCGTTCACGGCATCGGCGCGGAGACCGCCGACTCGATCCTGCTGTATGCCGGGGGACGGCCCAGCTTCGTGGTCGACGCCTACACCTATCGGATCTTCACGCGGCACGGCTGGATCGGCTTCGACGCCGACTATGACCAGATTCAGGATTATTTCCAGACCGGTTTGCCGGACGACGCGGCGATGTACAATGAGTATCATGCCCTGCTGGTTCGCGTGGGCAAGGACTTTTGCCGCAAGGCGAGGCCGGAGTGCCCGGCGTGTCCGCTCCGCGAGTTGTTGCCGTCGGGCGGTCCGTTGGAGGACGAGTGAAAAGGAAGGAAAAAGGGGACAGGCCCCATTTGCCGGAACGGCCCGAAGGGTGCTTCGCACAAATGGGGCCTGTCCCCTTTTTCCGGCGTGGAGGTTCATTCCCATGTCGCTGTTTGAGGCCAACGAGGAAAGCAACCGGCGCCGGGCCCAACCGCTGGCGGCGCGGATGCGGCCCGCCACGCTCGCCGAGTTCGTCGGGCAGCAACATTTCCTCGGCGAAGGGAAGTTGCTCCGCCGGCTGTTGGCGGCCGACCGCCTCGGTTCGGTGCTTTTCTACGGTCCGCCGGGGACGGGCAAGACCACGCTGGCCCGGCTGCTGGCCCAAGAGAGCCGCAGCCATTTCCAGCAGATCAGCGCGGTCGCCAGCGGCGTGAAGGAGTTGCGCGAACTCCTGACCGAGGCCCACGATCGCCTTTCGGCCAGCGGACAGAAGACGCTGCTGTTCGTCGACGAACTCCACCGCTTCAACAAGGCCCAGCAGGACGTGCTCCTGCCGGGCGTCGAGGAGGGCGTAGTGATCCTGGTGGGGGCGACGACGGAAAACCCCTTCTTCACGATCAACAGCCCGCTGGTCAGCCGCAGCCGCGTCTTCCAGTTCGAGCCGCTCTCCGGCGAGGACATCAAGACGTTGCTGCGTCGGGCCGTCGCCGACCGCGAGCGCGGCCTGGGCCGGCGGCGGATCCATCTGCACGACGACGCCCTGGAGTTTCTGGCCGAGACCAGCGACGGCGACGCCCGGCGGGCCCTGTCGGCGCTGGAGGTCGGCGTGCTGAGCAGCAGCGGCGACGCGGCGGTGGAGTTCACCCGGGCGTTGGCCGAGGAGTCGGTGCAGCGGAAGGCGGTGCAATACGACCGCCAGGGCGACGCCCACTACGACGCCATCAGCGCGTTGATTAAGAGCATTCGCGGCAGCGATCCCGACGCCGCCCTCTACTGGCTCGCCCGAATGCTCGAAGGAGGCGAGGACGTGCGGTTCCTTGCCCGGCGGCTGGTCATCCTGGCCAGCGAGGACGTGGGCAACGCGGACCCGGCGGCCTTGCCGCTGGCGGTGGCCGCGGCCCATGCGTGCGAATTGGTCGGGCTGCCGGAGTGTCAATTGACGCTCGCCCAGGCGGTCACGTACCTGGCCTGTGCGCCGAAGTCGAACGCGGCGACGGTCGGCATCGGCGAGGCCCGCCGCGACATCCGCGAAGGCCGCCTGCTGCCGGTGCCCGTCCACTTGCGCGATTCGCATTACGGCGGCGCGAAGCGGCTCGGCCACGGCCAGACGTATCAATACGCGCACGACGAGCCGGGGGCCGTCGCCGCGCAGGATTACCTCGGCGTCGAGCGCGAGTATTATCGGCCGGTGGACCGGGGCTTCGAGCGGGAACTTGCCGAGCGGCTCTTGGCAATCCGCGCCCGGCTGCGCGAAGGCCGGAAGAAAGAAACGTGAATGCTTCGGTCCGGCCCGCGGATGCCCGGCCGCTCCAGACCGCTACGCTCCCCCTGGTCGCGATGCCGTTTGCTGCTAGAATGCGTGAATTCTTGGTCCGTTGCCACCCCGGATGGGATCTCGTTCATGGAACCGCCGCTCGTCCGCACCCCCCTCTATGACTGGCATGGGGCCCACGGCGCCCGCATGGTCGGGTTTGCCGGCTGGGCCATGCCGATGCAATACACGTCGATCCTGGACGAACATCGGACGACCCGCTCGGCGGCGGGAATCATCGACATTTCGCACATGGGTCGGCTGCGGTTCGAGGGCCCCGGGGCGGCCGTCTTCCTGGCGGGACTCCTCACCCGGCGAGTGGCCGACATGGAACTCGGACAAGTCCGCTATTCCCTCGTCACCAACGAGCAGGGAGGCATCCTCGACGACGTGCTGGTGGGCTACTACCGCAACACGCACGGCCAGCCCTTCTACGTGGTCGTGGTCAATGCCAGCAACCGGCGGAAGATCGTCGATTGGGTCCTTGCCCATCTGCCCCCGGAGCGGGCCGAGGCCCACGGCGAGGAAGTCCTCTTCACCGACGTGAGCCGGCTTTGGGCCATGTTGGCCATTCAAGGGCCGCGGAGCGTGGAGATCCTCGAGCCGCTGATCGACGCGGACCTGCGCTCGATGCGCTACTATCGCGGCGGCCAGGTGCAGATCCTCCACCCGGCGGCACGACGCCAGGGCGGCATCATCAGCCGCACCGGCTACACGGGCGAGGACGGTTTCGAATTGAGCGTCGGCAGCGACGTTGCCCTGGGCGTTTGGGAGGCCATCGTCGAATTGGGCACGCCGCTGGGGCTGGTGCCCACCGGGCTGGGCGCCCGCGATACGCTGCGTTTGGAGGCGGGGATGCCGCTCTATGGACACGAACTCAGCGAGCAGATCGACCCGTTCGCGGCCGGGCTGGGATTCGCCTGCCACCTGCTCGGCTACGATTTTCCCGGCCGCGACGCCCTGCGGCGCATCGAAAAGGAGCGCCCGGCCGTCGTCCGCGCCGGTCTGGAATTGGCGGGCCCGCGCGTCGCCCGCGAAGGATATCCCATCTGCAAGGACGGCCGGCCGGTGGGACGGATCACCAGCGGGACCTTCTCGCCCACGCTTCAAAAACCGATCGCCATGGGCTACTTGCCGCCCGAACTGACCGCGCCGGGCGCCGCGCTGACCGTTGACATCCGCGGTCATCAGGAAGAGGCTCGCGTGGTCGAGCTTCCTTTTTATCGCCGCAACAGCAAAGGAGCCAAGAAGTGACGCCCGACAAGCTGCTTTACGCCAAGACCCACGAATGGGTCGCCGTGGAAACCGCCGGCCGCGAGAAGATCGCCACCGTGGGTCTTTCGGATTTCGCCCTGCGGGCGCTGACCGACCTGGTCTACATGGACCTGCCCCCGGTCGGCCGCAAGGTCCAGGCCGGCCAACCGCTGGGCGAGGTCGAGTCGGTCAAGGCCGTCAGCGACTTATATAGCCCCGTGGACGGCGAAATCGTGGCCTCCAACGCCGCCATCACGCAAAACCTCCAGCACCTCTCCGAAGACCCCTACGGCGACGGCTGGCTCGTGAAAATCCGCGTCAGCGACCCCGCGGGCCTGACCAAGTTGCTCGACTACCGGGCCTATCAGAAGCAATGCGAGGAAGAGGGGGCAGAAGAAGGATGAAGTATGAAGGATCAAGGATGAAACCGAACTTCATCCCGCATCCGTTGTCCTTCATCCTTCCGATCCGGAGGCTAACGCCTCCGGCTCACTTTTATCCTTGATCCTTCATCCTTTATCCTTAGTGCTTCATGCCTTACTTCCTGAATACGTCCGAAGAACAACGTGCGATGCTCGAGGCGATCGGCGCCGGATCGCTGGAAGAACTGTTCGCCATGGTGCCGGCGGGTCTGCGGCTGGGGCGGCCGTTGAACGTGCCGCCGGCCATGTGCGAACTGGAACTGACCGCCCACATGACGGCGCTGGCCGGACGGAACACTTCGGCGGAGGCGGCGGCCTGCTTTCTCGGCGGAGGCAGCTACGACCACTTCATTCCGGCCGTCGTCGATTTCATCGCCTCGCGGAGCGAGTTCTATACCTCCTATACGCCCTACCAGGCCGAGGTCAGCCAAGGCAACCTCCAGGCCCTGTTCGAATATCAAACGCTCGTCACGCAACTGACCGGCATGGACGTGTCGAATTCCAGCCTGTACGACGGTGGCAGCGCGGCCGTGGAGGCCGTGCTCATGGCGATGCACGCCACGGGGCGGCCCGCCCGCGTCGTGACCGCCCGGAGCGTCCATCCCGAATATCGCCAGATCCTGGCCACGTACCTGGCCAATGCGGGCGTGGAGTTGGTCACGGTCGGCGCGCCGGACGGCGGCGTGTCGCCGGCGGCCTTGGAAGCGGCGGTCGACGACCGGACCGCCTGCGTCCTGCTGCAGCATCCCAACTTCTTCGGCTGCCTGGAAGACATGGCCTCGGCGGCGGAGATCACCCATCGCCGCGGCGCGTTGCTGGCGGCCGTCTTCGATCCGATCAGTCTCGGGCTCCTGAAGCGGCCGGGCGACTACGGCGCCGACATCGCCGTGGCCGAGGGGCAATCGTTGGGCAACCCGATGTCCTTCGGCGGCCCCTATCTCGGCATGATGGCGTGCCGCGAGCAGTTCGTCCGCCGCATGCCCGGCCGGCTGGTCGGCCAAACCGTCGACCGCCGCGGCAAGCGCTGCTGGGTGCTCACGCTGCAAACCCGCGAACAGCACATCCGCCGCGACAAGGCCACGAGCAACATCTGCACGAATCAGGGCCTGCTGGCGCTTCGGGCGACGGTCTACCTGGCGGCGGTGGGTCCCGACGGGCTGCGGACCGTGGCCGACTTGTGCCTGCAAAAGGCCCGCTACGCCGCCGCCCGCCTGACCGCCGGCACCTCGTTCACCCCGGCGTTCGCCAGGCCGACGTTCAAGGAATTCGTGGTCCGCGTGCCCGGCGGGCGGGTCGACGAGTTTCTCGAATCCGCGTTGCGCCACGACATCTTCGCCGGTGTGCCGTTGGCGCGCTGGTATCCGGACCTGGCCGATGGCCTGCTGATCGCCGTGACGGAGAAGCGCACCCGGGCCCAGATCGACCGCCTGGCGGCGCTTTGCATGTGAAATGGAAATGAACCGACGTCGCCCCCGCTCACGCGGAGATATTGCTCCAAGGGCCGTTCAGCCGCGAAGCGGCGACAGTCAATAGACAAAAGACCGTTCATTTGATTTTCAGCCGCGAAGCGGCGACAGTCAATAGCCAGGGGCGTAAGCCCCTGGGACAAAAGACCATTTTTGGATTTTCAGCCCCGAAGGGGCGACAGTGATTTTCCATCGCAGAAGAGCGTCATGCCTCAATCCTTCATCTGTATGAACTGCCACTTGATCTTCAGCACGAAGAACCGCGAGCCTCTCATCCAAGGCGATTTTGCCCCAAAGTTGCATGAATACATCGGCGGGATTTGTCGGAGCAAGAGAAATGTCCTCGTGGCCGCAGGCGGAATGCCGGATCACGTCCATTTGCTGGTATCGCTGGGAAAGCAGGCGTCCGTTGCCGACGTGGTCCGGGATATCAAGAGCAATTCCTCGGCCTGGATCCACGAGACGTGCCAAGACTTGCGTGGCTTTGCCTGGCAGGCGGGGTATGGCGCGTTCGGCGTCAGCCATTCCAACTTGGATGAGGTGAAAAAGTACATCGCAGGTCAGCATGAACACCACCGCGCACGCACATTTCAGGAAGAATTCCTCCTCTTCTTGGAACGCCATCATATCGAATACGACAAGAAGTACATCTGGGATTGAAATGCTATTGGAACGACACTGTCGCCCCTCCGGGGCTTTTGAGGATCGGTTCGGCCTTGAGTCCCAGGGGCTCACGCCCCTGGCTATTGACTGTCGTCCCTTCGGGACTTTTGACGACCAAGGCTGTCGCCCCTCCGGGGCTTTTGAGGATCGGTTCCGCCTTGAGTCCCAGGGGCTCACGCCCCTGGCTATTGACTGTCGTCCCTTCGGGACTTTTGACGACCAAGGCTGTCGCCCCTCCGGGGCTTTTGAGGATCGGTTCCGCCTTGAGTCCCAGGGGCTCACGCCCCTGGCTATTGACTGTCGCCCCTTCGGGACTTTTGACGACCAAGGCTGTCGCCCCTCCGGGGCTTTTGAGGATCGGTTCGGCCTTGAGTCCCAGGGGCTCACGCCCCTGGCTATTGACTGTCGCCCCTCCGGGGCTGTTGATCGGCAGAACTCCCCTCGCCCCTCCGGGGCTGTTGATGACCAGACAGGTAACTGACGCCACTATGCGAAACACGCGTGCGACCAGACCGCTGTTTGAACTCTCCAAGCCCGGCTGCCGGTCGATCCGGTTCCCCGAGCCCGACGTGCCGCGAAAAAACGTCGCGGAACTGCTCCCGCCCGAGGCGCTGGCCGCCGGGCCGCCGCCGCTGCCGGAAGTCGCCGAGCCGGAACTGGTCCGCCACTTCGTCAACCTCTCGACGCTCAATATGTCGGTCGATACGCACTTCTATCCGCTGGGCTCCTGCACGATGAAGTACAATCCCAAGCGGAACGAGCGTCTGGCCGGTCTGCCCGGCTTGACCGCCTTGCACCCCTATCAGCCGGAGCGGACGCTGCAAGGTTTGTTGGAGTTGCTTTACCGTTCGCAGCAGATGTTGGCCGAGATCGCCGGCCTGGAGGCGGTCTCGTTGCAGCCGGCGGCGGGGGCCCACGGCGAGTTCTCCGCGCTTCTGGTCGCGGCGGCCTACTTCCGCGATCTGAAGCAACCGCGCTCCGTCGTCTTGATCCCCGACGGCGCCCACGGCACCAACCCGGCCAGCGCCGTCATGGCCGGATTCACGACCGTCCCCGTCCGGAGCACCGCCGAGGGGTTCGTCGATCTCGACGACCTGGCCGCCCATCTCGACCCGCGGCTGGCCGTCTTCATGATCACCAATCCCAACACGCTGGGGCTGTTCGAGCCGCGGATCGAGCGGATCGCCCGCATGGTCCACGACGCCGGCGGGCTGGTGTATCTGGACGGCGCCAACATGAACGCCATTTTGGGCATCGCGCGGCCCGGCGATTTCGGCGCCGACCTGATGCACTTCAATCCGCACAAGACGTTCAGCGGCCCGCACGGAGGCGGCGGCCCCGGCGCCGGACCGATCGCCACCAACGGCAAGCTCGCCCCGTATCTGCCCGTGCCGGTGGTCGTCTCGACGAAACAGGGTTACCGGCTCGACTACGACCGGCCCAAGTCGATCGGCCGCGTGCGGAGCTTTTTCGGCAACGTCGGCGTGCTGGTGCGCATGTACTGCTACCTGTTGACCCACGGGCCGGAGGGGCTGCGCCGCGTCGCGGAGAACGCGGTGCTCAACGCCAATTATCTCTTGGCCCGGGTGAAGCACATCCTGCCGGTGCCGCAGGGCGACCGCTGCATGCACGAGTTCGTCGCCTCCGCCGCCCGGCTCAAGGCCGAACGCGGCATCGCCGCCATGGACATCGCCAAGCGGCTGTTGGACTACGGCTTCCACGCCCCGACGGTCTACTTCCCCCTGATCGTCAAGGAAGCCGTCATGATCGAGCCGACGGAGACCGAGAGCAAGGCCACGCTGGACGCCTTCGCCGAAGTGCTCTTCCACATTACCGAAGAACCGCTGGAGATCTTGCACGAGGCCCCGCACACAACGCCGGTCAGCCGTCCCGATGAAGTCCGGGCGGCGCGACAACCGGTGCTGACGTGGAAGGGATAGGGGAAAGGGATTGGGGATTAGGGATTGGGGATTTGAGGAAAGCCCGCCGACTGCGTCGGCGGGGTCGGGACCGCCATGATCCAGTGCCGGCTACTGATCGACCCGCCAGGCCCGGGCGCGTGGAACATGGCCGTCGATGAAATGCTGCTGGAATGGTCGGCCGTGCAGCGCGGCTGCTGCCTCCGATTCTATCGCTGGCGGGAACCGACGCTGTCGCTGGGATATTTTCAGGAGTACCAAGACCGCGCCGGCCACGGCCCCAGCCGGGACTGCCCCGTCGTGCGGCGATTGACCGGCGGCGGGGCCATCCTGCACGACGCCGAGTTGACCTACAGCCTGGTCGTCCACGGCGGACACCCGCTGGCAAGCCGGCGGGATGCGCTCTACCAGGCCGCCCACGGCAGCCTGATCGAGACGTTGGCCGACCTGGGCATCGCCGCGGCATGGTGCCAAACGTGGGAAAGGGGGACAGGCACCTTTTGCCGTGACCAACCTTCGGTCGGTGCCCGCCCTCCGGCGGGCACCATGCTTGCATGGTCGCCGCACAAAAGGTGCCTGTCCCCTTTTCCCGGCCGGGAACCCTTTCTCTGTTTCCAGCGTCGGGCGGCGGGCGACGTTCTGGTGGGCGACACGAAGATCGCCGGCAGCGCCCAACGCCGTCGCCGCGGCGCCGTGCTCCAGCACGGCAGCGTGCTCTTGCGGCGTTCGACGGCCGCGCCGGAGTTGCCCGCCCTGGAAGACGCCGCCGGCAAGACCGTCGAGGCAGACCAACTCGCCGAGCGTTGGCGGGAGCGACTCGCCCGACGGCTCGCCGTGGTCTGGATGCCCGGCGTGCGGACGCCGGCGGAAGACCTTCGCGTCGCCGAGTTGGTCAGTCATCGCTACGACTCGGCCGCGTGGACCGAGCGTCGCGGGCGGTAAGGACTTGGAAAAGAATACCCCGGGGGCTGTCCCCTCCTGAAACCATTGGATTTTTGCGTCGGCGGGATGTATGATTAAGATGAAGATAGAACTGGCGATCAAGTGAGCCGAATCGGGCAACGAATCCGTGCGGCCATGGAAGTCAAACTCATCACCATCGGCGGGAAACACCCCGGGCAAACGATCCCGGTTGCCGGGCCGGAGTTCTTGATTGGCCGGGGCGAGGACTGCCACTTGCGGCCGCAAAGCGATCGGGTCAGCCGCCACCATTGCGTGATTCGCACCGGGGAAGCCCTCGCGGCGGTCTGCGATTTGGGCAGCAGCAACGGGACTTTTCTCAACGGCCAACGATTGACGGCCGAACATGAATTAAAGCCCGGCGATCGCTTGCGGATCGGGCCGCTGGAGTTCGAGGTCCAGGTGACCGTCAGCGTCAGCGGAAAGCGGAAGCCCAAGGTCCACAACGTGCGGGAGGCCGTGGCGCGGACGGTCGAGACCGCTTCCGGCGAGGAGGTGGACGTCAGCGGCTGGTTGGATGACGAAGCAGAGGGCGCAGCGGACGAGGATGCCGGCGATACCGGCGCCGCCGCGGCGACGACCAGCCCGGAGACGAAGGCGGACCAGCCGCCCCAGCCGGCAACGCCGGCCAAGAAGGAATCCAAACCAGCGAAACCGGCCACGTTCTTCGGCCCCGACGACCCGGCGCAGAAGGTAACCACCGAGAGCAGCGGCGAGGCCGCCGCCGACATGCTCAAACACTTTCTTCATCGCAAGCCGTGAAAGCCTCACCCCCCATGCGAAAATCGGCCGCCCTGCTCGGGCTGGCCTGCGATCACGAAGACGGCGAAACCCGCGTTACCCTGGGAAAGAACTTCCTCCTCTGGGGCGGCAGCCAGCAAACCCACGCCGTCATGCAAGAGACGGCCGTCAAGATCAACGAACAGCTCGACCAGCGCGGCAAGCGCCTGGAAGACGTTTCCATCGACGAGCTTCGCGACATCTGTCACGATGTCCGCGAGTCGGTCTGAGCGATCCGGGCCGGCGCCGCGGCAGGAGCTTCTTCGCTGTCTTTCCCCCCGCGCGAGGGTGCCGGCACGAGAAAATCCGGCGCCAGGATGCCAACGACGAGGTAAAATGCAAAAATAGGGGTGGTGGCGAAACGAGCCGAGCACGCCCAAGACTTGCCGGCGTCCCGCAAGGCAATCATACTGGGGATAGACTCCTCGCCGGGCAGATGCCGAATGCCCGAGGGGAGTTCTCTTCTCCGGAACCGCTGAGGCACGAGCATGATCCGCCTCTGGAATGCGATGCGCGGCATTCGTCTGCCGCCCTGGCCAGAGTTGCTGGCCGGGGTCAGGGAGTGGGCGCGGACCGAAGGCTATTGGTATGCCGCCAGCGCGACGGTGCACCTGGTGGCCGCGATGTGCCTGCTGTTGGTGCCGGGGAGGATTCTCATGACCGAGCGGGCCGCGGACCCGACGACCCTTTTCGCGTCCGCGACCGACCCGCCGGTGCTGCCGGAGCTTACGAGCACCAAGGATTTTCACTTGGGCAACCCGCCGCTGGAGCCGACCGTGCTGAACACGGACGCCCTGACGAATCTCCAGTCTCCCAGTCAGAAGGAGGAATTCAACGACGAGTCGCCGATCTTTCGCAAGGCGGGCGGAGGCAGGCCGGGCGGGGGCAGGCAACCCGACCTCATCGGCCGGGGCGGCTTCGAGGTCGTGGCGTGGAACCCTGGCGGGCGAGTCGTCGGGCGCGGCGGCGTCGGCGGCGGCCTCGGCTTCGGCGCCCAGGACGGCAGCGGCGGGGACAAGACGGGCATCGGCACCCGCGGCAGCGGAAAATGCGGCGCCATCGCCGGCAACGGCGGGACCCAGGACACCGAACGCGCCGTGGCCGCCGCGCTGTTCTGGTTCCATCGCCACCAAGAGAGCGCCGGCAATTGGAGCCTCTCCCACTACGCCCATCACTGCAAGGGACGCGAGTGCAGCGGCACGAGCACCCTTCATGAGGATACCGGCGCCACCGCCCTGGCGCTGTTGACCTTCCTGGCCGCCGGACAAACCCACCAGAGCAAGGGACCGTATCACGACACGATCCAGCGGGCTGTTTTCTGGCTCCTGAAGAAGCAGACTTCCGACGGCGACCTGGCCGCCGGCGCCGACCAGCCCATGTATTCCCACGCCCTGGCCACCATCGCCCTGTGCGAAGCCTACGGCATGACCAAGGACTCGAAGATCGGCAATCCCGCGCAGGCGGCCGTGGCCTTCATCGAACGGGCGCAGAACCTCGAGATGGGAAGCTGGCGTTACGAGCCGCGGACCACGGAAGGCGACACCTCGGTCTTCGGCTGGCAAGTGATGGCGCTGAAGAGCGCCCAAATGGCCGGCCTGGCCGTCAATTCCATGACCCTGGAACTCTGCCAGCGTTGGCTGCAACGCGTCGCCAAGGGAGAGCACCGCGGACTGTTCGCCTACCAGTACGACCACCCGTACAGCGAGTCGATGACCGCCGTGGGCCTGCTCTGCCGTCAATACCTGGGCGCGAAGGCCGACGCCGCGGACATGATCGAGGGCAAGGAGTACCTCCGCGCCACCCGCCGTTAAACTCCGAAAACACGATGCGCGACACGTATTACTGGTACTACGCCACGCAAGTGATGTTCAACTTGGGCGGACCGCAGTGGGACCAGTGGAACCGCGCCATCCGGCGCACGCTCCTCGAAACGCAATGCAAGGACGGCTGCGCGATGGGCAGTTGGGACCCGGAACGTCCGACCTTGGACATTTGGAGCGGAAAAGGCGGACGGATCATCACCACCGCGCTGTCGACGCTGACGCTGGAGGTCTACTATCGCTATCTGCCGCTCTATCGGATCCACGGCGGCGAAGCGGGTCCGGCCGTGCTGCCCGCGGCGCCCGCCGGGCCGCCGGCGATGGCCCAGAATCCGGAGGAGACTCCTCCGGCCTCGGCGCCGGAGCCCAGCCACGGCATCGGGCTGTAAGGCGGTCCGATCACTTGGCCCCGACGAGGTGCTCGACCTCGTCGGCTTCGATCTCGGAGGGCTCGTCTTCATCGGCCGGGCCGGCGTGTTCCAGCGGTCCGGCGGCCCCGCGGCGACTGCCCGGATAAAACAACTCGACGGCGGCGAAGAACTGTTCGAGCTTGGGCGGCGGATCCATGGACCGGGCCTCGTTCTGGAACTTTTCCCGCAGCTCGTAGACCTGGTGCCGGCCCAGCGGCCAGCGGACGGTCATGATGTCGTTGATCTCGTTGAGCAGTTGGTAGACCCGGGCCCGGGTCAGCCCCATCGCCCGCGCCGCCTGCCGAACACTGGTGATCGGGGCGGAGATTCCGAGCCGATTCTCCGCCAGGCTGGCAATCTGCCGGGTGGCGTCGGTGCGGATTTGTTCCAGCAGGGGGCCGACGAAGTTCTCGAAGATTTCGCGCGCGTCGGGCACGCCCGGGGTTTGCAGGGCCTCGCCGATCCATTGCTCGACGCGGTCGATCCGGCGGGGGACGATCCGCACGACGAGGTCTTCCTGGACGCCCATGTTGGCCGTCAGGAGGTGCAGGCCATGAAAGACTTCGAGGATGGCGCGGATGCGTTTCTCGCCGTGGGTTTTCATCAGCCGGATTTCGCCCAACGTGTAGTTGGTGTAGAACTCCAGGGGCATGTTCCAAATGACGCGGGTCATGTGTTGCAGACTGTGGGCGAAGCGGCCCAGCCGCTCGTTGCCCAGTCCGTGCTTGAGCACGCTGGCGCGCCACTGGCTCCAGAGGACCTCGGAGACGGCGCCGGGATTAAAACCGTTGCCCGGCTCCGCGGCCCCGTTGCCGCCCGCCTCTTTCTTCGGAAGGCTCGCCAACTCGACCGGCAGTTCGGAGGGATCGGTGTCGGCGGCCCGCGCCAACAACTTCACGAACGAACACATCTTCTTCTGTCCGATCCCGGGGGTGTTGGAAAGCTCGGAAAAAGGCACGCTCAACAGATCGTCCAGGATGCGGCCCAGAAAGGCCAGCGGCAACCGGCGATCCGTCGGCAACGCCCAATAGGCCAAAGGCTTCTTGCGATGATCGGCGTACTGATCCGACAGGAGAATCTTCCGCAGGCTCTCGAAACGACTGATCACCTGGAGTTCCTCGACGGACGCCGTCTTGCTTAGTTTCATCATCATGGACTCCTCTTCTCTTTTTCACTCCCACGATTCCAGCCTATCCTTGGCCATCTCGAATGGGGGAATCTGCCGGGAACGACGTGCCCGAAACAGCCCATTCCGCGCCGGAATTTCTCTTCCATTCCTGAATATATTCTTTCACTGGGATGCATTCTCGGTCAAGGGGGTCTCAAGAAAATTTTCCGCAAACGTGCAAAAGCAGCAGGGCAAACCGCCCGAATCGAAGCGACGCCGACGCGGACAATCCACGACACGCACCGCGGACAAAACGTTAGAGAATCATTAGATAGCAACTTCAGCATCGTTTTTTCGGCCATGCCCGAGCGGTCTTCTCCCGGTCCGGTATTATGGCTGGCAGGATAGTTTTTTCTTCCATGGGAACTCGACACTCCATGCTGGGCGATCCGGGAAAAAGGGGACAGTCCCCATTTGCCGGAACGGCCCGAAGGCGGGCACCGACGCGCAGCGTCGGTCGCCGCACAAATGGGGACTGTCCCCTTTTTCCCTCCCATGCTCGGCGACGCCCAGACATGGTAGAATTCACGTGTCCGAATCGATTGGCCCGGAATTCCCTGGAAAGCGACCCTTCCGGCAGCGATTCGGCGGCCCAGGAGGCGTCCTGCCCGTGACAAGCCATGCCGGGGACAAGATCGTCTGCCGCCAATGCCACGCCCTTCTCGACGCCGACGACCGCTTCTGCCGTCAGTGCGGCGCATCGACGGCGGAGGCGATTTTGCTGTCCGACGCGGGCGACGCGGATTTGCCCAAGCGGTCGCCGCCCACGGCGCCCGATCGGCGGGACCGCCGCCCGACCTGGTCGGAAAACGTCTCGTTCGTGCTCACGATGCTTTTCGTGGCGTTGGGGCCGCTGGCCTTGCCGATGTTATGGCGAAGCCGGCAGTTCTCCCTCTTTTGGAAGGTCGTGCTGACGGTCCTCGTCGGCATCATCACCGTGGTCATTATTGCCTTCCTCTGGTACGTCATCAGCACGACTCTTGCGCAATTGAAACCCCTGCTCGCGCCTTGAGCACGACGACTCGCTCTCCCGTTGGGAAAAACCGACCGCAAGCGGTGCCCGGGGATGAGGGGCCGCGAGGCTGACTCATGAAACCATGCCTGGCCGACCGCGTTAGTGCGCTTTGCAGTTATCTGTAGCGTTTGATGTTGGGTGGCACGGGCATCCTGCCCGTGTTTTTCCCAGCACTGGCGAAACGCCAGTGCCACCCGAAACGCTACACTGATCTGAGAAACGCTCTAGTCCCTGCGCACCAGCGGCAGTTCGACGATGATGCGGGCGCCTTCGCCCGGCGCGCTGCGGACGCTGCACTTGCCGCCCAGCAATCGCACCCGCTGCCGGATCCCCTCCAAGCCGTAGCAGCCGTCCTTGACCTTCTCCGGCTCGAAACCGATCCCCCAGTCGCGAATCTCCATGCGGAGCCGATCGCCGTGCTGCCGCAAGCCGACGCGGATCTTCGGGCTTTGGCTGTACTTGCACGCATTGGTCAACGCCTCCTGGCCGACGCGGTAGATGGCATTCTCCAGGATGGGCGCCAACCGGTCGAACTCGACCTTCGTGTGGTATTCGATCCGCGGCCCTTTCTGACGGCTCGCTTCATGGATGAGATGGGCGATCGCCGGCACCACGCCCGATTCATCCAGGATCGGAGGCCGCACGCCGCCGATGAGGCGGCGGGCCTCGAAAAGACCCTGCCGGAGCATCGTCATCCCGGCTTCATAGGTCTCCACGGCCTCCTTCGGCTCGGTCTGCCTGAGGCGGGCGAACGTCTGAAACTGCATGACGGCCCCGGCCAACTGCTGGGCCAGACCGTCATGGATCTCGTAGGCGACGATCTGCCGTTCGTGATCGCTGGAGTCCAACAAGTGCCTGAGCATGCGGACTTCCTTCCGCAACGCCTCCTCGGCCTGCTTCCAAGAAGTGATCTCGTAGGCGAACCCGAGGCAGCCGACGACAGCCCCCGAGCAGTCCAACAGCCGCTGGACGCGGACTTGAAAGGTGCGGCCCGAGCGGGTGTGCTCCCATTGGACCGGCTCGCCTTCCAGGGCGCGGCGATGCGCCTTCAGCAGCGTGCCGTCGCCGTCGCCGTCCGAAAGGAGACACGTTTGCAGCGACGTGCCTGCCGCCGGATGGGGCTCGATGGGAAGGGCCGCCAACTCGGTCCCCAACGCGGCCGTCACTCGCAACTCCGCGTCCGTGGTCCACACGGCCCCGGGAAGCTGATCCGCCATCGCGGCAAGCAGCGAGGGAGTTGGGCTCCGCTGGACATCGCGGCCGACGACCATGAATGGCTCCTTGCTCTTCATCCCCTGCAACGAGGCCGCCGTGGTTACTTTGCGATCTGCCGGTTGCGCTCATCCACGTGGACGACGATCGGTCGTAGCGCCTTGGCCTCATCCTCCGACACCGCGCCATAGGCCAGAATCACCACCTTGTCGCCGGGAACCCCAAGCCGGGCGGCGGGACCGTTCAGCAGCACGGTGCCCGAGCCGGCCGGCGCCGCAATCACGTACGTCACCAGACGCTCGCCGTTGTTGACGTTCAACACGTGGACCTGTTCGCCCGGCAAGAGGCCGGCGGCCGCGATCAAATCGCGGTCGATGGCGATGCTCCCCTCGTAGTCCAACTCCGTGCCGGTCAAGGTGGCGCGATGAATCTTGGACCTCAACATGAACCGCTGCACGCGACTGCCTCCCCCCACCAACGATGGGATCATTCCCTCAACGACCCGCGATCGTATCTAGTATGGCATGGCGGAAGGCCTTTTTCAACGACCTGGACCCCGAACCCCGGGGGGGACGAGGATCGAACGGGGGCCTCTCGGCACGCCGCGGGCCGTCCCACGGGGGAACGCGCGGGACGGGCCCCCCCGCTACGCTGGCCACAAGAAAGACGACTTACTTGCTGTCCGCAGGCTTATCCGCGGGCTTATCCCCGGGCGTGCCCGCAGGATTATCCGCGGGCGTGCCGGCGGGCTTTTCCGCGGGCGCCTCGCCGCCATTATTGTCCTTGTCCTTATGGTGCCCAGGGTGCCCATGGTGCCGCGGCGGGTAGATCGTCTTGAACTCGTCGAGGGTCAAATAGCCCTTATTGCCCTTGTCAGCCGCCTTGAATGCCGACTCGGCGTCCTCCTTGTTCTTCTTCCTAACCAGGAACTCCTTCAACGTCAATTTGCCGTCGCCGGCCTTGTTCAATTGCTTGAACTTCTCTTCCGCCGTCGGCCAGGACTTCTTCGACCTGTGCGACACTTGGGTGTGCGCCGGGTAGATCGTCTTGAACTCGTCGAGGGTCAAATAGCCCTTGTTGCCCTTGTCGGCCGCCTTGAATGCCTACTCGGCGTCCTCCTTGTTCTTCTTCCTAACCAGGAACTCCTTCAACGTCAGCTTGCCGTCGCCGGCCTTGTTCAATTGCTTGAACTTCTCTTCCGCCGTCGGCCTGGACTTCTTCGGTTTCTCGTTTTCCTGGGCATAAGCCACGCCGACGCCGACACCCAGGGCCAGAATCACGCTCAGCAACATGCGAAACATCGTGAAACTCCTTCTAGAATAGAGACAGTGGACGATCATTGGCCTGTATCCTGGGGGATCGCCGATAGACCCGGCCCCCAGCATCGCTGCCCGTCACTATAAACAAACCCTCCAGCGTGCGAAAGGTTCCGCGGCCGCCGCAAGCCGTTTTGTTTTGGAAAGAATACACCTCTTTGGCGTGATACTCTTGGAGAGACAAATATGTTATGGTGAAGCCTTACAGGGCACCACTGGCATTCGCCGCGGGTTTTCCCTTTTTCTCTCTTTTTTCCTTGAATGGATCGGCCATCTGCCATGGCGCGCGTGGTTCGACTGCCGCCGGAAGACACCCCCACCGTCGATGGAATTCGACTGGCCGGCTGGTGGCAAGACACCGATCAAGGGCAGCGGCTCCGCTGCGAACTCTGCCCGCGAGGCTGCCTGCTTCGGCCGGGCATGCGCGGATTCTGCTTCGTCCGGGAAAACCTCGATGGACAGATGGTCACGACCACCTACGGCCGCAGCACCGGCTTCTGCGTCGATCCGATCGAGAAGAAACCGCTGGACCACTTTTATCCGGGCACGTCGGTGCTTTCGTTCGGCACGGCGGGCTGCAACCTGGGCTGCAAGTTCTGCCAGAACTGGAGCACCTCGAAATCGCGCGACGTTGAGGCCGCCTGCGAGGCGGCCTCGCCCGAGGCCATCGCCGCGGCCGCCGTCCGCCTGGGCTGCCGCAGCGTGGCCTTCACCTACAACGACCCCATCGTCTGGGCCGAGTATGCCATCGACACCGCACGCGCCTGCCACGCGTCGGGCGTCAAGACGGTCGCCGTCACCTCCGGCTACATGAACCCCGACGCCCGCGAGCCCTTCTACGAGCACATCGACGCGGCCAACGTCGATCTCAAGGGCTTCAGCGAAGACTTCTACCGCACGATGACCGACGGGCGGCTGGAGCCGGTCCTGGACACGCTGCGCTGGCTGGCCCATCGCGGCAACACCTGGCTGGAAATCACCAACCTGGTCATTCCCGGCGCGAACGATTCGCCCGACGAAATCCAACGGATGTGCCGCTGGATCGTCGACGAGCTGGGACCGGACGTGCCGCTGCACTTCTCGGCGTTTCATCCCGACTTCAAGCTGTCGGACCGTGGGCCGACGCCGCCGGAGACGCTCGCTGGCGGCCTACGACATCGCCCGCCGCTGCGGCCTGCGCTACGTCTACACCGGCAACGTCAGCGACCGCGAACGCCAGACGACCTATTGTCCCGGCTGCGGCCGGGCCGTGATCGAGCGCGACGGATATGTCTTGGGCGCCTATCACGTCCGTGAAGGCCGCTGCGCGCACTGCAACGGGCCGATTGCCGGCCGGTTCGACGAGCGGCCGGGCGACTGGGGCGGCCGCCGCATGCCCGTCCGCATCGGCAAGATCGTCCCCGAGCCGCCCTTGGCCATGGGTCCCAGCCGGTGCCCCGTCCTCAGCGAGGAGCAACAGCAGCGGGTGTTCCGGGCGGCGGGCCGGCGCGTGGCGGCCGCCGTGCAATCGCAACCCGCCCCGGCCATGTCCGCCATCCTGGGCGAAATCGCCGACACGCCCGTCTACGGCAGCTTCGTCAGCCTCAAGCGTGGCGGGCAACTCCGCGCCTGCTGCGGTTTCCTCGGCTCCGCGGCCTCGCTGGGCGAGGCGTTGAACCACGCCGCCGTCCGCGCCGCCCGCGACGATCCGCGCTTCGCGCCCATCGCGGCCGAGGAACTCGATCAGCCTGGACATGGAGGTCTGGCTGCTGTGGGGTTTGCAGCCGGTCGCCGCGCGCGGACGCGACCGCCTCCAGGCCATCACGATCGGCAAGCACGGCGTGCAGATCGCGCGCGGCCAGGCCCGCGGACTGCTCTTGCCCTGCGTGGCGGTCGATCATCACCTCGACGCCCAGGGGCTTCTCCAACAAGTGTGCTTGAAGGCGGGGCTGCCGCCCGACGCCTGGCTCCAGGACAGCACCACGCTGATGACCTTCGAGGGATATGCCATCGGCGGGCGGCTCCGCGAGGCAACGGCGCCGACGACGGCGACGGCGACAACGGCGGCAACGGAGGAGGAGGAAGAAGACCGTGGCGATTCCCAAGAATTCTTCATCGCCGGCGTCCTCCGACATGGACGATCGGCCGGCCGCGGTCGCCGGCGCTTTTTATCCGGGCCGGCGCGAGGAAATCGACCACATGCTCGATGAGTTCCTTGCGCCGGAGCCGGTGGAAGAACCGCGGGCGTGGCCCGCCGCGATGGTCCCGCACGCCGGTTGGATTTATTCCGGCGCTTTGGCCGCCGCCGTCCTGCGCCGCGTGAAGATTCCCCGGCAGGTCATCATCCTTTGTCCGCGGCACCACTTTGGCGGCGCGGAGTGGGCCGTGGCGCCGTGCCGGCGATGGCTGATTCCCGGCGGCGAGGTGCCGGCCGACTTGGAATTGGCCCGGCAACTGGTTGCGGCGATCCGGGGCCTGCGACTGGACGCCCGGCCCCACGAGCAGGAACATGCCATCGAGGTGCAGTTGCCGCTGTTGGCGCGGCTGGCGCCGCAGGCGCGCGTGGTGGGCATCACGATCGGCAACGCCACGCTGCCGAGCCTGCAAGGTTTTGCCGAGCAGCTTGCCGGCCTGCTGGGCGGCCTGGCCGAGCCGCCGCTGTTGCTGATCTCCAGCGACATGAACCATTTCGCCGACGAAGCCACCACCCGGCGACTGGACCGCTTGGCCCTGGACGCCCTGGAAAGCCTCGATCCGGTCCGGCTTTACGAGACCGTCCGGGAGCATCGGATCAGCATGTGCGGAGTGCAGCCCGCGGTGATCGTCCTGGAGACCTTGCGGCGACTCGACCGGCTGCACTGCTGCCAAGAGGTCGGTTATACCACCAGCGCCCAGCGGAGCGGCGACACCCGGCGCGTGGTGGGCTATGCCGGGCTGCTGCTGGGATGAGCCGTCACGTCTTCTCTTCGTGGGTGGATGCGACAGATCGACGCCGACGTCGGCGGCGCGCTTGACGAGGGCACGCCAGAAATATTGATACCTGTAGTTGGCCGGCTTCCTCTTGGCCCAAAGGAACGTGCTCTGGAACAGATTCGCCGACAACAACCCCTGATTGACCAATCCCGCGGTCCAGGCGACGAATGCTTTCTCTTTGGGCGTGGTCGTGCGCAGGACGGCCTGGAATTGGGCGATCTGGTCGGAACTCGAAGACCGGCGTGGTGGTAGCCGACGTGGTCGCGGTCAGCGTGGCGGCCTCCACGGAGCGCGACCCAACGATCGTCAACACCCACAGCACGACCAAAAAAACGAAGGATTCTCCAGCATCTTACGGCACTCCCATCACTTCCGGGTGTTTTCCCATTTCGATCCGCCGAACACGGGCATCCTGCCAGTGCTACCCACCACCCACGCCACGCGGCGACTTGTAGTCAAAATTCTGCCCGGACGCAAGGGCAATGGCCGCCGCGTGGCTCTGCCGGAAGCAAAGGATTCACGACTTTCCAATTTCCCCGGTTCTCCCATTTCTCCGAGACATGGGGTACCGACCGGCTGCGTCCATGCCCCCTCTTCTTTCTGGGTTGACTACCACAAGAATGGTCCTGTATAGTAAGATGGAGAGTAACATGGACGGTGACTTCTTCTTCGGGCAGTTTGGTTGGAATGCTTTATGCCGCCCGTGGTGATTGAACTCCGCAGTGCGGAAGACTGGCGCGACGTGGTCCACCAGGCGGTCCAGGCGTTGGCCGAGGGGAGCCTGGTGGCGTTTCCCACGGAGACGGTCTACGGCATTGCGGCCAGTGCCCTGGATGAGCGTGGAGTGCGGCGGCTGGTGGAGTTGAAGGGCCGGCGGCGCGGCCATCCGTTGAGTCTGGCCGTCAAGAGCGCCGACGAGGCCCGGGATTACGCCCCCGGGATGAGCAGCCTGGCCCAGCGGCTGGCAAGGCGGTGTTGGCCGGGGCCCGTGACGTTGGTGGTCGACGACGTGCATCCGGAGAGCCTGCTCCAGCGGCTTCCGCCCGCCGTGCGGGAATGGGTTTCGCCCAAGCGGACCCTCGGGCTCCGCGTGCCGGGGCACGAGGTCATCCTGGACGTGCTTCGGATGCTGGTCGGCCCGCTGGCCTTGACCAGCGCCAACCTCGCCGGCCGGCCCGAGGCCGTCACCGCCCAGGAAGTGCTCGACGCCCTGGGCGAGCGGATCGACCTGGTGCTGGACGATGGGCCATGCCGGTTCGGAGAACCTTCCTCGGTGGTCCGCGTCGAAGGCAATCGCTACAAAATCCTCCGTTCGGGGGTCGTGCCCGAAAAAACCTTGCAGCGACTGGCCAGCCTGATGATGCTTTTTGTCTGCACGGGCAACACCTGCCGCAGCCCCATGGCCGAGGCGATCGCCCGGCAGATGCTGTCCAAGCGGCTCGGCTGCCAACCCGGCCAGTTGGAGGACCGGGGCGTGTTGGTCATGTCGGCGGGCATGGCCGCCGCCTTGGGAGGACGCGCCAGCCCGGAAGCGGTCCAGGTCATGTCCGCGATGGGCGTCGACATCCGACCGACCATGAAACCCAGCCGCTGACGGAACCCCTGGTGCGGCACGCCGACGTGATTTACACTATGACCCGGTCAGCACCGCGAGGCCATCGTGGCCCAATGGCCCGGCGCCGCCGAGCGGACTGAGACTGCTCTGCGCCGACGAATCGGACGTGTGTGACCCGATCGGAGGGCCCACTGGAACGCTATCAACGCTGCGCCGTTCAAATCCGAGCCGAGTTGGAAATCCGACTGAACGAACTGGAACTCTAAGGACTTGTGTTTCAAAAGGGGACAGTCCCATTTTCGTCGGACGAAAATTGGGACAGTCCCCAGGTAATTCTCTAAGCCACCCCTGCCCCTTAGCAACGGTTGACTTATGCGCATCGCCGTTGGCACCGATCATCGTGGTTACGCGCTTCGCGGCAAGATCATCGAGCTGCTCGAACGCCTCGGCCACGAGGTGGAAGACATGGGCACCAAGACCGACGAGGCCGTGGATTACCCCGACATTGCGGCGCGGGTTTCGCGAAAGGTCAGCCAGGGCGAGGCCGATCGGGGCATTCTCATCTGCGGCACCGGCTTGGGCATGTGCATCGCCGCCAACAAGTTCCCCGGCGTCCGCGCCGCCCCCTGCCACGACGACCTGACCGCCGAAATGAGCCGCCGCCACAACGATTCCAACGTGCTCTGCCTGTCGGCCGACCTGCTGGGCGAGCGCCTGATCGACCGGATGATCGAACTGTGGTTGACCACGCCCTTCGAGGGCGGACGCCACGCCCGCCGCGTCGAAAAAATCACCGCCATCGAACGCGAAATCGAACAACAACAAGGCCAAAATCAAGGAACCGGCGGCTGACAGCGCCTTGCAGTTATCTGTAGTGCTTGATTTTGGGTGGCACGGGCATCTTGCCCGTGTTCTTCCCAGCACTGGCGACACGCCAGTGCCACCCGAAACGCTACACTTATCTGAGAAACGCACTAGAAACCAGCAACCGGGGGCCGGGGACTTGGGGCGGACGGCGTTCCGCGGGCGGTTCCCATTCCTGTTGGTGCGGCTGTATCGTTCGTAGCGGGCGTCGAGGGAAGGAAACCGTGCGAGAACGCGAATTTATCCGTGTCCGCATCTTGGAATGTCCTCGCCATTTGGTTACCATGGGAAGTTGAGGCGTGGCTCGGTCGGCGCGGTCGCGCCGGGCCCGGGAACCTCGCCACCAGGACCCCTTCTCCATGCACCATTCTCGCCATCCCAAGCCGGATGAAGTCGAGCAGTTGCTGCGAAACGCCGAGCTGCGCGACGAGTTGGAGCGCTACTTCGACGAGTCGATCAGCCGGGTGAACGTGCAGCACTGGACCCTGGCGGCCGAGAACGAATTCCTCGCCTCCATGTTGGCGTGGGAACAGGCGCCGATCCTGCCCATCTACCGCTGGTTCGAGCCCGAATTGCGGCTGCCGCGGCCCGAATCGCTCAAGGACGACGACCTCCACCAGATCCTCTGGGACGTCATTCGCAAGCTCGCCGTGAAGCGGATCGTCCTGGATTTCACCGATCACCTCGGCGACCGCGAGCTGTATTGCCTCATCTACCGCGATATCCTGCCGGCACGGGAAAAGAAGCTCGATTATCCGGGCAGCTACCTGCACTGGGACTGCACCGGCGCCGGCGGCGACTCGGAGGTCTGGTTGCGTTATTACGCCACGGAAGAGGAACGGCAAGAGTGGGCGGAGAACTATCGTCAGCCGCTGCCGCCCCGCACGCCGTTGCCCTATCCGCGCAATCTACCCCGCGAGCCGGGCAACTCGTAGCGCGACTTACAGATAGTTTCTGCCGGTCAGCGTTGCTTGCGAAACCGCAAGCGAGTAACGAGGCTTCCGGCAAGAACTTGTTGGAAGACGCACTAACTCTTCTTCCGGGCCAGGCACTGCTGGGCCAGCCAATCGGCGGCCGCACGGATGCCCGCCCCTGTCTTGGCCGAAACCTGCCAAACCGTCGCCGCGGGGGCCAATCGTCGCATGTCGGCCGTGATCCGCTCGACACGGAAATCGCCGTGCGGCAACAAGTCGATCTTCGTGATGAACAAGGCGTCGGAGCCCTGGAAAATCGCCGGATATTTCACCGCCTTGTCGTCGCCCTCGGCGGTGCTGAGGACCACGACGCGGAGGTGTTCGCCCAGATCGAAGCCGGCCGTGCAGACGAGATTGCCCACGTTTTCGATGAAGAGCACATTGATCCGCTCCAGGTCGAAACCGCCCAGCGACGAAGCGACCATGTTGGCGTCGAGGTGGCAGGCGCCGTCGGTATTGATCTGGACCACGGGCAGCCCCAGGGCCTCGATCCGCTGGGCGTCGATCGAGCCGGCGATATCGCCCTCGATGACCGCGGGGGCCAGCCGGCCGCGGAACTCGGCCAGCAGGGCCTCCAGGAGGGTCGTCTTGCCGCAACCGGGCGAGCCGACCACGTTGACGCAGAACACGCCGGCGGCGTCGAACCGGGCGCGGTTCTCGGCGGCAAGCTGTTCGTTGGCTTTGAGAATGCTCTTGGCCGCAACGATCTTCATGCAACTTCCTCGATTTCAATGCTTTGCAGGAAAAGCTGACGGCCCTCTTCAATCGTGATCTGAGGGCTCTCGCAACGAGGGCATTCGACCACCAACTGGTCGATCTCGTCGCGGGCGCCACATGCCTGGCAATGGCAGACGGCCCGGGGCTCGTCGATCTCGACCTTGGCCCCCTCGACCACCGTGCCCGGAGAGAGCAACTCGAAGGCGAAGCGAAGCGACTCGCAATGCACGCCCGAAAGCCGCCCGATCGCCAGTTCCAACCGGGTCACGCGCCCGCTCTGCCCGGCGCGGTGGACCTCCCGCCGCACTTGTTCGATCAAGGCCTCGACGATGGCCAACTCGTGCATGGGACGGCAGGCGGTGGGCAAAGGTTGGAGCGGGGGCAGTCAATCGCCACGATGTATTATACCACCCCGCGGATTACGCCACCCCGGCCGCATCGGAAGTTCCCCCGAGCGAGTCCAACGTCTTGACCACCTCTTCGACGGCCCTGGGGACGGCCGCCGCAACCGCCGGCGTGCAAGACTCGCCGAAATTCAGGACATCTTCCGCCTCAATCCCCACCAGCAGGATATTGCGGTCTTCCGGCAGGTGCAGCCCGGCCTGTCGCCCCAGCGCCAAGGCCGTGGGCAGGTTCACGTCATGGGCCGAGGCGCTCCGCTGCGTGGGAATGGCGTCGGGCGTGAGGCAATGGATCGTGCCCGGCGGGGCCCCGGTGCAGATGGCGTCGATCACGATCGCCCGGTCGCTGCCGACCAGTCGCTCCATCAACCGCAGCCCCCCCCAATAGTCCTCGCCGACTTCGACGTCGGGCCGGCCGGCCAGCCGGGTCTTCAATTCCGCCGCGACGCGCAGGCCCACGGCGTCGTCGGTCACCAGCGGGTTGCCCAAGCCGATCACCAGGGTTTTCATCATTTTTCGGCCGTGATCGCGGCGGTTTTGCGGGACACGCGCGGACGGCGCCGCCGGGAACCCGGCGGCCCAGGCCAAGACCCCCCAATGGCGACCATCCGCGTCGGACGTTCATTGTACGTCCGGCCGTCGTCAACGCACAATCGGGATCGAGGGGCATTTCCGGTGGTAAAAGCCTGCCGTAATAGTATAATATTCTAACTGGAATTGGTTGGTTGCTGACAAGGAAGGTGTGATTTTTTTGCAGGCGGGGGCGCTGGTCGCTTGATAGGCGCCGCCCTCCAGGGATCGGATCGAATCCTTCCCAACGACCGGGCTCGATCAGGGATAGCGCTATGTCGCGACGTTTTCACGTGGCCGCCATCATCGACGCCTCGCGATGTACCGACCGGAAGATCTTGGCGGGCATTGCGGCGTATGTGAAACAGTGGAGCCATTGGAGCTTCTATGTGGAGGTGGACTCGCGGCAGAAACTGCCCGACCTGCGCAGTTGGCGCGGCGATGGAGTCCTCGCCAACTTTCAAGACCGCAAGGTGGCCTTGGCCGTGCAAGGTCTGGACGTGCCGGTGGTGGACGTGGGGGGCGGTTACGGATGGTACGACCCGACGATGAATATCCCCTGTTTTACCGCCGACAACAAGGCCATTGCGCAATTGGCCGTCGAGCATCTTCTGAACCATGGTTTTCGCCGTTTGGCCTACTGCGGCTTTCCACGCACGCGGGTCAATCGCTGGTCCGAGGAGCGGGCCGTGGCCTTCAAGCGACTGGCCCGCGAAGCGGACTGCCATTGCAACGTCTATACGGGGCGGCACGAGACCGCGCGAAAATGGCAAAAATTGCAGCGCGGCCTGATGACCTGGCTTCAGACGCTGGAAACGCCGGTGGGGCTGATGGCGTGCAACGACGTTCGTGCCCGGCACGTGCTCGAGGCCTGCCGCACCCTTGGCGTGCGCGTGCCCGAGGACATGGCGGTCGTCGGCGTCGATAACGATGAGACGATGTGCGATCTGTCCGATCCGCCGTTGAGCAGCATCGAGCAGGGGATGCGGCGATTGGGCTATCAAGCGGCGGCGTTGTTGGATCAACTGATGCAAGACAAGAGGGCGTCGCAGATGCGGTTCCTCGTGGAGCCCGAGGGTGTCGTCGCCCGCCGTTCGACCGACACCCTGGCCATTAGCAATGCCGAGGTTGCCCTGGCCGTGCGCTTCATCCGAGAACATGCCTGCGACGGCATCAGCATCGCCGACTTGAGCAAAGCGGTCGGCTTGTCGCGATCCACCATCGAGCGGAAGTTCAAGGCGGTGATGGGGCGGACCATCCACGGCGAGATCGACCGCGTTCGATTCGATCGCGCCCGATCGCTGCTGGCGGAAACCGATCTGCCGCTGAAACAGGTCGCGGCCCAGGCCGGCTTCAAGTACATCCAGTATATGACGACGCTTTTCCGCCGCCGCTTGGACCAGACTCCGCGGGAATACCGGCTCCAGGCCCGGACGCCCGCCTGGTAGGCGTCACCGCTTGCGGGCGACGAACCGCCCCTGGGCAATCTTTCCCGCCCGCGCGAACTGGGCCGCGAAGTTCAACTCGCCCCCCAACGATTCCATCAACGCGGCGTCGAAGCCGATGATCCGCAACGCGTCGTAGGTGAGTTGCAGGTTCAGCATGTTCAAGTAGAGGTTGACACAGGGGGCGAAGCGGCCCGTGTCTTCGGCCGACAGCACCTCGCAACCGTGCCTGCGCAACAACGTCGCGTAGCCGTCCAGATCCTCCATGTTGGCGAACTTCATGAACGCGAGGAACCGCTGCGCCTCGGCGTCGGTCAGCCGCGCCGGGCCCTCGATCCAGTCGGTGAACGCGATCGTGCCCCCGGCCTTCACCAGGCGCGCGGCCTCGCCGATCAGCCGGTCCTTGTTGACCACGTAGCACCACGCGTCCTCGCCCCAAACGAAGTCGAAGGCCCCGCCGGGCAGCCCGGTCGCGCAGGCGTCGCCCAGCGTGAACGCGATCCGGTCGGCCAGCCCTTCCGCTTCACAGCGCCGCGCCCGAAGGCGGACCATCGTTTCCGTGGCATCGACGCCCTGCATCCGCGCCACGTTGCGGAAGCGGACCAGGAACCTCATGCCGGCCCCCGTACAGCAGCACAGATCGACACCCTTGGCCCCGGGCCGAATGCCGGCCTTTTCGGCCAGTTCCATCGACGACTGGAAACCACCCAGGTGAATCTGTTGCCCCATGACGAGTTCCCAAAGCTCGCCCTCCGGGCCGCTATAGACCGCTTGCACATCCTTCAAACCGACGTTGGCGATACTCTTCATGTGGTAGCTCCGCGAGAAAAAAGGGGGAAAAAGAGGGGAAAAGGCCCGCGGCGGGGCCGGGCCGCCATAATCCTGGAGCCGCGGGCGCAATCGCCCGCATGGCGCGATACCGTGCGCGGCCGCACGTTGGAATCACGAACCACCGTGCAACGACCGCAAGGAAGAATCGCTGCCGGCGGTAAAGAAGCGGTCCCCGGGCCGACCGCCGCGCCGTGCGATGCGCGCACGGACTTCCCCGCAGGACCGTTGACCGTGGACACCACGGCCGGGGCTAACGCCCTCAGCATCGCGACGTTGAGGCCGCCGCATAGATTTTGGCGAGTTCCTCGCGCTTGGTTGCAAGCTCGTCGTAGGCCTTCCGCATGGCCTCAATATCTTTGTTGGCTTCCTTTTCGGTGTGGAAGCGGTAGAAGACGTGCCATTCCCGCTTGACGCCCGGCAACTCCGTCAGAACATAGTCCAACAGGAACTCAGCCGTCACCTTGATGCCGTGCAGCACCGAAAGACGAATGTCCGCATGTTGATCGGACAACCGCAAGTCGGCCGTTCCGACCACGAACCAGTCGTCGGGCGTTTTCTTGGCGCCCTTCTTGCTCATGGGAAACGCCGCGAGCTTCGCGTCGATCGACTTCTCCTTGGCCAGCGCCAGTTGCTTCTGCGCCGCCTTCATCGTCTTCACGCGGGCGAACACCTCCCACTTGTGGAACGCCTTCTCGTTGCGCAACAGGAAGTCGGCTATCTTGCCGGCCGCTTCCTTCACGCCCTGAATGACCGGGTAGTCCACCGTCACGTGGTGATCCTTCGTGATCTCGATCGTGACGAAAACGAAGAAATCGTTCGCTCCCCGCTGCTTGCTGCCCACCGGCGTCATGGCCGATAGCTTCTTCTCGATCTCCTTCACCAGCTTGTCGCGCTGCGACGACGACGGCACCGGCTTGTCCTGGCCGCTTCCCGGCTGGTCGCCATAGCCGCCGCTGTAGCCCGGAGCGGTCTGCTTGTTCGGCGTGGAAGGCGATTTCGGCTTCGAGTCGGGCGCCTGTTCCGGTGGCTTCGCCGGCCCCTTGTCCGGCTCGTCCTTGCGAGGACCGATGTCAATGTCGGGGATGCTCTTGTCGATCTCCGGCGGGGGCGGGATCTTGTCCCCCTGCTGCGCCGCGGCATCGACGGCAAACACACCCACGGCAACCACCGTCAGAACGGCGACAACGGAAAGAATGGTCAGGCCGACAGCCGACCGTGCGATGGCCTGTTCCCGATGGATTGTCATGGCAAAATCCCCTCTGTCCCGCGGCGCCACAGTACCGGGCCTTCCAGGCAAGACGGCGGCGCGCAGGCTAACGTTACGCTCCTTATTATCGCAAATTTCCCCGATCTCGCAAGCATATAAACCGACATTTTTCACCGTTGGGCGGGTTGCACTTGCCCTTTTGAACCCCCCCGAAGGGTTAGCTGCCATGCAGAGGCAGCCTCCTCCACCTTGTCAATCTTGCTCCAACGCCGCTTGTCCCCCATGCAAAAACCACTGGTTCAACACCACCCGGCGGACAAACCACCGACTGGCCAAGAACCTCCGCCCCAGCAGCAGCCGCAACGCGGAAGGCGCACCGACGGCGGCCGGACGCCGCCGCCGCCGCCCGAAACGCCCCTCGATCCGACGCCGATAGGGCTCCAACCGCTCCCGACGATAATCGCCGCCGGCGCCCGCAATGACACTCGCCGCCAACAGGCCCGACTCGATCGCCGGGCCAATCCCTTCGCCGCTTTGTGTCGCGGCAAGTCCGGCCGCGTCGCCGATCCACAAGACGCCGTCGGCCAGCAGCGGGCGCGTCGAATGGCCGTAGAGTTGGTAGACGTGTCCTTGAAACTTGGCCGGCCGCTCGTCGGCGATGCGTCCTTGCTGCTTGAGGAACTGGCAGAAGCCGCGGACGTGCTCGGGCAGATGGCCGCCGCCGGCCCGCCCCAGGCCGACGTTCAACAACGCCCCTTTCCGAATGCACCAGCCGTAGCCCGCCAGGTCGTCGCAGAAATAGATTTCCGGGACTTGCGGGTCGATCGCCGAGCCGGCTTGCTCGGAGGGACGCAATTCGATCTCGCATTCCTCGGCGGCCACCACGGGCTCGCGCCCGGGGACGGCCATGCCCAACAGCCGTGCGACGGGGCAAAAATGTCCCCCCGCCGCCACGAGCATGGGCGTCTGCAACTGGCCGTTGACCACGAAACCCGACGCGGTCCGCTCGATCGCGCGACGGCTTCACCCAATCGCAGCCGCGCGCCGGAGCGGCGCAGCAGGTAGTCGTCCAGTTCGCTGCGGCGAATGCCGAAGCTGACCGTCCGGTCGTACGACACCGTCACGTGCGGCCCGCCGATCCGTCCGACGCGAAAGGCGGTCATCGCTTGCAGCACCCGGCCGCGTCCGTAGTCGGCCGGGTCGATTCGGAGCGTCTGGAGCACGGCGGGCGTGATCCAGCCGGCGCAGAGTTTTGGGCGTGGAAACGTCGCCTTGTCGAGCACCACCACGTCCAAACCGCGGCGGCGCAGGGCCTCCGCGCAGGTGGCCCCCGCCGGTCCTCCGCCCACGATGAGTGCGTCGCAATGTTCCATGACGGGTGAGCCGGAGGCGTAAGCCTCCGGATGGGAATGCGTTAGCCTCCGGATGGAAAGGCGGAGGGCGGAAGGGGGAAGAAAGGGCACGGGCCATCCGCCTTCCCCTGTTCCGCCTTTGTACCAGCCGCGAAGTGCGAAGTCTACCCGTTTTCGCACCCTAAATGACAGCCGTTTGCGATGGGGTTTCTCCCCAGCGAGCCGCAGGGTTGACCCCGTCCGCATCCGACCAGAAGGTTGCAAAAACTTTGTCGGCTGCGATGGTGTTCATGCGCGGGTCGGTCGTGCTGCATGATCCAGCGGGGGCGAGGTCCGCGGCCACGGCGTCCTCACTCGCCCCACCGATGGCGGCAACAGGATCGCTCGCCACAACCGACGTCGGGCTGCTTGCGGCCGCATTCACGCCGACGGCCATATTGCCGGCCATCGGCGCGGCCGAATTCGTGCTAGCGATGGCCGCCGGCGGGTTTACGGCGGTCGGGAATGGGCTGGCCGCGGCATCGGCGACGGGAACCGCCAAACTTGACGCCGCGGGCGTCTCGGCCGTGTTGCCCACGGGCGCGGCGGCCGCGACCGAAACGCTGCTGCCGACCACGCCCCCGCCAACAACCACCGACTCGTTTTCGGCCCCGGGCGGCGTGTAGGTGATCGTCACCGGCGTGCCGATCGCCAGGTCGGAGGCCTGCGATCCGCTGAACGTGTCAGACTTTATAACACCGTCCAGCTTATAGCCGAAGGCCAGCGCCAGAGGTCGCCGGCCCGGCTATCGAGCGTAACCTGCGCCGTCTGCGTGTCGGTCAGGCTGGCGCTCGGTGTAGGTGTACGCGAGCACGCCGAGCAGGACGTTCGTGCGGTCGCCGCTGCCGTTGGCCGCGCCGCTGCCCGTGGCGAAGACGCAGGGGTTCTGCTCGAAGACGGCCCAGCCCGCCGGGCTGCGGCTGTTGGTCGAGCCGAGGTCGAGGTTGCCGTCGTCGTTCAGATCGGTCGACGCGCCCGTACTGGCGACGACGCTGTCGCCAAAGCCGTTTTCAAGCGACAGGCCCAGCGACGACGGCTCGCTGCCGATGGTCCCCGTCGAGGTGAAGTTCAGAAACGCAAACGCGACGCCGTCGTCGGCATGGGTGTCGTTCGTCTGGTTCAGGCCCGCGTAGACGGCGAAGTAGATCGTCCCGGAGGCGTCGTTGGTGGCGACGTTGTTCGAGGTGATGTTATCGTTGCCGTCCATCTCGAAATCGGTGGTGTAGTCGGTGGTGCCTTGGCTGATCGGCTGCAAATAGAACTCGACGACGTCGGCCCCGGTCGTATCGCCGCCGTTGTCGTCGTTGCCATTGCCCATGGAATTGAGCGATTGGCCGCCGTGCGTGTAATTTTCGGTCTGGCCGTCGTCGTCACCGATCGGAGAACCCAGCGTTACCTTTCCGCCCTTGCCGACGGTCACGATTCCGTGGCTCGGCGACGCACTTGGCTGCGAGAAGATCAGCGTTCCGCCGTTGGTCGTCTGGTCGCCAACCCTCGTGCCGCCGGTGTAGGTGTTGCCGCCGAGGCTGGGGTTGCCGCCGGTCAGCGTCAGCGTGCCGGTGCCCATTTTGACCAGCCGCCGGGGGTGATACCGGGGGTGGCGAGGTCGCTGATCTTGCCTGCCAGCGTGACGTCGTACCCGTTGGTGTTCACCGTTCCGCCACCGGTGCCGATGGTGATGGGCACGGCCGTTGTGAATGCGCCGGTGACGTTCAGTGTGCCGCCTTCCAGCAGAATGGTGGGCGCCGCGCCCGTTCCCAGGACGAGGCTTGAAAGGCTTAGCGTTCCGCCGGACGCAAGGAGGACCGTCGCGCCGTTGGAGAGTGTCAGCGAATTGGCCGCCTCGGCGTCGGAGACCGTCACTGTTTCCGCGGTGTTTATCTGGACGTCGATCGTGGCGTTGGGGCAGTAAGGCGGCACACTTTGATTTTTCCAATCGGCAATGGTCGTCCAATTCCCGCTGCTCGGTACACCCCAAACCATGGTATGCGGGCCGGTGACGTAGGCCGTGTCGGTCGCTGCGACCGGCAACATTGCGTTGTGGACGATGTTCACGAGGACCGTATACGGGCTTTTCATCGTCGAGTACGTATGGCCGGCCGTGCCGGGCGCGCCGGCCTTCACGGTGAAGACGCCGCTGGCGACCGAGATGCTGCCGGTAGACAGGGCGGTCTCGTCGCCCCAGTCGATGGAAGCCGAATAGTGGCCGACCGTCTGGGCGCCGCTGGGATCGGTGAATGTGGCGACCACCGTCGTCGAAGGAATTTCTTTTCCTTGCCCATACGAAACAGCGAATCCGCCGGTTGCGACAATCGCCTGTGCGATGCTCGTCGTATCGCTGGCGGTGTCGTTTGATGTGTTCGTCTCGCCGCCGCCGGAAACAGTCGCCGTGTTGGTGACGTTGCCCGACGCGCTGGTGGCCACGTTCACGGTCAGGGTCAGCACCGGGTAGCTGCTGCCGGCGGCCAGCGCATCGCGCGGTTGGCCGTCCGGGTTGAACAGACTCACGGTCCAGCCGGTGCCGCTGAAGCCCGTGGCCGTCAATCCCGCCGGCAGCGTGTCGGTCAGGCTTACCGTGCCGTTGGTCGCCCCCGTGCCGGAGTTGGTCACGGTGATCGTATAGGTGTCGCCGACGTCGCCGGGGTAAAACTTGCCGGCGCCGGAGTCGGTCATGCTCACGGTGAGATCGGGCGGGAAGGACGCCGCCAGCGCGGGAACAAGCAGGTTCGCCACGGGTGTGCCGCGGCCTGTCACCATGTCGTAACCGCTGGGAGCGATATCGTGGAAATCCGTTGAGGGCATAGCGTAAAGCGCCGGCAGCGTTTGGGTCGGCCCGTCCAGCGTTGTTAGGCCGTTTGCTACCCGCATTTGATCGGCAATGGCGATCAGGCCGCCCCAGCACTGGCACGCGAGGCTCGTGCCGTCGCCGTAAAACCAGCCCTCCTCGTATGGTTTGTAGTACCAGTACGCCCACGCGCACGTGTTCGGGTCGGCATCGAAGGCCACATCGGGGCTTTCACGCATTCCCGAAGTCTGCACCGACCGTTGGTAGGTTGGCTCTGTCTCCTGTCGACTCTGCCCGCCGCCGCTCATGGGCCAGCCGGTTTCGTAACCGTAAATTGGATTGCCCTGGCCGTCGGACGAAATCGCCAGGGTCGTGCCGCCGACGGCGATGACGTTGGGCGAATAGGCCGGATACGAACCGTTTCCGCCGACCCCACCAGAGTCGCCCGACGCGGCCAGGAAAGTCACGCCTTGGTGCCCGCTGGGGTGGTGAAGTGCGAGTCGTATTGCGTCTCGTTCGTCCACCCGAGTTCCGGGGCGTTCCAACTCATCGAGACGACCGAAACCCCCGCGTAATTTCGCGCCGCGTTGACCGCCGCCATCAGATTGGATGGCGACCCGATGCCGCTGCTGGCCTCGAAGAGGACGATATTGGCCTCCGGCGCCACGGCATGCACCCACTCCACGTCCATCGGAATCTCAAGGTACCAGTTCGTGCCGGAAGAATAGGCGTCCGGCACGCCCGACAGGTCAGTGCCGCCGCTCTGGTTACGCACGGAGAGGCTCGGTCCGGCACCGCTAATGGGGTTGAATGCCGGAAGATCATAACCGGGGTAGGCACTGAAAGTGTTTGCCTCGGTGACGATATTGGGGTCGTTATAAGCGACGACGATCGCGACGGTCTGGCCGTTCCCATTATCCTCCGTGGGGAGACTGCTGATTCCGTACGCCCCCCTGATCTGTGGCGGGGTGAATGGCGTATTCTGGCCCTCGGGGGCGAGGATGATCGGCGGGGCGATCTGGTCGAGGTACTGAATGCTCCCGCCCTCGGTCACGGTGGGGCCGGCGTAGGTGCTGGCCGCGCTGATGAAGAGGATTCCGTCGCCAAGTTTTGTCAGCCCGCCGTCGCCAGACAACGGGGTGGTCAGGCTGACGTCGTTGCCGTTGGTGTCGAGGACCGCGGATTGGCCAGCGGGAATCGGCGCCATTCCGGCGGAAACGTCGTCGGTGTTGCCGGCGGCCCATTGCAGGGTGCCGCCCGCGAACGCGATGTTGGGCGCGGCGGCGTTGACGGCGAGACTGCCCGAGGCGAAATTTAGCACACCGCCGGCGAACGTGGTGCCGCCCGTGTAGGTGCTCGCGCCGCTGATAATCAGCGTGCCCGTTCCCGTCTTCGTCAGGCCGCCCGTCGCCGGCGATGATCGAGGAAATCGCCACTGGGTCGTTGTCGACTTCGATCGTGGTTCCCGCGGACGGGAGCGTAAGGTTGTCACCGGAGAGGCTGTAGCCGGCGCCACCGGTCGCGGTGTTGATAACGACCGAAGCGGCGCCTGATTTGGCCGGAGATGGCCACCGTGCCCGGCTGGCCCTCGAAGACGGCCGTGTCGCCGTTGGTCCACGCAACGTCCGCCGCGGCCGTTTGATCGTACCAGACGGCGCTGGTGGCGTCCCATGTGCCACTTCCACCAAGGCTCGTTCCACCGCTCCGCGCTGCGTCCCAGAGGAGCACCGCCAAGAGATTGCGCTGTTCCAAGGATTCCAGAGTTAGGCGGCGCGTTGCCGCCGGCCGATTCCTGGCCTCACGCTCAATGTCGAAAAGGCGTCGAACCCGGCCCCAAAACCGCAAGCGACCTCCCATGGCATGACCTCCATATCTGGAAACAGGAGTGACGAAAAAAAGGAGTGTTGCCTCCGCTACCGCGCTCGGCGCAACAAGAGGTGGCACGTTATCCCGACGATGCCGACCAAGAGGAGGACGATCGTTGACGGTTCGGGCGTAGCGCTGACGGGGGTGAGGAGAAAGGCGTCCTCTTGCCCGCTAGGATTGACGCCGTCGCCGACGATCCACCCGTTGTCGTTGATTGCATTAGCCTCCTCGAGGGTCCAGCCGGCGGATGGATCAATCAACGTATTAAGGTCCACGATCGCCCCGTTGCTGTACAAAAATGCGGACGAGAAAATGTCCGCGTAGTTGTAGGCGCGGCCAACTGCCTGCCCGTTTGCGTTGACGCCCAGCGCATCACTGTTGTAGTACCCGGCGAGGGTTCCGAGGTCGGTCATTCCCCCGGCGTGTAAAGGAACGCGTGGTAATACGCCCCGAGGACCCCACTTGGCCCGGGAATTTGCGCCTCGCCTACGACCTGGCCGCTGTCGTTGATCGCGTTGGCCCTGCTAAAGCTCCCGCCGAGGGCCCCAAGGTCCTGCAATGCGCCGTCGCTGTATACGTATGCGTGAGGGCCTCCCCCCGCGAAGGTCAACCCCGCCACCTGCCCGCCGCCGTTGATTCCGGACGGGATGAAGTCCCCGATGTTTGTCATCGTGCCGTTGGTGTAGAGGAACGCGCCGTTGTCGGTCGAGCCAACCACCTGACCGCTGGCATTGATCGCGAGCGCGGCGCTGGAATTACCCCCAGAGCGTCCCGAGGTCCTGCATCACGCCATTGCCGTAGAGAAACGCATGTTCGGCGGCGTCACCGGCCGTATAAGCGCTACCGACGACCTGCCCGCTCCCGTTGATCGCATACGCGACACCACCGCCGCCGCCCAGCGTCCCGAGGTCGGTCATTGTCCCGTTGCTGTAGAGGAAGGGGTGATCGCCGCTCCCGGTGTCCGCGGCGCCGACCACTTGCCCAATGCCGTTAATGCCGAAAGCCTGGCTTGAAAGTCCGCCGAGAGTCCCCAGGTCGGTCACGGTGTATTGAATCGTACTGCCCCAGGCGTTGCAGGCGAACGCGCACGCCAGCGCGATAGCAAGCAGGACCAAAGGCCGGGTTATCCATCGGTTCATCGTTATCCCTCCTGCCGCGGCGCAAGCGCCTCCTCGACGCGGGCACAGCAATCGGCTGGATTTAATATACCCGTTCGCTACAGGCACGTCAAGCAATCCGCGCGGCGGAAAAGGAATCTTCGGAAGAATCGCTGCTTCTCCAAGATCGTCTGCCCGTCAGGGCGTTATTCTTCGCTCAAGCCGCAAGGCTCAAGACCTGGTCGTAGCGGGTGCCGCCGACCTCGCAATGGCTGCCGTCCAGCGAGAGGCTCAGGCTCACCAGGCTGTTGAGCGTCTGCTGGCCGGTCTGGCCGAGGTCGAGGTTGATCCCCTGGCCGAGGCCAAAGAAGTTCAAGCCGACAGCGCCGGGTCCGGTGATGGTGATGTCGCTGCTGCCCAGGCTGCTGTCGCCGGCAAAGTAGAACTCCGCCTGGCCGCAAACGACGGAACGCGCGCCGCCGAAGCCGGCGGGACCGGTGAAACTGAACCCGCCCGAGCCGGCATAGACGAGCGTCCCGCATAGGCCGGCGCTGATGGTGTCGTGGCCCGAGCCGTCCAGGACCGTCAACGAAACCGGGTTCGTGTCTTCGTCGTAGGTCAGTGCGGAGGCGATCACGTGGTCGTCGCCCCCGTGGCCGCGGACGTAGACCAAGTTGGAGTAGAACGGGTCGGCGGCAAAGGTGCGCGTGAAGGTGTCGGCGGCGATCCCGTCGCCGCTGGGGCCGGTGATGCTCACGCTCGTGCCTGGGACGTTCGTGATCGTGAAGGTGTCGGCCACGTTGTCGTCGGGCGTGGGGTCGTCAAGCGACGCGGTGCCGAAGACGTACATGATGTTGTCATAAGCCTGAAACGCGCCGGCCTGGAGACGGACCCATTGCGTATCGAGGTTCTCGCCGACGGTGGTGTCGACCTTGGCGAGAACGTAAAGCTCGCTACTGGAAAATTCGAACTCTTGCAGCGCGGCGCCGTAGCCGCCGCAGCCGATAGGTTCGGCGTCCATGCTGAAGACCTTGGGGTCCGAGCCGGTCAACAGGGTGGGATCGGTGACGCTGTAAATCGGGGCGATTTGCACATTGTCGCTGTAATCGAACGTCCCGCTGGGCGAGGCGTAGAGGGTCACGTTGACGCCGTCGAGCGTGCCGCCTGGAGTGCCGTCCGCCGAGACGATGTTGTACGTCAGGTCCAGCGTGTTGTTGCCCGCGCTGGTGGCGGTGAAGGCGGTCGGAGCAAGCCCCGCGTTGAACGCGGTCGGTGCCGGGGGTGGCATGTAGATTCCGAAGTAACCGTGCTCGCTCTGGTAACTGCTTGCATCGTTGATGTAGCCACCGATAATGGTCGTAATTCCGGTAACGGTCCAGGTGTAACCCCACGGTGAGGTAAATATTTGGGACACGGCGTTGTTCCACTGGACCTGGGGAACGGTCCATGAAACCTCCATCCGCGCTCCGTCGGTCGGGGTTGCCGCTTGGAGGCTGCCAGGCACCATAGTCAGCCCGGGGGGCAGGTTGTTGGCGGTCGACAAAACGAATGTCTGGGAAAACGACGTTGCGTCTCCCGTGTACGCGTCGAACACCTGGAGCGTCACGGAGGTAAACGTAAACGGAGCGGTTGTGTCAGGGTAGGCGGCCTTCGTTGCGGCGTCGGTTGGATCGCCAGTGATTGGCAGCCAGAATTCGAACGTCGCGCCGGCAGTGTTTACAACGGTGTCCGCGTTCGATAGGTCCGGCTGTGGGGCGACGTTTTCCGCCTCGAAAATCCTGGCCAGCCGGTCGAGCACGCTGTTGTCGGTAATCCCCGCCGTGATTTCTTCCCAAAGGCTGCAAAGGGTGGCGCCGTCGGTCATATTCAGCCAGGCGCCCTTGGCGGCGTTATAAACGTTCTTCGCGCTGGCGAGGGGCGTCGCGCCGGCGAACATCGGGTCGCTTTCCAACGCCCAGAGGATCCGCGCCACCGACAGCTCCTCGTCCTCGCCGCCGCCGCCCTTGGCGTCTAACGACATCCCGAGGAGAGTGTGGGTTGAAACGCTCTGCGGCGCGCCAAAACCGGGGATGTCGCACAGGACGACCACGGGCTCGCAAACCGCCCCCGACACGCCAAACCACGTGGCGAATCCCTCGTTGAACGCCAATTGGTCGTCGGCCAATGTCATAGCGTCGCCTGCGCTCGGATTGGCCTTGAGCCGTTGATTAGCCATCGGTGTGTGGTCGCCCCCTACGGGATTGTAGATAGATGCCTCGCTGGCGGCATAATGGCCGAATTCATGGCCCAATGCCTTAGCGTCGCTGTTAAAACACGACTGCCGCATGAAAATTCCCGTTGTCCCCAGGAAAACCCCGTATTTCGGGAGATACGACGCCGTGGCCGAGGTGGGAAAGAAGAACACCGGCAACGGGTCGCTGAGATTGATCCCTAGGTCGCATGCGTATGTATGGTATGTGTCAAGTACGGTAAATGCAGCGAAGGCGTCGCGGACCAAATCCGGTGGGCCGCCGAATGCCACGGCGTTCGGACTATAATTGCCGCTGATCGAGGCGGTGAGGGCAGCGTTGCTTTGGGCCGCTTGGGCCTGGGTGATGGGGAACGCGAAACACGCATTGAATGCGTTCGAGTACCATGTGTTCGGGCTACGGGCTCTGCTGCCGTCTGCCAATATTGCGCCTTGATCCGGTAGAACTGCGTACTGCGGGCGAAGGTTGTTCGGGTCGCTGGCCGGAGCAATGCTTGGCGAAATGGCACGGATCCATAGGCTGACCTCGCCGGCCGTCCCAGGAACGAGTTGATGTGTTGGGCTCGTGTCGTTGTAGGTGAACTCGCCTGCCTCGTTGGTCCAACCGAGAGAAGACGGCTCAGTTTGTATGCCGCTCTTGGGCGCGCTTGTGTCAACATAATGTACCTGGGGTGACACCTCGGCGTCTCGTATCGGCGTCCCGTTGTCGAGGTTGACGTAGAAGGTCACTGAGAAGGAGAGCATGGTTCGCTGTTCGAGGTGTTCGACCGCGAGCCGACGGCTCTTGACCGCCCGCGGGGTGGAATTGCTCTTCCGTCCGAAAAAGAATCGTCGAAACATGCCCGTCTTGTCTTTCACGATCCTACCCTCCTGATTTTCAAGGGTTTGTCAAGCGTCGTTAAAATTGCGCCGGTTCCGATTGCGGTGCCGTGGCGTACATGTCTCAGAGTGAGGGGTATGGCGGGCGTTTTGAGCTTCCCGCGTCAACCCTGCGGAGCTTCATCCGCTTGGATAGCTCGATGGCCGTCTGCTCTGCCACGGCGGTGTCTATCACGTCCAACTCCTCCAGGTTCCGCATTTTTTCGATATGGACCATTCCCGCCTGCGTCACCGCAGTCCTGCGGAGGCTCAGACGCGATAGGCGTGGCATGTTCACCAACTCTGCCAGCCCCGCGTCGGTGATCCCCGTGCCGTCAAGGTTCAGGTCGTGAACGTTCCAGAGCTTGGCGATTTGGCGGACCCCAGCGTCCGTGACCCGCGCCCCGTCCAGGTTTATCGCGCAAAGGCCTTGGAGCTTGGCGATCTCCTCCATCCCGGCGTCGCTGATGTTGGCGCGGATCAAGCCGAGACGCAATAAAACAGGCATCGCCTCAAGGTGGTGCAGTCCGGCGGCGGTGATTCTCGTGTCCGTAAGCCATAGGTCTTGGAGCCGCCGTAACCCCTTGATGTGCGCCAGCCCGGCGTCGGTGATTCCGGGCCCACTCAGCGACAGCTCCCTAAGCATGTGAAACTTCGCTACGGTTTCCAAGGCGGCGTCGGTGATCTTGGCCGCCTCCGGGTGGCCGGTCGGCACCAGGTCCAGGCGTTCGAGATCGGTCAGTTCTGCCAGGTTGGCGATTTCGGCGTCGGTAACAGGCGTTTTCATCCAGGCTAGGTCCAATTCCTTTAGCGTCGTTATCCTGCCCAGGTTCCGGAACCCGTCGTCGGTAACGGTTGTGAACGTTCGGATGTGTTCGAGACTCGGGCAGCCAACAAGCTGCGCCACGCCCTCGTCGCCGATCCCGGCTTGAAACAACAACCACTGAAGCCGTTTAAGCGGTTTGAGGGCCGCCAAGCCTCGCTGGGTCACGTTCCGTCCGAGCGAGAGCGATTCGAGACGGGTCATGGGGACCAGGTATCGGAGCGCGTCGTCGCCGACGGCCGTATTCATGATGTCCAGGCTTCGCATTTTCTTGAGGCCAGCGAGGTATTTCAGGCCGTCGCCCTTGATGCCGGGCGAATTACGAAACCCCAGGCTCCTTAGGTTTTTGAGCCCTTGAATTTGGATGAGGTCGGCGTCGGTGACGGGAGTTTCCACGGAAAGCTCGACTGTTTCAGGAAACAACGGCAGGAGGGCCATCGCCCCCTTCTCCTTGCCCCGCCCAGATTCGCGAATCTCAATGCGAACGCCCGGGCTTGGAAACGCAGGATGAATCGTGAACCACGGCCCACAAACGGCGCGGACAGTTTGCTCCCGGGTTAATGGCACCTTTGCCGCGTCCTTCGGTGCGTCTGGTGCGGGCGTTTTCGCGTCTTTTGGCCCGTCGGCCCCGGCGAGCAACAAGATCGCGGCCGTCAACAACAACGTTTTCGTAGTGCGTTTCATTGCTTGGCCTCATGCCGCCTTCTTCTATCATGCAGCCACCACGGTGTCAAGCACTTGTTAGGGGATTGTCTCCCCGCTGCTGTCATACTTACAACGCTCAAGCCGCGAGGCTCAACACCTGGCCGTAGCAGGTGCCACCGACCCCGCATTGGCTGCCGTCCAGCGAGAGGCTCAGGCTCACCAGGCTGTTGAGCGTCTGCTGGCCGGTCTGGCCGAGGTCGAGGTTGATCCCCTGGCCGAGGCCAAAGAAGTTCAAGCCGACAGCGCCGGGTCCGGTGATGGTGATGTCGCTGCTGCCCAGGCTGCTGTCGCCGGCAAAGTAGAACTCCGCCTGGCCGCAAACGACGGAACGCGCGCCGCCGAAGCCGGCGGGACCGGTGAAACTGAACCCGCCCGAGCCGGCATAGACGAGCGTCCCGCATAGGCCGGCGCTGATGGTGTCGTGGCCCGAGCCGTCCAGGACCGTCAACGAAACCGGGTTCGTATCTTCGTCGTAGGTCAGTGCGGAGGCGTCCACCGTGTCGTCGCCCCCGTGGCCGCGGACGTAGACCAAGTTGGAGTAGAACGGGTCGGCGGCGAAGATGCGGGTGAAGGTGTCGGCGGCGATCCCGTCGCCGCTGGGGCCGGTGATGCTCACGCTCGTGCCTGGGACGTTCGTGATCGTGAAGGTGTCGGCCACGTTGTCGTCGGGCGTGGGGTCGTCCAGCGACGCGGTGCCGAAGACGTACATGATGTTGTCATAAGCCTGAAAGGCGCCGGCCTGGAGACGGACCCATTGCGTATCGACGTTCTCGCCGACGGTGGTGTCGACCTTGGCGAGGACGTAAAGCTCGCTACTGGAAAATTCGAACTCTTGCAGCGCGGCGCCGTAGCCGCCGCAGCCGATAAAGTCGGCCCCCATGCTGAAGACCTTAGTGTCCGAGCCGCTCAGCAGGTCGGGGTCGGTGACGCTATAAATCGGGGCGATTTGCACATTGTCGCTGTAATCGAAGACCCCGCTGGGCGAGGCGTAGAGGGTGACGTTGACGCCGTCGAGGGTACCGCCCGGAGTGCCGTCTGGCGAGACGATGTTGTACGTCAGGTCGAGCGTGTTGTTGCCGGCGCTGGTGGCAAGGAACGAAGTCGGGTCGATTTCCGCAGTATTGTAGTCGAAATTCTTTTCCTGGCTCACGTAGGCGCTCGCGAGGCGACGGCCAACATCGTATTGCGTGGTGCCCGTGACCGTCCAACTGCAAAGGTCCCTGGCCCCGGTCATCTGTTTAACGGCCTTTGCCCAATCGGCCGCGGGAACGGTCCACGACAGCTTCATCCACGCCCCATGTGTCGCGGTCGCCGGCAAAGTCTGGTTAACGGTCAGGCCCATGCCCTCCAGAGCAGCATTATTTGGCCGTTGGCCGGAAAATGGTACGCTGTCCAGGCTGAATGGTTTGGTGAGCACGTTACTACCTGCCGGGTCGAACACGTCAAGTTCGACCGAGTCGAACGTGAATCGGGCGGTGGCGAGTGGGAAGGCGGCCTGTGTTGCGGCGTCGGTGGGATCGCCGGTTATGGGCACCCAGAAAGTGAACGTAGGGGTGCCGGAAGTAAAATCGGTGCCCTCCGCACTCGGCGCCACATCCTGGGCCGCGAATATACGGCCCAAAAAGTCGAGGTTTGACATTTGGTCGTTCACATTGCTTAGCAGCGCCAGAACGGAGTTATATAGGCAGTACAGGCTCCCGCCGTAACACAACGTAAGGAAATCGCCGTCATCGTACTGGTGGCAAAGGTTGTTCACGCCGTCGCAGTCCAGCGTCCATAGGATTTTCGCCACCGACAACTCTTCGTCCTCGCCGCCGCCGCCGGGCTTGTCAAGCGAGTTACCGTCGAACGAATGCGTCTGCCCAGCCCCGAAACCGGGCAGCGCGCTGAGCACGGAGGCATCGCCGCTGTTCACCGCCGCCGAAACTGCATACCAGTCGCCAAACCCTTGGCCAAAGGCGAGGTTCACGTCGTTCGGCGTCAGGCTTTGCGTTGCGCTATCATTGGTGCGGAGCCGGTCGTTTGCCAGAAAACTGGGGGTCACGGACACGCTGGGCCTCAACCATCCCTCCTCGCAGGCAAGGTACTCTCCGAATCCCGCCCCGACGGCCTTGGCGTCCAGCGCGAATTCGGTTTGGCTCAACAGGATTTCGGGGTCGGTTATCCCGGGCGGGCTGGAAAGCGGAATGCCCGGCATAAATCCACTTCGATCCCCTCCACACGGGTATAGCACCTCAAGTGGGTTGACGAGTTTCGCATTCGGCGCAGCTCCCCACGGAATTTGAAAGGCCTGGGTGGCGTATCCCCAGTAGGTCGCTAACACCGTAAACGCCGTCATCGCGTTGTACGTGTCCACGTACGAGTTATTGTCAATCACTGTAAACGAAGAACCGCCCTTGGGTCCGATCGTGACGCTCACGTTGGCCTGATTGAGGTTGCCCGGCAACTGGATCGGCTGGCCAACGTAATCTTCCTCGTAAGGGTTGAGGAGGCCGTCAACCACGCTGTACGCGGGCTTCAAATTGATGGGGTCCGTGCCCGGCGTGAGGGTCGGCGCCTTGGCCGTCACATATACGGTGATCGCGCCGTTTTGGTCAAGTTGGTACGCGGTGCAGCCGGTGGGAGGAGTATTATCAACGTCAACCGTAAAAGCGCCGGCCCCGTCTGTGAACGTCGAATCGCTTGGTAGGACTGTCTGATAGGCGTTTTTCGACGCGTCCGTGTAGGTGACCGGGATTGCTACCCAAACCATCGCATTCCGAACGGGGGTTCCCGCGCCGCCCGTCGCAAGCATGACCGTCCCGCTGACGGTGATTCCGGCCAATAGCGTCCGGTCCTCCAAACGCTCGATCGTCAAGCGCCGTCGGTTGGTGGTCGAAGGCGCGGCGTGCCGTTTCCTGCCGGTAAAGACTCGCCGAACAATGCCTTTATTGTGTCTCACGAGATGGTCCTCCCTTTGCAGTGGGTTCTCTCCGTCATGGCGCGCGCATTAACGGGTGCTTGCGATGCAGAAGTAGATTACGGATTTCCGTGGATTTCTCCTCCGACACGCCCGTGTCGTCGATATCCAGCCATTCCAGTCGTGGCATCCGCTCGACGTGGACCATTCCCGCGTCGGTGACGGCCGTGCCGCGAAGGAATAGCTCCATTACCTGTGGCATTTTCTCGATCTCCGCCAAACCGGCGTCGGTGATCCGGGTTCCGCTAAGGTCCAGGTGCCAAATGTTCCCCATTTTGGCGATGTCCCGCAGCCCCTTGTCCGTGACCCGGGTTCGGGCCAGGCCAAGGATTCCAAGCGTGGGAATGGCCCCAAGGCGCCAAACGCCGGCGTCGGTGATTTTCGTGTCCCCGAGGCCGAGGGATTTAAGCCGCGTGAAATTTGCAATGTGGGCGAGGCCGGCGTCGGTGATCGGGAGGCCGCTCACCCGAAGGTCGTTGAGCGCATGGAGCTTCACCAAGTGGCCCAGCCCGGCGTCCGTGACCTTCGTCCCCTCGAGGTTCAGGTATTCAACGTGGTATAGCCGTCCCAGGTGCGCGATTCCCGCGTCGGTAATTTGGCGCCCATTCAGGAATACGGTCTTCAGCGTTGTTATCCTGCCCAGGTCGCGCAGCCCCTCGTCCGTGACTTGGGTTAGCGGTCCGACAAGTTCGAGGCTCTGGAAATCGCGGATTTGCGCCAGCCCCTCGTCGCCGATACCGCCGACAAGGCTCAAAATCTTGAGTGCCTTGAGCGGCTTGAGCGTCGCCAGGCCACGCTCCGTCACCTTTCGTCCCAAGAAAAGTTTTTCAAGGCCGGTCATCCCGGCGATGGTTTTGAGCCCGTCGTCGCCGATGTCCGTCCCGCCAAGTTGAAGGTACCGCAGTTTCTTCATGTCTTTGATATACTTCAATCCCTCGCCCTTGATCTTGAAACTTTCAACGGACAACTCCTTGAGGTCTTTGAGGCCCTGAAAGTGCTTAAGGTCGCCGTCTTCGATCATGGGTGCGCGCAGATACAGTATCAACACGTCCGGAATCCTTTCCAGGAGGGGCAGTGCTTTTTTGACTTCGGACCACCTGCCGTTTTGGACGTAAAGGCCCGGCCACGGGGCGGCCTCGTGGACGTTGAAATCCGCCGCCTTGAGGCGGCGGATGGCCGCATCGCGGGTCATCGGCGGCGGCGACGGTGATTCGACCGCTTCCTCCCGTTCCTCGGCTACCGGCTTGTTTGCGTCCTTTGGCCCGTCGGCCCCGGCGAACAACACGATCGCGGCCGTCAACAACAACGTTTTCGCAGTGCGTTTCATTGCTTCACCTCCTGCCGCCTTTTTCTATCATGCAGCCACCACGGTGTCAAGCACTTGTTAGGGGATTGTCTCCCCGCTGGTGTCATACTTACAACGCTCAAACGGCGAGGCTCAAAACCCGCTCGTGGCGGGTGCGGGCCTGGTCGGGTATCGCGTTCCCGTTCTGGTCGAGGACGGTGAGCGTCGGGCCGCCGGGGACGTTGAACCGCTGAAGGCCATAATAGGTGTTGAACGCGTTCACGTCAGCAATGATATTCGGATCGTTGAAGGCGTCGATGATGGCGATGGTCTGGCCGGTTCCGTCGTGCCCTGCGCTGATGAGGGTGTCGATTCCGTACGCCTGCCGGAGCTGCGCCGGGGCGAGGTAGCCAGCCAGCGGTGAAGTGGCGGCGGGCACGGGCGTGCCGTCCGGCTCGGTGGCGAGCACCACGTTGGTGTTCGCGGTGACTCCTGAGAGCAGCATGCGGCGCTCAAGTTCTTCGACCGCCAGCCGCCGCGTTGAGCGCGCGGGCGCTGCCCGTTCTCGCCGCCGAACAGATTCATCCCGACTTCCCAGAACCTCGAGCGCTTACGCATGGCGAATCCTCCGATGAAATGGTTGGGTGCGTACGAGAAAGGCCCATTGGACGTACCGACCGCTCGCTCGGCCCGGCGAGGCGCGACGGCTTATTTTCTTCTCCTCCGCCAAATGTACGCCGCGATACCAACGGTCGCGGCCCATAGAAGGGCCAACATCGAAGGCTCCGGCGCGGAGCCGACGGGCGTTAGCAGGAACGCGTCGCCCTGCCCGTTGGGGTTATAGCCGACGCCCACGATCCACCCGTTGTCGTTGATTGCCGTGGCCCCCAGGAGCGTCCAGCCCGAGTTTGGGGCAATCAGGCTGTTCAGGTCGATCATGCCCCCGTTGGCGTAAAGGAACGCATCCTCGGATGCGTCTCCGGCGGTGTCAGCCCACCCCACTATCTCCCCGCTGGCGTTGATGCCGACGGCACTAGAATCGCCGCCGAATGACCCGAGGTCCGTCATGACTCCGTTGCCGTAGAGGAAGGCGTGCTGGCCGTACCCGGGAGCGGGGAGCTGGGAGTCTCCCACCACCTGTCCGCTGGCATTGATCGCCAGGGCCTCGCTGCTGTAGCCGCCGAGTGTCCCGAGGTCTGTCATGGCCCCATTGCTGTAGAGGAAGGCGTACGAGGCGCCGTATAGCTGGCTCCTGGACGAGCCCACCACCTCGCCGCTGGAGTTGATTCCGAAGGCCTGGCTGTAACTGCCGCCAAGCGAGCCGAGGTCCTGCATGGTTCCGTTGGTGTAAAGAACGGCGTGGTCAACGGCGGCACTGTTGGCAATGGTAACATAGGTACCCACCACCTGCCCGGTGTCGTTGATGGCGCGGGGGCTAAACGCGCCGATGTTGGTCATGGTCCCGTTGGCGTAAAGAAACGCGGCGTTTCCGCCCCCGTCGGGCGTGGTGGACGAGCCCACCACCTGCCCGGAGGAATTGATGCCGTAGGCCGCGCTGGCGCTCGTATAGCCAGGTGCGGAGAGATATCCGAGGCCTTGCATGGTCCCGTTGCTATAGAGAAAAGCCTCGCTGGGGATAGCGCCCGGCGTGGCGTTCGAGAAGCCCACGACCTGCCCGGCGTCATTGATTCCGGTGGCCTTACTCCGGTCGCCGCCCAGGGTGCCCAGGTCGGTGACGGTGTATTCGACCGTGTTGCCCCAGGCCTCGCCGCCGAACGCGCACGCCAGCGAGACAGCAAGCAGAACCAGAGGCCGGCTTATCCAGCGGTTCATTGTTATCCCTCCTGCCGAGGCACGAGCGCCTCCCCGACGCGGGGCCCAGCAATCGGCTGGACTTAATATACCCGTTCGCTACAGGCACGTCAAGCAACAAGCCGCTCAGCACTGCTGCTTTCCGAAGCCCCTAACCCCCGACCCCTCTCCCGCAGCGGACGAGGGGAGCGATAGTTGCACCTACCCAAAGGATGAAATCGAGCTTTTCTTCTCGGCCCTTCCGATCCGGAGGCTAACGCCTCCGGCTCACATCATCCTTGATCCTTGATCGTGGCGTCCGCATAGAGTTCGGCGCGGGTGGGAGGAATGGCGTTCAGCCCGGGCCGGGCGAACACGATCTGGAATAGTTGCAAGCTGCCGGCGGAGAACGCGGCCATCGAGCCGGTCAAGTAGAGCCGCCACGCCCGCACAAACGACTCGTCGAACATCCGGGCGACCACGTCGGTCCCGGCCTCGAAGCGGAGCAGCCAATGCCGCAGCGTCTCGGCATAGTGCAGGCGGAGGTTTTCCACGTCGAGCACGGACAACCCGCGGAATTCCAGGAGTTCGGACGCCTCGCGGAGGCTGGGGGCATAGGCGCCGGGGAAAATCCGCCGCTCGATCCAGGGATTGATCCGGCCCGGCCGATCCCGGCCGATGAAGTGGATCAGGCCGCGGCCGACGGGGCTGAGGCAGCGGTCGATCGTGGCGCCGAGCTGTCCGTAGTGGTCCGGCCCGACGTGCTCCAACATGCCGACGGAGACGAAGGCGTCGAACTGTCCGCGGATATTGCGGTAGTCGTCGTCGATGAACTCGACGCGGCCTTCGAGGCCCTCGGCGCGTGCCCGCCGCCGGGCATATTGGATTTGCTCGCGGGAGATGTTGTAAGCCTTCACGGTGACGCCGTAGCGGGCGGCCATGTGCATCGCCAGGGCGCCCCAGCCGCAGCCGGCCTCGACCACGGTTTCGCCCGGCCGCAGCCACACCTTTCGGCACACGTGGTCCATCTTGGCCCGCTGCGCCTCTTCGAGCGTGGTCGCCGGCGCGGGAAAATAGGCGCACGTGTACAGCATTTGCTCGTCGAGCCAAAGCCGGTAGAAGTCGTCGCCGATGTCGTAATGGTGGTGGATGTTCGCCCGCGAGCCGGCCAGGGTGTTGGAGCGGGCGCGGCGGAGCCATCGGCCGAGCATGTTGCCCAACGGCCCGGCCGGCTTGTACGGTTCCGCCCGATAGGCGACCTCGAGCATCTTCGCCAGATCGCCCTCGACCTCCAGCCGGCCGGCGGTATAGGCGTCGCCGAAGTGCAAGGTCGGGCGCAGCAGCAGCTTCCACAGCGTCGGCCGATCATGGATCACGATGCGGGCGACGGCCGGACCGCCGCCGTGGAGTTCTTCCCCGTTCCACAAGACGAAATCGAGCGGTGGATCGCCGATCGCCCGCAACAGGCGGCGGCCGAGCCAACGATCGAGCCCCCGGACCCGTGGGCCGGCGGTCGGCAGACCCGACGAGGGCCGATCCGAACGCCGGATCGTGGCCCCAACGCCCAGCGGCGAGCGATCCGAAGGCCCGTGGGCCGGCCGCGGTCGATCCGAGGAAACATGCCGGTCGGTAGAAACTGGCGACGACATCGATGTCACCTCCGAAGACGTTGTCCGGAAGCGAGTCGCCCCGGACTATCCTTAGCCGGTGCCGTCCACGCGCTGACAAGTACGCCCCATATTTTAGCTCAGTGCGGTCCAGATACAATACCCCGATTTACGGGCTTGTGGAGTCGGGGCGGCCTGTTTTGCCGAGTTTCCCCAACTTGTGGCGACGGCCGACGTGCAGCCGACCTACGGTCGCTTCTCATCCCTGCGAACAACGGTTAAAATAAAGGAGATTTTCGTCATGACCCACCCGTTTTCGCTAGGGGAACTCAACGATGGTCCGATTCTTTCGCTTGGCGATTTGTATGCCGATTTGTGTGGCTGGTTGTGTGGCTGCGTTGGTGGTCGTGTTGGCTTCCGGTCCTTGGGCGGCCGGGCAAGCCACGGCGCCAAGTCCCCGAAGGCTCCTCCCGCCGCGACCGGGGAAGAGGAGGAGAGACCGCAGCTTTCCGTGCCCGGTTTTTGGGCCCTGTCCTTGCCGCCGGTGCAGAAGGAGGTGTGGCTGACCGAGGAGCAGCAGCAGCAGTTGCGGGCCATCTCGGCCAAGTACCAGGCGAAGGTGCAGGCGGCCATGGAAGGGCTGCAACGCCTTCCGCCGGAGGAGCAGAAGCGACGGCTCGATGCGCTGCGCGGACAGGCGCGTAAAGACATGGAAGCCGTCCGCAAGCAGGTGGCCGACGTGCTGACGCCGCAGCAGTTGGAGTCCTACGAGAAGATTGCCTTTCGCCTTCGCGTGCCCGTCGCGTTGGAAGATTCCCGGTTGCTCGGGTCGCTGGACTTGACCGACTGGCAGAAGAAGAAACTCGGCCAGATCCGCGACAACCTGGAAGAGCGTTTGCACCGCGTGCAAATCGAGGCCGCCGACAAGACGCTGGACATCTTGACGCCGGCCCAACAGGAAAAGCTCAAGAAGCAGTTCAGCCAACAAGAGTGGTAGCACTTGGGGCGCGCGAATGTTCGTGGATGAAGTGGAAGTCCGTTTCGAGGCGGGGCGAGGGGGCAACGGCTGCGTCGCCTTTCATCGGGAGAAGTTCGTCCCTCGCGGCGGACCCGACGGCGGCGACGGCGGCGACGGCGGCAGCGTCGTCCTCGTGGCCCGCGAAGGCGTCGACAGCCTGGCCGCCCTGGCCCATCGCAAACAATGGAAAGCCCGCAGCGGCGAACATGGCAGCGGCGACAACTGTCACGGGGCCTCGGCCGAGGACCTGGTCCTGGCGGTGCCGCCGGGCACGGTGGTGATCGACGCCGCGGCGGGCCACGTGCTGAAGGACCTGGCTGCCGCCGGCCAGCAGGTGGTCGTCGCCCGCGGCGGCAAAGGCGGCAAGGGCAACGTCCGCTTCAAGTCGGCCACGAACCGCGCGCCGCGGCAATTCACCGTCGGCGAACCCGGCGAGTCGCGGCTGGTCCGCCTGGAACTGAAAATGATCGCCGACGTCGGCCTGATCGGAAAACCCAACGCCGGCAAAAGCACCCTGCTGAGCCGGCTGTCGCGGGCGAGACCGGAAATCGCCCCGTATCCGTTCACCACGAAGCACCCCCACCTCGGCCGCGTGCAGATCGACGCCGACCGCGCGTTCATCATGGCCGACATCCCCGGACTGATCGAGGGGGCCCACGCCGGCGCCGGCCTGGGACACGAGTTTCTTCGGCACATCGAGCGGACGGGAATCCTGCTTCACCTGCTGGAGCCGCACGGCGACGACGGCAGCGACGCGCTGGCCAATTACCGCGCCATCCGCGGCGAGCTGGAGCAGTACAGCGAAGCCCTGGCCCGGCGCGACGAGATCGTGGTCGTGACCAAGGCCGACCTGCCCGGCGCCGAACAGGCCCGCCAAAAACTGGCCGACGCCCTCCGTCGCGACGTGCTGCTGATCTCCGCCGTGACCGGAGCGGGGCTCAACCAACTCGTGGCGGCCATCGTCCAAGCACTCGAAAAACCGGCCGAAACATGGTGAGCAAGGAGAAACCATGATTGCCGTGGACGTGGGCAACGCCCGGATCAAAGTCGGGTGGTTTCATCGCCCCAGCGACGCCGCGATTCCCCAGCCCGATGCGACGCTCCAACTCGACGGCCGCGCGCCGGACTTCTCGCGACTGAACGCCTGGATCGCCGAAGGTTCGGCCGCAACGGCGACAAGCACGACCGGCGATCCTTCCCTCGCGCCGCTTTGTTGGTACATCGGCAGCGTGAACCGGCCGTCGGCCACGCGACTGGTCGATTGGCTTCGGACCACGCGGCCGCAAGACCGCGTGACCCTGCTGGCCGCCGGCGACCTGCCGCTGGAAGTCAATCTCGCGCGGCCGGACATGGTGGGCGTGGATCGGTTGTTGGATGCGCTGGCGGCCGCCGCCTTGTGCGGGCCGGGCCAGCCCGCGGTCGTCATCGACGTCGGCACCGCCATCACCGTCGATCTCGTGTCGGCCGAAGGCGCATTCTTGGGCGGGGCCATCCTGCCGGGCATTGCCATGTCGGCCCGGGCAATGCACGAGTTCACCGACCTGTTGCCGCTGGTCGATATGACCGAACTGGACGGGCCGCCGCCGGCCCTGGGCGACGAGACCGAGGCGGCCATGCGGTCGGGCCTCTTCTGGGGCGCGGTCGGGTCCGTGCGGCAGTTGATCGACCAATTGGCCGGCGACGCTCGGCCGCAGATCATTCTGACCGGCGGGGCCGGTCCCGCGGTGGCCCGGCTGCTCTCCGAATCGGCGATCCTTGCGCCGCACTTGACCTTGGCCGGCATCGCCCTGGCCGCCCGGGCATTACCCTAGAGCGACTTACAGAGAGTTTCTGCCGGTCGGCGTCGCTTGCGAAACCGCAAGCCAGTAGCGAGGCTTCCAGCAAGAACTTGTTGGAAGACGTACTAACTCCGCCAACCGTTGTTCAAGGCCACTTGCAGGAGTATATTGCCGCGTCCTTCCCACCTTAGCCGCGTTGAGCAATCTGCGGTCACGGGGTAGCGCACGGGCATCTTCGCGTGCCCTCGCACAGCACTGGCGATCGCGCCAGTGCTTGCCAAGCGGTCAAATACTAATTGTGTATGAATAAGTATATCCCGATTGGCCCCATCGGCAGACCACAACGGGCGCAGAGCCCCCCCATTGGGACTATTTTTCGACCTGCCGGGGACTTGCACCTGGAACCGGCTGACATAGAATTCGGTAGCGGCGTATCCGGACGGCCGCGTTCCGTGCGGATACGCCGATGGGGGGCTGTTGGCGACACCAGGGTTCTTTCAGGAAAGGATCGCAGAGATGAAGCACGTTCTTGCCGCGGCAGTGATCGTCTTGTTGGCCAGTTCGACCGCCTTGGCCCAATGGGGATATGCCCCGGTGGTCGTGGCGCCCGCGCCGACCGTAACCTATTATGCGCCGACGCCGGTCGCGGGCTATTATGCCCCTGCGCCGGTGGTGACGTACTACGGTCCGGCCCCGGTCTACGCCTATCCGCGGGCCGTTGTGGTGGCTCGGCCGCGGGTCGTGGTGGCGGCGCCTGTTTGGGTGCCGGCGCCGGTGGTGGTCCGACCGAGGTATTTCGTGCCGGGAGAGCCGGTCCGCAATGTGCTTCGGGCCGTGTTCTAGAGCGACTTACAGATAGTTTCTGCCGGTCAGCGTCGCTTGCGAAACCGCAAGCCAGTAGCGAGGTTTCCGGCAAGAACTTGGCGACAGCCCCATCTGTTTGTTAGACGCTTTTAGGCGACGACGTGGATGCGTCGGCCGCCGCGGTCGAACTTCACCACGCCATCGACCAGGGCGAACAGCGTGAAGTCGCTCCCTTGGCCGACATTCTTGCCGGGGTGGAACTTGGTGCCGACCTGGCGGATCAGAATGCTGCCGGCGCGGACGGCCTCGCCGCCGAAGCGCTTGACGCCGCGGCGCTGGGCATTCGAGTCACGTCCGTTCCGGCTGGAGCCTTGTCCCTTTTTATGTGCCATGGGAGTCGCCTACTTCGCCGCTCGGTGGGGGCCGGGGCGCCTATGTCTTTGTGCTGTTGAGAGTTACGTCGTCAGGCCGCCCCTTGCGGCGGCGGGCCGACGACCGGCAACCCATCATTTCTACTGGTAAATCCACTCGTAGTCAACCCGACCTGGGACCCCGTAGCGGATTTCTCCCTCGTTTTCAAAATACTCGTCGCTGGGCCGCCAGAAATTCAGTTTGAGGACTTTCCGTTCCAGCCGCCGGCCCTTGCCGATCTGGGCCTCGTCGCCGAAGTCCTTCTTGGTGAACTGGCCCGGCGCGTCCACCCACTGATAGGCGTTGGTCAGCCCTTTGACATAGACGGAGAACCACTTGGTCCGCGGATCAACGTCCTCCCACGTGACGATGCCCCAGACGGTCTTTCCCACGGCGATCTTCCCGTCGCTGATCTCCGTGGTGTTGAAGAATCGCCGGTTGCGGTCTTCCCGCGCCCCGATCGGTCCGAGGGCGACGGGAATCAGGCGATCCGTGTAGACCTTCTTGAAATGCACGTCTTCCGGCGACTTTTCATCCAGCCGGTGATGGACTTCCAGGCTGAAGACCGGGACGAAACGGACGGGCTTATCGACGAACTCGACTTTGTAGGTGCCGTCGGGCTGTTCGACGGGGTGCATCGTCTTGCCGGGATTGGTCACGGAATAGACCATGTACCAGATCAGTTTCCGCCGCATTTTTCCGTCGGGCTGCGGCACATCGACCCACATCATCCGCATGGGCTTGAACTTGAATTCCAACGCCCAGACGTCGTTGTGGAACGTGACGCCCTTGGCCCAGTTGAATTTGTCGTTGATCGTCACCAACTCGACGACGTCGTGCTTGCTGGACGCTTCCTCCTCTTTGCGGTCCGTGGTGACGCTCTCGACGACTCCGGGGGCCAGCTTCCTCGGCGCCGGGGCCTTCGCGGGCGTCGCCGGCTTCGCAGTCGGCGGACTCTGTCCTGCCGCCGGGCCCTGTCCGGTCGCCGGGCTGCCGATCATGACCGCCGCCAACGCCACCCCACACAAGACCGCGAAACGATGTGGACGCTTCATCAGCACGTTCTTTCTGTTTTGCCCAAATTCTCTCTCCAGGAATACTTAGTATAATTGGGACCCTTGGGAAGCGTCAAGTTTCTGCATCCCCCCAGGAAGGCCGGTATTGGCCATGAAAATCGGTCGCGTCGCCATCGCCCATCCGCTCACGTTGGCGGCTTTAGAGGAGCATAGCAATTATCCGTTCCGCTTGCTCATGAAGCAGTTTGGGGCCAGCCTGGTCGTAAGCGAGCGGGTTGACGCGGCGGGCGCGGCCCGACGGGACCGCCGCGCGCTGCGACAACTCCACACGACGCCCGCCGAATCGCCCCGCGCCGGGCAGATCAGCGGCAGCGGCGCCGGCGTCCTGGCCGCGGCCGCCGCCGTGGTGGAGGAACTGGGATTCGACATGGTCGATTTGAACTTCGCCTGCCCGATCGCCCGCCTGATGGCTCGGGGCGAGGGAGGGGCGCTGTTGAACGAGCCCGGCGCGATTGCCCGACTGGTCGCCGCCGTGGTCCGCGCCGTGTCGATCCCGGTGACGCTGAAGATTCGGAGCGGCCCGGACGCCGAGCACCCGACGGCGGTCGAGGTGGCCGTTGGGGCGGAGCAGGCCGGCGCGGCGGCCGTCAGCGTACACGCCCGCAGCGTGGCCCAGGGCTACGTCGGCGGGCCGAACTGGGACGTGGTTGCGGGCGTGAAGCAGGCGGTGCGGATTCCCGTGATCGGCAGCGGCGGCATTCGCACGGCCGCCGACGCGGTGAACTTCTGGCGGCAGAGCGGGGCCGACGCGGTGGCCATCGGCCGCGGCTGCCTGGGGAATCCGTGGATTTTTCGCCAGGGCCGGGCGATGTTCGACAACGCCTCCGTGCGCGGACCGACGGCCGTGGAGCGTGGCCGGGCGCTGCTGCAGTTGATCCGTGGCGAGTTTCGCTTGTACGGTCCGCCGTTGGCATTGCGCCGGCTGCCGCGGACCAGCGGCTATTTCGCCCGCTTCCTGCCCGACGACGGGGTGTTTCGCCAAGCCGTCCGACAGGTGAAGGACCTGGCGCAGTTTCAGCGGTTGGTCAAGGAGCATTTCAGGTAGTTGCGGGGATTCGCGCGGATGGACGCCCAAAAAGCGGCGTTGTTTCCACGGGACTTTTGCAAATTGCGGATTCCATGCCCACCCACCCTCCCGGAGAGGGGTATTCGCGGGATGGTATTCGAGTTCATGCTTGCTATTTTGGCCGATAGCAATTAGGATCGGCTATAGTGCGGGTTGTTGTTGCTGGTGTCGCCGTTGCCGCGGAGGCGTGATTGGCGCGATGGAAGGGGCTTCGTTTCAAGCAGGAGTTAGTTTCATGATGCGGAGTATCGTCGCTTTGGTGGTGGGAGGACTGCTGTCGATCTGCGCCCTGCCGGCGCAGGCACAAGACGCGATTTTGGGGCAGACGTACGGCAACGGCGTCCACGCCTATTTTTCCGGCGACTACGTGAAGGCCCATGAGTTCTTGACGAAGGCCATCGACGCCGGCTCGCACGACCCGCGTTGCTACTACTTCCGCGGTTTGGCGTATTTGAAGCTTGGGCGTCCGCAAGAGGCCGAGAGCGATTTCCAGGAAGGCGCGAAGTTGGAAAGCGCCGATCTGAACAGGACATACAACGTGGCCAGGTCGCTGGAGCGGGTCCAGGGCGCGGCGCGGCTGGAAGTGGAGGAGCATCGGGCCGCCGCCCGCATGGCCAAGCTCGAGCAGGACGAGAAGATGCGCAAGCAACGGTACGAAGAACTCAACCGCGAGGAGCGCCGCGCGTTGGAATCGCAAGTCGGTCCTCCGCCGGCCAAGGGCGGCCCGGAACCGGTCGTCGCTCCGCAGCCGAATGGGACCGACAATCCGTTCGCCAATCCGCCCGCCGCTGGATCCGGCGAAAAGCCGGCCGAAGGGCCCGAAAAGGCCAAATCGGAACCGGCCACGGAAGAGAAGAAGCCGAGCGATGAGGCGGCCAAGTCCCCGGAAGCCGATAATCCTTTTGCCCAGGGCGCCGAGAAGCCGGCGGAAAAGTCGGCGGAAAAGCCGGCAGGGAAGGCCCCGGCGGAACCGGCGGACAAGGCGCCTGGCAAGAGGGGGAGCATCTTGGGCGGGCTTGGTAACGCGGCCAAACGCGCCTTGGGCGACCAGGATTCGGCGACCCCCGGCAAGCCGGTCAAGAAATCGGGGGCGGATAAACCCGCCGCCGGCAAGGACGCCGCCCCGAATCCGAACCCATTCGGTTCCTGATCGCCGGGGCTGAAGGCAAGGGTTAGTTCAATTTCCAAGGAATTTCCAAGGGGACAGTCCCATTTTCGTCGGACGAAAATTGGGACAGTCCCCAAGTTATTCCCTTGCCGACTCGCTCAGGGCCTTCTTGCGGCACAGCCCGATGGCTTCCAGGGCCCGGTAGACTTCCTCCAACGTCTTTTCGCCGAAGTTGGGAAAGCTCAGGAGCTTTTCCGGCGTGCAATTGAGGAGTTGTTCCACGGTGAAGACGCCGTGGTCTTCCAGGCAATTGACCGTCCGGACGGGCAGGCCGATTTCCGCCGTGCTCATTTCCAGGCGTTGGTCCTTCGTCTGTTTTTGCCAATCGGGAAGCGGAATGCGGGTCATTGGATTCCCTCCCAAAAAACCAATCGAAGATCGTTCCGTGCGGACCGCCGCGGCCGTCGCGCCTTGCCCCCCGAGGCGGTCCATCGCCAGCGGCAATTATAGCAGGTTCCCGCCGTGGGTTAACATCAGATTGCCCCCCTTCTTGCGGAGGCCGTGGCGGCTGGATACATTAACTTCCAGCACTTCCCAACCATTCCCACGGAGACCCCCTCATGGCGGAAAAGAAAATTCTCATGCTGGTGGGCGACTACGTCGAGGACTACGAGGCCATGGCGCCGCTGCAAATCCTCCGGACGGTCGGACACCAGGTCGACGTCGTCTGCCCGGGGAAAAAGCCGGGCGACACGGTGCGGACCGCCATCCACGATTTCGAGGGCGACCAGACCTACAGCGAGAAGCGAGGCCACAATTTCGCCGTCACCGCCGACTTCGACGCCCTCGTCCCCGCCGCGTACGACGCCCTGGTCCTTCCCGGCGGCCGGGCGCCCGAGTACCTGCGGCTGGACAACCGCGTCCTGGCCCTGGTGCGGCACTTCGCCGAAATGCGGAAACCCATCGCCTCGGTCTGCCACGGCCAACAAATCCTCGCCGCCGCCGGCCTGCTGGAGGGACGCCGCGTGACCGCCTATCCGGCCGTCAAGCCGGAAGTGGTCCGGGCCGGGGCGACTTGGGTCGAGGTCAACGCGACCTTCAGCAACGCCGTGACCGACGGCAACCTGGTGACCGCGGCCGCCTGGCCCGGCCATCCCCAGTGGATGCGAGAGTTCCTCGCCGTCCTCGGCACCCGGATCGAAGCGTAGACAAGGCGGAGGGCGGAAGGGGGAAGGCAGAAGTGAGCCGGAGGCGTCAGCCTCCGGATCGGAAGGGACCAAGGCGGAAGTGAGCCGGAGGCGTCAGCCTCCGGATCGGAAGGCGGAGGGCCGGAAGCCGCGGCGTCTATTCGCTCCTTTCCCAACGAAGGTCAACAAAAGAACGCTTGTTCCGATTGTAACGATCCCGCAAGAGGGGTAAGCCGCACGCGGAATATATGGTAAAATTATCGGGGAAGGCAATCATCTTCGGTTCGACACCCGACGACGGAGCTAGGACGTGAATATCCTCTTGGCCACGAGTGAAGCGGTTCCTTTTGCCAAAACCGGGGGGTTGGCCGACGTGTCCGGCGCGCTGCCCGTCGAGTTGGCGCGGATGGGGCACCAGGCGTCCGTCATTCTGCCGGCCTATCGCCAGACCCGCTATTGCGGCCTGCCCATCGAACCGCTGGGGATCGACTTCATCGTGCCCATCGGCAGCAAGACGGTGACCGGCCACCTCTCCCGCAGCCACATGCCCGGCGGCATCGTGCCGGTCTACCTGGTCGAGCAGGACCAGTATTTCGATCGCGATCAGCTTTACAGCGTCGATGGCAAGGACTACATCGACAACTGCGAGCGGTTCGTCTTCTTCAGCCGCGCCGTGCTGGAAGCCATCCGGCTCCTGGACCTGCAGGTCGATGTGCTGCACGTCAACGACTGGCAGACGGGCCTGATCCCCGCGTATCTGAAGATCGAGTATCACCGCGCGCCTCGCTATCAGCGGATCGCCTCGCTGCTGACCATCCACAACCTCGCCTTCCAGGGCCAGTTCTGGCATTGGGACATGCTGCTGACGGGCTTGGACTGGAAGTATTTCAACTGGCGGCAGATGGAATTCCACGACAAGTTGAACCTGCTGAAGACGGGCATGGTCTTCGCCGATTCCATCAACACCGTCAGCCCGCGCTATGCCCAGGAAATCCAAAGCAGCCCGCTGGGCTGCGGGCTGGAGGGCGTCTTGCAGTATCGCCGCGACGTGCTCTCCGGCATCCTCAACGGCATGGACACCGCCGAGTGGAACCCGGCCACCGACCCGCACATCGCCGCCCAATACGACCTCGACACCGTCGCCACCGGCAAACCCCTTTGCAAGGCGGCCCTGCAAAAGGAACTCGGCCTGCCCCAACGGGCCGACATCCCCCTGGCCGCCACCATCGGCCGGCTGACCGAGCAGAAGGGCATCGACCTGATCGCCGAAGTCCTCCAACGCTGGGTGCAGACCGGCGACATGCAGTGGGTCATCCTGGGCACGGGCCAGCCCAAGTATCATCGCCTCTTCGAGAGCCTGGCCGAGCGCCATCCGGACCGGATCGCCCTGCGGCTGGAGTTCTCCAATCCGCTGGCCCATCGCATCGAGGCGGGGGCCGACCTCTTCCTCATGCCCAGCCGCTTCGAGCCCTGCGGACTGAACCAGCTCTACAGCTTGAAGTACGGCACGGTGCCGTTGGTTCGCGCGACCGGCGGGCTGGCCGACACGATCACCGGCCTCGGCGCCGCCAAGCCCGACGGTCCGCCCGCCAACGGGTTCTCCTTCGAGGAGTACAGTCCGCTGGCGTTGAGCGAAACGCTCCGGGCCGCCTGCGACGCCTTCCATCAGCCCGAGACCTGGCGTCAACTGATCGAGACCGGGATGCGGCAGGATTGGTCCTGGGCCGCCAGCGCGAAACAGTATGCCGACTTGTATCAGAAGACGGTCCTTCGCGCCGGCCAAGTGGCGATGGGCTAACGTGCCACGGATCGGGTGCCACGACCATGCGAAGCATGGTGCCCGGCTTGTCCAACAGTGTTGCCCCTGCCCGAAGTCCTGCACTGCTGGACAAGCGAGCAGTGGCACACGGCGGCACCCGGCATTAAAATAGGGTGAAGTCCTGGGAGGTGTTGCCATGAACAACATTCACGCAGTTTATGAAAACGGTGTCTTTCGTCCCGTCGGACCGGTGGACCTGCCCGACCCGTGCGAGGTTGAGTTTGAGCCGCGATTGATCCAGCCCGGCACTGCCAGTCGCGGTCTCGACGATGTCTACGCCGTTTTGGCGGAACGTTATGTTTCCGGCGAGCAGGATGTGGCCGCTCGGCATAACGAGCACCAACCATGACCGTCGCATTCCTCGACACCGTCGGTCTGCTTGCGCTATGGGATGATGGCGACCAGTGGCATTCGGCGGCCGACGCGGCGTTTGCCGATCTTGGGCGAGCGAAGACTCTGTTGACAACCACTTCGTTTGTCTTGCTGGAATGCGCCAACGCGGCTGCCCGGCGACCCTATCGGCAGACGGTCGAACGGCTGCGAGAACGGATGGAAGCCAACAACATGCTGGTGTTTCCAACGAACGACGACTGGCGGCAGGCGTGGGCGGCTTACCACCAAGGCGATGTGGGCCAGCCCGGCATTGTCGATCACGTATCGTTTTCCGTCATGCGGCGGCTGGGCATTCGGCAAGCGTTCACCAACGACCGCCACTTCCAGGAGGCGGGTTTTGAAACGCTGTTTTGAATGTGGTTGGAGAGGGGCGGTTCCGGAGACACGCTATTGGGAGGAATGGGTCCTGTCCTCGTCGGTCGCGTCTTCGCACTGCGGAAAAGCGGCTGGCCTGCAAGACTTCGCAAACTACCGAAACGAGTATTGCGTCCCCGGAATACATCCGAGCAGGTCACGGGCATGGGGAGTTTTGGGATAATGTTGCCGCCGTCTGCGTTTGAACTTGCGAACCGAGATCTGGCGATGTTGGATGAATCGGATCGTGGTTGCGTGATGGTGGCTCATGCTTTCTTCGATGAAAAATTAGGAAGCCTTTTACGAGAATACTTCTTACGCACACCGACAGCCCTGAAGAGTTTGCTTGATGATGTTCTTGACGGATCAAAGGCTTTTGTTCCCCTTGGAGCAACCGCCAGGCGGATCGAGAAGGCCAAGACGCTCTCACTAATCGAAAAGGACATAGCTGGAGCTGCGAAGGCGTTCAATGTCCTTCGCAACAAATTTGCCCATCGGTCACATTCTGATCGTTTGGAGTTGGACGACGTGACACCAATTTATCGTCATTTCCGTGGGCCCCATAAGTCACGAGTTGACTATTTCATTGAGATGGCAAGTTCGTCCGCCACAATGCGGCCTCGTGAACCAGAAGCGCAATGGCGGTCCTATTCAGATGCCCGGAAAAAATTCATGGGAATAGCGGCCTTTTTGTGGTGCTACGTTGTGATGGAGTCCTGGAGAGAACAATAAGCGGCGGTAAATGCTAGTAATCCGGCGCGCAGTTGCTCGGTTCCTCGGCAACCATCCGGGCTACAATCTTCGCTTCAACGCAAGCCCGGGCGCAAGCCCGGGGACACAATACCAGTATTGGCAAAGCGGGATCGATTTCGCGTGTTGCTTCCGAAGCTACCAGATGAGTGTCGTGTTCCCGGAACACCAGTCTTCAACGCACAAGCTTCCTCCGCTTCCAGGCCGCAGCGGCCAACGCGGCCGCCCCGGCCAGCAATAGGACCAGCGTGCCCGGCTCCGGTATCGACTCCGTGCCCGCCGGCGCGGCCGTGCCGCCGGCGGCATCGCCGCCCAGCGGCGATGGCGTTCCACCGTCGCTGGCGTTGCCGCTCGTCGCCGCCACACTGCCGCCGTCGGACGGCGTTTGGGTCGGCCCGGGGTCGCCGGCGGCATCCGAAGGCGGCGAGGCCCCCAACAGCGCCCCCAACGCCAGGTAGCCGCCGGCCTCGACGGTGAGAATGCCCGTGCTCGGCAGCGCGCTGGCCGTGGCGAAGTCGAGCGTCCCGCTCGTCACGTCGGTGCCGCCGGTGTACGTGTTCGTCCCGGCCAACACTTGGACTCCGCTGCCGCTCATCACCAGGCTGATCGTGCCCAAGCCGCTGCCGCCGGCAATATTGCCGCTGAAGGTGGTCGTGCCGCCGGTGGCGCTGAGGGTCAGCGTGGAGGCCGTGGCCGTGTTGCTGTTCTTCACTGTCCCGCCGCTGCCGCTGGTGTCGGACAACGAGGCGACACGCTGGTTGACGCCGTTGAGGTCCAGGATCGCGTGGGCGGCGACCTGCACCGGGGTCGTCGTCGGCAACGCGCCGTGGGTGGTGGCCCCGGTCAGGTACAAGGCGTTGATCTGGTCCGCCGAGAGCGCGGCGTTGTAAAGCTGGAAGTCGTCCACCGAGGTGTTGCTCATCGCGCCGGTTTGACTTCGGCCGCCGACCTGCAAGTCGCAGCCGCTGGGACTGAATTCGGGGGTGGCGCTCCACGTTGCCGACGCTCCAAGGGCCCCGTCGATATAGATACTGTAACCCGTGTCGCTCACCGCGTAGGTGACCATGTGCCAGGTGTTGAGGCTCAGGGTGACCGGGCAACTGGCGTTCTCGCCGGCCAACCAGCCGCCGCCGCCGAGGGGCGGAATGCCGGCGTGAATTTGCGTGCCGTCGTAGTTCTCATAGAAACCGTTCTGCGAATCAAAATCGCGGCACGCCACGAGGCAACTGCCGGGATTGCCCGCGACGCTGAGGTTGACCCAGACGGAATCGGTCCACGCGGTGAGGTTATCGAAGCTGGGGCTGGCGGGGACGGTGAGATACTGGCCGCTGAGGTTGATGCCCTGGGCGAAGCGGCCGGCGACGTAGGTTGCGCCGGGGCCCGACATGGTTCCGTTATTGCCGCTGCCGCTGGCGTCGAGGATGGCCCCGGCGCCGGTGGGGACCGACGCCCCGACCGTGCCGCTGAAGCCGAAATGGACCAGGAGGGCCGCCGCGACCGGCGCGCCCAGTTGCAACGTGCCCGTTGTGACGGAGGTGAGGCCGGCATAAGCATTGGCGCCGAGGAGGGTCAGGGTGCCGGTGCCGGTCTTGGTCAGTCCGCCGGCGCCGCCGAGCGAGCCGCCGTAGGACGTGTCGGCATTGTTGCCGCCGACGCTGAGGGTGACGGCGCCGCCCAGGACGTTGGCCAGGGCGACGTTGCTCCTGCCGGTCAGTCCGCCGACGTTGAAGGCGCCGATGCCGTTTCCGAAGGCCAGGCCGTTGTTGACGCCGACGTTGACCGTGCTGTATTGCACCGCGTCGGCGTGGTTGAGTTGCAGGGTGCCGCCGCTGAGAGTCGTGGCGCCGGTGAAGGTGTTGGGACCGGCGAGCACTTGGGTCCCGCTGCCGCTGATGACGAGGTTGATCGTGCCCAAGCCGCTGCCGCCGGCGATCACGCCGCTGAAGGTGGTCGTGCCGCCGGTGGCGCTGAGGGTCAGCGTGGACGGCAGCGAGACGTTGCCGTTGAGCACCTGCCCGCCGTTGCCCGGCGTGAAGTCGGACAGGGAGCTGACCTGTTGGTTGTTCCCGCCGAGGTTCAAGGTCGCGCTCGAGGCGATGGAAACAGGCGTGGCGATCGGCAGCATGTTGCTAAAGCTGGAGCCGCTCATCGTTACCAGGTCGATCAGGGCGGTATTGTCGCCGCTGTTCGAACTGTCGTAACCCACGAAGGTCAGGGTGTGGGTGCCGGCCGTCGCCACAAAACCGGGGGTGGACTGCAACGTCCACGAGCCGGCCGACCCCGTGTAGGTGCCGCCCAAGGGCGTGCCGTCGAAAAGGACCTGGATGTCGTTGCTGTCGCCGGGGCGTTCGGATTCCTCGAAGTTGACGACGTAAACATTCTGCGTCGAGAAGGCAACGACCTGGCTCATGACTCCATTATGGCAATTCGAGTTGCTCGGGCTGTAGGTTTCGGTGGATTGGAGGAGTCCGGCCTGAACGCCGTCCGGGGCGTTGGCGGACATGAAGGGGCAACTGTTGGTCGCGATGCCCGCATAGCCGCTGAAATTCCAAGCGCCCGCGGACAGCAGGGTTTGATCATCGGACTGGTAGGCTTTGCTCCAGTTCCCGATGCCGATTTGCGGGTTCTCGAAGCTGGCGTTGCCCACCGGCGCCGAAGCCGCGGCCGGGGCCAACTGGAGCGTGCCGCCGCTGACGGCGGTCGCCCCGCCGTAAGTGTTGACGCCGCCGAGGGTCAGTGTGCCGGCGCCCGCCTTGGTCAGGCTGCAGCCGCTGCCGCCGATCGCGCCGCCGATGGTGAGGTTGCTGGACGCGACCGTCACGGTGCGGCTGCCGTTCAAGGTGACCGCGCCGGCGCCGAGATTGAGATCGTTGCTGCCGGCGAACGTGAAATTGCCGTTCCAGTTCTGCGCGTTGTTGGTGGACAGCGTGACCGCCGCGCCGCTGGCGTTGCCTAGGCTGCCTCCGGAAATGGTCAATGCCCCGGTGCCCAGGCCGACGGCGGCGTTGATGTTGAGCTGCCCGGCGGAAAGAGTGGTGCCGCCGGTGTAGGTGTTGGTGCCGCCGAGGACGAGCGTGCCGGGCCCGAGCATGGTCACGTTGCCGCTGCCGCTGATGACCTTGCTGAAGGTCACACTATCGGAACGGCTGAAGGCCAGCGTGGCGTTGTCGGTGACGCCGCTGGTGCCGTTGATCGAGCCGGCGGCGCCGCCGGCCCCGATCTGCAAGGTGCCGCCGCTGACGGTGGTCGGGCCGGTGTAGGTGTCGGAGCCGGCCAGCGTCAGCGTGCCCGCGCCCGCCTTGTTGAGGCTGTAGCCGCTGCCGCTGATCGCGCCGCCGACGGTGAGGGTATTGGACGCGACCGTCACGGTGCGGCTGCTGCTCATGGTGACCGCGCCCGTGCCCAGATTGAGGTTGTTCGTGCCGGCGAAGGTGAAATCGCCGCCCCAGGTCTGGACGTTGTTGGTGGAAACGGTGATCGCCGCGCCGCTGGTGTTGCCGATCGTGCCGCCGGAGATCGTGAATCTACCGGTGCCCAGGGCGGCGGCCGCGTTGATATTGAGTTGCCCGGCGGAGAGCGTGGTGCCGCCGCTGTACGTGTCGGAGCCGGCCAGCGTCAGCGTGCCGGCGCCCGCCTTGGTGAGGCTGTCGCCGCTGCCGCTGATCGCGCCGCCGACGGTCAGGTTATTGGACGCGACCGTCACGGTGCGGCTGCTGCTCATGGTGACGGCGCCCGTGCCCAGATTGAGGTCGTTGGTGCCGGCGAAGGTGAAATCGCTGTTCCAGTTCTGCGCGTTGTTCGTGGAAAGCGTGATCGCCGCGCCGCTGGTGTTGCCGATCGTGCCCCCGGAAATCGTGAACACGCCCGTGCCCAGGGCGGAGGCGTTGTTGATGTTAAGTTGCCCGGCGGAGAGCGTCGTGCCGCCGGTGTACGTGTCGGAACCTCCGAGGGCCAGCGTCCCCGTGCCCGTCTTCGTCACGGCGATCGTGCCGGCCGTGTCCGCGATGGTTCCCGAGAACGTGCCGCTGGCGTTGCCGTTGCCGACGGTCAGCGTATACGTGCCGGATCCGGACAGGTTGTTGACGGTCCCCGCGCCGGACAGTGCGCCCACGCCAAGGCTGTAGCCGTGCAGGTCGAGGACCCCGCTGGAGATGGTCGCGGCCCCGCTGGTCGAGCCCAACGCGGCGGCATTGCCCATTTGCAGCGTGCCGCCGCCGACCGTCGTGCCGCCGCTGTAGCTGTTCGAGGCGCTGAGGACGAGCGTGCCGGCGCCGAGCATGGTCACGTTGCCGTTGCCGCTGATGGCGATGCTGAACGTCGCGCTATCAGAGCGATCGAAGGCCAGCACGGCGTTGTCGGTGACGCCGCTGGTGCTGTTGATCGAGCCGGCGGTGCCGCCGGCGCCGATCTGCAGGGTGCCGCCGCTGACGGTGGTCGGGCCGGTATAGGTGTCGGAGCCGGCGAGCGTCAGCATGCCCGTGCCCGCCTTGGTGAGGCTGTAGCCGCTGCCGCTGTCCGAGATGACGCCACCGATGGTGAGGTTATTGGACGCGACCGTCACGGTGCGGCTGCTGCTCATGGTGACCGCGCCCGTGCCGAGGTTGAGGTCGTTGGCGCCGGCGAAGGTGAAGTCGGCGTTCCAGCTCTGGGCGTTGTTCGTGGAAAGCGTGATCGCCGCGCCGCTGGTGTTGCCGATGCTGCCCCCGGTGATGGTGAAGCTGCCGGTGCCCAGCGCGGAGGCGGCGTTGATGTCAAGCTGGCCGGCGGAGAGCGTGGTGCCGCCGGTGTACGTGTCGGAACCTCCAAGGGCCAGCGTCCCCGTGCCCGTCTTCGTCACGGCGATGGTGCCCGTCGTGTTCTTGATGGCGCCCGAGAACGTGCCGCTGGCGTTGCCGTTGCCGACGGTCAGCGTATACGTGCCGGATCCGGAAAGGTTGTTGATCGTCCCCGCGCCGGACAGTGCGCCCACGCCAAGGCTGTAGCCGTGCAGGTCCAGGACGCCGCTGGAGATGGTCGCGGCGCCGCTGGTCGATCCGAGCGCGGTGGCGTTGCCCATTTGCAGCGTGCCGCCGCCGACCGTCGTGCCGCCGCTGTAGCTGTTCGAGGCGCTGAGGACGAGCGTGCCCGCGCCGAGCATCGTCACGTTGCCGTTGCCGCCGATGGCGATGCTGAACGTCGCACTATCCGAGCGATCGAAGGCCAGCACGGCGTTGTCGGTGACGCCGCTGGTGCTGTTGATCGAGCCGGCGGTGCCGCCGGCGCCGATTTGCAGGGTGCCGCCGCTGACGGTGGTCGGGCCGGAATAGGTGTCGGAGCCGCTGAGGATCAGCGCCCCCGTGCCCGCCTTGGTGAGGCTGTCGCCGCTGCCGCTGTCCGAGATGACGCCGCCGACGGTGAGGTTATTGGACGCGACCGTCACGGTGCGGCTGCTGCTCATGGCGACGGCGCCCGTGCCCAGATTGAGGTCGTTGGGGCCGGCGAACATGAAGTCGCCGTTCCAGTTCTGCGCGTTGTTGGTGGAAAGGGTGATCGCCGCGCCGCTGGTGTTGCCGATCGTGCCCCCGGAAATCGTGAAAGTCCCCGTGCCCAGCGCGGAAGCGTTGTTGATGTCAAGCTGCCCGGCGGAGAGCGTGGTGCCGCCGGTGTACGTGTCGGAACCTCCGAGGGCCAGCGTGCCCGTGCCGGTCTTCGTCACGGCGATGGTGCCGGTCGTGTTCTTGATGGCGCCTGAGAACGTGCCGCTGGCGTTGCCGTTGCCGACGGTCAGCGTATACGTGCTCGATCCGGAAAGGTTGTTGATCGTCCCCGCGCCGGAGAGTGCGCCCACGCCAAGGCTGTAACCGTGCAGGTCCAGGACGCCGCTGGAGATGGTCGCGGCGCCGCTGGTCGATCCGAGCGCGGCGGCGTTGCCCATTTGCAGGGTGCCGCCGCCGACCGTCGTGCCGCCGCTGTAGGTGTTCGAGACGCTGAGGACGAGCGTGCCCGCGCCGAGCATGGTCACGTTGCCGTTGCCGCCGATGGCGATGCTGAACGTTGCGCTATCGGAGCGATTGAAGGCCAGCACGGCGTTGTCGGTGACGCCGCTGGTGCTGTTGATCGAGCCGGCGGTGCCGCCGGCGCCGATCTGCAGGGTGCCGGCGCTGACGGTGGTCGGGCCGGAATAGGTGTCGGAGCCGCTGAGGATCAGCGCCCCGGTGCCCGCCTTGGTGAGGCTGTCGCCGCTGCCGCTGATCGCCCCGCCGACGGTGAGGTTATTGGACGCGACCGTCACGGTGCGGCTGCTGCTCATGGTGACGGCGCCGGTGCCGAGGTTGAGGTCGTTGCTGCCCACGAACGTGAAGTCGCCGTTCCAGTTCTGCGCGTTGTTGGTGGAAAGCGTGATGGGGCTGCCAGCGGCGTTGCCGATGCTGCCCCCGGCGATGGTGAAGCTGCCGGTGCCCAGGGCGTGGGCGTTGTCGATGTTGAGCAGCCCGGCGGAGAGGGTGGTGCCGCCGGTATAGGTGTTGGAGCCGGCGAGCGTTAGCGTGCCGGCGCCCGCCTTGGTGAGGCTGTAGGCGGTGCCGCTGATCGCGCCGCCGACGGTGAGGTTACCCGACGCGACCGTTGCGGTGCGGCTGCTGCTCATGGTGACGGCGCCCGTGCCGAGATTGAGGTCGCTGGCGCCGGCGAAGGTGAAGTCGCCGCCCCAAGTCTGGGCGTTGTTGGTGGAAAGGGTGATCGCCGCGCCGCTGGTGTTGCCGATCGTGCCGCCGGAGATCGTCAATCTGCCGGTGCCCAGGGCGGAGGCGTTGTTGAGGTTGAGCTGCCCGGCGGAGAGGGTGGTGCCGCCGGTATAGGTGTTGGAGCCGCCGAGGGTCAGCGTGCCGGTGCCCGCCTTGGTGAGGCTGTCGCCGCTGCCGCTGATCGCGCCGCCGACGGTGAGGTTACCCGACGCGACCGTCACGGTGCGGCTGCTGCTCATGGCGACGGCGCCCGTGCCGAGATTGAGGTCGTTGGGGCCGGCGAAGGTGAAATCGCCGTTCCAGCTCTGCGCGTTGTTGGTAGAAAGGGTGATCGCCGCGCCGCTGGTGTTGCCGAGGGTGCCGCCGGAGATGGCCAACGCCCCGCTGCCGATGGCGGAGGCGTTGTTGAGGTCGAGCTGCCCGGCGGACAGGGTGGTGCCGCCGGTGTACGTATTGGAGCCGGCGAGGACTTGTGTGCCGCTGCCGCTGATGACCAGGGCGAGCGTGCCCAAGCCGTTGCCGCCGGCGATCACGCCGCTGAAGGTGGTCGTGCCGCCGGTGGCGCTGAGGGTGAGCGTGGAGAGAAACGAGGTATTGCTATTGAGGATCGTGCCGCCGTTGCCGGGCGTCGAGTCGGACAGCGAGGCGACCTGCTGAGTGTTCCCGGCCAAATCGAAGGTCGCGCCGCTGGCGATCTGCACCGGGGTCGTCGTCGGCAGGACGGCGTGGGCGGTGGCCCCGGTCAGGTAGATGGAATTGATCTCGGACGCCGAGAGCACGCCGGTGAAAAGCTGGAAGTCGTCCATCGAGCCATTGTTCATGGCGCCCTCGTAGGGACGGCCGCCGACATACAAGTTGCAGTTGCTGGGACTGAGCATGGTGGCGCTGTTCCACGTTCCCGATCCGGATGGTCCGAGGACGCCGTCTATATAAACGTTGTAGCCCGTGCCGCTCACCGTATAGGTGACCATGTGCCAGGTGTTAAGACTCAGCGTGTCCATGCACTGATAGCCCTCCACGACCCAGCCGTTTCCGCTGGCATTGGGAATGGAGGCCCCGAATCCCGTGCCGTCGTACCACTGCACGAAACCGGAGTACGAGTCACTATCGCGGCACGCCATGAGGACGCCGCTGCCGGGCTCGCCCGCGGTGCTGAGGTTGACCCAGACCGAATCGGTCCACGCGGTGAGGTTATCGAAGGCGGGGTTTGCGGGGGTGACGGTATACGTGGAGTTGAGTTTGACTGCCTGGGCGAAGTGGCCGGCGACGTAGGTTGCCCCACGCCGACATGGTTGCATTTCCGGCGGTGCCGAGGCTGCCGGTATTGACAACGGCTCCGGAGGTTGTGGGGACCGACGTTCCGATCGCGCCGTCGAAGGTGAAATGGACCAGGGGTGTCGCCGTGGACGGCACAACGCCCAACTGCAAGACGCCCCCCGTGACGGAGGTGGCGCCGGAATAAGTATTGTTGACGCTGCCGAGGATCAGCGTGCCGGCGCCCGCCTTGGTCAGGCTGCAGCCGCTGCCGCCGATGACGCCCCCGACGATGAGGTTACCCGACGCGACCGTCACGGTGCGGCTGGCGTTCATGGTGACGGCGCCGGCGCCGAGATTGAGGTCGCTGGCGCCGGCGAAGGTGAAATCGCCGTTCCAGTTCTGGGCGTTGTTGGTGGAAAGGGTGATCGCCGCGCCGCTGGTGTTGCCGATCGTGCCGCCGGAGATCGTGAAAGTCCCGGCGCCCAGGGCGGAGGCGTTGTCGAGGTTGAGTTGGCCGGCGGAGAGGGTCGTCCCGCCGCCGTAGGTGTTGCTGCCGCCGAGGGTCAGCGTGCCGGCGCCCTGCTTGGCCAGCCCGCCATTGCCGGTGACGACGCCGCTGTAAGTGATGCTGTCGGAGTCGTTGAAGGCCAGGGTCGTGCTGCCGCTGAGACTGACGCTCGGGCTGGCCAGGGACGCCCCGGCGCCGCCGGCGCCGATTTCCAGGGTGCCGCCGGTGACGGTGGTCGAGCCGGTATAGGAGTTGTCGCCGGCGAGGATGAGGGTGCCGGCCCCGCTGACGGTGAGCGACTTGCCCGCCCCGCCGTCGCCGACGGCCCCGGAGACCGTCAGACTTGCACCGGAACTGACGCTCACGCTCACGTTGTCGAACAAGGCAACCGGCACGGCGACCGTCTGGCTGCCGCTGGTGACGCTCAGGGGCACCGTGCTGCCGGCGTTGGCCAGCATCAGCGTGCTGGCGGTGTCGCCGCCGGTGCGGCTGAGGGTGTAGCTGCCGCCGCCGGTGGTGCTCAGCGTCAGGCCGCTCAGCCCGCGGGCGCCGTCGAGCGTCACGGTCGCCGCCGTCGAGCCGATGCCCGTGCCGAACGTGGCCGTATCGCCGACATAACCCGGGACGTTGCCGCCCAGCCAGTCGCCGGCCGTGCTCCAGCTTCCACTGCCCGAGGCGTTCCACGCGCCGTTGACGACCGCCGCGCTCCCGACGGTGAGGTCGAGGCTGCCGCTGCTGACGCCGCTGACGCTGAAGCCGTAGGTATGCCGGCCCAGCAAGGGGTTGACGGCGACCGCCCAACCGCTGAAGCTGCTGGAATTGTTGGCCAACGAGCCGTAGGTGGCCAAGACATATGTGCCGTTGCCCCAACTGCCGGCCGGGGTAATGGCGAGCGTCAGGCCGGTGCTCAGCGTCAGGCCGCCGGTAATGCCGAGCCGGCTGTCGGTGGCCGTGCCGCTGCCGAGCGTATAGCCCAACACGCTGCTGGCAGCGAGACTCAGCGAGCTGGCCGTCAGGGTGCCGTCGCCGCCAAAGCCCGGGGCGACCGTGCCGTGGGCGCCGACGGTGACGCTGCCCACCGTGCCGGCGCCGCTCAGGACGCCCGGGCTGTTGACGGTCACGCTGCTGCTGGGGCTGAGCGAGCCGTTGACCGCCAGGTTGCCGCCGTTGATCGTGGTGGCGCCGGTGTAGGTGTTGCTGCCGGCGAGGACTTGCGTGCCGCTGCCGGTCATGACGAGGTTGATCGTGCCCAGTCCGCTGCCGCCGGCGATCTGGCCGCTGAAGGTGCTCGTACCGCCGGCCGCGCTGAGGGTGAGCGTCGAGAGGAACGAGGTGTTGCTGTTGACGACCATGCCGCCGCTGCCGGCCGTATCATCGGCCAGCGAGGCGACCTGCTGGTTATTTCCGCCCAGGTCCAAGGTCCCACCCGCGGAGAGGGACACGGACGTCGTGATGGGCAGGATGTTGGTGTTGGCGGCATACGAGCCGGGCTGGTTGATGGATACCGCGTCGATAAAGGACGTTTGATCGGAGGCGCCGGCGCCCTCGCCGACGAACGCGAGGGTGTGCGTGCCGGCACTGACGGTAAAGGTGTTTGAGGTGAATTGCTGCCAACCGTAGTTTGGGGTGAACAAGCCCTCGTTAACGCCGTCGATCTGGACCTCGAAGGGATTGGGGCCGCCGTTATAGGTGCGCCCGGCGCTGTAGAAGTTGACGACGTAGGAGCCCGCCGTGGAGAACGTGAGGGTCTGGCTCACGATGCCGCCGCTGGTGGGGCTGGTCGTCTGGATGAATGCGCAACAGTCGCCCTCGGGTGGAGTGCACGACCCGAAGGCGGTCAAATAGCCGGTGACACCGGAACTGTTGAGGAAGGTCCACCCAAGCCCTCCCGGGTTATACCAGTAGCCACCCAGACCTGGACCTAGTTGTTCGAAGCCCGAGTTCGATAGGGTCACCCCCGACGATGCCCCCGGCGTATACCGTGGGGCGAGCATGAGGGCGCCGCCGGTGATTGCCGTGGCGCCGGCGTAGCTTTGGCTGGCCGTCAAGGTCAGCATTTGGACGCCGACCTTGGTGAGGTTGCCCGGTCCGGTGAGCGAGCCGTTGTAGATGGTGCCGCCGGTGGTGCTGAGGGTGACGGGGCCGCCGCCGACGGCGGCCAGCGCGATGTTGTTGGTGCCGGTCATGCTGAGCACATTGTAGGTGACGCCGCTGCTGCCGAAGGCCAGGCTGCCCGCCCCGTTCATCACGAGGTTGCTGGTTGGACACGCGTTGGGGTCGTTAAGCTGGAGCACGCCGCCGCTGAGCGTGGTGTTGCCGCCGTAGCTGGTGATGGCGGTGGCGAAGACCTCGGTGCCGGCGCCGGTCTTGGTCACGCTTTCCCAGTAGGTGATTTCGCCGGTCCAAGTGCCGGAGCCGTTGTTGTCGCCGATGACCAACAGGGTATTATTGCCCGCGGTGGGGTCAATCTGTCCCGAGCCGGTCAGGGCGTCGATATACACGGTCTGGCCGCCCCAGGTGCAGAACCTCGTCCCGGCGGCGATGTTCAGCGAGGCCTTGTTGTTGGTCCAGGTGACGGCGGCGTTGGGGCCGTTGCGGAGCCAGCCTCCCTCGATGTCGATGGTGCCGCCCGTCATCGCCATGTTCACGCACCCATTCTCGGCCGGGCCGGCACAACTCAACTGGCCGTCGCCGGTCTTGCGGAAGACGCCGTTGCCGGTGATCGTCGTTGTCCCCGGGGTGCCCAAGGACGCATTGTCGCCACCGTCGTAGGTCCAGCCGGTATTGGTGTCCACGTACATTTCCAACACGGCGCCGGAGGCGATGGTGAGGGTGTTGCCCGTCGTGCTGGTCCCCATGGAAAAGCCGCTGCCGCCGCCCGTCGCGGAGGGAGTGACGGCGTCCACCACCTGGAGCGTGCCGGCATTGACCGTCACGTTGCCCACGAAGTTGATCCCGGGGCCGGAGAGGGTCGTTTCGCCGCTGCCGATCTTCGTGATGCCGCTGCCGGGGCCGCCGCTGAGCCCGCCGGAGTACGTGGTGCTGGCGTTGTTGCCGCCCAGGGTGATGCCCACGGCGTTGCCGGCGGTGTCGGCCAGCGCGAAGCTGCCGTTGCTCTGGCCGATCAGACCGCCAATGTTGAACGTGCCGACGCCCGTGCCGAAGGTCAGGCCGCCGGAGTCGGCAACCATGACCGTGCTGTCTTGGACCGCATTGGCGTGGTTCAGTTGGAGCGTCCCGCCGGTGATGGCCGTGATCCCGGTGTACGTGTTGCCGGCCGCAAACGCCAAGGTGCCCAAGCCGCTGACGCTCACCGGGTAGTTGCCGCCGATGGGACCGGAGATGGTCAGGCTGCTGCCGGCCGCGGCGTTGAAATTCAGGTTGTCGGCCAGCGTGATCGGCGCCGCGATGGTGTGGCTGCCGCTGGTGACGAGCACCGGCGCGCCGAAGCCGCCCCCGCTGAGCGTCAGCGTGCTGGTGGTGTCGCTGCTGCTGCGGCCCAGCGTGTAGCTGCCTCCGGCGGTGTTGCCGAAGGTGAGGCCGCCCAGCGTCCAGTTGCCGTCCAGGGTGACCGTGGTCGCGGTGCTGCCGATGCTATTGGCGAACCCGGCCATGGCATTGGTGCCGCTGGGCACCACGCCGCCGCTCCAGTTGCCGGCGCCGGCGAAACTTCCGCCGCCCGACGCGCCCCAATTCGTCGTCGTCAGGGGCACCGTCACGGCCAGGTCGAGGTTGTCGCCGGCCAGCGTGAAAGCGTAGCGGTGGCTGCCCAGGCCGCTGCCCGCGACGGTCCAGCCGACGAATCCGCTGCTATTGTCGATAAGCGACGTGACGCCGCTGGTCAACGGATAGGTGCCGTTGCCCCAGGCCGTTCCGGCCGAAATCGTCAGCGTAACGACCGGGTTCAGCGTCAAGCCGCCGCCCATGGCCAGCAGGCTGTCGCCGCCGGCGCCGGTGCCGAGCAAGTACGCCAGCCCCGCGCCGTAGTTGAGCACGAGCGAACTGGCCGTCAAGGTGCCGCGGCCGGCCAGTCCCGGGGCAAGCGTGCCGCCGGTGAGGACGGTGATGTTGCCCACGGCGCCGCTGCCGCTGAGCGTGCAGGCGCCGTTGACGGTCACGGCGCCGCTGGAACTGAGCGAGCCGTTGACCACCAAGGCGCCGCCGTTGATCAGGGTGGGCCCGGTATACGTGTTGGCGGCGCCGAACACTTCGGTGCCCGTGCCGGTCTTGGTCACGGTGACCGTGTTGTCCTGCTGGCTGATGTTGCCGTCCCACTCGCCGGAGCCGTTGTTCACTCCGATGACGAGGGAATTCGTGGCGCCGTAGCCCCCGGTGTCGTTGACGGTGCCGCTGCCCGTCAGGACGTTGACATACGCCGTCTGGCCCTGCCAGAGATCGAACTGTCCCCCGGCGGCGATGTTCATCGAGGCCAAGTTGTTCGTCCAAATGGCGTTTCCCCAGCCGCCGTTGCGGAGGGTGCCCCCCTCGATGTCGATGGTGCCGCCGGTCATGGCGATCCAAACCGCTCCGAGGCTCTGGCCACGAGGATCCGTCAAGTCTCCCCAGCCGTTGTAAGGGGGGCTGCCGTAGCTGGGGTCGCCGCAAAGCGATAAAACGCCGCCTCCCGTCTTGCGGAAGACGCCGTTGCCGGTGAGCATCGTCGTCCCGGTAGTGCCCAGCGAAATGCTGGCGCCGTCGTTGAAGTTGCCGGACGTGTACCACGCGCTCGTGGTGTCCCCGTACATCTCCAACACGGCGCCAGCGTTGATCGTGAGGATATTGGCCGGTCCGATGTCGGGATTGGGATTGAACGGTCCGTAGCCGCAGGAGAAGCCCAGTCCGTCCGGGCCGACGGCGTTGTAGGCCCTCAGCGTGCCGGCGCTGACGGTGATGTTGCCGTTGAAGCTGATCGCCGTGCCGGACAGCGTCATCGTGCCGGCGCCGATCTTCGTGAGGTTGCCGCTGCCGCTGAGCGCGCCGCTAAAAGTCTGGGCAGTCGGGTTGGCGAACGTCAAGCTGCCGGTGTTCACCGCAATGCTGCCCCCCACCGAACCATTTTTGCTCGTGCCGTCGCCCAATTGCAGCGTGCCGCTGCTGACGGTCGTGCCGCCGGTGTAGGTGTTCGAGCCGGTCAGAACCAGCGTGCCAGCCCCGCCCACGGAGAGGCTGCCGGCGGACCCGGTTGAACACATCGGCGATGACGCCCGCATACGTGAGCGTGTCGGAAGCCGAGGTGACGACGATCGAGGCCGCGGACCCCAGGCCCACGCCGCGATTGGCGGCCAGCGTGACCGCGCCGCTCGCTTGCAGCGTGCCGCCCTGGATGACCAGCCGGTTGGCCGTCGCAGAGGACGGCGCGGCGCCGAGGTTGTCGTCGTTGCCGATCGACAGCACGCCGCTGGCGATGGTCGTGGCGCCGGTGTAACTGTTCGAGACGGCCAGGGCGAGCGTCCCGCTGCCCAGTTGCAACACCCCGCCGCTGCCGCTGATGGCCCGGCTGAAGGTGTACGCGTCGGAACGGTTGAAGGTCAACGCGCCGTTGTCGCTGACGCCGCTGGTGCCGTCGAGCGAGCCGGCGCCGTCACCGTTGCCGATCTGCAACGTGCCGCCGCTGATCGTGGTGGCGCCGCTGTAGGTGCTCGATCCCGTCAAGACCAGCGTACCGGGGCCCAACATGGTCACATTGCCGCTGCCGCTGACGGCCGGGCCGAAGGTGTACGTGCCGGAGCGGTTGAAGGCCAGCGTGGCGTTGTCGGTGACGGCGCTGGTGCCGTCGATCGAGCCCGCGATGCCGCCGGCGCCGATCTGCAGCGTGCCGCCGCTGATGGTCGTCGCGCCGGTGTAGGCGTCGGACCCGGCCAGGATCAACGTGCCGGCGCCGCTGACGGAAAGCGTCCTGCCCGGCACCCACTCGCCGATCGAGCCGGAGATGGTCAACCTCGTCCCGGCCGCGCCGCTGAAGTTCAAGCTGTCGGCCAGATCCACCGCCGCGCTGATGGTGTCGCTGCCGCTGGTGACGCTCACCGGGACGGCGCCGCTGCCGCCGTTGTCCAGCGTGAGGATGCCGCCGGTCCCGGCGGTGATCGTGTAATTACCGTTGCCGGTGCTGCTGAAGGTGAGGCCGCTCAGCGTGCGGTTGGCGTCCAGCGTGATCGTGGCGGTGGTGCTGCCGATGGCCGGGCCGAAGGTGGCCGTATCGGTCAGGTTGGTCGGGACCTGGCCGCTTTGCCAGTTGCCCGAGGAGCCCCAACTTCCGCCCGTGGTGGCGGTCCACGACCCGGCGTACGCGTTGGCGGCGGCCACAATCATGTCGAGGCTGCCGCTGCTAAGGGTAAAGCTGTAGATGTGGCTGCCCAGGCCCGTGCCTCGAACCACCCAGCCGGTGAAACCGTTGGAGTTGTTGACGGCCGTGCCGCCGTAGGTGGCCAGCACATAGGTGCCGCTGGTGGCCCAACTGCCGCCCGGGCTGACGTTGGTGATGACATTCACCGGAATCGTCAGGCCGCCGGTGATCGCAAGCCGGCTGTTGGTGCCGCTGCCGAGCGTGTAGGCCAGGTCGCTGCCGGCGTTGAGGTTCACCGACGCGACGGACAGCGTGCCGCCGCTTACGCCCGGCGCGACCGTGCCCGCGGCCGCCACCGTGACGCCGCCGGCGCGGCCGGTGCCGCTGAGCGTGGCGGTGCTGTTGACGTTGACCGTGCCGCCGGCTAGCAGCGAGCCGTTGATTGCCAGGTTGCCGGCGTTGATCGTGGTGAGGCCGCTGTAGGTGTTGCTGCCGGTGAGCGTCAACGTGCCGGCGCCGATTTTCGTCAGCACGCCGCTGCCGCTGATCGCGCTGCTATAAGTCTGCGCGGTGGGATTGGCGAAGATCAGCGTTGCGCCGAAGTTGTCGGTGATGTTGCCGGGAACGGAGCCGTTGTTGCTCGCGCCGTCGCCCAGTTGCAGTGCCCCGCTGCTGATCGTGGTGCCGCCCGTGTACGTGTTGCTCGTGGTCAGGACGACGGTTCCCGGACCGGTGACCACGAGGCTTCGGCTGCCGGTCAGGGCCGACGCGAAGGTCAACGTGCCCCCGCCGCCGCCCAGTCGATAGACGGCTCCCGCGGGCGTGAGGGCGCCGCTGTAGGTGGCCGCGCCGCTGGCGCCCAAGGAGAGACTGGCGTAGCCGCTCATGGTGATCGTTTCACTGCTGCTGCCGGTCAGGGCCAAGGCCCCGGCGGAGGCCGTGGTAATGTCGTTGCTGCCGAGCCAGCCGGATATGGTCGTGTACGCGCCGCCGACCAGCACCGCGCCGCCGAGGTTGATGCTGATGCTGCCGGTGTTGCTGGGAAGGGCCGAGGGGCTGGTGAACTCCAGCACGCCGCTGCTGGCTTGGACACTGCCGGTGAACGCATTCGTTCCGGAGAGGACGACCGTGCCGAGGCCGCCGACGGCCAACGACCCGCCGCCGCTGATCGTGCCGCCGTAGGTGGCCGTGGCGCCGCCGCCCGGCGCCAGGTTGAGGATGCCGGCGTTGATCGTGATGGCGCTGCTGTAATTACTGGGTCCGCAGATGGACAGCGTGCCGGCGCCGTTCTTGACCAGGTTGCCCGCCGCGTCGCCCATGCTGTTGAGGACGCCGCCGCCGTCGATCACGCCGCTAATATAGGTATTGCCGGCGCCGTCGACGGTCAAGGTGCTGATGATCGTGTGGACATCGCCGTTGATGGTCAAGGTCTGGCCGGCGGCGGTAAGCCACGTTTGCGGGGCCCCGACGGTCACCGGGGCATTGATGGTGAGCGAATTATTGGCGGTGATGCCGCCGGCAGTGACGGTCAACGAGCCGCCGGAAAGCGAATAGCCGGTGTCGCTGATGGTCAGCGCGTGGGCGATGGCGGTGCCGTTGATCGTGATGGCGCGATTCGTCCCGGTGTTATCGAAGACGGCGCCGACTTCCTGGTTGACCCAGGTGAAGGCGGTGCCGTTGATGGCCCAGTTGTTTGCGGTGCTGGTGTCCCAGGTGCCGTTGTTGCCGCCGGTCCAGGTGGCGATGGCGTCGGCGCCGGTGTGATAGTTGGCCGCAACGGTCTGATCGGTGCCGGAGAAGTACATGGTGCCGGTGTAGTAGGCCGCCCCGGTGACTGCTAGAGGACCGCCGCGCTCCACATTCGCGTATGCGATCGGGCCAAACCCTTCCCAGGCGCCGTTATATTCCGTTCCCCAACTGTTCTTGATGATGAAGTAGCCTCCGCCGGCATACGCGGGATTGTCCACATAGCCCACGATCAATACTTCATGGTCGGGGGCGCCGGTGCCCAAGGTCGTGCGGAGCAGGTCGTCGGCACAAATATCGACGGGGAGCGGGCCGTACTCCTTCAAGTCGGCCTTGAGGCTGGCGAGATCGCTTGGCACACCGCTGGTCGCGGTGATCTTGACGACGCGGTTCTGCCAGCCGCTTGCCAACGGCCAAAGAGGGTCGGTGAGTTGCTGGGTGTAGGGAAGTTCCGCGTCGGCGCAGACGCCCATGCTGCCGGCGCTCGCCAGGCAGTATTGAAGGGCGGTGATGCCGCCTGGAACGCCGCAAACGAGATTCTGCTCGGAAAGGTCGAAACTGAACGTGGGATCGTTGCGGGTGAGTTTGTATTTTGACTCGATAGCCGCGTTTTCTCCAAACGCCCAGCAGACTCCCAATCCCCCCTGGTCTTTGACGGGCGTGACGAAGTCCTGCCCATTGACATCCTCCCAGTTGAACTCGTCCGCGGAAGTTGCGGCCGGACTGAGCATGCCGATGACCGGCGAAAGGATGCAGGCCAGCAGGAGCGCCATGTTGCTGCGCAACCGTTTCATAACACAAGTCCTTTCGAGTGATTGGAACGGGAGTTCGATCGGATTCGGACGCGGTATCGCGGCGCTTTTCGAGCGGTCCGGCCCCGCGGCCCGAGCGATGGCGGAGGAAATCGCGTGCCGACGGGGCCGCCATCTCGACGGTCACTCGGCGCGCGGTCTTGCGAGGAAAACGAGGAAAAGACGGGACGGCAGATCGCTTCAGCCCGAAAAGCGCATCGGCGCGGGGTCTGAAACAGACCTTCAGACGACGTAACCCAGGGGTTGACAGCGACGGATCGTCTCAAAGTGCGAGTCCTGAACTTGACGGATGCATCCGTCAAGTCAGCGGGATTGAATGTTGGCGAACGTTGCTCCTTTATACTTGGAATCATCCACGGTGCTGAATCTTGCCTCGAGCTTGCCGGATTCCAAGGGGGCTAGCCCATTTGTGCTTCCATCAACCCCAACCCGATTTGAGACGGCGGCGAGCACGGCCTGCACGCCGTTCCCAAACGCGAGAGTATCAACATGACGGCGATCGCGCGGACACCCCGACCATCCTTGCGCGATGGATGATCATCTCCGAACGAGAAAACCACAGCCTCAGTTTAGCAGGTACCTGGATTTTCGTCAAGCGCCAACAGTTTTTTCGCCCCGCTCGCACCTGCTGACAAACGCGAAGCGTGTCAACCGGTTCTGAGACGACTGCTTTTGGCAATTATCGCATTGCGATAGCTGAGATGCGCGGGGTCGTAGCCCATCGGCGGGAGGGTCGATCCGGACTTCGCCGGGCAGCGGCCGCGACGCGGGCAAGAACGCGCGCCCTCGCGCTGACGGAACATCTGACGCTGGATGTTGCGTCGCGCCTCGGCCTTCTTCATGGCCTGACGCTTGTCGTGGAGCTGCTTTCCACGGCAAATGCCCATGAGCACCTTGGCGAGTCCCTGCTTAAAGTACATCTTAAGGGGAACAAGCGTTAACCCCTTTTCATAAGCCCGATGGGCGAATCGCTTGATCTCGCGGCGGTGCAAGAGCAGCTTTCGCAGCCGCTTGGGCCGATGATTGAAACGGTTGGCGTCGACGTATTCGGGAATGTCGCAGCCGACCAGCCAGACCTCGTCGTCCTTGATGCGGCCGTAGGCTTCTTCCAACGAGACCTTGCCCTCGCGCAGGCTCTTGACCTCGCTCCCCACCAACAGGATGCCGCATTCGAGCGTGTCGAGGACGGTGTAGTTATGGTGGGCTTTGCGGTTCTCGCTGATGACCCGTTCGTTGGAACTCGCCGCCGAGCCCCTTTTCTTGGCTGATTTGGCCGTCATGCGTTTTGAGAAGGGCAGTCTCCTCCAGTTTCTTGGCTGATTTGGCCGTCATGCGTTTCGAGAAGGGCGGTCTCCTCCATGTTTTTTGGACGATTTGGCCGTCATGGTCTTCCACGGACCGAGCGGTTGCACTATGATTCCGGCCCTATTATCTTACCCCGGGTTGGTCATGGCTGCTATCCGCCACGCCGAAACGCCGTCGCCGCCGCCGTCGCCGCCGCCCGCGGTCGAGACGTTCCTGCTCGGGCAGATCGAGCTTTCCCGGTGCCTGGAGCTCCAACGGCGATTGGTCGGCCACGTCGGCTGCCGCGACGACGGCCAGATCGCCTTGTTGCTGTGCGAACACCCGACGGTGATTACGGTCGGCCGCGGCGGCTCGCCCGCCGCGGTGGCCACCGGCAGCCGCCTGGTGCAGAGCGGGCAGATCGAGGTCCGCTGGGTCAACCGGGGCGGCGGCTGCCTCTTGCACTGTCCTGGGCAACTGGCCATCTACCCCATCGTACCGCTGCGGTGGCATGGTTTTTCCGTCGGAGAATACTTGCAGCGGCTTCAGGGCGGCATCCTGGCGGCGCTTGGCCGAGTTGGGCGTCCGCGGCCGGACGGCGACAACGGCGACGACGGCGGCGACGACAACGGGCCGCTGGGGCATCTGGGGCCGCAGCGGACAACTGGCCGCCCTGGGCGTGGCCGTCCGCGATTGGGTCACCTGGTATGGCGCCTACGTGAACGTTTGCCCCGCCATGGGGCTATTCCGTCTCGTCCGGAGCGATCCGGCGGACGGCGGCGCGATGGGCTGCCTGGTGGCCGAACGCCAGGGATCGGTTAGAATGGCTACCGTCCGCGCCGCGCTGACTGGCCGGCTTTCCGAGGCCTTCGGCTGCGACCGTTATCACCTGTATACGGGCCATCCGTGGTTGGGCCGCGGCGGGCGAGGGTGGCAGCGGCACACGGCAGCGGCGGACGAGTGACTTGACAGCCATGCCTGAACGACGATCCCAAGCCCGGTCCGTTCCCGTCCTGCCGCGTTGGCTGAAGCGCAACGTGCCCAAGGGGAACGCGAACCATTTCACGGCGCGGCTGATCGAGCAGTTCCGGTTGGAGACGGTCTGCGACCATGCCCATTGCCCCAATCGCATGGAGTGCTATGCCGCGAAGACGGCGACGGTGATGATCCTGGGCGACGTGTGCACGCGGGCCTGCCGATTTTGCAGCGTGCGCAAGGGGAAGCCGGGGCCGGTCGACGCGGACGAGCCGCGGCGGGTGGCCGCGGCGGCCGCGGGCCTGGGACTGGCGCACGTGGTCGTCACGTGCGTGACCCGCGACGACCTGCCCGACGGCGGCGCCGAGCATTTTGTCCGGACGATCGCGGAGATTCGCCGGGCGAGCGGCGCCACGATCGAGGTGCTCCCCTCGGACTTCGCCGGCAACGCTGTCCGCGGTGGATCGGCTGCTGGCCGCCGGGCCGGAGGTCTACAATCACAATTGCGAGACGGTGCCGCGGCTGTACGGGTCGGTCCGCGGCGTCCGGGCCGATTACCGCTGGACGCTGGCCATGTTCCGCCGCATCGCCCGGCAGGCGCCGGCGATGCAACTCAAAACCGGCCTGATGCTCGGACTGGGCGAGACGACGGAAGAGCTTCTGGAGACGCTGGCCGATCTGCGGGCCGCCGGGTGCCGGATGCTGACGCTGGGGCAATACTTGCAGCCCTCGACGGCCCAGATGCCGGTGGTGCGTTACCTGCGGCCGGAGGAATTCGAGCAGCTCGGCGACGCGGCCCGCCGGTTGGGTTTTTCCGCAAGTGGCCAGCGGGCCGCTGGTCCGGTCCAGTTATCACGCCCGGGAAATGGCGGGGCGGGGGCGAAGAGGGATTGGATCGGACGCTTGCGGTTTCGCAGGAATGAGAAAGGACCTTCATGCCGGGATACGTGCAAATCTACACGGGCGACGGAAAAGGCAAGACGACGGCGGCGCTGGGATTGGCGCTGCGGGCCGTGGGCGCGGGCTGGAACGTCTTCATGGCCCAGTTCGCCAAGGGCGTCCGCACCAGCGAACTGATCGCGGTCGAGCAACGGCTGGCCGACCGCATGACGATCCGCCAATTCGGCCTGCCGCGACTCATTCGCGGCGAGCCCAACGACGAGGACCTTGCGCTGGCCCGCCGCGGCCTGGAAGAGGCGCGCGAGGCGGTCACGTCGGGCAAGTATTCGCTGGTGATTCTCGACGAAGCCAACGTGGCGGTCGCGCTGCGCCTGTTCTCCGTCGACGACCTGCTGGCCCTGATCGACGCGAAGAAGCCGGAGGTCGAGTTGGTGCTGACCGGCCGCGGCGCCGATCCCCGGCTGGTCGAGCGCGCCGACCTGGTCACCGAGATGCTCCTGGTGAAACACTACTTGCAACAGGGCGTCGTCGCCCGGCGCGGAATCGAGAAATGAGCGGGCGCGAAAAAAAGCGGCGGGACCGCCGGCCACCGGCCGTCCCGCCGCGGGAATCAACCAGATTCGCCGCCGCTGGGGCTACTTGCTCGCCTTCTTCTCCTCACTCTTGATCGTATCCATCAATTCCTTCGCCTCGGGGCGCATCGAGAAGGGGCGGGTGCTGTCCAGGATGGTCTTGAGGATGGCCTTGGCTTGATCTTTCCGGTCGCTCTCGTAGCCGATTTGAGCCAAGTAGAAGTAGGAATCGTTGCTCATGTTGCCTCCCGCGAGCGAGAAGGCCTGTTGGATCTGGCGGTCCGCATCCTGCACTTTTCCCAGCCGATAGAGGACCCAGGCGAGCGTCGAGAAGGCCTCCGATCGCTTGGGATTCATCCGCGCGTTCTCCGTGGCATACGCCAGGGCCTTGGTCTTCTTCGACTCGTCCTTCTGCTCGCAGAGGGCCAGGGCGAGGTTGTTCCGGGCGGCGAAGTCGTCGGGATCCTGGAGATGGGCGTTCTCGAAGTCCTCTTGGGCGGCCTTGAATTCCTTTTGGAACAAGGACACGATCCCGCGGACCACCTTGGCGTCCATCGACGACCTGTCGATTTTCAGGGCCTCGTCCGCCTCCTTCTTGGCCTCTTCGATCTGACCGGTCGTCAAGGCCCACTTGGCCGCCGCCAGGCGAGTCTTGGGATCGTCGGGGGCCGCCTTCAAGGCGTTTCCCATCCACTCGACGGCATGAGGATGATCCCCAAATTGCTCGTAGAACAAGGCCAAGGTGGCTTCCGGGGTCAGCACGTTGTTCGGGTCGGTGCTCTTCGCCTTTCTCAGATCCTTCAGGCATTCTCCGGCATCCCCTTGCTCGAACTTGGCGTGCGCCAGCCGTTGCAGGGCGCCCGCGACGGCCGATGCCTTGATCTTCGCCTGGTCGGGCTGACTGGGATCCGGCGGCGGCAGCGCATCCAGCGTCTTCAGCAACGTCTCCAACTGCTTCTGCGCCAGCGGCCAGTCCGCACGCACCTCGGCCACCCAAGCCAAACCGTCCAGCGTGCGGGGTTCGAGGCCCCGCTTCCGCTTCGGATTCTGAAAGGTCTTCAACAGTTCGGCGGCCTTGCTGAAGAGCAGATCGGCTTCCGTCACGCGGCCTTCGTTCTTGGCGAACCCGCCCAAGAAGATGTAAGCCTGCGGATCCGTCGGATGCTTGATGATGGCCTTCTCGAACGACGCCCGCACATTGGGCATCTGATTGATCTGGCCGAACCAATCGGCCATGATGTCCTCCGCCGGCGGATACTCGTCATGTTTCGCAATCGCCTTTTCCAAAAACGTCGTGGCGGCGTCGAATCGCTTCTCATTGAAAGCCTTGATGGCGTCGTCGAGTCCGGCAAGCTTCTCCGGCGTGGTCGGGGGGCTGGGCGCGTGCTCGTCGGGAGGCACAGGCTGCCCCGACGCCCACGTCCCGCTCAACAGGACATAAACGACCGCCATTCCAACGACAAGTCCAAAGTAACGAAGGGAACGTGCCATGAGTTCGATCCTTTAACAGGTGGGACGGAGAGGAAGCGGCCTTCCAGCGTGGCCGGCCACCTTCCTCCGATGGTAAACGTGCAATCAATCTAGACTACGCCCAAATTGGAACAATGGCAAGGTGCCATCGCCAATGTTCCTGGCAGCCGACTCATGCCGGACAGACCGAAAAATTCAACAGGGCATTCTCTGACGGCAAGAAAACGCCGAAAATACCACCAATAAGCGGTTTCATATTGGTCGGAAGGCGTATTGCGAACCAGGGAAAAAGGGTGGGGGCGTTCCGCCCTCCCCCCAGTTTCCTCCGGACCCGCCAGCCGCAGCCGAACGCCACACCACGAAACACCTCAACGGAGCGAAACAACGCGGCTGCGGCCCTCCTCCACGATCACGATCTTGTCCTCGCGCCAGCCAACCGACGGCCTGCATGACCGTGTCGCGCGGTTTGTCGATGGTCTTGATGAGTTTGGCCGTGCTCAGCGGGCCGTTTTCGGCCAGTGTCGCCCAAACCAACCCCGCAGCTTCGCCAATTTCCATGACGCCGGATAGTTGACCTCCCTCGGACATGAAACCACCTCCCTTGGTCACCGCGATTATCTTACCCAGACTATGCCGATTATAGCGAACTCCACAACCGGCTCTCAAGGGGCGAGCGGCACAGGACCATAAAAAGGGCCCGGCTGGCTCCGTGAGCGGCCAACCGGGCCCTTGGACCGTGAAAAACTGGTTCTTCCCGAGGTGGGCTTGCGTTTCGCCGTGGTGGCTGTGTTACCTAAGATTCACGGTTCTATTCGACGGGAAGGAAAACTCCTCCTTCGCCGGATCGGTATCCTGTCGATCTTAGGCTTACCGCAGTTGACGTGCCAATTGTAGACTCCGGCCTGCGACCAAGCCACATTTCATTTCGTAAATCATTGTGCCACTTGGGGTTCAGGCAAAGCACATCCTTTCGGCTGCACCTCGCCGCATTGGGTGAAAACCTTGTAATCCTTACAACTCTGTGGAAACATATAGAAAATGGGGCATGAGCCCCGGGCGTGAGCCCGGGGATAGGGTCGGCAGTCGCCAGGGACCAGCAAGGAACAGTTGTCGTTTCTTCCTTGGTCCTTTCGATCCGGAGGCTCACGCCTCCGGCTCCCTTCCCCCTTCCGCCTTCCGCCTTCCCCCCTCCGCCTTCCGCCTTGTTGGTTAAATCGGGGTAGTGGCGGATCGGCAATTTTGATACCCTGCCCTCGCCTTTCCTTCCATGGACGTTGCCCATGAAAGCCACGCGTGCCACCTTGCCGCCGGCTCCGTTGCCCTGCGCTGCCGTGCTGGTCATGCTGGCCATGCTGGCGGGCGGTTGCCGGATACCCGGCCTGGGCGGCCCGGTGTCGGACTCGCTGGCCAACTCTCGGCAGCTTTCGCAGCAAGGCGTCTCGGCCCTGGATCGCGGCATGCAGAGCGACGCCGAACGGCTGTTGGCCAAGGCCGTGAACGCCTGCCCGACCAATCCCGAGGCCCGGCGTGATTATGCGGAGTGTCTGTGGCAGCGGGGGGCGCGGACGGAAGCGGTTGCCCAGTTGGAGGAGGCTTGCCGCCTCACCCCGGGGGACGCCACGCTGTGGGTCCGCCACGCGGAAATGCGCCTGGCGATGGGCCAACTGGCGCCGGCCCGCGCCGCCGCGGAGACGGCCGTCAATCTGAATCCAAGATCGCCCGCCGCCTGGGCGGTGCGCGGCCGGGTGACGCGCGACGCCGGCGACCTGCAACGGGCCCTGGCCGATTTCCATCGCGCCTTGGGCTATGCCCCCTACGACCGGCGCGTCCTCCTGGAAGTGGCCGAACTCCATCGGCGGATGAACCAGCCGCAACGGGCCCTGGAAACGTTGCAGAGCCTGGCGGATACCTACAACACGCCCGCCGAAGAACCGCAACAGGTGCTCTACCTGACGGGGCTGGCGTACGTCGCCTTGAACCGCTATGACGACGGCGTGGAAAGCCTCGCTGCCGCCGCCCGCGAAAGGCCGACGCCGGAGATCCTCTACCGGCTGGCCGAGGCGCAATGGCTCGCGGGCAATCCCGCCCGGGCCGCCATCACGGCCGAACAAGCCCTGGCGATCGATCCACAACATCAACCCAGCCGCGAATTGCTCCACCGCATCGAGCTGGCGGGGCGGTCGCAAACGCCGTTGCAACGATAAACCGCTCGCGCATTTTGCGAAACCGCAAGCGGATCACCACGCATCTTCTTATCCTTTTTCCCATCCCACACCTTGAACTCTCCATCCCCGGCGATGAAACTTCGCGGCCCGCTGCTGATCGTTAATCTCGCGGCGCTGGGGGCGCTGGCCCTGTGGTTCCGCTGCCGAGCATTGGGCAACATCCCGGGCCTCAACGGCGACGAGGCGTGGTACGGCGTCACGGCCTGGGAAATCCTCCACCAGGGAAAATGGCTTGTCCAAACGCCGACGGGCAATGCGCTCAACCCGTTCTTCTTCGGGCCGCTCCTGCTGCTCCAGGCGTGCTGCAAGCCGTCGATCGTGTTGCTGCGGATCGTGGCGACGGCCAGCGGCGTGGCGGCGCTGGGGTTGAATTGGTGGCTGTGCCGTTGGGTCTTCGATCGGCGGACGGCCGCGATTTCGACGCTGGCCCTGGCGGTGCTGCCCATCGACATCGCCTACAGCCGTTTCGCCTGGGATGCCAGCCAATCGCTGTTGGCGACGTTGCCGGTCTTGTATTTTTCGCTTGCCGCGGTGCGTTTTCCCGCCCGGCAAGATCAATTTACGGCCGCGGCCATCGTGGCCCTGTTGGCCGCGGTCCTGGTGCATCCGACCAACGTCTTCGCCGGAGCGGCGATTGCGGCCGGCCTGGCCGTGCGATGGCGGCAATTCCAGGCCAATCCGCGACGGCTGGCGGTCCTCGCCCTGGCGGCCCTCGCCCTGATCCTCTGGGCGGCAAACCTGGTCCGGATGCAGGGCAACGTCGGCGGCGACGGCCTGCTGGGCCACCTCGACCAACTCGTCCATCCGCGGGTGAATCCCCATGCTGTCGTGCTTTACGCCAATCTATTCTGCGGCGAGACCGTCTATCAATACATTTCCGGCGCGCACTCGTGGCTGCCATGTGAAGTCGGCCTGGCGTTGGTCTGGGCCGTGCTGCTGGCCGCGGCGTGGCGACTCTGGCAATGGGGGACCACGGCCGACCGGGTCCTGGTCGCGGCATGGTTGCTCCAGTGGCTGGGCTTCGTGGTTCTCGCCGGGCCGGAGGGCATGTTGCCCGGACAAGAGCGCTATGCAATCTGCCTCATCGCCCCGGCGGTCATCCTGGCGGCTCGCGGGGCAGCCGCCTGGTGGAGCGGCGCCGGCCGGCCGCGGACGGCGGTCGCGGTCCTCGCGCTGGCCGCCGGTTGGTTCGTGACGGCCGATTTCCAGCAACATTATTTCCGCTTCATCGAGCAGACCGGCGGACGGGCCCATCGAACCTTTCGCACGGCCGCCGTCGAGCCCAAGCAAGCGGCGCTGGACTACATCTTGAAGCATCGCACGGCGGGCGTCACCTGGATCGTCGCCGACAGTTGGTGGAGCTATTGGCCGCTGCGCTACCTCTCGCTGGCGGAGCAGGACGTGCGGGTCGTGGACGAGCGGGACGCGGCCTCGCAGCCGGAGCTTGCCCTTGCCCGGGCGGAAGGCCGCGCGTGGCACGTTCGCTTCCACGATTGGGCGCCATCGTCAGGGGAGCAGATTCTCGACTACAGCGGCCGGCCCGTGCTCTCGGTGTCGCGCTGGTAACATCCCCCTCTCCGTCCGGGAGACTTGTAGGGTGGGACGAGCGCAGCGAAGTCCCACCATAATACGCGAAAAACCGATGGTGGGTCTTCGCTGCGCTCGACCCACCCTACAGGGGCCACCGCAACAGAAGCTCAATATTTTCGCGGACGGACGCGGGCCTGGACGCGGCTGGGAAGGCCCTGGATCCGCAAGAACCCCTCCGCGTCGGTCTGGTTGTACGAGCCGCCGCCCTCCATCGTGGCCATGCCCTCGTCGTAGAGGCTGTTCGGACTGGAGCGGCCGGCCACGAAGAGGTTGCCCTTGTACAGGTTCAGGCTCACGTCCCCGGTGACCGGCCTCTGCGCCTCGCGGATGAAGGCCATCAGGGCGTCCATCTTCGCATGATACCAGAAGCCGTAGTAGACCATCTCGGCCACCTCGGGCGCGAGCCGGTCGCGGAGGTGCATCAGGTCGCGGTCCATGGTCAATTGCTCGACCAGGCGATGGGCCGCGTACAGGATCGTCATGCCGGGCGCCTCGTAGACCCCGCGGCTCTTCATCCCCACGAAACGGTTCTCCACCATGTCGATCCGTCCGATGCCGTTGCGTCCGCCGATCTCGTTCAGCCGGCCGACGATCTCGAAGGCCCCGAGCGGCTGGCCGTTCACGCGCACTGGGAAACCGGCCTGGAAACCGATCATGACGTTTTCGATCTTGTCGGGCGCCTTTTGCGGCGAGCACGTCATGCCGAAATCGACCAGATCGACCCCGTTGACGGCGAGGTCTTCCAGCTTGCCGGCCTCGTAGCTGATGTGCAGGCAGTTCTCGTCGGAGCTGTAGGGCTTGGCGACCGACGCCTTGACCGGGATGTTCTTCTCCCGGCAATAGGCGATCATTTCGGTGCGGCCGGGGAAGCGGCGGCGGAACTCTTCCATCCGCCAGGGCGCGATCACCCGGACCCCCGGCTGCAAGGCCTCGGCGGCCAGTTGGAACCGGCATTGGTCGTTCCCCTTGCCCGTGGCCCCGTGGACGTAGGCGTCGGCGCCGACCTCGCGGGCCGCTTGCAGACAGACCTTCGAGATCAGCGGCCGGGCGATCGAGGTCCCCAGCAGGTAGACGCCCTCGTACTTCGCCTGCCATTGCAGGACGGGAAAGGCGAAATCGCGGCACAGTTCCTCGCGGGCGTCGATGATCCGCGCCGAGCGGGCCCCGATCTTGCGGGCCTTTTCCAGGATCGCCTCCCGGTCCTCGCAGGGCTGGCCCAGATCGACGTACACCGCGTGAACGTCGTAGCCTTCATCCTCGATCAGCCAATTCAGGATGACCGAGGTGTCCAATCCGCCGGAATACGCCAGAACGCAGCTTGGCATGGAAATCAGTTCCTTACGAGCAAGGGCAAATACGAATCGGCGCGGGGGAAACATCGGGCGAACACCGCCCCGCGAGACTAATTATTTTGCCCGCAACGACGCCGCTTAGCAAGAGGCCGGCGCCCGATTCGTCCCGGAGGGACGGCCGATAGTAGCCCAGCGATTCATCGCTGGGTAAATGGGCGACCGACGCTGTCGTCAGCCCCGGAGGGACGGCTGAATTCACACCATTCAGTCGTCCCTGCGGGACTTATCAACCGGAGTTTTTGTGATTTCGCCTCCCAGCAGTGAACTGCTGGGCTATTCTCAAACGTCCCTTCGGGACGCACAACGGATGTTCGCCAAACCGCGACGACACCCGCTAACGTTCTCGGCTGGTCGGCTCTTTGTGGGCCTGCTCGATCTCGAACAGCGGCTTTAGGGCCAACTCCCGCAGCGGTTGCTTCGAGGAAGGCGGCGGGCCCAACGACAGGTGCAGCGTCAACGGCCCCGGCTCGAAAATCATCGTCTGCATGGTCATCTTGCCCTGGTTCGCGGCGTCGAGCTTCCGGGCGACGTCGTCCAGGCCGATGGTCTTCATTGCCGCGGCCTGGATCAAAACGTCGTAGCGGCGGGACCACGTCCAGACGGCCAGTTCCTTGCTGCGGAAGAGGTTCGTGCAGGCGCAGACGCCGTCGCGGCCGCGGCGGAGCACCACGCTCTTGGGCGTGATCTCCAACACCGCGATCCCATGCCGATCGCAGACCGCCAGGTTGAGCATCGTCGACCGCGGCACGCTGCGGAGCAGTTTTTCCGCCTCCCCGATCGTCGTGCATTCCTCCAGGATGCGGCGGAAGCACATCGCATAGGGCATCGCCTTGAGGTTGAGCCACTTCGAGCCGTCGGCGGCGAAAAACACCTCGTGGACCGCCAAGGCCAGGCCCGCGTCGTTCATGCCCGACAGGCAGCCGACCATGCCGGGCAGCCCCACCGAGACGAAGGCCCGTTTGCCGCGGGGGCGATAGACGGTCACCAGGCCGTACTTGTCGAGGAACCCGAGCGTGTAGAAGTCGAGGTTGTGGCCGAACAGGGCGCGTCGGTCGCGCTTTTCTCCGCCGAGACCAACAGCGACGAGCAGCCCAGCCAGCCGCGATAAGTGTCCATGATGGTGTTGCCGACGACGCCGGAGTCGGCGTCGACGGCCAGTTCCTTGCCGAACGTCTGCAATTCTTCGCGATAGTCGGCCGGGGCCTGTTTCAAGAGGGTCCGGCCGTCGGCCACGACCGTCGGCCAGCGGTGTTCGCAGTGGAAGGCGCGGAGCAGTTTGCGGGGATAGTCGGCGATGGCCTTGGCGGCCTCTCCGGTCAGGGCGGCCTTTTGCCGGCCGATTTCCCGCGGCGTGCCCACGACCAGCAGGACCGGCACGCCGTGGATGAATTTCAGCTCGCCTCCTTCGGCGCGGGCATCGTGGAAGGGGGATTTTTCCGCCGCCGGCGCGGCAGCCGAAACGACGGCCGGCAAGAGCAGCAAGATCGAGATCAGCGGCGACAGGATTCGGACGGCAATACGCATAAGAAAACCTCCTGGAGCGGCAGAACTTGCCGTTTGCCGAATTATACCCGATCCTGTCGAGTTATGCCCGGCAATTCGCCGCGTTCAATCGCCGGCCAAGTCCAGGACCCAGGCCTCCGGCACGTGGCGGGTCACCACGGTCCGCGCAAGTTGAACCACGACGGACCGCGGTCGAGAATGGCGCTGTCGGCCGTGGCCACGATCTGGTCCGCCGCGGCCAACAGGCTGTCGGGGTCGCCGACCAGCTCGACGCGCCAGCGCCAGCCGTGCGCGGCAGCCAGCGAGTCCATGATCCCCTTCAACCGTCCGCTGTTGGAGACCGGCCGGTCGAGATACCAGCAACCCTCGGTCACGCCCAGTTCGGCCAGGGTGCGGCCGATCCGCTCCAAGGCCGGCTGGGTCTCGGCGACCTTGCGGTAGCTGCCGTGCATACCGGCCATGTCGCGGTAGGCGCCGTCGCGGGCCTGCAGGACGACGCCGCCGGACAGGGCGGCCTCGACGGTCGTCAGCACGTTATAGCCGTCCAGCCACAGCGGGCGGCCCGCCAGGGCCGCGGCCTCGGCCTGGCACTCGCGCCGGCGGGCGGCGTCCTGTTCGCTCGACGCGCATCGCCCAACGGCGATCCGCTGCCGCGACACCAGCGCATGGCGATCGCCCACCAGTTTCAACGACGAATCGCGGGGATAACCGCGGCTGAGCAGCCAGCCCAGCTCTGCCGTCGCTTGCCGCAGCGTCGGCGCGACGGCGGGGGCGAACAAGCGGACATCTTCCGGGTGCGGCCCGCGATGTCTTCTCAGGTCGGGCATGACAGACCCAAGGATGAAGGATAAAGGATGAAGGATGCGTGGCACAAACCGGCCCGGTCATCCTTGATCCTTCATCCTTCATCCTTATGCTTCTACCGCTGGTAGGTGCCTACCAGATCGCCCTTGCCCAGCACGTGCTCTTCGAACTCCCGAAGGACGGTGCTCTCGTCTTGGCCAGGCTCGATGACCAATTTGGCCTCCAGGGCGTAGAGCTTGAAGTGATAATGATGGACGCCGTGACCGGGCGGCGGCAGCGGCCCCCGATAGCCGATGTTGTCCTTGGGCCAGGAGTTTCGTCCCTGCAAGGCCCCGGGCGGGTTTTTCAGCCGCGGCTGCCGGGGAATGCCCTCGGGCAAGCCGGTGAGATTGGCGGGGAGCTTGTAGATGACCCAATGCACCCACGTTTCCTTCGGGGCGTCCGGGTCGTCGCAGATCAGCACCAGTTCCTGGGTCCCCTCGGGCAAATCGGACCAGGAAAGCGGCGGCGAAACGTCATCCCCTTCGCCCGTGTACTTCTTGGGAATCTGCTCGCCGTCTTTGAACGCCGAACTCGTGATTTTGATGCTCATCGACTTCTTTCCTCCTTTTACGGCGGGGTCAAGTTGACGGGACTGACAACCCGACGCCGCCACCCCTAAAATGAGCGACGAGAAAATAGCGACACACCAAAGCATACCACACGGCGATGAATGTTTCATCCAAGGGACTCCTTGATTTGCAAAGGTGAAAAGAGCAAAAGGAACGTTCCTTCGCCGCTGTTCGCGGCTCGCTTTCCTTCCGCCCCTCTAATCCGGAGGCTGACGCCTCCGGCTCACCTCTGCCTTTCTTCCTCAGCCTTTGACCACGCCGATGGGCCGCAGGCGTGCGACCTTGCGGGCCAGCCCGGCGCGCTGGACCACGTCGACGACGACATCGACATCTTTATACGCCGCGGGCTGTTCCTCGGCCAGCCCCTTCCAACTTCGGCAGCGGGCGAGGACGCCCTGCTCGGCCAGCTCGCGGTCGATGCGGCGGCCTTGGGCGTTTTGGATCGCGGCGGTGCGGCTCATCACCCGGCCCGCCCCGTGGCAGACCGTGCCGAAGGCCCGCTCCATGCTGCCGGGCAACCCCAGCAGCACCCAACTGGCCCGGCCCATGTCGCCCGGGATAATCACCGGCTGGCCGATGTGGCGGTAAGCCTCGGGCAGTTCGGGGTGTCCGGCGGGGAAGGCCCGCGTCGCTCCCTTGCGATGCACGCACACCTGCTTCACCTGGCCGGCGATCTCGTGGTTTTCCAGCTTGGCGATATTGTGGGCCACGTCGTAGACCAGGTTCATCTGCAACGATTCCCAACTGCGGCCGAAGAAGGCGGCGAAGGCCTCGCGGGCCTGCCACATGAGCAACTGCCGGTTGGCCCAGGCGAAATTGGCCGCCGCACGCATCGCGCCCAGGTACTTTTGCCCTTCCGGGCTATGGACGGGGGCACAGGCCAGTTGGCGGTCGGGAAGCTCGATGCCGTACTTGGCCGGCACGCCGCGGAGCATGTGCAAGGCGTCGTCGCACACCTGGTAGCCCAAGCCCCGCGAGCCCGAATGGATCATCACGCAGACCTGGTCGGGCTGCAATCCCATGGCCCGGGCGGCCGGCTGGTCGAGCACTTCCTCGACCACTTGGATTTCGAGGAAGTGGTTTCCGGAGCCGAGCGTTCCGCATTGATCGCCGCCGCGCTCGAGGGCCCGCGGGCTGACCATGTCGGGCTCGGCCCCGGGCAGGCAGCCGCCGGCCTCGGTGTGGTCGAGGTCGCCGGGGGTGGCCCAGCCGCGGGTTTTCAGGTAGCGGCAGCCTTCGGCCAACAGCCGCCGCAATTCCTTGCGATCGAAGAGGTAGGGGCCGCCGCGGCCGACCCCCGCCGGAATCTGCCGGAACAGGGCGTCCATCAGCGGCTGCATGCGCGCCTGGACCTCGCCGCGCGACAGGTTCGTCCGCACCAGGCGGACGCCGCAATTGATGTCGTAGCCGACCCCGCCGGGCGAAACCACGCCCCCTTCGGCCGGATCGGTCGCGCACACGCCGCCGATGCAGAAGCCGTATCCCCAATGGATGTCGGGCATGGCAAGGCTGGCCATCTGGATGCCCGGCAGCGTGGCCACGTTGGCCACTTGCTCGGGCGCCTGGTCGTGGCGAATCTGTTCGATCAGCCGTTCGTCGGCGAAGATCCGCCCTTCGACCCGCATCCCGATCTTGTAGTCTTTGGGAATCCGCCAGAGGCAGGCGTCGATTTGTTCCAGCGGACCGGCATATCCTTGTTTGGTCATGGCTCCCTCGGCCACGTAAGGATTGGCGAAGATACAACGGGGGGACTGTCCCAATTTTCGTCCGACGAAAATGGGACTGTCCCCTTCGCAAGTGCTGACCTACTTCTACTTTTTCGAGCTCGTAGGGTGGGACGAGCGGAGCGAAGTCCCACCATGAGTTTCTCGCGGATTTTGGTGGGTCTCGGGACCATGCTTTGCATGGTGCCCCTCGACCCACCCTACCAATTTCCCGCATTTCCGCAACAGAAACTACTTTTTCTGGTCCTCTTTCTTCGGCTTGGTCTTCTCTTCCGCATTGGGAAGCGACTCGCGCCAGGGCTTGCCGGCCTGGTAACTGGCCAACTCCTTCTTGAGCGAATCGACGTACTCCGAGTGGCTCTTCTCGCCGACCTCGAGGGCCTTGCTCGACCACTTTTGGGCGTTGGGGAAGTCGCCGGCCTCGGCACAAGCGGCGGCCAGCGTGCTGAGGATGAAGTCCGCCTGGTAGTCGGTCAGCCGGCAGGCTTCGGTGGCCAAGGTCACGGCCCGGCGGCCGTCGCGGAGCTTGTCCTCCGGCGCGGTGGCCAGCAGCCAGGCGAGGTTGTTCAGCGTGGTCGGGTCCTTGGGTTGCTTGGCCACCGCCCTGTCGAGGTCGGCGACGGCTTCGGCGCGTTTTCCCACGCTCAGCAGGGCGTCGCCGCGGTCGCGGAGACATTTCCAATGGTCGGGATGCTCGCGGAGAATATCGGAATAGATGTCAATGGCCTTGTCGTATTCCTTCAGCGTCTGGTAGAGCGTGGCCACCATCAGCAGGGCCTCCTCGTCCGCGGGGCCTTGCTGGCGGAGCTTTGCCAGCGCGTTGTCCACGTCGGCCACCGCCTTTTGCTTCTCGCCCAATTCCTGGAGGACGTTGGCCCGGAGCATCAACACTCCCAAGCTGTTGGGCGCGGCGGCGTTGGCCTTGTCCAATTCCGCCAGGGCGGCCTTCATGTTGCCCTGGAATCCGTAGATGCGGGCCTTCTCCACCAGCAGAGGGACCGTGTCGTGCGACAGCGCGATGGCCTTGTCGAGCGCGGCCAGGGCCTCGTCGTTCTTCTTCATCTTCACCAGCACCAGCGCCTTGCCCTCATAGCCGGCCGGGTTTTTCGGTTCCAGTTCGACGACGCGGTTGAAGTCTTCCAGCGCGGGGGCGAGTTGGCCGGCGGCGCCGCGGATCGCCCCGCGGGAACGGAAAGCGGCCGCGTACGTCGGCATCACGCGGACCGCCTCGTCGAGATCGGCCAACCGCTCCTTCACGTCCTTGCGGATGCCGGCCCGCAGCGTCAGCGCCTCGGCCTGCAACGGCGGCTCGTCGGCGCCGAGCTTGATCGCCTCGTCCAACGATTGGCGGCCGCGCTTGGCGTCGCCTCCGGGCAACGACAAGTTGAGCTTGGCGATCAACAGCAGGGCCTGGGGCTGTTTCGGATCGAGGGTGATTCCCTTCTCCAGGTCGGCCAAGGCCAGCTTGCGGTATTCCTGCCAGTGCTCATCCGGGCCGTTCGGGCCGGTGATCGCCGCCGCCGTGGACGTGCCGCGCTGAATGAGCGACGAAGCCAGCAGCCCTTGGGCGTAGGCACGGCTGTCCTTGGCGAGCCCTTTCTGCAGCGCGCTCTCGGTCAGCCGGATGACTTCGGTCAGTTCGCCGAGCGTATTGGCGCCCATTTTCAACTGGGTCGCCTTGTCCAGATCGGCCTGTCCTTCGTTTTCGGCCCGGGCCGCGGGGGCCAACAGCGTGCCGGCCAAAACCAGCGCGGCGATCCAAATACCAAGCAAACGTCTCATGGCAGACAACTCCTGACCTGAAGAATGGGAACTTGGGTATTATAAGCCATCGCCGGCGGAGGGGACAGTCCCCTGGAAGAAAGGCGGAAGGCGGAGGGCGGAAGGGGGAAGGCGGAGGTGAGCCGGAGACGTTAGCCTCCGGATCGGAAGGCGGACGTGAGCCGGAGGCGTTAGCCTCCGGATCGGAAGGCGGACGTGAGCCGGAGGCGTTAGCCTCCGGATCGGAATGCGGAAGGTCCGTGGTATGAGGATTCCACGCAAAGGCGCGAAGACGCAAAGGCGGAGCGCGGAAAAGAAGAGGGAAAAGGTCGGACTATCTCACCCGCCGTCGATTCACCCACCATCTCCTCTCACTTTGCGGCTTTGCGCCTTAGCGCCTTTGCGTGAGAGGGCTGTCGCGGCCATGTGCCGGAGAGCCGGCGGTCAGGGCTTCTTGGGCGGATTCGGCTTGCCCGCGGGCTGGATCGGTTTCAGACGGTTGATGACCGGCGGGGCGATGTTTTCCGCGGGCGCGGGACTGCCCGGATCAATCAACATGTAGCCGGCCCAAAAGAACGGATGGTCCGCCTTGGGCGGCTCCTCGACCGTCTCTTTCTTCATCCGCGGCTCGGCCTCGGGATTCAGCCGCGTGTCGTTCACCACGAGGACGGCGCGTTGCCAGGCGTCGGCGGGCGTGGTGTGCGGCAACTCCTGGGCGAACTCGCGCACCAGGTCGTAGCTGGTCTGTCCGCCGGTCCGCCAGCGGCTCACGAGGATGGTCCGCGCGCCGCTGGCCATCAGCCCGCAGACCGAGAGGAAGATTTCCCTGCCCGGTTCGGCGACGGCGGCCGTCGCGTGATTCCCATGCTTCACCGCGCCGAGCGAATCCTCGGCGACGGTGTGGTAGCCGGGGAGGATGATTTGATCGGGGCCTCCCCAGGGGAGCGAGAGCCAGTCGCCCAGGGTTCCGCCGGCCTTTGCGCGGTCCAGGGGCAAGGGGGACCAGGCGTAGGGCCCGGCTTCCGCGTTGATGGCGAGGTCGTCCAGGACGATCAAGCGGCGCAGGAGCTTGGCATAGACGGCCGACGGCGCCGGCAGCGGCGAGCGCAGCGCCGCCGTTCCCGGCAGGACCTCGGCCAGCCGGCGGAAGGCGGCGCGGGGCACCGCGGGGTCTTCGCGCGGATAGAGCCGTCCGAGGGCGACCGCCGTGCTGTCGACGGCGCCGCGGCCCGGCGCCTGGTCGGGCGAATTCGCCAGCGACGCGGTGGGGGCGTAACGCACGCGAACGCAGGAAATCAAGGGCTGCGATTGCCCGCCGACGCTGATCGGCAAGGCCTCGAACGGCAGATACCAGAGCACGCCGTCGGGCACGATGGTCAGCTCGTCGAACTTCAGGTCGGCCCGCGCGCCTTTCAAGAGGAAATCGTGAATCTCCTTGCCGGCCTGTTTCCACTTGGCGTCCTGCAAGTCCTTGAGGGCCAGTTCGTGCATCTGATGGGAATTGCCCATGTCGCGCAACAGGGCGACCAGTTGCCGCTTCAGCGTGGCGGGCGGGCCGAGCGCCCATTGCTGATAGCGTTCGGAATTCAAGAGGAATCCGTAGATCGTCGAATCGCTGGTCGCCACGAAGATCAACAGGGCGTGTCCCTTGGGGAGCGATTTCTGGATGTCGGCGGTGGGTCGCAGGGGCGGGAAGATCAGCCCGGCCGGCTCCCGGCGGACCGCCATCTCCCGCAGGATGACCTCCTGATGCTGGCTGACGGCCGACAGTTGGGCCAGTTCCTGGATCTGCGTCCTTGGAAGGCTCGCGGTCCTCGGTGGCCAGCGGCGTGGCCATCAACCGGTCGCGCAGGGCATGGGCCTGCTGGCGAAGCTCCTTGTAGGCCGGGTAGCGGGTCAAGAGGTCCTGGCGGTGCAGCTTGCTCGCCTTGTCGAGCGCGTTCGTCGGGGGCTTCCAAGACCCAGCGCAGCGATTCCAGCCGCCCGCCGTAGGGCAGCGAGGTGAAGAAGCGGTGCCGCTTCATGCGGTCGCTGATCTCGATGGCCGGCCCCGGGTCCTTGCGCCAAGGCCGCCTTGAACCAATGCTCGTACGGCAGCGGATGCGGCGTGACCAGCACGGCCAACGATTCCATCGGGTCGGAGGCCCAATCGGCGGGCTGCGGGTCGTGCAGCACGTCCTGGTAAATCGTCCATCGCGTCACGCGTCGTGACTTTGCTGGTGGCCATGCTGTCGGCCAGCAAGATTTGGAAGAGCCAGAGCGAGCCGTGCTGCATGTAGTTCATGGCCGCCTTGATCGCCGCATCGCCGTCGGCGACCTTCTTCTGCTGGAACAGGACCGTCCCGGTGAGGAAGTTCCGCCGTGCGCCGATCTTGCCGGCCCCCATGGTGCGCCGGCCGATGCTGACGCGGGCTTTGTCCAGCAGGAGGGCCGCCTGGTTCGGCTCTCCCAGCACGACGCAATTCTCCGCGCCGAACAACAGCAGCGAGACCTGCAACTGCCGGAAATGATTGGCCTCCGACCAGGGGACGGCCGTGGCCAGGGGCGGATACATTCCCCCGCGATTGGCCATCAGGTGCGCCATCTGGCCGTAACGGAAGCATTCTTCCAAGAGGCTGACGTCGGGACGCCACATCGGATAGTACGCGGCGGAGTACGAGGCCTCGAGGAAATAGTTCTGCGCGAGCTTGTACTCGCCGGCGAATCATCGCCAGGCGTCCCAACTCGAACAGCGCGACGCCGGTCAAGGGGTGGTCGAACTCGCCGCCGGCCACCACCGATCGCTGCAAGAGCATGACGGCCTGGCCCTCGCGTCCCGTGGCCGCCAGCGCCGTGCCCAGTTCCACGCCCACCCACGCCTCCGACCAGTGGTTGGGCGGCCCGACGCGGCCTTGCAACTTGGTCCTCAACTCCTGGAACAACGGATCGCGCGAGGCCAGCGGTCCCAACAGCTTCGTCCGCCGCCGGATGGCCAACGTCGTGCAGCGCACGATCTCCTGCACGTCGATGGGAAGCAGCGAAGGCATCGTGACCACGCCGCCCTGCTGCAATTGCTGGGTAATGTCGACCTGCCCCTGCGAGATCAGCATCGTTTGGGGAAAGAGGCCCGGTTTCGCCCCCCGCGTGCTGGCGCCCCAGGGAACCCCCCGCCGCACCGAAGCCCCCGCCGGCCGAATCGCCGGAAACGACACGCGCATCATCCAGTCGGGAAAGGCCACCGCCAGTTGCACGGCGTTGGTGTAGCACTCCAGGGCCTCGTTCAAATGGCCCATCTCGTAGTAACATTCGCCGATCATCGTCTCGTAGCAGATCGAGTCGATCCAGCGCGACTGCAACGCCCCCGACTTGATGCCCCCTTTGCCCTCGATGACGAACCGTTTGAGGGCATTGTCGTAGTCGCCGTCGTAGAAATCGTTGAAGGCGACATAATAGCCCTGGCTGGGGTAGGACCGCTGGTTCATCTGCCCCATCGCCCGCTCCGACAGGCCGACACACCCCCAAAGACCACCCAGCACCAGCAGCCACGCCCGACGGGGCACGAAAAATGGACCCGCCATGATCGACTCCTTCGCGGCACTGCCGCGCAACAAGGGGATGATCGCCTTTTCGCGGCGCAAACGGGCCCGAGTCCCAAGGGGCGCCCACGGCGCCGCAATCCTTGGAACCATCTCCGCGAACGCTTACACCCTTCGATCTTACCCCTTTCCCAAGCTGATTGCCAGCGAAACCACCTGCCGTCGGGTTTCTCCGGCATCAGGCCGAAGACGGTCATCTTCCTAAAGTTCCGGACCGTGTTGGCCGATAACGTTGGTGCCGATTGTATGGATTACGACAGCTTTAACGTCTGACATTAGGTAAGAAGAATGCGGAAGACTGCGCACTTTGGACAATTAAAGGATGGAGGTGGCCCATGCTGGGCTCCAACAACCGGTGGCGCTGTGTTCGGGCCCTGTTGCTCGGCGTGGGAGCCACGCTGACGATCGGTTTTACGGGCTGCCAAAGCGAGTACGGCAACCAGACCCTTCCGAGCCCGTTTTATCTCGATCAAGAGGTGCAGTACTACCCACCAGGACCGCAAATGCCGCTTTCCCGAGAAGCGGCAGCGATCAAGGCCTATAACCAGGAAGAGGCATCGCGCCAGCCGTAGGCGGACCCAGTAGCACCCGTCATCGCTGAACGTCGTCTCGCTTCGTTTGCTGGGGATGGAGAAGGCCGGACGCGGGCCGTTCCCGTCCATGGGCGACGCGGGGAGAGACGTTGGGGGGGACGGCGCCCAACGTTGTTGGCGTCCAAGGCACTTCGTGTCGCGGGAGGCGATACCCCTTGGACGTCAACAGCGTGAGGGACATGCAGTAACCGCGGAGCGCTCTTGTTTCCGTCCCCATTCATGTCCGACCTCGAATTCTCCCAAGTCGCCCAGCATTGGGCCAACGTCGTGCTGATCTGGATCGGTTTCGGCAGTTTGGCCGGGCTGTTGGCCCGGGTCGTTTTGCCGGTCCGCGAGCCTTCCGGCCCCTTGCCGACCTTGGCCCTGGGGATTGCCGGCAGTGCCGTTGGGCTGGCCATTCTTTCCTGGTCGCTGGGTGACCGCCCGTTGAATCCCATCAGCCCGTTGGGTTTCTTCGCCGCGGCCGGCGGCGCCTTTTTGCTGCTGGTTCTCTATCAGATTGTCCATGTCTTTCGCGCCAAGGCGACCGGCGGAAGGGGGAAGGCGGAAGGCGGAAGGGGGAAGGGATTGGGGATTAGGGATTAGGGATTGGAAAAAGCCCCCGGACTGCGTTCCGGGGGCAACGGCGAAACCGCAAGCGATTTGCCCTCCGCCCTCCGCCTTTGTTTCACGCTCCCTGGCGGCAGGCCGTCGAGGACCGGCCATAGATGCGGCCCATCAGCCAACGCTTCAGCCGCAGAATCTGCACGCGGGAAATCGTGGCGGGAAAATGCGTGAAGCGGTAACTCGTGGCCACGGCGGTCTGCCAGGGCCGCTTGATCGCCAACGAGCCGACGCCCAAGTCGTACGCATGGTCGCCGCGGTGGAAGCCGTCTTCCACCATCATCTTCTCCAGCACCAGCCCGGGCCGGAAGGCCGCCAACTCGGGATCGAAGCCCTTTCGCAGGTCGTAGATCCAGCCGTCGTAGACGTAGTTGTAGACGAAGGCCACGGGGCGATGGTCCAGCAGCAGGAGGTTCACATCGACGTTGCCGGTCCGGGCGGCCGCCGCATGGGTATCGCGCAGATACCGGCAGACCGTCGGGCTGCTAAGCGTCGTGCCGTCGGCGGCGTTGCTCTGCCAGCTTCGCCGGGCCAGTTCCACGCAAGCGTCGTAAAGGTCCCAGCGAGGATCGCCGTCGCCGTTGGCCGCGCCCTCGGGCCGATAACGCACGAAGGCAACCTCGCCTTGTTCGTCCAAGCGGCGCCCGCAGCGCTCGACGTTGTGCCGCCATTTCTTGTCCCGGCTGTGCCAATAATCCTGCCAAGTGCCTTCGATCTCGATTCGAGGGGCAACGTTCCAGCCTTGCTTCGAGGGAGGAAGGCCGGCCAACTCCATCGTCCGCTCGGTTCGACCCAGGTCGCAGCCGTCCAGGTTGACCCAACGCAGATCGAGCATGTCCCAGTCGCGCGGCGTGCGGGCGAGGTGGCGGAGGCCCGCAAGCAACGTCGCCGTGGGATTCGGCCCGATGGGGCCATAGAACGTGCCCCAGTCGTGCAACGGATACGTCAGCGTCCGCACCCGGCCGACGCGGGTCCGTTCCCTCCGCACCACCAGGGGCAAGATCCCCAGCGGCTGCCCGTCGGCATGGACCACCAGCAGCCGCAAACGCTGACCGGCGCCGAAGTGCCGCCAGTAGACTTCCAGCCAGTCGAGCGATTGAAAGAAGGTGGCGCCGCGGGTCTGCGGCAACAGGGCGTTCCAAAGCAATCGCCGGCCGGCCAATTGTTCCAAGTCGTTGATCTCTTCGACGTGAATCATGGGATGGCCGGCCGGCGATAAGGGATGGACGGAGCCGGAGGCGTTAGTCTCCGGATTGGAAGGTTGAAGGATGAAACGGATTTCCGACTGCTGAATTCTACACCCTTGCACGCCCGTGCCCGCGATTTATGGCGAGCAACTGGTGTGCCGTCGCGCCGGCCGCCGTGCTGGCGGCCTGGCGGTGGCGTTGCAACCGAAGGCTACACAACGACTTGTGCTGTGTGCCGCATAATCGGCCGCTTGCCTCGTCCGCGGCCGCCGGCGTGGCAAAAAGGCAACGCGGCGTCCACGACCGAATCTTTCCCGCCACGGGCCGGCTGGGCGGCTATCGCGCCGGCTTGCCCAAATAGTCCCCCTCGCCCACCGCCTTCCGATCCGGAGGCTCACGCCTCCGGCTCACTTCCGCCCACCGCCTTCCGATCCGGAGGCTCACGCCTCCGGCTCACTTCTCCTTCCGCCTTCCGCCTTCCCCCTTCCGCCCTCCGCCCTCCGCCTTGAATCGGTTACAATGGGGCCATGATGAGCACGGAAACGGAAAGCCTGATCGCCCAACTTTTCGAGAACGTCAGCCGCGTCGTCTTGGGGCAAAGCGAGGCGGTGCGGCTGACCACGGTGGCCCTGCTGGCCGGCGAGCACCTCCTCTTGGAGGACGTGCCGGGGGTGGGCAAGACGCTGGTCGGCAAGGCGATGGCCCGGAGCGTCGCCGGGGCGTTCCATCGCATCCAGTTCACGCCCGATCTGCTCCCGGCCGACATCACCGGCAGCAGCCTCTACAACACGAAGACGCAGGAGTTCAGTTTCAGTCCCGGCCCGATCTTCGCCAACGTCGTGTTGGCCGACGAGATCAACCGGGCGACGCCGCGGACCCAAAGCGCCCTGTTGGAAGCCATGAGCGAGCGGCAGGTGTCGGTCGACGGCCAGACGCACCCGCTGCCGCGGCCGTTCATGGTGATCGGCACGCAGAATCCCGTCGAGTTCGAGGGCACCTATCCGCTGCCGGAAAGCCAACTGGACCGGTTCCTGCTGCGGATTCCGATGGGCTACCCGGCGCGGAACGTCGAACTGGAGGTGCTCACCAGCCATCGCCTGGGCGAGCCGGTCGAGACGCTCCAGAGCGTGGTCCGTTGCGAGCAGATCGTCGGTTTGCAGGAGGAAGTTCGCCGGGTGGAAGTCGAGGACTCGGTCAACGGCTACTTGTTGGACATCGTTCAGGCCACCCGCGATTGCGACGAGCTGCACGTCGGCGTGAGCACCCGGGGGGCGTTGGCGCTGTATCGCGCGGCGCAGGCGGCGGCCTTGGTCGCCGGCCGCGGCTACGTCGTCCCCGACGACGTGAAACTGCTGGCCGTCCCCGTGCTGGCCCATCGCGTCATCACCAAGGGATACCTCCACGGCGATCAGCGGGCGGCGGTCGAGGCCTTGATCGAACGGCTCGTCGACGACGTGCCCGTGCCGGCGTAATTATGGTGCAGGCGCGAGGTGGGGTGCCACTGCTGGCTTGCCCAGCAGTGCTGAAAACACGGTTGGACAAGCCAACCGTGGCACCCGACACTTTAAGCGTATCGCACCACGAGTGTGCGGCGAGGAAACCTCATGGCATCCACGCGCCGAACCACGATCTCCCACGAAGGCTTGGCCTACCTGATCGTGTTCCTGCTGGTCTTCTGCGGGGCGTTGATCCGGGAAGTCAACCTGCTGGTGGTGTTGGCGGGCATGTTGGCCGGGCCGCTGCTGTTGAGCCGTTTCATGGCCGTCCACAGTCTGCGCGGCTTGCAGGCCCGCCGCAAGCGCCGCAGGGCGTCTGCGCCGGCGACTTGCTCGTCGGGGGCATCGCGCTGACGAACACGCGGCGGCACCTGGGAAGTTGGGCCGTGGTCGTCGAGGAGCAGATCCGCCGCGCCGACGGCGGGCCCGGCGCCCGGCGCCGCGCCAAGCCGCTGCAACCGGCGGTCTTCTTCCCCTATTCGCCCGCCCGCCAGACGCGCAAAGGTTCCTACCGCGGCCGGCTCGCCGAGCGCGGCCGCTATCAACTGGGACCGCTGCGGCTGAGCACGCGCTTTCCCTTCGGCTTGTTCTGCCATACGGTCACCGCGGGGCGAACCGAGTCGCTGATCGTTTTTCCCCGCGTGGGGCGGCTCACCCGCGGCTGGATCCAACGGCACCGGCAGTCGTTCGCGGGCACGAAGCGGCGGGAGCAACGGGCCGGCGCCGACGGCGACTTCTACGGCATCCGCCCCTGGCACAGCGGCGACAGCCGGCGCTGGATCCACGGACGGACCTCCGCCAGGGCCGGAAAACTCATGGTCCTCCAGTTCGAGCAGCCGCGGAACCGCGACGTGGCGCTGCTGCTGGACCTGTGGCAGCCGCAGCGTCCCGAGGCCGTCCACCTGGAGAATGTCGAGTTGGCCGTCAGTTTCGCCGCCACCGTGGTCGACGATCTCTGCCGCAAGGGCGACAGCAACGTGTATTTGGGCACGGTCGGTTCCCGCCCGCGGTGCGCCGGCGGCCCGGCGTCGGCCGCCCTGCTGCAAGACTTGATGGAACAACTGGCCTTGATCGAAGGGCAAAGTCAGGACGGCCTGATCGCGTTGTTGGACGAGGCCGGCCGCTCGGTCGAGTCGGCGGCGGAACTGGTCCTGATTACCACGAGACCGCTGGACTTGAGTGATCCGTCGCGGCTGGGGCCCTTGGCGGCCGACCCGGCCCACCGCGCCCTGTTGAGGCGTTTGCGGGTGATCGACGCCTCCAGCCCGGATTTGGACCGCTATTTTCAATTGGAGTAAGCCTTGGGTTGCGGGCAATGGCGCCCGAACGCTCACAAAAACATGTACCTGCAACGACTGCTTCAGATCAACATGGCGACGTTGGCCGGACTGGCGGCCCTGCTGCTGAGCATGGGCCAGGACAGCCCGGCGAAACCGCTGCTGGTCGGGCTGGCCGCGGGGGCCTCGATCTGGGTGACCGACGTGCGGGGCTGGCTCTGCTTGAACCGGACCATGGCCAGCGCGGTCGCTCTGTTGCTGGTGGCCTATTTCGCCTTGCACCTGGCCCGCGCCGACGGGGAAGCGCGGCTCCTGGTCCTCGCTGATCTGATCGTTTGTCTGCAAGTGGTCTTGTTCTTCCGGAAGAAAGACCGCTCGATCTACTGGCAGTTGGCGATCATCAGCCTGTTGGAGGTGGTGGTGGCCGCGATATTCAGCCACGGGGCGATGTTCGGAATCGTGTTGGTGTTCTACATGATGACCGGCTTGTCGGCCTTGGCGCTGTCTGTTCTTGTACTCGCAAGGGAGCCGGTATCAAGGCGGCGAGTCGCTGCCGCGGCTGGCGTCTGCGGCCGGCAGCCGTTGGCCGCTGCTCGGCGCCCAGTCCGCGTTCACGGGCAGTTCGGCCGGCAGCAGCCGGGCCGGCGTCGTCGGCGAGTTGTTCCAACGGCTGGCCATGCTGGGGATGGGGACGCTGACGCTGACCCTGGTGATTTTCTTTACCGTGCCGCGGCTGGGTCGCCCGGCGTGGCCCGGCGCCATGCTGCCGCCCAAGTCCCTCGTCGGCTTCACCGACACGGTCAAACTGGGCCAATTGGGTGAAATCCTGGAGAGCCGCGAGGAAGTGATGCGGGTGCGACTGACTTACTATCGGACAGCCCGCCGCCGCTTGTATCCGGTCCAGCCGGAAATCTACCTCCGCGGCGCGATCCTGACGCACTACGACGCCGGCCAGTGGAGCAACGGCGCCGAGCGCAGCGCCGCCGGTTCACCAACCGGCTGCCGAGCCGGTCCCCCGTCCGGACCGAGCCGCCGGAACACTGGGTGCGGCAGGAGATCACCATCGAGCCGCTGGACCGCGACGAGTTGTTCGGCATCTGGCCGGTCGTACGAGGAGCGCACGACCAGCGGGTGTTGTATGACAGCCGTCAGGGACGGTTGAGGCGGGACGGCGCCGCCAGTGCGCAGCGGTTTACCTATGCCTTGGGCACGACGGCGTTTCTTGACGGCCAATTGACGCCGCTGGCGCCGTGCGACGAGCCGGGGGTTGGGCAGCCCGACGGCGACCGCCCCACGGATCTGCGCCCCTTGCTGCAAATCCCCTGGGCCAAGGTGCCGCGCCTGGCGGCGCTGGCCCGGCAATGGATCGACGAAGGCGACCTCGAACTCGACGATCGCTACGGTCGCGCCCTGCTGCTGGAACAGCGATTGAACCGCGGGGACCAGTTTCAATACTCCCTGGAAGGGCCGTCGCGCGATCGGAACCTGGACCCCATCGAGGATTTCGTGGCCAACCATCCCCGCGGGCATTGCGAATACTTCGCCACCACCCTGGCCTTGATGCTCCGCAGCCAGGGCATTCCGGCCCGCGTCGTCCTGGGATTCCGATGCGACGAGTGGAACACCCTGGGCAAGTTCTACCAGGTCCGGCAGTCCGACGCCCATTCCTGGGTCGAGGCGTACCTGGCCCCTCGTTATGTTCCGCGCAAGCTGCGCTGGGGCGACGACCCGCAGCGCTGGGCCGGCGGGGCATGGCTGCGGCTGGACCCGACGCCCGCCGCCTCGCAGCAGGCCGGCAACTCGGCCATGAGCAGGCTCCAACAGGGACTCAATTGGATCGATTCCCTTTGGGCCAACTACGTCATGGAAATGGACCGGCAACGCCAAAACGAGGCCGTCTACCGTCCCCTGGTGACCACCATCCGAACGACGGTGCGCAATCTATGCAGCGCCGAGTGGTGGCGCGGCAAGCTGCACGGGCTTGCAAACCTCTTGAATCTGTCGCGATGGGACGGCATCGGCGGCTGGCTGCTGCACGTCGGCTTGCCGCTGGCGCTGATCCTGTCGCTGGCCGGCTGGATCGGTTTCGGCCTGTGGCGGCGACCGGAGCGGTTCTGGGGTCGGCTGGCCGGACGGGCCGCCTCGCCGGCCCGGCGGGCCCGCCCACGCGTCGAGTTCTATCGCCGCTTCGAGGTCCTGTTGGCCCGCAAGGGCCTGGTCCGCGGCGCCGGTCAGACGCCGCGGGAATTCGCCCGGCTGGCCGCGGCCACGATCGTCGGCCCTGCCGGCCGGCAGGACCTGGCGGCCGCCGCCGACCGCATTGTCGATGCCTTCTACCGCGTTCGTTTCGGCGGCCTGCCCCTGGACAACCCCCGGCGGGAAGCGGTAGAACATGGGCTGGTGGAATGGGAGCACGCCGCCTTTCCCCGCGATGGATCACGGCATTAGGACCTGCGCATGAAAATCGGTCTAGTCGGCTATCAAGGATCAGGCAAGAGCACGCTGTTCGAGTGGCTGACGGGCGTGAAGCCCGAAGCCGCCCTCTCGCACACCGCGGAAAGCGCGATGGCCACCGTTCCCGAGCCCCGCATCGAGGCCCTCTGCAAGATCTACAAGCCGAAGAAGACGACGATGGCGGCGCTCGAGCTGGTCGATACCCCGGGGCTGAGCCGCAGTCACGAGGGCAATGCCGCCCGGCTGGCGCTGATCCGCGAAAGCGGCTGCCTGGTGCTGGTCGTGGCCGCCTACGGCCGATCCGATCCGATGGCCGATCTCCGCTCGTTCGACGAAGACCTCGTGCTGGCCGACATGGAGATCGTCAGCGGACGGATGAAGCGCGTCGAGGACTCGCTCCGCAAGCCGTTGCCCAAACAGGAACACGAACAACTGCTGCACGAGCAGGCGACCTTGAAGACGGTGCTGGCCGCCATGGAATCGGGCCGGCCGCTCCGCGAGTCCGACATGACCGACGAACAGCTCAAGGTGACCAGTTCCTTCCGCTTGTTGAGCGAGAAGCCGCGGGTGGTGGTCTTCAACACGGCCGACGACGAGCAGCACCCGGAGCGGTTCACCGCGATGGACGCGGCCGGCGCCGCCGTGTTGGCCGTGCCCGCCGGCCTGGAATTGGAACTGTCGAAGATGAGTCCGGCGGATCGGGCCGAGTTTCAGCGGGAGTTGGGCGTGGGCGGCGCCGACCGCGACGGCCTGGTGCGCACGCTCTTGCAGGCTTCCGGCCAGCGGCTCTTCCTCACCGCCGGCGAGAAGGAGGTCCGCAGTTGGCTGTTGCCCCAGGGCGGGACGGCCCTGGAGGCCGCGGCCTCGATCCACACCGACCTGGCCCGCGGCTTCATCCGCGCCGAAGTGATGACGTGCAGCGACCTGGTGCGGCTGGGGAGCGAGCGCGACGTGAAGGCCCAGCACCTGATGCGCCAGGAGCCCAAGGATTACGTCGTCCAGGACGACGACATCTTGCTGATCCGGTTCAGCGTGTGAAGGGGGAACGTGAGCCCCGGGCGTGAGCCCGGGGATGGCGTCGCTTTCCTCTTTGATCCTTCCGATCCGGAGGCTAACGCCTCCGGCTCACTTTATCCTTCATCCTTCTTCCTCACCTCGACCTTCAACTGGCCGGCGGCGGCGTCCAACTCGGCGGCCGAGAGGTTGGTCTTCAGGTACAACGTGCCGGTCCGCGGCGGTGAAATCGTCGTGCCCAGGCCGACGACGATCGGATCGAGGAAGGCCGACGGGGCCTTCTCGACGGGCTTGTCGGGCCGGACGGCCGCCAACAGGATGCCCAGCGGCCGGCCCTGATAGTAGCGGATCGAGACGCCGCCGGGCTCGGACCACCAAATCCGCGTGGTCTTGGCGACCTGGTAGCGGCCCGTGGCCGTCAGCCGATAGCGAGCGCCCGACTCCAATTGCAGGCCGCTGCTCTGCCATCCGCGGCCGGCGGACAGCGTGACCGCGGCGCCGGCGGCCGGCAGCGGTTTGCCGGGGCGGAAGTCGATCGCCGTCCGCGGAATGTCGTCGCCGTATTCGATGCCGGCGATGAACACCTGCCATTGGTCGTCCAGATCCCGCCAATCAGGCTGGAAAAGCTCGTAGAACCGCTGCGTGACCGCGCGGTCCGGAATCGCCTTATAGAGCCGGCGGAAGCGGTCGCGGTAGCGCGGATCGCCGTCCAAAAGCGCGGTCAACGCCCAGCACCAGGCGTACGGCTCGGTCTTCAGATGGGCGGTGGCCGAGTAGCCGACGATGCCGCTCACCCCCATCCCCCGATGCGCCGCCACCGCCTCCTTGATGATGCGGATGCGTCCCAACTCGGGCACGTCGTCGCGGCTGGCGGGCATCCAGTTGAGCGTCAGCCGGCCGTCTTTCAGGCGATGGGTCGCCATCAGTTCGGCCATGCCTTCCATGTACCACGGCGGGCCGCAACCGCCCAGGACCGTGTTCATGAACCCGTGCGTCCCTTCATGCAGCAACAGGTGGCGGCGATAATAATCGCTGGGCTGCTCGTAAAGCCACAGCATGGAATTCCGCGAATAGCCGTGCAGAAAATGCGGCAGGTCGGCCGGCAGCAGGCCCGTCGATTCAAACCGGGCCTTGTCCTTGACAATCACGCCGGTCATTCGCCAGTCGGCATGGTCCTCGGGGCGAACGCCGAAATAGTCGCACCACTGGGGAAAGGCCTGGTCGAAGACCTTCGGCAGGCGGCGAAGCTCGTCGTCCAGCGGCAGATCGGTATAGAGCACCAGCCGCCGCGACGACAGTTTATGGATGCCCGCCGCGGCGGCCTTGGCCTCGCCGATGCGGGACTGCGGCAGGTTGGGCATCGGCCGCGACGCCGCATCGGCGGTCTGGCCGTTGCCGTCGGCCGGCTTTTGCGGCCTGTCCGGCCTGTCCGGGTCGGCCGACGCGACCGGCCGGGACCCCAACAGCAAGACCACAAGCGACGCCGCCACGAAGATCATGGGCCCGGGCGATGCCGGTGGGCGGGCCAGCGGCCGAAGCATTGCACATTTCCCCCGCGGATTATAGATTCAAGGCGGCAGGAGCGTTGGAAAGCCTCTGCCGCAAACTTACTTTATTGTACCCGATTTCCGGCCGGCGGGGGACCCGGTTCACACGCGGCCGAGGAGACAGCGATGAACCGTTCCGCTCGTTGCGTCTTTCGCCACGCCACGCTGGGCCTCGGCCTGTTCGCGCTCATCGGCTGCCTGCTTTCGGGTGGTTGCTGGTCCCGGTCCGTGTCCGAGGTCGTGGTGTATTCGGAAGTGGACCCGGGTTTGGCCAATCCGATCTTCTCCCAGTTTTGGCAAGAGACCGAGATCACGGTGCAGCCGGAGTTCGACGTGGGACCGGCCAAGAGCGGCGGCCTGGCCGAGGCCATTCTCGCCGAGCAGCAACGGCCCTGCTGCGATGTCTTTTGGAACCATGAGATTCTGAACACGCTGCGGCTGGAGAAACAAGGGCTGCTGGAAGCCTACCACACGGCGGTGGCCGACAAATATCCGGCCGCGTATCGCTCGCCCGCGGGGTTGTGGTACGGCTTTGCCGCGCGGGCCCGCGTCCTGATCGTGAACACCAGCCGGATCGGCGCGGAGCGGCGGCCCCGTTCGATCCTCGACCTGGCCCGTCCGACGTGGCGCGGCTGCTGCGGCATGGCCGATCCGAGGTTCGGCGCCGCCGCGACCCACGCCGCGTGTCTGTTTGCCGCCTGGGGCCCGACGGTGCCAAGAAGTTCTTCCGGGACCTCCGCGAGAACCAGGTGAAGATTCTCTCGGATGATAAGCAGGTGGCGGTGGATGTGGCGAACGGGCGGCTGGACTTCGGCTGGACCAATAGCGACGACGCCTTGATCGAGTTTGAAAGGGCGACGCCGGTCGAAATCGTTTATCCCGACCAGGCCCCCGGCGAACTCGGCACGCTGTTCATTCCCAACACGGTGGCGATCATCAAGGGCGGTCCGCACCCCGCCGCCGCCCGGCGGTTGGTCGATTTCCTGCTCTCGCCGACCGTGGAAGAGCAATTGGCCAAGGGGGAAGGCGGGCAGATCCCGCTGAACTCCGCGGTCACCGTGAAACCTCGCGTCCAGACCCCGAAGACGGTCCGCCCGATGAAGGTCGATTTCCAGCAGGCAGCCGCCCAGTGGGACGACGCGATCCAGTTCCTGCGCGGCGAGTTCGGCGGCGGGTCGAGCAGGGATTAGGGATTGGGGATTAGGGATTAGAGATGAAAGATGAAATCGGGTGGCCGCACGCTTGCGGTTTTTTCCGCCTTCCGCCTTCCCCCTTCCGCCTTCCGCCTTCCGCCTTATTCCTCCGCTCCCCCTTTGACACGCCGGAGCAGGGGCATTATCACTGCATGAAGGGGCCGCTTGTTCCGGTTTTGACGAAAATGGCAAGGGATTGGGGGGTTGGAGCAAGGGAGGACCGACAACGCGGTGCGGTTCCAACACAGGCAACGGTCCGCTTGCGGTTTCGCATGACCCCCCTGCCGCCTTCCCCTTTTTCCCCTCGCAGACTTTTTCAAACAGGTAAACTGGATAACCTGGGGTGTTGTTGACGATGAAGTAATCTGTTCGCAGCCTACTTGCCGCCACTCCCGCGCCTAGGATTAGGGGGTGGGAGCCATCGAATCCCTCCAACAGCACTCCACGGCGGATCATGCCTAACCCCATCCGACTGATTCTAGCCCTCCACAACCACCAGCCGATCGGCAATTTCGAGCACGTCTTCCAGCAGGCCTACGACGACAGTTATCTGCCGTTTTTGGAGGTTTTCAGCCGTTATCCGTCGTTGCGGATTGCGTTGCACGTCAGCGGTTCGCTGATGGAATGGCTGGTCGCCCGGCACGGCGACTACGTGGACCGGCTGGCCCAGTTGGCCGGCGAAGGCCGGATCGAGGTCCTGGGCGGGGCGTATTACGAGCCGATTTTGGCGATGATTCCGTCCCGCGACCGCATCGGGCAAATCCGCTCCTACAGCCGCTGGCTGCAAAACCGCCTGGGCACGGCCGTCCGCGGCATGTGGATTCCCGAACGGGTCTGGGAACAGGCCCTCGCCCGGGACCTGGCCGACGCCGGTATCGAATACACCATTCTTGACGATTTTCACTTCAAGATGGCCGGCCTGACCGACGCGGAGTTGACCGGCCACTTGCTCACCGAGGACGAGGGCCGGCTGCTGTCGGTGTTTCCCGGCAGCGAAAAATTGCGCTACCTGATCCCGTTCGGCCTGCCGGAGCAGACGATCGAGTACCTGGCGAAGGTGTCGGAAGCGAGTCCCAACGCGGTCATGGTCCTGGGCGACGACGGCGAGAAGTTCGGCGCCTGGCCGCAGACGAAAAAACACGTCTACGACGACGGCTGGCTGGTGCGGTTCTTCGACGCCTTAGTGGCCAACCAGGACTGGATCCAGGTGACTACGCCGAGCGAGGCGATCGACAACGTGCCGCCGCTGGGCAAAGTCTATCTGCCCGATTGCAGCTATCGCGAAATGACCGAATGGTCGCTGCCCACCGAGCAATTGGTCGAGTACGAGCGGGTGGCGGACGCGTTGAAGGACGAGCCGCGCTTGGCCCTGTTGCGGCAGTTCATGCGAGGCGGTTTCTGGCGAAACTTCAAGACGAAGTATCCGGAAGCCGACGAAATGTATTCCCGCATGATGATGGTCAGCCGACGGCTGCAAGAGGCCGTCGACGAAGGCGCGGCCGGACCGGTCGTCGAGCAAGCCCGCACCCAGCTCTATCGCGGGCAGTGCAACTGCGGCTATTGGCACGGGGCCTTCGGGGGCATTTACCTGCCGCACCTGCGCAATGCCGTCTACCAATCGCTGATCGCGGCCGACAACCTGCTGGACCAGGCCGCCGGCCGGCCGGAAACCTGGGTCGATGCCACGGCCGACGACTTCAACTTCGACGCCCGGCAGGAAGTCTGCCTGGCCAACGACAAGCTCGTGTGCCTCGTGGCGCCCGGCCGCGGCGGCCGGCTGCTCGAACTCGATGTCCGCAAAATCCAACTCAACCTGCTGGCCACGCTCACCCGCCAGCCCGAAGCCTATCATCGCAAGGTCCTCGCCGGCGTCAATCACGAAGGCGGCCAGGTCGCCAGCATTCACGACCGCGTGGTGTTCAAGCAGGCCGGGCTGGACCAGCGCATCCAGTACGACAGCCACGCGCGCAAAAGCCTGCTGGACATGTTTTTCGACAACGACGCGACGCTGGCCGCGGTGGCCTCGGGCACGGCGGCCATGCACGGCGACTTCCTCGAGGCCCCGTATGAAGCCCGCATCCGACGGAACCCGAACCGCATCCAGGTGCAACTGGTCCGCGAGGGCGACGTCTGCGGCGCGCCGGTGCGGATCACGAAGGGCCTGACGCTGGACGCCGGCCGCTCGTCGCTGGAGGTCGCCTATCTGCTGGAGAACCTGCCGGCGGACCGGCCGCTGCACTTCGCCGTGGAGATGAATTTCGCCGGTCTGCCCGCCGGGGCCGACGACCGCTACTTCCACGACCTCGAGGGCAACCGGCTGGGCCAGCTTGGGGAGCGATTGGACCTCTGCGACGCCTTGGGACTGGCGCTGTGCGACGAGTGGCTGGGGATCGACGTGTCGTTGCGGACCTCGCGGCCGACGGGATTCTGGACGTATCCGATCGAGACGGTCAGCCAGTCGGAGGGCGGGTTCGAGTTGGTGCATCAATCGACGGTGGTGCAGCCGCACTGGCTGGTCGTGCCCGAGCGCGAGGGCCGTTGGGGGGTGACGATGCAACTGGCGATGGACACCAGTCGTGCGGAGCGTCGCTTGGAAGAGGCGGTCGCCGCCGCGGCCCAATAAGCGGCGCCGGTCATGGCGGGTGCCACTGCTGGCTTGTCCAGCAGTGTTATATCTCTGAGAGGGCACTGCTGGACAAGCCAGCAGTGGCACCAAATTCTCGCCAATCGCGTGCGGCGGAGCCGCAAGAGAATCTTCCCTACGCCACGAAAGCCTCTTGTGCCTGCGGCACCCCGTCTTTCTTTCCCCCGCATTCCCAGGTTCCCGGCGGGCGGGTATAATGAGAGTTCACGCAACAAGGAGTCGGCAGATGAAATACTTGCGGGTGATGGGCGGCGCGATGAAGTGGACGGCCCTGGCGGCCTGGAGTTGGACGGTCTGTTATGGCACGGCGCTGGCGGTTCCCCCCGTTCCCGGCGGCGCCAACGAACCCCTCGACACCGCCAGCAACTACACGCTGCCCTATGCCCTGATCGTTATGACTATCTTCCTGGGCTTGTTGGTGGTCTTGCACGGCAGCAGTCGCCGCGAACGCGAGAAGCCCGAGGAATATAAAAGCAAGGAACTGCTTAAGGAAGACTGAGAGAACTTGGTTCTTAGAGCTTAGTGCTTAGTGCTTAGTGCTTAGTTCTTAGTGCTAAGGTCTAAGCACTAAGGTCTAAGAGGCTATCCGTAAAGATTTCTCGGGAAATACACGGTTTGGCTCACGCGGCCTGGCGGTACCGGAATGACACGACCCGTGCGGGCGGCGCAAGCCGTCGGAGCATCAGGTGAATCGAACTGATTCGCAACATCGAGGCGCTGGACTCGGTCAGACGTTCGTAGTCCCGACTCTGGCGGCGGTACCTTCCCAACCAGGCGAAGGTGCGCTCGACGACCCATCGTTTGGGCACAGGCGCGAAACCGACTGCTCCTTCCGGCCGAGACTTGATCTCCAGGTCCCAGTGGTCGCGGTGCTTCTCCAGCCACCGATCCAGTTCGTGATTGCGATACTTGTTGTCCGCCCAGATTTTGGTCAGTCTGGGACATCTGGCGTTGTCGAGTTGGCTGAACACTTGGGGTGCAGCGGCCCCATCGTCCCATGCTGCACTGGTCACGACCACCGCCAGCAAGAGCCCCAAAGTATCCACGAAAACATGGCGTTTTCGCCCGTTGATCTTCTTCCCGCCATCGTATCCGTGCTCGCCACCCCGCTCCGTCGTTTTTACGGTTTGGCTGTCGATCGCACCGGCACTGGGCGTCGGTTCCCGCTGGTCCGCCACGCGGACCTGCGCCGCAGCGCATCCATCATTCGTTGCCACGTGCCATCGTCGCGCCACTGCCGGAAATACTGGTAGACCGTACTCTTCGGCAGCAGATCGTGGGGCAGCAGGTCCCACTGGCATCCCGTGCGGTTGAGATAGAACAAGGTGTTGAGCACCTCGCGCATCTCCACCTTGCGCGGACGGCCGCCGTGCTTGGCAAGGGGAATCAGCGGTTGGAGGATGGCCCATTGTTGATCGGTAAGATCGGTCGAATACGGTTTCCGCGTCGTCGTGGTCATGTGCGCACTCCTTTGCAAGGGGAAAGTGCGCATCTTTACTCCCGACAACGCTTTACAGCAATATCACTTTGCGGATAGCCTCTAAGAACTAAGCACTAAGGTCTTACTCCTGCAAGGAGTAGAGGAGCACGTTCAGGCCGATCCGCGCGGCGTCCTCGCGCTTGTAGCCGCGGCACTCCAGCGAGTCGCGCTTCTCCAACGCGCAACTCAGATCGAACGGCGAAAAGATCACCCCGTAGCGATCGTCGAACTTGACGCCCTCCAACTCCGGGGGCACGCGGCGTTGGACGACGTTCAGCGGGCCGTTGGCCCCGCCCGGCTGAGGGTCGCGGCGCGTGACCGCGGCCAGGTCGAAACCACCGTACGCCGTGGTCAGCAGGGAGTCGCCGGCGGGGATTCGTTCCAAGGGATGGTTGGGAAAGATGACGGCCATCTCGCGGCGGAACGAGTCGGTAAACGCCTTGTTGGCGCAGATCGAATCGGCCAGGATCATTCCGCCGCGCTCGACGTAGGTTTTCAGTTGCGCCGCTCCCGGTCCGTCAGGTGGAAGGCGTTGCGTCCGTGCATGAAGACCAGATGATAGTCGAAGAGCGCCTGGTCGGTGATGTCCAACAGGGTGGGATGGAGATCGACGCGGATTTTCAGTTCCCGAGAGGCGGATTCCATCAGGTTCACCAGCGCCCGCGGCGCCGCGTCGCAACCGCCGGGGTGGCGGAGCTTGGCGACGGAGATTTTCCCCCGATCGACGCGGTCGCGGGGCTGCCGGTCGCTCAAGTTGGCGGGGATCTCGTCCTTCCGGTTCACTTCCCCGTTGGTGGCATAGAGGAGGATATTGATGCCGACGGCGCGGGCGGCGTCGATCTGGTCCTGGACTTTCTTGCTGAAGGTTTGCTGCCGGCCGCTCCGCGACAGTTCCCAAAGGCAGGACAACGACGGCCGCGGATCGTGGGGCGGGTCGGGCGGGGCATAGACCACGCTGGTGCGGCAGCCGAACTCGATCCCCAAGAGCGGGCGGAGTTGCTCGGTGGGCACCTTCTCCTCGGCGTGCCAGATCGGGTGGGCCGAGTCGAGCAGCTTCAGCCGGTATTCCGGCTCGTGGGCGAACGTCATCGCCATCAGCTCGCGGAACCCGCGGTCGAAACCGTCGCCGCCGCAGTAGGCTTCGGCGAAGAGGAACCCGCCCCGGTCGAGGTAATCGCGGAACTTCTGCGCAAGCTGTCGCTGCTGGTCCGGGTCTTTCGGCATCGGGCTTTGACTGCCGCAAAGATAGAGCACCGGGACCTGCATCAAGTCGTTGACCGAGGCATGGGCCAGGTCGATCACTTGCCAGGTCAAGTCGCGACGCCATTTGGTTTCGACGTAGGCGGTCAGGTTGGCCACGTCGCCGCGGTGCTGGTTCCAGTCCAGGCCGGCGCCGTGGCGGAGCTTGGCCAGCAGCACGGGCCGGCGGCCCTTCGACAGGAACAGCAGCGCAAAGCTCGTGCCGATCGAGGCGTGTTCCTCGGCATAGCCGGGCCCTTGCCAGCCCTCGGCCATGTGGCCCTGCTCACGGATCAACTCGTCGGCGCCCTCGCGGTACCAGTCATGCTCGCCGATGAAGCGTCGGGCGGTGAGCCGACCGACGCGTTCGACGCCGTAGAGGTAGTAGAGCCGCCACAGATTCCCTTCTTGCGGCGCGTCGGGATTTCTGACCACGGTGAAGTTTCTTCCGAGCCAGCTCATCGCCCGCTCGATGCGGTCGTTTTCCACGTCGCCCTGGCTGCAGCATTGGATATGATCGCCGTCGACCTTGGCGTCGGCCTGGTGGACCATGTCGCCGGCGATGATCAACGAGGTGATTCCCGCGCAGGTCATGCTGCCGGTGCCCGGATCGTTCTTTTGGTAGCCCCAGGAGCCGTCGAGGTTTTGGCAGCCTTCCCAATAGGCCTTGGCCAGTCGCCAGGTGCGGTCCTCGATGTGGATGTTGGCGCCGGCGGTCTCGGCGGCCCGCTGGGCCTCGTAAAGCGCCAGCAGGGCGAACTGGCTGTTCGAGTTGTCGCCGCTGCCCACGGGATAAGCCCAGGCCCCTCGGTTCGGTCCTTCGAGAAGCTGGGCCTTTTGCAGCCAGTCGGCGTTGATCTTGATCTTGACCAGGTACTTCTGGGGATTGGCGCGGCAAAAGACCATGGTTTGCAGCGACCGGGTGTAGGTTTTCGCCAGCTCCGGCATCAACTCGAGCTTGTGCACGGCCCGCCGCACGTGGTCGTCGTTGGGATCGTCCGCCTCGACGCCCGCATTGAGCAGGGCGAGCGTACACAGGGCGGTCACCCCCCCCGGCTGTCCCGTGAAGTCTTCCCAATGGCCGTCCGGCTGCTGCTGCCGTTCCAGGAATTTGACGCCGTCCTGGATGGCCCTGCGGACCTCTTCGGCGGAAAGATCGGCCCGCACCATCGTTACCAACGGTCCAACCAGCACGGCGGCGGGCGCGAGCATGGCCAGGAGATATTTCATCGGCGTCGTTCCTTGGCTTTGCCGTCGGCAAAGCTACCATAAGTATCATAGATTTCAGAAGTTAAGTAAGCAAGCCTGCGCCGGTCACGCTGGGTATTTCCGCCGCCATGCGTTACAATAGGGATCGGGGAGTAGGGGCGAGCCTCGCGACGTAAGAGCCCCGGGCGTAAGCCCGGGGATAGTGTCGCCAGGGAACAGGGAACCGCAGTTATGGTTTCATCCTTTATCCTTCCGATCCGGGGGCTAATGCCTCCGGCTCACATCATCCATCCCATCCGGAGGCTAACGCCTCCGGCTCCCTTCCGCCTTCCGCCTTCCGCCTTCCGCCTTTTTCCATAGGGGTGTTTCCTTGTCCACCGTCAAGCCGCGTAGTTTGGGCGACGTGCTGCAAGAGTTCAGCCAACATCGCCGGCTGATGCAAGAGGAATTGCAGAAGGTCATTGTCGGGCAGGCCGACGTGATCGAACAGATCTTCGCCGCCATTTTCACCCGCGGACATTGCCTGCTGGTCGGCGTGCCGGGGTTGGCCAAGACCCTGATGGTCAGCACCTTGGCGAGGATCCTGGACATTCAGTTCAAGCGGATTCAGTTCACCCCCGACCTGATGCCGTCGGACATCACCGGGACCAACGTGCTGGAAGAAGGCGAGAAGGGACGCCGGGACTTCCGCTTCGTCGAGGGGCCGATTTTCACCAGCATCCTGCTGGCGGACGAGATCAACCGCACCCCGCCCAAGACCCAGGCCGCGCTGTTGCAGGCCATGCAGGAGCGCGAAGTGACCGTCGGCCAGAAGACCTATCCGCTGCCGGAGCCGTTCTTCACCATCGCCACGCAGAACCCCATCGAGCAGGAAGGGACCTATCCGCTACCGGAAGCGCAGTTGGACCGTTTCATGTTCAACATCAAGGTGGATTACCCTTCGGCCGAGGAGGAGCAGCGGATCCTGGCGAGCACGACGCGGGGCGAGAAGGTCGAGGTCCGCAAGGTCCTCTCCGGCAAGGCGATCCTGAATCTCCAGGGGTTGGTGTCCAAGGTGGCGGTGAGCGAGTACATCATCCAGTACGTGGCCCGGCTGGTCCGCGCCACCCGGCCGAAAGACTCCTCGGCGCCGCAGTTCGTGCAGGAGCTGGTCGATTGGGGCGCCGGCCCGCGGGCCGGGCAGTTCCTCATCCAGGGCGGCAAGGCGTTGGCGGCCATGGACGGGCGTTTCTCCGTGGCCATCGAAGACGTGCAGAAGATCTCCATCCCCGTGCTGCGGCACCGCATCAGCACCAACTTCCAGGCCCAAGCCGAGGGCATGAGCAATGAAGACATCATCGAGCGGCTCGTGCGCGAGACGCCGCCGCCGGTGATCCCGAAGTATGAGAAGTAGGGATTTAGGGATTTAGGGTTCGACACGCCGGAACAGAAGCCAATTAGGAGGGAGAAGAACGGTGCGGAACTCCAACGCTGCTGGTCATCCCCCTCCCCTAAATCCCCAAATCCCTAAATCCCTAAATCCCCCCACAGCCCCTCGCATCGAGCGTAGCCAATGGCAACGAGCAGCTACAAGCAACTTCGCGTGTGGCAGAACGGGATGGAACTGGTGAGCCGGGTTTATCGTCTGACTCGCAGCTTTCCCAGACACGAAGTATTCGGCCTGTCATCTCAACTGCAACGCGCCGCAGTTTCCGTCCCCGCCAACATTGCGGAAGGTCACACGCGCGGGACAACCAAGGAGTTCTTTCGCTACGTCACGATGGCGCACGGCTCGTTGGCAGAACTGGAAACCATGTTTCTAGCGGCCCGCGATCTCCAATACATCGAGGCCGATGACTTCAACCAACTCGCAGACCTCTGCGATGCCACGGGGCGGATGCTCGGCGCATTGCGACGCGCCCTGGCAAAGAAACTCCACTCCCAAAAATCCCACAAGAACGCCCCCCGAAATCCCTAAATCCCTAAATCCCCAAATCCCTAAATCCCCTTCCCATGCTCACCGCCGAACGATACCTGAAGCCCGAAGTGATCCGCCAGATCAAGCGGCTGGACCTCCGTGCGCAGTTCATCGTCCGGGGTTTTCTGCACGGGCTGCACGCCAGCCCCTTCCACGGTTTTTCCGTCGAGTTCAGCGAACACCGCAAGTACACGCCCGGCGACGATCCCAAGGACATCGACTGGTTGATCTACGCCAAGACCGACAAGTATTACATCAAGAAGTTCGAGGCCGAGACCAACATCACCGGCTACCTGGTGATGGATTTGAGCCGTTCGATGGGCTACACGTATCGGCAGGAGCTGACGAAGTTCGAGTACGGCATCTGCCTGGCGGCCGCGCTGTGCTACCTGATGATTCACCAGCAAGACCCGGTGGGGCTGATTACCTTCGACGAGCGGATCCGGAGCAGTCTGCGGCCGCGGACGCGGCGCGGCCACCTGGCCGACGTGCTGTCGCTGTTGGCCAACTTGCAGCCTGGCGGGCTCACCGACATCGCCCATAGCCTGGTCCAGGTGGCGGCCATGCTCCGCCACGCCAGCCTGGTCATGGTCTTTTCCGACCTGTTGGGCGAGCCGGGACCGATCCTCGAATCGCTTTACCGGCTGCGGCACGGCGGGCACGACGTCATCTTGTTCCACATTCTCGACGAGGCCGAGGTCCATTTCCCCTTCCACGGCATGGTCGAACTGGAGGACCCCGAGGACCACCGCCGGCTGGCCGTTGACGCCAACGCCTTCCGCGGCGACTACCTGGCCGAACTGGACGCCTTCCGCGACACCTATCGCCGCGAGTGTTCGCAAGCCCGCATCGACTACGTCCCCCTGGACACGAGCATGCAGTTCGACCGGGCACTGACGGAGTATTTGATCAATCGGTCCCAACGGGGATGATCGCCCGGCGACGGGCAAACACGCCAAGCAAACCATGTTCGCGAACCCTTACCTCCTCTTCGGTTCCGCGCTGATCGCCGTGCCGATCATCCTGCACCTGATCATGCGCCGCAAGCCGACGATGCTGGAGTTTCCGGCGCTGCGGTTCATCCAGAAGCGGCACGACACGAACCAGCGGCGATTGCGGCTGCGGCACCTGCTGTTGCTGCTGCTTCGCGTGGCGGCCATCGCCCTGCTGGCCTTCGCCCTGGCCCGGCCGAGCATGAAATTCGGCAGCAGCCTCTTGGGGAGCCAGGAATCGCCGGTGACCGCGGTCTTGGTCTTCGACGCCGCCCCGCACATGGAATACCGGCACGAGAACAAGACGCGGCTGGAGGTCGCGCGGCAATGGGGCCTGTCGCTGCTGGCCGAGTTCCCCCCGGAAAGCCAGATCGCCGTCCTCGATACCCATGCGAGCGGCGGCGGGTTCGCAGCCGCGCGCGGCATGGCCAAACGACGCATCGAACTGCTCGAGCCGGTGACCAATTCCCAGCCGCTGATCGAGGCGGTCAAGGACGCCGTCGATCTGGTGGGCAAGGCCACGCTGCCGGGCGGCAAGGAAGTCTACGTCTTCACCGATCTTTCCCGCGCCGCCTGGCCCAGCGACGCGGCCGCCGCCCTCCAGGACAGCCTGGTCAAGGCGCCCGGCGTGACCGTGTGCCTGATCGACGTGGGCGTGAAGGACCCGCGGGATTTCTCCCTGGGCGAATTGCGGCTCTCCCGCCAGGTGCTTCCCAACCTCGGTTCGCTCGACATCGACACGGAAGTCTCCTGCATCGGCCCGGGAGGCGATCGCCCCGTCGAACTGCAACTGGACGGCGTCAAGCGGGAGCAGAAGACGGTCTCGCTGCCGGCGGGCCAGTCGCGGCAACTGGGGTTTCACGTCGAGGGGCTCGGCCCCGGCACGCACCAGGGATTGGTGGGGATCGTGGGTCAGGACGGCCTGGCCGCCGACGATGCCCGATACTTCACCGTCGAAGTCAAGCCTCCCTGGCAGGTGCTGATCGCGGCGCCGAGGCCCGCCCACGACCGGGCGTTGTTTCTCTCCCAGGCGCTGGCGCCGACGATTTGGGTGAAGCGCGGGCGGGCCCGCTTCGATTGCCGGGTGATCGGATCGGACCAACTGCCGCGCCAGTCGCTGGACGGCTATGCGGCCGTCTGCCTGTTGGACCCGGCGCCGCTGGAACCGGCCCTATGGCAGAAATTGGCCGATTACGCCGCCGAGGGCCACGGCGTGGCGATCTTTCTGGGCCGCAACGCCCGGCCCGTCGATTCCTTCAACGTCTCCGCCGCGCAACGCCTGTTGCCGGCCAAACTGTTGCGGCAGGCCCTGCGGCCCGACGGCGACAACTACCTCGCCCCCAAGGCGCTGGAACATCCCATCCTGGCCGACCCGGCGTTCCGCCGCCGCGCGACCGAGACCCCCTGGGACGACGCTCCCGTCTTTTGCTATTGGGAACTGGAGCCGCCCGCGGCCGGCGTGGACGTGGTGCTGCCGTACCTGGACGGCCGGCCCGCCCTGTTGGAACGTCCGGTGGGCAACGGCCGCGTGCTGACCATGACCACGCCCATCTCCGATTCGCCCGCGCTGGACCGCAACACCGCGTGGAACTTGTTGCCGGTCGCCGTCGCCGACTGGCCGTTCGTGGTCCTGGTCAACGGGATGATGTCGTACCTGGTCGGCGGCGGCCAGGAGCAGCTCAACTACCTCGCCGGCCAAACCGTCACCTTGCCCGTCGAGGAGCAAAGCCGTCAACGCACCTACGTGCTCAGCGGGCCGGGCGGCCAGAAGTCGCCCCTCTCGGCCGACCTGAAGCAACACGCGCTGATCGTCACGACCACGGAGCAGCCGGGGAACTATCGGGTGCAGGCGGGCGGGCTTGCCGCGGGCGTGGACTGCGGCTTCAGCGCCAACCTGACCCCCGCCCAAACCCAACTCGACCGCATCGACGAAAAGCAACTGATCGAATTGTTCGGCCCCTTCAAGCCCCACCTGGCCCACAGCCGCGACCAGATCGACCGCAGCGTCAGCATGGCGCGGGTCGGCCTCGAATTGTATGCGCCGTTGATCTTTCTGGTCGCCCTGGCGTTGGCCGCCGAGTACGTCGTGGCCAACCGCTTTTACAAGGAATGAGCGCCCGTCGCCATGTTTTCCCCGTTCTTCGCCTTTGAACTCTGCTATGACCCGATCGGCGGCAGTTTCACGCTGGTCGTCGCGGTGGGGCTGGTGCTGGTGGGCCTGTTGCTGGTCCGGCCGGCCCGCGGAGAGGCGACGTTGCGGCGGCGTTTGGCGCTGGTGGCGATGCGCGCGGCCGTCATCGTGCTGGTCATTCTGGCCATGCTCCGCCCTACCCTGGTCTATACGGAGATCAAGAAGGAGAAGGCCACGCTGGTCCTCCTGCTCGACCAGTCGCGGAGCATGACGATTCCCGACGCGGTGGCCGACAAGTCGCGTTGGGAGGCGTTGCGGGGCTGTCTGGCCGACGCCGCGCCCGCCCTGCGGGAACTGAAACGCGACTTCGACGTGAAGGTGTACGCCTTCGACGAGAACATCCACACGGTCGAAATCGCCGGCGACGGTACGATCGCCTTGCCGGAAAAACCCCAGGGCCAGGCGACGGCCATCGGCGCCGCCCTCAACGACGTGTTGCGCGAGGAGCAGGGCAAACGGCTCCTGGGCGTCATTCTGCTCAGCGACGGCGCCCAGCGGGCGTTGGCGCCGCGCGATCTGCCGCCCCAGACCGCCGCCGCCTACCTGAAACACCAGGGCGATCCATTGTTCACCGTCGTCTTCGGCAAATCGCAGGGACTGGGCACGGCCAAGAACATCGCCGTCACGGAACTGCTGGTCAATCCCACGGTGTTCGTGAAGAACGAATTGCAGGTCGGCGGGAAGGTCCGCGTCAACGGCTACGTCAACCGCGACATCGCCGTTCGGGCGCTCTTCGAGACGTCGCCGGACAGGATGGAGGTCGTGGCCCAACAGAGCGTCAAGGCGGTCGCCGACGGGCAGGTCATCCCGGTCAAACTCAAGTTCACCCCCAGACGCCGGGCGAATATAAACTGACGCTGGAGGCGACGCTCGAACCCGGCACGCCGGCCCTCTCCCAACCCGACGAACTGGTGACGGCCAACAACCAGCTCAGCACGTTCGTCCGCGTGCTCAAGGGCGGCCTGAACGTGTTGTACATCGAGGGGACGTTTCGGGTGGAGCAGAAGTTTATCCGCCGCGCGCTCGATGCTTCGCACGACATCCACGTCGATTACCTGCGGCTGGACGCGCGGCGGCCCGAGACGCGCCCCGGAGAGCTGGCCACGTATTTCCAGCCGGGCAAGTACGAGGTCTATATGCTCGGCGACGTCGATTCGACCGCCTTCCACGAATCGGAGCTGCGCGACCTGGCGGAGGCGGTCAATGCCGGGGCGGGGCTGATCATGTTGGGCGGCTTTCACAGTTTCGGTCCGGGGCGCTATTCGGAGACGCCGCTGGCCGACGTGCTGCCGGTGGCGATGGATCGTTTGGACCGGCAGAACTTCGACGAGCCGATCCGCAGCGACCTGCACTGGCCCGGCCCGCTGCACATGAGGCCGACCGACTTGGGATTGCGGCATTTCGTCCTGATGCTTTCCGGCAGCCCGCAGGAGAACGCGGCGTTGTGGTCGAAACTGCCGCCGCTGGAAGGGGCCAACAAGTTCTTGCAGTTGGCCCACGGGGCGGTCGTGCTGGCCGACGCCGGCCCGGACAAGCCGCTCCTGGTGGCGCACAATTTCGGCGCGGGCCGCGTGCTGGCGCTGGCCGGCGATTCCACGTGGCGCTGGTGGATGCGCGGCTTCGAGGCCGCCCATAAGCGATTCTGGCGGCAGATCGTCCTCTGGCTGGCCCGCAAGGACCAGGCCATGGAGGGCAACGTGTGGGTGAAGATGGAGAAGCGCCGCTTCGCCCCGACCGAGCACGTGGAGTTCACCGCCGGCGCCCAGTCGCCCAACGGCGAATGGATCAAGGACGCCGACTACAAGGCCAAGGTCGTCTCTCCCGACCGCACGCCCCACGACCTGGCGCTGGTCCACCAAGGAGACCAGATGGTCGGCTCGTTCCGGCAGACGCAGGCAGCCGGCGATTATGCGATCGAGGTGACGGCCACGGAGAAGGACCAATTGTTGGGGACCGCCCGGGCCCGATTCACCGTCTTCGCCCAGGACCTGGAGTTGGACAATGCCTCGGCCGACGCCACGGTGATGGAGAGTCTGGCGGCGATGACCGACGGCCGGGCGGTGGCGTCCGAGCAGCTTCCCGACTTGATCCAGCGGCTCGCCCGGCAAACGCAGAACCTGGAAGTCCCCCAGAAGACGGCGACGACCTTTTGGGACAAGTGGTCGTTTTTCTTGGCCCTTGTCGGCCTGTTGACGGTGGAGTGGTATTTGCGGAAACGCTGGGGATTGGTATAAGGTGGAGTGGATGGGACAGGTTTTTTTTGTTGCGGAGTGCGCCTGTAGGGTGGGTCGAGCCGCAGCGAGACCCACCAGGAAACGGCCGAATCATAACTGGTGGGTCTCGGCTCGGCTCGACCCACCCTACCGTGGTTTCCCGCAACAGAAACTAAGCAGCACAGATCGTGTCCGCGTCCGCCGAGATAGGACCCCGCAGGACTTGACCATGAGCATGGAACAACCGCTCGACCAGCAGCTCGTCGAACAGACCAAGCGGCAGATCCAGTCGCTGGTCCAAGAGATTGGGCAGTTGTCCAAGCAGAACCTGAGTCCCGGGGAGTTCTACACGGAATTTCTCAACCGGGTCGTTTCGGTGCTGGCGGCGATCGGCGGCGCGGTCTGGGCGGTCAACGAGGAAAGCCAGTTGGCCCTGCAATATCAGATCAACTTCCAAGAGACCCGGCTGGCCGACAACGAAGAGGCCCAGGCCCAACACGCCCGCTTGCTGTTCAAGGCGATGTCTTCGACGGAAGGGATGTTGGCGCCGCCCCATTCCGGCGCGGGCGAGGACGAGGGCGCCAACCCCACCGATTTCCTGCTGGTGTTGGCCCCGCTGCGGACCGAGCTGGAAGTGCTGGGCGTGGTGGAGGTGTTGCAGCGGAGCGACACCGGGCCGGCCATCCAGCGGGGCTATCTCCGCTTCCTGCTGGACATGTGCGAGCTGGCGTCCGACTTCCTCAAGAGCCGCCAACTGCGGCACTTCTCCGATCGGCAGGTCCTTTGGTCCCGGCTGGAGGACTTCGCCCGCGCGGTCCATGCCTCGCTGGAGCCCCTGGAGACGGCCTACACGATCGCCAACGAGGGGCGGCGGTTGATCGAATGCGACCGCGTCACCGTGGCCATTCGCAAAGGCGCGCAAGTGCGTGATCGAGGCGGTCAGCGGCCAGGACGTTTTCGACAAGCGTTCCAACACGATCCGCTTGCTGGGGCGATTGGCCTCCGCGGTGGTGGCCAGCGGCGAGGCGATCTGGTACACGGGCGACACCCGGGACATGGCCCCGCAAGTCGAGGACGCCGTCGATGAATACGTTGACGAGTCGCACTCGAAGACGGTGGCGGTGCTGCCGTTGCGGCGTCCGCCGCGGGACGAGGAAGACGATCCCGAAAATCGCCAGGAACCGCCGCCGCCCGTCGGCGCGCTGATCGTCGAGCAGATCGAGGACAGCCGCCCGGCGCCGGCCATGGTGCAGCGGGTCGAGGTGGTCTGCCGTCACAGCTCCATCGCCATGGCCAATGCGATGGAGCACCAGGGCCTGTTCCTCATGCCGGTCTGGCGGATGCTGGGCAAGGCCCGCTGGATCGTCGGGGCCCGGACGCTGCCCAAGACGCTCACCATCGGCGCGGCGGTGTTGGGGCTGGTGGCGGCGCTGTGCCTCTGGCCGGCCGATTTCAACGTGCAATCGAAGGGCACCCTCGAACCGGTCGATCGCCGCGACGTGTTCGCCGGCACCGACGGCGTGGTCGACCAGGTGAAAGTGCATCCCGGCGACGCGGTCGAGGCGAACCAACTGCTGGTCCAACTCCGCAACACCGACGCCGAACAGGCGCTGACCCAGGTCGAGGGGCAGCGGCTCATCGCCGAGGAGCGGAGCCTCTCCCTGCAGCGGACGCTGCTGGACGAGCGGAAGCTCAATCCGGAAGAGCTCGCCCGGCTATCCGGCGAATTGGCCGAAGAGCAGGAGAAACTGAACAACCTCAACGCCCAGCGGGTCCTCTGCCAGAAACGCATCGACGACCTTGCGGTCCGCAGCCCGATCTCCGGCAAGGTCCTCACCTGGGACCTCGACCGTCTTCTCAGCGGCCGGCCCGTGCAGCGCGGGCAATCGCTCCTGCGGGTCGCCAACCCCAAGGGCAAGTGGCAACTGGAACTCCACGTGCCCGAAAGCGACATGGGCTTCATCGCCTCGGCCCAACGGGACCTGGGCAAGGAATTGAAAGTGACCTATATCCTCGCCACCGAGCCGGGCACGAAATACTACGGCACGGTGACCGAAGTCGCCCAGAGCGCCGAAGTCCGCGGCGAGGAAGGCAATACCGTGCTGGTCAAAGTGGCCATCGACAAGGCCGACTTGTCCGATCTGAAGCCGGGGGCGACGGTCTCGGCCAAAATCTATTGCGGCCGGCGGGCCGTCGGTTACGTTTGGTTTCACAGCGTGATCGCGTTCATCCAGTCGCACATCCTGTTCCGTTTATAGTGCGACCCTCAGGAGAAAGTGCCATGAAATCGGTAATGACGTACGTTCCCTTGGCGGCGGCCGTCCTTCTCTTGGTCGCCGGCGCGGCGCAGGCCCAGCCCGCTGCGGCGACGGCCAAGATCGACCATTGCCTGATTTCCGTGATCGACGAGGCGGACGTGCCGGCCCAGGAGCCGGGCGTGCTGAAGGAAATCAAGGTGAAAGAAGGCCGGGAAGTGTCCAGCGGCGACCTGCTGGCGCAGATCGACGACGCCAAGACCCAAATGGAAGTCCGCGTGGCGAAGGCCAAGCTGGCCGCCGCCAAGGAAAAGGCCGGCGACGACATCAGCGTCCGCTATGCCAAGGCCTCGGCCGAGGTGGCCAAGGCCGATTACCGCGGCGACGAGGACGCCAATCGCAAGGCCCCCGGCAGCGTTCCCGCCGAGTTGCTCCGGGAAAAACTGATGAAATACACCGAGAGCATGCTGTCCATCGAAAAGGCGCGGTTGGAACTGCGCATCGCCGCCAGCGAAGCCGACGTCGCCAAGACCGAGGTCGACGCCGCCGAAGAAAACATCCGCCGGCACCAGGTCCGCTCGCCGCAAGACGGCATCGTCGACAAGCTCCAGCGCCACGTCGGGGAATGGGTGCACGAGGGTGATCCGGTGCTGCACGTCATCCGCATGGACCGGCTCAGGGTCGATTGCTTCGTCAGCGCCGCCAAGTACCGGCCGGGCGACTTCCGCGACGGCCAGGCCCAGATCCGCGTCGTCTTGGCCGGCGACACGAAGCCGCGGACGTTTCCAGGCAAGGTGGTCTTTATCGACCCCAACGAGCGCGCCGGCGACAAATTCCTGGTCCGCGTCGAAGTGGAAAATGAGAAGGAGAACGGTTCCTGGCTCCTCAGGCCGGGCCAGGGCGCCGAGATGACGATTACGCTCAAGTGAGAGAAAGGCGGAGGGCGGAAGGGGGAAGGAAAAGGGAGCCGGAGGCGTTAGCCTCCGGATCGGAACGTGAGCCGGAGGCGTTAGCCTCCGGATCGGAAGGTGAGCCGGAGGCGTTAGCCTCCGGATCGGAACGGGAAGGGGGAAGGCGGAAGGACGCTTGCCGCTTGCCATTTCTCCCCCACTTCCTTCCGCCCTCCGCCTTCCCCCTTCCGCCTTTATTAAGCATGGTGACCTTGCACGACAGCCTGGTTTCGAGTTCCGCGCGGAAACTGCCCATCCGCAAGCGGCCCGACCTGTCCGCACGCCGGCAGCAATACCTCGGACGCACGTACTGGGTCGTCAAGGAGCCGATCGGCCTGAACTACTTCCGCTTCCATGAGGAGGAATACGCCATCCTCCAGATGTTCGACGGCCAGACGAGTCTGGATGAGATCAAGGAGCGTTTCGAGGCCGATTTTCCGCCGCAAAAGATCACGCTCGAGGAACTCCAACAGTTCCTGGGCATGCTCCACCGCAGCGGACTGGTGGTGGTGGCCGCGCCGGGTCAAGGACACCAGTTGCGCAAGCGCCGCAGCGAGCGCCGGCGCAAGGAGTGGATCAACGCCCTGGCCAACGTCCTGTGCATCCGCTTCAAGGGCTTCGATCCGGAGCGCATCCTGGAACGGATCTATCCCTATGTCCGCTGGTTCTTCGCGCCGGCGGTGGTTGCCTGCTGCCTGCTGTTGGTCCTGGCGGCGGGCAGCCTGGTGACGGTCCAGTTCGACGTGTTCCGCAGCAATCTGCCCAGCTTCCACCAGTTCTTCAACTTCACCAACGCCTTGTGGCTGTCGGTGGTGCTGTGCGTGACCAAGGTGCTGCACGAGTTCGGCCACGGGCTGACGTGCAAGCACTTCGGCGGCGAGTGCCACGAGATGGGCGTCATGATCCTCGTCCTCACGCCCTGCCTCTACTGCAACGTTTCCGATTCGTGGATGCTGCCGAACAAATGGCATCGGGCGGCCATCGGCGCCGCCGGCATGTACGTCGAACTCGTGCTGGCCGCCGTCGCCACGTTCCTCTGGTGGTCCTCCGAGCCGGGCCTGCTGAACAAGCTCTGCCTGAACGTCATGTTCGTCTGCTCGGTCAGCACCTTGGTCTTCAACGCCAATCCGCTGCTCCGCTACGACGGCTATTATATCCTCGCCGACCTGACCGAAATCCCCAACCTGCGGCAAAAGGCCACCACCATCCTCAGCCGCAAGATGGGCGATTGGTGCCTCGGCCTGGAACAGCCCGAAGACCCCTTCCTCCCGCAGCGCAACCAAATCTTCTTCGCCCTCTATTCCGTGGCGTCGGCGGTGTATCGCTGGGTGGTGGTGTTTTCGATCCTGTGGTTCCTCTACAGAATCTTTCAGCCCTACGGCTTGCAGGTCATCGGCCAGACGATCGCCCTGGCGTCGTTGTGGGGATTGGTGGTCATGCCGTTGTACCAAGTGGGAAAATTCTTCTACGTTCCGGGGAGGCTCGATAAAGTGAAAAAAACCCGCATGTTCGCCAGCCTGGGCATCCTTGTGGCCGTCGTCCTGGCCGTGCTGTTCCTCCCCTTGCCGCACAGCGTGATGGCGACGCTGGAAATCCAGCCCCGCGACGCGGTGCAAGTCTGGGTCGATGTCCCCGGCGGGGGAAAACTCGTCGCGGTCTACGTGAAGCCGGGCCAGCACGTGACCAAGGGCCAAAAGCTCGCCCTGCTGGAAAACATCGACCTGGAACAGGAGATCGAGAAACTCCACGGCCAGCAGCAGCAGTTCGAGGCCCAGTTGCAGAACCTGCGCCGGGAAGGCTTGGACGATCCCCGCGCCGCCGCCCAGATTCCCGAAGTGGAAAAGGCCCTGGAAAACATCGAGAACCAACTGGCGGAAAAGCGGCGGGACCGCCGGCGGCTTTGCCTGGCGGCGCCCCGCGACGGCACAGTGCTGCCGCCGCCGGCCACGGCGGCCCACGACGATCCGGACGGGCAATTGCCCACCTGGTCCGGCACGCCGTTGGACCCGCAAAACCTCGGCGCCTATCTCCGCGAAGGCCCGCACAGCGAAAGCGTCATGTTCTGCCAAATCGGCGATCCCGCAAAGTTGCAGGCCAACCTGGTGATCGATCAGGGCGACATGGAGTTCATCCACGAGGGGCAAGCGGTCGACCTCAAGCTGGACGAGCTGCCGCACGACACGCTCCACAGCCGTATCTCCGAGATCGCCAACACCCCGCTCAAGATCAGTTCGCAACTGCTCTCGACGAAGACGGGCGGGGACTTGGCCACCAAGACCAATCCGACGACCGGCGCCGAACAGCCGCAGAGCACTTCCTACGAGGCGCATGCCCCGCTGGAGAACCCCGAGGGCCTGTTGCGTTTGGACCTGCGCGGCCGGGCGAAGATCCATGCCGAGTGGATGTCGTTGGGCGAGCGGCTCTGGCGGCTGGTCACCCACACGTTCAATTTCAAGCTGTAAGCCACCGGCGAGAAATAGCCTGGGGACTGTCCCAATTTTCGTCCGACGAAAATGGGACTGTCCCCTTCTGAAACACGGCCAGTGTCCGTCAGAGGCCCATCAGGATCCGCAGACGCATCGCCACGGCGTCCATCGTGGCCGGCGTTAGGACGCCAAGCCGCTTCCCCAACCGCTGGACGGCCACGGATCGCACGTCCTCGCACTTGATGTAACTGCGCTCACGAAGCCCGCCCTCGGACGGCTCGACGGGCACGTGGGAGCGGACACCCTTCGGCTTGGTCGTCAAAGGCAACAGAATGACCAAGCCCGCCGGGCCAGCGTTGAACGTGTCGGCGGAGATGATCAGCCCCGGGCGTTTCCCCGCTTGCTCGTGGCCGCGCGTCGGATCGAGGTCAACCATCCAGATTTCGCCGCGGAGAGGTTTGGCCACGGTCAATCCTCGTCCAAATCATCCGCCAAGGCAGAGTCCCATGCCGCACGTTCGGCCAATTCCTCTTTCCATGCCCGCGCATCGCCTCGCAGGCTGGCGAAATCGACGTTCAGGGCCTCCAAGAAGCTCTGACGGCGGTAGACCTCGATCGCCTCGGCCAGCACGGCAATCATCGGCTTGCCCGTCTGCGTCGCCGTTTCCCTCAGCTTGGCGTAGGTTTCCGCATCAATCTTGACGGTCGCGCTTGCCATAAGGACCACATCCCAAGATACGGCATTGGTCGGAACACTATTTAGTATACCACATAGTACCCATCTTGGTCAACTCACGATTCCTTGGTCGTCTCGGGCACTTCAAAATCCTCCCATTCCGGCAGGTTGCCCCCCGCGTCCAACGGCAGCGGCCGCGGACGGGTGAGGATCGCCAGGTCGCTGCGCCCGCGGGCCTCGTCCAGATAGGCCGCCGAGCACTCCACTTCGGCCAGGCGCAGCGTGTTGGGGATCCACAGCAGCCGGGCGTCTTGCGGCCCGACCAGCCCGATCGTGCCCAAGGCGGCCTCCAGCATCTGGCGATCGGTCTCGTAGTCCAACGGGCACATGGCGGCCGCAACCCGGCCGCCGGTCAGGACGTTCAATCGCGTGGCGGCCATATCGGCGTCGCGCAACAACCGCGAGCGGCAGAATTCGGCCATGCCGATGCCGACGGCGTTGCCGTGGCTGAGCCGGCTCAGGCCGCGCAAGGCGATCCGCTTCACCTTGGGATACTCGTCCTCGACGGCGCGGTGGTCGTTGAACTTCCGCCCCACCACGTTCGTGTCGAGGCCCAGGCCGCTCAGGTCCTTGCCGATCTTGTCGATCAGGAGCACATCGACTCGCTGAAACGGCAGCCGCGGCATCCACTGCCGGGCGAGCAGGAGCAACTCGACTTCGCGCCGCTCGAAATCCGCCGGCGCGACGCCCTCGACCAGCGCCGTCTCGTCGTACGCATTTTCGAGGATCGCCAATCCGGCAAGAATAGGGCACCGTTTGAGGACCTCGCCCGCCACGCTGCGGACGATCCGCTCGAAGCTGTAATCCTGAATGGCGCGGTGGTAGATCGCGGCCCCTTCGGGCTTGCCCAAGCCGATCAGCAGCATCTTCATCAGCCCGCTTTCGATCGTGGCGGAGAAGTCCGTGTGCGGCTTGATCCGGCCGCAGACCAGCACGTGGTCGGCCTCCATCGCGTGGCGGTCGAAGTGGATGGGAAAGCCCTCGGCGGCCCGGCAGACGACGACGGTCTCGATGCTGGAGCGGATGGGGCAGCCGACGGCCGGCTCGGTGACGCCGTAGGATTCCAGCAGGCGGCGTTGTCCCTCGGCGGTGCCGCCGCCGTGGCTGCCCATGGCCGGGACCAGAAACGGCCGGGCGCCGAGGTCCCCAAGATGCCGGACCACGGCGCGGAGGATGGCGACGATATGGGCGATCCCGCGGCTTCCGGCGGTGACGGCCACGCTTTGGCCCGACCGGACCGTCCGGTCCAAGCGCAAACGCCGCAACTCGGCCTCGACGGCCCCGGCGACGTCCTCCAGCCGGGGGCCTTCAAAAGTCTGGCGAACGCGGAAGATCTCGGGAAACACCGGCATTACAGACAACGCAGAAACGCCACCAGGTCCTTCTTTTCTTGTTCCGTAAGCCGCGTCTCCAGAACGAGGTTGTGGAACTCCACCGTATCTTCCAGGGTCAGCAGCCGCCCGTCGTGCAGGTACGGCGGCGAATCCTTGATGCCCCGCAACGGGAAGGTCTTGATCGGTCCATCGCCGATGGCCATGCAGCCGTTATACAGCCGCGGCTTGAAGAAACGTTCCGTCTTCAGGTCGTGCATCGAGTTGTCGGTATAGTACGGGGCGGGGTGACAGACGGCGCAGCGCCCCCGCTCGTAGAACACCTTTTGGCCGTTCCACTGCTCGGGGGTGGCCTTCTTATGATCGAGCGTGCCGAAGACGTTCAGCTTGGGGGCCGGCGGGAAGTTCAAGAGTTCCTGGAACTCGGCCATGAAATGGACCTGGCTGGCGCGTTCGAGGATGTTGACGCCCTTTTTCGTGGCGATCACCGGGTCGCCGTCGAAGTAGGCCGCCCGCTGCTCGAACTCGGTGAAATCCTCGACGCTCTTCAAAGCCCGCTGCGAACCGAACAGCCGCTGGATGTTGACGCCCCGCAGCGAGGGCGTGTCCAGCCGATGGCGGAACGCCTGGGGCCGAATATCGCCGACCAGGTGCGTTGCGGCGTTGGTATGCCCGTTCACGTGGCAGTCGAAGCAAGTCACGCCGGTGCTCGGCTCCAGCGAACGCCGATCGTCGGTCGCGTTGAATTGCTGTTGCGGGAAGGGCGTCACCAGCAGCCGCACGCCTTCCAGTTGCTTCGGATTCAGGATGCCGTTGAAGAGCTTGTAGTAGTTCGCCAGGGTGACGACTTGCCCTTGCGAGACGTCGCCCAGGTCCGGCCGCGTCGTCAGGTAGATGGCCGGCGGATACTCGGGCAGGAACCGGTCCGGCAGGTCGAAGTCCAAATCGAACCGCGACAAGTCGCGCCCGTTCTGCTTCTTGACCTCGTCGATCTGTTCCTTGGGGAACACCATGCCGCCTTCCGGATGATTGGGATGCGGCAAGGGGAGGAAGCCGTGCGGCCAAAGCCCCTTGGCGCGGATGTCCTCGGGCGTCATGGCGGCCAGGTCTTGCCACGACTTCACGCCGGCGGGCAACTTCACGCGCACGCCCTCCTGCACCGGCTTCTTGCGGTCCATGGTCACGCCCTCGGCAGGCCGATCGCTCAAGTCGTATCGCTCCTCCAAGAGCGCCGACTGCCGCTCTTGGATCGCCGGCTTTGCCGCCTTCATGCGCTCCAAGGTCTGCGCAAACGTCTCCTGATCCACCACGGGTGAGTAACTGCTTGGGGGTTTTGCCGTGGTCATCGCGCCGGACGCCGCTTCTCGGCGCGGATGGCCTCGGGCGGCTCATCCTGCGCCCGGATGTTGACCAGCCACGCCCCGCCCACCACCACCGCACCCACGATTCCGACGCCGACAAGTCTCGTTTTTCTCATTGCACAATCCTCCCCGCTTATGGAACGACAAGAATCCGCACGCCGCAGGCGTTCGACCTTCGCCGCCTGCCGGAAGAACAAGCCAAACGACACCAGAATGATTTTAGACGGGCCCTGGGAAAAGGCAATTGCCCGCCCCCCCGGGGAACTGAAAGATTTCCGAGAAGTTCACGGGGACCGGGTGTTTTCAGAAGGCACCCGGAGGGTACCCGGTCCCATTATCGTCGGACGAAAATTCGCACAGTCCCCAGGTTACCCGGCCGGCCTGTGCCCCTCTACGCCCGCAGTTCCGCCCCGTGGGCCTGCTTGCAGGCGGCCACGATCCGGTCGCGGACGGCGTCGGCCTGGGGGTCGGTCAACGTCCCTTCCTTCGGGCGCAAAGAAATTCTCAAAAGCAAGCTCTTTTTGCCCGCGCCAGCCGCTGCGGGTCTCGAAACGGCTGCTCAAGATTTTCGACGCCTTCCAGCTCTGGCTGGCCGTGCCGCCGCACCGTGGCCGCCACGTCGGCCCAGCGGACGGCCTCGTCGACGACCAGGTTCAAATCGCGGGTAACGGCAGGGCAAGGCGGCTGTGGGGCGTAACGGGGTGTCAGATTGGCCGCCTCGATCAGGGGTGAAAGCCTCACTTCCGCCACCGCGACGCGGCGCTCGCGGCGGCGCAGCCAGACCTTAAAACCGGCGCGCCACGCTCGGTCGCCGACATCCAAATCCTTCAGCGCCTCGGCCCGCACCTGGCCGACGTAGCCCAGCAGTGCGCCGCCTAAACGCAACTGGCAGGCGAACCCGGCGTCCAAGAGCGGCTCGTCAACGGCCTCGGCCGCCAACTCCGCCTTCGGACCCAACACGCCCACAAGCTCCTCGATCACTCCCCTCAACGCCGGGTAATCGCGCTGGTTACTGACGATGCCCAGCATGCGCTCCTCGCGGGGCAAAGCGTCGCCCTGGGGCAGATAGATTTTGGCGATCTCGAACAACTCGATCTCGGCATTGGCCAGGGCCTCATTGGTCGCCCAGGCCCCCAGCAGGCTGGGCACCAGGCTGACGCGGAGCGTGTCGGCGCCGCGCAGCACCGGCGTCAGGCTCCGCAGCGGCTCGGCGTCGGTCCACGGGCTGAAGGCGCCGACGACGGACCGTTCGACGACGCTCAGCGTCAACGCCTCGTCCACGCCCGACGCGACGAGCACCTGGCGGACCTTCTCCAGGACGCGGTCCTCGCGGGTGCGGGCCGAGGGGGCCATCGGCACGCCCACGTCCTCGGGAATCTTCTCGTAGCCGTCGATCCGGGCGATTTCCTCGACCAGGTCGATTTCGCGCGACAGGTCGCGCCGCCAACTCGGCGGCACGACCGTGATCGACGCCTCGGCGGGCCCGCGGCCGCCGGCCGGCGGCGCCTCGACGTTGCCCAATGCGGTGAGGATCCGCCGCACCCGTTCCGGCGCCACGTCGATGCCGAGGATGCGCTGCAGTTGTGCAAGCCGCAGGACGATGGGCGGCCGCGGCGGCGCCCGGCGTCCGACATCGACCACGCCGGCGGCCAGCTCCCCGCCGGCCAGATCGAGGATCAGCTCGCAGCAGCGGCGGCTGGCCCAATCGACGCCCTCCGGATCCAGCGGCCGCTCGAAGCGATAGGACGATTCGCTGTGCAGCCCCAGCCGCCGGGCCGTGTTGCGGATGGAAATCGGATCGAACGCGGCCGATTCGATCAGCACGGCGGTGGTGGCCGCCGAGACTTCCGTGCCCGCCCCGCCCATCACGCCGCCGATGGCCACCGCGTCGCGGGCGTCGGCAATGACGCACATCCCCGGCTCCAGCGCGTAGGTCTTGTGGTCGATGGCCTCGATGGTCTCGCCGTCGCGGGGCTCGCGGACGACGATCTCCGGCCCGCCCAGACGCGCATAATCGAACGTGTGCAGCGGCTGGCCGCATTCCATGAGCACGTAGTTGGAAACGTCCACCACGTTGTTGACGGCCGCGACGCCGATGGTCGCCAGCCGGTCGATGAGCCACCGCGGGCTTTCCTTCACCTTTAGTCCGCGGACCACTCGGGCCGTGTACCGCGGACACAACCGCGGGCACTCGATCCGCACGCGGACCAGTTCACTCGCCGGCGTGGCGCACTCCGCCGCTCCGGCCGCCGGAACCGCAAGTGGCTGGTCCGTCAACACCGCAATTTCCCGGGCAATGCCGAGATGACCCAGGCAGTCGGGCCGGTTGCTGGTCACTTCCAGGTCGATGGCCAGGTCGTCGCCCACCGCGCTGGTGGACTCGTGATTCAGCCCGGCCATCATCAGCCGCCGCGCGAGTTCCTCGGCCGGCAGGGTCAAGGGCACGTACTGCTTCAGCCAGTTCCAGGAGACGATCATGAGAATGGTTCCAGGTGGTTCTGGAGGAAAAAGGGGACAGTCCCCATTTGCCGGAACGGCCCGCGACCAACCTGCGGTCGGTGCCCGGCTTCGCACAAATGGGGACTGTCCCCTTTTCCTCCTGGGTCAGAACTGGTGCAGGAATCGCACGTCGTTCTTGTAAAACTCGCGGATGTCGGTGACGTGGTGCCGCCGGGCGCAGACGCGCTCGATGCCGATGCCGAACGCCAGCCCGGACACCTCCTCCGGATCGTAGCCGACGGCGCCGAGGACGGCCGGATCGACCATTCCCGCCCCGCCCATCTCGATCCAGCCGCCGTGCCAGCTCATATCGACCTCGACGCTCGGCTCGGTGAACGGGAAGAACGAGGGGCGGAAGCGAATGTGCACGTCGTCCTGGAAGAAGCTCCGGGCGAACAGCCGCAAGATGCTCTTCAAGTCGGCCATCGTCACCTTGCGATCGACCAGCAGGCCCTCGATCTGGTGGAACATGGGGTAGTGGGTGGCGTCGGCGGTGTCGGGCCGATACACCCGGCCCAGCGAAATGATCCGCACCGGCGGCGGGGTCGATTCCATCACCCGGATTTGCACCGTGCTCGTCTGGCTCCGCAACAGCCAGCCCTGAGGCTCGGATGTGGAAGGACGCATCCGCGGCGGGCCGGCGGCCGCCGCGGCGGTGGCCAGGTAGAAGTTGTCCAGCGGATCGCGGGCCGGATGGTCCGGCGGGATGTTCAGGGCCTCGAAGTTGTGCCAATGGTCTTCCACCTCCGGCCCATCGGCCACGGTGAAGCCCAGCCGGCCCATGATGTCCTTCAGTTCCTCGATGGTCTGCGTGATGGGGTGGAGGTGGCCAAGACGCAGCCGCAATCCGGGCACGGTGGGATCGAAGACCTCGGCCGTGGCCGTGGCCGTTTTGCCCGCGGCGAGCCGCTGCCGGGCCTCTTCCAGGGCGGCCTCGATCTGCTGCTTGACGGCGTTGAATCGCAGGCCCGCGGCCGGCTTGTCGGCCTTCTCGACGCCGCCGAGCCCTTTTTGGATGGCCTTGAGGCGTCCGCTCTTGGCCCCGAGGAACCGGATGCGGGCGGCCTCGACGGCCTCGGCGTCGCCGGCCGACGCCAACGCCGCAAGCGCCTCCCGGGCCAGATCATCCAGTTCTTCGAGAAACTCGGCCAGTGCCATGTTCTTGGTCGTTTTCGTTTCTGAATGACATTGCGTGATTCCGAGGGAGTTGGCTGTTGAGCCCCGGGCGTAAGCCCGGGGATGGACCTTGGGATACCCATCGCCAAGCGAAGAATTAACACCATCCCCGGGCTTACGCCCGGGGCTCACCATCGGTCTTTTGCGGATTCTGGTGGGTCTACCGTTCCCTCGCAACAGAAACTAATGTAACATCGCTGCCGTTGGTCGTCCAGACACGTCGCGCGGACGCGTCGATCGGTTCGCTGGCCGGCTGCCGATGCGTGGTGTACAATCGGGGGTGAACCCCGCCATGCCTTCGGAACCTCATACCTCAAGCCCAGGGTCGATCATGCTTTCGCTGCCCATGCTGATGTGTTCTTGCCTCCTTGTGACCGCGCCTCCGACGGCAGAAACGTCGCGGATGCCCAACATCGCCTTTCGAGAAATACACGCTGCCCAACGGCCTGGACGTGATCTTGCACGAAGACCACTCGGCGCCGATCGTGGGCGTGAACGTGTGGTATCACGCGGGCTCGAAGAACGAGCGGCCGGGCCGGACCGGCTTCGCCCACCTCTTCGAGCACATGATGTTCCAAGGATCGAAGCATTACGACAAGAGCTATTTCGGACCGATGCAGAAGGCCGGCGCCAAGCTCAACGGCTCGACCGCCTCGGACCGCACCAACTACTGGGAAACCGTGCCCGTCGAATTACCTCGAACTGGCCCTGTGGCTGGAGTCGGACCGCATGGGCTTCCTGCTGCCGGCCATGACCCAGCCGAAACTCGACAACCAGCGCGACGTGGTCGAGAACGAGCGGCGGCAGAGCTACGAGAACCGGCCCTACGGCCTGGTCTACGAGACGATCCTGGCGGCCATGTATCCGCCCGACCATCCCTATAGCTGGCCGACCATCGGCGCCATGACCGACCTGAACCGGGCGTCGCGCGAGGACATCGCCGACTTCTTCCGCCGCTACTATCACCCGTCGAACGCCAGCCTGTGCATCGCCGGCGATTTCGATCCCAAGGAGGCGAAGCGGCTGGTGGCCAAGTATTTCGGCGCCTTGCCCGGCGGGCCGAAGGTCGAGCGGCTGAAGCCCTGGACGCCGGAACTGAACGAGGAGAAGCGGGTGCAGATGACCGACCGCGTGGGCCTGTCGCGGCTCTACCATCGCCTGGCACTCGGCGCCGCAGTATGTCGCCGACGACGCCGAATTGGACGTGCTCGGCGCACGTGCTGGCCGGCGACAAGACCTCGCGGCTGTATCGCACCCTGGTCCACCAGAAGCAGATCGCCCAGGACGTGCAGGCGTTCCAGGACGGCTCGGAGATCGCCGGCCTGTTCATGATCGTGGTTACGGCCAGGCCGGGCCACACGCTGGCCGAAGTGGAAGCGGCCGCCCTGGAGGAGATTCGACCGCCTCCAGACCGACCGTCCGGCGACGGCCGAGGAGGTCGCCCGGGCCGTCAATGCGTTCGAGTCGCGATTCATCAAGTCGCTGGAGCCGATCAGCGAATTCGGCGGCCGGGCCGATCGCCTGAACATGTACAACGTGTTTACCGGCGATCCCGGCTACTTGAGCAAGGATTTCGACCGGTTCGTGAAGGTCGATGCCGAGGCGGTGACGCGGGTGGCCAAGAAGTATCTGGGGCCGGACCGGGTGGTGGTGGAAGTGACGCCCGGGCCGCGAGCTGACGATCGTTCCCGACGTGTTGGCCGAGGCGGCCGCCGCCCGGGAGGAAATGGCCCGGCACATTCAGGAAAAGCCCGTGCCGCCGGCCGCGACGCCCGACGAACGGCGAAGCAGCGCCGACGTTCGACCGCACCGTGATGCCCAAGCCGGCGGCGGAGTCCTGAAATTCCAGTTGCCGCCGATCCAGCGCGGCCGGCTCTCCAACGGCATGGAAATGCTGCTGGTGGAGAAGCACGAGCTTGCCGCTGGTGAACCTGCACCTGGTCTTTCCCGGTGGGCCGCGCAGGACCCGGCGGCCAAGCCGGGACTGGCCGCCATGATGACCGCCTTATGGGACGAAGGCACCGTGCGGCGGTCGTCCGAGGAGATCGCCGCCGAGTTGGGCGGCATCGGCGCCAGCCTGTCGCTCGGTTCGCGATTGGGATACGACCTCCGCCCGGCTGTTCACCTTGAAGCGGCAACTCGGCAAGGCGCTGGACATCTATGCCGACGTGCTCCGCCATCCGACGTTTCCGCAGGTCGGAGTTGGATCGCCAGCGGGCGAACCGCCTGGCCCACTTGACCCAAGTCCGCGACGAGCCGGTCCTGCTGGCCGGCATGGCGGTCAACGAACTCCTCTACGGTCCGGAGCATCCCTACGGCCGGCCGATGGTTGCGGCAACGCCAAGACGCTGCGAGGCCTGACGCGCGAGCGACATCGAGCAGTTCTATCGCCAACGGATTCGTCCGGAAGACGCCGGCCTGATCGCCGTCGGCGACATCACGATGGACGAGTTGACCGACGAACTGGAAAAAGTCCTGGGCGGATGGAAGTCGGCCGCGGGCAGTCGCCCGGCGGCGGATTTCCCGGCGCTGCCGCCGGCGCAGCCCACACGGCTCGTGCTGGTCGATAAGCCGGGTGCGCCGCAGTCGGTGATTTCGGTCGCCCTGCCGGGAGCCGACCGCAAGTCGCCCGACTATTTTCGGCTGCTGGTGATGAACGGCATTTTCGGCGGGCAGTTCTCCAGCCGGCTGAACCTGAACCTCCGCGAAGCACAAGGGCTACACCTACGGCGCGCGGTCGATGTTCGAGTGGCGCGTGCACCAGCCCGGGCCGTTCATCGCCACCGCCAGCGTGCAGACGCTGGTGACCGCCCGCGCGCTGGCCGAGTTCCTCAAGGAGTTCGACGGGATGGTCGGGCGGCGGCCCGATCACGGCGGCCGAGCTGGAATTCTGCCGGAAGTTCATCACGCGGGGCTACCCGGCGTTGTTCGAGACGCCCACGCAGTTGGCCGCGCAACTGGAAACGCTCTTCGTCTATCGCCTGCCGGACGATTACTTCGATACCGTGGTCCCGGGGATCAACGCGGTCACCGGCGACGACGTGCTGGCGATGGCCAAGAAGTATCTCAAGACCGGGGAGCTTACGATCGTCGTGGTGGGCGATCGGAAGAAGATCGAGGCGGACTTGCGCGAGCTGCCGCTCGGCAAGGACTTGAAGGTGTATCAGTTCGACGACGACTTCCGGCTCGTGCCGGCGAAGTGAGAGAAAGGCGGAAGGCGGAAGGGGGAAGGCGGAAAGGAGCCGGGGGCGTTAGCCTCCGGAGTGGTAGGTGGAAGGCGGAAGGGAGCCGGAGGCGTTAGCCTCCGGATCGGAAGGCGGAAGAAAAGGCGCCGGTCATTTCAACCGGTCTTCCTCGACGTGCTTGGCCCGGATGTCCTTGGCGCGGGCCTCCAACTCGGCGGCCTCGTCGTTCTGCGGGGGATCCAGTTTCCGCAACACCGAGGCATAGAGTTCCAACGTGGCGGCCAGGTCGGGGTGAGTGGCGGACAACGTCTTCTGCTCGCGGATTTCCACGGCCCGGCGCAGGCACTCGGCAGCGGCGGCGTAGTCCTTCTTTTGGCACTGGAGCACGGCCAGGATGCACAGCAGCCGGGCCAGCTCCGGATGCTCGCTGCCGTAGACGCGCTCGGCCGACTCCACCGCCCGCTGGGCCTGGACAATGCCGCCGGCGATCAGCGGCGCGGTGTCGTCCAGCGAGGCCAGGTCGCCCAGGACGCTGATCGACGGGGGATAGTCGCTGCCCTGGGCTTCCCAAATCTTTTGCGCCTCCTCGAAATGGGGCCGGGCGTTGTAGGGGGTGCCGCGGGCGATTTCCAGGCGTCCCCGCGTGTACTGCACTTCGCCCAACCAACCGCTCTTCGGATCGACGGTCGCTTGGAGGATTTCCATCGCGTTCTGGCAGAGTTTTTCGGCCTCGGGGAAGTCGCCTTGGGCCATGGCCAGCTTGGCCCGCCCGTTTTGGTTCATCGCCAAGTAGGGGTGTTCCGGTTCCCGCGGCTCCGCTTCCCGCGGCTCCGATGCCCAGCGGTCCGGTCCCCAGAGTTTCTCGATGAGAATGGGTGGCGCGGGAGCCGCGGGCGTAGGCCGCGGCGTAATGGGCCTGGCCGATGTTGGCGGCCATGAGGTTGTCCAGGATCGCGGCCACGTAAGGATGCTCGCCGCCCAGCGCTTTTTCGGCGGACAGCAGTGCCTTCTCCGCATCGGCGAGGGCATCGGCATTTTGACCCCGCTCCCGCCCGACCACGGCGGCCACCGCCAAGTTCAATGCCAGGAGCGAGTCCGGCGGCGGTTGATCTTTCGGCAGCGCCGCCTGGGAAATCTTGGTGGCCGTCTCGACCGCCTGCTGGGCCTGGTCCCCGTGTCCGAGCGCGGCGTGGAGCATCGCCAGGTTGTTCCAGGCGGCGGCGACGCGCGCATCGGCCTCACCCAAGGAATCCGACCACGTGTTGCGCGCCCCGTTGAGCAGCTCCTCGGCGCCCGCGTAATCGCCGCGGAGCAGGCAGAGGACGCCCAGGTTGTTGGCGGTCGCGGCCCGGCGGGCCGCGTTGTCGCCGTCGGCCTTTTTCCAGAGTTCCCGGCTCTGGCGGGCGATCTCCTCGGCCTTGGCGAACCTCCTTGCATGATTCAGCGCCGCCAGGGCCTTCAGATGAAGACACGCGGCGGCCACGGGCGAAGTGGCCGGCAGCTTCTCCTGGCAAAGCCGCGTCGCATACTCGACCTCTTGCTCGGCGTCGGCGAAGCGGCCGGCGTGCATCAAGGCGGCCGCCAGTTGGCACAACAGCATCGGATCGTCCTGCTTCTGGTCTTGTTTCTTGTGCGCGACCAGGCTGAAGTTGTCCACGGCCTCGCTAAAGCGACCGCGGTACATGGCAAGCTGGGCCTCGATCAACCCCGTCCGCACCGGGTCCGCGCCGGGCGCCTGCTTGGCCTTTTCCAGCAACCGCTGGGCTTCATCGAATTGCTCCAGGCCCAACGCCCGGAGCGCCAATTGACTCGGCTCCGCGCCGTCGGGGATCATCTTGGCCAATTGCCGGGCACGCAGCGGCACGATCGGCGCCTGGAGGACCGCAAGATGCAGATCGGGCAGGACCAGCACGCCCGCCGCAAGATCCTCGCCCAGCGGGACGGTCATGTCTTCGGGCACCACCGTTTTCACTCGGATCGGCCAAGGGCTCGCCCACCATGCGACGAGGACGACGCAGAAGACCCCCGCGCCGCCCAACGTCCGCAGGCTCACCCGCCCCAGCACGGGCAAGCGGATGCTCCGCTGGCGGGACGGCGGCATCGTGTGAAGCTGCTTGCCGAAGTCGGAATGCTGGGCCAGCCGCACCCGCTGAAGCAGCATCTCCGGCGGTTCCCGACGCCGCGTCACCGCCAAGAAAAACCACGCCGCCAACGCCGCCAGCCCAAGCCCCACCGCCCGCTGCTCCAAGGCCGGCAACTCCCGGGGCGGACGCAAGAGCAAAAACATGCCGGCTACATACGCCGCCAACGCCACGCCCGCCGCCACCGGCGCCAGATAGTACCAACCGGACGGATTCAGACTATCGTGATAGGGTGACTTGGCGGGCATGTGTGCTATTCTAACACCATTGGGTGGTTGTGGCAAATCCAAATAATTTGACCCGCCCGGCCAGCGTCGGCGCCGGGCAAGGGTATGCTAGAATTTTGCAGGGTTTCGCATGGAACCGATGTTTCAACAACTGGGAATCTCGCTGCTGCTTGGACTCTTGGTGGGCCTGCAGCGCGAACACGCCGCCACCGGCACGGCCGGCATGCGCACCTTCCCCCTGATCAGCGTCTTGGGGACCGTCTCCGCCCTGTTGGCCCGCCAATACGGCGGCTGGATCGTGGCGGCCGGCATGTTGGGCATCGTCGCCGTGTTGCTGATCGGCCACTGGACCAGGCCCGCCCAGCCCGAGGCCGGCCACGGCAGCACGACCGACGTCGCCATGCTGCTGATGTTCGCCGTCGGGGCGCTGCTGGTGATGGGCCCTGCGGAAATGAAGGTGGCGGTGGCCGTCGGCGGCGGGGTGGCCGTCCTGCTGCAATTCAAACCCGAGTTGCACGGCATCGCCCGCCGGCTGGGCGATGAAGACCTCAAGGCGATCATGCAGTTCGTCCTCATCACCTGCATCATCCTGCCGGTGCTGCCCAATCGCAAGATCGACTTCCACCTCGGTCCGCGTTTCGACGCCCTGAATGTGCTCAACCCGTTCGAGATCTGGCTGATGGTCGTGCTGATCGTCGGGCTGGGCTTGGGCGGATATATCTTCTATAAGTTCTTCGGCCGCGACGCCGGCGCACTGTTGGGCGGCGTCCTCGGCGGGGCCATCTCCAGCACCGCGACCACCGTAAGCTACGCCCAAGGGGCACGCGGCGACCCCGCGGCCACCCGCACCGCCGCCGTCGTTATTATGATCGCCTCGACCGTCTCCTGTCTGCGGGTGCTGGCCGCCGTGGCCGTGGTCTCGCTGGCGGCTTCGCCGGACTTCTTCCTCACCGTCCTCGGGCCCGTCGGCGTGTTGATGCTCCTGACGCTGGCGCCGTCGCTGGTGTTGTGGATGCGGCAGCGCAACCAGGCCGCCGCCATGCCGGAACACCAGAACCCGACGCACTTGAAATCGGCCCTGGTCTTCGGGCTGATGTACGCCGCGGTGTTGCTCGCCCTGGCGGCCGCACAGCTTTGGGCCGGCGGACGCGGACTCTATGTCGTGGCCGGCCTGTCCGGCCTGACCGAGATGGACGCCATCACCTTGTCCACCGCGCGGATGTCGGCCACGGGCCTGCTCACCGCGGCCGTCGGCTGGCGATTGATCGTGATCGCGGTGATGGCCAACATGGTGTCGAAGGCCGCGTTGGCCGGCCTGTTGGGCGGTTGGCGTCTGTTGGTCGAGATCACACTGCTATTTGCGATTCCGATGGCCGGCGGCGCCGCGATGCTGGCGCTGCGCTGAAGCGGTGCTCATGGCCATCGGCACTTCCACGCGGGAAAGAACCTCGGCACGGCCGTCGCATAGGCTTCATATTCCGCCGGGTAAAGGGCCCGCAACTCCTTCTCCTCGAACGGGATGACCACCAGGTTGAACCAGAGGAAGAACAGCAGCGCCATGAAGAGCACCAGCGTGATGTCCAACACCAGCCACCAGCCGAGGAAGAGCACCACGACGGCCAGGTACATCGGATGCCGCACGTATCGCTGCGGCCCTTGGAGGACGAGCGTCTCCGTTCGGGAAGACGTGTCTTGCGGTTCCGCTCGTCCGACGGCCTTTCGCATCGTCACGTAGGTCGAAACGAGGATGTCTATCGGACTGCGATATTTGCAGAGCCAGCCCAGCAGCAGCAGTCCGAGCCCCAGCACGACGACCCCGGCGGCCCGAAGCGGCAGCGGCAAGCCGAGCCGGCCGGGCATTCCCAGGGCATTTCCAAGAAAGTATCCCAGCGTGCCGAAAGCGGTCGCCAAGACGAGGATGACCGACGGCACCACGACGAGGGCCTTTTGCCTGACGCCCATGATCGACTCCCTGTTGTCATTGACGCGTTCCGACTTCATCTCCGTTTTGGCTTCCGAGCCATCTGCCCCGGAGGGGCACTTGAGAGTAGCCCAGCAGTTCACTGCTGGGAATCAGGGCGATCATTTCGTGTGGCAAGTCCCGTAGGGGCGGCCGAAATGGTGCGACGGGCGTTCAATCGTCCCTCCGGGACGAGCGTGGCAAAATGGTGCGGCCCCCGACCCAGCGATAAATCGCTGGGCTACTCTCAAGCGACCCTCCGGGTCGAAACCAATCTACACTCCCAGAGACACGGTCTTACTATCACATGTACGCGAAGGCGCTAATGCCGAATTAAGACTCCCGACCCCCTTGTTCCCCTGTTGTCATTGCCCCGTCTAGCGTCGCCCCAACCGCCAATAAGCAGTGAGATTCCCTTTTCATGCCTGGAGGTCAATCGAACCAGAATCGCATGGAAACGGAAAAGGGGACATCACTGATTATTGGTTGTCCACAATGCCACAATCAGTGCTGTCCCGTTTTCCGTCTCCGAGGCGACCTCAAGCCTACTGGGGTTTGCTCCACAACCGGCAATTCACAAGAAGGTTGTAGATCGCGGCCAGGATCAGGCCGCCGAAGAAGCCATCGAACAAGGCCCACACGAGCCCGAAGACGCTTCCCAGCGGCGAAATGTTGAACCCGCGATAAAGGTGGCCGAGGACCATCAGGTCGCCGGTCGCGCCCTCGAAGGCCATGACCCACCACGCGAGGCAAAAGACCCCAAGGCCCCAAATCAGCCCACACGCTAAACCGAATGCAAGAACGTTGAGTTTCATAACGCACCTCCTCAAAATGGGGAACTCGGCGACACAATACTCATTTCCGTAGTGCGGAAAATCTTGCACCAAATACATCCCAGTTTGCCAGTATTGCAAGTCTGATACCTCATCATGGCATTCTATTATCGTGGCTCTCACCAGGACATGCCATCCCCCGCCGGCCAAACCGCGCGGGTGCCACTGCTGGCTCGTCCAGCAGTGCTGCCGTTGCTGGTGCTTCCGGCACTGCTGGACGAGCCAGCAGTGGCACCCAGCACCCGGCTTTGCCTCACCGCGGCGCCGTCCGCCCGTTTCCGGCGCGGGCGGTTTGCAGGCGGAGACTGCCCGGCCCCAATAACTCCTCCACGCGCAAACGCATCTCCGGCGTGTTCCCCACGCGAAAATCGGCGCACGCACACGGCACCCGGCTGCCGTCGGCCAGGCAGAGCGTCAACTCCAACGGGTAGTTGCCCGGATGGCCGCGGAGAATCTCGTGAAGCTGCTCCAACTTCACCAGGCCCTGCTCCGCCTCCAGCAGGCGAATCGAGACGCCGCGGGTATAGCGGGCCTCGAGGTCTTCGAGGGCCAGAAGCTCGTTGACGATGAGGTTGGCCTCGTCGCTGCCGGGCCGCTTGTCGATCGCGCCGCGGACGACGCGGATCGCATCGGCCAGGACCAACTCGCCGTAGCGGGCGAACTGGTCGGGCCAGAGGATGCAGCGGACCACGCCCGCGGCGTCCTCCAGGTCGAACATGGCGTAGCGGGTCGGGTTGTTGGGCTTGCTGTTTTTCGTGTGGGCGAGCTTGACGGCCGAGATCATGCCGGCCAGCATGACCTCGGTGCGGTGTTTCAGCGCGGCCGCCTCGACCGTGGTGTGCGAGCGGTAGGCGGCCAGCGTCTTCTCGTGCTCGGCCAGGGGATGGCTGGAAAGGTAGAAGCCGAGGACTTCCTTTTCCTTGGACAAACGTTCGTGGGGTTCCCATTCCGGCGCGTCGGGCAGTGCGGCGGCGGCCGCGGCGGCCGGTTCGTCCTCGTCGCCGCCGAACAGGCCCATCTGGCCGCTGCGACGGTCCGAGGCGGCGGCCGCGCCGGCTTGCAGGGCGCGGTCGACGGCGGCCATCAGTTGCGATCGTCGTCCGCCCAAGGAGTCCATGGCGCCGGCCTTGACCAGCGATTCGATGGCGGTGCGGTTGACCGCGCCGGGATCGAGCCGCTCGCAGAAATCGAAGAGGCTGCGGTACGCTCCGCCGCCGGCGCGGTCGTGGACGATGGCCGCCGCGGCCGCCCCGCCGCAGCCCTTGACGGCCGAAAGGGCGAAGAGGATCTTCCCATCGGCCACGGTGAACTCGACGCCCGAGCGGTTCACGTCGGGCGGGGCCACCTCGATCGCCATCCGCTGGCAGTCTTCGAGGTGCTCGACCAGCGAGTCTTTCTTCTTGAAATTGCGGCCCGGGATGTCGCTGGTGAGCAAGGCCGCCATGAATTCGACCGGGTAATGGGCCTTCAGGTACGCGGTCGCATAGGCGATCAGGGCGTAGGCGGTCGAATGGCTCTTGTTGAAGCCGTAGCCGGCGAATTTTTCGATCAGGCCGAACAGGTCGGCGGCTTCCTTCTTCGACAGCCCGCGCTGGTGGGCGCCGGCGACGAACTCCTCGCGGTACTTGGCGATGGCGTCGAATTTTTTCTTGCTGATCGCCTTGATGCAACTGTAGGCGTTGGCCAGGGCGATGCCGCCCAGCCGGTTGAGGATGCGCATCACTTGTTCCTGGTAGACCATCACGCCGTGGCTTTCCTCCAGGACTTCCTTCATCACGGGATGCTTGTATTCGGCCTCCTTCCGCCCGTGCTTGACCTGGATGTAGTCGTTGACCATGCCGCCTTCCAGCGGTCCGGGCCGATACAGCGCGTTGGTGGCGATGATGTCGTGGAAGTGGTCGGGCTTCATCCGCTGCAAGAGGTCGCGGATGCCGCCGCTCTCCAACTGGAACACGCCCTTGGTCTCGCCGCGGCACAGCAGGGCGAAAGTTTCCGGGTCGTCCAGCGGGAACGAGTAGGGATCGACCCGCCGGCCGGTGGTCTGCTCGATCAGATCGACCACCTTGGAGAGGATGGTCAAGTTGCGGAGTCCGAGGAAGTCCATTTTCAGCAGGCCGGCCCGCTCCACGTCGGCCATCGCCCATTGCGTGATGATTTCTTCCTTGTTCTGCACGTGCTGCAAGGGGACGTAGTCGGTCAGCGGGCGGTCGGCGATGACGACGGCGGCGGCGTGGGTGCCGACGTTGCGGGCGAGCCCTTCGATGCGCATCGCCAGGTCCAGAAGCTCGCGGATCTCGAGGTCGGTCTCGTGGAGTCTTTTCAGGTCGGCGCTTTTTTGGAGGGCGTCGGAGAGGGTGATTTTCAGTTCTTCGGGCACCAGGGCCACGACGGCATCGACCCGGGGGATGGGTAAACCCAGGGCGCGGCCGACGTCGCGGATCGCCGCCCGGGCCGCCAGGGTCCCGAACGTGCCGATCTGCGCCACGTTCTCGACGCCGTACTTCTCCTTGACGTACTGGATCACCTCGCCGCGGCGCTGCTGGCAGAAGTCGATGTCGATGTCCGGCGCCTCGCGGCGGCTCTCGTCCAGGAACCGCTCGAACAGCAGGTCGTATTGCAGCGGGCAAACGTGGCTGAGGTGCAAGGCATAGCAGACCAGCGAACCGACGCCCGACCCACGCGCCGTCGCCTGGATGCCCCGCGAACGCGCGAATCGCACGAAGTCCCACACGATGAGAAAATAGTTGGGATATCCCAGCTTGTTGATGACTTCCAACTCGCGGTCCAGCCGCGACATCACCTCGGCCGACAGCTCGCCGCCGGCCGAGCGCTGCGGGTTGCCGGCGTATCGCTGCTTCAGCCCTTCCAGGCACAGACTCCGCAGGTAGTCCTCGGAAGTCGTGTTTTCCGGCAGGCTGAAGACGGGGAAGTGCCGCTTGCCCAGCTCCAGCTCGATGTGGACGCCGTCGGCAATCTGCTGGCTGCGGCGGAGGGCTTCTTCCTGGCCGGGGAAGGCGGCGTACATCTCCTCGGGACTGCGAAGATAGAACTCGTTGCTGTCCATCTTCATGCGGTTGGTGTCGCTGCGGAACTTGCCGGTGTTCACGCACAGCAGCACGTCCTGGGCCTCGGCGTCGTCGCGGAGGACGTAATGGACGTCGCTGGTGGCGACCAGCGGCAGGCCCATGCGGTTGGCCAGGTTGACGGCCGCCTGCATCGCCACCCGCTGCACTTCCAGGTTGTTGTTCTGGATCTCGATGAAGTAGCGCTCTCCGAAGAGTTTGTGGAACCAGGCGGCGGTTTCCCGGGCTTTCTCCAGGTTGGCCTCGCCGCCGGACAGCAGCAGGCGGCTGAGCTCGCTGGAGATGCAGCCGCTCAGGCACAGAAGCCCCTCGTGATGCGCCTCCAACAACTGGCGGTCGATGCGGGGCTTGAAATAGAAGCCTTCCAAGAATGCCTTCGAGGAGAGCTTCAACAGGTTCTGAAAACCGGTCCGATTGGCCGCCAGCAGCGTCAGGTGGAAGCTGGCCTCGCGCAGGCTGCCGGCCTCCTTGTGGAACCGGCTGCCGGGGGCGATGTAAGCCTCCATGCCGAGGATCGGGTTGATGCCCAACTCCTTGGCCTTCTGATAGAACTTCAACGCCCCGTGCAGGTTGCCGTGGTCGGTCAGGGCCAAGGCGTTCATTTGCAGGGCCTTGGTGCGGTTCAACAACGCCTCGATCGTGCCGGCCCCGTCCAGAAGACTGTAATGGCTGTGACAATGGAGATGGACGAACGGGTGGCTGCTCATGGCGACTCCTCCTGTCTCTGCTATTCTCGCGGCTCGCCGACCGCGCGGAGATAGCCGGCCATGCGGTCATACAGATCGAGCAAGTTCTGCCATTGCCGCTGTTCGAGCGAAATCCGTTCGCCGCGGCTCTTCTTTCCCGTCTGCACCAGCGTGCGGAGCCGCAATTGCACGTATTGCAACAACTCGGCAAGCTGGGCGGCCTGGCCGGGACTCAGCGCCGCGGGCAACTCGGGCGGCGCCAGCGTGTGCAGCAGCGATTGCACCGTCGGGTCCTGGCCGAAGCTCAACTCGAAATCCAACGACACCGAAGCCGACTGCTCGTCCGACTCGCCCGGCTCCAGGACGATCCCCGCCGACAGATCGGTCGTGCGGAGTTTCGCCAGCCGCCGGGCGATCTCGTCCCGCGATCCGAACAGGACCACGGTCCGGCCCAGGGTGATCACGTCGCCGGGGCGAAGGACCCAAAGCTGCACCGGCTCGCCGTTGACCTTCGTTCCGTTGGTGCTTTCCAGGTCGGTCAGCACCAGTTTCCCCTCGTCTTCCTGGATTTTCAGATGGAAGCGGCTGATCCGCTCGTCGTTGAGCTGGATCTGGTTTCCCTCTTCGCGGCCGATGGTCAGGGGGACAGAAATATCCTCGAAAATGCGTCCCCGGTCGGCCCCGTCCAGAATCCGCAAGGTGATTTGTGCCATGAACCGTTTCCCATCCTGCTGGCTTTTGTACCCGGGGATGGAGGCGTGGTCAAGGGTGGGCGCGGCGGCCTTGACAAACACGCCGTTTGCGTATGTAACTGAGGGTGTCCGAGAATTCCGTGGAAGCAACACAATAACAACCAAGGCGAAGGCCGAGAAGGATTCTCGCGCAGAGACGCAGAGACGCAGAGGAAGAAAAAAGGTAAAGAAAAGAAGAGCGGGAAGGTCGGATGGCCCCACCCGCCGTCGATTCACCCATTACCTCCTTTCCCTTTTCTCCTCCTCTTCCTCTGCGCCTCCGCGTCTCCGCGCGAGAATCTTTTGGCGGTGACCTTGCCAAGTCGCCGGTTTTCTTACCCCCGATTTCAGCTCCCCCCCGACCATGCCGCACCACGAAGAACGCTTCTCCGCCCCCGACGGCCTCAGCCTTTACGGACAATGTTGGCTGCCGGACGCGCCGGCCCTCGCCGCCGTCGTGGTGGTCCACGGCTTCGTCGAACACAGCGGCCGCTACGCCCAACTGGCGGAAGGACTCAACCGGCACGGCTACAGCGTCCACGCCTTCGATCTCCGCGGACATGGCCGGTCGGACGGCCCGCGGTGCTTCATCCGCACGTTCGAGCAATACCTTGCGGACCTCGATCTGTTTCTCCAGCGGGTCCGCGCCCGCGAGCCGGGCAAACCGCTGTTCCTGTTCGGCCACAGCATGGGCGGGACGATCGCCGCCCAGTGGGCCATCACCCGACGGTCGGAGCTGCGCGGCCTGGTCCTCAGCGGGCCGGCGTCGAGGGTCGGACGGGGGCTATTCCCGCTGTTGCGGCACTTGGCCCGGCTGCTGAGCCTGCTGGCGCCGCGGATGCCGGTGGTCCGGCTGGGTTCGTGGCGGATTTCGCGCGACCCGGCGGTCGTCGACGATTTTCGACGCGATCCGCTGGTCTACCACGACCGTTTCCCGGTGCGGACCGGGGCGGAGATCCTGGCCGCGATGCGGCTGATCGGCCGCAACATGCCATCGTTGCGGACGCCGCTGTTGATCCTGCACGGAACGGGCGATTGCATCTGCGACGTTGAGGGGAGCCGGCAACTCCACGCCCGCGCCGGCTCGGCCGACAAGACGCTGCGGCTCTACGCCGGGCTGTATCACGATCTTTTCCACGAGCCGGAGCGTGCGGAGGTGTTGGCCGACCTGTTGGCGTGGCTCGACCTGCGGCGGGAGCGATGCAGGTGACTCGGCGAGGGTGGCCCCTTTTCTGAGTGAGGACCGCGCTCACGTTTTCTCGCGTTGCTTGGGATTAAGAACAACGCGGCCTTTGATGGGACGTTCTTGGGATGAGCAGTAAAGATGACAGTATAGGTAGCCGTCCCGCGCCATCCGGGTCGCTTCATCGTTCTGGTTTACAAACCCGTTCCATGTATCCCCGACTTCGAGCTTATGGGGGAAGGAAAGGTGTCGCCCTGGATTCTTTACAAAAAATTGCTGCGCCGGTCGGTGTCGGAGACGTTGCCACCGGGTTTGATAAAAGACCATCGTCATATTCTTGAGCGTTGTTGCTCTGCCACCGACGTTCGTCACCTCCACGAGGACCCACGTCTTGCCCTCCAATTCTGGGTCGCCGTCAACCCAGCGATCCGCCATAACCTTCATCTTAATACGCGGACCGGTCGAATAATGCTTGTAGACGTCCCAAAGGAAAACAGCGGTCGCGAGGACCGCCCCCCACCATGCTATTAACGTGGTGGTCCATTCGATGCTGGCGATTATGGTCATGATCCATTCTCTTGGACGTTCGTGAGTGGGGAAAGCCCAAGGATCGCCGATCGTTCCGACTCTAGCCGATCCCAGAATCGGGCGATGTATTGCTCTCGACGCAATGGATCTTCCGCTGGCGGGGCGTCCTCGTACCGCAATCCATCACGTAAGCGGACGGCGAGGCAGATTTCCTCGATGGTGGGGACGTAGGCTAAATCCTCTCGGCGAAGGCGATTTTGCTCTTGAAAACCACTGGTCGGGGTCAAATAGTCGTCCCCTCGCATGCTGAGCATGATAAAGCGCCTCGCAAGCACCACGGCCTCTGCGATGGTCTTGGGATCGTCGAGAGAGGACTCACGTTCGAGGACGCCGAGGTTTCGTGCGATCTCGACGCTCAGAGCACGCTTGTAGTAAATCCGCAACATCACGGTCCCAAATAATAGGAACCGGACTCCGAAGGCAACGGCGGCAGTAATTAACCCATAAGAGTACCACAGGCCTCCCGTCGCGGTAAGAGTCAGAATCAGGTTCGCAAATTGGTAGAAGACGATGTTGTCGCGGTTGAGAATTGACGGTCTTGACCAACCTGGTTGAAACTGGTACTTGGCCCGATACCAGTGCAGGGGGAATGACACCGCGTACATCGACCAGAACAGGTACGGGAGCCAGAACATGGAGTCCCCCCGTGCAGTGAGCGTATACCGTAGTTCTCTGAGAGATCAAAGCGGCCGCGGGTGAAACGGCAGGCTATTTTGCAGCCAAATTATCCGCCATATGCTGAAATTCTCTGACTGTGAAATCGAAACCTCCGAGGTTCTGCAATTTCGCGGCGGCTTGTCTCAATTCCGTTGCAAGTTCCCTGCGTTTTTCGATTCCAATCTCCACAGCCGCGTACAGGGCGACATCCTCTGCTTCAGTCAAAACCAGGTCAGCCGCGACAACAGTCTTTGCAGTTTCCTCTGAGCCAAACTCTCGCGTAAAACGTCGCCTCTTGAAATCGACCCGCCATTTATTTCCCACCAATGTGATCGTGTGATCGCCGCTCATGGCCATTCCTTTCCAGAATTTGTTTTACGGGCGAGGGGCCGCCACCGCCGTCGTTCAGCCAATCGGAAGGTGCGGCTCCGCCAACAACCATTAGCGTACCATCCCCCAACCGTCCGTCAAGACAGCCTGAAGGAGGGGGAAAGGTGCCATCCCGCGCCACGCGACAGGAAACATGGTGGCCGGCGGACGCCTGCCGCTACTTCCAGTCCCGGACGACCGGCTTGTCGGGACCGGGGAAATCCGCGGGGACCTTCTGCGTCACCTTGCCGGTGGCCGCCCATTCGGCCCCGCGCTGCAACGTCACAATGAAGGCCACGCTCTTGCACTGCTCGGCGGCATGGCCCATGACGGAATGGAACACGCGGCCCTTGCCGTAGTCGATCACCATGAGGATCGGTTCGTCGCGGCCGGTCCCGCCCGTCGATGGGGCGGAAAACGCCGTGGCCAGCACCGTGAGGTTCTTCGCCGGACCGCGGAGCTTGGCATACAACTCGTCGGGGGCGTGGCGGAATTTCTCGGGCAGGCCCTTCATGATCGGATGATCGGCGCGCGGACGACCAGTTGGTAGGCGTGCTGGGCGCCGTGCTGGCCGCCCGCCCCGGGCGACATGTCGCGGACGATCTTGCCGTCCTGCCAATAGAGGAACGGGCCGTCCTTTTCACTGCGGCCCTCCCAGCCGCCGACGCCGATCATCTCGTTGTACTCTTTCCATTTGCCAAAGGCGTTGTCGTCGGCGTGGAAGACGACCAGGCCGCCGCCGTCGGCCACGTATTTCTCGAAGGCCTTTTTCGTCTCGGCCGGCCACTCCTCGCCCTCGTAGTTCAGCACCACGACCTGGTAGTCGCTGAACTTCGGCTTGAAATCCTTGGCCTTTCCGGGCAAGACGGTGGCCACGTCCACGGTGAACAGGCCCGTCTCTTCCAGCGCCCGCTTCAGGATCGGCGAGGTCGCCTTCCAATCGTGGTACGGGTTAGTTTGCCCATCGACCAGCAGCGCCTTCAACGTCGGCGCCGGGGCGGGCGCCGCGGGCGACGGCGGCTCCGCCGGTGCGACGAGGGTCAGAACGGGCCAAACGGCCAAAGCGGCGAGCCACTGCTTCAAAGACATCGGAGTGCTCCTTGGTAAGGGGGGAGAAATGAGGAATGGTAGGGTGGGTCGAGCGCAGCGAAGACCCACCATCGGTTTTTCGCGTATTATGGTGGGACTTCGCTGCGCTCGTCCCACCCTACCGCTTAGAATTTAGGGCCTGGCTTCGCAATCCTGGACACCTCAGTGTAGCACATCGTCGCGGGAAAGGGAATTATGCCTGTTCGTTATGCCTGCTGGCCGAGGACCGTGACCACCACGGTTCGCTGCCGGCCGCGGATGTCGCATTCCAGGTGAAATATCTGCTGCCAGGTGCCCAGGATCAATTGGCCGTCGCTGACGGGCACGGCAAGCGACGGGCCCAACAGCGTGGCTTGCAGGTGGCTATGGCCGTTGCCGTCGTGCCACGTCTGCTCGTGGCCGTACTGGCGGCTGGGCGGAATCAGCCGGTCGAGCAACTCCGGCAGGTCGTGCTGGAGTCCCGGCTCGAACTCGATGGCCCCCACGGCGGCCGTGCTGCCCAGGCAGAACACCTGCGCCATGCCGGTCTGGATGCCGGAGCGCTGGACGATCCGGGCCACCTCGCCGGTGATGTCCCGCATGGCCCCGTGCCCGCCGGAGGAAAAGGTGAACTGCTGCTGATGGACCATGAAATCCTCCCCAAGTTGCATGGGCGCCGGCCGATGGATAAAATTCCGGACGCCGGTGCGTTATATCGCCGCGGGAAACGAGCCTATTCCTAACAGTTCTTCCGCAAATTGCCAGGGGGCGCCCGACCTACGCTCTCGAAACACAAGGAGTCCGTGCCATGAGATGTCGCTTTCTTGCTGTAACCTTGGGCATCGTTATTGCCGCCGGGACGCTTCCATGCGGGGCGCAGGAATCGGAAGAGGGCAAGAAGGAATTGCCGAAAACGTCGCAGGCGTGGACGCTGGCCGAAGCGCGGCAAGCGATGCGGTCCCAGCCCGACGACGCGTATCTGCAATATGTGGCCCTACAACTGGCCTCCCAGGAGGGGAAAACGGCCGAAGTCGTCCGCGAGATCGAGGGCCGCCAAAGGCGTTGGTCCAACCGGCCGGCCAACCGGCGGGCCGACCTGTTCGACATGTTCACCGGGGCCCTGGCCGTCCAGGAAAGCCTGCAACTGGACGCATTCCGGCATCCGGCGGCCAGGCCCGGCGCCGCGGTCCCCGAGGAGGAGTCGGGCAACGTCAACGTGGCCGACCTGAAAGGCTCGCTCATCCGCAGCCATCCCTGGGGCGAGATGCTGGCGGCGCAGACGCTGGCCGGCAAGAAGGCCGAGGTCTCGCCGCTGTCGCTCTGCGTGCCGGAAGACCAATACTACGTCGAGTTCCGCTCGCTGGGCAAACTCCTGGAGGCCACCGAGGCCGGCGACCTGTGGGGCGATCACCTCTTCACCCAGGCCGCCAAGAACGCCCAATCGCAAGGCGCCAGCCAACGCCTCAAGGACCAACTGGCCATGAAGACCGATCCGCTCTCGCGGCCGTTCTACGACATGGTCGTCCAAGAAGTCGCCCTGACCGGCAACGACCTCTTCTTCCGCGAGGGGACCGACGTCACCATGCTTTTTGCCTTGAAGCAGCCCGAGGTCTTCCGGCTCCGCATGGACGGCTTCCTCGACGAGGCGGCCAAGTCGCGGCCCGACGCCGTCCGCTCCACCGGCAAGATCCTGGGGGTCGATTACGTCCAGGTGGCCACTCCGGACCGGGCCATTTCAGCCGTGTCGGCCTATCCCCGAGCGAACCTCCACGTCCGCAGCAACTCGAAGGCCGCCCTGGCCCGCGTCCTCGCGGCCATCGACGGCAAGCACCGCACGCCGCGGCTGGGCGAGTCGAGCGAATTCAAATACATCCGCACCCTCATGCCACGCGGCGACCGACGCGAAGACGGATTCGTCTACCTCTCCGACCCCTTCATCCGCCGGCTCATCGGACCGGAAATGAAACTCACCGAAGAGCGCCGCATGGTCTGCTACAACCACCTCCGCATGATCGGCCACGCGGCCATGCTCTATCGGACCCAATTCGGCAAGCAGGCCAAATCGCTGGAGGAGCTGGCCGAGGCCGGCTGCCTGCCGCCGTCGCTGGCCCATGCGAAGTCGTCCGACGACGACAGCCTGCTCACCTGCCCGGAGGGCGGAAAATATTCCCTCTCCGAGGACGGCACGACCGGCGTCTGCTCGCATCACGGCCACTGCCGGCAGATGGTCCCCTGCCTGGAGATTCCCGTGAAGCAGGTGACCGCGCGGGAGGCCGCAGACTATCGGCAGTTCCTCGCGGAGTACAACAACTACTGGCGGGTGTACTTCGATCCGATCGCCGTGCGGATCCAAATGACCCCGAAGCAGTATCGCGCGGAGACCATCATCCTGCCGCTGATCGACAACTCGCTCTACACCGGTCTCAGCCAGGCGCTGGGCGGCGAGCCGGAGGCGCTCGACAAGCTGCCGGTCCCCAAGCGGACCATCTTCAGCGTCGTCCTGCGGCTAAACAAGGAGGAGTTGCTCAAGCAACATTTTCCCACCATCAATCTATCTCGCGAGGTGAGCAACGGCGTGCCGGTGTCGGCCGAGACCCTCCACGAGTTCCTTTCCGAGGGGATCGGCAACCAGATCGGCCTGCACGTCTACGACAGCACGCCGATGTTCGACCTGAATCTGACCGGGTTTCTCGGCGACCTGATGGGCCGGTTCCGGTCGTGGAACCAGCCTGGCCGGATGAGCGGCGAAATACCTTCCATCGCGTTCCTTGTCGCCTCGCTCAACGCGCCGGTCTATGCGGCCGTGCCGGTGAAGGACGCCAAGGTGGTGGACAACTTCCTCCGGGAGTTGGACGCCGGTCTGCCCCGATTTGCCCGCCAGTTCAATCGAGAGGATGGGTGGATTCCCCTGGAGCACGATTTCTACAAAGTGCCGCTGCCGGGGACCGACGCCCGCATCCGCTGCTACAGCATCTCGCTGGGACCGGTGAAGTGGCGGGTGTTCTTCGCGCGGATCGGCGACGGGCTCTACGTGGCCAGCAAGCAGTGCATCCTCGAAGACCTCCTGGCGATCAAGGACAAGCCGGGTCCCGGCGGGCCCGAGGCCCATGCCATGGTCCGCATTCGCGCCGACCATTGGAACGCCGTGCTGCCCGACTACCGCCTGGGCTGGGAAGAAAGCAGCCGGCAGGCGTGCCTGGGGAATCTGGGGCCGTTGTCGAACGTCGCCCGGGCGATGGCCGCCGGCGGCGACCGTTCGGCCACGCCCGCCGAAGTGCTGCGCCAGGCCGAGCGGCTCTACTCGGTCCATTTCTATTGTCCCGACGGCGGCAAGTACGAAGTCTCCGCCGATGGCAAGGAGGTGACGTGCAGTCTGCACGGTTCGACCGGGTCGCCCAGGCAACTGGCCGCTCCGGCGCCGGCCAGCCCCACGGCCCGGTGGTTGAAGGATTTCGGCGGCGCCACCGCCGAGTTGACCTTCCTGGAGGACGGCCTGCACGCCGTGGTGACGATCGAGCGGAAGTGACGGGGAAAGAAGGGATTGGGGAGTGAAAAAATGAATAGAAATTGGAATCGGCGTGACCGCACGCTTGCGGTTTCGCACGAATCTCCCCCCAGAACACAGTCTGGGGGCTTTTTCCAATCCCTAATCCCCAATCCCTATTTTCATAATCTCCTCCACTTCCTTGCTCCCAAGGTCGTGGTGCTCTCCGAACAACAGGTTCCGCTTGGCCAGCCGGGCGGCGACCAACGAGACCGCGGCGGGCGGCACGCCGCAGTCGGCTAGTCGCGTGGCGGCCCCCAGGGAACGGAAGAACGCCTCCGTCCGGGCAATGGACTGGTCGATGCGGGCCGACTCGTCGCCATCGTCGCCGTCGGTCAGGCCCCAGATGCGCTCGGCATATTGCAGCAGCTTCGCGCGCTTGCGCTGCCGCTGGTGCCGCATCACCAGCGGCATGACCAGGGCCAACGTCTGACCGTGATCGATGCCGTACAGCGCGGTCAGCTCGTGGCCGATGGCGTGCGAGGCCCAATCTTGCGGCACGCCGCAACCGATGGCCCCGTTCAGCCCGTTGGTGGCGCACCACATGAGGTTCGCCCGGGCGGCGTAGTTCCGCGGGTCGGCTTGCACCTTGGGGGCCTCTTCCAGAATCGTCAGGAGAATGCCTTCGGCGAAGCGGTCTTGCAGCGGGGCGTCGACGTCATAGGTCAGATACTGCTCGAGCACCTGCACGAAGGCGTCGATCGTGCCGTTGGCGAACTGCCGGGCCGGCAGCGAGTAGGTCGTCTCCGGATCGAGGATCGAGAACCGCGGGTAGGTGTGCTCGGAGACGAAGTAGAGCTTCTCCCGCGTGGACTGGCGGGAGATGACCGCCCCGCCGTTCATTTCCGAGCCGGTGCCGGGCAGGGTCAACACCGTGCCCAGCGGCAACGCCCCGCGGACCAGCGGCCAATCGCGGATCAAGTCCCAGGGCTCGTCGCCGGGATAGACGGCGGCAGCGGCGATGAACTTCGCGGCGTCGATCACCGAGCCGCCGCCGACGGCCAGCAGGAAACCGACCTTTTCGGCCCGGACCGTCGCCAACGCTTCCAGGCAGGTCTCGTAGTGCGGATTGGACTGGATGCCGCCCCGCTCGACAACGGCGTGCTGATGGAGGGCGCGGCGGACCTGGTCGTAAACCCCGTTGCGCCGGACGGAGCCGCCGCCGAAGAGCAGGAGGACCTTGTTGTCGCGGGGAACGAGCCTTTCCAATTCCGCGATGGTTCCTTTTCCGAAGAGAATTCGCGTCGGGTTGTAATAGGTGAAGTTCAACATGGCAGCGACCGAGGGTGAGCCCCGGGCGTCAGCCCGGGGATGGGTTGGCAGTGGTTAGGGCACGCGCGACGGATCGCATGACGCCCGGACCGTCTATTCTTCGCTTTCCGCTTGCCGCGGTCAACGGGAGGGGGGTGGCCCGAAAATGTCTCACGCAAAGGCGCCAAGGCGCAAAGCCGCAAAGAAAGGAAGAAGAAGTGAGGGTGAATCGACGGCGGATGGGGAATCCAACCTTCTTTCTCCTCTTCTTTTCCTTGTCTTTTCCTTTGCGCCTTGCGCGCTTGGCGCCTTTGCGTGAAACCCTCCTACCCAAGGCCCAGTCCTTGCCTTGGTTGTCGTTGGTGTTGTTGTCCCTTATTTTTCCAGTTTTTTCAGATATTTGTCGGGATGGGCCCTCAGCTCGGTCTCGCAGTCCTTGCAGCAGAGGAAGATGGTGCGGCCTTGGATGATGACCTTGTAAGGCTTGCCCATCTCGCCCAAGACATTGCCGCTGACCGGGCAAACCTTCTGCTTTTCGGCCAGCTTGCGATCGGATTGGTCGAGCTGATCCAGGCCGCCGGCCTTGCCGCCTTCAGACGGCGTGGCCGATTTCGCCTCTTGCGTCGCCTGCGAATCGGCGCCGGCCGGGGCCGGGGCCCCGCGGCCGCAACCGGCAAGCCAGGGGACCAAACCCAACAGGCTCAACAGACCCAACGCGGAAACGAACCGTGTGAAACGCATTTCAGGACTCCTCGGGCAAAGAGGTCTTGTGCAGCTTCAGCCAGCGACGCCGCCGGACCCAATAAAACCGCACGGGAATGAAAATGTCGACGACTTCATCGGAAACCAGCAGGCCGCCCAGCACCGGGGCGGCCATGGCCGAGAGCACTTCGTGGCCGACGCCGCCGGCAAACAGCATCGGGGCCAGGGCGATGATGGCCACGCCCTCGGTGAGCAACTTGGGACGCAGCCGGTGGACGGCGCCGTCGAGCACCGTCTGGCGCAGCTCCGCAAGCGAGGCGATCTTCTCCAGGCCGCCGCGGCGCTCGATCGCCTGGCGGAGATAAACCAGCATGATGATGCCCGTCTCGGTCGCCATGCCGAAACACGCGATGAACCCGACCTGCACGGCCACGCTGAAATTGTCGCCGCGCAGCCAGAGGAACAAAACGCCGCCCACCAGGGCCTCCGGCACGGCCATCATCATCAACACGGCGTCCATCAGGTCATTGTAGGTCAGGTAAAGGATGATGAAAATCAGCAGCAAGACCGCCGGGAAGACCACTTGCAGCGTCTTCTTCGCGCGGACCTGGTGCTCGAACTGGCCGGTCCACTGCAAGGACACGCCTTGCGGGAGCTTCACTTTCTGCCCGACGGCCCGCCGGGCCTCGTCGACGAAGCCGAGGATGTCGCGGCCGCGAACGTCCAGTTGCACGTAGGACCGCAACATGCCGTTCTCGCTTTCGATCATGCTTGGACCCTCGACGATGCGCACGTCGGCCACCATGGAGAGCGGAATCTGCACCGGACCGCCGGCAGTGCTGACCAGCAGGTTCTTTACCTCCTCTTCGTCCTCGCGCCAGCGGCGGGCGTAGCGGATGCGGACGGGAAAACGCTCGCGGCCCTCCACGGTCGTCGTGACGGCCTTGCCGCCCAGGGCCACTTCGATCACGTCCTGGACGTCGCCCACGTTGACGCCGCAGCGGGCCGCCCGCTTGCGATCGATCCGGATGTCCACGTAGCCCTTCTCCCAGCTCTGATCGGGCGTCACGTCCACCGCGCCGGACACCTGTTTCAGCACGGCGGCCACCTCGCCGGACACCTTCTTGATCTTCTCCAGGTCGTCGCCGAAAACCTTCACGCCGATCTGCGTGCGGACCCCCGTGGCCAGCATGTCGATGCGGTTGATGATCGGCTGCGTCCAGATATTGCTCCAGCCGGGCATCCGCACCACGGTGTCCATCTCCTGGAGCAGGTCGGCCTTGCTCTTCCGCCACAAGAACAGTCCAGCGGCAAACGGTCCGTCCAACTCCTCGCGCAGCTTTCGGATCGCGGCGTCGGCCGCGGCCTTTTTCGCAGGGCCCGTCCACAAGTCCTGCTTCGTCGCGCTGGCGCAGGGCGTCCAGGCAATACCCATTGTACGCGCCCGCCGCAGAATCGAGAATTTCATCATCCAGCGGGCGGACCTGCTCGCTCCACAACGCCCGGCGGCGGGCCTGGATGAAATCGAGCATTTCGGTGAACAGCGTGGGCCGCTCGGCCCCCAGCACGCTGGCGACTTGCAGCCACGCCTCCCGCAGCGGGCCGGACGGCAGCGAAAGCAATTGCGGATTGCGTTGGACCGTCTTGGCCGCAGCCAACCGTTGGGCAATCGCCTGGATCAGCCCGTTGACGTCCCACTGGGCGGGCCCGGCGGCCAGCAGCGGACCATATTTCGCGGCCAGTTGGTCCGCGAGCCGGTCGATTTCCTCGTCGCTCACGTCGCGCTGCAAGCGGCCGGCGCCGCGCAAGCGCGAGACCAATTCCGCGACGAACGCCCGCGTCAGCTTGGGCGACAGCCCACGCTCGAACTCCCGGTATCGTTCCAGCGCGAGCGCGCGCAGCGTGGCGTCGATCTGGCCGACGGCCGTCATGGTGGCGGCGTTGACCAACGCCCTGCGATCGGCCTCGACCGCCAACGGTTTCACGAGTTTCTGTTGGACCATCTTTTCCAGCACGACCGCCATTTGCCGCTCGGCGTCGGCGTAGTTGAGGTGTCGCTTGGGCCAGAACTCCTTGGGCCGCAAGTTGACGACCGTTTCCAGCATTTCCAGCGGCGAGGGGTCGGTGGGCGTCTCGGCGCGGCCCGCCTTGCCTACGACCATTTCCACCTCGGGAAAGCGGCGGAGCAAGGCGTCGCGGGCCTTGATGTCGTCGGCCACCTCGGCGACCGACGCCCGCGGCACCGTGACCGGCATGTCGAGGATGCTGCCTTCGTCCAGCGCCGGCATGAATTCCACGCCGATCTTGGGGAAGTTGTAGGCCGCCAGCGCAAGGGCCGTCAGGGTCGCCAGCGACAAGACTTGCCAGCGGAGGCCGACGGTCAGGATCACGCTGGCGGCAATGGTCACTGCCACCACGAAGAGGAAACACGATCGCCATGAAAACCCGAGGACGGCGTCCATCGGGAACAGGCCCGCCCCGACGATCAACAGCGCGGAGAACGACCACATGGCCAGGTTCCGCCGCGGCATCATCCAGGTCAGCCAGGGTTTGTAGATGCCGATCAGGCTGCGGACCAACCAGCTTTCCTCCTCGCTGCGGAGCCGGCCGCGGAGGAACGTCGGGATCAACGCCGGCACGAGCGTGATGGAGAGGATGGCCACGCCGATCATGGCGAAACTCTTCGTGAAGGCCAGCGGGTGGAACGTCTTGCCCTCCTGGCCGGTCAAGGCGAACACCGGAATGAACGACAGGAGGATGATCATCACCGAGAAGAAGATGGGCCGGCCCACCGTGCGGCAGGCGGGGAGGACCAGTTCGCGGGTGTCGCCCGTCACGCGGTCCTTGCCGAAATGCGCCGTGAGGTGGTGCGTGGCGTTCTCGACCATCACGATCGCCTGGTCCACCAGGACGCCGATCGAAATGGCGATGCCCGAAAGCGACATGATGTTCGAGGCGATGCCCAGCAGGCGCATGAGGATGAACGACACCAGGACGGCCAGCGGCAGCGTCAGGCAGATGACCAGCGCACTGCGGAAGTGCATCAAGATCAGGAGGATGGCGATCGAGGCGATGAGCATTTCGTGGGAGAGGATCGTGCCCAGGGTGTGGATGGCGCCTTCGATCAGCCGGGTGCGGTCGTAGAAGGGGACGATGCGGACGCCCGGCGGCAGGCCCGCCTGAAGCTCGACGATCTTCTCCTTGATGAGCTTGGTGACGGCCAGGGGGTTTTCGCCGTGGCGCATCATGACCACGCCGCCGACCACCTCGTTGCCGTCTTTCTCGAGCACGCTGCGGCGGAACTGCGTTCCCAGGCCCACCTTGGCCAGGTTCGAGACCAGGATGGGCGTCCCCTTGGCCGGATCGGACCGCACGACGATGTTTTCGATGTCGGCCACCGAGCGGATCCACCCGACGCCGCGGATCAGGTACTCGGCGTTGGCCTTGTGGATCACCCGGCCGCCCACCGACGAATTGGAGCGGGCCACGGCCGCGAACAATTCGCCCAGCGTGACGCCGTAGCCGCGGAGCTTGTGGGGATCGACGTTCGATCTGGTATTCGATCGGGTAGCCGCCGACCGAGGCGACCTGCGCCACGCCGGGGACCGAGTTGAGTTGGTAGCGGACGTACCAGTCCTCGACGGCGCGGAGCCGGCCCAGGTCGTAGCCCTTCCCCTCGACCGTGTACCAGAAGATTTGTCCCAAGGCCGTGGCGTCGGGGGCCATGTACGGAACCACGCCCGGCGGCAGGAACGTGCTCGCCAGCGCCAGCCGCTCCAGGACGCGTTGGCGGGCGAAATAGAAATCGACCTTGTCGTCGAAAATAACGTCGATCATCGAGAAGTTGAACTCGCTGCGGGACCGCACCGCCTTCACCCCCGCCAGCCCTTGCAGGTTCACCGAAAGCGGATAGGTGATCTGGTCCTCGATGTCGCGCGGGCTGCGGCCCATCCAGTCGGTGAAGACGATGACCTGGTTCTCCGACAGGTCGGGAATGGCGTCGATGGGCGTGTTGACGACGGCGTAAACGCCCGCCCCGATCACCGCCAGGGTCAAGAGAATGACCACGAAGCGATTGCGGATGGAGAACTCGATGATCTTTTCAATCATGGCTTGGTTCCATGTTTGTCGGCGTCGTGTCGCGGGCCGCCGGCGGCGCCGAAATAGGCGGCAGCGGCCGCCGGATTCAATCGCGTCTCGGCGTCGATGAGGAACGCCCCCGCCGCGGCCACGCGCTGGCCGGCCCGCAGCCCGCGGACGACCGCATAGTAGTCCCCGCTCCGCGGACCCAATTGGACCAGGGTGCCGTCGAACACGCCCGGCTTGCTCTCGACATAGACGATCTGCTTCGCGCCGGTGTCGATCACCGCCCGGCGCGGCACGGTCAACACCTCGTCCTTCTTTTCAGCGTTGGCCGAAAGCGTCTTGAACGGTTCGATCTCGTGCAAGGGGACATTGATCTGGACGGTCGCGTACATGCCGGGCCGAAGCTCGCCGCCGGCGTTGGACACGGTGAACCGGACGCGGTTGGTCCGCGTCGCGGCGTCCAGTTGCGGATAGACCAGGGACAGTTTGCCCGTGAAAACGCGGTTGGGCAGGGCCTCGATCGCGGCCTCGACCGCTTGGCCCGCATGAACCAGGGCGAGGTCCGGCTCATAGAGGTCGGCCTCGATCCAGACATCCGAGAGATCGGCGATTTCGAGCAAGGTCATGCCGTCCTCGACCCGTGCGCCGGCAACGATGTTCTTGCCCGTGACGTATCCGCTCCGCGACGAGCGGATCACCAGCCGCGGCGTGGCGACGCCGGAGGCCAGCATGGCGTCGATCTCGCGCTCGGCTGACGCCGAAGAGTTTCAATCGCCGCCGGGCGCTGGCGGCCAGGTCCTTGGACAGGTCCCCCTTGGCGGCCAGCAGCATCTCCTGGGCGGTGCTATATAGATCGGGGCTATAAATCTCGGCCAGCGGATCGCCCTGGTTGACCTTGACGAAGGTCCGGTCGATGTACAGTTTCTCCACGTAGCCGCTGGTCCGGCTGACCACCCGCGAAAGCCGGCCTTCATCGTACGCCACCGTCCCCACCGTGCTGATCCGCTTGCTCAACGCCCGAAACCGGACCTCGGCGGTCTCGATGCCGGCCAGTTCGATGCGGTCGGGCGACAGTTGCACGCGGGCGGTCACCCCGGCCGGCAGTTCCTCCGGCTTGCCCTTGGTCCGCAGCGACAGCGGCATGCCGCAGATGGGACACTTGGGCACGCTGCCGCTGGGTTCGTAATGGTCGCGGACGACCAACGGGTGCATCGGGCAATAGAACTCCTGATCGTCCGGGAGCCGGCGGGCCGCGACCGATGCCGGCCGCGTAAATCGGTCCCAATAGTTCATGATCGTGTCCCACTTGCCGATCAGCACTCCGACGACCACCAGGACGACGACGAATCGCAGCCGCACCTCGATCACTTTGACAATCATGAGAAACTTGTGGAGCATAAGGCGCCTCGAAAAATGGCGATGGACCGTATGGTGCCACTGCTGGCTTGTCCAGCAGTGCGGAAAACACGGTTGGGCAAGCCAACCGTGGCACCCGACCATTTAACTGTGTCGGGCTTCTAGACATGCAGGCGAGATGCCTGCACCACGAGAGAAGCGATTAGATCAGCAGATGGCCCAAGAAAATGGGGATCGCGCGGCCCGCACTCAACGAGGAACCAGGCGGACCCGCGGCCCTCGTCAGCTCGGGCAGGTGGCCGATGGCCCAAGGCACGCCCATCGCAGCGGCGGCCGGCGGATCGACGTACCCGCGAAAGGTCGGCGCCGGGGCCGTAACTGCCGGACCGGGCGGCACCGCCCGGATCGCCTTGACCTCCTGGCAGCAACAAGGCTTCGAGCCCTGGTCCCGGGCGGGCGCCGGGCGGCCGCGGTCGGCACAGCAACATCGCGGACACGTGGCCTTCGAGCTTCGCGCACCGGTTACGCCTGATCCGCAATAGCAGAAGGCCTGCGGAAAATTCCCCGCCAGCAGGCAGACCGTCAACAGTGCGCAAACCCAATGCCGCATAACGAGAATCCCCAAAAGCTCTACAGAAGTATACCGTTTCGCTTGGGGCAAGTCAAAATCGAACCCTTGGGGTGACGCGGCTCCCCTAGGCGTCGTGAAAAGACATGTTGGCCAATCCGTTCAGGAGGACAGGCATTCTTGCCTGTCTTTTCCAGCCAGACAGGAATGTCTGGCCTCCTGGTTCGGACAGTTTAATTCGTTCCGGCTCCTTAGGCCAGCGCGAAGGCTTGCACGCTCGGCACAGCGATGCCGCCGGCCGAAGCCGTCGGCCCGTGCGGCAACGCCAACCGATCGGCGATTTCGCCGGCCAGCCGCCAGAGGTCGCCGTGGTACTCGATCAGTTCATCGGCCATGACAAAATTCGCCATTGAAACGTCGTCGGCCGACGCCCGGGGCGTGTAAATCCAAATCGAAATCTTCGGGTCGCTCATGCGGAGCTTCTGGCTCAGCAACCAACCGCTCACGTCGGGGAGAGTGGCGCTGATCATGACCAGATCGACCGCGCCGCGAGCGTAAATCCGCGAGGCCTCCGTCCCGCGGCAAACACGCTCGACGAAGACCCCCGCCGCGGCGAGGTCCGCCGCGATGCGGGCAAACACCTCGTCGCGGTGCTCGACCAGAAGAATGGTCATTTTGTCTCGAAACATCGCTCGCTCCCTCCTCCGCTGGCTCTTTCACGGCGCAGCCTGGCCGCCGCTGGGCATCCATGGGCGTCAGAATCAACTAAGGGAAAAAGGGGACAGTCCCCATTTGTGCGACGACCAACGCTGCGCGTCGGTGCCCGCCTTCGGGCCGTTCCGGCAAATGGGGACTGTCCCCTTTTTCCCTCCATTTAAACGTTGCGAAACCCGCTTCGGTTCGCCTGCGAGAGAATCAATCCGTAGTCCGGCGATGTCCGCCTTTTATATGTTGCCGTCCGCGGACCGAACCCCACTCACCACCTCTCGAATCATAGCTGTGCCGTCAAATTATCATCACCAGCATCATTAACATTATGATGATATTCATTATCGGGGGTCGCCCGGCGAAAGTCAAGGGACAAAACGGGCCGGTTGGTGGGGCTGCTGCTTGCTTTACCCAGCTTGCCCAATTAAGATCGAGGGTAGAGTTTATCGAGGCAAACCAACGGCGAGCCAACCGCGAACCGGCGGCGAACCGAAGGCGAATCGACGTGGTCCATTATGCGCTCCCGCCCGGGGCATGTTGCCCGTGGGGTGGGAGCGACCCGGATAATCCCCCTGGAACAGGAGTTCTATACTCATGCGTTGTGGAAGCATTTGTCCCCGAGCGATCTTGTTGCTGGCCGCCTTCGGCTTGGCGCTGGCCGCGCCTTCCGTGGTCTTTGGACAAGCCGGCGTGGTGATCAATGCCGACGGTGTGCTTAGCACCAAGACTGAGGACCCGACAGGACAATTGACCCGCGACCGCAAGGCGGCCGAGCGGACGAAGCTCGGCTCGAAGGTCGCGTCCTACAGCAAGATTCGCTACATTTCGCTCAATCGTCTGGAGGCAGCCCTTCACGAAAAGAATAATGTCCCGACCGCGGAAATGAGCAGCCTGGCCGGCTTGCTCCGCATCCAGTACGTTTTCTACTTTCCCGACAGCAAGGACATCGTCATCGCCGGTCCGGCGGAAGGCTGGATCAACGACGGTTGGGGACGTCCCGTCGGGCTCAGCAGCGGTCGTCCGGTCGTCCGGTTGGAAGACCTGGTCGTGGCCTTGCGGGCGTTTCCGCCGGACAAAAAGGTTGCGCCGGTGATCAGTTGCTCGATCGATCCGACCCAGGAAGGGCTGGCCGCCATGAAGGCCACGCAGGGGGCCCTGTTGAGGCAAATGGGCGGCCAATACACGCCTGAGAAGGCCGAGATCATCGTCACCAGTTTGAAGACGAGCCTCGGCCCGCAGACGATCCGCATCAACGGCGTCTCGCCGAAGACCCATTTTGCGATGAGCATGATCGAGGCCGACTACCGCATGAAGCTCATCGGCATCGGGTTGGAACCGCCGCCCGTGCGGATGAAGAGTTGGGTCGACGGGGTCCATGGCGCGGCCGGCAGCACCTTGCAGCGATGGTATTTCGTCCCGGACTATGAGTGCGTGCGGACCGCCGACGATGGCATGGCCATGGAACTGGTCGGCGATGGCGTGAAACTGATCGGCGAAAAGGAGTTCATTTCAGCCCAAGGTGAGCGCCGGGCGGCTGGGCGGGCCGGGGGGGCCAGCCAGGCCTTCGTGACCGCCTTCACCAAGAAGTATCCCCAGATCGCCGAAAAATCGATCGTTTACGCCGAACTGCGGAACCTGATCGATCTGGCAGTCGCCGCGGCCTACATCCAGCATGAGGACTTCTACGGCAAGGCGAAATGGAACATGGACGTTTTCGGCGACGAGAAGACCTACTCGGTGGAAACCTATGACGTGCCGAAACAGGTCGAAGCAGCCATCAACGCCATTTGGCGGGCGCCGACGCTCATGACCCCCATCGGGGGCGGCGTCCAGATCCAAGCCACCCGCGCCCTGGCCGCCGACAAGCGGCTGGCCGACAAGGACGGCAAGGTCGGAAAACTCCGGCAGCAGACGACGATCCGCTTGAAAAAGGGGCAGTGGTGGTGGGATTAGGGACTTGACCGTCTCGGGGCGATTGCCCTCCGCATGAGGGGGGTTCCCAAAAAAGTTTTGGACACCACTAGACAAGAGTTAAAAACCTGGTATCATCAGGGGTATAAGAAGGTTGGCCTCTTCTCTGTTCCGGCCCCGCCGTTTCGCTTTGCCGCGAGCGGCGGGGTTTTTTTGTTTTCGTTGCGGAAGGTCGGAAATTTGTAGGGTGGGTCAAGCGCAGCGAGACCCACCAATACCCGCGAAAGACTCATGGTGGGTCTCGCTGCGCTTGACCCACCCTACCTTGATACGCCGCCCGGGTTTTCAGCGGGCGCCGGCGCGATCGGCCCGGCGGCGATCGACTTCCCTCAAAATGATCTTCCGCAAACGGATCTGCGTGGGCGTCACCTCGACCAGCTCGTCGTTGACGATGAACTCCAACGCCTCTTCCAACGACATCCGCCGCGCAGGCTTCAGGAGGATGTTGCGGTCGTGGCCGACGGCCCGCATGTTCGAGAGCTTCTTCTCCTTGGTCGGGTTGACGGTCATGTCGCCGCTGCGGCTGTTTTCGCCGACGATCATTCCCTCGTAGACCACGTCGCCGGGACCGACGTGCATTTCCGCCCGTTGCTGGAGGGTGTCGAGACCATAGGCGACGCCGCGGCCGGCGGAGTTCGAGACCAGCACGCCGGTCGCCCGGCCGGGCATCTCGGCTTCCATCGGCCGGTAGCGGTCGAAACGATGGTGGATCACGGCGGTGCCTTGTGTTGCGTTCAGCAGCCGGGTGCGCAGTCCGATCAATCCCCGCGCCGGAATCGAGAACAGCAGGTAGGTGTATTCGTTGTGGGTGGTCATTTCGACCAGTTGACCGCGTCGCTGCCCGACCAGTTCCATGACGGCGCCGGTGCTGGACTCGGGGACCTCGACGACGAGGCTTTCGAACGGTTCCTCGACGACTTCGCCGCGTTGGCGGAGGATGACTTGCGGCTTGCCCACCGAGATTTCGTAGCCTTCGCGGCGCATGGTCTCGATGAGGACGGAGAGGTGGAGGATGCCGCGGCCGGCGACGGAGAACAACTCGGTGCCCGGGACCGGCTCGACGCGCAGGGCCACGTTGCGCTGCAACTCGCGGGCCAGCCGTTCGCGGAGGTGGCGGGCGGTGAGGAAGCGGCCGTCCTGGCCGGCCAGCGGCGACGTGTTCACGCCGAACGTCATCTTCAGCGTGGGCTCGTCGACGACCACCCGCGGCAGCGCCCGGGGCGATTGCGGGTCGCTCACCGTGTCGCCAATCTCGACGTTCTCCAGCCCGACCAGGGCGACGATGTCGCCGGCCTCGCCGGAGGCGACTTCCGTCCGCCCCAGGTCCTCGAAAACCTGGACCGAGATGATCCGCGCCGGGCTGACGCGGTCGTCCCGCTGCATCAAGACGATGTCCTGCCCCGGGCGGACCGATCCGGAATAAATCCGCCCGATGGCGATCCGGCCCACGTAATCCGACCAGTCCAACGTGGTCACCAACATTTGCAGCGGGGCGCCGGCGTCGATCTCGGGACCGGGAATCTGATCGAGGATCATGTCCATCAGCGGCGCCACGGTGCCGGCGGTCTCGGTCAGATCGTGCGTGGCATAGCCCAGCTTCGCGCTGCTGAAGATATAGGGGAAGTCGGCCAGGGCGTCTTCCGCGCCCAGTTGCAGAAACAGCTCGAACACCTCGTCGATCACTTCATGCGGCCGGGCGTCGGGGCGATCGATCTTGTTGATCACGATCACCGGCCGCAGCCGGCACTCCAGGGCCTTCGAGAGCACGAATCGGGTCTGCGGCATGGGGCCCTCGGCCGCATCGACCAGCACCAGCGCCCCGTCGGCCATCCGCAGCACCCGCTCGACCTCGCCGCCGAAATCGGCGTGGCCGGGCGTGTCGATGATGTTGATCTTCACGCCCCGGTAGGGAATGGCGATGTTCTTGGCGAGAATGGTGATGCCGCGCTCGCGCTCCAGGTCGTTGGAGTCGAGAATCTGTTGGCCCACCAGTTGCGTCTCGCGGAAGCGGCCGCTCTGGCGCAACATGCAATCGACCAGCGACGTCTTGCCGTGGTCCACGTGGGCGATAATGGCGATGTTGCGAATGTCTTGGCGGCGTATGGGCATGTCGGTTGGGCGGGGGAAAGGTATTCCAGTCTACTTGCTACCCCTCCGGCGGTCAATGACGACGAACATCGGCGCGCGGCAATCGATGATGGCGGCAAGCCATTTCGCTCGTGGCGCTCGACAGGTCGTTCCAACGGTTCCAAGAAGAATGGGCGGCCCTCCAGACGTTAACAATTGACGAAGCGGCCCGGCCCCTTTACATTGATGGGTTGCTAAACGATGATGACCCTCTTCCGAAGGCTTCATAACCTCCGGCGGCGACAGGAGCACCATGGCCGATTCCACCCAGACCATCCAGCAGCTTTCCATCAACACGATCCGCACGCTTTCCATGGACGCCGTGCAGGCGGCCAACAGCGGCCATCCGGGCACGCCCATGGCCCTGGCCCCGGTCGGCTACGTGCTGTTCAACGAGGTGCTGCGATTGGACCCTTCCGAGCCCGATTGGCCCGACCGCGATCGCTTCGTCCTCTCCTGCGGCCACGCCTCGATGCTGCTGTACTCATTGCTGCACCTCGGCGAAGTCAAGCAGACCGACGAGCGCGGCCGTCCGCTGGACGAACTGGCCGTGCCGCTGGACCACATCCGCCGGTTTCGCCAGCTCGACAGCCGCTGTCCGGGCCATCCCGAGCACGGCCATACCTCAGGCGTGGAAACCACGACCGGGCCGCTAGGACAAGGCATCGCCAACAGCGTCGGCATGGCCATCGCCTCCCGCTGGCTTGCCGCCCGCTACAATCGGCCGGGATTGGACCTGTTCGGTTTCAACGTCTACGCCCTTTGCAGCGACGGCGACTTGATGGAAGGCGTCGGCGGCGAGGCGGCCTCAATCGCCGGCCACCTCAAACTCTCCAACCTCTGTTGGATCTACGACGACAACGCGATCACCATCGAGGGGCGGACCGCGCTGAGCTTCAGCGAGGACGTGGCCGCGCGGTTCGCCGGCTACGGCTGGAACGTGGTCAAGGTGTCCGACGCCAACGACCTCGCGGCCCTGCGCGGCGCGATGGCGGCCTTCCAACAAACCGGCGACCGGCCCACGCTGGTGATCGTTCGCAGCGTGATCGCCTGGGGCTCGCCGAACAAGCACAACACGCACGAGGCCCACGGCGCGCCGCTGGGAGAAGAGGAAATCCGCTTGACGAAGGCGGCCTACGGCTGGCCGCCGGAGGCGCATTTCCTGGTCCCCGAGGAGGTCCGCCGCTGCTTCCGCGAGAACCTCGGCGCACGGGGCAAGTCGCTGCGCGAGGCGTGGGAGGCGAAATTGGCCCGCTATCGGCGGCAGTATCCGGCCGAGGCCGAGCAATTGGAATTGATCTTCCGCGGCGAGTTGCCCAAGGACTGGGACGCCGAGATCGCCCCCTTTCCCGCCGACCCCAAGGGCATGGCCAGCCGGGCCTCGTCCGGCAAGGTGCTCAACCAGATCGCCCATCGGGTGCCGTGGCTGCTGGGCGGCTCGGCCGACCTGGCCCCCTCGACGGTCACCCTGCTGAAGTGCGAGGGGGCCGGCGATTTCCTCGCCGGCAGCTACGCCGGCCGCAACTTCCACTTCGGCATCCGGGAGCACGCGATGGGCTCGATCTGCAACGGCATGGCGCTGTGCGGGCTGCGGCCCTACGGCGCCACGTTCTTCGTCTTCACCGACTACATGCGTCCGCCCATGCGGCTGGCCGCCCTGATGGGCCTGCCGGTCCTCTACATCTTCACGCACGATTCCATCGGCGTGGGCGAGGACGGCCCCACCCACCAGCCCGTCGAACACCTGGCCGCGTTGCGGGCGATTCCCAACCTGGTCGTCCTGCGTCCCGGCGACGCCAACGAAGTGGCCGAAGCCTACAAGGCCGTCCTGCAACTCCGCCGCCAACCGGCGGCGCTGGTGCTCACGCGCCAGAACCTCCCCACCCTGGACCGCGCCACGTTCGCCCCCGCGTCCGGGACGCAGAAGGGCGGCTATGTGCTGGCCGACGCCCCCGATGGAAACCCCCAGGTCATCCTCATCGGCACCGGCAGCGAAGTGTCGCTGTGCCTGGCCGCCCACGAGCGCCTGTCGGCCGAAGGCATCCAGGCCCGCGTGGTCAGCCTGCCAAGCTGGGAACTCTTCGACGCCCAGCCGGTCGAATATCGCAACGCGGTCTTGCCGCCGAAGGTGACGGCCCGGGTGGCGGTCGAATTGGGCATCGAGCAAGGCTGGTGCAAGTATCTTGGTCCCCGCGGACGCTTCCTCGGCATGCGGGGTTTTGGGGCCTCGGCCCCCGTGGGCGTGCTCTTGAAGCATTTCGGTTTCACGGTCGAGAACGTCGTCGCCGCGGCGAAGGAGGCCATGCGGACATAAGTGTTTGTTCAATGAGCGGTTGTCCAAAAAATTACTCCCCTCTCCCACAAGGGGAGAGGGAGACAAACGGCCCGCGGTTTCCCAAAACCCTTTTTTGCAAAGGCCTGATTGCCATGCCCAAACGCACTTGGACCATCGAGGACCGGGACGAAGACCTGTATATCGATCAGCTCACGTTGCGGCCGGGCAACGTCGGCGGCCCGGCCAGCGGCTACAGCATCGTCAAACGCACGCTCCAGACCGGCTTGAGCAAGGGCGTCGAGGTCGTCGAGGTCCATAACGGCGTATTCCAGTTCGTGGTCCTTCCGACCCGCGGCATGGGCCTCTGGAAGGCCAGGCTCGGCGACGTGCCGCTCGGCTGGCGCTCGCCGGTCAACGGCCCGGTGCATCCGGCGATGGTCAACCTCGTCGACGAGCGGGGACTCGGCTGGCTCCGCGGCTTCGACGAGTTGCTCTGCCGCTGCGGCCTGGAGAGCAACGGCGCGCCGGAATACAACCCCAACGGCTCGCTCCGCTACAACCTCCACGGACGGATCGCCAACACGCCCGCCCACAAGGTCCAAATCTCCGTGGACGGCGACGCGGGCGACATCACCGTCGTCGGGGTCGTCGACGAGACGCGCATGTTCGGCAACAAGCTGCGTCTGACTTCGACCGTGAGCACGCGCGTGGGACAGCCCGGCATGACCATCACCGACACGATCACCAACCTTTCGGCGGAGCCGGGCGAGTTGGAGCTGCTCTATCACTTCAACTTCGGCGTGCCGCTGTTGAGTCCGGGGGCACGGTTGATGCTGCCGGTCAAGAAGTTGGCGCCGCGCGACGTGGCGGCCATGGTCGATCTGCCCGACTGGACCGTCTATAAACCGCCCGTGCCGGGAATGGAAGAGGCCGCGATCTACTTCGAGCTGGCCGCCGACGCCGACGGCCGAACGCAAGCCCTCCTGTGCGGCGCGGCGGGCGACCGCGGCGTCAGCCTGAAGTTCAACAACAAGCAGTTGCCCTGCTTCACCGTCTGGAAGAACCGCCAGGCGGACTCCGACGGCTACGTGACCGGGCTGGAGCCGGCCATCAATTTCCCGAATACGAAATCCTTCGAGAAGCGCCAGGGCCGCGTGGCCGTGCTGGCGCCGGGCGAGTCGCGGGCCTACGAGGTCGCCCTCGAGGTCCACGCCGACGCGGCCAGCCTGAAGGCCGCCGTCCAGTCCGTCGAGGCCTTGCAGGCCGGCGTCACGCCGGAGATCTTGCGCCGAGCCCGACCCCGCATGGGCGCCGACCTTGCACCGACGTAGTTAGCGTTCTGTTAGTCGTCAATCGACAGGTGGGCGTACCCCCGTAGGTTATGCTTCAGCATGACGCAACCCGCCATCGCAACAGGTGTTATGCTGAAGCATAACCTACGCATAGGACCCATCGCTTCAGGTCTGACGGGGCCCTGGTGCCCCTTGACGCAGGCTGACAACTTGGTCCAATAGTCGATGGAACGGTAGAATATCCGCGTGCCGCGGGGTGCAATTCCTCCCGCCCCAACACCCCCCTGAAGAGGACCTGCCCGTTATGCCCCTTGGAAAACAAGACATTGCCCAGCATTTCGCCCAGCGATTCGGCCAGGTGCCGCGCTGGGTCGTCCGTGCCCCCGGCCGGGTCAACCTGATCGGCGAGCACACCGACTACAACGACGGCTTCGTCCTGCCGCTGGCCATCGACCGTGCGGTCTGGATCGCCCTGCGGCCGCGCCAGGATCGGCGCGTCGCGGTCCACTCGATCGACTACAACGAGTCGGCCGAGTTCGAGTTGAACGGCATGGTCCATCAAAAGGCCGGCTGGATCGAGTATCTCAAGGGAGTGGCCTGGGCGTTGCACGACGCCGGCTACACGCTCACCGGCTGGGAAGGCGTGCTGTCGGGCGACGTGCCGTTGGGGGCCGGGTTGTCGTCGTCGGCCGCGGTGGAGATGGCCACGGCCCGGGCGTTCGGCGTGGCCGGCGGCCTGCCCTGGGACCCCGCCGTGATGGCCAAGTTGGGCCAGCGGGCCGAGAACAAGTGGATCGGCGTCAATTGCGGCATCATGGACCAGATGATTTCGGCCTCGGGCCGGGCGGGCCACGCCATGCTGTTGGATTGCCGTTCGCTGCGGACGCAGCCGGCGCCGCTGCCGGCCGGCGTGGCGGTGGTCGTGCTGGACACCTCGACCCGCCGCGGGCTGGTCGATTCGGCGTATAACGAGCGGCGGGCCCAGTGCGAGGCGGCGGCCAAGTTCTTCGGCGTCAAGGCGCTGCGCGACGTGACGCCGGAGTTGTTCCGGCAGCGGGAGTCCGAGTTGGACGAGACCACCCGACGGCGTGCCCGGCACGTCATCACCGAGGACGATCGCACGCTCCGCGCCGTCGAGGCGATGGGCCGCGGCGACGTCGCCACGCTGGGCCAGTTGATGGACCAAAGCCACGTGAGCCTCCGCGACGACTACGAGGTCTCCAGCGACGCGCTGGACGCGATGGTCGAGTCCGCCCGGGCCCATCCGGCTTGTTTCGGCACCCGCATGACCGGGGCCGGCTTCGGCGGCTGCGCCGTGGCGATCGTCCGCGCCGAGGCGGCCGATGACTTCGTCGCCAAGACCGGGCCGGCCTACCAAAAGCGCACCGGACATACGCCGGCCATTTACGTTTGCCAGGCCACCAACGGGGCGGAAGTGGTTGCTTGACGACTCGAAAATCAGTGCCCAACATGTTGCCGCAGGACGCCATCCGCAACCAGGATTGCCTCGCCGGAATGAAGTCGCTCGGCGACGGCACGGTCGATCTGGCCTTCGCCGACCCGCCGTTCAACATCGGCTACGACTACGACGGCTACGACGACCGGCTCGACGCGGAAAAGTATCTCGACTGGTGCCGGCAATGGACCGCCGAGGTCGTCCGCCTGCTCAGGCCGGACGGGACCTTCTGGCTGGCCATCGGCGACGAATACGCCGCCGAGTTGAAGGTCATGCTCCAGCAGGAGCAGCACCTCTTCTGCCGCGGTTGGGTCGTCTGGTACTACACGTTCGGCGTGAACTGCAAGATGAAGTTCAGCCGCTCCCACGCCCACCTGTTCCACATGGTGAAGGACCGGGAGAAGTTCACGTTCAACGCCGACGCCGTCCGCGTCCCCTCGGCGCGGCAGTTGGTCTACGGCGACCGCCGCGCCAATCCCGCCGGCCGCCTGCCCGACGATACTTGGATCTTGCGGCCGCAGGACCTGCCCGAGGGGTTCGGGCCCGAGGAGAACACGTGGTATTTTCCCCGGGTGTGCGGGACGTTCAAGGAGCGGGCCGGGTGGCACGGCTGCCAGATGCCGGAGCAATTGCTCGGGCGGATCATCCGCGCGTGCAGCAACGAGGGGCAATGGGTCCTCGATCCCTTTGCCGGCAGCGGCACGACGCTGGCGGTGGCCAAGAAGCTGGGCCGCCGCTTCCTCGGCTTCGAGCTTTCCAAACGTTATGCCAAGCAGATCGAGAAGCGGCTGGCCGCGATCGCGCCGGGCGATCCATTGGACGGCGCCCCGGAGCCGTTGGTGAGCGTCCCCAACACGGCCAACGGCCGGCGTTTGGACGAGGTCCAGCCCGCCGCCGGTCCGGCAAGATCGAGGCGGAAGAAAGAGGAATTTCTCACGCAAAGGCGCCAAGACGCAAAGCCGCTAAGAAAGAGGAGGTAATCGGTAAATCGAAGGCGGGCGGGGCGATCCGACCCTCCACCCTTCTCTTTTCCGTGCCTTTGCGTCTTTGTGCCTTGGCGCCCTTGCGTGGAATCCTCACCCCAAAGACCATCCCATAGCCTTGGTTCTCGTTGGTGTTGTTTCAACGGAATTCCCGCATACACTCAATTAGTCTCTCGCCTGCCATTTTGACAGCTTTTCGTCTCTCCGCGGCTCTTTGTCCGTGCCGTGGCAGGTCGGTATGTAACGAAAGGCAAAAGTTTCACTTCAAAACGTTCCCCCCCGATTTTTCCGGCGAAATCGCCATTCTCGTCAAACTCGTCTAACTCGATGTCGCGAAAGGCGTTGCGGAGGCCAGCCACATCTTGGAATCCCGCTGGGCGGCGACCTGCTGTCAAATGGGCACGCCAGTTGCATCAAGAAAAGCCGGCCGACGAAGACGGCCCAAGACCTCGTGGGGTGAATCATGGCGGTCAGGTTCCCACACAGCGATTCGCCACCGGACGCCCGGAGAGCGGACGCGGCGCGTGGGGCGAACCTCGAACTGGCATCCCAAGTTCTTTCAGGAAAAGGACTTGCGCGATCACGTCACGCGGTCCCCAAGGGCCGTCCGGAGACAAAAACAAGGATATCCAGTACAATGGACTGTTCGGCAAGGGTTCGAGTCCGCAGGGGCAGCCGGCCTGCTGTTGGGCCGTTTCCCCGCACGGGGCTGAACCTTTCCGCCGACGGGTGCGTATCGAAAATGAACGGCATAATTGAACACAAGCGACGTTTTGATGCCGAACCGGGTCCGCGGACGGGTTGGAGCGACGAGAAGCTCCTGCTGAAGTATCGCGACTGTGGCGACCGCCCGGCCTTTGAAGAGTTGGTGCGGCGCTATGAGAAGGAGCTTTACGGTTATCTCCGCTACTACTTGGGCAATGCCGAGATGGCGGAAGACGTCTTCCAGCAGACCTTCCTTCAGGTCCACCTGAAATGCGACCAGTTCGAGCCCCAGCGGAAGTTGCGACCGTGGCTTTATGCCGTGGCGACCAACCAGGCGATCGACTTTCGGCGGCGGAACCGGCGCCACCGCATGGCGAGCCTGGATCGGCGGATCGGAAGCGAAGCGGAGGACGAGTCCGGGCTGTTCATCGACCTGTTCGATAGCCCCGAGCGGGGCCCGGTCGAGGAAAGCCAGGCGTCCGAGCAACGCCAGTCGGTCCGCCGGGCGATCGACGACCTGCCGGAGCCGACGAGGCAAGTGATCCTCCTGGTCTACTTCCAGGGAATGAAATACCGCGAGGCCGCCGACGTGTTGTCCATTCCCGTCGGAACCGTGAAAAGCCGGTTGCACGCCGCCGTCCAAAAACTGGGTGAAGCCTTAACTCCTGTCAACGTTCGACCATGATTGACGTGGTGCGAGAGCAAGTGCTCGGGTATCTGCTAGGGGCACTCGACGACGCCGAAATGGAGCAGGTCCGCACTCGCTTGGAAAGCGAGGAAGCCTACCGGCTGGAATGGATCGCGCTGCGGGGGAAAGTGGACCAACTGGAAGCGTCGCGGATCGAGTGCGACGTTCCGCCGGGGCTGGCCCGGCGGACGTGCGAGTTCGTCTTTTCCCGCGTCAAGCCGTCGCCGCGCCGATGGCCGCGACAGGCGATCAGTCCGCAATCCACGCCGCCCTGCCGGACCAGCCGCGTCCGTCTGCTCGACATCGCGGTGGCCGCGTCGGTCTTTGTCGTGGCCGGACTGTTGACCTTGCCCGCCATTCAAAGCAACCGCTTCCATTCCCGCTTGACGGCTTGCAGCGACAACTTCCGCGAGTTGGGGACGATGTTGGCCGCGTATAGCCGGACGCATTACGACCGCTTCCCCGCGGTCCCGGCCGAAGGCAAGCTGGCGGCGGCCGGAATCTACGCCCCGCTCTTGGTGCAAGGCGGCCTGTTGGACGAACGGCGGCGGGTGGTGTGCCCCGGCTCGCCGTTGGCCTCGCAAGCCGACTTCCGCATTCCCACGGTCGAGGAATTGCGCAAGGCCGACGCGAAAACCGCCGATCGGCTCCGTCAGCAGATGGGCGGCAGTTACGGCTATTGCATCGGATACGTCGAACACGGCGTCTTCGAACCCACGAGGAATCTCGGCCGTGCCGGGTTCGCGCTGATGGCCGACGCCCCCCGCGAGGATCGCCCCGACCGTCAAAGCGACAATCACGACGGGCGCGGCCAGAACGTGCTCTTCGAGGACGGGCACGTCCGGTTCCTCACCACCTCGCGGCCCTGCGACATGACCGACGACATCTTCGCCAACGACGACAACCAGGTGGCCGCGGGCGTTCATCGCGACGACTCCGTGATCGCCTCCAGCGGCGTCGTGCCGATCATCTACGTCAAGGGTGGAAGGGATTAGCTTTCTGTCAGGCACAGAGTGCCTGACCTACACGTCTTGCAAGATGTTTTTGCCGGAAGCCTCGTTCGTCGCTTGCGGTTTCGCAAGTGAAATGGACCGGCGGAAACTATCTGTAAGCCGCGCTCTTGCCGCGGCCTGCGCCTGCACGGTTTGTGCTTCTACGCCGGAGGCAGTAGAATGCAAGAATGGTCGCATAGCCAACCCCTACTGAAGGACAACCGAACCATGTCGGCGCCCCATCCTGGCAGAATCTCGTTCATCTCGCAAAGCATTGCTCGTTCCCTGATGGTTGTCGCCGCTCTTGCCGTCTTTGCCGCGACGGGGACGAATGTCGCCTTGGGCGACGAGCCGGCGGCGAAGGCGACGCCATCCCCCGCGAGCGTGCTCATCAAGGACGTCCCCTTCCTCGTGCAGGAGCCCGACTTCTGCGGCGAGGCCTGCGCGGCCATGACCTTGCAGAAGCTCGGCCGCAAGGTGGATCAGGATTACGTGTTCAACCAGTCGGGACTCGATCCGCTGGAAGGCCGGGGATGCTATACCAGGGAATTGGCGGCCGCGCTGACGAAGATCGGGTTCCGGATCGGCGCGGTGTGGTATAAGATTCCGGCCCGGGAGGCGGCCCAGGCCGTCGAGACGCAATGGCGGGCGATTTATGCCGACCTGCGGGCGGGCATTCCCGCAATCGTCTGCATGCACTACAGCGACCGCCCCAATGCGACGGAGCATTTCCGCCTCGTCCTCGGCTACGACGCCGCGACGGACGAGGTGATCTATCATGAGCCGGCGCGGGCCGACGGGGCCTATCGCCGCATGTCGCGGGCGATGTTCCTGAAGCTCTGGCCGCTGTCCGGGGCCAATGGGGCGTCGGTGGCGATCCGGTTGCGGATGGAGCCCGGCCGCTTGCTGCCGGCGCCGCCCGCACGCACGACCTTCACGGCCGCCGATTACGCCCAGCACATGATGAAGCTGAAGAGGAAAATCCCCGGGCCGGAGTTCACCGTGCTCATCGAGCCGCCGTTCGTGGTCCTGGGCGACGAGCCGCCGGAAGCCGTCCGCGACCGGGCCGAACACACCGTCCGCTGGGCGGTCACCAAGCTCAAGGACGCCTATTTCACCAAGGAGCCGAAGGAGATTCTCGACATCTGGCTGTTCAAGGACAACGCCAGCTACCGCAAATGCTGCAAGGACATTTTCCACGATACGCCCGACACGCCCTACGGGTTCTATTCGCACGTGGATCGGGCCCTGATTATGAACATTTCGACCGGCGGGGGCACGCTGGTCCACGAGATCGTGCATCCGTTCGTGGCGGCCAATTTTCCCAAGTGCCCGGCGTGGTTCAACGAGGGCCTCGGCTCGCTCTACGAACAGAGCGAGGAACTCCGCGGGCGGATCCACGGCCGCACGAACTGGCGCTTGCCGGGGCTGCAAGAGGCGATCCGCAAGAAGCGGGTCCCGTCGTTCAAAACGCTCTGCTCGACGACCGACGACGAGTTCTACAACGAGGACCGCGGGACCAACTACGCCCAGGCCCGCTACTTGTGCTACTATCTTCAAGAGCACGATCTGCTCGGGAAGTTCTACCGCCGGTTCCACGCCGACCGCGAGAAGGACCCGACGGGCTACCAGACGCTCAAGGCGGTCCTGGGCCGCGACGACATGGACGCCTTCAAGACGGAGTGGGAGGCGTGGGTGATGAAGCTGCGGTTCTCGCGATGAGCGCGGACCAACCGCAGCGCGCCCTCCCAAATCATCCACGCCGGCAAGGGACCTGGCGTAAAGGGGCTCACGCGGGTGGCCCCGATTGCTTGCCAATCGGGGCGGCGGAGCCGCAAGAGGAGTCGTACTACGCCGCGAAAGCCTCTTGTGCCTGCGGCACCCCGATAGCGAAGCTATCGCGGCCATCCGCGCCTTTGCGTGAAATCCTCACGGTCTGCGCCACGGAAGGTTCGTGGCGTTGCCCACCGCCCCATCTACCGTTCGCCGTGGCGATTGAACCAGGCGCGGGCGGCGAAGGGGAGTTTTTCCTTCGGTCGGCCCGGCGACGCGGCCACGCCCAACGGCAGCAAGACGCGGACGGTCTTGCCTTGGGGAACGCCCAGGAGCCGGCCGATCCGGGCCGCCAGGTCGTCGCGCCGCAGCACGCCGTCCAGCCAGACCGTGGCGTATCCCAGCGCAGTGACGGCCAGCAGCATGTTTTCCACGGCGGCCGCACAATCCTCGACCGCGAACGAGATCGGTCCGAGCACCGGCCGCGGATCGATCACGCAGGCGATCATCGCCCGGGCCGTGCCGCAGACCGGCCGGTCGAGCAACGCCGCGATCTGCCCGAGCAGGCCGGGATCGTCGACGATCACGAACGAGGTGGTCTGTTCGTTTTTGGCCGATGGGGCCTGGATGCCCGCCTGGACGATCTTCACCAGGTCGTCGCGCGGGACCGGGGCGTCGGTGAAGCCGCCGCGGTAGCTGTAGCGATTGGCAATGGCGTCGAAAAGGTCCATCGCGTTTCCCCCCTCAACATTCGCGGAGAGCGTGTGCGGGAATTCCAGGGCATACCCATGACGACCAAGACCGTGACAAGGCTCCTGGGCACAGAACTTCACGCAAAGGCGCGGAGGCGCAAAGCCGCAAAGGAGAAAGATAAGAAGGACTTAAAAACCAAGGCATCCGGGTCAGCTTGTCCTCCCTCCTTATGGTCTTCTTCTGGAATCTTTGCGCCTCTGGCGCCTCCGCGCCTTTGCGTGAAATCCTCTACCTAAGAACGATGCCGTCGTCATGGTCGCAGCGAGTGTTGCATCCACGGAACTCCGAGACACCCCACCCTTCAACCCATCCTACGCCTTCCGCGTTTCACCGTCGAGCACTTCGATTCGCACCCGCTCGATCCGGCGGCGGGTGGCCTCCAAGACCGTGATACGCACGTTGCGCCACACCAACTCCTCGCCCACCACGGGAATGTGGCCCAACTCGCTGAACACGAATCCGCCGATCGTGTCGAAGTCGGCGTCCTCGGGCAGTTCCAGACCGAGTTGCTCGTTGACCGTCTCGACGTGGACGCGCCCAGCGCCTCGCACACGCCCTCGCCCAGCAGACGGATCGGCTCGACCTCGGCGGCGTCGTATTCATCGACGATCTCGCCCACGATCTCCTCCAACACGTCTTCCATGGTCACGACGCCGGAGACGCCGCCGTATTCGTCCAGCACGACGGCCATGTGGTGCCGCCCGCGCTGAAAGTCCTGCAACAGGGCATCGACGGGCTTGGTCTCGGGCACGAACACCGGCTGGCGCAGCAGCGTGGTCCAGGGCTGCACGCGATCCGGCGCCGGCTTGGCCAACTCGGGCAGCAGGTCCTTGATGTAGAGAATGCCCACGATGTCGTCGCGATTCTTGCCGAAGACCGGGACCCGCGTGTGGCCCGTCTTGATGACCTCTTCGAGGGCCTCTTCCCAGGAGACGTCGGCCGGAACGGAGAGCATGTCGGTCCGCGGCGTCATGATCCGCGAGACGTCGACGTCGCCGAGTTCGATCACGCCTTCGATCATTTCCCGGGCGTCTTCCTCGAGCAATCCCTCGCGGTGGCCTTCGGAAACGATGGTGCGGATCTCCTCGTCGAACGAGTCTTCGTCGGGTTCTTCGGGCGGTCGGCCGGAGAGGCGATGGAAGACGGCATCGACGAATCGCGCGGCCAACCCCAGCGGCGCCAGCATGAAGCCGACTTTTCGCCAGACGGGCCAGGTATAATAGAGGAAGGGATCGGCCCACAGGCGGGCCACGGCCCAGGGGAGCCAGATTTCCGCGGCCAGCAGCAAGAGTACCCCGCCCGCCGTGCCCCAAATCAAAAGCGGCTGCGCCGGCCCCGGGGCGCCCCAGTCGGACCAAACCCAAAACGTCGCGGCGCCGACGAAGACGGCGGTGGCCATGACCTGGAGGGTCTCGGCGGCCAGGCCGACCTGGTCGCGGCGCTTGAGGATCTGCCCCAGCCGGTCGGGATGGTTCCGCCGCCGGCAGATTTCCTTGAGTTCATGGGGCGAGAACTGGGCCAGCGATCGGGCCCCCAGGGCCGCCAGGCAAGTCACGGCCAGCCCGGCCGCCGCCACCCAAAATGTCGCCGTCGCCGTCACGCGGTGTTCCTTTCTAAATGGATTTGCATGACTCCTGGAGAAGTCGGCCGGTGAGCCCCGGGCGTTAGCCCGGGGATGGGCATTGTGACACACCCACCGCTGGGCAAAGAATTGACGTCATCCCCGGGCTTACGCCCGGGGCTCACCAGGTGTTCAACCTCCGGGATCACGCAATGTCATTTAGGCGCGCTCCTGGTGCCGCGCCCGGATGCCGAGCGCGGCCAGATACTTCGTTTCCCGGTCGTGCATCGCCGCTTGCTGCTCCGGCGTGGCATCGTCGTAGCCGGCCAGGTGCAGCGTGCCGTGGATCACGTAGAGGAGCAATTCCTCCGCGGCCGACCAGCCGAACCGCGGCGCCGTCCGCAAGGCCGTCTCGGCGCTGACGACCACCTCGCCGTCGAGAAAGCCTTCGCCCTGTTCGAGGACGAAACTGAGCACGTCGGTCGGCCCCTCGTGGCGGAGGAACTTCTCGTTCAGCTTGCCGATCGTCGCGTCGTCGACCACGGCCACGCTGATCGTCGCCCGTCCGACCGCGTCGCCGGCCAGGACCGCCTCGACCGCCTGGCGGATCGGCGTCTCGTCGACGGGCAGCAGGGTTTGTCGGTTGGCGATGTCGATGGTGGTCATGCGATTCAGGCCGGGGTTTTTTTCTCCAGGGCCGTTTTAATTTCCGATTCAGGCCGGGGTTTTTTTCTCCAGGGCCGTTTTGGGTTCCGGGTATTTCAGCCGTCCATGATAGATGGCGGTCAGCGACATGACCATGGAGCGTTCGATGGTGCGGAGTTCGCGGAGGGTGAGGCCGCTTTCGTCGAACTGGCCGCCGTGGAGGCGGTGCTCGGCCAATCCGCGGACCAGGCTTTCGATCCGCGCCGGGGTGGGATCGACCAGGGTGCGGCAGGCGCTTTCGACGGCGTCGGCCAGCATGAGCACGGCGGCTTCCTTCGTCTGCGGCTTGGGCCCGGGATACCGGAAGATGCTCTCGTCGATGTCGTTGCCGTTGGGATCGGCGCCCTTCTGACCCTGGGCACGGTCGTAGAAGTATTCGACCAGCGTGGTGCCGTGATGTTGCTGGATCAGGTCGACGATCGGCAGCGGCAGGTGATGCTGCCGCGCCAGGTCGGAACCGTCCTTGATGTGGGCGATGATCACCAGCGTGCTCATGGCCGGCACCAGGGCTTCATGGCGGCTGGTCTCGGGGCCTTGATTCTCGATGAAGTAGCCGGGTTTGAGCATCTTGCCGATGTCGTGGAAGTAGGCCCCGACGCGGACCAGCAGGCCGCGGGCGCCGATGCTCTCGGCGGCCGCTTCGGCGATGGTGCCCACGGTCATCGAGTGGCTGTAGGTGCTGGGGGCGCGGCGGACCAACTCCTGCAAGAGGGGATGGGTCACGTCGCCCAACTCCAACAGGCTCAGGTCCGTGAGCACGCCGAAGAGCTGTTCGATGAAGGGGAGCAGCCCGTAGATGATGAAGCCGGCGGCCACGGCCCAGAGCCCGGTCCAGGCCGCCTCCTGCAACAGCGGCGCATCGAGCGGCTGATTGTCGATCACCCGGAGCATGACCTCCAGCACGAAGGCGACGCCTCCGGCGGTCAGGCCGACGTAGATCAGCTTGCTGCGGGTGCGGATGCGTCCCATGTTGACCACGGCGGCGGTGATGGCTCCCAAGAGCACGATGAATTCCGGCAGGCTGTGCCCGACGGCCAGCGTAACGACCCAGGCCAGGACGCCGGACAGCAGGAGGGCCAACTCCTGGCGGTAGGCGATGGCCATGGTCATGGCGAACAGCAGCAGGGGCGCCAATTCCGCCCGGTCCTTGGCGGCCCAGCGCGCCAGCATGACGGCGGCCAGGGCCAGCAGCAGGATGACGGTCAATCGTCCCAGGCTGGCCAGCGGTCCGCGTTGTCGATGCCGCATGTAAACGCCGCAGAGCATCAACAGCGCGAAGATCATGGAGAACACCGCGGCGGCGCGGGTCCATTGCTCCACGGCCGAGCGGTGGGCCAGAAAGGCGGCATGTTCCAGCCTGAGGAGATGGATTTGCTTGGCCTCCAGCGGTTTCCCCGCCGGCACCAGCGTCGTATCGCCCGCCTTGAAGGTCAACACCACGGGCGGCACTGCCGCGGCCGCCTCCTCCTGGGCGCGCTGCGTTGCGTCTTGGTCCTGCGTGAGCGTGCCCGACAGTTGCGGCCGGAGCCAAGCGAACACGCGGTCGGCCACGTCCTGGTTTTCCAGGTTCGCCCGCAGGCTGCTTTGGATGGCGGTGGTGGTGCCGTCGCTGAGGAGCACGTCGGCGACCTTGGCGACCTCCAGCTCGGCCTGCCCGGCGCGATGGACCAGGATTTCTTCCTGGTTTCCCAATCCCGGCTGCTTGCTGAGGTCCAACAACCCCTGTTGCTCGAAGGGGGCCAAGGCGGCTTTCAACGCGGTTTGAAAGCGGGCCAGGTTCTCCGGGCCGGCCAAGGCGGCCCGAAACGCCTGAAACTGCTTCTCTTCCGACGCGTGTGGCTGCGTCTGGGCGGCGCCGGCCGCGGCCGGCGGCAACTGGAACTTCTGCCACAACGCCTTGTTGGACTCCGTCAGCGTGGAGGACGCGGTCAATTGCGCCACCGTGTTGTACAACAACCCCCGCAAATGCTCCAGCGGCTTCGGGTCCTGAATAAAAATGTGGCGAACGGCGTCGCGGGCCTGCTGCTGATCGTTCCTCGTGGCGTCTGAATCCACCTGCGTGAACTCGACCCGGGCGACGATGTTCCGCATGGGGACATAGCCGATCCGGTAGGAGAAGGGCGGGTCCCACGCGCGGATCACGCAAACAATGGCCACCGACGCCGCCAGCGCCAGGCCGATCCGGCCCAGCACGTCGCGGCGGCGCAGGCTGATCCATGCCCGCTCCCATTGCCCGGGAGGCAATTCCAACGCGGCAACCCGCTCCGATCGTGTCCGTTTTTGACCGCCGGTGGCCATGGGAGATCAATCGCGCGTGCTGCGCCGCTCCTCGGTCAGACGTTGCCGTTTTCGTGGGCCGCCTTCGTACGCATCGACGATCTGCTGCACCAGCGGATGGCGGACGATGTCCGCCGCGGTGAGTTTCACGGCGGTAATCCCCTCGATCCCGTGCAAGCGGTCCAGGGCATCGATCAGCCCGCTCTTCGCGTGGGGGGGCAAGTCGATCTGCGTGATGTCGCCGGAAACGACGATCTTCGATCCCATGCCCATGCGGGTGAGAAACATCTTCATCTGCGCGACCGTCGTGTTCTGCGCCTCGTCGAGGATGATGAAGGCCTCGTTGAGCGTCCGCCCGCGCATGTAGGCCAACGGGACGACCTCGATGAGGTCTTCTTCGGTATAGCGTTTGATGAGGTCGTAATCCATCATCTCCCGCAGGGCGTCCATCAACGGTCGCAAATAGGGGTTGAGCTTGGCCTGAAGGTCGCCGGGCAGGAAGCCCAGGCTCTCGCCGGCCTCGACGGCGGGGCGGACCAGCACGATCTTGTGGAGCCGCTCGGCCTTCAACGCGGCGACCGCCATGGCCACGGCCAAATAGGTCTTGCCCGTCCCCGCCGGCCCATAACACAGCACGACGTCGTGCCCGGCGATGGCCTCCAGGTAGCGGGCCTGCCCCCGCGTCCGCGGCCGGATTTGACGACCCGGCTTGAAAACCTCGATCGGCGGAGGGGCCGAGGAAGGCGGCGCCCCCGTGCGGACTTCCTCCAGCACGCGGGTCACGTCCTCGGCAGCCACCTCGCCATGCCGCTGCGCGTGGGCCTGAAGCTGTTCGAGGACCGCCGTGGCACAGGCCACCGCCCGGTCCTCGCCACGAATATGAATCCGGTCGTCGCTGGTCGAGATGCTCACCCCCAGCGCATCCCGGATCTTTCGCACATGCTGATCGCAGGCGCCAAACAGGGTGACCAAGACCTTGGAACTGACAACCGAAATGGCGGTTTCACTCATCCGGTCCGCGCCGGCATACTGGCCGTCGCGCTCACCAAGGAACAAATCGCAACACCACCAGTATACCGAATTCCAGGCCGGTGCGGCTAGCAGCGCGTCCTAAGGAGTTTCTGTTGGGAGAAACCCCAGTAGGGTGGGTCAACGGGCACCATGCGAAGCATGGTCGGCGAGACCCACCATAATCCGCGAAAAGCCGATGGTGGGTCTCGCTGCGCTTGACCCACCCTACAAGTCGTAGGTTATGCTTTAGCATAACGGAACCTCTTATTCTACAAGATGTTATGCTAAAGCATAACCTACCCGCATCACTTCCCCCTCACCCCCGGGCGCCACGTCATTGGTCGCTCCCGGAGGGAGAGGCGGGCTATTTGAACGGTATTGGGCTACGGCGGAATACCATCGTGTTGATGCCGGGCAGGAACCCGCTGTATGGGGGGTTGCTGGCGGTCGTTGGCCGTTTCCCGACACGCTTGGGAATGCTTTCTTGGCCCCCGTGAATTATGATAGAGTGATCCCTACGGTTGGTTCATGGAGAGGAGGATGCCGATGCGGTCGTTTCTTGGTGCCGTCGTCCTGGTAGTCACGCTTCTGCCGGGCAGCCACCCTTGGGCTGCCGCCGCTGACGCGATCATCTCCGAGCCGGCCGCCGAACGGCATGGCCTGACGCGGCCTTGGCTGGCCCAGGTCGAATTGGATCGCGCCCGCGGCCGGGTCTCCAACATCACGCTTCACGCCGGAACGCTCTACGTGCAGACCACCCAGGCGATGATCGCCGCCCTCGACGCGGAGACGGGCCATCCACTCTGGACGAAAAGGATCGGGCGGCCCGACTTTCCCACCTTGCCCGCGGCCATCGGCGAGGACCTGGTGGCGTTGGTCAATGGCTCGCAGCTTTTCATCCTCAATCGCTACAACGGCGAGTTGCTGTACCAGACCAAGATCGGCGGCTCGCCCAACGCCGGTCCCGCCCTGAGCGACAAGGTCGCCTACGTCCCCATCACCACCGGGGCGATGTTGGCCTATCCCCTGGAGGTGCTGGCCGAGCCGGCGAACGATTTGGGAGCCAGCGCGAAGGACATGTCCGCGGAACAGCAGAAGGCCGCCGAATCCGCCCGCCGCGACAACCTCCGGCTCAACCAAGAATACAGGCGGCCGGCCGTCTGCCAGTCCAATGGCCGGGCATGCGTCCCGCCGATCCTGATTCGGCAAGACCGCGAGGAGGAAGTGGTCGCCTGGCCGACGGATCGAGGCGTCGTGACCGTGGCCCGCATCGATCACCGGGACATGAGCATCATGACCATCAAGTACGAGATGAAGACCGACGCGGCCATCCTGGCCAAGCTCGCCTACTTGCCGCCGGATCCCAAGGTCAACGGCGACGTGGGCTTGATTTTTGCCGCGTCCACCAACGGGTATGTTTACGCCGTGACGGAGAACGGGAACAGCGCGCCGTGGAAGTTCCCCGCCTCGGAGCCGCTGATCCAGCCGCCCGCCGCCGTCGAGAACCGCGTCTATTTCGTCACCCAACTCGGCGGCATGTTCTGCTGCGACGCCAAGACCGGCAAACAACTCTGGTGGGCGCCCGAGGTCTTGCAGTTCGTCGCCGCCAGCAAGCAACGCGTGTACGCCTCCGACCGCACCGGGCAAACGCAAGTCCTCGACGCCAAGACGGGCGCCGGTTGGATGTCTTGCCCACCGAATTGCTGCCCATCAAGCTGTTGAACACCGAGACCGATCGCCTCTACCTGGCCACCGACACGGGGCTGGTCCAATGCCTCCATGAAATCGAGCAAGTCAAGCCGATCCTTCACGGCGAGGACCGCAAAGTCAAGAAGGTGGAAGAGCCGGAAAAACGCCTCCCCACCGCCAGGAAAGGCAAGAGCGAGCAGGGCGAGCAGGAAAAACCCAAATCCAAGCCCAAGACGCCGCCCAAGACGACGCCCAAAACGACGCCCAAGGCGCCGCCCAAGAACGCCAAGGACAAGGCGGCCAAGAAAGCCGACAAAGACGCCGGGGACGACAGCTAATCCGGCCGGCGGTCATTGACATTTCCGTCAAAACCGCTAGGGTGATGGTTCGCACGGATGAAGATTCGCCACGTGCGCCGCGACCACGCGGAGCGTGGGCGTCGCCGATGCTCCCCGTCCCCGGAAGTATCCGTCATGGAATCGCCCCGCATTCAACGTGCGCTGGTCAGCATCAGCGATAAGCTCGGCCTGGCCGACTTCGCCCGCGGCCTGGTCGCCGCCGGCGTGGAAATCTACAGCACCGGCGGCACCCGCAAACACCTGGAATCCGAGGGCATCGCCGTCCGCGACGTTGCCGACTACACCGGTTGGCCCGAAATGATGGACGGCCGGCTGAAGACGCTCCATCCCAAGGTCCACGGGGGCATCCTCTGCCGTCACGACCATCCCGAGGACATGCGGTCGGCGGCCGAACACGGCATCCTCACCTTCGAGTTGGTCGTGGTGAACCTATATCCGTTCGAGGCCACCGTGGCGCGCCCCGGCGTGACGCCCCCCGAGGCCATCGAGCAGATCGACATCGGCGGGCCGGCCTTGGTCCGCGCGGCGGCCAAGAACCACGCCTTCACCACCATCGCCACCGACGCCCGGCAGTATTCGATCATTCTCGACCAGGTGGCCGCCCACGGTTGCACCACGTTGGAATTGCGTCGTCAACTGGCCGGCGAGGCCTTCGCCCACACGGCCGCCTACGACCGCGTCATTGCCGACTACTTCGCCGGCGCCGTCGCCGGCGCGGAAGGCCCCTTCCCCAGCGCGTTGCACTTGAGCTTGAAATGCAAGGGCGTGTTGCGCTACGGCGAGAATCCCCACCAGCAGGCCGCCCTCTACGGCGACGCCCGCCCCTCCGGCGCCAACGTCGTGACCGCCAAGCAACTCCACGGCAAGGAGCTTTCCTACAACAACCTCTTGGACCTCGACAGCGCGTTGGCCATCGTGCGCGATTTCGACCGGCCGGCGGCTGCCGTCGTCAAACACAACAACCCCTGCGGCGCCGCCGTGGCCGACCGGCTGGCCGACGCGCTCCGCCAGGCCATGGCCGGCGATCCTTTAAGCGCCTTCGGTTCCGTGCTCGGGCTGAACCGCCGCGTCGATGCCGCCACGGCCGAGGTGCTCGTCGCCCCGGGCCTGTTCGTCGAGGCCATCGTCGCCCCCGACTTCGAGCCGGCGGCCCTGGAAATCCTCACCACCAGGCCGAAGTGGAAGAACAACGTCCGGCTGATGAAGGTCGGCCAGCTCGAGCGCGGCACTCCCCGCTGGACCTTTCGCCGCCTCGAAGGGGGTATGCTCGTGCAAGAGGCCGACGTGCTCTCCGATCCGGAAGACGCGTGGAAGGTCGTCACCGAGGCCCGCCCGACGTCCGAGCAAATGGCCGACCTGCGATTCGCCTGGGCGATCGTGCGGCACGTCAAATCCAACGCCATCGTGGTGGCCAAGGACCTCGTGTTGCTGGGCGTCGGCGCCGGGCAAATGAGCCGCGTCGATTCCGTCCAGATCGCCATCCGCAAGGCCGGCGACCGGGTCCAAGGCTCGGCGCTTGGCTCCGACGCCTTCTTCCCCTTTCCCGACTCGATCGAGGAAGCGGCCGCTGCCGGCGTGACCGCGATCATCCAACCCGGCGGCTCACGCAACGACGACCAGTGCATCGCCGCCTGCAATCGCCACCGACTGCCCATGATCTTCACCGGCCGCCGGCATTTCAAGCACTGACCAAGGGAGGGAGCCGGAGGCGTTAGCCTCCGGATCGGCCGGCGGAAGGATAAAGGATGAAAGACTCATGGCGTCACGCTAGCGTGTTCACGGTTATCTCTCCGCCCTCCGCCCTCCCCCTTCCGCCCACCGCCTTCCCCCTTCCGCCTTTATGACCATCCTCGATCAGATTGTTGCCCAGAAGCGGCGTGAAGTCGCTGCTGCCCGGGCCGACACGCCCGAGGACCAGTTGCGACGGCAATTGGCCGACGCCCCGCCGGTCCGCGATTTTCACGCCGCCCTGGCCGGCGGCGGCCCGATCCGCCTGATCGCCGAAGTGAAGAAGGCCAGCCCCTCGCGGGGCGTCCTCCGCGCCGATTTCCACGCGGTCCAGATCGCCCAAGTCTACCAGCGGCACGGGGCCGCCTGCATCAGCGTCCTGACCGACGGGCCGCATTTCCAGGGCAGTCTCGATCATTTGCGCCAGGTCCGCGCGGCCGTCGATCTGCCGCTGCTGCGCAAGGATTTCATCCTCGATCCCTACCAGGTCCTGCAAGCGCGAGTCGCCGGGGCCGACGCCGTGCTCCTGATCGCCGAGTGTCTCGACGACGCCCAGCTCCGCCGGTTGCACGACGACATCGTTTCGCTTGGCATGACGCCGTTGGTCGAGTTGTACGAGCCGGCGAACTTGCCGCGGGTGCTGGCCGCCGGCGCCCGGCTGGTGGGCGTCAACAACCGCGACCTCCGCACCTTCCACGCCGATCTGGCCCACACGCTGCGCTTGCGCGCGAGATTCCGCCGGATCGCCTGGTGGTGAGCGAAAGCGGCGTTCGCACCCGTGCCGACATGCTGCGATTGGAGGCCGCCGGGGTCCATGCCGTGTTGGTCGGCGAGGCGCTGGTCACGCGGCCGGACATCGGCGCCGCCGTCGATGAACTGCTGGGGGCCACGGAAAGGAGGAAGGATCAAGGATGAAGGATGACCGGGCAGGCCCGCTCCACGCCTCCTTCATCCTTTATCCTTCATCCTTCCTCCTTCACCGCTTGCTCTGGCATGGTACAATGATATTGGGGGAGCCGCGGCAAGAAGGGAAATCAGCATGTCCGAACCGATTGCCATTGCACATATCGAGTCGAAACCCGGCGTTTGCGGCGGAAAGCCGTGCGTTGCGGGAACCCGCATCCGTGTCCAGGACGTTATGGTTTGGCACGAGTTGCAGGGGCTTTCACCCGAGGAGATCGTCACGCAGTTTCCCCAATTGAGCTTGGCCGACGTCCACGCCGCCCTGGCCTATTACCACGACCATCGAGAGGAAATTCAGCGGCAGATGAGAGAGGCGGAGGAGCTTGTCAGCGCGATGCGGGCGGCCAACCTTTCGCCGCTCCGGCAAAAGCTCTCGGGCAAGGAGGCCGGCGATGCTCAGGTTCCATCTGGATGAGCATGTGCATCCTGCCATCGCTTCCGGCCTCCGCCGGCGTGGCATCGAGGTGACCACGACGATCGAAGCCGGTCCCCGCGGCGAGAACGACGAGCGGCACATCGCCTTCGCCCTTGCTCAATCCAGGGTCATTGTGACCCACGACGACGACTTTCTCGCCCTCCATTCCCAGGGCGCGGATCATGCCGGCATCGCTTATTGCCATGAAGGCAGCCGCACAATCGGCGAAATGCTGCGAGGCCTCTTGCTCATGCACGAGTGTTTGGAACCGGGGGAAATGCGCCGGCGGGTGGAGTTTCTGTAGACGGCAAGCCGACCTCCATCCACGAACTTCATCCTTTATCCTTCCTCCTTCATCCTTTGCACCAGCCGGGCCAGCTTCCGGCCCGTGGTCGAGAGCGGATAAGCGTCCAACTCGCTCGGACGCAGCCAGCGCAACTCGACGGCTTCGGGTTTTCCCTTTCCGCGGGCGGTCGAGAGGTACTCGGCCTCGTAACATTCCAGCGTGATGCGGAACCGCGTGACGCCGTGCTTGAACGTCTTCAAGTGCCGCCCGGCATGGACCCGAACGCCGGTCAACGCGCGGACGCCGGAGTTGATCGCGGCGACAAGGGGGACAGTCCCATTTTCGTCCGACCATGCTTCGCATGGTGCCCGAAATTGGGACAGTCCCCGCGTGGTATCAAGTGCGAAGCGAGGGAAATCCCACAGGCCGGCCCAACGTCCGCCGTCGGGCCGCCGCACGAGGAGCACGCGGCCGCGGCGTCGGACCACGACGGCCGCTTCCCGCACGGCCTCGGACGCCGCCTTCATCTTGCGGCGCCGGGATCCGCGACTGCAATCCGGCCGCGAATGCCCCGCAGAGCGACCTCACCGGGCAGTCCGGGCATTGCGGCCTGCGCGGCTGGCACACCGTGGCGCCCAGTTCCATGAGCGCCTGGTTGAAGCGGCCGGGGTGGCGGCGCGGCACGACGGCTTCGGCCATGGCCCAGCCGAGCTTCTGCCCGGCCGTCGAGGCCGTGTCGCCGGACCAGGCCAGCAGTCGGCTGAACAGCCGGCTGGTGTTGGCTTCCAGGATCGGTTGCGGCTGGTCGAAGGCGATGGAGAGGATGGCCCCGGCCGTGTAGCGCCCGATGCCCGGCAGGCGGCGCAGTTGGTCGATGTCGCGTGGGAAGCGCCCGCCGTGGCGGCTGCAAATCAGCCGGGCCGCCTGGTGAAGTTGCCGTGCGCGGCGGTAATAGCCCAACCCTTCCCAGAGCCGCAACACGTCGTGTTCGTCGGCCGCGGCCAGCTTCTCGACCGTGGGCATCGCGGCGAGAAACCGCTCGAAATACGCCTTCACCGTGGCCACCTGGGTCTGCTGAAGCATGATCTCGCTCAGCCAGACGGCGTAGGGATCGCCGTCGGCCCGTCGCCAGGGCAGGTCGCGGGCGTGGGCGTCATACCAGGCCAACAGGCGACGCCGGAACGACCGACGCCAGGGGCCCGCTGGCACAGCGAGCCGGCGGCCGCGGTCCACTGCGGAAGTGAGCCGGCGGCGTGAGCCGCCGGATAAGGTCGAATCGCCGCGGGGCGCCGCCTCACGCATTACAGCCGGCCGGTCATTTTTGCGCCGCGCATCCTTCATCCTTCCTCCTTGATTGTTGATCCTTCCGATCCGGAGGCTAACGCCCCCGGCTCACTCGATCCTTCCTCCTTCATCCTTGGTCGTTGATCCTTCCGATCCGGAGGCTAACGCCCCCGGCTCACTTGATCCTTGATCCCCTCTCTTCTCACGGCAGCTTGATGTCCTTGAATTCATACGGCAGCGCGGTGGTGACGATGACGCCGGGCGTTTTGTAGACGAACTTCCAGCGGAGCGGCGGCTGCTTGAGTTGGAAGAGGTAGGCCAGGCCGATCCCATTCTTGTCCTGCTGCGTGACTTCCGGGCGGTCGTAGGAGACGGTTTTCCCCTGGGGGTCTTCGAGGTAGGCGTCGTTCTGCAGAATCCAGCCGCGGAATGATTCCAAGGAATTGCCGGCGTCGTCGAACCGCACGTGCATGCGCACTTCCCAGAGGCCGTTGTTTTTTCGCACTTGTTCCAGGGTCACGGTGGCGCCGGCGATGCGTTTTTCCACGTTCTTGGCCGTCAGCAGATCGGAGAAGCGGAAGGTCTCGATCTTGCCCGGCACCATGGCCCGGAGACTGCCCCGGAAGCTGGCGATTTCCTTGACCCGCCGCGGCGGCAGGGCCAAGGACAAGTCCAGTTCGACCGCCGTGGCGTCGCTGGGCATGATCGCTTCGACCTCGGTCTTGGGGTCGTCGACGGCCAGGGGATTGCCGTCTTCGTCCCGGGCCGTCACGTCGGCCATGCGTTGCTTCAAGCCGATGGGCCGCAGCCGCGGCTCCCAGGCCACCTCGACGGCCAGCGTCAGGGCCCCGCTCGCCGAGGCGCGAAGGTCGCGGCTGGCAACGATCCGGACCGGCTCGAAGCGGAACGGTCCGCTGTAGCTGGCGCGGCTGCCGCGGGACGAATCCCCCCGACTGCGATTGACCACGTTGATGCCGCGCTGCTGGCCGAAGGCATAGACCCCCAGCCCGGCGCGATCGAGCACGTCGTCCAACGCCTTCCAGAACGGCGTCTTGTCGAAATCGACCTTCAATTCCGGGTCGGACGCCGGCTGGCCCAACTGCCGCCGGGCGTCGACGATGGCGTTGCCGCTCTGCTTCTGCATTTCCGCCAGGATTTTCGACAGGCGCATGGCGGGGCTATGGAGGGTGATCGGCGAGGCCTGGGCGGCCGCTTCCGCCGACCGCTGCTGCAACTTCTGCCGGATGCGGCCCAACCGCTCCTTCACCTCGGCGGACATGTCCTCGTTGGGCTCCGGCAACAGGTCCAAGACCTGCGGCCCAAGGGCGAGGAGTTTCTCTTCCGCGGCCGTGCGGACGGGCAGCGAGGGGGAATCGAGTTTTCGGACCAGCGCGTGGACCTCCGTCTTGAGGGCGTCCGCCGCGGGCGACGGCGACGGCGACGGCGGCTGGCCGGTCAACATCACCCCGATCAACACCAAGGAAGCAAACATGGCTTTCTCCTCCGCGGCATAAGGGCGGACGGTCCCCGGTGAAGGCGACTGCCCGCTTTCCTTTATTGTACTTGTTCCGCCGGACTCCGCACGGTGCCGGCATGGGCGGGCGATTGGCAGTCGGTTTGCTGGGTTTCCTGGAGGAAGGCAGGAATTCGTCTTGGGGATTCACGAATGGCACGCCAATTGCTGAGTACAGTGGTGGCGTTCCTGAAGAAGGCATTCGCCGACGGAATTGCGGGGCTGGGACAGAGAAGAGGCGACAGGACCGGGGCCGGCAACGAAGAGGCGAAATGAACCTTCGAGGTTAGTATAACACCATCGGGAATTCTTAGCACTGGCGACACCCTCCGGAACAGGAGATCAGGCAATCCCGATGGGTTTCGGAAGTCATGGCTTCCGAAGATGACAGGCGAGTTGGGGATACGAAGCCCGAGCGATCCCCAGCTCGCCTGTTCTATTTCGCTACAGCATTTTTGAACACATGTTGCGAAATAGGGCATGCCTTAACAGTGTGTTGCTAGCCCATCAGCGAGCTTTTCCGACAATTCTTCTACCGTTCACGGATCGTCGGCAATCCCGGCTTTCACGGCTCGCGTTGTGTTGATGCTGGTGTGGATGCGGTAGAAGCTGGCCGCTCGGGGCGAACTCCCGGGGTACGGAAAGCCCGCATCCTTCATCAAAAAAAGGAAAAAGCCCACTGGTCACTTTGGCCAGTGGGCTTTTCTCTTACGGCAGGTTTTCGGAGGTGCAAGGCAGCCGACCCGTAATCGGCGGTCCGGTCAGCGCGTCAGAGCGTTAGCCCGGCGCGGTCTCGACCCCCGCCCCTGCCGTTCTGGGCAACGAGTTGATCCATTTTCCATACGAGGGCAAGACCGAGGACTTCCTTTTTTTTGTGTAGGGGGCAAGAAGTCGCTCGATGCGCTTCAGGTTGCCGGCCGCCTCTTTGATCCGCCTTCGGTTGGTTTTTGTCTTGGTCATATCGTACTCTTTATTGTCTAGGAACGTCTGCAAAATACGATGCCTTGGTGGTTTCGATGCACTTCGGGGAGGACTTGGAAACAAAGTTGTTGGTCCGCAAATAAACCTCATATATCGTGTTCCACGGCTCACTTCTCGCTTCCATGTCCCTGACTCGCAAACCGCATTGTCGCGCATCCGCCCGAAATATGGGGCGCCCATGTGAAAGGGTATGCTTTGGGTCGAGGAATCGTTGAATCCTGTTCAAAATGGTTGCCTCGTTCATCCTGGACATCATCCCTGACTTTAGGGTCTTGACCGACATTTCCCTGGACAGGCGGATTAGGTCCTCGTACTTGCGAATTTCCCTCGCGTCATACCTCCCCAGTTGCTGGACATACGGTTCGATGTTTCCCGAGCACTTCACTGCACCGTCAAACAGCTTCGTGTAACTTTCGACAAGGCTATGGGCCGAGAAGAAACGCGGCATGTTGTCCTCTTGCATTATGATCTGCGGGTCAACAGGCCCAAGCTGTGAACTGGGACTCATCAGGATGCGACTGGACCCAAAACAGACGAGGGTCGCCGCCGACATTGCCCGCGCCGGCACAATCGCCCAATATTCCCCGGTTCTACTGAGACTCCTACATAGATTTATGATCCTCTCTGCCGCTAGGCCGTCCCCCCCAGGAGAACTTATTATAAGTGCGAGCCCGCGTGATGTATCCGTGTGGCGCAGGACTTCTTCTAACATGTCGGCGTCGCCGTCGTCCAACTGGACCGGAAACCGAAAGCTCGTAAAGCACGTTACAACCGCACGGCGTAAAAGCTTCTCAAGCCGTTCGAGTAATGGTCGTCGGGTGTTGTGGCTCTGCGCCTCTTCATCCAACACACGAGCGAAAACTGGCGGGCTTGCTTTAGGCCCAGTAAGCGATGATGTTTTTGGCATCGGACAGCTCGCAGCAGATAAGGCAAGATTATCCATCCAGGAACGTAACCGTCCGTGCCAGCAACAAGTAACTCTTTTTATACCCGTATCCCCCAAAATAGTCAAGCATTCTGCGTCGAATTCCCGGGGGGACGGTCCAGCAGCTTAGCGATTACGATGGCTTAATTTCAAGACCAAAAGGCGGTGGGAAGACTCTCAAAGAAGCCCAGCCTCTACCCTGTTGTTGGGGCTTTTTCCCAGCGACACACTGTTAGGACAGTGCCCGAAATACGGCACCCGTCAGACCGCCGGTTGGCTGTCGTTTTCGCTCTCGGCCGGCTGATTTTGGATTTTCTTTCCCGTCCCGGACCGCTCATCGAGGGGTTCGTCGAAAATCCTACCGCGCGTACCACGCGACCAACCGCGGCAGGTCGCCCAAACGCCGCAACGAACCGATCCGACTCCGGTGGCGGCTGCCGGTCAGCGGGGCATAGGTCTGGCCGCGGTCGATCGCCCCGACCACGCCACACACATCCTCGACCCCCGGCGGCCGCGGGCCGCAACTCAGCCGCAACAGCCATAGGGCAACCGCATGGGAAAGGGCCAAGGCCCGGAAGTTCTCGACCAGCGACCAATGCCGGCGGCTCAGCACGGCGTATTGTTTCGAGGCGGCGGCGGCTTCAAAATAGGCGTCCAGCGGCGCAGGACCGCGGCGGGCAGAGGGCCCAACGGTTCCTGGAGCCGCTCGAACGTGTTGGGCGGGAAACAGGCGTGGATGTGGGGCACGCGTCCCCGCCCGCGGGCGAAGGCCGCGGCCAGCACGATCAGCCGCCAACGCTCCCGCCACGACCGCCGAATGACGAAATTCGGATGGAGTCGGAGGTATTCCAGGGCAATTTGCCGGAACAGCAGCGCGCCGGCCCGGCCCGGAGGACGACGCTCGCTGAAGAGCAGTTCGGTCTCCTCGACGGCCGAATGCTCCAGCATGACCAGGAGTTCGTCCAATCGCGGCCCGGAGAAGTTTTGCAAACGGCATTGTTCCAGCAGTTCGCAGAGTTTCAGGCCGTGGGCCAGGCGGCGGACCAAGGGGAACCGCGGGTCCAGCAGGAATCGCTCGATCGTTTCCGCCACGCGGAGGAAGTCGCTCCAGCTTCGGCGATGCCGGGCCAACAGCGGCGGCGGTTCCGGCGACGCCGGCGCGGCCGGTCGCTGGGCGGCCAGGTCGCGGATGGCCGGCAGTTGTTCTTCCAGCGTGTGGCCGAGATCGGCGGCGGCCGAGGGGCAATGCCGCCGCAGCGTCACCAGGGCATATCCGTCCAGCGGCGCCAACTGGAACGGAAACATCCGGCAGAGCAAGGGCTTGGCCGACTCGCCGTGCAGCTCATGGATGCGGCATCGCCCTTGGGCGGTCAGAAAGACGCACTGGTCCTGGCGGTTCAGGGCCAGCCGGTAGCCTTTCTTAAAAAGGCCCTGGCGGACCATGATCCGCACGCCGCGATAGTCGGGGTGCCGGTCCCAACGCTGGCTTTGGAGCCGGGCCATGTCGGCGTCGCCCAGCGCCACGAGCACCGCCCGGCAGCAACGGCCGCAGCCGTGGCAATCCCAGCGTTCGACCACCGGCGGAATTCGGACGGGCAGCGTCATGATTCCTCTATTGTAACGCACCAAGGCGGAAGGCGGAGGGCGGAAGGGGGAAGGCGGAAGGGAGCCGGAGGCGTTA
>CAWDRV010000002.1:0-296602 GCA_963804825.1 uncultured Planctomycetia bacterium | reverse complement strand
TTAAGACGCGTGCCGCAATCACCTGTTCAATTTCAGGAGGGCAGACATTCCTGTCTGCCCGTAGACGACAACCGGCATAAACAGGCGGCATGAAGGGACGGACGCACATACTGGGTAGTTCGGGATTCTGTTGCCATGGCCGTCCTGCGTAAATTATCCAATAAATGCGTCTGTCCCCCTTATTTCCACAATCAGTGATGTCCCCGTTGTGCGTCCGTTGCGCGTCCCTTTGTGCGTCTGGATAGTTGCACAACAGGACGGAATGGTCCGAGTATGGCCGCCCAATCTGTTTCGTTGCGGTGGAGTGCAAAAGCCCACCCCGCTACTTGATCGGAAATTCTGGGAGATCCCGCCGTACTCTTGAGTCATCCGCTTCCCTTTCATCGCCCTGGATGTTGACGACTTTTCCATCGCGCGGATGCCCAATCGTCCCGTCGGGAAGAATGGCCACAGGTCCATTCTGCGCCCCGCCGGCTGGGCAGGAGGATCGCTTTCGTCCCGGGCTTCGCGTCCGGGTAGTAGAGCAGCGGCCGACAGCAAGGCGCCCACAAAATTTTGCCCTCGGATATGCCACCAATACTCAGTCCCTGTTGTTCCGCCGCTTCCAGCAGGCTTTGCGGCCATCGCCCGTGCCTCTCCCGATATTCGCACAAATCCTTGCAGAGGCCGGTCAAAGTCCATATTTCGTTTTTCTGGATGCCCTCTTTGATCGGAAATTCCCCGAGGTCCCGCCGTATCCTCGAATCATCAACCACTCTTTCGTCGCCGCGAACGTCAACGGACCGTCCATCGGCGCGGATGCCCAGTTGTTGCGTTGTGGCGAACGGCCATAGGCCCATTCTGCACGGCTCTGGTTGGGCGAGGAGGATCGCCTTCGTCCCGAGCGTGGCGTCGGGGTGATAGAGCCAGGGCCGACCGGACATCGGGTCCACGATATACATGTACCCCCCTTGCTTCCCCGCTTCCGTCAGGGTTCGCGGTCACCGCCCGTACTTTTCACGGTAATTGCATAGCTCGTGGCAGACGTCAACCATACTCCCCGCCGTCAGCGACTGCTTGTGCCAGGCTACCGCCGGAAGCCCGACGAAGACGAAAACGCAGGCCCAGAGGCCGACGAGAATCGCGATGGCGAGCAGGACGCCGAGAATAACATTCCTCACCGTTTTCACTCCGCTCACAGAATTTCTCCAGGCCGAGTAGTTGTGCAGTAAACCGGAAAAGGGAACCGGAAAAGGGGACATCATTGATTTTGGCAAACTCCATAAGCTGTAATCCGTGATGTCCCCTTTTCGCTTCCTTCGTTTTCGCATCATGTCACCGGCCGGCCCGTCGGACATTAGCCCATCAGCCGCTGCTGAATGATCTCGAGAATCCCGGCGGCGACCCGGCGCTTGCTGCCCTGGAGGTCCGCCAGCACGGCCCCGTCGGCGCCGAGCACTTGGACCCGCGTCCGGCTGGCGCCGATGGCGGCCGGGCCGTTGACGACGATCAAGTCGCAGTTCTTCTGCTCCAGCTTCTGAAGGGCCCGCAGGCGCCGGTCCTCGGTCTCCAGGGCGAAGGCCACCATCCATTGCGGCCCGGCGGATCTTTCCCAGGCGGGCCACGATGTCGGGCGTTTCGACCAGTTCGACTTCGCAGCGGCCGGCCCGTCTTGCGGATCTTCTTGCTCGCCACCGTCCGCGGCCGGTAGTCGCAGGGGGCGGCGACGGCAATCAGCCCGTCGCAGGCCGGAAAGACCTTCGAGGCACGCTTCCAGCATCTCCTCGGTGGAGACGACCGGGACGACTTCCGCCGCCGGCGGATAGCGGACGGCGACCGGCCCGCTGACGACGACCACTTGGTGTCCTGCCTCGATGGCGGCGGCGGCCAGGGCCCGGCCCATCCGCCCGCTGGAGGCGTTGGTCAGATAGCGCACCGGATCGAGATACTGCCGCGTCGGGCCGGAGGTGATGAGGATGCGAGCCATGAGCCAAGGATGAAGGATGAAGGATAAAGGATGAAGTCAGCAATTGGCCGCAGCAGTTCTCCGGATTACTTCTGCCTTCCGCCGTCTCAATCCGGAGGCTAACGCCTCCGGCTCACCGTCCGGCTTTTCTCAACGCCTGGGCAATGACCTCGAAGATCTTTTCGGGCGAGGCCATGCGGCCGGCGCCGATCGCGCCGCAACTCAGATAGCCCTCCTCGGGATCGACCAGCACGACGCCGTCGGCGCGAAGCTGGGCGACGTTGCGCTGCACGGCCGGCTTCTCCCACATCTTGTCGTTCATGGCCGGGGCCATGATGATCGGACCGTCGAACGACAGCAGGGTCGTGCTCAGCAGGTCGTCGGCCAGTCCGCAGGCGGCCTTGGCGAGGATGTTGGCCGTGGCCGGGGCGACGCAGAAGACCTCGGCGGCGCGGGCCGCCTCGATGTGCGGATGCGCGCCGGGGCCGAAGACGCGGGTGCCGACCGGCCGGCCGGTCAGGGCCTCGAAGGTCTTCGGCCCGACCAGCCGGGTGGCGGAGCGGGTCATCAGCGACCGACACGTCCGCCCCGGCCTGGACGAGGCGGCTGACCAGCGCGGCCGTCTTGTAGGCGGCGATCCCCGCCGCGTCACGCCGATAGGTAGCAACTTTGCCCGCGCCCGTTCGATAGGATTCCAGCTTGGACAGTCCCAGCGTTCACAGGTCTGGAAGTTCCGGCGGTCCGCCCTGCGGTTCGCCGACCACTTGCACCTTCAACTCGGAATCGAGGTAGATCTTGTCTTGCAGGATTTCCTGGATGACGATCTCCATTTTGTTGTCGGTGTTCATGTCGATCAGCGGGCGGGCGCCGCCGTTGATGGCCACGAGGCGTTTCTGGATCAGCGTCGACAGTTTGAAGCGACCGCCGACCTTGTTCACGATTTCCTCTTCCCGAAGGTCGTCAATCATTGCCTGGGGTCTCCCATTGTTGAGTCAGGATGGTGGATATTTCCTCGACGGCCAGGTCCATGTCGTCGTTGACGACCTGGTAGCGGTATCGACCGGCCAGTTTCAGTTCATTTTCTGCCGTTTGCAATCGGCGGCGGACGGCGTCCTCGTTTTCGGTGGCGCGGCCGCGGAGGCGGCGTTCGAGTTCCTCCACGGAGCCGGGGCGGACAAAAATGGTGATGGCCTCGGGGAACTGCTCCAGGACGGCCATGGCGCCGTGGACGTCGATGGTCAAGACGACCCATTTTCCCGCCCGCAGGCCGGCGTCCACCTCGCTGCGCAACGTTCCATACCAATCGTTCTCCTCGAACACGCGATAGCACTCGATAAACTCGCCTTCGCGGCGGCGGCGGTCGAATTCTTCCCGGGTGAGGAAGTGGTAATCGACGCCGTCGATTTCTCCCGCGCGCGGCGGCCGGGTGGTGGCGGAGACGCTGGCCACCAGCGGCACGCGGCATCGCTCGAACACCCGCCGCAGCAGCGTGGTCTTGCCCGCGCCCGCCGGGCCCGACACGACCACCAATCTGCCGCGGGGCGGGGTTTCCGTCTTCATTCGATGTTCTGAATCATTTCGCGGATGCGCTCGATGGCCGTCTTGATCTCGATCACGTCGTTGGTGATCTCCACGTCGTTGGCCTTCGAGCCGATGGTATTGGCCTCTCGGAACATCTCCTGGGTGAGAAATTCGAGCTTTCGTCCGGTGCTTTCGGGCAGCGCCATGATGGCGTCGAACTGGTCCAAATGGCTGCGCAGGCGGATGATCTCCTCGGAAATGTCTCCCCGCTCGGCGAACAAGCTGACCTCTTTGACCAGTTCGCCGGGATCGAGGGCGACCTGGAACTCGGCCAAAACCTTCTTGAGCCGTTCCTCCAGGCGCAGGCGATAGCCGTCGGCGGCCAGCGGGGCGCGGCGGGCAACCTGGTCCAGGCGGGCCGCCATCAGCCGGCAGTTGGCGGCCAGATCGGCGGCCATGGCGCGGCCTTCCTCGCTTCTCATCCGCGCCAGGTTCGTCAAGGCCGCCTCCAACGCCGAGCCGATCACCGGCCAATCCCGCGTCGGATCAAACGCATGGAGGACCCCCTCGTCCACCACGCCCGGCAGCGGCAACAGCGCCTCCAACGAGACCTGCCCGGGCAGGTCCCATTGACGGCAAAGCGACTGCAACTGCGTGCGGTACCGCTCCAGGACGCCGGCGTTGAGTTGGAATTCCTCCGGCGAGCGGGCGCGATCGACCCGAAGATTCACCTGGATCGTGCCGCGGCGAATGCCCTGGCGGACCACGGCTTCGATCCGCGGCTCCAGCGGGCCGTAGCCTTCCGTGGCGCGGATGGCCAGCTTGAAGTAGCGGTTGTTGATGGCGCGCACCTCGACCGCGACGGCCACGCCGTCCCGCTCACAATGCGCCTCGCCAAAGCCGGTCATGCTCAAGAGCACGGCGATGAACCTCCAAAACTCCGCGGGGGCGGAATACTCAACGGGACCAAGCGGCGGCCGCCGCCCACGGCGATCAAACGTGCGGCTTGCTTCTTTCCCCCTTTTGCAACGGCGTCACTTGCCCGGCGCCGGGTTTGCGGGCGGGGACGGGCTCCCGTGCTCGCCGCTTGGGGCGGGTTTGCTCGGCGACGCCGGCGCGTTTTGTGCGGGTGCCAATCGTTTGACATCCAGCGGGCCCGAAGTCGCGCCGCAATGGACCTTCACGGCGACGATGCACAGCACGATCCAGATGCCGGCCACGACCATGGTGATGCGGGTGAACAGGTCGCCGGCCTTGGTGCCGAACGCGCTTTGGCCGCCCATGCCGCCGAAAGCGCCGGCCAATCCGCCCCCCTTGCCGCGCTGGACCAATACCAGCACGATCAGGAAGATCGCCATCAGCAACAACACCACCATAAACAAATACTCGATCATCGGTCTGCTACTCCTGGAGGGAAATCTATTTCAGCCCGGCGACAATCCCCAGAAACTGGTCGGCCTTCAAACTGGCGCCGCCGACCAACGCCCCGTCGAACATCCGGCTGCCGCAGCAATTCGGCGGCATTGTCGGGTTTCACGCTCCCCCCATATTGGATGCGAACGGCCTGGGCAACCCCCTCATTATAACGCTCCTGGATGATCTTGCGAAGGTCGAGATGGGCCTGCTCGGCCTGGGCCGGCGTGGCCACTTTTCCGGTCCCGATGGCCCAAACCGGCTCGTAGGCGAGCACGACCTTCCGCATCTGCTGCTCGGAAAGCCCCGCCAAGGAGCCGGTGAACTGGCGGCGGATCACGGCCGTGGTCTGGCCGGATTCCCGCTCCGAGAGCAATTCGCCGACACAGACGATCGGGACCAGCCCGGCGGCCAGGGCCACGTGGACCTTCTTGTTGATCTCTTCATCGGTCTCGTGGAGGATGTGCCGGCGCTCGCTGTGGCCGAGGATCACGTAGCGACAGCCCAGGTCGCAGAGCATGGTGGCGGCGATTTCGCCGGTGAACGCCCCTTCGGGCTGGAAATACATGTTCTGCGCGCCCAGGGCGACGTTCGAGCCGGCGACGGCCCTGCCCACCGCTTCCAGGTAGCAGAAGGGCGGACAGACGGCCAGGTCCACATGGTCCCACGATTCGGCCTTCTTGACGACCGCCTCGGCCAGGGCGACCGCGGCCGCGCGGGTGAGATTCATCTTCCAGTTTCCGGCAATGAACGGACGTCGCATCTGCTATCTCCGCGAATGTCGTGGGTTCCGGTGTACGCTACTCCACCACCGTCGTGGCCGGGAAAGACCCCAGGATTTCCAGCCGCAACGACTTGCGCCGCAAAGCGGCCACGGCCCGACGCAACCGGGCGTCCGACTGGTGCCCCTCCATCTCGACGAAAAACAGGTAAAATCCCCGGGCGGTGCCGGGAATGGGAAACGATTCGATCCACGTCAGGTTCAGCTTGTTCCGCTTGAAAATGTTCATGGCCTCGGCCAACGCCCCGGGACGATGCTCGACCTGGAACAACATGGCCGTGCGGTCGTTGCCGGTCCGCTCGGGGACGTGGTCGCCGATGACGGCGAACCGCGTGGTGTTGTCGGGGTTGTCCTCGATGTTCTCCGCCAGGACGTTCAGGCCGTATTCGACCCCCGCCTGCGGACTGGCGATGGCCGCCGCCCCCGGCTTTTCGCCGGCCAGTTGGGCGGCCGTCGAGGTGCTGGTGACCTCGATGGTCCTCGCGCCGGGCAGGTGCTTGGCCAGCCAATTCCGGCACTGGCTGATCGCCTGCGGCCGGCTGTAGACCTCTTTCACCTCCGCACGCGAACACTTCGCCAGCAGCGAATGGTGGATGTACATCTCGACCTGGCCGCAGATCCGCACCGGCAGCCGGGTGAACATCTCCAAGGTGTCGGCAATCCGTCCGTCGGTCGAGTTCTCGATCGGCACCAGGCCGAAATCGGCATGTCCCTGGTGGACCTCTTCAAACACGGCGGAAATGGTCCCGACCGGCACGAACTGGACGCTGCGCCCAAAACGATGAATGGCGGCCAAATGACTGTAGCTGTAAAGCGGTCCGAGAAAGGCGATCCGCGTTTGCCGCACCAGCGAACGGCATCCGCTCTGAATCTCGCGGAAGATCGCCCGGACGATCCGCTGCGACAACGGTCCCCGGTCGGACTCGATCAGCGTGGCGAGGCTTCCTGGTTCGGCGGCGAGAACCGGGGCGGGATTGGCCTCGTTGCCCGCCGGGCGGGCCGCGTCGGCGACGATCTCGGCCCGGCGCTGCACCAGTTTGAGCAAGTCGGCGTCGATTTGCGCGATCCTGGCGGCCGGGTCGCCGGCCGAGGATTGCTCCGGGCTCGGCTTCGGCTTCTTCCTCGCGGTTGATTTTGCCATCAGATGAATCCGCCCGAACAATCGACCCAGTGCCCCTGCGAGAGAGGGGGCAAGTTCCTCTACCGTTTCGGCGTAAACCCATATTTTCTAACGAACAAACGTCGCAATGTCAACGGCCGGCACGGCATTGAAAGTCCTGGTTCGCGCCTTCGTGTCGTTGTAACGGGTTCCGCGGCTTCCCGGCCGAGGCTGTCATTTTGGCAGGATCGTCACCCGGCGACTCGCGGGCCGGTCGAAAATGGCAGTCTTTTTACCGATTGTTGTCGTAATTCCTGCAAACCGTTGCCGTATTGTGAACGTAACCTGTTATCTGGTAAGATGTTACGAGAACATGGCCGCCTTCCCACCGGCGAGCGGCACACTCTTTGCTCAAAATCGAGTGTTTCCTTGTCTACGAGGACTGAAGAAAGGAGCGTCGAGGAATGGCTCAAGGTGAAAAAATCATCGGGATCGATCTGGGGACCACCAACTCGGTTGTCGCCGTGATGGAAGGGAAAGAGGCGAAAGTGATTCCCAACCAGGAGGGCAACCGGCTCACGCCCAGCGTGGTCGCCTATACCGATAAGGCGGAGACGTTGGTCGGCGAGCCGGCCAAACGCCAGGCCGTTACGAACTCTCGCCGCACGATCTTCTCGATCAAGCGGTTCATGGGGCGCCGGCACAACGAGGTGGCCACGGAAGAGAAAATCGTTCCGTACAAGATCGTCGGCGGACCGGAGGACTACGTCAAGGTGGGCGTCGACGACGCCAAGGAGTTCACGCCGCCGGAAGTCTCGGCGCTGATCCTGCGGAAACTCAAGGAAGCGGCCGAGGCGTACCTGGGCCACAAGGTGAACAAGGCCGTCATCACGGTGCCGGCCTATTTCAACGATGCCCAGCGCCAGGCGACCAAGGACGCCGGCCAGATCGCCGGGCTGGAGGTCGCCCGGATCATCAACGAGCCCACGGCCGCGTCGCTGGCGTACGGCCTGGACAAGAAGAAGGCGGAAAAGATCGTGGTCTTCGACCTCGGCGGCGGGACGTTCGACGTCTCCGTGCTCGAAGTGGCCGACGGCGTCTTCCGCGTCATCAGCACCAACGGCGACACCCACCTCGGCGGCGACGACATCGACAAGGTGCTGGTCGATTACGTGGCCGACGAGTTCAAACGCGAGCAAGGGATCGACCTCCGCAAGGACCCGATGGCCTTGCAGCGTCTCCAAGAGGCCTGCGAGAAGGCCAAGAAGGAACTCAGCTCGACCCAATCGACCGACATCAATCTGCCGTTCATCACGGCCGACGCCTCCGGCCCGAAACATCTGCAAATGACCCTGTCGCGGGCCAAGTTCGAGCAATTGGCCGATGCCTTGATCGAGCGCTGCCGCGGACCGGTCAACCAGGCGATGAAAGACGCCCACATGAGCGTCAAGGACATCGACGAAGTGGTCCTCGTGGGCGGTTCCACGCGAATCCCCAAGGTCCAAGACCTGGTGCGGACCCTCTTCGGCGGCAAGGAGCCCCATAAGGGCGTCAATCCCGACGAGGTCGTGGCCGTCGGCGCGGCCATCCAGGGCGGCGTGCTCTCGGGCGAGGTCCGCGACGTGTTGCTGCTGGACGTGACGCCGCTATCGCTGGGCATCGAGACCCTCGGCGGCATCATGACCCGGCTGGTCGATCGCAATACCACGATCCCCACCGAGCGGAAACAAATCTTCAGCACCGCGGACGACAACCAGATGGCCGTGACCGTGAAGGTCTACCAGGGCGAACGGCAGATGGCGGCCGACAACCGGCTGCTGGGCCAATTCAACCTCGAGGGCCTTCCGCCCGCGCCCCGCGGCGTCCCCCAGATCGAGGTCAAGTTCGACATCGACGCCAACGGCATCCTCAACGTCTCGGCCAAGGACCTGGGCACCGGCAAGGAGCAGACCGTTCGGATCGAGCAGTCCAGCGGCCTGGCCGAGGGCGAGATCGACCGCATGCGGCACGACGCCGAGTCCCATGCCGAGGAGGACAAGCGGAAGCGGCAACTGGCCGAACTGCGGAACCAGGCCGATTCCATGTGCTGGCAACTCGAAAAGCTGCTCAAGGAGCACGACGCGAAACTCGGCGCCGCCGACAAGGACGCGGTCAACAAGGCGATCGAGAAGACGCGCGCAGCGGCCAAGGGCGAGGACGTCGAGTCCATCAAGGCGGCGGTCCACGAGTTGGAGCAGGCCTCTCATGCCCTGAGCCGGACGCTGTATGCCTCGACCGGCGCCAAGCCTGGTCCCGGCGGCCCGACCGACGGCGCCCAGCGTGGCCCGACCGGCCAGCCCAGCGGCGCGGCCGGCGGCGGTGGCGGCGAGGACGAGGCCATCGACGCCGAGTTCGAGGTGAAAGAATAATTCCGCGAAGGATTGTGGCGGGGAGTAGCGTATAATGTGGTGCCGGGCGGAGAACCGCCCCGCGTTGTTCCGCGCAGAACCATCAGCAACCGTCAGGAGAATGGCTATGTCTGTTGTAACGAAGGATTACGTGGAGAGCCTGCCCGCAATCTATCGGGACATTCTCGCCGCGTTTCCCGAGGTCGAACCTGCAAGAAACGCGGGCGAAGGCTTGGCGTACCAGACTTTGTTTGCAAAACTGCGAGAGCAGGGGGAAAAGGGCGAGAGCCTGCGGGAGATGATGAAGTCGCAGTGGTCCATCGGAGAGGTGGTCGAGGCATGTCAAAAGATGCAGCAGGGCGGGGCCGTCGAGATTAAACAGGGGATATTCGTCTGCCCAACGCCGTTGGGTGAGGAGATGATAACCCTCTTGACGGGGACGAAGCCCCGCGAGCCTCACGTGCCCGATTTTCCGCATCCCGCCCAGGCATAGGAACCATCAATGCCCGCGCAATGGCGGATCGAGCACTGGCCAAGTTGCGTCGCGCATACCTTCCTCTCGCATTGTGCGGAGGACCGCGATCACTTGGTCGTTCCGGTATATGAGGAGTTGTTACGCCGCCGCATCGTCCCGTGGATTGACCGCAAGCATTATCCGCTAGGACGCGATGCAATGGAGGCGCTTCAGGATGAACTACTCAAATGCCGGCACGTCATCTATTTTGTCACGCCGGCGATGCTCAACCAAGGAAGGGGTTGGGCAGGCGCGGAACGGCGCTGACCGCAATAATTCAGCAGCATCTTCGCTGCGGGCAGGATATCGCCCACGTAGAGTTGCCGTTGCTCTTCATAGAACGCACGGATGATTTATTTCAACGCTCACTTTGGCGGTCCCTTGCCGATAAAGCAACTCCTTGCCCGCATGCCGCGCCGCAAATTGATCAGAAACGACGGCGTTGGCGCGAGAAACATGTTTTGTGGGCTGCGGACCAGGTCGAAAGATTTGTTCGCCAAGAGGAGCGGTGGGCACTTGACCTTCGAGTCCGACTCGCCGAGGATCGGGCCGGGGATCGAGCGTTTAAAAGTATCCTTCAGGGCGACGAAAACCTACGGCGGCGTGTCCTCGCTCAGTCCGTCCCTCCGCGTCCGACCTCGTAACCGCTAGGCTGCCCCATTGCGGGATGCCGCAAAAGACGGCGGCCAGCGTGCAGCAACCGCGGATTTGTCCCCGCCAGCGGTGACATCAATCCCCGATTTCGCCATTATTTATTTCTCGGCGAATTCTCGTTCCCGCGCCGGGCGACGCCGCGGGAGAATTTCAGGTCCGCGGATCGCATGAGTCCCCCCCGAATAGCCCGGGTTCCAAGGGTGACCTATCCGCCGGTCCACGTGAGAGCCATGCGACTAGTCCGCTCGGCGAAAGGGTTTTCCATCAAAAATGCGGTGTCCGGGCATTTGGACCCCCCCGAAAAAGCCGCTCTCCCCGGGGAATGTCCGCAAAAGGCAACAAGATGTCCGTTTCCGTCATTTGTGAACCGGCTAGATCGGTTAAGTTAGAGAAGGGAGGGTTCGCCGTGCGCGCGAGGGCGGGCACCGACGGGAGTTTGGTCGCGGATGGCTCCGGCAAGCCGTGCGTACGCTGCAATTCCGGCTTTGGATGGTCCTTGTTGTGAGGGGTCCGGGCAGGGAGGAAAAGGATGGTTGTCGGACGCTCATCAAATCGCGGAGTCGGTCGCGGGTTCACGTTGGTGGAGTTGCTGGTGGTGATCGTGATCATCAGCATCCTCGTCGGGCTCATTTTGCCCGCGCTGCAAGGAGTCCGTGAGGTGGCGCGCCGCCTCACGTGCTCGAACAACCTCTACCAGTGTGCCCGGGCGTGTTTGGACCACGAGTCGGCCCAGGGTTTTTACCCCACCGGGGGCTGGTACTATCGATGGGCGGGCGATCCGAACCAGGGCTTCACGAAGATGCAACCCGGCGGCTGGTGCTACAACATCTTGCCCTACATTGATCAGAAGGCCCTACATGACATGGGCAGGGGCAATCTGGGCGTGGACTCTGGCAGCGACACGATACGGAGGCAACTGGGGGCTCAAATGGCCGCGACTCCGGTGGTGATGTTTTGTTGCCCGTCGCGTCGCAAAGCGATCGCCTACAAGTATATTGCCCCCGGGGGCGGGTCCTGGGATTTCCACAATATTACCGATCCGGCGCTCATTGCGCGAACCGACTATGCGGCCAATGCCGGCGACTACGACGGCGATGATTCGGGCCAGGGGCCGGAGGGTTCTTATACCGAGGGCCAAGACATCAACTATAGCTGGACGGGTCAGGTTGCCGCAGCCAACGAAACGGGCGTGATTTACCGCCGCAGCATGGTCCAGGCCAGCCAGCTTCGGCACGGCGCGAGCTCCACCTATTTGATCGGCGAAAAGTACGTCGACTCCTATTCCTATGATCAGTACGACATCGCCGGCCTGACCGAGCAATCAGAGTACGGCGACGAACAAGGTTGGGTTGACGGCTACAACAATGATACGACCCGCTGGACGGGCGTGGCCGGACAGGTCGACGCGTTGACCATACCCCTCCGAGACATGTGGGGGAATTATGACAACAATCAGTTCGGCAGCGTCCATCCCAACACCTTCAGCATGGCCATGTGCGACGGCTCCGTGCATCAAATATCCTATTCCGTCGACCCCAACGTCCATCGCATCCTGGGGAATCGCAATGACATGACGCGGTTCGATCTCACCGTGATCAAATAGTCCTGTCGGACGGTTTCATTCGTTACGACGCCTAAGCATGAAAACCTGTCTTTCTGCCTCCACCAGCGCCGCGCGAATCCCGACGGCAATCCCGACGGGGCCCGAAACAGGACGTCCTGCGACGGCGTCGATTCTTGCACGTCTCGCGCGCTGGCGCTGGGCACCGCAGTCCTTGCCGGGCTCGGGTGCTGGAACTCCGGGCCGCCCCGATTGGCTCCGCCAACAATCCCTTCGGATGCGGGCAAAAGGGCGCTGGAACTCTACGACGCCAACCACGACGGGACCCTGGAGGGGGCCGAACTCGACAAAGCGCCGGGGCTGAAAGCGGCACTGGCCCAACTCGATGTCCATCACGACGGCAAGATCACGGCCGCCGCCATCGACGCCCACATCCAAGTGTGGAGAAACTCCAAAATCGCCCGGGTGACCCAGCTCGTCCAGATCACGCACAACGGCGAGCCGCTGGCCGGCGCCACGGTCACCTGCGAGCCGGAAGCGTTTCTCGGCGACCAGAATCCAGCCCGCCACCGGGATCACCAGCTCCGCCGGCCTGTGTTCGGTCTCGATCGCCGACGTCAGCCCCGGAACTCCACACGGGATTGGCCCCGGGTTCTATCGCGTCAAGGTGACGAAGAGCGGCGAGGACATTCCGGCCATCTACAATACGGAAACCACGCTGGGCCTGGAAGCGTTCGTGCGAATGAAACAGAGGTTCTCGTTCGATCTGCGCTATTGATCGTACGGAAAAGGACCTTCGTCCCGGATTGGAGCGACGCCGGGCCGCCGCGCCCGTGAGGAATCGTCGGCGCGATGACGCGAAATCCTCCGGGAATACCCGGAAAAGACCCTAAGGTATCCGTGTTGGTCATTGTGTACGATGGCCGGAACGCTCGGCCTAAAAAAATGGAGTTGTGATCGCAGGCTTGGCTGTTGCCCGCAGGTCGCCCGATTCCTGGATGTCCAACTTGTTGGCGTCGACTTGCTCCGCGGATTGCCATGGATATGGTAGCCCGTAGGGACCGCTTCTGGTAGTATAAACGGGCAGCGCACGGGAAGCGGGGGATCTCCGATGAAGAAAACAGATATCCGCAATTACGGTGTCTTGGCGTTGGTCATGTTTGCCGCGGTGAACGGCTGCGACCGCGGACCGGTTTCGTTCGTTCCGGTGAAGGGCAAGATTACCTATGCCGACGGCACTTTGATTCCCGGCAGTTCGGTCGTGGTGAGGTTCATTCCAATCGAGCCAAAGGCATTGGGGAAGGACGTGGCTGGCGCGGCGACGGGGTACGCGAGCGCCCGAGACGGCACCTTTCCGGGCGTGACAACTTGGACTCCGCTGGACGGCGTCGTGCCCGGCTGGTACAAGGTGGTGGTCATTGCGGACGCGTCGGGATCGTCGTCTTCCCGCAGGGTCCCGGCGCAGTACCAGCGCGCGAGCACGACGCCGCTGAAAGTGGAAGTAACCGCCTCGAACCGTTTCTTTCCGTTGCAGATCGAGAAACCACAATGAAAGCGGCGGTGATCAACACGAGATCGGGCCCGCGCGTGGTCCGGGGTGGTTTTACGTTGGTCGAGTTGCTGGTGGTCATCACCATCATTGCGATCTTGATGGCGTTGTTGCTTCCCGCGGTAGGGTCGATTCGCGAGGCGGCGCGCCGCTTGCAATGCAGCAATAATCTCAGGCAACTGGGGATTGCGCTGCACGGCTACCATTGTGTTTACGGCAAGTTTCCGGCGGCCATGATTATTCCTGACGGGGAGACCGCCTGGACGACAACGAAGTGGATGCAAAATTGGGTGATTGCAGTTCTGCCGTACATGGATCAGACGGCGTTGTACAAGAAGTTCGACCTGACGAAGCCGATCTCGGATCCGGTGAATTGGCAGGCCCGGGGCACACGACTGGCCGTCATGCTTTGTCCTACGGATTCGGGCGCCAACGTTCCGTTCAATCGTCCCAACGAGGCGGCAGCCGGAGACAACTGGGCCCGCGGCAATTACGGGGCGAACGGCTCCATCGAGCAACTATTCGGCGACCTCAACGGCGTGGCGTCCGGCGATTGGAACAACAAATATAAGCGCGGCGTCATGGGCTGCAATACAGCCATCTCACTCGGGCAAATCAAGGACGGCACCTCGTATACCATCCTTCTCGGGGAGCTTCGCATCGGAGTCAACGCTCTTGACCGCCGAGGCACCTGGGCCATGGGCGCTGCCGGGGCCAGCAGCCTCTGGGGTCATGGAGTTACTGACGACCAGGGGCCAAACGCCCCCGCCGCCTTGGCCGACGATCTTGCCGAGTGCGGCGACCTTTACGCATCCGTCGGCGAGGACGCCCTAACCCGCATGTGCATGGGCTGCTTTGACGGCAATGGAAGCGTGCAGGCCACGGCCCGCAGCCGGCACGCAGGCGGCGTCTTCGTCTGTCTCTGCGACGGCGGCGTCCGTTTCATCAGCAACTACATCGCGCACAGTTCGAGTTGGGATGTCGATCCCAACGATTTCCAGGTTTGGGAGCGGCTGAACTGCTCCATGGATGGATTCCCCATCGATGGATCGAAATTCTGATCGGCATCCTGCCGCGTTGTGGTGGCAGGCGCGGTGTCCGGCCGTCTTCAGCCGCTTGAACACCGGGAAGCAGCAGGATGTTTTTTTATTTCGCGGCCGGCTTCACGTCGCCCGGCGTGCGGGCGCTGCCTTCCTTGTCCGTCGTGGGCGTCTTGTCCGTCTTTTCGTGGGGGCCGCCCAAAGACTCCTGGGCCTTCGTCGTCTTCTCGGGCTTGGGCGGGCCGAAGAGCTTTCGCAGTTGCTTGCCAAGCTCTTCGCCGCGGGCACTGGTCGAAATGACCGTCCCGTCGGCGCCCACGAGAATGACCGAGGGGACGGCGAAAACGCCGTAATAGACGCTCATGGACTTGGCCGCCTCCGACGCGTCCTGGTCGTCGTGCAGCACGGTCCAGGGATGCCTGTGCTCTTCGAGGAACTTGTCCAAGGCCTCGCGGTTCCGGTCGACGCTGATGCCGACGACGTCGAAGCCGCGGTCATGGTAGTCGTCGTAGTTCTTCTCGATGTTGGCGAGTTCCGCGCGGCAAGGCTTACACCAGGTCGCCCAGAAGTCCACCAGCACGACCTTGCCCTTGTACTTGGACCATTGGAACGGCTTGCCCTCGACGGTGGCGCCTTCCAAAGTGAACGGCTTGCCGACGAGGTCAAGCCGGCGGGCGGCGCCTTGGAGCGTCAAGCCGAGCAAGGCGATGTGTTCCTCCTTGCTGGCGCCGAACAGCTTGCCGAGGTCCTGGTAGGTCTTGATCGCCAACTTCGTGTGGCCGGTCAGCTCCGCCAGCATGGCGGCGTTGATGGCCGTCTCCGCGACGGGGCCATCGATGGGGCCGGCGGCCACGAACTTCGTAAATTCGCCGAGCAGATGGCCCAGGTCCTTCGCGTTGGCTCCTTGGGCCCGACGCAGACGGCTTTGGAACTGAACCAGGACCACTTTCCGGACCAGGTCCGGGTCGTCGATCTTCAAGGCCGGCAATTCGCCCGGAAAGGCGTCCAGCTTCTTCGTCGCTTTCGCGTCGCCCATCATGTCGAGCGCTCGCAGCGCGGTCGCCTTGTAAACGACGGCGGCCTTCTTCTGGTCCGCGTTCAGCTTGGCCGCAAGCAGTTTTTCCGAAGCCTCCAACAGGGCTTGGAAGCTCTTCTTGCGGAACTCCGCCACGACGGGCGCGGAATCGCCGCTGGGCCGCCCCGCGTAAAGCCGCTTGATGTACTGGAGCAATTCCTCGGGCGTGCCGTCGGGCACGACAAACGGATCGGGCTCCTTGGGCGGCGCCTTTTCATCGGCCGACGGCGGGCCCTTGGCCGGCGATTTCGCCTTGTCCTTTTCGTCCGCGACTGCCGCCGGCCGGGCCAACCACAGCACGAGGACCGCGACGGCGACGCCGCTCCCTACTCCGCGACTGTTCAGGATCAACGACATGGGGGCACCCCGCTATCGTTCGAATACTGCCTTGATGTCCGGGTGCAAGCCCGGGTAGCTGCTGATGATCTCCGCCCGCTGGTGATCGAGCGCCTTCTGCCGCTTCTCGAACTCGGACATCCCGTAGAGTTTTGCCGGGTGGAAGAGGATCGAGTTGACGGCGCGGACCGCGCGAGGCACCAACAGGCTGGTCCCCTCGGAGGGCATCCAGTCCTCCAGGCCGCCGCGGAGCACCGAGTCGAGGATCCCCATCGTGTCGCCGAGATTGATGTCGCGGAAATGCTCCCCCTCGCCGACCCAGCCGGTATTGAGCAGGTAGCAGCGGATGTGGCCGTTGCTCTTGAGGATGTCGTAGAACAGGTTGGCGTGCTCGCTGCGGTCGCCGGCGAGGAACGGGTCGTAGAAGAATTCGTTTTTGAGTTTTCCGGCCTGCGTGGGATCGCCGGCGGACGACTCCTGCGACTGGCCGAGCACCATGAAGGCCGCCGCCTGTTCGTGGCTGAGCTTGGCCAGCGCGGGGATGATGCTGCCGCGGGTGATGATGAAGAGGTTGTGGATTTGCGGGGCGTTGATCTCCTCGCCGGCGTGCATGAAATCGCGCCGCTCGACGATCGCCCGGCCGTTGCTCGTCATGTCCATGTTGTAGAAATCGAACGTCCCGTCGGCCCCGACGTAGACGTTCTCCAGGAACGTCTGCCGCTTCAGGCAGGCGTAATAGGCCTCGCCCTGCTCGCCGGGATTCAGCCCGTCGGTCTTGATGAACAGCCCGCCCGCCTCGAAACCGCGGAACGTCCCGTCGCGAGAGACCGTGCCGCCGTCGTCCTGGATGAGCCACGACCGCTCGCGTCCCTTGCGGGCCAGGACCTTGCAGGTGGTGCTCGTCTTGCCGTTGGCGCTCAGGGCGACGAACAGCGAGTAGCTCGTCATGTAGGGGCCGTGCGAGGTCTCCAGCGAGTCCTTGCGGCAGCCGGCGTGCAGAAAAATCGCGTTCCCCTTGAGCTTCACCCGGTAGTCCTCGCCGGCGAACACGCCCTTCTTCCATTCGCCGAAGTAGTTGGTGTTGCGGGCGAACTTGACCATCTGTCCGTCGGGCGCATGCGCCAGCCGGATCGTGATGTCCTTCTCCGGCAGCGCCTTCGACTTGTTCCGCTCGTACTGCTCGTCGAAGAACAGGACGATCTGGTACGTGGGATTGTCGGTCACGGTCGGCTTGAACAGCTTGGCGCCGGCGTAGGCGATGTGGGCGAACATGCGCGGCACGATCAGCCGGGCGGTGACGCCCTCGCTGCCGTCGCCCACCTCGCCCTCGATGCTGACCAGTTCTTCCTTGGCCAGCCGCTGCTTGGCCTGTTGGAGCAACTGCCGCTCGGCGTCGCCGAAGGGCGCGTCGATGTTATTCTTGGTCATCATGGCCGCGCGGGACTTGGGCTCAGACTCCACCACCAGGTTATGGTACTTACTCTGGATGACGCCGGGCTCTTCCATGGCCAACGCCCGGAGCCGGCCGTTGTTGGGATTCCGAATGAGCCGGCCTTCCCTTTCGGCGGCCTCGAAGATTTCCTTGGCCGTTTGGCGGAATTCAGAGTACATGGCAAACGAGTCTCCCGTGTGGCTTAGGGGCGATCGGCCGGCTCCGTGCGCAGGCCGTCATGGTCCGGATCGCCCAAACGCATAAGTATCGCCGGTGTGGGTGGGAAAATCAAGGGAAGGGCAAGAGCGATGGGCATCGATCGGGCATTCAGCACACCCGGGTGGTCTTGATCCCCAGCAGCCGGCCCAGTTTCTCGATTCGGTCGGCAACGTGCCCCAGGCCGATGGCCGCGTGATGGGCGGGGCCCGCTTGGCACCACTGGCGGATAAACGCCCTGGCGCCGATGGAAAAACGATAGCGGCTGTTGGTGTTGCCGATGTCGAGCGTGGGTCCGGGCTCCGATTGGCCTTCGGCCGCCAGCAGGGAAATCTTTCCCGCGCCGTCCTGGACCACGGCCAGCAGGGTGACGGGCCCATGCTTGACCTCCATCTGGATGGACAGCCCCCTGCCCGGCTTGCCGTGATAGACCGGCAGCGGCACCAGCGCCACTTGGCGCTGGGCGACGGCCGGGTGGGCCGGCCCGTCGTGCCCCCACAGCACCACGTCGTCCTCGAAGTCGATCAGGTAGATTTCCGCGAACGAGCCGCCGGCGCCGAAGGCGTCCATGATCTTCATGGCCTGGACGTTCTTCACTTCGCATTCGCCCGCCACGGGCACGTGATGGGCCGTCAGCAAGGTGTTTCCCGGGATGATGCTGGTGACGATGTCCTCATAGTCGTTGCCTTCGACGCCCTCGTAGTAATAAGCCAGCGAGCCGAGCCGATGCTTTTCCACCAGGGCATCCAACGCGCACGAGGTCTTGGCCGCGCGTTCCAGTTCGTGGGCGGAACAGTGCGAATCGACGGCGAACTCCTCGCGGAACTGCCGCAGCTTGACCGCCGTCTGCCCGCCGGTGACCTGGCCCCGCAATTGGTGCAGGACACACATTTCCAGCAACTCGAAATGATTTCCGAAGACGGCCGATTGCTGGGTCAGGTCGCTGTAAACGTCCAACATGCCGCCATAGTAATGTCCGAGCACTCCCACGCGGTTTTCCCGCATGACGGCGCGGACCCTGGCGGCCGCGATCCAGCCGCCGATTTCCCGCCACGCCTCGGCGTCCTGGAGGTAGCCGGCGACGAGGTGATAGTCGATCCCGGCGCGGGCGAACACGCAGGCAATCTCCGGTGCGGAGCAGGCTTGGCAGTGTTCCAGCCAGACGCCCGTCATCTTCGCGCGGTCGCCCAGCGCATTGAAGGCGGCGTAATCGAGCTTGGGGACCGGCTGCAGACTGAGCACGACCACCGGCACGCCCACCTTCTGCACCACCGGCAACACGGTGGAAGACAGCGCGTAGGTCGCCACGTTGACGAAGATCAACTCGACCTCTTCGCGGCGGAACAGGCTGGCCGTTTCACCGGCTTGGAGGGGATTGTCCACGATGCCGGCGTCGACCAGCGTGATGTCGTGGGTTTTCAGCCGGTCGGCGATCGCCGCGTGGTAGCCGCCAATCCGATCGAGCAGTCCGGGAAACTGCGGCCAGTAGGTATCCAGTCCGACGCCGAACAGACCGATTCGGAGCATGGGGGGCGGAAGTTTTAGGGTAGATGGTAGGCGCTGACAGCCGTCCATGAAGTATTGCGTGATTTTGCGCAAGGCAACAGGGGAACACGATTCTTTGCCCCGGAGGGGCGCACGAAAGTAGCCCAGCGATTCATCGCTGGGTCGGCAGCGACAGACGACCGGCTCGTCCCGTAGGGACGATTGAAATGCGGTTGACGTCATCCCTTCAGCCGTCCCTCCGGGACTATGCGGTTGTGGTCGATCAGGGACCCAGCAATGAATTGCTGGGCTACTGTCAACCGTCCCTCCGGGACGCGATTGGTCAACCTGTTCTGTTACGACGCCTTACTGCCCCACGCGCTCGAACGTGAACTCGCCGTCGACGTGGTCGATCTTCACCCGGCTGCCCTCGGAAAATTCGCGTTTCAAAAGCTCCGCGGCCAGCGGGTTCTGAATCCGCTGCTGAATCACCCGCTTCAACGGCCGGGCGCCGTAAATCGGATCGTGGCCCTCGACGGCAATCGCGTCCCGCGCGGCGGCGGTCACCTCCAATTGGATTCCCTTCTCGTGGAGCATCTTCTCCAGCCGCTGGACCTGAAGGTCCACGATCCGCCGCAAGTTCTCGGACGAAAGGGGATGGAAGATCAGGATTTCGTCGATGCGGTTGAGGAACTCGGGCAGGAACCGCGTGTGCAGGGTTTCCCGGACCGCCTCGCGGATCTGCTCTTCGCCGCCGCCCTCCTGCGTGATCTCCTGGATGAGCTGGCTGCCGATGTTCGAGGTCATCACGACGATGGCGTTCTTGAAATCGACCGTGTGGCCTTGGCTGTCGCTGAGGCGTCCGTCGTCGAGCACTTGCAGGAGGATGTTGAAAACGTCGCGATGGGCCTTCTCGATCTCGTCCAGGAGGAGGACGGCATAGGGGCGGCGGCGGACGGCCTCGGTCAACATGCCGCCTTCTTCGTAGCCGACGTAGCCCGGCGGGGCCCCGATGAGCCGGCTGACGGTGTGCCGCTCCATGAATTCGCTCATGTCCAGGCGGATCATGGCGCTCTCGTCGTCGAACATGGTCTCGGCCAGGGCCTTGCACAGCTCGGTCTTGCCCACGCCGCTTGGCCCGAGGAAAATGAACGAGCCGATGGGGCGATTGGGGTCCTGGAGTCCGCTGCGGTTGCGGCGGACCGCGTTGGAGACGGCCTCGACCGCCTCGTCCTGGTCGACCATCCGCTGGTGGATGCGCTCTTCCATGACCAGGAGCTTCGCCCGCTCGGTCTCCACCATGCGGCTCACCGGGATGCCGGTCCACGCGCTGACGACTTCGGCGATTTCCTCCGGGCCGACCTCTTGGCGCAAGAGCCTTCGCCCGGCGCCGCCGGGCGGCTCGGGTTCGGTGGTCTCCAGCTTTTGGGAAAGCTGCTTCCGCTGCAAATCGAGTTCGTAGAGCTTATGATAGTCCGATTCCTCGACCTTCACGCCGGAGGACTGCTTCTCCTTGATGGCGGCCGAGAGGCGGCTGAATTGCAATTCGACCTCGGCCAGCTTGCCGCGGATTTGATGGACGCCGCCCAGGCCGCTTCGTTCCATTTCCCATTGGCGGCGGAGGTCGGCCAGCTTGCGGCGCAGCTCGGTCATCTCCTCCTGGACCTCGACGCGCTGGCGGGCGGCGTGCTCCTCGGTTTCGTCGGCCAGTTGCCGGTCGGCCAATTCGAGTTGCACCAGCCGTCGCTGCACCTCGTCGATCTCGTGCGGCACGCTCTCCAACTCCATGGCCAGCCGGCTGGCGGCCTCGTCCATCAGGTCGATGGCCTTGTCGGGCAGGAAGCGGTCGGCGATGTAGCGGTGCGAAAGGTTGGCGGCCGCGACCAAGGCGGAATCCTTGATCTTGATCCCCTTGTGATGGGCCTCGTAGCGAGGCTTCAGGCCGCGGAGAATGGCGATGGTGTCCTCGACCGTGGGCTCGCCGACGTAGACCGGCTGGAAGCGGCGTTCCAGGGCGGCGTCCTTTTCGACGTACTTGCGGTATTCATCGAGCGTGGTGGCGCCGATGCAGCGGAGCTCGCCGCGGGCCAGGGCGGGCTTGAGCAAGTTGGCGGCGTCGGCGCCGCCCTCCGCCCGGCCCGCGCCGACGACCGTGTGCAGCTCGTCGATGAAGAGGACGACGTTCGCGGCGTCTGTCACCTCGCGGAGGACGGCCTTGAGCCGCTCCTCGAACTCGCCGCGAAACTTCGTGCCGGCGACCAACGCGCCCATGTCCAGGGCGATGACCCGCTTGTTCTTGAGGCTTTCCGGCACGTCGCCCTCGACGATCCGCAGCGCCAGGCCCTCGGCGATGGCGGTCTTGCCCACGCCCGGCTCGCCGATCAGCACCGGGTTGTTCTTGGTCCGCCGCGAAAGGACCTGGATGACGCGGCGGATCTCCTGGTCGCGGCCGATCACCGGGTCGAGCTTGCCCTGCCGGGCGCGATCGACCAGGTCGATCCCGTAGCGCTGGAGGGCCTGGAACTTGTCTTCCGGCGTCTGGTCGGTCACGCGGGTGCTGCCGCGGATGGTTTGCAGCGCCCGCAGCAGGTCCTTCTCGGTGATCGCGTTGAGCCGCAGCACGCTGGCGGCCTTGCCCTCGACCTTGGTCATGGCCAACAGGAGGTGTTCGGTCGAGACGAACTCATCCTTCATCGCGTCGGCTTCGCGCTGGGCGGCGTCGAGCACGCGGTTCGTTTCCTGGCTCAACTGGGGCGGGGCGCCGCCGGAGATTTTGGGAAAATGATTCAACTCGGACTGGACGATCTGATCGAGTTGTGCGCGATTGACGCCGATGCGGTCCAGCAGCGGGCCCGTGATGCCGTCGTTTTGGGCGAGCATGGCCGAGAGCAAGTGCAGCGGCTCGATCTGCGCGTGGCCGCGGTCGGCGGCCAGCGCTTGTGCGGAGGCGACGACCTCTTGGGCCTTGATGGTCAATTTGTCGAAGCGGAATGCCATGATTGTTTGGTCCCCTCTCCCTCCGGGAGAGGGTTAGGGTCAATACCGTTGAATTAGTCGTAAGTATCTTGTTGCCAATTGGTTATGAATCGCCACTGTCTGTCAGTCCCGGAGGGACGGTTGAAGTGGGGCGATTTCGCCGGGCCTCAATCGTCCCTACGGGACTCCATGAAATCCTTCCCTGCCCATGATCCCAGCAGTAAACTGCTGGGCTATTATCAATCGTCCCTCTGGGACGGAGACCCGCGGCCAACACAATAACTACTTGAAAATAAACAGCTTGCGACTATTTCAACGGTATTGGGCTTAGGGTGAGGGCTGCGTTATGTCAGGGTACGCTTACATTTTCAAGACTCGGAGCAAGAGTCTGTTCTTTTCCCGCTAGTCGCCATCGGCTTCCTGCCCGCCGCCCTCGCTGTCCTCCTGTTAAAGCAGCCCGTACGCGGCCAGCGTCTTGCGCAGCTTCGCCTCTTCCGCCTGGTTGAGCCGGGTCAGGGGCATCCGCAGATCGCCGGTGTCGTGGCCGAGCATCTGCATCGCCGCCTTGATCGGGATCGGGTTGGTGGCCAGCCCGAGCATGTCGCGGCACAGCGGGAAGAGCCGGTAATGCCAGCGGCGGGCCTCCTCGATCTTGCCTTGATCGAAGGCGCGGAGCATGGCAATCACGTCGGCGGGCACGATATTGCCCACGACGGAGACCACGCCCCGCGCGCCGAGCGACAGCAACGGCAAGGTCAGGCTGTCGTCGCCGCTCAGCACGGTCAAGTCGGTGGCGGCCAGGATTTGCGAGGCCTGGTCCATCGAGCCGGTGGCCTCCTTGACCATCGTGATGTTGGGTATTTCGGCCATCCGGGCGATGGTGTCTGGTTCGATGTTCTTGCCGGTGCGGCCGGGGATGTTGTAGACGCAGATGGGGATATCGACCGCCTGGGCGAGGATTTTGAAGTGCTGATAGAAGCCCTCCTGGGTCGGCTTGTTGTAGTAAGGGGCGACGACCAGGGCGGCATCGGCCCCGCTCTTGGCCGCCCAGCGGGTCAGCCGCAGGGCCTCGTCGGTGCTGTTCGATCCAGTGCCGGCCATGACCTTGATGCGTCCGGCCGCGGCCTCGACCACGGCGGAGATCACCCGCTCGTGCTCGGGATGCGAGAGCGTCGGACATTCGCCGGTCGTTCCCACGGGGCAAAGGCAGGTTGTGCCCGCCGCGATTTGGAATTCCACGTTCCGCTGCAGGGCCTCGGTATCGACCTGGCCGTCGCGGAAAGGCGTGATGATGGCCACGCTAAGTCCGGCAAAATTTTCACTGCGGGTGGGCATGGGGTTCCTGCTCGGAAATGAATCCGCTGAATCAAGCTCGGTAGGGTGGGTCGAGCGAAGCGAGCCCCACCAGAATCCGCGAAAAATTGATGGTGGGTCTTGCTTCGCTCGACCCACCCTACCAAAGTTCCGACCTTACGCAACAGAAAGTAACCAAATTTGCTGCCAATGTTCTCGGCGGTCCGTCAGGCCACCAGGCGCTTCATCTCGCGGACCGCGTTCTCCAGGCCGACCATCAGCGCCCGGGCCATGATGCTGTGGCCGATGTTCAACTCGTGCATTCCCTCGATGCGGGCCACGGGCCGCACGTTCCGATAGGTCAGCCCGTGTCCGGCGTGCAAGGCGACTGCCGCGCACGAATCCGTGCGCCGGCCTGTTGGAGGATTTCCAGTTCCTTGTCCGCCGCGACTCCGGGGCGCGCCAGGGCATATTGGCCCGTGTGCAGTTCGATGGCCTCGACGCCCAGTGCGACGCCCGCTTCGATCTGTCGCGGATCGGGATCGAGAAACAGGCTCACGGCAATGCCCGCGTCGTGCAGGCGGGCGACGATCGGGGCGACGCGGTCGCGCTGTCCGGCGACATCCAACCCGCCCTCCGTGGTGAGTTCCTCGCGGCGTTCCGGAACGAGCGTGGCCTGGTCGGGCTTGACCTGGCAAGCGATTTCGACCACTTGCCGGTCGCAGGCCAGTTCCAGGTTCAGCTTGACGGCGACGGTTTCGCGGAGGATCCGCAGATCGCGTTCTTGGATATGGCGGCGGTCCTCGCGGAGGTGCAAGGTGATGCAATCGGCGCCGCCGAGTTCCGCCAGGACGGCCGCCCAGACCGGATCGGGTTCGTTGGTTCGCCGGGCTTGCCGCAAGGTGGCGACGTGGTCGATGTTGACGCCGAGTTCGGCCATGCCGATGATTATAGCGGCTGTCGGCTTGGCATCAAGGGCCGGGTCAATAGGGGCCGGTTTCGGGCCGTCGGGAGAGGGATTCCGGCCGCGAGGCGTCGTCGTCGAAGATCGTCCAGGCCGGGTACAGCCGCGCCATTTTGGCCATGTATTCCTTGTATTTCTTGTTGCTCCGTTCCTGGCGGATCATCTTTTTGACGTCGTTTTGGGCGTCGGCGAACGGGGTGCGCGTGGCGTCCTGGCGCTCGACCACGCGAATGATATGGAAGCCGCTGTTGCTCTCCAGGATGGGGCTGAGTTGCCCGATGGGCAACCCGAACAAGGCCCGGTCGAGGTTCTCGGCCACCAGGCTGCCCTTGGTGGTCCAGTCGCGGAGTCCGCCGTTGAAGGCCGTCGGGCCGTCCGATTGCGCCTTGGCCACCGCGGCCAGCGGAGCGCCGGCGAGCACCTGGGTGCCCATCCGCGCAAGGGCCGCGTAGGCTTCCGCCTTGCTGGGACGCTTGTCGATGCGGACCATGAGTTCCTCCCACCTTGCGCGGGCGGGCTTGTCGAAAACGTGCAAGTGCCCCTGGTACCATTCCAGCATTTCCAGGTGCGTGATCTCCTCGTCCGTTTTCACCTGCTGGCCGATCCACTGCTGGGCCAGGGCCTGCTCCATGAACCACCGCTTCTCGCGCTCCAGCGAGCTGCCCAAGGCGCGGAGCTTCCGGTCGAGGTCCTCCTGTGTCTGAACGCCCGCCTGCTTGAACAGCCTCTTCAGTTGCGACTCCATGAACTCCTTGGAGAGGCTCTCCTCGACGTCCGCGATGCGTTCGGTCGGAATCGAGTTGCGGGCGTCGTTGTAGACCATCTTCGTATCGATGAGCCGCTTCAGGAGATTCTGGACCAGCGCGGTGTTCCGGGGCCACGTGGGCCAGCGGGTTGGGATCGTTGCTGTGGGCGGCCAGATCGCCCACCGCCTCCTTCATCTCCGCGGCAAGTTGCTGACGCTGCTGTTCGAGCTTTTCCGGCGGGAGTTTCTTATTAAGAATGCGGTCCATCAAGTCATAGATCCCGCCGAAAAGGTCGCCGGCGAGAATGATCTCGGAACCAACCCGGCCAAGTTGCTGCCCGCCCTCGCAGGGCATTGCCTCCGGTGAGGTGGGCGGAAACTGACCGCCGGACGGCGGCGTCGGTGTGGGCGTCGCGGGTGGCCTTCCGTTCGGCCAGGATTGGGGCGTGGATGGGTACATAGGTGCCGTGGGCGAGCTGGGTAAACTCCTCGCCCCCTTGTCAAGATAGGGGTTTCCCATTCCGTAATCATCGCCCCGCCCCGCGCAGCCCGATGCCCAAGGAGATGAGGAGACCCGCCAACGCCGCGAAAAACCAGATTCGTTGCTGCACGAGAAAATGCCCCTGGAACGAGGGAATGGACAACTGGCGGACCGACCGTGCTCGAGCGGTGCGTCAACCCATACTCGACCGATCCATTAGAGCGAATTGCAGTTATCTGTAGCGTTTTGTTTTGGGTGGCACGGGCATCTTGCCCGTGTTTTTTCTAGCACTGGCGAAACGCCAGTGCCACCCGAAACGCTACACTTATCTGAAAAACGCTCTAGGACACGAAAAATCGGCGGGATTATAGCCGCCGGGTCACTTCGGCTGCAACAGCGATTTGACCCGGCGACGGAGGGCCTCGGGAGCCCTTTCGCCGCTGTCCAGGGGCAGATAGGCGGTCCGGCCGTTGACGACGCGGAGGGCCCCGCCGCTTTGGGCCGCCAACTCGTGGATTTTTTGCGCCGAGGCGTAGCCGAACACCACGTATTGGTCTTCGAGGTGGATCGTGCCGATTTGCCACCGGTGGGCGTCGATCCGCAGTTCGGCCAGCCAGAGCAATTGCAGCACCACCGGGGGAGGCGGCCCAAAACGGTCCAAAAGCTCCGCCCGGAAGTCTTCCAGTTCGGCGTGCGTCGCAATGCGGGCCAAACGCCGGTACAGGTCGATTTTCGGCCGCATGTCCGGCACGTACGCGTGGGGAATGTACGCCTCGCCGGGCAGATCGACATCGACCTCGATGGAAGTCTTCGGCGGCAGCCGCTTCAGCGTCGCGACCGCCTGTTCCAGCAGGGTGCAGTACAGTTCGTAGCCCACGACAGCGATATGTCCGCTCTGCTGCGTGCCCAGGATGTTTCCCGCCCCGCGGATCTCCAGGTTGCGCATGGCGATGGCGAACCCGGCCCCCATGTCGCTGAACTCCTCGATGGCGCGGAGCCGCTTGGCGGCCGAGGGCGAAAGGTGCTTGTTGGGATCGACCAGCAGGTAGCAGTAGGCCCGGTGTTTGTAGCGGCCCACGCGGCCGCGAAGCTGATGCAGGTCGGCCAGCCCGTAACGGTCCGCTTCGTCGATGAAGATCGTGTTCGCGTTCGGGATGTCCAGCCCGCTCTCCACGATCGTCGTGGTCAACAGGAGGTCGAAACGATGATCGACGAAATCCAGCATGACCTGTTCCAGTTCGTGTTCGGGCATTTGGCCGTGGGCGACGCCGAGCCGGGCCTCGGGCACGACCTGGCCCAATCGCTTCGCCAGGATTTCGATGTCTTGGATGCGGTTGTGGACGAAGAAAATCTGCCCGCCGCGGTTCAATTCCCGCATCACCGCGTGGCGGATCAACTCGCCCTGGAATCGGGTGACGCGGGTCTCGACGGCCAGGCGGTCCTCGGGCGGGGTCTCCAGGTTGGAAATGTCGCGCACTCCCAGCAGGCTCATGTGCAGCGTCCGCGGAATGGGCGTGGCCGTCATCGTCAACACGTCGACGATCTGGCGGAACGCCTTGAGCCGCTCCTTCACCTCGACGCCGAAACGCTGCTCCTCGTCGATAATGACCAGTCCCAGGTTGTGGAACTTCACGTCGGGCTGCGCCAGCCGGTGGGTGCCGACGACCACGTCCACCGATCCGCCGGCCAATCGCTCGATGGTTCGGGCCTGCTGCCGGCGCGTCGAAAAACGCGACAAGGCGGCGATCTCGAAGGGGAATTCAGCCATCCGCGCCGTGAACGTCCGCAGGTGCTGCTCGGCCAGGACCGTGGTGGGCACGAGCACGGCGACCTGGTATCCGGCGTCCACCGCGGCGAAGCTCGCCCGCATGGCGATCTCCGTCTTGCCGTAGCCCACGTCGCCGCAGAGCAGGCGGTCCATCGGCCGCGGCTGGCCCATGTCGCGCTTGATGGCCTCGATCGTGGTCAACTGGTCGGGGGTCTCTTCATAGGGGAAGGAGGCGTCGAATTCGTGCTGCCACTCGGTATCGACGGGGAAGGTGATGCCGGGCCGCGACGCCCGCAACGCCTGCAATTCCAACATCTCGGCCGCCAGGTCGCTGACGGCGGCCTGGACCTTGCCTTTTTGGCGTTCCCACGTGCGTCCGCCCAGGCGGGCCAGCATGGGCCGGCCCTTCGTCCCGCCCACGTATTTCTGCACCAGGCCGATCTTCGACGACGGCACGTAGAGCTTCGTCCGCCCCTGGAACTCCAATTCGAGATGCTCCTCGACCTGGCCGTTCTTTTCCAACAGGGCAAGCCCGCGGTATCGGGCGATCCCGTGGGCGACGTGGACCACCAGGTCGCCCTCGTGCAGTTCGAGGAAGCTGTCGATCACCCGCCCCAATCGCCGCCGCGCGGGACGCCGCAGGTCGGTCCGCCGAAACAACTCGCCGCTGCTCAGCAACACCACGCCTTCGGAAACCAGGCGGAAACCGTTGTGCAGCGTCCCCAAGGGGAAGTGCAGGCGCCCTTGTTGCCCAAGCCGCGTGGCGGCGAAGATTTCGGCCAATCGCCGCACTTCGGCCTCGGTCTGGCAAACGAGAAACACCTCTTGCCCCGCGCCGGCCTCGTCCAACTCGTCGCGGACCTTGCCGATGTCGCCGCTGAACCGCTCGACCGATTCGATCTTCAGCCGGCAGGTCGTTTCCAACGAGCCGGCGGCCACGGCCGAGGCCGTCACCGAGGGAAACCGATACACCTCGCCGCAGCACGTCGGCCACCGCGTAAAGCTCCTGCGGCCGATCGAGGCGCTCGAGGTAATGCCGCCCCTCGGCCTCCAATTCGCCGGGCTCGACCAGCAGGAACCAGCTTTCCGGCGGCAGGAAATCGGTGAAATGTCCGCGGCCTTTCAGGAGCGGTTCCAGCACCGTCACTTCCACGCGGTCAAGCCTGCCCAGGCTCCGCTGGCTGGAAACCTCGAAGCGGCGAATCGATTCGATCTCGTCGCCGGACAGCTCCACCCGCACCGGGTCGTACCAATCGGGCGCGAAGATATCGACGATCCCGCCGCGGAGCGAGAACTCGCCCGGCAACTCCACGCCCGTCGTCGAATGAAACCGGTTCTCGACCAGCCACCGGGCCAACTCTTCGAGCGAAAGCGGCTGGCCGGCCCGCAGCAGGCGGGTCTGCCGGGCCATCGCCTCGTGATCGGGCACCGGCTGCAAGAGGGCCTGGATGCTGGTGACGACCACGCGGGGCCGCTCCGGCGATTGCAGCATCTTCAGCAATCGCAAGCGGTCGCCGGCCGCCTCGTCCTGGAGGACGCGGTCGCCGTGGAGCGATTCGCACGCCGGGAACTCCTCGGTGGCCGCCTGGAGGAAAAGCCCCAGGTCGTCGACAAGCGAGTCCACGTCGTCCGCCCGGGGACAGACGACGACCAGCGGCCCGGCGGCATGTTGGGCCAGCGTCGCGGCCACCAGCGCGCAGCTCGAGCCCCAGACTCCGTCCAAGGTGGCCGCGTGTCCGGCCGCCAGACTCGCGACGATTTCGGCGAAGCCTTCTTGCCGCTCCAGCCGGCCGGTCAATTCCCGAAGGCGTTCCGGCGCGGTGATTGCCGCAACGGCGTCCGTCATGGTGTCTTTGACAATTATAGGTCCGCGGCGGGTGTGCAAGAAGACGAATCTCGCACTGGGTGGCGTGCCGAGGGAAGATTCTCGCGCAGAGGCGCAGAGACGCGAAGAAAGCGGCGGCTTATTGGCTGGCGCTGCGATGGTGCAACTCGACCGACCGGGCAAAGTCCAGGTTCCGGCAGGTCAATTTCAGCCGGCTTCCGCCGGAAATCAGCTTCGGTGTCAGGCCGAGAAAACGCCGCAGCTTCCTCCGCACGCTCCTGTGGGCGACAATGGCCAGAACCAGCAGACCCAGGGGCACGGCAACGATCAACGTTCGCGCCAGCCACCCCCTCGGACCTTCTCCACAGAAAGCCATGTACGTGGCCGTCGGCGTCCAGACGACGTTAGAAAACACCAGGAGCGCGACCATCGCCAGGAGGACCTCCCGCGAGAATTCCAGTTTGCGATAACGCGGCGCATGCTCGCGCAGAGGAAGATGCCGAGCGCGTTGCGGCTGCGTGGCATCGTCCCGGATGCCAAGAGCCAAACGGCAACGACCCCAAGTCCACACGCGAGGGTTTTACGGGCGAAACCGTTCCCCGAGAACATTATGAAGGCCCCGGCGATCAGGAGGATGGGGACGCTCAGCATGACAGGCAGGAAGTATCGGGGCATCGGGCCAGCGAAGCGAAGCATTCGGGCAACCTCGCCCGGCCGGGCGCACACGGGGCACATCCGCGGCAGGAGGGAATCGGTAAACACGGTCTCGACCAGCCCGCCTAGGCCGCTGGCGCGGCAGGTCGTCATGCCGTCCTGGATGGGGATTTCCACCGTTGCGGTCGTGGTCGGCTGGGGCTCCGGCCTGGCTGCGGCCATGTCTCGCGCCCTCGGACGATTAGTACGTCATAAACCCACGGCCTATGGCCGTGCGACCCTGGGGGCTAAGCCGTTCCGGCGTGCCCCGAAATAGCATACGCTCTAACTCCGGGGAAAGCCCTGTTGGGCAGGAGAAAGAGCGTATGAAGGATTTTGACAGTCTGGCACATGTGCGATGGGAGTGCAAGTATCATGTGATCTTCATTCCGAAATACCGGCGGAAAGTGATGTATGGGAAGCTTCGGGCTTCGATAGGTGGTATCCTGCGGGATTTGTGTAGGCAGAAAGGGATCGGGCTGCTGGAAGGGCATGCGGTGAGCGACCATGTTCACCTCTGCCTGAGCATCCCGCCGAAGTACAGCGTGGCGTTTGCAATAGGGTTTCTGAAGGGCAAGAGTGCGGTGCGGATACATCGGGAATTGCTGCATGAGCGTCGGATGGCGGGGCTGCATTTTTGGGCGACGGGATACTGGGTAAGCACCGTGGGGAGTGACGAGGCCACGGTGCGGCAGTATATCCGGCAGCAGGAAGATAGGGATCGCCAACAAGGTCAGTTGTTTCAGTAACCATAAAAACCAGTGAAGCCCTGGCAGGGCTTTCCCCACGTGTAGTGCCCGCCCCGCTTTGCGGGGCAAGCCAAACCCACGCCCTACGGGCGTGGTCGATTAGTGTCGCTTGCCGGAGCGCGGGCGGGGGCCGCGGTTGCCGCCCGACCGGTGCTTGTCGCGGGGGCCACGCCCGCCGCGACCTGGCGGGCCGCCGTTGCCCGGCCGCCGGGCACGCGCCTCAAGATTCGCGGAAACCAGCAGTCCGACCGCCTCCTGCCACGTGGGGATGCTGCGAAATCCGGCCTTGGCGGACGCCACATCCGCATCCGCCTCTTCGCCAAATTCTTCGTCGGCGGCCGCGGGCAAATCCAACGTGTCCGACTCCTCGTCGCTGTCGGAGCGGCGTTCGTCTTCCCCTACTGCCTTGGCAGTTCCGGATTCTCGATCTCGGCCTGGCGACCTGCCGCGGCGCGAACGGCGCCGCTCGGGTCGCCTTTCCGACGGCGCCGCCTCCGACGCCTCGACACGCTCCTCCGCCGGTCCCGCGAAGGCTTCCTCTTCATCCTCGGGAAGCTCCAATACGATGTCTTCCGATTCCGGCGGGCCGGGGCCGAGCGGCTGCTGCTCGGGACCGGCTCCCCGCGGGCCGCGACCCCGCCGACGGCGCCTGCGGCGCCGGCGTCCCGGGCGGCCTTCAGAATCGCCCGGCGGCGGGGCGAACTCCGTGGGTTCCTCGCGTTTTTCCCGCTGCTCGGGTTCCTCGGCAGCAAAATGTTCCTCGGCGGCAAAGATTGGCTCTTCGACCACTTCCGCACGGCGGCCGGCCGGCTCGCGCACGACCTCAACGGGCTTGGTCGGCCTTGCCGCTGCCGGCGGCGGGGCTGTCGGGACGGGCGGCGGTTGGCGTGCTGGCGGCGGTGGTGGCGGCAGCGGAGGGACAATGCCCAGGGAACCGGCCAGTTGGTCCCAATTGGCCGCGGGCCGCGGGGGCCGAGGAGCACGCTCGCGGGGCGGCGTTCCCCCACGCCCACCGGCCGCGCCCGGTGGGACGGGCCGCGATGCGGCCTCAGATTCGCTCTCGGCCGTATCCGCCTGTGGGGCGGCGGGTTGAGGTTTCGCTTCTTCGGGGGCCGGCTCAGCCCCCAATAGTGATGCCAAGGCGGCCCAATGAGTCTGTGGATCGGTCATGTTTGCGGTGTGCTGGAGTTTTCGCTACTTTAAGAGATGTAGTATAGGTGTTCTCCGTATATAAGGGAAGGTGGTTTGCCGCAGCATGTCGGATCGGCCGCAGTTTCTGTTTATCACGTGCCAAGTGGGCGCCGAGCGGACGGTCAAGGACGAGTTGGCTCGCCGGTGGGCGGACTTCCAGCCGGCCTTTTCACGTCCCGGATTTCTCACGTTCAAACTGCCCGGCGATTGCACGCTGCCGCCGGACTTCGATCTGGGCGCGATTTTCGCCCGGGCGCATGGTTTCTCGTTGGGTTCGGCGAGGGGCGGCGATCCGGACAGGCTGGCCGGGGATGTTTGGGCCCTTTTCGGCCATCGCCCCTGGCATCGCATCCACGTTTGGGAGCGGGACGCGGCGAAGCCGGGCGAGCATGGTTTTGAGCCCGGCTTGACGGCCGCGGCCGCGGCGGCCCACGCCGCCTTGGTCCGGAGATGCCCAAGTCCGGAAAAAACGGCTTCCCCGGGCGATGATTGGCAACAGCCGGCCCGTCCGGGCCAATGGGTGTTGGACTGCGTTCTCTTGGATCCGGGGCAATGGTGGGTGGGCTATCACCGGGTCAAGTCGGTCGCGTCGCAATGGCCCGGCGGCCTGATGCCGCTGGTCTTGCCCCCCGGCGCGATCAGCCGGGCGTGGCTGAAGATGGAAGAGGCCCTGCGATGGGCGCATCTGCCTATCCCCCGAAAGGCGCATTGGGCCGAAATCGGCAGTGCCCCGGGCGGATCGAGCCAGGCCCTCTTGCAGCATGATTACTACGTGACCGGCATCGATCCGGCCGTTATGGACCGGCGGATCCTGGACCATCCGTGTTTTACCCATATTCGCCGGCGGGCCGCGGCGGTGCGGCGGCGCGACTTCCGCAAGGTCCGCTGGCTGGCCGCCGACATGAACGTCGCGCCCGAGTACACGCTCGATGCGGTGCAGTCGATCGTCACCCATGCGGAGGTGAACATTCGCGGGATGCTGTTGACGCTGAAATTGCCGCAGTGGAAATTGGCGGAGCGGGCGCCGCCTACCTCGACCGCATCCGCGATTGGGGGTACAATGTGGTTCGCGCTCGACAACTGCAACACAATCGCCGCGAGTTCTGCGTGGCAGCCTTGCAACAACCGTTCCGAAGGAAATCGGGGCGGCATTTCTCGCGGTAGGCGTTGACGCGTCGGGGCCCCCTCTTTAGAATTTGGCTTTTCGTGCCCTTCGTATTCTTCAGAGAATCAGGAACGAAAAAGGGAGGGTGTTTCTTCTCTTTCAATGACAAACGAGGCAAGCTGGGCAGGCTTTTTCGACTTGCAGTAGCCAACCAGGGCCAGCGGGAGACGCACATGCAATCGCGTGGGACTTCGCAAGATTCCTCAACCGCAACATGGACCATCGTCCGCACCAGACTCGGCGTTGAGATCGTCGCCGTTGTCGCCGTTGTCGCCCTATTTACGGTGTTCGTCGCTGCCGCCGTTCTTGCTGCTCCCGGCGCCGACGTCGCCGCGCAGGCGGCGAAGGAAACGGCGGGCAAGAAGTCGGCCGCGAAGGCGTCCGCGCATTCCAACGCGCCCAATCCGATTTACGGCGAGCCGTTGGCCCCCGGCATGGTCACGCTGCTTCGGAACGAGATCGTCAACGGGCTGCGGACCCGCGGCGTCGAGGGGAATTTCGCCCGGTTCGAGAGCTATGCCGCCGGACGGTTGAACGCGACTGCCGGGGCGTATACGGGTTCGGAACTGACGGGGAACTGCCGGCTGAGTTGGTACGATCACATGCTTCGCCATCCGCTGCAGGCGCCGGCCGAGGCGGAGGAATTCACCCGCGAGTTGCACAAGTCGATCGTCGACGATCCGTCGGGTCTTGGTCCGGCGTTGGCCATGGCGGCCGAGAAGCTGGACCTCGGCAAGCGGAAGCCGCGGGGGTTTGTCGCCGTCCATTCGCCGCAAGAGGCGTTGGAAGTGGTCAAGCAATCGCTCGTCGGGGCGCAGACCGCGTACGCCGCCGCGCTGGCCCCGTTGACCAAGAGCGAGATCCAGGAGTTGGCGACGTATCTCTATCCGATCCTGGTGGGCGAGAACCGCGTGGGACATACGATCAACGACCGCGGCACCGGACGGCGACTGTGCGACTTGATGGAGAAGATGGACCGCGGCGCCCTGATCGACGCTGCGGAAGCCCTGGTGCCGGTCACCGATCCCAAGCTGTTGGCCCAACTCAAGCAACTGCCCGCGGACGGCGACGTCAGCGTGCCCGGGGTCACGGGCCGGGTCGTGGCGCGGATCGACACGCCGGCCGGCGCGATCGTGATCGGCGGCAAGGGGGCCAACACCTACCAACTCGACAACATGCCCGGGGTGGCCGCGGTCATCGATCTGGGCGGCGGCAACACGTATTACGAGGGCACGACTTCGCTGGACCGGCCGGTGCTGCTGGTCGTGAACCTCGGCGGGGGCAACGTCTTCCGGGCGTCCAATGCCGGCGTGCAAGGCGGCGCGATCCTGGGCGTCTCCATGCTTTTGAACCTGGAGGGCGGCAACCGCTATGAAGCCCAGGACGTCGCCCAAGGGTCCTGCCTTGCCGGCGTCGGCATCCTCCTGGACTACGGCGGAAACAACGTCTACCGCGGTCTTCGCCGGGTGCAAGGGCAAGCCTTGGGAGGCGTGGGGCTGCTCATCGGACGGGGCGGCCACAACGACTATCACGCGGCGATGTGGGCCCAAGGGCTGGGCGCCCCGCTGGGCTTCGGATTGCTCGAAGACCTCGTCGGCGGCGACCATTACTACCTGGGCGGCCTGTATCCCAATTCCTACAAGCCGGAAACGCCCGGCTACGAGGGTTTCGGCCAGGGCGTGGGCGGGGGCATCCGGCAGACGGCCGACGGCGGAATCGGCGTGCTGCTGAACGGCGGCGGCCACAACGTCTATGAGTTCGACTACCTTTCGCACGGCGGCGGCTATTGGTGCGGCATGGGATTCGCCCGCGATTTCGGCGGCCACAGCCAACGCTTGATCGCCCGAAAGAACTTCTACGGCGGCGAGCGGACCGAGCCATTGTTTCAGCGATTCGGCTGCGGATGGGGCTGCCATTACGCGTTGGGGTTCTGCTTCGACGACCGCGGCGACAGCACTTACGAAGGCACCATCATGGGCACCGGCATGGCCTGGGATTGCTCGGTCGGCGTGCTGTGCAGCTTCGGCGGAAAAGACCATTACGAGGCGACCGGCGGGCTGACCCAGGGATGCGGCGCCCAGGCCGGACTGGGAATCCTCTTCCATTACGGCGACGATACGGTGTACGACGGCTGGGGCCAGGGATACGCCGATCCGCGCATCAGCTATCACCACCTGCCCGACTGCGGCGGCAACTTCAGCTTCCTGATCAATTACGGCGGCAACAGCACCTTCGGCTGCGGGGCCGAGCAACACTGCTACCTCCAGCGCGGCGCCGGCGGCGGTTTCCTGATCGATCGTCCCCGGCACAACGAGGGCACCGCGACCGCGGCGAAGTCCGCCAACGGCACCGAGGGACGGTGAGGATTGACGAAGAAACAAGTGGGGGACTGTCCCAATTTCGGGCACCGTGCGAAGCATGGTCGGACGAAAATGGGACTGTCCCCTGGGAAGTGCGCTTGGTTTGGAAAACAAGAGGTTTGGAAAATACCATGCGAATTCTACCGGTTCTTAGCTTGATGGTGTGCCTGGGGTTGCTCAGTGGGACGCGTGCCCTGGCGGCCGACGACGATCTGCCCCCGGCGATGATCCCCGCCACGCCGTCGGCGGACCAGGACAAGACGCCCCCGCCGGCAGCCGGAGCCGAGGAAGCTACGCCCGGGAAAGCGGTGGCCACGGATTCAGCGGCCCCGCAGACAGTGGTCCCTGGGAAAAAGGAAATAGAAAAGAAGGAGCCCGAAAAGCAAGGGCCCGCAAAGGCGGAGCCTGAAAAGCAGGGGCGGGAACCGAAGGCGGCCGTGAAGGCCCCGGCCCGGAAGGCGCCGCCCAAAAAGGAACTGACCGCCGCGCAGGTCGAACTCCGCGACCGCGTCCGCCGCACCTTGGCCTCCCAAGGTCAACAGCCGTTCAACACCCGCGACAACACGGCGGCCGATCTCATCAAATTTTGCTGGGGTTTCGGCTGCCGGAGCGAGGTCGAGCGGGAGGATTCGCCGGGCCAGAAGATCAACGCCATCACGTGCCTCTGCTGGGACCTTCCCTGCGGCGGCTACCACTTGTTGGCGATGAACGAGAACCGCATTGCCGCCCGCGTCGGCTACGGTTTGCAAGACGATCCGTCGCAGTTCCTGGCGATGCTGGCGAATGCGTACGTGCCGAGCAGCTATCCGCTCCGCGTCGGCCAGACGGTCCGCACCGTGGCCGACCTGGTCGAATCGGAAAAGCGCGGCTGCCGCGCCGGGACCGACATGTCGTTGAAGTTGATCGGCCTGTCGTATTACGCCGGACAAGCGACTTGGAAGAACAGCCTGGACGAGACGTGGTCGGTCGAGCGGATGGTCACGGAGGAATTGGCGCGTCCGCCGGTTGCCGGCCCGCGCGGGATCACGAGATTGCTGGGGCTCAGTTGCGCGCTGAATCAGCGTGTCAAGTCGAAGCAGCCGTTGGACGGGTCGTTCGCCCGGGCGAAGAAGTTCGTCGACGACTACCAGAAGTACGTGCTGCAAACCCAGAACGGCGACGGGAGCTGGACGTTCCGGCTCGGGGCCGGCCGGCCCGCCGACAGCGACTTTGCTTTGCAGTTCCTTGCCACCGGCCAGATTGCCGAGTGGCTGGCCGTGAGCCTTCCGGCGCGAAAATTGGAGGACCCGGCCCTGGTCAGGTCGATCGAATACCTCGACAGCGTGCTCAACAGCGAGCGTTATCGCTGGAACGTGCAGGCGTTGAGCAGCCAGGAGATCACCGCCGTGGAGCACGCGGCCCGCGCATTGGTCGTTTACAATGCAAGGGTCTTCGCACCCGCCGACGTGGAAACACCCTCCCCCGGCGAAAAGGGCAAGGGGTCCAATCCGGTCGTGACCGCCGACGGGCAGGCCGGCGCCGCGGTGAGGCAGTAGGCGGCCGTGCGGGCGCACGGCGGCCGGCCGCGGCGGCTGGATAGGCGAGGGCGGAACATGACACCCGATGCGGCCCTCCAGGAGCAAATCCGCGGCTACCGGCGAATGACGGGCGAGGAGCGACTGAAGATCTCCTTGGGGCTGCACAAGCTCGGTTGCGATCTTGCCCGCCAGTGCATCCGACGGCAGTTTCCCGAGGCCGATGAAGCCGAAGTCGATCGCCGGTTGCGCCAACGATTGGAGCTGATTCGCCCATGAGGACCGAACAGGACCTCCTGATGGATTGCTTGGATCGGCTGAACCGCGCCGGCATTCCGTATATGCTGGCCGGCTCGATGGCGAGCAATTATTGGGGCATCCCCCGCTCGACGCACGATCTTGATTTCGTGCTCCTCCTACGGCCGGCGGACGTCGCAAACCTGGTCGCCGCCTTTGGAGAAGGTTTCTTCGTGCAGCGCGAATCGGTCGAGCAGGCGTTTCGGCCGCCGTATCAATTCAATGCCATCGACGAACTCTCGGCGTTGAAAGTTGACTTCTGGCTGTTGCGAGACGACGCATTCGAACGCGGGGCCTTCGCTCGGCGGCTGCGGGTGCACTTGTTCGGCGTCCCGGCTTGGATCGCCACGGCCGAGGACGTCATTCTCCACAAGCTCTATTGGCACAAGCGGACGCCATCGGAGCGGCAACTCGGTGACGCGGCCGGGGTCTACGCCGTGCAAGCCGACTCGCTCGATCGGGAATACCTCGACAAGTGGGCGGCAACGCTGAACGTTCGACGCGAGTGGGAAGACCTGACGACAGGCAGAATCCGACCGAAGAGCACCTGACCACGATCGGTCGTTTCGTCCCCCAATCCGCCCGTCGATCCGACGACAGGCGGCATGTCCTGATGCGGCGCAGCCCGCGCAGACACATCCTTCTGCGGGCCCGTCGGCTGTTTCGGGCCTGTGCCCACCTGGCTCCACGGTTCCTGCTTCCCGCGCGGCTGCCCGAAAGCCGGCGGCGTCGAGCACAGCTTCTTCGCGCATTTTCAGAATCGCGCAAAATCCTTGACAAGTCTCTCGAAATAGGGACAATTAAGGGCTGGTGCTTTTATTCCCCCCAAAACAAGGAGTCCACGTCATGAGTAACAAATTCAGCGTGATTCTGGTCTTGGTCGTTTTGTGCGGATTGACGTTGGCTCCGATGATTGCGTCGGCAGATACGGTTGCGTATTCGCTTCTCGGGCTGAATCTCAATAACCTGACGGGTACTTTTGATATCGTGGATCAGGCGGTGGTCTTCGTCGACCCCGCGCAGGTGACTTACACCGATTTAAGTGGAACGTTCACGGGCGTTACCGCCATTCGTCAGGCGTGCGAGGATTCGCTCAATAACGCCGCTGGGCCCTTTGCCGGCGCGGGATTGGTAAGCAGCGCCTCCTCGGCCGATTGGGTGAACTACAAGACGACCGGCGAAGCTCCGATCACCGGCATCGGATGGCTCTACAACGACTACGACGGCCAACCCATCTACAACAGTTTCTTCGGTATGCCCACGCCGCTGAATTGCCTCATCCTCCGATACACCTACATGGGCGACACGCTGCTGCGGGGATTTGTGGACAACAGCGATTTGGCTAGGATGGAGATGGCCTCGAACAGCGGCATTCCCGGCGGGTGGATGTTTGGCGACTTCCAGTATACCGGCGGCGTTCCAAGCTCGGTCGATTATCAGTGGGCTGATGCCAACTATGAGGCGCTCGCCATGAACGGTCTGGGTGGGGACATGGCGTCTCTTGATTATCCCGGGGCCCTCGCACCTGAACCGGCTTCGATCGGGATGTTGTTTGGCGGACTGGTCGCTGTTCTTTTCGCAAAACGTGTTCGGCGGCGGGCATGGTAGCCATCGCATTGGTTTCCGCAACGTCCCCGCTCACTCTCGCGGCGGCCGCAGTGCGCCGGAGTAGAAAGACTGCTCGCCCGCGGGGGTTTCCAACCGCAAGGCGCCGTCAGGGGCAATGCCGCGGCACATGCCCGTGACCGCTCGACGACCGTGTTCCACGGTCAGCGTCTGTCCGCGCTGCAAGCAGAGGGCGTCCGCCCGGGCGGCGATCCGCGAGGCGTCCAAGGCCAGGGCGGCGAAGTTCCGTTCCACGGCCCGGAGCAGGGCGACGAGAATGGTCGTCTGGTTGTGCGGCCGGCCGGTCAGGTCGCGGAGCGTGGTGGCTTGCGTTTGCAGCGTGGGCGGGGCGTCGGCCAACGAGTTGTTGGTGTTCACCCCGATGCCCACGACGTGCCGCCCGTCGGAAAGCACTTCGATGAGAATGCCCGCCAGCTTCCGCGGGCCGACCAGCACGTCGTTGGGCCAATGCAGGCCCAACGGGTGGTCTGGCAGCAGGGGCGTCAGCGTCTCGACGACGGCGACGGCGGCAGCCAAGGCAACCAACGGGGCACGGCTCCGCGACGGCCCCGGGAACAGTTCGGGTCCCAGCAGCAGGCTCATCGTCAGGCCGCCGGCGCCCGACCACCAGCCATGGCTCCCACGACCCCGTCCCGCCGTTTGCCGATCGGCGACAATCAGCAGGGGCAGTTCCCGTGCCCCTTCCGCCGCTGCCTGGGCTGCTCGATCATTCGTCGAGGTCAGGGCCGGATGGTATTCCATCCGCGCGACGAAGGTCTCTTGGAGGATTCGCTCCTGGTCCAGGTAAGTTAGGCTGGCTGGGGGCATAACGCAAGATTGGTTTGTCGCGTGGCTCGTGGTTTGGGGCAACGTCAGCCCCATACATTCTAGTCCGGTCGGTCCGCCTTGGCCTAGGGGGTCTGCCGACGGAAAAACCGATCTTGACGGACCTGCGCATCCTTGTTATTTAACGGCCCTTCTCTTGGGCTTTTCTGTTTCTCTCGTCTGGAACCTGTTTCTGGAGGGGAACTGGTGGTCAGGATCGCCAGGATCACGTGTTGTCTTTGTAGTGCCGCCTGGGTGTTGGCGTCGGCCCTGGCCCTAGGGCAGATGGGGCCGCGCGAGCAGTTTCCCACGATGGTGGACTCGCCCGCTCCGGCGGCTGCCGATTCCGCGAGCGCGTCGCCCACGTTTTCGCCGGGTGCGTCCCTTCCCCCGACACTGGCCCCAACGCCCGATCCGATGGCGGTCGGTCCGGCGCCGATGACCACGTTGAACGGGACGATCCAGGCGCCGCCGCCGGGCTGGGACCCCTACGGCGCGCCGGGACCGGGCTCGCCGGGCGTGCTGCCCCAGGGGCCGTATCTGGACTGGGGGAATCCGGCGGCCACGATGGCGCAGATGCAGAGGTTCATCCAGGAAGTGCGGGCCGATTATCACTATTTTGCCCCCGAGGGGTCCAAGCCCTTGGGCTTCAACGAGATCGAATTGAGCACGACGCTGGCGATCCCCTTCTTGCGGAACGCGCAGACGCCGTTGTTGATTACGCCGGGCTTTGTCACGTATTTCTGGCAAGGGCCGAACTCGACGACGCCGCCGGCGCCGGCCGATATGCCGGCGTACACGTTCGACACCTACCTCGACACGGCGTGGAATCCGCAGGTGAACGACCGGTTCGGCGGCGAGCTGGACGCCCGCGTCGGCGTCTACTCCGACTTCCGCGGGTTGGACACCCAGAGCCTTCGGGTCACGGGCCGCGCGTTGGCGGTATTGACGCTCGACCAGGCCGTGAAGGTCAAGTTTGGCCTGTGGTATTTGGATCGGGTGCGTTACAAGCTCTTTCCGGTCGGCGGCATCGTTTGGACGCCCAACGCGGACACCCGATTCGATATCCTCTTTCCCAACCCCAAGTTCACCCAGCGGCTGCAATCGCTTGGAAACACGGAATGGTGGTGGTACGCTTCCGGCGACTATGGCGGCGACGCGTGGACGATCAGGCGGGGCAAGGAATCCGTGATTCCGGACGCGTTGGAGGAGGTGGACTACAACGACATCCGCATCGCCCTGGGCTTGGAGTTCAAGCGATTGACGGGCGCCGGACTCTCGGGCTTGGTCGAGGTTGGCGGGGCGTTCGACCGGACGCTCGACTATCGGAACGGAGACCCGAATAGCTATACGCCGTCCTCGACGGTCTTCCTGCGCGGGAGCTTGGCCTACTGACATGCACCGAGACCCAGCGGCCAGGTCCATCCTTCTTGCACGCTGCCTTGGCTTTGCGGCGATCGTTTGCGCGGCGGGCTGTCCGGCGTGGGCCCAAGTCATGCGGATGCCGCCGACGGACACGACCGATCTGTCCGCTCCGTATGCAACTCCCGATGCGGCTGTCCAACCATTCCCCCCTTCTCCCGTTGGGGGTGCGGAGTTGGGGGTGAGGGGGCCTGGTGGAGACGCTTCAACGTTCTTCTTTGACAACCGCGATGCGGCGTTGCCGGCGTGCGAGTTTCCCGTCGAGCGGATTGCGCCCGTGGAAGCAGGACCGCTTGCCGGCCCCACGGCGGCCGTGGCGCCGCCCGGGACAACCGCGACCGAGCCGGCCGCGGCGGAGCTGCCGCGCGGGACCCGGCCGGGCGTATTCCAAAAGCTGCTCTTCGAGGCCTCGTGGCTGCCTCGCGGCAGCGCCGGCGGCGACGGTTTCGGATTCGATAGCCTGGAACTGAAGACGGTCTTGGGGCTCCCCTGCCCCACGCGGGCGTTTCCGCTGCTGATCACGCCCGGGTTCGCCGTACACTACCTGGCTGGCCCCAACTCCGTCGCCTTGCCGCCCGAGGTGTACGATGCATATACCGAGTTTCGCTGGCTGGGGCATTTGACGCCGCGGTGGGGTTTCGACGTGGCGGTCACTCCCGATGTGGCCAGCGATTTCCGCCAGGACAGCAGCCATGCCCTGCGGATCACCGGGCACGGCATTGCCGCGTGGACCTGGACGCCCACGCTCACGCTGGTGCTGGGGGCCGATTATCTCGACCGCACGGACGTGCCGCTCTTGCCGGTGGCCGGGCTGGTCTGGACGCCCAACGACGACACCAAGTTCGAGTTGGTGTTTCCGCAGCCGAAGATTTCGCGGCGAGTCTATTGGAGCGGCATCTTCAACGAAGACATTCAGGACTGGGTCTATATCGGCGGCGAGCTTGGCGGCGGCACCTGGGCCATCCAGCGCGCCGACGGCCAAAGCGACCTGCTCAATTATCGCGACCTCCGCGTCTTCCTGGGCATCGAGCGGCGGGCGATCGGACGGATCAGCCCGCGGCTGGAGGTCGGGTATGTCTTCGCCCGCAAGATCCAGTTGGACCAGGCGTCGGTCGATGTCTATCCCCACGACACGCTGATGCTCCGCGGCGGGCTGGCGTATTGAGCGGCTGCGGTCCGCTTTCGTTCCGGCCTGCGCCTTCCGATCCGGAGGCTCACGCCTCCGGCTCCCTTCCTCCTTCCTCCTTCCGCCCATGGTATACTATCAGTTCCCGCATCACTCACTCCAATTCCACCCGCCGCAAAGGAGAATCGCCGTGAAAAGCCTGCTTCGCTGGTTCGCGCTGTTGTTGGTCGCAATCACGTGCAGCCCGCATGTTGTTGTGGCGGAGGACAAACCGGCCAACAAGCCGCGCGAGACCACCAACTCCGTCGGCATGAAGCTGGTGCGGATTCCGGCGGGCCAGTTCATGATGGGCAGCGTCGAGTCGATGGACGAGTTGCTCAAGGCATTTCCCGCCTACAAGGTTGCGGCCAAGACCGACTATCTCTTTCAGGACGAATTCCCGCGACACCAGGTGCGGATCACCAAGCCGTTCACCATGGGGCAATGTGAGGTCACTGTCGGCCAATTCAAAAAGTTCGTCAAGGACACCGGCTACAAGACCGAGGCGGAGCGGACGGACCAGGGCCGCAATGAAGAGGAACGGGCGGACCGCGCCCGCCGCGGCAATGGCGGCTGGGGATACAACGCCCAAACCGGCTTGTGCGAAGGACGCGACCCGAAATACAACTGGCTCCATCCGGGCTTCGCCCAGACCGACGACCATCCGGTCGTCAATGTCACGTGGTACGACGCCGTCGCGTTCTGCCAATGGCTCAGCCGCAAGGAAGGGAAGAACTACCGATTGCCGACCGAGGCCCAGTGGGAGTATGCCTGCCGGGCGGGAACCACGACACGCTACTCCAACGGCAACGATCCGAAGCAGGTGACCCGCGTGGCCAACATCCAGGACGCAGGCGACCGGGAGGAGTTTCCGCACGTGCAGGAAATCATGATGCCGAAGAACGGCAAATTCACCGTCGCGGTGGGCGGACTGCCGGCGAACAAGTTCGGGCTGTGCGACATGCACGGCAACGTTTGGGAGTGGTGTTCCGACTGGTACGGGAAGGACTACTACGGGAAGTCGCCGAAGGACGACCCGACCGGACCGGAATCTGGGGAGAAGCGTATCCGCCGGGGCGGAGGCTGGAACAGTTTCCCGCTCTACGCCCGGGCGTCGTTCCGCAATTGGAACGCGCCGGGCACCCGCTGCGTCAACCTGGGATTTCGCGTGGTCTGCGATCCATGACCGCAGCCCCTTTACTTTTTCCGTGGGACACGGTATTTATAGGTGCCTTGGGCATTTCGCCGTTCGCTATTGATTTTCACCCGGAGACTGAACGATGTCCGAGGATTCATCCTTGCTGCAAACTCCGCCGCCGGCCGTTGCCGGACCGCGTTGGCAGCCTCTTGGGGCCATCGACCGCCGCGTGCTGGGCGTGCTGGCCGAGAAGGCCAAGACCACGCCGGACGGCTATCCCATGTCGCTCAATGCCGTTGCGACCGGCTGCAATCAGAAGAGCAACCGCGACCCGCTCATGCAACTTGAGCCCGACGACGTGGCCGAATCGCTCCAGCGGCTTCGCCAACTGGGGGCCATCGGCATGGTCGAAGGCTACGGCCGGGTCACCAAGTACCGCCACTATCTCTATGACTGGCTCGGGGTCGAGAAGCTCGAACTTTCGGTGATGACCGAATTGCTGCTGCGAGGGGCGCAGACCGAAGGGGAGTTGCGCGCCCGCGTCTCGCGCATGGACCCGATCCCGGACCTTCCGGCGCTGCGCGTGCTGCTGGGTTCGTTGAAGACGAAGGGGCTGGTGATCCCGCTGACGCCCGAGGGACGCGGACACGTCGTCACCCACGCCTTATATACGCCGCGGGAGATGGAGCAACTCAAGGTGCAGCACAGCCAGGGCAGAGCGGCCGCGTACGCTCCCGGCGATGGACCCCTTCTGCCGCCCGCGCCGCCGGCGGCCAGACCGGCGCCCGGAGTGGCGGCAACCGGCGCGCCTTCCTCCGGGGCCGCATCCGGCGGCGAGGCCCTGCGCCGCGAGCTGGAAGAGCTTCGCGGGCAACTGGTCCAGATGCGCGGCGAGTTGCAGGACCTTTCGGCCCAGCAGCAGCGATTGCAAGAGGACGTGCGCAATCTGAAGGACGCCTTGGGCGGATAGGATTTTGGTTTGCGAAACCGCAAGCGAATAGCGAGGCTTCCGGCACGCCCCCCTTTTTTCGAAAAAACGCTTCCCCGATGGGGAGGTCGTGGGTATAATGTAATTGGGTCGCTGAGTCCCCCTCTTCTCGCAATTCTCGTCTCTAATGGGGGGTTGATGATGAAGACGCAAACGCACGAAGAGCCGCGGATCGTCGCGGCGGCGGAACGAAAGATGCAAGCCTGGGTCCACGCCCAGGAAACCGCGGATCGCGCCGTGCAAGGGCCCCATCGGCAACGCCTGGCCATGAGCGGCCGGACGTATGTCGCCATCTCGCGCGAGGCGGGAATCGACACCTGCGATATCGCCCGCCTCCTGGGCCAACAATTGGGCTGGGAAGTCCTCGACCGGACGCTGTTGGACCGCGTGGCCGAGCGAATTCGTGGTTCCCGCACGATGTTGGACCTCGTCGATGAAACCCAGAGCAACTGGGTCTACGACGTGCTGGGCGCCTGGATCGACGGCCAGATCGTCACCCACGAGAAGTACGTGGCCTGTTTGACGCGCGTGGTCCGTGCCGCCGGGCGGCGGGGCAAGGTCGTGATCGTCGGACGCGGGGCGCAGTTCCTCTTGCCCCGGGAAAGGGGGCTCGCCGTGCGATTGGTCGCCTCCGAGAGGTTTCGCATCGAACGGATCATGAAGTCCTGCTCGTTGGGCGAAACGCAGGCCCGGCGATGGATGGTGAAGACCGACCACGACCGCCGCGAGTTCGTGGGCCGATATTTCCACCACGACACGAACGACCCGCACCTCTACGACCTGGTGCTCAACGTCGAGAGTCTTGGGCCGGTTGCGTCGATCGAGCAGATCGTCACCGCCTTGTGCCGGTGAGCGGCGCGGCGGTAGCGGGTCAGTGCGGGATCGGAAAGGGCGTGAAGCCCACGATCAAGAACGCCAACACCAGCCAGCCCAGGAGGATCCGGCCCGTTCCCAGGGGCACGTAATCATTGGACGTCGGCGGATGTCGTGGGCCCATCATCATCAGCAAGAAGATCAACAGAATCCAGTTGCCCAGTGCATGGAAATTCAGGACGACCATGACGGCGGCCGCGGTCAGCAGGATGGTTGCCACGGCGTGGGCCTTCCTGCGCAAGAGGGCGTACAAGACGTGTCCGCCGTCCAATTGACCGATGGGGACGAGGTTCAGGGAGGTGATGAACAGCCCGACCCATCCGGCATACGCCACGGGGTGCAACGCAAGGCCCAGTCTCGGCGGAATCGGCCCCCAGATCAACGCGACCAGCCAGTCGAAAAGCAAGGGTGTCCCCAGTTCCGGAGGGCCGGACAGAAACAGAACATGTGACCAACGGATTCCGAGCACGCAGAAGAGGAGCGTCGGCACCAGCCCAACCAACGGCCCGGAGATGCCGATGTCGAACAAGGCCCGGCGGTCGCCCATGCGGGAACTCATGCCGATCACCGCCCCGAAGGTGCCGAACGGGGGAATGGGCATGGGGATGAAAAACGGAAAACTGGCATGGACGCCGTAGCGCCGCGCTTGGAGGAAATGGCCCATCTCGTGGCAGAGGAGAATGGTCATCACGGCGACGGCGTACTTCCAACCGCCGCCCTGTTCCTCAAAAATCCACTGGCCCACGAACCAGGTGCTCAAACAGGTGGCGATGAACAGGGCCAGGGGCAGCCAGACGCGGCGGCGTCGGACCGGCGGCGTCGTAACCATTTCCGCCGTCAGTTCTTCCGGCACGAGCGTGGCGATCAGGATGCCCGGTTCCGGCCCCGCCCCCTCGTCGAACGGGGAATTTTCGCTAAACTTGGTGTTTTCCATGCGTCTCTTGCATTGTAGCTCATAAAACCCTCACGGCAAGGAGCGGCGGTTTCCCGCGGTTCCGGGGAGGAAAGTCCGATGCTCAACCGGCTGTTTCGCCTGTCCGAAAACGGCACCACGGTCCGCACCGAGCTGCTGGCCGGCCTGACCACGTTCCTCACGATGGCCTATATCATCTTTCTCCAGCCGGCGGTCCTCACCGGGCAATTGAGCGGGAAGCCGACGCACATGGACTTCGGGGCCATCACGACGGCCACCTGCCTGGCCGCCGCCCTGGCCACGCTCATCATGGGCCTGTACGGCCGCTACCCGATCGCGCAGGCCCCGGGCATGGGCGAAAACTTCTTCTTCGTGCTGACGGCGGTCCCGGCGGCGGCCGTGATGATCGACCAGCGCGTCCGGGCCGGCCTGATGGACCCCGGCTCGACCACCCCGTGGCAGATCGCCCTGGGCGTCGTGTTCTGGTCCGGGATTCTCTTCCTGCTGATCTCCGTGTTCGGCATCCGCGAGGCCATCCTCGACGCCATCAGCCCCAGCATGCGCGACGGCATCGCCGTGGGCATCGGGCTGTTCATCACGTTCATCGGCTTGCAGACCACCGGGCTGATCGTGGCCGACCCGGGCCACCTGGTGACGCTCAACACGCGGTTCGCCTCGCCGGACCTCATGGTATTCTTCTTCGGCCTGCTGTTGATGGCGGTGCTTTCCGCGCGGCGGGTGCGCGGGGCGATCCTCTGGGGAATCGGCGGCGGAACGCTGCTGGCGATCGCGATGCGGCTGGCCATCCCCCATCTCGGCCCCGCCGTCGCGGGATCGGACCTGGTGAAAAACTCGCTGCTGATGAATCAGTTCGCCATTGCGGGCGGGGTGGTCTCCGCGCCGCCGTCGCTGGCGCCGACGCTGCTGAAAATGGACCTCGTCAACGCCCTGTGCTGGCCCATGATCCCGCTGATCTTGATCTTCCTGTTCATGGTGCTGTTCGACACGCTGGGGACCCTGATCGGCGTCTGCGAGCAGGCCGGCTTGATCCGCGACAACCGCCTGGAGCGGGCCCGCCAGGCGCTGATTTCCGACGCCGTCGGCACCGTGGCCGGCGCCGCCCTGGGCACCAGCACGGTGACGAGCTTCGTCGAGAGCGCGGCCGGGGTCGAACAGGGCGGACGGACGGGCCTGACCTCGGTCTGCGTCGCCGCGCTGTTCCTGGTCGCCTTGTTTTTCAGCCCCATCATCCACATGGTCGGCAGCTATCCGCCCATCACGACGCCCGCCCTGGTGATCGTCGGCTCGATGATGATGCGGAATGTCGTCAAGGTCGATTGGGGAAACTATGCCGAGGCGATGCCCTCGTTTCTCATCATGATCGGCATTCCGCTGTCGTATTCGATCGCCCACGGCCTGGCGCTGGGGTTTATCGCGTATCCGGTCGTCAAGTTGTGCGCCGGGCAGGGCCGCGACGTGAAATGGCTGATGGTCGTCATGGCCGTCGTGCTGGTCGCGTATTTTCTGCTGGTCCGGGCGCCGGGTTGAACCAGTCTTGCAATTGCACTGCGAGTTTGCGAGAATTGGAACTGCTGGGGGCGTGTCGAATCTCGTAGCAAAGGTGACTGCGATGTCGGAGGAAACTACGAACCTGCCACAGTCGCCGGCCGTGGTGATTACCGGCGCCTCGACCGGGATCGGCGAGGCGTGCGGGCTGGAACTCGACCGGCGTGGATTTCGCGTTTTTGCCGGCGTTCGCAACGAGGACGCCGGCCGGCGGCTTCGTGCCCGGGCCTCCGAGCGGCTGACGCCCCTCCATTTGGACGTGACCGACGCCGGGTCGATCGCCGAGTCGGCCCGGCGCGTCGAGCAAGCCGTGGGATCGGCCGGGCTGGCGGGCCTGGTCAACAACGCCGGGATCGTCGTGGCCGGGCCGCTGGAGATCCTGCCGCTCCACGAGCTGCGGAAGCAATTCGAGGTCAACGTCATCGGCCAGATCGCGGTGACACAGGCCTTTTTGCCGTTGCTACGCCGGGCGCGAGGGCGCATCGTGAACATGGGCTCGCTGAACGGCCGGATCGCGGCGCCCTATCTGGGCCCCTACGCGGCCTCGAAACACGCCCTGGAGGCGCTGAGCGACTCGCTCCGCGGTGAACTCCGCTCCTGGGGAATCCTGGTCTCACTGATCGAGCCGGGCAGCATCGACACGCCGATTTGGGACAAGACGTTCGCGGACGCCGATCGACTGGAAGCCGAGGTCCAGACGGACAGCCTGTCGCTCTACGAGGCCGATCTGGCCGCGATGCGCGAAGCGAGCCACAAACTGGCCGCCGCGGCCTTGCCGGTCGAACGTGTCGTCCGCGCGGTGGTCCATGCCCTGACCGCGCGGCGGCCCAAGACCCGTTACCCCGTCGGCTTGCAGACGAAGTTGCTGCTCCGTGCCTTCAAATGGGTGCCCGATCGGCTTTGGGATCGGTTTGTGCAGAGGGCGTTGGGGTTGAAGTAAGGAAGCGGGGATTGGGAATTCGAGAGTCGTAGGTTATGCTTCAGCATAACGGAACCTCTTATTCTGCAAGATGTTATGCTAAAGCATAACCTACCTGCTCGGCATGGTCCCTCCCGGCGGGTGGACTGGTTGCTCCGCGGCGGATTCCCCGAAAAATGCCCCTCTTGTCAGGCAGGGAAGACGTGCTATGATGGGCCACGTGCAGCCGAATCCCGCGCCGGCGCGGTGCGGGAACGGGGGACCCATGCGGCCGATGAAAAACGGCCTGGGGCGAAGGTCCAGGCGTCTGGACCCGGGTACTTTCATGCCCTAGCCCGACAGCTAACCCCGCAGGCGGGTCGGGGCGCGGCGCCGCGACCGAGATGAAAGGGCCTCCACGTCTGACGCCCCGGCGTTGTGCCCAAGCTGTTGTTGCCGCGCGTGTCGTCAGCGCGCCACCTGATTTATGGCTGATTCTCCACAGCCCGCCGGGGCCTGGGAAGGAACCGTGCAGCGACTCCGCCGCCCGGTCCAGGTCATCGTCGTCAGCAGCGTGATGCTGACGTTCATTTCGTACTGGCGGACGGCGGCCATCGTGCTGTGCGACCTTGCCAGCACCGCGTACTACATCGGCGGCATCGTCGAGGGGGCCATCGGGCCGGCGGCGCCTTGGTTCATCCTGGCCGTCATGCTCTTCAGCTACGCGGTCCGCAGCATCTACATTGAAAGCTGCTCGCTTTTCGTCCGCGGCGGCGTCTACCGCGTGGTCAAGGAGGCGATGGGCGGTTTCCTGGCCAAGCTGTCGGTCTCCGCCTTGATGTTCGACTACATTCTGACCGGCCCGATCAGCGGCATGTCGGCCGGGCAATACATCATGGGCTTGCTGCTGGACACGGTCGCCACGGTCAACCCGGCGATGAAGTTGTCGGCGACGGCGACGGGTCCCGTGCGCAACTGGGGCGCGGTCATCATCGCTTGCGCCATCACGCTTTACTTCTTCCGCCAGAACGTGATCGGCATTCACGAGTCGAGCGGCAAGGCGCTGAAGATCATGGCGGCCACGACCGTCATGGCGGTGGTCATGCTGGTCTGGTGCGGAGCGACCCTGCTGGTACACGGCCCGGTGAACCGCGTGCCGCTGAAGCCGGACCTGACGCTGAAAGTGGAGTATCAGGCCGTGCCGGGCGTCGATCGCGTTACCGGCGAACGGCGCGAGATATGGCAGCGCGATTCCGACGGGCGGCTCGTGCCCAAAATGGAGAACGGCCTGCCCGTCCCCAAGCTCAACGAGGCCACCGGCAGGCCGGAAGACCCCCTGGGATTCCTGGGCAGGATGTCGCCCTCGCTGGCCGAGAAGCTGCGGCGGCCGGGCAACTGGCTCAGCCTGATCGGACTTGTCGGGGTGTTGCTGGCCTTCGGGCACTCGATCCTGGCCATGAGCGGCGAAGAGACGCTGGCCCAGGTCTATCGCGAGGTCGAATCGCCCAAGCTGCCCAATTTCAAGAAGGCGGCCTTCATCGTCTTCGTCTACAGCGTCGTCCTGACGGCGAGCGTCTGCTTCCTGGCCGTGCTCTTGATTCCCGATGAAGTCCGCATGAAGGACTATTCCAACAATCTGATCGGCGGCCTGGCGATGCACGTGATCGGGCCGCCGCTGGCGCGATTGCTGCTGAACGCCTTCGTCGTCGTCGTCGGCTTCCTGATTCTCGCCGGGGCGGTGAACACGGCCATCATCGGCTCCAACGGCGTGCTCAACCGCGTGGCCGAGGACGGCGTGCTGCCCGATTGGTTCCTGCGGCCGCATCGCCGCTTCGGCACCACGCATCGCGTGCTCTACCTGATCGTCGGCCTGCAATTGCTGACCATCCTGCTGAGCCGCGGCAACATGTACGTGCTGGGCGAAGCCTATGCCTTCGGCGTCGTGTGGAGCTTCGTCTTCAAGGCCCTGGCCATGGTGGTGCTCCGCTTCAAGGACCGCAGCCCGCGCGAGTTCAAGGTGCCCGTGAACATCCACGTCGGCAACGTCGAAGTGCCGATCGGCCTGACGGCGATCTTCCTCATCCTGCTGGTGACCGCGGCCTTGAACTTCCTCACCAAGGAGGTGGCCACCATCAGCGGGACCGCCTTCACCCTGGTCTTTCTGACCATCTTCATGACCTCGGAATACATCCACGAGAAGAAGCGCGGGGCGGCCGCCCATCAACACCTCGAACAATTCAACGAGACGCACGGCCGACGAGATCTCGCCGGCTTCGCTCGGCCTGACGAAGCCCTATCGGAAGCTGGTGGCCATCCGCTCTCCGCAGAACCTTTTCATGCTGGAAAAGTCCCTGGCGGAAACCGACCCGGAAACCACCGAGGTCGTCGTCCTGACGGCCAAGTGGATTCCGCCGGGCGGCGGATTGCCCCACGCGCAGCGATTCGATCGCTACGATCAGCAGTTGATGACCGCCGTGGTCACGCGGGCGGAGAAGGCGGGCAAGGAGGCCACGCCCTTGATCCTGCCGACCAACAACCCCCTGTTCGCCATCGTCAACACCGCCAGCACGCTGCAAGTGCAGGAACTCGTCCTGGGGGCTTCCAACCAATACTCGCCCGACGAGCAACTGGAGCAGATCGCCTTCTATTGGATCAACGTGCATCAAGGCGTCCTGGCGCCGTTGACGGTGCGGATCCTCAGCCGCAACCGCGACGTTTCGCTCGACCTGGGCGGGGGCAATCGCATCCCCAAGATCAGCGAGCGCCAGGCCCGCTCCGTCGCCGAGTTGCGGTCCGCCGGCGTCGGCGTCAGCCATGCCATGCTGGTCCACCCCGATACCCCGGAAGGCAGCGACTTGTTCAATGCCGTGCTGACGATGCTTGATCCGCAGGTCGCTGCTGACCGTGGTTCCCGTGCCCATGCACGAGGATGCGGACACCCACGGGACGCCGGCGCCGCCTGCCGCGGACACCGGCAAGATGCCAGTGCCGCCCGGCGGGACGCCCGTGCCGCCCGAGGACACCTGGGTGCGGAAGGACATCGAGCGTGCCGGGCAGTTGCGGCGGGAAGTGGCCGTCGTGGAACTGCCCGCCGGCGACGTTGCCGAGCAACTCGTCCGGCTGGCGGAAGAGCAGGACTGCGACGTGGTGATCATCGGCCTGCCTTCGGAATCGTCGCCGCAACAGGGCACTCCGTTGGACACCGACGCCATTGTCCGCCACGCCTCTTGTTGGGTATGCCTGGTGTCCTGGCCGATGATTCCGCGGGAAGCGGAAGTGGAGCCGCTGCGCTCCGTTCAAGCCTTCGCCCGAGAAGGGTTGAGTTACCTGGATTTCAGAATCGGCCCGTCGGTTTGTGTTGGGCGGCCATTCTTTGCCGACGCGCCGGCGGGTGATATACTGTCAGATGGAGGCTTGTCCTTTTGGCCTTGAACCGGCAGTTTCATGTTGACGGGAGGCACAGCCATGAGATCGGGGGAGGTCGTGGATTGTCCTTGCGATTTGTACATGCCTGGCAGGAACGTCAGCCGGCGCGGTCCTTTGGAAAGAGATTCCCACAAACCTACGTCTTGCCAGTGAGTCGATTCCCACGCCGCCCGAGCAGGCGGCCACGTGGAAAGCCCCGGAAACGAAGCTTTCCAAGGACTTCGTTTCGGCAACGGCAACGCTCTTTCGGCAAGGGCTCGCTGATCCGCGAGGCTGCCAGTATCGAGCAATCGAAGTAGGCGTTGGCAACTTTGGAGGGCTTGGGTGGCAGGGCGCGATTGTCAAGACGCATGGCTGGATCATTCCCGACAGCGGAAAGCAACGTCAGCGATTTGCCGTCTGCTGGAACGGACTGGTCTACCCCCTGGCCTCGATCGGAAAGCCGGCCGACCTGCGAGCCGACGCCTTGGCGGCCGCCAAAGCGGAGCCGAAGCACTTCCAGCAAGCCGGCACGTGGTGGCACGGAGTGCCGCCGAACTTTGAAGATATGTGCCTCTGCGATCCCTCCGAGGCGCGATCGATCTCCGATGAGTCGCCAGTGCCGATCAAGGCATGTCTGCTGTTGCGGTTAGGCGAGGCAGAACTGGCCGAGAAGCTGTGGAGCCACTGGACAAGCCAGCTCCGCAGTTTCTCACAAAGGCCACCATACTTGCTCAGTATCGAGAAAAGCGTTGGGGCCAATAAGTCTATCTTGAAAGACCCGTACCTGGCACTGGCCAATTGTTGGATCATGGCGTTATCTGATCGGGCTGTTGGCTCGCACATGCGAGGCGATGACCACTTGGCGATGGCTTCCGCGGAAATGCTGAATAACATTTGGCCGGTCGTCAAGGCCGAGGCGGAAAAACGCGGGTTTCAGAAACCTTCCACGAGGGAAGACGATCAAACGCCTTACTTCTCGCTTGATGATTTCGATCGAGCACACCGGTTGTTGATCGACCAGCGACGGCGAGCCGAGGACCGTAAGCGGGGGCTGGTGCCGCCCGTCCTAATCGCCGACTATCTCGACGCGGAAGATTATGTGCAGGCAATGAAAAGAGAACTCGAACGATGCCCGAGCAGGGCAAAGCGGGTCGCCCTCCTGGTGCGGGAGTTGGAGGAGGCTTCCCAGCATTCGGTCTCAGACCAGGCCTTGCTTCACCTTCTGGTGAGCGAGGGCGACAATGCGGTCGAGCCTATCTTGAAATGCCTGGAAAGCGACACTCGGTTGACCCGGTCGCTGCAAGAGTACAAACAAGGCATCTACCCCGCCGGCGTCCACTATCTTGCTGCGAGCGCGCTCGATGAAATTATCACGATGCCCCTCACGGTGCCTGAGTTCAGAAGCAAGGAGCCGGACCTCCAGGAGGAAAGCCGAGCGTCGCACGCCGCCAGAATTCGGGCGTATTGGAAACGGTATAAGGACCTGCCGCCGGAGGAGCGTTGGTACGGGATTCTCGCCGACGACCGGGCCCCGTCCTATCAGTGGCTTGCTGCAGGCTCGCCATCGTCCAACCAGCTCGCGTGCCGGTGACGTTGGATTCTGTTACCCACGGGTGGGAAAACGATTGGTGGCGGCCAGACAATAAACGGAAGATGCACGGGGAAGTCCTGCGGAAGAAGACCAAGCCCAGCGTGGCGGAGTTAATGGCCGGCGGGTTAAGGCGTTCAATGAGCCGTACTTCGCCTTACTGGCCAAGCGAAAGAAGCTGGACGAGCAGATCACGAAGTTGGATGGGCAGTTAGAGAAAATGCGGCATGGACCGCAGCGGGAATATGACAAGCTATCTGAACAGCGAGACGAACTTAGCAAGCAGCGGGATGAACTCGAGTACGAGGACGAGTTGAGTTGGCAGAGGCATATATCGTTCCAGGAGGGATGTGACATGGCTTTCTGCCTCGCTCAATGGGCCCCCGCGGCGGCGCTGAAAATCCTGCGCGACCAAACCGACCTTTGCCGACGAGAGATGGCTGATAACGCCGCAGGCGGGTCCGAAAAGGATTACAAGGAATATCTTGCCCGACTTCTCCGCGTCCGTGCCGACGCCGGCGACCGGCAGGCGTCGGACGAATTGCGAAATGAGCTCGGCAAAACGTTCGGGAGCAAAGCCACGGAACTAAAGCCCGATCTATCGGGCTTTCCGCCGAAGGCGGAAGCCGCTTCCCCTTGCCCCTCACGGCGAGATGTGAAACGGCGGCTTGTGCTCGCGGCGTGCGACCCCGGCCTCGATCGCCGCATGGGACACCGCCTTCGCCACCGCCGCCGACACGCGACGGTCGAACACGCTGGGCACGATGTAGTCGGCCGTCAGTTCCCGGTCCGCGATCACCCCGGCAATCGCGCCGGCCGCCGCGATCTTCATGGCGTCCACGACCCGCAGAGGCGCGAACGTCCAACATCCCGCGAAAGAAGCCGGGAAAACAAAGCACGTTGTTGATCTGGTTCGGATAATCCGACCGGCCGGTCGCCACCACCGCCGCGTAAGGCATGGCCAGGTCCGGATCGATCTCGGGATCGGGGTTGGCCAGGGCGAAGACGATCGGCCGCGGGGCCATCTTCTTCAGGTCCTCGACGCCGAGCAGGTTCGGCCGCCGACACGCCGATAAACACGTCGGCGCCGGCGATCACGTCGCCGAGGCGTCCCCGCAGCCGGTCGGGATTGGTGTTCTCGGCCAGCCACTGTTTGACGGGGTTGTCCGGGTAGGCGTTTCCGGCGACGATGGCCCCGCCGCGGTCGCAGAGCACGATGCGCGCGGCGCCCGCCGAGCGGAGCAGCTTGGCGACGGCGGTGCCGGCCGCCCCCGCGCCGGAGATGACGATCCGCAGGTCCGGCAGCTTCTTCTCCACCAGTTTCAAGGCGTTTTGCAGGGCGGCCATCACGACGATCGCCGTGCCGTGCTGGTCGTCGTGGAAGACGGGAATGTCCAGCCGGCCGCTCAGTTCCTCCTCGATGGCCATGCAGCGCGGCGACGAAATGTCCTCGAGGTTGATGCCGCCGAACGTCGGCGCCAGGCGGACGCAGGTCTCGATGATCTCGTCCGCGTCTTGGGTGTCGAGGCAGATCGGGAAGGCGTCGACGCCGGCAAATTCCTTGAACAAGACCGCCTTTCCCTCCATGACGGGCAGCGCGGCCCGGGGCCCGATGTTGCCCAAGCCCCAGCACCGCCGATCCGTCGGTGACCACCGCGACCGTGTTGTGGCGGATGGTCAAGGCGAAGGCGGCCTCCGGCTCGGCGTGGATCGCGCGGCAGATGCGGGCCACCCCCGGCGTATAGACCATCGCAAGGTCGTCGCGGGTCAGCACGGGGTGGTCGGGTTGACCTCGATCTTGCCGCCCAGGTGGAGGAGAAACGTGCGGTCGGAAACCCGCAGCACCCGCACCCCTTCCATGGCCCGGATCCGCTCGACGATGCGCTGCTCGTGCTCCAGGTCGCGGGCGCTGACGGTGATGTCGCGCGTGATGTATCCCTGCTCGACCTCGACCACGTTGACGGCCCCGATGAAGCCGTCCGCTTCGCCGATGGCCGAGGTGATGCGGCCCAACTGGCCGGGCTTGTCGGGGTATCGCAGACGCAAAATCGTGCTGTACGAGGGGCTTTGTCGTTTCATGTTGTTTCTCACCTGTCGAACCATCGCCGCACGACGTGCCGCGTGGCGGCGCGGCCTTCGCGGGCAATGGCCGTGGTCAATGGAATCTCCTTCGGGCACACGCGGACGCAGTTCTGCGCGAAACTGCACGTCTCGATGCCGCCTTCGCCCACCAGCACGTCGAGCCGCTCCTCGGCCAGCATCTTTCCGATCGGGTTGAGGTTGAACAATTCCACCTGGCCGACGGCGAAGGCGCCGACGTAGCCCCGGAGGTTGCACTGGCGGAGCCGGGCGTCGTATTGGTCCGTGGTCTCGTCGCGGCGATAGGCCAGCTCGATCTTGAGATATTGCGGACAGGCCTCCAGGCAGCAGCCGCAGACGATGCACTTGCTCAGCACGTAGGCCGTCTCCTGGTCCTGCTGCGACTGTCGCACGCCCGGGCCCATGTCCAGGTAGCTATCGACGGGCACCCAGGCCTGGATGCGTTCCAGGACGGCGAACATCCGCGAACGGTCCACCACGAGGTCGCGGAGCACGGGAAACTTGGTCATCGGCCGCAGCTCGATCCGGCCCGGCTTCTCGGCCAGCAACGGGTCGACCAGGGCGGTGCACGCCTGGCGCACCCGGCCGTTGACCAGCATCGTGCACGCCCCGCAGATCTCTTCCAGGCAATTGCACTCCCAGGCGACCGGCGCGACGCTGCGTCCGTCGGACGTGACGCCCCCGGCGGCGATCTTCGCCAAAACGCTGATGCAGTTCATGTACGGCTCCCATGGCACCTCGAACTGCTGCCAATAGGGCTTCCGCGCGGGCGCGTCCTGCCGCAAGACGCGGACCAGGAAGGTCCTGGGATGCGGTACGGGATTGGTGATGGAGGGCGGTTGGTTCATGGTGTAGTGCGTTAGTCGGTTGGGGCGTTAACGTGGAGTGGAATCAGAGCCGCGTTCGACCCAGAGGGTCGTTTGATAATAGCCCAGCGATTCATCGCTGGGTAGCGGAGGCCCCCAATTTCATCTTCGTCCCGTAGGGACGATCGAATCTCCGATGCTCCATTTCGGCCGTCCCTACGGGACTTGTCGGACAAAGTGGTTGTGCTTCTCGTCCCAGCAGTGAACTGCTGGGCTATGATCAACCGCCCTTACGGGGCGAAAACAGTCGCACGGCTCATGAGTTCTCACAATTGTAAAACACTATAACACGTGGCCGTCAAACGATTAACTGTCACTTCTTTCGCTGTTGTCGCTCGGTCCACACTTGCTCGACCAGCTTGGCGCCGGCCGCGCCATAGAGCCGCGGACGCGGCGGAATCAACGACGTGTCCACGTCCTCGTAGCGAATCACCGGCTGGCCGTCGGCCCCGAGGCCGGCGACCGTCGTCTTCAGCCATCGCCGCGTGTTCTCCTGAAAACGATCGACCCATTGCTCCGCCTGCCGGCGGGCGTCGGCCGTGTCGCCCGGCGCCACGTCCGGCATGGCAAACTCCGGTTTGTAATGGGCGCCGCGGCATTCGTCCCGCGCCAACGCGCCGCGAAGGATCGCCTTGGCCACCGGGAACATGTCCCCCAGCGCCCGGGCGAAGACCACGTTCTGGTTGAGCCAGTTGCCGGTGTCGGAAAGCGAGCATCGCCGGGCCTGCTGCTGGAGGTCCTCGACCGCCGCGCAGGCCGCGGCCAGGTCCTTGTTGTGCCGCACGACGGTCGCCGCGCGGGTCATCAGCCGTCCCAATTCCGCGTGCAGGGCGTAGGGATTCGGACCGCCGGCGGGCCGGGCGAGCATCGCCTTATAGGCGGCCAGGTGACGCATCGCCGCTTGCTCGAACAACGACGACGGCTGCTCCTTCGCGGCGTCGCCGGGCAGGTTGCTCACGTAGCGGACCACGCCGGGCGCCACGATCAAGCCGCTGAAAATGCACGCCACCAACGAATTGGCCCCAAGCCGGTTGGCGCCGTGATATTGATATTCGCATTCGCCGATGGCATACAAGCCGGGGATGTTGGTCTGCTGGTTGCGGGGCGAGCCGGCGACCAGCCCGCCCGCGGCGCTGCGTTCGTAGTCGCACCACAGCCCGCCCATCGTGTAGTGGACGGCGGGAAAGATCTTCATCGGCGTGACGCGCGGGTCGGCGCCCTGGAACTTCCGGTAGATCTCCAGCACCCCGTCGAGCTTGCGGTCGAGCGTCTCGCGCGGCAGGCCGGTCACGTCGAGATAGACGCACATGCGGTCCTTCTCGGACGCTCAAGCCCTCGTGGAAGCAGACGTTGAAGATTTCGCGCGTTCCGATGTCGCGCGGCACCAGGTTGCCGTAGGTCGGATACGCGCTCTTCGAGGAAATAGAACCGCTCGCGCTCGGGGATTTGTTCCGGCGGGCGGGGGTCTTGCGGCGTGCGCGGCACCCAGATCCGGCCGCCTTCGCCCCGGACGCTCTCGCTGATCAACCGCAGCTTGTCGGGGCCGGGAATGGCGGTGGGATGGACCTGGATGAACTCGGGATTGGCGAAATAGGCCCCCGCCTGGAAACAACGGCTCAGGACGCTGCCGTTGCAGGCCATCGAGTTGGTCGATCGTCCGAACAACAGCCCGGAGCCGCCGCTGGCGACGATCACCGCGTCGGCCGGCAGGGCGTGAATCTCCATGGTCACGAGGTCCTGGGCGACGCAGCCGCGGCAACGGCCTTGGCCGTCGAGCACCGGGCCGAGAAAGTCCCACGACTCGAACCTGCTCACTTTGCCCGCCACGCACCAGCGGCGGACCTGCTCGTCCAGTGCGTAGAGCAACTGCTGGCCGGTGGTCGTTCCGGCGAACGCCGTGCGCCGGAAGAGCGTGCCACCGAAGCGGCGTTGATCGCGAAAACCCTCGTGCGTGCGGTTGAACGTCACGCCGAGCCGGTCCAGCAAGTCGATGATCCGCGGCGCCCAATCGGCCATTTCCCGGACCGGCGGCTGGTTTTGCAGGAACGCGCCCCCGTAGACGGTGTCCTCGAAGTGGTTCCACTCGCTGTCGCCGAGCTGCCGGGTCAAGTCGTTGACGCTGTTGATTCCGCCTTGGGCGCAGCAACTATGGGAGCGGCGGAACGGCAACAGGCTCATCACGCCGACGTTGCAGTCCAACTCGGCCAGTTTCATGGCTGCCGCCAGGCCGGCCAATCCGCCGCCAACGACCATCACGCGCGGGTGCGCCACCGTTTAGACTCCTCTTCGATAGACCAGCATGGCCGCTCCGGCGAAGGTCACGGCCAGGGCGGCCAGTTGAACGGCGGGTTGGCCTGTCCCACTGGCCGCCGGCACTCGGAGCATACCCGCCAAGGCCCCCAAACCGATCAGCAGCAAGACGATCCCGACGGCAGCGCAGGGATAATTGGCGCGTTGTTGGGCAGCCGGGCTGGTCCAAACGCCCCAGGTGGTTCCGACCGTCCAGATTCCGTTGCCGAAATGATACACGCTGACGACGACGCCCGCCAGGTAGGCGGCGATGACCCAGGCGGAGCTGGAAATCGCCCTGGAGGCGGTTTCGGCCGCGTTGTGGTAATCGAACCGGGCCCCGCCCAGCGGCCTGGTGACGTGCTCGGTCCACCAAGGGACCGCGCACCAGCCGCGCATCTGGAACACGTGCCAGAGAATGAACGCGAAGGCGGCCACCCCCGTGATCCGCTGCAACGTGTAGCGGATGTTGCCCGCGAAGGGATAGCGCAGCAGGTTGCGTTTGCCCCGGAGGACGATCACGATGCCGATCAGGGCATGGAACAGGATGGGCAGCAGCACGAGGCACCATTCGAGGAAGAAGAGCGTGGTGGGTCCGACGGCGTGGATTTGGTTGGCCCGCCGCTGGTAGGTTTCCGCTCCGTCGATCACGGCGGCGTTGGTCACCAGGTGGAAGGCCAGGTAGCCGCCGACCGGCAGCAGGCCGGTGATCGAGTGCAGCCGGCGAATGACGAATTCGTGGCGGCCGAAAAAGGAGCCGAAACCGTTCACGATGAAATCCTCCGCTTGCACATTGTCCACGGCCTAAGACGTGCCGTCGGCTCCCGCGCCCGGTTTCCCGACCGTTCATCGCGGTGTCCACTCCAGGGACAGTTCCCGATGGTTGACCGCGCAGTCGCGGAGATAGAGATTGATGAGGTTCTGATACGCCAGTCCGGTCTTCACCGCTTGCGCCTTGAAGTAAGCCACAGTATCGCGGTCGAGGCGAATCGTGACGGGTTGTTTGAGAGACTTCACGTAGGGGTTCCGCCGCGCCTTCATTTTGGAAAAGTCGTAATGCGATCTCATAACGTCAACTCCAGTAGTCCTCTTGCTCATGTGTGTCGGCTTTTCGCGCCGAAATGATCCGAATCACCATACTGCTTTCTCGATAGCAATGACACACGACCAAAACGCGAAGGCCGAAGCTGATGCCAAGCAGGATGAAACGATCTTCCTCCCCGCTGTGGTCGGGGTCAAAGAAAACCTTGGCCTTCTCATCATAAAAGGCCGTCGTCGCCTCCTCAAAAGACACACCATGCTTCCGCCGGTTGATCCGGGCCTTCTTTTCGTCCCAGGCGAATTCGATTCCGTTCATATGTACAATATACGTACAAGACTCACAGCAGTCAAGTCCCCATGCTCAAAGCTCCTGGGAGCGAATCACGACGAGCTTTTCGATCTGCATATCCTCCATCGTATAGGGAATGCCGCCGATTCCCAAGCCCGATTCCCGCAAACCGGCAAAGGGCATCCAATCGACGCGGAAGGCCGTGTGGTCGTTGACCATGACGGCCGAGGCGTCCAGGCGCCGGGCCGCCCGCAAGGCCGTATCCAGGTCGCGGGTGAACACCGCCGCTTGAAACGCAAAGGGCAGCGAATTGGCCCGCTCCACGGCCTCGTCCAGCCCGTCGCACGCGACCACGCAGACCACCGGGCCGAAAACCTCGCGGGTCATCACGCGGGAATCGGCCGGCGGGTTAAAGAGCACGGTGGGGGCATAGCACGTCGAGCCCAACGGGCGTCCGCCGCACCGCAACCGCGCCCCGCCGTGGACCGCCTCGTCCACCCACTGCCCCACGCGCTGGACCTCGGATGGCCGGATCAACGGGCCGACTTGCGTCTCGGGCAGCGTCGGATCGCCCACGTTCAGTTCTCGGGCCTGGTCGGCAAGGGCGTCGGCCACGCGGTCGGCGATCGGCCGGGCGGCAAAGACCCGCTGCACGGACACGCAGACCTGGCCGGCGTGATAAAACCCGCCCTTCAGCAACAGCGGAATCATGGCGCCGAAATCGGCGTCGGCCGCGACCACGACCGGGGCCACGCCGCCATGCTCCAGCGAACATCGCGTGCCGGGCGCCAACTGCGACCGCAGCATCCAGCCCACGCGCCCGCTGCCGATGAAACTGAAAAACCCGACGCGGCCGTCGCCGGCCAACTGGCGGTTCAGATCGTCGTCGCCGGTCAACAGCGGCTGGCACCACTCCTCGGGCAAGCCGGCCTCGCGGAGGATCCCGACGAACCGCCAGCACGACAGCGGGGCCGCCTTGGCCGGCTTCACGATCACCGGGCAGCCGGCCGCCACCGCCGGACCAACCTGGTGGACGATCAGGTTCAGCGGGTGATTAAACGCGCTGAAGGCCACCACGACGCCCACCGGCTCGTGCCGCGTGAAGGCAAGCCGCCCGGCCGAGGCGGCGTTCAGGCCCATCGGGATCTCGCGGCCGCCCTGGGTGCGGAGGCACTGGACGCAAAGCCGGACGCCGTCGATCGCCCGATCCACCTCGACGAGCGAATCGACCAGGGGTTTTCCGCCTTCGCGGGCGGCCTCGACCGCCAACTCCTCGCGGCGCTGCTTGCATCAGCACGGCCGCGCGCCCGAGGATGTCGATGCGTTGGGCCGGGGTGAGCCAACGATCGCGGTCGCGGAACAGCGCGTAGGCGGTCTGCAAGGCCCGCTCGATGCCGGCCGGCCCAGCGCAGCCGACCGTGGCGATCAGCGAGCGGTCGAAGGGCGCGAAGACCTCGACGTTCTTTCCCTCGGCCTCAGCCCCGGGAACCAACAGCGGAAAGTGCTCTGGCATTTGATCTTACTCCGCAAGGCGCCGTCTCACACCGGGCACACCATTTTGCTGAGCTTCTCCGTCAGCTTCATGTTCTCGGCATAATCCACCGGGCAGTCGATCACCGCGACCGTATTGTCGGCCAGGGCCTGCTGCAAGATCGGCCGCAACTCGTCGGCGGCCCGGACCCGATAGCCCTTCGCCCCGAAACTCTCGGCATACTTCACGAAGTCGGGATTGCCGAGGCGGACATAGGCCGGCCGGCCGAACTCGCGCAGTTGGTGCCATTCGATCAGCCCGTAGCCGTTGTCGTTCCAAATCACGATCACGATCGGCGTGCCGATGCGCAAGGCCGTCTCGATCTCCTGCGAATTCATCATGAAGCCGGCGTCGCCGGTGACGGTCACGGCCGGCCGGTCGGGAAAGGCGAGCTTGGCCGCGATCGCGCCGGGCACGCCGATCCCCATCGCCGCGAAGCCGTTCGAGATGATGCACGAGTTGGGCCGCTCCGGTTGATAAAGCCGGGCCATCCAGACCTTGTGCGCGCCCACGTCGCAAACGACGTTGCAATCGGCGGCCAGCGCCCGCTGCAAGTCCCAGACGATCCGCTGGGGTTTCATCGGGCAGGCGTCGTCGTCGGCATACTCGCACAATTCGTTCATGATCGCCTGCCACAAGCCGGCGGCCGGATAGTGCTCCTGGGGCCGGGTCTCGGCCAGGACGGCGTCCAGGGAAACGCCGATGTCGCCCAGCACGCCGCAGGCCACGATGTAGTGCTCATCCACCTCGGCCGGCATGGAATCGATGTGGACGATCTGCCGGTCCTTCGTCGGATGCCACAGGGCGGGCGGATACTCGACCATGTCGTAGCCGACGCAGATGATCACGTCGGCGCGGTCGAAGCCGCAGCCCACGTAATCGTGCGCCCGCATCCCCACCGCGCCGAGCCAAACGCAATGCGAGAAGGGGATCACGCCCTTGGCCATGAAGGTCGAGGCCACGGGGATGTGCAGCTTCTCGGCGAAACGCATCAGCTTGGCGGAGGCCCGGGCGCGGATCACGCCGTTGCCGGCCATGATGAGCGGGTAGCGGGCGTTGGAAATGATGTCGGCCGCCTGGCGGATCTTTTGCGGCGGCGGCACCGACTGGATCGGCCGCTGCACCCGCAACGGCGTCTTGCCCTCGACGTTCATCCGGGCAACGTCCTCGGGGAAGTCGATGAATCCCACGCCCGGCTTCTCGATCTCCGCCTGTTTGAAGGCCTTGCGAACCACCTCGGGGATCGTTTCCGGGTGCACGATCTGGGTATGGAACTTCGAGATGGGCGCGAACAGGTTGACCAGGTCGAGCGCCTGGTGGCTCTCTTTGTGCATCCGCGTGGTGGCGGCCTGGCCCGAAATCGCCACCAGCGGCGCCCGGTCCATGTTGGCGTCGGCCACGCCGGTGACGAGGTTCGTGGCGCCGGGCCCCAGCGTCGCCAGGCACACCCCCGCCCTGCCCGTCAGCCGGCCGTACACGTCGGCCATGAAGGCGGCGCCCTGTTCATGGCGGGTGGTGATGAACCGGATGGGACTGTCCAGCAGGACGTCCATAATGTCGATATTTTCCTCGCCGGGGATGCCGAAAACGTATTGGACCCCCTCATTTTCCAAGCAGCGGACGAACAGTTCGGCGGCTTTCATCGCACTTCCCCGGGTTTTTCGCCAAGCACGGGCCGTGACCTACCTAATCCTAGGCGTGGAGCGGATTCTTGCCAAGTCATTCTAGGAAAAAATCCGCAATTCCATCGGGAACTCCTAGGGTCGAGGGGGCACCCGGCGTCGCGCGGGCGTCCGATCCTGCTCACTTGCTCGATTGGCCCCGTTCGAGCAACTTCCTCTGCTTGGGGTGCTCGCCGAGCCATTGGACCTTCCCGGTTTTCACGTCGTAGATCGCGCCGATCACCTTCACCTTGCCGGACTCGATGTGACGTCGCGTCATGGGGCTGTGTAGGACCAGATCTTCGATCGACTGCCACACGTTCGCCTCGGTGGCCGCCGGCACGAGATCCTTGCCGTGAAGCCCGGGGTGGCTGGCCTGGGCCTTAGCGACGGCGGGGGTGATCTTGCCCACCAGTTCCCTCATGTGGCCGTGCACTTCCGCGCCGGTGACCGCCGCGGTCACGGCGCCGCAATCGGTGTGGCCCAGGACGACCAGCACGTGCGTCCCCAGTTGGTTCACGCCGTACTCGAGGGAGGCCATCTCATCGCCTTCGCAGACGTTGCCGGCCACCCGGACGGCGAAAATGTCGCCAATCCCTTGATCGAACACGGTCTCCAGGGGCACGCGCGAATCGGAGCAGCCAAGGATCGTGACAAACGGCTGCTGTCCGCGCGTGCCGGTCTCGGTCCGCCGGGCCGGATCGGCATTCGGATGGGCGTTCTTGCCTTCTACGAACCGCGCGTTGCCTGCCGTCAGGCGCTGAATGGCTTCCTCCGCGGTCACTTGGGTCGTCGGACCGGCCGCCAGCGTGAATCCCACCGGCGCAAAAAACCAACTTGATAGGACGGTCAAAAGAACAAGTCTTCTCATAACAGAGTCTCCTTCTCGCCAGGTTGATGCCGGGTTACTGCTTGGCGGGCGTCAGAAATTCCACCAGCGTCGCCCGAAAAAGCTGCCGATCGTACCGATCCAACGGTTTATGCCCCGCACCCTCGAAGACGACCAATTTCGCGTGCGACTGGATCCGCTTGTACATCGCCGTCACTTCCGGGAGCCGGGCATGTGGATCGGCCGAGCCCGTCATGAAGACCACGGGCACGGTCGCGGGAATGTCTTGCAGAGAATCATACGGGCAGACGCGGCCGGCGGCAACCGGCAGGAAGACCGCTCCCCACAACTTCATGCCGCCATAGGCCACCCAATCCAGCCCGGGAAGCAGGCGATGTTGCACTCACGGGGTGTCTTGCTCCAGGGAATAATACGTGTTAGATTGCTGCCAAGGGGGCGACTGACGCGGACAGGCACGCGGGGAAAAGTCCCCGCAGGAGGAGTTTAGCATGGCCGGGTACTTGGTGGCGACGGTCTGGTGGCCTGACGGCTGGGAACCCGTGACGCCGCTGGACGTGCCGAAATGTCTCGCCTGGGCACGGGAGCAGACGCCCCGGGAACTCTTGACGTACCAGCAGGCGGTGGCCGCCGTCCGCGGCCTGAACCAGCAGCACATGGACCACCCGGGGACAGCCTGGCATGTCGTGGCCAAGATCAAAGACGAGTCGGACGTGCCGGCCGATCGCGGCCCGGCGACGATCGACAGCCGACGGCTCGAAGTCGTGCCATCGGTGGAAGGGAGCGGCCGCGGCGATTGCTCGCATTGCCCGGCCCATCATTTGCCGTGCGCCACCGAGAGCATGTAATGGACATCGCCCGCCGAAAACGGCGCCAAGGGATTCACAATCGCTGACACCCATTCGAAAGGAAAAAACCATGTCGGCATCATCCAGCCACGACGCTGAATCGGGCGGAGGACTCCTGTCTAACTCCGCGCGGCGGTCATCGACCGAGGTCCCCGAGCGGGTCTTCCTGGTGTCCTATCCGAAGGTCGTCTTCCTTTACCCGGTCTTCCTGGCCGCCGTGGTAGCGGCGATCTGGATGGCGTTCTTCTCGCAGCCCTTGGACCCGCACAACAGGGCGGCCGCCGTCATTTCGATTCTGTTCCTGGGGCTGCTGGCCGTCAACCTGGTGATTTTGGCCTTCGATTTTCCGAGGACGACCTCGCTGACGCTGTTTTTCTTCGTGGCCGCGGTGGTGATGGGCCTGGTGCTGCTGTTCACGTTCCGGCCGGAACTATGGCCGAAGATCACCCACCTCTTGGACGCGTTTCGTCCGCTGGCCAATGCGACCTTTTACTGGGCCGTGGCCGTCATTCTGGGGGCGATCCTGCTGGCGGTCTTGCTGGCGGTGCGTTTCGACTACTGGGAAGTCCGGCCCAACGAACTCCTCCATCATCATGGTTTCTTGAGCAACCTGGAGCGGCTGGCCGCCCCGAACCTGCGGATCGACAAGGAGATCAACGACATCTTCGAGTATCTGCTGCTGCGGTCCGGCCGGCTGATTTTGCAGGCCAGCAACGAGCGCCGGGCGATCATTCTCGACAACGTGCCCTTTATCACGAAGAAAGAAGAGGACATTACGCGGATGTTGGGCGCGTTGCAGGTGCAGGTCCGCCCGGAGGGCGAAGGGTAAAGGATCGAGTGCAGCGAGGGAGAGAAATTTGTAGGGTGGGTCGAGGGGTACCATGCGCAGCATGGTCCCGAGACCCACCAGGATACGGCCGAAACGTAGGTGGTGGGTGTCGTTGCGCTCGACCCACCCTACCGTGTTTTGCCCCAACAGAAACTACTTGCTTTCGGGTTTCTTTTCTTCCATGGCCGGCCACTTCGGCAGCTTCTTTTGCTGCTCGGGCGTCAGGAAGGCACGAAACTTTTCACCGAACTCCTTAAACAAGGCTCCCATCCCCTTCTGGGCGTCGGACATCTTGGCCTTCTGCTCGTCGGTAAGCTTCATCGCCGCCTGGATCGCGTCCCACACCTCCTTGCCGTGCTTGCCGGCGGCTTGGGCCGTCTTGGCTGCCTCGTCGCGGGCCTTCTTCTGGTCCACGGTCGGAATACTCTCTATCTTGTCCGCCGCGCTTTTGAACTTCGGATCGTACTCCTTCCTGAGATCGGCGAATTTGGTCTGCTGCTCCGGCGTAAGGTTCAAATTCCCCACCCGGGCCGTGGTCGTCCCACCCTGCTTCCCTGGCGCAGGCTTGTGTCCCGGCCAGCCCATCATCCCGTGGTGCTCGGCCAGCCACTTGGCGTGCTTCTCGACCATGTTCCAGACCTCGTTGGCCGAGGCCGTCCAATGGATGCTCAACGCCTTGCCGTGTGTCGTGACGTGCAGGGCATCGACCAGCTTCTTCGCCTTCGCGTCGTCGCCGACGTGCAAATCGGCGAGCGCCTTGAAGCCTTCGACAACCTCGCCGAGGTCCTCGGCGGCTTCCTCATTCTTGGCGACGACCTTCGCGGAGAAGAACGACTTGCCGTCGTTCTCGCCCATGCTGAACCGGAACGCCTCGACGTATTTTGCAAACGGGCACTTTTTGGACAGGTCAAACTTGCGCAGCCCGGTGGCCCTGAACAGCAGCGTCGTGCCGGGCTTGACGTCTCCATGCAGCGGCGAATCGCCGGCGCCGGGCGACTTGCCCTCCAGCACTTGCAACGCGTCTTTCAACTCGTCCATGCCGCTGGCGAACACCAGCCGGTCCGACTTGTAGAAGGCGCCCCAGACGGTTCGGGTCTTTCCGTGGTGCTTCGCGGTCCAACTGTGCAAGTCGTACGCGCCGAACTTCTCGACCTTGTGGTCCGGGGCCTTCTCGGCCTTGTCCAAGAGGAACTTCTGGTCGAGCTTGGCGTGGACGATCAGCACGCCGGTTTCCTTGCCGGGCTCCTTGCCGTAGGCGGTGACCCCATGAACGTCCTTGGTGATGTCCATGCCGATCTTTTCGCGGAGCTTGTCCAAGCGGGCCTGGGCGTCCTTGCGGATTTCGAGGCCCTTCTTCCAGGCCTTGTTGACGACGGTGGACGCCCGCAGGGCATCGACGTCGAGGTGGCCGACCCACTTGGCGTCGCCGGAGACCTGGGCGAGGTTCAGCGGTTCGGCGCGTGCGGCCGCGACGAAACCCAGGCCGGCGGCCAAGGCCAGTCCAACTCCGAGCAACAGCGTCTTTTTCATCTTTCACCTCACGGGTTCAAGGGGTGCAGTGGGGCCGATTGCCAAAGTGATTATAGTATATCTGCCAGGAGGCCGTCGGAGAATCCCCCCTTCCGGCCGCATGTCGTCACTTCTTCTTCCCCAGCAGCTTTTTCACTTGCGCCGAAGAACGCGTGTTGGCCACGTCCTGCCTGGTCAGGCCGCCGCGACGGGCCTGAATCACCCCGTAACGCATGGCAGAGAGCCCCTCGACACTATGCGCATCGGTGGAAATCACCACGGGAATCCCGTGGCTCTTCGCCGCGGCGCAGGCCACGTCGTCCAAGTCCAGCCGCACGGGATGGGCGTTCAGCTCCAGCATCTTGCCATGCTCCCGGGCGGCCTTCATCACGGCGTCCATGTCGATCTCGTAGGGCCGCCGCTTGTTGAGCATCCGGCCGGTCGGATGCCCGAGGGCCGAGACATGGGGATTTTCCAGGGCCTCGACGATGCGGCGGGTGATCTGCTCCCGGGGCTGGTTCTGGCCGTAATGGACGCTGGCCACGACCCAATCGGCCTCGGCCAGCACGTCGTCGTCGAGGTCCAGTCCGTCGCGTTCGAGGATATCGACCTCGACGCCCTTCAGGACCGTGATTCCGCGGAGCCGGCGGTTGAGCTTGTCGATTTCCGCCCACTGTTGGCGGAGCCGCTCGCCGTCGAGTCCGCCGGCCATCGACACGCGCTTGGAGTGATCGGTGATGGCGATGTATTGCAGTCCGCGGTCCTTGGCGGCCGCGGCCATGTCCTCGATCGTGGCCAGCCCGTCGGTCCACGTGCTGTGCACATGCAGGTCGCCGCGGATGTCGTCGAGCTGGACGAGCACGGGCAATTTTCCCTCGCGGGCCCAATCGAATTCGCGGCGGGCCTCGCGCAGCTCGGGCGGAAAACAGGGCAAATCCATCGCGGCGTACACGTCCTCCTCGGTCCGCCCGGCAATCGGCCGCTCGCCGCGAAAGACCCCGTACTCGTTGATCTTCAGTCCGCGGTCCTTGGCCAGGCCGCGGAGCACGATGTTGTGCTCCTTCGAGCCGGTGAAGTATTGCAGGGCCGCCCCGAACGACTCGGCCGGCACGACGCGCAGGTCCACTTGCAGCCCGCTGCCGAGGCGGACCGACATCTTCGTTTCGCCGCGGGCGAGCACCTCGGCAACGGCGCTGTAGGCGGCCAGCCGGTCCATCACGGCGGCCGCGTCCTCGGCAACGACGAGGAAATCCAAGTCGCCGATGGTCTCCTTGCCGCGGCGGTAGCTGCCGGCGGCCTCGATCCGGCGGACGGCCGGGCACGCGCGAAGATAGGCCAGAATCTCCCGGGCGTGCTGGTCCGCCTCGGCCCAGAGCATCCGTTGGGTCGCCTGGCCGGCGATCTGCAACCCTTGCACGATGGCGGTCTCGGTCTTCTCGCCGAATCCTTTCAGGTCGCGGACCCGATGGGTTTCGCAGGCCGTGCGGAGTTGGTCGAGCGTGTCGATTTTCAGTTCGTGGTGCAGGATGGCCGCCCGCTTCGGACCCAGGCCCGGCACCCGCAATAAATCGAGCACGCTCGCCGGGATTTCGGCCAGAAGCTCCTGGAGCATCGGTAGCGAGCCGGTGTCCAACAGGGTGGTGATCTTTTCGGCCAGGTCCTTGCCGATCCCCTCCAGGTCGGTCAGTTTGCGGTCCGGGTCGGCCGCGATGTCGGCCAACGCTTCGGGCAATTCGCGGATGGTGCGGGCCGCGTTGCGATACGCCCGGATGCGGAACTGGTTGGCGCCCTGCATCTCGAGCAGATCGGCGATCTGGTCAAACGCGGCGGCAATGTCGACGTTGGTCATCTCGGTCTTTTTCCCGCGCAAAAGCGTGCCTGCAACGTATCTCCCCTCTTCCTGCCCTTTCCCTGCGCTCGCGCCGCCCTCACCCTGCCCTCTCCCGGAGGGAGAGGGGAATAATATAATCGTCACATGTGCAGTTCGACCACGTCCTTGTCGTGCAGCACGTAGTCGCCTTTAACGGCCGTGCCGTCGTGGACGGCCTCGCCCCAAACGCGGGCGTATTTCAGTCCCGCGAGAAAATCCTTGTGGACTTGCCCGGCCATGTCCAGCAACGTGCTGCCGCGGCGGAGCGTGAAGGGGCGATCGCGGTCGGGCTCTTTCTCGGCCGGCACCTTGCTGTAGACGCGAACCACGTCCAGCGCCTCGTAAATGGCCGCCCGGAGGGCCTCCAGGCCGGTCCCATGCTGCGCCGAGATGACATATTCGGGGAAGTCCAGCGGGCAGAGTTCGTGGAGGAGTTGCAGCCGGGAGGCCGCCTCGGGCAGGTCGATCTTGTTCGGCGCGGCGAAGGTCCGCGTGTAGGAGAGCCCCACGTCGTTCTCGTCCAGGAACGAGGCCGCGGCCAGTCGGGTCTTGGTCCCGCCCAGCCGGTCGAGCACCTCCTGGCACTGCCCGATGCCGTCGTCGCTGCCCAGATCGACCATCAACAGCGCCAGGTCGGCCGCGCGGATCAGCCCGTACAGATGCGGATCGACGAAGTCGGCCGTGATCGGCGGCGTGTCGATCAGTTGGACCGACACGTCTTCCCAGGGCATCATGGCGGGCGTGGGCGTCTGGGTGGTGAAGGGATAGGGGGCGACCTCGGGCGTGGCCCGGGTCAGGCTGGTGATAAGCTGGCTCTTGCCGGCGTTGGGCCCGCCCAGCAGGATCACCGTGCCCGCGCCTTGGCGAGGGATCCGCAGGCCGTGGCCTTTCTTTTTGGCGGCCCCCTTCTCCGAGGCGATTTCTCGCTTGACCTTGGCGACCTTCGATTTCAGGTCGGCTTGCAGGTGGTCGGTCCCCTTGTGCTTGGGGATTTCCTGGAGCATGACCTGGAGGCATCTTAGTTCGTCTTCGAGCGTCGCGGCACGACGGTATTCCTCCTCGGCTTTCAGGTATTGGGCGGTAAGATTGGCTGGCATGGCTGATGTTCAGGGGCCATTTTACCCGAGAAACGCTGTGCTGGCCAGCGGGTCCTGCGAAGAAACGCGCCGGCCCGCGTCCTCAGCCGAAATAAGCGGGTCATGGTCCCGACCCATTATCCCGGCCCGATCGTGATCGTGGCGTTTCGCTCCAGCGGATAAGCCCCCAACACGGCCGCCACCTGGTCCAAAGGGACGGCGGCGATCGTGTCGAGTTCTTCCGCCACCGGCCGATACTCGCGGCGATAGATCCAGTCGCTGCCGACGGAGAACAAGCGGCCGCGGGGCCGCTCGCTGGAAAGCACCAACCGTGAGCGGACCTTGCTCTTGGCCTGCTCCAGTTCGGCGGACGTGAGACACTCGCCCGCCGCGCGGCGATAGACCTCGGCGATCGAGCGGAGGTTTTCGGCCGCCGCTTCCGGGCGCAACTCATGAAGGTGATGAAGATGCCGGCGCCTTCGTATTCATGGTGGCTCAGTTCGCAATGCTCGGCCAGGCCCGGATCGACCAGCTCCCAATAGAGGCGGCTGCCCGAGTCGTCGCCCAGCACGAGGGCCAGGAGCTTGGCCGCATAGCGGTCCATGGCGCGGGCGTCGGGACCTTGGGCGATCTGGAGCACGTACTGCTGCGTGGCCGACGCCTTCGAGAGCGTGAGGAACCCGGGGTGAGGCAGGACCGGCTCGACCACGCGGGCGTTTTTGCCATGGCTGCCGCGGCCGCCGTTATCGCTGTTATCGCCGCGATCGCCGCGGTCCCAATGGCCGCACGCCGCGTCCGCGGCGGCCACAAGGCCGTCGAAGTCGATCCGGCCGGCCGCGGCGAGGGTGATGTTTTCCGGGCCGTAGCGGCGCGCGAAGTAGTCGCGCATCGCCGCCACCGTCAGGCCGCCGACGCTCTCGACGGTCCCCAGGACGCTATGGCCCAGCGGATGGTCGCCGAAGAACGCGGCCCGGCACTTGTCGTCGGCCCCGAACGGCGGCTGGTCCTCGTACATCCGGATTTCTTCCAGGATCACCTGTTTCTCGGTGTCGAAATCTTCCTGGCGGAGCGAGGGGCGAAGGATGTCGCCCAGCAGGGCGACCGCTCGGTCCTGATGTTCCGGCAGCACGGCCGCGTAGTAGACCGTGTTCTCCTCGCCGGTGAAGGCGTTGTAATGGGCGCCCATCTCGTCGAACTCGCGATTGACCTGGTCGGCGGTGCGGCTGGGGGTGCCTTTGAAGAGCATGTGTTCGAGGAAATGGCTGACGCCGGCCACCGTGGCGGTCTCGTCGCGGGCGCCGGTGCGGACGAAGAAGCCCAAGGCCGTCGAGTGGGCCTCGCCGTTGCACTCGGCCACGATTTCCAGGCCGTTCTTCAGGACGTGGGTGAGAAACTTCACTCTGGCGCCTCCAAGGCGGCGGGACCGAGCGTGACCACGGTGAAATCCCGCGGCGGATGCCCCGCCAAATAAGCATTGATGCTCGAACACGTCAACGCGTCGATCAGCCGGCTCACTTCGTCCAACGTGCGGGCCCGGCCGAGGTGATACCAATCGCGGGCCAGCGACGAGCTGGCGCGGAACTCGATTCCTGCTGCATGATGAGCGCGCTTTTGATCCGGGCCTTGAGACGGTCCAGCTCGTGGTCCTCGACGCCGGCGGCAAGACGCCGCAGCTCGCCCAGGGTCACGTCGAGCGTTTCCTGGGCCCGCTGGGCGCTGGTGCCGGCGTAGCAGAACACGGCCCCAAGGTCCCGAAGCGTGTGACACGAGGCATGGACACTGTAACAAAGACCTCGCTTCTCGCGGACCTCGGTGAACAACCGGGCGCTCATGCCGCCGCTGAGCACGCCCACGGCGCCCCACGCCTGGAAGTAATCGGGATGCCGGTAGGGGACGCTGGCGTAGGCGATGCCGATATGCGTCTGCTTCGAATCGTAGGGGATGTGCCGGCGCCGCTGGCCCGGCGATGTTTCCAGGACGGGGACCAGCGTGTGCGGCCGCCAATCGCCCAACAACCGGCCGACCAGGTCCACAAGCGGTTCCCAGTCGATCCGTCCCGCCACGCCCAGAATGGTCCCGTTGGGCATGTAATGACGCTGGAAAAAGAGGCGGACGTCGTCCAACGACGCGGCTTCGAGTGCCTCCAGTTCGCCCTGGGCCGGGCGGCCCCAGGGATGCGGATAGTGGCCGCGGCGCAGCTCGATGAGGACCTTCTCCGCCGGCTCGTCCTCGACGGCCCGAAGGTCCTGCAACGCCACTTGCCGGCACGCCTCCAACTGTTCCTCCGGCAGGTGCGGACGCCGCAGCAGGTCGGCGTAGATGGCCAGCGCGGCGGGCAGATTTTCCGCCAGCGTGGCGCCGTTGTAGCTGGCGTGGGCATTGGCGACGCCTTCGTGACGCTCGACGCCCAGGCCGTCCAAGTCGAAAATGAACTGGCGTCCGTCGCGCTCGCCCGACCCGCGGAGCATCATCTCGCAGGCGAGGCCGCTCAAACCGCTCCGCGCCGGGGGATCGAAAACGCAGCCGGCCGGCGTCAGGAACGTGAAGGCCGCCGATTGCAGCGACCTCATCGGCTCGGCGACCAGCACCAGGCCGTTGGGAAAGGCGTGCGAAAGGATGGGCTCGCTCACGGCAGGTCCTTCTGAGTTTCTGTTGCGGATGGTCGGAAATTTGTAGGGTGGGTCGAGCGCAGCGAGACCCACCATCAGTTTTTCGCGGATTTTGGTGGGTCTCGCTGCGCTCGACCCACCCTACCCTGTTTTTCCGCAACAGAAACTTATCACCCTACATGTAGGCTGCCTCGACGGCCTTGAAGACGGTCTTGGCCGTCACGAAGCCGAGGCGGCGATAGAGCCGGATGGCCGCCACGTTCTCGGCCGTCACTTCCAAGTAGATGCGAGACAGTCCCGCGCGCTGGAATCCTTGCATCGCCCGATAGATCAGCGCCGTGCCCAGGCCGTGGTTGCGATGGACGGGCGTGATGCCCACATTCTGGATGGCGCCCATGCCGCCGGAATCGCGAATCCCCTGGATCGTGCCGCAATATTCCGTCGCGCCGTCCTGCGCCGACACGTGCTCGACCAGCCACGTGGCCTCGGCCAGGAAGCCGGGCTTCCGGCTGATCTCCGACATCAGCCGCCGGCAGCCGGCCAGATCGCCCAGGCAGGGAAACACGTTCGCGTCGATCTCGCCGCGGAAGCTCAAATACTTCGCCTGGGCAAAGGCCTCCAGCCGCGAGGGGTGCCAGGGCGAAAACCGATAGCCCTCCGGCGCCGGGGGCGGGGTGAAATCGCGCCCCGCCAGCCCGATCTCCATCCGATATCGCTTGAAATAGGCCAAATCCATGGTCGGTTTTCCCGCCCGTGTCCCCCGCCCGCCGCCAATTCAGTCTATCGGCCGCGTCGGGAAGGGTCAATGATCGGGACACCGCTCCCGCGGGCAAGAAAACAGGGTCTCTGGAGACAATGTGAGTAGAAAACGGATGACACCGATTGTGCGGAAAATGAAGCAAGCTGCTTAGCGGCCTCGCTCGTCGGGCATTTTCTTCCCTTCGGCCAACGCGCAAAGCGCGCCCAGATTGACCACGTCCCAGTTCCGCGTGCCCTTCATCCCCTTGGGCGTTTCCAAGTACATGGGCACACGGCGGAAACGGCGATCCTGGAGCAGGGCGCGAAAGCCCTCCAGTCCGATCCGCCCGTGCCCGATGTGGGCGTGGCGGTCGATCCGCGAGCCTTGCTCACGCAGACTGTCGTTGAGATGAAAGGCGCGGATCTGCCCGACGCCGATCAAACGGTCGAACTCACGCATCGTCGCTCGATAGCCGCGCCGGCTCGCCAGCGGATAGCCGGCGGCGAAGACGTGGCAGGTGTCGAAGCAGACGCCGAGCCGGTCCGGGTTGGCGGCGGCGTGGAGGATGGCGGCAAGCTGCTCCAGTCGCCAGCCGATCGACGTGCCTTGCCCGGCGGTGGTTTCCAGCAGGCAGCCGACCGGTGTGGTTCGGGTCTGGCGGTCGATCTCGTCGAGGGCCTCGACGATGCGCCGCAGCCCGGCCTCTTCGCTGCCGCTGGTGTAGGCGCCGGGATGGGCGACGACGTAGGGGATGCCCAGCGCCGCGGCCCGCAAAAGCTCCTGCACCATGGCATCGACCGATTTTCGCCACAGCGTGGCGTCGGGGCTGGCCAGATTGATGAGATAGGAATTGTGGGCCAGCGGATGGGTCACGCCGGAGCGGGCCAGGGCGGCGCGGAATTTGGCCGCCTCGTCCGGGGTGACGGTTTTGTCCCGCCACTGGTTGCTGTTCTTGGTGAAGAGTTGGACGCAATCGCAGCCGAGGGCGTGGGCTGTTTCCACCGCCCTGTCGTATCCGCCGGCAATCGACTGATGGGCGCCGAGAATGGCCATGTCCGCACGATACCAGCCCGCTGCGAAAAACGCCAGGGGACCGGCGCCGTGTGCCACGGGCATCTTGCCCGTGCTGCAAGCGGCGCCGTCGCGCGCGCGGCTGATACAGCCGCGGCACTCAGGGAAGAGGCGATCTACCCCGCTTCGCGCTGCGCCGGTGGGGAGGCAATCGAAGAGAGATCGAAGTGCGGAGGGGGAATGATGCTCGACCGCGGCGCGGCCGATGCGTCGGCCGGCGGCTGGACCGCCTCGGTCCAGGTGTGGGCGTGAATGCGGTCGAGGATTTTCTCGGCCACGGCGACCGCGTCGCGGCCCGCTACGCCCGTCACGCGGGGCTGACGCGGCGTGCGAATCGCATCGACGAAATCTTGCAATTCCAACGCCAAGGCATCGACCGCCGGAAATTGCTTCTGCTCGCGCGGAAGGTGCTCCTCGGCCAGGTGCTCGCGGAAATACTCGACCTGCTCGGGCGTAAGTTGATCGACGTGGAACTGACGGCGCAGCAGCATTTCGCTGGGACGGACCAGCGACGTGGTCCGCGTGGCGAAGTCGATGCCGGCATACGCCCGCGAGCCCCACACCGTCATGCGGCGAATCGCCTCGTAGCTGACGCGGGAGGCCGAAAGCGTGGCGACGCAGCCGCAATCGAACTCCAGCCGGGCGTTGGCCACGTCCTCCTGTCCGCCCAACAGGGACAGCCCGGCGGCCTCGATCTTCGCCGGCGGCGAGCCGACCAGGGCCAGCACCAGGTCGATGTCGTGGATCATCAGGTCCAGCACGACGCCGATGTCGGTCGAGCGAAAGGTGAAGCCGGAGGTCCGCACGGCGTCGATGAACCGTGGGCCGCGGACATGCGGCAGCACGGCGGTCAGGGCGGGATTGAAGCGCTCGACGTGGCCGACCTGGAGGACGCGATTATTGCGGCGTGCGGTCTCGACCAGTTCGTCGGCCTCGGCCAGCGTGGCCGAGAGCGGCTTTTCGACCAGCAGATGGGCGCCGGATTGCAGGAACTCCATCGCCAGTTCGTGGTGAAGTTTCGTGGGGGCGGCGATCACCGCGGCGTCGACGTGGCCCAGCAGCGAGGACGGGTCGGCCAGGGCCTGCGTGTTGCACTCGGCGGCCACGCGGTCGCGGTTGGCGGCCACGGGATCGACGACCGCCACCAGCTCGACGTGGGGCAGGCCGATGATCTTCTCGGCATGGAATCCGCCCAAGCGTCCGGCGCCGATGACAGCAATGTTCAACTTCTTCACAGGATCACGCTGGCGTTTTCAAGGGTGTGACGCGACGGGGTCCCGCCGGACGCAGGTGCGCGGGCTTAGGGCGTTGGGGACTCGTTCTCCGTTGTTTCCTTCCGCCTTTATCCGGAGGCTAACGCCTCCGGCTCACTTTCTTCATTTAGGCGGCGCGGCGATGTTCGCGTCCGCGGCCGTGCTGGCCCTCGTGCTGGCCTTGAACGAAGCTCAAGAAATGGTTCACTTGGGGCACCAACTGGCCGTTGGAGCGAAGGATTTCCCAGGCATTGTCCAGCCCGACCTTGGCGCGGTAGAGCAGCCGGTGGGCCTCGGCCAGGGCCTGGATCACGTGGGGTGGAAAGTTGTTGCGTTTCAGGCCGACGGCGTTGATGCAGCGGGGGCGTGCCGGGTAGCCCTCGACGAGCATGTACGGCGGGACGTTGTGCCGGACGGCGCTGACGCCGGCGACGAAGCTGTAGCTGCCGATGGTGGCGAAATGGTGCACCGCCACCGCCCCGGAGAGCGACGCGAAATCGTGAATGTGGACGTGCCCGCCCAAAAGCGTCGCGTTGGCGATGATGATGTGATCGCCCAACTGGCAGTCGTGGGCGACGTGGCAGCAGGCCATGAGAAAGTTGCCGTTGCCCACCCGGGTGACGCCGTCTTCCTTCTCCGTGGCGCGGTTGATCGTCACGCACTCGCGGATGAGGTTGTCGTCGCCGATGAGCACCCGGGTGTCGGCGCCGTGATAGCTGATGTCCTGGGGATCGCCGCCGATGACCACGTTGGGATAGATATGGTTGCGGCAGCCGATGGTGACGTTGCCCATCAACGTGACGTTGTTCTCCAGCTTCGTCCCGGCGGCAATGCGCACCTTGGGGCCAATGACGCAGAACGGGCCGATCTCGACGTCGTCGTCGATCTGGGCGCGAGGGTCGATCGAGACATGATCGGCAATGCGGGTGCTCATTGTCAAGGTTCCTTCATCTCCACGGTTTCTTGTCCACGTCGCACGAGCGCCGCGGGCATCTTGCCCGCGCTCCTGTTCTTCCCCCATCCGGTCAGGCACAACGTTTCAACTCATTCTTGTCCACGTCGCCGTCGGCGAGGATGGCGCGGACCAACTCGCCGTTCAGACGATGGCCGCTGCGATACGCGATGAACCGCCCCGACAGATCGCAACCGGCCAGGGCCAGGTCGCCGATCATGTCGACAATCTTGTGGCGGACGCACTCATCGGGGAACCGCAGGGCGTTCTCGATCGGTCCCTGGCCGTCGAAGACCAGAAGGTCGCGGAAGGTGGCGCGGAGGCCGAGTCCTTGCGCTTGCAGGGCGACGGCCTCGGGCTGGAGCAGGAAGGTCCGGCTCGGCGCCAGGTTGATGTGGAAATACCGCGGCGAGACGAGGATTTCCAGCGATTGCCGGCCGATGGGGTTTCCGCCGCCGTAGTCCAACTCGTATTGCAGGATCATGCGGCCGGCGCTCGCCGGCCGGGCCTCGATCCAGCTTTGCTCGTTGCCCAATCGGAGCACGCGCTCGATCCGCCGTACCGCCCGAGACGCGTCTTGCTCGACGATGCCGGCCTGCTGCAACGCCTCGACGAAGGGGAGGGCGGAGCCGTCGCAGCCGGGCATTTCGGGCTCGTTGACCCAGATCTCGCAGTTATCGACCTGCATGCCCGCCGTCGCCGCCATGACGTGCTCGATCATGTCGACCCCGGCCTGGCCGACCCGCAACACCGTCCGCAGGGGAGTTTCGGTGCGATGGCCGATGGCGGCGGGAATGCGCGGGCAGCCCGGCAAATCGCCGCGAACAAAGACGATCCCGGAGCGCGGCGGGGCGGGGCGGAATTCGACGCGGACGTCACGCCCGCTCCAGTAACCCACGCCCTCGACCACGGCCGGCGCGGCGATCGTTCGCTCGTTGCGTGTCACATCCATCCCGAGAAGCCCGTCATCCATGACTAGGAAAGGGATCGGTCCAAGGCGGCGTCGGCCGGGCGATCCATGCCCGGCGCCGATGCCCCGATACGCTCAGCGAACCCCCTGGTTCCACGACGACGGCGCTGGATTGGGGCCGGGACCGCGGACCATGCGGTTCCGTTGCGTCAGGCTCTGGATAATCTGCGGCGTGATGTCAAGGTTCGCCTGGCGATAGACGACCGGCCGCGAGACCATGCGAAGCACGTCGTCGGGCTTGCTGTTGTCCACCTTCTCGCTGTCGTAGTTGATCACCAGCGCGATGTTGTTGGCGGTGCAGAAGGTCTCGACCTCTTGGCTGATTTCCAGGTAGACCCTGTTGTAGGCCTGGGCGCGGCGGAGGATGAGTTCTTGTTGCTGCGTGTTCGCGTACATCTGCAAGGCCGTCTGCCGGCGGACGATCTCTTCTTCGGTCCGCTTGTAGTCGGGGCTGCCGACGTTATAGTCTTTCAGAGTGTTGCCAAACTCCTGGAGCGAGTCGCTCTCCTTCTTGATCTCGGCCCTGATACGTGCCTTGTCCTCGTTGATTTGGTTCATGTCGGCCCTGAAGGCCGCATGCTCCTTGAAAATGCGAGCGATGTCGATCAAGACGACCGAGGGTGCAGCGGGCGCCGCCATGGACGGGCGTTGCTGCGCCAACGCGGGACGCGCCGCCAGGCTCGTCCACACCAAACAGCCGGCCGCACACGTCGCCAGAACGGCCATCAGACGAGACTTCTTCACGTTCAGCACTCCTTGCTGTTGTAGTCGGTCATCCTTGACCACCGCGGCCCTCCCCAGCGGCTCGCGCGGCACCGACTTGATCCTACGGCAGGTCAGAAATGGCTCCAGGGAGGGAGGTATTCTGCCGATTGCACCCGTTTCGGTAAAGGCCAGATATTGGCGGAGGTGAAGAAATGTCGCAACCCATGACGGCACAAGAGGTTGTGGCATCGCAATAACGCCCCTTCAACGCCCGGCGCCAGACCGTCCCGCCGGACAAAAAAACAAACGCCGCCGATTGCCGCCCGCGACAAGGCCGAAAAACCCATCGCCGATCATCCCCGAAACCGGCCTGATACTCCCCTTGTGATCCTCGTCCGGGGTGTTATAATGACGCGCCAGAAGGGGTGGAGAGAAAAAAAGGATGCGGGTCCCCCATTCATCCGGCGGTCTCGCCTTCTGATCCTGCTGCTGTTCGGCCTTGCGTGGCGGCCTCATGCGAAGACGCCCTGCGGGCAAGCGGTTGGTTTTCTCCGCCCCCGAGTGTTTGTTTCAGGGGCTGGCCGAGAGAAATGTTTCTCCGCGGACGCCCCCCATTTTTCACGTCTTGTTGTAGGAGTGGCAGTTATGCCGCAAGGTACGATTCGGAAACTGGTTGCCGACAAGGGATTCGGGTTCATTCAAGGGGAACGGGGTGACTTGTTCTTCCATCACTCGGTGTTGCAGGAACGTCACGATGGAGTCGTTGCGCGAAGGGCAGACCGTCGAGTATGACGAAGGCCGCGGCCCCAAGGGACCGCGTGCCGAGAACGTGCGGGTCGTCTGACCCCGCCGCCAATAAGAAGACCGCGACGAAGACTCGGACATCGTCTTCCTCAGCCGGCCCCCGAGCTGCGGCGCGGGGGCCTTTTGCTGCGCGGATTGCGTCGGAGCATTCGTCGCCGTCCCCGCCCCGGCGCCACCGCTCACGCCAGATCGCGGTCCTCGAACATCAACAGGGCCAGGAGCATGGCCACTGTGCTGTAAAGAACGCAGTAGACGCCTGCCCCCAGCAGCAACACCCCCGGGACCGCCTTGCCCGCAAAAATGGCCCCGTCGCTGCTGAAATGGTCCAGCGCCGGCAGGATCGTCGAGAGCAAGTCGGCCATAAAGGCAACGATGGCCAATCGCCCCACGGCCGAACTGGCCAACATCGGCACCAAGTGGCCCAGCACGTAAATCGTGGCGCAGATGACCAGGTTCGGCAGCATCGGCAAGCGGGTGGAAATGGCCACGCAAATGGAGGCCATGACCACCGCCTCCATGAATGCCAGCGCCAGCCCCGGCGCAATCTGCACCATCTCCCGGTAGCACTCCTGCCAACTTGGATCCGGCATGGACGTTTCCCGGGCGTCGTAGACCACCTTGAACGAAACGCCGCAAAGAAAGACAACGCCCAGCACGATGAACAGGATGGCCACCGGACCGAGGACGCCCAGGAATTTGCCCACGATAAACTGCCGGCGGCCGATCGGCTTGGAGAGCAACGTCAACGCGGTTCGGCCTTCCAACTCGTCGGCGATGCCCGTGCTGGCCGTCCACAGCGCCAGCAGCACGGCCAGCACCATGATCAACGTCAGTCCGGTCTCTTCAACCATCTTAACGTCTTGGCCAAAGGTGTAGTAGGGCAGCAGGAGGCAGAGAACCAGGAAAAATGTTCCGAAGCCCAAGAGCAGGTAGAACAGAGGCTGCGAGACGGCCTCCTTGCCGGTGGTCCAGGCGATGGCCGCTACCTTGGGCGCCGCGACGCGGAGCAAAACGACGATGGCCGCCAACACGACCGCGGCCCCAACCCCGCCGAGGACCGCGATCAGCGCCGGCCACAGCCACATGTTGGCTACGGCCAAAGGAAGTGAATTGCCCAGCGACAAGTCCATCATGTTTCTTGGCCGTACACGGCGGCGGGGTCTTCTCGATATTCGACGGTCTTAGTGGCTCTACGCTGCCCGCGGCCTGGTGGTTCGCCTGGCCCCTCAAAAACGGACATTCAAAGGTTTTGAGTCGCCCGGTTCCCTCAAAAACGGACATCAAAGCCTTTGAATCGGCCGGTGGCGGGCCGGGTCTGCTCCTCCACCCCGGAAAGATAACGGCCCATCTCCTGGCGAACCTGCTCCAAAAGCACCCGGATTTCACTCGGGGGGCCCTCCACCACCAATTGGACCCGACCGTCCGGCAGGTTCCTCACAAAACCGGTCACGGTCGTCCGCGACGCCAGCCACCGGACCGTATAGCGAAACCCCACCCCCTGCACGCGGCCGGAATAGTGGATTTCGCGCTGCTCGACGCCGCTTGCCGTCACGGACCGACCCCTTGGTGACATGACGCTCAGTATATGCCCTGTCCGGGCCGGTTTCCAGCGGCCCGTTCGCTCTGTAGCCGTTCACAGGGGATGGTCATCCTCGCGCCGGATCGAATGGAAAAGACCAGTTCGATCCGCAGATTACGCAGATTTACGCAGAGGAGAGACGAAGAATGGGCGACCGGCGATCATTCCCGTCGCCTTTTTCTCCCTCTGCGTAAATCTGCGTAATCTGCGGATCGTCTATTGCAATGCGGTCCGAGTGGGATGGTTTCCCGTGAACGGTTACGTTCGCTCTTGACCCGCGGCGGCCAATCCCCTACCCTTCGCGCCGCGAAATCCCCCACCCCGGAACGGACCTTCCATGAAAACCATCTCCGCGGCGCTGTTGTGCCTCTGGACCGCGATCGCCGTGGCGGAAGAGCCGGGCGACGCCCAGGGCGTGCTCTTGCTCCGCAACGGCCAAACCATCGAAGGACACGTCACGCGCGGCAGCGGCCAATATCAGGTCAGTTTCCCCGGCGGCGAGATCCGCGTGCCGGTCGCCGACGTCGACCTCTATTGCCGCACCCTGAACGAGGGCTATCAGCGAAAGCGGGCGGCGATCCAGGCGGGCAACGTGCAAGACCACCTCGATCTGGCCCGATGGTGCGAACGGCACGAACTGTATCGCTTCGCCGCCGACGAATTGACGGCCGCGGCCGCCATCGAGCCGAACCATCCCATGCTGGGCGTGTTGCGACGCCGCCTGGAGTTGTCCCAGGAACCGCCCCCCAAGCCCGTCGCCACCGTCGCCAGCCACGCGCCGTCGTCCGAAGACCTCGACCGCATGGTCCGCGGCATGCCCCCCGGCGCGGTCGAGACCTTCACCCAGACCGTGCAGCCGCTGTTGATGAACCATTGCATGGCGTCCGGCTGCCACGGCCCGCAAACGGAATCCGGTTTGCGGCTCATGCGGGCGTCCGCGGACCAACCGCCTGGCCGCAGGCTCACCCAGCGGAACCTGCACGCCGTCATGCAGTTCGTCGACTACAACGACGCCAAATCCAGCCGGCTGCTCAGCGCGATCAGCGGGCCGCACGCCACGGTCAAGGCCGCCATGTTCAGCGACCGCCAGGCCGGCCATTACAAACAGATCGCCGATTGGGTCAACCAGGTGACTGGCCATCCCGGCGCGGCGGAAATCCCCGAATCGGTCCTCTTTGGCGACAAGCAGCAGGTGGCCCCTGCTGCCCAAGCGGGCGTGAATCCCGCCCAGCCGCGGCTCCTCTCGCCGACCGCGGCCCATAGCGGCCGGCCGTTGCCGCGACCCGGTCGGGAGGCGAAGCCGGGCCCCGTTCGCGCCGCCTCTGCCGCCGACGCCGTTGAGTCCGACGATGCGCCCGACGATTCGCCGGCTGACGAGTCCGATTCGTCGTCGAAATCGCATCGGCCGCATCCGGCCGGACCCCATGCGGCGCCGAAGCGGACTCTTCCCGCCCCGGACGCCGCCTCGGCCGATCCGTTCGATCCCGAGATTTTCAATCGTCGCTATCTCCCGCCCGCCCGCGACGCGGCCGAGGGCGAGAAGGCCCGCAAAGCGACCGAGTAAGCGGCCGTCTCCCCTCGCCCCTTGTGGGAGAGGGGTCGGGGGAGAGGGCTTGTCCGAGAATTACTCCCCTCTCCCTCCGGGAGAGGGTCAGGGTGAGGGCGGCAAATCCTCAAACAACGACAGGGAACCGCAGATAGACGCGGATGAACGCAGTTCATTGAATCCATGCTTGTCGGCGTTTATCTGCGTTCATCCGCGGTTTCTCCGCCGGTAGCGTGAACGGCCGCCGGTTCGGCTTAGCTACTTCCTCATGGCTTTCTCAAGTTGTGTCCTTCGAGCCTGGAGTTCATCCAGTCGGTTTTGGAGTTCCACCATTTCCTTTTTGATCCTTCGGAGTTCTGCTTGCTTCTTGCCGCCCCGCAAGCGATCTGCGCCAAGCTCCTCGGCGATGTACTGCTCCAGCCCGCGTCGCAAAATCCTGACATAGGGAGTACCCCATACCGTACCCTGTCGGTAGTCGAGTTTGCCCGCTCGGATGCCGTTCATAATGAAGTCCCGGTCGACGCCGTATTCCTTTTTCGCGGTTACGTCGCCGAGACTTGCGCCCTTGCGATTCCACTCGCCGTACTGCGCCATATCTGATCTCCCTGACCCCGCGGCCGTGTGACCCTGTTGACCGTGTGCCACGGGCTTTGCCCGTGCCGCCGTCGCAACGGCTTGGGAGCCGACCGTTGCCGGCAAACCGCGCCGGATCGACCAATCGTCCCTTCGCCGTTTCCCCATTTTCACGCACAACACGCCGCACCGTCAAGCAATCCCAAGGCACCGGCAAGATGCCACGGGAGCCGAAAGACTCTCGCGCGGAGACGCGGAGACGCAGAGATGCAAAGAAAGAGAAGGGGATCGGTGAACCGACGACGGGCGGGGCGGGTCAAACTTTCCCCTTTCCTTCTCCGTCCCTTGATTCCTCTGCGTCTCCGCGCCTCTGCGCGAAATCTTCGCCCTCCCCCTTCCCCAATCCCTCCCAAAGTTCCAAAAACACCCGATTGCTCTCCAACAAGCCGGGCAATCGGGCCATCTCGGCGGGAGTGACCCAGTGAAATGATTCCACCTCGGCAGGATTCGCCCTCGGCACGGCGTCGGCGTCCATCTCGGCCAGCCACCAGCCGAGTTCGACCTTCCACGCGGTCACGCAATGCCAGACCCGGCGGACCGGCCGGATCGTCACGCCAAGCTCCTCGCGGACCTCGCGCACGAGGGCGGCCTCCTCCGTCTCGCCCGGCTCGATCCCGCCGCCGGGAAAACAATAGCTCAACGGGGCAACCACGGTCCGCGAGCGGCGAATGACCAGCACCGTCGGGCCGCGCCGGATGATGGCCACCGCGCCGCGGCGGCCAGGGTCGTCGGGAATGGGACCCATCGCGGTCATGGCGGCACGATCGCGGGCGGTCCGGGCCAATAGCAGGGAATGGTGCTCATAGGCATCGGTCGGCTATTATAGCCGCGCGGACAGGCTTGGGAGAAGCCGGTCCACCGTCGTTGCGGCACCCACGGAGCCGTACACTTTGCCAGCCGCCAGTTCTGTGATATGCTAGTGAAAAGTGTCGTTGGCGGCGTAGCTCAGTTGGTCAGAGCAGCGGAATCATAATCCGCGTGTCGTAGGTTCGAATCCTACCGCCGCTACTTCGTAAGCCTTGTCGTGAACGCCAGTTGCGACAAGGTTGCTTCTTGAATGGGGCAAAAGGAACGTCGGGGACGCCCCCTCCTGCGACGGATCCATGCAACCCTTGGTTGACATGGAAAGCGGCCTTTCCTCCCTGGGCCCCTTCCGCTATGATCCGCGGGCCTAACTTGGGCAACCAGCGGACAAACTACCTCCTCTTCCGGGCTGTTCTCATCGACGGATTCGCCTCCTTCTGCCTCAATTCATCTCATTCCACGACGGGCAGCGCCGTGGGCAACCGGCTGACAGGCCGACAAGGGTCTCACGTGCGGAACTGCCTTTTTCCAACTCCTGCCCGACGCGCCGCGACCGCGGTCTGCTCGGCCGCGGTTATTGCGCTGACGTGTGTCGGGTGCGGCAGCGAGTCGTGGAGGTTCTCACACGGCGAACCGCTGACGGCCGCGGCGGCACTGAACAACCAGCCTTGGGCGGGCGGACAGCCCACAGCCACGCCGATCCCGGGCACGCCCGGCCCGGCGGTCGAGGGGGCGTCGTATCAACAACCATCGCCATCGCCCAGCATCGGGCCTGGTCCCTCCGTGCCGCCCCTGGGACCAGCCGCCTCAAACCCGGGAGCCGCTGCTGCGAACCCCGGGTGGAACGCCTCGTATCCCGGGCCGGCGGCGCCGAATCCAGCCGGCACGAATCCGCCCGGTCCGCCCAGCGGCAATCCGATGCCGCCGGGAACGGTCGCGGTCGGCCCGATGCCGGCCGATTTGACCTGGCTCGAACCTTCCGGCCTGCAAACGGTTCCGCCGCCGGGGACGGAGTCGAACCCGTTCGTTCAACCTTCGCCCGGTCTGCCGATGGAGGCGTTGCCGCCGGCGTATCCACCGGCGAATCAACCGCCGGTGAGGGAGCCGATGCTGCTGGCGATGTGGGACCGGGAGGTCCCGAATGTCCGTTGCGATTATGCCAACTACTATTCATGGCCGACGGCGATTGGCCTGGCGGCGGGCGTTGGCATCGCGGCGGGAGTGGCCAACAGCGACCTGGACGGCGAGTTCCAGAAGTGGTATCAGACTCACGTCCACAGTCCGGAGAGCGAACGGGTCGCGAAGTTTTGGAAGCCGTTCGGCGAGGGCCAGTACACCATCCCCATTACGGTCAGTTTGATGCTGTTGAACGACACGGGGTGGCTCGACGACCGCCCGGTGCTGAGCGAGATTGGCCAATGGGGAGATCGTGTTGCGCGGGCCTATATGGTCGGGGCGCCGCCGATGCTGGCGATGCAATACCTGACCGGCGGCTCGCGGCCCAGTTCGGCCGATTCTCACTCGACGTGGAAACCCTTTTCCGCGTCCAACGGCGTCAGCGGCGACGCCTTCATGAGTTCGTGTCTTTTCATTTCGGCCGCCGACATGACCGATCAACCGGCTTTCAAAGTTTTCTTCTACGCTTGTTCCTTCATGGTGCCGTGGGAGCGCATCGACCTCAACGAGCACTTCCTCTCGCAGGCGGCGCTGGGCTGGTGGATGGGCTACCTGGCCTGCCGGGCCGTGGACCAGACGGAACTGATGAAGCGGAACGTGATGATCGTGCCCGTGGTCAGTCCGGAGATGACCGGCGTGGGCATTATGATCCAACGCTAGGATTCTTGGAAAGTTGGCTTTTGGGAGCGGGGGCGCCCGAAGCAATCCCTCCGTGCTGAGGTCTTCGTCAATCTCCGGCCAGTGAATACCGTAGCCTCCGCCCAGATCTCCCAGCGGTCTCGCTGCTCCTGCGTTGCATTGAGCAGTCTCGGGTACCACGCCAAGGGCACGATAATGGTCCGGCCATCCACGAGGTCAACGCTTAGCGTGTCGTCATCGGATCGGACGGAACCGACTCGTTCGTCGCGCCCAGCTTCGAAGTGCCCATGCCATTCCTCCAAAAGTTCGCGTTGGTGCTCGAACACCAATCCTTGGATGTTGCGGAGTTCGTGGGCCGCAAACCCAACATTGCGCACCAGTTGTATGGGGCTCAGCCAGAACTTCGCGGAGCAAGGATTACGGTCCACATGGATGTGGGGAGGCTCGTTTGGCTCATGGCTGTGGAAGTACAATCGGTAGGGCCCTACTCGCAAGACAGTCGGCATTCCAAACCCCCGATCGTGCCTCCGGAATAATCATAGCAGACGGGGGAGCGGATAACAAGCGCCGTCAGTCCTTCACCTTCAGCTTGATCTCGTCGGAGTTGGCTTTCAGTTCGGGGGCGTACATCGCCCAGGCCCGGGTGGGCAAGGCGCTGAAGCGGCCCGGCGTCTCGGCCCGCATGCGGTAGGAAACGCTGTGCTTGCCGCGGGCCAGGGTGCGGGCGAAGAACACCACGCGATTGTCGCGGTATTCGACGTAGGCCCCAAGGTCGTTGCCCGTGTAGCCGCTGCGGAGGTCCACCGGCTCGAAGCCGGCCGGTTTCATGTCCTCGAAGACCAGGTACTCGTAGTCGTTCTTGCTGTCGATTTCCAATTCGATTTCCACGAGGTCGCCGCTCTTGAGCGTGGCGAGATTGTCCAAGGGCTGTCGCTTGTACTTTTCGACCTTCTGCTCGACCACCTGGCCGCGCGAGCCGGCCGCATGGATCGACTTGTCGGCCCGGTCGAGCTTGTAATACTTCCGCTGCACCTTGATCTCCAGTCCGGCCTTGGTGATGAAGTCTTGCAGGGTGAAGTTGGTCAGGTAGCCGTTATAGTAGAGCGGGCCGGCGCCCTGCTTGACCAGTTTCACCTCGTGCTTGCCGGTCGTGACCGCCTCGCCGTCGAGCACAAACTTGTTGTCGAACTGGAAGAGCGTCTTGGGCGTGATCTCGACGGCCTTTTGCAGCTTGCCGTCCCAGAAGACTTGGACGGTCATCTCGGGCTTGTCCTCGCCGCTGGCGCGGATGAAGTCGGCCATGGCCTCGATGACGATCGCCGTGTCGCGCGTCGAGTTCCAATAAGTGGCATTCTTGCGGTTGTTCAACAGGTACTTGACCAGCCGCGGCGCAAGCTCGCCCTTCGGATCGGCGCGGGCCAGCAACTTCAAGTAGTAGGCTTGGGCCTCGTATTCGCTGCCGTACCAATACCACCAATAGCCGCCGGGCAGATTGAGCCAGGCCGTCTGGTCCTCGTCGTCCTGCTGGACGTATTGGCGGATATTGCGGAGGATCATGGCGAGCTTATCCTTTTCGCCCTGCTTCTCCAGCGCGATGCCGAACATGGCCTTCGCGTAGACGGCGATGTGCGTGCGGTCGCGGTAGAGGAATTCGAGCATGTCGGCGTTCTTCACGCCGGCGTCGACCAGCACCATGTAGACGAAGGCGTCCAACTCGTCGGCGTGCTCCTTCCACAACAATCCGGGCGGCTTGTCCTTGATGGCCGCATTCTTGATCCATTGGACCTGCTCGTCCTGGTAACGCCGCAGCCATTGGACGCCGCGGTCCATCGTGCCGGGCACAATGGCCACGTCGTTCTGCCGGGCCAGTTGCAGGCCGTGGACCACCAAGGCGGTCGTGTGCGGCGTGGAGCACTCGCCCCAGCCGGAGAACCAGCCCCAGCCGCCGTCGGAAAGCTGCATCTCGGTCAACCGCTCGACGCCGTCTTTGACCATCTTGTGGACCTCGGCCTCGTCGAAGACGGGATTGCGGCCGTAGCGTTTCCATTGTTTCGCCCGTTCGGTGTCGCTGCCGATTTCCTGGGCGTTGAGGTTCGTCTGCTTCTTGCGGATCTCCTCCAGGTTCAGGTGCATGTCCAACAGGACTTTCTGCGTGATGACCGTCGGCAGGAAGCGGTTAAGCGTCTGCTCCGTGCAACCGTAAGGATAATCGACCATGTAGGGCAAGGCGTCGACCATCGCGCCGGCCAGCGTGGGCGAATAGCGGACCTCGATCCGCGATTGCTTCGGACGGCGAGCCTCGGGCACATCGACGTTGAATTGGCCCGTGGTGTCCCGCGGCCGGACCACGCCGGACCACGCTTCCATTTTCAACATGCCGTGGATGTAGCAAGGGAACTTCTGCTCCATGGCGTCCGATTCTTCGTCGGTCAGGGCCTTCATGCGGACCGTCGCCTCGCCCTCGTCGAGCACCTTGACGCGCCAATCGACGCGGGCCTCGCCCTGGGGCGCGATCTCGACGGTTTGGGTCAACTCGTCCAGCGGCTGAAGCGTTTTGCCGCCCAGTTCCATGACCACCTGGACCGACTTTTTCGTCTTCAGGAAGTTATGCACGACGGCCGACAGCACCACCTCGTCGGTCTGAACAAAGAACCGCGGGGCTTCGAGCCGGACGATCAGGTCCTTGCGGGTAATCACGTCGGTCTGGCCCTGGCCCACCTTGGTGCCGTGGCCCATGCCCCAGACCTTGATCCGCCAGGTGGTCAGGTTTTCGGGCATGTCGAGGGCGACCTCGGCGGTGCCGTTGCTCTGGGTAGTGAGGTTGCCGACCCAGAGGGCCGTGTCGGCGAACTTGGTCCGCAGCGTTGGCTGGACCATCGGGCCGCCGCCTGCCCCCGGCTTGCCTTCCGCATCGGCGCGAAGCATTTTGGCTGCGCCGGCGGGTGCCGGCTTCGCCACCATGGGGGCCTGCGGCGCGGCTGGCGCCATGGGGGTCTTCTCCTCCTCTTTCGCCTCGGTCGGCGCGGCCGCCGCCAGTGCATTGGCCCTGAACATTGCGCCCCATGGCCGCCGCCAAATCCGAACATCCCGCCGGGCCCGACGCCCATTTCGTCGGCCACGGCGCCGCCGAAGACGCCCAGGTCGCCCATGCCGATCGTGTTCGGCGGCGTCATGTTCTGGCAAGACCGATCCAGGCTGGATTCCGCATGCGGCCAGTGGTGGCGCTGCCATTTCCAGAAGAATTCCTTGATCTCCGGCACGTTCGAGCCGCCGGAAATGTACTCGACCGACTTGTCGTAGATCGCCACCACGGTCGAGCCGACGAACGGCTTGCCCTGGGCGTCGGTCAGCTTGATCTTCACCTTCGCCTTCTCGCCCGGCCGGTAGGTCGCGGCCGACGGGACGACCTCGACGTCGAGCACCCGTTTCTCGGGCGGGACGGTGATCTGCTTGACTTCGGTGTAGACGCGGCCGTCGGCCACGGCCACCGCCTCGACGAAGAAGTTCGGCATATCCTTCTTCGTCACCTCGAATTCCGCCAGCGTGCTCTTGCCGTCGATGCGAATGACTTGCGGCGCGAGGTAAACGCCGTTGGCCGGGCGGAGGAACAACAGCACGGTGTCGCCAATCCGGTCGGTGTTGATCTGCAATTTCACCTTCTCGCCCGGGGCATAGTCGGCCTTGTCCGGAATCAACTCCAGGTGATTGAAGCGGAACTGCGCTATCAAAACCCTCGCCGATGACGGTGAAGAGATAGCCGCCCTCGATCGTGTGCTTCTTGGCGTCGGTCAGCTTGTAGGAGAGGCGATATTGTCCGGCCTGCGACGCGGTCAATTGCTGCCGGGCCTGCCCTTCCTGATCGGTCGGGAGCGGCCAGGTCTGCACGGCCGTTTCGACCGGCGCCGGGCTGCCGTCCTTGCCTTTTTGGTAGGTGATCCGCAGCAGCGTGAGCGTCCCGCGGCCCACAACCGGCTTGTTGTCGAGCGTGTGGGCGTTGAACGATGCCTGGATCGTCTGACCGATGCGATAGTAGCCGCGGTTGACCCAGGCATGGACCGTGAAGGGTTTCCGCGCCACCAGCACGGTTCCCTCGCCGACGATGGTCCGCCGCGATGGGTCAACCACCTCGGCCGTGATCGTGTAGCGATGGTCCTGGTCGGGATGGACGGCCTTGGCCAACTCGGTGTCGATCTCGACCTTGACCTTGCCGTCGGGACCGATTTCCGTCTCGCGCTCGGCGACCAATTCGGGCGGCTGCTGGGCTTGCGGCCACCAGAACGGCAGCGGCCGGCAGCAACCCCAGTTCTGCCAGCCCGGATACCACGGGCAGTCGTAGGCGAACCACCAGTAGCCGGGACCATAGAGCCAATCCCAGCGGAAACACGGATACCACGATTCGACCTGGCTGGTCCGCATGATCTTGTACTTCACCTTGGCGTGCGTGACCGGCGAGCCGAAGTAATACTTGGCCTCGATGGTGGCCGTGATCTTCTCGCCGAGCATGACCGGCTCTTTCGGGGCTTCGATGTTCACCTCGAACTCGGGCTTCTTGTATTCCTCGACGCGGAAGCTGTTGCCGCCGCCGAAGGGCGAGGTGCGATCTCGCACGCCGATCCAGTACGTGCCCAAGGTGGCGTCGGCCGGCAGCTTGTACTCGCCTTCCAGCCCGCCGTAGGCGTCGGCCTTCATGCTCGGCGAGAGCACTTTCAGTTCGCCCTTCGGATTGCGGATCTCGATGGTGAACAACCTGCCGGCGAAATCGGACGTGTCCGGCTGGTCGTACTTGGCGTGCTCGACCCAGAACTTGTATTTCACCGTCTGCTCGGGCCGATAGACCGGCCGATCGGTGATCGAGAACACCTTCACTTGGTTATATTCAGCGTCGTACCAGTTTCCAATCCACGCGCCGCCGAAGCCCAGATGGGCGAACCGCCCCTGCTTGGTCCGGGCGATGAGAAGCCACTGGTATTCGGGCGGCTGCGACTTGGGGTCCATCAGCAACTGCCCGTCGGCGTCGGTGTACCCGGCGAATTGCTTGGTGACGACCTCGAAATGGTTCGGTAGACGCCATTCCTGCCGCCATCCGAAGAACTCGACCTCGGCCTTGGCGACCGGCGCGCCGCCGGCGGCATCGGCCACGTAGTAATAGTTCTTGCCCTGGAGCGGCTTGTGGATGATCGCCGTGTCGGCCAGCCAAAGGATGATGTACGAGGTGTTGCCGTCCTTCATCTTGGCCGTCACAAGATACGCGCCGGCCTTCTGCAACGGCGTGGTCACGGTGATCCGCTTGTCGAAATGCTCCGCGCGCGGCTCCAACGACAATGTCCACGCGGCGACTGCTTGCGGGCCGAGATACTGATTCTGATTCTGGGTCACCAGCCGGTAGCCGATGTTGCCGATGTCGAGCTTCTGCCAATCCAGTTGGTTGGGGTGAGACTTGATGTACGACTTCACGTCGTCCAGGAGCTTTTCAACCTTGATTTCATGGGCGGTGAACTCGACCTGGTCGCCGTTGCGGAAACGATATTCGACCGTGGCCCCTTGCCCGGCCGGCTGCGTCATCACCGGCTCGAAGCGGCCCCAGTTGCCCTCGATCTGCTTCAGGCGAAAATGCCAGCCGTGGAAGGTGCCGTCGAGGACCTTTGGGTCCATCGTGGCGCGGATATCGGTTGGATACTCCTTCAACGCCCGGCGCAAGTAATCGGCCGCCTTGGGATACTGCCGCCGGTTCTCGAATTCGCTGGCCAGGTGTTCCAGCGCGTCGGTGCCCCAGACGCTCTTCGACTCGTCGGCCACCTGCTGGCAGATCTTGATGTAGTTGAATTCGTCGGGCAGCTTGAACCGCCGCACGCCAATGGCCAGCCGGGCGATCGTCTCGTCCTCGCCCAGCGTGGCCAGCGCATAGGGGCCGCTCTTGTCCTCCTTGCTGTCGTCGGTTGCCATGCGGCCGAAACGCCAGCCGAAAAAGGCCATCGTCTGCACGCCGAACTGCTGCTGCAAGAAATCGGCGAACTTCATCCGCACCTCGTTGGTGCGTCTCGTATCGAACTCGACCGCCTGCTCGAGGCACCACCGCCACCGCTGCCCGTCGCTGTCCGACTGGTCGAAGCCCTTGGGGATGGAGTAGAAAATCGGCTTGCCGTCGGCATCGACCGGCGCACCTTGAGGCTGGCCGCCATAGTAATAGCCCCAGCCCTCTTCATAATCAGGCAACACGCCGAGGTCGGTCTTGTATTGAAGCCGCCACCACTCCTGGTAGCCGCGTTGGCTCATCAGCATGTCGGCCAGGCTCAGCAGGTAATTGGCCACCTCGACGTGATTGTCGTCCTTGCGGGCGTCGGGCATCGCCTGGACCATCAACTGCAACGCCCGAACGCGGTCGCGGGCCATCGTGTTGACAAATCGGCCACCTCCCCGATGTGGACCGCGATAAAACTTGCCGGCGATGATGGTCCCCTGTTTGGCGGCGCCGTTGTAGGCGCGGGCAATGTGCGTCAAGAATCCCCATTGCCGAGGGGCGTTCTGTTGCGCCTTGACGGCCGATTCGAGCAACTCATCGACCTCGTCGATGCGATTCAGGTTTGCCAGGCATTGCACCGCCCGATTCAGGTCGGCCCCGATGGGCTGGCCCGGTTCCAGGATGATCTTCCGCAGGTCGTCATAAGCCTCCTTGTAGTTCCCCCGGTCCATCGTCTGATAGAGTTGGTTCCGCTCGGCCTGAAGGTCGGCGGCCAAGGCCACGCTGCAAAGCAACAGGCCGCCGCCGGCCGACAAAATCATCCCTAAGAGGGTCTTCATCGTTCAAACTCCTGGCAAATTGACATTATTGCGGTCTTCCGCCCCGCCCTGATGCAACTAAAGACGCCTTGCCGTGCGAATTGGTTCCCGTGCAATAAATCGAGCCGGTAGGAAACGATTAAATTGGGATAGGAGAAAAGCCAGTTGCAATAGAATAATGTAGCGTTTCGGACAAAAAATGCCACCCGCGGACCACGCCGGCTGTATCTATTGCCCGACCGGATTACAATGGAATCGTCCGGCAACAGGAACTTGGAATCATCGTGGAAAACGTCTTTGATCCTCTGCAACACCGACCCGGCGGTATGCCGCCGTCGCCATCGCCGTTGCGCGAGGCCGAAACGGGCTGGCGAAACTGGCTGACCACCGCCGTCCTGGTGTTTGTTGGTGTCGCCGTTGGAGGGGGGCTGGCGGCCGTCCTTGTTCCCCGGCGGACGCCGTCCACCACGGTAGCCAGGGCGGAGAAGGAGATCGGGAGGCGAGGCTCGGAAAACCGCGACGAAAACGCCGACGAAAGCGCCAGCGAGCAAGCACGACCAGACGTGAAGCCGAGGGCGTCGGACCATGCGGCAACCCCCGAGGCCGACGCGACATCGACCGTAAGGCCCTTGCCGGAACCTGCACCCAACCCTCCTGCCAAGCTATTTCCAAAGTCGTCTGGGGAGCCTGTCCCAAAGCCCGCAATCAGGCCGGGGCCGGAAACCGGTCGGAAGACGCCTGCCGTCCAGCCGGCCGTGGTGAAAGAACGGCCCGCAACGTTCTCGGAAGATGCTGCCGGGGAGACGGATAACTCGGCGGCGGCGAAAAATTCCACCGACCAACAAGAAAAGCCTGCAACGGCGGAGAATCCCCCCAAGCCACAAGAAAAGCTTGCGACGGCGGAGAATCCCACCAACCAACAAGAAAGGCCCGCGGCGCCGCCGGAAGACGCCGTCAAACGGGCGGCCTACATCAAAGCGGTCGCCGACGTCCGATTGGCGCTATGGCGACGCGATCTGGCGGCCGCCCACAAACACTTCAAAACGGTCCAAGATAACGCGCAAAGCCCCACCGACGACAAGGAATTGGAGCGGCTGGACATCATGCTCGACAACATGGACAAGTTCTGGAACGCCCTGCGCGACGCCGTGGCCAAGCTGCACACCGGCGATGAGTTGGAGTTGAAGGACAATCGCGTGGCGGTCGTCGAGGCCAGCCGCGACGCATTGATGATCCACATCTACGGTCGGCAGCAGCGGTATGCCATCAAGGCGCTGCCGATCGGCCTGATCCAGGCGTTGGTGGACAGTTCTTTTTCGCCCACGCTCGGCACGAAGGTGATCGTGGGAACGTTCTTGGCGATGGACAAGGAGGGGGATCGCGCCCGGGCCCGCGTGCTCTGGGAGGATGCAGCCAAGCATGGGGAGTCGTTGGGCAGCGACCTGCTGCCCGAGTTGGACGTTCCCACGCCCGACGTTCACGGCGGCTCGGGGGGAAAAGTCCAGGGTTCCGGTCGATAGGGGCGAGCCATCGCCCTTGTGCCCTTGCCGCTTGTTTCCGGTTGCTCGGTTGCCCCCGGGCCATTGCAAATCGCCCTTGGAACGAATTGCCGAAGGGGGTACACTTGGGCGTGCTGGCGGAACCCCCTTCCCCCTTCCGGAGAGGGTGGGCTCATGAAACTGCCGGGGAAAAACCCGCCGGTGAACGCCCCGGCGACTTGTTCCGGTTCGCTCCGCTACGGCGGCCAGGAGGGCCCATGAAAATCCTGCCCGATTCCATGCCGGGGCTGCGGCTTTCCGTGGCCATGATCGTCCGCAATGAACAGTACGTCCTGGCCGACACGCTCCAGAGCGTCCGTGCGATTGCCGACCAGATCGTGGTGCTGGACACCGGTTCGACGGACCAGACGCTGTCCGTCGCCCGGCAGTCGGGCGCAACGGTGGGCCAATGGCCCTGGAGCGACGATTTCGCCGCGGCCCGAAACGAGTGCCTGAAATCGGCCAACGGCGATTGGGTCTTGTGGCTGGACGCGGGCGAACGGTTGGATGCCCAGTCGGCCGCCGAATTGCGTGAGTTCATCGACCGCCGCGCCGATCGGCAGCATGTCTACGCGATGCTGGTCGAGATACCGCCCGTTGCCTCCGGCGCGTTGGCCGAGCAGATCATGCAGCCGCGGTTGATGCCCGCAAAGGCCAACTTGCAATTTGACGGCCGGGTCCGGGAAACCTTGCAGCCGTCGATGGAGACGGCCGAAATGACGATTCAGCCCGCGCCCGGGCGGATCGTCCGCCATACGCGCGAACACGACCCGGCCCGTCGGGTCCGCAAGGCGGGACGCGACATGCGACTGGCCGTGATGGAAGCCGAGGAGCAAGGCGGGTGGCCGTTGCGGCTGCTGCTGGTCGCCGGCGAGGCCTATAACGCCCTGAAATCGCCGGAACACGCCCGGGAATCGTTCCGAAAGGCCATCAAGATGGCCGCGCCCGAGTCGGCCGAACTGCTCGATGCGTATTACGGGCTGCTGGCTACTTGGGCCGGCCAGCCGTCGCCGGACAGCGAGTTGTTGACCACCTGCCTGGAGGCCCTGCGAGCGTTTCCTTTCGATGCCCAGTTGCTGTTGACGATGGGCCATTGCTTGCAGGGCCAGGGGCGTCCGGAACTGGCGGTCCGCGCGTTCGACGCGGCGGTCAAGTTCGGCAAGATCAACCCGGCCGTTTGGCACCTGGCGTGGTGGAGGGAATTGGCGGCCGTATGCCTGGCGCAGGCGCAACGGTCGCAAGAGGGGCTGGAAGAGGGGGGAAAAGAGGCCGCGATTCCGCTGCCCGGTCTGGGCGATATCCTCGGTCCGACCGAGGACCGCACGGTCCGCTTGGACCAGGGGATTTCGGGTTCCGGCGGAGAAACGCCGGCAGGGTCCGCCCCGCCCCCCCATCTCAAGCACGAAGCGGCCAACCGCGGGAAGCCGACTCCGAAACGGTCAAAATAGCCTCCTTGGCCGTTGACAGATCGCAGGTCGCCGGTTAAGAATTTGGTAACCGTTCACAGGTTGGAAAACAAAGAGAGGGAACCGCAGATAGACGCAGATGAACGCAGTTGATTGAATCCATTTTTGTCGGCGTTTATCTGCGTTAATCCGCGGTTTCTCCGCCGGTAGCGTGAACGGCTACAGAATTTGTACCGTGGCGGCGTGAGGACCGAGGTTCTCCTATTTTTCCCGATTGGTTGAGGTGTTGCCATGTCATTGTCCATGCCGTGGATCGGCCTTCCGCTCGGCCCGTTGGAACACGATGGGCGCTGGTCCGAGGACCTGTTCGGCGCGACGGCCGCATCGGCCGTGGCGACGGCCGAGGACGAAGAGCCCGACGAATTCGACGATTTCGAGGACGACGACTTCGACGATGATTTCGACGACGATTTTGAAGAAGACTTCGACGACGATTTCGACGACCTGGACGACGACTTCGACGACGACGACGTTGACGAAGAAGGGTCGAAGGACGAGGACGACAAGGCGGAAAAGTAGCCCATGCACGAACTGGCCGCACGGATCGAGGAGGCTGCCGGCGCAATCCGCCGCCATTGGGCCGGCCGGCCCCGCGCCGGGATCATTCTGGGCACGGGCCTGGGCAGCCTGGCCCAGGAGATCGCCACCGAAGCGGCCATCGACTACGCGGCCATCCCGCACTTCCCCCGCGCCACGGCCGTCGGCCACGCGGGCCAACTCGTGTGCGGCAAGCTGATGGGGATGCCGGTGCTGGCCATGGAAGGCCGTTTCCACGTCTACGAGGGCTACACCTACGAGCAGGTCACTTTCCCGGTCCGCGTGATGAAGGCCCTCGGGGCGGAATTGCTCGTCGTTTCCAACGCCTGCGGCGGCATGAATCCGCACTACAAGGCCGGCGATATCGTCGTCATCGAGGACCACATCAACCTGATGACCGGCAATCCGTTGATCGGGCCCAACGACGACTCGCTCGGGCCGCGATTCCCCGACATGTCCGCCCCGTACGACCGGGTGTTGATCGACCGGGCGTTGGAAATTGCCCGGCGGGAGAACTTCGTCGCCCACCGTGGCGTTTACGTGGCCGTGACCGGCCCGAACCTCGAAACCCGGGCGGAATACCGCTTCCTCCGGACGATCGGGGCCGACGTGGTCGGCATGTCCACGGTGCCGGAGGTGCTCGTGGCGGTCCATTCTGGCATGCAGGTCTTGGGTCTGTCGATCGTGACCGACTTATGTCTGCCCGACGCCCTGCGGCCGGCGAACATTGCAGACATTATGGCGACGGCGGCCGCGGCGGAGCCGAAACTGCGGAAGATCGTGCTGGGGATACTGGCACATGAAGAAGGGATTAGGGATTGGGGATTGGGGAAGGCAGCGAGCCGGCCGCGTGAGCCGCCGGATAAGGCGGAAGGATAAAGGATGAAGGATGAAGGATAAAGGATGAAACGGGCCGCCGGGTTCGTCCCGGCGGTTGCGTGGAAGCGTGTGCGGCCGGTGGTCATCCTTGATCCTTCATCCTTAGCCCCTGGCGGGGGCTTGCCGGCGGTGTCAGATCCTGCTCTATGTGCAACGCCTCTCTTGCCCGTTGCACATTTCCATTGCTGTTGCACGACGCAAGTCGTTTCTCCGCAATAGGTTAGGTATAGCTCCTTTGGGTGGTAAATAGTGACGCTGCATGAGGGTGTGTTGCAGGTGCGCTTATCGCACTATGCCACAAGTTGGGTTGGACCGAAGGGTGCATATTGTCTGACTCCTCTGTTTTGAGGTTCACAGGGGACGGGGGGCCGGAGGCTACGAACTAAGCACTAAGTTCTAAGCACTACGTTCCAAGCGTTTCCGTTATAGGCCATTGATTGGCCCAATTTCAAGCCGAGGAATCACGATGCTGGGGCCTCGGGATTATCGGGCCGGGTGGCAAACGTAAGGGGCCGAGACGGTGTGCCACTGGCTTTGCCAGTGCTTTGGGCTTCCTTGACGTTTCGTCGTGTTGTATGTGAAAATGGGGAAACGGCAAATGGACCATTTGTCTGTCGCGCTTTGCTGGCAAGGCTTGTCTCCCGATCAGTTCCACGGCAGCAATGGCAGAGCCGGTGGCACGCTTCAACAGTGCCACACGCCGGGAAACCGCCCGGGGCCACGCGGTCCGAATACCGGAGGAATACACCCCGGCGGGAGGGAATAACCAGAAATGGCTCCGCGTCCGAAGGCAACCGTCGCGGATTTTCCAAGCGTGGCGTCGCAATGGCACCCGACCGAGAATGGTGGCGCTACACCGGAGAATGTTGCATTCGGTGCCAGAAAGAAATACTGGTGGATTTGTGACAAGGGGCCGGATCACGTTTGGCAAGCTTCACCAAACGGGCGTATCAAGACCCGTCAACGCAACGGTGCTACCCATTTTGAAATCCGTGGTTGTCCTGCCTGTGCTGGAAAGCAGGCGTCGGTAACTAATTCCTTGGCGGCACTGTTTCCAGAAATTGCGAGCGAATGGCATCCGTCGCAAAACGGAAACATCACGCCGGATATGGTGGTCGCGCGATCCAACAGGATTTACTGGTGGAAATGCCCTCAAGGACCGGATCACGAATGGCCGGCGCAGCCAAACAATCGGGTATCGAAGAACTCAAGATCAGGATGCCCGTGTTGTGCGGGTCGCAAACCGTCTGTCACCAACTGCCTGCAGACTCTGTTTCCAAACTTGGCTCGGGAATGGCATCCGGAGAACAACGGCGGATTGACACCGCGCGATATCGTAGCAGGGACGAGCAAAAGGTACTGGTGGAAGTGCCCGGTTGGACCGGATCATGAATGGCAACAGTCTCCGAATCAGCGCGTTAGCAAGGGCGCGGACTGCCCCTACTGTCGAGGATTCAGAGTATCCGTCACCAACAGCTTGGCCGGGCGATTCCCCGCGATTGCGAAATTCTGGCATCCGAGTCGCAATGGTGATGTAACGCCACACGACGTGACTTACGGCACAGGTAAAGAATACTGGTGGTATTGTCCCAAGGGACCGGACCATGCGTGGAGGCGCTCGCCGAACGCTATGGTCAATGATAAAGCCGCCTCCTGCCCGTGTTGCGCGAACGTTCTCTTGTCCGTAACCAATTCGCTGGCAACAAAGTTTCCAAAGATAGCCGCCGACTTTCACCCTACGAGTAACATTGATGCTCAAACAGGACAAGTGCTGACCGCAGCCGATGTAATCGCTGGCAGCCAAAGGGTTGTCTGGTGGCAGTGTAGCAAGAATCCAGAACACGAATGGCCAGCCCCGGTTGTTCGTCGTACCGCCAACCGAACGGGCTGTCCTTGGTGTCGAGTGGTCCCACGGTCCAAGGTTGAGATTCTGATCGCATATGAACTTGCGCCTGTAATGCGCTTTGACCCAGGCGCACACAAGCTGCGGATCGGCAGACGTGTTGTGGACGTGGACATGATGGTTCCCGAACTATCCGCGATCATTGAATACGACGGGTCTTACGCGCACCGTGGCAGGGAGGAGAATGATCGCCGCAAGACCCGACAACTTAGCAAAGCAGGATGGACCGTAATTCGCCTCCGCGAAGCGCCGTTGGACTGCGTTTCGGAATGGGATGTCGTAATTCCCGTGACCCGTGCCCGTGATGATGCGGCGATCAAGAAAACGGTTGACATGGCACTTCATAAGCTCATGTCAGTCTTTGGGATTAGTTCGCCGAAGATGCACGGCTATCTTCGACGCAAGGCATGCGTTAACCGGGCGGCGGCGGAGACGTACATTGAGGCGATACTCACCGGTGCGACTGGCGAGGTAACGGTGTCAAGAACCGAAAACAACGGTTCCTGACATATCGGTTCGGTCTCACACCTCGGTTCGGTTGACCAACGCTAGGGCCGTCAGCGGGGCTTCCCGGATGCCTCGTAAACGTGTTTGATGACCTCCTCTTCGTGAACGTGAATAATCGCTTCGAGTTCAGCAAGTAACGTACAGGTAGCGGCGATAACGGGAAAGTCTTTTCGGCCTTGTATGTCGGGGTTCTTCTTCAGGATTCCGCAAGCCTCAAGGTACCGCTTCGCGGCGAAGCTTGTTCGATCCTCCAGCGATCTCAGCTTTTTTGATTTCATTCCGAAGACCTCTTTCTTTCTGCGCGGTTGACACATAGACACGAAGAATAGTTTGGGTTATTCTACCAACACAAGGCAGAGCATAAAACGTCCCCTGGACAGTTGCTAGTTTTCGCGGGTGGCCACGATAGCCTTGCTATCGGGGTGCCGCAGGCACGAGACGCTTTCGTGGCGCAGGGAAGCCACTCTTGCGATGCCGCCGCACGCGATTGAGGAGAGGGCGGAGGGCGGAAGGGGGGACACCAACGTCCATCCCCCACCGCACCCCCCGAACGCAGTCCGGGGGCTTTTGGTGTGCCTTCCGCCTTCCGCCTTCCGCCCTATCCGGCGGCTCACGCCGCCGGCTCACCGCGTTGCCGTTGAAAAAACCGGGCCGCCATGCTCTATTGGTGGTTTCCGTCTTCCGCCCACGGCCACCGTAACTGCTCGCCATGTTTCACCCGGTCGAAAGCTCCGTTTCGCTGCCCAAACTGGAAGAGGACATCATCCAGTTTTGGAAAACGCGGCAAATTTACGAAAAATCGCTTGCAGCCCGCGCCGATGCCCCCGCCTTCGTCTTCTATGAAGGCCCGCCGACCGCCAACGGCCTGCCGCATCCGGGCCATTGCCTCACCCGGGCGATCAAGGACCTTTTCCCCCGCTACAAGACGATGCGGGGCTTCCGCTGCGACCGGAAGGCCGGCTGGGACACCCACGGCCTGCCCGTCGAGGTCGAGGTCTGCAAGGAACTGGGCATCCACGCCAAGGAAGAGATCGAGGCGTTCGGCGTCGAGCCGTTCGTGCACAAGTGCGTCGAGAGCGTCTTCCGCTACACCCGGCAATGGGAACAGCTCACCGAGCGTTTGGGCTTCTGGATCCATTTGGACGAGGCCTACGTCACGTTCCACCAGAGCTACGTCGAGAGCGTGTGGTGGGCGTTGAAGAACCTGTTCGACCGCGGGCTGCTCTACCAGGGCCACAAGATCGTCTGGTGGTGGGCGCAAGGCGGCACGGCCCTTTCGAGCGGCGAAGTCGGCCAAGGCTACCGCGAAGTGGCCGACCCGAGCGTCTACGTCCGCTTCCCGTTGGTCGATCCGCCGGCCGGCCCGCTGACGGACGCCGATCTGTTGGTCTGGACGACGACGCCCTGGACGCTGCCGAGCAACCAGTTCGCCGCGGTGAAGGCGGACCTGGAATACTCGGTCGTGTCGTTCGAGGGCCATCCGAGGCACCGGCGGAAACTGGTCATGGCCTCGGCCCTGGTCGAGCAGATCGCCAAGAAGGCGGGCCGCGAGCACACGGTCGTTGCCACGCTGCCGGGGGCGGAGTTGGTCGGGCTGCGGTACGTGCCGCCGTTTGATTATTACTCACAAAAAGCAGGGGCCGGTCCTTGGCCGGCTGAAGGGCGGCGGCCGCCAGCACGTGTCATGGCGGGTGGTGCCGGCGGAGTTTGTCACGGTCGATACGGGCACGGGCATTGTCCACCAGGCCCCGGCCTTCGGCGAGGTGGATTACGACTTGCTGCTGGCCGAACAAGCCCGGTTCGCCGACGGCCAAGGCCCACCGCTGATCAACGCCGTCGCCCCGGACGGCACGTTCACGGCCGACGTGCCCGACTACCGAGGCCGCTGGGTCAAGGAGGCCGACCGCGACATCGTCCGCGACATGAAGGGCCGCGGCGTGCTTTTTCACCAAGAGCAGTGCGTCCACGAATATCCGTTCTGCTGGCGGGCCGAGGAAGACCCGCTCATCCAGTATCCGCGGCGAAGCTGGTTCATCCGCACGACGCAGTTCCGCGACCGCATGTTGGCCAACAACGGCCTGATCCACTGGCTGCCCGAGCACATCCGCGACGGGCGGTTCGGCAATTTTCTGGAGAGCAACGTCGATTGGGCCCTGTCGCGGGAGCGCTATTGGGGCACGCCGCTGCCCATCTGGGTCTGTGAAAAAACCGGCACAGGCCGAGGCCGTCGCATCCTACGAAGAGCTGCTGGCCAAGCCGGGCATGACCGGCGTCGAGGTCTGGGAGCAGGCGAAACAGAAGAACCCCGGCCTTTCCGACCACCTCCGCGTCCACAAGCCGTATATCGACGCGATCACGTACGATTCGCCCTATGCGGCCGGCGGGCGGATGCAGCGCGTGCCGGACGTGATCGACTGCTGGTTCGACAGCGGGGCGATGCCGTTCGCCCAATGGGGATATCCGCGGCAGGAAGGATCGCCGGAGCGGCTGGCCCGGCAGTTTCCCGCCGACTTCATCAGCGAGGCGATCGACCAGACGCGGGGATGGTTTTATAGCCTGCTGGCGATCAGCACGCTGCTGTTCAGCGAGGAGGAACGGTGCGAAACCGCAAGCGGAAGGCGACGCGCCCTCACCCCGACCCTCTCCCAAGGGGAGAGGGGGATATGCGTATCCGCACCCGTTTCGGAACTGCATCGTGCTGGGGCTGATGCTGGGCGAGGACGGCGGGAAGATGTCGAAGAGCAAGCGGAACTACCGCGAGCCGACCGAGATCTTCGACCGCTACGGCGCCGACGCCCTGCGATGGTACTTCTTCTCGAACCAGCCGCCGTGGACCTCGATCCGCTACAGCGAGCAGGCGATCAAGGACACCATTCCCGAGTTCCTGCTGCGGCTGTGGAACGTCTATAGTTTTTTCGTGATCTACGCGAATATCGACGGTTTCGACCCTGCGGCGGCACTGGGCCGAGCGGCGGGGCAATTGACGCCCGAGACGCTGGCCGCGGCGAAGGGATATCGCCCGGTGCAAGCGCGGGGCGAACTGGACCGCTGGGTCCTCGGCGAACTCCGTCGCACGGCCGGGGCGGTCGTCGGGCGGATGGACGATTACGACAACTATGGCGCCTGCGCGGCGATTACCGAGTTCGTCGATGCCTTGAGCAACTGGTACGTCCGCCGCAGCCGCGACCGCTTCTGGAGCGGGCAGCCCTCGGCCGACAAGAGCGACGCCCATTGGACGCTCTACGAGTGCCTGCTGACGACCTGCAAGCTGATCGCGCCGTTCGTGCCGTTCCTGGCCGAGGCGATGTGGCAGAACCTGGCTGTGGCGGCCTTCGACGGCCGGCCGGCATCGGCCCGGCCCGTCGAAAGCGTTCATCTCTGCGATTATCCCGGCGGCGAGCAGAGCGGCGATCAGGACGCCGTCGATCGGCTGCTTTCCGAGCGCATGGCCGTTGTCCGCGACATCGTCTCGCTGGGCCGCAGCGCGCGGATGGGGGCGAAACTCAAGGTCCGCCAGCCGTTGGCCCGCGTCGAGGTCATCCTGGCCGATCCCCAACACCAGGCGTGGCTGGAAGAACATGTCGCGCTCGTCTGCGACGAATTGAACGTCAAGCGGGTCGCGTTCGCCCAGCGGGCCGACCAATACGTCACCTACACCGTGTTGCCCGACTTGAAGCGACTCGGTCCGCGGCTTGGAAAGCGGCTGCCGGCCTTGCGGAAACTGCTGGCCGCGGCCGACGCCGGCCGGCTGTTGGCCGAATTGGGCGCCGCGGGCGTCGTCACGCTCGATTTGCCCGGCGGACCGGTCGCGCTCGACTCCGAGGACGTGCAGGTCCGTTTGCAGGCCAAGGAGGGTTGGGCCGCCGCCCAGGGGCGATGGTGCGTCGTGGTCCTTTCGACCGAGTTGACCGGCGAGTTGATCGCCGAGGGCCTGGCCCGCGAACTGGCCCGCATCATCAACGATCGCCGCAAGGAAATGGGCTGCCGGTTCACCGATCGGATCGCCGTGGGCGTGGCCGCGGAATGCGGGGAGTTGGCCGTCGCCGTCGAGCGATTCCGCGATTACATCATGCAAGAGACGCTGGCGACGGAACTGGTGCTTGCACCATTGGCGGGCACGGAGCCGGTCGAGGTGAAGATAGCGGAACAAATGGCGCAGTTGTGGGTGAAGGTACAGGAAGGCGCGTGAAGGGAAAACAAGTGGGAGCGATATCATGGCGATTCTAAAGAAGGTCGTCCTCAGTGGCTTCAAGTCTATTAAGCAGATGACCCTGGAACTGCGCCCGCTCAACGTCTTGATTGGCGCCAACGGAGCGGGGAAAAGCAATCTGGTGTCGTTCTTCAAGATGCTTAACGAGATGATGGGCCAGCGCCTGCAACTCTATGTAGCCGAATCCGGCCATGCCCATTCGCTCCTGCACTTTGGTCCGAAGATTACCCCCCAAATCGAGGCGAATTTGGAGTTCGAAACGGACAATGGGCTGGACACGTACCGGTTGCGGTTGTTTTACGCGGCAGGCGATACGCTCGTCTTTGCCGAAGAGACGCTACTTTTCCGCGGGACCGGCTGGCGGGGGGCACCGAAAGAGGTATCCCTGGGACCAGGGCATCAGGAAACCCGGATCGTTGGCGAAGCAGACAATGGGCAGCCAACGGCAAAGGTCTTTAGACACCTGTTGAACAACTGCCGAGTATACCACTTTCATGACTCCTCGGCGACCGCACGCGTGCGTCAGTATTGCTACGTGGGCGACAACCGCTGGCTCATGCCGGATGGCGGAAATCTCGCGGCGCTGTTGTACCGCCTGAAATCGCAGGATGGCGGTCTTGCTTACCAGCGCATCGTCAAGACGATTCGGATGATCGCTCCATTCTTTGATGATTTTGACCTTGCCCCAGGCGGCCAGAACGATAAGTACATCATTCTCAACTGGCGAGAAAGATATTCGTACGAGCTTGGTGCCCACCAGCTTTCTGACGACCACGTAGGTACCGGAACGGGGACAGGAGAAACATCATCCGTGGTCTTTGGTCCCCACCAGCTTTCTGATGGCACATTGCGAGCGATGTGCCTTGTGACGCTACTGCTCCAGCCCGAGAACGAGTTGCCCGACCTGATCGTCGTTGATGAACCGGAACTGGGGCTTCATCCTTATGCCCTCAACGTCATTGCCAGTTTGTTTAAAAAGGCGTCTAACCACGCGCAGGTCCTGGTGAGCACGCAATCCAGCACCTTCATCGACAATTTTGACCCGGAGGACATTGTCGTCGTGGGGCGCGAGGGCAAGGAATCGACCTTTGAGAGATTAGATGCTGTCCGGCTCAAGGCATGGCTGGAAGAGTATAGCCTAGGCGAAATCTGGGAGAAAAACGTCTTGGGCGGAGGGCCGCACTGATGCCGCGACTTTACCTGTTCGCCGAGGGGCTGACCGAACAGACTTACGCCGATACGGTCCTAAAAGAACACCTCGCGGTCTTTGGGGTGTTCATGGGGAAACCAGTGTTGATTGCCCATGCAAAGAAGAAAGGAATGGTGCATCGAGGCGGAGGGCATCGTTATGAGCCTATGAAAAACGATATTCTCTGCTTGCTGAAGCAGGAATCCGGCGGCGACGTGTACTTCACGACGATGATTGATCTTTATGCCATCCATGCGGATTTTCCTGGTTTGCAGGACGCCGAACAGGTCCGGCATCTGCCCTACCAGCGCGTGGACAAGCTGGAGAAGAGTTTCGCCGCCGACATCGGCGATCCCCGCTTCATCCCACATATCCAGTTGCACGAGTTCGAGACAATCCTATTCTGCAACCCAACGGCGTTCAGCTCCTTTTATGGCGGCTGTCAGCGGCAAATCGCGCAGCTTGCGGCAATTGCCGGCCGCTTCAAATCTCCCGAATTGATCGACGACGGTCAACATTCCGCCGTCCAAACGGGTGAACGACGTTTTTCCTGACTACGGAGGTGCGAAGCCTACGGCCGGGCCGCTGATTGCCGCCGAGATCGGGCTGGATACAGTGCGCGGGAAGTGTCCACATTTCAATCAATGGCTGACCACGTTGGAAAGACTGGCCGAGAGAACGAACCAGTGATGACGGAAACACCGAAGTCTGTCTTTCGCATCGCGGTGCTGATCTCCGGCGGGGGAACCACGCTGGGCAATCTCATCGAAAAAATCCGCGCCGGCCGGCTGCGCGTGGAAATCGCCCTGGTCATCTCCAGCAGCGCCGCGGCCGGCGGACTGCGCTTCGCCCGCGAGGCCGGCATCACGGCCGTGGTCCTCGATCGCCGCGACTTCAGCCAGGACGATTTCAGCCGCGGGATCTTCGATCGCTGCCGGCAGGCCGGCGTCGGATTGGTCGCCATGGGCGGGTTCCTCTGGCGGATCACGATCCCCGATGATTTTGCCAATCGCGTGACCAATATCCACCCCGGCCTGGTTCCCGCCTTCTGCGGAAAGGGCTACTATGGCCATCACGTCCACGAGGCCGTGTTGGAGTACGGGGCGAAGCTGAGCGGCTGCACCGTCCATTTCGCCGACAATCAGTACGACCACGGCCCGGTGATCCTGCAAAAGGCCGTGCCGGTGCTGGACGACGACACGCCGGACACGCTGGCCGCCCGGGTCTTCGAGGCCGAATGCGAGGCGTATCCGGAGGCGTTGCAGTTGATCGCCGACGGCCGAGTGCGGGTCGAAGAGCGCCGGGTGCGGATTCTGCCGGCGTGAATCGCAGTTTCCCACCCTCTTTGCGCAACCACCCCCTCGTGAGAGTGGGTCTTTCACGCCCATCGCCCGAAGACGGATGTTATCCGTCCCCACGATCGGCCAATTCTGCCTTCTGGAATAAAATGACGGAAATCTTCCACGCCCGTGAAAGAAAACGATGAAAAATGCTTGCTTTATTTCACGATTTCTGTCATAGTTGAGAGGAAGGTGATGATGAACCGCGTTTGGAGACGCTCCCCATGCTTGCCGAAGAACGCCGAAATCGGCTCTTGGAGTTGGTCCGGGTCCGCGGGTTTTCCTCGCTTCCCGAGCTGGCCGAGCAGTTGGAAGTCTCGGAATCCACGGTCCGGAGAGATGTCGAACACCTTGAGGTGACCGGCTCCGCGCGGCGGATCCATGGCGGCGTCCTCTATTCGGGTGGGTCGCCGAAACTGCCGCATTTCGACGACCGGCAGCCGGCCCAATGGCAATGGAAACGGGCCATCGCCCGGGCGGCCGTAAAACTCATCGACGACGGGGATACGGTCCTTTTGGACGGTGGAAGCACCACCTATGAGGTGGCTCGCCTGCTGCGGGGCCGGTCGTTGCACGTCGTCACAAATTCCTTGCCCGTGGCCAACTTATTCGCCACGGACGCCAACAGCGATCTAGTATTGATCGGCGGCAATGTTTGTCCGCGGACGGGGGTCACCCGGGGCCCCTACGCCGACCAGATGCTCGCCAAGGTCCGGGTGCGAAAGACGGTGATGAGCACCGGGGCCGTCAGCGACGAGGGACTGTTCAACAACAACTTGCTCCTGGTCGAGACCGAGCGGGCGATGATCCGGGCGGCCAACCAGGTGATTGTCGTGGTGGACCACACGAAGTTCGGGCACCAGAGCCTGGGCCACGTGTGCCCCTTGGAGGCCGTGCGACACATGGTGGTCGATAGCGGCTTGAGCGAGGATTGGCGAAAAAAGATCGTCGCCGCGGGCGTTCATTTGCTCGCGGCGGACGCCGGCGAGGATAGCGAAGCCTAGAGACGACCCATGAGCATTGCGGCGCCGATAGATCGAAGCCTGGTGGAGCGGATCGTCCGCGAGATCGTGTTGGCGCACGTGGGCGGGCCGCCGGGCCAACCGAACCTGGTGGTCAGCGTCTCCGCGCGCCACGTCCACCTGACTGAAGCCGACCTGGAAACGCTCTTCGGGGCGGGCCACAAGCTGACCGTCGCCAAGGACCTCTATCAAGAGGGCTTCTTCGCGGCGGAAGAGACGGTCATGGTCGTCGGACCCCGGCGGCGCATGCTCCCCTCGGTCCGAGTGCTCGGTCCCACGCGGCCGGAAACCCAGGTCGAGCTGGCATTCACCGACGGCATTTCGTTGGGCATCGACCTGCCCGTCCGACCCAGCGGCAGCATCGCCGACACGCCGGGTTGCGTCTTGGTCGGGCCGGGCGGCGTCGTGGAACTCCACCGGGGCGTCCTCCGCGCCGAGCGGCACGTCCACATGAGCCCCTCCGACGCCGGCTATTACGGCGTGACCGACGGCGATCGGATGAGCCTGCGGGTCGAGTCGGCCTGCAGCACGGTGTTCGAGGACCTGCTGGTCCGGGTGGGAAAGAAGATCAAGCTGGAAGTGCATCTCGACACCGATGAGGGCAACGCCTGCGATATCGACCACGCGGAGAAAGTGGAGCTTTTGAAACCATGAACGTTGACCACGCGGAGAAAGTGGAGCTTTTGAAACCTTGAACATGGACGCGCGGAAATGACCGAGCGTCTTACACCTTGAACTTGGACGGATTGACCTCCGGAGTTTTTCACACAGGGAGATTTCTATCATGGCAAAATCGATGGAAGCGTTGGGAATGATCGAGACCAAGGGCTTCGTGGTCCTGGTCGAGGCGACCGACGCGATGCTGAAAGCCGCGAACGTGCAGTTCATCGGCTGGGACAAGATCGGCAGCGGGCTGGTCAGCGTGTTTGTGACCGGCGACGTGGCCGCGGTCAAGGCCGCCACCGACGCGGGCGCGGCCGCGGGCGGACGCCTCGGCGAGATCGTCAGCGTGCAGGTCATTCCCCGGCCGCACGAAGACCTCGAAATCGTGCTGCCGCCGCGGATCCAGCAGAAGCTGGCGACGGCGAACTGACCGCATCCTGGAACCAACACGCATCTACCGCAAAGAAGGGAAAACATCACGATGCAAGACGCCATTGGATTGCTCGAAACGAAGGGCCTGGTCGCGCTGGTGGAGGCCACCGACGCCATGGCCAAGGCCGCCAACGTGCAGATCATCAAACGCGTGCAGATCGGCGCCGGACTGGTGACGACCATCGTCCGCGGCGACGTGGGCAGCGTGCGGGCCGCCGTCGAGGCGGGCGGCGCGGCCGCCTCCGCCGTCGGCGAACTGGTGGCCAGCCACATCATCCCCCGGCCGGCCGACGGCGTCATCCTCGCGTATTTGTCGTAGGACAAGGCGGGCGCTGCGCGGACCGGCCGAGCGAGAAAGGATGCCATGAAGATCCTCGTCGCCAATCTTGGCTCCACGAGCTTCAAGTACCGGCTGTTCGACATGGACAGCCAGCGGCAGCTCGCGCGCGGCGCGATCGAACGGATCGGTTCGCCGGAGAGCCGCTCGACGGTCCAGATCGGTTCGCGCTCCGAGGAGCGGATGCTCCGCGCCGCCGATCACGCGGAGGCGGTGCGTCATTGTCTGGCGCAGCTGACGGACCCGGCGTCGGGCTGCCTGGGCGACGCGGCCGAAGTGGCGGCGATCGCGTTGAAGACGGTCCACGGCGGCCGGCTGAGCGGCGTCCGCCGCGTCACGCCCGAGGTGCTGGCGGCCATGGAGGAGGTGCTCGACGTGGCCCCGGCCCACAACGGGCCCTATATCCGGGTCATGCGGCTGTTGGCCGAGAAGATGCCGCAAATCCCGCTGGTCGCGGCCTTCGAGACCGATTTCCACGCCACGATCCCCGACCGCAACCGCTACTACGCGGCGCCTTACGAATGGGCGGAAAAGGGATTGGTGCGCCGCTGGGGCTTCCACGGCGCCAGCCATCGCTACATCGCCCAGCGCATGGCCGAGTTGCTCGGCCGAGGGGACCTGCGGATCATCTCCTGTCACCTGGGCGGATCCAGCTCGCTGTGCGCCATCCGCAACGGATGCAGCGTCGCCGCCAGCATGGGCATGAGCCCGCAAAGCGGCCTGCCCCAGAACAACCGCAGCGGCGATTTCGACCCCTTCGCCATTCCGCTGGTGATGAAGCAGACGGGCAAGTCGCTGGCCGAGGTGCTCGACACCCTGGCCAACCGGAGCGGTCTGCTCGGGCTGAGCGGCCGGAGCGCCGACTTCCGCGACATCGAACAGGCGGCCGCGGCCGGCGATGCCCGGTCGCAATTGGCGCTGGACGTGTACACGGCCGCCGTGCGGCACTACCTGGGGGCGTACCTGGTCGAGCTTGGCGGCGCCGACGCGATTGTTTTCACCGGCGGCATCGGCGAGAACCGGCCCACGCTCCGCGCGGCCGTGTGCCGCGACCTGGAGGAACTGGGCATCGTGCTGGACGCCGGCGCCAACGCCCGCGCAGGGCGAAGCGCGGATCAGCGCGCCGGAGGGCCGCACGCAGATTTGGGTGACGCCGACCAACGAGGAGTTGGTCGTCGCCCGGCAGGCCGCACAATTGCTGAAAGGCGAATGAACCATGTTTATCGCGAAAGTCACCGGCTCGATGGTTGCCACGCAGAAGATCGACTCGATGGTCGGACGGAAGCTGCTGGTGGTGGAACCTTACCGGCTCGACGCGAAGACGCGCAACGCGCTGGTTTCGACCGGCCGCTCGTTGGTGGCCGTCGATACGGTGGGCGCCGGCGAGGGCGAAATGGTGTTGATTACGCAGGGGTCCAGCGCCGGCTGACCCCGGAAACCAAGAACCTGCCCGTGGACACCGTGATCATCGGCATTGTCGACACCGTTCACGTTGACCACGATTGTGTCTACGAGAAGAAAGCCAACAAGTGAATCCCGCCATGCAAATCGACGAAACCCTGGTTCGCAACGTCGTTCAACAGGTGCTGGCCCGGCTTGGGCCCGGCGGCGGTTCGGTCGCCGGTTCCAACGGTCGGCAAGGCCGTTTCGGGCTGTTCACGTCGGTCGATGCGGCGGTGGCCGCGGCCGGCGAGGCCTTCGACCGCCTGTCGGCCATGACCCTGGAGGACCGCCGCCGCATCATCGCGCACATCCGCCGCATCGCCATCGACCAGTGCGTCGAGTTGGGAACGATGGAGATGGAGGAAACCAGGATCGGCCGGCTGGATCACAAGATCGAGAAGCTGAAGACGCTGGGCCAACTGGCCCTCGGCGTCGAGTTTCTCGCCAGCGAGGTTTTCAGCGGGGACCACGGCCTGACCGTGATCGAACATGCCCCCTTCGGCGTGATCGGCGCCGTCACGCCCGTGACCCACTCGCTGCCGACCATCACCGGCAACGCCATCAGCATGATCGCCGCGGGCAACACGGTGGTGTTCAATCCGCATCCCGGCGGGCGGCGGGTGGCGGCCGAGGGCGTCCGCCGCTTCAACGAGGCGATCTCCAACGACCTGGGAATCGACAACCTGATCTGCGTCATCACCGAGCCCACGCTGGAGACGGCCGAGGCGATCTTCAAGCACCCCGGCGTGGCGCTGTTGTGCGTGACCGGCGGTCCGGCGGTGGCCCGGGCAGCCATGCGGCAGGCGAAGCGGGCGATCGTGGCCGGGCCGGGCAACCCGCCCGTCGTCGTCGATGAGACGGCCGACTTGGACCGCGCCGCCCGCGCCATCATCTTTGGCGCCGCCTACGACAACAACCTCCTGTGCATCTCCGAGAAGGAAGTGTTCGTCGTCAGCCAGGTGTTCGACGCGATGCTGGCGGCCATGGACCGCGCCGGCGCCGCGGCTCAGCGCCCGCGAGGTCGATGCCTTGACCAAGGTGGCCATCGCCAGCGTCGGCGAAGGCGCGAACAAGCACGAGGTCCCGGCCCGCGACTTCCTCGGCAAGGACGCGGCCGTCCTGGCCCGGGGCATCGGAAAGAGCGTGCCGGACAGCGTCGAGCTGCTGTTCGGCGAGACCGACGAGTCGAACCCCTTCGTGCCGGTCGAGCAGATGATGCCTTTCCTTCCGTTCGTGCGATGCCGCGACATCGACGACGGCATCGCCAAGGCCCTGCGCGCCGAGCACGGGTTCCGCCACACCGCGATTATCCACTCGACGAACGTCCACAACATGACCAAGATGGGCAAGGCGATGGACACGACGCTGTTTGTCAAGAACGGGTCGAGCCTGGCGGGGCTCGGCGTGGGCGGCGAGGGATACGCGTCGTTCTCGATCGCCACGCCGACGGGCGAGGGAGTGACCACGCCGTTGACCTTCACCCGCCAACGCCGCTGCTCGATGATCGACGACTTGAGGATATTGGGAAAGTGAATGCCGATGCAACTGGCCCGAATCGTGGGAAGAGCGATTGCGACCGTCAAGCATCCGTCCATGGAGGGCGCCACGCTGCTGCTGGCCCTGCCGTTGCAGGCCGACGGCCGCACCATCGACGGCGATCCGCTCCTGGTGGTCGATACCCTGGATGCGGGACGAGCGGACAAGGTGATCATCACCAGCGACGGCAAGGGAACGCGAGAGTTGCTTCACAGCCAGAACACACCGGCCCGCTGGGCGGTGCTAGGAATTCGTGACTAATGGCCACGGGATCGACGGAAATCGAACGGTTGGTGCGCGAGGTGCTCGCCGAGTTGGCGGCTGCCCGGCAGCCTGCGGCGGCCGAGAAGCCCGCGCCGCCGACTGTTGTTCCTTTGCCCGTTGACCCGTCGCCCGCGGCGGCTGCGGACAGCAACGTCGATGGCAACGTCGATGGCGACAACGACGGCGAACTGACCGTCGATGCACGGGTGGTCACCATGAACGAGGTGAGCGGCCGGTTGGCGGGATTGCGACGCCTGGTGGTGTCGCCCGAGGCGGTCGTCACGCCGGCGGTCCGCGACGAGCTGCGGCGAAGGAACGTGATCCTGGCGCGGGAGGTCCCGCCGCGACGCGCCGCCGGGGGAGCATTGCGGTTGGTGCTGATCGTCAACGGCAAGGGATTCGATGCGGCGCCTTTGGTCGATGTCCTCGGCCGGGACGGGGTCGCCGTGGAGCAGCAGGCCGTGGATTGCCTGATCGCCGCGACCGACCGCCTGGCGGCCGAGGTGGTGAAGGCGAGTACGCTGGGCGTGCTGGTGACGCCGCACTGGGCCGCCGGCCTGTGCCTGGCGAACCGGCGGCCGGGCGTCCGTGCGGTGCCGGGTTTTGAGGCGTCCGCCGCGGCGGCTGCCACGGCCGCGGTCGGGGCCAACGTCCTGGTGCTCGATCCGAACAGCGGGACGATGTTCCAGTGGAAGCAGATGCTGAGCGAGTTTTGCCGCGGCGGGGTCCGCCCGTGTCCGGAAGTTTTTCATAAGCGGCTTGGGTAGCGGAGACGGAGTTTTGGGTGGGCAATGCCCATCCGTCCGGCAGTTGGGGACAAGAACATGCGTATCGGCAAAGTGATCGGCTCGGTGACCCTGAACCGTTGGCATCCGAGCATCAGCGGCGCGAGTTGGAAACTGACGGTTCCGCTGACGTGGGACAACCTGGTGGGGCGGTCCGACGAGCCGGGCGAGGAGATTGCCGTGTTCGACGAGCTGGGCGCCGGACTGGGCAGCCGCATCGCCATCAGTGAAGGCCGCGAGGCCGCCATGCCGTTCTATCCCCAGGAGAAGCCGGTCGATGCCTACAATGCGGCGATCCTCGACAACCTGGTGATCGAGTCGCCCGACGCGTTGAAATGGCCCGAAGTCTTGAAATAATTTTTGCGGTGGAAGAACATGATGAACATTCAAAAGATCAAGCTGGAAATCTGCGATATCGGCGATCGGTTGTACAAGCGGGGTTTCGCCGCCGCCAACGACGGCAACATCAGTTGTCGCGTGGGCGAGAACGAGGTGGTCTGCTCGCCGGCGCTGATCTGCAAGGGCTTCATGAAGCCCGAGGATTTGTGCGTCGTCGACATGGAAGGGAAGCAGCTCAGCGGCCGGCGAAAACGGACCAGCGAGATCATGTTGCACCTGGCGGTCATGAAGGAGCGGCCGGAGATGAAGGCGGTGTTGCATTGCCATCCGCCGCACGCGACGGCCTTTGGCATCGCCCGCGAGCCTATCCCGCAGTGCGTGCTGCCGGAAGTGGAGGTCTTCCTGGGCGAGGTGCCGATCGCGAAATACGGGATTCCCGGCGGCCAGGAGTTCGCCGACACCATTGGGCCGTTCGTCCACAAGACGAACATCATCATCCTGGCGAACCACGGCACGGTCAGCTTCGGCGAAACGGTGGAAAAGGCCTACTGGTGGACCGAAATCCTCGACGCCTATTGCCGCATGTTGATGCTGGCGCGGGGATTGGGCCGGGTGAACTATTTCACCGAGCCCGAGGCCCATGCCCTGCTGGACCTCAAGGAGAAGTGGGGCTTCAAGGATCCGCGATTCGAGATGAAGAACTGCGACGTCTGCGCCAACGACGTGTTCCGCGCAAGCTGGCAGCAGACGGGCGTGCAACAACTGGCGTTTCAGCCGCCCAAGCGCGACGGGAGCGAGTCCGAAACCGCAACGGCGACAACGGCCACAACGGCGACGGCATCGGATCAAGAGGCCCTGATCCAGGCCATCACCGATCGCGTGATGGCGACGCTGAAGAAAGAGTAAGCGGCCGGCGAATCAATAAGTGGGGGACTGTCCCAATTTTCGTCCGACGAAAATGGGACTGTCCCCTTGCGAAGTGCTCGAATGACCCGGTCGCTGCCGCCGTCCACCGGAATCTGCGCGCCGGTGATCTTCTCGAAGCGCGGGCCGAGCATCTCGGCCACCAACTCGCCCACGTAATGGCAGTTCAATTCCACGCCCAACACGTTCCTGGTCTTATATTGTTGCACGGTCAATCCATAATGGGCCGCCCGCGTCTTGAGCACCTCCTCGGTCCAGATCCCGCTGTCGAAGATGGCGTCCGGATGAATCTGGTTGACGCGGATATGGTCCTTGCCCCATTCCAGGGCGGCCACGCGGGCCAGTTGGGTCACCGCGGCCTTGGAGGCGGAGTAGGCTGCCGCCCCGGCGCTGGCGCAAGCACGTTCTTGGAGGCGTTCACCAGGACCCGCCCGCCGCGAGGCGAATTCTTGAGCAAGGGATAAGCCTCTCGCATCACCCCGAGGTTGGAATCCAGGTTGATGCGCATTACCCTTTGCCACTCTGCCAGCGTCAGCGATTCGATTCGGCATCCCGCCGGGAAGATTCCGGCGTTCACCACCAACATATCCAGGCCGCCGAACTTTCTGGCCAGCGTTTCATAGGAGCGGACAGTCGCGGTCTCGTCGGTGAGGTCGCACTGCAGGCCGAGGTAATCCGGCCGATCCCACAGGGTCGTGACCGCGGGGTTTACGTCGAGGGAAACCACGGCCGCGCCACGTGCCAGCAGCGACTGGACGCAAGCCTTGCCGATGCCCGATGCGCCGCCTGTCACCAAGGCGATTTCGCCGGCGAAGAGGGCCGCTTCGCCGGGGCTGCGCGAAACGGCCGTCGCGTAGGCCCAGGACTCGGCCTCGAGGAAATCCGCCGGCGGCAAGGATTGGTATTTTTCCAAAGCGGTGGCGCGCAGGATAATGTCGATCGTGTGACGATAGATCTTCCCGGCCAGGAGGGCTTGGCCGGCGGTGCATCCCAAGGCACACAGTCCGAAATGGGGATCGAGCACGATCCGCGGGGCGGAATTGCGATTAGGCAACCGTTTCCAAGTGGTCCGCTGGCTCAAAGTCTGTTCATAGGCCGCGCTGTAGGCTTCCACGTTTCGGCCGATCATGGGAAGGTGTCTGGTCAGGGCCGCATGTCCGGCGGCCGCCGGCCCCTGTTGGACCAGCGCGGGAAGATCGGGCCGACGGCAAAAGCCGAGGCTCACCGGATCGGCCTGAACCGAGAGGAGCAGGGGACAACCGGCGACCGCTGAAACCGCCTTGCGCAGCGCGGCCAGGTCTTGACGCTGCGGCTGATCGGCTTCTGCGACCTCTGGAGGCGCGATGGCCGAGGCATCGTGACGCTCCAGGTATTGCTCCGCACGGGTGACGAGATCCACCATGCGCTCGTAAGCAAGCCGCACGGTGTCGCCAAAAGTCGCCAGGCCATGACCCATCATGAAGATTCCGGCGACCTGGCCCGTGGCCTTGTTCCGCAAGACTTCGGCACAGGCTTTTGCCAATGCCAAACCGGCGGGCGCATAGGGAACGATCAAGAGCAGCTCGCCGTAGATCTCGCGCAAGCGACTGGGGCCGCCCGGGGTGTCGGCAACGGCCAACACCGCATCGGGTTGAGCCGTGAAAACGCATCGATACGGCAGGACGGCGTGCAAGACCGCGTCCGACGGCGGCGGCGGCGCATCGGCCAGCGTCCGGTTGCAGGCCAATTCGTTGGTCAACTGGGCCGCGGTCAAAGCGTCCAAGCGGACCAAGCTCGCCAACGGTTTCCCGCGCAGCGGCGTAAAGCCGTGGATGTCAATCGTCTGCGGCGGTTGCAGACCGTGGTTGATGCAAAGACACTCATACTCCTCGCCCAGGAGGTTCTTCATCGTCAGCTTGAGGGACGCGTTGCCGCCTCCGTAGAGACCGACGGATTCCTCCCGGCCGAGCAGACGGGTGGCGTAAGCCAGTTGCCCAAGCTCTCCTTCCCATTCACTTGCCTTCGCGGCATCCCAGTTCTGCTTCATATTCTTCCTAACTGGGGTCAAAATAGAGCGATTCCAGGGATTCGTTCACTCCCGGCGCCGAAAAGCGGCAGGTTGCGCTTCTTCATGACGTCGCTCAGGCCGATGACTGCCTGGCGATCCAATTCCTTGATCTTGCCCATCTGCAGCGCCATCACAATCGAGCGCGCGCTCACCTCCAACAGCTCGATATGCCCCATGGTCCACTGGATATCGCCCCGGCTCATGCTCACCAGGCCGTGGTTTTCCATGAGGAAACTGTTGTATCTTGGCAGGAAGGGTTCGAAGTTTCGCGCCAACTGTTCGGTGAGCGGCTCGCCGTAAGGAACGATCGGCACCGGCCCGACTTCAAAGGTCGTTTCCGGGTACAACGGGCGCATCAACCAGTTCTTGCCGTCCACGATCGCCATGGCGCACACGCTGGGCGGATGGCAGTGAATCACCGACGCGATATCCGGCCGCTTTTTGAGGAACGTGAGGTACATGGGCGTCTCGCCCGTGGGCCGATGCCGGCCCTCCACGACCTCACCGGCGAGGTTGATGAAGACAACGTCGTCCGCCCGGAGATCGCCCTTGTTCACCTGCGTCGGCGTGATAAGGGCGAGGTTGGACTCCAGCCGCCAGGCCAGGTTGCCGCCCTGGCTGGTGACATACCTATTCCGGGCGAGCCTGCCGCAGACTTCGACGAACGCCCCAACCTGGTCCGCATATTTGTCGAGCAGTTTCATGGCGCCTGCGCACCCTTCAGCGTTTGGCGCCGTTTACTTGGCACTGTTCTTGATGCCCAGGAACAGGTCGTAGGCCTGTTGAGGCGTGGCCTTTTCATGGATCAAGGCTTGCAGCGCGCGGGCCATCCCCACGGAACAGTCATTCTGCCAAATGTTGCGTCCCAGGTTCACGCCGATCGCCCCGGCCTGCATGCCGTCGTACACAAACTGGAGAACGCCGAGTTCGGATTCGGTCTTGGGGCCGCCCGCAATCACCACCGGAACCGGACACCCCCGGGTGACTTTTTCGAAATCCTGGCAGTAGTAGGTCTTCACCACGCTGGCGCCGAATTCGGCGCAGATGCGGCAGGCCAGCGACAGGTAACGCGGTTCCCACTTGGCCGTTTCCCGGCCGACCGCGGTGACCGCCATCACCGGAATGCCGTACGCCGTGCAGTCGTTGACCAGCTTGGCCAGAGACATCAAGGTCTGATGCTCGTAGTCGCTGCCGACGTAGACCGAGATTCCTACGGCGGCCGCATTCAGCCGGACAATCTCGTCGATCGTCGTGGTCACTTCTTCGTTCGCCAGGTCTTTGCCGACCATGCTATTGCCGCCGGAAACGCGAAGAATAAGGGCGGGACTCATGTTCGGGTCGATCGAGCTCCGCAACACGCCGCGGGTCACAAAGAGCGCGTCCACATAGGGCAGCAGCGGTTCTGCCGCCTTGCCGGGATTCTCCAGACACCGCGTCGGCCCCTGAAAGTAGCCGTGGTCCATGGCCAGATAAAAGCAATGGCCATCCGGTTTGATGGTCCTCGACAAACGATTCGCTATCCCCCAATCCATGCCGTTCTTCAAGAGGAATTCTCCTTTTTGATGGATGTTGATAATCGTTGCAACCCCCGCCATCAACTTGATGGCCGCACCGAGCGAACGATCAGGTATCCCTTCTTCATCAACCAATGATGAAACTCATAGGTCGTGTGAATGCAACTGTTTTGACAGATGCCGCGGATATGCTCGTACTGTTTTGAATCTGCCGGCGCGGCATCCAGCAGAACCTGGACAGGGCACGGAAGATCCTTGCAGAACTCACGCCTTTGGTATTCGATGTGTCCTTCGATGCCCACGTCATTTCTCCTCGAGAGTAGTCCTGAAAACACGATCTGTAGGGATGGCCTCGCTGGTCGGCACAGATTCGGCTCGGACGTGTTCTGCCGTTTGCCGCTACGTCTCGTGCCGCACGGCCGACAGCCAGCGATTGAATGTACCGCGACTGTTGGGGACTGTCAAGCGTCTGGCGGGCGCCCACCATTCAAGGGCAATAAGAAAAAAGCCGTGGTGGGGTGGCGCCGATAACTCGTTGCTGGACAAGATACTATGCCGGCACTCGCGCGCAGCAAAGCCCTTCGCACCGAGGCGAATTCGAGCGATTTTTTGGCCGCCGGCATGCGACGGCATCCCCCGCGGTGGATCAAGAGGCCCTGATTCAGGCCACTACCGATCGTGTGATGGCGACGCTGAAACAAGGATGACCGCCGGCGCAAGTGACGCGGCGGGACGCCGCGCGGGGACAAGGGCCATGGGTTCGGCCCGCGTCCTTGAGAAACAAAAAAAGCCCACGGGTCGCGCGATCCGTGGGCTTCGAATGTCAGCAAGTTCTTGTTGTCCTAGGCAGCCGTCGCCCAAGGACTAGTCGGCGATGTTGCGCGGAATGCTGTCCACGAGGAACGTGCCGTTGTTGGCCACCGGCAGATAGGGCATCCAGCAGTTGCCGGCGACGGTACGGGTGCGGGCATTGCAGCCGGGATAGAACGTCAGGCCGAAGCCGACCGAGTAAGCGTCCTCGACCGAGGCTGCGGCGCCCGCCGTGGCGCTGGGCCGCATGTAGGAACCGTTTGCATACAGGGCCCAACGCTCGGAAATCGGCACAATGAACGTGGCGCCCAACGTGTACTCCCCGAGGCTGCCGTCATTGATAATACTGTACGTTTGGCTGTTGGCGTTGAAATGGAGGGCGTCGTGGACGCCTTCGGGCATGCCGACCGACAACCAACAGTTGGCGCCCGAGCAGAAGGTATGGTGCCAGAAGAGGTTGATCTGGCTCAAGGGGCTGTAAGGTATCGGAACGCCAAATTGAAACTTCTCGCTGCTGCGATCGCGGAGCGCGCCCCAGACGCCGATTTCGTTCTGGGCACTGAGGCAGTAGCCGACCTGGCCGCGCCACTGGCCGAGGAACGGGCTTTGGGCCAGCTCGCCGTAAGAGTCGTTGACCATCCAGTCATAGGCGATGCCCAGGTTCAGACGCGAGGTCCAATGGTCGCCGTCGAAGGCGCGGCGGAACAGGCCGGCCGTGAAGAACGTTTGCTGCTGCGCATCGGTGCCGTTGGCGCCTACCCGACCGTCGAGGTCGGCCGCGGCATAGCTGACACCGACTTGCGCGCCGATGCCGTATTCGCGCAATCCCGGGATCGGAACGCCGAGGTTGGCGGCCACGACCGGGCCGGCGTTGTTCTGGTAGTCGCCGTCGGCAATGCTGCGCCAGCATTGCACGCCCGTAAGCACCTCGATGCCAATGCCCGGGCATTCGTCGCAATCGGCCTTGCCGCAGCCGCAGCCAAGACACCCGCAGCCGCAGGGCATGTCGTCGTTCTCGGCGGCCATCGCTTGCGGCGGGACGGCGCCGTTGGATTTCTCGGGCACGAAAGGCGTGCTGCCGTTGTCGGCGATGACCGCCACCGAGGTGGAGTTGTCCGACGCGTCATTCGAGCGAAAACGGATCATCTGCCCCATCGCCGAATTGACCCAAAGCGCGGCCGCCAGGCCGAGCAACCCTACAACTTTTGGCACAGCGTTTCTCATGACTCCTGCTCCCCTAGATTTGTTCTTGACGGTTAAACCTGATTTTTCAGCCGTACGCTTTGTATCGGTTGTAGCGGATATCACGGCAAGAAAACCTTCTTGGCCCAGTAAGGGTTGCGCATCTTTCCTAGATTACCTGGAAAGCGGGTGCTTTTGGACGCCACAGTGGGGGAAAACCCGGGCGGGACGTGTCGCGTGCCGCGATCATGCTTGGAACTTGAGAAGACGGCATGAACTCCCGGGACCGCGTCCTAGCGGCCCGGGCCGGCCAGCCCCGATTTCTGCAGGAAGAGAACGCGGCCGCGGCTGCGACGGACGCTCACGGGCAGGACGAAAGCCTGGCTGGGACCCCAAGGTTCGTGGGGTTTCCGGAAATACTTCCCCACCACGTGTTGCTCGGCCCTTGCATCGGGGCAGTCCGAGGCCGGCACTACCAGCCAATCGAGTTGCAGCGTCTCCGCCGCGTCGATCATTTTGACTCCTCGCGTCGTCACCATTGCCCTCCTTCCCTCGGAGGCTGCCGTGCTTAGGGCACTTTGGAATGGTGTCCCGTCCGACGTTACAGAGAGCACGTTGCGCGCCGGCCGCCCAGGATCCGGCGCAAGTCGTTCGCAAACCACTCGTTGCGGCTTGCCGGCCTCGCTGACCCCGTGGCAAAACGGCAACACGACAACGTTCACCGGGCAACAGCGCGTTGCCTGGCGGCAACACGAAAAGATACTCTTCTCGCTCCCTTTCCACTTCCGCGCCAACGGGCCGCGGGGCCGCGCGGGAATTGGGCAGCGTCGCGACGTCGATTTCAGCCGAGCCGGGCCGCCAAGGCGTCTATCACCGCGGCGTAACACGCGCCGACGGCCCTGATCGCAAACCGCCGCGACTCCGGGCCGGTCACCGTGATGTCGATCTCCAGCCGCTCCGCGGGCAGGCAGCCGCGGACGCGGTCGGCCCATTCGATCAACACCAGCCCCTGGCCGTCGAAATACTCCTCGGGACCAAGCTGGCGAAATTCGTCCTCGCTCCGCAGGCGGTAGGCGTCCATGTGATAGATGGGCCGGCGGCCCGCATACTCTTGAATGAGCACGAACGTGGGGCTTACCACCCCGCGGCGATCGACGCCGGCCGCCTCGGCGATCGCCTGGATCAGCCGCGTCTTGCCGGCCCCCAGCGTGCCGCACAGGGCGACCGTCGAGCCCGCGGGCAGGGTCTCGGCCAACGCGGCCCCCAGCGCGGCGGTCGCGGCTTCATCGTCGGCTTGGTAAATGAAAAGGTCCATGATCGTGAAAGGGTCATTGCTTAGTACGTCATAAACCCACGGCCTATGGCCGTGCGACCCTGGGGGCTAAGCCGTTCCGGCGTGCCCCGAAATAGCATACGCTCTAACTCCGGGGAAAGCCCTGTTGGGCAGGAGAAAGAGCGTATGAAGGATTTTGACAGTCTGGCACATGTGCGATGGGAGTGCAAGTATCATGTGATCTTCATTCCGAAATACCGGCGGAAAGTGATGTATGGGAAGCTTCGGGCTTCGATAGGTGGTATCCTGCGGGATTTGTGTAGGCAGAAAGGGATCGGGCTGCTGGAAGGGCATGCGGTGAGCGACCATGTTCACCTCTGCCTGAGCATCCCGCCGAAGTAGAGCGTGGCGTTTGCAATAGGGTTTCTGAAGGGCAAGAGTGCGGTGCGGATACATCGGGAATTGCTGCATGAGCGTCGGATGGCGGGGCTGCATTTTTGGGCGACGGGATACTGGGTAAGCACCGTGGGGAGTGACGAGGCCACGGTGCGGCAGTATATCCGGCAGCAGGAAGATAGGGATCGCCAACAAGGTCAGTTGTTTCAGTAACCATAAAAACCAGTGAAGCCCTGGCAGGGCTTTCCCCACGTGTAGTGCCCGCCCCGCTTTGCGGGGCAAGCCAAACCCACGCCCTACGGGCGTGGTCGATTAGTCCTTAGTGCTTAGTCCTTAGTGCTTAGTCCTTAGTGCTTAGTCCTTAGTTTCCATTTCTAAGCTCTAAGTTCTAAGCTCTAAGCTCTAAGTTCTAAGCTCTAAGTTCTAAGCTCTAAGTTCTAATCTCCAATCCCTTCGAACTTGTGCTGCCAGCCGCGGATCGCAAGCGCCGTGAGCTGGCCGTCGCCCGCCCGTTGCCAAAGCCCCGGCTCGGCGATGAATTCCCCAACGCAACTCAGCGGCACGTCCAGCGGCTGCTCGGCGATCATGCGCCGGGCTTCGTCGGGCGGCACGGCCAGGATCAACTCGAAATCCTCGCCGTCGCCCAAGGCGTGATCCAGCGGCGTCAAGCCGTCGGTCCCTTCGGCGGCCAGTCGCCGGGCAGACTCGCTGACGGGCACGGCGTCGGGCCAAACGACCGCCCCGCAACCGCTCTCGGCCGCCACGTGCGACAAATCGACGGCCAGGCCGTCGCTGGCGTCGATGCCGGCGTGCAGCTCGTAGCGATCCGCGAGCAACAGGGCCTCGATGACGCGGGGCTCGAAATCGAAGTGATGTCCGAGGATGCTGCCGCCGAACTCTCCGGTGACGACGATGCGGTCGCCCGGCCGGGCCCCGGCGCGGCAGAGCGGCCCCCGGCCGGTCACTTGGCCCAAGAGCGTCATGCTCAGGGCCAGCGGTCCGTCCCAGGTGTTGACGTCGCCGCCGGCGATGGCCACGTCGTAGCGCTGGGCCAGCGGCAGCAGGCCCTCGACCAATTGCATGGCCAACTCCATGCCGCCCTGCCGCGGCAGGACCACGGCGATCACCGCGGCCAGCGGCCGGGCGGCCATCGCCGCCAGGTCGCTCAGGTTGACCGCCAGGGCCTTGCGTCCAACGCGCCGCGGATCGTCGCGCGAAAGCTCGAAATCGACATGGTCGGTGAGCATGTCCACGGTGACGACGCACTCCTCGACGCCCGCCATGCGCAGGACCGCCGCGTCGTCGCCGGGTCCCAGCCGCAGCAGCGGATGGGGCGGCAATCGCTGACGAAGCCAGGCAATCAGTTCAGCTTCTGTGTGCATCCGCCGTAGTATCGGCTCCAGAACCCGCGAGTACAAGTCCCCATACGTGTGAGCACCGCGATTGAAGGTGGAAATCAGCCGCGTCGGGGCTGAGGCGGTAGGCGCCGACGTCGCAACACAAGCGTCTTGTGCCTGCGGCACCCCGATAGCAGAGCTATCGGGGCCACCCGCGTCATCCGGTGGCTCACGCCACCGGCTCACGCCACCGGCTCACGTTCTCCATGCCACCGGCTCGCGGTCCGGCGGCGGATTACTCCTGCCGCGTGGTCTTCGCGCTGACCGCCATGTAGCCGTAGAGGGTGTCGCTGCCGCGGAGGATGAAGAATTTCACCGGGTTGAGCGTGGCGAAGTCGGGCCGCTTCAGAATGTAGGAGACGTTGTCCAGCGAGACGGTTTCCCAAATGTGCATGCCCACCAGGACGTCGCCGGACCGGATGCCCTGGGCCGCCGCGGGACTGCCGAGGCGAACGTCGGTCACCATCAGGCCGCCGCGATACCGGCTTTGATACTTCTGCCGGAAGTCGGCCGCGGGAATGGCCTTCAGCTCCAGCCCCAACAGGTCCCAGGCAAGGCCCGCGGCCGGCTTGGCCGGCTCGGGGACCTCGGCCAACTTGAGGTTCAGCGTCAGTCGGGTCCCCTTGCGGACGACCGTCATGGCGACGCTTGTCGCCGGCCTTGCGGTCGAGCAAGGCGCGATGGAAGTCCATCGCCCTCTTTACGTCGGTGCCTTCGACGGTGATGACGACGTCGCCGGTTTGCAGCCCGGCGTCGGCGGCCGGACTTTTCTTTTCGACCGCGGCGACGTTGACGCCCGGCTGCGAGGGCGAGGGCGAGGCGTCGGCCGCCGGCACGACGCCGTGCCAGGTCTTGCTCGCCACGGCCGAGCCCAGCAGCGTCGCGGCCACGTTCATCACCTTATCGACGGGAATGGCGAAGCCGATGCCTTGGGCCCCGGCGCGGACCGCCACGTTGATGCCGATCATCTCGCCGTCGATGTTCAACAGCGGGCCGCCGGAGTTGCCCGGGTTGATGCTGGCGTCGGTCTGGATCAGGTCGTCGTAGTATTGGGCGTCGCTGACCTGAACCGCCCGGTGCAACGCGCTGATGATGCCGCGGGTGACCGTATTCTCGTACCCGTAGGCGTTGCCCACGGCGATCACCGATTCGCCCGCCATGAGGTCGGACGAGGTGCCGGCGGCGATCACCGGCAGCTTGTCGGGCGGCGCGATCTTGATGACGGCCAGGTCGGTCTCCAGGTCGCGGGCGACCAGCGTGGCCACGAAGCGGCTTTCGTCGGACAGCGTGACCTGGATCTCGCGGACGCCTTCGACCACGTGGTAGTTGGTAAGGATGTAACCGCGGGGATCGATGACCACGCCCGTGCCCATGCCGTTGACGCGATGGGCGGGCTCGCCGCCGGTCGCCGTGGCGCCGCCGGGACCGACCGTCTTTTCGCCGCGAATGTTCACCACCGACGGCCGAACGCGCTGCGACCGCCTTGACAATCGGCGATTGTCGCAACTCGGACGCCGCGGCCAAGGTCGGGCAGAACGTCAGGCCGAGGACCAACGGCACGGCCGCCAGCAGAGTCCTTCCGTAGCGAGGCCTCGGAAATTGCGCCGGGTGATAAAACATGGGAAGCCTATCGCTGGTGGTTGGCGAGGGACTGTTGGTAAATCGGACCGGTACAAGTAGTACCTTGATTACCAGCGGCACGAGCGTAACAGACAGCCTAGATTACCAGGCTACCGCAGAGTTGTCTTGGCATTCGCAGAGGAGTCCGACTTGATCTCGACAGAGGGCTCGTTGAGCCGCGCCGCGGAGGGCGGAAGACTGGGCAAGAAGAGCCAACTGGAGGCGTCGGGGGAGGCCAGACTGAGTTGCACCGCGGGGGCATCGCTCCCCTTGGTCGTGGGCGGAAGGGCCGGCGGCACCGGAATCAACTCGGGGCCAGTCGGCGGCGAAGAACGCTTCGGCGGCGCAGGAACGCCCTCCGGCGTGCTGCCGCTGGGCGTTTCCGGCTGGTTTTCGGCCGCGGCCAGCGAATCGGTCCGCGGAGAGAAGACCGGTTGCGTTGGAACCGGATGGAACCGCGAATGGTTGTAGTAGCCCTCGCCGCCGTTGCAGCATTGGGAAGCTGCGATCTGCCGTCCACAGGCAGGGCAAACCCCTTGGCCGCCTGGGGCGTTGGAAGGATCCGATCCGTCCGACCAGCGGGCAAACAGCCGCGATCCGAGGCCGCCGTTGTGGCAGCAGCAGCCCGACAGAACCAAGAGGAGCAGTCCTCCGGCCGCCATGAGTCGAGCCAGCTTTACAGACATCCCATTCACCGCATCTTCCCCAGATTTAAGATGATGCCCACCTGGGGCAAGTCACCTCGGGGAGAATCGGCAGGGGGCGGGCGGAATTTTAGGAATAATCCGCAAAGTCAGCCCATTTTTCCCAGGGGTAAGTGCTGCGGTCCTCCTTCCGCCCTCCGCCTTCCCCCTTCCGCCTTATCAGTGGTGTCCGCAGCCGGGGCAGCCGCCGCCGCGGGGGACGCTGGGATTGTCGATGGCGAAACCGCGGCCCATCGGCCCGTCGAGAAAGTCGATCGTGGTGCCGTCCAAGTGGAGAGCGACCTTCTTCCGCGTGACCACGGCGACGCCGTGATGTTCATATCGGGCGTCGATTTCCGGATCGAAGGCCGTATCGAATCCCAGGGAGTATTGCAGTCCGGCGCAGCCGCCGCCGGCCACGCCCATGCGGAGCACGGTGCCCGGTTCGACGCTCTGCTCCTGCATATAGCGTTTGATTTCCGTGGCGGCCGCCTCGGTGAGTGTGATTGCCATGAGAATAATGGGTTCCAGGTGCCAACATAAGGGTGTCGGAAAACGGCCGATGGTGGGTCTCGCTTCGCTCGGCCCACCCTACCCCATGATACCAGGGAAGCAGCCGCCGGGCAACCATGTGCCGTCTCACTCCCCACGCCCCTTGTGGGAGAGAGCGGCGCAAGAGGGACAGTCCCCGGATTATTCTTCCCCAGGATTATTCTTTCCGCGGATCAGGCTTTTCGCCGAACAGCGCCTTCATGCAAATTTGCGACCAGGTCTCGAAGCCGGCCATGTCGGCCAGGATGTCGGCGACCGGACGGAATCCGCACTCGATGATCTCCTTCTCTCGCGGGCGGACCGCCGGCCGGGTCACGTCGAAGACGTGAACGACGCCTAAGTGGACGCGTCCCACTTCGGTCTGGTCGTCGTTGATCAGGCCGACGCACCGGGCGGTATACGGGGTTTCGATGGCCACTTCTTCGTCGATTTCGCGGCGCATGCCTTCTTCGTAGGGATGGCCGCCGTCGCCGGGCGCGTCGATGGTCGAGATATGGCCGCCGATGCCCACGCTGTGTTTGCGGTGCAAACGGCCTTCGCCCATTCCGGCGCCCCGGGTGTACTGAAAGACCGTCTCGCGGCCGCGATCGTCGCGGTGGCGAAAGATCACGTACGGAATCAATTGCTTGAAGCTCGGGTCCTGCTCGACCTCGGCTCGGGGTCGATAGCCGACGTGCTCGGGACTGAACAGCACGGCCAGGTAGCGATCGACCTCGCGGCAGAAGCCCTGGAAGTAGCCGATCTGGCGAAACAACCCGGTGGGAACGACCAGCACCCGCTCACTCTGAATCTCGCTCACGAACCTGTCCTTTCATATTACCCTTCCATGACTTACAGATCGTTCGCGGCAACGTCGCTTGCGAACCGCAAGCGATCAAGGGGCTTTCGGCAAACATTTTGCAAGGCGTCTAGAGGATCAACATTGCATCTCCGTAGCTGTAAAATCGGTACTGCTGGCGGATCGCCTCGTCGTAGGCGCGGCGGACCAGCTCGTCGCCGCCGAAGGTCCGCACCAACACCAGGAGCGTGGTGCGCGGCAAGTGGAAATTCGTCAGCAGGGCATCGACGGCGTGAAACCGATACGGCGGGCGGATGAACAACTCCGTCTCGCCCGTAAACGGCTTCAGGACGCCGTCCGCGGCGGCGGTTTCCAAGAGCCGGACGGACGTGGTCCCGACGGCCACCACCCGTCCGCCGCGCTGCCGGCAGGCGAGGATCTGCCCGACGGCCTCGGGCCCGAGGGTTCCCCATTCGGCGTCCAGTTTGTGTTCGGCCAGCGACGCGGCGGCGATGGGCCGAAACGTGCCCGGTCCCACGTGGAGCGTCAGCCGGCAGAGCGTCACCCCCTGTTTTTCCAGGCGCGCCAGCAGCGGCTCGGTAAAATGCAATCCGGCGGTCGGGGCCGCCACCGCTCCCGGACAGCGGGCATAGACCGTCTGGTACTGTTGGCGGTCGGACTCGACCATCTCGCCCTTGCGGATATAAGGCGGCAGCGGGACCCGGCCGATCCGCTCCAGCAGGTCAAACGCTCCGTCGGTCGTGTCGGGCTGAGCAATCCAACTGCCGTCGGACTGCTTGGCCGCAAGCTGCAACTGCACGTCGTTCCGGCCGGCGTTGTCCAGCAGCACGATCATTTCGCCCGCGAGCAATTTGCCCCGGGCCTTGCAGAGGATCCGCCATCGGCCTTGCGGGTCGGATTGCAAGAAAAGCCCTTCCCAACGGCCCCCGGTGCGGACGCGCCGCCCCAATAGCCGGGCGGGCACCACCCGCGTCTCGTTCAAAACCAGGCAATCCCCGGCCTGGAGTAATTCGGGCAGATCGCGGATATGATGGTGAGAAAGAGACTGATCGCGCCGGTCGGCCACCAGCAGCCGCGCATCGGCCCGCGAAACCAGCGGCGACTGGGCAATCAGCGTCCGCGGCAGCTCGTAATCGTAGTGATCCAACTCGCTCATGGGGCAGACAATAAACCCTTGAACCTCGTCGGGGCAAGCAGCCTCGACCAAGCGTGAGTATAAGCCCGGGGCCTTGCCGGGGGCAGAGGGGGACGTCCCCCGGGAAGACTGAAGCACATGCACGCACGAAACATCGCCCTGATCATCACCGACCTTGACGTTGGGGGGGCCGAACGGTGCCTGGTGGAACTGGCCACCCGATTGGACCCAGGCCGTTTTCGTCCGGTGGTCTATTGCCTGGCCGCGGAACCCTCGCCGGAGCGGGATGCGTGCTTGAAGGCCCTGAAGGCTGCGGACATCCAGGTCCATTGTCTGGGCGGCGGCAGGAATTGGCAGTTCCCCGTTGTCGTGCGCCGCCTGAAGCAACTGCTTCGGGCGCAAAATCCCGAGTTGGCACAAACCTTCCTTTTCCATGCCAACATCGTCGGCCGGATCGCCGCGCGCCGGGCGGGGGTGCCGAAGGTCGTTTCCGGCATTCGCGTGGCCCAACGGCGGCCCCGATGGCGACTCTGGTTGGATCGATGGACCGATGGCCTGGTCGATCGGCATGTCTGCGTGAGCGAGGCCGTGGCCCAGTTTGCGGCCCGGGAGGCCCGATTACCCCCCAAAAAACTCGTTGTGATCCCCAACGGCGTGGACCTGGCGAGGTTTCCGGCTGGGGCTGCGGCGGCAGGGACCGGAACAAGGACCGCGACACGCCCCGGATTCTGCCGCCAGGCCGCGACGCCGTGACCTTCGTCGGGCGGTTGGATCGACAAAAAGGCCTCTTCTGGCTGCTGGCGTCGGCGACCGTTTGGCTGCCACGGTCGCCGCAGTGCGACCTGCTCTTGGTGGGAGAGGGTCCCGAGCGGAGGCAACTCGAGGACCAATGCCGCAAGTTGGGGATCGCCGGCCGCGTGCATTTTGCCGGTTGGCGGCCGGATATCGCGGAGATTCTGGCCCACAGCCGGCTGTTGGTCCTGCCATCGGCCTGGGAGGGGATGCCCAATGCCGTGCTGGAGGCAATGGCCGCCCGGCTGCCCGTAGTGGCCACGGACGTTGAGGGGGTGCGGGAACTGCTCGGACCGGCGGACGGCGAGCAAATCGTGCCACTGGGCGACACCGCCGTCTTGGCCGACAAGCTGACTTGCCTTCTGAATCACGCGGAAATCGCCGCCGAAATTGGCGCCAGGAACCGCCGCCGCGTGGAAGAAAACTTCTCGCTCTCCGGCATGGTCGCCGCTTATGAGAAGCTCTGGGAGTCGGTTCTGGCAGGCCCTTGACGCGGTCGAAAAATTTTTTCCCGGCACTTACGGCGCGGGCCGTCGATGGAAGTTGCGTCCTGGCCGGCAGCTAGGACGACATGCGGCGACGGAGCCGAAAATGAGTGGGAGAAAATCGCCTTGACCCAGCGGACAAAGGGGATATCTTTGGGGTTTTGTGGGACTCAGTGGGGAATCGTGGGGATTATGGGCCACATGTGTTCGTCCCAGGGTGCGTCGACGAGAAAAGCCCCATGCTCCTGACGGGAAATTTCACGCGTTCGCTGGACGAGAAGCTGCGGCTGGCCATTCCCAAGCGGCTCCGCGATGCCATGGCGGGTCCGAAGGGGGGAGGCCTGTTGATTGCGCCCGAGACGGACGCCTCCTTGGCCATTTATTCGGAGGCGGCTTTCGGGCGCTGGGCCGAGCGGCTGGCCCAGGTGTCGCCCACGCGGCAGGACGTCCGCGCCTTTACGCGATTGTTTTATGCCCAAGCGCAGCGGGTGGAATTGGACGGTCAAGGCCGCATCCGGATTCCCCCGGAGCTTGCCCAATTGGCCAAGTTGGAAAAGGAAGTGGTGTTATTGGGGGTTTACGACCACTTGGAAATTTGGGCTGCTCCGCGATGGCGGGCCTACGTCGCGGATAAACAGCCCCATTATGACGAAATCGCCGAAACCACCTTCGGCCCGAGAGAACAGTAACCTAACAACGACCTGGAGCAAACTGGTCCGTTTGTTCGCCGTGCGTGAGAACGGGTGACGCCGGGCAATGGCCACCGTCCGGCGTCATCCTTTTGCCGCTTTCAGCCGGCGGCAAGTTCTTACGGGTACGGGAGGAGGGAGCCTGCCCGGCCGCGAAACGCGGGAGTCCTCGTTGCGCTATGCCGAGGAGCAAACCGCAAGCATCCGCCTCGAAAGGCGTAACGGAGGCGTCCGAGGCGGATGCTTTTTTGGGACTGGGGATAGTATGTCGCCTGCGGTTTCGCAAGAATTTCTTTCCGCCCTTCCAACATTCCGGTCTGGAACAGGGCTGGCAAATCCGGGTAGAATTTCCCAGCGATCTTGGTTTCATTTCTCCTGATTCTCCAGATTCCCCGGATTGACTTTTATGGCCGAGGCTTCGTCGGTCCACGTGCCTGTCTTGCTGGACCAAGTGGTCCATTGGCTTTCTCCACGCGAGGGAAGCATCGTCGTCGACGGCACGTTGGGTGGCGGCGGCCACAGCCGAGCGTTGGCTCAGCGGGTAGGAAAAGGCGGCCTGGTCGTCGCCCTGGATCGCGATCCGGATGCGGTGGCCAGGGCCACGCGAGAACTGGCCCAAATCCCGGTCAAGCCGGTCCAGGCCAATTTTTGCGACCTGCCCGAGGTGCTCGCGGAACTGGGGATCGAGCGGGTCGATGGCATCGTGCTGGACCTGGGGCTCTCCGGCGATCAGTTGGCCGATCTGGGGCGTGGATTCAGTTTCTCCTCGCCCGGACCGCTCGATCTGCGGTTCGACCCGATGCGCGGCGAGCCTGCCAAGCGGTTGATCAACCGCCTGAGCGCGGAACACCTGGCCGACCTGATTTACCATTATGGCGAGGAGCGGTACAGCCGGCGGGTCGCCCGGGCGATTGTGGAACGCCGGCGGGAAAAACCCATCGAAACCGCGGAGGAACTGGCCGAATTGGTCCGCGGCTGCGTGCCGCGGTCGCGGGTCGAGCGGATCGATCCGGCCACCCGAACCTTCCAGGCGTTGCGAATCGCGGTCAACGACGAGTTGAAGTCGCTGGAGATCGCCTTGCGGCGGTTGCCCGATTGCCTCCGCCCCGGGGCTCGGCTGGCGGTCATTAGTTTTCATTCCCTGGAGGATCGCCGGGTGAAAGAGGCGTTTCGCCACGATCCGCGGCTGCAAGTGCTTACCAGGAAACCAGTTTGTGCCGACGCCTCCGAGGTGGATCGAAATCCCGGCGCACGAAGTGCGAAGCTCCGCGTGGCCGAGCGTATCGGGCCGTTGGGTTCCTAGGGAGTGCTGGCAGGATAGGGAAGTCTGTTGGGTGGGCGTCGCCCAGCACGACATGCCTTATTTGGAGGGTGATTCCCCCCCTGCCCGCCTTCCCGTTGCGACGGCACGAAAGATGCTATTGAATCACTCTGCCTGGGATCGGTACGATGTACGCCCTAACGCGTCGTAATGAATTAAACTATCCGAATCAGGAGGCCAGACATTCCTGTCTGGCTGGAAAAGACAGGCAAGAATGCTGCCCTCCTGAACACGGTTGGTCAACTTGTCCTATTACGACGCGTAAGTCGCTGTTCAATTGCCGTTTTCACGGCTGTCAGTCCTATGGCAAGGAGGCCTTTGGATGGGCAAGGAAACCAAGATCGGAATAGCGGTCCTCGCGATCCTGCTGATTGTCTTCGGCGTCGTTCTCGTTAAGAAGCTCACCCGGCCCGCGGACGACACGCTGGCGGCGGCCGACGAAAGGGAGCAGTCTGCCACGCCGGGCAAGTCGGCGGCGTCGGACAACGACTCCAAGCCGACGAGCGTAACCCTGACGGCCGGCAAGCCGACGGTGCTGTCTCCCGCGAAGTTACCCGGCGACGTGGCCCACCACCCGCCGGAGGACGTGACCTCGCAATGGATCACGGCGACCGACCCTCCGAAGAAGAATTCCAGCGGCGACGCGGCCGCGGCGTCCGACCTGCCGGCCCAGGGCATTCCCAGCCCGCCGTCGTCGTCCTCGTCGGGGTCGCCGTCTTCGCCGGCGGCCGACGCCAGTTATGCCATGTCGAGCGATTTGCGACAAACCTCGTCATCGCCGCCGCCGTCGTCAACGTCATCGACGACGCCGGAAGGCCGGGCGGATGCCCCGGCATTGGCGCCCGCCAAGGAGAATGCCGATCCTTTCCGGGCCCACTCGGATCGCACCGCGCCTGCTGCGTCTTCCGGCTACGCCTCGGCCGGCCAGGGCACGGGCACGACGCGTCGCGTGGAGCCGTCGCCGACCTATTCCCAGACGCCGCCTGACTCGTACTCGGCGGCCTCGTCGCCGATTTATGCGGACACGTCGCGCGACCCCTATTCGGCGGCCTCGCCGCCGCCGCTTCCAGCAGCAGATATTCCCGCGGTTCTTCGAGGGCGGCCGATGAGAACGATTATGGCATGAGCGACCGGTCGGGCCCGACGCGTTCGGGCAGCGGCAGGGCCGCTCCCAGGTACGATTCTGAAAGCGCCGGCCACGCGGGCGGAAGCTACGAGATCCAGCCGAATGACAACTATTGGGTGATTTCCCAGAAGGTTTACGGGACCGGCGCCTATTTCAAGGCCCTTGCCGAGCACAACCGCGGCAAGGTTGCCGAGCGCGACAAGTTGCGGGTCGGCGACACGATCTCGACGCCCACGATCGCGCAACTGGAGCAAAACTATCCGGACCTGTGCCCCAAGCCCAGCCGCCGCGAGACGGTCCGCAACCGCGCTTCGCTGGCAAGCACGCACGGCGCGTACGTCGGCGGGCGGACCTACGAGGTCCAGGAGGGCGACACCCTGTTCGACATCGCGCGGAACGAACTCGGCAAGGCGACGCGATGGGCGGAAATCTACGAGCTCAACCGGGACACGTTGGGCAAGGATTTCGATTACCTGACGCCGGGAATGCAGTTGCTCTTGCCGCCGAAGGACGTGGCCGGGCCGATGGATAAAACCACCCGTCGGGCTACCTCGGTGTACGATCGGTGAGAAAACCTTGCGGGCCGAGCCCCGCTGCCACACCATGCCCGCGTGCCGGCTTCCCATGCGAATCATCTCCGGCGGTCAGACGGGCGTGGATCGCGCGGCGTTGGACGTGGCGATCTCGCTGGGGATTCCCCACGGGGGTTGGTGTCCCCGCGGCCGCCTGGCGGAAGACGGCCGAATTCCCGACCGCTACCAGTTGCTGGAAACAGGCACGGCGGAATACTCGGCGCGGACCGAGCGGAACGTGCAGGACTCGGACGCCACGTTGATTCTCTGCCGCGGGGTGCCGCGGTGCGGGACGGAATGGACGGTCCGCCTGGCCCAACAGCACGGACGGCCCTATCGGGTGGTCGATCTGAACGTCCCGCAATCGCCGGATGACGTGGCCGATTGGTTGCGGGCCGGCAAAATCGGGGTTTTGAACGTGGCCGGCCCGCGCGAAAGCCAGAGTCCCGGCATCGGCCCTCAGGCAGGCGAATTCTTGCGGCGCGTCCTCTCGCCGCCGGTTGCCAGGGACGGTTAGCAAGCGGATAATGGTCGGCGCGGGCCCGCGGAGAAACGACGCATGACCACTGCCCCCGAACCGTTACCCCCCATCGGCAAGAAATCCAACGGCGCGCCGGGCGGCCCCGTGGGCAAGGGCGGCCAGTTGGATCGTCGGCCTGACGGCCGTCGCACTGCTGGGGACTTCCGTGGGCGGATGGCTCTACGATCGGAAGCAGAACGAGACCATGGCCGCCGCCTATCTCCGCCTGATCGTCACCGGCCCGGCCGCGCTGGAGTCGGGCACGCCGGCGGAGTACAACATCATCACGACCACCGTCACGGGCGATCCGCTGGCGTCGTCGATCGAGTGGTCGCTGCGCTCGCCCGACGGCAAGCGGTTGATCGATCGCAATGAAACCAAGGAAACGTCCTATGAAAGCGGCCGCTGGCGCATCACGATCCCGGCCGACATGGCCCTGCCGTCGCTCACGGAGTTGGACGTGGCGGCCATCCATGCCGGCCAGCGCGAGGAAGTGAAGACCGTGCTGGCGGTCCAACCCACCCAATACGACACGCAACTGACCCTCGACCAACCATGCTACCAGCCGGGCGAAACGGTCTATTACCGCTCGCTGACGCTTTCGCGATTCGGCCTTGCCGCCGACCGTGCGCTGCCGATCCACTTCGAGGTCCTCGATCCGTCCGGCGCGGTGGTTGCCGGATCGGCGCTGGAGGGCATGACCGACCGTGGGGTGGGCAACGGCGCGTTGGTCATCCCCGGGCAGTCCCCCGACGGAAAGTACACGTTGGTCGCCCGCAGCATGGACCGCGCCTTTGCCCGGCAGGAGCGGTCCTTTTTCATCCGCCGCGGGCCGCAGCCGCGGCAGGGACCGGCGAAGGAAGTGCCGGGCAAGTTCGAGGTCGCGTTCTATCCCGAGGGGGGCGAGTTGGTTGCGGACCTCGAAAACCGCGTCTACTTCACCGCTGCGCGATCCGTTGGGCAAGCCGGCCCGACTGAAGGGCATCGTCCTGGACAACCTCGACCATGAGGTCGTTGCGGTGGAAACCGCGGAGGAAGGCATGGGCTCGTTCAGCCTTGTGCCGAGCCAGGGGCTGTCGTATCGGCTGAAGATCACGAGCCCCAAGGGCATCGGCCAGCCGTGCAAGTTGCCGGAGGTCACGGCCGAGCGGAAGATCGTCCTCAGCGCCGGCAGCGGCATTTTCGCCGCCGACGCCTCGCTGGAGTTCAACATTCGGGCGGCCAAGGAGGGCATTCCGCTGGTGGTCGTGGCATGGTGCCGCGGCGTGCCCGTCGGCGAGCAAATGCTGATCACCACGCTCCAGGGACACGATCACGGCGCCAACCAGGTCGTCATCCCCGTGGACGAGCAGACCGGCGGGGTGATCCGCCTGACGGTCCACGACTACAGCAGCAGTCCGCCTCAGCTTGTGGCCGAGCGGCTGGTCTATCGGCAGATGTCGCGGCGGTTGACGGTCCGCGCGGCGGACCGCCCGGCGCGGGATGCGGCCCACGGCAAGGCCGACCTTACGCTGATCGTTGCCAATGAGAAAGGGGACCCGGTCCCCGCCGCCCTGAGCGTGACCGCGCTCGACCGGGACTTGCTCCGCCAGTTCGACGGACCTTCGGTCGGCGCGACCACGCGGTTCCTGCTTGGCGAAAAGCTGGGAGGGCGAGTGGACCTCGATCACGCCGATTTCCACCCCTTCGACGACACGGACGCCGCGGCCGCGATGGACCTGCTCCTGGGGACGCAAGGCGGGCGGCGCGCCGCGGCGCCGACACGCCGCCGCTGATGTTCGACAACTTGACCAAGCTGCGCGCGGAATACGAAAAGACCCTCACCGATTACCAGCAGACGCGGACCCGCGCGCTCGACGCCCCGGTGGTCCTCTGTTTCTTCGGCGGCTTGGGACTATTGCTGCTGGTCACGATGCTGGCGATCCTGAAAGTCGTGTCGGGGCTGCGTCTATGGCTCCCCACCGTGGCCGCCGCCGCGTGCTGCGTGCTGATCGGCTTGAACCTCATGGAGCCCGGCCGGCACAAGATCGACCGGAGGGTCGCTCCGCTGGCGCCCTTTGCCGTGAAGCCGCCCGCCGACGCCGGCGATCGGTCGGCGCCGGCCAAGGCGGCTGTTCCCAAGACCCTGAAGACCTTCGCCACCCGGCGATTCACGTACCGGCGCGTGGCCGGGTCGGCAGCCGGGTCGCCGGGCCAGAAGGGCGCGAAGGTGAACGTGCTCTACTGGAATCCGTTGGCGATCGCCGGCCCCGACGGCCGCGTGCAGATCAGCTTCGACTTGCCCGAGGCGGACGCCGCGTTCGACGTGTTGGCCGACGCGCACAGCGACGGCCGCATCGGTGACGGCCGGGTGGAGGTGAAAGCCGCGGGCCAGAAGCGGTAACTCCGGATCGGAAAACAGCGGGTCTCCGGATTGGGAAGCGGGCACACCCTTTCTTCCAACCAATGGAGGTTCCAAACATGGGAATGCTCAAGGAGTTCAAAGAGTTCGCCGTCAAAGGCAATGCCATGGACATGGCCGTCGGGATTGTGATCGGTGCGGCGTTTGGCAAGATCATCACGTCGTTGGTCAACGACATCATCATGCCGCCGCTCGGCCTGTTGCTGGGCCAGATGGATTTTGCCAATCTTATGATCCACCTCAACGACAAGACGGCGATCAAGTACGGCGCCTTCGTCAACTCGGTGGTGGATTTTGTGATTGTGGCGTTTGCCATCTTCCTGGTCGTCAAGCAAATCAACCGGCTGAAGAGGACGCCGCCCGTTGCCGCGACGACCAAGGAGTGTCCGAGGTGCAGCACCACGATCCCGATCCAAGCCAACCGCTGCCCGAATTGCACGTCGGAACTGACGGGGCGCTGAATGCGACTTACGGATGGTTTCTGCCAGTCGGCGTTGCTTGCGAAACCGCAAGCGACCAACGGGGTTTCCTGCAAAAACATTTGTAACCGTTCACGCTACCGGCGGAGAAACCGCGGATTAACGCAGATAAACGCGGAAAAATGGCTTCAATCAACTGCGTTTATCCGCGTCTATCCGCGGTTCCCTCTCCTTGTTTTCCGACCTGTGAACGGTTACGAACATTTGGAAAGACGTACGAGCGTCGGCTCTCGTTCGGCCCCCTACCCCCCCGAGTGGTGCGCAAGAGGCGAAACGGAAAGGCATTGAATATTCCGCCTCGAAGTGCTAGTCTGACGGGTAGAGGGCATCCGATCTTGGCAGTAGGGAACAGAAGAAGGAGGTCCTAGTCATGTCGATTGTTTGGGTTGCGGTGTTGGTCTTAGCGGGGCCGACCAGCGAGCCGGCGGCCCCCTCAGGGGCATTGGCGTCGGCATCGTCGACGTCCAACAGTCAGGTGGAAAAGCCGGCGGCGCTGCGCACCGGGCGGGCATTGGCGGAAGCGGTCCATGCGGCCTTGAAGCGATGGGCTCGGGCGAACGAAAAGAACGCCGACGCGGCGGCACGCGACTTCCTGGTGCTCTACAAGGAACTCCAGGCGGACACCCGTCTGCCCGCCGCCGATCGCGACGAGCTTCGCGCAAGGTCCGCGGCCGGCTGGTGCGATTGTCGCGGATGATCGCCCGCAGCGTTGCTCGCCAGAAGCGCTTGGCCCAGCAGCAGCCGGGCGCGGTGGCAAAGATTGGGAAAGCCCCCGGGGTGTTGGCGCAGGCAGCGCCCGCCGGCGCAGCGGGCGTGGGGATGGCGGCCCCTGGGGCCGGCGGTCCCAACGGGGCTGATGCCGATTACGGCCAGAGCCTCGTCGAGCTGATCCAAACCACCATCGCACCGGAGACCTGGGACGTCAACGGCGGTCTGGGCTCCATCTATTACTGGCGAAACCAGCACGTCCTGGTCATTCGCGCCACCGACGACGTTCACGGGTTTGTCGGTGAACTGTTGGACCAAATGGACCGGGCCGGCCGCTGAGCCAACCGCTGTCGCCTCGTCCCGCGGGCGTCGCGTGCCCGTTCCGGTACACCTCTGACGGTGGTGAACTTTTTATAGGATGGTTCCTCCCCACCAGGATGTGCCTTGATCGTTGGGCCGGCGTCATTACCAACGCAAACGGTCTAATCGCTACCGCAGGGCCGGCCGGCGGCCAAAATCTTGTGGCAATTGTTGGCCACGGTCGCGCAGATCGGTTAAGATAGACCTATATTCCCCAACTTTTTCACTTGGGCGATTTAGGTCGGTCCTCTTCTCGCGGAGCACAACGATGGCGATGTTTGGCCTTTTCCGGAACTCGAAAGCGCGGCGTGCAAAGAAATCACGGCACAACGTCCAGCGATCTCGCCGGGCGCGCCTGGAAGCACTCGAACCGCGGTGCCTGCTGGCGCTGAGCGTGCTGAATCTGCCCACCGCCGTGACGGTCACCGCCGGCCAGCCTCTGATGCTGTCCCTGACGGGCAGCGGGGCCACGAACATCACCTACAGCGTCGCCAGCAGTTCCGGCTCGGTGACGGCGACCGTCATGCCCTCGACCAACCGGGTCGTGCAGATTGCGGTCCACGGCACGGATAATAACGGACTGGCGTTTTCCGGCGACATGGATTTCATGTTGTTCGACAACTTCAGCGACATGACGGCCGCTCGACAACTATTTCGCCAACCTGGTGACGTCGGGCTTCTACAACAGCGCGCCGGGCGACACCCTGCCGGCGGACGACAACCATATGATCTTCTTCCGCGACGACCCCGACGTGCTTCAAGCCGGCAGCACGAACAACACCAATAGCGGCGGCGGCTACAGCATCACGTCCGACGACGCCTATGATCCCAACCTGGTCTATACCAGTGCCGACGTGCTGGCCCTGGCCAAGAGCGGCAGCCAATCCGGAACGCCCATCAGCGACAACGACAACTCCCAGTTCTTCATCACCAACCAGGTCGAACCCTCGTGGGACTTCCGCTATCCGATCATCGGCTATATGGTCCGGGGCGACGCCCTCCGCCAGACGATTGCGGGCCTTCACGACGACCACGAATCCCACGACAGGCATGTTGCAGCCCAATAACCCCGTGATCATCGACAGCATTTCGATCATCACCGACACCCAGGACAGCGTGCTGGAGCTGAGTGCCCCGAGCACGGGCGTCGGCGGCCCGTACACGGTCACCCTGACCATGAGCGACGGCAACCCTCTCGACACCGTCACCGAGCCGCCCATCAGCGTGACGGTGGTGGCCGGGACGAATACCCTCGAGCCTTACTACGAGACCATTCCCACGATCACGACGACGGCCGGCCAGTCTGTGACGGTCACCCCGCCGTCCTACGTTCCGAGCGGCACCACGGCATATTACGGCTATGACCCGGGTACGCCGTCCGACGGCTCGTTGACCATCCCCAGCGACAGTTTCAACAATTCGACGGGCGAGTTCACGGTCACGCCGGCGGCCGGCTTCGCGGGCCTCAGCGAGGTCTACCTGGGCGTGATAAACTACTATGACACGAGCCCCAATTGGGATACCCAAGTGGTGCCCGTGCTGGTGACGCCCACGGCCCCCACCAGCCTGACGCTGACGTCGCCGTCGGTGTCGGGGGTCACGGCCGATCAACAATTCGTGGAGTTCCAGGTGAACGGCGTGTTCAGCGGGCTCACCGTCACGCTCTACTGCGACGGCAGCAGCACCCCGATCGGAAGCGTCACCGCCCCCGCCACCGCCAGCAGCTATAGCAGCACTGTGAGCGTGAGCATCACCGCCAACAGCTCGACCACGCTGACCGACGGCCGCACACGTTCACGGCCTTGCAGACCTATTCGACCAGCGACATCAGCGTCGCCCTCAACGACGGCAACGACCACAATTCCGCGACCCTGCAGAGTCCTTTGTCGTCGGCCCTGAAAGTCACGGTCGACACTCAGGCGTCCCAGGTGGTCAACTTACCCAGCGGCCTGAGCACGAACCACTTCACGTTGCGGCGTTCGGGCGTCAATTTGCAGTTGGTCAACGACACCACCGGCGCGGTCTTGTTGAACCAGACCATCGCGTCGCTCAGCGCGGTGCAGATCAACGGGGCCGACAACACGGCGGAACAACTCACCGTCGACATGAACTACGGCGGCGCCTTCTCGCTGCCGCTGGGGATGATATTCGCCGCCGGCGCCGGCTCGCCGGCCGACGTGCTGGTGGTCCGCGGCACCAACGCCGCCACCACCTACACGCTCAACGGCGCGAGTCTCGTTGCCGGCGGCCTGACGATCAACTACAGCGGCGTGCAAGGGGGGATCCAGCTTAAAGGCGGCATCGGCAACGACGACTACGTTCTCAACTCCAGCCCGGCGAACGTCAAGATCACCGACGCCGGCGGCAGCAATACCTTGGACTTCTCCGGCGACTCGGCCGGCGTCACGTTGAACCTGGGGCTCGCCAAGGGCCAGGCGCAAACCATCGCTCCGTGGGGGAAAACCCTCGCGCTGCAAGGCGTGTTCCAGAACCTGGTCGGCACCGCCTACGCCGACGTCCTGACCGGCGGCACCGGCGCCGGCATCATCCGCGGCGGCGCCGGAAACGACATCCTCCGCGCCGGCTCGGGCAATACCGTGCTGGTGGGCGGCGGCGGCAACGACACCCTCTACGGCGGCTCCGGCGCCTGCGTCTTGATCGCCGGCAGCGGCGTCTGCACCCTCTACGGCGGCAGCGGCAGAAGCCTGTTGATCGGCGGCAGCACCAGCTACGACGCCAACGACCAGGCCCTGCTCGGCCTCCTGAACGAACTGGCGGTGTCCAGAATGGTTACGTCGCGCACCCGAATCCCGCTGGCCAGCGGACTGACGGGCCCCTATGCCCTCGTCGTGGGCAAGACCTTCCAAGACTCCGCGCAAAACGATACGCTGGTCAAGGGAGGGGGCCAAACGTGGTTCTTGCCCGGCGTCGCGGACACCGTGAAGACGTGACGCCCCTCGGGCGTTGTCACTCGGGTTTGGTTGCGGCCGCATCGGCAGCCATCTTGCCGTACTGCGTGCCCTCGTACCGCTTGGCCAGCGCCGCAGCATGTTTTCACGACGAGCGGGGGCAAGCGAGGCCTGGTGCATCATCTTCTCGTAAGCCTTTTTCGCGTCCAGTTCCTTCTTGAACTTCTCGTCCTTCTGCAACGACGTGACCGTCTCCTTGGCCTTCTTGTTCTGCGGGCTGGCCTTGAACATTCCGGCCAAGACAACGGCCTTGTCGTACGCTTGGAACCGCTCCGCCATCGAGCCCTTGTTCAGGTCGCGGATTTCCTCAAGCTGGGCGTCGAGAAACCGGTCGATGCCGCTCTTGAGTTCCTTCTTCTGGTCGTTGTTCAGCCCGGCACGCGACTTGATCAACACCCGGTCCGAGACAATGCCCAGCTCCAGCGGCCACAGCAGCTCTTCGACCCGTTCCGACATCCCCTCGCGGATCGCCTTGAACTTGCCCGGGTCCGAGCACTTGGCCAGATCGGCGGGCAAGGAGAACTCCTTCGACTTGTCGGCCTTTTCATTAAACGACCCCGCGGAACCGCGACGGATCGCCTTGCCCGACGGATCGATCCAGACGTACTGCCAAAGTTCAGTATCGAAGCCAAGCCGCTTCGCAATCCCGGGATCGTAGCCGTGAACCACGTTGGGGGCGATGAAATGGCGTTCCGAAACATACTTCTCCAGCGCCGGGGTCGGCGGACTCCGGTCGGCGTTGACGGCCAAGATGACGATGGGTTTCCCCGCGGTGGCAGCCAGCAACTGCTTCCCGAGGTCGCCCGACCACGTGTTGCACTTCGGGCACCACGTGGCATAGATCAGCACGACGACCGTTTTGCCCCGCATCGCCTCCAGGCTCGGCGCCGGACCGCTCCATTTCACCGAGGCGAGCGGGACGGAATCGCCGGCCGGCTTCGGGGCATCCTTGTTTGCATCCTGCTTGTCGGGCGCCCGACTGCACGCACTCCAAACGCGAGAAAAAACACAGCCGCCGCCAGCGCGAAAAATCTCATCGCCTCGGTTCCTTCTCATTCTCGAGGTCGCGTGGGTTTGGCGCCCGAGGAATCTACCCCCTTCCGGCCACTCCACATCCATAAGGGTAACTAACCACCGCCGCGAAGTCAAGAAACGAGGGGGGGAAAGGCGGAAGGGGGGAGGGCGGAAGGGGGAAGGGGGGTGAAGGATGAAAATTACCGGTAAAAGCCCCCGGGACGTGGACTTTATCGCCACTTTATTCATGGGTGTTGATAATAAGAGCATCTTATGATAAGATACCCTTATGAACATCGAAACTATCCGCATCTTCTGCGATGTCATCACCCATCAGAGCTTCTCCCGCGGCGCCGCGTTGAACGAAGTCAGCCAGTCGGCGGCGACCCAGTCGGTCCATCGCATCGAGGAGCATTTCGGGATCCAACTGGTCGATCGGACCAAGCGGCCGTTCGTGCTGACGCCCGAAGGGGAAGCCTGTTTCGAGGGTTTCCGCGAAGTCCTGGAGCTGTACGACGCGGTCGAACGCCCGGGTCCGAACGCTGCGCATGGAGATCGCCGGGTTGGTTCGCGTGGCGTCGATCTATTCGGTCGGGCTGCACGACATGAGCCGCTGCATGCAGGACTTCATGCGGCAATATCCCAAGGCCAAGGTCCGGCTGGAATACCTGCGGCCCAACAAGGTCTACGACGCGGTCCTGGACGGCGAAGTGGACCTGGGGGTCGTCTCCTATCCGGCGGCGTCGGCCGATTTGCAGGTGATTCCGCTGCGATCGGAGCGGATGGTGCTGGTTTGCCCGCCCAACCACCGCCTGGCCGGACAACAGGCCGTCACGGTCGAGCACCTCCAGGGGGAAGATTTCGTCGGCTTCGACCGCGACCTGATCATCCGGAAGGAAGTCGATCGCTATTTGCGGCAGCGCGGGGTGAATACGCGCGTGGTGATGGAGTTCGACAATATTGAAACCATCAAGCAGGCGGTCGAGATCGGGGCCGGCGTCAGCATCCTGCCGGAGCCGACCGTCCGCGTGGCCAGCCGCAACGGGGCCTTGGCGATCGTGCGGCTGATTGCTCCGGAGTTGCGTCGTCCGCTGGGCATCATCTACCGGCAACGGAAGGTCTTCACGCCCACCGCCGCGAAGTTCGTCGAACTCCTGCAACAAGTGCAAACCGACGGCACGGAGGACTTCTAATGCGTGAAACGGAAGTCCCGGTCACGTTTCAGGCGCTGGAAAAGACCGTCTACGTTCTGCGGGGGACCAAGCTGCTGGAGGCGGCGGCCATGGCCGACCTGGTCTTGGATTCGCCCTGCGGCGGCCAGGCCGTCTGCGGCAAGTGCCGCGTGGTGGTCGCCGGCGGCTGCGGCGAGCCCACGCCCGCCGAACGGAACTTCTTCTCGGCCGACGAGCTGCAAGCGGGCTGCCGGCTGGCGTGTCAATGCGCCGTCGAAGGGCCCGCGAGCGTGCTGGTTCCGCAGTCGTCTCTGCAAAGCGCCCGCCAGCAGATCCTGGTGCATTGGGAAGGCGTCGTCGCCGCCGAGGTCGATCCGGTCGTGTGCAAGCGGTATGTCGAGCTGCCCGCGCCGACGCGCGGCGATGACGCCGCCGACCTCATCCGGCTGGAGAAGGCCCTCGGTCCGGTGGAGGTCGATTTGGAGCTGCTCCGCGGACTGCCGCAGCGGCTGCGGGAGACGAACTTCCGCGGCACGGCGGTCCAGGCCGACGGCCGGCTCTTGGATTTCGAGCCCGGCAACACCGAGTGGAACGCCTTTGCCGTGGCCGTCGATGTCGGCACCACCACGCTGGCCGCCGCGCTTTTGGACGCCCGTTCGGGACACGACCTGGCCGTGGTCTCGCGGCTGAATCCGCAAACCCGCTTCGGCGACGACGTCCTTTCGCGCATCCATCGCACGCGAACCGACCGCGATGCCCTGCGGCAATTGCAGGCGGCCGTTGCCGAGGCCGTCGATGAAATGATCGGCGAGCTTTGCGCCGCGTCGGGCGTGCCGCGGCAGCAAGTCTATGAGGTTGCCGTCGCCGGCAACACGACCATGCAGCAGTTGTTCTGCCGTCTGGACCCCGGCGCCTTGGGCGAGGTGCCTTTCGTTCCGGCCGCCGGGCGGAGTCTCCTCGCTGCGGCGGCTGAGGTCGGGCTGCACATCCATCCCCGCGGCCGGGCGTGGGTCCTGCCGGTGATCGGCGGCTTCGTGGGCGGCGACACCGTGGCCGGCGTGCTGGCCACGCGGCCTGGCCGACGCCCGGCAGCCGACGCTCCTGGTCGATATCGGCACCAACGGCGAGATCGTGCTGTTTTCCGAAGGGCGACTGACGGCTGCGTCGACGGCCGCCGGCCCCGCCTTCGAGGGCGCACGGATCTTGCACGGCATGCGCGGCACGGTCGGGGCCATCGAAAAGGTCGTCGTGGACGGCGGTCTGCGGATCAACGTCATCGGCAACGTTCCGCCGGCCGGATTGTGCGGCTCGGCCTTGATCGACGCGGCCGCCGAGTTGCTCCGTCACGGCGTTCTCTCGCCGCAAGGGCGCCTGGCAATGCCCGGCGACTTGCCCGCGGGCGTGCCGTCGGACTTGGGCCGGCGGATCGTTCTCCACGAGGGGCAAGCGGCGCTGCAACTGGCCGGCGAGGGCGAGACGGCCGACGGCCGGCCGATCGTGCTCACGCAGCGGGACCTCCGCGAGTTGCAACTGGCCACCGGGGCCATCCGGGCCGGCATTGTCCTGCTCTTGCGCCGCCACGGCCTGGAACCGACGGACCTCGATCGCGTGCTGGTCGGCGGCGGGTTCGGCAACTTCATCCGCCGCGCGAATGCCCAACGCATCGGGCTGTTGCCGCCGGGGATCGAGCATCGGCGGATCCGTTACCAGGGCAACACCTCGCTGGCCGGGGCGCGGTTGGCGGCCGTTTCGCGGCGTGTCCGGGCGTTGGCCGACGACCTGGCCCGGCGGATCGAGCACGTCGATCTCTCGCGGGAATCCGACTTCGAGTCAACCTTCGCCGAGGCGATGGTCTTCCCGGGCGAAGATTGACCCGCCGCCATGCCCCAGGCGTCAGGCGTGCCGAAGTTCAGGGGGCCTTGTCGAGGTCGCGGACGGCCTTACCGAAGTTGCGCATGGCTTTCTTGCCCTCGTCGATGGTTCGCCCCCGGATGACGATCTCCTCCTTGTCGAGGCGGTCGCGGATTTGGTGGACATCGTCGACGGCGTTGCGGAAGGCGGCGTCGGTCTTGCGATCGAGGTCGTCGAGGGTCTTCACGTCGTCGAGCCCTCCGGTCTGCTTGAGTTCGTCGAAGACGGCGGCGCCCTCCGCGATTGCCCGGCTTCGGGCCGCCGCGAGATCGGTCACCTCTTTCCTGACGATTTCGTGGAACGCCTGGTCGAGTTTGGCTTTCTGGTCGGCGATGGTTTGTGTCTTGACCAGGTAGGTGTTCAACAGTTCGAGCGATTCGCGTCGGGCGTCGCAACCGCGTTGGAACTCGCGATCGGCCACCCGATGGAGCGCGTCGTTGAACAAGGCCGCCGGCAGGCCGCCCTTGGCGAGTTGCGCCGAAAGACTTTCGCGATCCTTGAGCAGATGGTTCTGGAAGAGCGTCTGCAACTCTTTGTCCACCTCGTCGGCGGCCAGTCGCGATGCCTCGTGGATCGCCGCCTCGCGTCGGGCGACGACGAACTCCACCGCTTCGTCCTCCTCCATAGCCAAGAATCCGGTCATGTCCACCGGCTTGAGCAGCCCTTTTTCACGGGCGATCCGGGCCGTGTCGAGCGGGTTGACCCAGCCGAGGGCGCGGACCGATTCTTGGGAGAACGGGATGCGGGAAACACTGGAAACGGCCTTCATGGGTTGGCTGTTCAGGGTGTAGTGCGCCAAGTCCGTCGTGTCGACGTGCGTGGCGCCGTTGTTCCCGGCCGCGCGCTTTTCCTGAAGTTTCCGCGTCACGTCGGCCAGCTTGGTTTTCACCTCCTGGTTGTCCGGTTCCAGCCGGACGAGTCGCTGGTAGGCGTCCGAGGCGGACAGAAGATCGCCGAGCCTGGCAGCCTCGTCGCCGGCGGTGAGGGCCGCGTGGTGGAAGTCCTTGTTCTGCTTCGCCCGGGCCGACCGCTCGCGAAGGATGTTCTTGACTTCGTCGGGAGCGTCACCGTCCAAGAGCACGGCCATGATGAGTTCAAATTCGGCCTGGTCCCAGTTGCCGCGACGTTCCAGCACGTTGACGCGCTGAATGGTTTTGAGGGCTTCGTCGAGATCGTGCTGCCGCCGCCGGGCGGGGCTTAAATTCTCGTCCTGGCTGTTTTCCTGGCTGTTGTCCTGGCTGTCGTCCTCGCTATTATCCTCGCTGTTGTCCTCGTTGTTGTCCTGGGGGAGCGTCTGTTGCGGAGGCGCGACTTGCCGCGCGACGGGATTCTGTCCGGGCCCGGTGTACAGGTCGATGCCGCCGCCGGCGGCCGCCCCGAAGTGGTAGGCTCGACCATCGGCGTCGGTGGGCTCGCGGCCCCAAACCTTGTTGCCTTCCAGGGTGTAGTTCTTGGTCTGGCCGTTCTCCATGTCGAACTGAATCTCCCAGTTTTGGCCGGGGTGATAATACTGATAGCGCCATCCGCCGGGCCTGACCGTGTGGGTGTTCCAACCCCCGCCGCCGAAGTTGCGGATGTAGAAACTCACGTCATGGTCCGTCCGGTTGTGGATTTTCACCACGCTGTCGATCCTGGGCCGGGCAGGGCCTGAACTGCCTGAATGGCCCGAGGAACCGCTATGCTGATTGGCGCAGTACGGGCAGTGATCGCCATCCACCCATCCATGGATTTTGCAGTAGGTCTTTACGGCGTAGCCGGATACTTGTGCGGAGGCCTGTGGCGGGAACCCGATGCCGGTCAGAAGGAACAAACCCGCCCAAGCGAGACTCATCGCGCCGATGGCCGGGGCGTGCCGAGCGACGGACGCAAAGCGTCGCAACATCTTGTGAAATAAGGAGTTAAACATCGTTTTGCCTTTATGCTGGAGGGGAAAGTCATCGACTTCAACCAAAGATACGTTTTTCGGCCGGCCAACCTTACAGCGACGCGGTTTTTGCGCGTCCGACAGGGTTAGGACGCGTTGTCCGGAGAATTGGCGCCGGCAAGCCAATCCCACCCGTTGCAACGGGTGGGATTGTTCGGCCGGAAAATCGCCTAACGCTCGGGTCGGCGGAGGCTCGTGACCCAATCGATCACGTAATAGAAGACCGGCGTGAGGAAGATGCCGAAGAGGGTCACTCCCAACATGCCGCTGAAGACGGCCGTGCCCAGGGTGCGGCGCATTTCCGCGCCGGCGCCGCGGGAAACCATCAAGGGAATGACGCCGAAAATGAACGCGAACGAGGTCATCACGATGGGCCGCAGCCGCAACCGGCAGGCGGCCAACGTGGCGTCGCTCCGCTCCGCGCCCCCTCGCGCTGGACCTTGGCGTATTCCACGATGAGAATGGCGTTCTTGCAGGCCAGGCCCACCAGCACCACGAAGCCGACTTGGGTGAAGATGTTGACGTCCATGCCCGCCACGACCACCCCCGTAATCGAACAGAGCAGGCACATCGGCACCACCAGGATCACGGCCAGCGGCAGCGACCAGCTTTCGTATTGTGCGGCCAGCACCAGGAACACCAGCACGACGGCCAGGATGAACACGTACAAGGCGGTGTTTCCCGTCTGGAGCTGGAGCAGGGCCAACTCGGTCCACGAGGTGTACATGCCGTGGAAGAGTCCCTTCTCGGTTACGTCCTGGAGGAGACGGATAGCCTCGCCGGAACTGACGCCCGGGGCGGGCACGGCGTTGACCGCGGCCGCGGGGTACATGTTGTAGCGTTGGACCATGACGGGGCCGGTGATGTTGCGCACCTTGGACATGGCGCCGAGCGGGACCATGGCCCCGGCCGCGTTGCGGACTTCCAACAGGTTGACATCCTCCTTCTGCCGGCGGAAATTGGCGTCGGCCTGGACGTTGACTTGCCAAGTGCGGCCGAAACGATTGAAATCATTGACGTAGAACGAGGCGAGGTAGACCTGAAGGGTGCTGAAAAGGTCGCTGATCGACACGCCCAATCGCTTCGCTTGCGTGCGGTTGACGTCGAGGAAGAGCCAAGGCGTGTCGGCGCGGAAGCTGGCGAAGAGCCCTTCGAGGCCGGGGGTCTGTTTTCCCAGATCGACGGCCTTCTGGCCGGCATCTTGCAGGGCGGGCAGCGGGTTGTCGTCGCCGTGGTTCTCGATGATGATCTTCATGCCGCCCGCCGTGCCCAAACCATCGACCGGCGGGGCCCCGAACACGTTGACCAGGCCGTCCTGGATCTCCTCCTGAAATTCCTTCTGGAGCCGCTTTGCGATGACGTCGCCGGAGAGTCCCCGGGCGGCGCGGCTGTGGAAATCGTCGAGCATCACGTACATCGCGCCGAAATTCGGCGAGTTGGCCCCCAGCAGGATCGATTGCCCGGCAATGGCCACCGTGTGATGGACGCCTGGATTTCGCCTGGCATCGCGGGCGATGGCCTCGATGCGGTGCATGACGCCCTCGGTCCGCTCGACCGAGGCGGCGTCGGGAAGCTGCACGTTGACCAGCAGGTAGCCCTTGTCTTGCGCGGGGATAAAGCCCGCCGGCGCCCGCGTAAAACCGAAATACGTCAACGTCAGCAGACCGCCGTAGACCACCAGGACCAGCACGCTCGCGCGGAGCGACAGGCCCACGAGCCGGGCATAGACGTTGGTCGAGTGCGTGAAACCGACGTTGAACGCGCGGAAACTCCTGCCGAGAATCCAGTTCAGCGACCGCGTCAGCCACCAGCCCAGCGCCGAAGCCGCAAGGATCGCCAGTCCGGCGGCGATCCACCAGGCCCACGGCGTCAACACGGCCGCGGCGTGCGCGGGCAACCACGGCAGCGTTTTTTCCAGCGCCGGCGCCAGCCAAGGCACGAGCCACGCGTAACCGGCCCAGCCGCCGATCGCCATGTAGGCCAGCCTGGGCAGCACCTCGTCCTGCCGATGGTGTTCGTGCGGCTGCAACAACACGGCCGCCAACGCCGGGCTGAGCGTCAACGAATTGAAGGCCGAAATCAGCGTCGAGACCGCGATCGTCAGCGCGAATTGCCGGAAGAACTGGCCGGTAATGCCGGTGATGAACGCACACGGCACGAACACCGCGCCCAGGACCAGCCCCACGGCGATCACCGGCCCGGAAACTTGCGACATGGCCTTGATGGCGGCCTCGCGCGGGGCCAGGCCGTGCTCGATGTGATATTGGACGGCCTCGACCACCACGATCGCGTCGTCCACCACGATGCCGATGGCCAACACCAGGCCGAAGAGCGTGAGGTTGTTGAGGCTGAAGCTCATGGCGGCCATGACCGCGAAGGTGCCGATCACGGCCACCGGCACGGCGATCAGCGGAATGACGGCCGACCGCCAGTTCTGCAAGAACAGCAGGACCACCAACGCCACCAGGATCACGGCGTCGCGGAGGGTCTTGAACACCTCGTTGATCGACTCGGTGATGAAGGGCGTCGTGTCGTAGACGATCGAATATTTCACGCCCGGAGGAAACCGCGTCTTCAGTTCCTTCATCTTCTCGCGCACCAGGGTGGCGACTTTCCAGGCGTTGGAGCCGGGCAGTTGATAGATCGACAGCGCGACCGACGGCTGGCCGTCCAGGGTGCAGGTCTGGTCGTATCCCTGGGCGCCGAGTTCGATCCCGTGATCGCCGTACACAACGTCGCGCACGCGGACCAGCCGCGAGCCGTCGGCCTTGACGATGATGTCGGCGAACTGGTCGGCGGTGGTCAGGCGGCCCAGCGTCGTCATGGTGTATTGGAAGACTTGCCCGGCGGGGACCGGCGGCTGGCCGATCTGGCCGGCGGCCACCTGGAGGTTCTGCTGCGAAACGGCGGTGACCACGTCGCTGGCGTTGAGGCTGAGCTTGGCCATCTTCTGCGGATCGAGCCACAGCCTCATGCTGTAGTCGCGCTGGCCGAGGTACGTGATGTCGCCGATGCCGGGGAGCCGGGCCAGCTCGTCGCGCAACTGGATCGTGGCGTAGTTGCTCAAGTAGAGGTTGTCGCGGCTCCCGTCGTCCGAGTAAAGGTTGACGATCATCAGCACGCTGGGCGATTTCTTCTTGACCGAAACGCCGTTGCGATTGACCAGGTCCGGCAGCACCGGCAGCGCCATGGCCACGCGGTTCTGCACGAGCACCTGGGCCATGTTCAAGTCGATGCCCAGTTTGAACGTGACCGTCAGCGTGTAGCTCCCGTCGTTGGTGGCTTGCGACGACATGTACATCATGCCTTCCACGCCGTTGACCTGCTGCTCGATGGGTTGCGCGACCAGGTTGGCGACGACGTTCGCGTCGGCGCCGGGATACGAGGCCGACACCTGCACCGTAGGCGGCGCAATCTCCGGATACTGGGCCACCGGCAAGAACCAGACGGCGATGCCCCCGGCGAGCGTAATCACGATCGACAGCACCGAGGCGAAGATCGGCCGATAAATGAAAAAGCGTGAAAACACGGTACGACCTCAAGGTTGGGTTAAGGACTTTCCGGGGGACTCGGAGGCGGCCCGTTGCGCCGCGCAATACGGACCAAGAACCAAACCAAAAGCACGATGGCCGAGCCGAACACGATCCAGGACTGGGCCAGCCAGGCGAGGAAGACCACGACGGCCACGGTGAACAGGATCAAGAGAATATGGAGGACGAGCCGTATGCCAGGAATTTGGAACAGCCGCCGGCCGCCCAGCCAGTCGATGACGCTGAAGAAGATCGGCGTGAGGAAGATGCCGAACATGGTGACGCCCAACATGCCGCTGAAGACGGCCGTGCCCAGGGTGCGGCGCATCTCGGCGCCGGCGCCGCGGCCGATCAAGAGCGGAAACACGCCGAGGATGAAGGCGAAGGAAGTCATGACGATGGGCCGGAGGCGGAGGCGGCATGCTTCCAGGGCCGCCTCGCGGCGCGACGCCCCCGTCTCGCGGACGCGCTTGGCGAACTCGACGATCAAGATCGCGTTCTTGCTGGCCAGGCCCACCAGGACGACGAAGCCGATCTGGGTGAAGATATTGATGTCGGATCGGACGCCCGCCCCGGGAATCGGAGATATGGAGATATTTTTGCAGAAGCCCGAACCCGCCGGGCACGGCCGTCACGCCCACGACCGCGCTGAGCAGGCACATCGGCACCACGAGGATGATGGCCAGCGGCAGCGACCAGCTTTCATACTGGGCGGCCAGCATGAGAAAGACCATGACCACGGCCAGTCCGAAGATGGCCATGGCCGTATTGCCCGCCTGAAGCTCCAGGTAGGCCATTTCCGTCCATTCGCAGACCATGGCGGAGGGGAGTTCCCGGTCGGCCAGGCGCTGCATGATGTCGATGGCCTGCCGGGAGCTGACGCCGGGGCCGGTATTGCCGTTGATGGCGGCCGCCGGATAGGTGTTGTAGCGCGTGAGGATCAGCGGCCCGTTGGCGTGCTTCACGTCGATCAGCGTGCCCAGCGGCACCATGGCGCCGCTGTTGTTGCGGACCTTCATCAGCCGCAACTGGTCGACCTGGTTGCGAAACTTGGCATCCGCCTGCACGATGACTTCCCAGGTGTGGCCGAAAAGGTTGAAATCGTTGACGTACAGCGAGCCCAGGTATGTCCCCAGGGTGTCGGTGACGGAGACCAACGGCATGTCGAGCATCAGGCATCGGCTGCGGTTGATGTCCACGAACAGTTGCGGGGCGTCGGCGCGGAAGATGTTGGGCTGCATGACCAGCGTCTTGGCCGGCGCGGGAAGGTAGGGATTGGGCAGTCGGCCCGCCTGTTCCGTGAGGTTGTCGGCCTGCTGCTGGAGGCCCCGCAGGCCGAAGTCGCCGCGGTCTTCCACCATCACCTTGAAACCGCCGGTGCGGCCAACCCCGCGGATCGGCGCCGCGGGAAAGACGCTGATCAGCGCCCCGGGCACTTCGGCGGCAAGCCGCGCTTTCAACGCGGCGGCGATCGCGTCCGCAGAGAGGTCCGGCGATTGGCGATTGGCGAAATCGTCGAGAATCACGAACATCGCACCGAAGTTCGAGGAATTCACTTGAATGGCAAACGACTGACCGGCCACGGCCACGGTGTGCTTGATGCCGGGCGTGTCCAGGCAAATCTGCTGCACGTGGTCCGTGATTTCCCGGCTGCGCTCGGCCGAGGCGGCGTCGGGCAGTTGCACGCTCAAGATCAGGTAGCCCATGTCCTGCGCCGGAATGAAGCCCTTGGGAGTGATTTTGAAATCGAAGTAGGTCAGGCCCAGCAGACCGCCATAGACCACCAGCACCAGGACGCTGACGCGGAGCAGTCCGCCGACCGCCCGGGTATAGGCCGTCGTGCTGTGCCGAACGGCCGCGTTGAAGCCCTCGAAGGCCCAACGGAGGAACCCGTTCACCGGGCCGGCCACCAGCCAGCCGACCGCGGCCAATCCCACGACCGCCAAGCGTGGCGGCGATCCACCAGGCCGCCGGCTGAAGCGGACGCGGACAGCCGCGCGGGGAGCATCACGGCCAGCCGTTCCAGCCAGGATGCCAGCCAAGGCGTCAGCCACTGGTATCCGATCCAGCCGCCGAGCACCGGATAGATCAGCCGCGGCAGCGCCTCGTGGGTTTCCTTATCGCGCTCGCGGAGCAGCACGGCCGACAGCGCCGGGCTGAGCGTCAGCGAGTTGAAGGTCGAAATGATCGTCGAGGCGGCGATCGTCAGGGCGAACTGCCGGAAGAATTGCCCCGTGATGCCGCCGATGAACGCGCAAGGAACGAACACGGCGCTGAGGACCAGGCCCACCGCGATGACCGGGGCGGAGAGCTGGCTCATGGCCTTGATCGTGGCGTCGCGCGGGGCCAGCCCGTGCTCGATGTGGTACTCGACGGCCTCGACGACCACGATGGCGTTGTCCACCACGATGCCGATGGCCAGCACCAGGCCGAACAGCGTGAGGTTGTTGAGGCTGAAGTGCAGGACCGCCATCACGCCGAACGTGCCGACGACGGCCACCGGCACGGCGATCAGGGGGATGACGGCCGAGCGCCAGTTCTGCAAGAACACCAGCACCACCAACGCCACCAGCATGATGGCGATGCGGAGGGCCTTGAAAACCTCCTGGATGCACTCCCGCGTATACGGCGTCGTGTCGTACAGAATCTCGTACTGCAGGTCGTCGGGAAAGTGTTTCGCCAACTCCTCCATCTTCTCGTGGAGGCGATCGGCAAGGTCCAAGGCGTTGGCGTCGGGCAACTGAAAGATGATCAATCCCACCGACGGCATGCCGTCCACCTTGGCGCTGACGTCCTCGTTCTTCGCGCCGAGCACGACGCGGGCGACGTCGCGGAGCCGGGTGATGCGGCCCTCGGGCGTGGCGCGAAGGATGATGTCGCCGAACTGCTCCGGATCCTTCAGCCGGCCGAGGGTCGATAACGTGATCTGCGTCGCTTGCCCGGGCCCGGTCGGTTGCTGCCCGATCTGGCCGGACGCCACTTGGGCGTTCTGCTCGCGGACGGCGTTGACCACGTCGTCGGCGCCCAGGCCTCGCGCCGCAAGCTTCTCCGGGTCGACCCAAATCCTCATGCTGTAATCGTGCTGACCGCTGATGAAAACGTCGCTGATCCCCTCCAGCCGGAGCAGCTCGTCCCGAATCTGCATCCACGCGTAGTTGCTCAGGTAAAGCTGGTCGTAGCGGCCGTGGGGCGAAATCAGATTGATCGACATGAGGATGTCGGGCGACATCTTCCGCGTCGTCACGCCGGTCTGCTTCAGCACGTCGGGCAATTGGGGCAAGGCCAGGTTCACGCGGTTCTGCACCAGCACCTGGGCGAGGTTCAGGTCCATCCCTTGCTGGAACGTCACGGCGAGACTGTACGAGCCGTCGTTGGCGGAATTCGACGACATGTACATCATCCCCTCGACGCCGTTGACCTGCTGCTCGATCGGCGCCGCCACGGTCTCGGCCACCACCTGCGCACTGGCCCCGGGGTAACTACAGTTGACCATCACCGTCGGCGGCGTGACAGGCGGATATTGCGCCAACGGAAGATTGAACACCGCCAGCCCGCCGCCCAGCGTAATGACGATCGACAGCACGGCGGCGAAGATCGGTCGGTCGATGAAAAAACGCGAAAACATGGCCGATGCGTGCGTTGTTGGGCAGGAACCGTGTTCCGGGAAAATCGAGCGCCGTGCGTCACTTCAAGGGGGCTCTATCCCCGCGCCGTGCGCCGCCGCCGTCATTTCGGCTGTGTCGGACGATCCGCGGGTTTTGCCGTCGCGGCGGGTTTTCCGCGAGGCGTGGGTTTGGCGGTCGTACGCGGCGCGTGGACCGCGGCGGTCGTCCCCGACGTCGTGGCCGTCTCCGCGGCCGTCATCTTCACTTCTGTCGGCTTGACTTCCGTGCCCTGCTTGATCTGTTGCAAGCCGCTCAGCACGACCCGCTCTCCCGGGGACAGGCCTTCCTCGATCACCCGCAGGCCATTCTGCGACGGGCCGACCTTCACGGGCCGAACCGTCGCCTTGTTGTCGCGGTCGATCACGTAAAGGATCGGCTGCCCCCCCTGGTCGGATCCCAACGCCCGCTCCGAAACCATCAGGGCCGGATGCGGGTTGCCGATGGGTACGCGGATGCGGGCCAACATGCCGGGAGAAAGCATCCGGTTCGGATTCGCGGGATTCGGGAAACGGCCGCGAATTCGCAGCGTTCCGCGTCATCTGGTCCTCCGCGTTGTCGACGAAGTCGATCGTTCCCTTGTGGGGATAGCCCTCCTCGTCCAAAAGCCCGAGCAGAACCGGCAACCTGGCCTCCTGGGCCGACTTGACTTTGCCGGCGCGGAGCAAGCGGCGGAATCGCAACATGCTGCGCTCGTCGACGTAGAAATAGGCGTACACCGGGTCGAGCGAAACGATGGTCGTCAGGATGGTGTTGTCGGCCTGGACGAGGTTGCCCGGGTCGATCCGCTGCCAGCTGATCCGTCCGCTGATGGGGGCGGTGACGACGGTCCAGTCGAGATTGAGCTTGGCGGTTTGCACGGCCGCCTCGGCCACCTCGACCGCGGCGGCGCCCTCATCGTGGTCGCCCTTGGCCAGGTCGAAGTCCGACTTGCTGATTGCGTTCATGGGCAGCAACTCCTGGGCGCGCTTATAGTCGGCGGTGACCCGCTCCAGATGGGCCTTGGCCTGGGCCAGGTTGGCCAAGGCGTGGTCGTAATCGGCCTGGTACGTGCGTGGGTCGATCACAAAGAGCCGGTCGCCCTCCTTCACCTCCGCCCCTTCCTTGAACAAAACCTTCTCCAGGTACCCGGTCACGCGGGCCCGAACATCCACGCCCTTGACGGCCACCGTCGTGCCCGTGAAGTCCTCGAAATCGGTGACGGTCTCGCTCACCGGTCTGCTCACCTGCACTTCGGGAATGCGCGTCTCGGGCGGCCCTTGCCCGGAAGACCCGCACCCGGTAAGGGCCAGACCCGTCAAAAGAAAACCGCACGCTACGGCGCCGGCCAGCGGAGTCCTAGGGGAACGAGCGATGATCAATGGCTGCATGGAGAGTCACCTTGGTGTTGTTGCCGCTCGGAATCGCTGAGGATGCCGTGAAATACGATGTCCAGGATGTCTTGCGTCTGTGCGTCGGTCGATTTGCGAGGCCCGGTAAAGTAGTTGGTGAACATCGTGCCGTAGAGCAGGTCGCTGATCACGTCGCTGATCCGCTCGACGGGGATGTCGCGGATTCGCCCTTGGTCGATCAACGAGCGGTACAAGGCCCGCCAACGCGAGGCGTTCGCTTCGCGGTGCTCGAAATAGGTGGGCTTCTTGCGGTCCTTGAACTGCGCCCGCTCCTGGATCAACAGTTCGACGAATTCCGGGTGCTCGGCGAAGAAAGTGAGGTAGGCGCGGATGCCGTGCCGCATGCGTTCCAACGGCTCCTCGACCGGGTCAATGGCGGCGTCGACCTGCTCGCGGAGTTTCCGCATCGCGCGGTCGGCCACCGCCAGGAAGAGTTCCCGCTTGCTGGGAAAATAACGATAAAGCGTGCCCTTGCCGACGTTGAGCGTCTCGGCGAGGAACTGGGTGTCGGTTTCCGAGTAGCCGCGCTGGGCGAACAGGCCCGCGGCCACGTCGAGGATCTGCTCTCTTCGGCGTGCGCAAAGGGCTTCGTGGCAGGACTTGGCATTTCCCTCAAAGGTGTTATCCGCCATCGACGCCAACCTCAAAACCGTAGGACTGACTGGTCAGTCTATTCTACGTTGCCGGCAAGTGCTTTGTCAAACAGCGCAAGATCGGGCGAAGGGGTAAAATTTACCACCCGTTCAGGTTGGAAGCCCTCAAACCCGGATCATTCCTCGCCAGGACCATGCTTTGCATGGTCCTGGCACGCGGTGAATCATCCCGTCAAATCGACCAGTTCGGCGATTCTTCGTCGGCGCCGCGGATGTGCAGCCGCGGCTTTTCCAGGCTCACCGTGGTGTGCGGAGGAACGGAACTGGTGATCCATGCGTTGGAACCGATCACGGCGTCGTGTCCGAGGACCGTGTTGCCTCCCAGCACCGTGGCGTTGGCGTAAATGACCACCCGATCCTCGAGCGTCGGGTGTCGCTTGGTGCCGCGGACCAGTTTCCCGCTGGCGTCGGTGGGAAAGCTCAGGGCGCCGAGCGTGACGCCTTGATAGAGCTTCACCCAGTCGCCGATGATCGTCGTCTCGCCGATCACCACGCCGGTGCCGTGATCGATGAAGAAGAAGTTGCCGATCCTGGCGCCCGGGTGGATATCGACGCCCGTCCGGCTGTGGGCCCACTCGGTCATCATCCGCGGGATCAACGGCACGCCCAGTTCGTGAAGCACGTGGGCCAGGCGATAGACCGTGACGGCCTCCAATCCCGGATAGCAGAAGATCACTTCATCGAAGGAGCGGCACGCCGGGTCGCCGTCGTAGGCGGCCTGAACGTCCCGGGCCAGGATGATCCGCAACTCGGGCAGCTTGCGAAGGAAAGCCACCGTCTTGCTCTGGGCCAGGGCCTCGAAATCGTCCTGCTGGTGCGGATCCCACTGTTTGTCGCCACCCGCTTCATGGCAGCAGGCCCGCGCAATCTGCATCGTCAGTTGGTCGTGCATCCGGTCGATCAGATCGCCCACGTGATAAGTCACGTTGGCCATGTGGAGACCGTCGCGGCGCCCAAAACCGGGGTAAAGCACTTCCCGCAGGTCCTGGATGATTGAGATCACGATCTTGTAGTTTGGCAGCGGACAATGACCGAGGTGGTTGATCGCGCTGACCTCGGAGTAGGTCTGCACGATCCGGTTGGTCAGTTCCGGCAACGATTCTTTCAGGCGGATATCGGTCGACATGGCGGGTCATGCTCCAGCCGCGGCCGTGGAAAAACCCCGCCGCGGCGCAAGGACACCTGGGTGGACGAAGAAAAGACGGGACGGCGATCCAAGACAATACGGGGCACGGGCTGTCCGGCGGTCAAGCCGGACAGCGACACGCGCAACAGCGGCACGGACCGAATCGCCGGTGGGGGCTCATAGCGAAAAACCTTCTCATTCTCGATTCCGCGGATGCGCAATCATAAGGGGCCAGTGCGGCGGAATCAACCCGTATGGAATATCTTTCGGTTGCGGATCCAGTGGAATTTGAGGATTTTGGCGGATTGCCGCGGATGGCCGGCACTGCAAAACCGCAAGCGACCGGCTCCCCCAGCCCCGGCCCCGGCCCTTCTCGTCCCCTCCCTGCCCTGCCAAAGCCGGCGTCGATTTCGTAGAATTCAGGAGCACCCATCCCCCGGCTCAAAGGCCGGGCCAGTCACCCCCTTGGAGTTCATGGCGATGCAAGAGGACTCTTTCCCCCAGCCCCCGGAATCCGCCGTTTCGCCTCTCATGGATGCGGCAGGTTCGTCGCCGTCGGCGGCACAACCGTCGCCGACACAACCATCGCCGTTGCAACCGCCGGTCGCATCGGGTTCCCGCTGGCCGGTGCGGCCTGGAATCTGGCCGGGGCGGGCCTTGTGGCTGCTCTTGCTGGTGTTCCTCATCGCGGCATGGGTCTTGCCCTACGCCGCGCAACACCTGTCGTATTCCATTGCGCTGGGCCGCTTGCGGGCCGAGTCACAGGTCGCACGCGACTATCTTGCCGAGGGGCGGCCCATCTCCATCGCCGATTACCGTTGGATCGTCAAGGCCGTCGAGCCTTCTGTCGTGGGCGTGAGGGCCAGCCGCATCGTCGAGGTGGCGCCTCGCGACCCGTTGTCCGCGATGTTCGGCGAATTCAAGCAGTACCCCGCCCAAAACGAGGGCTCCGGCGTGGTCATCGACGCAGAGGGTTATATTGTCACCAACTACCACGTCATCCGACAGGCCAGCCAGGTGGAAGTGGACCTGGCCGACGGCCGCGTGGTGCCGGCCACCATCGTGGGCGCCGACAAGATGAGCGATATCGCCGTGTTGAAGATCCAGGCCGACGGACTCGTGGCCGCACCCTGGGGCGATAGCGACAAACTCGATGTCGGCGACCCCGTGCTGGCCATCGGCAATCCCTTCCGGCTCATGCGGACCGTCACGGCCGGCATCATCAGCGCCACGGGCCGCCACGAAGTCATCCAAGACCTCAGCTACCAAGACCTCCTCCAGACCGATGCCGCGGTAAACCCCGGCAATAGCGGCGGACCGTTGGTGAACATGCAGGGGCACGTCGTGGGCATCAATACCGCCATCGTCGGCCAGACCTATCAAGGCATCGGTTTCGCCATCCCCAGCAATCTGGCCAAGAAAGTGTGCCAAATGCTGAAATCCTCGGGCAAAGTGTCCTGGGGATGGCTGGGGGTCGCCGCGCAATCGCTGACGCCCGACCAGGCCAAACAGGCCGGACTCACCGACAGCAACGGCGCCCTGGTGACCGCCGTCGTACCCGACTCGCCGGCAGCCGCGGTCGGAATCAAGCCCGGCGACATCATCGTCCGCTGGAATGACCGCGCAACGAACGACCCCATGGAACTGGTGCTGGCCGTCACCGGCACCGAACCCGGTTCCACGGCCACCGTCGAGTTGATCCGCGACGGCAAAAAGAAGACGATCACCGTTGAAGTCCGCGAGCGCCCTGCCCAGGCAGGCTGAAGACACGCCCGCCTCATGTGAGAAACTGGCGAAGTTTGCGAAACGAGGTAATTATTCCGTCGGCTTGATCCGGATATCCATCCACCGGGCGCATCACGTGCCACGACCACGCTCCGCGGTCATGACAGACGATGAAAAGCCGAACCAATGCACTTCGCTCACGCCACACATTCATCCCTTGCGCGGATCGTCCTCGTCAATGCTGCCAACGTGTCCAAACGACCGATCCGGCGTTCTTCATGTCCTCTCGGACCATTTTTTGGCAAGCCGAGGGCAAATCGAAAAAAAATTTTCCGACGGCACGACGGCTTGTGTTCACCGTTCTCCTGGGCCGTCGTCATGACGGCAACAGGACGAAGGGGCGACGCATCCACGCGGCGCGATGACGCGCCTACGGCGTGAGATCCACACGTGGTCTTCGACGTGCTTTCGCGCCTCGCCGGAGCGCGTTGCGTCGCGTCGCTCGCGCGATGTCTTGCGTGACCGCGTGGACGGTTCCGCGCGGACGAAAACATCGCGTCGTCGGCCGCAATCCCAGTGGCAACCGTGGACGGCTGCGACACGCAAGAAGCGGGATCGCCGCGAGGCCGGATGAAGACTCGTCCAACGTTTCGCAAAACGCCGCAACTGCCTGTGCCATAATCACTTAGGAATATGTACCCCGGGCCGGTGAAGGACGCGGCGCCATCGTTGCGGCGCCAGCGGTCGCGGCCAAACGCAGGGGTGTCAGAGTCGTCGCCGACGCCATCGACGGCCTTGCGACACGATCTCGCTTGCGTCGCACTCGGCTGACGCGCCGACGCGGCACGCACGCACGCGCGGGCGGGCTGCGATGGAAGCGATCGCGGCGCGCCGAAACCGGCTCGCCGGCACATGGCAAATCATTGCACGGCCGCACGCCGCGACAGACGCAAAAATGGATCGCCGACGAAGCGCGCCGGGGCGTGATCGAACGGCGCATGAATGGGTACGGCGTCGCGCGGCGGAAGAAAAAATGGGTTCCAGGATGAGAAATGAACTTGCAAAGATTTTCAAATTGGCTAGGATTATGGCAATGGAGAGCCTTGGAGGCTCTAGGTCATTGAAGTTCCTTGTGAAGAAAGGGATTTCAGGGATCGGATGGAAACGAACGGACCGTCGCCCGCCCATGCACCGTGCATCGGCGGATTGGATGTCGGGAAGTTCGTTGTCTTGTCTCGGGCGGCTGACCTGTCGAACTTCGGCCCCAGCCTGACGTTCGATGAGGGGTTCGCTCAAAACGTTGTTTAGGAGGATGTACGGTGGCCAAGAAGAAGGTAGCGAAGAAGAAGGTAGCGAAGAAGAAGCCCGCGAAGAAGAAGGCGGCCAAGAAGGCCCCCAAGAGAAAAGTTGCTAAGAAGAAGAGGAAGTAACTAGACGCCTGGCGGGTTGGCCGCCTAGGTCGATTCTCCCTTCTTCGACCTTCGACTGCTACGACGAGAAAGAAGCGCCCGGCACGGCTGACCGGGCGTTTCTATTTCTTGTCGGGACCGTTTGCGGCCGGGACGACGCCGAGGGTCGCCGGCGCGGTGGGTTTTGGGGCGCCGAGGGCCGATTTCGCCGAGAAAATGGGGCTGTTTCCCCTGGCGGGAAACGGCTATTCCCCTTCCGGCTCTTGCGTGTCGGGAGGGGGAGCGACTTGCCCGGTCAGTTCGTTGAGGGCATTCCGCGCCGCCCGCTGTTCCGCCTCCTTCTTATTGCTGCCCCAGGCCGGTTGGTACACGCTGCCGCCAACCTGGGCCGCAATCTTGAAGCACTTGCTGTGGTCCGGCCCTTTCTCGTCCAACAGTTGATAGGTGGGCGTGGTGCCGTGCTGCCGCTGGGCCAGTTGCTGCAACATCGACTTGTAGTTGCTGCCCGTCTCCCCGCCGGCGGCCAGTTCGATTTCCGGGCCGATGTGCCGCTCGACAAAGTCGCGGGCCGCCTGGTTGCCCCCGTCCAGATAGATCGCGGCCACCAACGATTCAAACACGTCGGCCAAAAGCGACGTTGGCACGCTCGGGTGCGTGGTCATCCCCTTGCCGAGAATCAAAAAATCCTGCATTCCCAGCGATTCGCTGATCTTCGCGCACGTCTGGCGGCTGACCACCACCGACTTGATTTTCGTCAAGTCGCCCTCGAGATACTGCGGGTATTGGCAAAAGAGCAACTCGCAAACCACGGCGCCGAGAATCGCGTCGCCCAAGAACTCCAACCGCTCGTTCGACGCCAACCGGTGTTCGGCGCCCGAGGCGTGGGTCAAGGCGGCCTGCAACAAATCCCGGTTGACGAATTGATAGCCGATCCGCCGTTCGCACTCGGCAAAAAGAGTTGACAACCCTGAAGAATCGCTCGCGGCCTGATCGCCCACGCTCATGCGAGAACTCGTGACGCACACGGTAGATTACCGAGAAACAACATATTCTAGCAAGCGACTGGACTAGTGTCAACCGCCAAAAGGTGGGGATTCGTCGCCGACGTCGCCGTTGGACCAGCCAGCAATGCTGCACGCAAAGGAATCCTTCCTCGTGTGCCACGATCACGCTTCGCATGGTGCCGGTCTCAGCGGTGTTGAAACTGGGGGAAATGGGGTGTTTGAGACTAGTGCGAATTGCAGATAGTTTCTGCCGGTCAGCGTCGCTTGCGAAACCGCAAGCGAATGGCGAGGCTTCCGACAAAGACTTGTTGGAAGACGCACTACGGTCCATTTTGCCGCGACACAGCTCAAATCAAGCGATCGGCAATCCGCGTCAGCCGCTCAACTTGCCAATCAGGCGGCGACGATAGTAGATTGGTAATACTGACCGGTCGGTTTTCATGCCCAGGGCACGATTCGGAAGACCACTTCTTGCCCCAAGGTGGTTGCCGTGCAGAAGCTCCACGACGAAAAACGCCACAGGATTCTCGACGCGGCGGCGGAACTGTTCGCCACGCGGCCGTTTCACAAGGTCTTGCTCGACGACGTGGCCGTCGAGGCGACGGTGGGAAAAGGCACCCTCTACACCTATTTCGAGAACAAGGACAGCCTGTACCTCGCCGTCATCGATTCGAGTTTCGAGAAGCTCGTCGATCAACTGCGGCGGTGCCTGGAGGCGGGTGAGGCGTGCAGTCCCAAAGAGGCGTTGGAAACCACGGTGCGAGAATTCGTCAACTACGGGTTCGAGAACCCGCGCCTGTTGGACCTGCTGCGTGCCGGTCCGCTGCCGCAGGCCGCCTTTGCCCGTTGGAGCCAGAAGGGGCAGGAACTGACGGAGCTGGTCGAATCGATCCTTCGCCGCGGCATCCGCCTGGGGCAGTTTTCCGACCCGCATCCCGAGCTGACCGCGCGGTTCGTACCCGGCTTGGTGCGGTCGGCCCTGATCGACGGCGTGGACCGGCAGGATCCGCAGACCGTCACGCGACATATTCTTCGATTTCTTCAGTCTTCGCTCCTGCCCGCAAATGAGCGTTGTGCCCAGCCGTGAGAGGTGAAACCATGAACGACGCTGAATTGTCGAGGAGACCTGCGCGAGGGACGACGACCGCCGTGAGGGACGCCAGCCGGCCGAGGCCGCAGGGCGGCTCGTCGAACGAGGCGCCGCAATCTTCCCGGCGGCCTTGGGTGTGGGTGTTGCTCTGCGTCTTGGCCATGGGGGGGATTGCCGGCGGCACGGCCTATTATCTCTATGCCCTTGGATACGAGAGCACGGACGACGCCTTCATTGCGGGGCACGTGGTTGCGGTCAGTCCCCGAGTGGCCGGCCACGTGGCCCACGTCTATGTGACCGACAACCAATCGGTGAAGAAGGGCGACCTCTTGGTGGAGTTGGATCCCAGCGACTTCGAGGCTCGGCTGGCTGCCGCGAAGGCCAGTCTTCAGGCCGCCAAGGCCGGCCAGCGATCGAGGACGTTCGGCGCCGACGTCACGGAGATCACGTCGGCGGCGGGCGTGGAGGAAGCGGTGGCGGCCGTGGAGGGGGCGAAGGCCGAGGTGGCCACGGCCCGGGCCGCGGTCGTTACGGCCCAAAGCCAGCAGGCCCAGACCCGTGCCCAGTTGACGGCCGCCAAGGCTGCCTTGGAGCAGGCCCAATTTGAATCGCGGGCCGCCGACGCCCGGCATCAATTGACCACTTCCTACTTGGAACGCATCCGGGACCTGGTCCCGCAACACGCCGTCTCGCAGGAGGGTCTGGACGAAGCGGTGGCGAAGGACCGGGTGGCCGAGGCGGAGGTTGCGGCGTCGCGGCGTCGCATCGCTGCCCAAGAGGCCGCCGTGAAGGAGGCGGAGGCCGCGGTGGCCGCGGCCGACAGCAGCTTTCGCCAGGCCGAGGCCGCCGTCACCGCCCGGCTGGCCGGCCAGGGCCGTGCCGAGGCCATGCTCGCCTCCGCCAAGTCGGCCCCGAGGCGAGTCGACCAGAGCCATTCCCAGACCCACGTGGCCGAGTTCGAGGTGGCACGCGCCAAGGCCGAACTCCAACAGGCCGCCTTGAATCTCTCCTACACGAAGATCCTGCGCCCCGGTCGACGGTCACGTCACGCGCAAGAACGTCGAGCGGGGGGCCTATGTCCAGGTCGGTCAGCCGCTGCTGGCGCTGGTCGAGCCGGACATCTGGGTCGTGGCCAACTACAAGGAAACGCAACTGACGAACATGCGCGTCGGGCAGAAGGTGAGCGTCGAGGTCGATGGCTATCCCGGAGTTAAGTTCGCCGCCCACGTCGACAGCGTCCAACGCGGCAGCGGCGCCTATTTCAGCCTGCTCCCCCCGGAGAACGCAACCGGGAACTACGTCAAGGTCGTGCAGCGGGTGCCGGTGAAGATCGTATTCGACGACCCCGCGCAAGTGGCGAAATACCTGTTGGGGCCGGGCATGTCCGTCGTGCCGACGGTCGATCTCCGCGCCGGTCGGCCCGCCCGCCGCCGCGACCCATTAGCCCGCCGTGGCACGGATAGCCGATGTCGCAGACCGCTTCGCAATCCGCCGCTGAACCGGCCGCCTGGCGGCCGAGCGTCAATCCGTGGCTGATCGCCATGTCGGTCATGCTGGCGACGATCCTCGAGGTGCTCGACACGTCGGTGGCGAACGTGGCGCTGCCCCACATCGCCGGCAACCTCTCGGCCAGCACCGACGAGGCCACGTGGGTGTTGACCAGCTACCTGATGTCCAACGCCATCGTGTTGCCGATGACGGGGTGGCTGGCCGGGCTTTTCGGCCGGAAGCGGTTCTTGATCGGCTGCATTGTCGTGTTCACGCTGGCCTCGGCGGCGTGTGGAGCGGCGGCCAGCCTGGGGCTGCTGGTGCTGGCCCGCGTGATCCAGGGGGCCGCCGGCGGGGCGCTGCAACCGCTCTCGCAGGCCATCCTCATGGAAAGCTTCCCCCCCATAAACGCGGCGTCGCCATGGCCGTCTTCGGCATGGGCGTCGTCGTGGCGCCCATTGTCGGCCCCGTGCTGGGCGGCTGGATCACCGACAACTATTCCTGGCGCTGGGTGTTCTACGTCAATATCCCCTTCGGCATCTTGTCGGTGCTGCTGTCGGAAGCTTTCCTGGAAGACCCGCCGTACCTCCGCGCCGGCCACGAGCGTCGCGGCGGACAGGTCGATTACATCGGCTTCGGCGCCATGGCCCTCTGGCTGGCCACGCTGCAAGTGATCCTCGACCGCGGCCAGCAGGACGATTGGTTCAACGCCCGCTGGATCTGCTGGGCCTCGGCCATCTCGTTCGTTTCGATGATCGTCTTCATCGTTTGGGAATTCCGCATGGAGCATCCGTTGGTCAATCTCCGCGTGCTGGGCAACCGCAATTTCGCCCTGGGGACGCTGCTGATCACCGCGGTGGGCGTCGTGCTCTACAGCACGACGGCGCTGTTGCCGCTGTTCCTCCAGGGATTGATGGGCTATTCGGCGCTCAGCAGCGGCATGGCCGTCAGTCCGCGGGGGATCGGCGCCATCCTCGCCCTGATGATGGTCGGCCGCCTGGTCGGCAAGGTCGACACGCGGGTCCTGATGACCATCGGGTTTTCCGTCCTGTCCTACTCCTGCTGGCAGTTCGCTTGCATCAACACCGACATTGCCATCCGGAACGTAATCTGGCCGAACGTCATCTCGGGCCTGGCGATGGGGTTCGTGTTCGTTCCGGTCACGACGACGTGCATGGCCAATCTGCCCAACGAGCAAATGGGCAACGCGACGGGGATCTTCAACCTCATGCGGAACATCGGCGGCAGCTTCGGCATCTCGCTGGCCACGACGCTGGTGGCCCGCACCACCCAGGCCCACCAGGCCACGATGGTCGGCCATCTGACGCCCTACGACCCGCAGTTCCAGCAGTACGTGCGGGCCCTGACCATCGCCCTGGCGCACTATGGCAATCCGGCCATTGCCGGGCAACAAGCCTATCAAGCCATCGGCGGCGATCCTCATGCGGCAGGCCGCTGTTTGCGGCTATGTCGATACGTTCCGCGTGCTGACGTTTCTCTGTCTGCTTTGCATTCCGTTGGTGTGGCTGTTTCGGAAGACGCGGCCGCACGGCGGTCCCGCCGGGCTTCACTAGCGGACGGCCTTGGACATCGCCGGGGGAGGCAGCGGGGCCGGTTCCAAGTCCTCCTCCATCAGGTCGGCCAGCGGGGCGGGCGCGGACGGGACACGCTCGGCCAAACGCATCTTCCAGCCGCCGGCCAACGCCTTGTAAAGCGCGACCAGGTTGACCGCCACTTGCCCGCGACTCTGGGCAACCTCGTCCTGCTGGCGAACCAGGTCGCGCTGGGTGTCCAGCACCGGTTCGTAATCGATCAGCCCTTTCTCGTATTGGAGCATCGCCAGGGCGACGGCCTTGTCGGTGGCGGATGCGGCGGCTTCCAGCGCCTGCGCGGTCCTGCTCGCGGAGGAAGGCGAGGATGGCGTTCTCCGCCTCCTCGTCGGCCTTCAGGACGGTATCGCGATAGGTGACGACGGCCTGCCGGAATCGCGCGTCCTGGGCGCGGACTGCATTGCGAATGCGATGGTAGTTGAGGATGTTCCACCGGAAGCCCGGCCCCACGAGGCCCGCCAGGCTGCTCCCCTTGAACAGACTGCTGACGTCCTCGGCTTCCAGGGTGATCGTGCCGGTGATGGCGATATGGGGGTAGAATTCCGCCTCGGCGATGCCGATCCGCGCCGACTGCACGGCGGCCTCGCGCTCGGCGCGGCGAACGTCGGGCCGCCGCCGCAGCAGATCGGCGGGAATGCCGACCACGACCTGGGACGGCGCGGCGGGAATCGGCCCGCTTGCGCCGAGCAGCGGGCGAAGGTCCCGCGGCGGCATCCCCATGAGGATGCAGAGGCGGTTCTGCGCCTTGCGACAGCCGATCTCGAAGACGGGAATCAGCGCCTGCGTGGCGGACAAGTTGGCCTTGGCCCGCTGCACGTCGAGGTCCGTGACCAGGCCCTTTCCGTAACGAAGCTCGACGAGCCGGAGCGTCTTCTCTTGCAACTCGACGTTCCGCCGCGTCAGCGCGATGCGCTCGGCGAGCGAACGCATTTGGATGTAGTTGGCCGCCACCTCCGCCTGAAGCATGACCAGCACGTCGTCGTAGGCGTCGATCTGGGCGTCGAGCGCCGCGTCGGCCGCCTCGACGCCGCGCCGGAAGGAACCCCAAAAGTCCAGCTCCCAGGCCGCGTCGAATCCGATCGACCAGTCGTCGTATTGCATCTTGATCGGGAAGGCGCCGAACGGATAGGCGTTCCTGCTGAACTTGTTGCGTGAGTATTGGCTGGTCACCTCCTGCTTTTGCGGGAAGAGTTCGCCGGCCGCGACGCCGAGTTGGGCCCGCGCTTCGAGGATTCGCAACCCGGCCACCCGCAGCGAAAGGTTTTGCCGATACGCGGCCTCGACAAGCCGGTCCAACGCCGGATCGTTGAAGACAGTCCACCAGCAAGTGAGGTCGGCCGGCCGGCTCTTGATGTTTCGATCGCCGGCGTCGATCCAGCGGTCGGCCACCGCCGCGCCGGGCGGATGGTAATTGGGCCCAACTTTCCATCCATTCTGGCGCCATTCTTGCAGGTTGCGCATCCGGTCAGCAAGAGGCAACAGAAGATCGAGACCGGCAACGGATGCCTGACAGCGGCCGATCAGACTGCCGGCGGAAGGGCGTCGGGCAGCGGCAGTAGATTGGCCGGGTTTCATGGATCCCCCCTGGTGGGCGCGCACAACGACCGCGATTCTATAATCGTTACTCTCGATATAATCGGCAAACTCGCTGCCGTTTACTTAGAATAAGGCGTCCGTCCAGCGTCGAGAGGGCCGCGGCGTGGCAAGATAGGTCGGATGGGGCGAGTGGCTTGATGTCGGGCTTCTGCTCCATGCGATGGCCACATGCCACGACGGCGCCAGCCAGATAGGCTCAGCAGGTCAGGCACTCTGTGCCTGACGGCCGTTGGGTGGCAAGGTCGGTGGAGAGGCGGAGTTTCAGGCACGGGGTGCCTGACCTACCTGTCTTCGGGATCAGGCGGGCTCCGGCCCGGGGACTTCCTTCTCTTCCGCGGCCAGGCTTTCGACGGCGGCCAACAACTGGGCAGGATCGAACGGCTTGGTCAAGACCCCCGTCACCGACAGGGTCCGCAGCTTGTCGAGCATCGCGGCTTCCTCTCGGGCGAAGGCGGTGACGATGATCGTGGGCAGGCGGCGCCCCTGCCGGTCCAGCTCCATGTAGACTTCCAGGCCGCTGAGCATGGGCAGGCGGAGGTCGAGGATCAGCACGTCGATCGTGGTTGGCCACGACGCGTCGGATCGCCTCTTCGCCATCGTGGGCGATGTACACTTCGTAGCCGCTCTGTTGCAGCAGGTCGCGGATGCCCCGCACGAACTCGCGATCGTCGTCGGCGATGAGGATGCCGCAGGGCTTGATCTTTCCGAGCATTGCCAGGAGTTCTTTCAGGTCCAGGGGCTTTTGGAGCACTCCGTAGGCGCCGTGAGCGATGGCCTCGTCGATCAGTTGCGGCACGCTGAACCCCGTGACCAGGAAGACGCGGGCAGCCGGCCTCAGCCTGCGCATTTCCATGAACCGTTCGACGCCGGTTTTTCCCGGGAGCTTGACGTCCATGAAGGTGAGGTCGTAGTCATGCTGTCGGAATGTTTCCACCGCTTTTTCGCCGGAAAAGACGACGTCGACCTGATGGCCTTCGAGCCGGAGGGCGTCGGCCAGGCTGTCGGCGAAATCACGATCGTCGTCAACGACGAGGATGCGCAGTTTGCCCATGTGGTCACTCCTTCTCTCGATTCGGGTTGATGGGCAGCCAGAGGGTGAACGTGGTTCCCTGGCCGGATTGGCTTTGGACTTCGACGCTGCCTCTCGTGGCCGCCGACGATCTGTTTGATGATGGGCAGCCCGAGCCCCACGCCGAAGCTCTTGGTGCTAAAGAGCGGTTCGAAGACCTTTTCCAACTGATCGGCGGGAATGCCGCAGCCGGTGTCGGAGACGCGGATGGCGATGCGACCGTCTCTCCACGTTGCTGGCGACGGTCAACCGTCCGGCGGGGCCGTCCATGGCCTGGCAGGCGTTGTTCAGGACGTTGAGCATGCAGCGGCGGAAGCGTTCCCGATCCAGGGGAACGGTTGCCGCGGCGGCCAGTTGGCGTTGGAGGACGACATGCGGCGGCAGTTCGTATTCGTCCAACAGCGACGCCAGCCAAGGGTCGATCTCGGTGGGCTGCCGTTCCATGGGGCGATTGCGGCTGAAGGTCGAGCAGATCGCTGATGATGGCTTCGCACCGGGCGATGCTCCGTTCGATGCGGTCCAGGGCGGGCTGGATGCCCGGCTCCTTGCCGCGGAGCCGCTGCGCAATCACGAAGAACGAGATGCGGATGGCCCCCAGGGGGTTGCGCAGCTCGTGGCTGACCGTGGCCGTCACCTGGCCCAAGGTGGCCAGCCGCTCTTGGCGGACCATCGCCTCTTGCCAGTCTTGAATGCGCTGGACCATGTCGTTGAAGGTCCGGGCCAGCGCGCCCACCTCATCGTTGGTCGTGACCTCGGCGCGGACGTTGAGGTCGCCGCGAGCCACCTGCTCGGCGGCCCGGGCCAGCGCGCGCAGCGGGGCGAGTGACCCTTCGGGCCACGACGACGGCCGTCAGCAGGATGACCGCGATCCCACCCAGGCCGAGCATGGCGGCCCGGAGCATTTCTCCGCGCAACGGAGCAAACAGCTCGTCGCGGTCGCGTTTGACGACCAACCCCCAACCCAGTTCCGGCGTGAGTTGAATGAAGCGATAGGCGGCCAAGACGGGGACGCCGCGATAGTCGAGGCTGTCGACTACGCCCCGCTCGTGCTGCAAGGCCAGGTTAGCAGCCTGGGTCTGCAAACGGTATTGCAGCGGCTTGGGCCGCTGGCCGTCGGGGAGGGGATGCTTCAAGGAGGCGAGGATGCGGCCTTCATGGTCGATCAGCAAGGCCTCGCCGCGCACGCCCAACCCTTCGCCCGTGTGAAGCAACGGCGTCAGCACCACCTCGGTCTTGATTTCCAGGACCATCACCGCGATGGTCCCGCCTTGCGGCGACAGCATGGCGTGGGCGATGTGGAAGACGGGCTCTTGGTCCTTGCCCACCAGGGACACGTCGCCCACGAAATCGCCGCCCGCGGCGGCCAGCTGCGCGAAGAACGGCTGGCCGGCCACGTCCATGCCCAGATCGGTGTTGTCGTTCGACGCGACAATCCGTCCGCTCTTGGCGTCGGCGATGAAGATGCGGCGATAATCGGGATAGGTGCGACGGATCTCCTCGAGGCGGGAGGTCAAGGCTTGATAATCGGGTTGTTTTTGCACCCGCGCCCACAAAGCCTGGCCCCGCAGGCCCTCCGCAGTAAAACGTTCGACGGCCTGCAAGATCGCTTGCACTTGGGTCCGGCGCAAAGAATGCCCCGCCCAGACAGACAGGTCTTTCTGGCGGTCGTCGAGCCACCAGCGGAGCCGTTCCTCTTTCAGGTCGGCGATCAACTCCATGCTGCGCGTGACTTCGGCCTCAAAATTGCGCACCCTCCCGTGGAATGGAGTGAAGGGAAGACCGAAAAGAACAATGATTCCGATGGCAACAAGAATCAGCACAAACGCCAGGCCGAAAGACAAGGCCAACCGGGTCTGAACGCTGTGTCGGCGGCGGGCGGGCAACGGCGATTGGACTGGAGCGGAAGCACGGGCCACGCGTTTTTCCCCAATGCGGCGGCCGAGGCACGCGCCACGGGCCGACTCTTGCCTCGGTTTGTGTTGTATCTTTTCAGACCGGCGGGGCCGCCGCACAACAAGGGCATTATACGCGGGGCGTCCTGCTGTGCCCGCCCCCCTGGGTGGTGCAACACCGACGGGGGTCAGGTTGACCCTGTGGCCGGCGGCTGCGACAATAGATGCCCTTATGACTCGCAAGGCGCTGATTACAGGGATGAACGGGCAAGACGGGGCTTGCCTGGCCGAGTTCCTCTTGGCCAAAGGCTACGAGGTCCATGGCATGGTGCGCCGGCCCAGCACGGAGACCTTCGAGAGGATCGAGCCGATCCGGCATCGGGTGGTTCTTCATCAGGCGGACCTGCTCGACCAACTCTCGATCCTCACGCTCCTCCAAGAAGTCCGCCCGCAGGAAGTCTATAACCTGGCTGCCCAAAGCTTTGTCCCCACCAGTTGGCGACAGCCGGTCTTGACGGGGGAATTCACGGCGCTGGGCGTGACCCGCATCCTCGAGGCCATCCGCCTGGTGGACCCCGCCATCCGCTTCTACCAAGCCAGCACCAGCGAGATGTTCGGCAGCGTCCCCCAAGAGCCGCAGAACGAGCAGACCCCCTTCTGGCCTTGCAGCCCGTACGGCGTGGCCAAGGTCTACGGCCATTGGATCACGGTGAATTACCGGGAGAGCTACGGCATTTTCGCCTGCTCCGGCATTCTGTTCAATCACGAGTCGCCGTGCCGGGGCAAGGACTTCGTCAGCCGAAAAATCACCGACGGCGCCGCCCGCATCAAACTGGGCTTGCAGAAAAAACTCGCCTTGGGCAACCTCGATGCCATGCGCGATTGGGGATACGCCGGCGACTATGTCGAGGCCATGTGGCAGATGCTCCAATACCACCAGCCCGAGGATTTCGTCATCGCCACCGGCGTGAAACATTCCGTCGGAGAGATGGCGGCCCTGGCCTTCGACCGCGTGGGCCTCGACTGGCGCGACTATGTCGAGATCGACCCGGGGCTCATGCGGCCGGCAGAGATCAGCACGCTCCGCGGCGACGCGAGCAAGGCCCGCCGGCTGTTGGGCTGGACGCCCAAGGTGTCGCTTGCCGAGTTGATCCACATGATGGTCGATGCGGACATGGCCCGCGTCCAGCACGAGTTGGAGGGAAGCTCGTGAAAAAGGCCGTCATCACCGCGCTGAAAATCCTTATCTCGGCGGGCATCCTCGCGTACCTGTTCGTCGACGCCATCAAGACCAAAGACGGCGTCAACGTCTTCAAGATGATGCTCGATACGCCCAAGCGGTGGGATTTTCTGGCGGCCTCCGTGGTCGTCGTTGGCGTGGGCATCGTCCTGACGTTGATCCGTTGGTGCTACCTGGTTCGCGCGCTGGGAATCACCTTCTCGATGCGGGATGCCCTGCGCATCGGTTTCCTCGGCTACTTGTTCAACCTGGCCCCGATGGGCATCCTCGGCGGCGACCTGCTGAAGGCGGTCATGCTCGCCCGCGAACACCCCGGGTTTCGCGCCAAGTCGGCCGCCTCGGTCATCATGGACCGCGTGGTCGGGCTCTACATCTTGTTCGTCGTGGCTTCGGCGGCGCTCCTGCTGACCGGCTTTTATTGGCACGTGCCGGAAGTGCAGCTTTTCATGGGGTTCACGTTGCGGTACGTCTGCCAGGCCACGTTGCTGCTGACGGTGGTGGGCACCGTCGGCGTCGCCATCGTCCTGTTCACCGGCGTTTTGGACAGCCGTTGGGTCAAGAGCCTGACCCGGCTGCCGCGGATCGGCCATGCGATGGGAAGCCTGATCGACGCCATGCAGATGTACCGCCGCGACCGGGCCGTGCTGCTGAGCGCGTCGGTGATGTCGGTCGGCGTCCATTGCACCCTGGTTTTGGGCATGTACCTGGTCACCTGCGGTCTGCCTGGCAAGGTTCTGCCGCTCGACGAACAGTTCGTCGTCTATCCGATCAGCTCGGTCGCCAGCACGATCCCGCTGCCGGCCGGTCCGTTCGAGGCGGTGTTTCGATCGCTTTACGTTCACGTCGATCCTGCCTTGGGGATCTTCAAGGGCCAGGCGTTGGTGATTGCGTTGGTGTTTCGGCTCATCAACATTCTGCTGGCCGCCATCGGTTTCATTTATTACCTCGGCGCCCGCCGCGAGGTGGCCGAAGTGATGCACGAGGTCGAGGAGGAAGAAAAAAGGGCGTAGGCCCGATACCAAGTCCCCCTCTCCCTCCGGGAGAGGGCCGGGGTGACGGCATGAAACGGGGACATCACTGAATATTGGCGGTGTTGGAAAGCGTGGAAATCAGTAACGTCCGCTTTTCACGCTTAATACAGAAAGGCCGTAGCAGACACCGCTACCACTGAAAAGGGGCGACAGAAGACCTGCCGCCCCTTCGTGCGCGCCAAGACAAATGCTGGCCACCTATCCGACAGAACGCCGCCGCAGCACAAGAAGGCCCAGCAGTCCGCCCGCGAGGAGCACAAAGGAAGCGGGCTCGGGGACGCTGCGAATGCACTCCTCGGTGTAGCAGTAGTGAGTGTCGCGGTCGAGGTCCATCTGGTACTCACAGTCGATATCACCGGTGTCCTTGCAAACCAGCGGGCCACCGACGTAGTCGATTTCCCCAACGTAATACTCGCCGTCCCATTGGGGCTGTTCGTCGATTGTGGCCGTCCACCCGGGGTTCTCCACGGACGGATCCGAAAGAGCGCAGGGATGGTCAAAATACAGCTTGAGGTGGAAGTCCGTCCAATCGCAATCGGTCTTGTTATCCATGGTGGTGTGCATCGTGACGATCGTATCGGACGAGTCTGTCTGAAAAAACGCATTGTCGGTGAGGGGTAATCCGGTGCCCATATGCGTACCGATATGCCCGGGCGACGAGTATAGGTCTCCGAGGATGTCCATCGTGTTGGTGACCGGGTTCCAAGTGGCCGTGCACGTAAGGGCACCATCGCCATCGTCAGCGATGGCATAGTTGATGATGTCCGCTTGGCTGACAGAAGCGCATGCCAAGAACAGGCATATGACCGCAAGTTTGAGAAGTCTCATCGTCCAACCCGCCCTTTCGATTTTGCTCACGATGGTGAGCGCCGACTTTCTCCAGAAGAGACTCTTGCCCCAGTGGACCGAGAGAGACACCTCCCCAATATATCAATTCCGAAGATTCTTGCCAAGCATTCTGCGCGGATTTTGAGGAAAATACTTAGTTGGGAGGCTACGACGGGGAACCGGTCGTTAAAATCCTATTTCAAACAATAGAAAAATACGCTGTCATGTTGCGCCTGACCACCCAGAAAGGGCACAGAAGGTCGGGCGAAAAAGGGGGCAGAAAGACCGGACATCTTCACTGATTATTGGATGTTTTGATAACTGCTGCCCCGGCATCTATTCCTATTCCTCGGGCAAATAGAGCAACCGGCCGCAGGTCTTGCAAAAACTGGGATGGGACATTCGGATCTCCGCCTGGACGTTCAACGGGACCTGGGTGTGACAGCCGCTGCAGAATCCGACCTTCTCTTCCTCGTCCACGTCCACGCACGCCAAGGCGTCTTCGCCCTTCTGGCGAACGCACCCGCATATAGACCTCGCGGACCGTGGGGGGCAGCGAGGGTTCGCACTCTTTCAGCTCGCGCTCCAAGCGCCGCAAGTCGCCTTCGAGCAACGGTTGTTGCCGATCGACGTCTTCGTGGAGTTGCCGGGCCCTCTGCCGGGCCGCGGCCAGCGCCGCCTCGGCCGCGACGACCTTGGCCTGAAACTCGTCGATCTTCACCAGCGCCTCGATGATCTCGTCTTCCAGGACGCTGTTGGTCATTTCATCGGCGGCGATCTGCTCCTTGAAGATTTGATATTCGCGGTTGCTGGCCGCCGCGTTGAGCTTCAGCCTGTGGTCCTTGATCTTTTGCTCGCCCGCCTTCAGTTGCAATTGTTTCTGGTCGGCCGCGACGCGCATCGCCTTGACGTTGTCGCGCAGGGCGGCAAGCTCTTGCTCGCGGTGGGCGATATTGGCCTCGTTGGCGCGGATTTGCTTGGGACCACGCTGATCCCGCTCGCGCAGATCAGCCAGTTGACGATGGAGGCGATGCAAGGTCCGCAGCACCGCAAGACTCACATTCGGTGTCGATGACATGGTGCTCCTTAAAGAAATTCAGCCGACCCTTCGGGTCGAGCCGGTTCGCGTTGCCGACGAAAAAAGCCGCTGACCTTGAAAGGCCAGCGGCTTGGGGAAGGCCCTTGGAATTCGCCCCCTGCCCCGGGAGGGAAAGGAGGCCGATGCGATCAGCCCGCCACTCGCTCGAGGAAGCCGGCGAGTTGCTGGCTGCGGACGGGGTGTTGCAGTTTTTTGACGGCCTTGGCCTCGATCTGGCGGACCCGTTCGCGGGTGACTTTGAAGATGCGTCCCACCTCTTCGAGGGTATACGTATACCCATCCCCAAGACCGTAGCGGAGACGAATAATCTCCCGCTCGCGGTAGGTGAGCGTTTTGAGCAGGGCTTCGATTTTCTCGCGGAGCAGTTCATTTCCGGCCGCCCGATCAGGTCGGGGCAATCCCCCGTCCTCGATGAATTCGCCAAAACAACTATCTTCGCTTTCTCCGACCGGTCGGTCAAGGCTTACCGGATGGCGTCCCATGCTCAAAACCCGCCGGGTTTCGTCCAGGTTCAGGTTGGCCGCGATGGCCATTTCCTCGCTGGTGGGTTCCCGACCCATCTCCTGGAGGAGCCGTTTCGAGACGTTTCGCAGCTTGCTGAGCACGTCGATCATGTGGACGGGGATGCGGATGGTCCGGGCCTGGTCGGCGATGGCCCGGGTGATGGCCTGGCGGATCCACCAGGTGGCGTAGGTCGAGAACTTGTATCCGCGGCGGTATTCGTACTTGTCGACCGCCCGCATCAGGCCGGTGTTGCCTTCCTGGATGAGGTCCAGGAAGCTGAGTCCGCGATTGCGGTACTTCTTGGCGATGGACACGACCAGCCGGAGGTTGCCGGCGGAGAGTTGGCGTTTGACCTGTTCGTAGTCCTGGTATTGGCGTCGCATCAGGTCGCAGCGGTTGCGAAGGCTTCTGGGGGTTTCCTGGCTGAGGACCATCAGGTCGCGGAGTTCGCGGCGGAGGTTCGCCCGCTTGTCTTGCGTGGCCGTGTTGGTCAACATGGTGCGGAGGCGTCCGCGGATGTGGTCCATGCGGGCCTGGGTGTCTTCCATTTGCCGCATCATGGCCTGGACCCGGCGGGTGCGCAGGCTTAGCTCCTCGACCAGCGTGAGCATCTTGCGGCGGCGGCGAATGAACCGCTTGCGGGCCTCCATCCGCGCATCGGCCGGCGTCCGGCGATGGATCAGCCGGTTGAAATCCCGCCGGTTCTGTTCCGACAGGTGCTTCAGCGTCGCCAGGTTGTGCGGCATCCGGGCCATGATCTGCTCCTTGGTCAACCGCTCGGTCAGCGAGACCTTGATCGTGCGGTCGAAGGGCAACGCGCCGCGATGCACCTTGTCGAGCGCCGCCAGCGTGTGTTCCATCGCCAGGGCACAGCCGATCACCGTGCGGCGGAACCGCTTGCGGGTGACCTCGATCTTCTTGGCCAGCGAGATTTCCTCTTCACGGGTCAACAGCGGTATCTCGGCCATCTGGGAGAGATACATGCGGATCGGATCGCTGCTCCACTTCGTCACCTCCGTCGGCGGCAACGGCGGCGACGATTCGGCCAGCGTTTCGCTCTCGGCCAGCCGCTGGGCCGCCGAGGCGTCCTCCTCGGATTGCTCGGCGACGTCGTAGAATTCCTTGGGCGGGGGCTCGTTGACCAGGTCGATGCCCTCTTCCTCCAGGGCGATCAACAGGTTGTCGAGCTTGTCGGGACTGACTTCTTCGTCGGGCAGGTACTCGTTGACCTCGTCGTAGGTCAGATAGCCTTGCGATTTTCCCCGGGCAACCAACTCCTGCAAGTCCTTGTCGAATAGGTCCACCTCGCTACTCCTTTTTGCGCCGCGCACCGGCGCACTGGGTGTCCTTCGCATGTGCGATCGGTCATCTCGCGCCATGCGGGGGCGGCGAGACGGATCGCCCGGTCCCTGGCATCCTTACCCGTCCGTGGGTCCGGAAATACCTTGCCGGCTTTTTTCCTGCCGGAGGATTTCCTCCAGCAGGGCATTTTCCTGGCTGGTGTCCAGCCGTCCTTCGCGCAGCGCCACGATCTGTGCGGGTCGCTGCCTTTGGGCCTCCTCTTGAAAAAGTTTGTCGATCAATTCCTCCAGCAGCGCCGGGGGATCGCCCAGGCGGCTGCCCTTCGATTGTTCGTTCTCGTCGAGTTCGACCAGGAGATTCTTGATGGCCGGATCGTCGAACTCCAGCATCAGCCGGTCGAACTCCGGCGCCACGCCCTCGGCCAGCAAGCGGCGGCAAGTCTCAAAAACCTGGCGGCACGCCTGGCTTGCGAACTGCTCGGCGCGGAGCCGCAAGGTCGCCGCCGGCCAGCACTCCGGATGGCCCAGCAGCAGCTCCAGCAACTCGCGCTCGCGTGGATCGATCTTTTCCGCGGGTCGCCATGACGGTGCGGCGGCCGCATCCGCCGCCGGCGGCGCCGACCTCATGCCCGCCTTGCGCCGCACCGCCGTCAAGTGGTCGCGGACTTCGGCCTCGGGAACGCGGAACCCGAACGCCAATTGCTCCAGGATCTTCTGCTCCCGCAGCCGGCGGGCGCCCGGTGTCGTCCCGCAGCCGCGGCGCCTTGGCCACAATCGCCACCAGCCGCGCCAGCGCCTCGCGTGGCCCCGTGGACGTCGTGCTTCAGGTCGATGCCGTGGGTGTGACTGCGGATGGCATGGTCCAAAGCGTCGACCGTCTCGGTCTCCAACAAGCGGCGGAAGGCGTCGGCCGCCCCGCGCCAGCAGGAATTCGCAGGGGTCCAACTCGTCGGGCAGCGTGAGGATCCGCAGATCGACCTGCTGGGCGACGAACAATTCCAGCACTTCGTTGGCCCGGCGGCGGCCCGCCTCGTCGCCGTCGAGCACCAGCACGATGCGGTCGGCAAAACGCTTGAGGATGCGGACGTGGCCCTCGCCCAACGCCGTTCCCAGCACGGCCACCGCGTCGGTGAAGCCGTATTGATGGGCGATGATGCAATCGGTGTAGCCTTCCATCACCAACGCGGTGCGGCTCTTGCGGATCGTCTCCCGGGCCACGTCCAGCCCGTAAAGCAGATGGCTCTTCGCAAACAGCGGCGTCTCCGGCGAGTTGACGTATTTCGCCGGGCTGTCGGACAGTCCGGGCAGGACGCGGCCGCCCAGCCCGACCGGCCGGCCTTGAACGTCGCGGATGGCGAAGAGCACGCGGCCCTTGAAGCGATCGTAGAGGTTGCCGCCGCCCGCGGGGCGGGCCAACACGCCGATGGTCTCCAGCACCCGCGCCCGGGCGGGAGTGCCGCCGGCTCGCTGGAGGATCCAGCTTGGCTCCGTGGGGGAGAAGCCCAGTTGGAATCGTTCGATGCTCTCGGCGGTGATGCCGCGGTCTTGGAGGTATTTTCGCGCCGGCTCGGCGTCGGGCGCGTTGAGCAGACAATCGTGATATTGGCGCTGGGCCCAGGCCATGGCCTCGTAGAGGGTGCGTTTGTCCGGGCCCGCCGGCGCTCGGCAGCCGCGAAGGAGGCCGCATCGTCGGCCCGTTCCGGCCGCGCGGGCTTCTGCAAGGTGACGCCGGCCCGGTCGGCCAGCATGGCCAGGGCCTCGGGGAATTCGACGCCTTCGGTCTTCATGATGAAGCTGAAGATGTCGCCGCCGATGTCGCAGACCCAGCACTTGAACGATTGCCGCGCGGGATTGACTTGGAGGCTGGGCCGCGAGTCGTCGTGCCAGGGGCACAGTCCGACGTAGTTGCGGCCTTGACGGCGGAGTTGCACCACGGCGCCGACCAGGTCGACGATGTCGATGGCCTGGCGGATCTGTTCCTTGGCGTCGAGCGACCAGCGCGAGGCCACCGTCAACTCCCGTGTGTCAGGAAGGGCGAATTCCATTTCGCAAATCAACTCGTGAAACCGCGTCCGCGGGCGGCGTCGGGCGGACAAATCCGTTTGTCGCGTCGTCTTCCCCTCGGGAGGGGTGATGGTCCCATGCGGAAAAAAGAGTGCCCGCTGCCTCCCGCCGCCGCCTTCGGGCCGGGCCCTTTCCTCATGGCCCGCGTCCGCTGGCGTCCACGGCGGGAGGAGATTATAGCCCGAACGGCAAAAACGGTCAACCGCACGGAAATGCCGCTGCCGTGGCCTGCCTTCGACGCAAGCGATGCTACCGCTGCCGGCAGTGGTTGCGGAGCGGGCTGGAGGGCTATGGCCCGGAGCCGGCGGTCGTCAAGCCTTCGCCCTACGCCGCCGCAGATAAACTACCCCAAGTCCCAGCAGTGCCGCACTTAGGAGCGAAAGAGTTGACGGTTCGGGAGTCGTCATCGCCACCTGGGTGAATACGAACATATTGTCGTTGTAATCGAAATCGCTGTTTGGCATTCGAGCATCTTCAAAGGCCACAAAGACGCCCGGAGGTACGCCGGGAAAGACGGGGGAAGTCGCCGTGTACTGAGTCGAATACACGTGCTGGTGGTATGGAGAATCAGACAAGTCGTACGCCAAGTTCATGGTGGGGTCGGAATAAGCGTCCATACCGAGGCTGTTGTCCTGAAGCACGAAAGTGAGGAAATCCCCGGCGTTGGCAAACCCCAAGTCGAGACCCTGGCCAACGAAAGAGGAATGATCGTCAAGTCCGATAATCCCAGTCGAGACGCCATTGACAAGCATTCCGATTTCCGAGTCGTTGGCCGCTGACGCACCCGCAAAGTAAGCCGTGACGTCTCCGTTGCTCTCAGCCGTGAACGTGTAAAGCGTGCTGTTCGGCGTGCCTACGTCCGGGTAGGGGATCACATCCGCACTGACGTTGGCTGAGCTTGCGAAAACGACGGCCACAGAAAGAACAACCAGCTTCAAACCCGCAATCTCGTGGTGCTTAGACCTCACGGCAAACGCCTCTTCGAAAGGGACAAACGGAGCAGAATCCTTCAAGACTGTTACGACGAGGGTTAAAACCCAGCGGCATGTCGGGTATCCTTTTTCATGGCTTGGCACCTCGTACGAATGAATGCCGGCTTGGGAGTGGTACTAGCGCACACCAATGGAAACCCTCAGCCAAGAACGGCTGACGGCGTGGACCGCGAGCGACACGGTTAGGTAAACCGAACGCTGCCTCGTTTGGTCACGGTGAAACGGGCGGGTCGGAAAGCAACCCACTTGCCTCGACCCGCAATCCCCTCAATTTACCAATTAGTGCCGTAATTGCAAGCGTTTGGCAGCCTACTTTTCAGGATTTCCCGCATTTTTCCGGCACCCTACTGCTATGGTTGGGGGTGAAACCGCCCATCGCCGCCGTCAACAGGGGGGATTACGGCCCGATTGGCAAAAACGGGCGACCGCGCGGAGATTCCGCTGGCGGCGAATTACCGAGCGTTTCCAGAAAACGCAAAGAACGCTACCGCTGGCGGCAACGGCTTAACGCCATCAGCGCAAACGCGGTGCCGTATTGCTGATGGTAGTCGTAAAGCGGGAAATCCCACCACGATCCGTCCTTGTCCTGCACCCGCATCAGCACTTGGGCCAGTTGATCGCGGTAGGGCGGACGCTCGGCCTCGGGCAATTGGTCGATGCACAAGGCCGCGTAATAGTGGCCGAAATAGTAGAAATAGCCGGCCACCTGGCACCACGATTCGTGCGGTATCACCGTTTTGCGGCCGGCGTCGAGCCAGAAATTGCGGGCGAAGAGCCAATTGAGCCAGGTCCGGAGGACGTGGTCGGTCACGGTCTTGTCGCCCCAGAGCCGCATGGCCAGGTTACATGCCTGCGAGCGGCCCAGGCTGCCCGGCGCGCGATTGACCAGCCGCATCGGCTGGTACTTCAGGTATTCGCCGTAGTCGACGCTGAAGTCGGGCTTCCGCTGGCGGAGAATCGAGGCCTTGGCGCGGTCGATCAGGCGTTGCGGCACGTCCACGCCGGCGTCCTTCGTGTCGCGCAACGCCACGAGCACGGCCGCCGTGACGAAACTCATCGTCGAGCCGCTGGGCAGTTGCGTGTGGGCGTTCAGGTCGTAGTAGGCCCAACCGCCGTCGACGCACTCGTAGCGGCGCAACATGTCGACCTGTTGAGCCATCACCCGGCGAATCTTGGCGCAGCGGTCCTTGTCGCCCGCATGACGCTTCAGCAGCTTCGCCAGGGCTTGCAGCCCGTAGGCGTGGGTCCAGTTGTTGTAGAGCGCGTCGGCCGACGGTCGGCGGACCGCCGGCAAGTATTCCAGCAGCCACGTTTCGGCGCGATCGACGGCGCGGGAGACCTCGGGGCGATCGCCGCCGGCCTCCAAAAGCGCCGAAATGCACATCGCCGTCACCGCCGCCCGAAAGGCGTGATGGGCGCCGGGCACGGGGGCATAGACTTCTTCCGGCCGGGTGCTGGAGGAGGAACCCCAGGAGCCGTTAGCATTCTGCCGCCGGAGCAGGAAATCGACGCCCCGCGTGATGGAGCGTTCCAACTCGGCGGCGGACGGCCTCGGCACGGGCTTGAGCTTCGGCCCGGTCACGGCGGCGTCGGTGTCGGGGCTGGCGGTTTTTGCCGCCGTTTTTGCCGTCTTCGTCGCTGCTGTTGTCGGCGACGTTGCCGTTGTTGTCGTTGCCGTCTCGTTGGCCCCCATCCCCAACGGCATGAAGGCAAGCAGTGCCAGCAGCGGCCAGGCACAGCGGCACCACATCCGGCAAAGTGTCTTCATGCGCATGCGGTTTCCAAAAGGGGACAGTCCCCGAAGTAATTCTTTCCCAGACCCTTAGAATTCATCCTTGGGTCGTTCCAGCAGGACTTCTTCGCCCTCGTGCAGGCCGCTGAGGATTTCCACCTCTTTGTCGTTTCGCTGGCCCACGGTCACGAGGCGTTTTTCGGGTTTTCCCGTCTCCGTCTTTGCGGCGACGTAGACGAAGCGGTGTTGCACGTCGAAATCGTCGCTGAAGACCGCCTTGGGCGGGACTGTCAGGGCGTCTTGCTTCTTGTAGGGGACCAGCTTCACTTCGCAGGCCATGCCGGGCATGAGGGCGTCGGCCTGGGGATCGAGGGCCACGGTAAGCTGGCCGTCGAAACTGCCGGGACTCAGCGGGACCGTGCCGACGCGCTCGACGATGGCCGCCAGCCGCCGGTCGCTGTCGCCGGTCGGCTCGACGACGGCCTGGAGGCCGAGGCGGATGTGCCGGAGTTCGGTTTCCGGCACCGTGACGCGAACCAGCATGGGACGGGGCTGGACCACGGTCATAAAGACTTCGTTGGGCGCGATGCCGGCGCCGCGGCGGAGAGGCTCGCTCCCCATGCCGCTCCACTTGCCGCGCACGCACCGGCCGTAATAGACGATGCCGTCGGCCGGGGACTTGACCACCATCATGGCCCGGTCCTGGCGCAGCTTGCGGAAGTGCTCCTCGGCCTGTTGCTGCTGGATCTTGAGTTTCTCGTAGTCGAGGCGATGCTTGTTCAGGGTCATGGGGAGGACGACCTTGGTCCGGTTCCAGTCGATTTCGGCCCGTTGGGCGGTCTCCTTGAGCTTGTCCTCGCGGCGGGGGACGACGAACTTCAGGAAGTCGTCGGTTTCGGCCTTGGTGCGCTCGACCATGAATTTTGCCCGCTTCACGGAATCGCGTGCCCGCTTGAGCACGATCTTTTCGGTCTCTTTCGTGGCCTCGTCGGCCTTGTACATCTTTTCGAGCTGACGGAGCTCTTCTTCTTCGTATTCGAGCAAATCTTTCGCCGTCTGGACCGCCATGTCGGCCGACCTGAACGCCAATTTGCGTTCCACGGCATAGAACTGCTTCAAGTCCTCCTGGGCGACGCGGTTGGCTCGCCGGGTCGCGTCCATGTCCAAGGGCGCCGATTTCTCCACGGCCTGAAGGGCCTCTTCCGCTTGTTTCAGCGACAAGGCGTCGATCTGCAATTCCTTTTCCTGCTCGACGATGGCGTGATCGATCTTGTCCGTTTCCAGGGTGAGGAGCACTTCGCCTCGCTTCACCACGGCGCCGTGCTCGACGGCCTTCAGCACGGTGAGCCCGCTCCACTCCTCCGGCCGCAGGCAGAGTTCGGTCGTATTTCGGGCCTCGAAGACGCCGTCGAGTTTCACCTCGATACGGAAGGGGCCTTTCTTGACTTTTTCCGTGGGCGGTTTGGGTGCGGCGTCCGTCTTGGCGGGCTCCTTCTTCTCCGGTTCCTTGGCCGCTTCCTTTCCGGCGTCTTTCTTGACCGCGGCGTCCTTGGCCGGTTCTTTTCCGGCGTCTTTCTTGGCCGCGTCGCCGCTCTTGGCCGCGGCGTCCTTGGCCGTCGCATTCTCTGTGCCTCGCCGCATGGTGTTTCTTGATTTCCTTTTTCTCGATGGGATTGGTCTGGGCGGCCGCGGGCGGGGCGCCAAGACTGCTCAACATGGCCAAGACCAACACACAGCAAGACAGGCAACAGGCGTAATATCGCATTGGTGCAATCCCCGATAAGTTGTGTAACGTATCCAGTCTACCATTTTCCCCTCGTGGCGGAGTGATTGCAAGCGTAATCCCTCGTATTGGGGGCGTGGCTGGTCCGGCCGTGGAGCCGAACTGTCGGTTTCACGACAGAGCCGAGGGTGGCGGGAAACGGCGTTCCGCGCAGTGTCGCCTGCCTCTGCGAGAATCCGTAAAATTCGCGGATAGCACAAAGACGTGTGTAACGGTGCCCCGCTCACCCCGGCGGCTGCTCGTCTTTCTTCGGCTCGGCGTAGAAACGGGCGAGATTGATGCCGCCGCGAAGCTCCTCCTCCACCAACTTGATGCGCGTTTCCAGGCGGTCCAGCCGCTGCTGCATCGCGGGCAGCAGGTAACGCTGCGTGTCTTCCGGCCGCGGCCGCGGAACGCTCGGATAGCCCAAGTGTCGGGCCAACGCGGCAAACAAGTAGAGCGGGTCCTTCTGCCGATTGGCCAGGGCGATCCGGCCCTCCTTCTCGCCGAAGAGGATCGGTTTTTCGGCCTCGCCGCGGTTCTGGCGATACAACTCGCTGCGGACGTAAATCATGTCGGAAAAGTCGATCAGCCCGACCTGGCGGCGGACCGTGAGGATCCATTCCCGCCAATCGCCGCCGTAGATTTCGTCGCCGGCGATGGCCTCCAGGCCGCGGTCGTAGCCCAGGCGATTGCGGCAGAGCGTCTCAAATTGGTACAGGAAGATTCCCTGCGGCGACGCGCCGGCGGCCCGGTATTGGGCCTCGCGTTCCAGGACTTCCAGGGCGACGCGGAAATCGAAGCGTCCCTCGGCCCGCTCCGCCTCGGCCACGACAAACGTCTGAAACGGCGTGAAGTAATGCGGCAGATGGCTCATCGCCGTGGAAAAGCCGCCGGTCAGCCGCAGCTCGCTCGACATGAAGTCGATGGCGTAGGGCAGGCTGGTCGTCGAGAGGATTTCCTGGCGGATGGCGCCGAGCAGGTCTTGCGTGGACATCGCCTGCTGCATCCGCTCCCGCAGCGTGCGGAAAAAATAGACCTGCTCGATGTATTCTTCCCGATCCAAAGGCATGGGCGTGCGCCGGCCTTCCGGCCCTCCCGGCGGCGGTGTATGCTGGGGGACTGTCCCCTTCCCCGGGCCCATTATAACCGGAAACCGGCCTGATCGTGAATCCCACGGACGACACTTTGGCGGCGGCGCTTGCGAGGCATCAAATCGAGTTGCCGCCGTCCCAAATCGCGCTCTTGGAGCGGTACTGCGGCCTGCTCTGGGAGTGGAACGTCAAGCTGAACCTGACGCGGCACACCGACTTCGAGAAATTCGTCGCCCGCGACCTGGTCGATAGCCTGGCGTTTTCCCGGTTTTTGGCCCCGGGGGAAAAGGTCCTCGACGTGGGGACCGGCGGCGGGGTGCCGGGCGTGGTCCTGGCCATCGTCCGCGACGATCTCGACGTTTCCCTATGCGAGTCGGTCGGCAAGAAGGCCCGGGCGACCGGCGACATTGTCGGCCGTCTGGGACTGCGGGCCCCCGTCCATCACGCCCGGGCCGAGGAGCTGCTCGCCCGGGAGCATTTTCAAACGCTGCTCATCCGCGCCGTGGCCCGATTGAAGAAGCTCTTGCAGTGGTTCGAGCCCTGTTGGGGCGCGTTCGAGCGGATGTTGGTCTTGAAGGGGCCGTCGTGGATCGAGGAGCGGGGCGAGGCCCGACATTTCGGGCTGATGCACGAGCTTTCGCTCCGCAAACTGGCGAGCTATCCGCTGCCGGGAACCGAATCGGAAAGCGTGCTGTTGGAAATCCGGCCGAAGGCGGCGGCAAGGGATTAGGGATTGGGGATTAGGGATTAGGAAAAGCCCCGCGACTGCGTTGCGGGGGTGTCGGCGGCGTCGGCGCACCAATCCCTAATGCCTTCTTCCTCCTCTGCGTCTCCGCGCCTCCGCGCGATCCTTGTTTGCGGCAGTGGGCACGGAGCGGGCTGGAAGAAGGGTAAAGGGTGCTACCGCCAGCGTCTCCAGCAGATCAGACCGGCAATCGCGCCCGCCACGAGCAGGATTATGCTACCGGGCTCAGGAATACTTGCCACGCGGAAACCGACATCGATGTCCTCGCTCGTCGGGGTGTCACCGACCCGGACGAACGAGCCCAGGTTGCCCCCGTAGCCGGCGAACGACCCGCCGCGCACCCCACGATAGACACCGCTGACCTTCGCCTCGTTCCACTGCCAGACATCGCCGCCCATATCGTACGTGCCGTACGGGCCCGGCGAGTCGGCAAAAGCGCCCACCGGCGTAAGGAAGTTCGTCGGGTCGGTGTCGGTGACATTCCAGTAGTTGGCGTTGTTCGTACCGGTCGCAGACAAGATGTTTACGGGCGGTGAATTGCTCTTGATCGGATAGGTCCAGTAGCCGCCGGCGCCGCCGTTGAGCGTCGGGTCGTAATAAGCAGCCTTGTACCACTCGTTCTCGGTGGGAATGAAATAGGTAGCCCCGGTGTTGCGGGTGATCGCCATCAAGGCGGCATTCGAGGTTCCGCCGCCGAGCGTGTACGCCCCCGTCTCGGTCGTTGTCAGCCCCTGGGCCCGACGGGCTGGCCGTTTTGCAGCCAGTTGCAGAAGCGGGCGGCGTCGCCCCAGGTCACGTAGTTGACCGGCATGTTGCCCCAGCCGGACAAGACGCTATAGCTATAGCCGCCGGAACCGCTGGTTTGGACAATGCCGCATCCGTAGGCTCCCGCCGAGCCGGTCGAGGCCATCGCGACGTTGTACAGTCCGTAGGTGTCCGCCGTCGTGGCCACGTCGTTGAGGAAGTCGCAATACTCGGCGGCGGTCACGTCGTACTTGCCCATCCGGTAGACGTAAGGTACCGAGCCATAACCAGTGGTGCCGTCGATCATCATCGTCGTATCGGCCGCATTGCCCAGATTGCCCACGAGCACTGTGTCGATGTTGACCGTGTCGGCCCGGGCACCGACGGCGGCAGCCACCAGGGCCAGCGCCAACAAACCTCGCAGCATCGTCTTGTCAAACATTCGTTTCCCCCTCGCCACGCGCAGCCTTCGCCACGGACAAAACACCAAGGAAAAGCGTGCAGCCAAGAACGGCTCACGGCTTGACCCGAAAGCGACACGGCTACGTGAACGAACGCTGCCTCGTTTTGTCGAGGATTAGACAGGCGGGCCGTAAAGCAACCCACTTCCTCGACCCGCAATACCCTCAATTTACCAACTACTGCCAAAATTGCAAGCAGTTGGCAACCCCACCCCGGAGGGCTCGTCGCATTTGTCCGGCACTCTAACGCTATGGTGGGGGTAAAGTTCCCTTCGCCGCCGCCAACAGGGGCGAAGCGTACGCAGCGGTTACCCCGGGGTCTCGTTTCGCAAACGTCTCTGCAACCCCCGCGGGGTTGATGACCGTGGTGGCTCGCAAACCCGGGGTAGCCGCTGCGCGGCAACCCCGGGCTGAATTATTCCGGCCCCTGTCGGGGCGGAGACCACGGCCTAGGGCGAGATCATCATCAGGATCGCCAAGATGACGGCCAAAAGCGCGATGATCCGCACTGCCACCCCCAAGGCATGACGCAAGATCGGGACCATCCGCTCATGCCGCGTGGCCGCATAGACCAGGCTGACCGCGATCACCGGCGGAAACGCATACCACAAATCAATGCCCCACAGTGCTCCCAGCAGCATCTTCCTTTTCCTTTTTCTCTTGCGGCACGCTGACCACCGGTCCGCAACAAGCGTCGTACACGGCGAGAATATTCAACAAGCCCGCAATCATGGTGTAAACCGTCGCAAATTCAAAATAACGGTTGAGCCTGCCGGTCACGTCGGCCAGCGTGCAATGGGCGGGCGTGTTGACGCCGTCGGCGTCCAAGCGGGGCGGGGCCATGAACCCGTTCCACAGCGGCTCCTTGTCGTCCGACACCCGAACCGCCTGCACCACGGCCGGCAGGGCCGGCAGTCCGATGCCTATCTGGCCGAAATAATACAACCGCCAGTCGTTCGTGCGGAAGGAGAGGTAGACGGCCCGGGCCGGTCCCGTCGCGGCGCTGCTGCTGAGATACAGTCCCCAAACGAACGTCCCCAGGATGCAGACCAGGTAGAGAACGCCCTTGGCCCAACGGCCTTGATACAGGTGGCCCAGCCCGGGAACCAGCCACGCCAGAATTCCGGCCAAGACGCGGTCTTTCAGCTTGATCTGCTCCGGCAGCGGCGGTTGCTCGGTCTTTTTTGCCACGAAAATGTCCCTCAAACGGCCTGTTTACGCCCTGTTTACGCCTGCTTGCCGACGTGCTCTTGAAGCGAGACGTAGGCCATCCGCAACTGGTGCAGCATGTCCTCGATGTCCGCCGACTCCTCGGGCGTGCGGTTTCCCGTCGTCTTCTGCTGGAGGATTTCCAAGGTGTCGATGGCGTGCTTCGCTTGCACGAGATTCAGCTCGGCCTTTCCCAGGAGCGGGTTGGGCAACAGGCCCAGGGAAATGGCCGCCTGGAGATAGAGCGAATTGGCCAAGAGCGAGAGGCTCGGGGGCGGCAAGCGCTGGTCCGCTTCCGCCGCGGACGATGACGGCGACGAGGACGACGGCGATGACTGCGACGGCGACTGCTGCTCTTGCCGGCGCAAGGACTCTTTCTCCGCCGCCACCCGGCTCTTCCAATCTTCGTCGACGATGATCTTCTTTTCCGAGTCGCTTGGTTGTTCAGTCATGGAATGCCTCGTTCGGCGTCCGCCGTTCGCCGTTCACTTTTCGCCGTTCGTTCAGGAAGGTTGGTCCGCTACACCAGGGCGGGCTCCTTCCGGGCCGCGCGATGGGCAACCGCGGCGCCGATGAAACCGGCGAACAACGGATGGGGCCGCGTCGGCTGCGACTTGAACTCCGGATGAAATTGGACGCCCACGAACCAGGGATGCTCCGGGATCTCGATGATTTCCACCAGGGCGCCGTCGGGACTGGTCCCCACGATCCTCATGCCCGCCGCCTCGATCTGCTGCCGATACGCATTATTGAACTCGTAACGGTGGCGGTGCCGTTCGGAAATCGTCTCCGTGCCGTAGCACTTGGCCGCCGTGCTGCCGGAAACCAACTTCGCCGGCTGCGCCCCCAGCCGCATCGTTCCTCCCTTGTCGGTCACCGTGCGTTGCTCATCCAAGAGGCAGATGACCGGGTGGGGACAATCCTTGTCGAACTCGGTGGAGTTGGCCCGGTCCAGGCCCAGCACGTCGCGGGCGAATTCGGCCACCTGCGCACTGCATACCCAGGCAAATGCCGAAAAACGGGATGCCCTGCTGCCGGGCGAGCCGGACCGCGACGACCTTGCCTTCAATGCCGCGATCGCCGAACCCGCCGGGCACCAACACGCCGTCCACGCCCGCCAGGAGCGATTCGGGGCCTTCGCGCTCGACCGCCTCGCTGTGGACCCATTGGACGCGGACCCGCGCGGTGGGCCACGCCCGCATGGTCCAACGCCTCGTAAATCGACTTGTACGCGTCTCGATGCTCGGCGTACTTGCCGACCACGGCGATGGTGACCTCGTGCTTCGGATTGCGCAGACGCTGGAGCAGATCCCGCCAAGGATCGAGGTTCAGTTCGCCCGCCCGCAGACCCAGCTTGCGCACGATCAATTGGTCCAATCCGTGCTCGACCAGGCTCATCGGCACTTCGTAGACGGAGAAATCCTTGTCTTTTTCCTCGATGACGGCCTCGACGGGCACGTTGCAGAACAGGGCGATCTTCGCCCGGTCGTCGCGCGACAGCGATCGCTCGGTGCGGCAGACGAGGATGTCGGGCTGGACGCCGATTTGCCGCAACAGGCCCACGGAATGTTGCGTGGGCTTGGTCTTCAGCTCGGCCGCCGCTTTCAAATAGGGAACCAGCGTCAGGTGGATGTAAAGGCAGTTGTCCTTTCCCACGTCGAGCGAGAACTGGCGGATGGCCTCGAGAAAGGGCTGGCTCTCGATGTCGCCCACCGTGCCGCCGATCTCGGTGATGACGACGTCCACGTCGGGACCGTCGAGTTTGCGCAGGGCGGTCTTGATTTCGTTGGTGACGTGGGGAATGACCTGGACCGTCTGCCCCAGGAACTCGCCCCGCCGCTCCTTGTTGATGACCGAAAGGTAGATTTGCCCGGTCGTGTAGTTGGAATGCCGGTTCAGCGGCGAGTTGGTGAACCGTTCGTAATGCCCCAGGTCGAGGTCGGTTTCGCTGCCGTCGTCCAGCACGTAGACTTCGCCGTGCTGGTAGGGGCTCATCGTGCCCGGATCGACGTTGATATACGGATCGAGTTTCTGCATGCGGACGGACAGCCCGCGCTGTTCCAAAAGCATGCCGATCGAGGCGCTGGTGAGCCCCTTTCCCAACGAACTGACCACGCCGCCGGTCACGAAAATGTGTTTGGTCATGAATTGCCGTCCTGGTTGCCAGGCGGTGGTCCAACAAGGATCTCCCTTCCCTTGCGGCAGATTGACTGCAAGCGACAGCCGGGGTGAGCGACGCTCGACAGTCAAGAAAGGAAATGGTTCGTGGACGACCGCGAAAGATCCATCATCCGAGTGCCCCCCCCAGCCCGCCAAAAACACCCAAGCAGGACCAAGGGTTCTCCAAACCTGCATTCTAAAGGGGGAGGCACGGTTGGGGAAGGGGCCTGGAAGGCATCCTGGAGAATGGTCAAGAAAGCGGTCCAGGGGAATCACGGAAAACCCGTGGGAAAATCGCCTGGGGAGATAATAAAAGGCCCCAAAGACCAACCGTCGCGGCGGTCCAGGGCCGTCAGGTCGGCCGGGGGCGTTCGGGGAGATAATAAAAGGCCCAACAGGCCAACTGCCCCCACTTCGGACGTTGGCCTGCTGGGCCGATTTGGCCACGTTGGGCCCCCCAAGGGCGCCACCCGGGATCGCAAGGCTTGGCGGACTCGCGGGCCGCCGCTCAAGCCGCCCTTAACGTTTCGCCCTCCTACGTCGCCAAGTCACAACCGCCAAGCCGGCTGCCCCCGCCAGCAACAGCACGACGGCGCTCGGCTCCGGCACGGCCGCCGCGTGGCCGCCGGTCGTTACGACAACGCCGCTGCCGGCCACGATGCTGTTCGTGTCCGTTGTCGCTGCTGTCGCCGCGCTCGCCGTTGTGGTTGTGGAGGTTGTCGCCGTCGTGGCGGTCGATTCCACCGTCGATTCCTCGCTCGTCCCTGCGGGCGAGGAGGCGGTGATCAACGCGTCCAACTCCACGCAGCCGCCCGCTTGCACCGTGATGATGCCCGTGCTGGGCGTGGCCTTCGGGGTGGCAAACTCAAGCGTGCCGCCGGTGACCGTCGTCCCGCCCGTGTAGGTGTCCGTGCCGGCCAGAACCAGCACGCCGCCGCCCGTCTTCGTCAGTGCGATGACGCCGGTCCCGTTTGTGATTGTTCCCGAGAACGCGCCGCTGGTATTGCCGTTGCCGGCGGTCAGCGTCGAAGTGCTGGACCCGGCAAGGTTGTCAATGGTGCCCGTGCCGGAGAGTGCCCCCACGCCGACGTTGTAGCTGTGCAGGTCGAGCACTCCGGTCGAGATAGTCGCCGCGCCGCTGGTCGATCCGAGCGCGGCGTTGTTGCCAACTTGCAGGGTGCCGTTGCTGACCGTGGTGCCGCCGGTGTAGCCGTTGGAGGCGCTGAGGGTGAGCGTCCCGCTGCCCAACTGAGTCAGACTACCGCCGCCGATAATGGCCTGGCTGAAGATTACACTATCGGAACGGTTGAAGGCCAGGACGCCGTTGTCCGTGACGCCGTAGGTGTTGTTGATCGAGCCGGTGGTGCCGCCGGAGCCGATTTGCAGCGTGGCGCTGGCCGTGATGTTGGTGTTGCCGGTGTAGGTGTCGCTGCCGGCGAGGACTTGGGTCCCGGTGCCGGTCATCACCAGGGCCATCCCGCTGCCATTTTGGATGGCCCCGCTGAAGGTGCTCGTGCCGCCGTTGCTGGGGCTGAGGGTCAACGTGGCCCCCGCGGCGTTGTTGGTGTTGCTGTTGGTCACGGTCCCCCCGCTGCCGGGCGATGAGTCGGACAGCGAGGGCACTTGTTGCGACACCCCGTTGATGTCAAACGTTGCGCCGTTGGCAACCACCACCGGCGTGAGCGTCGGAAGCTGGTTGGAGCCGCCGCTGACGGTGGCGGTGCCGGATGCGTAAAGGGCGGCGACGCTGGCGGCGCTGAGGGCGGTGTTGTAGATCGAAACCTCGTCGATGTAACCGTGGAAATCACTCCCGGCCGCAGGAGTGAGGCCGTAGCAGCCGATTCCCAGCGTCCCGGTCGATCCCTCCATGAAATTCCGAAGGGTCAGGTTGCCGGCGCTACCCTGTGTGCCGCTGCCACTCAGCGAGCCGCCGTTCACATAGAGGTACGACGTGGTGCCGCTGGACTCCGAGAGCGTGATCATGTACCAGTTGTTGATGGCGATGATGTTCGTGCCGCTGAGCGTGATGTGGCCGCTGGTCGGGTTGCCGGTGCTGGCGCTGCCGGTGCCGAGGTCGTAATAGACGGCTGTGCCTCCGGAAAGGTACAGGTCCAACGTGGCCGTATACGCGCCGAAGCGAGTGTCGATGATGCCATTGCTGCCGCTCACGGTGGTGGGGCAAATCCAGGCCGACACCGTGAAGTTGTTGTACCCGGTCCCGGTCCCCATCAAGGACGACCCCGCAGTCGTGGGCACGACGAGGTAGTTGCTGCCGGTGAGGGCCAGCGACGAGCCGCCCTTGGCCGTGGTCGAGTAGGCGAGCGCGGGGGTGCCCGCGCCGACGCCGCTGTTGTTTCCGTTGGGGCTGCTGTCGTTAAGGCTGCCGTCGAACTTGTAATAGGCGATAAGGCCCGAGGGGAGTTGGAGGACGCCGTTGCTGACCGTCGTGGAACCGGTGTAGGTCATCTTGCCGCCGGTGAGTTGCAGCGTGCCGGAGCCCAACTGGGTCACGCCGCCGGTGCCGTTCATCGTGAGTGCGGGGGCATAGTTGTTCGAATGATTGAAGGCCAGGACGCCGTTGTTGACGACGGTGCTGGAGGGGTTGATCGAGCCGGTCGTGCCGCCGGACCCGAGCTGCAACGTGCCGCCGCTGATCGTGGTCAGACCGGTGTAGGTGTTGCTGCCGGCGAGGACCTGGGTGCCGGCGCCGTTGACCGTCAACGACAGGACGCCGATGGTGCCGCTGTTGGCGATGACGCCGCTGAAGGTGGCCGAGCCCCCGCCCGGCTGGATCGTGAGCGTTGGCTGGGCGGTCCCGGTGGACGTGACGGTGCCGCCGCTGCCGCTGGAATCGGACAACCCGGTGACCGTTTGATTGCCGCCTTGCAGATCGAGGGTCGCGCCGTTGGCGATCTGCACCGCATTGGCCGTCGGCAGGGCGCCGTAGGCGGTGGCCCCGCTCTGGTATATGGAATTGATCTGGGCCGGCGCGAGCGCGCTGTTGTAAAGCTGGAAGTCGTCCACGGAGAGGTACCGGCTGTACGGGGCGCTGCCGTAGTAACCGGGCCAGCCTCCGACATCCAAGGCCCCGCCGAGCGTGCCCCCGTACGTCGGGGTGCCGGTGAACGTTCCCGATCCGCCCTGGACCGCGGTGCCGTCTATATAATAGGTGTACGTGCCTGCCGCGCCGTTGACCGCAAGCGTGATATCGTGCCAACTGTTGATGCCCCGCGTGAACGCACAGGTCGCGGCCGTGGCGGTGGTGCCCGGTATGAGGGCGTGAAGGGTCGAGGTGGCATTAATAAAGTTCGTGCCAATCTCAGCTTGAGTGGAAGCGGCGGTAATGGTTTCCGTGAAACCGCCCAAACTCCCACCGCCCGCTACGAGGTAATCATTGTAATTGGCCCAGATGATGGCGTCGTTGACCCAGATGGAATCGGTCCACGTGGAGAGGCTATTGATGGTGGAGTTGTTCGGGCCGGCGATATACCCGGTGTATACGGTGATACCCAGGCCGAAGCGGCCGGTGAGCCAGCTTCCCTGGTTGGCCCCAAATGTTGCGCTGCAACTGCTGCCGAGGCTGCCGAGATTGGTTAGCGTGGTGCTGGTGGACGGCGCCGTGGTGCCGCCGGTTTGCTCGAAAGGGTAATGGATAAGGGGCGTGGTCGCCAACGGCGAAGGGCCCAATTGCAACGTGCCCGCCGTGACGGCGGTGGGGCCGGTATAACTGCCGCCGAACGTGAGTCGGGCGGCGCCGGCCGTGGTCAAACCGTTGCCGCCGACCAAAACGGAATTGATCGTGGCGTTATAATTGCTGGTGATCGAGCCGGTCACACTCAGCGCCCCGCCGGTGACGACATACCCGGCGGCGTTGAAGGTGATGTTTCCCACACTCGCCGAGTTTGAAACGCTGACCGTGCCGGTGCTGGTTTGATAGAAGTAGGCGTCGTCGCTGGGCGCCCATGCACCGAGGCCGGTTCCACTGGTGTCGATGGCCCAATCGTTGTCGGTGTCCCAGCACCCGCTCACGGCCTGGTCCCAATAAAGGACACTCGCCTGGGCGGCGGGCGCTGCCAAAAGGACAACCAACCCGACGATGACGGCAACGACCGCGACTGAATGATAGTTTTTCATAACCTTCTCAACCCCCGAAAAAAATTTTCATGGCAAATGCGTAAATGCACACGCCGAGAACGCACGGAACAAACGCAAGGAGAGCGCGAGGCAGCCAACAGCTACCTCGCTTCACAATCTCGAATGATGGCGCTCCGAATCGGTTATAGTGATTAGACAGAAGATACCGGCGACATCAGCCATTATTGTGAAGTATCTCTACAACCGTGTCAACGATTTTGCGCGGAATCGGGGCAATGTCCACCAGATAGAGGTATTCGCCTCCCCGTTCAAGGGCTTGCCAGAATTACCCAAGGCGTGGGGCCCGTGTCAACCGTGCCCCTCACGGCACCCCCTACCCAGAGAGAGGGGGGCCATTGGAACGGGATTGGGACTAACGTGCGGTCCTCTTTCGCCGTCGGGCGGCAATCGCCAAGCCGGCCGCCGCGGCCGCCAACAGGACCGCCGTCCCAGGCTCCGGCACCGCCGCCGCGCCGGCGGCGATGGCCGCACTGCCTGTCCACCCTGCGGCAGCACCGCCGAGCGTGGCCGTCGTCTCGCTGACCGTCGAAGTCGCTGCAACGGTCCCGCTGGTTCCGCTGGTGTTCGCCCCGGTCTCGGTCGCATCGGTCGCGCTGGTTTCGATCGCGGGCGGCGAGGCGCCCAACAACCTGCCCAACGCCACGTAGCCGCCGACATCGAACGTTATGACGCCCACGCTGGGCGTGGCCTTCGGGGTGGCGAAGTCGAGCGTCCCGCTCGAAGCTTCGGTGCCGCCCGTGTAGGTGTCCGTGCCGGCCAGAACCAGCATCCCCATGTCCGCCTTCACCAGGGCGATGGCGCCGCTGGTGTTCCGGATGACTCCCGAGAACGTGCTGCTGGCGCCGCCGTTGCCGGCGGTCAGCGTATAGGTGCCGGATCCGGCAAGGTTGTCGATGGTGCCCGTGCCGGACAGCGCGTCCACGCTGACGTTGTAGCCGTGCAGGTCGAGGACGCCTTTGGAGATGATCGCGTCGGCGCTGTCCGATCCAAGTGCGGTGGCGTTGCCCATTTGCAGCGTGCCGTTGCTGACCGTGGTGCCGCCGGAATAGCTGTTGCCGCCGGTCAGGACCAGCGTCCCCGTGGCCGTCTTCGTGAGGCTGCCGCTGCCGCTGATCGCGCCGGCGCAGGTCTGGGCGTTGGGGTTGGCGAACGTCAGTCGGGCATCGTTTTCGATGCCACCGGCAACGGAGCCGTTGCTCGCCACGCCGTCGCCCAATTGCAGCGTGCCGTCGCTGATCGTCGTGCCGCCGGTGTAGGTGCTGGCGCCGGTCAGGACCAGCGTCCCCGTGGCCGTCTTCGTCATGCCGCCGCTGCCGCCGATCGCGCCGGCGTAGGTCTGGGCGTTGGGGTTGGCGAACACCAGTTGGGCGTTGTCGGTGATGCCGCCGGCAACGGAGCCGTTGCGGCTTGCGCCGTCGCCCAATTGCAGCGTGCCGTTGATGATCGTGGTGCCGCCGGTGTAGGTGTTGCTGCCGGCAAGGACCTGCGTCCCGGCGCCGTTGAGCACCAACGCGATCGGGCAGGCGCCATCCTGGATGGCGCCGCTGAAGGTCGTCGCGCCGGCCGGCGCCAGGGTGAGGGTTGCGACGCCGTAGGTGGCGTTGCTGACGCTCGTAGTCACGGTGCCGCCGCCGCCCGCGCCGTCGGCCAACGAATCGACGGTCTGGTTCAGGCCGTTCAGGTCCAATTTCGTGCCGCTGGCAAGTTGAACGGGCGTGGTGGTCGGCAGCCCGCCGTTCATTTGAACCAAATCGGTGTTATACAACTGTTGGATCTGGGCCGCGGTGAGCACGCTGCCGTAAAGCTGGAGGTCGTCCACCCAAACGTTCGAGTTGATGTAGCCGGAACGGCCGCCGATCTGCAAGTCGCAGCCGCTGGGACTGAATTCGGGGCTGGCGCCCCACGCTACCGACGTTCCAGGCTGGCCGTCCACGTAAATACTGTATCCCGTGTTGCTCACCGTATAGGTGACCATGTGCCAGTTGTTGAGGCTTAGCGTGACCGGATAGTTCGCGTTCTCGGTGATCCAGCCGCCGCCGCCGACGGGCGGAATGCCGGCGCCAAGGTAGGACGTGCCGCTGCTCGTCTTGTAGTATTCCGAGAAACCGCTGTTGCCGTCGCTATTGCGGCACGCCAAGAGGCAAATGTTGCCGTTGCCCGTGCTGCTGAGGTTGACCCAGATGGAATCGGTCCACGCGGTGAGGTTATCGAAGCTGGAGTTTGCGGCGACGGTGACATAAGCGCGGTTGGGGCCGGTGTTGAACCCCGTGCCGAATTGGCTGGCGACGTACGTTGCCCCAGTCGTTGAACACGGTTCCACTGGTGCCATTCAGGGCGGTAATGGTTCCGGTGGCCGCCGCCCCGACCGTGCCGTTGAAGCTGAATTGGACGACGGTGGGAAGGCCCGTGGTCGCCGACGACGACAACTGGAGCGTGCCGCCGGTGACATTGGTGAAGTCCGAGTAGGTCAGCGGCGCGCCGATGGTCAGCAGGGAACCGCCGGCCTTGGTCAACGAGCCGGTGCCACTGACCGGGACATTCAGCGTGCCGCTGCTGGCCTGGTTGTAGGTCACGTTGGAATCGTTAGCCAGGGTGACCGCCGTGGGAATGTTGTTCACGGTGCCCACCAGCGAGCCGCCCCCGTCCACCACGGTGGCGCCGGTGTAGGTGTTCGCGGCCGCGGTGAGGGTCAACGTGGTCGTCGTGTAGACGGACAGCGGGTTGCCGGTGATCGCGTCGCCGATGGTCGTCGGCGCCGTGACGGTAATCACCGGCGAGTTGCTGAGGGTCACCGTGTTCGGCCCGCTGAGGTTCAGGCCGTTTGCGCCTGCGCTGGCCAACGTGACGTTGCCGAGGATGGAGATGGCGTTGGGCAAGAGGCGGCTGGCGCCGCCGTCGGCGTCCTGCTGCAAGATGCCGCCGCTGAGGACCAGCGGGCCGGTGCCCAACGGTCCGGAAGCGACGCTGCCGCCGGAGACCGTGCTGCTGGCGGCGATCTGCAAGATGCCGCCGAGAAGCGTGGTGCCGCCGCTGTAGGTGTTGCCGGACATGCTGATGGTCAACATGCCGGTGTTCTCCTTGAGGAGCGCGGCGCCGCCGCCGATGGCCCCGTTGCCGGAGAAGGTGTAGTTCCGCCCGGCGTTGACCGTGACCGAGGTGGGCGAGACCGTGACCCCGCCGGCCACGTTCACGCTGCCGCTGCCGTTGTCGTCGAACAGGACGGCGTCACTGTTGGCGAACTTTACCGGGTTGCCGCCGGAGCGCCAGTTCGACGTGGTGTTGATGTCCCACGCGTTGGCCCCTCCGCCGATCCAGGTTACCGTCCCGGTCACGTCGAGATTGATTTGGGTCCCGGTGTTGACCAACACGGCGGAGTAGCCCGCGGGCAGGGCGCCGACGGTCAGCAAGCCCGTGGTCCATGGCGTGCCGAGGGCGCCGTAGCTGATGATTTCATAGTTGTTGGCGCCGAAGCCGCTCAAGGCCGAGACGTTCACCGTAGCGCCGTAGAGCGACAGGGTGCCGCTGACCGCCACAAGGTCTCTGCTGGTGCCCAGGTCGAGGTCCACGATCGCGTTATTGGCCAACGTCAGCCCGGCCATGGTCAAGGTGCCGGCGCCGCTGAAATTGCCGCTGGTGTTGTCGCCCGGGGCGAGATAGGCCGAGCCGCTCACCGTGACCGTGCTGGCCAGGGTGCCGGCGCCGGACAGGGCGCCTGCCTGGATGGCCGTCGCGCCGGTGTAGCTGTTGTTGCCGTCGAGTTGCAGCGCGCCGGCGCCGGTCTTGGTCAGGGCGCCGGCCCCGCTGCCCGCGATGCCGCCGCCGTAGATCAGGGTCCCGGCGGCCACGTTGATGGTAGCGGTCCCGACGGTGACGGGCCGGGAGGAACTCAGCGTGAAGCCGCCCGTCGTTTGGAAGGTCCCGCTGGCGAGCATCAGGGCGCCGGTGGAGGCGCCCAGGTTGTAATCGTGGCTGACGGAGAGCACGCCGCTGCCCTGGACGGTCGTGCCGCCGGTGTAGTTGCTGCTGCCGCTGAGGACTTGCGTCCCGGTGCCGCTCATCACCAAGGCGACCGTGCCGCCGGAGGCGCCGTCATTGATCGCGCCGCTGAACGTGGTCGAGCCGGCACTCGGCGACAGGGTGAGAACCGACGCCACGGAGTTGCCGCTGTTCGTCGCCGTGCCGCCGCTGCTGCTCACGTCGGACAGCGAGGGGATCGTCTGATTGTAGCCGGCCATGTCCAAGACGGCCCCGCTGGCCAGTTGCACGCCGCTGGCGGTCGAACAGGTATCCAGCCTGGAGGGTGCCGGCACTGACCAGCGTCGGGCCGCTATAGGCGTTCTTACTGCTGCTGAGGATGAGCGTGCCGCCGCCCATTTGATTCAGGCCGCCGGCGCCGGTGACGGGCACCGCGACGGTCACGGTGTCCGAGTGATCGAAGGCCAGGACGCCGTTGTCGGCGATGGCGCTGGTTCCGCCGATCGAGCCGGTCGTACCGCCGGCCCCGATCTGCAACGTGCCGGCGGTGATCGTGGTCAGGCCGCTATAGGTGTTGCTGCCGGCGAGGACCTGGACGGCGGGGCCGTTGAGAGTCAAAGATGTCTGACCGGCGCCGTCCTGAATGACGCCGCTGAAGGTGGGCGACGAACCCGCAGTGGGCGCCAAGGTGAGCGTTGGCTGGGCGACCTGGCTGGTGGTCACGGTCCCGCCGCTGCCGCTCAGGTCGGACAACCCGCCGACGGTCTGGCTGATCCCGCCGAGGTCGAGGGTCGCGCCGCTGGCGACCTGGACCGGACTCGTCGTCGGCAGGGCGCCGTAGGCGGTGGCCCCGCTCAGGTAGATGGCGTTGATCTGGGCCGCCGTGAGCACGCTGCCATAAAGCTGGAAATCGTCCAGCGAGCCAGTGCCCCCGTGGCCGGGGCGGCCGCCGATAAACAAGCCATTGTTGCCGGGGCTGAATTCGGGCGTGCCGGCCATTGTCCCCGACGCCGACCCACTGAGGCCCCCGTCTATGTAGAAATACCATCCCGCGCTGCTCACAGCAAAGGTGACCATGTGCCAGGTGTTGAGGGGCAGCGTGTACGTAATCAACTGACCTTGCTCGTTGATCCAGCCGCCGCTGGAGTTTTGAATGCCGGTGGCAAATTTCGTGCCGTCATAGCTCTCATAAAAACCACCGCCCCCCCCGTCTGTATTGCGGCCGTTCACGATGTTCCAGCCGCCGGGTTGGGCGCTGACGTTGATCCAGATGGAATCGGTCCAGGCGTTGAGGCCATCGAAGCCGGCGTTCGAGCTGCTGACGGCGTACTGGCCGCCATTGGACATCCCCTGGGCGAAGCGGCCGGCGACGTAGGTTGCCCCGGCGCCCGTCATGGTTGCGTTTACAGCGGTGCCGAGGCTGCCGACATTGACAATGGCGCCGCTGGTCGTGGGGACCGACGTCCCGAGCGTGCCGTCGAAGGTGTAATGGACCAGGGGTGTCAGCGCGGACGGCGAGGCGCCCAATTGCAGCGTGCCCGCCCTGACGGACGTGAGGCCGGTGTAGGCATTGGCGCCGCCGAGGGTGAGCGTGGCGTTGCCGGAGGTGGTCAGGCCATTGCTGCCGCCCAAGACTGAATTGATCGTGGCGTTGTAATTGGCGGTGATCGTGCCGGTCACATTCAGCGACCCGCCGGTGACGACATACCCGGCGGCGTTGAAGGTGACGTTTGCCACAATCGGCGAGCCATAAATGCTGACAGTGCCGGTGCTGGTTTGATAGAAGTAGGCGTCGTCGCTGTTCGCCCATGACAAGGTGCCGGTGCCGTTGGCGGCGGTGCCCCAATCGTTGTCGGTGTCCCAGTATCCGCTCCCGCTGGTCTGCCAATAAAGGACGCTCGCCGGGGCTGCCGGCGTTGCCAGAAGGAAAACCAACCCGACGATGACCGCAACGACTGCGACTGGACGATGGCTTTTCATAACCCACTGAACCCCCAAAAGAGTGGTGACGGCAACTGTGCAAACGCACGCGCCGAAAATGCACGGAACAAACCCCACGAGGGCGCGAGGCCGCCAGCGGCTGTCGCGCTTCGGAATCTAGAACGACGGCACTCCGAATCGGTTATAGCGATAAGGCGAATAATGACAGACACCCTACATGTTCAGTGTAAGCATCTCTACAACTATGTCAACAACTTTCTTGCAATCTTGAGAGGGCCACCACAATAGCCGCAAACAATGCCCCCCATAGATACTAGATTGTTGCTGTGGCAGCGGGCGCGGGTCATTGTTTGAGACGGCCGAAACGAGGCTTACGACCTGGAATGCCCTTGATGTCCGGTGGGACTCGCTTCGCTCGGGCAAGAAACGCCTCGTTGCCGGTTGACAGGGGGGGACCGCGCCGTGATACTATCGGGATGTACGTTCACGCCAACAATGCCTGCTTCCTGGATCTCCCGCAAAGCGCTTGCTTATGGTGAACTCGATCGGCGGGACCGCGTTGGGTTTTGCCGGCCTGGTGGAATTCAGCCCTCATTTTCGTCCCCGGCCCCAAATCAGCCACGTGTTGTTCGATTTCGACGGGACCTTGTCGTTGATCCGGCAGGGATGGCCCGAGGTCATGGTGCCGATGTTTGTCGAGATGCTGCCGCCCCAACCGGGCGAGAGCGAGGCGGACCGGGCCAAGCTGGCATTCGAGGACATCATGCGGCTGAACGGCAAACAGACGATCTACCAGATGATGCAATTGGCGGATCGCGTCCGCCAACGAGGAGGAAAGCCCCGCAAGCCGCTCTGGTATAAGCACGAGTATCTGCGACGTCTCCACCAGCGTATTCACGACCGCATCGAAGGGTTGAAGGCCGGGCGGATTCGGCCCGACGACCTGTTGCTTTTCGGTGCCCGGCCGTTCTTGGAGCAGCTTGTGGCAAGGGGGCTTACGCTCTATTTGGCCAGCGGCACCGACGAGCCGTTCATGCAGGCGGAGGCGGAGCTGTTGGACGTGGCCCGCTATTTCCCCGGTCGAATTTACGGGGCGCTGGACGATTACAAGAACTTCTCGAAGCAGATGGTGATTGATCGGATTTTGCGGGACGGCGCGATTCCGCCGGCCCAGTTGCTGGCCTTCGGCGACGGCTACGTGGAGATCGAGAACACCAAGGGCGCCGGCGGCCTGGCGGTCGCCGTGGCCAGCGACGAGGCCCACAACGGCTCGGGTCAAATGGATGCTTGGAAGCGGCAGCGGTTGCTGGGGGTCGGCGCCGACGTGGTCATTCCCGACTTCCGCGATGCGTCGGTCCTGCTGGACCGCATCCTCGGCGTCGCAAGCAAGGAATAATCCTAAGGAGAGCGCGCGTGAATTGGTCGCGGCCGCCGTTGGATTTGAGTCGGTTGCGAGTCTTTCCGCTGGCCGAGCGGCAGAGCCTTACCGTCGCCGACGAAATCCTGGTCGATCCCGCGGCCAGGCCCAAGCCGATCGAGCCGAGATTGGCCGCCGCGGTGGAGGACGCCGCCGGACGCGTGCTGGCGGCCCGGCGCCGCGGGGCTTCGGTCATGCTGATCTACGGCGCCCACTTGCTCCGCAACGGGGCGGCCTTGATCCTGGACCGCATGATGGGCGCCGGCTGGCTCACCCACCTGGCCACCAACGGGGCGGGAACCATCCACGATTGGGAATACGCCTGGCTCGGCCGCTCGACGGAAAGCGTTCGGGACGGCGTTGCCCGGGGATGTTTCGGCACGTGGGACGAAACGGGACGCAATATCCAACTTGCCTTGCTGGCGGCCGGCCTGAACGAAGAGGGATACGGCCGCGGCCTGGGGCGGTTCATTGCCGAAGACGGCGTCACGCTGCCTCCGCCCGAAGTCCTGGAACAGGCCATTCGCAACGAGCCGGGCAGCCGGCTTACGCCTGCCCGGGCGGACCTGCTGTCGGCCATGCGGCGCCACGCCTTGGCGCCGGGCCGCCATGCGGTCACGCACCGTTGGCAGCGGGCCTCGATCCTGGCAGCCGCCTTCCGCCGCGACGTGCCCATCACCGTTCATCCGGGCATCGGCTACGACATCATCATCAACCACCCGATGTTCAACGGGGCGGTGGTCGGCCGGGCCGCCACGCGCGATTTCGCCCAGTTCTCCGCGGCCGTCGAAGGACTCGACGGCGGGGTCGTCCTCTCCGTCGGATCGGCCATCATGGGCCCGCAAGTGTTCGAGAAGAGCCTGAGCTGCGTGAACAACCTGCGGATCCAGGCCGGTCGTCCGGTGGTCTCCGGTCACGGCATCTATGTCGTGGACCTTCAAGACGGCGGTGGTTGGGACTGGTCCGTCGGCGAGCCGCCGAAGACCAATCCCGCCTATTACCTCCGCTTCTGCAAGAGCTATGCTCGCATGGGCGGGACCATGCATTACGTGCAATGCGACAATTTGACTTTCGTTCACCACCTGTTCCATCGCTTGCCGGAGGCCGGGCCGTAAGCGGGCGGGAACATCACCCATCACTCCATGGCCTGTCGGCGGCCGAGCCGGCAGGCTGAAACCAGCCATGAACACCAAACGCCTCACACAGATCACCTCGCGCTACGCCGAACTCACCATCGCGATCCTGGGCGATTTCTGCCTCGATCGGTACCTCGAAATCGATCCGGCCCGCCAAGAAACCTCGCTGGAAACCGGCCTGAGCGTCTACAACGTCACCCGGGTCCGCTCGCAGCCGGGCGCCGCGGGAACGGTCCTCAACAATCTCGTGGCCCTGGGCGTCGCCCGGATCGTGCCGATCGGGTTCGCCGGCAACGACGGCGAAGGCTTCGAGCTGACCCGCGCCCTGCGGACGCTGCCCCACGTGCGCATGGACGCCTTCGTGCAAACGCCCCTCCGACGCACCTTCACCTACTGCAAGCCGTTGGTGCTGGAGCCGGGCAAGCCGCCGCGGGAACTCAACCGCCTGGACAGCAAGAATTGGACCCCGACGCCGGCCGACGTCGAGGATCGGCTGATCGCCGCGCTCGAGGGATTCGCCGAACGGATCGACGCCCTGATCGTCTTGGACCAGGTCGAGGTGGCCGACACCGGCGTTGCCACCCGGCGCGTGTTGGAGATGGTCGGCACCATCGCCGCCGCACGCCCGAAATTGTGCGTGCTGGCCGACAGCCGGCGCAGCCTCCGCGACTATCCGGCCGTCGGCCTGAAGATGAACCGCACCGAGCTGGCCACGCTCTTGGGCAGCAAACAGCCGATCGATCTGGATCGGGCGAAGGCTGCTGCGGCGGAACTGGCCGCTCGCAACGGCCGTGAGGTCTTCATCACCTTGGCGAAAGACGGACTGCTGGCCGCCAGTCCCGACGGGGAACTGGTCTACGCCAAGTCGCTGCCGATCCGCGGCGAGATCGACATCGTGGGGGCGGGCGATGCGGTGACCGCCAACTTGGCGGCCGCCCTGGCCGGCGGGGCCTCGTTGGCCGAAGCCGTCGAGTTGGCCAATGCGGCCGCCTCCGTCGTGATTCATCAACTCGGCACGACCGGCACGGCCTCCGTCGCGCAGATTGTCGAAGTCCTCGAACTCTGAGCGACGGGTAGGATCCGCGCCGTGTTGTTCTACAGGGAGCCCCGGTCGTAAGGCCGGGGATGACTCGACCAATCCCCCGGCTAACGCCGGGGGCTCACACTTCCGCCTTCCAGTTCATTGCCCGACGAACGGGTTGTCGCGTTTCTCGGTTCCCACGGTGGTGGCCGGGCCGTGGCCGGGCAACAGCCGCGTGTCGTCGGGAAGCGTCAATAGCTTCTGGCGAATGCCAGCGATGAGATCGTCGAAGTCGCCGTCGGGGAAGTCGGTCCGCCCGATGCCGCCGGCAAAGATCACGTCGCCGACGAAGGCGAGCATGGGCTGTTGATCGCGGCATAAATAGATGACATGACCGGACGAATGCCCGGGAATCGCCCGGACTTCCAGGTCGATGCCCGCCGCCGAGAAAACCTCGCCGTCGGCGACCGTCGCGTCGGCCGGGGGACTGACCAGGGGCATTCCGAAGCCTGCGGAGAGGTTCAAGGCGGGGTCCGTCAGTTTCGCGGCGTCGCCGGCGCCGATGACCAGCCGAGCGTCGGGCCAGCGGCGTTTCAACGGCGCGTTGCCGGCAATATGGTCGGCGTGGCCGTGGGTCAGCAGGAGGACCGCCGGAGCGAGCCGCTCTTGCTCCAGGCGGCGGACGATTTTCTCCGATTCGAACCCGGGGTCGATCACCACGCAATCGGAGCGGTCCTCGCGCCAAACGAGGTACGAATTCTCCTCAAAACCGGCCGAGACAATGCAGGCGACCCGGAGTGCGGAGCATGTCACAAATTGATCTCCCCCCGAAAGCTATATTTGGGTAAACTGTGCCGGTTATCGGGACCAAGGCGCGCCCTTCCCGGGCCGTCCGGCACAAACCGGGTTCTGGAAGCGAAACATTGTAATCCCGGGGAGCGGAATACGCGATACGTCGAAGAGGAGGGGGATCGGTAGGCGGATGGATCGGCCTTGGAAAGCTGAAATGTCTGAGGACAGGCCCAACTCTTCGACCGGAAAGAAGCATCAACCATGGAGGGTTTTCTGATGTTGCGGAGCGAACGGATTTCTTGGTCTCTGTTGCCGGCGGTGCTGGCCTGTATGGTTTGGACGTCACCCCTTTTCGCGCAAAACACACCGGGGCCCCAGCAAGCTACAGCGTCGTCCCCCGATTCAGGTAGCAACACCGGGGGAAGCGCGTATCACCGGCCCGTTCGTGTCGCCTCGCGTTCCGAAGTGGCGGCGCCCCTGGCGGAAGTGGGCTTGCGGCCGGGCGATCCCCGGGAGCACCCCCTGATGCCGGCCCTGCGCTGGGCAAGAGACGGCATGAACCATATCGAGAAGATCCACGATTACTCGGCCACCTTGGTCAAGCGCGAGCGGCTGGGCAATAAGCTGGGCGAGTACCAGTACATGTTCATCAAGGTGCGTCACCAGCCGTTCAGCGTCTACATGTACTTCCTCGCCCCCGCCTCGGAAAAGGGACAAGAGGTCATCTACGTCAAGGGCGCCAACCACGACAAGATGTGGGCCCACGCCGTCGGCATCCGGGAAACGATGTTCGGCACCGTTTCGCTCGAGCCCGACGGGGTGGTGGCCATGCACAACCAGCGTTATCCCTTGACCGAGCTTGGCATCCTCAACCTGACCCGGCGGCTGGTCGAGGTTGCCGAGCAGGACACGAAGTACGGCGAGTGCGAGGTGAAGTTTTTCAAGGGCGCGAAGATCAACAACCGCGTGTGCACCTGCATCGAGGTGACGCATCCGAAGCCGCGGAAGAACTTCCTCTTCCACAAGGCAAGGATCTTCGTCGACGATCAGTTGAACGTTCCGATCCGCTATGAGGCCCACGAATGGCCCAAGAAACCCGGCGACCCGCCGGAACTGATCGAAGAGTACACCTATCTCAACCTGAAGTTGAACAACGGCTTCACCGACGCCGACTTCGACACGCACAACAGCAACTACCACTTCCGGTAAGCGATCGCCGGCGGGCAAAATGGCCCCTTCCCTGCTCCTGAAACATGGATTCGCTCGGTGATGCGCCTGTCAAGCCGCCCGCCGCCCGCCGTCAGTGGTGGCTGCGCTTGGGCTGGCGCGTCGTCCGCGATGTGGCGATCGGCTATCTGCTCGTGTTGCTGGCGATGATGTTCCTTGAAGAGTCGTTCATCTTCGTGCCGTCGAAGTTTCCCGAAGGCGACTGGCAGCCGCGGGGACTGGTCTTCGAGGAAGCGAGTTTTCCGTCGGCCGACGGCACGCGGCTGCACGGCTGGTATGTGCCGCACCAGCGCCGCCGGGCCTCGGTCCTCTTCCTGCCCGGCAACGCCGGCAACATCACCGATCGCGCCGACGTGTTGCGAATCCTCCATGACAAGGTGGGCGTGTCGGTGTTGATCTTCGATTACCGCGGTTACGGCCGCAGCGAGGGGCGACCGACCGAGCGGGGCGTGCTGGCCGACGCCCGGGCTGCCCGGGCGTGGCTGGCCCGGCGCGAGGGCATCCGCGAAAATGAAATCGTGCTGATGGGCGAGTCGCTGGGCGGCGCCGTGGCGGTCGATCTGGCCGCCTCCGACGGCGCCAGGGCGCTGGTGTTGGAAAGCACGTTCAGTTCGGCCCCCGACGTGGCCGCCCGGGTTTTCCCCTGGCTGCCGGTCCGGCTGCTGATGCGGACGCGGTTCGACTCGGCCGCCAAGATCGCCGCGTATCACGGCCCGCTGCTCCAAAGCCACGGCCCGCGGGACACGATCATCCCCTTTGCCCTGGGCCGGCGGCTGTTCGACGCCGCCAACCAACCGAAGCAATTCATCACGATCGAGGATCGGGACCACAATGATCCCCGGCCGTGGAGCTATTACGACGCCTTGGCGGCGTTTCTGGGAAAGTTGTAGCGGGCAAGCGTTGAGGGCCGAGGACTCGCTCTGTCCACCCGCGGCCCCCTCTACGGATATACGGTCATCCCACACCAAGAGTGGTTCTGGGCCAGTGCATCCCCCTTCAGGGTGGGTTTCCGCCCGGGTCATCAACCGTTATCATCAAAGGGAGACGTGGAAAAACCGCAGTGAAGAATCTGCATGAGTAACAGCCCCGAATCTTGGTGGGAGCAACGATGAGGAATCGCAAGGGCAAAGTGGTGATGGAGCCCGAGGTCATTGTGAGCGCCGCGGGCCTGCGAGTGGTCAAGTTGCTCGTCGGCCATCCGCCGCGGACGCTTGCCGACTTGCGCGAGCCAGCGGCGTGACGCGAACGGCGGTCAAAGAACAACTGAACGACCTCGTGTCGAATGGTTTGGCGCAGTGCGCGTTGGAACGTTTGCCCGGCCGCGGCCGGCCGCGGCACCGCTATAGCGCCACCACGACCGCGCTGACGCTGTTGTTTGCCAGCAACCAACGGTTGGTCGTCCCCGCCATCTGGCAAGCCGTCGAGGCGGTGGGCGGGCGGGAACTGAGCAAGAAGGTCCTCCGCCGGGTCAGCCGCACCTTGGCCGATCATTACAACTCCAAGATTTCCGCCACCAAACCGCAGGAGCGGTTGGAGCAATTCATCGAGCTGCTCCGCGCCGAGGGCGGATTGCTCGATTTCCACCACGACAACGGGCAGATCATCCTGTACAAACGGAGTTGCGCCTTCATCAGCATGTTCGACCCGTCGCGGAACGTCTGCTGCGTCGATCGGGAACTGATCCGCAACGTGGTTGGGGCCCCGGTCCGCCAGTCCGCCAGCCGCCACGACGGCCAGCCCTGCTGCATCTTCGAGTTGGACAACGGGACGGCCTGAAGGCGGCGAGCCGGCGGCGTAAGCCTTAAGTTTACCCACATCTTTGTTATACTGATAGGCGGCGGAAAGGATTGCCGTCATTGGTTTTAGACAAGGAGGTGGGTCATGGATGACCGATTGGCGTTGGGAGCAAGTTTTGGGGAGGAACATTTTGGGGCCGCAAAGTTGGGAGACCGTCGGCGGACCAAGCGGCTCGTGCAACTGGCGGACAAAATGGTGATGCATCCGGGTGGAACCCTGCCCGACAAAATCGACGATCCAGCGAGCCTGAAGGCGTTGTACCGGCTGGTGGACCAGGGAGAGGTCACCCATACCGCGGTGTTGGCTCCTTCGCGCGAACGGACATTGCGGCTGATGCGGGACGTCGAGGGTACGGTGCTGGTGATTCAGGACACGACCGAACTGGATTTCACCGGATTGACATCGCTGGAGGGATTGGGGCACATCGGCAACGGGGGTTGTCGCGGCTACTTGGCCCACAACGCCCTGGCCGTGGTGGCGGAAACCCGCGACGTGATTGGATTGGCCTACCAGAGGTTGGCCAAGCGGCCGGAGGCGAACAAGAAGGAAACACGCGAACAGAGCCGCGAGCGGACAGATCGGTTGTCGCGGTTGTGGAAAGACGCCAGCGCGGCCATTCCGGCGGCGGTTTCCGGTCGGCGTCAGGTGGAAGTGGCCGACCGGGGCGCCGATGTGCTGGAGTTTCTGGATTTCGTGGAGTCGCAGGGCAAGTCGTACTTGGTGCGGTCGCAATACAATCGTCGAATTAGCCTGGAAAATGGGGAGAAAACGAAGCTGCACGACTACGCCTGCGGTTTGCCGGTCCAGGGCTACAAGACGGTGGAAGTGCCGGCGACGAAGCAGCGTGCGGCGCGGACTGCCCGAGTGTCGATCGCCTGGTCACGGCTGATGGTGTTGGTGCCGAAGCAGCCACGAGGCGAGATTCGGGGCGTGCCGTTGACGTGCTGGGTGGTGTGCCTGCGCGAGGCGGACCGGGGCACCGACGTTCAAGCGGTGGAATGGATTCTGTTGACCAACGTGCCGGTGGAATGTTTGGAGGATGCTTGCGAGCGGATGGGATGGTACGAGTGTCGGTGGATCATCGAGGAATATCATAAGGCGCTGAAAACGGGCTGTGGGGTGGAGACGTTGCAGTTCACGACGGAGGAGCGGCTCAAGCCGGCGATTGCCTTGATTTCCGTGGTGGGGTTGTTCCTTTTGAACCTCCGCAACGCCAGCCGCCGAGCGGATGCCAAGGAGCGGTTGGCCACGGAAGTGATGCCGGAGATGTACGTTCTGATGCTCAGCCTGTGGCGTTACAAGCGGCCGCGTAAAGACCTGAGCGTGCATGAGTTTTACTATGCGTTGGCCCGACTGGGCGGCCATCAGAACCGCAAACACGATCACCCGCCCGGTTGGCTGGTGTTGTGGCGCGGCTGGACGAAACTCCAACCTATGATTGAAGCTGCGACGATTCTCGGCCAAAAAAGATGTGGGTAAACCTAAGGCGTGAGCCTCCGGATATCGTGCCCGTCTCCTTAATCCTTGACATCCGGAGGCTCACGCCTCCGGCTCTTTTCCCTTCCGGCTTCCGCCTTGAGACGCTCCTGCCACTGTTGCAAATGTTGCAACGCTGCCAGCGGCGTCGTGGCATCGAGGTCCAGGCGCCGCAATTCGTCCAACAGCGGATGCTCGGCCGAAGCGAACAGCGTAAGCTGAAGCCGCGCCGGCTTCTCCGCCGCCCCGTGCCGGGCGATCCGCGCGCGGCCCTCGGCGTCGAGATGCTCTTCCTCCAACTGCGCCAGGATCTCCTTGCTCCGTTGGATGATCTCGCGCGGCACGCCGGCCAGCCGGGCGACGTGAATGCCGTAGCTCTTGTCGGCCGCCCCCTCGACGATCTTGTGCAGGAAGACGACGTCCTCCTGCCATTCCCGGACCGAAACGTTGAAGTTCTTCACGCCCGACAGCGATTTCTCCAGGTCGGTCAGCTCGTGGTAATGGGTGGCGAAGAGCGTCCGGCAGCCGACGTGATCGTGCAGGTACTCGACGACCGACCAGGCCAGCGAGATGCCGTCGTAGGTGCTGGTGCCGCGGCCGATCTCGTCCAGGATCACCAGGCTCCGCGCCGTGGCCGTATTGAGGATCCGCGCCGTTTCGGTCATCTCGACCATGAAGGTGCTCTGTCCGCGGGTGAGTTCGTCGCTGGCGCCGACGCGGGCGAAAATGCGGTCGGCGATGCCGATCGTCGCCTGGCGGGCCGGCACGAAACTGCCCATCTGCGCCAACAGCGCGATCAACGCCGCCTGGCGGATGTAGGTGCTCTTGCCGGCCATGTTCGGGCCGGTGATCAACAGCATGGCGCCGGCCTCGCCCCCGGCGATCACGTCGTTGGGCACGAACGTGCCTTCCGGCTCGATCACGTCGAGCACGGGATGGCGGCCGTCGAGGATGCGCAGCACGGGCTCCTCGACGATTTCCGGCCGGCAGTAGTTGCGCGTCCGCGCCAACTCGGCCAAGGCCGCCAGCACGTCCAACTGCGCCAGCACGGCCGCCGTCGCCTGCATCCGCCGCCGCGACGCCGCAACGGCCTCGCGCAACTCCAAAAACAACTCGTACTCCATCTCCTTCGACTTCTCGTCCGCGGTGAGGACCTTCTCCTCGTATTCCTTCAACTCGGGCGTGATGTAACGCTCGGCATTCTTGACCGTCTGCTTGCGGATGTAATCGTCGGGGATCCGTTGCCGGTGCGCGTTGGTGATTTCGAGGTAATAGCCGAAGACCTTGTTGAACCCGACCTTGAGCGAGGGGATGCCCGTCCGCTGGCTCTCCTGGGCCTGGTAGCGGGCGATCCATTGTTTGCCGCCGTGGGCCAACTCCCGCAGGGCGTCCAACGGCGGGTGAAAGCCGTCGCGGATGAACCCGCCCTCGCGGCTGGACAGCGGGCAATCGTCGGCCAACGCCGCGTCGAGCTTGCCTCGCAAGTCGGCGCACAGGTCGATCTCGGCCTCCAACTGGTTCAACAATGGGCTCTTGCGGGCGGTGAGCTTGGCTTTCAATCCGGGAAGGACGCGCAACGTGCGGCCGAGAAAACCGAGGTCGCGCGGACTGGCCCGGCCCGTCGTCACCCGGGCCAGAAGCCGCTCGACATCGTAGACCCGGCGCAGGGTCTCGCGCAGCTCGTCGGCCAGGGCGGACTCAGCGACCAACTCCTCGACGGCCTCGTGGCGCGCCGCGATCGCCGCCGCGTCGGTCAGCGGATTGGAGAGCCAATCGCCCAGCAGCCGCGAGCCCATCGCCGTCATCGTGTCGTCCAAGACCTCCAGCAACGAGCCTTCGCGGCGGCCCTCGCGGATCGTGCGGCTGATCTCCAGGCTGCGGCGGCTCGATTGGTCGATCTCCAAAGTGCCGGACGTGCGGTAGGGAATCAGCCGGTCGATATGGTCCAGCGAGGTCTTCTGCGTTTCGGCCAGGTAATCCAACACGGCGCCGGCGGCCGCGACGGCTTGACGGTCGGACTCGCCGTCGTCGAACCCGAAGCCCTCCAGGCCCGCCGTGCGAAAGTGCTTCAAAAGCGTCTGCCGGGCCGACGCAAGTGAAAAGGCCCAGCCCGGCCGCCGCGTGACCATCATCCGCTCGTCGAACTCGCGGGGCAGCGGAGCGGCATCCTCGGACAACAGGCACTCGGCCGGGGCGAGCCGGGCCAGTTGGTCGGCGAGCCGGGCCGCGGGAAAACCGGCCGCCACGAACCGGCCCGTCGATAGCTCCACCCATGCCAGCCCGACCGGATCGCCCGGCGCCACGGCCGCCAGGAAATTGCTCTGGCGGGGATCGAGCAAGGCGTCGTCCGTGACGGTGCCGGGGCTGACGATCCGCGTGACTTTGCGCCGGACGAGGCCCTTGGCGAGTTTCGGGTCTTCGACCTGTTCGCAGACGGCGGCCCGAAAACCCGCCGCAATCAGCTTGCCCAGGTAGCTTTCCAGTTGATGGTGGGGGAAGCCGGCCATGGGGACGCCGCCGGCGCCCTTGTCGCGGCTGGTCAGCGCCAGGTTGAGCGTTCGCGCGGCGACCTTGGCGTCGTCGTGGAACATCTCGTAGAAGTCGCCCATGCGAAACAGGAGCAAGGCATCGGGACACGCCCGCTTCGCCTCCTGATACTGTCGCATCATGGGGGTGGTGGTCATGGCCAGCCCAATGAATGAGCCTGTCCGCGTTGGACGGACCTACTCGCCCGTGTAGGGCAGCAGCGCCATGAAGCGGGCCCGCTTGATGGCCCGCGTTACTGCGTGCTGGCTGACGGCCGTGCAGCCGCTCTTGCGCCGGCTGATGATTTTGCTTTGACGATTGGTCAGTTTCTTGAGCAAGTCGAGGTTCTTATAATCGACGTACATCGGCCGGGGCCGCTGTCCCTCGACGAACAGGGGATCCTTCTTCTTGCCGTGGATCTTGGTTTTCGTCCGCCGTTTGCTGACACGATTGAATTGCAGTCGCCTTGCCATAGGAAATCCCTGGTTCGATCATCCCCAGCCAACACGGCCGGATTGATGGGGCCGTTGATGTTGGTCCTGGGGAAACCACTAAGTCTATCAGAAATCGGACAAAGGACAAGGGCGGGTGACTGAGTGGCCGTAGAACAGAAAACCCCGGGCGGCTGCTACGAACGGGGGGGCCATAGTGTCGTCGGGGTGCCGATCTTGTCAGCAATCACACAGTCGGACACCCCGGTCCAATTATCCCCGCGTACGCTCGGTCGAATCGGCCGAGTAAATTTGTCCCACAAATGCCCGCGCCCGTTCGGCAGCAAGGGGTCCCACACGATATGGAGATATCCCGGCTCTAATTTCCACTCTCCCTGCGTTTGCACCAGCCGTTTCCCTCTCCCCTCGCATTCTGTCTTATATTCCGTAACGTGCCCTTGTTGCGGGTTGTTGCCCGCGAAAAACGACCAGACGGCCATGAATGTATGGTCCGCCATATTCCTGACGAACCACTGGCCCAACACAAGCTTTTCTTCGTTCAACTGGCTTGATTAGTACCCACTTCACACGGCTCCAAAGCCAGCCGAGTGCGGCGGGGATCCAAGATAAGGGAATTTTGGAAAGATATGACCAGCAAACGATCGCCGCGCTTATGACTCCGACGATAATCTCCGGCGGATGCCGAGCGACGCTGATTCGGTCGCCGTATTTCCAGGATTCGTCCCGCCTCCAGCTCGAATCGCCGTTCATTTTGAAGCCCTCCAGTTAGAGCTAATCGTGGTCCGGCATGGATTAGCGTTGACGCCCTTGCCGCCAGGCCGCATGCAAACGACAAAAACCGCTGGCTGGAGCCGACGGCTATCATTTTCCAGGATAGTGATCGGCCGTCAAGGTGCCACTGCGTAAGCGTCGCCCCTGACCGCGTAATACAGGTCCCCACAGCCGGTACGCTCATCTCTAGTTCGGGAAACTAGGATTTCTCGGTTCACCCTGCCCCGGAGGGGCCTTTGATAGTAGCCCAGCGATTTATCGCTGGGTTTCGGAACCCCACACCAACCGTCTCGTCCCGTAGGGACGATTGAAGTCCCGCGGCTTTAATCCCAGACATACCGCTCGTCGTACTGGATGTTGTGCTTCTTCAGGAACGCCAGAAACTCCTCCTGGAACGTTTGCTTGCGATGGTGCCGTGCTTGTGACTCGATGTAGGTGATGGTGTGATCCACCTGCGAAATCCCGAGGCTGAACGCGCCGTAACCCTCTTGCCAACCGAAGTCGCGGTGGTCGGGAAACGTCTCGTGGACCCACTTGGATGAGCCGCCTTTGATCAGTTGGATGGCTTTCGCGATGGCCATGGTGGACGGCATCGACAAAAGGACATGCACGTGGTCCTCGACGCCGCCGATGGCTTTGGCCGTCATGCCATTCTTTCTCGCAATTCCGCCCATGAAAGGCCAGAGACGGGATTGAAGGTCGGCCGTGATGCAAGATCGCCGCCCCTTGGTGCTGAACGCGCAATGGTACAGACTGCTGGTGAAGGAATGCCCCACGACAATGCTCCTTGGAAAACCGCTCAGTCGTCCCTACGGGACTCTCCACGGGGTTGAATCACCCGCCTTCCCAGCGATAAATCGCTGGGCTATTTTCAGCCGACCCTTCGGGTCGAAACGGTCGCTGTCGGGGTTCAATGTTTCGGGTTTAAACGGCCGCTGGTGGAGTTCAATGTTTCGGGTTGAAACGGCCGCTGTTGGGGCCTCATGATAGGCTGCCAACAGTGATAACCGCACCCTACAATCTGCCGCGTCGTCCGATAATCGCCGGGTGCTGGCGAAGCTCGACCTGGCACTGACGCACCCGCCGCTCCACCTCGGCGAGCAACTCCCGTTCGTCGCGACCGCGGATTTCTTCCGGCGGAATCAGGGGGCCGTACTGGACGCCGATCCGTCCCAGCCCCGGCCATTTCTGCTTTCGCGGCCAGGCGGCAAAGGACCCTTCGACCGCCGCGGGAAGAATCGAGGCCCCGCTGCGAGCGGCCAGGGCCGTAAAACCGGGCCGAAACCGCGCAATCTCCCCGTCCCGCGACCGCGTCCCCTCCGGAAAGACCAACAACATCTCGCCCCGCTTCAATCGCCGCAGCGATTCCTTGATGCCGCTCAGCCCGACCCCCTCCCGGTCGATCGGAATGGCGTTCACCGAGTGGATCAGCCGGCCCAGCGGGGCGAACCTGAAGAGGGTATCGCGGGCAAGGTAGTTCATTTGCCGGGGAACGCCCATGCCGACCAACGGCGGATCGAAATGGCTCTGATGATTGGAAACGACGAGAACCCCTCCGTTGGTGGGGATGTTTTCTCGGCCGTAGTATCGCACCCGATACGCCAGGACGCCGCCAAGCTGCAAGCAGCGGCGGAGGAGTTCGTACCAGAGGCGGATGTGTAAGGAACGCTCGGCCATAGGTCCCCTCTCCCTTCGGGAGAGGGTCAGGGTGAGGGGGCGCGATCCCAAGTCCAACGGAAACTACCCAATGTACCGCGTCCGGGCCAAGGATTCCAGCCGGTCCACGACTTGCTCGACGGAGAGTCCGTCGGTCGAGACGTGGATGGCATCGGCGGCGGGCAGCAGCGGCCCCACGGCCCGGCCGGCGTCCTCTTGGTCGCGGCGTCGTTGGGCGGCGAGGATTTCGTCCAAGGTGGCCGGCTCGCCCCGGTCTTGCAGATCGCGGCAGCCGGCGCCGGGCCCGTTCGGTCTCGCTGGCGGTGAGAAAGAACTTGCAGGTCGCGTTGGGAAAGACGACGGTTCCTTGATCGCGGCCTTCGCTGACGAGGTTGTCCCCGGCCGCGATGGTCCGTTGCAGTTCCACCAGGTGCCGGCGGACGCCGGGGTTGTCGGCGGCGTGCCGGGTGACGGCGGTCACTTCCCAACCGCGGATCGCCTCGGTAACGTCCTGGCCGTCGAGGAAGATGCGGTCGTCGGTCAGGCGGAGGTCGATTTGCCGGGCCAGTTCGGCCAAGGATTCCGGCCGGTCCCAATCGACGCCGCGGCGCATGCCTGCCAGGGCCACCGCCCGATACATCGCCCCCGTGTCGAGAAAGCGGAATCCCAGTCGTCGGGCCAGCGCCCTGGCCACGGTGCTCTTGCCTGCGCCGGCAGGTCCGTCAATGGTGATAATCATGGGCGATCGTTCAAAAAGAACTGAGAATGTCCTGAAATTGGGAGAACAAACCGGCGTCTTGGCAACGCACCGCGAAAAACTTTTCACGCAAAGGCGCGAAGGCCCAAAGCCGCAAAGAAAGAGGTGGTAATGGGTAAATGGATGTCCGTGGCGTAAGCCGACCACTCCCCTCTCTACTTTTCCGTATCTCTGCGCCTTTGCGTCTTCGCGCCTTTGCGTGGAACCCTCATCCTACGGACCGTGGTTTAGTTCTGGCTGTCGTTAGTGCTGTTTCCATGGAATTCTCAAACGCCCTCAATTGAGGCAATCGGCTCAGGGGGTTATCCGCCGGAACGCTCGATGCCGAACGGGAGCTTCCGCTGCGGGTCGGCGCTTTCGTCCGGCGCCAATTCCTTGAACAGCAGGCTCGGTTGGATGTCGGTGTTGTTTTGGTATTTGCTGGCGTACTCGGTGAAGGAGCCGCGGATGTCGTGATAGAAGATCTGGCAGATGGCCACGCCGGGATAAATCCGCACCGGCTGGACGGCGAACATCTCCAGGGTCCAAAAGCCGCAGAATCCCACGTCGCCGAACCCGGCCGTCACGTGGACGAACAGCCCGAGCCGACCGATCGACGACCGGCCTTCGATCATCGGCACGAGGTTGCGGGTTTCGGTCCGTTCGACGGTGCGGCCCAAGTAGAGCAGGTTCGGATGGAGCACCAGGCCGTCGGCCGGGATCGACATCCGGCGGACGCGATTCGCCCGCCGCATGTCCAGCACCACCTCTTCGTAGACCATCAGTTCGTCGTGCAGCGTGAGGTTGTAGCTGTTCGGATTGAGCCGGGCCTCGTCGTACGGGTCGATGACGATGTCGTTGCCCAAGTGCGATCGAATCTCGTGGCCGGAGAGGACCATGATCTTACTCGTTGGGTTCCGGAGCGTCGTCGACGCCGATCCGCGGACAAATCGTCCGCAGCGGACACTCGCCGCAGCGGGGTTTTCGCGCCAGGCAATAGCGGCGGCCGTGCTGGATCATGCGGTGGCTGAAGGCGATCCATTCGTTGCGGGGAATGGTCTCCATGAGGTCCCGTTCGATTTTCGCCGGGTCCTTTTCCCGCGTCAACCCAAGCCGCCGGCTGAGGCGGATCACGTGGGTGTCCACGACCACTCCCGCGGCGACGCCGAACGCGGTGCCCAGAATGACGTTGGCCGTTTTCCGCCCGACGCCGGGCAGTTGCACCAGTTGCTCGAGGTCCTGGGGCACTTGGCCGTCGTGCTGTTCGACCAGTATGCGGCAGGCGGCCTGGATGTTTTTCGCCTTGTTGCGAAAGAAACCCGTGCTTTGGATGTCCTTTTCCAATTCGCCCAGCGGCGCCGCGGCGAACTGGGCCGCACTTGTGTACTTGCGGAACAAGGGCCCCGCGACCATGTTCACGCGCTCGTCGGTGCACTGGGCCGAGAGGATCGTCGCCACCAGCAGTTCCAACGGATTGTGGAAGTCCAAGGAGCACTTGGCGTCGGGATATTCGGGGCCCAGGGCGCGAACCACGCGGGCGGCGTGCCGTTTGGCGTCAGCGATGGCGGCCATGAGGGAACTCCAATGGGGGAGAACCCCGTCCGGAGCCTTGCCCGGGCGAGAGGCATGTCCCCGCGGCGGAGCGGCCAATTCTCATCTCGGCGTGCCCGGGGTGTCAAGAGGGGCACTGCCACGGGGGACAGTCTGGCGGCGGCACAAGCATTTCGGTTGGCCTCCGGCCATTGTCGGGCCTATAATCCAATGGGGGACGGAATGCAAGGAAAATCTTGCTTCCCGCCGCAGAGAGGCCATCCATGTCCAGCTTCGAACATTTATCGTTCTCGTTCGAGGAATTTGGCGGCAAGGTCCGGCTATTTCCCTTGCCCAACCTGGTCTTGTTCCCCCACGTCATGCAGCCGCTGCACGTCTTCGAGCCGCGGTACCTGGAACTCCTGGAAGATGCCTTGGCCGGCGACCGGCTGATCGCCATGGCCCTGTTGGCGCCCGGATGGCAGGGGGCCTACGACGGTCGTCCGCCGCTGTATCCCGTGGCGTGCCTGGGCCGGGTGACGACGCACCATCGGCTGGACAACGGCGCCTACAACGTGCTGCTGTTGGGGCTCCGCCGGGTCCGACTGATCGAGGAATTGCAGCCGCGGCGAAACTTCCGCGAGGCAAGGGTCGAGGTCTGCGAGGATTGTTATCCGCCGCAGGAGGCCGCCGACCTGGCCGCGTTGCAGCGACGGCTCCGCCATGCCTTCATGAAAATCCTGCCGATGCTGCCCGAAGCGCGGGAACAGCTCGATCAAATCCTCGGCAGCGACGTGCCCTTGGGCATTCTGACCGACGTGATCAGCTACATGCTCGACATCGATGTCCGCGACAAAGAAAGCCTGCTGGCCGAGTGCAACGTGCATCGCCGCACGAAATTGTTGTTGGACCACCTGTCCGCCGCGGCAACGGATCGGGAACCGTCGAGGCACTGGCTGGGCAGCTTCCCGCCGGAATTCAGCCAATGCGCAGGCCTGTTCATTTCTTGGGTAATTAGTTTCTGTTGCGGAGGGTCGGAGGTTTTGTAGGGGTCGGCGCGGCCATCATTTGTCGCGGATTTTTGGGGCTCGCTGCCGACCCACCCTACGGATGTTTCCGCAACAGAAACTAATTTGGCGATTGTCCCACGGAAGAATAGTTGACATTGCCCACTGGAAGCCTTAAACTGGGCTAAGCGTGCAACCTTTCGCGGCGAGCCAGCCAAACACTGTCCGGAACAACAGAGGAGGCTGTGCGATGAGGAACCCGTGGCCATCGTCGCTTGATGTCGCCGGGGCACGTCTCGTGTTCAGAGGGGGACAGTCCCATTTTCGTCCGACGAAAATTGGGACAGTCCCCAGGTTATTTTTCCAAGCCCCAAGCGCTTCGCACGCATGGAGGCCGTCCCCCTATTCCTCTCGGCTTGGAAACCATTTCTGGCGGCACGATCATCGTCCAAAGGATATTCCCATGTTGACCTTGCCCGCGCGGACGAAGACGGCGTTGTGGTCGGCCGCCGTTCTGATCGGTGCGTTGGCGTGGCACGATCTTGCGCCCGCCCGCGCGGCGGGCAGCGGCCGCGCGCCGGAAAAAGCGGAACCCGGCGCGACAGCGGCTGCCGTGGGGAACAACGGGAAGATCGGCCGAGTGACCGACTTGCACGGGCTGGTGTCGATCCGCCCGGCCGGGGCCGAGCGATGGTCGCCCGTGGCCGATCTTCCGTCGCTGCGGGCCGGCGATTGGCTGCGAACCGACCCGAGCGGCGCCCATGCGGCCGGTCTTGGCATGGACCGCCAGGCCCGGCTCATCCTCGGTCCTGGCACGCTCGTGGAACTGGCCGGTCCCGGGCGGATTCGCGTTTCCACCGGCCAGTTGCAGGTGACGGCCGCCGCCAGCGCCCCCGTGGTGATCGCCGGCCCGGACGGCAAGGAAACCGTGGTCGCGGGCGTCGGGCTGCTCTACCGCGTCGAAAACAAGCGCCTGACGCCCCGTCGGCGCGCAAGCCCGCCTGGCTCCGCGGCTATGAAAGCATCGCCGCCAACCAGGCGTTTGGCTCGTTGGTGGCCAAGATCGACGGTCGCGACGTGCCGTTGCCGGTCGGTTGGCACAAGGTCGCGGTCGAGATCCGCGATCAAATTGCACGGACGACCATCGAGGAATCGTTCGTCAACGCCGGCGAGCCGCGCTGGACGGGGTTTTCCGCTTCCCGCTGCCGCAAGACGCCTCGATCGCCGGCTTCGGCGTCTGGAACGGCGACAAAAACGGCGACAAAAGCGGCGACGAGTTGGTCGAGGCCGACGTGGTGGAGAAGCCGCGGCCGCGGGAAAGCGTCGAGACCGGTGTCCACCCGCGGCGCGATCCGGCCTTGCTGGAATGGACCGGCGGCAGCGTCTTCAAGACCCGCGTGTTTCCCATTCCCGGCCGCTCGGAGAAGCGGATCACGCTCGCCTACACGCAGGTGTTGCCGCTGCGCGGCGGCAGTTATCGCTACCGGTGCGCCTTGCAGAACGACATGCTCAAGGGGCATCCGCTGCGGCAGTTGGAGATCGACGTGCGGGTCAGTTCGACCCTTCCGCTCCGCCGTGTCGCCTCTCCGACGCATGTCACGCGCAACAGCCTGACGGACCACTCGGCCCGCGTCGAGTTCAACGCCCGGGACTACGTGCCCGCGCAAGACTTCGAGGTGGTGGTCGACGTGGCCGACCGGCGGCCGGACGTGGTGATGATTCCACAATGTTGCGGCGAGGACGGATATTTCATGCTCCAGCTTTCCGGTGGGGACTGTCCCGATTTTCGCCCGGCATGACGCCCGATCAGCGGTCGCGGGAGGAGGGCGGCGAGATTCTTCCGGACGGCGGACCCTTGGAACTGTTGATCCTGGCCGACACGTCGGCCTCGATGGACCGTGTTGCCCGGCGCATGCAAGACGAGTTCGTCGCCGCGATTCTCGGTTCGCTGACGCCGAAGGACCGCGTGAACCTGGGCGTCTACGACGTGGATTGCCGTTGGGTGTTCGCCCGGCCGGCGGCAGCCGATGGGAAGAACGTGGCGTCGGCCCGGCGGTTCCTCGCCGCCCGCGACTCGCTGGGCTGGACGGACCTGGATCGGACGATGCAAGCGGCCCTGGAACAGTGCGGGCCGAAGACCCACGTGATCTTCCTCGGCAACGGCATCGTCACCGCGGGCGACGGCGATCCGGCCGCCTTCGTCAAGCGGTTGCGGGCGTTGGCCCAGGGCAAGTCCGGCACGTTCCACGCCGTGGCGGTGGGCGCCAACCTCGAACCGGGCGTGCTGCAAGCGATCACGTCGCTGGGCGGCGGCTCGGTGCGCCGGCTCCACGGCCTCGGCGACCCCGAACTCGTGGCCCGCGACCTGTTGGCCGAAATCATGCAACCGGCCTTGCGAGACGTGAAACTCGAATTTCGCGGCATGAGAACGGCCCGCGTCTATCCCGCGTCGGTGCCCAATCTGCCGCCGGGCGCACAACAACTCGTCTTGGGCCGCTACCTGCCCGAGCCGCGCAGTCAGCAGGGCGAGGTGACGGTCACGGCCACCCGGGCGGGCAAGCCGGTGCGGTTCTCCGCCAAGGTGTCGCTCGCGGAGGGGCAGCAGGGGAATCCCTTCATCCCGCGGCTCTGGGCCCAAATGTATCTCGACGCCCTCTCGGAGCAGGCCGCCACGCCGGCGCTTTGCGATGAAATCATCGCCACGTCGCAACGGTACCACGTCCTCACGCCGTACACGTCCCTGGTGGTGCTGGAGAGCCGGGCCGATTGGCGGCGATTCCACCTGGCCCGCCGCTTCTCCATGAGCGACGCCGACAAGTTCTTTGCCGCCGGCCGCGACAAGGCCAACTGGGAACGCGTCGCCGAGCAGAAGAACCTGTCCGGCGCCTGGCGGCTGGAAGTCCGCCGCCGTGCGCTCGAGCAACTCGGCGACTTGGGACGCGACAGCCAGTGGATCGCGTTTTTGTCCGACACGTTGCTCGAGCCGGGCGGCGGCACACAGGGCCCGGGATGCCTGTCGGCCAGTAGCACATTTTGTGGCGTTGTCACGGGGGCTCGCGGCACCGTCAATTTTCCCGACAACTCGGGGACGAACGTCTCTGCAACCGACTACGGACTGGGAAGCCGACTTCCGCCCGTCGCCGCGGAGGGCCAGGTATACAACGGCATCGAGAAGAAAGCTCAAAACGAGCAGCCCGGCAACGAAGTGACCCCACCCGACGATCTGGCCGCCCTGGAACAGGACTTCGGCAATCCGTCGGACGATGCCGATCCAGACGAGGTCGAGCCACCCTGGCCGTCCGATCACGACGAGCAGCCCGCGGCTGAAAACCAAGCGGGAAACGCATTTGGCGCCCCGCCGCCGCCGGATTCGTCCGCATCGGCCGACGCACCGATCATGGCGGCCCCGGTGTGGAGCCTCCAGGGCCGCTTCCGCGCCTGGGGACCATGGAAGCTGGATTCCTTCGTTGCAGGACGATAGCCCCTTGGCATGGCCTGCGGACCTTTCCCCTCCGATCGACGCACCTCCGGACAACGTTGCGAAAGCCAAGTCGTTGTGGCCCGCCGAAGCCAGGGCGCTGGCGCGGAAACTCCTGCGGACCGAAGCGTTGACCGCCCTCGGCGACGGTCTGCGGATCGATCTGGAGGAGAAGACGTTTTCTATCGGCCAGAACGTGGCGCCAATCCAATCGCGCATGCTGGCACTGTTTTCCCCATCGTCGTGGCTGGCCCGCGTCGAGGCCGACAACGCGCCGACCCTTGTCGGCTGGTGCGACTCGAAGGAACGAGGCGTGTATTCAAGGACGTTTCAGCTAGGGCGTGTACGCGCGGCCTGCAAGGGCGATCTTTGTCCGTTCCGCATGGACTGGTGTTCGGGCTCTCCGGCGTCCGAGAACGACCTGCCCGAGGACGTGGGCGTCGGCACGATCAGGCCGTTGGAGGAGGAGTTCGCCGGGTATTCCGCGCGGATCAAGCCACAAGAGAAGGGGCGAACGCTGTTGGTGCTCACGCCCGATCAGGGGCCGGACGAAACTGAAACCAGCATTCTGGTCGATACGGATCGAGACGTCGTCCTGAGTGAAACCGTGGCGACCCCCAGCGGAATCACCTCGACGACGAGCCAGGGCGACTTCGTCCGCGTAGACGGGGTCTGGTGGCCCAGCCGCATCGAGAGAACCGATGAACTGGGCCGCCAAACGACCCTCACAACGCAGAAGTTCACCGCGCTGGGGCCGGGCGAATTGGAGCGGCTTTGGAAGAACGAGCTGGCCGATCGCGACCAGGTGCAGTTCGTGCATGAGCCGCTGCCGACGGTCGCGCACGCCCAACGTGCCAGCGCGGCCGGCAGAGCGACGCTGGAAGATGAAATCGTGCTCGTTTCGCACTTCCAGGCAACGGAACAATGGGACCGTTCCATGGAACACTTGGAGAAGGCCGAACGGCTCTCAAACAAACCAGGGATGCGCTGGATCCGCATGGAACTGCTGGCGATCGGGCGCTGCGCCGAGGAATTCAAGCAGCGGTGCTTCGCGGAAGCAGAATCGCTGGCGAAACAGCCGCGGGCCGCGGCCGACCAACTCGTCATGGCGCAATATCTCCTCGGCTGCAACAACAACACAATCGTCAACCCGGCCATGGGAACTCGCGGCGCCGAGCTTCTGGATTCCAGGGAAACGCTGGCCCTCTTGAACGTGCTCCGTCCGGTGTTCGAGCGCCAATCGCCACGCTTGGAAGCCATGAGGGAATGGAGCCAGCAGCGGATCAACAATCTTGAGCAGGTCAAGGAACCCGAGGAAATCCTGCCGCTGAGGAAGGAACTGGCCGAAAAATATCCGCGCGATTGCGAGATCCAATGCGAATACGCCAGGGCCCTGGTTGCCGCGGACAAGCACGAGGCGGCCCGCGCATGGCTCGACGCGGCGATGGCGTCGGGAACCCGCTGGGACCCCTGGGAAGAAGCGGCCCTGCGTAACACGTATGCCGATGTCCTGGAGGCCCAAGGCCGCGAGGCGGAGTTGATCGAGTACCTGGCGGCCTGGTGCAAACGCACGGCGGCCCAGGGCCCGATTTCTTCTTCCGTGTCGGCACGTCGCCCCTTATCCCTACCCGTCCGCTCGTGCCCAGTACGTGCCCGCTCCTGCCACTCCTTCCGCTGTTTACCAGTATCTTTACCAGTATCCGCCCGGCGTTTATGAGCCACCGTATCGGCGGTATCTTCTCGCGCTGATTCATGCCGACCGGTTGAAGGAGGCCGAGGCCCTGATCGCCCAGTGGTTGAAAGAGGGCCAGCGGCCTGGACCGCTGCCGGCCGACGTTGCCGTCCGGCTCGACGCCGCCGTTGTCGTCTCGCTGCCTGCGACCGAACGGGACGGGCAACACCGACCGGCGGTGGTTGAAAGCGTTGGCCGAACTGGCAATGTTATCTGGTCCACCACCCCTCGAACTCCGACATCGGCGATCAGATTATGCTCGATCAGTCGTTCCGGGGCAGCGAGGAAGTGGCGTCAGGTGCGCAAGGAGGCTGCCCGCATCCTGCCGGGCGAAATCGACAAGCTCACGCCGCGTCAGATCGAGCACGTCGTCCACTGGATTTGCCCCGCCGATCAGTTGATCGGGACGGCGACGGTCGCACCCGGTTCCGGCTTGCCTCCCGGCGTGCCGCTGCGGCATCGCCAACGGGCTGCCGAACGGAATGCCTTCGCCCCTTTCGGAGGCCCCGGCCAGCCTGCCGCCCCGCCGGCGCCCGTGCCGTGCCATCCGGAGATCGGGCCGCAGGCGTGGAGGAAGATCGCCGCGGCGTTGCGCCGCCGCTGGGACGTTGAACAAGACCCCGAGGCCAAGGATCGGCTCGGCCGGCTGTTGGCGCACGTGCTTCCCGGTTATGCCGATGATTGGGCCGGAGCCATTGCCTTCCTGCGGACCCAGTGCGAGGGGGCAGGGAACGAGTATCGGGCGGTCTGCGCGGAGCGATTGCTCGACGCCCTGTTGAACATGCCCGAGGAAATGCCCTGGTCGCAAGCCTATGAAGACGAGGCCTTCGCGCTGGTTCCGCGGATGACCGATGCCGACGATCCGGGCGTTCGGCTGGCGGTTCAGACGGCCGCGCTGCACGAGTTGACGGACCAGATGGTGAAGGCCCGCTTCACGGCCCTCGTCCGCGGCGTCGAGCAGCCGGAAAAACTTACCCGCGCACAGCTCCGGGCGAAACATCAAGAGAGCTTGCGGCTTGCCCGCGCGGCGGTCGCCGACCACCTGGGCCGGGCGGCGGCCAACGCCGAACCGAAGCTGGCCGCCTGGATGCGCGCCGAGCAGATTTATCTCGACATGCTTTCCGGGCGGAACCTCCGGCAGGCGGCCGGGCGGTGCTGGACGCTGCTGGGCCCGGGACCATTCAAAGCCCCCGCCAGCCAGGACGTGGCCGCCCTGCTCGATTGTATGCTGCGGCATCGCTGCCAGGCCATGCTGGTCCAACTGGCGATCAACGACCGGCAGAGCCGTTCCCATGCTCTCGCGCAGTCCGAAGGGGACAGTCCCATTTTCGTCGGACGAAAATCGGGACAGTCCCCCAGTTGTTTCTTTGCCAATCCTGACAGCCGGGGACACGGCGCCGGGCGACCTGGCCGATCGCGTCATCGCGTGCCTGGAGCAAGAGGTCAATGCCGACCCCGAGGATGCGCAAAGCAAGCTGCGGCTGGTGCAGGCGATGTTGGCGATGGACCGTTCCAAGGACCTCGAACCGCGGCTGCGGCAGTGGATCGCCGCGGACGATCCGGCGGGCGCATGGCGGATCATTCTCGGATACCTGTTGGCCGAACGGGGCCGCCTGGCCGACGCCGCCAAGCTGTTCGAGGCCGTCCGGGATTCCGACGACCTGCGTACGGAGGAGTTCCGCGTCTTGGCCGGCTGGTGCGCCGCGCTCGATCGGCGCGAGGCCCACGATCGCGCCGTGTACGAGACTTTCCGGACCATGGATGAAAACCAGTTGAACAACTGGATCTCGAGGGAAATGCAATCTTGGGGGGATTCCGAGGCGGCGCCGCGGGAATTGGACGCCGAACTGCCCGCGGCCTTGCTCTCCATGCTCCGCAGGCGCGACAACCCGCAAAACTCGCAAGAGTGTTTGGGATTCGTTTTGCAACTCTATAAGACCAGCCATAAGGTCCAACTGCCGGGCATATTGGCCGAGTCGCTGCTGGACCAGACGCCGGAACGGAGCTACGCCATTCTGACGGCCGCCCCGGGAATGCTCTCCGAATTGAAAGACGAGGCACCCCTCCAGGCGTTGATCCGGCAGATTCCCCAGGTCCGCAGTCGCGCCAAGAAACCCATGGAACAGCGGCGCTGGACCTGCTGGAGATGCTGGTCGAATGCCGCGCGGCGGGACTGCGGGACGAACCCGGTCCGGACCTCGATCGGGCGCTGGCCGCGTTGCGCCGGGCATGGCGGCATTCCTGGGCGCCGGGCGAGCGTCGGCTCATGGCCGCCCTGCTCCAGGCCCTCGGCGAGATCGGCCAGGAGAGTCTTGCCGCCGAGCAGATCGGCCAACTGGATCGCCTCTGGCGCGACGCTCCGCGAATGTCGAAAGAGCGATTGGACATTGCCCAGTGCCTCGCCGAGACGCTCTGGGACTACGATCGCGAGGACGAGGCCCTCGATCGGTTCTCGTCCGCGCTGGCGGAGCAACGGCAGTCCGGCGGAGTCGTGCTGCCCGCCAACAACCAGGGCGACCTCGTCTCGGGGGTCGTCGAGCACCTGGAATCGCGGAAGCAATTTGCCCGCGGAGAGGCGCTGCTCAAGAAGCTGATCGGGCAACGGGCCAATCCACGCGAGGCCGCGCGGCTTTCCGCGCGGCTCTATCAGCTTTATGAGAAGGCCATTGGCCAGGACGGCGAGGTTTCGCTCGGCCGTGGCGGGGCACTGTACCTCGCCGTCGAGCAGAAGATGCAAGCCGAACTGGTTTCGCTCGATCAGAGCGGGTTGATCATGGGCTTGTTGAGCCTTTACGGCACGGCGCACCAGAAAAAAGAGTTTTTGGGAGTGGACGATGACTTGAAGCGATTCGCTTTCCAGCGATTGCCCAAGTTGTTCAAGCGGCGGAGCGCCAATTACTCGCAGATTACGACCCCATTCGTTTTGCAGACCGCCAACACGCTGCACGAGGTGATCGGCCCGCACGACGCCGTGGCGTTTCTCGTCGAGCGGATCGAGACGGATCCCGCCTGGGCGCGGCGTCAAGCTGAGGACAATATGCTCTACTGGATCAACCAATTGGGCCAGTGGCGGCGGGAAGCCGAGTATCTCGGCGAACTGTCGCCGCGGGTGCTGCGGATCCTCTGCGAGGCCCTGCGAAAGGACCTCCAGCGGCACGATGCGAACTACCCCCGTCTGCAACCGGAAACGTTCTCCTCCTGGCCGGAGAAGGCGGCTGCCTTCGCGGCGACGGCCGAGGAAGTCCTGGCCGAAAACAAGGACTCCGAAACCGTCGCCGTCCACGTCGCCGATTTCTTCAACACCGCGTTGAAACAGCCGGCGCGCGCCGCCGACGTGCTCTTGGACGCCAACCGCCGCCACGTCCTCGACCCGGCGGCGCAAAGACGCCTCGTCAAGGAATTCCTCGTCAAACAGTCGCGCTGGGCCGACGCCGTCGCGGTGCTCCAGGAACTCGTCGGCCCCGACGCGGACGACGATATCGAGGACTGCGGCGAGCTCATGCGGGCCTGCTGCAAGGGCGGGCAGCCGGAATCGAGCGTCCGGGACATCCTGAAGCAGGCCGACGCCCGATGGCGCCAGCGCGGCCGCTGGACGGAGGACGTCATGGCCGCGTTGGGCAAGGCCTGCCTGGACTGCGGACTGAACGAGCAGGCCGCGGCCTATTTCCAGGAGGCGATTGTCCACCGCCAGCGCAGCGGGGCCGACCACGGCAGCGGCGACAAGAAGCTCTCGGAATACTGGGGTTCGCTCGCCGAAGCCCGCGTGCGCATGGGCAAGACGGTCGAGGCGGTCGATGCGGCCGTCGCCGCGACGGCCAGTTCACCCGACCGGAAGGACGCCGCCAAGCCCTTGCAGAGCGTCCTCCTCCAGGTCGAGGACCTGGACGCTTTCGTGGCCCAGCTTGACCGCCAGGCGAAGAAGAGCGGCGTGGACAACCCCGTGGTCCGCAAGGAGGCCGGCGGCGCCTACAAGCACATGGGCAACATGGACAAAGCGATCGTGCAACTGCGCATGGCCGCCGAGCTGCGGCCCGACGACGCGGAAACGCACCAGGCCCTGCTGGGATGCTACGGCACCCGGGGCGACAAGGAAGGCGCCGTCCAGGAAGTGCTCCGCTGGCGCGATGCGGCCCGCGGCGATATCCATTTCTACGAAAACCTGGCCAATCGTTTCGAGGCGACCGGCAAGGTCGCGGAGGCGGAACGCGCCAGAACGTCGATTGTCGATCGTCTGCCCGCCGAGGCGTCCAGCCACCAGTTGCTGGCCGGAATCCGCCAGAGTCAGGATCGCTGGGACGAAGCCATCGTCCAGTGGGAGCAAGTGGCGCGGATTCGGCCGCTTGCGCCGACGGGCCTGATCGGCCTGGCCGGCGCCCTGATCCAGCAAGAACGCTGGGACGAGGCCCGCGCCGCCGTGAAAAAACTCCACCGGACGAAATGGCCGGACCGCTTCTCCGACGCGTCCGAGCAGATCGGCGAGTTGGACCAGAAACTGAACCAACATTCGCAATAGTTACTGGTGCGGAAGGTCGGAAATTCGTAGGGTGGGGCGAGTGCAGCGAGACCCACCATAATGCGCAAAAACATGATGGTGGGGCTTGCTTCGCTCGACCCACCCACCCCTGTAAAGGTCTTACCTATGTTCGCATGGCGAGTATTCTCGCGGTAGATACATGATGAATTCGTTTGCCGCTGGTCTTCTTCGGCTGTTTGGTTTTCGGCCCACGCTTGTGCTTCGTGTACTTGCGCGGGTCGATACGCTGCGCCAAGTCGATCAAGACGGTCGCGAACTTCTTGGGAGACATTCTACGAAAGACTCCCCAATCTTGCTCGGGGATCGCGATCATCATCCCAGCCGTCACCTGAGCCACTTCCAGGGTCAGGTAGTACATCGACAACTCCTCTTCCACGTACTTCTTGCCCTGTGCCGCGCGAATCGCACACTTCACAACCGACACGGCGTTGTAGGCCATGCACGCCGTACAGAATCCGAACAACGCCGCCTTGGGATATCCCAAGGTGTTGATCTCGCAGCGCAGGTCGTCGGTCAATTGCTGGAACCCCGTTTCGATCGTCCAGCGATCGGCATAGAGTTCCGCAATCCGCACCGCGCTGGCCGCTTTCTTCGCCAAGTTGGTGAGAATGTGCAATTCCGTTTCCCCGTCCTTGTTGGGCTTGTCCAGGACGATCGTAATTCGGCGGGCAGTAAAGCTCTCTCCGCTTTCGGGGTCGGTCAGGCAAATCGCTTGTTCGTAGATGTTTCGTCCCCGACCATCCTGGCCCACCAAACGGCGTTTTCCCTTCAATTCGTAGCAAAGCGTGGAGGCGTGCTGACGGATAATAAAGAAAGCCCCCAGGCGACGAATACCAAACAAAAACCCGCTGGTGCAGAAGTTGCGGTCCGCCAAAATGCAATCGCGCGCGGAAATACACGCCAAGGCCTCCTTCAGCAACGAACGTTCCTGGGCATGCGCGTCTTCGCAGGGAACCACGTCGGTAATCAAACCGTATTGCGGATCGTAGAACACCAGCGCCTGCCCCGGCAAGGCGGCGGACCGAAACCGGCGCAACTCGAAAATACGATGCTCGGTGCCGGTCAAGTGGTTCCCATCCAGGACTCGTACGCGGTAGCGAGGCAGCAGCGGCAGGGCCTGCGACCGCATCGCCTTCATACAGGGGCCCAGTTCCTCGCCCGAATAATGCACCAACGCCGCCGGGACTTGCGATTCCAGACGCTTCAACTTGTCATAGACAGCTTGCCGGGTCACCGGAATTTCGTCCGGGTGGGCTTGGTAGAACGCTCCCACGGACGGCGATTCCTTGAACACCACGTCGCACATGATTTGAACACACTGGGAGAAAGCCAATTCCTTGGCGTAGCCCAGGACGGCGTGCTCCTGGAAAACCTGATCCAGCACCGCCGGTTCGAAAACACGCTCAAGCGTTGCACTGACCATCACGCTGACCGGACTCCGCTCGATGAAGACCGCCAATGGTTTGCCCAGCAACATCCTTGTCGCTCCTGCTTCGCGAGACCCATTCACACGCCGCCACCCCGTTGTGACGCGCGCCGAAGCCGAAGTGATACCATAAACCGTGAAACCGTAACAGATTAAGACCTTTACAGGGGTGGCTCGACCCACCCTACCCTGGCTTGCCGCGACCGGACCGAGGGCTCCTTGACCGGCCCGGCGCCAGCCTCTAAGATGAATGTTTCGCCCCGAACGAGGCATCTGTTCATGGAATCTCCCGGCAATCACGAAGAAACGCCCGGTCCCTGCGCCGCGGACGAGAACGACCGCGTCCAGCCGGCCGGCCCCAACTCCGGCAGCGTGGACTATGCGCGGATCGAGCGGGCGGTGCGGGAAATCCTCCTGGCCGTCGGCGAGGATCCCGACCGCGAGGGACTCCGGCAGACCCCGGCGCGGGTCGCACGGATGTACGCCGAATTGTTCGCCGGTCTGCACGAGGACCCCCGCCGCCACCTGCGGCAGTTCTTCACCGAGAAGTGCGACGAAGTCGTGCTGGTCCGCGACATCAGTTTCAACAGCATGTGCGAGCACCACATGCTGCCGTTCATGGGCAAGGCCCACGTCGCCTATTTGCCGGGCGGCCGCCTGGTCGGCCTGAGCAAGCTGGCCCGCGTCGTCGAGGGCGTGGCCCGGCGCCCCCAGGTCCAGGAACGCATGACCGAGGAGATCGCCGATCTGCTGGTCGAGGAACTGCACGCCAAGGGCGTGGCCGTGGTGATCGAGGCCATTCATACCTGCATGACCATCCGCGGCATTCGCAAGCCGGGCAGCCTGTGCGTCACCTCGGCCATGAAGGGCGTGTTCCGCACCGGTTCCTCCACGCGGGCGGAATTGATGACCCTGATTTACGGAAACCATCGCTAGGTCGCTCGTGGACCAACTCCTTCCCCAGCGCGAGAGAATCCAGGACGACTTGCGAGGCCTGATCACCGGCGAGGTCCGCGCGGACGACATCGCCCTGCAGCTCTACGCCAGCGACGCCAGCGTCTACGAGATCAAGCCCCTGGCGGTCGTCCGCCCCCGCTGCGCGGCCGACGTGGCGGCCTGCCTGCAATACGCCGCCGAGATGCACATCCCCGTCCACGCCCGCGGCGCCGGCAGCGGCGTGGCCGGCGAATCGCTCGGTCCGGGGCTGGTGCTGGATTTCTCCAGGTTTCTCCGCCGCATCGTCCGCTTCGAGGGCGAGACCGGTGCGGGTGCAGCCGGGCATGGTCCACGAGCGGCTCAATGCCCAGTTGCGGCTGCGGGGACGCCTCTTCGGCCCCGACCCGGCCAACAGCGCCGTCACCACCGTCGGCAGCATGATCGCCCTGGACGCCTCCGGCAGCCGCTGGTTGAAGTACGGCTCGGTGCGCCGCCACGTCCGCAGCCTGCAAGTCGCGCTGGCCGACGGCCAGTTGCTGGAGTTCGACCGCGCCCGCTGGTCCGCGGCGTCAGCGAGGATCCCGCAGCCGCGCAAACGCGACCTGGTCAATCGCCTGGCCGCCCTGCTGACCGAACAGGCCGACGTGATCCGCCGGCACCAACCCAAGGGTCCGCTGAGCCGCTGCGGATACAACCTCGCCGGCGTGCTCGCCGACGGACCATCTCGACCTGGCGGGGCTCTTGGCGGGCTCGGAAGGGACCCTGGCCTTGATCACCGAGGCCACGCTGGCCACGCAGCCGTTGCCCCGGCATCGCGCCGTCGCGCTGCTGCTGTTCGAGAGCCTGGAGAAGGCCGTCGCGGGCCGCCGGCGAGATCCTGCCCACCGCAGCCCTCGGCCTGCGACCTGATGGATCGCCGCCACCTGAGCGTCGCCCGGGAAGGCGAAATCCGCTTCGACCTGCTGATCCCGGCGGAAACCGAAGCCCTGCTCCTGGTCGAATACGAGGGCGACGATCCCGCGCGAGGTCCGCGACCGCGTCCACCGGCTGGTCGACGAGATCTGCCAGCAGCAGCGGCTGGCCTTCGGCGCCCGGCAGGCGTTCGACCAGGAGGAAACCGACCTGTTCTGGCGACTGGCCCACAAGAGCCAGCCGCTGTTGTACCGCGTGAAGGGGCCAAGCCGGCCGGTGCCCGTGGTCGAGGACGTCGCCGTGCCGCCGGAAATGCTCTCCGCGTTCCTGGTCCGCATGCAGAACGTGCTGAAGCGTCACCAGATCACCGCCTCGCTGCTCTGCCACGCCGGCCATGGGCAACTCCACATCCAGCCTTTTCTGGACCTCGACGATCCGGCCGACGTGCAGCGGATGCGGCAGGTGGCCGAGGAACTTTACCAGGAGGTGTTCGACGCCGGCGGCACGATCAGCGGCGAACATGCCTACGGCCTGAGCCGCACGCCCTTCCTCGCCCGCCAGATCGGGCCGCTCTACGACGTCCTCCGCCGGGTGAAGCAGATTTTCGATCCCGGCAACGTGTTGAACCCGGGCAAGATCGTCGGCGACGATCCCGAGCTGCTGACGCGCTATTTGCGGCCTGCCTTGGCCGCGCCGGCGGCCGCCGCCGCAGCAGCCGGAGCAAGCCGATTCGCCGAAGCTCCGCGACTTGATCGAGCTGCAACTGGACTGGGACCCTTCGCAAGTCAACGACGTCACGGCCAGTCTGCAACCGCTGCGGCGAGTGCCGTTCGCAATCGCCGCAGGTGCGGATGTGCCCGATCTTCCGCTTCGCGCCGGCCGAGGAGGCTTCGCCTCGCGCGAAGGCCAACTTGATCCGCGGCTTCATCACCCGCCGCATCGACCTGGGCCGGCTCGGCAGCGAGGAATTCAAGGACGTGGCCGACCTCTGCGTCCATTGCCACGCCTGCCGGCTGGAGTGCCCGGCCGGCGTCGATATCCCGCGGCTGATGCGGGAGAGCAAGGGCGCGTACGTGGCGGCCAACGGCTTGCGGCTGTCCGACTGGGTGATGACGCGGCTGGACCTGCTTGGCGTCGCTGGCGAGCAAGGTCAGCCCGCTGGCCAACTGGGCCTTGCGGCAATCGGCAGATGCGCTGGCTGATGGAGAAGACGCTGGGGATCGCCCAGGGGCGGAAGCTGCCGCGGGTGTCGTCGCGGAGTTTCCTGCGCCGTGCGGCCCGCCGGCGGCTGACCCGGCTGGCCCGCCGCAGCCCGCAAAAAGTCCTCTATTTCGTCGATACCTACGCCAATTATCACGACCCGCAGTTGGGCGAGGCCCTGGTCGCCGTGATGAAACACAACGGCGTGGCGGTCTACGTGCCGGCGGAGCAGCGTCCGGCGGGCATGGCGTCGATTGCCTGCGGCGACTTGGATCATGCCCGCCGCCTGGCGCGGCGCAACGTCGACCATCCTGGCCGAGGCCGTGCGGCAAGGCTACCACGTCGTGGCCACGGAGCCGGCGGCCGCGCTTTGCCTGGTGCACGAATATCCGCAGCTTCTCGACGACGACGACGCCCGGTTGCTGGCCGCCAATGCCAGCGAGGCCTGCACGTTCCTCTGGAAAATGCACATTCTGGGGACGTTGCAGCTCGACCTGCGGCCGATCAACGCCGTGCTCGGCTATCATGCCCCGTGCCATCTGAAGGCCCTGGGCGTCGGCTTTCCGGGCGTCAACCTGCTCAGCCTGATCCCCGGTCTGCGGGTCCATCACATCGAGCGGGGCTGCTCCGGCATGGCCGGCACCTTCGGACTGCTTGCACAAGAACTATCGCAGCAGCCTGCGGGCGGGCTGGGGCCTGATCTCGCGGCTGCGCGATCCGGCGCTCCAGGCGGGCGTCACCGAGTGCAGCGCCTGCAAAATCCAAATGGAGCAGGGCACCACGAAACCCACGCTCCACCCGATCAAACTCCTGGCGCTTTCCTACGGCCTCATGCCCGAAGTGGCCGCCCTCCTGACCACCCCCGGCGAGGAACTGCTCGTCGTGTAAACGATGGACGATCAACCCTGGTATCAAGACGGCTTGCGGTTTCAATGCGCGCAGTGCGGCTCGTGCTGCACGGGCGCGCCGGGCTATGTTTGGGTCAACAAGTCGGAAATCGAGGCCCTGGCCGCCGCCCTCCGCCTCGACGCCGAAGAATTCGAACGACGCTACGTCCGCAAGGTCGGCATCCGCAAGAGCCTGATCGAACTGCCCGGCGGCGATTGCGTCTTCTTCCACCGCGAGAGCCGGTCCTGCCAGGTCTACCAACAGCGGCCGCGGCAGTGCCGCACGTGGCCCTTCTGGGGCTCGAATCTGGCCACGCCGGCCGCCTGGGCACGGATGTGCGAGGACTGTCCCGGCGGCAATCGCGGTCCGCTCTTCCCGCTGCGTAAGATTCGCGCCCGGCTCGGCATCCTCGATATCTGAACGGCGCGCTACTTCGCCGCCGAGTCGTCCGTGTGGCGGGCGGTCCAGCCGTCGCCCGACGCCGGTTGCCGCGTCTGTTCCGGCACGAACGGCGAAGGCGATGGCGACGACGATTGCGGCTGCGGCGAGTGCCACTCCGGCGACGATTGCGGCTCCGATGGTGACTGCGACGGCGACGGCGATGACTCTGGCGGGGCCGGCGTCGGCTCCAGTTCGCTCTGGGACCCGGAACGGTCGGTGTCTTCAGCGGGCGTCGATGGCGTCGTTTGCATCGCTTGCCCGCCCGACGGCGACAGGATCGAGCCTGCACGCACGTCCTGGGCACACGGCGGATAGGTCCCTCCGCGATAGACTGGTCCACAGTAGTCCAAGCGGTCGGCAGGCATCCGACAGCCCGTTGTCGTGAAAATTATGGCCGCGAACATCATGACGGCAGGTAGGACGCGGGGCATGAAAGAAACCCCCTCGTGATGGGAAGAGATATTGGACACTAAGGTATTTTCGACCAAAAAGCTTGCCCAATCCGCAATGTTTCCCAAAGGCAGGCGGCGGTTTCGAGCGAATGCCGACGCAAAAAAGCGCCTATATCCCGCAGTATCCCCATCATTTCCATTTTTGGGGCAATGGGCCATGCCATGGCCGCCCGCCAGCCCCTTTTCTTTCTTGAGGTTAAGACCTACGATTGGGGGTTGTTACGTCTTGTCCATTGCAAGGTTTCTCCACGAAAGGGCGATGCCATGAAGCGACGCCAGTTTTTGTCCGGCTCCTTGGCGGTCGGCGCCGGGCTCATGTTGGGCGGCGGATCGACGGCCGGCGCCGACCCGGAGCCCCCCAGATCAACTCCCCTCAACCCGCGGAAAACGAAAGGAAACTCGGTCATGGCCTTCGTACAACCCACACTCCCCTACGCGCTCGATGCGTTGCGTCCGTTTCTCTCGAAAGAGCAGATGATGTATCACTATGAGAAGCACCAGGCGGCCTACTTCAAAAAGCTCAACGCCCTGGTGGAGAACAGGCCGGAGGCCGGCCAGTCGCTGGAAATAGTGGTCGCACATTCGGCGGCCGGGCCGATCTTTAACAACGCCGCCCAGGCGTGGAACCACACGTTCTTTTGGAACTGCATGTCGCCCGACGGCGGCGGGCAGCCCACGGGCGAACTGTTGGCGGGCATCGAAAGGGACTTCAAGAGCGTGGATGGCTTCAAAAAGGAATTCGCCGACAAGGCCGCCGCACTGTTCGGCTCCGGTTGGACGTGGCTCGCCCGCGGTCCCAGCGGCAAGCTCGAGATCATGCCGCTGGGCAATGCCGACACGCCGGTGAAGCACGGCCGCGAGCCGGTGTTGACCTTGGACGTGTGGGAGCACGCGTATTACATCGACTATCGCAACGAGCGGCCGCGTTTCATCGAGGCCTTTTGGAGCAAGGTGAACTGGGGGTTCGCGGCCGCGTCGTACGCGGCGGCCGAACCGGGCAAATAGCCCGGCCGCCGACGCCGGGGAGAATGTTTCGTGCGGCGCCTGCTACGAGCCCAGCGGATCGGGCGCCGCGGCCAACTCGAACTCGACGCACTTGGCAATCGCCTCGATTTCGTCGAGCAGTTGGCGGACATCCGCGGGCCTGGCCGCGGCCCCGCCGACTTGTCCTTCAAGCTCGTCGACCAGCGTGTCGTATTCCTCTCGTGCCGTTCGCGGCAGTCGGGCGAGTTGCCGGCGCAACGTCTCCAGTCGCAGCCGCGCCCCTTCCTTCTGCAACAGTTCTTCATCGTGTGACATGCCCGCCTCCGCCCCGCGCCCACCGAGGACACCTCGGCCGAAAACTCGCTATGTAATCGTAGCACGCGGGCAGACGGGACGGCGAAGTCGTTCCACTGGTGATCGCACCGTCCCAAACGCGGTCTGTCGTTTCAAGGGCGCACTCGCGCGCCCGAAGAGTGCCCATCGCGGGTAGCATCGGGACATACCCGCGGAGGGGGCTCCTTGGCGTCGGAAGACATTCGCAATGTCTACGGACGTGTGCGGCGTGACCGAGCGGCACAGCAGGGTCGCCGGGACCGACTACTTTCGCGAGAGATGCGGGCGTCCGGCCGGGAGGTTTCAGGATCTCGGGTTCTTCTTGTGCGCGCCGTTGCCGCCCTTTCGCCTCACGGAGCGGTAATCAAGCGACACGATGAGCAGAGGTTCAAGGACGGACCATGAACCGACTTCGTCGTCCGCCACGACGATGATGCGACGAGGCGCGAGGGCCACGAACTCCGGATGCTTTACGGCCACCGATCGGCCGTCGGCGAGCCGGATCACGAAGGGTTCGAACGGCTCGCGGCGAAGTGCCTCACGAATACCCGCAATGTCCACGGTTCGTCCTCCGAAAGGGCAATATGCAACAAGAACCCTCTGGGCCCAATTCCGCGACCCGGAGGTTATGGAGTGGAGCGAATTCCACCCTCTTCGAATATACCGGGTCGAGTCGGGAGAGGCAATATGGCTGTTGCGATTCCCGACCCGTTTACCGGTTTCCCGATCCCTTTACCGTTTCCGACCCAGTCTTCAACCTACGAGCTTCCTCCGCTTCCAGGCCGCAGCGGCCAACGCGGCCGCCCCAGCCAGCAACAGGACCACGGTGCTCGGCTCCGGCACGGATGCCGGTCGGCCGCCGGTTGTTACGACAGCACCGCTGCCGGCCACGATGCTGCTGGTGTCCGTTGTCGCCGCTGTCGTCGTTGTCACCGTTGTGGTTGAAGTCGTCGCCGTCGTGGCGGTCGTTTCCACGGACGATTCCTCGCTCGTCCCTGCGGGCGACGAGGCGCCCGAACAGCGCTCCCAACGCCACGTAGCCACCGGCATCGACCGTCACAATCCCCGTGCTCGGAAGGGCGCTGGGCGTGGCGAAGTCGAGCGTCCCGCCCGAAGCTTCGGTGCCGCCGGTGTACGTGTTCGTCCCGGTCAACACTTGGATTCCGTTGCCGCTCATGACGAGTGCGATCGTGCCCGGGCCGACGCCGCCGATATTACCGCTGAAGGTTTTCGTCGCGCCGTCGGTGGGGCTGATGGTCAGCGTGGATGCCAGGCTGGCGTTGCTGTTGAGCACTGTCCCGCCACCATTGGCGCCGTCGGACAGGGAGGCCACCCGCTGTTTGTTGCCGGCGAGGTCCAACTTTCCAGCCGCGTCGATGGTAACCGGCGTGGTCGCCGGCAGCATGTCGGTGTTGGCAATGTAGCTCGGGGGCGTGCCGATCACCACGTTGTCGATAAACGACGACACATCGCCGCCGCCGATGCTCTGGCCCACGAACGCGATGGTATGGGTACCCGCGCTCAAGCTAAAGGCGCTTGTGGAGTAGGACACCCAACTGCTGTTGCTGGCGGGGCTGAAGTCGCCCACGTCAACGCCATCAATCTGGACCTGGAACGGATCCGGACCGAAGCGGTAGGCGCTGTAAAAGCTGATCACGAGGTTGCTATACGACGAGCCGGATGTTATGACCTGGCTGAATGATCCCACGTTCCCAGCGTCCTGGACATGGGCGCACTGGGTGGTGCCAGCCGGGAACGGAGTGGGCGGAGTGTAGGGGCTGCCCGGGCCGTGGACGGCCGAATACCCGAGGAACGTCCACGGAGACCCGCCGGGATCGAAGCCGGACCACCCACCGCCGACGTCGGGAACTGAAAAATCCCCGTCCAGGATCAAGCCAGGTATGGCCCCCGAAATCACGATGGGGGACAGCGCCAGGGTGCCGTTGTTGATCGTGGTCGCGCCTTGATAGCTGTGGAAGTTGGTCAAGGTCAACGTGCCATTGCCGGTCTTCGTCAGGCCGCCCGATCCCGACAGCGAGCCGCTGTAGGTCGTGTCCTTGTTGTTGCCGCCGACGCTGATGGTGACAGGATTGGGGTCGGCGGTGGTCAAGGAGATATTGCCGGAGCCGCTCAGTCCACCCAAATTGGCCGTGCTCACGCCGTTTGCGAAGGCCAGGCCGTTGTTGACGTTCACATACACCGTGGTGTTCTGCAACGCGTTGGGGTCGGCAACCTTGAGCACGCCGTTGTTGATGTTGGTGTCGCCCGTGTAAATGTTGGCGCTTGCGAACACTTCGGTGCCGCTGCCGTTCTTGGTCACGTAGAGGGTGTTGGACTCGTCGCTGATCTCGCCGCTCCACGTGCCGGAGCCGTTGTTCACGCCGATGGTCAGGTACATGTTCGTGCCATAGCCATCATCAACATTGAAGTGGCCGCTGCCGTTCAGGGCGTTGACGATGACATCGTTCGTCGGGGCATTGCTCCGCCAAATGTCGAACCACCCATTGGGCCCGATCGTCAGCGAGGCCTTGTTGTTGGTCCAGTCCGCGCCGCCCCAGGAGCCGTTGCGGACGAGGCCGTCTTCGATATCGATCGTCCCGCCGGTCATCTGGAAGCTGATGGAGCTGTTGTACGTCTCGAAAGCCAGGACGCCGGGGCCGGTCTTGAGGAAGACGCCGTTGCCGGTGACGATCGTCCCGGCCTGCGTGCCCAGCGAGGCATGGCTAACCGGGCTGGCGCCGGTGGCGCCGGCAAACGTGTTGTCGCCCCAGCCGCCATCGTTGTCGCCCTGATACGGGTCGCTGTCGTCAACGTAAAGCTCCAGCACGCCCCCGGCCGAGGTGTTGAGGACATTGGGCGCGGTCGCAGGCCCGGCGGAAAAGCCATATTGGGTGTTGGGACTTGCGCCAGGGCCGCCGGTCCACGTGTTGACCACCCGGAGGGTGCCGCTGCTGACGTTGACGTTGCCATTGTACTGGACGCCGGTGCCGACCAGCACCATGGTGCCGCCGCCGTCAACGCTCAAACTCAAGGCCGAGTTGCCGTTGAATCCGCCGGAAATGGTGATGCTGCTGCCGGGCGCGGCGGTGACCGCAAGGTTGCTGGCCATGATGACCGGCGCGGTGATGAAGTGGTTGCCGCCGTAATTCTTCAACTGGGCGGTGTTTCCGCCGTTGTCCAGGGTCAGGGTATTGACGCTGTCGCCGGCGATGGTATAGCTGCCGCCGCCGGTGGTGTGGAAGGTCAAGGTTCCGACGCTCACGGGCCCGCCGTCGATGGTCACGGTGACACTACTGGACCCGATGACGGTGCCGAAATGGGCAGTATCACCGGCCCTGGACGGGCTGTTGGCGGCGGGGAGCCAATTTTGGAGCCAATTGCCCGAAGCCGACGTGTTCCAACTCCCGTCGCCCGCCACGTTCCACCACGCGCTGACCGCTGGAACAAGCGTCGAGACGGTCAGATCAAGAGTGCCGCTGTTGATGACAAATTGGTAGGCGTAAGAGGCACTGGCCGGCCCCGTGACCGTCCAGCCGCTGAAGTTGACGGAGTTGTCGGTGACCGAAGCGAAGGTCGCCAGGGCCCACGTACCGAGGCCAAAACTATCGCTGGGGGTGAGGCTCAAAGTGACCCCGGGGTTCAACGTGAGGTTGCCGCTGAAGGCCAGCAGGCCGTCGGCGCCGTTGCCCGTGCCGAGCGTATACGCGAGGACGGCGCCGGTATTGAAGATCCCGTTTGACGCCGCCAGGGTGCCGCTGCCGAGCACGCCTGGGGCGACCGTGCCGCCGGAGTTTACGATCACGTTGCCGACGCTGCCGCTGCCGCTGAGAGTGGCGGTGTTGTTGACGTACACGTTGCCGCCGGAGTTCAGCGAGCCGTGGACCATCAACACGCCGCCATTGACGTTCGTATCGCCGGTATAGGCGCTGGCGCCGGTGAGCACCTGGACGCCCGCGCCCGTCTTAATCAGGGCGACCTGTCCCGCACCGTCCTGGATGGCGCCGTCAAAGGTGCCGGAGCCGTTGTTCACTCCGATGGTCAGCGGGGGCGCGCCGCCGTAGTTCGAGGTAATCGTTCCGGCGCCGGTCACGGCATCGACGAAGACCTGGTTGCCGTTCCAGATGTCGAAGGTCGCCCCGCTGGCGACGTTGAGCGACGCGAGGTTGTTGGTCCAGTTCTGGCCCTGCCAGCCGCCGTTGCGGAGCGTGCCTCCCTCGATGTCGATCGTGCCGCCGCTCATGGCGAAGGTGACCGATCCGCCGCCGTTCTGGCCGCCCAATTCGAGGATGCCGGGGCCCGTCTTTTGGAAGACGCCGGCGCCGACGATCGTCGTCCCGCCCGCGGTGCCCAACGCGCTCTGCTCTCCCTCCCACCCACTCCACGACGTTGTGGCATCCAGGTAGATCGCGAGGACACCGCCGGAAGCGATGGTAATGGTATTGGCGGGAGTGACTCCGCCGGGACCCGTGTTCGAGAAATAGATGGCGTTGACGAGTTGGAGCGTGCCGCTGGTGACCGTGGTGTCACCCGTATAAGTAATGCCGGCGCCCGATAGCGTCTGGACGCCGTTGCCGGTCATGACGAGGTTGATCGTACCCAAGCCATTGCCGCCGGCGACCACGCCGCTGAAAGTGCTCGTGCCGCCGGTGGCGCTGACGGTCAGGGTGGACGGCAGCGAGGCGTTGCTGTTGATCACTTGCCCGCCGCCGCCGGGGCCATCGGACAGCGAGGAAATGGTCTGCTGGCCGCCGCCCATGTCAAAGACGCCCGCGCTGGCTACCTGCAAGGGGGTCCCCGTCGGCAGACCGCTCACCTCGCTCGCGTACAACTGTTGGATCTGGTCCGCCGTGAGCACGGAGGAATACAGGTTGAAGTCGTCCACCGAGCCCGTGAACTGGTAGGCTCCGGTACTAGCCCTGGCGCCGATGCGCAAACCATCCCCGACACTCATGAGCTGAGCCGTGCCGCTGTACGCGGCCGTGGCTTGAAGCGTCCCGTCGAAGTAGACGTTGAATGTCCCCGCCCCCACCGTGGTGGTGAGGAGGTGCCAAGTATCGGCGCTCAACGGAAACGACTCGCCAATGTCAAGGACGTCTCCGCCCGCCGCGCTTGGGATTCTGGCATAGAGGGTATTACCGCCGTTATAGAAGGACAGGTTGTACCCATTCCCGCCGCCTTGGCGGCCATCGGTGAAATAGGCAAGGGTGCCTATGTTCGCCGCGGGAATATTAATCCACACGGACTCGGTCCACGCACTGGATTGCCCAAGGTCGCCGGTGTCGAGGTGGGAGGGGCTGGTAAACTTTATGGCCTGCCCGATCACCCCGCCAACAAAGCTTGCCCCGGTACCGGTCATGGTCGCGGTGTAGCCGTTGCCGCTGGAATCGGCTATCGTGCCCCCAGATGCGATTGCCCCGAGCGGGCCGTCCATCGTGTAATGGGCCAGCGGGGTGGGGGCCGCCGGAGCGGACGGCACCAGCGCCATGGCCAGCGCCAGGGTGCCGCCGCTGATCAGCGTCGGGCCGGTGTAAGTATTCTGGGCGTTGGTGAGGACCAGCAAGCCGGGGCCCATTTGAGTCAGGCCGCCGCCGCCGCCGATCGGTTGCGCGAAGGTCACGGCGTCCGAGCGATTGAACGCCAGGACGGCGTTGGTGGCGGTGACAACGCCGCTGCTGCCCTTGATCGAGCCGCTCGTGCCACCGTTGCCGAGCTGCAGAGTGCCGGCCGCGACGGTCGTCAGGCCGGTGTAGGCGACGTTGCCGCTGAGCACGAAGGCGCCGCTGCCGATCTTGGTCAGCCCGCCGCTGCCGTTGATCCCGCCGGCGTACGTGGTGTTGGTGTTGTCGCTGCCCGTGGTGAGGACCGCAGCATCCAGCGAGACCTGCGCCGATGGGTCGGTGCTGCTGAGCGAGCCGATCGTCTGGTTGAGGTTGTTCAGATCGAGCGTGCCGCCGCTGCTGATGGTCACCGGCGTGTCGCTAGGCAACGAGCCGGAAGGGTTGGTCATAAACGAGGGCACCGCGACCGGCGTGCCGATGCCCAGCCACTTGTACTCCAGGTAGGCTTCGGCGGCCGCTTGCTGGGCGGGCGTCAGGGCGCAGTTGAAAATCAGCACCTCGCCGAGGTCGCCGTTGAAGAAGCCGTTGTCGGGGAGATTGTTGCCGGTGCCGAGGAAGCTGGTGTTGTTCTGGCCGCCATTGCTGACAAGCGTAGACGGGTCGGTATTCGAGGCGACCATCACGCCATCGACGCTGAGCGAATGGCCGACTGCCGTGTCCAGTTCAGCGGTGATGACCTCGGCGGTTTCCGGGACCGTGGGGCCGTACATCGTGCTGGCCATAGGCGGGCTGCCGCCGGACAAACTATTACCGTACTGTCCAAGCTGGTACTGCCCCTGGGCATCGGCGCCGGTGCCATCATAACCCAGGCTGAGGCCGCCATTCCCACTTACCCCATACGTGCCCAAGAACAAATTGACGTTGGTGGCCTGGTTTCCGCCCCAGGGCGCCAGCGCGCCGTTGTTGAACGACCGCGCCGCGACTGCCAGGATGGTATAGGAGGTATTATTGAGCAGGCCGGCATTATTGAACTGCAACACCGTGCCGTTGCCTTGGCCGTTATTCGTGCTAGGCCCTTCGGGGGTGTCTCCGCCGACGTAGCCGAAGCTGACGGTGGGCATGCCGTTGAATGCGGTGTTGGCGGCATTCAGGGTGGGCAGCAGGTGCGACGGACCGAAGCCGGCGGTCGTCGGGCCCGTCGCGTTGCCGGTGGGCCCGAGGCTGCCGAGGTTCGTCAATTGAGCCACGCTGCCGCCGCTGGTGACGACGGCGCCGGAGTTGCTCGCGTCGAACCAGATCAGCGGCTGGCTCGACGTCAACTGGAGCACGCCGCCGCTAATGTTCGTCGCGCCAGCGTAGGTATTTGCGCCACCCAAAGTGAGCGTGCCGGCGCCAACCTTGGTGAGGTTGCCGGCGCCGTTGAGCGAACCGGTGTAGGTCGTGCTCTGGTTGTTGCCGCCGACGCTGAGCGTGACGGCGCCGCCGACGACGTTGGTCAGGGGAACGGCGCCGGTGCCCCGCAGTCCGCCCACGTTGAACGTGCCGATGCCGCTTCCGAAGGCCAGGCCGTTGTCCACAGCGACGTTGACCGTGCTGTTTTGCACCGCGTTGGCGTGGTTAAGCTGGAGCACGCCGCCGCTGATGGTGGTCGCGCCGGGGTAGCTCTGGATGCCTGTCAACGTCAGCGTGCCATTGCCGACCTTCGTCAGATTGCCCAGGCCCGTTAGCGAGCCGTCGTAGGTCGTGCTCTGGTTGTTGCCGCCGACGCTGAGCGTGACGGCGCTGCCGCCGACGTCGGTCAGGGCGAAACTGTTGCCACCGGACAAGCCGCCCACGTTGAACGTGCCGATACCGCTTCCGAAGGCCAGGCCGTTGTCCACATTGACGTTGACCGTGCTGTTTTGCACCGCGTTCGGGTCGTTGAGTTGGAGCACCCCGCCGGTAACATAAGTCGGATCGGCATACGTGTTCGGGCTGGCAAACACCTCGGTGCCCGCGCCCGTCTTCGTCACGCTCCCCTCGGACGTGGCGATGTTGCCCGACCACGTGCCCGAGCCGTTCGCGACGCCGATGGTCAGCGGGCAACTCCCCCAATAGCCGTGATCAATCGTCCCGGAGCCGGTCAAGGCATCGATATAGACGGGCTGGCCCGCCCACAGATAAAACGTCGCCCCCGCGGCAATGTTCATCGATGCCTGGTTGTTGTCCCAATTGCAGGCCTGCCAGCCGCCGTTGCGCAGACCGCCCTCCTCGATGTCAATGGTGCCGCCGGTCATGGCCATGTTCACGCGGCCGTTGCCGTCGTTGCCGGCCAGGGAGAGAATGCCGGCGCCCGTCTTGCGGAAGACGCCGTTGCCGGTAATCGTCGTCGTTCCGTTGAGTCCCAGGCCCTGGTTGTCGAAGTCGAAGCCGCCGCCGCCGTTGTCGTAACTCCAGCCGGTGTCGGTGCCGGTGGAGATTTCCAAGACGCCGTTGGGGCCGGTGGTCAGAACGTTGCTGCCGCTGCCCACGGAGAAGCCGGGGGCCCCGCCGCCGCCCGGAGCGATGCCGTTCTGGACGCGGAGCGTGCCGTTGTTGACCGTCACGTTGCCGTCGAAATTGACGCCGGAGCCGGCCAGCACCATGGTGCCGCCACCGTCCACGCTCAAACTCAAGGCCGAGTTGCCGCTGAATCCGCCGGAAAGCGTCAGGTTGCTGCCGGGCACGGCGGTGACCGCAAGGTTGCTGTTGATCGTCACCGGTGCGGTGATGAAGTGGTTGCCGCCGTAATTGTTCAATTGGGCGGCGTTTCCGTCGTTGTCCAGGGTCAGGGTGTTGACGCTGTCGCCGGCGATGGTATAGCTGCCGCCGTTGGTGGTGTGGAAGGTCAAGGTTCCGACGCTCACGGGCCCGCCGTCGATGGTCACGGTCGCAGAATTATTCGCGCCGATAATGTTGCCGAAATGGGCAGTATCACCGGCATCGACCGGGCTGCTGATGGCGGGGAGCCAATTTTGGAGCCAATTGCCCGAGGCCGACGCGCTCCAACTGCCGTCGCCCGCCACGTTCCACCACGCGTTGACCGCTGCCGCAACGGTCAGATCGAGACTGTCGCCGACAAGGCTGAAGGTGTAGCGGTGATTGCCCAGGCCGGTTCCGGTGATCGTCCAGCCACTAAAGCTGCTGGAGTTGTCGGTGAGCGAATTGAAGGTGGCCAGCGAGTAGGTGCCGTTGCCCCAACTGCCGCCAGGGGTGACGGCCAAGGTGATGCTCGAACTGAGCGTCAAATTGTCGCCGACGGCCAAGAAGCTGTCGCTGCCCGTGCCCGTGCCGAGCGTATAGGCGAGGATGCTGCCGCTCTCGAGCGTCACCGGCAAACTAACCGTCAACGTGCCGGCGCCGCTGTAGCCCGGCGCAATCGTGCCGAACGAATCGACGGCCATGTTTACCTGGCCGGTGCCGGAGAGGGTCCCGCTGGCGCCAACGGCCACGATCCCGTCGGTGGTGCTGTTGGTGTTCGGGTTCCAGTTGCTCAGTTGGTTATTGATCACCATGGTGCCGCCGTTGACGGGCACAGGCGACGAGGCTGTGAGACTGACCGGACCGTCGAATTCCAACACGCCCGGGCCGTATTTGCTGATGGACGCCCAGCCTCCCCAGATGGTGACAGGACTGGTGATCACCAACGCTGCGCCGGTGCCGACGGTAAACTGGCCAATGGGTCCATTGTCGTTGCGGCCCACGCCGTCGATATTGAGTAGGCTCGCGGAGATGATCGCCGGCGCGGGCCCGGTGACCGTAATCGCGCCGTTGATGGTGAAGATGCCACCATTGATCGTGCCGCCGGCCATCGTCAAGTTGCCGACGTTGAATCCTGCTTGGTCATCGAAGTTTACGTTGGAGGTGACGACGCCGCCGTTGACGATCAAGTCAGATGCCTGATATCCGTTCCAGCCAGAATAGCCGAAGCCCATAGAGCAATTCTGCCCAATCAGCGTCCCGCCGGCGTTGACCGTCACCGGGCCAGTTCCGACAAGGCTGCCGACCGCCGACCATCCGGACACATATCCCGGCCCAAGGCTGAGGGTGCCGCCGTTGACGACCGTGCCGCCGGTGTACGTATTATTCGTGCCGGTGATCGTCAGGGTGCCCGAGCCGTTGACGATCACGGTCCCGCCACCGTTGACATCGCCGGAGAGCGTCAAGCTGCTGCCGGCGTCGGCGCTGAAGTTCATGCTATCGGCGAGCGTCACCGGCGCCGCGATGGTGTGGCTGCCGCCGCCGGTGACGGTCACCGGCACCGGGCTGCCATAATTGGCCAGCGTCAGCGTGCTGCCGTCGGTGCTGGTGATGAAGTAGCTGCCGCCGAGGGTGTTGTTGAAGGTCAGCCCGCTGAGCGTGCGGTTGCCGTCCAAGGTGACCGTGGCCGTGCTGTTGCCGATGCTGTCGGCGAACGTGGCCGTATCGCCCAGGTTGGTCGGGATATCGCCGCCTTGCCAATTGGTCGAGTCGGCCCAGCTCCCACCGCCCGGCCCAATCCAGATCATCTGCAGCACCGTCACCGTCAGGTCGAGACTGTTGCCGACAAGGGCAAAGGTGTACTGGCGATTGCCCAGGCCGATTCCGGTGACCGTCCAGCCATCGAAGCTGCTGGAATTGTCGGTGAGCGAGTTGAAGGTGGCCAGGGGGTAAGTGCCGCCGAGGCCCCAACTGCTGCCGGGGGTGACGGCCAAGGTGATGCTTGAACTCAGCGTCAAATTGTCGCCGACGGCCAAGAAGCTGTCGCTGCCCGTGCCCGTGCCAAGCGTATAGGCGAGGATGCTGCCGCTCTCGAGCGTCACCGGCAAACTAACCGTCAGCGTGCCGGACGGGGCGATCGTGCCGCTGGAACTGACGGTCGCGCTTATGTTGCCGCTGCCGGACAAGGTCGCGGCGGAGGCCACATAGACCGGTGCGCCACAGGAGAACGAATTATTGACGACCAGCGTGCCGGCGTCGATCGTGGCTGGGCCGTCGATGCCGACGGGGCCATTGAGGATCATCGTGCCCGCCCCGGTCTTGGTAAGCGGCGTGTTGGCGCCCCAACCGTACATGTAACTCGAAACGACCAACTCCGCGTCCGCGTTGACGTAGAAATAGGACTGCCTGCCGTTTGTGTTGACGAGCCTGAAATCGGTCGAGGAGATGATCGCCGGCCCGCCCCCCGCATTGATCGTGACGGGGCCATTGACGCCGAACGTGTCGCCGTTGATCGTGCCGCCGGTCATTGTCAACGCGCCGCACTCCAGCATGCCGGGAGCACCGGGAAACGGCGTACCGCCGTTGGCGTTGGCGGTGACGACGCCGCCGTTGATGGTCAGCGGAGCGGCGATGGTGTTATAGCCGAAACCCAAGGCCCTGTCCTCGCCGATCAGCGTGCCGCCGGCGTTGACCGTCACCATGCCCAAGCCAACGTTGCTGATGCTCGCACTACCTCCGTCGGAGGCCCCGGCGGTGACGTAGAGCGTGCCGCTGTTGACCGTCGTACCGCCGCTGTACGTATTATTCGTGCCGGTGATCACCAGGGTGCCCGAGCCGTTGACGATCACGCTCCCGCCACCGTTGACATCGCCGGAGAGCGTCAAGCTGCTGCCGGTGTCGGCGCTGAAGTTCATGCTATCGGCGAGCGTCATCGGCGCCGCGATGGTGTGGCTGCCGCCGCCGGTGACGGTCACCGGCACCGGGCTGCCATAATTGGCCAGCGTCAGCGTGCTGCCATCGGTGCTGGTGATGAAGTAGCTGCCGCCGAGCGTGTTGTTGAAGGTCAGCCCGCTGAGCGTGCGGTTGCCGTCCAAGGTGACCGTGGCCGTGCTGTTGCCGATGCTGTCGGCGAACGTGGCCGTATCGCCCAGGTTGGTCGGGATATCGCCGCCTTGCCAATTGGTCGAGTCGGCCCAGCTCCCACCGCCCGGCCCAATCCAGATCATCTGCGGCGCCGTCACCATCAGGTCGAGATTGTTGCCGACAAGGGCAAAGGTGTACTGGTGATTGCCCAGGCCGGTTCCGGTGACCGTCCAGCCATCGAAGCTGCTGGAGTTGTCGGTGAGCGAATTGAAGGTGGCCAGGGCATAAGCGCCGTTGCCCCAACTGCCGCCAGGGGTGACGTCCAAGGTGATGCTTGAACTGAGCGTCAGATCACCGCCGACAAAAAGGAAGCTGTCGCTGCCCGTGCCCGTGCCAAGCGTATAGGCGAGGATACTGCCGCTCTCGAGGACAACGGCGAGTCGGCCGCGAACGTCAGCGTGGAGCCGACGCCCGCCCAGCCTGGGGCGAGCGTGCCGCCCGCGTGCACCGTAGTCGGGGTCGTGTTGATCGGACCGACGCCGGCCAAGGTCGCGCCGCTGGCGACTCCGATGCTATTCCAACCGCCGCTGCCACCAAACCAACCGTTGATCACCAGCGTGCCGGCGTTGATCGGTATGCTGTCGCCGCCGGTGCTCGCAATGGCATAACTGCCGTCTACCCAGGCGCCGCCGAGGACCATCACGCCCGGGCCGTCCTTGGTAAAGCCCTCCGGAATGGCCCAATCATTCACGTACCCTACCGACAAATCCACGGCCAACGCGGGGTTGCGCAGCGACGTTAAAGTCAAGAGAAAAATTGTTGGGGTCCGGGGCGACAAAGGGGTTGATCAAGATAAGGTCGATTTGGGCCGTCGTGGGCGCCGCGTAGGTCGTGATCGTGCTGGACGGGAAGATCCAGTTGCCTCCCGTGATCGTGCCGCCGGTCATCTGCACCGGGCCGAGGTACAAGTTCGCGCTGTTGTTGACCACGCCGCCGTTCACGGTCAGCGCGAACCGGGCTATTGTTCGGTCCCAAGGGGCCATCCCCGTTGGCCAGCAACGTTGCCCCGGCATTGACGGTCACCGGGCCGGTTCCGACCCCGCTGCCGGAGCCGCTTGCCGGGAAAACGGCGAGGGTGCCGCCGTTGACGACCGTGCCCCCGCCGTACGTGTTGTTGCCGGTGAGCACCTGCGTGCCGTTGCCGGTCTTGGTCACGCTGCCGCTGCCGCTCAGGATGCCGGAATAACTCGCATCCTGGTTGTTGCCGCCCACCTGGATCGCAACGGCGTTGCTGTTGGTGTCGGCCAGCGGCACTGCCCCGCTGCCGGCCAAACCGCCCAGGGTAAACGTGCCGATGCCGGGTCCGAAGGCCAGGCCGTTGTCGACACCGACGTTGACCGTGCTGTTTTGCACCGCGTTCGGGTCATTCAGTTGGAGCACGCCGCCGGCGATGGTCAGATTGCCATAGTAATCGTTGGCGGCGGCGAACACCTCGGTGCCCGTGCCAACCTTGATAAGGGCGCCGACGGAATTCGACGTGATGTTGCCGCTCCACGTGCCGGAGCCGTTGTTCACTCCGATGGTCAAGGAGGTGGTTGCCCCGCCGTAACCGCAGGTGATGGAGCCGCTGCCGGTCAGGGCGTCGACAACCACGTCGTTGCCCTCCCAGGTGTCGAAGCTTGCCCCGGCGGCGATGTTCATCGAGGCCAAATTGTTGGTCCAGTTCGCGCCGCCCCATCCGCCGTTGCGCAGCGTGCCCCCCTCGATGTCGATGGTGCCGCCGCTCATCTGGATAGTGACGGAGCCAGCGTAAGCTTCAAAACCGAGGATGCCGTTGCCGGTCTTGCGGAGGATGCCATTGCCGGTAATATACGTCCCGGCCGAGGTGCCGATCGACCCGTTGCTGCCCTGGTCGCCCTGGTATACGCTGCTCGTGTCCGCGTACAACTCAAGGACGCCGTTCGGGGCCGATGTTCAGCGTGTTGGACGCGGACGCAGGCCCGACGGAAAAGCCATATTGGGTGTTGGGGCTCGCGCCGGGGCCGCCGGTCCAGGTGTTGACGACCTGGAGGGTGCCGCTGATGACGTTGACGTTGCCATTGTACTGGACGCCGGTGCCGGCCAGCACCATGGTGCCGCCGCCGTCAACGCTCAAACTCAAGGCCGAGTTGCCGCTGAATCCGCCGGAAAGCGTCAGGTTGCTGCCGGGCACGGCGCTGACCACAAGGTCGCTGTTGATCGTCACCGGCGCGGAAATGACATGGTTGCCGCCGCTGTTGGCCAGCGAGGCAGCCGCGATGCCGTTGTCCAGCGTCAGCGTGCTGCCATCGGTGCTGGCAATGGTGTAGCTGCCGCCGAGGGTGTTGTTGAACGTCAGCCCGCTGAGCGTGCGGTTGCCGTTCAAGGTGACCGTGGCCGCATTGTGCCGATGCTCGTGCCGAACGTGGCCGTGTCTCCCTCCTTGGTCGGGATGAAGCCGTTTTCCCAATTGGTTCCGATGGCCCAGCTTCCGCTGCCCGGCGCAATCCACTCGCCGCTGGTCGTTGTGGCAAGAATCACCAGGTCAAGGTAATTGGTGCTGCCGGTCTCCGTCTGGAAACTGAATTGGTCGCCAGCCACCGACGGGGGCGTAACACCGATGGTGAAGGCCGCGCTGGGCGTGCCCGATAAGCTCCCATAGCTCATCAGGTGATAGGTGCCGGCGGTCAGGAAGCCGCCGTCGGTAAGGTTCAACGTGACGCCGCTGCCGGGCAGACTCACGCGGCCGCTGACCGCCAGGAAGCCGTCATGGCCGGTGCCGGTTCCAAGGACATAATCCAGCACGCTCCCGGTGGAGAGGCTCAAGCTCGTCATCGACAAGGTGCCCTCGCCGCCGGTGCCGGGCATCACCGTACCGCCGGAATTGACGACGACGTTGCCCACCCTGCCGGTCCCGCCGAGGATCCCCGTATTATTGACTGTCACACTGCCGCTGGTGCGAAGCGAGCCATCGACCGCCAGCAGCCCGCCATTGATCGTCGTAATACCCCGGTAAGTGCTGCTGCCGGTGAGCGTCAGCGTGCCGGCGCCGGCCTTGGTTAAGCCGTAGGAGCCGCCCGAGATCTGCCCCCCGACAGTGAGATCGTCTGCGGTGACGGTCACGGTGCGGTTGCCGCCGAGGGTCACCGTGCCCGTGCCGAGATTCAGGTCATTGGAACCGACAAAATAGAAGTCGCCGTTCCAACTCTGCGCGTTGTTGGTGGAAAGGGTGATCGCGTGGCCGCTGGTGTTGCCGATCGTGCCGCCGGAAATCGTGAACGTTCCGGTGCCCAGGGCGGAAGCGTTGTTGATGTTGAGCCGCCCGGCGGTAAGGAACATGCCGCCGTCGAAGGAGTTGGAGCCGCTGAGGGTCAGTGTGCCCGCGCCGGCCTTGGTTAAGCTGTAGGGGCCGCAGCAGTTGCACTCGTAGCCGTCCGAGATTGGTCCCCCGACCGTGAGATCGGCAGCCGTAACGGTCACGATTATGCTGGCGTCGAGGGCTACCGGGCCCGTGCCCAAGTTGAGGTCGTTGGGACCCACAAAGGCGAAGTTGCCGTCCCATTCCTGCGCATTGTTGGTGGAAAGGGTGATCGCCGCGCCGCTGCTGTTGCCGATCGTGCCGCCGGAAATCGTGAACGTCCCGGTGCCCAAGGCGGAAGCGTTGTTGATGTTGAGCTGCCCGGCGGAAAGGGTCGTGCCGCCGTCGTACGTGTTGCTCCCGCTGAGGGTCAAGATGCCGTTGCCGGTTTTCGTCAGGCCCGTGCCGTCGTACCAACTGGAAATCACCGAACTGATGATGAGGTCAGAGGCCGGATTGGCCGGGCCGCGGGTCACGTTGAACACGCTGGGCGAAAACTGCAGGCCGATTTGCGTGGCGTTGATGACGGCGGGGTTGCCATTGGCATCGGAGGTGGCATTGATCTGGCCGTCAAGCGAGTAATTGCCGCTCCCGTCGCCATGGCCCGTGCCCGAGGAGAGCGTCCCGCCCGTCATGACGACGGTGTTCGAGAGCGTCAGGCGGTAGCCGCTGGACACATAAACCGTGCCGTCGTTGACGATCAGGTTCGCCGCGTTGTTGGAATTGTAGTTGTATCCAAGGACATCCGTGTGGTTCGCCTGGAGCACGGCCCCCGCGTTGACCGTCACAGTCGAGCCGGGCGCCACCGTGCCTATCGGGCCTCCCACGTTCAAGGCCAATGTGCCGGCGGATACAATCGTGCCCCCGGTGTACGTATTCTCGGCCCCGAGCGTCAGCACCCCCGTGCCGATCTTCGTCAGGCTGCCGCTGCCGCTGAGGACCCCCGAATAGCTCGTGCTCGCGTTGTTGTTCCCAACCTGAACCGCCACGCCCGCACCGGTGCTATTGGCCAAGGCGAAGCTGCTGCTGCCCGCCAGGCCGCCCAACGTGAACGTCGTAATGCCCGTCCCAAAGCGAAGACCGTTGCTGGTGCTCACCGTCACCGTGCTGTCTTGCACCGCGGCCGCGTTGTTCAACAGCAGCGTGCCCCCGCTGATCGTCGTGCCGCCGATGTACATGTCCGCGCCGGCCAAAGTCAACGTGCCCGTGCCGGTCTTCGTCAGGGCGATCGTGCCGGACGTGTCTTGAATCGTCCCGGAGAACGTGCCGCTGGCGTTGCCGTTGCCCACGGTCAGCGTGTAGACGCCCGTGCCGGAGCGATTGTCGATCAGGCCGCCGCCGGAGAGCCCGCCCACGCCGAGGCTATAGCCGTGCAGGTCGAGCGTGGCCCCGCTGGAAACCGTCAGATTGTCGCTCGTCGGGCCCAAGGCCGCGGCATTGCCCAGTTGCAGCGTGCCCCCGCCGATCGTCGTTCCCCCCGTGTACGTGTCCGCGCCCGCGAGCGTCAGCACCCCCGTGCCGATCTTCGTCAGGCTGCCGCTGCCGCTGAGAACCCCCGAATAGCTCGTGCTCGCGTTGTTGTTCCCAACCTGAACGGCCACGCCCGCGCCGGTGCTGTCCGCCAGGACAAAGCTGCTGCTGCCCGCCAAGCCGCCCAACGTGAACGTCGTAATGCCCGTCCCAAAGCGAAGACCGTTGCTGGTGCTCACCGTCACCGTGCTGTCTTGCACCGCGGCCGCGTTGTTCAACAGCAGCGTGCCCCCGCTGATCGTCGTCCCGCCGATGTACGTGTCGGCGCCGGCCAGCGTCAACGTCCCCGTGCCGGTCTTCGTCAGGGCGATCGTGCCGAACGTGTCTTGAATCGTCCCAGAGAAGGTGCTGCTGGCGTTGCCGTTGCCCACGGTCAGCGTGTAGACGCCCGTGCCGGAGCGATTGTCAATCAGGCCGCCGCCGGAGAGCCCGCCCACGCCGAGGCTATAGCCGTGCAGGTCGAGTGTAGCCCCGCTGGAAACCGTCAGATTGTCGCTCGTCGGGCCCAAGGCCGCGGCATTGCCCAGTTGCAGCGTGCCCCCGCCGATCGTCGTGCCGCCCGTGTAGGTGTCGGCGCCGGCCAGGGTCAGCGTGCCCGCGCCCGCCTTCGTGAGGCTGTAGCCGCTGCCGCTGACCACGCCGCCGACCGTCAGGTTGTTGGACGCGACCGTCACGGTCCGGCTGCTGCTCATCGCGACGGCGCCCGTGCCGAGATTCAGGTCGTTCGTGCCGGCGAACGTGAAATCGCCGCCCCAGGTCTGCGCGTTGTTGGTGGAAAGCGTGATCGCCGCGCCGCTCGTGTTGCCGATCGTGCCCCCGGAAATCGTGAACAGACCCGTGCCCAGGGCAGAGGCGCTATTAATATTGAGCTGCCCGGCGGTAAGCGTCGTGCCGCCGGTGTACGTGTCGGAACCCCCGAGGGCCAGCGTGCCCGTGCCGGTCTTCGCCAAGGCGATCGCGCCGGTCGTGTTCTTGATGGCGCCGGAGAACGTGCTGCTGGCGTTGCCGTTGCCCACGGTCAGCGTGTACGTGCTCGATCCCGAAAGGTTGTTGATGGTCCCCGCCCCGGAGAGCGCGCCCACGCCGAGGCTGTAGCCGTGCAGGTCGAGCGTGGCCCCGCCGGAAACCGCCAGATTGTCGCTGGTCGGACCCAAGGCCGCCGCGTTGCCCAGTTGCAGCGTGCCCCCGCCGATCGTCGTCCCCCCGGTGTACGTGTCCGCGCCCGCGAGCGTCAGCACCCCCGTGCCGATCTTCGTCAGGCTGCCGCTGCCGCTGAGGACCCCCGAATAGCTCGTGCTCGCGTTGTTGTTCCCAACCTGAACGGCCACGCCCGCACCGGTGCTGTCCGCCAGGGCAAAGCTGCTGCTGCCCGCCAGGCCGCCCAACGTGAACGTCGTAATGCCCGTCCCAAAACCGAGGCCGTTGCTGGTGCTGACCGTCACCGTGCTGCGTTGCACGGCGGCCGCGTTGTTCAGCAGCAGCGTGCCCCCGCTGATCGTCGTCCCGCCGATGTACGTGTCCGCGCCCGCGAGGACCAGCGTGCCCGTGCCGGTCTTCGTCAGGGCGATCGTGCCGGACGTGTCTTGAATCGTCCCGGAGAAGGTGCTGCTGGCGTTGCCGTTGCCCACCGTCAACGTGTAGGTGCCCGTGCCGGAGCGATTGTCGATCAGGCCGCCGCCGGAGAGCCCGCCCACGCCAAGGCTGTAGCCGTGCAGGTCGAGTGTGGCCCCGCCGGAAACCGCCGCGGCGCCGCTGCTCGATCCGAGTGCGGCGGCGTTGCCGAGTTGCAGGATGCCGCCGCCGACCGTCGTGCCGCCGGTGTAGGTGTCCGAGGCGCTGAGGATGAGCGTGCCGGGACCGAGCATCGTCACGTCGCCGCTGCCGCTGATGACCTTGCTGAAGGTTACACTATCGGAACGGCTGAAGGCCAGGACGCCGTTGTCGGTCACGCCGCTGGTGCCGTTGATCGAGCCGGCAGCGCCGCCGGCGCCGATCTGCAGGGTGCCGCCGCTGATGGTGGTGGTGCCGGTATACGTGTCGGAGCCGGTGAGCGTCAGCGTGCCCGCGCCCGCCTTCGTGAGGCTGTAGCCGCTGCCGCTGATCACGCCGCCAACCGTCAGGTTGTTGGACGCGACCGTCACGGTCCGGCTGCTGCTCATCGCGACGGCGCCCGTGCCGAGATTCAGGTCGTTCGTGCCGGCGAACGTGAAATCGCCGCCCCAGGTCTGCGCGTTGTTGGTGGAAAGCGTGATCGCCGCGCCGCTCGTGTTGCCGATCGTGCCCCCGGAAATCGTGAACAGACCCGTGCCCAGGGCAGAGGCGCTATTAATATTGAGCTGCCCGGCGGTAAGCGTCGTGCCGCCGGTGTACGTGTCGGAACCCCCGAGGGCCAGCGTGCCCGTGCCGGTCTTCGTCAAGGCGATCGCGCCGGTCGTGTTCTTGATGGCGCCGGAGAACGTGCCGCTGGCGTTGCCGTTGCCCACGGTCAGCGTGTACGTGCTCGATCCCGAAAGGTTGTTGATGGTCCCCGCGCCGGACAGCGCGCCCACGCCAAGGCTGTAGCCGTGCAGGTCGAGTGTGGCCCCGCCGGAAACCGCCGCGGCGCCGCTGCTCGATCCGAGTGCGGCGGCGTTGCCGAGTTGCAGGATGCCGCCGCCGACCGTCGTGCCGCCGGTGTAGGTGTCCGAGGCGCTGAGGATGAGCGTGCCGGGACCGAGCATCGTCACGTCGCCGCTGCCGCTGATGACCTTGCTGAAGGTTACACTATCGGAACGGCTGAAGGCCAGGACGCCGTTGTCGGTCACGCCGCTGGTGCCGTTGATCGAGCCGGCGGCGCCGCCGGCGCCGATCTGCAAGGTGCCGGCGCTGACGATGGTCGCGCCGGTATACGTGTCGGAGCCGGTGAGCGTCAGCGTGCCCGCGCCCGCCTTCGTGAGGCTGTAGCCGCTGCCGCTGATCACGCCGCCGACCGTCAGGTTGTTGGACGCGACCGTCACGGTCCGGCTGCTGCTCATCGCGACGGCGCCCGTGCCGAGATTCAGGTCGTTCGTGCCGGCGAACGTGAAATCGCCGCCCCAGGTCTGCGCAGTTGTTGGTGGAAAGCGTGATCGCCGCGCCGCTCGTGTTGCCGATCGTGCCCCCGGAAATCGTGAACAGACCCGTGCCCAGGGCAGAGGCGCTATTAATATTGAGCTGCCCGGCGGTAAGCGTCGTGCCGCCGGTGTACGTGTCGGAACCCCCGAGGGCCAGCGTGCCCGTGCCGGTCTTCGCCAAGGCGATCGCGCCGGTCGTGTTCTTTATGGCGCCGGAGAACGTGCCGCTGGCGTTGCCGTTGCCCACGGTCAGCGTGTACGTGCTCGATCCCGAAAGGTTGTTGATGGTCCCCGCCCCGGAGAGCGCGCCCACGCCGAGGCTGTAGCCGTGCAGGTCGAGCGTGGCCCCGCCGGAAACCGCCAGATTGTCGCTGGTCGGACCCAAGGCCGCGGCATTGCCCAGTTGCAGCGTGCCCCCGCCGATCGTCGTTCCCCCCGTGTACGTGTCCGCGCCCGCGAGCGTCAGCGCCCCCGTGCCGATCTTCGTCAGGCTGCCGCTGCCGCTGAGAACCCCCGAATAGCTCGTGCTCGCGTTGTTGTTCCCAATCTGAACCGCCACGCCCGCGCCGGTGCTGTCCGCCAGGGCAAAGCTGCTGCTGCCCGCCAGGCCGCCCAACGTGAACGTCGTAATGCCCGTCCCGAAACCGAGGCCGTTGCTGGTGCTGACCGTCACCGTGCTGCCTTGCACGGCGGCCGCGTTGTTCAGCAGCAGCGTGCCCCCGCTGATCGTCGTCCCCCCGGTGTACGTGTCCGCGCCCGCGAGGACCAGCGTGCCCGTGCCCGCCTTCGTGAGGCTGTAGCCGCTGCCGCTGATCACGCCGCCGACGGTCAGGTTATTGGACGCGACCGTCACGGTGCGGCTGCTGCTCATCGTGACGGCGCCGGCGCCGAGATTGAGGTCGTTGGTGCCGGCGAACGTGAAATCGCCGCCCCAAGTCTGGGCATTGTTGGTCGAAAGCGTGATCGCCGCGCCGCCCGTGTTGCCGATCGTGCCCCCGGAGATGGTGAAAGTCCCCGTGCCCAGGGCGGAAGCGTTGTTGATGTTGAGACGCCCGGCGGTAAGCGTCGTGCCGCCGGTGTAGGTATTGGACCCGGACAGAACCAGCACGCCGGTGCCATTCTCCGTCACGCTGCCGCCATTGCCACTGATGATGCCGCCGACGGTCAGCGTGGCACTGCCGGCCACGATGATGCTGCCGTTGTCCCCGATTGCCGAGTTGATGATGGCGTTTTGGTTGGCGGTGATGGTGCTGCCGCTGACCACGCTGAGCGTGCCGCCGGTGAGGGTGTATCCGGTGCCGGCGAAGGTGATACCGCCGACGCTCACCAAGCCGCTGACGGTGACGGTCGAAGTGCCGCTCGCATAAAAGTCGGCGCTGCTGCCCGCGACCCAACTCGTGCGGGCGTCGCCGTTGGTATCGGTGGCCCAATAGCTGTTGACGCCCCAAGTGCCGTTGCCGGCCTGGAGCCCCGAACTGCTGGAAGTGTCCCAGTAATACGTCGCGGCCTGAGCCGATGACGCCAACACAGCGAATGCCAACACTTGGGCAAGGACCACGACGACCAACAGCGTCCGTTTGTGATTCATGGTATCCCTCTTCATTTCTCTCCAGAGTAAGAAAACAGCATCAATTCCAACACCGAACGCAAGAAAACGAAAAGACGAGGACAAGTTGAGGAAGAAATGCGCGAGTAGCCGGGGCTGCCCCACTCCCCGCATGACGACGGCATATGGCGATCAGATCAACTAACCTGGTTTTGCCGCACTTCCGTTCAAGTAAGCATTGGCAGCAGCGGCTCCTTTCCCAAGGTTGGGGCGGCTGGCAGCTACGATCCTAGAAAGTTGCAGTGCCAGCACCGCTGTCAGTGCTTGAATGAATGGTATTAGGTTTTAAGAAACAACGCCGACAGCATTATAACTACTCCTTACGGCACTTCACATCCCACGGTCCTCCAAGAGGGCCTCAAACATCGGAGTTCTGTTTATTTCGTCGGCGAGAAACGGTTGGCGACGGACCGCATTTCGCCGACGCCCCCCCCGGGCGTTGCGGCAACCGTTCGATCCAATCCGGCGGCGGCAAGCCAGCGGGCATTGCCGGATGTGAAATCGCAACATATTTCCAATAAACGACTTACATCGTGGACCATGGATCAAAATCGCTTCGCCAACGGTGCAGTCCGGTCTCGGTGCTGTTCGGGGCCTGGACGCTGGCCGTCTGCGACTAGTACGTGTGAGGGGGGCTTTGTGCCGCCGAGAAGTCTGCCGCAATTGTATAATACTTTGATGCGCAATTGTTAGATTTTTTTCGGTTGGGAACCCTGCGGTCAAACTACCTCCGTCGGGCCGCTCTCGCCCGGCCGGCTAGAGCACTAACAAAGCCAAGGCCGCATCCGCAAGCTCTTCCGGCGTTTCGTGCTTTCGGACCGGATGGCGCCTGCTGCGATCATGGGCCAACCCCAAATCGTTCAGCGTCCTGATTCGGGTCGGCCCGACCTCGCGCGCCTGCAACACCGCATCAAGGACGTGAGCCTGCTCGACCGTCATGGAGAGGGCGCCGCCGTCGGCTTTCACGTTCGCGACGGTCGTTTCCTCAATCCTATCGAAAGAAAGCCTCGCCGCACCCAGGAGCAACGGCACAGAACGCGGCTGTTCCTGGGAAACCGGCGGGGAAACAACCTCCCCCACGAAAGGCTCGGCCGTTGGGACAACCGAAATTGCAGGCAGGGGGCTGCTGTTGACGCTGCTGAGGAACATGTCCGCACTGTCGGCGGGCATCTCGGGGTCGAGCGTTGCTGCCGCGCTGCCGGCCAACGTCGCCATCTCGACGTTTGTGCCCGCCGCGATCGCCGTGCTCGTCGTGCTGGCGGCAGAGGCGGCCATGATATGGATTGCCATGACCGTTGACGCGCCGGCTAACGCGCCGGTTGCCTTGCCGCCCAGGGCGCCCAGGACCACTCTGCCGCCGCTGCCGATGGTGATGATGCTGTTGCGGGGCAGCGCGTCCGGGCTGGTCAGCACGAGGGTCCCGGCGGAGACGGTCGTGCCGCCCTTGTAGCTGTTGACGCCGGACAGGATCAAGGTGCCGCTTAAGAGCGTGACATTGTTGACGGTGCTTGTGGCGCCGCCCAAGTCAACCGATCCCGTTCCCAGGTCGAATTGCACAGACGGAACGTCGCTGTGGCCCACGTTGCCCGCGGCGTCCGTGGCGGTGACTTGCACGTCATACGCACCTGCGGCCAGCGGCGCTAGAATCGTACCGGCGGGGAGGGTCCAAGTTCCATCGCCGTGATTGACGGCCCAATACGCCTGGCCATCGACGCTGACTTCGACGGCGGCAGTCGGGTCATCTACGGTGCCGGTAAGCGTCGGCGCGCCGGCGCCGGTTACCAGGAGGTTGGCCGTCGCCCTGGGGGCCACCGTGTCAACGGTAATCGTCCCAGGAGCGGAGTCGCCGGACTCGGCCTCTCCAAAGACCGTCTGCCGAGCGGTGATCACGTGGCTCCCGTCGGCCAGCGTAAGCGCGGGCGAAGGGGTCGTGGTGACGACCGTAGTCGAGTCCGTCGCCACGGCGCTGCCCAAGGCGATCCCGTCGGCGTAGATGGTCACCGTCGCTCCGGGCGTGGCGCCGGGGACGCTGAATTGAAGGGTCTTCGTCGCGTCGCTGTTGTCGAGGTTGGTCACACCGTCGCTCTGGCTTGCGCCGGTGTCGCTGACCGGCAGCAGGCTGGGGGCGCCGGGGGCGGCGGTGGCGTGGGCGATGGTATTGAAGGTATTGCTGTTGGCGGTGTGCCCGCTGCCGTCGTCCACATGGAGGTACATGTTGGTGGCCGCCTGCGTCACCGTCACGCTGCCCGTCCAGACGCCGTTGACAAAGGTGGCCGTGGTGGGCGTCATTGGGACCGGCGAACCAGCAATGTTAAGCAACGCTTGGATTTCATTCTCCGCGAATTGGATGACCTGGGTCGCCGTTACCGCGTCATCGAGGAGGAAGCCGTCAAGAATCGTTCGACCCGAGTTGGCGACAATGAGGGCCGCCTCGTTGGCCGCTGCCGTGCTCTGGAAGCCTGCGACAGCCGCGCCGGATCCGGTCGGCTGAAGCAAATCGCCGTCGATGTTCCAACCCGTCTCAGCAAAAGCGAGCGGGCTTGTCACCCCCGTAAAGAGCGTTGATCCGCCCCAGTCATAAACTGGCAGCGGGGTCGTGAAACTTGACACCGTGGTTGCGCCGAACGCCGCTGCCAGAGACGACGAGGTTGCAAGGTTCCAATACTCAAAAATGACCTCCCCTCCCGCGCTAACGAAGGACGGGACTGCCGAGAATGTCTGCGTATTGCCTGCAGAATCGACGATAGCGAGGGTGGTCGCTGGGTTGGCGGCGGCCAGTGCCGTTTCAAAAGCACTATCCGTGGTGTAACTCGTATAAGTCAGCCCCATGGCACTCAGCGCGCTTTGGAAGTAGTGCTTGTTCGAGTCCTGGAATAAGAGGACCTGACTGCTCGGACTGCCCGCACCGGTCCGACCGGAAAGGGTGACCGAACCGTTGTCACCGGTTGCGGTGTAGCCGTTGACATCGTTGGCCGTCAACGTCACCGAGAAGGGGACGTTCTGGGTCTGGGGCGAAGCGATGGTGCTCCACTGGAGAGTCGCCACCGCGCCCGGCTGGACCGCGAACGTGTTGCTGGCGGACGTTATGCCCGCGCCGTTGTTCAAGTGCAGCATCACGGTGGGATCCACCGCGTTGACGGTGACGTTGCCGGTCCACACCCCTGAAACAAACGTGACCGACGTCGGGCTGATCGCCAGCGCGCCGCCGCGCCCGTGCCCGTCAGCGAGACCGTGCTGTTGTAAACGGCGATCACGTTGTTCTTGATGTCGTAGGCGGTGGCGGTCACCGAAAACGGCACGGCGTCCGTTTGTCGGACCGCCGATCGTGGTGAAGGTGAAGTGGTCCACGTCGGCGTCGTTGACCACGACGTTGGCCGTAGCCGTGGGGAGCCCGCCGGCCGTGGCCGTGATCTGCTCGCTCTGGGGGCCGGTGCGCAGGCCGTTGTCCAGCAGCGTGACGCTGAACGTCGCTGATCTGGCCCCGGCGGCAATCGTCACCGTCGCCGGCACCGTCAACTGGGTGATGTCGCTCGAACTGAGCGACACCGTCAGCGGGGTCGTCAACGTGCCGCCCAACTGCACCGTGCCCGACAGGGTTTGCCCCTCCCAGCCCGAGGCGGGCAGCGCCACCGTCATCGTCCGATCGTCGTCCACAATGCTGATGGTCCTTGCGCCGTCGGTCCAGTTCTCCACGTGCGAGGTCACCGTGACCGGGGTCGGCCCCGACTCGATCACGTGATCGTCCAGGAGCGTGGCGGTGAAGTTGACCGAGGTCTGGCCGGCAAGCAGGGTCACCGTCGCCGGCACGGTGAGCCGCGTGGTGTCGCTGGAGGTCAACTGGACCGTGATGTTCCGTGCCGGGGCGGCGCCGGAGGTGACCGTGCCGATGATCGTGCCGTCCGTCTCGTGGGCGGTGAGTGGCAGAGTCATGCTCAGCGTCGCCGTCTGGTTGTCGTGAATGGTGATGGTGGCGGTCGTGGTTGCATATCCCGCCGCCGTGCCCGTAATGACCACGGCCTCGGGCCCGTCCAGCAGGCCGTCGTCGATGATGGTGATCGGCAGCGGCGCCGAAGTCTGGCCGGCGGAGATGGTCACGCTGGCGGGCACGGTTGCCCTGCTGGGATCGCTGGACGTGAGACTGATGGTCAGATCGCCGGCCAAGGGCGCGGGGATGTTGACCGACGCCGTCACCGGGGGGTCGCCTTTGGTGGCGTTGGCGGGGACGGCGATGCTCAAGCCTGCGAGGCCGAGGATATACTCGCCCTGCTGGGCTGCGGCCAGCACCTCGATCGTATAAGTGCCCGCGACGGGGGCCGTGTAGCTCAGCAACGCGTTGTGTCCATCGGCGGCGCCGCCCTGGTTGGTGGCCACCACCGCGCCGCTGGGACTGTAGAGTTCCAGTTCCGGGACCAGGAGGTTGCCGGGCAGGCCGCTGGAGTTGTCGAAGGGGGTCGCCGTGGTCGCCGTGATTCCTTGGCCCGCCGTCAGAACGACCTGGTAGCAGTCCGGATCGGAGGCACTGACATAGCCCAGCGCGGGCCGGCCGACAGCCAGGGTCCGGAGGGGATTCGTCAGGAGATTGTTCGGCTCGGAATCGAACAAAAGCGAGTCGGCGACGACGATCGCGTAGCTGCCCTGGGTCGTCGTCGAGGTGAGGCGGACCGTGTACACGCCGTCCGTCGGCACGAGGAAGTCGAGAATACCCAGGTTGTAATTGGTGACCGTCGTGCCGGAAGCCACGGGATTCGGCACGCCGGTGGCCAAGACGGTGGTCCCGTCCGTGCCGAGCAACTGCAGCGACTCTCCCAAGAAATTCACCCCCTGCTGGCCGGCCAGAACGATGTCCACGAGGTGCCCGGCCTTCCCGGTCAAGTTGACGGTGTACGAGTCCACGTCGGGGATGCCCGGCGCCTTCCTTACCGTGTAGTTGATGGTTCCGTTCCAGGTGCGGGGAGAAAAGGTGGAGCCGAAGGGATAGCCCTTCCCAATGCCGAGCGTCAGTTGCAAGTCGGAATTACTGTAGGTGTTGCTGCCGTTGGTGTAGTTCATGCCGCTGCTGGTGGTTGTCACGTAGAACCCGGTAACCGTGTTGGCGGCAAGTTGGATGTTGGGGACGGTGAACAAAGACGGCAAGCCCGCGCCCGCCGAGGTGACACTCCCGCTGGCCACCTCCGTCCAAGCAGACGGGGTTGTATCGTATCCCACGTAGGTTCCCGCCTTAATATAGAGCAGGATGGTGTACGTGCCCGAGCTGAGGTTGAGGTCCAAGCTGGTGATGGTGATCGCGTTGGCGAAGGTCGTCACATCGAACATGTTCCCGGCCTGGCTGTTGTTGTTGGCGAAGGTGGTGGTGATTTGCCCCGAAGTTTGGCCGAGGACGGGAGCGCTGGTGCCCACGGCGGCATAGCGGGTTCCCTGGGTGCTGATCCACGGGTTGGACGGCAGCACGATCGCGGAACTGTCGATGGACATCTGATTGCTGCTGCCCGCGGGCGATTCGAGGGCGGCGTTGCGATAGATGTTGAGGGTAAATCCGGTTGCCCCGCTGCCGCTGACGTGCAACGTTTGAATCCCGTCCGCCGAGATGTCCTGGGGCTCGAGGACGACGGCCTGGCCGGCGGCGCCCGTGACCGGCGTCCCGCTGCCCAGGGCCAGCGTCAGCGCCACGCCCGAGTTCATCGGCGTCGCCACGGCGCCGATCGTTTGGCCGGCCTGGACGAAGAAGGCATAGTCGTCCCGATCCGTCGCCCCGAAAAGCGTTGCCGAATTCCCCTGGCTCTCAAAGACCAGCCCGCCGGCCGGCGCCAGCGAGACGAACGACGCCGGTTGAATCGGATTGGCTTGATCGGCCACGTAGGTGGCCGAGAAGGCCGCGATCGGGAAGCCGTACTGGTCGGTGACGGCCCCGGCCGCAATCGACGCGGTAAGCGTGCCCTCCGCGGTGATTCCGCCGAGGGTGAATTGCGCCGTCGTGTTGCCGGGCAGCAGCGTGACGCCGGTGACCGTGGCGCCTGAAATGCCCGACAGCGACCAAGGAACTGGTCGTGACCGAGGACGGAGTGACCGGCTCGCTGAACGTGACGTGTAAGTGAACGGACCCGGCAGGGTGAACATGCCGCCGGGGGCCGGCGTGGTCGAGGCGACCTGAAGTTGGCTCTTCACGGTGAAGGCGTTGCTTGTGCCCGTCGCCCCGGAGCCACTGGTCGAGCTGGAGCGTCGCGCCGGGATCCACGGTGCTGACCGTGACGTTGCCCGTCCATACGCCGGAGGCGAAGGTGACCGACGTCGGGCTGACCGCCAGCGCCACCGCCCGTGCCCGTGCCCGTCAGCGTCGCCGTGCCGTTGTAGACCGTGATGAGGTTGTTCGAGGGTGTCGTAGGCCTGGGCGGTTACCGAGAACGCCAGGCCCACCAGCTTCGGACTGCCGATCGTGGTGAAGGTGAAGTGGTCCACGTCGGCGTCGTTGACCACGACGTTGGCCGTAGCCGTGGGGAGCCCGCCGGCCGTGGCCGTGATCTGCTCGGCCTGGGGGCCGGTGCGCAGGCCGTTGTCCAGCAGCGTGACGCTGAACGTCTGCCGAGGTCGCACCGGCGGCAATCGTCACCGTCGCCGGCACCGTCAACTGGGTGATGTCGCTGGAACTGAGCGACACCGTCAGCGGGGTCGTCAACGTGCCGCCCAACTGCACCGTGCCCGACAGCGTTTGCCCCTCCCAGCCCGAGGCGGGCAGCGCCACCGTCATCGTCCGATCGTCGTCCACAATGCTGACGGTCGCCTGCGCCGTCGGTCCAGTTCTCCACGTGCGAGGTCACCGTGACCGGGGTCGGCCCCGACTCGATCACGTGATCGTCCAGGAGCGTGGCGGTGAAGTTGACCGAGGTCTGGCCGGCAAGCAGGGTCACCGTCGCCGGCACGGTGAGCCGCGTGGTGTCGCTGGAGGTCAACTGGACCGTGATGTTCTGCGTCGGGGCCGCGCTGGAGGTGACCGTGCCGATGATCGTGCCGTCCGTCTCGTGGGCGCTGCTGGGCAGGCTCACGCTCAGCGTCGCCGTCTCGTTGTCATGCACGGTGGTCGTGGCGGCGCCGGCGGCGTATCCCGTGGCCGAAGCCGTGATGCTCACCGCCTCGGGACCGTTCAGCAACGCGTCGTCGATGATCGTGACCGGCACGGGCGCCGAAACCTGCCCCGCGGGGATGACCACGGTGGCGGGAACCGAGAGCCGGCTAGGATCGCTGGAGGCAAGACTCACGGTCAGATCGCTCGTCAAAGCGTTCGGGATTCTGATCGCTCCCGCCACGACCCCCATTCCTTCCCGGGCATCGGTCGGAACCGTGACGGTCACAGGGGGCAAGTTGGAGACGTTGAAGGTGCTGCTGTCGCCGACGTGCCCGCTGCCGTCGTTGACCTCGAGGTACATGTTGGTGGCCGCCTGCGATACGGTCACGCTGCCCGTCCACACGCCGTTGACAAAGGTGGCCGTGGTGGGGGCGACGGGCACTTGCGTCCTCAGTTGTGCTTGGTAAAGGTTCTCCGCCGACACACGATCGGCGGCAAACACGACGTAATAGGTCAACGTCGTCGAACCGCCCGCCGCCAACGTCCCCACGTTAAACGCCAGATTCGAGGCGATGTCGCCCATCGCCCCGCCCGGATTGCCCGGCGAATTGATCACGTCAAAGGGGTTGACGACAAAGAACCCCTGGGCTCCAGCCACCGCGCGGCTGTCCGCCGAGCCCATGGCAATGGTCAACCCGCCCGGGTAGGTCGGCGAATAGTAGTACACCGCTTCCACATAATGGCCGCCCAGCAGCACGTCGTTGGCCGTCTCGTAGTCGCCGGCCAGTGCATACCCTTGATCGGGATCATAGTTTTCCAACCAGGCCACGTTGCTCAACGCGGCGCGCCGTGGTGTTCTGCAAGGTGACTTGGAACGTGACCGCGTTCTGGCCGGGTTGGAACCAGATGTCCCGGACCACGTTAATCCCCGCCGCAGTCCCCGTGGCTTGAGCGTGCAGGTAGCCTCCGGCGGAAAGGTTTTCCACCGTCATGGCGATGGGGTTCGACGAGTTGCCGGACGCCGCCGAATTGTGATAGACGGTCCCGTTGGCGGCCAGCGAAAACGAAGCCAGCGGAGTGCCGGGCAAGAGGAATTCGTCACCGAGGAAATTGGCGCCGAGGCTCAAATCTTGACAAATCAACGAGCCGTCGGCATTCACGCCCAACTCCAGGTTGGTTCCCAAGAGCTTGATGTTTCCCGAGGCGATGGGCGTGCCCGACGGGGGAACGACGCTGGAGCCGCCGCCCACCCAGCCGCTTAGCGTGGCGGTACCGTTGAAGTTCGCTGACGGTATATCCATTCGCGTCCTTGGCGACGAGCTGTCACGGGGAAGGCAACGTTGCGATATTCCGGCGAGGCGACCGTGCTCCACTGGAAACTCGCTACCGGACCGGGCTGCGTCGCAAACACGTTGCTCGTGCCCACGGCCCCATTTCCGTTGTCCAACCGCACCACCACGCTCGGATCGACCGCGTTGACGGTGATGTTGCCCGTCCACACGCCGGAGGCAAACGTGACCGACGTTGGGTTGATCGACAGCGCGCCGCCGCGCCCGAGGCCGTCAGCGCGACCGTGCCGTTGTAGCTTGGGATCGGATTGCTCGCGGTATCGTAGGCGGTAGCGGTCACGGAAAACGGCACGCCGGCCGTCTCGGCGCCGATCGTGGTGAACGTGTAATAGCCCACTTTATAGGTTGTCGCCTGGTCGGTGACTACGGCCGGATGTCCCGTGCCGTCGTTGGCGTCGTCGTACGTGACGGTGATCGTTCCGCCCGGGACGGTCTCCAGGATGCCGTCGCCCGCCGTCACGGAATCGCCGGAGATGAGGATCGAGCCTTTGAAAACACCGCCTCCCAGGGCCGGCAGGTTGATCGTCTCGCTGTCGCCCGCACTGGAGGTCAGCGTCACGGGGCAGGACGGATTGCCGGCGAGGTCCAGATCGCCGACGGTGATGGTTGCGGAAGTGCCGATTTCGTAGGAGTGCGCAGAGAACGCGACGGTGCCCTTCGAGGTCACCGGGACAAAGCCGGGCACCAATTTGTTGGCCACCGGACTGCCGATGCCGGTGACCATGTCGTAGCCGGGGCCGGCCGAATGACCGTTGTTGTTCCCGCTGGTGATGTCGTGGAAATCAGCGGCCGGCAGCCCGTAAAGGGCGGGCAGAGTCCCGCGTGCGTCCGTCCATGGAGGCCATGCCCACGGAGGCGCGCAATTGGTCGCCGATGGCAATCAGGCCGGCCCAGCATGGCGAGGAAACGACTCGTGCCGCCGATCTGGACCCAAGGGGTGGCGCTGCCTTCTTCATACGAATCGTAGATGGCCACGCCCGTCACCGGGTCGGCGTCGAACGACACGTCCGGAGTCTGCCGCCAACCCGACGATTGCACGCCGGTCTGGTAGCTGGGCTCGGTCTCGTAGGTGCTTTGACCGCCGCCCGTGCCCCAGCCGTACGAAGAATTCCAGCTCCAGCCGGTTTCGCTGACGTAGGTGTTGCCGCTGATCGTCAGGGTGGTGCCGCCCACGGCGACGACATTGGGCGAAAAGGCGGGAAACCCACCCGGCGCGCCGCTGTCGCCGGTCGATGCGCAGGAACGTGACGCCCGCATGACCCGCGGGAGTCGTGAAAATCGACTCCTCCGAAGCGTCGCTGCTGCTTTCGCTGCGGCCGAAGCTCATGGTAATCACGGAGACCCCGGGCAGATTGCGAGCGGTGTTGACCGCCGTCGAGATCAAATCCGCGTCCGACGGGCTGGCCGCTTCGATCAGGATGATGTTGGCCTGGGGGGCGATGGCATGGGCCCATTCCACGTCGAGGGCTTCTTCCCCCGCCCAACCTGTCGTGTCCTCCGCCGGGTAGCTGGTGCCGCCGTTCTCATCGAGTTTTTGGAAGCTGGGGGGGTCGGGCAGGCCGAACTGGACGATCGAACTTGTGCAGGTCGCTGTTGACGAAATTGGGATCGGTGCTGCTGACAAAGGCCGGATCGTCGTAGGCGTCGATGATCGCGATGGTCTGGCCGGCGCCGGTCCCGACCGTGGCGCCAAGAAGGATGGAGTCGATCCCGTACGCGCCGCGGATCTGCGCGGGCGTGTACCCGACCGGCGTCGCTGAACCCGCCGGCACGAGCGGCTGCAAACCGCCGTTCGCCGACAATGACGGAACGTACGGGGCGCCCGTCGTGGAATCGAAAAAGATGTGATCGTATGTCAAGACGGCGGAACCATCATCCGCCGTTCCGATGCTCAGCAGGCAGCGGGCCTCCAGGGGTTCGACTCGCAGGGTGCGAAGGTAGGCAAGTCTTCCGCCGGCGCCGGCGGCGCCTCCCCTCGGGCGATCCAACCACGAGCGATCCCGCGCCGAACCGCGCCGAAAGTTGCCGAAGACTACGCATGGCGTTCCTCCTCTTGCCGTAAATCTCTGGATGATCTGTTGGCTTTTCTCTCTTCAAGCCAAGTATGGCGGCCGCTGGCCTCAGCGGGTGGCATTAGCTCGTCCGAGTCGACCCCCGCCGTCGCCGTCGCCAAGCGAAGACCAGCAGGCCAAGGACGCCCACGCCAAGCAGGACGAACGTGGAGGGCTCGGGCACCATCACCACGAGATCAATATATCCCGGGTCCGCTGCCGTGGACAGCGCGTACGCCCTGCCCAAAGGCGCCGTGGGAAGATCGAAATAGCTGAGATCGGGCGTCCCGAAACTGCCGTCGATCAGGCGGTAGTCGCCGACCGTCGCTGGCAGGGCGCCGAAGGTGATGGCCGTGTGCGGGGCAAGGATCAGCCCGCCGCTAATCGTCAACAGGTCGCCGCTGCCGCCCGGAGTGGTCAAATCGAAGTTGAGCGTCATGTTCGAGGCGGTGGTCAAGCTGCCGACGGCTGAGCGGGCCGATCGTGCCGACCCCGCCTGGGGCGATGACGCAATCGCCGGATCCCGCCTGCACGTTGCCTTGGATCGAACCGCCGCCGGCGGCACTGGCCAGCGTCCCGCCGTTGAGGGTAACGCTGCCGCTGCCGGTGGCGGAACCATCGCTGCCGTTGGCGGCCACCAGGGCGCCGGCGTCCAGCGTCGTGCCCCCGCTGTAGATATTGCTCGCCGCCAGCACCAGCGCCCCGGCGTCTGTCTTCGTCAGGCCGCCAGGGCCGGAAAGCGAGCCCGAGAAAGTCATCGTATAACCGCCGGTGGCGACCGTGGCGCCGCCCCCGCCCCCGCCCTCGCCGCCGAGCGTCATGGGCACGCTGGAGGAAAACGTTCCGCCGGCCTGGAGGGTCCCGCCGCTGAAGTTCACCTGGGCCGCTCCCGCGCCTTGCGTGATCTGGGAGGCGATCAGTTTGCCCCCCGTGAGGTTGTACGTTCCGCTCGATCCCGCGCTATAGGCGAGGGAAAGCGTGCCCGTCGAATTCGTTCCGGCCGTCTGCGTGAACGTTCCCGTGCCGGAATACCCCACGACCTCCGTCGCCGTCGTCAGGAGGCCGGGGCCGCTCACGGTGTAGTTCCCGGCGCCGCCGCTTTCGCCGAGATCGAGGCCGCCAGCGACGCTGTTCGTGCCGCCGGTCTGCGTGAAGGTGCCGGATTGGCTCAATCCCACATACTCCTGCACCCCCACCGAGAACAGGCCGGCGCTCAAGCTATAGGTCGCCGAGTCGACGAACAAGGTCGAGGCGACGGTGTGGGTTCCGCCGGACTGCGTGAAATTGGCCGAACCGCTCACGCCGACCCATTCATTCCCCGCGGACAACACGCCTGAATTGCTGAGGCTGTAGCTTACCGGCGACGCGGTGTTCCAACCGAGGACGAGTTGGTTGGGGGCGGAATTGGTTCCGCCGGTTTGGGTGAAGTTCGCCGCGCCCTGGTAGCCGATCCACTCGTTGGAGGCCGTCAAGAGGCCGCCGCTGAAGTTGCCGGTCCCCACGTCGCCGCTGTTGTATCCGAAGTAGATCGCGCCGGAACTGGCGTTGGAAAGGGAAACGGCCCCGCCGGACTGGACGAAGCCGCCGCTGCCGCTGAGGCCGACCAGCGCGGAGCTGCTGATCGAAAGGCTGCCGCCGGTCACTTGGAGCGTGCCCCCGCCCATGCCGCCAAGCGAAAGGTTATTGCAAACTTCGCCGATCTGGGTGACGGTCGCCGTGCCGCCGTTATAGATGTCGGCGTTGTCGCTGGAGGTCGGCACGGCCGCACCGCTCCAATTGCCCGCGCTGGACCAGTCGCCCGATGCAACGTTCCAGGAGACGTCTGCCTGGACCAACGGCGCAGCCGGCAGCAGAAGCACCGCCGCGGCAAAGCCCAAGAGCCGGACGACCGAGGATCGTGCAGCGGAGTAATGACAAGGATGCAACTTGGTCCTACGCATGGGGTCTTCTCCGAACTGAATAGGAACGGCCTCGTCTCTTGCGGCCCGACGCATCGGTGGAAAATCTCCGCCACCCAGCAGTGGGGAGATCGGCTCCGGCAGCCGAGCCAAAGTGAAGATGAGAGCGCGTCCGACAAATCCACGGGCGTCACCGTGCCCGCCGCGCTCATTGGCACCAACCGAACGCTGCCTCCGGGCAAATTGCCCTGCGTTTTCCGGGGGATCGAAGTTACCCCCTAATGTAGCAATTGTCTACCGGTCTGTCAAACATATTGCGCAAGGGGGGGGTCACAGCCAACACCGACATAGATCGCCGGCAGCCAAAACGGCCAATCTTGGCCGACGCCATTCCAAGACCGGGCCTCGTCGATCGCCAGGACCCTTGGGCAGCCGCCGAACCGCCAGAAGACGCTTTCCCAACAACTTCGGAAGGCATTGCCGGCCGGCCAGCGGTGTCTCTGTCTGCGGGCGGAAGAAGATGGCGGAGACAAGCCGTTCGACGCAAATTATTATGGACAATCGCCTTTCAATGTGAAGAGCCAAGACCGGGAGGTCTTGGCTCTTGGTATGACCCGCGGGTCGCGCGATTTCGCAACCGGCGAGTTCAAGTGGCGGGGACAGGATTTGAACCTGTGACCTCGAGGTTATGAGTCGGCCCTATCTGCTCTCTGAAGGTACAGAGCATTTGTATGTCGGCAGGTCGGATCGAATCCGTCACAGGCTGAATGAACACCAGCGCGAATCGGCAGACACGAACGCGGCCAGCTTTGCCGCGCTGCTGGCTCGCGAAGCGTGTGGAATCCCTGTGCCCAATGCGACCGAGCCGGTACCCATGGTTGAACTCCTGGGCAGTCATTTTCGACGAGCACGCTCTACACCGCGACACCTCCAACCTGACCGCAAACAATATTGTCAGGCGCCTCTGCTCACACCGGCCGTCACACAGAATCTACGTCTGGGCAACTTCGGATGAATCTCCGCGACCACCAGGAACTGGCATGCGTAAACCCAGGCGGTTGGATTATATCCTCCCACCGCGCCCCCGCCCTGCCAACCCCCCGACCCCCTCTGGCCACCGGTTTCCGGCGGGGGTTGCCTGCGCACTACTGCCCACCGTACGCCCCGTGCTGCGCCGGTCCCAACCCTATCAACGCCGACGCCAAGCGTAGCCAAGCAGTCCCATGGCGGCAACACCCAGCAGGAGGAAGGCGGAAGGCTCGGGCACGGCGGCCGGCGGGACGCCCTCGGCAATCGAGTCCGTGCCACCGAGCGAAACCCCGCCGCCAATGGCCACGGCGCCGCCCACGCTGGCCTTCGAGCTCGTCACAACGTTCCCGCTGGTTTCGCTGGTCTCCGCCACGGTCTCGGTTGCGTCGGTCGCGTCGGTCGCGGGCGACGAGGCGCTGAGCAACGCCCCCAACGCCACGTCGCCGCCGGCAGCGATGGTCAAAGTGCCCGTGCTGGGCATGGCGGCCGGCGTGGCGAAATCGAGCGTCCCGGCGCTGACCATGGTCCCACCCGTGTAGGTGTTGGTGCCGGCCAGGACGAGCAGTCCGCTGCCGCTCATGGTCAGGGCCAGCGGCGTGCCGGAGGCGGTCGTGCCGCTGATCGTGGCGTTGCCGAGGATTTCCGTGACGTTTTGCAGGGTGCCGCTGGCGGCGACCAGCGTGCCGCCGGAGCCCACGTAAATCTTCCCGGCCAGGGCGCTGTAGGTGCCGGCCGTCAGGTCCAACAGGCCGCCTTGCAGGCTCAACACTCCGGCGCCGCCTTGGCCGTAGACGTTGCCGACGGTGATGCCGCCGAAGGCATGGACCTGGCCGCCGCTGATGACGACGCTGCCGGTGCCGGCGGCATCGCCGTCGGGGGCGTTGCCGCTGCCGATGTTCAGCAGGCTGGCGCCGCCCTGGCCGGGGGGGCCTTGGCCGCCGGGGGCGTCGGCGGAGATGTTCCACACGCCGCCGGAGACGTTCACCGTGCCGCTGCCCCCGGAGAGGCCGATCTCGGTGAAGCCGGTGACGTAGTAGCCGGTGTTGAGGGTGCCGGCGGAGAGATTGTAGGTTCCCGTTCCCGAAGTTGAGCCGAAGATGGCTCCGCCGACGGCGAAGGCATTCCAACCTTCGACGTTGACGACACCGCCGGACTGGTTGACGATGCCGGCGGCGCCGCCGACGCCGACTTGGAGGCCGGCGCCGGCCACGCCGTTGGCCCAGTTGCCGGCCTGGAGGGTGCCACCGCTGATGGCCAGCACGGCGGGGTTGTTGGTGCCGCCGGGGCCGCCGGCCGCCGGGTCGCCGACGTTGACCGCGCCGCCCCACCAGTTGGCGCCGACGCTCGCGCCCTGGACGAGCAGCCCGCCGGTGATGTTGACGGTGCCACCGGCGCCCGGGGCGATGAGCAACCCGCCGTTGCCTACCGACATCGTCTGGCCGGTGGCCAATGAAACCGCGCCGGAGGCAACCAGCACGCCGCCGACGGCCGGCGTGGCGCCGGCGGCGCCGGTGAGCGTGCCGCCGCCGACCATGACGTTGCTGGCGCAGTTCCTGGCGATCATCGAACCGCCGGGGGCCAGCAGGACGACGCCGCTGCCGGAGAGCAGGCCGACGTTGTCGATCGCGCCGGGCCCGGCGACTTCCAGCGTGCCGCCGCTGTTGATGGTGAAGCCCGCGCTGTAGACGCCGGGCGCGGCAATCGCCAGCACGCCGCCGTTGATGACCGTCGCGCCGCTGTAGGTGTTGCTGCCGGCAAAGACCTGCGTACCGGGGCCGTTGACGGTGACCGTGATCTGCCCGGCGCCGTCTTGGATCACGCCGCTGAAGGTCGCGGCGCCGGAGGGGGCCAGGGTGAGGACCACGGGGCCGGCCATGCCGGTGACGCTGGTCGTCAGCGTGCCGCCGCCGGACAGCGAGGAGAACACCTGATTGTGGCCCACCAGGTCCATGGTCGCGCCGGCCGCCAGCACCAGGGGCGTACTCGGCAGCGGACCATTGAGAGTCACCGCGTCGGCATTATAAAGCTGCTGGATCTCGCTGGGCGTGAGCACCCCACTGTAAAGCTGGAAGTCGGAGAAGCTGGCCCCCGAAATGGCGTCCTCGCCGCCGTCGTACGCGCCGATGCTCAGGTCGCTGACGTAGGGATGGGTGCCGTTGTCGTCCGACCCGACCAACTGGGGCGGACCGCTGTTCGGATTGTATGGGGTGCCCAGCGGCTGGCCGTCCACGTAGAACTGGAAATCCCCCTGCGCTGCGACCAACGTGACCATGTGCCAGTTGCCGGGGGTCAGCGTGGGGGCGCTCACGTTGAAGTTGCCCTGCGTGAACAGCCACCCGGTGGCGGGAGAGGCCGCGCCCACGGCGGCCTGAAGCACGCCGCCGCTGTACTCTTCCACGAACCCGTGCATGGGGTCGTAGTCGCGGCACGCCACCAAGCAGCCGCTGGCGGCGGTGCTGCTGATGTTGACCCACACCGAGTCCGTCCACGCCGTGAGGTTGTCGAAGGCCGGGTTGGCGGGGATCACGATCGACCCGCCGTTGGTGTTGACCCCGGCGCCGAAGGGCGGCGCCGGGCTGCCGCTGTACCAGGTCCCCCCGCTCGGCATGGTCCCGTTGAAGTTGTTGCCGCTGGAGTCCAGGAGATTGCCGTTCATGGCCAGGTGAACCACCGTCGGCATGGGCGTGCCCACCCGCAACACCAACGTGCCGTTGGCCACGGTGGTCGTCCCCTGGTAAGACAGCACCGTGCCGACCGTCAGGCTCCCGGTGCCGGTCTTCGTCAGCGAGCCGTTGCCGCTGACCGGCTGGTTGAGCGTGTCATTGACCGTCTCATTGAAGGTCACGTTGGCGTTGTTGGCCAGGTTGACCGGCGTGGCGATGTTAGCGACGGTGCCCACCAAGGTACCGCCGCTGGCCTCGGTGGTGCCGCTGAGGCTATTGGTGGCCGCGGTGAGGGTCAGCGTGCTGGGACCTGCCATGACAAGGTTGCCGTACACTTCGTCGGCGATGGTAGCCGGCGCGGTGACGTTGATCGTCGGAGCGCCTGTGAGGGTCACCGTATTGGGAGTGCTGAGCCCTTGCGGGCCGAGGGTCAGGCCGGCCAGCGTAACCGTGCCGCTGATGGTGACGCCGTTGGCCAGGGTGCGGCCGTTGCCGTCGTCCTGCAAGGTGCCGCCGCTAAGGGCCACCAACCCGACGCCCAGCGGACCGCTCTGGAGCGTGCCGCTGCTGACCGTGCTGCTGGCGTCGACTTGCAAGACGCCCGCGATCAGGTTGGTGTCGCCGCTGAAGGTGTTGTTGGCCATGTTCACCGCCAACGAGCCGGCGCCCGACTTGGTCAACGACGTGCTGCCGGCGATGCTGCCGGCGCCGGAGAAGGTGTAGGCCAGACCGGTGTTGCTGACCGTGATCGCCGACGGCTGGACTGTCCCGGCGATGGTCACGCTGCCGGGAACAACGGCGACGCCGCTGCCGGCGCTGTCGTCGAAGCAGACGCCGTCGCCGTCGGTATACGTCGTTGAGCCCGCCCAGTTCGCCGTCGTGGTGTTCCAAGCCGTGGAGTCGCCGCCCGTCCATGCGTCAATGCCCACTACGTTGAGGACCAGCTCGTTGCTGCCCCCGGTAGTGATACTGGCGATGCTGGCGATGTTGGTGCCGGCGCCGCTGATTGTAAACGTGATCGGAGTCAATCCCGTAATGGCGCCGGAGGCCAAGATGAGGGGGTAGTGGCCGTGGGTGCCCGCGGGGTCGACGACGTCGAGCGTCAGTCCGCTGCCCAAGGACACGGCGCCGCTGACCACCACCTCGTCGCTACTGCCGCTGGTGATGTCGAAGACGAGTTGCGAATTGCTGTTGAGCGCCAGCCCGCCGAGCGTCAGGGTGCCGAAGCCGCCCGACTGGCTGCCCGGGGTGTTATCGCCCGGGGCGAGCGTCGCGCCGGCGGCGACCGTGACCGCACTGGCCAGGGTGCCGGCGCCGGAAAGGGTGCCGTTCAGGACGTTGGTCGGACCGGTGAAGGTGTTGTTGCCGTCGAGTTGCACGATGCCGGCGCCGTTGATGGTCAGCGAGGTCTGGCCGCCGGCGGTGCCATTCTGGATGACGCCGCTGAAGCGGTTCGTCCCGGCGGCGGGTGTCAAGGTGAGCGTCACCGACGCCGCGCTGCTGTTGGTCACCGTGCCGCCGCCGCTGCCGTCAGACAGCGAGGCGATGGTCTGACTGATGCCGGCCAAGTCGAAGGTCGCGCCGGCGTTGAGCACCATGGGCGTGGTGGCCGGCAGGGGGCCGCCGACAGGAATCGCCTCCGTGTTATAGATCTGCTGGATCTGGGCGGCGGTGAGCACGCTGTTGTAAAGCTGGAAGTCGGCGAAGCTGACCCCGGTCATAGAGGTAGAGCCGGGCCGGTTGCCGATATACATGCCCGTCGTCACGCCGTTTTCGACCATTTGCGGAGTCGTGCCTACCGTCCCCGACGCCCCCAGGGTTCCGTCCACGTAAATCTGCCAACCCCCGCTGGAAACCGCCATCGTGACCATGTGCCAGGTATTCTGGCTCAACGTGACCGGGTAACGCCACGCAGCGCTATTGGTGCCGTCTTCCGTTGGCTGGAGCCAGGCGCCGCCAGGGTTCGTCAAATCGCGAATGAATACCTCCGAGCCGTCGTAGCACTCCACGAAGGCGAAAGTCGAATCGGTATTGCGGGCGGACACGAGGACGCCGGTTTCGAAGTTCGCGGTGCTGCTGGCGTTGATCCAAACCGAGTCCGTCCACGCCTGGAGGGTACTGGTAACGGTGCTTGGTACAGTGGAGATATACCCGCCGTTGGCGCTAATTCCGTTGCCGAAGGGTCCGGAGACATAGCTGGCCCCGCTGCCATTCATGGTCCCGTTGAGGCCGTTGCCGCTGGAATCCGGGATCGTGGCCCCATTGTTGATCGAGCCCGTGCCCTTCATAGCAAGATGGAGCACGGTCGGAAGGTTCGCGGTCGCGCCGAGCTGCAACGTGCCGTTCGCCACCGTGGTGGTCCCTTGGTAGCTGAGGGCCGTACCAACCGTCAGGATGCCGGCGCCTTGCTTGGTCAGCGAGCCGGTGCCGCTGACCGGCTGGTTCAGCGTGCCGCCGACCGCCTGGTTGAAGGTCACGTTGGCGTTGTTGGCCAAGATGACCGCCGTGGGGATATTGGCCACCGTGCCCACCAGCGAGCCGCCGTTGACCAGGGTGGGACCGGTGTACGTATTGGTGGCCGCGGCGAGAGTCAGCGTGCCTGAACCCAGTTGAATCAGGCCGCCGCTGCCGCTGATGACCGGCGCAAAGGAAATGCCGTCCGAACGATCGAAGGCCAGGATGCCGCTGTCGCTGACGCTCGTGGTGCCGCCGATCGATCCCGTCGTGCCGCCGCTCCCGATCTGCAGGGTGCCGGCGGTGATGCTGGTCACTCCGGCGTAAGTATCGCTGCCGGTGAGGATCAGCGTGCCGGCTGCTTGAACCAGGCTGCCGGCGCCGCTGATGACGGGCGAGAAGGTCGTCGTGCCCGACAGATCGAACTCCAGCACTCCGCTGTTACTGACGCTGGTGGTGCTGCCGATCGAGCCCGTCGTGCCGCCGCTGCCGATCTGCAACGTGCCGGCGCTGATGCGGGTCGCGCCGCTGTAGGTGTCGCTGCCGGTCAGGATCAGGTCGGCGGCGCCGGACTTGGTTATCGCGGTCGTGCCGCTGATGCTCGAACCGATGGTGGCGCTATAGCTGGTGGTGATGGTGCCGCCGGTGAGCTGAAGCGTGCCACCGCTGATGGTGTAACCGCTGCCGGCAAAGGTGATGTTGCCGACCGACACCGAGCTGCTGATGGTGACGGTGGAAGCGCCACTGGTATAGAAGTCGGCGTCGTCGCCATTGGTCCAGCTTTGCCGCGTGGTACCGCTGCTGCTGGTCGACCATTCGGTCTGCGAAGTCGACCAGGTGCCGTTGCCGGACTGGATACCTGATGAATTACTCGTGTCCCAGTATAAAACTGCGGCCGGCGCCGCCGGCGCCGCCAAGAGCAGTCCCAATCCCAAGGTAATGACAGCGACCCCGACCCGAAATTTCCTCTGGCTGCTCATGGTGCCTCTTTCGACTGCGTCGCGGGTGGGATTCTTTGATAGATGAAAATGTCTTAGGCGAGGCCCTATGTTTGCCGGCGTCGCCAAGCGTAACCAAACAGCCCGATGGCGGCGACACCCAGGAGGGCGACGGTGGACGGCTCGGGCACGCCGGGCGCGGCGGGCACGTCGGCCCCCGACAACACCCCCGACACCACAAGGTCGATGTGGCCCGAGTCCGCGGTGGTCGACAGCGAGTACGTCAGGCCCGGCGGTGCCGTGGGAAGATCGAAATAGCTGAGCGTGGGCGAGCCGAAGCTGCCGCCGATCAGCCGGTAGTCGCCGTCGCTCGTCGGGTCGACGCCGAAGGTAATGGCCGTGCCCGGCGCAAGGGTCAGCCCATTGGCGATCGTCAACAGATCGCCGCTGCCGCCGGGCGTAGTCAAGTCGAAGTTGAGCGTCGTCAAGTTAGAACCGGTAATCAAGCTGCCGATGGTCAAGTTGCCGATCGAGCCGATGCCGCCGGGGGCGATTTCGGAGGCGGCGGAGGCAACGGTGACGGTGCCGGAAATCGAGCCGCTGGCGCCGCTGGCCAGGGTGCCGCCGCTTAAGGTGACGGCCCCGCTGCCGGTGGCCGAGCCGTTGGAGTTGCTCGCCACCAGGGTGCCCTCGTCGATCTGCGTGCCGCCGGTGTAGGTGTTGCTGGCGGCGAGGATTTGGATTCCGGGGCCGTTCAGTATCAGCGCCACCTGCCCCGTGCCGTTCTGGATGCGGCCGCTGAAGGTCGTCGAGCCGGTCGGCGCCAAGGTGAGGGTGGCCGTGCCGGCGGTGCTGTTGGTGACGATGCCCCCCCCGCTGGTCCCGTTGGCCAGCGAGCCGATGGTCTGCGAGACGCCGTTGAGGTCCAAGGTGCCGCCGCTGGCAAGCTGCACCGGTGTGGTCGTCGGCAGCACGCTGCCGAAGTAGAGCACCTGGTTCTGGTACAATCTCTGCACCTGATTCGCCGAGAGCACGGTGTTGAAGAGGTAGAAGTCGTCGAAGCTGACCCCCGACATACCGGCATAGCCGGGACGGCCGCCAATATACATCCCGTTTGTAGTCCCGTTTTGGACCATTTGGGGAGTCCCGCTGAACGTGCCCGAGGCGTCCAAGCTGCCGTCCACGTAAATCTGCCACGCCCCGTTAGAGGCCCCGCTGGGCGATACCGTTACGGTGACCATGTGCCACGCATTGGTGCCCAGCGAGAGGCTATAACTTCCCACGGGCTCAACTGGGTTGACCCATCCGCTGCTGGGAACTGCAACGTCCCACACCTGCACCGCGGAGCCGGTGTATCTCTCCACGAAAGCGGCAGTAGGGTCTTGGTCCCGGGCGGATACGAGCACGTCGCTGCCGAGGTCGGCGGTGCTGCCGACGTTGATCCAAACCGAGTCTGTCCACGATCGGAGAGTGCTGACGGCGGTGCTGGCCACGGTGCAGATGTAACCACCGTTGAGCGTGAGTCCTTGGCCGAACTTGCCGAAAACGTAGGTCCCCGCAGACGAGAGGGTCCCGTAATAATTATTGCCGCTGACGTCCGCGATCGTGCCGCCGGTGGCAATCGGCCCCAGCGGGCCATCCATGGGGCAGTGGATCAACAGGCCCGGATTGGGCACGGCCGGCGTCAGCCGCAATGTGCCGGCGTTGATCGCCGTCGGGCCCAGGTAGGCAGTGGCGGCCCCCATCGTCAACACGGCGGTGCCGGTCTTGGTCAGCGAGCCGACGCCGCCGATGTAGTTGCTCAGCGTGCGGGCGGTGTTCTGGTTGAAGGTCACATTGGCGTTGTTCGCCAGGCTAATTTCCGTGGGGAGATCGGCCACCGTGCCCACCAGCGAGCCGCCGCTGAGCGAGGTGGGGCCGGTGTACGTATTGGCCGACGCCGTGAGCGTCACCGTGCCGGAGCCTGCCATGACCAGCGTCAGCGCGCCGCCGGTGATCTGGTCCGCGATGGTCGTCGGCGCGGTGACGGTAATCGTGGGCGAGCCGCTCAGGGTGACGGTATTGGGCGTCGAGAGCCCCTGGGGGCCGAAGGTCAGGCCGTTTGAGTCCGCGCTGGCCAGCGTGACGCTGCCGGTGATGTCCACGGCGTTGGCCAGCGTGCGGCCGCCGCCGTCGTCCTGCAAGGTTCCGCTGGCGAGGTAGACCGTGCCGGTGCCCAGGGGGCCGGCCCTGAGCGTGCCGCCGGAGATCGCGCTGCTGGCGCCGAGCTGCAGCACGCCGCCGTTGAGAATTGTGCCGCCCGCGTAGGTGTTGCTGGCCGTGTTCATGGCCAGCGTGCCGCTGCCCAACTTGGTCAGCAGCGTCGCGCCGGCGATGCAGCCGCTGCCGGAGAAGGTGTACGACAGCGAGTTGTTGTTGACCATCATGGTGAGCGGGGTCACGGTGCCGACGACGCTCACGCTGCCGGCGGCGGCCGTGTCGTCGAAGAGGACCGGGTCGCCGTTGGCGTAGGTCGCCGTGCCGCCGCTGAGGGTCCAGTTCGCCGTGGTGGTGTCCCAGGCCGAGCCGTTGCTGCCGGTCCAGCGCTTCGGCACGTAGACGTTCAGGTCGATCTGGCTGGCGGCGGCGTTGTTGACGACCACGCCGCAAAATCCCTCCGGCAGGCTGCCGATCACCAGCGAGGCGGGGTTGAACGTGTTGGTGAGGCTGCTGTAACTGATCAGCTCGTAGGTGCCTGCGGTCAGCCCGCCGGAGTTCTGCACGTTGAGTATGGCGCTATCGAGTTCCAGCGGACCGCTGACGGCCAGCAGGTCGCTGCTGCTGCCCAGGTCGAAGTCGGCCGTGGCGCCGGCAGCCAACGTCAGCCCGGCGGCGGCGAAGGTGCCGACGCCGCCGAAATTGCCCGACGTGTTGTTCCCCGGCGCGATGCGCCCCCGCTTCCACCGTGACCGAGCCGGCCAGCGTCGTGGCGCCCGCCAGGGTGCCCAGTTGGACCGTGATCGGGCCGCTCAGGCTGGTGTTTGCCGTGGCCGTCAACGTGAGCACGCTCGACCCGCACATGACGAAACCGGCGCTGCCGGTGATCTGATCGGCGATCGTCGTCGGCGCCGTCACGTTGATCGTGGGCGAGAGGCTCATCGTCACCACGTTGGGCGTGGCCAGCCCCAGCGGGGCAAACGTCACGCCGGTCGAGCCGGCGCTGGCCAGCGTGACGTTGCCGTTGAAGTTCACCGCGGTGGCCAGCGTCCGGCGGCCGCCGTCGTCCTCAAGCGTGCCGGCGGTGAGCGTCAAGGTGCCGACGCCGAAGGGGCCGCCGGCCAGCACGCCGCCGGAAACCGTGCTGCTGGCATTGGCTTGCAGCAGCAGTGGGCCGGCCAGGTCCAGTCCGCCGCTGAAGTTGCTCCCCGTCATCCCCAGCGACAGGGTGCCGCCCTGCCAGACGACGGTGTCTGCGCAGCAGGCCGTGGGATTGAAAGCCAGCAGACCCGGGCCGCTCTGAATGATCCTGCCGGCCGCGGCGCCTTCGAGGTTGGCCACCCCGCCGCCGTCCACGCTCCCGCTGATCGACACCGTGCCGGCGGCGTTGAGGGTCAAGTCGCTGATCACGGTGTGCACGGACCACAGGGTCAAGTTCTGGCCAGCGGCCACCGTCCACGTCTGCGGGGCGCCGACAAAGACCGGGGAGTTGATCGTGACGCTCTGGTTGGCCGTGATGCCGCCGGCGGTCACCGTCAGGGCGCCGCCGCTGATCGAGTAGCCGGTCGAGGTGAAGGTCAGGCTATGGGCGATGGCCGTGCCGCTGATGCGGATGGTGCGCTGGGCGGCGGTGTCGTCGAACGTGGCCCCGACTTCCTGGTTCACCCAGGTGAAGGCCGCGCCGGTGCCGTTGTTCCGCCAGTTCGCCGTGCTGGTGTCCCAGACGTTCTTGTTGAGCCCGCCGACCCAGGTGGCCGTGGCGTTGATCCCGGTCTGCAAATTGGCCGGGTTGGTGTAGTCGGTGCCGCTGAAGTACATGGTGCCGGTGAACCAGGCCGGGCCCTCCAAGGCCTGGGTGCTCCCGGGGAATCGCATCTGGTTGGCGTAGGCCTCGTCGTAATAGCCGTTGTTGGGAGTGGTTCCCCAACTGTTTTTGCAAATCCAGTACCCGCCGCCGGCCCAGCTCGGGTCGTCCACCCAGCCCACCGCCAGCACGGCGTGGTTGCATCCGCCGGTGCCAAGGGTGGGGCTGTTCAGGTCGCCGGCACAAACGTCCATGCACATCGGGCCATAGGTCTTTATGTCGTTCTGGATGGCGGCAATATCGTTCGTAATGGTGGTGAGTTCCTGGTTGCTCACGACCACCCGCTGCTGCCAGCCGGCCTGCAAGGGATAAAGAGGCGAGGTGTTTTCCGAGGTGTAGGGCAGTTCGGCCTCGGTGCATAAACCCGTTTCGTAGGAGAGTGTCACCGGGGGCACCGCCTGATTGGAATCACAAATGAGATTCTGCTCGGAAAGATCAATGTCGAAATTGGGGTCGTTCCGCGTCAGTAGGTACTTTGCCTCCAGGGCGCCGACCATGCTAAATGCCCAGCAGTATCCCCCGCCCCCTTGGTTCTTGGCAGGCGTCACGAAGCACTGCCCATTGACGTTCTGCCAGGTGAACGTATCACCCCGGGCGGCGGCCGCGGCGAGCAGCCCGACGGCGGGCGCCCCAAGGCAGGCCAACAGGAAAATCTTGGCCAGTGGTAAGCGTTTCATGCCCGATGGTCCTTCGAGCAGGTGACAGTTCATGGACACGAGTTCTCCTCCAAGCGACAAGGCAGACGGTGACTTGATCGCGGTCCGCACGTGACCAGAACAGCCGCGCCGCTTGGCGCGGGAGACATTGGCTCCGCCCAGGGGGTATCCCCAGAGAGAACCGCCCCCCAAAAGCAGGCTAGGCCCCCGAATCCCCCACGCAGCGCCGCCACAATACCATTCCGGTTACGGCGGAGCCGCACCTCCTCCAATGTAACAGCTTTGGAAATTTCTGTCAATGACCATGGTTCGCCGTGATTTCGTTGCTCTTCTTCTCGACGACCACTTGCCCGAGGCTGATCTGGTTGGCGGTCGCCCAGGCGCCGACCATGGGAATGGCCGACTTGCTCGTGGCGGCGTCGAAGCTGCGGCGAAGGGTCTTGCCATCGACAGCCACGACTTGGCCGTCGGTGATCTCGTGCAGCGCGGTGATCCAACTGAGCAGGCACACCTCGAACTCGGCGGGCTTGATCGCGCCCAGAATCGCATTGAACCGATCGTGCGAGGGGATGCCGCTTTTCAGGTCGAGAAACTGGGACAGCCACTTCCGCCTCTTGCGGCCATAGGCGGCGATGTGGCCGCAGATGATCACCCCCTCGGCATCGACGACGATGGGCTGGCGAAAGCCGAACTGGCGGATCGACTCAGCCACGGCATCGACCGCGGCGTTGTTCTGGCGGGGATTGCCCGGGTAGGGCTTGATGTCGGAGACTTTCCGTATTTCGATTTGCATCGGAGCGCACCTCAAGCACAGGGACTTGTGCTGGTGGCTCCGAGCTACGGAGTGCGGCCCCGGCAATCCAGGGCGGCGGACAGGCGGACCAGAAAACCGCCTGACGCTAAGTCATATACGTAGGTTCATTATATCGCGCCGGGCGAATTTGCCGAGATTGCCAGGCAGGCCTGTTTTCGCCGCGTCCCTGCCAAATGCTTGACGCCGTTTTTGTAACCCGATAAACTGAGGGGTGCGAATCCCGCGATGGCGGACCACTCCGGGGAGGCGTGCTCCGGGCTTGTTCGCCACGCAGACCACTCAATTATCACGAGGCAGCGTTCGGTTCTCGCCCACTGGCCGGGAAGGCGTTCGCTGCCTTGTGTCTCTTGACGCTGCGTCACCCTTCCCCGGCCTTGAGCGAGTGCCGCGAGGCTTTTCTTCAGGGGAGGTGTTCGGTGAGAGTTCGGTTCTTTGGCTTTGCCGCGGCGGCGCTCTTGCTCTTGTCTTGTCCGCCGGCTCGGGCCGACGACACCTGGACTCTGGCCGGGACAGGTGATTGGTCGGTCGCGACGGACTGGAGCGGCGGCGTTCCAACCGCTAGCAGCACCGCCGATATCAACAACGGCGGGACAGTAACGATCACAAAGACGGGGGAAATGTGCTACATCCTCTCGCTTGGAGGAAGCGGGAACATTCTAATGACGGGCGGCAGCCTCGCCACGTATGTAATGCGTGTCGAGACGGGGTACTTTACCCAGTCCGGAGGAACCAACACAAATTCGGAAGAAGTCATTGTTGGCTACGGGTCTAGCGGCACTTACAATCTGCAGGGCGGCGTCCTCAACGCCGGGCTGGAAGGGATCGCGGTGGGCAACGACGGCGTGGGGGACTTTATCCAAACCGGCGGGATTTGTAACGGGTCGCCATCGATCAGCTCCCTCGGGACATATGACCTTCGTGGTGGCCTGTTGAACACTTCGTTCGGTGGGATATCTGACTACTCCGGCACGTTCACACAGAGCGGCGGAACCGCCTCACTCGGAAATTATGGTGAGCTCAGCTTGGGGGGCGGCGGCAATAGCGCGGTGTGTAATCTCAACTCGGGGTTGATGGTGGCGGCCGCTGAGTATATCGGCTCGGATAACGGCACGCCTGTCTTCACACAGACCGGTGGCACCAACTCGATCACCAATGGCGGGCTCTACCTCGGTTGGGTTGCCACCACGTTAGACACGTGCCTGGGAACGTATGATCTAGGGGGAGTGGGCAGTCTCTCCGTTACAGGTACCGCCGTCATCGGCGATAACGCTGCCGGAATATTTACGCAAACCGGCGGCACTTGTACGCTGCCTACCCTCTCACTGGCCTACTCCGCCGGATCGTCGGGCGCGTACAACCTCAACGGCGGCCTACTGAATCTCACGGGACTCGTCGCGGGCTCCGGTACGGCGGCCTTCAACTTCGGCGGCGGCACGCTCCAGGCCGGCGCATCGTTCTCAACGACCGTGCCCATGACATTGACCGGCAGTGGCGGCAATGCCGCCGTGGACACTGCCGGACATACCCTGACGTTCTCTGGCTCGCTTTCCGGGCCCGGCGGCCTCACGAAAACAGATGCCGGGGCGCTGATCCTGGCCGGCTCCAACATCTACAGTGGTGGCACGACGGTTGACGCCGGCATCCTGGAGGCGGCCAATGGGTCTAACGGCTCCGCCACCGGAAGCGGCAACGTGACCCTCAACGGCGGGACGCTGGCCAGTGGCCCGAGCGGCGGTTCGATCTCGGGCGTCGTCCAGGCCGGTTCCATCGCCTCCGTAATCGCCCCCGGCGGCGTCGGCTCGATTGGCCCTCTGACCATCGGCAGCCTGCTCACCTCCTCGAACCTCACGCTCAACTTCGACCTGACCACGCCCGGTGGAAGCGGCGACCTGCTGACGATCACCAATGGGCTCACCGTTGGCCAGGGCACGCCCATCACGTTCGGCGCAAATCCCCCGACGACACCTGGCGAATACCCGCTGATCGGCGGCAGTTTCGGCACGCCGGTGCTCAGCAATTTCGATCTTCCCACAGCCCCGGTCGGTGAAACGTACTCGCTGACGACCGTAGGGGGCTACATCGACCTCGTGGTTGTGCCCGAACCCTCCACCTTCGCCCTGCTGGGTATCGGCGCGATCGGGCTGCTGGGCTGGGCGTGGCGGCGGAGGCGGGCCTCGTAGGACTTTTTTTCAACGGAGACGTTCAATGAAAATAGCGTCGGCAGTTGCGCTTCTAGCGTCCCTGGTTGCGGGCAGCGCCTGGGGCAATACGGTCGAATACACCGTGACCGACCTGGGCACGCTCGGGGTGAATCTCAGCAATGCCTATGGCATCAATGACAGCGGGCAGGTGGTGGGCGGAGCCTATACCCTCGCGAACGTTCCCAACGCCTTCCTCTACAGCAACGGGACTATGACGAATCTTGGGACCCTCGGCGCACCATACAACTCCGGCAGTACCGCCTACGCCATCAACGCAAGGGGGCAGGTCGTGGGCTCGTCCTTCACCAGCGGCGGCCTTTCGCACCCGTTTCTCTACAGCAGCGGGACCATGACGGACATCGGGGCGATGGGCGGTTATAGCGGCTCCGCATACGCCATCAATAACAACGGACAAGTGGTGGGCGGGGCCAGCGCCAGCGGCGGTTACTCGAACGCTTTCCTCTATAGCGGCGGAACCATGAAGAACCTTGGGACCTTCGGCGGCTCCTATAGTTGGGCCGACGGCATCAACGACAACGGGCAAGTGGTGGGTTTCGCCTCCACCACCGGCGATGCCGCCGAGAACGCCTTCCTCTACACCGGCGGGGTCATGAAGGACCTCGGCACCCTCGGCGGCAATAACAGCGGCGCCGAGGCGATCAACGCCGGCGGGCAAGTGGTGGGCGAATCCGATATCAGCGGCGGGACCGCCTACCACGCCTTTCTCTACACCAACGGAATTATGAAAGACCTGGGGACCCTCGGCGGCGATGACAGCACCGCTTACGGCATCAACGATGTCGGACAAGTGGTGGGCTTTGCCGACATTGCCGGGAATTACTCCCGCGCCTTTGTGTACGGCAATGGGACCATGCAGGACCTAAACAGCATGATCTCGTCGTCGAAATGGACGCTCACGGACGCAATGGCCATCAACGATAATGGGTGGATCGTGGGCTACGGGACCAACCCCAACGGATATACTCATGCCTTCCTGCTCACCCCCATCCCCGAACCCTCCACCCCCGCCCTGCTGGGCGTTGGCGCGATCGGGCTGCTGGGCTACGGCTGGCGCCGGAGGTGGTCCTCGCAGGACTTTTTCCTTCAACGGAGACGTTCGATGAGAATAGCGTCGGCAGTTTTGTTTCTGGTGTCCGCGGTCGTCGGCAACGCCTGCTGGAACTCGGCCTGTTAACCATCACCAGGACCTCCATTTCTCCACCACTTAAGCGAAAAAAATAGGACAAGATTTCGTAGGGGCCAACCTTTGGGGGCCGATCTGTCGGAACGCCCTCAAATGGGTTATTGCGGCACGATATGACTGTGCTAGAATGAGAATGTTAGTGGGCTCTTCTCGGGCTGAACTCACGGCGCGGCGGCTTAGTAGCGTTGAGGTCTAGGTTGCGCAGTTCCGCGGCTTGACCGGCCGCGATTGATGGCCCTGGCAGTGAAGGGAGCCGATCCGGAACTCGGCTCCCCTGCAATATGAACTCTTGTAGGTTAGGCGAAGCCTGGCCTGCGGAGTTCCAACAACCATCTTTGAGAGGAGGTGTCCCATGCAACGTCTCGTTGCGCTCGCGCTAGCGGCCTGCACGTTGGCAGCTGTTGCCGGCCTATCGGCCGTGGCTAAGGATCCGCCGGCCCCACAGCAGCCACCGGCAAAACCAGCCGCAGCCCAGGCCAAGACGGACGGACTCGGTGAGTTCGTCATTGGCGATCCAGTCCGCTACCAGAACCTGACTGTCTTCCCTGTGGCGACCAAAACGCTTAAGAACGAGGACCGCTACTTGACGCTGGACGACGGCCTGAAGGCCAAGCTGGTTGAGGTCTATGAGGTCGGCGCGGAGCCGGGTGCGGCCGCTGTGCAACCTGTCCCGGCACCGCCCTCGGCGGAGCGGCCGGCGCAAGCAAGGCCGAAGGGAGAGCAGGAGTCGGGCCCGGTGACGAAGCCGTCGTCGCAGGACGAACGGCCGACACTGCCGCCCAATTCCCCACCCACGCCCGCGCCGCAACCGCCGGCTTCTCGCACCCCCGCCGAGGCTCATGCCCGACCGGCGCCCGCGCAGCCGCAGGTCCAACAACATGCAGGCCCTCAGGCCAACAACCAAGCTCCCGCCGATTCGGAGGGGCTGGAGTCTGCGGACGTCAATTACTTGATGATCATCAACCGCTCCACCAAGCCGCTCTATCTCATGCCCGGCGAGATCATCTTCGGCGGCCAGCAGGACCGGGCGATCGGTCAGGAGTCGATCATTCCGCCCGGCAAGAAGGCGGTGAAGATTGAGGTCTATTGCGTCGAGAGCGGCCGCTGGGCTGCACGCGATGATGCGGAGACGGAAGCGGCCGTAGACAAGCTGGCCAGTCCGTCCGATAAACCGATGGACGCCAAGGCCCGCAAAGAATTGGCCCAGGAAGCCAAGAAGGGCAAGTTCGTGGCCCACGCCGGGAACCTGAGCAAGGACGCGCGGGTGGCTGTGCAGTCTGGTCAGGGTCAAGGGGCGGTCTGGGACAACGTCGGTCAGGCAAACGCCGCCTCCGGCATCCAGACCGCCAGCGACGCCTTCACGGCCAACTACACCGACCCCAAGGTGCTCAAAAAGCTCCAGGCCTATGTCGATAAGCTGCAGCGGCCCGTGGCCGAGCACAAGCAGGTGGTGGGGGCCATCGTGGCCATCAACGGCAAGGCTGAGGCGGTGGACGTGTTCCAATCGACGCCGCTTTTCGAGAAGCTGTGGCCCAAGTTGCTCAAGAGCCACGCCCTAGACGCCTTCGCCGTGGCCGAAAAACCGGAGGCGAAAAAGGTCTGCACGCCGGCGGACGCACGAGACTTCCTGCTTGCCGCCATGCGGGCCAATGTGGAAAAGAACAGCAAGGGCCAAGGCGGCCTGGTCGTTACCAAGCGGGATTCAGAAAAGGTCACGTCCTTTTCCGCGGGCTTCGGCGGCATGGGCGGCATGGGCGGCGGCTTTGGAGATTCCGTTCATAGCTCCGGGTACAAGAAATAGGTGCTCGTGGTGCGTGGGACAACCCATTAAGTGACCATCAAATGAGACGATCTGGCGACACGTGTTCCCAGCGCGGATCGGACACTTGTGGTCCTTCCGCGTAACCCACTCGGCAGTGAACGTGTACGGTGCGCTCGGCCAGCGAATGATCCAGCGATTGTGGACTGCGCCGCCTACCTGGCGGCCGCGGCGGCCGCCCACGACGAGCCGGAGCAGGCCGCCGTAAGGCATCGCTGGCCGTGGCTGGCCGCCGCCCATGCGATTGTTGAGCAGGACGGTCCGCGGCGATGGGAGGTCGAGGCCCAACTGCTGGCTGGCCAGACGGATGAAGCGATCGGTGCCCAGTGTGACTTACCGCCCGATGTCGTCAAGTGCTACGAGACTGTGTTCTTCAGTGTGCGAAGCCGTCTCGGTGCCCGGATGTGGGTCTGCAATCAGGTGATCGGCTCGGGCATTCACCGTGGGTTCAGCGATGATGAGGTGGGGCCACTCTGGGCAACTTATGCCTATTTTGGCGGCTCTATCTGAGAGGCTTTCAGGCATCCGGCCACCAAAATTGCCTTCCCGCCAGAGATGCCGCCAGCGGGCCTGCAAGAAGCTGTAAACGGAGATTGCTTAGCTTAACAACGAAGGTGCTCGACCAATCGCCCGGCCAGCGATAGAATCATGGGTGCAGGGAAGTCTCTTGTCCACGACCATGTTCCGTTTCAGCGGGAGGAACTCCATGCGACTAGTTTTGGGCCTGCTGCTTTTTTCTGTGGGGGTCACCATGAGCCGCGAGACGTTCGCCGAGAAGATGAAGCCGTCTGACAGCGCCACCATCGTCCAAGGCGACAACCAGTTCGCCGTGGACTTGTACGTCCAGTTAGACCGGGAACAGACGGGCAAGAACCTCTTCTTCTCGCCCACCAGCATCGCGCTGGCATTGACCATGACGGACGCCGGTGCGCGTGGCCCAACCCAGGCCGAGATGGCCAAGGTACTACACCTCGACAAGAACCAGTCGCAGGCCCACGCCCATTATCATCAACTCCTGACGCAGTGGAATGCGGTGGGCGAGAAGCGGGCCTACCAGCTCCGCGTGGCCAATCGGCTATGGGGCCAGAAGGGCTTTCCGATCCGCTCGGAGTTTCTCACCCTGACTGCGCCAGCAGTACGGGGCCGAAATGCTGCTTGTGGACTTTGCCCAGGCGGAGGCTGCCAGCCGGGAGATCAACCAGTGGGTGGAGGAGCAGACCAACGGCAAGATTCAAAACCTTATCCCGTCGAGAGCGCTCGATGCCATGACCCGGCTGGTGCTGACCAATGCCGTCTATTTCAAGGGGGACTGGGTGCAGCCGTTTCGTAAGCAGAACACGCGGGAGGAGGACTTCACAGTCTCGGCTCAGGAGAAGGTGAAGGTGCCGCTGATGCACCAGCAGGCGACTCTGGGCTACGCGGAGGAGGAGACATTCCAGGTGCTGGAACTTACGTATGCGGGCCGTGAACTGTCGATGGTCGTGCTGTTGCCGAAGAAAGCGGACGGCCTGCCGGAGCTGGAAAAATTGGTTACGGTCGAAAAGCTGGCATCGCTGCTATCGAAGCTACGCCCCCGAAAGGTTGACACCTTCTTGCCCAGATTCAAGATGGAATCTTCCTTCGGACTGAAGCCAACATTGGAGGCGATGGGGCTGAAGCGCGCATTCTCTCGGGAGGCCGACTTCACGGGCATCAGCAGCGTGGAGAATCTGCACCTCTCGGCCGTGCTCCACAAGGCGTACGTGGATGTCAACGAGGAGGGCACGGAGGCTGCCGCTGCCACCGGCGTGGTGATCCGGGCGATGGCGGTGCGCCGCTTAGAGCCCATTCCGGTGTTCCGCGCCGATCACCCCTTCCTGTTTTTGATTCGTGACACGAAGGCCGAGAGCATCCTGTTCATGGGACGCCTGACCAAGCCGGCTAAGTAACGGGAGGCGGGACACGATGACCGGGGCGGAAATCCTCCACAGCCTTAATTTCACTTTTTCGGTCATGGGTGTCGCGGTACGACCTCCGCAACAGCCTGTGGGGCGAGGTGCTGCCGCGACGGCGTGTAAGCTGGCCGGTAGGCGCGTTGCCAGCGGTCTGAACGGCGGATAACATACAATACCTTGGCGGCGTTCTCGTCAGGCAAAAGACCAAGGATCAGGAGGGTACTATGAGACAGCGGCATCTTGGCAGCCAGGGGCTGACCGTTTCGGCCATGGGCCTGGGCTGCATGGGCATGAGCGAGTTCTACGGCCCCGGTGATGAGGCCGAGTCCGTCGCCACGATCCACCGCGCGTTGGAACTGGGGATCAATTTCCTGGACACGGCCGACGTGTACGGCCAGGGCAAGAACGAGGTCCTCGTGGGCAAGGCGATCCGGGACCGGCGCAGCCAGGTCGTGCTGGCCACGAAGTTCGGCAACGTGCGGACGCCGGATGGCCGATTCTCGGGCGTCAATGGGCGGCCCGAATACGTGCGGCAGTGCTGCGATGGCTCCCTCCAGCGTCTTGGGCTTGACCACATCGACTTGTACTACCAGCACCGCGTCGATTCGAACGTGCCCATCGAGGACACGGTGGGAGCGATGGCGGAACTGATCCAGCAGGGGAAGGTCCGCTATCTGGGGTTGTCGGAGGCCGCGCCCGCGACGATTCGCCGCGCCAATGCCATCTACCCCATCACGGCGCTTCAGACCGAATACTCTCTTTGGAGTCGTGAGCCGGAAGAGGAAATCCTCGCCACGGTACGCGAACTGGGCATTGGCTTCGTGGCCTACAGCCCACTAGGCCGAGGCTTCCTTGCGGGCCGATTCCAGCGGCCAGAGGACATTCCCGAGGGTGACTGGCGGCGCATGTCGCCGCGTTTTCAGGGCGCGAATTTTCGGAGGAACCTCATGCTGGTGGAGCGGGTGCAGGAAATGGCCGCCCGGCGGAAGGTCACGCCGAGCCAGCTTGCCCTGGCGTGGCTCCTGGCCCAGGGTGACGACATTGTGCCGATCCCTGGGACCAAGCGGCGGCGCTACCTGGAAGAGAACGCGGTGGCCGTCGAGATCGAACTCGACCCGGAGGACCTGCGGCGGCTCGACGAGGCGATGCCCCGAGGTGCGGCCGCCGGGCAGCGCTACGCGGATATGAGCGTGGTCAACCGTTGACGGGCCACCCAGTACATGCCTCGAACTTTACCCCGATCGGGAGGAACTCTACGAGATGATTTACGAGAGCCGCTGCCAACGCCTCTGGGATCAGTTCCGGTGCGAGCCAGGGGAGATATAGGGGGCAGGCCAGGGGCGATTGCGTTCACCGTGATGCCTATTGCCCCCAATTCCCCGTCCTTTGCGAAGCGAGGTTCGATGGCCCGCCCAATGCCACGGCTCGCCTCGGTCACAATGGCGATCTTTCCCTTGAGGCTCACGTTCAACTCCTGTCGGGTTTCTTGTGTTGGCGTTGGCACGGTATTATACTCGGCTGTGTAACACGTTCTGGGCATGGAGGCCCACCTTCTCAGATGGGTTTCGTGTCGGCGACGGCATGGAACCCAGTCCCCGTTCCTGATAGGAGCGTGAAATGGACGATCAAGACAAGACCAAGAAACAACTGCTTGCCGACCTGGCGGCCTTGCGGCAACGAGTCGGCGTGCTGGAGCAGACGGAGAAGTCGCTGCGGGAAAGCGAGGGGCGATACCACACCCTGGTAGAAGCCGTGCCGCAATTGATGGGATGGGCCGATGCCAACCGCGAGACCGTCGAATGGAACCGGCGTTGGTACGAATACACGGGCCAGACTCCCGCAGAGGCCCGCGGGTTTGGCTGGCTGAAGGCCGTGCACCCTGACGACGTGGCACGGGTCAGGCAGCGAATCAGCGAGACTCGGGCGACCGGGGGGCCCTACGAAGCCGAGTACCGGGTGCGGCGAGCGTCGGATGGCGCCTACCGCTGGCATTTGGCACGGTCCATGCCCATGAAGGACAAGGACGGCAGGGTCACCGGCTGGTTCGGCGGCGCCACCGACATTGACGACCAGAAACGGGCGGGGGCGGCACTACGGGAAAGTGAAGAACGCTTCCGCAAGGTCTTTGAGGAAGGGCCGATCGGCGTTCTGTTGGTCGGCACAGATGGCCGTATCCAGCACGCCAACAGGCGTTTCTGCGAGATGCTCGGTTATTCGGAGAGCGAAATCATCGCCGTTGGGCTGCCTGGCCTCTCTCACCCCGACGACTGGGAGAGGGATTACCCCTTCATTTCACGCCTTTGGCACGGCGAAATCTCGTCCTACCAGGTCCAGAAACGCTATCTTCGCAAAGATGGCCAGGTCGTGTGGGCTCAATTGACGGTTTCGTTGATGCACGATGAAGCGGGCAGGCCAATCAACACCATCGGCATGATCGAAGACATTACCGAGCGGAAGCAGGCGGAGGAAAAGCTGAAGAACAGCGAACGCACGTTGCGAACGCTGATGGATGCCAGCCCGGAGTCCATCCTGCTGCTGGATCCCGAGGGAACGATCCTGTTCGCCAATGCAACCATGGCTCGTCGCTATGGCACAACCGCGGACAAGGTTGTTGGCCGCACGGCCAAAGACCTCCTCCCCGCAGAAGTAGCCGCCAATCGGACGAGACGTTTTCAAGGGGTCGTTCGCACGGGCAAAGCCGTCCGTTTTGAGGACGAACGATTCGACCGCTTCATCGAAAATGCCATGCATCCCATCCTCAACGAGCAAGGGAAGGTTGCCGCGCTGGCCGTCCTCGGCATCGACCGGACCGAGCGGAAATGGGCGGAACAGGCGTTGCAGCAGGCCCACGACGAGTTGGAGCGGCGGGTTGAGGAGCGTACCGCCGAACTGACGAAGGCCAACGAAGAACTTACCCTTTTCCGAAAGTTTGCGGAAGCGTCGGGCCAGGGGTTTGGCATGGGTGACCTTGAGGCCAGAATTGCTTACGTGAACCCGGCATTGTGTCGGATGTTTGGCGAAGACAAGCCCGAGGATATCATCGGCAAGAGTTTTATTGATTACTACCCCGAGGAATGGCGGCAACGGCGAAAGGAAGAAATGATCCCCGCCCTAGATGGAGCAGGGCATTGGACAGGTGAGCAAGCGGTTCTTTCAAGGCAAGGCCAACTCATTCCAACCCTGCACGACGTTTTTTTCTTGCGAGACGAAAAGGGTAATCCAATTTGCCGGTGCGTTGTCGTAACCGACATTACCGAACGCAAGCGGGCCGAAGAGGCGTTGCGGCAAAGCCGGGATGAAATTCAGGCGATATACGACAGCATGGTGGATGGATTGCTGATCGGAGATTGTGTGACAGGGCGGCTCTTGCGGACAAACCCTGCAATTTGCCGAATGCTCGGATACTCGGAGGACGAGTTGTTGTCGCTTTCGGTCAAGGAAATCCATCCTGCCGAGGTCGCGCTCGCCGTGTTGCAAGAGTTTGGGACGCAGCAGGAGTGGCAGCGCCCCATTGCGCAGAACCGCCCGATGCTCAGAAAAGACGGAACTGTATTCTACACCGACATCAGCAACGTTCGCATATCCTACCAGGGGCGATCGTGCATGATCGGAATATTTCGGGATGTAACCGAACGCAAGCAGGCTCAAGAGGCATTGCAACGGGAGCAACGTACCCTCAGGCACCTGCTGCAATCCAGCGACCACGAACGGCAACTGATCGCCTACGAAATCCACGACGGCCTGGCCCAATACCTTGCCGGTGCAATCATGCAGTTCGATGTCTATACGCATCTCAAGGAGAAAAGGCCAAGGGATGCGGCAAAGGCTTACGATGCTGGAGTGACCATGCTGCGGCAAGGCCATTTCGAGGCTCGGCGGCTGATAAGCGGCTTGAGGCCACCCATTCTCGATGAGGAGGGCATCGTGGCAGCGATTGCCCATTTGGTGGGCGAGGAGCAACGGAAGAAAGTCCCGAAGATCGAGTACCTTAGCATGGTCGAGTTCGAGCGGTTGACTCCCATCTTGGAGAATGCCGTGTATCGCATTGCGCAGGAAGCCCTGACCAATGCGTGCAGGCACAGTCAGAGCAAGAAGGTCAGGGTAGAATTGGTGCAACAGGGCGACCAGTTTCGGATCGAGGTCCAGGATCGAGGTGTCGGGTTCACGCCGGAAAATGTGGCAGAAGGTCAGTTCGGATTGGCCGGTATCCGGGAAAGAGCCAGATTGCTCGGGGGCAAGGCCACCATCGACAGCACCGTCGGCAAGGGGACTCGGATCGTTGTCGAGTTGCCGATCGTGTTGAGAAGGGACGATGATGAAGCGGAGTAGGATGACAACCGTCCCGAAAGAAGATCGCCTTCCCACCAAGCATCCCTGGCTCGCCCTGTTCGTGCTGATCGTGCTCTGCTTCGCCGTGGCGGGGATCGGTGGCCTGACGACAACCCCGAACATCCCCAACTGGTATGCCGGTCTGGTCAAGCCATTGTGGACGCCGCCTGATTGGGTCTTCGGCCCGGTGTGGTCGGTTCTCTATCTGAGCATGGCGGTGGCGGCTTGGCTGGTGTGGCGTAAAGGCAATGCCCTCGTTCCGTTGACCATCTTCGCCGTCCAGTTGGCATTCAACGCGGCATGGTCATGGCTGTTCTTCGGCGTCCACAGCCCCGGTGCTGCCCTCATCGACATCGTGCTGCTTTGGCTCGCCATTGCCACCACGACGATTGCCTTTTGGCGGCGGTCCGTGGTGGCGGGCTTGCTGTTCTTGCCCTACTTGGCTTGGGTCAGTTTCGCCGCCCTGCTGAACTTCGCTATCTGGCGATTGAACGGGTGAAGTGAGCGGCGTGCCGAAGGTCCAGGTCATCGACAAGGCCCAGTTTTGGAACGGTGTTGACGAGTAATATAACTGTGTGGGCTGTCGGCGACTAATGTCGGCGTCGGCTGTCATACCCCCCATCGCGCAACTAGCTTGACAGAAATTCACATTGCCTGTAAATTAAAAAGAGGTCGTTGTCTGGACTGCACGGTCATCAACCCCGAGAGGCAGCGTTCGGTTTCATGCCAATGAGCGCGGCGGGCGAGGCGATGCCCGGCAGCCTGTCGGGGGCGCCCTTATCTTGACCCTGACTCGGCTGCCGGAGCCGATCGCCAGGCCGGAACGGATCGGGCCATTTGCCTTGCGTTTTTCGAGAAAAACAAAAATGCATATGAGCATTCGTTGCTCGAAAGGAATTCTGTCATGAAATGGTTCCAAAGCAAGAAGCTTTTCCTGGTCGCCTGCGTGCTTTCCTCGGTCGTCGGCTTGCTCGCTTCGGCGGCAGCTTCCGCAGATCAGTTCGACTGGCGAAACGTCAACGGGCAGGACTTCGTCACACCCGTCAAAGACCAGGGGGGCGGGGGATACTGCTGGGCGTTCAGCATGATCGGAACTCTGGAGTCAAAATACAAGCTCACCCGCAACGATCCCTCGTTCGATATCGACCTTTCCGAGCAGAATCTCATTTGTGAGCCCGGTGGGACACCCGCTTATACCACGGGCATCTGCACCGAGGCCGAACTGCCGTACACCTCGGAAGACACCTCGCCTCTTTATCCCTTGCAGCCCGGCTGGCAGCAGCGCGTCGTCGTGAGCACGACGGACCTCACGTTTGGTATGCCCTACGATGTTGCCAGCGTGAAGGCCGAATTGCAGACCTACGGCCCGTTGTGCATGGATATTAGTGCCGGCGACCTTAACGTCAAGACCTTGTGCACCGATGGCTGCAACCACGCCGTCGTCGTGGTGGGCTATGTGGACGACCCCTCGTGGGCGGGCGGCGGCTGCTGGATCGTCAAGAACAGTTGGGGACCGGGCTGGAACGGCAACGGGTTCGGCGAGGTGGCCTACGCCAACCAGACGCGAATTCCTTTTAGTGTCCAACCCATAGAGGGGCCAACCTACTACACCGGCACCATGTATTTCAGCGGCACCGATGAGACCAATGCGGCCAATTATCACACCGGCGCCGCCGCCTGCGCCACCTGGACCGGCAGCAACAACACCACCTGGGACACCAACACCACCAATAACTGGGCCATCAACGGCGCCGCCTTCACCTGGGTCAACCAGGAAGTCGCCGCCACCTTCGACAACACCGGCGGCAATCGCGCCATCACGATCAACGGCACCGCCATCGCCCACGCCCTGACCGTCAGCGGCACCGGCTATTCATTTTCCGGTGGTTCGCTCACCGTCACCGCCGGCGGCATCACCGCCAACAATTCGTTCGCCATCAATGCGCCCGTCACCGTCGGGGCCCCGCAAACGTGGCTTACCGCCGCCGGCCAGACCTTGACCATCAACGGCGATGTCCACACGGTCATCAGCACCCTGACCGTCGACGGCGCCGGCAACACCTATATTAGCGGCATGATCGACGGCGGCGGGGCCATCAACAGCGAGGGCGCCCCGGCGGGCGACCTGATCAAGAACGGCGCCGGCACGCTGTCCATCTGCGGACCGAGCAATTACCAAAGCGCCATCACGATCAACGCCGGCACGTTGAACCTCGCGCCGGGCAGCGGCGCCACGGCCATCTACGGCGGCACGATCAGCGGCAGCGGGACACTCGCCACGGGCGGCCTCGGCACGGTCGTCCTCTCCGGAACGAATGCGTTCACCGGCAGTATCCAAGCCAGCAGCGGCGTGCTGGAGTTCACCAGCCCCTCGGCCCTTCCCAGCAACACCGGCAGCATCAGCATCAACAGCGGCGGCGCGGTCCTGGTCGGCGGCGCGTACGCGACCGTGACCGGCTGGCTCGGCAGCAACGAGATTACCACGGCCTCCGCCGGGGCCTTGGCCCTGACCGGCGCCAGCAGTGAAACGATCAGCCTGACAGGCTACGCCAGCCTCTCGTTGGGCGCCAGCGGCGCGGCCACTTACAATGGCGCCCTCACGCCCGCGGGAGCCGTCTATCGACTGGGCGGCGGCGGAGGCACGTTGACCTTCGCGTCCACCCTGACTGGCGGCCGAAGCCTCGTGGTCACCGGTCCGGGAACCGTCGTCCTGACCAAGAGCAACACGTACTCGGGCGGCACCACCATCAGCAGCGGGGCATTGCAACTGGGCGACGGCGCGAGCAACAACGGCTCCGTTCCCGGCAACATCACCGACAACTTCGGCGCGACGCTGATCTTCGCCAATCCCAACGCGCAGAGCTTTAGCGGCGCGATCAGCGGCAGCGGCGTGCTCACGAAGCTCGGCGCCGGCACATTGACGCTCACCGGCAGCAACACCTACAGCGGCCTCACCACGATCAACGCCGGCAACCTGGCAATCAACGGCTCGCTGCCAGCCGGCGGCTCGGTCAACATCAACAGCACCGCCACGCTCAGCGGCACCGGCCGCGCCGGCGGCGTCACGGTGGCGGCCGCCGGCACGCTCTCCCCGGGCGTAAGCGGCGGCACGCTGTCCGTCGCGTCGGTGAACCTCAACGCCGGCAGCGACCTGGCCTACACGCTCGGCAGCGGCACCAACAGCCGGCTTGCGATCACCGGCGGCCTGACGATTCCGGTGAATGTCATCTCGAACATCACCCCGGGCGGCAGTTGGGCCACCAGCGGCACCTATGTGCTGGCCACCTACGGCGGCACGGCCGTTGACAACTCCAACGGTTTCACCGGCTGGGTGGTTCGAGGCACGGGCCTGGGCAGCCACATCTACAGCTTTACCCTTAGCAGCGGCAGCCTCGACATGATTGTGGCCGCCGCCAACGCGTACGCCGGGTCGTGGACCGCCACCACGGGCGGAAGTTGGGGCTCCTCGGGCAACTGGCAAAGCGGCCAGGTCCCGACCAACCTGACCGATACGGCCACCTTCGGCACGGCCATCGGCAGCACCACCGCCACGATCACGCTGGACGCCAACCGCACGCTGAGCGGCCTCACCTTCAGCAGCACGGGCAACGGCAGTTACGCGATCACCGCCGGGACCGGCGGCATCCTCACGCTGGACAACGGCGGCAGCGCCGTGCCGCTGAGCGTCACCAGCGGCAGCGACACCATCAGCGCGGCGGTGGACCTGGCCGACAGCTTGAACTTCAGCGGCTCGGCTGGCACGAGGTTGACCATCTCCGGCTCGATCGGCGAGTGGGTGCCGGGCAGGACGCTTTCCGTCAGCGGCGCCGGCACGTTGATCCTGGCCGGTTCCGACGCCTACACCGGCGTGACGACGGTGAGCGGCGGCACGCTGCAGATCGGCGCCGGCGGCACCGCGGGCTCGATCGACGGCACCGCCGGCGTGACCGACAACGGCACGCTGGCCTTCAATCGCTCCGGCACGTACACCCTCGGCCCGGCCGTCAGCGGCAGCGGCAACGTGACCATGCTCGGCCCCGGCACGCTGGTCTTGACCGGATCGAACACGTACAGCGGCGCCACCACGATCAGCGGCGGGACGCTGCAGATCGGCAGCGGCGATGGCGCGGCTCGATCAACAGCACCAGCGGCGTGACCGACAACGGCGCGTTGGCCTTCAACCGTTCCGATAATGTAACCTTCAGCATACCCATCAGCGGCAGCGGCGCGGTGCTGCAACTTGGCAGCGGGACGGTCGCGCTGGCCGTCTCGAACAGTTACACCGGCGCCACGATCATCAACAGCGGCGTGCTTTCGATCGGCAACGACAACAACCTCGGCGCGGCGCCATCCTCTGCAACGGCCAACCAACTGGTTATCCAGGGCGGCGCCACGCTGCAAACGAGCGGCGCGCTCACGCTGGCCGCCAATCGCGGCATCGGACTGGGGTCCGGCGCCTCGATCATCGTCACCTCCTCGACCGACACGCTCACGTACGCGGGCGTCATCGCCAACGTGTCGAGCGGAACCATCGGCAGCCTGACGCTGGGCGGGGCGGGCGCGCTGACGCTGACCGGCTCGAACACCTACACGGGCGTCACGACCGTCGGCGGCGGCATGTTGCAATTGGGCGACGGCACGAGCCACAACGGCTCGGTGGCGGGCGGCATCGTGGTCAACACCGGCAGCTTGACGTTTGCCAACCCGACCGCCCAGACATTCGCCAACAGCCTCAGCGGCAGCGGCAACCTCACGAAGACTGGCGCCGGGGCGCTGGCGTTGTCTGGCACGGCGATCAGCTTCAACGGCAACGTCACCGTCACCAGCGGCACGCTCCAAGTGGTCAACGCCTGGAGCGGCGGCCCAGGCACGACTTCCATGGTGCAAGCCGGCTTTTCGGCTGGGGCTGGGTTTTTCGTCACGGCCAACACCCTCAGCGTCGGGTCCGGGGCCGTGCTGGAGTTTTACGTCGATGACACCGACCCGTATCATGGCGACAACGATGCCGGCTGGGGCGACAACACGTTTGCCAGCGTCACCGGCGCCAGCCCGCTCAGCCATGGCTCCCTGGGCACGCAGGCCGGGACGATCATCACCGGCAACGGCGTCTTCCGCAAGACCGGGCCCGGCATCCTGGCTTTCGAGACGTACAACAGTTCCATCAGCTTCCAGATGACCGGCGGGACGATCGATATCGAAAACGGCCTGCTCCGCAACGGCGCCTGGGGCGGCGCGGATTGGACCAACAACAAGGCCTCGATGAACCTCGGACCCAACGGGTGGTTCGACATATGGCGGGGCAACCCGGTCTATATCGACGCCCTGACGGGCAGCGGCCAGTTCAACGACGACGACGGCTACGGCACGAATAATTACTTGAACATCGGCGTGAACAACGGCTCCGGCACGTGGAGCGGCCAGATCAGCGACCAGGCGAACACCATCTTCGTGATCAAGACCGGCACGGGCACCGAAGCGTTTTCCGGCACCAACGTGTATCATGGCACGACCACGATCAGCGGCGGTGTGCTGGAGCTTGCCAACGCCAACGCGGTCGAGAACAGCACGGTCGTGGTGAACATCAACAACAGCCTGGTCCTGGCCACCAGCAGCACGTACAACGTGGGCGGGCTCACTGGCAGCGGCAACATCTCCCTGACCGCGGCCGGCGGCGGCGGCGCCATCCTCAGCGTCGGCGGCAACAATCAGGGCACGACCTATTCCGGGGTCCTGGCGGGGCTGGGCGGCCTCACCAAGGCCGGCACCGACACGCTGACGCTCACCGGCTCCGAAACCTATACCGGCGGCACCACGATCAGCGCCGGCACGCTGCAACTCGGCGACGGCGCCAGCTACAACGGCTCGATTGCCGGCAGCGCCACCGACAACGCCTGCCTGGCGTTCGCCAACCCCAGCGCCCAGACCTACGCCGGCACGATCAGCGGCACCGGCAATGTGACCATGCTCGGCCCCGGCACCGAAGTGTTCGCCGGCGCCAACGTGTATCATGGCACGACCACGATCAGCGGCAGCGTGCTGGAGCTTGCCAACGCCAACGCGTTGCAGAACAGCACGGTCGTGATGAACGTCGCCGGCGGCCTGGCCCTGGCCACCAGCAGCACCTACAACGTGGGCGGGCTCAGCGGCAGCGGCAACATCTCCCTGACCGCGGCCGGCGGCGGCGGCGCCATCCTCAGCGTGGGCGGCAACAACCAGGGCACGACCTACTCGGGCGTCCTGTCGGGGCTGGGCAGCCTCACCAAGGCCGGCACCGGCACGCTCGTCCTCAGCGGCTCCGACACGTACACCGGCGGCACCACGATCAGCAGCGGCACGCTGCAACTGGGCGACGGCACGAGCAACAACGGCTCCGTTGCCGGCAATATCAGCGACAGCGCCCACCTGACATTTGCCAACCCCTACGCCCAGACCTACGCCGGCGTG
>CAWDRV010000001.1:0-854808 GCA_963804825.1 uncultured Planctomycetia bacterium | reverse complement strand
GTCGCGGCCGAAGCGGAGGCTACCCAGACGCCGGCCGACCTGGCTGCCATGCTGTGCTTGGCGGTGTGCGCGGCGGCGGTGGCCAAGAAGGTCGAGGTCCAGGTCCGCGACCAGTGGCTGGAGCCGGTGAATCTCTTCACGGTGACGGTGCTGGAGCCGGGCAATCGGAAGTCGGCCGTCTTCTCGCACACGACCGCTCCGCTGCGTGAATTCGAGGCCCAGTTGATCGAACAGCAGCGTCCGGAAATCGCTCGGCAGCTTGCCCGGCGCCGTCAACGTGAGCGACTGATGAGGGTCCTCGAAGAGAGGGCGGCCAAGAAGGGTGACGCCGAGGCGGGCCAGGAGGCCGAACAGATCGCCGTCGAATTGGACAGCACGCCGGAACCGGCGCTACCCCGGCTGATCGTTGACGACGCCACCAGCGAGAAGCTCGGGGCGATGCTCGCCGAGCAGGGCGGCCGAATCGCGAGCATGTCGCCCGAGGGTGGGGTCTTCGACCTGATGGCCGGTCTCTACAGCAAAAGCGGGATGCCCCAGTTCGGCGTCTACTTGATGGGACACGCCGGCGATGACCTCCGCGTAGACCGGATCAGCCGCAAGGGCGAACACGTCAAGCGGCCGGCGCTTACCATGGGACTGGCCATCCAGCCGACGGTGCTGGAGGGGCTGCTGGAGAATAGCGCGTTTCGTGGCCGCGGGCTCCTGGCGAGGTTTCTCTATTCGCTGCCCGAGAGCCGCATCGGCAGTCGCAAGATCGAGCCGGCTCCGGTGCCGGAGGCCGTCAGCCAGGCTTACCGTGATGTTGTCTGGCGACTCTGCGAATTACCCTGGGAGTGGAACCAGCCGCAGTACCTGTGCCTCGCTGATGATGCCTGGCTGCTGCTCCGACAGTTCATGCAGGAGCTGGAGCCGGAGTTGGGAGTGGGAGGTGAGTTGGACTGCGCCCAGGATTGGGGGAGCAAGTTGGCCGGGGCCGTGGCGCGGATCGCGGGCGTACTCCATTGCGTCATCCACGCCGATGGCGAGCCCTGGCTGCAGCCAGTGGCGGCCGGCACGATGCACTCCGCCATCGAGATCGGCAACTACGCCGTCGTTCACGCCTTGGCCGCCTTCGAGGCGATGCGGGCGGACAAGGGCCTGAGCGACGCCCAGTACCTGCTGCAGTGGATCCAACGGCACGGCAAGACGGAGTTTGCCAAGCTGGAGGCCCAGCAACACGGCAAGCGGCGGTTCAAGCAGGCCAATGACATCGATGCCCCGCTGGGCGTGCTGGTCCGTCACAACTACATCCGGCCCCGGCCGGCCGCAAAGCGAGGCCCGGGGCGCCCCGCTTCGCCGGTCTATGAGGTCAACCCAGCCTTCGGCCATCCCGCGACGGCCGAAAAACGTCCTGAGAATCCTGAAAACCCCGGTGCAGGTACCGGCCCGGCCAATTCTCAGAATATTCAGAGCGCTTTTGGCGAGCCAGAAAACGGCATCGACGATGAGCCCGGAGGCCGGGTAATGGTGGAAATATGAGCGATGCGACGGCAGTCCAGGCAGTCCTGGCAACCTGTCAGCAACGGGGAATTGTGCTGCACGTTGCCGGCGAGAAGCTGACGGTGGATGCACCCGAAGGGACGCTTACACCAGACCTTCTGACTGAACTCCGGCGGCACAAGGCTGGTCTGATCGAGTTGTTGCAGGACGGCCGGCCCGAGACAGAAACAGCACGGTCAGCCGATGATCCGGACGACGCAGCTCTGCCCGACAGGGACATGGCGCCGTGGGACGAATGCATCGAACCGCCCCATCCGTGCCCAAAGTGCGGCAACCTGATGATCTGGTGGGATGTGCTGGGCGGTCAACACTGCATGATCTGCGACAAACCGAAGCACCCACGCGAGAAAGCAGCGGAACTGCGGAAACTGGCCGCACGGTTACGCCGGTCCGCGGGCCCGGGGAGTTTTTCTCGACACGGCCGTTGACTTTCTCGGCGATTGATCGTAACTCACAAGAAAGGGTCCCCCAGAATAGGGAATGGTGGGCAAGGATTATGGCAACGATCTACAAACGAGGTGGGAAGGGAAATCGCGGCGGCCGCTACTACATCTCCTACTTCGACCACAAAGGCAAGCGGCAGTCGCGGAGTGCTCGGACAACCGATAAGGCCACGGCGGAACGGATCGCCGCCAAGCTGGAAGCGGACGCAGCATTACGCCGAGACGGTGTGATCGATCCCGAACTCGACGCGATCTGTGAACAGTCCCGCCGGTCCGTGGAATTGCATGTGAAGGACTACGAGGCTAAGATGGCAGCGGCCACCCCTGTAAAGGTCTTAATCTGTTACGGTTTCACGGTTTATGGTATCACTTCGGCTTCGGCGCGCAGTCACAACGGGGTGGCGGCGTGTGAATGGGTCTCGCGAAGCAGGAGCGACAAGGATGTTGCTGGGCAAACCATTGGCGGTCTTCATCGAGCGGAGTCCGGTCAGCGTGATGGTCAGTGCAACGCTTGAGCGTGTTTTCGAACCGGCGGTGCTGGATCAGGTTTTCCAGGAGCACGCCGTCCTGGGCTACGCCAAGGAATTGGCTTTCTCCCAGTGTGTTCAAATCATGTGCGACGTGGTGTTCAAGGAATCGCCGTCCGTGGGAGCGTTCTACCAAGCCCACCCGGACGAAATTCCGGTGACCCGGCAAGCTGTCTATGACAAGTTGAAGCGTCTGGAATCGCAAGTCCCGGCGGCGTTGGTGCATTATTCGGGCGAGGAACTGGGCCCCTGTATGAAGGCGATGCGGTCGCAGGCCCTGCCGCTGCTGCCTCGCTACCGCGTACGAGTCCTGGATGGGAACCACTTGACCGGCACCGAGCATCGTATTTTCGAGTTGCGCCGGTTTCGGTCCGCCGCCTTGCCGGGGCAGGCGCTGGTGTTCTACGATCCGCAATACGGTTTGATTACCGACGTGGTTCCCTGCGAAGACGCGCATGCCCAGGAACGTTCGTTGCTGAAGGAGGCCTTGGCGTGTATTTCCGCGCCGATTGCATTTTGGCGGACCGCAACTTCTGCACCAGCGGGTTTTTGTTTGGTATTCGTCGCCTGGGGGCTTTCTTTATTATCCGTCAGCACGCCTCCACGCTTTGCTACGAATTGAAGGGAAAACGCCGTTTGGTGGGCCAGGATGGTCGGGGACGAAACATCTACGAACAAGCGATTTGCCTGACCGACCCCGAAAGCGGAGAGAGCTTTACTGCCCGCCGAATTACGATCGTCCTGGACAAGCCCAACAAGGACGGGGAAACGGAATTGCACATTCTCACCAACTTGGCGAAGAAAGCGGCCAGCGCGGTGCGGATTGCGGAACTCTATGCCGATCGCTGGACGATCGAAACGGGGTTCCAGCAATTGACCGACGACCTGCGCTGCGAGATCAACACCTTGGGATATCCCAAGGCGGCGTTGTTCGGATTCTGTACGGCGTGCATGGCCTACAACGCCGTGTCGGTTGTGAAGTGTGCGATTCGCGCGGCACAGGGCAAGAAGTACGTGGAAGAGGAGTTGTCGATGTACTACCTGACCCTGGAAGTGGCTCAGGTGACGGCTGGGATGATGATCGCGATCCCCGAGCAAGATTGGGGAGTCTTTCGTAGAATGTCTCCCAAGAAGTTCGCGACCGTCTTGATCGACTTGGCGCAGCGTATCGACCCGCGCAAGTACACGAAGCACAAGCGTGGGCCGAAAACCAAACAGCCGAAGAAGACCAGCGGCAAACGAATTCATCATGTATCTACCGCGAGAATACTCGCCATGCGAACATAGGTAAGACCTTTACAGGGGTGGATGGCAGCGGCCAATCGGGCCCCGCAGCACATCAGCACGACGGTCGCCTACATCCGCGCCATCTGCAAGGATCGGAAGTTCGAGAAGGTGTCCGACATCACCTCGGACGGCGTCAATCAGTACGCAGGCTTATTGAAGGACCAAGGGCGGTCCACCCGGACCGTCCAGGCGTATTTGACCGCGATCAAGGGTTTTACCAAGTGGCTGGCGACCCACCATAAACTGCCTCGTGACCCGCTGGCATCCGTCAAGAGGCCCAACCCCAAGGCGGATCGGCGGCGGGAGCGTCGCATGCTCCTTCCCGAGGAATGGCAGTGGATTCGATCCACCCTTGCCGAAGGCGGGGAGCGGTACGAGATGCCGGCCGGGGAGCGGATGCTGCTTTACGCCGTCGCCATCCAGACCGGACTGCGGTCCTCCGAACTGCGCAGCCTCACGCGGGGGCGGCTATTCCTGGACGGCAACGAGCCGTTCATTACCTGCAAGGCCGGCTCGACCAAGAACCGCCAGGACGCCCGGCAATACATCCAGCCGTCCTTGGCCGCGTTGCTTCGCACCCATATCGCCACGAAGGCCCCCAAGGCACCCGTGTTTGGCATGCCGCCGCGGCCCAACGTCGCCGCGATGTTCCGGGCGGACGTGGCCGACGCCCGGCAGGCCTGGCTGAAGGCCGCCAAGCGGGACGCCAAGGAATCTATGCGGCGGGGGGAGAGCGATTTCCTGGGAGAGAAGAACCACGAGGGGGAGTTCCTCGACTTCCACAGTCTCCGGCACACCTGCGGGGCCTGGCTGGCGATGGCCGGTGCCCACCCCAAGGCGGTGCAATCGGTGATGCGGCACTCGACGATCGTGCTGACGATGGATACCTACGGGCACCTCTTCCCGGGCCAGGACGCCGCCACGGTCGCCCGGCTGCCGAATATGATGGCCAGCGAGCCCATGGCCCTCCGGGCGACAGGGACCGACGGCCCGGCGGCATTCCGGTTGCCCATGAAGACTGGGGGCTTCGATCCAGGGTCGGCCCAGAAAAGCGCAGCGCATGCGCAGCACTTGGGGTGCGATTTGGTGCCGGACGATGCGATGGGGTGCGACGAAGAAAGGCCGCCCCCAAGAAACGGCACAAGCCCTAACTCTTTGCGAGTTGCGGGCTTGTGCGAGTCAGTGCGAGACAGTGCGAAGCGGAGGGCAAGGGATTCGAACCCTCAACCGCTTGCGCGGCACCTGATTTCGAGTCTAGACGAAGACCGCAAGAACCCCGAGAAATCTAGCGTTTCTGCAACAAGCGCAGCACAAGGCGCAGCACTCTCGCCAAAAGCCCCTTCTGCCGACCCGCAACTGGCCAGCGTAAGCGACACGTGGCCCGCTCTTCCATCTTCAATCCGCGATACTATCGTCGCCATCATCCAGGCTACGGGCGGACGCAATGCGTAGTGCATTTTCCGCTCTCCGTTCCGCGCTACGCCGACCAACCTGGCCATCGCACGGCCGTGCCGAAAAGCGCTCTGGATATTCTGAGAATTCAACGGCACTGACTCGCGCCTCGGCGCGGCCGAGACGAAGGCCAAACCTCTCCGCCGGCGATGCCCCTTGTTGCCCCACGTTTGCGCACGTTGGCCCGGTGTCGCGCCGTTCGCCCTTCACCCCAAGCTTGCCCTCGGCCCAACACGGGCCAACGAGTGGGATTCGCCTGGGCTCCCCCCCGGCTTGGGTCCTCCCGGAAACTTGCTTCGCCCGATTGGCCCGCGGGAACAGACCCGCGGTTAAGCACACTTTCTTTTGCTTGTCCGACTTTTCGTAACGCCACATGCAGTAAGCAGTTGAGGCGTTTTCAAGGGTTGACCGGTTTTCGACGGAGCGTGCGACAAAATGAGTGATTCCCAACACGACGGAAATCGAGAGGCAATCGCCAATCGGACGCTCCCGTCGCCGCCAGTGAGCCAGTCCATCAATTGGTACGCCGAGGGCGAGGAACGGATGGCGGTACGTCGTGGCTGTCAGCAACCCGCTCCGTCCGGGTTGACGCTCGGCGCGCTTGCAGAATGGGTCGCTCCGAGCCACGTCGGATTTGCCGGATTCCCGAGGTTTTACTGCATTCCTGGTAGCCGTGTTGACATAGATTGTCATTTAACATAAAATGTCAACTATGAGCGGACACGCCGCGGAAAGGCTCAAGAGGCTGGAGGAAGTGTGCCGCGAGCGAGGGGTGCCCTTAACGACACAGCGGCGCACGGTGCTGGAGGTGTTGCTCCAGCGGAGCGACCACCCGACTGCGGACCAGATCTTTGAGACGGTCAAGGTGCGGCACCCACGGATCTCGCGAAGGACCGTCTATCGAGTCCTGGATACCCTGGCAGAGTTGGGATTGATCCGTCGGGTTCACCACCCGGGAGCGGCCGCCCGCTTTGACGCCAAGACGCATCGCCACCACCACTTGGTCTGCATTCGATGCAACAAGATTGTGGATTGGGAGAGCGCCGACCTGGATAGCATCGCGTTGCCCAAGGGCAAGCCGCACGGATTTGACGTTTGCGATTTTTCCGTTCAGCTCATGGGAATTTGCCCGGCGTGCCGGAAAGAAAAGGCGAAGTAGGGCGGTCCTGCGCCGCAGTGTCCTGTGGAGGGGGCCGATCCGACGCTTCACGAGTTTTGACAGGGGGTTAGCTGGGAGCAGTTCGCTCACGAAACGAAGGCGAGACCCAACGAAGGAGAACGAGTATGAGTGACGCAAAGAAATTGACCAATAACGTCGGCGCACCCGTGCCCGACAACCAGAACGTCATGACCGCAGGGCCGCGCGGGCCGATGCTGCTCCAGGACCCTTGGTTCCTGGAAAAGCTCGCTCACTTCGATCGCGAGGTGATCCCCAAGCACCGTATGCACGCCAAGGGAACCGGTGCCTATGGCGTTTTCACGGTCACGCACGACATCACCACGTACACGAAGGCCAAGGTATTTTCCGGGGTGGGGAAGAAGACCGACGTCTTCGTGCGTTTCTCCACCGTGGCGGGCGAGCGCGGTGCTGCGGACGCGGAACGCGACATCCGTGGTTTTGCCATCAAGTTCTATACCGAGGAGGGGAATTGGGATCTGGTGGGCAACAACACGCCCGTCTTCTTCCTCCGCGATCCGTTGAAGTTTCCCGACCTCAACCACGCCGTCAAACGCGACCCCCGCACCAACCTCCGCAGCGCCCGCAATAACTGGGACTTCTGGACTTCGCTTCCCGAGGCACTCCACCAGGTGACCATCACGATGAGCGACCGGGGCATCCCCTATTCCTATCGCCACATGAACGGATACGGGAGCCACACCTACAGCCTGATCAGCGCGAAGAACGAACGGTTCTGGGTGAAGTTCCATTTGAAGACCCGGCAGGGGATCAAGAATCTCAGCGACGAAGAGGCCGAGGCGCTCGTCGGCAGGGATCGGGAGAGCCATCATCGCGATCTGTATGCGAGCATCGAGAAGGGCGACTTTCCCAGGTGGGACATGAAGATCCAAGTGATGCCGGAGACGGACGCCTCCAAGTGCCCCTTCAACCCTTTCGACCTGACGAAAGTCTGGTCGCACAAGGATTACCCGCTCATCGATGTGGGCGTGCTCGAATTGAACAGGAATCCCGAGAACTATTTTGCCGAGGTCGAACAGGTTGCTTTCAATCCCGCCAATATCGTGCCCGGCATCGGCTTCTCGCCCGACAAGATGCTGCAAGGGCGGCTTTTCTCTTATGGAGACGCCCAGCGCTATCGGCTCGGCGTCAACTACCATCTGATTCCCGTCAACCGCGCCCGCTGCCCGGTCCACACCTTCCATCGCGACGGTGCCATGCGGGTAGACGGCAACCACGGCGGCACCCTCGGTTACGAGCCCAACAGCTATGGCCAGTGGCAGGAGCAGCCTGACTTTCGCGAGCCACCGTTCAGTCTCGAAGGCGCGGCCGACCATTGGAACCACCGCGAGGATGATGACGACTACTATTCCCAGCCCGGCGCTCTATTCAGGATGATGCGCCCGAGCAGCAGAAGGTGCTCTTTGAGAACACCGCTCGCGCTATGGGGGACGCCCCCAAAGAGATCAAGATGCGGCACGTCGGCAACTGCATGAAAGCCGACCCGGCCTACGGCGAGGGCGTTGCCAACGCACTGGGCATCTCGATGAGCGAAATTCCGAAATAGACTAGATCTGCTGGGAACGCAGCAGAAGCGACACTTCCATGTGCGCAGCCACCAATAGCAGCGCGCAGGCACCGGCCCATTTCAGCCCCCGAGGAACTTGCACGCCGAAGCGGTAGCTGGCCAGGATACCGACTACTGTTAGCGTAAACGCGAGCGTTCCAGCCAGCACCCCCATCGAGCCCCGATGGCTGTTCAGGGATGCAAGGACAAAACCCCATGCCAAGGCAAGTATCCTCGCACGGGTGGTCATTCCCAAGAGCGTCATAGCTCGATCCACACCCGATGTCTCTCTGGGGACATGGCTCGGTTTGCCAAACCAGAGCATTCTTATTGCCACGAGGAGCACGAAGACCATATCGGCCCAGACCACCGGCACCCCGACGCCTAAAAGCCAGCCAGCAACCAAGAGGGCGAATTGCAGGATCGCCAAGTTCCAAGACAACTGGCATACTCGGAACCGCGATATTCCAGCAAGCCCTGTACCCAAGGTACACGCTAGTGCGAGCACGCAAATGCCGAAGCCGAAACAGAGTCCTGCAAGGTCGAACCAATTCACTGCTTTCTCCCTGCGCCCGCCGACTTTCGCCCATGAGAGGTGATCGGCTGTGACATAGATCGTTGCAGCCGGTCATAACGCGCTGGATCAAGTGGCAAGTCCGAGGAAGCTCACGCCGGAGCCGGCGCAGCCGGTGTCTTGGACTTCTCGGCCATCTCGCGCTCGGCGATCAGGTCTTCCAGCCGTTCTTTCTCGCGCAGCAATTCTTCGAGCGACATGCCGGACTGGTCCTTCGTCTGGAACCCCGGGAAGGGCAAGTTGATCGACTGCCGGCGCAGCCACTCGTCGATCTGCGCCTCGTTCTTCTTGTACATGTACAGCCCCAGCGAGGCAACGCCCATGCCGACGACGAATCCGGTCACATGATCGGAGGTAATGGCCATAAGTATCTTGCTCCTTTGAATTTATTCCGAGAATTCAGTTAAACCGTATCGGGATTCCCTGGGGCATTCGCCCGAATCCCTCCAGCACCTCGCCATGGACCTTCGACACGTCCCGGAGTTCCTCCAACAAGGTGCGGAAGGGGTGGACTCCGCCACCAGTAATGGCGTATTTCAGGAGCCCGTGGAGTGCGCCGAGAATTCGCGCGCGCTCCGGGGCGTCCACATCGGGGCCGATCCTCACTTCGTAGCGGGAGGGGCCGTTTCCGCGTCCGCGCACTTCCAGGGGCCGGACTTGCACGCCGGTGGGAGGAGGCGAGACCAGGTGCCGTCCGAACGACGCCAGCCAGGTGACGACCGAGGCCGTCAGCAAGTTGCCGCGAACAAAGGCTGTGACCAGGTAAGCCAGCGAGAGGACTTCTGGATCGAACGTGCCGCGTTCGCGAAGCTCCTTCCAGGCGTGGTCGATTACCGCCCATGCCGTGCCGAGCCCGGCGAGCCAGTCCCAGCGCGTCGGCGATCCCGTGGCCGCCTTTAGTCCGTGCATCACGAGCGACCAGGCCAGTGCCGCGGCAGAAACCGCGGCGCTGCCGCCAAGGGCAGGCCGCTGCTCGGGTTCAGCCAAGAGCCGCACTGGCGCGGAGTCGCAATCCAACGACAGGTGAAAGGCGATGCGCAGGATGATTTCTTCCTGGCTGATCTCATGGGGGTTGAACCTGGCCAGGATAGACCTCGTGAGGGGCGAAAAGCTGATCGACTCCATCCCCGGATGCTCGCGGACCCCGGCAAGCATCCGCTGTACGTCGCCAGGGGCAACCGACAGTCGCGCGCGGACCCGCCCGGGAAGGGCATGAACGACCGTCACGACCGGCTTCTGAGATGCGATCATCGCGTCCTCCGTTCCACATCGTGGAACAACAGCCGGGACGAATTGAGCACCACGCCGACCGTGCAACTATTGTGCAGCACCGCGCCCCAGAACACCGGCAGAACGCCAATCGAGGCCAACACGATTCCCAGCGTGTTCACGCCGACCGCTGCCGCAAAATTCTGCCGGATGGTCTGCATCGTCCGACCGGCCAGGTGAATAACCGCCGGGATCATCAAGGGATCATCCCCCGTGACGGTAATGTCCGCCGCCTCCATCGCGATATCTGTCCGCGTCCCGCCCATCGCGATTCCCACATCGGCGTAGGCCAAGGCCGGCGCATCGTTGATCCCGTCGCCGACCATCACCACGTGCGTGCCCTTGGATTGGAGCTTCAAGACCGTTTCCGCCTTGTCGTCCGGCATGGCCTCTGCCTTAAAGCGGTCCACCGTCATCCGGTCGGCAATGATCTCGGCATGTTGCTCAACGTCGCCGGTCAAGAGCACGATGTCATCAATGCCGGTATAGCGCAGCCGATTGATGGCCTTCTTCATGTTTTCCCGCAAGGCATCCTGGATGCCCAGCACACCCAGGAGTTCGTCATCCTTGGCGACGTACACGATGTTCTCGCCCGCGCGGACCAGGCGATTGACGGCCTCGGTCGCCCCGGCCAGTTCGATGGCGTTCTCCTGCATGAACCGCCGGCTTCCCACCCGAATAATCCGCTCTTTCACCTTCGTCTGGACGCCGCGGGCCGTATGCACCTGGGTGTCCTGATGGGCCGGAATCTGCCAGCCGTTGCGACGCACCTTGTCAACGACGGCCGCCGCCATCGGGTGCGTGCTGGTCTCCTCGGCGGCGCTGGCATATTGGAGCACCTCCTGGGCGGGAACCTCCGCATTGATGGGAATGACGCTGATCACTTCCGGGCGTCCCACGGTCATGGTGCCGGTCTTGTCGAAGATCAACGTGTCGGCCTCAGCCAGCAGTTCCAGGTAATTGCTGCCCTTGATGAGGATCCCATTCCTCGCCGCCGTGCAGATGGCCGCCGACAGGGCGGTGGCCGTAGAGAGCCGGACGCCACAAGAGTAGTCGATGATCAGCATGTTCAGGGCGCGGCTGCTCTTGCGCGTCACCAGATACACGATCAAGGCCAGCAGGAAATTGACCGGAATGAACTGGGCCGAAAAGCGGTCGGCGATGGTCTGCACGTTGGCCTTGCGGTGCGTGGCCTCCTCGACCATGTGGACGATGCGGGCCACGGCAGTCTGATCCCCGACCTTGATCGCGCGGATCACCAAGCGGCCGCTCTTGACGACAGTTCCGGCAAATACTTGCTCGCCCCCGGCCTTGCGCAAGGGCATATACTCTCCGGTAATCGACGCCTGATCGACCGCCGCCTCGCCCGACTCCACCACTCCGTCCACGCTGATCTTCTCGCCGGTGTGGACCATGATCCGATCGTCGGCGTGGAGTTGATCGAGGTCCACGCGTTCCTCTTGGCCATCGTCTCGCAGCCGCCAGACGGTTTCTTCGCCGACCGAGAGCATGTTGTGGATCGCACGGCGGGTGCGGCCCATCGTATAGGCGGTCAACAGTTCGGCGATGTCGGCCAGCCAGATGATCGTCAGCGCCGAGAGCCCCCGGCCGCTGGCGATGCTTGCCAGAATAGCGGTGGCGCTGAGGGTATCGGCGTTGGGACGAAACGTGGTTGCCAAGGAACTGAGGCCGCTGCGGAAGATGGGCAGCGCCAGCGAGGCAGCCGTCAGCGACGGTACGGTAAGGAACCGGCCCGCAAACGTGCCCAGCCCGTGGCTGGCCGGCCTGCGGAAAAAGTAGTATACGAGCGTGGCGGTGGTGACCCCGATGCGCGTGAGCATGTCGGAGAGCGACCCTTCTTGCAGCCGCCGTTCGTTCACGGTCGGGCGGTTCTGTTCGGCTCGTTCCGCCTTGTAGGCCATCAGGGAATACGACCCGATCACCAATTCCGTCAGTTCCAGGACATCCTGGACCGACACCTGGGTGTGGTCATAGTGGAGAAGGACATTCTGCGTGAGGATATTGACCCGCGCCTGGCAAATCGGCGACAAGTCCCGCAACCGTTGCCGGATTTCAGCGGTGTAGATGCCGAGGTAGCGCCGCGCCCGGCAGCGAAGCCGCACTCTTCCCGGAAGGGAATGGACGATTTCGCAGTGCAGTAGCGGCTGCCGTTTTCGCCAGAACATGATCCACCATCCTCACACGCAGCTACGATTGCCGGCCGCCCAGCAGCGAGGCCATGCCCCACCACACCAGCGTGAGCCCCGCCGGAAACGCCCGCGTCCCTTGCACAATGAGCCGCTGGACACCGATGGCGGCCAGTATAATGAGCCCGGCCGACCAGAGATCGATCAGCCCACCAGTCCGGTCGTACACCATCCGATTCACGCTACCCAGGATTTCCTTCAACTCCCGAGTGACGACCGGCTGGGGCGTCCGTTTCAACTCGGTGTCCAGATTCATCAGGCGAGCGACCGCGGCGAAAAGCAACTCGGGTCGCACTTCGTCTTCTCGGTAGACGATGAGGATACTGCCCGTCGCAGGGTCCAGCTCGACGGACTGCACGCCCTCGATCATCGGCAGCTTCTCCCGCACCTTCGCCGCGCCCGCGCTGTTTTCCGCCAGGGAAGGGACGCGCAGTCGGACCCGCCCAGGCATCCAATGGGCGGTCTGGACCGGTCCGGTGCGAAGCATCGGCATCAGTGTGCGGCGGCGGGACTTGGTCTTTCCCAGCAGTCCGGCGAGCAGGAATCCGGTAAGGATATGCATGGTTGCCTCCGCCCTGTTTGTCGCGTGCTTCGACGCCCTGGCCTCCACAAAGTTGGCAAGCCAAACTTATATTTTTTACCAGCCAAATTATACGCGCGGGCGCAGCAGGGAAACCATACGCAGAAACGAAGCCGATTCTCCAGTCTTACGCCACCTCCCACAGGGCCTTTCCGAAGGCATGATTTCCTGCCAGAATTGTCATGTGCCATCAGGACACCTGTATAAAATGGATGGGCCCAGCAACAATGGGGTTATCATGACAGCAATTTAACCCTTGCAGGGGGTACGGATGGAAAGTGTCACGGTAGAGAACTATCTCAAGGCAATCTACCAACTGTCCGACGCCTCGGGCGGCGCCCCCACCGGCGAACTGGCTCGCCGCCTGAAGATCACGCCGGGGAGCGTTACCCTGATGCTTCAGCGGCTCGCCGACGCGGGGCTGGTGAAATATGCGGCGCACCAAGGAGTCCGTCTCACCAAGAAAGGCCAGAAAGTGGCGATCCGCGTGGTGCGCCGCCATCGCCTCCTCGAACTGTACCTAACCAACACCTTGGGCCTTCCTTGGGACGAAGTGCATGAGGAGGCCGAAAACCTGGAGCACGCGGCTTCCGACCACTTGGTGGCCAGAATCGACGAATACTTGGGGCGTCCCGATCGCGACCCTCACGGAGACCCCATTCCCGATGCCGATGGCAAGATGAGGACCAGGGAAGGGACCCCTTTGGCGGAGTGCGCCTCGAAGACCCCATTCATGCTGTTGCGAGTTCCGGATCGGTCGCCCGATTTTCTTCGCTACCTCCGCAATGGCGGTTTGATTGTTGGCGCGAAAGGGACAGTCCTGGAAAACCAGCCCTCGGCGGGCATTATGACGGTCAGGGTTGGACGCCGTCAAATCAGCCTGAGTCGGGAGATGGCCGCCAGCATCCTGGTACGCCCTCTGTAGCGACTCTCTCCAAGCCGGCTGCGTGTATGGCGTGCCCTTGGACTGGGGGTTCTGGCAGCGGCACGACCATCGCCACCTGGAAGCATGCGACGAGGTGGTGGTGCTGATGCTCGACGGCTGGCGGGAGAGCGTTGGCGTCCAGGCCGAGATTGCCATCGCCCGCGAGTTGGGCAAGCCAGTGACGTTTCTCAAGGTGCATGCTCAGGCCGAAGAGAACCCCGGGCAAGCCGGGGTTGGAAGGAGGGAGGAGAATGAAATCAGCTCTTGCGGCTGAACTTGCCGCGGTCGGCCTTGGAGAACCGGGCCTCGTCGCCCTTGGCCTTGATCTCTCGCGCGATCGCGCTGTAGAGCGTGGCATGCGGGGTCTTGCCGCCGGGCGACTTCCAGTAGCCCTTCGCCTCGGACGCCTCGACCATCTCCTTGCAGGTCATCGGCTGACCGGACTCCTCGAGCACCTTGGCCGCGGCATCCAGGCCGCTCATGCGTTTCTCCTTGGGCTCCTTCTTGGCCCGGGTCCGCTTCGGCTTGTCAGTCTTCTCGGCCGCAGCGGGCTCGGTGCCGGTGCCCGGTTCGGCTTTGGCCGTGTCTTCGCCCGTGGGGCCCGACGTTTGCGCCGGTTGGGCCTCGGCCGGGGCCTTGGCCATCTTGGTGCCCTTGCCCTTCTTGGCACCAGCCTGGGCACCGTCGCCCCCGACGGCCGCGCGGAGCCGCTGGGCCGACTGGATGCGAACCTTCTTGTTCGTTGCCAGGTTCGTGGCGTCCCAGCCGCCATACCGGCTCTCGGCATCGATCCGGACCTGGACGACCTTGTTGGTCACCTTCGCGGTGTACACGCGTCCGACCTTCACTTCGCTCTTCTTCATCGCAAATCTCCTTTTCTGGAACATGGGGTATTGGTTCAACGCACAACCACACATGAGCCGTGTTTTCGGAAAAACATCAAGCGGAATCCGACCCCAGTCCGGCCAGATTCGTGTAATTGTTTGGTAACGGGCTCATTGCCCACCTTCTCGGTGCGGGCTGCATTTCGCGGGAACTGGAGCGGAATTTGCGTCACGGCCGCCGCCCCGTCCGTCACCCGGCCGCAATTTGCGTCATGTCCTGCCGGCTTATTTGCATCGCCTTGCATCACCTCGCACGTCGGCCCAGGACATCGCTTGGACGCTACGGCTGCTTCTGCCACCGGCATGTCGGGCAACTGGAAACCCTCGAAGAAGAAGAGCATCGAGCGGATTCACGGGATCGTGGCCCTGATCATGGCCCTGGACCGCGCCAGTGCCGGGCCCCCGGCCGAAAGCAGCGTCTACGAGCCCCGCAGTCTGCTGACCGTCTAACTTCGCCGATGACGCCGAGTCGGCGTCGGCCGCTTTGGACCGACTCCTACATCGATCCACGATCATCGACATCCGCGGCGAAAGCTACCGGCTGAAGGAAAAACGCCAAGCGAGTCAACCGCCCGTGACTGATAACCACCCAGGAGGATCATTATAGCTCAACACGCATCGGTCTTGACCCACACCGCCCCGGGTCAAATCTCCGTGCATCAAAATGGGTCAAGTTGAAGCGAGCGTCGACAACCGCATTACTTTTCCAGTTTCTGCTGAACAACATTTTCGGGTCCGGCGTCTGGGGAAGTGATGGCTGGCCATTGGCCAAGAGGGCACTCCTCGTAGGGTAGCCGGGCCTTGAGGTGGATGAAGCAGCCGCAGACCCGGCAGCGCAAGCCCGCGTGGTAGCTGCAATCGGCGCAGCGCCGCACACGCTCCCGAAACGTCTCCGCAGGCACCGTTTTCATTCCCGAACGGATAAATCGCCCCAGCGCCTTGGCGGCAGAAATCCCCATTTCCAGGTACCCCGGCCCCGCAAAATCAGACGCAGACGGAGTACCTGCAATGGTCTGGTCGGTTGTGACTGTCGTCGCCACTGCCTCGGTCGCCTCGCCTACGGCTTGGCGCCACGCCGCGCCGCCTTCGCCCCGCCGATACTGCTGAAGAAGATCACGGTGCTGGCGGACAGACGGTTTGCCCAGCACTTCCAGCAACTGCACCGCGGCTTGCCCATTGCTCAACGCTTGCTCTCGCTGTCCCAAATCGGCCTGCCGGAGGGCCAGTTGCCAGAGAAGCTTGGCCTCGTGGTCCCGATCGCCGACCACCCGGGCGATGCCCAGTGCCTCGCTCAGCAGACCAGCGGCCGCGGCTGCCTCGCCCCGGCTGGCCTGGACTGCTGCGAGCCGCTCCAGCGTGAGCTTCTCCGCAAAGCGGTCGCCCATGGCGCGGGCCAGGTTCAATGCCTGCTCCTGATACTGGCGAGCCAACTCAGGCTTGCGAGCCTTCAGCATGACCAAGCCGAGTCCGCCCAGGACGTCGCCTTCGCGGAGCCGGTCGCCAAGGGTCCGTGCCAAGGTCAGGGCCTCGTCCAGGTAGACGATGGCCTGGGGAATCTCGCCGCGCGCCAAAGCCATAAGCCCCAAATCGGCGAGCGCCGATGCCACTCCAGGGCGATCGCCACTGCGGCGAGCGGCAACCAACGACTGCTCAGCCTGCGCCAACGGATAGCCCTCCAAGGGCAGCGTCTCCACCTCGCTTTCAGCGGCCGATTCCACTCCCCACAGCAGGCAGAGGTTAGGACCAAGCGACTGCTGCCGTGTACTCCGAGGCCAGCGTTCCTGAATCCGTGTTTCGTCCAAGGGCTTGCTGTGGTCCTCGCTCCAGACCAATAACAGGTCCGTCCGGCGATCGCCGCACTCCTCGGCGGTTTCCCCGTTGGGGAGCAGCCAGGAACGATCTCCCGCGGTGCGGCGGAATCGGCGGAAGAGGCTGCCGAAAAGCCGGCGGACCGGCTGCCGGGCCTGGATCGCGGTGGCGGCTACGGTGCAAAGATCCTGGTGTCGGGCGATCGTCGTGCGCGGCACGGTACTGACGCGATGCCAGTACTGGTAGCGATCGTCTCGCTCGGCGGGCAGCCACAGGACGAGGCGGCTGTCCTCCGGATCAGGTTCCCGAAAAACGCCGGGGTGAAGAGCCACGTCGCGCCAGTCCGGCGTGTGAACGGGGCCTGTCATGGGACACCAACTGCTGGCACGGAGCGAAGAGACATCGCGATCCCGGAAGACCGATGGGGTAGCGCGGGCCTTGTCGGCCCTGGAGCACAAGCACACCAGCAGTCATTATAGAACGCCGCCCGCGCTACTGGGAAGGGTTGCGACTCACGGTCTTGTCCCCGAAATCCCTGGGTGAGCCATATCTTCAAGACAGCGGTGAATAGGGGTTTTGGCTCGTGCCGACGCATTTCGGCGGCTCCATTCCGCCGGCCAGGGGTGCTCATTGCCGCCCCCTGGCCCCCCGGCTAGCCTCTCTCCGTTCCGGCGTTGTGGTCATTTCAGAAAATCCGAAAATCCGGGCCTTGACACGACGGCGGTTATGGGTGTCCCGTTTTCCGGTCACCCCCCGTTCTTCATTTCCCACCCTTGCCAGACTGGGCGTTTCCTTTTCCGTCCGCGGCGCCTTTCGCGGTCGCAGGGGGCTGGGTGGGCCGCTTCCAGTGTGTCGGTTTAAAATCCGGCCCAGCCACGTATCGACCCTCACCGTTGACCCGAATCGCAACTTTTGACCGTTCCAGCCACCGGCGCAGCCGTTCGAGGTCGCCGACCACGGCTTCACGTTCCTGTTTGAAACGCGAGCCGCCGTGGTCGCGCTCATGTTCGATGGCCCATTTTAGACCCTCCAGTTGGATCTCGCGTAGGCTCATTTTTTCATGCGCCTTCCACCACTTGTTGACCCACCCTTCGACATCACCTTCGTGTCCGAAGGCCAGCCAGTAGGTTCGTGGGATGTGCGACCGGCCTGCTTGAACAAATGGCCGATACACCTCGACTTGGATACTGATGATTCTGAAACATGCGGCACCGACGTCCATGTTGTACCACCCATCCTGATGATAATTGTAGCTGTAACGGCGGTCGCCAATATTTCTGATCAACGCGGGGAAGGCAGCCGTTCCCTTCGCTACCAATGCGTCCCGTGCTTCCAGGACGCGTTTTTGCGCCTTGAAGTCATAGCCGTCCGGGTATACCGGGGGTTCACCATCATCCTCACCATCGAGGGAAGATGGCCCTTTATTTGGCGAAACGAGCTTTGCGATCAGTGAGTCGATATCCTTGTCTTTCTCGGCACCACGCGTTGACCCAGCGAAACTTGCCATGGCAAGGACGGCGGCAGCGAGCACGACGTAAACGTGAAAACGCGCGCGACCAGGCGGGACACATCCCGCGCACCCAACGCTGTTGCGCGAGGACTGGACGTTCCGCTGGCCAACCGCCACTTTCCAGTTCACAGTCGGTCCAGCAGAAGCCGGCCCGGGGGATATCATCGCCTCGGAATCAATTCGCATAATAACCTCCGGTGTCGTGAATGGATGCTCGAAACTTGAACCTTATAAACAACGGGCCAGTCGAACGTTGCTCATGGGCCGGCCAAACGCGGAAATCGTCGGACGCTGTCCACCTTCGCCGAATAGCCCGCGCCCGCCCAAACCTGGACCTCATCAATAGCGGCTTGCAGCGAGTCCGTGCCCCCGACCATGTCGGCAAACATCTTGTCCCCAACATAAATCATGTTGTGTCCCTGCCAACCGTCCGTATGGCGGGTAACTGGGTTTGGGTTGGTAATATGGCCCTGGTCACCTGGAATCCAGTTCATCTTCGGGACCCCCGTCTGTACGCCCAGGACGTTCCAATTAGCTTTGCCGATCGGGTTGTTCCCGACTGTCAGGTTAAACCAGTTTGCGAATTTGTTTCCCGGGTTCGCTTCCAATACGCCGGCCAACATCACGAGCCAAATGGCGTTGTGGCACCCAGTCACATAGGTTCCGCTGTTTACTGCATCCAAAACGGCAGGCGCCGCTGGCCCGATTGTGTCCATGCTCGTCGTCCAAAGGTTGGCGTTGGGTGCGTTACCGCCGTAATTGAAATGCTGGATTTGCGCTATCTCCACAATCTTCTCCCGCGCGTTAAGATGCCTTCTCAGGGTTGCGTTAGCGATAGCTTTGGTGGGGCCATGATCTTGAAAGACCCGAGTTCCGTTAGTGCCGACAACGATGTTCTCGTGCACCTTGATATCGTCTGATTCTCCCGCCAACATCCCGTATATTATCTGCTGGTCCATTTGGGTGTCGTGATAGGGGTTGGTGTTTATCAGATTTCTCCCATCGTTGTCGTTCCAGAACTCGCAAAGGTGTGATCTGGGCAGTCGCTTTTGGTGATAGGCCACGTGGTAGGTGTTACGCAACGCGTCGCCAAGGTTCGCCTTCGATTCAGCAATGATGACCAGCCCGCTCGGGTCTGTCGCCTCCGTCGGTTCATTGCCGCAGTAGCGATACAGGTTCGCGTCCGCCTGGGCCGGGTCTTGGGTGGTGAAGACGCCCAGGCTCGGACTGTACCAGCGGGCGCGGTCGTAGTAGAGGCCCGTCGCCGGATCGAGGTCCATCCCCGCAAACAACACCGTGTTGCCGTACTGCGACTCGTTGCCGCTCACCGCCGTCCAATCGGGGTTGCACACCGTCGCCGTCCCGTACGCGCTGTAATAATACCGCTCCAGCACCGCGCCGCTGGCGGCATCCGCAAGCGCCGTCACGTTCCAGTTGGCGTCCTGCAGCACGCGATACGCCCCGTCGGAGTTCACGTAGAGAACGAGGTCCTGAACGTTGCGGACGCCCCACAGGTACCACGTGTCCGATGCCGCTTCGCCTTGCCCGAAGTTGACCACGACCTGATCGCTCTGGTTCAGGTAATAGTCTTGCGTGGCGGAGAGCGTGCCGTCGGTGTAGGTCTTCGTCTGGATTCGCCGGCCGAGGCCGTCGTAGGAATAGGCGGCCACTTGGTCGCCCGACAGGCTGCCGTTGTAGACGGCGACGAGCCGGCCCCAGGCGTCGTACTTGTACGCGAGCGCGCCGTCGAACGTCATGTTGCCCGCCGCGTCGTAGGTCGGGTTGTTCGTCGCGCCGTTGATCGTGGTGAACTCGTTGGCGGCGTTGTACGAGCCGGTGGAAAGGTCGTTGCCCATGGAGTCGAGCGTCCAGGTCTGCTGCTGGGCGTTGTTGACGTACCACCTGGTCAGCCGGTTGAGGCCGTCGTATTGGTACCTCTCATCCGGCATTATTGGTTCCTGGCACCTTTGTTTGTTCGTGCCGACAAATCTCGGCGGCTCCGTCCGCCGACCAGGGCGCTCATTGCCGCCCCTGGACCCCGGCTAGCCTCTCTCTGTTCCGGAGGCGTTGCTATTTTGAAAAATCCGTAAATCCGGGCCTTGACACGACGGCGGTTATGGGTGTCCCTTTTTCCCACCCGATTCGCTGCTCCGCTCCAACTGCGATAGCGCCTTTGCCGCAATTGCTCTCACCGCAGGGTCGTCGTTATTGGCGGCCTCGCGCAGATATCGCCTTCCGGACGCCCCAACAGCCACGAGCGCCCTCACCGCTTCCTGACGAATGAAGGAATGCTCGTTGTTCAGCAGCTTTGCCAGCGAGGGGGCCGATGTATTAGCGGCCTCGCCAGCCCTCCGCAGGGCAACAACGGCCCACAAGCGCACGCGTACATCGTGGTCTTCAAGGGCGCCAGTCAGCGGCGGGATAATTTTTGGAATGAGTTGCTCGTCGCGAACGAGGAAGATGAGCGATCCCACCGCCGACGCTCGCGTGTCTGCATCGCCGTTCGTGAGGTCTCGCACCAATTGCGCGGCATCCGCACGCGTCAGTTGGGGCATAGTAATCAGACCAGATGGCTCACGCGTCAGGTTCAAAAGCTCCTCGAAGAATTTCGCGTTTTCCCCGCCATTCGCACAGGTGTGATCGCCATTCAGCGGGGGCCCACGAATCCCGTCCGGCTTTTCACGCTCTCCTCCGCAGGGCGGCGAAAGCAATTCGGACGTGCCGCTGGTCAACACGATTCGGTTCCCAATGCCGCGGCATCGCCACCGTGAAATGGCCGCGGCGACTTTGCGGGCCAGTAGGCCCCGTCTACGCGAGCACTGCCAACGTTTTCCGTGTGCCGTGCCAGAGCGTGCAGCCCAACTCGCGGCGTTCGACTTGCTCGATACGTGCCTGTTTGCCACCGCTGCTGACCAAAGCCAGGGGCTCTCGCTCTTGCTATATGGGAGACGTGGTTTACCGCCGACGCAAATTCCGGCGGTGTGCGCATTGCCCATGCAGATATCGCCGCTCAGCGAGAAGCAGAATACCACTTGCACAATCAGACGTATCATCGCTTCGCCTCTGTCAATTCGCTGTGGCCGCCATCTTGGATGGCGCGGTTACGGCGTATGGGACTTGGTTGTAACCTTGAACGAATACGTCCCATTCTTATCGATTTCGTCGTTAACTTGCAGAACATAGTTGCCGACGGGGGCTCCACCGTCAAGAATTGTCGTCGTCTGGACGAACTGGCGGCGCACCGGAGCAGTCAGGGGTATGGGCTTTTTTGCCGTCCCCACGTTGATTACGTCTACCAAACTGGGTTGATCTGCACTAACAAGGGCGCAATCGTACCCGACTATTGTGTGTTTTAGGGTGTTGACCTCCACATTTTGCATTATTCCTTTGCCTGCCTCTACAGGGGTGACGATCTCATTCATATGTTCACGAGAAAGAGTGGGGATTGGCAGCCACTCTTGTTTCGCGTCGTCAAAATACTTCTCCGTTCCTGTTTCGACGATTTTGGCAGTTAGGTTCTTTTTATCCACCAGGGCGTCGAGAATGAACAACCCACCCCCAAGTCCCATTTTTGTCCCGTTCTTTAGCTGCCAACTGGCATCGTAGGTGGATGGCTTATCGAAATCCCCCAGATCCATGTTCACGTTCCTTGCTCCCGCGTTGTCAATGAGAGAAGCCACGTTAGTAAGAATGGTACGCCTTCGGTCGAGCCATACGCTCGCTGCGTCATCGTGCGGCGTGTGTTTGGTAAAGGAATCCATTTTTTCAAACGTCCAATCCGGTACGCCACCAGGGGAAAAAAGTTGCCAATAGCGGATGACGCTACGCAGACCGGTGGGGTCGGTCGCGGTCGCCGGACTATTTCCGCAGTAGCGGTAGAGGTTCGGGTCCGCCTGGGCCGGGTCCTGGGTGGTGAAGACGCCCAGGCTCGGACTGTACCAGCGGGCGCGGTCGTAGTAGAGGCCCGTCGCCGGATCGAGGTCCATCCCCGCAAACAACACCGTGTTGCCGTACTGCGACTCGTTGCCGCTCACCGCCGTCCAATCGGGGTTGCACACCGTCGCCGCCCCGTACGCGCTGTAATAATACCGCTCCAGCACCGCGCCGCTGGCGGCGTCCGCAAGCGCCGTCACGTTCCAGTTGGCGTCCTGCAGCACGCGATACGCCCCGTCGTCGGAGTTCACGTAGAGAACGAGGTCCTGAACGTTGCGGACGCCCCACAGGTACCACGTGTCCGATGCCGCTCCGCCTTGCCCGAAGTTCGACCACGACCTGATCGCTCTGGTTCAGGTAATAGTCTTGCGTGGCGGAGAGCGTGCCGTCGGTGTAGGTCTTCGTCTGGATTCGCCGGCCGAGGCCGTCGTAGGAATAGGCGGCCACTTGGTTGCCCGACAAGCTGCCGTTGTAGACGGCGACGAGCCGGCCCCAGGCGTCGTACTTGTAGGCGAGCGTCCCGTCGAACGTCATGTTGCCCGCCGCGTCGTAGGTCGGGTTGGACGAGCCGCTGATCGTCTGAATCTCATTGGCGGCGTCGGTCGTGCGGGTCACCGCGTTTCCATTGGTGGTCACGGTGGCCATGTTGCCCGCGGCGTCGAGGGTGAAGCCCTGGCTGTACGTCGTGCCGCGCGACATCGAGATCAGTTCGTCGAGGGCGTTGTAGCCGTAGGTCTCGTCGAGCGAACCGTCGGTCTTCGTGACGTTGCTCCGTGTGAGAACGTTGCCGGTGGCGGAATCGTAGGTGTAGGTGTAACCGTCCAACGTTCCCAGCGAGGTCAGCACGACGCCGCTATTGCTGTACATGTTCCAGTCCTGGTTCACGATGCGGCCGAAATGGTCCCAGGCGCCGAAGTTGTTGGCCGAGTAGTCCAGGCCGATTTCGAGGTCGTCGTAAAGCGTGTTGTTATACGCCTCGGTGCCAAGGTCCTCGTACTCGCTGGCGACGGTGCCCGCGCCCAAGTACGTGTATTGGACGATTGTGGTGCTATCCTCGAAGGTAATGGCCGTCACGCGGGACAGGGCGTTGTCGATGCTGCCGGCCTCACCGTACGTATAACCGATCACGCCGCTGTCGGGGTACGTGACGTACGAAAGCCGCATGTACTGGGCCGCCTCGCCGGTGCCGTTGGCCCCGTCGGCATAGGTGTATTGTACACTGGGCGTGGAATTGGGGTCAACCGCGCCGCTATGCGACTGCCACTCTTGGATTTCATTGCCCCAGCCGTCGTAGGCATATTCGACCTGGTTGACCACATCAGTCGAGTACCGGTCGGTGACGCTGTCGTAGCTGGTGACGGTATACACCCGGCCGAGGTCGTCGTAGGCGGTCACGATGGCCAGGACCCGGTCGTCCACGTTCTGCCCGCTTTGCTCGTTGCTCAGGTCAACGGTGTCGGCCGAGAGCCGCCCGGCGGGGTCATAGAGATAGGTATGCACGACGCCGCGCTGGTCGGTCGAGGTGACGGTTCTCGCCCTGCCAGTCGTAGGCGGTCGTCACCTCGTCGCCGCCGACCAGGCGCACCTGGATGTTCGTGCTGGAATCCGACGACGGGAGGCTCGAGGAGACGGTGAAGGTGAACGAGGTCGATGTGGCAGACTGCACCACAAACACCCCGTCGAATCCGGGATTGTTCGCGCCGCTGATCGACACCACCTCTCCCGCCTGGTAGGTGTTGGCGATGGTCGCCGTGGCGACGGTGCCGCTCCGGGTGAGGGAGGTCGCGTGTCGGGAGACGATCCATGCCTGGATGTCGCCGCCGGTGGCCATGGTGGGGGCGCCGGGCAGGACCGAGTACTTGAAGCCGCCCGACGGGGCGGCGGTGATCTGCACCAGGCCGTCGTACGCCGCCTCGTTGGCCCCGGTGATCAGCACCCAATCGCCGACCGCATAGCCGTAGTTATTGCCGGCGGCCAAGGTTGCCGTGGCCGTCCCGCCCGTCTGGCCGAGCGTCACCTCTTGCGACAGCAGCGCGACGCTGGCGCCGGTGGCTGGCGACGGGGTCGAGACCGGGACCGTGTAGGTGAAGTAGCTCGCCGTCGCGTAGGTGACTTGGAACGTCCCGTTATACCCCGCCTGGGACGCCCCGCTGATCGACACCCAATCGCCGACCTCGAAGGAGTTGTTCACCGTGGCCGTGGCTGTCCCGCCGCTCTGGCTGAGGGAAAACGTCCCCGCCGAGAACATCGCCAGATCGGCCGAGTCGGGGTCCACGACGTTGGTCGTCAGGCTGGCGTTGACGGGGCAGGCACCGCCCGCGACGGCCGCCGATCCGTAGAAATCGAGGGTAGTCTGGGCGGCCGGCAGCGTCGAGCCGTCGCCGGCGACGTTGTAGGTCGTGGTGGCGGCCAGCCGCCCGCCGGCGTCGTAGGCATAGTCGGTAATGACGTCCCGATCGGAGTGGCTGAGGTTGAACTTGCCGTTGACGTAGTCCTGAATCGTGCGGACGGTGCGGCCGGCCAGGTCCGACTGGGTTTGCGTGACGATGCCGGCGTTGTCGGTTGTGGAGACGACCGGGCCCGTCGAGTCGTAGGTGTAGGCGGTCTGGCTGACGATGTAATCGGTTGACGTGTTGGGCGTCGTCGGTGGGGTGTCTTCCGCCACGGCAGGGACACCGTTGGCGTTGGCGATCAGGCTCCCCGTGGAGTCGTCCCTGAAAAAGTCGGTCGGCCCCGTCGCGTCGATGACATCCTGTTCGACCGTAGTTGACGTCCTCGATGTCCTCGCCGACGGCGTCGTAGAACGTGACCTGGGCGGTCACGTAGGAATTTTTCGCGGTCAGAGCCCCGGTGGGGCTGGCGTTGCCGGGCAGGCACTCGTAGGTCGCGGTGGCGACGGTCTGGCCGTCGCGGTCGTACCAGGTCAGCGTCTGCTCGATGACCGTGTTGGCGCTGGTGACGGCGGTGATATTGTTGTAGCCCGTGCCGGAGGTGGTGCAAGTGTAGCTGCCGTCGAGCTCGCCGGCGGAGTTGTAGTGGGATTTTTGGAACGGTCCGTCGCCGGTCTGAGTGGCCACGAGGTTGCCGCGGGAGTCATACCAGTCGTTGGTGGCCAGGTAGTCGCCCACGGTGCCCGGGGACGGGTTCGGTGAAACGCTGGTGCTGGGCGCGACGTTCCAAACGCACGATTGGTACACCTGGCCTTGGTCGTCGTAGAGGGAGGTGGTTTGGGCCCGGAGTTGGCCGGCATATTCGGTGATCGGGGTGCTCGTGCCGGCGCGGACGATCTGGCCGCCGCTGTAAGCGGCCCCGGCGTAGGTGTAGCTCTCGGTGACCTCGCCCAGGTTGTCGAGCGTCTCGGAGAGGTCGCTCCGAAGGTACATGGTCGCCACACCGTCGGGCCCGACCGTGCCGATCTGACGGTCTTGCCAGTCATACTGGTAATAGGTCGTGTATGAGACCACATTGGCGGCGGGGTAGTCATAGTTGGTGGGCGAGACGACATTGCCGCTGGAATCCAGGCCGGAGTAGCTCGTTGACTGGGTGAGGTTGCCGTCGGCGTCGTAGACACTGGAGGAGATCTCGACCATGCTCGTGCCCGCGAGGCCGGTGACGGCGGTGGGATTAGCCGCGGCCCAGGAGACGAAGGAGCTCGCCCCGCCGTCGTTGGTGCCCTGCCAATCAGCAATGTCGTTGCCCCGGTAGTCGTAGACGGTGTCATTGACTGTGCCGTCGGGGCTGTGGGTCGAGATTACACGCCCAAGGGCGTCATAGTAGGTGTCCGTTTCTAGGTAGTTGGTTCCCTTGACGCCGAAGGCGGCGGTGGCCTGGGTGTAGGCGGTCCCGCGCAGGCTGGTGTACTGGAGCGACTCGGTCACCTGGCCGGAGCTGTTCATCAGGTTGCGGGACAGCGACTGGATGGTGATGTCAGAGTCGCTCAGTGGGTTGCTGACGAACGGGGCGAACTCCTCACCCGTCGGTGCGCCGCCGCTGACGTACTGTTGCAGGTTGCTGAGATCGCTCGCGTTCCATGAGTAGCTCAGCGATTCCGCGTAGGTCCCCGTGGAGTCCTCGCGCGAAACCTCGACCGGACCGGTGGGTTGGTAGACGCCGGAGACCGAGTGCCAGCCGGAATAGGTGAACGTTTCCTGGGCGGCGTCGTCGTAGACGGTGTAGGTCACGTTGCCATCGGGGTCCGTCTCCTCGATGGTGCGGCCCTGGGGATCGACCTGGTAGATCGTGATGAGGTTCTTAGCGCCGCTCAAGGGGGTCCAGGGAGCCGTGACGCCAAGACTGCTGATCTCGCTGGAACTGATGTCCTGCACCGTCATGGTCACCGCGCCCGTCGCGGGATCATAGGCGGTATAGTTGATCGACAGGGCAGCGTCCAGGGACCAGACCACGCGGCCGTAGGCGTCGTAAACGTCGGTGCTACTGTTCTGCGTGCCGGAGCCGTGCTGATCGGGCTGGCCGTTCAGGTTCGTCCCGTTGCCGACGATCGGCAGATTGGTGGTCGTGCTAGTGACCACCGGCACGGTGCCGTTGGTGTTAAAAGTGTAGACGTACGTGGTTATGCGCGGATCGCCGTTGTTGTAATTGACCTCCCCATTGAGGTGCAGGGCGACCTCCGGGTTATAGTTGGTTTGGCCGAATTGGATCGAGTCGCAGGTGTAGTAGACCGTGACGAGGTTGGAGCCGCTGCCGGCGGTTGCTGCGACGTAGTCGGTCATGGTTTGCCAGACGGGCGTGCCTTGCGAGCCCTTTTGGACGCCGGTCAGGTCGAGCCAGCCCGCCACGCCGCCAGGGACCGTCTGGGAGATGCTCGACGAGGTTGACGAGTAGTAGGTGGAGACCTGGAAGAGGCCGGCGCTGGCGTTGAGGTAAACGGAACTCCGGGTTGTGGTGTTGTAATTTATGAGGTCGCCGTAGGACGAGTTGTAGTACGCACCGCCGTAGAGCACGAAGGCGGAGGGCTCGGCGGTGAAAAGAAGATTGCCGTCGTTGTCGTACCGGTTGTAGGTGATCGAATGCTGCGGGTTGCTGGAATTGCCGTTATAAACGTCGTCCAGCAGAACCTGGCCGGCCGAGTTGTAGTAGGTGGTGTCGGTCGTGCTACTGCCGACTTGGGTCTTGATGACCTTGGAAGTCCAGGTGTTGCTCCCGTCGCCGGCTTCATTGGAGGAATACTGGTAGTTCGTGGTGCCCGCACCGGCGTCGGTCTCCGAACTGACCTGTCCATTGGCGTTGTAACAGTAGTAGTTGTCGGCGTAGGGCGCGACTTGGGCGTCGGTGACACTGGAACTGTCGAGGAAGGCGATTTCGTCGGGGAGGGTGTCTCGGTAGATCAGTGGCACCAAGCCGGTGACCAGCCGTGCGAACGCCTGGGGGCCGAAGACGAACTTCGTGGTGCCGGGCTGGCCGGGATTGCTGCTGGAGTAGTAGCGGTAATACGTGGTGCCTATCGGCGCGGTCGTCGTGTCGCCATCGAAGGTGGTGACGGTCTCCAGGTTGCCGTTGGCGTCATAGGTATATGCAGCGGAGTCGATCGGCGTGCCTGTCTGCGACGGGCCCTGGCGGACGATCTGGCTGGTCAACTGGCCGCTGGTATACCCGTAGCAGTCAGTCTGATAATAGACTTCTGGGTCGCCTTCTTCGCCCATGTCGGTGGTCGTTGTGGCCAACGTTCCGTCCTCATTATAAATGCTTGACTGCTGGTTGCCTCCGGGCGGCTCCGTATCCACCAACTGGCCTTTGGTGTTCTGGACGGACCAGTAATACTGGGTGCCATCGGTGTCCGTAAGCAAATAGTCGTATGACTGGCCGTTGGGAGCCTGGCCTCCTCCGTCGTCGAGCGTCCCCTGTTTGTCCGGCTTACGGGCCGTGTAAGAAGGCGAGCCGTCGATCGTGTCCCAGATTTGCACGTTGTTCCCCTGCATCCAGACGACGGAGTTCTCCAGGACATAGAATTCCCCCGCCCCCTGGTTGGTTTGGCTGTTCTGGCCGTTGACGCTGGAGCGGGTGCCGCCGCCAGAGATGTCCTGCTGACTCGAATCCACGGTTCCGTCAAATCCTGTGGTCTGGCCACCCGAGCAGGTGGGACATTGGGGATCCGAATCCAGGACGTTGAACTTCACCGTGTCATAGGATCCCTGGTTAGAGGAAGCGCTTTTCGTATTCGAAATGCTCCAGGTCAACGTGGCGTAACCGGCCGTATTGCCCTCGACGTAGACCGTCCAGGGAACATCTTCGCTGAATTGGTTGTAGAGGTCCCAGGACGCGGAGCTGTTCTGGCCGACGAGTTCCGTTCCTCCGTTAGGCTCGGTCCACACCGAAATGCCCCCGGTTGTGGTGAGGACTCCGTAGGCCTGCCCGGACTGCGTGGGGTAATACTCGAAGGGCGTGATAACCGCCGCCGTCAGATCGGACTGGTCCGTCGGATCGGACAAGTGGGTGACCACATAGCGGCCGGGCTTCTGGTCTTCGACCTGGTTGTCCGCGGAGTTGATCGTGCCATCGTTATTGCTGTCGGTGTCGATGTTGACCGTCAGAGGCGTAGCCGTTACGACCCAGTAGCAATCGTCGTAATCTTTGTTGTTCCAGTAAGGACTGGAGTTGGTGCGGTCCTCCATCACGATGAGTTGCGTGTCCGACCTCAAGCCGTATTGCGATTCGCCCAGATCAAAAGTCGCCCCCGGGATTGGCTGTACGTGTTGCTGGAGCCAGCTCAACGTACCAACCATGAAGCCGTCGCTAGGATGGTTGCCAGTATACGTAATCGTCCAGTAGCTTCCATTCCCGACTCCGTTCGGATAAACCTTGACGGAGCCCGACACTGCCAGATCCACCGCCGCTTGCCAAGAGGTAGCGTCCTCGATCACGCCACCCGTACTTGAGGTTGGCACGTGGAAGTTAGAAAAATCGTAGTTGGACAGAGTGAATCCCGCTTCACCATGTGCCGGGCCGCCCGTAATCAAAAAGTAAACCGGATCGACGTTTCCGGCGAGCTGCGGATTGCCGTAGCCCGGAACCGTGTAGGGGATGGACGTGAAGCCGCCAGTGACGTTGAGCGTGCCGTCGTAGACCGCCACGTCGCCGGTGTTGACACAAGTGCCGCCGACGGTCAACGTACCTGTGCCGTACTTGGCCAGTGCGAGGTTGCCGCTGAGGAAGCCTTCATAGTCACAATCGCCGGCATCGTCCACCGTCAGCGTGACGAGCGTGCTGGAGGTGTTGGTCACTTCGTCCCACACCGTGCCGTGAGTGGCACTTGGCGCACCGGTGAATAGGCTGGGGAGCGTCAGGTTGTGGCCGTTCAGGTCGAGGACGCCGTAGGATAGGTTCGGGTCACCGATCTGCAAGGGCAGGTTGGTGGGCAACGCCCCGTCGATGCCGAGTTGCAATACGCCGCCGGCAATCTCCGTGCCGCCGGTGTAGGTGTTTAGCCCATCCAGGGTCAAGGTGCCGCTGCCGATCTTGGTCAGGCTGCCGCCGCCACTGAGCATGCCAGAGTACACTGTGTCCTGGCTGTTTCCGCCCACGAACAACTGGATCGGCGCCGGATTAGCCGCCCCGTCCTCTAGCACCGTGTCGGTCGCGCCGGACAGGCCACCGAGGTAGACCGAGCCGATGCCGGGGACGAGTTCGAGCGTGCCGCCGCCATCCGTGTCGAACGTGCTGTCCTGGAGGGCCTGGGAGTTGGCCAACATCAGCGTACCGGCTTCGATCGTCATAACGCCGCTAAAGGTGTTGGCGGCGTCCAGGGTTAGCGTGCCGGCACCGAGCTTATTCAGCCCGCCGTCGCCGGAAAGGACACTGCTCAAGGTGACGTTGTTCCCGTTGGTGTCAAGGATGGCCGTTTGGCCAGCGGCAATCGGCGCGATGCCGGCGGAGACATCGTCGCTGTTGCCGGCGGCCCATTGGAGCGTGCCGCCCGCGAAGGTGATGTCGGGCACGGTCGTGTCGAAGGGAAGGCTGCCGGCGGCGAAGTCGAGCACTCCGCCGGCAAGCGTGGTGCCGCCCGTGTAGGTGCTGGCACCGCTGAGGACCTGGGTGCCGGAACAAGCGACGACCAACGAGATGCGGCCGGCACCGTCGGCGATCACGCCGCTGAACGTGCTGGTCGTGCCGGAAGTTGACGCCAGGGTAAGCGTGGCCGATCCGCCGCCATTGATCACCGTCCCCGCCCCTGAGAGCGAAGCGATCTTCTGGTCGATGCCGCCCAGGTCGAGGGTCGCGCCGGAAGCCACTTCGACCGCGCTAGTGGCCGGGATGGTGCCGTGGCTTTCGGGGGAGCCGGCGGCGTACAAGCTCTGGACCTGGGCAGCGGTGAGGACGGTGCCGTAAAGCTGGAAGTCCGCGAAGCTGACGCCCTGCATGGCGGCGTAGCCGGGGCGAGACCCGATATAGAGATCGCTGGAAACGCCACTCTGGGTCATCTGCGGGACGCCGCCCGTTGTGCCCGACGCCCCCAGGGTCCCGTCCACGTAGATCGCCCAGCCCGCCGAAGACACCGTTGCGGTGATCATGTGCCACACTCCGGTGATCAGCGTGTCGGCATACTGCCAGCTCGACGGGCCTGTCTCGGCCGGTTGGAGCCAGTTTCCCGACGAATCGCATACGTCCCGCAGCCTTACCGCAGTCCCGTCGTAACACTCGACAAAGCCGCCGGTGGGGTCGCTATCGCGGGCGGATACGAGGGTGTTGTAGTCGTTGTCATTGTTAGGGCCGCTCAAGGCCGCGTTGCTGCTGACGTTGATCCAGATCGAGTCCGTCCACGCCTGGAGGGTATCGAAGGCAGAACTGGCCGGGACGGCAAACGATCCGCCATCGGGATCGATTCCCAGGCCGAACGGCCCGGAGACGTAAATGGCCCCGCTGCCGCTGAGAGTCGCATCAAGGCCGTTGCCGCTGGAATCCGGGGTCGTGTCCCCGTTATTGATGGGACCGGAGCCGTTCATGGTGAGACGGACCACCGGTGCCGTCGGCGCCGGAGCGGAACCGAGCCGTAACGCCCCCGCCAGGATGGAGGTCGCGCCGGAGTAGGTGCTCGCGCCCGTCAGCATCAGCGTGCCGCTGCCAACCTTGGTCAGACTGCCGGCTCCGCTGAGCACGCCGCCGTAGGTCGTATCCGCGTCGTTGCCGCCGACGCTGAGCGTGACGGCCCCATTGTCGGCGGTGACGAGCGAAACGTTGCCGCCGCCGCCCAGTCCGCCCAGGTTATAGGTGCCGGCCGCCCCGAAGGCCAAGCCGTTGTTCGCGTTGACCACGACCGTGGCGTTCTGCAAGGCGTCGAGGTCATCGAGTTGCAGCACGCCCCCGTCAATGGTCGTGGTGCCGCTGCAAGCGTCAGCGGCGGTCAGCGTGAGCGTATTGGCGCCGAGCTTGACGAGGCCTAGGCCGCCCGGGATGCTGCCGGCGTAAGTGAAGTCGCCGTCGATGGTGTCCAGTCCCACCGCATGCCCGAGACGAACGTCGCATGGCTCCAAAGGATGGCAAGGTCGGCCAAGGACCAATCGTTTGTGCCGCCGACGTAAACCGCCAGTCCACCGCCGCTGGAGACCGACACGGCACCGGAGGTGTCATAGCCGGGCAGGGCGGACGGTGCAGCTACGTCCAGCACGCCGCCGTTGACCGTCGTGCCGCCGGTGTAGGCGTTGTCGCCGGCGAGGACGAGCGTCCCGCAGCCGAGCTTGGTAAGGCCGTCGTTGACGCTGACCTGACCGGCTAGGACGACTTCTCCAAGGCCAGTTACCGTCAGCGGGTTGCTCCCCAACTCGATCGGGCCTGTAAACGTCAAAGTGTTCGAGCCCTGCGAGACGAGCGTGACGTTGCCGGAGATCGTCACCGCGCCGAAGACAGTTTCGTTGCCACCGCTGCCCACGAGCGCGGTTCCGTCGGCCATGGTCAGGCTGCCCGTACCCAAGGCCGAGGAGCTGCCTGCGACGACCGTGCCGTCTTCGACGTCCGTGCCGCCGGCGTAAGTATTCGCAGCCGTGAGGGTCAGCGTGCCGGTGCCCACCGCCGTCAGCCCGCCGTCGCCGGAAAGCGGACTGGCCAGCGTGACGTTGTTGCCGTTGGTGTCCAGGCTGATCGTCTCGCCTGCGGCCACCGGCGCAATTCCCGCGGAGACGTCCTCGGTGTTGCCGGGCGCCCATTGGAGTGTCCCGCCCGCGAAGGTGATGTCCGGCGCGGTGGTACTGAAGGGCAGGCTGCCGTTCGCAAAGTCGAGTACCCCGCCGTCCAGGACAGTGCCGCCGGTGTACGTGTTGTCACCGCTGAGGGTGACCGTCCCTGAGCCAGCCATTGTGAGCCCACCGCTGCCGCTGATCGCGCCGTTGATGACGATGTTGCCTGCACCGGCAACCGTCAGCGTGTAGCCACCCAGATCAACAGGACTGTCAAGCGTCAGGGTGCCGGAAGCCGGGGAGACGATCGTGGCGTTGCCGGCCAGAGTGCCCCCGCCGGCCAGATTGAGGTTGGCGCTGCCCAGGGCGTCGGCCGAGGCGGCGGTGAACGTGCCGGAATTGACCTGAACGTTGCCGGTCAATCCGCTGTTGTCGCCGCCGATGGTGAGGTTGCCGCTGCCGCTCATCACGATGGCCGTCTGCGCCGGCGTAGGCACTCAGGTCTTGCGGCACGCGGACGACGGGCCCGCCGCCCGGGCCGCCGGTCAAGGCCGCCGCATCGGTGAACGCCGTATAGAGGTTCCCGTTGGGGACCCAAACCGTGCCTGGGCCGAGGTCGGAGTCATTCTGTGCGGCCAGCACGGCCGTCTCGCCGATGGCAAAGCCCAAGCCCATGAAATTGCCCGAGTGCTCGGCGCCCCAGCCCTCCGTGCCGGCAATCGTCGTGGCATTCAGTCCGTTCTGTCCTTCGCCGCCGGCGAGCTGGACTTCCACGTCGTGCCAGCCGTCGCCGTTGGGACCCATGCCGAAGTAGACCTGCGGACTGGAGAGGTAGTAATCGCACGTCGTGTCGTCCCACAGCCACCCGGAGTTGTAGGTGCCGTCGATGATGACCTGCGTGGCGAACGATCCGGTGGCGATCGCCAGGTAGCCGTCGGGCGAGTAAATCTGGAAGTTGTAGTCCACCACCCCGAACTGCGAGGAAGACCAGGGCGCCGTGGTCGCGGCCCAGGGCTGGTCGGCCGCCCGCGGATCGCTCACCGCGGTCCAGGATGCCGGGGCCGTATTGGGAAAACTCTCCGCCGTGCTGAGGTCCGGCTCGGGCACGTAGCCTTCCAACATGGTCGTGCCGGACGGGACCGCGCCTGAGCCGGAGACATTGCCCGTCAGCGCCAGCGTGCCGCTGCCGGTCTCGGTTAGGATGCCGTTGGCAACGACCGCCGAGGAGATCGTCGCCGACGTGCTCTCCACGTCGATCGTGGCGCCCTCCGAGGGGATTGCAATGGTACCGCCCTGAAGCGTATAGCCGCTCGTCTGGAACGTGATCGAGTCGGCGCTGATCGAACCGGAGATCGACACCGTGCCGGCCGTGCCGGAAAAGACCGCGTTGTCGCCGTTCTGCCACGTCTGCATCTGGCCTTGCGCATTCCGCCAGACCTGGCTGGTCGTGTCCCAGGTGCCGTTGCCGCCGAGATTCGCCCCTGCCGGGTCCCACTGGAGGACCTCCGGCGGCAACTCGACCAGCCGGACGGCATCGGCAACCACGTAGCCGTTGGCGTCGTCGGAAAGCTGAACCGTCAACGTCCCGCTCGCGGGGCTATACACGCCCACGCTCTGCCAAGACCAGTCGTCGATGGTCGTGCTATTGGGCGCGACCTGCTGGTTCAAGTTCACGGTACCCAACGCCGTGCTGCCGTCGTAAACCGTGTAGGGGGCGTCGGTGGCATGGTTCCCGTACGCCGTCCAGGTCGCATACACCTCGTAATGCTTGGTAGCGTCGAGGTTTTGGAAGGTCCACGTGGCGGTGTTCGTCCCCGTGCCGGCGGGCGCATAACGCTCGTCGCCCTGATACGCCCCGGTGCCGGTCCAGCCCAGCCAACTGCTGCCCGTCTCCGCGTACCCCGGATCGGAGTTGTCTACGAGAGTCACCGGCGCGGTCGGCGGAGTCACCTCGACCAGTCGGATCGCGTCGGCCACGACGTAGCCGTTGGTGTTGTCGGAAAGCTGGACCTTCAGCGTCCCGCTCGCAGCCTGGTACACGCCCAGGCTCTGCCATTCCTGCCCGTCGGACGTCGTTGCTTCGTCGGGGGCGAACTGCTGGTTCATCTGCACGGTGCCCAGTGCCGTGCTGCCGTCGTAGACCGTGTACGGGGCGTTCGTGGCGTGGTTCCCGTACGCCGTCCACGTCGCATACACCTGGTACTGCGCGGTCGGATCGAGGTTCTGGAAGGTCCAGCTCGCCGTGTTCGCTCCAGTGCCGGCCGGTGCATAACGCTCGTCGCCTTGATACGCCCCGGTGCCGGTCCAGCCCAGCCAACTGCCGCCCGTCTCGGCGTAGCCCGCGTCGGCATTATCCACCACGGTCACCGGCGCGGTCGGCGGAGTCACCTCGACTAAGCGGATCGCGTCGGCCACCACGTAACCGTTGGCGTTGTCGGAAAGTTGCACGACCAGATTCCCGCTTGCGGCCTGGTACACGCCCAGGCTCTGCCACTGCTGCCCGTCGGACGTCATTGCTTCGTCCGGGGCGGACTGCTGGTTCATCTGCACGGTGCCTAGCGCCGTGGTGCCGTCGTAAATCGTATAGGGGGCGTTGGTCGCATGATTCCCATACGCCGTCCACGTCGCATACACCTGGTACTGTGCAGTCGTATCAAGGTTCTGGAACGTCCAACTCGCCGTGTTCTGTCCCGTGCCCGCGGGCGCGTACCGCTCGTCGCCTTGATACGCCCCGGTGCCGGTCCAACCCAGCCAACTGCCGCCCGTCTCCGCGTACCCCGGATCGGAGTTGTCCACCAGGGTCGTCGGCGCGGTCGTGGTCGGCACGCTGACGGCGCAGATCGCGTTGGCCACCACGTAACCATCGGCCGCATCGGACAGGCTGACCGTCAGGCTCCCGCTGCTGGTCTGGTAGACGCCTATGCTCTCCCAGTCCTGCCCGTTGAGGGTCCCCTGGTCCGGGGCGGACTGCTGGTTCAGATGCACCGTGGCCAAGGCCGTGTTGCCGTCGTAGACCGTGAAGGGCGCGTCGGTGGCATGGTTCCCGTACGCCGTATAGGTGACGAAGAGTTGGTAGCTCTTGGTCGTGTCCAGCGACGTGAGGGTAAAGCTCGCGGTGTCGCTGCCGTCGCCGGACGCATGGTAGCGGAGGTCGCCTTCATAGACGACGCTGCCGCTCCAGGATTGCCAATTGCTGCCCGCCTCCGCGTAGGCCGCGTCCTGGTTGTTGACGATCTGGTGATAGGCCAGCGTCGATAGGTCGGTGGCCAGCAGGACCTTGGGCTCCAGCGTCTCGATTTGCAGCCCGCGGGACCTCCGCTGTATCGACTTCGTGGTCTTCTTACGACGGACGAACCCGAGACTAGCGAACGTCTTTTCCCAGAACCGTGGTGGCTTTCGCATAAGAATTCTCCCGCGAATGATGCCTGTTGTCTCGCGCTCACCACGCGATCGCGACAGACCATGCCTCGATGAACCTACAACGCCAACGAGCGGAACAACGCCTTTCCTGGCGGCAACTTCTTCAGCGCAGGAACACGCACAAGATCAAGAACGCACTCCGAGAACCGACTCGGAAATCCTCGGACACAAGAGTAGAATCGTGCATTTTGTAATTCTTGTCAATGATTTGGCGCCGATTTTTTCAGATCTAACTCCATATCCGATAAACCAATCGCAAACTGCTTTTGGAGCAGATAATGTATCTAGAGACCGTCCAATAAGTTCTTGTCGGTAACGTCCCAAAAGTTTCTTGCCTGTAACGTCCAATAAGTTTTTGTCGGTAAGGTTCAAGGAACATTCATCAGCCGTCACAATGATTGAACGTCCCAAGGATCGTGGCTTCACAGCGGTCGCGGTCGACTCAACGTGTCAAACCAGCGATCCTGCCTGGAAAATGGGCCTTCTCCGTCGCGCGGCGTGATAAGAACGCACCGCCACTTTCCATCTCTGCGTAAGTGGTCTACAATACGTCCTCTCACCCGCAACCGTGCGACCGACGGACTGCGAGCCGCCTTGTCGGCGACATCTGGGCAGGGCTGGAAGCAGTGCCGTTGCAGATGAGGGGGATATTATAGAGTCGTGTGTTGGCAGGCCGACCCGTTCGGCAGTGGACCAAAAACTCTATGTTCTATTTTCTTTTGCAAGCCAACGACCCGAGGAGCAACCCGTGACCGCAGCCAGCCAGCGTAACGAAAAGGAAGCCACCCCCCCTGCCGACATGGCGTCCACGCCGACCCGGCAGCAGCTTCACATTGACGACTCGAAGGCGATCCCGCTGTACGCCAATTTCTGCCGTGTGACCGGGACACCCGAGGAGTTGATCGTCGATTTCGGCCTGAACCCGCAGCCGATGGGCACGCCGATCGAGCCGATTGCGATCACGCAACGGATCATCACCAACTATTACACGGCCAAGCGGATGCTGCACGCCTTGCAATTGACGATCCAGCGGCACGAGGCGACCTTCGGCGTGCTGGAGCTTGACGTGCAGCGTCGCGTGCAGCCCAGCGCGCTGCGTCCCAACTAGCCCGCGCCGGCCTGTGCCTATCCATAATCCCGTTCTCGTCGCCTGCCAAGGACTTACGGAATTTGATGTTCGACGGCATCCGGAGTGGAATTGCCATAGTTCGGCAACCTCGGGGACCGGGCCACGGGTATCATCAAGGCGATCTATTTCCTGATCTGAACCTTCCTGGTACCTCGACTCAGTTGGCCGCCGAGAACCTCGCTTTGCGACAGCGGATTGCCGCTTACAGGCACGCTGCGAAACGCCCGACGCTCCTGCCTCACGGCCGGGTCTAATGGGTCTTGCTCTCCCGGCTCTGGGCCAACTGGCAATCCGCGCTGGCCATCGTCCAACCTGGAACGGTCACCGTCTATCATCATGCCGGACCATGGGCTTCCCGACGGGGACTGACCGAATGGACGAAGTTATCGCAACGGACAAATAGTCGCCTGGACCGCCGGTGCAGCTATCTTGAGGGGTTGACAGGGCTCGTGCGGGGTTTCCTCGGCGGAAATTTCACCGTCGGGAGAGTTTTTCGTGAAAAAACGGTGCTCCTCGCGCATCCTTTTTCAAAGTCGCGGAAATACGCGCATTTTAGTATCGCCAACCTCGCCTGCCGGAAATCTGCCTCGCCCTTGGGCTTGGTCCTGTGTTCAGCGGCAATAATCGTAGGGCGATCGGTGAGGAGACCGAGACGCGGAGCGCCGGCACGATATAGCTACATCCATGAATACAGATGCAAGTGGACGGAAAGTCGTCGGCAAGCGGTGGCAAGCCCTTCGCAATCGAATTTGTGAACATCGCCTTCGTCTGTGGTGGCGCATTGAGAAGACCATCGACCTGACGCGGAATCCCAAAGACGCGGCTCTGATAGTCGCCAGTCCCGCCGGTGGCGGCACCGGCATGGCTTCTAAAGACATCGCCGATCCGGCCTACATCGAGCACGGTGCGGTCGTCGAGGCGAACCGCCGGAGCAACAGCAGGTATTTTCAACAGCCCGATGCTCGCGAGCTTCAGGCTCGGTACCTGCCGCGACTAAAGCTCGCGATTTTCAGTGCTTATAAGATCGGCCCGGTGACGGCCGATGATCTCGTCGTGCTGGAGACTTACTTGCGGATCTACGTATCGGACGAGCATCGTCGCCGGGAACTCTTCGAGGGCGCCCAAGCTGCCGCCAACTCCAAGCATGGCCCCTAATCCGTTTCACGGGTTACCGCCAACCTTGAAGGAAGCCAAAACTCGCTTGATCGGAACAGTGGTCCGCCACACCTACTGGTCCGCAGGCTTCAATGAGCTTGCAGGTCGACGCGGTACACGCCTTGGTTGCCAACGGTGTAGATCAGGCCGTAATGCCGGCTGCGGAAGAGCCTGCTGTGCGAAAACGCTTCTTCACGATCCCCGGGAACAACGCAGCGAAGCTGACGAAACTGGTCTTTGAAACTGGGGGCAACATACCAGTTCAGATCGGACTGCACATGCACCCGGCCTTCGTGGACTACGCAGGATCCGGCCACGATCTTCGGGTTGATTTGCTCCCGGCGAAAATCGGGAAACCCGATGCGGTAGAGAGGCGTGCCTCGAACGTTCTGGTAATCTCCCCAGTATAGCGCCCCATCGTGCTGATAGAACAAGGTATAGTCAGGGATCCTGTAAGGGATGGCCTCCACGGTGCGTTTCTGGGGATCGAGCAGGAGCGGGAATGCTCGTTCGCGGCCCAGAAGCACCCGCTGTTGGGATGGCGTTCCCTTTGCGGCGGAAGACACAAGGGTGCAAAGAAAGATGATGGGAGAGGCGACATGGAGGTTCTGGTCTTTTTCGGGTACCCCGTGCACCTCCACCTCGCGGGCTTCGTAGAAGATGTCGAGCTTCTTGCCGGCGACGGGGTCGAAGGTTGCTAGGCCGCACCAGGATCGGCGGAAATAGCCGGCCACGCAGATCTTGCCCGGCGCCAGTGCGGTCACCGCAGCCCCGCCGTTGATGTGCATCGGCGGAAGGCCGTCTTTGGAGGTGAACATCCAAGTCTGTTGCGTCTTGGGCTCGATCACCGCCAGGAACGCCTCTTTGCCGGACGAGACCGCCACAGACATGTACTTGCCTTTCCAGTCAACGGGCAGAATCTCGCCTGCCTTGATGCTGGGCGAGGCCAGCCAGAAGTATCGGCCGTCCCAGCAGGCATTGACGGCGCCGTGATGGTTGCCGTAATGGAGCCCCGAGTAAACGTTGAGCGGCAGCGGCACGAGGCGCCCCTTCTCCTGCATCACGTACAGCGCCACCTCGTCGAGCACCATGTCAACGCCATCGGCGGTCGGCAACCAGAGCACGGGACAGCCGTGGTAGGGCACGTTGACGCCGCTGGGCCGACGCACCGTCAGCTCGATCCGGTGGAAGAGCACCTCCGGGTTGCTGACTTGCGCGACACTGGGCTTCGAGGGCTGCGCAGCACGCGGCGGCGTCCGAGTCCTTGAGGACAGAACAATTTCCCGCCACCGTCGCGCCTCGCGGACCCATTCAGGGTGGCCAAGTTTTTCCACCCCGTCGAGGAACGCGAAATAGGCCGGCTGGTCCAACTCCTGGAGTTCGTGGCACCCGATCAACACCAAGGGAAGGCCTTGCTGACCAACCTTCAGATAGTCGAAAGCCCTTAGCAACTCCAGCCGGTGTTTGCAGAGGGCGGGCAGGTTCTGGCGGATCCACGGATGGAATTCGGGTCCGTAGACCGAGGGCCCTGGCATTTCGGTGTGCCCAGCCAGGTAGGTGAGCGAATAGTCCTGCACCTTGGCCGCGGCCTTGGCGGCCAGGATGCGCCGGGCCACCATCACCATTTCTTCGTAGAATTCCCGGCACTCGAAAAACAACTTCAAGCCGCAAGGATCCTCCGCCCGCTGTCGCAGCGACGCCCACGAGCCGAAGAGAAGGTGCTGATGATCATCGACTTGCGTCTCCATAAAATACGTCTCTAAATGAGGCAACGCCGCCCGTAGGTAGCCTATCGCCTTCCTCGTGTTCTCGGGGTGAAAGTGATTTAGGAAGGGCTCCAACTCCGCCGACATCGTGTTGAGCAGGATCGCCGCTTCCCGGTGCAGGAGCGGTTGCCTGGGGTCCAACAGCAGGCTCGCTTCCACCAGGGCCAGCGCCTCGGGCCAATCCCCGATCGCCTTGAACGATTGCGCCTCGTTCGGCCAGTTGCCGGACCTCGGTCTGCGGATCGGAGACTTCGGCGGCCTGGCCCAGGGCCTTGTCGATCATTTCGATGGCCGCGAGGCGAATCTTTGCCGCCAGTTGATCGGGAGGCAGCGCGGCCTGCCCACGGGCATCAAGCTGGCGGTCGCCCCGCATGAGCTTCAAGGTGAACTGTGCCGTCCGCTTTTCCCCCGCGCCCTCCAGGCGATATTCGCCCAACACGTATAGCGGCAGCCGGCGTTCGATGCCCGCCGCGCCGCTGAGGGCGAGTTCCCGGGCGATGGCCCGGGCCTCGGCCAGTTCCACTACGAGCACGCCGGGCCGCGCCAGCAGGCGCGCCTCGATCAACTCGGCATAGGCCCGCTTGAGGTGATCGGCCTCATAGGTAAGGCTCTTGTTCAGCAAGGGCGGGACGGCCACGATATGGAGGACCTTCTGCCGTTGCCTCTGGATGGTTTCTTGCACCAACCGTACTACGGCCGCCACGTCGGCCTCGGGCTTTGCGGTGAGGCGGATCGGTTGCACCGACAACCGTAGGCCGTGCCGTGTCTCGCAGATCACCATCTGCAGGTGCGGCTGCGGCTTCTCCCCGCCCTGCAACAGCACCAGCAGGTCCGCCTTCAACAGTTTACCCAGGGCGGTGCGGCGGTCGATTGCTTCCGCGCCGAAGGCGGCCTGTATCTGCTGCTCGGCGAGGACCTTGTCGATCTCGTTTCGCTCAACCCAGGAGGCCGAGACGCCCTCGATCAGCCTGGCTTCGAGGAGGCCCAGCAGCGGTGTCCCCTCTTTGGCGAGCAAAGCGATCCGCAGCACCGATTCACTCTGCCGCAGCGACCGGGAAGGCGACGGCGAATCGGTTGCGGTGACGGCCGCCGGCGCAAGAACGACCAGCAGCGCTGCTGCCGACAGCAGCAGCGCCGACGGGGCAATCCGCCGCCGGGTAACAGCCAGGTGCATTTCTCAAGAGCCTCTTTACTTCTTCTCCGCCGGCAGCGTTTCCGCGAAACGTTCGAGGATGTGGATGGCGATGACACGGCCGCTGCCTTGCAAGGCCTTCTTGCCGGCGATGTTCTCCGACAGGTCGGCCGCTCGGCTGGTGACGCGATCCGCCAGCGTGGTCTTGCCGGTGTCGCGGTCGATGACGTTGATTTCCGCGCGGGCCGAGCAACTGACGATGTTGCCGATGCGGGCGGCAAACTCGCTAAAGGCCTCGCCCGAAATGAGCACCTCCACCTTCGCCATGCTGTCCTCCTTGAGCCGCCAGCGGCGAGCAAGATTCGTCCTCCAGTCCTGATCGCGCGCGGCGACTTTCCACTCCTCGTGGAGATCGGTCAGCACGTTCTGCGGCACGTCCTGTACGGTGAACCCGCACTCGATCAGCGTCTTCTTGATCTCGGTTTCGACGGCCGGGTCGATGACTTCCCAGGCGACGACCTGAGGACCTTGGTGGTGCTGTTCGCGAACGACCACGGCCACCACCGGCTTGCGGCGATTGGCCAGCTTCTTTTTCAGAGCGGGCAGGGGATCGGCGGCGTCTTCGGGGGCCACCAATTTCGGACCGACTTGCCGCAGTTTGGCCGCCACCTTGTCGGAAAGCTGGACCACCAACTCGCCCAGCTTGGCAGGCGATTCGTCCTTCACGAGGACGCCTTCGACCAGACTGGTTTCGGTGCCAATGAGCTTGGCGGTGATGAACAGGTCCTTGCCGAGGCGGAAGGACCTGCCTGTGACGATGATCTTCGCCCCCACCAACTTGCCGACTTTAATGGCTTGGTCGTCCGTGACCAGGCCGGTCATATTCAACTCATGTTCGCGAAGGGTTTGCATCAACGACTGCCGTTCCACGAGCGTGATGCCCCGCTCGCCGGAGAGCATGGCGGTCAGTGCCGAGGCGAGTTCGCTGCCCAATTCGGGGTTGGCCGGATCGCTGGCGGTGAAATCGAGGACGGCGACGGTCAGGCCGGCGGTCTTGGTCGAGGCGGCAGGTGCGTTGCCGGCCTTCGCCTTCTCGTTCTTGGCCGGGTCGGCTGCCGAAGCCAACGCCACGCCGCTGAAGATCAACAGCAGGGTGAGCACGCCTGGCACCAAAGCGCGTTCCATGACGAATCTCCTAAGGGATAGAAATACTTGGAGCTGGAAGGACCGGCACCAACTCGACCGGTCGCGGACGGCGGCTGGGCGGCGGCGTCGGTCCGACCGGTGACGCCAGGTAATCCAGCGCATCCACCAGGAACAATTGACTCCGCGGATCGCTTTGCCACGGCCCTAGGGGAACCTGACACAACACGATTCGCCCCTTGCCAAGGGTCTTGGTCACGACCAGGGCATCGATGGGCGCTGGCTCCTTGCCGGGGACTTCCCGGGGCCAGAAGGCGATTTCCAAAGCCGGCTCGTCGGCCGGCAATTGCACGGCCCACGCCTCCGAACCCAGGCTGGGCGTTTCCCGCAATCGCAGGTGGCGAGTCAAGGGGTGCTCGGCCGCCCATGCCAGTTTTGGCGGCATCATGCGGCGCGCCAAGTGGTATCCGGCCAGGGAGTCGGGCTGCGTCTGACGAAGCACCAGCACGCTGGCCCCTGCCGAAGCAAGGTTCAAAAGCTTTGCTTGATCCGTCGAATCCTTGCCTAAGCGGTCTGCGCCAACGATCACGCAGTCGGGACGCACGAACTGCAGTTGCCCGCCACGGGCGATCAACGTGTGCTTGATTCCCGCCTGGTTTAGCAGGGCCGGCAGCCCGTCGGGCACGTCCCACACCAGCAAGGACTTGGCCGCCATTCGTTCGGCGGCGCCGGCCAGCAGGTCCACGGGGTAGACCGTGATGTCAGCCTTCCCCTTGGCAAGGACCTGTTGCTTGCCGGCCTGCTCGGCGTGATAAACCAGTTGCATGGTGGTGCGTACGCGGACGCGGGGCACGACCAGCCGGATGACGCCCGGCCCGCGCTGGGCCGGCATGGCAAGCTCTCCCGCGGCCAACTGGGCCTCGCCGCAGACCAGCCGCCAGAAGACCGTGACATGGGGACTCGGCTGTTGAAGGGCCCATTGCACAGAAACAGTTTCCGTCCGGCCGCTCAGCCAGTAACCGTCATTGGAAAGCGTCAATAGAAGAATTGCCGCGAGATTCACGGTTTGGCCCCCGTTAGAGTTTTCTCCTGAGAGGCGATTTCCAGGTTGTAGCCGCCGGAGGCGGTCACCAAGCGGCCGGCGCTCAGCACCTGGCCGGGAAGCGGTCTCAGACTGGTTGCCAGGGCCGCGAGAGTTTCACCGTCGTTGGGCGTTCGCACTTCCGCCCAAAGCGACAGCCGTTGGTCTTTGCCCGCGGTAGTGGCGATCTGGTAGTGTAGCACCTGACCGGCCTGGAAGGGCACCTCCAAGCTGGCTTCTTCGCCCGGCACGATGACCAGATCGATGTTCGATCGCGGCTCCATGCCCCGCGACATCACCAAGCGGAGCAAGAGGACTTTGCGTTGGGGCACGGCAGGCATGGGCATCAGGCCCATGTCAGCCGATTGGTCGGCCAGGGCCACCCAACTCGTCCGGCCGTCGAACATTTCGGAGACATTCCTGAAGACCTGCACTTCGCGATCGATGTCGGCGCGCGTAAATTGGATGGCCGGGACCACGGCCAAAGGAACAGGCTGGGGAGTGTGCTGGTCCGGTCCCGGGGGAATTCCTCGTTGCGCCACTGGTCCCCCGCCGCCTGCGCCGCGGAAGTAGCATACCCAGCCACTGATGCCAACGATCAGCGAGGCCGCCACGACCCAGACGACGCCCGGCCTGACGCGGCGAGCGCGAGGCCGTGGGATGCTCAAATCCGGAACGTCGGCGACTTCCGGTGGAATCTCGTCCATGCGCAACAGCCGGCGGAGTTCGTCGTACTGGTCCAGCGCGATGCGGCACTCGCGGCATTGTTTCAAGTGCTCGACCATGGCAACCGCCTGGTCCAGCGCGGCCTGGTCCCAGTCGCGATCGAGAAACTGTTGTCGAATATCCTCGCACGACATCGCTGGCCTAGCCTCCCGAGCTGTAGCCATTGCCGAGGAACAGTCGCAACTGATCGAGCCCCTCGTGCAAGCGGCGTGAAACTTCCGACGCGTTGGACCCCAACAACCGGCTCACCTCATTGCCCGACAGCCCCTGCATGACCCGCAGGGCGACCACGGTTCGCACTGGCTCCGGCAGGCGGGCCATGGCGACCACGACCAGATCGCGGCGATCACTCGCCTCGGCCGGCCCTTGCTGGTCGTGAGCCCACCCACCGTGCGCGGCCAACACACGTTGCTCCGTCTCACTCTTTCGCAGGACGAGAAAACTCCCGTTAATCACCACCCGGGCGAGCCAACTCCGCAGCGCCCCTGGATCGCGAATTCGATCGCGCTGTTCCCATGCCCGCAGGTACGCCTGCTGGCACACGTCGGCCGCGGCCTCGTCGCAGCGCAGCACCCCATACGCTAAGCGGTGGTAGAACCGCCCGTACTGCCGAACGAGGGAGTCGAGCAGACTCAGCCAATCGTCTTCGACCCCGCCGGTAGGGTGCACGTGGGCTTCCTGGAACGTGACTGCACGGATGTCCTTTTTCTATTAGGATGCGCCACGCGGCCAGTTTTTGCAAGCATGACGATGGGACCTTAACCCCAATACCGTTTAATTAGTCGTTAGTTGTTTATTTATAAGGAGTTATGAAAGTGCTCGGGTTTCGGAGGGCGTCGCCACAAAAACGAGCCCGATTTATCGGGCTTTCCGCCGAAGGCGGTATTCGGCCCGGCGTTTACGCCGGGAGGAAGGAACGACGCCCTGCCCATTTTGTCAGCCCGCTTCACCGGGCTCCTGCGGCTGGCGGCGGGTGGAGCCGCGTAGACGCGGCTGACATGACAAATCCGATGGGATAAGGAACAAAACCGCGCTCACCCAGAACCCGGCGTAAATGCCGGACCGAATACCGGCTTTGCCGGGAAGGGGCGTAAGCGTCCCTCAGGCACCTTGCCGTCATTTTTCCCCGATCCTTGCACTCAAAACCTGAGCAGCCAAAAATACATATCTCGTAAGACATTCTCAGCAATGCACTTACGACTATTTGAACGGTATTGACTTTACCCCCCCTCCCTGGTTGTCGAAGTGATGCCCCCCGTCCGTTGCCGAGACGCCTGTGCCGGCGGAGCCAAAAAGGGAGGCAACCTGCCGCGAAAAAATAGCTGGCGTTGCGCATCCTAATAAAAGGGTGCCCATCCAGCCGCGTTCCAGGAAGCGATCGTGCATTTCCTGCTGCACCGAGGTCGCGACTGGTAGGAGGGGGAGTCGGCACATCCTCTATGAAATCGTTGCCGGTGGCATCAGTCCCAGCAGGAAGAAGCACGGCATGAAACAATATATTGTACGCCTCACGGATGAGGTGCGACAGCAGTTGCTGGAGGCAGTGCAAGGGGGAACGCGGCCGGTGCGTGTCGTGCGGCGGGCACTGATCCTGCTGCAGGCCGGTGCGGGGCTGACGGACCTGCAGATTGTCGAGCACCTCGGATGTGCGGAAGGTACCGTCCGCAACGTGCGCAAACGTTTCTGCCGGGAGGGGTTAGAGGGAGCCTTGCACGAATCGCCGCGAGCGGGCCGTCCCTCGGACTTCACGGCCCGACAGAAGCAGCAGATAGTCGCCTTGGCTTGCGCGGACCCGCCCGAGGGTCGAGCCCGCTGGACGCTGGAACTCCTCTGCGAGCACGCGACCAGGCAGGGTGTTGTGGAGTCGATCAGCAAGAGCGCTGTGAGCTTGTTGCTGAAGACGCACGACCTGAAGCCATGGCAAAAAAAAGACCCGGTCTGGAACGAATTTGAACGAGGAGTTTTGTCAACGGATGGAAGACCCGCTGGATCATCACGCACAGTCGCAGCATCCCGCGTAACCGTCCACGCGGCAGTTGACAACCGGTCCAATTTCCGGCCGCACAACATGTTGCGCGAGGATGCCCATGGTTGAAAAGTGGACCCGTCCCCGTCCGGCCAGCCGAGCGGGAGAAGCCTTTGTCCCCTTCCGGCGAAGCCGAGGGGGGCGGGTTCCTTTTTCACGACAGAAACGCGGGTGTGACACGCGACATCGGTCACGCCGCGAAAATTGGCACAGCGTGGGCGTGCCAGACGAGTAGCGGGAGTCTGACGGTCCGCCCCTCCGATGCTGCCGATGGATACGTGGTTGCCGACGCGATCCGCACCGTCCGTGTGCCGAAACCCCGGCCAGAAGACCGCCACGACGAAGACCTGCGGCCCGGCTGCTGCCATCACTCACGACACCGCCTACAATGCCAACGAAATTGTTTGTGGAGAACAGACGCTTGGTGTATGATGGCGACTAATGGCTCTTTTGTCTTGGGCAAGACGGTTCACTTACCACCGTGCTCTGCCAGAATTCCCGTCAGGTCCGACGGATCATAGGACACGGCCGACTCCCAAACCCCGAAGCCACCTTGGGTGTTGACGGCCTTGCACCATTCGCCCAGGAAGGTCCGCTTGGATTGATCCTGCTGCGTGTCCTGGCCCTTCACCTCCAATACGAGCATCTTGCCGCTGGTGAGCCGGATCAGGAAGTCGGGGCGGTACTTCTTCACCACCCCTTTGAAGACATAGAGGATTTCAAAGCCCAGGTGGTCATTCTTCACCCAGGCGTCCACGTTCTCATCATGATCCAGGATGAAGGCTTCGCTAGCCTCCCAGGTGCTGTCGTAGACGCAAAAGTTGATGTGAGACCGCTTGGCCCACTCGCAAGGCTTGCCGGTGTACCAAGTCCTCATGTCGCCCGTGCTGCGGATTGGAAACTGATTATCGAACACCGGCATCAGCTTCTGGGTATTCTCCTGCCGGATGGCCTCCCAGATATGCTGAACGATCTTGGTCATGTTCAAGGTCAACAGGATTCGCCGCCGTAACTGGTCCTGGTTGAACAGAGGCGGCGAAATCCGAATTCGATCCGACCCGATCACTTTCTCCACCAGCCCGATCAACTGGGCCAACAGAAATTCACGATTCCCTTTCCAGGCAGGCTTCATCTGGTCGTACAAATCCCGGGCAGTCTCGAAAATGATTTTTTGCATCCGGAATTTCCGGCCAAGTTCTTCCAGGTCAATTTCGGTGATTCGTTTCAAATCTGGCTTCCCACCGATCACCGGGGCCATCTGGGCCAAGGTAGCCGTATCCATGGCGTCGATGTCCAAGACCGAAACCTTGTCCAGGTCCAGCGTCAACATCGGGGTGTAAACGTGGTCCACCCGGATCACATTGGGCCAACTGATCTCGTATTGCCGTTTCTCCGCCACCGGCTCAATCTGAGTCTTGTGCGACGGCGGCGGTGGAGGCGTCCCCTCGCCTCCCTCATGGGGCAAGAAGGTGAAGGGGATGCCAAAGATGTTGACGTACTCGGCCTCGAACGTCTTTCCATCCGGCCCAATGTCATACAACGTCCGTCGCAGCCCTCGTCCCACCACCTGTTCGCAGAGCAATTGACTGCTGAACGCCCGCAGGCCCATAATGTGGGTCACCGTCTTGGCATCCCAACCTTCCGAGAGCATACCCACCGAAATAACATTCTGAATTTGTTCCCCGGGCTGGCCAGTCTTTCCAACCGTGTCAACCACCCGCCGAAGAAACTCGGCCTGCTGATCCTTGGTCAGCTTCTTCACGGGGGCGTCGGTATCGTTTTCTCCCTCGTCATCAATAGTACCCGTCACAGGCCCTGTGACGCCCTCATCGTACCCGTCACACGCCGGGTGACGATCCGGCCGCACACGGCGTGTGCGGAATACGGTTGACTCGCCGGTATCAAGACCCGCCTCGACCTGGGATTCCGCCTTCTCCAAAACCTTGGAGTCAATGTGCAGCGTCCGCTGCGGATTCTTCAATTCGTCAATGCGGATCTTCCCATGATCGAAGGAAAACTTCACCCTGGCCGCGGTCTCGGTCCGATTGCCCACGGTGATCAGCACCGGCGGAGTTGGCGAACCAGCCTTTTTCCACTCCTGGAGCGTCTCCAGCCAGTCCTTGCCCAACAGGTAATAGCCATTGAGCACCAGGTCCGGCAGCGGTTCCTGCTCCTCGGCCTTGCGGTTCAGGTCATCTTTGACTTCCGGGTCATTGTAGATGTGATACAACCTCGATTTGTAGTCCGCCGTCAGCTTTCCATCGTCGCGGACAACCACTCGTGGCGTCTTGACCAGGCCGGCCTCAATGGCATCGTTCAAGCCGAAGTCGCTAATGATCCAATCGAACAGGGACTCCTCGCTGCTCTGTTTCCCCGAGGGGACAAACGGAGTGGCCGTGAAATCATGGCAGGCCAGAATTCCCCGGGCACGATGGATACGGTCCAAACCCCCGATCCACTTCGTTGCCTCTTCCACCTCCGACTTGCTGACCCCTTGGACCTTGGACCCCGCCGGCACCCGCCACGCATGATGGGCCTCGTCGTTGATGACCAGGATGTCCCGGGCGGTGGCCATTTCTCCCAACACTTCCCGAACATAGGCTTCGTCACTCTTCGCCCCACGCTTGTCCACACCTTTCTTCTTGGCAATCTGTTCTTCACTTTCCCAGTTCAGAACATGCCAGTTGTGGACCAGAATCCGGCCTTGCCGGAGTTTCTCCACCAGGCCGCCGGGCACGACATTGAACTCGTCGTAGTAGTTTCCCGGGCTGTCGGGAATCAAGACCTGGAGTCGGTTTCGGACAGTCAGGCCAGGTGCCACAACGAAAATGTTCTTGGAGAACCGGGCGTCCTGCCCGTCGGTCACCTTGTTGAGGATTTGCCAAGCCGCGAGCATGGCCATCACGATGGTCTTGCCGGTGCCCGTGGCCATCTTGGAGCACAACCGCCGAAACAGGCCGCCGTCGCCGGGGACTTCGATTCCCTGTCTCTCGGCCGGGCTGGCCTCGATGAGCCAGATGAGCGTCTCGATGGCTTCCAACTGGCAAAAGAAGAATCGCCGATAGTCTCGCTCCTCGGGGTCCTGCCAATGTTCCAGCAGCCTTCGCGTAATCCCCGTCACGCCCGGATAGTTGGCCTCCCGCCAAGCCTTGATCCTCGGGCGAATCTGGTTGACCAGCGGCAGTTCCCGAAAGATGCCTGGATCATCAAACGACTTCGATCCCGGCGTGGCCGTCACATATCCGGCCGGCCGCCTTCCGTGCTCCTTCGTGAAGAACCGAGTCTGTCGGTGGTAGGACCAATAGGCCGACGGCTCCTCCCAAGGAGAGTTGATAATCAGTTGGTCGATAGAATACTTGGCTTCTGGCATCTCTTCACCCAATCGCGGTCCATCACGTAATATGGTCAACAGTCAGTCCGATCTCCCGAGGGTCACACTTCCGGCAGAACTCCTCATGCGATGGGAACTCCTTATGCCGTCCAAGCGTGCTGAGGACGACGCTGACCGCCCATCGCTCCATCAACCTCGCGTCCGTGTCCGACACGCCTGAATAGGCAGCATGAACAATGCGTGACCGAAGGTCATAGAGCCCCTTGGCTCTCTTGATGATGATTTGACGATGCTCGGCATCCCTTCCCAGCACCAGCGATAGCCTGTCCGACCATCGTTCTGTCGTCGTTTCCTCTTGATCGCGGATCAGCATTCTTTCCAGAGCGATTGTACACCCCAGGAACCGCATATCTATGGTGGGGGCAACAATGGCACGGCCTAAAGACTGGAATGCCTGGACGAGAGCAGTCTCCAAGGAATTCCGGCCTTCACTTGGCTTATCGAGGATTTCTTGAATTAGCCCTAGATGGCACTTTGTTGTCAGGTGCTCAATTGCCTTGGCATCTAACATGAATGGGAGGAGCGGCCCACGAATCACGTTTTGCATATTGAAACTATGCAATTCATCCCTGCTCAGTGAAGTAGTTTGCCAAGTTCCCGTCGATAGCTCCGGTGGTAATCCAATTAGGGCATTATTGCTAGGTGGATACAGAAGATGAGTGTGGGCACGGAGGATGTTTACAGCTATCAGTGCTTTATCCGCAGCAACGTCTGCAACGCGATTGGCGTGAGCACGCAGCGTCACCTTGGCAAACGACGGAAATGCCCTAGCGGAGGCTTCTATCTGAGCCAGAATAATCTGCCTCTGCTGTTCTTGGTGATTAGCGTCGTCACCTCCAAACTGGTGCCCTGTGATGAACTGCCGGGATTCCTGCTCGGTTGCTTGCTGGGAAAGAAATGAAACGTCCCCAAGACGGAGCGGTGCCTCAACAACCAGGTTCACTACCGGGACGTATGAGAACCAATCCTGAATCCCGTCACGCAAGGGTTTCAGTATCTTGAAGCGGACAACTTCCTTGATGTCCTCGTCGGGTAGTTTCCCGTTCGTTGATTGCAGAATGCACTGCAACTGCTCTGCAACCGCACCGCGGCCGATGATGTCCCGAAACTCATCATCCTTGAGAACCTCGTCGGCAAAGGCATCGAAAGCATCCAGGCCGTCGTCTACGATGGTTAATGTAGGGATGGTCCCATCAGGAATGGCCCCTTCAAAGGTTCCCTGTTCCGATGTGAACGATAGTTTGGTTCCGCTGCCTCCAAGTATCCTATAGCGACGATGATTCTTCGATTCTCCAGCACCTTCGCTGGTGAACTCGTAGACCTTCTTCAGCAAGTCTGCTAGCCTAGTCTTATCGTAACCCATAACGTCCTTTACGAGCGACACTGCGGGGACAAAGCACAATTACGGGCGTGATTCGATTCCGACAATCTTCAGGCTTTCGATTCCCCGATCATCCACGATCTTCACGGCTGCCCGCTTGAAGTCGCCGGGCTCGAAGGGAAGGGAAACTGTGCCGCGGTAGGACTCGATCAAGTCCTGGTCGATCTCGGCCTTGAGGTTCTTCGCCAGCCGCGCCCAGCCGTCCTTGGGACCGGCCATCGGGAAAAAGACCTGGCGGGGGAAGAGGCTGCGGCCGTCGTAATCGGTGTCGAGCATCCACATGGCGATCTTCGTCGTATCGCCCGACTCGATGGAGCCGGTACGCGTGTTGTAGTAGTCGAAGCCGTGGACCTCGATTTCGTATTGCCCCTTGTGCTCCCCCTTCTTGATCTGCCGCAGTTCCACGTCGGGCTGGCCCATCAGCCAGTAGGACTCGTTGCTGGACCGGTTCTTCTTGAGGTCCTCGGTCAACAGGTCGGTATTCATCTGGACCTTCAACAGCGTAACACCCGGCCACTTCGTCTCGTCGATGTCCTTGGCTGCCTCGGGGTCGAACTGGAAGGCAGCAAAGACAACGACCTGCGGGGTAGGCTTGAGTTGCACGGCCTCTTCCAGAGCCATTTCCACTTGCCGTTGTTCCAAGGGAGCATGTTCGGGGCCGAAGCACACAACCACTCGTTCCCGACGTTCCCCCTTGGTCTCGCCTTCGCATTGCAGCCATTTGGCGGCACCCAATGGTTCGAGTCGGGAGAATTCGATTCGCTGTCCGCCCTTTCCTCGGATTCCACAGGCAAAGAGTTCATCTCGCCACTGACGCTGGCGATAGGTTTCACCGTAGCGAACGACCGAGACATCCTCGGTAAACGTCAGCTTTGGTTGATCGTCCAGTTGTTCCAAGCCTGGTAAGGCCGACTGGTCATCCAACGAGACAGCCTTCTGCCCAACCACTACTTCAGAAACGGGCCGAACTGCCGGAGCGGGCACCGCCTCAACGGTGAAGGGGCCAGGGACACGAACTCTTGATTTGTCCACTACCGGCTGATCGAAAAGGCTCTCCCGCTCAGCGTGCTTTCCGATGGCCGCCTGCAGACTCTCAGGTCGTAGTTCTTCCTGAATGTCTGGATTCTGTGCTATGCACCGGAGCGTAACATGGGGGATTGTCTTGTGCTTGAACCCGCCGCCAACGCCCTTGGTCGGATCAGACAACTCGTAGTAATCGAATAGACCCGTCATCAGACGCTGTTTTGCAAGGGTGATGGATACCCTCGAAGTATCGCAGGTAATCCACCGACGCCCCCACTGCTCTGCAACATAGGCAGCCGTTCCGGAACCGCAGGTCGGATCAAAGACAAGGTTGCCAGGCTCCGTACACATCAGCATGCAACGCTGTATTACCTTGGTGTTGGTTTCCACAACGTACTTCTTATCGGAAGCAAATCCGGCGGTCGTGGTATCGGTCCAAGTGTTACTGATGGGAAAGGCGGGAAAGTCATCTATGAAACGAACGTAATACAAACCTCCGGTTGTGGCAGCCAAGCGGTTTGCCCGTTTCAACCGAGCCATGCCCTCCTCATTTGTTTTCCATCGGCTCTTGGCATCAGGCCGCCATTCTTTACCCTCGAACTCCACGGGGAACCAACAGGCTGCTCCTTCACCCTTTTCACGGCCGACACTTTGGCTCTGAAGATTATCAATTCGGAATACTCGGGAGTCTTTTGGGAGTTCCAGAGGGGCCAAACGCTCTTTCCGTGTCATTCGTCGTCTAGTTCCGTCGGCAAGCTCCACCCAAGAATATGGCCCTCCCGCTTCAGTGGCCAAGGACTTCTCGTGGAACAGCGGGCGATACTTCAGGGAGGCTCGGTCACGAGCAAACAGCAATAGGTAGTCCGCGGTGGACCCCAAATACTCACGAGTTGACCCGCTGGTCTTCAAAAAAGTGATTTGCGAAACGAAATTCTCACGGCGAAAGACCTCTTCGAGAACATCCCGAACATAGTGAACGTTGTCTTGACCGATCTGAAGGAAGATCGCTCCGGATTCATGAAGAAGGTCACGGGCCAAGAGGAGGCGATCACGCAAGTAGGTCAGGTAGGAGTGTATCGCCAATTCCCAGGTATCCCGAAAAGCCTTCAACATTTCCGGTTCTTGAGTCAAGTCCTGATCGCTCGTGTCCTTCACATCCCTCTTGTTGACAAAGGGCTGGAAATTGGAACCATACTTGATTCCATAAGGCGGATCGATGAAGATCATCTGAACCTTGCCGGCCATTCCCTCCTTTTCCAGCAGCGAATTCATCACCACTAGCGAGTCGCCGGCAATCAGCCGATTGCTCCAACCATGGGCGTGCTTGTAGAAGTTGACGGCCTCTCGCAACGGTGGATTCTCTTCGGGCTCTTCAAAGAGGGAATGCTGCACCAGCTTGCCCGGTCCAGACTTGCCGCCATCGCCGTTGCGTTTCTGCACCGCCCGGATGATCGTCCGCGGATCGATCCGCTCGTGGACGTGGAGCGAGACGGTGGGCACCTCGAAGCTGAGCCGCTCGGCCTTGCCCGCCCACTGAAGCTGCGGATCGAGGTGGGGGTCGTATTGGTAAGTCTTCTTGCCCAGGTCGGGATCGGTCTTCGGCGTGACCAGGCCCACGGGCGGATTGTTCGCCCGGGTCTTGCCTTTGTGGTCGTACTGCTCGATCTTCCGCTTTTCGCTCTTCACTTTCTTGGCCATGATCCGTTTCCCAGCCTTCCCGTTCACAAGTTGGGCAATCAGTTCCTTTTTGCTCCGGCCACGATCGTCGAGCCCTACCGCCCGGCAGCTTGCTTTGAGTTCCTCCAGCCGAAACAACTCCAGAACCTCGCCAGCCTTCCCGGCGGCGAGGATTCGGACTAGTTCCTCCTTCGCCTTTCCGCTCGGGCCAGGGATCCGTAACCCCTTGGCGATTTCCACCAATCGTCGCCGTGTCCCTGTAGCCAAGACCGTATGAAACCGCGTCATTTCCACCTCCAGGGAGGGGCTGGGGTGAAGCCCACCGCTCCTTCTACCCCCACCGCCAGGGTCCAGGCTTAGGGAACATTATAGTGGGTGTCTTTCCTCGCCAGTAGACACCCTAGACCAGAATTTCGAGAGCGCCGAGCAAGGCAGACTCGACCTCTAGTCGACCATCTGGGCCACTTCAACCTGACTCGCGCCGGCATCGTTTTCAGAAATCTTGTCCGACGCGAACGTGGGTGATTGGAACGGGTTTGAGGGAGTGCCGTTGTCCAACTGCCACGCGAGACGGGCTACCTTTTCCTCGCGCTGAACAACACGCGGCTGACGACCGATCAGGTGGGCTACGCGGACCTGGTGCTCTCCGTTGTTTGTGGTGAAACGCCAAAGTCGGCCGTGGCAGAGTTCTTTCGGGAAAATATTGCCCCAGCTTGACACCCCGATAACTTGCGTGAGATTGGTATCCATCTCTGTCGGCATCGTGGAAGTCCACCCTTGCCTTCCTGCCAGGGGTGCGACATCCTAACGCGCTCACTTGCCTCGGATGAGGCAAATCCGGCTCCAACACCCCCTAATCTGGGTCAAACGTCTTCCTGTGCGCAAATCGCATGACCGCGGTCTATTGCACGGTACTGTTTAGAGGGAAAGGAAGGGGCACCGAACATGAGCGACCATTCTGACGCTTGGGGACTTCTGCGAAAGCTGACGTGGCAAGACGCCCTGCTCGTTCTGGCCGTATTGATTGTCGCCCATGTGCTGGTGTCTTTGATGCAATGGATACTCCGCCACATGGCGGAAAAGGCATCGCCGCACTTGCGACTCGGCATCCTTCGTGTAGTGCCGATTGCCCGTCTCTTGATTAGGATCGTGGCCATTGTGCTCGTGGTGTCGATTCTCGTTGAGCCGACATTTCGCAACGTCGCTGGTCTGCTTGCCAGCATCGGATTGGTTCTGGCCTTTGCGCTCAAAGATTATGGAAGCTGTCTTGTTGCCGGGCTGGTGACGGTGCTGGAAAACACCTATCAGCCTGGCGACTGGATCGAAGTGGACGGCGCCTACGGCGAGGTGAAGTCCATCGGCGCTCGGGCCGTGAGCATTGTAACGCTCGATGACACCGAGGTTATCATTCCGCACTCCAGGCTGTGGTCGGCCGGCATCTTCAATGCCAGCAGCGGCAATCGAAGTCTCCTTTGTGTGGCGGATTTCTACCTCCACCCGGACCACGATGCCTCCGATGCACGGCGGCGGCTGACGGAGACCGCGAAATCAAGTCCATTCCGTAAACCGGAAACGCCGGTTACAGTCATTGTCCAGGAAAAGCCCTGGGGCACGCATTACCGCGTGAAAGCCTACGTGAGAGAAAGCCGTGAGCAGGCGCTATTCATTAGCGACTTGACGATCCGGGGCAAAGAAACCCTTCGGGCTGCAAAGGTTCGGTTTGCGCAATCGCCTTACGTTCTATCGCACGGCTCATGAACCACTGCTGGTCAGCTTGCTCGACCTGCTTACCCGAGCCACGCCACAACAGAATAGCATCTCCCACCGGACGCCACATGGTCGATCGTGGCCCCCGTTACCAAACATATTGCAGGCCGCCCGAACCAAGGTGGGAGGCTTGCACGGCGTTCAGTTGCAGATCGTAGCCGGCAAACAGGTTGAGCCGATCGGTGAGCCGCCAGTTGAGACCGCCGCCGAGCACGGCCCAGTCACGACCGTAGTTCAGTCCCTGTGTGACGAAGCTCGCGCCGCCCACGCCGCCGAACACCGAGTTCAACGACGTTTCCGGTTGCAGGAATTCGTGCAGCCACAGCGCCCGCAGCTCCGGCGCAAGGATCTGGCCGTTTTGCAGCCGCATCGGACGGGTGCCGTAAACGCCAAGGATGCCGCGCAATGCGTTGGTGTCGATGCCGCCGACCTGCAAGTCGAGCGAGTCCGCCCCCGCCTCGGAGAAACTGTTCTGCCGCAAGTAGATGTACTGAAGCGCCATGAACGGCCGCACCTCGCAGCCACCGAACTGGAGTTGCAGGCCGCGTTCCAGCCAAGCCGATGCCTGCCAGCCGTCGGTATCTCCACGGGCGAGGCGGTTGATGTCACCGAACTGAATACCGCGTGCTGCCGCATAGTTGTCGAACCCCACGGAGGCGGCGATCAGATAGTAATTCAGCCCGTCGCTGCCGCGCAGGTAGCTTCCAAACTGGAAGTCGTTGGCGGTGGCTGTTTGTGCCAGGTCAGACAGGTTGAGACGGAAGCCCGCATAATCGCCGAAGAAGCCCAACGTGCAGCCATCACCCAGCCCTCGTTGGATAGCAAACAGCGTTCCTCCGATTCCATACACGCCCCCGCTGGCATTGCCATCGCTCTGGGCGTTGCCGCCCAGGCCGTAGCCGGTTACCCAGCCATCCCACGTGGGGCAACAGTCGTTGCCGTGCGGCAGCGAGAGTCCTTCCGACGCGGGCTGGTAACTAGCCAGTACGATTTCCGGGGGCGTCGATTTGCCGCCGAGGGCACTTGCCGTCGTGGTGTCGGGATTCTGCCAGGAGTTCTGGCAGCAGATGCGGCGATTGAGCAAGAGGTAGACCTGGGTTGTGTTCTGAACTCCCAATTGGGGCAGCGTCCCATAGACCTGGCCGGTCATCTGATTGAAAGCGCTGCGTGCGCCGGCCGCCGTTTGCAGGTTGAGCGCATCCAGGACCGTGGCGAAGTCACCGGTGGCGAGCTGGCTATGGGAATCGAGGTAGCCGGCGACCTGCAACTGGTTCGGGGTAATCGCCAGCGCCGCGTAATCCGTGGCGTTGCGGAACAACTCGAACTGGACCATGCCGCTGCCATAGACGAGTTCGACCCCGATCAACGGCAGGTTCTCGTCGATGCCGTCGAACGTTCCAGTGCGCGTGCCGGCGTAGGTCAGGAAGGTATACGTGGTGCCCGTTGTATAGCCCTCCCCAGCGGCGATGACATGCACCGTGCCGGCGAGATGCACATCGCCGTTGACGGTCAACAAATCATTGTTGGTGCCCGGGGAGGTGCCGCCGTTGTTGATCCTGACCTGCACGCCGGAGTTGCTGTCGGTCGTAAGAGTGCCGTTGATGTGCAAGGCGCCGATGCTGCCGGCGGTTCCGGGAACGAGTTGTCCGTTGCTGGTCACGTCGCCGTTGATGGTCCCGTTGCCACCCAAGGTGCCAGAAGCCGCCACCATCGTGCTACTGTCTGCGCTGCCGTTGATGAAAAGCGTGCCGGCATTAACCAGTGTCTGACCGTTGTAGGTGTTCACCCCGCTGAAGGTGACCGCGCCCGTGCCGCTCTTGGTGACACTACCGCTGCCGGAGATCGCGCCGCTGTACGTGCCGTTGGTCGATTGGTTGAACTGTAGGTAGGCGTTGTTTGCAATGTTGCCTTGCAGGCTGGTGGTGTTGCCTTGCAGCGTGCCGCCGCTAATGGTCGTTCCACCGTTGTAGGTATTCGCCCCGCTGAACGTGACCGCGCCGTTGCCGCTCTTGGTGACACTACCGCTGCCGGAGATCGCGCCGCTGTACGTGCCGTTGGTCGATTGGTTGAACTGCAAGGTGGCGTTGTTGGCGATGTTGCCTTGCAGGCTGTCGGTGGTGCCGCTCAGGGTTCCGCCCAAGATGGTTGTGTCCCCGGTGTGCGTGTTTGTGCCCGAGAGGGTCAATGTGCCGCTGTCTTGCTTGGTAATGCTGCCGCTGCCGGAGATGTTGCCGGCGAATTGACTGCTGCCGGTTCCGCCAAACGTCGCATTGACGCCGGACATCAGGTAAAGGTTTGAGCCGGCGGCTTGACCAGTTGAGGCGCCAGTGCCGCCGGTCACAGTGTTGTTTGCGGTGGCATTGGAATCAAGGATGGTAAGGTTGCCTCCTTGACGGACGAAGATCGCGCCGCCCCATGCGCTGCCGCCGCCGCCGGCCGCGCCACTGCCGCCCGCCCCGCCGCCAAGCCCCGCCGTTCCCGCCGTGGCCAGCAGCGTTGTTCCGCCTCCCCCACCGCCAAAACCGCCGGCGGCTCCATTGCCACTCAACACGCCCACGCCGCCACCGCCGCCGCCACCGAACGTGCCGCCGGTGCCGCCGCTTCCTTCCAAGCCGCCGCCACCGCCCCCGCCATTCGTGGAGCCCGCGTTTCCGTTGTTCAGGGCGTCACCGCCATTTCCACCACCCCCTGCGCCGGCACCGCCGGTAAGTCCTCCCGCCGACCCATTGGACGTTCCGCCGCCGCCACCGCCGCCGACCGTGCCGCCCGGCCCCCCAGTGCCTGACACGCCGCCGCCCCCGCCGCCGCCGCCCACACCTACTCCACTGCCGCCGGCGCCGCCGTTGCCGCCAAGACCGCCACCGCCGCCACCGCCGGACAGCGACCCCGCCGCGCCGCCATTGCCGCCTACAGCGGTGTTGCCGTCGAAGGTGACGCCCTGAATCGTGACGCTCGCGCCGTTGTTGACAAACAGACCGCCACCGGCCCCCAAGCCGCCCCCACCGCCGCCCGCGCCATTGCCGCCGTCGCCTCCCTTCGCCCGGCCTCCGGTGATGTCCATGTTGCTAATCGCTACCGTGCCGGAATCCACGAAGAACAGCCGGTTATTGTTCCCGATGATTGTGGTGGTGTTCCCCTCGATCGTGACGCTGGTGTCGATCGTGGGCAGATTTTGCGTGATATTGATGCTGTTGACTGAACCGGTGACGGTAATAGTGTTCGGTCCGGCCCCCGCGGCATTGGCATCGAGAATCGCCTGACGCAGCGAGCCTGCTCCCGAATCGTTCCCGTTGGTGACGCTGAACGAAGCGGCCCACGCACTGCTGCCGCCGCAGACGGCCCAAGCCACAAGCAAGGAGAGCAGTGGTCGCCCGGGGCAGTAGCGAATTGGAAATGACGCATAGAAATCGCCGCACGCGACCGTGCCGTGATTGCGGTTCATAGCGGAACTGCCCCCTTTCCGCATTCTACGGTTTATAGGATTTATTCCCTGCGTTGCGCATTATCGGCGGCCTACCACAATTCGGGGACGTTTTTTCCCGTATGTGGAGCATCACCTGGCGAGTGGTGACACAAATACAGCACTGGAGTGTGTCAAATAGTGCGCTTTGACGTGCGCGTTTGCTAGGGCGACGTAGTAGCAGCCCATCCCGGGCTTACGAGGGCCAAGACCAAGCTTCTTCAGTTTACCCATGATCCGGCCCAACCCCCAGCCATTGTCCTTAGCAATCTGAACGACCAGTTTCCGGACCTCCTCGGGCTTAGGGGGCCGGCCGCCGTTCGTCTCCTTCTTCTTGCCGACCGACTTCGTCCTCGCCGGTCGCCATCGGCATGCCCATGCAATTGGCACCAGCGTTACGGTCCAGCCTCGCCGCCGGCGTGTCGTCGCCGTATGTCGTCCTGCCCCAGTCGCGTACTTGCGCTTGTTGTTAACCTGCCAGTCGCGGTTTCAATCGCCCGCGAAAATCGCGCTCTTGGGTTAACCCAAGTTCGCCAGTAGAGGTCGTTGGGGCGGGAATCTTGTCATATTCGGTACCCGCGAGGAAGCGGGGTTTCTTGACGGAACTCCTTGCCGCACGTCACACGGTTGCCTCGCCATTGCGCCCAAAGGCGTTGTAGTGAAGACCTTGCCCTTCGGGTCGTCCGGGAGCAGCCGTAAAATACGGGCATGTTCATCCGCCCCTGTTTCCGTCGTAAGAATGGCAAGCGGCACGCCTACTGGGCACTGATGGAGTCCTATCGCACGGAACGCGGTCCGCGGCAACGGGTAGTGGCCTATCTGGGCCAACTCGACGATCGCGGCCGGCTGGGCGTCAAGGAGGCGGCCCAAGGCGGGCGGCGGTCGCGGCAGCAACGGCTCTTCGACGACGTACAGCCGCAGTGGGTGGAAGTGGATGCAGCGCGGGTCCGCGTGGAGAACCCCGTGGCTTTCGGCGGGCCGTGGCTGGCACTGGAGTTGGTGCGGCAACTCGGGCTGCACGAATTTCTCCAGCAGGTCCTTCCCCGCGGCGAGGAGCAGGTGCCCTGGTCGCTGATGGCCTTGGTTTTGGTGCTCTGTCGTCTGTGTGAGCCGTCGAGCGAACTGCACATCGTCGAGCATTTCTATGCCCAAAGCCCCTTGGCCGAGTTGCTGGGCGTGCCCGCGGCCAAGGTCAACGAGCAACGGCTGTATCGGGCTTTGGACGCCTTGTTGCCGCACAAGGAGGCGTTGGAGGTGTTCTTGAAAGGACGGCTTGGGGAACTGTTTGCCCTGGAGTACGACTTGCTGTTGTACGACGTGACGAGCACCTATTTTGAAGGCGAGGCCCGCGGCAATCCCTTGGCACAGCGCGGCCACTCGCGCGACCACCGGCCGGACTGCAAGCAGGTGTGCATCGGCCTGGTGGTGTCGAGGTGCGGCATGCCGCTGGGCTACGAGGTTTTCGCCGGGAATCGCAACGACGTGACCACGCTGGCGGAGATCGTCGAGACGATGGAACGGCGTTATGGACGCGCGGAGCGGATTTGGGTCACGGACCGGGGCATGGTTTCCGAAGAGAACATTGCTTTTCTGCGGCAGCAGCAGCGGCAGTACCTCGTGGGCACGCCGAAGAGCATGCTGAAACGGTTCCAACGCGAACTGTTGGCCGAGGACTGGCACGCGATCCGCGACGGCGTAGAAACCAAGCTTTGTCCGTCGCCGGAAGGCGCCGAGACCTTCGTGCTCTGCCGCAGTCGTGACCGGCGCGAGAAAGAGAAGGCGATGCACGCCCGCTTCGAACAACGCATTGAAGAGGGCCTGCGGCGCATCGCGGCCACTTGCCAACGCCAGCGCTTGGACCGAGCCGTGGTGGGACAACGGGTGGGGCGCTCTTGGGCCGAAACAGCCGGGCGGCCGGACTGTTCCAAGTCGAGGTGCGGACGGGAGAAGAAAATCGGGCGACCCTGCGTTGGAACAAGGTCGAGGCGTGGCGCGACTGGGCTGCCTTGAGCGAAGGCTGTTACCTGCTGCGTACCAACATCAGCGACTGGAGCGACGAGGACCTCTGGAACACCTACATCCAATTGACGGAGGCCGAGGCGGCCTTTCGCATCCACAAGAGCGACCTGTCGATCCGTCCGATTTGGCACCAGAAGGAAGAGCGGGTCTTGGCCCACATTTTCGTCTGCTTCCTGGCCTATGTGCTTTGGAAGACGCTGGCCCAGAACTGCCAGCGCCGGGCTGGGCCACGAGCCGCGCCGGGTGTTCGAGGAACTGGGCAATATCCGCTTGGTCGATGTGGTGTTGCCGACGCGTCAGGGCACCGAGATCCGCAAGCGTTGCGTGACCCGGCCGACGGACCACCAGGCCATCCTGCTGCAACGACTGCGGCTACGGTTGCCCACCCGACCAATGGCGGGTTTGTAGTGAAGACTTTTGGGAACCACCCCTTGCGCCGCAACTACTTACGTCGATCACTGGCGAACTTGGGTTAACAGTCGAAGCCCATTTACCGTTAAGCTGTCAGTCGCAGTTGCGCTACGGGTTGCTTTCGCCCAGAGGGCGACCGAAAGGGACGCGAACTCGGCAACATCTTGTGCCACAATCACTTCCGTCTCTCGTCTCGGCGCGCATTCTTACGAAGATGGTTGCCCATGGGGAGTTTTTGGCCTAGCTTCTTCATTTTGCCCATCATCCGGCCCAGCACTCGGCCGTTGACCTTGGCTATTTGGACGACCAGTTCTCAGACCTCCTCAGGCTAACGGAGCTGGCCAGCCATGGCCTATTCTTCTTGCCGGGCGACTTGCTTTAATCGCCTTTTCTATAAAGAGTTACGGTGATTACCTGGATCGCACGAAACGTACCTGTTTCGAGAGAGGACAACTGGGAAGTTGGAGACGTGGCTGACCTTCTTGGTTATCGAGAGCCGGTCATTCGGTGAAAGGCATCATGCCTCGTCCGCTCCAGCGGACGGATCAAATGGCCGCTGCGGAAATGAACCGCAGGGGTGGATCAATTCTCGCTCTTGCAAGGGCGTTGTCATTCGCTATACTATACACCCGTATATACAGCACGATCGCGACCACCTGGTTGGCGACGGAACGCCTTTCGCCGATCTGGATTGCCGTAGATCGACGGCCTGACGCAACGCGCTCAAACGGCAAGAGTTGCGTCTGTCCAGCACCACCCACGGAATGGGCGAGCGGTGAATCGACTCCAAAGACGCAATCAGCGACTAATAGGAAACGCGCTCAACCAAGCGAGACCGATCACGTCGCTCCACGTCGCGGAGGGACACATTGTGCATGTGGAGAGCTTGGCATGGGAGGACTATTGGAGCGGTGCTGATTTGTTGACCGGCGAGTTGGACCAACTGAGAGCTGCCTGGAGCGCCTACATTGAAAACGACTACTCGCCCGATCGGCGAACCAGTTTCGTGCGCGCTTACTTCGCGTTGTTGCACACGTGCTTGGAGCGCCTTTCCCGCGGCGAAGTTGATCTGCATTTGCTAAGAAGGGTGGTTGCCTTCGAGACAGTCCACGTGTCCGGCGAGCAAGGGGCATTGGTCGCGGGGATATTCAACGTGAGAAACCCTGCCTACCTGTTGAGCAGGCTTGCCCAACCCAACTCGGCTGACAACCCCAAGTACTTGCCATTGGTATGCCCTCTGGTCCCGCCAACGCAGACAAGCCATCTCTACCGCCATTACCGCCGAATCCCCATGTTGGGGTCTGGTGGGGTTCAATTGTTCGTCTGCCCGCCGGTTGAATCGCGTGATCGGCCGTTGAGTTATTCCCTCATCGCCCAAGTGTTCACATCCCTCACACCAAGATCGGATCCGTGGGTACACGAACGAAGCCGGGCCCTTCTCAACGGTGTATTCGCCAAACTGGTCGCTCGTTCCAGCGTGGGCCGAATCCAATTGCTCGATATAGCCTGCGGCTCCGCCAAGATAACAATGACACTCTGCAAGAAGGCATCGGCCCGCTATCGGAAGTCATTCGATCTGACGTTGGTGGATGTTGTTCGCGGAAATAGGTCGATCGCCAATGCGTTCTTCCGTAATCCGTCAGTGTTCGGAAACGTGGTATTCCGTCGAGCAAGCCTGTTCGATTGGGTGGGCAAGAGCTGCGACAACATGCCGGCCCGCTTCGATGTCGCTCTGATGCTGCGGGCATGTGATGTCTTCAGCCGCTTTCGTATCGAGCAGATACGGCGCCATGATGCGAGCCAGTGGACTCGCCACGATGGGCCGCACGGTCCTGTCGCTCCGGCCGTGCTCCGCCCGGACAAATTGATTGAAGAGAGCCGACTCGACCGGATCGAGCATAGTATCAAGCAGTTTCGCTTCACACACGGCACGGCTTTTCATCAGTTCTCCTTGTCCTCGTACTTCAAGGCGATCCATACCATTGTGACCGGCGCAATCGCCGCTGACGATGACATGATCTACGTTCCTGTTCGGCAATTTGACGACAACGCTCTCGTGCTACCAAATGGGCACTCGCTGATTGGCCAGTTGATGACCCTGGCAGATCGGATGGTAATTGAGGATGTAGATTTGTCGCCGTGTCGCCTGCACACTCACATCGAAAGATTCGGCCTGAACACTCTGCGCATAACGGACGTGACTCGCCGAACACGAATGCGCGGGGCGTCGGTCTGCCTTATTGACAGAAAAGGCTCGTGACGATGAAATAGGTCTCGGCGTCGCGATACAATCGGGCGAACGGAATGCGGACCCAAACGGAAACGGCAGGGAACCGGAGAGATGAATTTGTTTGGCCCGGAATACAGCGTGGAGCAGGGGCTTTCGCTGGCCCAACACGTCGATCCGAAATACCGGCCTGTCTTCGAGGGCCTGCCGGATCGCGATCGCGCCGCGTTGGCTCTCTATTTCCTGCCACATGGATCGAAGAAAAACGTCTTGGAGGTCACTCGGCCGCGCGCTGAAATGGTATTGCCCATGTGCCGACCAGCGGAAGTTCGCCTCCGGTCACCGCTACTGTGTCAATGTGTATACCGGCTGCGAACATCATTGCGAGTACTGCTATGCCGCAGGCTATGTTGCGCAAGAGGCGCACTGCAAGAGCAGTTTTCGGGCGGATCTCGCGAAGGATCTGGATGACTTGGAGGGTTATGATGTTCCGGCGGCGCCCGTTCATCTGTCCAATAGCACCGATGCCTTGCAGCCGTTGGAGCAAGAACACCGCCATACCCTATTTGTGCTGGAGAAACTCGCCGAGCGGCGGCATCGCTTCACGACGATTACGCTGCTGACCAAGAATCCGGCGATGCTGTTGGACCCGCGGTACGTCGGTGTCTTGCATTGCCTGAATGTGCTGGCGAGCGACCATCCGCGGGGTTCATGGTTCAGGAGCCATGGTTATTCACCTTTACGGATCGAGATTTCTTTGGCGTTCTTTGCGGACCAACATCGGCAGTTGTTCGACCCCGCCGCGCCGAGCGTGACAAGTCGGATGGGGGCGATTCGACTGCTGCGGGAAATGGACCTTCCCATCCATGTTCGCATCGATCCGTTGTTCCCGCGAGATCCGCTGTCCCATGGCAAGACGATGCGCGACTTCGGCCTGCCCGACGTTCAGTCCAGACCCGACCTAACCGCATTGATTCGATTCTGTAGCGAGGTAGGTGTGCGGCATATCATCTACTCTGTCGCGAAGATCACGCAGCCGCGACGGCACGGGCTTTCGGCGGTCATGGAAAGAATGAAGCAGGTGTACGAGCACCTGGCGCCGAAGCACGACCTTGCCTTTCGGGGCGGCGCCTGGCGGCTGCCAGACGCCGTTGCCGAGGAACTGGTCGTCGCCCCGTTCCTGAATCTCTGCCGTCAGCACTCCATTGTCGCAACGGCGTGCAAGGCCAATCTGATTTCTACTCCTTGATGCCCCATCTCTTCTTCGGACCCCCCACGACAACATTGGCGCGCTCGCGATTTCTGTTAACCTGCCAGTCGCGGTTTCAAACGCCCGCGAAAATCGCACGCCGGGTTGACGAGCCCCTTGATAGTTAAGCAATGGCTTTCTCGTCATGGTGAACGACTGTTCTTCTCAATCCGTAGTGTGCTGGAGTGACGCACACATTGCCGTGCGGTCCATCCCGTGATCGGCGCTCGGCTCACGCCACCCAGGCGTATTGTATGCTGGCGATATTGAACCTGGAAGCCGGTGAGCCTTCACCGGCCTCCAGGCTTGTTGGTCAATCAGAGCAGGTTCACGACCCGCTCGGCCACGCCCTTTTGGCCCAGCACCACGTTCAGCTTACCGCTGGTGGCCACCCGCTCCAGGACCTCCAGTTCCCGAAGCCGCATCAACGTCGGGTTGCCCTTCAGCACCTTGGCCGTGTTGGCCTGCCTGCGCATGGCTGCCGTCGAACACCGACCGGAGGTTGGTCGCGGTGGACGATGACGTTGGCCTCGGCCGCCTCCCGGCAGCGGCCGTTACGCCTGCTGGCTGGCAAACACCACCGCCGAGGGTACAATGGCGGGCATGCTGTTGGTTTACCGATAGCAGTGCCAACGTCAACCGGGACCTCAACGTGACCGTTGCATCTGGCGGAGGTCGGGGAGAGAAACGGGTGAAGTAGAATCGTCGGGACGGTTGTGCTGGGTGGCCACTCGTACAACCAAGCGGCTCGGACCGACCCGCATAATGAAGGGCGAATTCATGGCAGAACGTCTCCCGCGAACCGATGCCGAAGCCGATCTTCTCAAACCGGCGATTGCCGAGTTGCTGCGGATAATTCCCGAAACGTGGGCCGAATTCGATCTCGACCGGCTGACCGTTGTTCAGGATCGCGCCCTGTTCCTGTTGACCGCCGCCGGCATGGTGGAGCGACGCGGCTGGCTGCGCTCGACAATTGCGAATCATCCGACTGCCTTTGAGGTTCGCTTTCAGGCCACGGGGGAGGGCGGATTTGCCAAGGCGATCGAACAAGCGACGGCTGCCGAATATGAAACATGGAAGGAAGCATGGCGAACGTGGAAGACGGGAGAGACAAAGAACGGTTCGCCGTTTCGTACCGAGGCCATGAAGCCGCAAGAATGGCGGTTGACCGATCAGGGGGTCGTTGCACGGGGCGACCTAGATGGCACGAATCGCGTCACGGATCCCGACGCGACATTCGACTTCATTTTCAAACGTGGCTTCTATGGGCCGGGGTACTGGTCTCGGCTGGCTGCCTCAAATCCAAAAAGGGTTGACCGGGCGCTTATCGAGGAGCAATGCCGGAGTACCGGCCAGGATTGGACCGATCTTCCGCGGCCCCCGCTGCCCGGCTCCGGTCTTCTGGTTGAGATTCGGAAAGTCGAAGAGCCGGCCGTCCCGCAAGCCGTCAAACTGACGAACTGGGGCGAAGGCGCGGACGCCTTTGCCGCCGCGTTTGAAAAGGCGTTCCTGGCGATGAGCAAAGCGAATGGCGGGGCCGGCGCGAGTGATGATGCCGAGGAAGCGGCCGCATCGCAACGGGCCAGCCAAGAGCGCGACCGAAGGGACGAAACGCCCACCGCGCCGCCGATCCCCATCCCGCCCGCCGGCGCCACTCCGTCGAACGACTCGCACGTATGATCGAAATGCATCGGAGAACGTCCTCCCCGCACTCCTCGTTCACCACCAATACGATCAAGGCAGCATCGGCAACTACGATCCCATAAGCCTCGTGAAGCTGAAGAAGGAATTCGGCATTAAGAAGGCAACCGCGTCCAGGTGGTTTCAGAAGAACTTTGGCGGCCACCAGTCTTATAGGGCAGCGTGCAAGCGCGAGAGGGGAAAGCCCCTCCAAGAAAAACTCAAGAAGATGAATGAAGATTACGCGTCCTTCTTGACCTTCGATCCCACGCGCGCGGAAGACGAATACGGGGATGTTGACGACCAGCCGGCGGATCAGTGACGCGACTGGCGTTTCATCGTTCCATCGGCATTCTGCTCCGGCCAGGCTCATCTGGCCGACATTGCATGTCCTCCCGCGGGAACGACTTGCCTCTCCTGCGTTCCATCCGTTCCATTGGCAACGGCTGCCAAGATGGAACGTCTCGACACGTGTATAGGACCGAGTGACGGTTCTAGGATACACGGAACCCGAGTCAGCGAGGGGTTTATGTCGAGCGCTATCATTCCTACTCTCCCGACTGTTGGAGAGATCGCGCGGCGAACCGGCAAGGCCGTGCATTGCGTGGATTACGTCATCCGCACGCGGGGAATCAAGCCGATCGGGCGCGGGCCACGCGAAAATCTACGCCGAATCTGACGTTGCCTTTATTGCCTCTGAATTGCGACGGATCGACGAAGAGCGCGAGGGGGGCAACGGATGAATCGCGTCTTGCCCATGTCGAATAGCCCCAAAGTCAAATTGCTCCTCAAGCCCCGCGATGCGGCTGAGGCGATGTCCATTTCGCCTCGCAAGCTGTGGGCGATGACCACCTGCGGCGAAATTCCTTGTGTCCGGTTCGGCCGGTCGGTCCGCTACGATCCGGCCGACCTGCGAGAGTGGATCGATGCCCAGAAGGGAGGCTGCCGATGACCCCTGTCGAGCTGATCTTGTCGAGGTTGCCCGATGCCAAACGAAACGGGCATGGCTGGCAGGCCTGCTGTCCCGCCCATGAGGATCAGAATCCCAGCCTGAGCATCGCCGACGGTGACGACGGTCGGGCGTTGCTCAAGTGCCACGCCGGCTGCGCGACGGAGGATGTGGTCGCCGCCTTGAACCTCCGGATGGCGGACCTGATGCCCGTTGCCACGCCCAACGAACCGGCTCCCCAGGCGGCCACGCCAGACGGTGGACGGATCGTTAAGACCTACGACTACCACGACGAGCACGGCGACCTGCTCTTCCAGGTCGTCAAGATGGAGCCGAAGACATTTCGCCAGCGGGCGCCGAAAGCGGAGGGGGGCTGGTCGTGGTCGGTCAAGGATGTCCCAAAGGTGCCATATCGCCTGCCCGAATTGATCAGCGCGGACCACAGCAGAATTGTCTGCATCCCGGAGGGTGAGAAGGATGTCGATCGCCTCGTCTCCCTGGGCATGGTCGCCACTTGCAATCCCGGTGGCGCCGGCAAGTGGAAGACGGAGTACTCCGAGTTCTTGCGAGACCGCTCGGTGGTGATCTTCCCCGACAACGACGAGGTCGGGCAGAAACACGCAGAAGAGGTGGCCCGGTCGCTGATGGGAATTGCCAGCGTGGTGAAGATCGTCACGCTGCCGGGATTGCCGCCGAAGGGAGACATCTCTGATTGGCTCGATGCGGGTGGCACTCGCCAGCAGCTTTCCGAGTTGGTCCAGGCCGCCCCGGTCTTCCAGGTCTTGCGGCAGCCCACACCGCTGTCGAAGCCTACGGGATGGGGAGCCATCGAACCGCTGGGCGTCACGGATGTGCCGTCCTTCCCGGTGGGCGCCCTGCCAAAGGTGTTGGCCGATTTCGTCGCGGCCGAGGCGGAGGCGACGCAGACTCCGCCGGACTTGGCCGCCATGCTGTGCCTGGCGGTCTGCGCGGCGGCGGTGGCCAAGAAAGTGGAGGTCCAGGTCCGCGACCAGTGGCTGGAGCCCGTGAATCTCTTCACGGTGACGGTCCTGGAGCCGGGCAATCGGAAGTCGGCTGTCTTCTCGCACACGACCGCTCCGCTGCGTGAATTCGAGGCCCAGTTGATCGAACAGGAGCGGCCTGAAATCTCCCGGCAGCGTGCCCGGCGCCGTCAACGCGAGCGACTGATGAGGGTCCTCGAAGAGAGGGCGGCCAAGAAGGGCGACGGCGAGGCTGGCCAGGAGGCCGAACAGATCGCCGTCGAATTGGACAGCACGCCGGAACCGGCGCTGCCCCGGCTGATCGTCGACGACGCCACCAGCGAGAAGCTCGGGGCGATGCTCGCCGAGCAGGGCGGCCGAATTGCGAGCATGTCGCCCGAGGGTGGGGTCTTCGACCTGATGGCCGGTCTTTACAGCAAAAGCGGCATGCCCCAATTCGGCGTCTACTTGATGGGACATGCCGGAGATGACCTCCGCGTAGACCGAATCAGCCGTAAGGGTGAGCACGTCAAGCGGCCAGCGCTAACCATGGGACTGGCCATCCAGCCGACGGTCCTGGAGGGGCTGCTGGAAAACAGCGCGTTTCGTGGCCGCGGGCTCCTGGCGAGGTTTCTCTATTCGCTGCCCGAGAGCCGCATCGGCAGTCGCAAGATCGAGCCGGCTCCGGTCCCGGAGGCCGTCAACCAGGCTTACCATGATGTCGTCTGGCGACTCTGCGAACTGCCCTGGGACCGGGACCAATCACAGTACCTGTACCTCGCTGATGATGCCCGGCTGCTGCTCCAACAGTTCATGCAGGAGCTGGAGCCGGAACTGGGAGTGGGCGGCGAACTGGACTGTGCCCAGGATTGGGGGAGCAAGTTGGCCGGGGCCGTGGCGCGGATCGCGGGCGTACTCCATTGCGTCCTCCACGCCGACGGCGAGCCCCGGCTGCAACCCGTGGCGGCCGGCACGATGCACTCCGCCATCGAGATCGGCAACTACGCCGTCGTCCACGCCCTGGCCGCCTTCGAGGCCATGCGGGCGGACAGGGGCCTGAGCGACGCCCAGTACCTGCTGCAGTGGATCCAACGGCACGGCAAGACGGAGTTCGCCAAGTTGGAGGCCCAGCAACACGGCAAGCGGCGGTTCAAGCAGGCCAACGACATCGATGCCCCGCTGGGTGTGCTGGTCCGTCACAACTACATCCGGCCGCGGCCGGCCGCGAAGCGAGGCCCGGGGCGTCCCGCCTCGCCGGTCTATGAGGTCAACCCAGCCTTCGGCCATCCCGCGACGGCCGAAAAGCGTCCTGAGAATCCTGAAAACCCCGGAGCAGGTGCCGGCCCGGCCAATTCTCAGAATATTCAGAGCGCCTTTGGCGAGCCAGAAAACGGCATCGACGATGAGCCCGAAGGCCGGGTAATGGTGGAAATATGAGCGATGCGACGGCAGTCCAGGCGGTCCTGGCAACCTGTCAGCAACGGGGAATTGTGCTGCACGTTGCCGGCGAGAAGGTGACGGTGGATGCACCCGAAGGGACGCTTACACCAGACCTTCTGACTGAACTCCGGCAGCACAAAGCTGGCCTCGTTGAGTTGCTAAAGAACGGCCGTCTTCCGACAGAAACGACAGGGTCGGCCAATCCGAATCTGCCCGAGACGGACATCACGCCGTGGGAGGAATGCGTTGAGCCGCCCGATCCGTGCCCAAAGTGCGGCAGCCTGATGATCTGGTGGGATGTGCTGGGCGGTCGACACTGCATGATCTGCGACAAACCGAAGCATCCGCGAGAGAAAGCAGCGGAACTGCGGAAACTGGCCGCACGGTTGCGCCGATCCGCAGGGCCGGGGAGTTCTTCTGGACACGGCCGTTGACTTTTTCGGCGATTGATCGTAACTCACAGGAAAGGGTCCCCCAGAATAGGGAATGGTGGGCAAGGATTATGGCAACGATCTACAAACGGGGTGGGAAGGGAAATCGAGGCGGCCGCTACTACATCTCTTACTTCGACCACAAAGGCAAGCGGCAGTCACACAGTGCTCGCACAACCGATAAGGCCACGGCGGAACGGATCGCCGCCAAGCTGGAGGCGGACGCGGCATTACGTCGAGACGGCGTGGTCGATCCCGAACTCGACGCGATCTGCGAACAGTCGCGCCGGGCCGTAGAGTCGCATGTCAAAGACTACGAGGCCAAGATGGGAGCGGCAAATCGGGCTTCGCAGCACATCAGCACGACGATCGCCTACATCCGCGCCATCTGCAAGGATCGGAAGTTCGAGAAGGTGGCCGACATCACGGCAGACGGCGTCCACCAGTACGCAGGGCAGTTGAAGGACCAGGGGCGGTCCACCCGGACTGTCCAGGCGTACTTGACCGCGATCAAGGGGTTCACCAAGTGGCTGGCGGCCCACCACAAACTGCCTCGCGACCCACTGGCCTCCGTCAAGAGGCCCAATCCCAAGGCGGATCGGCGGCGGGAGCGTCGCATGCTCCTCCCCGAGGAGTGGCAGTGGGTTCGCGCCACGCTTGCCGAAGGCACGGAGCGGTACGAGATGCCAGGCGGGGAGCGGATGCTGCTTTACGCCGTGGCCATCCAGACCGGACTGCGGTCGTCCGAACTGCGGAGCCTCACGCGAGGGCGGTTATTCCTGGACGGCGACGAGCCGTTCATCACCTGCAAGGCCGGCTCGACGAAGAACCGCCAGGACGCCCGGCAGTACATCCAACCGGCCCTGGCCGCGTTGCTCCGCACCCACATCGCCACGAAGGCACCCCAGGCGCCGGTGTTCGGCATGCCACCGCGGCCCGACGTCGCCGCGATGTTCCGGGCGGACGTGGCTGACGCCCGACAGGCTTGGCTGAAGGCCGCCAAGCAGGACGCCAAGGAATACTTGCGGCGGGTCGAGAGTGATTTCCTGGGAGAGAAGAACCACGAGGGGGAGTTCCTCGACTTCCACAGTCTCCGGCACACCTGTGGGGCTTGGCTGGCGATGGCCGGTGCCCACCCCAAGGCGGTCCAGTCGGTTATGCGGCACTCGACGATCGTGCTGACGATGGATACCTACGGGCACCTCTTCCCGGGCCAGGATGCCGCCACGGTGGCCCGCTTGCCGAACATGATGGTCAGCGAGCCCGTAGCCCTCCGGGCGACAGGGACCGACGGGCCGGTGGCACTTCGGGTACTCCAACAAAATGAGGACGCCGGCGCCAGGTCGGCCCAAATAAGCGCAGCGCATTTGCAGCAGTCAGGGCGCGATTTGGTGCTGGACGATGCGACGGGGTGCGACGAAGAAAGGCCGCCCCCAAGAAACGGCACAAGCCCTAACTCTTTGCGAGTTGCGGGCTTGTGCGAGTCAGTGCGAGACAGTGCGAAGCGGAGGGCAAGGGATTCGAACCCTCAACCGCTTGCGCGGCACCTGATTTCGAGTCAGGCTGCTAACCATTCGCGTACCCTCCGAGAGGCACTGCGGAAGTCCCTATAATCTATCTCCAGCCGACCCTCCTGACAAGCACCACCCGCACAACACCCCGCCAGGGAAGGGGATTGGCCTGATAAGGACTTGCGAGCCGTCCCGCTTGCCGTCGGACCGCGGACGGAAAAAAGCGAGCTAGTTCGCCGGCTGCCCGACGCGGGAGTGACCGATCGGGGCGTATGGCGCGATCGTAGCGACGCATCCTAACGAGTTTGGTCAGGACGCGCGATATGCCGATTCTTGCGGATTCTACCGCTGTGTCGGCGGCTGCAAATAGCTTTTGCCCGGGGGCGACGGCGCGCCGATACGGGGCTAGACCCACGTGCAAGACGGTGCTGCTTTTCCACAAGCAGAGAGAATCTTCGAGGGATGCCATGATCAACAGCAAAGACACCTTCCGTGTTGTCACTCGAGGGGCCGACGGCGAGATCCGCATTCGCGACTACGACAGCCAAGAGGCCCTTTTGAGGCGGCATTCGCAGGTCGGGGTGGACGATTGCAGCACCGACTTGGATTTGCGGGGCCTGCCGGTGTTTCGCGGCCTGATCGGTCCCATGCCCGAGGGAAAAAACATCATCCGCTACGAATCGCCCGAGGTCTTCGAGACCCTGACGAAGGACTGGAGCACGATGAAGATCTCGCGTCGTTGCCGGTCCCGGACGCAGACCGCGTCGCCCTGAGCCTCTTGCCGGGCGGTCGCACGCCATCCCCTCGGATACCGTCTTTGACCCCGGGATGCACGGACCACTAGGCGTCGGTCGGGCGTCGCTTGCTCCGCCAGCCACAAAATTCATGCCGTAGTGGCAACGTGTACCACCCTATTCTACTAGGCCCCCGACCATTGGCGTAAGCTACAATTTCCCAGGTCCGGTGCCCCGGACCCAGAGAAGACCGATCGAGACGTGGCCAACACGATGGAACCAGACCGGGGCGTATCAATCCGCGCGCGTTGGGCGGTGGGGGGGCCTCTTCCCGCAATCCAGTTGTGGCGTCGCGCGCCGCGCGCCGGCCGGTGCTTGCGGCGGCAGCCGGGATGGTCGTTGTGGCGGCGACGTGGCTGGCCGCACCGGTTGCGGGCCAACAGGAGCCTGAGCCGGTCAACCCGCCTGACGAATACACGGTGAAGGCGGCGTTTCTCTATGCCTTCGGCCGATTCATCGAATGGCCGCCGCAGACATTCGCCGACGCCTCGGAGCCGTTCGTCATCGGCGTTGGCGGGACCGACTCTTTTGGCGGCGCGTTGAACGAGATCGCGGCCAAGAAGACCATCGACGGGCGGCGCATCGTAATACGCCGGTTTGCGACCCCGGACGACTACCGGCCGGCGTGTCAGATCCTGTTCGTGAGCCGGTCCCTGACCAACGAGCAGCAGGCGGCCTTTCTCAAGAAGACGGAAAGAAAACCGGTGTTCGTGATCGGTGAGACCCCTGGTTTTGCCGAGAAGGGCGGCACCGCCAACTTTTTTGTGGATGGAGATCGTATTCGATTTGAAATCAATGCCGAAACAGCCCGACAGTCGCACCTTCGCATGGACGCCAAGTTGCTCAGCCTGGGGAAACCGGTGGGCGCTTCGCGGCCGGCAGCATCCGACTAGGAGCTGCGCGACCGGCGTCGCGACGCCGTTCCAGGGGCACATGGCGCGCTCGGGCGCCTAGAATTCCGTAAGGAGTTGACAGATGCGTTCCGTTCGCGATTGGTCGATCAAGACGAAACTGATTTTGTTATCGGTCGTGTCGGTGGGGGTGGCGCTGACGGTGTCTTCCGCCGGGGTCAGCCTCAACGAGGTCTATACGATGCGTGCCTTCAAGATGGAGGCCCTTCAGACCCAGGCTGGAATGCTGGCGTTCAACAGCACCGGCGTGTTGAGTTTCCGCGACATTCCCGCGGCCAAACAGCTCCTCCATTCGCTCCAGGCCCAGCCGACGGTGGAATTCGCCTGTTTGTATGACGCCAACGGCCGAGTGCTGGCGACCTACCCGGAGCAATCGGACGCCGCATCCGCCCCCAAGACGCAGCCGAAAGACGATTGCCGATTCACCGACCAGGGCCGGATCGAGGTCTTCCGCCAGGTCGTGGATCGCGGCGAGCGGGTGGGGGCCCTCTATATCCGGGCCAACACCGACGATCTGCACCGCGAATTGCTCGCTTACACGAAAATCATCACGATCGTCTTCTTCTTCGCCCTGACCGTCGCCGTCTTGTTGGCCGGACGCCTGCAACGGACCGTCTCGGGACCGATCCGACGATTGGCCCAGACGGCCTCGACGATCACGTCCCTGGGCGACTACTCGATCCGCGTCGAGCAAAAGTCCGGAGACGAACTCGGGATGCTCTGCGCCGAGTTCAACCGCATGTTGGATCGCGTCGACACCTCGGACAAGGCCCTGAAAAAGGCGCACGAATCGTTGGAGGAGCGGGTGATCGAGCGGACCGCCGAGCTTCGGGAAGAAATCGAACGCCGCGAGAAGACCCAGGCCGAACTGCTTCACGCCAAGGAGATCGCCGAGGCGGCGAACGTCGCCAAGAGCCAGTTCCTGGCCAACATGAGCCACGAAATCCGCACCCCGCTGAATGCCATCATCGGGTTCACCGACCTCCTCCGCAAGGGAGGCGACGAAGGCAACGAGGCCGAGCGCGAAGACTACTTGGACATCATCTTCACCAGCGGCCGGCACCTCCTCACCCTCCTGAACGACATCCTCGATCTGTCGAAAATCGAAGCCGACCGGCTGGAAATCGAAGAAGTCCGCTGCTCGCCCCACGCCATCATCAGCGAGATCATTTCCGTGCTGCGGGTCAAGGCCCTGCAAAAGGGACTTTCCCTCGATTACCATTGGTCGAGCGGGGTGCCGGAAACGATCTGCACCGATCCCTCGCGGTTCCGCCAACTCCTGATGAACCTGATGAGCAACGCCATCAAGTTCACGAAAACGGGAGGCGTCCAGGTACTGGCCGAACTGGTGCAGAACAAGTCCCATCCGCACCTTACGATTCAGGTCATCGACACCGGCGCGGGAATCCCCACGGAGAAGTTCGAAGCCATCTTCGATCCGTTCGTTCAAGCGGACACCTCCGTGACGCGTCAACACGGCGGCACCGGCCTGGGACTGACGATCAGCCGCCGCATTGCCCAGGCCCTCGGCGGCGACATCGCCGTCTCCAGCGAACTCGGCAAGGGCAGCGTGTTCACCGTGACCATCGCCACCGGCTCGCTCGATCACGTCAAGATCCTGGAGGCGCCGATGGTCGAGTGCATGCGGACTCCCAAAAGGGAGCCGGCGCCGCTGCCCTCGCTGGCCGGCGCCCGCGTCTTGCTGGTCGAAGACGGCGACACCAACCGCAAACTCATCGGACTGGTGCTGCGCCGGGTCGGGGTGCAAGTCACCACGGCCGAGAACGGACAAGTCGGCGCCGAACTGGCCATGCACAATCCCTTCGACCTGATTCTCATGGACATGCAGATGCCCGTCATGGACGGCTATACCGCCACCGCCTTGCTCCGGCAGCAGGGGATCGCCGTGCCCATCATCGCCCTGACCGCCCACGCCATGAAGGGCGACGAGGACAAGTGCCTTGCCGCGGGCTGCTCGGGATACGTGACCAAGCCGGTCGACGCCGACGTGCTCGTCCGGACCGTGGCCGAAACGTTGGTCGCCAGCGATCGAAGCTGGGAGCGGAACGCTCCCTCGCCCGCGGCCGCCGCGGATGCGAAACCGTCGCCGGATTCCGCTCCCGCCGGCGGTGAATGCTCCTCGCCGACAGTCTCCACCGCCTCCACGCAATCGCCGCTGTTCTCCACGCTTCCGATGGAAGACTCCGAGTTCCGCGAGATCGTCCAGGAATTCGTCGAAAGGCTGCAACCGCGGATGGCCACCATGCAGCAGGCGTTTCAGACGCGTGATTTCCAGGAGTTGGCGCAACTGGCGCATTGGCTGAAGGGCGCCGGGGGGACGGCGGGATTCGCCGCGTTGACGGAGCCCGCCAGGCGCCTGGAAGCCTTTGTGCGCGACCAGCAGTGCGACGACATCGAGACGGCCGTGGCCGATCTCGTGGCCTTGGCAAAACGCATCGCCATGCCCCCGCCGGCAGCGGCTGCCGCCCAGCGGCACGCGGACGGCCTGTAACGACCGATTCGGCGTGAAAGCTTGCTTCACGGCGATGACGCGCCTTACAATAGAGGCGCATCGCCCCTCCAAGAATGCCGCGCCCATGCCAGCATCCAGCCACGCCACCAAGACGCCGCCATGCGCCGCCACGGCCATCGTCCGCGAAACCGTCTGCAAGACGATCCTCAATCGCACCCGACTGGGCGGCTACTCGCTGAACTGTTACACCGGCTGCACGCATGGTTGCATCTACTGCTACGCCCGATACATGCAGCGATTTCATCCCCATCAGGAGCCTTGGGGGAGTTTCGTTGACGTGAAGGTCAACGCCGTCGAGACGCTCAAGCGGCAGTTGCGTCGGGCTGCGCCCGATGAGGTCTTCCTCAGCAGCGCCTGCGACGGCTGGCAGCCCGTCGAGGCCGACTGGACGCTGACTCGCCGCTGCTGCGAGCTGCTGCTGGAACGGGGCTTTCCCGTCCATGTGCTGACCAAGAGCGCCCTGGTGCTGCGGGACCTCGACCTGTTCGTCGGGCACCGGGGGCGCATCGCGGTCACCTTGACCACGCTGGACGAACGGCTCCGCCGACTGTGGGAGCCGCACGCCGCGACCGTCGGTCAGCGGTTTCAGGTCCTCGAGGCCGCCGCCCGCCTGGGCATGGAAACGGGCATCATGTTCGCTCCGCTCCTGCCGTTTCTATCCGACGGCGAGGCGGAGATCGCCGACTTGCTCCAGCGGGCGGCCGATCTGGACGTCAACGTCATTTGGGTGGACGCCTTGAATCCGCGTCCCCGGGTGTGGCCCGCCGTGGCCGCGTTGCTCCGTCGGGAGTTTCCCGATCTGGCGGCCCGCTATCGCAAAGTGCTTTTCGATCCACGGACGCGGACGAAGTACCTCGAGGAACTTCACGTCCGGGTCGATCGCATCGCCCGTCGGCTGTCGGTAGCTGACCGCGTTACCGTCTGCTAGCGTCGTTTCAACTCCATGACTTCCGCGTTTTTTCAAGCAGCCATGCGTTTCTATCGACGCCACGCTTGGGTGATGATGGGACGTTGTCGATAAGAACCACGTCCATCGACCTGCACTCCCAGCAAGAGGGCGCCAGCGGCCGGACCGTGACTGAACCGATCTCGTCCGTCCCTTGGCAGCAGTGGCGGCAGCTCTGAGAACTGACGACCTAGGCAGTCTGCGGTTGACCGGGGCCGAAGTGCTTGGTATCGTTTACTTACCTAGGGTCGCCGCCGGGTGGTCTCGGCGGCGTCCAAGTTTTGTCCCAGACCAGCGTCGAAGCTTGTCTAATTTTGGCCGTGAATCCGCGGCAAACGAGTGAACTTGCGTGAAATAGGAAGGATGGGCCATTGAACGTTTGGAGGCAATAAAGGCTTACGGAATAAGACGTTACGACGCACGGGGCGTAGCTCAGCCTGGCTAGAGCGCTTGGTTCGGGACCAAGAGGCCGGAGGTTCAAATCCTCTCGCCCCGACTTAATGTAACTTCTTATCTGAACGGCGTTTAGATTGCATGCTGCTCGGCAACATTGCCCTCGGCAGGTCACGGCGACGAGGGTAGTACGTTTTTCCTCGCGATACCTCGTAACGCCTTGCGACTCGGTCTCGCGCCTGCAACGACTCAACGACGTGCTGACTGAGCCGACACGCTGCACGGTCAGGCTGCATATCTAGCCGCAAGTAGCCAGCAAAGCCGACTTGAATGCGGCAGCCTGCTCTGCTATAGTATACTAACGTACACATACCTTGGTGTCATGCGGGAGGCAGGATTGCGGCTGCTGGAAGCAATCTCCCCGCGTACGCCGCTGTCTCGATCTTCCGAGGCTGCAGCGGCGAGACGCTGACATCGTGTCCGGGTAGCGCAACTCACTAGCGGGCAAAGTGGATCGCGATGACTGAAGTGATTCCTGCAGAGCGAAAGTCGGCGGTGCTCACGCCCTCCAGTCTCGCGTGCCTGGCACACGTTCCGACGGTCAACCTGACGGCCGGCTGCGCCGACGAGTGCCGCTACTGTTACGCCCGCGGCTACCTGACGCACCCTGGCGAGGGCAAGGTCACGTTCTACACGAACACGCTCGCCAAGCTGCGGGAGGAGTTGTGCCGCAAACGCAAGAAGCCAACGACGGTGTATTTCAGTCCGTCGAGCGATCCGTTCCAGCCGGTTCCTGAGATCCTGAGCATGTGTTATGACGTGTTCAGGTTTCTCTTGGAGTCGGAGATTGGGGTGGCCTTCGTCACCAAGGGGCGGATTCCCCAACGGCACCGCGACCTGCTGGCCGCCCACGCACCACTGGTCCAGGGGCGGATCGGGCTGATTACTCTTGATCCGGGAATCGCTGCCAAATTTGAACCTGGCGCGGCGACGCCGGAAGTGCGGTTGGCGCAAGCAGCCGAGTTGATTGGCGCACACGTCTCGGTCGAGGCTAGGCTCGACCCGATTTTGCCCGGCGTGACCGACGGCGCGGACTGCCTGGAGTCGCTGTGCGAGGCATTGGCACGCATCGGCGTGCGCAGAATCGCCGCGAGCGTCCTCTTTCTCCGGCCGGCGGTGATCGGGTCGCTGCGGCGACACGTCAAGGATAGGCCGATGCTCAATCGGCTCTTGGAACGCTTCGCCAGCAGCGAGCCACTGGCGATCCATGCGGGCAACAGCCACGTGCGGGCGCTTCCAACTTCGGCACGTATTGAGATCATCGGGCGTCTGAAATCCATCGCAGATCGTTACGGTCTGGAGGTTCTCGTCTGTGCCTGCAAGAACCCCGATATCTCCCGTGGCTCTTGCCACATTTCGGGCCGCTGGCCGCCTGCGACCCGCGGGGGCAGCCAACTGGGACTGTTTTAGCCGTGCAGAGCCGTCGCACGTTCATCAGGATTTCGACGGCCTCGTCCACGCTGATCACACGACCATAAGCCTTTGACCAAACTGCGCCGTGCTTCGGCGATTCGCTCGTCCGACAACCACTGCATCGACAGCGGGCGCACGTCGGCCGGGTCGGGCTCAGGACCATTGTGCCCGATTTGCGTTGGAAATCCAGCCAGTTGAGGCGAAAAAGGCACGGAAAGTTTTCCCTGAAGACGTGCCGGGGTCTTCGTGTTGTCGGCCCCGACCTTCAGCTTCCATTCTCCGCGCCGATTAGGGACATGTCTCTGGCTTTAGGCCTGCGCCGCGAAACTCATGTGCGGCGCATGTCCCTGATCATCTCGCGCATGTTCCGCGCATGTGCGGCGCATGTGTGGCGCATGCGACTTTCCGTGTCCTTGTTCCGCCGCTGCACGATCCTGGTAGCATTACGTTGACAGGACGCGACAGAGGTGGTTTTAGGCATGAGTAACCCGGTTCCCCATCGACCGATCCCCGCCGAGCCGATCCAGTCTGGTGAACTCTGGCCGATTAGGTTGTTGCACGACCGCCTGGGCTGGGGTGCGCGGACGCGGGCCGCGGCAATCCGGGAAGGACTCCGCGTGCATCGCTGGCGCAAGCTGGCCTATATCGCAACTGACGACTTGATCAAGTTCTTGACGACCCGACCGGGCAAACAGGACTAGACCCATGAGCACTACAACGTTCAAACCCACGGAAATGCCAGCCAAGCCTACTGCCCTGCCGATCAAGCCGCACAATGTCCCAGCGGAACTGAAAGGCCGGAAGCGGTTCGTCGTTTGGCGTTACACGTGGAGAACGAAAGAGGCCACATGGGACAAGCCGCCCCTCCAATTCAACGGGGCGCCGGCCAAGGCCAACGATCCCACTACCTGGTGTGACTTCAATTTGGCCGTTGCCATCTGTCAGAAGCGAGGATACGACGGAATTGGATTCGTCCCAACGGAGGAGGATGGGCTCGTTCTTTTCGACCTGGACCACGTGGTAAATCCAGACGGCGCCCTTGGAACGTGGTCCCCGAAACTGCGGGCGATGTTCGCCGGCGACGTCCCCGATGGAGCACAATAGCCTTGGTGCCAAGGCGTTCATACAGGACTGTGTATTCTCCCGACGGCGAGGAGCATGCAGCATCAAATCGATACGCGTAGTTGACCGACGGGCGTGTAACCGAACCAGTAAGCTCGAACCGGACCGCACCGGACGCCCAGTCAATCAAAAAATCACCAGCCCATACCAAAGAACGAACCTTCTTTGTCTCCATGGTCCATGTCTGGCATTCAATCTTCATCGAATTGGTCTCTGCGTCGGGTGCTCCAGCCCCGAATTGTCGCATATCGTTCGTTGCAGGAGAAGCGGATGCATCACAAACCAGCTCGCAACTCGGCCAGGCACCAGGAGACCAATTCGACCGCGAACCACAAGAAACGCTCAGCCAGCTGAGGTGTCCGGCGGCAGAATCGAAACCTGGGCACGACGTTGGCCCACGGTCGCACACGGTTGGGCCGTGTTGCGTTTCGTTGCCACGGTTGGCCAGGTACGCCAAGGTTGCCAGCGGCCCCAACACGGGGCAACGTGGCGTACCAACCTGACCACGATCCCTACCCCCCGGTCGTGGGTCCTAACTCTCGATCGTTTTCATGATACCCCCCTGGCGGCCCTCGCGGTACAAAGCACAGTTTCTTTTACCTGTCCGGTTTTTTCCGTAACGCCAAGTGCAGTAACGAGTTAAGGTCGTTTCAAGGGCTGTCCGGTTTTTTGAAGGGCTGTCCGGTTTTTGAAGGAGCGTGTGACAATGGGTAATTTCGACAGAAGTGGAAATACAAACGCCGCTAGGAAGCGTCCGTCACCGGCCGCGAGCCAATCCATCCACTGGTACCATCCCGGCCAGGAACGGATCGTCGAAGTCGACGGCATCCAGGTGGGCGTTCGGTTCGTGGAACGCAAAGGACGCCGTGGGCGGATTGCCATTACGGCACGACCCGGGGCGGCGTTCCTAGCGTGCGACCGAAACAAAGCCGTCCGAGCGCAAGCCCCATCGCCTCGGCCCTGAGCGCGTCGCTGAATGCGCGAGGTGCTTGGGTCGGATCGCTTCGTTGACAACCCCCTCACGACGAACGACACCGTTTTCCATGGAATCTGCCAACCTCATTTCGGCCCAGAAACGGCACTTTGAGACGATCCCCTTTTTCCCAGATGGACATGCTGTTATTTTGGACAATGCGGACACCTCGGCGTCTTGCCCACATCGGGTTGCCTGCGTACACTTCTGTGCGGCGTCTTCCTGTCCTTTCGGGCGGCAATCGCGTTAGTCCGACCGAGCAATTCGTACCCAGAGGAGTTCTGCTGATGCTGCTCTCTAACGATCAGATTCGTCAGTACCATGAGGACGGCTTCCTCATCGTTCCCAACTTCTTTTCAAGAGAGCAACTTCAGCCGGTGATCCAGTGGATCAACAGCGTGGTGGATGATCTGGCGGAACGGCTCTATACGGCCGGCAAAATTCGGGACAAGCACGCCGACGCCGATTTCTATACGCGGCTGACGAAGCTCGAACAGGAGTTCCCCGGAGCCGCGGTGCTGGTTCATATCTATGGCATCCTTGGGCAGCCGCTGGCCGACCTGTGGGGGTGTAAGCAACTCCTGGACGTGGTCCAACAGGTGCTCGGCCCGGAGATTGCCGGGCATCCCGTGTGGAACTTGCGCACGAAAACGCCGCTGAATCCCTTAACAACAGTCCCCTGGCACCAAGACACGGCCTTCATGGCCGCCGGCGCCGAACACACGTTTCAGCCGACCGCCTGGATTCCCTTCATTGACGCCGACTCCGTCAATGGCACGTTGCGGACACTCCGCGGCGGCCACCGCAGCGGCAAGGTATTCCCGCACCAGCAGTATAAGAAGACCTGGTATCTCTATATCACCGATGACGATCTGCCGGAGGGAGAAGTCGTCACCTGCGAGATGCCCATCGGCTCGCTTCTCTTGTTTAACCAACTCATCCCGCACTGCAGCACGGAGAACTATTCGGACAAGATCCGTTGGAGCGTAGACCTTCGCTGGCAGCGTCCCGACGAGATCTCCGGCTACGAGGGGATCAAGGATTGCATCCTCATGCGGACGGCCCGAGATCCGAATTACCGCATCGACTGGAGCGCTTGGGCCGGGCAGAACCGCATCGCCGGCGGAATGGACGACAAACCGGCCGATCCCTTTGACACCACGGTCACTGGCCCCTGGCTCCACCGTTGGGCGAAAGATTCCGCCGGCGCAACGACCTAGGGTCCCCTCCGGCCGGGAAAAAGGGGACAGTCCCCATTTGCCGGAACGGCCCGAAGGGTGCTTCGCACAAATGGGGACTGTCCCCTTTTTCCCTCTGTGAAGGACACGCATGGAACCGAAAGCGTATTGTCATTTGTGGGCATATCCCATCACTGCTCCAGCGACCTTCCGCACCATGCGCGAGTCCGGCTACGCTGGAATCGAGAGCGGCATGGTGTTTATCAGCGATCCCGACTCGTTCCGCAGCGGGCTGAAACAGTTCGGACTGGAATTCATCGGCCAAGTTCACACGGGCGGCTTCAGCAAAGGGCATTCAGTCGCCGAGCACTTATCTTCTCTGGAGGCCGGGGTTCGCAAACTGCTGCCGCTGGAGCCGGTGCTGATCAATATCCACTCCGGCGAGGACACGTGGCCTCTGGACGCCATGCACCAGTACTTCCGCGGCGCGGAGCAGTTGGAAAAGACGTTTTCGGTTCCCTTCGCACACGAAACCCATCGGGGCCGGTGCCTTTTTCACCCTGCCATCGCCCGCATCCTGATCGACGAACACCCCGACATCAAGGTTATCGCCGACCTCAGCCATTGGGTGTGTGTTTGCGAACGTCTGATCGGCGATCAGGCTGAAACGCTGGCACGTCTGGCCGAGCGCACCGTACACGTTCACTGCCGAGTGGGTTACGCGGAAGGACCGCAAGTGTCCGATCCGCGCTGGGAACACGTGTCGCCGGAACGCGAGGCGTTCGAAATCCTGGTGGCGCATGATATTTCACGCGATGGGCCGGCGCGGGTTGTCTTTCTTTTCGTTTTGCCCGGAGTACGGGCCGGCACCTATATGCCCCTGCTGCCGTTCACCGGAATGCCCGTGGCCGACCTGGGGGGCATCTGCCAATGGCAGGTCGAGCGTATTGGCCAGCTCGTGCGCCAATGGCAGACGTGACGGTCGCCTCGCGGTGGTCGTTCGCCTCATGGGGCGTAAGGGACGCCGCGCACGGATTGCGATTACCGCACCGCCAGGGGCAGCATTCCGAACCCGCGACCGAAAGAAGACCGTCCGATCGCCAGATTGTTTCATTCGATGGCGGTACTTTGGGACTCCGAAGAATCGGTTGGCTCACCGCCGAAGAGGCTACTCGTCAGTTGGCACCACTGGCCGCTTATGCGACAATGCAGACGAGACCGTGATGGCCCCTGTCTGTGCAATGCGCCACGCCGGTCGCCCGAACTCCCACCTCGCAAAAAAGAAGGACGCCATGCTGGTCGCTTTACCTCCTGCACTCAGGGCTTGCCGCCTTCGACCTATTCTGCTGTATGTCAGCGTCGCACTGGCGGCGGTGTTTCCGCAGTCGCTGCTGCGCCTCGCGCAAGCTCAGACCGCCACAAGCCCGTCTCAGGCCGGTCATGACAGCACTGCCGCCCGGTCTGCATCCATTCACGATGCTAAACCCGAGGAGTTGCTCCAGCAACTCGGCGCCAACAAGCTCTCGGCCGAGCAGATCGCCACGGTCACTGCCCAAGTCCTGCGGCTGCAAGCTGATGAGAAGACCGCTTGGGAGCCGCGTTGGGGCGAGTTCGTTGCACGCGCTCATCAGCAAGGGAAACTTCCGGCTGACCTCTGGTACAAGTACCTGTTAGGCGCCGTGCAGTTGGAGGTGACGGTCGCGGCCGAAACCAAGCGGGCCGACGGGCTGGCCGTGTGGTATAAGTTCAAGAACTCGCGCGGGGCGCGTATGGGCCTGACGGCGCTATCCGCGGTCGGCGAGAGGATGACTTCTCGGGCGTCAAGCTCGACCCCTACCGAGGCACCGGCTACAGCATCGTCTACGATGACCCGAATGGCTTGGGCGGCTGCGGATGGACGGAAAAACTGACGGAACCCGCCTATGCATCGTTGAAGCCGGGCCGGCAAACGTACCACTACCGCTATCATGTGGAACTGCTGGGCGACGTGCCACGTGACAAGATGGCGCAGGCCAAACCGCTCAGCGAGCGCGTGATCGAAGGCACGCTGCACTGGACGCTGCTGGCCGACGACCAGGCTTTCACGCCGCCTGCCCTGAAGGCCGACGAAGCCTTGCGGCCGGCCGTCGAGAAGTGCCTGCGTCCCCAGGCGCTGCGGGATACCCGCGACACATCGCTCGTGGCCTTGGCGGTCCAGGTGGACGACCCGCCCGTCGGGATGGGCTTCGACGTGTCGCTGCGTGCTGACGGGCGCACACGGTTGGTCGGACCCGTTGCTTGGTCGACCGAGGCGGACTGGTGGGCCTTCGACGTCGACGTACCGCCCGGAATCGAAACGGTTGACCTCATTTTCACCCCCAGTGCCGCGGCAGCGGCCAGATTGAAACGAAAAAACGTCCACCGGCTGATTGGTCTGAACTCGATCTGGAATGGCGAGGTGGTCCTCGCGGATGTCAAGATTCGCCCGCAGCGCCTCCAAGGGATGTTTGCGGTGACTCCGCCCACCGCGCAGGAAGCGCGCGAGGATCAGACTGAGCAATTGGACGGTAACGATCCTGTGATCCGGCAGTTTAAGCGAGACGGCGACCTTGCGGCGGCACGCCGGCAACTTGAGCACATCCTGCAAAAGAATCCCAAGGATGCATCGGCGTTGTTCAATCTCGGATGCCTAAGAGTCGCTTCCCGCGACTGGCGTCATGCCCTGGATTGTTTCGCCAAGGTTCTACAGGTTGATTCGTCTTCACCCTTGGCGGACAAGGCCCAGCGCCAGTTGCGGCGAATCGGCAGTTACTTCGTTTACCTCGCCCGCCACGACGACGCTGGGGCGATGTGCGGGTTGGGCATCATGTACCAGCGCGGCTGGGGACCCAAGCAGGACCGGCAGGAGGCCAAGAAGTGGTATCGAAACGCCGCCAACGCCGGCAGTGCCGACGCCATGTGCCACCTGGGCTTCATGTACGAGCAGGATCTGGCGGCAGGCCAGAGCAATCCCAAGGCCGAAACCTGGTATCGGACGCAGGTCCAGGAGATGTATCGCAAGGCGGCGGAACTGGGCAACGAGGAGGCGAGAAAATGGCTTGGAACACACGATCAGCATTGACTTGTTTGCTGGCGGTGTGCCTGGTGTTCGGATGGCGCGTCTCTACCGCCACCGGCGGAAAACCACCGACGGCAGTCTCGCCGCCTGCCGATGCCGCTCAAGCCCGAGCTCAGTACAAACATTGGGTTGAACAGTATTCCAAACCGTCGCTCGACGGGTTCACGTTAGTCATCACCGTCGTTGCGGGTGATGAGAAACAGGCCAAGGAACGAGCCGAGAACCGCTTCGGGACCGGCATTTACACGTATACCTGCAGTGTCTCCGCGAAAGGGGATGCCAGCTATGTTTCGATCTCGGACCACGGTGCCAGGGGCCGCGGCGGCTCCAGGATCGCGCCGGCCGAGTTCAAGCGGCTCAACGAACTGTTGGCGAAGCTGCCGGATGACGGATCACGTCTGCCCCCGGCCGGCCGGCGTCTGATTGTCCAGGCGGCAGCGGGCCGCGCATTCGACGGTGAGGGTATATGACCGGGCCAATCCACCCGACGAGATCCTGGAAGTCCTCCGCCTCAGCACCTCGAACATTCGTACCTGGCTGCCGGAGTTCGAGCCCAAGAGCGAGATCGACGCGCGCCCTTTCGAGCACGGCGGATTCCTGTGCCTGTCGCCCGACCGGACGCAGATCATCTTCAGCAGCACGAATGGGCCGCTGCAGTTCTGGGAGCCCGTCACCCACGAGACCCTCGGCGAAATCCCGACGCGCGACGTGCCGCTTGAGGGAATTACGTTCAGCCCCGACCGGTCGCTGGCGGTGGTCAGCGGCTTCGGCGAATGCTCCCTGGTGGAGACCAGGAAATGGAAGCAAGTCCGGAAATTTGCGGAGCCGTTGATCAATCGAACGCGGACGAATTTGTCCGACCCGCGGTTTACGCCCGACGGAAAATATCTCGTGCTGCAGTGCAGCGAACCGTCGTTGCGCATCTTCGACACGCGCACGTGGGAGCGTGTGAGCCGCTTGCCGGATGTGCCGGAGGACGCGGTGCAATACATTCCCGCGCCCAAGAAGCGGCGCGCCATCGTCCGGTCCAAGAGCGGGACCGTCTCGATCTGGGACCTCGATCGGCACGTTGCCGCGGCCAAGTTGGACCAGGGTTGCTGGGTGTCTTATGCAGCCTTCGCCCCCGACGAATCACTGTTTGCCACCATTACCACGGCGCAAAGGGGATGGGAGAAGCCGCATCTTCGCTTGTGGAAGACCGACACCGGCGCATTCGTGCGCGAGCTTCGACCCTTTGAGCAGACTGGCTGCGAAAAGATACAGGACCTGCTCTGGTCGCCCGACGGTCAGTACCTGCTGGCGACAACCAAGGCCGACTCGTTCTTCACCTCCGAGGGCATCAGCGTATGGGACGTGAAAACCGGGCGGCATCGCGGCGATTTCAGCGGGTGCCCCACCAACGTGAACGGCATTGCCCTGCTTCCCGACGGGAGTGAATTGGTAGCGGGGTGCATCGACGGCACGATCCGGTTCTGGGACTTCGCGGGCGCCATGAAGCAGATCCGCGACTTCGAGAACTCGCTACGACCCCTTGGACGATCGGCGCGGGACAAAGAAAACACGTCCCCTAGCAAGTGATGGGGACCTTGAAGCCGAGTTCTCGTGTTCTAGAAACGATTGGATTTCCGAAACGAATCAGGTGTAGAATCGCCTGCCAGAATCTCCAACCATGCCGCCCGATCTGCTATAATAGACCAATACATGTGAATCAGCGACAGGCGGCTTCTGGTCCGCCTGTCCGCCGCCCTGGATTGCCGGGGCCGCACTCCGTAGCTCGGAGCCACCAGCACAAAATCCCTGTGCTCGAGGTGTCTCCGATGGAAATCGAAATACGGAAAGTCTCCGACATCAAGCCCTACCCGGGCAATCCCCGCCAGAACGATGCGGCGGTCGATGCCGTGGCCGAGTCGATCCGCCAGTTCGGGTTCCGCCAGCCCATCGTCGTGGATGCCGAGGGGGTAATCATCGTTGGCCACACCCGCTACAAGGCCGCCTTGAAGCTGGGGTTGGAGACGGTGCCCGTCCACGTGGCCACGGACCTGTCGCCGGCCCAGATCAAGGCCTACCGGATTGCCGACAACCAGACGGCCAACCTGGCGACCTGGGATTATGAACTGCTGCCGATCGAGCTGGCGGACCTCCAGGGGATGGACTTCGACCTGGGGCTGCTGGGCTTTTCCAACGATGAGCTGGCCAAGCTGCTCGACCCCGGCGTGCAGGAGGGCCTGACCGACCCCGACGAAAGCGGAGGCGGCTGCAACGAGCGCTTGCGACGTTCTTGTGAGTGGCGTCCCCGAGAGCTTTCACAGCCGCCTAAGCCGTGGCCGCTTTGAGAAGCCTGTTCTCAAACGGGTCTAACCAAAATTCAACTTGACAGGCGGCACGCGCCCTCAGATAATAAACTATTGAGAACATATCTTTGTGGCATATTCCCTCGGGGGGTAAGTCCCCATGTTGCGTCGTCCGGCGAATTTGGTTCTGCGGTGCGGACTGGCCGGCATTCTAGGCGCAATGTCGCTATTGGGGAGCGAACTGCACGACATCCTTGGCATTCACCATGCCGGGCAGTTGGGGCAGGGCGGCCACGAAAGCAGTGGGCTCGCCCGCCAACACGAGTCTTCGGTAGCGGCCGGACACGCTCAGAGTTGCGACGACGAGGCGAATTGTCCGATCTGCAACTATCTGGCACAGGGGAGAATGGTCGGGGAGCAGTTTGAAGGCATTTCGGTGACGGTCAGTGTACCGGACCGAAGCCCGGCAATTCCGATCTTCCTGCCAAGTCCCCATCTTCAGCCATTTCAGGCGCAGGCGCCCCCGGCTGCATAGCCCCTCTCTACTGATTCGGCGCTCCGTATCAACCGTGCGCATTGCAGGTTGTGTCGTTTCATGTGCGCTGGCGTGATTCACGGGAGAAGCGTCCTCCGTGTTCGCCGTGGCGTGTTTGCGCCGCGGAGAAGACGCCCATGCAAGACGAAACGCTCCGTTCGCGTGCAGCGTGAGACGTGCTAGAGGTCCGACCAGACGTCGGCATAATTGCGCTGCCGCGGCGGAGTGTTCTGGCTGTAGTGCAGGCCGCCGCACAAATTGGCATCGGTCGCCGCCAATCGGAAAGGGACAAGTGCGACAGGAACGTGTGTGGTTTGTTGTTTTCGTTGTTTTCCGTCAGTTTTTTTACAAGGAGTATTGAGATGTTGAAGTTACTTCGCAATCGGAAGGGCCAGGGGCTTGTCGAGTACGCCCTGATTATCGCGGGCGTGACCCTGATTGCTGCCGTCGGAATCTCGGTGTTCGGCCACAAGGTCAGCGACATGATCGATGCCGTGGCGGTCATCCTGCCTGGGGCTCATACCGGCGACAACGGCCCGATCTCCAGCGGCCATATCATCGAGACGACCGACGCATCGGCGGGGGCGAGCAGCGCGCCGATCACCATAGACCTCAACGCCATTCAATCCGGCAATGGGAGCGGGCGGCTGGGCGAAAACGTGCTCGGCAACCCGTCGAATGGATTCGATGGCTTGATCCAGGAAACAGGTGGAACAGGTGGAACAAGTCCCTGATCACCGATCCTCGGCGAGACATTCCAGGGCTATCGGGATGATAGCCACAAATTCGTATTTGGCATGGCGGTCATCCTCTGCGCCCGCGGTCGGGCGCGGAGGATTTGTTCTCTTTTTGCTGAGGCGCCTCGTGCTTTGGATCATTTTACCGCTGGTCATTGCCGCAGCCGTCTGGGACCTCCGAACTCGCGAGGTTCCCGATTGGATCCCGCTGGCCATCTTGGCCTGCGCAGTGCTGGCGACGGTTTTCGGCTGGAGTGAAGTCCGGTGGCCGAGCCTGATTGCCGGATTGCTTCTCGGTTCCGCGTGCTCGGCGGCCCTATTCTGCCTGGGGGCGATCGGCGGCGCGGACGTGAAACTGATCGCCGTTTTGGGAGCTGTCGTCGGGCCGATCTCGCTTCTGTGCGTGCTCTTCTGGAGCGCGCTTGCGGGTGGTCTGCTCGCGCTGGTTGCCAAATTTCGCGGGAGAAGAGAGTTCGCTTACGTGCCGGCGATTGCCGCCGGACTTTTGATTCAGACATTTTGGCCGGGGGGACTTCGCAGTGTTCTGGTCCACTGAGAGATCAACGAACAGTCTCCCCTCGCCCTTTGGGAGAGGGGCTTGGGGTGAGGGCAACCGTGAAGTTGTGTTCTCGCCGCAAAAGGCCCTCACCCTAACCCTCTCCCAAAGGGAGAGGGGACGAAGAGGCCGCCAGCGCCGCGGCCAGTCGCTCGTCGAGTTTGCCGTCGTGGCCCTGGTAGTCTACATGCTGTTGGCAGCGATCCTGACCTTCGGCCAACTACTGTATTGCTCTCAGGGAGTCCAGCAAGCTGCCGACGTGGCCGCAAGGGAGTTGGCCCGAACTCCGCTCCCGGCGGACGACACGTTCAGCCTGGCCCTCTCGGATTCGGGCGTGCAAAGCAGGATCTTCGACGAGCGCTACCTCGTTCTGACCATCGACGCCAACTCCAATCCGATCACCTTCAACGGCGGGCATCCCATCGGCGATTTCCCGCTGGTGAACCAGCAGTTGGTTCCGCTGATGGTCTATGACCAGATTGGCGGGCAGGCTGTGCTGCGTTATCCGGGCGCCGTTTTCACGGATCCGAACGCGGGCGCGACCCTCCCGGTTCCGGCCAGCGGCTACCTCGTGCGCATCCCCGTGGTCTCTGTTCCAGCCAGTCCGGCGTCCGCGACAGAGAGCATCATCAACTGGGTTTCGGTGCTTGAGGAGATCCCTTCGTCGGCGAGCTCGGCGTCCACGGGCACGGGCGCCTTCCCGGTGTCCTCGCCGCAACAAGGCGTGGTGGCGCTGCGGATCAATTACCCGTATCAATCCGCAAGCATGAGCGGTTTTCAGCCGCCGGCCAATCCAACGTCGCCGCCCGGTCCACCGGGCAATCCGGTCGTCCCCATTGTTGCGGGCGGGGCGTCGTCTACCGGTTCGCCGCCCGGTGTTGGCAGTCCCGTGGTGTCCGACTTCGAATACGGCCCGAACGCGGGCACATACGGCCTGGGCCAACAGGCGGCTTGGGGGACGACGGTGACGCCGTACCGGAGCCTGATTTCGGCCCAAGCGATCTATCGCCGCGAGGTGTTTCAATAACCCAACAACCAACATGACACCATTTGGAACGTACTTGAAAAATAGGTAGAACCATGCGAGCAATCAAACCCAACACGCGTCACCGGTCGGTGTGGCGCACCGTGCTGCTAACGCTTCTGGCGATTGTCATCGGCGGCGCGGGCACCGTGGCCGCCCTGGCGGCCTTGAGGGTGATCGACCCGGCGAAGCTGGCATTCTGGAGGGGCAAGGAGGCCATCCCCGCAGACTGGATTCCCATTCCCCTTTCCGCTCGCGCGATTCCCGCGTACACGACGGTCACGCGCGATTACCTGATGAATCCGAAGACTGCCGAATGGATCGTTGTTTACAGGCCGCCGAAAGCAGTGCCGAAAGGAGTCATCACGGAACTGTCAAAAATCGTTGGTCGCGTCACGGCACGCGAGAAACCCGCGGGTTACGTCTTCACGGAATCCGATTTCCTGCCCGAGGGCACCCGTCCCGGCGTCGTGGGCGGCACGCCGCAAGGAAAACGCGCGATCACTTTGGACGCCAGCAAGCTCAAGGGCGCGAATGACTTGAGAGAGGGCGACCGCGTGGATTTGCTGGCCAGCGTCTCGGTGGACATGCCGGGCGCGGGCCGATCCGGTTCCGGGCGGCTGGGGACCAACGTGGTGGCGACTCCTGATATGGCCTTTCTGCCCAAGCGCAGTCTTGTCAGACCCTTGGTGCAAGATGGGGTCGTGGTGACGCCCGTGCGAATCCGCAACGTGCCGGTCAGTTCAAGTTCGCTCACGCAAGGGACGACCACGCACACCATGCCGGTGCAGGAGATCGTGCTGGCCGTGGACCCGGAGGAGGTGGCTCTATTGGCCGAGGCCATGGACTTGAAGTATGAAATCACCTGCGTGGCGCGTTCGGGCCGCCCGGCGGCCGTTCCGTCCCCGCCTGCGCATCCAGCGGCCGGGGAAATCTCCCCCGTCTCTGCCGCTGGTGCCAAAGCGGCTGCAAGGCGCAGAGCGCAGCCGCCCCGGACAAGGCCGCCTCGGCGCCTGGAAAAGTGAAAACGGTCACCCCGCCGAAGGGTGAAACACCTGCTAAGGATCCCGCGGCAGTAGACATCACCCCCGGACTGGATCCCGATGGCCCAGACTCGGTACCTGGAGGTGATGATTGGAGGTCAACGGCAATTCGTGCTCTTCACCGGACCGGGAAATAGCCCTGTCGTAGCGGCGCAGGACGACGGATCGGCCAAGGCCGGTTCGGGGGTCACGCCGGCTGGGGCCGTGGAAGAGAGCAAGCAATAGGCGCGTTATGAAACACCATCGCGGCAAAGCGGCGGATCGAGCGGGCTACGCGCTGGTCTTGTTCGTGATGATTTTCTTCGGCCTGATGGGCTTGGCCGCACTGGTGATCGACATGGGTTTCGCCCGGCTCACCCAGCAAGAGATGCAGACGGCCGTGGACTCCGCGGCGCTGGAAGGGCTGCGCTGGCGAGACTTTTCGACCGACCAATACCGGCGCCAGCAGGCGAGCCAAATGGTTGCCAGTCTGTTCACCAACTACGTGGACCCCAGCGGCGGCACGGTGGAGTGCGGCGCCGGGCCCGTGGTGGATTTCACCGGCGGCGTCGGCCCCGCCGATCTGGCCGCGGCGCAAACGATGGTCGTACTCAATCCGCCGGTTTACCAGCCAACGGAGTTGGAACTCAATCTTTCCAACGGGACCGCAGGCGACATGAGTTCCGGCACGTACGGCTCCAACCCGAACTACGATGCGACCCAGTTGGCGGACGAGGACGCAAACTATAATCGCCGCGATTTCACGCTCGCGCCGTCCGGGTCATCCACGGGCAGTGCGTTTCTGGTTCGCATGCGGCGCACCAATAATGCCAGCGGGCTCGACCAGGAGTCTGGCGTCAGTTCCGGCGGTCCGACGCTGCCAGTCCTGTTTGGCCGCGGCAGCCTGATGGCCCGCAGCGGCACTGGCAGCCAGTTGAGCGTGACGTCCGGGATCACGGTCCGCGCCACGGCCATCGCGGCGGCCGGTGACGGCATACAGTTTGGCGGCACTTCCTATTCGGCGGGCCGAGCCAAGACGGCGGGGCGACCATTCCAACAGATCAACCAGGACAATCCGGCTGAAACCGTAAACATCCCCGGAATCACGCCATTTGCCTTGAGCCAGACAAATTGGCAGAACGGCCAGACTTCCTTCACCCTTGCGCTGGACGGTTCCATCACTCTGGGTGGGCAGATCATCCAACCTGCCCTCGTCGAAATCGGCCAGCAGATTGCCGCCGGTAAGAGCGTCACGCCACAGGATGCGGCATGGCTGGCGCAGTACGTATCTGCTAATGGCACAAACCCGGCCAACTACACGGGCCCGACCCTGTTGGCGTTATCCCAGTATGTTCCCGTCGTTGATACGAACAACACGATTATTGGATTCGGCTACGTGCAGAGCTGGACGTGGACGGAGGACGCCACGGGCGCAACGGGCGGAACTTTGAGCATCACGATGGGGCCTTCCGGGTCGCAGCCGGTGGGCTATGGCAATGTATCCGGCGCCTTTGTCCCCGGATTGACGCAAGACACAACGGATTTTACCACGCTCTTCCAAGAGCACGCGACACTCAACAATCCGCTTTACGCTCCTGTCCTGGTGAACCATTACATCGGCCCGAACTCATCCAATCCCTAGTCCCCAATCCCTAATCCCTGCTCAACACCCGTGCCGAACACAATCAACATCCTGATGGTGAGTCCCGATCCGCGGTTCCGCGCCGAGTTGGAGAGCGCCCTGGCCTCGTTGGACGAGTTGCACCCGGTGATTCACCACGCCGACGACATCCGCCAGGCGATCGAGGCAGCCCGCAGCCGCCGTCCGCAAATCGCGCTGGTGGAAATGGGGACCGATGTCCGGCCCCTGCAAGTATTTGCCGAGGAGGCGGCGTTCGTCTCGCCCGAAACCACCGTGGCCGCGGTCTTTCGGCCGGACGTTTTCGAGCCGGATGTGGCGGAAAGCACGATTCTCATCCAAGCGCTTCGCGCCGGGGTGAAGGACTTTCTCCGGCGGCCCGTCTCCAGCAGCGAACTGGCCGAGCTTGCTCCGCCGCGTCCAGCGATCGCCGCTTCGGGAAATCGGCCGGCTGGGCAGGATCGTTTCGTTCGTCAGCAACAAGGGCGGCGTGGGAAAATCGACCATGGCCGTCAATGCGGCCTGCGGCCTGGCCGTGCGTCACCCGGAGCGCGTGCTTCTGGTGGATGCGTCGCTCCAGATGGGCGTCTGCGCGTCGCTGCTCGACCTGACGCCCACCACGTCGCTCAGCGACGTGGTGCGTGAACAGGACCGGCTGGATGAAACCCTCATCCGGCAACTGGCCATGCCGCACTCCAGCGGCTTGCACCTTCTGGCCGCGCCGGCCGATGCCGTGGAGGGCGCCGACATCGACGACGAGGTGCTGTCGCGGATTCTCACCCTTGCCAGGCACACGTATGATTTTGTGCTGGTCGATACGTTTCCCATGCTGGACCGCGCGATGGTGGCGGTGTTGGACCTCAGCGACCGGGCCTACGTCGTCTTGGAGAACGTTGTGCCCACGCTGCTGGGCGCGGTGAAACTGGTGGAGGTTCTCCGCGGCCTGGGCCTGACCAAAGAGCGCCAGCGCATCGTGCTGAACCGTTACACGACCCTGCCGGGAAGCGTCAAGCCGTCGGCTGTCGCCAACCGCCTCGGCCATGCCGTCGATCACGTGATTCCCTTCGACAATCGCATTGTGGTCGCCGCCAACACGGGAGAGCCGTATGTGTTGCGGGCCAGCCGGCTGTTCGGCTGCGGCCGCCATCTGCGCCGGCTGGTCGATGACATTGACGCCATGCATGAAGCTCCGCCAGTCTCGCCTGCCCCGTCGCGTGACGGCCAGTCGCAGCCGGTCGAGGACGAGCACGCGGAAGCGAGCGAGGAGAATTTGCCGTGAACGAAGAAACCCGCGAGCAATCGCCCGAGGTTGAGCAGGACTGGCGGCAACGGCTGCGGAAATCGAATCTCTCGTTGCCCGCGGACCGCGTGCGCAGCCACGAAGAAGGCGGCCCCTACGCGGACGATCACCGCGGCTCCCGTCGTACCCCTACTCATTCATTCCGGCGGCGCCGAGTACCTTTCCGTCAAGGGGACTTTGCACCAGCGGTTGCTGGACGAACTCGACCGGCGAAACCTGCTGGGGGCCAGCGAGGAGACGTTGACCACATTCGTGCAGACGTTCGTCGACGAAGCCCTCCGGGACGAGGACTTGCCCCTGAACGAAGCCGAACGTCGTCGGCTGGTGGGCGACCTGTTGGAAGAGACGCTTGGGGTCGGACCGTTGGCGTCGTTGATGGCCGATCCGGCGGTCACCGACATTCTCGTCAACAGCCCCCAGCAAGTGTATGTGGAACGGTTCGGACGCTTGGAGAAGACCGACGTTCGTTTCCGGGACGCGGACCACTTGGTCCGCATCATCCAGCGGATCGCCGCCCGCGTCGGGCGGCGGATCGACGAAAGCTCGCCGATGGTGGATGCGCGGTTGCCCGACGGGAGCCGCGTCAATGCCACGCTTCCTCCCGTGACGATTGATGCCCCAACCCTGTCGATTCGCCGCTTCGGCCGCCAGCGATTGCGGCGCAGCGACCTGATGCAACTGGGAATGTTTTCGTCGGACATCCACACTTTTCTCGATGCCGTGGTCCGCGGCCGGAAGAACCTGCTTATTTCCGGGGGCACCGGCTCGGGGAAGTCCACGCTGCTCGGCGCCCTTGCCGAGGCCATTCCCGATCGGGAGCGGATCGTCACCGTCGAGGATTCGGCGGAACTGATTCTCGACCAGGAGCACGTGGTGCGGATGGAGACCCGTCCGCCGAACATCGAAGGCCGAGGGCTCATCACGGCCCGCGACCTGGTGGTCAATGCCCTGCGGATGCGGCCCGACCGGATCATCGTGGGCGAGGTCCGCAGCGGCGAGGCCCTGGACATGCTGCAAGCGATGAACACGGGCCACGACGGCGGCATGACCACGGTCCACGCCAACAGCCCGCGCGACGCCTTGGCGCGGCTGGAGACGATGGTTTTGATGGCTGGGCTGGAGCTTCCCTCGCGCGCCATCCGCGAACAGATCGTCTCCGCCCTGCACCTGATCGTCCACGTGCGGCGGTTCGAGGACGGCGTTCGCCGGGTGGAGAGCATCGCGGAGATCGTCGGCATGGAAGGCACGACGCCCCAGTTGCAGGACATCTTTCGTTTCGAGCGGCGCGGCCAGAAGGGGCGGCAGATTGCCGGAGAGTTCGTCGCCACCGGCATCGTCCCGCGCGTCGTGGAGGAACTGCAAGAGCGGGGAATCGAGATTCCCCGAACCCTTTTCCAGAAGAGCAAGTCCGCCGTCCATGACGTGAGATTCTGCTATTTTCCGGGCTGCTGCTGCTTGGGCTTGGCGTCGTCGCCTCCGTTTGGCGGAACGCGCGAAGCCGCGCGCTCGCCCGGCGACGCATGGAGAATTCGGCCGAGGTCTCCGGCCCAGTCGCAGCCGGAGCCGATTCCCGCGGCCCGTTCATTCCTCGTCCGCCACCGCTTCTTGCCGTGGATGGTCGGTCTCTTGGCGGCCGGGTTCTTGTACTTCGCACTGGGCTGGGCTCCGCCCTTTGTGATCGCGGTCGGGCTGATTGTCAGCCTGCTGGCAGGACAACTGGAGTCCTATTTGGCGGTGCGGCGGACCGCAAGAATCGAAACCCAGTTGGCCGACGCCATCGACCTGATGGTGGCCGCGTTGGGGGCCGGAGCAGGCGTCACCGATGCCCTGGAGAACGCCATGGGCGAATCGCGCCGCCCTCTGCGTCCCCAACTGGAAGAGGTGGTGGGCCGCATCCGTTTTGGAGACGATCCTCGGACGGTCTATCACGGCCTGACGCAGCGCGTCCCGCTGGAGACGTTCCTCCTCTTCTCGTCGGCCCTGTCCGTCCAGTCGGAAACCGGCGGCAGCCTGGCTCCCAACCTTGGCGAGCGTAGGCAGGACGATTCGCGACCGCATCGAGATTGCCAGGCGCATCCGCTCCAACTCGGCCCAGTCCGAGGTTTCCACGCTGGCCGTGATGATGCTGACGTACTTCATCGCGCTGGTGGTGTGGCGCACCAATCCCGAGCAAATGAACCAGTTCCTTGCCACGTCGATCGGCCAATGGGCGGTCGCGGGAACCATCCTTCTGCAAGCAGTCGGCCTGGTCTGGATGTCGTTCCTCAGCCGGCTGCGATTTTGAGGCAAGCTCGATGAGAACACTCGCAGTAATGAGCCTTTGGCTGGCGCCGGCCGTCCTGATATGCCTGGCCTACTTTCTGCTGCGCCGCCTGGGCACGAATCGGCGGAGTTTGGAAAGACTGTTCACGGAACCGGCCGATCCGGCCAGAGCGGCCCGACGGCGATTCCGTGGTCGCGGGATTCCTCCGCCGTTGGCTCTTCCTGGCGGGCTATCGCCAGCCCGTTGCCCCCGCCGTGTTCGTCGCCGCGATGCTCCTGGCAATCGGCCTGGGGCTTGCCACGGCATTGGCCATTCGAGGCGCCGGCGTGACGGACGAGTTGTTCAGGAACATTGCCCGGCTCCCGCCGGGCGTGGGTGATCTCCTCATCCCCATTGCGTACCTGGCGCCTTGGACCGTGTTCTTGATCCTGATGCTCTTGCCGTGGCTGGTCGTTCGCCGGTCGCGGCGGCAACGCATGGAACAAGTGGAGCAGGATTTGCCCATCTCCTTGGAACTTCTGGCCACGCTCAGCGAAGCTGGTCTTGGCTTCGATGCTGCCCTGTCGCGTGTCCTCGATTCGGTGATGGAAGATCGCCCTTTGGCCCGAGAGTTCCGCACCTACCAGTCGGACCTCTTGGCGGGCAGAACGCGAGTAGAAGCCCTGCGGCGACTGGCCCGCCGCTTGGAAGTCTCGTCCGTAACGATCCTCGTCTCGGCGCTGGTTCAGGCGGAACAGTTGGGCAGCGGCATCGCCCAAGCGCTTCGCCGGCAGGCCGACGACCTGCGCGATCGTCGCCGCGAGCGGGCCAATGCGTTTGCCATGGCGCTGCCCATCAAGCGGATGTTCCCGCTGGTGGTCTGCTTCCTTCCGGGCATCTTCGTATGGACGCTCGGACCATTCTTTGTACGCCTTTTCCAGTTTGCCGATACCTTCATCAAGGTAAGGAACTTCTAGTATGGCTAACACTTGGCGTTTGGTGAGCGAAACGACCGGCAAGACCGTGGTTGCCCAGTTGACCATCGCCGACGGTTTCTGGTCTCGGCTGGCCGGGCTGCAATTCCGCCGCCCGCTGCCTGCCGATGCCGGCCTGCTGCTGGTGCCGTGCAACTCGGTCCACACGTGTTTCGTGCGTTTTCCAGTCGATGTCGTTTTCCTGGACGGCAATGGCGTCCGTTCTGGCCGTCCGCCGGAGTCTCCGGCCCTGGCGGCTGGCATGGGGACCGCGCAAGAGCCATGCTGCGCTGGAGGTTATCGCGGGCTCGGCAGACGTGCAGCCCGGCGAGAAGTTGCGACTGGAACCTGCCGGCGGAGGAGAAGCGACACCCCCCAGGTCGGTGGCATTTCTGCAAAAATAGGTGAATGCGGTAGAGTCCGCGGCCGTTACAACCGATACAACCAGCAGAGTCGGTGGCGGCGTCAACACCACCGCTGTTGATTGGACTGGTCGGACCGCCAACCTCAACTATTTCTCGGGAGTCTTGGAACTACTCGCCCTTGCTGTGCCACCTCCGCCTTCACGGGAGTGGCAGCAGGCATGAGTTTGCAATGAACGCCTACGTTCAGTGCATCCAGGCTTCCGGAGGGGGGAAACGGTGCCGGACCAATCTCTTCACTCGACCGCGCTCCGCTCGGACAGGCCACAGGGTCTTGCGCAGTCCATTGCGCCGCTTCCTCCGAATCGGCCTGCTTGCGGCTGCGCTTTCGGTCTGATTCTGGCGATCACGTCGGCGTGGTCTCTGGCGCAGCAACCCTCTTCTTCTCCGGGGGTTGGCGCACCGAATACGCCGGAAATGGCATCGCAATATCCCAATCAAGTTGTTCCGCTGACGGAGCCCTCTGCCGATAATCGAGCCGGAAATGTGCCGACGGCGCAGCTAAGCATTCGTGGGCAGAACCCCGATGACTATCAGACCGAAATCGTCCGTCCCATCCCCGCGACGGCCGGCTATCCAAACTCGTCTTCCCCAGGCAGCCAGCCGTGGACTGGAGGCCCGCCGGAACGCTTGGCGCAGAACCCCGCCTGGCCCGGAGATCATTCGGCCGGGTACTCCGACGGTTCCGGGCACGCAGCCGGCCGGGCGTTTTGCCCTCGGGAGTCCAGCCGCCTTCCGAGCCGGCACGGCAACGTTTCAAAGCGTCGCATCGCCGTTCGATCCCGACTCAATTCCGTCTGCCGACGCTTGGCCTTCCGCCGGGACTGGGCACCCCCGAGCCGACGCCGGAGATCAAGCGGGAGTATGGGCAATTCGTCGAGCGCGAAATCGCTCCTGAGAACACGATCCAGGTGGTCGTCGGCCGGGCCAAGGTCATCGTATTGCGAGAGAAGCCTCGCCGCATCTACATCCCCGACGAGAACGTGGCCGGTTTTCAAGTCGTCACCGACCAGGAATTTGCCGTCGTCGGCAAGAAGACGGGCAGGACCGTTCTGGACCTTTGGTTCCCCGATCCGCGCGATCCGAACGACCAGCGGAAGGACCGGACGTTGAGCTACATGGTCGTCGTCCTGCCCGATCCTGAACGCGCCGCGCTCGACGTGCTGGAAGAGAGGAGGCGTTTGGAGGCCCAGGTGAAAGCCTTCGAGCAAGCGCTCAAGGTACTGGAACGAGAAATCAAGGAAGCATTTCCCGACAGCGCCGTTCAACTCTCGCTGGTGGGCGAGCAAGTCGTGGTGCGCGGCCAGTCGAAGGACGTTGTCGAGGCGGCGCAGATTCTCCGCATCGTCGCGGAACATACGCCCACGCGGAGACGCAGCAAGGTCGAGTCCAGGAGCGTCAACGTGGCTTTCATCCCCGGCCTGGGCGACGAGCAGGCGGCGGTCAACGCCATCCGCGAACTCTTGGAAGGAAACGCGAACCTCGTCAACCTCCTGCGGGTGCCGGGCGAACAGCAGGTCATGCTCATGGTCACGGTGGCCGAAGTCAATCGAAACGCCGCGCCGAAGCGTCGGCATCAACTTCGACATGAAGCAGGGCGCCGCGGAAATCGGACAGTTTACCGGCGGCCTGCTCACGGCGCTGGCCAGCCACGGCACCTCGGTCAACCTTCCGGTGTCGTTGGACAACGGCCAAACGTTCATCGCCATCCAGGCGCTGCGCACCTTGAACCTTGCCCGCAGCCTGGCCGAACCGAACCTGACCACGCTCAACGGGCGGGCCGGCGAACTTCCTGGCCGGCGTCTCCTTTCCCATTCCCACCAGCGTCGTCACTCCCGGCGGAGCGGCACAAAGCGTGAGCTATCAAAACACCGGCATTTCGCTGCAATTCGTCCCCTATATTACCGACCGCAATCGGATCCGCCTGCAACTCAGTGCCACGGTATCGACCCCCAGCGTCACGCAAACCCAGGTCAGCGGGGCTGCCGTACCGAGTCAGATTACCCAACGCCAGTTCAACACCACCGTCGAGCTGCGCGAAGGCCAGACGCTCTCGGTGGCGGGCCTGATCCAAAACAACATGACCACCCAGTCCAATCGCGTGCCGCTTTGGGGCGATCTGCCGATCGTCGGACGGACCGGCGGCTTGGATAATGTCGCCTCCCAGGAGCAGGAGTTGGTCGTCTTGGTGACGCCCCTGCTGGTGCATCCTCTGGATATGTGCAAAACGCCGCCGCTGCCCGGCAACGACGTTTTTGAGCCGGGCGACGTGGAGTTTTATCTCTTGGGGCACCTGGAAGGCCGGCGCACCCAAGACTACCGCGCTTCGGTCCGCACCGACTACTGCCGCCAGAAGCGATATTGCGACTGCAACGACCTCTTCATCATCGGCCCGCACGGCAGTAGTTACGGCTGTTGCAAAACGGGAAATGCCTCGTGTTTGCCGTGTCCCCAAGCGGCGGCAGCCAATCCGCCGCCCGAGCCGGTTCCTACGCCCAGCCCAGGGCTCGTTCAACCACCCACCCGCTAGCCGAGGATGAAACCCATGCACTGTGCAAGAAAGAATCCATGGGGGAAAAAGGGGACAGTCCCCATTTGCCGGAACGGCCCGGAGGGTGCTTCGCACAAATGGGGACTGTCCCCTTTTTCCCCGTGGACCGGCGCGTTGTGGCTGATCCTGTGGGCGCTGGCAGCCAATGCCGGCTGCCATAATGGACCTGAGCCGTGCAATGACATTGCGCCCGGAGCCATACCCCAGCCCAACGGGACCTACGCCTGCCAGTGGATTCATGGGGAGAGGGCCCGTGCCGATCAGGACAACTTCGTGATCTACGAGTACGAATGGGCCCCGGATGGCAGGAATCTAACCACGTTTGGACAGCAGCACGTTGCGCGGATCGCTCAAGGGCTGACTCAAGTGCCCTTTCCGGTCGTGATCGAGCCCTCTTCCGACCAGCGTGTGAACGAGGGTCGGCGTATGGCAGTCCTGGAAGCGCTGGCGTGCTGCCACGTCCAGATCATCCCCGACCGCGTGATTCTCGGCCGCTCGGAGGCCGAAGGCCTTTATGGCCAAGAGGCCCCCGGAATTGAACGCGGCATGTTCGGCACCAGCAGCGGCGGACAGCAAGGCACGGGCCCGATGCTCGGTGGGGCGACAGGCTCGACGATGGGCGGAATATCAACGTCCGGCTTCGGCAGCAGCACTGGTGTCGGCGTCGGCGTTTTTTAACCGGCCAATAGCGAAGCGACTGATTTTGACCTGATTGAACCAAGGTGAAAGTGCCACCATGAACGCCACCGGCAAATGTCGATTCCTGTTGCTCGGCCTGCTTGGATTGGTATCCTGGGTGGGTTGCGCCGGCCCGGGATTTTCGCCTTTGAAGACGGCATCGCTAACGACATCTTCCGACAGTGAATCCACAGCGTCCATGCAGCCCCAGGGGGAACTTCCTCCCAAACAAAAAGCACTAGCGTGTTTGGTCACCGCCGAGGAACTGCAAAAGAACGGACACGTGGAGCAAGCCATTTTGCTCTACGAAAAGGCACGAAGCAACGATCCGAGCCTGAAATCCATTTCGCACCATTTGGCGGTGCTGTACGACGTTCAGGGTGATAGCGCCCGCTCGCTATCCGAGTTCAACAAGGCACTGGAGTCCGATCCCAAGAATCCCAGTCTGTTGAGCGACTTGGGATACTATTACTACGAGCGAGGCAACCAGGCTGAAGCCGAGCGGTCGCTGCGTCAAGCCCTGGCGATGGACCCGAACCATCCCAAGGCGCTCTGCAATCTGGGATTGGTGCTTGCCGCAGAGGGGCATTTCGACGAGAGTTTCCAAGCATTCGCCAAAGTGGTCGGCCCTGCCGCAGCTCATTCCAACGTTGGCGTGCTCCTGGCGAAGCAAGGGCGTTATGACCAGGCCAGACAGGCTTTCCATCAAGCCCTCGCCATGGATGCCACTCTGCCGCAGCCCAAGGCATTCTTGGCCTATCTCGACCGGCAGCAGCCTGATCGCTAACACGATCAAGCACTGGCAATAGCATCCGGCGCGTGATCGTCGCCGTGACCTCGGCGGCTCGGGACGTAGTCACTTCCCAGCCCTTGCAAGCCTGCCTAGGGGCCGTAAATTCCGTCTGTCCAACCGGATACAGGCTCTCGCGCCTGGCTAGCGGCCCACAGGTGGGGGTGATATGCTGGGAAACCTGTGGTAACGACCAGTGCAAATAGCCAAGCGGTCTGGACTTGGGCGATGAGTCGGGGAAACGAGCATGCTGAGCGAGGCTGATACAAGAGCCAAGCTCATCGACCCGGCAATCCATGCGCGGGGCTGGACGGAAGACCTGATCCGTCGGGAGGAAACGGCGGGGGCCATCGACGTCATCGGCGGTCGGGCAAAGCGCCGGTCCAAGGGCCGTACCGACTACACGCTCCGTGTGAAGGTCAACGCTGAAGCACAGCCCGTCGCAGTGGCCCTGATCGAGGCCAAGCGCGAAAGCCTGCCACCCGGTCACGGCATGGAACAGGGCAAGGCGTATGCAAACGCCAAACGACTGAACGTGCCTTTTGTGTTTTCCTCGAACGGTCATCTGTTCGTCCAGTACGACCGGTTCACCGGCCTGACAAGTGCGCCCTGGCCGATAAGCGAGTTCCCTGCCCCGGAGGAACTGCGGGCTCGCTATGAGCAACGCATGGGATTCAGCCTCGAATCCCCTGCCGCTCGGCCCCTGCTCACTCGCTACGCCGGCGGCGAAGGCACGCGCCGCTACTACCAGGACGCCGCTATCCGCGCCGTGCTCGAAAAGGTCGCCCGCTGCAAACTCGCCGGCGAGCCCGGCCGGGCCCTTCTGTCGTTGGCCACCGGATCGGGCAAGACGTTCATCGCGGTCAATCTGCTGAAACGCATCGCCGATGCCGGCCAACTCCGCCGGGCGTTGTTTGTATGCGACCGCGACGAACTTCGCAACCAGGGCCTCGCCGCCTTCCAGAACGTGTTCGGCACCGACGCGGCTGCAGCTACTGGCAGCAACGCCGAGAAGAACGCACGCGTCGTTGTCGCCACGTACCAGACCCTGGACGTGGACAGCGAAGCGGGCGACGCCAACTTCCTCACCAAGAACTACCCCGAGAACTACTTCAGCCACATCATCATCGACGAGTGCCATCGTTTGGCCTGGGGCAAGTGGTCGCTGGTGCTCACGCGGAATCCCGACGCCGTCCAGGTCGGCTTGACGGCCACACCTCGGCAGTTGCAGATCACCGAGGACAACACGGAAGCCAAGGCCGACCGGAAGATCACGGCCGACAACCTCGAGTACTTCGGCGAACCGGTCTATGAATACGATCTGGCCCAGGGCATCGAAGACGGTTACTTGGCCGCTTGCGAGATCTTCAATGGCCGGGTCAATCTCGACGACACCGGCATTTCCATTGAGGAGATTATCGCCCGCAACCCGACCGACGCCCTGACCGGCCGGCCCGTTTCCGCCGACGAACTGCGCGAACGGTACGAGAAGACACAGTACGAAGACCGCATCCTGCTGCCCGACCGCGTCTTGGTCATGTGCCAAGACCTGTTCAAGTACCTCTTGGACATCCGCCCGCCGAACCTGCCACCGGGGTTGCAAGAATCTCAGCCGGGGTGTCGGGTCCGCTCTCACGGGCGCCCAGTTGAAAGCCCGTCCGACCCGTGCTACAAAATCGGTCGGCCGGGACGTGCCGGGGTCGTACCCCGGAAATCGTCAATGCCGAACGTCCCGGCCGCTTTTCTGATCGGCAAGGGCGATCCGGCACATGCGGCACGCCTGCGCAGGGGCAAAGGATGAAAGCCCTCACCGTTGCGCTGGGGTAATCACTGTTGACGCTGTAATTGTCGCTGGAATTGAGAGTGACCACGACGTCCACGCTGTCGCCGACCGTGCCCGCGTCTATCGGCTTGACCGGGATCGTGACGGCGTTGCTGCCCGCGGGAAAGGTAACGCTGCCGGTGAGCGTCTGGTAATCGGTCCCGCCCTCCGCATTGCCGGTCACCGTGTAGCCGCCCGTCAGTGAGCCGCTCGTATCACCGCTACGATAGACGGTGAAGTCGCCCGGGGTCTGGTCTGCTTCCAACGCCGTAGGGGTGTCCGTGTTGTTGGCGGCAAAGACGTAGACGCTGCCGTCGTCGGGATTTTTATATACGACGTTGAGGTCCGCAATCGACACGGTCGAGGCGGAACTGGAGACGTTGTCGGCCTTGGTCTCTTCGTACACCTCGTCGTTGGCATCCGACTTGGCGAACAGATACTTGTCGGTGGCGCCCAGGCCGCTCAAATCGGCATTGAACGTGGCCGTATACGTGCCGACTGCGAGGACACCCGAATCACTGACGTCATAGGTCTGGAGCAAGTCGCCTTGCCGGACGCCGTCGGGCGAGCCGTAGATGCCGATGCTGAAGGGCGGGGCATTCGAGTCGCTGACCGTATACGTCACGTTGATTTGACCGGCATTGTGGCCCGAATTGACGAAGTTGAAGCTGTTGATGGTCAGGTTCGTGGTGGGGGCCGTCTCGCAGCGCACGCCGTGGCTGGGATAATCCCTGTCGGTCAAGACGCTGATTGTCTACAAGATCAGGACTTTCGTCCACGCCATCGGCCGCGTGAACTGGGACGTAGGCACGACGATCAACGACCCGACGCAATCGGCCGTGGTCCGCGTGATTGCCACGCTCCCCGCATGGCAACTGGACAATGGCGGTCCGCGTCGGTTCCCTCAAACCCGCCCCAATCACCCAGTTTAGCGTCGGACAAGGTTTCTGAACACGACGACACCATTCTTCACGCCTACGACGTGCCGCTCTTCGCGTCAGCGTCGCAGCAAACGTCGTTTTCGCCAAGCGTAGCCGATTAGCCCGATCAGCCCAGCGCCGAGGAGGGTGAGGCTGCCCGGTTCCGGCACGGCCGCCTGGGCAGCAATGATGTTGCCGCCGCCGTCCGAGGCTGCCGACAAGCCCTGGCCCTGCCCCGCGGCCACGGTCAGGTCCAGGCTGCCGCTGCTGAGACTGAAGCTGTACGAGTAATTGCCCAGACCGCTGCCGCCGACCGTCCAGCCGCTGAAGCTATTGGAATCGTCGGTAACGGAGCCGTAGGTCGCCAGCACGTAGGTGCCGTCGCCCCAACTGCTGCCCGGAGTAACGGTCAAGGCGAGGTCCGGGTCCAGTGTCAGGCTGCCGATAATGCTGAGCCGGCTGTCGGTCGCCGTCCCGCTGCCGAGCGTATAGCTCCACAAGCTGCTGGCAGCGAAACTCAACGAACTGGCCGTCACCGCGCCGCCACCGTTAAAGCCAGGAGCGACCGTGCCCTGGGAATTCACGGTCACGATGCCCACCGTGCCGGCGCCGCTCAAGGTGCCGGAGCTATTGACGATCACGCCGCCGCTGGAGTTGAGCGAGCCGTTGACCGCCAAATTGCCGCCGTTGATCGTAGTACCGCCGGTGTAGGTGTTGGAGGCGCTGAGGACGAGTATGCCCGTGCCCGTCTTCGTCAGGGCGATCGCGCCCGTCGTGTTCTGGATCGCTCCCGAGAACGTACCGCCGGCGTTGCCGTTGCCGACGGTCAGCGTATAGGTGCTGGCACCGGAGAGGTTGTTGATCGTCCCCGCGCGGAGAGCGCGCCCACGCCAAGGCTGTAGCCGTGCAGGTCCAGTGTGGCCCCGCTGGACACCGCCGCGGCCCCACTGGTCGAGCCCAACGCCGCGGCGTTGCCGAGTTGCAGGGTCCCGCCGCCGACCGTCGTGCCGCCGCTGTAGGTGTCGGAGGCGCTCAGGATGAGCGTGCCGGGGCCAAGCGCGCTCACGTTGCCGCTGCCGCTGACGACCTTGCTGAAGGTTGAACTGCCGGAAAGATTGAACGCCAGGACCCCGTTGTCCGTGACGGCGCTGGTGCCGTTGATCGAGCCGGTAGAGCCGCCGGCCCCGATTTGCAGGGTGCCGCCGCTGATCGTGGTGCCGCCGGTATACGTGTCGGACCCGCTGAGGATGAGCGCCCGGCGCCCGCCTTGGTGAGGCTGTAGCCGCTGCCGCTGACGACGCCCCCGACCGTGAGGTTGTTGGACGCGACCGTCACGGTGCGGCTGCTGCTCATGGCGACCGCGCCGGTCCCGAGATTGAGGTTGTTGGCGCCGGCGAACGTGAAGTCGCCGCCCCAGGTCTGCGCGTTGTTGGTGGAAAGCGTGATCGCCGCCCCGCTGGTGTTGCCGATCGTGCCGCCGGAGATCGTCAACGCCCCGGTGCCCAGGGCGGCGGCGTTGTTGAGGTTAAGCTGTCCGGCGGAAAGGGTCGTCCCGCCGGTGTACGTGTCCGAACCAGCAAGGGCCAGCGTGCCCGTGCCGGTCTTCGTCAGGGCGATCGCGCCGGTCGTGTCTGCGATCGCTCCCGAGAACGTGCCGTTGGCGTTGCCGTTGCCGACGGTCAGCGTATAGGTGCTGGTTCCGGAGAGGTTGTTGATCGTCCCCGCGCCGGAGAGCGCGCCCACGCCAAGGCTGTAGCCGTGCAGGTCCAGCGTGGCCCCGCTGGACACCGCCGCGGCCCCGCTGGTCGAGCCCAACGCCGCGGCGTTGCCCATTTGCAGCGTGCCGCCCCCGACCGTCGTGCCGCCGCTGTACGTGTCGGAGGCGCTGAGGATGAGCGTGCCGGGGCCAAGCGCGCTCACGTTGCCGCTGCCGCTGACGACCTTGCTGAAGGTTGAACTGCCGGAAAGGTTGAACGCCAGGACCCCGTTGTCCGTGACGGCGCTGGTGCCGTTGATCGAGCCGGTAGAGCCGCCGGCCCCGATTTGCAGGGTGCCGCCGCTGATCGTGGTGCCGCCGGTATACGTGTCGGACCCGCTGAGGATGAGCGCGCCGGCGCCCGCCTTGGTGAGGCTGTAGCCGCTGCCGCTGACGACGCCCCCGACCGTGAGGTTGTTGGACGCGACCGTCACGGTGCGGCTGCTGCTCATGGCGACCGCGCCGGTCCCGAGATTGAGGTTGTTGGCGCCGGCGAACGTGAAGTCGCCGCCCCAGGTCTGCGCGTTGTTGGTGGAAAGCGTGATCGCCGCCCCGCTGGTGTTGCCGATCGTGCCGCCGGAGATCGTCAACGCCCCGGTGCCCAGGGCGGCGGCGTTGTTGATGTTAAGCTGTCCGGCGGAGAGCGTCGTCCCGCCGGTGTACGTGTCCGAACCAGCAAGGGCCAGCGTGCCCGTGCCGGTCTTCGTCAGGGCGATCGCGCCGGTCGTGTCTGCGATCGCTCCCGAGAACGTGCCGTTGGCGTTGCCGTTGCCGACGGTCAGCGTATAGGTGCTGGTTCCGGAGAGGTTGTTGATCGTCCCCGCGCCGGAGAGCGCGCCCACGCCAAGGCTGTAGCCGTGCAGGTCCAGTGTGGCCCCGCTGGACACCGCCGCGGCCCCACTGGTCGAGCCCAACGCCGCGGCGTTGCCGAGTTGCAGGGTCCCGCCGCCGACCGTCGTGCCACCGCTGTAGGTGTCGGAGGCGCTCGAGGATGAGCGTGCCGGGGCCAAGCGCGCTCACGTTGCCGCTGCCGCTGACGACCTTGCTGAAGGTCGAACTGCCGGAAAGATTGAACGCCAGGACCCCGTTGTCGGTGACGGCGCTGGTGCCGTTGATCGAGCCGGTAGAGCCGCCGGCCCCGATTTGCAGGGTGCCGCCGCTGATCGTGGTGCCGCCGGTATAGGTGTCGGAGCCGCTGAGGATGAGCGCGCCGGCGCCCGCCTTGGTGAGGCTGTAGCCGCTGCCGCTGACGACGCCCCCGACCGTGAGGTTGTTGGACGCGACCGTCACGGTGCGGCTGCTGCTCATGGCGACCGCGCCGGTCCCGAGATTGAGGTTGTTGGCGCCGGCGAAGGTGAAGTCGCCGCCCCAGGTCTCCGCGTTGTTGGTGGAAAGGGTGATCGCCGCGCCGCTGGTGTTGCCGATCGTGCCGCCGGAGATCGTGAAAGCCCCGGTGCCCAGGGCGGCGGCGTTGTTGAGGTTGAGTTGTCCGGCGGAGAGCGTCGTCCCGCCGGTGTACGTGTCCGAACCAGCAAGGGCCAGCGTGCCCGTGCCGGTCTTCGTCAGGGCGATCGCGCCGGTCGTGTCTGCGATCGCTCCCGAGAACGTGCCGTTGGCGTTGCCGTTGCCGACGGTCAGCGTATAGGTGCTGGTTCCGGAGAGGTTGTTGATCGTCCCCGCGCCGGAGAGCGCGCCCACGCCAAGGCTGTAGCCGTGCAGGTCCAGTGTGGCACCGCCGGACACCGCCGCGGCCCCGCTGGTCGAGCCCAACGCGGCGGCGTTGCCCATTTGCAGCGTGCCGCCGCCGACCGTCGTGCCGCCGCTGTAGGTGTCGGAGGCGCTGAGAATGAGCGTGCCGGGGCCAAGCGCGCTGACGTTCCCGCTGCCGCTGACGACCTTGCTGAAGGTCGAACTGCCGGAAAGATTGAACGCCAGCACGCCGTTGTCCGTGACGGCGCTGGTGCCGTTGATCGAGCCGGTAGAGCCGCCGGCCCCGATTTGCAGGGTGCCGCCGCTGATCGTGGTGCCGCCGGTATACGTGTCGGACCCGCTGAGGATGAGCGCGCCGGCGCCCGCCTTGGTGAGGCTGTAGCCGCTGCCGCTGACGACGCCCCCGACCGTGAGGTTGTTGGACGCGACCGTCACGGTGCGGCTGCTGCTCATGGCGACCGCGCCGGTGCCAAGATTGAGGTTGTTGGCGCCGGCGAACGTGAAGTCGCCGCCCCAGGTCTGCGCGTTGTTGGTGGAAAGCGTGATCGCCGCCCCGCTGGTGTTGCCGATCGTGCCGCCGGAGATCGTCAACGCCCCGGTGCCCAGGGCGGCGGCGTTGTTGATGTTAAGCTGTCCGGCGGAAAGGGTCGTCCCGCCGGTGTACGTGTCCGAACCAGCAAGGGCCAGCGCGCCCGTGCCGGTCTTCGACAGGGCGATCGCGCCGGTCGTGTCTGCGATCGCTCCCGAGAACGTGCCGTTGGCGTTGCCGTTGCCGACGGTCAGCGTATAGGTGCTGGTTCCGGAGAGGTTGTTGATCGTCCCCGCGCGGAGAGCGCGCCCACGCCAAGGCTGTAGCCGTGCAGGTCCAGGGTGGCCCCGCTGGACACCGCCGCGGCCCCGCTGGTCGAGCCCAACGCCGCGGCGTTGCCGAGTTGCAGGGTCCCGCCGCCGACCGTCGTGCCGCCGCTGTAGGTGTCGGAGGCGCTCAGGATGAGCGTGCCGGGGCCAAGCGCGCTCACGTTCCCGCTGCCGCTGACGACCTTGCTGAAGGTCGAACTGCCGGAAAGATTGAACGCCAGCACGCCGTTGTCCGTGACGGCGCTGGTGCCGTTGATCGAGCCGGTGGCGCCGCCAGCCCCGATTTGCAGGGTGCCGGCGCTGATCGTGGTGCCGCCGGTATAGGTGTCGGACCCGCTGAGAATGAGCGCGCCGGCGCCCGCCTTGGTGAGGCTGTAGCCGCTGCCGCTGATGACGCCCCCGACCGTGAGGTTGTTGGACGCGACCGTCACGGTGCGGCTGCTGCTCATGGCGACCGCGCCGGTCCCGAGATTGAGGTTGTTGGCGCCGGCGAACGTGAAGTTGCCACTCCAGGTCTGCGCGTTGTTCGTGGAAAGCGTGATTGCCGCGCCGCTGGTGTTGCCGATCGTGCCGCCGGAGATCGTCAACGCCCCGGTGCCCAGGGCGGCGGCGTTGTTGAGGTTGAGTTGCCCGGCGGAAAGCGTCGTCCCGCCGCTGTAGGTGTTGGCGCCGCCGAGCGTCAACGTGCCTGTGCCAGCCTTGGTCAGGCTGTAGCCGCTGCCGCTGATCGCGCCGCCGACCGTGAGATTATTGGACGCGACGGTCACGGTGCGGCTGGCGTTCATGGTAACGGCGCCCGTGCCGAGATTGAGGTCGTTGGCGCCGGCGAAGGTGAAGTTGCCGCTCCAGGTCTGTGCGTTGTTGGTGGAAAGCGTGATCGCCGCGCCGCTGGTGTTGCCGATCGTGCCCGTAGAAATGGTCAACGCCCCGGTGCCTAGTGCGGCGGCATTGTTGAGGTTGAGCTGTCCGGCGGAAAGGGTCGTGCCGCCGCTGTAGCTATTGGCGCCGCCGAGGGTCAGCGTGCCGGCGCCCGCCTTGGTGAGGCTGTAGCCGCTGCCGCTGATCGCGCCCCGGACGGTCAGGTTATTGGACGCGACCGTCACGGTGCGGCTGCTGCTCATGGTGACGGCGCCGGTGCCGAGATTGAGGTCGTTGGTGCCGGCGAAGGTGAAGTTGCCGTTCCAGTTCTCCGCATTGTTGGTGGAAAGCGTGATCGCCGCGCCGCTGGTGTTGCCGATCGTGCCCCCGGAGATGGTGAAAGTCCCGCTGCCCAGGGCGTGGGCGTTGTTGATGTTGAGTTGCCCGGCGGACAGGGTTGTGCCGCCGCTGTAGGTGTTGGAGCCGCCGAGGGTCAACGTACCGGCGCCCGCCTTGGTGAGGCTATAGCCGCTGCCGCTGATCACTCCTCCGACGGTGAGGTTATTGGACGTGACTGTCACCGTGCGGTTGGCGCCGAGGGTAACGTTGCCGGTGCCGAGATTGAGGTCATTGGCGCCGGCGAAGGTGAAATCGCCGTTCCAGTTCTCCGCGTTGTTGGTGGAAACGGTGATCGCCGCCCCGGTGGTGTTGCCGATGGTGCCGGCGGAGAGGCTGAAGGGGCCAGTGCCCAGGGCGGAGGCGTTGTTGATGTTGAGTTGCCCGGCGGACAGGGTCGTGCCGCCGGTATACGTGTTGCTGCCCGAAAGGACCAAAGAGCCGCCGCTGAAGCTCATCGCCGCGGCGCCACTGACGGGCCCGGAAATCGTCAACGTCTTGCCGGTGGTGCCGCTGATGACCAAGTTGCTGTTCAGGACGACCGGCACCGCGATCGTGTTGCTGGCCGTCGTATTGCTCAGCGCGACCGGCGCCACGCCGTTGTCCAGCGTCAGCGTGCTGGTGGTGTCGCTGCGGGCGAGGATGTAACTGCTCGTGCCCGTGTTGCTGAAGGTCAAGCCGCTGACCGTGGGGCTGCTGTCCAACGTGACGGTCGCCGTGGTGCTGCCGATCGTGTTGCCGAACGTGGCCGTATAATACCAGGTGTTTGGGATGATGGCGGGGTTCCAGTTGCCCGCGACGTTCCAACTGCCGCCGGTCGCCAGATTCCAGGCCACGGCGGTCGCCGGGAGCACCGTGAGGTCGAGGCTGCCGCCGCTGATCGCAAACGCATACCCGTGACCTCCCAGACCCGTGCCCGTCACCGTCCAGCCGGTGAAGCCGCTGGAGTTGTCGGCAAGCGAGCTGAAGCTGGCCAGGGGGTAAGTGCCGGCGCCCCAACTGGCGCCCGGGGTGATGTTCAAGGTGACGCTCGAACTGAGCGCCAGACTGCCGCCGATCGCGAGGAAGCTGTTGCTGCCCGTGCCGAGCGAATAGTTGAGGAAGCTGCTGGGCTCAAGCGTAGCCGAACTGACGGTCAACGTGCTGCCGCTGCCGTAGCCCGGAGTGATCGTGCCGCTGGAATCGACGCTCGTGGTAATGTTGCCGCTGCCGGACAAGGTTGCGGCAGGGGCGACAGTCATCGCGCTTGAGGACAACGAATTATTGACCACCAGCGTGCCGCCGTTGATCGTGGTCGTGCTTCCCCACCATGCGGGGCCATTCAGGATCATCGTGCCCTCGCCGTTCTTGGTGAGTTGCCCAGTGGCGGCAACGTCGTAGAAGTTATTCGAGACAACCAAGGTTGCCCCACTGGCGACGTCCACGTAGCTCGCTCTGCCGTTGGTGTTGCAGATCTGGAAATTCGTCGCGGAGATGATCGACGGCGTGAGAGACGCCTTGATGGTGACCGGGCCGTTGAAGGCGAAGTAGTCGCCACCGATCGTGCCGCCGGTCATCGTCAAGTCGGCACAGAACAAGCTGTCGCACCAGGTGGTGCCAGTCCCGGCGGCCGCGATGACGAGGCCGCCGTTGATGGTCAGCGGAGCGGCGATGGTGTTATAGCCGAAACCGAGGGCCTCGGCCTGGCCGATCAGCGTGCCGCCGGCGTTGACCGTCACCATGCCCAAGCCAACATTGCTGATGTTCGCACTATTTCCGTCGGAGGAACCGGCGGTGACGTAGAGCGTGCCGCTGTTGACCGTCGTGCCACCGGCGTACGTATTATTGGTGCCGGTGATCGTCAGAGTGCCCGAACCGCCGACCGTCACCGCTCCGGCGCCGCTGACGCTGCCGGAGATCGTCAGGCCCGCGCCGGGGTTGGCGCTGAAGTTGAGGTTGTCGTTGAGCGTCATCGGCGCGGAGATGGTGTGGTTGCCGCCGCTGACGGTCACCGGCGCCGGGCTGCCATAATTGGCCAGCGTCAGCGTGCTGCCGTCGGTGCTGGCAATGATGTAGCTTCCGCCGCCGGTGGTGTTGAAGAGCAAGCCGCTGAGTGTCCGAGCGCCATCCAACGTGACGGTCGCGGTGCTGCTGCCGATGCTGGTGCCGAAGCCGGCGGTGTCACCCTGGGTGGTTGGAATACTGCCGCCTTGCCAATTGGTCGAGTTGGCCCAGCTTCCGCCGCCTGGAGCGATCCAACTCACCGGCGCCACCGTCAGGTCGAGGCTGCCGCCGCTGATGGCAAAGCTGTACTCGTGCTTCCCCAAGCCCGTGCCGGCGACCGTCCAGCCGCTGAAACTGCTGGAGTTGTCGGTGAGCGAGCCGAAGGTGGCCAAGACGTAAGAACCGTTGCTCCACGCGGCGCCCGGGGTGACGTTCAACGTGATGCTGGAGCTCAGGGTCAGACCGCCGCTGACGGCCAGCAGGCTGTCGTTGCCCGTGCCCGTGCCTAGAGTGTAGGCGAGAATGTCGCCGGTAGCGAGGGTCAAGGATGCGGCCGTCAGCGTGCCGCCGGTGCCGCCGGAGCCGGGGGCGACCGTGCCGCTGGAACTCACGGTCACGTTGCCGACGCTGCCGGTGCCGGCGAGACTGGCCATGGCCTGGACGTACATATTGCCGCTTGCGCCGAGCGACCCGTTGACCGCCAGGACGCCCGCGGCAACGGTCGTGCCGCCGCTGTACGTGTCCGCGCCGCCGAGGGTCAACGTGCCCGTGCCCGCCTTGGTCAGACTGTAGCCGCTGCCGCTGATGACGCCGCCGACGGTGAGGTTACCCGACGCGACCGTGACCGTGCGGCTGCTGCTCATGGTGACCGCGCCGGTGCCGAGATTGAGGTTGTTGGCGCCGGCGAAGGTGAAATCGCCGCCCCAGGTCTGTGCGTTGTTGGTGGAAAGGGTGATCGCCGCGCCGCTGGTGTTGCCGATCGTGCCGCCGGAGATGGTCAACGGGCCGGTGCCCAGGGCGGAGGCGTTGTTGATGTTGAGTTGCCCGGCGGACAGGGTTGTGCCGCCGCCGTAGGTGTTGCTGCCGGCGAGGATCAGGGTACCGGCTCCGCTGACAGTGAGCGACTTGCCCGCGCCGCCGTCGCCGACGGCGCCGGAGACCGTCAGGCTTGCACCGGAATTGACACTCACGCTCACGTTGTCGAAAAACGTCACCGGCACGGCGATCGTCTGGCTACTGCCGCTGACGCTCACCGGCACCGTGCTGCCGCCGTTGGCCAGGATCAGCGTGCTGGCGGTGTCGCCGCCGCTGCGACTGAGGGTGTAGCTGCCGCCGCCGGTGGTGCTCAGCGTCAGGCCGCTCAGCCCGCGGGCGCCGTCGAGCGTCACGGTCGCCGCCGTCGAGCCGATGCCCGTGCCGAAGGTGGCTGTGTCGCCGACATAACCCGGGATATTGCCGCCCTGCCAGTCCCCGGCCGTGCCCCAGCTTCCGCCGCCCGGGCCGCTCCACGTGCCATTGACGACCGCCGCGCTGCCCACGGTGAGGTCGAGGCTGCTGCCGCTGACGCTGAAGCCGTAGGTGTGCCGGCCCACCAAGGGGCTGCTGCCGCCGACCGTCCAGCCGCTGAAGCTGCTGGAATTGTTGGTCAACGAGCCGTACGTGGCCAAGACATACGTGCCGTTGACCCAACTGCTGCCCGGGGTAACGGTCAGCGTCAGGCCGGGGTTCAGCGTCAGGCCGCCGGTAATGCCGAGCCGGCTGTCGGTGGCCGTGCCGCTGCCGAGCGTATAGCTCAACAAACTGCTGGCAGCGAGACTCAGCGAACTGGCCGTCAACGTGCCGCCGCCGCCAAAGCCCGGGGCGACCGTGCCCAGGGAATTCACAATCACGCTGCCCACCTTGCCGCTGCCGCTCAGGGCGCCGGGCTGTCGACGGTCACGCTGCTGCTGGAGCTGAGCGAGCCGTTGACCGCCAAATTGCCGCCGTTGATCGTGGTGGAGCCGGTGTAGGTGTCGGAGGCCGTGAGGGCCAGCGTGCCGGGGCCGAGCATGGTCACGCTGCCGCTGCCGCTGATCGTGCCGGTGTAGGTCTGGGCGTTGGGGTTGGCAAATGTCAGGCAGGCATTGTCGGCGATACTGCCGGCAACGGAGCCGTTGTTGTTTGTGCCGTCGCCCAATTGGAGCGTGCCGCCGCTGATCGTGGTGCCGCCGGTGTACGCCTCGGCGCCGCTGAGGACGAGCGTCCCCGTGCCCGTCTTCGACAGGGCGATGGCGCCGGTCGTGTTCTGGATCGCTCCCGAGAACGTGCCGCTGGCGTTGCCGTTGCCGACGGTCAGCGTATAGGTGCTGGATCCGGAAAGGTTGTCGATGATCCCCTGCGCCGGAGAGTCCGCCCACGCCAAGGCTGAAGCCGTGCAGGTCGAGGACGCCGCTGGAGATCGTCGCGGCGCCGCTGGTCGATCCTAGCGCGGCGGCGTTGCCGACTTGCAGGGTGCCGCCGCCGACCGTCGTGCCGCCGCTGTAGGTGTTGGAGGCCGTGAGGATGAGCGTGCCGGGGCCAAGCGTGCTCACGTTGCCGCTGCCGCTGATGACCTTGCTGAAGGTTGAACTGCCGGAAAGGTTGAACGCCAGGACGCCGTTGTCGGTCACGGCGCTGGTGCTGTTGATCGAGCCGGTGGCGCCGCCGGCGCCGATTTGCAGGGTGCCGGCGCTGATCGTGGTGCTGCCGGTGTACGTGTTGGAGGCGCTGAGGACCAGCACGCCGGTGCCGGCCTTGGCAAGGCTGCCCAGCCCCGCCAGCACGCCCGAGTAGGTCGTGCTCTGGTCGTTGCCGCCGACGCTCAGCGTGGCGGCGCTGCCGTTGACGGCCGTCAGCGAGATGTTGCCGCTGCCGCTGAGCCCGCCCACGTTGTAGGTGCTGCTGGTGGCCAGGGTCAAGCCGTTGTTGACGTTCACCACGACCGTGCTGTTCTCCACCGCGTTGGCGTTGGCAAGCTCCAGCACGCCGCCGCTGATCGTGGTCGTGCCATGATACACGTTGACGCCGGCGAAGGTTTCGGTGCCGTTGCCGGTCTTGATCACGAAGATGGTATTGGACTGGTCGCTGATCTGGCCGCTCCACGTGCCGGAGCCGTTGTTCACCCCAATGGTCAAGTAATTATTAACACCGTAGCCGTCGTCGTCGTTGAACTGGCCGCTGCCCGTCAGGGCGTCGATATAGACCGGGTTGCCCCGCCACATGTCGAACCACCCGCTGGGTCCGATGTTCATCGACGCCAGGTTGTTCGTCCAGTCCGGGCCGCCCCAGGCGCCGTTGCGGAGCAGGCCGTCTTCGATATCAATCGTCCCGCCGGTCATCTGGAAGCTGATGGAACTGTTGTAACACTCGAAAGCCAGGACGCCGGAGCCGGTCTTGCGGAAGACGCCGTTGCCGGTGACGATCGTCCCGCCCTGCGCGCCCAGGGAGCCGTGGCTGAGCGGGCTGGCGCCGGTCACGCTGGCAAACGTTCCGTCGCCCCAGCCGCCGTCGTCGTCGCCCTGATACGGGTCGCTGTCATCGACGTAAAACTCCAGCACGGTCCCGGGCCCGATGCTGAGGGTGTTGGCCGTGAGCAGAAGCCCAGCCCCGGCCGAAAAGCCATACTGGGTTTGGGGCGTTGCGCCGGGGCCGCCGCTCCAGGCGTTGACCACCTGGAGCGTGCCGCTGGTGACGCTCACGTTGCCGTTGCACTGGATGCCGGTGCCGGACAGCGTCATCTCGCCGGCGCCGATCTTCGTGAGATTGCCGCTGCCGGTGAGGCTGTTGGCGAATGTCTGGGCGGTCGGGTTGGCAAACGTCAAGCTGCCGGTGTTGACCACGATGCCGCCCGCCACCGAGCCGTTTTTGCTCGTGCCGTCGCCCAATTGCAGCATGCCGCCGCCGACGGTTGTCACGCCCGTGTAGGTGTTCGAGCCGGTCAGCGTCAGCGTGCCCGCCCCGCCGAGCGTCAGGCTGCCGGCGGTTCCGGTCGACACATTGGCGATGACGCCTGCATACGTGAGCGTGTCGGTCGAGGAGGTGACGATGATCGAGGCCCCGGACCCCAGTCCGATGCCGCGGTTGGCGGCCAGCGTGACCGCGCCGCTCGTTTGCAGCGTGGCGCCGCCCTGGATGACCAGTTGGTTGGCCGTCGCAGAGGCCGGCGCCGCGCCCAGGTTGTTGTCGTTGCTGATTGACAGCACGCCGCTATTGATGATCGTGGCGCCGGTGTAACTGTTCGAGACGGCCAGGGCGAGCGTCCCGCTGCCCAGTTGCAACACCGCGCCGCTGCCGCTGATGGCCCGGCTGAAGGTGTACGCGTCGGAACGGTTGAAGGCCAACGCGCCGTTGTCGCTGACGCCGCTGGTGTTGTTGATCGAGCCGGCGCCGCCGCCGTTGCCGATCTGCAACGTGCCGCCGCTGATGGTCGTGACGCCGGTGTAGGTGTCCGATCCGGTCAAGACCAGCGTGCCGGGACCGAGCATGGCCACATTGCCGCTGCCGCTGACGGCCGGGCCGAAGGTGTACGTGCCGGAGCGGTTGAAGGCCAGCGTGCCGTTGTCGGTCACGCCGGTGGTGCCGTCGATCGAGCCGGTGACGCCGTCGGCGCCGATCTGCAGCGTGCCGCCGTTCACCGTGGTCGCGCCGGTGTAGGCGTCGGACCCGGCCAGGATCAACGTGCCGGCGCCGCTGACGGAAAGCGTCCTGCCAGGCACCCATTCGCCGATCGAGCCGGAAATCGTCAACCTCGTCCCGGCTGAGCCGCTGAAGTTCAAGCTGTCGGCCAGGTCCACTGCCGCGCTGATGGTGTCGCTGCCGCTGGTGACGCTCACCGGCACGGCGCCGCTGCCGCCGTTGTCCAACGTGAGGATTCCGCCGGTCCCGGCGGTGATCGTGTAATTGCCGTTACCCGTGCTGCTGAAGGTGAGGCCGCTCAGCGTGCGGTTGGCGTCCAGCGTGATCGTGGCGGCGCCGCTGCCGATGGCCGCGCCGAAGGTGGCCGTATCGGTCAGGTTGGTCGGGATGTGGCCGTTCAGCCAGTTGCCCGAGGAGCCCCAGCTTCCGCCCGTGGTGGCGGTCCACGACCCGGCGTATGCGTTGGCGGCGGCCACGACCATGTTGAGGCTGCCGCTGCCGAGCGTGAAGCTATAGATGTGGCTGCCCAGGCCCGTGCCTCGGACCACCCAGCCCGTGAAACCATTGGAGTTGTTCGTGGCCGCGCCGCCGTACGTGGCCAGGACATAGGTCCCGTTGGCCCAACTGCTGCCCGGGGTGATGTTCGAGATGACATTCAGCGGAATCGTCAGGCCGCCGGTGATCGCAAGCCGGCTGTTCGTGCCGCTGCCGAGCGTATAGGCCAGGTCGCTGCCGGCGTTGAGGTTGACCGACGCGACGGACAAGGTGCCGCCGCTTACGCCCGGGGAGAGCGTGCCCGCGGCCGCCACCGTGACGACGCCGGCGCTACCGGTGCCGCTGAGGGTCCCCGTGGCGTTCACATTGACCGAGCCGCCGGCAGGCAGCGAGCCGTTGACCGCCAGGTTGCCCGCGTTGATCGTGGTGAGGCCGCTGTAGGTGTTGCTGCCGGTGAGCGTCAACGTGCCGGCGCCGAGCTTCGTTAGCACGCCGCTGCCGCTGATCGCGCCGCTAAAGCTCTGCGCGTTGGGATTGGCGAAGATCAGCGTCGCGCCGAAGTTGTCGGTGATGTTGCCGGCAGCGGAGCCGTTGTTGCTCGCGCCGTCGCCCAGTTGCAGTGCCCCGCTGCTGATCGTGGTGCCCCCCGAGTACGTGTTGCTCTTGGTCAGGACGACGGTCCCGGGACCGGTGACTGCCAGACTGTTGCTGCCGGTCAGCGCCGACGCGAAGGTCAACGTGCCCCCGCCGCCGCCCAGCCGATAGGTTGTTCCCGCGGACGTGAGGGCGCCATTGTAGAGGGCCGCGCCGCTGGCGCCCAAGGAGAGACTGGCGTAGCCGCTCATGGTGATCGTTTCACTGCTGCTGCCGGTCAGGGCCAAGGCCCCGGCGGAGGCCGTGGTAATGTCGTTGCTGCCGAGCCAGCCGGATATGGTCGTGTACGCGCCGCCGACCAGCACCGCGCCGCCGAGGTTGATGGTGATGCTGCCGGTGTTGCTGGGAAGGGCCAAGGTGCTGGTGAAATCCAGCAGGCCGCTGTTGACCTGGGTCATGCCGGTGAACGCATTCGTTCCGGAGAGGACGACCGTGCCGAGGCCGCCGACGGTAAGCGACCCGCCGCCGCTGAGCGTGCCGCCGTAGCTGGCCGTGGCGCCGCTGCCAGGCGCGAGGTTGAGGATGCCGGCATTGATCGTGATGGCGCTGCTGTAATTACTGGGTCCGCAGATGGACAGCGTGCCGGCGCCGTTCTTGACGAGGTTGCCCGCCGCGGCGCCCATGCTGTTGATGGCCCCGCCGCCGTCGATCGCGCCGCTGATGTAGGTATTGCCGGCGCCGTTAACGGTCAGGGTGCTGATGACCGTGTTGACATTGCCGTTGATGGTCAAAGTCTGGCCGGCGGCAGTGAGCCAGGTCTGCGGCGCCCCGACGGTCACCGGGGCATTGATGACGAACGAATTGTTGGCGGTGATGCCGCCGGCGGTGACGGTCAGCGAGCCGCCGGAAAGCGAATAGCCGGTGCCGCTGACGGTCAGCGCGTGGGCGATGGCCGTGCCGTTGATCGTGATGGCGCGATTACTGCCGGTGTTGTCGAAGGTGGCAGCGACTTCCTGATTGACCCAGGTGAAGGCGGCGCCGTTGATGGCCCAGTTGTTTGCGGTGTTGGTGTCCCAGGTGGTGTTGTTGCTGCCGGTCCAGGTGGCGCAGGCGGCGGTGCCGGTCTGATAGTTGGCCGGATTCGTGTAATCGGTACCGCTGAAATACATGGTGCCGGTGTAGTAGGACACCCCGGTTAACCCTTGGATAGCCCCAAATCGCGTCACGTTGGCGTAGGCCACCTCGCAGAACCCGTTGTCGCCGAAGCCTGTTCCCCAACTGTTCTTGATGATGAAGTAGCCTCCGCCGGCCCACGCGGCGTTGTCCACATAGCCCACCGACAAGACGGCGTGGTCGGCGCCGCCGGTGCCGAGGGTTTTGCTGCCCATGTCGCTGGCGCAAATCGTGGTGTCCAGCGGGCCATAGGTCTTCAATTCGGCCTTCATGCTGGTAAGATCGCCTGGCAGACCGGCGAGTTCCGTCGTGCTCACGACGACGCGGTTCTGCCAGCCGGACTGCAAGGGATAATTCGGCGAGTAGGTTGTCGCCGTGTAGGGCAGTTCGGCCTCGGTGCAGATGCCCGTGGTGAAGGGGAGCGTCACTTGGGGCACGGCCTGGTAGACATCGCAAATGAGATTCTGCTCGGAAAGGTCGATGTTGAACGTGGGATCGTTGCGGGTGAGCTTGTAATTTGCCTCCAGAGTTCCGATGGCGCCGAACGCCCAGCAGGACCCCATACCTCCTTGGTCCTTAGCAGGCGTGACGAAGTCTCCGCCATTGACAGATTGCCAGGTAAAGCTGTCTGCTAGAGTCGCAGGCGGGTTGAGCAAGCCGACGACCGACGAAAGCATGCAGGCGACCGGGAAAAGCTTCTTGCTTCGCAACCATTTCATGACAGAACTCCTTTCGAGCAATGGATGCTCACGTGTGTTTTGGTTTTCCTCGAAAAACCCAAGGCAAATGGCCCGATCCATTCCGGCCTGGCGATCGGCGGAGAATCCCCGTCATCACGGACGGGAAGATTGGCGCCGGCAGCCGGGCCAAGGTCAAGACGAAGAGCGCACCGGACGGATCCGCAGGCGTCGGACGCCCGCCGCGCTCCTTGGGCACCAACCAAACGCTGCCTCCGGGCAACTTGCCCCGCGTTTTCCAAGGGATACAAGTTGCCCCTAATGTAATGAGTGTCTAAAAGCTGTCAAGCAGGTTTTTTGCCAAATGGGGTTAAAACAGCCAACGCCGACATAAATCGCCGGCAGCCGAAGGGCTAATATGGGCCGGCAACATTCCAAAAACCGGGCCTTGTCGATCACCAGAACCCTCGGGCAACCGTCGAACTACCAGAAGGAGTCTTCCAAACCGCCGAAGAAGGCTTCCGTGGTCTTCCCCTTCGAGCATCTGCGCCTTTGCAGCTCGGAAAATTCGATCCGTGGCCGTTTCGGTGCGGATCGTTCGACCGGGGTTAGAAGGTCAACAAACCGCGGGGTTCGTAGATGCTTCTTTCGGGCGGGGCTGGGTATCGGCGTTGTCCCGGGCCATGATCGGGGCCACGATCCCGTCGATCCGCTCGATGCTCTTCTTCGAGGGTTTCCAGTTGCCCCTCATGCTGGTGGCAGAAGCGGCCACGGCATGTTTGACGGCAGCCGGAGTGGTTGCTGCGGGGCTTTAATCGGTTGGGCATACGGATGCTCCTCGGGACCAGGCGGCCAAGCGTGCGCGACCACCCACGCCCCGGATCGTAGCGACATCCTGGACGTCGGCGGCTTCAGTGGCGCCGTCGTTAGTGTCGTAGCTTTTCTGACAAGTTGCCTGGGGGTGATGCAGCGTTCCCCCAATCGGTTTCCTGAGCGTACAGGTCGCCTCGAAATTCGCGATGGACCTATTCGTTAACTCTCCAACGACCTCGACGGACGCACCGTCGTGTGGTGTGCAACCGTAGACGTTCGACGGCCGGCGAGACTGGGAAATGCTGGCAAGATACACCTCCCGGGAGCTTGCCCATATTCCCTATTTTCAGCGGTTATCGCCGCCACCACTCTTGTTGCAAAGGTCGGCTTTTGATACCGTCCGATGTTCTCTTTTGCAGAAAAACCCTTGAGCGAGACGACATGTCGAATCGATCGTTGTGGCTAGCCGTCATGGGTTTGTCGGTGGTGGGAGGTGTCGTGCTTTGCGTTCAATCGCGGCGATCCAGCCGGCTGCACCAGCCGCAAGTCGCGGGAAGCAGGTCGCGATGGTCCGCGGCATCGAGCCACGCACGGCGACTCTCGGCGCCGCCGAGGTTGCCGCTGCCTGCGGTCGACGCCGCGGCTTCGCTCACATCAGCGAGGGCCTGCCCGGCTGCGTCACAGACGATCGTAACGCAGGATGTCCGTGTTCCGTGGCATTCGAGCCTTGCCCGGTCGTGGCTGATGATACGCCCGCGCACCGAGGCGACAGTCGCCCCAAGGTCTCCGGGCGACGCGTCCCATCCCGGCCCAGCTCCCGCGCCGAGCATCGGGAATCTGTGGACCGGCAGTATCCTTTCCCGACCGAGCCCGGCGGCCGACGGCCGGTTACTCGCGTTCCTCCCTAAGAAGCCGGACGCCGACAAACCGCTGATGCTCGGCGTCAACGACACGAAGGATATCGGCCCGCAGTGTCCGCTTGTCAAGACTGACGAGACGACGCTGCTGGCCCGCCTGGGCGGTGGCTACTGCCAGGCATACCCGGACCTGAGCGACGGCAAAGGCATCCCCGAGGTGCTTCTTGGATGCCAGCTTGAGGAGCGACTCAACCGGCACAACAAGGTCTTGGGCGCAGTGGAATACGCGAGCGATCCCGCCGATTTCGGCGGCCATCACCGTCTCCGTGCCAAGGCGGCGTGGGAAGTCCTCTTGGATCCGGACAGCAAACTCAGTCTTCGCACGTCCGTGGTGGAGGCTGCGGACTACGCTCCGAACGGGGAGCAAGCGAAGAATCTCACGTGCTCGCTGGACGTGGGCTGGAAGTTCTGACGAGGGGAGCGGAAATAGCGGATCGGTTGTCCGGAAGCTTCGGCAGCCGGGACGCCGCTGTTTTACGCCAGGGCAAGGGGCTTCCAGCGTGCCGAGACAGCCCCCCTACGCCGGGCCCGGCACGTACCTCACCCTTTCAACCAGCTCCTCCTAACCTCCGCGAGAGCGGCACTTACGGTGCGGGGGAGTTTCTGTACCTGCGGGTTGGACTGCGGGAAAGGAGCCAGCTAGGATATAGATAGTGGTTTCTGTGCCACGGCATCACACGTGCCGGTCGGATATCCCGAGTTATCTGCACTTGAGGAGCGGTGCCATGCGATTTGCACTGGTCGCAACATGCCTGTGGTTCACGCTGACGCACGGTGTCTCCGAGTTGTCGGCGCGGGAGGCCATTCGTTTGGCCACGGCGCCTGCCTTGTCGCCCGACGGCGCTACGTTGGCTTTCGCGTGGCGTGGCGACATCTGGCTGGTCCCGTCCGGCGGCGGCGTGGCTCGGCCATGGAGCACGCACCCCGGTCGGGATGCTCAACCCCACTTCTCCCCCGACGGCACGCGTATCGCGTTCACCAGCCAGCGCACCGGGACGCGACAGGTATACATAGGGCACGTTTCGGGCGGTTTCGCCACCCAGGTCACATTTCATTCGGAGGGAACGTCGGTCGAGGAGTGGTTTCCCGACGGCCAGTCGCTCCTGGTTCAGGGCGATCGCGATCATTCCTTCATGGAGCCACAGCGACTGTTCCGCGTCAACGTGACCAAGCGCGCGGGGGAGGAGCTGCTGTTCGACGCTACGGCCAACGATGGCGCGATCTCGCCCGATGGTCGGAAGATACTGTTCACGCGCGAGGGAGTGGCCTGGTGGCGCAAGGGATATCGAGGGAGCGAGGCCAGTCAGATCTGGCTCTACGATATGCCGACTGGGGAGTTCACCAAGCTTGTCGACCAGGAGCGCGGCGGACGCAGCCCGCTATGGCGACCCGACGGGAAGGCATTCTACTATGTCGGCGTGCAAAGCGGCAGTTTCAATTTCTGGCAGCGCGATTTGACCACCGGCAAGCAGCGGCAGTTGACGAATTTCACCGACGACTCGGTGCTCATGCCGTGCATTTCTCGCGACGGCTCGACGATCGTTTTTCGGCACCTGTTCGACTTCTACCGCTATCGGCCGGGCTCGGGCGAGCCACCCCGGCGGCTCGACATTTACTGCGACAGCGACGTGGAGCCGGAGCCGGTGGTGCGACGCATGTTGGAGTCGGCCACCGAGGTCAGCTTCTCCTCCGACGGGCTGGAGTTGGCCATGATCGCCGGCGGCAATGTTTGGGTCATGGACACCGTGCTCTGCGAGCCGCGCCAGGTCACTTTTCAGCGCGGAGGAGGAGAGTTCCCCTGCGTTTGCTCCCGACGGCAAGTCGATCCTGTTTGTCAGCGACATGGAGGGAGAGACCGACCTCTGGCGGGCCACACGGGCCGATTCCCACAAGTATTGGTGGCAAAACGACCGCTTCGTGCTCCAGCGGCTGACGCAGGATTCGGCGAGCAAGTCGGACGTGCAATGGAGCCCTACCGGCGACAAGGTGGCCTTCGTCAAAGGGCGGGGCGACCTGTGGATCATGGATCCCGACGGCAAAAATGCCCACCGCCTGCTGGCGCACTGGAACCATCCCACCTACGAGTGGTCGCCCGACGGCAAGTGGCTCACCTATGCCGTGTACGATGACGATTTCAACCGCGATGTCTGGGTGCTCCCGGTGGACGGCTCCCGGCCACCGCTAAACCTCTCCTGCCATCCGAACATCGACGGCAACCCCGCCTGGTCGCCCGACGGCCGGATCATCGCTTTCACGGGACGACGGCAAGGGGTCGAGGCTGAAATCTATTTCGTCTACCTCCAGAGGGCAGAAGACGAGGCCGACGACCACGATCGGGCCGTGCAACGGGCCGTGGAGAAACTCCGCAAGGCGCGGCTGCAGCCTGAGAGCAGCGACTCGGCGCGGGAGGGCAACGGGGCGGCGCCGGGCGGGTCCCGCGCCGCCGCAAGGCCGTCGAGCAAGGTCCCGCGGCCGCTGAAGCCCCCGCCCCAGGTGCGGATCGACTTCGACCACATCGCCGATCGCATTCATCACGTGTTGATTCCCGACTTGGCCGAGGGGCGGCTGTGGTGGTCGCCCGATTCGACGAAGCTGGCCTTCACGGCGGCGCCGGATGGCAAGACGGGCGTCTATACCATCGCCCCTCCCGACGATCTGGCGCCGAAGCTCCTTTCGACGCGGGTTGGCACATCGGCCCGCTGGCTGCCGCTGGACAACCGCATCGTGTGGCTCTCCTCCGGCATACCAGGCTCGGTCACCCCCGGCAAGGACGAGATTCTTTACCGTTTCTCGGTGCCGCAGGAAATTGACGTCGCCCGAAAGTACGCCGCGGCTTTCGACCTCTGCTGGCGCACGATGCGCGACCACTACTACGATCCGCGTTTGAATAACCGCAATTGGGACGAGATCCGCCGGAAATATGCGCCCATGGCCGAGGTGGCCACCAGCGCGGACGAACTAGCCACCGTGGTGCGCTTGATGCTCGGCGAGCTCAACGGCTCGCACCTGGGGTTCTACGTCACTGAAGGCGAGCTGCAGGCATCTGACAGTCAGCGATCGGCCCACCTGGCCCCCACCGAGCATCCATGGCAAGAGACTACTGCGCACCTCGGCTTGCGCTTCGATCGGAGCTACCGAGGGCCGGGCTGGAAAGTGCATGACGTCATCGTTGGCAGCCCCGCCGATCATATGAAGACGAAAGTCTTTCCCGGTGAGATTGTCGTGAGCATCAACGGGAAGGCCGTTCAGCCGGGCCTGGATCTTACGCAGTTCCTCAACGGCCCCCCGCATCGCGACGTGCGTTTGCGGGTTCGCAACGACAAGGGCGTCGATCGCGACGTGCAGCTCCGCGCCATCACCTACGAGAAGGCGCGATCGTTGCTCTATGAGCAATGGATTCAAGATACGGAGCGGAAGGTGGCGGCGGCCTCGGGAAACAAGCTGGGGTATTTGCATATCCGCTCGATGGACATGCCCAGCTTCTACCAGTTCGAGCGCGATTTGTACAACGTGGGGATCAACAAGGAGGGTTTGATCATCGATGTCCGCGAAAACGGCGGCGGCTTTACCACGGACCACTTGCTTACGGCCTTAACTCAGCCGGTGCATGCGATTACCGTCCCCCGCGGTGGCCAGCCGGGCTACCCTCAAGATCGCAAGGTCTATGTCACCTGGAACAAACCCATCGTTGTGCTGTGCAATCAAAACAGCTTCAGTGACGCCGAGATTTTCGTGCATGCCGTCAAAACGCTGCACCGTGGCCCGGTGGTGGGCGTGCCGACCGCCGGGGGCGTGCTCGGCACAACCAGCCTCCGGGTCATGGACATCGGCCGGCTCCGCGTGCCTTACCGGGGCTGGTTCCTCCTGGGCAACGGCGAAGACATGGAGCTCAACGGCGCCGTGCCGGACTACGTTGTCTGGCCGCGGCCCGGCGAGATGGCCCAGGGCAAGGACGAACAACTCGCCAAGGCGATCGAGGTGCTCCAGAGCGAAGTCGAGAAATGGTCGCATCGTCCGCACCCGACATTGCACTGGGCCAGCCAGCGCGAGCGGCCGTGATGGGGCGGAAGGAAACCCGTTCCTACATGCGTGCCCAGGCTGACCCTTGCAAGGTGTCCTCTGCCCGCTACTCCGGCTGACTTTGGGACTCCCGGGGCGCCAATACCTTCTCGACGGACATTTGCATATGCCGTAATTTCGCCCGAAGTGTGACACGACTGAGGCCGAGAATCTCGGCGGCACGGTTCTGCTGGCCGCCGGCGTTCCGCATGATATGCGAGATGATCAAGCGGTCGAAACGCTCCAGCGCCCGCCGGTAGATGTCCGTCTCGCCTTGCGCAGTGGCGGTTTCCACAAACTCCCGGAGCATCCCCCAGTCCACGTCGGGCATGGAGCCGGTATCGGATGCGGCTTCGAGCTCGGCGCCGCTTTCTCGATGCAGCTCACCGGGAAGAAAAGCCGGCAAGATCGTGGGTCCGGCGGAAGCGATCAATGCCTCTCGGATCACGCTCTGCAATTCACGCACATTCCCCGGCCACGGATACTGTTCGAGCAACTCCAGCGCCTCGGGCGAAATGGACTGCACCGCAGTCCCGAGCTGCTTGTTGAAGCGGAAAAGGAAATAGTGGGCTAACTCCGCGATGTCTTCGCGATGCTCGCGCAACGGCGGCAGGTGGATGGTCACGCCGCGCAGCCGATAGTAAAGATCCTTGCGAAACTGGCCGCGATCGATCAAAGCATCAAGGTCCTGGTTGGTCGCGGCGATGACGCGGACATCGGCGGAAAGAGGTTCGCTCCCGCCCAGCCGCTCGAAGGTGCCCTCTTGCAGTAGCCGCAGAATCTTAGCTTGGGTGCGCGGGGCCATGTCGCCGATTTCGTCCAGCAGCAGCGTGCCGCCGTGCGTCTGCTCGAACTTGCCGATCCGTCGGCGGTCCGCCCCCGTAAACGCCCCCCGCTCGTGGCCGAAAAGCTCGCTTTCCAACAGCGGCTCGGGAATGGCCGCGCAGTTGATGGCCAGGAACGTGGCGCGGCTGCGGTGGCTGCCGATGGGCATGAAGATTGCATTACCTCGTCATCGGTTCTCAAGTCTTCCTCACGATGATAAAAGCCTGCTTCGGCAGGCTTTGGAGGAGTGTGCGATGCGTGCTCGTGTTTTGATCGCCGATCCGGATGTATGCCTACTGGACAGTTACCGCGAGTATCTGGAGCAACACGGCTTCGACGTGGTGGTCGCGACGACGGGCCTGGAATGCGTGGAAAGGCTTCGCCGCAGCGCGCCGGATGTGCTGGTCCTGGACCCGTCCATTCCGTGGGGCTATGGCGACGGGGTTCTCGCCATGATGCACCAAGAGCCTGACATCCCGGTGATGCCGGTGATTGTACTTACCTATGGATACGATCGTGGGCTGCTGTACCGGCTGGCCCCTTATCGGATCGACGACTACCAGACCAAGCCACTGAGCGCAAAACGACTCGTACAGCGGATTCAGGCCGTGCTTGCCTCTCGACAACCGGTTCCAGTCGTCATGGACCCCGAGGAGAAACCTCAGGGGGTGAAGTCGGCGGTGTGAGGCTGCGAGTGGAAACTGCGGGCGTCGGCGACGCGCCGACACGCCGTCACCATCGAGCGTCCAGAATACGGGAAATCTGCGTGACTACAACTACTGCAAACGAACATCGGCTGAACGTCTGCGTTGAGGGAAAAACCTACAACGTCGATTTTCAGCAGGCGTTCCGCGTCGGATACGCACTGGCGAGAACCGGAAGGTATGAGGACGCCGTCCGGTTGTTCGAGGCACTGGCGCACTCGGAAAGTCCAAATCGGGCGGCAAAGATTCTGCTTGCATTTTGCAAGGCGGGCCTGAAGGACTTCCGAGCAAGCAGCGTCCTGCTTTCCGCCGCGTTTTCTGACGACGAGAGGGCCGAAGCCGATCAGTTGCACGCGGCCTTCGTCTTTCTGAGCGTGGGGATGTGGGCAGACGGCATCAAGGAACTCGCCAAGTTGGCACGCCGATTCCCCGATTTGGCGGCGGTATGTCTTTTGCTGGGCGACGCGTTGCTGGCCCGGGGGAAGCGAACCAAGGCGATTATGTGCTGGCGACTGGCCGCTGCCCGAGACCATGACGGCGGGTCGGTTGCCACAGTCGCCCGCCATTTGATTTCCTCACACCTGAAACCTCGCCCGAGAAAATAAAGCGGTACTTGAGATGCGGCTGAAAGAAAATACGGGCGCCAAGGGTAAAGGCGGGCGCGGTCGAGGACAAGGTGCAAGGTTTCAAGAAGGAGGTGTGCTATGAAACTCAATGTTTTTGCGCTTGGTCTGGCATGTGGGTTGATCTGGGGGTTTGGCGTCTTCTGCCTCGCCTGGTGGGTGATGGCCTTCGAGGGCGCGACCGGCGAGCCGATGGTGCTCGGCCACATTTATCGCGGATTTAATATTTCGCCCTTGGGGAGCGTCCTCGGGCTTGTGTGGGGCTTGTTCGACGGCTTTGTGGGCGGACCGCTCCTGGCTTGGCTCTACAACCGCTTCGTGGGGTGCGTCAGTTGCCACGGCGCGGAGAAGCATGGACAGCATGAGTGACCGTGCGAAAAAAAGTCGCTGGTTCTGTGGACCGCACCGCAAGATCGCCGTTCGTACGGCAACTATCTTCATGAAGCCAAGCGCGCGGCGATGCCTGTTCGGCGCAGAAGAGGCCGCCCGGCGGGCGAGCGCAGAGACCGTATCGTCTTGGCTGTTCGACGAGAACCTTTTTTACGAGGAGCAGAGTTATGAACAAGAGATGGTGTAATTGTGGGAGGAGAATGTGGCTTGCCGGGGGCGGGTTGCTTGCCATGGTGGCGACCTTGTTGGTTGTCGTCGCTGCAATGTCTGTTTATGCAAGCAGCAACACCAGCCACGGCACGCCGTGGTATGCAGAAAACGTGGCGCCAGCGACCGGTCATGCCATGGCCGGCCATGCCACTGCGGGCGAGGCAGCGGCGGCCACTGCCGCCAACCTTGCAAAGTCGATGTCGAAGGCGTTCCACAACGCGGCTGGCAAAGTGCTACCCTCTGTTGTGCTGATTACCAATACCCCTGCGGTTGCCCGGACATTCAGCCATCGGAAATCGCTCCCCGGCGACAAGGGCGACAACTCGGAGGAAATGCCTTTCGGATTCAAAGGCACGCCGTTCGGCGACCTTTTCAACGCCCCCGAACTGCACCGTTTCTTCAAAGAGTTTCCTTCGACGCCGCAGACGCCGGGACGCGGGACGATGGGTGCCGGTTCTGGCGTGATTGTCGATTCCTCGGGAATTATTCTGACCAACAACCACGTGGTGGCAGGAGGCGGGCAAGTGATGGTTCGTCTTCACGACGGGCGGGAGTTCAAGGCGGTCGATATCAAGACCGATCCAAAGAGCGACCTGGCCATCCTGCGGATTGAAGGCGCCGGCACGCTGCCGGCCGCACGGCTGGGCGACAGCAACAAGGCTGAGGTGGGTGATTGGGTACTGGCCCTCGGAGAGCCGTTTGGGCTGGAGGGCACGGTCACGGCCGGGATCATCAGCGCCAAGGGACGCGGCCTGGGCATCACCGACCGCGAAGACTTCATCCAGACCGACGCTGCCATCAATCCCGGCAATAGCGGCGGCCCGTTGGTCAACCTCGACGGCGAGGTCATCGGCATCAACACGGCGATCTCCACCAGCAGCGGCGGCAATCAAGGCGTAGGATTTGCCATCCCGATCGACCTGGCCAAGTGGGTCGGCGGACAGCTCGAGCAGTCCGGCACGGTGCATCGCGCCTACCTTGGCGTCATCATCCAGCCGGTCACCCAACCTTTGGCCGAACAGTTCAAGGTGAAGGTCAACACGGGTGTGCTGATCGCCGAAGTCCGGCCCGACAGTCCGGCAGCCAAGGCCGGCTTGAGGCCCGGTGACATTGTTCTTCAGTTCGCGGGCCAGCCGGTGTCCAACCCGCGGGAATTGCAAGGCTGTGTCGAGAAAGCGAAGATCGGCGGCACGGAGCCCCTGACCATTCTCCGCGAGGGGAAGAAGATGACCATCAACGTGACCTGCCGGGAGATGCCCGGCGAGTCCGCCGAGAGCGGCAACAACTCCGAGAATCCCGGCAACAAAGAGCCTTCCCGGTTTGACCAACTGGGAATTCAGGTGGATACGCTCACTCCCGCAGTGGCCGAGCACTTGGGGGTCAAGGCCGAGCACGGCGTGGTTATCACGGATGTACGCTCCGGCAGTCCGGCGGATTTGGCCGGGCTGAGCGCCGGAATGGTGATTACCGAAGCCGATCGCCAGACGGTGAAAACGACGGACGATCTGCGCAAGACGTTGGAGGCCCGGCCCCTGGACAAGGGTGTCCTCCTCTTGGTGCGATCCGCGGAGGGCAGCCGGTTTGTGGTGATTCGCGCAGAGTCCAAATAGACGGTTTGCCCCGAGAAAGTCCAGAGCGTGTTCCGCGGCCTCTGGAGATTGGGATGCGGAAAGCCTCCGCTGCCTCTGCTTTCCGACCCAATTCCCAGAGGTCATTTTCTGTTATCCGTTCTGGACTTTGAGATGCCCTGGGAACCAGCGGCCATCGTGACAGGCAGGGCTTCTCTTGTTCGCTTGGCCGCCACACCGTGCCCAGTGCCTTTCGCCAGCGTATTGTGGCGGTTCGCTCAGGTTGGACAACCAATTTAGAGCGCTTTACTGCCAGATATCTGATAATCTACAACCCCTGGGCAGACCAGCGGGGATGCTGGAGCGGGGTTACCATAACCTGCCATATCAAGTCGCAAGATGAACGCTTGGTCCGTACGTTTGAAGCGACCGATAAGCGGGCCTACAATGCCGGGGGTTCGTCAACCCTCGACGCGCATTCGGAAGTGATGAAAGAGGCAATCACGGTGTCGGTAGCCGGTGGCGTGGCGAGGCTGGAAGGCAGTATTCGCGACGCCTGGCAGTACGCCGTCGCGGAGGATATCGCCCGCTCGGCGCGAGGGGTCCGCGACGTGCGCAATCGACTTGCGGTTGATTTCCTGGAACAGATCAATGACGAGGAGATAAGCTACGAGATTCAGTCCGCGATTCATCCTATCTGCGGACTTTCGGGCGCCGGCATCAACGTTGCGGTGAGCGATCGGGCCGTTGTGCTATCCGGTACGGTGGCAGCACTGCCGACGAAGGAACTCGCTGAACGGATCGCACGCAACTACGGTGCCCTGAACGTCCGCAACGACATCGAAGTAGTGCCCAAATCGTTGCCGCGTTCACTTTGATGCAGAATGAGCGAGGTGGGCTATGCTGAAGAGCATTCTTGTTGGCCTGGACGGCTCCCCATCCAGTGAAGCCGCGGTCGAGTTGGGCATTCAATGGGCAAAACATTTGAACGCCCTGCTGGCGGGACTCGGCATCCTGGACGAAGCCGCCATCCGCACGCCGGAAGCCGAGCCGACCGGTGGAGGCTATTACAAGCGCCAGCGCGATGACGAATTGATAAAGAAGGCTCGCCGCGAGATTGGGCGAGTCTTGGAACAATTTGGGACGCGTTGTGCCGAAGCGGACGTATGAGGACTCTCGGCGGATGCGAGGTGGCAAAGTGGCAGCGCCGTTGGTGTTACGCCCCGGCCCCTCCGGCACAACGGCACGTAAAACGCTAGGGGTGTTTGAGATGCACCTGGATGGTAGCTTTCTTCCCCTTGCTGCCCCTGACCGTGATTTGATGCGTCCCTTCCTTCGCATCCTTGGAGGCCGAGATCGTCACGTCGTCGCCCTCGACCTTGGCCGTCAGTCCCACGTTCTTGGGCAGCTCGACGCCCTCGACCAGCCCCGACTTGATCTTTACGTGCATCTCGGAGATGGGAACGATCTCCAGCACGTCGGTATCCAAGAGCAGGGCATCGCTGTCCTTGGCGCCGGCCTTGCCGCCCTTGAACCGATGAAACTCCACCGTATCCACCCTCGTGAAGTACCATGCCATGACCCCGAAAAATAATGCAACGCCCCCCACCAACCCCACGAGGGCGATGACGAGGTTTTGCAGCTTCCGGGAGTGATGCTTCCTGCTGGTAGTCTCTTGGGGCTCGTTCTGCATGTTTGGTTCTCCCATGTTAGGGCCGCACGCGGCCTGATGTCTATCGTTCTTGACGTGTAGTTCTATTGCCTGTCTTGTTCCGGGGCCTTCCTGTGGAAGGAGTGCAGCAAGCGGTGCACGACGGGAGTCAAGAGCACTGCTACCACGAGTACGTACACGGCTTCGCCTATCAGGGCGTCAGCAGCCGCGAATAGTCTGCCGCCAGGGGTCTTCAATGCGCTGATGGGGCCGTTGCCCGTCATTATCATCGCCGCGTTTACCATGGCATCCAGCCAACTAAGCCCTTCCAGACTCCGATAGCCCACTGCGCCCGCAGCCACGGCTAGACAGTCGATCACTGCGGCGGCGAGAAACTTCGCCATTCGCAACGCAAAACGCGGTCCCGACAACAACTGTTCGTGAGGGCGTTCAAACATAAGCGTGGTCAGCGTCTCTCCTGTCAGGGCGATTGCAAGTGATTCCCCGATTGCCGTCCGTCAACGGGCCGACTGTGTTCTGGTCCGGGCGAGCACCGCAGGCTGTTTCGGGTCCAGAATCCGATACGCGAGCAGTTTCACGCGGTCATTCACGAGGAACCAAGCCAGAGCATAGCCCCAAACGAACAGTGCCCAACCCCAGCCGAGGGGCGTCATAAACAGCCCATAAACCGCTATCAACGTCGCCACGATTTGCGTGCCGAGCACGGCCACCCATAGAATCCGCGCGGGGCGTATGGACCAGAACGGGCCGCGCGTGCGCGTGAGGAAGATCGTCAGATGTCCCGCCACGGACAGCTTCAAATACATCAGCGTCTGGATGTGCGCACGGTCGAGGTGAAAGACGCGCTCACCGAGATAAAACAAGCCGAAGGCGGAGACGACCCCGATGACGCCCAGCACCGTGGAGATCCCCAGCACCATGCGCATGTTCCAGGCTTCGGGCTTGTCCTTGTAATGAACGTTGTCGTAGGCGATGGACAGGATGGCGCCGTCGTTGAGCACCGCCAGCATCACGATCATCACCGCGGTCACCGGATAAAACTTGAAGAACAGGATCGCCAGCGTCATTAATAACAGCACGCGCAGCGTCTCGGCGATGCGGTAGATCGCGTAGCTATTCATCCGCTGGAAAATTTTCCGGCTCTCCTTGATCGCGTCGATGATCACCGACAGGCCGGGCGCCACCAGCACAATGGACGCCGCCGCGCGTGCCGCGTCCGTCGCGCCCGAAACGGCGATGCCGCAGTCGGCTTTCTTCAAGGCGGGGGCGTCGTTCACCCCGTCGCCCGTCATGCCGACGATGTGGCCGCGTTTTTGCAGGACATCCACAATGTGGAACTTGTGTTCGGGGAACACCTGGGCGAAACCGTCGGCCTTCTCGATGGACTCGGCCACCTCCGCGGTCTCTTGCTTCTTTGAGTCGCCCAGGCCGCCGGCATCGAGGATATTTGTGCCCATGTCCAACTTTTTGGCGGTTTCCTTGGCGATGGCCAGTGCATCGCCGGTAACCATCTTGATCTTTACGCCCATCGCAAGCGCGGTCGCGATGGTTGCCTTGGCATCTTCCCGCGGCGGATCGAACAAGGGCAACACGCCAACAAACTGCCATTGCCCGTCGCCCTCGGCCCGCGCCACGCCCAACGAACGAAAGCCGCGCGCCGCGAATTCGTTGACCGCCTTCTCGACGGCGGGCTTCACCTGCCCGGCATTGGCCGACAACTTCAAGATCACCTGCGGCGCGCCCTTCGTCACCTTGAACGTCTTTCCGTCTTTGGCTTTGACGGTGGCCTCGGTGCGTTTATGCACCGGGTCGAACGGCTGGAAATGAACCACCTCATAAGCCCTTTAACGCATCCTTGTCTTTCAGCCCGGCCAGGACGGCCAGATCAATGGTGTCGTTATTGTCCGCACGCGACGCCAGCGCGCCATCGAGGATCACTTGATCGGCGGGGATATTGTTCACGCTGAACGGATCGCCCAGCGTCAGCTTGTTCTGGGTCAGGGTGCCGGTCTTGTCCGCGCACAGCACGTCCACGCCCGCCAATTCCTCGATGGCCACCAACCGGCTCACAATCGCTTGCTTCCTGGCGAGCAGGCGCGCGCCGACCGCCATTGTCACCGACAACACCGTAGGCATGGCCACGGGAATGGCCGCGACCGTGAGGATGAGGGCGAATAAGAGGACAGGGTCCTTGGGAGGTTTCGCGTAGAGCATCGGTTCGCCGCGGAAGATACCGACCGTAATAATCACCGCCACCAGAGCCACCGCGAGGATGATCAGGTACTTGCCGATCTTCAGTACGGCCTGTTGAAAATGGCTGACGGTGTGCGCCTCCTGCACCAGTTGCGCCGTCTTGCCGAAGTAGGTGTTGGCGCCCGTGGCATAGACCAGTGCGCCGATTTCACCCTGACGAATGATCGAACCGGAAAACACCGCCTCGCCGGATTTGCGCTCGGCGGGCAACGACTCTCCCGTCAGCGCGGATTGATCCACCTCCACCGGGTCGCCCTCCAGCAGGCGCGCATCCGCCGGCACAATGTCGCCCAGGCGCATGCGGATGACGTCGCCCGGCACCAACTCACGCGCCGCCGGGGTGATCCACTTCCCATCACGTTTCACCCGAGCCTTGATCGCCAGCCTGGCCTTCAGGGCGTCGATGGCGTTGCCCGCCTGGCGTTCTTCCCAGAATCCGACCACGGCGTTGCAAAGAAGCAAAAAGAGGATGATGCCAAAATCCTCCCAGTGCCCGACCACGCCCGACAGAATCACCGCCACTTCAATCATCCACGGGATGGGACCCCAAAAATAGGTGAGGAATTTCAGGAACGGATTGGTCTTCTCTTCTTTAATCTCGTTAGGCCCATATTGGGTCAGCCGTTTCTGCGCCTCGGCTTGACTGAGGCCGTCCGGCGACGACCCCAATCGTTTCTCCACCTCCGGCATGGGAAGGGATTTCAGATCGTCCTTCGCATCGGGCTTGGATCGGGTTTCGGTCCCGGCTTCGCTTCGGGAGCCTTGGGCTGGTCGGCATTGGGTTTCATAATGTTTATCCTTTCACGGTTTTGAATTCCTGAAATCGGGCGCGTTACACCTTTGCTTCCGGCGGGTCGGCGACTCCTCCCGGCGGTAAGAACTCCGGCACGTCAAGGCGTGCCACGCCAATCCGGTCGTCGGCCATCCCATAATAAACGTCGATGCGGTCCGGTAAGCCAAGATCGTCGCGCCGGTCGATGCCGGTGGGAAATACGACGTTGGCGATGGTCCCGTGGCATTCTTGCGGCAGCATCGGCGTCAACACCGGCTCCGCCGAACGATAGCGGATCACGCGCGGATGCTCCTTCGAGAGCACCATCACCCCGGCCGAGTAGCACAGATGGCGTCCGTCGTTGCTCGGCTCCGCCATTTTGCTCACGCCGTGGTAAAGGATCAGCCAGCCGTGCCGGGTTAGGATGGGCGGAGTGCCGCCGCCGATTTTGAGCCGCTCCCAGGGCGACACCGGAGTCGCCAGCCGGTGATGCGAGTTAAACAGGCCGAGGCGATTGTGTTCACTGCCTTCCAAGGCCATCGGGCAGTAGGAAATCCAGATGCTTTCATGATCGAGATCCACCACCCGCGACTCGGCCTTGCAGGCTGTTTCCTCGGGACGAGTATCGGGGAAAAGGGGTCGATGGAGGATGGCCATCTGCATTTTCCCGGCGTGATTGGGAATGGCGACGGGGAAGAGGCTGGCATCCTTGTCGTCCACGTGGACGAAATCGATGCCGTAATACGGATCAAAGGTCGCGAGCCCCAGTCGCTTCCAGTGAAACAAATCCTCCGATAGGGCCAGGGCGATCCGTGGGCCTTGGGGCGAAAGTGCCGTGTAAGTCATCATGTAGCGCTGGAGCGGCTCGACAAACGTGATACGAGGATCCTCGCAGCCACCGCTGCCGTCGGATCGCCGCTCATAATCGGCTTCCGGCTCCAGTGCGATGCCGAGCCGCTCGACGCCTGCCGGATCGCCGGCTTCATTGAACCGTACTCGTGCAATGCCGATGCGCGAGTAATTGCCCCGCGCGACGAGCCGTGGAAACAGGTAGAGCTTGCCATCAGGGCCACGAACGGCAGCCGGATTCAGGACGCCTTCGACCTCCTGGGGATTACCCGGCTCCGGCTCCATCACCAGCCCCAGACGCTGCAACTTAAATCCACTCATTAACTCCTCCGCCAATGCCACGTGTGCTGATCGTGATCTAAACAAGCGATGATTGCTTCGGTAACCCGTTTCGTCTCATTGGGACCTCGAACTGGGATAGAAACAACACCTGCTTCTTCAGCCGGATAGTCGTTCCCTCCCGGGAACAAGGCATCGCCTATGAAAATCATCTCTTTCAATGAAATGCCCAGGATGTCTCGCAGCTTTCTGACTCCGTAGGCTTTGTCAATGCCGGGTTTGGTGACGTCAATGGATGTTGCGCCACCCAATCGGACAGAGAACTCGGGAATAGAAGTGTCAAGGATTGCCTTGATCTTCTTCCGCTTGGCGAAATCAGGGTCCCATTTGTCTTTTCTTCCAAGGGGGCCTGCTGACCCAATGCGGAAAACGTTATCTGGCTTCCCCGGTCTTCAATTACCTCTCCCCAGACCTTTTCGACCTTGAAGCCCGCCACTCCGATCGCCTTCTTTAGAGAACTGACGATTTTCTCTTTTTCATCCGCGGTGAAATCTTCTGAATAGATCTTTTTCCAATCCCCTGCGTATTGGTAGAACTTTGTTCCACATGTAGGAAGGAGAGATAGATTCACCAGGCGCTGGTCATGGGGAAGATTGGAGAGCACTTGTTTTTCAAACTGTGGCCAATCGCCTCCGGAAATCACGGCCACTTTGACGATGCCGAGAAGGTCATGCAGCAGTGCCGCCATTTCGGCATCCAAGAGACGATTTACTTTCGGCAAGTGTGCCGTCCAGATCATAAACAATTAGCTTTTTCATTGGGTTATGTTCCTTCCGGTAGCGAAATTTCCAACAAGCTCACTGCACTGCGCGGCCGGCAGACACACGCTCCGACCACGGCCGGCAAGAGCAGCACGTCGCCTTTACCGACGGCATAATTTGCGCCATCGTGCTCCAACTGACCGTCGCCGGCGATGCACACCAGCACACGCGGCGTTCCCGCTGCGCCGACTGTAAACGGCGATTCTCCGCGGAGTCGCCACAATCCAAAATGTTCACAAAGAAAGAGCCGCTCTCGCAGCACCGGCTTCACCTCTTCCACCACCGGCACCACCGGACCTATCGCACCTTGCGCAAAATCAATGCAGGCCATCGCTTGATCGACTTGGAGAGCTCGAGGCTGGCCTGTCTTGGCGTCAACATGGTCCCAGTCGTACAGGCGAAACGTCACGTCGCTGTTTTCCTGAACCTCGAAAACCACAACGCCGCCCAGAGAGTGAACCGTCCCGGCCGGCAGGAAGACGCCGTCGCCGGGCTTCGGAGTGAAGCATGCGAGGTGCTCCGCCACCGCCCCGTTCGCGATCGCCCGCCGCAGATTGTCTGCCGTGGTGGCTGGCTTTCAGGCCCGCATAGATGCGGCTTTCGGGCCCCGCCTCCAGCACGACCCATGCTTCGGTCTTGCCGGTCTCGCCCGCTGGTAGATAGTTCGTTTGCCGATCCGATGGATGCACCTGGACCGAGAGCATGTCGCGCGCATCGAGGAACTTCAGCAGCAGCGGGAACCGGCGGAAGCGCCCGGCCAGTTTTCCCAGCAACTGCTCCGGCCACTGCTTAAGCAATTGCCCGATGGTCCGCCCTTTGAGCGGTCCATTGGCGACGAGGCTTGGATGGTCATCGCGGTCGCTCAGCAGCCACGCTTCGCCGATGGGGCCATCGCCGGGCAGCGGGGCGGTGAGCACGTCGGCCAAACGCCGGCCGCCCCAGAGCCGATACTGATAGATCGGTTCGAATCGCAGGGGATACAGAGGTATTTGATTCATGGTATCCATGTTGTCATGCTCATGTCCTTTCCATCGCGGCATTGTACTGGCCACGGCGCGCAGCCCGGTTGCACCTGGCTCGATGAACCAGAGCTTGCTGTGCCGCCAACACGTGGGCCTGCTTGCCTTGCCAAATCTCCAAAGCCGGTTGCTGGATGGCGCGGGCAAACGAAAACGCCAACGCCCAAGGCAGTCGCGACTTGAATCGAACATTCATGGCATTCAAACGGGCCGAGGCCAGTTCACCGGATTGGCCGCCCGACAAGAACGCAATCCCCGGAACGGCAGCGGGGACGGCTCGCAAGAGACACCTCACCGTGGCGTCGGCCACCTCGTCCACCGCTTCTTGCTTGGGGCAGGTCAATCCCGGAAGCACCATGTTGGGCTTCAGGATCATACCCTCCAGCATCACCCGTTGTGTGTAAAGCTGGTTGAAAACCGTTCGCAGGACTTCCTCCGTTACCTCGCAGCACCGCTCCAGGGTATGCTCGCCGTCCATGAGCACTTCCGGCTCGACGACGGGGACCAGTCCGGCTTCCTGGCACAACGCGGCATAGCGAGCCAACGCCTGCGCGTTGGCCTCGATGCAACCCCGGCTGGGAAGACAATCGCCCACGGCAATCACCGCGCGCCACTTGGCAAAACGGGCGCCCATGTGAGAGTATTCAGCCAGGCGGTCGCGCAACCCGTCCAGACCTTCGGTTATTTTCTCTCCGGGATGACCTGCCATGTCCTTTGCACCGGCGTCAACTTTGATGCCGGGAATGATTCCCGCATCGGTGATGACCTTAACAAAGGGAGTGCCATCCGTCTTCTGCTGGCGGATCGTCTCGTCGTAGAGGATCGCGCCACTAATGCACTCACCGAGACCGGGCGTGGTCACAATCAACTCCCGATAGGCACGCCGGGCCTCCTCGGTCTGGGGAATCCCCAACCTGGCAAATCGCTTGTTGCAGGTTGGATTGCTTTCATCCATCGCCAGCAGGCCCTTGTCGTCGGCGACCAGCGCCTGGCGGTGTCTATAATCTCTTGTGCATTCATTTGGGGTTGCCCCACTTCCAGTTGCGGATTTCCGGCAGGTCTTCGCCGTGCTCGTCGATGTACTGCTTGTGCTCGATGAGCTTGTCCTGCATCTGCTGCTTCAGGTAGGCGCCCTTGGAGCCCAAATGCGGCAGGCGATCCACCACGTCTTGCACCAGGTGGAATCGGTCCAGGTCGTTCTGCACCCTCATGTCAAAGGCCGTCGTAATCGTGCCCTCTTCCTTGTAGCCCCGGACGTGGAGGTTGCGGTTGGTCCGGCGGTAGGTCAGCCGGTGGATCAGCCAGGGGTAGCCATGAAAGCCGAAGATGATGTGCTTGTCCTTGGTGAAAAGCGAATCGTAATCCGTTTCGCTCAGCCCGTGCGGGTGCTCGCTCGCAGACTGCAGCTTCATCAGATCGACGACATTGACCACCCGGATTTTCAGATCGGGCAGATGCTTGCGAAGGATGGAAACGGCGGCCAGAATCTCCAGCGTGGGCGTGTCGCCGCAGCAGGCCATCACCACGTCCGGCTCGGCGCCCTGGTCGTTGCTGGCCCATTGCCAGATGCCGATTCCTTCCGTGCAATGCACGACCGCCGCGTCCATGGTCAGCCATTGCGGCAGTGCGTGTTTTCCCGCAACCACCACGTTGACGTAATGCCGGCTGCGCAGGCAGTGATCAAAGACCGACAACAGGCAGTTGGCGTCGGGTGGCAGGTAAACGCGCACGATATCGGCCTTCTTGTTGATGACGTGGTCGAGGAAGCCGGGATCCTGGTGCGTGAAGCCGTTGTGATCCTGCTGCCAGACGTGGGAGGCGAGCAGATAGTTCAGCGACGCGATCTTCCGCCGCCAGGGCAGTTCCAACGTGACCTTCAGCCACTTGGCGTGCTGGCTGAACATCGAATCGACGATGCGAATGAACGCCTCATAGCTGTTGAACAGCCCGTGCCGCCCAGTCAGCAGATATCCTTCCAACCAACCCTCGCACTGGTGCTCGCTGAGCATCGAGTCCAGCACGCGTCCGGCGGGCGCGAGGAATTCATCATTTTTTACTTCCCGGGCGTCCCACTGGCGGTTGGTGACTTCAAAGACCGCGCCCAGGAGATTCGAGAGCGTCTCATCGGGACCGAAGATGCGGAAATTGCGCTGATCCTGATTCAGCTTGGCCACGTCGCGCAGGAACTTACCCAGCACGAGCGTATCTTGGCCGTCAACGGCGCCGGGCGAAGGCACATTCACCGCGTGGACGTGGAAGTCCGGCATTCGCAGGTCGCGCAGCAGAATGCCGCCGTTGGCGTGCGGATTGGCGCCCATCCGCCGGTCGCCCTTCGGCGCCAGCTCGGCCAATTCCGGCATGAGTCGGCCATTGTCATCGAACAGCTCCTCGGCCTTGTAGCTTTTCATCCAGCTTTCAAGCTGCTTGACATGATCGGGATGCTCGGAATCCACCAGGAGCGGCACCTGGTGCGCTCGGAACGTGCCTTCAACCTGCAGACCATCGACGACTTTCGGTCCCGTCCAGCCCTTGGGTGACCTCAGGACGATCATTGGCCAGCGCGGCCGAGCGGTGTCGTTCTTGTTCCGTGCATTGCTTTGGATTTGCCGAATGCCCTCGATGGCCTTGTCCAGGGTGGCGGCCATGAGCTGATGCATCTCTTCCGGCTCATCACCTTCCACGAAGTAAGGCGTCCACCCGCAGCCTCGCAAGAATTGCTCCAATTCCTCATGCTCGATGCGGGCCAGGACGGTCGGGTTGCTGATCTTGTAGCCATTGAGGTGCAGGATCGGCAACACGGCTCCGTCGGTCATCGGGTTGAGAAACTTGTTGGACTGCCATGCGGTCGCCAAGGGGCCCGTTTCCGCTTCACCGTCGCCGACGACGCAGGCGACGATCAGATCGGGATTGTCCAGCGCGGCCCCGAAGGCATGGCTGAGCGAGTACCCCAGCTCGCCGCCTTCGTGAATCGATCCCGGCGTCGTCGGCGCAACATGGCTGGAAATCCCGCCGGGGAACGAGAACTGCTTGAACAGTTTTTTCAGCCCGGCTTCGTCCTGCGTGACGTTCGGATAAACTTCACTCCAGGTGCCTTCGAGGTAAACGTTGCCCACAATTGCCGGGCCGCCGTGACCGGGACCGGCGATGTAGAACATGTCCAGGTCATACTTCTTGATGACCCGGTTCAAATGCACATAGATGAAGTTCTGGCCCGGCGTAGTGCCCCAATGCCCGACCACCAGCGGCTTCACGTGCGACAGTTTCAGCGGCTCCTTCAGCAGCGGATTGTCGTAAAGATAAATCTGGCCAACCGAGAGGTAGTTGGCGGCGCGCCAATAGGCATTCATCTTTCGCAGCAGATCGGGTGACAACGGTTTGTCCGTTGTGTTCATCTCCTCCGTTTCTACGGCGATGTTCTCCTCAATCCCGTTTGTCACCTTCATGACACTGCTCCTTTCAGACGCCTTTTTTGTTTTCATGATCATGTTCCTTTTCAATTGTAAGACCCAAGACAAGGCAGACCGTGCGGGCGATCATCCATTCCTCGTCCGTATGAATGACGCGGACGCTTACCCGGCTGGCGGTCGCGGAAATCACGCCCTCACTGGCCGCGTTTCGCTTTTCTTCGAGTTCGATTCCAAGCAGTCCCAGCCCATCGCAAATCCGGGCGCGGACCGTGGGCGCGTTCTCTCCGATGCCGCCGGCGAACACCAACGTGTCCAGTCCGCCCAACGCCGCCGTGAATGCGCCGATCCATTTCCCGACCCGGTGGCAAAACCGCGCGCCCACCGCTGCCGCGGGATCCGGCGCCGTCCCTAGGCGCGAACAGTCGTCCGCCTGGTTCAAGCCTTTCACCCGGAAGGTGGCGTCCGGCAGTCCGATCCGCTCGATCCCGCCCTCCAGAATCCTTGGGAGCGACTCACCGGCCTCGAACAGCGCAAACTTGATGCTCGACGAGCCGCCGTTGATCGTCAAGATGCGTGGGTTAGTAGGTTTCATAACGACCGCTCTCGTCATGCTTGCAGGCCGAACGAGGCCAGTTGTGCGCGCGTGGACTGGTAATCCGTGTGACGGATGCCGCGAATCCCCAGACCTTCCGCGACCTGGACGAACATCGGCTGGTCCTCGATATAGACGACCTGTCCGGCTGGTGCCTGGGCGACGTCCAGCGCGAGCCGAAAGATGTCGGCGTCGGGTTTTCGGAATCGGACAAAGCAGGAGGAAATGAAGAAATCTACGAACTCATCCAGCTTGAAGGTTCGGATCCGGTGCGAATTCAGTTCGCGCGCTTCGTTGTTGACCACGGCGATCCTGAGTTCGTGCCGCGCCTTGAGATTGCGGACCAGCGCGATCATCTCAGGATGAGGCTGCGACTGCGCGAACATGAATTCCCGGAACTGCTCCCGCGTGAACGGCCGCTCCTCGTAGAACACCGTCCGAGTCAGGTATTCCTCCAGCGTGAGTTTGCCCACTTCGTAGGTGTCAAAGGTGAGGTGATGCCGGTCTTCCATCTCCTCCAGATTCAGAGCGAACGTCTTCGCCGCTAATGCCCGGGATTGATGGCCCCACCCGTTGGTAAGCAAGACGCCACCGACATCCAGAAACAACGTCGTGATCTCTGTTGAGCGGTTCATTCTGGTTTCGGATGTGTCGTTGTTAAGGCGTTCACTTTCATGACACTTCCATCTTTTGCCGTGGCGACGTTGTGGCCAAGGTTTCCATCAGCTTGTCGAAGGGCTTGCTGAATTTCTCGACGCCTTCGTCCTCAAGCTGCTGCGTCACCTTGTCGATGTCGATGCCGAGTTCCGACAATCGTGCCAAAACCCAGCCGGCCCGCTCGACACCTTGCTCCAAGCGGGCCTTCGGATCGCCGGATGTAGTCCAGCCAGATGGATTGGCCGATCGCTGCCAATTGTTTCAAGGGATTTTCTTTCATCAAAGTGCCTACCGATGTTCGAGTTCCGCGACTTTGGCCAAACGGCGCCGATGACGCTCGGCGCCGTTGAATCGGGCGTCCAAGAATGTCTTAACCAGTTCCCAGGCGAGCGCATCGCCGACTACGCGGCCGCCCAGGCACATCACGTTCAGGTTGTCGTCTTCGACCCCTTGGTGCGCTGAAAAAGTTTCATGAATCAGGCAGGCCCGAACCCCCGCCACTTTGTTCGCGACGACCGACGCCCCGACACCACTTCCACAGATGGCCACGCCGCGATCCACCTCCCCGCGAGCGACTGCATGGGCCAAAGGCACGACAAAATCCGGATAATCATCGTCTGGCCTCGGCTCGCCATCGCCAAAGTCGAGCACTTCGTAGCCAGCCCCGCGCAACATCCCGACCAGGTATTCCTTTAACGCAAAACCTCCGTGGTCGGCAGCGACCCCAATGCGCTTCGGCGTTATCGGCAATACGGCTGGGCGATCAGGCATTGTCTCTCTCCAGCAAGGTTATCGGAACGGCCACGCTCGGATCGAGCTTTTCCATCGGATTCCCTCTGCTGGCTGTAAAGGTGTCGCACCGCCGAAAACAAAAAAGCCGATGTGACCGAATACCCAGTGGTATTCAACCACGTCGGCTTACTCTTCAACGAGCCCCCACGCAAGCGAGTTGCTCTTCATCTCGTCACCCGACAAATTGATTCCCCCCTATTCTAACGGGATAAACAGGGGTTGCAAGGGACAACGTCGTAAGCCGTGGGTTGTTATACGGTTGTGTCGCCTGGCCAAGCGGCGTACCGAGGCCAGTTGTCCGCCTTTTCTCTTTGAGAAAGGCCTGCCCATACCAGTAACTCTGTATTCGTTCGCCGTCAGGGAGTTGCACGGCAGACGGCAGAACCTGGGTGTCCCTAATGGGCAGAACGCGTTAAGATTACGGTACTTACCCTGTCGGAAGACGCTGTAAAGATAAGTAGACAGGATAAAGTACGGCATTCGTTGCAGTGGACTTTTGGGGACACATATTCCTCGTACCCCGACTGGCTTGTTTGCAGAACGAACGGAGTAGCCATGACGCCTGCATCCAAATCTCGCACTGGGGCGACCTCGAAGAAAACACCAGCGACTATCCCTGAGCTAATTGCGGCACTGGCAAGTCCCAGCCCCGTGGCACGGAGAAAAGCACGGGATGCACTCGTGGCCCTGGGAAAACCTGCCGTGCCATCGCTCATCCAACTGTTGTCGCATCGCAAACTACACGTCCGATGGGAGGCGGCCAAAGCGCTCGGCGGCATCGCCGATCCGATTGCCGCTTCCGCTCTGGTTAATGCCTTGGACGATCGCGATGGCGACGTTCGTTGGCTGGCGGCTGAGGGTTTGGCCGTCTTGGAACAATCCGAGCCGGAAGTCGCCGCTCCGGCGGCGGCGTACACCGCACTGTCAAGATTGCGCGATTTGCCGCCAGCCACGGCAACTTCGTTGGTCCCTAAGAGTCGCAAGCCATGAAATCGGTTTTGGCACGTTTGCTGTCGTTATGGCGTTTGCCTGGTTGGTTCCCGGAGATCGCGGCGTTTCGCAGCAACCGCATCCGCAATCAAGTTCGGTTATTGGCGTTGGCGGGCCTGGTGGGCATCGTGGCAGGTCTGGGCGCGATTGTCTTTTACGTGGCAACCCGAGCGGTAGAGCATTATGCGCTCGGCACGGTCGCAGGCTACTATCCTGAGCCGCGGCCCGCCGGCGAACCGGCGATGGCCTGGCTGCCCACGCCGAATACTCCGCTGCGCTTATGGCTCTTGTTGCTGGTCCCCACGGTGGGCGGATTGCTGAGCGGCATTCTGGTATTCACTCTGGCCCCCGAAGCGGAGGGACACGGCACCGACTCTGTAATCGCGGCGTACCATTATCATCAAGGCCAGATTCGGCCCAGGGTCCCCTTGGTCAAGATAATCGCCAGCGCGTTGACGCTCGGAACAGGTGGATCGGGCGGTCGCGAGGGGCCCATCGCCCAGATCGGCGCAGGCTTCGGGTCCGTGCTGGGCAATCTGTTGCGGCTGCGGCCCGCCGAGCGACGCGTCCTGATGGCCGCTGGCATGGGCTCCGGAATCGGCGCCATCTTCCGCGCACCGCTGGCCGGGACGATTTTTGCCGCCGAAGTCCTCTACCGCTCCCCAGAGTTCGAGCCCGAAGTCATTATCCCCACGGGAATCGCCAGCGTCATCTCCTATTGCATCTTCGGGGTCTATAGCGGTTGGGAGCCGCTGTTCAAAATACCCGACCTCAAATTCACTAACCCGTGGCAACTGGGACCGTACCTGGTGCTGGCCCTCTTCATGGCCTTCCTGGCGATGGTCTACACGCGGACCTTCTACGGCTGCAAACAGCTGTTCGATCGGCTCCCCGTGCCGCGTCACTTTCGCCCGGCCGTCGGTGCACTGTTGACCGGCCTGGTGGCCGTCTGCTTGTACGGCGTGGCGAGTTGCTTCGTGCCGGCCCCGGCCAAACCCGGCGCTGGCGGCGGGCCACAACAGGTCTTGGCGGTCATGGCCTTCGGCTACTCGGCGATCCAGGACGCGGTCATGCAGGACACGAAGGTCGCCGCTTCCATTCTGCTGATGATCGCCTTGGGAAAGATCCTCACCACCAGCCTGACCATCGGCAGCGGGGGCTCGGGCGGCGTCTTCGGCCCCTCGATGGTGATCGGCGGCTGCGGTAGCGGCGCCCTGGGGATCATGTTTCATCATTTTTGGCCGCACCTCGTGGTGCACCCGGCGAGTTTCGTGATCGTGGGAATGGCGGGCTTCTTCGCCGCGGCGGCCAAGACCCCCTTTTCCACGCTGATCATCGTCAGCGAACTGACCGGTGGATATACCCTGCTGCTGCCCTCCCTGTGGGTCTGCACCTTGTCTTTTATTCTTTCCGACAAGCAATCCATCTATGCCTCCCAGGTGGAAGGCCGCGCCTATTCGCCGGCCCACCAAGGCAGCTATGTCCGCCAGGTCCTGGCCGAGGTCCTTGTCAGCAAGTTTCTTTCCCCCGGGCAGACCGTGGTGACCTTGCGCTCCGACGATCCGTTGACCCTTGTGATCGATCGCCTGAGCGACGGTCAGTTTCCCGTATTGCCCGTAGTCGATGGGGACAGCCGGCTCCTGGGCGTCGTCAACCTGGAGGAAGTCCACCTCGCGTCGCAGGCGCCAAGTTTGAAGCCCTTGGTCTTGGCCGCGGACCTGATGCGGAGCGACATTCAACCGCTCACTCCCGACGACACCCTGGACCGGGCATTGGAGCTTTTCGTGGAGAACGACCTGATGGCCTTGCCGGTGGTCGACGACTTGCAATCGCGAAAGGTGATTGGAATCTTGCGGCGATTCGAGATCGCCAGCGCCTACTTGCGCCACGTCCACGGGCCGGCTACGCCAACGTCGTGACACGATAGCATCGTCGTGCGTATCATCAGACAGTCGTTCGTGTAACCGTTCACAGGCTGGCCGGGGACTGGTCCATTCTTCGGCACGAAGACGCTTTCTCACGAGCAGACAATGGCCGAAAGGCGAAACCGGGCCACCGTGGCGGCGTCCTGGCCCGGAAAACCTGCTGCAAATCAAACGGGACAAAGCCGCCCACCGTTGACACTCCCAGCAGCTCAAGAGCACTGCGCGCTTTATTGCCCAAAGGAACTTCGGAAATAGCGCTTCCCAAACAGAGCATTGGCAGTCCAAATTCTCGCTGTCGTCTGGGGCCCGCTGGGATCAAGCCTCGCTATGTCGGCGGCGTTTGTGGCCCTCCATGACGGGAAATGCGTCGGGGATGACGATCGCGGCATCGTTTTCCAGGCGGATGCGGGTGGAGGCCGGGGCACAGAACGGGCAGGTCTTCGGCATTGCAGGTCTTGTCAGGGGGCTGATGCGCGATAATATACCCCCACAAATGTAGACTGCCAAGCATGGGAGTCCCGAGTATGACCTGATCAACCTTGAAGCCCCGGTGCCTTCCAATGTGGCCGAATGACCGGACGTGATGTGAGCCCTGCATGCTCAGACCGCCCTCCCGTGCTGATAGTACCACTGTACCTGTTCGGGGCTGGAATCCTGGTCGAGATTCTCCTCCTTCACCGCCGCCTGCCCGGCCTCGGCGGAGAGGATCTCCTTGAGTTTCCAGCGGTTGTCCAGGCGGCCCAACGTGAGGTACTGTTCGAAGGGCACAACATCCTCATCCTGCCGGCTGACCTGGCCGTTGCGGCGCAGGATCTTCTGGGCATGGGCCCGCACGCGGGCGACGAACTCGTCCTGCGTGTTGTCGGTGAAGTTCCGAACCAGGATCAACTCCACTTTCCGGACGCAGAGATTCCGGAATTCCACCGCGATGCCCTGCGCCGTGTTCCGAGCAATCTCTTCTTTGAGATGGGCGGCCAGTTCGGGAAAGAGATCGCCGTCGGGCACGTCGGCGGGGTTGCCCGATTCCCGGGCGGCCATCATCTCCAGGAATACCCGGCGGGTGGTTTCCAGCATCGTCTGACGGTCCCAAAGCGTGTCGGTCTGCGACGAGGAAGTTGAGCATCCGCTCGATGCGGGTTTCCTTGGTCTGCACCCCTTTCTCAAGCCAAGGGCCCGCCTGACCCTCCTTGGCGGCCTCCTTGCCGTAGATCTGTTCCACGCCCGTGTCCGTGAACTGCTCGAAGAAGTTCTCCGTCTTCAGGGCGTCCGATTCCCGCGTCTGTTCGATCTCGCGCAGCAGCCACGCCTTGTTGTGAAATTGAAACGTCCAGAACTCCTGGAACTGCGCAGGGGCCGTGTCGCCCCTGAGCCGCCGGCGGGTGCGGTCGTCAACGTAGTAGTCGCAGGCCGTGGCAGTGATCAAGCGCCGTGAATTCCCGCTGTTCCTCCTTGAACGTGTAACGGACGTTCACCAGGTCGATGCGGTCAACGCGCAGATCGCCGATGACGTTGATCTCGTGCTGGCGGACCATCTCCGCGATCTGGAGCGAGTGGTCCTGGAAGAGGTCGGGCATCAGCAGCGGCCGCATCGGCTCGTAGCTGCGCCGCCCAGCACTGCTGGAGCTTCAGGAACGTCGTCTCCGCCTGTTTCCGCAAGGCTTCCGGGGCCATCGTCGGATCCTGCCGTGCGAGGAATTCAAGGAGTTTGAGCGTCTTGCCGCTCTTCTTCGCAACCTGCGCAGGGCTGTAGACGAAGTCGAGATTCTCGTCCGCGCCCAGCTTACTTTCGGCAAGCTTGGTGATGGCCACGATGATTACGAATATGCCCAACGGCACCAAAAAGCCAAGCCAGCCTGAATCGCCGGAAGATCCCGATCCGCCGTGGAATCCGCCGCCGTGGAATCCGCCGCCGCCGTAACCTCCGCCCCCGCCGCCGCCACCCTTATTGTGAACCAGGAAACCGTTGGCCAGGAACGTATTGGGCGCATCGGTCTGCAGGTTGTAGACGAGGACCTTCTTGTGGACCACGGCGATGCTCTCGATCGGCTCGGCGCTGAGTCCCCGTCCGTCAAAGGCGAAGATGCGAATCGCCGACCTTCAGCGCTTCCAAGGTCTTGAACGTGCCGTTGCCGACGTAGAAGGGGTGCTCCGCCGTGACGTGAACCGTGATGTTCCGTGTCGTCACGACCTTGTATTGGTCCACCTCGTGAGTCACCACGCTCCTGACCCTGGCGCTCACCGCCTCACCCCCGATCGTAAACGCCAGCAGACGGTCCTCGGGGCGCACGCTCGATATGGGGACTTCCGAGCCGTCCGTCCTTCCGGATGAGCGTCTCGGGCAAGAAGCATCCCTTGTTGTGGACCACGATGCCGTTGGCCAGATACGTCCCGCCCGGAGACACCAGCAGGTTGTAGGCAGGTCCCTTGGCGGCAATCCGCTTCACCGACTCGACGACGCCGTCCAGCAACGGCATCCTGGTCCCCGATCAGGACGTGGTCGCCCGGCCTGCAGGGAGGAGGCGGTCCGAAAGACTCCCGGAGCCGTCGCGACCGGATGTTCCCCGGTGAGCCGCAAGACATGACCGCCGACGGTGAGTTCGCAATACGCGTCGGCGTCGACCACGATTACGGCCTGGACCTTGGCGGTGAGGACACGTCTGTCCGAGAAGGAGAGCACGGCATCGCCAGGTTTCAGATTCTCCACGGCAACAGGGCCGGACGGCGTCAGGACGGAGGACCCCTTTTCAAGGCAGCCGCCTCCTCCGCGGCCGGGAGCCGAGGACGGCATGACTCCCAGAAGCAATACAGCCACGGCGGATATTACGCGCCATTTCATGGGTCCGTCCTTTTGTCGGAGCGCCGCACAGCCTCGCCGTCAGAGAACCGCAAACAGAATCCCGCCGATGATGGCAGCGGCAATGATGATGCTGATGCCGATGATGGCGGCAGCGGCGAGTCGGCCGAAGTACTCGGCCACGGCCCTGTTCCCCCTGGCGATCTCTTTCTCCTCGTCGATGGCCGGGGTCAGCCGATCCAGGAGTTTTGGGATCACCAGTGCTGCGGCCATTATCAGGACCACCCCGACCGCGGCCGACACGGCCATGAAGACAGCGGCCCATCCGAGGTTCACCATCATGTCCTTCATACGCCTGACCTCCTGCTGAACGTGTTTCTATCGCATACTTCCCCGACGCAGCCAACTGCGATCCGTCCGCCGCCATCAGTCTGTCCTTTTCACACCGCCTGTCAAGGGGGACGGCAGGAAAGGATGTACACGGTCAGCCAACAGCGGGTCTCGTAGACGCTTCTTTCGGGTGGGGACGCGGCGCTGGCGCGATCCAAGGCCACGATCAGGGCCATGATCCCGTCGATCCGCTCGATGCCCTTCTTCGAGGGCTTCCAGTTGGGATTCTTCGACAGGAAAAGACCCCTTTGGGCGAGGTACTACGTTCGCTTCCGTCGCGAAGCGTAGCCGAGCAGTCCGATGGCGGCGACACCCAGCAGGGCGAAGGTTGAAGGTTCGGGCACGGCGGCCGTCGCAGCGCCCTCGGCCATCGAGTCCGTGCCACCGGGCGAAGGCCCGCCGCCGCCAGTGGCCACGGCGCCGCCCGCGGTCGCCGGGGAGGTCGTCGCTGCGGTGTCCGCGGCAGCCAGGTCGCTGTCGCTGCTGACGGAAGGCGCTGAGGCCGTCAACAGGGCGCCCAGCACCACCCGGCCGCCGCCAGTCACCGTCACAATGCCCTCGCTGGGCGTGGCGGCCGGCGTCGAGAAATCGAGCGTGCCGCCGCTGACTTTCGTGCCGCCGGTGTAGGTGTTCGCGCCGGCCAGAATCAGCGTCCCCGTACCCGTCTTCGACAATGCGATGGCGCCGGTCGTGTTCTTGATGCCGCCCGAGAACGTGCTGCTGGCGTTGCCGTTGCCGACGGTCAGCGTATACGTGCCGGATCCGGAAAGGTTATTGATGGTCCCCGTGCCGGAGAGTGCGCCCACGCCAAGGCTGTAACCATGCAGGTCGAGGACGCCGCTGGAGATGGTCGCGGCGCCGCTGGTCGATCCGATCGCGGCGGCGTTGCCGAGCTGCAGGGTGCCGCCGCCGACCGTCGTGCCGCCGGTGTAGGTGTCGGAGGCGCTGAGGACAAGCGTGCCGGGGCCGAGCATGGTCACGTTGCCGCCGCCGCTGATGATCTTGCTGAAGGTTACACTACCGGAACGGCTGAAGGCCAGGACGCCGTTGTCGGTGACGCCGCTGGTGGGGTCGATCGATCCCGTCGTGCCGCCGCTTCCCACTTGCAGGGTGCCGGTGCTAATCGTCGTCAGTCCGCTATACGTGTTGCTGCCGGAGAGGATCAACTTACCGCCGCCCGCGAGGGTCACGGTCTTGCCCGCGCTGGTCTCGCTGACGGCCGCGGAAAGGGTCAAGCTGCTGCCGGTGGCGGCACTGACGCTGAGGTTGCTCCCGAGCACGACCGGCGCGGCAATCGTTTGGTTGCCGCCGCTGTCGGTCAGCGAGAAACTCGCGCCGGTGCCGGTCAGCGTCAGGGCGCTGGTGCTGTCGCCGGCGGAGCGGCTGATGACGTAGCTGCCGCCGCCGGTGGTGTTGAAGCCCAGGCTGGCGATCGTCCAGCTTCCGTCCAGGGTGACGGTCGCCATGCTGCTGCCGATGGCGGTGCCGAGCTTGGCCGTGTCCTTCGCGTTGGTGCCCGGAACGATGTTTCCGGCCCAATTGCCGATGTTGTTCCAACTTCCGCCGCCTGTCTGGCCCCACGTGACGTTGGCCGGGGGCAGTGTCAATTCGAAAATGGTGCCCGCGTTGACGTTGGCGTTGGCGCCCGAGGTCATCCCATACATGGTCGAGCCGGCGAGCGTCAAACTGCCGAAGGGAACTGCGCCGTTGGCGCCGTTAAACGAGAACCAGGTTTTGGAAGCCGGTGCCGGTGATGCCGATGCTGAAAACGTTGCCATAGCCGTTGGCGCCGCCAAACGTGGTCATCCCATACAGGGTTGTGCCGCTGAGCGTCAAACTGCCATAGGGATAGGCACCGAGAGCTGTGCCGGTAGTGCCGCTGAACGAGAGCAGGTTCTTGAAGCCGTCGCCGTTCGTGCCGACGCTGAAAATATTGCCATAGCCGCCGTTGGTGCCGCCGGTTTGGGTCATCCCGTAGAGGGTCGAGCCGCTGAGCGTCAAACTGCCAGAGGGATAGGCGCCGAGAGTTGTGCCGGTGCTGCCGCTGAACGAGAGCAGGGTCTTGAAGCCGCTGCCATCCGTGTTGATCTCGAAAATGTTGCCATAGCCGTAGGCGCCGCCAAACGCGGTCATCCCATACAGGGTCGTGCCGCTGAGCGTCAAACTGCCATAGGGAGCGTCGCCGTTGGTGCCACTGAACGAGAGCAGGGTCTTGAAGCCGTTGCCATTCGTGCCGATGCTGAAAATGGTGCCCGCGCCGCTGGCGCCACCCAACGGTGTCATTCCATACAGGGTTGTGCCGCCGAGCGTCAAATTGTTATATTCGGGTAATTCGCCGAGAGCTGTGCCGCTGGTGCCGCTGAACGAGAGCAGGTTCTGGATGCCGGTGCCGCTGGTGCCGATCTTGAAAATGTTGCCATAGTTGTTGGCGCCGCCTTCCTCGGTCATTCCGAAAAGGGTTGTGCCGCTGAGCGTCAAACTGCCCCAGGGTTCACAGCCGTCGGTCGGGTTCGTCATGTCAAACGAGAACAGGTTCGTCAAGCCGGAACCGTCCGTGTTGACCGAAAAAACGTTTCCGATGGCGCCGGTACCGCCGCTTTCGGTCATCCCATACAGGGTCGAGCCGCTGACCGTCAGATCGCCAACGGGATCTGCGCACCAGCCGGTGTTGCCAACGGTAAGCGTTACCAAGTTCGTGAATGTGGCGGTCTGGGCGCTGGCGCGGCTTGAAACCAGCGCCAGCAGAATCATGGCGCCCATTCGTGTCGGCAAACTAATCCTGTGGCACATATTCAGCCTCTATTTTATCACGGCACGTCAAAGCAATCAAAAGTAACCGCGGCCCGTCGCCGGGGGAGGCTGTTCCTCTTCCTCCTCCGGCGGAGAATCCGTATCGTCGCCGTCACCGGCCGGCGGTCCCAATAACCCGCGCAACAGGCGCTGCGCCTGGCGAGCGTCGAAGTTGCCGTCGATCTCGATCTGCGCGGTCATCTTCGCTTGAATTTTGGACAAGCAGACGACGCGGCCGTCGATGAGGACTGCCAGCAGCGCGCCGCGATGGGACTGGCCCAGGGCCGCCATGCGCCGTGCGCCGGCGTCGTCCAGCGTGACCCGCACCGCTTGCCGGCCCAGGGCGGTCTTGCCGACCGAGGCATCCTTGATCCGCCATCGGCGCGGGCCCGCGTCGGCGGCGGCCATCACGCGGTCCGGCCGCACCGACAGCAGCACGTATTTCCGGCCCTCGTGCGCCGCCGTGACCAGCGACGACGGGGCCTCGGCGTCCAACTCGAACCAGGCATAAGGCTCCTCGGCCGCAGGTTTGGCCGCCGCGGGCTTCGAGTCGTCGGCCTTTGCATCGGCCGCGGGCTTGGCGCCCACCTCGACGACCTTCACCTCGTCGGCCTCGACGCCGGGAACGACCGCCGCCACCAGGTCTCGGACGGTTTGCAGAACGTCCTCGCCCAACGGCCCGGCCTGCGGCGTTTCCGCCGTGACCGAGACGTTCACGGTCGGAGGTTTTTTGCCGCCGCTGTCCGGCGGCGCGTCGATGCGGACGCTCGCCTTCTCGATCCCGTCGAGCGACGCGATCAGGTCCGCCAGGGCATTTTGCCGGGTGATGCGCTGGGCCTGCTCCCGCGCGGCCCGTGGGTAAGTCGGCCCGTGGGCCTGAAGGTCCTTCAGGTAACGCTTGATCTGGGCTTCGGTGAGGGAAGGTTTTTCGCCGTCCTTGCCGGGCATGGCCGCGATGCGGAAATCGAGGCGGGCCGCGGGCGTCGGCGCCGTCGCCAGCAGCAGCGAACTCCGCGGCATCCCCGCCGTCTTCAACACTTCCAACAGATCGGCTGCGCGGGAGAAAGGCAGGTCCGCATCGCACCGCAACCGGACCTGGCGGCGGGGATTGTCGCCCAGCAGCACGCCGACGAGCGCTTGCAGGCGGTCACCTTCAATGGGCATCCCGGCGATCATGACCGTCCCGTCGCGATCCACATCAACCACCAACGGCCGGAGTGGTTTGGTTTTCCCCGAGCCCGAAGCAAGATCATCCATGCGTGACGATGAACGGGCGTTTCCCGGTCGCCCGCCGCCGGCGACGCGACGCAGCACGACCAGGGCGGATTTGTCCTCCGGGCCGACCGCAAGCTTCTTCGGGCGCTTGGGGCCGACGCAAATCTTCAATCGGTCGCCGGAGACGTTGTAGATTCCCAGCAGGGCCAATCCAGACGTTGAAACCAGGTCGATGGATTTCGGGCTGGTTGCCGGATTGAGGGCATATCCCCACAGTTTGCCGGAACTCATGGCGCCCCTGATCCACGGGTTCATGGGTCCCATGCCGCTCATGCCGCCGAAGCTGCCAGTCATGCCGCCGAATCCGCCAGCCCCGCCGCCGAAGCCGCCAGCCCCGCCGCCGAAGCCGCCAGCCCCACCGCCGAAGCCGCCGCTCATGCCGCCCACCTCGGGACGCGACGTGGCCGAACTGTCGGGATGCTCTTCATCCTCGAGCCCCAGCGTGTGCCGCGTGATCGTCAAGATCTGGCCTTTCGGGAACATCGCACAGACGGCCATGAGAGGCGAATAGCCCATTGCGGTCGTTTCTCCCGTCAAGCAATCGAGGACTTCCCACGTCCCCTGGATTGCCTTTTCATCCGGCTCGACCGCCGCATCGCCGACCCGCTCCAGGACCAAGAGGTCCTTTTTCGATCCGAGATCGGCCCAGAACTCCTTGGGCCGCTGCGGGGCTTCGTCCGTGCAGATCTTCAGGCGGTTTCCCTGGAACTCGTAGATGCCCAGGGCGGCGCGCCCGCCGGAGAGCAGATCGATCATCCGCGGCCTGGCAGCCGAGTTCAGCTTGTACTGGAAGGCCTCGCCGACCACGTGATCGCCCAGGATCTTGAGCGTGTCGGGGGTGATGATGACCCGGGTCGTTCGATGGACGGCATCGGCGGCCGCGCGGACCTCACGCCCATCCTCGTCAAGCGGGAACCGAGACAGTTTGAGCGACGAACTAACGATTTTCCAGGTTCCCTGGATCGCTTTTTCGTCGGGCTGCACGGCGGCGGCGGGCCTCTGCTTATTCTTGGCAGCTTCCTCGGGCAGCTTCACGTCCATCCGGCCGTCCCCGGTGAACCTCACGTTGCTTCCCTCGGGCACTTCGCCGGTCGTGTTCCTGCCCTTGTGCGGGATGTGCAGGAAGACGAGCCATGCAAGGCCGAGCACGACGCCTAGACCGAGCAGGCCGAGCAGCAGCGGCATGAGCTTGCGCCGACCTGGGGGCAAGGCGGCGGAGGCGGGTTGAAGATCTGTCCTGCCTTTTGCGGGGCACGCTTCCAGCCTGCTGTTGCTGTTGACGAGCGCCGGCAGATCATGCCCCGAACAGAACACTTCCAGTTTCGCAGCGACGTCAGCCGGCGTGGCGGGCCGCTGCGCCGGGTCCTTGGCCAACATCCGCCCCAGCAGCGTAGCCAGTTCCTCGGGCACGTCGGCGGCCAATTCCCGGATCGACGGAGCGGGCGTCTGCACGTGGGCCGTCATCTTTTCGAACGACCCCCGGTAACCCGGGCCCTCGAACGGCGCATGGCCGGAAAGCAGCTTGAAGAGCGTGCAACCGAGGCTGTAGATGTCCGCCCGGATGTCCGCACTGTGGCTGTCGGACGTTTGCTCGGGGGCCATGTAGTCGGCGGTGCCCATGGTCTGGCCGGTCCCGGTCATTTCGTCGCTGCCCGCTCGGTCGCGGTGGAAGCGGGCGAGCCCCAGATCGAGGATTTTGATCTCGCCTCGCGGCGTGAGCATCAGGTTCGACGGCTTGATGTCGCGATGGACCAGGCCGTGCTCGTGGACGTACTGAAGGCCCACGGCGACCTGCCGGGCCAGTTCGCAGGCGTCCGACACGCGCAAACGGCCCGCACGCCGCACCAGCCGAGCCAAATCCAGCCCCTCGACGAACTCCATAATCAGCACCGGGTGGCCGTCGATTTCGCGGGCGTCGTGGGCGCGGACGATCTGCGGGTGGTCGAGCCGGCCGATGGCCTTCATCTCGCGCTCGAAGCGCGTGATAGCCCGTGGGTCCTCGACGCGGCCCTTGACCAGAACCTTCAGGGCGACCACGCGGTCCAGCTTGGTGTGCAATGCCTTGTAGACCGTGCCCATGCCCCCGCAACCGAGTTCCTCCAGGAGTTGGTATTCGCCGAGCTGACCGGGGACGGGGAACGGGCCTTGGCGGCGTTGGGCCGCCCCGCCGCTCGTTCCGGCCGGCCTGCCGGCCACCGCTTTGGCCCGGGCCAAGGCGACGCCGCACTCGGGTTCGACCAGCAGCGGGTCGTCGGGAACCGGACAGCGGAGCCGGGCAACCAGCGAATCGCTGGCGTCGTCGAGCGCCGCCAGCATCGTCTGGCAGGTCGAACAGGCGTCAAGATGCGAGGCCAGGACTTCCGAAGCGTCGTCGGAGAGCCTTCCAACGGCGTAGTCGAAAAGTCTTTCGCGGCTGGGACAAGCCGGCACAGACATGGAGCAGTTCCCGCGGTAACGGGTAGCGGAGACGGGTGAGACGCGTCCTTGGGAGGGCGGTCGTTGAGCCCTCCCATAGGTACTAACGGGCGAGTCTGACACGTCTTTGCGGGAGGGCACGCAAGTCCTTGGGTGCCGAGTCTTTAGGGCCTGGGTCTAAACACGACGGCGCCCGGCAGGCGGGACCTACAACAATTCCCCCAACTCCCCCCGCAGCCGGCGGAGCACACGCGATTTCGCCTTGTAGACCGCCTGGACGCTCATGCCCAAGTCCTCGGCGATGTCGGTGGGCGATTGGCCTTCGATCACTGCCCGCCAAAACGCCTCCCAAGTACGGTTCTCGAACTCGGCACGGACCAGTTCCAAGGCATGGGGCAAGATCGCGGCGTCGGCCCCGGGCGGATTATCCGTGCAAGGCGCTTGCGGATGGCGAATCCTCAGCATCGCCTCTTGGGCATCGGTGCCACCCTGGGCCTGCAAATGCCCCAGCCGCTTGCGGAAATGATCGTTGACCTTGTTCCGCGTGATGGTTCGCAGCCAGCCGGTAAAGGTGTCGCCGGGCCGCTGGCGGTGGAAATCCGCGATATGGGTTGCGACCGCAGCGAACACCTCCTGGACCACGTCGGGCACATCCCCCGCCCACACGCCCGACCACCGGCACCAGCGATAGACGACAGGGCCGTAGAGATCCACCAAGCGTTCCCAGGCCTCGGGCCGCCGGGCCTTGAGCCGCTCCAGGAGTGTCGAGGAAACCGAGCCGGGATCACTACCGGGTCCACGGTTCCCTGCGGTCGAAGCATCCGCCATGGCTGCCCTTCGCCGGTCCTGAGGTTCCCCGCCCGAGGAATACATTGTAACACGCAATGGCGACGAGCGAAAGAAGGAGGCACGTTCGCTAAGGCAGCGGCCACGGCATGGCCGTTGCTGGCGTGGGCGAATCGTTCGGAAATTCCCCCGGCCGCGGCGGCATCCTCGTGTTGACCGCCTCGCAACGCATGGTCCTCGGCCGCCAATGGCCGATGACGCCGGCCAGCAGGACCGCATTGCCTCCTGGACGCGGATTCGGTTATACTATGGGCATGACCGACGCTTCTGAAAACGCACGCTGGTACCGCCTTACGCCGGGCCGCCTCCTGCCTATCCTCCTGGCCGTCGAAGGTTTCCTGTGGTTGTCGGAGCGGTTCCAGTGGTTCGCCTTCAACCAGCACAAGGGCTGGACGGTGCTGATCTGCCTGGCGACGGCCGGTGTGGCGTTGCTCGTGATGTTCCTCTGGTTCCTCGCCGCACGCCTGTCGGGCCGGCCGTTTCAATTCGGCGTCAGCTCGCTGCTGCTGACGCTGGTCGTGGCCATTGCGTGCGGTTGGCTTGCCACGGCGATGAACGAGACAAACCAACAGAGGAAGGCGGTCCAGGGCATTCTGAAAGTCGGCGGGAAGGTAACGTATGACTATCAGCGTGACGCGCTCGACACCAAGGCAGAGCCGCCCGCGCCGGCGTGGCTGCGGGAACTGCTGGGACCCGATTTCTTCGCCAACGTGAGGGAGGTCGATGCTCAGGGGAAATTCGACGACGCCTTGTCGAAATACCTCAAAGGATTTGCCCAACTCCAGAAGCTCGTCCTACAGAATTGCCCGGTCACGGGCGCCGCCATGGAGAACGTCGAAGGACTCACGCAGCTCCAGGAGTTGGATCTCCGCGAAACCAAGATCACGGACGCCGGCCTAAGACACCTCGAAGGATTGTCCCGACTCCAGCGGCTCTATCTCTTCCATGCCCCGGTCACCGACGCCGGGATGGACAGCCTTGCAAAGCTCTCCCAACTCACCGACTTGGAGCTCAGCAACACCAACGTGAGCGAAGCCGGGCTGGAAAAACTCAAAGGATTGACCCATATCCGCTGGTTCGGCCTCGGTACCATCGCGATCACCGACGCCGGGTTGAGGCATTCTCGAAGCCTGGCCCCAACTCCGAGCGGTTTACCTCCAATTCACCCCACTGAGCGACGCCGGGCTGACGCATTTCCAAGGATTCACCCAGCTCGAATCGCTGGACCTCCACGGGACCAACGTCACCGGCACAGGCACGGGCCTGGAAGTCCTCAGAACGCTGCCCCGCCTTCGTTGGATGGAACTCGGCGGCCCGAACGTCACCAATGCCGCGCTGGAGCACCTCAAGGGAATGACCCAGCTCCGGAGCCTCGAAATCGGCGGCCCCCAGATCACCGACGCCGGCCTGGCGCAGCTCGAAGGAATGACCCAACTCCAAAGCCTGCAGCTCATGGGGAGCAAGGTGAGCGACGCCGGGCTGCAACACCTCAAAGGATTGACCCAGCTCCAGCGACTGGACCTCGAGGGCACCCAGGTCAGCGACGCCGGGCTCAAAGACCTCGAAGGATTGGCTCAACTCCAGAACCTGGGGCTCAAGCACACCAAGGTCACGGACGAGGGCGTGAAGAAGCTGCGGAAGGCGCTGCCGAAGTGCCGAATCACCCGCTGACATCCCCGACCATCCTTTATCCTGCTGATCCGGAGGCCAGCGCCCTCCGGCTCACTTCATCGTTCTCCCTTCCGCCTTGGCTTGCGCCCTTTCGGCCAGTCGCTCGCCGGCCTGGCGACATTGATCGAGGACCTCGGGCGTCGGACGGTAGTTGCTCTTGATCGGGCCGGAGAGGATTTCCCAGCCGAGCGACTGGATCGCTTCGTGGATCGCCTCGGGGCCGCCCGGCCCCCAGCCGTAGGAACCGAAGGCCACCGCCACCTTGCCCGATGGCCGCAGGCCGGCGAAGTAGCTCAGGGCGGCGGCCGCCGCGGGCATCATGCCGCGATTGAGCGTCGGGCAGCCGATGGCCACGGCCGCCGCATCGAGCAACTCGGCGGCGATCCGCGTCAGGCCGTCGCGGCGGAGGTGCAGCAGGCGCGTTTCCACGCCCGGACGGGCGGCGCCCGCAACGATCGCCTCGGCCATCCGCGCCGTGCTCTCCCACATCGTGTCGTAGAGCACCAGCACCTTCGCCTTGGGCCGGCAGACGACCCAGTCGTGATAGGCGGCGACGATTCGGGCCATGTCCCGCCGCCAGACGACGCCGTGGCTCGGCGCGATCATCGCAATGTCCAGATCGGCCAGCTTCGCCAGGCAGGGACCGATGGCCGTGCCGTAGGGCATCAGGATGTTGGCGTAATAGGTCTTGGCCTCGTCCATCAGCACGTCGGCGGGCACTTCGTCGTCGAATCGCTCCGCGCTGGCGTAGTGCTGGCCGAAGGCGTCCATCGAGAACAGCAACTTTTCCTCGGGCACGTAGGTGAACATCGACTCGGGCCAATGGACCATCGGCGTCTCGACGAAGCGGAGCGAGCGCCGGCCCAGCGCGATCGTCTGGCCCCCCGCGACCACTTGGATCTTCCAGGCCGAAATGTCGTAGTGCCGGGCCAACGCCGCGCGGCAGCGGGCATCGCACAAGAGCGTCGCCCGGGGAAGCGACTGCATCACCCGCGGCAACGCCCCGGAATGGTCGGGCTCGGCATGATTGCAGACGACATAGGCGACCGCCGACGGGTCGCACAACGATGCGACGCCGGCCAAAAGCTGCTCGGCAAACGGGGCCTTCACGGCGTCGATCAGCGTCGTCCGTTGGTCGCGCACAAGGTAGGCGTTGTAGGTGCTGCCGCGCGGGGTGTCGTAGCCGTGGAAATCGCGCACCTCCCAGTCCACGCAGCCGACCCAATCGATGTCCTCTCGCAGGGGAGTCGTCATGGGCTTACCGTGCCTTGTGACAGCACTGGTCCTTCGGAGGATGTTCTTCGGGGTGGGATTCCTTGCAGTGATTTTCTTCGTGTTGATTTTCTTCGTGGTGTTCTTGCCGCGATGTTTGGGTCCGATCGCGCCATGCCGAGAAATACGAGAACGCCAGCACGGCCAACAGCGCGGCCGCCCAAAAAATCGAGAGCCAACCGCCGTGGGTCATTTCGTGCGCGTGGGCGTCCAGTTGCGGAGCGGCCGTGGACACCCAGGAGAAGACCTGGTCCAAGAGCAGCCCGCAGCCGATGGCGCTTGCGGCGGCGCTGAAGAGGTAGAGCAGCGCGGTCCGCCGGCCGAGCACCTTCCAGACCGTGGTGAACGTGGCCGGATTGGTGACCGAGCCGGCGATGAGGAAGGCCAGGGCGGCGCCGGGCGAGGCGCCCATGTGGATGAATCCGGCGGCGATGGGCACCGAGGCCGTGGCACAGACGTAAATGGGCACGCCCGCCGCCATCAGCAACAGGATCGAGAGGATGCCGCCGCCCAAGTAGGCGTGCAACTGGCCCGGCGGCACCAGCACGCTCATGATGCCGGCAATGAGGACGCCCAACAGCAGGGCAACCCCAACGTCGCGGGGCAGCGTCACCAGGCCGTAGCTCAGGGCGCGCATCGGCGCCGGCCGGGAACGGTCGCCGCTGCAACACGCTTCCGTGCAGGTAGGCGGGTCGGCTTCTTCCGCGGCTCGTTGCTGCTTCGATTCGCCCGCCAACACGACCAGCACGCCGCCGAGCAATCCGCTGATGAGGGCCGCGACGGGTCGAAACGCGGCGAAGACGGGTCCTAGCAGGGCGTAGGTCGCCGCGATGCTGTCCACGCCGGTCTGCGGCGTGGACAACAGGAAGGCGGTCACGGCGGCACGACTGGCCCCGTGGCGACGCATCGAGGCCGCCACCGGAATCACGCCGCACGAGCACAGCGGCAGCGGCACGCCGAGGACCGCCGCCTTCCACACCGACGACAATCCGCGGCGGCCCAAGTGCCGTTCGACCCATTCGGCCGAGATGCAGACCGACAACACCCCGGCCACGAGAAAGCCGACCAGCAGGAAGGGCGCCATCTCGCACCACACCCGCCAGCTTTCCAAGGCGACGCGTTCCAGGGTTCCGGTCGGATCGAGCATCGCGGCGACTCAAGTGGCGTGCTTGCCCAGGTATTCGGCCACGCCGGCGGCCGTCGGCTTCATGGCCTCCTCGCCCTCGTGCCAATTGGCCGGGCACACTTCGCCGTGAACCTCGACGAATTGCAGCGCGCTCAACACGCGAAGGGCCTCGTCGACGTTGCGGCCCAGGGGCAAATCGTTCACCAGGGCATGGCGAACCACCCCCTGCTTGTCGATCAGGAACAGCCCGCGCAACGCCACCGCGTCGTTCAAGAGCACATCATAACTGCGGGCGATGTTCTTGCTCAGGTCGGCGACCAGCGGGAACTTGATCGGTCCAATGCCGCCCTCCGCCGGCGGCGTTTCTTTCCACGCCAAGTGGGTGAAATGCGAATCGACCGAAACGCCGATCACCTCCGCATTCTTCTTCTTGAACTTCAACAACGCCTTGTCGAACGCGATGATCTCCGAAGGACAGACGAACGTGAAGTCCAGGGGATAGAAAAACAACACCACGTACTTGCCGCGATACCACGACAGGGTCAGGTCTTTGAACGAATTGTCGGGCATGACCGCCGTGGCGGTGAAATCGGGAGCCGGTTTGGTTACCAAGCCAGGCATGGCCGGGGTCCTTTCTTAACAAAGAATTACATTTTTGCGGAACGAAAAACGATCAAGGGGAAAACGAACCACCAAGGCACAAAGCCATGGTTCAAAAATAGCTGAGGGTGTCCTGAAGTTGGTCGCAAACAAACGGCGTCTTGGCAACTCACCGCGAGAAACTTCTCACGCAAAGGCGCCGAGGCGCAAAGGTACGGAGAACAAGAGGGGAGAGGTCGAATTGCCCAACCCGTCGTCCAGTCACCAATCATTCTCGTCTTTCTTCTTTGCGTCTCGGCGCCTTTGCGCCTTTGCGTGAAATCCTCCTACCCAACGCCGTAGCCTTAGCGGCGTTCGTTGACAGTTGACAGTCGGTGCGAAACGTTTCAATCCCCTTCGCGCTTGCCCAGTTCGCCGTCGAGGATGACCAGGCCGATCGGGGTCTCGCCCACCATCTTCAGTTTCTCGACGATGATTTCCACTTGGGCCTCTTCCTCGACCTGCTCGGTGACGAACCACTGGAGGAAGGCATGGGTGGCGAAATCGCTCTCGGCCTCGGCGAGCTTCACCAGGCCGTAGATCAGGCCGGTGATCTTGCACTCGTGCTTGTAGCTGTCCTGGAAAACCTCCAGCACGGAGGCCCAGTCGGCCTTGGGCGTATCGACCGCCGTGAGGCTGACGCGCCCGGAACGGTCGACGATGAAGTCGAAGATCTTCATCGCGTGCTTCCATTCCTCGCGGGCTTGGGCGTGCATCCAGCGGGCCATGCCGCGGAGGTTCTTCGCCTCGAAGTGGGCCGCCATCGAAAGGTACAAGTACGACGAAGATAACTCCGCGTTCAGTTGGCTATTGAGGGCGTCTTGAATCTTTGGCTTCAACATGTTCGGTTCTCCTTCACGGTTTCCAAAAAAGGAAGAAAATAGTTTCACGTCACGGTCGACACTTGGGACACAGGCCGACGAACTCCAGGCGATGCCCCAGGATCTGATAACCGGCGAAATCGCGGCGGCCTTCCGGCGACAGTTCGACGGCCGGCCCGGCCAAGTCGTCGATCCGCCCGCAGGCGGTGCAGCGGACGTGGTCGTGCGGCCGCACGTCGCCGTCGAAACGGGTCTCCGCCCCGGTCGTTTCCATTCGTTGAATCATACCCATTCGGGCCAGCAAGTCGAGGTTTCGGTAGACGGTTCCCAGGCTGATTTTTGGCAGTTTTCGTCGGACGAGGTCGTAGACCTGGGTGGCCGTCGGATGGGCGGACGAACGGCGGAGTTCTTCGAGGATAACCTCCCTCTGTCGGGTGTTTCGTTGGAAGCTTGTCATGACCGTGCTCGCCGGGCTTTATCACTACTAGTAATTATTATTGATTGTCCAGGGAAGTCAACCCTGGACATGGCCAAAACTGGAAAAAACCGCCGTCGCCCTGGAATTTTGGGGCAAGTGCAATGACTGGACTGAGCCTGTGTCGTGAAACCGGGGGAAGAATTTCCCCGCAACCCCTCTCCCGTGGGGAGACGGGTATTCAAGAGGCGCGTCAGCTAAGCTGAATCTTGTCGACGACCACCCGGGTGAAAATCTGTCGATGGCCGGTCCGGCGGCGCTCGTTCTTGCGGCGGCGGAACTTCTGCACGACCAACTTGGGTCCCTGGACCACGGAAACGACCTTCGCCGTGACCGTGGCCGACTCCAGGGTGGGCCGGCCGATCTTCAGCCCATCGTCGTCCCGATAGGCCAACACCCGATCGAACTTCACTTCATCGCCCGCGGAAAGGTCGCGGTAATCGATGTCGAGTTGCTGCCCCGGTTCCACCTGAAACTGGCGTGCGCCGTCCTGGATGATTGCGTACATGACGTATTCCACCTGCCAAGATTAATAGGCTCAGAGCCTTGTAGTTTAGCACAAGCGAGCCTCGCGGTTCAAGGGGTTCCGCCACGATCCACGGCCTCGTAGGTGTTCCAGGGGGTTCTTGTCCGGAAGAAATCCCCCCGAAGGCGGCACTAGGGGAACTGCACCTCGCGGCCTTCGGCGTCGCGGCAATCGAGAAGGAGGTATTCCGGCCCAACCCCTTCCGCCGGAACGACTTGCACCACCATGCTCCCCTCGTCCTCCAGCCGGACAAGCTCGTGGCGCTTCTTGTTGTTCAGATAGTCCACCACTTCGCTCCCCACCGAGACGGCCACGCGGGCGATCTGCGGCCGCTGGCTGGCCAGGATCAACAGGCGGATCACTTCGATGGCCATGCTTTCGGGCGTTTTCACGACGGCGGTGCCATGACAGCAAGGGCAGTCGGTGTACGCGCTCCGTTTCAGTCCGGGGCGAATCCGTTGCCGGGTCATTTCGATCAGGCCGAACGGGCTGGTGCGGAGGATCTTCGTCCTCGCCCGGTCGCGCTTGACCGCGTCGCGCAGCGAGCGTTCGACGCCGCGGCGATGTTTTTCCTTGTGCATGTCGATGAAGTCGTTGACGATGACGCCGCCGAGGTCGCGGAGTCGGATTTGCCGGGCGATCTCGTTGGCGGCCAGGATGTTCATCTGGTAGGCCGTTTCCTCGGCGGAGTCCTCGACGCGGAAGTTGCCGCTGTTGACGTTGATGGCCACCAGGGCCTCGGTCTGGTCGATGACGATCGATCCGCCCGACTTCAGCGGCACCTTGCGCTGATGGATCTTGGCGATTTCCTCGTCCAGGCCGTAGCGGTAGAAGAGCGGTTCCTTGCCCTCGTAGAATTGCAGGCGGTTGACGTAGCGGGGCATGACCAGTTGGAGGAACTCGCGGGCCCGATCGTAGGCCGACTTCTCGTCGATCGAGATGGTGTCCACGTCCGCGTTGAAGATGTCGCGGATGGTGCGGATGATCATGTCGCTTTCCTCGTAGATGTTGACGGGGGCGGGCAGTTTCTTGATCCGCCGCACGATGACTTTCCACAGCCGCAGCAGGTAGGCCAGGTCGCGGGACAGTTCGCGCTTGGAGCGGTCGGAGCCGGCGGTGCGGACGATGAAGCCCACGCCGCGAGGCGGATTCAGCTCGAGCATCACGTCGCGCAGACGCCGGCGGACTTCTTCGTCCTCGATCTTCCGCGACACGCCGATCCGGCCCAAGGCCGGCATGAGCACCAGGTACCGACCCGGGATGCTGATGTAGGTCGAGAGCGTGGGGCCCTTGGTGCCGATACCCTCCTTGATCACCTGGACGAGCATTTCGTCGCCGCGGCGGAGGATGTCCTGGATGGGCGGTTTGACGCGGGGACGGCCGCCGGGGCGATAGGACCGACGGGGCGGACGTTCCTCGTCGACCGGCTCGTCCTCGATCTCGTCGGCCACGGCGACGTTGGCGTCGGCCTCTCCGCCCGACCGCTGGGCACGATGCCGCGGACCGTCCCGGCCGATCGGCTGGTCCGGCTCGAAGCCGCCCTGGCGGAAGTATTGCGGCTCGACGTCGCTGATGTGGAGGAATCCGTTCCGGCCGACGCCGAAATCGACGAACGCCGCCTGGATGCTGGGCTCGATGTTGACGACCACGCCCTTGTAGATGTTTCCCACGTAGCTGTCCTGGCCTTTTCGCTCGACGTAGAGTTCTTCCAGGACGCCGTCTTCAACGATTGCGATGCGGCATTCCTCCGGTTGCGAGACGTTGATGAGAATCTCTTTTTTCATCTTATCGCCTTCTTGTTCGGCCAGACCGACAAGCAGGCATTCGTTTTTGTTCGCCGGCGTTTGGCCGGACAGCCGCCGTTGGCCGCCGTCGCCGTTGCCGTCAGGGATCGATTTCGACGGCGGTCCGCTTGAGGCGGACGCCTTCGTGCTCGAGGTCGGCCAGGCCCAGCGCGGCCAACACGTCGCGTGGTCCGGCCCTGCCTTCGGGACCAGCCCGGAGGCGCATCTGGAGCACGTCCTCGGACAGCGTCAACGACAGGAGATCGGCGCGAAGGTCGATGACCGTATGGCCCCTGGGGCGCTGGCACGGCCAGGAGTCGGCGGCCCACAAACGGCCGATCCGCTCTTCCAGGCCGGCGCGACGCGACGGCGGAACGGGCGCCTGGTACGAGGCGCTGCGTGGCCGGGCCTTGGGGCTGCCGGCCGGCAGGACTTCCACCGACCGGAACGCCAATCCCGGCGGAGTTTGCCGCGACAGGCGATCGAGCAACTCCTCGGCTTGGGGCGTTTCGGTCAATTCGACTTCCAGCACCTCGTCTTCTCCCTCGATTCCGACCGCCAGGGCCAAGGGGAACGTCAGCCGCGGTTTGGGGTGAAACCCCTGGCTCATGCCGAGCGCCAGCCCGGCGCGGCGGAAGAGCCGCTCCAGGCACCGCATCAGGTCCCGATGTCCAATCAGGTGCAGATCTCCCTGCTTACAAAAACGAATGCGAACTCGTGGTCGAACCATTGGTTCGAACTTTCACCTCCCGCCGCCCGGCAAGAGCGGCGGACAACCATTTCCTTCTCCGGCCGCCACACAGCGGCCAAGGAGCCGTAGATCCATGACGTTGGCTTGTTAGTTTCTGTTGCGAAAGCACCCGTAGGGTGGGTCGAGCGCAGCGAGACCCACCACGAAATAGCGAGATCATAGCTGGTGGGTCTCGCTGCGCCTGACCCACCCTACTGTTCTTCCACCTTCTGGAACAGAAACTTGTTACTCTCCCACTCCGGGCACGCATTTGTACAGCTCTTCCCGGAGATAGTTTTTGATGTCTCGGGCGTTTTCCATGGTTTTCACTTGGGCCGCGATCGCCTCGCACTGCGGAATCATGACGTGGCGGCAAACGTGCTTGATCTCGGGAACCGCGCTGGGCGTGACGCTGAACTGTCGCAACCCCATTCCCAAGAGCAACATCGTGTAGATGGGGCTCCCGCTCATCTGCCCGCACATGTTGATCGGGATCGGCTTGCGCCGGGCGGCGTCGATGGCCATGGCAATCAACTTCAGCACGGCGGGATCGGCCGGGTTATACAGCCCGACCACGTCCTTGTTGCTGCGGTCAACCGCCAGGGTGTATTGAATCAGGTCGTTGGTGCCGATGCTGAGGAAATCGACCTCCTCGACGAAGCGGTCGATCATCATCACGGCGGACGGAACCTCGACCATCATGCCGACGGGGATGTTGCGGTTGAACTCGATGCCGTGCTCGTCGAGGTCTTCCATGACGTCGGCCAGCACCATTTTCGCCTGGCGGAGTTCCAGCAGCGTGGAGACCAGGGGGAACATGATTTGGAGGTTTCCCAGCGCGCTGGCCCGCAGGACAGCCCATAACTGGGTGCGAAACATCGTCAGGTAGCGCATCGCCAGCCGTATGCTGCGCAGGCCGAGGCAGGGGTTTCGCTCGTCCTCGGGCTGGGGCAGATGGGGCACTTTGTCGGCGCCGAGGTCGAAGGTGCGGATGGTCACCGGCCGGCCTCCCATGGTGCGGACGACCTGGCTGTAAGCCTGGAAATGCGTCTCCTCGGTGGGTTCGATCTCGGCGCCCAGGTAGAGGAATTCGGTCCGGTACAGACCCACTCCGTTGGCCCCGCGATCGAGGCAATGCTGCACCTCGTAGGGGAACTCGATGTTGCCGTACAACTGGATTTGCACGCCGTCGGCCGTTTCGCAGGGCAGATCGCGCAACGATTCCAGCCGTGCGGCCAGCGTGCGGATCTCCTCCACTTCGTGGCGGTAGCGGGCGAGCGTCTCTTCGTCGGGCTGGAGGATGACCAGCCCCTTGTCGCCGTCGATGATCGCCAGGTCGCCGCCGGAGACCTCGGCCAGGAACGGGCCGGTGCCAACGACGGCGGGGATTTCCAGTGCCTCGGCCACGATGGCGGTATGTCCGCCCGGCCCGCCCACCTCGGTCACGAACCCGCGGACGAAGCGGCGGTCGAGGTTGGCCGTCTCGCTGGGCGTGAGGTTGTGGGCCAACACGAGCACCGGAGAGGTGAGGTGCGAGATGCCCTCGCGGCGCCGGCCAAGGAGGTGGCGCAGCAGCCGCTTTTCGATGTCGAAAATGTCGTTGGCCCGCTCCGCCAGGTGCGCGCTTTCGAGCCGCTGGAACACTTGGGCATAGCGCCGCAACGTGCGGCTGACGGCGTATTCCGGCGAGTAGTGCCGGTGCCGAATCATCTCCTCCAACTCGTGGCGGAGCCGGGCGTCCTGGAGCATTTGCAGATGGGCCTCGAAGATGGCGCCGTATTTCTCCCCCAACTCGTTGGTCACCGTGTCCCGATGCCCGCTGATCTCGACCGCCGCGGCGGAGATCGCCTTGTCGAGCCGCTCCAGCTCGTCGTCGACCGCGTCGCGGGAAACGAACCGCCGGGGAATGCGAAATCCCTCGGTATCCATCACCACCGCTTCGCCGATGGCGACGCCGGGGGAAACGGCAATTCCTTGTAGCTTTTGCATGCGTTCGCCGTCGCGCTAGTCCTCGCCGAACTTGCCGAGGAACAATTCTTCCAGCGACTCCAACGCCCGCTGGGCGTCGTCGCCGGTCGCCTCCAACGACAATCTCTCTCCCGGACCGGCGCCGAGCGAGAGGATCTGCAACACTTCGGTGCCCTCGACCATGTTATTGCCCTTGGCCAACGTCACGCGGGCCTTGAAACGGCGCGACCAACGTGGCGATCATCGCGGCGGCGCGGACATGAATGCCCGCACTGTTGGCAACCAGCACGGTGCGAGTTAAGGCGGTTTCCGACATGGCTTGGCACGGACCGGGGCGTTTCGGGGGGCTCGGATCAAGAGCCGAACTGATGGTTGTCGGCTTCATCTAACAGTTGCTGGATGTCTTCCGCGCTCTTCGATTGTTTGAGGAAGCGGCAGAAGGTGTCGTCGCGGAGTTGCCGCGAGATGTTTTCCAACGCCCGGAGGTGATCGCCGGGCCGGTCGGGAGGCGAAATCAACAGGAAAAACAGGTTGACGGTCTCGCCGTCGAGGCTGGCGAAATCGACCCCGGCGCTGCTGACCGCCACGGTGCCCACCAGGCGATCGACGCTGGGGTGCTTCGTGTGAGGGACGGCGACGCCCCGGCCGATGCCGGTGCTGCCCAGTTCCTCGCGCTTGAGGATGGCCTTGACGATGCTCTCGAACTCGTTGGCCTGAACCTTGCCCACGTCCACCAGCGCCTGAACCATCTCCACGAATGGCCCCTTCCTTGTCCACGGCGTTCAACTGGGCCCGGATGGCGCCGCGACACACAAAATCAGCAAACTTCATTCACGTACTCTCCCTTCTTCGTCCCGTGTCCGCCCGACCCGCGGGAAGCCCCCGCGTCTTGGGTCCGGCCGGGCAGGCCAGGAACCTCACGGGTTGCTCGGATCAGGATCTGCGGGGGACTCCGCCGCGCGAGGGCCCGGACCACGATGACGGTCCTGGACCTTCTCCTTGTACTTGCGCAACTGCTGCTCCATCTTCTCCACGACCTCGTCGATCGAAGCCATCAACTCCATCGACCGGCTGACCGCCACGAAATCGTGCTTGTGCTTGGCGGAAACCCGCAAATCGACATTGGGCGCATCGCGATGCTCCAAATCCACCGTGATCTCGATCGCACTGAGGCGGTCGTAGAGGCGAACCAGCTTCTCTAACTTTTCCTTGATCCGCTCCTGGGTCTCATTGCTGAGGTGACCGTGCCGGGTGGAAATATTGATCTGCACCGATATCGACTCCTTCATCCAATGCGGGAAACCCTCTCCCACAACGATCCAAACCCTACATTGTAGCGACACTGTCCCGGCGAGACAAACGCAAAGACGACGCCACGAACCAACTTCCCCCGCCCGCGTGGAATATCCCAGTTTAACTTTCCTATGCCCTCGCGCAAGGGGGAGCGGTCCCAAGAAACCGCGGGGGCTAGCGGTAGGGTGGGCCCCAGCGTCGCGAGCCCCACCAAAATCCGCGAAAAACTGATGGTGGGGCTCACCCCGACCATGCTTCGCAGGGTGCCCGGCTTCGCATGGTGCCCGTCAACCCACCCTACAAACTACACCACCCCGACCCTCTCCCGGAGGGAGCGTGGGACCATGTCCTTGGCATTGCCGCTACACCTGATTGCTCGTCACCAGCCGGGCAAAATGCCCAAACGAACGGTCATACGTCCGCTCGGCGTCGTCCGGAAAGCAGCAAGCCGGCAGTTGCCGAGCCCGGAGGTGGTAGCTGATGCACTCGCAGCAAAACCCCTTTCGCGGACAGGGATCATAACTGCACGTGCAAACCTTCAAATTCTGCGTCTTGCGACATTCCATAGATGACCTCGATTGTGGTGGGCATAGCCCATCGCCATACGCTGTGTTTGGCAGGCAGTACCCGCCCGATGGGTTGTTGCTTTTCGTCGTCCGGACCGAAGAATTCACCATCTTTCAGCATAACGACCCGTGGGGCGGTAGCAATTGGCCCCTCACAATCCCCCTCCAAGGAGCGGCGATCCGACGTTGTTCGCCGCCAACCTCGTTGTTCGTTGTCGCCGTCCGTTGCAGCCCTCCGCTGCCGCCGTCCGCTATTGCCGTGTCGTCTTTCGCCTCCTAGGATTCCGTCCTTAATTGCAGTATGATCGACCTTTTCTTTTTCAACCCCTCTTGGCCACATGCTGGGGAGAACGGCCATGCCAGAAAAAGCGACCCTCCTTGTCGGCGACCAGAAGATCGAGTTGCCCATTCTCGTGGGGACCGAGGGCGAACGGGCCCTGGACATCACCCACCTCCGCGACGAGACCGGCCTGATTACCTATGACCCTTCGCTGGGCAATACCGGCGTCTGCAAGAGCGCGATCACGTTCATCGACGGCGAGAAGGGCATCCTCCGCTATCGGGGAATTCCGATCGAGCAGTTCACCAAGAGGCCGAATTTCGTCGAGGTGGCGTGGCTGCTGATCTTCGGCCGCTTGCCCCAAAAGGAAGAGTTGGACCAGTTCAGCCTGCGGCTGACGCGCAACGAGCTGTTGCACGAGGGCCAGAAGCACCAGTTCCAGCACATCCAGACCGACGCCCCGCCCATGGCGATCTTGTCGGCGACCTTGAACAACCTGGCATGTTTCCACCAGGACTTGCTCGCCCTGGAGGACGAGAGTTCGCTGGAAGAGGCCGCCGCCCGGCTGATCAGCAAGGTGCGGACCATCGCGGCCTTCTCGTACCGCCGTTCTCAGGGGCTGCCGTTCATCTATCCGGACCCGAACCTCCGTTACTGCGCCAACTTCCTGCACATGATGTTCTCGCTGCCCTACCAGCAGTATGCCATTACGCCCGAGGTCGAGGACGCCCTGAACCTGATCTTCATCCTCCACGCCGACCACGAGCAGAATTGCAGCACCTCGGCGGTCCGGATCGTGGGGTCCGCGCGGGCCAACGTCTTCGCGTCCTGCGCCGCCGGCGTGTCCGCCTTGTGGGGACCGCTGCACGGAGGGGCCAATGTCGAGGTCCTCGAAATGCTGCAACGCATCCACAAGGGCGGACTTTCGCCCGACGACTGCATCCGCGACGCCAAGGACAAGGCCAAGCCCTTCCGCCTCTACGGCTTCGGCCATCGCGTCTATCGCAACTACGATCCGCGGGCGAAGATCCTGAAGGAATGCTGCGACAAGGTCTTCGCCCAGTTGAAGCGTGCCGATCCGCTCCTGGACATCGCCCGCAAACTCGAGGAAATCGCCCTGAAAGACCCCTATTTCATCGACCGGAAGCTGTATCCCAACGTCGATTTCTACAGCGGCATCATTTTGCGGGCCATCGGCATTCCCACCAACATGTTCACCGTGTGCTTTGCCATTGGGCGTTTGCCCGGCTGGATCGCGCAGTGGAAAGAGCAGCACGACGATCCGAACAGCAAGATCCTCCGTCCCCGGCAGATTTACATCGGCCCGAAAGAGACGAATTACACGTCGATGAAAAATCGGTGAGGGGGAAGGAAGGGATTGGGGATTGGGGATTGGGGATTGGGGATCAGTACTGTCCGGTTATAAGTCGAATAGTGGCAACTGGTTACAAAGAGAGGTTTCGCGATTTGGTGTTGGAAAGGTCGAAAGTGCCTGAAAAATAGGGGTTTTCTCGAAAGGGGTCACACTCAGAATTTGGAGGACTTCGGTCAGGCTGCGGTCGAGGTTCAACTCCCTCTTGAGGATGGCAACCAGCACATAGACGCTGATGGCAATCCACACCTGGGTCTTCACAGCGTTGACTGAGTTGCCATAAAACGCCTTGATCCGTAGGTTCTGTTTGATCCACTTGAAGAACAGTTCGACTTGCCAACGACACCGATAAAGCTGGGCGATGGTAAGCGCCGGAAGCTCGAAGTTGTTTGTCAGAAACACCAGTCGTCGGCCGTGTTCCGCGTCGTAGTACGCGACGCGACGCAACGGAGTTGGATAGAAATGCGACGTTCTGCGGCCTTGGAGCACGATGGTCTGATCGCTGCGAAGACCAGTGGACCAGTCCACCGGCCGGGACTCGCGGCGAGTGCAATCGGTTTTCCTCTTGGCGCGGGTGATGAAGAACGCCATCTGCCGAGTGAAGGCGTGCAAACGTCTGAAATCAATGTAACCTTTGTCCATCACGTAGAAGGCGCCCGGCTCGACGGGCAAGTGGTCGAGAACAGTCACGTCGCCTGTTTTCCCGTGGGTTATGCGGATAAAACAAGGAATATTGCCTCGCAGGTCGATCAAGGTGTGCATCTTGACCGCCCCCTTGCGACGACGAAATCGCGCCCAAGGAAACAGGGCCAGGCACAGGTCGATCGTCGTGGAGTCCAAGGCATAGGCGGTCTGCTTCAGGGCGACGCCGAACTCGTCCTTGGCGTACAATGCCCGCGCCCGACGGATGAGCACCTGGGCGAAGTCGGCCCAGATGCGCCAGTCGCGTCGCTTGTTGGCGTCGCCCAAGGTGCTTCGGGAGATTCTGCCGCGAAAGCCGGCGTGATAAAGCTTCGGCTCCAAGGCGTGCAGACAGGTCTCGATGTCCCGCAGGCTCTCGCGATAGGTCAATTGAGCGAAGGCCATCGCGAGCAACTGGTCGCGACACGAAAACCCGTGGGTTCGAGAGTCGCCGCGGTATCGCCGGACACAGGCATTGAACTCGTGCCGCGGAAGGAACTCCATCAACTGTGCAAACACCACTTGCCCGGAATACATGCGTCATCCCTTTCCACCCAGAGGTGGCCTCAGAATGACACAAATATGCACCCAAGCTGAAGTCGTGCGCGCTCACTTATCGCTGTAACCTTTCGCCTTTACATCACTTGGGACGATTTCCAAAAACGTTAACCGGACAGTACTGATTAGGGATTGGAAAAGCCCCCCAACTGCGTCGGGGGGGACTGGAAACGATTGAATCGTTGGGATGCGAATGAGGGTTGAAATGGGAAGTGTGGCTAATCTTGGCAAATTACACAGACTTCTTGTGGAGAGAACTGTCTGAACCTCGTCCGTTTCCCTGTTTCGACGCCCGATTTCCGGAAGCTCCAAGCTCTAAGTTCTAAGCTCTAAGCTCTAAGTTCCAAGTTCTCACACGTCAGTTTCCCCGCTTCGACGCTCGGTTTTTGGGCCGACCCTTGACTTCCCCGCCAATCCTGGTAAATTGGCAGTTCGTTTCAGCATCCCGGAACACGGTGCCATTCCGTGGCTGTCCCGCAGCTGTAAACGGCGAGGCGTTTTCGATCAGGCCAAAGCCGACCACTGCCGCGAACCATCGCGGCGGGAAGGTTTTCGAACGTCTGGCGAAGAAACAACCTTTGTTAATTTGCCAGTCCTAAGACGCCGGCGACCCGCAAGCCAGAAGACCTGCTGAAACACCAACACGAGTCCGGAATCTGATGGCAAAGGATTCCGACGAACAGCGGTCGTTCGTCGGAATCCTTTTCTTGTTTGCAAGGCAACCGTCAACAACGTTTCCCATTGAAAGGAAGAACCATGAAGCCGCAAGTGAAGAAGACGAAGAAAGAGGTGATCGCCCATCGCAAGAGCTGCCAAGCCAAGGGGACGGGCCTTTCGCACTACATCCTCATGGACAAGAAGGCCAAGTGATGGCGTCGAGGACTTCATTTCCAGAAGGGGACAGTCCCATTTTCGTCGGACGAAAATCGGGACAGTCCCCAGGTTTCCTCATGGACAAGAAGGCCAAGTGATGGCGTCGGAGAGGCAGACGGCGCCGGCCGCTGGGGCGGCCCCTTGCCGGGGCCGCTTCGTCGGCACGGGCAATGGCCCCGCCTTCCAACCGCTGGACATCGGTCATGCCGACTACGTGGCCGTGGTCGAGCCCGACACGGCGTTTTGGGCGCTGGTGCGGCGCGAGAAGCTGGCCGAGTTGGTCCTGGGCGGTCCGCTGCCGGCGGCCTTCCGCAAGAAGGCGGCCCGCTTCGCCGAGGAAATGCACACCCTGCGATTCGGCCTGACGCCACGGGCGGTCTATTTCAATCCGACCGAGCGATGCAACCTCGACTGCACCTATTGCTACATTCCCCGGCCGATGCGCCGCAGCGGGCGGCACATGTCGCGGGACGAACTGTTCCGTGCCCTGGAGACGCTCCGCCGCTACTTCCGCGCGGCCGGCGTCAAGTCGCCGCAAATCATTTTCCACGGCGCCGAGCCGCTGTTGAACCGCGAGGCGGTCTTTGCCGGCATCGACCGGTACGGCGACGACTTCCGCTTCGGCATCCAGACCAACGCCACGCTGCTGGACGACGCGGCGGTCGAGTTTCTTCGCGGCCGCGGCGTCAGCATCGGCATTTCGCTCGATGCCCCCACGGCCCAGGTGGCCGGCCGCACGCGCAAGAACTGGCATGGCAAGGGCGTGCAGCGGCAGGTCTTGGAGGCGATGGCCCGGCTTGCGGGCTACCCGGCATGGAGCGTGATCTGCACGATCTCCAGCGAGAACCTCCGGCAACTGGGCGAGCTGGTCGAGTTCCTCCACCGGCAGGAAGTGCCCACGTGCCTGATGAACATCCTCCGCTGCACGCTGCCGGCGTCGCGGTCCGTGCGTCCGGACGACGCCGCGGCGGCCAGACATTTTCTCGCCGCGTTGGATCGCGCCGAGGCGCTGTACCGCGAAACGGGCCGGCGGCTGGTCGTGGGCAATTTCGCCAACATCCTGCTGGCGATCGTGGCCCCCACGGCGCGGCGGCTGATGTGCGACATTTCCCCATGCGGCGGCGGCCGCTGCTTCTTCGCCGTCGTCCCGGGCGGCGACCTGTTCCCGTGCAGCGAGTTCATCGGCCTGCCGGAGTTCTGCGGCGGGAATCTCTTCCGCGACGATATTCCCGCCGTGCTCCGCAGCGAACCGTTCCGCCTGGTGACGGGCCGGAAGGTCGAGGACATCGAGCCTTGCCGGCGCTGCGCGATCCGCCATTTCTGCGGCTCGCCGTGTCCGGCCGAGGCCCACCAGCTCCACGGTGGAATGCACCGCACCGGCGCGTTCTGCGAGTTCTACGAGGAACAGGTCCGCTACGCCTTCCGCGTCATCGCCGACGACCGTTTGGACGCGTTCCTCTGGGACGACTGGGACCGGGGCATGGCGCGGACGTTTACGATGGGGTAAACGCAGGGACCAGGGGCTTTTGCAATCCAGGCCGCGCCCTTGCCAGAGGCGGTTCGGGTAATTATACTGGAAGGTGCAGCGCCCAGGGCACTTGCAGCACTCGCTGGCCCGCGGCGCCGGAACAGCCGCTTGCCGCTCGCGTTCTTTTCCCCAAGGAGTCAAGTTCATGTTGCGACGCCATCCCGTCCTGATGTGGGCGATCCCGATCGTTTTGGGCGCGTTGTGGTTCCGCGCCGCGACGGCAGAGGAGGAGAGCGTTGCCGAGGGCATGCCGCCGCCCAGCGCCGCCAGCGATGAATACTACGAGACATACAAGGTCCTGATCGACACGGTCGACGAGGTCGATCGCAATTACGTGAAGGAGATTGACCGCCGCGAGTTGATCGAGGCGGCCATCAAGGGCGTGATGAGCAAGCTGGACCCCTATTCCAGCTACATCAGCCCGAAGGAGTTGAGCGGTTTCCGCGCCGCGGTGGACAACGAGTTCGGCGGCATCGGCATTCAGATCTTGGTGGACGACGGGGTGTTGCGGATTCTCAGCCCGTTGTACGGCACGCCCGCCTACCGCGCCGGGTTGCTGGCCGGCGATTGGATCGTCGAGATCGACGGCCGGAGCACCGAGGGGCTGAGCCAGGACGAGGCCATCGACCGGCTGAAGGGGAGCGAGGGGAGCCGGGTGACGCTGGTGGTCGTTCATGCCGGCCGGCCCGCCGAGGAGCGCGTGAAAGTGACGCTGCGGCGCGAGCGCATCCGCATCGACACCGTGCTGGGCGACCGGCGCAAGGCCGACGACACGTGGGACTTCATGCTCGACGGGCGATCGGGCATCGGCTATGTGCGGGTAGCGGCGTTCGGCCGCGAGACGGCCCGCGACTTGCGCCGAGCCTTGGAGCAAATGCAGGCCCGACACATGCGGGGGCTGATCCTCGATTTGCGTTTCAATCCCGGCGGCCTGCTCAGCTCGGCCATCGAGGTGAGCAATCTTTTCATCTCCAGCGGACGGATCGTCAGCACCAAGGGCCGCAACACGCCCGAACGGGTCTGGAACGCCCGCAAAAACGGCGCCTTCGAGGGCTTTCCCATGGTCGTGCTGGTCAATCACTACAGCGCCAGCGCCAGCGAGATTGTTTCGGCATGTCTGCAAGACCATCAGCGGGCGGTCCTCATGGGCGAGCGGACCTGGGGCAAGGGGAGCGTGCAGAACGTGATCGAAATGGAGAACGGCCGCAGCGCGTTGAAATTGACCACCGCCGCCTATTACCGTCCGAGCGGCAAGAACATCCACCGGTTTCCCGATTCGAAGGACACGGACACGTGGGGCGTGATGCCCGACGCCGGCTATGACCTGCGGCTGAGCGACCACGAGCAGGGGTTGCTCTTGACCGATCGCCAGGAGCGGGACATTTTGCGTCCGCATCCGGCGGCCGGGCAGCATGCGGCCGCTCCCGGCGGCCAGGCGTCGAAGAACGACACCACCCTGTTGCCTTCGCAACTCGCCCCCGCCGGCGCGCGGACCACGGCGGCGCCGCAAGGGCCGGCGTCGGCGTCGGCCAAGTCCACGGCGACGCCGCATGAAGGCGGACCGGCGACCGGAAAACCAGGAAAATCGGTCGTTGCCCCGCCACGGCAGACCGTCGCCGCGGCGAAGTCCAAGACGCCCTTTGTCGATCGCCAGTTGGAGATGGCCGTCAAGTATCTGACGGACCAGTTGGCCCGGGCGAAGTAGCATGGCTTACGGACAGTTTCTTGCCGGCCGGCGCCGGTTTGCGAAACCGCAAGCGAAGAATCTGAGAACGTTGCGTCGCAACCGTAGCCGCCCATGAACATCCTGGCCTTGGAAACCACGTGCGATGAAACGGCGGCCGCCGTCGTCACGGACGGGCTGGAGGTCCTCGCTTCCGTCGTGGCGTCGCAGGACGAGTTGCACCGGCGTTTCGGCGGCGTCGTGCCGGAGATCGCCTCGCGGGCCCATCTCGAACGCATCCTCCCCGTGATTCATCAGGCGCTGGAGCAGGCCCGGCTCTCGCTGGACGACATCGACGCCGTGGCCGTGGCCAACACGCCGGGGCTGGCCGGCTCGCTGTTGGTCGGCCTGGTGGCGGCCAAGGCCCTGTGCGTGGCGCGAGACATCCCGTTGGTGGCGGTCCATCATCTGCAAGCCCACATTTACGCCTGCCGCATGGCGGCCGCCCCGCAAGAGGTCTTCCCCTGCATCGGGCTGATCGTCAGCGGCGGGCACACGAGTCTCTACCGCTGCCTCGGGCCGCTGGATTTCGAGCTGCTGGGGGCGACGATCGACGACGCGGCGGGCGAGGCCTTCGACAAAGTGGCCTCGATGCTGGGCCTGCCCTATCCGGGCGGCCCGGCCATCGCGCGCGCCGGCGCGGACGGCAATCCCCGCGCCCATGCCCTGCCCCGCTCGTTCTTCCAGGACGACGACCGGCTCGATTTCAGCTTCAGCGGCCTGAAGACCGCGGTGCGATACACGATCGCCGGCCCGGGCCGGACCGATTTCACGCGCTTGGAACTCGACCCGCGACAGGTGGCCGACCTGGCCGCCGGCTTTCAAGAGGCGGTGGTCGACGTCCTGGTGGACAAGGCGTTTGCGGCCTTGCGCAAGACGGGGTTGCAGATCTTGTGCGTGGGCGGCGGCGTGGCGGCCAATGCCCGGCTGCGCCAGCGCCTGCAGGAGGAGGCCGACCGGCGCGGCGTGCAGCTTCACGTGGCCCCCTTGCGATGGTGCACCGACAACGCCGTGATGGGCGCGATCGCCGTCGAGCGGTTGAAGGCCGGGCTGGTCGAGCGTCTCGACCTGGAAGTATATCCGGGCGTGGTCCGCGCTACTGGATGAACTGCTCTTCTTGATCTTCGCGGTGGGGGGTGATTTCGCCGGCGTCTTCCAACTTGCGGACGATATCGACGATCTGCTGCTGCATCTGCTCGACGTTCGACAGCCGCACGGGACCGAGGTATTCCATTTCCTCGCGCAGCAGGTCGGCCCCGCGCTTCGACATGTTGCTGAGAACCTTCTCTTTCAGTTCGGCGCTGGCGCCCTTGAGGGCCATGGCCCATTGCGAGCTTTCCACGTTCTTCATCAGCGTCTGGACGTCGCGGTTGGAAAGCTTCGAGATGTCCTCGAAGACGAACATCAGGCGGCGGATTTCCTCGACCAGGTCGGGGTCTTCCTGGGAGAGGTTCGCTAGCACGTTCCGTTCCGTGGTGCGGTCGATGACGTTGAGGATCTCCGCCACGCTGGCCACGCCGCCGGCATTCTCGAACTGCTGGCTCATCACGCTCGACATGCGGTGCTCCAGCCCGGTCTCGACCGCCTTGATGATCTCGGGATTGGTCTGACCCATGGTGGCCACGCGGCGAATCACCGACAACTGGCGGTCGGCGGGCAGCCCGGCGATGATCTCGGCGGCCTGCGGCGGCGGCAGGTGGGACAGGATCAGGGCAATGGTCTGCGGGTGCTCGTCGACGATGAAGGTCAGCAGGTTCTGGCTGTCGACTTTCTGCAGGAAGTCGAACGGATTGCCCTCGATCGAATGGCGGACGGTGTCCAGCGTGGCGGTGGCGCCTTTGCCCAGGGCACGCTCCACCAGGTTCTTGGCCACTTCGAGCCCGCCGGAGCGGCCGCTCAACCCCGTCGGCTTGGACGCGGCGAAGTCTTGAATGACGGACTCTTGCTCCTCGCCGGTGATGCCGCTGATCTTGGCGATTTCGATGGAAACCGCCTCGACCTCCTTGGGAGCAAGCTTGTTCAAAAGCAACGCAGCCTGATCGTCAGGCAAGCTCATCAACAGGATGGCGGCCTTGCGGACCTCAAGACTTGCCATGCCGCAAACTCCAACTCGGGGTGGCTGCTCGTATCGGATTTTCCAACCGTAACGACACCGCCTTGGGCGCTATCGACAGGAGAAGGCGTGCTGCTTGAGTTCGCCGTCCCGGGGGCTTGGAGACGATTTCGGTGTCCCGGCCATAAAGATTGCTGAAATTGCCAGGATTACCAACTGCAGCGCGCTGAGCCGGTGGCATGAGCCGGTGGCGTGAGCCACCGGATTCCGTAACCCCATCCCACGCGCCCCGCCGCACTCGGCAACGTCGGTCCGCGGGGCAGCGATATCCGGAGGCTAACGCCTCCGGCTCACGTCAATCGCCTCCGGCTCACGGCTGACGCTACGACGCTAGGAGTTCCGCAGCTCCCAGATTGCCGAGTGGCCGGGCGATTCTTCCACCTCGATGCGCACGGTGTCCGGCCGCGTCGCCCCGCGCGATTGCAAGGCATCGAGCAGACGCTGCCCGAGGTACCCGGCCAGCAACTCGGCCGTCGTGTTGGCCAGCGGCAACAAGCGGCAATCGGACCGCGGAAAGACCCAGCGGCGCTGGTCCGAGCGGACCTCGACCTCGCCTGTCCCCGCCGTGACTTGCAGCAGCGGATGCTCGGTGGGCAGGAGGACGCCGTGGTCCAACTCCTCGACGATCGCCCGCAGGGCGCCGACGACGGCCCGAAAATCGACGACATAGCGGCTTTCGTTCAGCGGGCCGCCGATCTCGGCCGCCACGCGATAATTGTGGCCGTGGAGCGATTCGCAAACGTTGCCTTCCAAGGTGATGAAATGCGCGGCGCTGAACGTCAGGTTCTCGTCGGCGACGCGGACGCGATAGGACTGCATGGTTTCACGGCTCCTTCGTGGCCGCTTGTGGGGCGAGGGGATGCCGGGCGAGAAAATCCTCGACCAGCGGCACGATCCGCTCGTGGGCGTCCTCGACCACGTAATGCCCGGCGTCGGCCAGGCGGTGGACCTCGGCGTCGGGAAAGAATTCCCGGAAGCGTTCGAGAAACTCCGGCCCGAAGCACCAGTCGCGCATCCCCCAGATCAAGCACACCGGGTAACGCTGGAACCGGGCCAGCCCCTCCTCGATTCGCACAAGGGCAGGATAGCTCGGATGGCCCGGGCGCAGCGGGATATCGTTGACGAAGCGATCGATGGCCACGCGATGTTGCCAGGAGTCGTAGGGCGCCAACAATCCGGCGCGGACTGCCGGCGTCATGCGGTCGTGGTGTTCGACGGCCGAGTACAAGGCCGCCCGGGCGAACAAGTTCAATCCTTGAATCATCAGCCGGCCCAGCAGCGGCACGTGGCAGAGGCGGATCGACGCCGGGCATCCCTTGGCCCGGAAGGCGGCCGTGTTGAAGAGCACGAAGCGGGCGAACCGCTCGGCGCGGCGACCGCGGCCCCCATGCCGATGGCCCCGCCCCAGTCGTGCGCCAGCAGCGTGATCTGATCGAGGTTCAATCGTTCGATCCATTCGACCAAATCGTCCACGCGCTGGGCCAGCCGATACGAGTAGCTCCGGGCGTCCGGCTTGTCCGACAGCCCGCAGCCGATATGATCGGGGACCAAGACGCGATACCGCCCGCGCAGGCCGCGGACCAACTCGCGCGAATAGAACGACCAGGTGGGATTGCCGTGGATCAGGACCAGCGGCGGGCCCGTGCCCTCGTCGAGGAAGTGGTAGCGGTGGCCGTCCAGCACGATTTCGTGCGACGCGAACGGATAGAGCGATCGCCAATCAGCAGCGGGAGACATGGATGCCATTGTAAGCCAAGCGGCGGGAGAAAACCACCGCGGCCGTTGGCATTGGCGAAGAAACACGCGGGGGACTGTCCCAATTTTCGTCCGACGAAAATGGGACTGTCCCCTTGGGAAACGCGACCTTTATTCCATTACTGACCGTTACTCGACATTGGCCTTGGAGACCAGGTTCTGCCAGAAGTCGCGCGCCTTGCGGTGATACTCCATGACCTCGCCGCGCTGCCGGGGATCGGTCAGGTTGATCTGCTTGGCCCGCTGATCGACCCAATCGAGGAAGAACTGGGCCGCCCGCTTGCTCACCCGCCGGTCGTAACCGATTTCGACGTAATACGGGGCGCTCATGGCGAGGCGGTAGGTGTCGGACAGGTCGGTCACGGCGCGAACGAGGAACCAACCGCTCTGCTTGAAGTGCAGTTTGGGCAGCCGCCCCTTGTTGTTGACGAAATCGGCCAGGCGGACGGAATGTTTGATGACGCCGTTCTGGATGATGTCGACGTAGCTGATCGGGTCGGCGAAGGAGAGGCTCATGCCGATTTCGACTTCGAGTTCCTTGCCCGGCTCGCCGCGGAGGACGGCCCCGGGCGGTTGGCCCTCGACCGACGGCCGCATCAGCGGTCCGTTGGTCACGACGACCCGCCCGGCGCGGAAGTTCTTCCACCAGGCCTCGTAGCTGAAGTCGTCGTCGAGGTGGACGTAGACGCGGTTATAGCCCACGGGATTGGGCGCCACGCCCGACCCGCTGCCGGCGCTGGGCGGAATCCGCAGCCCGCATTCCAGCAGCTTGAAGTAGATGTCCTGCGACCAGCGGGCGTTGCCGAAGGGGCCTTGATAGAGCTTCCGGTCGCGCGGCTTGCCGCTGCCCTCGTCCATCGCGACCGAACGCCGGCAGAAGCGGCTGTTGAGCACCTCGATCGAGTCCACCTGGCCCATCGCCACCAGCATCGGCAGGTCCCAGCAATAGGGCGCGGTCAGATCGACCCAGGCGTTCGGATCTTCCCGGGCCTTCAGCAGATACTTCATTTCCGACGGATATTCTCCTTCGCCCTGCGGCTGGTGCAGCGGGGCCGGCAGATTGAAGTAGAGCAGCTCGGTCCCCGCGCGGGAAAAGCCGCCGGCCATCGTCTGATAGCAGCGGTCCTTGTCGAACCGGACCAGCGGCCCTTTCGGCGCCGCGCGGCCCGGCTTCTCGATCTTGTCGTTCCACCAGGTGACGAACTCCGCCACGTGCAGATCGTCGGCCAGCATGAGCAACTCCGCGTCGCGGACCGGACGGCGCACGTACAGGTCGCCCGAGTACCAGCCCTCGGCCGCCAGGTTGACGTATCGCTTGAGCGTCACGTCCTTCGAGTCTTCGGCGAAGTGCTTGATCTCGAAGTTGCCGTCCACGCTGCGGTATTCCAGCCCCCGCTGCAACTGAAAGGTATACTTGCCCACCGGCAACTTGAGTTGAATCGTGCCGGGAAAGACGAAATGATCGCTCCAGAACGGCATCGGGTCCGCCTTCCGCGGCTTCTTGCCGGGCCCGACCAGGTGCATGCGGCAGGCGACCGGCTGATGGGTCTTGTCGTCCGTGACGGTCAGCGTCAACAGGCCCTCGCCGGCCGCATGGGCAACGCGGGCCGAGGGACCGGCCACCACGGCGACCCCAACGGCGACGGCGACCGCGACGGCAACGGTGGTTTTTCTGGCCATGAACAATTCTAGGGCGCGTTCTGGAAACGAATTGCTCCCTATCTTCCTGCCTGGGAGGATTCCGGCGTTCCACGTTACAAATCCTCCATCACCATGACACCCCCCCCGTTGGTGACACGAGTCCGGCTTGATGAAAGCATGATCCAAACTCTACAATGCCAAGGAGGACGTGGCGGCAGATGGCAGAAGACTACTACAAGATTCTCGGTGTCTCACGGAACGCCTCGCAGGCCGACATCCAGAAGGCCTATCGCGGGTTGCGCGGAAGTACCATCCCGACATGAACCCGGACGACAAGTCGGCCACGAAGAAGTTTCAGCAGATCCAGCGGGCGTTCGACGTGCTGAACAGTCCGGAGAAGCGGGAACTGTACGACCGCTACGGCAGTTCCTTCGAGACGATGGGCGCCGGGGCGGCCCGGGGCGGCCCGGGGGCGGCAGGTCCCGGCGGTCCCCAGTTTTATGCCGGACCCGGCGGATTTACCGCCGAAGACGTTGATTTCAGCCAGTTTTTCGGCGAGCGATTCGGCGGCGAGCCGATCGGCGGACTGGGCGACCTGTTTGCCCACTTCCGCCGCGGTGCCACTGCCCGCGGCGGCGCGTCCGCGCGCCGTCGCGGCGACGATATCGTTCACGAACTGGAAATCCCCTTCAACACCTCGATTACCGGCGGCGAGGTGCAACTGGGCGTCCAGCGTCCGTCGGGCAAGACCGAGACGCTGAGGGTGAAGATTCCCGCCGGCATCGAGGACGGCAAGAAGATCCGCGTCCGCGGTCAAGGCGGACCGGCCCCGCGCCAAGGCACGCCCGGCGACATCCTCATCACCATTCACGTGGCGCCGCATCCCTGTTTTTCGCGGCGGGGAAACCACCTGTACGTCCGCGTCCCGTTGACCTTGGGAGAAGCGGCGTCGGGGGCCAAGGTCGATCTGCCCACGCCGACCGGCGCCGTCGCCCTGACCATTCCGCCCGGCACGTCCAGCGGCACGAAGTTCCGCGTCAAGGGGCACGGCGTGGCCTCGCGTCGGGCCGCGCCCGGCGACCTGCTGGTCGAGGCGCAAATCATCCTCCCCAAAAAGATGGACGAGTCCGATCGTCAAACGCTCAGCCAGTTCGACCAGCGCTACCCGCTGAACCCCCGTCAAAACTTGCGGTGGTGACCCATGGCCCGCCAGCGCTTGCCTCGCGCCTTGCGAATCCGCAACCGTCTCGACTTTCTCCGCACCTATCGCCGGCGCTGCACCGCCGCCGACGGGAACCTCGTGGTCCATGGCGGGCTCAACGGCCTGACGTATCCGCGGCTGGGTATCTCGACCTCCCGAAAACTCGGCAACGCCGTGCTCCGGAACCGTTGGCGCCGCTTGCTCCGCGAGGCCTTCCGGCTCAGTTGTCCGCAGTTGCCCCCGGGCGTGGACCTGATTGTGATCCCCCGCCCGGAGGCGAAGCCCACGTTGGCCTCGCTGTTGACCTCGCTCCCGCGACTGGCCGAGCGAATATGCCAAAAACTCGCCCCCCGGACGCAGTCCGGGGGCTGATTGCGAAACCGCAAGCGGCCCGCTTCCCGAAATCCCGAAATCCCTAAATCCCTCTTCCTCCCCCGTGTCCCTCCAGTGGCTCTTGCAAACGCTTCGACTGCTCGGCAGAATCCCAGCCGGGATCCTGATTGGGCTGGTCGTTCTCTACAAGCTGTTGCTCAGCCCGCTGCTGGGGCAACATTGTCGCTTTCAGCCGACGTGCAGCACGTATTTTATCGAGGCGGTCCGCAAGTACGGGCCGATCCGCGGGACATGGCGGGGTATCTGTCGCGTTGGTCGCTGTCATCCCTGGAATCCCGGCGGACAGGACCCGCCGTAGGAAAGGGGCAGGAAGGAAGGGATTTAGGGATTTAGGGATTTGGGGATTAGGGGATTAGGGCTTTTTTATCCTTCCCCCTTCCGCCCTCCGCCCTCCGCCTTTCTCCTCCAAACCGCTCTTGGCCCGTCGGGCCATTCCTGCGAAAATAGCCGGCCGTGCCACGGAGGGGCGTCGGTGATGCGGGGAAATCGCCTGCTGGAATACCTGGTCTATGTGATCGTGCGCGTCTTGATCTGCATCGTTCAAACCATGCGGATCGAGAGCGGCCGGGCGGTCGCCCGGTGGCTGGCATGGGTCTTCTGCGACGTGATCGGTCTTCGCGGCCGGGTGATCGACGAGAACCTCGCCCACGCGATGCCGAAACTCTCGGCCGCCGCCCGCAAGCGGTTGGCCCGGCGGATGTGGGAACACTTGTTCCTGCTGGTCTTGGAAGTCGCCCACGCGCCGCGAAAGATCCATGAGACCAATTGGCGCGAGTACATGCGACTGGGCGGCGTGGCGCCGTTGCTCCGGGCGATGATCAGCGGGCGTCCGGTCATTGTCGTGACGGCCCATTTCGGCAATTTCGAGCTGGGCGGCTACGGGCTGGGTATTCTTGGTTTTCCCACCTACTCGGTGGCCCGGCCGCTGGACAATCGTTATCTCGATCGGTTTCTCGCCCGATTCCGCGGCGCGACCGGTCAGCACTTGATCCCCAAGAACGGCGGTTCCGCCCAGATCGAGCATGTGCTCTCGCACGGCGGCGTCATGGCATTTCTGGCCGACCAGTACGGCGGCGAGAAGGGCTGCTGGGTGGATTTCTTCGGTCGCCCGGCCTCGGTCTACAAGGCGATTGCCCTGTTGGCGTTGGAGTACGACGCCTTGATGGCCGTCTGCACGTCGCCCCGCGCCGACGGACCCATGCGGTTCGGAATGGACTTGGACGGCATCCTCGATCCGCGCGACGTGGGCAACGAGGTGAGCAGCGTCCAACAACTTACGCAGTGGTATACGGGGCAGTTGGAAGCGGCCATCCGCCGCCATCCGGAACAATATTGGTGGCTGCATCGGCGTTGGAAGGACACGCGGAAGCCGCGGGCCCAACGGCGCAAGGCGGCGTAGGAGAGAGAGGGATTAGGGATTGGGGATTAGGGATTGGGGAAGCGGGCCGCTTGTGTTTTCGCCCTCTGCCTTCCCCCTTCCGCCATCCGCCTTTCTTCCTACTCTCCGGGCTTGCGGAAGACGCTCCCCTGGCCGGTCTGTTGGAAGTTCAGCTTGCCATACAACCCGAGACCGGCGACGTTGTGCTGCATCGCCTGGGCCTCGACCGTCGTAATCCCTTGGCGGGCGAATTGCCGAAACGCCTCGCTGAGCAAAAAGACGGCCAGCCCGCGACGCCGGTAGGCCTCGTCAACGTACAGGTCGACCAGCGCGGTCGTCCGGCTTGGGCTCGAGGTGCGGGTCAGTTCCATGCTGCGGAAGGTGGCCGTGGCCAAGGTCGGTCCGCCGCCGCGCGGCACCAGGGCGAAGCGGGTCAAATCGAATTCGCCCAGAATGCAGGCCTCCCACCACGTCCGCGACGGCGGATCGACGGCCACCTCGACCACCATCTGACGGCGGACTTGCATCTGACGGCGATCCACCACCGCCTCGAAGGAGGCCAAATCCCGCTGGAGGAGAAGCGTGCGGTCGATCTCCTCGTAGCCGCGGGCGAGGTAAGCCTGCTGGGCCACGTGGTCCGTTTCCAACACACCCGGCATCTCGCTGCCGCCGTACAGCCCGAAATAAAAGGCATTCAGTGGCCGGATTCCCCCACCGTAGAGCACCTTGGCCCCCTGCTGGCGTAAATAGGCCTCGCTCCGTTCCAGCAGGCCGGCGGCCACGTCCGCCTTGGAGTAATCGGGGCGCGTCAGCACGAGGCACGTGGTGCCCAACTCCGTGGCCACCGCGTTTTCTTCGTCGTTGGGCCCGAAACCGGCATGGGCGAATCCGACCGCCTCGCCGCCGTCGCAGGCCAGGATCAGCCCCTGGTAATCGAAATAGAGCTTTGCAAAGACGTATTGTTCCAGCAGATCGACGGAAAGCGGCTGGGCCAAGCCCTGTTGCTCGGCACGGCTGTGCCAGATCGAGGCCAACGTCGGCGGATCGGTGTTCCGGAAGGTGCGATACGTCAACATCGTGAGCGAACCCAGCAGGCCCCAAAGTGCTCGATGACAGCCGTGGGGATGATTATACGGGGCCGGGGCGTGTTTTTCCAGCCGGGAGATGCGGCATTTGTAACAAGCCCTCCTGTTATTTTTCGGCCCCCTTGGACGGCTCCTGCCGTATGGCCGCCGCCAGCTTCCGCACGTGCTCCAGCAACTCCCATTCCGGAGAGCCCAACACCGCCGTCAATCGAGCGGACAACGGCGCCGCCTTCGCGCGGCCGCCGCGGAGGTCGGCCAGGTACCCGCGCAGCATGTCGGCTCGGGCCGGCTGCGATTCCAGCAAGAAATGGACCCACGCCCACGCCTCCACGTAATCTTCCTGACTCATGTCGCCCGTCGGCCGCAGTCGCTCCAAGCGGCGGAGATCGGGATGCCAGCCGCCTTGGTCCATGGCGGCCGCAATCTGCCGGACATATTGCGCATTCAAGCCGTGTCGGCCGGCCGGAAGCTCGAAGTATTTGGCCAGCCCCTCGTCGAGCCACAGCGGCAGGTTCGGCGCCACGCTGTGCAGATAGGCGTGGGTCATCTCGTGCCGCAAGTCGTCGGCCATGCGATCGCCCCATTGGGCATACACGGCCAACTCGGTGTCGCTCTCGACGAAGAATGCGCGGCGGTCCGGGAAGTTCGGATGGCGGACGCGGACAAACTTGCGGAACCGCTCGGCATCCTCGAAGAGGTAAACCTGGACCGTCTCCCCGGTGGGCGGCAGGCCCAGCCGTGCGCTCAGTTCGCGTCGCTGGGCGGCCAGATCGTCCCACCGCGGGTCGTTGGCCGGCAGCGGGAAGTCGCTGTGGAGGACCAGCGGCGGGCGGGCCACCGTGTAGCGCTCCGGCAAGGCGGCGAAATTCGTGGAAACCCCGCCACGGTCCACCCACGGGGTCGTGCAGCCGCCCAACGCGATGACCAGGGAGAACAGCAGGGCCGGGGTCGGGCAAGTTTTCATGAGTTTCTGTCGCGGAAGCACCTGTAGGGTGGGCTGATGGGCACCATGCGGAGCATGGTGGGCGAGCCCCACCAAAATCCGCTCATGAGGTCCCGGTGGCGGAAACGCTTGCCGGCAGGCCTTGCTTCATGGGGCGAAAGACACCGAGACGGCTGGGGCGTTTCTGGCGGTTGCGGGCCACGGCGGCGACGGCGGCGGCCAGCCGCGGGCCCCATCCCGCCACGCTGTAGCGATGGGAAACCAGCCGCCGGCCGGCCGCTCCCATTCTCTGCCGCAGGCTGGGATCGGCTGCCAAGCAGGTGATGGCCGCGGCCCACTCTTGCGGCGTCGAGGCAAGAAAACCCGTCTCGCCGTGGACCACCATGGTGCGGTTCATGCCGACGGGATTGGCGACCACGGGCAGACCGGCGGCCATGTATTGCAGCACGCGCAGGCCGCACTTGCCGCGGCTCCAGGCGTCGTCCGGCAGCCAACTGACGCCGATATCCCCCTGGGCCAGTTCCACCGCCTCGGTGGCCGACGACCAGGGCCTGGGCACGACTCGCACGCCCGACAGCGCGGACGCCGAATCGGAAATCACCCGCAACTGAAGCCCCGGCAGGCACTCGGCCGCGGCGGTCAGATGTTGCTCGGCGCATTGCAGCGAGGACAGGGTGCTGCGTTGGCCGATCCACACGAGTTGGGCGGCGGGGCCGATCCGCTCGTGGGCGGCGACGGCGTACCATGCCGGCTGGATGCACGTGGGAACCACCCGCACCCGCCCGGGCTCGGTGTGGGCGACCACCTGCCCCCGCAGATATTCATTGCCGGCGATCACCAGGTCGGCCACCCGCACCGTGGCGGCGAAGCGGCCGTGTCGCATGCGGCTCATCGGGCCCTTGGCGTGGTAACTGTCGCGTTGGAAGAGGGCGTCGTCGACATCGTAGATGAGGCGTCTGGCGGCCCCGCGCAGGAGGGCCAACTGCCAGAGCGGCAAGAGCTTGCGCTGCAGGATCACGACGTCGGCCCGACGGACGGAAAAGAGTTGGGCGATCCGCGGCAGCAGCCCCCTCCGCAGCGGGAGCGCTTCGAGATACAGCCCTTGCTGGGCCATCGACCAGGCAAACGCCTCCAGTCGATAGCGATAGCATGGATGATCGGTTCCTTCGATCAGGGCCAAGACTTGCATGGCAATCCACCTCGATCGCGACCCAAGGGCGGGGCGGATCGTAGCAGATTCCACGCTACGAAAAAAGAGCAACTTAGTCGTCCGCGGCCGTGGCGACGAATTTTCGCTCGGAGACCAGGCCGGCGGCCCGCCAGCAATGGTCCAACCCCTCGCCCGTCTGCTTGACGATCACGTCGCGGCGGCGGGTTTGGAAGATGCCCCGCGAGGGTTTGGGCGTGACCGGACCGTCGTAGCCCACCTCGGTCAGGTACGCTAGCACCGCAGTCACGTCGATCCGGCCGTTTTCCGCCCCGGGCAGAAGCCGCGACTTGTCGTCCAACTCGGCCAGCGCGACGCCCGCGGGCATTTCGGCCACCTGGACGGCCACAATCTGGCTGACCGGCAGCTTGCGGATGCCGTCCAACGAGCTGCCGCCCGCCACGATGTCCCAGCAGTCCACCAGGACACCAATATTGGGGGCATCGATCATATTCAGCAGCAGCGTCAAGGCGTCCAGGTCGTGGATGAACTGGAAGACCTTGTCCTTGCGGAGGTATTCGCCCGCTCGGAATCCGAGGCCCAGGCGGACCCCGGCCGGCTGCAAGGCCCGGCAAATCTCGTGAAAACGGCGGCGGTGGAACTCGAAATTCTCGTGGTAGGGCAGCTTGTCGCCGGCGGGGGCCAGCGTCGCCACGCAGCGGGTGCAATCCACGTCGGCGGCCGCCTGCGCCCATTCCGGCAGCTTGTTCAATTCCTTCTGAAAGGTCTCGTCGTCGGCCTCCCAATCCACGGGAAGCGGAAAGACGCCCAGGCGGATCTTCGCGCTGTCGATCAAGCGACGGGCATAGGCCATGCCGCGGAGCCTCGCCCGGGTGGCAAAATCGACCACGTTCAGGTCGATGCCCCCAAAACCGTACGTCAGCGCCAATTCAATAATCTCGCTCTGATGGCCGGAAATGCCGAGGGCAGCCGGGCTAAGGTTTTTGAACATCGAATCGACTCCGTAAAAATTCCATGGAATGGAAGAAATGAACTTGCATGGGCGTGGCATGGCCATGCCAAGGGGCCCCGCCACGCACGAACCACGTATTATGCCATGTCCGCGGCGATTGGCCAAGGGGGAGGGCGGCGAGCCGGCGGCGTCAGCCGCCGGATAAGGGAGAAGGAAAACAAACGAGGAAGCCAAAAAAGCCCCCGGACTGCGTCCGGGGGGCGGAATGCAGAACCTGGGATCAAAATTTCCGCTTGCGGTTTCGCCAACAGTCCCCCGACGCAGTCATCGGGCGGCGGTGCGGTCCTTCTCGAGGATCACGTGATTGCCCGCCGCGCCGTACTCGACCCGCGACATGAAGGCCTTCATCAGCATGACGCCGCGACCGCGCTCCCGGTGCAACCGTTCGCCGCAGGTGGGATCGGGCACGGCGTGGGGATCGAAACCGCTGCCTTCGTCGGTGATTTCCACGCGGACGCGGTCGCGGGAAACCAGGCCGATGACCCGCACGTGCTTGCCCGAGTCCGAGCGGTTGCCGTGGCAGATGGCGTTGACCAGGGCCTCTTCCACCGCCAGGTGGACGCTGAAGAGGTCGTGCTGTTGCCAGTGCTGGGCTTCCAGTTCCCCGAGCAACTCATCGAGCACCCGCCGGCCGGCGACGGTATCGCTAGGGAAAACGCGATCGCATCGCCAGATCCATTGCTCGGACATGAGTGAATGCTACAACGCTACGTCACACTGTTTTTCATCACGAAAGCACGACGGTTTCAGAAGGCACCCAGAGGGTACCCGGTCCCCAGGTCAGGCGTCGTAACAGAACGAGTTGCCCCATCGCGTTCAGGAGGACAGGCATTCTTGCCTGTCTTTTCCCGCCAGACAGGAATGTCCGGCCTCCTGATTCGGACAGTTTGATTCGTTACGACGCCTTATTCTTTTCCAAGTTCTAAAAGGCGGCCAGGCCGTCCGCCTCGTCGTCCTTGATGTCGAAGAGGCGGTTCAGCCGGGTGATGCTGAAGACCTCGAATATCTCGGGGCGGATGTTGCACAGTTTCAGTGCGCCGCCGTGGGCCTTCATCTTCTTGTCCAGCGTGATCAGTTTGCCCAACGCGGCACTGGACAGGAAATCGACGTCCGAGAAGTTCAGCAAGAGCTTGTCGCGGTTCTCGACCTCGATCAGTTGAAACATTCTCGCTTCCCAACTCCTGAATATTGATGTCCTCGACGATCTTGTGATCGCGAAAGCGGACCACCGTCACGTCGCCGACTTGCTTGACGTCCAGGCGCCGGTAATTGGCCATCGGCCAGGCTCCTCTGCAATGGGAAAATGCTCGGTGCGCGGGAAAATGGATTTTCGCTACGCCCATCCTAGTTTCCAATTCTGACGGGTGTCAAGGGCTGCGGAGAGCTTAGAACGAAGAGCTTAGTGCTTAGATCTTAGAACTTAGAGAGCTTGTACCTCGGGCCTGAGTGCTAAGGTCTAAGCTCTAAGGTCTAAGTTCTAAGAACTAAGTTCTAAGAACTGCGCTCCGGGCCGCGAATCGCCCGATAGAGTGGACCCCGAGGGGGCCCACTGCCCGCTCCCTAGCCGCCGGGCTTCTTCATCGCCCAACTGTGCAAAATCAGCACCGAACCGACGGACATGAGCGACCAACTGAGCCATTCCGGCGGGCGGAGGCTGGTCTTGAGGGCGGCCGCCTCGACCGGCTGGCCGGTCCGCTCCGCAACGAACGCCGCGAATTGCGGAGTCAACTTGATGTTGTCGACCATGTGGAACTGGATGCCCACGAAGAGCACCAACAGCCCGATGAGGAAGTATTGATTCCGGCTGATTTCCATGATTTTTCCCCTGGTATCGCTTCGGCGCGGGGACCGGCTTGCGTTGAAGTTTCCCGGGGCGAGTCCCAATGCAGCGTTGGCGCCGCTTTTCCCGGTTGTCGGGCTCGCAAGGATTCGATCGGTTGGAACCGCCCGGGCCTTGCCCATCGCTGATCCACCCGCCGTTCGGGTTGCATCTTATGGGGTGTTATTAAATTAAGTCCGGCGGCAAATGCCCTCTCGGATCGGGTTATATCCGCTGTCGCGGCTCGCCTTGGTTCATAGAATGAACCGCTGTCGGGAGGACAGGCATTCTTGCCTGTCGTTTGCGGGCAGACAAGAATGCCCTCCTGAAATTGAGTCGGTTATTGTTTTACGGGTCCTTACCAAGGAAAAAGCGGAGAATCGCCGATCATGGCCAGTTCGATCGCCCTTGCGAAATCCGCCGTGGCCGGACCGTTGCCGGCCGCTGCGGCGCCCGCAGCCGACGTTGGCGGCGCCGGCGCCGTCGGCGTTCCGGCAGCGCCGATGGCCGATATCCGCGGCGGACTGGCGACCCGGAGTTTCCTCGGCCTCCTGGCGACGCAATTCTTCGTCGCCCTCAACGACAACATGTTCCGCTGGCTGATCGTCCCCATCGGCAAGGGCATCCTGGGAGCCAAGCACGCCGATCGGGCGTTGTCGATGGGACTGGTCTGCTTGGTGCTCCCTTACATTCTCCTGGCGGCGCCGGCCGGCTATCTGGCCGACCGCTTCAGCAAACGCGCGGTGATCCTCGGCTGCAAAGTGGCCGAGGTGGTGTTGATGGTTCTGGGCATCGCCGCGATCTTGCAGGGAAACATCTACTTGATGTACGGGGTGCTGACGCTCATGGGCGCGGAGGCCGCCTTGTTCAGCCCGGCCAGGATGGGCTGCCTCCCCGAAATCGTCCGCGCCGACCGGCTCTCGGCGGCCAACGGCTTGATGGGCCTGACGACCATCGTCGCGATCATCAGCGGCACGGTGGCGGGCGCCGCACTGTTCGGCCTGACCGGGCCGGACGGCGGACAGCACTGGGGGATCTCGGCCGCGGCCCTGATCGGCGTGGCCCTGCTGGGCCTGGTGGTCAGCCTGAGGATTGCGCGGCTGCGGCCGGCGAATCCCAGCCGGCATTTCCCGCTGAACGCCGTCGGGCAGACGTGGCGCGACCTGGCCACGCTGGGGGCCAACCGCGCGTTGCTGCTGGCGGCCCTGGCCAGCGCCTTCTACTGGTTCCTCGCCGCCGCCTCCCAGGTCAACATCGATCGCCTGGTCACCGTCGGATTGGGCATGGACCAGCAGTACGTCAGCTACTTGCTGGCCGCGCTGGCGGTGGGCGTCGGCTTGGGCAGCGCCCTGGCCGGCGTCTGGTCGGCCGGCAAGATCGAGTTGGGGATGGTCCCCTGGGCCGCCGGCGGCATGGCCGTGAGCTGCCTGCTGCTGTATTGCGTCCCGGCCCACGCCGGCACACTGCTATCGACCGGCTACCTTGGAAGCTGCCTGGGGCTGCTGGCCTTGGGCTTCAGCGCCGGCTTCTTCGACGTCCCCCTGCAAGCCTTCTTGCAGCATCGCTCGCCGCCGCAGTCGCGGGGGTCGATCCTGGCGGCCTACAACTTCATCGCCTTCTCCGGCATGTTGCTGGCCGGCGGCATCTTCTGGGTCCTCAGCGAAGTCCTCGGGCTCAGCGCCCGGCAAATCTTCCTCTGCGGCGGCCTGGCCACGCTGCTGGTGGTTCTGCTCAGTGCCCGCTTCCTCGCCGTGGAGGCCCTCCGCTTCGCCCTCTGGCTGCTGACGCGGCTGGTCTATCGGGTGCGCATCGAAGGCATGGAAAACATCCCCGAAACGGGTGGGGTTATGCTCGTCTCGAACCACGTGAGCTGGGCCGACGGAATCCTTCTGGGGTTGGCCTGTCCGCGGCACATCCGCATGATTGCCTACGGGCCGTACTTCGAGGGTTGGTGGATCCGTTGGTTCGCCCGAGCGGCGGGCATTATCCCCATCCAAGCGGGGAGGGGCGCCATCCTCCGCTCGATTCGCACCACCCGGGAGGCTTTGCGACAGGGGGACTTGGTTTGTATCTTTCCGGAGGGCGGCCTGACGCGGACCGGCCGGATGCAGGAGTTTCATCCCGGTTTCCTGTCGATGATGAAAGGGACCGACGCGCCGGTGGTGCCGGTCTATCTTGGCGGGCTGTGGGGCAGTATCTTTAGTTTCGAGGGGGGCCGGTTTTTTTGGAAGTGGCCGCGGCGGCTGCCCTATCCCATGAGCATCCACTTTGGCCGGCCGATCGCGCAGCCCGCCGACGTCGCCCCGGTCCGCCAGGCCGTCGAGCAGTTGGGAACCCGAGCCATGCAGCAGCGACCGAGTCACGAGTTGAACCTGCCGCGGAAGTTCCTGCGGACGTGCCGCGGCGCATTGCTCCGCTCCAAGGTGGCCGACTCGTCGGGCGTGGAACTCAGCGGCGCCAAGCTGTTGATGGGCACGCTGGTCCTCCGCCGCGCGCTCCGCCGCGAGGTCCTCGCCCGCGACGAGCAGCAGGTCGGCCTCCTGCTGCCGCCCTCGGTCGGCTCGGTGCTGGCCAACGCGGCGCTGACGATCGACCGCCGCGTCGCCGTCAACCTGAACTACACGGTCTCCTCCGACGTGATGAACCAGTGCATCGCCCAGTGCGGCATTCGTCACGTGCTGACCAGTCCCCGCCTGCTGGAGCGATTCCCGCTGAAGATCGACGCCGACGTGGTCTACCTCGAGGACCTCAGGAAAAAGATCACTTGGGCCGACAAGGCGATTGCCGCCGCCCAAACCTGGCTGTTGCCGGCGGCCGTGCTCGAACGCTGCCTCGGCCTGACGCGGATCAAGATGGACGACCTGCTCACGGTCATGTTCACCTCGGGCTCGACCGGCCAGCCCAAGGGCGTGATGCTCACGCATCGCAACGTGGGCTCGAACGTCGAGGCGGTCGATGAGATCGTCCACCTGGTCCCGCAAGACGTGCTGCTGGGCGTGCTGCCGATGTTTCATTCCTTCGGCTACACCACCACGCTCTGGACGGTGTTGACGCTGGCGCCGAATGGGCGTCTATCACTACACGCCTCTGGAACCCCGTCAGGTCGGCAAGCTCTGCCGGCAGCATGGCGTGACGATCCTGGTGACCACGCCCACGTTCTTGCGGTCCTACTTGCGGCGCTGCGAGCCGGAGGATTTCGCCGCCCTGGACGTGGTGTTCACCGGGGCGGAGAAGCTGTCGCCGGACCTGGCCGCGGCCTTTGAGAAACGCTTCGGCGTCCATCCGGTCGAAGGCTACGGGGCGACGGAGCTGTCGCCCGTGGTCTCGGGCAATGTGCCGCCCAGCCGCGACCTGACCGGCCGCCAGGGCATCCGCGAGGGCAGCGTGGGCCGCCCGCTGCCCGGCGTCTCCGCCAAGGTGATCGACCTGGAGACGGGCGCGGACCTGGGCGCCGACCAGCCGGGAATGTTGCTGGTCCGCGGCGCCAACGTCATGAAAGGCTATCTCGGACGCCCCGACCTGACGGCCCAAGCCATCCGCGACGGTTGGTACCAGACCGGCGACGTGGCGCGGATCGACCCCGACGGCTTCATCCACATTACCGACCGTGTGAGCCGTTTTTCCAAGATCGGCGGCGAGATGGTCCCGCACCTCCGCATCGAGGAGGCCCTGCGCAACCTGCTGCACCTCGACGAGGACGATCTGCGGCTGGCCGTGGCCGCCGTGCCCGACGAGAAGAAGGGCGAGCGGCTCGTGGTCCTGCACACGGCCTTGCCGCTGGGCGGCGAGGAACTCTGTCGCCGCTTGGCGCAGAGCGGCCTGCCGCCCATCTGGATTCCCTCGCCCGACAGCTTTCGCCAGGTTGAAACGATCCCCGTGCTGGGGACCGGCAAACTCGATCTGAAGCGGATGAAGGAGTTGGCGATCGCGGAGTTCAGCGGCCGGCGGGCGTAATGTCCCCTCTCCCATCGGGAGAGGGTTAGGGTCAATACCGTTGAAATAGTCGCAAGTTGTTTATTTTGAAGTAGTTATTGTGTTGGCCGCGGGTCTCCGTCCCGGAGGGACGATTGATAATAGCCCAGCAGTTTACTGCTGGGATCATGGGCAGGGAAGGATTTCATGGAGTCCCGTAGGGACGATTGAGGCCCGGCGAAATCGCCCCACTTCAACCGTCCCTCCGGGACTGACGCAACGTTTGTTTCAACTGCTTACCCAGCACTGAAGTGCTGGGCTATTGTCAACCGTCCCTCCGGGACTGACGCAACGTTTGCTTCAACTGCTTACCCAGCACTGAAGTGCTGGGCTATTGTCAACCGTCCCTCCGGGACTGACGGACAGTGGCGATTCATAACCAATTGGCAACAAGATACTTACGACTAATTCAACGGTATTGGGGTTAGGGTGAGGGGACATCGGACAGACGCGAGTTGCTTTTCGAATGCCCCAGCGGCGAGTGCCCCGGGCATCTTGCCCGTGCTGCTGGAAGCACTGGCGGGACGCCAGTGGCACTTGGCGATGAGTCCCTTACCGCCGCGTGCCTGCCTCCTGCTGCACCGCCACCCGCGAAGGCCGCGCCGGCAGGGGCTCCGCTGCCGCGGACCGGATGTCCGCATCGGAAGCCTTCCGGGCGACCTCCGCGACGATGTCGGCGAATTGCTGCCGCACCTCGGGTTGAACGTGCGTGAGCTTGCCGGCCAGTCGCTTGAGACCGCGGCTGTTCGTTTCCGCGGTCCGCGACAGGCTGCCGACGAACCCGGCCGTCTGGAGGAAATTGGCGTCGGCCGTCTTGGCGATCAGCGGATAGAAGATCTTGGTGAGCAGCTCGACCCCGCCCGGCTCCACGCTCACAAACGCATCGAGTCGATCGGAGATGTAGGAAGCGCCCTCGGAATCACGCAAGTAGCCGCTTTTCAGAATGGCCAGACAGCGGCCCGTGACCGGCCGAGGCAACACCGTGCCCGTGTATTTCCACTCGCCATAGACCACGTGGATATCTCGCGTGTGATAGAGGAATTGCAGCGTCGCCGACGTGCCCTCTTTCTCGTCCACGCGAAACGCCTCCGGGCCCGTTTGCCGAAGCCTCAACTGGGCGACGCCCAACACTTCCCAAATGTTGACGATCACGTCCGGATGACGGACGACGAAAAGATGCAGATCCGCGTCGCAAGGCGCCACGCGAACGGGCATGCGGCGATACAGGGTGACATTGTCCAAAACCGCGGCGACTTTCGCCCGGCCGGCCGCGTCCAGCTTGCTCGTCGGGATCGACCGGATGGCCTCCCGTTGGGCCTTGGCGCTGCTGGTGCCCTCCGTGGGGTCCGGTTCCAGCCACGCGCCATGCAGCGGTTGGACCAGGATCAATCCCAGCCCGAGGATCAGGCAAATGGTCGCTCGTCGTGGTTGTACGTGATCTCGTGCGGGACTGCCTCGATCCTCCCGGCGTCAACGACATCGCCAGGCCCAGGGGCGCTGGCCGTGAACGAGGGACGGTCCTCCCTGCGTTACCCCTCGTACCGCTGGACAAAGCTGCGATTTCGCCATTTCCCCCCCTTTGGAAACAACACGCCGTCCGTCGTTGTGCTGGAAGAGTCGCCCGGTTGCACTCCCGATTATTCGGCTTACACAGGCGGTATCGCCCAGCCAAACTTTTCTGGACTTTCCAGATATTCATCATAGGAAGTCTGCGTAATCTGGCGAAAATTTTCCTGCGACGTGACTGCGACAGTGATCTTGTGAGACTTCGCCCAAATGCCGACAATGCCGCACCCTCGGGAGAAGGATGCCATGAAGGCATTGTTGCGATTGCTTGTCCTGACGCCCCTGGTTGTCGGGGTGATGGCCTTGGTGATCTGGCTCGGACGCAGTATGCGCCCTTGACCATCGCCCATTGGCGAGCGCAGTTGGGCGCCGTGCCGGACGAAATCGCCGGGCCCCTGTTGGGACGCGTCGGAGCCACCGGCGACATGGGGATTCCCATTCTCGTCGAGGCGCTCGCCTCGCCGCGGGAACGCATCGCCCACGCGGCCCGGCAAACGCTGTTGGAACAGATCGACCAGTGGAAGACGCTGTCGGCCGCGGGCAGCTCGCCGAAATTCGCCCTGCTGGCCCACGAGCTGGCCGATCGCCAGTCCGAATTGGGACCGGCGGGCCGGCACGACGCGGCCGAGTTGGCGGTCCTGATCCTCCGCGGCCCGTTGGACCCCGGCACGATCGACACCGTCGAGGTGATCGCGTGTTGCGAGAAGGTATTGCGGGCGGCCCAGGCCGACCCCGCAGCGGCGGTGACCGACGCCTTGGCCAGGCGTGCCGACAATGACGCCGCGTCGGCGGCACGGCTTGCCTTGCAGGGCCCCGACCGCTGGCCGACCTCGGCCGGCCAGGAACCGTCGGCCCACGAGACGGCGACTCCCGCCTTGTTGCCCTCGCCCGGTGGATCGCCGACGGCCGGTTCGCCGCCGCTGCCGTTGGCCAACACCGACGGCGCGCAACAGGACGCGGGCTCGAAGTCATCGGCAGCCGGGGCAACGTCCTCCTCTTCATCTGGCGAAAATGCGACCGTCCCCTTTAAGCTCCCCGGACAGAATCCGGCGGACAATGCGATCCATCAGGCGTCGGCGGCCGAGAAGCTGTCGCCCGAGCCGCCGTCGAGCGGCCTGAAATCAGTCGATTCGTTCGAGTTGTTGCAGCAATCGTGTTCGCCGGTCGAGGAGACGTCCGCGGCGGCGCGGGCGGAGCTTTCGCGGCGCGGATTCACCGAGGTGCATTTCGATTTGGCCCGGCGGCTCTTCAGCGCCGACCCCGCGGTGCGCAAGGAGTTGGCCCGGGCGTTGCCGGAGCTGCGCAGCATCGACGCTGCTCCCTGGTTGATGCAGCTCGGCAAGGATGCGGACGCCGAAGTGCGTCTGACGGCGATTACGCTGATGGCCACCAGCGGCGATCCGCTGTTGTTGGAAGAGGTGGAGCGGATTGCGGGCGAGGACAGCGACCCGCGCATTCGCGACCAGGTCGACGCATTGCCCAGCAGCGGAGCGACGCCAGCCAGCGCGGCGCCGCGACCGACCGGCGTCCGACGCTGCGTTGACGCCGCGTCGCTTGCCCGTCGCGGCCGGACTTGTCTCGGCTGCGCGTTGTCGATGTAAACCAGGAGGAACGTCCACCATGTTCTCACCAGAAAGCATCCTAAAGAGCGCCCTTTTCGTGCGGCTGGCCATCACGGTGGCCATCGCTGTGGTCGCCTGGCTCTCGGCCGATGCGGCCCGGCGCATCATCGTGCGGGTCGGGAACCTTCGAAAAGTCGACGCCAGCCTGATCTACTTATTCGGCCAGGTCGCCCGCGGCGGGATTCTTGCGGTCGCAGGCATCATCGTTTTGGGCACGCTCGGCATCGACGTCAGCGCCCTGGTGGCCGGCTTCGGTCTGGTCGGTCTGGCCGTCGGCCTGGCCCTGAAGGAGATCATCTCGAACGTGTTCGCCGGGATCATGGTCATCGTCTACAAGCCCTTCAAGGAAAACGACCTCATCGCCGTGACGACGTTCGAGGGGCGCGTGGCCGAGATCAACTTGCGTTTCACCATGTTGGAATCGGGCGATAAGCGGATTTACGTCCCCAACGCAATGGTGATCAGCAACGCCGTGGTCGTGGCGAAGGCGGCGGGCAAGGACCAGGGACCGGCGGCCGGGAACCAGGGGCCGCGGTAGGGGAGAAGGGATTGGGGATTAGGGATTGGGGATTAGGGATTAGGAAGCACAGAAAAGCCCCGGGGCTGCTGCCCCGGGGGCTATCTCCTTACTCCCCGTTGTTCTTCCCAAGTGCGATGGCGTAGGCGGTCGCGTGGCTGCGGCAATGCGAAATGCTCACCAACAACTCGACCACGCCGAGTTCCTGGACCAGGTCGCGCAGGCCGCCCCGCACCGCCACGACGGGCTTGCCGCCGGGCTCGTTGCGGATCTCGATGTCCAGCCACGAAATGCCGCGGCGCCAACTCATCCCCAGGGCCTTCAAAATGGCCTGCTTGGCCGCCCACCGGCCGGTGAAATGCTGCGTCGCCTGCCGGCGGCTCTGGCAGTAGCGAATCTCCTCGGAGGTATACACCCGGGAGATGAACAGCTCGCCGTGCCGCTCGATCATCCGCGCAATCCGCAGACACTCGGTGATGTCGGTGCCGATGCCAAGGATGGTGGGCATGGTGAAACTCCCCAAGGCGGAGGTGAGCCGGAGGCGTCAGCCTCCGGATTGGAATTCTCTGTTGGCTACTCTCCAAATAGCGTCTGCCGAATTCCGAATTTGTTTCGCCACCGGCTTTGCCGTCAACCTGCCGGGATAAACCCGGCGGCTCGCCTATACCTCCTGCCTTCCGACCACGCCATCCGGAGGCTCACGCCTCCGGCTCGCCTCTCCCTCCGCCTTCGTCCAGCGCTTGCACGGCCGCGTTGCGCCGCGCCACGTCGAGCCAGGCTTCCAGGGACGCCGGGCCGCGGCGGTCGGCGGTCTCCCAGAACAACTCCAGCCTCGTCGGCCCGCACCCGCCCTGACAGCAGGAGAGCCGGAATCGCACCCGTTTCACCGCGTCGTCGATCGTGGCGTCGGCCGTGACGGCCAGTTGCTGCGCCACGGCCAAGGGGGTCCGCCCGGCACGTATCGTACGATACCAGGTTCGGCAGGCGTTGCAATACGGCTGCCGCGTGGCGGGAAGGACCATGGCCACGGCCGCGGCCGCCACCAGCAGGCCATCGGCGGCCCAACTCAACCAGACCTTCCAACCGGTCAACGTCCACGAGGCGGTGATCGGCCGGCCGCGGTCGGCCCGCTGCCGCAGGTATTCGGAGAAACTTCCCGGCGGCACGACCAACGTGCGCACCACCGACAGCGGCGCAACGCCGCCGAGCGCATCCAACCGCTGTCGATCTTGGGCGACCTCGTATTGATAGTCGAGATAATGCTGGCCGACGATGGCCACGGCCGCCGAGAGCAGCACGCCCAGGATGGCCGTCGGGCGGTTGCCCATCTGCGCGATCCGCATGAGGCCGACATTCAGCCGCCCCCACGCCGACTCCGACGAGAATCGGGAACAGCAGCAGGGGGGCGAAGGTGAATTGCCCTTCGATGGCCAGCCAGGCCGCCACGGCGCCCAGGCCCGCGGCGGCAGGCATCCAGAGCGCGAAGGCCAGCAGGCGGAACCGTCCTCCGGTCAGCACCTCTCGTTTTTGCGGAATGGACTCCGGTTCGTGGGTCATGCGGTTTACCGGATGTTGGTTTTCGTGTCGCGCCGCCGCGTTGCTATGGGCTAGGTTTTGATGCCGCAGGCTCGCTCGGCGCGGAGCAGGACTTCGGCGGCCTTGCGACGGGCCGTGGCGGCGCCGTCGGCCAGGATCTCGCGGACCTTCTCCGGCTGGGCCGCCAACTCAGCGCGGCGTCGGCGGGCCTCGGCAAAATAGTTCTCCGCCCGTTGGGCCAGCGCCTTCTTCACTTCGCCATAGCCGAAGCCGCCGCGGCGATAAGTGGCCGCCATCGCTTCCCGTTGCGCTGCGTCGGCAAACAGCGAGTAAAGCTGGAAGAGGTGATCGTGGTCGGGCTCCTTGGGTTGCTCCATCGGCCGCGAGTCGGTGACGATCCGCATGATCTGCTTCCGCAGCGCCTTGGGTTCCTCGAACACGGCCAGCGTGTTGCCGTAGCTTTTCGACATCTTTTCGCCGTCGGTGCCCGGCACGCAGGCCGAAGTGTCCAGGACCTTCGCCTTCGGCAGCACGAACGTCTCGCCGAACTCGTGATTGAAGCTGGCGGCCAGGTCGCGGGCGACCTCGATGTGCTGCGTCTGGTCCTCGCCCACCGGCACCAGGTCGGAATCGTAGGCGAGGATGTCGGCGGCCATCAGCACCGGATAGGCGAACAGGCCGGCGTCGGCGGTCAGTCCGCGGGCCTTCTTGTCCTTGTACGCATGGCATCGCTCCAACAGCCCCATCGGCGCGCCGGTCAGCAGCAGCCAGCACAACTGGGCGACCTCGGGCACGTCGGACTGGACGAACAGCGTCGCCCGGCCCGGATCGAGCCCCAGGGCCAACAGGTCCAGCGCCGCGTCGAGCGTGTTCCGCCAGAGCTGCTCGCGCTGGCGGACGGTGGTCAGGGCGTGCAGATTGGCGATGAAGTAGAAGGTGTTGGCCGGCTGGTCTTGCAGCTCGATATATTGCCGGATGGCGCCGAAGTAGTTGCCCCAGTGGAACGGTCCCGTGGGTTGAATGCCGGACAGTACGCGCATAATAATTTTATCCGCAAGGTTTTGCAGGTTCGGGGCGGGCCATCGTGCCGACCACTTCGGCGATGGACGCGGCGCCCAGCTCGGCCAAGGCGGCGGGCAGGGCGTCCAACAACTCGATGGAGACCGTGGGGCGATAGAAGTTCGCCGTTCCGATTTGCACCGCGGTGGCGCCGGCAACGAGGAACTCCATGACGTCGTCGATGGTGGCGATGCCGCCGATGCCCATCAAGGGAATCCGCACCGCGGCGGCGACCTGGTGGACAGCCCGCAGGGCGATGGGCTTGATGGCCGGGCCGCTCAGCCCGCCCGTGCCGCGGCCGAGGATCGCCCGTCGTCGGCGCCAATCGACGGCCATGCCCAGACAGGTGTTGATCAGCGAGAGGGCGTCGGCCCCGCCCGCCTCGGCCGCCCGGGCGATCGTCGCAATGCTGGTGACGTTGGGCGTCAGCTTGGCGATCACCGGCAGGCGGCAGGCATGGCGGACGCCGGCCACGACCGCCTCGCACATGGCCGGATCGGTGCCGAAATCGACGCCGCCGCTGACGTTGGGGCACGAAATGTTCAGTTCCAGGGCGTCGGCGCCGGGCAGCCCGTCGAGGCGGGCGGCCATCTCGACGAATTCCTCGCGGGTGCGGCCGGCAATGCTGACGATGATCTTCGTGCCCAGGCCGGCCAGGTAGGGCAACTGCCGCTGGACGAATAGTTCGATGCCGTCGTTGTCCAGGCCGATGGAATTGAGCATTCCGGCGGCAGTCTCGACGGTCCGCGGCGGGGGATTGCCGGCGCGCGGCTCCTTGGTGATGGTTTTGGGCAGGATTCCGCCCAAGCGGCCTAGAGGGACCAGGCCGGCCATTTCCCGCGCATACCCGAAGGTGCCCGACGCAACCGTGATCGGGTTGGCCAGGTGCAGGCGGCCTAGCTGCACGTCGAGGTGGACGTTGGCGTGGTTCACGTTCGCGCAAGGACCTGGTGGTTGGGGGAAACCACCAGTGTAGCGGTTGGACTCGTGGCCTGTCAATTTGCCCGGTTGGCGGGTTGGCGATGGATCAGCCGGGTCTATCCACGAAAAGACCGCTCCCGCGCCACGGCTGACCTAATGCCCCGACCGTGCTCGGTTGACACGTTGGGTGCCACGACCAACCTTCGGTCGGTGCCCGGCTTGTCCAGCAGTGCTGGAAACACGGTTGGGCAAGCCAACCGTGGCACCCGTCATTTCAGATCGGTCGGACCACTAGCCGTGGCACGAGGCACGGGCCGCTTAGAGCAACCCGCCGTGAGTCCGGAAGGGCGTCATGTGGTCGGGCTGGTCAAGCAACCAGAACCGTTCCCACTCGTCCAAGGCCAGACGCTGGTTTTCCGACACGTACATCAACTCGGTCGTTCGCCGGACAGGGTCGCCCGAGTAAGCCGGGGATCATGCACCCGATGGTTGTGCCGACCAAGAGACCGAGCGCAATGACGAGACATGCCAATCGCATACGAAACTCCTCCGTGAGACGGAAACCAGTGAAAAGTAGACGTGGTGACTTGAAAGAAAAGACGAGCGTAAGAAAAGGAGCACGAGGGGGTAGTCGAACGGTGGCGCGGGCGGCGATCAGGATCCTGCGGGTGGAGAGCCATACGCCGGCGAGGCGCCGAGGCTCTCGGGACGCGGACGCGTGGGGGGGCGGGCGAGGCGGTCTTCGTCCGGGACGCCTTGGCGGCGGCAGCGGCCTGAAGCTCCAACTCGCGGACGCGTTCCTCCATTTCCTTGCCGGGCTTGAACGTGACGACAAACTTCTCCGGCACGAAGACCTTGTCGCCGGTCCGCGGGTTCCGCGCCTTGCGAGGCGCCCGCCGCTTGACCTCAAAAACACCGAAATTGCGCAGCTCGATGCGACCTTCTTCCACCAGGGCCTCGACGATCGCGTTGAACGTCTTTTGCACGATCTCCTTGGTCTGCAACTGAGTCAACCCGATTTCTTCGGAAATCGTGCGAACGATCTCTTTCTTCGTCACGGCTTGAGTCTCCTGGGAGAAGAGGCCGTCGGGGCAAGTACGGTGTGCAAGGGTTTCCTGCCGCCGCGGCCAATTCACGCTCCAAGTGTAGGCCCTGTAAAGACTAGAGTCAAGGTCAATCATCCGCTTACCAGGGGCAATCTCGACCGACTCCACCCCGGCATCCTACCCATCGACCTGGCTGCCGTAAAGGGGTCGTTTGGTCCTAAGTTCTTATTATCAAAGAGCTTAACCCGAGCAGTCAGCAACGGATTTCCGTTTTCATTCCGTAAGTCGTTATCAGAAAACGACTAACGAAAACTTGTCGCGGTTTGCTCCGGTGCAACCAAGGCGGACGGCTCGGGCGCAGATTGACCCCGCACGGCACCGCCTTCCAGCATATATCGACTGCCACGACGGCAAACTTTCGCCAAACCCTACAATCGGTAAAGTCGGAAAAGTCTTGGCATGTCTCCGCATTTCTCCCCTTGTCCCCTCGCCCGAAGAGAGATGGGAAGCTCACATCGACCAGTGGTCGGGCAGCGTGGCGCCCTTGGGAATCACCACGATGCCGTCGCGGATCATGCCGCAAGGGGTCTCGTCGGTCGAGTCCACCCTCTGGGCATTGACGATGCGGACGTGGCAGCCGATCCGGCAGTTCTTGTCGAGGATCGCCCCGTCGATGTGGGTGCCGCAGCCGACGCCCAGCGGGGGCCGGCCGTTGCTCTTGCCCGCGGCAATCTCGTCCGGAGCTTCGTAGAAGTCGTTGCCCATCAGGATCGAGTTGCGGATGGTCACGTTGCGGCCGATCAGGCAGCGGAGTCCGATGATGCTGTTCTCGATCACGACGCCCTCTTCGATTTTGCATCCGTCGGCGACCAGGCTGCGGTGGACCGCGGCATGGTCGATCCACGACGGCGGCAAGGAACGGGCGCGGCTGTAGATCGGCGCATCGGCGACGGCCAGGTCGAACTTCGGCTGCGTCGACGCCAAATCCAAGTTGGCCTCGTAGAACGAGCGGATGGTGCCGATGTCCTCCCAATAACCGTCGAACAGGTAGACCTGCACGCGATGGGTGCGCATCGAGGCGGGGAAGACTTCCTTGCCGAAATCGCGATAGGGCGTCTTCTGCAGGGCTTCCACCAGGGTGGCGCGATTGAACACGTAGATGCCCATGCTGGCCAGGCAATCGCGGCCGCGGCTGGCGATCCCCTGGGCGTCGAGCCAGGCCGGATCGGTGCGGACCAGGTCGAGTTCCTCGTCGGTCTGCGGCTTTTCCAGGAAGCCGACCACCCGGCCCGAATCGTCCAGCCGCATAATGCCCATCGACGAGGCCGCGGCGCTGGAGACCGGCACGGCCGCAATGGTCACGTCGGCGCCGCTGTGCCGGTGCGACTCGATCATGTGCTGATAATTCATGCGGTAGAGCTGATCGCCGGAGAGGATCACGACGTAATCGACCTCGGGCTGCTCGATATGGTGGAGGTTCTGCCGCACGGCGTCCGCGGTGCCTTGATACCAGTCGGCGTTGTCCAAGGTCTGTTGGGCGGCCAGGATCTCCACGAAACCGCGACTGAAGGAATCGAAGATGTACGTGCTGCGGATATGGCGGTGCAGGCTCGTGGAGTTGAACTGCGTCAGCACGTAGATGCGATTCAGCCCGCTGTTGATGCAGTTCGACAGCGGAATGTCGATCAGCCGGTACTTGCCGGCCACGGGAACCGCCGGCTTGGAACGATACTTGGTCAGCGGATAAAGACGCCGCCCTTGGCCACCTCCCAGCACCAATGTCACCACGTTTTTCATGCACGTTCCTTGGCGGTTGCCTTGGTTGCTGCTGTCATCGAGCGCCGCTGCCAGCGCATGCTTCATTGTAAAGGGGGAAGGTGGAGGGGGAAAGGCGGAGGGGGGAGGGGGGGCGAGCCGGCGGGGCGAGCCGGCGACGTGAGCCGGCGGCGTGAGTCGCCGGATAAGGCGGAACGCCGAGGGCGGAAGGATGAAGGATGAAAGGCGAACGGCAAGCTGCGGGGTTTATCCCCGCCGTTGCGTAAGCAGCGGGGCACGGCCCTCAGCCTCCGGACAGGAAATGTGGAGTGGAAAGTGCGCAAGATGGGGAATTTCCGCTGCCTTGGAACGGCAAAATATTCTGATTGGGATGGATGTACGTTAAGTTCCGGTTGTATCGGTTCCGATGAGTATCCTACCTACACCGACTGTAATGGCTGCAAAGGTGCCTGCGCGAACCGCTGGGTGCGTCGCAGGGCGAACTTACAACTTTTGAGGGGGGGCTCTCTCATGCAACGTCGTTTGCATCTTGGAATGGCGACCTTACTGGCGGTGTTCCTAAGCCACGCCGGTGTTCATGTCGCCCAAGCCCAGGAAATCAGTGCCCGTCAGCTTGTCGCGGCCCGCGAGACGATTCGGGCGGAGCTTGCTACGGCGTTGTCTCACGGCGAGTTGACCCGATTGGATCAATACCGAATCCTCTTGCACGCCAAGGAGATACTGCCGCCGGAGGACGTCCAGGGACTCGCGCGGACGATGGATCGGCTGGCGAGGAGCAACCGTTCCACTCCAGCCGCCGGCGTCGATCAGGCCGCCGGGCAAGTCTCGGACGATCGGGCCGTGCCTGCCGGCTATACGGCGCCCCCGGATAGCCCGACGAACTACGGGGAACTGGCCATCGCTCCCAAACCTGGCGAGCCGCTCAGCGCGGCGTCGGGAAACCCATTTCGAGAGGAAGTCCCGGGGGATCAAAAGGCCATGACAACCGTTCGAGAGGAATTCCCGGATCAAAAGCCCATGACCGCCATGGACGCCGACTCGATGTTCGAGGATTACGAAGCGGGCCTGTTGAGCGGCGACGGCTCCTTTGCCGAAAACTGCGAGTCGGTCTGGCATCAAACATGGAGCAATCTCAGCATGTTCGGCGCGGTCGAGGCCTTCAAGGGCCCCATCGATCTGTTCGCTCCCAACGGCAATTTCGGCTTCGGCTTCGGATTCAATGCCGGCATTCCGCTGGCGTACAAATGGGGAGTGGGCGTCCAGGCGGGCATGAGCACGACCGAGACCGATTTTCAGGGCAGCTTCGATTCCTCGGCCATCGACACGCCCACCAGCAAGTCGCGCAACCAGATGTTCACCACCATTGGACTCTTCCAGCGATTGCCTTTTCATGGAACCACGGTCTTGTGGGGATTCACCCACGACTGGCTCCAGGACGACTACTACGCAAATATGCGTTTCGCCCAGTGGCGGGTGAAATTGGGAGTCGAGTGGAGTCCGTGCAACGAGACGGGCATTTGGGCCGCCATGCCCGACCACGGCGTTTCCGTGCCCCTCAGCTATGGTCCGGACCAGCCTTACACGACGGTGGACTTCCGGCCGATGGCGCAAGGGAACCTCTATTGGCGGCACATGTGGTCCAGCGGTCTGACCACGACGGCGCAGGTCGGCGTGGCCCAGGAACCGTGCAACTTCATCTTCGGAGGCGAGGCACGCATGCCGGTCTGCGACCGCTTGTCGCTCGTCGGCAACTTCAACTACGTCATGCCGAGGGGCGCCGGCCTCTTGGGACAATACGATGAGATGTGGAACGTTACGCTCGGCTTCGAGTTCATTCCCGGCGGAGTGCACCATCACATGGGGTACCGATTCGCCCCGGTGTTGCCGGTGGGCGACAACGGCAACTTCGCAATCCGCGAGTTGAACCTTTAAGGCGATGCGGTCAACCCTCGCAGGAACGATCCCGGGGCCAACGCCCTGGTTGCCGGACGCGGCGCGATCCTATCGGCGGGTTTCGCTTTCGACCTGGGCGCAACCATCATCGCCGGCGCCGCCGGCCGCTTGCGGATTCGACCTTTCCACCGTTCGCGCGTAAGCTCATGCAGGACAAGGGGTTATCGGAGGAAAAAATTGACCTATCGACGGTTGGCGATTTTTGATTAAATCTCGCCCCTATGAACCACCCCATCTTGCAATCCGCGTTGGTTGTTGCGCTGTTGACTTCTTCCACGGTCTTGGGCCAAGTGGCTTCGGATCCCCAGGTCCCGCCGCCGCCCCCGACGGAGAATGTGACGCCGCCGTCGCCGTCACCGTATGCACCGGCCGGTTCGACGCCGTATTATGCACCGCCCGGTCCAGTGCCGTATTATGTACCGTCCGGTTCGACGCCGTATACACCGGCTGCTCCGGCGCCCTATGCCCTTCCGCCGGGAACGCCCTATGCCCTTCCGCCGGCAGCGCCCTATGTGCCGCCGCCTGGGCCGACGCCCGTGCCGCCGCCCATGGTCGTTCCGGTGATGCAGCCGCCGCGATGGACCGTGAGCGTCGATGCGCTGTGGCTGGAGCGAAGCGTGGGGAGCAGCGTCCCCTTCGGCTATTCGATCTACACTGCCGGCCCTCTCCAGGGCTACGGAGTGGACAGTCTGTATAGCGACGACTGCTTCTTCCCGCTGGAAGCCGGCTTGCGGTTTCAGGTCAGCCGATGGCTGAACGATCGGGCGGACATCGAGGCGAGCTATTGGGGCTTGCAGCAATGGTCGGAGGGCCGGACCATTTACGGCGATTACCCGGTAGACAATATTTCCACCTATTCGTCCTGGCTGCAAATATCGGCCATCGACAACGGCATGGACAACTATCTGGGCTACACCTACAAGAGCCAGGTCAATAACGCCGAAATCAACGAGCGGATCAGGTTGAACGAACTGAACCCCTTCAGGAATTGGAGTTGGCTGTGGGGCTTCCGCTACTTCCGCCTGTCCGACAATCTCACCCTTAACGGCTCGAACCTCGACTACGGCGACCAGGAAAGCTTCAACGTCAAGACGGAAAACAATCTTGTGGGGATGCAGGCCGGGCTGCAATGGGCGTGGGGCTGGGACCGCCTCCAGTTCAGCACCGAGGGCAAGGTCGGCTTGTACGCCAACATTTACAAGCAGCACGACGTCGACACCGGCAGCGGACCGGCCGGCATCATCCCGCAGGACACCTCCCACGACGGGACCGATCTGGCCGGCCTCTTCGAGCTTTCGCTCTTGGCCCGATTCCGAATCAACCAGGTGCTCTGGCTGCGACTCGGTTACCAGTGTTACTGTGCGACCGGGCTGGCGCTGGCGCCGCGACAACACGGGGTCTGGGACCGCAACGGCACTGTCGCCTTGGATGGGCTGTCGCTGGGCGTGGAAGCGGGCTGGTAAGCCGTCGCCGTTCTTATCCCCACCAGCTCAGGCGCGAGCGTGCCTGACGGCCGATGGGCGCGAACCGGCAGGCATGGAACGCTGGAGCTGCGTCGCCGTCGCCGCTCCTTCCTTTCCGGCTTTGCGCCTCCGCGCCTCTGGCGAGATTCGCTAGTGTAGTGCGTCAGTCCGTTAGGTCCTTATCGTGGACTGGAATCGGTCCCGATTTCGACCCGGAGGGTCGTTTCGATAATAGCCCAGCGATTTATCGCTGGGTAGCGGAAGGCCGCAATTCCATTGTCGTCCCGTAGGGACGATTGAATGTCGGATGCCACATTTCGGCCGTCCCTACGGGACTTGTCGCACAAAATGGTGATGCTTGCCGTCCCAGCAGTAAACTGCTGGGCTAGGATCAAACGCCCCTACGGGGCGAAAAGAGTCGCCCCGTTCATTAGTTCCCATATTTGTGACGCACTACACTAGAGGCCAGTCGGATCGAACGACAAGTGATCATTCCGCGACGACGCCCGCCGGAAGACTTCGGGATCGACGGCGTAGTGGATGAGCTTCACCGAGCCGTCGCAGAAGACGAATTGCGCGCCTCCGGCGTGGGCGGAACCGAACTGATAGCCGTAGTATTGGGCCGTCGCAGGATTAGCCACCTTCGACGCAAGATCCGGCTCCGGCGGCAGCGCCTGATAGGGGGCTTGGGGGGTTGCCCCGCCGAGGGCGCCAAATCGGACAATATCGTCCTGGAAGCCACCGACGTAACCGGCGTCATCGTCCGGCTCACCCCCACCTGCCGGGAAGACGTAGTAGTCCGCATTCATCCGCTTCTCTCCCACCATGATCGTATTGGAGGCCCCGTCAGTCACGTCGGCCAAGCTGATGGCGCGGGTCTGACCACCGATGCGAGTGGTAGAATCGCTGCCTTGCATGACCAGGATGCCATCCGCGGTGCCGTCCCCGTAACAACCGCCGTTGTCACCATGTAAGCTGGAAGTCCCCGCGTTGCCGTCATAGTCGATCATGGCACGCAACCCCCAGTTGCCAGGGGTGTAGTGCACAACGGGCCTCCGCCGGCTCGGGCAAAAGTAGATGACCGTCGGCGTGCTCCTCACGAGGTCGTCGTCGGGGTTCCTCCATAGCGCCGCCTGGTCGATGTATGGCAGGATCTGGTAGCCCCAGGACCAGTCCTGCTGGTCGAACGCCGCCGGTGTAAGGCGGGAGGCCATGGGGACTGAGGTGGAGGGGGCAACGCTGGCCCACGCTCGCCCGTCCCCCCAACCCGTCCAATCATAATATCCGCCTCCGTTGGGAAAAGCCTGTGTCGCCTCAAGATGGTGAAGGAAACCCAGGCCGATCTGCTTCAGATGGTTGGCGCATTCCGCGCGCCGCATCGATTCTCGCACCGACTGCATTGCCGGCAACATCAGGAACATGAGGATGCCGATGATCGAGATGACCACCAGCAGCTCGACGAGCGTAAAGGCTCGGCGGCGGACTGGAAAGGTCCCGGCCGCCACGTTGCTACGGGAAAAGGTTCGCATATTGCACCTCGCTCAGAAACTAGGAGTATGTCCCGGAGGAAAACCGGCTTGGCGAAAGTCTTGATCCGGCATCAACTCGACACGCCGTTGCGTCGTCAAGATATAGCGCTGGCCATCGACTCCCTGTTTCTCGTAGGCCAGCACGGGCGTTTTTGATTTGGCCCAAGACGGCGGCGCCAGGAGATCGACGCCCCAGCAGACGACGAACGGCTGTCCGTCACGCGACGATCGTAAGAGGTCGCCGGGGTCTCCCAATTGGGCCAGCATCGGCTTCAACTCCTCCACACTCTCGGGCGGCCTCTGCTCGGCCACGCAAAACCTCCCGTAGGCAACGATGATCTTCCTCAGCTTCTCCGCAGTGGGGTCGGGCGGATTTCCCACCTGTACGGGGGTTGAAGATGAGCAGCCCCCCGCGATCAGACACCACAGCAGCAGCAAGGTGAGTCGGCGGCACAATCCTGCACGGTGCTGCGATCGCATGGGAGGAGTCTTCTTATCGATGTGCTCTAGGGGGCGCGGGCTGCGAAACGCTGCCCGCGCTGGTTCCGGTTTTCGATCCTACGGCCATCAGTATAATGCATAAACGTGATATCTGCAAACATCTGTTGTGAAATAATTCCAACCGCAAGGGGGGGGCGGTCTCACCGGCCCTTCTCGAACGTCCCTTTTCTCCTTGATCCTTGCTGCTCTCGCATTAGTACGTCATAAACCCACGGCCTATGGCCGTGCGACCCTGGGGGCTAAGCCGTTCCGGCGTGCCCCGAAATAGCATACGCTCTAACTCCGGGGAAAGCCCTGTTGGGCAGGAGAAAGAGCGTATGAAGGATTTTGACAGTCTGGCACATGTGCGATGGGAGTGCAAGTATCATGTGATCTTCATTCCGAAATACCGGCGGAAAGTGATGTATGGGAAGCTTCGGGCTTCGATAGGTGGTATCCTGCGGGATTTGTGTAGGCAGAAAGGGATCGGGCTGCTGGAAGGGCATGCGGTGAGCGACCATGTTCACCTCTGCCTGAGCATCCCGCCGAAGTAGAGCGTGGCGTTTGCAATAGGGTTTCTGAAGGGCAAGAGTGCGGTGCGGATACATCGGGAATTGCTGCATGAGCGTCGGATGGCGGGGCTGCATTTTTGGGCGACGGGATACTGGGTAAGCACCGTGGGGAGTGACGAGGCCACGGTGCGGCAGTATATCCGGCAGCAGGAAGATAGGGATCGCCAACAAGGTCAGTTGTTTCAGTAACCATAAAAACCAGTGAAGCCCTGGCAGGGCTTTCCCCACGTGTAGTGCCCGCCCCGCTTTGCGGGGCAAGCCAAACCCACGCCCTACGGGCGTGGTCGATTAGATGGCCAAAACGAGCGTCGCATTGCCTTTTTCGGGCATCCTGCGCGGGATTCGGTTTGCGGGGGCCGACCCCGCGCGCCGGGGGTCAGGTCGCGGAAAGACTGCCCGCCGCGTCCCAGATGAACTTCGCCCCGAAGGCCAACAGAATCACCGCACAGATCAGGAAGACGATCCGCTGGGCCCGCTGGCCGAAAAGCGCCGAACCTTGAAACGCCGCCAGCGACAACATCTCCAGCCAGATCAAATCGCACAGCCAATGGACGGTCGCAAACAGCGCCAGGGCCAAGACTCCGAACGTGATCGCTTGCGTCACCATCGCCAGTCCCACCGTGGCCCACCAAACCAGGAAGTACGGGTTGGCCCCGGTCAGGATGACGCCGGTGGCGAAGGGATGACGTTGCACGTGGGCGGCTTGGCCATCACCGAGGGTGGGCAAGTTGCGGAGGAGTTGCCCGCCCATGAAAAACAGGAACAGTCCTCCGGCGATGCCGATCCCCGCCTTGACGCCATGGAACGTCCAACAGCGCGTCGGCCCCGGCCGCCAGCAGGAAGACCAGCGGAAACTCGACGACCGCGTGGCCGGTGGCGATCCACGCCCCGGCGTGGCGGGACCTTGCCCCCGTGACCAAGGTTGCGGCGGTGACCGGCCCCGGGGCCATGACCCCGGAGAGCGAGATGGCGACCGCTGATAAAAGAAAACCCAACAAGGCCATCGAAAGCTGCGTCCCTCGCCGAAAGCGTGTCCGAGGATGTCCCCACCGGTCAGTCTATGCCCCCGAGTGTGAAAAACCAAGGTCGTCGGCCGCAACGCGGGGGGATTGTGCCGGGCTTGCGCAACTCGATAATGGAGGAAACAGATTCTTGTCGAAAGGCCGGTCTTCGGCCGGACGACAACATCCCGAGATAACAGGTCACCATCATGGAAATGAAGGGTTCGCAAACCGAACGCAATCTGCTGACGGCCTTCGCCGGCGAATCGCAGGCACGCAACCGCTATACCTACTTCGCCAGCCAGGCCAGAAACGACGGCTTCATCCAAATCGCCTCGATCTTCGAGGAAACGGCCAACCAGGAAAAAGAACACGCCAAGCGGTTCTTCAAGTTCCTCCAGGGCGGCGAAGTGAAGATCGAGTGCGCCTTTCCCGCCGGCGTCGTCGGCCCGACCGCCGACAACCTCCTGGCGGCCGCCGAGGGCGAACACGAAGAGTGGTCGGCCATGTATCCAGGCTTCGCAGCCGTCGCCCGGCAGGAAGGCTTCAACGCCGTCGCCGTCATCTTCGAGAAGATTTCCGTGGCCGAGCGGCAGCATGAACGCCGCTACCGCGGCCTGTTGGAAAACATCCGCAACGGCCGCGTGTTCAAACGGGACGAGCCGGTCCGATGGCGCTGCATGAATTGCGGCTACGTCCATGAAGGTCCGGAGGCTTTGGCGGCCTGTCCTGCTTGTGCCCACCCGCAGGCGTACTTCGAGTTGCTCGCGGAGAATTGGTGAAAGGGGCCAGCGATGCCGGGTGCGAACCAGGCTTGGCGGTGCACCGTTTGCGGATACGTCCATCGCGGACCGGAGCCGCCCGAGGCGTGTCCGATTTGCGGAGCGCCGTGGAACTTGTTCGAGCCGTGGGCCGAGCCCGCAAGCAAACAAAGCCCCTCACCCCCGGGCGCCGCGAAGGAACGCCGTGGGAACATGGTCGTCGTCGGCGCGGGGATTGCCGGGATTTCGGCCGTGGAATCGCTGCGGACCGCCTCGCCCGCCGCGGAGATCACGCTTGTCTCGAAAGAGACCGAGCTTCCTTATTACCGGCTCAATCTGACGCGATTCCTGGCCGGCGAGATTGGCGAGGACGACTTGCCGATCCACCCGGCACGTTGGTACGAGGAGCAGAAGGTCCGGCTCTTGCTGGGCGTCGAGGCGGCGGCGATCCACTTGGAGGATCACGTGGTCGAGTTGCACGGCGGCCAGCGGTTGCCGTTCGACAAGCTCTTGCTCTCCGTCGGCGCACAACCGTTCATCCCGCCGATTGCCGGGGCCGATCGCCAGGGCGTGACCGCCCTGCGGACCGCGGCCGACGCGCGTGGCATTCTGGCCGTCTGCCGGGCCGGGGCCAAGTGCGTATGTATCGGCGGCGGCCTGCTGGGACTGGAAACGGCCGCCGGATTGGCCCGCCACGGCGCCGAAGTCACCGTCCTGGAAGACCAGCGTTGGTTGCTGCCGCGGCAATTGAACTCTCGGGCGGGAGAGATTCTCCACCGATACGTCGCCGATGCGGGCATCAAGCTGCGAACCCACGTCGCCACGCAAGCGCTCGTCGGCGACCGGCGGGTTCAAGGCGTCCAGTTGGCCGACGGCAGCCTCATCGCCGCCGACCTGGTCGTCATGGCCACCGGCATCCGCTCGAACAGCCACCTGGCCCGCCAGGCCGGCCTGGAAGTGAACCAGGGCGTGGTGGTCAACAACCTGCTGGCCGCTTCGCACCCCGACGTTTTCGCCGCGGGCGACGTGGCGGAACATCACGGGCGGGTCTATGGAATCTGGGGACCGGCCCGATATCAGGGCAGCATCGCCGGACTGAACATGGCCGGCGGCAGCGTCGAGTTCGGCGGCGTGCCATGCTCGAACACCCTGAAGGTCCTCGGCGTGGATGTGTTCAGCATCGGCCAGATCCACGCGGAAGACGCCGGTTTCCGCGTCATCGACGAGGAATCGGACGGCCGTTACTTCCGTTTCGTCTTCCGCGACCATTGTCTTGTCGGCGCGGTGCTGCTTGGCGACGCCACGCTGACCGCCGCGGTGACGAAGGCCGTCGAGGACAAGCGTGATTTTTCGCGATTCTTGGCAACCGGTTCACGGGCGTCGGAGTTCGTCGAGGTCCTCGCGGCAGGCGGCGACTCGGCGGAGTAAGGAACTCCGTCAGAACAAGTCGGCAGTTTTCTACGGAACACTAATCTTCGCTGATCGACACTTATGGAAACAATCAGCGGGAATTAGCGAAAATCAGCGTTCCTCGGTTGTCTGGGACCGTTAAAAACTTGATAAACTTACTTAAGGCGGAACCCAGGCCCTAGATTTCCTTGCCCACGGCGAAGGCGTGCCCCAGCGACGACCCGACGCCGTAGTACACCCGGTTGCCGGGCGAAAAAAGGATCGGCCGGACCTTCTCCATGTCGGGCATCCCGTCCGCGTCCAGCACCTCCTCGTCCGCCTTCACGTCGAGAATCTGGCCGACGAACTGCGTGTGCAGGCCCAGCTCGATGACGTGCAGGACCTTGCATTCCAGGACCAGCGGAAATTCCTGGACGTAAGGCGCGTTGACCAGGTCGCTCGGCGCCGCGGTCAAGCCCGTGGCGGCGAACTTGTCGGTATTGCGGCCGCTCGTGAGCCCGAAATAGTCGGCCTGCTTCACCTGGCCCTCGGACGGCACGCTCACCGTGAAGGCCCGCTGCCCGATCAAGTTGGCGTAGCTGTAGGTGGCCTTTCGGAGCGAGACGGCCACGCAGGGCGGGTCGCTCGAGCAGATGCCCCCCCAAGCCACCGTCATTCCGTTCGGCTTGTGTTGTTTGTCGTACGATCCCACGATCCAGGTCGGCGTGGGGAGAATCAACGTCTTGGCGCCAAGTGAGCGTTTCATGGACGGGCTCCTGTGAAAGGACGGACATGGTCGGACGATCAATCCTATTCTAACCCATGCCGGCAAGAGAGAAAAGGAGCGAGCCGTCGGCCGTGTCGCCATGGGGCGAAATGGTAACAGCTTGCTGTTCTTGTTGTTGCCGGGCGCGAGGCCGATAAAATCGACGCAGGGCGTTGACGGCAAGAGCGGGCGTGAAAAAACGATCGCGTCGCCCGGATAATCCCATTGTGGCGGCACGCGACCGCCTGGGAATCGACGTGCTCGAACGTCCCCGTCGCCTGTTGCGCCACTGTTGCTTCCGTGTCTCCCGTTTTCAAGCATCGAGCGCTGCGGCCAATGTGGTCCAATTTCTGTCAACAACCCAACAGAACCTACACCGGCCGTTGCTTCGGGCATCCCAGAGTTCGCCAACTGCCTTCTTGTGCTGTTCTTCTGGGTCGCTGGCGAGCCTTCCCATCTTGTATTCGACAAGAACCGTACGGCCGTCCCTCAGTTCGACGATGAAATCGGGGAAGAACTTCCCCGGAGATTGTGGAAGCCAGAACCCGCCCTGTGTCGCGTGTTCCGTGTTACGAATCCACCGGGCGACGTTGGGATGACCATCGATGCGCATGGCGCATTCAAACTCCTCGCCGTTCATATCGAAAATCAAATCGAACGCGTGATGATGAAACCTGAGCGGCGCCGTAAACAACTGCGAGGGCGTGTAATCCTGTTCCTCGATTAGGATCGCGTGCTCATCGGAGGTTCGGATGGCTTCCGGCCGGTTGTCGATCAGCCAGTCTGTTGCTCGACGCGTCTGAAGGCGGCCGTGGTCGCCGATCTTCACACGCAGCGCGTCGGCCAAACGGTGTCGGCGGCGCACGATCACCGGCAGGCTGACGCCTCGTTGCTGTGTCAGATGCGTCACCACCCGGCACAACCACGGTTGGCTTTCGCTCTGTGCCAAACCCATGAACGCTTCGCCACGATGGAGCGCCCGATCCAGCCAAAGCGTCAATTCGTTCTCGTCCCAATCGTCACCTTCTCCGATCAATTCCAATTGGCGCAGCCGTACGTCGCCCGCCGATTCCGTGATGAGGCCGCCGTCATGGCCATCGGCGGTTTCGCGGAAGTCGATCGTTGCCGCGCTGCCGACGCATATATCTGACCCAAACTCTTGCTCACTCAACGCAGGATCGCATTGGTCCAGGTTCCAGGCAAAATTATCCAACTCCTCGGGTTCGAGCAACGTCCAACGGCCGTCCTGCTCCAATTCAAGCCGCGGCACGCGGATTGGCCGTGCGTACTGGTCGAGCGGCTTTGCCGCCGCCCCTATCGGCCGCTCTCGGCTCCAATAGTCTTCGACGGCCTGGCGATCCTGTTCGGTTGCTACGGCATCACGCAACGTCCTGACTTCCTCGCGGGTCAAGACCGCATCTGCAACGATGAGTGCGCCCGATGGTTCGTCGTAACGGGTGTTCGCGGCCAATGCAGGTGGGAGCGACTCAAAGTGCGGCGGCGCGCTCAACGGAATCCTGCCAAAACCCAGGCCGCGTTGCGTCTCCGTGGCAGTTACCCGTAATGCGTCCGCGGCTGAGCGATCATCGAAGCCGCACGTCTCGACCATCCGGTCGCGAAGCTGCACCGCGGTCTGCATCACGTCGTCACTCAAAACGAATGCGTAGGCGCGATCCAGGGCCGGCACACGCGTCGGATTGGCATTCGGCATCCGAAGTACGCGGCCGATAAGTTGTTCGACGGCTGTTGGAGTCGCGGCATTGCCAATGGAGCCGAGCACGTATGCCAACGGACAGTCCCACCCTTCGCGCAACTTGTCGAACGGTGATCACGTAGCGCACCGGGCAAGTCTCGGCCATAAGGTCGGTGTCGCCGATTTCATCGACCGCGCCCGTGCATATGCAGATTTCTTCTTCGCGCACATTCAGCCGGAGCAACGCGGCCTTTACCACACCTACCGTTTGCGTCTCCCTCGTCCTTGAAGCGGGCTGTGCCTGAACGAGCGCGATCGGGCGCAGAAACGGCAGCCCCAAGTCCTGGTTGGCATGATCCGCCACCGTCTCTAACTCGTTCCGCCGCTGCACCGTGGCCGCAAGCACTTCCAACCAATCAAGCCGGTTTTCCAAATCGACGGGCATCTTAATCATGCCCTCTTTCTTCAGTTCCAACGCACTTACGGCGTGCAGCACGTTGCTGGCCAAGCGAGGGTCGGTCGGGTGCTGCGGATCGTGCCGCTGCTCTGGGGTGGCGGTCAATTCGAGAACAAACGAGGGGCCAAACCGCGCCAGCGAGTCGAAAGAGACTGGCGTGCGCGCATTGTGCGCCTCGTCCATGATGACGATGGGCCGCCGCAGCCGGAGCGCGTTGGCCAGCGACAGATCCACCAAGCCATTGTCATCGCGCGCAAGCTCCTCCCGCGCCCATGCGGGGAGAGTGTCAAATGCCGCTTGCAGGTAACCGTTGTCGCGATAGATGCGGCGAGTGGCCGCAAGTTCTTCCCCGCGATCATCGCGAATGCGATACGATTGGATCGTCGTGACGATCACCAGCGCCGCCCTCGATTCGACGCTGCGGGGCCTGGTGAGCGCCTCTTCCAGCGTCAACACCTCGATGGAAGAATCGAGCGACTCCTGCAGGGCTTCGCGATAGGGGTCGGTTGGCCTCACCAGGCGACGCAGGGTTTGATCGCGAATCGTTATACTGGGAGTGACCCATAGGCATGCCGGACGGTCGGTCCCAAGCAATTTGTCGCCAATCGTCCCGACCGCATGCGCCGCCAAGAGCGTTTTTCCGCCCCCCGTTGGCAGCCGGAGGCAGACGTATGGGACGTTCTCAAACCCCGGTGGCGCATAGTAGTCTCGCCCGGTAAAAGCCTCGAAGGCGTCGCGCTCGAAACGATTCATACCACGGTCGTAACGGCTCCGCGCCGCCATGCAATAGTCAGCAAGGCGTCGGAGAGTCTCTTGCTGGTAATCCTTCAATGGCAACCACATGGAACCTAGCCCTCGCGCAGGGAATAGGGAACGTGACGGAACGTGACACTTGCGCGGTCGAGCGTCGCCTGGCTCAGACGGCATGCCTCGCCATAGATAACACGCGGGCCAAGCCCGTCAGGATGCGGGGGCAGGGCGTCCAGCACGGCGCGCGTCAGCACATTGCCACCCGCGGGGCGTTTGTCGCCCAACACGCCATTGTAGAGCAAATAGACGGCGCGTCCGCCGTGAACGCCCAGCAGCGGGCAACCCTTTCGAGGCCGCTTTGCCATCGGAACGCCTGTTTCCAATAAGAACACATACCGGGCGAGATCGGCGAACGGAACATCGCTGTTGATCTTCCCATTCGCGTCCAACAGGGGCCGCCCCAAGCGGCAGTAGCGAAACCCGCTTCCAAGTGCTGGCCGCTCACCATAACCGTCGATTACGCGCGTCAGGCGATGTGCGGTCACCGGCCGGCAAACACCCGTCTCCATCTCGACCAAGATGAATCGCCGATTGCCGCCGTCCCTCTTGTTTAGGTCCAGGACCGCGTGGCCAGTCGTCCCGCTGCCGGCGAATGAATCAAGAACCAGGGAGTCTTTGTCGGTGGCAATTTGAAGAATCCGGCGAATTAGCCGAGTGGGCTTGGGGGTGGTAAACGGATTGTCTGCAAGAATCGCCAAGAGTTCGGACCTCGCCTCCTGCGTATGTCCCACGTCGTCATAAAGCAGAACGGACCGCGGAACTACGTCACGCGCGCCGGTAAGGAGCTTCTTGATGCGCGGCATTTTGCGCGGCCGTCAATCCCCCACCATACCAGATTGTCCCGTTCGTTTTGGGCGTGGCGCTCCGCGTCATACTTCCAAACAGCGGTCTTCTTTGGCCAAACGACCTCCCCGGTATTAGGGTTTTTGATTCCGTGGTAGAGGTTGGGGCGTTCCTCCGCAGTCTTGTTGCAAGTGTACGTCGCTGAGTTCCACGGTCCGCGTGGGTCATTGTCTGGATTCCGGTAGTTCCGTAGCTGCGTTTCCGTGCGGGGCAGCCGGTGCGGACGCCAGTTTGCGAGGCTCCGCGCGTAAACTTCAATGTACTCATGATCGCTGCTAAAAAGCTTTGCGTTGTTCGCGGGAGACACTCGTTTTTGCCACGCGAGCGTGGCGACGAAGTTATGCGGACCAAACGCCTCGTCGAGGACGAGACGCAGGTTGTGGACTTCGTTGTCGTCGATGCTAACGAATATGGCCCCGTCATCCCGCAGAAACTCACGAAGCAAAGCAACCCGCGGATACAACATGCAGAGCCACTTGTCGTGACGACAGAGATCTTCGGCCTCCGCGCCGACAACATCCCCCAGCCATTTGCGGATTCGCGGGTCGTTCACGTTGTCGTTGTAAACCCAATGTTCGTTGCCGGTGTTGTACGGCGGGTCGATATAAATGCACTTCACCTGGCCGCGATACCGAGGCAACAACGCCTTGAGGGCTTCGAGATTGTCCCCCTCGACCAGCAGATTCTCGGCGTCCGGATCGCCGACCGACAGCGCGGCGTCACATTCCAGCAGTCGCGTGGGGACGCGTCGATGGTGATCCACCACTGCCTCTTTTCCAATCCAGTTCAGCGTCGGCATGGCAATACTTACTTTCCGAGGGGAGCGGCGGTATCGAAGAATCCGTAGTATACCGCCCCCATTTGCGGCCCGCCAGTAGCGGCCGATATCGAAGCCGGCCGAGGGTATGGCAACTGCGGGGGGAACTGAAGGCGTCCTAGGCGTTGCCGCGGCTTTATCATAAAGACGGATCGCGTTATGATGACAAACATGCGGTAACGGCCAAGTCGGCCCCAAGACGGAATGTGAACCCTGTCATGCTCCGCCACACCTTTCTCCACTTGCCCGGCATCGGCCCTCACCGGGAACGCGCCCTGTGGCAGCGGGGGATTCTCGACTGGGACGGATTTCTCGCGGCGGCGGAAGCCGGCCTTCTGCCCGAGCGCGCCTATCGGCAAGGCGCGCCGGTCCTCCGCCGGTGCAAGGCGGCCGCGGACGAGACGGACGTGGATTTCTTTCGCCGGCTGCTTCCGCAGCGGGAGATGTGGCGGCTTTGCCCGGAATTCGCCCACCGGGCGCTGTTCCTCGACATCGAGACGACGGGGCTGTCGCCGTGGGGCGACGCGGTGACGGTGATCGGCGGTTTCGGCGGCGGCGAGCTGTCGCTGTTCGTCCGCGGCGTCAACCTGGAGCAGTTTCCCGCCTACGTCCGGCAGTTTCCGCTGTTGGTCAGTTTCAACGGCAGCCAATTCGACGTGCCGTTTCTTCGGGTCCATTTTCCGGAGGCCCGGCTGGACCAGGCCCACATCGACTTGCGGTTCGTGCTGGCTTCCTTGGGCTATCGCGGCGGGCTGAAGGCCGTGGAAAGGACGCTTGGGATCGGCCGCGAGCCGTCGATCCGCGGGGTGGACGGTTTCGAGGCCGTCCGGCTCTGGCGGCGCCACGAGCGGGGCGACCGTGCGGCGCTGGAGAAGCTGCTCCTCTACAACCTGACGGACGTGGTCAATCTGGTCGAGTTGTTGGAGATGGCCATCGTGGAGAAGTGTCGCGTGGCGGCGTTTCCCGGCGGGCTGCCCGGCGCGAAGTCTTCGCTGCCGAAGTTCGACGCGCGCCGCTTGGCCGGTTGGATCGCCCGGCGGATCGAATGAGAAACGGGGAGCAACCGTTCACGGATCGGAACATCAAGGGAGGGAACCGCAGATGAACGCGGATGAACGCAGTTGATTGAGTCCATGTTTGTCAGCGTTTATATGCGTTCATCCGCGGTTTCTCCGCCGGTCGTGCGAACGGTTACAATCAGGATATCATTGATTTTTGGCTGTCTATTCCACAAGAATCCGTGATATCCCCTTTTCCGTTCCTTTTCCGTTCCGGCTGGGTGAGAGGGGCACCGAGGAGTGGGGGTGCGGGGGGGTCAGGGAGCGATGGCGAAAAAGGGGCTGTCCCCTTCGGGCCGCCCCTTCGGGCCGAGCGATCGGCAAAATGGCGAAACCGCGAAACCGCCGGACTCGACTGGGGTTTATCGTAATAGACCCTTGTTCCCATCGCCGGGATCGACGAAGCGGCGATCGGCGCCGGGCGGGCCGCCAGGCTGGTGCCCGTGCGGGGCTGTCGGCAGCCATGGGCGGGGTCTGCGCCGCATCCACGCGCGGATGTCCGGCCGCGCAGGGCAGCGGCGGTCGCGGAGTCGTTATTTTCCAATTTCCGGAAGCATAGGAGCATGTCATGAGAATCGTGAGTGTTGCGTTGGCCTTGGCTATTTCGCTGTTGGTCGCTGGAAACGTGATGGCTCAGCAGGAAAAAGGCCCGGAGAACAAGGGCAAGCGTTGCTGGACGCCGCCCTTCCCCTTCCTGAAGGGCCTGGACCTGACAGCCGATCAGAAGACCAAGCTGGATGCGCTGAAGAAGGAGTACCAGCCGAAGTTCCAGGATTTCCGGAAGACGATGGAGAGCATTCTGACTCCGGAGCAGAAGGAGGCCCGGAAGGAGGCGGCCTACAAGGCTCACCAAGCGGTCAAGGAGGCTCAGGAGGCGCTCAAAAAGGCCCAGGAAGCAGCCAAGAAGGCGATCGACGCCGCCGTGACGCTCACCCCCGAGCAGAAGACCAAGATGGAGGAGGCCAAGAAGCAGAACGGCGCGGTCTACAAGGAGTTCCGTTCCAAGATCATGGACGTGCTGACCCCCGAGCAGAAACAGCAATTGGAGAAGAGAGGGTCTCACAAGAAGGACCGCAAGGATTCGGACGCGAGCAAGTGACCAGGGGCTGCTTGGGACCCAAGCCGCAGGGATATTTTGCGGCGGGCGTCAAATCGTTGCAGATTCTTTGATCTTGTGATATACTAGGGGTGGTTGATCAACCACGAGGAAGAGCCGGTACACCGGGTTCCACCGCTGGCCCACGGTTAGCAAGGGCAGCAGGTAACCGAGGTCGGCGTAACGCCCCTTCCGCAGACAAACTCGGGATGCGAGGAAGCCCGCCTCCAATGTGCGGGCTTCCTCATTTTTGCAAGAGGCATCGTAACCGTTCGCGCGACCGGGGAGAAACCGCAGATTAACGGAGATTAACGCAGAGGGAAATGGACTCAATCCACTGCGTTCGTCCGCGTTTATCTGCGGTTCCCTCTCCTTGTTTGCCGACCTGCGAACGGTTGCGCAAGCGTCTAACCAGAGGAAGGCGCGGCGATGGTTTCCCGGGGCCTGCGCCGTCACTTCGCGCCCCATTTTCCGTCTTCGCCGCGGACCAAATGGATCTTGTAGGCCGACATGGACAGTTCGGTGATCTGCCATTTGCCGCCGCTCCGCTTGGCCACGTAGTCGAACTTGCCGCGATAGAGATTCGGGACCTCGTATGACACCGTGCCGGCGTACTGGTCGCCGTTGACCTGGTGGCAGGTGCAGTCGGTGATGCGATCGGCGTGAATCATGGTGGCCGGGTGGACGGAAACGTGGATATGGTGGCGCACCTCCACCGGGTGGCCGATTTCGTCCCGAATCTTGAGCACGACCGAGCCCGGCTCGTCGTTGGGGAGCAGCTCGAACTGCTCCCGTGCCTCCTTGTCGGTCTTGGTCTGGGGCCGGATGTCGAGGATCATGAACGTCAACGACGCTTGTCCTAGATCGGATGCTCGCATCACTTTGCCGCTGTAAAACACCAGAGCGAAGTCCCTTTCCGCTATGGAGGTCGCCTCCGGGACCAACTTCGCGATATCGGCGGCGACACCGGTGAAGCCCGAGGGCGGCGTGGCGTCGCTCGTGCCTGCGGCGGCGCTGTTGCCTTCGGCGGCGAGATTGCCCCCGCCGGCGGCTGGCGTGACGGGCGTCGCGGAGCGGTCCTCAAGGCCCAAGACCGCCAACTCGGTGAGCGGTTTCGGCGTTCGGGCCAGGTCCAGCGTCAGGTCCAGCTTGGTCGGGCCGCCCGAGGGGGAACTGGCGGCGATATCGACCTTTCCCAGCGAATAACAGGCCCCTTGGCACTTTGCATACGCCTCGTATTGTCCCGGCAGCATCGCGATGCTGAACGTAGTCCGGCCCGATCGGATAAGGCCGCCGAGCGTGTTCGAATCGGAATGCACAAACAGGATGGCGCTGATCGGCAAGACTTTGGGGGCGTGCAACGTGCCTTTGACGAACGTGACGCCCGGCACGAGCTCGATCTTCTGCTGACCGTCGCCGTCGATCTTGATGTGTTCGGAGTAGATGATGCTGTCGTGGAAGAACGCGACCAGGCAGGCGGGACCGTCCACCAGGCCCGCACAAGTCGCCACTCCCTTGGAGTTCGGCTTGCCGGAATGTTCCTGGCGTTCTCCCGGGCGGCCCGCTTGGATCACACAGACGTTGATGCTGCCGCTGGGCAACTTCTTGCCGCCGGCGTTGACGGTCACTTTGAGCGTTCGCTGCCGCGGAAGCGAAATCTCGACGAGGGCGTCGGCGGTCGGAATGCGAACCGTGCCGGAATACAAGGCATGGCCGGGGGCGGAAACGTCCAAGGAGTAGGTCCCCTCTTGGAGCTTGCCGAAGTCGATCACTCCCGTGGCATCGCCGACGACCTTGATCGGTTTCATCCCCGACTGCGTCACGCTCGCGGTCGCCTTGCCGATCGGCACGCCGTTCTGGTCCTTGACGCTCAGTCGGAGAACCGATTCCTTGGCCAAGGCGGGTGGCCCCAAAAGCGTCCAAACCACCGCCATCACCGTCGCCGCCGCCATCGACGCCACGCACTTCCTGCTCATTGCGATCCCCCTCCGATTCTTGTCATCAGACGCGGAACCAAGAACACCCGGGAGTTAGATTTATGACAAAAGTATCTGAGAATATTCAAGCACGTCCTCCTCCCATCTACTATTAGACGCAGCAGCACGGATATTGTTCCCAGAAACGCGCGGATTTTGCAATCCCCAGAAAGTGGGGATATCGCTCCTCATCGACACGGAACGTGTCCGGGAATTCCGTTGAAACCAAACCGACGACAACCAAGGCTATGGCGTGGTCCTTGGGCAAATGGATTCCACGCCAAGGCGCCGAGGCGCAAAGGTACGGAAAAGAAGGGGGGGAAGGTTGGGTTGCCCCACTCGCCGTCGATTCACCCATCACCTCCTCTTCCTTTTCTTTACTCCTTTGCGCCTCTGCGACTTTGCGTCTCTGCGTCTCTGCGCGAGAAGCTTTTTGTGGTGACGTTGCCAAGAGGCCGGCTTTCTCGTCCCCGATTTCAGGACCTTCTCTTACGAGCACGGCCCCTTGGGCAGCGAGCGGACGGCCATCGCCAACATGATCCAGGTCCACCCGTGGAAGAGCATTTCCACGCCCACCAGGAGTCCGATCACCCAGTAGGCGCCGAACGGCAACTGCCGATAGATGACGAACCCGACGAGAAACGTCACCAAGCCGTTCAGCAGCGCCCAGCCCCACTGTGGGAATCGGACCAGGAAGGAGGCCAAGACCCGGAATGCCCCCGTCACCATGAACAACACGGCGGCGAAGATGGTGAGCAGTCGCAGCGTTTCGACCGACGGTTGTTTGGAGATGACCAGGCTGGCGGCCACGTAGACGAGTCCGACGAGCAAGTGAACGAGGAATCCGCTCCACTTGCCGGCCCAGAAGGCGGCCATGATCGTGGCGACGCCGGCCACCATGAGGATCACCGCCAGAACATCGACGACAGCCAACGTGCTGACCACCGGGAAGGCGATGGCGGCCGTGCCGCACACGGCCAGCAGAACGCCCAGGACCAAGAGCCACCACCAATGCGCGCGGAGGTGCTGGAGTTCGTGCTTCATCAACTTTTTTTCGATGGAGGCGAGCGTTGCTTCGTTCGTCTCGATCCCACGGCCGCCCGTCGATTCACTTGCGCTACCCATGACACGGATCCTTTCTACAAGATATTGTGGAACGCCTTCCATCCTTGCCGCCGCAAACCGGTTTCCCGATCCTTCGTCCGACCACAATTATTGGATGGGATTCGCCGCCGGGCAAACCGCCCCCCCAGGCGGGTGTGGCTTGTTGTCCGCTGGGGCCGGCAAGTTGCGCCACGTGGCGTCGCCGGCCGCTACGCGAAGACACGTGGCTGCCGGATCAAAAGGGAACCAGGACCGTGTAGGTATAGGTGAGCTTGGTTTCTTCGCCCGGCTTGAGGGTGAGGGTCCAAAGAAGCTCGTTGCGCTGGTTGATCGAGTAGACGCCCTCTTCCAACAACGTCTGCTTGGGCGATTGGTCGGCCGAGACCAGTTCGCCCGAGAAGCGGCGGCGGATCACCAGCGTGATCGGCTCCTTGCGGTGGTTGTTCGCCAGCAGTTCGCCCTGGACGGTCGTTTCGCGGCACCGCTGCTGACCGACCCAATCGGTCTCGCGGGCGCCCTTGACTTCGGTCTCCGTGCTTCGCGTGCGGATGCTCAAGGCGCGGGTCACGTGCAGCGTGGTCTCTTCGCCGGAATTGACCCAGCAGCTCAGTTGCTGACCGTTGAAGCGGCCGTCGCGGACGACCATCGCCGGGGCGGTCGTCATGGGGAATTTCAGCGGATTGCGGAACCGGACGGCGTCCCAGAACCGCGTCCTGGTACTTCTCGGGATCATTCTGCCGCTCGTATTCTTGGATAAATTGCCCGTTGGCGCGGCGCGTGTCGGGCACGATCCACTCGACGATCCGCTGGTACGCGGCCTTGCCGGAAGCGGTCTCCAGGGCCAGCGAGTCGCCCTCGTCGAGGGTCTGCGGGCCGATGTCCTGGTAGTGCAGGTCCACGCCTTCGCCCGCGGGAGTGGCCGACAGGTCCGTGTCGCCCGCCGGATTGTAGGACACCGCCTGTTGGGAGACCGTGTTACTCATGCTTGAATGCCCCGGCGCATATCGCTGGTTGAGTTGCTGGAAGAAGCTGCTCCAGGTCGTGCCCAGCGACAGCGGCGAAGTGACGTTGGCGAACTGAACGTTGGGAAAGCCGGAAATCAGACTGATCCGGGCCCCCTCGATCGACTCCAACTCGTTCTTGATGACGGCCTCCTGCCGCAGCATCAGAGTCTTCGGGTCGGAGATGTCCACGCGATAGCTCGGGGCCCAGGCCATTCCCTTGGCCAAGTAGCTGATCGAGATCGTGGCGGTCTTCTCCTTCATGTCGGCGACGGTGAACAGCATCACCGGCTTGCGTCGCTTGACGGTTTGGCCGGCGCCCTTGGCCTGAAGATAGGCGATCTTCGCGGGATCGACATAGCAGCGGCCGGTCTCGTTGGTCAGCACCAACATGCGGGCCGCCGACGGCTGCGGATTGGAGCCGAAACTGGAATAAAAGGGATCGTAGCCGTAGTTAGGCTGCTGGTAAGCGCGGTTCCAGGCGTCTTTGCCGCGGGGCCGGTCCATTTCCATGACGGTGCCGCTGACCGGGGGAATCCCCTGCTCGTTGAAATGGATGACAACCTCGCGGCCGGCCAGCTCCTCCTGGAAATTGCCGCCGCCGGCTTGACGCGCCGGGACCTCGACGACGCGGCGGTTGAGCCGGGTCGTGATCCTCGCGTCGCTTTCCACCCAGAAGGTGCCGTGGATCGGCTCGGGCACGTCCTCGACGCGATAGACGCCGGGGCCTCCCACGGTGAGCGTGCGCTGGACGACGGCCAACCCGTTCTTGAACAATCCGACCGACGCGATGCGGCTTGCGGCCAATTTTTCCTCGGCGGCGCCGGCGAGGCTGGCGAAACCGGCAAGCCCGATCCACAGAACAACAACGACCGTGCGTTTCATGGTGGCAACTCCTGTTTCGAGACCGTCTTGGGCGGGAACAAGGAACGTTCCTTGTTCCCCGGCTGAAGGGGACAGTCCCATTTTCGCCGGCTTCGCCGCGAAAATCGGGACAGTCCCCCAGCGGTTACCGCCATTCTAGCAGGAAGCAGCGGCCCGGTGTGTAACGAGTGTGTAACAAGCCGGTCAGTATTGCACGATCGCGGCCCGTTCGGCGTCGGCGGCCGCCGTGTCCAACGGGAGCGGAACGGGCGCGCGCCGATGGAGCGACAGCAACGTGGCCACGTCCAGTTCGTAGGCCCGGTGGCCGTCCCAACCGGTGACCAACGGCTTGTCCACGCCGCGAATCACCTGGAGGAAGTTTTCGATCAGTCCCATGAATCCGCCGAACTCCTCGTCGAAGAGGAGCGTGTTGGGGACCACCGGCCGCCAGGACTTGGCCGGCCCCTCCTCGCTGTCGTAGAGCCACAACTCGTACTGGTCCTCGACCGCCAGCCAGGCCTTGTCGCCATAGACCTCGACGCGTTCCCACGGCTTCAGGCTCACCGCGGAGCAGCTCGTATAAAGCTGTCCGACCGAGCCGCTTGTGAACTCGAACGAGATCATGGCGTTGTCGAAAGGGTACTTGCCCTGGTTGCGGCCATACTTGTTCACCCCGACGGCCTGGAGCCAGGCCACGTCGCCCATCAAGTAGCGCGTCAGATCGAGCAGGTGGATCGTGCCCGCCTCGAGCATGTGGACGACGTAGTCGTAGCCGAGGTTGAACTTGGCGGCGAACATCGCGGGGTTTGTGACGGGACCTTCCTCGATGAATCGTTTTGCGCGGCGATACGGCGGGCTGTAGCGCTTGTTAGCCACGGTCATCACCGGCACGCCGCGTTGATCGGCCAGCCGGCAGAGCCGCTCGCCGTCGGCCAGCGAGAGCGTGAACGGCTTCTCGACCAGTATCGGCAGCCCGCGCTCGATGCAAGCGATGCCGTGCTCGGCGTGGAGGTGATTGGGGCCGAGCACCAGCACGCCGTCGAGCGTTTCCCGATCGAGCATTTCAACGTAGTCGCGATACCAGCGTCCGCCCCAGGTGGCTTCGATATGGCGGCCGGCCCGTTCGTCGCGCCGGTTGAAGGCCGTCAGCTCGACGGGTTCCCAGATGGTCTGCAATCGTCGGATGGCGGGAAAATACTTCGACACGGCCACGCCGCCGGCGCCGAGGATTCCCAGCCGCAGCGGCTTGCGCCCGGCGCGATCCGCGTCGTATCCGACGCCGTAGACGTCGGCCTGATCGAACATTTTGCGAATGGGGGAATGGCCGTACGTATCTTCGAGCATGACCTTGCTCCTCTAAGCCCTAAGTTCTAAGCTCTAAGTTCTTACCTGTCCAACACGCCCACAATCGAACACGGTCCGCTGTCCATCCCGCAAACCAGCCAGGGATGGATGCGGACCTCGACCAGCCCGGCAAGGTCGCCTTCAAGGTCCATTTCCTCGATGATGAGGAACCGCCGGCCGTCGCCGGAGAGCAATTCATTGTGGGCCGTCATCGTGCGCTCCAGGCACGCGATGACGGCGACCGAGGGCACGTCCAGCCCCATGGCCCGGAGCCGAGGACACGTCTGGCGGAGCCAGCGGGCCGATTCGATCCCGAACCCCGGCGCACGCGCGCTGAACCGCTGCGGATCGCGCCGCCGCACCTCGCCGTAGCCGAAGCGGAACAGGGCCAAGTCGGCCTGTTGCAGCCGCTGGGCATGGGGTTCCAGATCGGCCGGCATCGCCACCGCGGCGTCCGGCAGATGAAGATCGACCAGCAGGGGCCGCGTGAACATGAACTCCTCGGGGCGGAAGTCCGTGATCGGCACGCCCCCCGCGACGACGTGGCACGGCGAATCGACGTGCGTGCCCGTGTGGTTGGCCACCCGCAGGACCTGCACGGCCGCGCCGTCCCGCGCCACGGTGTAAAGGTCCGTCAACTCGGGGGCCGGGATGGCCGGCGGGCGAGGGCCGTCGATCGCCAGCGGATACGAGAGCCAAATATAGCGCGTCATCAGGGCAACTCCGGCAAGTCTTCCTTGGCCTTTCGGACGACTTCAATATAGCGGGCCACCTGGCCGGTGATCCAGCCGATCCCCTCGGCGGCGATCTTTTCCCGGTCCATGAAGGTGCGGGCCCCGGACACCGCGCAGGCCCCGCAGCGGATGAAATCGGCCGCGTTCTGCAAGCTGATTCCGCCCGAGGGAATCAGGTTGACTTCGGGAAAGACCATCCGGAGGTTGGTCATGTATTTCGGTCCGCCGAGTTGGGCGGGGAAGATTTTGACCATCGACGCCCCGGCCCGCATCGCCTGGAGCACTTCGGTGGCCGAAAACGCCCCGGAATAGACCGGCACGTTGTAGCGATGGGCCAACTCGATCACGTCGGGGATCACGGCGGGATTGACGATCAGGCTTCCGCCGTGGAGGATCACCTCGCGGGCGGTGGCCGTGTCGAGCACGGTGCCGGCCGCGACCCACAGGCGGCCTGCAAACGCCGACGCAATGGTCTCGATGGCTTCCAACGCCCCGGGCGTGGTCATCGTCACCTCGATCACCCGGGCGCCGCCGTCAAACATGGCCTGGGCATAAGCGAGGAAATCGTCCTTCGCCTTCAACTTGATGCACGGCAGGACGCCCGTGATCTTGGTTTGTTCGATCACGGTTTCCCGCAGACTCTTATCGTTTCGACTCATATCTCCCATCATTTCTTTCAAGGTTGTTTTCGTCAACGGTCGTTCGGGAGCGCATCAGCGTTTCTCCCGGAAATCCTCGATGTTCATCAATGCTTCGACTTCCTTGGGCGTGATGTGGGCCACGTCGCCCGGTATGGTGTGCTGCAACGCGCACATGGCGTTTCCGAAGTTTATCGCATACTCGACGTTGTTGCTCGTCAGGTAAGCGTAGAGGAACCCGGAGCCCCACGAGTCGCCGGCGCCGAAGCGGTCGATCACGTCGATCTCATACTGCTGGCCGTGCAGGACGTTTCCCTCGTGAAGCACCATGGTGTTCCACGCCCCGCGAAGCACGTCGTAGACCTCGCGCAGCGTGATGGCCACGATCTTGCAGCCGAAATCGTCGTGGAACCGCCGGAGGATTTCCTCGTACGGCCCTTGATAACCGAAGACGATCTCGGAATCCCATTGCGTGGTGATGAGGATGTCCACGTTCTTGAGGATGGCCGACAGGACCGTCTTGGCTTCTTCCGGCGGCCAAAGGTGCTCGCGGTAGTTCACGTCGAAGGCGACGAGGCAGCCGTTCCGCTTGGCCGCGGTGATAAACTCCACCGCTGACCGGCGACAACCGGCGGAAAGGCCCGGAAAGATGCCGTCCGTATAAGCCAGCCGCGTCCCGCGGAGGATTTCTTTCCAGTCGAAATCGCCGGGGGCAATCGTGCTGGCGGCGCTGCCCTTGCGGTCGTAGACCACGGCGCTGGCCCGGGGCGTGGCGCCGAACTCGAGGTAGTTGACCCCCAGACGCCCGCCGGGAACCCACTGGATGTGCGAGACGTCCACGCCGCAACTCAGGTAATGGTCTCTCGCCAGCAGCCCCAGCGCGTTGTCGGGCAGCTTGGTGACGAACGCCGCTTTGAGTCCGAGCCGGGCGATATTGCACGCCACGTTGCCTTGCGAGCCGCACATGTGAACGTCCAGCGAGCGCGCGCGGCGGATGCGCTCGTAGCGCGGCGGCGACAACCGCAACATGCCTTCGCCCACGGTAACCACGTCGACCATCGGAGTCGCCTTGATTTGTAGGGTGGGTCGAGCAGCGAGACCCACCATCAGTCTTTCGCGGATTTTGGTGGGTCTTGCTGCGCTCGACCCACCCTACCAAACTTAAACCATACTCTATAGTAATTCCGCCAAGTCCTCCGGCTTGCCGTACTTGTGCAAATAGCGGTCGCGTTCCTCGCGCGAAAGTTTCTCGGGGATCGGATGCGCTCCGCCGAGCGCCTGACCGTGGACGAGGATCATGGCGGCCTTTTCCACGAACTGGCAGGCGACGACGGCCTCGGCCAGATCGCGCCCGCCGGCCACTACGCCGTGATTGCCCAGCAGGACGGCGCAGGCGTCGGGTCCGATGGCGTCGGCGGCGGCTTGGGCCAACTCGCGGTGACGCCCGGCCGCAACGTGCCCGGCGCAGCGGACTTCGCCGCCGATCACCTCGGCCATGTCGTCCGTAAGGACTGGGATCGACCGGCCCGCGCAGGCGCAAACCGACGCCCAGGGCGAATGACTATGGATCAAGGCGCCCAGGTCGGGGCGTTTCCGGAGGATCTGCCGGTGCAGCTCGAATTCCGAGGTCGGCAGGCGACTGCCCCGCAGGACGCCGCAATCCCAACCCACCACCACGAGGTCGTCCGGCGTCAAGTTGTCGTACATCATCCGCGACGGGGTCACCAGGGCCCCATCCTCGACGCGGACGGAGATGTTTCCCCAGGTGCCGATGAAGTATCCCAGGCGGTCCCGCATCAGCAGGCACGTGCGGATCACCTCCTGCCGCAACTCGACCGAATCCGTGTGACTTGTCGCGGGTTGCCGGCTCATGGTCGTTTCTCGTTTTGGGTGAACTGTTCGAGCCACTTGTTGTCCCACAACGAGGGGAAGCTGTTCTTGCGATACGGATGGGCGGCGCAAGCGGCCTCGTTGAGTTCGAGCCCCAGTCCCGGGCCCGTGGGCAGGAGAAACTCGCCGCGGGAAATCAGGTCCCAGCCCTGGACCAGTTCGCTCCGCCAGGGAACGTCGTATTCGGAGAAGTTTTCCTGCATGAAGACGTTCGGCGTGGACCATCCGAAATGCAGCGCTGCCGCCAGCGCCACCGGTCCGACGGAAACGTGCGGGGCCAAGAGGATGTCGCTTGCCTGGGCCAAGGCGGCCAGTTTCTTTCCCATCGACAACCCGCCGCAGTGGCAGAGATCGGGCTGCGCGATATCGACCGCCCGCAGCGAGGTCAATCGGGCGAACTCCTCGATCATATACAACCGCTCGCCGGCGGCAATGCGGAAAGGCAGCGCCGCTTTCACCTCGCGGAGCAGGTCCAGGTCGTAGGGCGAGACGGGTTCTTCATAGAAGCCGGGGCGATATTTTTCCAAGCGGCGGCCCATGGCGATCGCCGCTTCGCCCGAGAGCCGTCCGTGGACTTCGATGAACACCTCCACGTCGGGGCCGACGGACTGGCGGACCTCCGCGACCCGCAGTTCGGCCGCCGCCATCTCTTCGTTCGAAAGCCGCTGCCATGCCGTGCCGAACGGATCGAACTTCAGGGCGCGATAACCGCGGGCGACCACCTCGCGGGCGCGGTCCGCGTATTGGGCTGCCGTTTGCGAGTTGCCGTACCAGCCGTTGGCGTACGCCGGGAGCCGCTCCCGCGCCCTGCCCCCGAGCAACTCGTAGACCGGCTGCCCGTTGGCCTTGCCCAGCAGGTCCCAAAGGGCCACCTCCACGCCGCTGATGGCCGTCAGGACGGTCGGCCCGCCCTGGTATTGATCGCGGATCAACGCGCCGACGATCGTGTCGAGGTCGCGGGGATCGGCGCCCAAGACGCGGTCCTCGACCCATTCGTGGATCAAGGTCTCGACGGTCTTCTCTTGCCATTCGAGCGAGGCTTCCCCCAAGCCGGTCAGCCCGCGGTCGGTCGTCAGCCGGACGAACAGGTAGTTGCGCAAGCCCGCGCTGGTGAGGAATGTCTCCAGCTTAACAATCCTCATGTTCCACCTCGTTGGTTGGCGAAAGGCCGGCGCCCAGCAACAGGGCGACGAGCCGGCGGATGGCATTGTGGGGGCCGCGAAACGCCCAGACCTGCGAGACATCGGTGCTTTCCGTGTTCCGCGGATCGAGCCCCAAGGCGGGGGCGTGGTATTCCAGTTCGCAGAAATCGCCCAAGGCGCTGAGCACGTTGACCGCATGGACGGCGTAGCCGAGGTCCGCCGGATCGTCCTTGGGCACGTTGACGTACTCGCCGGAGGGGTTGACGAAGAAGTTCCGCACCACCAGCGACCAGGCGTGTCCGGCGCGGCGGACGTAGCCGACCCGTCCCGTCGTGGCCGACGCGCGAACGGCGATCTTGTGCTCGCCCGGAAGGTTCATGCCCACGCGAAGACAGCGGTCCTCCGACACCAGGGCGCCGGGCGGGAAGCTGCCGAAGAGCACGCGCGGCTTGGTCGGCGCGTACGTGGGAACGATCAGCTCGCCGCCATGTGGAAGCTGGATCAGGTTCCAGATTCCCACGGGCAGGGGCACCCGCGCTGGGGCCCAACAGCTTCACGTGGGTCCGCTGCGCGTAGCCGGCGTATTGAACGTCGGCCAGAACCTCCTCCGCAAGACGCTCATGGCGCAACGGGTTCGGCGCCGGGCCGATCCATTTGCTCAATCGCAGCTTCACCGGGCGATCGGCGCGGGCGAAGTGCAGCGTCATCGTGCGGGCAAGCGTCGTGCCGCCGTCTTGCGACTTGACCGCGTAAGGCGCCGCGTCCAAGGTCGTCGGCTCGGCGTGCCGCTGACAAAGGGGATAATCGGGGAAGAAGATGTCGATCTCCGGGCTGAGCCACGTGCGATCGCCGCCCGTGTTCCGCCATCCTTCGGCGGCGAACAACTCCCGGGCCGACGCCGGCTCGCCCAACGCCGGATGGACCCAGAAGAAGTTGTCTCCGCCCTGGGGGGCGAAGAGTCCCAATACCCGCGCACCATAGGGCAAGAGCAGCACCCGGGAGCCGTCGGGGGACCGGTACAGGACGGTCTTTTTTCCTGCGGCCGCCAGCGCCGTTCGAGGGTTTCGGGGGCGAGGGAGTGGGGCGTGTTTTTGTGCGTGCTCATGGCGATAAGGCCTTTCCCAAAGCCAGGACGCACACCGCCGCCAGGAGCACGGCGACGGCGGCGATCATGAGCTGCAGCGGTTTGCCGCGGATGCCGCGCCACTCGCCGCTCACGAAGCCCACGCCCTGGTTGCCCAGCAGTTGCATGGCTTGTTGGATGCCGAAGCCCACGGCGGCCCCCGCCGCGCCCAGCAGCAGCATCCCTTCGCCCAACAGCAGCGTCACGGCGATGATGAACTGGATCCCCAGGACCACGGCCAGGCCGGCGTCGCGGCCCGAGGTGAAAAGGACGCCCCAGGAACGGTTCTTGGTCATCAGCCAGGCGGGATAGGCGAGATTCGCCGCGGCCCCGCCGAGCAGTCCGATGGCCCAGACGGCCATGTTTGCCGGTATGTCCGTACCGCCCCGGGCGATGACGGCATTGAAGGTCGGTTTGTAGGTGTAGACGAAGCCCAGCATGATGCCGGTGGAGAGAATTCCCGCCGCCACGGCCATGATCAGGCCGATCAGAAAACTGCCCGAGGTCCCCGTCGCGGCCGTGCTCTTCTGCAAGGCTCGATCGCGTCCGAAGCCGGCCAACGTCGAGAGGACGACGCCGGACACAATGACCGCGACCCCCAGGAGGATCATCAGGCCAGTCTTGGAGGCGAGGTCCGGCGCCTCATGGAACACCCCCGAGCCCTTCAGCACCATGGGCAGCGTCACGCCCACGGCGGCCCCCACGCCGGAGAGGATCGCGCCGGTCAGGGCGGCGCCGATCCGCAACACGCAGATGCCGTAGAGCACGTTGGCGATTCCCCAGCCGAAGGAGAACAGGTTGCACAGCAGGATCGGCCGCCAGCCGACTTCCGCATAGACTTCCCACGGGCTGGGCACGCAGCAGAGGACCACCACCCAGGGAAAGATGACCAGCGAGACCAACATGGCAAGGAACCAGTAGTGCTCGAAGCTCAAGCGGCGCATGAGCTTCATCGGCCAGGCGATGGTTCCGGTGCCCAGTCCGGCGAGCGTGACCAAGAGGATGCCGATCCACGTGTTCATAACTTACCTGACCTCTCCATTGTACTGACCATATTCCCTGCCCGCTTCGGCGAAGGCATGGATGTTTTCGTAGGGGGTGCCGTCGAAGAAGAAATCGGTGGTGGACAAGATCCAGTTGCCCCGCGGTTTCACTTTGAGGAGGACTTCTTGGACGCGCTGTTTGACCTCGGCGGGGGTGGCTTTCTTCATGAATTCGACCTGATCGACGTTGCCCCGCAGGGCCATGTCCGGCCGCATGACCCGCAAGGCCTCGTCGAGGTCGACGTCGCCGAAGGGCGGCGGGGTGAGGTAGCCCCAGCAGTTGATCTCCAGGTCATTGTAGAGGTGCATGACCTTGGCGGCGTCGCCGCAATTGTGAAAGATCACCAGGGCCCCCATGTCGCGAACCGCCTGGATGACCCGCCGTTCGTATTCCATCACGTAGGTCTTGGCGAAGCGCGGGCCGGCCATGCTGCCCACCAGGTGGCCGGCGACTTCGATAATGTCCGCTCCGGCTTCCACCATCTTCCGGTCCCGCCGGATGGTGCGTTCCACGAAGAATTCCATCATCTCGCGATAGAACCCCTCGTCCTCCACGGGGTCGACGTACAGGTTGTCCAGTTTCCGAAAACCGCTGGCCGTGGCGAACGCGCCCAAGGTATTGGCGTCCACAAGGCCCTTGTCGCCCACCGCTTGCCTGGCCCGGCGGATCAAGCTGCAGTCCATGTCATCGCCGGGCGGGGCGTATTTTCGGAAAAGCTCGAAATCACGCCTCGTCTTGAAGAGGTGCTCTTCGGGAGCGGTGACAATCAGATAGGTCGAACTCCGCTTGTAATTCTCGCTGCCTCTCAGCTCGCCGCCGGGGGTGCGGATGGTGATCGTCCGGTGGAGTTGGTCGGCACTCTTCTCTTGGGCAATGGCCACATCCCAATTTTCGGCCGATGCGACCACACTGCGATCGAGGAGACTGCCCATGATGCCATAATCCCAAACGCTCCCCAGGGTGTGAAGGACGTCGAAACCGAAGCAGTCGCAGTACTCGACGAACTTCTCGATGATGTCAAAGTCCGGCGGGTCCCAGAAAGTATCGATTTCCGGTTTGTGCCGGAACATCTCGTAGACGTTGTTGCAATAGAGGAAGGGAGCGACGGGGACCCGGTCCGCCGTCTTGCCCTGGAGCGTCGTCAGCAGCCTTTCTCTTCCCTGCATGGGTGGTGCTCTGCGAAAAGCGGCCCTGGAGGGCGGGGGGTGGTTGGGAGGACATGGGTGCCGACCTGGTTGGTTGAACTCCTCCGTCAGTATGACCGCAAACCACGCCCGGTCAATGAACTTGTGGGCCAAAAGAATTAACACTTTGGCTCACACACCCGACCGAGGATTCCGTGGGCCGTGTTCACCATGATCCGTCGAACGCGGGTTTTCCAACGCACCTCCTCAACCGCCCGGAGGGCCTTGTTCGGACCACATTTTGCGGTAATGACCCGGCGTCTGGCCGGTCTTCTGCTTGAAGAGCCGGCACATCGACTCGACGTGGCGAAAGCCGGCCAGGGGGGCGATTCTTGCCAGGGGCAGCTTGGTCGTGCCGAGCAACTGCATGACGCGATCGATCCGCACGCGGCGAATCTCCTCGTGGGGCGAACGGTGCAGCAGGGCCGCGAACCGCCGCTTCAGGGTGCTCCGCGAGACCTGGACCTGGCGGACCAGGTCGTCGATCGTGACGCCCTCGCACGCATGTTCGCGGATCGACCGCAACGCGGCGGCCAGATCGGCGTCGGGAATGGTCAGCACGTCGGTGGATTTCCGCGTCACCACTCCCAGCGGCGCAATGAGCGTCTTGTCGCGCGGCGCCGCCGATCCATTCATCATCCGGTGCAACAGGGCAGCCCCCTCGTAGCCGACCTTCCAGGGATTCAACGCCACGCTCGACAACGGCGGATCGCACAGTTCGCAGAGCATCTCGTCGTTGTCCACGCCGATCACCGCCACCTGGTCGGGCACCGCGATCGCATGTTCCGCGCAGTCGTTCAACACCTGGAGGCCGCGGTGATCGGTGACGGCCATCAGGCCGAGGGGCTTGGGCAGCGACCGCAACCACGCCGCCATCTCGCCGGCCCGCGGCAGACTCTCCGCTTCCAACGCCGAGGCGTCGATCCCGGCCCGCTGGGGACGGCCCGTGTAAACATCCACCGGGTATCCCCGCTGGGCCAGGTACTCCGTGAAGTATTGCGACCGCCGCTGGCTGTAATAGATTCCGGCGAATCCGCAGAAGGCGAAATGCGTCAGCCCGAGCGAGAGCAGATGATCGGCGGCGAGCCGGGCCACGGCTTGATGGTCGGTAATGATGACGGGTACGCCCCGAAGGCGGTGCAGCCCGACCAGGTCCACCGTGGGCAGCCGCAATCGCGTGATCTGCCGGGCGAACTTGGGGCTGGCGATGCGGGCGAGGATGCCGTCGCCTTTCCAGCGGCGCAGCCATTCGGGCGCGGATCGTAGAGCCGCCGCTCGTGGATATCGACGGTCCACGGCCCGTGCTCCCGCACGTAGGCCGTGATCCCCTGCAACAGGCTCCGCCCGTAACCACGGGACGATTCCACCAGGACGGCGATTTTGAGGCGGGTAGACATGGGCAAGCCGCATTCCGACAGTCCTTGATTATCGGCGCGTGGCCCGGGAGCGTCAACGGCGAGAGTTTAAATCGGCCCTGAACTTCTTGACTCAAACTTGTTGACTTTTCTTTCCACCGCTATAGAATCAAAGTGTGGACGGAAGAAGAAGAGTCTCCTCGACATAGGCCGTCGCTTCTGGCCCGCGCGGAAGCAGCTTCTCAAGATCGAGCGGCGGCCCGATGGGTGGCGGCAGGACGACGCCTGTCCGCGAGTTTAGGATCGTTTTTTTTGGCCCAGGTCTGCTCGGGCATGGGAGCGGAAATGCACTTTACACTTGACGCGTCCGATCCGGATCGGACCAGCGGGATAATATCGACTGGAGGGAGATATGAACTCGCTTCAAGGCCATTTCCTGGTAGCCGCTCCCCATCAGCTTGACCCGAACTTCGCCGAAACCGTCATTCTCGTCGTGGCCCATACGGAGCGGGGCGCAATGGGCGTGATTGTCAATCGCCCCAAACCACACAACGGCCGGCCCCATGGGCGGCCCGGGGACCGAAATCGCCGCCAGATCGGGGAAGCCTTCTACTTCGGCGGGCCTGTCGCCGGTCCGGTCATGGCCCTTCACGCCGACCCGTCGCTGGCCGACATCGCCGTCCTGCCGGGCGTGTTCTTCTCGGGGAGCAAACGAAGTGTCCTCTCCGTCATTCGCGGACGCAGCCGCCCCTGCAAACTTCTTGTCGGTTATGTGGGATGGGGGCCCAAGCAACTGGAGTACGAGGTCGAGATCGGCGTCTGGCGCGTGGCTCCCGGCACGGCGGAGCAGACATTCTCGCGCGGCAAGGACCTCTGGCATCAGCTTCGGCGCAGGCGAGCGTGATCCAGTTGCAAACCATGTTCCATATCAGGGAAATTCCGGCCGACCCGACGCTGAATTGAGCATCGCCATGGAACGACGCCAGGGACAGCGTTGGCGGGACCACGTACGTCTTCCAACATGTTCTTGCCGGAAGCCCTGTTACTCGCTTGCGGTTTCGCAAGCGACGCTGACAGGCAGGACCGGCAGAAACCATCTGTAAGTCGCACTACGGCCGGACTTGCTTGTCGCCGGAACCGGGCTGGCCCTTGGAATCCGGCGTGGCCGGGGCTGCAACGCCGCCAGTCGCGGCATTCGGTCCTGCGCGAGGCCTGACGACGTTGAAACCGAGCAAGGCCAGGTTCTGGACCATGCCCGGGTCCTTCGGCATGGCCCTTGCGTAGAAGGCGTAGGCCGTTCCCAACGGGACCTTGGTTTCGGGCGAAAGCTGGAACAAGTTCGCCACCGGATGGGCGCGAAGGTTCTCGACAATCAGATTCATGATGAGCGTGTTCGGCGCGTCGAAGCCGATCCGAAAACTCACCGCCCTCGCACGCCGATCCCCCAGAACGGGACGCATGACGGAGTTGATGTCCGTCGTATGCACGGCGCCCAGGTAATGCCCCATCTCGTGGACGATAAACTCCAGCCGCTCGGCCTCGCTGGCCCCCGGGAACGACTCGCGGACGAGAATATAGGGATGCAGCGGGCTGCGCGTGCCGCCGGCGTGCCTTTCGCCGGGCAGCCATTGGTACCGGCCGGTAAAGCCGATGGCCAGCCGGGCAGGAGCGGGACGCACCTTCTTCTCAAAGTCCACCAGCGCCTTCTCGAACATGAAGTTCTTCTCGTCCGAGGACCAGGACCCCACGGCCACGACTTGAAAGCGAACGCGGCAATAATGCTCGAAAATGTCGGAGGCCTCGGCCAAGCGATGCCGAATCCGTTTCTCCCAGACCTCTTGGACCCGCGGTTCATGGTCGTCGGCCAGGATCTTGACCGGGATCGTATAGACGGCGCTTGCCGCTGCCGGCGGGGCCGGCCCCGGGCGGTTGGGCAACGGCTTCGCCGCGGCACGACTCTTTTCCCCCTCGGCCTCGAGGAACATCTGCTTCAGGTCGATCCCTTGGTCGCCGTTCAAGAAATAATAGACGCAATTGGGCTGGAGCAGGTAGGGCCGCGATTTTCCAGCCGAGAAAGCGAGCCCGACCGGCCCGGTCGTGGGGATCGGCAGCAGGTCGCCGGCCGCCAGGGATTGTTTTTCCTTGCTGTCCGCGCGGAGAATCGTGAACTCGATCTTGGCGGCCGTGTGATTATCGACGACCACCACGGCGGCGGCCGCGGGCGAGGCATGAGTCCCAAGGCCCGCCAAAAACGCAATCGCACCAAGAACCAGGCATTTTCTCATCAGGGCGGCCATGCGGGGGAGTCCAACGCAGTCTCATCAACGCCGCTTTCCATTATCACCGCCGGCCCGCACGAAAGCAAGTTGGCATCTTGTCGCCGTCTCAATACCGCCAGGCGACCTGCCCATACACCTCCGGAGACACTTCCGTCGCGATGCTGCCCAAGTTTTCGTCGTTGGCGTACTCGTAGAACTTGCCGTTGCACAAGTTGCGGCCCACGACGGACAGCTCCAGGTTCTTGTTGGGATGCCACGCCAGGCGGACGTCGCCGACAATGTACTTCGAGACTCCAATGGTGGGAAGGTTGTCGACATAGCGGCAGATCAGGTCCAGTTCCCAGTGCCGGCCGAGGTCGAAGGACGACTGCAGATAGACCTCGTTGTGCGGGCTTTCGCCTTCCCACATTTCGGGTTGATTGGTTTCCAACAGCGGCTGAAGGTCCATGATCAGGAACGTGTACGCCGCCCGAAGTTGCCAGGACGGCGTGGCCTTGTAGGTGGCGGCCAGTTCGAAGCCGTAGGTGTCGCCTCGAGCGACGTTCGACATGATCATGGGAATAATGACGACATCCTGCGGCCTGGTTTTTAGCCCGTCAGACGCCAGCGTTTCCGGCACCGCCGTGATCAGGCGGTTGTAGTCATTGAGAAAGACGGCCAGGTCCCAAGAGAAGTTTTCCGTCGGCTGGCCGCGAACGCCCGCCTCGTAGGCGAGCAGCTCCTCGGACAAGAGGTTCGTGTTGCCCGTGACGAACGGGAAGGTTGGCGGAGACAGCGTAAAGGGCAGGCCGAGGGCCTGCGCGCCTTCTTCGCCCCGCGTCGGCGTGCGGACGGCGCGGGAGACGGCCGCCCACATCGAATACTTGTTGTTGGGCGTCACCAACAGTCGAATCGACGGCTCAAACTCGAAGCCCGTGTAATCGTTGCGCTCGAATTTCGATCCCACCGTCAGGAAGCAGAAATCGTCCTTGACGGTGAACTGGTCCTGGACGAAGCAACTGTAGAGGTTGGTGGTCTGCTCCGGGGGAAGAATGTTAAGGCTGCTGCTTGGGGTGGCGCTATAGGTGCTGTCGAAGACGTTGCGATACTCGGTCCCGCAGATCACTTCGTTCCGCGCTCCCAGGGGAAATCGATACTGGAAATCGAAATCGAGCGTGTTTTCGTCGTCTCCCAGGCCGTAATCTTGCCAATGGCGGTGGGTCTGGTCGTAATAGACCTTGGCGGTCCAGTCCGATCGCTCGTCGAGCACCCGCCGCCAATTGACCAGGACATTATCGCCGGCCACGTGGGTGACGTTGCGCTCCATCACGATATAGGGATTTGTCAACTGGGCGAAATAGCCTTCATCGCCGTCGTAGCCGTTGTAATAATCGCCCTGGCAGGTGATCGTGTCGTCCGCGTCGGGGCGCCAGTCCATGCGGAATCCGCCGTGGACCTGCCTCCAGGCGTCCGTGGCGTCCATGTAGGGCAGATAGCCGTCGCCGCGCTCGAACCACTTTCCATAGACGCGGTAGCAGAGATCGTCGCCGACCCGGCCGCCGTAGCGGACCGACGAAAAGCCCTCCTCATACGAGCCCGCGCCATTCTCGAAGTAGACCCCCTGCGTGTCCTTGGCGCTTTTGGTGATGATGTTGATCACGCCGTTGACGGCGTTGGCGCCCCACACCGTGGCGCCGGGGCCGCGGATCACCTCGATCCGCTCCACGTCCTCGAGCAACACGTCCTGCACGTCCCAGAAGACCCCGCCGAACAACTCGTTGTAGACGACCCGGCCGTCGATCTGCACCAGCAGGTTGTTGGCGAAACGTCCGTTGAATCCGCGGGAGGAGATGGCCCAGGTGTTGGAGTTGATTTTCGCCACCTCCAGGCCCGGCACCATGCGCAGCACTTCCGGAATGCACTTGGCGCCGCTGCGGCGGATCATTTCGTTGGTGATCACGAACACCGCGGCCGGAGATTGCCCCACCGTGCTCTCCTGCCGCGACACGGTTGAGACCGGCAGGTCCAGAGACAGCGAGCCGGTTAGCCCGCTGACGTGGACTTGCGAAAGCTGGCCCACGTCCTTCTCGGCCATGTCCAACAGCTTGTCGAGGCTCGGGGGCTGCGCGGGCGAGTCGGCCGCGGACGGATCGGCCGCCGGTTGCGAGATTCCTGGAGCATCTTGCGCCGGGCGGCCGCTGCGGCAACAACCACGACGACAACGCCCAACGCCTTGCAAAACAAGATCGGCGGGCGAGTCACGGACCGCATCGCGACCTCCATGTCTCGGCACGAAGTGCCGCGCCACGTCGGCGGCCAAGCCCCCAACGCGGCGACACACGACACTCTCTCTACCGCATGATCCCCATCCCTGGGGACGATCGGAATCGGTTCTTCCCAACACGGGGACTGTTGCGACCACGCAGGGAACAACGGTTGCGCACTGCCCCGTTTTGTTCATTCGTTTGAGAAACCGCCTGGGTATGACAGTAGAACAAGAAAAATATGCCAGCGACTGGAAGTTGGGCCTAATTGCGGCAACCTCCGCGCCACGGTTGTGTCAGTTGTGCGCGTCTGCGCGCAGCGCCCTCATCCACCGCGGATTCAGGCATGTTGGATGTGCGTCGCTTAACCGTTCACGGGGAACTACCGTCTGGCGTCCGCGGAACTGTCTTCCATCCCTTTCCTCATTCTCTCACGTCGCGTGACCGAAGCAGCCGATGTTAAATTGTGCCGTTCACGGATGATGAAACGGTTGCGTAGTATGAAGGGCAGCGGAAAAGTCAACGCTCTGTATCAGACGTAACGATTCTACTGACCACGCACGGCGCATTGGGCCACGGAGGGGTTTTCATAAAGGGACTCGAAAGAAATAGGTTGTGCCTTCCCGGATTGAGCTTGTTTCTTCCCCCAAGTCCTAAGCCCCCTTTTTCCCCACCGAACCATGACCGTGGCCAAGAGCAAGTCGGCGAAACTGAAACTCTACACCGAAGAGCCGCCCAAGCCGCTCCCGCCGCCGATGGAGGCCGTCGGCAGTCTTCCCGGCGTCCTCCGCGCGTTCGCCGCAGCGACCGGCTGGTCCCTGAATTATGTGAGCGGCGCCGCACCGGAATCTCTCGCACGAGAGAGCTTGGATCGCTCCACTCCAGAAACACGTGCAAGCAAGAGCTTGGATCGTTCCATTCCAGAAACACGTGTAAGCAAGAAACATAGCCTGAGTTGGTCCGCCCCGGTCAACCCGGGCGTCGGAGCCACTCCCGGACAACTCAGGCTGGAACCAGTCGATGCGGCCGTGTCCGCGGCGGGAGGGTCGCCGGCGGGTCGAAAAGGGCGGGCCGTGCGCGGCACGGCCGCCCCGGCCGCCCAAGGCCAGCCCGAGACACGCGTGCCGCAGGAGCAGGCCCAGGGGCTGGCCTCCTCGCTGGCCGGCATGTTGGGCGAGCTGCTCCAGACGCGACACGCCCTCTGGCAGCGCGAGGCCGAGTTGGCGGCCGGGGTCCCCCTGCTGCCGCACGCCGAGGAGGCCGAGCACCTGGCCGCCCGCTTGCAGGCCGTGCTCCGCGGCGGCGCCGAGGCGATCGACTGCCAGGCCGCCGCGCTGTACCTGCTCGACGACGCCACCAGCCAACTGAAGCTGCGGTCGTGCTGGAGACTGCCGCACGATCGCCTGACCGCGCCGGCCCGGCCGCTGCAAGGGGCCATCGCCGACCTGGAGGCCCTGCTGGGCCATGCCGTCGTGCTGGACGACGCCGACGTGATGCGGCACTGGAGCGTGCCCGAGGATTTCCCCGCCGCCGTCTGCGTGCCGGTCTCGACGCCCACGACGATCTTGGGCACGCTGTGGGTCTTTTCCCAGAAGAAGCGGGATTTCACCGCCCAGCAGACGAACCTGCTGGAGATCGTGGCCGGACGGCTGGCCGCCGACCTGGAACGCGAGATGCTCCTGCGCGAAGCGATTGGGGCGGCCGAGTTGCAGCGTCAACTGGCCGCCGCCGAACGCTTGCAGAGCAACCAGTTGCCCACCATCTCGCCGCTCCTGGACGGTTGGCAATTGGCCGGCTGGACCGAGCAGGCGGGCTCGTTGGGCGGCGATTTCCACGACTGGTTCTGCCTGGCCGACGGACTGCTGGCCGTGGCCGCCGGCCATGCCATGGACCGGGGCATCGAGGCCGCGCTGGCCGCCACGGCCATGAAGGCCGCCCTCCGCGCCCACGGACAATACTACCGCGAGGCCCAACAAACCCTTCGCCGCCTCAACCTGACCATGTGGACCGGCTCCGCCGGCGACCAGCATGGCACGCTGCTGTTCGGCCTGATCCAGACGTCCACCGGCAAAGGCTCGTTTGCCTCCGCCGGCCAGCCCGGCATGATCCTGCTCCGACAGGACGGCTGGCAGTCGCTCAGTCACGTCTCCCCGCGGTTGGGCGAAAGCCCGGAATCGGACTACGAGCAATTCGGCTACCCGTTGCAGCCGGGCGAGGTCCTCGTCATCTTCACCGAGGGGGTCCGCGACGCCGCCGACGGCCAAGGTTGCCCCTTGGGCGAGGCCGGCGTGGCCGAGGCCGTGCTGGGCCACTGGGATCGCTCGGCCGACGAGTTGGTGTCGCTGGTCCGCGGACGGCTGGACCGTCTTGGCCCCTCCGCCCGTCGGCGCGACCGCACCGTGCTGGTGGTCAAGCGGCAGGCGGCCCCCGACCGGTGAACAGCTTGACGTCGGGCGTCGGTCGGGTAAACTGAGAATCAGCCGGGCGGCGTCGATTGCGGGAATGGCGGAATTGGCAGACGCGCTAGGTTGAGGGCCTAGTCCCCGCAAGGGGGTGCAGGTTCAAGTCCTGTTTCCCGCACTTTTTAGCCGCAAGTCCGCATTGCCGAAAGGATTAGGCCAAAAGCGACCAAGGCCGGGCGGGAGAATCGACGCGCCGCGAGACGCGCCGGGGCCCAAATCGAAGTGCAACCCGCGTGAGGGCGGGGGCCAGCGAATACCAGCCCAGTAACTCTCCCGCCCGGTCCTTTTTCTGCGCAGGTCCCGTTGACAGAACTTCGGCGATCCGTACATTGGTCGGCACTGTTTGGTATTCGCTTTCACTCTCTCGCCCTTCTTGACCCCGCGCATCGGCGGGACTCAGGTGGCCGCGACCGAGCGAAAGCCGGTTGGGCCCTTGAAAGCTGGGTACAAACCGGCCTCCCTGGGTCCTTTAGTTGCGGCAGCCAAGACGCCGATCGTCGGACGCGGGTTCTCCCCAGCCTTCCGGCGGTCGCGCGTCCGCTGTCGCCCAACGCGGAGAATTCGGAGGTTCCCATGGGACCCGGCATTCGAAACGCGCGGCTCCACGCCCTACGCTTTGCCAGGCAATCGCCCGATCGACAGACGGTCGTCGAGGACTTGCTCGATCTGCTGAGCGACGCCTTGATAACCTTGGAAGAGCGAGTCGCGGATCTGGAGACGACGCGCGTCAGCGCGCCCGCCAATCGGGCGAGGTCGGCCTCTCCTCCAAAAGGCGCAGGCGCCGCTCGAGGTCTTTCACCTTCTCGCAAAGCTCGGCGAGGCATTTCTTCAGGTCGCTAGGAGATTGGCTTTTGGGAGGGTCAACGTCGGCCATGTTCCGCTTTTCCTATACCGCAACGAACGGGTTTCTCCCATCTGGTTATCGGCTTCCCGGCCGTCCTTCCGCCTTCCGCCTTCCGCCCTCCGCCTTAACCGATTCTTTCGGCCTTTTCATCCCCGGTGACGACCCCTCGTCACCCCCGGCAACCATACTGGAATTTGAGGGCGGCCCGGGCTTTCCGCCATCGCCGTCGCCGTCGCCGCCCTTTGTACTTCTGTTCACCCGCCACAAGGAGTTGCACCATGATTTGCGCCTCGAAGCCACTCTCCGTCCTCGACTATGCGACCGACTTTTACGCGCCCGACCGCCTGGACCTGGCCCCGGGCTCGCTCCAGCAAATCCGCATCGCCATCGGCCTGCTGGACCGTTTTCACCAGTCGCCGGTGGCACTGGAGCGGCTATCCCGCGAATTCCTCATCGACTGGATGCGGTGGCTGGCGGACGTCCGGCGGCTGGCCCCGGCGACGATCAACCGGAAGCGGGCGGCGGTGATGGCCATCTGGACCGATGCGGCGGCGCGGGGGCAGGCCCCGCCGGTGCCCCAATCGCGCTCGCCCTTGGACCGCGTGCCCAAGCGGATCGAGCCGGAGCGGGTGCCGGTCACCTGGTCGCTGCCGGAGATCGACCGCATCTTCGCCGCTGCTGCAAGGCTCCCAGGCGCTTGGGAAGGCGTGCGGGTGTCCCTGTGCTGGGTATTGGGGCTCCTGCTGTTCTGGGACACGGGCGGCCGCTTGGCCGAGGTCCTGGCGGCGGAGATGCGGTTCATGGACGTTGAGCGCAAGACGCTCTTCATGCCGGCGGAGCACCGCAAGGGGCGGCGCCGGGACCGGCTCTACACGCTGCACGCCCAGACGATGGAGGTCTTTCGTTCGACGTTGCCCAGCCCGCGGCGGCGGGTCTTTCCGTTTCCCTACAAGCATCGCCAGATCTGGTCGCACTTGAAGCGGATCCTCGACGCGGCCGGGCTGCCCAGCGACAAGAAGCACATGTACCATTGCCTCCGCCGATCGGCCGAGAGCTACGCCGCGGCCGAGCGAGGGGCGCAGTGGGCGGCCGACGCGGTGGGCCATGCGGTCGAGGTCGCCCGGCGGTCCTACATCTCGCCGCTGATCGCGCCGGGGCCGCAGTTGGTCGAGGCCCTGCCCCGTCCGACCCTCTGCAAGGCACTGACTTACTTGGCTCACCATAACCCGAGAATCCGATCTGACCGATGATCGGACTTCGATTTTACTTACTGCGTTTCTTCCGCCGCGACTCCTTGCGGATCGCTTCGGCCTTCGGCACGCGCACCAGCCCGCGCCAGTTTGTCAAATGCCTTCCAACCCTTCGGCTTCTTGCTCTCCCTGGCCATCGGCCTTCCTCCTGTGTTATCGAATCCCCATGAAACCGCAGTCCCCCACGGCAGCCAGTTCGCGGTAGGTCAACCGTTTGCCGAGAACCTGAGAGAGTGCGCGAAAGAACCGGCCGAAATCAGACTTCAGCCGGTTGTTGAATCGGAAGGTCTGCTCACTGACATATCGGCCGACATGGAACGGCGCGATGGCAACGTAGGTGCCCTTGACGGTCCGCTTGAAGAGACTCCAAAAGTTTTCGCAACCGTTTGTGTGGGCCTCCCCATCGACGTACCGCTCCGAATGGTCCACGGCCTGGTGGGCGTGGGTCAAGCACAAATTGTTGTAGGCGAGAGCCGAGTCGGTGTAGACTTGTGCGCCGTAGCGAACGCGACTGCGAACTTCACCGAGCAAGTCGGCGGATTCTTCGCGCGCAACAACGGCCACATCGACTTGGCTTGGCCCCGTTTCCGTTGTGCGCTGGAGCACCGCATGGACGGCCGTCTTGCCAACTGCGCCGCGGCCTTGAATCACTCGTTCGCGCCGGCGTTTGTGCATGTTCTCGGCGCGGCCGCCGACATAGGACGTGTCGGCCTCCGCTGGCCCGTCGAATTTTCCAAACGATCTGCACTCCATCGCCATCCGAATCCGGTGCAGCATAAACCAAGCGCTCTTTTGAGTCACGCCGATGGCGCGGGCGAGTTCATGGCTACTGATGCCGTTGCGGCAGTTGGCGATTGCCCACACGGCAACGAACCATTTGTCGAGGCCCAACGGGCTGTCCTCAAAGATCGTGCCGAGCTTGTGAGAGAACTGCTTGCGACAGTCTTTACACCGCAACAGGTGGCGGCTCGTGATTTCCCCGATCCGCTCGCCTCCGCAATGCGGGCAGACGATTCGGCCGCGCGGCCACTTGATCCGCCGCATGTAGTCGTTGCAGATTTCCATGTCGGCGAAGTAGCGGACGGCCTGCAACAATGTTTCGGGATGGTCGATCATGGCGAGTTTCTCCTAACGGTTCCAATCGTCTGCCAAGGTGCCTTCCGGTCGAGCGGCGATGATCGCTGTGGCTTCCGGCCGGAGCGCTTCGATGATCTCGGCCAACCACTGTTTCAAAGCGGCAAGACACTCGCTCTTACTGCCGACCACATCATGGGTGCTGTCCTGCCGGTGGCCTTCGTCGTGGCCCGACAGTCGAATCTTTTTCTCTTCCCAACCTTGCGGCTGCAAGAGCAGTTCGTTGTCGATGTTGGTGCACCACTCGGGAAGGTAAATCGCAATGTAGGCCGATCCGGTGTGACAATTCTCACAATTCGCATACAAGCCAGCGGCCCGCGCCTGCCGTTCGATCTTGGCGATTTGCAGGTCGGTCAATTTGATTCGCGGGCCGAAGGATTTTCGTGTTTGGAATCGCATGTCTTTCCCCTTGATCTACCTCTATTATATCAAGTCGGCCCGGTGCGTCAAGTGCCTAGCACACAATTCCGCAAGAATTCGACAAAATGCGTCTGTAGAGGGGTTTTTTCTGATAATATAGGTAATTTAGCGTGGTGAAACAGGTATATCAATGCCCTCTGCAAGGACGGCGCGGCGCAGCTCCAGCTCTTCTAGGCGCAGGGATTGGGGATTGGGGATTGGGGATTAGAGTCCTTTTTCCTTCCGGCTTTTTCCAGCGTTCCCGTGGGGTAGCGCAGTTGGCAGCGCACGAGATTCATAACCTCGAGGTCGCGGGTTCGAATCCCGCCCCCACCACTTTGTCCCTGATGACTTGGGACTTTACCGGGCGGCCGTGTGGAAGATCGGCCGCGAGGGAACCGAGCGCCCTGAACGCCGGGCGCTTCGTCGGGCGGCCCGCGTGCGGTTGCGGCGCAGTCGAGTTCGCGCTCACAACGCCGCGGCGGCGCGGGCCGCCTTTTTTCTCGATCGAGTTTTCCGTGGGACCGGCCGCGGCGACCTTCGGCTCCCTCGGCGCCGCGTGGCGCCGACGCCGCGGCCGGCTTTTTTCCACTTCCCCTCGATAGGAATTTTTTCAAGTGAGGAGCAAGAACGTTTTCATTTCGATCGTGTCCCTTGCGGCGGCCGTGGTCGTCTTGGGGCTGTTGGTGCAGGATTCGCGGGCGGACGGGCTTTGCAGCCCCGACTCGCGTATCTCCGTGTCGGACTGGCCGGCGTTGGCCCCCACGAGTTCGTATTTCGTGGCGGCTGACCCGCCGGGGGCGGACCCGCCGGGAAAAATGGCGGTCCCCGAGCGGCCGCGAAACCGCGGAATCATCGCCCGCCTGGCGTGGCGCCATCGGCACCACCGACGATGTTTTTACCGCGGGCCGTGTTGAAAGCGATCTAGGGTGGTCCGGCCGCGGCGTTTGTTTCGACGCCGCGCGGCGCCGACGCCGCGGCCGGCTTTTGGAGGGCCAATGCCATGCCCCGCTATATCGTGCAGCAGCCCGCTTACGTGCTGATCGGGATCGACGCCGAGACGCCGGCGGACCTGACCGAGAAAATCCGCGCATGGAAAAGCCGGCATCGGCAGTGTCGTTTCGGCCACGAGGGCCAGTGCGTCCTGCTGCCGCTGGAGCCGCTGGTCACGAACCAGGCGATGCGGGCGGTCCCGCTGCCGCGGACCACGGCCATGATGGCCACCGTCGAGATGATCCGGCCGGCGGTCCCGGACGGGAAAACCGCCGCCGTGGGGAGTTGAAAGAAGAAATATCGCGCGGAGGCGCGGAGAGGCGGAGGAGGAAATGATCGAAACGGCTACAAACGAAACGGATGAGGCCGCGGTGGAGCTGCTCGACTACCGGGTCAACTCGGACCGCGAAGCGCTCAATCGGGTTCGTCCGCACGCCGACGACGTACTGCGGACGCTGGCGATGATTTATTCGTTCGCATACCCGCACGACGCCGAGAGCTATTGGCGGGCGGAAGCGGTGCTGTTCGATCGCGTCTACGCCGCCACCACCAACGCGGATGAGCGGGCGCTGGCGGCGTATCGGCTAATCGAACGCATAGCCACGCGAATCAGTGATGAAACATTTCCCAACGCGCGGTATCTGGCCGAACGAATGGTGTGGCAGGTGCAGCGCGGGCTGCTGGCTCTGCCCGGGCCGGCGCGCGAACTGAGGGTCGTCGGATGAAACGGGATGCGGTGAAAATGCCTTGTGTTCTGTGTCGCGGCGACTCGGAGTCGCCGCGACGACGGCCACTCGCGCCGCCGGGAGTTTTCCAAGACTGACCCGGCGGCGCGGGCATGTTTTCCTATTCGGCTTGAAACGCATCATGGACGAACTTGCATTGCGGACGTGGAGAGACGCCCGGCGGTCGGGCAGGGTTTCGCTCGGGGCGCTGAACGTCTTCTGGACATTGCTGGAGCGGGAGTGGGAGACCCGCGCCCGCCGCTTGGCCGAGTGGCTGCCGGAAGCTGAGTCGATCACGATCAACGTCTGGGAGATCGGCAAGGAATGCCACATCGAGCCGCGAACGGTCGATTGCCACCTGGATGCCCTCCAACGTCTGGACATGATCCGGATCAGCCTGCGAGAGCGCAGGCGTGCTGACGATCACTCTTCGCCACGCCCCGCCGCTGCCGGCCGACGCCCAGCGAGAGCCCGACCCGCAGATCAAATTGCCATTTGAAAGTCGACGCGCCGGGCGAAGGCCCCGGCGTACCTCAGCGTCCGGCGGAATTGCCGGTCGCAGTTCAGCCGGAGGGGGGCGGATCGAGGAGCGATTCGCCCCCCTTTTCGGCAATCGGGGTTTCTTGCGCAAGAAACCCCGCGGGGTTTTCTGCGCAAAAAACGCCGGGATTTGGGGAAGATGGTCAAGATGGTCGCGTCGAAAATTCGGAGCAATCTTTCCCAAACAACCCAAGTACCGGGGTTTTTTCGCGCAAAACCCCGAATCGCCTGCCGCCGTTGGGTTATGCTCAGCGCTGCTACGCGCGCCGCCCGGGTGCGTGACAGACTGACTGACGATGATGACGAGGAGATTCTTGTTTTAAAAGAAGAACAAGAAATACCTTCGTCGTCCTCGTCGTCAGTCAGTCAGTCAGCGCGGGGTTTCTTCGCGAGAAACCCCGCGCCCGCTCGATCGGGGAGTTCGTCGAATGGCTTGGCCGCACGCCGCCGGAGGACCTCGACTGGCCGGCGATCCGCCGGCGCCTGGACCAGGTGGCCGCGATTGCCGGGGCGAAGCGGCTCGGGCCCTCGGCAGACATGCGGACGCGGAAGTTCGTCGCCCTAGCCGCCCTCGTCGCCGTCGAGTTCGTCGATCCGTTCGACGCCGGCGACGAAACCGAAGCCGACGAAAGTTGGCTGATGGATTCCGTTTCGGTGGCGTGGCACGCGAAGACGAACTGGGGCGCCTACCTCCGCCGCTGCCTGATCGAACGCCTGGAGGTCCGCGGCCTTGCGGCCGAAGGCGCCGGGCGGTTGCTCTTGCAACGGTTGGAGTATGCCGGCCGGCGGCACTCCGCCTATTGGGCCAAGCAGTTTGCAAAACCGGCGGACGACGCGGCCCGGGCCGCCGCGCTGGAGGCCGAACGGCGAAAGCGGACCGAGTACGAGGAGATGGTGCGGCGGGACCACGAAGTCCGTGCCTGTAGCTCCCAGACGCAGGCAGCAAAGGACGCGGAAAAGCGGCTCAGCGCGGCGCAGTACGAGCAGTGCCGCCAAAAGGCCCTCGACGACATTGCCCGATGCCAGCGAGGAACCGTGCGATGAGCCGATGCGGAATGCTCACTGCGATCGATCTCCTCTGCGGGGCGGGCGGCTGGGCCTGCGCAGCCCGCGGGCTGCCCATCCGCTTCGTCGCCGTGGCGGACCTGGAGGCCGATTGCCTCGAGACCTGGCGGGTGAACCATCTCCGCCACCATTCCCGCTGCAAGCTCCTGCAAGTCGATCTCGGCAGCATGGCTGGCGTCAATCAGATATTGGCGGCCCTTGCGGATCGGCGAGTCGATCTGGTCGTCGGTAGTATCCCCTGCGAGCAGGTCAGCACGGCGCGGCAGTGCGGCGATGGCAAGAATCGCTGTTCGGCCGCGGAGCTTTCCCAATTGCACCTGCTGATTGACAACGTGTTGGGCCTTGTGAAAAGCCTGCGGCCGCGGTGGTGGGCGATCGAGGACGTGATCCAGGCCGAGAAGCACATGACGCCGGCGATCGACTTGGGCTTCGAGGTGCCCATGCGGAGGATCCAAGCGGCCCACTTCGGCCCGCAATCGCGGCTGCGGACGTTTTTCGGGGTATTTCCCGATCCGAAGCCGGAGGAACTCCCGCGCACATTGCGATCGTGCCTCCGGCCGGGCCCGCATCGGACCATCGACGCGGCGGAAAGCTTCCGCAAGAAGTTCCGCGGCCAAGGCGGCGGGGTCGGCAACGACGCGATACGCATCTGCGAACCCAGCCGACCGTGTTGGACGATCCAAGCGCGCTGGAGAGAGGAAGCCGCGCCCGACGCAGCTTCATGGTCCCGACGTCGCACGGCCGCGTCCGCTTGATGGATTGGCAGGAACAGGCGATCGTCCAAGGCTTTCCGGAGGATTTTTTGTTCGTGGGCGGTCTGCAACGGACCCAAAAAATGCTCGGCCAGGCGATCCCGATCTACGTGGGCCGCGCGATTCTCAAGGCGATTTATCTGCAAAAGGGAGGGAACATGACGACGGCAGCCGAAATGCGGGAAAAAAGAAAAACTCACGCGGAGGCGCCGAGACGCGGAGCAGTGGGAGGATCGGGCAACGGGCACGTGGACCCGGGCCTGTCGCGGCGGGTCGTCCGATGCGAAGTTCGGCCGATGGACTTGGAGACGGGGAGCATCGCACGATGCCCGTTCCAGCCGCGACAAGATTTTCCCGCCGAGGAAATCAGGGCCTTCGCCGAAACGATCGCCGCCCAGGGGCAACTCCAGCCGATCGCCGTCCGCCCGGCGACGGGCAGGGGGCCGCGGCTCTTGCGCTACGAGCTGGTCGCTGGCGAGCGGCGGCTGCGGGCGGTCAAGCTGCTCGGCTGGAAGACTATCCGGGCGGAGATCGGCGACTACACCGACGCCCAGGTCCGGGCGATCGTGCTGGCCACGGCCCTCCAGCGGAAGGACCTGAACGCCATCGAAGAGGCCCGGGCCATGAAGGCGGCCCTGGACGCGGGCGACGCCGCGGGGCCGACCGAACTGGCCCAGCAACTCGGGCTTTCCCAGGGCCAGGTCAGCAACCGGCTGCGGCTGCTGGAGCTGCCGGCGGACGTCCAGGTCAAGATCATTTCACGTGAAATACCCCCGAGCCACGCCCGGGCGCTGGTGCCCTACGCGAAGATTCCGGGGGTCCTGAAGGCGGTCCAGCGGCGGGAATGGGGCGAGCAGCGGGGCGAGGTCCCATCCCTGCGGCAATGGCAGCACCGGATCGAATACGCCTTGGGGAATTGCACGCGGCCTCTGGCGGGCAAGGTTCGCTGCGCGACGAACGGCCATTGGGACGAAGTCCCCGTGTTCCGCGTGGCGCCGGAGCACCGGGCCGCCCTGGGCATCGTCAGGATCGCCGGCGACAACGGCAGCATCCGCGAAGTGGCCACGAACCTGAAGGCGTGGACCAAACTGCAACTGGCCCACGAAAAGCCGATCTTCGAGAAGAAGGCGAGATCAAAGGCGGAGGGCGGAGCGCGGAGGGCGGAAGGAAAGGATCGGAAACCCACCGCAGGACAACAGAAACGGCTGGCGGCGCATGAGCGCAGGTTAAGGCGGAGCAGGCCCGGCGGCTCGCGCGCGGCGTCTGGCACCTCGCCATCGACTGGCGGCGGCGGCTGATCGCCCGGGCCTGCACCGAACGCCAGGTCAGCCGGGAGGACGTGTTGCGGCTGTCGCTCTACTTCGCGGCGTCGGGCGATTGGGTGCGCGAACCGGGCACGGGCAGTAGCGGCCGATGGTTCCGCGTAAGTCGCCGCGAAAACATCTTGATCGGGCTGCTGCATTGCACGGATCACCGCTGCCTGTCGGCGCTGCTCGCCGTCGAGGACGGCCAGGTGATTGACCGGGCCCTCGACTGGCTAGCCATCGCCTTTTGGGACGAAAAGGGCAACCGGGACCAGCATGTGCCCGACGACGCCGTGCTGGCGATCACGGAGCAACTGGCGATCGACCTGGACGCGGCCTGGCGCAAGGAGGCCCTGGGCGAGAACCTGACGCAGCGCTACTTCGAGTTGCACGACAAGACGGCGCTTGCGGAAATTGCCGCCCGCTGCGGCCCCAGCCATCCGCATAGCAGCGTCACCAAGGACGGCCTGGTCAAGGCGCTCGCCGGCCGAGCCCGGTTGCTAAAGCCGCCGGCGGAACTGATGAAACCGAAGAAACCGAAGGGTTAAGGTCGGAAAATGGAAACGCAAGTTGTAATGCGAACGCTCGTCGTAGTTCAGTGCGGAGTCTGCGATATTTTGTTCGGCTTGTCGCAGGCCAAATATGATCGCTGCTTTAACACGGGCGAAGGGTTCTTCTGTCCAAACGGTCACAACTTCTACAGTCAACCCGAGAACGCAAGACTTCGCCGGGAACTTGAACAGGCGAAGCGCATTCGGACGAACCTGGAGGGCGACGTGGCGTGGGAACAGCGCGAGAAGGGCCGCATCGGCGCCCAGTTGCGGGCGACCAAGGGCGTCGTGACGAAGATCAGACGGCGGGTCGCCAACGGCGTCTGTCCCTGCTGCAAGCGGCATTTCGTCAACCTGAAGCGGCACATGAGCGGACAGCATCCGGAGTTTGCCGGCACAACGGAATCGGAGCAGTCGCGGCCGCAGGCGACGAAACCGAAGAGCTGAGCGCTTAGAACTTAGGGCTTAGAACTTAGAAAGGAACGCGCGATGGACAATCCGAAACCCATGCCCGTGCCGGTCGCCCAGAACTACGGCTTGGCGGATCAGATCGCCGACACGGTGGGCGCCCATCCCAGCCTGGAAATGATCCCGAAGGCGTTGGTCGACGATATCCGGCAGCTTACCATCGAATGGAAACGCCGCCTGCTCGTGCCAAGCGTCAACTGACGGAAGAAACGCAAGGACTAAGAACTAAGATTTAAGCTCTAAGTTCTCGGAGGCGATGAAGATGTTCCGACTGAAACGCCGGCAGCAAGAGCTGACCATCCAGATCGGCTGGATCGAGCCACGGCACTTTCCCGCCGTGCTTGCCATCGAACGAGCCTGGTTCGCCGATCCCTGGACGCAGCGGGACTTCGACCGGACGCTGAAATGCCGGGGCACGGCCGGCCTGGTCGCCGAGCTTTGCGACCGCGTGGCGGGCTTCGTGATCTTTCGACGACTGCGGCCGCGGCGACCCGGGCGGATCGAACCGATGGAGATCCTCGATCTCGTGGTCGCCCCGAGCCTGTGCCGCCGCGGGATCGCGCGGAAACTGGTCGAGTCGATCGAGCGCCGCGCTGGGTTAGCGACCCTTATCGGCGAACGAAACCTCGACGCGCAACTGTTCTTCCGCCGGCTCGGCTTCCGGGCGACAAGGATCCTGACGGGATATTTTCGGGACGGCCAGGACGCCTACGGCTTCGTGTGGAAACCGGACCCGGCCGACTGGCCCGAGGATTTGCGAGTGCAGGAGTTCCCGCGATGAAGGCCCTGACCGTCTGCCAGCCCTATGCTTCGCTGATCGTCGGATGGCCCGGGATCGCCATCGAGGATATCAAGCAAATTGAAAACCGGAACTGGAAGACAAGTTATCGCGGACCGCTCCTGATCCACGCGGGCAGCTCGACCGCATGGCTGGCGACGTGGCGCGGACCGGTGCCTGAAAAACTGCCGATGGGCATGATCCTCGGCAGCGTCGAGCTGATCGGGTGCCAGTCGATCGAGGCCCTGCCCGCGCCCCGGACCGCTCGCCGATCGGCTGGCTGAAACACCATATCCACGCCTCGGGGCCGCAGTGCCTGCTGCTCCGCCGGCCGCGACGGCTTTTACAACCGATCCCCTACCGCGGCCAACAGGGAATTTTTGAGATTCCCGACGAAGCGCTCGCGCGGGCGGAGTGGGAGCCGCAGTGCCGCGTCTGCGGCTGCACGGACCTGGACGGCTGCAAGGGCGGGTGTTCTTGGGTGGCCGACGATCTTTGTTCTCGCTGCGAGGCCGCATAATGATGGAAACGATCACCACCCAGTGCGTCTGTGGGCACCCGTTCACCGTCGTCATTGTGCCGCCGTCCGGCGGTCGGTCGTGCCCGGGGCCGCGGCGTTCGCTCTCCGGTTCGGTGTCGCGGATTCTCTTTTATCCGCATCGCCGCGGCCGCCGCGGGCTGGGCCGGGCGGTCACGGCGTGCCCGACCTGCCGGCGCGACTTCTCGCGGATCACGCCCGAGATGTTCAGGGAAGAGATTTTCGGCAGTGGTGATGGGCCGTTCCGCAGCCAAGGGGACCGGTAAGCTCGCGCGGAGACGCAGGGACGCAGAGGAAAGCACGAGCAATGAGCACAGGTTGGGCGTTGGCGATCTGGGCGATACTTTTGGCACTGACTTACTTGGCTCACCATAACCCGAGAATCCGATCTGACCGATGATCGGACTTCGATTTTACTTACTGCGTTTCTTCCGCCGCGACTCCTTGCGGATCGCTTCGGCCTTCGGCACGCGCACCAGCCCGCGCGCCAGTTTGTCAAATGCCTTCCAACCCTTCGGCTTCTTGCTCTCCCTGGCCATCGGCCTTCCTCCTGTGTTATCGAATCCCCATGAAACCGCAGTCCCCCACGGCAGCCAGTTCGCGGTAGGTCAACCGTTTGCCGAGAACCTGAGAGAGTGCGCGAAAGAACCGGCCGAAATCAGACTTCAGCCGGTTGTTGAATCGGAAGGTCTGCTCACTGACATATCGGCCGACATGGAACGGCGCGATGGCAACGTAGGTGCCCTTGACGGTCCGCTTGAAGAGACTCCAAAAGTTTTCGCAACCGTTTGTGTGGGCCTCCCCATCGACGTACCGCTCCGAATGGTCCACGGCCTGGTGGGCGTGGGTCAAGCACAAATTGTTGTAGGCGAGAGCCGAGTCGGTGTAGACTTGTGCGCCGTAGCGAACGCGACTGCGAACTTCACCGAGCAAGTCGGCGGATTCTTCGCGCAACAACGGCCACATCGACTTGGCTTGGCCCCGTTTCCGTTGTGCGCTGGAGCACCGCATGGACGGCCGTCTTGCCAACTGCGCCGCGGCCTTGAATCACTCGTTCGCGCCGGCGTTTGTGCATGTTCTCGGCGCGGCCGCCGACATAGGACGTGTCGGCCTCCGCTGGCCCGTCGAATTTTCCAAACGATCTGCACTCCATCGCCATCCGAATCCGGTGCAGCATAAACCAAGCGCTCTTTTGAGTCACGCCGATGGCGCGGGCGAGTTCATGGCTACTGATGCCGTTGCGGCAGTTGGCGATTGCCCACACGGCAACGAACCATTTGTCGAGGCCCAACGGGCTGTCCTCAAAGATCGTGCCGAGCTTGTGAGAGAACTGCTTGCGACAGTCTTTACACCGCAACAGGTGGCGGCTCGTGATTTCCCCGATCCGCTCGCCTCCGCAATGCGGGCAGACGATTCGGCCGCGCGGCCACTTGATCCGCCGCATGTAGTCGTTGCAGATTTCCATGTCGGCGAAGTAGCGGACGGCCTGCAACAATGTTTCGGGATGGTCGATCATGGCGAGTTTCTCCTAACGGTTCCAATCGTCTGCCAAGGTGCCTTCCGGTCGAGCGGCGATGATCGCTGTGGCTTCCGGCCGGAGCGCTTCGATGATCTCGGCCAACCACTGTTTCAAAGCGGCAAGACACTCGCTCTTACTGCCGACCACATCATGGGTGCTGTCCTGCCGGTGGCCTTCGTCGTGGCCCGACAGTCGAATCTTTTTCTCTTCCCAACCTTGCGGCTGCAAGAGCAGTTCGTTGTCGATGTTGGTGCACCACTCGGGAAGGTAAATCGCAATGTAGGCCGATCCGGTGTGACAATTCTCACAATTCGCATACAAGCCAGCGGCCCGCGCCTGCCGTTCGATCTTGGCGATTTGCAGGTCGGTCAATTTGATTCGCGGGCCGAAGGATTTTCGTGTTTGGAATCGCATGTCTTTCCCCTTGATCTACCTCTATTATATCAAGTCGGCCCGGTGCGTCAAGTGCCTAGCACACAATTCCGCAAGAATTCGACAAAATGCGTCTGTAGAGGGGTTTTTTCTGATAATATAGGTAATTTAGCGTGGTGAAACAGGTATATCAATGCCATACTTTTCTGGCTCATCCTCTGTTAACGGCGGCCCGCTCGGCCCGGACCAGATCGCCAATAATGAAATAGGCGGAATGCGTCATGCTTGCGCCTGGCCAGCTTTTGCCCTTCCCAATCAGGGGGGGATTGTGGTAAATTACCGTCTCCTGGAGCGCGCGCCGGGCGGGCGGTGCGTTGGCATAAACCATTGCCCGCTCGGCCTTTTCGTCGCGCCCGGGGTTTTTCCATGCCGGGAAAATGCTTGCGACTGGCCACCCGGCGTGGTAATCTGACCAGCGCCAACGCACCGGGAAGCCCCGCTATCCTGACCGGGCGCTGGTGTTCTTTCGCCGTCCGCTGCTCCGGTCTCTCTCCCGGAGCAAGCACGTGCTCGACGAATTGGCGGTCCAACACATCCGCTTCCTGCTGAAGCCGGTCAGCGAGGGCAAGCAGCCCAGCCAACGCGAAATCGCACGCCTCACCGGCGTCTCTCGGGGCACTGTGTCCGCCATCGCCCTCGGCCGGCGGCCCGACTATCGCCTTCTGCCGGCCCAGACGGTCGCCAGGGACGATTCGTCCGACCCATTGTCGGGCCCGCACGAACGCTGCCGGGCCTGCGGCTGCTTTGTCCAGGCCCACGTGGCCTGCCGCGTCTGCCGCGCCCGCCGCGTGCGCGAGGCCCTGCGCAAGGCCGGTCTGCGGACGCGCGACGACGGGCCGATGCAGCAGCTCGATCTCGACTTGCGGCCGGCCGAGCAAAGTCGGTATGAAGACGTCCACCAGCGAAAGCTCGTCGCCGGCAATAGCGAGGCCGAGGGCGCCCAAAGTTCCCCGGCCGACCCCATCTGGGATCGGGCCGACGAGCAATTCCTGGACAGCCTCGAAGGCGGAGTGGCCGGCTCGTCTCCCGGCATGGGCCTGGCCCCGCGAAAGGTGGCCATGGCGCTCACGGATGCCGCCCCCATGGCCCGGGGCGAGCGGCCCTGCAATTTTCAGTCCCCGCGAGCCCGTGCAAACCAAACAGCCCGCGCCGCAGCGCGCCGCCGATAGAACCCATCCCTGCAACCCCTCGGGTGCCCCCATGATCTCCCATCGGATTCTGTGGTTATGTTTCGCTGCCGTTCTCCTCTTGCCGGCCGTTTCGCACGCCCAAATCCTCGATGCGCGACTCGGCGACGACGGCTGGCGGCCCTGCCCCGAGCTGGTGCAGTGCCCGGGCGGCTGCTGTCCCGGCGGGCAATGTCCCTTGCAACAGGACCGCTTGCTCCCGCTCCGCCGGGCGCAGCCGCAAAACAACGGCGGCGCGCAAAACCCCTGGCCCACGATCCAGGGAACGATCGCGGCCGGCCCGGATTACAGCGCGAAGCTCGACCGGCTGATCGAATTGCAGGAAAAGGCCATCGCGGCGCAGCCCGTGGCCGCGGCCGCAGTCGGGCCGGACTATGGCCCGCAGATCCGCGAGGCGACCGACACGGCGAAAGAGGCGGCCAAGAAGGCCGACGACGCCAAGGCCGCGATCGGCCCGGCCATCGAGGAGGCCATGAAGCCGGTCCAGGCGGACCTCACGAAGCTGAAGCCGGCGCTCGAGCTGGCGGACAAGGTGCAGGGCAAGCTGGAGAAACTGGCCGAGCTGCCCGGGCCGCTGGGAAAGCCGGCGCAGAAAATCGAGGCGGACCTAAAGGCGGGCAACGTGGACCAAGCGCTGCGCGACGCGGCCAAGGCGGTCGGGGTCGTTTTGCTGGTGCTCGGGCTCATCACCGCGGTGGTGCTGCACCTGATCGGCCAGCACAAGGGGGCCATCCGCGTGCTGGCCGACAACCTGGCGGCCCAGAACCCGAGCAACACGACGCTGGCGAGCATCGCGCAGAAGCTCGATTCGGTCGAGGACAAGGTCGCCTCGAAGCTGCCGGCCTGGATGAGCGGGCCGCTTCCCGGGCTGCCGGTGCCGATTCCCGGGCTCGCCGGCGTCGGCGCGGCGGTCGGCGTCGTCGATGCCGCGGCCCATGCGAAGGCGGACTTGCTGGCGCAGCAGGTGTCACAACTCGCCGGCCAGGTCGGGCATTTGCAGATGAACGCGACGCCGCCGGCCCAAGCGGCAGCCGCCGCGGCCAGCGGACCGCAGAACCTCGGGACGTGAGAGCGAGAGTAAGGAATGAGCATTGCAACACCGGTGCCGCTGATTCCGGCCAATAACCTCTCGGACGTGCTGAGTGCGTTCGTGGCGCTGGCGAATCTCGGCGGCGTTTCCGCCCAAGGCGGGGAGGCAACGGATGGCGGTGGCGGGGCGGCGGCAATCGGGGCGGGGGCAACGGCAACCTCGGTCATCGGCGGCGGGGCGTTCGCCTTCGGCGCAGGCGCAACCGCCGTCGACGACGACTGCGGCGCGATAGCGCTTGGCGCAGCGTCAACGGCCCAGGATGGCACTGGTGGCGCGACGGCGATTGGTGCAGGGTCCGCGGCATACGACACCGGCGGCGGGGCGACGGCGATCGGGGCATTCGCATCGGCCACCGATGAGGGCAACGGCGCGGTGGCCATCGGCAAAGGCATCTCCGCCACCGATGGGCAGATGGTCCTCGGGCTCAGCGGTAATGTTTACCTGACCCTCGAAGCGCCGCCGGAGGGCGTCGATACCAGCGTGGCGATCGTGACACTGGGGCAAGGCGGCCTCGGGGCGGCCACGTTCGCCGAGGGCGAGCAGATAAGCAGCGTGGCCCTGACTCACGCCAGTTATTCGGCAAGTTTACAGGCGACGGAGACCGGCGAGGCATTCGTTCTGTCGGCCGGGGTCGGCATCTCGCAGGCCGCGCCTTTCTTGACCTGGATTGAGATGACCGGGGCGGAAAGCGGCGGCATCGGTTACGCGATCGGCAACACAGACGCTTCCAACGCGGCATTTTGCGGATCCATAACGCCCGGCCTTTATTATGAGTACGTTGCGACTCCGGCTTGTTCGGTCGTCCGGCTTTGCGCTGACGGCGTTGCCCAAAACAACTGGGGCCAAGCTATCCACGCAACCATCGCTGGCTGGGAACAGACGGTGGACATCGAAGAGTGGGTCAGCGCGGACGGCAATGTTATATCCGGCGTCGCGGCCAACGCGGGCTTCTACATGAGCGCTCTGAACGTCCGCGGCGTCCAGCCGGGCGACGAAATTATGCAAGCCGCCGCGGGGCCCGATAACCTGAGCACATCGACGATGCAACCCGGCGACGTTTGGTGTGATACGACCGATGGTTTGAACATCCTCAAGGTGTTCAACGGGAACCCGTTATAGGAGCAACCAATGGCATCCCCTTTTACCCTTCCGCCGAATGACCCAGCCCGAGTAGCCGCCGGGCAGATCGTCCAGTCGGCGAATTTCCTGTGGAACCAGCTTCCGCAGAAATACCTGTCGGCCTACAAGGCGCTGTGGAACAATCCGGAGGCGACCCCGCAGCAGGTCGTCGCCGCCCTGGGTACGCAAGCGGCGATGATCTTCACGCGGTCCGCGGAGTTGGCGGCGTTCCTGACGGCCGCCGGCGTGACGCGCATCCCGACCGGCGTTCCGGCCGGCTGGAGCTATGCGGCCAATCCGGACGGTTCGGTGACCCTGACCCCGCCCTCAGCCTAAAGGCGCGTTCCCATGAGCCGAGAGTTTCAAGCCCAGTATGCGACGGGCAAGACGCCGTTTGCGTGGGAACTTTCCAACCCGGCCGGCCAGGTGTGGAACGGCAGCGCATTTCGTCGAACGGAACACGCTCACCACGGCGGCCTGGCGGACGGGCTTGATCGCCGGCAGCGAACTGATGACGGACGACACGCCGGCGGCCGGAACAGGAATCTACGTCGGGGATTTTCCGACGGCGATCACGGCGGCGGGCGTATATTTCTTCCGCGGCTACGTCGGGGCGACGCCAACGCCGGGCAATCCGGTGACCATGCCAGGGAGCGTCAACTGGACCGGCGCCGCGGCGACGCAGGCCATCCCACCAACGGCTCAAGAGATCGCCGCGGCCGTTCTTCAGACGGACCTTTCGCTCGTTGATACCGACGCCGCGAACAATTCGCTCTGTACGGTCTGCTTGGCCACGCTGCACAGCAGCATGGATGGGACGACGTGGACGATCCGAAAGACCGATGGCACGACCAAGCTGACCAAGACGCTGACGGTCTCGGCCGGCGGAGAACCGATCGTGGGCGTCATGTAATGGCCCCCACGATTCGAGTGCAAAGCGGCCCCCCCGGGGGGGCTTAGGTTCTTTTTGGCGGCCTAGGCCCTGGGGCCTCCGGTCGGTTTTGGGTGCGTTTTTTTGCGTGAGTGGGGTCATTTTCCGAGTAAGTAAGTCGCGCAGGCAGGAGGGTCCATGCCCAATGGCGAGCGAAACGATCAACGCCTGGCGATGGCGGCGCTCGAGAAGCAGCGGCGCGGCGACAAGCCCACCCGCGAGGAGGCCGCGGCGCTCCGCCGCGTCCAGCGCGCCCAGGACGATGCCCTCCGACTCGAACACTTCCAGGACATCCGCAAGAAGGAGTGGCGCGAATGGTCCGGCTGCCAGGACAAGGTGCTCAACGAGCAGTGCCAGCGATACGGCATCCCGATCGGCAGCCCACCGATCGTTCTACCGACCGTGGTCCATTGGCTGCACCGCTTCCTCGCCGAGAATGCCCACCGGCTCGGCCAAGCCGAAGAGGCCGATTCGGCGATGGAGGAGTTCCGGCGCGTCCGCACCGAACGCGAAAGGCTGCTGCTCGAGCGCGAGCGGCGGCAGTGGCTCTCGCGCAATGCCGTCCACGCGGGCCACAGCCGCATCGCCAGCCTTTTGCGGGGCGCCGGCGATGCCCTCGATCGCCAATTCGGCCCCGTAGCCCGGAAGATCTTGAACGATGCCCTGGACAACTGCCAACGTGAAGTCGATCGCCTGCTGGATGCTGATGATGACGACGCTGATCAGCCCGGTGCGTAGGGAGTTCAACTGGCTCCTGACGCACTGCGCACGACCGCGCCCACCGCTCCCTGACCGAGTTTGCCCTGGAGGAGTTCGTAATCCCCCGCGGCCGCGACAGAACACCCGGCTCCGTCTGGAGACGCAACCGTTCGTCCGGCTCTTGCTGGAGGCCATGGGAAGCGGCCGGTGGACCCGCACGGCGATCGCCGGCTGCGTCCAGTCGGGCAAATCGACGATCGGCTCCATCCTGCCGACGCTTTATTATCTCTTCGAGTGGGGCGAGGACACCATTTTCGGCGCGCCGACCATGAAAATCGACCAGGACAAATGGAAGAAGGAGTTGCGGCCGGCGATCATGGCTTCGCGTTACGCCAACCTGCTGCCCATCGAGGGCGCGGGCAGCGAGGGCGGCTTTGCGGAAGAAATCCAGTTCCTCCACGGCGCGAGCCTGCGGTTCGCCTCCGCCGGCGGCGGCGACGAGAACCGCAGCGGCTACCCAGCCCGCTGCGTCGTCATCACCGAGGCCGACAAGATGGATGAAGCCGGCCGATCGTCCCGCGAGACGGACCCGCTGCGGCAGTTGGAGGGTCGCTCGAAGAGTTGGCTGGAGGCCGAGCGGCGGTTCCACACCGAATGCACGGTCTCGATTGCCACGGGCCACATCTGGCACTGAAGGCCGAGGGCACCGACAGCCGCATCGCTTGCCCCTGCCCGCACTGCGGCGAGTTCGTCACGCCCGAGCGCCAGCACCTGCTCGGCTGGCAGTCGGCCGAGTCGAAGGCCGAGGCCCGGCGCAACGCCTTTTTCGCCTGCCCGGGCTGCGGCCACCGCATCACCGCCGAGGACCGCCGCGCAATGAACGAGCGGGCCGTCCTGCTCCACCGCGGCCAGGCGATCGATCGCCAGGGCAAGATCACCGGCGAGGTGCCCGACACGGATCTGCTTTGGTTCCGATGGAACGCATTTAATAACATGTTCTGGACCGCCGGCGAGGTCGGCGCGAAGGAGTGGGCCAGGCTGCACGCCGGCAGCGACGAAGAGGCGGCCGAGAAGGAGCTGTGCCAGTTCTATTGGGCCGTTCCTTACGCTTCGCCCGACTTCGACAACGCGCCGTTGGACCCGGACCGGGTCCGCAAGCGTTTCGGCGACGCCCTCTATACGAAGCAGATCGTGCCCGACGACGTCGAGGTTCTGACGGCCGCGGCCGACCTGGGCAAGCGGATCATCCACTGGATGGTCATCGCCTGGCGGCCCGGCTGTCGCGGCCACGTCGTCGATTACGGCAGGGAGGACGTGCCCAGCGACAAGATTTCGCTGGAACGCGCACTGCTGATCGGTCTGGAAAACTTCCGCGACGACGTGATCCTCGAGGGCTGGCGGCGGTTGGATGGCCAGGTTGTGGTCCCGCAGCAGGTCCTTGTCGACGCGGGCTGGCACAACACAGAGGTCTACGAGTTCTGCCGGCAAAAGGAATCCGGCCGCCGGTTCAGACCGGCAATCGGCTACGGGGCCTCGGCCCGCTGGCGGCAATACCGCACCTATCACGCCCCGCAGAAGACGGGCAACGAGGTCAAGCAGATCGGCGATCATTACCACGTTGTTTGGATTCCGACCGAGCGGATCTTCCGCATCGACGCCGACGCGGACTTTTGGAAGTCATGGGGGCACGAGCGGCTGCGGCAACCGCAGAAGGGCGACGACGGCATGGCGGAGCCCGGCGCGATGGAGTTCTACGCCTCCACCGACCGCAACGAACACATCACCCTGTCCCAGCACCTGGCGGCCGAGCATCCCGAGACGCACTTCATCGAGGGCCGCGGCGACGTGACGCGGTGGGTCCGCGACAAGCGGAAGAACCATTACCTCGACACGTATTACAACAATTGCGTGGCCGGCCACCTGTGCGGTGTCCGTCTGATCGGCCGGAAGCCCGCGGCCCCGGCGCCGCCGCCGGCGGCCGTCGCCCCCGCCCCGCTCCGGATGCCCGACGGACGGCCCTACCTCGTCACCGAGCGCTAACCCCGAAAAACGAAAGGCGATCATTCCATGGCCAAGAATACGCAACCCACCGACAACAAGCTCCGGGCCGAGATCCTCCGGCTGGGCATCACCGTCGAGTCGGCCGGCTGCTCGACCGAGGAACTCATCAGCCGGGCCCGGACCAGCGGCGACCCGCTCGGCTACCTCACGATTTTTGCCGCCGAGCCGCCCGCGACGCCGGCCGTCGCCGAGGCCGCCACCGAGGACCCCGCCTCGGTGGAGGACGGCGCGGGCGCCGGCGTCATTGCCGGCCACCTGGAGTCCTGCGAACGCTCGGTGCAATGGGCAAACGTCGAAGCGCCCCTGTTCGACTTCGGCGGCCAGGAGCCGCGGTTCGTCGGGAGGCACCTCGACGCCCAACTCACCTGGCAGGAGGCGCTCGCTCTGCGGTCGCTACGGCTCGGCCTGGAGGCCATCGGCGCGGCGCTTTGCGCGGACGCCCAAGAATCCACTAGGAAAACCCATCACCCGGGACTCCGACGCGATCCGCTGGCTCCTCCAGCATGTTCAGCCGATCGCCGGAGCGCCCCAACCCCAAGGAGGCAACAACCATGTCCCGCAAGAAGAAGCCAGCGCCGCGGCCGAAGCGCCGCAAGCCAGCGGTCCGCCGGCGGAAGAATGACGAGCCCGTCGATCTGGGTTCGCCCGAAATCGCCAGTGATGAGAATCTGCCGCCCATCCAACTGACCGAGGAAACCGTCGGTCAGGTCGTGCCTGGCGCGGGCAACCAGCGGGGCGTTCAGGTGCCCGGCCATTGCGAATATGCGCCCGACAGCAGGCCGCTGCCGGCCCAGGCACCCTTCCCGGCGCCCGCGAGGGCTGGGGCGCGACGCGAGACGGTCGATGACCTGCCGAACACGCCGCAAGAGGAAGTCATATACCCGGCGGAGGTGAACTTGCCGGGGTCCGAGCCATCGATTCCGCCCGGCCCCTTGGTCACGGCGCTGTGCCTCCTCGGGTTGATCCTATTGGTCCCCGCGGCCGGGTTTGTTCTCTGGGTTTTGTCCTGGTTGCCGCAAATTTCGTTCTGACAAAGCGGCCGGCCGGCCTGAGCCTGCCCGGGCCCGGCTTTTTTCAACTTCCGGGTCCGGATGGCCTAGCAATTGTGCCGGTGCCGCGGCCAACCTTGGGAATATGAAAATCCTTCCCTTCGCCCGTCAACGGCAGTTCTCGTCCAGCGACTGTGGGGCCGACCTGTTGCTGATGGCTCTGGCCAGCTATGGAATCGAGGAGCGCGAAGACCGGATTTCGATTTTGGCTGGGACCCGCCGATCGGGAACTTCCTGTGCCGGCATGGTCCGGGTGCTGCGATATTTCGGCCTACCGATCCGCGCCAGAGAGGGCATGACGGTGGCCGAGCTGCGGCGCGGGATCGACCGCGGCTGGCCGACGCTCTGCACGCTCCAGGCGTACAGGTCCTCTTCCCGGCCTTACCGCGAACTCTGGAGCGAGGGGCACTGGGCCGGCGCCATCGGCCACCATGGCCCCTGGATGCTTTTCGCCGATCCGTCGGCCTTCCACACGACCTGGCAGGCCGACGAGGAGCTGTCGGAGCGGTGGCACGACATTGATGGCGGACGGCGGATTCGCCACTGGGGCTGCATGATCCTGCGCCGCCCGCAGTTCAACCCGCGCCGGCTCCTTCACATGGACTAAGGAGAAAGGCGGAAGACAGCCCGCGGCGTCGGCATTTCGCGCGAAATGATCCCCGCTTCCGGGCTTTCTTTGAACTTCCGGACCCGGAAGTTCCGGATGCTCTAGCAATTGTGCCAGCGGACCCGCCAAGTTAGGCGTATGGCCTGCCAAGCGCCTCCCCCGCCCCTGAATTCCGCCTCGATGCTGGCCGACATCCGGGCCGCCTATGCGGACAACGCCTCCTATGCCGAGGTCGGCTCCGCCGCCATGGCCCAGCGGTTCATCACCGCCTGCCGGCTGCTGTTGCTGAACCTGCCCAAGTCCGCGGCCCACGGCGGGATGCGGGCCGAGTCCTTCGAGATCGATTTACAGGTCATCACCGCGGAGATAAAGGAGGCGAAGCGCTGGATCGCGACCCATCCGGACCGCCGCAACATCGGGGCCCGCACGACCTCCTACAGCGACTTCACGCTCTTCCGCGACGACTACACGAACGATCCGCTCCCCATCGACTGAACCCCTTTTTAAAAAATGCCCCAGCGCCGAAGACCCCTGGAAGACCCGACGCTGGCCGAGCAATACGACCAGCTCCGCAACGACTACGATGCGGCCCACATGAGCCGCTTCCGGCGGATGCGCACCGGGCTGCTGCCGCTGGGGTCGGGGCGCGGATTGGCACATCCGGATTGAGTCGCAATATTTCCGGATGATGGAATATTCGAGGGACTTGGACCGCAACGACCCGGTGATCAGCCAGTTGGTCGACCGCGCCGTCGGCAACACCATCCAGGACGGTTTTCATTTTGATCCGCAGACGGGCGACGACGGCCTCAACACCGAGCTGAAGGACCGTTGGCGGGAATGGGCCGAGGACCCGTCGAAATGCGACCTGGCCGGCGAGATGACCTTTTGGGAGATCGAGAAACTCTCTCTCCGGCACGAATTGATCGACGGGGACTGCTTCGTCCTTCCCAACCGCGAAACCGGGGCCCTGGAGGTGGTCGAGGCGCACTCGCTGCCGCCGCCCCAAGAATACCTCGCTGAACGTCGTCCAGGGCGTGAAGATCAACGACCGCACGCGGAAGCGCGAGGAGTATTGGTTCACGCGGACGGAGATGCCCATCACGATGACCGTGGAACGGGTCGGCGATATGGCCAAATATCCGGCCTACGACGAGGACGGCTTCCGGCAGGTCTTTCACGTGCTGAACCCCAGGCGGGTTTCGCAGACCCGGGGCGTGACGGCCTTGGCCCCGATGTTCGATCTGGCGGGCATGTTCGGCGACATCAACTTTGCCATGCTGGTCCGGCACCAAATGGTCAACTGCTTCGCCGTCATCCGCCAGCGCAGCCAGCAGTTCGACATCAACGCGCCCGACAACGCCGTCGGCCGCCGGCACGAGACGCCCGTGGACACGGGCGTGCCCCAGACGTTGGAGGGCTACGGGCCGGGCATGATGCTGAATCCGCCTCCGGGCGAGGACTGGAAGATGGACAGCCCGCATGTCCCCGCCCCGGAGTATTTCCCGTTTTCTCGCCTGATCCTGACGCTCATCGGAATCAACATCGGGATGCCCCTGGTGATGGTCCTGATGGACGCCTCCGAGACGAACTTCAACGGCTGGCGCGGGGCGATCGAGCAGGCCCGCATGGGCTTCCGGAGCAACCAGCGGCACCACAAGAACCGGTTGCACAAACCGGTGAACCTCTGGTGGCTCCGCCGCGAGCTGGCGCTGGACGCGAAGCTCCGCCGCTGGCAGAACCGCCGCGGCATCGACATCTTCAAGCACCGCTGGAACGCCCCGACGTGGCCGTACATCCAACCGCTCCAGGATGCCTCGGCCGACCTGCTTCGCATCCGCAATGGCCTCATCTCCGGCCGCCGCCGGGCCGCCGAGCGTGGCATTGATTACGCGACCCTCGTCAACGAGATCGTCGAGGACAACGCCGCCATGATCGAAGCGGCCCAAAAGAAGGCCGCCGAACTCAACGCAAAATATCCCGATCTGCACGTCACCTGGCGGGAAGTGGCCAGCCTGCCGACGCCCGATGGCGTGACGATCGCCGTGCAGCCGACCATCGGCGGCGAAGGCCCCGAGACCCCCGCCGCACCGGCAAAATCCCCCGCCGCCTAACCCCCGGTAAACGCCATGGCCTTCCGACACAACTCGCGAACCGACCCGAACGAACCGGCCTGGGGCACGGTCGACAAGACCGAACTGCCGCGGATCGCTTTCGCCCACAAGGGCGACGCGGCCGAAAAGAGCACCTGGAAGTATCCGCACCATTGGGTCAAAGGCGGCGGCGGCAAGGATGAGAAGGGCGTCTTTACCACCGGCACGTTGCTCCTCAGCCGGAGCGGGCTGGAGGCCGCGTGGGATGCCGCCAACGGCGCCCGCAGCGGCGAAGAGGCCTCGGCTGAGGACAAGGCGCACCTGGCGGCCCACCGCAAGGCCCTCGGCCTGGACAAGGAGAAAAAGGACGCCGCCGGCAGGGAGATCGCCGCCAGCGGCCGCGCGTTCGCGCCGAAGGCCAAGGCCGCCGGCGAGGGCGAGCTGGCGATCTACGACGAGATCGACCCCGGGCGCGGCCTGGGCGCCAAGCAGTTCCTCGCGGCCCTGAGGGACCTGGGCGACGTGAAGACGCTCCACCTCCGCATCAACAGCCCCGGCGGGGCCTTGGGCGACGCGACGGCGATCTACAACCTCCTGAAGGATCACCCTGCGCACACGGTCGTCCACGTCGATGGCATGGCCCTCTCGGCGGCCTCGATGGTGGCCATGGCCGGCGATGAGATCGAGATCGCCGACAACGCCTATATGATGATCCACAATCCTGCCTCCGCCGCGTACGGCGAGGCCGACGACGTCCGGCACACCGCCGATCTGCTGGACAAGGTCACGACCCAAGTGGTGAATACCTATGCAGAACGAACCGGAGAAAGCCCCGAGCGAATTGCTGAGCTTATGGATGCCGAAACCTGGTTCTGCGGCGAAGAGGCCGTCGCCAACGGCTTTGCCGACCGATGTTCCGGCGTCCTCGCGATCGCTGCGAAATTTGATCCGCAACGCCATCCGTACCAGCATGTTCCGCCGCAATTCCTAGCCCTCGCCAAGGGCCCTTCCAACAGCAACGACAACAACAAGGAGACGTCCATGTCTACGGAATCCTCGTCCGTCCCCGCCACTTACGCCGAGTTGAAGGCCGGCTGCGTCGGCGCCGATGCGGAGTTCCTCTGCGGCCAGCTCGAGGCGGCCGCCACCCTGCCGCAGGCCCAGGCCGCATGGATGGCCGAGCAGAACAAGCGGCTTGAGGCGGCCAAGAAGACGGTCGTCGCCGCCGCGGGCACCCCGCTGAAACTGCCGGGCGTCGACGCCCTGGGCGCTGCGCGTCCCGCCGCGGGCACCGGCGGCGCCGCCACCGAGGGGGGCGATGCGATCGCCGCCTGGGAAGCGGCCCTGGCCGTGAAGCTGACGCTCTACAAGGGCGATCGGGCCCGCGCCGTCCGCGCCCTGGTCCACGAGCAGCCCCAGCTCCAGCAGGAGTACATTGCCGCCTACAACGCGGCGCGGGGCGGGACGGTCGCCGCCTGACCCGCAGTCCGCCACCTGGAACCTAGAATCCCACCTTTTTCTCGAGGTCAAAGCCATGTCCCAATACGTCGAATCCCGCTGCAAGACCCTGCAGGCCAACGGCTCGCTGGGCGTCTTCCTCCGCGTGCGTCTCGACCCGACAACCGAGCTGCTCAATCTGGCCGGCGCGACCGACACGGATTGCGTCGGCGTCACACAGCGGCCCGTCTTCGCCACCGACGATGTGCCCGACCCCGGCGTCCCCGTGGCGCTCATCAGTGCCCAGGGCACCACGAAGGTCACTGCCGCCGGGTCCTTCAGCGCGGGCCCCGTCTACGCGGCCGCCGCCGGCCAGGTCGCCGGCAGCGGGTCCGTGCTGGCCGGCATCGCCCTGGAGGCGGCCACCGCCGAGGGCGACATCATCGAGATGATCCAGCTTCCCACGGCGCTCCTCCCCGGCGCGGCCCAAGCCGTTTACACCAAGTCGCTCACGGACCTTCGCGCCGCCGGCACGCTGGGGCTGCTGGGCAATGCCGCCGGCACGCCCGCCGGGGCCTTCGGCATCACGCCGGGCACGTTCGGCTCGGCAAGCCCGCTCGTCGTGGGCGAGTCGGCCAGTGCCGCCAGTAAGACCGACGTTTGCCGGTTCAGCTTCGCCCTGCCGCAGGAATACCAAGCCGGGCAGGCCATCAGCCTGAAGGTCAAGGCGGCCGTCAGCGCCCTGCCCCACGTCGGCGCGACGCTGGCCGTGGCCATCTACGCCGGCGACGGCGCCGGCGGCGCCAGCGCCCAGCTCGTGACGACCTCCGCCCAGCCCCTGACCGCGACGATGACCGTGCTCACTTTCGCAATCACTTCCACCGCCCTGGTCCCCGGCCAGGTGCTGGATTGCGAGCTGACCGGCGTCTGCAACGACACCGGCGGCACGACCGGCGCCGTGATCCAGATCGGAAGCGTGCAGTTTTCCGTCGATGCCCGAGGCTGATGAGCCCTAGCCCCAACCCCCAGCCCCCAATCCCCTTTTCCATAAGCGAGACCTGAACCATGGGTTTTCCCTCCACATCACTTGCAACCCTGCGGCCGGACATTCTCAACGGCCTGATGGAGTTCGATCTGGCCATGGACCGCCAGGGATTCATCGGCCTGAAGGTGCTGCCCGTCTTCGAGACCCAGCTCGAGGCTGGCACTTTCGGCCGCATCCCCTTGGAGCAATTGCTCCAGAACCGCAATACGGACCGCGCGGCCGACGGCGGCTACAGCCGCGGGACGTGGGAGTTCCTCCCGAACACCTACGCCACGCAGGAGCATGGCGCCGAGGAACCCATCTCCGACAAGGAAGCGAAGATGTACCAATACTACTTCGACTTCGAGATGGTTTGCGCCGCCAGGGCCTACGACGCGGTTCTGCGCTCGATGGAGCAGCGGATCGCCGCCCAGGTGTTCAACCCGGCGCTGGTCGGCGGCGCGCAGGCGTACCCCGTTGACATCCCCTGGACCACCGAGAACCAGGAGACGGCCGACGCCATCTTCGACGTCAACGCCGCGGTCGTCGCGGCCTGGGAGAACTCGGGCATCTGGCCGAATGCCCTGGCGATCAACCGGAAAAAGTACCGCGACGTCCGCCAGCAGCAGGCGATCCGCGAAAACGTCATGGCCCGCGGTGCTGGCGATCGCATCCGGGCCGCCGACATCGGCCCGGCGATGCTGGCCATGGTCTTCGACCTCGACTACGTCTTCGTGGCCGGCGGCGCGCAGAACATGGCCAACGAGGGCCAAGACCGCGCGATCTCGCAGATCTGGCCCGACGACTACTGCTGGGTCGGCCGCGTGGCCAGGACCAATGACATGCGCGAGCCGTGCATTGGACGCACCATGCACTGGGGCGCCGACGGCAGCTCGATCGGCGGCACCATCGAGACCTACCGCGAGGAACGGATTCGCGGCGACGTCGTGCGCGTCCGCAATCAGACCGAGGAGAAGATCATCTACCAGGAGATGGGTATGCTCATCACCGGAATCAACGCCAGCGGCACCGGCAGCGGAAGCGGAGAGTGAACGCCGAGAACTTAGGTCTTAGGCCTAGAGCTTAGACCATCAAATCCACCACTTTTCAGCGAGAGAACAAAGTCATGTCCACTGATGGAACCACCGCCCAGGCCGCTCCGGCGACGGACCCGGCCGCGGCCGCCGTCCAGGCGCCGCCCGCGGCCCCGGCAGCCGCGGCCCCGACCGTCCCGCCGGCCGCTGCCCCCGATCCGGCAACGACTGCCGTGCCCGCCGCGGCATCACAGCCCGATCCGACCGTCCAGGCCGCTGCCCCGGCTGCCACGCCCGATCCGGCAACGACTGCTGCGCCCGCCGCAGCGTCCCAGCCCGATCCGACCGTCCAGGCCGCTGCCCCGGCGGCAACGGCGACACCGGCCGCTGCGCCGCAACCCGATCCGACCGTCGCGCCGTCCGCCTCGACCGCGGCTCCGGTTGCCGCGCCGGTCACGCCATCGCCCGCGGCCCCAGCCGAGCCGCCGGCGACGGCGACGGCAACGACAACGGCGGCCGCCTCGGATGCCGCGCCCACGTCGCCCACGCCCGCGCCTGTCGCGGACCAGGCGCCGGTTGCCCCGACCGCTCCCGTCGCGGATTCGGCCCCACAGCCGGCGACCGTGGCAACCACGGTGGCCCCGCAGGCCGTACCGCCGCCCGCGACCGCCCCATCGGCCCCGGCGACCCCGGATGCTGGGCAAGCTGCGCCCGACCTGTCAAACCAGGCAGCCCCGGCAAACACCCCGGCTCCGGAAGTCGTTGCGCCTGTGGCCCCAGGATCGCCTCCGAGCCCAGTGGCGGGCAACGATGCCATCGCCCCGACGGTCGCAACGGCGGCCGCGGCAGTCCCGGCAGCGTCCACGACCGCGGCGACCGCCCCGGTCACTGCCGAGCCCTCGTCGGCAATGCCAGCCGCGACGTTCCAGCCCGATCCGACCGCCACAGCAGCGGCTCCGGCGACCTCAGCGCCCGATCCCTCCGCCGCAACGGCTTCCGGTCCGGCCGCGACCTCTGCACCGGCCGCCACGCCGAGCGCCACGCCAGCCGCGCCGACGCCCGCGGCCCCAGCCGAGCCGCCGGCGCCGGATGCCGCCCCTACATCGCCCACGCCCGCGCCTGTCGCGGACCAGGCGGCGGTCGGCCCGATGGCTTCGGTCGGAGACCCGGCCGCACAGTCGGCCGCGACGGCCGCCACGGTGGCCCCGCCGGCAGTACCGGCCACCTCGACCCCCACGCCGGCCCCGGCGACGCCGGATGCTGGGCAAGCTGCGCCCGACCTGTCAAACCAGGCAGCCCCGGCAAACACCCCGGCTCCGGAAGTCGTTGCGCCTGTGGCCCCAGGATCGCCTCCGAGCCCAGTGGCCAGCAACGATGCCATCGCCCCGACGGTCGCAACGGCGGCCGCGGCAGTCCCGGCAGCGTCCACGACCGCGGCGACCGCCCCGGTCACCGCCGAGCCCTCGCCGGCAACGCCGGCCGCGACCCCGGCCACGGCCCCCGGTGGCCAACAATACAAGATCAGCCTGCGCCGCGCCGCGAGATGCGGCACCGCCCAACTCGCCGCCGGCGCGACGCTGGCCACGCTGAGCCTGGAGCCCGGCGTCAACCTGGAATTCGCGGTCCGGGCCATCCAGGCCCGCATCGCGCGGAGCGAACCGTTGCCGCCTTCGGCCGGCTAGTGCGATCGCCACGGCGATGGCGACTGCAACGGAAACGGCGACGGCTCGGTGGCGGGGCTTTTTTGCTTTTCACCCGCTGCCGCGCCGCCGCGTGATTTTGGGAGGATGACGGCATGGGTGCGCTCGCGGCATTCGATGAAATCTACCAATCGGTGGCCCTGCCGGCCTTCCGCCAATACCTCTGCCGCACCGCGGCCGTCTACTTGCTGCAGCCCGAGGCCGCGCCCGCCGGTCCTTATGACGCGATGCTCGGGCCGGAGCGGACCGAAGAATCCGACGGCCAGGACGGCCGCAAATACAAGACCTACCGCGAGGTGGTCTTCCCGTTCGATCCGGCGTTGCCGTTCTGGTCGCCGGGAAACCAGATGCTCGCCCAGTTCCAAATCGACTCGTCGATCTATGCGGTCGACGCCGTTCACGCGGTGTCGGCCAGCACGGCCGAGGTCCGCTTGGTGCAGATCGCCTCGGCGGAAGTCACCCGGCCCGGCTACAGGAGGCGAATATGAACCAAGCCATTCGTTGCCTCACTATGCTGGCCGCAATCGGCGGCGCGGCCGTGGCCAAAGACCAGGTTGTCGCCGACGCCACCCAGGCCTATTACGTCGTCTCGATCATCGTCAGTATCATCGGCACTGTCGCCACCATTGCGACGTTCTTCTGGAAGCTCGGCGGGATCCAGGCCATCCTAAAGGTCCTCAGCGAAGGCAAGGGCCCCGTCTGCGTCCACCACAGCGATCAGATCGAAGACCACGAGCGGCGGATCCACGAGCTCGAGCACCCCAAGCGGAGGCGATCGTGACCGCAACGGCCTCCGGCTCCCTATCGCTGGCCCAAGAAAACCTGCGGCAGATGCTGGCCGCCGTGCCCGCAGTGCAGACCTGGCTTGGGGCGACCGACCCGGACACGGCCGTGGCGACAGCCCTCTTGCGCATCTACCACGAGGGTTTTCCTTCGCCGGCCGCTGGCCAAGACGCCCACACGGCCGACGACCTGAAGACCATTCGTCCCTGCGCGGTCGTCTACACCGATGAGGACCGCGGCTTCTCGCAGGTGATGGAGGCCGTCGGCCACACGTTCGAGTTCCAGGAGCGGGGCAAGCTGAAACTGCGGCTGTACCAGAATTGCCCGGACTCGTTGGGCGATGAGCCCACCTCGGACGCCAACCTCCTATGGAAGAACACGATCGGGGCGATCATCGACGGGCTGTGCGCCCTGTCGGGGCAGCCCGGCTACCTGGCGTTCCATGCGCTGCACGTTGACGCCGGCCCTTATTGGGGCCATCCCAAGGAAGTCCCGACCCAAGGCGTCTGGCAGGGCGTCGAGATCAGCCTCGAATGGCGCGGGCTGTAAAGAGAGCGGAGGGCCGAAGGATGATCAGCAAGATCGTCATCAAGTACAAGGGCGCCGTTCCCGACTCGCGCGTCTTCAGTGTCCGTGCGATGAACGAGGTTAAGCGCAAGGCCTGGTTGAAGGTCGGCAGGTATTGGCATGAGCATTTCCGCGAAAAACACTTCACCCACGAAGGCGCGGCCGAGTACCACTACACGCCGCGGAGCGGCGAACAGTCCGGGCTTTCCACCAAGCAATTCTTCCGTTCCTACACCGGCCGGAAGCAGCGTTACAAGGGCCATACCCTTCCGTTGGTCTGGAGCGGAGACCCCGGGCTGCGGGCGATGAGCCGGATCGCCAGCATCACGGCCACCGCCACCAGCACGCGGAGCGGCTGCCGCATCGCCCTGCCGCAGGCCAACAAGGCCAACTTCAAGAATCCGTACAGCCAGATCGACATGCGCGATGAACTGACCCGCGTCTCGCCGGCCGAGGGCGCGGTCCTGGCCGGCATGGTCGGCGACGAGCTGAAGCGCGAGTGGGACGCCTTTCAGGCCGAAGACATCATCGCCTTTTTCCACGCGCATTAATCTTCCTTCGCAAGCACCGGAGCCAATCATGTCTCTCCAAAACAAATTCGGCCTCTACGGCGTCAGCATCGGCCCCACGCTGCTGGGCGGCATCACGACCCAGAACATCGTCACCGGCAGCGACGTGAAGGGCGAGACCTCCAGCGGCGCGGTCTATGCCCAAATCCTCGCCCTCTACGCCCAAAAGATCGCCCCCAGTTTCACCACCCGGGCGATCGCCACGGCCCTGGGCGCCTGCGCCACCACGGGGGCCTCGATTGCCAACATGGCGGGCGGTTTGGCACTTTACGCCCAAAAATACGCCGATGGCGGCACGCGGGCGATCGGCTCGTCGCATCGGAAATTCGCCTTCATCTGCGGCATCCTCGTCCCCAAGACCCTCTCGGTCAATCACGGCGGCGACGCTACGCTCAGCTACGACGCGGTGATCACATGGGATGGCACGAACGATCCGGTGGTCATCACCGATGCGGTCGCGTTGCCTTCGCCGCTGGTCGACGACGAGCGGTTCACGCTGGGGCCGTCCATGGTGGCGGGCATCCCGCTTGACGGTAAGCGGTCCTGGGAGATCGATTTCGGCATCGACGCCCTGGGCGAGGCGGCCGACGGCGACATCTGGGACACACTGGCGACGATCCGGGCTATCCACAGCAAGCTGACGATGAAGAGCCTCGACCTGACCTGGATGGGTGAGCTGGGCATTCCGCTGGTCGGCACGACGACGGCCCACCTCGATACGTCCTTTTATCTCCGCCGGCGTGCGATGGGCGGCACGTTTTCCAGTGGCTCCGACCAGATCAGTTTCACCGCGGCGGGCCTGGCCTACATCGACCGGCCGGTGGACGCCTCGGGCAACGAGGCGGCCGAGGTGACGCTGGCGATGCCGCTTTATTTCGACGGGACCAATGCCCCGTTGATCATCGACACGGAGGCCATGCTCCCCTCGGCCTAGTTCCACCATCCGACCCGACCCTTTCCTGGAGAGGTTTTTGCCATGAGCGAACTTTTCAACCAAAACGACGACGGCGACGAGGCCTGGGCCGCCTGGCTCGCGGGCGACGGCGCGCCTGACCAATCCCCCTCTGCCGGTGCGCAGACCCTTTCCATCCGGCTCTGCCGCGACGCCCTGATCGAAAACATTCCCCACGGCATCGGCCACCCGATCGGCACCATCTTCCTGGAGCCGGGCGTCGAAGTCCTGGACCTTTTCGGGTTCGATCCCGAGCAAGACCTCGACTTCGACCCCGTCCAAAATCCCTAAATCCCGCCATGCCCGCCTTCCTCTTCTACCTCGCTGGCCGCGCCGCAGGCGTTTCGCTCGACGACTGCCGCGCCACCGGACTGGGATATGCCCTCCGCCGCGGCTGCTCTCGACGCGGCGTGACCGGCGGACCGGGCGGCGGCGGCGGCGTCGTCGTGGCCGACGAGGAGCGCGTCCCTTCCGACCAGGTCGGGTATTTTCCCGACCGCCAGGTCTGGCGGCCGCTGGTCGATGCAAAGCCGGCCGGGTCCGTCTGGGTCGGCTACGCGAAGGACGCCCCGCCCGGGCCGGCCGATCTGCTGCGCGATCAGCCGCTCCGCGGCCACGAGGTCACGCTGCTGGATGGCCGGAACTGGCTCGTGCCGATTGCCCGCGGCTGGATCGAGCAGGACGGCGACCTGCGGTGGTACTGCAACCTGCCGGAGGTCCTCGACCTCGACGCCGAGGGAAAGTGGAAGGAGAGCAAGGTGCTGCCCCGGTTGGCCCACCTGTGGGACCTCGCGCTCCGCTGGGACGATGCCCGCAGCGGCGCGACGGTGAAGGCCGAGGGCGACGGCGACGGCGGAAAGACGACGGCCCTGGTCGAGTTCGACCAGATCATCGACGGCGCGGTGACCGCCCTGGCGGCCAACTATTGCCTCGGGCGGACCGAGGTGGCCATGCTGGGGCTGTTGAGCACCGCGACCGCGGCCGCTGTGCTGGACGCCCTGGCCGACGTGCCCACGCGCCGGGCCTGGTGCAAAAAAAAACTGACGACGGAGGCGACGACGGCGCCGGAGGGTTGAGCGGCCTCTCGCGCTGGCGGGAGTTCCTCCGCTGGGCCCGTGGCCTGGACCCGAGCTACCGGCCGACGGCGACCGACCTGTGGGCATTGGAGCAACTATGAGGGATTGGGGATTGGGGATTAGAGGCCGGTGGCAGAACATTTGCGCGAAATAACGAGCGGTTCACGATCCAACTGGAGGCGTTGCCCGACCCGCAGGTCCCTGCGGCCGTCCGCCTGCGGCGGTTGCTGAAGTTGGCCAGCCGAACGTTCCGGCTGCGCTGCGTGGGCCTGCGTCCCGGTCCCAAAATCCCTAAATCCCCAAATCCCTAAATCCCTTTCCGCCGATGCCTCAAGTCGTCGTGGAAATGTCCGGTGATGATGCTCGCCTGTGGGCCTCCGTGCAGCGCTGCATCCAGGCGGAGCAGGGTCTGGAGAACCAGCTCGACAAGGTCAGCCAGGCCAGCAAGAAGGCGGCCGCCGACTTCCAAAAGCTCGAGCAGGCCGGCATTCGGGTCTACGAGGAAACCCGCACCCCGCAAGAACGCTACGAAGCCCGGATGGAGCACCTCAATCAGTTGCTCAACGCCGGCACCGTCACGCAGCAGGAATACGGGCGAGCGGCCGGCCAAGCCAAAGAGCAATTGGACGCCGCAGGCGCATCAGGCGCAAAGGCATTCGGCAGCAACGCCCTTTCCGACATCAAGAATTATGTCGGCGGTTTGGTTGGGATCAGTGCGGCCTTGGCGACCGTCGGCGCGGTCTATCAGGAACTCCAGCGCGTGAAGGATGAGGCGGCCCAGCGGGCCAGGGAATCGGAATTCGGATACGGGTCTCTGGCTCAAGTCTCCGGGGGCGACCCGGAAAAGTTCAAGGCCAACGTGGCCACGGCTCGGCGGATCGCCGGCACGGCCGGCATGGACGAAAATCAGGCGACGCGGTTCACGTTTGCTCTGCTCTCGGCCGGAGGAATCGAAGAGGCGGACACCTTCGCGGCGGCCTTCAAGGCCGGCGTGATCACGAACCCCGAGATGATGGTCCGTGCCTCGGTCGCGATGCAGCATTCGATGACCAAGGCCAAGACCGGCAGCCTCCACAACATTCTCAGCATGGCGATGGGCGCCAGCGAATCTGCACCCAGCAAGATGCCCGAGCTTCTTGCCGCCACCGCCAGGGCGGGGCCGTTCGCCAAAATGGCGGGCATGACTCCCGAGGAAACCATGGTCGGCCACGGCGGTGGCGGCAACCGTGCTCGATCCCGAGGGGGGCGCCAGCCTGGGAGGCCGGGCGGTCCGCTCTCTTGCGGCATCGCTGGCCCGGATCGGCGCCGGTAACGTCGAAGGCGACGAGGAGCCTGGCGAGGCCGCGCCCGACGAGGCGACGAAGAATTTCCGCGGAAAAATGCAGGCAAAGCTGCACCTCAAGGGTCATTCGTTCCTGGAAATGGTGGACCAGATCGCGGCGCTGCATCTCTCGGGCGGAGACCTGCAAAAACTGATCGGCCGCAAGGAGGCGATCGCCGCCTACCAGAACATCCTCAGCAACAGGGAAGATTTCCAGCATAACCTTGCGCGGCAGCGCGAGGCGGAGGCGCAGGATCTTTATACCAAGACATTGGCATTCCCGGCACTGGATCCGTCCGTAAAGGCCGCCGGAGAGGCGCGCGTCGCGGGCGAGCAGGAAAAAATGGGGAACCTCGCGATTGGAACGGAGCGCAACCGGCTTGAGTCGGTCCGATCCATTCACCGCCGGCATCTGGCCGAGGGCAGGGCGGAAAATATGCTTTCGGGCTTCGGCCCTGCCGCCGAACAGGCCGGCGAGACCCTGTTCTACAACACGATCGGGAGACTTTATACCGACAGGTTTTACGCGGCCACGACCATGGGCAATCCATTCGCGTCCGACAAGGAGATCGACGCCTATATCAAATTGAATGAGGCCGCCGGCAAGCTCGACGCGGCCGCCGACAAGATGGACCGCGCAGCGTCCGGTGCCTCCCCCACACTTGGAAGTCCCGTGAACGACAAGTAAACCATGTCCTCCATCGCTGGAATCACCTGCGCGTTCGTGAAAGGGGCCTTGGCCCCGGCCGCGGCCGAAGCGGTCGAACGCTGGCACATGCCCGGCATCGACGGCGATGGCATCGCCCTGCTGGGCGCCAGCGGGGTGGCGTGCCAACTGCGGGCGATCTTCTATTCGAATAGCGAGGGGCTCCCGGCCTGGTACGCCGAGGTCCAGTCCCTCCAGGGCCAATACGCCGAAGTCGTCAACGACATTGGCCAGGCCGCCCTACTGTTCGTCGAGAAGGTCGGACAGCTCCAGGTCGCCGCCGCGTGGCTCCCGGGCGGCGCAGTGACCCTCCGCGGCGAAATCCAGATCGACTGCTACCGGGATTCGTGAACCCAAAGAAGGCTCTCGCGCAGAGACGCAGAGCCGCAGAGAAATGAACACAATTGCATAGCCACAAAAACCCCTCAGCGCCTCCGCGTCTCAGCGCGAGAAGACAATCGGCCCTACGATGATTTTGGACTACCAGACCAACCGCATCGCCGACGTGACCGCCGTCTCGGTCATCAGCTCGCTGGCCGACCCGGTCTACTACTTCTGGTTCCTCGACGGGCAGTACCAGGGCCGGACGACCGCCCCCCGTCGGAGTTTCCAGGTCCCGCCGGGGCAACAGGCCCGCGTGGAAGTCGTGGACAGCAACGATCCGGACTTCGACCCGTCCGCCGCCGACGTGAGCCGCTTCCCGGCGCAGAAAACGCTCTGGTGGGTCCGCTCGCCCGACCCCGACGTGGACCACTACCGCGTTGACCAGGCCGTCTGCGCGCCGCTTGCGCCCGGCGTCTCGGGCAGTTGGTCCTCGCTCTTGCCGATGCCCTTCCGCGGCCGATCGCTTGCTTATGCGGCCCTGGGCGTGGCGGCCGCGTTGCCCTACCAATGGACCTACCAATTCCTGACCGCGCGGCTGGTGGACCTGGCCCTTTACAAGTGGCGGATTGTCGCGGTCGATGCGGCCGGCGACGACGGGGCGGCCCTGGCGCTCGGTCCGGAAGTGTTCGTCCGCGTGCCCGACGCCCCGGCCTTCAGCATCGCGCTGGACCCGGCCGGCTGCGTCGTCCTTTCCCCCTAAATCCCTAAATTCCTAAATCCCTGAGTCCCTTCCATGCCCGCCGATTCCATCCAGATCACCGCCGGTCCCGAGGTCGTCAAGCACCTGGCCGTCGTCGGCGCGGTGCCCGGGGTGGCCATTGTTCTGGCCGGCGCTCGGAACGGCCCGGGCGCGGGACGTTTGCAATCTCAGGCGGTCGGCCCCCGGGTCCAGTTGACCTGGCAGGCCCCGGGCTCGCAGACGGCCGGCGCGGCGGTTGACGTGGCCGCCGGCGGCGCCTTCACGCTGCTGGACGGCGACGATCCGGACAAGTTCATTCGCGTAAGCGTATGTACCGATTTCCTCTCGCCGGGCGTGACGGAGTCCCAAGTGTCCCTGGCCGACGTGTTCGACAACGGCGTCTCGGGCCCGGACGTTGCCGCGGCCGACGCTGCAGCCGGGCAGACGACGGTCCTTGTGCTGACGCTGTTGAACGTTTCGGATGGTGCGATCACGTGGCTAAAAGTTTGGCTTGACGCGACCGATGAATCGCTCGATGTTAGCGGGGACGGGACGACCTGGTCGGCGCCCACGGCCGAGTCGGGGGCGGTCCTGCTGGCCGAAGACCTTCCGGCCAGCGAGTGCTCGGCGGTTTACCTCCGCCGGACGATCGCCGCCGACGCCGCGTTCGATCCCAGCGTCCTGAACCTGGTCCATTTCAGTTTCAATACACTCGATCCGTGAGGAAAGAACCATGGCGCATTTTTCCATCGACGCGACCGGCGTGACCACGGGGGCCACGGCCGGCACGTTCACCACCGTTCTCGGCATCAAGATGCCCAACACGCCCGGCGCCCGGCGCGGCTGCGGCGGCTCTCGATCGGCGGGGCGGCCGCCGCCCCGCAGGACCTCCAGGTCAATTACCGCTTGCAGCGGAGCGACAACACCGCGGATGGCACGCCCGGCGCGGCGCTGAACGTGAACACGATCGCCAAGGCGGACCCGGCCTCCTCGGCCTCGAACGTGGGGGCCATCGGCATCAACTATTCCGCCGAGCCGACCAGTTACGGGACGCAGGCCTTCGGATTGCCGGCGCTGAATGGCCGGGCAACGCTCCTCCTCGAGTGGGACCCCGAGGAAGCGCCGGAGTTCGGTCCGAACCAAACGCTGGCCCTCCAGGCCGCCCCGCCCACCGCCGCGGCCGTCGCCCTGAAGGTGGCCGCGGAATGGGAAGAGTTTTGATCTGTAAAGTGCTTAGAGCTTAGAACTTAGAGCTTAGAAGGAAGCCCTGAGAGCTAAGTTCTAAGAACTAAGGACCGTTTCACATGGACAACTTCATCGCCCAATCCCGACGCCGCCGACGTCACCATCGCGGTTGGAATCGGCCCCGATCGCGGGCCATCATGCCACCGCTCTGGCCGCGGGCCCACTACGCCGAGGCCCGGGGCCTTTACCGGGTCTTCAACGCGGCCTGCTATCGGCTCTATTGGGGAACGATGCCGCCCCTGGAAACCGACACGCCGCAGGCGACCTCCGCGACGTTGCCCTTCACGCTGCCCGAATCGCTGGGGGACGGGACCTGGTACTTTTCCGTCTCCTGGTTCAACGGAGTGCTGGACAGCGGTTTCTTGCCGGTCGGTCCGAGCGGGGAAACCTACCTGTGCCTCACGGTGTCGGAGGGCCTTGCGCTGCCGGCCCCGCCGCTGGGCCCGTCGATGGTCCAGCTTTCGCTCCTGGCCGGCGGCGTGGTCCAGGTGACGGCCGCGCTGGTGCTCGGCACCGCCGGCGGCGCGACCCAATGGGCGATCGGCTATACGACCGATGGCAGCTCGCCGCCTGAAGGTACGCCGGACCTGACCGCGCCGATCGGCGCGGGGGCCTTCGGGCTGCTTTCGATCGCTTTGCCGGCGCAGCCCCTGGGCACCCTCGTCAACGTCCGCGTGCAAACCCGCCGCAATGACGGGACGGCCCTGGCGCCGGTCTGGAGTTATTCCGAGGGCTCGACGGTCGAGTCCATCACGATTCCGGCCCCGATCACGGCCGCTCCGATCGCCGGCGAGGCCTGGACGGGTAAAATCCAGTGAAAGGAAACCGGTTCTCGCGCAGAGGCGCCGAGACGCGGAGAGGAGGAAGATTCATGGCATGCACGCCCTGGACCCACGTCATCGATACAAGCCCGATCACGCTCGGCGAGTTGGCGCAAGACCTATGCCCGTGGAACAGGATCGAAAACGTGAGGCATTGGTTCATCCGGCGCCCGCGTTCGAGTTGGCCCAGGCCTATTTTGAACTTTCCCTCCACAATTTGGCCTACTATCACCGCTTGGGCGTTTGGCGCTTCCGTCCGCCCCATGCTCCGCGTCCCTGCGTCTCGGCGCGAGCGTCTTCGTCTCCAATCCCCAATCCCTAATCCCCAATCCCTCCTTTCCCCATGCCCGTCACCGTCCTCGGCCCCGCCGGCAATCAATTTCCCGAGCAGGTCCTGCCCCCGATCGTAGAGGTCAAGCAGAACTGGTCGGACCAGTGGCAGTGGGTCGCCGAATTGCAGCCGATCCGGGCCACCTGGTGCGCCTCGGGCCACGACCTGGGCATGTGCAGCCTCCGCCGCCGCTACGGCGCGATCAAGTTGCCCTGGGAAACGCAACCCAGCGCGAAGCCGGCGTGGAGCAGCGGGGCCGGCTGGTGGGTCCGCCTGAGTCTGCTGGGTCCGAACGGCCCGCAGCCCTATTGGATCGGCCAACTCAGCAACGAGGACCGCGACATGCACGGCTCGACGGCCCACGGGCCGAGCGGCGTCCAGAATTTCGTCGGCTACGGCCCCTTGCAGAATCCTACGGAAGATCGACCTGAGCCGGTCCTGGTGGCTCGTCGCAGACAGCGACGATGACGATGACGATGATTCGGAAAAGCTCTTGGGCTGGCTGCCGGGCATGAACACCGGCCACGAGGACCAGTTGGCCACCCGCGGCAACCGCAGCAGTCTCCACTCCACAAGCGACGATTACAGCACGTCCTACCTCTACGGCGGCGACGACCAGTGGAGCAATTACGACTACGCCGAATACCTGCTGGCCCGCTTCGTCGATGAATCGGCCACCGGCGGACCGTCCTGGACGCTGGGCGGCCAGGCCGACCTCTTGCAGGACGTCTTCGACACCATCGAATTTTCCGCCGACAGCCAGCGCAGCGTGGCCGACGTTCCTGCGGGAGTTGGTGCCGCTGCGGCTCGGGCTGGACTGGGTCGTCATGGCCAACGGCGACGGCAGCGGCTTCACGGTCTGGGTCTATGCCCTCTCGTCGATCGGCTGGTCCTTCGGCGGCCAGTCGCTCCCGGCCAACCCGAACACCGTGACGATTTACACGAGCCAGACGGCCGACAACGTCCGCACCCGCGTCGAGCAGAGCGAGGACCACGGCTACAAGACGATCCGCGTCCTGGGCGAGCGGATCGTGGTCTGCGCCTCGCTCTTCGGCGGCAACGTCCATTGGTGGCAATACCCAGAGAACGGGGTCCAGGTCGATCAGAGCCTCGATGGGCAATGGTCGAACGACCTGGAAAAGCAGTACCAGGCCGGCACCGGCAATCCGGACGACCCGGCCGAGGTCCACGATCAGGCCCGCCAGGCGGACAAGTTCCGCGCGGTCTACCAATCCTTTGTGGTCAAAGACGACTGGTATTTTCAAAACGGCGACGCAGCCCCAAAATTCGACCAGAAGGGGGCGCTCACCGATGGCATCTCGGACCAGCAGACCAAGGTTCTCGCAACGCTCGAATGGACGCCACTGGAAGAGGGCGTCGATTACTCGGTCCCCAGCGATCATGACGATGGCGGCGATGCAGACCAAGACCATGACGACGACCAGGCCGAGGAGGAGGACGATGATTCGGAAAGGCCCTTGCTGCCCCCCCAGCTCTGGATCGGCTACCAAGAGCCGGCCAATCCGCAGGGCGATCCCTGCTTCAAGACCGCGGCGGACGCCGGGATCAATTTTTCCATCCGCCCCGGCGGCCTGGGCTTCCAGATCAGCACGTCGCCCAACCATCTGATGGCCAAGAACCACTGGGGCGAGGGCGAGTTTGGCTTGGGGACCGACGCCGCACCCACGAACCATCGGCCGGAGTACGACTGGCAGCAGATGATCCTCACGCTCGCCTGGCGCAGCGACCAGCGGATCATGCTCGAGACGGCCCTGCCCGGGGCCTCGCCCAGCGGCGGCGTGCTGGAAATCCGGGTTCCGGAGGCCGAATGCTGGGTGCTGACGCCCGGGACGATGACGGGCCTAAAACCCGGATGGGGCGGAAACGACCAAGTTCGCTATCGAACGATGGTCCCCGTCTTCTCGCCGCAGGATGGTCCCTGGGTCCTCCGCAACGACTCCGACAAGCTCTGGATGGCCATGGCCGGCGCGCTGTCCCGTTACGCGACCAGCCGCACCCGGGCCGAGGTCCAGGTCCACGGGCTGCTCCCCTGGGGCACCCTGGTCGGGCAAATCCTGACGGTCATCGACGACGGCGGCGAGAGTCAGCAGATGGCCGCGCCGATCACCCAGGTCGAATGGCAGGTCCCCGAAAAAGGGATGCCCACGACGATCGTCCGCGCGGGCTTCGCCCACGCGCACAGCACGCATTTTCTCGGCCGCCGTAGGTCCTAATCCCCAATCCCTAATCCCCAGTCCCTGCCGGAGGCAATCCCATGTGCAACACCGACAAACGCACCGGCGGCCGCGTCGTCAGGCCCGCGAAGGACCAGGCGGCCATCGGAATCTTCGAGCTCGTCGAGGCCATGACGTACCCCGGCCTCGAGGACGCCCTTCAGAGCGACGTGGGCCTGTTCGTCGAGCCCACGCCGTTTGCAAGGGCCCTCCTCGTGCGGCTTTTTCAGAACAGCGGCGACGACGTTGACGAGGACGGCAAGCCGGTCCTGAGCTACAACGTCGTCGCCGATTTCAATGCCGAAGTGACCGTTTGGCAACCGGCGACGCGGCCCGGCGATGGCGCCGGCAGGCCGATCGTGGGTGACGGCAGCAAAAACCTTGTACCCGGCTATGCCTACGGTCCGCCGGCCTTCGGTGTCGGTGATCGGGTCTTCTGCCGGTGGAACGACCAGAGCAACCGCTGGGAGATCGAAGCCCCGGCCCCCAATATTTGCCGCGTGGAGCTGCAAGAGACGTTCATGCCCGTGCAGGGCGAGGTCCAGGCGACGATCAGCGACGCGGCCGACGACTCGGCGCCCCAGACCATCACGGTCTACCGCTCGGACGATTATTGCGGCGGTTTCGGCGTCGGCCGCGCCGGGCAGGAGGAACTCGGCGAGACGCCCGGGCCCTTGCAATGCGGGGGCACGCATGCCTACGCGATCTGGAGCCCCAGCCGGGGGTGCTGGGAATTCCTGTCCGACCAGTTCAAGCTCGTCGCCGAGGCGACCGCCTATGACGATCTCCCGACCGGCGCGACCGGCCGCGTCAACCTGTGGTGGCTCGACTATGCCGGTTCCGATCGGCCTTTGACGTTCGACCTGGTGAACAGCGGGCAGCAGGTCCTCGCGTTGAATTCCCTGTTTCCCGACATCAAGTGCGGCGAAAAGTGCATCGTCTCCTACGATCGGCAGGAAGACCGCTGGACCGTCCTGGCCGCCGACTTCACGACGCGGTACCAGGACCTGGACGTCGTGACCGGCGTGACGCTCTCGATCGACTTCGACACCCGGATTTACACGCTCCACTACACGACCCGCCAGATTCAACTGCCGCCCTGGGTCACGATCGGCGACGAGGTCCTGCACTGACGCGGCGCGGAAGAAGCTCGCGCGGAGCCGCGGAGACGCAGAGAGGGCCTTCACCCAGAAAAAAGAGGATCCCATTCAGAGGTGTCCAGGTCTTCGTCCGCGCAAGCACGCACGGGTGGCAGACCGAGAGCGCCGCAAATTTTCTTCGCCAGCCGCCGCTCCAGGGGATCGAGCGTGCCCGGGCCATTCAGATATTCACGGATGCGGCGCATTTCGGCCTCGTCGATCAGCAGACCTGTGCCCTGATGCTCCTGAGCGGCGACAAGGGAGTTATTTGCGCGGAAAAGCGCAAGGCGTCGCGCGATCTCCACGGCTTCCCACTGGAGATAATCGCCATCTGGACGTGCTCGCTCCCGGTCAAGCTCGGTGAGTTCGTAACCCATGACACGGTCCCCGAACCGGCCCAGAATGCGAAGCTGGTACGTGCCGGAATTCCTCCACACCAGGAAGTCCACATTGGGCCCAGAGGCGTTGAAAATCTCGTCTAAATGCTCTTGCAATTGCATCCTTTTCCCCTTTCTCTCGGCGTCTCCGCGGCTCCGCGCGAGCCTTTCGACGGCCGTGATTCAGCCGCCGCAGATCTTACAGGCCACGCCATCGGTGGCCTTGCAGAAGCGGCCGTGTTTCGTGTTCTTGTACCAGCGGCAGGTGCGGTTATGCCGGACGTTCGTCGCCGTGTTGAGCCAATAGCCCGTTTCCTCCTGGTCGTCGGCGCCCGGCCGATCCGCCGCGGCCGCGGCCGGCGGCGTCGCCCAGCTTCCAGCCCTAACGGGGACCAAGGGCGCATACCATCCGATCAGGACGCCCAGCATCGGCGCGATCACCCAAGCGGGAACCATCCAGCGCGTCATGGCTTGCCCTCATCGTCCGGCTCTTCCACGTAGAAAGTCGCCGGTGCAAACATGGCCGACAGCATGAGGTAGTACGTCCCCGGGCCTTCGTGGATGACCGACAGATCGCCGCCCTTTTCGGAAGCGCCGGAGGTCACGATCTTGCGGTCGGGTCCGTACACGCTGAAACTTGCCATGTCCGCGCATTCCCACCGCACGCGCCACGTGGTCTTGGTGATGGAGAAGGTCTCGGTCGTCTTGCTTCCGTTGAGCGTCCAGTTCTTCACTTTCCGCCAACCGTCCGCCGTTTGCGCCACAGCGCCGGCGGATCGGTGGCCTCGGCGGGAGACTGCTTCAATTTCGCGATCTGGCTCTCCAGTTGTGCGACCCGGGCCTCGGCGACGTCGGCACGCTCCTGGTGAATTCCGACCAATTGGCGGGACCAGTTCAGCTCAAGTTTTGCCCCGGCCGCCTGTTTGGCGATGCCATTCCGGTCCGCGGTCAGATCGGTGTTTTCCCGTTTCAGTCGGTCCCGCTCCGCCTCCAGCAAGGCAGCCTGCTTGTTCGCTGCCGGGCCGATCAGGGCCCCGGTCAGAGAGATCCCCACGGCAAGGCCGAGGATGAGCGGAATTTTATCGGCAACGATACGGGACAAGAGCGTTTGCCGCGGGGGCCGGGGTGGCGGGTTCGGCATGGCTTCATCCTCCACCACCACGATGGCATAGCGCCGACCCGAAAACAATCCCCCACGGCGGATTTTGGCAGGCGTCGCGGAAAAAATCTTGGCGTACTCGATGGGCCTCCGGAAGATGGAAGGCGAAGGCTGTCTAAAATCCCGCGCACACTAGGTTTGCAACCTAGTGCGCGCGGAACGAGGTCGCTTAGGCACACTAGGTTGAGGGCCTAGTCCCCGCAAGGGGGTGCAGGTTCAAGTCCTGTTTCCCGCACTTCTTGGTAAACAAGGACTTACGGCGACAGGTCCGTAAGTCCTTCTTCCTTTCCTGAGCCCCACTCTGACCCAAATCTGACGCCAGATTGGGCTTCTGCGGGCTTTTGTAGATAGTTGGCGGTCGGCAGCCCCCCCTGGCTGGCAAACGCAACCGCCAAGGGTACAATGGTTGTCATGCTATGGCGGCCGCCCACAACCGTTGATGCGAGGAGCTGTGCATGAACCAGAAAGACAAGATTCGACTGTTGATCGCCGACGACCAGGAAGTGCTCCGCAGCGGCGTCAAGGCCATGCTGGCAGACACGGAGATCAAGGTCGTCGCCGAGGCGGCCACCGGCCAGGCGGCGGTGAAGTACGCCTTGGAACACGACGTGGATGTCGTGCTCCTGGACGTCCGCATGCCGGACGGCGACGGCCTGACCGCCCTGGGACGGATGAAGCTGGACAAGCCGGACTTGCCCATCCTGATGTTCTCCGCCTACGATAATCCCATGTATGTCGCCCGGGCGGTTGCCCTTGGGGCCAGCGGCTATCTGCCGAAAGGTTGCAGCCGCGACGAGTTGCTCAGCGCGATCCGCCGGGCAGCCGCAGGTGAAAACATCTTTACCCGCACCGAGCTTCGTCGCACCACCGGGGCCCTGGCAACGCCGCGGCTGGCCGCCGACGTGGAAGTCCCTTTGACCCAACGCGAGGGCGAGGTGCTCCGGCAACTGGCCAAGGGGCTGACGAACAAGGAGATTGCCGACGTGCTGCACATCAGCTATGAGACCATCAAGGAGCACGTTCAGCACATCCTGCGCAAAGTCGGCGTCAATGATCGGACGCAGGCGGCGTTGTGGGCCATACGCAAGAAACTCGCCTGAACAAAGCCGCAGCGGCGATTCTCGCAAACCCAACCTGCTGTGCCAGCCGGCTGGGACGACCACAAGGCTCCACAACCCCGTGAATGCTTGCGGGGCTAGAGCGTTTTTCAGATAGGTGTAGCGTTTCGGGTGGCACTGGCGTTTCGCCAGTGCTGGGAAAAACACGGGCAAGATGCCCGTGCCACCCAACATCAAACGCTACAGATAACTGCAAAGCGCACTAACGTGCGGTCCTCTTTCGCTGTCGGGCGGCCATCGCCAAGCCGGCCGCGGCGGCCGCCAACAGGACCAATGTCCCAGGCTCCGGCACCGCGGCCGCGCCGGCGGCGCTGGTCGCACTGCCTGTCGGCCCTGCGGCAGCATCGCCCAGGGTCGCCGTCGTCTCGCTGACCGTCGAGGTCGTCGTAACGGTCCCGCTGGTCCCGCTGGTGTTCGCCACGGTCTCGGTCGCGTCGGTCTCCGTCACGGGCGAGGAGGCGCCCAACAACGGGCCTAACGCCACGTAGCTGCCCGCGGCCACCGTCACGATGCCCGTGCTGGGCGTGGCCTTCGGGGTGGCGAAGTCAAGCGTGCCGCTCGTGACCGTCGTCCCGCCCGTGTAGGTGTCCGTGCCGGCCAGAACCAGCGTGCCCGTGCCGGTCTTCGTCAGTGCGATCGTGCCGGTCGTGCTCTGGATGACTCCCGAGAACGTGCCGGTGGTGTTGCCGTTGCCGACGGTCAGCGTGGAAGTGCTGGATGCAGAACGGTTGTCGATGGTCCCCGAGCCGGACAGCGCCCCCACGCCGATGCTGTAGCCGTGCAGGTCGAGGAGGCCGTTGGAAATGGTCGCGGCGCCGCTGGTCGATCCGAGCGCGGCGGCATTGCCGATTTGCAGGGTGCCGCCGGTGAGCGTCGTGCCGCCGCTGTAGGCGTCGGAGGAGTTGAGGGTAAGCGTGCCCGAGGCGCCATTCACGATCACACTGCCGGTGCCGCTAATGGGTGCGGTGGAGGTCACATTAGTCGTACGGCCGAAGGCCAGGACGGAGTTGTCGATGATGCCGCTGCTGTAGTTGAGCGTCGCGCCAGGTTGGGTGGTGCCGTTGCCGAGTTGGAGGGTGCCGCTGCTGATGGTGGTGCTGCCGGTGTAGATGTTCTGGCCGTCGAACAGGAACAGGTTGGGGCCGAGCATGATCACATTGCCGGTGCCGCTGACCGCGTTGATGTAGGTCTGCGGGTTGGGATTGGCGAAGATCAGCGTCGCGTTGTTGGTGGCGGTTCCGATGACGCCATTGTTGCTCAGCCCGTCGCCCAGTTGCAGGGTCCCGCTCGCGATGGTCGTCCCGCCGGTGTAGGTGTTGGAGCCGGTGAGCATGAGCGTGCCCGTGCCGGTCTTGGTGACGCTGCCGCTGCCGCTGACAATGCCGCTGTAGGTCTCCGCGTTGGGATTGGCGAAGGTCAGCATCGAGCTCGCGCTGTCGGTGATGTTGCTGGAAAGTGAGCCATTGTTGCTCTGCCCGTCGCCCAGTTGGAGTGTCCCGCCGCTGATGGTGGTCGTGCCCGAGTACGTGTCGTTGGCCGTCAGGATGACGGTCCCGGGCCCGACGACTGCCAAGCTGCCGCTGGTCATGGCCGGCGTGAAGTTCAACGTGCCCCCGCCGCCGCCGAGTCGATAGATGCTTCCCGAGGGCGTGAGGTTGCCACTGTAGGTGGCCGCGCCGCTGGCGCCTAATGAGAGGCTGGCGTAGCTATAGTTGGTCATGGTGATCGTTTCGGTGCTGGTCCCGAGGATTGCCAAGGCCCCGGAGGAAGACGCGACAATTTTGCTGCTGCCAAGCCAGCCGGTTACAGTATTGTAGGCGCCGGCGACGACTAACCCGCCGACGATGCCGCCGGTGCCGCTCACGGTGATACTGCCGGTGCCGGGAATGTCCGAGGTGCTGCCGAACTCCAGCAGGCCGCCGTCGATTACCGTGCCGCCGCTGTAGGTGTTGGCGCCGTTGAGGATCAACGTGCCTGCCCCGCCGCTCACGGTCAGGCTGAAGGCGCCGCTGACAGCGCCCGCGACGGTGAGGTTATTGGACGTGAGCGTCACGGTGCGGGCGGCGCTCAGGGCGACGTTGCCGGTGCCCAGATTGAGGTCGTTGGGACCGGCGAAGGCGAAGTTGCCGCCCCAGGCCTCTCCGGGGTTGTTGGCAAGCGTGATGAGGCCGCCGCTGGTGTTGCCGAGCGTGCCGCCGGAGATCGTGAAGGTGGTACTGCTGCTTCCGGCCGGAACGGCGTAGTTGTTGTTGATGTTGAGGTACCCGCCGGAGTTCAGCGTTACGCCGACGCCGTTATTGGTGCCGGTGAGCGTCAGCGCTGCCGAGCCGGTCTTCGCCAGTTTGACGAACGCGGTCCCGATGTCTTGCATCGTTCCGGCGAACGTGCTGCTGACGGTGGCGTTGCTGACGGTCAGCGTGGCGGTGCCGGATGCGCCAAGGTTGGTGATCGTCCCCGCGCCGGAGAGCGCGCCCACGGTAATGGTCTCTGTGTGCAGGTCGAGTATGGCGCCGCTGCTGACCGTCACGGAATTGGTGGACGATCCCGCCGCGGTGGTGGAGCCGAGTTGCAGGGTGCCGCCGGCGACCGTTGTTCCACCGACGAAGGTGTTGTTGCCGGTGAGGTCGAGCGTAACCGTGCCGTTCGTGGTGAGACCGCCGAGCCCGCTGATCACGCCGCCGTAGGTCTGCGCGTTGATATTGGCGAAGGTCAGCATCCCATTGTCGGTGATGGCGCCGGGAACGGAGCCGTTGTGGCTCGCTCCGTCGCCCAGTTGCAGTGTCCCGCTGCTGATGGTCGTCGTGCCCGTCAACGTGTTGCTGGCCGTCAGGATCACGGTTCCGGGACCGGTGACTGCCAGACCATACGTGCCGGTCATGGCCGGCGAGAAGGTCAACGTGCCGCCGCCGCCGCCCAGTCGATAGATGGTTCCCGAGGGCGTGAGGGCGCCATTGTAGGTGACCGCGCCGCTGGCGCCCAACGAGAGGCTGGCATAGCCGCTGTAGTTGGTCAGGGTGATCGTTTCGCTGCTGTTTGCGACCAGGGCCAAGGCCCCGGCGGAGGCCGTGTTGAGGTAGCCGCTGCCAAGCCAGCCGGTCACGGTCGTGTAGGCGCCGGCGACGGCCACCGCCCCGCCGCTGTTGATGGTGACGCTGCCGGCGCCGCTGGGAATGGCCGAGCCGCTGGCGAACTCCAGCACGCCGCCGTTGACCTGGGTGCCGCCGGTGTAGGTGTTGTTGCCGGCGAGGACTTGCCCCCCGCTGCCGCTCAGGGCGAGCCTGATCCCGCCGAGGTTGGCGCCGCCGACAATATTGCCGCTGAAGGTGGTCGTGCCGCCGGTGGCGCTGAGGGTCAGCGTGGCCACCATCGAGCTGCCGCTGTTGCTGTTGATCACGGTCCCCGCGTTGCCGGGCCCGTCGGCCAGCGAGGCGATTTGTTGGGACATCCCGTTGAGGTCCAGCGTTCCCCCGGTGGCAATGACCCCCGGCGTGGCCGTCGGCAGCACGCCGGCGTCGTTGCCGACGTTGGTGAGCGGGCTGCCGACGTGGTAAAGGGTGGCGACGTCGGCGGCGGTCAGTGCGGTATTGTAGACGGAAACCTCGTCGATCAGGCCGTGGAAATCATCCGCCTGGCCGACGTACTGATACGAGCCGATTCCCAGCGTCCCGCCCCCGCTATTCAGGCCGTCTATGAACACCGGGTTGGTCACGGCGGCCACAGTACCCACCAGCGTGCCGTTGAGATAGATGGACGCGGGCTTGCCATTGGGGACTGAACAGGTGAGCATATACCATGTGTTGATGGTGAGCGACGACGACAAGACGAGCGAGCCGGTGACCGCTTGCGAGGGGCCATACCCGATGGCGTAACCGATTGCTGTGCCTCCAGAGAGGTACAGTTGGAATGTAGCCGCGTTTTGTCCGAAGTTAGTGGCCAAGACGCCATTCGTGCTTGCGGCGCCGGTCAACGAAGAGGCGTTGACCCAGGCCGACGCCGTGTAGCTGTTCAGTCCGGTCCCGCTCCCAATCAGCGATCCGTGGCTGCCCGCGGCAACGGCCACGGCGACCCAATCGCTGCCGGTGAGGGAGATTGATCCGGTGCCGTTTACGGAGGAACTGCTCGAATAGGCGACCGTGCCGGTCCCGGCGGAGACGCCGTTGTTTCCGTAAACGGTGCTGTCGTTGAGGGTGGTGCTGAGGGGGTAATAGGCGATCAGGTTGGACGTGAGGTTAGGGAGCTGGACGACGCCGCTGCTGATCGTCGTGGGGCCGGTGTAGCTGTTCCTGCTGCTGGTGAGGGCCAACGTGCCGGAGCCCAATTGAGTCACGCCGCCGCTGCCGCTAATCGGGAGTGAAAAGGTCACATTGTCCGGGCGGTCAAAGGCCAGGACGCCGTTGTTGACGACGCCGCTGCTGCCGTTGATCGAGCCGCTCGCGCTGCCGGCCCCGATCTGCAACGTGCCGGCGGTGATCGTGGTCGCTCCGGTGTACGTGTTGTTGCCGCCGAGCACCAGCGCGGCGGGGCCGCCCGTGGTCAAACCGCTGCTGCCGACCAAGACGGAATCGATCGTGGCGTTCTGATTGGCGGTGATCGAGCCGGTCACACTCAGCGACCCGCCGGTGACGACATACCCGGCGGCGTTGAAGGTGACGTTTCCCGCAGCCGCCGAGCTATAAATGCTGACAGTGCCGGTGCTGGTTTGATAGAAGTAGGCGTCGTCGCCGGGCACCCATGGCAAGGCACCGCCGCCACTCATGTCGATGCCCCAATCTAAATCGGTGTCCCAGTACCCGCTCCCGCCGGTCTGCCAATAAAGGACACTCGCCTGGGCGGCGGGCACTGCCAAAAGGACAGCCAACCCGACGATGACGGCAACGAGCGCGACTGAATGATAGTTTTTCATAACCTTCTCACCCCCCCGAAAAAAATTTTCATGGCGAACGTGCAAACGCACGCGCCGCAAACGCACGGAACAAACGCCAGGATAGCCCGAGGCAGCCAACGGCTACCGCGCTTCAGAATCTCGAAATGATGGCGATCTGAATCGGTTATAGTGATTAGATAGAGAATACCGACAACATTACCCGTTATTTTGAAGTATCTCTACAACCGCGTCAACGATTTTGCACGGAATCGGGGCAAGGCCACCAGATAGACGCATCCGCAAATGCATCGAAAGTGGCATTTTCCGCCCGCTTCAAGGGCGTGCCGGGAGCACGCACGGCGCAGGGCCTAGGTCAGCCCTGCCCCTCACGCCGATCCTCACCCAAAGGAAAAGGGCGACCCTTGGAACGGGATTGGGACTAACGTGCGGTCCTCTTTCGCTGTCGGGCGGCAATCGCCAAGCCGGCCCCGGCGGCCGCCAACAGGACCAATGTCCCCGGCTCGGGCACCGCCGCCGCGCCGGCGGCGCTGGTCGCACTGCCTGTTGACCCTGCGGCAGCATCGCCGAGCGTCGCCGTCGTCTCGCTGACCGTCGAAGTCGCAACGGTCCCGCTGGTCCCGCTGGTGTTCGCCACGGTCTCGGTCGCGTCGGTCGCGGGCGACGAGGCGCCCAACAATTTGCCCAACGCCACGTAGCCGCCGGCGCCGAACGTTACAATGCCCGTGCTCGGAATGGCGGACGGCGTGGCGAAATCGAGCGTCCCGCTGCTGGCCGTCGTGCCGCCGGTGTAGGTGTTCGTCCCGGCCAGCACTTGCGTTCCGCTGCCGCTCATCACCAGGCTAATGGTGCCCGACCCGCTGCCGCCGGCGATCGAGCCGGTGAAGGTGGCCGCGCCGCCTGTGGGGCTCAAGGTCAGCGTGGAGGTCGTGCCGGTATTGCTGTTGATCACTCGCCCGCCGCCGCCACCGCCGCCGTCGGACAGCGAGGAGACGGTCTGCTGGCCGCCGGCCATGTCGAAGACGCCCCCGCTGGCCACCTGCATGGGAGTCCCGCTCGGCAGCCCGCTCTTCTCGATCAAGTACAACCGGCTGATCTGGTCCCCGGTGAGCACGGAGGAATACAGATTGAAGTCGTCGAGCGAGCCCTGGACGCCGTACGAGCCACTCGATGCGTGAGCGCCGATGGTATAGTGTACCCCCGCGTTCATGAGTTGAGGGGTGCCGGCAGACAAGGTGATGGCGTTCTTTAGGACCCCGTCCAGGTAAATATCATAAGCTCCCGCCTGCACCGTGAAGGTAAGCATGTGCCACGTATTCGGGGTTATCGTAAAGTTCACTCCGCCCTCATAGAGGTCAACGGTGCCACTGGATGATTCGATCCTGCTATAGACGGTAGTACCACCGTTATTCAGGGACTGGTTGGTCGAAAAACCGGCGCCGTCGTTGCGGCCATCCAAGAGATATGCGAGGTTGTTTACCGTGGCTGTGGGAAGATTAATCCACACGGAATCAGTCCACGCGTTCAGGGCCCCAAAACCAGGGGTCTGAATGTACTGACTGCCGTTCAACGTGATTCCCTGGTTGGCGATCCCGGCGACATAGTTTGCCCCGGTACCCACCATCTGGCCGTCGAGGCCGGCGCCGGAACCGGTGTTGGTAATCGTCGCCCCATTGCTGACCGGGCCGAGCGTGCCGTCCATCGTATAATGGGCCAGCGGGGTGGGCATCACAACTGGCAGGGCGATCGCCAGGGTGCCGCTGCTGATCCGCGTCGTGCCGGTGTAAGTATTCTGGGCGGTAAGGAGCAGAGAGCCGGTGCCCCTTTGAGTCACGCCGCCGCTGCCGCTGATGGACGGGGCGAAGACCACATTGTCCGAACGATTGAACGCCAGGACGCCGTTGTTGACGACGCCGCTGCTGCCGTCGATCGAGCCGGTCACGTCGCCGTTGCCGAGTTGCAGGGTGCCGTTGCTGATGGTCGTCGCGCCGGTGTAGGTGTTGCTGCCGGTGAGCACGAAGGCGCCGCTGCCGATCTTCGTCAGCCCGCCGCCGCGGCCGTTGTCGCTGATGACGCCGGCAAACGTGGTGCTGGTGTTGTCGTTGCCCGTGGTCAGGACCCCAAAACCCAGCGAGACCTGCGTCGAACGAGTCGGTGCTGCTGAGCGAGCCGATCGTCTGGTCGAGGTTGTTCAGATCGAACGTGCCGGCGCTGCTGATGGTCACCGGCGTGGTGCTAGGCAACGAGCCCGCGGGGTTGGTCATAAACGAGGGCACCGCGACCGGCGTGCCGACGCCCAGCCACTTGTACTCCAAGTAGGCTTCGGCGGCCGCTTGCTCGGCGGAACTCAGGGCGCGGTTGAAAATGATCACCTCGCCGAGGTCGCCGTTGAAGAAGCCCTCGTCGGGCAGACCGTTGCCGGTGCCGAGGTAGCTGATGAAATTGGCGCCGCTGCTGCTGGCAATCGGAGACGTGTTGGCGTTCGAGGCGACCGTCGTGCCGTTGACGCTGATCGAATGGCCGACCGCCGTGTTCAATTCAGCGGTGATGACCTCGGCGGTTTCCGGGCCCGGGGAGCCGCCCATGGTGCCGGACATGGCTGGCGTGCCGCCCCAGCAATCATTACCATACTGTGTAAGCAGGTAATTCCCCTGGGCATCGCTGCCGGTGTTGTTATAACCCAGGGCAAGGCCGGTGCCAATCTCAGCCCCCCCGTACGCATACGAGCCCAGGAACAAATTGCTGCCGGTACCTCCGTTTGAAACCCCAGGGCGCCAGCGCGCCGTTGTTGAACGACCTCGCCGCGACCGCCAGGATGGTATACGAGGTATTAACGAGCCGGCCGGCATTATTGAACTGCAACGCCGTGCCGTTGCCGCCATGGCCGGCGGCAGTGTCCCCTTCCAGGGTGTCTCCGCCGACGAAGCCGAAGCTGACGGTCAACATGCCCGTGCTGCTGCCGCCCGGGAACGCGGTGTTGGTGGTAGTCAGCGTGGGCAGCAGTCGCGAGCCACCGCCCGCAGACCAGCCCCCGTTTGTCGGGCCCGTCGCGTTGGCCGTGGCGCCGAGGGCGCCGAGGTTCGTCAATTGAGTCACGTTGCCGCCGCTGGTGACGACAGCACTGGGGTTGCTCGGATCGAACCAGATCAGCGGCTGGGTTGACACCAGTTGGAACACGCCGCCCTGAATGTTCGTCGCCCCGCTGTAGGTATTGGGGCTGTCCAAAGTGAGGGTGCCGGGGCCGACCTTGGTCACGCCGACCGTGCCGCCGATCGCCGAGTTGATGGTGGCGTTCTGGTTGGTCGTGATGGTGCCGCCGCTGAGGTTCAACGAGCCGCCGGTGACGGTGTAGCCGCTGCCGGTGAAGGTGATGTTTCCCACGCTCACCGGGCTCACCGTGCTCGCGATGGTGACGGTGGATGTGGGACTGCTGTCGGCATAGAAGTTGGCGTCGGAGCCGGCCACCCATGTCGTGGCGCCGTTGCCACTGGTGTCGGCGGCCCAATAGTTGTCGGTGTCCCAACACCCATTCCCGGGTGAAACTGACCCGGTGGTCAAAGGGGTAGTATCCCAATAAAGGACACTCGCCCGGGCTGCTGGCGCTGCCAGAAAGGAAACCACCCCGACGACGACCGCAACGACCGCAACTGTAGAATGGCTCTTCATAACCTTCTCCCCCTCGAAACCAACTTGTGACCGCGAATGTGCAAGTGTGGACGGCGGAAATGCACGGAACAAACGCCAAGACATCGCGAGGCAGCCAACGGCCACCGCGCTCCGGAACCTAGAAAGACGGCACCCCGAATGGGTTATAGTGATGAGGCGAAATATGCGAGATTACTCTGAATAACCATTGTAAGCATCTCTACAACCGCGTCAACAACTTTGCGCGGAATTGCAGTCGATTTCGATGCGGCGCAACGTTCTTGACCGCGGTGGTTTGGAAGCAGGGAGAAAAAGCCCCGTACCCCAGCGCCCGCCATTCCCGCGCTCAATTACGGTGAAAGGACTTGCGTCAAGCCGATGCGAGTCCTTTTTTCGTGCCGAAACACGAAATCGACGACAAACCAGCGACTAGAGGACGGCAGCGCGGCGCTTGGGTGCGGCGGACCGGTCCCATGCGAGGCCGCCGGCGGCGGTTCTTGGCGTTCGTCCGTGACCACATGTATACTGGAGGAATTCTCCGCGGCGCTGGTTCCGCGCCCCGAAGAAACCCAACCTCACGCACATCCGACGCTAATTCATGGAGCAAGCCGCCTCGATCCCCGGACCCGAAGTGCCGCTGATTCAGTTGCACGGCATTTGCAAGAGCTACACGCTCGGCGAGGTCGAGGTCCATGCGCTGCAAGGCGTTTCGTTGAACATCGCCCGGGGCGAGTACGTGGCCCTGATCGGCGCCTCGGGCTCGGGGAAGACGACGCTCATGAACACGCTCGGCTGTCTCGACCGCCCGAGCAGCGGGAGTTATCTGCTGGAGGGCGAAGAGGTGGTCGAGATGTCCGGCGACCAACGGGCCCGGCTGCGGAACCGGAAGATCGGCTTCGTGTTTCAGAACTTCAATCTGCTGTCGCGCACCAGCGCCCTGGAGAACGTGGAACTGCCGCTGTTGTACCGCGGCCGCCTGCGGGCGGCCGTGCGGCGCGACCGCGCCGGGAAACTGCTGAAGAAGGTGGGCCTGGAATCGCGCATGGACCATCATCCGTCGCAGCTTTCCGGCGGTCAGCAGCAACGCGTGGCCATCGCCCGGGCGATGGCCAACGAACCGGCGATCCTTCTGGCCGACGAGCCGACCGGCAACCTCGACTCGCGCACCAGCCGGGAGGTCATGGACCTGTTTCGACAACTCAACCAGGAAGACGGGATCACCGTCGTCGTGGTCACCCATAATCAAGAGGTCGCAAAATACGCGCATCGAACGGTCGTCCTGCGCGACGGAGAGGTGATCTGCGACTCGACCGATTTTGCGCGGGCCACCGCGGCCCTGCACAGTCAGGAAGGATAACATTCGATGAAGCGGCTTCTGTTTTGGTTGATCGTCGTGGCGGTGATCGCCGGCAGCGCGGCGGCCGGCTACAGCCATTTCTATGGTTTGCGGTTCGGGGCCGGCGCCGGACAGTATCGCATGAAGAAGGTCCGCCGCGGCGACATCACGCTCGTGGTCAATTCCACCGGCACCGTGAAGCCGGTGCGGAGCGTGTCGGTCGGGGCCGTCGTTTCCGGTCCCATCAAGGAGGTCTTCGTCGATTTCAACGACAAGGTCAAAAAGAGGCAAGTCCTGGCGCAGATCGACCCGCGGACCTACGAGTCGGCCCTGGCGCACGAAACGGCCTCGCTGGCCCACGACAAGGCCGACCTGCTCCGCGTCAAGGCCCTCTTGGAGCAGGCGAAGCGGACCGAGCGGCGGGCACTCAGCCTGAAGCCGGCCAAGGCCATCTCTGAAACCGATCTCGACCAGAGCGTCACGGACCGGGAATCGTACGAGGCCCAAATCAAGCTGGGCGAGGCGTCCATCCAAGAATGCGAGGCCAATCTGGAGACCGCCAGGACGAACCTCGATTTCACCAAGGTCCGCTCGCCGGTGGACGGCATCGTGATCGATCGGCAGGTCGATCCGGGCCAGACCATGGCCGCCCAGTTCCAGACGCCGGTGATGTTCGTGGTCGCCCCGGACCTGGAGAAGAAGGTCCACGTCTACGCCTCGGTCGACGAGGCGGACATCGGCCTGATCCGCGAGGCCCAGGGACGCAAGGAGCCGGTCACCTTCACGGTGGACGCCTACCCCAAGGACACCTTTCACGGGCGCATCGCCGAGGTGCGGCTCAACCCCACGACGGTCTCGAACGTCGTCACCTACACGGTGATCGTGGAATCGCCGAACGCCGGGCTGAAGCTGCTGCCCGGAATGACGGCCAACCTGTTGTTCCAGATCGAGAAACACACCGGGGTGCGGACCATCCCGAACGCGGCGTTGCGATTCCATCCCAAGCCCGAGCAGGTCCGCCCGGGCGACCGGGCCATCGTCGAAGGCAAGTCCGACGACGAGGCCGGCGGGAACGACGACGACGCGAAGTCGGACGCGAAGGCCGGCGACTCCGCGCCCAAGTCCCGCGACGGCGAGCGCCATTACGTTTGGGTCCTCGAGGGCCGCCTGCTGACCGCCGTCGAAGTCGTCACCGGCCTGAGCGATAAGAATTCGACGGAACTCCTCTCGGACAACCCGGCCGAGGGCCAGGAGGTGGTCGTCGGCGCCCAGGGGGTCACGGCAACGACGACCGCGAAGAAGTCTTCGGGCCCCCCGCCCCCGCCCATGTGAGACGGCCATGAACGTCATGCTTATTTTACGGGTTGCGTTGCGGCGCTGGCGAAGAACAAGATGCGCGCCGGCCTGACGATCCTGGGGATCGTCATCGGGGTGGCCGCGGTCATCCTGCTGGTTCTCGATCTGCCAATCCGCCGGCTTGATGGTGCAGGAGCAGTTCCAGAACATGGGCACGAACGTGCTCATCGTCCACCCCGGCAGCCAGAAAGGCGGCGGGGTCCACATGGGCTTCGGAAGCATGACCACGCTGCGGGCCTCCGACGCCGACGCCATGGCGGCCGAGTGCCCGGCCATCCTGGCGGCCACGCCGATGGTCAACGCGCACGGCCAGGTCGTCGCGGGCCATGAGAATTGGTGCCCGGACGAAATCCTCGGCGTCAATTGCAGCTACCTGACCGTCCGCAACTGGGAGGTGCAAAAGGGCGATTTCTTCACCCCCAGCGACATCCGCGGCGCGACCAAGGTCTGCGTGATCGGCACGACCGTGGCCGACAACCTCTTTCAAACCCGGGATTGCATCGGCAAGAAGCTGCGGATCAAGAACATCCCGTTCGAGGTGATCGGCATCCTGGAGCCGAAAGGGGCGAACCTCTTCGGCCAAGACCAGGACAACGTCGTGCTGGCGCCGTTCACGACGATCCAAAAACGCCTCAGCGGCTCGACGTTCAACAACATCGACATCATCTTCGTTTCCGCCCGATCCGTCAACCGCATGCAGGACGCCGAGGAGGAAGTGACCGATCTGCTGCGGCAGCGCCATCGCATGCACCCGAACGCCGACGCCGATTTCGCCGTCCACAACACCTCGGAGATAGCCGCCTCGCTGAAAAACACCACCCTGGTCATGTCGCTGCTGCTGGGCTCCATCGCCGGCGTCTCGCTGGTCGTCGGCGGCATCGGCATCATGAACATCATGCTGGTCTCCGTCACCGAGCGGACGCGCGAGATCGGAATCCGGCTGGCGGTCGGCGCGCGCTCCCGCGACATCCTGCGGCAATTCCTGGTCGAAGCGATCGTGCTTTCCACCCTGGGCGGGGCGATCGGCGTCGTCTTGGGAATCGGCGCCGCGGCGGCCATCACCACGGTCGTCAACGCCTTCTTCAGCGCCACCCATTGGCCGTTGTCGATCTCGATCGAGGCGATCGTCGTCGCCCTGCTCTTTTCGGGCTCGGTGGGGATGTTCTTCGGCTACTATCCGGCCCGCAAGGCCAGCCGGCTCGACCCGATCGAATCGTTGCGATATGAATGACATGCGATAGGAATGACATGCGATAGGAATGACAGGCCACAGGAATGACAGGCGATGCAGCCATCGAGTTTCCGTTACGAACGTCCAAGAGGGAATCCGCAGAGGCCATGAGCACTTCGCTATCGCCCGATGAACTGCTGAACCAGGCCCGCTCCGGCAGCACCGACCACCTCGGACAGTTGCTCGAACTCTACCGCCATTATCTCGGTTTGCTGGCCCGCATCGAGATCGGGCGGAACTTGCAGGCGAAACTCGACGCCTCGGACCTCGTGCAAGACACCCTCTTGGAAGCGCATCGCCATTTTCCCAAGTTTCGCGGATCGAGCGAAACGCAGTTCGTCTGTTGGCTGCGGCAGATCATGGCAGCCAGCCTGGCGAACCTCCTGCGCCGCTATCTTGGCACCCAAGGCCGGAATGTCCGCCTCGAACGAGACCTGGCCGCCCACCTGGACCAGTCCTCGCGGCTGTTGGACCGCGGCCTGGTCGCCCCGACCAGTTCGCCCAGCCAACAGGCGTCTCGCCGCGAACAAGTGGTCTTGCTGGCCGACGCCCTCCAACTGCTTCCCGAGGATTACCGGGAAGTGATCGTGCTTCGCCACTTGGAAGGACTGTCCTTCGCCGAAGTCAGCCAGCGGATGGGGCGCTCGCTGGACAGCGTCGAGAAGCTCTGGGTGCGGGGGCTTGCCCGGCTGCGACAGGTTATGGGAGACGTGCCATGAGCCATGTTCCGGAACAACCTTCCGAAGGTCGCCGTCCGCCGCCGCCGCGGTCGCCGTCGCAGTCGTCGGTGCCGTCGCAGTCGCCGTCGCCGGACGCGCGGCAGGGCGACGCGATCCCGGACGACCCGCGGCTGTTGCAGGCCGTGCACGAGTACCTGAAGGAATTGGAATCGGGCCGGCGGCCGGATCGCCGCCAATGGTTGGAACGTTATCCCGACCTGGCCGACGCACTGCTCCAGTGTCTGGAGGGCCTGGAGCTTGTGCATCAGGCCGCGCAGTCGGCGGGTCCCCTGTCGGGCCATTTGCCCCGGCTCGCCCCCGGCGCCGGGGAGCCGCTGCTGGCCAATCCCTTGGGCGACTTCCAGATCGTGCGGGAGATCGGCCGGGGCGGCATGGGCATCGTCTACGAGGCCGTCCAATTGTCGTTGGCGCGTCGCGTGGCCTTGAAGGTGCTGCCCCTGGCGGCGACGTTCGACGCCAAGCATCTGCAACGCTTCCGGCAAGAGGCCCAGGCCGCCGCCCAGCTCCATCACACCAACATCGTCCCCGTCTATGCCGTCGGCTGCGAACGCGGCATCCACTTCTACGCCATGCAGCTCATCGACGGCCAGTCGTTGGACATGGTGGTGCGACAACTTCGCGGGCAGGCGGGCATGGACCCGCCGGACGCCGGTTCGGCCGATCCCTCGTCGCCCACTCGAAGGCCCGAATCCTCGGCCTCCAGCGTCCTCAGCACCACGGGAACCTGGCAGCCCGCGCCGTCCGGCGACCTGTCGGCCTTGGCCCAGCCCAACGCCGCCGCCCGCAACGGGGCCGATCACGCCGGCGCCGATCACGCCGGCGTCGATGATGCCGCCGTCACGCAGGGCCGGCTTTCGGCCCATTTTTCCACGTATCGGGCGGGCAAGGAACCGGAGCTGTACCGCGCCGTGGCCCGCTGCATGGCCCAGGCGGCCGAGGCCCTCGAATACGCCCATCAACAGGGCGTCATTCACCGCGACATCAAGCCGGCGAACCTGCTGATCGACGCCCACGGCAACGTGTGGATCACCGATTTCGGGCTGGCCCACTTCCACGACGCCCCGGGCCTGACCCGCACCGGCGACGTGGTCGGCACGATCCGTTACATGAGTCCCGAGCAGGCGTCCGGGCAGCGCGTGGTGTTGGATCACCGCACCGACATCTACTCGCTGGGCGCGACGTTCTACGAGTTGCTGACGCTGCAGCCCATCTTCCCCGGCCGAACGCGGGCCGCCCTCTTGGCCGGCGTGCTCAACCACGATCCGCGGCCGCCGCGCTCGATCGACCGCCGGATCCCGGTGGAATTGGAGATCATCACCCTCAAGGCGCTCAACAAGAACCCGGCGGAACGGTACGCGACCGCCCAGGAGCTGGCCGACGATCTGCACCGCTTCCTCAGCGACGAGCCGATCCGTGCCCGGCGTCCCTCGCTGCTGGAGCAGGGCCGCAAGTGGTCGCGCCGCCACCCCTCGCTGCTGGCCGCCGGGGTGTTGGTCATGTTTCTCACGCTCGTCGGTTCATTGGTGAGCAACTGGCTCATCGGCCAGGCGAACGATCGGGCCAACAAGGCCCTGGCGGATTCCCAACTCCGCACCATCGAGGCGGAGAAGCGGTTCCAACAGGCCCGCCAGGCCGCTGACCTGTTGATCGAAATCAGCGAGAAAGACCTGGCCGACACCCCGCCGGCCCAGGGCCTGCGCAAGCGGCTCTTGGAGGTGGCCCTGGGCTACTATCGCGACTTCGTCGCCCAACATCGCGGAAACCCCTCCAGCCAGGCCGAATTGGTCAAGGTGCAAGACCGGCTCAAAAAAATCCTCGACGACCTTACCGTCCTGGAAGGGGCCGGACAACTCATCCTGCTCTCCGATCGCCGCGTTCAAACCGATCTTGGGATGGACAAGGCCCAGCGCGAAAAGATCGACGCCCGCACCGAGGAGTTCTCGAAGAAACGGCTCGACACCCTGGACTTCCGCGAGATGTCCTCGCCCCAGCGGCGATCCAGGTTTCTGGAATTGGCCCGCGCCAATGATCGCGTCATACGGGCCACGCTCACCCCGGCGCAACTGCAACGGCTGGCGCAAATCACCCTGCAACTCCACGGCCCGATGGTCTTCAGCCAACCCGACATCGTGGCCCGGCTGCACCTGACCGACGCGCAGCGCCAGGAGATCCGGAAAATCGAAAGGGAGTCCTTTGCGCCCGTCTGGATTTTCGGCGAGGAGCCGGGCGGCGAGCGACCGCCCGTTTCGGCCACGGTGTCGGTCGGCCCTTCGAGGAATCTCGCCAAGGAGCCGGGCGACGAGCGACCGGTGCTCGTCGTCGGCCACCGGGAAATGATGCAAGGCGTCATGAAGAAGGCCCTGGCGGTGCTGACGCCGCAGCAGTTGGCCGAGTGGGCCAAGCTCACCGGACCGCCGTTCAAGGATGCCTTTGACTTTCCGCCCGGTCCTTTTCCCGAGGGCCTGTCCCCGGATGGCCGTCCGCCCCTCGGCCCCCCGCCGGGCGGTTTCCCGCCTCATGGCCCTTCGCCGGACGATCCCTCCCCGAACGGCCGTCCGCCTCACGACCCTTCGAGGTTGTAGCCGTTCACGGCCCCGTAGGTCAGGCACCGGCGTGCCTGACAGAAGGCCGCCGGAATCCAGGGGATGTCAGGCACAGGGTGCCTGACCTACGTTCTACATTTTTGTGCGGCGGTTTCCTTGCCGTGGTGTTACTATAACATGGGTAGAGACGGGGTCGCCGACGACGGTTTCGTCCGCCCCGTGGACTGTGCCCCCTATTACCCTTCCACTTCAAGGAGATGAGCGATGCGAAAAGCAGCCATGTTTCTGTTGACGGCCGCCGCCGTCATGATTCTGCCACGAATCATCGTGGCAGACGACGCCGGAAAGCCCGTCCCGCCTGGCCCAGAGCAACAAGGGCCTGCTGCCCCCGGTCAACCGCCGTTTGCCGCCCCCGGCCAACCGCCGTTCGGCATTCCGTTGCCGCCTCCCGGCGCGGCGGACAAGCTCCCCGACTTCAAGGCGCTCTTCGACAAGATGGACAAAAACAAGGACGGCAAGCTCACGCTCGAGGAGTTCACCGAAGGGATGAAGCAGTTGCACAAGGACATGATGGAGCATGCGCGGCCGATGGGCCCGCCGCCGGTTGCAATACCTCTGGGCGGACCGATGCCGGGTCCCGGTAATGTGATGTGGATTCAGCGACCGATGCCGGGTCCGGGCGGCGTCGGCGGTCCCGGGTTTGCTCCTGCTGGCCCCGGTGGTCCTGGCGGACCGGCGGCTTGGGGTCCCGGACCCGCAACCGGCGGCTTTGGCGGACCGGTGATTGCTCCTGGCGGCGTTCATGTACTGGTGTGGGGTCAAGGCGGACCGGGGCCGGCTGGAGCGATGTGGATTCAGGGTGGACCGATGCCGGGACCGGGCGGACCGATGCCGGGACCGGGCGGACCGATGTGGGGTCAAGGCGGGCCGATGCCGGGACCAGGCGGACCGCCGCCCGCTGGGTTTGACAAGCCCGGCGACTGCAAAGCCAAGGCATTGGACGACCGGGTCAAGGAGTTGGAAACCAAGGTGAAGGCCCTGGAGGCCAAGCTTGAGGCCAGCCAGTCCAAGCGGCCATAAGCGGCCGCCCGCGAGGACGATCCCGTTGCAACGGTCAAAAGTCCTTGGCAGTCATCGCCGTGGCTGCCGGGACCCGTTGTCGGATTTCGGCGGCCCGGTCGGGTGCTTGGAGGCTGGCGTGTCGATGACCTTGACCTTTGGTTTCCGTCCCGAAGTGAAGTTCAACCACGGCTGCTCCCTCCAGTGACCGTTGCTGTCGACGCACCATCGTCGAAAGCAACGGCCGTGTGAGAGGAGTTCCTTGATTTCGGCCAGCTCGCTCAGGCGAATCGTTTTCCCATTGGGAGATTCGAGGAGGACGTCGCTTAACGGCTTGCAATCGCGAATTGCCTGTCGCACGGCGTCGGCCGCGGCGCTTGCCGAGATGCCCATCTCCAGCATCTTCTTATCGTCATAATGGACGATCCATTCATCGACCTCGTCGACCTCCGGCAAGGGCGGAACGAAATCGCCCGGCACATTGAGCGCTACGCTCACTCGTGCGGCGCTTGGCAACTTGGGCGCCGCCAGTTGGACGTAGTGGTTGACCCAGTGGGCCACGCTCCCTTGATCGAGATTCGGTTTGCCTTGCACGTAGATTTCGGCCTCGCCGGAACTACCGACGCAAGTGATCGACGACAGCCTATCATCGCACCAGATTAGCTGCTCGATGATAGGGGCGAGCACCTTGTCGTCCACCACGATCGCCGAAGCGCCTGGGTATTCGACGATGACTTTGACGACCGCCCGCGGCCCGGTCTTGCCGTCGATGCGGAAAGCGCTTGTAGCGGGCGCCTCGAGGACCACGGTCTGGTCGACCGCGGGGCTGGGGAGTATAGCCGACCAACCAAGAAGCAGCAGGAGCAATAAGGGAACGACGAGTGCGGCGGCCTTCCCCCAGGCCGACCGCCAGGCGACGATGCCGAGAATCACAGCGGGGATTTCGACCAGAAAGAACGTCGTAAACCCGGCAATCTCCGCAACCCTGCTGGGGTGGTTCTTCGCAACAGCCTCAAGCACGACCCCGACCAGCACGGCGATCGGGACCGCGAGAGCGATAGGATGAACGCCGTGATTCCGAGCTTCGTTTCCCTCGCGGTGGGGCTTCGCAGCGGACGCCCGAACGCCGCCCGCACGTCCGGCCGACTCAACACGATCAAGGACCAGATGCCGATCGGCAAGCCGATCACGTTGCCCGGAAAGATGAGCATGGCCAGGATGCTGGCGATAATGGCCAGGGGATAGGCTTTCAGCCGCTTCATATTCCGGGCGGCGAGGATCATGACGACAAGGTCGAGAAGGACCGGGACGGCCACGGCAATCAGCGGCACAAGTGGCATATACCCCGCACCGAGGGCGACCAGCACAACGTAAGCCACCAAGTTGAGGATTCCGGTGATGAGCAGACCTAGGGCCGGGCCATGAACCTGCCGGCGCACTTGTTCGATTGTTTTCTCGTCGGCGGCCGACGTCGGACGCTCGCCGGGAACCAGTGGACTTGCACCGACCGGCCCGTTGACTACGCGCCACCCCCAGCGGAAGATCAAGTAAACGTCGAGAAGGACCACCAGGGCAAGCAACAACCGGGGCACCGCCATCACGCCGCCCCAAGGATAAGGGGCGGCGCGTGTCGCGACGATGGCGATCAGCGCAACAAATCCCGCCAAGTTGAGGATTCCGCTGATCAGCAGACGCATGTTCGAGCCATGCAATTGCCGGCGTGCCTGCTCAACGGCGTCCGGCTCCGGTGTGCTCGGTGTGCCACTGGCGCTGACGCTGGGAGGTGTGCCACTGGCACACTCCGTGGCACGGTGGCGACGCACGGGCAGAGCCAGTGGCACGCTCGCACCGATCGGCCGGTTGACCTGCGCCACGCCCAACGGACGATCAGATAGTCGATGCCAAGCACCAGCAGGATCGCGAGAACGGTGACGACGAGAACGCCTAACTTCCAGGCGGTGGGTGGGGCGCCGCGGGCGGCTGGCACGCCCTTGGTATTCAAGAATAACCAAATGCCCGCCGCCGGCAGCATGACAATGACCCAATCCAACAGCAGCAATGGGAACAACAGCGCGTCGAACAGGGCCAGCCCCAGGCCGTGCAATCGGCCCGCGGAATGGCGAATCTGGGAAATGGAAACCGCGCCCAGGATCGTGGTCCCAAACGGCGCGGTGATGCCCGACACGAAGACGACAAAGGCAAGGAGTCCGCCAATCGCGTAGAGCACCTCCTGAAGGGGTGGCACCGGCGGTGGTTCAGCGCCCTGATGAAGTTCATCCATACTGACATGGACGGAGAACACAAAACCGACGGCCACGAGGAAAAACGCCGCCCAGACCGCTCCCGCGATGGCCAGACGCGAGAACCGGGGTGTGCCACTGGCTCCGCCAGTGCTTGGAGGGAACATGTCGGGACGTTGTACGTCGTCGGGTGGTGAAACACTGGCAGAGCCAGTGGCACGCTCATACGGCGTTTGGGAAATCGTCTCGACCCGCGTCTTCAGTTGGCTCACCTGCTGATACCGGCGCTCGGGCTCCTTCTCCAACGCGCGGAGCACCACTTCGTCCAACCGCACGTCGATCTCGACCTTCTTCGACGGCGGGGCAAACTTCCCGATCGGCAACTCGCCGGTCAACATCTGGTAGAAAACCACGCCGAGGGAATAGATGTCGGCCCGGTGGTCCACGTCTTTCGGATGCTCCAGTTGCTCGGGGGCCATGTAGTGGGGCGTGCCCATCACCTGGCCCTCGCCGGTCAGCGTCACGTCCTTCAGCTCCCGTCCGACGAGCTTCGCCAGGCCGAAGTCGGCGATCTTCACCCGGCCGCGGCTGTCCATCAAGATGTTTTCCGGCTTGATGTCGCGATGGACCACGCCGGCGTCGTGGGCGTATTGCAGGGCATCGCAGATTTGCGGGACGATGGCCAGGGCTTCCTCGGGCGACAGCTTGCCGGTGTCCAACAGCCGCCGCAGGTTCAATCCATCGACGAACTCCATGAGGAAGTAGTACAGCGGGCCCTCACCCCGGGTACCGCTTGCCGTCCCTCTCCCGCTTGGGGGAGAGGGGAGGTTTGCCAGGCCCTCACCCCCGACCCCTCTCCCCGATGGGGCGAGGGGAGGATGTCTGGCCGAAATCGTACACCGCGACGATGTGCGGATGGTTGAGCATGGCCATCGCGCGGGCCTCGCGGGCGAAGCGCTCGGCGAAGGCCGGGTCCTGGCCGACCTTGGGCGAGAGGATTTTCAGGGCGACCAGGCGGTCGAGGCGTTTTTGCCGGGCCTTGTAGACCACGCCCATGCCGCCCCGGCCCAACAACTCCAGGATCTCCAGGTCCGGAAAATAGGGCGCCAGTTCGGCGGGCGTCGGTGGCACGAACCGGGCGTCGAAGGCGCTCGTCGCGGCCGAATCCGGCCCGATTTGCGAGCCGCCGTCCGTGGAAAAGCCCGCCTTGAGCACGCACTTGGGACACAAGCCCTGGGGGGCATCCCCCGGCACCTCGGCCCCGCATTGGGGACAGCGACTGGGTTCCGTCATGTTCAAGCTCCCCACCGACAGAAAACGCCCGGAAGTGGTCTTATAAGTTCCTGACCCAAAAAGTTCAAAAGGTTACACGCCAGTGCGAAGGAAATAGACCAAGTTGATCCGCAGATTACGCAGATTTTCGCAGAGGAGAGATAAAGAGGGAGCGACCGGCGACCATTCTCGCCGCCCTATTTCCCACTCTGCGTAAATCTGCGTAATCTGCGGATCGTCTACTGCAATGTGCTCCGAGTGAAACGGTCTCCCGTGAACGGTTACGGCTCAAATTATTTCTCGCTGCCGAGGGCGGCCAGGAGTTCCCACAATTCGTCCTCCAGCACGTCGGGCTCGACGATGGTCCGGGCGATCTCTTCCTTGAGCAACTCGCGATATCGCCGCCGCAGGCGATGGACCGCCACCTTGACGGCCCCCTCGCTCATGGCCAGTTCCCGGGCGACCTCGAGATAGGGACCCGTTTTCGAGTTGCCGGCGAGGAACTGCTTCAGACGGTCGAACAGGGGCAGCTTGCCCGCGGCGAGGGACTCCTCGCGGAGCCGTCCCAGCACGAGGTCCAGCAAGGCCAGGGCCCAGCGCCGTTGGTACAGCCGCTCGGGCGTTAAATGGTCCGCGGGCTCGATCCGTGCATAGCGATCTTCGCCGGAGTCGAAATCCAACGAGAGCACGGGCCGGCGGCCGCCGCGTTTCCGCGCCCCTTGGCGCCGCTGTTGGTTGGCCAGGAAGTGCTTCATCGCTCCGAGCAGGAACGAGCGGAAGCGTCCGCGCTGCGGGTCGGCGGCCGCCAAGGAGTTCTTGGTCAACAAGCGGAGGAAGAACTCCTGGGTCAAGTCCTGGGCGTCCTCGGCCGTGTGGCCGGCCCGCCGCACGAAGGCATAGAGCGGGAACCAGTAGTTCTCGCACAGCACGGCCAGCGATCGGCTGGCCTCCGCCGAGCCTTTCCGTCCGGCCAGGACGACCATGCTCCAGTGCGTGGTGGCGAACCGGTCGGCGCGGGCCGGCCGGCGTTCTGGTTTGCTTTCCCGGGGCGCCATGGCCCTATTGTAAACAAACTTCCACGCTTCGGGGAAGCGAGTAGCGAGGCTTCCGGCAAGAACATGTTGCAAGACGCACTAGCTCGTATGGGTCTTGATATACTCGGCGGCCTGCTTGGCAATCTGGGCCACCCGCTCGGGTTTCGCTCCCGACAGCCCGTGACCGGCTTCCGGGACAATAATGAACTCGTGGGTGACGTTCGACTTGGCCAACGCGGCGGCCATGTTCTTCGATTCCGCGTAGGGGACGTCGGTGTCCTTGGTCCCGTGGATCAGGAAGGTGGGCGGATACTTGGCCGTCACGTTGCGAATGGGGCAATACGGGTCGAACCATTTGGGCTCGGTGTGCGGGTTGTGTCCCGCGACTTCGTTGGGCCAGATGCCCTGCTGGCGACAGTAGAGGTAGAACTTTCCCCGCTGGTTCTGGGCCGGCGGCTCCGACAGCACGCGGTTGCCCACGTACCGATACGCTTCTTCCTTCGGCACCAAGGGTTGGCGGCGATAGAACGCATCCGGCTTGGAGTACCAAGGGGTGGTGATATCGCCGTAGCCGAAGTACGAAACCAGGACGCGCGGTCGGGGCTTCAAGCAGAACCCTGTCATCAAAGTCAGGTAGCCTCCGGCCGACCCACCCGCCGTTGCCACCCGGTCCGGATCGATGCCGAACCGCTTGGGCCCCTCCTGCCGCACCCACCGCCAGGCATCCTGCACGTCTTCGACGATGCCCGGCAGTTTCGTCTCCGGCGCGAGGCGGTAGTCGATCGACACGATGACGAATCCCCGTTGCCGCAACTCGGCGAAGAAGCGGGCGTCGGGCCACTTCCGGGAGCCCATGATGAGGGCGCCGCCGTGGATCCACATCACGGCCGGCCGCCGCGCCGCCCCGGCCGCCGCAACCACGTCCGCCTTGATCTGGCACTCACCCACGGTCTTATAGACGTAAGTTGTCGGGCCGGGCGGCTGGGCACGAGCGACGCGTGGAATTGCCGCGACGATCGCGCCGCCTGCCGCAATCTTCAGGAACTGGTGCCTGTTCATGGGATTTACGGGATCCTTTTCGATGAGTTTGTTCTATATTGGTTCATCACTTGCGTCAAGTCGGCCGACCCATCCGTCGTGTACGATTCCACGATCTTGCACGAGGTCACGGTGATCCACCTGACGCCGTGCCTATTCTCGACGATCCCTTTGATCTCGACTTTCTTGTTGTTGGCGCCTGCTCCAGCGCCGCATGGCGACGCAATCGCGGCCGCGGCGTCCCGACGCGCCGCAAAACGCCGCCGCGATTCTTGGACGCCGCCGGGCAACGTCGTTAAGCGTTGGTTATTCGCCTGACGGCGCTGTATCAGTTGTGCTGAAGTTGCGGGCCGCGGACCAGTTTGGGAACTTTGCAAATCGCTTCTCCAAGCCCCTTGACGCCTTCTTTCCCGCAGAAATATAGTGGGGAACAGTCCGCAAGTGGCGGACCGAGCAAGGGGAAAGTCCCGTTTTCGGCGGACGAAGATCGGCAGAGTTTCCAGGCGAAAACCGGAGCAATTCCCGAACTGTTTCGCAGTGGTTGCGAACAGCACACCGTGTCAAGACGAAGGAGAAATGATGCGCGAGGAACTCAATCCGTTCAAAATTGCCCAGTACCAACTCGACCTTGCCGCCAAAAGGCTGGGGCTGGACGCCGGCATCCACCAGCGGTTGCGCTGGCCGGAACGGGTGTTGATCGTTTCCATCCCCGTGTGGATGGACGACGGTACGATCCGGGTGTTCGAGGGCTACCGCTCGCAGTACAACGACTTTTGCGGGCCGACCAAGGGCGGCATCCGCTACCACCCCAACGTCACGCTCGACGAAGTCAAGGCCCTGTCGGCATGGATGACCTGGAAGTGCGCCGTGGTGGGGCTCCCCTTCGGGGGCGCCAAGGGCGGCGTCATCTGCGACCCCAAGAACATGAGCCTGGGCGAAATCGAACGGATGACGCGAAGATACACGTTCATGATCTCCCCGCTGCTGGGACCGGAAAAAGACATTCCCGCCCCCGACGTGTACACCAACCCCCAAACCATGGCCTGGATCATGGACACCTTCTCGATGCTCAAGGGCTATACCGTGCCGGGGGTCGTCACCGGCAAGCCGCTGGACCTGGGCGGGTCGTTGGGCCGGCACGAGGCGACGGCGCGGGGCTGCGTGTTCGTCGTCCGCGAGGCGTGCAAGAAGCTCGGCATCGACCCAGCCAAAGCCACGGCCGCCGTGCAGGGCTACGGCAACGCCGGCTCCATCGCCACCCGGCTGCTGCAAGAAATGGGCGTGAAAATCGTCGCCGTCAGCGACAGCAAGGGGGGCATCCACAACAAGGACGGCCTCGACGCCCTCAAGGTCAGTGAAGTCAAGGCCCGGCACGGCAGCGTCACCGCCCTGAAAGAAGCCGAGGCGATCTCCAACGAGGAAATCCTCGAGCTTCCCGTGGACATTCTGATCCCCGCCGCGCTGGAAAACGTCATCACGGAGAAGAACGCGGCCAAGATCAAGGCCAAGGTGAGCGGCGAGGCGGCCAACGGCCCCACCACTCCCGCCGCCGACCAGAATCCTCCACAACAACGGCGTTTTCGTGATCCCCGACATCCTCGCCAATGCCGGCGGCGTCACCGTCTCCTACTTCGAGTGGGTGCAAAACCTCTACACCTTCTATTGGACGGAAGACGAGGTCAACAAGCACCTGGAGCGGGTCATGATGCAGTCGTTCGAGAAAGTCTACAACATGCACGTCAAGGAAAAGGTGGACATGCGCACCGCCGCCTACATGGTGGCCGTGAAGCGGGTCTCCGACGCCGGCTTGAAACGCGGCCTGTTCCCTTGATTCCCGGACCGGCCGTGTCGCGCACCAGCGCGGCGCCCGGCTGCAAACGGCAAAAATTCGTGCCACGACCACGCAAAGCGTGGCGCCCGTGTCAGCCGTGGCGCGGGCGTCAGGCAACCTGGGTGATGCGCTGGATTTCCTGATCGGTGAAGATGTCGCTTTCGTCCCTGCTATGGGTCGAGAACTCGGAAACGATCGCGCCCTCGTCGCCGGCCTGGAACCAGTGCTTCGTGTCCGGCATGACGGTGTACTGTTCGCCCGGGCCGAGCTCGACCTCGTGCCAGATGGAATAGGTCTTTTCGCGGCCGGCGGGCGGCTTGCACCGCGGCGATTTCGCCGCCGCGCCGTCGACGTAGAGGAAAACCCTGCCCCAACGGCAGCGGAACGTCTCTTCCTTGCCGGGTTTGCCGTCAACGGCCGGATGCCGGTGCTCGGGGCACGTCTGCCGCGGCCACATCGCCAACTCCTTGGCGCAACACCGCCGGGTGTTGACATAGACCAGCACGCCAAGCCCCGTCTGCTCGAACTGGCCGAGGCCGAAATCCGCGATTTCGATGCGCTCGGCCTCGTCGGGCGTGATGACGATATGCGCCCGCCCGAACAACTCCGCCGCCTCCCGCTGATACCGCTCCAAGTCTTTCTGAGAAATCATGGCACGTCTCCTGATCGAACGATGTTTTAGTATCGCATCAGTTGTCGCGCGGCCTCCGCAATCCTCGACGCATCGGGCCGATAGGCGTTCTCCAGCGGCGGTGAAAACGGCACGGGCACGTCGGCCGAGGCCACGCGCCGGACCGGACAACGCAGCGCGTCGCCGCATCGCTCCATGATGCCCGCCGCAATCTCCGCGCTGACCGACCCGGTCACCGGGCCTTCCTCGACGACCACGACCCGGCCGGTCTTCCGCACCGAGGCCGCGATGGTCTCGTAGTCCAGCGGCGAAAGGCTCCGCACGTCGATCACCTCGGCGGCGATGCCTTCCGCGGCAAGCCGCTCGGCCGCCTGGAGCGAGTGGTGCAGCATCAGCAGCCAGGCCAGGACGGTCACGTCGGCGCCCGCGCGGCGGACCGCCGCCTTGTCCAGCGGCACGACGTAGTCGCCTTCGGGAATTTCGCTGGTGGCGTCGACCGCGCCGCTCTCCGCCCGCGCGCCCTTGGAACCGTAGAGCAGCTTGTGCTCGAAGATCATCACCGGGTTGTCGTCGCGCACCGCGGCCTTGAGAATCCCCTTGGCGTCGTAGGCGTTCGAGACCGCGACCACCTTCAGCCCGGGCACGCCGGTAAAATAGCGTTCGAGGCTCTGCGCGTGCTGGCTGCCGCGGCCGGTGGCGCCGATCGGCGCCCGCATCACCACCGGCATGGTGATCTGCCCGCCGGACATGTAACGCATCTTGGCGATGTTGTTGATGATCTGGTCGACGGCCAACAGGAGGAAGTCGCCGTACTGCACGTCGGCGATGGGCCGCATCCCCATCATCGCGGCGCCGCACGCGACGCCGAAGGAGCCGAGTTCGGCGATCGGCGTGTTGATCATGCGATCGGGGAATCGCTTCTCCAAGCCCAGGGTCACGGTGAACGCCCCGCCCCATCCGCCCGGCACCGCAATGTCCTCGCCGATGCAGAACACGCGATCGTCGCGTTCCATTTCCTCGCCGATGGCCTCTCGCAGCGATTCGGCGATCCCCAGGCGTTTTGCCATTATTGTTCCTTCCCGCTCGATTCTCATAAGGCTTCACGCGAACACGTCGGTGGTCAAGTCGGCCACGGTGGGCAGCGCGGCCCGGCGGGCAGACTCGACCGCTTGGTTGAATTGATCGACGACGCGCGTCTTCACCGCTTCCAGTCCGGCGTCGTCCACGACTCCGCGGTCCTTCAGCACCTGGGCGAACCGCTCCAGGGGGTCCTTGGCGGCCCAGGCGTCGCGCTCGTCCTTGGGTTGATAGTGGCAGGGGTCGCGTCGCGAGTGCCCGGTGCGGCGATAGGTGAGCAGCTCCAGGAGCACGGGCCCGCTGCCGGAGCGGCATTCCGCCACCGCCTGCGCGGCGGCCTCGTAGACGGCCAGCACGTCGTTGCCGTCCACCTGTTGGCCGCGGATGCCGTAGCACGCGGCGCGGCGGGCGATGTTCGTGTCCTGCATCACCAGCGAGACGTGGGTGCTCGCCCCGTAAAGGTTGTTCTCGCACGCGAAGACGACGGGCAACTTCCAGATGGCGGCCATGTTCACGCCTTCGTGGAACGCGCCCTCGGCCACCGCGCCGTCGCCGAAAAAGCAAGCGACCACCTGGCCGCTCTTCCGCATCTTGAAGGCCAGCGCCATGCCGGCAGCGACCGGAATCCCCCCGCCGACGATGGCGATCCCCGGAATCATGCCCTTGGCCATGTCGCCCACGTGCATGCTGCCTCCCTTGCCTCGGCAGCAGCCGGTCGTGGCGCCGAAAAGCTCATGGAGCAACTCCTCCATCGTCAAGCCCTTGGCCAACGCGTGGCCGTGCCCGCGAAACGTCGAGGTGATGAAATCCTTCGGCCCCAGCGCCGCGCACACGCCGACGGCCGTGGCCTCTTGGCCCTGGCACTGGTGGATGGTGCCGGGCATGACGCCCTCGAGGAAAAGGAACTTGATGCCGTCCTCGAACTGGCGAATGACCATCATCCGCTCGTAGAGTCCGAGGAGGAAATCCCGTTCCTGGGGGACGGGTTGGCGGGCGGGGATTGCGGAGGCTTCCTGGATTTCGGTCACGTCGTTGCCTTTCCCGGTTGTTCGATCTCCTCGACGATGGCCCCGAGAAAATCGCCCGCGTACTTCCCGCTGGCGATCCGGTGGTCCACGCTCAGGGTGAGGGTGCAACGGGGCTCGACGGCGATGCTCCCGTCGGGCCGGGCCACGGGGGTCGGCGCCACCCGGCCGACGCCCAGGATCACCGCTTCCGGCGGATTGATGATCGGCGTGAAGCTCTCGACGTTGCAGGCGCCGAGGTTAGTGACGGTCATCAGTGCGGGGCGGATGCGCCGCGCGTCGGGATCGCCGCTGCGGAGCCGGCCGACGCCCTCGCGGATCTCCGCCGAGATTTGCCCGACCGTCTTGCCCGCCGGCGAAGCCACCGGAACGACAAACAACTCGCCCTCGTGATCGATCGCCACGCCGATGGCGTCGGTCTCGGCCGGCGTCAACCGTTCGCCTTCGAACCGGCAACGAAAGCGGTCGAACTTTCCGATGGCCAGCGCCGCCGCGCGCACGAAGAACGCATCCCAGACAATCTTCTCGGGCGCCGCGGCCTGGCGAGCAGCCGCCATGGCCGACGCATCGACGCTGGTCTGAAGATAATAGTGCGGGATGGTCTGCTTGCTCTCGTGCATCCGCCTGGCCATGACGCGATGGGGCGTGCTCAGCGGAATGCCGGCCGGCGTTGTTGCCGTTGGCGCCGTTGCCGCCGTTGTGGCAGCGGCGGCGCGATTGCGGGCGAACATCCCTCCGGCAGGGCGATCGGCCCCGGCGGGCGGCGCCGTCGGCGCCGCTGTCGTCGGCGCCGGTGCGGAGACCGGAGCGGATGTTGGAGCGGGTCCGGGCGACGCCGCTGCCGGTCTCGCATCGGCGACTTCCAGCACCGCAATGACGTCGCCCACCGAGACCGCGTCGTCCACCTTGGACCGCACTTCCTCGAGCACGCCGGTGACGACGGATTCGACTTCCATCGTGGCCTTGTCGGTTTCAACCTCGACAATCGGCCGCCCGCGCTCGATCTGCTGGCCAGGCTCGATCAACCATCGGATCACGCGGATTTCCGACTCGGTCGTGGCCAGGTCGGGCATTTTCATCTCGAATCGCATGCCGTTCTCTTTCGTGGGTTGTTCTCGTCGTTCGGGTGCTTCAGAAGCGGACAGTCCCCAGGTTGGGGTCCGTATAGAAACAACGTGTTCAGTTCCAGGAGGGCAGACATTCCTGTCTGCCCGTAAAGGACAGGCAGGAATGCCTGTCCTCCTGAAACAAATTCACCAACTTATTCTTATACGGGTCGTTGTTCGTTTCCAATCCTTAAAATTTGGAATGGGTGACTTCCAAGGGGTTCTTGTCGATGAAGGACTGGGCTGCTTTCGCGTCGAAGACCCCGTCGGTCGTGCCGATGGCGGTGGTTGCCGATCCGCCCAGGGCGGCGGCGTAGCGGAGGACCTGGGGCATCTCCCAACGCCGGAGAATTCCGGTGACGATGCCGGCGGCGAAGGCGTCGCCCGCACCCGAGGGATCGATGCTGGCGAAGCGATACGCCTTGGCTTGCCATTGGTCGCCATTTCGGGCCGCAAGCACCCCGTCGGGACCGCGGGTAATGACGATGGTCCCGACGCCATGGCGCAGGAATGCCTTCGCCTGCTGTTGGGCATCGGATTGGCCGGTCAGCCGCTCCGATTCGTCGCCGTTGGGCAGGAAGTAGTCCATGTAAGGCAACAAGGGCGCCAAGTCGTCCATTCCCGAATAGTCTTGGGCCACGACCACGTTGACGACGGTCACGACCCCTCGCTCTCGGCAATAGGCCAGCAGTCCGGCGAGTTCCTCGGTTGCAATGGCGGGCATGGCGAACAGGCCGCCCAAGTAGAACACCTTCAGCCCGTCGATCCAGTCGCGCGGGATTTGCCGCACGTCGAAGGCGGCATTGGCGCCGAAGACGTGGATGTATCGCCGGTCTTGCCCCTCGACCAAGAGGATCACCGTCTTGCTCGTCGGATGCGAGTCGAGGCGATGGACCTGCCGGCAACCGACGCCGGCGGCCTCCATGCTTCGCAGCACCACGTCGGCCGACGCATCGGCGCCGACGCAGCCGCAGACGTCGGCGGAGACGCCTTGTTTGGCGAGGTCCATGGCCACGTTGGCGGCGCAACCTCCGGCCTTGGAAGGCATGTGATCGATGGCCAGCAGTTCTCCCTCCCGTGGAAGACGCTCCATCGGTCCGCAGAACGTATCCGCCACCAGGATTCCCGCACATCCCACATCTGCCATGGCCGGATTCTCCTCGATCAATGTTCTAGGACTCGCGCTTCATGCCCGCACGGTCACGCACGCGGCAGCCGGCCCGCGCGGCGGCATGCGCGTCTCGTGTTCGGCGGAGCGGCGAGACAAAACCCCGTAAAAACGGCGACCGACATGGAAAGCACCTCGCCGGCAGCGCGTCTAGGGGCCGGGGTTGGCTGCCTCGACCGTTGAATCTTCTTGGCGCTCGACGCGGACGATCACGCCGTGCTGCCGCACCGCCGCCAAGTCTTCCGGCTTGGTGGCCGAATCGGTGATCACCTCGTGAATCTGCGTGATATCCAACGCCTTGCACAGGGCGCGCTCACCGAACTTCGAGTGGTCGACCAGCAGGACCACGCGTGCCGCCTCCACGGCGACAATCTGCTTGATGCGGAACGTCGCCAACGACGATTCGAACGTCCCCTCGGCGGGAAGGAAACCCTTGGTCGAGAAAAACGCGCGGTCCACGAAGAACCGCCGCGCCCCTTCCTCGGTCGTGGGGCCGATAAAACAGGCGCTGGACGGATCGAATTGTCCGCCCAAACAGATGATCGAATTCGCCGTGTTGCGTCCGAACTCCATGCACACCAGCGCCGAGTGGGTCACAACAGTCAGGCCCTGCATCTTCTTGGCCAGGTGACGAGCCAGAACGATGCACGTCGTGCCGCCGTCCAGGAAAATCGTCTGGTGGGGCTTCAACTGCAGGACCGCCACGCGGGCGATCTGCTCCTTCTCCAGACGGTTGATCGGCAATCGCTGTTGAACCGGCGATTCGTAGAGGTATTCGGGAGCGTGGGCGGTTTGCATGCCTCCAATCGTCTTGATCAAACCGCTGTGGCGGACCAGCTTGTCGACATCGCGACGGATGGTCATTTCCGACACGCCCAGCAACTTGGCCAGGTCTTGGTAGGAGCACGCCCCGACCGAGTCGACATAATCCATGATCGCGTTTTGGCGTTCGGACGGGCTCATAGTGGGTTTGGGTGGCTTCTGTACGTGAGCGGGCAAAAAAACGGCGAAACAGCCCCTTCGTGGAGCTGCCATCCATGATATTCTCCCGCAAAATGACTGTCAACACCCCGTGTGAATTTATTTCGTTTCCTCGATTTTTGTGGTAATAGGCTTGCCTGACAGGGGTTGGAAACGACGTGAATTCATCGCGATCTCATTTTATCCCCCCCGCCGCGTTCGGGAAATGTTGGCCGGACGGGCCAAAATCAACATAAAGTGTAAACCGATAACGGCGTTTGTAAGTTGTTTTCCATCGCGGAACACCCTCACGGCTTGTGGTTTGCCCTTCCATACAAAGATGGGGCAAAGCCCGATGCGCGATGACCGTAAGGCGTCGTAACGAAGTAGACTCTCCGAATCAGGAGGCCAGACATTCCTGTCTGGCTGGCAAAGACAGGCAAGAATGCCTGTCCTCCTGACCGCGATTGGTCAACTTGTTCTGTTATGACGCCTAATGTTCCCCTCTCGGCGTTGGCCATCGGCCAGGAGATGCCGGCATCGACAAGCAGCCAAGCGCGAAAAAAAAGGCCCCCGGAAAGGTTGTGTCCCAGGGGGGCAGAGGACACGATACTTTTCCGGGAGCGATTGGACGCTTCACGCTGCGGCGGTAAGCGCACTGGCCGCTCAGCCAGCGGCGCCCTCGCGGCAAGCGTGCTTGTGTATCCGAAGCGTGCCGCTTACGTCCTTGCAAGCGGCCAAACGCTTCGCGGCCCGCAGGAGTGTTGTCGTCGCAACTCTCCCAGGTGCGGGCCCATCCACGTGGATCGTTGGTTTGTTTCCGCAGGAACGCTTCCGTCCGCCACTGATCCGGTGCGGCTGAAGCGTTCATGAGGGGGCGAGAATATGGCATTTGCGTTTTGGCGTCAAGGCCGATTTTTCCAGCCTGGGAAAAAACGCAAGAATCTCGCGATCCCATCGGTCCTCCATCGCCGCCGCCCGTGACCGGCTGGGGAGCCTTTCTCTCAAAGGGCGTCCCGTGTATAGTTTACAAAGGCTTCACGTCTGTCCAGGAATGGCCTTGGAGTTTCTTCGCCGGCCCCCCTCAATCCACCCCCCTTTCCGATCATGGGGGCGGGGATTCGTTGTGGAACAGCCGCAAAATGCCCGTTTCCCATCACCGACAACCAGGAGACATCCTCATGTCCGAACTTCTCAACCTTACTTTTGGAAGCAATCTCCGCTGCAAGGCGACCATGGCCGGGACCGGCCAAGAATTGGTGACCGACGCGCCGCAGGAGAACGGCGGCCTGGGTGAGAAATTCTCGCCCACCGACCTGTTGGCTGCTGCCCTGGGCACGTGCCTTTTGACCGTGGTCGGCGTCGTCGCCAAGCGAAGCAACCTCGACCTGACCGGCATGACTGCCCGCGTCGAGAAGGACATGTCCGCGGGGCCAGTCCGCCGCGTCGGACGAGTCAAGATCGTGGTGACCATGCCGGCGGGCTTGAAGCTCTCGGACCCCGACCGATCCAGGCTGGAAAATGCCGCGAAGTTCTGCCCGGTGAAGCAAAGTCTCCATCCGGAAGTCGAAATCCAACTGGAATTCGTCTATCCGTAATGGGGATGAAGCGAACCCTCGCCGAGGCGAGAATGGGTGGTAGAGAAACCATCCCGCTTTTCGCCTTGCGCAACACTGTCCCCCCCGTAAGCAGCGGGGGCGGTTTTTGCCTCTTTGACCCTTGCCGCCTGTCTTTTGCCCCCTCTTTTGCCCTTGCTCCGGGCTGGAGGAATGGGTATCCTCCCGCTCCTATTGCGTCCTCGGGACCTGGTTGGCCGATCAGGCCCGCAGGATCGGACAGTTCCAACGGCTGGCGTTTCCGTCAATCGAGGCACGATCGCGATGGCCCCCTTGTCCCGACCGACCCGCGATCCAGTCCGCCCAAGAGGATGCTGGGCGGGGTGGTTGTCTGTGTGGCTTTGCGGGCTGGCCACGGCTTGCGGCTGCAGCAATTTCGTCGCCACGGCGAAGAACGCCGAGGGCGTGCAATTCTATCAGCAAGGCCGATTCCAAGAGGCCCTGGTCCAGTTCCAGGCGGCCGTTCAGGAAGACCCCGGCAATGCCGACAGCTATTACAACTTGGCTTCCGCGTACCATCAATTGGGGCGACGGGAAAACCGGCGGGATGAGTTGGAACAGGCCGAAACCGCCTACAATCAATGCCTGGACCGCGATCCGAACCATCGCGACTGCTATCGGGGGCTGGCCGTGTTGCTCGCCCAGGAAGGCCGCACCAGCGATGCCGTTCGCCTGTTGGAGAACTGGGCGGACCGCCAGCCCGCACTGGCCGATCCCAAGATCGAGTTGGCCCGGCTCAACGAGGAGTGTGGCAATCGGGCGGTCGCCAAAGACCAGCTTATCGAGGCCCTGAAGGTCGATCCGAACAATCCCCGGGCCCTGGCGGCCTTGGGCAAGATCCGCGAGGACATGGGCGAAACCTCGCAAGCCCTGGCCAATTATCAACGTTCCCTCTGGCACGACCCCGCACAGCCGGGGGTCGCCTCGAGGATCGTGGCTCTGCACGGCACGCTGCCGGCGCCCGGAAATGCCTGGGCGCCCGCCGATGGCCAGATCCAGACGGCCAATGGCCCCTCGAATCCGCTCCGGTAGCGTTTTCGTATCCCTCCGCCTGGTGGCAACCAAGGTTTTTCTCGCTTGACTTCCGCGCACCGCACGCAAGTCTTATATAGTTTTCAACGCCCGCGATTGCAGGACTGTGGAAACGAATAACCTGGGGACCGGGTACCCCCTGGGTGCCTTTCTGAAACCCTCTGCCCTCTGGAACCCCGAACTTTTTTGGAAAAGCCATGCCGACCATCATCGTATTGGACGACCTCTCTCAAGACGGACTCGACTTGTTGCAATCGGCTGGGAACATCGAAGTCGTCGTCCGCACCGGGCTGAAAGGCGAGGAACTGCGAAAGGCCTTGCTCGAAGCCGACGGGGCGATCTGCCGCAGCGGCGTGAAGATCACCGCCGAGGCCATGACGGGCAACCATCGTCTGCGGGCGATTGCCCGGGCCGGCGTGGGCGTGGACAACATCGACACCCAGGCCGCCACCCGGCAAGGCATCGTCGTGATGAACACGCCCGGCGGCAACACCATTTCCACGGCCGAACACACGTTGGCCCTGATGTTGGGGTTGTCGCGCAACATTGCCGCCGCCAATCAAAGCCTGGTCGAGAAGCGTTGGGACCGCAAGAAGTTCATGGGGAGCCAACTGGCCGGCAAGACGTTGGGCATCATCGGATTGGGGAGGATCGGCCATGCCGTCGCGGTCCGGGCCCTGACGATGGAGATGCGGGTCATCGCGTACGACCCGTTCCTCTCCGCCGCCCGGGCCAAGGAAATGGGCATCCAAACCGTCGCCAACGCCCGGGAGATGCTGCCGCTGGTCGATTACCTCACGGTCCATACGCCGCTGAACGACGAGACGCGCAATCTGATCGGGACGAAGGAAGTGGCGATGCTGAAGAAGGGCGCCCGGTTGATCAACTGCGCCCGCGGCGGAATCTACGACGAGCAGGCCCTGGCCGAGGGCCTTCGCAGCGGACAGATCGGCGGCGTGGCCCTGGACGTGTACGCCACCGAGCCGTGCACCGACAGCCCGCTGTTCGGCATGCCCAACGTCCTCTGCACGCCGCACTTGGGGGCCAGCACGGAAGAGGCCCAAACCAACGTGGCCATCGAGGCCGCCGAACTCTTGATCGACTATTTCACCACCGGGGCGATCAAGCAGTCGGTCAACATGTCGCCGCTGGACCCCAAGACGTTGGAAGGTCTGCGGGCCTACTTGAACGTGGCCTACCGGCTCGGCCTGCTGCTGGCCCAGGTGGACCATTGCCCGCCCACGACCTGCCGCCTCAGTTACAAGGGCGAAGTGGCCAAGAAGGATACGCGGTTGCTTTCCGCCGCCTTTGCCGCCGGGCTGTTGGAACATGCCATGGCGCAGGGCGTCAATATCGTCAACTCCGAAGTCCTGCTCCGCGAGCGAGGAATCGAACTGATCGAACAACGCTCGGTCGAGATCGGCGATTTCAGCTCGCTCATGACCGCCGAGGTGATCAGCGAAGCGAAGACCTCGACCGCCGCCGGCACGCTGTTCGGCAACAACATGCCACGGCTGGTGCAGAAAGGCGGCTGCCGCTTGGAGAGCTTCCTGGACGGCACGCTGATGATCTTCTTCCATCGGGACACGCCGGGGGTGATCGGCCGGGTGGGCAGCATCTTCGGGCGCATCGAGATCAATATCGCCCAAATGTCCGTCGGCCGGCCCACCAACAAACCCGGCGGCGAGGCCGTCGGGGTGCTGGCCTTGGACTCCGTGCCCCCGGCCGAGGCCCTGGCCGAGATCGTCGCCCTGCCGCACGTCACCCGGGCGTGTGTCGTCAAGTTGCCGCCCGCGGGCGAAATGCCCCCTTGGATGGGAGGGTGAGGACGAAAGGGGGAGGGCGGAAGGCGGAAGGCGGAAGGCGGAAGGTGAAAGTGAGCCGGAGGCGTCAGCCTCCGGATTGCAGGCGGAAGTGAGCCGGAGGCGGAAGCGAGCCGGATTGCAGGATTCGCTTCTTCATCCTTTTTCAGACCGCAAGCCCCAATTTCCCCTTCACGCCCCGTTTCATTCGGCAAATCCGCTACAGTTTGGCCACTTGTCTCAAAATACGCAGCAATCTTATCATTTGCCACTTATAAACTCTTCCCAGATTACCGATAGCGTTATTCGGGCAATTGGGGTGTCACTGCAAATCAGGACGCCGCCCATAGACTTTCCCACCCGGTTTTCATTCCAGCCTGTTTGCCGTGACCATGATCGACATACCCCCCCTGGATGACCGCGTTCTGATCGCCTTGGAACAAAACCCTTATCTTCCCCGCCGAAACCTGCGTTTTGAGACCAACGAAGGCCGCGTCACCTTGCGTGGCATCGTGGGGTCGTACTTTCAGAAGCAGATGGCCCAGGAGGCGATTCGGCACATCGCCGGCGTCCGAGAAATCGCCAACGAGCTGGAAGTCTGCTGGCGATAGGAAGGCTACTGCTCTGTCAGTCGCCGAGTGAGGGGTGCCACGGTTGGCTTGTCCAACCGTGTTTTCTGCACTGCTGGACAAGCCAGCAGTGGCACCCATCCATCAAACCACCGTTGACAGAGCACTACTTGGGCCGGCGCGGATCGGCGCCGCCCATGATCGCCTCGACGCGGCTGTCATAGGACCGGAACCGGTCCTCCAGGGCGCATACGTGCAGCACCGAGCGGTTATGCGACGACAGGCCGCACAGCCGCAAGACGCCGTCATGCTCCCGGATCCGCTTGTGCAACTGGATCAACTGCCCGATCAAGGTGCTGTTCAAGAGCACGATCTGATCCAGCTCCAGCATGAGCCGGTAGGTGAAGTGCTGCTCCAGCAATTGCCACAGGCGTTCGGCGAACTGGGCCGATGTCGAGGCATCGTCTTGAAGCCTCCGCACCCTCACCAGCAGCCAGTCGGGACCGCGGTCCACCTCAAATTGGCAGCCAGCACTGGTAGCTAGCATACCCTTCTCCTTCGGCGCGGGACCGGAAAAGCGACATCGGCGGAAAAGTCAGCGCCTACGATTCTATCACTTTCCGAAAACGCCACAATGCCCCGGTAGAGTTACCGGGTCAAAAGAGGGTTGGTCCCCCCGGGTCTTTCGTTTCCGGCAAGGGACTCAGGCCGAGGTGCTCCAGCGCGGCCGCGGTCATGCGCCGGCCGCGCGGCGTCCGCACCACCAACTCGCTCCGCAGCAGGAACGGCTCGACCTCGTCGATGAGCGTGTCGGGCGAGAGATTCATGGTGTGGGCGACCGCCTCGACGCCGACCGGCCCGCCGCCGAACACCCGGGCGATCGTCTCCAGGTACTTGCGGTCTTGCGGATCGAGGCCCAGCGTGTCGATGCCCTGCATTTCGAGGGCGTCGCGGGCCACGGCGAGCGAGATCCGCCCGTCCGCGCGGCTCAGGGCATAGTCGCGGACCCAACGCAGGCGGTTGTTGGCCAGCCGCGGCGTGCCGCGGCTGCGCCCGGCGATCTCGGCGGCCGCTTTCCGGTCAATCTCCACCCGCAGCTTGACCGCGTTGCGCCGGACAATCTCGGCCAACTCCTCGACCGTGTAAAAATCCAGGTGCTCCCGCATCTGAAAACGGTCCCGCAACGGCGCCGACAACAGCCCGGTCCGCGTCGTGGCCCCGATCAACGTGAACGGCTTGAGCTGGATATTGATCGTCCGGGCGTTGACGCCCTCGCCCAGGGTCAAGTCGATGCGAAAATCCTCCATCGCCGGGTAGAGAAATTCCTCGACCGCCTTGGGCAAGCGATGGATCTCGTCGATGAACAGCACCGATCGCTCCTCGGCGTTGGTCAGGTAGGGGACGATGTCCTTCGGGGCGGTCATGGCCGCGCCGCTGGCGATCTGCAAGCCGACGCCGAGGTCGTGCGGGATGCACATGGCGAAGGTGGTCTTGCCCAATCCCGGCGGCCCGTCAAAGAGAATATGCCCCAGCGGCTCCTGCCGCTTCTGGGCGGCATCGACGGCGATCTCCAGCCGGGCAAAGACCTCCCGCTGGCCCACCATGTCGCACATGCGTTGCGGGCGGAGGTCGCGGTCGTCGTCCGCCGCACTCGGCGGCCGTTGCAGGATGGGTTCGCGGGTCATTTTCGAGGACTTGGTGGTTGGGCGCGGGCAATGCCACCCAGTATACCGGAAATGGCCGTGGCGCAGTAGGGCGTCGCCAGTCCCGACGTGAAAGGGACAGTTGGCCGCCGGCCCGCCGCGCCAAGGGAGTTCCTGTCGCCATTTTCACGATGAGGAGATAAAGCCCACCCGTTGCAACGGGTGGGACTCTTCGCGCAACCAGCCGCGAATTTGCTTAAGACTAACCGTCCAGGGCGCCGGGCGACTGCCGGCCCTTCGTCCGCGACTCGAGGTAGGCGCTGAGCATGATCTGGGCGGCCAACATGTCCTTGCGCCGCTTGCGCCGCTTGCCGGTCAGCCCGGCATCGAGAAGAAACTGCTCGGCTTCGCTGCTGGTGAAACGCTCGTCGAAGAACTCGACGGCCACGCCCGTCACCTCGCCAAGCCATTGTCCGAAGCGGCGGGCCTCAAGCGATTTCTCGCTCTCGCGACCGTCGAGATGCACCGGCAGCCCGACCACCCACAGCACGATCGACTCCTCGGCGGCCAACTGCTGAAATCGTTGGGCGTCAAGTTGCGGCGTGCGGCGGGCATAGTTCTCCAGCGGACTGGCGATCCGCCGCTCGGGATCGGAAACGGCAATGCCGATCCGCACGGTTCCGTAATCGACGCCGCCGATCCGGCCGGCCGGCTTGGAAGGACCACGTTCGCCCATGATAGGGCAAATTATCCGCTGCCCGGCCGATCGCCGCAAGCCGGGCCGGACGTGCAACCCCCTGGAACCGGTGCAACCGATGCCCCCGTTGCCCGCGGTTCCGGCGGAGATTATCTTGGGCGACATGAGCACTTCCGTCCGCGGACTCTTCATCACCGGCACCGATACCGGCGTGGGCAAGACCCACGTGGCGGCCATGATCGCCCGGCGCTTTGCGCCGCGGGCCGGCGGGTCGGCGTCTATAAGCCGGCGGCCAGCGGTTGCCGCCGCCCGGCGGCCGGCGACCCAACGGACGGCGAGGGCTTGATTTCCGACGACGCCCTGGCGCTATGGAACGCCGCCGGACGGCCGGGCGAACTGGCGCGCGTCTGCCCGCAGTGCTTCGAGGCCCCGCTGGCCCCGCACCTGGCCGCCGCGCAGGAAGGGAAACGCGTCGATCCCGCCCTGCTCCGCAGCGGCATCGACTATTGGAAATCGCGGTCGGAAATCGTCCTGGTCGAGGGCGCCGGCGGGCTGATGTCGCCGCTGGGTGAAACCGACTACAACGGCGACCTGGCCGCCGCGCTGGGCTTTCCGCTGTTGGTCGTCGCCCGCAACGCGCTGGGCGTCATCAACGCGACGCTCCAGACGCTCGTGGCGGCCACGGCCTTTGGCCAGGGGCTGCCGGTGGCGGGGATCATCTTGAACCATCCCGCTCCCGCGCCGCCGGACGACGTCAGCCTGTCGCTCAATCGGCGGGAGTTGATGGCCCGATGCGTCCCGCCGGTGTTGGCGGAAGTGGCCTGCGGCGTCGAACAATTCGACGCCCCGATCGACTGGTTTGCATTGGCGCAAGAGCCGACTTGACCCGTCGGGCAAATGGAACTCACGCGGAGACGCGGAGACGCAGAGAATGCAGAGAAGCAGGGAGAACAGGGGAAGCAAAGAAAGCAGAAATAATGTCAGGAGGTTAGGATTCTTCCAGACCGTTCACTGCGCGCGTGATGCCGTCTTATCTCTGCGTCTCCGCGTCTCCGCGTGAGTTTTGTCTGGGTGTCTTATCGTTACTTCGGCGGCTGCCAATCGTGGGCGTCGGGTCCGTCGCCGATCGTGGGGAAGGACGAAATCCGCAGCCGGGCGGCGCCCATCGGAATCAGCGTCACCGTCTCCACCGGTTCCGTCGATTTCGCCGGACTCGGTTGCAAGACGTTCAACAGGCCGTTCTTGTCCAACGTCCAGCCGGGGATCCGCCGGGCCTTCGCCTTGATCGTAAGGGGAACAGTCTCCGGCGAGAACGGCTGGGAAGGCAGCGGCTCCGAGCTGCGCACCAATTCGAGCGAGCCGGCCGGGTTCTTCGCGTCCAGCACCAGGCCGTAGTTCCACGGCGTCGTCGGAGACAGCTCGAACTCCGGCCACTTGTCGGAGGGATGGCCGTATCGAGACCACTTCTCGCCGATCTTCAGCGAGAACGTCAGCGGCCCGTAGTCGATCGACACGGAATTCTTGTTCTTCGACCAGGTCCCCACGCGGATGCGCCATGGGGAAGCGGACTTCCACAGTGTCGCCGCTCTGCCAATCGCGCTCGATGCGAATGAACGAGAGCGGGTTAAAGGCGATGGGCTCCCGGCCGTCGTTCAACACGACGATCTGCCGGGCGGGTAGACCTACGCCTGGCCGATCAAGGCCGGCGCGGGCGAGGCTGCCGTTGATCGCGACGTTCGCCTGCCCGCACCACAGGGGAATGCGGAGGTAGAGCGGGAACCGCACCGTCTTGGGCGTCGTCAGCTTCAAGGCAATGGTGTCGTTGAACGGATAGTCGGTGGTCGTGGCGATTTCGACCGCGACGCCGTCGCCCGGTCCCACCTTGGCCGTCACGTCGCTGGCGGCGTACATCGTGGCGCAGAGCCCGCGGTCGGCCGTGGCGTGCCACAGTTCTTCGGCGAAGTAGGGCCAGCCGTGCGAGACGTTGTGCTGGCAGCAGCGGAAGTTCCAGGGGCTGTAGGCGAGCATGTTGCCGCCGTTGCCGATGCCCGGCGACTTGTTCTTGGCGTCGCACAGGACCATGTTGGCGCCGGTGAGGTAGTGGAGCCCCTTTTCGTTGGCCAACATCGCGGCCGGCAGCGAGTTGAAGGCGACGTTCCTCGCAGCGGTCGGCCCAGAGGGGATTGCCGCCGATCTTGGCGAGCATCTCGAAGCTGTGCATCAGTTCGACCCAGGAGCAGGTCTCGCAGCCCTGCCGCGGATCGCCGAAGCCGGCTCGGCAGGTTTCATCGGAAGCGAACCCGCCGCCGGGGAACTGGCCGTACTCGCCCATGAAATGCTGGTAGTTGCTCTCGGCGGTGTCGAGGAACTTTTGCTTGCGGGCCTGCATGAAATAGATGCCCGGCTCGCGGAAGCCCTGCGAGATGTTCACCCCATGCCCGTCGATGACGCCGGTGCTCCAGGCGGCCGTGTGGCGATGGATTTTCTCGGCCAGTTCCAGCAGCCACGCCTCGCCGGTGCGGTTGTAGAGCCAGTAGACGCTTTCCAGGTTGTCGGCGGCCCGCATCTTGGCCCAATAGCTCGTCAGGAAGTCGGCATCCTTGTAATTCAACTGGAAGCGGAAGTATTTCGTCATGAACGGCAACACCCGCGGATCGTGGCTATATTCATAGTACGATTGCAGGACGTTGAGCATGAGCATGTTGGGCCAGAAGTCGGCGTGGCCGCTGGCTTCGGGATGACTCTTGTTGGATTGCGGCCCGAACCAGCCGTCGGGCTGCTGGCTGGCCAGCGTGGCGTCGATCCAGCGGCGGGCCTCGGCGATGATCCGCTTGTCGTGGAGCACGTAGCCCAGGTCGCCGAAGCCCTTGAGCCAATAGGGCAGTTCCTCCCAGCCGTTCGCCCCCTTGCCCTTCGGGTCGCTCCAGGCGCTGCCCTCGAACTTGCACCAGGGCGACAGCTCGGTCAGATGGCCGGTCATGCCGTCGCGCTCCAGTTCCAGTTGGTGCAGCAGCCATCCCTTGGGCTTGATGGCGCCGATGGGCAGCTTTATCAGCGGGCTGGGCGCCAACGGGGCGCGGTTGGCCGTGTAGAGCCCGCCCGAGGACGCGGTGGGGAGTTTCTGAACCACTTGCACGTTGTCGTCCGCATGGGTCATGGTCGATGTCCCGATCAAGAGGATGGCAGCCGCCGTAATGCTCAACTTCATCAGCAGTCTCTCCTTGTAGCGGTAAGGCGTGAATCGGTTGTTTTTCAAAGTCGCCCGGAAGGAAGGGCGCTCCGGCGACGTGGTCCAACGGCAGGTACTCTCATTGTAATGGCTCCGGCGACGCCCCGCAAGTCGCGGAAATCGGCTGCGTGGAAATCGGCTGAAAATCGGCGTGAAAATCGCCGCGCCGATTGCACCCGACACCCGTCCCGGCATAGAATTGCCTCGTTGCGGGGAAGGCAGGGAGGGTTCGGGGTTCGGCCGTTAGAGCGTTTTTCAGATAAGTGTAGCGTTTCGGGTGGCACTGGCGTTTCGCCAGTGCTGGAAAAAACACGGGCAAGATGCCCGTGCCACCCAAAACAAAACACGACAGATAACTGCAATGCGCTCTGGGGTTCAGATATCGGCTGGAACTCGCGAGCGAACTGAACCCCCAACGCCAATCCCTTGTGCGGAGGGCCGTCGTCTTGAGCGTGCTCCTTTTTACCATCCTCGTGGGGCTTGGATCGCTGGGGGCGGGGTTGCTGGGCGCCTTGACCGGGCTGGGCGGCGGCGTGGTCCTCGTGCCGCTGCTGGTCGTCGTGTTCGGCGTCGATCTGCATTATGCCATCGGCGCGTCGCTGGTCTCGGTGATCGCAACGTCGTCGGGGGCGGCCGCGGCCTACGTCCGCGAAGGATACTCCAATATCCGCATCGGCATGGTGCTGGAAGTCGCCACGACGATCGGCGCCATCGCGGGGGCGCTGGCGGCGCTGGTCATCGCCCCGAGGGCCATCTCGATCATCTTCGGACTGGTCCTCCTGGTCTCGGCCTATCTGGCCGGCCGGCCGCGCCCGGTCGAAGCCCGGCCGAAACAGTCGGACTGGCTGGCCACGTACTTGCGGCTGGATTCGAGTTTTCCCACGCCCGAAGGACCGCGAAAGTATCACGTCCTGCACGTGCCGCTGGGACTGGGCCTGATGTCGCTGGCCGGCGTGCTCTCGGGGATGTTGGGGATCGGGTCCGGGGCCTTCAAGGTCCTGGCCATGGATCAGGCCATGAAACTCCCCTTCAAGGTGTCGACGACCACCAGCAACTTCATGATCGGCGTGACCGCCGCCGCCAGCGCCGGGGTCTATCTGAATCGAGGCTATATTGCCCCGGGGCTGACGATGCCGGTGGTGCTCGGCGTCCTGGCGGGCGCCACGCTGGGAACGCGCATCCTGGCCGCCGCCCGGGTGCGGGCGCTGCGCATCGTCTTCGCCCTGGTGGTTCTGGCGGTCGCCGGCGAGATGATCTACAAGGGCATCTGCGGAGGACTTTAAGGTGTCGCTTCGTCGCGGGAATTGGACCGACCAGCAAGCCGAGCAGCTCGTGGGCCGCATCTTGCAGATCGGCGTGATCGTCTCGGCCTTGGTCGTGCTGGCCGGCGGCGTTGTCTTCGTGGCCCAGCATGGCCAAGAACTGGCCGAACACCACGAGTTTCACAGCGAGCCGGAGCCGCTGCGCAACCTCCTGGAGATTCCCCGCGAGGCCGCGCGATGGAACGCCCGGGGCATCATCCAGTTCGGCATTGTGCTGCTGATTCTGACGCCCGTCGCCCGGGTCGCCTTTACCGCGTTGGTCTTCCTTGCGCAGCGCGATTATGTCTTCGTCGCCGTGACCACGTTCGTCTTGGTCCTGCTGCTGTTCAGCCTGTTGGGCGCGGGGCTGTTGCCGGGATAGGAAGGGCAGCCCCCGCCTTGCAAAGTCCGCCCCATTTACGTAGATTGACCGGGGTCTGAAGATGATTTTCAGGAGGAAGGACTCATGGCGCGCAAGGCACTCAAGACAATGAAGGCGGCTAAGTCACGCAAGACAGCCAAGAAGAAGGTCTCCCGGCTTCGAAAGCCCGACGACATGCCGCTGGCCGGCTGGCAGACGGCGTTGCGGCGGGAGTTCGGCCGGCAGCAGCGTTTCAAGCTCAAGAACGTCGGTCAGCAGGAGATATTCTCCGAATTCGAGGTCTTCAATCCGGAGACGAAGCGGACCTATCGCGTAGCCATTCGGGGCAATTCCCCGGGCGACAACTTCTGCTCCTGTCCGGATTTCGCCGTCAATTCGCTGGGCACGTGCAAGCACGTGGAGTTCACGCTGGCGAAGCTGGAGAAGAAGCCGGGCGGCAAGCGGGCGCTGGCCGCCGGCTTTCAACCGCCCTACTCCGAGGTGTTCCTCCGTTATGGAGCGAAGCGGGAGGTGATGTTTCGCCCGGGCAGCGGTTGCCCGGCGGCGATCCAAACGTTGGCGGGACGCTATTTCGACGCCGACGGCCGGCTGCGGACGGAGGCCTTCGGACGATTCCACGAGTTCCTCAAGAGAGCGGGAAGCAACGGACATGAATTCCGCTGCTACGACGACGCCTTGGCACTGGTTGCCCAGGTGCGGGATCGGGCGGAGCTGGCCGCGCGGATCAAGGAGGCATTCCCTCAAGGCATCCGCAGCGCGGCCTTCAAGAAGCTGCTGAAGACGCCGCTGTATCCCTATCAGCGCGAGGGGGCGTTGTTTGCCGCCGCGGCCGGCCGCGTCTTGCTGGCCGACGACATGGGGCTTGGCAAGACGATCCAAGCCGTCGCCGCCGCCGAAATCCTCGCCCGCACCGCTTCCATCGAGCGGGTGCTGGTCATCTCCCCCACCTCGCTCAAGCACCAGTGGCAGCAGGAGATCGAGAAGTTCACGGCCCGGACGGTCTTGGTGGTCGAGGGTCTCGGCGCGCACCGCGCGGAACTTTACGCCGCCGATTCGTTCTACAAGCTGACCAACTACGACGTGGTGCATCGCGACCTGGACGCCATCCGTCGCTGGCAGCCGGACCTGATCATCCTCGACGAGGCGCAACGGATCAAGAACTGGCAGACCCGCGCCGCGAGAGCGTGAAGCAACTGGCGTCGCCCTACGCCTTGGTACTGACGGGCACTCCGCTGGAGAACCGCCTGGAGGAGCTGCACTCGATCGTCGAGTTCGTCGACCGCTTCCGCTTGGGGCCGATGTTCCGTTTCCTTGCCGAGCACCAGCATACGGACGAGAGCGGCCGGGTGGTCGGCTACCGGAACCTCTCCGCGATCTCCCGCACCCTGGCGCCGATCTTGCTGCGGCGGACCAAGGACAAGGTCTTGCAGCAACTGCCGGAGCGGCTGGAGAAGCGTTTCTTCGTCCCCATGACCCAGCAGCAAGTGGACTACCACCAGGAGAACGGCGAGATCGTGGCCCGCCTGGTGGCGAAGTGGCGCCGTCATCACTTCCTCAGCGAGGGGGACCAGCTTCGCATGCGGATCGCCTTGCAGAACATGCGGATGTCGTGCAACAGCACGTACCTGTTGGACCAGAAGACTGACTACGGCGTGAAGGCCGACGAAATGGCCCGGCTGCTGGAGGAGATTTTCGAGGACCCGGAGGTGAAGGTCGTGGTGTTCAGTCAGTGGGTGCGGATGCACGAGTTGGTGGTGCGCCGGCTGCAACGGCGGAAATGGCAGCACGTGCTGTTCCACGGCGGCGTGCCCGGCCCGCAACGCAAGGACCTCGTCCGCCGGTTCAAGGAAGATCCGCAGTGCCGGCTGTTCTTGGCGACCGACGCCGGCGGCGTTGGGTTGAACCTGCAACATGCCTCGGTGGTGGTGAACCTCGACCAGCCCTGGAACCCGGCGGTCCTCGAACAGCGGATCGGCCGCGTCCATCGCCTGGGGCAGCGGAGAGCGGTCCGCGCCGTCCATTTCATCGCCCAGGGAACCATCGAGGAAGGGATGCTGGGGCTGCTGGCCTTCAAAAAATCGTTGTTCGCCGGCGTGCTGGACCAGGGCGACGACGAGGTGTTCCTGGGCGGGACGAAATTGAAGCGGTTCATCGAATCGGTCGAGAAGGCGACCACCGCCATTCCACCGGCCATGCCCACCGAGCCGGCGGCGGCCAACGGCCAGCCCGCGGAAGAATTGGCCGACGAGGCGGCGGAACCGCCGGCGGCCGAGCGGACGGAAATCGTCTCGCCGCAAGAGCAACTCTGGCGCGACGTGGCCGCGGCCGGCCAGTCGTTGCTGGAGAAGGTGACCCAAGCGCTGGCCGGAGGCAATCGCGGCAAGGGTGCGCCTTCCGGACCCGGCCTTGCCGACGGGCTGTTGGCCCGCGATGATCGCACCGGTCAGACGTACCTCAAGTTGCCGTTGCCGGAACCGCAAACGATGGAAAAGATCTTCGCTTTGCTGCAAGCGTTTACCGAAAGGGAATCGCGCCCATGAACGCAACCCCGGCCCCGTTTTGGCGCGATCAGTGCGTCCTTATCACGGGGGCTTCCAGCGGCATCGGCCGCGCCCTGGCCGAACTGTTGGCCCGGCGGGGCGCGAAGGTCGGACTGATCGCCCGGCGAACGACGCTCTTGACCGAACTGGTCGAAAAGATCGCGGGCCAGGGCGGCCGGGCAGCCGCGGCGGCGGCCGACGTCGCCGACGCCGTCGCCGTGCTCGACGCCGTGAAAACCCTCGAAGGCCAACTCGGCCCCTGCAACGTCCTGGTGGCCAACGCCGGAATCTACCGCAAGACCAACGGCCGCGACTTCGATCCCCTCAAGGCCGATCGCGTCGTCGCCGTCAACCTCCAAGGCGTGATCCATGCCGTCGGCGCCGTGCTGCCGGGCATGGTCCAGCGCCGCCGCGGACGACTGGCGGCCGTCTCGAGCCTCGCCGGAGTCGTCGCCCTGCCGGGCAGCGCCGCCTATGCCGCCAGCAAGGCCGCCATTGCAAAGATGCTGGAATGCCTACGGGTCGATCTCCGCGGGCTGGGCATCCGCGTGACGGCGATCTTCCCCGGTTACGTCAACACCGCGATGATTACCGACGAGGAACGGGCGACGCTCCATGACGTTGTCACCGCCGAGTATGCCGCCGGGCAGATTGCCTGGGCGATCGAGCGCGGCAAGCCGGAGCATTGGTTTCCCCGCCGCACGCGGCTGATGGCGCGGCTTGCCCGGCGACTGCCGTTTTGGCTGTATGACCGCGTGATGAGCGGTTATCCGGAGATGGAAGAGCCCGGCGGCGAGCCCGGAGGCGAGCAGGAGGCGTGAGCCTCCGGATGACATCGAGTTTGCGAATCCGGATAACATCAACCCCGGGCTACGCCCAAGAACCCAAGCCGGGTTACGGCGTCGTCAGTTTCAAACCGACCACGCCGACCACGATCAGGGCGATGAAGAAAAGCCGCATGGGGCTGCTCGATTCTCGAAACAGGAGGATGCCCAGCATCGTTGCCCCCAGGGCGCCGATGCCCGTCCAGACGGCATAGCTGGTGCCGATGGGCAGGTCCTTGGCGGCCCGGGCGAGCAGCCCGAAACTGACGATGCTGAGCAGGATCGTCACGACGCTCGGCCAGACCTTGGTCAGTCCGGCGGTGTACTTCAGGCCGATGACCCAGGCCACCTCAAAGAGTCCGGCGAAGAAGAGCAGGATCCAGGCCATCGGGAAACCTTCTTGCGAAGGATAAAGGATGAAGGATGACCGGACAGGCCAACGCTACACATCCTTGATCCTTCATCCTTTATCCTTGATTCTTCATCCTTCCGTGGCGCAGTTCGCCGTTGAGGCTGAAACGGGTTTTCAGGCCCGCCATCGCTCCCACCAGGCCGTCGATCATTTCGACGCTATGGTTGGCGTTGACTTGGACGCGGAGCAAGCCGCTGTTGATCGGAACGGCGGGGAAGGTGGCCGATTGCACGTAGAAGCCGCGGTCGAAGAGCCACTTGCCGGCCTCCAGCGTGCGTTCGATGTCGCCGATGGTCACGGAGACGATGGGGGCCTCGCCGCCGAGGACCGCCAGGCCCAAGGAGCGGAGGCCCTCGGTGAGCCGCCGGATGAGCCGTTGCAGCCGGTCGAACATGTCCCGGTATTCCGGCGATTCGAGGATGTCGCACACGGCGCAGATGGCGGCCAGGTAGGGCGGCGGCACCGGCCCGCCGAAAATGAAGGTGTTGGATCGCATCTTCAACACCGGTTTCAGTTCCGGCGTGCAGGTGACGAAGGCCCCCATGCAGGAAAACGCCTTGGAAAGCGACCCGACCATGAGGACCTGGTCCAGCACGCCCAGGACCATGCGGGCGGCGCCGCGGCCGCCCGGGCCAACCACGCCCGTGCCGTGGGCATCGTCGACATACAGGGTGCCGCCGTAGCGGCGCGTCACTTCGTCGAGTTCCGCAAGCGCCGGGATCTTGCCGGTCATGCTGTAGACGCCGTCCACGGCCACCACGCAACCTTGATATTGCTCGTGGGCCAGGATGTTTTCCAGCGCCTCCGGGCAGCAAGGGTGAAGCTCCCGGAGCACGGCCCCGTTGGCCGCGGCGATCTTGGCGGCCTGTTGAATGCTGTCGTGCGACAGCCGATCGACCACCAGCAAGTCACCCTTGGCGACGACCGCCGGGATCAAGCCGATGTTGGCCAGCGTGACGCTGGGGAAAATGAAGGTGTCCTCGACGCCCAGCCATCGGGCCAGGCGTCGTTCCGCCTCGTGACAGAGTTCGACGGTGGAAAACGCCCGCGATGCGCCGTTATGGGTACCCCACTGGCGGGTTGCCTCGATCAACGCCCCTTGGACGTGCGGATGGCGATCCAGGCCGAGGAAGCTATCGGAGCCAAAGTTGATCAACTTCCGCCCCTGCACCGTCATGCCGCGATGGTCGTCCATCTCTTCCAGGACCAGCTCCTTCAGGTGGACGTCGCGCATGCCCTCCAAGAAAAGCAGACCAAGACGAACGAACCGGTCCTGGCTGAGCCGCGCCGTCAGCCGATCGACGGCGTTGTCGATGGCTCCGCCGGCAGCCTTGCGGCGATGGCACTTCCGTGCCGGAACGGCCACCCCACCGTCGTGACGGTGCTCCCGTGCTTCCACCTTGGTATGCATCCGCAACTCCTTGTGCGAGAATAAACCGCTATTATTATGGTTGGGTTCCATCCTTGCAAGCGGCTGCCCCTAGTGGTTTCTGTTGCGGAAGGTCGGAAATTTGTAGGGTGGGTCGAGCGCGGCGAGACCCACCATCAGTTTTTCGCGGATTTTGGTGGGTCTTGCTGCGCTCGACCCACCCTACCGGGGCGAGATGCCGGAGAACGTGGGCATGAACCAACAGGGCCAAAATTCGCCGCCCAAGGCGGCCTGGTATCACGCCGGAATATGGATGGGAAGCGACTTTTTCGGCCTGCTCCGCCTCCTGGCGCGGCACCGCTTCCGCGTCCACGGCCGTCGGCTCCCCGCCTGCTTGTTCGACCTCTGTTTCAGCGTTTTCAACACCGCGACCGGAGCGATGGACGCCCTCCTTCTGGGACCTTGGGTAAATCGGGTAAAGCTGGCAGGTGACCCCATCTTCATCATCGGCCACTGGCGGACCGGCACCACGCTGCTGCACGAACTGTTGACCCTGGACCCGCGGCATCGTTGCCCCACCACTTTCGAATGCTTCTTGCCCAACAACTTCCTCGTCTGCGAGCCCCTGTTGAAGGCCTGGAGCGGTTTCGTCCTACCCCGCCGCCGGCCGCCGGACAACATGCAAATGGGTTGGGACTGTCCGCAGGAGGACGAATTCGCCTTGTGCAACATGGGAGTGCCCAGTCCTTACTGGAGCATCGCCTTTCCCAACGAACCGCCGGCGGCGCAGGACTACTTCGAGTTGGACCGCCTCGGCCCGGTCCAGCGCCGCCGCTGGAAGCAGGCGCTGCAGACGTTTCTCAAGCGGCTGACGTGGAAACGTCGCGGACGGATCGTGCTGAAGTCGCCCGCGCACACGTTCCGGCTGCCCACGCTTCGGGAGATGTTTCCCGACGCGCGATTCATCCACGTGGTCCGCAATCCGTACGCGGTCTTCCCGTCGACCGTGCGGCTGTGGAAGTCGCTCTATGTTCTCAACAGTTACCAGGAGCCGACCTATGCGGGCCTCGAAGAGTGCGTCTTGGCCACCTTCAGCCGCATGCACGAGCGATTGGAGGCAACCCGCGGGCTGATCGACCCGCATCGGTTCTGCGAGGTCCGATATGAAGACCTTTTGCGCCGGCCGCTGGCCGTCATGGAGACCATCTATCGGCAATTGGAGTTGGACGGCTTCGATCGTGTGGCGCCGGCCGTCGGCAAGTATTTTCAGGACCGCGCCGAGTATCAGACCAACCGCTACCAGTTGACGCCCGAGCTGCGCGGGCGGATCCGTCTCCGCTGGCGGCCGTACATCGAGAAGTACGGGTACGAGGGAAAGGAGGAAGGATGAAGGATGACCCTTGATCCTACCGATCCGGAGGCTAACGCCTCCGGCTCCCTTCACCGTGATCCTTCCGATCCGGAGGCTAACGCCTCCGGCTCCCTTCATCCCTGATCCTTCCGCTTTCCCTTGAACAGCTTCCGGTCCAGGTTGGGATGGAAGGCGGTCCAGGCGCTGTCCACGTTGGGGTCGTCGCGCAGGAGCTGCTGGAACGAGTTCACCTTGGCGTCGAGATTGTCCAGGCAATAGAGCGCGACCGCCTCCAGGGTCATGGGCAACTTCGGACTGCCGTAGCCGTACTCGCCGTGGTGGCTGACGATCATGTGTTTCAGCCGCAGCACGGTTTCGTCCGAGAGCGTCTCGCCGGAGAGTTTTTCCGCTTCGGCGATTTTTTCGTCCAACATGCCGACGGCCATGACGAGGTGGCCGATGAGTTGCCCTTCGTCGGAGTAGGCCAGGTCGCGGTCGTAGCGGAGTTCGTCGATCTTGCCCAGGTCGTGGAGGAACGCCCCGACCAGGAGCAGATTGCGGTCGATCTGCGGATAGCAAGGGCTGATCCGCAGCACGACTTCCACGAGGTTGACGACGTGTTCGAGCAGGCCGCCTTGGTAGGCGTGATGATTCTTGATTCCCGCCGGGGCCTTGGTGAACTTGGCCATGAACTCCTCGTCCAGGAGGAAGCACTCGGCCAGGGTGTGAAGGCCGGGATCGGTCAGCCCGCGGAGGATTTCCCCCAGCCGCGCCACGAGCTTGTCCACCTCGACGGCCCGCAGCGGCAGGAAGTCGTCGGCGTTGACTTCGGCCGGCTCGACCTTGGCCAACCGCGTGGCGATCAGTTGCACGGCCCCTTGGAACAGTTGCGTGGTCCCCTCGACGCGGACGTAGTCGCCGTTCTCAAAGGCCCTGTAGACCGCCTCGGAGGCGTTCCACATCCGGGCGGCGATCGAGCCGGTGCGGTCGGAAAGATCGACCTGCAAGTAGAGGTTCCCGTTCCGGTTGGGGCGAAGTTGCTTGTCCGACGCGACGAAGACCTCGTCGACAGTCTCTTGGTGGCCAAACTGGTTGACGTAGCGGCGCGGCATCGGACGTGTTTCTCGCGGGCGGACAGGAGACGGCAGCGAACCCCAAGGTGTCATTGTAGGCGCGGCCGTGCTCCTCCACAAGGGGGAGGGTGAAAGGGGGAAGGCGGAGGGCGGAGGGCGGAAGGGGCGGACTTGCCGCTTGCGGTTTCGCACGCCTTCCTTCCGCCCTCCGCCCTCCGCCTTCCCCCTTCCTCTCTCCCTCTTGCCGCGCGGCTTCGGGGCCGCCTACAATGCCATCATTCCAGTCCCCTGGACGGTGATCCAACGATGAACGACCGCACCGACCGCAACCGTTGGCGGATGGCCCTGATCGCCCTGTCGGTCGGCGTTCTGGTCGCGGTCTGGTGGGTGGACCCGGCGCGGCTGCACGTGCCGCTTTGCCAGATGCACGCGTTGACCGGGCTGTACTGTCCGGGCTGCGGGGCCACCCGCGCCACCCATGAACTGCTGCACGGACGACTGTTGGCGGCCCTTCGCTGCAACGCCCTTTGGGTGTCGGTGTTGCCGCTGGGCGCTTATACGGGCCTGTCGCAGTGGCGGCGCCGCCGCCGCGGCCGGCCGCTCTGGGGCGATCCAAGCCGCCGACGTTGGCCGCTCGTCGTCCTGGGCGTGGCGGTCGTCCTCTTCTTCGTGCTCCGCAATGTGCCGGTCTATCCGCTCCTGCTGTTGACGCCGCCGGGATAAACGCCGAAATTCGAGAATTTTCTCCTTGCCTTGAACTTGTCGTTTGTGATAAGCTGAGCGAAACATTGGGGAGAATCCCATGCCGATTGAATTTCACTGTACCAGTTGCGGGCGGCGGTTGCGGACCGGCGATGATACGGCAGGAAAGCGGGCGAAGTGTCCGCAATGCGGGACCGTGGTGACGATTCCCGCGGCCCCGGCCAGCAGTCCCGGCGACGCTCCGCCGCCGATGCCTCCCTCCGCCCCGCGCGAGCCGGTGAATCCTTTTCAGTCTCCGCAAACGTCCACGATGGCTGCCCCCAGCCCGGCGGAGGGCAATCCTTTCGATATCCAGCCGGGCACGCTGGACTTCGGCGACATTTTCAGCCGCACTTGGACGATCTTTAAGAGCCAGCTCGGCATGTGCGTGCTCGTGGTGCTGGTCTTCGTGTTGGTTCTTATCGGCTTCAGGGTCGGGTTCTTTATCTTCATGATGATCGCCACGGCGATCACCGGCAGCGAGGCGGTCGGCGTCTTGGTCAACGTGCTGGGCGTCATCGTGACCTCCATCGTTCAGATCTATCTTCAGATGGGCCTGATGCGAATCTTCCTCAAAATTGCCCGGGGACAAGATTTCAGCGTGGGCGAATTGTTTTCGGGCGGGCCGCTGTTCCTGCCGTTCCTCGGTGCCAGCATTCTTGTCGGGCTGGCCGTGGCCGCCGGGACGATCTGCTGCATCGTTCCCGGGGTTATCGTCGCCCTGATGTTCTCCCAGGTCCAATACCTGGTCCTGGATCGCCAGGTCCCCGTGTTCGACTCCTTCGGCGTGTCGAGAAAGCTGATGGTGGGCAATAAGGTGACTTTGTTCGTGATTGGGTTGGTGGCTACCGTCTTGGTATGGATCGTGACGTTGTGCACGTGCGGCATTGGTGCTCTCGCAGCATTGCCCTGGTTCCAATTGATGATGGCCGTCGTGTATCTGACGCTCATCGGCGAGCCGACGGTCCGCCTGCAACCGACCGATCAGCCCTTGTAACGACAAAGTAGAACGCCGGCGCCCAACCGTTTCTCCCCTTGTGGGAGAGAGGGTCCTGGCGGTCAAGATGCGCATCCCGCTTCTATGGAGCGGGTAAACTTGGGTGCCACGGGCATCTTGCCCGTGTTTCGTGAACTTGGATTCAAAATTGAACGCTACGGTTACCTGGGATGCGTTCTAGCCCTTTGCGCCTTTGCCTGAACCCACGCGATCGAACCTATCGCCCGGTGACCATGTACCGGTGGGGGTCCTGCTGGAATCGCGCCAAGGTCTCGGCACTGGAAAACATGTACGCCTTGCCGCCACAGAAGACGGTGAACTCCGGTTTCCCCGCAACGTGCGCATTCTGGTCCACCGACATGACGGCGTCGTCTCCGGCAAAGGCCGGCGCGTAGCGGTCGGCAGCCGCCAAGAACCGCCGCTGTTGCTCCGGTCCGGAAAGCAGGAACGTACGGCCCGCGTACACGACCGACCAACGCGGATCGCCCCGCACCCACTGTTCACCCTCGCTCAATTCCACCGGACAATAGCCGGCCACCGCGACCGGAGTGTCCATGACCACGTCGGTGACTCCGGGCGCGGCCGTCCGCGAGTCCTTGTCGGCATTGGGCGGCATCGGCCGGGGCGCGGTCCCGTCGGCCCGGGTGGGCATGGTGGGCCGGCTTCCCGCCATCGGCTCCAAAGCACTGATTTGCACCACTTGCGATTCCTGATGCGGCAACATGCCGGAATCGCTCGGAAGCGGGGCCTTGGGAACGGCTGGGCTTTCGGGTTTCAACGTCGGACCGCCGTTCTCCTTCTTCGGCGCCGGCCGAGCCGGTCCCGGGGGAACCCCCTGGTCGTTGCCGCCCGGTGGCAAAGGAGCCAAGGGGCTTTCCTTCGCGGCAGGCGGAACCGGCGATTCAGGTTGCAGCCCCGGAAGACTCCCTTCCAGGGCCCCTTTTTCCGGTGCAGGCGGCGCCGGTTCGGCCGATTTACCCGGCTTCTCCGACTTCTTGAGAGCCGGTCCTTCCGCGGGGATTTCCAGACCCGGCAATTGCGTCCCTTCACTCGGCTGACGCGTCCCCTCGCCCGGCGGCGGCGTCCCTTCGCCCGGCAACGGTGTCCCCCCGCCCGGAAGCTGCATCCCTTCCTGCTGTCCTGGCGCGGGCGGCGATTCCGGACCGGGGGCAGGCGCCTCCGACTTGGGCGGCAGCACCGTGGCCTTCGGCAACGGCGTCTGCACCTGGCCCGGAGGCGTTGCAATCACTTCGGCGCCGATCGCCGAGGGAAAGCCCTTTTCGGGCCGTTGGTCGCCCGGCCACGTCCGCCACTGCGTTTCCCAATAGCCAAAGTTTCTTGCGTTGGGAACGCAGCACTTCCCGCAGGGACAGGGACTCTTCATCCAGGGAGTCTGGGAGAGCGTGTCCGCGAAGACGACGATGCCGCAAGACATCAGCACGCCCAGGCAGACGCATAACGTGATCTTCAAGCCCGATGGCAGGTACTTGCCCATGACATCTTCCCTTCTTGCTTTTCCGCCTACGCTAAAAACTGGGGTTGCTGGTCGGGTGGTTGTAGGCGCGGCCTTGCGTCGCCAGGTTGCGCACCGTCGAACCGCTTAACCCCAAAAATCCCATCACCCGCTCGAAAGGCGAAATCACCTTCGAAACCATGTTGTTCAACGTGACCATCTCGTCCTGCGCAATGTACACCCGGTCGCCCGGCAATATCTGGTAGTTCGTCGCCGTCGAACCGCTCTGCGTGACCGCCATCCAGTCCACCGGCATGATCTGCTGGCACGCATAATTGCCGGGCGACGGACGGGCAATCCACATCTTCGTGCTCGACATCTGCGACAGGCCGTTCACCTGGCTGATCGCGTCCAGCACCGTCTCGTTGCCGGTGATGGGAAGCCGCCGCAAGCTGTCCCCCAGCCCAGCCCCTTGCGTGATCACGTAGTACACCTTGCTGTTGTAGGCCGTCACGTCCACCGACAACTCGGGCGAATCGACGAACTGGCTCAGGTGCCTCTGGATCGCCAGCCGGGCCTCCGTCACCGTCAGGCCCGACACGTGCACCAGGCCGTACTTTCGCAAGTTGATGTTGCCGTCGGGACCGACCAGGTATTGGCCCGACAACTGCTGGACCGCGTACACCTTGGCCAGTTGCACCGAAACCTCCGGCTCGCGGATGGTCTGGCCGAGCTTCGCCTCGATCGCCTTCCTCATCTCGTCCAACGTCATGCCCACCACGCGGACGCTGCCGTAGGCCGGACCCAGGTCCACCACCCCCTCGGCCTGGACCATGTAATAGTTGTCGATGGGCTGGTTGTCCAAGGCGTTGCTGACGTGAATCTGCAACGTGTCGTAAACGTCCGCCCGATAAGGAGGCAACGGAACCAGCCTGAGCATCTCGAGGGCCAACACGTCGGGCGGCTCGATGCGATAGGTGGGCAGCGAAACCTTGGCAAGCTCCTTCGGGGGCATCATGGCCGGGGGCAGGGGTTGATTGAGCAGGTCGTCGCGGACGTTGACCGGGTGGCAGCCCGCCACGCCGGCGACGACCAGGGCGCCCGCCGCGGCGAGGAGGAGGCCGGCGACGAGGTGGACGCCGTGGCCGGTCTGCAGGCAGGCCAAGTCCGCCCGCAGTCGCGACAGCCGTGGCAATGGGCAACCGGTGGTCATGGTGATGGCGTCGCGTGTGGGGGTTGAGGCAACTTACGATGGGGAATTGGTTTCGGGAAGCTAGGCAAGACAAAAACCCTTGCGCATGGCCGTCAAAGTCGCTCCAAAGGGCGTTGTCGAAATAATCGGCAAAGTTTGCCACGCACTTTGCCCATTCCCTGGGGAATCTTCGGAGCCAGGCGGAAGATCACTCACGGAGCGATTTGTCCAAGGGCCCCGTCCCCTCCGAGAGGGGGGTCCGATGCTTGAAAACCGCGAGAATGAACCCGCGGCTCGCTTTTCCTCGTCTTTAGGCGAGCCACCCCCTACCGGCGTTTAGGGCGGTAGAGGTCGGTGGCGGTGCCCAAATAGATTTCCGCCGCGCCGGCAAGCGTTTCCCCGAGCGTGGGGTGCGGATGGATCGTTTCGGCCAGATCGCTGGCCGAGGCGCCCATTTCGATGGCGAGCACGGCCTCGGAGATCAAGTCGCCCGCCCCGGCGCCGACGATGCCGCAGCCGAGCAGGCGGCCGCTTTCCGGTTCGACGATCCACTTGGTCAGCCCTTCGGTGCGTCCGATCGACTGGGCACGTCCGCTGGCGGCCCAAGGGAATTGGGCGACTTCGATGGGGCGATTCTGTTGCCGGGCTTCGGTCTCGGTCAGCCCGGCCCAAGCGATTTCCGGATCGGTGAAGACGACCCCCGGAATGGCCTGCGGTTGGAAGGCGGACGTTTGGCCGGCCAGTGTCTCGGCCGCCACTTTGCCCTCGCGGCTGGCCTTGTGGGCCAACATCGGCTGGCCCGTCACGTCGCCGATGGCCAGGATGTGCGGATCGGCCGTGCGCCGTTGCGGATCGACGGCGATGAATCCCTGGGGATCCAGTTCGACCTTGGTGTTTTCCAGGCCGAGATGGTCGGTATTGGGGCGGCGTCCGACCGACAACAGGACGCGGCCGAACCGGCCGACCTCGGTCTTTCCACCCGCCTCGAAGGTCGCTTCGATCGAGTCCCCCTTGTCGACCAGGCCGAGGAGCTTGGCGTTGAGGTGGATGGCGGCGAACTGCTGCTCCAGTCGTTTGTGCAGGGGCCGGACCAGGTCGTGGTCGGCGCCCGGCAGGAGTCCGTCGGTCAGTTCGACGACCGACACGCGGCTGCCCAAGGCGGCGTAGACGGCGCCCATTTCCAGGCCGATGTAGCCGCCGCCGACGACCAGCAGCGACTCGGGCACGTCGGGCAATTCCAGGGCGGCGGTCGAATCCATCACCCGCGGCGAGGCCAGGTCGAAGGCCGGAATCCGCACCGGCCGGGAACCGGCGGCCAAGATGCAATGCTGGAAACGGATGCGGTCGTCGGTCGGCGGTGGACCGTCGACGGCCTCCAAACGCAGCGTTTGCGGGTCTTCAAACGACGCCCTCGCGCGGACGACTTGCACGTTGCGTTTGCCGCTGATTTGCTTCAGCCCGCCGGAGAGCGTGGCGATGACCTTTTCCTTCGCGGTGCGCAGGGCGTCGAGGTTGACGGTCGGCGGCGGAAAGGCGACGCCCCAGGCATCCAGGTGTTTGGCCTCGGCCATGACCTTGGCCACGTGCAGCAGGGCCTTCGACGGGATGCAGCCGCGCAACAAACAGACGCCGCCCAGACGCGGTTCCAGATCGACCAGGGTGACTTGCAGACCCAGATCGGCGGCCCGGAACGCAGCGGCATAACCGCCCGGTCCGCCGCCGATCACAACAAGTTGTGTGTCCATAGTTCAAGGGATTGGGGATTGGGGATTGGGACAAGGATAAAGGATAAAGGATGAAGGATGAAGGAGGAAGCCCGCCAGTTCGCTAATCCCCAATCCCTAATCCCCAATCCCTTCTCCTTCTTACAGCAACAGTCTTGCCGGCGATTGGAGGTAACCGATCACTTCGTTGAGGAACCGGCCGGCCGCGGCGCCGTCGACGAGGCGATGATCGTAGGAAAGGCTCAACGGCAGCATCAGGCGGACATCGATCCGGTCGGCCTTTTCGCCGCGGACCACGGGCATCCTTCGCGCCCGGCCCACCAACAGGACCGCCGCTTCCGGATGATTGATGATGGGGGTGCTATAGGCGCCGCCGATCGCGCCGAGATTGCTGACGGTAAACGTGCCGCCGCGGAACTCGTCGGGTGCGAACTGCGCCGCGCGGGCCCGCTGGGCCAACGCCGTCAGCGCTTGGGCCAGTTGGACGATGGTCAGCCGATCGGCGTCGCGCACGACGGGCACGACCAGGCCGCGCGGCGTATCGACGGCCACGCCCAGGTTCACGTATTGCTTGTAGACGACCTCCTGGGTTTCCTCATCGAGGCTGGCGTTGAGCGTCGGATGCCCGCGCAGCGACAAGGCGACGGCCCTCATCACAAAGGGCATGAGCGTGAGCCGGACGGCGTCGCCCAAGGAACCGGCCGGCACGCCCGCCCGCAGGGCTTCCAAGTCGGTGACGTCGGCGTCGTCGAAGTTGGTGACGTGCGGGATGGTGCTGGCCGAGCGGGCCATCTGCTCGGCGATCGTGCGGCGGATGCGCGACATCCGCTCGCGGCGGACCGGACCCCAAGCGTCTTGACCCGGCTCGCCGGGCGGCGGCGAAGCCGCGGGCGGCGCAACGGCGGAAGCCGCCGCCTGAACGTCCTCTGCCGTGATGCGTCCGCGCGGTCCGCTGCCGCGAACTCCCGCCAGATCGACGCCCAGTTCGCGGGCCAGCCGCCGCACGGCCGGCCCGGCCGGCACCGTCTCCCGCGGGGTGCCACGACCAACCTTCGGTTGGTGCCCGGCTTCTCCAGCAGTGCCGGAAACACCACTGGGCAAGCCGGCAGCAGGGGAAGCACTGCTGGACAAGCCAGCAGTGGCACCCGGAGCCGCTGCGGCCTCGATTTCCAGCGTCAGCAACGCTTGCCCCACCTTGATCGTGTCGCCCTTCTTGACCAGGAGCTTGACGATCTTGCCGGCGTGGGGACAGGGGATTTCGACGACCGCCTTTTCCGTTTCCAGTTCGACGACGCCCTGGTTGGCCACGATCTGGTCGCCCTCGTGGACGAGGACGTTGACGACGTCGCCGCTGGCGACGTTTTCGCCAAGCTCGGGAAGCTTGAATTCTGTAATCATGTTCATTCAGACCGGAATCGTGTTGGCCTGGGCATTCCAATTACATTGGCAAAGGAGAGCATCCCCGGATCAAAGCAACGCGCCATGGTCACGGGCTCCGTGGAGAACTCTGGCAATGAGAATTCCGTCAGGGGCAGGACAAAAGTAGATGACGTAATTGCCGACGGAGAAACTGCGGAACTGCCCCGTGGCGAATTCGACGCGAAGTTCTCCCATTTCCGGTTGCGCCGCGAGCACCTCGCACGTCTGGTAGACCAAATCCAGGAAGGAATCGGCGCGCCGCCAACTGCCGCTCTGTCGAGCGATGTACTGGCCGATTTCGACCAGATCGCGACGCGCGTCAGGGGACATTTCGAGCCGACCCATCGATACTTCCAATTTCTAGGGCGTTTCCAGTCCCCCGCGCACGGCTGTCTTGATCTGTTCGATGTCCAGCACCACGCCTTCGCCGCGCTGGAGCTGTTCGATGCCATGATTGACATCGTGGATCAATTGTTCCCGACGCCTCAGGAGTTCGACCGCCCTGTCGAGGGCCTCGCCGCGATCGTGGTACATGCCGACAGAAACAGCGTGTTCAAGGAATCGCTCATTTTCCGGAGAGAGACTGCTGCTCATGGCGTTTCTCCTAAATCATCAAGGTTCAGCTTATCCATAGTATACCTGCGTTCGGAGAATGCCTCAACCGGCTGTGACGGGGTTGGGTTTCTCCGCGTCCAGCCCCAGCGTCTTGATGGCCGCGGGCAGTTTGTTCTTTGGAAACTGGTTTTTTCGGGCCAGTTGATCGAGGGCGGCCAGCGCGATGTTCTCGGCGTCGACCTCGAAGAACCGCCGCAGTTCCTTCCGGGCCTCGCTGCGGCCGAAACCGTCCGCGCCCAGCACCGCATAGTCCGGCCCCATCCACGGCGCAACCGACAGCGCCACCGCGCCGACGTAATCCAACGCCGCCACGATCGGGCCCGAGTCGGCGTCCATCACCTTGCAGACATAGGGCTGTCGCGGGTCCGCGCCGGGGTGCAGCCGGTTCCATCGCTCGCACTCCCGCGCGTCCTGGTAGAGGGCCTTGTAGCTGGTCACGCTATAGACGCTGCTGGAGACGCCGAACTTCGCGTCGAGAATTTCCTGGGCCCGCAGCGATTCGCGCAGGATCGCGCCGCTGCCCAGCAGCCGCACGCGAGCCCTCTTCGGTCCCAGGTCCCGCTCGCAGAGCCGATACATGCCGCGGCAGATTCCCTCGGTCGAACCGATGGGCAAGACCGGCATCTCGTAGTTCTCGTTCATCAGCGTGAGGTAATAGAAGACGTCCTCTTCCTCGTAGAACATGCGGCGAATGCCGTCCAGGATGATGGCCGCCATCTCGTAGGCATACGCCGGATCGTAGGCCAGCAGGTTGGGATAGGCCATCGCATAGAGGTGGCTGTTGCCGTCCTGGTGCTGGAGACCCTCGCCGGCCAGGGTGGTGCGGCCGGCGGTGCCGCCCAGCAGGAATCCGCGGCATCGCATGTCGCCGGCGGCCCAAATCAGGTCGCCGATCCGCTGGAAACCGAACATCGAATAATAAATGAAAAACGGGATCATGCTGATGCCGTGGCTGGAATACGACGTGCCCGCCGCAATGTAGGACGACATCGAGCCGGCCTCGCTGATCCCCTCTTCCAAAATCTGCCCGTCGGTCGCCTCGCGGTAATAGAGGATCGTGTCCGAATCGACCGGCTCGTACAGTTGGCCCACGTGCGAATAGATGCCGAACTGGCGGAAGAGGGCCTCCATGCCGAACGTTCGGGCCTCGTCGGGCACGATGGGCACCACGTAGCGGCCGATGTTCTTGTCGCGCATCAACCGGACCAGCAGCCGCACGAAGGCCATCGTGCTGGAGACCTCGCGCCCCTCGCTGCCGGCGAAAAACTCGGCAAAATCCTCCCACTTCGGCGGCTTCAGCTTCCTCGTCGGCGCCCGTCGGCCGGGCACGAAACCGCCCAGCACTCGCCGCCGCTCCTCCAGGTATCGCATTTCCGGGCTGTCGGCCGGCGGCTTGTAGAAGTCGGCCTGCGCCGCCTGCTTGTCGGAAATCGGAATCTGAAACCGGCTGCGGAACCGCACCAACTCCTCTTCGTTGAGTTTCTTCTGTTGATGGGTGATGTTGCGACCTTCGCCCGCCTCGCCCAGCCCGTAGCCCTTGATGGTCTTGGCCAGGATGACCGTGGGCGAGCCCCGATGCTCGACGGCCGACTGGTAGGCCGCATAGACCTTGATCGGATCGTGGCCGCCACGCTGCAGCTTGCTCAGTTGTTCGTCGCTCAGGTTGGCCACCATCGCCTTCAATCGCGGATCGACGCCGAAGAAATGCTCGCGGATGTACGAGCCGGGCATGACCGTGTATTTCTGATACTCGCCGTTGACCACCTCGCCCATGCGGCGGACCAGCAGGCCCTCGGCGTCGCGTTCCAGCAGCGGGTCCCAATTCGAGCCCCAGAGGACCTTCAGGACGTTCCAGCCGGCGCCGCGGAACGCCCCTTCCAATTCCTGGACGATCTTGCCGTTGCCGCGGACCGGGCCGTCCAACCGCTGGAGGTTGCAGTTGACGACGAAGATCAAATTGTCCAACTGCTCGCGGCCGGCCAGCGTGATGGCGCCCAGGGCCTCGGGCTCGTCGCATTCGCCGTCGCCCAGGAAGGCCCAAACCCGCGACGCCTGGGCGTCCGGACGAATGCCCCGATCGACCAGGTAATGGTTGAACCACGCCTGGTAAATCGCCATGATCGGGGCCAGGCCCATCGAGACCGTGGGGAATTCCCAGAAGTCGGGCATGAGCCACGGGTGCGGATACGAGCTCAGCCCGCCGCCGGGGGCCAGCTCGCGGCGGAAGTTCTTCAACTGCTGTTGGCTGATGCGGCCCAACAGGTACGCCCGGGCGTAGATGCCCGGCGCCGCGTGACCCTGAAAATACACCTGGTCGGGGGCGTGCGCGCCTTGCTTGCCGTGAAAGAAGTGGTTGAAGGCGACTTCATAGAGCGTGGCGGCCGAGGCATAGGTCGAGATATGCCCGCCGATGCCCGGACTCTGCTTGTTCGCCCGCACCACCATCGCCATCGCGTTCCAGCGGATGATGCTCTTGATTTTCCGTTCCAACTCGCGGTCGCCGGGATACTCGGGCTGCTGATCGGCCGGGATGGTGTTGACGTAGGGCGTGGTGGCGCTGGAGACGAAGGGCACGCCGCGTCGAAACGCCCGTTCCTTGAGCCGTTCCAGGAGGAACTGTGCCCGCTGGCGTCCCTCCGCCTGGCAAACGTAATCGAGCGACTGGAGCCACTCGGCGGTTTCCCGCGGATCGTCGTCCCGGGCCAGTGCGGGGAGGACGCCGTTGGCAGGTTTATGACCGTTGCCCGCTTGCGACATCGGATGGATTCCCTAGCAGGGAGAGTATCGGCGGTCCCCTCTCCCTCCGGGAGAGGGCCAGGGTTAGGGCGCGTGGCCAAGGGCAAGCCCACCCATGCGATCTCCCAAAGGGAGAGGGGAAGTCTCATAAATAGCTCTTCAATTGTAGCGGCATTGCGAAATCGGGCAACGGAGGGGTGGGAAGCCACGGGGATTTGCCGGTCCACGCCTGGCCGCGGCGCGTCAGCGTGGGTTAGGGTGATGTAGTTTGCGATGGCACCGCGCGGAACGTCCCCGCGGCGGACTCGCCCTGTTTGAGCGACTCGGCATGATCGGGAGCAACGTCCTGACACATGATCTGAACTGCTTGGTTATCGTGAACAGTCAAGTACACTACGCCATGCATCATACGACCCGAGAGACCTTTACGTGCGGCGCTCGTCGCAACGCCGCTCCAAGAGCAACGTACGAACAGAAGCCCATTGATCTTCCCGTATTCGGCTGGTGTCTCTGACCAGCTTTGTCGGCGTTGTTTGATTTGATCTATAACGGTCTTCAGTAAGTTCGTGAGCGAATCGTTCGCCTCGGGGGCTGGCAACTCAGTGATTATAACAAACAATTGGGCGTACGTTTCGTCCTTTCGAACAGGGCCGGCCCAGTAATACGCTTTCGCTTCAGCCACGTATTTGATGAAACGGAAGTTTGCTGGCGGCTGAATTTCGAATTGCGATATTTTGAAAGGTGGACTGAGGGAACGTCGAATCCGATTTGGTGAGGAACCAATCAGGCGGTTCGTCGCTGGAAGCATGGCGAGCGTCTTCAGGTGCAGCGGCTGGAGACGCGGCCGGCTGGGCCGGCGGCGCCGCGGGCTGGCGGCTGCAGCCCAACAGACACAGGCCGCAAACGAGTAGTAGCGCAAAAAGAACGATTCGGTTCGAGTGGTTCATGCCTGGCTGGTCCATGTAAGTATTCGGCTAATAATTAGGAACCAAAAGAAGACGGGAAAAGGGGACACCGCTGATTGCGGCAAACTGCATAAGCCGTCATCGGTGATGACCGCTTTTCATGTTCTTGATATCGATAAATGTCAGGACCGCGAACGCTAGAAGTGAGTAAAGAAGAATTCCAACAGGGATTCCCATGAAGAAAGCGAATATGTGGATCGGTGTGCCCTCATAGAGCGGGTGCTCGGGAGTTCCCAGATTAGGTGCCGGCACCAAGTCCTCCATACAGTAGCCCTGCCAATAGAATATGCGCCCAACCGCGCTGCCATCGGACGCATATGCCACGAAGAGGCCGAGCGCCGTAACTGCGAGTCCGAGGATAACGGATGCCAGTGCTCGTCTCATCGTCCGCCTCATCGGTATCCTCAAGGCGAAAACGGCCTTGTCAAAGATCCGGGTTCCGCGGGTTCCGGGGACACATTACCGAATTCAGGCCTTTTCTTTTTCGTGGCGACACGCTAATAGCGGTCGGGGGACTTTTCCGCTCTTTACTCCCATTCGCCGCATTCTACCCCTTCGTTGGCCCCCATGCCATACCCTGGACGCCCCCCGCCCTGCCCCATTTCCTCGGCTTGAAATTGAGCCACCGCGTCCGCTATCCTGGACTACTCACCCTGTGCCACGGGTGTGCCAGCCGTGCGACGTTCCGGAAAACGTCGCAGTCCATGGCGCTCCGCACGGCTGACACAGGCGCCACGCTTTTGCGTAGTCGTGGCACCCCATCAATCCCCAATTGCGCGATTCACGACACTAGTACGTCTTCCAACATGTTCCTGCCGGAAGCCTCGCTACTGGCTTGCGGTTTCGCAAGCAATGTTGACCGGCAGAAACTATCTGTAAGTCGCACTAGCTCACGCAGTATCCTCATCCGCGGGAATGGTTCGGGGATTTCGCAATTGGTCGCGGCGCAGCATCTCAGCAATCAGCCTTTCGGGAGCGCGAAACGTCGTGCGGCGAAGCGCGGCAATTGCGGCGGGCAACGACAGCCATCCTTTTTCAGCGGCCAACTCAAGCACGCCAAGCGTGCCAGCAACGCTCAGGCCGAGTTGCTTGGCAACCGCAATGCCGTCTCGCTCATCCATGAGTAGAACGTCGGCGTTGAGCTGCCGGGCCAGGGCAATGGCTTCAGACTCGCCGGGACCAAGCCGGGCGAAAGGGACAAAAGCCGCCGGGGTGAGAATCTGTAGCCAGGCAGGTGGATTCGCTGCCCACGCCTTGACTTTGGCCGGCGTTCGGGAGTGCTGCATCTCCGTCAAGACAGCAGGCGGAGCCGCGACTTGGCCGAAGAGGTCGGGCAGGAATCGGTCTGCCTCAACAAGCACCAGGTAATTCAGCGGCGATGTATCGGAGACGACGATCATACGCCGGTGAGCTTGCGAAGCGTTGTCAATTGCTGATCCAGTTCTTCCAGGGTCACACAGTCGTCGGTGACACGGTGACGCCTGAGCAGGGCTTCCGTTCCAAAACGGTCCAGCCCAAGTGCGGTGGCCAACTCGTGGTGGGTGAGATTCCCTTGACGATAAAGTTCAACCAATGCCGCTTCCTTGGCAACTTGGTCCAAGTCTACAAGCTCCCTGCGAAGCTGTTCTTCAATCGTGCTGGGCAACTGGAACGACACGGTCATGGCGACCTTCCTCCTCAACAACCCATTGTACCTGCTTTTGCCGAGACTCTCCACACCCAATCGGGGGGTCGAAAGGGGTCAGGAGTTTCTTCCGCTCAGGATGGGACAATCAAGAGCCGCTTTGCGCCCCCGACGTCTTTACTCCCCTTCGCCGCATTCTACCCCTTCGTAGGCCCCCATGCCATACCCTGGACGCCCTCCGCCCCGGCCCCATTTCCTCGGCTTGAAATTGGGCCACCGCGTCCGCTATAACGACGGCCCAAGAGCGCGTGCGGCGGAAGGCAGGGAGGGAGAAAACCGGGACAGGTCCGGTATTGGATGATTGGGTTGTTTAACATATTATCTATTCTTCCAATACCGGACCTGTCCCGGTTTCTCGCGCAAAGCTTATCTCGAACGCCCCCCAGGAAGTTGTATGAAGTTGCGCGAAGAAGCGATGATGCAAATGACTATATTGAAAGGTGTTGCAACGCGGCCACTCGACGTAAAAAGTCGAACACCAAGAGAGGCGGGTGATATAACAGCGGACCAGCGGCCGAGCGTCAAGACGGTAGGGTGGGTCGAGCGCAGCGAGCCCCACCACATTTCTCGGCCATGTGCTGGTGGGGCTCGCTTCGCTCGACCCACCCTACCTGTGCTTCCGCGACAGAGGCAAATTACCCCAATCGCAATCCCTTCGGCAGCGACTCGCCGAAGACAAGCCCCTGCTCCTCGCTGTCCAAGAGGCCGCCTCGCTCGACCAGTTCGATGAAATGGGCCGGGGCGTCCTGCCGCTCCATCCATCGGGCGGCCGACGCGCGGAGCTTCTCCGGCACGTCGCGGTAGCGGTCCTCGGTCCGCCGGGCAAGCTGCATCACCGCCAACGTGCTGCTGGGATCGCCCGACGAGCGATCCAACAGGGCGTCGAGCCACTTGGCGGCCGCGTCGGACGGCACGACGGCGTTCAGCGGGCCGTACAACGGCGCGCGTGCCCGAGCCGGCCGAGGGCCCAGACCATCGCCGCCCGCACCGGCTCCATTTTCCGCTTGGGCAGCAGGTCCACGAGGATTCCGCCCAACTCGGTCTTCAACTCCGGCGGCAAGAGTTCCAGGGAGCCCAACAGCCGCCAGATCTCCGCCGTTTCGTGGGAAGGGAACGCGAAATCGCCGCCGCGGCCCTTGCCGGTCATCAGCAGGCGGTGCAGATCGCGGACCGGTCCCAGGATCGGCTCCGCGATGGCCTGTTGCTGCCCGGCCAGCAGCCCGCCGCCGACCCGACGCCAGAGGATCCAGCCCTCCATGCGGCACGCGGTCTCCGGATGCGCCAGTTTGCCTTGCACGATCCGCCACGTCTCGGCCACGCGCCAATCATCGACCGCCAGCCCATAGCCGGGCCGCAGGGCGAAGCCGAGCAGATTGAGCCATCGGGCCTCATGCACCTGGCTGCGGCGACGCCCGGCCTCGCATTGGACCAGCGATTCCCAAATCCGCCGGCACAGCGACGTGGGCCAGGCGTTGCGATTGCTGCCGGTCGCGGCGGCCAGCCGCTTGGCCAGCCCTTCCGGCTTGTCGCCGGCGCCGCCATCATCGGGACCGAAGGTGGCCAGGATCAACGCCTGGCATTTTTCCCAGATGGCCTCATCGACGAACCCTTCGCGCTCGGCCGCCGGCTGGTGGGCCGCCACGTCGGTTTGCGTCGCCGAGCGGACGTTGAATTGCAGCCGCCAGCTTCGCGGGCCGTCCAGCTCGCTGCACCAGAGGTCCAACGTGCCGATCTCCGTGAGCCGGGCGTGAAGCTGAACGGAAACCGTTTCCGCCTCGCCCTTCTTTCGCGCCCGAAGCACGGTCCGGATCGGCGGCAGCGGCGTGAGTTGCTCGCGGTCCAGCGGGACCAGGTCGCCCGCCGCGTCGGTCAGCCGCGTGCTCGAAAAGTAGAGCGGGAATTCGGCCGGCTCGGAAATCAACAGGTCGAATCGCCGCTGGGCCAGGTCGATGTCGTGTCCCGGCTCGACGCCCGCCGGCGCCAGACAGACGGCGCCGCCCTCCGATCCGGAGGCTAACGCCTCCGGCTCCCTATCGCCTTCCGCTTTATCCTCAATGCCGATGTAATAGCTGCGGGCGAGTCCGGCGGCAATCCGAACGCCCCGACCGCGGCGGACCATGCCGTAGTAAGCGGCGCCGCGGGCGACGGCCAGGTCCAAGCGATCGTTGTCCAGCACCACCGGCCGCCAATCGCCCGACGGGCCGGCAAACCAGCCTTGCAACACGTCCAACAACCGCTGCCGCAAGGCGGGGGCAAAAAACAGCCCCCCGTTGAGCAGCACGACATCGGGCCGGGCCGGATCGTGCGGCTCGGACGTGTCCAGGCCAACGTCGGCGTCGCCGGCGACTGCCACATGCCGATGGGCCGAAAGAAAGGCCGCCAAGTATCGCGTCACTGCCGGGTCGGCGGCAAACGGCAGGCCGAACTCCTGAAAGCCGGAACTCCGCCGGGCCGGCTTGGCGTCCAACGGCGCCCGCGGAAAGAAACCCTCGACCAGCAGGTCGTGCACTTCCCGGCGGGTGACCTCGATCTGCCGCCCGCCGCCGATCAGCCGCGAACCCGACCAGGGGAGATGGACGGTCGATTGTTCCGGGGCGTCGGCGTCAAGGAGCGTTTCTTTCAGGCGGCGGCACGTTTGGACGAGCATGGCCCAATGTCGCGGTTCCAGCTTGCCGCCACTGCTGGACAAGCCAGCAGTGGCACCCGTCAATCGCTGTTCCAAGTGATGGGCCAGCGCCAGGTCGAGGTTGTCGCCGCCGAGGATCAAGTGGTCGCCGACGGCGACGCGATGGAACCGCACCTTGCCGGCCTCGCCGCGGCGGACGTGGATCAAGGTGAAGTCGGACGTGCCGCCGCCAATGTCGCAAACCAGGATCTTCTGCCCCGGGCGGACCCACTGGTCCCAATTCTCGCTATGGGCATAGATCCAGGCGTAGAAGGCCGCCTGGGGCTCCTCGATCAGCACCACGCGCGGCAGGCCCGCCAGGGCCGCCGCCTTGACGGTCAACTCGCGGGCGACCTCGTCGAACGAGGCCGGCAACGTGAGCACGAAATCCTGCTCGGCCAGCGGATGGCGAGGGTATTGGGCGTCCCAGGCGCCACGCACGTGGGCCAAGTAGCGGGCGCTGACTTCCACGGGCGAAAGCCGCTGGACATCGCTGGCCCCGTGCCACGGAAGCAACGCGGCCGTCCGGTCCACGCCGGAATGGCAAAGCCACGACTTGGCCGAGCTTGTCAACCGGCCGGGCGCAAGGGCGCCCTGGTCGCGGGCGAAAATTCCGACGACGTGCGGCGGCCGGTCGTGCGACCGGGCCGATTTCCCCCGGCGGCTTCCGGCCGGCGGCGCATCCCAGGGCAGCCGCAAGGCGTCGGCCGGCAGTTCGTCCGGGGCCGGCTGATAATGGAACGAGGGGAGCGTTTCGCGGGCCTCGACTTGCGCGGCGGCCACAAGCTGCGGCACGGCGAAGGTCCGCACCCGCCAAGGCTCCTCGGCCGTATCGACGAAGCAGACGGCCGAGTTGGTCGTGCCGAGGTCGAATCCGACGACGTAGCGGCTGTGGCTAACGGAAGTGTCAGGAACCATCTTCAACGGGCGATCATGCAAAACGAAGGTTCCCGACACTTTTTTCCCTGACACCTTTTTTTCAGTGACTGTCTCGCACGGACCGGTCCATCTTTACCAGTCCGATTATTGGTATTCACGACGTGGCAATTCTCTGCCCATAGAAAACTGCGGACGGGAGAACCGACTATGTTGTGTGTTGCTATCGACCGGCGCCGGGAGTTCTCGGCTATGGACGACCGTCGCGTGCGCGGCTGTTTTCTGCCGACGAACGTGATGCTCCCACTCGACTCAATCCCCGAGACGACGCTGGACTGTTGACCCGACGGGCGGTTCGGGCGCCGGCTTTGACCGGAATGCCCACAATCTCGATCACCAGCGCCGGGCGTTCGCGGAACACCTGGAGCATCCGCAGTGCCGCGTGAGAAGGCTTTCGTTCTCCCTGCTCCCAGCTTTGCACGGTCTTGGTCGAGACGTTCAGCACCCGCGCGAACACGGCCTGTGACATGCCGGTCTTGGCGCGCAAAGAAGTCACTTCCCTAGCCGCAATCTTAGGGGGCGGGGCAGGAATCTGCACGGTCCGTAAAGTCAACTCGCCCTTGGCAAACTGCACGGCCTCAATCAGACCGGCCTTCAGCCGCTCGCCCAACGGCTTCCGCTTCGACGTCGTAGTCACGGATCTTGTTCCTTCTTGGGTTTTCCGGCAGCCTCGACAATCCGTCGCTTGTATTCTCGGGCAAGCTCCCGGAGATCCTTCTTCTCGGCGGGGGTCAGGTCGTCCTTCTCGTCCTTGCCGTAGATATCGAGCATCAAGAATTGTTCGGCCTCGGGAATGTGGAGGTAGATCACCCTTGCCCCGCCGCGTTTGCCCTTCTGCCGTTTCGGGTCGGCGATGCGAACCTTTCGCAGCCCGCCGCAACCTGGCATGACATCGCCTTTTTGGGGATTGGCGATAAGCTCCTTCTGAAGTTTGGCATAGGCGTCGTCGGGCAGGAACCTTGGCCGGCACTTGGAAAAATCGGTCGTTTCGACAAACGTCTTCACTATACTATCCTACCTTGTAGGATAAGTCAAGGGGGCGAGAAAGCCAGAAAGCCCGGGAAGACGTCCGCAAGTCGCCGTCGGCGACAGAAAAACATCCCCAAATGCCAATGGAACGGTATTGGGCTTTGCTCGGCGGCAAAAATGTTCCGGGACGCATCCTATTCGAAGATTCCGGCTCCGAAGTTGCCGCGACCCTGGCTGTCCTGGTGGGGTTGGGCGGCGGGGGCGGTAGGGGCCTTATGCGGTCCGCGGGGTTTTTCCGCCGCCTGGATCTGCGTGGACTCGACGGCCGGACGCGGCGATGAAGGCGGGGGCGATGCCGGTGGGGGCGTTGCCGGCGCCGGCGTCCAGGCCGCCGCCGTGTCTTCCTGGTCGAAATCTTCGTAGCTGGGGACGTAGCCGGGCAATTTCGCCCGCGCCTTTTCCTCCTGGAACGCCTCGATGACCCGCTGCTGGATCATTTCGCGGCAGGAGGAATGGATCGGGTGGGCGATGTCGGCATAGAGCTTGGCGCGCCCGTCGTCGTCTTTCAGCGTGCGTTGTTCGCGCAGGCGCGCCGCACTGATTGCAGTAGCCGGCTGCAGGTGGTTCTTGCAGCGGCACTGGGGGCAATGCCCGGTGAGCTTGCGGCTGGGCATGGCCACGAACGGCCCGGTGGCGCCTTCGATGATTTTCAAGTCCCGCACCACGAAGGCGTCGTCGAAGGTGATCGAGCAGAAAGCCTGGAGCCGTTCCCCCGGTTCCTCCATGAGCTTGACGCGAACCTCGGTGATTTCCACAGCCGCCTCCTTACAACCTCGGACACGTCCTCAGACGGGCGCTTCAACGGCAAGCCTGCACGGCGAAGACGGTCCCGATTCCGGTTGCTTGTAAGTGTCGCGACAGCCGTCGTGCGTGGCGGGCGTGACGACAGAGCCCAAAGTACGATGTTCCACTGCCACTCATTCCATGTCCCAACAAGTCCTGGTTCAAAAAGGTTTCCCGAAGCCGCTTGATCCACGGCGACAGCCGTTCGGCGGCCGGCTGCAAACGATTCCACAGCAGCCGGCCCGCGCTACGGGCGTCTCCGTTGCGGAGCGCCTGCACCAGCGGCGTCACGCTCCGCGGTTGCTCGGCTGGCCGACAGACGCCATAGACGGCGGCCGTGGCCAAGCCGGCCGGCGGGCGCACCACGACGAAATCCAGCGGGCCCAGTTCCCCGACAGGCTCCACGCGCTGGCCGCGGCCGCGGCAGATCGCCGCGCCGCCGCCGAGGAAGAAGGGCACGTCGCTTCCCAATTGGGCCGCGGCCTGGCTGAGTTCGGTCTGGGACAGGCCCAGACTCCAACCCAAGTTCGCGGCGACCAGGGCGGCCGCGGCGTCGCTGGATCCGCCTCCCAAGCCCGCCGCGGCGGGAATGCGTTTGACCAGCCGCAACCTGGCTCCCCGACGGACACCCGCGCCGCGGCGCAGCAACTCGACCGCCCGCATCACGAGGTTGTCGGGGCCGCGGGGGACAGAATCGAACCCAGCGCCCCGGGGACCGCCCATCATGGTGGCCCATTGGCACTCGAGCACCAACTTCCCGCTTGGTTCCTCCTTGAAGTACAGGGTGTCAAAAAGATCGACCGGGCACATGAGGGTTTCGACCTCGTGGTACCCGTCGGCGCGTCTGGCCAGCACCTCGAAGAACAGGTTCAACTTCGCCGGCGTCTGGACGACGATCTCCACCGCGGACCGGTGGATTTGCATCGTTGCGAATTCCTTACTCTCGGTGGCGTCGTTTTCCAGAAGAACGAAGACTAGCTGACTTGCTCGCTTTCGAGGCAATAACCCACAATCAACGCCGCCCCCATTTTAGCCATTCGTAACCATCCCGTCAATCTGGCAGCAGGCCCTTTGCCAAGAAAAGGGGAAAAATCCGGAAGGAGTAGTGACAACCTCTTGGCCCGAGCGTAACGGTGAAATAACGAACCTGCGCAAGATGCGTAAACACCTCCACCCGGTGGCGGCCCACTTCTCAGTCCTTCTCCCGAGAAAGCCGCGACCGGACCAACTCCACGACCATCGGCAGCACCGAAATCGCGATGATCGCCATGACCACCACGATAAAGTTGTCCCGGAACAAGGGGATGCTTCCGAGCCCCCACCCCCCCAGAACGAAGATACTGACCCAAGCGATGCCCCCGGGCACGTCGTAAAGGAGGAACCGGCCGTAATTCATCGTCCCCACGCCGGCCACAAAGGGGGCGAAGGTGCGGACGATGGGTACGAAGCGGGCGAGGATGATCGTCTTGCCGCCGTACTTCTCGAAGAAGCGGTGAGTGCGATCGAGATGCTCCTTTTTCAAGAAGCGGACATGGCCGCTGAAGGCCCGGGGCCCGATGTAGCGGCCGATCCAATAGTTGACGTTGTCGCCGATGATCGCCGCGGACGCCAGCACGGCCAGCAACACGCCGAGCCGTAGATGTCCCGCCCCAGCCATCGTCCCGGCGGCAAACAAGAGCGAATCGCCGGGCAGGAACGGCGTGACCACCAGGCCCGTCTCGCAGAAGATCACCAGGAAGAGAATGAGGTAGGTCCAGGCGCCGTAAGCGGCGATGATCTCGCCGAGCCTCTGGTCCAGGTGGAACAAGTAGGGCTCGACGAAACCGTGATAGAGTTGCTTCAGGGCATCCATGGAGGCCGCCGCTCAACCGCGCGTCAATTGGTGGAAACGCTTGCTCAGGTCACGGGTCACGGGTCCCGGCGTCCCGTCGCCGATCGTGCGGCTATCGACCTTGACCACCGGCACCACTTCGGCCGCGCTGCCGGTGAGGAAGCACTCGTCGGCGATGTAGACGTTGTGGCGGGTCAACGGGATTTCGGCGACGGGGATTCCCGCCTCGCGGGCCAGCTCGATCACGGCGCCGCGCGTGATGCCTTCGAGAATGCCCGCGTCGGCGGGCGGCGTCAGCAGGCGGCCTTGGCGGACCAGGAAGATATTGTCGCCGGTGCACTCGGCCACTTCGCCCTTGTGGTTGAGCATCAGGGCCTCGATGCAGCCGGCCTGGAGGCCCTCGATCTTGGCGAGGATGTTGTTCAAGTAGTTGCAGCGACTTGATCCTCGGGCTCACGGTCGCCGGATGGTTGCGAATCGTGCTGGCGGTGACGATCTCCAGCCCCTTGCGATACAGCTCTTCGGAATAGAGCGAGATCTGGTCGGTGATGATGATGACCCGGGGATGGGTGCAGCGGTTGGGGTCGAGTCCCAGGGTGCCCGAGCCGCGCGTGACGACCACGCGGATGTAGCCGTCCTGGATGCCGTTGGCGGCCAAGGTCTTTTCGATGGCCGCGGACAATTGCTCCTTGCCGATGGGGATGGTCAGCCAGATGGCCTTGGCCGACTCCCAGAGCCGGTCGAGGTGGGCCCCGAGGCGGAAGACCTTGCCGCCGTAGCTGCGGATGCCCTCGAAGACGCCGTCTCCGTAGAGCAGGCCGTGGTCGTAGACGCTGATCTTGGCGTCTTCCTTCTCGTACAACTTGCCGTCGATGTAAACTTTTAAGCCCATGGTGAAATCAAGGAGAAAGGATGAAGGAGAAAGGATGAAGGATGAAGGAACCAACCCGTAAACCGGTCACCTTCCGCCTTCCCCCTTCCGCCCTCCGCCTTCTTCCTTCATCCTTTCTCCTTCATCCTTCATCCTTGTTTTGGATTCTTCCGGCGGCCAGGCGAACGATCCGGTCGGCCTGCGCGGCAATGGCCTGATCGTGCGTAACCATCACTATAGTCAGGTTCTGCTGCCGGTTCAAGTCGCGGAGGATTTTGATGATCTCCTTGCCGGTCTCCTGGTCGAGGTTGCCGGTGGGTTCGTCGGCCAGCAGCAGGCGGGGCCGGGCGACCAGGGCCCGGGCGATGGCCGCCCGCTGCATCTCGCCCCCGGAAAGCTCGCGCGGCCGATGCTTCAGACGATGTCCCAGCCGGACGGTCTCCAGCAGTTCCGTGGCCGCGGCCCGAAATTCACGCCGGCGGCGCAGGAACGACCACGTCCCATGTGCGATCATCAGCGGGGCCAAGACGTTTTCCAGCGTGGTCAGCTCGGGCAGGAGGTGATAGAACTGGAAGATCATGCCGAACTGGCGATTGCGCAGGGCGTCGCGCCGGGAGGATGGCAGGTTGTCGATCCTCCGCCCCTCGAAGTGGATTTGGCCCTGGTCCGGGGCGTCCAACGTGCCCAGCACGTGCAGCAACGTGCTCTTGCCCGAACCGCTTTGGCCCACGATCGCCAGGAATTCCCCCTCCTGGACGCTCATGCTGAGGCCGCGAAGCACGGGCACGACGACCGGGCCCTTGCGGTAGCTCTTGTACAGGTCCATGGCCGCCATGTGCGGACCGTGGCGGATGCCGGCCGAATCGGCCGAGCCGGCCGGCTCCGGGACCGTCTGGCGGGAAAGGCGGAAGAAGGGGCGTTTGCCCGTGCGTGTCTCGGTGCTATTCATAACGCAAGGCCTCCACGGGATGCAGCCGGGCCGCACGCCGCGCCGGCAGCACGCTGGCCAGCACGGCAATCGCCAAGGCCCCCGCCACGATGCAGGCGATCGTCCGCGGGGAAATGATGGTGGGAATCTTGTAGAAATAGTAAATCTCGGGATTGAACAGCGGCCGGCCGGTGATCCAACCCAGCAGATCGGCGATCTGGTTGATGTAGCGGACGAACAGCAGGCCCAGGACCATGCCCACCCCGGAGCCGACCAACCCCAGCGACAGGCCGTAGGTGAGGAAGATTCCCATCACGCCGCGGCCCGGGGCGCCGAGCGATTTGAGGATGCCGATGTCGCGGGTCTTCTCCACCACGATCATGTAGAAGATGGCGAGGATGCCGAAGCCGGCCACCGCGATGATCAGGAACAGCAGCACGTTGAGGATGGCGGTCTCCATTTGCACGGCGGCCAGCAGCGCGAACTTGCTTGTCGCGCCAGGTCGAGACGGCGTACATATCCGGGCGGAAGGCGGCGCGGAGCTTGTCGCGGACGGCGTTGCCGTCGACGCCCGGCTTGAGCTTGATGGCGATGGAGTTGATCATCGCGACCCCCGAGGTCGGGTCGATCATGCCCCGCAACTCTTGCAGCTTGCGGATCGGCACGAAGACGAAGATGGCGTCGTACTCGCTCATCTTGCTCTCGTAGAAATCGACGATGGTGAAGTTGTCGCTGACGACTTTGGGCGGGGCGCCGGCGGTGGGAATGCTCAGCTTGAACATCGTCGCCGGGCAACACCAGAAAATGGTCTTCGCCGTCGGAATCGCGGTAACTGGACATGGCGATTCCCAAGATCACGCCGGTGTGTTGTTCCTTGGCGGGGTCGAAAACACGCCCCTCCTTCCTTTCATGCGCGGCGAACGGATCGACCGGCGCTCCTGCGGCGGGCGTGATCGGGTCTGTTCGGGCTGCGCGCTGCTCGAACTGGAACGGCGCCATTGCGCGGCGATACGGCCAGCCGGTCATGCGCATCTGCTTGCGTTCCGGTGCATCGGTCCCGCCGTTATGGTCGCGGACGTCGTAGCCGCCCTCACGGAGTTTGAAAAGATCGGAAGTGGTTGCCCGGCGGTTCTCCGGATGTTGCAGGTACTTGCCGAAATCGCTCACGCTGCTTTGCGTGGTCTCGTCGATGCCGATCAACTGCACCTGGCGCGTGACCCAGGAGTCGCCGTGCCGAAAGCTGAGCATGGCCGGCACCACGACCGTGGCCGTCATCCCCTCGATCTGATCGCCGACGACCTTGCGGACCCGCTCCTCGTGCCGCTCGGCGTCGGGAACGCCCTCCATGCGTGCGCGATTCGATGACCACGTCGGAAAGGATGCCGTGAATGCGGCCCTGATACTCCGTCGCGAATCCGGACATCACGCTGTTGACCACGATCATCACCGCCACGCCCAACGTGACGCTGATGATCGACGCCATCGCGATGTACCGCGTGCAAAGATACCGCCAGCAGAGAAGCAGTTTATACATAGGAGAGGGATTTGGGGATTTCGGGATTTGGGGATTTAGGGATTGCAAAAGCCCCCGCACTGCGTGCGGGGGGCGCGATTTCCACTTGTCTTTTCTCCTTCATTCCGCCGGACGCAGCAGCGGGAACAAAATCACTTCACGAATCGTTTGCGAGTTGGTCAACAACATCACCAGCCGGTCGATGCCGATCCCCAAACCGCCCGCCGGCGGCATCCCGTGCCGCAACGCCCGCAGAAAATCGCGGTCCATCCGGGCCATCGATTCCTCTTCCGCCAGCCCCGCCAGTTGCCGCGTGAAGAGCTGCTCTTGCAGGTCGGGATCGTTCAGCTCCGTGTAGGCGTTGGCCACTTCCATGCCCTGGATGTAGAGCTCGAATCGCTCGGCGATCGCCGGGTCGGCGGCCTTCCGCTTGGTCAACGGGCAAATGCCGGCCGGGTAGTCGGTCACGAAGATCGGCCCGGCGAGCCGTGGCTCGACCGTCGCCCCGAACAGCTCGCTCTTGACCACGTCGGGGTGTTTTCCGGCGGTTTCCAAGCCGATTTTCTCTGCCGCGGCCCGCAGCCCGGCCGCATCGACGGCCGCCACGCCGGCGTGCTCGGTCAACAACTCGTCGTAGGTCCGCCGCGCAAAGGGCGGCGTGAAGTCGATCTCGGCGTCGCCCCAAGGGAGCTTCATCCCTTGCCCGGTCGCCCGGATGGCGTCCAGTATCAGCTTCTCCGTCAGGTCCATCATCGAGCGATAGTCGCCGTAAGCCTGGTAGACCTCGAGCATGGTGAATTCGGGGTTGTGCCGCGCGTCGATTCCCTCGTTGCGATAGACGCGGCCCAATTCGTAGACCCGCTCGACGCCGCCGACCAGCAGCCGCTTCAGGTGCAGTTCCAACGCGATCCGCAGAACCAGATCGATGTCCAGAGCGTTGTGGTGCGTCGTGAACGGCCGGGCGGCCGCCCCGCCGGCAATCGCGTGCAACGTGGGCCCTTCCACCTCGACGAATCCCTCGCCGCCCAGCGTGGCGCGGATCGATTGCACGATCTTCGTCCGCCGCAGAAACCGCTCCCACACGCCTTCGCCGTACATCAAGTCTACATAACGCATCCGCTGCCGCAACTCGGGATCGGTCAGCCCCTTGTGCTTCGCCGGCGGCGTCTCCAGCGACTTGCCGAGGAAGTGCAGGTCGCTGACGAAAATCGTCAGCTCGCCGGTCTTCGTGCGGCCCAACTCGCCGTCGCAGCCGATCAGGTCGCCCAGGTCGAAACACTGGGCCAGGTCCCAGTTCCGCGGGCCGACCTGGCGCTGGCCGACCATCAACTGGACACGGCCCGTCCAATCGCGGAGGTCCAGAAAAATCAGCTTGCCCGCTCGACGCTGGAGCACGATGCGCCCGGCGGCGCGGACCTTCGGCCCGTGTTGCTGCGGCGACCCGGACGCCTCGCCCTCGGCGGCCGGCTCGACGACGATCTCGTTCTCGCGGGCGCGAATCCGGCCGATGGGCCAATGGCCGTCAAATCGCTGCCCCCAGGGGTCGATCCCAAGTTCGCGAATCTTTTGCAGCTTATCGCGACGAGCCGCTTCGAGTGCCGCCCCGCCGGTTGCTTCCTCTTTGGTTGGCTCGGTCATGCGACACCCGTGTGAGGGATTTAGAGATTTAGGGATTTGGGGATTTGGGGATTGGAAGACAGGGGGAACTCGGCCCCACTCTTTCATCCTTATCTAATCCCTAATCCCTGGTCCCCAAAATCCGAAAATCCGAAAATCCGAAAATCCCTAAATCCCCTAATCCCTCTTACAATACTTCTCGAAACTGACCGCCTGGAATGCCTTGATGTTCTGCTGGACCGCATCGATCCGGTCCAAGTCGGCCTTGACCAGCGGCTGGATCAGTTCGTGCTGGCTGCGAATGACCGTCCGGTGGACGGTTTTCCCTTTCTCGGCCACCAAGGTCAGTTCGATCTCTCGGGGAATCGCCCGATGGCTGGCGATGGCCTCGTTGACCATCAGCCGGGCGAACGGCGGCCGCGATCGCGCAATCAGGACCGCGTTGAGCCGGGCGTACCAATCCGAGAACTCCCGGTATTGTTCCATCATGCCCTTTCCAGCCGGGGCAAGCTCGATCTTGTAGATGACCCAAGGGCTCTTGAGCGTCAGCTCCGACGTGCCCTTGTTGAACGTCTCTTCAAACTGCGGCTTGCCGAAAAACTGGATCACCGGACTGGGCTGTGCCGTGGCCCATTCCTTCTGCCATTCGTTCAGTGCAACGACTTTCTCGATCTTGACTTCCGCCACCAGTCGCCGTCCGGTGTCCAAGAGAATGAACCGCCTGGCGGCCGGATCGAGCACGACGACCTCCGCCGGATTGTCGAGAAAATCATAAACCCGGCCGCTGTGAAAAATGGTGGTCCCTTGGCTCTCGGGCGTCGAGGTCTTGCCGGCGACGACGGCGAAGACCTTGTTCTCGATGCGGAAATCGTCGCCCACGGCCGGCCGAAGGCCGCCGAGAACGGTCAGCACGGCCGCCAGGATGCCCGGGAACGCGGCCAAAACCGTCGGTCTGTTTGGTAACATGGGTAAAATGCCGTGGTCTTTGGGTCGGAGCGGGCGAAACGCAGGGGGGAGCTTACCGTAAGGGCCGCAGCCGTGTAAAGCGGAATATCGGAGGTCTGGCCATTGGTTGGGCAGGACGCGGGGTGGGCGTTGGCCACTAACAAGAAGGTGGGGTGGCATCGCCCGCCCCTTCCTCCGCTCCCATTGCCGGCTGCCCTCAGAGGGTGTAGGCTAACACCAGGAAGGGTATAACCACCGGAGGAAACACATTGTGGCCAGTCAACAAGTATTGCGAAGTCTCAATCTGCTCGGCGCGATCGTCCTGTTCGTTGTCTCGATCGTCTTTGCGAATACGCGTGATTTTGGTTCATCAAGTACGCAGTTGGGTTTAGCCTCCTGCGGATTTGCCATTGCGGGTGGGCTGGCCCTTGTGGCAGGGGCACTTGTCAAGACCGACGGCTAAGGTGCCGCACAGCCAACGAGGCATTCTCAAGACGCCGCCGGTGTTGGCCGTTGGCGTTGTGGAAAGGGGCCCGGTTCGGCCGATACGGTTTGTTGACACCATCGGTCGGCCGTGATATCGTACTTACTCCGCCGCCGGCCACTGCGGCCGAGCGTGGCATTGGCAGATTAGGAAACCCTGGGGGATTAGCTCAGTTGGGAGAGCGTCTGGCTGGCAGCCAGAAGGTCACGAGTTCAAGTCTCGTATCCTCCACTCGATAAAGCCTTGCGTGACAATGATTTACGCAAGGCTTCTCTTATACCTCGCCAGCGGGTAAGTTTGTGGGGCTACCTTGGGGTGGCCTGCTACCCAAAATCTGATCCATGTGGTATGAGAGTCCGAGAGCCCCTGGGAGCGGCGCGGTCGGCGACCGGCGCGATTTCCTCAACCCGGCGTGGCTGCCCTTGACTGCCTTTGCCGGGTTGAACCTAATGCGTTCGGCCTTGACGAACTGGTGCCCGATGGTGTGGATTCTGGCCCGCCTGGGACTTGAAGCCTGCGTGGCCAGACCGACCGTAGGTCATGCGTCCGCATGACGAACTTTTTCACCGTGCGAAGACGGGAGGTGCCTGATGAACCGCGGAACTCTTCTTGCAAGGTTGAGGGGATGGATGGGCGGCATGTTGCTTTTGCTTGGCTTCATCGCGGGCGTCGTCGTGCTGATGCTTTGGCTTGGCGGCAAGTTCTCGCCGAAGGTCCCCGCGACCGTTGCGGCCGGCCAATCCCCATCCACCAGCGCCGGCTGGCAACCCGTGAAAGTGCATTTCAAGAGCGTCCCGTACTCCGAATCGGCCATGGGGACGATCCACGCCGTGCATGAAACCAGCATCGGCTCGAAACTACTGGCCCGCGTCGTCGAGGTCAACCTCAAGGCCGGCCAGAAAGTGCAAAAGGGCGATGTCCTGGTGCGTCTGGACGATGCCGATCTGCGGGCCAAGCTCCAGCAGGCCAAGGCCACCGTGGCCTCCATTGAGGCCAACTATGCACAGGCGGCGAACGATGCAAGGCGAGCGGCCGAGTTGCTGCCGCTCAAAGCGATCAGCCGGCAAGGTTATGAAAAGGCCGTGGCTGCACGCGATTCGCTTCAGGCAGACTTGCTGCGGTCGCAAGAGACGGTCAAGGAAGTCCAAGCCATCCTGGATTGGGCCACCATCCGCTCGCCCATCACGGGAACCGTCATCGACAAGAAGGTCGACGTGGGCGACATGGTCACCCCGGGCCAAATCCTCGTCACCCTCTTCGATCCGAAACACATGGAACTGGTGGCCAGCGTGCGGGAGTCCCTGAGGGACCGGCTCCAGGTCGGCCAAGACATCGACGTGAAACTGCAAAATCTCGACAACTGCTGCAAAGGCACCATCAGCGAGATCGTGCCCGAGGCCAACTCCGCCAGCCGCGCGTTCCAAGTCAAAGTCACCGGGCCTTGTCCGCGGGGCGTCTATTCCGGCATGTTCGGCCGCATCCTCATCCCCTTGCAGGAAGAACAGGTGCTGGTGATTCCGCGGCGGGCGGTCCGCAGCGTCGGGCAATTGCAACTGGTCGAGGCCGTGGAAAACAGCCGCCTGACCCGGCGGGCGATCCGCACCGGGCGGACCTTCGGCGACGACGTGGAAGTCCTCTCCGGGCTGCGCGTGGGGGAAGAGGTCGCCCTGCCCAAGCCGTCGCCGTCGCCGCCGCAGGAGATGCCGCATGGTTGAGCCCGCCGGCACGTCCGCAAGCCAGGAACACCACTTCACGAACTGGATCGTGAAACTCTTCCTGGAATCGAACCTGTCGATCATCCTCATTCTGCTGGCCGCGATCGTCGGCCTGGCGGCCTTGGGCCTGACGCCGCGCGAGGAGGACCCGCAGATCGTCGTCCCCTTGGCCGACGTGGTCGTTGACTTTCCCGGCCGCTCGGCGGCCGAGGTCGAGCAGTTGGTTGCCACGCCCCTGGAAAAGATCCTCTACCAGATCGACGGCGTTGAGTACGTCTACTCGATGAGCCGTGAGAACCAGGCGATCATCACCGTTCGCTACTACGTGGGCGAGGACCGCGAGCGGAGCCTGGTCAAGCTCACCAAGAAGCTCAACGAGAACCTCGACATCGTGCCGCGCGGCGTCAGCCGTTGGATCGTCAAACCGGTCGAGATCGACGACGTGCCGGTGGTCACGCTCACGCTGACCAGCCTCTCCGCCGATGACATGACCCTGCGGCGCGTCGCGGAGGAAGTCACCCAGCGGCTTGCCGCCGCGCCGAACGTATCGCGGGCGTATGTCGTCGGCGGGCGGCCGCGGGTCATCCAAGTGCTCATGGACCCGGACCGGATGACCGCCTATCACGTCTCTCCCTTGGAATTGCGGCGGGCGATCCAAGGGGCCAACGTGCTCCAGACGGCGGGGAATTTCCGCGGCAAGGACCGACTGATCCGCGTGGACGCCGGCGAGCGATTCCACAACGCCGAGGAACTGCGCGCCCTGGTCGTCGGCGTCTTTGACACCCGGCCCGTTTTCCTCGAAGACGTTGCCCGTGTCGAGGACGGCCCGGAGGAAGTGGCCAGCTACGTCCGCCACGGCTGGGGGCCCGCCCGCGGGTTCACCAAGGAGGAGTTCTTTCCCGGCACGGTCCTGGACGGGACGGCAACCGCCGCAGCGACGCCCGCGCAATCGCAGCCGGCGGTCACCATCGCCGTCGCCAAGAAGAAAGGCTCCAACGCCGTCTGGGTGGCCAACGACGTGTTGCGCCAGGCCGAACAATTGCGCAAGACCATCATCCCCGACAACATGGACCTGGTGGTCACCCGAAACTATGGTCTCAGCGCCAACGAGAAAGTCAACGAGTTGGTGGAGAGCCTGGCCGTCGCCGTCCTCATTGTCGTGGCGCTGCTCAGCTTGGGATTAGGCTGGCGGGAGGCGCTGATCGTGGCCGTCGCGGTGCCGGTCGTCTTCGGACTGACGCTGGCGATCAACCTGATGCTGGGATTCACGATCAACCGCGTCACGCTGTTTGCGTTGATCCTGTCGCTGGGATTGTTGGTGGACGACCCCATCGTGGACGTGGAGAACATCGCCCGGCACTTCAGCCTGCGGAAGAAGGCGACTCGACGGATCGTTTTGGAGGCCGTGGCCGAGATCCGCCCGCCGCTGATCACCGCCACGCTGGCGGTCATCGTCAGCTTCCTGCCGATGTTCTTCATCACCGGCATGATGGGCCCGTACATGCGGCCCATGGCCCTGAACGTGCCGGTGACCATGCTCATGTCGATGGTCGTGGCGTTTACGATCACCCCGTGGCTGGCGTACCACGTGCTCCGGCGCAAGTATGGCGCGGCGGAAAAGACGGCGGACAAGACGGTGGAAAAGGCGGCCCACGTGAAACACGATCCGCACGACCTCGATGCCGTCAAACAGTCGCGGCTCTACAAGGTGTTCTATCCGCTGATGGCGCCGCTGCTGGGCTCGCGGTTGGTGGCCTGGTGCTTCCTGATGAGCATCGCCCTGCTGACGGTCGGCGCCCTGGGACTGGCCGCCATGCGCAGCGTGCCGCTGAAGATGCTGCCGTTCGACAACAAGAATGAGCTGCTGCTGGTGTTGGATTTCGACAAGGGCACGACGTTGGAACGCTCGGACGCCGCGGTCCGCGAGTTCGAGACCTACCTGGCCGGAGTGCCCGAGGTCGCCGACTATACCAGCTACGTCGGACTGGCCTCGCCCATGGACTTCAACGGCCTGGTGCGGCATTACTATCTCCGCCAGGGCGACGACGTGGCGGAGCTGCGGATCAACCTGGCGGGCAAGAAGAACCGTTCCTTGCAGAGCCACGCCATCGGCCTGCGAATGCGAAGGGAACTCCAGGCCATTGCGGATCGGCATCGCGCGCGGATGAAGCTTGTAGAGACGCCGCCCGGGCCGCCGGTCATTGCCAGCGTGGTCGCCGAGGTGTACGGCCGGACCGATCATCGCTACGAAGACCTTCTGTCGGCCGCCGATACCGTGCGGGCCCGCCTGGCGGTAGAGCCGGGGGTGGTCGATGTCGATGACGTCCGCGAGGCGATTCAGACGAAGCTCACGTTCGTGCCCGAAAAACAGAAGGCCGCCCTGAGCAACATTACCACGGAACAGATCGCCAGCACGCTGCAAGCGGTGTTGGAGGGGAGCACGGTGGGCGTGGTGCGGAGCGATACGGATCGCAATCCGCTGCGGATCGAACTCCGTGTGCCCGTCGATCAGCGGACCAGCGCGGCGGACTTGGCGAGGGTGCAAGTCCAGGGAACGCACGGTCAACTGGTCCCGCTGTCCGAACTCGGCGAGTGGCGCACTTCCCGCGTGGACCAGATGATCTATCACAAGAACCTTCGGCGCGTGGCCTATGTGTTTGCCGAGACCGCCGGCCGCCCGCCGGCGGACGTGGTCGTCGACGTGCTGGCCGATAAAACCAAGACCCGTCCCAGTGCCGGTGGCGTCGAGGACATCGGCGCCGGTTGGCTTGTCACCGGTCGCCCCCGGCCGGTTGACCAGCGGACATTCTTGTCCGACGGCAGCCATCTCGCTTGGGGCCTGCCGGCGGGTTTCACCGTGGACTTCGCCGGCGAGGGGGAATGGAAGATCACGCTCGACGTGTTCCGCGACCTCGGCCTGGCCTTCGGCGCCGCCATGATCGGCATTTACGTTCTGCTGGTGGCTCAAACGCGCTCGTTCGCCGTCCCGCTGATCGTGATGATGGCCATACCGCTGACGATCCTCGGCGTCATGCCGGGCTTCTGGCTGTTGAACGTCCTCAATGCCCAACACGTCGGCGGATACCTCGATCCGGTTTATTTCACGGCCACGGGCATGATCGGCATGATCGCGCTGGCGGGCATCGTCACCCGCGATTCGATCATCCTAGTGGACTTCATCCACCTGTCCTTGTCCCGCGGCCGCTCGCTTTTCGACGCGATCATGGAGAGCCGGGTGGTGCGTCTGCGGCCGATCCTGCTGACGGCCAGCGCCGCCATGCTCGGCGCGGTGCCGATCATCATTGATCCGATTTTCTCCGGCCTGGCTTGGTCGCTGATTTTCGGTCTGTTTGCCTCGACGCTCTTTACATTGTTTGTGATTCCCCTGGTCTATTGGCTTCTGTATGCCAACAAGCCCGGCCATGGTTTGCCGCAGTCGGCCTTAGAGCGGGAAGAACCGACAACCGAACCGGCGACAACCGCACTCTAAATGAACTTGCACGATCTTGGGAGGGAAAAAGGGGACAGTCCCCATTTGTGCGACGACCAACGCTGCGCGTCGGTGCCCGCCTTCGGGCCGTTCCGGCAAATGGGGACTGTCCCCTTTTTCCCGTGTTGAGCCGTCGGACCGGTGGTCCGCCATGCAACCGTTCGCGTGTTGCTAGGGATAAGGGCGTGAGACGTACGGGCAGACAGGCGTCATGCCCGGCGGCCTGGACGTGTCCAACGGTTGAACCTCGCCGACGGGGCGATCGCAGATGACGGCGCGAGCGGGATAACCCAGGGCCCGATAAAGCTGAAACTGACCCCGGTTGTAACTGTTGACCGCGGCGAAATAGCTGCCGTAGGCCCGATCCAATTGTTGCAGCGCCGCCGTGGCTTCCTGCGGCCGATTGATGAGTTGCAGCAACTCGCCGGCGCGGCGGGGGACGAGGCCTGTCAGCGTGCCGTCAAAGGTGATGGTCGCTTCCTTCACCTTGGCCGCGGCGCTCTTGATCTCGGCCGTCGCCGCCTCCAGTTGGGCATGGGCTTGGACCACTTCCTGGGCCACGCGGTCTTGGGTATTGGCCAGTTCGATCGCGGACTGCTGTTCTTGAGCGACCCGCTCACGGACTAGCGACCTGTTCCCCGCGCGAAGGTTATTGAGTGTCCAGACGACTCCCACGCCCATGTCGAACCGGCCGCCGTAGAGTTGCGGGCCGTTGTCAGGTCCACCGCCAAAGACACTGCCGGTCAAAGCGTCGCCAGGTCCGCTTCCCCCCTGCACGACCACGCTGGGAATCAACGGACGGAGCTGTTCCTGCCGCACGCGAGCACGGCCCGCTTGGACCAACGCCTGTTGCGAGGCCAATTCCGGCCGGCTCGCCAAACCGACCGGAATCAAGTCAGCGACCCCAAGTCGAGGCGAGATCAAGGTGATCTGAAGATGCGGCGGCTCCATCGGAACGACCACCGCGCCGGGATTCAAACGAAGGATCTGAGTGAGGCGGCTGCTGGCGATGCGCCAATTGGCCCGCGCCACGATGACTTCCTGCCGCAAATCGTAGAGTAGTGCCTTGGCGCGATCCACTTCGATTTCCGGGACCAGGTCTCGGGCGAGTCCGGCGGTCTTGCGGACCAGCGCTTCGGCCTTGCCCACCGCATCCAGCGCCCAGCCAAGTTGCCGCGGGCCTGCTGCACGTCGAAATAGGCCAGGGCAACCACCAACATGGCATCGTTCCGTGCGGTCTGCAGGTCCCACTCCCGAGCCGCCAATACCTGACGAGCAGCCAGCGGCTTGAAAATGGCGTCGGTCACGCCGAAGTTGAGGGTCATTCCGCCGCCCGCCGCAAAAGCGTGCTTGTCGTCGAAAATGATCGTGCCATCGGTCGATTGGTCCATTCCGTCGTGACGGGAATAGCCAGTGCCAGCGTTGAGGTCCGGCAGCCAGAGGACTTTCGCGTTTTGAAGCTGGGCAGCGGCGTCTTCCACGCTTGCTTTGGCGGAGGCAATCACCAGCGGACGGGCGTTCGACAAGTACAGTGCCGTGGCCAAGTTGATGGGGAGCGGTTGGTCCGATCTGGCCGGCTGCGCCGGTGGGATCTGCGGCGGCTGCGGGCTTGCGGCGAGGCTCGGTCCTTGGAAAACTTGGCCCCCATTCGCATAGTTGCCGGGCGGCCCTGGCGACATGGAGACCTGCGACGGCGGCGTGGAAACCCGCTCGGAAGGCGACGAAAAGTAGGGCGGGGCGGCCAGACCAGGGACCTCATTCAATATGAGCAGAATGATGATCTGCAATGTCAACTTTGGCAACATTCCGTGTGCCATTGCCACCGTCCCCGTCGGTCGCCACTGCCGGCGTATCCCGACGCGTGCCAATTCCATTGAGGCGTGCGAACATGCGACCGCGATGATCGTGCAAACTTTTTCGCACAGAGAAACTCTATCAATCGTATCGGTTGTAACGGCATAGCCACTGGAGTTGATCCCCACCCCGGTCGCCATAAACCAGTGCTACAAAGCACCCAGATTACCCATCTGCTCCAGTTGTGCCATGATCTTACTTGTCGGTAACTTGAGAACTTTGATCACGACAAATCTCCTCAGTCGAACTCACCTGGTGCCAACTCCTTGGCCTACAATAACTTTTGATGACATTCATCCTGCAATTTTATACCGGCCCTTCTCGGTTGCCTGGCGGCCAGCGCACGTGCCCTTATATAATTAGGAAGAAGTTGACAAATTCCTCGGGTCGATCTTGGGCTAGACCGTCATGAGCCTTGTCGGGTTCGCAATGCGGCGGCCGATCACGGTCGTCATGATTATCGTGACCCTGGTCGGCGGAGGGATCCTGGCGCTGAGACAAATGCGCGTTGACATCTTTCCGGCCATCAACGCGCCGCAGATTTACGTCGTCAACAACTATGCCGGCATGGACCCCAGCCAGATCGAGGGGATCATCGCCAATGTCTACGAGCAGAACTTCCAGTATGTAGACGGGCTGCAGCAGGTCGAATCGAAAAACATCCAGAACCTCGTGCTGTTGAAGCTGACGTTCTATCCGGGCACCGACATGTCGGCGGCCATGTCGCAGGTGGTCAGCCTGTCGAATCGGGCCCGCGGGCAGATGCCCCCCAGCGTGCTGCCGCCCTTCGTCATACGATTTGACGCGGCCAGCGTGCCGATCGGCTACCTGGTTTTGGAGAGCAAGACCCAGCCGCTGGGCGTCTTGGCCGATCTGGGGCTCTTCCGCATCCGCCCCTTGCTCATCGCCCAGATTCCGGGCACCGTCGCTTTCTCGCCGTTTGGCAGCAATACGCGCGCGATCGTCATCACCGTAGATCCCGACCGCCTGCGGGCGCACAACTTTTCGCCCGAAGACGTAATCGCGGCGCTGGAGACCGGCAACGTCGTGGCGCCGTCAGGCAACCTCTACACGCAAGGCCAGATGCCGCTGGTGCAGACCAACGCCATGGTCGCCGATCCCCAGGAGTTGGGCAACATCCCGATTCAACCGGGCAAGAACGTCTACATCCGCGACGTGGCCACCATCCAGGACACGACCGATATCAACTACGGCTGCGCATTGGTCAACGGCCGCCCATCGGTTTATATCCCCGTGGTCAAAAAGGACACGGCTTCGACCCTGACCGTGGTGGACGAGATCCACAAAGCGATGCCGTTGTTCAAATCGGTGGTGGCGGATAAGCACGTCGAACATCCGTTACGAGTTCGACGAATCGCCAACCGTGCGGGCGGCCATCAAGAGTGTTGCGACGGAAGGCGGAATCGGCGGCGCTGCTGACCGGGCTGATGATCCTGATCTTCCTGCGCGACGTGCGGACCGTGATCGTGGTCGTGGTGGGCATTCCGCTGGCGCTGACGGCTGCCCTGGTCGGCCTGTGGCTAACGGGAAACACGATCAACATCATGTCGCTGGGCGGCTTGGCGCTGTCCATCGGCATCCTCGTGGACATGGCGATTGTCACGGTGGAGAACACCCACGTGCAGATGCGCCAGACGGAGTCCGTTGCCAGGGCCGTGCGGCGGAGCGATGCGGCCACAGTGACCTCCCGGTTGTTGGCCATGCTCTGCATCCTGTCGGTGTTCATTCCGGCGTTTCTCATGCAGGAGCCGGTCCGTTCGCTGTTCATGCCGCTGACGATCGCGGTGGGCTTTGCGATGATTGCGGCGTTCCTCATGTCGAGCACCGTCGTGCCGGTGTTGTCGGTCTGGCTCATCCGGCATCGCGCCGGGGCAGCCTCCGCCAAGAAAGGGTTCCTGGAAACGATTCTCCCCGCCTTCCAGGGAACCGTGTACGCGATCATACGGCTCCGCTGGATCGTGGTGCCGGCGTACCTTGCCGTGTGCGGGCTGCTGCTGTGGGCGGTCGGCCGCCAGGTGGGCAGGGAGTTGTTTCCGCAGGTGGACGCCGGCCAGTTCGTTATCCGTTTTCGGACCCCACCGGGTTCGGAGTACGAGTTGACGCGGAAATGCGCGCTGAAAGTCCTGGACGTCATTAACAAGGAGACCCGGGGGAAAGTGGCGATCTCGATGGGCTACGTGGGCCTGGGGGCAACCAACACCGCGACCAACAACATCCTGTTGTTCATGCGGGGGACCGATGATGCCCAGCTTCGCGTGCGGCTCGAGGAGGGCAGCGGCATACGACTTGCAGAGCTGCGCGAGCGTCTGCGGGAGGTCTTGCCGGAAGATGTCGTGCCCTGGCTCAAGCGAGAGCTGCAACGGGAAGGGTGCTCGCCCGAGGTAGCCAAGGCCCGCGCGGAGAAGTTCTCGTTCGGTTTCGAGCCGGGCGACATCGTCAGCACGGTGATGAGTTTCGGTTCGCCGACGCCGGTGGAAGTGGTGGTGACCGGAACCGAGCGGGATGCGGTGCGAACGTTCGCGGACAAAGTCCTGAAAAGGATGGAGAAGATTTCCAGCCTGCGCGACGTGCAGCTTTACCAGCAACTCGATTACCCGACGGTGCCGGTGGACATCGCTCGTGAGAAGGCGGGCTTGAGCGGCGTCGTTGTCAAGAATGTGACCGACGCGCTGCTGGTGGGGACTTCTTCGAGCCGCTACGTGGCCAAGAACTATTGGCTCGATCCGAAGTCCGGCGTCGACTACCAGGTCCAGGTCCAAGTCCCCACGCCGCGGATGAACCGGCCGCAGCAAGTGGAAACCCTCCCGCTTCAGCGAGTGAACCCCGACACCAACCTGATGATCCGCAACGTGGCCAAGGTCCGGATCGGCACCACGCCGGGCGAGATCGATCGCAGCGCCATGCAGCGGTATTTGAGCATTACGGCCAACGTCGAGGGTACCGACCTCGGCCGGGCGACCGCTCAGATCCGCCGCGCCATCGACGCTGCCGGGAAGCCGCCCCGCGGGGTCCGCGTCTTCGTCCGCGGCCAGGTTACGCCGATGACGCAAATGTTCGAATCTCTGACGGTCGGCTTGGCCCTGTCGGTCGTGGTGATCTTGATCTTGTTGACCGGCTTCTTCCAGTCGTTCCGGCTGGGGTTGATCTCGATCGGCGCCGTGCCCGGCGTGGTCTGCGGCGTGGCGATCATCCTGTGGATGACGGGCACCACGCTGAACATCGAGTCCTTTATGGGCTCGATCATGTGTATCGGCGTCTCGGTGTCGAACTCGGTGCTTCTGTCCGCCTTCATGGATGACCACTGGCGGGCCGGGGCGACGGTGCGGCGAGCCGCCATCGAAGGGGCCCGAGATCGATTGCGCCCGATCTTGATGACAGCCGGCGCCATGGTGTTGGGCACGATCCCCATGGCGCTGGCCCTGGAAGAGGGGAGCGAGATGACGGCGCCGCTGGGACTGGCCGTGATTGGCGGGCTTGTGGTCTCGACCTTCGCCACGCTGTTGATCGTGCCCGCCATGTTCGCACTGGTGATGGGCGATTCGAAGAAGGTTTCGCCGTCGATCGACCCTGACGATCCGTCCAGCCGGCATTTTGATACCGGCGAGCACGCGGCGGAGGCCGTCCACGGAGGACCTCGGCCCGAAGAATATCCAACCTTCCTTGGCGGAGACTTTTACTAATGCGCAATTCAGCCTGGACTCAGCGAAGGAGGACTCGTATTCAGCGAACATCGTGGGTCCTGCGAAGTGGTGGTATCCTGGGGCTCGTGGTCCTTGCCAGCCTGGCGACCGGCTGCCGAAATAGCCATGAGGAGCAGATGGAAGCGAATAGCTCCGCAGGCGGCGGCCCGGAGGTCCACGTCGTCAAGCCGGAATTGCGGACCATCGACTACGCGGTCGATCAGCCCGGCTTCGTGGACGCCTTCGAGCAGACCTCGATTTTCTGCAAGGTATCCGGGTTCATCGATCATTTTGACGTGGACATCGGCCAAGAGGTCAAGAAGGGCGAATTGCTGGCCGAAATCTCCGTCCCCGAACTGAACGAAGAGTACCAGCGGAAAGGCGCCCAACTCGATTTTGACATAAGCCAGGTCAAGCAGGCCCAGCAGTTGGTCGAGGTGGCCAAGAGCAACGTTCAGACGGCGATTGCGCGGTTGCACGAAGCGAGCGAGAATGTGGGCAAGTATCAGGCGGATGTCGTTCGCTGGGACTCCGAGCTGAAACGTTTGACCCAGATCGGGAACGTCGTCGATAAGCAAGTGCTCGCCGAGACGCAGGAGCAACTCGATTCGAGTAAAGCCGCACTCGCCGCTGCGAAAGCCGCGGTGGCCGCGCGGGAAGCGGATCGCGTGACCAGCGAGGCCAATTTGGGAAAGGCACAAATCGACGTGGAGACGGCCAAGGCCAAGGTCAAGGTGTCCGAGGCCGACGAACGCAAAGCGGCCGCCATGCTGGCATATACCAAAGTGACCGCCCCCTATGACGGCGTCGTCACGGTGCGCAACGCCAACACCGGCGACTACGTGCAGGCGGTCACCGGCGACAAATCGACAGCCAATCCGTCGGCGATTTTCGTGGTGGCTCGCATCGACCTGCTGCGGGTTTTCGTGGACGTGCCCGAAGCCTATGCCCGCTACGTGCAGAAAGGCACCAAGGCCGTGGTCCGCGCCGAGGCCCTCAGCGGCATGCAGATCCCCGCCGCCGTGACCCGGACCTCCTGGGCGATACGCGAGAGAACCAGGACGTTGCGGGCGGAGATCGATCTGTCGGTCAAAGAATACGACGGCTTGCGGCCGGGAATGTACGTCAACACAAAAGTGCTCGTCCAACGGCCCAACGTCTACGCCCTGCCGCAGCACACGCCGACCGAGCGGACGCTGACCGTGATGGGCAACCAAACCTACTGTTATCTCCTGCGAGGCAATAAGGCGGTCAAGACCTCGGTCCAGGCCGGCATCAGCGATGGAACGTGGACGGAGGTCGATCAGATGAAGAGCGACGATTCCTGGACCAAGGTCACCGGCGACGAGAACGTCATCCTGGGCGACCTGACCGAACTGACGGACGGCCAGACAGTCAAGGTCGCCCAGGGGACGACTCCCTAAAGGCCCCGCTGAGACCGCACGTGGACGCGGATCAGCAGGCTACTGGAGTTTGGGTTGGCATGAAACAGGCGCGGTCGATCCGCACTGCCCGCAAGCACCGCACTTCGGGCAGACCCACTCCACCGTGCATTTGCGGACCGGCACTTCCTTCGTCACCGGGTGGATCACCAGCCTGGGCACCTCGCGAACCCGGCAGCGGCCCCCGCAGCCCTCTTGGCAACCGTTGTTGCAGTCGTCGCAGCCGCCGCACGAGCCGGAACCGTCGCAATTGCCGCACTTCTTGCAACAGCAACTGGGGCCGGGAATGCAGACTTCTTCGCAGGTGCAAGTGTACTTATGCTCGGTGACCTTCTTCGTGGCGCAGTAAACGTGGCAGACGGGGACAAGGCGGCAGCCACACTGGGGGCAGCAGTCGCCGCAGGCGTTGCAGCCCGTTTCGCCGCCACAGGCCACTTGGCCACAGGGCGTTGCATTGCAGGCCGTTGGACCGCAGAGAACGGCCGTGGGAGCTTGCCCGAGGAGCGGGCCGCTGCCCAGCAAGGCGAATCCGATCAATGTGAAAAGATACTTTTTCATCGCTATGATCTCCTTTAGGAATTTCTAAATTGTTTGGCCCGATGGCTAGAATTGGTACTGCAACCTGCAACCGACGCCGTTCGTGTGGCCCGGGTAACACGCCGGATAACCGCCGGCGGCGATGGGCAGGTCGTAACGATTGTCATAAACCCAGTCGAGGTTGACGTTCATGTTGTTGCTCAGGTACCAGTTCAGGGCCAGACTGATGCCGTCCATTTCGCCGCCTTGGATGCGATAGTAATGGCTGGCGTTAACGTTGGTGCCGTCGTTGAGGTCGATGTGCGAGTAGCGAATGGCAACTTCCCAGGCGCCCCAGCTTGAGATGATGTTGCCGTTCGCATCCCGGACGATAAAGAACTTGCTGGTCGGACCGGCCTTGCCGAAGTATTCCCTGGCCAGCGTGCCGATGCGCTTGTCGTAGGCGCGGTTCTCGCCGGTCAAGGTATACGCCAGTTGGACGTACCCGCCGTTGAACACGTAATTCTGAGGCGTCGTAAACGGCAAGTACCCGGTGGCGGTGGACGACGCGCCGATGCCCACCGCGCCCTCCATGAAGTTCCAGCCATACTCGCCCTGGAGCGACAAAGGCCCGCGGATACCCAAGAATTCCAGGCCCATCAGGTACTCGTTGTTGCACGCGACGGCGCCCGTGCTAAGCATGTTGTAACTGTCGCCGTTCGTGGCATCTTTGGCGGGAATGTCGTCGCGCATTTCGGAGCGGGCCGCCAAACTAATCGTGTTCAATGCGGCGGTGCCGTTGCTGGTTAAGTTGGTTGTCCCGCTGCGCCACCCGCCGGAGAGGCCCATGTGCACCAAGGTTCGCCCTTCATCTTCATAGATGGGCAGCGCCGTGAGGCGGCCCTGCCAGCCCCACTGGTCGTCGCCGAACGAGTAACCGGTGGAGGCGGACGGGTCGGGACGGAAAATCGAGAAGGACCACGTTGCGCGCTGGTCAAGGTAATTGTTGCTCAGCCAGAGGCCGGTGACGAAGTTCTGGTCGAGTTCGATGGCTTGGGAATAGGAGGACCTTTCCATGAAGGTCATGCAGCGGCTGGAGGCCGTCATGTCGCCTTCCAGGCCCATCGGAGTCTTGACGTGTCCGGCGCGGAGGGTGCCGATCACGGGGATTTGCGTTTCGCCCACCCAGAATTCATCCAGCCCGGCCGTGTTGTACTGATTGTTTTCCAAGGCTATAATGAGCCGGTACTCGCCGGTTTCCCAGAATGTGCCCTCGGCAAAGGGGCGGATGCGGCGGAAGTAGTCGCCGTTCTGCATATCGCCGATGCCGCCCAAGTTGTCACCGGAAGCCACGCCCTGTGTGGTGCCTGCGGGGACTTGCTTTGCGGGGCTGCCGGTTAGATACGCGCTCTTCAGGAGCGGGGACTGGTCCCAAAACACATTGTCGAATTGCATCCAGCCGCCCAGATGCATGGTGAAGTCCTTGTTCGGCGTATCGAGCCATAAGAACAAGCCGTTTTGGAAATTGGCCTGGACGTGCAGGTCGCTGCCTACCACGTAGCCCTGTTCATCCGCCAACTGCTTCTTCTGTGCCTCCTCCTGCTTCTTCGCGTCCTCGATCTCTTTCAGGCGCCGGTCCACCGCCGCGTTGACGGCGTCCTGGTTGACCTGCCCTTGAAAGCCGGCGGCGGCTGGAGGGCCCAAGGCCGGAGCCGGAGCGGGGGCGAGCGGAAGGGCGTCTCCGCCGGCGGGGTCGCCTGCGGCGGCAAATGGGGCGCCATTGGGAGCGATGTCACCCGGCGGAAAGCCCTGGGCCATCGCCACCCCCTGACAGACAAAAACAACCGCAATCATCGCACCTGCGGCCAACAGCGTCCGCTGGCGCAACGCACTGTTTCGATAACTGGCCGATACCACTGCTTGATCTCCTTGAGTGGAGGGTTTGCGGGCTTGGTCCGCGCGGAAAGCGAGGGAGAAACATCCGCGCTTTCCCGCTTATCAGGCACGTTCGATGTGTCCGGCGAAAGCACTTCGATGCGTGCCATCGGAATCTGTATCGGGAACCTCAAACGCGGCATTTTATTAGCCAGCGGTTATTTCCGCATAATCGCTCAAAACGCTGCGTCCGTGATCGGCACCAACGATTCGACCGACAAACTTTGCCACGCCGGCCCGCTTGTCGTTGCGCCGCGGCGCCGTCACAACCGTCGAATCCAGCAAATGCGTTTCTTGCGCCCCCCCGCAGCGTCGAGCCTTTGCGGCCGTCTCGGCACGCGACTCTTAGCCAAAAAATTGGCTGAGCAGGGGACGGGCGGCACGGTTCCGGTTGTCCGCCAGGTCAGGCTCCCGCCGGATCAAGCCGCCCGAGAAGGGCGGGATACCGTTGTCTTTAGGAAAACTCCCCGTTCCGTTACTTGCGCTCAAGATCGCATGTTTTGCAACCGATACATTAGGCACATCTTGCCCATTTTATCAAGGTCCATGATCGGGGTTCCCTATTCATCGCGTCTCTCCGGGGTGGACTAGGTGGCCGGGCATCGCCGAGGGTCACATTCCATGATGAACAGACGTTTCGTTGTGATTGGGCTTCTGCTGATGGGTTCGGGCGCCTGTGCCTTGATTTACCAGGTGACATGGCTGCGCGAATTGAGGCTCGTCTTCGGCAGCACGGCGGCGGCGGCGGCGGCGGTGTTGGCGATTTTCATGGGCGGCCTGGGAATGGGGAATGCCCTGCTGGGTAGAAGGGCCGACGCCCAATCGAACCCGCTGGTTTTCTATGCCTTGCTGGAAGGCTCGATTGCGATCACCGTGGGCCTGAGCCCATGGTTGATTGATGCCTCTCGTGCAGTTTACATTGCTTTAGGCGGGCAGATGGCCCTTGGTGCGTTTGGCGCCACCACCGTCAGATTGGTGCTTTCGGCCTTTATTCTTCTGACGCCGACTTTGCTCATGGGCGGAACGCTGCCGGCAGCGGTTGCCGCGGTAACCAGACCCGAAGACAAGAACCGGCGTGCGGTGGCGACCCTGTATGCCGTGAATACGGTGGGGGCTGTAGGAGGAGCGATGGCCGGCACGTTTCTCATGCTGCCGATGCTCGGCACGCGGTTTACGCTTTGGTCCGCCTGCCTTTTAAACGTCGGTATATCCACCTGTGCCTGGTTCCTGTCCCGGCATCGATTTGTGACGGCGCCGGCAGCGGCACTGCTGGCGAAACCATCGGCAAAAAAGAAGTCCGCGAAAAGACAGAAACATCCGGTCGGTGGTGGCGACGGTCTTTTCCAACAGAAGCATCCGGTCGGTGGTGGCAACGGTCTTTTCCATCCGATCCACGTGTATACGGCCGCGGGGGTGGTGGGGTTTGCGTTCATGTTGATGGAACTGGTGTGGTATCGCATGCTGGCGTCCATTCTCGGCGGCACGACCTACACGTTCGGGTTGATTCTATCGGTGGCGTTGCTTGGAATCGGGCTGGGCGGGGCACTGTATCCGCTCTGTTTTCGCGGCAGACAACCGAGCTTGCAGAGTCTCTCTCTGACGTGTGGTCTGGAAGCAATGTTTTTGGCCATCCCCTTTGCCCTAGGGGATCGATTGGCGATTGCCGCCGCGATGCTTCACGAGTCGAACCAACTGGGTTTTCTGGGCGAGGTGTTGGGCTGGTCGGCGATCGCGGCGATTGTTGTTCTGCCGGCCGCGATCATCAGCGGAGTGCAGTTCCCCATGTTGATCGCGCTGCTTGGCCGTGGCAACAAAGATGTGGGGCGGCAAGTAGGCTCGACCTACGCCTTCAATACGTTGGGCGGCATTCTCGGATCGCTGGCCGGCGGATTCGGGTTGATACCGCTTCTGTCGGCGGTGGGGGCATGGCGAGCGGTGGGGATCACGTTGGCGTGCCTGTGTGCGTATCTTGCGGTCCTTGCCGCACGAGTTCAACCGCAAAGGCGCTATCGCCTTGCTCCTGTGGGCGTCGGCATCATGGCCGTGTCGCTGCTGGCGTTCATCGGTCCCACGGCCGTGTGGCGGCATGGCGACATCGGCGCGGGCCGTGCCCGGCTTCCCAAACCGTGGACGGAAAACGCCAAAATCATGTGGGAAAACGTTCAGCGACGCGGAGTCATCTGGGAGGCGGACGGTGTCGAGGCAAGCGTGGCAATTGCCGTAGACAACGGCCTCTCTTTCATGGTAAATGGCAAGTGTGATGGGAACGCCATCGGTGATGCCCCCACACAGATAGGCTTGGGGATATTGCCGGCTGCCCTACATCCGAATCCGAAGACCTGTTTCGTCGTCGGGCTGGGAACGGGGGAGACGGCAGGTTGGTTGGGGAAGATTCCCTCGGTCCATCGCGTGGATGCCGTCGAGATCGAGCCGGCGCTGGACGAAATGGTGCGTCGCTGCGCCTCGGTCAATGGAAATGTGTTCAGCAACCCGAAGATTCACGTCACGTACAATGACGCGCGGGAAGTGCTGCTGACCAACCGGCAAACGTATGACATCATCGCCTCGGAGCCGTCGAATCCGTATCGGGCCGGAATTGCCAATCTCTTTACACGGGAGTTCTACAAAGCTGCCAGCGGCCGTCTCAACGAGGGTGGTCTGTTCATTCAGTGGTTGCAGGCTTACGAGACCGACGAGACAACGGTCTTTACGGTCTTTGCCACGTTGAAGTCGGTATTCAAGCACGTTGAAATTTGGCAGTCCAAACCGGACGACATGCTCCTGCTTTGCTCCAACCAGCCGTTTTCGTACACCGCGGCAAGCACTTCGCCAACGGATTGCCGAGGAACCCTATCGGACCGCCCTGGCGGTAGCCTGGCGAGCTACGCAGATGGAAGGCTTCCTTGCGCGCTACGTAGCGGGCGAACGATTGGTTGAGGAGGTGAGTCGGAACTATGTGCGTTGCCTGAACACAGACGATCACAATCGCATCGAGTACGGATTTGCCCGCACGCTGGGCCGGCCTAGCGGCTTCTCCTTGGCCACGCTTCGTGGGCGGGCCGTCGCACTGCGGTCGCATCGGCCGGCGTGCCGGTTCGAGGGCGTGGATTGGGAAGGTGTCGAAGACGAGAGGACCGCGATGTTTGTGCTTGCGCAACGGGTTCCTGATGTTCGGGATGCGAGCACGAGCCAGGCTGCGCGCATCAGGGCATGGACGCGATACTTGGCGGGCGACTATGGGGGCATGATCTGGGAATGGGAATCCCAACCCCGCCAGGCCCGCTACCCCACGGAGACCGCTCTTCTGGCGCTGGCTTATGCCATGAAGGGACGCGATCAGGCGATATCGCTGGCGGAACAGTTGCGGAGCTACAATCCACGAGAGTCGGAAATGATCGAGGGCATTTTCCTGCTCGCCCGGGGACGCAAACAAGAAGCCTCCCAGACGCTGGCAAAGGCATTTGTCGGTCTTAGGCAAGATCCGTGGGCGGTGTTCGACGTGACGCACAAGGCGATTGAGGTAGCGGCAGGCGTGGCGTTAAGCGATCCCACCGATGCACGGGAATTACTGCAAGCGTTGCAAGAGCCGTTTGCTGCTCTGTATGCCGACGACCAAAGAAGGGTAGCCGCATACTTGGCTGCTTCTCAAGTCGCCCCGCAGGATAGGGCTCTCTTGGTGGAGAGTTACGAACCGAACGTGCCTTGGGAACTCACGTTCCTCAAAGTGCGCGCGGATGTGTACGGCAAGACGCGACACCGACTGGCCGGAAAAGCCCAAGCCGACCTTGCGCTCTTCCTGCGAAACGAAGCCGCGCAAAGATAGTCTGTGCCCGAAACGAAGCTGCGGTTGGCGGCTTTCTTTGCGGCCAGTGGGACTCAGGGTCACCTTTCAGCGGAGGACGACGGGTCGCCCGGTGGCGCCGGCGGTCACGGTCTCCTTGGCACCCGGCGGTATCGGGCTCCGCAAAATACACGCGCAGCAAAACCTCTGCCAGTTGCTCGTGTTCGGCAAACTCTTTGCCATTGTCCAAGGTCGCCCTACTGCACCAGATCGCTCGCTAGGGGGGCAACGCCATTGTCCCTTGATTCGCCGCATGGCACGGGGCCGAAGAAATCCGGCCCCCGACTGTAAGGCCCCGTCCGAGGACACGTATCAGTGGAACGGGTGCTGCAAACAAGATCACGAAAAAGGAAGCTGTCATGGCCCGGGGAGTTGCAGGCAGGCTGCGTGTCGGTTTTGGGCTTCTTGCCGAGATGTGCTTCGTGCTTCTCGTTCTGACGCGGGTAGAAGTACACGCCCAGGAGGCGACCGCCAGCCCGCGGGCACGCCGAGAAACGGTCAAACTGACCCGGCAGGGGCAACGAATCCTCGATAACGCCCGGAGCATCTTGAGAAAATCGTCGCTGTCCGACGCGGAGCAGCATGTGCGACTCAACGCCGTCGAGGCGGTGCTGACCGGCACGGTCGCCGTCCCGAATGACGATAATCCGGAGGTTCGCAACCCGAACTTGTGGACGTTGTCGACGGAAGCCTACGTCGTGGCTGGCAGCAGCACGGCCGTCGAGGCCATCACCGACCTGTGGATCGTTCACGACAACGGCGGCGTCCCGGTGCCGAGGATCTGGTGCTACAAGTATTCTTCACTCGTCATGGCAAGGGCCTACATTCAGTATTTCCAAGACACCGGGAACGACGCGGGACTGGCCGCCATGAACGACCTGATCGGCCACAAGGTGTTTCCCAACGACCTGCCGAACGAGGGCGAGGGCGTGCTTTGGAAGTCGCGCAGCGGCAACGCCGATCTTCTGCCGGGCGACCAGGTGTGGTTCGGGAACCCTCACTTCCACCGGGGACGAGCGTTGATCAAGCAGCAAGCCTATGAAGAGGCCATCCGCGACGGGAAGTCCGCCGACGAAGCGGCCGCGATGTCTGAGAAGACGGCCGATAGCCAGGCCGCCGGCGAGGAGGGGAGCAACGTGTTCTACCTCGGCGACCAGCAGGTGGCCCGAGGCGCCGTCTCCGTGGTGCGGGCGTTTCGCGGCAGTTTCCAAGAGGCAAGCCAGGGGACTGCCCCCGGTTACGAGCAGGTGACCACACAGAAGATCTTCACGATTCCACGATACCGGCAGCATATCATTGACGACTTCTACACGGTGCAGGCTTGCATGGAGGCAAAGCCGGACTCCGTTCATCCCGGCGACTTCCAGATCGAGTGGGTCCGCTCGTTCGTTGACCCCGACACGTGTATTCAGTCTGGTTCCGCGGAACAGACACGGCAACTCGATCGGCTGATCGACGCGATGGCGAGCCGCAACAAGGAACCGAAGTTGACGGAGTCCGCCGACGCGAGGATCCCGCGGTTCTCCGAGGACTACGACTGGTCCGAACAAAGCCGCGTGCGCGCGGCCATGCTGGCGGTGCTGAGGACCAAATCCGACGACATGTGGTGGCGGCTCCGAGAACATCGCGCGGACAAGCGGTATGTGTTGACGGCTTCCCGGAACGAGCGGGCGGAGAACTTCTCCGTCGGCTCGTTGTGTTGCGATTTTGCTTCCGCCGATCTTTCCATGGCGTACGAGCGGCACTTGCCGGCCGCTGCCGGGCGGTTGTCTTCGACCTTTCACCCCGAAGATGTCTTCTGGAAGAACGAGAAGGAATGGTCTCGGACTCGGAAGCCCCTCTATGAGATGCAAATCGAGGTGTGCCGGCGGGCCATCGAACAGTGGGCCTCGGTCCAGGGAACCGCCCCGGGCAAGGAAGGTCAGTTCCACACGTATACCGCGGACGAGAAGGCCCGGTTCCTGGAGGCGGTCAAAAAGGAGATCGAAGAACTCAACCGCACGAAAAGGGCCGTCTTCCTGGAAGCGGTGTTGCCAGGCGTTGCCGCCCCCAGCGGCTGGGAAGGTTTCGACGCCGAAAGGGGCCGGCAGGTGGGGGCGGAGCGACCGTAGTTCCACCCGGCGCGAAAAACTTCTCACGCAAAGGCGCGAAGGCGCATAGCCGCAAAGGAAGAGAAAATGATGAGTGAATGGACGGCGCGTAGGGCGATCCGTTCCCCCTCTTCTTTTCCGTACCTTGGCGGCTTCGCGTCTTGGCGCCTTTGCGTGGAATCCTCCGGCCCAAGGACTACACCCGAGTGCCCAATTTGGCGGGGCACGGGCAACCCGATGTTCCCTCCCGTTCCTACCTCTTATGGGAATGGTTCGTCCGCGAAAAGCCGCCCGAAACATTGCCGGCACGCTAAGTCTTCTATGCGGGACCGGCCTTTCCGTTGCAAACTGGTGTAGGCCAACCAGCCTCGGCGGAATACAATCCGCGGATATCCTGAACGAACTCCCCCTGAATGGATGGTGAGGATCGCACCGGCGCAAGAGCATCCTGGGCATGTTCCGTGGTGCGATCCGTGGACCGGGCGTAGTCGGATTTAACTGGAGCCAAGCGGCATGTTTCGCCGAGTCCTATGCGTCTTTCCCTATCGCTGGACTGCGCAGTTCAAAGACATCCTTCCCGCCGTTGGGATTGGAGTATGTCGCCGCCGCGCTCCGGCCACACGCCGAGCGGATTGATCTGGTCAACTTCCGGCACCAGCGCACGCCCAGCACGCAGCCGTTCCTCAGACCGGACACCGACCTGGTTCTGCTATTCCATCAATTGGCCGGAGGGCCTGGAGCTGATCCGCGACGACATCAACGCGTTGCCGCCGGGGGTGATGACGATTCTGGGCGGGCGGACGGCGACGGAGAATCCGCGCTACTGGCTCCAGGCGTGTCCGAACGTGGACGCCGTTGTCTGCGGCGACGGCGAGGTGGCGATGGCCGAGATCGCCGAGGGACGCCCCTGGTCGGAAATCGCCGGTCTGGCCCACCGCGGCCCCGACGGGCAAGTGGTCTTCAACCGGCCGCGGGCCAACGTGCCGCTGGACAACAACCTCATGCCTGCCCGGGAGCTGCGCCGCCATCCGTACTACCTGACCAGCAAGGGCGTGAGCACGGGGATCAAGGTCGACCAGGTCGCCGGCTCACGGGGTTGCCCGTTCAACTGCAAGTTCTGCAACTTCTCGATCAACCCGTGGGGAGTGAAGCGGTGCTGGACGCCGCGGTCGCCCGAGTCGATTGTCCGCGAGATCGAGCAGATCGACGCCGACCTGGTCCTGTTCGTCGACGACGTGTTCACGTATCAGCCCGACCGCGTGGTCGAGATTTGCGATCTGCTGATCGCCCGCGGGATACGGAAACACTACATCGTCAACGCCCGGCTGGAGATCGCCAACCGCCCCGACGTGCTCGCCAAGATGGAGCAGGCCGGGTTTATCGCCCTGTTGGTGGGCGTCGAGTCGACCCAGGACGCGACGCTTCGGTCGATGGGCAAGGGGTTCACCATCGAACAGGTCCGCCAGCGGTTCGAAGTGCTCCGCAAGTCGAAGATGCTCATCAACGCCTATTTCATCGTGGGCAACATCGGCGAGACCGAGGAGCAGATGCTCTCCACCGCGTTGTTCGCCCGGTCGATCGGCGTCGACCTGATCCACGTCTCTCGGCTGCGCAACGAGCCGCACTCGGGCATGACCGACCTGGTCGCCGAGACGCCGGGCTACCACATCGCCGCCGACGGCTCCGTCTATAGCGACGCCTACTCGGCCGAGTACATTGCCAATCTGCGCAAGCGGATCGATCGGCAGTTCCACACTCCGCGGCAGGTGGCGCATGTGGTGATCAAGCTGTCGCGGGTTTTGAATTGGCGCGTGAAGGCCCGCGCGCTGCTGACGATCCCCTATTTCCTGGCCGTGCTCATCGCCACGCAGACGGGCCACAAGATGCGCAAGTGGCGGGGCAAACCGGTGCACTGACGGACGCCTTACCGCCAGACAAGGCCACCCGCGTGCAGCGGGAACGCTAATCACCACTGATCTTCACTGATTGGTCGTTTCAGCGCAAATCAGCGAGAATTAGTGTTCCTCTCGCTTTTCTCATGCAGATCGGAAAGGATGAACCTCTTCCATTCCAGTTCGCCTTTGTGCCCGAAGTTGACGAGGTAGCCTACGGATTGGCGGGCGACCCGCATGTAGTTGAACAGTTGAGCCTCGTGCTCCGAGATCAGCTCGGCAACCGCCTTCAGTTCGACGACGATGCCGCCGAACGCGACAAGGTCGGGTTTGTAGCGGGTTTCCAGGGCCTGGCCTTTGTAGAATACCGTCAACTGGTCCTTCGACTTGAACGGAATGCCGCGCAAAGCCAATTCGATCTCAAGGCTCTGCTGGTAAACCTCCTCAGCCATGCCGTAACCCAGTTGATTGTACACCTCGAACGCCGCGCCCATCAGCTTGTAGCCTTCTTCTTGGAACATGTTCATTCTCTTGGCCGTCACAGCAGCGGGAACGCTAATCACCACTAATCTTCGCTCATTGTTCGTATCAGCGTAAATCAGCGATAATTAGTGTTCCTTGTCCTTCAATTTGATGTTCTCGGCTGCCGGCCTGTCTGTCAAGTGTCCTGCGCGGGGCGTCCTGGCCGTGCCACGGAAGGCAACCCGAATCGGTCGCGGGCCTTCCCGCTCCGGCCGGCCACGGCACTGCCTGGGCAAAGCGGTAGCACACCATTGGCCACTGCGGCCCGCACGGGCCGAAACACCGTCGCCCCCCTCGCATGCGCGGGTGACATCTAGGTGTCACACCACTTCACACGGCTCCTCGACGCGGAGCGAAAGCCCCCAAAATATAGCTGCCCAAAAGTGGAGTCGCCTGAACCGCCGGTCCGATTATTTTCAAAAGTACCGGATGCCGTCTTGGCTCGGCGGCGAAAATTCTTGCGAACCTTTTCCGCCGGCGCCGCGTTTAAGTAACATAGGGTAATCGCGAGCTGGCTGCAGGCACCCAGGGGGTACCCGGTCCCCGTGAACAGTTACAAAGAGGGACGCGCCGTCGCGAGATGGGTACCTCCATGAATACCGATGTTAAGGGACACAAGATCGTCGGCAAGCGGTGGCAAGCCCTTCGCAATCGAATTTGCGAGCATCGGCTCCGTCTGTGGCGGCGCATCGAGACGAGCATCGAGCCGGCGCCGAATGCGGACGACGCGGCCCCGGCGACGGCCAATCCCGCCGGCGGACTGACCGGCACGGCTTCCGGGACGCTCACCGATCCGGCGTCCCGCGCCGGACATGGAGCGGCCTTCGAGGCAAACCGCGCGGGCAACAGGTATTTTCAGCAGCCCGACGCCCGCGACCTTCGCAATCGCTACTTGCCGCGACTGAAGAGCGCGATCATGGACGCCTACAAGATCGGGCCGGTGACCGCCGACGATCTGGTCATGTTGGAGACTTATTTGCGGACGTACGTCGCGGACGAGAATCTTCGCCGGGAAATCTTCGAGGGCGCGACGGCGGCCGCCGACGGCCATCGCGACGCTTGATCCGTTCCGCATCCCGCGCTTACGGGATTTCCTCCCATCGCCCTTGCCCACCAGCCCCGGCCCGCCACGGTTGTACGTCCGTTGGTCGGTGCGGTATCATGGAGTCGGAAGCGGCAAGCTGGGCAGCACCGATTCAAGAAGCGGCGCCACCCAACCATTTCCCTTGGCCTGGAGGGAAGACATGAATCTGCTCGGCGCGATCTACAAGCCGGCCTTGGGGCTGTTGACCGACCTCTACGAACTGACCATGGCCTACGGCTATTGGACGACGGGCAACCACGATCGAGAGGCCGTCTTCCACCTGTTCTTCCGCAATCCGCCGTTCGGCAGCGGTTTCACCGTAGCGGCCGGGCTGGCCACGGTCGTCGAATACCTGGAGAATCTGCGTTTCGACCCGGAGGACTTGGCGTATCTTGCCGGCTTGCGCGGCAACGACGGCGGGCCGCTCTTCACGCGGGCGTTTCTCGATTTCCTCGCTCGACTCCAGTTGACCGCCGACGTGGACGCTATTGCCGAGGGGACGCTGGTCTTCCCGCAGGAACCGCTGCTGCGGGTGACGGGGCCCCTGCTCCAGGCCCAACTGCTGGAGACCGCCCTGCTGAACCTGGTCAACTTCCAGACGCTGGTGGCGACCAAGGCGGCACGGGTGGCGCTGGCCGCCCGCGGCGAGCCGGTGCTGGAATTCGGGCTCCGCCGCGCCCAGGGGATCGACGGCGCCTTGGCGGCCAGCCGGGCGGCCTATCTCGGCGGCTGTGCGGCCACGTCCAACGTCCTGGCCGGACGGCTGTTCGGCATCCCCGTCGGCGGCACCCACGCCCATAGCTGGGTCATGTGCTTCGACGACGAGATCGAGGCCTTTCGGGCCTACGCCCGGGCGATGCCGAACAACTGCCTGTTCCTCGTCGATACCTACGACACCCTGGAAGGCGTGCGGCGTGCGATCGAAGTGGGTCGCCAACTGCGCCGCCGGGGACAGCGGCTGATGGGCATCCGGCTCGATTCCGGCGACCTGGCCTGGCTGAGCATCGAAGCCCGGCGTATGCTCGACGAGGCCGGTTTCCCCGAGGCGGTGATCGTGGCCTCCAACGACCTCGACGAACAGACCATCACCAGCCTGAAGGACCAAGGGGCCAAGATCGGCGTCTGGGGCGTCGGCACCCGCTTGGTGACCGCCTACGACCAGCCGGCCCTGGGCGCGGTCTACAAGCTCTCGGCGCTTCGCGGCCCGCAGGGCGGTTGGCAATACAAGATGAAACTGTCGGAGCAGGCGATCAAGACTTCCAATCCCGGCATCCTGCAAGTGCGGCGCTATTGCCGCGATGGCCAGTGCGTCGGCGACGCCATCTTCGACCAGGAGTTTCCCTGCCAGGGCGATTGCACCATCATCGATCCGCTGGACGCGACACGGCGCAAAACGATCGCCGTTGCCGCCGCCGGCACGGACGCCGAGGACCTGCTCGTGCCCGTTCTCCGCCGGGGAAAGCGCGTCGGCGATCTGCCAAGCCTGGAGCAATCGCGCCGGCACTTGCAACAGCAATTGACCATGTTCCATGCCGGCATCAAGCGGCTGGTCAACCCGCATCAGTATCCCGTGGGCCTGGAACTGACGCTGCACCAACGGAAGACCGCCTTGATCCTCCAGTCCCGAAGTGGATCGGCAGAACCGCCATGAACGCGCTGGTGATCGTGGACGTGCAGAACGACTTCTGCCCGGGCGGGCGGTTGCCCGTGCCCGAGGGCGATGCGGTCGTGCCGGCGATCAACCGCATTCAGCCGCGGTTCGATCTGGTCGTGGCCACGCAGGATTGGCACCCGGCCAACCACGGCAGCTTCGCCGCCAGTCATCCGGGCCGCAGTCCCGGCGATCGGATCGAGTTGGCCGGGCTGGCACAGATTCTCTGGCCGGTCCATTGCGTGCAAGAGACCCCGGGGGCGGAGCTGCACCCCGGGCTCGACCGGCGCGGATCGCCGCGATCTTCCGCAAGGGCATCGACCCGAACGTCGATAGCTACAGCGGATTCTTCGACAACGGACGCCGCGCATCGACCGGCCTGGACAAGTATCTGAAGGACCGGGGTGTTACGGCGGTCCATGTGTGCGGGCTGGCGACCGACTACTGTGTGAAGCATACCGCCTTGGACGCCGTGTCGCTGGGCTTTAAGACCCATTTGATCGTGGAGGCGTGTCGCGGCGTGGATCTGCATCCCGGCGACACCCCCCGTGCGATCGCGGAGATGCAGCGGGCAGGAGTATTGGTGATTGAGAACCTGGAAATGTAGAATGTAGTTCGTGCCCGGAACCGGAACAGCGTTCAAGTGTTGAACCCAGAGGAGGTGGCCCGTGTCTGCGATTTTCCGCGGTCTCGGTTGCGTTGCCCGTGTCGGTCTTCTCGGTGCGTTGCTGATTCCCAATCGCGCGCCGGCACGCGAGCCGAAGGCCATGGACTCGGCCGTGCCGCCGTCGGCGAAAAGCCCGGCCGGCGAGGCGCCGAAACAGATCGGTCACTGGGAGTCGACCGAGCTCATGGCGCCGCGCGTCTTGGCCCTCTCCCCGGACGGAACCATCCTGGCGACGGGCGGAATGAACGGTGGTCTGTACCTTTGGGACGTGGCCAAGGGGAAGCCGAAACACATCTTGGAAGAAGCGCCTGCGCTGCCAAACCCCGCGACCGGGAACTTCAACGTCCAGGCGATGCTGCCTCACGACTACGCCATGACCTTTTCCGGCAGCGGAACGAAATTGGCGGTGTTCGACTCCAGGATAGTGCCGCCGCCGAGGCCCGGGGTGGTTTACAATCAGCCGCCCGAGCTTCACCTCCGCATCTGGGATGTCCCGTCCGGAAAGGTCGCCCGAGAGATCAAGACGCCGACGTGGCAGCAGGTTCCGAGTACGTATTCATGCGGTCTGACCCTCTCGCCGGACGGGGAACGATTGGCGATGGTTCTTTTCGGTCGGAAGTCCGCCCTTACCCTTTGGAACACCGCGGACGGACGCGTCGCGGCGACCTTTCCCGGGTCGGTCTGGTGCCTGTTCCGACCGGACGGGAAGGCGCTGATGACCACCGCCCTCGACGGAAGCATCGTCACGTACGACCTCCCGAAAAAGCAAAAGCACGTGTTTCTCGATAAGAAAAAGGCAGCGGGGATCGGCTGCGGTTGGATGGGATTTACGCCCGATGGCAAGACCCTGGTGACGCTGCGCGACGTGTGGGACGGGAAGGGCAACAAGATGACGCGATCGAATTTCGGCAAGGTGCGAGTGGACTTCTGGTCCGCCGAGTCACACCACGCGAAACAGCCGTCCATAACTCTTGACCAGTATGAGATGCATGGAAACGTACCCGGCAGGGCGATCGCTTCCGACTCGGCCACGGTAGCGCTGGCCACCGGGCCGCGGACCATCAACATCTTCAACGCCGTCACCGGCAAGATGCGAACGAGCGTCCGATCCGCGTATGACATTGACTTTATCTGTCTGAGCAGGTCGGGACGGTTCCTTGCGGCCGTGGCCGTCTTCAACGGGTCCAATGGGTCGACTTTTACGGTTTGGGACGTCTCGCGGCCCGGGCCGATTATCACGCCATCCCCTGGGGAATTGAATGAGCACATGCCGGGCTTGAACATGCCGGGCCCGCACATGCCTGGATCGGGCGGCGCGTTCTGAGCCTGAACGCGAAAAGGCCGCAGGCTCAGGAGGCTCTGTGGCGGCAACGAGTATTGGTGATTGAGAACTTGGAAATGCAGAAGGTTGTTTACGTCTGAAACCGGAACAACATTCAAGTGTTGAACCCCGAGGAGGTGGCCTATGTTGCCTGCGATTTTCCGCGGTCTGACTTGCGTTGCCTGCGTCGGCCTTCTCGGCGCGTTGCTGAGTCTCAGTTGCTCGCCGGCAAACACGCCAAAGGCCGGCGGCTCGGCTGCGCCGCCGCCCGCGAAAAGCCCGACGGGCGAGGCGCCGAAACAGATCGGTCACTGGAAGTCGACCAAGCCCGCAGCGGCTACCTATTTGGCCCTCTCCCCGGACGGAACCATCCTGGCGACTGGCGGAGAACATGGCGGTCTGTACCTTTGGGACGTGGCCACGGGGAAGCCGAAACACGTCTTGGAAGAATCGCCTCGGATCGGGGGACTATTCACTGGCGAACTTGGGCTACGCGACATCAAGCCCGACGACTTGCCGGTGGAGTTTCACTACGTCAACATGGCCTTCTCCGGCGACGGAAAGCACTTGGCGGTGCTCGACGCCAAGACGCCGAATAGGAAGCCCTCGTCCTGGATTCGCCTCCGCATCTGGGATGTTCCGTCCGGAGAGCTCGCCCAAGAGATCAAACTGCCGCCGATAAAGAAGGATCTCGATGCAAACTGGTCTTTCCCTCTGGCCTTTTCGCCGGACGGAGAACGATTGGCGGCGTATTTTGGCGATCGGGATGCCCCTTGGAGGCCACCTTCAGCCCGCCCTGTGGGGGAGTCCATGACCGTTTGGAACACCGCGGACGGCAGCGTCGCCGCGGCCTTTCCCGTGAGCTTGTCGGCGGTTTCCCTGACGTTCCGACCGGACGGGAAGGCGCTGGCGGCGCAAATTGACGGAAGCATCGTCATCTACGAACTCCCGAAAAAGCAAACGGACGTGATTTTCGAACCACAAAATTGGATGGAATTCCAAGGGATGGGATTTGCCGCCGACGGCAAGACCCTGGTGACGCTGCGTGACATGACTGTATGGTGGAATGAGCCGTCGGATCGCAGCAAGGTGCAACTGGACTTCTGGTCCGCCGATTCACGCCCCGCCCAACATCCGTCCATAACACTTGACACGTGTTACGGGCCGTTAATGGCGATCGCTTCCGACACGGCCACGGTGGCGCTGGAAACAGGGCCGCGGACCCTCGACATCTTCGACGCCGCCACGGGCAAGATGCGAACGAGCGTCAAGTCCACGCACGACGTTGACGAGATCTGTCTGAGCCGGTCGGGGCGGTTCCTTGCGGTCGCGAGCGTCAACGGGTCGTTTACGGTTTGGGACGTCACGCGGCCCGGGCCGGTCGTCACTCCCGCTCCGGCCCCCGTGCAATCGGACGAGCACCTGCCGGGCAGAGGCGGCATGTTCTGAGCTTGAAGGCGAAAAGGCGTATGCTCAACACGACATGCTAAGATCTAAGTTCTAAGGTCTAAGATCTTAGCTCTGTCCCCTGGCCCCTTCATTCTACTGCACCGCGAAGGGCGGCAGCACGCTCTTCGGCCGGCCGCTGGAACGGGCGCCGACACCGAGATTCGACACCGGCACGCTCGTAACCGACGGCAATGGCGCGGCGATGCTGCTGTGGCCGGCCGCGGCGGCCACCTGCGGCGGCGACGGCGACGACGGCGTCGATGCGTGCCGAGTGTCCGACTTCAACCGGCCGTCCGCGATCCGCACCGTCCGCTCGGCCCGCTGGCCGAGGTTCTCGTCGTGCGTGATCAGCACGATCGTCATGCCGCGTTCGCGGTGGAGCTGCTCGATAAGCTCGAAGATGCCGATGGCCGACTTCGAGTCGAGGTTGCCCGTGGGCTCGTCGGCCAAGAGCACAACCGGGTCGTTGGCCAGCGCCCGGGCGATGGCTACGCGCTGCCGCTCGCCGACGGAAAGCTGCTCGGGCAAGTGGTGGACGCGGTGCCCCAGCTTCACGACGTTCAACAGATCGACGGCCTTCTTGACGCGGGCCGAGACCGAGAGCCGGTTCCCCTCGAACATGGGGACCTGCACGTTTTCCAGCGCCGTGAGCACGGGCAGGAGATAGAACGACTGGAAGATGAAGCCGACTTTTTGCGCCCGCAGGCGGTCGAGGTTGCCGATGGCCGAGAATGCCTGGCCTTCGAAATAGATTTCACCGGAGGTGGGCGAGTCCAGGGCGCCGAGCAGGTTCAGCAGCGTCGATTTGCCGCTGCCGCTGGGGCCCATGACCGAGACGTACTCGCCGTGGTGGATATCGAGGCTCACGTCCAACAGCGCGCTGATATTCCCGTCGGGGTAAAGCTTAGTCAGGTGTTGGGTTCGCAACAAGACGGAGTTGGTATACATGGGAATGATGTTATTCATGGCGAATAGCCTCCGTCGGCATCAGGCGAGAGCCGCGATAGGCCGGATAGATGGCCCCGATGAACCCGACGAAGATCGCGACCCCGAGTCCTATCGCGAGAATCGTGAGGGAAGTCGTGCCGCCGATGGCGCGGGTGGGCGGCCATCTGCTAAGGAAAAAGGTGAGGGCGACAGCGCCGCTGGCGCCGAGGATGAAGCCGGCCACGCTCAACAGGAACGACTCCATGAGGATCATGCGCATGATCCGTCCGGAACGCCAGCCGATCGCCCGCAAGATGCCGATCTCGCGGGTGCGCTCGAACACCGACATGATCATGGTGTTGAGCATGAAGATGCCGCCCATGCCACAGGCCACCGCGGAGGTAAGCCAAGCCATAATGATGGCGATGCGCAACTGTTTGACATTGTACTCCGAGGGCGGCTTGGCCTGGAGTTTTTTCGTCAGGTGGAACTCCGCGGCAATGTCCTCTTCAATCTTGCGACTGATCTCCTTGCAGCGGGCCTCGTCCATGCTCACGTCCTTCCGAAGCCGGACGGTGCAGCCGGTGATCAGTCCCGGTCTGCTAGTGAGCTTCTGGACCTCGGGCAGCAACATGAAGATATTGTTTTTCTCCAGGTTGACATCGGTTTCGAAAACGCCCACGACCTGAAACTCCTCACTGCCGTACAACGTCACTTTACCGCCCGCCTTCGTCCCCAATTCGTCGGCGAGGGTCTTTTCGATCAGGACGCCTCGGTGGGCTTTCATTTCCTCGGCCAAGGCCAAGCCCTTTTTCAATGGACTGTCGCCCGCTCTTGGATCCTTGTCGCCCCGCGGCGGCGGATCGACGAGGCTGGCCTGGATTTCGCCGTACATGAACGAATCGGCCGGCCAACCCTGAACCATCACGCCGGGTATGTTTTTCTCTTCGATGGAAATCATGTCGAGCAGACCGGGGGCCACCTCCGCGACCCCGTCAATCTCGCGGACTCGCTTGGCCACGCCCTCGGGCATCGTGCCCTGGATGAGGTTGAAGATCCCGGAACGAGAGACGATCAGATCGACCGATCGCTCTTGGTACATGCTCAAGAACGACTTTTGAACCCCTCGGCGATCCCCACCAGAGAAACCACCGCCGCCACCGCCACCGCCATGCCGGTCACCGTCAGCGCCGAACGCGTCCGGCGGCGGAAGACGTTCTTCAAGACAAATTGATAAAAACGCATCGAATGTCCCCGAAAATCCCTTAGTTCGCTCGTTTTCCCTAACCTCTATCATATCGCCTTCCACCCCTAGGTCTAGATGAGGATTCGTGGCCGCTTCTAAGGAAATTGCCTCTTTACGCGAAGGGAACGAGACTGCCGGCTGGAGGAATCTGGGCAAGAGCCGTAGATGGGGGAGGGTGGGTGGTTTGTTGCGGCGGACTTTCCTGATTTCGCAACACATCGCACTTCACAAGGGGACAGTCCCATTTTCGTCGGACGAAAATTGGGACAGTCCCCCACTTGTTTCTTCGCCGATCCTTAGTCGCCGAACATCTCGGTGTAGTAGTCGCCGACGTGCCCCATGCCTACCCGCCGATGCCCGCTGAGCATGTTGACGTGGTGGCCGGGGCTATGGAACCAGGTCATGTTGGCGGCCTCGCCGTCGGGTTGGCCCATGGCGATGTTTTCGGCCGAGGCCGTCGTGCCCATTCGCTTGGCGCGGTCCACAATCGTTTTTTTGCCCTCGACGGGCGACTCGTGGGCGAAAAACCCCAGCTTCTCCATGTCGCGGCAGTGATCGCGCGCGGCGTCGCACAGCTTCACGTCGATGGCCAGGGCCGGAAGCCCCAACAGGCTGCGGGTAAGATTCAGGGCCGAGATTGCGCGGCGTTCCTCGGGGTCCAATTGCGCGGCCAGCCGGGTGTTGGCCGTCAGGATATTGCGGGTCGCGCCGTCGATGGGCCCGACCAACACGGCGGCCAATTCCTCCTCGCCGCAAAGATACGTCTCGAAGCTCGGCGCTTGCTTGGATTTCCGTTCGTCCTTCGGCATGTGCCGGTAAACACACGCGGCGCACTGCTCCCAGAGCTTGCCGGCCTCGATCAGCTTGCGGCGGTCTTCCTTCAACGGTGGCGTTGCATCGAGCACGTCCTGGCGACCGACGACGAAGATTTCTCGCAGGCGGTCCATGGCCGGATCGGCCTTGGCCTCGATGGTTTCTTGGGTGAAGTTGGGCGCCTTTTGCAGGCCGAGGACGGTCTCGCGGAATTTCGAGAACCTCGGCGGGTTTGGCGGCGCTGCTGCGTTTGCGCGCGATGGGGGTCGCTTTCTGGGTGAATTTCGCGGTGTAACGTCGCACGTCGGGGGCCATTTCGTGCTGAATGGCCACCATGAGGGCCTTGGCCGCGGCCGGGCCGGCCTGGACCGCCTTTCGCACAATTTCGGCCCGCTGCTGCGGCTCCTTGGCCGCGGCGCGAAATTGGCTCAGCAGCCGATTGATCTCGGCCTGCTGCTCGGCCGACATTTCCCCGGCGGGACTGGATTTCGTAGCGGCCGGCGGGGCCGCCGCCGCCGCGGTCATCGCGGCCAACGCCAGCGCCGGCCAGGGTGCGGAGTGTCATGGTGCTGCTCTTCTCTGCGTTTGCGGCTGGGATACTGCCCGCCGCCATCCATTGCATCTATTCCTTGACCGGTTTGGCCGTCGCAATCTGGCCCTGGGTCGGGCTGCTGGCCGTGGCGTAGAGTTTTTTGGGGATGCGTCCGGCCTGGTAAGCCAGCCGACCCGCCTCGCAGGCCAATCGCATGGCGCGGGCCATCATAAGCGGCTCCTTGGCGTGGGCAATGCCGGTGTTCAGCAACACGCCATCGACCCCCAATTCCATTGCGGCGGTCACGTCGCTGGCGGTGCCGACGCCCGCGTCCACGATGACCGGATACTCGGGATCGCCGTCCTTGAGATATTCGAGACAAATGCGGATGGCGTTGGGATTGAGGACTCCCTGCCCGGAGCCGATGGGGCTGCCGGCCGGCATCACGCTGGCGGCGCCGGCCTCTTTCAGCCGCCGCGCCAGCACGGGATCGTCGCTGGTGTAGACGAGCACCTGGAAGCCGGCGGCCACGAGCCTCTCGGTGGCCTGGAGGGTGGCGATCGGATCGGGCCACAGCGTCTTGGCGTCGCCGAGCACCTCCAGCTTGACCCAGTCGGCGCCGGGATTGTTCATCTGGGCGAGGATTTCGCGGCCCAGGTGGGCCACGCGGATGGCGTCGTCGGCGGTGAAACAACCGGCCGTGTTGGGCAGGATCGTGGTCCGGGCGGTGTCGATGAAGTCGAGAATATTCTTGCCCGCCGCATCGATCAAACGCTCGCGGCGGACCGCCACGGTGACGCACTCGGCCCCGGAAACGGCCAGGGCCTCGCGCATCGACTCGAAACTGGCGTACTTGCCGGTGCCGACGATGAGCCGGCTGGAAAACTCGTGAGAACCAATGCGGAGGCGATCGCCCTCCGCGGCCGGGACCGACATGACGCTACCCTCCTCCGACCAACGTGACGATCTCCACCTTGTCGCCGGCGGCCAATCGGTGCTCGGCATGGCGATGTCGTGGCACCAGTTGAAGATTCACTTCCACGGCGACCGGCTTGCCGTGGAGCCCCAGTTCGCCGAGCAATCCGGCGACGGTGATTTCGTCGGGCGTTTGCCTGGGCTCGTCATTGACGGTGATCCGCATGGTTTTGATACCGATGGAGTCGCACCCGCCGCGTGCGCCAGTGCCACCCTACCTGTTTTACCCTATTTCTGCCTGCCGCCGGGGGCGGCCGCCGTGCGGAAGGGCATGACGTTCGAGGCATTTGATTTTGCCGCCTCGGATGGGCGTGCCCTGGTTGTGCATGGGGGACGACCAAGGGATGGCGTAGGCCGCCATTTTGCCGCTAATGACCTCGGCCACGTAGATGTTGCCCTTGCTCGGCCCGCTGCCTCCACGTCGCAAGTCGGCATAGCCGGTGACGAGCAGGTAGCGCGGGTTTTTCGCCGGATCGACTTCGAGATCCGAGTTGACATTGCAGCCCCAGAAGGCGTTGAACACGCCGGTCTGCTTCGACACGGCGGCGGCACCCAGGTTGCCGGTGAGGAAGTCGAGAAAACAGACCGCCTCGATGTTCTCATCCAGCGGCACGGTCGCGATGGCATAGGTCTCGTTGCGGTCGGTGGCCATGGCGCGCAAGGGCGTGTTGGGCCAAAAACCCGCCAGCAAGAGTCCCGCGGCCAGTCCGAGCCCGAGCCACACCAGCCGGGCGTGCTTCCATCTCCATGCGTACCACATAAAAAACTCTCCTGGTTTGGTTCCGGATCGACTTTCCAAGCGGAAAAAAGGGCCGTCACTCTATGCATGGTACCGCCTCTCGGGCCTGAATGCCAGATGATTTGCGGGCTTTTTTGGCCGCGGACGTGGAAACAAGCCCCCCGCGATATTTTTCTCTTTTCGGCCCCTTGCAAAAGGCGCGGAATCGGATATAAACGCCATCCATGTGGGAAATGGGGCTGTCGCCCTTGGACGGCAACCGTGCGACGGCGGGGCGTTGCAGGACCACGAAGTCTCTCCAAAGCGTGCCAAGGAGTCCAACATGGCAAAGATCAACGTGGCCCTGATCGGGCAGGGCTTCATGGGCCGTTCGCACTCCAACGCCTGGGGGCAGGTGGCCAAGTTCTTCAAGCCCACCTTGCAGCCCGTCATGCACACGGTCTTTGGACAGAAGGAAGAGAATCCCCAAAGTTTCGCCGACAATTGGGGCTGGCAACATGCCTCTAGCGACTGGGAACAGGTCGTCCGTTCCCCGGAGATCGGACTGGTCGACGTGGTGACGCCCAACTACATGCACGCCCCGGTGGCCCGGGCGGCCATCGCCGCCGGCAAGCCCTGTGCTTGCGAAAAGCCCATCGCCGGCTCCCTGGCCGACGCCCGTACCATGGTCGAGGCCGCCAAGAAGGCCAAGGTCAAGACGTTCGTCTGGTTCAACTATCGCCGCTGCCCGGCCGTCGGCTTGGCCCATCAATTGGTGAAGACGGGCAAACTCGGGGATATCCGTCATGTGCGGGCCAATTACTTGCAGGATTGGGCCAGCGAAGCGGTGCCGCTGTTATGGCGGTTCGACAAGAACCTGGCCGGTTCCGGCGCCCACGGCGACCTCAACGCCCACATCATCGACATGACCCGCTTCGTCACCGGGCAGGAAATCACGGAAGTTGTCGGGGCCATCGCGGAGACGTTCATCAAGGAGCGGACGCTGCCCTCCGGCGTTGCCGCCGGCGGAATCGCCGCCGGGCGCAGCGGCGCGGCGGGCAAGGGGAAAGTGACGGTCGACGACGCCGTGCTCTTCCTGGCCCGCTTCTCCGGCGGGGCCGTGGCCACCTTCGAGGCCGCCCGGCAGGCCACCGGCAACCAAAACCGCAACACCTTCGAGATCAACGGCACCCGCGGCGCGGTGAAGTTCGACTTCGAGCGGATGAACGAATTGCAGTATTACGATGCCACGCTGCCCCGGGCCGTCCAGGGCTGGAGCACTATCATGTGCACCCACGGCGGCGATCATCCCTATGTGGCCAACTGGTGGCCCGATGCCCACGTCATCGGCTATGAACACGGCTTCACCAACGAGGCCTACGACATCCTTCGCGTGTTGGCCGGCGAGGAGCCGACGCTGCCCATCCCCGACTTCAACGACGCCTACCAAACGCAACGGGTGCTGGAAGCGGCGCTGGTGTCGGCCGAAGAAAAACGTCCCGTGAAACTGGAGGAAGTGAAGTAAAACTGGAGGAAGTAAAGGCCGTTGGGCCCCCCCTCTTCCGAAAAGGGGAATTGGGGGTATCATACTTGCGGGCCGTCAGTGTCCCCCTTGCGGTCCGCGGTTAGTTCGTCGCGACGAAGGGCGCCATGCGCAGAAGGATTCTGCTCGTGGCGCCCGGTTTTTCAGGGGGGGCCAGGGGAAACCCACGTCCAGGAATTGTGGGATTCATGGAAATCCACGCCCAGGCTGCGTCCGGTGGGAACGGAACGCCACACGGCTATTCTTCAACCCCGCCGTTGCCCGAAGCGCATAATGAGGTACAGCAGTGTCATGATCGCCTGCAAGGTCGCCGCCACGTAGGTCAACGCGGCGGCGTCGAGCACCTTCGACACGTGGCGCAGCTCTTCGTCGTTGACGATCCCCAGGGAGACCAATTGGACCTTCGCCCGGGCGCTGGCGTTGAACTCGACCGGCAGATTGACGACCTGGAAGAAGACCACGGCGGAGAAGACGATGATGCCCGCCCACAACAACGGCGTCATGTGGAAGATGGCCCCGAGGATCACCATCCACACGCCTGCGCCGCTGCCGAAGCCCGCGATCGGGACGACGGCGTTGCGGACGGCCAGCGGCGCGTAGGCCGCGGCGTCCTGGAGGGCATGGCCCGCCTCGTGCGCGGCGATTCCGACCGCGGCCAGGGTCCGCCTCTGATAGACGTCGGAACTCAGCCGCAATACCTTGCTGCGGGGATCGTAATGGTCGGTCAACTCGCCCGGGATCGGCTCGATGGCGACGTTTTGGAGTCCGGCCGAATCGAGGACATGCCGGGCGGCGGCCGCCCCGCTCAGCGGCGCCGGCATCTGCTGTGCCGCGGCATAGGCGATGCGGATTCGCAACTGCGCCCAAAGCCCAAGGAGGAACGCCGGGGCCACGTAAAGCAAATACATGGGATCAAAGAACATGCCAATTCACTCCTTGGGGCGTGGCCACGGCCTGACCACGGGGCTTTCATACTTTACCTGAATTTTACGCCGTGGCTGCCGGACTGGTTCGCTCGCGGGAGCGGCGGGCCTGAGAGCCGCTGGCAGTCTGCGCATAAGGCATTGTAACACAAGGAGTTGCAGCATGGTAGCCCATCCGGGACATTGTGACCGGTCAAAAATGGTTGCCGGTGGATTGCCATGCCGTCGGCGGGAGCGATAATACGGGGTATGAATCCCAACTTTCGGCCAGTATGGCGTCGCTATGCAGCCTTGGCAGGGGCCACGGCAATCGTGTTGGCCCTGATCCCGGGTGGCTGCGGTCGGCCGGCGGCACCCGCGACAACGGCGACGGCAACAACGCCAACGCCGCCAACAGCGACGACGGCCGGGCCAAAAAGCGGCGCTGGCGCCCCGGCGACGGCAGTCCAGTGGCCGCCCGATTTCAATCCGCCCATCGAGATTCGCACCGAGCCGGTTCAGGTTCCGGAGCAGATTCAAGGACCATCGCCGCCCATTGCCGGCGAAAAGGAGAAATAGATTGGGAAAGGGTGCTCGTCCCCTTTTCCGGTAGTTAGGGCCGGCGAAGGAATAGACGGGGGACTGTCCCGATTTTCGTCCGACGAAAATGGGACTGTCCCCTTGCCAATCGCGACAGTTATTGATTCGCCGGTAGTTACTCATGGGGGGCCGTGTATGATCGACAAGGAACTCGCCGAAATGCTCGTCTGCCCGAAGGACCACCTGCCGCTGAAGCTGGCCGATCCGGCGTTGTTGTCGCGCGTGAATCGGGCCATCGCCGCCGGCCGGGTGAAGAACCAGGCCGGCAGAGCGGTCGAGGATTCGCTGTCCGCCGCGTTGGTTCGCCACGATCACGCCCTGCTGTATCCCATCGTTGACGATATCCCCGTGCTGTTGATCGAAGAAGCCATCTTGCTGGACCAGATCGAGCGGGAAACGCCATGAGCGAAAAGACGATATTCAGGCGCATCATCGACCGGGAGGTCCCGGCCAAGATCGTCTTCGAGGACGACCGCTGCCTGGCGTTCGAGGACATCCATCCCCAGGCGCCGGTCCATTTGTTGGTAATCCCCAAGAAGGAAATCCGGTCGGTTGACGACGTGACCGAGGAGGACGCCGCCCTGATCGGCCATCTGCTGGTGGTCATTCGCGATCTGGCGGCCCAGCGGGGCCTCGGGCGGGGATACCGCGTCGTGATCAATTGCGGTCCGGACGCCGGGCAGGTCGTCCCCCACTTGCATTTTCATTTGTTGGGCGGCCGAAGCCTTCGCGACCCGCTAGGGTGAAGTGTTGCTTGCTTGCAGCGAGCCTTGGTATAATTGCATTTGGTTGTGTGTTGGTAAGCGGCGTTCTTGTCACCAGTTTAGCTCGTGAGGTGCCCCATGGCTCAGGATCAGTTGCAGAAGTTGTTCCAGGAGAAAAAAGAGAAGGCGAAACCTGCGAACATCGACTGGGTTGCAAGACGCGACGCCTGGATTGCAGCCGTCGAACGCTTGTACGGTAGGATCGAAGGGGACTACCTGAAAGACGCCAAGGCCGATGTGGAGGTCAGACGTGAAGACATGGAAACCAGGGAGTTCTTCATCGGCGTGTACAAAATTCAGGAACTTGTTCTGCGCGTCGGTGACGAAGAGGTCGTTTTTTCGCCCAAGGGCACAAACATCGTCGGTGCCCAGGGGAGGATCGACATCGTCGGAATTCGCGGGGAAGCCGCGATCATCTGGGAAGGTGGAGACCGCTGGAGCATCGTCGCTTCGCGGTCCCCGACACTCCGGCTTGTGGAACTGACGGCTGATTCGCTTGCGGAAATGCTTCGAGGAATCATGCGGCCATGACCAGGCGGTCGCTGCTCTTGAACAAGCTCTCGCACGAGGAGCAGAGCCTGTCGGCAATGTGGGAATGGTACGAGTTCCAACAGGCCCTGATCCGCGAAGAGAAGAACCGCGCGATTGATGCGCTGACCACGGCACAAAGCGTCACCACATTCTCGTTACTTCGGGAAGGACCAAAAGGAACTCGAAGAAGACTTCGCGTTCCAGATGGACGAGTTGCGACTATTGACCATGCTCGGGATGCTCGCTTGTGCCGAAGCAGCATTGCGGATCGACTTCATCGAGCGCGTCGGTTATAGGGAGAGAGACGACGTGTCACGCGCCTTCCGGAACGTCTCGAAGAGCCGAGGGGAAACGATCCGCCTCGAAGAAGACATCCTCGATGTCTGGAGAGAACACGGTCGGATAGTTGGTGACGCCAGGATCGGCAGGGCCATCGAAGACTTCAAGGGCGCCTTCAACCTGCGCCATTGGCTGGCTCATGGTCGGTACTGGAAGGCTACGCTCGGACGTGCCGCGGGGTACGATCCGCTGGAGGTGTTCAATATCTCAAACCAACTCTTGGAGGCCGTCGGGCTCACAGGATAGCACACCTGATATAGAAGGAAACCGCCATGGCAGGTGGCCACTGACCCCCTCTTCAATTCATTTTTTCCACTAGCCTCTTTTCTTATTCCTTTTTCTTGTTATAATCGGGAACCGTCCGATTCCGTCGCTTCGAGGCCCTTGCCATGGTCTCTTCCAAGGCACAAAATCGCTATCCACGTCCCGGGCAGCGCGTGGCGCCTTATACGCTCCGCGAGTTCCTCCTGGAGCCGATCCCCGACGAGTTCAAGGAAAAATTGGGCGTCGCCGACCTGAAACTCTGCGACCTGGACGAGACGATCTGGAAGCGGTTTCCGGCGGAGACGATCGTGGAACTCTCCCAAATCGTGGTCGATCGGATTTCCACCTATCACGTTCGCAAGGTCTTCCAGCGTCGCCATTTTCCTCGGCCCGCCGAGGGGACCGATCTGTCGGCCTTGCGATTGGAGAATCGCACTCGTCGCTGCCTGGTTCGCGAGGGATTCGACGAATGTCCGCAGGCGTTGGGCGACCACACGATCGGCGAGATCATGTCGATGCGGGCGTTTGGCCCGCGATGCCTGGTCGATCTGCTCAGCGCGTTGGAATCGCCGCGGGGCGACGACGGCGACAGCGGCGATAGCGGCGGCGGGAATGCCGGACGCGGGGTGGGCTCGCGGCCGGCGCTGTCGGAGGAGTTGACGGCCGTGGCGGCCGGCCTGGCCGACCTGCCCGGCGCGGAGTTGGTGCATAGCGACGATCCGCGTTTCGCCAACTGCATGCACGCGGTGGACACGGAGGCCCGGACGGCGGGAATTGGCCAAGCGGCTCTTGGATCGGACGCAGGACCCGCCCGATCCCGCCTACGTGGCCCGCCAGGTGCAGCACCTTTCCGAGCGGATCGCGCGGATGCCCCAGCGGACGCTGGAGGAAGAGTTGATCGAGGTTTTCGTCTCGACTCCGCGCAACCGCAACGCGGAGATCCTCATCGGCTATTACGGCTGGAGCGACGGGCGTCCACACACGTTGACGCACATCGGCAAGCGATTTGGGATTACCCGGGAGCGGATTCGCCAGGTCTGCGCCAAGTTGACGCGGAAGGCCAAGAGCATTCCCAACATCCTGGCCCCGGTGATGGACCGGTCCTTGGCGCTGGTCCGGCAGCGTTTGCCCGCGGCCGCCGAGGCGCTGGAGGCGGAACTGCTCCAGCGCGGCTGGACCGCGGTGGGCATGTCGCTGGAGGGCCTGGCGACCGGGGCCAAGTTGTTGGGCCGCCGCACCGGCTTCCGCGTCGTGCGGATCGATCCCCAACGGAAAACCAGTCCTCGCCTGGCGGTCCGGCCCGACCAGGTCGAGATGGCGCCGGCCATCGCCGACCTGGCGAAGAAGGACGTTCTATTTTCATGGTCTGGCGACCGCGGGGCAGATCGAGCGGCTGGTGGCGGCCAAGTTCCCCGGCGCCGCCGGTCCGGAACTGGTGCGGCAGACCTTGCAGTTGATCGACGGGTTCTCCTGGCTGGAGGAGAAGTCGGGCTGGTTCCGCATCGAGGGGATCGGCAAGCACGGACTGCTCAAGACCATCGACAAGGTGTTGGCGGTGGGCGGCAGCGTGACCGTCCGTCAGCTCCGCACCGCCGTGGGGCGCAACCGCCGGATGTGGAAAGAACCGCCCCCGGAGAATGTGCTGCTGGAGTTCTGCCGCGAGTTGCCGGGCGTGCGGATCGAGGGCCATCGCATCCTCGCCGATCCGCCGCGCGATTGGCGCGACTCGCTCACCGGCGTGGAATGGAAGCTCGTCAGCGTGCTGAAGAAACACGGCCCGGCCATGGAACGCGGCGAGATGGAAGAGATCTGCGTCAACGGCGGCATGAACCGCTTCAGCTTCCACGCTTTTGTTTCCTGGTCGCCGGTCATCGTGCAATTGGGGCATAGCGTTTACGGTTTGTTGGGCGCGGAGGTCGCGCCTGCGCAGATCGAGGCCCTGCTGGCGGCCCGGCGTTCGCATCGCGTGGTCCGCCGCGTGCTGGACAGCCACGGCCTGACCGACGACGGCAAGGTCTGGTTGAGCTACCGGCTGTCGAAGGCGGCCAGCACCTACGCGGTCATCACGGTGCCGGCGGCCTTGAAGAAGGTGGTCCGCGGCCGCTTCACGCTGATCGCGCCCGACGGCGCCAAGATCGGCGAGTTGGCGACCAAGGACGGCCGTGCCTGGGGGCTGGGCGCCTTTCTCCGCCAACACGACGCACGGATCGACGATCGCATCCTCCTGACCCTCGACCTTCAAGAGCGCACCGCCACGGTCTCCTGGAACACGGTGGACTAGTGCCTCATTCAGCAAGTCTTTTCCGGCCGAACGATCCCACCCGTTGCAACGGCTGGGCTTTGGTGGCTGGTCTGGATTTTCTGGAGGGCGCGGGGTGCGTTCCCTGGTCCCTGCCCGCTAGCCCTATCCCCGGGCTTACGCCCGGGGCTCGCCCCTAGCCCGTAGCCCCATGAAACTTCCCCCTGAAGGCGCTCGATGGCTGATCTCGCTGCGGTGGCTGGCCTGCGCCTCGGTCTTCGCCATGATCGCGTTGACCAGTTCCGGGCTGGGGATCATCGCCAATCCGGCGCCCCTCTATGTCATCGCCTGCGCCATGCTGGGCTACAACCTGATGTTCCGGCTCCGGCAGCAAGACGGGGCGAGCGAGGGGAGCGTCGACCGAGAGATCTTCCTTCAAGTCACGTTCGACCTGGTGGCACTGACGCTGCTCTTGTATTTCGCCGATTTACCCCGCAACCCCTTCCTCGTCTACTTCCTCTTTCACATGATTATCGCGGGGATGTACCTCCGCGGGTCGGCGCCGTATTTCTTCGCCGCCATGGTGACGACGATGGTGGGCACGGTGATGTTGTTCGAGCACCTGGAGTGGATTCCACGTTTTCCCATGCATTTCCCCTCCGATCCGGCGTCGCCGGCGCCGCTGGACAAGCTGGACCTGCTGGGCGTGTTCGTGGCCTTCGACAGCGCCTTGTGGATCACCGTCTATTTCACCACCTCGATCCGGCGTTACGTGGACCGCGCCCACGCCGAAATCCGCCAGAAGGAGAAGATGCTGGGCATCGGTCAGCTCGTGGCCGGCATCGCCCACCAAATCGCCAATCCGCTGGACGGCGTGCAGAACTGCCTGCGGCGGGTGGGGGAGCGGGTCAAAGACGATCCCCACCTCACCGAGTACGTGCAGATGATGACGGAGGCCCTGGACCGCATCGAGCGGACGGCGACCCGCGTGCAGGCGTTTGCCCGGCCGCACGGCATCACCTTGCAAAGCACCGACGTGAACGCCGCCGTGGTGGCGACGCTCGACGTGCTCGGCGCCAGCCACGTCGGCAACATCCGCATCGCCAAGGAATTGGGCGACGTGAAGGCGGTCGAGGGCGATCCCTACACGCTTCAGGAGGTGCTTTTCAACCTCTGCACCAACGCCCTGGCCGCGATGCCCCGCGGCGGCACGCTCACGCTGCGCACCTATGCCCTGGGCCGCAAGGACGAGGACCAGATGGGCTCGGTGGCGATCGAGGTGAGCGACACGGGCGTGGGCATCCCGCGGCCCGACCTGGAGAAGATTTTCGAGCCGTTTTACACCACCCGGGCCGCCTCGGGCGGCACGGGGCTTGGACTCGGATTGTGCCGCATGTTGATCTCCGAAATGGGCGGCCGCATCGAAGTCCGCAGCACCGTCGGACATGGCACGACCTTTACCGTCGTGCTCAACCGGGCGGAAGAAGCGGCCTTGCCGGCCCGGGAATCGTAAAGATGGCATGGAAAGCCCAGACGCATCCCGGTCAGGACGGAAAGGGACGCCGATACGAATTTTGTTTCGGGGCTTGCTCGGCAAGGCAGTCTTGAATAGATTAGATATATGGGCACCACAGAAGAAATCCAGTCCGCAGTGTCGAACTTGTCCCCCGAGGAACTGAGCCGGTTTCGCGCTTGGTTCGCCCAGTTTGACGCCGAGGCGTGGGATCGGCAGTTCGAGGAGGACGTCAAGGCGGGGCGGCTGGAAGGGCTGGCCGACCAGGCGATCCAGGACTTCCGGGCAGGCCGCTGCACTGAGCTGTGAAGCACTTCGCTACTCCTGAGTTCTGGAAGTGCTACCGTCAACTTCCCGCGGCGACGCGCGAACTGGCCGACCGATGTTTCAGATCGCTCAAGGCCAACCCCAACCATCCTTCTCTGCACCTGAAGAAAGTCGGCCGCTACTGGTCGGCGAGAGTGGGCATAACGCATAGAGCACTTGCCGTGGAGCAATCCGAAGGGTTGATCTGGTTCTGGATTGGCGTCCACGCGAAGTACGACCGGCTGTTGCGGTCTTGATGATCCCCCGACAGCCGCAACACGGCCGCCATGAAAATCCTCATCGTCGACGACGAGAAAATCAAGCGCGTCACCCTGGCGGACGATCTCCGCGCGCAGGGCCACGAAGTCGCCGCCGCCGCCGATGGACTCGAAGCCTGGGAACAATTGCAGAGCGAATCCTTCGACGTCGTCGTGACCGACCTGAAAATGCCCAACCTCGACGGCATCGAACTGCTGAAACGGATCAAGCAGGGGCCGCTCTCGGACATGGAGGTCGTCATGATGACCGCCTACGGCAGCATCCCGGTGGCCGTCGAGGCCATGCGGCTGGGGGCCTTCGATTTCGTCACCAAGCCCTTCCGCAACGACGACGTCTTTCCGCTGTTGGCGCGGATCGAGCGCATGAAGCGCGCCGCAACGCCCGGCGGCCCGGCGGCCACGCCGCTGCCGGCGGCCGACCTCGATCAACGGATCGTCGGCCAAACCGCCGTGATCGACCGCGTCAAGCACATGATCCAGATCTGCGCCCGCACCGACGCCAACGTGCTCCTCTGCGGCGAGACCGGCGTGGGCAAGGACCTTGTCGCCGAGGTGATCCATCGCCTCTCGCACCGGCACGGCTTCCCCTACGTCAAGGTCGGGTGCACGCTCTTCCCGCCGCAACTCATCGAGAGCGAGCTTTACGGGCATGAAAAAGGTTCCTTTACCGGCGCCGACCAGCGGCGTAAAGGCCGCTTCGATCTCGCCGAAGACGGCACCCTCTATCTCGACGACGTGGACGACATCCCCCTCGGGCAACAATCGAAGCTGTTGCGGGCGATCGAAGAAAAAGTGTTCGAGCGCGTCGGCGGCGCCGCGCCGATCAAGGCCAACGTCCGCATCATCGCTTCCACCAAGCGCAACCTCCTGGACAAGATCGCCGAAGGAACCTTCCGCGAGGACCTCTACTACCGGCTCGACGTGCTGCGGCTGAACATCCCGCCGCTGCGAGAGCGGCTGGAGGACGTGCCCCTGCTGGCCGCGCACCTGTTGGGCCGGATTGCCGGCCCGCGGGAATACCGCCTCGATGCCGAGGCCGTGGAAGTCCTCCTCCGGCACGCCTGGCCCGGCAACGTCCGCGAACTGTCCCATACGCTGGAGCGGGCCTACCTGGTGGGCGCCGGACACGTCACCGCCGAGCTGCTGATGGCCGAAATGGGGGGATCGACGGCCAATGGCGGCAATGCTGCCAAAGGCGCCCCCACGGGCGACTTCCAAGCCACCATGGACCAGACGGAAAGGGAGTTGCTCGCCAACGCCCTGCGCACGGCCGGCGGCAACAAGACCGCCGCCGCCGCCGCCCTGGGCATGAAACCCTCGACCTTCCGCGACAAGCTGGCCAAGCACGGACTGGGCTAGACTGGGTTCGATGTTGAATCCGCGGCGGGCCGTCCCTATAATTTCCTTGGGGACCAACGAGGGAGCGGCGTCTTCTGTTTTCCAGCACCCGGGCCATATGGGCAGCCCGCCGAGCAGTCCAGACGCCTTCGTTGCCCCATGCCTCGTTGAGCTGCCGGAGGGAATGTGTTATGAGCGAGCAACCCAAGTTGTCCGACGCCGAATGGGCGCTTTTGATCGACCTGCTTCAACAGGAGCGCGACCAGTTGCCGGTGGAAATCCATCACACCCGATCGGCCGTCTTCCGTGACGAACTGCACCAACGCCGACGGATGGTCGAGGGCCTGCTGGAGCGGATACGAACACCGGCCGTCTGCTGACGCTGGCTCCATACAAACTCAGGCGACCGGCATGTCCGCCTGCGCGGCGGCGGCACTACGTTCGGGCCGCTGGTGCAAATGCCCGCCCCATGCCATCTGCGCGGCCGCGGCGCTGAAATTGCGAGAGTCCCTAAAGTCAGGGTATCCGGCATGGTCGGCTGGCGCTGAGTCTCCACAACCGAGTTGGCCGCCATGCCGATGAAGACTACTCCACGCATCGCGCAAAAACCGTGTTAAACTTGAACGTGGGGAAACGCGGGGCGTAAAGCGGGGGAGTCTTATGGCTTCGCGGCTGGAAGTAATCCATTGCCTCGGCCGGTCGGCGGAATACCGCGACAACGACACGGGGATGCACGTGGTCCGCGTGGGCCGCTACGCGGGGATTATCGCCCGGCAACTTGGACTCGATCCCGCCATGGTCGAATTGATCGAGCATGCCGCCCCGTTGCACGACGTCGGCAAGATCGGCATTCCCGACGCGGTGCTGTTGAAGCGGGGAAAGCTGACGGAGGACGAATTCGAGGTCGTCCGACAACATTGCGAATTCGGCAAGCAGATCGTCGATGTGATGTCCAGCGACGACCGCTTCGCCGTGACCACTCATACGACCGTGGGGGCAAGAATCATGAACGTCGGTAGCTCGCCCACGCTACGGATGGCCACTCGCATTGCCATGACGCATCACGAGAAATGGGACGGCTCCGGCTATCCGCGGGGCCTGGCCGGCGAGCGGATTCCCCTGGAAGGCCGCATTACCGCGGTCGCCGATGTTTGCCCGCCTAGCAGTCCAGACGCCTTCGTTGCCCCATGCCTCGTTCAGCTGCCTTAGTAATGTGTTATGAGCGAGCAACCCAAGTTGTCCGACGCCGAATGGTGCTTTTGATCGACCTGCTTCAACAGGAGCGCGACCAGTTGCCGGTGGAAATCCATCACACCCGATCGGCCGTCTTCCGTGACGAACTGCACCAACGCCGACGGATGGTCGAGGGCCTGCTGGAGCGGATACGAACACCGGTGGTCTGCTGACGCTGGCTCCATACAAACTCAGGCGACCGGCATGTCCGCCTGCTGCGCGGCGGCACTACGGTCGGGCCGGCGGCGCGAGTGCCCGTCCCATGCGACCTTGCGCGGCCGCGGCGCTGGAATCACAAAAGTCCTTAAGGTCGAGGTATCCGGCATGATCGGCGTCGACGCCGTCTTCGACGCGCTGAGCAACGACTGCCCTTACAAGCCGGCGTTCCCCCTGGAGCAATGCTTCACGATGATGGAAGCGGAGCGCGGCAAGCACTTCGACCCGCGGGTGCTGGACGCCTTCTTCGCCCGCCGCAAGGAGGTCCTCCGCGTGCGATTCGAGCACACGGAGGCCATGCCGCGGGCGCCGCTGTTCGATCTGCCGCCCATGCCAGAACTGGCCCCGATCACCTGACGGGGTTTGTTCGCATCCCTTTTTTCTGCGGGAGCGACCACGGACGTGGCGCCCGGGGGTGAGGGCTTCTATTGTTCCGACTTGCCCGACGCGCGGATCGTCAACGGGGCCGGGCGCGAGAACACTTTGACCGTCTGCCCGACCTTGAGATCACCCGCGGCGGCCGACCGGCCGTCCAGCAGGATGACGCTCTGGGCATCGAGTGGGAAGGGCTGCTCCGAGCCGTCCTCAGTGCGGACAACGAGGCCCGCGGCATCGACTTTGGCGATGATCCCGTCCGTCGGTTTGAGATAATTGCCGTAGCCGATGGTGACCAGCGCGGCGATCAGGATGACGAAGCTGGCGGCCAGCAGCGACTTGGTCCGCCGGCTCACTCCCTGCCATTCCCGCATGAGGATTCCCACCAGGGTGCTGAAGATGACCGTGCTGGACATGAAGACGGTCCAGCCGGCGAAGGCGATGTTGCCGCTCTTGGCGTTGCCGACGCTTAGCAAGGCGAGTTGCGAGTACCAGAGGGCGCCGGCGGCGACGGCAAACAACAGGTTGGCTGCCAGGGGGACGCCGCTCTTGACATAATCGGTGATGCTGCGGTTCTTGAAGTTGAGGAACAGGCACCAAGGGAAGTTGACGGTAAATCCGCCCAACAGCACCACCACGACCACCGGGATGCCCTGCCACATCGCCGACGTTTTGGGCAGCGTGTCCAGGGCGGCGCGTCCGATCTCCACCTTTCCGGCGTCGAGTCCGAAGATCATGCACGCGCTCGATGATCCCCGAGAAGATCGCGACGAGGATGCCCTTGCCGAAATGGAATTCGGCCACTGCCGCCCTTCTCTGTTCTTCGGAGAGTTCTCGCTCTTTCGACATGCCGGCGGCGCCGGTGGCGACAATGCCCAGCAGCGCGACGCCGACGCCCACCAGGGTGGCGATGCCCCAGGCTTCGTGGGCATAGCCGGCCAATTGGCCGCGAAAGGCGGGCGGGATCAGCGTGCCCGCCGCCGCACACAATCCGCAGCCGATCGCCGTGCCCAGCCCGACCCCCAGGTAACGGATCATCAGTCCCCAGGTCAGCCCCCCGAAGCCCCACATCGCCCCGAACAGGTAGCACCAGCCGAGCGTTTTCCAGGAGACTTGGCGGAAGACCGAGAGCACGTTGGGAGAGACGATCGCCGCCAAGACCCAGGGCGAAAGCAGCAGGCCCGCCACCCCCCAGATCAGCCAGTAACTCTCCCACGACCACTGTTTGACCCCCTTCAACGGGAGATAGAAGCAGGCGCCGCACAGCCCCGCCAGCACGTACATGCCGACGCCCAGGAAGGAATTCGTGTCCATGAACGTTCTCCTTGGTCCTATTGCCGCTTGCTGGTGATCTTGGTTTCGTAATCCTTGACTTCGTCGAGCCAGGCGGCGCCGGCGGGCACGTCGTGCCGCAGGCAGTAGTAGTCCCACACCGCGCCGGCCGGCAGCGTTTTGAGTTCCTCGGTCATGGCCAGCCGGGCGGTGAAATCGCCGGCCTGCTCCAGGGAGCAAAGCTCGCCGGTCGGCTCCAGCAGGGCCAGCAGCAGGGCCTTCAGCATCGACCTCATGCCGATGACCCAGGCGGCCACGCGGTGGATGCTGGCGTCGAAGAAGTCCAAACCGATGTGGACCCGCTCCGTGAAGCTGCCGCGGACGATCTCCTCGCCGATGGCCCGCAACTCGTCGTTGAGGATGACCACGTGGTCGCTGTCCCAGCGGACGCCGCGGCTGACGTGGAGCAGGATTTCGTCCAGGTACAGCAGCACGGAGGAGATCTTGTCGGCGATGGTTTCCGTGGGGTGGAAGTGCCCGGCGTCCAGGCAGAGGAGCTTCTGGTTGGCCACGGCATAGCCGAGATAGAATTCGTGCGAGCCGACGACGTAGGTCTCCGACCCGATGCCGAACAGTTTCGATTCGACCGCGTCGAGGTTGTAGCGGTCGTCGACGGGAGCGGCGAAGATTTCGTCGAGCGATTGTTTCAACAGTTCGCGGGGGCCCTTGCGGTCGATGGTCACGTCCTTGTAGCCGTCGGGAATCCACACGTTGGTGACGCAGGGGGTGCCCAGCGCGCGGCCGATCGCCTCGCCGATCTTGCGGCAGGCGATGCCGTGCTCGACCCAGAAGCCCCGCACTGCCGGATCGCGATGGGCCAACGTGAACCCGCCGGCCGCCAAGGGATGGGAGAAAAAGGTGGGGTTGAAGTCCATGCCGATGCCGAGCTTGCGGGCCCAATCGATCCAAGCCTGAAAATGGGCCGGCTCGATCTGGTTGCGATCGACCGCCCGGCCGCCGGCGTCCAAATAAATGGCGTGCAGGTTGAAGCGGTGTTTGCCGGGGATGAGGCGATAGGCCGTCTCGGCGTCGGCGCGGAGTTCGTCGGCCGTTCGGGCGCGGCCGGGATAATTGCCCGTCGCCAGGATGCCGCCCCCCGAAAGCCCGCCGGCACGCTCGAATCCGCCCACGTCGTCGCCCTGCCAACAGTGCATGGAAATCGGGATGCGGCTCAAGGCATGCAAGGCCGCATCGGTGTCAACGCCCAACTCGGCGTAACGTTCTTTTGCCAGCGCATAGACTCTTTCCAAAACGTTGGTTTCCATGGGACGGAGAACTCCTCTTGCTGGGGCATGGAATAGAAAATCCCTAGAGGCCGCTTAGTATATCACAGCAAAGGCGGAAGGCGGAGGGGGGAGGGCGGAAGGGAGCCGGAGGCGTTAGCCTCCGGATGGGGGGCGGCAAGAGGCATAAGAAAATGTGGTCCAAACCTGTCCGGTCATCCTTCCGCCCTCCGCCTTTCCCTTCATGCTTCCGGTGATTCGACGTTATCCGACGGCTTACGCCGCCGGCTCGCTGCCTTCCCCCTTCCGCCTTTTCCCCCGTCCTTCCGGTGATTCGACGTTATCCGACGGCTTACGCCGCCGGCTCGCTGCCTTCTTTCTCCGCCTCCTCCGCCTCCTCCAGGGCCCGGTCGGTGCTGGTGGGATCCACGTAGCGGCAGCTTTCGGTGAGCCGCGCGGCGATGTCCTCCAGGTCGGCCTGCCAGAGGGCCGCTTCCACGTCCGGCGGGCAAAGCTGCTTGAACTCGCCCACCAGCAGGATCAACCGCAGCAGGTGCCGGAAGATCACGCCCTCCTGCTTATGCAGGTCCTTGCTGGTGACGTACTTATTAAAATCGCCGCCGAACTCGAGCAGTTCGCCGGCCGCCCACGCCGGCCGTGTCCGCAACCCGCCCACGCCCGGCAACTCGTAGTCGAACAGCCGCCGCAGCTTGTCGGCCAGGGTGAGCACCCAGACGCGGTCCTCGTCATAGGTGTGCCGGGGGCGGTCTTCCTCGTCCTTCGGCTGCATGACCAACTCTTCCGCCGTCGCCAGGCCGAGCTGGAGCAGTTTGGCGTCCAATCGCGTGGTGGCCAGCGGGCCGGGCGGCAATTGGTCCTGCTTCGGCACCCGCACGTAACGCCCCACCGAGCCGGGCAACTCCAACACGCTCTCCATTGCCTGGATTCGCTCGGCACGGTCGGCAATGCCCAGTTGTTGGATGAGAAAAAGGCCATACAACGGGTTGACGCTGCGGAACAGCGTCAACTTGGCCAGCTCCGGCGTCGCATGGGCCAACACGGGCTTGTAGGGCGGGACCTCGGGCACGGCCGGCGGCGGCGCCGCGGCCGAAAACAGCTTCAAGTCCAGCGCCTTGGGCGGCTTCTTTTGCTCCGGCGGCGGCGAATCCGCGTCCTTGTCCGGCGGCGACGGCTCCAACTTCACGTAACCGGCGCGATGAAGGGTCAATAACATGCGGTCCAACTCGCCCTGGGCAAGCTCCAGCCCACGCGAGTCCATCAGCCGCTTGCCCACCAGGCGGCGGATCAAATCGACCTCGGGCGAGGCGTCGAGCATGTAGGCCAGCAGCCGCCAGGGCAGCGGTCCGCGGCTGGAGAGCTTGCCGGCCGGCGCCGCCAACAGCTTCTGGAACTGGGGCTCGTTCCAATACTGTTCCGAGTTGCGCCGCTTGGGCCGCTTCCGCTCCAGCGCCTTTCGGGCCCGCAGCAGGCCCGGGTCCTTCGTGTCCGCGGGAATCTGGTCGAATTTCTCCCGCCAGCGGGCGATCCGCACGTCGTCCTCGTGCGCCAGGACGTAGACGTAGCCCTGCTTGTCGAACTGCGGGCGGCCGGCGCGGCCGAAAATCTGCTGCGCCGTGCTGGCCTCCAGCAGTTTCTTCTTCTCCGGCGGACCTTTGAGGATGCTGGGCAGCACCACGCTGCGGGCCGGCAGGTTGATGCCCGCCGAAAGCGTCTCCGTGCAAACCGCGATGGAAAGCAACTTGTGCTGAAAGAGTTCCTCGACGATTCGCCGGTACTTGGGCAACAGGCCGGCATGATGGACGCCCACGCCGCGGAGCAGGAGCTGCCGCAATTTCGGGCCGGCCCCCTGCGTCCAGTCGAAACGCTTCAGTTCCTCGACCAGCCGGGCTTGCTGACCGTCGCTGAGGACCTTTTTGCCCTTGATCTGCTCGGCCACGGACCAGCACTCGTCGCGATTGAAGCAGAAGACCAAGGCGGGCGTCCGCCGCGACTGGACGTCGCCCTCGGCCATCGCTTCGAGTTGCTCGCTCAGGAGCATGTCGCCGACCCAATGGAAGCTGAGCGGCACCTTGCGCTCCTGGCCCTTGACCAGCTCGATTTTCCTTTCGTGGCTTTGGCGGAGCCACTGGATGAATTCCAGGGCGTTGCCGACGGTCGCCGAGAGCAACAGGGTGCGGACCGGCGGCGGCAAGAGCCCCAGCGACAGTTCCCAGACCACGCCTCGCTCGGGATCGGTGAAGCTGTGGAACTCGTCCATCACCACGGCGCTGAGTTGGCTGAAGTCGAACGCCTCGCGGTGCAGCAAGCGGTTCAGGAGGATTTCGGCCACGACCACCAGGACGCGGGCGTCGGGGTTCTCGCGCCGATTGCCGGTGACCAGCCCGACGTCGTCCGGATGGAATCCCCAGCGCACGGCCGCCGCCTGCATTTCGTGGAATTTCTGCTCCGTCAAGGCGATCAACGGCGTGGTGTAGTAGGCCATCGTGCCGGTGTGCAGGGCCTCGAACAGCGCCGCCTCGGCGATCAGCGTCTTGCCCGTGCCCGTGGGCGTGCAAACCAACACCCCCTGCTCGGCCGAGAACCAGGCCAACAGGGCCTCTTCCTGGATCGGATAGGGCGTGTACGGAAGCTGATCGAGATAGCGCGAGGCCAGTTCGTCGCGCGAGAGCGGCTCGGAAGTCATGGGAAGGGGCCGGGGATCAAGGGGGGCAGGAGCTCGACACCCTGTCATTTCGCTCGAATCAGTTCAAGTCGCAAGACGCGCGTCAGGCGATCGATCACGTCGGACCGCAATGTCCGCTCTCCGGTCAGAAAGTCATCCAACACGATCGGGGACACATCCGTCTGGGCGGCGATCTCGGCCAGCGAAAGGTTACTCCCATGGATGGCGCGGCGCAACTCGCCACTGAGCGTGCTCTCATCGCGAGCGTCCTTGCGCATCTGGTCGCGCGCCTCAAGGTCGGGCAACTCGCCGGCAATCTGCTGGCGATGCCTTGCCAGCCGCTCCCTCTCGTCGCCAGTCAGCTCGCGGGAAATTCGTTTGACCTGTCGCTTGTCCATTTTCTATATTCCCAACACAGCAATGTTATCGCGGCTCCCGAGTCTCGTACGCGGTTACCGGTAGAACCGTCACCTCGTCCAATTCCTCATAAACCACCATGGCATAACGACCATCCAAGGTGTAGCCCCACGCGACCGGGAGGCCGGGGGAGCGACTGTAGCCCCTGCTGGCAGGGTTACAGAGGATGTGCTCGAAATCATCTTGGGAGATGCCATGCCCCGCGATGTGCCGGACGGTTTCCTCCGTCCAGAGAAAATCGTAGTAAGGCATCTCTTCGGCCTCGTGCTGACGCCTGTTCTATTGTACTTCAAAAAGCCGCCTTGAGTGAAGCCTGCTGCGCCGCACCTATCGTAATAGTATTGCGGAGGTGGCGAAAAACGCAAGCGACCCATCTGCGTGGACAGTGCAAATGCGCCCGAAGCATCGAAAACAACATCGCCCTACGGCGCGGCCAGTTCGTGCGTCCCGGGCTTGAAGTGCGGCACGCCGCCGCGAACCTTCACCTCGGTAAAACCCCCCTCCACGGCCGCCACCTTCTCCAACAATTCGCGGGCCAGCCCCTCCTCCACTTCCTTGCGAACGTCGGCAAGCTGCTTATTGCCGGGCGTGACCGCGTCGCAGCGAATCAGGCGGACGCCCAGCGGAGTCCGCACCGGTGGGCTCACCTCGCCAATCTTAAGGGAAAACGCCACCCGCGAAAAGGCCTCGTCCATGGCGCCGTGCCGGGTAATCTCGCCCAGCCGGCCGCCCTGCTTCGCGCTGGGGCCGGTCGAGTATTTCTCCGCCGCGGCGGCAAAGGAAATCGTTCCCGCCACGATCCGCCGGCGAATGTCCTCGGCCTGCTTGACCAGCGCGTTGACCGTCTGCCGTCCCGCGCCGTCGGCCGGACGCAGCAATATCTGGCTCACCGACACCCGGCTGCCGTCCAACTCGCGACGATGGTCCTGGAAATACCTCTCGCTCCGCTCCGGCGTGACGTAGCGGGCCGAGTATTTCTCCCAGACGATGTTCCAGGCAAGCTGGCGGCGAAGATCGGACGGCGTGCTCGACTGGTCCTTGAGAAAATCCTCCAGCGTGCGCCGCTGCGGTTTGAGCTTGGCCTTCACGTCGGCCAGCGCGGCGTCGATCTGGGCCTCGGTGGCCAGTTCATGGTTGCGCCGGGCGTAGGCCAGCACCAGCCGGCGGTCGACGATCTCCGACAGGGTCTGGGCCTGGAGAAACGGCTGCGCGGCGGCGCTGGCCGGCTTGCCGCCGGTCGCCTTGGTCAGCAGGCGGTTCACCTCGCCGGCGCGGATCGGTTCGTCGCCCACCGTGGCGACAACGGCGACAGCCGTCTCGTCCCCCTCGGGACCGGCCCGCAACGGCGAGGCGGGCAAGGCCACGTAAACCAGCGCGACTGCCGCCATCGCGTGCAGACGTGCGGCCCGGCTTATTGCAGTTGGTAGGGTGGGTCGAGCGCAGCGAGCCCCACCATCGCTTTTTCGCAGATATTGGTGGGGCTCGCTGCGCTCGACCCACCCTACGCGCCGTCGAAAGTCCCTTCCACAACAGAAACCAATTGGGCTCATCGGTCCCACCACCAGTTGTCGCCGGAGGGCTTTCGCGTCGCCGTGGCGCGCTCGTCGCCGAGCGACCCGTCACGCGAGATTTCAATGGCTTGCCGCCGGACCAGCGAGGCCGGGTGGACCCTGACGCCGCCGCTGACGCCCGCGAGAATAACCCTGCCGTTGACGACGCGGCAATTGACCACGGTCTCGACTTCCTTGGGCGTTTCGCCCAACTCGACCGCGAAGGCCTTTGGATCGCCGAAACAGGTCAAGTGCCAGCCGACCTTGTCGGCCAGGCCCTCTTGGTGGACCAGCGCGCCGACCAGCGCCAGGTCGAAGAGGTTCCGCAACTCGGCGTAGATCGGATACTTGCCGCAGAGGGCGTCGAAATGGGCGGTGAAGTCGTGGGCGAACTTCCGGTTCAGGTCGTCGGACTCTCCGGTGTGAATTTGCACGCCTTCGGCGGTCAGGTGTTCGTTTTCGCTTTCGACTTTCACGCCCTGGCCGCGGATGGCGAAGGCCCGGCGATCTTGGGTCGCGCTGACGGCGTCGTAGTTGAGCGTGAACCACCAGCGGAGCACGTCCATCGGCGGCGGTGCCTCGCCCGGCGCGAGCGTGATCGAGGCCAGGTAGCTTTTCACGCCGGGCACGCCCTTTTCGAGGCCCATGCCCACCAGTTTCATCCGGTAGTCGGCCTCGACCATCACCCGCGCCGCCCGCGTCCGCGCATCCAAGCCATACACCTCGATGTCTTGTTTGCCCACCTGGTCGCGGAGTTGCTCCAGCCAATGGTTTCGCTGCTCGGATTGGATGGCGTGTTGGTTCGACTTGCTCACGAACGCCTTCACCCGGGCCAACGCCTCCTGCCGAGGATTGATGAGGCAGCCGAACGCGGCCTGCTCGCCGCTCATCATCTGCCGCAGGACGACGACCAGGTCGTCCAGCCGTACCACCGGACCGCCGGTGTCGGCGCTGACCAGGATGTTTTCGGGCCCGGGCTTCCAATCGCCGGCCGGTCCGGCCAGCACCAGGTCGCCCGACTCCGGATAGACGAAGACGTATTGAATGCGCTGCAAGCCGGCCAGGACCTGCATCTCCTCGCTGGGCTGCCGGCCGGCGGCCAGGAGCAACTGGACCTGCTTTTCCAGCCGCGTGAGCGAGACCATGCGCAACGGCGAACTGCGGCGGGCGTCTTCTCCGCCGCGGCGCGGTCCGCTGGCCTCGCGCAAGGCGGCCAGGTTCCCCGCCTTCTCCTCTTTCATCAGCGGCTTCAACACGCCCCGGGCATCGACGTAAACGCCCGTGGGAAACTTGGACATCGTGCCCGGCCCGCCGACATCATCCCAGCTCGCCGGCTCCACGGTGGTCTTGATCAGTTCGATGAGCGATTCGAAGTCGGGCTCGTTGCCGCCCCCCTGTCCGCCCAAGGGGACGGCCGCGGCGGTCGAAAGCGTCTCGGCCCGCGCGCGGTCGTCGCCGATCTCCGCGGCCGAGCGGAACGAGGCGTCGCGGGCGCCGAGCTGGGCCTGGGCGACGGCAATTTCCGCCAACCAGGCGTCGCGTTGCTGGGGGTCGACGGCCTGCTGGGCCAGGGCGACGGCGGGTGCGAATTCGCCCGCCGCAATCTGGGCCCGAATCAAGGCGTCCTTGGGGTCTGCCGCGGCCGAGGACAACGTCCAAGCGGCGGCACAGAATCCGATGGCTGCCACGAGCAGCCGACGTGGGCGCACGAAGTGGCGTGACATGATCGTCCCTCCTACTGTTCCGGTGATAGGATGGGCAAGCTAGGCGGCCCACGCAATCTCGTCGGCCGAAAAGCGGGACCGTCACTCCCTAGGCAGCATTATCGCCGACGCCTGTGAAAAATGCAAGTCGCGGATATTCCCGGCGATTTTCGCGTCGGTTTTCCAACGCCCACCGGCTGCGTCCGGTGGGAAGCGATGCTTACGGGAATGCTGTTCACCGCCGTCCGGATTCCCACCGGGCGCAGCCGGTGGGCGTGGCGCGGTACATTCACGCCATGCGTCCCACTCGGCCGCTCAATACGGCGATTGGTCGTCGCCGGGCAGGATGGGCTGATTGTCCGGATTGCGGCTCTCGTTGGCGCTGAACACCCGCACCGCCGCCTGGTCCTTGTAAGGACAAACTTTCTCGCAGATGCCGCAGCCGGTGCAGAGATTCGGATCCACGCGCGGCTGCTTGACCGTAAGCTTCCCGCCCTTTCGGTCCGGCACTTCGACTTCCGTGAAGTAGATCGCCTTCGTGGGGATCGGGCAATGTTCCTCGCAGACCATGCAGTCGCGCCCATACGCGTACGGAATACATCGCGCGATGTCGAAGGAGGCCAGCCCGATGCGGACTTGCTTCTTCTCCTCGATCCCGAGCGGCTCGATGGCGCCGGTCGGACACACCTGGGAGCAAAGATTGCAGTCGTAATCGCAGTAGCCGATTTTCGGCACAAGCCGCGGCGTCCACAGGCCCTCGAGTCCGGCTTCGCCCCAGGCGGGCTGGAGACCGCCGGTGGGGCAGGCTTTCATGCACAGGCCGCAGGCGGTGCAGCGCTTTAGAAACTCGGGTTCCGGCCGTGCGCCCGGCGGGCGGAGCAGGAAGGGATGGAAGGTCGTGCCGCGCGACTGGGGCGTGATGCGCATCAGGCCGAGCGTGAGCAGGCCGCCGACGGCCGCACCCAACATGGCCCGCTTGGAAAGATCGACCGATTCGACGGCCGGCTTTTTGCGCCACGGCCAGGTCCAGCGGAACGAGAGACTCTTTGCGCGCAGGAGTCGCCGCAATTGAAGCAGCCGAAGCATTCCGCCGGCTTCCATCGCTCGCCGCGTCCCGCCGCGGCGGCGCCGTGACACGCCATGCCGCACAGATCGCACTGGTTGCAGGTCGTCGGCTCGACGGACCGGCGCAGGAGGGGCCGCCACGACAGCAGCCCCAGCAGGGCGCCCAAGGGGCAAAGGTAGCGGCACCAGAACCGCGGCCGATACCAGTCCAACAGGAGCGTGACGAGGAAGATCGCCAGGAGCGCGCCGCCGCCCAAGAACGCCTGCTTCGGCACGGCGAAGACGTGATCGCGGAGGAAATGGTAGACCGGCTCGGTGGCCTTGGTCAGCCGCACGGGTCCCACGCCCGGATCGGACTGATAGACCGCCGTTGCGCCTTCCTCGACGGCCCATTGTGTGCCGGGCAGCAGGGCGGTGGTGGTCGTGCGATACAGGAAGACGATTGGATCGAACACCGTGACCCAATGGCCGCCGAAGACCGCCATGACCAACATGCCGGCGAGAAGATAGTATTTGGCGCGCTGCCAGGGCGACCAGTGATCGCGGTTTTTGCCCGCGCCGGCGGCCGTGGAAGACGCGTCCGGCCAGGGCGTGGACGGTCCCCAGCGGACAAATCCATCCGCAAAAGACGCGGCCCAACAGGACGGTGACGACCACCAGCGCGAGCGACCAGAGCATGACGGTCGGCGCGCCGTGGGCCGAGAGCCAGGTGGCCAGGAGCAAGAGCGGGTCGATCAGGAAGAACAGTTGCAGCAGCGGCCGGGCCGCTTCGGCGGTCCGCGAGCAGGCGGCCAGCAGCAAGCCGAGAAACAGCAGCAGAAACAGCGTTTGCGAAAGTCGGCGCGCCCAAGTCAACGCTGTTGCCCGGCCGCGCTTGCTCATGAAACGGCCAGCTCCCGGAGGTTCAGCTTGCGGTAGTTCATCTTGCCCAGCCCGACCTTCTCGCCCTTGACGATGGTGCGCACATCGGCGGGCTTGCGGCCGAGCAGTTCGGCGCCGAGGGCGTCCAGGGCGACGATGTCGACGCCGGCGGCCACGGTGGTCTTGACCTCGACATCCTGGAGGTTTCCGCCCGTGGGTCCGTGGGCCGTGAGGATCCGCATGGCGTCCAGCACGCAAATCTTCGCCTTCGGTTTCATGAATAACGACAGATCGGCCAGGCACGTGTCAATGCCCTGGTGCACGAGGTTGCGTTTCTCGATCACGCCCATGTAGTTCTTCATGCACAGCGTGACGCGGGAAAGCGAGTGGTGCTTGGCGACCGGCACGTTGATCACCAGGTCGCATTCGTAGATATCAGGATAGACCGGGAGCATCTTCAGGCGTTCGCCGCCGATGTTCATGTCGCGGAAACGGCTGCGGTCCACGTACACGATTTCGGCGCCGGCCTTCTTCGCGGCCGCTTCGATGCCGCTGAGACCATAGCACTTGGCGGGCAGTCCGCAGGGGTTGTCGCCCACCTTGACGGTTTTGGCGCCGGCCTCGAGGCAGAGGCGGACCAGCGTGGCCACCACGTCGGGATTGGTATTGGCGGCTTGCCGCGGGTTGCGTTCCCAGCCGATGTTCGGCTTGACCCAAACCACGTCGCCGCGGCTGACGAATCGCTTCAGGCCGCCGAGCCCCTCGATGGCCTTTTCCGTCAGCTTGACGGCGATCTGTTTCATGTCCTCCTCGGTCGGCTTGGCGCCGGCCCAGCGAGCGATGGTCATGTTGACGGGTTTGGCCGGGGTCTTTTCCGCGGCGAAAAGGCTTTGCCCGCCGAGGGCCACCATGCCGCCCGCGACGGCCGAGTGGGCCAGGAATTCCCTTCTGCTGTGCTTGTGCATCAAACGACTCCCTTGCGTGGAAGAAAAACGGACCTTCTCCGTATGATAGCCGCAAGGCCGGGGTCAATGCAAGTTTTCCGAGAAGCCGCCAAGGCCGCGCATGGGGGGCAACGTCTATCGGCACCCAGGTGGTCCATGGAAGTTTTCCGAAAGCCCTCGGAATGTGTTCGGGGGGCGGCGCTATCGAGGCGACGGTTTTTCGCACGCTTTTCCCACGGGTCGCGGCTGTCACGGACGTGGCCCGAGAAAACCGATCCACCTCGCCTGGCACGGTCACTGCGGCCGGGTCAACGGGCGGAAACGCGGGCGATCGTGGCGTGCGACCTGGCAATTGGGCGACGGGAAGGGCATCACCAAGACAATGGTTTCTTGATGACCAGTCCAGAGTCGTTCGTAATCTCTGCCGGGAATTGGGCGGCGTGAAGTATTTGAAGCGGAAGGATTTTGGCCCTGTCGGCAATGCCTCGCAGTTCAACCGCTGCCCCTCGAATCTCGCTGCGGGCCGGTATGTAGACGATGATCTCTTTCGTCGGGTAATGGTCCTTCACCATGGCAATGGCGGGGACCAAGTCCGAGTCTCCGCTAATCAGGACGAGCCGGTCGCATAAGTTCTCCTGCGCGTCGTGCAGCATCCATAGGGCGATATTGACATCCGTTCGCTTCTCCTCAAAGCTGGAGAAGAACCGCGGGGATGGAAGCGAGCAGGACGGGACAAGGCATTCAATCTGTTTTGCCTTGAATCTTCCAAAAATGATTTCAACAAGCGGTAATGTCACCAGTGCCGAAAGATAGGCGTCTTGACTTGCCGCGTGCGAGCCAACGACCCTGGCCGTAAAATAGCGGATCTTTTGGATGCAGTCGCCCGGGCGGAGAAGGCGAAAGTATCGCTCAAGATTCAACCACTTGTACGGACCACCCCGCAGAGCGCCATAGTACAGGTTGAATCCGTCGATGTAGACGATGGACCGCTTTGGCGTTGGTGGGGCGGGCTTCGGTGGCTGCAGTTCCATCGGCAACGTTCCTATCGCCCAGTGGAACAAAAAAAGAGCCGGTCATATAGGCCGGCCAAACCGCTCTTGAGGAGCGGGGAGTCGTCTTACACTAAATTATCGACTTCGCCGTGATATTGTCAGAATTTGGCGCCGATGTCAAGATCATTTTTTGGCCAGCCAAGGCTGAATCGCGCCATAACCCGTTGCACGTCGGTAGGTTACGAAATCGTCACTGCGGCCGGGTCAACGGGCGGAATTGCAACGCCGCCTGCTGCGCCAAATGCACCGCATTGACCGCGTCCTGATAGAAAACTGCCTGCGACCGCACGCGCGGACCTTCCCGCTCCACCGCCCGGTAGGTTCCGTCGGCCAGCAGCCGGCGGGCTTTCACGTTGTCCGCGAAAAACGTGTTCAAAATCTCGATCAACCGCCGCCTGCAAATTCGCGTCCGTAACCGGAAAGAGGATTTCCAGCCGCTTCACGAGGTTGCGGGTCATCCAGTCGGCGCTGCCCAGATAGACCTCCTCGTGGCCGCCGTTGCGGAAGTAGAAGATGCGGGCGTGTTCGAGAAAGCGGTCGATGATCGAGCGGACTTCGATGTTCTCCGAGACGCCGGCCACTCCCGGCCGCAGGCAGCAGATGCCGCGGACGTTCAGCAGCACGCGCACCCCCGCTCCGCTGGCGCGGTACAGCGCCCGGCAAATCTCCGTGTCTTGCAGCGAGTTGACTTTGGCCATGATGAGCCCGGGGCGGTCGGGCGTGGAGACTTGCATCTCGCGATCGATGAGGTCCAGGAACCGCTGCCGCAGCCCCGTCGGCGCGATGGCCAGCTTCAGCCAGCCGACCGCCTCCGAACGGCCCGTCAGCAGATTGAAAAACGCCGCCACGTCGCTGGCGATGTCGCGGTCGGCGGTCATCAGGCCGATGTCGGAATAGAGCCGGGCCGTCTTGTCGTTGTAGTTGCCGGTGGCCAGGTGGACGTATCGCTGCATGCGATGCTGCTGGCGGCGAACGATCAACAGGGCCTTGGCATGGGTCTTGTAGCCGGCCACGCCGTAGATGACGTGGCAGCCGGCGTCCTCCAGGCGGCGCGCCCACTGGACGTTGCGGGTTTCATCGAAGCGGGCCCGTAGCTCGACCAGCACGGTCACTTCCTTGCCGTTTTGGGCCGCCCGGCCCAGGGCGCGGACAATCGGCGAATCGCCGCTGGTCCGGTAGAGCGTCTGCTTGATGGCGACCACGTCCGGGTCGTCGGCGGCCTGCTCCACCAGGCGGACCACGGGATCGAAGCTCTCGTAAGGATGGAACAGCAACACGTCGTGGTCCCCGACGGCATCCCAGAGGTTCTCGACGCCGATCAGGTCGTGCGGCGGCTGCGGCGGCCATTCCGCGTTCTTCAGGTCCTCGAAACCCGGCCAGTTGGCGATTTCCATCAGGGCCGCGGCGTCCAACGGTCCGGGCGTCTCGTAGATTTCGTCCGGTCCCAAGTGCAGCCATTCGGCGAGCCACTGCCGGATGCGCCGATCGGGCCGGGCCGAGATCGTCAGCCGCACCGCCGCGCGCCGACGCCGGTCCAACACCGCCTTCTCCACGGCATGGAGCATGTCGCCCGACGGGTCGCGGCGCACCTCCACGTCGGCGTCGCGGGTGATGCGAAAGACCGCCGTGGCCAACACCTCGCAGCCGGTCAGCACCGCCGCCACGTTGGCCGCGATCACGTCGTCCAGCCGGGCCAGGCAGACGCCCTGCTCCGCCGGCACGCTGAGCCAGCGGGGGAACTGGCTGGGGATGGGCACGACGACGATCCGCTCGGCCGGCGGCTCGGTCCGGCCGCCCGCCAGCACCGCCGCCACGTACCATTGCTGGCCCGGCAACAGCGGCGGCGGATTCAGCTCCTGCACGGCCAGCGGCGTGAGCGCCGGCAATAATTCCTTGGCGAAGTGCGCCTGGAGGAACTGTCGCTGCGAGGCGGTCCAGTCGCGCGGCTCGAGCACGGCCAGTCCGTGGCCGGCCAACGCTTCGAGCGCCTTGGCGACGCCCTCGGCCTGATCTTGGACCATGCGATGCGCCCGCGCGCTGATGGCGGACAGTTGCGCGGCGGGCGTCATGCCCGAGGGATCGCGGCGGCGGACCCCGTCGGCCCTCGCCCGCATTAACCCCGCCACGCGGACGAGAAAAAATTCCTCGAGGTTGGAACTGACGATGGCAAGGAACTTGATGCGTTCCAGAAGCGGCACGTCCTCGCAGAGTCCCTCGCGGAGGACGCGATCGTTGAACTCCAGCCAGTTCAACTCCCGATTGATGAACAACTCCGGCGATTTGAGCTTCTTTTTGGACATGGAGTCCCCTGGTTTCACGCCGTTTCCAATCGCACTTTCATGCCGAAAATGTCCTCGAACAAGTCCCCCTTGCCGGCGATCGCCCGCTCTTCCAACAACACGTCGGCGACGCCGGGGATGGCCACCACCAGGTCGTCGCCCTGGCGGTCGAAGCGGAGGTCGCGGGCGTGGCGGACGTGGCCGCGGGCCAGGGCATCAGCCACCCGCAACAACGCCGCCAGCTTGTTCACCGTCACGCGGGTCTCCCGCGCAAGCGCCACGTATTCGGCGTGCGACGGCTTCGGCCCGCTGCGGCGATGGTAGCGGGCCACCTGGGCCACGACCGCGATCTCGTCGCGATTCAGCCCGAAAATCTCGGAATTGGCGATCAAGTAGCCGCTGTGCTTGTGGTGGCTGCGGCTGCTGACGAATCCACCCACCTCGTGCAGCAGGCCCGCCACTTCCAGCAGCAGGCGATGCCGCGGTCCCAGACCGTGCTCGGCATGAAGCTCGTCGAACAGGCGGACCGCGATGTCGGCCACCATGCGCAGCATGTCGCATGTCCACGCGATACTTCTGCGCCACGGCCACGGCCGAGTGGATCACCCCTTCCAACAGCGCCCGGTCTTCCTGGCCGGTCACGGCGCGGGCCAGCTCCAGCAACAGGCCGTCGCGCATCGACACGTGGGAAACGATCATGCGCCCCGCCTGTGTCAGCCGCAGCAGGTTCTGGTAGACCAGCAGCGCCGGATTCAGCGTCTCGGCCTCGGCAAAGGGCATTCCGTGCTGCTTCGACAACTCCTCCGCCGTATGCCGCCCGCATCGCTCCACGAGCTTGTCGAACTCCGGCGGATCGACGATCACCAAGTCTTCGCTGTCGGTGGGCCGGCCGATCTGCCGGGCGGCGAAGCGGGCATCGCCGCCCACCGCGATAAACGAACGCACGTCCCGCAGCGGCAGCGAACTCTGCATGCCCGCCAGCGCGTTGGCGATATGATCGCGGAGCAACTCCTCCGTGCGATGCGGCGACTCCTCGCTGGTGGACAACATCTCCTGCAACCGGATGGAGCCCAGCCGCAGGCTCTGCGAAGTGACGATCTCGCCGTTGTCCAACAGCGTCAACAGCGTGCTGCCACCGCCCACGTCGGCGATCAGGGCCTTGTCCCGGTTGACGCCCAGGGCGTCGCCCACCGCCTGGCAGACGGCCGAGACCGTCAGCCGGCTCTCCTCGGAAGTGCCGATCACCTCGACGTGCAGACCGGTGGCCATGAAGACGCGGTCGAGGAAGGTGTCGGCGTTGCCGGCCTCGCGGGCGGCGCTGGTGGCCACCGCCCGCACCCGTTCCACTTTGTAAAGCTGGAGCAATTGCTGGTAATCGTGGAGCACGGCGACGGCGGCGCGCATGCTGGCGGCGCCCAACCGCCCGCGACGATAGGCGTCCTGCCCCAGATGCACGGCGCGCTGCAATCGCTCGAGCACCTCGATGCGGCCGTCCGGCAACACCTCGGCCACGACCATGCGGATCGAGTTCGCCCCCACGTCGATGGCAGCCACGATCCGAGCCGACGGGGCGGACTTCGGCAACGACGAATCGGCAGGAGGAGAACCTGGCGGCATGTCTGCGCTCACCGGCCAATCGTCTCCGCTTTCTGCCGGGCCGGCAACGCGACGGCCGCGGACGACTTGGAACCGGGACCCGCTTGCGATGCCGCGGGCAGCGACGGCAACGGCGCGGACGGCAACGGCGATGACGGCGACAGCGAGGACGCCGTCGGTTGCCGAAACGACTCTCGCACCACGTTCTCAACGTCCCCGCCGTTCTCGCCGTTGGACTTGGACTTAGGTCCGTTGTCGCGAGAAACGTCGTGGTGGGACAGCGGTGAGGCGGGCGGCGGCAGCGCGGCCGCGGCCGATGCCACCGTCGTCGCCGCCGGGGCGGGAACGCCCGATTCCACGAGCCGAACCAGGTTGTCCCAAAATCCCTGCTCGCGGAGTTGCCCCCAGTAGTCGACCATTTCCTGGAAGACCTGCTGGCGGTGGCAGCGGCGTTCTTGCCGGAGGTAGTTGATGCCGGCTTCCAGGCGCACGAACCGTGCCGGCCGGCCGGCGGAGGCGATCGTCTGCCGCCGCTGGTCCGCCGCATAAGCATCGAGGTGCTCCAGCCACACGTCGCCGTCGTGGATGTCGCCCAGCAGCGTCTGCACCCGCTTGACGGCCGTGAGGATCTCGTCCAGCGCCGGGCCGTAGACCGGCTTGGCGATCTCGACCGTATAGCGAAGCCGCTTGGCCGCGATGCGCATCGCATGGTGCCGGCGGCGGTCGTCTATGTCCTGCAGGCTGTCCTGGCAGCACAACATTTCTTCCAGCCGGCCCAGGATGTGTCGCCGCGTCTGGGCACGGGCGAAATCGCTGTAGTCGGACGGCTCCAGTCCCTTCGACTCCGAACCCTTCGTCTCGACCAACACGGCCTTGGTCATCGTCTGCATTTCGTCGAGCGCCTTGCGGGCGGCCGGGCCGTCGACCGCCTTGACCACCGTGGGCTGCAGAAGGTCGCGCTCGTGCTCCAATTGAGCCAACAACCGCACAATGCCGGGAAAACAACTCTTGTCGGTGACCGCGGAGAGGATGCCGCAGAGAAAATCGATCTGCACGTCCTTGTCGCGCCGCCCCCAGCCCTTCGGTGACGCGGCGGATTTGCTTCCGCCACCGCTTCATCGTCTTGCGACCGAAGCAGTCGGGAAACATCTTCAACGCCGACCGCAGACGCCGCGAGGCGACGCGGGCCCGGTGAATGAACTCGATGTCTTCCGCCCTGCGCACCCCCTCCAACTGCTCGGCAAGTTGCTTCGCCTGCCGGCGGATGTAATGGGCGGCAAGAAACTGATAACTGCGATCGGAAGATTTGGTCATGGCTGCGCGTGGGGCGTTTTCGCGGGGAAGTGGCCCGTTGGATCGACGCCCACCTCCCCGCCTTGCCACCTATTATATTCTAGGCGCGGAAGGGCTTCCAAGAGGCCACGGCTTGCCCGGCGGGGCAACGCCGTTGGTGGGGTAACCATGATAAAAACCGCGATTTCTCCGGTTTACTTGACATGGACTTGGTCGCCGGTTACGTTCGCCAACTGCCGATTTCTCGCCAGCCGCGGCACCTGGGGCTCTTCCGCCGAGTCGTCGGGCGTTTGGCTGTCGGGGGGCGATCCTGTTTCGGGTTGTTGCGACGGTGGCTTATCGGCCGGGAGAAAATCGTGCGAATTGTCACGGGGGCCGCCGGTTTTTTTGCCTCCGGCGTGGAAAACTTGTCGATGCGGCGTGAATTGCACCGGCGGCGACACGTGCCACTTGCGGCGTAGCCGCGGCATCTGTGCCGCGTGTCTTGCCTTGTTCACGGTTTGCGTTAAGATTGTGACATTGGAGGTCTTCATCATGGCGTGGAGCGGTTTTCGGGGGATTTTGGTGGTGGGTTGCGTGCTGTCGGCGGCTTCGACGGGATTGGCCCAGAACTGGGCCGCCGCCATGTTCGAGACCAACAGCCACAGTTTCGGGTCGGTTGCCCGGGGCGCCAAGGCGGAGTACGAATTCGTCCTGACCAACAAGTACGCGTCGGACGTTCACATTTCCGACGTGCAGGTCAGTTGCGGTTGCACGACGCCTCTGATTAAAAAGGAGGTCTTGAAACCGTACGAAAAGGGCGCGATCATCGCCCATCTCAACAGCGACAGGTACCTGGGCAAGCGGGGCGCCACGATCACCGTGACCTTCGACCAGCCCATGTTCGCCCAGGTGGAATTGCAAGTGGCGGCGTATGTCCATCAAGAACGTCCTGCTCGATCACGACAGCGTCGCGCTGGGGGACGTCAACCAGGGCGAGGGGGCCGAGGGCAAGATCATCGTCTATCGCGCCGGACGGATCGACTGGAAGATCCTCGAGGCGAAGACCGCCAACCCCTATCTCTCGTGCAAGGTCGTGGAACGGGCACGACAGGACAACCAGGTCTGGTACGAACTCCAGGTCCGGCTGGCCAAGAACGCCCCGTGCGGCTGCCTGCAAGATCACGTGATCCTGCTGACCAATGATCCCCAGGTGACGGAGATTCCCGTGACCGTCGAAGCGCGGGTCCTTGCCAAGGTCACGGCCAGCCCGCCGTCGCTCTTCCTTGGCACCCTGCAACCGGGCGAGAAGACGACGCGGCAAGTGGTGGTGTGGGGCAAGAAGCCGTTTCGGATCCTTTCGGTGGCGGGCGACCCGGCAAGTTTCCAATTCGCCGCCACCAACGGCCCGGCCAAGCCGGTGCACGTGTTGCCGGTGACTTTCATTGCCGGCGCCGAGCGCGGCCGCGTGGAGAAGACCATCCACATCACGACCGACCGCGACGGGGCGACCGTCAACATCTCGATCTACGCGATCGTGGCGGAGTAGGTCCGTAGCGGTTATTCGCTTGGCGCCGGTTGCGCGGGCTTGTCTATTCCCTCGCGTAGTGCCACAACCATGCTTCGCATGGTGTCCGGCTTGTCCGGCAGTGCAGAAGCACTTCCACCGCGGCACTGCTGGGCAAGCCGGGCACCGACCGAAGGTTGGTCGTGGCACCCGACGCGATCCGCATCCCCGTAAGCTAGCCTTGTTCTGGGAAAGTAGCCGGAACGAGCGAAACCGCCAGGATTGGCCGCCGATGCATCGCGAGGACCCTGAAGACCTTGTCCAGCCCGTCCCTTTCGACGGGCCGGCTCCGATGGAGACGGCCGGCTCCCTGCGCGCCGACACCCTCGTCGGAGGCGTCTTCATCCTGCTGGCGCTGACCGTGATCCAGCGGATGGTCGGGTTCGTGCGGGAGATCCTCTTCTGCCGCTGGCTCGACGCCGAGCAGTTGGGGCAATGGGACATGGCCTTCAGCTTCCTCATGCTCGCCGCGCCGTTGGCGATATTGTCGTTGCCGGGCACTTTCGGCCGCTACCTCGAACGTTACCGGCAGCAAGGGCAACTGCGCCGTTTCCTGCGGCGGACGGCCATCGTCTGCGCCCTGTTGGCCATCCCGGCCGCGCTGTTCGTCGGACTGGCCCGGACCTGTTTCTCGCACCTGATCTTCGGTTGCGGCGACCAAACGCGGCTGGTCGCGATTTTGGCGGGCACGCTGCTGGCGGTGATCGCCTTCAATTACCTGACGAGCGTGTTCACCTCGCTGCGCAACATGCGGTTGGTGTCGGGCATGGAACTGGCCGCCAGCATGATCTTCGCCGCGCTTGGGATCGGCCTGATGTGCCTGGGCCGCTGCGACGCCGAGAGCGTCGTCCTCGCCTATGGCGCCGGCTGCCTGCTCACCTCGCTGGGGGCGGCGTGGTGGCTGCGGCGGACAAGCCGGCTGCTCCCGGAGACGCCGGCGCCGCTGCCGCAACGCGAACTGTGGTCGAGGCTGCTCCCCTTCACCGCCTGGATCATGATGATCAACCTGCTCACCGCGCTGTTCGACCTGGCCGACCGCCAGATGATCGTCCACTGTTCCACCGGCAACGCCCTGGCGGAAGTGGGCAACTATCGCAGTTCGCGGGTGGTGCCGCTGCTGCTGGCCTCCGTGACCGCCATGATCGCGGCCGTGGCCACTCCGCATCTCAGTTGCGACTGGGAAGCCGGACGCCGCGGGCGTGTCTCTGCCCAGATGAACCTGCTGCTGAAAGTGCTGGCCGCCGGCTTGGCCGCCGGCGCCGTGCTGGTCCTGGCGACCGCGCCGCTGCTGTTCCAGGTCGCCTTCCGCGGAAAATACGCCGGCGGCCTGGCCGTCATGCCCTGGACCTTGATCTATTGCACCTGGTTCGGCCTGACCATCGTGGCGCAGAAGTACCTGTGGTGCGCCGAGCGGGCGGGCGCGGCGGCCGTGGCCCTGGCCCTCGGACTGGCCGTCAACGTGGCGTTGAACCTGTTGCTCTTGCCACGGCTGGGACTGCTCGGGGCCGTCCTGGCCACCACGGCCGCCAATTTCGTCGCCCTCATGCTCGTGATGGTCATCAACCGGCGGCTGGGCATGCACGTCGATTTCGGCACCTGGGTCGCGCTGTTGCTGCCGATCGTCGTGTGCCTCGGCCCCTGGAACGCCACGCTGATCCTGCTGGTCGTGGCCATCTATCTGACCGTTTCCGACCGGCTGTTGTCGCGCGAGGAGAAACACGTGCTCTGGGCCGGCATCGCGCAACACGTGGCACGCTTCACGGCGTTCTGCCGGCGCCGCACGGTCATCGAGGGATAGCGACATGACGCGGCCGCGGGTGATTCACGTCGATACAATCGCCGCACTGCGGTCCCAGGCCGCCCGTTGGGACGACCTGTGGTGGCGAAGCGACACGACCATGCCCACCCTCCGCGCGGAACTGATCGCCTTGTGGATGGAGCATTTTGCGCCGCGGGCGAGGTTCCATGCCCTGATCGTGGAAGAGGACGGCCACTGGCTGGCCGCGCTGCCCTTGGTGGGCCGCCGCGTCGGGTGGGTCTTTCCGGCCGGCGCGACCGTGGACAACCCCTGGTCGTCGTGCGCCGGCCTGCTCTGGGACGCCGCCCGGACGTCCGATGCCGATCTGGGCGACGTCCTGGTCGAGGCCATGTCGCGGCTCCCTTGGCCGTTGCTCTGGTTGGATGACGCCGCCTTCGCCGCCCCGCAATGGCGGGCCTTGCAGGAAGCCCTCGGACGGGCCGGCACGACCGCCGTCCGCCGCGACCGATGGCTCGCCGGCCGAATCCCGATCGATCATTGCTGGCCGGCCTGCCAAGAACGCTGGTCGAGCCGCCACCGCCACAGCCTCGCCCGGGCATTCCACCGGTTGGCCGCCCGCGGCAACGTCACCTTCGAGGTCTCCGATCATCTCGGGCCGGACGAAGTCGAGGCCCCGTTGCGCGAAGCCTTCGAGGTCGAGGACGCCGGTTGGAAAGGGGCGGCCGGCACCTCGGTGCTCCACACGCCGGGCATGTTCGATTACTTCCTCCGCCAGGCCCGGCAACTGGCCGCGTGGGACCAACTGGCCCTGGCGGTCCTCCGCTGCGGCGGCCGGCCGGTCGCCTTCTCCTACGGTCTGGCGGCCAAGGGGGTCTTCCACTCCTGGAAGGTCGGCTACGACGCCCGCGACGCCGATTGCAGTCCCGGACAACTGCTCCGCTTCCGCCTGATCGAGTGGTTGCACGCCGAGGAGCAATACTGTGCGTTGGACTTCACCGGGCCGCTGAACGACGCCCAAGCCCGGTGGCATCCGGACACATACACGGTCGGCTGGCTGATCGTCGCGCCGCGGCGACGGCTCGCGCGGTTGGCGTTGCGGGCGTATGCGTGTTGCCGGCCGTGCCGGTCGCCCGTGGTCGAGCACGGCGAGCCTCAATCCAGCCGGATGCCCCTCTGGTCGATGTGATAGGGGATGAGCCGGTCGGTGCACGGGCTGCCGCGATGCTTGCTGACGTACACCACGCGGCGGAAATGCGTCCCCTCGCGGATCTTGCCCAAGTGGATCACCGTGCTGGCGTTGGCCAGCAGATCGCCCTCGTCCAAAGGGCGCTCGATCAGGCCGTCCAACGTCGTCTCGTGCGACGTGTACAGCAACATGCAGCCGATCTCGCCGGGCTCGTAAACGTGCCGGGCCACCGCGTCGGCATGGCGGAGATACTGCTGACGGAACAGGTCGCGGGCGACCCACTCGGCGTCCTTCCGCAAAATCTGGTGATAGACGTACTCGAACAACTCGATCTGCACCGAATCGCTAGGGCGGTCGACCGGCTCGATGCCGTCGATGACCGCCCGGCGCGCGCCGCGGACGAAATTGCCATAGAAGAAGGCGATCGTGGCCTCCAAGCGGCGGGCCAACTCGGCCTGCCAGTCGTTCCACGCCTCGAAATCCATGTCGCGGCGGGTCACCCGCCGGCCCTGCTGCCGGAACACGTGCAGATAGTCGCCGGGTGCGCGGTCCGCGTCGAAGAAAGCGTCCAGGTCCACCGGCAGGCCGTCGTCCCGCTCGTGCAATTCCCAGCCGAACATCCGCCGTGCATATTCGGCGTGGCTTTGCGGATCGCCGCGGGCGGTCATGTCGAAGACGATGCCATTGTGTTTTTCTTGCGCGAGCCCGGCGCGGGCGAACTGCAAGCCCAGTTGCGTCTTGCCGATGCCGGTGGAGCCGACGACGACGGTCAGCGTTCCGGGCAGCAGTCCGCCGCCCAGCAGTTCATCGAGCCCTTCCACACCGGTCGAAAGTCGCGTGTTGGTCATTTCAAAACGGGTAAGTGGAACCGCGGAAAGTGATGCAAATGTGGAGTGCGATCGGCGCGGATTTCGACCTGGAGGGTCGTCTGATAATAGCCCAGCGATTCATCGCTGGGTAGCGGGGGCCCCAATTCCATCTTCGTCCCGTAGGGACGATCGAATTTCGGATGCCCAATTTCAGCCGTCCCTACGGGACTTTTCGCACAAAATGGTTGTGTTCGCCGTCCCAGCAGTAAACTGCTGGGCTATGAGCGAACGCCCCTACGGGGCGAAAACAGTCGCCAGGCTGGTTGGACGGACGGAACGTGTCACGGAATGAACGTTTCTGCACCGTCTCTCAGCAGCCTCATGGGACCGACCGCAACTCGATGGCTTTATCCTCAAGGTTGGCCGCGGCATACTCAAGCGCTTGGCGGATGTCTTCGTCTTCGACCTCCGGGAATTCGGCTCGAAACCGCTCGCGGTCCGGATACGTCGCGAGTGCCTCCAGCACGCACCGCACTGTCAGCCGCATCCCACGGATGCACGGCTGGCCGTTCAAGATCGCCGGATCGGACGTGATTCGCTCGAAAGCTGTCATGGCTCCCACTCCCAAGTCAACTGCCTGTCTCCACCTAATTTTACCCCATTTGACCGGTATGGAAGGGTGGATCGGCCGCCTCTAGCAAAGAATTCCGGAGAACTCCGGAATTTGTCGCAAGACGAGTCGGGACGGGGGAGCAGTTAGCATTGGCAAGTTGGGCTACCGAAAACTACCTGCGTCCCGGTTTGTGACTCTGCGCAACGCCATCGCTTCGGCAAGGTGAATCTGGCGTCAGCCACGTTCATCTACCCCCGCTGAATCCTGTTGGTCCCCCCTTGTTTCGCCGAACTCGCTGGGCACTTCTGGCAATGCCGGTTGCTCCGGTCGGGTGTCATGCTTGCGATTATCCTCCGACGTTGCCTTTTTCACCGGAACGTGCTTAGTACGCACCGTCCGGACACGTTTACGGTAGAAAGGCTCATAACCATGCCGTGCCAAGTAATCTGCAAAGTCGCCGTACACTTGCCTAGCTTCGTTCCTCAGCTTCTTGTCACCATCTGCAAATGCTTGTTCGACAATACCTTCGCCAATGATGTGTAGACGTCTAAGTTCGACATACCGTAACCTCTTCTTTCTTAGTAACTCACATATATCCTTCAGCGCGTAAGGGTCACGAATGTATTCAGCCAACATGTTGTCCGTCATGTCGCACGGCTTATACGTCGGCTCCTTCCTGTATGCTTCTACGATAGACTGAAGGTGCGCTGTCGTCCACCGCCTAATCCTCCTTTCCGTTATGACCTCACGGATAATTGCCAGCATTAGCGCACACAATAGCGGAAAACCAACAAAAATACCAACCTGTGTTAAATGGACGAGCAAACCTCCGGCGAAAACTTGTGCCCAGAATGATAACTGCGGTGATGATTGCGACTCAAGCAATCGCCGTACCGGTATGTCTTTGCTACTGGCGCCGACGATTTCTCCTGATGGTATTACGATTATGTCCTCAGTGGGACGTTCACGCTGTAATATTAGCAACTTCAGCGTGAACGAGTCGTTGACATTGAGCAATACAGGCGAGAAATCTACCCGAGTGTCATCTTTGAGTGATGGTCTTTCGTTCTTGGCAAGGTATTCGGTCGTGGCGCGCTCGACGCTGGGTGTCTCAATTAGTTTGCCTTTGCTGATTACTAGACCAAGCGGCGATTCACCTACATAGTCTTCCTTACGCAGTGGCGCATTACCCTCGTTGATAAGGCGAACCGTCAGCACCCGTAACGCCACACCGGTAGCCTTAATGCTACCGCCTGCGTATAAAATATCGAGGTTCTTACTGTCCTCTTTCAGATCAACGATGCTCGTATCGCTTAGTACCTCAAGTGCCAGTTTCGGCTTATGCTCATAGTACACGGCGAAGTAGATGCCAAGAGCGCTGCCCGTGATACCCACAAGCCAGCCGAGAAATGACCAGCGGAAGATCCAATGGAAGCCTTTGAGCCAACCCCACATTATGCAGCCCTCGGTATTACCCACGCACACCAACGGGGCGAGTAAAACGTCAATTATGCCGCGTACCATTGCGGAAACAAGTGGTCAGCAGGCAAACGGTCAGGGGAATTCCCGGAATTCATCACTGGCCTGCCGCTTCGACCTTGCAGGTTCAGTCTGTTCACTGTACCACCCCCTCTAAAGCCGTCAAGCACCCTTATCCGCAGGCGGCTTCAGTGCCGCTCAAATCAAGCCCTGCAGGGCGTCCAGAAGTTGATCGATCATTTCTGCCGTGTGCGTGGCGAAAACGGCCAGCCGCAACGCGCCCTCGGAGCCAAGGCCCGAATAGGCGGCCATGTAGGCGACCAAAATGCCCCGGGCCATCAGGCCGGCCTGAATGCCGCGCATCCGCTCGGCCGTCCCCAGACGCAGACAAATGATCGGCGACGGAGTCTGCTCGCACGGCAGGCCGAGGCGAATCAAACCAGCACGGAGCCGCTCGACATTCTGCCGCAACTGGGTCCGCAGTTCGGGCTCGGCCAGCACCAGTTCCAGCGCCCGGGCGGAGGCCGCGGTCAACGGCGGAGGCAGCGGACTGGCCCCGTCGTACCAGTGCGACGTGGTCTTCAGCCGGTCGATCCATCGCCGCGTGCCGGCGATGACGCCGCCGTATCCACCCAACGCCTTGCTCAACGTGCCGCAGGAAAATAATCGCGGACGGTCGCTCGGGTCGTCGGGGAAGTCGTTGATCCAACCGTCATCGTCCAAGTCGGCATATTCCGATGTCCCGCGGCCGTGCTGGCCAAGCACGCCCAAGCCGTGGGCGTCATCGACCAACAGCACCGCGCCGGGTAGTCGCCGAGGACGCTTTGATAGTCGGCCAGCGGGGCGATATCTCCGCGGGCGGCGAAGACGCCGTCCGTCATCACCAACGGGCGCTGGGCCGGCTTGAGTTGGTCGTCAAGGGCCGCGCGGAGGGCGGCCGGATCGCAGTGGGAAAAGCGGAAGACGGGCCGGCCGGTCGATTGGGCCGCCTCGACCACACAGTAGTGGGAAAGCTCGTCCAACAACACCAGGTCGAAGGCGTCGGCCAGGGCGGCGGTCAGGATGCGATTGCCCGCGTAGCCGGTGGGGAAGTGGAAGGCGGACTCGGCGGCCAGCAGTTCCGCGGCGAGGCGTTCCACTTCCACCAACGGCGGCGTGGTGCCATAGCCGGCCCGGGTCGTGGCGCTGCCGACGCCGTAGCGCTGGGCCGCCTCGCAGGCCGCGCGGATCACCTCGGGACGTCCCTGCAGACCCAAGTATCCGGTGCCGACGAAGTACAGAAACGGCCGGCCGTCGATCACGGTCTCGGCGCCCGGCGGGCTGTGCATCAGGGGAATTGGTTGCTCGTTCATGGAGGCGGCCCGAGCGGGATTCGTGCGAAACCGCAAATGGTAAGTCACGCGGCATCGTGCCCCCCACGACGCAATCGCAGGGCTTTTCCAATCCCTAATCCCTCTCCTACAGCACTTCGCACACCAGGTCGCCGACCTCGCGGGTCCCATAGCCCATCCGTCCGGCGGCCTGGCTCTTCATCTTCGTGCCGGTGACGATCTGGATGGCTTTCATCACGCGGGCGGCGGCCTGGGGATAGCCGCTGTGCTCCAGCAGCATGGCCGTGGCGCTGATGGCGGCGATGGGATTGATCACGTTCTTGCCGGTGTACTTCGGCGCGCTGCCGCCCATCGGCTCGAACATGCTGGTGCCGCCGGGCTGGGGATTGATGTTGCCCCCGGCCGCCACGCCCATGCCGCCCTGAAGGATCCCGGCGAGGTCGGTGATGATGTCGCCGAACATGTTGGTCGTCACGATCACGTCGAAATATTCGGGGTTCTTCACCATCCACATGCAGCAGGCATCGACGTGGTTGTAGTCGGCCTTGATGTCCGGATATTCGCGGGCGACGTCCTGGAAGGTCCGCCACCACAGGTCGTGGCCGTAGGTGAGCACGTTCGTCTTGGCCACCAGGGTAAGCTGTTTTTTCTTGTTCCGCTTGCGGGTATAGTCGAAGGCCCAGCGGATGCAGCGTTCGCAGCCCTTGCGGGTGTAGACGGCGGTCTGCATGGCGACTTCGTCGGGCGTGCCCTTCTTGAGGAACCCGCCCACGCCGCAATACAGGTCCTCGGTGTTCTCGCGGACGACGACGAAGTCGATGTCGTCGGGCCCCTTGCCGGCCAGCGGCGTCTCGACGCCGGGGAACAACTTGACCGGGCGGAGGTTGATGTACTGGTCAAAACGGAACCGCAACTCCAAGAGCAACCCTTTCTCCATGATTCCCGGCGGCACGTCGGGATGCCCGACCGCGCCCAGCAGGATGGCGCGGAAGGCGCCAAGCTCGTCGAGCACGGCGGGCGGCAGGACCTCGCCGGTCTTCAAGTAGCGATTGCCGCCGAGGTCGAAGTCCTTCAGTTCGTAGCGGATGCCTTCGAGTTTGGCCACCGCCTTGAGGACCTTGACGCCTTCGGCCGTCACTTCCGGACCGGTGCCGTCGCCGCCGATGACGGCGACCCTGAGAATGTCGTTGCTGCTCACGGTGGGGCTTTCGTTGCTTTCGAGGAGGAATGCGGGCGGACCATCGCCGGCCAACCCGTCATCCTCAATGAGCTTGCGGGATTCCGGGAAAAAGGGGACAGTCCCCATTTGCCGGAACGGCCCGAAGGGTGCTTCGCACAAATGGGGACTGTCCCCTTTTTCCCTCCGGGTTCACTGTTCCCCGGGTCACGGCTCAGTTCTTGCTGAACCCGACCGCCTTGGCGATGGCGATCTCCCGGCCCAGGGGATTCTTGAGAAACTTCTTTCGGCATTCGGGGCAGAGGTCGAATCGCAACTGCTGATACACGTCGGAGCCGATCTGATCGTCTTCGACGTCTTCCAGGCGCTCGAGAATGTCCTGGATTTCCTGGAGGTGATCGCGGTCGTCTTCTTCTTCGTTGGCGGCGGCCGAATCCAAGGCGGCATAGACTTCCACTTTGACCACGTATCGGAGATCATCGTCCGGATCGAGATCCCGCTTGCACAGATCGCATGAGTACCGAATCATTGGATTCACTCCCGCTGAATAGTGGTCCGCGCCGATCCTCGATGGATGCACACACCGTGGCGATACCTCATCCTAATGCGACTCCCGCAATCAAAGCAAGGCGTCTTGCAAAAAAATTCCCCGCGGCCGGCCATTTTTTGGCCCGGCGGAAGAAGCATAACGATTCATGGGGGGGGCACGCCCGATTCTTTTGTCGCGATGGGCATCCCCCGTTGGCGAGAATGTCAGGCATGGAATGCCTGATCCGCCACTGCCATCCCGCTCGCCGGCACAGCGTGGGCGGAACTGGCGTTGCGGCCGCGGTTTGACTAAAATAGAGGCGATCGTCGTTCCCGTCGGCCTTGCCATCGCCCGTTGGCGCGGGGGGCAGGTCTGTCAGGCAAAACCGGGCCGGCTTTCCGCAATCTCGGCGGGCGAAGAAGGAGTGGACACGTGCGAGGGGTTCCTACAACCAATGAACGGTTGTCCCGGCCGCGCCCTCGCGCAAGGTCGCTTCCGGCAATGGTTCGCCCGCAACGCCTCCCCCTTCGGTTGCATTGCAGGCCAGCATCCTCGTGCTTAACCGCCTCTATATGGCGGTCCACGTGATCGGGGTCCGCCGCGCCTTCGGCCTGCTGTGCCGGGAACTGGCCGAAGTCATCCACCATGAAGGCGGCAATTTTGCCAATTATACCTTCGATTCCTGGCGCGAAATGTGCATCTTGCGTGCCAGTTGCAAACAACCGCACGAGGATTGGATTCGGGCGGTGAATTTCGAGATCCAGGTCCCGCGCGTCATTCGCCTGTTGACCTACGACCGCCTCCCCAAGCAGGGTCTGCACCTGAATCGCCGCAACGTGCTCGCCCGCGACGGCCATTCGTGTCAGTACTGCGGCCGGCACTTCCCCATCCATCAACTGAGCCTCGACCATGTGGTCCCGCGGAGCCGCGGGGGAACGACCACCTGGGAAAACATTGTTTGCGCCTGTTTGGCGTGCAACGTGCGCAAAGGCGGCCGCACCCCGCACGAGGCCAAGATGAAGCTCGTCCGCCACCCGGTGAAACCGAAGCGACATCCCTTGCTTGCCCTGAAGTTGGATAATCCAAGATACGAAAGCTGGCGAACCTGGCTAGACGGCGTTTCCTGGGATATTGGGGGAAGGGATTGAGAGAAGGCGGAGGGCGGAAGGCCTACGACCGCCGCCAGCCGGCGGTTCGGTCCCCATCGACCCGACCTGGCATGACCTGCTCGCTGTCGTTGTCGCCATAGGCTACATTGTATGTTCCGCCTGTGTGACAATCAGTTCCGTCCTCGCGTCACGGCCTTCTGCCCGGGCCCGGCAGTTCGCTGCGTTGGATTCCCGGCAAACCTTGGTCCGGCGACTGCTGCCGGGAGTTATGGCGCGTTGCCAGCAGGGGCGACGGACTGGTAGAGCCTGATTTGAGCCCGAATGACATCGGCCAGGGCCCTGTCGTTCCGGGCGGAGGCCAAGGCGAGGGCTTTCCGGAAATGGGTGATCGCCTCGCTGACCTGTCCGCGGCCGGCCAACGCCAAGCCGAGGTTGTAGTGGGCCTCCAGGGAATCGGGCTTGATTTTCAGGGCCTTCCGGTAATGGTCGATCGCCTCGTCGACCTGTCCGCGGCCGGCCAACGCGCTGCCCAGGTTGCATGTGGACCTCCGCGTCGTCGGGATTGATTTCCACGGCCTGCCGGAAATGGTCGATCGCCTCGTCGACCTGTCCGCGGCCGGCCAAGGCGTTTCCCAGGTTGTAGTGGGCCTCCGCGTAGTCGGGCTTGATTTCCAGGGCCTTCCGGTAATGGGCGATCGCCTCGTCGACCTGTCCGCGGCCGGCCAACGCGCTTCCGAGGTTGTTGTGGGCGACCGCGTAGTCGGGATTGATCTTCAAGGCCTTGCGGTACTGGGCGATCGCCTCGTCGACCGTCCGCGGACCGGCCAGCACGACACCGAGGTTGTTGTGGGCCCTCGCATAGTCGGGATTGATTTCCAGGGCCTTCTGGTAATGGGCGATCGCCTCGTCGACCTGTCCGCGGCCGGCCAACGCGTTTGCCGAGGTTGTTGTGGGCCTCCACGTAGTCGGGCTTGATTTCCAGGGCCTTCCGGTAATGGGCGATCGCCTCGTCGACCTGTCCGCGGCCGGCCAAGGCGATTCCGAGGTTGTTGTGGGCCTCCACGTAGTCGGGCTTGATTTCCAGGGCCTTCCGGTAATGGGCGATCGCCTCGTCGACCTGTCCGCGGCCGGCCAACGCGCTTCCGAGGTTGTTGTGGGCCTCCACGTAGTCGGGCTTGATTTCCAGGGCCTTCCGGTAATGGGCGATCGCCTCGTCGACCTGTCCGCGGCCGGCCAACGCGATTCCGAGGTTGTTGTGGGCGATCGGATTTTGCGAGGTACAGGCCAACGTGCGGGTCCACAACGTCTCGCTGTCACGCCAGTACCGCGTCTGCTGCCAGGCGCACCCCATCAACCCCGCCACCACCAGCGCCGAGACGGCCGCAAACCCCCAACGACGATAGGGCCAAGAGCCGGCCACCTGCGCGGCGCCCCAGGCAAACGCCATGTAGAGCCCGATCTGCGTCAAATACGTGTAGCGGTCGGCCATCGCCTGGCTCGCCCACCTGCACCAATCCGATCACCGGCACCAGGGTCCCAAGGTACCAGAGCCACCCGAAGAGCAAGTAAGGGCACTTCCGCCTTGCCACGAAGACGGCCGTGGAAATCGCCAACAGCACGGCTGACCGCTGCAACCACTTCCCAGGCCGGCGGTGGGCCCTTGGGAAGAGGATAGAGGACTGCCAACCCGGCCGGGTAAAGCATTTTCCCGAGGTAGGCGACGTAAGCCACCGCGGCGTTGGCGACTCGCCAAGGAAAGGCCAGTTGCTCCAAGGGCCGCATGGCGTTGCGCTGGGCGGCGAGCGTTACCACGCACGAAGCCGCAGCCAGAACAAACAAGGGGATTTTCTCGACGACCAGACGCACCAGACGCCGGTCGGGCCGCGGCGGATTTGCTCCTTCCTCGCGACTGCCCCCTCGGCGAGGACCGAGGCGTCCTAGCGGCCAGTAGTCCAGCAAGAGGAGCACAAACGGCAACGTCACCAGCATCGGCTTGGCCGTCAACCCCAGGGCAAACGAGGCCACCACCAACAAGTACCGGCCCCACGATGCCGGGCGCTCGGCGTAGCGGGCGTAGAACCAAAGGGTCAACATGAAGAACAGCCCGCTCAAGACGTCCTTGCGCTCGGCCACCCAGGCGACCGATTCGACCCTCAGGGGATGAATCGCGAAGACCGCCGCCACCCAGGCGCTGGGCCAGAGTGCCCCCGTCATCCGCCGCAGGGCCAGGAACAGGAGGATCGCCGCGGCGGCGTGCAAGAGCACGTTGGTGAGATGATGGCCGCCGGGCTTCAGGCCATAAAGCTGGCAGTCCAGCATGTGCGAGAGCCAGGTCAGCGGGTGCCAGTTGCAGGCGTGGTACGTGGTGATCGCCCAGGCGGTTCCCTCGCCGGTCAGGCCCCGCCTGACGTGCCAGTTCTCGCTATACATACATCGTCGTCGTCGAAGTTGACGAATTCGTGGCTGACCGTTTGGCCGAAGACGGCGATCACCGCCAGCAGCAGAAAGCCGCAGACGGCCAGCAGGCTGTAGGGCCTGCGGGACTTGAGGTGCGGAGCCCGAGGCGAGGCGATCGACCGCCCCGGAGGCCATCTGCTCTGAGCGTTCAGGAGAGCAGGGCCCCGGCGGTCGGTGCTCCTCGGGTCCTTGCGTCATCTGCTCCTCTTGGTCTCCGGGAAGAACGGCCCCTACGGCTGCTGGAAAGGGCGGACCGAAAACGTAGCGGCGGGCGAGCGGTCTCCTGTCGATACTAGCCTATGGGTCGCCCATGCCTCCGTCAAGTAGGGAAGCATTTTCCCAATAGGTTGTAGCAAACATCGGCACAGGAGTGCTGCTGCCGAGGCGTCATTGGGCGCGGCCCGCTGACGACAGACCCGCCTGCCCGGCAGCCAGGACCGCGTCGGCTTGGCCGAAGTGGACGGCAACAGCCCCAGCCCCCCGTGGTGATGCTCGAAGTTCTTCCAGTGGAAGCTTGCGTAGGTTATGATAGAGAAACGTTTTCTTGGGGGTTAGAAGATGAGGATCGGCATTCTCGGCGGTGGGCTCGCCGGCGTTTCGCTGGCGTGTTTCTTGCAGGAGTGCAGGCACGTCGAGGCCATCGAGGTGTTCGAAAAGGAAGCCGCTGCGGGCGGCTTGTGCCGCTCGTATCCCTTTGCCGGCCTGCACTACAACGTCGGGCCGCACGTCATGTTCTCCAAGAATGCCGAGGTCCTGGGCCTCATGTCCGGGCTGCTGGGCGAGAACATCCATCAACTGCGGCGTTCCAACCGCATCTTCCACGACGGGCGCTTCGTCAAGTACCCCTTCGAGAACGAGTTGTCGGCCCTTTCCGCCGCCGACCGCGAGCACTGCCTGGAAACCTTCCTCGACAACCCCTACAGCCACTATAAGCCGCGAAACATGCTCCAGTTCTTCCTCGCCACGTTCGGCGAAGGGATGACGGACCTCTACCTGCGGCCTTACAACGAGAAGATGTGGAAGTTCGATCCGGCCTTCATGGACGTGCAGATGGTCGATCGCATCCCCAAACCGCCGGCCGAAGACATCCTCCGCGGCGCCAAGGGCGAAGCCAGCGAAGGCTACCTGCACCAACTCTACTTCCGCTATCCGAAGCAAGGCGGCATCCAGGCGTTCTTCGAGGGTTTCCTGCGGTCGCTGGGGGGCAAAGTGACAGTCCGCACCAGCACCCAGGTGGAGAGGCTCTGCCGCCGCGGCCAAGGCTGGCGCGTCCTGAGTTGCGACGGGATCGAGCGCGAGTTCGACCGGGTCGTTTCCACCCTTCCCATTCCTGACCTGGCGGCCTGCCTGGAGCCGGCGCCGCCGCCGGCCGTGGCTGACGCCGCGCGCCGGCTGAAGTACAACGCCATCGCCGTCTGCTGCCTGCAAGTGGCGCGGGACGGCATCGGCGACAACTTCGCCGTCATGGTGGCCGATCGCAACATCGTCTTCCACCGCGTCTCAAAGCTGAACTTCCTGCTGCCCGAGCGTCAGCGCGGCGGGCCCTCGGTCCTCATGGCGGAAGTGACCTACCACCACGGCGGCGCGCTGGCCCGCACGGGCGACGACGAGTTGCTGCAACGCGTCGCCGCCGACCTGGCGCGGCTGCGATTCATCGATTCCCCCGCCGCCGTCATGTCCCGGGAAATCCGGCGCGAGCCTTATGCCTACGTCATCTACGACCTCGATCACCGCCGCAACGTGGACGCCGTCCGCGACCACTGCGAGCAGCAGTCGGGATTGATCCTTCACGGCCGGTTCGGCGAATTCGAATACCTCAACATGGATGCCGTCGTGGAACGGTCGCTGAAGAGGTCCAAGGAGATCGCCGCGTCGGTCGCGTGACGCACTGGTCCAAACTGGCGGAGACGAGAAGGGAAGGGGATCGCAGTCATGCCGCCGCTCAAGGTTTCCGTCGTGATGCCCACCTTCAACGAAGAGAAGTCGCTGCCGCTGGTGGTTGCCGACATCCGCAGGCACACCGCCGGCTATGAAACCGAGATTCTGATCGTCAACAGCAGCAGCGACGCCACGGCGGCCGTGGCGAAGGGCCTGGGGGTGCAGGTGCTCTCGCAGCCGCCGCGCGGCCACGGCATCGCCCTGCGCACGGCGATCCTGGCGGCAACCGGCGACTATATCATTACGGCGGACTGCGACAACACCTACCCGATGGACATGATCCCCCCATTCGTCGATCTGCTTAGCAAGGACGGCTTCGACCTGGTGTCGGGCAATCGGCTTGGGACGCGGGCGGTTCGCAAGGCGATGCCGGTTTCCAACCTTTGGGCGAACCGCGTCTTCGCGTGGATCACCCGCGTTCTGTACGGCATTTCCACGCATGACGTGACCACGGGGATGTTCGGTTTTCGCCGCCAGGCCGCCCACGCCATCGACTGGGAGACCAACTACTCGTTTCCCGCCGAGATCATCATTCGTTCGCACCTGGCGGACCTGCGTTGCAAGGAAGTGCCCATCGCCTACCGGCTTCGGGTGGGCGAGGTGACGCTGCATCGATGGCGGAGCGGCAAGGCGTACTTGCGATGTTTTCTCAAGTATCGCTTCGGTTGGAAGACGCCGCCGGAGAAGCTGTGAACGGGGCCTGCGCGGCCTGCGAGTCCGTCATCATGCAACGGAGCCCGAACACGAATAGCCGCCGCGTCGGCGTGTCTGCCGCTTGGTCACAAACACGGCGCGGTTTGAGCCCTTCCAGCAACCCGTGCGGCCTCTGCCCGGTTAGCCTCGCTCGTCGAGGTTGACTCGGGCGGATGGGCGGAATCGGTCGGGACTGGCGACACTTTTGGCAACATTGGACCCGAAACCAAGCTAGAACCGCGGGAATCTAGCGCTCTTTCTTCCGATTGACCATCGGTAATTTCGGCGCCTGCCGGGCATTCTCCTCGATGAAACTCCGCCACTCCAACGGCACATTCTCGTCGAGATAAATGGCATGGACCGGGCACGTCGGCACGCAAGCTTCGCAGTCGATGCAGACGTTCGGGTCGATATAGAGCATCTTTTCGGCCTCGCGGAAGGCCTCGACCGGGCAGACCGGGGCACAGTCCATATACTTACACCCAAAACAAGGCGCGCAAACCACATGCGGCATATCTAACGCCTTTCCTTTTCGGCCATGACAGCGTGGTTGATTCCAAAACCATTGCCATGAAAGCACTTGCGGTCGCCTGAGAAGCGACCAAACCACCCAAAATCGTAGCCAAATGCCCCTGAAACGTCAACCCCGCAAGGTGTGTCCCGGGCACCTTCAGGCGGGTTCCAGGCTTGTTTCTTTCACCAATTGAGTTTAGAATCGTTTGCTGTAGGGGAATTATCGCGTGGGTCTATCCGAGATCGATCGCAGTCTACTGGAACGTTGCCTCCAAAAGAAGTCCCGCGCATGGGAGGACTTCGTCGATCGCTTCGTAGGGTTGGTGGTCCACGTCATCAACCATACGGCCCAGGCCCGCAGCATTCGCCTGGACCCCCAGGATCGCGACGACCTTTGTGCCGAGGTCTTCCTGGCCGTCATTAAGGGCGACTATGCCCTGTTGCGGAATTTCCGCGGCCAGAGCAGTCTGGCAACCTACCTGACGGTCGTGGCCCGTCGGATCGTGGTCCGCGAGCTTCTCCATCGGAAATCAACCTCCCGGCTGGGCGACGGCGCCGTCGCTCTGGCTGTCGGCGTCGCCGGCGAAAACGCCGCCCAGACGGTCGCCGATCCGCGCCCCAGCGTGGAGCAGCGGCTGAGCGACCAGGAGGAAGTCCAACGGCTGTTGGGGGGATTGCAGGGCACCGAGGCCCAGGTGGTCCGGCTGTTCCACCTGGAGGGCAAGACCTACCAGGAGATCAGCTCGGTGATCGGGATGCCGGAGAACAGCATCGGTCCCATTCTCAGTCGCGCACGGAACAAGCTCCGCCGCGCCGGGATGAATCCGGCGACGAGTTGAGCGCCGCTCTTGCAGGGTTGCTTGGCGCAGAGTCCTCTGTAGGCAGAGTCCCCTGAACAAGCGACTTCTTTGGATTCCAGGCCATTTTTCGCGCAAACGGCCATTGACCATTCGTGGGCCAGCCGGTATATTCACGTAAGCAAATATGGATGCCAAAGTCGCACCGCCGCAGACGAGAAGGATTTTCCGAGCGCTTTCGGACCGGACCCGGTTGCGGATTCTGAATCTGCTCCAGGGTGGGGAGCTGTGCGTCTGCCATCTTGTGGCCGTTCTGGACGTGCCGCAGCCGACGGCCTCCCGGCATCTGGCGTATCTTCGCAATGCCGCCTTGGTGGTGGCCAGGAAGGAAGGTCTGTGGATGCACTACCGCTTGGCGTCGCCCCGCAGCAAGTCCCACAAGATGTTGTTGGAGTGCCTTGCACAGTATTTTCGGGAAGAGGGTGTTTTCGCCAGGGACAACCAGCGGCTTCAAGGCAGGATTCGTTCGAGTTGCCGCGACTAAAATTTTTTATCCACTAGATTCGCACAAGCGGATATAATGATCTATCACGAACCTGACAACGTTGCTTCCCCACGAGGATGAAAACGATGTCGGATGCCATCGAGCAAGCGGTCCAATCGAAGTACGCCTCGGTCGCCAAGAGCGGCTTATCGACCAGTCACGCCGGCGTGCGAGCCGTGGCCGAAGCGTTCGGGTACACGCCGGAACAACTGGCGTCCATCCCCGCCGAAGCGAACATGGGCCTCTCCTGCGGCAATCCCACGGCCTATGCCAGCCTCAAACCCGGCGAGACGGTCGTGGACCTCGGCTGCGGCGGGGGATTGGACGTCTTCCTGGCGGCCAAACGCGTGGGACCAAGCGGCAAGGCCATCGGCATCGACATGACTCCGGAAATGCTCGAGCTGGCGCGCCGCAATGCCGCGAAAGCCGACGGCGGCAAGCCGATCCGCAACGTCGAGTTTCATCAAGCGACGATCGACAAGCTGCCGTTGCCCGACGCTTCGGTGGATTGCGTCATCAGTAACTGCGTGATCAACCTGGCCTCCGACAAACCAGCGGTCTTCCGCGAGATCGTGCGCGTGCTGAAGCCCGGGGGGCGGCTGGCCGTCAGCGACATCGCCCTGAAGCAACCGCTGCCCGCCGAGATCGCCGGCGACCTCGCGGCCTACGTGGGCTGCATCGCCGGGGCCATCCTTGTCGAGGAGTACCGCCGCTGCTTGATCGACGCCGGGTTCGGCCAGGTGGACGTTCTGGACACGGGAAGCGACCTGAACGCGTATGCCAAGGTAGAGAATCAATCGGGTTGTTGCTCTCCGGCCGTGAAATCGACGTTGCCCCTTGTTCCGCCGGGCGGCTGCTGTTCGTCTCCTCCGTCCGGCGACGCCGATCTCCATCAGCGATTGGCCGATCTGCTGCGGCGCTACAACGTGAACGACTATGCGGCCAGTGTCCGCGTCTTTGCCGTGAAGCCCCTTTGATTTCCAAGAACCACGGGCGAATCGAATGCGAGCGGCTCCGAAAATCAAGCTGTTGTTCCTTTGCACCGGCAACTCCTGCCGCAGCCAGATGGCCGAGGGCTGGGCACGCCACCTCAAGGGCGACTCGATCGAGCCTTGCTCGGCCGGCATCGAGGCCCGCGGGCTCGACCCCCGTGCGGTGCGGGTGATGGCCGAGGCGGGCGTGGACATCGCCGCCCAACGTTCCAAACGTATCGTCGATCTGAAAGACATCGACTTCGATCTTGTCGTCACCGTGTGCGACCAGGCGGCGGAGAACTGCCCCGCGTTGCCGGGCAAGACCAAGGTCATCCACGCCGCCTTCGACGACCCGCCGCGCCTGGCCGCCAAGGCCAAGACGGAAGAGGAACGCTTGGCCCCTTACCGCCGGGTGCGCGATGAAATCCGAGCGTTCGTAGAGACGTTACCAGGTTCTTTCGACCAGAACCGCCAATAGCTTTGGAGTACCCGATGAACAAAGCCGCAGCGCCCAGCGGCCGGCTTTCCTTTCTGGATCGCTACCTCACGATCTGGATTTTCCTGGCGATGGCGGTGGGGGTCGGGCTAGGACACTACGTGCCCGGAATCGGGCCGTTTATCGACCGCTTCCAAGTGGGGACGACGAACATCCCCATTGCCATCGGCTTGATCCTGATGATGTACCCGCCGCTGGCAAAGGTGAAATACGAGGAGTTGGGCGACGTGTTCCGCGACTGGAAGGTGCTGGGGCTGTCGCTCGTGCAGAACTGGATCATTGGGCCGATCCTGATGTTCCTTTTGGCCATCGGCTTCATGGGGTTCCTGTTTCCGGCCTTCCTGGGCGATGACCCCAAGTTCATGCAGTACATGACCGGCCTGATCCTGATCGGCCTGGCCCGCTGCATTGCCATGGTCATCGTGTGGAACGACTTGGCCCAGGGCGACACGGAGTATGCCGCCGGCTTAGTCGCACTGAACAGCATCTTCCAGGTGTTCTTCTACAGCGTCTATGCCTGGGTCTTCATCACCTGGCTGCCGCCGCTGTTGGGCCTGGAGGGCAAGGTCGTCCAGGTCAGCATGGGGCAAATTGCTCAAAGCGTCTTCATCTACCTGGGGATTCCGTTCCTGGCGGGCTTGCTCACCCGTGCGGCGTTGCTGAAGGCCAAGGGGCGGACTTGGTACGAGCGGTCGTTCATCCCCAAGATCAGTCCGATCACGCTGGTCGCGTTGCTCTTCACGATCCTCGTGATGTTCAGCCTCAAGGGCGACCAGATCGTTCGCATCCCCTTCGACGTCCTGCTGATTGCCGTGCCGCTGTTGATCTACTTCGTCGTCATGTTCCTGGTGAGTTTCTTCATGGGGCGACTGGCGGGAGCGGACTACGCCAAGACGGCCACCTTGGCCTTCACCGCCGCCAGCAACAACTTCGAGTTGGCCATCGCCGTGGCGGTGGCCGTGTTTACGATCCAGCATGGCGCGGCCTTCGCGGCGGTCATCGGTCCGCTGGTCGAAGTGCCGGTGATGATCGGCTTGGTCCACGTCGCCCTGTTTTTCCGCAAACGGTACTTTTCCGCGCGGCTCATTCGACAATAAATCAAGACCCCCGTGGCCCCCCCCGACTCCCCCCAATCCTGCCAATCCGGAGATTTTGCCAAACCTCTATATACGCCCAAGCGAATATCTGTTATATATGGCTTCACGAATATAGGACGCTCCCCTAATCCCAGACCGAAGGAGAACGAGAATGTCGAGAAAAACAGTGAAGGTCACGCGGTTTTTCGTAGTGATGGTTTTCGGGGCCGGACTGCTCGGCCTCTGGGCGCTCATGATCGCAGCCGCCGCGGAACCGGCCGGCAAACCGGCCGCCAAACCGGCTGCCAGCCCCGGCACCGCGGCACTCCAGCAGGCCGCCAAGGACAACAAATATCTATTCATCTTCTTCTGGCGCGAGGATACGCACGAGAGCCGCGTCATGCGGGCGGTGTTCCAGGCGGCGATGGCGAAAATGGCCGACAAGGCCGCCAGCGTGGAAATTCAAGTCGCCGACGCTGCGGAAGCGCGGATCGTGGCCCGCTACGGCGTCAGCCGCTCGCCGATGCCGCTGGTCTTGGCCATCGCCCCCAACGGCGCCGTCACCAAGGCGCTTCCGACGCAGTTCGACGAAAAGCAGCTTCGGGAAGCGTTTGTCAGCCCCTGCACGGCCGAGTGCATGAAAGCCCTTCAAGACAACAAGCTCGTGCTTCTGTGCGTCCGGAAACCGCTTGCGAAGGGCCAAGCGGTGGCGCTGCCCAAGAACGTGCAAGACTTCACCGCCGATGCGCAATATGCGAAGACCACCAAGGTCGTCGTCATGAACCTCGGCGACGCGGCCGAGGCCGCGTTCCTTAAGGACATTCAGGTCGATCCGCAATCGGTCACCCCGACGACGGTGCTGATGGCCCCGCCGGCCGCCGTCATCGGCAGCTACTCCGACGAAGTCACCAAGGACGAATTGGTCGCCAAGCTCAAGGCAGCGCAATCGGGTGGCTGCGGCCCCGGATGCAGTTGTCATCATTAGATGAACTTGCACGGAGGGAAAAAGGGGACAGTCCCCATTTGTGCGAAGCACCCTTCGGGCCGTTCCGGCAAATGGGGACTGTCCCCTTTTTCCCGGAATCCCGCAAGCTCATTGAGGAGGCCAGAACCATGCGATTGCGAACCCTCGTCTTGCGCGAAATCTTCGAGCGCAAGAGCCAACTGCTCACCAGTTTCCTGGCCATCCTGCTGGGAATCACGGTGATCGTGTCGATCAAGAACATCACCCACTACTCCGAGGGAGCCGTGGAGCAGGAGATGGATTCCCTGGGGGCCAACGTCCTGGTGCTGCCCAAGTCGGCCACCTTGCAGGACTACTACAATGCCGACCTGCAAAGCGACACGATTCCCGAGGATTACGTCAACCTGCTGAGGATGTCGGACATCCAGGGACTCGACAACATCTCGCCCAAGCTGTCGGTGCCCGTTCAACTCCAGGGCAAGAACTTTCACCTCACGGGCATCTTGCCGCTCAATGAGTTTCAGGCGAAAAAGTCCTGGGGCGGTGCGGGAATATTCTCGCATCCCGTCGGCTGCGGCAACGGGGTTGGCATGATGGAATCGGAGGACAAGAGAACGTTTTCCCGCAAGAAAGTCATCAAGACGCTTGCGGACAACGAAGTCCTCGTGGGGGCCGACGTGGCCGCCACGCTCGGCCTGAAGGATGCCGATGCGCTCGAACTGCTCGGCAAGAAGTTCACGGTGACGGCCGTGTTGCCGCAGACCGGCACGGTGGATGATTCCCGCATCTTCGCCCACCTGCACACCGTGCAGGACTTGACCAAAAAGGGGCACGTCATCAACGTCATCGAAATCATCGGCTGCTGCCACGAGATTGCCGCGGATTTGGTGGGCAACGTCAATCGTTTGCTGCCCGACGCCAAGGTGGTTACCGTCGTGCAAACCGCCCAGTCGCAGATCAGAATCAACACGATGATGTCGAACCTGTCGCTGATGTTCCTGGTGATTATCGTTTTCGTCGGCGGATCGAGCATCGCCAACTACATGTACGCCAACGTCTTCGAGCGGCGGCGGGAAATCGGCACGCTCATGGCGCTCGGGGCCGACTCGCGGCTGGTCTTGAAAGTGTTTCTGCTGAAAGCCCTGCTGCTCGGCGTGGCCGGCGGGATCGGCGGCTACGTGCTCGGCTCGATTTTCGCCTTCGTGCTAGGCCCCCAGTTGGCCGGCATACGGGTGTGGCCGATGTGGGAGTTGTCGATTGCGGCGATTGGCATTTCCATCGGCCTCACCCTGGTCGCGAGCTACTTCCCCGCCCGCCGCGCCGCCCGGCTCGACCCTTGCGCCACCTTCCAGGAGGTCTGAACGATGTTGAAAATGGAAAACGTCAGCAAGGCGTACCACCATCGCGGCCGGTTGGTCAAGGCACTGGACGGCGCGACGCTTCATATTCCAGCAGGCGATTTCGTCTCCGTCGTCGGTCCCAGCGGCAGCGGCAAGAGCACGCTCTTGTTGATGCTGGGCGGCATGCTCTCGCCCTCCGAGGGCCGCGTCCTGTTCGAAGCCAAGTCGGTTTACGACCTAAGCCCCGCCGACCGGGCACGGATGCGAAGGGACAAGGTCGGATTCGTCTTCCAAACGTTCAATCTGGTGCCCTACCTCTCCGCGCTGGAAAACGTGCAGGTTCCCCTTTTCCTGGCGAAGGTGGACGAAAAGGCGCAGAAGGACCGCGCCACGGCCCTCTTGGAGCGCGTCGGGCTGGCCGACCGGCTCGACCACAAACCCGGCGAGTTGAGCGTCGGCCAGCAGCAGCGCGTGGCCCTGGCCCGGATGCTGGCCAACGATCCCGCGGTCATTCTGGCCGACGAGCCCACCGGCAATTTGGACCCGGAGACAAGCCAACAGATCATCGGTTTCCTCGGGGAATTCCACCGGGAGGGACGCACCATTGTCATGGTGACGCACGATCCCCGGGCGGCCGAACGGGCGAAGCGGACCCTGCGGCTGCAACACGGCGCGATTGTCTGCCAGCCCTCCGACGACGAATCGTTTCGCACCGCCTGAGAAGACCGCCGCGGCCCGGCGAAAACCGGCGACAAGTTGGCTGCGGCGGCGTCAGGCAGCCCTCGGGACCCCTTAGTAGCCTGCACGGCTCGGCAAGAGCCACGTCACTCTGACGGTTGCACGGCCTTGGGGGGTTCATCCCTGGCCTTCCGAAGCTCAAAGATACGGACGATCACAAAAGCGATCAAAGTGGCAATAAAGAAAACCAGCAGCACCCACGCAAGTCCCTCGAGGGTCTCGATAATCGTTCGATAAACCTCCAGAATCCATCGATCCCGGCTAAGTTCAATAATCCCTGCCGCCTCGTAGGGCTTGGTAACATACTTTTCCAACTCCCAAACGCGCACCCCGCTGGCAATACCGACGACGTACAGGGCGAACATGAGGTAACGTTGCCATGCGCTGCTGATCTCGTCCGCCATGATGCGGTGAAGTATCCGCTGTACAGGCTTCCGAAAGACGAGACCAACGACGGTCGAAACGCACGCGGCGGCGACGAAAGTGACGAAAAGCAGGGTCAGAAACATGGGGTTACTCCGATTCGTTGTTAAGGCGGTTAGGCGCCTAACTCGCCCGGTAACCACTTTTCCACTCGCCCGATAATACCCTGTCCTGGTTGAACTGACAAGAGGAACGGCTCGTGGTTTCCTTCAGGTTCGCTCCTCAGGGCTCGTGGGGGCCTGGTCCTTTTTCCGGCGAGCAAACGCCTTCGGCCGACAGGGCGTTGGCCGAAAACAAAGACCTGCCTCTTTTCGCGGCGCGATCGTCTGCCAGCCGGCCGACGACGAATCGTTTCGCGCCGCCCGACCCCCGCCCACTACTTCGCCAGGGTCTTGAGGATCTCTTGGAAAGAAAACGTGGCCTTGAAGCGGCGGTCGAGTTCCTTCGCCGCGGCGCGCAAAGCGGGAAGCTCCTCCCGCGTCGTCGATAACGACGCCAAGACGATGAGGTTCGTGTCGGCCGTGCGAAAGACATACGTCTGGCCGAAGGACTCGCGGATGCGCGCAGGTCGGCCTCGACTTTCTCGTGCGGGTTGACGTTGAAGACGACCAGCCCGCCGGCCGTCAGCCGATTGCGCACCTCCTTGTAGAACTGCTTCGTCTTCATGGCCAGCGGCTTGCCGGTCGGGTCCGTGTCGGTCGACGGCCGCAAGAAGGCGTCCATGTAGATCACGTCATAGCGATTTTTTGTTTGCTCCAGGTAGCGGACGCCGTTGGTGGTGATGATCTTGACGTTGCCCTCGCTGCGAACGTCGAAGTAGCGGTCGGCCACGCGCACCACCACCGGGTCGATCTCCAGGGCGTCGACCTTGACGCCCGGATCGTAGTGCTTGAGGAAGTGGACCATGGCGCCGCCGCCCAGCCCGACGATCAGCACCTGCTCTGGATGGGGCCGAAGCAGGTAGCTGGTGAACATCGCGCGGGAATAAGTCCCCAACAGTTCATAGGGCTTCTTGATGTTGACCATCGTCTGGATGGCCTCGTCGCCGTGGTCGCGGACGAACACCAACGTCCGCACGCTGCCCTGCTTGTGGACGCGAATGTGGGAGTAGTCCGACTGCTTGTCGAACTCGACGGCCCCGAGGCTGCGGGTGGTGCGTTTGGTCGCGCCGTCGGCGGACCGCGGCACGACGACCGCGACCCATGCGGCCACCGCGATCGCTGTGACCGTTGCTGCCTGGCGGAAATGAAAACGGAATACGTTCAAGGGAGATTCTCTCGATCTTTCAACTGCTGATTTTATCGCCTCAACCGACTTGGAATGAGAGGTTGTAGGTTATGCTTTAGCATAACGAAAGGCGTTGTCTGCGATCGTGTTATGCTAAAGCATAACCTACAGGGTTTGGAAGCAGGCGTTCGCAGCAGTTTCCCCTCACCCTAGCCCTCTCCCGGAGGGAGAGGGGACCTTGAATCCGCAATTTACAGAAGTCCAGCATCTATTATATCTACAGCCCGACGATGTTGTAGCCGCAATCGACGTGGATCGTCTCTCCGGTGACGCCGCTGGAAAGGCCGCCGAGCAGATAGAGGCCCGTGGTCGCCAGTTCTTTCGGATCGACGTTGCGGCCCAGGGGCGCCTTTTGGGCCGCGTGCTGGCGCATGGCGTCGAAGCCGGCGATGCCCGACGCGCTGAGCGTCCGCACGGGGCCGGCACTGATGGCGTTCACGCGGATGTTCCGCCGCCCGAGGTCCCAGGCCAGGTAGCGGACGCTGTGTTCCAAGGCCGCCTTGCAGACGCCCATGACGTTGTAGCCGGGCATGACCTTTTCGCCGCCGAAGTAGCTGATCGTGACGATCGAGCCGCCGTCGGTCATCAACGGCGCGGCTGCCCGGCACGCCGCCACCAGGCTGTAGACGCTGATGTCCATCGCCAGGCGCCAGCCCGCGCGGCTGATTTCCAAGTAGGGGTTGCGCAACTCTTGCGGCGGGGCGAACGCGACGGCATGAATCAAGAAATCCAATCGGCCATATGTATCGCGCACCGACTGGAACACCCGGGCGATGTCTTCGTCTTGCTGCACGTCGCAAGGCAGGATCAGCCGGGCGGCGTGCGGCCCGACCAACTGGCGCACCCGGCGCTCGCTCGACGGGCTGGGCAGATGGGTAAAGGCCAACTCCGCCCCCTCGGCGTAGAGCGACTCGCTCATCGCCCAGGCGATGCTGTGGTCGTTGGCCACGCCCATCACCAGGCCGATTTTTCCGCTGAACAGGCCCATGATCGCCCCTTCAGTCTGCCGCGGGAACTGGTCCGGCCAACAAGGCGTACTGGTCCAGCGGCGTTGTGTCGCCCGAAAGAATCTGCTCGCAATGGGTCCGCACCAGGGGCATTTCGCGGCCGATGAAACGGCGGGCAACCTGCCGCTTCCGTTGGTCGACGGCGCCCTGCTCCAACAAGAGGTGGCCGATGATTACGGAAATGGCCGAATCGACCAGCCGCCGGCCCGAAAGGTCCAGGTACGAGGTCCCCTGGCCCTTGACGAACTGGATGGCCTCGAGGATGCGCCGCTTGGCGTCGATCAGTTTCTGCTTCAACTCGGCCAGCACGGGGTCGGCGTAGTCCTTCTTGTCGTGCTCGTCGGTCCAGGTCTCGAAGGCGCCGGAGGAAACGCCGCGGACCGCGGCCACGACCTGCAACTGGCTGGTGCCCTCGTAGATGGTCGTGATGCGGGCGTCGCGCAGATAGCGCTCGGCCGCGTAGTCCTTCATGTAGCCGGAGCCGCCCAGCACTTGGATCGCGTTGTACGCCGCGCGGTTGCACATTTCCGAGCAGTAGTATTTGCTCATGGGCGTGAGCATGCTGTTCAGTCGCTTCAGGGCGCGGGACAACTGCTTGCGCTGCTTCTGCTGCTCCTTGTCGAGGTTGGGCGTCCACTCGAGCACGCGGGTGTTGTTGTTCTCGTGGTCGCAGACGCGGGCGGTCTCGTAGGTCAGGCGCGGGCCGCCTCGATGTCGATCTTCATGTCCGTGACCAGCTCGGCCACGGCCGGGAACCGCTCGATCGGCCCGCCGAACTGCTGCCGGGTGTGGGCATAGGTCCGGGCCAGCCGATAGGCGGCCTCCGCCACGCCCAGCGACTGCGCCGCGATGCCCACCCGGGCGCCGTTCATCAACGCCATCACGTAGGTGATCAGGCCGCGCTGGGCTCGCCGATGAGCCGGGCCGGGGCGTCGTCGAAAACAAGCTCGCAGGTGGGCGAGCCGTGGATGCCCAGCTTCTCCTCGAGATGCCGCACGCGGACCCGCCCGCTGCGCTCGGCCAGGAAGAGGCTCAGGCCGCGGCCGTCGGAGATTTCCGGCTCGCTGCGGGCCAGCACCAACAGGATCTCGCCGCAGCCGTTGGTGATGAAGCGTTTCACGCCGTTGAGGAACCAGTTGCCCTTTTCGTCCTGATAGGCCCGCAGGCGGACGGCTTGCAGATCGCTGCCGGCGTCAGGCTCGGTCAGTACCATGGCGCCGGTGACTTCGCCGCGGCGAAGCGCGGCAACACCTCGTCCTTGATCTCGTCGCTGGCGAAGGCGTAGATCGTCTCGGCGATGCCCTGCAAGCCGAAGAGGTTCATCAGCGAGGTGTCGGCCCGGCTGATGATCTCCGTGGCCATCGTGTAAATGAGCGTGGGGCAATTCAGGCCGCCGTACTTGCGCGGCAGCGTGAAGCCCATCAGGTCGGCCTGCGTCAGCCGGCGGAGGTTCTCGGCGACCAGGGGATGGAGCGTGACGGTGCCGTCGTTGTTCAGCGTGTTGCCCTCGTGATCGACCGTCTCGGCGTTGGGGGCGATCATTTCCCCGGCGACCTGGCCGGCGATTTCCAGGATGCGGCGATAATTGTCCGCCGCGTCGGCCGCGTTGACCGGCGCGTAGTCGTCCCGCCCGTTGCAGCAGGCGAAACCGTCCTCTTGCAAGGCGGCCAACTCCGCCAGGTCGATGTGCTTGAACAGGAATTGAATGTCGTCGTTATCGAGAAAGAAATTTGCCACGGACGATTTATGTCCTTTCCTTCAATGCCTTGATCATCATGGGGATCAGCTTGCGGTAGTCGCCGACGATGCCGTAATGGGCGACGGAGAAGATGGGGGCGTCCTTGTCGGTGTTGACGGCGACGATCTTGGCCGACTCCTCCATCCCGGCGCGGTGCTGCACGGCCCCGCTGATGCCGACGGCGATGTACAGCGCCGGCCGCACCGTGGTGCCGGTCTGCCCGACCTGGTGCTCCTTGCCGACAAATCCGCTATCGACCGCGGCGCGGCTGGCGCCGACGGCGCCGCCGATGGCCCCGGCCAGCTCGTGGATCAACTGGAAGTTGTCCTTGCTGCCGATGCCGCCGCCGCCGGCGACGATCACCCGGGCGCCCTTGAGGTTGACCTTCCGCGGCTCGATGTGCCGCTGGATCAGCTTGAGCGCCAGCGACGCCGGATCGAGTTGGACCGGCTCCGCCACGACCTGCCCCCGGTGCGACCAGTCGGGGTCTTTCAGCGACATCACGCCCTCGCGGACCGTGGCCATCTGCGGCCATTGATCGTAGTTGACGATCGTGGCGATGATGTTGCCGCCGAAGGCGGGACGAATCTGCAAGAGCAGGTTCTTGTGCAGCGTCTTGGTCTTGGGGTCTTCCACGTCGCTGATGTCCAGGTCGGTGCAGTCGGCGGTCATGCCGGCCCGCATCGCCGACGCCACCCGCGGCGCCAGGTCGCGCCCAGCGGCGTGGCGCCGTAGAGCACGATCTGCGGCCGGTGCTTCCGGATCAACGTCGCCAGCACCTGGGCATACGGCCCCGTCTGGTAGTGCGCCAGCCGCGGATCGTCGGTCACGTAGACGGTGTCGATCCCTTGGGCGATCAGCCGCTTGGCCAGGCCGTTGACGCCCGCGCCCGGCAGCACCGCGCCGGTCTTCACTCCCAGCCGGCCGGCCAATTCGTGGGCCTTGCCGCACAGTTCCAAGGCGACGTCGTGGAGCGACTGCTCTTCCTGCTCGGCGAAGACCCAAACTTCGCCCTGTCGATTCGGTTCAATCATGTGTTCTCCAACCTCTCGCGATTCGTGGCGCAGACGCGGGCGGCTGCATCTCCGGGCAGATTTGTAGTCTTAGGGAATGGGCATCGCCCACCACAAATCCGATTAACCCAAGGTCCGGTCCACCACCAACTCGTGAATCAATTGCTTCGCGCCCTCTTCCGTGGGCGGGATCTCGGTGTAGCCTTCCTTCGTCAGCACGATCGCCTGGATGCGGAAGACCTTGGTCGGCGAACCGGCCAGCCCGCAACGGTCGAGATCGGCATGGATGTCGTCGAGGTTCCATTGCTCGATCAACAGTCGCTGTTGCTTCAGGGCCTCCGTGCGGCGCTGGGCTTCCGCGGCCCGATCGGCCTCGGAGGCGTCGGGCATGGCGGCGGCGACTTCGGCGGCCACTTCGGCGGCCACCCGCGCCCGCTTCGCCCGCATCACCCTCCTGGCCGACGGCGGCCGCGGCGTGTTGGCCGTCTGCACCACGGTCACCAGCACCGGCAGCTTGGCCTCGACCAGTTCCCAGCCGTGCCCCATGTTGCGACGGATACGGACCGTGTTGCCGGAAAGCTCCGGGACCTGCTCCAGATAGGTGATCTGGGGGATGCCCAGCTTCTCGGCACACTGCGGACCGACCTGGGCCGTGTCGCCGTCGATGGCCTGCCGGCCGCAGAAGACGAAATCGTAGCGTCCGATGGTCCGGATCGCCTGGGCGAGAATATAGCTCGTCGCCAAGGTGTCGCTGGCCGCCGCCCGACGGTCGGTCAGCAGGATCACACGATCCACCCCTCGATAGAGGCAATCGCGGAGCACGTCTGCCGCCCGCGGCGGACCCATGCTGAGCACCGTCACCGTGCCCCCATGTTGATCCCGAACCTCCAAGGCCGTCTCCAGGGCATGGAGATCCTCGGGGTTGAAGATCGTGGGCAACGCCGCGCGATTGACGGTGCCATCTTCCTTCATGGCCTCGGCCGTCACGTTGGCCGTGTCAGGCACCTGCTTGACGCACACGATACTGTCATACGGCACTGTGAAAAACTCCCGAAACCGCAACCTGGTAAAGCTTTGCAGGCTATCAGACAGGTCCCGTCAGGTCAAGGGACACTGGCGTCTGCCGCTGCCGCAACGGCGAAAACGGCGACAACCGCGACAACAGCTACAACGGCAGCAGGCATGTTGTCAAATGGATGCGAATCTGATATTTTGTTGTCATCCTGACTACATGGATTTTGTCCTTGGGAGGGTTTTCCTATGTCATCTCCTGTCCCAGCTTGCGCAATCCCTGCCATCTTGTCAGAGTTCCGCGACAAGCCGGAACTCGGGCCCGTGGCGGCCGAGTTGTTCTGCCAGGCCATCGAGGCCCTGCGGGCGACGATTCATCGTGCGGCCGACACCGATCTGACCCTATTGCTCGCCGGCAACCGTGATGACAACGCCGGCAGCGAGGTGGCCGGAGTATCGATTCCCGGCGACGAAGGCAGCGGCGCCGGCCAGACGTTGGCCGAGGCGACGGCTCGTTTTCAGGTGCAATACATTGGCCGCACGATCGAGCAGTCGGCGGGCAACATGAGCCGGGCGGCCGACCGACTGGGGTTGCACCGCTCGAACCTCTATCGCAAGATGCGGCAATTGGGAATGGTGTTGCCGGAGTTGGGTTAGCCAAAACGCCATTCCATGAGCGACACGATCGAGCTAACAATTCCCTCCTGAAGGGGGTGGCCGTTTGGACGGCATTGGCGAACGATGTTCGGCAGGGTCTGTCCCGCGCGTTTTCCATGGGTTTCGCGGAAACCGTGCCTTGCCGGCTTGCAATGGATGCGGATAGACATAGAATGAGACGTTTTGCCGGGCGGTAAGCCTGAAGCCCTCTTAGCTCAGTTGGTAGAGCGTCTGACTCTTAATCAGAAAGTCGCAGGTTCGAGTCCTGCAGGGGGCACTACGTAAAGCCTGAGCGCGGTCAGACTCTCGCCTCGTGCGGGTTTTCCATCATCCAAACCGGCCGGTGAGGTAATCTTCCGTGGCCTTCTTGGCCGGCTTGGTGGAAAGTTGCTTGGTCGGACCGCATTCGATCAACTCGCCTTCGTAGAGAAAGGCCGTCTGATCGGAAACCCGGGCCGCCTGCTGCAAGTTGTGCGTCACGATGATGATCGTGTACTCGCCGCGAAGCTCGCCGATGAGGTCCTCGATGCGGGTTGTCGAGCGCGGTCGAGCGCCGAGCAAGGCTCGTCCATAAGAATGATCTCCGGGTGGACGGCGATGGCCCGGGCGATGCACAACCGCTGGTGCTGCCCGCCCGAAAGCGCCATGGCCGATTGATGCAGCCGGTCCTTGGCCTCGTCCCAGAGGCCGGCGCCGTAGGGTCAAGAATGGAAAGACCAGGACAAGGGCCTTCCACTCGCCTCGAATCGATCACCGGCCATGCGTCCACGCACCTGGGTATCCGTCGGCAAGCGCGCCGCATGGTCCGTTTGTCGCTTCACAGATTACACTCCCGATGCATCTGCACGGCAATCGCGGTTTCCTAGGCTGAAAACCGTTCATTGCGTCGGTCGCGCGGGACTTCTCGCTCCCTTCGATTTAGGGGATTCGTGCTGGCTGTCAAGATATGTTCCTTTGATGGTCCGCCCGCTAGCACCGGCTCGCCCGGCGAGGCCCCTCGTGTCCCAGATTCCTGGCGAGTACCGTTCGATGGGCTCGTAGAGGCGGGCCGGAAAAGGGGTTGTATGGCGAGAATTGCGAGCAAATGGTTGCGATTACGCGACGACCGCTACTCGACCTGCAGGCGCGACTTCATGAGGACGACGACGTAGGGATTCCACGTCGACAGAACATAGTACAGGTCGAGCTCGGACCCTCGAACCTTCGTCCATCGTTCCGCGACGTACGGGGCGTAGGCGCCACCGTGGACGGCCATCGGGTTCGCCCGGCCCTTTCCGATGACCGGTCCTGCGAGGCCGTCCGCTGGATGCGCGAGAGGATCGTGGATGAACTTGCCGAGGGCGCCGTCACGAATCGCGTTAAACACCGTTTGCGGCGCGCTCCACGGTCCCCACGGCGTGCGGGAGTAGCAGAACAGGATACCGCGGGACGCTGGTGGCCGGCTGTCGTAGGTCATCAGCCATAGGCTGAGATCCTTGCACCATGTGACCGACAGGTCGCCCATCGTGCCGTTCTCGACGATCGGTTTGGCATCCGACTCGTTCCGGCTCCAAATCGGACCACCGGCCGCGCCGAGCCCGGCGAAATAGCGGGTTCCCCTCCCGGTCTCGAAGTGCACTACGGGGACAATGGACAGATAGGCGTTGCTCTTGCGGTACACGCCCGTCCCCCAGACGAAAACGAACGGTCCGCCGGGAGGCAAGCCCGCTATCGGCTCCGGCGCGGCGTGCAGCGACATCTTGATGAATCGCCCCCCTGGAAGCTGAGAGATGGTGCGCAGCGGCTTGAACGTCGCCGGGGGAGTGAACTTCGTGAGCACGGAACGATCGGTGGTCCGATCCGTCGAATGGTTCGTGCTGACGACCACGTACATTTGATCCCCGAGGCTGATGCCCGAGACGGGCACTTCGAACGCCCCCATGCTGATGCCGGGGGGCTCGATGGTCAAATACGGCCGGCCGGCCACCGTCAGAAAATCCAAGCGAACGCCTTGCTCCGGATCGCGCGCGGCGGTTGTCGCGATGGTATCAAGTGCCCGATCCAAACGACCCACGGTGTCGCCGAACAGGAAGTACGCGCGTCCCTTGTGCTCGAAGGAATAGCCGAGATCGGTGCCCTGCAACTGGTAGCGCGTGAACGTTCGGCTGCGGGTCGGTTGATGCCGCTCCTTGTCCTCTTCTCCCACGAGTTGTTCGAGCTTGATGGTGGAGCCGGGCAGGTAGCGGATGACCGGCCCGGTCGCCGCGCCCGGGTGCGCGGGGGGAACCGTCGGCTTCACGCTCGCGCCTGCCGGAGCCCTGACGGGTGGCTGGGCATCGGCATCGTGCGTGGCCAGAAGCGTGGCGACCAGGAATCCGAGCCCGAGAAGGATGCCTCTGATCGACCCGACGACTGCCGCGAAGAACTCCGCCCGTTCCCGTGGGCGAATCCCCTCGGTCCGGCGCCCGCCGGCGGGGGCACGGCCGGCAGCGGGCCATTTCGCGTAATGCCATGACTTCACGACACCCGGGGCTCCTTGAGAGCCGGCCCAATGGGCCGTCAACTGGGATCTGATTGCCGCACGCACTCCAGACAATGTTTTGGATGAACGAGAACGGGGTCAACGAGAACGGGGTCAGACTTTAATTATCAACTTTAGCACCTTCCCGCCCTTCCGTACCGAAAACTAGGTGCGTTCCCATCTCAACTCCGGGAAGTGACGTGCTAGAGGGCGTCGGGGAAGTCGATGCGGGGTGGCCGTGCCATGACGATATTCTACTAAGCCCGACCACGTTGCCTAGCCCTAAAGTTAATAATTAAAGTCTGACCCCAATCAGATCCATGTCGCCCCACAACCCACTCAAAACGGTCGTTTGGCGCCCAAAGTCTCGGTGTCTCTCTTCCGCCGACCGCTTTGGGTTATGAAGGGGTTGCCAGCTCTATAGCGGTCCAAAATGCCATGGTTCGGCTCGGTGAGCGAGGGTAAGGCTCTGCGAATCAGCACCGACCGAAACCGCACTTACGGGGGGACAGCCGGCGTTGTCTCCGCCGTGTTCCATCACCGATTGAGCAGATCAGTACGCACCTGAAAACGGAATTCTTCACGGCTTCTCGGCGTCCTAGTTCGCGAGATGGCAATCTCGGACTTGTCCGGCGAAACGGCCCACAGCGCAGGTCGATCGGTTAGAAGCCGAGAAACGAACAATTCTCGGAACAAACTCCTTGGTCTATGCGGGGCGGCCGTCGAGCTGTCAGATCGCCCGAGAAACGCCATCCTGGAAGGGGAATCGGCGGGCCAACTGGCAAGTCACAAGCCGCTTTCTTACAATGGGGGCTGACGCTCGGAGCAAATCAGAGCGGAGCCTAAACGGGAAATGCCGGTAAGAGAAGTAGGTAGAGAACAACACAATCGGAAGCACCGTTCAACCCAGAATAGGGAGAATCTCAGATGAAACGAAGTGTACTGTGTTTGCTTGTTTTCGGCGGGGTCGTTGCCAACTGGTCTTTCGCCCAGCAGCCCGGCAAACCGTCGGCCGACGAAGCCGCTATTCGCAAGGCCGATAATGCCTACGTGCAGGCTTTCAACAAGCACGATGCCAAGGCCCTCGCCGACGCTTGGTCACCGGAGGCGGTTTATCTCAACCGTGTCACCGGCGCCGAAGTCATCGGCCGGGCGGCCATCGCGGAGCAATTCGCCGCCTTCTTCAAGGACCAGCCGGAGGTCAAGCTCGACCTCAGCGTGGAGTCGATCCAGTTCGTCTCGCCGAATGTCGCGGTCGAGTACGGAATCGGCAAAACGCTGACGCCGAAAGCCGGGCCGGAGGAAATCGAGTATAGCGCAGTCTATGTGAGGCGCGACGGGCAATGGCTGTTGGATCGCGTGACGGACAAGGCCAAGGAGGGTGCCCCTTCCAGCTATGAGCAACTGAAGCCGCTGGAGTGGATGATTGGCCGCTGGGTCGATAAGGACGACAAGGTTGACATCAAGACCGAGTGCCAATGGACCAAGAATCGAAGCTTCATCACGCGTTCGTTCACGGTTGCCGTCCAGGGCCAAATCAACATGTCCGGCATGCAGATCATCGGCTGGGACCCGGTTGCCAAGGCCATCCGGTCATGGACGTTCGACTCCGACGGCGGCTTTGCCGAAGCCACCTGGACCTGCAAGAAAGATCACTGGTTCATCCAGAATAAGGGTTTCCTGGCCGATGGTCGAAAGGCCTCGATGACCAATGTCATCAAGCAGGTAGACCAGAATTCGTTTACCTGGCAGACGGTCGAGCGGACAGTCGGGGGCGAATTGCTCCCGAACATCAATGAGGTGCTGATCGTCCGGGAGTAGAGGTGTCCGCCATTATGGCTTCTCTCCATACCGAAAACAGACATCAAAACAAATCATAGGTGACGACATGAAACGTGCAACGACTCTCTTGGTGTTCGCCGGAGCGATCCTTCTTTTCGTCCAGAACGACATCCTCGCTCGCGGTCCGGGAGGCGGGGGCGGGGCGCGCGGGGGAGCAGGGCTTGGAAGTGGTGGTGGAATGTCGGCCGCGGCGGGCCGTTCGCCAGCAATGGGAGGCGGAGGCATGGGCGCGGGAGCCGCAGCTCGGCCGGCGGCTGGCACCGGTGGGGCAGCTCGGCCTGGCGTTGGCGCGGGCGGGGCAGTGCGACCCGGGGTGGGTGCGGGTGGCGCACGACCGGGAGTTGGCGCGGGTGCAGCCGGCGCCCGGCCTTCTGCCGGCCAATTGAACAGCTTCCTGGACGTCCCGCGTGCTTCTACCGGCGCCGTGGGGGCAGGTGGCGGAGTCAGGCCCGGCGCCGGTGGCGCCGCAGGCGAGTTCCTGCAACTCGGTGGCGGGGCCGGAGCCGCACAGCTTTCGGCCAGACCCGGCGTTGCTGCCAGTGCGACTGGCGTGCACGCCCAGAATCTGGCCAATAATAGTGCAGCTCGCGTTCAGAACCGACAAGAATTGCAGGGCAATCGTCAGCAGCGACGCGACGAGGTCCGAAACCAGGTCGCCGAGAACCACCCTCGTCTCAACTTCTGGAGTGACCACCCCAACTGGGCGGCGTGGCGCATCAATCGGCCCTATCGCTGGGCGACCTGGGCCGCACTGGGCGGCTGGATTGGCTACGGTTCGGGCGAACCGACCAGCTACAGCTATGGCGAAAACGTCTACTACCAAGGCGACCAAGTTTATTATGGCGACCAGCCCGTCGCGACGGCCGACCAGTATGCCCAGCAGGCCGACACGATCGCCGCCAGCGCACCGCAGACGAAGCCCGAGAGCAGCGAGTGGCTGCCGCTGGGCGTGTTCGCCCTCACGCAGGACGGCCAAGCCTCCGGTGCGGAGCCCACCCTATTCATGCAACTCGCCATCAGTAAGGAAGGCGTCATCTCTGGCACGTTCAAGAACATGGCAACGGGCCAGGTGCAGACGCTGGAAGGGATGGCCGACAAGAAGAGCCAGCGAGTCGCCTGGTGCGTCGCGGGTCAGAAGCGGCCAATCATCGAGACGGGAATCTCCAACCTCACGCAGGATTCCTCCCCGGCGCTCATCCATTTTGCCGACGGCCAGACGCAACAGTGGCTTATGGTGCGGCTTCCGGAGCCGAAGCAGGGGTAAGAGTAGCATTGTCTGCCAGATTTCTGCAGACACGGTGGCACGATTTCGGAGAATGCAATGAGCAACTCGCCGACCGAAACTCGCCAGCCGCGATCGCCCCCGCGGGTCGTTGCCATCAGCGGCATCATTTTTTCAGCGCTCTATATCACCAGCCTGGTACTTGTCCGACTCGCGGTCCCTGCCGACCCAAAGGACCCCGGTATCTGGCTTGCCGATCCAGCCTACCGGAACTGGGTCAGCATCGCACTGAACTTGGTTCCATTCACGGGGATCGCGTTTCTCTGGTTCATGGCTGTGCTGCGCAACCGCATCGGGCTGCTCGAAGATCGGTTCTTCGCAACAGTATTCTTGGGCAGCGGACTGCTGTTCATCGCCATGCTGTTCGCCGCCGTGGCCGTTTCCCGGGGACTGCTGGAAACCTTCGCGACCACGGGCCGCCTCTCCGCCGACAACGAAACTTATGCAGTCGGTCGGGCGATGGCCTACGCGCTCGTGAACACCTTCGGCATGAAAATGGCAGCCATCTTTATGTTTGTAACCTCCACGATCGGGCTTCGCACGGCAGTCCTCTCGCGCTGGGTATCGTTTGTGGGCTTCGCGCTTGGCTTGATACTGCTGTTGGTCATCACCAACTTCGCATGGATCGCGCTGGTCTTTCCCTTTTGGGTGCTTCTGGTGAGCACGTATATCCTCATTGCAGACTTCCGACACGGAGGCCGGATGACAGCGAGCGACGAGTCGTCAGCGCTGCACAATGGGACGGCGGCAGATTATAGTGATTTAACGTCCAACCATCAACCATAAGGAGTGTCTTATCATGGGAGAAGTCCGAGAATCATCGATGCAAGACTCGCAACAGCCCGTAACTGCGAGTAGCCCAGCCTTCCAGCCGCATCCTACGCGGGCTGAACGCTATGCAATGGGCAAAAGCCTGCGTGAGAAGTGCCCACGCGCCTCGCATGCGGCCTGGCAACCCGCCGCCGATCGGCCCGACCCGGTCAGCCTGGTGCTGAAGGCCGACGAGGGGCGCCTCCCCGAGCTCCTTCCCCTTCGCCACGGGCGCATGGTGCTGTCTCCCTTCACCTTCTACCGGGGCTCGGCGCTGGCCATGGCGGTGGATCTGGCGGGCACTCCGGCTACCGGCGTCCGCGTGCAATGCGGCGGAGACTCCCACCTGGTCAACTTCCGGGGTCTCGCCACCCCGGAGAGGCAAGTCATCTTCGCCATCAACGACCTCGATGAGACCCTCCCGGCGCCCTGGGAATGGGACCTCAAGCGGCTGGCGGCGAGCTTCGTGATCGCCTGTCGCGACAACGGCCTCAGCGAATCCGACGCCAAGGATGCGGTCCTCGGCTGTGTCAGGTCCTACCGCGAGCACATGGCCGAGTTCTACAAGATGGCGGTGCTGGACCTGTGGTACTTCGCTCTCGACGCCGAGATGCTGATCGCGACCATCGAGGATCCCGCGATCCGCCGCCGCGCGATCAAGCGCCTGGCGAAGGCCCGCGAGAGCAGCACCTCCGAAGGCATCTTCCCGAAGCTCGTAGACGATTCGGGCGGGTCGCCGCTCTTCAAAGACCAGCTCCCGGCGATCTTCCACTGGAAAGATCACGCCGCCGGGGAGGTCCATCCGGACGTCAGGCAGGCCTTCGACCAGTACCGCGAAACCCTGACGCCTGCCCATCGCATGTTGCTCGATCGCTACGACATCAAAGACGCCGCGTTCAAGGTCGTCGGCGTCGGCAGCGTGGGCACCGCGTGCTGCCGTGCTCCTCTTGATGGCCGGCGGAGGAGAACCTCTCATTCTCCAGGTCAAGGAGGCGCGGGCCTCGGTCCTGGAGGCCTATGCGGGGAAGAGCGTCTACCCGAACCACGGACAGCGTGTCGTGAACGGCCACCGGCTCATGCAGCCGGCCAGCGACATCTTCCTCGGCTGGACCGAGGGTAGGCTAGGACGTCACTTCTATGTCCGCCAGCTCCGGGACGTCAAGATCAAGCCTGCCGTCGAGACGTTCGGCACGGCCGAGATGACCCTCTTCGCCCAGTGGTGCGGCTGGTCGCTGGCGCTCTCCCACGCCCGCTCCGGGGACCCCGCGGTGATCAGCGGGTATCTGGGCAAGAGCGACGCGTTCGACGAGGCGATCGCCGCCTTTTCTGTTGCCTACGCCGACCAGAACGAAAAGGACCACGCCGCGCTCAAACGTGCGATCCAGGACGGAAAGATCGAGGCGGTCATCGAAGAGCCGAAGTGAGTCGCTCGCGCAGGAAGGAAACGAACGAGGAATAGCAAATGGACAACCCAACTCAATATCCGCTGCTTGTTTTCGTGATTTCCTTCATCGCGCTGTGGCTCTCGGCGTGGATCGGATGGTGGTTTCGCAGAAGGCAGGGCACCCTGGACGCGGAGCTGCGTGAAGACTTCGGCTTCATCTTGGCTGCTACGCTGACACTGCTCGGGCTCATTATCGGATTCAGCTTTTCGATGGCCACAAGCCGCTACGACCAACGCAAGAACTACGAGGAGGCAGAGGCCAACGCGATCGGGACGGAATACGTCCGGGCCGACTTGCTGCCTGCCGCCGATGCGGCGACGCGTACATGCGCTGCTGAGGAACTACCTCGACGAGCGAGTTCTGTTCTACATGGCTGACGATGAACAAGAGCTTCAGCAGATCAATGCCCGTACCGCTCAGTTGCAGACCGAGTTGTGGTCCGCGATCCGTGCTCCGGCCGCGGCACAGCCGACACCCGATTGATGGCCCTGGTCGTTTCGGGCATGAACGATGTCTTGAATTCGCAGGGATACACCCAGGCTGGGTACTGGAACCAAATCCCAACTGCGGCATGGGGTTTGATGGCAGCAATCGCCATCGGCTGTAACTTGCTGGTCGGCTATGGTTCGCGAAGCGCTAAAGCGGGATCCAAATTGCTTCCGATTCTACCGCTTATTGTCTCTATCGCGTTCATGCTCATCGCGGACATCGACTCCCCGCGCCACGGCATTATTCGCGTGAGGCCACAGAATCTGATCAGCCTGGCTGAATCTCTGCCGCCGCCCAGCGGAACACCTTGAACCAGGAAATCAACAACTGATCGCCGCCCTGCTGCTTGGCCTGCGGCCGAGCCAAACTGCACAACGGTTAATCCCAACCTACAATAGAGACGAGCAACCCGACAGACAACGGTCGGCAAATCACAGCCCAGCATTACCCCTAATCAGAGGGGGAGATTTCAATGAACCAAGAACAATTAAGGCTGAAGGCAGCGCGAGAACAAGGCGTTGCGTGGAAAAAATGGGGGCCCTACCTGAGCGAACGCCAGTGGGGCACCGTGCGCGAGGACTATAGCGAGAATGGTGACGCCTGGAATTTCTTCACCCACGATCATGCCCGCTCGCGGGCCTACCGCTGGGGCGAGGACGGCATCGCCGGCCTTTCCGATGACCAACAGCACCTCTGCTTCGCGCTGGCCCTGTGGAACGGCAAGGACGCAATTCTCAAGGAGCGGCTCTTCGGATTGACCAACAGCGAGGGCAACCACGGCGAGGATGTGAAGGAGTACTACTTCTACCTCGACAGCACGCCGACCCACTCGTACATGAAGTACCTCTACAAGTACCCGCAGGCGGCCTATCCCTACGCCGACCTGCTGGAGACGAACCGCCGGCGCAACCGCAACGACATGGAGTATGAACTCCTCGACACCGGCGTTTTCAACGAGGACCGATACTTCGACGTCTTCGTGGAGTACGCCAAAGCCGGTCCGGAAGACATCCTGGTGCGGATCACGGCGGCCAACCGGGGACCGGACGCGGCCGAACTGCATCTCCTGCCCACGCTGTGGTTCCGCAACGACTGGTCGTCGTGGATTGCCGAATCGAACCGAGCTGCCGAGAAACCAAACCTCAAGCAGATCAAGACACCGGCAGGCGCGAGTGCGGTCGCGGCAACGCATCCCGTGCTCGGTGAATTCATTCTTTCCTGCGAAGGCGAGGTGCCGCTGCTCTTCACCGAGAACGAAACAAACCACGAACGGCTTTTCCCCGGGCAAAAGAACGAGAGCCCCTACGTCAAGGACGGCATCAACGACTGCGTGGTGCAGGGCAACCAGGGCGCGGTGAATCCAGAGAAGCAGGGCACCAAGGTCGCGGCGCACTACCAGGTCAATGTCGGCGCCGGTCAGACCACAAGTGATTCGCCTGCGGCTCTCCAAGACTTCTCCGGACCAGAAGGGCAAACCCTTCGGAAAGCAATTTGATGAAGTCTTCGCCGACAGGCTTCGTGAAGCCGATGAGTTTTACAAGTCGGTCACGCCGCCATCGGTGAGTGAAGACGCGGCCAACGTGATGCGGCAGGCCATGGCCGGCATGCTCTGGAGCAAGCAGTTCTTCTTCTTCGACGGCGACAACTGGCTGGACGAGCACAACTCCAACCCGCTCCATTCCGGATATCGCAACTCCCGGAACTCGGAGTGGTTCCACATGCTGAACAAGGACATCATCTCGATGCCCGACAAGTGGGAGTACCCCTGGTACGCGGCCTGGGACCTGGCCTTCCACACGCTGCCGCTGGCGATCGTGGACCCCGACTTCGCCAAGCAGCAGATGGAACTGATGTTGCAGGGGTGTTTACCTGCATCCCAGCGGCCAGATCCCCGCCTACGAGTGGAATTTCAGCGACGTGAACCCGCCGGTCCATGCCTGGGCGACCCTGTTCCTCCATCGCACCGAGCAGGCCCTGCGCGGCGAGGCCGATGTCGATTTCCTCAAGTCGGCCTTCAACAAGCTGCTGCTGAACTTCACCTGGTGGGCGAACCGCAAGGACCGCTTCGGCAAGAACGTGTTCGAGGGCGGCTTCCTCGGACTCGACAACATCGGCGTCTTCGACCGCAGCGCGCCGCTGCCCACCGGGGGCCGCCTGGAGCAGGCGGACGGCACGGCGTGGATGGCGCTGTTCAGCCAGAACATGGCCGAACTCGCCGTGGAACTCGCCGCCCACGACCGCACCTACGAGGACATGGTCGCCAAGTTCGTCGAGCACTTCGTGTACATCGCCGCGGCCATGAACCAACCTGGGGCCAACGGCATGTGGGACGAGGAGGACGGCTTCTACTACGACCTGCTGGTGCTCCCCGACGGCAGCACCACGCGGCTCAAGGTCCGCTCGATGGTGGGGCTCCTGCCCCTGTGCGCCACCACGGTAATGGAAAAGTGGCAGCGGGAGCGCATTCCGCGGGCGATGGCTGAGATGCACGGATCGCTTACGCCGAATGCCTGAGCTTCTGAACTCCATCCACCCTACAGGGCCGGGACACTTGGGCGTGGCCGAGCGGGGAATCCTGGCCCTGGTCAACCCGGAGCGGCTCCGCCGGATCCTCTGCGAAGATGCTCGACGAGAACGAGTTCCTGGGCCCCTACGGCATCCGCTCGCTCTCGAAGTTCCACCAGCAGCATCCCTACGTCTTCCACGTGCAAGGCCAGGAGTACCGGGTGGACTACCTGCCGGCCGAGTCGAACACCGGCATGTTCGGCGGCAATTCCAACTGGCGCGGCCCGGTCTGGATGCCGGTGAACGCCATGATCATCCGGGCCCTTTTGCAGTTCTACCTGTACTACGGCGACAACTTCAAGGTCGAATGCCCCACGGGCTCAGGCAGGATGATGAATCTCTTCGAGGTGGCCAAAGAGATCGCCGATCGGCTCACCGGCATCTTTCTGCGCGACGAGCACGGCCGGCGTCCCGTCTACGGCGGCACGGAGAAGTTCCAGTCCGACCCGCACTGGCGCGACCACATCCTCTTCTACGAATACTTCCACGGCGACAACGGCGCCGGGCTTGGCGCGAGCCACCAGACCGGCTGGACCGGGCTCGTGGCCAAATGCATCCAGCTTTTCGGCTACCTGGACCCCAAGCGGGCCCTGGAGGTGGGCAAGGAGGCCGCGTTCTTGAAGGGCGCCGCAGACGCTCGGGAGCAGTGACATGAAAACGTGGCCCAAACATCCTGTCAGAATAGTCATGGGGCGGTCTCTGCAGTAATCCTCACGGCCCTTTCGGGTCTATGTCTCGGGCAGACTCCTGCCCCAGCATCGCCTGGCTATAAGGGCTCCACCCCCATGCCATCTGGCGTCGCTTCAGCAGGCAACATCGGAGGCAAGGTTGAGGGCGGCGGCGGCCCCATTGCCAAGGCCACCGTCACTCTTTGGGCGGCCGGGCCGGGTGCCCCTCAAAAACTGGCCGAGACGCAGACGAAGGACGACGGCAGCTTTGACTTGGAGAGCGCTGGCGGAAAGGATAACGCTGGCGTGCTTTACCTCATCGCCCAGGGCGGCGAGCCAAAGGTGGGAGGTGACAAAGGACCGAATCCCGCGATCACATTGATGGACGTATTGGGGACAACGCCGCCGAAGCGCGTGACGATCAATGAACTCACGACCGTGGCTTCCGCGTGGACGAGCGCGCAGTTTCTGAACGGCATCGCGCTCAGGGGCAAACCGCTGGGCCTGCGCATCGCCGCTGGCAATGTGCCTAACTTGGTGGACCTCGAAACGGGCGGGCTAGGCCCGGTGATTCAAGATCCGCTCAACAGTTCGCAGACGGCGACGCTGGCGACATTCAATACGCTGGCGAATTTGCTGATGGGCTGTATCACGCGGGTCCACGGCGACGCGTGCAACGAGTTCTTCGCAGTCGCCACGCCTCCGGGTGGCGTTGCGCCCACCGACACGCTAACGGCGGCGCAGAACATCGCACGCAACCCATCGAATCAAGCGCAGAAACTCTTCGCGCTGTTTGATGCGTTCTATCCCGTCCCCGCCGGGGAGCGTTGGCGCCCGGTGCCCTTCATCCCTTACCTCAGCTTCGCGCCGAGTGCGTGGACCCTTTCCTGGTCTATGCCGGCGGTGGGTTGAACTCGCTGGGCGGCATCGCGATTGATGGCGAAGGCAACATGTGGGCGGACGATAACTTCCTTGTGGGTGCGCAGTCCACGATCTACCGCGACTTTGGCGGCGGCATTTCGAAGATCGCACCCAATGGCCGGCCTCTTTCGCCGATGACGGTCGGGTATCGCGGCGGCGGAATCGACGGCCCCGGCTTCGGCATCGCCATTTGCGCCGACGATAAGGTGTGGGCCACCAGCCTGGGAGGCAAAACATCTCCGTGTTCGACCGCAAAACGGGCAAGCCGCTTTCACCCAAGACCGGCTACAACTTCGGCGGACAACTGGGTTCGATGCAGGGCATCATCACCACGCCGAATGGCGACGTATGGGCACTCGACAATGAAAAGGACCAGATCGTGTATCTGCCGAAGGGAGACGCCACCAAGGGGCGCATCCTGGGCCGCACCGTCAGTGGCAAACCCGTGGACGGCACGCTCCAGGTCAAGGGGCCCTTCCACCTCGCCGTGGATCAGCAGGATCCGATCTGGGTCACCAATGGCGGCTCCAACACGGTGACGCGCTTCCCTGCGAGCGATCCCGGCAAAGCCGAGCAGATCAAGGTCGGGTTCGGCCCACGGGCAGTCGCCATCGATATGGGACGCACGGCGATGGCCTTGTCTCTCCCATCTGCCCAGGGTATATTCGAAGTGGGTGGAGTCCGCTCCACTTGAAAACCGGGTTCGAACAATTCGATACCCGTGGGTTAACGGCCCAGGCTGAGGCCGTCCGCCTCGGCTTCTTGCGTTTTAAGGCCATTCTTCGCAACGACTTGCGGATAACAGATTGTCTCGGCCGGTGTCTCGTGTGGGGAAGTGGAGACACTGCATGTCGCCCCACAACCCACTCAAAACGGTCGTTTGGCGCCCAAAGTCTCGGTGTCTCTCTTCCGCCGACCGCTTTGGGTTATGAAGGGGTTGCCAGCTCTATAGCGGTCCAAAATGCCATGGTTCGGCTCGGTGAGCGAGGTGAACCGTTTTCAACGTGCTGATGCCGAAATCGGTCGGCGTGGTCCAGTCCATCTCTTCAATGCTTCCCGCCTGCCGAAAGAGAAAAAAGAGGTTCTACTGTTTCACAACTCCCTCACGGCCGCTTGTTGCCTCCGGAGGCGGTCGCGATTCTTCCGGCCGCCGGGGCTTCCTCGCGGCGAGTTGCACGATTTGTCCCCATGACTGGCGCGTCGGCTACCGCTTACGGGCTTTGCTGTCCCCTTTGGAGTCGTTTTCCTGCTCCACTTTATCCGCAATTTGGTGAGCGATTTCGTTGGCCTTTTCCGCCGTTGTGATATTCAACCTCAGAACCTTGAAGGTCGGTTTGACCGGCTTTTCGGCCGCCCGGTCCGTTTTCATTCTTCGCTGATACCTCTCCTGTTCGGTGGCATACTCTTTGTTGACGCGGTTTTTTCATTTTCCAAGTCTGCCATGCGGACCACCCTGATCTCGTCGCCGGTTTGGACAACAGCCCACCTGTCGGCGTTTTGATTTTCGTCGCCTTTTCTTGTTGCCTGCCCCATGCCCGACCCACGGTTGGAAGACGCAGCCTCCACCACTCTTATGCCAGCTCGCTTTCCTAAGGGCTTACTTGCCGCGGAGACCCGCGTCTTCCCCACCACCCTGACCATCAAGGTCCTTTGGGTCGTCTGGGCGTCTGGCTCGTCGGTCGATGCCGTCACTACGACCCAACGCGATTTGGACGCCTCATCCGATGCTGGCGTCCAGACGAACTCGCCGGTTTTCGGGTCGATGCTGGCCCCTGGTGGAGGGTTCCGACCGAGGCCGAATCGCAGTTTTCCCTCCTACCGCTTGGCGTCCTCGACCGAAACCGCAACGGTCAACGGCTTTCCGACTTCGACGGTCTGCGTGGGAACGGGTTGGATTTTCAGCGGCGGCATGAAATCGGGCGCAGGGTTCTCAGCAAATCCTTCCGCCGGAATTCGGGAGACACGCAGGCCCAGGATCATCAGCCTGCTCCTGGGCGGGTAGGAGCGGCGGAACGCCGAGCGGCAGTACCTGGCGCCGGAGTCCGGAGTGCAGCCGCGAATCACGCGGGACGAGCCCGTTGTAGGCCCCGTCGGATCATCCCTCGGCGACTCCTTGTAGTAATTCCGATCATACCAGTCCGCGCACCACTCCCATACGCTCCCATGCATATCGTACAGCTCCCAGGCGTTCGGCTTCTTCTGGCCCACCGGGTGGGGCTTGCCGCCCGAGTTCGCGTCATACCACGCATATTCGCCCAGATGCGACTCGTCGTCCCCGAAGCAATATCGCGTCGTGCTCCCTGCCCGGCAGGCATACTCCCACTGCGCCTCCGTGGGCAACTGGAACTTTCCTCCCCCAGGGCCCGACTTCGCGTTGAGCTTTTCCAGAAACTTCTGGCAGTCGTCCCAACTGACGCTCTCCACCGGGTTCTTCGGCCCCTTGAAGCGGCTCGGGTTGCGGCCCATGACCGCCTCCCACTGCTCCTGTGTCGCCGGATACTTGGCCAAGTAGAAGGGTCTGCTGATCCGAATCCGGTGCTGCGGCTTCTCGTTGTCACCGGCGTCCTTGTCCGCATCGGGCGAGCCCATCATGAACTCGCCCGCCGGAATGGGCACCATTTCCAGCTTCACGCCGTTGCCGAGGTCCACGGCGATTTCCTTCGACAGCGCAGCGTGCTTGGTGGCGGTGATTGCGCTTTCACCCCGGGATACTGCGGCGGCGGTCGCTTCGGGACGGACTGGGGGAGAACTGGGTCTGAACCAAGAGACGCCCAGCAGCACCAGGCCAACCAGCAGCGTCGCGGTGAAAACACGCAGGAAGTTGTACAAGATCGTGTTGTCCTGCCCCACCATGCCGAGCAGCAGTCGATCCGCCGCGCGCACCGGAACGACGGCCGATTGCAACAGCGACGAGAGGAGATGACGGCGCCGTGGCGGCACGTCCGCAGGCAATGTTCTCTGTTGCGAAACAGGTCGCGTCGAAACGGCTGCTACCGGCACAGCCTCGGCCCGAACGACCTCGCCCGCGGCAACCTTGGCCGATGTCCCCCGCCACTGCGGCGGCTCGGGCGGCGACGGCGTCCCCGCCTCCGCAGCGGCGGGGAGCTTCAGCCGTGCCAGTGCCCTGCCTGCCGCCAGCAGCGAGGACGCCGCCGCTTGCTCAGTCCGCGTCAGGGCGCTGACCCGGTCGCGCTGGACTACATGGTCCAGCCAGGGGGTCGCTTCCAGCGGCTGCGCAGGCCAGGAGGAGTCGGCCCGCCAGCGCGCGGCTATTCGTGTCGTCGGTGTCCCAAAGGGCCTCGAAAAGCTCGGATTCCGCAGGCCGCCGGAAATCCTCTTCCCGAAAGAGCAGGTTCTCGTCGTTGTTGAACCGCTGCCAGAGGTCGCGGCGTCCAGTGAGCAGACCTTGCACCGCGGCGTAGATGGCCAGGTGGGAAAAGCGGTCCACGTCGGCGTTATAGGCGTGTCGCCGCAGACGGTCGGGGTGCTGATAGTTGGGGTGGCCAAGCTCGCCCGACGGCGTGCCCGCCAAGGCCGGCACGTACATGCCGTCGTAGTCGATCAGCTTCAGGGCCAGCTTGCCGTCGGCTGCGGGCACCAAGAGGACGTTGCCGTGCTGGAGGTCGGCATGGGCGATGCCGGCCTCCCGGAGCCGGCTGGCCAGACGCGGCCAAAGCTCCAGCAACTGCCGCAGCATCTTCGGCTTCTCCAGCGACTCCTCGACGAAGCGATTGAGCGTCTGCCCCTCGACCCACTCCATCTTGACCGCTGGGAACCATTGGCCGTGGACCTGGATGCCACGCTCCAGGTAGACGAACGGCACGATGAAGGGCAATCGCGCCGCCTTCAGGCAGGCGGCGATCTGGCGATAGCGCTCCTGCCGAGTGCTCACTTCGCGGGTGAAGCATTTCAGCGCCCAGGTCTTGCCCGTGGCCGGGCAGTGGATGCGGTAGACGCTGGCGAAGTTGCCCGACCAGAGCATGGGCAGGCCGCGGGGGTTGCGGGCGACCGCGCCGCCGCGCAATTCTTCGTCGGCCAGGGCGCCGGGCGGGTCTTGGATCGCGTGCCTGAAATCGGTCGGCGTCGGCCATGGCATCGTATCAGCCCTCCAAAACGATGCCCAGCAACGTGACGTCGTCGTTGCGCAGTCGCCGGGCGGTGCGGAGTCCTTCGATCCAGGCGGCGAAACGGTCGTCGTGGGGCGGGGCCTCCAGCAGCGATTCCAGCTCGCCCCAGGGATTCCCGCCCCTTTCCTGCTCGGCCAGACACCATTGTGCCAAGGCATCGGTCATGGCCCAGAGGCGATCGCCGGACTGCCCGCGTCCGTCGGGCCACACCTGGCGCCGCTTGCGGACCTCGTCCGCCGCCATGCGTGCGCCGACCAGCGCCGGGGCATTGCCGAAGGCTTGGGATTTTTCCAGTGGAAAGGCGCGGAGCAAGGCGCCGCGGCGGGTGTGAAACAGGCAGGCGTCGCCCACGGCCAGGGCCTGCCACTGGTATACGTCCTCGGGAGAAGGAAAAGGGGACAGGTCCAATTTGCCGGAACGGCCCGGAGGGTGCTTCGCACAAATTGGACCTGTCCCCTTTTCGTCCCTCAGCACCACGCCCAGGAAGGTGGCGTAGGCCCCTTGCCGCACCGACGGCTGGGCGTGATACGGCAGTCGCCGGCCGCGGACGTCGGCGTCCCACAACTCCTGGATGGCGGATAGCGAATCGGGCCACTCTTCCATGCCGCGGTCGGCAGTGGCGCACGAAATCGTCGACCAGCAGCGTGGCCCAGAGGCCGGTAAAGCACCCTTCGGTGGCGCCGTCGGCCACGGCGTAGCGGCCGGCCGCGTCGTCGGCCGCCACGGCATCCTCGTACTCCCCGGGGATGCTGCCCCGTCGAGGCAACCAGAAGGTATGCGAAGTCACGGCCATGATATCGACCGACTACCTGAGCAGCGTGTCGCCCCGGGTGCCGATGTCCAAGAACATGATGACCGAGGCCAAATCCGCATTGAAGGCAAAACCCACCGCGCCGTCCGGGACCGAGGCCTCCACGATCTGGGCCTGGCGGAGCATTGCCTGCGGCAGCGGGCTGGACATGCGAAACAGCAGGCGGGCGTATTCGTCCGGCAGCTCCCCCTCGCCGGTTGGAAAGAGGATCGGCCGCTGCCCGCGCACCGAGACGTGGACGTTAAACAGCAGCACGTTGCCGTCCTGCGACGCCAAGCCCCGCAGCGCCGTGGCCATTTGCAGGACCTGCCCGGCATCGCCGTCCGTGGCCATGCCGTCGCTGATGTTGATGACGATGGGCGGGAAGCAGGCGGGGTGCTCGGACACGAACTGGCCAATCACCTCGTGGGCCGCCTGAAAGGCCTGACACATCGGCGTCTTGCCCGCCGCCTTCGGCTCCAGCCACATCGGCAGCATCACCCGCTGTTGGATCAACCGGCCGGTACCGTCGTCGCTCCTCCGCACACGATCTTCGATGCGCAAGGGATGGGCGTCGATCACGCTCACCGGCTGCAGGACCTGTGAGGCCAGGCCGTCGATCGAGAATCCCAGGCTCACGTCGCCGCCGTAGCCGATCACGCCGACGTAGTAACGGTCGGCGATATAGTCGCCCTTGGAGCAGCGGGTGACGAGGGTTTCCAAAAGGCGATTGATGGCGTCGGCAACGCCCTCCGCCTTGGTCTTGCCAGCGTCGCCGCCCCACCGCTCGGCCATCGAGCCCGACTGGTCGATGAGGAAGAGGAAGCAGGTAGGGTTGGCCCGGCTGATTTCGGCTGCGTAGGACATGGGTGAACGCTCTCCTTAGATTTACCCCCTCAATTTAGTGCGCCGGCGTCTCATTCGCAAGGCGGGGGAGGCCGCCCCAAGATAGACGCCTTGCGGCCCGGAGGGGAGGCCGGGATGCGGGCTGGCCGACTTCGGGGTCCACGGCTTGGGAGTTTTCTCTCGTAGTTATGACCAGGTGGCCAAGGGCACAACGCCCAGCGGCTCCACCTGGCCGCGCCGCCTGCAAGTGTCGGCAGCGACCGTCCCGGTGTTCATTTCGCCGGTTTGTACCCCAGTTCTTTGGCCTTGGCGAAGTCTTTGTTCGCCTCAGTCTTCTTGCCCTCGCGCTTATAGGCTTCGCCCCGGTTGAAATACGCCGCGACAAACTTCGGGTCGAGCCGGATGGCCTCGGCGTAGCTTGCAATTGCCGCGTGGTAGTTACCCTTCCTGTAGTAGGTATTTCCCCGGTTGAAATACGGCGCGGCACTCTTCGGGTTCAGCCGGATGGCCTCCGTGTAGTCGGCAATCGCCTTGTCGTAGTCGCCCTTACTATCGTAGGTTAGGCCCCGGTTGAAATACGCCGCGACAAACTTCGGGTCGATCCGGATGGCCTCGGTGTAGTCCACAATCGCCTTGTCGAACTCCCTCGTCCCGCAGTAGGCATTGCCCCGGTTGGAATACGCCTCGGCCAACTTCGGGGCGAGCCGGATGGCCTCGGTGCAGTCCACAATCGCCTTGTCGAACTCCCTCGTCCTGTTGTAGGCTACGCCCCGATTGCAATATGCCTTGGCCAACTTCGGGGCGAGCCGGATGGCCTCGGTGAAGTCGGCGATGGCCTTATCGAACTCACTCTTCCCGCAGAAAGCCGTGCCTCGGCCGCAACACGCCTCGGCCAAGTTCGGGTCGAGCCGGATGGCCTCGGTGAAGTCGGCGATCGCCGCGTCGTAGTCCCCCTTCTTGAAGTAGGTATTTCCCCGCTCGTAATACGCCACGGCCAACTTTGGGGTCGGCCGGATGGCCTCGGTGTAGTCGGCGGTCGCCGCGTTGTAGTCAACCTTCTCGTAGGCTACGGCCCGGTTCTCCGGGGCCAGCCGGATGGCCTCGGTGAAGTCGGCGATCGCCGCGTCGTAGTCCCCCTTCTTGTCGTAGGCTAGGCCCCGGCTGGAATACGCCACGACGAACCTCGGGTTGAGGCGGATGGCCTCGGTGGCGTCCACAATCGCCTTGTCGAACTCCCTCTTCCCGAAGTGAGCAGCGCCCCGGTCTAAATATGCCTTCGCCAAGTTCGGGTCGATCTGGATGGCCTCGGTGCAGTCCGCAATCGCCTTGTCGAACTCCCCCTTCACGCAGTAGGCGATGCTCCGGTTGGAATGCGCCTCGGCCAACTTCGGGTCGAGCCGGATGGCCTCGGTGCAGTCCACAATCGCCTTGTCGGTCTCGCCCTTCCCGCAGTAGGCAATGCCCCGGTTGGAATGCGCCTTGGCCAACTTCGGGTCGAGCCGGATGGCCTCGGTGCAGTCCACAATCGCCTTGTCGAACTTACCCTTCGCGCAGGAGGCAATGCCCCGGTTGGAATATGCCGTGGCCAACTTCGGATCTAGCTGGATGGCTTCGGTGTAGTCAGCGATCGCCTTGTCATAGTCGCCTTTGTCTTTGTAGGCATTTCCCCGGTTAGCATACGCCGCGGCATTCTTCGGGTTCAGCCGGATGGCCTCGGTGTAGTCGGCGATCGCCTTATCGAACTCACCCGTGTGTCGGTAGGCTAGGCCCCGGCTGGAATACGCCTCGGCCAGCTTCGGGTCGAGCCGGATGGCTTCGGTGCAGTCCGCAATCGCTTTGGCGTAGTCGCGCTTCTCGGCGTAGGAAGCGCCGCGATCGCCATACGCCTTGGCCAGCTTCGGGTCGAGCCGGATGGCCTCGGTGCAGTCCGCAATCGCCTTGTCGAACTCACCCTTGAGTCGGTAGGCTAGGCCCCGGTGGGAATACGCCTTGGCGTACTTCGGGTCGAGCCGGATGGCCTCGGCGTACTCCGTAAACGCTGCCTTGTAGTCACCCTTCGCGCGGTAGGCATCGCCTCGCTTGACATGCGCCGCGGCGTCCTCCGGGTGGGGGACATCTTCAACAGTGGGAGCACGTGCCACAGGCTTTTGATCGGCAGCCGTGTTGGATGGCGAGACCACATGGGTTGTGGACGGCGCACAATGGGACTCTCCCGACCCGACAAGGGCGCCAATGACTGTCAAGACGAGAACTGCACAGAGGAGCCCTCCTATGCCAGCAAGGACCCCCGCGGAAGGCCAAGCCTTGCTGAATCGCCCACCCCTGGCGGACTGAGGGGATGGGGGTGACGAAACTTGGGTTCTTGGAGGCGGGACAACGCCGAACACGATGCCTTGAACCGCTGCTGCCGCCATCCACTTGGTCTTGTCCCGGGACACCGGCGTCTGCGCCGTGACGCTGCCCCGTTGGGCCAGCTCACGAAGTTGGCTTTCGGAGAGGGGGCCGTGCACCTGATTGCCGAGGGAAATGTACCAACCCGCGGATGACATGGTTTGCGGCGGCGCTGCGGGTCTCGCTACGGGTGGCGGGGTTGTTGCTCCCGGCTGGACGGCGCTGGAAAACAGCCCTTTGACTCTACCCGCGGGCACCCAGTCACCTCCAGCCGCTTCGCGAACGGGCGTGTCGGGCTTGATCATTCCGGCATCGGCCCGCGCCTTCAGCACGGCGGGCGCAATCGGCCCTTTGATTTCACCACTTTCGGTCTGAATGTACCAGGCGGATTCCATTGGATCACCTCACTCAAGCGGCCTTCGTTCTCTTTGCTGGCTATGCGGTTGCATGACCGAGTGTGCGTAGAATGCCGCGATCCAAGGGCTCGCCGTCTGGAGGGTGTCCTTGTATCTGAAACTCTCCGTAAGTTTCTTTCCAAAGGCCTCAAGGAATTATTCGCCCTTTTTGAGTGGTAGTCACCCTGGGCTTTCCGTGATCACCGTGATTTAATCACCTTAGTACTTCGGTCGTGAATGGTAACCAACACAGACCCGGTGCACGGAACTTGCACGTCCTCCGCAGGTTGGAGCACTGCGCCCATGTGGGCTCAAGACCGCATCGTGGTGCTCGGTCTTCGAACCTTGGATCACGAGAGACACTCCCTTCTCGAAGGACTGCTGCGCCAAGATCTTACTCAAATCCTCCACCGTGGCCACCGGCTTATGGGCACACTCGATGATGACCGAGCCGTCATCCCAGCCGGCCAACGGGCCGTGCTCGTCCACCTGGTCAAACAGCACCCCGTGGTTGGGCGGGGCGCCACGCCGCCTGGCGACCATCTCGGGCGTCAGCGTCACCCCGACGATGCCCAGCTTCTCGAATGACGTTGTTGGCATCTTGACGTGCAGGACGCCGCGTATCCACATATCCACGGGGCCTTGAAGCGGGCCGTACTGGTCCGGCTGCTCGCCGCCCGGCACGACGGTGAGTTCCAGCGGTTTGCCGTCGCGGATGACCGTGATCTGCTGGGCCGCGCCGATCGGCGCCGCCTCCAGCATTCCCTGAAGCTCTTGGGGAGTGGACACCTTTTTGCCGCCGAACTTGACGATGACGTCTTCCCTCCTCAGGCCCGCCTTGGCGGCGGGAGTGCCGTGCCCGACGTCCCCACCCAGGCCCCCTCGGTGACGGCGACGCCGGACCTCTTGGCCAAGTATTGCGTCAAAGGTTTCCACATCGAACTCAGCTCCACGCCCAGGTAAACGCGGCGGACCTTGCCGGTGGCGATCAACTGCCGGAATACCCACTGCGCCAAGTTGGCCGGAATGGCAACTCCGTACGGTGGTCCGACGTTCTGGGCGAGGGGCCTCTCCGTCTGGAGGGTGCTGTGGATGCCGGCGACCTTGCCGTCGAGATTGACCAGCGGGCCGCCGCTATTGCGGGGATCGATGGCGGCATCGGTTAGCAGGCACCTTCCCTCGCCCATCCCCCACAGGTCGCGTCCCTTGGCGGTGATGCTGCCCGCGGTGACGGCGTTTTTCCCTCCCAACGGCTGCCCCAGGGCCGCCACCTGATCGCCGACCTTCAAGGCGTCGCTATCGCCGAAGGGAGCGGCCGGCAATGGCCCACCGGAATCGATCCGCACGATCGCCAGGTCGGTCGTCGAATCGGTCTTGATCTCCTTGCCGGGAAATTGGCGGCCGTCGGGCAAGCGGACGGTGATCTTGCCGCCCCCGGCGACCACGTGGCTGTTGGTCAGGATGATTCCCGAGGGATCGATGATGATGCCGGCGGCCATGCTCGGCTGCCGCTTCGTGTTGATAACCGTCACCACCGAGGGCAAGACCTTCTCGGCGGCCTTACGGGACGCCTCGGGCAATGGCTTGGGGACGGTTGGGGCCCGGGCCGCGGCCGCCGGATCGCCGGGCCGCGCCTGGGCGGTTTCCCTCTTTGAGCCCGAAGCGTGCGACGGTTGAGAAGGAGCAGCCGGGGGTTTGCTGCGTTTTGCTTGTTCGGCAGCCTTCTCAGTTGCCTTGGCTTTGTCATCGCCTTTGGCCTTCTCAATGGCCTTGGCCTTCTCAATGGCCTTGTCTTTTGCAAGTGCTCTAGCCTCTTCAACAGCCGCATCTTTCAGAATGGCACTCTTGAGTGTCGAGATGTCTTTAAGCCTCTGTTGACTCACTTGATCCAACTTGTCGTACGGGATCACCACGCGGTCGCCGGTTGACTTTTCCAGACGTACGCGCCATGTCCCGCTGGCGCCTTGCGCAAAACCGAGATAGCGGGCCCGCAGCTCGCCCCATTGGCACGTTTTCACGCACTCAGTCCACTTCGTGGCATTGTCTTTGGCCGCCTGTCCGGCTTCCGTGCTCCGGAGAATCACCCGGCACGCCTGGTTGACCTTCGCCAGTTCGTGGGCCTCCTCTGTCTCTCGCTCACTGGCCAGTGCCGGAGCGGCCGCAGCCGCCAGACAGAAGATCAAGCTGATTCGGACAGCCATCTTTGCCGCCTCCTGTGTAGACCTGAAAAGGCGAAGAGAGCCCCACTTCCGAGGATACCGCCGCACAAATCCCTCGTCAATAGTCGGAGTTCCGGGGGGGAGCAAGGGGGACAGTCGCGCTTACTGGGGGCCTCTCCCCCCGAACAAAAAAGACACGAATTAAGTAATGTGTCCCCGGAACTTCCCCGGAACTAAGTAAGTGTTTACGAACGGACGCTCATTTCGGAAGGCGTCACCTCGCAACCGATGTCAAGGGAACGTCGCTGCGGACCAAAGATCCGCACGAATTCGCTGTCTTGGCAGGAGAGTTCGTCATAGCTCCCTGCCTCGATGATTTTGCCATGTTTCATGACCACGATACAATCGGCATGGCGAACGCTCGACAAGGAGTGCGCCACGATGAAGGTTGTCCGGCCACGCGACGCCTTCTTGATGGCTTCGCGAACGAGTCCCTCCGAGATAGGATCCAACGAGGATGCCGCCTCGTCGAGTATGAGTATCTTCGGATTGCGCACCACGGCACGCGCGATGGCGATTCGCTGGCGTTGCCCGGCGGAGAGCTTGGCACCATGCTCCCCAACCAGCGTATCCAACCCTCTCGGCAGACGTTCCACGAATTCCGCGACGTTCGCCATGCGAATTGCCGCATGGAGCGCGTCCTCGCGTACATCCGCCATGCCGAAGAGGATATTCTCCCGAATGCTGCCGGAATGGAGGACCACGTTCTGGGGGACCAAGGACAAAAAGCGTCTGAAGGTCCGCAAATCGAGCGTTGCCATGTCAAGTCCGTCGAGGAAGATCCTGCCGGATGTCGGTCGCCGAAAGCCGATGATCAGACTCATCAGGGTGGTTTTGCCGGCGCCCGACCTTCCCACCACGGCTAGGGTTTCCCCCGGGCGCACCTCCAGGTTCAAGTCTGACACTGCGGGCAGGCTCAGGCCCGGATACGAAAACTCCACACCCTCGAACCGGACTGCCCCTTCCACGGACTTGACCGCGATGCGACCCTCGTTCGGCTCCACGTCCTGGCAATCGAGAACTTCGCGGATGGAGCGGACGGCCTCCCTCGCGTTGGTCAGTGCCGGGTACTGCGCCATCACGGCCGACACCGCGCCGGTGAGCAACATGAAGTAGGTGCAGTACATCGTGATTTCGCCCGGCGAGATCGTCCTGCGCCACGCGAACCAGCCGGCCAGTCCGAGCGACGCCGTAAAGGCGATTTGCATGGTCACTATGAGCAGGCCGGTATAGCGTGAAAGCGACACGTCCATCTGACGGCCACACTGCCGGGCGTCCTGAATTCTCTCGGCAAGCATCGCCATTTCTGCCCGCTGGACGCCGTGTGCACACGCCAGGGGGATCATGTCGAGCATCTCCCCGAGCCTCGAAGACATCCGCTCAAGCGTTTCGCGATAGACACGCACGTTGTTCCGAAAGCCTTTGGCGAACAACTGCTTCACGGCAACCAGCGGCGGCGCCGCGGCCAGATAGAGGAGCACGACGACGCCCCTGCCGCAAAGCAGGGGGGTGAGCATCGCAGCCGCAGCCATGCACAGTGCCTCCATGGTCGTGGTGATGACCTGAGCCTGAAAGGCTTGGATTGTCGACGCGTCCTTCAGGACCTTGAGGTGCAGCGCCCCGGCAGAGGCATTGTCGTGGAAGGAAGCAGACAACTCGTGCAGTTTGGCGACCACGGCCATGCGGAGCCGGCTCTCGCCTTGCCGCGAACTGCTGCTTAAGAGCGCGCCGAGGAGTTGTCCCGCTGCCGCTCCCACAACCAGCAGCACCACCATGCCGGCGCTGAGCATGGCCAGACGCCCGGCGACGTGCTCATCCGCCGACACGGCCGCATTGATGACTTGGCACACCAGCAGGGGCGTCAGCCACAAGGGGAGCTGTTTCAAGACCAACAGCGGCACGCTGGCCAACCACACCCGCAACGGGGGCAGTAAAAAGGCATTTCTCGTTACGTGCTTCGTCAACACATCACACCTCAACAGCTTTGACGGCGACAGACAGCAGGCGGTCAGTCGCTCCCGCCTTCTGCCCTTGCGCCGTTCATCGGGCAACGATTTCCAGCTCAACCAGCCTCTTGCGTAAGAAGGATAGGCTCATCAACGATTTCCAGCCCCGCGATGGCGTCCCACAAGAGCTCCATGCCGATTTCGGGCTTGGACACGAATCCCATAGCGCTTTGGCCGTTGTTGACTCCACTGTCCACACCACCGGATGAACCGTATTGGGCGCTGTCATCGGAACAACCACATTGGCAAAAACAACCAAAGTTACACATATTCACCCTCCTATTACCTGGTTTCGTTACAGCAACGCAACAAGTCACGCGGATTCTCTATCGGCCGCTCACGTCCTTTCATGGCAGCAACCGTAGGGTGGGTCGAGCCGCCTTGGCGGCGAGCCCCACCATCGGTCTCCTGCGAGTTCTGGTGGGGCTCACGGCTTCGCCGCTCGACCCACCCTACGGCTACGGCCTCTTGGAGCGGAAAGGGCGTCTCTTCCGCGTCGCTCTTGACGACAACTCAGTCGAACGATTTCCAGCTCCGCGATGGCGTCCCGCAAGAACTCCAGGCTCATCCCGGGCTTGGACGCGAGTTCTTCGCCAGCAGACCGGCCTGTGTACCTTGCATTTTGAGTACTGCCGTATGTGAGGTCCTCATCCGGACATGCACATTGGCAACTAGAATTAGACATGGTCACTCTCCTGCTACCTTGTGTCGTTGAATTGACGCGACAGGTCACGCGGATTCCCTACTGCCCGTTCACCCCATTTCGTGGCACGCGAAAACGGCATCATTCTAGCCGTGGCGCAATCCACATAGCAAGGTCTCCTTGCGGCATGTCTTCCACGATGAACGCATAGAGTTCCAGCAGTTGCTTGGTGTACGGCAGCTTAGAGCGGAAAGGGCGCCTCTTCCGCCCCGGTCTTGACGACGACAACTCAGTCGACGATTACCAGTTCGGCGATGGCGTTCCGCAGGAACTTCAGGCTCATCCCGGGCATCGTATTTTGCTGGCCGGCAGAGGCGCCCGCATTTGCACCCTGTGTCGTCCCGTAATCCACAACACCATCCCCGCTATCCCCTACACATGAACACTGACAACCGCACGAACACATAACTGGTCTCCTTTGACTTGGTGTTTCTAAGGCGCCACAATTCAAAACGTGACACGCATGGTCTGCTGCGGTTCACATCAGTCCACGATTACCAGCTCGGCGATGGCGTTCTGCAGGAACTTCAGCCTCATCCCCGGCAGCATTCTTTGTATGCTGTACTGGCTTGACCAGGAAGCCTCATACGCAGCCGATTGCATCCCCCCCCAAATGTTGTTATCCTCTGTACATGAACACTGACAACTGCACCCGCACATGACTGGTCTCCTTTGACTTGGTGCTTCTAAGACGCCACCATTCAAAACGTGACGCGCATGGTCTACTGCGGCTCCCAACTTCCTTTCCAAAGACCACAAGGTCGTTATTTTAAGTTAGCCGTGGCGCAATCCACCTGTCAAGGTCTTCTTGCGGCACGTCTTCCACGATGGACGCATAGAGTTCAAGCAGTTGCTTGGTGTACGGCAGGTTCGAGGCGCATTGACATCGCTTCTGGTCAATGCCCAAATACTCGCCCTGAAGAGCGGACGCCGGGCAGTAACTACAGATGTTTCCAAGCGGGCAGCTCAGGCAGTCGTCGCGGCTTAGTGCCAGGTAATCGTTGTAGATCTTCCACGCGCGGTCCGCACAAACGCCGGAATTCGTGTCTCCCAGCGACAACCGCTCGTTTTGCGTGACCTTGTCGCAGAGGTGGTAGCGGCCATCCGTCAACAGCAAGATGCGCCGCTGACCGGGGATGCAACACCCATTGGGGGCGAGGGTTGACGTGCCCGTCTCACCTTGGGCCTGGCGGAATCGCGCGAGGTTCTGGGACACGAGCCCGGACTCGAACGCGGCGCCCGCGGTATCTCGCCCCACGGCTTTGCGATGAAGCTGCCGCAGCAGCGCGGCAAACTCGACGCGGTCCTTTTCTTCCTCGGAAGTGTCGAAAGCCAGATCGCAGTTCCCCATGGCCACCGACGTGACGCGGAACTGGTGGCCCTGGAAGAGTGGATGCGAGTCGAAGAACGCGGTGCGCTGGAGGTAACGGCACGGCGCGAAGATCGTGACAATGTAGTCGAGGGACGCGAAGAAGTCGGGAAACCGTTGGCTAGCGCGTTCCAGGTTGCTCATCACGGTTCCGAACGTCCCCGAACCATCGGGCCAAACGCGGTTGCGGTCGTGGAGTTCCTGCGGGCCGTCAATACTGAGTTGCACGGAAACGCCATATTTCGAGAGAACCTCAATCTTCTCCTCGTCCAGCAGGGTCCCGTTCGTCGTGATGGAGTGGGCGAGGCGCCCGGCGAGCTGCGAATACCCGGCCCCATGCACCCTGTCGAGAACCTCACGGATCAGGTCGAAGGCCAGCAGCGGTTCACCGCCATAGAAACCGATCGACAGCTTCTTTTCCGGATTCTGGAGCGTCTTCCCGGTGCGGGCAATGAACTGGTCAATGCCGCGCATCGCGGTATCGAGGCTCATGGTGGCAGAGCCGTGAACCCGCTGGCCGCAATAGGCCCCGGAGAACTGCGCAATACTTGCAGCGAAGGTTGCAGCGATCCGTGACGTTCAGAATCAGGATTTCGGCGTGATTGTTGATCTGGTCATCGAACTGTTCACGGGACATGCCGCACATGTCGCTAAAGAACCTTCCGTCCGTTGCCTGATGGGGTTTCGGGGAGCGGGAAGGATCGGCTGGGGCAATCCTACGGGAGACAATATCGAATTCCCATGGGTTACCGCGATAGGAATGGAATACGATCTTGGGCATTGGTGTCTCGATGCAAAAAAATGGTGCCGCCCGGTGCCGCTCCGCCGAACCCGACCGAGGGGCGGGTCAGAACGGCACCACCGACGCCCCTTTCGGGGGGATTCTAAAGGGGTCGGAGTCTTTGTTTCTTGCGATCTGAGCAAATCAAAGACTGCCGACTCCTTTTGAACCCCTGCGGCCAAGAACGGTGTTGTTTGCCTCCTCCTTTCCCAGGGGAGAAAGGGGGACAGGCGCGCTTACTGGGGGCCTCTCCCCCCGAACAAGAAAGACACGAATCAAGTAATTTGTCTCCGAAACTTCCGGCGCCGCCTCTCGACTCTACCCTTTTCACCTCCGCGTTAAGGTCCCATCCCAAAGAAGCCTCCGTCGGATACAAAAGATGAAACCGGCCGCGGCGGCCAGCAGCGCCCACGCGGAAGGTTCCGGAATGGCCTCCTGCGCGAGAAAGCCGCCGTCGAAGGCCACCTCGTTGCTGCCGCCCAGCACGGACTGGAGCGAAACCCAACCGCCGTTGACGTAGTCGTAGGCGTCCAGATGGTTAAGCACGAGCGTCGAGCCGTCCAGCAGCGACAGCCCGGGGCTGCTCCCGCTGCCGAACAGATACAGGGCCTCGTTGCCGTCCGAGCGGTTGCCGTTGTTCAGCAGATCGACGAGCGTGAGCGTGGCGGGCGAGTTCGACTGGCCCACCACCAGTTGGCCCAGGCCGAAATTGCCGCTGTTGCCGGGGCTTACGGCGCCGAGATCGAGACCGGCAACCTCCAAGGTGTGCTGCCCCAGCCCGATGAAATCGGCCGTCGCCGACGATGCCGTCCAACTCGCTTCATTCGTGGCGGCGTTGGAGAGGCTGCCGCCCACGTACACCGTCGTGCTTGCGCCCAGGCTCAGCGAGGAAGTGGTATCGGTGTAGAGGTTGCCCTGGAGCGTGAGCGTGCTGCCGGAGCCGGAAACCGTCAAAGAGCTGCTGTGCAGATTGAGGCTGGCCAAGAGCAGACTGCCGCCCGATTGGACCTGGAAACTGCCGGGACCCGCACTGAGACTGGAGGCGTCGATCGTGCCCCCGGAGGCCGTGAGGCTTGCCGTGTTCCCGTTGACGCCGGTGATCGAAAGCAGGTTGTGCAGGTTGACTTTCCCGCCGCTGCCGGCCTTCACGCCCGTGACGAATGTGTTCAACGCGAACGTGGTCACGTGGGAAAGGTCCAACAGGCTGCCGGTCCCGTTGGCTTGCAGTTCGCCGGAGTTATTAGCCGTGATCTGCGTCAGCGCCGGCAGCACGACCTGTGCCCCGCTCTCGGCGTCGAAGCTCACGTCGGTGGCCGTGGCGATCTGGCTCAGGGCAATCGTGTTGCCAGCGCCCGTTATCGTCAGGCTCAAATTGTTGAGGCTCGTGGGGCTGCCCCAGAGCACGGTGCCGGAATTGGAGAGTGTCACGCTGCCGACGCCGCTGTTGCTCGCTCCCCCTCCAAGGCTCGACACGTCGATGGTGCCCCCGGATGCAGTGAGGCCCAAGGTGTTCCCGCTGCTGCTGGTGACCGAAAGCAGGTTGTGCAAGTTGACCTCCCCGCCGCTGCCGGCCTGCACGTTCGTGCCCAAAGTGTTAACCGCCATCGTGGTGACGTGGGAAAGGTCCAACAGGCTGTTGGCCCCGTTGGCCTGCAGTCCGCCGAAAAAGACGTTGTTGTCCGTGATCTGCGTCAGCGCTGGCAGCACGACCTGTGCCCCGCTCTCGGCGTCGAAGCTCACGCTGGTGCCCGTGGCGACCTGGCTCACGTCAATGGTGTTGCCCGTACCCCTCACGGTCAGGCTCAAAGTGTTGAGGCTCGTGGGGCTGCCCCAGAGCACGGTGCCGGAACTGGAGAGGGTCACGCTGCCGACGCCGCTGTTGCTCACTCCCCCTCCAAGGCCCGACACGTCGATGGTGCCCCCCGCGTAGGCCGTGAGGCCCGCGGTGTTCCCGCTGGTGCTGGTGACCGAAAGGAGGTTGTGCAAGTCGACCTCCCCGCCGTTGCTGGCCTGCACGTTAATCGCGCCGAAAAAGTTGATTGCCATCGTGGTGACGTGGGAAAGGTCCAACAGGCTGCCGGTCCCGTTGGCTTGCAGTGGGCCGGAGTCGATGTCCGTGATCTGCGTCAATGCCGGTAGCGCCACTTGCGCCCCGCTCTCGGCGTCGAAGCTCACGGCGGTGCCCGTGGCGATGTGGCTCAGGTCAATGGTGTTGCCCGTCCCCCTCACGGTCAGGCTCAAATTGTTGAGGCTCGTGGGGCTGCCCCAGAGCACGGTGCCGGAATTGACGAGTGTCACGCTGCCGACGCCGCTGTTGCTCGCTCCCCCTCCAAGGCCCGAGACGTCGATCGTGCCACCGGAGGCCGTGAGGCCCGCGGTGTTCCCGTTGGTGCTGCTGACCGAAAGCAGGTTGTGCAGGTCAACCTTTCCGCCGCTGCCGGCCTGCACGCTAATCGCGCCCAAAAAGTTGATTGCCATCGTGGTCACGTGGGAAAGGTCCAACAGGCTGCCGGTCCCGTTGGCTTGCAGTCCGCCGGAGTCGGTGTCCGTGATCTGCGTCAATGCCGGTAGCGCCACTTGCGCCCCGCTCTCGGCGTCGAGGCTCACGGCGGTGCCCGTGGCGATGTGGCTCAGGTCAATCGTGTTGCCCGTGCCGGTGACCTTCAGGCTCAGAGTGTTGAGGCTCGTCGGGCTGCCCCAGAGCACGGTGCCGGAATTGGAGAGTGTCACGCTGCCGACGCCGCTGTTGCTCGCTCCCCCTCCAAGGCCCGACACGTCGATGGTGCCCCCGGAGGCCGTCAGTCCCAGCGTGTTGCCGCTGGTGCTGGTGACCGAAAGCAGGTTGTGCAAGTTGACCTCCCCGCCGCTGCCGGCCTGCACGGTCGTGAACGGATCGTTATCCGCAATCGTGGTCACCTGCGAAAGGTCCAACAGGCTGCTGGCCCCGTTGGCCTGCAGTTCGGCGAAGGGATCGTTGTTGATCGTGATCTGCGCGAGCGCCGGCAGCGCCACCTGCGCCCCGCTTTCGGCATCCAGGCTGATGGCCGTGGCGGTAGTCGCGGGGCCGTTGGCGGTGAAGTTCCCGCCATTGGCGGTGATCGAAGCCGTGGAAAGTGAAAGCTGGTTGGCCACCGTCAGGTTGCAGCCGGAGTTAAGCTGCAGCGACTTGGAGAGAATAAGGTCATTGATGGTCGTGTTGCCGGCGAGATTGAAGACCACCGGATTGCTGGCAACCGTCACCGTGAACTGACTGGCTCCGCTGTTGGCGGGCACGACGGCCGGGGACCAGTTCGAGGCGGTGTTCCATGAGCCATTGCTGGGACCGACGTAGGAAACCGGTGTCGAGGCGGCCGCCGATCCCGCCGCCGCGACCAAACACGCAAGGCCCGCGGCGCCAAGGCCGAGCAACACGAGGCGGGACGACCGCCCGAGGAAGCGATGACAAGCACGAACGGAGTTGATGGTCACGGGTGTTCTCCTTTGTTCGGGTGCGAGGAAATTTCTGCGATGGCCCTTTGCGCGGCGTCGGCAAGGCGGCGGTCGGAGCTGGCGGCCGCCTTCTTCAGCGCGGGGATGCTATCCGGCGTGCCCCAGTGGGCCAGGGCCGAACAGGCCGCCGCGCAAATATTGATGTTGGAATTATCCGCCAAAACGGTTTCCAGGGCCTTGGTCACCGCCGCGTTGGGCGTTTTGGCCAACCGCTGCGACAACTCGCGCAGCACGGGAGAGAGCCGATGCTGGTCGCTGCCGGCCTCCTTGAGATCGGCCAGCAGCATGTTAACGTCTTTTTCCCACGGCTCCCGGGCGATGGCTTCCTTCGGGATGCCGAGGTCGTCGGCGATCTTCCTGAGGGCTTGCTTCGCGGCCCCGGCCAGGAAGACATCGGAGCTCTTGGCCGCCTTCGTCAGCGCGGGAATACTCTCCCGCGTGCCCCAGTTTCCCAATGCCTCCGCGGCATCCTTCCGGGTAAAGGTGCTCGAATTCTCCGCCAGCGCCGCCGCGATGACTTTGGCCCAGGCGTCGTTGCGGGCCTTCGGGATTCTTTCCTTGATGGGACGTAGCGCGCGGCCGACGCGGCCCCCATCATGGCCGGCCTCCTTCAGGTCGGCGATCAAGGCGGCATCGTCCTTATCGGCCTGGCCGCTGTCCTTCGCCGATCGCGGGCCCGACCCGACCACCACCGTGTAACCGTGAACCTCCTCGTTGCGTACGGTGGTATATTCCTTCACGGTCGCGTGCGGACCCGGCCGCAAGACCCGCGCCGGCAAAATCGGTTTCTGACCGCGCGGAGGTTCGGCTGCCGAACTGGGGGCGGGCGCGTTGCCGTCTGCCGACTTCTCGGCAAGGGTCACGGTAGGATTTCCGTTGCCGTCGATCATTGTGCTGGAGCCTTCCGGAACCTCGATCTTGTATGTGCGGCCATCTTTGCGAATGTGGATCACCAGCCCCAAGGCGAAGCCCAAACCGCCGACCAGAAGCAGCAGCGTCAGTTGGCCGGCCAACCACTTCCAGCCCCAGGAGGTCAACAACAGCGGCGGCCGCGCCGCAGGCAAGGCCTGACCTGCGACACGGCCCTCGCCCTGACCATCTCCCGGTGGGAGAGGGGACGACTTCGCCTCGATCGCCCGCTGCAGTAGGGCCGGCAGGTCGGCGCCCTCGCACCACGGAGCGAGGGCCTCGGCCACCTCTGCCGGCGTGGCAAAACGGTCGTTCGGGTCCTTCGCCAAGAGGCGGTCCAAGATCGCCGCCAGACCCTCGGGCACGTCGGGGACGAGCCGGCGAATAAATGGTGGTTGCTGGTGGACCTGCGCGTTGAGCTTGTCGAGCGTGCCGCGGTGCTCCGGGCCGCTGAAGGGTGCCCGGCCGCTCAGCAGCCTGTAGAGCGTGCAGCCGAGGCTGTAGAGGTCCGCCCGGATGTCCACCGTGCGGCTGTCGGAGGCCTGCTCGGGGGCCATGTAGTCGGCCGTGCCCATCGCCTGGCCCGTGCCGGTCATTTCTTCGCCCGCCGACGAGAGGCCCGCGGGGCCCTCGGCATAGAACCGGGCCAACCCGAGGTCCAGGAGTTTCACCTCGCCCGATCGGGCAAGCATGATGTTCGACGGCTTGATGTCGCGATGCACCAGGCCGTGCTCGTGGGCACATTGCAGGGCCAAGGAGGTCTGGCGGATCAATTCGCAGGCCGCGGCCACGGAGAGCGGCCCGACGCGGCGAACGATCTGGGCCAAGTCCAGCCCGTCGACGTACTCCATGATGAGCACCGGCGTACCGTCGATTTCCCGGGCGTCGTGGGCCTGGACGATGTTCGGATGGGCCAACCGGCCGACGGCTTTCATCTCGCGCTCGAAGCGCACCAGGGCCTGCTGGTCGCCGACGCGGCCGCGGGAGAGGACCTTCACCGCGACCACGCGATCGAGCTTGGTGTGCAGCGCCTTGTAGACCCGGCCCATGCCGCCGCGGCCTAGTTCCTCCAGGAGCCGGTATTCCCCCAGCGACTCGGGCAAGCCGCCGCGCGGCAACTCTGCCGAAGCGGAGCCCCCCTCAGCGGTCGGTGCCGGGATCGCCAAGGCCGCCGCCAAGGCGGCCTGCAACTGCGGCTCGGCCAGCAGGGCCTCGTCGCTAGCCGATAGGGGCAAACGGGCGATCACCGTGTCGCCAGCCTCGTCCAACGTCACCATCGTCGCCTGGCACTCGGGGCAACCCTCCAAGTGACGATCCAATGCCTCCCACTCCTCCTCGGGGAGCGTGCCCAGGGAGTATTGCAGCAGCGTTTCTTGGCTGGGGCAGATAGTGGCGGTCACAAAGGAAGCCCTCCGCGGTGGAGGCAGGCTCAAGCTCTCCCCCCATTATAATAAAATGCGCGGGCTTGACACGATCTTGAGCGGCACGGGGGGGATGGCACCACCGAATCATTCCGGCAGCTCCCCCAATAATCGTCGTAACCTGTTCAGAATTCGCGACTTGGCCTTGTAGACCGCCGCCAGGCTGATCCCCAGGTCGGCCGCGACTTGGGCAGGCGGCTGGCGGCCCACGCTGACCCGCCAAAAGGCCTCCCAGGTGCGGGGTTCGAATTCCGCGCGAAGCGTTTCCAATGCCCGTCGCCGAAGGGAGGCCGTCGCCGAGGCGTCCGCCTGGATCTCCTCGCCGGTTGGTTCCGAAGGCTGTGGGAATTTGGCCAGGCGCCGCTGGGCCGCGCTCCCGCCGCGGGCCTCGACCTTTCCTTGGCGGCGACGGTAGTGCTCGCGGACCTTGTTCCGCGTGATGACGGCCAGCCAGGCGCTGAAACTGTCGCCGGGCCGATCGCGGCGAAAGCCCGGCAAGTGGGCCGCCACTGCGGAGAGCACCTCTTGGACCATGTTGGCGGCGTCTTCGGCTGGGAGGTTCGACCGCCGGCACCAGCGATAAATCACCGGACCGTAGAGGTGCACCAGCCGCTGCCATGCCTCGGGACGGCGAGCCCGAAGCTGATCCAACAGCGTGGAGGAAATCGAACTCGGCTTCGATGGGGCTGCCTGGTTGGCTTCGGAAGGTGCCATGATCGTGCGTGCCTTGGGTGCAGACGGAGGGGCTCGGACGGGCCTCCTTGATTGTAATGTAGCCGAAGGGCCGGGCCAAGCACGGCGGCCGGGTGACGGACGGGGCGGCGGCCATGACGCAAATTCCGCTCCAATTCGAGCGAAATGCAGCCCGCACCGGGAAGGTGGGCCAAGAACCCGTTACAGAAGAATTACCAAAATCCGGTGGAACTGGGATCGGATTCCGCTTGATGTTTTTCCGAAAACACGGCTCCTGCGGGGTTGTGCGTTGTACCAATACCCCATGTTCCAGAATAGGAGATTTGCGATGAAGAAGAACGAAGTGAAGATCGGCCGTGTGTACGCTGCGAAGGTGACCAACAAGGTCGTCCAGGTGCGGATCGATGCCGAGAGCCGGTACGGCGGCTGGGTACATTCGCCGCGAAAGCGGTCAGTACGCTCCCGTCCTATCCATTGCGCTTGTGACACCGGCCGTAGCTGTTCCCGAAGAATACCGAAAGCCCGGTGTCATAACGACATCGGGCTTTTTTTGTTGGGTCGGTAGCTGAGATGCGGGTACCGACCGAAGGTTGGTCGGCGGCGGCCTGAAAAGCCGCAGACGCGGATTCGAGCACCGCCCGACCCACTGCGTGAAAGCTGTGCGCGAACCCCATGCGTCAACTGCGTGGAAGGTGCGCGCCGAAATGGCCTGTTCGTCTATCGGTTCGAGGACACCGGCCCTTCAAGCCGGGAAGACGGGTTCGACTCCCGTATCCTGATGCCTCGCACTCGCAAATTACTTGACATGAGGCGCTCTTGGCCTCGTTGAATGCCGGTTGGAAGAAGACGCTGCAAAGATGGATTGCGCAAGAAGGACCCGTCCGCGATCGACCGTGTCGATGCGGTCAATGCGAAGGGAAAGCGAGAATGGGGTGCAGAATCCCGTACAGAATGGTTGGAAAACGCCGCAGGATTCTGTAAAATGTGGACGATGGAAGTGGGCCAGCAAAGGGAAAGATTGCTCCCGCAGTTCTTGCGGTGAAAGCGATGGGGGCGCTGTTTGTTCGGCGTCCCGGGAAAAGGGGTTGGACCTACGGACCGAAAGATGCCGTTCCCCCGCAGGCAATCACAGGGGCATCGAAGGTCAACGATATCGGTGCGATCGGCGGCGAATTCATCCCCAACCGGAATTTCAAGTCGAGTCACCAACAGAAGCCAGCGAAGGACTGATACGATGTGCCCTAAGACTATGCGAATTGCTGCAATTTGGGGCGTTTTGGCCTGGGGCGCCACGGCCCTCGCCGAAAAGCAGCAAATCGTGGTCATCCCCGAGGAAACGAACGAAATCCTTGCCAACCCTGGGATCGGGTGGGAAACCTTCCATTGCACCTGCAAGCAGGACAAGTCGCTGCCACCGTGGATTCCATCGACAGTCCGTTATGCCCGGTGGGGCTGGGGCGAATTGGAACCGCAGCCTGGGAAGCTCAACACGGAGTTCCTCGATAGGGTGTTGAAAGAAACGCGCGATGCGGGTCAGCAATTGGCCTTTCGTGTCATGTGTTGTTCGACATACCGGGGCCACCCCTATCACCCCAAGTGGTGCAACAAGGTGCTTGAGGCGGACTACGAAGGGCAAAGTCCGCTGCCCATTCCCAACATGGATGATCCGGAGGTCTTGCAGGCCCATCTCGGTTTCATCAAGCGGTTGGGGCAGCGATATGACGGCCACCCCGACATCGCTCACATTGACCTTGGCTCCATTGGCTGGTGGGGAGAATGGCACATGAGCGGGTCGAGGACGTGCAAGCTGCCGACGCTTGAGAACCGCATGAAGGTGGTGCACGCCTACCTTGCCGCCTTCAAGAAGACGCCGCTTCTGATGCTCATTGGCGGCGGCGAGTGTCTCAAGTACGCCTGCGCCCACGGCGCGGGCTGGCGGGCCGACTGCCTGGGCGACCTGGGCGGCTTTTCCCGAAACTGGTGCCACATGCGGCAAGGCTACCCAGGCTGGATCAAGGAAGCCAACCTCTACGACACTTGGAAGAGGGCCCCCGTCGCCTGGGAGACGTGTTGGGACATGCGGAAGTGGGTCCAGGAGGGCTGGCCGCTCCGCTACATCTTCAATTACGCCCTGGCCTGCCACGCCTCAGTCATCAACAATAAATCGGCCCCGCTGCCCGACAGGGCCGATGTTCGGCCCGAGGTCGAGCGATTCCTTCGCAGGCTGGGCTACCGCCTCGTTCTCAGGGAACTCAAGCATCCTGCCCAAGTCCGAGCCGGGGGCAGGCTCGACATCTCGATGAAGTGGCAGAACGTGGGATCGGCCCCTTGCTACAAACCCTACCAAGTGGCGTATCGCCTGAGCAACGACAGCGGGTTTTCCAAGACCTTCACGGGCAGCATCGCCGTGGACCGCTGGCTCCCGGGCTCGATCGGGATGTTCACCCCCGCCTTCTTCAACATGCCGAGCGACTTGCCGCCGGGGGAAACCAACGTCGCCCTCGACAACATCGCCCTGACTGACGTTCCTCCTGGGAAGTACAGGCTCTCCATTGCCATCGTAGATGGCTCATCCAGCCCCGTTGTGCGGTTGGGGATCAAAGGCCGTGCCGCTGACGGCTGGTATCCGTTGAGCAAACTGCGAGTGGCGCCCTAGCCAGTGGTATAGTTGGCGCACGCCGTCTTTCTCGAACTGCAAGGTGCGCAGCCCCCGCGAGTCCTCGCCTTCAAATCGCAACGGGACGCGCGCGGCAATGGCCGGCCAGCAGACTTTGCAGGCGTACGGCCAGCGTGCAGGCGGGCACGTTCGCCACCCCGCAGCGATTCAAGAGCATGGGGTCGGCCGAGTGGTCGTTGGCGCCGCGCTGACCGGTCAGGGCCAGCTTGTAGCCGCCTTCGCGCAGCAGGCGCACGGTCTGAGGACTCAGGTCGGCGATTCTGCCGTAGGGATAGGCGAAGAAGAGCACGGGTTCGCTGATCGCAGCCTCGATGCGGGCCTTGGAGCCGAGGATTTCGCGCCGCGCGACCTCGCCGTCGATCTCGCCCACGGTGCAATGCGTGATGGTATGGGCGCCAAAAGTGATCTGCCCGCTGCGCATGGCTCGGACCTCGTCCCAAGTAAGCATCAGGCGTTCTGCGCGGTCCGGCGGCGCGGCGGCTTCCAGGGAGTCGATCAAGCCGTCGCGTCGCTTTGCATCGAAGTCCTTAAGCGAATCCGTAATCTGCGAGAGCCTGGCCTGCGCGCGCCACGCGGACGCCCCAATCGCGGCCCGGACCTGGCTCCACGTTTCCGCCGCAATATCCCCGTCCGCTGGGCTGACGGCGGCCGAGCAGTTGCGGAGCCGCGCGACTGCCCTTGCCAGCCGGTCCCACCAAGGAAGCTGCGGATCATCGAGAAATTGGATGGTAAGGAAAACCGTTGCCGGGATGCCGAACTCCTGCAGCAACGGGAAGGCGTTGGTGTACACATCCCGGTAGCCGTCGTCGAACGTAACCGCCACGCTATCCCGCCTCAACTCTTCCTTGCCTTCAAGATATCGCGCCACCTCGTCGAGGGAGATCAGTCGATACCGGCTGCGCGAGGTATTGCATGTGGGCGCGGAAGTTCCGCGGAGAGACCGAGAGACGATGCATCGTCTGCGGATCTTCCGTGACGCGGTGGTACATCAGGATGATGACGCGGGGGCGCGCGGCCGCGGGTTTCAATCGCTCATAGAGACCCAGCAGCCCCGAATAGTACGCGACGGAGCTGGCCGCCGTGGCCAAAGGCCACTTGAAGCGATCCCAGATGTCCCCCAGGAACGGCTGCGGCTCGCTCTGCGGCGGTCGGCTCGGAGACGTCCCCTGCGGCGGATCGGTCTTGCCGCGCAGCTCGGAGCGCCGGTTCCCTGCAGGTTGTTCAGCGGGGGGGGCAACCGGGTTACACACGGATTGTCGGACGCGCTCTAACTTCATGTTGCAGTGCTCTGATGCCTACCCGTTCCTGGTTGTCCGTTGCCTTGGTGACTCGCGAAAATCGGGCCCAGGGCCTGACGATGCGCCTTGATCCACTCGCACACATCTTCCACGATGGCCCGCACGCCGATCCGCGGTCGCCAGCCCGTGGCGGCGGTAACGCGGGCGTTGTCGCTCAGGTAGAGGCGGATGTCGGCCGGGCGATCGTGCGGCTCACTGCCTACGGCCAGGCTCACACCGGTCAGTTCCCGGCAAATCGCGGTCAGTTCCTGGAGTGAAACGCTGATTTCCGGGCCGCCGCCCACGTTGAACGTCTGCCCGCGCAACTGGCCGAGATGCTCGATCTGGTATGCGATCAGGCGGCAGAGGTCCTCGATGTGCAAGATGTCGCGCACTTGCCGGCCGTCGCCGCCGAAACCGATGTAACTCAACTGCCCGCCCAAGAGGTGCCGGCTGGCCCACAACACCACGAAGCCCTGATCCACCTTGCCCATCTGCCACGGCCCGGTCAGCACGCCGCAACGGTTCACGAGCGTCGGCAGGCCGTACATTGCGCCGTATTCATGTACGATCAGTTCCGAACAGAGCTTGGTAGCACCGTACAACGACCGCGCGCCCTGCAACGGAAAGTCTTCGGAGATTCCGCGGCCGGACACGCCGGCAACCGCCTGGCCATCGGCCAGCGCGAATCGCGTCGGCTCATTGCGATACTTGAGCGCGTTGATCGCGGCGGCCGGATACACGCGGCTGGTGGAAAGAAAGATCATCCCCGCCTTGTGCTTGCGGGCGACCTCCAGGCAGTGGATCGTGCCGCCGAGATTGGTATTGAGCAGATATTCCGGCGACCCGCTGTAACCCGCAAGCACCGACGGCTCCGCGCTGCACTCCAGGATCAGGTCCACCGGCCCGACCGGCTCGAAGTCCTCGCTATTGCGGATGTCGCCGTGAACAAAGGCCACGCCGGCTTCGCGCAGGCGCGGCAGGTTCAACTCCGAACCGCGCCGCTTGAGATTGTCCAGGACCACGACGCTCACGTCGGGCATCTGCCGGCGCAAGGCGATCGCCAGGCACGAACCAACGAATCCGGAGCCACCGGTGACGAGTATGGTTTGCATGGAAATGTGTGCGTTACGGTACGATCAACTTGTATTCCTAAGCCGCCGAAGGCACGGCTGCCAGGCGATCCTCGAAGCCTCGCGCGATCTCCTCCAAGATGCGGCGCACATCGTATCGGTATTTCCAATCGGGATAGTGCGACTGGAACCGGCGCACGTCGCTGATCCACCAGATATGGTCGCCGCTGCGGTTTTGCTCGACGTAGCTCGTGCGCATCTTCTTGCCCGTGATTTCTTCACAGAGCGCGATGGCCTCCAACATCGAACAATTGCTGTGCCTGCTGCCGCCGATGTTGTACACCTCGGCGATCCGCGGCCGGCGGTAGAACTGGCAGAAACACTCCACCAGGTCGCTGGCGTGGATGTTGTCGCGGACCTGTTTGCCGTGGTAGCCGAAAATGCGGTACTCGCGGCCCGTCACCGCGCACTTCATCAGGTACGAGAGAAATCCGTGCAGCTCGGCGCTGGAGTGGCCGGGGCCGGTCAGGCAGCCGCCGCGGAAGCAAACCGTCTTCATGTTCCAGTAGCGCCCGTACTCTTGCACCATCACGTCGGCGGCGACCTTCGAGGCCCCGAAGACCGAATGCTTGCACTGATCGATCGACATCGTCTCGTCGATGCCGTGCCTGGCGTAGGGATGCGACGTCTCGACCTCCCAGCGGGTATCAAGCTCGATAAGCGGCAAGCGGTTGGGCGCATCGCCGTACACTTTGTTGGTCGAGGTGAAGATGAACGGGGCGTCGGGACAATGCTGCCGCGCAAGCTCCAGCAGGTTCAGCGTGCCGCAGGCATTGACCGCGAAATCCGTCAGCGGCTCCTTGGCCGCCCAATCGTGACTGGGCTGGGCCGCGGTATGCGCCACCAACGCGATCTCGCCGGCGTATTCTTGGAAGACGTGCGCCAGGGCCTGGTAGTCGCGGATGTCAACCTCGTGGTGGCGGTAGGCCGGCACTTTCTCGCGCAGGCGTTCCACCGACCAGCGCGTCGAGCCTTCCTGGCCGAAGAAATAGGCCCGCATGTCGTTGTTGACGCCCACGACCGTGTGGCCGTCTCGCGCGAAACGGCGGACGGTTTCCGCGCCGATCAGTCCGCCGGAACCAGTAACAATGACTACGGACATGATCACATTCTCCCGGGGTATTTACGAGTTTCCACTGCTGTCTCATTCTTCTGTCGCGATGTGCCATTTCCGTTGTGTCGCTCGGTCAAGCAATACAACACTTCCTCGTAACGGTCGGTCACTACGTCCCACAAGTATTCTTCTTTGACCCGCCGGATCGCCTTGACGCGCATCTCGGCCACCGCCTCCGGATGATCCAAAAGAAATCGCATCTTCGCGCGGAGGTCTTCGGCGCTTAGCTCGTATAAGCAGCCGGCGTCCTTGACGGCATAGGCGTTGTCGGGCGTGTTGAGCGTCAGCACGCAGGTGCCCAAACCAAGAGCCTTTAAGAGTCCCAGGCTGGTCCCGCCCGGCTGATTGCCGTGTACCAGGAAGCAGCAATTGTGGTGCAGGGCCTTCACGTGTGCGGGATCGTAAATCCCGCCGGGAAAGATGATCCGCCGATCGCCCGTCTTGCGAAGCGACTCGGCATAGGGGTCGCCATAGGCGCCCCCGCCGCCGAAGAAGAGCGTCAAGTCGGTCCGCAACCCGGAAAACGCGTCGATGATGTACTGGCAACTGTTCTCCGGCACATGGCGGCTGAGAAACAGGATGTATTTACCCTTTTCCAGCCCGTACTGGTTGAGGATCGCCGCGGATTCCGCGTCCGGAGCGTCGCCGTTTGCCGGCGGATCGACCGGGCTGCCGTTGGGGATGTAGACGGCCGGCGGCTGACAGGCGAACGTTTGGTTGTAGTAGTCCTTGACCGTGACCGCATTGATAATCATCTGGTCCACGACCTTGGTGCAAATCCAGGCGGAGAAGTGAATGAACCGGCGGGCGAACCGCCCCCACTTTTCCCGCCGCCAGTCGAAACCGTCCGGATTGAGCGCGACCTTGTAGCGGAACAGCTTGGGAATCGTACACAGGCTGGCGATGCCGGGATTGAAGGCCAGGATCACGTCGGGCTTCTGTCCCAGCACGTGGAACATGCTCAGGAGCGTGTGCGTGTAAGTATCGGTGATCTTGGTCCGCAAGCTGGGCAGAACGACGCGGCTGATTCCCTTGTACTCGCGGGCCGCGTCGTCGTACGTGCCCTTGCGGCAGTACACAAGGACCTCGTGGCCGCGGGCCGCCAAGCGGGTTCCCACCTGCTCGGCGCATTCCTCCAGGCCGCCATAGTTGGCGGGCACGCCACGTATGCCGATCATGGCGATACGCAGGCGGGGCCATTCCTCATGTCCGTTCCGACTCATGGTTCACTCCTGGTTCCCACGCCCAGAACCGCTCCAAGACGTGCAAGTCACCGCTCCCGTCTTTCCACCAACCTGCGGCTGGTCCCCGGAAAGGGTTGCGGTGAGGATGTCTGCCGCGGAGATGATCTCCTGCGTGTGCGTATTCGGTCATGCCCTCACCCCTTGCCCCTCTCCGGCGCCGACCGAAGGTTGGTCGGGAGAGGAGAGACTTCTCGGATAGTTGCAAAACCACTGCCAGCCTCTTCGTAGAACGCCATCAGCCGCTCGTAGTGACTGTCGCAGATCTGTTCAATGTTCCGGCGACCACGGCGGCCCATGTCACGGGCCAACTGCGGGCTCTCGTTAAGCTGCCGCATCCGGTCCGCCAGTTGTTCCGCGCTGCCTGGTGCGAACAGCAATCCCGTATCGCCGTCCTCCACCAACTCGCCCACCCCGCCGACATCCGCGGCCACCACGGGCTTGCCCAGCGCGCCGGCCTCGTAGATCACCATCGGCGAGTTCTCGTCGCACTCCGAGGGCAACACCACGAAGCCTGCCTGATGTACAAGCCGCTTCCATTCGTCACCTTTCTGGTAGCCGACAAAGGTCACGTGGCTTAGCTCCAGCTTGGCGGCCAACCGCCGCAACTGGCCCTCTTGCCAGCCTTCGCCGAGAATCACCAGCGGTATGTGCCTCGCGAGAGCGGCTGCTTCCAGCAGCGTAGCCACGCCCTTTTCCGGCGACAGCCGCCCGACAAACAGGCCGTAGCGGCCCACCTCGTACTCCGGTTCGTATCCGCGAAGATCAAGGAAGTTCGGCAGGTGCCTGATCTTGGCCGCGGGGATGCCGCCGGCCGCCAGGCGTCCGGCCAGGAATCGGCTCGGGCAGATGAAGAGGTCCACGTGCTTCTCGAAGACGCGCGTCTTGCGGTGCCAGTAGAGGGCGGCGGCCGCGATGGCGCTGGCGGCGGCGGAATGTTGCACGCAGCGGTGAGTGATTGCCCGATAATAACGTCCGCCCAAGCAGCGCGTGCAGCGCTCGCGGCGGCTTTCGATGAAGCAGTGCGCCGCCGGGCATACCAGTTCCGCGTTGTGTACCGTTTGCACGACGGGCACGCCGCACCCTTTTAATGCCGGCAGTATGGAAGGCGAAATCTGCCGGCTGATCGTGTGCAGGTGCGCGATATCCACCGCTTCGGCCGACAACAACCACTGCATCTTGCGCCGGGACTCGCGGGAGTAAATCGTCTTTCCCACCGTGCGCACGCCCGTGCGCAAGCGGCCCCCCAGCGAGGCGTCGCGGTAATTGATGCCGCTGACGAAGTAGCGACTGCAATCCGAGGGCAGGTTCCGCTCGTGCTCCATCGCAAAAAAGAGCAGCTCGTGCCCGTGCCCGCGCAGCAACCCGGACAGTTCGAGCATGCAGCGCTCCGGGCCGCCGCTTTGCCAGAAGAACTTATTGACCTGGAGTACGCGCATCATGTGTCCTCCCGGGCATGCGGTCGGGCGGCAAAGCTGCCCAGGAACATGTAAATCCACAGCGGAACCGTCACATACATGAAGTTGTCTGTGAAGCGGAAGCAGACGATCAGCAGGTAGGCCGGCAGGATAAAATCCGATTGCACGGTGGCCGAGCGCACCAGGAGCCGGATCATGAATGCCACCAGCAGTGCCGTGGCCAAGAGTCCCACGAGTCCGAGGTCGTAGTAGGTGCGCAGGTAATCGTTGTGCGGGAGAGTGGCTTCGCCCGAGAGCTCGGTGGAGACATTGTCGGCCGTGCCCACGCCGTGGCCGAGCCAGAAGGCCGGGTCGCGCTCGTCTTCCAGGAATTGCTGCCAGAGCCGCGATGCGCCATTGCAGCGTGGACAGATTCGTGCGCGTCTCCTCGCCGTAATTCCAGACGCCGATGTTTGCGCACCAGCAGGAAATAGCCGACCACCACGATCACGCAGGTGACGCCCAGGTGCCGCCAGGTGATCGGGCGGTTCAAGGCCGACCGTAGGATCAGCCACCCTAAACACAGAGCCGCAAACAACGGCGAGCGAGTGCCCGTACCCAGGCAAGCGACCGCCGTCAAGGCAAACCACAACCAGGAGCGCTGCTTGAGGAAGTAAAAGACGAACGGCAGGATCACCACCAAGAAGACGTTCGGGTGTACGAACACGCCCCGAACCGGCCGCGCCTCCATGATGGCCCCCGGACTCAACGTGCCGCCGGCCTGCGCACGACACCAGCAACTGCGCCACGCCCAGAAGCACGATCGCTTTGACCACGCGCAAGAGCCAGGTGCGAACCATCGCCGCCCCTTGCCCGCTGCGCGAGCACACTTCCACGGTGAAGAGGAAACACGTCCACAGCACGACCTCCGACAAGGCACACTTTAGCGCGTAGACGTTGTCGAGCCGCGTGCGGGCCAGCAGCACCACGAGATAGGCGAAGATCGGGAAGTAGCCGGCGAAGATATTGCCTTCGCCGTGCGCGAACTTGAGCAGCATCGGCCACAACAGCAGCGCAAAGGCCGCCAGCGCGCAGGCCGACCAGACGTAATTTGCCCGGTCCCAAAGGAACGTGTTGACGGCTTCGGAAACAAAGCGCGACACGAGCACAATGCACAACCAGCCGGCGAACGTTTCCCAGCGATTCTCTGCAGCCGCTGCGCATGCCGCCGCCGCGCCGCGGTCCATGGGCAGCGTGGCTGAAGCGTCGCCAGAATGATGAGCGTAGTGCATCATGGGTCAGCGCACCTTGCGAAATACGTACTCGTTGAAAAACCGCTCCTGGGCCAGGAGCCTCGGGAACACCAGCGCGAGCGTCTTGCGCGTGTAGCCGGTCGCGCGCGATAGGCGTGCCCGGTGATCCATGACCGCCTTGCGATGCCGGAACAGCAAGGCCAGCAAGAGCAGGGGTATCTCGACCAGCGCGCACTTCATGAGCCGCGCGAGGCAAAGGCATATCATGCTGCAAGTGCCCAGGTGCTTCCAATCCAAGTAGGCCAGCGAGCAGCCGAGCTGGAGGCTGTAGAAGCGCACGCGGTCGGGGGTGTTGCGGCTGGCCGGCACCCGGTGGCGTACCACGGCCTGGGGTGCCCAGCCGATGCGATAGCCCATGCGCTTGGCGCAACACCAGGTCGAAGTCTACTCCGCCCGTCCGGAGCGTATCATCGAAACCGCCCAGGGCATTGATCACCGATCGGCGGATCAGGATATTGCCGCCGGACGGCCTGACTTTGACGGGGAACCCCAGGAAGCCGCGCGTCGGCAAGACTTCGCCGCACATGCCGCGGCAGGCGCGGCCCAGCCGCGCAAGTTCTTCCTTCGGCAGGTCCAGCACGCGCTTGCCGCCGATCAGGTGCACGTCCGCGGCCAGCGCCGACTGGTACAACTCCTTGAGCCAGAGCGGATCGACCAGTTGATCGTCGTCGAAAAAGACCAGCCACGGACTATGCGCCTCTTGCAGCCCGCGGTTGCAGGCGTGGCTGAGGCCTTGCCCATCCCCGCGCACGTCAGCGCACCGCGACCGGGGAGCGCCCCGCCGCTGCTTCCGCCACCTGTCGCGTGTCGTCGGTCGAGGCGTCGTCGAGAACCACGATCTCGTAGGAGAACCGGCCGCCCGTCTCTTGGGCGAGCAGGCTTTCCAGCGCGTCCTTGAGCATCTGGCAACGATTGTAGGTGCAGATGATAACACAGATGTTAACGGGGCGCTCTAGGGTGGGCGCGGTTGGGGCTGGTGCGGCAGTGGTACTGCCGCACCCCGAGGGCGCCGGCGGTTCAACTGCTGCCCCGACGCGCCGTTCAACTGTTGCCCGATGGTGGACGTGGCGCGCGAACGCCACATAGCGCATCGCCAATCCGATCACGTTGCCCAGCAGCAGGCCCAGCGCTGCCCCGGCCACATCGTACTTCCACGCGAGCCACGTGCCCGCGATGGGCAGGCAGGCCAGGCCGACGAGGCTGGCCCAGAAGTCGAGCTGGGCCTGTTCCAGGACGAACAGTGCCCGCGAAAAAGCGAACGTTACGGTAGAAACAAACAGTGCCAGCGCCAGCCAGCAGATCGCCGCCTCGTTGCCGGCATATTTGCCGCCATAGACCAGCACCACGACCGGTCCGCCCACAACCATCAGGGCGAGCGTCAGCGGCAGCAGCAGGGCCGCCATGGCCGCGGCGGCGCGTACCACGTGCCGGCGCAGGGTCTCCCGGTTGTTCGCGGTCGAACAATGGGCGATGCTGGGGCCAAGGTAGTTCTGGATTCCCAAGACCAACGGATTGGCAACCGAGAGAATGCCGAAGCAGGCCGCCCACGCGCCGTTGGCCGCCGGGCCGTGAAAGCCCAGCAGCACCCAAGGGTACAAATAGACCGTCAGCGCCCAGGCCAGCCCACTGGCAAAGACCCATTTTCCGGACGCCCAATTGTGCCGCAGATCGTTGAGCACGTCGGCGGCCCTCACGACTAATTTCCCGCGCTGGCGGAGAAGCCAACCGAACGTCACCACTCCGCTGGCGCCGCCCACGATCCAACAGGCGGCGGCGGCCGAAAGCCGGCCGTAGAACGCCATGCATCCCAACCCGGCGAGTTGCACGGCGGAGGCGCAGGCGTCGAGCACAACTGCGGCCTTTACTTGCAGGTTGGCGAACAGGATCTGGCGCACGTAATCCCGCAAGAGGAGAAAAATGGCCACGCCCGCCAACGCCCACATTACGGGTGCCAGCTCCGCCGGACCCATTCCCAGAGTGAGCGAGGTTCCTCCCAGGACAAAGCCGATTGCCACCAGCGCCGAAAAGCCCAACTCGTGGGTGAACGTGCTGCCGGCGTAGCGCCGCCGTGTCGGGCCGTCCAGTCGTGGGCTGTAGATCATGTAGGGCGTGGCAATGAGCGCGGTTTGCAGGGTCGTGGCGAACAACACGACGCTCAGGCCCAGCCAATAGAGTCCGAATTCCGCCTTGCTCTGCCGGCCGATGATCACGCCGCTTAAGAAGTTGGCCGCGCTGACGATCACCTGGTCGGCCAGGGCGAGTGTTCCGCCGCGCGGCGCGGGCGCCGAGCAGGCCGCTCGCCGCCCGAATCCAACTCGCCCCGGTGTTGTCTGCCGCTCGCGACATCTATTGGTTGTATCCCAGCCAGGTCCGCGTGTTGCGCGCCACGCCGCGCGCAATGTGCGCAGGGGCGACGAGCGGATCCATTCGCACGTATGAAACCAACTCCTGCACGCCCATTTTCGCAAGTGCCGCAAGTCAACCGATCCTTCGCCTACGGTCGCGGCGCCGGTCATCAGGCTGACCTTGTAACGTTCGTCGCCCGGACCAAGGTCAATGCGGCGGATGCCCGACGCCTGAGCGCCTTGAGCGAGCTGCTGCCACATGACCTGACCCGGCGAATACCCGGCGAAGTCGGGGTTGTAGGCCGGGAACCAGCCGTGCAGTACGCCCCTCGAGCACAGCCCGAGATGAACCGCCACGAGGTGGTCGCCGGCATAGAGCGCCGAGAGCATGGCGGCAAAGTCGTGGCCGCGGAAGCGCAGCAGGCTTTCCAGGAGCGGAATCTTCCAAGGCTCGGCCAGATAGTTCACGGCCTTTGTGCGCCGGTACTGGTCGAGCTTCCAGCGGATCAGGGCCCGAAAAATCGGCGGCTCGCGAGTGTCAGGCTCGAACCGCAGCGGCCCGATCTCGCGATCGAGCTTGCGTGCCTTCCGGCCGGCGCGCAGGAGTCCCGTGGAGCCCTGCCCGCGCAGCTTGCTCTGGTAAGCCTCAAAACCGGCGGAGAGGTCCATGTACGGCGAGTTGGCCTGAGCCCAGCAATACGGCTGCAAGGGGGCCTGGGCTAGCGGCACTCCGCAAAAGTGCAGCGCCGAAAGCCCGCAGGCCCGCAGCAATGACCGGGCCGTCCAGGCGGTGCCGGGCCGGGCGATCATGCCCTGAAAGTCGCACATCCGGCCGGCAATCGGCAGGCCGACGTTGCCCCGCGCGCGCCGAAAAGGGAAAAACCCCGCCGGCTCGCTATTCTCCTCCAACACGGCGACTTCCACGTCGTCGCGCAGCGCGGCCACGGCCTGGGTGAACTCGGGCGCATCAGCGGGCTGTCCAGCGTCGGGTCGGCCTGCTGCCAGCGCGCCACGCCGCCACCTGCGACGGACTGAGGCAACGGGCGCCAACGACCTGAATCTCCATCGCGGGACCTCACTTCGACGCCCGGTTCCGAAGGACGGCCACAAACGTGGCCCAGATCAGCCTCAAGTCGTGCCATAAGGTGCCGCGTGCGAATGTAGCGGAGGTCCATGCGCATCCATTCGTTGAAGCTCACGCACGAGCCGCCGCGCGCCTGCCAGGTGCACGTCATGCCGGGAGTGACGTCCTGGCGGCGGCGCTGCCAGGCGGTGAAGTGCTTGGCCTCTTCGCTGTCTAACGGCCGCGGCCCGACCAGCGTCATCTCCCCGCGAAGCACGTGCCACAATTGGGGCAGCTCGTCGATGCAGGTCCGGCGAAGGTACCGTCCCACCCGGGTGATGCGCGGGTCGGCGCCCAACTTGAACGCCGGCCCATCCTGCTCACTGAGCGGTCGCAGCTCGGCCTTGCGGGCCTCGGCGTCTACGTGCATGGTGCGGAACTTGATCATCGTGAAGGGTTTCCCCCCAAGGCCGTCGCGCCGTTGCCGGAAGAATAGCGGACCTCGGGAGGTGAGCTTGACAGCCAGCGCCACCAGGAGCCAAATGGGCGACAGAGCCACCAGCCCCAGCACTGCCCCGCAGATGTCCATCCCTCGTTTCGAGGCCGGCAAGGGCCTGACCCACGCCTCATTGAGCAATGTCGCTGCCCGCGTGTCCTCGACCGAACATCGCACCTCGCCCAACCCCGAATAGCGGGCTTCGTGGGCCGGCTCCTCCCCTGGCTGGGCCACGTCAGGGTGCGTCGGCAGCGACGGGGGGTACACGCAGACACCACTGGCCAGCGGGATCCGCCCGCCCAACAGTCGGCTCAGGTCGCGGAGCACGTGCCGCGCCTTCGCCTCATCCGCGTCCAGCAGCAACACGCCGACCGAGCGGGAATCCCACCAGCCGAACTCGTCGGTCAGGCGCAACCGGCCATCGAGGACCGTGGCCAACTCGGCAGCGTCCCGCGCGAGGTGCTCCGTATCCAAGAGTGTGAGCACCAGGAGGGCGAAACAGGAGCCGTTGCGGTCCACGCGCAGCCGTTCGTACTCGACCATCGCGCGAAACTGCGACGGCGAGCACAGCGCGGTGTTCGATTCGGCTGCATCGCGAAAACAGCGCCGAGGCAACTCGTGGGGACACAAGCGAACAGACATGGCCAGCGGCAATCCTCGTTGGGTCAGAACGCCTCGAATGATCGGTCGAGCCACGCGGGAAAGCATCGGCGGCGCTGTTCAAGACGGCGCCCAGCAAACGCACGCCGGCCTCGACAAGCCTCCCTGTGCTCCGCTGGGCGGTCTCCCACCGCACCCGCTCCGCTTCCACCACCAACAACACTCCGTCCAACAGCCCGGCGAGCCGCAGCGCGGAGCCCATCGCCTCGACGGCGGGCATATCGAACACGATCAGGCCGAAGTGTCTCTTCAGAGTCCCGAGGATTTCCGGAAACGACCCGAGGTTGTACATCCCGTCCGCCGAGCCGTTGGCGCTGCCGGAGGGCATCGTCGCCAGGTTGGGCACCGCGGTGGGTTGGACGGCTTCGCGCGGAGCAACACTCCCGCCAAGCACCTCCAACAGCCCAGCGGTCATGGCGGCTCCCCTTGTCACTCCCCCCGGAGGACGCCTGGGATTGGCATCCACGAGGAGAACCTGCTGATCTCCGAAGGAGGCGGCAGCCCGGGCCAGGCCCATGGCGATGGCGCTCACGCCCTCGCCGCTGGTACAACTGGTGACCCCCAAGCTGCGAATCGCGGCTGCCGCATCGACTCCCGGCCAGTGCAAGCCCTCCAAGACCCGCAGCCCGTAACGCTCCGCCCCCACACCTGCCCACTGGCAGGGCGGTCGAGGAACGGCGGTCTCAGCGGCGGTCTTGAGAATCATGCGGTCAGTTCCTTTCGCTGACGGGGATCTTCCCGGGCGCAGCCGCGGAACCAACGCCAGCGTACGCAGGTGTAGCCTCTTTTCAACGTCCTCGGCCGTGACAAACGAGCGGTTGAAATAATCGGCGGCCAGGGCCCAGCCAATGCCGCCCAGGATTCCCACAACAAGACCTACCAGCAGGCTCAGCAGCTTGCGGGGCCGGACGGGGCGCAGATCCAGGCTGGCTTCCTGGATAACGCTGATGTTGGAGATGTGCCGAGCTTTCAGGGCGGCGTCCAGGCGGGATTCTTCCAGCATGGCGGCATACCTGCGGTACTTGGCGTCGAGGATTTCCTGCTCTCGTTGGAGCTTGGCTACGCGCACCTCGTTGTCGCACAGCGTGCGCAGCTCGGCGCGGGCCTCGGCAAGTTGCTGCCCGAGCGATCCCGACTTGGCCTGGAGTGCCGCAAGGCGCCGCTCCTGGACCAAGAGCTGCAGGGTTGCCTCCTCGAAGGCCTGGTTCGGCGCCGTGGTCGTTTGAGTGCCGCTGCGGCGTTCGAGCCTTAGGATTTCTTCAGCGGCCGCCACCTGTCTCTGCAATTCTTGGACCCGCGGATGGGCAGGCGCGTACTTAGTCCGGGCCTCTTCCAGCGCGACCCGCAATCCGTAGAGCCGATCTCGCATCAGATTGGTGCCCTGGTCGCTGATGCCGGAAGTCTTACTGGCCTGAGTCTTGGGCGTCTCGACAAGCTGGCGTCTGAGAGCCCGCACCGAAGCATCGACCGTAGCCAGATCCGTGTTGGCTTCCAGCAGGCTGTCTTCGAGACGCCCCACCCGTTTGCCCATGATGTCCCGCCGTGCTTCCGGAGAAACTAGCCCCGTTTCCTCTTTCAGCGCCGGAGCGATTCTTCCGCTTGCCCCAGCGCCCCGCGAAGCCGCGCCTCCTGGTCCTCGAAAAACTGGCTAGCTCCGGCTGGCCGATTCAAGCGGACGTATTCCTCCAGGAAGATCGCAATGGTCTTCGCCAGGACCGCCTGTGCCGCTTCCGGCGACGCTGCTTCGTAAGAGAGCCGAATGACGTTGGAGTTATGGACGGCCGTTACCTCCAGCGTCCCCAGCAGTCGGTGGACCGCGCGGTCACGCTGCATCCGCTCAGCCATCGATGGCAACGCCCGGCGCATGTCAGTCGACCGCGACCGCAGATTGGCCTGTTCCTGCTTGCTCTCGTGAGACGCTCTCGTGGCAGAATCGGCCGGGGCAGCTTGCTCCACTGCGGTTTCGAGAATGGCCCCGGACCCAAGGGCGTCAACGAGTTTCTCCGCTAATGCTCGGCTATTGAGCACTTCAATCGCCGAGTTGATGTCGCTCTCCCGCGTGCTGGGGACCGCCAGGAGCTGCTCTCGCCCCAGTGTTGCCGTGGGGTCGAGGGTGGAGTTCTCTCGGCCGGCACGCACTAACAGCTTGCTCTCAGACAGGTATTTGGGAGGGCAAAAAAGAATCCAGGCCATGGCCCCGACCATCGCCAAAACCAACCAGAGCAGGACTTTCCCCTTGTGACGCACAAGCGACTCGATGATGGTCAGCACCTGGATCATAATGTCTCGGACGCCTCCAAGCCGTGTGGTGGCCGCAATGCAAAATGCCCCGCATTGCCCACCTCGGCGTTAGCGAGCCGCAGCGATTAATTGGGAAGCATGGTGATACAGCACACTTCACGTAGACTACACAGACTGGCATATCTAGCCTAAATGAATCGACATGTGCTGTCAATCCCCGCGTTTATGGGATAGCGATGAGAGCGGCGCGACCTCGTGCGCGTATTTTGTAACTCCTTGCAATACAAGACTTTACATCTCATGTCAGTCCAACACCTGAAGGTTCGCTTCAGCTTCGCCTGTTTCGGGCTAACGACTAGGACCTATCACCGTCCGTAACGATCCAGGAGCGGATTGGACGATTATCCCAGCAAGCTGGAAAGCAACTGGGACCAGAAAACTCATGGTTTGCGGGCAGAAAACCGCGTTTATGCGGGCTTTGCGGGGCGGCGAACATCAGAATCGCCTGAGCGGGTCAGGACCAAACCGGGAGTCGGGGCAATAACTGGAAGCCTGCGAGTCGCTTTGTTAAGATGGAGAAGGTGTGTATGTTCGCGGCGTCTCCGAGGGGACATCAATGCGCGACTCGGGATAAGGTCTGTGGAGGGAGCGACCCAATGGGATCCGGCCCGGCCAGCCCCCGTCGGCGGTCTTTTCGGCGGGGAGATACCGTCGAGATTCGGCCGATCGGGGAGATCTTAGCGACATTAGACGCCGAGGGCAGGCTCGAGGGCATGCCATTCATGCCGGAGATGGCGGGGTTCTCGGGCCGGCGCTATCGCGTCTCTCGCCGGGCTGACAAGACCTGCGTCGAGGGCGTAGGGGTGCGGCGGCTGGGCGGGGCGGTCTTCTTGGAGGACCTTCGCTGCGACGGCGCCTGCCATGAGGGGTGCCAACGCGGCTGCCTTTTCTTCTGGAAAGAAGCCTGGTTGAGGCGGGTGCCAGCGGAGGAAGGCGGACAGCGGGCGGTCGGGCGCCGTGCGGAAAAGGGGCCTGCGTGCAAAACGACTTTTGGCCCCAGGTCTTCGAGTTTCGGGCTGGAGCCCCGCGACCCCGCTGCCCCCAACACCCAAGACTCGGGTCTGAAATCCCAAGTCCCCCCACCGATCGACGAAGCTGTGCTCCGACGACTCGCGCCCGTTCCTCGCAATGGCCGGTTCTATTGCCAGTCGAACAGAGCTCCTGGCAGCGACGGCCCACCTTTCCCGATGGGATTTTCGCCACTACTGGTGGGACTTCCTCGGCGGCGAGGCCAGTGTGGGCCGCGTGGCTCGCATCGTTTTCCGCCAAGTGGTCAACAAGTTTCGCCACCTCGCCGGGCGCAAGCCCATAAGCAAGATGGCGGGCCGCCAATCGGGCGCCTCGAAAGGCGATCTGGACCTCCAGCCCGGCGAGTGGGTCGAGATCAGGAGCCGCCGGGAGATCGTCGAGACGCTCGACCCCCACGGCAAGAACCGCGGTCTGAGCTTCGAGCCCGAAATGCTCGACCACTGCGGCCGCCGCTACCCGGTCGCCTTCCAAGTCCACCGCATCATCCTCGAAGAGACTGGCGCGATGGTTGAGCTTGACCGCACCGTAGTCCTGAAGGGTGTGGTGTGCGAAGGACTCTGCGCGAAGAACTGCCCGCGAAGGAACTTCTTCTATTGGCGGGAGAGCTGGCTTCGGCGGGTCGAGACGCCGGCGTAGGCGCGCAGGAGGGCATAGGTTCGCGCGCAGAGAAGGTGCCGCAGTCGCTGCGAGGAGCACCAGTTCCGGGACTAGTTCCGGGGACTAGTTCCGGACTAGTTCCGGGGACACAATACAGGTTTTGGCAAACTGGGACGGATCTGGTGGACCAGATTTTGGCCGACGAGTAGGTGGCTGCCGGAGCATCTGGGCCGCACAGTCCGGCGCGTTGGGACTGTCGCCTCGTGCGGGTTTTCCATCATCCGAACCGGCCGGTGATGTAATCTTCCGTGGCCTTCTTGGCCGGCTTGGTGAAAAGCTGCTTGGTCGGACCGCATTCGATCAACTCGCCTTCGTAGAGAAAGGCCGTCTGATCGGAAACCCGGGCCGCCTGCTGCAAGTTGTGCGTCACGATGATGATCGTGTATTCGCCGCGAAGCTCGCCGATGAGGTCCTCGATGCGGGTTGTCGAGCGCGGGTCGAGCGCCGAGCAAGGCTCGTCCATAAGAATGATCTCCGGGTGGACGGCGATGGCCCGGGCGATGCACAACCGCTGGTGCTGCCCGCCCGAAAGCGCCATGGCCGATTGATGCAGCCGATCTTTGGCCTCGTCCCAGAGGCCGGCGCGCTGCAAGCTTTTTTCCACGGCCTCGTCGAGGGTCTGCCGCTGGCGGACGCCACCGATGCGCAGCCCGTAGGCCACGTTCTCGTAGATCGACTTGGCGAAAGGCGTAGGTTTCTGGAAGACCATGCCCACCTTGCGGCGAAGCTCGATCACGTCGGTGGCCCGGTCGAGGATTTCCTCGTCGTCCAAGACGATGCTGCCTTGGGTCCGCACGTCGTCGATCAGGTCGTTCATGCGGTTGAGGCATCGCAGCAGCGTGGACTTGCCGCAGCCCGACGGACCGATCAGGGCCGTCACCTGGTGGCGAAGGAAATCCATGGAGATATCCCGCAGCGCCTCCCTCCGCCCGTAGTGCAACGAAAGATTCGTCACCCGGACAATGGGAACATCGACGATGCTGGGTCGGACGGCGGTCGGTTCCATGGGGACCTGCTTCGGGGAGTGGTGGATATTCGGCGCCGGCCCGCGCCACACGTCGGCGGACATCGAAATTTGTGGTGCTTTCATGGGGGTCCTATGAATCACGACTCTAAATCGTCCGTATCTGAAATCGTTTTCTCATTCGGTTGCGCAAGTAAATGGCCAGGCTGCTCATCAGCAGCACGATCAAGACCAGCAGCAACGTCGTCACGTAAACCATCGGCTTGGTGGCCTCGACGTTGGGCGACTGGAATCCGATATCGTAGATATGAAAGCCCAGGTGCATGAACTTGCGGTCCAAGTGGAAGAAGGGGAACTTGGCGTCCACGGGGAAGGTCGGCGCCAGCTTGACCACGCCGGTGATCATCAGGGGGGCCACTTCGCCGGCGGCGCGGGCCATGGCCAGGATGAATCCGGTCATCATGCCCGGCAAGGCCAACGGCACCAGCACACGAACGAGCGTCTGGAACTTGGTTGCCCCCAGGGCATAGGAGCTTTCGCGGACGCTCCGCGGAATGGCGCGGATCGCCTCCTCCGTGGCGACGATCACCACCGGAACGGTCAGCAGCCCCAGCGTCAGGCTGGCCCAGAGAATGCCGCCGGTGCCGAACGTGGGGATGCCGGCCGCCACCCGCTCCGGATAAAACCACGCGTCCAGCAGCTTGCCGACGCCGTAGATGAAAAACCCCAGGCCGAAGATCCCATAGACGATCGAGGGGATGCCGGCGAGGTTGTTCACGGCAATGCGGACCAGCCGGACCAACGTGCCCTCGCGGGCGTATTCGCCCAAGTAGATGCCGGCCAGCACGCCCAGCGGAAAACAGCTTATCGCCATGAGGAAGATCAGCATGACGGTGCCGAAAATCGCGGGGAACAGGCCGCCCTCGGTGTTCGATTCCCGCGGCTTGGCGCTGAGCAACTCCCAAATTTTGGCCAGATAATGCCCGACCTTCGCCGTCCATCCCATTGCGTTGGGCCGATACGCGCGAACCACGTCGGCCAGCGCGATGATCGCGCGTCCGGCCTTGCCCGTCGGAAAACACGGCCACGTTGCGGCGCAACGCCGCCTCCTGCCGCTGCTGCCGGGCCACAAGCTCTTGCGACTGCCCGCCGATCTGCTCGTCGAGGGCCTGCAATTCCTGCCGCCGGGCATCCAGGGCGGCAATCACGTCCGGCCGATTGCCGCCGGCCAACTCTTGATTCTTCTGGTAGTCGAGCTTCATCGTCGCGCGGCGGATCTCCTGGACCCGGTCGCTGAGGGTCGAAAGCTGCGCGGCCAGCGGCTCCAGAACGTCGCCGCGTTGCCGGTTGACGGCGGCCAGCGCCGCACGGAAGCGTTCGTCCATCGCCGCGGCGGCCGGCACTTCCAACGTCGGCGTCTGGAGGTCCTTGAGGAATCCGTAGAAGTCGCCGTTCTCGGCGCGTTCCAACACCAGGACGCCGGCCGGATGCTCGACCCGGCGGACGGCCGTCTCGGCGACCCAATGGAAATCCTCCCGCCGAGGGTCGAATTCGCGATTGGCCGTCTTGTACTGGAAGCTGAGGACGTTGTTGTCCGGATTGGTCTGGCTGGTGATCCGCCGGCCGAGGAGCTTTGCGCCGTCGGCCAGCGTCACTTCGTCGATCGACGACGGCCAGAAAACGCCCAGCCCGTTGATGAGGATGACCAGCAGCAGCGTGATGGTCATCAGGAGCATGATTGCCAGGGCCGCGGCGGTGCCCCAGACCATCGGTTCGCCCTGACGCCAGAACTTTTTAGTATTGCCCATATCGCTTTCGCAGCCGCTGGCGGACCAATTCGGCCGCCGTGTTCAGCACGAAGGTTAGAACGAACAACAACACCGCGCAGAGAAACAGCACTCGATAGAGCGTGCCCGGCACCGCGACGTCGGGGACCGGGGCCTCGGGGATTTCCACGGCGAGATTGGCCGACAGCGTCCTCATGCCGTCCAGCGGGTTCCAGTGCATCAACGGCGTATTGCCGGCGGCCATGAGCACGATCATGGTTTCGCCCACGGCGCGGCCGAAGCCGATCATCACGGCCGCGAAAATGCCCGGGCTGGCCGAAGGCAACACGACCCGCCACAACGTCTGCCAGCGGCTCGCGCCCAGCGCCATCGAGGCGGCCGTCATGCTATAGGGGATGTTCGAGATCGCGTCTTCCGCGAGCGAAAAAATGATGGGGATGACGGCAAAACCCAGCCCCAACGCGATGACGATGCTGTTGCGTTGATCGTAGCGCAAGTGCAGATGCTGCTGGAGCCATTGCTGAATGCTGCCGCCCAGCAGCAGGTGTTCCAGCCGCGGCGCCGTCCAGGCGGCCGCGGCCACGCCCAGGAGAATAACCGGCGCCACCAACAGGAACTCGCGGCCGTGCGCGATCCGCCGTGCCCAATGGTATCGTCGCACCACTTGCCACAGCAGCAGAAAGGCCGCAACCACCGCCGGGATGATGAACAGGCAGAGGAGCAACGTCCCCAGCCGGCGCTCGAGGATCGGCGCCAACCACAGCGCCGCGATGAATCCGATCACGACCGAGGGCAGGGCGGCCATGATCTCGACCGCCGGCTTGATCCACTGCTTGAAGCCGGGGACGGTGAAATGGCTGACGTAGGCCGCCGCCGCCAACGACAGCGGCACGGCGAACAACATGGCGTAGACGGTCGCCTTGAGCGTGCCGAACAGCAGCGGCACGAGGCTCATCTTGGGCTCGTAGTCGTCGCCGCCGGTGGTCTGCCACACGTAGTCCGGCTCGTCGTAGCCTTCATATTGCACCTTGCCGAAGAAGCGTGCGCCAACTGATCTCCGGATGCGGACAGTGGACGCGCCAGACGGTCAGGCGTCCGTCGGCGTCGAGTCCCAGCACGGCGTCGGCGCGGGACGAAAGGCCGACTTGCCGAAGCGGCGACGGGCCGCCGACCGTCGCCATCCGCCGCTCGCTGGTCATGTAGTCCAGCGCGGCGCGCCGTTGTCGTCGAGGCTCAGCAGGGCCTTGCTCCGCGGGGCGGGAATGATCTGGCGCACGGCGTCCGCATGGGATGCAAGCGTGTGGATCAGCCGGAGTTTCCGCGACGGTCCGGCCCCGGTATGGACGAAGAACCACGTGGTGAGCTGTCCGCGGGCGTCGCCGACGGCCAGCGAGACGTTGCCCAGCAGGACGCCCAGCGACGTAATGGCCCGCTTGTCGCGGAAGGCGGGCGTCACTTCGTGCTGGGCGACCTGGCCGTCGTCGTCCAGCCGCCACCAGAGCAGCACGCCGTCGGACGTTCCCGCGTAAAGGTTCGCTCCCGCGCCGTCCAGGGCCAGCGGGCCGATGGTCCCCGTGGTTTCGTGTCGAAGGATCGTCCGTTGGGTCTTCGACGTTACGTCGCCCGCCAGGTTCTCCTCGTTGATCTGGCGGAGCAGCAGGATGCGGCCGTCCGGCAGCAGCGCGGCGCAAGTGACGACGCCTTCCTTGTCCTTCGGCGCCCGCACGATGGCGCAGACCGGCGTCGGGCCGTTTTCCGGCGGGATCGTGGCACGGGTGCGGACCGCGCAGATCGGTGCTTGCCTCGTTTGCCGGGCTGGGTTGACGCTTGTACGACGACCTCGACCAACGAGATGGCGCCGTCGGACCAGACAAGCGAGTATTCCGCCGGTCCGGTCCGCTCCACGGCTCGAATCGACAAGGGGACAGTCCCATTTTCGCTACGCGAAAATTGGGACAGTCCCCGTCGTGCCGTCGGAGTGCTGGAGGCCCGCACCCCGGTCTGTTCCAGAATCGTGCCCGTGTGCAGATCGAGAAACGTCACCGTGCCGTCCCGGCCCAGAAGATGGGCGACCAGCAGACCCTTCTCATCCACCCCCGTCTCGATGCCGACCGCGACGACGTCTTGCCGTGCGACCGAGGCCGGCAACGGCTGCTCGACGAGGACCCGGACTCGGGAAAGCTGGAACAGCGGCAAGACGGTCCCGACGATCAGCGCCACGATGGCGATCACGCTGGCAATGACCGCGACGCCGCCGAGGGTCACGACCCAGCGGGCGGCCTTGTCGTGCCGTTTGACTCGTCGAAGCGTGGCTTTGCTGAGCGCAGACATGACGATTCCTCGGCATCACCACGACCTTGACCGCGGCGACTCATTCCACGATTTTGAGTTGTTTCGCCTGGATGGCCGCGGGCAACGGGCCGTAGCCGTCCTTCACCACGATCTCTTGGCCCTCCTTGGAAAGCACGAACTTGAGAAACTCCCTTTGCAGCGGCGGCAGCGGCTCGCCGGGCTTCTTCGCCACGTAGATATAAAGCATCCGGCCCAGCGGATAAGAGCCGTTCAGGGCGTTTTCGAACGCCGGCTCCACGAGCTTGTCCTTGTCGCTCTTGGCCAGCGCCACGGCGCGGACTTCCGAGGTCTTGTAGCCGATGCCCGAGTAGCCAATGCCGCTGCGGTCGTTGGCCACGCCGTTGACGACGGCCGCCGAGCCGGGTTGCTCCTTGACCGTGTCCTTGTAGTCGCCCTTCAGCAGCGCGTGCTCCTTGAAGTAGAGATAGGTGCCGCTGGCCGAATTGCGGCCGTACAGGCTGATCGGCATCGCGGCCCAGTCGCCCGTCAGACCGGCCTCGCCCCAGGTGGTGATGTCGTCGGAGCCGCTCTTGCGGGTCTTCGAGAAAATGCAATCCAATTGGGCCAGCGTGAAACCGCGGACGGGATTGTCCTTGTGGACATACACGGCCAGGCAATCGACGGCCACGTCGATCCGCGTCGGTCGAAAGCCGTGCTTCGCCTCGAAGGCGTCCTCTTCCTCTTGCTTCATCGTCCGCGACATGGGGCCGAGCTGGGCGGTGCCCTGCGCCAGCGCGGGCGGGGCCGTGGCCGAACCCTTCCCCTCCACTTGAATCTTCACGTTGGGATACGCCTTCGAGAACGACTCCGCCCAATAGGTCATCAGGTTGTTGAGCGTGTCGGAGCCGATGCTGTTCAGATTGCCCGAGATGCCGGAGACCGGTTCATACGACTTGATCGCCGCGGCGACCTTGCCGGCCGAGGAAGCTGTTCCGGCCGGCGCGGTCTTTTCAGGCGCAGCAGGCTCGGCGGATGGCACTTGCGCCGTGGCGGCCACAACCGCCAAACAGGCCAATGCCGCAACCATCGCAAAGACATGACGCACGCGGGCAAGACTTCTCATCGCGGATTCTCCTGAAGTTGGGGTGTGTTTCGGGAACTCGCTCGGCGCGAAGTTCCCACTTCGGAACGCTTTTATACTCTGCACGGTTTGAAATGGACGGCCGCTTATCCCTCCAGAGAATGCTAGTTGTGGATTGTTAAGAATGTGTGAGCCGCGGGTTAGTTCTCGATGAGCGGCGGGAAGGGGGAGAGAAAGGGGGAAGGCGGAAGGCGGAAGGGGAAAGGCGGAAGCGAGCCGCGGGGTTGATCTCGGCGATTGGCAGGAATATCCGCTTGCGGTTTCGCAATCCGGCGTCCCGGCCATTTGCCCCTGCCAGCCCACCCTGGTCCCCGGCTCCCGGCCCCTACTCCTTGCAGCGGTAGCCGACGCCGCGCACGGTCTCGATGTAGCGGCCCGCCGAGCCGAGCTTTTTCCGCAGACCGACGATCTGCACGTCGACGGCGCGGTCGGTGATGGCGTAGTTGTCGCCGTGGACGCCGTCGAGAATCTGCTGCCGGCTGAAGACCCAGCCCGGCTTGCCGGCCAGGAAACGCAGCACGCGAAATTCCGTCGAGCTGAGCGACACGGGCTCGTCGTCGACCAGGACTTCGTGGCGTCCCACGTGGATCGTCAACTCGTGGATGCGGATGACTTCCTTGCCTTCTTCGTCGGCGGTTTCCTTGGGCGGCGGCGCGGGTTGGCGGCGCAGCACGGCCCGCACCCGCGCCATAAGGACCTTGGGACTGAAGGGCTTGGTCACGTAGTCGTTGGCGCCGAGGTTCAGCCCGCCGACAATGTCCGATTCCGCACCCTTGGCCGTGAGCATGACGATGGGCACCGACTGCGTCCGTGGCTCGCTTCGCAGGCGTTGGCAGACGGTCAGCCCGTCGAGATCGGGCAGCATGAGGTCCAAGAGGATCAAGTCGGGCGGTTGCGCGGCGGCGGTGGCCAGGGCCTCTTCGCCCGAACCCACGCCCGCCACTTGGTAGCCTTCCTTCAAGAGGTGATAGCTGACCAGCTCGCGGATGTCCTCCTCGTCCTCGACCACCAGCACGGATTTTTTCAGCATTTCAGCACCCCGCGCGGATGGTTCGGGCAAAGCACAATGCGGCGACACAAGAATGATTTCCGGGGTTTTTCCAACCCCTTACGTTAACCACCGGATGTTAAACGCTTGTTAGCATCGTGTTAGAGTTCCGTCAAGGATATCCCTCGCAATGGGGCTGGCTCGTGCTCCTTGTCCCAGGGTCCCCAGCCCTTGAGCCCTGTCCCCTTCTGGGCGATCATGCCGGATCAGGATATAATGAACCAGCGGCGTATGTTAGGGCGCATTGCAGTTGTGTGTAGCGTTTTGTTTTGGGTGGCACGGGCATCTTGCCCGTGTTTTTTCCAGCACTGGCGAAACGCCAGTGCCACCCGAAACGCTACACTTATCTGAAAAACGCTCTAGCCGCGTAAGATGGCTGAGGGTGTGCGGGCGTGTGAGAGACAATCGCGGTTTTCCCACGTCCCTGCGATAAAATAAACACCCCCGGCAAGATGGGCAAGATTCCCACGGGCGCAAAAAAATGAGGGATCTTGCTCGCCGGTACAAGAACCCTCACTTGAGGCTGCCCAAACTCGGCAAGCAGAGGCCCGCCTTGTTCAGAGACCCACAGCCTTTACATCAGCTATCGGGCCAATCGACGGATCGACTTTAATTCACCTAGGTTCGGGACGGAAAGCTTGGGTTCCCATGACGGAAATCGCAAAACTCGCGCTGGAGGACGGGACCGTCTTCACCGGCAGGGCCTTCGGCGCCGCCGGCGAGGTTGACGGCGAAGTCTGCTTCAACACCTCCATGACCGGATACCAGGAGATTCTCACCGATCCCAGCTATCGCGGCCAGATCGTCACCATGACGTATCCCGAGATCGGCAACTACGGCGTCAATGCCGGCGACGTGGAAAGCGCCAAGCCGCACCTGGCCGGGTTCATCGTCCGCGAGCTGAGCCGGCGGGTGAGCAACTTCCGCGCCCAAGGCGACTTGGCTGAATACCTCCGCCGGTACGGAATCGTGGCGATGGAAGGCATCGACACCCGGGCGCTGGTGCGGCGTCTGCGCATCCGCGGGGCCATGAAGGGCGTGCTCTCCAGCGCCGACCTGGACGACGCCCGACTGGTCGAAAAGGCCAAACGCAGCCCGGGACTCGTCGGACGCGACCTGGTCCGCGAGGTCATCCCGGATCGGCCGATCGAGTGGAACGAGCCGCTCGGTCCCTGGGCCCGGCTGACGGGCGCATCCACCTCGCGGCAGGTTTCCAGTTCCTCGCCGCACGTCGTGGCGTTGGACTACGGCATGAAGTGGAACATCGCCCGGCACCTGTTCGACATGGGCTGCCGCGTGACCATTTTGCCGGGCACGGCCACGGCCGAGGAAGTCTTGCAATATCAGCCTGACGGCGTGTTCCTCTCCAACGGTCCCGGCGATCCCGAGCCGCTGGACTATGCGCAGCGGACGATCCGCGATCTGTTGGGCAAGAAGCCGGTCTTCGGCATTTGCCTGGGACATCAACTCCTGGGCCTGGCTTGCGGCGCCAAGACGTACAAGTTGAAATTCGGCCATCGCGGGGCGAACCAGCCGGTCTTGAACCACTTGACCGGGCGCGTCGAGATCACCACGCAGAACCACGGATTCGCCGTCCAGGCCGAGTCGCTGCCGGCCGACTTGGAGGTGACGCACGTGAATCTCAACGACAACACGGTGGAGGGCATGCGGCATCGCCGGTTTCCGGCCTTCAGCGTGCAGTATCACCCCGAGGCCTCGGCCGGCCCGCACGACAGCAACTATCTGTTTGCCGAGTTCCGCAAGATGCTGCCGTAACGGGGATTCGAGGACGGCGGGAGTTACCCTCGTCGCGGCTTCTCGGCCCACGGGTAGGCGAAAGCACCCGCGGTCGAAAGACGAAAATAGCTGGCAAGCGGTCTATTTCCGCGTCCGCCGCGTCCTCCGCGAGTGAGCGGCTTCCTTCTTCAGCGCGGCCACCGAGGTCCCCCGGATCTTCGCCAGCACCTCCAGCGCTTCCTCGATGTTAATGCGATGCCGCGCCCCCTTGAACTTCTTCAACGGGATGCCCAATTTCCGCAACTGGGTCGCCTTGGCTTGCACCGTCGATTTCCGAAGCTTCGTCTTCTCCGAAACCTGGGTAACGCTTTCGGATTTTTCCCAGGTCTCAATAAACTGTTGCACTGTCGGACGGGCCATGATGTTTTCCGCCTTGTCTGAAGGGATGAAGGACCGTAACCATTGCATTATACGTCGTCGATTGGCAAATTGCAATAGCCAATGGTAGATGATCTATGCTCATCATGCCTTTTCGAGATTATAGGCAGTATATGGTGGTATGATTGCGCAAATACTAGGGGATATTCATTTCAGGGATTATACCCCTTGCTCTCGCGCACTCTATGGGGTAGAATGGCTGAAGAAGGGTTTTCTACCCCATCCGCCTGAGTTGCCTCATTGTGACGCGGCAGGTTCCCTTCCAGGCGGTTTTCTCTGAAAATAGGCTGTCCGGTCGCTTTCATCGTCATTTCACGAGAAAACGGGCGGAACCACCAGCCCTTCCATCGGGAGGATATATGGCGCGAGACGGAAACACGTATGCCAAGCGGCAGCGAGAGACGGGAAAGAAGCAGAAAGCGGCGGAGAAACGGGCACGCCGCCAGAAGAAAAAGGAGTATGCCGCAAGCGGCGGAGACACCCCCCATGAGGCTCCACCCGCCCTCGGGCAGGAGGCGAGTGATCCGGCGGGCCCCTGAAACCCCGCTTTCCCGCGGCCGCCCCCTTTCCTTTGCCGATTGCCCGTGGTATAGTTGAGCAGTTAGTGGTGAGAAGCGATGTGTGCCCCTGCCTATGTCAAGTGCTCTCGTTCTAGTCATCCTGCGATTTGCGTCACGGCGGCCTTCCGAGGGCGTCGATCTCCAGTTGCGGTTGATTTTCTCCCTCTAGAGTTCGGCCGCGGTCTTGCTCAACGATAAGGGGCTCTGAGCAAGAATCGCTGGCCCAAGGTGTGTTTTCTATTTTTTGTGAAGGAGTGACAGTATGTCGCAGGGTACGATCAAGAAGGTAATGGCCGACAAGGGATTCGGGTTCATTCAGGGTGAGCAGGGAGACCTGTTCTTCCACCACAGCGCCGTGGTCGATGCAAGCATCGAGTCGCTTCAAGTGGGCCAGGCCGTGACCTACAACGAAGGCCGCGGTCCCAAGGGGCCGCGCGCTGAAAACGTCAAGCCGGTGTGAACGCTGGCGGAGACGTTGCGCAGCAACGGACCCGCGGAATGAGCGGGCCCCCGCTTGCTGCAGCGAGCAAACGAAAACGCCCCTGGCCGGCAATCGGCTGGCCAGGGGCGTTTGCTTTTCGTGCGACACAGCGCGGCGAGTGGCGGTGGGAAGACTTGGGCCAATATATGACCAATCTATTCCACAGATGGCATCGCGCTGATCTGGGGGACGATTGCCTTGTACCGATTGTGATTCCAGCGGACCGCGAACCAGGCACGGCGGCGGGGCAAGTCGCCGCTTGGCGCTGTGGCCGCGGGAATATGGTAAACTGATGGGCGATGCGTCACGCAGGACGGTCGCGGGGCGCGGCGACGGCCGTGCCTATCCGTCGGCGTTGCGCAGTTCGGCATGTGCATTTCCCGTTTCAGTCGATGAACCTGAATTTGGAGGGCACGAGCATGAACGTTCTGAAGCGACTTCTACCGTTGTTCCTCATGGCGCCCCTGCTGGCGCTCGTCACGGCCTGCGTGGAATCGAAGCACCCGCTTTCCGATGAGAAGACCTCGAAAATCGACGAGCGACTGATCGGCACGTGGCAAGACGACTCGATGGGGGTGTGGCGGGTGAAAAAAGCGCCGGCACGAAGAACGGGCTGGACGTGGAGGTGAAAGACGCAGATGGCACCCACCAAGGTCTTCTGTTCACCACCACCGTCAAGGGAAAGCAATACATGAGCTTCAAGGATTTAAGCAAGGAGACGCAGAAGGATCGGAAGGGGGCGTATGACATTTACCAGTACCGCTTTCTCGACAACGACACCGTCGAAGGGCGGGGCATGGCGCCCGGTGTCCTGGAGAAGGCCATTGGCGACAAGAAACTCGCGGGCACCATCGACAAAGACAACGGTCCGATCATCACCGACTCGCCCGAGGGGATGGCACGCTACCTGGAAGCCCATGCCGATCAGTGCTATCCGTCGAAAACCGACTATATGCTGACCTTCAAGCGGCAGAAATGAAGCGGTGTCCCGCCCTTGCAATCATGGGTCGAAAGCCATAACTCCAACAGACTGACTCCGCCAATAGCCAACAGCCGCAGGGCTCGGCTGGGGGAAACTTCATCAATCGCCATGAGGGGCCCAGAACCAGGGCAACGACTTGCGTCGTTTTCCTGGAGTTTTCAACCGACGGGCCATCCCGTCGCCTGCCAGCTTGTCTTGATCCCGGTTATCGCGTCGCCACCGTTCGGTTCCGGCGAGTTATAATTCTAGGTAGGTGAAATGGACGGGCCGCGGCGGTGTCTATCTAGGGGCAGCGGTTGCGAGACGCATCGAATGGCCATCCTTAGCCCGGAAGCTGTGACACGGCTATGGGACGAACATAGCGCGGCCCTGGTGCTCTATGCGCGGCAATGGTGCGATACGCCGGAGGACGTCGTGCAAGAGGCGTTCCTGCTGCTGGCAAGGGGGGCCGTGGCTCCGGAGAACCTTGTGGGCTGGATGTACCGGGTGGTGCGGAACCGGGCGATCAACGCCGCACGGTCCTGCCGGCGGCAGTCCCGCCGCGAGATCGCGGCGGCCGCCCGCAGCCAGCCGTGGTTTGTTTCGGCCGACGGGGACGGCCTGGACGCTGCCGCGGCGACCGGCGCGCTGGCGGAACTTCCGGCCGACCAGCGCGAAGCGATCGTCGCCCGCCTGTGGGGCGGACTTTCCTTCGAGGAAATTGCCCGCCTCAGCGGCAGTTCCGCGAGCACGGTCTGCCGCTGTTACCAACGAGGGCTTGCGGCCCTGCGAGAAAGGTTAGGTTGGTCATGTCCAACGAAGAAAACGGCAACGAAGACCTAAAGGCGTTCGAGCGGGCGATGGCTGCGCTCCGACCGCGGGCCGACCGGCTCGACCCGGCCTGGCGGTCGCTCTTGGCCAAGGAGGTTTCCCTGACGGCGGGGCTCCGGGATCGCACGGCCGATCCGCTGGGGAAAACGGCCCGCTGCGATCACACGGCGGGTCATCGGTTTATTTGCCTTCATTGCGGCGGCGAGGCGCCGCGGGCTGGCCGTGTCGCCCGCTGGGCCTGGCCCGGGGCCTTGGCGGCGATGACTTCGGTCGCGGCGGTCCTGCTGGCCATGTTGCTGGCCGGTCGCCACGAGCAGGCGATCGGCCGAAAAGGCACGTCGATCGCCGCGAGCCCGGCGGTCCCCGCGGGCCCGAAGCAAGACAAGATTGCTGCCGCGCCCGACTGGGCCACGGCGCGGCCGGAAGGGCCGGAAACGGCGGATTTCGCCGGCATCGTGCCTCGTTCCGTCGCGTGGCGATGGCACGACGGCCGGGGAGTCCTTGTGGCGGCCGACACCGACGTGTCCGACGACCTCTTGATCCGGAACGACGTGCCGGCCAACCGCACGGCCGCATCGGCCGCCGACGTGGCGGCGGCCCGTACCGACCTTATCAACAGCGAGTTCTTGCGGCGCCTCCTGCACGAAGCGGGAGTAACCGATGACGCACTCAATCGATCGATCTCTCAATCCATGGATCCCACAGGGAGCAGATGATGAAACGTTATCTTGGCATGACGTTCTTGATTGCCGCGGTCGTCGCGGCAGCGGCGGCCTGCGGGCGGGCGGCCGACAGGGACCCGAACCCGCCGATCAAGATTGTCTTGTATCCGGCCCGCGAGCCTCGCCCGGCCCTGAAGTATCAGTTATTGCCGCCGCTGTTGGAACGCCGGCCTGGAAACGCGGCCGTCCAGTATTTGAAAGTGCCGCACGACATGACTGCCTTGTTTGCCAGCTCGGCGTTCTGGACGACGGTGGGCAACTGGGCTGAGATGCCCTTGCCCGAGTTGCGGAAAGCAGCCGGCGGGGAGGGAAAGCAATATGCTTGGATCGTCAACCGGTCGGGGATTTTCGACATGCTCGACCGCGGCGCCCGCTGCGAATCGTGCGACTGGGACATTCCCATTCGGGAGGGAGACTTCTACTCGATCCCCCTGCCCGACGTTCAAACGAACCGCCAATCGGCCAGGATTCTGGCGGCCCGTGCGCGTTTGCAGATCGCCTACGGCCGGTACGATGAGGCCGTCCGAACGCTGCGGACCGGTTACGCCCTGGGGCGGCACGTGGCCCAGGCCCCCACGCTTATCCACGGCCTGGTTGGCGCCGTCATCGCCGGTATGATGTCGAAGCAAGTGGAGACGTTCATCCAGCAGCCCGATGCCCCCAATCTCTACTGGGCCTTGGCCTCGCTGCCGCGGCCGGTGGTCGATTTTCGTCCGGCCTTTGAAGGGGAAATGGCGAGCGTATACCTCCAGTTTCCCGATCTCCGCGACTTGGACAAGAAGAGCTACACGGCCGAACACTGGCGACAACTCCTGCAACAGACCGACGACAAAATGGTTGAGCTCACGCTGAGCGGGGTCTTGGATCTCCCTCTGCAGCGCCAGGCGCGTCACGTGGGACTAGCCGTGTCCATGCTCGAAGGATATCCCCGGGCGAAGCGATTCCTGATTGCCCGGGGCCGTTCGCCCGCCGAAGTCGAGGCCATGCCCGTTCCCCAGGTCATTCTCCTTTACACCATGCAGAACTATGAGGAAGACCGCGATGATATGTTCAAATGGCTGGCGGTGCCCTATCCCGAGGCCCGCCGGGGACTGGAACAGGTGGATCGAAAGCTCAGGGACAGGAGTGGCCGCGAGATCTTTCCTCTTGCCCAGCTTTTTCTGCCGGCACTCCGGGCGGTCAAGGAGTGCGAGGCCAGAACGGATCGCAATATCGCCGCCCTCGAAGTCCTGGAAGCCATCCGGCTCTACGCCGCCGACCATGACGGCCGGTTGCCGGAGAGCCTGAAGGACATTACCGAGGTGCCCATCCGGTTGGACCCGCTTCGGGGCGAGCCGTTCCTTTACCAGCGTCAAGGAAACACGGCGATCCTGGAGTCGCCGTCTCCCGAGGACCCCATGTGGAAGAACCCCAATTTGCGGTTGCATTACGAGATCCAGCTTATTCGCGAGGGAGCAAAGCCATGAAGATTTTCATGCCGCCCATGAGTGCGTTATTTGTTGTATTTCTTCTGACCGGCGGCCTGGCCCACGGCGAGGGCAAGTTCGATCCGGCGGCCCGGGCCAAGATCATTGCCCCCTGGATCGACGAGCAGACGCTTGCCGTGGCGCACCTCGATCTTGCGCGCCTGTCGGTCGAGCCGGTTCTGGACCGGATCGCGCCCTTGGCGCCGGGGACCAAGGCAGAACTCACGGAAATCAAGCAGCAGGCGGTTGCGATCCAGCAGCAGTTGGTCCGCGCCGGCGCGAAGGATGTCTACGTCCTGTTCACCCTGACCGGCGTGTGGCCGCCATGGGCATCTGCCCAGCTCTTCCAAGGCCCCCCCCATCCCGTTGACGCGGCCCACGTCGTTCACCGGCCAAGCCTGTTTGCCGTGATACCGCTTGCTCCCGGCAGCGACGACGCGATCCGGGCGGTCTTGCCGAATTGCGGCGTGGAGCGGCGGGGCGACGTCCTGGTGGTGGTCTTGATGCCGGGCTTCGCCTCCGTTCCGCGGATGACCCCCGACGTACGACCCGAGTTGGTTCCCGCCTTGGAAGCGGCCGGTGACACGGCGGTCCAGGTGTTGCTGCTGCCGCCGAAACACTACCGGCGGGTGCTGGAAGAGGCGGTCGGCGAGTTTCCCAAGGAACTCGGCGGCGGGTCGATGAAGATACTCACGCAAGGCATGCTCTGGGCCGCCGTCGGGATCGACGTGACCCCGCGGATGGACGTCCATATCATGTCGGATGTCGATGTTTTCGTCCGGGCTTCCTTGCGGATGGTCGTCCAATCGGAGGACGCCCGGGCAGCCCGTGCGCTGAGCGACAAGCTGGCCGAACTGATCCGCCTGGCTGGCGAATGTAAGGAGGTCCGAGAGCGGGTGCCCAACTTCGCCGAGCTTGCCGCCGTGTTGCAGCCACAAGTGGAAGGCGACCGGCTCGTCTTGGTCTTGGACGAGAAGAATCGCGGTATCGACAAGGTCCTCGCTGCCCTGTCGGAGGCCACCGCCTCGGCTCGGGCCTCGGCTCGGGCGATGATGTCGGAAAACAACCTCAAGCAAATCGCCCTTGCGATGTACAACTACTATTCCGCAAACGGCCATTTTCCTTTGCCCGCCAGCACCAACTCGAAGGGAAAACCGCTGCTGAGTTGGCGGGTTCACATCTTGCCGTTTCTCGATCAAGATGCCCTCTACCGGCAGTTTCATCTCGATGAGCCCTGGGACAGCCCGCACAACCGCACGCTGATCGACAAGATGCCGGCGGTCTACCGCTTGCCGATCTCCAACAGGGCACAGAAGGATCGGACACACTACCTCTTGCCGGTCGGAAACGGGGCCGCATTCTCCGCCGACCGGCCCACGAAGATGGCGGATATCACGGACGGAACCTCCTATACGATCATGGTCGTCGAGGTGGACGATCAACACGCCGCGATCTGGACCAAGCCGGAGGACTGGCCGTTCGATCCCGAGGCGCCGGCCAATGGGCTGAGCCGGTTCTTTCAGGGCGGCTTTCACGCGGCCTTCTGCGACGGCTCGGTCCACTTCCTCCCCAAGACGATCGACCGGAAGACCCTCAAGGCCCTGTTTACGCGTGCCGGGGGCGAATATATCGACCCGAAGACCCTGTTTACGCCTGCCGGGGGCAAAGCGGTGGCCGCTGGCGGCAAGGCCCCGCGGTCCTTTCTTGGCTGGTCTCTTCTTGTGATAAACGCCGACGGCAGCAACCCCCATCCCATCCTGACGATGTCGGACTTCACGCGCGTCGGCTCTCCCCACTGGTCGCACGACGGCCGTAAGATTGCCTTCGACGCCTGGCGATCGGTGATGGGCGAAGACTATCCCGACGCGCACGTCTTCGTGGTCAATGCCGACGGCAGCGAGCCGAAAGACTTGGGAGCGGGGGCCATGCCGAACTGGTCTCCCGACGACAAGCAACTCACCTATTGTCAATACGGCCTGGGGCATGGCGTCTGGATCATGAATGCCGACGGTTCGCACCGTCGTCGGATCGATGCCGGCGGCTGGGGCTCGCAATGGTCTCCCAAGCGCAACGAGATTGCGTACGTCATTTACGACGACCGCGGCGCGGTGCTCTGCATCTACGACGTGGCCGCGGAGCAGCGTCGTGAGGTGCCGCACAAGCCCTACAGGCAGGTCTACTGGGGATTTACCTGGTCGCCGGATGGCAAGCGGATTTGCTTCAAGGGGATTCTGCCCGACGGCAGTTCCGAAATCGCCGTCATTTCCGTCGAAGGACCGGAGCACGCACTCAAGGTGCTCCTGCCAAGCTCAGCGTTGCCCGAGGTCGGCAGTTCCAATTGCACGATGGCTTGGGGTGGAACGGGCAACCAAATCCTTGTCACCATGCAGAGGAAGACCGACCGCCTGCCGCGACTCTATGTTTTCGATTCCACCGGCGTCAAGCCGCCCCGGTTATTTCCCAAGTTTCCGGCGGACTGGATGAGCAACGACATGGCTTGGTCGTCGGACGGAAAGAGAGTGGTCGTGTCCGTTTACCCCGTCCCGTTGAAAGAATGAGCCGAGTCCGAGGAATGTTTGCCTCGCCGTTCACGCGCGCCGGGGGCGATGCGGTGAACGGTTTCTAAATGAGCCTGCGGGATTCCGGGAAAAAGGGGACAGTCCCCATTTGTGCGAAGCACCCTTCGGGCCGTTCCGGCAAATGGGGACTGTCCCCTTTTTCCCTCCCAAGGTCGTGTAAGTTCATTTAAAGCCGGCCATAGAGGAAGTTTTCCGACCGCGGGTCGTCGCGCCATTGCGTCAGCGTCAGGCCGGCGCGGTCCTTGTCGGAAATCAACAGGTCCCCGGCCACGGCACGGTCGAAGAGGGCCTTGCATGGGCCGTCGCACAACGACCAATCGAGGTCGGCGGCCAGGGGGGCGATGCCGGCCTCGCAGCCCGGACTCCACTCGCCGCTGCAAAGATACTCGATTCGCGTCGGCTCAAGGAACACGTTGCCATGCGCGAAGCCCGGCGGCACCCAGATCCACTCGGCATGGGGTTGCTCCACCGTGCAAGGCATGTCGTAGGCGATGATCTTGCCGAAGAAGGGAGAGCCCTTGCGGATGTCCAACGCGAGGTCGATCATCCGCCCGGCGGCGGTCCGCACGAGTTTGCCCATCCACGGGTTCCATTGGAAGTGCAGGCCGCGCACGGTTCCCGCACGGGAGTAGCTTTCGTTGATCTGCACGAATTCCACTCCCCGGAAGCAGGTCGCGTCGGGATGTTTCTGGAAGTCGCTGCGGCGGAAAGTCTCGGTGAAATAGCCGCGATGATCGCCGAAGCGGGCGAACCGCACGACCTTGATGTCGGGAATGGCCAAGGAGCGGACGTTGATGATTTTCATGGCAGGGGAGAACAGGGGGAAGGAGGAAGGATAACGGAGGACGCATGAAATCCGTGTGGCCGGACGCTTGCGATTTCGCACAACACTACGCAGCCTGCAATTGTCGCTGGTCCTTGCGCGGCTGGCAATAGGCGGCAATCACTTCCGCCGCCGGGCCATCCATCAGGATCCGACCGTGATCGAGCCAGAGGACGCGGTTGCAAAGCCCCTCGATGGCCGCCAGATCGTGGCTGACGATGATGACCGCGCGGGCGGAAGAGATGAGGTTTCGCATTCGCTCGCGGGCCTTGAGTTGGAAGGCGGCGTCGCCGGCGGCCAGCACTTCGTCCAGCAGCAGGATTTCCGGCTCGATGGCGGTGGCAATGGCAAACGCCAGCCGGACGAGCATGCCGGCCGAATAGTAACGGATCGACATGTCGAGGAATTGGCCCAATTCGCTGAATTCGGCGATGGCGTCCATCTTGTCGCGGATCGTGCGCGGCGTCTCTCCTTGCAGGTAGCCGCGATACTTGATGTTGTCCCAGCCGCTGGCGTCGGGTTCGAAGCCCAGCGAAAGCTCGAAGAGCGAGCTGACTTTTCCGCGGACCGTGCATTGGCCGCTGGCGGGCGGATAGATTCCGGCCAGCAGTTTCAGCAGCGTGCTCTTGCCGGCGCCATTGGGACCGATGATGCCGACGCGCTCCCCCTCGCCGATCCGCAGGCTGATTCCTTCCAGGGCGCGGACCTCGAACGAGTATTCCTTGCGCCGGAAGAAGCCCTGGAGCAAATATTCTTTCAGGCTGATCCGCCCGTGACGCCGCACGTGAAAGACCAAGCCGACGTTTTCCAGGCTGATCACGGTCATGGAGGGCAGTCTCCCGGTCGGGGGCGGGCGGTGCGCGGCACGAAGGTCGGGACAGTCCCTTGGGAAAGGTTACGCAAGGCAGACGCTCGATCTTGGGGTCATGGTTAGAGGTAGAAGATCATTCGGCGCTCGATGCGCGACAGCACCAAACCGGCGACGGCGGCGGCAACCAACGCCGCGACGGAGGCGGCCGCGTAGACTCCCAGCGACGGCGCCTGCCCGGCGAGAATCGGCTGCCGGATCAGGTCCAAAAACCAGGTAAGCGGGTTCATGGCGATGAACCAGCCCACGTGCCGCGCTTGCAGCAACTGGGGCGGGTAGATGATCGGAGTCAGGTAGAAGAGGACCTGCAACAAAACTTCGACAAGGTGTTGGGTGTCCTGAAACAGGACGTTGACGATGCCCATCAGAATGGCAATGGACCAGCCCAGGACAAACAGCAGCGCGCAGCGCCGGCAGGAGGGCCGGCAACGCGGCGAGATTGGCCGGTCCATGAATGAACCAGGAGACGACGATGGCCACCAGCAGTCCCAGGACCAGGTGAACGCCCGCCCCCAAGACCACCCGGAGGGGATAGATCACCAGCGGCGCGGGATGCTGCCGGATGTACGACTCGTTGCGAAAGAAGGACTGGCAGCCCTGGCTCATCGCGGCCGTAATGAAGTTCCAGGTGGTCAGGCCGACGAGGAGGAAGAGGCCGTAGCCGGGGATATCCGTCTTGAAGAACCGACTGAACACCGTGTAGATGACGGCCGTCATGGCCAGGGGGTGCAGAAGGGACCAGCCCATGCCGATCAACGAACCTCGGTAGCGGCTCCGCAGGTCGATATGCACCAGCGACAGCCAGAAATAGCGTAGCCGCCAGATGCCGGTCAAGTAGTTCTTCAAGGCACATTCTCCCGGGCGCGATGGACAACGCCGCCGCGCGGCCGCTATGGTACAGGCATCGCGACCGAGGGTCAACGCCAACCGCCGCTTTCCTTAAAATACCCCCCAGTCGGGGAGAAAAGGCGAAAACGATGTTGACCTGACGCCATGGATTCAATATTCTTCACGCTTTCCATTTCAGGACGGCGAGGGCGGAGACCAAGGAGGGGGTGTTCGCCATGTTTGGCAGGGACCAACTCCGCTTCCCGATATAATCCCACTCCGAGCGCCCGCGGGCGGGGCATCTTTTGCAGCCAATGGGGGAAAATCCCGATGAGCGAGACAACGTCCGTTGCCTCCGTCAATTCTCGCCCGTGGTGGGACGACTACTTTGTCCATCATTGGGAACCCAATAATGGCCGCGGTCAGACGGCACATTTTATGGAGAGAGTCGTAGCAAACCTGCCAGGCGCCGAAGTCGCCTATCTCTCCTCAGAGGCCGCGACCATTCTCGATTGGGGTTGTGCTTGCGGTGATGGGGTGGCGATCCTGGCCAAGGCCTTTCCCCGTTGCCACGTGTTTGGTCTTGACTACTCGCGGGCGGCGATTGCCAAGGCGCGTCAGGCGTTTCCACAGCATGAGTTCCAGCCGAGCGAGGACGGCGAGATCAGTTCGGCCGTCGATGTGGTCATCACATCGAACTGCCTTGAGCATTTCGTGGCCCCGTTGGACATCATCCAAAAACACTTGCGTTCCTGCCGGGCACTCTATGTTCTGCTTGTTCCCTACCGCGAAGTGCCATTGTGCGAGAGCCATTTTTCGCAATTTCGCGAAGAGTGCTTTCCCGAATGTCTGAATGGTTTTACGCGCATTGTTGCGAAGGTCATTGATGTGGCGTCTAACTTTTGGGGTGGACAGCAACTACTCGTGATCTACGGCTCGCCTTCCTACTTGCGCCGGCGAGATGCCCTCGCCTTGCGGGCCCAGGAACAAGAGAAGTGGGACTCGTTCTATAGTTTGTTGCCGGTTCAACCCATGAACGCCAGCGTCCAGAAATTTGGCGAAGAACTGGCGGAGACGATCGAAGAGCTGCTGCCCGCCGGTAGCAGCGTGCTGGAAGCTGGTTGCGGGGGCGGCTCGCAAAGCATGATACTGGCCGAGCGAAACAAGTTGCGGGTGACGCTGATGGACTTCGCGCCTGCAGCCGTGCAATTCGCGCAATGGGCGTTCGAGCAGCGTGGCTTGTCGGCGGCGTTTCTTTGCGAGGATGTGTTTGTCCCCGGCCAGGCGGAGCACGACCTGGTTTTTAACGCTGGCGTGCTGGACCATTATTCGTTCGACAAGCAAGTGGCGTTTCTCCGCGGCATGGCGAGCCGCAGCCGCAAGTACGTCTTGGCGCTCGTACCGAATCGCCACTGCTACTGGTACTGGATTTGGCGGATCCAGGCTGCAGCCAACGGGGCCTGGCCTTACGGCAAAGAGGTGCCGATGGCGGACCTTTCCGGGGTCTTCACCGCGGCCGGGCTAAACTTTGTCGGGCAATGCTTTTGTGGCAGTAGCTGGAGCGAGGATTTCATTCGCAACCTTCCCGGAATCGACAAACAGTTATGTGAGCAGATTTTAACCGTCCATCGATCACCCATCATTCCTGAGCGGGAAAAAGGCTACCTCGTGGCCGCGCTCGGTTGTAAAGGGGAAAGCCCGAGTCTCCCGCAATGCTGGTGCAAGCCTTCCCAGCCGGATAGCCCCACACACGCCGAATTGACGGCCGGGATCTGTGATGCACTGGCCGAAGTGATAGCCGCGGAGTCTCGCCAACAGCAGGCGGCGATTCGCCTGAACGAAATCGAAGCCTTGCGCAGTCAGCAACTCGCCGAGAAGGATGCCCAGTTGGCCGCGAAGGATGCCCAGTTGAACGCAATCCTCAACAGTGACAGGTGGCGATTGGCGTGTCGCCTTCAGCGCATTCGGAGATCTTTGATGGCGTTGGGCAGTAGCCATAAACGCGTGATGCATGTCGGCATACGAATGTCGCGCACACTAAAGCACAGCCTGGGAGCTGCATTCCGGGGCGTCGCCACACGATCTCGCGCGGCGATCAGGATGTTGGTTCCGGCAACGCTTCGCCCCTACGCGAGGCGGGCAGAAGACCAGGTTCGTCGTACGCTCGCCAGGGTAGATAGGCATGCGAGAGTGCGGGCATTGCGGTCAATTCTGAATGTATGTGGTGGACGCAAGGGGATCGTTGTTTTGCCTCCCCTTGTCAACTGGGATTGGATGAAGCAACGGCCACACCATCTTCTCGGCGAGTTTGCCCGTGCCGGCTACCTGGTATTCTTCTGTTCGCCTCAGACCCGAGCGGACAGGTTTCGAGGCTTCCAGCGGGTCGCCGAGTCGTTATATTTGTGTTCCTGCCCTGAAGTCCTGAATCAGCATTTGCAAAGCCCTATCGTTCTTGCGACATGCCCGGGCCACTTGGAGCACGTTCAGAAATTCAAGCAGCCGAGGGTGATCTACGATCATCTGGATGACCTGAGGGTCCATTGCGAGGGCAATAGAATCACCGGTGCCGCGATAGCGCAGCACGAAGCGCTGCTGAGGATGGCAGAAGTGGTATGCACCACGGCGGAACGTCTCTACATGCGAGTGCAAGCGATTCGCCCTGACGCAATTCTGTGCCCGAACGGCGTCCATTACGACGACTTTGCACTGAATGCGGTTCCTCAGGTGCCGGATGACCTGAAAACGCTTGTGGCCGACGGCCGGCCGATTGTCGGTTACTACGGCGCTTTAGCCAAGTGGTTTGACTACGGCCTTCTGACGTTGGTGGCCGAACGTTGTCCGCAGTACCACTTCGTGTTGATAGGGCCGAATTATGATGGTTCGCTCGACCGACGACTTCTCGCCAAAATACACAATCTGCATTGGCTTGGTGAGAAAAAGTATGAGGCGCTCCCGGAATACGCATACTATTTCGGAGTCGCGACGATCCCATTTCTGATCAACGAGATTACACAGTGCACGTCGCCCGTGAAGCTTTTCGAATACATGGCCGCCGGCAAGCCGATTGTTACGACGGATTTGCCGGAGTGTCGCAAGTACCGGAGTGTTTTCCGAGCGAGCAACGCGGCCGAGTTCGTCGCCCAACTCGATACAGCCATCAAACGCGGCAGTGATCCGCAGTACCGCGAGATACTGCTTGCAGAAGCCCGCGCAAATACCTGGCGAGCTCGATTTGAGTTGATCGAGGCCAGATTGAATTGCGGTTTTCGACAGGAATCGTATGCGGCATGACCGCCGGGGCTTGGCCCCAGTAGGAGACGAACAATATGGATTCTGATGGAGCGGCTACGGCAGTGAGTCGCCAGGACGTCCAGGGCCAGGCAGCCGGCGGACAAGGATTGCACGGGCAGGTCACGAGAGCCACCACGGAGTTGACAGCGCCAGAGAGTGTTCGGCGCGGTTGCGTGCAGGAGACGGTACATTGGCTGCGGCAGTGGCTTCTGCCGCCGGGCGGCCATCGCGAGCGCCTGGCCCGAAAAGCCTGGCGTGCCGTACGCGGGGCCGCGCACTTCTCACCGCGGCGCCTGAACGGAGGAAATCTCTCAGCCGGGTGGCGTCGATTGGCGGAGATTGCCAGAGAACCTGTGCGCATCGGAGTCGCCCCCTACCAACTGTCGCCAACGGCCGACTCCTTAGCCGAAGGGCCTCTGGCCCAGCTTCTCCAGGCGTGCCAGGAGGAAATCGGGGCCAGACGATTGAAAAGCAACCCGGACGATTACTACTGTTTGCGATACCGTGAGTGCGAGGCGCGGTATTGGCTGCATGTCCCAGCGTGGATTCGCGAGGACTTTCCAGCAGCGTCCGCGCGATTGAAGTGCCTTGACGTCGGCTGTGCCTACGGCACGCTCCTGCTATACGCCATCAAGCTGCTGCATTGTGAGGCCTATGCGACCGACTGCACCGCCTACCTGGAGAAGTCGCTCATCACCGATCATGGAATCCACTATTGCGTTCACAATATTGAGCGGGACGTGTTTCCATGGAACGTGCGGTTTGACTTGATCCTCTTTACGGAAGTCCTGGAGCACTTGAATTTTCACGCCTTGCCGACGTTGAAGCGATTGCGGGAGTTGTTAGCGGACCGCGGCCGGTTGTATCTCACAACGCCGGACGCCGCTGAGTGGGGCACGCAACGGAAGTATTACACGAGCTACGAGCAGTTGCCGATGCCATCGGCCGACCCACAGCGGCCCGTGATCGACGATCACATCTGGCATTTCACCTGCAAGGAACTGACAGAACTGGTCACCGCCGCGGGATTCCGCATCGAGCGTCTGGACTACTCGCCGGGGGTGGGATTCCGGCACATCAATATGGCCTTGAGTGTTACAGGGTAGAAGTGGCGGCCTTCCGCTACGTAATTCGCCCCGCTTTGCGGGGCAAGCCAAACCCACGCCCTATGGGCGTGGCCGATTAGGCCCGCCAGACACACCCGCAGGACGAGGTTTGTGGCGACGGACGTGGAGCAGCAAGCAGCATGTACCGGAAGGCCAGGACATCCTGGTAGTCTACCATGGTGAAAGCACGTGTACTACTGACCTTGGGCACTCGCCCCGAGGCCATCAAAATGGCCCCGGTAATCCACGAATGCCGGAGGCGTAGTGATGAGATTGAGACAACGGTTTGCAGCAGTGGCCAGCACCGGCAGATGCTCGACCCCGTGGTAGACTACTTCGGAATTCACGTCGATCTGGATCTGGACCTGATGCAGCCGAATCAGACGCTGGCCGCGTTGACAGCACGTTGCCTTCAGGGGCTGGACGATGTTCTCGTCAAGTGCCGGCCGGATTGCGTCATTGCTCAGGGGGATACTACCACCGCAATGGCTGCTTCACTGGCCGCATTCTACCGGCACGTCCCTTTCGTTCACGTCGAAGCCGGCCTCCGTACGGGAAACCTTCAGGCGCCGTGGCCCGAAGAGATGAATCGGCGGGTCGCCAGCTTGATTGCCGCTCTGCACTGCGCACCAACCCAATGGGCGGCCGGAAACCTGCTGGCTGAGGGAGTGCCCGCCAGCAGGATCCATGTGACCGGCAATACTGTGGTCGATGCCCTGCTCTGGACCGCGTCGCGGGAGCGCGAGGCGACGGCCAAATGGCAACGGAAGCACGCTTTTCTCGGCGACCGCCGCATGGTGTTGATCACCGGACACCGCCGAGAAAACTTCGGCGACGGCATGGAGAATATTTGCCGGGCGGTTGTTGAGCTGGCCGAATGTTTTCCGGAAGTAGAGTTCGTTTACCCCGTACATCTGAATCCGAATGTCCGAGAGCCCGTCAGCCAGTTTCTAACGGAGAGGCCAAACATCCATTTGTGCGATCCTGCTCCCTATAACGAGTTTGTCTGGCTCATGGGCCGCGCGACGCTCATTCTCACCGACTCCGGAGGAATCCAAGAGGAAGCGCCTTCCCTGCGGAAGCCGGTCCTGGTCATGCGTGAGACTACCGAGCGGCCCGAGGGCCTTGGAGCCGGCGCCATCGAATTGGTGGGAACGGACGTCCGATCCATTGTTGACCGGACGCGGCTCTTGTTGCAGGACTCGGCAGCCTACGCCTCGCATCAAATCGAAAAGAATCCTTACGGCGATGGTCTTGCCGCCACTCGCATCGTGGATTTGATTGTGCGCCGAGCGTGGCAAGTTGCAACAGTCCCCGAACCATTCGCCGAACGCCGAGCAGCATAGGTGAGTATCGGTAGGCAACGACTCAACTTGCCAAGAGGCTGGTGGACTATGACGCGACTCATTTACTTCTCACCTGTCTCCGCCGGCAGTTACGCTCAGCGACCACACTTCACGGTGCAAAGATGGCTTGACTTGGGCATCCATGAAGTCCTTTGGGTAAATCCATACCCAGTACGTCTGCCGCAGTTCCGGGACCTTGGTCGCCGTAGTACCTCTGACCAGAAGACGGCGCTGGACTCGCGAGTTAGCATCCTTGATGTCCCGGCCCTTCCCATCGAACCCGTGCCGGGCGGCGCTTGGCTCAATCGACGACTTCTATGGCGCAGCGCGTGGCGAAAACTGGCCCGGTTCATGGCAGAGGGACAAACCGTTGTCGGTGTCGGCCGGCCGGGGGCCTTGGCTCTCGCAGTCCTCCGTGAATTGCGACCGTCGGCCAGCTTTTTCGACGCCATGGACAATTTTCCCGAATTCTACGAGGGGCTGTCCCGGCGCTCCATGCAGTATCACGAAGATGCGGTCGCCGCCGAAGTAGACTTGATTGTCGCGTCGTCAACATTTTTGGCCGACAAGTTTGCCCAACGCGGTCCACGTGTTGAGAAAATCTTGAACGCTTGCGCCACTTCGCGCCTGCCGACTTGGCAACCTGCGTCGAGAAATGAGGTAGTTTTGGGCTACCTTGGATGCTTGGGACCTTGGTTCGATTGGTCGCTTGTGCTGCGGCTCGCAAGGCAGTGTCCGGCCGCGCGCATCGAGTTGATTGGCCCCCGCGCTGTCGGCCTGCCAGGCAAACTACCTGCCAACATCCGCTTGTTTTCACCCTGTAACCAACTGGAAGTCGGACAATACCTAACGCACTTCTCGGCAGGCCTGATCCCATTCCGGAAAACTGCCCTCACGGCGGGAGTAGACCCGATCAAGTTCTACGACTACCGAGCCTGTGGCCTGCCGGTCCTAAGCACGAGGTTTGGCGAAATGGCACGGCGCACCGCGGCGGATGGGGTCTACTTCATGGATCAAACCGATGACCTGAGTTCGGTCGTTGCCCAAGCGCTCGGTCATGCTGACGACGAGCGGGGGATCGCCCAGTTTCGTCACGACCATGATTGGCGGCGGCGTTTCGAGGAAACCGAGGCATTCCGGTCGCTCTTCCTTCAGGATTCGTCCGTCGGCAAGCGGCCTGCCACTTTACGTCGTTCGTCGAATTCGAGCGTTCTCGCTGCTGATGGCAGAAGGTGTGCCTAACGCGCAGGCGAATCGATGACCGTTCACGACCCAGACGGCTATGCCGAGTTCTTGGTCCCGGTCTCGCCGAGATTCCCGTCGGTCGCGTGATTGGCGTACCACGACCGCGCACGTGTTGGCGCGTGTCAACCGTGGTCTCTTATTCCCCTGGTATCCCCAGTCTTCCCAGTCTCAACATGACAGACACAGCCGCGACATGGGATGAAAAATCCGTGTCAAGATGGCGATGGCGCGGAGTCTGCGCAATGCAAGCTGCCTTTATCGGTCGCGCAGAATCGCAAAAGTTTGCCGTCTAAGCTGCCGATATCCTGTCTGCCGATGGCTCGGTTCTGAGGGCGCACATAATGCGCGTGCCCAACGACGAGTGCCGGCCAGGGGGGTTTTATACCAAATCACAGCATGAAACAGCGCGGGATTCGATTCCAGGGGGCGCTCATTCAAGCTGGAAGGCGTATTACCTGAACTGGCACCGTGAACCGCCTGCGATACAGGCCGCTCACGCGAAAGCACACGCTCCGAGGAATGCATCTCATGGCCGGGCATTGTCCAATCATCAGGGGGGCCATCCTTCTCATCGTGGCCCTTCTAGCCGGATGTATGCCGCAGCAGCCGTTCTACTTCCATCCGGACAAGAATGCGGACCTTTCGCATTACGTCGGCATGGCGACCGCCCTGGAGACGCCGGACGTCAACGAACGTCCGCTGGGCGAAGTCGAGGGGGCGCTGGCCCCCCTGTCGCTGACCAACGAAGCCAAGGAACTTTGGGACCTGAAGCTCGAGGACGCCGTCCGCAACGCCCTGGAGAACAGTAAGGTGATCCGCTCCTTGGGCGGGGCCCTGAGCAGCCCGCAATCCTTCGTTTCCGCCAGCGGCCCGGTCAACGGCCCGCCGTCCTTCATCACGCAATCGCCGGACAGCGTGGCCACGATTTACGATCCGGCGATCATCGAGAGCAGCGCGCGGGGCACGGGAGCGACCGGGGCGCCCGGCGTGGAAGCGGCCCTGGCCGCGTTCGACGCGCAGTGGACCACCAGCCTCGTCTGGAACCGCAACCACGCGCCGCAGAACGTCGCGCCGTATTTTTCGCCTTTCAGCCTGATAGACTCCCTGCAAGAGACGGGGCAATTCCAGACGGCGATCAGCAAGACGTCGGCCACGGGCGGCACGTACACGGTGTCGCACACCGTCGGCTACGACTTTGAGAACAGCACGCGGGCGTTTCCCTCCGACTGGACCGCCAACTTCCAGGTCCAGGTCCGCCAGCCGTTGCTCCAGGGCGCCGGCGTCGAGTTCAATCAAATTGCCGGTCCCGGCGCCACCCCCGGCGTCAACAACGGCGTGTTGCTCTCGCGGCTCAACACCGACGTCGCCCTGGCCGATTTCGAGGCCAAGGTGCGGGACCTGGTCTACGACGTGGAAAAGGCCTACTGGGAACTCTATTTTTCCTACCGCAATCTCGACGCGGCCGTGGTCGGGCGCAACAGCGCTTTGGAGACTTGGCGGAAGGTTCACGCCCTCTATGTCGTCAGCGCCGCCGGCGGCGAAGCCGACAAGGAGTTCCAGGCCCGCGAGCAATACTTCCTCTTCCGCAGCACCGTCGAGTCCGCCCTGAAGAGCCTCTACGAAGCAGAGGCCAATCTTCGCTACATCATGGGCCTGGCCGCGACCGACGGGCGGTTGATCCGGCCCATCGACGAGCCGACCACCGCCAAGGTGGCGTTCGATTGGACGGAGGTCCACACCGAAGCCCTCTGCCGCAGCGTCGAGCTTCGCCGTCAGCGGTGGCGGATCAAGCAGCGGGAACTGGAATTGGTCGCCGCCAAGAACTACCTCTTGCCGCGATTGGACGCCATCGCGCAATACACGTGGAACGGCATGGGCCAGAACATGATCGGCTCGGCCAGCAATGGCGTAGACGCCGCCACTGGCATCCAGGACAACGCCTATCAGAGCCTTTTCCATGGCGACTACCAAAGTTGGGAATTGGGCTTCCAAGCCACCGTGCCGATCGGTTTCCGCAAGGAAATGTCGGGCGTGCGCAATGCCGAACTGGCCCTGGCCCGCGAACGGGCCAAGCTCCAGGACGAAGAGTTGGAAGTATCGCACCAGGTGGCCTTTGCCATCCGCGACCTGGAATCGAACCTCACGCTGGCCCAGACCAACTTCAACCGCCGCGTGGCGGCCGATCGCGAGTTGCAGGCCGTCCAGGCCGCCTACGACACCGGAAAGATCACCTTCGACGTGCTGCTGCAAGCCCAGCGGACCCTGGCCGACGCCGAGAGCAACTACTTTCGGGTGTTGGTCAGCTACAACGAGTCGATCGCCGAGGTCCATCTACGCAAGGGTTCCTTGTTGGAGTACAATGGGGTTTACTTGTCGGAGGGGCCGTGGCCGGGGAAGGCCTATTTCGATGCCCGCCGCCGTGCCAGGGCCCGCGACGCCGCTCATACCCTGAACTATGGACTTACACTGCCGAGGGTGATCAGCCGCGGGCCGGTCAACCAAGGGGCCGATTCCGGCGGCTTGGGGGGCGGAAACGCCCGCGACGGCCAGCCCGGCGCCGGTCCCCCGAGGGAAGGCCGGCCGGAGCCGGTCCCGACGCCCGCGCCCGCACCGGAGTCCGTGCCGGTGCCGCCGGCCCCGATGCCAGCCGCCGCCAACGCCGATCCAACATCAGCCCCCCATGAACCTGTCGCGAATCCATCGTCTGTTGAAGCTGATCGGTCTGCTTCAGGCTGGAAAGGGGTACAATATCAAGCGCCTGGCGATGGCTTGCGGCGTGACCCGCCGGACCATCTTCCGTGACCTGGACCTGCTGCGCCAGTCGGGCGTGCCTCTCCACTTCGATCAGCAATCCCAGCAGCACTGCATTCCCAGCACCTATTATCTCTCGCCTACGAACTTCACGCCCGAGGAAGCGTTGGCGCTGATCGTGCTTTGTCACGAGTTGGGCGAGCGGTTGCCTTGTTTCGGGCCTGCCCTCGGTGCGGCGGTGAAGCTGGAGAACAGCCTCCCGCCGCGGCTTCGCCAACAGTTGCGCGGCGCCGCCGACGCGGTGACGGTCCATCCGCCGCCCAACAACCCGCTGGACGGCCGCACGCCCGTCTATCAGCAATTGGTCCAGGCGGTTTCCGCCCGCCGCTGCGTCCGCATCTGCTACAACAGCCTGGCCGAGCGAAAGGTCATTCTCACCCTGCTCCACCCCTATCGTTTGCTGTTCTGCCAGCGGAGTTGGTACGTGATCGGCCGCTCCTCGATCCACCGCCAAACGCGGACTTTCAACCTGGGCCGCATCCTGTCGTTGGACCTGTTGGAGGAAACCTACCGCATCCCGCGCGGCTTTTCCATCGATCGCTATCTGCGCAACGCCTGGCGGCTGATTCCGGAGCCGGGACCCGATTGCGAGGTCGTGGTGCGTTTTGCCCCCATGGTGGCCGACAACGTGGCCGAAGTGGCTTGGCATAAGACCCAGCGCGTCGTGCGCAACGACGACGGCACACTCGACTTCCACGTCACCGTTTCCGGCTTGCAGGAAATCTCCTGGTGGATTCTCGGCTACGGCGACCAGGCCGAAGTGCTCCAGCCCGCCGAACTCCGCCAGTTGGTGGCCGCCCGCGCCGTCCGCATGGCCCAACGCTACAGCCAGGATGCCGTGGAACCGATCCCCTGGCCAGCCACGACCCCGCAGGTAAAATGAAGGGATTGGGGCAACTTCGAAATGTGATTGTTGTCCCGGGCCGCGATAGCACTTGGAAAGAACTTCACTGTTCAGAAGGGGACACGGTTATTCTTCTCCAAGTCCTTAGGAAAACTCCATGACCTTCCTTTCCATCGATGGCGGCGACGGCGCCGGAAAATCAACCCAGGTCGCATTGCTCGGCCAATGGCTCCGCGAGCGCGGCCACGAGGTCGTGGCGTGCCGCGATCCGGGCAGCACGCGCCTGGGCGAAGCGATCCGCGAAATCCTCCTGGACCGGCACGATCTGCACATCCATCGCCGCGGCGAAATGCTCCTCTACATGGCCGCCCGCGCCCAGTTGGTCGAGGAGGTGATTCGTCCCGCGCTCGAACAGGGCAAGATCGTCTTGACGGATCGCTACTTGCTCTCGAACGTGGTCTACCAGGGCTACGGCGGCGGCCTGGACGTGGAAACCCTTTGGACCACCGGGCAGGTGGCCACCGGCGGGCTCATGCCCGATCTGACCATCGTGCTGGACATGCCGGCCGCGGCCGCCGCCGCGCGCATCCGTCGTCCGCGCGACCGCATGGAGCAGCAGGGCGACGAGTTCCATGCCCGGGTGCGCGACGGGTTTCCTTGCCGAGGCCGGCCGGCGACCCGGCGAGATCACGGTCGTCGACGCCTCGGGCTCCGTCCAACAGGTCCAGGCCGACATCCGCGCCGCGGTCGAGAAGGTGATGGCGCGGAGCAGCCTCCACCGAACACGGGAATCCCCATGAGTTGGCACGGCATTCAAGGACACGACGCCGTCGTCGAACTGTTCCGCCGCGCCCTGGAGCGCGGGCGGCTGGCCAGCAGCTTCCTCTTCGCCGGGCCGGAAGGCGTCGGCAAGCGGACCTTCGCCCTGAAACTCGCCCAGGCGTTGCTCTGCCCTCGGCAGCCGCCGTCGGCCCTGGATCCCTGCGAAACCTGCCCAAGCTGCACCATGGTCCAGGCCGGCGCCCATCCCGACCTCGACGTGGTCGGCAAGCCCGCCGACAAGGCATTTCTCCCCCTCGAATTGTTCATCGGCGATCGCGAACACCGCCGCCAGGAGGGACTCTGCCACAACATCAGCTTGAAGCCTTTCATGGGCGGGCGGAAGATCGCCGTGATCGACGACGCCGATCTCCTCAACGCCGAGGGGGCCAACTGCCTGCTGAAGACGCTCGAAGAGCCGCCGCCGCAATCCGTCTTGATCCTCATCGGCACCAGCCCGGCAAAACAGCTCCCCACGATCCGCTCGCGATGCCAGTTGGTCCGCTTCCAGCCGCTGTCGGCCGGCGTGGTGGCCGACTTGCTGCTGACCAATGGGCTGGTGCAAGATGAGGCCGAGGCCCGGCGATTGGCCCAACACGGCGAAGGCAGCATCCAACGGGCCCTCGAGTTGGCCGATCCCGAACTTTGGGCGTTCCGCGGCACGCTCTACCAGCACCTGGCCGCCCCGATGCTGGACAGCGTGCGATTGGCTTCCGGCGTTTCGGCGTTCGTCGAGGAAGCCGGCAAGGAGGCGTCGGCCCGGCGCGGACGGCTGCGGCAAGTGATCGGTTTTGCCGCCGGTTTTTACCAGGGGCTTCTGCGCGCCGCAAGCGGCGCGGCATTGTCCGACGACCCCGACCTGCGGCGTTTCGTCGACGAGGCGGCCCGTCGCGGGCCAGGCTGCGTCGCGGCCGCCGCCGCCCGGTTGGATCGCTGCCTGGACGCACTGGAGCAGATCGACCGCAACGCCAATCAAGCGACGTTGATCGAGGCCTGGCTCGATGCGCTGGCCGCCGCGTGACCATTCTGGCGATCGCGGGCATGACCGCGGCCGTGGGGCTTCTTCCAATCCATGCGGCTGTCCGACAATTTCCCCCCTCTCCCCTTGTGGGAGAGGGGCAGGGGGTGAGGGGTTCTGGACGGCCAAAACACGAAGTTATTCTTGGACGACGGTATGCTCCCGCTTTCCTCACACGGCGCGGTTCAGGCGGTCGATCAGTTGCCGCAGGCGACCGTAGTTGTGGCGGTTGAATTGAAAGATCAACCGCGGCAGCTTGGCCAGGGCAGGCTCATCCTTCTCTTCCGACAACGGATCGCCGACGGTGAATTGCCCGGCCGCCAGAATGTCGGCGAAGTCGGCGTTGATCTCCGCCAGCAAGTTCTCGCCGGGCACTTGGTGCAAGCGGAGGACCAGTTTGCCGCGGACGTAACGCATGCTGTGATAGACGCGGAAGAAGCCGAGAATCTCGTCCACCGCCTCGTCCACGCGATCGGTGATGCGGTACAGCCGCAGGTCGTCGGCGTCGATCATGCCGCGGTCGAGCAACTGCCGGCGAACGAACTGCTCGAAGCCGGTCCAATAGGTCCCGCCCGGCTCATCGAGAAAGACCACGGGCACCATGTCGCGTTTGCCGGTTTGCAGAAGGGTGAGCACCTCCAGGCCCTCGTCCAGGGTGCCGAATCCACCGGGCAGCAAGCAAATGGCGTCGCTTTCCTTGACGAACATGAGCTTGCGCGTGAAGAAATATTTCATGTGGACCAGCTTGGGATCGCCGGCGATGATGCGGTTGGCCGACTGCTCGAAGGGCAGGAGGATGTTCAGGCCCATCGAGTGTTCGCGGCCGGCGCCGACGTGGCCGGCTTCCATGATGCCGCTGGCGGCGCCGGTGACGACCAGCCATTGATGCTTGGCCATGGCCCGGCCGAACTCGACGGCCTGGAGGTACGACCGATGCTCGGGCACGGTCCGGGCGGAACCGAAGACGGTCACTTTGCGGAGGTGGCGATAGGGCGTGAAGACCTTGAAGGCGTAGCGGAGTTCCCGGAGCGTCCGGCTGAGGATTTTCAGATCGCCCCGGCTGGTCTTGTCCTTGGCCAGCTTGTCGGCCGACTCGCGAATGCGTTCGATCAGCTCCACAATCCGCCGCGGCGCGGGATCGACGGCCGGTTCGACGTGGTGGGACTCCGCCGGAGGCCGGGGTGAATCCGGCTCCCGGCCGGCCGGCCGGTCAGGCTTTTTTCCGTCATTCACGAATATAACCTTGCTTGACGATGCGGATGGCGTGTATCTATTCCATCATACCACATCGTTTGCCGCGCAGATGCGCCTGCGGTTCAGTCGGGCAGGCCCTCCAGCAGCATGTCTGGCTCGGCGACGTTCATTTCGCGGATGACGCGAAGCCGCTGCACGTCGCGCAGGACCTCGATTATTTGCCTTTCGGTCGGGTCGTGAGCGATGCACTGGTGACCTGATTGAGTTGCCGCTCAAGGCGCTTAATTTCCGATTCCGTTTTCGACTGCGTCAACTTCGTCACCAATTCGAGTATCCGGCCTGCCGTCTTCGCTTGAGGAAGAGGAATTGCCACCTCGCGAAGGTATTCCTCAGTGACCTGATAAAAGCCCTTGGGAGTCGGGCGGCGTCCAGTCAAGAGCTGGTGGTTCGCATCGTGGCTGTTGAGGAACGCGAGACAGTACGCCAGGGCGAATTGCAGGGACGCTTCCCTGCCAATCGCTTTCCTGAGTTTGCTCCGCAACTCCTGGTAACCGGCGGCAGTCTTTGCAGTCGGCTGAAGATAGAGACACGCATGGTCGGACAAGTAGCCTGCCGTGTCCAACGAAAACCGGGTTTCCTTGACCAAAGTCGGCGAAAGGATGCGTGGCTTCGCTAGCATCAGCTTCGGGTCACGCGGACGATGATATTCGTACCAGTGCTTGCCCGAATGCGTGAACCGCTTTTGCTCAAAGACCCGTCCTTCCAACTGTTCGTAGTGCTGAACGAGATATCTAGCCGTGGCCGGGTACTTCACCAGCCCAAGCGCAACGCGATGTTCGAGCAGATCGGCTACCGTGGATTGATTGACGCCGCGGCGTCGAACAATCTCCTCTTCGTGGGCATCCAATTGCCTGTCGAAGTCCAGGGCATGCCGAACATCCCGCCGCCGGATAATGTCCCTGAGGCGTGAACGGCCGATCTGCTCGGAGTTCCAGGCAAACGCTTGCACCGTGTCTTGCCCGGATACACGGTAGGGGTAGAGCAATACGCGGCCATTCCATGCAACCGACCAGCGGTCGATTTCCTTGCTCTTGACCGCCGAATGGACGAGTTCGGGTTCCAAGCCTAATCTGCCGGCCATCTCCTGCGGCATAAGGAACACGTCAAGACATCCCCCCGGCGTCACACCCTGCCGGATGTCCAAGACCTCGTTGGCGGTGAGGGTCGGCGCTCCTGAACCAGGCTTCGCAGCCGCCGGCGCAAGGTTCCATCGCGATTTCGTGGTTCGCACAAGACTGCCGGTTTTCAGTCGGGCAGCGCGCGCGAAGCCGACAGATGCGAAGCGGCGCCTTTTCGACACCCTGGCGATGGCTTCGCGCACGGTGTCTGACACCTTGCGGCGGCGCTCGTTTTCGTTTAGGCCCGCAAAGTCGCTTGGCGGCACGGACAGGATTGCGATGCACTCCTGATCTGGACCGCCTTGCTCGACGGTTTCCGCCACCGTGATACAAGGTGTGTTCATGGCGTGAAAGAAGAGTTGGCCGAACGGGTTGAGGTCTACCACATAGCGGATGCTGGCCCTTGTCGTGAGCAACCGGCGCAACCCGGCCGCCCACGCCTTGTCGAGAAAAGTGCTTTGCGTCACCAAGCCGAGGCGTCCGCCGGGACGAAGCATTTGCATGCCCGCTCCATAAACAGCCCGTAGACATCATACTTGCCCTGGGCTGACGCGGGGTACTCCCTGGCGAAACGGTCCTTTTTCGCCTTGTCATAAACCGGCGCCAAGGGACCTTTCAAAACGCCGCCCCAAGGCGGATTGCCGAAGACGCGATCGAAGCGTTTCTTCAACATCGCCTGATATTGATGAAACGACTGCTCCGTGAGTTGAACGCGGGCGTTTAGTTTCGTGAACAGGTCCGGCGCCAGTAAGTCCTGATCGTGTTTCTCCAACGAATCCGAGGAGAATATCTGGAGGTCCAGGGAATAGTTCGGGTTCTTCTCCCGCGCTTTTACATACAACGGCATCAACATGAAGAGCGCATTCACGGTGGTCAGGAACGCCGCAAATGGGTGCAGGTTGACCGCGTGCATGTTCTGCGAAATCAGGTTGAGCCTTTCTTCCGCGTGTTTCCATTCGGGGACACCCCGCCTACGTAATTCGGCGTGGCACGGCAGGTCGAGGTCCAGATGCCGCAACAACCTGGCCAGCGCATTGGTAACAAACGCCCCGCTGCCACAAGCGGGATCGACGAACGACAGACGGCACAGGCCCTCCGCCTCGGGAACAAACTCGGCGAGGTCGAGAACCAAGTCGATGATCTCGTCAGGGGTGTAAAACCCGCCTATTCTCTGCCGCTCGTCGTCCGGCAAATAATGCTGATAAACATTCCGCCAGACGTCTACATCCACTTCGCCAAAGAAATAGCCGTTGAGGATCCGCAAGAGACGCTGCGCCGCGTGCTCGAATTGGCGGTCCATCCCCTGGAGCCAACCGCTTTCAAGAGGCACCAATAAACCGCGTTTGTCGGAGCGCACCTGCCACCAATCAAACTCGCCCAACGCGTAGACCGCCGGCAGGAACTGCCGCATCGAATCCTGAACGCGAAACAAGAGGTCGGTGGCCGCCCCCGTCGAATCCACGATGGTCGATGGCGGGGCCAACAAGACCTTCTCCATTTCCTCGCCGGAGAGAAACCGCGGGAATAGCCGCTGATCCTCGCCGATCCGGTAGAGAAGGGCGCGGGCGAGAATGACGTGTGCCGACTGCGCAGAGTTTTTTCGCCGTTTCGGCGAACGCCGGCCAGAGGGCGTTGGCAAGGGCGGTCGCGTCGGTCGGGCGGTTTCCGGAAGGAGGGCCACTGCGTCGGCAACCGTGGAAGCTGTCGCGCCGCTGAACCCAAGCGTCTCGATCGCTCGGCCAATCCTGCCAGTTTCCACTTTCCCTTCCGCGAATTGTTGCGACAGCGATTCCGAGGCCCGGCGTGGGGACAAGATCAGCGACTTTTCGCACCAGAGTTCGAACAAGTTCATCGCAATTCGCTGCGCATCTTGGCCTGCTTTGCCGCCACGAAATCCACGGAAGATTTGCTCAAAGATCGCGGCGAACTCGCCAATCGTTTGGTCGAGATCAGCCGCCAGGGCTTGGAGAATGTGCGGGTTCTGCTTATTGACCGCATGTCGTGCCGATCTTGGCCCGGCGCGAAAATAACGGTGGCTCTCAAGCGGTGTGAAAAATGCCTCCGCTTCCTCGGCGTCACCCTTTTCGAGGTTGAAGGAAAAACGATCCCGGATTTCCAATGCACCGGTAGGAGAAAAGATATCCAACCGCTCCCATTCATTCCCGTTTGTGAAGTAAGCGTGACGCAACGTTCCAAACCCCGAAAGTCGGGCCTCGAAGTCCTCACGGTCTTTTCTGGTCGCTTTGTGGTAAGGGGTCTTCGTTTCAATCGTCGCGATGGGAAATCCATCGGCATCCTGCAGGAGAATGTCGAACCGCTCACCCAGCACGACCCGCTCCGGTGGCCATCCGAACAACTGAACCAGAAAGTCACTGACCAGCCAGCCGCGAAAAGCACGCTCACCCCCTTCTCCGGGGTATGCCAGCCGTATCCCGGCTTCCTCGCAACGTTTTAGGATTATCGAAAGGGCCTTGAGAATGCCCCCGCCCTTTGTCTCGTCGTCCTGAGAAGTCCGTCGCGTTGGCATCTTCTTAACCATGAGCGTGAAGTGCGGATGCCAACTTTATAACTGGGAATGCGTAATCTGCAAAGCCAGTCCCGTGGTCGAGAACCTCCTCCACGCCCAGGCCACTTGCCAGCAATCAAGTTCCTCGCATAGACTCTGGGCAATAAAAACAGCCCGGCGCCTTGCGGACCGGGCTGATAAACGACATACCTATTCAGATTCAGAACCCAGATTCAGAACCGACGCCCACGACCACTCACGCCGATGGACGACGGTAATGCTGGTAAGCTAGGAGAACTTCGTAAAGATCAATCGAAATGGTTACTTCGTCGTCGGCGAAGTCTCGCAGCCAGGTGCGTTCCGACTGGACCGCATCGGCCAAGAGCGGCAACACGTCCATCAGCGGGACCGTGACGGCTTCCTGATTTGCCTGGCTTTCCGAGACATTGAGATTGGTCTGCTCTTCCTGAGGACCGTAATAGACGCGGAGGTGATTGGGGCTCATGGCCAAGATTCCTTCCTAGCTTGTGACTTCCTTGTCAGCCATTGGGAGTACGAATAGCCCCCTCTAATTACGGATTCTTGAGCGGCCGGCGCAGCATAGCCCGCTACGCTGTGCACAACGGCGTCCCTTGTATCGGCAATAGGTATATTGCGGGTTTGATCTATTTGAGGGAGAATGGCGTTTTTGCCCGCTAGCCGCTTTGGCGCGGCGATACCGAGCGAGCCGGTCTCGCATTTTCCCCCACCTTTGGGCCCACCCAATTGTTATGGCCAGCACGGTAACCATTGATTTACGGCACATCGCCCGTGGGCTAGACGTGAGCCTCCACCAGATTCAGTCGGTGGTCGAGCTCTTGGATGAGGGGAATACGGTTCCTTTCATTACGCGCTATCGCAAGGACCAAACGGGGGGGATGGATGAAGAGCAGATCCGCGAGATCCATTCGCGGCTCAGCAAGATGCGTCTGCTGGTGGAACGCAAACAGACGATCCTCCGCTCCATCGAGAGTCAAGGCAAACTGACCGACAAACTGGCGCAGCAGATCCAGACGGCCACGACCACCAAGCGGCTGGAAGACCTCTATCTGCCCTACAAGCCGAAGAAGCAGACGCTGGCCACGCTGGCCCGCGCGCGAGGCTTGGAAGAACTGGCCCAGGAGATCCTCGCGGCGTTGCCGGCGTGCGCCGACCTCGACGCGCGGGCTCGCGACTTCGCCAACCCCGATCGCCAGGTCCCCACGGGAGCCGATGCCCTGTTGGGGGCGGGCCATATCCTGGCGGAGCAGTTCAGCGAGCGGGCCGACTTGCGGCAGCGGCTGCGCGCCATCCTTCAGCGCACCGGCAAGATCGTGACCACGCGGATCGGCGGCGAGTCGAGCGAAACGACAGGCCAACGCCCAAGCCCGGAAGCCGCACGGCCGCTTCCTTCACAGCCGGCGGAGGCCGCCGAGCCGCGCGAAATGGAAGGGCCGGCGACCGCGGCGGTCGAACCGCCCGCGGAATCTTCTCCACAGCCGGTGGCCGATGCGCCGAGTGAGCCGATCGCGGAAACCATGGTCGAGCCTGTTGCCGAAACGCCCATTGCGCCGGTTGTCGATGCGCCGGTCGAGCCTGTTGTCGAGACATCGGTCGAATCGGTTGCGGCGGCGCCGGAATCGCCAGTCGAGTTGGTTGCCGATGCGGATGCGCCGGTTGCCGACGCGCCGGTTGCACCGGTGGCCGCGGCGCAACCGAAACGCGCCAAGGGGAACGGCGCTGCAACCAGGTTGAACAAGAAAGAACTGAAGAAGAAGCGGCTGGAGGAGCAGCGGACCAAGGCGTTCCGCGACTACTTCAGCTACAGCGAGGAGCTTCGCAAGATTCCGCCGCATCGCGTGCTGGCCATCAATCGCGCCGAGCGGGCGAAAGTGCTCCGGGTGAAGATCGAGGCCGACCTGGAGGCGATGGAGGCCGCCCTGGACGAGTTGCTCGTCCCGCCGGGCCATCCCCACGCCGACTATCTCCGCGGCTGCGCCCGCGATTCGCTGAGCCGCCTGATTCTGCCGGGCTTGGAGCGGGAAGTCCGCCGCGAGTTGACCGATCATGCCGAGCTTCATGCGGTGGGCGTGTTCGCCAAGAACCTCCGCAACCTGCTCTTGCAGCCGCCGGTGCGCGGCCGCCGCGTGCTGGCCGTCGATCCGGGCTTCAAGAGCGGCTGCAAGCTGGCGGCCTTGGACCAGTTCGGCAACATGCTGGCGCAAGACGTGATCTACCTGATCGGCAAGCCGGAGCGGCGCGGGGAGGCCCGCAGCAAGGTGCTCGACCTGATGCGCCGTTTCGAGCTGTCGGTGATCGCCATCGGCAACGGCACCGCCTGCCGCCAGAGCGAGGACTTCTTCGGCGAATTGGTCGCCAACGAGCTCAAGGAGCAGGGCGCCGCCTTCGTGATCGTCAACGAGGCCGGGGCCAGCGTCTATTCGACCAGCCAGTTGGGCCGCGAGGAATTCCCCAGCTACGACGCCACGCTCCGCGGCGCCATTTCGATCGGCCGCCGCTTGCAGGACCCCTTGAGCGAGCTGGTCAAAATCGACCCGGCGAACATCGGCGTCGGCTTGTATCAGCACGACGTCAAGGCCAAGCATCTTCAGAACGTCGCTGGACGAAGTGGTCGAGTCGTGCGTCAACTACGTGGGCGTGGACGTGAACACGGCCAGCCCGGCCCTGCTGCGTTACGTTTCGGGCTTGAACCAATTGACCGCGCGGCGGATGTACGAATTCCGCTGCCAGCACGGTCCCTTCCGCAATCGCCAGCAGTTCCGCGAGGTCCCCGGTTTCGGCGAAGCGACCTTCGTCCAGGCGGCGGGGTTCTTGAAGATCAGCGGCGGCGAAAACCCGTTGGACGCCACCTGGATCCACCCGGAAAGCTATGCCGTGGCGTCCCGAGTCATGGAGCGGTTGGACGCCGCGTCGGCCGCGCTGGCCGAAAAGGACGCCGCTGCCGCCGCGCTGACGGAAAAGGACGCCGCTGCCGCCGCACTGGCCCAAAAGATCACCGCCGTGGACCTCGACGCGATGGCCAAGGAACTCGAGGTCGGCACGCTGACGCTGAAGGACATCCTGGCCCAGTTGGTCCGTCCGGGACGCGATCCGCGCGAGGACCTGCCCGCCCCGGTCTTTAAACAAGGCGTCCTGAAGCTGGAGGACCTCTCGCCCGGCATGGAATTGACCGGCACAGTGCTCAACGTGGTCGATTTCGGCTGCTTCGTCGACATCGGCATGCACGACAGCGGGCTGGTCCACGTCAGCCACTTGGCCGACCGCTACATCCGCGACCCGCACGAGGCCGTCGCCGTGGGCGACATTGTCAAGGTGTGGGTGCTGTTGGTTGACAAGGAGCGGCGGCGGGTGTCGCTGACGATGGTTCCGCCGGGGAGCCATCGGCCGCGGCCTCCACGCGGCGGTCCGCCGGCGACCGACGGCGAGCCAGCGTCGCCGCACGACGCCGGGCGGCGGGAGAGACGCCGCGGTCGCCGGCAGCCCGAGGGACAACGTCCCGCCGGGCCGCAAGGTGAGCAAGGGCAGCAAGGGCAACAAGGACCGCCACCACAGCGATCCGGCGGTCCGTCGCGGTCGTCGTCGCGGTCGCCGTCGCACGGATCGCGTCCGCCGGCGCGACCGCAGGGCAGGCCGCAGCCCCGTCCGCGGCCGAAGCCCCTGGTGCCGATCACCGAGGCCATGAAGGCCGGCAAGGAACCGATGCGGACCTTCGGCGACCTGATGCAATTCTTCGAAGAGAAGCACGTCCCAGGCGACAAGAAGCCGGTCGCGGGGCAAAAGGCGCATCCCGAGCGGCAGCGGCTCCGGTCGCCGTGGCGGCGGCCAGGGCGGTCGATTCTCCGTCGGCCGTCGATCTGACGCCGGCGCCGCAAGTGGAATCGCCGGCCACGGCCGACCCGGTCGCAAGTCCATCGGAACCGATCGCCACCGAAACGCCGCAAGTCGCGGAAGGTGAAAACCAGCAGATCCGCGAGTGACTTCCGGCCATGGATTTTCAAGAACGACTGGAAAAGGCGATCCAGCGGGGCCACGTAGCGGGCACGGCCCGAGCACGCGCCGAGGCCGAGCAAGCCCTGACGGAAAAGGAACTCCAGCGGCTGCACTCCCAGTATCGCCTCGGACTATCCGAGCGGATCGAGCGTTGCCTGAAGCAATTGGCGGATCGGTTCCCCGGCTTCCGCTTTGAGACGATCGTGGATGACCGCGGCTGGGGCGCGGCGATCAGCCGCGACGACCTCCGCATCCAGGCCGGCCAGCGCAGCAGTTGTTTTAGCCGCCTGGAGATGGTGGTCCGTCCGATCTCCGCTTTTTTCGTTCTGGAACTGGCCGCCAAGGCGACGGTGTGCAATCGGGAGTTGTTTCGCCGCACCCACTATCAGCGGCTCGGCGAAGTCTCCGCGACCGCGCTGGACGAGATGATCGACCTTTGGGCGTTGGAGTACGCGGAGCGGTACGCGACCGAGGGATGAGAAGGAAGGACGAAGGATAAAGGATAAAGGATGAAGGGTCGAGGATGAAGGTGGACCGGGCCGGTCTGCGCCACCTCCTTGCTCCTTCCTCCTTCATCCTTTCACTGGACCATTACCGCAAGAGGAGAATGACATGGCACGACCCGTCACGTTATGCACCGGCCAATGGGCCGATTTGCCCCTGGAAGAGTTAGCGCGCAAGTGCAGCGAGTTCGGCTACGACGGCCTGGAATTGGCCTGTTGGGGCGATCATTTCGAGGTTGACAAGGCCCTGGCCGAGGCGGACTATTGCAGCAAGAAGCACGCATTGCTGGAACGGCACGGCATGAGCGCGTTTGCCGTCAGCGCCCACCTGGTGGGCCAAGCGGTGTTGGATCGGATCGACGCCCGGCACCAGGCGATCCTTCCGCCGGCGGTTTGGGGCGACGGCGATCCGGCGGGCGTGAACGCGCGGGCCGCCGAGGAGATGAAGAACACGGCGCGTGCGGCGCAGAAGTTCGGGGTGAGCGTGGTCAACGGCTTCACCGGTTCGAGCATCTGGCACTTGTTCTATTCTTTCCCGCCGGTGCCGCCGGCGATGATCGACGACGGCTTCAAGCTGCTGGCCGAGCGTTGGAATCCGATTCTGGACGTGTTTGGCGAGTGCGGCGTGAAGTTCGCGTTGGAAGTCCACCCGACCGAGATCGCCTTCGACCTGGTGACGGCGCGGCGGGCGATCGATGCCCTGGACGGCCGCGAGGAGTTCGGCTTCAACTTCGATCCGAGCCATCTGCTCTGGCAGGGCGTCGATCCGGTGGAATTCATCCGCGCCTTCCCGGACCGGATTTTCCACGTTCACATGAAGGACGCCATCGTGACGCTCAACGGGCGGAGCGGCATCTTGGCGAGCCACCTGAACTTCGGCGATCCGCGCCGCGGCTGGGACTTCCGCTCCTTGGGCCGGGGCGGCATCAATTTCGAGGAGATCGTCCGCGCCCTGAACGCGGCCGGCTATCACGGCCCGTTGTCGGTCGAATGGGAAGACAGCGGCATGGATCGCGAGCACGGCGCGAAGGAGGCCCTGGAGTTCGTCCGCAAGCTCGACTTCGAGCCCAGCCGCGTCGCCTTCGACGCCGCGTTCGACAAGGAAGAACGGGCGTAGGGAGGGCGGAATTGAGCCGGAGGCGTTAGCCTCCGGATTGGAAGGCGGAAGGCGGAGGGGGGAGGAAACGAAGCGAGCCGCCGGCGGTCGAATTTCCGCCCGGTTGGCCCGTGTGGTACACTAAATTGAAGCAGGAGAACCTCTGACACAGCGATGGCACGCATGAAGACGTTGCTGCAACCATGAAACACGACGCCGGTCCCAGGGTGCCACGAAACATTGCACGGACGGTCGTGGTTTTCTTGGCTGCCGGCCTGCTGATGAGGCTGACGGGGCCGTCGACGCTGGCGGCGGGGACGGGAACTGAAAACCTCTCTCGGGAAGCGAAGGAGTTGCGGACCAAGTACGCCCGCGACCTGGAGAAGCTGGCCGCCTGGTGCGAGCAGGAGGGATTGGCGGCCGAGGCGAAGAAGACCCGCGCCGCCTTGGGCCCGCACGATCCGTACAAGCTTTACGTGCCGATCTTGCCGCGGCAGGTCGGGCCGCCGAAATTGCCCGCGGGCGCCCCGGCCAAGGTGGTCCAATGGAATGGAGCAACTCCGCAAGCTGCGGCACGATCAGGCGGCCGCCCTTTATGACATGGCCCAGCGGGCGATTCGCCGCCACCAGGCTTCGTTGGCCTACACGCTGGTCCTGAAAGCGATCGGCGACGATCCGGACCACGAGGCGGCGCGGCGGCTGCTCGGCTATCAGAAATACCAGGGCGACTGGCACACGGCGTACGAGATCGAGAAGCTGCAGGCCGGGCAGGTGTGGGACGAGAAGTTCGGCTGGCTGCCCGAGTCGCAGTTGGCCCGCTACCAACAGGGGCAGCGCTTCCTGGGCGGCCGCTGGATCAGCGCGGAAGAAGACGCCCGGCGGCACCGCGACATCCGCAGCGGCTGGGAGATCGAGACCGAGCATTACACGATCCGCACCGATCACAGCATGGAGGCGGCCGTTGGCCTGGGCGTGAAACTGGAGAACCTCTACCGCATCTGGCAGCAGATTTTCATCCGCTACTATGCCAACGAGGCCTACGTGGCCGGCCTGTTCAGCGGCCACGCCGCGGGGCAAGCGCCCGCGGCCCCGAACCGCACCGCTTCAACGTCGTCTACTTCCGCGACCGCGACGACTACAACCGGTCGCTGGGGCGGCGATGCCCAAGCTCGAAATGTCGCTGGGCGTGTACGTGGCCAAGAAGCGGACGGCGTATTTCTTCGCCGGCGATGCGAGCGACGCGCGGACCGTCTATCACGAGGCCACGCACCAACTCTTCTACCAGTCGGGCGGGTTTCGCCGAAGGCCCGGCAACAAGGCCAACTTCTGGGTCATCGAAGGGATCGCCATGTTCATGGAATCGCTCCACCAGCAGGACGGCTATTTCGTGCTCGGCGGCCTGGACGACGTGCGGGTGAACGCCGCCCGCTACCACTTGCAGAAGAACGACTTCTACGTCCCCTTTGCCGAATTGGTCGGCTACGGCGAGGATCGGTTGCAGCGGGACCCGAAGATCAAGAGCCTCTACAGCCAGGCGGCCGGGATGACCAATTTCCTGATCTTCTACGAGGGGGGCCGTTATCGCGACGCCCTGGTGGCCTATCTCAGCGACGTCTACAACGGCCAGGACGACCGCGGACACGCTGTCCAAATTGACCGGCAGCAGCTATGCCGAGCTGGACAAGCAGTACCGCACATTCATGCGGGTCGATCGGCCGTAGGCATTGCGCGCCATATCCCCTTTGCTGAGGAGTGCCGCCCTCTCCGATGGGGGAGGCGATCGTCAATCGGTTGCCGCGCCGGAAATTCCGAAAAATCGGTGCAACCCTCTCAAGCGGCCTGCCGATACGTCCTACATGCACCCTTGAGCCCGCTTCCCGCAGCCAATCCCATCCCTGGGGTATATGGGCCGTCGGTGTCCTGTCAGAGGAGCCAGAAGCCATGCAAGTCAAAGTCTATGTCCCAAAGCTCATCGAAATCCCCAGCGAGTATCTGCCTGCGCTGGCCAAGCGGGCCGCCGACAGCCTGGGTGATCGGGCCGGCGAGGTCCCGGCCAGCCGCGGTCACTTGGTGCGGCAAGCGGTCCAAGACGGCCTGCTCCGCGAGTTCGACAACCTGATCGGCGAGGACGGCACGGTGGATCTGGTTTGCGACCCGGGCATGGAAATCCCGCTGGAGCTGGACAGCAAGACGCTCACGCTGACGGAACTGCTCGAAGCCCTGCAGTACAAGCGTTCGTTGCCCGACGCCGGCACGACCGCGGAAGCCGCCTGAGACGCACGTCGCCAGCCAGCGGCTCCGGCGGCAACTCACGGCTGCGATGGCCGGCGGCGGTGGCGGTCGCGGCGGCGGCGGCTGCGGCGCGGGCGGAGCGCCGATGGCAGCGGGGGCGGACTCTCCCTGCCGGCATGCGGCTTCTCTTCGGCGCTTTCGATGCGGATCTTCCCCGCCTCGCGGCGTTGCTTCCACGCGGTGACCCAGCGTCGGCGCTTGGCTGCCGTTTGCTCCGGCTGATAGTAGAGTTTCAGCCCGGTGATGTCGTGCAAGTTCCAGTAACCGAGGACGCGAAAGGCGAGCTTTTCGTGATCCAGCAACTGCACGAGCTTGGCGTCGGCGCCGCCTTCCAGGTCCTGGTTCGTGTAGCCCCAGAGCATGCGATACAGGACGGCGCCGTCCTCCGGGCCGAACTTCTTTTCCATGGCTTGGCGGACGGCGGCGGCGGTCTCCGGTCCCCGGGCGATGGCCGCGCGGAGTTGCTCGATGTAGCTGCTCGACGGAGTCCCGCCACTGCTCTCCCACCAGTATTGCCTTCTGGTCGGGGTCGTTGAGGGCCGCGACCGCGGGATCGAAGTCGTTGAGGTAGCCGAGGCAGCGGCGCGCCAAGCGGGCGACTTCCGACCTCCGATGATCGGCCAGCTCCTTCAGCCCCATATCGGCCGACCGTCCGACCTGAAGCGACTGCGCCAAGGCGGACCGCCCCCGCTGCTCCAAGTCGTTCAGCGGTTCCTGCTCGAGCCACTTGGGCAGGTTCTTGTTCTCGATCGGCTGCGCCTCCGGCGGCGCCGGGCGTCCAGGGGCAAGCGGGCCGGCGCCATGAGGCGGATCGGCTCCGCTGTCGCCCTTTTCCTGCCAGCGGGCCCCCCTGTGGGCGACGTACAGATCGACCACGACGTGGGGAGCCTCGGTCTCCGGATTGGTCCCCGGGGCATGATAGAGGGCAACTTCCAGAGCGACGATGCTCTCCGGATCGACCAAGGTCAGCACGCCGCTGCGGCCGCCGACGGTCAACCGCAGTTGCCGGCCCCCCTGGGCCACCGGCTGCAACACCAATCGCCCGAAGGCGACCTCCAGGCCGGGAAGGGCGGCGGGTTGCCGGGCAACAGTTGGACCTGCGTGCCGCCGACCATCTTCACGGTGATGCCCGCATCCAACGTGATCTCGTCGCGATAGTCCGGCATGGCCAACAAGCGTTGGCCGGTCAACAGGGGCTCGGCGGCCGACACCCGCTGCCAATCGTGGGTCTTGGCATCGTACTGCAACAGAATCTGGTCCTCGGAGCTAAAGTGCCCGATGCGTTCCGCGAAGGCGGGCTCGGGGACCGGCTTTTCGGGCTTGGCGGCGGGGCCGGCCGGCTTGATTCCCGGCCCGGGCGCGGCGGAACGGCCGGGCCCGGCATTGGCGATCGCTCTTGGCGATTCCGCCGGGCAACGGGGCCGGGGGAGCTTCCTTGCCGGGGACACCTTCCTTGCCGGGAGCGGCGGATCTGGTCGGCCTTGGCGCCCCGGGCAGGGGCAGGACCGCCCTTCGCGCCCGGTGCGGCCACGCTGGTCGCCTTCTCGGTTGTCGTCGGCGACGGCGGTGATTTCTGGCCCGGGCGTTGCCGGCGGCGAAGGCGTCTTGGACTCGCCCTTGCCGGTTGCCGGAGCGGCCGTTCCTGGACCTTGGTTTGTCTTGGGCGATGTAGACCGGCCGCCACCTCGGCGTTCCAACGGCCGGTTCGCACCAGGTTGCCCAGGGGCTTCAGGAGGCCCAAGGCCACAACACGGCCCCGGCGAGGCTGCCGGCCAGCAGGAGCAGGACGGCCGTGACCAGCAGGCTCCGCCTCTTCGGAGGCTCGCGAAGATACTCGGGCACCATCGGCCTGGGCCGGGCCTTGTGCAAGGCCGCATCGCCGGAAGCCCATCGCCGGAGGCCCCCGCCGGACTCTCATCGCGGCTGGCGGCGGCCTGGGCGGCCACTTGCGGGAGTTGATACATCCGCTGGCGGCTTTCGGGATCGATTTCCACCGGCTCGCCTAAGACCGCAGCCAAGACCTGGTGGCAGGAAGCGACCTCGGCCAGATGGATGTCCGACTCCAGGCAGACCTTTTCGAAATCGGGCACCCGATCGGGAGGCAGGGTATTGTCGAGGTATTCCGCCACGGTGTTGGCATCCAGGCCGGGCCCCCGCTCGGAAATGCTGGGGGCCGCCAGCCGCAGCCGCCGCATCACGTCGCGGATGCGATGGAGAAGACCGGTGGCGTATTGACTATCTTCGATTTTCTTGCCGATGTCCTGGGCGTCATCCGGCTCCAGAATGCCGTCGAGGTAGGCCAGCATGGTCCGCAGCGTCAGTCGCATGATTCGACCCCTTGCAGGTGGTTTTGCAGTGTTCCACGGCTATAAGTATTAGTGGCGGCGGCCGCGGCAATCCGTGCAAAGAAAAGAAAAAATTGCCCTGACGGGAAAATCGGGACGGTCCCCCGTGAACGGTTCCAGGAAAGTCCGGCCCGCGGATTTTCCCTTAGCACTTGGCAAATTGCCAGTTGCGACGCGACTTGGCCATTGCTATTTGGGTTTGCCGTCTTGCGCGGTTAGAATAAAGGGGGGTAGTGGTCTGCCCAGCCTTGGCTTCACCTCCGGAGATGGGTAAAAACGTGGGGATGTCCCGAAACCGAATCCGCCGCATGAAACTCCAGCACCAGGCCGAAGGGTACCTGGAGTTGGGCATGTCGCAGCAGGCCTTGGACGTGCTCAACCGGCTGGGCGACAGCGACGACGGCGACGCCGATCTGCACGCGTTCTATCTCCAGGGCGAGGCCCTGCGGGGTTTGGGACGCTACGGCGAGGCCCTGGCCGCCTTGGGCCGCGTCACCAAGGCCGAACCGGAGAACGTCCACGCCTGGCTCGCCGTGGGCTGGTGCCACAACGCTCCGGACGCCTCGACCTGGCCATCGACGCCCTGGAGGCCGCCCCGGCGGCCGATCCCGAGGAGCCCCTGATCCATTACAACCTCGCCTGCTATTGGACGCTGGCCGGGGGGAAACGGCAGGCGCTGGGGTATCTGGAGCGGCCTGGCGACGGACGCCTCCTACGCCGACTTATCGACGGCGAAGCCGATTTCGATCTTGCGAGCCGATCCCGATTTTCAGGCCATCTGCGCCGGCAAGCAAACGACCGGCTGAGTCTGCGGCGCCGCCGCCCAGCTTGGGGGAGATGGGCGTGGGACGCGGGGCCTACCATGGCTGCGGCAAATCTATCACCGCTACGCGCCCGAAATTGCTCCTGGATGGGGACGAATCCATCTTGATTCCCCCGACCTGTGTGCAGTACCATGCGACGCGGTGAAAGGATTCTCGTAGGCCACGGGAGCGGAGTCCATTTTGATTCCGTCCCGGCGGACACGGTCGACGGTTAGAACACCGTCTGCGCGCGTACGAAAAGGCTCAAGTCTTCATGGAGGAAATACCTTGACCATCTCTTCCTACTACGCAATCGCTCGGCTCGTTGGGGTAGCATTGCTTGCTGCAACCCTGGGCTGGACTTTCGGCCGCCCAGAAATATGGTCGCGAAGCCGCCACAGCGCAGTCCGAGCAGGCATCGGACACGCTGGCAAAATTGGAAGCACGAGTGACGAAACTTGAAAGGGATTGCTCCAACGCGGCCCAGCCCTTGGAAAGTCCTTTGATTGCCTCTCTTGCCGCCCTCATCAAGGGGCAGCGGGAATCGAACGTCGGCGCGCAAACGCTGCCGTCACCTTACTACCTTGATGACGACATCCAGTATTTTCCGCCAGGACCGCGGCTCAAGACGGAGCGTTGTGCCGCGGACAATGCAGAGCCAACAAGTTCGACAGGCCCGGACGTGTTTCGCTTCTTCACGGTCTTCTCGCGCTGACGAAACGGGCTGACCTTCTGTGCCACCCGTTCGCGCGACGGGACGCCACCGAGCGTCCATCAAAACAACAGGGGCAGCCGCGCCGCAGCACGACTGCCCCCGTTTTCGTCCGTCTTTCATTTACTCGGCCGTTCAGCACCCCTCACCCCCGGCCCCTCTCCCACAAACGGGAGAGGGGAGAGGGGAAGGGAGTCATACAAAGCTTAGAAGCAGTAAGTCAGGCCGGCAAAGCCGCCATGCATGAGCAACTCGCCGTTGCGGTTGCTGTCCGCGATCGACGGGATGTCGTTGAGGTAGGGCGGGATCTGGTTGTCGGCCAGGCCGATGCCCGTGGCCGCCAGCACGCGATAGCCGATCCGCGCACTGAGGCACTGCGTAAACTGCCACTCCAGGCCGGCGTCGATCTGCGTCAGCAGCGAGAATTCGTTGCAGTGCGAGTGCACCGGGTAGGTCATGACATAGCTGGCGTTTGTCGCCGACGTAGTGGTTCCCGCTGGATCGGTCATGTCGGCGTTGAACTGGTTGGTGATGTAGTTGTCGTAGAGGCCGACGCGTCGGCTTGAAGAACAAGCAGAGCCGCTTGCAGACGTAGTACTTGACGTTCATTGCCGATTTGCCAGCCGACGAGGTTGTTTTCCGTCTGATCGCGGAAATAGGCCCAGGTTCCGTAGTAGTCGGCCTACGTATCCGATTCCGCCCCCCAGTCGAGGTCGTCGCGGAAGCGGAAGAAGCGGATGCCGGCGGAAGATCGACGCACAACGGGCAGCCGCACTCGCAGAGCAGATGGTGACGGACGAAGTTCAACTCGAGGTCTTGGACCTCGTCGGTGCCGCTGGAGCGTCTGGCAGATGGCATTATCGAACCAGCCGTTGGCGCCTGCGCCGTCGAAGAGCACGTAGCCGGCGGTCAAGGGCGTGGAGCGCCGCCGGGATCGTGCTCTATCGCGGCGCAGCCGGTCAGTTCGGCCAGCGTCCAGTAGGTGGCTTCGACGGACCATTGGTTGCAGCAGAAGTAGCGGCCGAAGGTGATTTCGCCGCCGCCCGCCCAACCGGCGCTGGCGTCTTGGGTGTTCATGATCTGGTGGCCTCGTTGCCTGCTCGTAGCTGGTCCAGAGCTTATTGGCCTTGTCGCGGGTCATGGCCAGCCCCAGCACCGAGGCGTACCACGGGCAGCCGTTGCAGGAGTTCCAACCGTCCCAGCCGCAGCCCGACATTCCGCAAGGCGAGTGTCGCCGCCGCAGCCGGCGCCGCAGAGCCCAGGTAGCTGGGCGTATAGCTCGGCAAGCACCGGCATCTGGCGCCGCTGGGGCCGACCGGGCGCGGGATTGTACGCCGGCGGTGGCCAGCGGCGGCGTCGGGTTCGGTCGCGGCGCGGCGGCAGCGGGCGGCGTGCCCGGCGGGGCGGGCCAGCCATGGCCATCGGCTGCGAAGGATCGGCCGGGACCAGGGTGTAGGTATTGTTGGCGGCCGCGGCGGACCGGCTCGCTTTGATAGGCCATCGGCGCCACCGTGGCGCCGCCGGCAACGGCGGACGGTTGTGCCGGCTGCAATTGCAGCATGTCGGGGGCGCCGTACAAGCCGTACTGGGCCCAGGCCGGCGTGGCCGTGCAAGCCGCCAGAAGCACAAAGACGGAAACACGGAACCGTTTCATACGAGACTCCTTTCCAAATTCATGTGCCCATTCCCTATCGCTCGTAGAAACGGATCGTCCCGGCGGCGGCTGGAGATTCGGCGAATCTATGCCTGCGCGGCCCATTTCGTTTTTCCCCTCCCCCGAGCAATCGGCGCCACCGTCGCCACCAAAAAATGCCCTGTTTCGACCACGGCGCGGCTTTTCGACACAACCGGAAAAAGCCCGTCTTGCAAAGCAAAAAACCCGCACAGAGCGGACAAGACGAGAGGGTTGTAAACGGAAATCCAGCGGCTGCCGATTTGCCGTTTTTGCCGGCCGCGCCGCCGCACGCCACCGCACTCCGCAAGAACGCCGCCGTACGAGCGGATCGGCGCCGGAGCGGCACCGCAAGCGCCGGGAAATTTCATCGCTGCGTGGGAGTGGCTCCGCCGCATGGCGTCCGCCAGTGGGCGACCCGGGAACCGGCGTCTCGGCAACGGCGACGCGATCGATGTCCCACGCACAAGGGCACGGAGGTGCCCAGAAAGCCGCCACGGACGAAGAGCTGATCGCGGGGTCGCACTGGCTCCGCCGGCCCTTCTTCGACCTGCTCAGGACACAGGTTAGTTCCGGCCGGCGAGTGAATCGCCGGCCGCCTTGGAAACAGGAGGAGGGTGGTGCCCGCGGCCTCTTGCCGGAGCCCGTACCCGCGCGGCCCCCGAATTGCCTGGCTGTGCGCCAGGGGGCAAGGGGAAAGGAGGACGGGAGGGCCGCGATGCGCCACAGGGAAAAGATCAAGGTACACCGATCCGTCGGCGTACCGTGATCTTGATCCTGAAACGGGACATCGAGTGTCCCGCCCTCCCGGCAGGTCTATGTCTGCTTATATCGGCAACAGCGGTTCTCCGCCTGGAGCCGATTTTGCATTTCCTTTTAAATTTTTTTTTTTTTTTTTTTTTTTTTTTTTTTTTTTTTTTTTTTTTTTTTTTTTTTTTTTTTTTTTTTTTTTTTTTTTTTAAATTTTTTTCCGGTCTACGGGCAGCCGCAGCCGGATTTCCCGGCCGGTAGTTGCCGTACGCCTGGACCCCCCGCCCCCGCAGCGGATACGACAGCCGTATTGCTTGCGCTGGCAATAGTTGTCCCAGACATGGAGGCAACAAGGGCAGGCGGGTTCGCAGCAGATCGGCCCGGGGGTGAACGTGGGAGGCATCGTGCACGCCTGTCCACGATAGGACGGGATGACCTGATACTCATACAAGATTGGGGGCGAGGGGACCGGCTGGTAGGCGGCGGCGGGGCCGGCGAGAACAGAAGCGCCTGCCGGCGCCGCGACGCAACAAATCCATCGCATGATAGAGATCCTCTTCTTGGATTCGTGGCAAATTTCGAATTACGTCTGTAATCTTGGCTCCCTGGTGTCTTTCGGTTCGTGGCACACGCGGCAGTTGGCCAAAGGGAGAGTCGGTCTCCCGGGACTCGCGGGTGGGCCGCGGCGGCCGTAGCTTGTCTCGGCCCGCGTGCGCCCAACGGCAGCCACGGGTCCATTCGACCGGCGGGGGGTGAGACTTGCGGGATTTCCGCGTCATTTTCGGGGAAATGCCCGCCACGGCGGTGGAAATGCCTGCGGGGAAGAATCTCGCAGCCAAGGCACGGCCGGCCGGCAGCAGGGAAATTTTGGAAGACAACAATCGCACCTTTTGGAGGCGACTCTGCTGACGGTGGCGATTGTCGGATCGAAGCATCCCGGGGAGACAAAAGCTTAGAGCTTGGAACTTAGAGCTTAGAAGCCAGTGATTAGAACCTTAGGTCGAGACTTGTGCCGCACCTTTGCGTACATGTTTATCTGTACTCGGAAGTTCAAGTGCCACACAAGGTTAATCGCAAAATCTGGCTTGCTAATCCCTAATCCCTAATCCCCAATCCCTTGGGTTGCGGGCGGAGCCCGCGTTAGGGGCAGGGTCGGGAGGGGGGGCAGGTCCATGTTTTCGGCCTGCGGTTTTTCCGTGGAAAACGCATTTTCGCCGAAAAATGGACCCGGGTGCCCTTGATGCGGCGGCGGAGGGCTGAGAACGGTTTACGGTTCTCTGCAGCGGACGCCGTGGCCCGATATACTTGATAGTGTGGGGTTGGCCGTCCGGCAAGGGGACGGAGGGGCCAGGAACGCGGGAGGAAATAGGATCGAGAGACTCAAGGCTAGTCCGATCAGGTCCCGAGAGAGTTGCAACTGGTTTTTCCGGTTTCACCCTGGTCGAGTTGCTGGTGGTGATCACGATCATCGGCATCATCGCCGGGATGTTGTTGCCTGCGATCACGGCTGCCCGGGAGTCGGTCCGTCGGGCGCAGTGCATGAACAATCTCAAGCAGATGTCTTTGGCCTCGCAGCACCACATCGAGGCCTTAGGCTGCCTTCCGGGTGGAGGCAATTGCTCGGACTCACCAAGCTTTGATAACGCCAACAACACGTACGTGGGCAACGATCAGGACGCTGGTTGGATGTACCAGATCTTGCCCTACCTCGGTCTGACTCCCGTCTGGCAATTTATGCCTACGCCCGGTAACCCAACGGCAGACAATAACGTCAAACGGCGGGGGACCCCCGGTGGAGTTCTACGCGTGCCCTTCCCGCCACAACCCATGGCTTATCTACGACACAAAAGGGGGCTGGCTAAATGGTCGCAATGTCCGACTATGCTTCCAACGGGGGGACCGCTAAGAGTAATTACGGCTGGTACTTCGCGAACAGCGGCGAGGATGCGCCGATCGGCATCAACCGCTCACCCTACACTTCATACTCTAAGAATGGTAGCAACGCGAATTATCCTGTGATTACGCTGGCCGCAATCACCAAGGGCACCGCATCCACCGTGCTCCTGGGTGAGAAGTGCGTCAACGCCGAAAAGGTTGGAATGCAATTTCAAGACGATGACGACGGCTGGATAGCCGGTTGGGACTGTGACACCACCCGCTGGGGCATGGTCCCGCCCATTCCCGACTACCACAATGCGACGGAGCAGGAACAAGGGAACGGCCTGGGCTCAGCCTATGATGAGCAGACCAACTACGCTTTCGGCTCCGCGCACTCCGGCGGCAGCAATTTAGCCATGTGCGACGGTTCCGTGCGGCCGATCAATTACAACATCAACCCGCTGGTGTTCGAGTACCTGTGCTCGCGCAACCCGGCATCGCCAAAGGCCGACCCGCTTCTGCAACAATCCCTGCAAAATGGGACGGTGAGCCTCCGGGATGTCAGCAACGCGGGTTTCTAGCGGCGAAGCAGGACGAGACGCATCAAGATCGGGAGTGAGGGACGCCTTGTCCTCGAGGTTCTTGCCCGTGGCGGGCGTGCTGCTGCTGTTGGTCGGATGCGGCGGCCCGAGGAAGATCCGCCCCCGCTACAGCCTTTCTGGCAAAGTGACCTACCGTGGTGCGCCGGTGCCCCACGGCACGATCTTCTTCCAGCCCGACGGGGCCAAGGGGAATAACGGCCCTGCAGTCTCGGCCCCCATTATCAACGGCGCATATGAGACGCTGCCGGGCCGCGGCCCGACGGGCGGCGCCTCTCTGGCTTTCGTCGCGGCTCGGATCGCCCCGGGCGGAAAAACACGGGATCGCGGCACACGCCGCCTCCGGAGCCGCTGTTTCCCCAGGTCCACATGAACATCGACCTGCCTAAGGAAAACTCCACGCACGATTTTGTCGTTCCCGAGGAAACGGGCAGCGCCGCACCGGCACCTTGATACGAGAACACGGAAACACGGAAGACAGGCAACTGGATTTCTTCATGGCCGAAGCCATCTCTTGTCCCCACTGTGATCGCAAGATTTCTCTCCGCGCGGAATTGTAGGGCCGGCACGTGGTCTGCCCGCATTGCAAGGCCCCCTTCGTCGCCCCCCCGTTGGACGACGCCGAGGGCGACGCCGCCGCCGCACCCATCCCACAGGCCGCCGGGTCGGAATCCACGGGCATGGATTTCCTCGCCGACCTCGGGGGCCAGGCGCCTCGGCCGGCTCGTCGTGGTCCCCCGGCAGCACGACCGGAACGGCCAGCCGCTCGGCGACCGGAACGGCCAGCCGCTCGGCAAGCCGCACAACGACCTGGAAGAAATCCGCAAAGCCGCCGTTCGAGTTGTTCATCGTGGGCGGCCTGGCCGCCGCCGTCGTCCTGGTCGTCGCGGTGGTCGTCATCGTGCTCTCGATGGGTGGCGATGAGAAAAAGTCCGCCGGAAAAAAGCCAACGAGGAACGTCGACGCGGACACGAAGTTCGGCTTGACCGAGCCGGAGCGAAGACAACTCTTCTACGACATCATCGAGGCCGTCGATGAATTCGGCACGGGCGACCAGTGCCGCAAAAAATGGTCGCAGATTCAAAAGAAGTACAACGTCGACGACAGTATCACGGCAAAAGTCCTGGACGAGGGTTTCGACGCGGGTTTCGGCACCACCTACTGGCGACAACCCGACAATGTCACGCCCCGCGGTAAAGTGAATTTCAAGAATTGGAACGCCGAGAAGACTCAAACCGACCACTATCCCATGCTGAACTACTGACGCAGGCGGCACCATCATTCCTTACTATAACGCTCGGCAAAGTGGACATTCTCGTGGGTTGATCTCACGCGGCTCGACGCGTTGCTCCACGCCCCTGTCGTTTTTCCCGGAAATTGAGCCCTCGCAATAGTATCCGCGTCTCAAATAGAATATTAAAGGACGTGGAACAACGGAAAGCGGAGAGAAGAGAAGCATGTGGTTAAGGCATCCAGGTTGTTGTCGGCTTCGGCGTCGGTGGCACGGTGTTGTTGATCCTGTTGATGGTTTTGCCGCGGCCACGGCTGCGGGCGACGAGCCCGGCGGCGATCCTCCGCAGCCAACGGGGCGAACCATCGCCAAGAGATCCGCCAACTGCTGGTGACCTATCACGCCGCAGCCGATTCCCAGCCCGTGTGACGGTGATCAAGGAGCTGGCCGCCTTGGGCCCGACGGCATCGCCGCGGCCAAGGATGTGATCGAGAAGGAATTGCAGCGGGCGGCGTCGCAGATCGGCAAGCCGCCGAGCACGTCCTCCTGGACACGGAGATCGACAAGCTGCGGAAGACGCTGGCCGACTTGCGCAGCGACCCGCAACTTACGCACGAGCAACTGGAGAAGACCGGCCTGCCCGCCTTGGACCGGCTTACGACGGTCTTCCGGCAGCGGGCCGCAGCTTGCTCCGTACGAGGAGAAGGCGGCCAAGGCCGCGGCCCAGTTGCAGCAGCTTGCCGAGGTGCTCCATGCCCTGCAAACCCAGTGGAAAGGGCCATCCCCCTTGCCGCTGGGCGACTATCTGTCCAAGACCGAGAAGCTGCTCGCCGCCGTGGCCACGGCCGACGGAGAAGCCCATCGCAAGGTCTACGCCAGAACAAAAAGTTGGCGGCGAAGCTCGACCCGGAGATCGTGGCCGGCATGGAGGCGGTCAATGCGATGCGGGTGATGTGCGGGCTGGCGCCGCTGGTCTACGACGTGAAACTCTGCGAGGCCGCCCGCGGCCACAGCAAGGACATGGAGCAGCGGAACTTCTTCGCCCATGAATCGCCGGTGCCGGGCAAGCGCACGATGATGGACCGCGCCCAATTGGCCGGCACCACGGCCTCCGCAGAGAACATCCACCGGGGTTCCGAGCGGCCGTCGGCGCCATCAAGGGCTGGTTCCTCAGTCCCGGGCATCACAAGAACATGTTCGGCGCGGGGCATCGGCGGCAAGGCCTGGGCCGCTCCGGCACCCGCTGGACCCAGGAGTTCGGCGACGTAACCGCCGGCGGCCTTCCGTGCCTTCTTCAATGCGGCGAAACCGGGTGCGCGGCGTGACCTTCATCGCCGGGCTGATGGGCTGGAAGTCGAGCCTGGCGGCGGCGGATTGCGGCAGCCCGGCGACCGTCTCCGCCAGGAATCGCCCTTTCGTCCGGCGTTTCGTGTTCGGATCGACGATGCTCACGTTGTCGCCTTTCTGCAGGATCATGCCTCGGGCGTCTGGCCGGGCGCGATCGTGGCGTCCTTCGAGGCGTCGCCGGAGAGCCAGTGCCCCGTGCCCTGGCCGTCCAGCAGGTAGACTTCGTAGTAGCAGTGGCCGGGGATGCGGACCAGCCGCGCCGGAAATCCCGCCGCCCGCAGCATCGCCACGTTCAAGGAGTTCATTTCCGCGCAGACGCCGCGGCGAAGTTGCAGCGTCGTCATGCAGGTTTGCACGTTTTCCATGTCGCCGGCAAACTCGATGTTCTTGTGGACCCAGCGGTGGATGGCCTGCGACCTTCTCCCATGCGCCGCTGCGATCGCCGACCGCCTCGGCATCGCGTTGACGGACCCGGGGATCGTCGCTTTCGATCTTCGGACTCGGCGCAGGTGGACGCCAGCTTGCAGGTCCTCGCGGCTCGGCCGCCTGGTACTGCGCGGTGTCCTGCGGCAGCGGCGGGGGCGTCAAGGTCTCGACCGCAAAGGTCACCACCGCCCGAACCTCCCTTGCCGGCGGGCAACAACGGAATCTTCACCACCATCTGCCGGCCCACGTCGTCGATGCTCCTGTAGCTGACCGAGGCGCCGGGCGGCAGGTCCTCCTTGACCACCCGCACGCGCTGCTGGTCCGGCCAATCGGCGGGAACGGTGACGGTGCCGGCAAGGTTCTTGAAGCCGCCCCCTTGCGCCTTCAAGACCATGCCGAATTCGGCTTGCTCCGTGGCCGCGTGCTCGGGCCGCGGGGAGGGCGATTCCTGCGGCGGCGGTTTTCGCCGCGGCGGGCCCTTGGGCCGGCCGAGCACTGCCCACCCCAGCCAGCACGCCGCGGCCGCCAGAAGAACGGCCGCTGGACCCACGCCGGAGATGAGTCCTGTCCATTTTTCGCATCCTCATCGTGTGTAAAACACGGCTGCCAGCCCCAGGATTCCATTGTAACCGGTCGGACGGTCCCTGCGGGGATGCCCCCACGCGGTGGTGGCTGTTGCTTTTTTCGCGGAATCGCGGGATAATAACGCAGAATATCACATGTCTGGCCCCACGACCCACCTTGCAATCGGCACGCCGGGCCGGAACTCGCTTCCGGAGAGGGTGCCGGCGGAGTTGAACATGATCGCGAGCCAAATCGATCGGGCGAGATCCGGCCAGCGCGCGGCTTTCACCCTGGTGGAACTCCTGGTGGTCATCACGATCATCGGCATCCTCATGTTGATGCCTCCGGGCGGTCCAGGCGGTCCGCGCCGCGGCGCGGAACATGCAGTGTCTGAGCAACCTGCACCAGATCGGCTTGGCGTTCGAGAGCTACATGGACGTGGGCGGTCCCGGCATGGTATTCCCCGACGCCGCCAGCCTGCCCACCTGTTCCCGAAGAAACCGACCATTGCCAAGTCCTGGCGCCGTTTATCGAAAAGGACACCAAGGTCTTCCATTGTCCAGGCGACTTCGCGCACTGTTTCCAGCAGCAAGGACTGAGCTACGAGTATTACCGGCGGCCGCCGGCAAGACCCGCGCCGAGTTCCACGGCCGGTCCTCGTCGCAGATCTGGATCATGGGCGATTTCGGCGGCTACCCGCCGGGCACCTGCAACTGTGACGCGACGACGTGGGACATGTCGGACACCGATGATTCGGGCAGCGTCACGCCGCCGGTCCTGATCGACTTTCACCCCGGGGGAAAGAATTTCCTCTACCTGGACGGGCATGCGGATAACGCCACGTGCTCTTTTGAGAGGTCGGACATGAAAAAACGAACCATTATTGTCGTCGTGGTGGTGCTGCTGGTCGGTGTCACGGCTTGGGGGATTTGGAGACATTACCATCGCGATCCGAAAGTGGAGCAGGTTCGGCAATTGCAGGCGGCTCTGGACCCAAACCTTCCGCCGGAGCAACGCCGGCGCAAGTTTCGCGAGTTGCGCAAGGAGCGAACTCACCGACAGCAGAGTGAGGAATCCGGCGAGGCGACGAGGCGGATGTGGCGGAGGGGCCGTGACCGGCGACATCGCCACCTACGCGTCGCTTTCCGCGGACAAGAAGGAAGCCTTTCTGGATCAACAGATCGACGACATGGAAAAGTGGCAGGAGCAGATGGCAGCGGCCGGCCCAGCAGCAAGGCGGGTCGGCGCAAGACCGCCGCGGCCCGCCCCGCGGCGGAAACGTCGCCGGCCAACGAGGGATGGACTGGCGCAAGCAGATGCTCGATTCCGGCACGCCCGCGGACCGCGCACAGGTGCAGATTTATTTCCAGGACTTGAACAACCGGCGCGGCAGCGCGGTTTGCCCCCGCTGCGCGGCGGCGGCTTTTTCTAAGGGCCTCCTGCCGGCGGCCTACCGCTGTGGAGACTGCCCCCCTCTGATGCCCCACAGTGAAGTTGACTAAGGTTCTGTCCAGAGCCCTAACACAACTTGGAGATTCCCATGAAGATGTTGTTTCCCTATGAGTCTCGTCGTCGCGGCGACGGCTGTCCTGGCGATTCCCGCCCGCGACCTCCGGGCGGACGAGGCCTACCAGCCCACGCTGCCCATGCCGGTCAACGTGCTGGTGATCAGCTACTTCCCGGTCAAAGGCGATCGCATTGACATCAACCAGACCGGCGACTGGATGCCCCCCTGAAGGTGACGCGAGAGAACGTCGCCAGGCAGACCGAGGAACTCGCCCACGCCCTGACCGAAGGCTCCCGCTATCACGGCTACAAGGACAACGACGCCAAGCCCAGCCTTGAGTACAAGGTCGCCGACACGTTCGAGTTTCTCGAGGCGGGGCCGCTCATTCCGCCGATCCGCGGCCGAACGGTTCCGATGACCGACTACATCGCCATCCTCAATCGCGTGAACATCAAGAAGTACGTCGAGGAGAAGGACGTCAAGGAGGTCTGGCTTTGGGGCTACCGCGGCGGCAAGGCCGAGGGCTGGGAATCGACATGGCCGGCCCCTACGGCAACATCAGCAACAGCGCCCGCCCTGAACGACATGCCCCAGCTCAGCAAGACCTACACGCTGTATCACTACAACTACCAGCGGGGCACCTCCGAGGCCACCGAGGACCACATCCACCAGATCGAGGCCGTGCTGAACCACGTCGACGGCCGCGACGACACCCCGCCGTCGCAGTGGTCTTCGCTGCTGTTCTGGGGCAAGTTCGTCGGCAGCGACGCCACAACAAGATCATCCACCCCGGCTGCGGCTGGGCGCACTATCCGCCCAACGCCGTCCAGGACTACGATTGGGGAAACAAACGCTACGTCGACACCGACATCGAGGACTGGCAGCCCGACGGCACCGGCAAGAAGCAACGGATGAATTGCGACCGCTGGCACGGCAACAGCCTGGAGTGGTTCACCTACTGGATGCAAAACATCCCCGGCGCCAACAACGGCCTGACCTACCAAGGTAAGCCGCTGGTGAACTGGTGGGTGTTCCTGGGCGACTTCGACAACGCGATGAAGAGAAAGATGACGCTGGTCGGACCCTCGCGCCTATTCCGACAAGTTCCTGCCGGCAAACCCAGGTCATCCGCTTGCGGTTTCGCAAGCGACGCTGACACCCCGTGATGAAGCCCCAGCCCGTAGAACCCTCGACCCCCTGCCGCTTGGCCATCTCCGTCCGCGGCATTGTCCAGGGCGTTGGCTTTCGACCGTTCGTCTATAATGCTGCCCGGGCACGCGATTGGCCGGCTGGGTGCAGAACCAGTCCGGGACGGTGCGGATCGAGGTCGAAGGCGACATCGGCCGCACTGGACGAGTTTTTCGAAGCCCTTCGCCACGACCATCCGCCGCAAGCCCGCATCGACGCGCTCGAAGTCCAAGAGATCGCCTGCCGGTCCATGCCGGAGCGGGACGCGCCGGCGGACGGCTTCCAGATTCGCACAGCCTGGCAGTGGCCGCGCCGCGGCCGACCCTCCCGGCCGACCTGGCCACCTGCGGCCTGTGCCTGGCCGAAATTCACGACCCGGCCGAACGCCGCTACCGCTATCCGTTCACCAACTGCACCAACTGCGGGCCGCGGTGGTCGATCATTCGCGCAGTTGCCCTACGACCGGCCGCGGACGTCGATGGCCGACTTCGCCATGTGCCCGGAATGCGCGGCCGGAATACGGCGATCCGGCCGACCGGCGGTTCCACGCCCAGCCGATCGCCTGTCCGCGGTGCGGCCCGGCGTGGAACTGCTCGACGCCGAGGGCGCCGGCTGGACGTCGGGGCCGGCGGCGCTGGACATGGCCGTCGAGGCCTTGCTGGAAGGCCGCATCCTGGCCTTGAAAGGGCTGGGCGGATTTCAACTCCTGGTCGACGCCGACCAATGCCGAGGCCGTCGCCCTGCTGCGCGTGCGGAAGCAGCGGCCCGACCGGCCGTTTGCCGTGATGTTCCCTTCGCTGGACGAGGTGCGGCGGCATTGCGAAGTCTCCGACGACGAGGCCCGCGCGCTGGTTTCGCCCGAGGCGCCGATCCTGCTGTTGCGGCGGCTCCGTGCGAAGGGACAATCGCAGACAGCCGGAATGCGAAATCCGGCATCGTCGAGTCCGTCGCGCCCGGGCAATCCGTACTGGGCGTCATGCTGCCCTACACGCCGCTGCACCACCTGCTCATGGAGGCGGTCGGCCGGCCGATCGTTTGCACCAGCGGCAACCTGTCCGAAGAGCCGATGGCGATCGCGACCGAGACGCCCTGCGCGGCTGGGCAACGTCGCTGCGACGATGGCGCCTGGTCGGCGAGGCATTGCCGACCTGCTGCTGATCCACGATCGGCCGATCGTCCGCCCGGTCGACGATTCCGTGGCGCGGTTCGACGCCGAGGGCTTGCAGGTGCTTCGCCGCGCGCGGGGATATGCCCCGCTGCCGATCGAGCTGGGCATCGCCGGCCCGACGATCCTGGCCGTGGGCGGGCATTGAAGAACACCGTGGCCCTGGGGCTGGGCTCGCGGCCGATGCAGGTGGTGCTCAGTCCGCACGTCGGCGACCTGGACAGCCTGCTGAGCGTCGAGGTCTTTCGCCGCGCGATCGACGACCTGGTCGATTTCTTCGGGTCGCGCCGGAGGTGGTCGCCTGCGACCTGCATCCCGACTACGCCTCCACGCGGCATGCCGAGGAGTTGGCCGCGCGATGGGGCGTGCCGCTGCGGCGGGTGCAGCATCACCACGCCCACGTGGCCGCCTGCATGGCCGAGCACGGCCTGGAGGGCCCGGTGCTGGGGCTGGCCTGGGACGGCACCGGCTACGGCACCGACGGCACGATCTGGGGCGGCGAGGCGCTGGTGTGCCAGGGGGCGGGCTTGTCCGCGTCGCCCATCTGCGGACCTTCCCCTTGCCCGGCGGCGATCGGGCCGATGCGCGAGCCGCGGCGTTCGGCCTTGGGCCTGTTGTACGAAATCCTGGGCGGCAGGCAGCCGACGTGCGCCGGCAGGCCGCCGGCGCCGCCGATTGGTTCACGCCCGCCGAATTGGCGACGCTGCTGGCGGCGCTGGAGCGCTCGGTCAACTGCGCCCCGGACCAGCAGCATGGGGCGGCTGTTCGACGGCGTGGCGGCGCTGTGCGGGCTGCCGCGGATCATCAGCTTCGAGGGGCAAGCGGCCATGGCGTTGGAGTTCGCCGCCGACGGGGACGCGGACGAGGCCTATCCCTTGCCGCTGGGCGAGGGCACGCCCGCCGTGGCCGATTGGGAGCCGCTGGTGCGGGCGGTGCTGGCCGACCGGGCCGCCGGCGTGCCGCTCGGCGCATCAGCGCCCGTTTCCACAACGCCCTGGCCGAGCTGGCCGTGGCCGTGGCCCGGCGGGTGGCGGTCGCGGCAGGTGGTCCTCAGCGGCGGCTGCTTTCAAAACGCCCTGCTTGGCGACCGCGTCCGCCGACGGCTGTCGGAGGCCGGCTTTTCAGTGTACACTCATCGGCGGGTCCCGCCCGGCGACGGCGGCATCGCCCTGGGCCAAGTCCTCGTCGCCGCCGCAGCTTCAACCAAGGATCATCGCATGTGTCTGGGCATTCCCGGGAAAGTGCTGGAAATCTACCAGCAGAACGACCTGCCCATGGGCAAGGTCGAGTTCGGCGGCATCGTCAAGGAGATTTGCCTGGCCTATACGCCCGAGGCCGCAGGTGGGCGACTACGTCATCGTCCACGTCGGCTTCGCCATCAGCCGCGTCGACGAGGCGGAAGCGGAGGAGATCTTCACGTACTTGGAGGAAATCGCCGAAGGGGAACAGTGGAAAGTCCCATTCGGGACCAGGGTGAGGGACCGTGAGACCGCATCTCGCGGAAGTCACTACCTCTCCCGAAGAGAGGCGCGAGCGGCCAGACGGATGAAATACTCGACGAATATCGCGATGCCGAGGGGGCCCGGCGGCTGGCCGCGGCCATCGCCCGGCGCGACCACGCGGCCGTGGAACCTCATGGAGGTCTGCGGCGGCCAGACGCACGCGATCGTCCGCTTCGGCCTGGACGAGATGCTGCCGCCGGCAGATCACGCTGATCCACGGCCCCGGCTGCCCGGTGTGCGTCACGCCGCTGGAAATGATCGACAAGGCGGTGGCCATCGCCGTCGCGGCCGGAGGTGACCTTCTGCTCGTTCGGCGACATGCTGCGCGTGCCCGGCTCGGCGAAGGACTTGCTCACGGTGAAGTCGGAAGGCGGCGACGTGCGGATCGTCTACTCGCCGATGGACGCCGTGGCGCTGGCCCGGCGGCATCCCGAGCGGCAAGTGGTGTTCTTCGCCGTGGGCTTCGAGACCACGGCCCCGGCCAACGCCATGGCCGTGGTGCAGGCCGCCGGCTGGGGCTGGCGAATTTCTCCGTGCTGGTCTCCCACGTGCTGGTGCCGCCGGCGATGGTGGCCGTGCTCCGCTCGCCGCGGAACCGCGTGCAGGGGTTCCTGGCGGCCGGGCACGTCTGCACGATCACCGGCATGGACGAGTATCGGCCCATCGCCCGGCATTTCCACGTGCCGATCGTGATCACCGGCTTCGAGCCGCTGGACATTCTGCAGGGCGTGCTGATGTGCGTCGAGCAACTGGAAGCGGGCGGGCGGAAGTGGCGAACCAGTACGCCCGCAGCGTCCGCCCGGAAGGCAACCGCCCGGCCATGCAGCAGATCCACGAGGTCTTCGAGCCGGTCGCGCGCAAGTGGCGGGGCATCGGCGAGATTCCGGCCAGCGGGCTGGCCCTGCGCGCGGCCTATCACGGCTTCGACGCCGAGCGGCGTTTCGGCGTGGAGGAGATCATGGCCGCCGAGCCGGCCGAGTGCATCGCCGGCGAGGTGTTGCAAGGCCACCGAAGCCCTGCGACTGTCCGGCCTTCGGCATCCATTGCACGCCCGAGCGGCCGCTGGGGGCGCCGATGGTCTCGGCCGAAGGGGCCTGCGCCGCATATTACCGCTACCGGAGAACAGAAGGGATTAGGGATTGGGCGATTGGGGATTCGGAGAGTTGACGCATTGCCATGGAGCGAGAACCAGCCGGACGTTTTCAACCTGAGTTGTCCGCTGCCGCTGGACGACCATGCCACGGTGCAACTGGCCCACGGCGGCGGCGGGCGGCTGATGCGCGGACTGATCGAGGGGCTTTTCTTGCCGGCGTTTGCCGCCGGCCGGCGCGGCGGGCCGCCGCACGACAGCGCCGTGGTCGAGATCGGCGGCGCCCGGCTGGCCTTCACCACCGACACGTTCGTGGTGCGGCCGCTGTTCTTTCCCGGCGGCGACATCGGCCGGCTGGCGGTCTTCGGCACGGTCAACGACCTGGCGATGGCCGGGGCGAGGCCGCTTACCTGAGCGCGGGCTTCATCCTGGAGGAAGGCTTGCCGATGGAAACGCTCCGCCGCGTGGTGGCGTCGATGGCCGCGGCGGCCGAGAGGCGGGCGTCCAGATCGTCACCGGCGACACCAAGGTGGTGGACCGCGGCAAGGGCGACGGCATTTTCATCAACACGGCGGGCATCGGCCTGGTGCCGCCGGGGATCGACATTTCGCCGCGGCGGGTGGCCGCCGGCGACGCCGTGCTGCTCAGCGGCGATCTGGGCCGGCACGGCATGGCCGTCATGTCGGTCCGCGAGGGGCTCGGTTTCCAGGCGGCCCTGGAGAGCGATTGCGCTCGCTGGCCGGCCTGGTGGAAGCGATGCTGCCGGCCGGCGGCGATTTGCACTGCCTGCGCGACCTGACGCGCGGCGGCCTGGCCGCGGCCCTGAACGAGATCGCCTTGGATGCCGCGTGGGCATCGAGTTGGACGAGGCGGCCATCCCCGTCAGCGAGCCGGTGGCCGGGGCCTGCGAGTTGCTGGGGCTCGATCCGCTTTACGTGGCCAACGAGGGACGATTGATCGCCTTGCGCCGGCCGCGGCAGCCGAGCGTTGCTGGAGGTCATGCGGAGCCATCCGGCCGCGCCGCAAGCGGCGGCCATCGGCCGCGTCACCGACGAGCACCCCGGCACCGTCGCCTTGCGAAGCCGGCTGGGCGGCAGCCGCATCGTCGATCTGCTCTCCGCCGAGCCCATGCCGCGGATCTGCTGACCACCGCACCGGCCACGCTACGGTAGCTGCGCACCTCGGATCCGTGCAGGACTGGACTGTCGTTGCGGACCCCCAGTAGGCCGAACCGCCTGGGTCGATGGCGAAAGGATCATGTACCGAGCCGTCGCAGAAGACCGTGTTCATGCCGGACGATGATTGCTGCCGAAGCGGTACGAGGGATCATCGCGCTGCTGGTCTGGCGGCCGGCGAGGCCGTCTTCCACCGGTTGGGTGGCATTGGCTCGTGTGGCCACCCCGGGCGGCACCCAGCGGTTCTGTTGCGAGCCGAAGCCATCGAAGGCGCTGTTGTTGTCGGACTGGGCGTCGCCGCTCAGTAATGGATGGGATTCATGTACTTCTCAGAGGCGAAGATCGTCTGGCTCAGGCCGTCGGGATGTCTGCGGCCTGGACCTGGCTCAGGCGGTAGGAGACGCCGTTGTTGGTCGTCGGTCGTGGGGCTGCTCGCCGGGTGGTGCCGGTGTCGGAGCAAGTGCGATCCCGCACAGGCGGCGTAGTCGGTCTTGGCAAGGTAGGTGAGGGCGGGGAGGCCGGCATTGTTCATCGTGGCGAGGTCGACGAAGCGGGATAGTCCGCGGCCGCCGACGGCTCGGACAGATGAACATGGGCACGATCGTGGCGCGAAGATGGCCAGCGCTGCTCGTTTTGGCGCTGCCGCTGCCCTTGCCATAGTCATGGATGTTGCCATGCCCATATAGGGGAGAATGTTATAGAGCCATCCGCCCGGTTGGCTGTTGATGGGATCGATCGTGCCGTCCGGCCTGAAGTCAACCGCACGAAAGCCGTTGTTCGGATCCCGGTATAGTTCGCCCCCCACCCGGACGACGGGAAGAAACCATGGGTCGCGACGTGGCTCCGCGGCCAGGCCGATCTGCTTGAGGTTGTTCTTGCACTGCGCGACGGCCCGACTCCCGCGCCGCCTGCACGGCGGGCAGCAACAGGCCGACGAGCATGCCGATGATGGTGATCACGACCAGCAATTCGACCAGGGTGAATGCCGACGTCTTGCGAAGGGACCAAGCCATGGGGGGACTCCGAAAACAAGGTCTGGCCCAGCCTTGAGAAATCGCCCTTTTCCTGTAACATTAGAAGTATAATGGATTGAGGCTGCGGCGTCAAACCACTGAATCGCTCCCGGGGCACTCTGTCCCCCCCTCGCCCTCGCGTGCCTGCCATGATCCTCCCCTTGCTCTGCTGCTTGTGGCCGCCGTCCCGGGCGCCCATCGGCGGCAACCGACACGAAGTCGTCCTGGTGGCCCGGCAAGACCCGAGCCCGGAGAAGACGAAGACGAGTGGCAGACGGCTCACGAGACGGCGGCGCGGGTTTCGCAGATGCTCGACGAATTGGGCCTGCGGTGCGACACGCTCAGCGACGCCGCCTTGCTCGACGGCGGCCTGGCAGCGGCGGCAGATCGCCGTGCTGGCCTATCATCCGAAGCTCAGCGATGCGGCGGACGCGGCCCTGGCACGTTTCGTCCAATCGGGCGGAAAGCTGCTGGTCTGTTATCTGCTGCCCCCGCGGCTGGCCGCCGCGCTGGGCTTCCGCGACGCCCAGTACGTGCGGCAGCAGCGGCCGGGCCAGTTCGCCGAAATCCGCTTCGAGACGACCGACATCGCCGGGCTGCCGCCGTCGGTCCGCCAGGATTCCTGGAACCTGATCGTCCCGCGTCCGACCGGTTTCAACGCCCGCATCGTGGGCCGCTGGTACGATGACGCCGGGCAGCCGACCGGCCGGGCGGCCTTGTTGGTGAGCGATCGCGGCGCGGTCTTGACCCACATCCTCTTGAGCGACGACCGCGAAGGCAAGAAGCAGATGCTGGCCGCCCTGCTGGGTCATTTTTCGCCGCCGCTTTGGCGGCGGATGGCCCCGGCGGCGCTGGATCGGGCCGGCCGGGCGGGCCATTGCGGCAACTTCGAGGAGACGGCCGCGGTGGTCCAGGCCGGCGGCGACCCGGCGGCCCGGCAGGCCCTCGACGCCGCCGCCGCCACGCTGGCCGCGGCCCGCCGCGATTTCGCCGCCGGCCGCTTCGTCGCGGCCGCGGCCGCTGCGCGCCGCGGCCACGACCAGGTGGCGGAGGCCTATCTCCGCGCCCAGACGAGCGCACGCGCGAAGCCCGCGCCGTCTGGAACCATTCGGGCACGGGGGCGTATCCCGGCGACTGGGACCGCTCGGCCCGCGAGTTGGCCCGCAACGGCTTCAACATGATCCTGCCCAACATGCTCTGGGGCGGCCAGGCCCATTACCCCAGCGACGTCTTGCCGCGGAGCGAGACGTTCCGCAAGTTGGCGACCAGATCGCCCAGTGCGTGGCGGCGGCCAAGAAGTACCATCTGGAAGTCCACGTCTGGAAGGTTCATTACAACCTGGCCGGTGCGCCGCCGGAGTTTATCGACGGATGCGGAGCGAGCAGCGCACGCAGGTTTCCGCGCAAGGCCGGCCGGTCGATTGGCTCTGCCCTTCGCACCCGGAAAACCGGCGGCTCGAATTGCGGAGCATGTTGGAGGTGGCCCGGCGATACCCGATCGACGGCCTGCATCTGGACTACATTCGCTATCCGGACGGCGAATGCTGTTATTGCGACGGCTGCCGGAAGCGGTTCGAGGCCGACTCGGGCCGCGCGTGCTCCAGTGGCCGGCCGACTGCTACAGCGGCGCGCGGAAAGACGAGTACAACGATTGGCGCGTGCCGGCAGATCACGCAACTGGTCGCCGACATCCACCGCGAGGTGAAAAAGATTCGGCCCGAGTTGAAACTCTCGGCGGCCGTGTGGGGAGGCTATCCCGATTGCCGGCGTTGGGTCGCCCAGGACTGGCCGGCGTGGATTCGCGCCGGCTATCTCGACTTCGTCTGCCCCATGGACTACACCGACGAGCCACGAGCAGTTTGCCGGCTGGGTCCGGCAACAGATGAACTTGGCCGACGGGCCGCATCCCGGTCTATCCCGGCATCGGCGCCACGGCCTCCAGCAGCGGGCTTTCGGCCGACGGCGTCGTGGGGCAGATCCACGCCGCCCGCAGCTCTGGGGGCCGGCGGCTTCTCGATCTTCAATTTCGACCATGCCACGGCCGCGTCGATCGTGCCGGGGTGGGCCTGGGGGTGGGCCGCCGCCCGCTGTCCCGCCGCACCGGCAGCGGTGAGAAAGGGGGAAGGCGGAGGGAGGAAGGCGGAAGGCGGCAAGGAACTGTCCTTCTACTGCCGGGGGATTTTCTGTTAAGATATCCCGTCCGCCGAAAGGCGGATTTTCTGGCAGTTTGAGGCGAGTTTTTCCTTGCACTTCACGAGGTCCATGCCATGAAACCTTGCTTTCCTTTCCGTCTTTCTGATCGCCGTGATCGCGTCTACGAGCGGCTGCTCGAAGTGGCCCGGCGACACGCCGAAGACGACTGACTCGCCGACGACCGCCGACGTGCCCAGACGACCGCCGCGCCCTAGGACGAATGAAACACATGCGCCAAAACGACCGACGTGCCGAAGACGGTCGATACGTCCAAGGCGGCCGCCGTGCCCAAGACGGCCGCCGTATCCAAGACGACGGAAGCGCCGGAAACCACACGAGAACCCGGTGATGACCGAACTGATCGAGAAGGGCATCAACATGCCCGAGGGAACGGTGGTCAAGCTGCGGCCGCCCCTGCTGCGCGACGGCATGACCGCGGCGGAGAAGAAGGCCGCCGTCATCGCCATCTTGCCGCCGAAGTGCACCTTCGAGGAGTTCACCTCGCCGAATTCCGACGCTCCCGTCACGCTGAAGATCGAGTCGATCAAGGGCAAGCAGCAGTATATGCTCCGGAAGATCAATTTCTACTTTGTCGCCCGCGGAAAATGGGACGTCCTCACCAGCAAGGAATTCGGCGACAAGATTCTTGCGAAGAAGAGGAGGCGGAAGCGAAGAAGGAAGAGGGCAGCACCACTGGCGGCGGGCTTTCTCACCGACAAGGAGATGGCCGCTCGCAAACTCAAGATCGTCACCCAGAAGACCTGGGGCGACCGCTATTTCTATAGCACCTTCACGTTGTTCGACATGGTGGAGGTCCGCGCCATGCGCTACGCCGTGCTCAGCCGAACCGCCGACGGCGTTGCGGTGGCCGGCCGGATCGACCCGCGGTTCGCCGACGATCCCAAGTATCCGAACCAGTGGCGAGCCATCGACAAAGACGCCCTGGGCAATCCGGTGCTGGGACCGAAGCAGCCCTACTCGGGCACGGGCTTTTATGTGAAGGGACCCGGCTCGACTCGCCCAAGGACGCGATCTTCTTCGAGTTCCACTCGGCGCACAACGAGCCCTATGGTTGGTTCAACGGTGCGCTGATGCTCCTGTCCAAGGTGGGCACGGCCACCCGGTTCAAGGTGAAGGACTTCCGCATCAAGTTGGCCCTCGCCAGCCGGGAAGCAAGGAATGAGAAGGCGAACATAAGGCGAAGGGAACTGCGAGCCCCGGGCGTTAGCCTGGGACCAGGCCGTCACGCCGATCGGGTTAGCGTCTTCTCTTCCGCGTCGGCGGAATCAGCGGCGCGGTGATCCTCTCGTAGAGGGAGAAGAGAAACTCGATCCGCTGACGCTCGGAGGTGAACGGCTGGCAGCGGTAGCAGCGGTCCACCGCACGGTCCAGCGCGGCATGGGCCTTGTGGAGCGGCAGCGGCATGCCTTCGCGGTCGTAAAGATCGGCCAGGCACGCGGCTGGACGGCCTTTCTTGGCGGTGGGAAGGAACCCGGCTCGTCCGTCCCCCAGTTCCGCCCGCAGATCCAGGATCCGCTTGGCCGCTTCCTCTACGCGGCCGCGTTGTGCTGCCGTCGGCTCGGCGGGCCAGGGGTAGTTGTTGTAAACGATCCGGTTGGAATAACGGTAATCGCGACTCCAGCCGTCCGGCGACCTGCCGCACCCAAGCCATGTGCATGGCGGAAGACAGCACCCCGAAGTGATAGAGATTGGCCCCGGGAACCAGAAGAACGAGGTTGCTGGCGATGATCTCGGGACGCATGAATCCGATGGGTATGTAACGGCGGCGTTCGCTCGATACCGAGGGAATGAGCAGATACGTGCGGTCCGGCTGGCGAATTTCGCCGAAGTAGGCCGGAACGTCGGCCAATTCCTTCGTGGTCTGCCGCTTGCTTTTCTTGCGATGGATTGCGACCGCGTGAACGCGATCCATGACGGCAGGCATCCGCCGGAATTCCGCCGGATTCTCGCCATCCAACCACAGGCACCATCGCTCGATCCCGTTGAGGAATTCCTCGGCGCCCACGAAGTGCCGGAGGTACTTGGCGGCCTCGGGCTGCTCGCGCAGGAGCATGTCGCGGCCGAAACGGCTCATCAGCAAGTGCCCGCCGTCATTCGGCATACTGCCGAAAACAATCTCCGGCACCGGACAGAGCGGCTTGCTGCGGGCCGTGAGCACCATATCCGGGCCGGCAAAAAGATACGGGCTGATGTTCGCCGCCTCGACGACGGTGACAACCGCCTCGGTCCGCTCCTTCGTTGTTCGACTTGCCGGCGGGCGCGGACGCGACCGCCTCGTATTCGTAGAGCCGCTTGGGAGCGAAATCGAAGGCGCCGAATCCGATAATCACCACGTGGACGTGGGCCTTGCCCCTGGCTTCGCTCTCCCAGGCAAACGTCCTGTGGGCGAAATGAATCTTGACCCCCTGATCGAACAACGCCCGCCAAAGAACGCCGACTTGCTCGCCCTGGGTGATGCTGTTCGTGGAGACGAAGGCGACCCGGATCGGCGTGCCCTGAATGTAGGAGGCGGCCTTCACGTACCAGGCGGTCACGTAGTCGAGCAGGCCATGGCCTTTGATGTGACCGCATACGATCTGCCATGTCCTCGCTCTTGCTCGGGGTCCATGAACTGTTTTCCCACGAACGGCGGATTGCCCAGCACGTAGCTGCAATCCTCGGGCGGAAGGACCTGCTTCCAATCCAGCCGCAGGGCGTTGCCGCAAACGATCGTCGGCGACTTCGTCAACGGCAATCGCACGAAGTATTGACCGAACTCCTCCGAAAGCCGAATGTTCATCTGGTGGTCCATCAGCCACATTGCCACTTCCGCGATGCGGGCGGGCCACTCGCTGATCTCGATCCCGTAGAAGGCGTCCACGTCCACCCGCGACAGCGTATGGATATCCAAGCCGCTGCTGGCTCGCGGCCGTGCAGGGCCTTGAGCACGTCGATCTCCAGCAATCGCAAGCTCGCGGTACGTGATCACGAGGAAATTGCCGCAGCCGCAAGCCGGATCGAGAAAACGAAGCTCGGAAAGTTTCTGATGGAACTGCCTCAACTGGTTCTTGTTGCCCTTGATCCGCTCAAATTCCGCCCGCAGGTTGTCGAGGAACAGCGCCCGCACCACCTTGAGAATGTCGCGTTCGCTGGTGTAATGGCCGCCGATCTGCCGGCGCTCCCGCGGCTCCATGATGCCCTGAAAGAGCGAGCCGAAGATGGCCAAGACCTCGTTCCAGAACGTCTGCTCTTCGCCCTTCGTGGCGACCCGCTCCTCGGCGAAGGCGATCGCGTTTTCGCGCAGTTTGTTCGAAACAAACGGGCATAGTCCCCCAGCGCCGGTCAACGCCTCTTCTTCCTGGTGGTCGGGATTAGCGGCGCGGTCAGTTCGTCGTATAGGGAAAAGAGAAACTCGATCCGTTGCCGGTCAGATGTGAATGGCTGCCCGCGGTAGCAGCGGTCCACCGCGCGGTCCAGAGCGGCATGGGCCCTTGTCAATCCAGCCGGCATTGCCAACGAGTCGTAAAGGTCGGCTAGCGTCGCACCCCGCTTTAGGTGTTCTTTGCGGGCGTCGAGCACGGCTTGCGCCGCCGTCTCGACGGCGGCAAGTTGCTTCTCGCCGGGCGGCTCCGGCCAAGGGTAGTTGTTGTACACGAGCTTACTTGAATAACGGAAGTCCGACTTGAGTCGTCCGCACACCTGTCGCACCCAAGCCATGTGCATCGCCGACGACAGCACGCCAAATGATACAGAGTCGCGCTCTCCAGAAACAGGCAGCTATCGCTTGGAACGAACTTCGGCTTGAAGTAGCTCATCGGGATATAGCGCCGGCTCTCGGAGCTATGACGCGGGAAGAGAACAAATCGGCTCGTTGGCTGCCGGATTTCGCCGAAAAGCATCGGAAACTGCGGCAAGCTTCTTCGTGGTGGGCGCGGCTGCTCGCCAGCCGATAGGTCTCGCACAGCCTTCCACGCGCCGCTTCACCTCGAGGCAACGTCTTGATCGATTTCGCAGAGGAACGTCTTTGAGCCAAAGGCACCATCGTCGGCTCACCGTGCAGGTACTCATGCGCGCTTAGCAACGGCCGAACAAAGGACGCACAGTCCGGCTCGCTGCGCCAGCAATGCTCGTCTTTTCCTCGTCGGAGAGCACAAGATTGCCATCGTCGTTGGGCATGCTGCCGAATTGCATTCGAGGAACGCTGCAAATAGGCTCCTGCGAGTTCCGAGGGCTACGTCGTTGCCCTGCGATAAGATAAGGGCTAATATTGGCGACCCGACTGACCGTCGCATCGCCTCCGTTCGACTCATAATCGTAGATTGTGCTTGCCGGTCGTGTCATAGGCGGCAAAACCGATGATGACAACGTGGACATGGGCCTTCCCGCGTGCCTCGCTTTCCCAAGCAAACGTGCGATGTGCAAAATGGATCTTCAGCCCGAGCTTCCAAAGAATCGGCCAGAGTACGCCGGGCTGTTCGCCTTGGGTGATCGAATTCGTCGAGACAAAGGCAACGACGAATTCGAGTGCCCGCGATGTACTCAGCGGCGCGCAGATACCAGCAACACACGTAGTCCAGAACGCCCGTTCCGCGATTTCCCGCCGAAAACCGTTTCCATGTCAGCCTGCTGTTCTGCGATTGCGGGCTTTCTTTCCAACAAACGGCGGGTTGCCGAGGACGTAGCTGCACTCGCTCGGGCGGAAGAATCTCTCTTCCAATCCAGTCGCAGGGCGTTGCCGCAGACGATCGTCGGCGACTTCTTCAGCGGCAGGCGGACGAAGTATTGGCCGAACGCCTCCGAAAGCCGGATGTTCATCTGGTGGTCCATCAGCCACATGGCCACCTCGGCGATGCGGGCGGGCCACTCGCTGATCTCGATGCCGTAGAAGGCGTCCACGTCCACCCGCGACAGGGTATGGATATCCAAATGCTTCTGGCTCCGGCCGTGCAGAGCCTTGAGCACCTCGATCTCCAGCAACCGAAGCTCGCGGTACGTGATCACGAGGAAATTGCCGCAGCCGCAAGCCGGATCGAGAAAACGAAGCCGGGAAAGCTTCTGATGGAACTGCCTCAACTGGTTCTTGTCTGCCCTTGATCCGCTCGAATTCCGCCCGCAAGTCGTCGAGGAACAGCGCCCGCACCACCTTGAGAATGTCGCGTTCGCTGGTGTAGTGGCCGCCGATCTGCCGCCGCTCGCGCGGCTCCATGATGCCTTGAAAGAGCGAGCCGAAGATGGCGGGCGAAATCCGCGACCAGTCAAAGCCGCGTGCAAGCGAGCAGACTGTTGCGCATGTCGCGGTTGAAGTCGGCGAAACCAAGCGTCTCCGCGAAAAGCTCGCCGTTGACATAGGGAAACGCGGCCAAGGCTTCGTCGAGGTTCTTCTGCCGCCGCTCCGGCGGCGTGTTGAGAACGTCGAAAAGCCGGGCGAGGTGAAGGCCCAGGTCCGATCCGTCCGGCTTGGTGCGGTCCACGACGTACAGCCGGAACGCCTCGCGCTCGAAAATGCCGGTGTCCTCGGCAAAGAGGCAGAAGAGAATGCGCACCAAGAACCGCTCCAGCCCGTGACCGCTGTATCCGCCCGCCTCCAGGGTGTCGTGCAGGTCGTCCATGATGGCGACCGCGCGGAGGTTGATCGGGTCGTGGTCCTGAAAGCGGTGCTGCTGGTAGCCCGCGATAAAGGCGAAATCATGGATTTGGCGGTGCAAATCGGCCAGCGGAAACTCGACGCTGGCGACGCGGTAGCCGGCGAATAGGGGGAGGTGGAGTTGCTCTTCCGGTTCCAAATCGTGGAGTGCGATTCGGGCGAAGTCGGAAACGATGACGTAGCGCGGCACCTCGTCCTGCCGCCCCTCGCGAACCAGGTCTTGGATGTACTCGAACGCCTGAGACTCGGCCTTGCCCAGGTCTTCCCCTCGGCTCTTGTGTTCAACGAGGAGCATCCCCCTCCAAAAGAGGTCGATGCGGCCGTATCGGCCCGAGATCTGCTTGACCGGCTCCTCGAACGAGGCGACGGCTCGGCGGCGCATCGCCGAACACTTCAAAGAACTCGTTCCAGAACGTCTGTTTCTCGCCGCTCTCGCTCCTCGCGGTCGCCCATTCCTTGGCGAAGCGGATGGCGTTTTGGCGGATTTCGTTCCAAGAAAGAGGCATGGGCCGGTCCCGTCCTGGTGCGTGGCGGGCATCCACCCCGATGGCTGCCGCCACCGCGGCACTATACCACGCATCCGCCCTAGCCGCCAGTATGGCCGCGGAAACTGCCGTGACCGGCGGATTTCCCTTCCTGGCGTCAGTCCGTGCCACCGCCGGCGGCCGCCGGGGAGTTGACCAATCGTGGCCCGGCCTGTTAAAGTAAGGGATTGGAACCGGGAAGGTCTGTGTGCCTTGCCCAGGGTGCATTTCATGGCGTCCTCCGAACCTGCGGCCGGCGGCGATGTTAGCCAAACGGGTGATTCCGTGCCTCGACGTGAACCGGGGCCGGGTCGTCAAAGGAACGAACTTCCTCAACCTCCGCGACGCCGGCGATCCGGTCGAGGTGGCGGCGCGCTACGAGCAGGAAGGGGCCGACGAACTGGTCTTTCTCGACATCACCGCCAGCCACGAAGGCCGCGACATCATGCTCGACGTGGTCCGGCGGACCGCCGAGGTGGTGTTCATGCCGCTGACCGTCGGCGGCGGCATCCGCACGATCGACGACATCCGCGCCTTGCTCAACGCCGGCAGCGACAAGGTGTCCATCAACTCGGCGGCCTGCCGCGATCCGGAATTCGTCCGCCAGGCCGCCCGGCGATTCGGCAGCCAGTGCATCGTGGTCAATATCGACCCCAAGCGGGTGCGGCGGGACGGCCGGGAATTTTGGGAAGTCCACATCCACGGCGGACGGATCGGCACCGGACTGGAAGCCGTGGCCTGGGCCCGCCAGGTCGAGCAACTGGGGGCGGGCGAAATCGTCCTCACCTCGATGGACGCCGACGGCACCAAGAACGGCTACGACCTGGAGATCACCCGGGCGGTGACCGACGCGGTGTCCGTTCCGGTGGTGGCCAGCGGCGGGGCCGGCTGCCCGGAGCACCTGGCCGACGCCATTTTGCTGGGCGGGGCCGAGGCCGCCTTGGCCGCCAGCATCTTCCATTACGGCGAATATACGATCCGCCAAACAAAAGAACTGATGCGCCGACGCGGCATCCCCGTGCGGCTGTAACCATGGTTTGACTGATGACAACAGCAGAAGAGCACAATGCGCGGCCAACGGCCGGCAAGGACGACGAGTTGCCGATCGACAAGCTTTTCCGGGCGGTGGTGAAGCTGGAGGGGAGCGATCTGCACCTGAAGGTCGGCTGCCCTCCGTTCGTGCGCGTCAACGGCTCGTTGCGGCCGTTGAATCGGGGGCCGATCACCGCGGAGGAAATGGACCGGCTGATCCTGCCGATGATCCACCGCGACGAGCGGCGGCAGCGGATTTTCCTCGAGGACGGCGGTGTGGATTTCGCCCACGCGCTGCAAATCGACGAGCGGCGATGGCGGTTCCGCGTCAACGTGCTTCACCAGATGGGGGAAATCGGCCTGGTCGCGCGGCGGGTGAACAACTTCATCCCCGACTTCCGATCCCTCCACCTGCCGCCCTCGCTGGAAGACCTCTGCCGGCACAGCCAGGGGATGATCCTCCTGGCCGGCATCACCGGCAGCGGCAAGAGCACCACCATCGCCTCGATGCTGGACTGGATCAACCACAACTACCGCAAGCACATTCTGACCCTGGAAGACCCGATCGAATTCACCTTCACCGAGGACAAGTGCCTGATCAACCAGCGCGAGATCGGCATCGACATCAAGGACTTCATGACGGGCATGAAGCATGCGGTCCGCGAGGACCCCGACGTCATGCTCGTGGGTGAAATGCGCGACCGCGAGACCTTCGAGACGGCCATGCAGGCCGCGGAGACGGGGCACCTGGTGTTCGGCACCATCCACGCCTCGACGGCCGCCAGCACGATCGGCCGCATCCTGGACCTTTTTCCGCAGTCGATGCACGACGCCCTGCGCAGCGCCATGGCGTTCAACATGAAGGCGATCATCGCCCAAAAGCTGCTCCCTTCGATCAAGGAGGGCGTGGGACGAGTCCCCACCTGCGAGATCATGACCTTCAGCCCGACGGTCCGCAAATTGATCCTCGAAGGCCAGGACGACAAGCTCCCCGACGCCATCCGCATCGCCAAGGACGAGGGAATGCAGGATTTCACCATGAGTCTGCGGGACCTGGTCGAGACCGCGATGGTTGACCGGGTGGCGGCCTTCGAGGTGGCGCCGAATCCCGAAGCCCTCAAAATGGCGCTGAAGGGCATTGAAGTCCGCGGCTCCGCCATGCTCTAGATGCCCAAAGCAAAAACACACCAACCAGGCACCAAGACGCAAAGTGCACGTGCATGAGCAACTGTCGCCCCTTTCGCTTGCTGTTGTCGGCCGTCGCCTTGGTCCTCCTCGGCGCCGCGCCCGCCTGGGCCGCCGATGCCGCGGCGTCCCCGACCGTCGCCGGCGCCGTCGCCGCGAGTTGCGCGGGCCGGGATTCTACCTCAGCGGCGTCAAGGTGGTGACGTGCCTGCTGCTGCTGGCGCTCTGGATCCGCACGACGGATTGGATCAACCGGGACAGCCAAAAGCTCTACCTGGACCACGTGATGTGGAACGCCGTCGCGGTTGCTTCGTTCCCCGTCGCCGCGCTGCTGTTCTGGCTGCTGCCCTGGTTCTGGCTGGGACTCGTGCTGCTGCTGGCCGCCAACATCGCGCCCGTGACCGCCTACCTGGTCGATCGCAAGCCGAAAGTGGCAGGCCGCGGCGAGGAGGCCGTCGATAGTATCGTCAACCTCGTCGGGCTCGTCGTGACCGACGTGGTTTGCATGGCCGGGCTGTTCGGGGTGATGATCGCCGCCTACTCTGTGGCAGCGGCGTTCACCGGCGGTCGACGGCAGCGACGCGGCGGACTTCCTCATCGGCCTGGCGGCCGCCGCGGTCGGTTTCGCCGCGATTGTCCCCCGGTGCCACGAGAACTTGAGCAACTTCGTGGCCGACGGCATCGGACGGCTGGTGCTCCGGGAGAAGGCCGATCCGAACGTCCAGGCGGCGCCGGTGAGCGTCTTCCCCCGCGGCGGTCCGGACGACCGCGTCAACAATGCCCGCTTGCTGATCGCCAGGCAATCGCCCGGCCTGCGGACGGCGCGGGAAATCCTCGCCGACGGACTGGCCAAGCGGGCCGCGGCCATCATGCTCGACTTCGGGCAGGAACAGGTCGGCGTCCGCCACCTGATCGACGGCGTCTGGCTGCCGCAGGAGAGCCGCCAGCGCGAGGACTCCGACCGCGCGCTCGAGTCGCTGAAGCTGCTGTGCGGTCTGAACCCCAAGGACCGCCAGAAGCGGCAGGAAGGCCAGTTCGGCGTCGAGTATGCCGTCATCAAAGCGGCGATTTTCGACAAGGTTGAACGCGCCCGGGAGGACTTCAAGGAAAGGGTCTCCGTCGAGTTGATCAAGAAGCGGGTTGGCGAGAAAGAAGCGAATCCTGCCGAATGGGAGCAGCGGCTCAAGACCGAGGTCGAGGAGCGCACCCGCGAAAAGTTCGCCTTGCCCGTCGGCCTCTGGACGCCGGTCGATCGGGCGCGGCTGCCCAAGCTGCCGGGCATCGACCCGATCAATCCCCTGACTTCGCTGGACACGGTGAAGTATCCGGCCACCCTGGCCTCGCAGGGGACCAAGACCGGGGAGCGCGTGCTGGTCCAGTTCGAGATCCAGGCCGGGCACCTGAAGACGCTCGCCGATCTCGGGATGCGCGAGAAGATGCAAGAGCAGCTCACGGAGCTGCTGCAACGACCCAAGGGATTCCTGCTCTTTTCCGCCTTGCCCGCCGGCGGACTCCGCACCACCATCGACGTCGTGCTGCACGGCATGGACCGGTTCCTGCGCGAATTCGCCGCGGTCGAGGACGAGGGGAACCGCGGCCGGGAAATCGAAAACGTCCCCGTCACGACCTACAAGGCGGCCGACGGACAAAGTCCCGCCGACGTGCTGACGAAGGTCTTCCGCACCGAACCCAACGTCGTCCTGGTCCGCGACCTGCCCGACGCCGAGACCGTCAGCCTGATCTGCCGCGAGCTGTCTGATTCGGATCGGTTGGTGATGGCAAGCATCCGAGCGAAGGACTGCGCCGAGGCGCTGTTGCGAGTGTTGATGCTCAAGGCGCCGCCGGCGGAAGTAGCCGGGGCGGTCTCCGCCGTGTTGTGCCAGCGGCTCGTGCGGAAACTGTGCGACCGCTGCAAGGAAGCCTATGCTCCCGCCCCGCAGGTCTTGCAGCAACTGGGCATTCCCCAGGGGCGGGTCCGGGCGTTTTATCGCCCCCGCCAGCCCAAACCCGACGAGGGGAAAAAGGACATCTGCCAAGAGTGCGACGGCGTCGGTTACAAGGGCCAAACGGCGATCTTCGAGCTGTTGACGCTCGACGAAACCGTCGGCAAGGTGCTCAGCGCCACGCCCAAGTTGGACCTGCTTCGCCAGGCTGCCCGCAAGGCCGGCATGAAAAGTCTTCAGGAAGAGGGCATCCTGCTGGTCGCGCGCGGCGTGACGTTGCTGCCGGAATTGATGCGAGTGATGAAACAATGAAAGGGGCCAGGGTAAGCGGAGATGTGGCTGCCCGAACCCGGAACGACAACAGTAGAACTTAGAACTTAGAGCTTAGAACTTAGAGCTTAGAACTTAGAGCTAAGGGCTAAGAACTAAGAACTAAGAACTAAGAGCTAAGAACTAAGAACTAAAATCCGCTGGGATAAACCCCGCGGCCCGCCATGTCATCCCCAATCCCTAAATCCCTAAATCCCTAAATCCCTCTCATGATCCTCACCGTCCTCCTCGTGCTGATCCTGCTGGCCTGCGTGGGCTTCCTCTACACCGAAGGGCTGTGGAGCAACGCCCTGCGGTTCATGGTGGCGGTTGCCGCCGCGCTTCTGGCCACCAACTACTTCGAGCCGGTGGCCGATCAATTGGACGTTCTGGCTGCCGACCTACACCTACTGCTGCGATTTTCTTTCCCTATGGGGCCTGTTCGCAATCTTCGTCGTCCTCTTCCGCGCCGTCACCGACCAGTTCTCGAAGGTCAAAGTGCGGTTCCCGGCGAAAATCGACCAGGTCGGAGGCATCGTCGTCAGCGTCGTGATCGGCTGGGTCATGGTCTGCTTCACCCTGACCACGCTGCACACCGCTCCGTTGGGAGAGAAGTTTCTCTTCGGATCGTTCCAGGCGGGGGAGCCGATGTTTCTGGGGATCATGAGTCCCGACGCGCAGTGGCTGAGATTCATGCAGGCAACGTCGAAGGGCGCCTTGGGCCGCTCCGTCGGCGAGCCGGGACAGAAGCCGGAAATGGCGGTCTTCGATCCCGGGCGCGAGTTTCAGGTGAAATACAACTTCTGCCGCAAGGACTTCGGAGCCCATATGAAAAAGACCGGCAGCATCCGCCTGGACGTGGCCAACGGGGAAAAGCGGGCCGTTTACCAACTGCCGCCGGCCGCGCCGCCCAAACCAGCTCCGGCCCCGTCGGAGAAGAAATAGGCGCAAGGAGAAGCCATGTCCGAACCCCATGCCGCTCCGTTCCGCCTCTCCGACGCCCAAGACGCCGACCTGGTCCGGTATCACGCCCTGAGCCGCCTGGCGGTGGCCGGATTGGTCCTGGGGCTGTTGTCGGCGTTTTCCGTGCTTGCGCCGATGCTCTGGATCGTTCCCGGCCTGGGGGTCATCGTCAGCGGGACGGCCTTGTGGCAGATCCACCGCAACGCCCCGGCGTTGGCGGGCCGCCGACTGGCCCAAGGCGGACTGCTGCTGTCGATCGCCTTGGGGGTGGCGGTTCCGGTCGATTGGCTCGTCTACCGCCGCCTGCTTCGCAACGAAGCCCGGCGATTCGCCGCGATGTGGTTCGAATATCTCGAACAAGGCGAGCCGTACAAGGCCTACCAGTTGACGTTGCACCCCAACCTTCGCCAGCCGATGAACGAACAACCGGGCGACCTCTATCGACGCAACGCCCACGCCCGCGAAAGATTGGATAAATACGCCGAGTCGCCGTTGGTGCGGAAGCTGTTGGCGATTGGAAAGAAACAGGGCTTCCAGGTCCGCTATGACCGCAGCGGATCTCAAGGCGCCGACGACGAGAGCGAGTACGTGGACCTCATCTATGCGGTCAGCGTCGAGCGGCCCGAGGGAGAGGCGGCCTTCTTTGTCGAGTTGGGCCTGGCGCGCTTCAAGCTCGACTCGGGCCAGGCCAATTGGCAACTGGCCCGCGCCGAAATCGTCGGGCCCGAAGGCTGGTGAAAAAAGGCGGAGGGCGGAAGGCGGAAGGCGGAAGGAAGAACACGGAAGATAAGTCGCTTGCGGTTTCGCAGCCTTCCGCCCTCCGCCCTCCGCCTTCCCCCTTTCTTTCCGCCTTCCGCCGTCCCCCTTTTTCCGCTACAATCTCGCCGTCCCCATCCCGGCACGGCCCTATGCCCTTCGATTGGCGCCAATTCCACCGCGATGCAATGCCGGTCCGCGGCGTGGTCGATCCGCGGCGCCGATTGCGGCTTACCCTGGTCGGGCTGACAGCATTGCTGGCAATCGTCTTCGGCCGGGCGGTGCAGCTTGAAGTGGGCCAAGGGGCCGCCTTCCGCGAGTCGGCCACCAGGCCGCTGCGGCGGACGATCAGCCTGCCCGGCCCGCGCGGCCGTATTCTCGCCCGCGACGGCGCCGTGTTGGCCTGCGATCGAGACATTCCTGGCAAATATCCCGGCGTGAAGATCGTCCGGCACTCGCGGCGGACCTATCCGGCGGGCACGCTGGCCGCCCACGTGCTCGGCTACTTGGGACCGGCCCCATCGCAGCCCGCGTCGGCCGACGACGATCACGCCGGCGACTTGGTGGGCCGGTCGGGCGTGGAACGGCAATATGAATCGCAACTCCGCGGCCGGCGCGGCACGGCCGTCGAGTTGACCGATCACGGCGGCCGCATCCTTGGGACCGAACGCCAGGAGGAACCCCGCGCGGGCCGCGACCTCGTGCTCACGCTCGATCCGAAACTGCAAGCGGCCGCGGAGCAACTGCTCGCGGACGCCTTGGAGCGGCGGGCGAACTGGCCCGGCCGCGACGAGCCCGCCGGCGGCGCCATCGCCGTCATGGACCTCCGCGACGGCGCCCTGCTGGCCGCGGCCTCCGCGCCGGGGTTCGATCCGAATCTCTTCCCGGCCGGCGACCCCGCCGCCCGCCAGGCCCTGCTCCACGCCGCGGACAGCCCCTTGTTCGACCGCGTCGTTCAGATGGCATTGCCGCCCGGCTCGGTCTTCAAGACCCTGACGGCCATCGCCCTGCTGGAATCGGCGACGGTCGATCCGCAAGAGCCGTTTACCTGCCAAGGTTATCTGCACGATCCCCATCACATGCGATGCGAGATTTATATCCGCCAAGGCATCGGACACGGCCCGGTGACGCTGGCCGACGCACTGGCGCAAAGCTGCAACGTCTACTTCTGCCACCATGCCGGGCGGATGGGCCCCGCGGCGCTAGGCGATTGGGCGTTGCGGCTCGGATTCGGCCGGCCCACGGGCGTTGACCTGCCGGGCGAAGCGGCCGGCGTCGTCCCGACGCCCCGGTCGATCCGCCGCCTGGAAGGGCACGGCTGGCGGACCGCCGACACGCAAATGATGGCCGTCGGCCAAGGCTCGTTGACGGCCACGCCGCTGCAAGTGTTGCGATTGATGGCCGCCGTGGCCACCGGACGGCTGCTCACGCCGCACGTGAGAGTGAGCCCCGGGCGTGAGCCCGGGGATGGGGACGGGGAGCGGGGGACGGGAACGCCGATCGAGGGCCTGAAGCCCGGCACGCTGGCCGCCGTTCGCGCGGGATTGGAACGCGTGGTCGCCGATCCGAAGGGGACGGCCTACGACTCGGTCCGGCTGGAAACGATCGCGGTGGCGGGCAAGACGGGCACGGCGTCGGCGGGCGAAGGCCGCCGCGATCACGCCTGGTTCGCCGGCTACGTTCCGGCCGACGGCCCGAAGTTGGCCTTCGTCATCGTCTTGGAGCACGCCGGCGACGGTTCGATGGCCGCCGGCCCGGTCGCCAAGCGGCTGGTGATGCACATGCAGCGGTTGGGAATGCTATGACGTTGCTTTTCCTGGGGCGTTGCGGATACTCAGACGGCGATCCATCCTTCTTCTAGGCGGGTCTGGTTCCGCGGAGTATAATTGCCATGATGGGAACGGCAAACCAAAGAAATGATTTCCTCGGGCGTGTCGAGTCGGCGTTGCGGGGCGTTTTCGGCGATCGCCTGCGCGGCGTGGTTCTCTACGGTTCGGAAGCCCGCGGAACAGCCCGGCCGGACAGCGATATTGATCTTCTAGTCCTGCTGGATGGACCGGTGGACCCCGCCCTGGACCTGGTCGCCAGTCACGATGTCTTGTACCCGATTGCCTTGGAACTCGGTCGGCGGATCAGTGCGAAGCCAATCGATGCGGACGAATACGAGCACGTTGAGTGCCCGTTGTACAATACGGTCCATCGTGAAGGGCTGTCGGCATGAAGGAATTTGCGCTCATGGCACTGGTCCCCCACCGTGCGCGGCAGCGGGCACGAGAGCCGCAGCCCGATTCATCGGGCTTTCTCCGCCGCAGGCGGTTTAGGCCCGGCGTTGACGCCGGGTCCCTCTGAGATTGTTTCCTGTTGGTCTGTGCACCGTGTCAGCCGCGTTCACGCGGCTCCCGCGTCTGACAGGATCCCGGTGAACCGGGCTGACACCCCTGAAAATGATCAGGCCGTGTCGCGGGCCAACCCGGCGTCAACGCCGGGCCGAAACCGGCTTTGCCGGAGCAACGGGCGTAAACGCCCGTCAGCAGGCCGCCGGTCCTCGAAGTTCCGTTTCCGTAGTCACGTGTCGTCTGGCCAACGGAGGCTGTGCGCCATATAATCGCCGGATCACGGCAGCCGTCCCCAGAAAGGCCCTCCCAGTATGGTTGATCAACCCGAGAAACTGCAGTTCGACGCGTCAAAGCCGGAACGTCCTCGACACCGTGCGCCAAATGCTGTTGTACCGCATACGAAGCGACACAAGCTTCCGTGAACTTAACCTTAACTACAACCTCGGTGGGTTCAACGGTTACGTGGTCTTACCTACCTGCGCGACCAAACGGCCTTTCCGAGTCTCGTCCTCGACGCCTTCTGGTCATTGGTGACGGAGGGCCTGCTTGCGCCAGGACATGAGAATGGAGACGCGAATTTGCCCTTCTTCCACGTAACCAGGGATGGCAAAAGAGCACTCGCCGAGCCGGATTACCAGCCGCATGACCCGAACGAGTATCTGCGGCAGCTAGGGGCGAGGCTACCCGCGGCCGATCCAACCGTCCTTGCGTACCTCCACGAATCACTCCACTGCTATGCACGCGGCCTCACCGTGGCCTCGAGCATGATGCTCGGCATCGCGGCCGAGCGAGTGTTTCTGATCGTTTGCGATTCCCTCGCCAACAGCGTTAAGGACCCCAGCGAGAAGGCAACCGCCAAGAAGATGCTGGACCGAAACGCAATGAAGCCAAAACTTGACTGGGTTACGGAAACGCTTCGGCGAATACAAATTCCAAAACGTCCGCCAGACCTACCGGAGGACGTGGACATAAAGATCCCGGGTATTTACAACCTTATTCGGTATCAGCGAAATGAATTAGGGCACCCACGCGAGGTGCCGCCATCGGTCACGCGCGATGACGCCTATGCCTATCTCCGCCTTTTCCCGAGCTACTACGAGACTGCCGAAAAGGTACGGGAATTTCTGTCGAAAAACGGCGTTTGAGCAGGCTACCGCCAGCCGGACGGGCGAGGACGGCCGCCGTGGCATCGCTTCTCCCTCACCCCAACCATCTCCCGTAGGGAGAGGGGAAGCGATCCGTCACGCCTTGACGATCTTCTCGCGGCCTTCTTTCACGTTCCGCGTGGCGTTGCGGGTATCGACCACCAGGCGGGCATGACGCACGATGAACTCGTAATCGTAGGCCGTGTGGTCGGTGGCGATGAGGATGCAGTCCTGGGCGGCGAGGAACTCGGCCGTCAACGGCGAACTGAGCAAGTCCTGCTCGCCGCGCTGGCGGGTCCGCGGCAAAGTGGGCACGTGCGGGTCGTTGTAGCTGACGTCCGCCCCGCCCTCCCGCAGCAGGTCCATCAGGACGAACGACGGGCTTTCCCGGGCGTCGTCCACGTCCCGCTTATAGGCCACGCCGAGGACGCAGACCTTGCTGCCCCGCAGCGGCTTGGCTGCCCGGTTCAACGCCTCGATCAGCCGGTGGATCACGTATTGCGGCATCGAGGTGTTGATTTCGCCGGCCAGTTCGATGAATCGCGTCGCCATGCCGTGCCGCCGGGCGAGCCAACTCAAATAGAACGGGTCGATGGGGATGCAATGGCCGCCAAGGCCCGGACCGGGATAAAACGCCTGGAACCCGAAGGGCTTGCTCCGGGCCGCGTCGATCACTTCCCAAACGTCGATGCCGATGCGGTCGAAGAGCATCTTCAGTTCGTTGACCATGGCGATGTTGACCGAGCGGTAGGTGTTTTCGAGGATTTTGGCGGCCTCGGCGATTTCGCAATTCGGGACCGGCACGGTCCGCGCCACGGCCTGGCTGTAGAGCAGATCGGCCAGGCGCCCGCTCTCCGGGTCCACTCCGCCGACGACCTTGGGGATCCGCTCGGCCGAGAAGTCGGGGTTTCCCGGGTCTTCCCGCTCGGGACTGAAGGCCAGGTAAAAATCCTTTCCGGCCGTCAGCCCGCCGGAAGCGAGGATGGGCAGCACCACCTCGCGGGTCGTGCCCGGATAGGTCGTGCTCTCCAACACCACCAGTTGCCCCGGGCGGAGCACCTTGGCGATTTGATGAGCGGTCTGCTCGATGAAGACCAGGTCGGGGTCGCGGCTTTCATTCAGCGGCGTGGGGACGCAGATCAGCAGGGCGTCGGGCTCGGCCAGCCGGGCCATGTCGGCGGTGGGCACGAACGTGCCGTCGGCCACGCAACGGGCGATCCACTCCGCGGCAATGTGCTTGATGTAGCTCTTGCCGGCCAAGAGCCGGTTGACTTTCGCCTGGTCGCAGTCGAAGCCCATGGTGTGGAAGCCGGCGGCCACGAAGGCCCGGATCAACGGCAGCCCCACGTAGCCCAGGCCGATCACGCCGACGATGGCCGATTTGTTCCGGACGGCTTTTTCCAAGGAAGAGTTCATAGGAAGGGATTTAGGGATTTAGGGATTTAGGGATTTAGGGACTGGGGATCGATCTTCACGCTATTCTCCAATATACCACAGCCGCGACGGTCAGCCCCCGTGGATCGCCCGGACTTGCCGCCGCACTTCCTCCCGGGAGAGCCGAACTTGCGGGATGGGCAGTTCGGGACCGGGCAGGTCCTCCTCATCGTCGGCGGTCTGCGACTCGACCCGATCCACCTCCTGCTGCAAAGCCTCCAGCCAAGTCGGCAGGTCGAAACCGGCGCCCGAAATCTCGCGGGTGAATTGGGCAATGCCTTCTTTCAGGCGGCGGAACGCGCCCGACGGGGCGGCCGTGGCCGGCGATGCCTCGGACGGCGAGTTGGACGGCGACACGGGCGGCGCCGTTGCCGAACGGCCCGGGACGCGCAGCTCTTCCATGGCCGGGTGCACCAGGGCACAGAGTTGATCGACCTGCAACGGCCGGAGGAACCGCTCTTGGAGCCGCTCGGCGATGCTGGGCAGCCACATGCCATACTTGCGGTTCAGCCGCGTGAACCGCTTGAGGTGGTCGTCGGCGATGTCGGCGGTCCGCTCGGCGACGGCGCTGCGCCAGCCTTCGGCCGCCGTGTCGCAACCCGCTCGCACCAGGACCTCGTGGGCCTGCACCACCGGTTGCAATTTCCAGGCCACCTGGTCGTAGCTGGTCCGCAGCCGGAGGTAATCCAAGAGCGTGTAGAGCATTTCGCCGCGGTCGGACTGGGTGGTGGTGCTGTTGTAGTCGATGTATTCGGCGTAGTTTTCCACCACGGCTTCCAGGGTGACGGTCAGCCAACGGACGGCGTGTTCGCGCGACAGCGGCCCGTCCAACTCGGCCACCAGCCGGAATGGCTCCTGGTCGTCCGGTTCGTCCAAGAGCGATTGCAGGTAGGCGTTGACGCCCTGGCGCAGGATCGCCCGCAGGTTTCCCAGCATCATGAAGTTCTGGGTGAAGAGGTCATGGCCGTAGCGTTCGATGAATTGCTTGAGATCGCGCCAGCGGTTTTTTTCGGCGACGGTTTCCAGGACGGAGAGCCGGACGCCGCGGCTGTGGGCGAGCCAGGACCGGAGCAGGGCCTCGATGGTCGGTTCGAGCAGCCCGATCAGTTCGGCGTCGCGGCGGCCGGCGGCCGACTCGCTTTTCGGCGGCCGCCAACCCTGGGTGGCCGCCACCAGGGCGCCGACGATGGCCTTGCAGCCGATCTTGAACATGCGATCGAATTCCGTAATGGCGCCGGGCCCGACGGGATGGCCCAATTCCATCTCTTGAATGGTTTCGATCAATTGGGCCGTTTCGGCCAGCAGTCCGAGCCGGGGCAGGTAGAACAGCAAGCGGCGCAACATGCCCTGAAGGCCCCGCGAGGCGACGATGCGCAAGGGATTGCCGCCGCGGGCCAGCGCCACGTACAGAAGCGACTGCCCGGAAAGCGCGCCGACCAGCTCGCGCCAGCGCCGGCGGATGGCCGCCACGTCGCCGCGCAACATCGCCCGGAGCGTCGCTTCGACGGGCCGTTCCCAGGGGGCCGACTCCCCGGCCGGCGGTCCTTCGGCCATCACGGCGCGGATCAGGCGGGCGGTGTCGGCGGTCTCGACCGTGGCGGCGATGATCTGCTCCAGCAGCGTCTCCTTGATGCTGCGGCGGCGATCGTATTCGATCAGCGATTCCTGCGTGCCGCGCGGCGACGGAATCCGATAGCGGTGGATCGACGAGAGCAGCTCCAGCAGACGCTTGCGATTGGTCATGGCCTGGGCCAGCCAGCCGGCGAGCACCTGCTGGCGGTCGGCTGCGAGGTCGGCGTTGCCGCCGCCGCTGTCGCCGCCGTTGCCGTCGCCGCTGGCGGCGGCGGACGCCACGGCCGCCGTCTTCCACAATTGCGCCAGCGTGCCCAAAAACGTCAGCCGCAGGAAGATGCGCTCGGCTTCCATAATCAGTTCGAAGTCGGCGGGGTCCTGGCCGCCCTCGAGCATTTCGCTCTCGAAGCCGTCGTCGGTGCTGTCGCGATAGGTCATGTCCTCGTAGGCCGCGTCGAAGAGGTCCTCGCCGTCGTCGGGGAGTTCCCCGGGCTGTTGGCCAGTTTCGCCAATTTTGCCGGCATCGTCAGCCTCGCCGAGTTCGCCGCTATCACTGGTGTCGCGGATTTCGCCGTTGTCGCCGGCCTCACCGGCCAGCTCGAACTGCGGCACTTGCCAGTACTCCTCGGCGTTGGCTTCGAGGTAGTCGAGAAATTTCCGCGCCAGCGCCCAGCGGTCCGGCGGGGCCGCGGCGCCTTGCCGGCCTGGACCGGCGGGGTTCCACAACTCGGCCATCCAGTCCAGGGTCAAGTCGTGGAAGGAATAGTTCTCCTCGGCCAGCGGGATTTCGTTGGACCGGCTGAGCCACTGCACCAGCAGGGCCATGGCGGCCACCGGATCGCGATGTTCCAAGAGGGCATCGACGACCAGGGCATAGGCCTTGGGCGAGTTGAACTGCTCGGCGTGGTCGCGCCAGAAGGCCAGGTCGCCGGCCGCGGTGCCCGCCTGGTGCCAGGCTTGCAGGGCGGCGGCGACGCGATCGGCGGACTGGCGCGTCTGGCGGCCCGAAATCCCGGCGATGGAACTGACTTCGGTGGTGGCGAACTTGTCCCACCAGTCGGCCAGGGCCTCCAGCCGCAATGACATGGCTTCCCGCACGGCGGCATTTCCCGCGGCGGCCGCCTCCTTTTCGATCTGCACGTAGGTGGCGAAGATTTCGCCGACCAGGTCGAGCAGTTCATCGATGCGGTAATCGTAGACGCTGTTTTCCGGGGCGGGAAAGAGGCTGTACTGGCCGCCGAAGCCCAAGATGTTCCACGGATCGACCATGGCCCCGCACTCGATGGCGCGATGCAACAGGTCCTCGACCTCCTCGAGCAAGGCGGCCGCCGGCAACAGTTCCCCCGCCTCGATCCGCAACTCCGCCGTGGCGAGGCGGCAATACATGTCGCACTTCATGCGGGCGGAAGCGACAGGCACGACGCGGACCTGCCGGGCGGCCGCATCCGTATAGCCCATCCGCGCAAAAGCTGCGCCAAGTTGACCTGCTGCAACTGCTCGGCGCGGCGCCGGGCCAGGTGCTGGTTGAAGTGCTGCCGCGCCCCGCCCAGCGGCTGCCGCAACGCAAGCGCCTCGGCCCGGAGCCGCTCGCGCGCGGACCGGAAAGCCGGGCCAACAGCCGCTCGTAAAAAGCGTCGCGATAAACGGCGATCTGCTGCACCAGCGTGACCAGCGTGACGCTCGAATCGTGGGCGTCGGGCCGATTGCCGCTGACGCCGGAGCCCATCAGCATCGTCCCGGCCAGCACGGTCGCTTCCTCGAAGAGGATTTCCTCGTAGGGCAGATCGTCTCGCTCGGCGATCCGCTGGAGCATGGCATCCAGCGCGATCTGCTGCACGATGAAACGGCGGCAGCGCCCCGAATTGTCCAGCTTGCCGAGGTCCCATTGCCCGAAGAGGTAATTGGGCCGCTTGTTCACCGGGTGGTCGAAGTCGTAGGCGCGGGGATCGACGGCCAACTCGTCCAGCATCGCCGGATCGAACATGGCCTCCAGCAGCAGCATCGGATCGGTGGCCTCCAGGATCGCCATCGCTCCCTGGATGAGGTCGTGGTAGCGGCCGACGGCCACGCCCGCCCCGCGAATGAACAGCGGAACGGGCCGCACCCATTCGTGCGCGTACGGCTGGATATGCTGCTGGGTGCGGAGGACGGCGACCGGCCGGTGGCCCAGGTAATCGTTCAAGTGGCTCACCGCGCCGGCGACGATGCGATCGACCTGGTCCCACGGCCCGCCTTGCTCCAACACCGCCTCGAAGCAGCGGCCGAGAAAGAAGGGCTGAAAGAGGGCCTCGTCGCTCTGGTGAAACAACAGGTCGCGATGGAACTGGCGATAGCCGGGCAGCAAGCGATCGAACGTCAGCGCGAGGATCGCCTCGGCCTGGTCCGTTTGCCGGAAGGCATCGGAGCGGCCGCGAAGGTCTTCGAGCGTCCGGCGCAGGAGGGCGGCGACGGCCTGCCAGGCCGGTTTGCCGCTTTCCGCTGCCCCCGCAACCAAGCCGAACACCTCGTTGAGGTTGCCAAGAAACCGGGGGTCCGGCGTCCCGGAAGAGAAGTTCAGGTATCCGAGCACGTCCGAAACGGAATTGAGGGGATCGTGACCCGGTTGCATGCGTTCTACCGGCGGTCTTTCCGAGGGAAGGGAGTGAATACCGATCTTCAATCACGGTAACAAGTGAAGGGCAGTTTGGCAACGTGGGTAACCGTTCGCGGGCCGGTCCCGGCCAAAGGGGACAGTCCCATTTTCGTCGGACGAAAATTGGGACAGTCCCCAGGGGCTGATGGAACGACGAGCCCCTTCGGGCACGGCCGCACGGGCCGCGTCCTCGATGTCGAATGCCTCTTCACGACATGCGATGCCGCTGTTGTCCTCAGCGGCGTTCGCCCGCACCGCCGACATAAGTCTTGCAGTGCGGGCAGATTCGCACCCCCAGTTCCATTTCGCGGTTGCACTTAATACAGGTCTTCATCGGCGGCGATTGCCGGCCTGTGGCGGCGGATTTGTCGTTGTCCGGGCTGGACCAGTCCTTGGGGCCATGACGAGGATCGTCCTCTTTCGGGCCGAGAAGATCCATGAGGGAATCCTCGGACATCGCCTCGGAATCCTTGGGCGGAATCTGCACCGGAACCTTGCACACCGGGCACAGACCAGTCTTGCCGGCCGAGTTGTCATTGACCTTCAGCGCATGCCCGTTACGGCAAACGACTCGAATTGACATGGCTGGCCTCCTTGGCTGCCCTTATCCTACTCCAAACCGGCGGGGCACTGCCAGTAAAGACTCGTTCTTTTTTGGGGGGTTTGCCATATATAAGACAGAGGGGGTAAGGCGGTTGGGGTGGAAATGGGGAGGGCGAAACGCGGAAGGGAGGAAAGGGAGAAAGGATCAAGGATGAAGGAGAAAGGATGAAGGATGAAGGAGAAAGGATGAAAGCGGCGGGAAGATCGCTTGCGGTTTCGCAGCCTTCCCCCTTCCGCCCTCCCCCTTCCGCCTTGGCTACCGTCCGACCAGGCCGAAGTACCAGCAGGCCCACGCCAGCGGCGCCGTCAGCAGGAGCGAATCGACGATGTCCAGCACGCCGCCGAAGCCGGGCAGCCAGTGGCTGGAGTCCTTGCAGCCGACGTCGCGCTTCAGAAGCGACTCGGCCAGATCACCCATCATGCCGACAATGCCCAATAACAGCCCAAAGGGGAGCCAACCCCAACTCGGACGGACGGGCGCTTCCGCGGGCGAGACGGCTGGCACCAGCCAGGTGAACGTCGCCCATGATCCGAGGCAGGAAAACACCAGGGCCCCGACGGCCCCCTCGATGGTCTTGTTGGGGCTGAGGAGCGGGGCGATTTTGTGCCGTCCGGCGAGTCGGCCCGCGGTGAAGGCCCCAATGTCGCCCGCCTTGACGACGATCAGCCAGGAGGCCACGGCGCCGAGCCCCGCGGCAAGACGCAACTGGACGGCGAAACTTAGCATGACGCCGATGTAGACCATGACGAAGGCGGCGGCGGCAATGTCGCCCGAAATCCCCCCCGGCCTCCGGTAACGCCGCATCTCGACCAGGAAGACCAAGATCAAGGCGACCGTCAAGACCCAGAGCGGCGGCGTGCCGACCGCCCACGGGCTGCCGTTGAACTGCTGTCCGTGTCGGCCGAGCACGGACGCCCAGGAAGCCGGCGAAAACTGGACCGGCACGGGATCGCTTATCACGCCGAGCACGGGCGCCCAGGGCGCCAGCACAATCAGGAGATTGGCCACATGGACGATCCCGGCCGGCGGATTCATGCCGCCTCGGCGGGCCAGGGCGATCGCTTCACCGGTGGCAGTCACTGTGAAAACCACGGCCGCCGGCATCAGCCACAGCCCGGGCAGCGAGGAGCCGGCATCCAGCCAGCCCAGGCCGATCAGGGCCGCGACGATCAAAGTTGCCACAAAAAAGCGCCAGAGGAACATGGGGGGATTTTCTCGTCGAAGCGATTCAATGGACTTGCGTGATTCTCAAGGGCAGCCATGATATCACAGCTTTCGCCGGACGGTAAGATAAGGAGCCGGGAAGATCGTTTGCGGTTTCGCACCCCTCCCAACTCCGACTTCCGAATGACTGCTGCCCCATCCTCACGGCCCCACCTCCTGGGGGTCGCAATGCTCCTCGGCTCGAATAGACCTCGCTGTGCGCCGCGTGTTCCAGCCAATTCGCCTTGTACCGATCCGCGATCGCCCGATCCCGAATCACCAGAAGGTTCTCGGCGTTGCTGTGCTCGGCTTGTTTGGTGAAATTGAAGGAGCCGGTGATCACCACCTCGCCGTCGAGGATGATGACCTTGTTGTGGGCGATGGCATGAATGGCGTCGAGGCTGACCGGGACGCCCGCGTCACGGAGCATGTCGGCCAACGAGTATTCCTCCGTGGCCTTTTTCTTATCGAGGATGACCTTCACCTCGACCCCACGCTCGTGGGCGTTGATGAGGGCCCGGGCGATTGGGGTGGAGGTGAGGCTATATGCCTGAACGAGGATCGTATGCCCGGCGGCGCGGATTTCGCGCACCACGGCGTCGGTACAGCCGCCGGCGGGTGAGAAATAGAGTTCGATGGGCGGCAACGTGCCTGGCATCGGGTTGTACACCCGCAGGAAGTAAACCGTGGCCGTGGCCGTCGCCAACACAAGCACAAGCCCGAGACTCGCGGAAAAGGTCCGGTTTCGCATGATCGTCTCCTAGGAAGTCGATCTTATCGCACGCAGCGCCGGCCGAACATAGCAACCTCGAATAACTTGGTCCCCTTCCTGAAACCCATTTCCCATTGGCTGGACAGCATCAAACGCCACCTGGTAAGCTTGAGGAAACTGGAAAGGTGGGAAGCGGGGGGTGCTGTGGGCATGAGTCCTGCTGGCCGGCTGGTGCTCTTGGTGCAATTGCCGATTCCGCCGCCGTCACCATCGCCGCCGCTGTCGCTGTCGCCGGAGTTGGTCCGCGGCAATGTCCCGCTGGCGGCGGCCTATTTGAAGCTCTTTGCCCGCCGCCAGGGCCTCGAGGACCAATTCCGGATCGAGTTGCTGCCTCCGGCGTTGTGCAACACGCTGGGCGACCAAGGGCTGGTGGAAGAACTCCTCGGTCGGCAGCCGTGGATGGTCGGCTTCACTTGCTATCTTTGGAACATCCAACGGACGCTGTGGATCGTCCGAGCGCTCAAGGAGCGGCAACCGCGGTTGAAGGTCTTGCTGGGCGGGCCGGAAATCTCGCCCGACAACGCCTGGCCGCTCGACACGGCCATGATCGACTACGCCGTCGTCGGCGAAGGCGAGCAGACGTTCGCGGCCCTGCTGGACTCGCTGCGGCAGGGTCCGCGGCCGGCCGGCCCGACGCCGGGGCTCTGGACCGCTTCCGACGGCTGGTCTCGGTTGAAGCGGAGTCCGCTGGCCAGTCTGGATGCCATCTCATCGCCGTACTTTGGAAGGCATTCTCGACGCACGGGCCGAGCCGACCATGTTCCTGGAAACGGTCCGCGGCTGCCTGTTCCAGTGCCGCTATTGTTCCTATCCGAAGGGGCATGGCCCGTTGCGGCTGCTCTCGCCCGAGCAGATCGCGGCCAGCCTGCGTCATGCGGCGCAGCGCGAGGTCGCCGAGGTCTTTCTGCTCGATCCGACGTTGAATCAGCGGCCGGATTTTTTGGACTTCTTGCACTGCCTCGCGCGGGGCAACGCCCGACGACGGCTGGCCTTCTCCGGCGAGCTTCGGGGCGAAGGCATCGACGCGGCGGCCGCCCGGCTGCTGCGGCAGGCCAACTTCAAGGAAGTCGAGATCGGCTTGCAGTCGATCAGTCCGACTGCCCAGCGGCTGATGGGCCGGCCAGCGAACCTCGCGGCCCTGGAGACGGGCGTCCGGGCCATGCTCGACGAGGGCATCGAGGTCCGGCTGGATATGATCCTCGGCCTGCCCGGCGACACCGTCGATTCGATCCGGCGTGGATTCGACTACTTGCAGCGGGCGAGGCCCTTTTCCCATCTGCAAATCTTCAACCTGTCCATCCTGCCGGGCACGGCCTTCCGCCGCCATGCCGTACAATTGGGCCTGGAGTTCCAGCCGCGGCCGCCGTACTACGTGCTGCGGACGCCCACGCTCGACGTGGAACAGATGCGTCTGTTGATGGCCGAGGCCCAGGAGGCTTTTGACGTGGAGTTCGATGCCATTGCCCCGCCGCGACTGGAGCAGGTCGATCCGTGCAACGTCCCGCTGGCGGCGGCGACTGCCGCGCGCCCTGTTGCCGGCTGCCGCGCGGACCTCGATCAGGAAGGCGCCGACTTGCCGCCGGCCGCCCATCGGGCGCAGGCGTTCACCGTTTGGATTCGCGCCAGCGATTTCCGCGACCGCCGACACCAGGCCGTCGCCCTGGTCCGGCGCCTGCTGGCCGACAATCCGCATACGACGCTCCAGGTCGTGCTGGAGCCGGCTGCGGACCCGGGCCGCCTGACCGCGACGGTCTTGGAATCGCTGCTGGCCGCCTGCCATGCCGACAACAGTTATCTCGACTGGTACTACAGCCTGCACCCGGCCGGGCTGCTGGGGGCCAAGCGGCTTGTGGTCGTGGCGCCGGCGCGTCGCCGCGGGGAGGTCGATCGCGCGTGGATCGAGATGGTGGGCGACTGCGCGACGTTGGTGTGGCGCGAGGAGCGGGAAGGATAAGGGCGTGCGGAACCGCAAGCGAGCCGCAAGCCGCAACGGCGACTTACTCCCTCTAAGCTCTAAGCACTAAGTTCTAAGCACTAGAGATTGCTACCAACAACGGCCAAAGAGCCGGCCGATCGTGATCCGCCCGGGCCCCAGCAACACCAGCGCCAAGAGCACCACGCCCAGCGTCAAGGGATACTCCATGCCGCCTGCCTGCGCACCGAAGCCCTTGTGGAGATGGACGGTGAGGCATGCCACGGCCATGTTGAAGGCCATGGGAATTGCGGCCAAGCGGGCGCCGGTCCCCAGCAGCAGGATCGCACCGCCGAAAAACTCGGTCGCGGCACTGAGGATCGCACCGATATAGGGATAGGGGATGTGTTGGTCCGTCAGCATCGAGGCAAACGCTTTCAGACCGTGACCGTCGAACCATCCAAACAGCTTTCCCCCGCCATGATAGATGAACACGGCGGCCAGGATCAGACGAATCATCAACAAGGCGACGTTGGTCAATCGACTTTGAAAGTTGGCGTTCATCACGGCTCTCCTTTGTGCTGAATTATGGATCGCGTGGGGATGTTGTCAAGTGGCAAAAAAGGGATGAGGTTGCGAAACCGCAAGCGATCCGCCTGCCGCCTGCCTCCTTCATCTTTTCTCGTTCATCCTTTCGCCCCTTCCGCCTTTCGCCGTCCGCCCTATACTGTGAAGAACAATCCATGAGAATCACGCCATGAGTCATTCCGCCGAGGCGACGCCGCTGGCCGTAAGGGATCGCCGCCGGGCGATGCGGCTGGTCAATTGGAACGGGGCCATCTGGGCGCTGGGCAACGGCCTGGTCAGCACGATGTCGATCGTCTACTTGGTCATGGAATTCCATGTGCGGACGATCGGCCTGGGAATCGGCCTGATTGTGGCCGCCCCGCATCTGGTCGGCCTGCTCCGGTTGGGCGTTCCGCCGTTGATCGGCCGGCTGGTCGATCGAAAACGCTTCTGCCTGACGGCCTATCTGCTCAGTGCCTTGGTGCTGGCGTGGGTGCCGTGGATGGCGGCGCCGGGATGGCTGCCCTCGCCCGCGTTCGCGCTGGGCATGATGATCGCCTTGTGGTGCGTCTACCATGTGCTGCAATATTTGGGCGACGTCGCTCTGTGGTCGTGGATAGCCGACCTGGCGCCGCTGCGTATTCGCGGCCGTTTTCTGGGGCGTCGGGAACGATGGATGGCCGCCGGTCAATCGGTCGGCATGGCGACCGGCGGATGCTTGGTCTTGTGTTGGCAAGAGAAGTGGTGGCCGGAGCAGCCGCATTGGATCAGCTATGCGGTGATCGCCATGGCCGGAACCGCGATGATGATCGCCGCGTTGGCGCCGCTGTCGCAAACTCCCCGGGCGGCCGTCAGTGCTGCGGCCCGGAGCGGGGTATCGCTTTCCGCCCTTTTGACGCCGTTGGCCGATCGGCGGTTTCTGCGGCTGTTGTTGTTCGGCTGCTGCTGGTCGTTTGCCAATGGTGTGATCGAATCGCCGCAAAGTACATTTTCCAATTATGTTTTGGGACTGGGGCTTTTCGTCATGCTATGGTTCCGCACGGGATTGCGGCTGGCCCAAACGCCGATTAGTCCTTGGGTCGGCCGGCTCATCGACCGATGGGGCAATCGCCCGGTGATGATCGGCAGCGCGCTCCTGGTTGCCCAGGCCCCGCTGTTCTTCTGCATGGCCACCCCGCAACAGCCTTGGTGGGTCGCCGGGGCTTGGGTGATGTGGATCGCCTGGGTCGGGCTGAACATCGGCCAGCCCAACTTGATGCTAAAATTGGCCCCGCAGCAATCGAACACACCCCATATCGCGGTCTGGTTCACCTTCACCGGACTGAGCGTCGCCGCCAGCATGATCCTCGGCGGAGTCCTGCAGGATCACTACCGCGACACGATGTTCCTCTGGCTCGGACATTTCCACTTGGACTGCTACCGGACGGCCTTTCTATTGGGCTGGATGGCCCGGTGTTCGGCCGCCTTGCTGCTGTTGCTGGTGGTCGAGCCGGGGCGGTTTACGCGGTCTTGCCGGCCGTGATAGAATAAACCCCAGAAGCAAAGGGGACAGTCCCATTTTCGTCGGACGAAAATTGGGACAGTCCCCACCGATTTTTCCGCCTTTGCCGCTTCTGAAAGGAGAACCGAGGATGAACACCACGAAACTTGGACTTGTCGGGACGTTGCTGATCGGGCTGTGTCTGGCCGCGAGCGGTGGCCCCGGGTCGGCGGACGAGGCAACAGGCCCCGCGGCCCCTGCCAAGAAGAAGATCGTTTTCGTGGCCGGCCCCCCCAGCCATGGATATGCCGAGCACGAATACCGCGCCGATTGCACCCTGCTGGCCAAGTGCCTGAACGAGAACATGCCGAACGTCGAGGCCGTGGTCGTCTCGGGCGGTTGGCCGAAGGATCCCCACGTCTTCGACGGCGCCGCGGCCATTGTCATTTCCTCCGACGGCGCCGACCATCATCCCGTCCTGCCGCACCTGGAGGAAGTGGGCAAGCTGATGGACCGAGGCGTCGGCCTGGCCTGCATCCACTACGCCGTCGAGGTGCCCAAGGGCAAGGTGGGCGATAGTTTCAAGAAATGGCTCGGCGGCTATTTCGAGCTTTTCTGGTCGGTCAACCCGTTTTGGACGGCCGAGTTCAAGAGCTTCCCCAAGCACCCGGTGGCCAACGGGCTGAAGCCGTTCTCCATCCTCGACGAGTGGTATTTTCACATACGTTTTGCCGACGGCATGAAAGGGGTGACGCCGATCCTGACGGCGGTCCCGCCCGACGACGTGCACCGCAACGTCAACGACGCCCGCGGCGGCAACCCGGCGGTGTTCAAGCGCAAGGGGATGCCGGAGCACATGGCCTGGGCCTACGAGCGTCCCGGCGGCGGCCGCGGTTTCGGATTCACCGGCGGCCACGTGCGTTGGAACTGGGCCAATGACAACTACCGCAAGGTCGTGCTCAACGGCATCGCGTGGACGGCCGGCCTGGAAATCCCGGCCGGCGGCGTGCCCTCGAAGGCCCCGACCTTCGAGGAACTCAGGAAGAACCTCGACAAGCCCGAGCCGCCAAATTACGACTTCAAGCGGATCCGGACGCTCCTGGAGCAATGGCAGAAGGAGAGCGAGGCGGCGGGGAAATAAGGCGGTAGGATCAGTTCTGCGAAACCGCAAGCGTGCCGCCAGGCATCGTTCCTTCCTTCCAATCCCTAATCCCCAATCCCTAATCCCTTGCCTTTACCGCCTGGAACGCCTCGACGGCGAAGGCCAAGTCGTCCTGCGTGTGGACGGCGGAGACCTGGGTGCGAATGCGGGCCTTGCCTTGGGGCACCACGGGATACGAGAACCCCACGACGTAAATCCCGCGCTCCAACAGTTGCTCGGCCATCCGCGCGGCGAGCACGGCGTCGCCCAACATGATGGGGACGATGGGATGCACGCCGGGCACGATCTGGAAGCCGCTCCGGCTCATTTGCTCGCGGAACCAACGCGTGTTGGTCTCCAGGCGGTCGCGCAACTCCGTCGAACCGGTCAGCAGATCGATCGATTTGAGCGAGGCCGCCACGATCGGCGGGGGCAGCGAGTTGGAGAACAAGTAGGGGCGCGACCGCTGGCGCAACAGTTGGATGATTTCCCCGCGGCCGCTGGTATAGCCGCCGCTGCCGCCGGCCAGGGCCTTGCCCAGCGTTCCGGTGAGGATGTCGATGCGCCCCATGACGCCGCAATAGTCGGGCGTGCCGCGGCCCCGCGAACCGAGGAACCCCACGGCGTGGGAATCGTCGACCATCACCATCGCGTCGTAGCGGTCGGCCAGCTCGCAGATCGCCGCCAGGTTGGCGATGATCCCGTCCATCGAGAAAACGCCGTCGGTGGCGATCAGCCGGAACCGCGCCGAGCGGGCCTCTTGCAGCTTCGCCTCGAGGTCGGCCATGTCGTTGTTGCGATAGCGCAGCCGCTGCGCCTTGCAGAGCCGGATGCCGTCGATGATCGAGGCATGGTTCAACTCGTCGGAGATGACCGCGTCCTCGGCGGTGAGGATGGTCTCGAACAGGCCGCCGTTGGCGTCCCAGCAAGAGGAATACAGGATCGTGTCTTCGGTGCCGAGGAACTGCGACAGCGCGGCCTCGAGCTGCTTGTGGGGCTGCTGGGTCCCGCAGATGAAGCGGACGCTGGCCATGCCGTAGCCCCAGTGGTCCAGGGCCTCGTGGGCGGCCTGGAGGACCGCCGGATGATCGGCCAGCCCGAGGTAATTGTTGGCGCACAGGTTGAGCACGACCTTGCCGCCGAGCACGCCGACGCGGGCCTGCTGCGGCGTGGTCAGCACGCGCTCGCCCTTGAACAGCCCGGCGGCGCGGATCTGGGCGATCTGATCGTTCACATGCTGTTGAAAACGTTCGTAGGCCATCTTCTTAGCCCTCCTTCCAAGTTAACACGACCTTGCCCGATTGACCGGAGCGCATGGCGTCGAAGCCGCGCTGGAATTCGGTGAAAGGAAAACGATGCGTGACGATGGCAGCGATGTCCAGCCCGGACTGGAGCATGACGGTCATCTTGTACCAGGTTTCGTACATTTCCCGGCCGTAGATGCCCTGGATCGTGAGCATGTTGAAGACGACGGTCGGCCAGTCGATGAGCATGTCCTTGGTGGGGATGCCGAGCATGGCGATCTTTCCGCCGTGGCACATGTTGGTCAGCATGTCGCGGAAGGCCTGTGGATTGCCCGACATCTCCAAGCCGACGTTGAAACCCTCCTTCATGCCCAACTGGCGCTGGGCGTCGGCGATGGACTGCTTGCTCACGTTGACGGCCAGGGTCGCCCCCATGCGCCAGGCCAGGTCGAGCCGGTACGGATTCACGTCGGTGATGACGACGTAGCGGGCCCCGGCGTGGCGGACCACCGCCGCCGCCATGCTCCCGATCGGCCCGGCCCCGGTGATCAGCACGTCCTCGCCCAGCACGGGAAAACGCAACGCCGTGTGGACCGCGTTGCCGAACGGATCGAAAATCGACTGGATGTCGCGCGGGATCGAGGGCGCGTGGACCCAGACGTTGGTCATCGGCAGCACCAGGTATTCGGCGAAGGCCCCGGGCCGATTGACGCCGATGCCCTTGGTGTCCTTGCAGAGGTGGCGCCGGCCCGCCAGGCAATTGCGGCACCGCCCGCAGACCACGTGCCCTTCGCCGCTGACAATGTCGCCGGCGCGGAAATCCTTGACGTTGCTGCCCACGTTGACGATGCGGCCGACAAACTCATGTCCGATGACCAGCGGCACGGGGACCGTCTTCTGCGACCAGGCGTCCCAGTTGTAAATATGCACGTCGGTGCCGCAAATCCCGGTCCGCAAGACCTCGATCAACACGTCGTTGATCCCCATCTCGGGCTCGGGAATGTCCTCCAGCCATAGCCCTTCTTCCGCTTTTTTCTTCACGAGTGCTTTCATCGTCTTCGCTCTCCATGGTGTTGGATGTCGCCGGATATCACGGGGGACTGTCCCCTTTCCATACCGTCAATCCGGCATGTAGGTCACGACCAGGAACAGGACGGCTTCTTCCTGGCCGATGTTTTCAATGGCGTGTTGCACGTCCGCCGGGTAATGGGCGGAGTCGCCGGTGTTCAGTTCCGTGGTGTCGCCGCCGGAAGCGACGCGGACGCGGCCTCGCTGCGCCGTGAGCAACTCGCGGGCGCCCTCGAAGTGCGGCGCGCTCCGCAACGCGCCGCCGGGGCGAAGGACGATCTCGTAGAACTCGACCGACTTCTCCAGGTGCAACGGCGAAAGCGTGCGGATGCGGCAGTAACGGTCCGAGCGAAAGTGATACGTGCGGTCGTCCGCCCGGATCACGTCGATCCGCTGCGTCACGCTGGGCAAGTCCACCAGTTCCCCCAGCGACATGGCGAACGCCTGGGCGATGCGGCAGGCGACGGCCAGCGTCGGATTGACGCCGCCGCGCTCGATCTCGCTGATCATCGAGCGGCTCACGCCGCAGGCCGCCGACATCTGCTCCAGCGTCCAGCCCCGCTTGCGCCGCAGCTCGCGCACGCGGGTGCAAAGCAGCCGGCCGCTGGGCTCCGGCGCGGCCCCGCCGGGCGGCGCGGTCTTGGCGGGTTTGGCAGGTCTCCCCTTGGCGGCCATCATGGGTTCTCCAGGATTTCGGAATCCATGATAGCAAATTGGAACCGGGCGTACAAGATCGCGGAGAAGATTTCCAGGAAAAAGGAACGAGGGAAGCCCCGTTCCTTGCCCGGAATGGGGAGAATGGCAATTTGCGTCGGTCGCCCTCACCCCACCCTCTCCCGGAGGGAGAGGGGGACCTGAAAGTCCCGCCCTAATCGCCGGCGGGCAGCTTGCCCCGGTGAATCCGCGAGCCGAAGGTCGGCGACTGCCGATTGTCCGGGTCGCTCGGCATGTTGAAAACCTTGATTAAAGCCTCGCGGATCTTCTTCGTGTCCTTGTCGTCGCCCTTTTTCAGCAGCTTGGCAAGTTGTTTGCCATAAGCGTTGTAGCGGCCCTTCTTCGTCTTGCCCGATAGATGGCAGAGCGTGCAGCCGGCCTTCTTGACCGCCTCGGTCAGCGACACCGAGACGCGGTCTTTCTTGTCCGGATGCACGTAGATGGCCTTGAACTCGTTGCCGTACGACTGGGTGGCACTGCCCGGTCTGGCCAGTGCGAAAACGCCCAAAATGGCCAGCACCCCACAGCCCGTCAGTAGCAGTTGCTTCTTCATCCGATCATCTCCTCCACGAAGGCTCGCAGGCGAATCGTTCCTACAGTATGACCCCGGCGACGCCGAGTTGCAAGGAGGAAGGGAAGAAAGGATGAAGGATAAAGGATGAAGGATAAATAGGGGAACGGGAAGACAGAAGGCTGCGAAACCGCAAGCGACCTGCCTGCCGTTTTCATCCTTTACCCTTCATGCTTCATCCTTCATCCTTTACCCCTCCTCCTTTTCCTCCACTTCCGCCCGCAAGATCTCCCGCTTCCACGCGGGCTCGTGGACCGGCCAGCCTTGAATCGTCCGGGGGCCGTCGTCGATTTGCCGCGGCGCCGCACTGACGTGGACCGCTCGCCAACACGCCATCTCCGCCGGCGAAGGCGGCGGCACGCGGCCGGGCAGATTGCTGCGGCGGAAGGAAACCCGGCGGTGATCGAAAATCGTCATGATGATCGGCGGCGGACATTCCAGCATCCGCCGGGCGATCAACTCGTGGCTGGCGGTCGAATACTGGGCCTTCAACGATGCCAGGTCCCAGCCGGCGGCCGCGGCGTCGGCGACGAACCACTCGGTCGGCAAGAGCAATCGGCCCGCCAGGCAGTTGGCCACCTCTTCCCGCGCCGAGGCACGACCTCACGGACATCGACGCCCCAGTGGACAAACACCCGGCAGGCGGCATATTCGCCGATCTCGTGGGCGACGGCCCATTGCCGGCGCTCCGGACGCGGATCGCTGCGAAGCAGGATCGTGGGACGCGACCGGGCCGCCCGGCGGGACTCCAGCCGAACGTACCGCGCACGCCCCTGCTGCCCATCGTCGATGGCCACGGTGATTCCCAACCGCACGGCCAGCGTCAAGGCGTCCACCGGCGGACGGGCGATGTCCGCCTCGGCGAGCAGTTCCATCGTCACCGCGTCCAGTCCGGCGGCCAATTCTTCGCGGGTATATTCAGCGAGCATGGCGCTTGGGTCGCTTGATGGGAAAACCAGGGAAAGACGGTATGTGTACTGCTGTACACTATTCTAGCATGGTCGGCCCGCTTTGCAACGGGCGTCCGCGGGCCAATTTCCATTTCCCACCCTTACTGCCGCCAGTGGAATCGAGTACGATAAGGTCTTGTTCCCCCACCCTCCCGCAGAGGCGGCTTTCAACCAAGTCTAGCGTCCTCCATGCAGTCTCCCGTCGCGCGGCAAGAGAAAGGCACCTATGCCCTGCTGAGCCTCGGCTGTCCGAAGAACCTGGTCGACAGCGAGCGGATGGCCGGCCTGCTGGGCCTGGACGGCTACCGGATGGTGGCCGAGCCGGAAGGGGCCGATTTCGTCGTCATCAACACCTGCGGATTCATTGCCGACGCCCGCGACGAATCGCACTCGGCCATCCGCGAAATGTTGCGGCTGAAGCGGCGGGGACGCCTGGGCGGAGTCATTGTGGCCGGCTGCCTGGCCCAGCGCGACCGGCAGTCGCTTCTGGAGAAGTATCCCGAAATCGACCAATTGGTGGGGGTGTTCGCCCGGGACCAGATCGGCACGGCCGCCGACCGGATTTCTTCGCACCAGCGGACCACGCCCGCCGATGCGTCGGCCGGGCAGCGGACGCTGTTTTGTCCTGCGCCGCGCGGCCGTTGGCCGACACCCAGCGGCTGCGGATCACGCCGCGGCACCTGGCGTTCATCAAGATCGCGGAGGGGTGCAATCGCTCGTGCAGTTTCTGCTCGATCCCCAAGATGCGCGGGCCGTATGCCAGCAAGCCGATCGAGCAGGTCGTCGCGGAGGCCGAGGAACTCGTGGCCGACGGCGCGAAGGAATTGATCCTGGTCGGCCAGGACACCAGTTCCTACGGCGTCGAGATCGACGGCCAGCCGCGGCTGGCGGAACTCTTGCTCCGGCTGGAGCAGATCGACGGCCTGGCCTGGATCCGGCTGATGTATCTCTATCCGCGGCACGTCACCGACGAGTTGATCGACGCGATCGCGGCGGGCAAGAAGGTCTTGCCCTATCTCGACCTGCCGCTGCAACACATCAACGACGACATCCTGCTCCGCATGCGACGCCGGGTCACTCGGGCCGAAACCGAGCGATTGATCGACCGGCTGCGGCAGCGGATCGAGCGTCTCGTCTTGCGGACCACGCTGATTGCGGGCTTTCCGGGCGAGACCGAGCAGCAGTTCGACGAGCTGCTGGAATTCGTCCGCCGGCGGCGTTTCGAGCGTCTCGGCGCGTTCGCCTATAGCGAGGAACCCGGCACTCCGGCGGCCGAGTTGGCCAGCCGCTTGCCGGAAAGCGTCCGCAGCGCCCGCCGCGAGCGAATCCTGGCCGCGCAGCAGGAGATCGCCTTCGCGTGGAACCAATCCCAAGTCGGCCGGACGCTGGATGTGCTGATCGACCGTGACATTCCTGGCCAGCCGCGCGTCTTCGTCGGGCGCAGCTACGCCGACGCCCCGGAGATCGACGGCGCCGTCTATGTGACCGCCGACAACGGCACGAACGCCGACCACGGCGACACGATCGAGCCGGGCAAGATCGTGGCCTGTGAGATCGTGGCTGCTCGGGGTTATGATTTGATCGCGGTTCCAAGCCAAGACAGCGCCGACCAGCGCGGAACCGGTAAGCGAGGGAAACGATGCCCAACGAAGCCCGGCCGACCAATCGCCGCCTGGCCAAGCTGTTCAATCTGCCCAACCAGTTGACCAGTTTGCGGCTGATTCTGTCGGTCATTCTGTTCTGCCTGATCGCTTGGGAACAATACCTGGCGAGCCTGGTGCTGTTCGTGATTGCCGCCGGCACCGATTGGCTCGACGGCTATTTCGCCCGCAAGTACGGCCAGGTGACCACGCTGGGGCGGATTCTCGATCCGTTCGCCGACAAGGTGATCGTCTGCGGCACGTTCATCTTTCTGGCGGCCAGCCTGGCGGCCATTCCCGACATCAAGCACGAATTGCGGCCCTGGGGATTGCAGCCGTGGATGGTGGTGGTCATCGTCGGGCGGGAGCTGTTGGTCACCGCGTTGCGGAGTTTCATCGAGGATCGCGGGGTCGATTTTTCGGCCAAGATGTCGGGCAAGCTGAAAATGGTGCTGCAATGCGTGGCCGCCGGCGTGTGCCTGTTCTATCTGCACGGCTACGATCCACAGACGCCCACGGCCGCCTGGCTCTGGTGGTTGTTGGTGATTTCCGTCTGGTCGGCGGTGGTGTTGACGGTGTATTCGGGCGTGGTGTACGTGTTTGTCGCGATGCGGTTATTGCGGGAATCCTCGCCGTGACGGTCCCCCTTGCCCTGCGTGTTGAAGCGTCATGGACCCAGTTACCCACCTTTTGCTGCTGGTCTGTCTCGGCATCGTCGGGATCGCGGTCCTCGCCGCGAGCGCGACGATCTGGACCGCCGTGTTTGTGTGCTGGTGGATGCGGTGGCCGGTGATTCGCTATCAGCCGCGGCGGCCCGTGCCCTGGGGCGGCGAGCACGTCCTGGTCGTGGTCATCCTCTATCTGGCCTTGATCGGCGTCGGCCACGTGATCATCCACTACGCCTTGCCCTCGGATGTTGCCAAGCAGGAGAAGGTCGAGCCGGCCGGCGCAGCCGAGTCCGCCACGAAGAAGCCTGCCCGGCTCACGACGCTCCATCCCGTTGCGAGGATGGTGTTGGCCGCCCGCGACAACCCGTGGGTGTTTCTGGCGGCGTTCCTAGCGGCCGTGGTGGTGGCGCCCGTGGTCGAGGAGTTCTTCTTCCGCGTGCTATTGCAGGGCTGGCTGGAGGCAATCGAGCGGCGCCATCGCCGCATATTGCGGCTGCTGTGGCGAATCTTGCCCGGCGCCGGCCCCATCGTGCTCGCCTCGTTGATCTTCGGCGGCGTCCACTTTCGTCTCGGCGCGGCGGCGGAAGCAATACCCAGGCCGGTCGTCGTCGCCACGCTGCTGGTTGCCAATGCGACGGCCGAACTCATGGCCATGGTCTATATCATCCTGCTCTTGCGGGCCCATCGCGGCGCCACGGCCACCGACTTCGGCTGGGCGCCGAAGAAACTCGCCTCGGACTTCGGCCTAGGACTGGCAGCCTTCGTGGCGGTCCTGCCCCCGGCCTATATCGCGTTCTACTTCTCGAAGTGTGCGATGGATCACGTCTTTGGCGCGGACAGGGTGGCGGGCGATCCGCTGCCGCTATTCTTCTTTGCCTTGGTGCTGGGAGCGATCTACTACCGGACGCACCGCATTGCGCCTTCGACCGTGACGCACGCCGCTCTGAACGCGACGATGATGGCGTTGCTGTTCTTACAAATGGCGTAGCGAGAGACTCGGCGAAGTCGGCGCCATCGCAAGCGACCGCCGCCGCCCCCCGGACGCAGTCCGGGGGCTTTTCCAATCCCCCAATCCCTAAATCCCTAAATCCCTAAATCCCTAAATCCCTAAATCCCTAATCTTTCATCCCTCGCCTCAAGAAATGGCGATGATGTTTGACCTCCGGCGTGCGGATCGACTTGATGGCCGCGGCGGCTGCGAGCCGCACGTCCGCGTCCGGATCGTTCTGGGCTTTCTCGAGGGCTGGAAGGGCCTGGGTTGCGAGGTGGCCCAGGCTGCCGAGGGCTTCCGCGGCCGCACGGCGCGACTGGGGCAACGGCGCGTCGAGGCCGGCCATCAGCACCGGCAGCGTTTTCGCCGCCACTTCCGCGGAGGCGGGATGAATCTGGTTCAGGGCCCAAGCGCTGACCAGCGCCAGGGACTTGTCGGAGTTGGCCAGGGCGGCAGTCAGCGCCGTTTCGGCCGCCGCCGCGTCCGGACCGATCTTTCCCAGGGCGTAGGCGATCACGTGATCGTCGGGTCCTTCGCCTCCTTGGAAGGCTTTCAGCAAGGCCGGGACGGCGGCCTTGGCCGCGGGACCGATCTTCGCCAGCGCCAAGATGGACTCCTCGGAAACGCGCGGATTCTTATCGCCGACCAGTTTCGCGAGCGGCTCCGTGGCCGCCGCTGCCGCCGGGCCGATCTCACCCAGGAGGAAAGCCACCCGGGCGCGAAGGTGCTCGAATTTCAGCGACTCGATCAGTCGCGGCACCGCCTGGGCGCCGAGGCTTGCCATGGCGTGCAAGGCGCCGCGGATCGTCGCTTCGTCGGCATCTTGGAACGCTTTCTCGAAAATGGGGACGGTGATCTCGGGGGCCGGCGGCAGTGCGACCAATCCCCGGGCCGCCTCCTGACGCACGCACTCATTCGGGTCCTTCAGCCCGGCGACCAACTCCTCGGTCGCCTGACGACGAAGCTCTTTGTCCTCCGGGTGGACGGCGGCCATGGCCCAGAGGCTGGCGCAGGCCAGCATCCGGTTGTCGCTCTTGAAGTTGGCCCGAATCTTCGCCTCGGCGTCGGCCGGAACGTGGCCGAGCCGTCCGAGCGCGAAGGTCGCGGCCGTGCTGCAATCTTTGTCGTCCAAGAGGGCGGCGATCTGCGGCACGGCGTCCGCGGCCGTCTCGCCGATGGCGGCCAAGGCGAGAACGGCTTCGCGGCGGATCTCCGGCCGCGGGTCCTTCAGTTTTCCGGTCAGGGCGGGGACTGCGTCCTTCGCGGCGGGGCCGATTTCGCACAGCACCAGGCACGCCCAATAGGCCGCCTTGTCGTTCTTCAGGGCTTCGACCAGCGCCGGCACGGCCGGCGCGCCGGCCTGGGCCAGCGTGCCGAGAATCCGCATGCGAACGCCCGGATCGGCGTCGTCCATGAGCTTCACGAACAGGGGCACCGTCACTTGGGGACCCGGACGGATGGCGCCCAGGGCGTGGATCGCCTGCCGACGCACGGTAGCGTCGGCATCCGCCAGCAAGTCGATCAATCCCGCCGCGGCCGACTTGGCCGGCTTGCCGATCTCTCCCAGCGCCTCGGCAGCATGGGCACGGACCACCGGCGATGAATCTTTCAAGAGTTCGACCAGCGGCGCGACCGCCGCGGCGGACGCCGGACCCCCTGAACCCAATTGGTCGATGGCCTGCAATCGGGCAGTTTCGTCGGGCGACTTCAAGGCGCCGATCAACTCCGTCGCGGAAGGCTCGGCCGCTCGGGCCGCGGCAACCGACAGCACCAACCATCCACACATCAACGCGACCATTCGTTTCGTGGTATTCATAGATTTCCTTCGTGCGGGTTATTTTGACACCAGGAAAAACTTATCAACGGAGCGACCTCCTTGAGCGGCTCACAATGGAAGCCTCCGGGCTTTGCCGGAGGTGAATCATTGCAATTCACTCTTGGAGGTGGCGTAGATCAGGCTGCGGAGGAAGTTCCGGGCGGAGACATATTGGACCGCCGGAACGTCGCGGATCTGGGCCCGCAATGTTTCCATGATGCCGTCGATGGTATCGCGGGCTTTCTCCTGGTCGGAGTAGCCCAGTCCGCCCAAGACGGCCTGCTTCGCCAACAGTTGGTCCAAATCGGCACGCTGCGAGGTGTAGGTCTCGGCTTGCAGCAGGGTGGGCCAGTCGATCTTGCCCGTCACCGGATTGACTTGGCTTGGGCTCAACGGCGCCGGCGCCCCTTCATGGGCGATTCGGACCATTTGCTCCATGGTGGGCCTGGGGCCTCGCTCGGCGGCGCGGGCGGAGCGGTTGACGGCCCGCATGTCGAAATAGGTTTGGGTCCATTGCGCCCGATTTTCGATATCCTGGCGCTGGGCCTGGGTCATGTTGACGGCGGCCGCCGACGTGGCAAGGTTGTAATCGCCGGCGGCGCTGATGACGCTGGCCATGCCGTTCAGCGCCGAGCCGGCGACGGTGCCGCCGCCCGACGTGCCCCCCCACCATCCGCCATTGCCGACCACCGCGACGCCCGAAGAACCCTGCGGCACGGCCGGCCGATAGGGCTGACTGCCACCGGATTTTGCGCTGCCGGAAGGATTATTCTGCGCGAACGCCAACGCCGCGCCGGATACGATCGCCATCGCGAGTCCTAGGGATCTCATATGCCGTCCTCCTTATTTTGGAACGTCTAGGAACGTGTCCGAACTGCTCTCATTATACGCACTCTTTTGCCATGATCCATATACCCGGCGGCAAGCGAGCCGTGGGGCCGAGAAAATCGCGTTTCCGCGAGACATGGACAGCCGGGGTAATTATAATGGATCGTAACTTGCCGTTGGTTTCGCCCTTCGTATGGCAGCGCCAAATGAGAAATCAGGGGCTTTAGGAAAACTGTTTCGGGATGTTTGGTAAAACGGAGCAGGCAACCATTCACGGGGACTTTCCCCTTCGGGCCGACTCAGACTGAACGCCCCATCACCCTCCAGGAGAAGGATAAGCACGTCATGTCCCGCCGCTCTGTCCCTATCGAGCGATTCTCTCTTGCAGCTTCGTGCCGGCGTGGCGTCGGGCTGGCAGTCGTGTGCTTGTTGTCGACGCGGCTGCTTTTGGCCGGCGAACCGAGCCTTGGCGAATTCAAGGCGGCCCAGGAAAAGTGTCGCACGACGATCGACCGCGTCCTGCCCGCCGTCGTCGGCATCATCAACCCGGACATGATCGCGCCGAACGTCCTCGGCCACGGCAGCGGCGTCGTGGTCAGCCGAGAGGGGCTGATCCTGACGGTGGGACACGTGCTGGGCAAGCCGAACACCGAGCTGATCGCGGTCTTTCCCGACGGCCGGCGGGCGAAGGCCGTCGCCCTCGGCGCCGATCGCACGCGCAACGTCGGCATGGCCAAGATCACCGAACCCGGCAACTACCCTTGCGTCGAACTGGGCAAATCGGCCGATCTGAAGCCCGGCCAATGGTGCCTGGCGATGGGCCATCCGGGCGGCGTGCTCGAAGGCCGCCCCCCGCCCGTCCGGCTCGGACGCATCCTCTACATCGGCAAAGGCGACACCGCCGGCGACGGCATCCACACCGACGCCACGGTCATCTCCGGCGATTCGGGCGGGCCGCTGCTGGACCTCGACGGAAAGCTCATCGGCGTCCATTCCAACATCGGCTTGTTGGTCACGCAGAACCGTCACGTGCCGATCGACGGTTACCGCCGGGAATGGAACGACCTGGTGGCCGGCAAGCAGACGGGCGAGTTGCCCAAGAATATTGCCGGGGGACCGACGCCTCCCGGGCTGACGCCGCAGGAGATGGAGAAGTTCCGCCGCCTGCTTCGCCAGCACATGGAGGCCCGGGATCCGGAAGTGCTGGGCTTGATGAAGAACGGCCAGTTGGTGCTGGGCGTCGACAAGATCAAGGGGTTTCTGGCCAAGTGGGACCGCATCTCGCCGGCGGACCAGCCGTTGGATGTCCTCAGGTTCCATCGCCTCTTCGAGGACCGCCTGATTGCCGGCGACCGCGAGGTGCTCGGCCTGATCCAGGACGGCAAGATGATGCTCACTCCGGCCCAGATGCACGCCTTGATGGAGAAATGGGAGCGAGAAAGCCCGCCGCAGGCCGGACCGGGTTCCAAACGGGGCGTTGCCGAGGGGGCCACGCCGCCGGCCGTCAAAGGGCCGGAAAACCGCGCCCGCTCGGCGCCCCTGTTGCAGGGCCTTGGATTGGCCGGGGGTGAAGGCGACTTGAAACTCGGCAAGGGCAGCCGATCGGTCCTCTTGGCCCTCGGGCCGACGCTGTCCGGCGCCGCGCCGGGCACCGCGGTCGTCCTCTGCCGGGGAAAACCCGTCGCCCTGGGCGCCGTCGTCCGCAAGGACGGTTACATCCTGACCAAGGCCAGCGAACTGGCGGACAACGTGACCTGCAAGATCGCCAACCGCGAGTTGCCGGCCAAGGTGGTTGCGAAAAGGGACGACTTCGATCTGGCGCTCTTGCAGGTTGCGGCGAAGGACCTGTCGCCGGTGAACTGGGCCGACGGCGATCCGCCGCGGACGGGCACCTGGCTGGCCGTCCCCGGCGCCGAAGGCAAGCCGCTGGCCCTGGGCATCGTCGGCATCGCCGCCCGACCGATCCCCAAGGCGCCGATCGCCTTGCTGCGCAACGCGGCGGCGATGGGCGTGCAACTCGGTCCGGCCGCGGTCGAGGCCCGGATCGTGGGCGTGATGCCGGGCGGCCCGGCCGCGGAAGCCGGTCTGAAGGCCGGCGACGTGATCGTGGCGGTCAACGGCAAGGCCGCCGCCACCGTGACCGAAGTCCGCGATCTGCTCGGCACGTTCCAACCCGGCGACCAGATTGTCATCGACGTGAAACGCGCCGCAGAGAAGTGGCAAATGACGGTCGTCTTGGGCTCGGCCGGTCAAATGGCCATGCCGCCGGGCGAGATGGCGGCGCACAAACTCGACTTCTTCAGCTCGTTGGGAGGCACGATCAGCAAACGCAAAACCGACTTCCCGCTCGCCCTGACGCACGACGCGGTGATCCAGGCCGCCCAGTGCGGCGGGCCGGTGGTGGACCTCGACGGCCGGGCCGTCGGCCTGAACATCGCCCGCGCCGACCGCACCGCAACCTACGCGATTCCGGCCGGAAAGCTCAAGTCGCTGCTGGGGGAAATGTTGCCGCGCCCGTGACTCGTGCGGCTTCCAACAAGTTTTCGCCGGAAGACGTGTCACTCGCTTGCAGTTTCGCAAGCCGCGCCGACCGGCAAAGACGTTCTGAAAGTTGCACTAGAGGTAGTTCAAGAGCGTCATCTTGAACATTTGCGCCATGGTTTCCAAGGAGGCCTGATAGGCGGTCTGGCGGGCCGTCAACTCGGAGATGACCGTTGCGAGATCGGCGTCGGAGTCGTTGGAGAGGAGCGTTTGCAGTTGCGTGTTCTGCGAGCTCAATTGGGTTTGGGCGGAACTGAGCGCTTGCTCGCGGGCCCCCAAGACGGCCTGGCTATAGCTCACGTTCTGCGACGCCTGTTGCAATTGAGTGATGTCGCGGTTGGCTTCGGCCGTGTCGCCGGACTCGAGCGCCTTGCTCAATCGCAGCAGGGAATTGAAGACGCCCGCGGTTTCCTGCGGATTGGCGTCGGTCCCGGTGAGGACCGCGGCGGCGCCGCCGCTGGTGAAGGTGGTCAAGGCGGTAACTGTGCCGCTGCCGTCGTTGGTTGGATCGCTCGACGTGTCGAGGACGGCGCCGAACGCGGCGTTGGACGCGGGGTCGGCCTGGATTGCCGCGATGACGTCGTTGGCGGTGGTGGCGCCGGCGGCGATGTGGATGGTCAGCGTGTGGGCCGCGGAACTGTAGTCCGACGTTTCCTGGCCTTCCGCGGGGGCGTCGTTGACGAATTGGACCCAGACGTTGCCGGCCGTGCCGGCCTGCTTGGCATAGAGGAACAGGTCGCTGTTGGTCCCGCCCCAACGGATCGACGCGGACGCCATTCCCGTTGAGGAAGTCGATACGGTCTGCTGGCCTTCGGGGATGAGGCCGAGATCGGCGGCGGCCGTGCTCCTGACGTTCGACGTGACGGTGATGTTGCCATAGCCGGGGCCATTGGAGACCAGTTCGAGGCCGTTGCCGGTGGCGGTCAGTTGGGCCGAGACCGTGCCGTTGCTCAGCGCGTCGATCTTGTTGATCACGTCGCCGACCGTGGTGCAGCCCACCAGGCTGACGGCGAACTGATATCCGCCCGGCGCGGTGATGGTGAAATCGGAGGGCGGGGTGGCGCTGCCGGGATCGCCCGTGAAGATGCCGACGCCGCCGCCGTAATTGAGGTCGGCCAGCGGGGTGTTGAGATTGAACGTGCGCAGTCCGAGTTCGGTGGCCGCATATCCGCCGTTTTCGCCGATGGTGAAGTCGCTGCCGCTGGTGTAGGAACTGATTTCCAGGCCGGTCTTGGTCGGGTCGATTTGGGCCTTCACGCCGGCGCCGGAACCGTTGATCGCGTTGATGACGTCCTCGATCGTGTTGCAATGGGCCAGGTCGATGGTGTAGGTGGTGCCGCCGTTGGTGATTTGGAGCCCCGCGGCCAGGTAGAGTCCGCCGCCGCCCGAGAGATCGCCGAGCGAAGTGGTCAAGGTCAGTGCGGGATTCAGATCTCCGCCCCAGAGGAAGCCGGTGGTGCTGGAACCGAGGATTCCCAGTTCCTTGGCGGTCACGCCGCCGCCGACTTCGCTGATCGACACGGTGCTGGACCTGCCGGCGGCCGGCGTGAGCTGGATGGCCAGGCCGGTCGAGGTGATGCTGACTTGGAGCGTGTCGCCTGCGGGCGCGTTGGCGCTGAGCAGTTGGGCCACGTCGCCGATGGTCTGCGCGCCGCTGAGATCGACGATGCTCTGGTTTCCGTTGCCGTCGGAGATGGCGACGCTGCCCAGGCTGATGCCCTCTCCTCCGCGGAGATCGGAGAGCTTGGTGTCGGCGGTCAAGGCGGGATTGAGGTCGGAGCCGTCGACGGGCGCGGAGATGGCGCCGAAGGCCTCGGCGCCGGTGACGTTGCTGATGAACGGCAGGTTGAGGTCGGAGAAGCTGGTGAGGTCCTGGTCGTTGCCGTTGTATTGGACGTTGCCGTTGGCGGTGGTCGTGAACGGCTCGACGGTCGTGGTCGACCCGGCAAAGAGGTATCGGCCGTTAAACTGCTGGTTGCCGAGATTCATCAACTCCTGGACGATCTCGTTGATCTGCTGGGCGGCGGCCGTGCGCTGCTCGGCGGTGGCGGTCGAGCCGGTGACCGCCAGGGCGTCCGACTCCGCCGTCGACAACAGGCTCGACACGTTGGACAGCGCGCTGTCGGTCGCGCTCATGTAGGACTGGTTCGTGGTGACGTTGGTCGTCATCTGGGCGTTGGCGGCCAACAAGTTGGTCAAGTTCATGATCTGCATGGCCGCGACCGGGTCCTGGCTGGCCGCCGACAGTTGTTTGCCCGTGCTCAACTGGGTCTCGACGTCCAACAATCCGGATTCGTCGGACTGCAACTGGTCCAACATCCGCTGCTGGATGTAGAGGTTGCTCACGCCGGAAGTCGGAACGTTGCTGATGGACATGCCCATGGCGGGTGGAATTCCGGGTCGTGGTTACAACTGCGTCAATAGTTGGAGCAGGCCGTTGAGGGTGCTGATGTATTTGGCCGAGGCCTGGTAAGCCTCCTGGTACCCCAGCATCTTGATCGTTTCGGTGTCGATGCTGACGCCGCTTTCGGCGAGTTCCTGGCTGCTCAGCGACGTGGCGTAGGCGTCGGCGCTGGCCGCCGTGGACTGGGCCTGGGCCGAGCCCTGGGTCACGTTGTTCACCATGTTGTTGTACAAGTCGGTGATCGAGTTGCCGTTCTGGGAGGCCAGCGGCGCGTCGGCGAAAGTCGCCAACTGGACGGCGTTGTCCGTGTCCGCGCCGATGCCGCCCTGGCTGGCGGCGAACAGGGACGGATCGTTCTGGACATAGGAATTCACTCCCATGTCCAACGCCGTCGAACCCGAGAAGAACGTGTTGATCCCCAGGCTGGTCAACACGCCGCTCGTGTCGTTGGCGAACGAAAACTCCTGGTTCGGCGAAGTGCTCGTGATCGTCAGGCGGTTGTCGGTCCCGATGCTGGCCGATATGCCGCTGATGTTGTTCAGCGCGGCGGCCAACTGCGGCAACGTCATGTCCTGCCCCTGACCGTTGAGATTGACGTTGATGTTGTTCGTCTGGGTCAGCCCCGTGGTCTTGTCGTAGACCAATACTTGGAAGGAGCCGCTGGTGGGCGTGAAGTTCAGGCCGGTCGCGTTCAACGCCGCGTTCGGATCGTCGACGGCGGACTCGCTGGTGACGGTCGTGAAGCCGTCGAGCCCCTGGCCGCTGGAATAGACCTTGTTGAATTCGGAAATCAGCGTTCCGGCGAAGCTGTTGAGATTGTTGAGGAAGCCGGGGAGCACGGTGTCGCGGGCCTGGAGCAATCCGGCCAGTTCGCCCGAGGACGCGTTGAGCGGCGTATTGGTGCCCGCGATGCAAAGAGTGGTGACGGTTTGCCCGCCGTTGGAACTCTCATTCGTCTTCACGCTGCGCACCACACCGTCGGAAACCAGGAACTCGCCGCCGACAGACACCGAAATGGAACCGTTCTTTTGCTGGGTCGTCTGGATGCCGATCAACTGCGAAAGGCTTTGCAGGGCTTGCAAACGCTGGTCCTCCAGCCCGACGGCGTCGCTCCCGGAAGTGTCCCCACCCTGCACGTTCTCGATCTGCAGGTTCAGCGAACCGATCTGGGAGGTCAGACTATTGATTTCGGACGCCATGTTCGTGACGTAAGTGTTGGTGTCGGAACGAAGCGACTCGACCTGGGTGGCCAACTGGTTGATGGTCGTCGCCAGGTCCTCGCCTTGCAAGACCGCGAGGTTTCGCACCGAGGTGTCCCCGGGCTGGTTGAGGATGTCGTTGATGCTGGAAAAGAAACTGCTCATCGCGGTGCCGAGATTGCTGTTGTCGATCGCCCCGACGATGGTCTCCAATTGGGAATACGTTGTTTTCAGGCTGTCGGCGCTGGACTGATCGCTCGTGGCGCCGCGGAGACGCTGGTCCAAGAAGGCATCGATGTTCTCGGTGACCGATTGCACCAGGACGCCGGTCCCCAGCACCAGGTTCCCTTCACGCTCCGGCGCCGAGGCAACGAGGTTCGCCTCCTCGCAGATGTAGCCCGGCGTGTTCGCGTTGGAAATGTTCTGGCCCGTGACCTGCAAGCAGATGTCATTCGCCTGCAGGGCATTGCCGGCCATCTGGATGGAACTGAACAGCGACATCGTCTTTTTCGCGCAGTCGTTCGGCTAGTCGCCTAGCCCACGGGTCTCATCGAGATTATGCAACTCACCCATATTCACTAACCCGCCTGGTCTACCAGGGTGCCACTGGCGGTAGCGAGCCGTCTCTCTCCGTATGTCGGCTGGAGGCGGCCGCCGGTTGCGATAATCTCCAGGAGTTGGGAGAGATGTAACAAAGTCCGCTGCACGACGACCCAATTGACCAGGCTTTGTTGCTGCAGCAATCGACTGCGACGCCGAACCAAATCGACCCGTTGACGAAGGTCGGGGTGGTCCGCCGCGGGCAGTCGCTCCGCCACGGCTTTGATGCTGGTCGAGGGCAATCCTTCCTGGGCCGCGCGGGCGAGCAATTGCTCGCGGCGGCGGAGGCAATCCTGCACGGCGTCGATCCATCGTTGTTCTTGGGGACCGATGGCCGAGAGCCCTTCGACGTTGGCGGCGCCGAGGAGTTGCAGTTTCTTCGTCAGGATGGCCGAGAGTTCGTCTTGGCCGGCCAACAGGTCGCTTAGCAGCGTGGCCAGCTCGGTTTCCAAGGAGGGTTGCATCCGTTTGCCTTTCGTTATCGGCGTCCCAAGGTGAACAGTTCGTACATTGGACCGGTGAATTGGCTGGCGCTGGCCTTGCTGAGCTTCTGCGACAGCACTTGGTCGAGTTGTTGTGTGAAGATTTCCTCGGCGCGGCCGCCGTTGAAGTAGGCGGGCTTGTCGAGGGTGGACCGCATCGACTTGAGCATCTGCCCGTAAAACGACTCGCCCACGAAGGAGTCGAACGCCTTGCGAAGCTGGGGATTGCCGGCCCCGGCGGCGGTGGACCCCGTCTTGGCGGTCGCCGTCTTCGCGGTCGTCATGTTCGCCGTCGCCGTCTTCGCGGTCGCCGGGCCGGTCGCTTCCAGAACGTTCGATCGGATTGTGTTCGCTTGAATTTGCATGGCTCTCTTGGTGGGCGGACGCTGTCCGCCGCAATGCGTTGTGTTCTTGTGGAGGATGCCCCCTTCTACACTTCCCTTTCGCTACTCGACAATCAGTTGTCCGTGGAGTTTGCCGTCGCGATTGAGCCCCTTGATGATTTCGATGATGTCGGTGGTCGGCACGTGGATGGCGTTCAGCGCCTCGACCAGGGCCTTGAGCTTGGGGGCGCCGGGATCGACGGGATCGACGCCGATGAAGGGGCGGACCCCCGCGCCCGGGCTGCCGCCGGACGTCTCGATCACGATGTTCTTGTGCGTGATCGCCACGGAGCCGATCTCAACGTCGCCGCTGATGATGACGCTGCCGGCGCGCTCGTTGACCACCACCCGCGCGCCGGTCCGCGGCTCCATCACCGGCAGCGCCAGCACCTGCGAAACGAACGACACCGGATCGTTGCTGTACTGCGGCGGGATCAGGACCTCGATATTGCCTTGGTTGATGGCGCGGGCCAGGGGGGCCGAGCTGCTCGTCTGCATCCGCATCTGGCTGTTGACGACCTCGACGACGTCCTCGGCGACCTGGAAGTCGGCGTGATTCTTTTCCAGCACCAGGGTAATCTTGCCGTCCTTGGTGAAAACGTTGAAGAACTCCTCTTCCAGCCGGCAGCCGTCGTGGACGCGGGCCGTCGTCGGCAACGCCGGATCCTCCAGCGTGATCGGACCCTCGGCGAAAGCGAACACGCGGCGACTCCGCGGATCGGGACCGATCAGGGGCGTCATAAACAGCCGGCCGCCGGCCAGGCTCTTGGCCGAACCCACTGAACTCACCACGCAATCGAGCTTGTCGCCCTGGCGGGCCCCGGCGCCGGGGACGGTCGCCGTGACGATCACCAGGGCCACGTTCTTGGTGTCTTTCAGCTCGGCCAGGCCGGCCTTGCTCGTGGGCATGTCCATCACGCTCATCACCTTGGCCAGGCTGCGGATGGTCGGCAGGTAGGTGCTGCTGTCGCCGGTGCCCTTCAGGCCGACCACGATCCCAAGCCCTTGAAGCGTGTTTTCTTCCTGGCCCTTGATGCGGCAGATGCTCTTGAGCGTCACCCGCGCCTCGGCCGGCGGCGTTCCCATCCAGCAGGCCGCGGCAATTCCCAGGGCAATCGCTGTTCCCAGGCGGCGTTTCATCCATCGACTCCTTGTGTTTTGCGCGGTGGCGCGGAAAGGCCCGCGAAAAACCATTTAGAACGGCTGCCACTTGTCAAGCCACTTCAGCGCCCAGCCCTGGCGATAGCTGTCGCGGACGTGCCCCGCCTCGTGCTTGTCGATCCGCAACGCGGCGATATTCTCGCTGAGGACGATGTTGTTGGGCCCGATGGATTCCGGGCGGGTCTCGCCGCTGAGCAGGAAATCCCAAACCTCTTCGTTGTTCTTGATGCTCCGGTGCCCTTCGAGGACCAGGTTCCCGTTCGGGCGAATATCGACCACCTCGCAGGCGATCTGGAACGTCAAGTTGTCGGTGGTCTGCAACTGGCCCGTCGCTTGCAGCTTGTTGTCGATTTCGCCGCGGATGTGCGGAGAGCCGGCCGTCTGCGGGTCGGGCACGACCTTCCGCAAGCCCTTCAGCAGGATCCAATCCGGCAGGATCAGGTCGCCGTAACCCTTCTTATTGCGGTTCAATTCGCTGTCGCTGGTCATGACCGATTTCTCGCTGACCGTCACCGTCACCAGATCGTGAAGCTTCACCTGGCGGTTCTCGTCCACCTTCTGATACGTCCACGACACCTCGGAGAGCGTCATGGGGGCCCGCTGCTGGTTGACGAGGATGCTCGAATTCTGGGCCTTGGCGTCGGCGGCCGCGAGGGTCAGGACGCCCAACGCGCCGCAGCTTGCCGTAAGAATCAAACGCAGCAATCTTGTCATGGGAAAATCCTTCGTCCGTTTTGGGGTGTAGTTTCTTTCACGGAGATCCATCGTGTGCCACTCCAACAGTGACGTGTTCCAACATGTTCTTGCCGGCAGCCCCGTTGCTCGCTTGCGGTTTTGCAAGCGGCGCTGACCGGCGGAAACTATCTGTAAGTTGCACTAATGCTGCACCAAACTGCTGGGCTGGCCGGACTGCGACACTTCGGCCCGCGGCGCCCGCGCATACACCTCGACCTCGCGGATGCCGCTGACCCGCGAAAAACGTGCCGCGGTCGGTCAGCGTCTCCACGGCCACAAGCTCGCCGTCGCCGCCGTCGTCGCGGGCCCGGGCCATGGTGCGAATGCGGATTCCGGAGGCGCGCGCCCAGACCGTGACCACCTCGCCGCGACGGACCAGGACTTGCGGCCGGATGGCGTCTTGCGTCAGCGGCTTGCCCGCCGCGATCGCCCGCGTGGTCTCCTTGCCGACCACGTTGACGAAGGCGTGGAAGTCGCCGCGATCCTCGGACGATGCGTGCGCCAACTCGACGTTGCTTTGGTGGACCACGGCCCCCCGCGCCAACGCCCGGGCGGCCACCACCACGGTCGCCGGCAGCGAAACCTGGGCATCCAGCGCAAATCGCACCGGTCCCTTCGTCGATGCGACGGAGACCAGGAATCGCTGGGCGCCGATCCAGGGCGGGCCGCCCCCGGAAATCGTCACGTTCCGGCCGGCGTCGGCCACGGCGCGAGTCTCGGCGTCGCCCAATTCGGCCTCCACGATCCACGGCTGATCGGCCGCGGCGTGCTCCTTGAGGTAGTGCGTCACGGCCTCGCAGACGCGTTGATGGATCTTCCGGGCGACACCCGGCGGCAGGGCTTTCGGCGCCGCCTCGGGGGTCTGGCTGGGCTGATTGCGCCCTTGCACCGCCACTTGGCTGGAACCGGAGAAACTGTGCTCGGTCAGGTTGACGCCCCGCAGCAGCAGCAGGTCTTGCAACTCGCGGATGCGGAGAAATCGTTGTTGCGGCGCCAGCGGGGCCGCAAACAACTCGATCGCCGCCAGGCGATCGGCTTGCGGACGGTCGGCGCTGAGGATTTCGGCCACGTCGCCCAACTTGACCACCGGGCCTTCGACAACGCACTGCTCCCGCAGGCGGAGTTCGGCCGCGGGGCGCTGGCGGTGAACCAGACGGCGGCCGCCGCAGCCAGTGCAAGGGCCAGCCATCGGCCGTCCATCAGGGATGGGGCCATTTTTCGGCGTCGCGGCGCAAGGTGAATGCTGCTCATGGCGCTCAATCCGCCCTCCGCATGGTCGTGATCGTTTGCAGGAGTTCGTCGCTGGTTTTCACCGCTTGCGAGTTCATCTCGAAGGACCGTTGGGTGGTAATCAAGTCGATCAATTCCGTGACCGGCTCGACGTTGGACATCTCGAGCGTATTCTGCTGCGTGGTTCCGATGCCGTTTTGGCCGGGGTTGTTCAAGGTCGGCGTCCCGGAGGAGTCGGTCTCGGCATAGAGGTTTTCGCCCAGGTTCAACAGGCCTTGAGGATTGACGAACGTGGCCAGTTCGATCTGGCCGACCTGCTGGAGGTTCTGATTGGTGGGCTGGCGGACGGAGACGATCCCTTCGGGGCTGATCACGACGGCCGTGGCATCCGGGGGAATGGTGATGGCCGGCTGGAGGAGGCGCCCGACGTTCGAGTCGCCGACGACGATGTTGCCCTTGGCGTTTGTCGCCCAGTTGCCAGCCCGCGTGTAATACGTGGTGCCGTTGGGGTCCAGCACCTGGAAAAAGCCGGTCCCTTGAATGGCGACGTCCAGTGGGTTGGTCGTCGTCTGCATGGTGCCTTGTTGGAAATTGTTCTGGACGCTTTGGACGCGGCTGCCCATGCCGACGTGGACGCCGGTGGGCGTGTACTGGCCCGCGCTGTCTTGCTCGCCGGGATACTTCAGGTTCTGGTAGATGAGGTCCTCGAAATTCACCCGCCCTGCCTTGAATGCCGTGGTTTCCATGTTCGCCAGGTTGTTGGCAATGACGTCCAGCTTCGTTTGCAGGGACGTCATGCCCGTGGCGGCAGTGTAAAGCGTTTGAACACTCATGATAATGGGAAGTAAAGGGGAAGGTTGGTGGGGGAAAAGTCCTTGTTTACTCGTTCATTGGTTTCTGCTGCGGAAAATCGGGTGCCACTGGCTGCTTGTCAGCCAGTGTCGTAAAACGGCCGACAAAGGCACTGGCTGACAAGCAGCCAGTGGCACCCGATCAGCCCATTTCCGACTTTCCGCAACAGGTACTCCTTACGCCTTCAGCACGCGGGTAATCAGCCCGCTGATCATTTCGTCTTGGGTCTTAATCATGTTGACGTTGGCTTCCACCAAGCGGGAAGTCTCCAGCATGTCGATCAGTTCCGTGGTTGGCTGCACGTCGGAGAGTTCGATGTAGCCGCTGGAGACGGATCGCTCCGTCTCGAGCAGCGCTTTTGGTTCGGCCAGGGGGCGGAAAAGATTCTCACCCGTCTTGACCAGATCGCCCAGCGACGCCGGTTTGACCAGGGCCAGGTTCTGCGTGGCGCCATCCTGCGAGACAGCCCCGCTAGGGGTGATTTCCCAACGCTTGCCGTCGGGTTGAATGACGATGGGCGTGCGGTTGTCGCTGAGCACCTGGTATCCCTGCTGCGTGACCAACTGGCCGTTTGGGGTGACGCGGAAGTTGCCCGCCCGGGTCAGGTAGGTCGTATCGTCCTTGCGGACGAGGAAGAATCCGTCGCCCTGGATGGCCAGGTCGCTGGGGTTGTTGGTCCGCCTCTGGGGTCCGGGTGAGAAGTCGGTCTTGGTTTCCTGGAACCGCACGCCGCCGCCGATGTCGTCGATCGAGCCGCCGCCGGGCGAGGAAAGCCCTTGTTGGATCGCTTCCGCATACCGGGCCTGGATGATGCCCAGGTCGCGCTTGAAGCCGACGGTCTCGCCGTTCGCCAAATTGTTGGCGATGACCTCCAAGCGCTGCATTTGGGCTTGGGCGCCGTCGGCCGAAATGTATAGCCCGTAGGGCATGACCGCGTCGTGTCCGTGCGGAGCGCCCCCCTGCGGGTTGTTGCCGCCGTTTCCGGCAGCGACCGCTTCGGTGAGCAAGAGGCGTGCCGAATCGAATAAAAAAAGACGCGATATTTCCAAATCACGAGCGCAACCGCTTAAAAATAAAAGACTTGCGATTCACCACGTGCAACGGCAAAACCGGTTTCCGCCAATGCCAACGGCACAAATCCCCTCGCCGTTCTCGCCGTTCTTGCCGACCACAGACGCAGAAACCGCCGATCTCGGTCGAGCAGTACAAGTCGCAGCACGGCCGCGAGCCCCAGCGCCGGCCGTCCGCCGGGCGAGGACGAGGGCGGCTGATTCCTCGCAATCAGCCCAACTCGCGGAATGTACGTCCACGGGGGGATGTCTATGTAATCCCTATGGGTGATGCGTGGATGTTCTGGCCAGAAGAAATTTGCGCCCAAACGCTTGACCGGACGGAAATCTGGTGGATAATGAATTGTTTGGGATTCACGGCGCCGCCCTGCCTGAATGGCTGTGCTCCCGCCGCTATGACTACGGCGCTGTGAGGTTGCATCCGGCCGCCGATTCCGGCTTAATTCCCGTCGCGCGTGTTGCCGGTTGCATGAGAAGAGGAAGAGGTTGTTCATTCAAGATGGAGTGGTATTTCATGCGGAATGTGTTTGAAGCGATTCTGGAAACCGGACACGACGAGGATTTCATCCCCGCCGAAGATCATACGGACTTCAAGGGCACCGATGCCCCGGCCGGCTCGAAGGCGAAGTTGGACATTCTCGCCGAACGAGTCCTGCGGGGGCTTCCTCTGTGGCATCCCGAAGACCGGTCCGATTACAGTGGTCTGACCGGCGCGGTCCGTCCACGCAGTTGACGCTTGACATTCCGAACGGAAACGGCCTGCTGCGTCTTCCAACAAGATCTTGCCGGACGCCTCGTTATTCGCTTGCGGTTTCGCAAGCAACGCTGACCGGCAGAAACGAGTTGCAAGTCGCGCTACGGCAGCGCCTCGAGAGAATCGAGGATCTTCTTGATCGACGGCAGGGCGTCTTTCTTGTCCTCATCCAGGTATTGGATGACGCAAGCGACGCTGAACTTCGGGCCGCTCAGGACGGAGATCAGGCAGGTATGGCCCCGCCGCTCCGAGTCCTTGTAGCCGACGGTCGTCGCCTGCCCGGCGGCGCCGGCGAAGTTCAGGGGGTACGGCTTGCTGACGTTCGGCTGCGCGTCGTGGTACAGCTTGACGATGGCGTCGGTCCGCGCTTTCAAGGCGTCTTTCTGGTCCTTGGCGTCCAGCGGCCCGCCCAGGTCGGTCAGCAGGATGCTGAACCCCAGTTGATGCTTGATTTGCACGGTGCGTTGCCGGCCGCGGTCGTCGCTGACGCTGGCCGGCATGTCGTATTCCAGCCGGACCGTGTTTAGCCGCAGCACTTGGGTGGGGGCGATCCGCACGACCAGTTCGTAGCTGCCGCCGGACTTGGCGCTTTGCACCTTGGTCGCGCGATCGGCTTCCACGCGGAAACTCTCCCCGTTGACGAGCACCTCGTACGTGGTGGGGGGGAGGGTGACGTCCTGGTCGGCGTCGGCCGCCCGGCCAAAAGCCGTCAAAATGGTTGCGCAGACAAGGGTTAGGGCCAGTCGTAACATGGGGGTGGCTCGGGGTTCAGGGTTCAGATCGCGCAAACGGCGGGGGTTTAGCCCGCGGGAAAAAGGGGACAGTCCCCATTTGTGCGACGACCAACGCTGCGCGTCGGTGCCCGCCTTCGGGCCGTTCCGGCAAATGGGGACTGTCCCCTTTTTCCCTGCGGGACCGCCGGTTACCTTCCACCCTACCAGAAGCGGGGAGGAAAAGCAAAGAAAAACTTCCGGGGGCTCCCCTGGAAGAAAGCGGCCGTTCGTGTCAAGATGGCAGCGCGCCGGCGTGCGGACCTGTCCCGCCGCGTGCGCGAAAGCCCGAGGGCCCCATCCCATTTCCCGCTTGGGATGAGCCTCACGACCCACCACCTCTCAAAGCTATTATGGACGACATGAAACTCTTCAGCGGACGCGGCCATCCGGAATTGGCCCGGCGTGTGTGCGACTACCTGGGATTGCCGTTGGGACGGGCCGTGATGGGCAACTTCCCCGACGGCGAAATCGCCTGCAAGATCGACGAGGACGTTCGCGGCCGCGACGTCTTCATCCTTCAGCCCACCTGCCCGCCGGTCAACGAAAACCTGATGGAACTGTTGATCATGATCGAGAGCCTGAAGCGGGCCAGCGCCGACCGCATCACGGCCGTGATTCCCTACTTCGGCTACGCCCGGCAAGACCGCAAGGACGAAGGCCGCGTGCCGATCACGGCCAAGTTGGTGGCCAACATCATCACGCGCTCCGGGGCCGATCGCGTGCTGACCATGGACCTGCACGCCGCGCAGATTCAGGGCTTCTTCGACATTCCCGTCGATCACCTCTACGCCGCGCCGGTGATCGACGACTACTTCAAGACCCTGGACTTCGCCGAGGACGACCTGGTGGCGGTCAGTCCGGACGAGGGGAGCATCAAGCGGGCGTTGGCCCACATGGGCCGGCTGGGCGGACACCTGGCCATCATCGACAAGCGCCGCAGCAGCGCCGAGCAGACCCGGCAGGCCCACGTCATCGGCGCCCAGGTGGAAGGCAAGACGGCCTTGATCTTCGACGACATGATCAGCACGGCGGGCTCGATCTGCGGGGCGGCCCGGGTGATGCACGACGCCGGCGCGAAGCGGATCTTCCTGGCCGCCACGCACGGTCTTCTGGTCGGCGGCGCCGTCGAACGGATCGAGCAAGCCCCGATCGAGGCCCTGGTCCTCACCGACACCATTCCCCTGCCGCCGGAAAAGGCGATTCCGAAGATCACCGTGCTGGGCATCGCCCCGTTGCTGGGCGAAGCGATCAAGCGGATCCATTGGAACGAATCGGTCAGCGTGCTGTTCAAGTAAAGGGATTACAGTAGTTCCAAGTTCGGCCGAATGTGAGGCAATGAACGCAACTTGTTGTTTGGAAACCTCTTGCAACCCGCGTGGCGTCTGATATCGGAGGCACCTCGGATCAAAACGTTTGTCATTTGCCAGCGGGGACAAGTGGGGTGATGGCAAAGTGGGTAAAACACCGAGAAAATGGGCTGCAATGGCTTGTCGGAGGGTTTACAAGAAAATCATGATGCCGTTGCCGCGAGCCACGTCCCGAGTCGGCGGTCATCTCCGAACTGCCGGTCGTGCCATAACTCCTGTTGTAAACGCACATTAGGTGTACTCCTCTGAAAAGGCCGAACTTGGAACTACTGGATTAGGGATTGGGGATTAGGGATTGGAGACGAACAGGAACACTGATTTTCGCTAATCTTCGCTGATGGTTTCCATAAGCGTCCATCAGTTCAGGCGTGATTGCGCCGCCAACGACGAGAATCTCGCGCGGAGACGCGGAGACGCGGAGGAGGAAAGGGGCGGTAAAAGGAAAGACATAAGGTCGAACTGGCCCGGCCATGCTCGAAACATTTATCTTCTTCTCTTCCTCCCGATCTCCGCGTCTCCGCGTCTCCGCGTGAGCCTTTTCTTTGGGCCGGATTTCCAGAAGGCTTCCAGAATCCGGCGGCTGATAACTTTGCTATCGGGGCGTATGAAAATCCCCGGCTTCTCTAGGGTAGCTGTCGGCTTTTGCCGCCAAGTTCAGTCTTCCCAGAACCCGCGTTTCCGCGCCTCGGCCAGGTAGCGGGCCGGGTCTTCCGCCACGGCCCGCAGCAGCGTCGAATAGTGGAGATAGTTGTCGAACGACACGTCCGGCGGGACGAGGTGGTCCACCTGGGGGAAAAACCCGCCCTGGAGACACAGCCAGGGGACCTTCGAAAGCACCTCGCGGTCGATCTGCTCCTTGCCTCGCGCCAGGGCCCGCTTGTCGATCCCTCCCTGGATGATCAGGGCGTTGCCGTAGCGCCGACGGATGGCCACCGGGTCGGAGGCGGCGGCGATTTCGAACGGCCGCAGGCCCGTCACGCCCGCCTCCAGCCACAGCGGAACCAAGAGGTCGTTATTGCCGTCGCTATCGACAATAATATGGTCGATCCCCTGTCCGTGCACGAATTCCGTCACCCGCCGCAGCGGCGCGAGCATGAACCGGCGATACATGGCCGGCGAGCAAAGCGGTCCAGCCTTGCCGGCCATGTCCTCCCAGACCATCGCGAAATCGAAGCGGACCTTGGCAAGGATCGGTTTCAGGGTCTCGATCACGAAATCGGCGATATGCTCGCACATCTCGTGGATCAGGGCCGGGTCGTCGTACAACAGGAGGCTGATCTGCGGGACGCCCAGCAGACTCCGCGGCCAGCCGTAGAACGAGCCGCACCACACGCCCAACGCATAGTCTCGATCGGCGACCGACCGGGCGTACTGGTCCAGCGCCGGTCCTTGCGGCGCCCGCCCGGCGCGCTGGCGCTGAGGCGGGGCCTGATGATCGTCTCCCAGTCGCTGCGACCCTGCATCGGGTAGCGCAGCCATTGCGGCATCGACCGCGTCGTGTCGCCCTTGTAGAGCCGAACGACATTGCCCTCCTCGTCCTGGACGACCTGCTGCTCCGCGGTCTCCTCGATCACTTTGCGGGGCAATCCTGGAACCAAATGCGGTCCGTACGCTCCCTGCATGGCCACGGGGGCCGTTTGTTCGCAGTCGGTGTGGAAGACTTGGGCAAGACCTTCGGACATTCGGCGCAGGGCCGCGTCGTCGAACACCTCGTCGTCCGAGTTCGGCCCCATGGCGCTCATGGCCTCGCCTGCCTCCGCCTGCCATCGGCGGATCGTCGCCGGCCAGGCCCACGGAGCCAACAGGAACGTTCGGTCCCCGGGCTGGAACGCAGCCGTAGCGAGAAATCGCTCTTTTTGATTCATGGTCTGCTTCGCCGATGTCACAAGGGAAATGCAGCGAGCTGGAAGACCGGCCGTAACCCGCTCAGGGTACCGTGTCGGGCCGTGAGTTACAAGGTCCCGGATGGCGGCGGGCGAATCAGTAGGCCAGACATTCCTGTCTGGCCGCAAAAGACAGGCAGGAATGCCTGTCCTCCTCAACGCGATTGGTCAACTTGTCCTGTCACGACGCCTCACGGCCAACTCCTCAACACCCCGCCGCTGCGGTTCAACAGGACGAAGGAGGGGCCGTCCTTGCTCACCATCAGCGCGGCCCGCGCACGACCGTACACGTCGAACAGTTGAAAGGCGGGGCCTTCGCCGACGCCGCCCCTGGTCACCATCAGATCGGCCCGCAACTTGCCGTTCTCGTCGAACAATTCGAGCAGCGGGGCGCCCTCCGCGGCCAGCTTGACCTGCGGCTTGCCCTTCTCGTCCGTCATGAGGATTTCGGGGCCCTGCTTGGTCATTCCGAAGCCGGCCCGTCCCTTGCCGCTGGCGTCGAACAGGATGAACGACGCGCCCTCGCTGCTGGGACCCAGGCGAGCCCGCGTCTTGCCGTCCGCGTCCACAAGCGTGAACCGGTGGGCCTTGACCTCGTCCGGCACGGCGCCGGCCGGTCCCATGCCGGCCGTCACCGCCAGAGCGGCGGCCAGGCCCGTCAAGACCAGGGCCAGGGTCAGCCGCCGGTTCTTCCGCTCCAATCGGGTCAACCGTTCTTCGGTAGTCATCATCTGGTTCTTCCTTTCATCAGAAATGTGTAACCGTTCACGGGAGACTATCCCACTCGGACACGTTGCAATAGACAATCCGCAGATTTCGCAGATTTTCGCAGAGGGAGAGAAAGGCGACGGGAATGGTGGCCGCTCGTTCATTCTTCGGCCCTTCTCTGCGAATATCTGCGAAATCTGCGGATCAAATTGGCATTTTCCATTCGACCTAACGCGAGGATGACCATTCCCTGTGAACGGTTGCAGAAATGTTGCCGGTTGCCCGTCGGCAGGGCCGGCCGGTGCGAGGATGCTTCATTCTAACGGCCCACGGCACGCCTTCACCAGTGCCACCCGCGCGCCCGGCAAAATCCACCCGAGAGTCGGGGTTCCGGCCGGACTGCCGGGGAATTTCGTGATTTCCTGGCCGTGGGGGCGGTGGTCTTTTTTGGAGGGGCAATCTACAATCATGTTCTTGCCGTTCGAGTAGATTCTCTGGCGTGTGTTGGAGTTGGAACGGCGATGGTTTCCTTTTTTTCTTCCGTTTCGGAGAAGGAGCACTGACGTTGATGAAAGTCGCTGACAAGAAGATGAAGGTCGCTGACAAGAACATGAAAGCCGCCGACAAGAAAGCGGACCTGGCGGGGCCGGGCATCGGGAACTACGACGAGCTGGACAAGGTCCTGCCCCGGGACTATCGGTCGCTGTTGAGCCCCAAGGAGACCCAGCAGGCCATCTTTGCCGCGAAAAACTACATCGAAGAGCACCTCTGCGAGGAACTGGGCCTGACCATGGTGACGGTCCCCTTGATCGTCGACGTGGAGAGCGGCGTGAACGACATGCTCGACCGCGACGGGGCGCGGACGCCCATCCAGTTCCATATTCCCAACGATTACGACAAGCACCCGGTTGACGCCCAGATCGTGCAGGCGGCCACGAAGTGGAAGCGGGTGGCCCTGAAGCAGTTCGACATGCAGCCCGGCGAGGGAATCTGCACCGACATGCGGGCGGTCCGCAAGGACTACTTCCTCGATCACGACCACAGTTGCTACGTGGACCAATGGGACTGGGAGCGGGTGATTACGCCGAAGGAGCGGAACCTGGGGTTCTTGAAGGAAGTGGTCCGCAAGATTTGGAAGGTCCTCAAGGGGGCCGAGAACCACGTGCAGCGGCGCTTCCCGCAGTTGAAGACCGCCAAGTACCCCGACCTGCCCGAGGAACTCACCTTCCTCCACGCGGAAGACATCCTCGACATGTACCCGAACCTGCCGCGGAAGCAACGGGAGACGGAAATCTTGCAGAAGTATCCGGCCGTCTTCATCATCGGCATCGGCTGGACGTTGGCGGACGGCTATCCACACGAGATGCGGGCGGCCGACTACGACGATTGGGTCACCGAGACCGTCTCGGACGACGGCCGGCCGATGCACGGACTGAACGGCGACATCCTGGTGTGGAACCCCGTGACCCGCCGCCGCCACGAGCTGACCTCGATGGGCGTCCGCGTGAACGCCGAGACGCTCCGGAAGCAGTTGGAATTGACCGGCCAGCTCGATTGGCTCACGTTGCCGTATCATCGCGGCATCGCCAGCGGCGAGTTGCCGCTGAGCATCGGCGGCGGCATCGGTCAGGCCCGCACCCTCATGACGCTGCTCAAGAAGGCGCATCTGGGCGAGGTCAGCGTCACGGTCTGGCCGAAGATTCTCAAGGACATGTGCCGGAAGAAGAACATCATTGTGCTGGAATAGCCGGGCAGGGGCGGAGTCGGGGGATGAAAAGCCCCCGGACTGCACGTGCGGGGGGTGCCGGCACCGCCAATCCCCCGTTGAGCAAAAATTCTTTCGTCTGGGCTTGAAATTCTCGGCCAATCAGGGAAAATAACGAGATTCGCCACGGGCGGCGCGGCGGGCAGACGCCGGCGCGAGGGGATGTCGTCCCCGCGGCGATTGACGCAACTTGCGTCGAGAAAAGACTTTAGATCAATCGGCAGCCAAGCCGGTTGAATCCGGATTTCACTTGAGGACGTGCATGGCCGAACAACTCGAGGTTACAGCCCGGCAAAGCCGGGGAAAACGCAACAACCGGCGGCTCCGACGGGGAGGTGTCATCCCCGCCGTTTTGTACGGCCACGGCCAGGAGTCCGTCGCCCTGGCGGTTACGGCCGAGCGTTTCGATATCGCCCTGCGGCACGGCAGCCGGTTGGTCGATCTGACCGGGGCGGTCCGCGAATCGGCGTTCATCCGCGAGTTGCAATGGGATACGTGGGGGACGGGCGTGGTGCACGTCGATTTCACCCGGATTTCCGCGGACGAGTTGGTGAAGGTCGAAGTGACGATCGAGCTTCGGGGCGAGGCCCCGGGCGTGAAAGAGGGGGGCGTGGTCGAGCAGCTTGTCCACCAGGTCGAGCTGGAATGCCCGGCCGGCAGCATTCCCGACAAGCTGCACGTGAACGTCAACCAGTTGAAACTCAACGACTCGATCAAGTTGTCGTCGTTGGAACTGCCGGAGAAGTCGAAGATTTTCGGCGATCCGGAGACGATTATCGTGCATTGCATCGTGCCGGTGGAGAAGCCGGAGGAGGGAGAGGCCGCCGCGGCGGCGCCGGGCGAGCCGGAGGTGATCGGCGCCAAGCCCGAAGAAGAGACGGAGGAAAGTTAAGCTGCCTGCCCGATTGGCGTGGTGCTGCTTATGAAACTTGTGGTTGGACTGGGCAATCCGGGCCGCCGTTACCAGCAGACTCGGCACAACATCGGTTGGGCGGTCCTGGCGGAGTTGGCTCGGCGGTTCGGCTCCAGCCCGGCGAAATCCCGTTTTCAGGGCGAGGTGGTCGAGGCCGACCTGGAAGGACAAAAGGCCCTGCTGCTGACCCCCTGGACCTATATGAACCTGAGCGGGGCCAGCGTGCTGGCCGCGCGCGACTTTTACAAGATACCGAACGGCGACCTCCTGGTCGTCTGCGACGATTTGAACTTGCCGGTGGCGAAGCTGCGGATACGGGCGGGCGGGTCCTCCGGCGGGCAGAAAGGGTTGGAAGACATCATCCGCCGCCTGGGCAGCGAGGAATTTTCCCGCCTCAGGATCGGAATCGGTTCGCCGCCCGAAGACTGGGACTGGGCCAATTTCGTGCTCAGCAAGTTTTCCGGCGAGGAAATCGAGGACGTGGAAGCGGCGGTGGTGCGGGCCGCCGAAGCGGTGGTGACCTGGGCCCGCGAGGGCCTCGAAGCGTGCATGAATCGATACAATTAGGAAACGTAACCGTTCACAATGGAAAAAAACCAGTTCCATCCGCAGATTACGCAGATTTTCGCAGAGGACAGACGAGGAATGAGCGACCGGCGACCATTCCCGTCACCTTTTCCCCCTCTCTGCGTAAATCTGCGTAATCTGCGGATCGTCCACTCCCATGTGGTCCAGGTGGGATAGGCTCCCGTGAACGGTTACTAGGAAACGAAAAAGAAATAGGCCGCGGAAACGCGCAGGAGCACGGTCTTGGCTGAAAACGTCTACGAAGGCATGTTCCTCCTGGACTCCAATCGCTACGGACACGATCCGGAGGCGGTCTCGGGCCAGGTCAACGAAATGATCCAAAAGCTGGGCGGCGACATCCTGGTCAGCCGACTCTGGGAGGAACGCCGCCTGGCGTACCCCATCAAGTCGCACCGCAAGGGGACCTACTGGCTGACCTACTTCCGGATGCCCAGCCCCCAGTTGACGCTCCTGAAGCGGGAGTGCCAGATTACGGAGACCATTTTGCGGGTATTGTTCTTGAAGGTCGATCCGCGGATCGTCGACGCCGTGGTGGCCCATGCCCAGACCGCCCCGGTGGCTGCCTCGCCACCGGAGGAGGCCGCGGCCGCCGGCAGCCCTCGTTGTCGATATCGACCTGAAAGATTTGGAAGTGCCCGAACTCGACGACGAGGAAGAATAAACCAGGGGACCAAGGGCGAACGAAGTCGGAAGGGGGGCCTCGACGATGGCCAGCTATAATCGCGTGATCCTGTTGGGCAACCTTACCCGGGATCCGGAGTTGCGGTATATTACCAGCGGCAAGGCCGTGACGGATCTCGGCCTGGCCGTGAACGAGCGCTGCAAGAACGCCAGCGGCGAATGGGTCGATCAGAGTGACCTTTGTCGACGTGACCCTTTGGGGCCGGACGGCGGAAGTCGCCTGCGAATACCTCACCAAGGGCTCGCCGGTGCTGATCGAGGGCCGGCTGAAACTCGATACGTGGGAGGGCAGCGACGGCCAGAAGCGGTCGAAATTATGCGTGGTGGGCGATCGGATGCAGATGGTCGGCAGCCGCGGCGGCGCGTCGGGCGGCGCGACGGCGGCGCGACGGGCGGCGGTCCGGGCCGAGCGGCCGCCGCGCCCCAGGGCGGCGGACGACCCAGTGAGGCCGGTCCGCCCGACGACGACTTTGGCGACGTGCCTCCGCCCGAGCCGTCCGGCGGCGATGATATTCCATTTTAGTAAGGTTCCGCGTCAAAATAGCTTGTTCAAGTTTCTAAGAGTCGGAGACAACAGAGGAACACTGATTTTCGCTAATTTTCGCTGATTGTTTCCATAAGTGTGGATCAGCGAAGATTAGTGTTCCCTAAAAAACGGTTGACTTGTTCTGACGCAGTTCTTAAAAACCGTTGAGAAAGAATACCGATGCCCGATACCAAGTCCAAGAACCGGCCTCGCGTGGGCGGCCGTGCCAAGCGGCTCCCCAAGGCTCCCAACGGGGGCATCGAACTGTTGTTGATTCAGACGGTCGAGCACCTGGGCCAGCAAGGCGAGGTGGTCGCCGTTCGGCCCGGCTACGCCCTGAACTATTTGTTGCCGCAAGGCTTGGCGACCATTGCCAGCGAGCATCACAAGCGGATGGTCGACAAGCATCGCGCCGCATTGGAGAAGATCGAGAATGCCCGCTTGGCCTCGCTCCGCGCCTTGGCCGAGGAGCTTGGCCGGCAGAGCATCACGATCGAGGCGAATGCGAACGACGAAGGCCATCTCTACGGCTCGGTCGGCGCCGCCGACATCGTCAACGCGTTGAAGCGCAACAAGATCACCATTGCCCAGGACCAGGTTCGCCTGCAAGGGCCGCTCAAGGAGTTGGGCCTGTACACCATCAAGATTCACGTGGCCCACGAGATCGAGGGCGACTTGAAGGTTTGGGTGGTGCCCTCGGTGTCTGAAGAGGGCGCGGCGGACGAAAAGACCGCCGGCTGAGCGAACCTTTCCACGCCGCCGCGTGTCCACGATTCAAAGAAGGTTCCTGGCACCTTCTTCGGCTCGTGATTACGCGAATTACGCATATTACCCGGTATACGCGCCTGTCCCCTTTTATTACCCTCAGTTGAGGGCGTGGCAAATCAATGAACAAATCCCGCCCCAGAACCAACCCAGCAGGCCGACGATCCACAAGGTCATGCGCAACGCGGAGGCCCCGCGTCTGAACGGCGCTCTGATGAACAGCGGGATCGTTCCCAAGATCAAGAACGTGGCGCAATAGGGAAGCAACGAGAGCGAGAAAGCCAAACAGCAGCTTTGGCAATCGCGGCTGATTGCACCCGTCATCGGCCCGAGGATGGTGCCGAGTGTGGTCAGTACCACCAACTTGTTGTGGTCGTATTGCTCGATGCCATGCTCCGCGATCAAGTAGGTCCAGGCAGTGAAGCAGAGCCAGATGCCGAGGAAGACAAAGAAATGTGCCTTGGTGAAATGGTTCTCGATCAGCTTCATGGGCGTCACCTATTCTGGCAGACATGGGACGGAGAAGTAAATGGCCATCGCCACGGCGCAGGCGACGATCAGCGACGTAGCCGCTACGATTTTTCCGCTCCATGCCTTGGGAAGAACAAGCCTGATGATCGGGGCCAAGGGTGTGGCGAGTCCCGCGTAAAACGCCTCGCTGAAGTTGGACATGCTTTTGCAGCGGAGGTCGGTGCAAAGCAGCCCCAGCCACACGGCGTAGGGCAGAACGAGTACGAGGAAGTCGAACGGATTCCACCGCACCCGTTTGCGGCCAAACCACCAGACTGCCCCGCACACAGGCAGGGTAGGCAGGAGGAACAGCCCCCACAGGAAGAAGATCAGTTCAAGGAATTCGGCCACGGTCAGCCTCCGCCATCGACTTTGCCCCCTTTACTGGCGAGATCGCGGCAGGGATGTAACGACGGAAGGGTTAAAGGGGTCGGGAGTCTTTAATTTGCCCGATGCAAAAGAAACAAAGACTCCCGACCCCTTTATTCTTTTCTTCCATTGCAGCGTACGTGAGCCGCCTCCGCACGTAAAGCGGTCGTAACATACGGCCTGGGGGGAACACGGCCGGAAACAGCTTCGTTTCTTCGGCGGCGTCGATTGGCCCCAACGCGCAAAAAAAACGATCGTCGCCGGCTCGGGGGACAAGCCGGCGACGATCTCGGGAGGGAACAGAACAGCGAGGGGGGAGCGACAAGAGACAGGGGGTTATTCTTGGGGCACGCCCATCTTTTCCTCTTCCTCCTCCTCGACGATGATGCGTGGGGTCACCATCATCATCAGGCTGGAGGTATCACGGCCGATGCTGGTATTTTTGAACAAACGATTGAGGTAGGGGATCTTGTCGAGGATCGGCACGCCGTATTCCTCGCGGTCCTCGCTGAGCCGTTTGATGCCGCCCAAGAGCACGGTGCCGCCGTCGGGCACGCTGACGGTCGTCGTCACGGTGACGAACGAGAAGGTCGGCAACTGCACCGTCGTGCCCGTGGTCACCGACGACGAGGCGTCGGTGTTGCTGAACGGGTCGCCGGTCACGGGGTTGGTCAGACCGGTGCGGGTGGAGTCCAGCGTGGTCGTGGTCGATCCCGTGAAGGTGAATTCAGTCACGTTCGTGATCTTGCTGAAGAAGGGAACGATGGTCAGGCGGACGAAGCGCCGATCGCTGGAAACCACGGCCTGCACGGTCATGAACGTGCCCTCGGAGAGGACGACGATGACGGGCTGCTCGGCCGCGGCGAAGTCGCCCACCACCGGCACGACGCTGATGACGAACGGCGTCTGCGAGGTGTCGGAGACGAAGGCCTGCTGGCCGTTGAAGAGCGTGACCTTGGGGGCTTGCAGGACGTTGGTGCGTTTGTCGCCTTGGGCGGCGCTAATGAAGAAGTAGGCCTCGACGTCGCTGAGGATGGCGAATCCCAACTGGGCCCCGGCCGTGACGTCATAACTGCCGAACTGCGGCGTCGCCAGCTTATAGCCGCCTTGCGTGAAGGGAATGTCCAGGTCGGAGGTGAAGAGGGGGGGGCTGCTGACGCCGGGGCTGCCGGTGGACTGCAGGCCCGCCACCGCCGTTCCGTTGCCCGTCGGCGCGTAAAGCCGCGTGGCATAGCTGTTGCCTCCGACGCTGACGGTGGTCACCGGGCTGAAACCGGCGGCCGTGGGGTTCTGGACGTTCTGCACGACGTTGAAATCGAAGTCCACGCCGATCTTCTCGAAGAAACTGTCGCTCAACGTGATGAAGCGGACTTCAATGGTGACCTGCAGGTCTTGCATGCGCCGCAACTGTTCCAAGAGGTCGACGATCTCCTCGTGGTGTTCCTGCGTTTGGCTAATGACCAGGCTGAGGTTGGGTTCAAACTTGGCGATGGTTCCAGGTCCGCCGACTTCGTCCCAGCTATTGGGCTCGACGGTGGTTTTGATCAACTCGATCACGCTGTCGAAATCGGCGTTGGCGCCTCCGCCTGCTCCGCCGGGGCCGCCGAAACCCGTGTTCGCGCCCTGCTGCCCGTTGGCGCCGGTGTTGCCGGCCATTTGCGCCAGCACCGCCGGATTGATCGCGCCCATCTGCTTGCTGTCGCGGTTGGAAGCCACCACCGACATCGGCGTGGTCATCAAGCCCGTCGGGTTGCTGCCGCCCATGACGGTGCCCATGGCGTCCCGGTAGGCCCCCGCCAGTCCCATGCTCGGGCCGCCGACGAAGTTCGGGATCGGGATCACCAGGTCGGCCACGTTGTAAGTGACCGTGTAAACCTGGCCGGCCTTCGCCTGCTCGCTGGTGATCTTCAACACTTCGTCCTTCACCACGTAGCCCAAGTGCAACGGCTCCAGGATCAAGTTCAACGCGCTCTTGAGCATGATCTCGTGGCGAATCTCGATCGTGATCGGGGTATCCGACGAGATTCCTTCCTGCTCCAAACCTTGTGGATCCAGGTGCAGGTTCACGTCGGCATACTTGGCCAAGCGATCCATCACCTGGTTCAGGGGCACTGCCCTGAAGGAGATGGAAACGGGCGTCTTCAACTTCTTTTCGATCTCGATCTCCTGCTCGTTGCGCCGTCGCTGACGCTCGCGGGCCAACCTCGAACGCTGCTTGGTGATATCCCCCCATTTCTTCGGGTCGGGGAATCGGATCGGATTCCTGTCGTCGAAGGGAATGTCCGTCTCGTCCACGGAGGTCAGGGCATCGTTGAACCCTTGCTCCTTATCATCCTTGATCCTCATGCTGTTCTTATACGCCTTAACGAACCGTGACTGCAACTGGAGCTGCACCACGACGGGGTTCTTCGGGTCCAGTTCGGCCGCCTGCTTGGCCACGACTTCGGCCTCGGCCCAGCGCTGTTGGTCCATGAGGCGGTTGTATTCGTCCACCAGGGTGGCGATCTTCTCCCGCCGGTTGAGTCTCTCCTGCTTTTCGCGCTCGATCTCCTGCCGGATGTGATTGTTCCTTTCGGTCAATTCGAGTCGCGGGCCGTTCTTGGCGATGAACTGCTGGATATCCGCCATGTTGCGGTCGCAGTTCCGCAGCAAGGCGTCGCGATATTGCGGCGCCAGGCCGGCCTCCTCGATCTTCTTGCGCTCTTGCTCCAAGAGGAGCAAGGCCCCCTTGGGGTCTTTTTCCTTGATCGACTGGGCAGCCGATTCCTGGCGTTCCAACTCGGTGGCGAACTGGCGCGCCGCCGCCCGCTGCCTCTCGACGGCCTCGTCGACGACCGGCTGACCGGTGGAACCTTGGCCGGGGCGCACGGAAAGCAACTGTAAGTGGTCCAGCAACCGCTGGGCGGTGCCGGCGTCGAGGTCGTTGATATAGGCGTGGGCTTGGCGGAAGAATTCATAGGCCCGCTTGCCGTCATGCGCTCGCAGCGCGGCCTCGCCCTGTTGGATCAGGGCGTAGCCCGGCGACTGGGCCGGGGCGCCCGTCGCGGCGGGCGCGGCGCTGGCGCCGGCGAAGTCGCCGATGGCGGCGGCGGCGGCGACAATGGGGTCGCCGACGGCGGCGGCGGGGCTGCTTGCCCCGGGGGCGCCGGCACCGGTTCGCCGTAGTCGGCCTGCTGATTCAAAGCGGGACCGGACGGCTGCAAATTCGCCGCTTGCACGTTATACGTGGAATCCTGGCCCGAATTGTAAACGATGGGCGAGACCACACCCTCCGGCGGCACGGCGCGGGTCGGGGGGGCGGGCGAGGATTCGCCGACGATCGCCAGTCCCGGCGGGTAGTCCGTCGCCCGCGCTTGGCGAGCGTCGGACGGCGGCGACACGGGCCGAATCATGGGATCGCTCTGACGCCGGGCCGCGGCAATCTGCGTCAGTAAACTCTGCGGCTTGACCTCGAAGGGACCATACGTGACTTGTTGCTGGGCTGCCCGGTCGGCCAGGTTCTCCGCCCAATCGAATTCGCCGTAGTGGAGCAAGGCCTCGGCCTGGTCCATCAAGACCCGGGCGTAGGCGCGGCGGCCGGCTTCCGTGTTTCGATCCAGGGTCATCACGTCCTGGTACTTGCTGATGGCCCCTTCGGTCCGCTCGGGGCTGTCGTCCAACGGTCCGTAGCGGACCTGGAGCCGCTTGGCCTGGTTGAGCAGGTCTACCGCGCGGCGGACATCGCCGACGGCCAGGGCACGACGCGACAGCCGCAACAGGTTGTCGCTCTGGGTCCGCAAGGCGGCAGCCGGCGTCGGGTTCTGCACGACGCTGGCCGGCGGCAAGTGTGGATGGTCCCCGGCCAAGGGGATGTCCGACTCGGGGGTGGCGAGGTTGGGATTGGCGGCGCCGGTCGTACGGCCGTAGAACGGATCGGCCGGCACGGTCGCCGTCCTGCTCGGCTCCGGGGACGAGCCCGCTTGGCCCGACCGGCCGGCGTCGGCGCCCTGGGCGTTGCGAATCTGCTCGAGGGCCTGGCGGGCCTTCCGGGGCGTGTCTTCCATGGTGATCGGCGAGTATTCGACCTGCAAGGATTCCGCCTGGCCAATCAACAAGTCGGCGGCGGCCAGGTCGTTTTTCTCGATCGCCTGACGCGCCCGCTGCAGCAACTCGGCCGCGTGTTGTCGTTTGTTGTCCGGCGGCGAATACGTCCCGTCGGTCTGGGTCAGCCTCGCGGCGCCGACCAGGGCAACCATTCCGCCGTCCACCGGTCCGGCCACAGCCCTGCTTGCCGAGAAACACACAACAACTGCCATCCATCCGGACAGGATGCTTGCGGTCGCTTTCAACACGATTCTCCTTTGCTTTTCAGACGCTGTACAGCATCGCCTTCGGAACCGTCGGCGACACAGTCATGATGAGCTTGGTGACGAGATCGACAAGATGTTTGCGAGAAGGAGCGGTTAAATACCTGGAGGACTCTCGCCGGTCAAGGGCAATTTTGCAGGATTCTCCCGGCGAACAAGAAAATCCGCTCCGCAGCCGGGCCGAAAAAGACCTCGGACCGGGCATTCCGCGTGAAAAGGGGTAGACTGGGAAATTCAGCGGAACCGCCGCCACCGCCAGACTTCACTCCGGCACACAAAAGTCGGGCGCCGGACCGTACGCCCCCACGGTCAGCCGGGTCGGATTCGGCTCCATCCGCTCCAGGACCAGCTCACGGATCATCCGGATGAACTGCGGATGGTTGCCCACCACCCCGGCGCGGACCAGATTTAGCCCCAATTCCTCGCACAACTGGCGGACTTCCACGTCGAGATCGTAGACAATCTCCATGTTCTCGCAGACAAACCCGATCGGCGTCAGAACCACGTCCCGACCGGCGCCGCCGGCGGCCAACTCGCCCAGACACGCGCCAACGTCAGGCTCGAGCCAGGCCTGGTCGCGCGGCCCGCTCCGACTCTGATAGGCCAGCCGCCATTGGGAACGCCCCAGCCGCAGCGACACCAGCCGGCAGGCTTCTTCAAGCTGCTGCTGATAGGAACAATGGCAGGTCGCCGACGTGGGAATGCTGTGCGCCGTATAGATCAGCGTCGCCTGGCCGCGACGCTCGGCGGGCAGCGATTCCAACGCATCCCAGACGCGATCGGCCATCGCCTCGATAAAGCCGGGATGATTGTAGAACAATCGGAGCTTGTCGATCCGCGGGGCCTCGGCGCCCAGGTTTTCGCGGGCGGAAGCGATGTCTTTCACGTATTGCCCGCAACTGGGATACGAACCAAACCCCGACGTGACAAACGCCAAGGCGCGCCGCACGCCGTCGTCGGCCATCTGGGCAATCGCGTCGCGGAGCGACGGATGCCCATGGAGATTGCCCCAGTAAACCGGCAGTTGCGGACCGTGCGTGTTCAGTTCCGTGACCAACGCGAACAACAGCCCGCGGACCTGATCGCCCGCCGGACTCACGCCGCCGAACTGCTCATAATGCCGGGCGACCTCCAGCAGCCGCTCCCGAGGCACGTCCTTGCCGCGGACCACGTCTTCCAGGAACGGCATAACGTCCTGCGGGCCTTCCGGGCCGCCGAACGAAACCAACAGCAGGGCATCGTACGAAGGCGGAAGCGGGAGGGCGGAAGGATGAAGGGAGCCGGAGGCATTAGCCTCCGGATCGGAAGGCGGAAGGTCGGCGGCTGGATTGCTCATGGCTCCTTGGCGCACTGGTCAAGCGGCGTTCGCAGTCCCTCGACGATCGACTCCTTCATCCCCGGGAGCGACGTGAGGTACAGCGTCTCTTGGATGGCCCGCCAGTCGTCCTCCGACACCAAGACTCCACAGTGGCGCTGGCCGGCAATCTGAACGACCTCATGGGACTCGGCCAGACCGTCGAGAACCTCGTCCAGGCGTTTGGATGCCTCAGCTGTGGTGAGGATGGTCACGTCGCCGTTCCTGTCCGGAACAGAAAAGGGGCATCACTCGTCTTAAATGGCCCCTTCCCCGTTCGCAAAGTGACCCCGACGGGATTTGAACCCGTGTTGCAGGCTTGAAAGGCCTGTGTCCTAACCTGGTTAGACGACGGGGCCCAACCGAACCCTCCTGTATATCCGCGGACGGCAACGGTCGTCAAGGGCGGGGCAAAGCCAAACGGGCCCTTGGGCAAGGAAGATGCCGGGCGCAGGAAGGAAAAAGGGGACAGTCCCCATTTGCCGGAACGGCCCGAAGGGTGCTACGCACAAATGGGGACTGTCCCCTTTTTCCGGTCTATGCCGCTAGAGAGGGAGCGATGGCTTCGAGGGCGGACGACCCAGTGCGGAAATGGTCGCCCTAAGATGCTTCGCCGCTGCTGGGGGCGGCGTCCGTCTTGCTGGCCGTTTTGTCTCCGGCCACGGCTTCGTTACGGTGGATCGCATCGAATACTTCGCGGCGGTGAACCGGAACTTCCTTCGGGGCCTCGACGCCCAGGCGGACCTTGTCCCCTCGGATCTCCACAACCACGATGGTAATGTCATCGTTGATGACAATACTCTCGTTCTTCTTGCGGGATAACACTAACATCGGTTCGTTCCTTCGCCATCTTGCCAGGACTTCCTAAAGTGAATGTCCTTGCAGAAGCCGTTGGCGCGTACGAAAGAGTACACTCCCATCAATGTACGATACGCCGCAGTTACGCGAAGTCAAGTCTTTCCTGGCTGGAAACACCCCTTATAGGCGAATTTTTTCCTCCGTTGGTACAAGATTAGTATGGACTGAAGGGGTGTTTTGTTCACCGGCGATCGCCGCCGCCGCGCCTAAACCTGGAGTTCATGTCGCAATCCTTTTTGGCATAAGAAGTTACGTCTAAGGAAAACACGGCGTAATCGATTCCAATCCCGCGGATTGCCGGCAAACCCGAACTAGGGACATAGTCGCGCGGGGGGGATGTAAAGGCGGAAGGCGGAAGGGTGCGAAACCGCAAGCGATCTTCCGGTCGCTTTCCTCCTTCCCCCTTCCGCCCTCCGCCTTGCCCTTATCTTATCGCCGGGGATTGTGGGTCGCGTCGGCCCTCGTATAATTGGGTCTTTTGCACGCCTCGCCCGGGATCCGTCTTCTCGTATCGGACCGAAGGCGGACGGCGCGGAATACAGCCATGCGAGCCTGGTTTCGGAACATTTTCGCCGCGGTGGTCACCGTGATCCAAGCGATGTGGGTCACGATGCGTTATTGGATCATCACGTATAATCCCCGCCGGCGGACGTTTACCGAGCAATACGAGTTTCCGGAGCTGCCCGTGAAGGTCGCGCCGCGCTATCGCGGCTTCCACCGGTTCGATCTGACCACGTGCATTGCATGCGATGCCTGCGCGCGGGCCTGCCCGGCCAACTGCATCAGCATCGGCAAGCAGCGGGTTGCGGGGCGGAAGGGCTTTCAGGTCACCAGTTTCGTGATCGATTACGGAAAGTGTCTGTTCTGTGCCTTGTGTGTCGATCCTTGCCCGGTGGATTGCATTTTCATGGGCTGGTCGCACGATTTGAGCTGTTACAGCCGCGAGGGGTGCGTGGTCGATTTTTCCCGGCTCCCGGTGGAGATTGCCTGGGGCTGGGCGTCCCTCGATCCCCTGGCGGTGGCCAATTCCAAGGCCGTGAGCCGGCCGGTCCACGGAGGCCCGAACGCATGACGACGAGCGACACCAAGCGAAAACGCCCGGGGCGAAGCAAACTTTACACCGTCGAGGAAGCCAACGCGTCGCTGCCCTTGGTCCGCGCGATTGTCGGCGACCTGGTCGAGCTGTCGCGCGAGGTGGTCGAACGCCGCCATCGCCTCTCGCTGTTGCGGTCCAACTCCGGCCGCCGCGATCCCTACCAGGATGAACTGGCGCAGATCGAAGAGGAGTTGCAGAAGGACGCCGAGCGGCTGCGGGAATATGTCGAGGAGTTGCGGACGTTGGGGATCGAGCCGACCAACGGCGCCGAGGGGCTGGTCGACTTTCCCGCCCTGGTGGACGGCCACAAGGTCTTCCTCTGCTGGAAGCTGGGCGAGCCGGAGGTCCGTTACTGGCACGAACCGGACGCCGGCTACCGGCAGCGTCGTCCGCTGCGGCGCCAGAATGCCGGTCCGGCGTGAGCGGCCGCGTTGAATCTCGGGTTTTCGGACAGTGTTTTTGTACGGAAGTGTACGGGAGAGGGAACGGTTCGAGCCGCCATGACGCCGACTTCGATGGTCGCCTACCTGGCGCTGTTCGCCGGGGTGGCTTTCTTGTTCGCCTTGGTCTCCCTGCTGTTGGGCCGGCTGCTCCGCGCGCAGTCGCCCAGCCGGCAGAAGCTGGAACCCTACGAGTGCGGCGAGCCGGCGGTCGGCTCGACGGCGGTGCAGTTCGACCTCCGCTTCTACGTGGTGGCGCTGGTGTTCCTCATTTTCGAGGTGGAAGTGACGTTGTTCTTTCCGCCGGCGACCATCTTCGGCAAGGCGACGCAGTTGACGGCTCCGGGGATTTCGGCCGAGCGGGCCGACGAGCTTTGCCGCCAACTCGGCATCACGAACCACGCGGAACAGCCGGATCGTCAGGGCGCGCCGCCGTCGCGTCCCAGCCGGCAGGAGGTCGCGGACGCCCGGCTGTTGGCCCTGGCGTCGATGGCCGACCTCGGGCTGTTTTTCGCCGTCATCCTGGTCGGTTTCGCCTATGTTTGGTGGCGGGGCGATCTCGATTGGGTCCGCGCCGTCGGCCGGCAAGACGCCCCGAGCGGAGAAGCCGCCAACTGGAAGGTCGTGCAACCTTGATGGACATCCGCGAAATTCATCAGCGACTCGCCGCGCAGTTCGGCCCGGCCGTCACCGGGGCCGACCTGGAGGCCATCGACCCGTGGATCGAGGTCTCCGCCGCCGCGTTGCCGGAGGTCTGCCGCTGGCTGCGCGACGAGCCGGAGTTGCGTTTCGACATGCTGCACTGCATCAGCGGCATCGACTATTTCGAGCCGGACGCGAAGAAGGCGGCCGCCGTCGAGTGGACGCCCCACGTCGAAGTGGTCTACCACCTGTCCAGCCTCGTCCATCGGCATCGGCTGGTGTTGAAGGTGATGCTGCCGCGATGGAAGGACGGCGTCGAAGGCCGCCTGCCCGAGGTCCCCACCGTCAGCCGCGTCTGGAGCACGGCCGAATGGCACGAGCGGGAGGTGTTCGACCTGTCGGGCGTTTTCTTCACCGGCCACGCCGACTTGCGCCGCATCCTGCTTCCCGAGGACTGGGTCGGCCACCCGTTGCGCAAGGACTACCAGATGCCTGTCCGAGTACCACGGGATCCCGAGGAGATAGCGCGCATGGCCGCCGAGCGCGTGGATCCCGAACTGGTCGAATTCGACCTTCGCAGCGACGAGATGCTGGTGAACATGGGGCCGCAGCATCCCAGCACGCACGGGGTGTTGCGGCTGGTGCTGCGGACCGACGGCGAGGTGGTCGCCGAGGTGACGCCGCACATCGGCTACTTGCACCGCTGCGGGGAGAAGATCGGCGAGAAGCCTCACGCCCCGGCAATACATCCCTTACACCGACCGCTTCGATTACCTGGCCGGGGTGAACATGAACCTGGGCTGGGCGCTGGTGGTCGAGAAGCTGTTGGGCTTGCGAGGTGACGGAGAAGGCCCGGCACTTGCGGGTGATGACCTGCGAACTGAGCCGCATCGCCAGCCACCTGGTGGCGGCCTGCTGTCTACGGGCTGGACCTGGGCAGCTTCACGCCGTTCACGTGGGCGTTCCGGGAGCGGGAAAAAATCCTCAACTTGTTCGAGGCCCTCTGCGGCGCGCGGCTGACCTATAGCTACATCACCGTGGGCGGGGTGACGGCCGACCTGCCGCCCGGCTGGCTGGAAGACTGCGAGGCGTTTTTGAAGCAGTTCGAGCCGGTGATCGGCGAGTTCCACGCGCTGTTGACCAGCAACGCGATTTTCGTCCGCCGCACGGCCGGCATCGGCGTGCTCTCGCCCGAGATGGCCGTCGATTACGGCTGCACGGGCCCGGTGCTGCGGGCGAGCGGGGTCGATTGGGACCTCCGCCGCGACGGCGAGCCGATCTACCGGCGGATGTACGAGGATTACCAGTTCGAGGTGATCGCGCAAGTCAACGGCCGCTATCCGCACGATTATCCCTATCCGCCGGTCCCGCGCCAGGCGGTCGCTCGGCGACAGTTGGCACCGGTTCTACGTGCGGATGCTCGAAGTGGTGCAGTCGATGAAGCTGATCCGCCAGGCCATGGACAAATACAGCCGTTGCGGCGGCCCCTGCGGCGAGCCGATCAAGCTGCGGCAGAAACTCCCCAAGGGCGAGGCGTACCTGGAGACCGAGGCGCCCAAGGGCCAGATGGGCTTTATGATCGTCAGCGACGGCTCGCCCGTGCCCTGGCGGGTGCGGGTGCGGAGCAGCAGCTTCAGCAACCTCTCGGTCATGGCGGAACTCTGCCGCGGCTGCCTCATCGCCGACGTGCCGGCCACGGTCGGCTCGCTGGACATCGTGCTGGGGGAGATCGACCGATGAACAGCGCCATCGCGGATTTCATCGTCCGGATCACGAAGCTGGCGCCGTCGCTGCACTGGATCGCCTACACGGCGGCCGCCCTGGTCCAGGTGACGCTGCTGTTGACCGTGGTCATGGGCTCGGTGGCGGTGTTCATCTGGATGGAGCGGAAAGTGGCGGCGCGGATCCAGGACCGGCTGGGGCCCACGCGCGTGGGCGGGCGGTTCGGCTGGCTGCAATCGCCCGCCGACGGCCTGAAACTGCTCTGCAAGGAAGACATCATTCCCGCGGCGGCCGACGGGCTGTTGTTCCGGCTTGCGCCGTACGTCAGCTTCTGCGCCGTCTTCAGCGTGTTCCTGGCGATCCCGTTTGCCAGCGGCTGGGTGGCCGCCCGATTGGATTCGGCGGTCTTCTTCGTGCTGGCCGTGAGCTGGGCTGGAGGTTTTCGGCGTGATCCTCGGCGGGTATGCGTCCAGCTCGAAGTGGTCGCTTTACGGGGCGATGCGCGAGGCCGCCCAGGTGGTCAGCTACGAAATCCCGCTGGGATTGTGCGTGGTCGTGCCGGTCCTGCTGGCCGGCACCATGGACCTGGTCGCCATCGGCGACGCCCAGGCCGGCTGGATGACGAACTGGTACCTGCTGCACGATCCGTTCACGTTCGTCGCGTTTTGGATTTACGTCACTTGCGCCACGGCGGGCGTGAACCGCGCCCCGTTCGATCTGCCCGAGGCCGAGAGCGAGTTGGTCGCCGGCTTCATGACCGAATACTCCGGCTTCCGCTGGTCGATCTTCATGATGGCCGAGTACACGGCGATGTTCGTCGTCAGCGGGCTGGCCGCCGTGCTGTTCCTGGGCGGATGGAACGGGCCGGTGCCGGTGGCTCATTTGCTGGGGCTGACGCCGCAGTCCCACGCCGTGCTCGTCTGGCTGGCGAACCTGCTGGGAATGGCCAATTTCCTGGTGAAGGTCTACGTGGGCGTGATGTTCATGATGTGGTTGCGCTGGACGCTGCCGCGGCTGCGGATCGACCAGGTGATGGCGACCTGCCTGAAATACTGCGTGCCCCTGGCCTCGGCGATGCTCGTCGGCGTGATGCTGTGGACGTTTGCGATGCCCGGCGGATTTTTTCGCTGGGCCGAGAGCAAGATATACCGATCGCCGCCCGCGGCCTCCGCCGGGATAAACCCGGCGGTTGGCTGGAATGAGGAAAGGACCTGATGATGCTGGCCGCCATCCACTGGCATAGTGTGTTCTTCCTCCTGTTCGCCCTGGTGGCCTGCGCGGGGGCCGTCGCCGTGGTCGCGTCGGCCAATATCGTGCGAATGGCCTTTTACCTGGTGGTCTCGCTGTCGGCCGTGGCCGGGCTGTTCTTTCTGGCCGGGGCCGATTTCCTCGGCGCCATGCAACTGATGGTCTATGTCGGCGGCACGCTGGTGCTGCTGGTGTTCGGCGTCATGCTGACCGCCCGCGGACCGCTGGTGTCGTTGCGCACCAACGGCGGCCAATGGCTCTTGGCCCTGCTGATCGGCGGCGCGTTGGCGGCCGTGCTCCTGCAAACGGTGACGGGCGTCAAATCCTGGCGCGGCCGCGGCCTCGATCAATCCTCCGGCGAACAAGCGGCGACGGCAACGTCGCCGCCCACGGCCACGCCGCTGGGCTTGGGGCTGATGGGCGTCCGTGCGGACCGCCTCGATCCGGCGGTCGCCCCAAGTCGCGCCGCCGGAATGTCCGGTTACCTGCTGGCGTTTGAAATCATTTCCGTTCACCTATTGGTCGTGTTGATCGGGGCGGCCTACCTTGCCCGGGCGAAACGCGACGTGCGCGAAATCGCGTCGGACGAAAAATCGGGGCAACTTCCGCTCGACACCATCCCCGGGCTTACGCCCGGGGCTCAACCCTGAATCCTATGAACCTCCTGACGCAACCGGTTGGCCTGTCGGAATACCTCGTTGTGGGAGCGATCCTGTTCGTTTGCGGCGTGGTCTGCATGACCGTCAAGCGGAACGCGGTGGGCGTGTTGATGGGCATCGAGCTGGTCCTGAACGGGGCGAACCTCAATTTCGTGGCCTTCGGCACCCGTTTCTTCGCGCCGAGGGGCAGTCGGCCCTCAGGCTGGACGGGCAACTGATGGCCATGTTCGTGATCGTGCTGGCGGCGGCCGAAGCGGCCGTGGCGCTGGCCATCGCCTTGTGTTACTACAACAATCACGCCACGATCGACGTGGATCGGGCGGATGAACTGAAAGGCTGAGAGCCGGTCGAGCAGGCTAACCCATCATGGACCTTTCCACGCTGCTGCCGAAACTCCTGGGACTGGCCTGGCTGCTGCCGCTGGTCTCGTTCGCCCTGATCGTGTTTTGGGGGCGGCGCATGGGACGGGGCGGCCGCTGCGCCGGCTACCTGGCCACGCTGGCGATCGGCTGCTCGACGCTGCTGTCGCTGGCGGCCTTGACCGCCTGGCTATGGCATCATCCGATCGACGCGACCACGCCCGCCGGCACCGGTGCTGCCGTCCCGGCGCTCAGCGGCGAGTGGTACACGCTGGCCAGTTTCGGCTCGCTGACGCTGAGCATCGGCTACTACATCGACGCCCTGACCGTGGCCATGTTCTGCATGGTCACGCTGGTGGCCACCTGCATCCACGTCTATTCGCTCGGCTACATGCACGAAGAACTGGAGGAGCTGACCGACCCGCTGGTCAGGCTGTCCGACGGCCGGCTGTTGCATCGGCCCGGGCGGTTCCACCGGTTTTTTCAATACCTCTCGCTCTTTTGTTTCAGCATGTTGGGACTGGTGATCGCCGGCAACCTGTTCATGGTGTTCGTCTTCTGGGAACTGGTCGGCATCTGCTCCTATCTGCTGATCGGGTTCTATTTTGAGCGCAAGAGTGCCTCCAACGCGGCCAACAAGGCGTTCATTGTCAACCGCATCGGCGATTTCGGCATGATCGTCGGCCTGATGGCGGTGTGGGCGGGCATGGGGACGTTCACGTTCGGCGGCGAGCGGGGCATCTTCAACCAGGTGCGGCCCGCGGCGAACGAGTCGTTGCCCCGGGTGCCCGACGGCATGGTGCGGTTTGCCGCGCGGACGGAGGCGGCGAAAATGGTCCAAGCAGTCCAAGCAATCCAAGCGCCGGCCAACCGCAACCAAGCCGGCGTGGAGATTACCAAAAGCGTGCCCCACTGGCGTGCCCAGGGCTACGGCTACTGGCTGTTGGTGATTGCGGGGTTGGGGATTTTCTGCGGATGCGTGGGCAAGAGCGCGCAGGTGCCGCTGCACGTCTGGTTGCCCGACGCCATGGAAGGCCCCACGCCCGTCAGCGCCTTGATCCACGCCGCGACGATGGTGGCCGCCGGCGTGTACCTGGTGGGCCGCTGCTATCCGATCTTCACGTCCGAGGTGCTGATGGCGATTGCCTACACGGGCTGCGCCACGCTCTTCATCGCCGCCACCATCGCCATCACGGCGACCGACATCAAGCGGGTGCTGGCCTATTCGACCGTGAGCCAGTTGGGCTACATGATGCTGGCCTTGGGCGTCGGCGGTTGGATGGCCGGGCTGTTCCACCTGTTCACCCATGCCTGCTTCAAGGCCCTGCTGTTCCTCTGTTCCGGCTCGGTGATCCACGCCTGCGGGACCAACGAGATGCCGCGGATGGGCGGGCTGCGGAAGAAGATGCCCTGGACCGCGGGCACGATGCTGGTCGGCTGCCTGGCGATTTCCGGGGCGGGCGTGCCGCTGTTGGTGGGACTGAGCGGCTATTACTCGAAAGACTACATCATTGCCCAGGTGCTGAGCTTCACCGACTATAACCGCCGGCACGAATGGCTCTTTTGGGTGGCGGTGATGGGGACGGCGATCACGGCCTTCTACATGTTCCGCCTCTGGTACCTGACCTTCGCCGGTCAGCCGCGCGACGAGCACGTACACCGTCACGCCCACGAGTCGCCCTGGACGATGGTCGGGCCGCTGGTGGTGCTGGCCGCGCTGGCGATCTTCGTGGGCGGGAACGTGCCGGGGACGCACCTCGGCCTGGAACCGCTGCTGGAGCAGGCGCGTCCGGCGGGCACCGTCAACGGCGCCACGACCGGTTGGGCGGGGCTGCGCGTCGCGCATCCGCCGGAGTATTTCATCCATCAGGAAGCATTCCATCATCCCGCCACGCTTTGGGCCTTCGGATTCGCCTTGGGCGGCTTCCTGCTGGCCACGGCGATTTACGGCCTGCGGCTGGTCGATGCCGAGCGGATCCGCCGGCGGATGCCCCTGTTTTATGGTTTGCTGGTCCACAAATGGTGGTTCGACGAGATTTATTGGTTGCTGCTGGTGTGGCCCACGCTGGGCCTGTCGTGGATCGTGGCCAAAGTGGATACCGAAGTGATCGACCGGCTGGCCGACGGCGCCGCCCGGACCGTGGCGGGGATCGCCCGATTGGATGATTGGATCGACCGCCTTTTTGTTGACGGCCTGGTCAACCTGACCGCCCGCTGGACTTATGCGGCCGGCCTGCGGCTCCGCGCCGTGCAGACCGGCAACGTGCGGCAGTACGTCATGCTCATTATTCTGGGCACGGTCGTGCTGTTCCTTCTGACCAGCTTTTATTGGAACTACGCCATTGCGCGAATGTGAGTAACCATGTTCAGTTTAACTCTTTCGGAATGGGTCCCGACCCTGGTCGTTTTCCTGCCTGCCGTGGCCGCGGTGGTGTTGTGCTTCATGCCGCGACGGCAAGAGGAAGCGATCCGGCAGATTTTCTTCGCCACGACCGTCGTCGTCTTCCTGCTGACGGTCTGGATGGCCATTCCCAGCGGTTGGCTGCCTGGTTCCGTCGGGGCGGTCGGGTTCGATTTGGCCCGCGGCGACATGCAGCACGTCGTCCACCGGTCGTGGATCCCGGCCTTCAATATCCACTACATGCTGGGCATCGACGGCATCAGCTTCCCGCTGGTCATCCTTACTTCACTGCTGAGCATGTTGGCCATGGGGGCCAGTTGGCCCATCGCCAAGCAGGTCAAGGGCTATTGCATCCTGTTTTTGCTGTTGGAGACGGGCATGTTGGGCGTCTTCATGGCCCTGGACTTCTTCCTCTTCTACGTCTTCTGGGAAGTGATGCTGCTGCCGATGTACTTCCTCATCGGCGTTTGGGGCGGTCCAAGGCGGGAATATGCCGCCATCAAGTTCTTCCTCTTCACGCTGGTCGGCAGCGTGCTGATGCTGATCGCCCTGTTGATGCTCTACTTCGCCAGCGACCTGGGCGTGCTGTCGGCCGAACAACTGGCGGCCTGCCATGAAACGGAATCGACCGAGACGAGCGTCGGCGGTCGGGAGGCCGGAAATAAAGGGGACAGTCCCATTTTCGTCGGACGAAAATTGGGACAGTCCCCCGTGGAACCAAAACTGGGGCAGTCCCCCGCCGGACGAAAATTGGAAGAGTCCGTCGTGCAAGCCGGCGTCCGCAAGCCGATCCACACCTTCAACATTCTCGCCCTGGCGGCGATGGGCCAACTGGAGAATTCGCCCTTCAACGCGACGCTGCTCGGGGGGAAGTCGATCCAGTTTTGGGCGTTCCTGCTGTTGTTCATCGGTTTTATCATCAAGCTGCCGGCGGTCCCGCTCCACACGTGGCTGCCCGACGCCCACGTCGAGGCCCCGACGCCCATTTCGATGATCCTGGCCGGGGTGCTGTTGAAGATGGGCGGATACGGCGTGCTGCGGATCTGTTATCCGATCTGTCCGGCCGCCGCGTACAGCCTCGCCTGGCTCGTCTGCGGCGTCGGCGTGGTGAGCATGGTCTACGGCGCCCTGGCCGCCATGGCCCAGAAAGATTTCAAACGCCTGGTCGCCTACAGCTCGGTCAGCCACATGGGCTATGTCCTGCTGGGGCTGGGCGTCTGGAGCGCCGTGGCCGGAAACGTCTATGAATCGAGCTACTGGAAGATGGGCGTCAGCGGCGCCATGTTCCAAATGATCGCCCACGGCATCAGCTCGGCCGGCATGTTCTTCCTGGTGGGCGTTGTATACGACCGCGTCCATCACCGCGACATCGACCGATTCGGCGGGCTGATGCAGCGGATGCCCGTGTACGGCGGCATCTCGGCGGTCATTTTCTTCGCCGCGTTGGGGCTGCCGGGGCTGTGCGGCTTCGTCGGCGAAATCCTCGTCGTCCTGGCCTCGTGGAACTTCAGCATGGTGCTGGCGATCGTGGCCGCCTCGGTCGTCATCCTCACGGCCGGCTATATCCTCTGGACGATCCAGCGGGTGTATCTTGGCCCCGAATACCAAGGCCCGCACGGCGAGGCCCTCTCGCCCATGAGCAAGCGTGAAATCGCCGTTGCCGCGCCGCTGGTGGCGCTGGCCGTCGTCTTGGGCGTCTATCCCTGGGGGTTGCTCCACTACATCACGCCCAGCACCGACAAGATGGTCAACGCGTTGACGGATTGGACCATGCGGTCCGACGCGGATGCGGCGAAAGCATCCCATCCGCCGGATACGCCCAAGTCGCCGGATGTTCACGAGAGCGGTAGGGTGGGTCGAGCCACCCCTGTAAAGGTCTTAATCTGTTACGGTTTCACGGTTTATGGTATCACTTCGGCTTCGGCGCGCGTCACAACGGGGTGGCGGCGTGTGAATGGGTCTCGCGAAGCAGGAGCGACAAGGATGTTGCTGGGCAAACCATTGGCGGTCTTCATCGAGCGGAGTCCGGTCAGCGTGATGGTCAGTGCAACGCTTGAGCGTGTTTTCGAACCGGCGGTGCTGGATCAGGTTTTCCAGGAGCACGCCGTCCTGGGCTACGCCAAGGAATTGGCTTTCTCCCAGTGTGTTCAAATCATGTGCGACGTGGTGTTCAAGGAATCGCCGTCCGTGGGAGCGTTCTACCAAGCCCACCCGGACGAAATTCCGGTGACCCGGCAAGCTGTCTATGACAAGTTGAAGCGTCTGGAATCGCAAGTCCCGGCGGCGTTGGTGCATTATTCGGGCGAGGAACTGGGCCCCTGTATGAAGGCGATGCGGTCGCAGGCCCTGCCGCTGCTGCCTCGCTACCGCGTACGAGTCCTGGATGGGAACCACTTGACCGGCACCGAGCATCGTATTTTCGAGTTGCGCCGGTTTCGGTCCGCCGCCTTGCCGGGGCAGGCGCTGGTGTTCTACGATCCGCAATACGGTTTGATTACCGACGTGGTTCCCTGCGAAGACGCGCATGCCCAGGAACGTTCGTTGCTGAAGGAGGCCTTGGCGTGTATTTCCGCGCGATTGCATTTTGGCGGACCGCAACTTCTGCACCAGCGGGTTTTTGTTTGGTATTCGTCGCCTGGGGGCTTTCTTTATTATCCGTCAGCACGCCTCCACGCTTTGCTACGAATTGAAGGGAAAACGCCGTTTGGTGGGCCAGGATGGTCGGGGACGAAACATCTACGAACAAGCGATTTGCCTGACCGACCCCGAAAGCGGAGAGAGCTTTACTGCCCGCCGAATTACGATCGTCCTGGACAAGCCCAACAAGGACGGGGAAACGGAATTGCACATTCTCACCAACTTGGCGAAGAAAGCGGCCAGCGCGGTGCGGATTGCGGAACTCTATGCCGATCGCTGGACGATCGAAACGGGGTTCCAGCAATTGACCGACGACCTGCGCTGCGAGATCAACACCTTGGGATATCCCAAGGCGGCGTTGTTCGGATTCTGTACGGCGTGCATGGCCTACAACGCCGTGTCGGTTGTGAAGTGTGCGATTCGCGCGGCACAGGGCAAGAAGTACGTGGAAGAGGAGTTGTCGATGTACTACCTGACCCTGGAAGTGGCTCAGGTGACGGCTGGGATGATGATCGCGATCCCCGAGCAAGATTGGGGAGTCTTTCGTAGAATGTCTCCCAAGAAGTTCGCGACCGTCTTGATCGACTTGGCGCAGCGTATCGACCCGCGCAAGTACACGAAGCACAAGCGTGGGCCGAAAACCAAACAGCCGAAGAAGACCAGCGGCAAACGAATTCATCATGTATCTACCGCGAGAATACTCGCCATGCGAACATAGGTAAGACCTTTACAGGGGTGGGTGGGTCGAGCGCAGCGAGACCCACCATCAGTTTTTCGCGGATTTTGGTGGGGCTCGCTGCGCTCGACCCACCCACCCCTGTAAAGGTCTTAATCTGTTACGGTTTCACGGTTTATGGTATCACTTCGGCTTCGGCGCGCGTCACAACGGGGTGGCGGCGTGTGAATGGGTTTCGCGAAGCAGGAGCGACAAGGATGTTGCTGGGCAAACCATTGGCGGTCTTCATCGAGCGGAGTCCGGTCAGCGTGATGGTCAGTGCAACGCTTGAGCGTGTTTTCCAACCGGCGGTGCTGGATCAGGTTTTCCAGGAGCACGCCGTCCTGGGCTACGCCAAGGAATTGGCTTTCTCCCAGTGTGTTCAAATCATGTGCGACGTGGTGTTCAAGGAATCGCCGTCCGTGGGAGCGTTCTACCAAGCCCACCCGGACGAAATTCCGGTGACCCGGCAAGCTGTCTATGACAAGTTGAAGCGTCTGGAATCGCAAGTCCCGGCGGCGTTGGTGCATTATTCGGGCGAGGAACTGGGCCCCTGTATGAAGGCGATGCGGTCGCAGGCCCTGCCGCTGCTGCCTCGCTACCGCGTACGAGTCCTGGATGGGAACCACTTGACCGGCACCGAGCATCGTATTTTCGAGTTGCGCCGGTTTCGGTCCGCCGCCTTGCCGGGGCAGGCGCTGGTGTTCTACGATCCGCAATACGGTTTGATTACCGACGTGGTTCCCTGCGAAGATGCGCATGCCCAGGAACGTTCGTTGCTGAAGGAGGCCTTGGCGTGTATTTCCGCGCGATTGCATTTTGGCGGACCGCAACTTCTGCACCAGCGGGTTTTTGTTTGGTATTCGTCGCCTGGGGGCTTTCTTTATTATCCGTCAGCACGCCTCCACGCTTTGCTACGAATTGAAGGGAAAACGCCGTTTGGTGGGCCAGGATGGTCGGGGACGAAACATCTACGAACAAGCGATTTGCCTGACCGACCCCGAAAGCGGAGAGAGCTTTACTGCCCGCCGAATTACGATCGTCCTGGACAAGCCCAACAAGGACGGGGAAACGGAATTGCACATTCTCACCAACTTGGCGAAGAAAGCGGCCAGCGCGGTGCGGATTGCGGAACTCTATGCCGATCGCTGGACGATCGAAACGGGGTTCCAGCAATTGACCGACGACCTGCGCTGCGAGATCAACACCTTGGGATATCCCAAGGCGGCGTTGTTCGGATTCTGTACGGCGTGCATGGCCTACAACGCCGTGTCGGTTGTGAAGTGTGCGATTCGCGCGGCACAGGGCAAGAAGTACGTGGAAGAGGAGTTGTCGATGTACTACCTGACCCTGGAAGTGGCTCAGGTGACGGCTGGGATGATGATCGCGATCCCCGAGCAAGATTGGGGAGTCTTTCGTAGAATGTCTCCCAAGAAGTTCGCGACCGTCTTGATCGACTTGGCGCAGCGTATCGACCCGCGCAAGTACACGAAGCACAAGCGTGGGCCGAAAACCAAACAGCCGAAGAAGACCAGCGGCAAACGAATTCATCATGTATCTACCGCGAGAATACTCGCCATGCGAACATAGGTAAGACCTTTACAGGGGTGGCTCGACCCACCCTACCGTGGCTTTCCGCGACAGAAACCATTCTTGGACAACCGTGAAGGAATCTCCGAAACCGTGAACTTCCACGCCCTGCTCCAGCAAGCCTTGAACCAGCCGCTCCGCGAGTCGCTTTGGGCGTTTCGGCCGGAGCTGACGCTCTGCGCCGCGATCGTGCTCATTCTGCTGGTCAGGATGTTGGCGCCGCGATGGAAGGCCGGGCCCTTCTACGTCGCGCTGGGCGCCGTGGCCCTGGCGGCGTTGTTGCTGGTCATGCCGGCGGGTTTCTTTTCGGCGCCGCGGAGTTGCAGACCATCGCGGACCGCGGACCGGCGCCGTTGTTCACCGGAATGCTGGTCGAGGACAGCTTCTCGGTTTCGTTGCGGGGATTGCTGCTGCTGTTTTTGCTGCTGTTCACGTTGCTGACGCGGATTTCCGGCGTACCCCGCGCCGAAGACGCCGCCGAGTTCTACGTCCTGGTGCTGGGGGCGACGCTGGGCATGTGCCTGATGCTCTCGGCCAACCATGCCCTGATCGTCGTGTTGGGGATCGAGATGGCCAGCGTGCCTTCCTACGTGCTGGCCGGCATCCTTCGCCACCGTCGCCGCAGCAGCGAGGCGGCGCTGAAATACGCCGTGTTCGGCGCGGGCGCCGCCGGCGTCATGCTCTATGGCATCAGCCTGCTGGCCGGCGCTGGGGTCGGCCCACCTGCCCACGATGGCCGCCGCGCTCCAGCGTCAAGGCAACTCGCCCGAGCACCCGGCCGTGCTCGTCCTGGGCGGACTGATGCTCATGGCGGGCGTGGGATTCAAGCTGTCGGCCGTGCCTTTCCACTTCTGGGCGCCGGACGTGTTCGAGGGCGCGCCGGCCGAAGTGGCCGCCTTCCTGTCGGTGGCGTCGAAGGCCGCGGCCCTGGGACTGCTGATGCGCCTGGCCATGCTCTTCTCCGCCGTGTCGCATCCGGCAAGCGTCTACGTCGCCGGCCTGGTCGGGCTGCTGGCCGCCGTGACCTGCACGTTCGGCAACCTGGCCGCCTACGGCCAGACGAACATGAAGCGGCTGCTGGCCTATTCCACCATCGCCCATGCCGGCTACATGATGATGCCCGTGGCCGCCGCCGTCGCCCTGGCCGGACGCCACGACGTCGCCGCGCGCGGGCCGCCGTGGCCTCGCTGCTGATCTACCTGGGCATTTACCTGTTCATGAACCTCGGCGCCTTTGCCTTCGTGGCCTTCCTACGGAACGAAATCCACAGCGAAGCGATCGACGATTACGCCGGCCTGATGCGCCGTTCGCCGGGCCTGGCCGTCTGCGCGGTGATCATCCTTTTCAGCCTGGTGGGGCTGCCGCCGCTGGCCGGATTCATCGCCAAGTTCGCCGTCTTCGCCGCGCTGCTGGACGCCCGGCTCTTGACGCTCTTGGCCATCGCCGGACTGAACACGGTCCTGGGCCTGTTCTACTATCTCCGCGTGGTGCGGGTCATGGTGCTCCAGCCCGAGCCCCAGGGACGCCCGGCGCCCTCGATCCCGTTGGTCTCGGTGCCGGGGGCCTATGTGGCCGTGCTGACGGCGTTTCTGATCGGACTGTTCGTGTACTGGGGCGGCCTGTCCGCTTGGGCCAACGTGGCGGCCTCGTCCTTCATGCGTTGAGGAGAATACTCGTTTGAAAAGCGGTGGAACCGGCGCCATGGGGAGAGCTTCGGTGGTCAAGCCCGATGCAACCGTTGTCCTGAATCGACTGCTGCGGCTCCTTTGCCGCTCGCTGCCGATGTACCTCCGCGATGCTCGGCCGTGGACCGACGCCGCAGGGCAACCGGCCGGGGAAGCCCTGGACCATCTTGTGGCCGACCAGCAGGGCTTGGCCCGCCGCGTCGCCCAGGCCATCCTCGACCACGGCGGCCAGCCGGACCCCGGACCGTTTCCCCTGGCCTTTGCGGGCATGAACGACACCGGCGTCGATTTCCTGCTGCAAAGGGTGATCGAGCACCAGCGGCGCGACCTGCCGATCATGGAACGCTGCATCGCCGATCTGTTCGGATGGCCGGAGCTCCGCGCGTTGGCCGAAGAGGCGTTGGCCAACGCGCAGGCGCACCTGGACATTTTGGAAAGGGGGAAGGCGGAGGGCGGAGGGCGGAAGGATGAAGAACTGTAGGGTGGGTCGAGCGCAGCGAGCCCCACCATTTTTCGGGCGAATTCCTGTGGTGGGGCTCGCTGCGCTCGACCCACCCTACCTTCCCCCTTCCGCCCTCCGCCTTCCCCCTTATGATTGACTCTCACGCCCATCTCGACGACCCGCAATTCGACGCCGACCGCGACGCGGTGATCGCGCGATGCCTTGCGGCGGGCGTCGAGTCCGTCGTTTGCGTCGGCACGTCGCTGGACTCCAGCCGGGCCGCCGTGCGGCTGGCCGAGACACACCCCGCGGTCTACGCGGCCGTGGGCATCCACCCCAACTCCTGCGCCGAAGCGGCCGGCGGCGACTGGGACCAGATCGTCGCGTTGGCCGATCATCCTCGCGTGGTGGCGCTGGGCGAGACGGGCTTGGACCGCCACTGGGACTTCTCGCCCCTGGAACTGCAAATCGACTACTTCCGCCGTCATCTCCGCTTGGGCCGGAATCGCAAGCGGCCGGTCATCATTCATTGCCGCGACGCGGCGACGGAGCTGATCCCGCTGCTGGAAGCCGACGCCGTCGCCGGGCCGGTCCACGCGGTGTTGCACGCCTTCAGCGGCGAGACGGCCATGGCCGCCAAGTGCCTGGAGTTGGGGCTGTCGATCAGCTTTGCGGGCAACGTGACCTACACGAACAAGAAGTTCCAACCGCTCCGCGCCGCGGCAGTCGCCGTTCCGGCCGACCGCATCCTCATCGAGACCGACTGCCCTTACTTGACGCCCGAGCCGTTGCGAGGCAAGCAGCCTCGCAACGAGCCGGCGCTGGTGGTCCACACGGCGGCCCATCTGGCGCAGTTGCGGGGCGTGCCGACGGCGCAACTGGCCGCCGAAACGGCAGCCAACGCGCGGCGGCTGTTCCGCTTCAAATAGCGGAGCGGAACGGGGGAACTGGAAAGGGGGGGTTGCCGGCCGCGTACAATTGGTCAAGCGTTGAGGAGACTTTTTCGCACAGTTTTCCCAAAAGGAGATCGCCCGATGGTCGCAACTGTAAGCACGATGGTGCGGTTGGGCACGAAGGCCCCCGATTTTTCGCTGCCGGACGCCGGCGGCAGGAAAGTCTCGCTTTCCGATTTCGACCGCTCGCCCGCCCTGTTGGTGATATTCATGTGCAACCATTGCCCCTATGTCAAGCACGTGGCGGACGGATTGGCCGCCTTGGCCCGCGAGTATCAACAGCGCGGGGTGGCCGTGGTGGGCATCAACTCGAACGACGCGGAGAACTATCCGGACGACGCCCCGGAGCGGATGGCCGACGAGGTGTCGCGCCGCGGGTACACGTTTCCGTACCTGGTGGATGAAACGCAAGAGGTGGCCAGGGCCTACCAAGCAGCCTGCACGCCCGACTTCTACATCTTCGACAACGCCCGTCGCCTGGTCTATCGCGGGCAGATGGATTCCAGCCGGCCGGGCAACGAGATTCCCGTGACCGGCGAGGACCTGCGCAAGGCGTTGGACGCGGTGCTGTCGGGCCGTCCGGCGCCGAGGCGGCAGAAGGCCAGCCTCGGCTGCAACATCAAGTGGAAGCCGGGCCGGGAACCGGACTGATTCCTCGACGGTTCACGGCCCGTCAGAGACGGGGCCATGCTTCGGCGTGCGTTGCCGACAGGCGACGGGCCGGAAGAACCGCCCCGTCCCTTTCCGCTGCCCCAAAAGGCCGCTAATAGCCTCCGCCCGAGGTCCCGCTATAGCCGTTCGGGTAACTCTGCGACGAGGATTCGCCGGTGCTGTAGTTGAAGGTGGTCACCTTCGAAATCTGGGAGAACAAAGGCACGCAACTGATGCGGACATAGCGGCGGTCGGCCGAAACGACGGCGGTCGCCTCCAGGTTGGCCCCTTCCGGCAGGGTGATGATGATGGGCTGATAACCCACGGCGCCCTGGAGGACGAAGGGGGTGATGATGGGCGTCGTGCCCGTGCCCGTGCCCGTGTCGACGGTCGTGGCGGCGTCGGCGGCGGCGATGTTGGCCAACACGTTGGCTTGCCGTGCTGCGGCCAAGGCGCCCACGGCGTTGGGATCTTCCAGGGCGGCCAACTGTTGGGCAAGGATTTGCTGGCCGACGGCCAGTTGATCGACGGCGGCGTTGACCACTTGCTGCTCTTGCAGTTTTTCCGTGCGACGGCCGCCCGTCAGGTCGAACGTCACCATGGCCATGCCCTTTTCGAGCCGGATGTTCTTGCAAAAGGTCTTGGCCTTGGGGGTGCCGTAGTGCCCGATGGCCTCGACGACCACCTCACCCGCCACCACTTGGCCCCAAACCCGGCGGACCACCAGCTTGTAGGTGCCGCTGAAGCCCTTGGGACAAAGGTACATTTGGCAATGCTGGGCGCCCTTGAGGCTGTAGGTGCCGGACATGTCGCCGCAGAAGACGCCGCCGCCGGTGGTGCGGTAATTGCGCAGCGAGCAGACCGATCCGGTGGGTTCCTCGACCATCAGGTCCACGTCGGCATCGCCGGTCCAGCCGACGCGGATCACGCAGTCGCGCTGCTTGGCCAGGGCCAAGGCGGCGGCGTACTTGGCGGCCTCCTTGGTGCGCTTCTCGTCGCGGAGCTGTTTCAAGGTGGCTTCGGAGACGTTTAGCGCCGTCCGCCAGACGTTGCTTTGGCCGGCCGACCAGCCTTGGCTGAGGATGCCGACCGTGGCCCACTCAATGCCGTCCAGGTCGTTGATGCGCTGGGCCGCCCTGAGGCCCTGAATATAGGGCACGGGACAGAAGGGTTCCATCTCCGCGACTTGGCGGAACACTTGGATCGCCCGGCCGTCCAGACCTAAGTCCGTCAAGAACACGCCCAAACGCAACATGTCGGCCGTGTTGTCGGCGAAATCGACGGCGGACATGACGACCCGCTCAATTTCCTCCTTGGGCCGGTTGGCGGCCTGCATGGTCAGGGCCAAGGTTTCGTACATCCACGGTTGCGGCTGACGATGGCGAAGGGCCGCCTCGATCAGGGCGATGACGTGGTCGAACTTCTGGTGGTTCGTCAAGTCGGAGACAGCCGCGCGGACCGCGGCAGGCTCGGGCTGATGGGCGGCGAAGTAATGCTCCCAATCCGCCTTGGGGTCTTTGCCGGCAAGGATTTCTTTCAACGGGATCTTCGCCGGCCGGGCAGGCGCGGCTTGGATCGTGGCCGGCGCGGCTGCGTCGGCCTTGACCGGCGCGGCTGCTTTGGCCTTGGCGGGGGCATCCGCCGCGGGGGCATCTTCCTTCACGGAGGAGGCGACGAAGCCCTGGACGGGAACTTGGGGGAGGATTTCAGCGGGGACGCTGAACATCCCGCCGCCGCCGCCCATGCCGCCGCCGCCGACGAACCCGCCCTGGCCGCCGCCGAAGCCGCCCATGCCGCCGACGCCGCCCATGCCGCCCTGGCCGTTCATGCCGCCGCCGAATCCGCCGCCCTGGCCGCCCATGCCTCCGAAACCTCCGAGGCCGCCCAACCCTCCGGCGAAGTTCGGCGTCTGGATCTTAATCACCAAGTCGGCCACCGAGTAGACCCTCGTGGTCAGCTTGGCTTCGGCGGCCTCCGTCGTGGTAATGTACAACACCTCGTTCTGAATCACGTACGTCAAGCCCAACTCGTGGAGCATCAACCGCAACGCCGACTGCAAGGAAACCCCGTTGAGGTTCTTCGTCACCGTGACGGCGGGGTCGATGCTCGCTTCCTCCATGGCCTTCTTGTCCAACTGGATCTCGATCTGGTGATAGTCCTTCAAGTAGTCGATCACGTCGGTCAGCGGCGTATCGACGAACTCCAGCCGCGTCGGCGACTTCAAGGCCGCCTCGATCCTCTTCTCGGCCGGGCCGCGGACATGCATGTCCTTCGAGCCCCAACTGCGCCTTCCGCTCTTTCGTCATCTCCTTCCACCACTGGGCGTCGGGCCAGACGATCGGCGTGTTGTCGTTAAACGGCACGCGGGACACGTTGACCGCGTACAGTTCATCGATGACTCCCCTTTCCGTCGCCCTGGTCGCCTTCCATTCCTCTGCGTAATAGCCCTTGACCAAGGCCGCGTTCTCGGCCGCCACCGCGGCCGTGCTGCCCGGCATTTCATTGGTCGCCCTTCTCGCCAAGGTTATGGCATCGTCAAACTTCTTCGCTGCCTCCGTGTCCTCCGCCTCCCGGGCGTCCTCCAGGAGGAACTCCACGCGTTTGATCCATTCTTGCACTTTGTCCTGGTTGCGGGTCAGGGTTTGAGCGGCAATCGCCTGCTCCTTGCCCTGGGCCTGGCGCTCCGCGTCGGCTTGGCGGCGTTGCTCGACCTCGATCTGCCGCGTGGTTGCCTGCTTGATCGCCGATTGCAACGTGCTGGTCAACTGGTCGCGCGTCTCCGGCGAAAGGTCCGGGTCGTTCTGGACCTTTTCCATCTCCCCCCGCAGGCTCTGGAGGGCAAGTTCGGGCTCCTTTTGCATCTGTCCCCGGGCCTTGTTGGCGATATTTTGCACTTCCGTCTGCAAGGACGAGGCATGGGCGCTGGTGACGGCCGCGGCCGCCTGGGCGTTGGCCCCTTCATTCGGTCCACCGACCGCCGGCACCGTGTCCGGCGACGGCGCCGGGCCAACCAGGTTCAGGCCGTCGGCGGGGGCCGCCGGCTCGACCGGAAGCGGCGTGGGCGCCGGGACCGCGGTCTTGACCGCGCCGCCGTTCTGACGCGCCTTCGCCACCGCTCGCTTGATGATCTGCGCCTGCGGGTCGCCGGGATCACGTCGCAACGCCTCGTCGACCAAACGTTCGGCGCCGTCCAGGTTGCCCGAAACCAACGCCTGCTGCGCGAGCTGCGTCATCGTCCGGCCGCCGGCTTCGATCTGCTGCCGCGCCTCCGCCAGGCTGGCCGAGCTGACCAAGGGGATCGCCCAGCCTTCGTTCGGTCGCGCCTGGTCCACCAGCGCCGGCAGGTAGTTGTTGTCTTCCATGCTCTTGCCGGGGGCGACTTGCCAGGACAGTTTCTGTGCGCCGCCGGTCCCGTCCACGGCCGCCTCGATCCGCAGCGGATCCTTTCCCTTCAACGTGCCGATGACGACCGTGTCGCGATCGCTCCGCAACGGCGGCAGCGTCTTGGGGAAGACCTCGCCGATCTGGGCCGGCCACTTCACCGCGCCGGCGGGCCAGAACACGGCCGCGTGCACGGCCGCGGCCAGTTGACGCCCCGCCCCGACGGCCGAGCCGTCCTGCGGTTCCTCGACGAACACGCCGCCCGTCTGAGCGGCCAAAACGCCGAGGATTTGCCGATCCACGCGCGGCCCGACGCCGTAGCTGAGCACGGGAACGTGCTCGTCGGCCAACGTGCTCGCCAGTTGACGGAATTTCTCGAGGCTGAGCAAGTTGGCGCGGCTGCTGCCGTCGCCGATGTAGACCAACGCCCGGGGATTCTTCGCGTCGGGGCCGAAGCTGGCGGCCGCGGCCGTCAGGGCCTTCTCCAGGTTGTTCGTGCCCAGCGGAGTCCGCTGCTCGAGCGCCGCCATCGCCGCCTTCCACTCGGCGCCGTCGGGCGCCACGAAACCCTTCGTCAAGGGGATCGCCTTCAGGTCGGTGGCGATCAGCCGCACGCGGTCTCCGGCGTGCAGGCCGGCAATGACCGACTGCAACGCCTCGAACGACTTGGCGCGATACTCGCCCGTCTGGCTCGCGGACGTGCTCACCAGGATGACCACGTTGTGCGGGGCGGCCACCGGCGCGGCGGCGGGCGGCTGCAAACTCAAAGCAAAGTAACTGGTCCCGTCCGGGTGAACAAAATAATCGAGTCGGGCTGCCTCTTGGCCCGACTGTGCATAGACCGTTGTCACGGCCAACGCGACCGTGACCAGGGTTGCACAAGAGAAGACGATCCACCGCAAGACAAATTTAGACATGACTCTGTCTCCGTCAAACACGAGTGAAGTGCGTCTGGCAACCGCTGTGTTCCGGTGCAACGGGCCAGGGGCACGTGCAGATTTTCTTCCTTGGGACCTAGAAACAGACCCACACCGGGCTATCGTCATTCTACTAGATGGCTCGGCAGTTTGGCAATCAAAAAACTCCAAAATGCCGGAAGGAAGCCCCCCTCCTTCGCGCTGCTGTTTGCGGCCGGAAGACGCCGGCTTCCCCCCTCTAAAGAAGAGCGGCTCGGGCCGCCAACAGCAACCCGAGCCGTAACTCTTGTCCCACCATCCAGTTACAATATGCCCCCCGGGGCTAATAGGACGTTCGGTTTCCACGCCCGGCGGTAGGCGTCCGGACACGACCCTTGTCGAGCGGCCTTCCCCACTTCCCGGCCAGGGCCAGGACTTGGCGTGAAAACTCGCCGAGGCCGGCGTGCCATTGGGCAACCGTCCGCTCCGCCCACGAGACCAACACGGTGAGGACAGCCCGTCCCGCGCCTCTCTCGGTCTTGGCCGCGTTCGCACTCGAAAAGGTCCCTCCCCACGTCCATGCCGTTGGCCAGCCCGGACCGGTCAACCAGGATTCATCGGGGTAAAACTGCAAAACGTTCAGATCGTTTTCCTCGTCGAGAGCGTCTGTCGCGGCGTTGTCCCCAACAGCCTCGTCCTCGTCGATGCCGCTCTTGTCTTGGGCGGCGGCGGCGGTCGCGTCCTCGTCTTCGTCCTGGGCATTTTCGTCCTGGGCGTTTTCGGCATCGGCATCGTCCTGGGCGTTTTCGTCCTGGGCATTGTCGGCATCCGCATCGTCCTGGGCATTGGCATCGTCCGCGGCATTATCGACATCGGCATCGACATCGTCCTCGGCATCGTCCTCGAACCGTTGTTCCGACTCGGCGTATGGGTCCGACTTCTTCGAGCTGTCGGTGAAAGCGGCGAGCAAATCGGCCGCTCTCTGCTTGGACACATAGGAAGACCAATCCAGAATGCCGTCAAACTGCTTCAGCATTTCCACGGTTTTCATGAAGGGCGACGACTCCGGGCAGACCACCGAGGCCATGGCTTGGCGGCTGTCGGCGGTCGCCAAGACGATGCCCATAGCCCCTACGACCGCCAGCAGCAGCGATAACGCTTCACGAGAACACTTCATGTCTTGCCCTCCTCCCGATGATCCTTCGATAGGACTGTCTGGTTGACTGGATCGCCAACGCCCCTCGAACACCAATTCACGAGCGATAAACGGTATCGGAGAGACTCAAGTGCGATCATTAGGCAATAGAGGACAAATACGCAAGATGGATGGGTTTGCGATTTTGGAGATTTTGCGTGGTTGAAATGGTCCAGGCAATCGTGCCGAAATGAAGGCTTCCGCCGTGGGCGGGCTGTGCCGGCTATTGCAGTTTTGCGACGGCCTCTTGGTAAGATGGTCGGCCTGCCGAAGGTTTTCCAAGCGCGCGGCCGGTTGCGGAAAATCCGCTCCCCGCTGCGCGTGCTCCGCCGGGGCACTCTCGCCACGCATCCTGGAATTGCGTATGATTGGGGGTTGTCGGTGTGCTGGGGAATCAGCGGTTCGAGATGGGGGAACAGCCATGAAACGAATACTACTGATATGCGTGCTTTCCGCCGCAGCCGGGGCCGGATTGGCCATTGGACTGTCCGGCGGGCCGGCGTTGGAATCCAAGGGCGTCGCCCAGGATTTGAAGGCGCCGGCGCCTGCGGCCACCCCGGCGCTCGCCCCCGCCCACGTCCCCTTGCCGGCGGGGGCGGCGGATCAATTCACGCCGGAAGAGCGGGTGAACATCGCTGTCTATGAAAAGGTCAATCGCAGCGTCGTGAACATCACCACGAAGGGGGCTCAGGGTAATCGCTTCCTGCTGCTGGAAATCCCCTCCGAAGGGGAGGGGAGCGGCATCGTCTTGGACCGGCAAGGCCACATCCTCACGAACTATCACGTGATCGACGGCGCCGCGCAGATCGAGGTGACGTTGTTCGACGGCCACAACTACCCGGCCCGATTGGTCGGCGGCGATCCCAGCACCGACGTGGCGGTGTTGAAGATCGGCGCCGCGGCCGACTCGCTGTTTCCGGTGGTTTTCGGCAGTTCGACCGACTTGCGCGTGGGGCAGCGGGTGTTCGCCATCGGAAACCCCTTCGGCCTGGAGCGAACATTGACCACCGGCATCATCTCGAGCCTGAATCGTTCTTTGCCCAGCCGACGCGACGGCCGTTCGATCAAGTCGATCATTCAGACCGATGCGGCGATCAACCCGGGCAACTCGGGCGGGCCGCTGCTGGACAGTCATGGCCTGATGATCGGCATGAATACGGCCATCGCCAGCCGGACGGGCGAGAGCGTGGGCGTGGGGTTCGCCATTCCCGTCAACACCATCGCACGGGTCGTCCCCCAACTGGTCGCCAACGGCCGGGTCCGCCGGCCCGAGGTCGGGATCGTCCGCGTGTATCAAACGGACAAGGGGCTGTTGATTGCCACGCTGACGCCGGGTGGAGCGGCCGAGCGGGCCGGGCTGCAAGGATTCAAGGTCGTGCGGGAGCAGCGGCGGCAAGGCCCGGTCGTATATGAACTCCAAACGATCGATCGCTCGGCCGCCGACTTGATCGTGGCCGTGGACGGCAAGCCCGTCCACAGCGCCGACGACTTCCTCGACGCCATCGAGAGCAAGCGGGCCGGCGACCAGGTCGTTTTGACGGTCGTCCGCGGCGGGCAGCAGCGGAAGGTCCCGGTCCGGCTGGAGGTCGGGGAATAGCCGAGGGTGTCCTGGAATTGGGGGCAAGAAAACTGGCGTTTTGGCAATGTCACCGCGAAAAATTTCTCACGCAAAGGCGCGAAGGCGCAAAGCCGCAAAGGGAAGAGGAGTTGATTCGTGAATCGACGGCGAGTGGGATAGTCCAGCCTTTCCCCTCTTTTCTTCCGCACCTTTGCGCCTTTGCGTCTTGGCGCCTTTGCGTGAAATCCTCATACCCAAGGACCATGCTATGGCCTTGGTTGCCGTTGGTGTTGATTCAAGGGAATTCCCGGACGCCCTCAGTCATTCTTGAACGATCCCTACAAGGTTGCAAACGATGGAAAGACTCACGGTGGCCGAGGCGCGGCGGGCGGACGCCGTTGGACGGGAAACATGCGTGCGAGGCTGGGTCCGCACCCGGCGCGATTCCAAGGCCGGTTTCAGCTTCCTCGAATTGAACGACGGCTCGTGTTTCGGCAACGTCCAGGTGCTGGCCGCGGCGGAGTTGCCGAACTACGAATCGGAAATCAAGCGGCTCACGGCCGGATGCAGCGTGAGCGTCGAGGGCCTGGTCCAGGCGTCGCCCGGCAAGGGCCAGGCCACCGAAATCCAGGCGCGGAGCGTGACCGTCCACGGCTGGGCCGATCCGGAGACCTATCCGCTGCAAAAGAAGCAGCATTCCTTCGAGTTCCTGCGGACCATCGCCCACCTGCGGCCGCGGACCAACACCTTCGGCGCCGTCGCCCGGGTGCGCAACTGCGTCTGCCGCTCGATCCACGATTTCTTCCAGGAAGAGGGGTTCCTCTACATCCACACGCCGATCATCACGGCCAGCGACTGCGAAGGGGCCGGCGAGATGTTCCAGGTCACCACGCTCGACCTGAACCATGTCCCCAAGCCGGTCGAAGGCGCGTGCAACCCCGGCTGGGAAGTCGATTTCAGCCGGGACTTCTTCGAGCGGCCCGCGTTTCTGACCGTCAGCGGGCAGTTGGAGGCGGAGGTGTTCGCCTGTTCGCTGGGCAAGGCGTATACCTTCGGTCCGACCTTCCGCGCCGAAAACTCGAACACCACCCGCCACCTCGCCGAGTTCTGGATGGTCGAGCCCGAAATGGCCTTCTTCGAGTTGCCCGACAACATGGACCTGGCCGAGCGGTTCCTCAAGCGGATCTTCCGCGACGTTTTGGAAAAGTGCCCGGAAGACATGGAATTCTTCCGGCAGCGGATCGACGCGACGGTCGTCGAGACGCTGCAACACGTCGTCGAGAGCGACTTCGTGCGATTGCCCTATACCGAGGCGATCGAGGCGCTTGCGGCCTCGGGCCGGGAGTTCGAGTTTCCGATCCAATGGGGCAGCGACCTGCAAGCCGAGCACGAACGCTACTTGACCGAGACGCACTTCCGCTCCCCGGTGATCCTGTACGACTATCCGCGGACGATCAAGCCGTTCTACATGCGCGTGAACGACGACGGCCGCACGGTCCGTGCGATGGACGTGCTGGTGCCGAAGGTGGGCGAGATCATCGGCGGCAGCCAGCGCGAGCATCGGCTGGACGTGCTCGAAATGCGGATGAAAGAGCAGGGGCTCGATCCGGAGAATTACTGGTGGTACCGCGACCTGCGCCGCTACGGCACGGTGCCGCACAGCGGCTTCGGTCTTGGGGTCGAGCGGGTGTTGTTGTTCATCACGGGCATGACGAACATCCGCGACGTGATCCCGTTTCCGCGCACCCCCGGCAGCGCGGACTTCTAGGTCCCAAGGTTGCACCGGAACCCGGCGAATGCTACCGGACTACGCCGAGCGAGGGTGTCAGAATGTTGGAACCTTGCCGTGCCTACATTCCACCCATAGGGTGGGGCATGTCGGCAACGCCTGCCCTAAAGCCTGAACTGGCCGTGAGTTGCGATTCCACTGGAATCGAATCGCTCTCCGACACTCTCCCGCAAGACCAGCCCGGGAAGACAATTTTTTGACGATCCGTGCCAAATGCTTGCCGAGAATTCAGTTTTCCATATAATGAATGGCAATGTGCTAGGCTGTCGCGTGTGACGTGATCGCGGCGGCTCGAAGCGAGTTAGGATCGTTAGCACCCCATGGTTAGGCAGCGACATCGCGTCCCAAAATTCTTTCGAGAACCGCCTTCCCCATGAAGGAGGGTTGTGCCGCCAAGGACTTCTTCCTCGGTCGGCTCTTCGTGGGCGTCGGTTCCGGAGGAGTTGCGCGGACGACGACGGAGAGTAAGATCAAAAAGGGGCTGAATCATGCGACTGACGGGATTTGGTGTTTTCATCGCGCTGCTGGCAACGAGTTCTGTTGGTAGCGCGAACATCATGGGTCTCACCGATGGCACCGTTTGCAACACCCCCACCAGCGCGCCGGGAGGTTGGTGCTGCCACAATGATGGGGATGGCGCCATTAACTGCGTGGCCGGCGACTTGTCCTACGATGGCACGAATTACAGCACGACGATCACGGGCGACCAGTTCTGGGGACCGGGGCACATGATCGGCGACGTCACCACGGATTCGCCGCTCGATCCGACCTTGATCCTCACCACCGATGACACCAACGAGACAAGTTTCCCGTGGACCGCCTACGACGTCACGGTATCGATGGCGAATACGTTCACGTTGACGGGGGCCTCCGTGATTCCGCCGCCGGGCGATTGGACGATCGCGGTTACACCGCCGGCCCTGATTGACAGCGAGTATGTCGCTCAGATTGACTTTACCGGTGGCACGCCGATTGGAATTGGCGACGACTTCGTGTTCAGCTACAAGCTCAGCTTCTCCGGGGCCCAATCTTATTCGTTCACCCAGGCGATGGAGCCGGTGCCCGAGCCGTCGGCCATCGCATTGCTGGGCGTCGGCGTCGTGGGGCTGATCGCTTTCGGGTGGCGAAGGCGCGTGAAGTAGCGCCGTCGCGCGGCCGCTTTTCTTGGCGATGGTCCGCGAGTATCTGTTGAAACAAGGGTTGACGCCGTTGTTTCTCAGAAGTCGTACCAGATGCCCACGCCGATCTGCTGCTCGAATTGGTTGGTGAACTGGTACTGCTCGGACTTGCCGTTGAAGTATTCCAATCCGGTGCGGAAGAGGTGGCCGCTGCGTCCGCGCCATTGCCAGCCGGTTTGGACCGTCAGCGCCCCGCCATACTGCACCTCCTGCCGGAGATGGCCGTTGACGGCGAAGAAGGGCGCGCCCGCCGGACCGGTGGGTCGGGCCGGACTGTACTCGATACCGAACTGAAACTCCCAGGGATCGGTGTCGCCCCAGTCGTAAAACGCCCAGCCGACTTCGCCGTAGAGCCGCACGTCGGCAATGGGCCGAAACGCCAAGCCCAACACCACGGCGTTGCGGGAGAAATTCAACCGCGTCGCGCCGGTGGCCAACATGTATTGGTCGCCCAAGTGCGAGCTGAGGTGATAGATGGAGAACTTGGTTTCCCACGGGCCGGTCCGCGAGGTCAGGGCCGCGCCGCCGCGAAAATCGACCGCCGCCAGGTCGCGATCGTAGTTCAGTTGCAGCCGCGGGAAAGCGGCCACTTCGGCATCCAATTGGACGCCTTCGGGAAGGAGGCTGTCTTCGGTGCCGAAGCGGAGCAGCCCCACGCGGGCGCCCATGGCGATGTTCCAGATCCATCCCATCTGCCGCTCATAGACCCATTCGCTGCCCAGACGCGGTTCCCGTTCGCCGGCCAGGTACGAGGGATACATCAGCCCATCGGGCAGGAGTTGCCACGTGAAGGGCCCTTGCGTTGGACCGTAGCCCTGCGCCTGGCCGAAGTTCGGCGCCGACGGCACAATATCACTGCCGCCGAACGCGTCCGGTCCGGGTGGTGGAACCGTTGAGAAGCCGTCGGGCGGCGGAACGGTCGAATCCGAGGGCACCATCATCAGCGGCGGCGACGGCGTCACCTGGGCGTCCGCCCGGACAGACGGAAGCAATGCCGCCACGCACCAAATCAACAGCGGGATTGGGCCAAAGCGGGACATGGATGAGAACTCTCGCACGATGAAAAGGTGGCGTACTGTACCGTTTTCGACGCCCGGTTGCAAGCCGAGTTGCTGCAATCGTAAGTCATTGCGGAGAAAAGAGTTGCAACTTTTCCGCATGGAGGGATGGAACCGGCGTGCCGGCGTCGGCTCGACAAAAATCCGCCCTATTCGCCCGGCTTCGGCCGCCTGTCGGAGATGGCCCGATCGGAGATGGCCCGATCGAGTCTGCGGCGGATCTCATCGTTGTCCGGATGGAGGGCCAAGGCCTTCTGAAATTCCTCGATGGCCTCGTCGAGCCGGCCCTGCTCCTGGAAGAGTTGGCCGAGATGGACGTGAGCGTTGAAATATCGTGGATTGGCGCGGATGGCCAAGCCATATTGGTCGATGGCCTCGTCGATCTTGCCTCGGCGATGGAGAAGCGTGGCCAGGTTGTGGTGGGCCTGGGCGTTTTCGGGGTCGCAATCGACGGCCAGTTGATAGTGAGACATCGCCGCATCAAGATCGCCCCGACGTTGGAGGGCCAGTCCCAGGTTGTTGTGCGCCTTGGAATTCCTCGGATTGCGCTCCAGGACCTTCTGGCAGGCGTCGATCGACGCGTCGATTTCCCCTTGCTGGAAGAGCGTGAACGCGAGAATTGTTGAGGGCCAGGATGTAGTTCGGGTCGATATCCAAGGCTGCCCGATATTCTTTCAGGGCCAAGTCTGGTTTTCCCTGATCCGTCCACCAGCGGCCCAAGTTGACGTGAGCCAGCGGACTGCGCGGATTGCATTTCAGCGCGTGGGTCCACAGGGTTTCGCTGTTGCGCCAATACGACGTCTGAAGCCACGCGCAGCCCATGAGCACGACGACCGCCAGCGGGCCGGCAATGCCCAGCGCCATGCGGCCCCACGGCCGTCGTTCCGCCAGCGACGCCAAGAACCAAACCAGCGCGATCGTCACGCCGATCATGGGCAGATAGGTGTAGCGGTCGGCCATCGCTTGCAAGCCCACCTGCACCAGCCCGATCACCGGCACCATCATCCCCAGGTACCAGAGCCAACCGACGATCAGGAACGGATACTTGCGTCTGGCGAGGATGACGCCGACGCTGACCAGCGCCAGAATCGCCAATGCCCCGGCCACTTCCCAAAGCGGCAAACTGTCGGGATACGGATAGAAAACGGCCAATCGTGCGGGATTTGGATAGAAGAACTGTCCCAAGTAGGCCGCCAGGCTGACCACCGCATTGGCCACCCTCTGGTCCAAGGACAATTTGTCGAACTCGATGATGGCCACGCCTTGGGCCGACAGGGTGACGACGCACGACGCGGCCGCCAGCGCCAGCAGGGGCAGCTTCTCCAAGAGCAGCCGGCCTGGTGGGGCGACGTTCGCGCCTTTCTCGCCCTTCTCACCCCTTCCGGAAGGAGCGAATCGGCCCAGCGGCCAGTAGTCCAACAGCACCAGCACCAGCGGCAGCGTCACCAGCATCGGCTTGGCCATCAGGCCCAAGGCGTACAGCAGCGCCACCAGCCCGTAACGGAGCCACGAGAACGGCCGGTCGGCGTAAGCGACGTAGGCCCAAAGGGTCAGCACGAAAAACAGCCCGCTGAGGACGTCCTTGCGTTCGGCCACCCAAGCGACGGATTCGACCCGCAGGGGATGGACGGCGAACACGGCCGCCGCCAAGGCGCTGGGCCAAATGGCGCCGGTCATCCGCCGCAACAGGAGGAAGAGAATCATCGCGGCGGCGGCGTGCAACAGCACGCTGCTGGCGTGATGGCCCCCGGCCGACGATGCGGAGGCGCCGTAGAACTCGCAATCCAGCATGTGGGAGAGCCAGGTCAGCGGATGCCAATTGGCGGCGTGGAACGAGCGGAAGGCCCAGCCGATCTCCGCGCCGTCCAGTCCGTTGAAGACATGCTGGTTTTCGTAGACGTACTCGGGATCATCGAGGTTGACGAAACCATGCTGAAGCGTCTGACCGAAGACCACGGCCACGGCGACGGCGAGGAATATGCAGATCGTCAGCGGGAGGAAAGGCGTCTTCCGCGTTTGCGCGGGCGGTTGGGGAGGTACTTGCGCGGGCGGTCTTCGTTTTTTGGCCGACACGACGCGAACTCCAAGGGGACCGAGAACCAGAGGGCTGTCCCATTCGGCCGGAAGCGGTTAGGCATCCCGGCACAACTCCATTGTGCCCCCGGAAGCCTTTTGCGGCAACCTCCCGGGGCTTCGCCTTTCCCCCTCGCCAACGGGGAGAGGCTCGGCCGGGCAAGAAGTAGCCGGCGCCCCGCGTGTCGGACTATAATGACGCCATGACTTCCAGCCCGCTGGTCCAGGAACTCCGCCGGCGCCTCGGCGCCGAGAACGTCCTTTCGGCAACGTCCGAATTGGCGGTCTACGATTGCGATGCCTTGACGATCGTGCGGCGGCGGCCGGAGGCGGTCGTTTTTCCCCGCTCGACCCGGCAGGTGGTCGCCGCGGTGCAAACCTGCCGCCGGCATGGCACGCCGGTGATCGCCCGGGGCGCCGGAACCGGGCTGGCCGGCGGTTGTACGGCCCATTGCGGCGGAGTCGTCCTGGCGCTGACGCGGATGAATCGCATCCTGGAAGTCGATCTCCGCAACCGCATGGCGGTCGTCGAGCCGGGGGTGCCCAACTTGCAGTTGGACCGCGCCTTGGCCGGCACCGGCTACCACTTCGCCCCCGATCCCTCCAGCGAAGGCGCGTCCACGCTGGGCGGCAACGTGGCCACCAACGCCGGCGGGCCGCACACGCTCCGCTACGGCGTGACCGTCCAGCACCTGCTGGGCGTGGAAGCGGTGCTCGGCAGCGGCGACGTGGTGCAACTGGGGCCGGCGCCCGATCCCGCCGCGCTCGATCTGGCCGGCGTCCTCTGCGGCAGCGAAGGCACGCTGGCCGTGGTCACCAAGATCTGGATCCGGCTGACGCCCAATCCGCAGGACTACCGCACGCTGCGGGCGGTCTTCGACACCGTGGACGACGCCGCCGACACCGCGACGCGGATCATCGCCGCGGGCATTATCCCGGCGGCGATGGAGTTGATGGACCAGGGCATCCTGGGGGCGGTCGAAGAGGCGTTCCACTTCGGTTTTCCGCCGGACGCCGCCGCCGTGTTGGTGATCGAGGTGGACGGTTTTTCCGCCCCGTCCGCAGGGCTCGACCAGAAACAGCGGCAGATCGTCGAGTTCTGCCGCGACAACCACGCCCGCGAGGTCGTCGAGGCCGCGGCCGCGCCGCGGCGCGAGTTGCTTTGGAAGTGCCGCAAGTCGGCCGTGGGCGCGGTGGGCCGCTTGAGTCCCAGCTATCTGATCCAGGACGGCGTGGTGCCGCGGACGCAACTGGCGCGCGTCCTGGGCCGAATCATGGAAATCGGCCGCCGCCACAAGGTCCGCATCGTCAACGTCGCCCATGCCGGCGACGGCAACGTGCATCCCATCCTGTTGTTCGACGAGCGCGACCCCGACGACGTCGCCCGGGCGACCGCCGCCGGCCGCGAAGTGCTGCTGGAGTGTATCGCTTGCGGAGGCAGCATCACGGCCGAGCACGGCGTCGGCATTGAAAAACTCGCCCTGATGGACCGCTTGTTCGCGCCCGCCGACCTCGAGGCCATGCGGCACGTGCGGCACGCTTTGGATCCCCTCGGACTGCTCAATCCCGGCAAGGTTCTACCGGAGAAGACTGCATCGTGATGAACGCCAACCCCGACATGACGCTCCCGGGCCGGTTGCCGTGGACGCCGGCGATCGAGCCGGCCGACGAGGCGGCGGTGGCGGCCGCGGTGCGCGAGGCATTCGCGTCAAAAACGCCCATCTACCCGATCGGCGGCGGGACGCGGCTGGATTATGGCGCTGGGCCGCAACGGCCAGGGATCGGGCTCTCGCTGGCCGCGCTGGACCGCCTCGTCGACTACCCTGCGGCCGACATGACCGTCACGGTCGGCGCCGGCATGACGATGGCCAAGCTCGCCCGAACGTTGGCCGCCGCGGGACAGCGGTTGCCCATCGACATGCCGCGGAGCGATCGCGCGACGGTGGGCGGGGCCGTGGCGGTCGATGCGGCCGGGCCGCGACGCTACGGCTACGGCACCATGCGCGACTACGTGCTCGGGCTCCGCGCGGTGGACGGCCGCGGGACGGTGTTTTCCGCCGGCTCCCGGGTCTTGAAAAACGCCGCCGGCTACAACCTCTGCCGCCTCCTGACCGGCTCGCTGGGCACGTTGGGCATCGTGACGCAGGTGACGCTCATGGTTCGCCCTGTGCCGGAGGCTTCGGCCCTGGTGGCCTGCGACCTCCACGACCTGGCCGCCGCCGAGCGGCTGCTCGACGGGCTGGTCCGTTCGGAGGTGCTCCCCGTGGCCGTCGAGTTGCGCACGCGGCCGGCCGGTCGTGCCGGCGTGGCGCCGGCGCCGACGCCCGAGGGCAGCCCCGTCCGGCTCGTGGCCGGATTCGAGGGCCGACGCGCCGAAGTCGAGTGGATGGTGGCGCGGCTTTGCGAACAATGGCGGCACGCGGGCGTCTCGTCGCTGACGACCGTCACCGACGGCGATGCGGAATCCTGGTGGAACTGGTTGACCGATTTTCCCGCCGATTTTCAAGTCGGCGTCTTGCCCGGCGTCATGGTCGAGACGATGGCCCGGCTGGGCGCGCTGCTGCCGGACTGCTCGATGCAGGCCCACGCGGGCGACGGCGTGGTCCGGGTGCAATGGCCGCCGCGGGCCGCGGCCGGCAAGGGGCTGGCCCCGCTGCTGCGCGACACGCTGCGGCCGGCCGTCGCGGAATTCGGCGGCACGCTCGTCGTCCTCTCGAACAACGGCAACGGCGACGGCGACCAGAACGGCGACGAAAATCTCGGCCGCGAGGACGTTTGGGGGCCGCCAGGCGACGCCGCCGCCATGGCCGTCATGCGGGCGTTGAAAGAGCGTTTCGATCCGGCGGGAGTGCTCAACCCCGGCCGCTTCATCTATTGACCGGAAACTTAATGAACTTGCACGATCTTCGCAGGGAAAAAGGGGACAGTCCCCATTTGCCGGAACGGCCCGAAGGGTGCTTCGCACAAATGGGGACTGTCCCCTTTTCCCGGACATTTTGAAAGACCGATGACTCCACACGCCATCGACGACAAGCTGCTGCTGGCCTGCATCCACTGCGGCCTCTGCACGTCCTCATGCCCAACCTACACGGAGTTGGGCGATGAGAACGACGGGCCGCGCGGCCGCGTGCAATTGATGCGGATGGTCAACGAGTCGAATGAGCCGCTGACCGACCGCATGCGCCGCCACCTGGAACTGTGCCTCGATTGCCGGGCGTGCGAAACGGCGTGCCCGTCCGGCGTCCGCTATGGCCGGCTGATCGAGCCGTTCCGCCTTGCGGTCGCGTCGGCCGACGGGCGATGGCAGCGACGGCTCGACCTGTTCCGCGAGCTGGTCTTGCTGCGGCTGTTTCCCTATCCCAATCGCGTGCGGCTGTTGATGAAGCCCGTGCGAATGCTGCAACGGTTGGGCATCTACGGCGCGGCCGAGCGGTTGGGGCTGTTCAAGCTGTTGCCCGGCCGGCTGGGCCGCATGGCCCCGCTGGTCCCGCCGCCGGTGAAATTGGGCCCGAAGCTGCCGCCCTTCCTTCCGGCCGTGGGCCGCACGCGGGCAAGGGTGGCCTTCTTCGTCGGCTGCGTGGCCGACGCCATGTTCCGGCCCACGCATTGGGCGACCGTGCGGGTGTTGCAGCAGAACGGCTGCGATGTCTTCGTCCCGCCCGAACAACGTTGCTGCGGAGCCATCCATTTTCACGCCGGCGACAACCGCGGGGCCCGGGTGCTGGCCGACGCCAACCTGATCGCCTTCGAGCTGGACCGCTACGACGCCATCGTGGTGAATCACGGCGGCTGCGGGGCGATGCTCAAGGAATACGGCCTGCACTGGCAAGACGGTTTGCAGCCGCATCGGGCCAAGTTCGGCGCCAAGGTGAAGGACGTGCACGAGTTTCTCGACGCCCTGGGGGCCGTGCCGCCCGGCGGACGGATCGAGGCGACGGCCACGTACCACGACGCCTGTCACCTGGCCCATGCCCAGGGCGTCGCGTCGGCGCCGCGTCGGCTGCTGGCGAAGATTCCGGGCTTGGAGTTGCGAGAGCTGCCCGAGAGCGGCATCTGTTGCGGCTCGGCCGGCACGTACAACCTCAACGAGCCGGCCATGGCGGACCGCCTGGCCGCGCGGAAAATGGAGAACATCCTGAGCACCGGGGCCCGAATTGTGCTGGCCGCCAACGCCGGCTGCCTCTTGCAAATCCATCGCGAGGTCCGTCGCGGCCGGCATCCGATCGCGGTCATGCACCCGATGGACTTGTTGGATATGAGCTATCGAGGAGTAGAGCTTAGAACTTAGAGCTTAGTGCTTAGAGCTTAGAATTTGGCTCGCACTTGATCCTTCATCCTTTATCCTTCATCCTTTCCGTTTGCCTTCCCCCTTCCGCCCTCCGCCTTCCGCCTTCGCCAAGGATTGCCAGCCGCACCAACTCGGCCAACGACCTGGCGCACATGACCTCCATGACCTTGGCGCGGCGGACCTCGATCGCGCGGACGCTCAGGTCCAACTCGGCGGCGATCTCGCGGTTGCCATAGCCGGCCAGGAGCAGATCAAGGACGGCGCGCTGGCCGGGCGTCAGGGCGGCCAGGCGCCGGCGGGCGCTGTGGACCCGGGCGATGCCACGGCGGTTCTCCCGGTCCCATTGCAGCGCATCGCGGACCGCTTCCTTGAGCTGTTTGGCCGGGCATTTCTTTTCCAGGAAATCGAAGACGCCGAGTTTCATCGCCCGGACGGCCGTGGGCACGTCGGCCTCGGCGGCGATCACGATCATGGGAAGTTGTCCGCCGCGGCGGCGGAGCCGTTCGATCCATTGCAGGCCATCTTGGGCGTGTCGCGGCAGTTCGGCCACCACGCACGTCGGTCCGGCGGGCGTCGGGGCGTCGAGGAACTCGCCGACCGAGCGGCAGATTTTCAGCGAAATTCGCAGCGGTTGGAGTCTTGCCGTCAGATCGCGGAGGGCCGCCGCTTCACCGGCGACCAGGAAGACCATCGACGGACTGTGCATGGCAACTGGCCCTGGATCGAAGTACCCCGGACAAGAATCGAACTTGTGACCTACGGTTTAGGAAACCGTTGCTCTATCCCCTGAGCTACCGGGGCGTTGGGCGGAGGGCCGCGGCTGCGAAACACGGCCGTCCACTGTCCACAAGGGTAAACCAAGCGGCCGCCGCTGCCAAGGGCCCGACGATCCCAAACAGGTCGAAATCCGCACGGCCAATTCCTGCCCAGCGTTTTAATGCGCTGGTTCTTCTCTGCATCCGCAAGGTGTTCTAACAGGCGCTCTTTGATGTTGTTCGCTTTTCCGACGTTGAAGCATTGCCACGTGCTACTCCGCGACTGAACACACAGCAGGTATATTCCCGCGCTGTCTTTTGGAGCATACCGTCTGACTTCCCCTTCAGTGTACTTCGCGTGAAACCGCCCCATTTGATCTGCATAATTTCTCCTTCTGAGAAAGATGGTCTGTCAATCGCTCGTCTAGCGACGGAGGTAGGGCGGTAATTTGAGTCCGTTTCTGAAAGCGTCGAGGGATTTTCTCAGGTTGTACTCGAAGTCTGCGTCCGCATCGTTAAAGGTCCCTTCGGGTGAGAGATTTTTCAGTTCCTCCCGTGGCATTATGAAAACGGTACTATTGAGATCGGGTATAAACAGCACAACGCTGTCACCCTCAACGCGCCATTCCGCCCGGTATGAGCCTAACTCTTCCTTGATTACCCGCGCAACGCAGGCATCCAGATGATGAAGTTTTTTCTTCTCGCCAGGCTGTAGATCCACAGGGGGAACAATAGAGTCACTCCAGACTGGCTGGTCGTTTTCCATCGCATTTTCTCCTGAGCATGGCGGAGGTGTTGTAGGCCGGCCACGAACTTGCGGGGGAGGCGCGGTCACTTGGAACGGTCTTTAATCCATTTCCGATCTTCGTCAGACAGCTTTTCAAGTAGCACCTGAACGGTGGAGCCGTCACGCTTTGTCAGCTTCACCTTGCCGAATGCCATCCCGCTAAACTTCGCCTCAGTCTCGTGTTCGCCTGTCGAATCGGTCCACGTCCATGTTCGCCACTTGGCCGCTTCATCTGCATCCTTACGTTCCTTCTCGGCCTTCGCACGTTCTTCGGCGGCTTTCCGTCTCTGTGGCGGTGATGGAGGCTGCTCACTAGATTTTTCTAGCCTGGCCCTGTCCTCTTCGGCAAGTCGTTTTCGCCACGCCTGGAGCCTAGCCCAAGTTCGCCAGTAGAGGTCGTTGGGGCGGGAATCTTGTCATATTCGGTACCCGCGAGGAAGCGGGGTTTCTTGACGGAACTCCTTGCCGCACGTCACACGGTTGCCTCGCCATTGTGCCCAAAGGCGTTGTAGTGAAGACCTTGCCCTTCGGGTCGTCCGGGAGCAGCCGTAAAATACGGGCATGTTCATCCGCCCCTGTTTTCGTCGTAAGAATGGCAAGCGGCACGCCTACTGGGCACTGATGGAGTCCTATCGCACGGAGCGCGGCCCGCGGCAACGGGTAGTGGCCTATCTGGGCCAACTCGACGATCGCGGCCGGCTGGGCGTCAAGGAGGCGGCCCAAGGCGGGCGGCGGTCGCGGCAGCAACGGCTCTTCGACGACGTACAGCCGCAGTGGGTGGAAGTGGATGCAGCGCGGGTCCGCGTGGAGAACCCCGTGGCTTTCGGCGGGCCGTGGCTGGCACTGGAGTTGGTGCGGCAACTCGGGCTGCACGAATTTCTCCAGCAGGTCCTTCCCCGCGGCGAGGAGCAGGTGCCCTGGTCGCTGATGGCCTTGGTTTTGGTGCTCTGTCGTCTGTGTGAGCCGTCGAGCGAACTGCACATCGTCGAGCATTTCTATGCCCAAAGCCCCTTGGCCGAGTTGCTGGGCGTGCCCGCGGCCAAGGTCAACGAGCAACGGCTGTATCGGGCTTTGGACGCCTTGTTGCCGCACAAGGAGGCGTTGGAGGTGTTCTTGAAAGGACGGCTTGGGGAACTGTTTGCCCTGGAGTACGACTTGCTGTTGTACGACGTGACGAGCACCTATTTTGAAGGCGAGGCCCGCGGCAATCCCTTGGCACAGCGCGGCCACTCGCGCGACCACCGGCCGGACTGCAAGCAGGTGTGCATCGGCCTGGTGGTGTCGAGGTGCGGCATGCCGCTGGGCTACGAGGTTTTCGCCGGGAATCGCAACGACGTGACCACGCTGGCGGAGATCGTCGAGACGATGGAACGGCGTTATGGACGCGCGGAGCGGATTTGGGTCACGGACCGGGGCATGGTTTCCGAAGAGAACATTGCTTTTCTGCGGCAGCAGCAGCGGCAGTACCTCGTGGGCACGCCGAAGAGCATGCTGAAACGGTTCCAACGCGAACTGTTGGCCGAGGACTGGCACGCGATCCGCGACGGCGTAGAAACCAAGCTTTGTCCGTCGCCGGAAGGCGCCGAGAACCTTCGTGCTCTGCCGCAGTCGTGACCGGCGCGAGAAAGAGAAGGCGATGCACGCCCGCTTCGAACAACGCATTGAAGAGGGCCTGCGGCGCATCGCGGCCACTTGCCAACGCCAGCGCTTGGACCGAGCCGTGGTGGGACAACGGGTGGGGCGCCTCTTGGGCCGAAACAGCCGGGCGGCCGGACTGTTCCAAGTCGAGGTGCGGACGGGAGAAGAAAATCGGGCGACCCTGCGTTGGAACAAGGTCGAGGCGTGGCGCGACTGGGCTGCCTTGAGCGAAGGCTGTTACCTGCTGCGTACCAACATCAGCGACTGGAGCGACGAGGACCTCTGGAACACCTACATCCAATTGACGGAGGCCGAGGCGGCCTTTCGCATCCACAAGAGCGACCTGTCGATCCGTCCGATTTGGCACCAGAAGGAAGAGCGGGTCTTGGCCCACATTTTCGTCTGCTTCCTGGCCTATGTGCTTTGGAAGACGCTGGCCCAGAACTGCCAGCGCGCCGGGCTGGGCCACGAGCCGCGCCGGGTGTTCGAGGAACTGGGCAATATCCGCTTGGTCGATGTGGTGTTGCCGACGCGTCAGGGCACCGAGATCCGCAAGCGTTGCGTGACCCGGCCGACGGACCACCAGGCCATCCTGCTGCAACGACTGCGGCTACGGTTGCCCACCCGACCAATGGCGGGTTTGTAGTGAAGACTTTTCGGAACCACCCCTTGCGCCGCAACTACTTACGTCGATCACTGGCGAACTTGGGCTAGCCTCGTTCTCTTCCTGAATTCTTTTTGTCGCGGCCTTGGAATCTTCCTCAGATTTTTTCATCCTAGCATCAAAATCTGCTTGTTCTTTCTTCGTCTCGGCTTTGTAATCTTTGTAAGCGTTATCCTTGATTCTCTTCCACACGGCATCAAAATCTTCCTCGTTTCCTGGAACTGCAGCAACGGTTTTGAGGACATTTTCAGTTTGCTCCGCATCCAGCAGCGAATCCGCCATTCTGATCCACTTGCTGGCTCGAATCCAGCAAGTTTGTTGAAGTGTTTCAACGTCGGCTCTGTGTGCATAGAGCCAGTCGAACTGGATTTTATTCTGCCAAATGTCCAGGGCCAACTTATAGTCTCTCGCGGCCTTTGTTAGCAGCAGGCTGAACGCTGGGAGGCTCTTGCCTTCCGGCGACTCGACGAATATCTTTACGTCGCCCCACGCCTCGCCCACCACGGTCGAATAGTCGTTGTAGTTAATGCCAACTTCCGTTCTCGCCTCGACTTTCTTAACGGCGTTCAGCGCACTGCGGGCGGATTGCGGGGCGTTGTGATACGCCGCAACGGCATCCTTAGCGCCCGGTTTCACACTCGCCCTTTCTGGAGCCGTTGGAGTTCCTTTGTTGCAGCCGGCACAGGCGATCACACAGCACAAAATCAAAGATCGTCGCATGAGAGACGCTCCTAAGATTGGACTGCGTAGGACGAGGGCAACTACGCGCTATCTTCTCATCTAGCCCCTGCCTTATCAATCCCCCATCCCCTCCCGCTGCCAGATTTCGCCCTGGGGTTGCCGTTGCCTACGGCACAGCGTAGGCCGACCGTCCGCCGGGCGGGCATAAGGCTAGGGCGGCCGGCAAAGCCCCGTAGTCGCTGCCGTAGAGGCCTTAACAGGGGTGCTACGGGCAGGCTCGGCCCTTGCCTTTACCCGCCGGGACTGGGGGCCAAAAGGCGGGCGTATTTACGCCCGAAAGGGCGCGCAAAGCGACCTAAAACGACATTACGGCAGCGGGGCTAGAAGTGCCGAAAAGCCTTGTATTTACGGGCTTTTCGGGCTTTTTGGGGGTTTGCTGAGAACGTCCCGGTTATTTTAGGAAACCGTTGCTCTATCCCCTGAGCTACCGGGGCGTTGGGCGGAGGGCCGCGGCGGTAAAACACTGCCGTCCACTGTCCACAAGGGTAAACCAAGCGGCCGCCGCTGCCAAGGGCCAGACGGTCCAAAGAATGTCAAAATCCGCCCGCCCGACCCTTGCAGAATTGCACCGAAGAGGGGATAAATCTCGGTAGCAACTCGGAAAACTCCCGTTCAGGCGACCATGAATCCCAGCATCAGCCACATCGTCATTCCCGCCCGACTGGCCTCGACCAGGCTGCCGCGGAAACTCCTGCTTTGCGAGACGGGCAAGACCCTGCTGCAACACACCTACGAAGCGGCGTCGCGGGCCGCAAGGCCGCAGGGCGTCCGCGTCGCCGCCGATCACGCCGACATCGCCGACGCCGTCCGCGCCTTCGGTGGACAGGTCGAAATGACCGATCCCCGGGCGGCCAGCGGCACCGACCGCGTCGCCGAGGTCGCCCGGCGCATGCAGGGCGTCGATATCATCGTCAACGTCCAGGGCGACGAGCCGGAGTTGTCGGGCGAGTCGATCGACCTGGCCGTCGGCCTGCTGGAAGAACACCCTGCGGCGGTGATGGCCACGCTGGCCACGCCGATCCGCAGCCGGCGACAACTGGAAGACCCGGCGTGCGTGAAGGTGGTTTTCGACGCCTCGGGCCGGGCGATGTATTTCAGCCGCAGCCCCATCCCGCGTGCCCGGCAGTGGGACGACCGGCTGTTGACGGCCGATCCGCCCCATTTCTATCAGCACGTGGGGCTCTATGCCTATCGCCGCGATTTTCTGCTGCAACTGGCCGCGATGCCGCAATCCTCGCTGGAGCGGGTCGAGAAGCTGGAGCAATTGCGGGCATTGCAGGCCGGCTATTCGATCCTGGTCGGCGTGGTTGACGAGCCGACCTTCGGCATCGACACGCCGGAGGATTATCGGGCGTTTGTGGAGCGGTGGCGTGGAGCGTGAGGATTTCACGCAAAGGCGCGAAGACGCCAAGGCGCAAAGACACGGAAGAGAAGAGAGGGAACCGCGGATAAACGCGGATGAACACAGTTGATGGAATCCATGGCTGTCCGCGTCTATCTGCGTTAATCCGCGGTTTTTTGGCCGGTGGCGTGGACGGTTATACCTTCTCTTCCTTTGCGTCTTGGCGCCTTTGCGTCTTTGCGTGAAACGGTTTGTCGCGGCGACAGTCCTCCGGCCCTATTCCGGGGGTAGACCGTCGGGACGCGGATGGTATAATAGTGATGAATTGGTTTGTGTCCCGGGGGGCGAACTGGATTCGACCGGGCAGTGTGAAGTGCAGGTGGCGTGCCGTGGTTGGTCAGCGGGCCACGTAAAAAGCCGACCAATAATTTCAATTGCCGAGTCTCATCTCGCAATGGCTGCCTAATAACAGGCAACCCCGGCTGAGGGCCTTCGCCGGAGAGGTCCGACTGCTGGTCACAAATTCCGGATCGTTCCGGGTCGATGCTGGCCACGCCCGGGATTAAACAAGCTGCCGGCTAGCGTGCCTTTCACCCCGTCGGTTGGGGGTTTGGCGGGCGAAGGCGGAAATGATCCGACTACGCATGTAGAAGTCTGCATGGAAATGTCGCGGGACGCGGGTTCGATTCCCGCCGCCTCCACACGCGAAAGGGCTTGCGAACGGTCGCAAGCCCTTTCTCTTTGGAGTCCACCTCCTGTAAAAACGCGGAGGACCGTCCTTTTCTGCTCCTGGGGGGAACCGCAATTCCACGGACCGTTCACGCCCCGGGACACGAACGGTTACATGGCGGTCCTGGTCCACTCGGTGTATCATAGTGAAGCAAGAGTGTTCCCCGAGGAACCGTAGGCATTCATTGGGCACGTCCGGACCTGTGGGAGCCGTGGCCCGGCGACGGCCCAGGGCCACCCGGCCGGCCCATCAACCATCGGCCGGCTCATCATCCAGTTGGAGAAAGGGTGGAAACCATGAAGAAAACAAACTTGCCGATCCCATCACAAACCAGGCGGGTCGTGCACCTCATCGCGGTTCTACTTGCCGGTGTCGTAACGAGCGCTTCTGTCGCACAGGATCGGGGCGCATTGACCCATGTTGCGCCGAGCATCAAACCGGAAGATGTTCCCAAAGGCGTGACGAAGAGCTGTTCTTTTTCCAAGAGCGTCATTTTTCCGGGAACGGTCCGGGGAGTCTGGGTTTTCATCCCGGCGCAATACGACGGATCCAAACCCGCCTGCGTCTATGTCAAGACCGATGGTTATAGCCCGGCGGAAAAAGCACTTCTGGAAACGCTCATTGCCGCCAAGGAGATGCCCGTGACCATCGGCGTGTTTGTCAGTCCTGGTGATCTGCCCGCGACGGTGAAAAACACATTGGGGCGGCGCAATCGTTCTTTTGAATACGATGGAATGGGGGACAATAATGTCCGCTTCCTTGTCGAGGAGATCTTGCCTTTCGTGGCGAAAAAGTTTGACCTGAAATTATCCGCCAGCGGCAATGATCGTTGTATCGCGGGCTGCAGCAGCGGCGGCATAACGGCTTTTAACGCCGCATGGGAGCGTCCCGACGCATTTAGCCGTGTCTATGCCAACAGCGGCAGCTTCGTCGCTTTTCGGGGTGGTCACGAGTTTCCCACGCTTATCCGCAAGTTCGAGGCCAAACCGATTCGCGCCTATCTGACCACCGGCACGAGCGATATGGAGAACTGCGCCGGAGACTGGTTCTTGCTCGATCAGGAAATGGACAAAGCCCTGCGATTCTCGGGCTACGATTACGTCTTCCGCATCGTCAACGGCGGACACGGCGCAGGCTATTATGAGAATTTTTCGGAAGCCATGCGCTTTGTTTGGAAAGGTTGGCCCAAGCCGGTTCAAGCCGGCCCGAGTGCGCCGCGTGTACGCGACATGATCCTCCCCGAGGAAAAGTGGAAACTGGCGGCCCAGGGCTGCCATGACGCCAGGGGGCCGGCGTGTAATGCCAGCGGCGAGGTGTTTTTCGCGGATCCTCCGGACAACAAGATCTGCCGCATTGGACTCGACGGCAAGGTCAACGTGTTTTTGTCCGATGCCGGTCAAGCGAACAGTCTTTCCTTCGGCCCGCAAGGCCGACTCTACGCGGTTTCGAACCGTACGGGAAAGGTCATGCGTTATGACTCGTCGGGCAAAGGGAGCCTTGTTGTTGACGGCATTCGCGGTCAATATATTCTCGCCATGCCCGGCGGCGGCCTCTACGTCACCGGCGCCGGCGACAAGCCTGGTGATTCAAGCAGGGTGTGGTTTGTCAAAGACGGCAAGAAGACGCTGGCCGACTCGGGCTTGAAATTCGCCACCGGGCTTGCTTACCGGCCCGACCAGTGGCTTTTGTCCGTGGCCGATGGACATTCGAAATGGGTTTACAGCTATCAGATCAATCCCGACGGCACGCTTACCAATAAAGAGCGTTTCTTCTGGTTGCATGTTGCGGATTGGGAAGACGATGCGGGCGCGGAGTCCGTCTGTTACGCCAAAGAAGGCCAGATGCTCGTTGCGACGCGCTGGGGTATCCAGGTATGCGCGGACGATGGCCCCACCCAGGTGATTCTGCCCATGCCCGACCGCAGCCGCGTCATCGGAGTATGCCTGGGCGGGCGGGACAGGGATACGCTTTTCGCCTTTTGCGGAGACAAGATATGGAAACGCAAAGTGAAAATCCATGCCGTGGGCGCCTTTTCGCCATGGACGGGGGTGAACGCGACCAGCCTGTAATCGCGTTGAATCTGCGTTCGACATTGAATTCATAGCGGCAGCAAGTTGGTCTCTCTCGAAACGGAGAGTTTTCCACCGGCGGGCCAATCGGCGTAAACCCTTGCAGAAAATCGGGTTAAAGCAAAACGCCCGGGCTCCCGATTTCGGGGGCCGGGCGTTAACTGGTGGAGCGGTCGGTTTCGTACAAAACCAAAAAGCTCCCCGACAAGGGCTCGAACCTTGGACCTAGCGGTTAACAGCCGCTCGCTCTACCAACTGAGCTATCGGGGACCGTGAAACTCTATCCTAATTCGACCGGCACCTGGTGACAAGTCCACCAACACCACCACCTCACCCCCTAACATCAATAACATGCACAGTTTAGGGATATTGGCGAATATGCGAGGCGGTTCCGCGCGTTGCCGGCCGCCTGCCAGGTCTGGAAAGCTACGGAAAGCCGGAAGGTGCCCGTGACAATCCATCTTCCGGGCGGTACAATCCGACGATTGGGCGTGTTTGTTGCTGGCATTCGGTTCGGAACCACACGTGGCTTTTCATCGCATCGATCCATCCCGGGCGGATGCCGTGCCGACGGAGCGGGGGCGTCCAAGTCCGACTCCGGGCGGGGGGACATGGGTGTCCGCGCTGTCGGCCGGCGCGACGATGCTGCGCATCGACTCGGCCCATCAGCCATGGCCGGAGTTGGCCCGCTGGCCCGAGCGGCTGTCGCGCGAGGCATTCTACCTGGTGGCCTATCCGGTGATGCTGTTGTCGCGGCGTCTGGAGGATCGGCTGTTGGAGCTGTTCCAGAAGGGCTATGTGAAGGGGACCGTCACCAGCAGCATGGGCAACGAGGCGACGGCGATGGCCGCCTTGCCGCTGCGTTCGGGGCGAGACGTGGTCTCGCTGCTGCACCGCGACTTCGGCGCCCATTTGCTCTTGGGGGCGACGCCTTTTCAATTGATTTGCCAATACATGGCCAACGCCCAAAGCCCGACGCACGGCTGCGAGGGCAACGTCCATCACGGCGACGCGGCCCGGCGGCGGTTCCCGATGATCAGCCACCTGGGCAAGATGTTGAGCCTGGTGGTCGGCGGCACTTGGGCGGCGCGGCGGTCCGGCGAAGAGGTCTTCGGCCTGGCCGTGATCGGCGACGGCGGCACCAGCACCGGCGAATTCCACGAAGCGGTCAACCTCGCCTCGGTCCGCCGCTCGCCCGTGCTGTTCCTGATCGAGAACAACCATTATGCGTTTTCCACGCCCACCAGCGCCCAGTATCGTTGCCGGCGGCTTTCCGACCGGGCGATCGGCTATGGGATCACCGGGCGGACGATCGACGGCACCGATCCCTGGGAAGTCTATGCGGCCGTCAACGAACGGCTCGATGCCATGCGTGAGGAGCCGGCCCCGGCGATCCTGGAGTGCATGACCCTGCGGCTGCAAGGCCACGCGGCGTACGACAAGGGGCTCTACGTGCCCGCGTCGCTCATGGAGCAGTGGCGGCGCGCCGATCCGCTGCCGCGGGCACGGGCGAAGCTGCAGGAAGTCTGCGGGCTGTCCGAGGCGGAAGTCGCGTCGATCGAAGCCACGGTCGAGGCGGAAGTGCACGATGCGCTGGCCAAGGCGATGGGCGTGGCCAGGCCGAAGCCGCCGTGCGGCGGTTGGCGCGTCTACGCCGGCAACGGCGACGGCAACGGCGACGGCCGCGATAACGACAATGGCGATTGCAGCGGCAACGGCGACAGCGATGGTGACGGCGTCGGCAACGTCGCCGTGGATGACCACGCCGACAGCGATTGCGGCCGCAACGGCGCCGCCGTCGCGGTCTCCTCGCCGGCCCAGGTCGAGCCGTTTTCGGCCCGGGGCGTGAAGAACGGCGACGCCGTCCGCCTGGCCTTGGAATACATTTTGGCCCGCGATCCGGCCGCGTTCTTGGCCGGACAAGACATCGGCGTCTACGGCTCGGCGTTCAAGACGTGCAAAGGGCTGATCGACCGCTTCGGACCGGAGCGGGTGATCGACATGCCGCTGGCCGAATCGGCCATGGTCGGGTTCGCCTTGGGGGCGTCGCAGACGGGCGGGCGGCCCATCGTCGAATTCCAGTTCGCCGATTTCTCCACCGAAGCGGCCACGCAGATTGGATTGAACGCCGGGAGTTGGTATTTCCGCAGCGGCCGGGCGGCGCCGCTGCTGCTGCGATTGCCTTGCGGTGGCGGGCTGACGGTGGGGGCCTTCCATTCCGGCGAGTTCGAGGGAATCTGGTCGCGCTTCCCCGGATTGAAGCTGCTCTATCCGGCCACGCCGCAGGAGACGTTCGAGGCCCTGGTGGCCGGCTTCTACGACCCGAACCCGTGCCTGGTCTTCGAACACAAGCTGCTCTATTGGAGCCGCGGCGGCGACATCGACTTCGACGGCGACCTGGCCGCGGTGTGGCGCCCGCGGCGCCACTTGGAAGGAAACGACGTGACGGTCGTCGCCCTGGGCGCGATGGTGCATGAAGCGGTCCAGGCCGCGGCGCGCTCGGGCCGATCGGTCGAAGTTTGGAACCCGCTGGTGCTGCAACCGCTCGATCTGGCCCCCGTTTTCGAGTCGATCCGCAAGACGGGAAGGCTGTTGGTGGTGCAGGAATCGGGCGAGACCCGCGGACTGGGCGACCGCATCATCTCGCTGGCCGCGCGGGAGTGCTTTGGGGCGTTGCGATGCGGACCGCGATTGTTGTCCGCCCCCGACGTCCCCATGCCATTCGCCCCGGAATTGGAAGTGTGCTGCCGGCCGGGCGCCGAGGGCATCGCGGCGGCCATCGGTCAACTCATGGAAGAATCCTCGGATGGATGAACCGCTGTTTCGACTGCCGTTGTACCTGCCGGCCCAAGGCGCCGCCGAGACCGAGGCGACCGTCATCGAGTGGCACATCGCCGAGGGCGACCGCTTTCAGAAGGGGCAGGTCTTGCGCAGATCGACAGCGCCAAGTCGGTGTTCGATTTCGAAGCCCCTTGCGACGGACTCGCCATCCGGATCTTTCACCTGGAAGGCGAGACGGTCTCGTTGGTCAAGCCGGTGATGGAGATCGAGACCGCCGATCCGTCGGTGCGGGATTGGATTCCGCCGGCGGCCAGCGGCCCGTCGGCCGTCGTCTGCGAAGAACTCCCGCCGGCCGCGCCGACCGGCGAGCCGGCTCGAGGGGCCGTCATCCTGGGCGTGGGCGGCTACCTGCCTCCGCGCGTGGTCGAAAACGCCGAACTGGTGAAGAACTTCCCCGAAATCTCGGAAGAATACGTCTACCAGGTCACCGGCATCCTGCGGCGGCATTGGGCGGGCGACGACGAGCGGCCTTCGGGCATGGCCTTCAAGGCCGCCCTGGAGGCCATCCGCCGCTCCGGCATCGCCACGAAGGACATCGACGCCATCATCGTCGCCACGACCACGCCCGACTTCGCCATGCCCTCGACCGCCTGCATCCTGCAAGACCGGCTCAGCCTACCCCCGATCCCCGCCTTCGATCTGAACGCCGCCTGCTGCGGCTGGCTCTACGCGGTGTCGATGGCCCGGGGCATGATCCTCTCGGGCATGGCGCACAACGTCCTGACCGTCGGCGTGGAAATGCAGTCGCGGCTGCTGGACGCCGGCGACCGCAACGCTTATTTCCTCTTCGGCGACGGCGCCGGGGCGGCGATCATTTCCGCCGGCGCCACCGGGCATCGCATCCGGCACATCATGTTGGCCGCCGACACCCGGGGCCTGCAAATGGCGCGGCGCGAGGCGCCGGGCTATATCATCAACAACGGCCACGGCAGCAACGGCGACGGCAAAGGCGCCGGCAACGTCGCCGTCGATCCCTGGATCCGCATCGACGGCCACGCCCTGTTCCGCTTCGCCACGGAGAGTTTCGCCAGCATCATTCGCCGGGCGATCGCCGAGACCGGCTGGACGGTCGAGGACACCCGCTGGGTCGTTCCGCACCAGGCCAACGGCCGGATTCTCAAGGCGGCGGCCAAGCGTTGCGGCGTCGATTTTCAGCGATTCGCCTTGAACGTGGAGAACGTCGGCAACACCTCCAGCGCCAGCATCCCCCTGACGTTGATCGACGTGGAAGAGAAGCTCCGGCCGGACGACAAGGTGATTCTCTGCGCGGTCGGCGCCGGCATGACCCTGGCCGCCATCTCGGTCGAGTGGTAGCGAGCCTCCGGAGCATGGTTGTCTCCGGATCAAAGTGAGCCGGAGGCGTCAGCCTCCGGATAGTGACGCGGCCGATGGGGCTGATGAAAATGTTGTGGATAGGAGGAAAACTCCTCGTTCGGGTTTTCTTTCGTGATGCAGTCACCGCGCGAGCCCCGAAGGGGCGGCAGTCAATAGCCAGGGGCGTGAGCCCCTGGGACACGATCCACCGGGAACGCATGAGCCCTGAAGGGACGGCAGAATCGCCGATTTGCCTATTTGTGTCGCCCCTTTGGGGCTTGCGGCGATCGTTTCACTTGCACACCAGGGGCTGACGCCCCTGGCTATTGACTGACGCCCCTTCGGGGCTGAGGCGGCAAGTAATAACGAACGCCGGCCTGACGCCAAAGTCCGCATTGTGTCCCCGCCAGCCGTCGTGTTGATACTTCTGTTATTCAACAGCCTTTCGCGGCGATAGGAGCAATAGTGTATGCAATGCACGTCCTCGGACTGTAAGGAAAACGCGGTATTTCACCTGTCATGGATTGAGGATCGCCGCTGTGCGCGTGAGCAGCATTTGTGCGATGAACACGGTCGGGCCGCCCTCGTTTCCTACGTTGGTCCTTCGTCCAAGTTCTCAGGGACTCGCAACTTCGTACAAGATGCAACGCAGTTTGAAATAGGTTTGGTCTTCATCGCGGAGAAGGCGGACGAGCAGTTGGTGTATCTTTACGAAGTGGATGGATCGCGTTTGATTCCGATATTGATTGGCATCTTTGAGGCAGCAACGCTTGATCGGAGTCTGAAAGGCGTTTCCTTGCCCCGTCCATTGACCCACGATGCGTTTGCCGCGAGCATCCGGTTGCTCGGCGGCGAGGTGCAGGATGTTATCATCGACCGCTTGGAGAATCGCGTCTACTATACCAGCGCGCGCATCCGATATCAGGGAGGTCTGCTACTCCTTGACCTGCGACCGAGTGATGCGCTCGTGTTGGCACTCTTATTCGATTGCCCGGTTTTCATCGCGGACCGGGTGCTGGACCAAATAGATCGACAAGGCAATATCAAATAGACCAGCAGAAACGCCTTGGGGTCGCGCTGGCGTTGGTCGTCAGGACTTGACCGTTTCGGATCAAACCGTTACGCCTTTCGGGCTCAGGCCCCCGCGGCCGCATCTTGGAAGATGGTGCCGATGCTGACTTGGATGCGAAAGCGGGCCTGGCCCGCACTGAAGACGAGCGTCGTCCGCTGGAATCGGGACGACGGCGCCATGTTCAGCGCCGCCATGGCCTATTACAGCGCCTTCGCCCTGTTTCCCGTGTGCCTGGTGCTCATCGCCGTTTTCGGGCTGGTGACGAAATGGTCCGGCCAGGCCCAAGAACGGCAACGGCAGATGTTCCACCTGCTCAGGGAACAGATCGGCCCCTGGCTGACCGAGCAACTCCAGATCATTCTGTCCGTTATCCAAGACCAGGCGAAGGTGGGCGGGCCGCTGGGCTTGTTGGTGCTGCTGATCGCCGCCATCGGAATCGTGCTGCAACTGGAAGCGATGTTCGACCGCATTTGGAACACGCCCAATCCCGTCCACAAGAGCTGGCTGGCGGCGGTTTGGTCGGCCGTTTTCGGGCGGTGCGTTGCCATGCTGATGCTGCTGGGCGTGGGCATGCTCTTGGTCGTGCTGTTCGCCGCCAACATGGTCCTGTTCGGGATCAAGGCGTACGTGATGGCGCTGCCCGTCGGACCGGGCGCTTGGCACACGATCCAAACGCTCTTTATCATCACGGGCAACACGCTCCTGCTGGGCCTGGTCTACAAGGCGATTCCCAAGGCCCCGGTCCGCTGGCGCGAAGCCTTCTGCGGCAGCCTCCTCGTCGCCTCCACCTGGCAGATCGGCCAGTATCTGCTCGCCCTGTTCGTCATCGGCGAGAAATACAGCCCCTATGGGGTGATCGGCTCGCTGGTCGCAGTGATGATCTGGTTCTACTACGCCAGCGCCGCGGTCTTCTTGGGCAGCGAGTTCGTCCATGCGCTCGGGCCGGAGAACTCGCGGAACGGCTGATAAACACCCGAATCCGGGAGCCGTTCACGGGGGATAGTCATCCTCCGGCCAACCCGAACGGAAAAGACCAATGGTATCCGCAGATTACGCAGATTTACGCAGAACAGAGACAAAGCATGAGCAAGCGGCGACCAATCCCGGCGCCTCTTTCTCTCTCTGCGGAAATCTGCGTAATCTGCGGATCGTCTGCTGTAATGCGGTCCGAGTGGGATAGTATCCCATGAACGGGTAGCGAATCCGGAAGCTCGCGATTCCGGCTCTCGCTTCCGCGTCATGGAAAGCTGTATTTCGGGTTCCGCTTGTCGAAATCGGCGTCGGTGAAACCGTTGTTCAGTTTCAGATCGACGTAGGTGTACTGCTCCATCAGCAGCGGCTTGTCGGCCGTTTCGCCCGACCAATCGTACTGCTCGTAGCGGAGGGGCAGGCTCCGCTGCTTGTCGATGAAGACCCGGATCATCTGGACCCCGTGCGGATGGCCGGCGGTGGGCCGCGGGATCGCCGCCTCGATGCACAAGCAGGGGCAGTCGTTGATCTTGGCCGCCGGCAGCCGGCGAATGAGGCAGGTGGTGTGCTCGACCTGCCTCTCCGCTTCGGCGAGCAACCGCTTGGTGAGATGGAGGATGCCGAGTTCCATGATCGTGTGTCGCTGTCCCCGCATGGCGATCATGCTGTCGGGCGCCAGCGACACAGTCCCGAACACCCGCATCATCCCGGTGGCATGGCCGAGGATATTGCCGTCGTTCTGGCCCTTGACGAAGAGCGCCTCGATGCCCTTGGACTCATCCGGGGCGAGGAAGTGCATGTAGACGCTGAACGGTTGCTGCCGCACCTTGACGAACATCACCTGGACCGGGCTGAGGTCGTTGCCGATGCGTTCCCGCTTTAACATAACCTCCGAGTAGTCGTGGACGTTCTTCTCGATGTCGGCCGCGGCCGCGCGGGCCCAGTCGCGGAGCTGCTTCACCGCGACGGCGGGATCGGCGGCCAATTCTTCCGGGTTGTCGCGGCCCGCGGCGGTCGTCGGGCCATAAGTCTCGTGCGGCGAAGAGTCGCGGCTGCACCTCGGCCAGAGGAGCCAGCCGCCTGGCAGGCCCATGCAAAGCAGGACCACGCAGGCGAGGTAGAACCAACGGGAGCGGAAGATTGGGATTCGCATGGGATTTTGCAATGAGTTTCGTATGGAAAAAGCGTGTCCTCTCGACGAATTCCCGCCACCTTCCCGGGAATTAGTTTACACGTTCCGGGGCGGGCAAACAACCTGGAGCGGACCGGAAAGGCGGAAGGGGATGGGGGCAGGCTGTCCATTGCACTTTGCGAGGGCCGTCTAACGACCCTTCGGCCGCCGCGGCACGGGAAAACGCGGCCATCCGCGGCGGTTGGTTTGTGGGACTGTACAGGGACGCCAACACGTCTTATACTTGTCCGTGGGCTGGTGGCTTGGCCGTTGCGGGAGTAACTCAGTGGTAGAGTGCTAGCTTCCCAAGCTGGAAGTCGCGGGTCCGAATCCCGTCTCCCGCTTCAGAATAACCACTTGTCAGCAAAGGACTTGCGGCAAGTGGTTTTCTTCTTTTTGCGGATGCCGTTTGTCGGCAAGTTCCCGTCGCATACGGGTGCGCAACCCAAGCTACCCGATGCGAATCACCCTGCCCCCACCGCGCCGAAGCGCTTCGCCCGTCACACTTCTACTTTTCGCCGAAGGGGCGTCGGCAGGGGGGCAGGTCGGAGACTGAGATTGCCCCCTTTCCGGGCCCGCATCCTACCAGACTCACCGAATTTCCAGTGGCATTCGGCGCATTGGCCCAAAAGCAGCGATTGAAACTGGCCAAGGGAGTCGTTAGATTGGTTGCGCCCACTCGGAGTTAATCCGTTCTCTTCTCTGTCGAATCGACGTGGCGGCGTCTTCCAAATGGAGAGAATATTTCATGGATAGCTACGGACCAAGTGTTTCGCCCGACAGCCGCGCGTTTGTGGCGGCCATTCTCGGCGAGCCGGACCCGGCCGACAATGCGGCATTCGTCGCGGCAATTCTTGGCGAGAGCTCGGCCGACGTGACTCGCCGGCCGCATTTCCGACCAAGCGCCGATGCCCGGGGGCGATTGACGACGGGCGGATCGACCGACGACTGGCCGTTTACGACCGGGGTCGAGGAGGCCAAGAAGGCCGCCGACAAATGGAAATCGTCGCAGACCTGGGACACGACCAAGAACGCCAAAATCCTGCGAAAGAGCATGGAGAGGGATCACGTGGTTTTCGGGGCAGGAGACGAGCCCCACCATCTCGTGCAAAGCACCGATCCTCGGGCGGCTGAGGGCCGCGCGTTGCTCGACAAATACCATATCGACCTCAACGGCGCGGAGAACGGCCTGAAACTCACTCGCCGCATCCACCAGACCAGTGGGCTACAACGGCAAAAGGCGATCCATGATGTCACCGCCAGGCTGCGGCGGGCAGCAAAGGGCGCCAAGAGCTGGGAAGCGGGGAGGAACGCAGTCATGAAGGAAATGGGAAGGACTCGACGCGACATTAATGCCGGGAGATTTCCCTGCCCGTGAAACCATCGCTTCGCTAAAGGAGCCAACAGGTGCAATACTACGAGTATGACAACGATTGCTCGGTTGCCGGCATCGGCAGAGGCGTGCCGATAGGGGACCAACTCGATGAAATCTTCGACTGCAATGAGCCGGTGGCGTCGCGATGGAAGCCGATCCGGCTCTCGGTTCTCGACAAGAGGACGAAGGAGGCCGGCGACTTTCCCGTCCTCTACAACTGCCCCGACATTCCGGTGTTCAGCCAGCGGGCCTGGGACGTGCTTAGCGGACGCATCGCTTGCCGCTGGGAGGCGCTGCCGATCATCCATCCGAGTAAAAAGCCCTTCTACCTCGTCCATGTGATGGAAGTGATCGACTGTGTCGACCATGCGCGGTCGGAGATCGAATACTACGACGATGGCCGCGTGGCGAGCATCAATCGCTACTGCCTAAAGCCCGAAGTGCTGGTTGGCAAACACATCTTCCGAACGCCTATGGCCAGCCGAGGCGAACTGCTGGTGGACGACGTTTTTCGCCAAGTCGTCGAGGGCCACAAGCTCAAGGGCCTGGAGTTTCACGCCATACCGAGAGTCGATCGCATCGGAGTGAAAGAAGGGGACGACCATAACCGCCGCTTTGTCAAGTCGCTGATCGCTCGGCTCGACGGACTGAAATAGACCGTGGCGGGTCTTGCAGCCGTAACCACCGGTTGCACGGCAATCAGGTACTGACGTGGCCGTGATGACTGCCTGTCGCGCCGCCGCGAAACGGTACGTACCGTTTTTCGCCGCCGTGTACCGCTTTCCCTTGCAAGAACACGCATGTCTACGCACGCCCTTGCAAGTTGGGCGAAACCGCCGTAAACTATGGAGAAATAAGGACATTGTTGCCTCTCGACTGGGGAAAATGTAACGGTTCCCAAGCTGGAAGTCGCGGGTCCGAATCCCGTCTCCCGCTCTTACGTAAACCTGGCCGAGACCTAGATTTAGAGGTACCTGCTGACGTAGACAGTGCGGCAGCGAGTCCTTGAAAAACGGTACATGGTGCCGCTGCTACGCCGTCCGTCTTCGCCGCCGCCAGGCGTGGCCGAGCAGCCCGACCGTAGCGGCGGCCAGAAGGGCGAAGGCCGAGGGCTCGGGCACCACCACGAGGTCGATATAGCCCTGGTCTACAATCAACGAGTACGCGCTGCCCGACGGGGCGGTGGGAAGATCGAAATAGCTGAGCGTGGGCGTCCCGAAACTGCCGCCGATCAGCGGGTATTCGCCGGGGGCCATCGGACTGGTGCCGAACGTGATGGCCGTGTGCTGGGCCAACGTCAGCCCATTCGGGGACGTGATGATCAACAGGTCACCGCTTCCGCCCGGCGTGGTCAGGTCGAAGTTGAGCGTGGTCAAGTTCGATGCGGTGACCAGGCTGCCGATGGTCAAGTTGCCGATCGAGCCGATGCCGCCGGGGGCGATTTCCGAAGCGACGGAACCGATCTGGACGACGCCTGAGATCGAGCCGCCGCCTGGGCCGCTGGCCAAGGTTCCGCCATTGAGCGTGACGGTGCCGCTGCCGGTCGCGGAGCCGTTGGTCCCGTTGGCGGCCACGAGCGTGCCGTTGTCGACCTCCGTGCCGCCGCTGTAGATGTTGGAGCCGGCCAGGATCAATGCCCCGGCATCCGTCTTCGTCAGACTGCCGCTTCCGCTGATCGGGCTGGAAAAGGTCAAGCTGCTGCCAGGGGCGGTGCTGACGCTCACGTTGGTCCCGAGCACGACCGGCACGGCGATGGTGTGGTTGCCGCCGCTGTTGGTCAGCGGGAAACTCGTGCCCGTGCCGGTCAGCGTCAGGGTGCTGGTGCTATCGCCGGCGGAGCGGCTGATGGTGTAGCTGCCGCCGCCAGTGGTGTTGAAGGTCAGGCCGCCGATCGTCCAGCTTCCGTCGAGCGTGACAGTCGCCGTATTGCTGCCGATCGCGGTGCCGAAGATGGCCGTGTCCTGATGGTTGTTGCCCGGAATCCTGTTCCCGTCCCAATTATTGGCGCTGTTCCAGCTTCCGCCGCCGGGTTGGTTCCACGATAATGTGGTACCGACGGCTAACGAGGAGTCAGTTAAAGAAAAGACAACGCCGTCGCCAATGGCACCGCCCTCAGATGTCGTCCCGTAAAGGGTTGAGCCGCTGACGGTCACATCCCCGAGGGGCCATTCACCGGGATGTGCGCCGCCGGTGCCGGTGAACGAGAGCAGGTTCTGGAAGCCGCTGCCGTTCGTGTTGATGGTGAAAATGTTGCCGTTGCTGTTGGCGCCGCCACCCGCGGTCATCCCATACAGGGTCGAGCCGATGAGCGTCAAATCGCGAGGGACGGAGCCGTTGGTGCCATTAAACGAGAGCAGGTTTTGGAAGCCGCTGCCGTCCGTGTTGACGCGGAAAACGTTGCCATCGCTGTTGGCGCCGCCGCTTCCCGTTGTCCCATACAGAGTCGATCCGCTGAGCGTCAGACTGCCAACGGGATATGCGCCGGGATATGCGCCGCTGGTGCCGCTAAACGAAAGCAGGGTTTGGAAGCCCGTGCCGTCCGTGCTGACGCGGAAAATGTTGCCATCGCCGTTGGCGCCGCCATTCCCGGTCATCCCGTAAAGCGTTGAGCCGCTTACCGTCAAACCGCCATCCGGATGTGCGCCGTTGGCGCCGGTAAACGACAGCAGGTTTCGGAAGCCGCTGCCGTCCGTGTTGATGCGGAAAATGTCGCCATCGCCGTTGGCGCCGCCACCCCACGTCATCCCGTAAAGGGTTGAGCCGCTTACCGTCAAATCGCCGTCGGGACCGATGCCATTTGTGCCGCTGAACGAGAGCAGGTTTTGGAAGCCGCTGCCGTCCCTCTTGATGCTGAAAATGTTGCCGTCGCTATTGGCGCCGCCGCTACCTGTCATCCCGTACAGGGTTGAGCCGCTGAGCGTCAAACTGTTCTGGGGACTTTCGCCGTCGGTGCCGCTAAACGACAGCAAATTCTGAAAGCCGCTACCGCTTATGTTGATGCTGAAAATGTTGCCATCGGCGCCGCTGGCATACTGATTACAGTAGTTCCAAGTTCGGCTGAATTGCTATAAGTGAACGCAAGGCTCCTCGTGTAAAAGACTTGTGTCAACGAGTCGTTACACGGAGGAAGCCATGCGTTCAAGGACGAATTCTACCATAACCAGCGGCGAAGTGTACTCGTGGACTCAATCATGGCTGGTGCAAGCAAAGCTAGTAAAAGATCATGGGTGGCGCTGCACCGCCGCGGCAATCGCGGCAGTCGCCTTGCGGGCTGCGGCCCGGTCGATTTCCATCTCCGCCGCCTGCCGCGACCTGGCCCACGCCCCGTCCGATCAAGCGGCCATGACGGCCCTGGAGGACGGCCTGCCCAAGACGCTCCCTGTGCTGGAACGCCGCCTGAACAAGGCCCTGGTCGGCCATCTCCCGCGCCGCATGACACGCCGAGCGTGGACCATCGCGATCGACCTGCACCTCGACCCCTATTACGGGCAGCCGCAGAGGAGCCGCAACGAAATCTACTACGGTCAGCCGAAACAGGGGACCACGAAATTCCATGCCTACGCCTCGGCCTGTATCGTGGAGTACGGCCGGCGTACACGCTGGCCCTGACCTGGGTGCGACGCCACGAATCGCTGGTCACGGTGCTGCGGCGATTGCTGGGGCGGATCCGCGAAATCGACCTGAAAATCAGGCGTGTTTTGCTGGATCGGGAATTTTTCAACCTGCCCGTGGTCGAGTTCTTGCAGCAGGAAAATCTGCCGTTCTTGATGCCGGTGAAGTTCGCCGGGCGACGCCCCAGGAAAGGTCGAAAACTGACCGGCCTGCGGGCGATCCGGCGACAAGCGGCGGGCTGGTACCCCCACACGATGAAAAGCGGCGAGCGACAGGTGGCCATTCGGGTCTGTGTGGGCTATCGCCGCTACCGCAATCGGCACACCGGCAAACAGTCGAGACAGAAACTGTTGTTCGCTGCCTGGGGCGTGCAGGGCTCTCCGACGGAGATTCGCGAGCGTTACCGCAAACGGTTTGGCATCGAAACGAGTTATCGTCAAAGGCGGCAAGGGAGAATTTACACCTGCACTCGCGATCCTCATTTGCGGCTGTTCTTTGTGGCGTTGGGGTTCATCTTGCGGAACGTATGGGTCTGGATTCATCAGACGCGACTCGCCGACGGACGGAGCAATCGTCTGGCACTGCACCTCGAACTCCTTCGCTTCAAACAGGTGCTCGATTGGATCGCTCACGAAATCGTCGTCCTATATCACGATGGCACAGCACCTTACGTCCTTCGGCCGCCATAAACGAGAACTTGGAACTACTGGATTAGTCATCCCGTAAAGGGTCGAGCCGCTGAGCGTCAAGCTGCCAACCGGACCTTGGCCGGGATAGGCGCCGCCGGTGCCGGTAAACGAGAGCAAGACCTTATAAGTTTGCCCGTCAGCGGCGGGAGACGCCGAGATCGCAAGCAGCACCAGAAGAAGGCTCGTCCAACGATTCATCGTTGTTTCTCCGAAAAATGCAACCCAAGACATCGGGTCGGCGAACTGTCAGGGCGCGGCGATGCCTCGCTAACGGGATGAAACAACAGCAAACAGCCCCCATTAAACCAGCCGCCCCGGGGGTGGGTCAAGCATTTTGATGAGGATTTCCAAAAATCAACTCTACAGAGGGGGATGCAAAGGCGGGCAGTGAGCCGGTGGCGTTAGCCACCGGATTGGAACGCGGAAGCGATCCGGTGGCTAACGCCACCGGCTCCATTTCGCCTTCCGCCTTGACGCCCAGCGGGCCAACTTGCTAGACTCCCCGCCCACGATCGGAAATCGTCCTGATCTTTTCCGCGGCCGCGACTGTCTTGTCCCGCCGCCGGCCGGAGAAATGAAAGGATTCACGAGGCGATGAGCATGAGGCTCGCCCGGCTCGAAAGGGGTATGGCCGCGCCGACGCGGACCGCGGTCCGGCCGCCCGGGGCGATCGACGGCCTGCTGCTGGACGCCTGCAACATCCTCTACGACGACACGTCGTGGCGGCGGTGGCTGCTGCGGCTGCTGACGCGCGTCGGCGTGGGCGTCCAAGATGCCTCTCTCTTCCGCGTCCGCGGCCGCGACTGCATGGCCGAAGTCCACCGCGGCCGGCGGTGTTTTTGCGATGCCCTGGGGGAATATCTTGCCTCGCTGGGGCTTTCCCCGGGACAGATCGAGGAATTGCAGGCCGCAGCCCAGGCCCAACGCCGCTCCGTGCAAGGCGTCGTCCGGCCGCTGACCGGCGTCCGCACGACGCTCCGGGAACTCCACCAATCCGGCATCACCCTGGCCGTCCTCTGCAATTCGGAGCAGTCCGGCGACGCCATAAAGCAGTGGCTCGAACGGTTCGGCATGGGGCCATATTTCCGGGCGGTCATCTCCTCGATCGACCTTGGGCTGTCCATGCCCGATCCGGCAAGCTACGGGGCAGCCCTGAGGGCCATGCGATTGCCGCCCCATCGGGTGGCGTTTGTCGGCCATAACGCCGTGGAACTTGCCGGCGCCGCGGCCCTGGGGATGACGACCGTCGCCTTCAATGGCGATGCCGACGCCCGGGCCGACCTCGTCCTCGATCGCTTTGAGGATCTGCTGCAAGTGGCCGCGCCCATGACCTATGCTGCCGCCGCTTGAAGCCGATGCCACGGTCGGAGAGGCACATGCCCCCACGGCGCAGTCGTGGGCCTTTTCTAATCCCCAATCCCTAATCCCCAATCCCTGTTCCTTCCCTGAGCATGCCAATCGCTCTTGCATCGACTTGGGGCTATTTCTATACTGCCACACCCGCAATTGGACGCCGGTCTTCGGCGCCTTTGTACAAGTCATAATGCCATAACGGTTTATGGAGGAACCGCAATGACCCGGAAACGATTTTCCCCGCAAGTCGCCCCGTCCAGTTCGGGCAAATTTCGTCTGAACATGATCTTGGGCGGCCTGATGGTCATCACCGTGTGTGTGCTTATCAAGTATTTCGCGGGGGACAAGCCGGCCACGGCCGATTCGTCTTCGGAACAGAGCCCGCCATCCCAACCGACCGGCGGTTCCAGCCCGTCCAGCCCGTCCAGTTCGTCGAACTTGGTGCAGCGGGCCTGGTTTGGCATGTCGGCCTCCGGCAAGACGCCGGCAAAGAGTGTTGTGGTTCCGGCGTCGGCCGTCGGCCCGGCCGCGGCGGGCGTTGTGCCGGCGATTTCCAACGGCAAGACGATCCCGCAAGTCGTGGCTAGCGTCAACGGCCGGCAGATCACGGCCGACGAACTCGGGCGCGAGTGCATCGTCCACCACGGCAAGGAAGTGCTCGAGAGCATGATCAACCGGCAGTTGATCGTGTTGGAATGCCAGCGGCAGCACATCACCATCACCCGGACCGACGTGGATCGTGAAATCCAACGGATGGCCAAGCGATTCGGCCTGCCGGTGGATCAATGGCTGACGCTGTTGAAGCAAGAGCGGAACATCGACGTGGAGCAATACGCCTCGGACATCATCTGGCCGTCGCTGGCGTTGGCCCGGCTGGCGGGGCCGCGGCTGAACGTCACTCCCGACGAGTTGCAGCAATACTTCGAGATGTGTCACGGCGAGAAGGTCGCCGCGAGGTTGATTTCGTGCGCCGATCCGCGATTGGCCGAGAAGGTCCGGGCCCAGGCCGCGGCCCATCCGGAAGATTTCGCCAAACTCGCCAAGCAATACTCGGAGGACGTCAACAGCGCCAGCATCGGCGGCCTGATCCAGCCGATCCACAGGCACGGCGCCTACAAGGAGATCGAGCGGGCGGCCTTCTCGCTGGCCGACGGCGAGGTGTCGAAAGTGATCCCGGCCGGGGGACAATGCGTGATCCTCAAGCGCGAGAGCCTGCTGCCGCCCGACAACGTGCGGCTGGAAGACGTCGCGCCGAAACTGAAGGAAATCCTCCGCGAGAAGAAGATGCACGCGGTGGCCTCCGTGGTTTTCGACGAGTTGAAGAAGCGGGCGACCATCGACGTCGTCCTGGAAGACCCGCAAAAACAGGAGAAGATGCCGGGCATCGCCGCGGTCATCAACGGCGCGCGGATCACGATCCGCCAACTGGCCGAGGAGTGCATCGCCAGGCACGGCGCCGAGGTGCTCGAGGGCTCGATCGGCCGGCGACTCATCGAGCAAGCCTGCCAGGAGCGGCACATCACCGTCAGCGAGCGGGAACTCGACGACGAAGTGACGCGCGTGGCGTCGATCATGTTCCGCGCCTTGCCCGACGGATCGCCCGACGTGAAGGGCTTCCTGAGGACGGTCGTCCAGGAAAAGGGCGTTTCCGTGGCCGTCTATCGTCACGACGCCGTCTGGCCCTCGGTCGCCTTGCGGAAGCTGGTCCGCGACAAGATCGAAGTCACCGACGAGGACATGCGCAACGGCTTCGAGAACAATTACGGTCCGCGGGTCCGATGCCGGGCGATCGTGCTGGGCCAACTCCGCCGTGCCCAGCAGGTCTGGGAAATGGCCCGGAAGCAGCCGACCGTCGAGCACTTCGGCGACCTGGCCGCCCAATATTCCATCGAAGGCAGCAGCCGGTCGCTGCGAGGCGAGGTGCCGCCGATCGCCAGGTTCAGCGGACAGCCGACGCTCGAGAAAGAAGCCTTCGCCTTGAAACCGGGTGAAATGTCGGGCGTGATCCAGATGCGCGACAAATACGTGATCCTCTTCTGCGAAGGATACACCACGCCGGTGAAAGTGGAATATGCCAAGGTCCGGAATCTGCTCTACGAGGACATCCGCGAGAAGAAGCAGCAGATCGCCATGTCCGACTTCTTCGACGATTTGCAGAAGACGGCCACGATCGACAACTTCCTCACCGGCAAGAGCCAGACACCCGACCGGGCCGGCGGCAACGAATCGGACGGCAGCCGTTTGCCGACCCTTCGCGTGGGCTCGGTGCGCGGCGGCCTGAAATAGCGGTGCGCCGTCGGGCAGCACCTCTCGTAGCGGATAACCACGCCCATCGCGGGTGTCATTGCCGAGGTCAGGCAGCCGCTCACCCATTCCCCCCGGACACAGTCCGGGGGCTTTTCTGATCCCCAATCCCTCGCCTTCTTGCGTCTTGTCCTGCTTTCGCCCCATTCCGGCTTCGGGACTCCGGAAACCTCGTGTCGCCGGGCCGGACTCAACTTCCGCCGCAAGAATAACCGATGCTAACCGTATAGCTTGTCAGTTTCAACGTTTCCTGTTGACCATTCTCGGATGACCCAGACCGAGTGGAGAGCCAGGGGCGGCGTTTCCACGGTGCGCCGTTCCGCTGTTGCGGCCGAATTGCCTCGTCCGATGGGACGATGGGAACCGGTTGTTTTGGTTGCCGAAGGGAACTGGTCGCGCATCTACCGTGCCCGGCCGTTGGGATCGCCGCCCGACCGGGGAGCAGCCTACGCCCTGAAAACGCTCCGGCCGGAACGTCAGGACGACGCTTGGGCGGCGGCCCTGTTGGCCCGGGAAGCGGCGGCCGGCCGCAGCGTTTCCCATCCGCACCTGGTTCCACTGCTGGAGTCGGGCGTCCACCGTGGGGTCCGGTTCCTGGTCATGCCCTGGCTGGAAGGGAGCACGCTGCAAGCGAGCCTGGCGGCCGGAGAGCCGATCGACCTGCCCGCCGCGCTTTGGACCGTCCGCCAGGTGGCCGAGGCGCTGGGGGCGTTGGAGGCCGGCGGCTGGACGCACGGCGACGTGAAGCCGAGCAACATTTTCCTGTCGCCGCAAGGGCACGTGACGTTGTTGGACCTGGGGTTCGCGCGGCGCCGGGGCGAAACCGGCACGGCCGTTGACCGCTGCGTAATGGGCACCTGGAGTTATCTGGCCCCGGAGTGCATCACGTCCCCCGCGGTCGCCGATGTTCGCAGCGACATCTACAGCCTTGGGGCCGTGCTCTTTCAACTGCTTGCTGGCCGTTTGCCGCTGGAGGGCGACACGATGACGGAACTGGCGGCCCAGCATCGCCAGGCGTCCCCGCCGAGCCTGTCGAAGCTCGTTCCGCATCTGCCCCCCGACGTGGCCTGGTTGGTCCGCCGCATGATGGCCAAAGACCCGCTCCGCCGCCCGCAAACGCCGCGGGAGCTTATCAGCCAACTCATCCAGTTGGAAATCGCCACGTTTTCCGAGCGGGCGTTGGCGTAGGAACGTAACCGTTCACGGGGACTGTCCCGATTTTCGTCCGACGAAAATGGGACTGTCCCCTTCTGCCATCCTTGAACGGTTACAAGAAAAACAAGCGGCCCGCTCGAAAGGGAAGCAGGCCGCTTGATTCATTGTAAAGGAGAAGAACGGGACTCGGATCGGTACGAGTCTGGATCCCTCGCCTCATGGACTTATTTGCAGCAAGCCGGAGCGCAGCAGGGCGGGGCGCAGGGCTTGGGGGCCGCACAGCAGGCCGGAGCGCAGCACTTCGGCTGGCAGCGATGGCAGCACTTCTCGTGACAGCACTTCTTGCAGCAGCACTTTTCGCGGCAGCAACGGGCCTTGCAGCACTTCTCGCAGCAGGCCGGAGCGCAAGCCTTGGGGGCCGCACAGCAGGCCGGAGCGCAGCACTTCTCGCGGCAGCACTTCTCGCGGCAGCACTTCTCGCGGCAGCACTTCTCACGGCAGCACTTCTCGCGGCAGCAACGGGCCTTGCAGCAAGGCTTCTCGCAGCAGGCCGGAGCGCAAGCCTTGGGGGCCGCACAAACCGGAGCGCAAGCCTTGGGGGCCGCACAGCAAGCCGGAGCGCAGCACTTCGCACGGCAGCACTTTTCGCGGCAGCACTTCTCGCGGCAGCAACGGGCCTTGCAGCAAGGCTTCTCGCAGCAGGCCGGAGCGCAAGCCTTGGGGGCCGCACAAACCGGAGCGCAAGCCTTGGGGGCCGCACAGCAGGCCGGGGCGCAGCACTTCGGGTGGCAGCGATGGCAGCACTTCTCATGGCAGCAACGGACCTTGCAGCACTTCTCGCAGCAAGCCGGAGCACAGGGAGCCGGGGCACAGGGAGCCGCGGCACAAGCCGCCGGGGCACAACATGCCGGCTGGCAGCAACACGCTTGGGCACTTGAAGCGATGGCTAGCGTGGCAACCGCAACCACAGCCAAGGCCAGCAACAGGATACGACGGTTCATGGGAGGCACTCCTTGTTAGGAAAGACCTAGTGGGAAAGTCACGCAAAATGGCGTGTTTAGGGGTTTACGGTCCAATCTAAGGCTTGCTATCGACGAAGCGAGCCCATGTTGCTTAACCAGACGCCCCATTTCCGCCATGTCTTGCAGAATGCGCGGCCGCTGGTAACGATGCTTCCAGCAATAACGAACTTATCAAGTTCATCGCGCCCTCCCATCCCCAAAAACCGGCAAAGTCATTTCCCCTTGCCCTGCTCTCCCGCGCTGGCCATGACCAACTCACCCTTGTAAATCCCCTTCAACCCGCGCAATCGGGAAGCAACCTCCTGCAAACGCTTGGCCGGCCCTCGCAACACGATCACTTCCAAGCAGAGGTCGTGCGTCAGATGGGCGTGCAGCGTGGAAACCACCAGGTCCGTATGGTCGTGCTGCAACTTGGTGAGGTGGTCGCGGAGTTGCGGCCGGTGATGGTCGTAGACCAGCGTCAGCGTTCCCGCCACGTCCTGCCAGTCCGAATGCCATGCCTGGGCGGTCAGGGTGTCGCGGAGCAATTGGCGGATCGCCTCGCTCCGCGTGGCGAACTGCTGCTGTTTGCAGTAGCGATCGAAGCTCTCCAGCAGATCCTCCTCGAGGGAGACCGAAAAACGGACGATTTCCGACATGCGTCCACCTATGTAGAACTTAGAACTTAGAGCTTAGAACTTAGAGCATCCACGCCCCACGCCTGGAGATTCTACCCGCTGGGAGGTTGCCCCGCCACTTGGCACGAGCCGGCGAGGTGGGCATATACCGCCCGCCTTACACGGCGACCCGGCCGCGGCAGGCTTGACTGCTGACCAGCGACCAGACCAACGCGGCGACGTCGGCCGCGGCGCGGGGCCGGGCAAGCGAGTGCATGGCCGCGGCCATGAACGCCCGCCGATCGGACTGCCCGGCCAGCGATGCCAGGGCTTCGGCCAGAGGGTCGTCGAGCCGGCCCGGCAGCTCGCGTTCGTCCAGCAGCAGCGCGCCGCCGGCCTGGACAAAGACGTCGGCATTCTTGCGTTGATGGTCGTCGGCGGCGTGGGGATACGGGAGCAGGATGGCGGGCAGGGCGGCGGCGGCGAGTTCGGCCAACGTGGTCCCACCCGCTCGGCAAACCGCCAAGTCGCTTGCCGCCAGCGCGGCGGGCAGATCGGACAGAAACGGACAGACGACCGCGCGAACGCCGAGCTTGTCATACAACTGGCGGGTGGCCGACAGATCGGTCTCGCCCGACTGATGAAGGATCTGCCAGCCGGCCAGGCGGTCGGCGGCCTTGTAGACGGCGCGGGGGACGTTTTCATTGAGCGACCTGGCGCCGCGGCTGCCGCCGAGAACCAGGAGTTGACGAGGCAGGTCCTCGGCGGACGCCGCCGCTGTCGAGAGGCGAAGACTGCCCACCGACGGACGGATGCGGCGGATCGGATTGCCGGTGATGCGCAGGGGGCAGCGATGGCGGAGTTTGGACTGGGTTTGCGGGAAGCTGGTGCATAGCAGCGTGGCCTTGGGTGCGAGCCAGCGGGTGGCCCTGCCAGGCAACACGTTTTGTTCCAGCAGGACCAGGGGAATCCGGCGCCCCGCGGCCGCTCGGCCCATCGGCACGCTGGCGTAGCCGCCCAGCCCCACGACGGCGTCGACTTGCTGCTCCTTGAGGAACCGTTTGGCGGCCAGATAGCCGGCGAGGTTTTCCAGGACGAACGAGACGGCCTCGCGCGGGCCGCGTGGAAGCGGCCGGCAGGGCAGGGGGTAATAATCGAATCCGGCCGCCCTCACAAGCCGCTGCTCGGACTGCTTGCCGCCGCCGGCGAAGGTGATCCGCAGCCGCCGTATCGCGGCCGCCAGGGATTCGGCCACGGCCAGTCCGGGAAACAAATGTCCGGCGGTGCCGCCGCCGGCGAAGACCAAATGGAGAGGTCGTTTCATCGGACCTGCACCTCGTGGGCGGCGAGGCTCGCGGACGGGGATTGGGGCTCATCCTTGACGTGGAGTTTCAGCCCGGCCGCGCCCAGCAAGGCGGCACAGCGCCGCCGCGATCCAGAATCGGACGACGATTTTGTTTTCCGGCCAGCCGCGAAATTGGAAGTGGTGATGCAGCGGGCGCAAAGAAACAGCCGCCGCCGCCGCCACTTGTAGAAGGCCACTTGCAGGATGACGCTGCCCGCCTCCGCCACGAACACCCCGCCCACGACCACCAGCAGCAATTCCTGCCGGGCGACGACGGCCAGCAATCCCAGCAGGCCGCCCAGGGGCAGGGCGCCGGTGTTGCCCATGAAAACCTGCGCCGGATGGCAATTGAACCAGAGGAAGCCGGCCAGCGAACCGATCATGCCCGCCGCGAGCACCGTCATTTCGCCGCAGCCGGGGATTCGGGGCAAGTTCAGATAGGCGGCCCATTGGGCATGGCCGGCGGCATAGACCACCAGCATCATCGCCGCCGTGGCGAACACCAGGCAGCCGCCCGCCAGACCGTCCAGACCGTCGGTCAAGTTGACCGCGTTCGACGAGCCGACGATGACCAGCACGGCCAGCGGAATGAACCACATCCCCAATGAAATGCCGCTGCCGCCCAGCGGCGGAGGCAACCCGAGTCCGTCGGCCAGCAAGGCATGGTCCCGATAAAGGGCGACCGCGGCCACGACGGCCACCACGAGTTGTCCGGCCAATTTCGTGCCGGGCGAGAGGCCGTTGCCGGGGGTGCGGAGCTTGACCAGGTCGTCGATCGCGCCGACCAGCGTCAAGCCGCCGGCCACCCACAACGCCAGCAGCACGTAGCGACTGGACAAGTCGCCCAGCAGGAGCGTGCCGCCGATCAGTCCGGCGATGATGAACAGGCCGCCCATCGTGGGAGTGGCCTGCTTGCCTTGATGCAGGCGGCGGACCTCGGGCGAATCGCTTTTGACCGGCTCGCGGAAATGGCGGCGCAGGCAGCCGATCAGCCGCGGTCCCAGCGCGACGGCCAGCACGAAGCTGACCATGGCCGCCAGCGTGGCGCGGAGCGTGATCTTCCCCAAGGCCGCTAGTTCCGCATGGCGGACAGCCTCGGGCCAAAGCAGTGCCAGACGATGGAGCAGCCAAAGGAGCATGGAATCCCTGAGCTGCCGGGACGGCGCGGCTGCGCCGCCCCGGCGCTCAGTCAAAGTCTCACCGTGAAGCACCCGCCGGGCGGTTGACCCAGTAACCGCGGATCCGACAGGTCAATGCTCCTACCCAAGGAGGGAAGGGTAGCGTCGAATTCCCGCAAATCCAACGCAAACGGTGAGACTCTCAAATGGTTCGTGGTGAAGAAATCGTTCGTTTCCGCGTTTCCCGGGGAACCGTCCCGCGGGTTCTTCCTTTCCGCGTCTCCTCACGCGATGCGGCGTTGAGGATACTGTTTCAGGGTCTCGAGGATTCGTTCCATGGCCATCATCCGCGAGCCTTTGATGAGCACGACGTTGCCGGGCGACATCGCCTGGCCGAGGATGGGCAACGCTTGATCGACGTTTTCGCAGGCGATGGCGCGGCTGCGATTCAGGCCGGCGGCCCGGGCCCCGGCGACCACGTGCCGGGCGAACTGGCCGCAGGCGATGAGCACCTCCGCGCCGCCGACGGCCACGATCTGTTTTCCCAATCGCCAGTGCAGCAGGAGCGACTCGGCGCCCAACTCGCCCATGTCGCCGCAGACGACGATGCGGCGTCCCGTGGCGTCCAGCTCGCGGAGCAGTTCCAGCGCCGCTCGCATCGCCGTGGGATTCGAGTTGTAGCAGTCGTTGACGATCGTCGCCCCGCGCGCCTCGAGCACTTCGCACCGCATCGGCATGGGCTGATAACGGGCCAGCGCGGCGGCCATTTCCGCCAGGTCGAGTCCCAGCAGCCGGCCCACGGCCACCGCCGCCAACGCGCCGGTCACGTGGTGGCGTCCCCAAACCGGCAGACAAAAGCGGACCTGCCCGGGGTCGTCGCCGTCGCAGGCTGCCTCGCCGGTCACGACGCGAAAACTCAGCCGGCCGCGAACGCTGCTGATGTCCACCGCGCGAACGTCGCATTGGCTGCCGGCGCCGATCCAAGTGACGCCCACCGGGCAGTCGGCGGCGGCATTTCGCAGCCAGGGGTCGTCGCCCAGCACGGCGTGGCCGTCGGGGGGCAGGGCCCCGAGCAACTCGGCCTTGGCCAGGGCGACGTTGCGACGGTTGCCGAATCCGGCCAGATGCGCATCGCCGACCTGCGTGATCACGCCCACCTTGGGCCGGCACAAACCGGCCAGCGCGGCAATCTCGCCCGGATGATTGGCCCCAAGCTCGAGCACGGCATAGTCATGCTCCGCCGCCATCGCCAACATGCTCAAGGGGACGCCGAGGTGGTTGTTGAAGTTGCGCGGGCTGGCGGTTCCGGAGAGCCGCGTTTGGAGCACGGTATGGATCATCTGCCGCGTGGTGGTCTTGCCCACGCTGCCGGTCACGGCGATGGTCGTGCCGGTGAATCGCCGGCGGTTCCAGGCGGCCCATTGCGCCAGGGCCTCCGCGGTGTCGTCGACCGCAAGGGCCCATCGGCCCGGCGGCACGGGGATCGTCGTGCGGACGATCGCGCCGGCGGCGCCGCGGTCGAACGCCTCGCCCGTGAAGTCGCCGCCGTCGTGATTCGGTCCCCGCAGCGTCCAGAAGACATCTCCCGGCGCAACCTGGCGGCTGTCGGTCACGATTCGACCCAGCGGCGCACGGGCGACTTCCGTCGCGGCGCGGTCCGAGAGGATGCGTCCGCCGATCGTCTCGTTCAAGTCGCTTACACAGGGCATGAAAGTAGGATCAAAACTTGGGAGTTGGGGGCTGGGTATCGCTTGCGGTTTCGCCGAATTTTCTTGCGCCTCTTCATACAACCAGCGGCGGGCCACGTCGGCGTCGTCCAGCGGAATCCGCTGCTGGCCGATGATCTGGCTCGTTTCGTGCCCCTTGCCGGCCAGGAGGACGCAATCGCCGGGCCGGGCTTCGCCGAGCGCCCAGCGGATGGCCTCGACGCGATCGAGGATGACGCGGACGGCGGCCGGGTTCTCGAAGCCTTCGAGGATTTCGTCTGCGATCGTCCGCGGGTCTTCCCCGCGAGGATTGTCGCTGGTGACGACGGCCAGATCGGCGCCGCACTGGACAGCCCGGCCCATCAGCGGACGCTTCTGGCGGTCGCGGTCGCCGCCGGCGCCGAAAACGCAAATCACCCGGCAGCCCGTGGCCTGGCGCAAAGCCTTCAGGCAGCCGGTCAACGCGTCGGGCGTATGGGCGAAATCGACGAAGACCCCGAACGGTTGGCCGCACTCGATTCGTTGCAGCCGTCCCCGCACGCTCTGGACGGCCTCCAGGCCCCGGACCACCGTGGGCAGGTCGATGCCGTAGGCCAGCCCGACGGCCGCCGCCGTCAGGCAGTTGTACACGTGGTGCCGGCCGATCATCTGCGTCCGCACCGGGATCGTCTCGCTGCCGGCCGTGAGCAGGAACGTCTGTTCGCCGAGGAATTCCTCGATCGGCACGGCGGTAATCTCGGCGGCCGAGCGGATGCCGATCGTCAAGGCGGGGCCGTCGAAACGGGCCAGGTAGCTCGCCACAATCGGGTCGTCGGCGTTGATCACCGCGAAGCCCTCGGGCGCGAGGTGGTCGAAAAGTTTTGACTTCGTGAGCCGGTAATCCTGAATGGTCGGATGATAATCGAGGTGGTCGCGGCTGACGTTGGTTACGCAGGCGGCGTCGAAGCGGACGCCCGCCACCCGCGATTGGCTCAGGGCATGGCTGGAAACTTCCATCACGGCATGGGAGCAGCCGTTGGCGACGATGCGGGCCAACCAGGCGGCCAGGGGGGCGGCCGAGGGGGTGGTCAACGGCGCGGGTTCGCAGGTTTCGCCGTCGAAATAGCCGAGCGTGCCCAGCAACCCCACGGGATGTCCGGCCGTGGCCAGAATGCTGGCCAGCAGGCAACTGGTCGTGGTCTTGCCGTTGGTGCCGGTGATTCCGACGAGCTTCAGGCGATAGCTGGGATTGCCGGCCAGGGCCTGGCAGATGCGGCCATAGGCGTCGCGGGCGTTGGCCACCACGCAGTTTGGCAGTCCGAACTCGGGCACGGGCCGCTCGGAAAGGAGGGCGGCGGCGCCGCGGGCGACCGCGTCGGCGATGAAATCATGCCCGTCGCAACGACTGCCCGGCAACGCGGCGAAGAGGACGCCGGGCTGGGCCTGCCGCGAATCGCAGACGCAGGCCGCCACGTCCACGTCGTCGGGGCCAAACCAATGGGCGTCCGGCAGCAATCTGCGCAGATTCACCCGGGACACCGGACGGGAACAGACTTGCACGCCGATGGCCTCCATGCCGGGAAGAGATGCAGCGGTGAAAAGGCCGGCCGTCGCCCGCGCAACATCCTGTCGGTGGGCATGGCCGGTTCAGCGTGGGCGAATTGTCCGAATTTCGGCCGCCTTGTCAAGGCGGAATTTATGGGCTTCGGTCTTGAAAAATGTCGGCCGATCCGCGAACATAATGCCATGTCCGCCAACGACTTCGACATTCACACCCTGGCCCGATACCTCCACCTGGCCCCGCAGCAGGTAGCAAAGCTAGCCGACCGCGGCAAGCTGCCGGGCCGCAAGGTCGGCGGCCAATGGCGGTTCTCCAAGGCCGACGTTCATCATTGGCTGGAACGCCGGATCGGTTTCTCCGACGAGGGGGAATTGCTCGAAGTCGAGGACGTCTTGCACCGATCGGCCCCGGGCGAAACGCCGGAACCCCGGGTCTCCATCGCGGACATGCTCCCCCTGGAGGCGATTGCCATTCCGTTGGCCGCGCGGACGCGGAATTCGGTGATCGATTCCATGGTCGCGTTGGCGGCCGCGACCGGCTGGCTTTGGGACCCCAAGGCCATGGCCGACGCCGTCCGGTCGCGCGAGGAAATGCACTCCACGGCGCTGGAGAACGGCGTGGCCTTGTTGCACCCCAGGCGGCCGATGGCCAAAATCCTCAGCCAGCCGCTCCTGGCGCTCGGGGTGACGACCACCGGCATTCCCTTCGGCGCCGACGTGCCCATGACCGACGTCTTCTTCCTCATCTGCTCGATGGAGGACCGCAGCCACCTCCAGGTCCTGGCGCGGCTCAGCCGCATCCTCACGTATTCCGGCTTCCTCAATGCCCTGCACCAGGCCGCCGACGCGCAGACCGCGCGACAATGGATCGTCGATACAGAGGAGAAACTGCCGTGAGCAGGACTGAGCCCCGGGCGTCAGCCCGGGGATAACGTGGAAGGCGGAAGCATGCGATCCTTGTCCATCTTACTCATCGGCGATGCGGACCGTCGCGAGTTTCGCCAGCCGCGCGACGAGTTGACGGCGCTGGGGCACGTGCGCAGGGCCGGCGACGTCGAAGCGGCGGCAGCCATGCTGGAAGAGGAAGAAACCACGGTCGATGTGATCGTGCTGTCGCAGGCGCGGCCGGGGGAGTTTTCCCACGCCGAGATCGAGCGGCTGCGGCAGTCGGCCCCCCTGGCCCGGATCGTCGGACTGCTGGGAAGCTGGTGCGAGGGCGAGATGCGGAGCGGCCGGCCCTGGCCCGCGGTCGTCAGGACGTACTGGCATCAATGGTCGGCCCGGGCCGATCGCGAGTTGCGCCGGCTGGCGGCTGGGCGGCGTTCGGCCTGGGCGCTGCCGATCACGGCGACGGAGGAAGAACGCCTCTTGGCCGAAACGGCCGAACCGCTGCCGACGCGGTCCGGCCTGATTGCCATTTCCAGCCGGAGCTATGCGATGGCCGACTGGTTGGCCGTCGCGTGCCGGCATTGCGGCTATTCGACCGTCTGGCTGCGGCCGCCGCGTCCGGTCCGGGTCCGCGGCGCGGCGGCGGTGCTGCTGGACGGTTCCGGGTGTCGGGGCGAGCAGTGCGACGAGCTGCGGCAATTGGCGGTGGCGATGGCCCCGGCGCCGCTGGTGGCGCTGCTGGATTTTCCGCGGATCGAGGACGTGGATCGTGCCCGTTCGGCCGGAGCGGCGGCGGTCCTCTCGAAGCCGTTTCGGCTGGAAGACCTTTTTTGGCACCTGGACCGGGTGGCGCAGCCGGATTGAAAACCAGGGTCTCATCCCGCAAGCGCGGGTGGCCCCGATAGCTTTGCGGGTGGCCCCGATAGCTTTGCTATCGGGGTGCCGCAGGCACAAGAGGTTTTCGGCGTATGGAAGCTCCTCTTGCGGCTCCGCCGCCCCGATAGCAAAGCTATCGGGGCTACCCGGTTTGCTTGCCGGTACGGGTTTTCTGAAGGTCGCGCTACGACTTGGCGGCCGGCTTCGTTTCGGTCTTGGTGGCCGGTTCGAGCTTCGCCCGCAATTGCTCCCGCTGGTCCTTCTGCGTGGCCGGATCGGCGGCGGGGTCGATGGCGATGGGTTCGCCCAGCAGGGCGGCAAGCTGCTTGGCCGCGGCGCGGCGGGTCTCCTCTTGGGGCCGATCCAGAAGGGCGAGCCAGACCAAGGGGTCGCCCAGCAGCATGGCCGCGACGTCGTCCGGCGTATCGGCGGCCGTCTGGCCGCGGAACGAGTCGATGATGCGGCGGACGCGGAACTGCTGTTCGGCGTCGAGCGAAGCGTAATCGAGTTGTTGCAGGTAGCCGACGATCGTGGGACCGAGCGTTCGGAGCGAGCGATCGGCCGCTTCGCGCTTGGTGAACTCGTTGTCGCCCAACTGCTGGACCAGTTTGGACCATTGCTGCCGGTTGGGGACCTTGCCCAGGGCGGCCAACTTGAGCAGATCGGCATCCAGGTTCGTCGCCGTCTGATTCATCTGGGAATACCAGGAGAATGATTCCAGCAGCGGCAGCAAGTGCTCCCGGCATTCGTTGGGATGAGTGACCAGCAGGTGCCACAAGCTGGGCGAGCGATAAACGGTCTGTGATCCTTCCGCGCCCACGCTGAAGACGATCGGCTCGCCGGGAAGCTGCGTGAATTCGACCGGCGGCTTCTTGTCCTTGCCCACGCTGCTGCGGCGGAGGATGAAACGGCCCTCGGAGTTCAAGTCGATCGACACCTGGTCGTCCGGACTGCTCCGCTTGTAATGGATCGATCCGGTCGCGCCGTTTCCTTGGGCCTGGAACTCTTCCTTGATAGTGCCGAAGTTGTTGGGGCCACTGTTCCAGTTGCCGCCCATGCCCCACGGGCTTCTGGGGGTGATGCGACCGGCGCAAATCGTCGTCAACAACTGGTTGTTGAACATATTATTGAACTGAGGAGAGAAGCTCCGCGACCCAGGTGCCCCTGGCGGGAAGGGGCGTCGCATGATCCGTTGCACCTGCGCCTCGGCAACTGCCGACCAGAATATCCCCAAACCTAGGGCAACCCAGAGGACCGCTGGTCGATTCATGGTGTTCCTCCTGTTCAGGTGGACCGGGCGACGGCGGCGGCGCGACCAATTGGGCGTGTCGGGCCAAACCTCTATTGTAGTTGGAGCCTTTGGCGTTGGCTATCCGTCCTTCTGCCCGATTCCGCCCGAGATCCCCAGGACCGCAGTCCAGGGGCTTGGGAGGGTACACGGCCCATGCGAACCGGGCAAACCCAGCGCCGCACGCGCGGTGAATTTGCCGCTTCCGCCCTATTCCTCGGCCAGGCCGGCGGAGTGGATTTCCAGGCCGTCGCCCCGGGCGGCGGGACAAACGATCAAGGCGGCAACCTCCGGACGCTGCCGGCAGTAACTCAAAGCCGCCTCGGGGCCCAGCACATAGAAGGCGGTCGATAGGGCGTCGGCCAAGGCCGCGGTCGGGGCCAACGCCGTGGCCGACAACACGCCCTGGGCCGGCCAGCCGGTGCGGGGATCGAGGATGTGGCCGTAGCGGCGTCCCTGGTGCCGGAACGATTGAAACTGCGTCCCCGAAGTGCCCAACGCCCGGTTGCTCAGCCGTAGTTCCATCAGTCGCCGGTCGAGATAGAGGGGGTTGCGAACGCCGATCACCCAATGGCCGGCGTGCCCGGTCGCGGCGTCGGCCGGCGTCGCCGCGGCGGCGCCGTGGGCCAGGACGCTGCTGTTTCCGCCCTGGACGAGGAAGTCTTCGATGCCGGCTTCGAGGAGTCGCTCGCCGCAGCGATCCACCGCGAAGCCCTTGCCGATGCTGCCCAAATTGAGTTGCACGCCCGGTTCGAGGAAGCGAATCGTTTTTCGCCGGTCGTCCAGTTCGACCAGCCGGCTGCCGACGTGCTTTCGGGCCTCGGCCAGGGGATCGGGCTGGGGAATGCCACCGGCGCGTCGGGCGAAGCCCCAGACCTCCCAGAGCGGGCCGGCGGTAATGTCGTAGGCCCCGCCCGTCTCGACGCAAATCCGCATGGCAAGCTCGAGTAGCCCGAACAGCCGGGGCTCGACTTCCACCGGCCCGTGGGCCGCCGTCGCATTGATCCGCGCCAGCTCGCTGTCGTCGCGGAAGACCGACAACTGGCCTTCCAGTTGCTCGACCAGGTCGAGGGCGTCCAGGGCGGTTTCGGTGCCGTGGGGATATTGGCCCGCACGGAGGCAGATTTCGAACTCGCAGGCCATCGCGGGCCGCGATACCCGGACCAGGTAGGAATCGGGGTTGCCTGTCATCGCCGCGGGCCGAGCACGTCCAACGGTTTCAGGTCGATCAGTTCGGCCAGGCCGGCCTCGGCCAGCTCGCGGCCGGTCACGTAGCGGCCCGCCTGGGTCCACGCGGTGATTTTCTCCGGCTCGACGTTCAGCAGGTCGGCCAGCAGGCGATCCATTCCGCCTTCGAGTTGGCCGAAGTGCCGGGCCCATTCCGCTGCTTCCGGCAGCCCGACGTTCTCCTCGCTCTGCCACTTCATGCGATGAAACAGCAGGATGCTCAGCGGAGTGACCAGCCGGCGCCGGCAGGCGGCAAACGGCCAAATCGCCGCCGAGGAACACTCGCCGGTCACGATGCCGGTCGCCTTCAGGCCGCGCAGCAGAATCAGCGACATCAGGGCGACGGCCCCATAGGGGCAGCCCCCCAGCGAATCGAAATACAACACGCACTCGCCGCCGGGCTCGACCGACAGCAGCTTGTCGGACCAATCGCTCTCGCTGTCGGTCAGATCGCCGACCAGGGCGACTTCCACGGGCCCCTGGTGCTCCTCGTCACGTTTGCTCATGAAAGACCTTAGGGCTTAGAACTTAGACCTTAGAACTTAGAGCTTAGAAGTTGGCCCTAAGCACTAAGGTCTAAGTTCTAAGATCTTGAAAAAATCCATGTCCGGTCCGGGGACAACGGGTGGGCGCTTCGTGCGTCCGGAAAAACCCATCCTCCCTGATGACTTGCACCCCTATCGGGAAAAACGCCGGGGATACTCGGGGAAATCCCCCGGACCGAACATGGAACCGTGATTCACTTCGATAATTGGTGAAAGAGCCGGCGGAACTTGGGCATCCGCCCCTCCAGGTACTTCAGCCAGGCGTCCGGCTTCCAAATCTCCACGCATACGGCCGCCCCGACCACGAGGACCTCGTTGTCCGGCGGGTCGCGGTCCACGCCGAGAAACTTGCGAAAACCCTCGGGCACCAGCAGACGGCCCCGCCCTTTGAGTTCCACCGCCTTGTGACGCGTTCAACAGCAGCCGGCCCAACAATTGGACCCGGGCGATGCGGTCCTCGCCAAAGGTGTCGGCGAGGATTTTCTGTTCGATCAGCTTGATGCGGCTGCTCAGCTTGGCCTCCCAGAATGCGGCACTCCACAGGCTCAGGCAGCCGGCACGCTCCTTGGCGAGAATGCACCGCGGCGTAAGCAGATCGGACAGGCGGCCGGGAATCGACAAGCGATAACGCTCGTCCAGCGTGCAGGCAAACTCGCCGAGGATGATCTGAGACGGACCGGACATGGGTGGCGTCGTGGGGCCGGGGGGCAATCGCGATGGCGAAACCGCCTGGGATCATGGCACTGACTTGCCGTATTCTAGATGATGGGTTTGTTTCCCACAAGTAGACCAATTATATTGGCATTTTTGGGATCAAATCCCACGAAACGGAGTGTAGTCTAGCCGGTTTGGCCGTTCTTGCAAGCGGCTGGCGAAAAAAATTTGGGGAGGTGGCGGTCAAATGGTCCCCTCTCCCTCCGGGAGAGGGCCGGGGTGAGGGCAACTTGGAGCCGGTGCGTGATCCAGGTGGCCAACGTTTGCCCTATTTGCCCTCACCCTAACCCTCTCCCGGAGGGAGAGGGGACATCGACCGCGCCGCGCGTGGAACGGTGTTAGGATAAACCCCGCGGCTCGCCCTCCGCCTTATCCGGCGGCTCACGCCGCCGGCTCACTTCCGCCTTCCGCAGTCACTCGCCCAGCGTCGATCGGCGGCGGAGAATGTGATGATAGTGCTGGGCAAAACGATGGGCCTCGTCGCGGACGTACTGCAACAGCCGCAGGGCATACGAATGCCGACTCAGCCGCAACGGCTCGTCCTCCCCGGCGCAAAAACCAACTCCTCCCGCTTGGCAAGGGATATCACCATGGGGGGGGTGTCGATCAGCAGGCCCTCCAGGGCGGAGGTCGCCGCCCGCAATTGCCCTTTGCCGCCGTCGATCAGAAGGATGTCGGGCATGACCTCGCTCTCGGCCAGCCGGTGGAACCGCCGCAGCACGGCCTCGTGAATGCTGGCCACGTCGTCGATCCCCTCGACGCCGCGGATCCGCAGCCGCTTGTAGCCCGGCTTGAAGGGCAGCCCGTCGATGAACTGCACGACGCTGGCCACCGTGTCGGCGCCGCCGGTGTGGGCCACGTCGACGCCCTCGATCGAACGCGGCCGCTTGGACAGGTGCAACGCCTTGCGCAGGCCGGCGAGGCCTTTTTTCGGATCGACGGGAAACACCTCGGGCTGGACGTGCGTGTCGAGCCGGCCGCGCTCGTTGAGCGTCTCCAACAAGTGGATCTCGTCGCGCAGCCGGGCCGCCTCCTCGAAACGCAGCGCCGCGGCGGCCGCGGCCATCTCGCCGCGCAGGTCGTCCAACAGCGATTGCTTTTTCCCCTCGAGAAACTTCTGCAACCGGTGGATGTTTTTCCGATATTCCTCCGGGGAAATGCGGAAATTGCACGGCGCGGAACATTGGTCCATGGCGGCCAACAGGCAGGGGCGAAACCACCGCCAGCGGCTGTCGTCCCGCCGGATGTCGAGCGAACAGGTGCGAAACTGGAAAATCTTCTGCAACACTTGCAACGCCCCGCGCAACGAACGCGAATTGGCGAACGGCCCGTAGAGTTTCACGCCGCGCGGACGCGGCGTGCGCGTGATTTCCACGCGGGGATAATCTTCGTGGGTGTGGATTTCCAGGTAGGGGAAGGTCTTGCTGTCGCGCAGCTCGCGGTTGAACTTGGGCAGGAGGTCCTTGATCAGCCGGGCCTCCATGAGCAGGGCATCGACCTCGCTCTCGGCGTCGAGATAGTCGATGTCGCGGATCTCGCCGACCAGCCGCGAGGTGCGGAGGTCTTCCGCGGCGGCCTTGAGGAAGTAGCTGCCGGCGCGGGCGCGAAGGTCTTTCGCCTTGCCGATGTAGAGGACCCGGCCCGCGGCGTCCTTCATCAGATACACGCCGGGGGTGTGGGGGAAGGACCGCACCTTCTCGGCCGCCGCCGAGTTGTCGTCAGGAACGTGCGGAGTTGCAGGAGTCTCGGACATGAAACGTTTTAAATAACCGCCGGCGAAACTCGGACATGAAACGTTTTGAATAACCGCCGGCGAAACCCGGACATGAAACGTTTTGTGCCGGGGGACTGTCCCCTTCGATTATACGCCTCGCGCCGGGTTTGCAGGACTGCTATTTTTCCGCCGCCAGCTTCCCGAGCTGGACGGAAAGCCGTTCGAGACGCTGCAATTCGGCCTGGCGTTGGGCCTCGGTGCCGGCGAAATCGCCTTTCTGGACCCGGCGGCGGGCCTCCGCAATCCGAGCGGTCACTTGGGAGATGGCCGTGCGGGGCGACGTAATCGGCCCCACCAACGCCTGCTCGGCGGGCGTAATCAGGTCGCGGAACAACGCCAAGTCCCGATTCTTCACGACCACGGCGCCCAGTTGATGAACGATCGTTTCCAGCCGCTCGGCGTTCCAGGCGTGTTTCTCGTCCAATTCCGCCTCCAGGGTCCGCAGCGTCAAGTTGCTCCCGGCGATCTGCGCGGTCAATTCCTCCGTGTTCACCTGCACTCGCGCGGGTTCCGGCGACGTGGTGCGCACCGGGGCTGCGTGCGACGTGGTGGGCGGCGTCTTGGCGGGTACGGGCGGGATGGACGCCGGTTTGGGCCCTCTGGCCACCAAGTCTTGCTTCCGTGGCGACGGCGACGGCGACGGCGACGGCGCCTCGACGGGATGCCGCACGATCGTCGCTGCCGCAGGTTTGGACGGTTCGGCCGGCTTCTTCGCGGTCTTCGGCGTCTCGGTGGGCTTCGCGGCAACAACGACCGGCTGCTTCGAGACAACCTCGGTCTTCTTCACAACGGTCTCCGGCTTCTTCACCGCTTCAACCGGCTTTTCAAGGATCGTCTCCGGTTTCTTCAGAACCTCGACGGGCTTCTTGAAAACCGTCTCCGGCTTCTTCTCAACGTCAACCGGGTTCTTCAAGATGGTCTCCGGCTTCTTTATAGGCTCGGCGGGCTTTTTCAAAACCGTCTCCGGCTTCTTCTCAACGTCAACGGGCTTCTTAACGACCGTCTTGGGTTTCTTCTCAACCTCGGCCGGCTTCTTCAACATCGTCTCCGGCTTCTTTATAACCTCGGCGGGCTTTTTGAAAACCGTCTCGGGTTTCTTCTCAACCTCGGCGGCTTTTTCGAAACTGTCTCCGGCTCTTTCACGGCTTCAACCGGCTTGTTAATCACCGTCTCAGCCTTCTTCACGGCTTCGGCGGGTTTCTTGACGATCTCCGCGGGCTTCGTGGCGACCTCCGCCGGCTTCTTAGAGGTCTCGGCGGGCCTGTTGACATTCTTCTTTGAAATCTCCGCGGGCTTTTCCGTAACTTCGACAGACTTCTTCAATTTCTCCGCGGGCTTCGTGGCGACCTCCGTCGGTTTGGTGGCCGTCGCCGTCGCCGCTGTTGTCTTGGTCGCCGTTGTTGTCTTGGTTGTCGTTGCCTTCTTGCCAGCCAGTCGCGCGGACGGCTCGGACGGAGCGGTGAACTGGGGATCGGGCGGCAAGGGGCTGACCTTGCCGGGCATGGAATTACGGATGCCGCCCTCGAGCCAGACCAGGAGCCGATTTCGTTGATCGGCGGGCCTGCCCGCGGCTTCCCAAAGCCCCCAGACCCGGTACCACGCCTCTTGCCGTTCGGTGAACGTGGGGCCCTGGCCCTGGAAGGTCTTATAGACTTGGCCGCGGTACTTCTGAACCAATTGCACGACGGCCTCTTGCTCGCGCTCATTTCGTTCGCGGACCAATTGCAGCAACGTTTGGAAGGACACGTCTTTTTGTTGCAACAGGGCGGCGACTCGGTCGCGCTGCCGGGCGGTCTCTTCCGGCGGCAAGGTCAAGCGGTTGGCCCAGTCCAGGCGGGCCTTCAATTCCCGCAGCCACGCCTGCTGTTGCGGCGGCGTCATGGCCGCGACTTGTCGAAGGGTATCGTGTGTGGACGATTCGGCTTTATCGGGGCCGGCGGTCGGCGCGGCCAGCAGCATCATGCTTGCCAAAAGCAAGGGGGGCAGCGTCATGGAGACTCTCGTGGAATTATGTCAGGTGGGGGCTGCAAAAATCGGCATGTCGGGCCGCAATCCGTTCCCGAAGGGGGCAATCCCGTTTTCGTCGCACGAGGGCCGGGACGGCCCCCCGAGTTGTTCTTTCCCGGCCCCTGCGGCGCCTTGGCTGGCGAGGCAAAGCGGAATCTGGTGGTGGACATCCACCCGAAGTATAGTATAATCTGGGTTTCATCGGCGTGCGATACAATCGTCGATCTTGAGGGGTTCAGCCATGGGGATTACGTGCCGTTGTTCTTCCTGTGGCGCGACCTACCAGGTTGACCAGCAATATTCGGGCCGGAAGATCAAGTGCCCGAAATGCTCGGCCGTGATCGTGGTGGCGGCGGCGGGGCCGAAACCGCCCCCGGCGGTCCCGCCGCGGAAGCCCCCCGCGCCGTTGAAAACCGCGGCGCGGATCGAGCCGGAGGATGCCCCCGCCGGGCTGCCGCCCGAGCAAGACGCGGCCCCCGATCCCCTTGGGCCGGGCGCGGTGGCGGTGCCCGGGCTGGACGGGATCGTCCCCCAACGGTCTTCTGTGGGCGATTCCCTGCGGAAACACCATGGAAGAAGGAAGAAGGCCGACAACAGCCGGTTGTGGATTGCCGTCGGCTTGGGCGCGGGCGCGTTGGCGATCGCCGCGGTCGTCGTCGTGGTTGCGATCTTGAACAAGCCGGGGTCGGACAAGACGGCTGCCACGCAGTCCGATTCCAAGCAACGGGCGCAACACGCGGCGACGGCTCCGCAGCCTGCCGAGCCGCCGAAGCCGTCGGCGAAGTTGGTCTTGAATTGGCCGGAGTCGGAGCGGGTGGATGCCGCCGTTTACATCGACGACAACTTCCAGGAGGTGCCGAAGACGGGCCCGGTCGAGTATCCGCTGGAGATTCAGTCCGCCTCGCACAAGATCCGCATCACGCGCAAGGGATACCGCACGCTGGAGTTCCCCAGGCTGTCCACTTCGGAGGAGACGTTGCCGCCGTACGCGGTGAGGTGGTTCCGCAGTTTTGACGCCTGGGAGCAGGATTTCGAGAAGGCGAAGCAACTGGCGGCAGCAGAGAAGAAGCGCGTCTTGGTCTTCTTCGACAGTTCGGACTCGGCCCCGAACAGCGAGCCGTTCATGCGAGTCATCTTCTCGCAGGAGGAATTTCTCAAGGCCGCCGACAAGGATTACGTGCTGGTGTACGTCGATTTTCCGGAAACGTCGGAGGCGAGGGCCCATGTCCAGAATCCGGATCGCAACGAGGCCCTCGGCAAACAGTTCGACGTGAAGGATTATCCCGTCGTGATGCTGTTCGGGCAGGACGGCAAGCCGATCGGCATCCTCCAGACCCATCTTCCGGAACGCGGTTTGAAGGGCTTTTTCGACTTGCTCAAGGAGTGGCGCCATTTCGGCGACGAGATTGAAGCCTTGACGAAGGAAATCCAGACGGCGACGGACCCGGCAAAGAAGAACGAGGCCATTTGCAAGGCGTGGGACCTGGTGGCGGGCAGCGAGTTGGACCGCTACTACAAGCAGGAAGTGGACGGGTGGGTGGCCATGCTTCCCGCCGATATGCACAACCGCAAGCACCCCGCCACGCCCGCCGAGATCGAGCGATGGATCGCCCGCTTCACGCGGATTCATCAATTCGGGGGCAGCGTGGAAACGGCGATGCAGACGGTTGCCGACTTCGACCAATGGAAGGCCACCCGATCGTTTCCCGACAAGGACGTGGCGGCGCGTTTGCATCTTATTGCGGCGGCCCTGCTGTTCTACAACGGGCAACCCCAGAAAGCCATCAAGAAGTGCGAGGAGGGGCTCGCCTACGATCCCCCCGATGAAACGGTGCGCCAGGCGTTGGAGCAGATGAAAGAATATCTTGCCGACATGGGCAAGGGCGTCAAGGGCGAACACCTCACCGGCCGCGGCACCGGCTACTTCATCGCCGAGGGCGGCTACCTACTGACCAACCATCACGTCATCCACAACCACAAGAAGCTGAAGGTCCGGCTGGCCGGTCGTGCCGAGCCCGTCCCCGCCAAGCTGATCGCCGAGGACGTCGAAGCCGACATCGCCCTGTTGAAGGCCGACATTCCCGAAGGAGTCAAAATCGCGCCGGTGCCGGTGGTCCCCGGAGCGAAGGCGGGACAGGCGATCTGCGTCATGGGATTCCCGGCCACGGGCAACCCGCGGGAAAACTTCGCCAAGTCCCCGCTGACCATCACGACGGGCATCATCAGCAAAGTGCCCGCCCCCGGCGACAAGGAATCGGAAATCGAGCTCGATTGCCGCGTCAACCCGGGCAACAGCGGCGGGCCGCTGTTCAACGACCGCGGGGCCGTCGTCGGCATGATCCGCGCCAAGAGCTTCTCGTTGGCCGATCGCGATAGCTTCGGATTCGCCATTCCTGGAGAAAAACTCGTCGCCTTCCTCAAGAAGAATCTTCCCGCGTCGGCGCCCTTGGCCTCCAAAAAACCGGCCGCCAAACCGATCGAGTGGCCACAGTTGAGGGAGCAGATGGAGCCGTCCATCGTATGCGTGCTCAACTACCAGTAATTCGCAAGCATCCCGCTTTGCTTGGACCACGGGAACAAGTACGGGAACAGGTGGAATGATGCCGATACCATGCCGTTGTTCATCGTGCGGCGCGACCTACCAGGTCGACCAACAGTTTGCGGGCCGGAAGATCAAGTGCCCCAAGTGTTCCGCCGCAATCGTCGTCACGGCCGCTCCCGAGCCGAAAACGTCCGCCGCGGCCGCGCCGAAGAAGACCGCGCCCGGGTCCAAGCCGCTGAAGACCGCGGCGAGAATCGAGCCGGAGCCGCCCGCCGCGGTCCCCGCGGCGCCGCGGTTGCCGCCGCTGCCGCGGCGCGGCGCCGAATCGGCCCAGCCCGTCGCGCCGGGCGGCCTGGACATTCCCGGCCTGGACGACTCGACCCCGACGTACTCGACGCGGGGCCGTTCCTCGCCGAAATCCCGCCCGAAAAAGAAGTCCACCGCGGCCGGCAACCGCGGCTTGTGGATCGGCCTCGGGTTAGGCGGGGGCGGCCTGATCGTGGCCTTGGCGATTATCTTGGTCGTGGTCCTTTGGCCCGCGCCGACACAGGTCGCGAAGGATCAGTCCAAGAAGGATCGGTCCAAGACGGATCAGTCCAAGACGGAGTCTCCCAAGGAAGAGGCCCCCAAGCCGCCGGATTCCACGACCTTGGTCTTCGACTGGATGGAAACGGAACGCGCGGACGCCACGGTGAGCGTGGACGGCAAGCCCGTCGAGGTGCCGAAATCGGGCACGGTCAAGGTGCCGCTGCCGGTGCGGGCCACGCCGTACAAGATCCGGTTGGAACGCAAGGGCTTTGAGCCGTTGGAGTTCAACCGCATGTCCGTCGCCGACCAGGAGCAAAACGAGTATAGGGTGGCCTGGACCCCGCTGCCCCGCGGCTATAGCGACTGGCTGCAAGACTTCGACGAGGCCAAGCGGCTGGCGTCGCAGGGGAATAAGTCGATCCTGATTTTGTTCGACAAGTCGGATGGTTCCGAGGACAGCAAGCATTTGGCGAAGGACATCTTTTCCGACCGGGAATTCCGCAACAGTCTCGACAAGGACTATGCACTGGTGTACGTCGACTTTCCCGAATCGGCGGATGCCAAGCAGAACGTGAAGGACGCCGAGCAGAACCGCCGCCTGGCCCAACGATTCTTCATCAAGGAATTTCCCACGTTGCTGCTGACGGACAAGGACGGGCAGCCCATCGGCATCCTTGAAGGCGTTCAGAAGGGCGAGGGCGGCGACGCGGGCGGCGACGAAGGCGGCGACGAGGGCGGCGACGAGGGCGGCGACGAGGGCGGCCTGGGCGACCGTTTCCTCAGCCTCCGCGACGTGAAGACTTTCCGCCTGGTGCTCTTGAGTTGGTGCGCTACAGGCGACAAGATCCACAAGGCGATGGTCACCATCAAGATTCTGTCCGGCGAGGAGCAGCAGAAAGCCATCGAAAAGCTGCTGGATCTGCTGGAAATCAACGACCTGGATCGCTTCTACAAGCCGCAAATCGCCGAGTGGATGGCCATGCTCCCCCCCGAGTTGCAAAAACGTTCGGCGGCCGTCACGATGGGGGAATGTCGCCGATGGCTCCTCAAATTTGTGCAGGACTTGAAGAAGACCGGGCAGAAGGAGAAAAAGGAAGCCGTCGCCAAAACGCTCGCGGAATTCGACACGTGGAAGAAAAAAAAGGCGTCCACCGATAAAGTAGGGCTGCAATTGCTCGTGATGGTCCTCAGGATACTGGAGTCCACGAAGCAATACCAAGAGGCCGTCAAGGAATGTGAAGACGCCCTTGCGACCAATCCTCCCCGCGAGAGTCGCGAACAACTCGAAGCCGTGCATCAGTATTTCGCCGACAAGGCCAGCGGACTCATCAACATGGGCACCGGGTTCTGCGTCGCCAAGGGCGGATACATCATGACCGCCCGCGAGGTCATCGGTCACGCCAAGAGAATCATGGTCCGGCTGCCGAACTACGACAAGCCCGTCCAGGCGAAGCTCATCCTTTCCGACTCGCACGGCGGGATGGCCCTGCTCCAGGCCGACATCCCCCACGGCGTGGTCCTGCGGCCGGCGATCCTGACCTCCGACGTGATGGCGGGCGAAAATGTCTGCGCCCTGGGATTTTCCGACCGGAGCAGTCCCGGGGGCAAACGCGACCAGGCGTCGTTGAGGATCACGCGGGGCATCGTCAGCACCATGCCCAACCCGGGCGACAAGGACCCGGAAATCGAAACCGATTGCCGTATCGAGCCCGGCAATATCGGCGGGCCGCTCTGCAATGCGCACGGGGCGGTTGTGGGCATGGTCTACAAGAAAAGCTCCAGCGGCCGCCGCGACGTTGACAGCTTCGGATTCGTCCTTCCCACGGCATCGTTGCAAGCGTTTCTGAAGAAGAACCTTCCTCCGCCGGCTGCCCTTTCCACGAAAAAGGCCACCCGTGACTCGCTCGGCTGGGAGGAGGTCAAGGATCGCTTGGAGCGGTCGATCGTGCGCGTGCAATGCTACGAGTAGCGGCGCCGACGGCGTTGCCAGAAGTTGGGCGACGTGACTCTTCAGGCGTGGGCGCCCTGTCTGCGCCACGGGAATTGCGGGACGCCAAGGCGACAGCCTCCCATAACCAGCCAGGAAATAGGGAAGCCCTCGGCCTCGCTCCCGTAAACACGGGAGCAAGGCGAGGGCAGCGGAGTCGTGGATCCGTCGGTTAAAACTCGTATTTGAATTGCAGGAACCAGGCGTTGTCGGCCCTGGCATTGACCAGGTTGCCCAACAGGCCCCAACCGGCAACCAGCGTGGTGTGCTTGTTGACAATCAGGCTCGCATCGAAGGCGTTCCAGTTGTCCTCCGGACCGATGAGATAGCCGCCGTGGGAGTTCGCAAATAAGGCGTACGGGTCCTTCTTCTGCCGGAATTCATAGCCGAGAACGAGCCAATCGGTGGGCAGCAAGACGACGTTGGCTTCCACCGTCGCACGATACGTGTCGCCGAAGCCGAGGAATCCGAGCTGGGCGGCTTCGCTCTCGCGCATACCAACCGTCAAGAACAGCGGACGCCCCACGAGCTTGGCGAAATTCTTCGTGGCCGTCAGCGTGAAGTCCTCGCCGTTGCTGCGGCAATAACCAATATCCTGCAAGTGAACGCCCTGATCGGCCAACTGGTGGGCGATGCTCTCGATGCCGTCGTTGGCCTTGATCTGGACGCCGAAGGTGATGGCGGGCAGCGCAAGGCCGCCCAAGCAGGTGTCTTCCTTGACCAACAGCGTCCGCACGTTGAAGTTGTACAGCCACACGCTGCTGTTCGTGATGTCCTTGCCATTCGCGTCAAGATCGGAGGGCAAGGTCCCCAGGCCGAGCCGATCGGCCGCGAAACCGATCTCGACCCGCTGAAACAACGTCTCGGTCGCCGTAATGGCATCGAGGTTCTTCTGGCCCGCGTTGAGCACGGTCAGGCCGGCCGCGGGCTTTCCCCAGAAACAGTCTTCCTGGCCCGGGTTGACCAAGTAGGCCATGGGCGTGATGCCGCCGCCGCCGTAACCTTCAATCGTGTGGAACGGCAGGGGCGGCCCCTTCTCCTCGTCCTGGGCCAGAACGTTTGAATTCCAAGCGAGGACCACCACGGCGATCCCCGCGACCATCTTCAAGAACAGCTTCCCGATCGACATCAAAAGCCCCCCTCATACAAGAGTAAGATTCGGTCCTGACGGAATGCTCATCGGAACCGATACATGCCGATCTTGATAGAGTTTTTTCCATTGAAACACATTGAGCAGATATGCTGGTTTTTCCCGATATTTCGCGGTCAAAGTCTCGCTAGGCCACAGACCTTGCCAGTGCATACATTGGTTTTCGAGTGAACTATGGGCATCGGAAGACAAACAGAGGGAACCGCAGATGAACGCGGATGAACGCAGTTGATTGAATCCATTCTTGTCCGCGTGTATCCGCGTTCATCCGCGGTTTGTCCACCGGTAGCAAGAACGCTTACTCGCCGATGATTTTTACCAGCACGCGTTTGGGGCGTCGGCCGTCGAATTCGCCGTAGAAGATTTGCTCCCAAGGACCGAAGTCGAGCTTGCCCGCGGTGACGGCGACGACCACCTCGCGGCCCATGACTTGCCGCTTCAAATGCGCGTCGGCATTGTCTTCGCCCGTGCGGTTGTGGTGATAGCGATCGGTCGAGGGATCGAAGGGTGCGAGCTGTTCGAGCCAGGCGTCGAAGTCATGGTGCAGGCCCGATTCGTCGTCGTTGATAAAGACGCTGGCCGTGATGTGCATGGCATTGACCAGGCAGAGCCCCTCGCGGACTCCGCTGTGGGCAAGGGCCTCCTCCACTCGGCGGGTCAGATTGAGAAAACCCCTCCGCTTGGGAATGTTGAGGGTCAAATACTCCGTATAGGACTTCATGCTCTTTTACCTCCTTTGCCCAATCACTCGCGCGGCGACTTTTTTCCGAACGGGGGGATTGTGTGCTGGCACGAAAACTGATAAACCGGCGTTTGTGACGCCGGATTAGGACTCAGGGGGAGAAGTGCCATGGAATATCGAGTAGGTGACCATGTGCGCGTCAATCTGGCTCCGTTCATCGGGTCGGTGATGCGCAGCAAGCATTCGGTGCCTTGCAGGGTTCTTGCCGTCGATGGCATTCACGTGGAAGTCTGTTCGGAGTACCCGTGCCGCGAAGTCGCGCTCTGGGTGCTTTCCAGTTGGATCGAAGAGGTCGTGGTGTCTGCGGCCACTTCGGCCGCCTCGTAACTGGTCCTCCATTCTGAACCGATGGTTGCGACGGGTTGCTTGCCCGCGCCGTGGGTGGTTTTCTTGCAGGGCAAACATTGTCGTTGGGGATGAGGATTCCACGCAAAGCGCAAGACGCAAAGGCGCAAAGGTACGGAAAAGAAGACGGGGAAGGTCGGATTGCCCCACTCGCCGTCGATTTACAATCACCCCCTCTTCCTTTGCGGCTTTGCGCCTCAGCGCCTTTGCGTGAGAACTTTCTCGCGGCGACGTTGCCAACACGCCGGTCTTTTTGGCTCAATCCCCGGACACCCTCTGCTACTTCTCGGCGATCGGTTGCACGTAGGCGTCGAAGACGCGGATGGCTTTCCAATTCGCCTCGTTTTCCTCGAGGAACCGCACGTGCTCCGGCGACTCCTGGTAACGGTCGTGATCCGCCTTGCCGCGGAAGACCAGGTGCAGGGCCACGTCGAATCCCAGGTCGCTGATCGACCACGCAAAGTCTTCCGCCCGCGTTCCCACGGCGAAAAAGACGACGCCCGGATGATGGGCGAGGCACTGCTTGCAGGCGGACGTCAACTTCTCCTTGGCCTGGTCCGAGGCGTCGTGCAGGCTGAAATAGACGCTGTGCGCCAGCATGGCGCCGGCCGGTTCGCAGGACATGGCGATCTCCCCAGGGTCAGGTCACAATTAGCAAGGGGACAGTCCCATTTTCGTCCGACCATGCTTCGCACGGTGCCCGAAATCGGGACAGTCCCCCGGTTATTCCTTTGCCGGTCCCTACTCGGCGACGTTGCGGATTTCGATCTCCGCATGGCTCACCAGGGCGTCGCCTTCCATGTAGGTCTGGACGGTGACGTTGCGGACGACTTTCAACACGTCCAGGACCGTGTGCACCTGATCGAGGATCATGGCCGCCTGGCTCTGGCCGCCGGCGGTAACGTCGCCGGTCTTCTCGACGGCCGTATGCACGCCGAAATCGATCCAGGGGCTCACGAGGTTGACCAGCGCGGCCACGTCGATCACGGCCGCGGCGGCCAAGGGCCGGTCGGTCGGGATGGACTGGCCTGCCACGGTCGGCGGCTTTTCGGCCAGCAACCGCCGGCTATGGTCCCGCGAAAGGGTCAGGACCGCCACCTTGTCGGACAGGCCCGCGTTGGGAAGAATCTGCTTGTCCACGCCCCACTTTTCCGGCAGCGGATAGGTGAAGAGCTTGTAGCCGTTCTTTTTGCTGACGCGGACGACGGCGTCGGGAATGCGGAAATCGGGCGGGACGTTCGCTCCCCTCGATCTTCCGCACCATGTCGATCATGGCGTTGAAAATGTCCTTGTACTCGGCGCATGCCTGGCGGAGCAACTCCGCGTCGCTGACGCCGAAGATCAACGCCGGCTCCACCATCGGCAGCGGGTCGGCCGCGGCCGGCATCCCTTGAAAGAATTGCTTGCTCTTGAGCTTCGTGTCGATCACCAGTCCGATCTGGCCGTCGGCCAGGGCGGGCAGGAGCTTATCGCGGGTGGTTTGATTCAACCGCCCGAACAGCGGCAGGAGCGAGATCATGGCCTTCCGGTACTGTCCCCGCTCTTTTTCCTGCATCTGCGGCACGGCGTATTTCTCGAAGTAGCGATATCCCACGCCCACCCACTTCACGAACCGGTCGTAGTTCGCCACCGAGACCTTGCCGCGATTGACGGCCGCAATGGCCGGATTGCCGCCGACGTGCTGCAAAAGACTGAGCGGCTTGGAGCCGTCCAGCATCCATTGCTCGCCCCAGGTATATTGATAGGTTTCGATGCCGCGATCGGTGAGGAAGCCCAGGCCCAGCATGGCCCCGGGTTCGGGGATCACCTGCTTGAGGTCGGCGGCCAGCTCGGCGGCGTCCTTGCGAATCTGCTCCTGCTCCCCGGCGGGCAGCTTGGCCAGCGGCAGCAAGGCGTCGGCCGTCTTCAACAGTTCGTCGATGTTCTCCTTGTTGCTGGCGATCCGCACGCTCATGGCCTTGCTCAAATAGTCGACGCCGGTCAGCCGCTTGTCGGCGAACTTTTGCAGCGGGGTCAATTCCGGCCGCTCGGCCAGATGCTTTCCCTGGCCCAGCCGCGCCAGCACGTCGGTTGACGAGCCGATCGACACCAGCAGGTAATCGCCCCGCAGGCCGACGGCAATGACCAGCGTCATTTGCTTCAGCCGCGCGACGACCTTGTCGACGTCCCCCTTGGTGGCCTCGATCTCCCTGAACCTGTCCAGCGACGCCTCGTCCCACGGGAGCATGTTGCCGTCCAGCGAGAACGTCAGGTACTGCGTGCCGCCCACCGCGGTCTTCGTCAGCCGTCCCTTCAGCGTCGGGTTTTCTTCAAGCAGGGTGTTGGCCTGCTTTTCCAGCCGCTTCAACCCCTGCTTGACCTCCGCGGCGTCATGGACCTTGAAGCCCAGCACCATGTCGGGCGCCTTCAGCAGTTGCGCGTTCTCGGCCAGCGCCGACAGAAACACCATCGACTGAATTTTGTTGGGCGGAACATGGTGGCCCTTGCCGCTGAGTTGCAACATGATCGGGCCGTAACGCATGGCCCCCACCAGCCGCTGCGCCAGGTCCACGAAATCGACCATGCTCTTGTCGCCGTAGATGAAGACCTCGTCGGAGACCAGGTCGCCCAACAGCGACAGGTCCTTTTGGACTTCCGGGTCCTGAAGGGCCGTCTGCAAGCGGCCGGGAGGGCTGTCGGGATGAGTGGCCGCCTGCATGTTGTAGAGGGCCATGCCCATTTGCACGACGGGCATCGCTTTCAGTTTCGCCCATGCATGGCTATTGGTGATCGCCTCGAACTGCTCGCGATTGCGGAGCATCGAGGAATAGAAGGCGGCGTTCTCCGGAACCAGTTCCAACGAGGCGGGGAGCTTGGCCGTCTCGGCCGCGGTCACCGGCCCGGCGGCCAACTCGGCCATCGCCAGGACCGCACACGCTGCCGCCGCCCGGTGCCACCGCCAAAGATGCTTCATGGAAGGAGTCAACATGGGAATGCCTCCTGAGTGTCGGAACCCCGAACCCAACTCCGCACGTGCGCTGGCGGTTCGAGAGGTTCCCTGCCGCTGTGGAATGAACTTTTGCACGACCGTTTTATAATAGCAGCCGCCCGTGGGGGACACAAGCAACCGGCCAACCGCTTGGGACCGGAGCCCGGGTTTCCCGCGTCCGCGACCGTTTTTTGGGCTATTTTGGTTGACAAGAGCTGTCGCTGTCGTTAGCTTAGGGTATTGGGGAAGACCATCTTGGGCGCGCAACGTGGAGCCGTGCATGGCCGCAAGACAAAAGGGCGATTACACCGAAATCCTCATTCGCCAAAAGGTCATCAGTCCTGACCAGTTGGCCGAAGCCAGACAGATGTCCAAGGAATCGGGGATCAAGCTGCCCGACGCCTTGGTCCGGCTGGGATACGCCACCGGCGAAGAGGTGATGCGGGCGATGGCGGAACAGCACGGCCTGGACTACGTCAACCTCAACGAGGTGTCGATCCCGGCCTCGGTGATCGAGCTGGTTCCGGAGTCCGTGGTCCGGGAGAACGCGGTAATCCCCCTGGCGGAGGGGGATGGCCGGTTGACGATCATCGTCAGCGATCCGCTGGAAATCGACACCCTGGAGAAGCTGCGGTTCATCCTCAACCGCCACATCGATATCGCCTTGGCCCCCCGGGAAGCCATCCTCGAGGCGATCAATCGCTACTACGGGCAGACCGTCGGCGAAAGCGCCGACTCGATGCTGCAGGAATTCACGGACACGGCGATCGACTTTACCGAGACGGTCGAGGGGGGCGAAGGCCGCGACGAAGACGTCGACGAGACCAGCGCCCCCATCGTGCGACTGGTCCAGCTCATCATTACTGAGGCCGTTCAACTCCGCGCCTCGGACATCCATATCGAGCCCTTCGAGGATCGCATCCGCGTGCGGTATCGGATCGACGGTCTGTTGATCGAGCGGGACAGCCCCCCGCGAAGGTTGCTTGGGGCCATCCTCTCGCGCGTCAAGATTCTGTCGAGGCTGGACATTGCCGAACGCCGTCGCACCCAGGACGGCCGGATCAAGATCACGGTCGGCGAAAAGGAATTGGACCTCCGCGTCAGCGTCATCCCAACGTCTCACGGCCAGTCGGTGGTCATGCGGATCCTCGACAAGGACAGCATCAAGGTGGGGCTGCGACAGTTGGGCTTCGCCGAGGAGGACTACCAGAAGCTGAGGAGCTTGATCCTGCGCCCGAACGGGATCATCCTGGTCACGGGTCCGACAGGGTCGGGAAAAACCACGTCGTTGTATGCCGCGCTGAATGAATTGAATACTCCGGATAGGAAGATTATTACGGCCGAGGACCCGGTGGAGTATTACCTGGCGGGGGTGAACCAGGTGGAGGTTCGGCACGAGATTGGGCTGGATTTTGCGCGGGTGATTCGGGCGATGTTGCGACAGGCGCCGAATGTGATTCTTGTTGGGGAGATGCGCGATCTGGAGACGGCCCAGATGGGAATTCAAGCATCTCTTACTGGACACTTGGTATTCAGTACATTACATACGAACGATGCGCCCAGTGCCATTACACGTTTGATCGACATGGGAGTCCCCTCCTACCTCGTCGCCAGCACCGTCGTCGCCATCATGGCCCAACGCTTGGTCCGCGTCGTGTGCCAAAAATGTAAACAGCCGTATATGCCAAGCGACGCAGCCCTAGATTCAGCAGGCATTACACCCGAAATGATGGCAAAGGCCAATTTCTCCAAGGGACGCGGATGCGGCAACTGCCAAGGGAGCGGTTTTCGTGGGCGGTTGGGCATCTTCGAGTTGATGCTCATGTCGTCGAAGGTCCGCGAGTTGACCTTTAATGAAGCCCCGACCGACCAAATCCGCCGTGCCGCCATTATGGAAGGGATGCGAACGCTCTATTGGGACGGCATTGACAAGGTGCTCCGCGGCACAACCACGCTTGAAGAGGTGTTCCGCACCGCCAAGCGAAGCGAGGCGGAATAGGGAAACATGAGCCGGCGGCATGAGCCGGTACCATGAGCCGGTGGCGTGAGCCACCGGATAAGATCGAATCATCACAGGGACGAGGAACTGGCGGTCAAGGGCTTGGAGCCCTTGCCGGCGCCATCGAAAGAAACGCTGTTCCGAAGAGGATCGCTTACCAACTTGGGATGCCGGCGGGCCATTTTACCGGTTTTTTTGCGAATTTCGCAAAACGCTGGATAATGATTACGGGCATGGTTCTCTTCAGGGGCTGAAAAGGACGGAACAAGGAGCGGAAGGGGCTTCTTTGCCGGATTCCCGGTCGCGGCCTCGACTGCCTGAAGGGCGGATCATGGGAACATTCCTCATCGATAAACTTCTGCAAACGGTCGTCAAGCGCAAGGCCAGCGACCTGCACATCACCGTGGGCCAACCCCCGGTGCTGCGGATTGACGGCCGCATGAGGAAATTGGAAACGAAGGTCTTGGAGCCCGAGGACACGGTCGCCCTGATGAAGAGCATCGCGCCGGAGCGGTGCCAGCAGGAGTTGCAGGAGGTGGGCGGCGCCGACTTCGGATTTGCCTTCGGCGACATGGCTCGATTCCGCGTGTCGATCTTCAAGCAGCGGGGCCACGTGGCCATGGTCCTGCGGCAGATCCCCGTGAAGTTGCTGAACTTCACCGACCTGGGAACCCCTCCCGTGCTGAAGGATCTTATCCTGCGTCCGAGGGGGTTGGTTCTGGTCACTGGGCCGACCGGTTCGGGCAAGACGACCACGCTGGCGGCGATGGTCGATTACCTCAACGACAACGTGGATCACCACATCATCACGATCGAGGACCCGATCGAGTTTTACCACACGCACAAGAAGGCGACGATCAACCAGCGGGAGATCGGCGTGGACGTGCCCAGCTTTTCGGAGGGGATTCGGCGGGCTTTGCGGATGGACCCCGACGTGATCATGGTGGGGGAAATGCGCGATTTGGCGACGATCGAGGCGGCGATCACGGCGGCCGAGACCGGGCACATCGTCTTCGCAACCTTGCACACCACCGGGGCCCAGGGGACGGTCAACCGCATCATCGACGTCTTTCCCACCAATCAGCAGGAGCAGATTCGCACCCAGTTGTCGGCGTCGGTCATCGGCATTCTTTCGCAGGCGCTTTTGCCGAAGATTGGCGGCGGGCGGATCGCGGCCTACGAAATGCTCGTGGTGACCTCCGGCATCGCCAACCTGATCCGCGAGAACAAGACGTTCCGGATCACCTCGCAGATTCAGATCGGGCAGAAGCAGGGCATGCAGTTGCTCGACGACAATTTATTCAAACTGTGGCGGCAGGGGCTCGTGGAGAAGAAGGAGGCCCTTTTCAAGGCCAACGACGCCGACGACTTGACGGCGCGCATGGCCAAGGCGGAGAGCGGCATCTTCGACAACGGCGACAAAAACGTCTGACGCTCCGCAGCCTGCGGAGCGACCGGCAGGAGAAACATGATGGCGATTCGGCGGATCGGCCAAATTCTGGTGGACTTGGGGTTCCTCAGCGACGAGCAATTGGAGATGTTGCTGGAGGAGCAGCAGCAGCGGCCCGGCGAAATGATCGGGCAGATCGCCATGAGCATGGGCCTGATTACGGACGAGCAGTTGGCCCAGGCGTTGGGCGAGCAGATGGGCATGCCGGTGGTCAGTCTCAGCGACATGGTGATTACGCCCGACGTGCTGGGCCATATCACCGAGCCGATGGCGCAACTGTACCGCATCGTCCCGGTGAGTTTCAAGGACGACGTGCTGACCATCGCGATGTGCGATCCGCAGAAGTTGTCGATCCTGGACGAGTTGCGGAGTTTTCTCGGCTACGACATCCGCCCCGCGGTGGCGACGGAGAAGGAGGTATTGCGGGCGTTGGAGCGGTACTACGCCGTGGGGGGCGAGAGCGTGGAGACGTTGATCGCCGACATGGAGCAGGACGCCGCGCTGGCCGCCGCGGTCAAGGCGATCGAGAAGGGCGGCTCGATGGACCTGACGAGCGTCGAGGCGTTGGCCGACAGCGCCCCGGTCCGCAAGCTGTTGAACATGGTGCTGTTGCTGGGGATCAAGGACCGCGCGAGCGACTTGCACTTCGAGCCTTTCGAGAACGAGTTCAAGATTCGGATTCGGGCCGACGGCGTGTTGTACGAGATGGTTCCGCCGCCGCGGCACCTGGCCTTCGCCATCACCACGCGCGTGAAGGTCATGGCCGACCTGGACATCGCCGAGCGGCGGCTGCCGCAGGACGGGCGCATCCGCCTCACGGTGGGCGGCCATCCCGTCGACCTCCGCGTCAGCGTGCTGCCCACCATGTTCGGCGAGAGCGTGGTCATGCGGGTGTTGGACCGTTCCGTGGTCATGCTCGATTTGAACGCCGTGGGCATGGACAAGGAAATCCTCGATGTCTTCCGCGAGATCATCCGCAAGCCCAACGGCATCGTGCTGGTGACCGGGCCCACCGGCTCCGGCAAGACCACGACGCTCTACGGCGCCCTCAACGAACTCAACGTGATCACCGACAAGCTGATTACCACCGAGGACCCGGTGGAGTACGAGATCGACGGCATCGTGCAGATTCCCATCGATCCGGGCATCGGCAACACGTTTGCCCACTGCCTGCGTTCGATCCTTCGCCAGGACCCGGACAAGATCCTGGTGGGCGAGATCCGCGACCTGGAAACGGCGGAAATCGCGGTGCAGGCGTCGTTGACCGGGCACATGGTCTTCAGCACGCTGCACACGAACGACGCGCCCAGCACGGTCACGCGGTTGCGCGACATGGGCGTGCCGCCGTTCCTCATCACCGCCACGCTGGAAGCGGTCCTGGCGCAGCGGCTGGTCCGCCGAATCTGCAAGGAGTGCCGCGAGCAGACTATCCCCAGCACGGAAACGCTCGCGCAACTGGACCTCACGCCGGACGACGTGCTGGACAAGAAGTTCTTTCGCGGGCGGGGCTGTGCGGCGTGCAACAACACGGGCTACAAAGGCCGCATCGGCCTGTACGAATTGATGATCATCAACGACCGTTTGCGGGAGTTGATCAACCGCGGCGCCTCGACGGAGAAGCTCCGCGACGTGGCGTTGCAGACGGGCATGAGGCCGCTGCGGGCCGCCGGCCTGGAAAAGGTCTACGCCGGGGTCACGGCGATTGAGGAAGTGATTCGGGAAACGGTGCATGAAGGGTAGGAAGGAAGGGGATTTAGGGATTTGGGGATTTAGGGATTTAGGGATTGGGGATTTAGGGATTTAGGGATTAGGTGCTTGGGGCTGCCGCGGCGGATCAACCGCCTGTGGCCCTCGCAAGGAGTTCAGTCATGCCGACATTTCAATTCGAGGCGATGGACCAAACCGGTCAAGAGTTCAAGGACGTCATCGAGGCCCCGAGCCAGGAGGAAGCCCAGGCGACGATCCGGCAGATGGGATACTTCGTCACGAAGATCACCGTCAAGAAGGGCCGGAAGACGGCGGCCGAGAAGAAGGCCATCAAGAAGAAGGGCAAGACATTTGCCATCGGCGGCGTGAAGATGAAGGCGCTGACCACCTTCACCCGTCAGCTTTCCATTCTTCAGGACGCCGGGTTGCCCATCCTTCGCAGCTTGAAGATCCTGGAGCAGCAGTGCAAGCCCGGGGCGCTGAAGAACTGCCTGATCGACGTTTGCGACGAGATCGAGGGGGGGTCCACGCTTTCCGAGGCGATGGGCAAATCGCCCAAGGCGTTCAGCCGCTTGTACGTGAACATGATCAAGGCGGGCGAGGCCGGCGGCGCGTTGGAAGTCATTCTCAAGCGCTTGGCCGAGTTCCAGGAGCGCGACCAGGCCCTGCGCCGCAAGGTCAAGGGCGCCTTGGTCTACCCGATCGCGGTCGTCACGTTCGCCGTCGGCATCCTCATCTTCATCATGTTGAAGATCGTTCCCCAGTTCGTGAAGATCTTCGAGGATTTCAAGACCCAGTTGCCGGCGATGACCGAACTGCTGATCAGCACTTCCAAGTGGGTGGGCCACTGGTGGTTCCTCATTCCGTCGATTCCGATAGGCATTTGGATCTTCATCAAGCTCTTGCGGAAGTTCAGTGCGGGGCGGATGGGCTGGGACATGTTCGCGTTGAAGATACCCATCTTCGGCCAGTTGGTCGAGAAGAACTCCATCGCCCGAAGCGTCCGCACCCTGGGCACCCTGGTGGCCAGCGGCGTGCCCATCCTGGAGGCCTTGCACATCACGCGTGACACGTCGGGCAACGCCGTCTTCGAGCACATCTACCAGAAGATCTACGAAGCCATCCGCGAAGGCGAATCGATCGCCAAGCCGATGAAGGAGCACTCCAAGCTTTGGTTTCATCCGATGGCCGCGTTCTTCTGGTTCTTTTTCCCGCCGGTGATCGGGCTGTTGCTCTACATGACCCGCATGAATGCCCGCGTGCTGGACGACATGGTCGTCAACATGGTGGACGTGGGCGAGGAGACGGGTGAATTGGACACGATGCTCTACAAGGTCGCCGACAACTACGACGACGAAGTCGCCGTGTTGACCGAAAGCCTGATGAGCCTGATGGAACCGTTGTTGATTATTTGTTTGGGCGGCATGGTGGGGTTCATCGTCATTGCCCTCTTCCTGCCGCTCATTGCCCTTATTAACAAACTCAGTGGTGGTTGACGGGCCGGTGCCCGCCCTTTTGGCAGCGAAGGAGCCAGCCATGAACAGAAAGTTGGAGTGCCCCGTTTCCAATCCGCGCGACCAGGCTGTGCCTGGCGGCCGAATCTCTTATGTTTGCTCGGTCCGCGGCTTCACGCTGGTCGAGCTTTTGGTGGTCATTACGATCATCGGGGTGCTGGCCGCGCTGATTTCCGTGGCCGGCGGCAGGGTGCGGAGGACGGTCGTGAATGCCCGCATGAAATCGGAGGTCATGCTGATGCAGGACGCGCTGGTTGCGTTCAAGGAGAGGTTTGGCATGTTTCCGCCCGACGGCTCCGACGGCACGAATTCCACCACGGTCAAGCAATTCTTGGCGACCGCCTTCCCGCGCTATACCGGGCCCTGGCCGCCGACGGAGTACTCCAAGCTAAGCCTCAGTCCTTCCACGGCGTTGGTTATCTGGCTGACGGGGCCCGGGGGCAACGGCTTCAGCGCCAACCCGGCGGATCCCTTCGACAACAACACCGCCCGCATCGGACCGTTCTTCAACAATATCGACGCCGGCCGCCTGGACAAGACGAACATGATGTATTACCCGGACAACGGAATCAGCAAGCTCAATACCAGCGGTGGGACGCTCAACGGCGCCCCGTACCTCTATTTCGCCGCCGGAAGCAACAACACGTATCCAGCGTCGGGGGCGAACCCCCTGCCCAGCGTGACCTATACCATTGCCGGCGCCAGCAAGTCAGCCACGGTGCAACCCTATGTGGACACCCGGAACAACAACACCCCGGTCAACCCGACGATGTTCCAGATCCTCTGCCCCGGCCTCGACGGTCAGTATGACCCCAGCGCCAACAACCAATATCCGAATGGCCCTTACGGCCAGTATCAATCGGACGACATCACGAACTTCACCAAGGGGAGCACGCTGTCAGACGACGTGCCTTAGTTTTTGTTGCGGAGAACCACTGCAAATTTCCGACCTGCCCCAACGGAAACGAACTGAAGGGGCCTGGGGCCAGGGGAGGAGAGAGATCATGGCGACAAAAAGAAAGGCGGAAGTGAGCCCCGGGCGTGAGCCCGGGGATAGGCGGGCGGCGGAACCGCGCGATGCGGCGAACGCACGCCTGTGTTGTCGCCGTCGGGTGGCGCCGCTAACCCGCCGGGGCAAACCCGGCGCCTCGCCGCCTTCCGCCGTATTATCCGGAGGCTTACGCCTCCGGCTCACCTTCCCCCTTCCGCCTTCCGCCTTCCGCCTTCGTTTGGGCGTGACCCTGATCGAGTTGTTGGTCGTGGTCGTGATCATCTCGATTTTGGCGGCGTCGGTGATGCGCGGACTGAGTAGCGTGAACCAGTTGGCCCGCGAGGCCCGCACCAAGGCCACCATCGCCAAGATCGACCAGTTCATCGAGATGAAGATCGAGTCTTACAAGACGCGGCGGGTGCCGTTCAACACGATGAGCTTGTCACCCTCTGCCGCGGCGACGGCCCGCCTGTACATGATCCGCGACCTGATGCGGATGGAGATGCCCGATTGCTCGGCGGACATAACCACAGGTTGGTCGCAAGCCACACAGAACTGTTTCAGCGGCGTTAACGTGCCCACACCGGGGCTGAATGCCTTATACAAAAGCATCACCGGCAGCAGCGTCGGCAGCCCGAACAACTCGACCAACAAGAACGCCATCATCAGCGCGAAGTGCCTCTTCTTGACCGTGATGACGGGCAATGCCGAGGCGCGGGAACAATTCCAGGAGAACGAGTTCACCGTCGATACCGACAAGCTCGGGTATTTCATCGACGGTTGGCAGCGCCCAATCGCCTGGATCCGTTGGCCGGTCGGCTGCGGTCCCAGGGTGCCGCCTCCCGGAGCGAGCGGAACCGGAACGCCCAGTACCGGCATCCCGATATCCGACATCCAATCGGGCAATCCCATGACCGACCATGACCCGTTCGATCCGCTCGACTTTGACGTCGGCGCTTTCCAGTGCATTCCGCTGATTGTCTCCTCGGCCGGGCATACGATGACGGTGCTCGGCAAGAGCACGTACGACTACGGCGTTTTGCCCGGCACCACCCTTCCGACGGTGACGCCGTTTGACGGCAACAACAACGCCGCCAGCACCGTGAAAACGACCAGCGCGATCCCGATCCACAACCACCATATCGAACAGAGAATAACATGACCAAGGCGGAAGGCGGAAGGCGGAAGGCGGAAGGCCAGTCAGGGCGTATCCGGCTGAAGGACGCGCTTGCGCGGACCTCTTTGTCTCCTGGCGCTTCCTTCCCCCTTCCGCCTTCCGCCGTCCGCCTTCGCTCCGGCGTCACGCTGATCGAACTGCTGCTGGTGGTCACCATAATCCTGATCATGATGGCGCTAGCCGCCCGGCAGATGCAAGTGGCGAAAGACTTGCGGCGGAACCGCGAGACGGCCCGGGCGGTCAGTGTCTACCTCGGCTCGGCGCGGAGCACGGCCTTGGCGAACCGGCGGCCTTGCGGCGTCGTGCTGACGCTGACCCCCGGCATCCCGCAGTGCGTGATGACGCTTCAGCAGGCCGAAGTGCCGGCCCCCTATGCCGGCGACAGTATCGCAGCCTCGGCCACCGTGACCAGAAGCGGCGGCACGTACACAGCGACGTTGTCGGGCGCAACGAACTTGTCCACATTGGTCCACCAGGGCGACGTGGTCCAGTTCAATTACGAAGGCCCGTGGTACGCGATCAACGGCGTCAGCGGCCAGAGTTTGACGGTTGCGTTTTCCCAGCAGGACCAGACGCAGGGCCAGATCGCGCCCTGGCCGGCGACGACCACACAATGGACGGGACCCGGGGTGCCGTTCCGCATCTATCGCCAGCCGTACAACAATAGCGGGGCCCATACCAAGGCAGTCGCGTCGCCGCTGCAACTGCCCGCCGGCGCGGTCATCGACGTGGGATCGTCGGGGACCGACGCGGCCAACTTTAGCACCTCGGACAGCACGGGCAACAGCCCGATTTACATCATGTTTTCGCCCTCGGGGGCCATCCAGAGCGTCTATCAGAACGGCACCAACTTCTTGGGCCCGGTCAGCACGCCGATCTTCCTGCTGGTCGGCAAGGTGGGCCTGGCCCGCGGATTTGGCGTCGCGCCCGTGCAATACAATTATCAGGACGTGGAGAGTCTGTGGGTGGTCATCAGTCCGCAGAACGGCCTGGTGACGGTCGCGCCGGTGGGCAGCACGACGAATTCGACGCCCCAGAGCCTGACGGACAGCCGCGGCATGGCCCGCAACGCCCAACTCTTGGAAGGACGGTAAGATGAATAAGGATGAAGGCGGAAGGCGGAAAATGAGCCGGAGGCGTGAGCCTCCGGATAGGAACGCAGCAGCGATAGGCCATCCGGAGGCTTACGCCTCCGGCTCACCTTCCGCCTCCGGCTCACCTTCATCCTTCCGCCTTCGCAAGGGCCTGAGCCTCATCGAGGTCCTCATCTCGGTCTTCGTGCTGTCGATCGGGCTGATCGGTGTGGCGGCGCTGCTGCCGGTGGGCCGGCTGGCGATTGCGGAGACGGGCAAGGCGGACCGGGCCGGGGCCTGCGGCCGCGCCGGACTCTACACCGTCAAGACGTGCCGCATGTTGGACTCGAAAAACTGGTCCACCACGACCGCGGACAGCAGCGGGGCGTCGTTCCTCGTGGACCCACTGGCATTCATGTCAACAAGCAAACTGCCCAACCAGGGCAGCTTCGGCACCTCCTCGATTTCGCGGATCACGCTCAAGGGGATGACCGACGCCCAGGCCCAGCAGTTCTTCAGTATGCAGGACGATCTGACGTTCGCCCCGCCCAGCGGTCCGGGCCGGCCCGTCGGCGTGGTCGATTCCACCACCAATCAGTTGACGCACGACGGCAATTATTCCTGGTTTTTCACGGTCACGCCGTCGCCGGCCGAAGTGAGCATGAACATCACCAAGGACGCCACGGGAAATCCCCCGCTGAAAAACTACATGGTCTCGATCGTGGTCTGCTACCGGCGCGATCTGACGACCAACACCGGCGAGAACACGGCGACCACGGTGAGCCTCAACAACGACCCGACCTGCGGATACGTGACCGTTTCCAATTTCAGCCAGCAAGACTCGAACGGCAACGCCGTGCCGTTCAACGTCAAGGAAAACGACTGGATCGCCCTGATCGGCGGCAATCCGGCGGTCTGCCGTTGGTTCCGCGTGGTGTCGGTGGCCAATAACGGCAGCAGCCCGCCCACGCAATATTTGGGTCTTAGCGGTCCCGATTGCAGCGACTGGATCAACACCCCGCCGACGGCCGCCGTGTCGATCGGGAAGAGCGTCATCGGCGTGTACACCGAGCCGGTCCAGGTGGACAGGGACCTTTTGTGGTAAGGCGGAAGGCGGAGGGCGGAAAATGAGCCGGAGGCGTGAGCCTCCGGATAGGAACGCGGCAGCGAAAGGCCATCCGGAGGCTTACGCCTCCGGCTCGCCTTCCCCCTTACGACCGGGCCTGGGCAAGAGGACAAATTTGAAGCGAGGTTATCTACCATGATCGTCAAGAATTCCCAATCGCGCCGTGGCGCGTTGCTGCTGGTGATCCTCGGGCTGTTGGCCATGTTCGGCCTGGTGGCGGTCGCGCTGGTGGTGTTGTGCACGCAGGAGAAGCGGAGTTCCTACGCCGCCCGACTGATCGACCAGGCCGCCGATCCGCCCCAACGGACGCTGGACGAGGCCCTGCGTCAGATCGTCCGGGGCTCGAACAACCCCGGCTCGGTCATGGGCCCGCATAGCCTCCTGGAAACCATGTACGGCAACACGACCATCAGCGGGACGATCAACGGCGTCAGTCCACTATGCAACGGACAGTTGCTCGAACTCGCGTTGAGCACAAGCGCCGGCAACTTGACCGCCAGTAACACCACCGTCCGCTGCGTGGGCGGATGCGTCATCACCGATCTGGGCCAACCGGCGGGAGGCGCGACACAAAGTCCGGCCGCCGGCCAAAGCAGCATCCTCGTCGGCGTCAATCCGACCAGCGGCCAGTACCAGATGGCGGCGCTGGACAACGGCGCGCAGCCGCAGGCAAACGACCTCTTCCTGATCAACGGCGCGCCCTTCAGCGGCGCCGGGTTGGGCTACACGGCATCGGGCGGCACGGATAACTGCTACTTGAAGCCCGGCTCACCCTTGTCGAGCTACGGCACCAAGGACGCCAATGGAGTCTATAATCCACCATGCGGGGCCAACAGCGACTATACCGCGCCGGATTACGGACACATGCTGCTGGCGGCCCAGTTGATGCAGAACGGCGTCATGTACACGCCCATCCCCTCGATGCACCGCTCGGCACTGGTCCAATCGGCGGGGGGCACGCCTAACCGCAACATCATGCTGCGGCCCATTCAAGACGCGAACGACCACCCGAATTTTACCGGCAGCAATCCCTACTTCAGTCCCACCTGGGACGGCTTCACCCAGAACGGCAGCCAATGGGACGTGGACAACACCGGCAGCGGCGTCCCGGACAGCGTGTGGGTCGATTTGGGCCTGCCGGTGCGGGCGGACAAATACGGGCGGCTCTACAAGCCGCTGTTCGCCATCCTCTGCGTGGACCTCGACGGCCGGCTGAACCTGAACGCCCACGGGAATAATGGACAGGCCACGCAAAGCACGACGAACCTGTCGGCGCCGCAGCTACCCGGCGGCGGATTTACTGTGATTACGACGCCGGGGCCGACCGACGAATTATCCACATCCACCTCATCCAGCAAGTTCGCCGGGCCTGCGACTGGGACTATTGTTTTCCCGCGGGGCATCGGGTATGGACCGGGCGAGATCAACTTGCTGCCGCTCTTCCAGGATCCATCCACGGGCACTTTCAATTACACGCTCTACAACAACTTGCTTTCCGGGTCAACCATTCAGAGCATTCCGGGGCGTTACGCCGAATTGGGCGGCACGCCCGACCCCGGCATCGCCGGCCAGATTTCACCGCTGGCCTATAACAAGTGGTATGACTTTTCGGGCAATTACTGGGGCCAGACCTTTACGGGACAGCAGGCCGACGCCTACGGCTCGCCGCCCGACGCGAGGGGTTACGCGGCCATCGGGCTGGATGGGGCCGGCCGCCCCCTGTTTCTCAACATCGGCGCGCAGATAACCAACAGTCCGTACGACATGGACCTATCGCGCAACGCGGCCCGCGGGCTGTCCCTTACGTCGTCGAACGGAACGAGCCCGCCGGACGACGCCTTCGGGGTGGCCGAGCTGGAGCGGCTGTTGCGGGCGTTCGATCGCGATTCGACCGGCTTGCCCAGCCGGCTCTTTCTCCTGACCGGTGGCACCGGCACTACACCGTCGGTCCTCCAAAATAAGCGGGACCGGATCACCGCGGAATCCTGGGACAATCCTTGCCCGGCGGTGGCGGTGCCGAAGGCGCTGCGCACCACCTTGGGCTATTATCCGCGGCACATCACCGACCTGCTGATCGCCGCGCAGATCCCGCAGAGCCAGTGGGGCAGCCTGGTCGCGCCGGAAATGCTCGCCGGGTTGAAGCTGAACCTCAACCGCCCGTTGGGAGTGTTGTTGCCGCCCACGACGACGGGAATGTCGAATGGGACGTGGCAAGCGAGCTTTTCGCAGTTTGCCACGTCGTCGGGCACGACCAGTCTGAGCTCGAGCGCGAGTCCAGCCACTTTCAGCTACGACCCCAACGGCGCGAACTTCAACAATTCCACTTCGACTTGGCTTATACAGATTCAGGCCCGGCAGCGGCTGGCGCGGTATCTCTTCGTGCTCGCGATGTTGCTGCGAGACAACAGCACTAGCGCCCATGTCCTGCCCGTGACCAGCACGAACGAGAGCGGCAACCAGACCGCGTTGGACACGCGGCGGCTTGCCCAATGGGCGATCAACGCCGTGTGCTTCCAGACGAACGACTCGATCATGGTGCCGTTCAAGTACGACCTGAATCCGCTTACGGCCGCCGGTTGGCAGTCGGACGACGACATCACCAACGTGGACTCGACGAAGTTCGGGGTGGTTTGGGGCTGCAAGCCGCCGGAGTTGCTGCTGACCGAGGCGGCGGCCTTCCACAACCGCGGCGTGGGCGACACCAAGTTTGCCACCCCGTCCATGGCGGCACGCGAGACTTCCACGGGCAACGGCACGACAACCCCGTACACGCCGGCCAATCCGGACATGGACCAGGTGCGGGTGCCGCAAGGCTCGTTGTTCATCGAGTTGTACTGCACGCGGTCGCCGACCAACCAAAGCGCCCCGACCGACTTGTACACGTACAACGCGACCACCGGATGGTGCTGGACGTGGGGCGAACCGCCCCCGACGGGACGCCGGTGTGGCGGATCGTCGTCAGCAAGAGCCGGTTCACGAACATCGTCAACGGCGTGAGCAGCAACGACGTCAGCAGCCGCGTGTTGACCAATCCCGACAGTTCGGCCATTGAGCCGGAACAGATCCCCGGGGACTCGAACACAAACGCGCAATTCAGCCTGCTGCCCGGTGCGACGACGGCGACCGTGGCGAACGTGTCGATCGAACGCCAGATTTTCCTGACGACGACGGCGCCGCCCGCCACCGTGACCGGGGCTTCCACGATGAGCTTTTACAATCTCAGTGGCCTGAGCTACCCGGCGGGCAGCGCCCGCTATTTGCCCGGCGGGCAATACCTGGTGCTCGGGCCGCGGAAGCGGACTTACATCGGCACGCAAGTGAACATCAACATGACCAACGTCCTCCCCTCGCAACAGTATATCGACCTGCAGACGGGCGTGACGTATGCCAACAACGGCGGGACCTCGATTTCTCCCCAGGTTGGCACGGCGATCAAGCAACCTTACACCATGATCCTATCCAGCCCGCAACCGGCCGGCTGGTCGGGTCACCCGAACGGCATCGGCCTGAACCTTTCCGAGCCGCTGTATTCGAGTGGGGCCTACTATACTCCGGAGCCGACGATCTCTGGCCCGGACGACTTCGCCGGCGAGGTGAGCTGGTACGACAATGCGAAGGCGACGCCCGGGGGGACCTTCGTCGACCGTCCGATGGAGACAACGCAACCAGCCATAGCGGGCGCCACGCCGCCGAAGGATCCCCTGTCGGACAGCCGCCCCCTGGTGATCGATGCCAAGACAACGGCCGGCAAGGGCCTATTGCAGACCGGGCACCACGCTGAACTACAAGACCCTGTTCTTGCAGCGGCTGGCCAACCCGTCGATGGCCTACGACGCGGTGAAAAACCCCTATCGGACCGTCGATTGGCTGCCGGTCGATCTGACGGTCTTCAACGGCACCGATTACAACAAACGGGATGGGACGCACGGCTGGATTCCGGGCACGCAGCCGACCTGGATGCTGCCCACCCCGACGACGCCGGCGGACAACAAGCACGCGCCCTACATGCCGTGGGACTACGACGACCCGACCGGGGCCCTCGATTACGCCACCGGCGGCGCCAGCAACTACGTCACCAAGAGTGTGCGTTTTGCCAGCCGGCAGCGTGGCGGCAGCGCCGCGACCGCGGCAGCGCTGCAAGACGAATTTCCCGGGCTGCTTCAATTTGAATCCTTGGACCCCGGTACTTGTCAACAACCAGGACGTTTCCACCACGTTCGAGCCAGCGAGCCAGGCGACGTGGCCGCCGGCCGGTGGGGGCGCCGCGGGCAGCGCCAATTTCCCCCTCGACCTGCAACACACGCTCGGCTGTCTCAACGTCGCGTTTTGGACGACCCCGGGGACCAGTCCGGCCGCGGGCGTAAACGGTCCGCCCACGGGCTTCAACGCCCGCACCGACGCGCCCTATGTCGGCGATCCGGTGGAGGCAACCACAAATAACACGTTCCCCTGGATCGCCTGGAACAACCGGCCGTACGCCAGCCCGTGGGAACTCCTGCTGGTGCCGTCGAGCCATCCGGCCCGGCTGCTGTGGGAATACCAGCTCAACCCGCCGAACACGGTGCCGAACCCCTATACGCCGACCGCCTCTACCGTGTGCCCGTATAATCTGTATACCCCGACGGCCGGCGGCGTGCCGTATCCGTACCTGCTGGGATTTTTCCAATCGGCGGCGTCGTCGGGCGCAACGACTCCGGCGCCGCAACTCTACCGGCTGCTGGAATACGTGGGCGTGCCGTCGCGGTTCGTCCAGACCGAGACGTTCATCAATCCGAACAACGCGGCCAGCGGCAGCCACTCGTTCCATCCGCCCTTCAACCGCATTTACCGCTACCGCGAGCCGGGAAGGATCAACCTCAACACGATCTACAGCCAGGACGTCTTCAACGGCCTGATGAACTTTTTCCCCGGCACGATCGACGCCAACAACACGCTGTGGGGCAAGTTTGTGCATAGCCGCCGCGGCTACGGCGCCAGCACCGATCTCAACCCGTTTACGATGCCCGCCACCGGCACGCCGACGCGGTTTGCCAACCCCTTCCGGTCGTTCGCCGGGGGCGACATGTCGTCGTTTTCCACTGCGTCGAGCGCCGAGATCAATGCCACCGTGCTGCGTGCCGACCCGGACAACCCGGCCCGGCCGCTGTTCCAAATCGACGCCAGCGGCACGCTGCCCAACGCCGTTACCACGCCTGCGCAAGACCCGGACCGCAACCCGTTCTTCCGCTACCAAGCCATATCGCGGCTGGGCAACCTCGTCACCACCCGCTCGAACGTCTACGCCATCTGGATCACCGTCGGATATTTTCAGGTCACGCCGTGGAGCAGCGGCATCGACGCCAATCATCCCGACGGCTACCAGTTGGGGCCGGAACTCGGCAGCGACACGGGCGAGATCGAGCGGCATCGGGCCTTCTACATCTTCGACCGCACCATTCCCGTCGGCTTCGTCCGCGGTCAGGACCTGAACGTCGAAAAGGCCCTGCTGCTGCGACGCTACATCGAATAAGGATCAAAGACAAGACTCACGCGGAGACGCGGAGACGCAGAGGGAGGTGGATCCAAAGAGGGATTCCGCGATCACGTCCTGACCGTACAACCTTTTCCTCCGCGTCTCCGCGCCTCTGCGCGAGCCCTGCTTGCTGCGCCTTCCGAATTCCGAATTGCCGTGCTATGATAGCGATCCATGAGCATCGCCCTTCTTTTCGCCGTGGTCGTGCTGCTGCTGGCCGCGTCGATCCTGGTGGGGTTGACTGCCGCGCGTCGTCGGCTGAACATCGCCGACGATTACTTCCTGGCCGGGCGGCAACTCCCCTGGTATGCCGTGGCCACGTCGCTGGCCGGCGCCGGGCTGGGACTGGAGTCGCTGCTGGGCATGGCCGGCTTGGCCTACCTGGCGGGCATGGCCCCCGCCACGCTCTGCTGGGGCAATTTCCTGGCCTATTCGGTCCTGCTCTGGGTGGTGCTGCCCTACTTGGTTCGCAAGAAACTCTCCAGCGTGGGCGAACTCCTCGAGCGGCGATTCAATCGCTCGACGCGGGCCGTCTATGCCGCGATGATGCTGGCCTTCATGATCCTCGGCGTGCTCGTGCCTGCGTTGGTCGCCGGCGGCTGGGCCGTCTGTGAAGGCGGGCTGGGCCGCTCGCCGGAACACTCCGCCTGGGTCTTCGTCGCGTGCATGGCGGTCGTCGCCCTGGCGGCGGGCGTCTATAGCGTCTACGGGGGCCTGGCGGCCACAACCCGGGCCGGCACGCTGCAATTGCTCGTCGTGCTGGCCGGCGGCCTGCTGCTGGTCGCTGCCGGAAGCCACGCGGTCGGCGGCCTGGACGCGATGGTCCAAAAAAACCTCGACGCCGGCCCGGGACGCATGAGCATATTCTTGCCGGCCGGCGATAAAAATCTGCCCTGGACCGGCGTGCTGATGTACTGGTTCACGCTCTCGCTGGGCTATGTCGGCTGCACCCAATTGAGCGTCGGAGCGCTGCCTGGGGGCGCGGAGCGAGTGGGACGCCAAGATGGGCGTCGTCGGCGCCGGCCTGCTGCAAGCGCTGCTGCCGGCCGTGCTGGTGTTGCCGGGCCTGGCGGCCTTCGCCCTGTTGGGGTCCCACGACATCAGCATGGTGACGCCCGACCGGGCCTATTTTCGGCTGCTGGACGCGGTCTTTTCAGCGGAAGGGATTTGGGGGCCGCTGGCCCGTGGACTGGCGGTCTCGGTCGTGGTGGCGGCCGCGATGAGCGTGGTCGGCGCCGTGCTGAACGCGGCCTCGACTCTCTGGTCGATCGACATCGCCCAGGACATGCTGCTGCGGACCGCCAACGAGGCCGGCATGATTCGCCGCGGCCGGTGGTCGAGTCTCGTGGCGCTGCTGATCGGCGTGGCGGCCGCGCCGCTGCTCTTGTGGTGGAAACAAGGCATCTTGGTCTATATCGAGGAAGTGGCCGCGGTGGCGACTCCGCCGCTGGCGGTGGTCCTGCTGGCCGCCTTCTTCTGGCCGCGGGCGCACGGCCGGGCAGCCACGTGGACGCTGCTGCTGGGCATTGCGGCGGGCGGGTTGCTCTGGGCGGCCCGATGGACGCTGATGGAGCCGCCGGCCTGGCTGCTCGCGCCTTTGAACGCGCGCCGCCATCAACGGACTGGCCAGTGCAATGGTCCTGGTGGTGGGAACGTTCCTCATTCCCCCAGCGCCTACGACCGCTACGATCCGGACACGGCGTGGAATCTCCGCTGGGCCCGATTGCCAAGCCACCAGCGGCGCTTGGCCGGCGGCGCGCGCAACGCGGGTTTCTGGTGGGCGGTGATGCTCGCGGCGATGATCGCCGGCTGGCTGGTGTTCGGGCTACGATGAGCGGAGCCAGCTTTGCTCGATCTCTTCCAGCGTCTTGCCCTTGGTCTCGGGGACCATCAGGGCCACGAAGACAAAGGCGACGGCGCACATGACGGCATAGATGCCGAAGGTGGCCGCCCGGCCGACGTTCTCGGTCGGCCCGAGGTGATGGAACATCCAGGGGACGGTTTCGGAGACGGCGAAGTCGGCGATCCAGAGCATGAGGGTGGCGATGGACATAGCACGGCCGCGGGTGCGGGTGGGAAAGATTTCGGCCAGCACGACCCAGACCACGGGCCCCATGGCCACGGAAAAGGAAGCCACGAAGGCCAACGTGAAGGCGAAGATCCAGAGGGGCGGCAGCCGGAAGTAGAAGGCGCCGCCCAAGAGGAGCAGGGACACGCCCATGGCCGCCGAAGTGGCCAGCAACAGCGGCTTCCGCCCGGCGCGGTCGACCACTTGGATGGCCAGCAGCGTAAACAGCAGCATCACGCCCATCACGGCGATTGTTTGCAGCAGGGCCTGCGTAGGCGTGACCATCTCGCTTTCAAAGATCTTGGTGGGATAGTAAAGCACCGCGTTGATGCCCGTGAGCTGTTGCAGCACGGCCAACACGACCGCGATCAGCAGGGCCACGCGGACGCCGGGGCGGAAGAGGTCGTGCCACGAGCCGGTTTCGCGGGCGATGGCCTCCTGGATTTCGTTCATCTCCCGTTGTGCCCGTTGCAATCCGCCCAGCCGCGTCAGGACGGCGAGGGCCTCGCCGCTGCGGCCTTGCTTGGCGAGCCAACGCGGGCTCTCGGGCACGAGAAACAGAGCCGCCAGGAAGAGCACCGCCGGAAGCGCCCCGAGGCGAGCATCCACCGCCAGCCGAAGGCCACGTTCCAAATTTCGTTTGCCGGCGAGGCGATCAGCCAGTTGACCACCGAGACGACCACCATGCCGGTGATGATGGCCACCTGGTTCAGCGAGACCAGGCGGCCGCGGACGCCGGCCGGCGCCACCTCCGCGATGTACAGCGGCGAGAGCATCGAGGTCGTGCCCACGGCGAAGCCGGCCAGCAGCCGCGCCGCCACGAACCCGTTAAGATGATGCGGCACCGCCGCGCCCACCGACGAAACGGCAAACAACAGCGCGGAGAGCAGCAAGATCTTCTTGCGGCCGAAGCGGTCGCTCAACATGCCGGCCAAGGTCGCCCCGATCATGCACCCGACCAGGATGCTGGCCACCGCCCAGCCTTCCTGCCACTCGTTGAGCTTGAAATATTGGGTGAGGTATCCTCGCGCCCCGCCGATGACCGCCGTATCGTAGCCGAACAACAGCCCTCCCAGGGCCGCAACGGCCGTCAATAGGTAGACATAACTCGTGCTCCCGCCGCGATCCTGGCTCGTTTCCATCGCAAAGCAGCCTCATGGATTGTGAATTTTCAGGGGGACAGTCCCATTTTCGTCGAACGAAAATTGGGACAGTCCCGACCAAGCCCCCATCGTATCGGTTGGCGGCGGACCTTGACAAGTGGGCAAGAAGCGAATCAAATGCGAGTGATTTCACGAAACCCTGCGGGTGCCCCATGAATTCTCGCCAGCGCGTTGCAGCCGCCTTGAATCACCAGCAACCCGACTTCGTGCCGTTGGACCTCGGGGCCAGCCCCGTCACCGGGATGCACGTCACCAGCATCGCCCGGCTCCGCCAGGCCCTTGGGTTGGACAAGCCGGGCACGCCGGTCAAAGTCGTCGAGCCTTACCAAATGCTCGGCGAGATTGCCCCCGACCTGCTGGACGCCTTGGGCGTCGATGTGGTGCCCTTGGGCGGGCCGCGGACCATGTTCGGCTTCGAAAATAAAGGTTGGAAACCCTGGACGACGTTCGACGGCACGCCGGTGTTGGTCCCCGCCGGGTTCAATACCGAGCCGGCGCCCAACGGCGACATCTTCATGTATCCGGAGGGCGACCGATCCGTGCCCCCCAGCGGACGGATGCCCAAGGGCGGGTTCTATTTCGACGCGATCGTTCGCCAGGGACCGATCGACGAAAATCGCCTCGATCCGCAGGACAACCTGGAAGAGTTCGGTCCCGATCTCGGACGCCGACCTGGAGCATTTCGCCGTCGAGTCGGAGCGGCTCTACCGCGAGAGCGATCGGGCAATTCTGGCCAATTTCGGCGGGACTGCCTTCGGCGACATCGCGTTGGTGCCCGCCCCCTGGCTGAAACACCCCAAGGGCATCCGCGACGTCGAGGAATGGTACGTCAGCACGGCCGCCCGATTCGATTACGTCTACGAGGTCTTCCAACGCCAATGTGAAATCGCCCTGGGGAACTTGGCGAAAATCCGCGACGCGGTGGGCGATCGCGTGAGCGTGGTCATGGTCACCGGCACCGACTTCGGCACCCAGACCGGCCTGTTCATCAGTCCGGGGAGCTATCGCAAGCTGTATCAGCCGTTCCACCGCCGCGTCAACGACTGGATCCACCAGCACACCCCGTGGAAGACGTTCATCCACTCCTGCGGCTCCGTGGTCGCCTTGCTGCCCGACATCATCGAGGCGGGTTTCGACGTCCTCAATCCGGTGCAGTGTTCGGCCGTCGGGATGGATGCCCGCGTACTGAAGGAGCGGTTCGGCTCGAAGCTGACGTTCTGGGGTGGCGGGGTCGATACCCAAAAGGTCCTTCCCTTCGGCACTCCGGCGGAGGTCCGCGACCAGGTGAAGGAACGGGTGGCGATTTTCAACCGTGGCGGCGGTTTCGTGTTCAACACGGTGCACAATGTGCAGGCAGCGACCCCGACCGAGAACCTTGTGGCGTTGTACGAGGCGGTGCGGGAGACGAGGGGAAAGTAACGACGTTTGGGACAACCGCATACTCCGCCCCCCTCCCTTCCGCCCTCGCGCCTTCAGCCCTTCCGCCTTATCCGGCGGCTCATGCCGCCGGCTCACCGCTTTCCGCCAGGTCCGGCGGCTCATACCGCCGGCTCACCGCCTTCCGCCGTCCCCCTTCCATTGACAGGCCGCCGTAACCTATTTAGACTGAATGGGTTGCCGTTTTTCCACTACGACTTCCCATCGCTGAAGGAATCCCGTGGCTGAGAAGGCATGGGGCGGGGTTTTCGATCAGTCCACCGACCGCCGCGTCGAGGAGTTCACCGAAAGCGTGAGCTTCGACCGCCGGCTCTACGCGCAGGATATCGAAGGATCGGTCGCCCAGGCCCAAATGCTGGCCAAGGTCGGTCTGCTGACCGAGGCCGAATGTCGCCGGATTGAACAAACGTTGGGCGATATCCGCCGCGAAATTGAGCAGGGCCAGTTCCCATTCTCCTCGGAACTGGAAGACATCCACATGCACATCGAGCGGGCACTGATCGAACGGCTCGGCGACACCGGACGCAAGCTCCACACCGGACGCAGCCGCAACGACCAGGTTTCGACCGACCTGCGGCTCTGGGTCCGCCAGGCCATCGACCAGATCGACCAGCGGCTGGTCGAGTTGCAGCGTGCCTTCGTGGGCCGTTGTGACGGCGATCTCGACGTGATCCTTCCCGGCTATACCCATATGCAGCGGGCGCAGCCGGTCCTGGCCCCGCACTATTGGCTGGCCTATTGCGAGAAGTTCCAGCGCGACCGCGGGCGGCTGGCCGATTGCCGCCGACGCGCCAACGTCCTGCCTCTGGGCACTGCGGCGCTGGCCGGCACGAGCCTGCCCATCGACCGCGACGATGTCGCACGGCGGCTGGGTTTCGACGCCCTGACGGCCAACAGCCTCGATGCCTCGGGCGACCGCGACTTCGTCGCTCGAACTCGCCTTCGCGCTGGCGTTGATCGCCGAGCACCTCAGCACCTGGGCCGAGGAGTGGATCCTCTGGTCCACGGTGGAATTCGGTTTCTTGAAGCTCCCGCAGGCCTTTTGCACCGGCTCGTCGCTGATGCCGCAGAAGGTCAATCCGGACGTGCTGGAGTTGATCCGCGGCAAGACGGCCCGGGTGATCGGCAATTTGCACGCCCTGCTGGTGCTGGTCAAGGGGCTGCCGCTGGCCTATAACCGCGACTTGCAGGAAGACAAGCCGCCGGTGTTCGATTCGTTCGATACGGTGCGGGCGTCGTTGGAGTTGGCCGCCGCGTTGGTGGCCGGCGTGGAGTTGAATCGCCCGGCCATCGCCGAGCGGCTGGATCGCGGACACGCGGACGCGACCGCGCTGATGGAACACTTGATTCGCCGGGGGATTCCGCAGCGGACGGCCCATGGGCTGGTCGGCCGCCTGGTCCGCAAGGCCCTGGACCGCGGCGTGCGGCTGGCCGACTTGCCGCTGGACGACTTCCGCCAGTGCGACGCCGGGCTGGATGAGGGCGTGTATCAGGTGCTCGGGGTCGAGCGCGCGGTCGCCGCCATGACGAGCTACGGCTCGACGGGCCCCGACCAGGTCAAGCAACAAATCGCCCGTTGGAAGGCAATGCTGGAGACGCCGGGGACCACGACAGGAGCAACACCATGAAGCGGATCCGAAATCTCCGTTGGTTAGGGATTGCTGCCCTGGCAAGCGGGCTGATGCTGGCCGTCGCCGCGTCGGCCGTGGCGCAGGAGGAGGCCGAGAAGAAGGCCCCGGCGGCCAAGGCAAACCCCGTCCACCCGGCCCCGGCGGCCGAGCAGGCCAAGGCCCCGGCGGACAAGACCGCCGGCAAGGCCGCGGAGTCGGTGGAACTGCCGCCGCCCGAAGACCCGGCGGTGCAGGCGGTCCTGGAGAGCAAGCCCACCACGCCGGCCGAGTGTGTCCGGGCGGCCAAGGTCCTGGCCGATTTGCAGCGACCCGACCTGGCCAAGATTCTCCTGAAAAAGGTCCTCGATGCGAAGCCGGCCGATCAGCAACTGGCCGAGTTGGCCAACCAGTTCGGCGCGTCCATGTTCCTCGACCTGGCAGCGCAGCCGGAGCTGTGTCCCGAAGCCCGGCAACTGGCCGACGCGGTCGTGGCCGCCGACAACCGGCAACTTCAAGACCCCAAGCGGCTGGCCGCGCTGATGAAGCAACTGCAAGACCCTGCCGAGGACGTCCGCGCCCAGGCGGTTGCCGGCTTGAACGCCGCGCGCGGCGCCGGCGTCGAGGCCCTGGTCGGCGCGTTGGCCGGCCGCGGTCAGGAAGCGGAACTCGCGGCCGCCCGGACGGCCCTGGTGCAGATGGGTTCCGCGGCCGCCGGCCCGATGCTGGCGGTCCTTGCCGGCGCCGGACCGGAAATGAAGGTCCAGGCCATCCAGGTCCTCAACGGCCTGCGTCTGCCGGAATCGACCCCGTTCCTGCTGGCGCCTTGCGACGCGGCCGGCGGCGATCCGCGGGTGCGGGCCGCGGCCGGCGCCGCCCTCACCCGGCTCCTCGGCCGCGTTCCCACCAAGGAACAAGCGGTGCAAATGCTGCTGAAACAAGCCGCCGTTTACCTCCAGCAGCGGCAGCCGATCCGCGGCGAAGTCGGACGGCCGCGTCACGCTCTGGCACTGGGACGAAGAGAAGAAACAATGCACGGCCGCCAGCTATGCGGTCGGCGACGCCTCGCGGGTGCTGGCGGCCCGGTTGGCGCGCGACGCATGGGCCATCGCCCCCGACAATCGCCAGGTCCGGCAGCTCTATCTGGCGACGATGCTGGAAGAGGCCGTCGATCGGCGCGGGCTTGCCAAGGGCATCGACGCCCAGCAGGACCCCGTGGCCCGCGAGGCGTTCCGTCTCGGCGCCGGCGCGTTGAACGACGCCTTGGAATACGCCTTGGCGAATCGGCTGGTGGGCGGGGCCATCGGGGCGGCGCAGGTCCTGGGCCAGTTCGGCAGGGCCAACGACGCGCTCCGCACCGGCGCAGGCGCCGTCGCCGTTGATCCAAGCGGCCAGCGACCCCGACCGCCGCGTTCGCATGGCGGCCGTGGAGGCGATCGTGCGGCTGCAACCGGCCGGCCCGGTGGCCGGCTCGAGCCACGTCCTGGAATCGCTCTGCTTCCTTGCCGGCAGCAGCGGCACGCGCCGGGCGCTGGTCGCCGGTCCCAACATGGCCGCCGCTGCGGGAGTTGGCCGAAACCCTCAGCACGATGGGCTACCAGACCGACACGGCCGGCAGCGGCCGCGAGGCCCTGCGCATGGCGCTGGCGTCGCCCGATTACGAGGTCGTCTTTATCGACGGCACGATCGACGATCCGCCGGCGGCGTGGCTGGTGCAGCAATTTCGCCACGACAGCCGCACGTCGGGGCTGCGGATCGGGCTTTTGGCCCGCTGGGGCAGCCTGGCGCAGACGCGAGCGCATCGCCCGCGAGGATCCGCTGTGCATGGCGTTTTCCCGCCCGCACGATCCGGAGGCCGTCCGCTGGCAGTTGGACCAACTGGCCACGCTGGCGCCGCGGGAGTTCGTCGGCTTTCCCGGAGCGGCAGTTGCAGGCGGTCCGGGCGATGCGGTGCCTGGCCGCGTTGGCCGCCACCTCGGGCAAGCTCTATGACGTGTCTCGCGCCCAGAATACGGTTCTGGCGGCGTTGTACGTGCCGAAGCTGACCGTGCCGGCCACCGAAGTGCTGGCGCACTTGGGCACGCCGGAGGCCCAGCGGGCGCTGGTCGATCTGGCCAGCCGCGCCGCCCAGCCCATCGCCGCCCGCAACGCGGCGGCGACGGCGTTCCGGCTGAACACGGAGAAATTCGGCGTTCTGCTCAGCGCGGCGGAAGTCCGCCGCCAGTACGACCGCTATAAGCAGAGCGGGAATCAGGACGCCGACACGCAGCGTGTCTTGAGTTCGATCCTCGACAGCATCGAGGCCCCCACGCAACCCTTGAAGGCCAAGAAGCCCCGGCGCCGTCGCCGCCCGCGAAAGCGTCGAAGTAGGATGCCATGACGCGCACTCCTCCCACCGCCGGACTTCCGGAGAACGGGCCGCCGATCCCCGGCCTGATCGGTTCCGGACCGGCGATGGAGCACATCTACCAGCTCACCCGCCAGGTGGCCAAGTCGAACGCCTCGGTGCTGCTGTTGGGCGAGACGGGCACCGGCAAGGAGTTGATCGCCAAGGCGATTCACCGCCTCAGCCCGCGCGGCAGCGGCCCGTTCATCCGCGTCAACTGCGGGGCGCTGGCGGAGAACCTCTTGGAGAGCGAGCTGTTCGGCCACGTCCGCGGCGCCTTCACCGGGGCCATCGACAACCGCACGGGCCGCTTCGAGGCCGCCCACACCGGCACCGTCTTCCTCGACGAGATCAACTCCACCACGCCCAAGCTGCAAGTCAAGCTGCTCCGCGTGCTCCAGGAGCACGAGTTCGAGCGGGTGGGCGACACGCAGACCATCCGCGTCGACACGCGGGTGATCGCCGCCAGCAACCGCGACCTGATGGAGGAGATGGAGGCCGCCCGCTTCCGCGAGGACCTCTATTACCGCCTCAACGTGGTGACGATCTACCTGCCCCCGCTGCGCGAGCGGCGCGAGGACATTCCGCAACTGGTGGGCTTCTTCCTCCGCATCTACAACGAGCAGAACCTCCGCCACGTGCCGCACGTCCAGCCCGAGGCCATGGAGCTGTTGTGCAGACTACGACTGGCCGGGCAACGTCCGCGAGTTGCAGAACTACGTGGAGCGGGCGGTGGTGCTGGCGCCCGGCGACGAGTTGACCTGCGACTTGCTGCCGGAGGCCGTGTTGGGCGGCAAGCCGCGGCGGATCGGCCGGCCCCGCAACGCCGACCTGGCGACGCTGGCCGCCGAGTTGGTGGAAGAGGGCATCAACGCCGCCGGCCCGCAAGGCGCCAACCTGCACGCGGCCATCGTCAACCGCGTCGAGCGCGAGCTGATCGCCCAGGTGATGGCCGCCTGCGACGGCGTGCAGACCAAGGCCGCCGACCGCCTGGGCATCAACCGCAACACGCTGCACAAGAAGCTGGAAGAGTATGGGCTGGAGAAATGAATCTTGTCCGGCGTGCAAATCATCTGCTTCGCCTCCAGCTACGCCATCGCCCTGGCGTTGGAGATCTCGCGGCTGATGTTCCGCAGCGCGGTCCGCGGCGTCCTGCTGGTGGTGTTCGCCGCGGCCGGGATTGACGGCCCACTCCATCTTCCTCTACTACCGCGCGGTCCACGACAGCGGCGTGCCGCTGTCGAGCAACCAGGATTGGTGCCTGCTGGCCGCCTGGGTGCTGGCGGTCGTCTACCTGTACCTGCTCTGCTTCCGGCCCCGCACGCCCTTCGGCCTGGTGCTGCTGCCGCTGGTGCTGGGGCTGATCGGCACGGCGGCCCTGGCTGGCCGATCCGCAGCCGTTCGCCCGCGAGCCGGCCTCGAAAGTCTGGGGCACGATCCACGGCACGTCGATCCTGCTGGCCACCGTGGCGGTGCTGCTGGGGTTTGCGGCCGGGCGTGACCTATCTCGGCCAGCGGTGGCGGCTGCGGCGCAAGCACGGCCCCTTGCCGCGGCCTGCGGCTGCCCAGCCTGGAATGGCTGCAACGCGCCAACAGCCACGCCATCCTGCTGGCCGTGTTCATGCTGGGCATCGGCATCGTCTCGGGCGTGGTCCTCAACTCGATCCGCCATGCCGAACCGGCCGAGCGGCTGCCCTGGAGCGACCCGGTCGTGCTGGGCACGCTGGGGATGTTCGCCTGGCTGCTGGCCGCCGTGGTTCGGCCACCTGCACCGGCCGGCCTGGCAGGGCCGCAAAGTCGCCTACCTGACCGTCGCCAGTTTCGTGGTCCTGGTGATCGTGCTGGCGTTGGTGCTGCTGCCCGACACGCAGCACGGAGGTAAGGGGGAGGGCGGAGGGCGGAAGGCGGAAGGCGGAGGAGCGATGCGGAGGGCGCAGCGTCGATGACTTCGCGCGAAGGCGGAGCATGCGTGCCCGATGCCTGCATTCCACTCAGCCTTCCGCCTTCGATCCGCGGCTCTCCGCTCCGCCTTCCGCCTATCCGCTCTTCCGCCTTCCGCCTTCCGCCTTCCGCCTTCAGCCTTCGCCATGAACGTCCAGGTCGTCGGTTGCAGCCATCACGGCACGTCGATCGCCATCCGCGAGCGGCTGGCGTTTCGGCCGAGCAGACCGGCGAGGCCCTGGACCATTGGCGGCGGGTGTTTCGCGAGACGCGAGGCGGTGCTGCTGTCGACGTGCAATCGCGTCGAGGTCTATGCGGCCGGCGAGGCGGCCGCGGCGCCCAGCGGCGAGCAGGTGGCCGGCTTTCTGGCCCGCTTCCACAAGCTCGATCCGGCCGAAGTGGCGCCGCACTTGTATCACTACGTCGGCGAGGAGGCGGTGCGGCACCTGTTCACCGTGGCCGCCAGCCTCGACAGCATGGTGGTGGGCGAGCCGCAGATTCTCGCCCAGGTGAAGGAGGCCTACCAGGCGGCGGTGGAGCACGACAACGCCGGTCCGCTGTTGCACGCGGCCTTTCAGGCGGCCATCCGCGTCGCCCGCCGCGTGGCCGCCGAGACGGCCATCCACCAGCGCCGGGTGAGCATCCCCAGCGTGGCCGTGGCCGACTTCGCCCAGCAGATCTTCGAGCGATTCGACGACAAGCAGACGCTGGTGATCGGCGCGGGCGAGATGGCCGAGGAAACGCTGCGCTACCTCCGCGACGAGGGCGCGCGGCAGATCACGGTCGTCAACCGGCATTTCGAGCGGGCCGACGCAGCTGGCCCGGCAGTGGAGCGGCCTGGCGCGGCCGTGGGAGGAACTGCCCGAGGCCCTGGCCGCCGCCGACCTGGTGATCAGCACCACGGCGGCCGGCGAGCCGATCGTCACGCTGGACGCGTATCGGCGGATCGAGGCGGCGCGGCGGCCAGCGGCCGCTGTTGGTGCTCGACCTGGCCGTGCCGCGCGACTTCGATCCGGCCATCGGCAGCCGGCCCGACGTCTACCTCTACTCGATCGACGACCTGCAGGCCGCCTGCCAGCGGAACCGCGCCGAGCGCGACAAGGAACTGCCCGCCGCCATGCGGATCATCGACCAGGAGACCGGCCGCTTCATGGGCGACCTCGTATCACCGCGCCACCGGCCCGGTGATCCAGCAGCTTCGAGGAGGGCTGGCAGAAGCCGAAGGAAGAGGAATTGCAGCGGCTGCTGGACAAGCTGCCGGAGCTGGACGACCGCGGCAGCGACGGAGGTCCGCCGCTCGTTCGACCGGCTGGTGAACAAGCTGCTGCACCCGCCGCTGGAATCGCTCCGCGACGAATCGCGGCACGGCATCCCGCACGTGCTGTTGGACGCCCTGGCGCGGCTGTTTCAGTTGAAGGACTGAAGGAAACAGCCCATCTTCCTCAGGTTCCCCATTTTCTTTGCGCTTTTGCGTGAAATCCAATACTCCGCTGCCCACGCGTGATTGTAATGCGTTGGTTGTAGGGGGTGTTGGGTCAGCCAGGTTGTCTCGCCGCAATTAAATATAATATTGAGTTTGATAGAAAAATTTTCATCGCCACGCGTAAATCACTTGACATGCTCACAGTATTTAGTACCATATCGGCAGTGTATAAACACATTATCGTTGACTGGCTCTTGTGGGGCCGGCATTTGGGCTGTGTTGGCCCGAATCGTTCGTGCTGTTGGAAGTGTTCATTCAAACAAGGGAGGATTGGTCATGAGTATGGGATTCAAGGGCGTTGTGGCGTTGGTGGCGTTTTGCGTTGCGGCTTTGATCCCGGCATGGGCGTCCGCCAGTGTCAGGATGGCGTCGATTGGGGCGATCAATCTGAATGACTTCAGGATCGATATCAAGGACAGCGCGGTGATCTTCAACGATCCTGCCGACGTTACATATTCAAATTTGAGCGGCTCATACACCGGCTATCGAGCCATTTACGCGAAGCGTGCGAGGATGCGTATAACGGTGCCGCGCTGGCCCGTTCGAGGAGTTTCGGGAACCTGACAAGCAGTGTCGCTGCGGCCAACGATTTGATAAACAATGATTTCTATTTTGGGCCGATTACCGGAATCGGAATTCTCATCAACAACGACGGCAGCAACAACCAGTTTTACACCACCTTCTTCGGCCAGACTGCGCCGTTAAACAGCGTTTTGATTCGTTACACCTATATGGCGACACAGAGGGGCGGGGCTTCATCGATTCGGACGATTTCGACACGTGACTCACGGCTGGGCGAAGGGAGCAACTACGTGCCTTCCGCCTTCGGAAGAACTGGTACGACGGCGATTTCCTTTATACCGGCGGTCCAGCAAGCGACAGTTTTGACATATTCACTTGGAATTATGCTTGAGACTTTTCCCGCGATTTCCTCGCGTCCCGGGGAGATTGCTGGTGTTGTTACCTATTCCGCGCCGGAGCCGGGTTCCATTGCGATGTTGTTCGGCGGCCTCGTCGCCATTTTGCCCATGAGGCTGCTGCGTCGGCGGGCAAGATAAGAGCCCCTATCACTATCGCTATTGCGGCAGTGGCTTTCCTGCCCGATACGACTCCAAGTGGCGGCGGAGTACGCCGGCCAACGACGACTGCGGCGAATCGACCAGGGCAAGGGCCTTCTCGGCCGTTTCGATGGCTTCGGGAAACTTGCCGGCGTCCGCTTGCGCGGCGGCCAGCACGGTCAGCAGCCGTGGGCTCTTGTAGCCGTCGGCCTGGCAAAGTCGCGTCGCCAACTCGACCGGCAAGCGGGGCACGTCCTGGTCGAAGTCCTTCAGTTTCGCCAGGGCGGTCCGCAGTTCGCGCTCGGCGTCGGGATAATCGGGCTTTGATTCCAGGGCCCGTTGGTAATAGTCGATGGCCTGCCGGACTTCGCCCCGCTCGTCCAAAATGTTGCCGAGGTTGCGGCAGGCCAGCGGGTGCCCCGGCTCCAATTTCAGCACCTCGTTGAACTGTTCCACGGCCTCGGCGATTCTTCGTTTTTGGCGGCGTTCCTTTCCCGAATGGTAGAGGACCACTCCCAGATTGTTGCGGGCGTTGGCATAGAAGGGGTTGTAGGACACGGCCTGCTGAAGTTCGTCCAGGGCGCGGTCCATGTCTTTCTTGGCATAGAAGTGGAGACCGAGGTCGTTGTGGGCCTCGGAGTAACGAGGATTGATCCTGATGGCCTCTTGGTAATGCTCGGCCGCCTTGTCTGTGTCCCCGTTGGCGGCCAGGGCCACGCCCAGGTTATGATCGCGCGATATCGTTATTGCCGTCGAAGTCGAGTTCGAGGGCGTGGGTCCAGAGCGTGAGGCTGTCGTGCCAATAGCGTGTTTGGAGCCAGGAACACCACGCCAGGGCGACGAGCATGGCGGCGGAGACGCCGCCGCACAGCAGTGGTAGAAGCCGCCAATTTTTTGTCAGTTCGGCGGCTCCCCACGCGACGGCGATGGCCAGCCCGATCTGGGGCAAGTACATGTAGCGATCGGCCGGGGCCTGTGGTCCGACCTGAACCAGCCCGATGACCGGCACGAGCATGCCCAGGTACCAGAGCCAGCCGACGAGGAGATAGCGGTGTTTTCGCCCCCGAGGAATACGGCCGCGGAAATCACCGCCAGCAACAGGGCGGCCAGGCGACTTGCCCGCCGACAGGCGGTTCGCCGGATGCGGATAGAAGGCGGCCAGGTTGGCCGGCCAGAACGTTTGCCCGAGGTACTCGACGTAGGAGAGGATCGCGTTGGAGATCCGCCCGTACCAGGACAATTCGTCCGTCGTCTTGAAGGCATGGAATTGGGCCTGTGCCCAGACGTCAGTGCGAATGAAACCGCCGCCAGCGCCAGCATGGGCAGCTTTTCGACGAGCAGCCAACCCAGACGCCGCAACGTCGGGCGAGGTTGGGGCCGGCTTGACGCGGCTCGACGGCGGCGAATCGGCCCAACGGCCAATAGTCCAACAACAGCAGGACGAAGGGGAGCGTCACCAGCATTGGCTTGGCCATCAGCCCCAGCGCGAACAGCCAGCACCGCCGCGTACGCCAACCACGAGCGGGCCGCCGGGCGTAATCGACATAGGCCCAGAGCGTCAGCATGAAGAACACGCCGCTGAGGACGTCCTTCCGCTCGGCGATCCAGGCCACCGATTCCACGTGCAAGGGATGCAAGGCGAACACCGCCGCGACCCAGGCGCTCGGCCACAACCGGCCCGTCATCCTTAACAAGACCAGCAGCAAGAGGACCACCGCGGCCGCGTGCAGCAGGACGCTGGTGATGTGGTGACCCCCGGCAGCCTGCTTGTAGGTGATCGTCCCGGTGATCGATCTGGCAATCGAGCATGTGCGACAGCCACGTGAGCGGATGCCAATTGGCCGAGCAAGGGTGGGTGAATGCCCAGGCGACGCCGTCCCATGTCAGTCCCCCGGTCACCCACTGATTCTCGTAGACGTACTGGTTGTCGTCCCAGTTGACGAATTCGTCGCCCACTGGTCTGCCCGAAGACGGCCAGCGTGGCGGCAACGAGGAGGACGCAGACGGCCAGGACCGTGGGCGACGGGGAGGGATGGCGAGGATGGTTGGGGTGTTGGCGGGCTTTGTGGGGGACGGGGGCTTTTGCCTTTGGGCAGTGCCCAGGCTGGCAATCCCGTCTGTTCGCTTGGGGGCTTTGTTGAGTTTTCTGCCCATGTCTTTTGCTTGGGAGCGGCAATTTCACGGCCCCTATCTCTTGTAACTGGCGGAGGGGCTCGGTGGTCAACGTCGCATGGCGGGGCACGAAATTGCCTGGGGCGGCCGAATTGCGGCGATGGCTGCGAAACCGCAAGCGGAATCTACGGCCGGCAGGGACGGATGGTTCCTCTAATTCCACTCCCCAATCCCCAATCCCTCGTTCAAACTGCCATTGGGGAAATTCGGCATTTTTTGCTAGAATCACGCCCCACTCAAGGACTGAGGCTGGTCGCGGCCAGCAGTGGCAGCAGTTTTTACGACGGGAGGGAACCCATGCTAGAGCGGCTCGTTGTCGGTTTGCGATATGGCTTTTTGGCGTCGGCCGGCCTGCTGCTGGCCGGCGGTCTGGCCATGGCCCAGAGCGAGGCTTGGAACGGTCCGCCGCCGAGTCGGGTTCCGGCGTGCAATATCCGCCGCCGCAGAGAATGCAGCCGGGCCGGCGTCAACCCGTAGCCGGTCAGTCCGCCATGCCCACGCGCTGGCAACCCGCCGCCGCCGGCCGCCGCCGGTCCTTCGTGCTGACGCCGCAAGAGCAGGCGGACGTGGACCGCGTTTTGGATGCCTGGGAACGGCGCGGCAAAGAGGTGCGGACCTTCCAGTGCACGTTTCACCCGCTGGGAGTACGACGCCACGTTTCCGGGAAAGCCCAACAAGGACAACCCCAACGGAGCGAAATACATCGACCACGGCACGATCAAGTACGCCGCGCCCGACAAAGGGTTCTTCGAACGCCGAAGGATATCCCATGGACGATCCCGAAGAGCGACGGCAGGAGCAATGGATTTGCGACGGCAAGTCGGTCTTCGAGTACGATTGGCCAAGAAGGACACTGCACCGAGTATCCCTTGCCGACGGAGTTGCAGGGCAAGGCCATCGTCGACGGGCCGTTGCCGTTCCTCTTCGGCGCCAGGCGGAGAAGCTCAAGCAGCGATACTACCTCCAATGATCACTCCCCCAGACACGCAAGGGAAATCTGGTTGGACGCCTATCCGCGTTTCCTAGCCGATGCGCCGCAATTTCCAACGCGCCCGTTGGTCCTGAAGACCAAGGGCATGATCCCCGTCGGCGTTGCAGATCTTTTTGCCCGGCGGCAAAGATCGCCAAGTCTATAAGTTCGACGAACGTGGTCATCAACGATCCGATGGCTCGCAGGGTTCTTCGAGGGGAATCCCTTCCAGGCGCCGCACGCCGTTGTTGTGGAAGAAGGTGGTCGAGCCGCCGGAAGTCCGCCGGCCCAGGCCAGCCGCGTGCCGCCGACCGGACGGTAGACGATAAGGCGGAAGGCGGAGGGCGGAAGAGAGGAAGGACTCGCTTCGACCTTGCCTCCAGCCTTGATCCTTCATCCTTCATCCTTCCCCCTTCCGTTCTCCCCTCTCCCCTTCCCCCTTTCTCGGGCTGCCGCTCTATAATCTGGTATGGGAGGGCTATGAAACAGCCCATCCGAGAGCACTGCGCGGCCGTTGCGTTTGCGGGATCTCCGCGGCATCTCCGATCGCGCTGGGGCTGTGGAGCGTGCTTGCTCGGCAGCCGCTGGTCCTGGGCCGCGGACGGGGCCGGCCGCTGCGGCCGGCCGACGGCGGAGGCGAAGCCGCCGGCGGCACCGTTCGGCCAGACGATCCGCATCACCCTTGCCGCTGGACGGCAAAGTGGTTTCGCGGGTGAGAGCCGTCCGTCCGCCAGACGCTCGACAAGGCCCGTGCGCTGGGCAAGCGGGCGGTGCTGATCTTCGAGTTCGACGTGCCCCGCGACGCCGCGGAAGGCCGGCCGCGGCAGCGCCTTCGGCGACGCCTACGAGCTGGCCGATTTCCTCTCCAGCGAGGAACTCAACGCGGCCACCACGGTGGCCTATCTGCCCAAGTCGATCCAAGGCCATGCCGTGCTGGTGGCGCTGGCCTGCGACCAGATCATCATGGCGGAGAAGGCCACGATCGGCGACGCCGGCGCCGATGAGACGGTCGTCGACGAGACGGAACTCGGCCGCCTACCGCGAAATCGCCGGCCGGCGGCGGACCCTGCCCGTGGAATTGGCCGTGGCCATGCTCCGCCCGGCAGACGACGTCCTGATGGTGCATACCGAGGCGAGCACGGAATACGTCACCCCGGCCGGCCTGGAGGAATTGCGGAAACGGCACACGATCCAGTCGCAGGAGGTGTTGATCCGCAAGGGCGAGCCGGGTCAATTTTCCGGCGCGGAGTTGCGCCGCTGGGGATTCGTCAAGCGGCTGGCCTCCAACCGGCTGGAGGTGGTTCGCGCCCTGGGATTGCCGGCCGGGGCCGTCGCGGAGGATCCGTCGCAGGGCGGGCAGTGGCGGGCGGTCCGCATCGATCTGAAAGGCCCCATCGACGCCGAAAAGGTCGACCAAATCGAGCGGCTCATCCAGGACGAAATGCCGCTCCGCAACGAGGTGAACTTCGTTTGCCTGTGGATCGACAGCCCCGGCGGGCCGCCGACGATTGCTTGCGGTTGGCCGAGTTCCTCGCCGGACCTCGATCCGGCGGCGGTCCGCACGGTGGCCTATATTCCCAGCGAAGCCCGGCGCAGGCCGCCCTGGTGGCCATGGCCTGCGACCAGATCGTCATGCGCCCCGGAGGCCGGTCCTGGGCGGACCGGGCTCGCCGCAAATGTCGCGACGACGAAATCCAGTCTGGCCGTGCAGACGGTCCGCGAACAGCTCGCCCCGCGAAGATCCGCTCCTGGTCGCTCTGGGCGGCCATGATCCATCCGGAGCTCGACGTCTTTCGCTGCACGCGGCTGGGCGACGTCGATTTCTTCTGCGAGCGACGAACTCGCCGCCGAACAGGCCAAACCCGAGGAGGAAGGCAAGCGGACCGCCTGGCAAGGGCGATCGCGTCACCACGCCTTCGACGTCCTTTCGCGTCCGGCGGCACGCAGGCGGTCGATTTCCACCTGGCCAACCACACGGTCGAAAGCTTCGCCCAGTTCAAACAACTCTACGACCTGGAAGACGATCCGACCTTGGTCGAGCCGGGTTGGGCCGACACGCTGATCGATTTCCTCCGCAGGCCGGGCATGTCCGTGTTGCTGCTGGTCATCGGCGGGGTGGCCCTCTACCTGGAGTTGCACATCCCCGGAATCGGCTTGGGCGGCTTCGTCGCGCCGTCTGCTTCCTCCTGTTCTTCTGGAGCCATTACCTGCCCGGCACGGCCTGCTGGCTGGAGATCACGCTGTTCCTGGCCGGAGTCGGCTGCCTGCTGATGGAGGTCTTCGTGGTGCCGGGCACGGGCATCTTCGGCCTCGGCGGCGGCGCCATGGTGCTCGGTTTCCCTGGTCCTGGCCAGCCAGACCTTCGTCGTGCCGCACAACAAGTACGAGTTCGGACTGTTGCAGCGGTCGCTGCTGACGGTGGCCGGCGCGGCCGGAGGCGCGATCGTTGCCGTCCTGGTGGTCCGCCGCTGGCTGCCGCGGGCGCCGGTGCTCCGGCACGTGTTCCTGCAACCGCCCGAGGGCGAAGAGGCCCGGAGCATCAGCCGCCGCGAGATGCTGGTCGATCTGGAGAACCTGCTTGGGGTGCGGGGCGTCACCACCACGCAGCTTACCCCTGGCGGCAAGGCCCGCTTCGGCAACACCCTGGTCGATGTGATGGCCGTGGGCGAATTGATTCCCCGCGATACGCCGGTGATCGTCACCGAGGTCCACGGCAACCGCGTCATCGTCAAGCCCGTGGACAGCGACGATTAAGGGGGAGGGCGGACGACCAGGCTGCGCCGGCGAAGGCGGAAGGATGACATAGAACCTTCCGCTTATTCCTCCCCCATCCCGCCTTATTATCCGGAGGCTTACGCCCTCCGGCTCCTCTCCCCTGCCCGCCGTATTGTCCGGAGGCTTACGCCCTCCAGCTCATCTGCCCCCTTCCGCCTTCCGCCCTCCCCTCCCTTCAGTTGCGGCGGAAGGCTGCACCAGCCATAATAGCAGTAGACCTTGGAGCATGGCGACTATGGTGGAGCAGTGGTATTGGGTCTGGGCAGTGCTGCTGCTGGCGGCTGGGATTGGGCCTGGCTGTGTTGGAGGTCTTTTTTCCCTCGGCCGGCATCCTTGGCTTCCTCGCCGTCGTAGCGATGATCGGGGCCATCATCATGGGGTTCATGCAAGGACCGGGCGGGACTGTCGGTTCTTGGCGTTGCCGTGGTCGGGCTGCCGGCGATCATCGTGCTGGCCTTTCGGGTATGGCCGCACACGAGGATCGGCAAGCTCGTTTTGTTGACAGCCCCCAAGGCGGAAGACGTCCTGCCCGACGACCCCGATCGGCGGCATCTGAAGGGCCTGATCGGCCAGATCGGCCGGACCAAGTGCGCCATGTTCCCCGGGGGGATGATCGCCATCGACGGCCGCACGGTGGACGCCGTCAGCGAGGGCATGGCCATCGAGGCCGGCCAGCCGGTCCGGGTCATCAAGGTTCAAGCCAATCGGGTGGTGGTGCGTCCGGTGAAGGAAGAAACGCCCTCGGAAACGGCGGATGACCCCCTCCAACGGCCCATCGACTCCGTCTTCCCCGATCCCTTCCAAGAGCCCCCGCTTGACAGCGGATCGAATCCGCGGTAAACGTGGGGGGCAATGGCGGCCGCGTTGCCCCCGTGGCCTCGTCCGTCTTTCCACGGGCCGAACCACCGCTCATCCACGCGACCAGCGGACCCATACCAAGGGAGGATTCCATGCTCTTTGCCCAGCAACAGCCTTTCCCCCGCAACCGGCGGCCGGCGACAATTTGCACATCATCATCATCGTGGTGATTTGCATCTGCCTGTTCGTCGGCATCATCGGCCTGGCGATCTTCATCCGCTATTTTCGCCTGTGGATCCAGTCGAAAACCACGGGGGCGAGCATCGGCATCGGCGACCTCCTGGGCATGACCTTCCGCAAGGTCAATGCGGACGTGATCGTGCGGAGCAAGATTACGGCGGTGCAGGCGGGCATCGGCGAGTCGGACGGCGTCACCTCGAAGGGGCTTGAGGCCCATTACCTGGCCGGCGGCAACGTCCCGCTGGTGATCCGGGCGCTGGTTGCCGCCCGCAAGGCGAAGCTCGACCTCAATTTCAAGCTGGCGGCCGCCATCGACCTGGCCGGCCGCAACGTCCTGGAAGCGGTGCAGACCAGCGTCTATCCGAAGGTGATCGACTGCCCGTCGCGCAGCACCGGCCGCGAGACGCTCGACGGCATCGCCCAGAACGGCATCCAGTTGAAGGTGAAGGCCCGCGTGACGGTGCGGGCGAACCTGAAGCAGTTGATCGGCGGGGCCACGGAAGAGACGATTGTCGCCCGCGTCGGCGAGGGCATCGTCAGCGCCCTGGGGTCGGCCAAGTCGCACAGCGAGGTGCTGGCCAACCCGGACCGCATCTCGAAGACCGTGTTGGGCCGCCGGCTCGACGCCCAGACCGCTTTTGAAATCGTCTCGATCGACATTGGCGAGGTGTCGGTGGGCGAGAACATCGGCGCCCGGTTGCAGGCCGACCAGGCCGAGGCCGACATGCGCGTGGCCCGGGCGAAGGCCGAAGGCCGCCGCGCCATGGCCGTGGCCGAGGAGCAGGAGTACATCGCCGCCATCGAGGAGAACCGCGCCAAGGTGGTGCAGGCCGAGGCTGAGGTGCCACGCGCCATGGCCCAGGCCTTCCGCGAAGGCACCTTGGGCATCCTCGACTACTACAAGCTCCGGAACATTCAGGCCGACACCGACATGCGCAGCGCCATTTCCAAGATGGGCATCACCCCAACCGCGAAACGAGGGAGTGCGGCGTGAACGGGCCGTTGCCGCTATTGATCGCCGATGCCGCCCAAGTCATCACGGTCTTGGTCTTGATCTTGATCGTTGGGGTGCCGATGCTGGGGCAAGTGCTGGCCAAGATGCGGCCGCAGCAACCGCCCGCTCGCGGCCCGCGGCCAGGAGGGCCGGCCCGCCCCGACAGCTCCGTCCAGGACGAGATCGATGATTTCCTGCGTCGTGTTTCCGGTCGGCGCGGCACGGGCCGCCCCACGGTCGCCGCCGCGGCCCCCAAGCCCAAGCGGCCCGAAACACCCTCCCGAAACTGACACACGCGACAGCCGGTGTGCCTATCGAAGCAGGTGGAAAATACCTCGACACGGAAGAATTCACGCGCCGCACTTCGCAACTCGGCGGCGATGTCGCCCAGGCCGACGCCGAAAGCGATCAACGTCTGAAGCAAGTGTTCAGCCACGACGTGAGCCAGTTGGCCAAGAAGCCGGGCGAAGCCGCCGCCCCGCCGACCCCCGACGAAACCACCGTCGCGCCGCAGATAGCCGCCGCCATCGCGCCGGCCAGTCTGTTCGCGCTTCTTGGGCAACCCCGACGGCATCCGTCATGCCATCGTTATCAGCGAGATCCTCCACCGGCCCGAGAATCGCTGGACTCAACCAACCGTCCAAGAACGCGTGATCCAGGTCCCCTCTCCTCCAGAGGTTAGAGCTGCAAAAAGCAGCCATATTTGCATGCGCCCAAATCCCTCACCCCCGCCCCTCTTCGTCCAGGCCGAAGTCGTCGACGACACCACCGAAGAGCCGGTCGGCGCCCAGGTCGGCAAGCAGGTGGAAAAGTACCTCGACACGGAAGAATTCACCCGCCGCACCTCGCAACTGGGCGGCGAAGTGGCCCAGGCCGACGTTGAAAGCGATCAACGCCTGAAGCAGGTGTTCAGCCACGACGTGAGCCAGTTGGCGAAGAAGCCGGGCGAATCGGCCGCCCCGCCGGCGCCCGACGAAACCACCGTCGCGCCCAGATAGCCGCCGCGATCGCGCCGGCCGGTTTGTTCGCGCTTTTGGGCGACGCCGAGGGCATCCGCCACGCCATCGTTATCAGCGAGATCCTCCGCCGGCCCGAGGATCGCTGGGATTGAGCCGTCTCGATGCACATTGCACCCGGACAGACCCGCATCGGTTGGATCGGCACCGGCGTGATGGGCGTCAGCATGTGCGGTCATCTGCTGGCCGCCGGCTTCTCCGCCACCGTCCATAACCGCACCCGCGCGAAGGCCGAGCCGCTGCTGCGGCGCGGCGCCCGTTGGGCCGACGACCCTCGGGCGGTGGCCGAAGCCTCCGACGTGATCTTCACCATGGTCGGCTATCCGGCCGAGGTCCGCGAGGTCGTGTTGGGCGAGCGCGGTGCGCTGGCCGGTTGCCGGCCCGGCGCCATTCTGGTCGACATGAGCACCAGCGAGCCGTCGTTGGCCGTCGCGATTGCCGCGGCCGCGTCGGCACGCGGCGCCCAGAGCATCGACGCCCCCGTCTCCGGCGGCGACATCGGCGCCCGCGAAGCGCGGCTTACGATCATGGCCGGCGGCCCGCGCGAGGCCGTCGAGGCCCTTGGGCCCTGTTGGCAGGCGATGGGCAAGACGGTCGTCCACCAGGGCGGCCCCGGGGCGGGCCAACACACCAAGATGGTCAACCAGGTCCTCCTCGCCACGAACATGATCGGCGTCTGCGAGGCGTTGCTGTACGCCTACAAGGCCGGCTTGGACCTGGAGAAGGTGATGCAATCGGTCGCCGCCGGCTCCGCCGGAAGCTGGTCGCTTTCGAACCTCGGCCCGCGGATGATGGCCAACAATTTCGCCCCGGGATTTTTCGTCGAGCACTTCATCAAGGACATGGGCATTGCCCTGGAGGAGGCCGGCCGGATGGGGCTGGCCCTGCCCGGATTGGCCCTGGCGAAGCAACTATACGTATCGCTTCAGGCGACCGGCCACGGCCGCGACGGCACGCAGGCGCTGGTCTTGGCTCTGGCGAGGATGTCGGGCGTGGATTGGGAGAGAAGGGATTCGAGAACGTAGGGCCGGGGGCCCATCGCGTCGATCGCGCCCCGCTTGTCCACTTGTCAAATGGCCCCTCGTCGACTACGATAGTTTTGTACGGCTCCAGGTCAAATTGGAGCCGGGAGCCGAGTTCATCGCCGAGCCGGAGACGCGATGTTTGCGATTCGATTCACGGATAGCGCCATTGAGGACTTGCGATATCTTGAGAAGCGCGAACAGGCGACCGTTCTCGACGCGATTCACGAGCAGCTTGCACACGAGCCCTTGATGGAGACTCGCAATCGAAAAACACTTCGGCCGAATGACCTGTCAACGTGGGAACTGCGCGTCGCGCGTTGCCGGGTCTTCTACGATGTTGATGCTCAGGAAAACACGGTGACGGTGAAGACCGTCGGATGGAAAGAACACAACGCATTGTTCTTTCGCGGGCAGGAGTTCAAACTATGAGAACGATCGACCTTGCGGGCGGGTCACCCAGTCTGCCGGAGTTGCTGCGGTTGGCAAGCGAGAACAATGTGATCTTGCGCGCCTCCGACGGCAAAGAGTTCCTGTTGGCTGAACTCGACGAGTTGGCGCTGGAAACATTGCTGATTCGCCAGCAGCCGGAATTGATGGCTTTCTTGGATCAACGATCGCACGGAGAAAAGACCCACAGCCTTGACGAGGTCCGCCGGTCGCTTGGGCTAACGTAGGGCCGCGGCCGACGGTGGTGGTCCGGCGTGCTCCACGAGGATCATATCCGACTTTCGCAGCCTTCCGCCTTCCGCCCTCCGCCCTCCGCCTTTGCATTCAGCACTGCCCGCAGGTATTGGCCCGTGTAGTTGTCTTCCAGCGCGGCGATCTGCTCGGGGGTGCCGGTGGCCACGACGCGGCCGCCGGCGTCGCCTCCGCCGGGACCAAGGTCGATGATCCAGTCGGCCGTCTTGATCACGTCGAGATGATGCTCGATGACGAAGACCGTGTTGCCCAGATCGACCAGTCGGCCCAGCACCAAGAGCAGTTTCTTGATGTCGTCGAAGTGCAGCCCGGTGGTCGGCTCGTCGAGGATGTAGAGGGTCTTGCCGGTATCGACGCGGCCCAGTTCGGTGGCCAGCTTGATGCGTTGGGCCTCGCCGCCGGAGAGCGTCGTCGAGGACTGCCCGAGCGTGACGTAGCCCAGTCCGACCTCCTGCAAGCTGCCCAGCAGCCGGGCGATGGCCGGAAAATTGGCGAAGAACTCGGCGGCCTCGTTGACGCGCATCTCCAAGACGTCGGCGATCGAGCGGCCACGGTAGAGAATCTCCAGCGTCTGCCGGTTGAATCGTTGTCCCTCGCACGCGTGGCAAGTGACGTACAGATCGGGGAGGAAGTTCATCTCGATCTTCCGTTGTCCCTGGCCTTGGCAATGCTCGCAGCGGCCGCCCTTGATGTTGAAGCTGAACCGCCCGGCCTTGTAACCGCGTTGCCGGGCTTGCCGCGTCTGGGCAAACACCTTGCGGATTTCGTCGAACGTGCCGGTGAACGTGGCTGGGTTGCTCCGCGGGGTCCGGCCGATCGGCGACTGGTCGATCCGCACCACCTTGTCGATCTGGCCCGCGCCGCGGAGACTGGCCAGCGGACCGGGCTTCGGGGCGATGCCGCCCAGACGCCGCACCAGGGCGCGGGCGAGCGTCTCGTCCACCAGCGAACTCTTGCCCGAACCGCTGACCCCCGTGACGCACACCAGCGCAGAGAGCGGGAACCGCACCGTCACGTCCTTGAGGTTGTTGGTCGTGGCGCCCTCCAGCACGATCGAGCGGCTGGCGGCGGTGCGTCGGCGATGCCCCGGCAGGGGAATCCGCTCGCGGCCGGCCAGGTAACGGCCGGTCAGGCAGTCGGTGTCGGCGACCTGGGCGGGCGTTCCTTGGGCGACCACGCGGCCGCCGTTGCGGCCGGCGCCCGGTCCCAGGTCGACCAGCCAATCGGCCTGCCGCATGATCGTCTCGTCGTGCTCGACGACGACCACGGTGTTGCCGCGCGTTTGCAGGTTGCGGAGAGAGGCGATCAACCGGTTGTTGTCGCGGGGGTGCAGGCCGATCGAGGGCTCGTCGAGCACATAGCAGACGCCGACCAGCCCGGACCCCAGCCCGCTGGCCAACCGGACCCGTTGCAGTTCGCCGCCGCTGAGGGTCGCGGCGGGCCGATCGAGCGTGATGTATTCCAGCCCGACGTTGTCGAGAAACTCCAGCCGCGAGACGATTTCGCGGAGGATCGGCTCCGCGATGGGTTGTTGCTGAGGCAGGGGCGAGAAGTCGGCGAAGAATTGCCGCGCGTCCGCGACCGACAGGGCCGTCACTTCGTGGATCGCCTTTCCTGCGACGCGCACGGCGCGGGCCTCGGGCGCAAGCGGGCCCCCTTGCACTCCGCGCACGTCACCTCGCCGCGCAGGGCATCGAGCCGCTGGCGCTTCGACTGGCTGGCCGTCGTGGCATATTCCTTTTCCAGCAGGGCCAGCACGCCGGGGAAGCCGGTGCCGGCGCTGCCCTCGTCGCTGCCGCTGCCGCCGTCGCCGTGCAGCAATTGTTCAAGCGCCTTGGGCTTCAGCCTCGCCAGCGGCGTGTTCCATCGCAGTCCGTTGGCCGCCATCCACGTCCGCAGATGGTTCTTCAACTTTCGCACGGCCGCGGCCGGGGCGTCTTTCCAGGGCACGATCGCCCCGTCGGCCAAGGAAAGGTCCACGTTGGGCAGGACCAGTTCCGGATCGAAAGTCACCCGCGAGCCCAGGCCCTCGCAGGCCGGGCAGGCGCCGTAGGGACTGTTGAAACTGAAGGTCCGCGGCTCCAACTCCTCGTAGCCGATCTTGCAGTCGGGACAGGCATATTGCGTGCTGAAAAGTTCGTCGTGCCAGACAGCCTGGCCCGAGCCGCGCTTCTCCTCGTGACTGGCCAGCACCAGTCCGTCGCCGTGCCGCACCGCCAGGTTGATCGATTCGGCCAGGCGGTTGCGGACGCCCTCGCGGACGACGACGCGATCGATCACCGCCTCGATGTGGTGCGACTTCTGCCGCACCAACGCGGGCGGGTCGCCGACGTCGACGACGGCGCCGTCCACGCGGGCCCGCAGCAGGCCGGCCTTGCGCACGCTCTCGAAAACCTCCTTGTGCTCGCCTTTGCGGCCGCGGACCAGCGGGGCCAGGACCATGATCCGCGTGCCCTCGGCCCGCGACAGCAGGGCGTCGAGGATCTGCTCGGGCGACTGCTGGCGGATCGCCGCGCCGCAGCGGCAGCACCGCGCCTCGCCCAGCCGCGCATACAACAACCGCAGGTAATCGTACACTTCGGTGACGGTCGCCACCGTGCTGCGCGGATTATGCCCGCCCGCCCGCTGGTCGATCGAGATGGTCGGCTGCAAGCCTTCGATCAAGTTGAACGTCGGGCCGTTCGAGTTGATGGAGGAACTGCCGGGCGTAGATCGACAGGCTTTCGATGTATTGGCGCTGCCCCTCGGCATAGAGGGTGTCGAAGGCCAGGGAACTCTTGCCCGAGCCGCTGGGACCGGTCATCACGACGAGGCGGTCGCGGGGGATGTCGAGGTCGACGTTTTGGAGGTTGTGCATGCGGGCGCCACGAATGCAGATGCACTCGCCCGCCGCCGTAGCGATTTCCGAGGCTTCCCGATTCATGCGTTGCACGGAGGACGCCAGAGACGCGATTGGAAACCTGTTATTATACGGCAACGCGGGCCTTTTCGCAACTGGCGCACGGCCGGGAAAGCCGGGGCTCCGGATTGGGGACTTGCTTTTCGCCGGCCACCGTTGTGTAATTCAAGGTATGCAGACTGCTGGACATTCCATCGGCGAGTCCTTTTTCATGGAGGTGCCGGACGTGCGAAGGAGAATTCCGATGCCCACGCGGCTGCTGGCCCCGGGCCGGCTGGGGTTGGCAGCGATAGCGGCGATGGCGGCAGTGGTGGCGCTACAAATCGGCGCGACCCATCCCGAGCGCGCGGCGGCGGCGGATCCGCCGCCGCGGCCCGCGAATACCCCCGCCGCCGAGCCGGCCCCTCCCGAGGTCGGCTTCGGCATGGAACCGCTCGACAAGGTGATGCGCGAGACCATGAAGAAGTTCGGGGTTCCAGGCGGGGCCTTGGCCGTCGCCAAGGACGGCAAGCTCGTGGTGGCCAAGGGCTACGGCTGGGCCAACGTCGCCCGCCGTCAGCCGGTGACGGTGGACTCGCGGTTCTGCCTGGCGAGCGTCGGCAAAGCGGTGACCAGCGTCGCCGTGATGCGTCTGGTCCAAGACGGCAAGCTGTCGCTGGACGATCGCGTCTATGGGTTGTTGGGCCGGCCGAAGCCGCTGGACGGTTTTCAGCTCGATCCCCGCGTCAACGACATCACGGTGCGGCACTTGTTGCTCCATGCCGCCGGCTTCGATCCCCGCAAGGGCGGCGAATATCTGCGGATGCCGAAAAAGATCGCCAAGCAGACGGGCCGCAAGCTGCCCCTGTCCGACGAGTTGATCATTCGCTATGCCCTCAGCCGTCCGCTGGCGTACGCCCCCGGCACGGAAGAGCACTACTCGAATTTCGGTTTCTTCCTGGCCCGTGAAGTGGTCCAGCGGGCCAGCGGCCAGCCCTACGAGCAGTATGTGCGGGAGCATGTCTTGCGGCCGGCCGGCATTACCGACATGGAAATGGAACAGCCGGCGCCTTCCTACTATCCGAACGAGGTCCGGCGTTACGGCCGCGATGGGCTGAAGGAATTGCCGGGCGGGCGTGGCCCGATCGGTCCGCTGGGAGGCTGTTGGATCGGTTCGGCGGTGGACATGGCGCGTTTTCTGACCGCGGTGGACGGCAGCCGCGGCAAGGCGATTCTGTCTCCGGTCTCCTATCGGGAGATGTTGGGCGTGCCGCCCCCGCCGTTGAAGGCGCGCAAAGACGGGTCGCATTTCGGCCTGGGTTGGGACGTGGTGCTGCCCGGCCAGGAAGGCCTCCGCTTCAGCAAGAACGGCGGCGTACCCGGCATCCACGCCTATGTCGAGCACCTGCCGGGCGGCCTGGATTGGGTCGTGTTGCTCAACGGCGGCGAACACGCGCAGGGCAAACCGTCGCCCCTGGGCTATTGCACCAAGCGGCTCCGCGAGGCGATCCAGGGCACGGACCATTGGCCGCGGCGGGACCTGTTCGAGCGGCATTCCACGTCCGGCCGTCCCACGGGCACACACTCGGCCATGGTATTCCCACTCCCGTGGAAAGACAGCCTGTAGCATCGAATCGGCCACAGCCCGGCGTGGTCCAGCCGCTGCCGATGACCCGCGGTGAAATGGCGGCCCGAGGCTGGGATGCCGTCGACGTGGTCGTGGTCAGCGGCGACGCCTACGTCGATCATCCGAGCTTCGCCATGGCCCTGCTGGGACGATGGTTGGAGTCCGAGGGCTATCGCGTGGCCATCCTCAGCCAGCCCGACTGGCATTCTTGCCTTCCGTGGCGGACTTTCGGCCGGCCGCGGCTGTGTTTTGCGGTCAGCGCCGGAAATATGGACTCGATGCTCAATCATTACACGGCCAATCGCAAGGTCCGCAACGACGACGCCTATAGCCCCGGGGGCCGCATCGGGCGACGGCCCGACCGGGCCACGCTGGCCTATTGCCAACGCGCCCGCGAGGCGTACAAGGGCGTGCCGGTGATCGCCGGCGGCGTCGAGGCCAGTCTCCGCCGCCTGGCCCATTACGACTATTGGAGCGATAAGGTCCGCCGCTCGATCATCCTCGACGCCAAGGCCGACTTGATCGTTTACGGCATGGGCGAGCGGCCGCTGCTGGAGATCGTCGCCCGCCTGGCCGCCGGGCAACCGATCACGCAACTCCGCGACATTCGCGGCACGGCCTATCGGCTGGGCGCCAGCGAGTCGATTCCGTCTACTGCAGACTCCGGCGACCATTCCCGTGACGATTCCGGCGATACGGTCGTCTTGCCCAGCTATGAAGAGGTTTGCGCCGACCCGCGGGCGTTTGTCGCCATGACGCGCGCGATCCATCGCCAGACCAATCCCTACAACAGCCGGCGGCTGGTGCAATATCACGGCCGCGAGGCGGTGGTGGTCAATCCGCCGGCCTGGCCGTTGACCGAAGCGGAGATGGATCGCGTTTACGGCCTGCCGTTCACGCGCCGTCCGCATCCGAGCTACGGCCCGAGCGCATTCCGGCGTACGAAGTGGTGAAGCATTCGATCCAGATTGTCCGCGGCTGTTTCGGCGGCTGCGCCTTCTGTTCGCTCACGGCCCATCAAGGCCGGATCATTCAAAGCCGCAGCCGGCAGTCGGTCCTGGAGGAGATCGGCCGGATGGCCGCGGAGCCGGAGTTTTCCGGCGTCATCAGCGACCTGGGCGGACCGACGGCCAACATGTACCAGATGAACTGCGGCCGGCCCGAGGTCCGCCGCCGTTGCCGACGGCTGAGTTGCCTTTATCCGACGGTCTGCGCCCTGTTGAACACGGATCACGGGCCGCTCATCGAGTTGATGCGGCAATCCCGGCGGCAACCCGGCGTGAAACAGGTCTTCGTGGCCTCCGGGGTCCGCATGGACCTGGCGCTGCGGAGCGCCGCGTACATCGAGGAGTTGGCGCGGCATCACACGGGCGGGCTGCTCAAGGTGGCCCCGGAACACACCGATCCGGAAACCCTGCGGCGGATGCACAAGCCGCCCATCGAGACCTTCGCCGCCTTCCAGCGGCAGTTCTGCCAGGCCGCGGCCGCCGCGGGAAAGGAGCAATACCTCGTCCCCTATTTTATGGCCGGCCATCCCGGCTGCGATCTGCCGGCCATGATCGACTTGGCCCTTTACCTGAAGCGGTCGGGCTATCGGCCCGACAAGGTGCAGGATTTCATTCCCGTCCCGATGGACATCGCCACCTGCATGTATTACACGGGGATCGATCCGATCAGCGGCCGCGAGGTCTTTGTTCCCAAGGGCGCCCGCATGAGGCGATGGCAGCGGGCGCTGTTGCAGTATTTCAAGCCGGAGAACCAGACAGCGGTGCGCGAGGCCCTGCGACAGGCCGGCCGCGAGGACTTGATCGGTCCCGGACCGGAATGTCTGGTCCCGTCGCGGCCGGCCCGCCGCAAGTGAAAGCCCAATACCGCCTTCGTCCCCTCTCCCTCCGGGAGAGGGTTATGGTCAATACCGTTGAAATAGTCGCAAGTTGTTTATTTTGAAGTAGTTATTGTGTTGGCCGCGGGTCTCCGTCCCGAAGGGACGATTGATAATAGCCCAGCAGTTTACTGCTGGGATCATGGGCAGGGAAGGATTTCATGGAGTCCCGTAGGGACGATTGAGGCCCGGCGAAATCGCCCCACTTCAACCGTCCCTCCGGGACTGACGCAACGTTTGTTTCAACTGCTTACCCAGCACTGAAGTGCTGGGCTATTGTCAACCGTCCCTCCGGGACTGACGCAACGTTTGTTTCAACTGCTTACCCAGCACTGAAGTGCTGGGCTATTGTCAACCGTCCCTCCGGGACTGACGCAACGTTTGTTTCAACTGCTTACCCAGCACTGAAGTGCTGGGCTATTGTCAACCGTCCCTCCGGGACTAACGGACAGTGGCGATTCATAACCAATTGGCAACAAGATACTTACGACTAATTCAACGGTATTGGGGTTAGGGTGAGGGCGGCAGTGAGACAGCAATGATGTTTACGATACGGCCCGAAATGCCCTCACCCCCGGCCCCTCTCCCAGAAAGGGAGAGGGGAGTAATTCCTGGACCATTTCCATGTTCACCACGGATCAATACGAACTGCTCGACTTTGGCGACGGCCGGCGGCTGGAGCGTTTTGGGGACGTGACGCTCGATCGTCCCTGTCCGGCCGCCGAGGGGATCGTCCGGGCCGACCTGGCCGCCTGGCCGCGGGCCGACGCCCGATTCGACCGCGGCGACGCTCAAGAGGGTCAATGGACCTGCCGCCGCACGCTACCCCAGACGTGGACCATCGCCCACGGGCCGCTGGTGTTGGAATTGAAGCGGACCGCGTTCGGCCACCTCGGCGTGTTTCCCGAGCAGGCCGCCAACTGGCAGTGGATCGCCGAGCAAATCGGGCAATCGCGGCCCATCCGCGTGTTGAACCTGTTCGCCTACACGGGCGGCAGCACGCTGGCCGCGGCGGTGGCCGGGGCCGAAGTCGCCCACGTCGATGCCGCCAGGAACATCGTCGCCTGGGCCCGCCGCAACGCCGCGCACTCGGGCCTGGCCGACGCGCCGGTCCGCTGGATCGCCGAGGACGCCGTGAAGTTCGTCAAACGCGAGCTTCGCCGCGGAAACCGCTACGACGCGGTCATCCTCGACCCGCCCAGCTACGGCCACGGCACGCACGGCGAAGTCTGGCGGCTGGCCGGGCATTTGCCTCGGTTGTTGGAGTTGTGCGCCCAGTTGACGGGCCCGCAGCGGCGGTTCATGCTATTGACGTGTCACACGCCGGAGTTCGAGCCTGCCCGGCTCGCGCGCCTGATGACCGACGCCCTGGACAGCGCCACGGAGCATGGCGGCCGCGACGTGATCGACACCCGGCCGCTGACGATCCGTGCCGCCACCGGCCGGGAATTGCCCAGCGGGGTGGCCGTTCGAGTCCCCTCTCCGGGCACCGACCGAAGGTTGGTCGGGAGAGGGTTAGGGTGAGGGCGAGAGTTGGAGCGAAGCATGACCATTATCAATAGCCGGCAGAATCCGCGGGTGAAGGACGCCGTCCGCCTCCGCGATGCGCAACATCGCAAGCGGCAACGGCGCATCCTGATCGACGGCGCGAGGGAGTTGGCCCGGGCGATCGCCGCCGGAGTGCGCGTCGTAGAAGTGTTCGTTTGCGAGGAGCTTTGCCAGGGCCCCGACGTACGGCGGCTCTTGCCGACGCTTTGCGACTGCGGCGGGGAAATCCTCGCGGTCAGCCGGCCGGTCTTCGAGAAACTGGCGTTCGGCGACCGGGCGGAAGGCGTGCTGGGCGTGGCCGAAATGCCGCAACCGTCGCTCGACGGCCTTGTGCTGCCGGAGAATCCGCTGGTGGCCGTGCTGGAAGGCGTGGAGAAGCCGGGCAACGTCGGCGCCGTGCTCCGCAGCGCCGACGGCGCCGGAGTGTCGGCCCTCATCATGGCCGACGCCGCCACCGATCTTTACAACCCCAACGCCATCCGCGCCAGCCTGGGCACGATCTTCAGCGTCCCGGTGTGCGAGGCCGCCGCGACGGACGCGATCGCGTGGCTGCGGCAGCGCGGTTTCGCAATCTACGCCGCCCGGCTGGACGGCTCGCGGTCGTACACGGCGGCCGACTATCGCGGCCCGGCGGCCTTGGTGCTGGGCAGCGAGGCGGCTGGGCTTTCGGCGGTTTGGTCGGCCGACGACGTGACATCCGTGCGGGTGCCGATGTTGGGCGTGGCCGACAGTCTGAACGTTTCGGCCGCCGCTGCCGTGTTGTTTTACGAGGCCCGGCGCCAGCGCGGCGAGTGAACCGGCCGCGTTTCACGATGCAACATTCGTGAAACGCGGCAGGAAAAACGCGGGCCAAATAGATTTGCGCGATTCCGAGAGGGCACACGTGGTGAGCCCCGGGCGTCAGCCCGGGGATAACGTCCATTCTTCGCTTAGCAGTGGGCGTCCCAACGCCTATCCCCGGGCTAACGCCCGGGGCTCAACAGCACTCCGAAACTGCGGTATTTTCAAGGTCTCGCCGCCCTTGAGCGCCGATTGATGGGCGACGACGCCGGCCACCGTCAGGTTCAACGCCATCGCGATGTCCACCAGCGGTTTGCGGTCTTCGAGGATCGCCGTGACAAATTCATTCATCAGGTGGCCGTGCGAGCCGCCGTGCCCGCCGGGCGCGACCGTGGGCGGCAAGGGCGGACGCTCCAGATCGGGCAGCTTCTTCTTGCCGCTGTAGGCCGTTGCCGTCATCGACCCGAATTGGCCGCGCACGCGACCGATTTCGATTTCGGGGCCGGGCGTGTCCCAACTGACCGCCATCCGCGCCATGCCGCCTTCGCTGGTTCGCAGCAGGGCGATCTCGGTGCCGAAAGGGTTCTTGTAGCGGTTGTTCTCCGGCTGCATTTCCTTGATGAGGCTGGGCATGGCCAGACAGGTGACTTCGGTGAAGGCTGCCGCCCGTGACGCAAACGTAGTAGGCGTTCGAGTGCGTGGGATACCATTGGGGCGGAAGCCCGACGCGCCAGCCGTGGAACGACGGGATCGGACTGGGCATGTAGTGGAAGTATTCCCCTTCGGTGTAGACGAGTTTGCCGAACCCGCCGGCCCGATAAATCTGCCGCATCGCGTGGCAGTCGTCGCGAAAGGCGGAGGTCTCGAACATCATGTACTTCCGGCCGTTGGACTTGACCGCGTCGAGCAGCTTGTCGGCGTCTTCCAACGAGCCGAAGACGGCCGGCACCGCGCTGGCCACGTGCTTGCCGTGTTGGAGGACCTCGATGCAGTGCTTGGCGTGGCTGGGGGCGTCGGTCGCCACGAAAACGGCCTCGATCGAGTCGTCCTTGACCAATGCTTCCAGCGAAGGATACGTCTTCCGGCAACGGCATTCCTTGGCCAGGGCGTTGCACCGGTCCAGAAGCAGGTCGCTGACGGCCGTCACCGTGACGTTGGGATGATCTTGGAAACCGAACTGCGCGCCGAACTGGCAGGCGCCGTAGCCGACGATGCCGACGCGAATCTTCCGATCCGAAACGGGTTTCCAGGTTCCCTTCGGGCGCTGCGACGTTGCGGCGCCGGCATCGCCCAGGATTTTCGCGTCCGGGACGTCGGCCGCGGCGCCGGGCGCGCCAAGCCATCCGCCCGCCGCAACCGCGCCGAGCGAACCAATGCCGATGTCTCGCAAGAATGAGCGTCGTGAACGGGAAGGACTCATGGCTGGGTTCCTGGGTTTAAAACTTTGGGTGGGTGGGAAGAATTCAGGCGGGCGCACTCATTATATTTCACCCCGATTTCTCCTGGCAAGCTCCCAGCAATTCTTCCAGCGGTTGGGCCAGGCGGCGGAAATCGGCGGCCGACATCGCCAGCGTGTCCCAACTCGTCGAAATCGGATGGGCGTGGCCGGCGTAGTCCGAAAGCCGCACGGCCACGAAGCCGTAGAGCTGGCCGCGAAACTCGAAAAGCTGCTCGGCGGGCAGCGGCGCCCGATGGCCCAGAATGTTGTAGGCAAAGACGAACAGCCCGCAGAAATTCTCGCCGAAAAGCCGTTCCCATTGGGCCAGGCTCCGCAGATCGTCGCGCGTGGACCAGTTCTTCCAGTATTGCTTCTGGATGTCCCCGCTGGGAAATCGGCGGCCTTTGACATCGACCAGCCAGGTGACCGGCCCCGGCGTGGAGACGATGAAATCGAGGCTCTTGATTGAGCGGCCGTCGGAGAGCACGCTGCGTTTGGCCTCATCGACCGCGACGTAGGGCACCCCGCGGCCGCGGAGGTACTCTTCAAAGGCCGCCTCGTAATGGTTGTCGCGGTTGGCCACAAATCAAGGGGGAAGGGGGAAGGCGGAAGGCGGAAGGATAAAGCATGCCCGCGAGGCTACCGCCTCGCGGGCATGGTCCGTCCTAGTGTTCCTTCCCCCTTCCGCCTTCCCCCCTCCCCCTTATTCAAGGATTCGCCTCACTGCCTCGATAATGCTTTGCGCATCGGGTTCCAGCGGCACGTCCTGCTGCCGGGCGTGCTCGAGGTCCTTGACCTGGCAGACGCCCTTGGCAAACTCGTCCGGGCCGGCGATCAGCGCGACGCGGAAGCCGCGGCGATCGGCGTACTTCAACTGCTGTCCGAGTTTCTTCGGTTCGGGGAACAGTTCGACGCCCAAGCCCGCGGCACGCACGGCCGAGGCGAGCCGCAGGTAATCGTGCAGCCGTCCGGCATCGAAGAAGGCGATCAGCACCGGGGCCGGCGTCGAGACCTTTTCGATCATCCCCAATTCTTCCATGGCCGCCAGCAGGCGATCCAGGCCGAGCGAGGCCCCGATGCCGGGCAATTCCTGGTTCGTGTATAGCTCGGCCAGGTTGTCGTAACGGCCGCCGGAGCAGACGCTGCCGATGCCCGGCAGGGCGTCGAGATAGGTCTCCAGCACGGCGCCGGTATAATAATCCAGTCCGCGGGCGATCGAAAGGTCCAGCCGCAATCGCTCCGCGGGCACGCCGGCCGCCGCGGCGCCGTCGAGAAGCTCCTTGAGCCGGGCCGCGCCGGCCTGGCCCGTCTCGTTGCCGGCCGCCAGTCGTTCCACTTCCTGGAGCACCGCGTCGTTGCTGCCGGAGATCTCGGTCAGGCGGAGGATCTCGCGGGCCTGGTCCGCCGCGGCGCCGGCCGTGGCGGTCATTTCTTCCACGACCCGGTCGGGCCCGATCTTGGACAATTTGTCCAGGGCGCGGAGCACCGCCGTGGCCTGCCCGGCCAGTCCCAGCCGCTCCAGCAGGCCGGTGAGCACCATGCGGTTGTTCAGGCGGATGGTGAAATCGGCGAAACCGATCTGGCGGAGAAGATCATGGATGACCACGACCGTCTCGATATCGGCGGCGATCGAGCGGATGCCGATGGTGTCGAAGTCGCACTGCATGAACTCGCGATAGCGGCCGCGTTGGGTGTTCTCGCCCCGCCAGACCGTGGCGATGTGATAGCACTTCATCGGGACGCCCAGGTCTCCGACGTGCTGGGCGGCGAAACGGGCCAGCGGCACCGTCAGGTCGAATCGCAGGCCGACCCACCGGTCGCCGTGGTCCTGGAACTTGTAAATCTGCTTGTCGGTCTCCTCGCCCCCTTTGCCGGCCAGGATGTCCAAGTATTCCAACGCCGGGGTGTCGATGGGCATGAAGCCGTAGGCGCGATACACCCGCCGGGCGGTGTCGATCAGCCGCTCCCGCGGAATCATCGCCTCCGGCGCATAATCGCGGAAACCCTTGAGCGTGCGAGGCGTGATGCGTGGCGTGCTCATCCGTCGCTCCCAAAGCCCCGTCCCCGCCGCGGCCCCAGCACCGCCTCGGCATATTCCTCGACCTGCTCGGGCGTTTCCAGGTAGCGGTCGTAGACCCAATCGTTCCGACACTCGCAGTCGTTCGTCGAGTAAGCTCGGCAAATCTTCGGCCGCGTTGCGTAAATCGCGCAGCGATGGTCCGCATCGAGGTGCCGGCACTCCGTATGGACCAGAAGATACCACGCGCCGTCTTCGCGGAACACCGTGGCGCGATCGTGCAGCAGGAACCAACGGATCGCGTCGAAATCTTTCCAGGTCGTCGGCGTGTCGATCGGCAACGCGAAGTAACGACAACACTTGGCCGCACAGGACGCGCAAAGGACCTCGTCGGCCGGGTGGCCATTGCGCCGGGGATCGGGCCGGGACGTTTTCGTCGCTATTTTGCTGGAAATCGTGTTGCTCATGCTAGGCCCAGGGACATTGGAAAGACCGTATTTGTAGAATAGCAAACCCGGGCAAACCGGGAAAGGGGCCGGCTCCCCTTCGGGCCGCGCGTCCAGGGCGGGATTGTCAGGGCGGCCCGGAGCGGGTAAGCTCTGGGGACGTGGCGGATTCCACGTTGCGGTGATTCTTGGCCGCGTGGTGCGGCAATTCAAATGCGGAGGGGACGCGATGGCGACGCCCGAGGACCATAAGAAGCTGCCTCCACCGCTGCCGGCGGCCCGGGCCGTGGTGCGGAAGATTCGTTTCGACGCCGGGCACGCGGGCGTCCGCCGACCGTGCTATCTTGCGATAAGGGACCGCCCCGATCGGCGTTCGTAAGTAGCCTTTCACGCCGTCTTGCGGGCCTGTGTCGCTCCGGGGCGTAATTCAATGGCCCGCCGACCCGCTCGCCGCCGACTCGGCCTCGATGGTGACATAGACCGTCGTGCCACGCTGTTGGCTGGCCAACGGGCCGTCGGACGCTTCGCTGGCGGCCGGTCGTGGCGGGGCCAGCGTCGGCACGCCGACGGCGGCCGGCGTCGAAATCCGGCCGGATCTTCCCGCACAATCGCTGACCGTGGACGGCCACCGGTGGCAACGACATCGCCAACCCGCCGTTGCGACGTCGCTGGTTGCCAGAAGAAGGGTGGCCGCAAGGACGAACATCGCGCTGGTGCGAAAACCTCTCATCCACGGTCTCCTGTTGGGAAAGACTTGCTGCTTACACAGACACCGCAAATACCGTATTCTCTCCAGTATAATTGGGATCGGGAAAGGATCAAGCGCGGGCCATGGCGGCAGTTGGCATGCAAGGTGGGCATCGCCCATCGGAGGGTGTCCGAGAATTGGGGGAAAGAGGGCCGGCGGGTCGGCAACGTCACCGCCAAAAGCTTCTCGCGCAGAGACGCAGAGGCGCAGAGACGTAAAGGAAGGAATTAGGGAAAGGAAGGGGAAAGGATGGGTGAATCGACGGCGAGTGGGGCAAGCCGACCTTCTCCCTCGTCTTTTTTCCCGTAACCTTTGTGCCTTTGCGGCTTGGCGCCTTTGCGTGAAAGGCTTTTGCCCAAGGACCACGCCCTTTGTTCCGCCCCAATTTTTTCAGACTCCTTGACAGAATTCACGGCGTGGGGAAAATGGCATCGTGGGATCGCGCGAGCGTGGACTGCGTAAGGTGTATTGACGAGAGCATGGGGGGCGCGACCGTAGGGAACGACAGTCGGCGGCGGAGGAACGCGGCCCGGACGGCCCCCCCCATGCTTTCCTCTCTTGCGCTGCGGCGCAAGAAGACGAGTTGGCGACCTCTTCCATCATGTCTGTCTGCCTGATCGGCCTGGGCTCTAATGTTGGGGACCGGCGTCGGGCGCTCGACGAGGCCACGGGTCAGCTCGCGCGGCATTCGGCCGTGGACGTGATTGCGCAAAGCCCCTGGCTGGAAACGCCGCCGGTGGGCGGTCCGGCCGATCAATCGCCCTATCTCAACGGCGCCGTGGCCTTGGAGACGTCGCTTCCACCCGAGGCGCTCTTGGAACTTTTGCACGAGATCGAGGCCGGCTTGGGCCGGCGGCGACGAGAACGCTGGGGACCGCGGCCGATCGATCTCGATCTGTTGTTGTACGATCAGGTCGTGCGCCGGACGCCGTCGCCGTCGTCGCCGTTGGTGCTGCCGCACCCACGCATGACCTGGCGGCGATTCGTGCTGGAGCCGGCGGCCCTGGTGGGCGGCGACATGGTCCATCCCCTGACCGGCTGGACGGTCCGACGGCACCTCGAACACCTGAACTCCTCGGCGTTCTACATGGCAATCACCGGTCCCATGCCGGCCAAGCGGACGGAACTGGCCCGGCAAGTCGCCTTGCGGAGCGGGGCCCAGGCCATTCTCGCCGCGCCGACTTCGCGGCGTCCGCAGGCGTTTTCCGAAGAACCGGCTGGTCATGCCCGGCCGCTGGCGTTAGAATTTCTCCCCAGTTGGTCGGCGTTGCTTGCGCCCGACTGGCCGGGGTGGTCGGCCGCCGCCGGCGTGGTGAGCGATTTCTGGTTCGACGAGGCGATTTTCTGGTTGCCGCGGCCGCAGCGGGAGGAACACTGTGCCCAGTGGGAGCAGGCGCGGGCGGCAGTGGTGCGGCCGCGGCTGATCGTATTTCTGGAAGAACAAGGGGACGCTCGCCATTTGCCGGACGGACGAGAACTGCTGGCGCTGGCCACGCGGCCCGGCCAGGGACCGCTGTTGCGGCTGTCCGGCGACGATTCGGACGCGGCCCTGTGCGAGGTGCTGGCCGCCCTGGAAGCGATGAAGTAAGATTCCCGAGACAACAGAGGAACACTGATTTTCGCTAATCTTCGCTGATTGTTTTCATAAGTGTCGATCAGCGAAGATTAGTGTTCCCTAGAAAAACGGTCGATTTGTTCCGACAAAGTTCCTTACGCAGTCGCCATGCACCCCGATCCACAACTCGTCACGACCGTTGCCCAATTGCGGTCTGCGCCTGCGCCGGCGCGGCGGGCGGGCCGCACGATCGGGCTGGTTCCCACCATGGGGGCGCTGCACGAGGGACATCTCAGCCTGGTCCGCGCCTCGAAGGCCGAATGCGACGTGACCGTCGCGACCATCTACGTCAATCCAAGCCAATTCGCCGCCGGCGAGGATCTGGCCAAGTATCCCCGCACGCTGCCGGCCGACCTGGAAAAGTTGGCCCGATGCCAAACCGACCTCGTGCTGGCGCCGTCGGACGAGGAAGTCTACCGGGCCGATCACGCCACCTGGGTCGAGGTCGGCGCGGTCGGCCAGCCGTTGGAAGGCCAATGCCGGCCGGGGCATTTCCGCGGCGTCGCCACGGTGGTGCTGAAGCTCTTCCAGATGACGCAGCCGGACCGGGCGTATTTCGGCCAGAAGGACTATCAGCAGGCGCTGGTGATCCGGCGGATGGTCGAAGACCTCAACGTGCCGGTCGAGGTCCGCGTCTGCCCGATCGTTCGCGAGCCCGACGGGCTGGCCATGAGTTCCCGCAACGCCTATTTGAGTCCGGCGGGGCGACAGCGGGCCACGGTGTTGTGGAAAAGTCTCCAGTCGGCCGTGGAACTTGTCGGCCGCGGAGAGCGTAGCACGGATGCGATCCTCCGCCGGATGCGCGCGGTCGTGGAGACGGCCGCCGACGCCCGAATCGATTACATCGCCTTGGTCGATCCCCAGACGCTTGCGCCGGTCGGACAGTTGCGTGGGCGGACGCTGGCGGCGATGGCCGTGTGGATCGAGAACACCCGATTGATCGACAATTGTTTTCTTGAACCCGCCAACCGCTGATTTCGAGCATTGCTTTTTTGAACCCGCCAACCGCTAATTTTTTCTTCCCATGCTCCAAACGCTTTTTTATATTCCGAACGAATTGGCCGGCATGAAGGTCTTCGGCTTTGGCTTGGCCCTGGCCGTTTGGGCCGTTTTCAGCGTCCTGCTCCTGGCGTGGCTTGTGTGGCGGCAAGGCTTCAACGCGGACACGCTCAGCTACGTGCCGCTCCTGGCGATCGTGGCCGCCGCGATCCTCTGGGTGTTGCCGGCGATCAGCCAGGAGCAAGGGCTGCCCATCCGCGGCTACGGCGTGATGATCTTGCTGGCGGTAATGGCCGGGACGGGGCTGGCCGTCTGGCGTGGCTGCCGCGTGGGCGTTTCGCCCGAGGCGATCCTCTCGCTGGCTTTCTGGATGATCTTGCCTGCCATCGTCGGCGCCCGGGCGTTCTACGTCACCGAATATTGGTCCGCCGACTATTGGCCCGTCTGCGAGAAGGACGGGTGGATGGCCTTGTTGGCGGCCGTGGTCAACGTGTCGAAGGGCGGGCTGGTGATCTACGGCGGATTTTTCGGCGGCGTGGCCGGCCTGCTGGCCTTCTTCTGGAAATATCGCGTGCCGCTGCTGGCCACCGCCGACCTGGTGGCCCCCAGCCTCATGCTCGGATTGGCCATCGGCCGGATCGGGTGTCTGCTGAACGGCTGTTGCTATGGCGGGCCGTGCGAGTTGCCCTGGGCCCTCAGCTTTCCCGCCGGCAGCCCGGTCTATGCCAGCCAGGTCGCCCGCGGAACCATGTACGGCTTTTCACTGAGCGGCAACCCGCAGGCGGCGCCGATCGTGCAGACGGTCGCACCCCACTCGCAGGCCGATTCCGCGGGCCTGAAGCCCGGCGACCGAGTGCAAAGGATCGGCGACAAGCAGACGCCGACCAATGCCGCCGCCCAGGAGCAGCTTGCGTATTTGTTCAACGAGCGAAAGACCGTCACTCTGGACGTGGAAGACCGGGAGGGAAAGGCGAAAATCTTCCGGCTCTCGGCCATTACGCCCCCGACCCACAGCCATCCGGTCCACCCCACACAGCTCTACGGCACGATCGGCGCGCTGCTGATCTGCCTGCTGCTGTTGGCCTACGATCCCTTCCACCGCCGCGACGGCGAGCTTTGGGCCTTGATGCTGACCGTCTACGCGGTCACGCGATTCCTGGAGGAGATCGTCCGGACCGACGAGGCGCCGATCCTGGGCACGGGCATGACCATTTCGCAGAACGTCAGCCTGTTGCTGCTGCTGGCCGCCGCGGGGATGTGGGTTTACGTCCTCCGTCGGCCGCCGGGGTTGGCTTATGGGGGCGTCGTTCAACCCCACCCGAATGGATAGGTCTGGCGGCAGGCGTGGCATCGAATGGCCAGAACGAGGGGGGTTTGACAATCGCTCCCTGAAGCAGCATGATGGGAATAGATTTCTCGCCCGAGTGGGAACTATTGGTTGCGGTGACGCATCCTATCTCTGTGAGCCTGCTGTGAACGATGACGCCCAATTGATCCACCAGACCTTGGCGGGCCACTCGGCAGCGTTCGGCCAGTTGGTCCTGAAGTATCAGGACCGGCTGTACAACACGGTTTTTCACGTGGTCGGCAACGCCGAGGACGCCAAGGACGTGGTCCAGGATGCCTTCGTCCAGGCCTTCCTGAAAGTGGACACGTTGCAGCGCGCCAGCTCGTTTTACACGTGGCTCTACCGGATTGCTTTCAACGTGGCGGCCACCCACCATCGCCGGCGCCGGCCGACCGTGTCGGTGGACCAAATCCGCCTGGCGGGGGGCGGCGAGCCCGTTGATAGTGGAAATGGGCCGACCGACCGATTGGAACATGCCGAACGCTGTCGCCAAGTCCGGCAGGCAATCGCCAGGTTGAATGACGATTGCCAGGCGGTGCTGGTCTTGCGGGAGATCGACGGCTGTTGCTATGAGACGATTGCCGAGATCCTCGAGCTGCCGCTGGGGACCGTGCGGAGCCGTTTGCACCGGGCGCGGCGGCACTTGCGAGAACAACTCAAGGAAGTATTGACGATCGGAAAGTAACGCAGCGCGTGTCATGGATAAAGTGCCGGAAACAGAACTGCTCAGCGCCTATCTCGACGGCGAGTTGACCGCCGCCGAGCAAGCCCGCGTGGAACAGTTGCTGGCGGCCAGTCCGGCGGCCCGGCAATGGGTCGACGAGATGCGCGCCCTGAGCCACACGCTGCAATCGCTCCCCCAACAGAAAGTCGGCGAGGACCTCAGCCAGCGCGTCCTGCGGCTGGCCGAACGGCGGATGTTGACCGACGCGGCGCCGGCGGAACCGGACACGTCGCCGCCCGAGCCGCTGCAGCCCTTCTGGCGAGAAACCCTTCGCGGCATGATCGGCCGTCGCGCCCTTCTCTGGTCGGGGCTGGCCGTTGCCATCGCCGTGATGATGATGGTGTATAACAACCCGAAGCAGGGGCCCGGCCCGGACCGCCGAGTTGTCCAGGCACCCCCGTCCACTTCGAAGGAAGCCGCTCCGGCCGGGGTTGCCCGAATCGAGGCGGTCAAGGCCGAAACCGCTCCAGCCAAGGTTAGTCCGCGCAAGGGCCTCGCAGGCGAGCGAGAGGTGGACGCATTGAGAAAGCCGTTGCTCCGGGCAGTTCCCACGCCTTCCGAGCCGGCTTCCCCGACGGCAACCAGTAAAGAGGAGGCGACGGCGACGGGGAGACGGCAGTCCGCCGCCACCTTCAAGGAGGCACCGGGGGACAAATCGCAGATCGCCAAAGGCGACGACGGTAAGGCCGTTCGCAGGGGCGAGTCCAAGGACGCGGTCCACGCCGACCGTGACGACGCCTTCGTGAACTCGAACGAAAAGGCCGCGGACAAGGCGGCGCCAACGGCCCAGCCCCGCCCCGCGGAGATGCCCCCAACTCCCGGAGTGACGCAGCCTCGCGACGACAACCGCTTCTACGCGATGGGGGCTAAATCAGCAAAATCGGCTCCGGCGGCCAGCGGCGGCCTCGGCAAAATGGGCGGCGACATGTCGTACATGTCGCGCAGCTCGGGCGGGCAGCTCGCCAACGCCAAGCCACAGCCCGCGGGCCGATCGGTCGAAAAAGCCGCCGACAGCGTGCTGATCGTCCAGTGCGACGTGAATCCCGACGCGGCCGGGCGACAGCTCTTCGACAAGCTGCTCTCCGCCCAACGCATCGCTAAAACACCCATGCCCGTGACTGGCAGCGGGCAACTCGACTTGGCCGAAGGTCGCAAGAACGGCTTGAACTCGGTCGATCTGGTCTACGCCGAAGCGACCTCCGGGCAAATTGGGACCGTCTTGTCGCAGATGAGGTCCGAGCAGAAGGCGTTTCCGCTGGTCATGGTGGTGCCGACCACCGGAGTGGGCTGGCAACAGGGCTTTGCCCAGTACAATCGCGGCGGCCAGGTTCCGCTCGTGGGATTCACGATGGCAAACCCGCAGGCCACGTTCCAGCCGAAGGCGGGCGCGAGGGCAGCCAGAAGCGGTGGGCCTCCCCCCTCCGAAGCCGCGAGCAAAAAGGCCGCTTCCGCTGCCACTGCCGACGAAAGGCTGGCATTCGACCAGGAAAAGGCCGGGCCGGGGGCCGACGTTGCGGGCAAAGTGTCGCAAGTGGAAAACTCCGGCATGGCCAGGCCGACCCCGCAGGGGCCTGCCCAGAAGGCGCCTGCTGCCTCGCGCCTGCTCCGCAGACGCCTCCTTCCCTGGCAAGTGGCTCGTATGCGCCGCTCCCCACGCGCCTGTTCCCTCGGCGCCCGTTCCCTCGGTGCCCGTTCCCTCCGTGCGGGCAAGACAGGCGAAGGGGGTTCCTCGGCCAGAAGGGCCTATGTATCGGGTGTTGTTCGTGCTTCGCCGCATTGAGCCGTCCCTTCCGACGGCGGCCGATGCCAGGTTGCAGGCCGAACAGTCCGACGCATCTAAGCGCGGTGAAGCGGTGGTTGCTCCGGCTGCCACCGCGGGTGCGCCGCCGGCGGGCGCGGCGCCAGCCAGCACCGCGCCGGCCAATGCGCCACCGCAAAACGCGCCAAGCAAGTAGTTTCTGTTGGCGTAGGTTATCGAGAATCAAGCTTAGCAGCAATGATTGCGGAGCCAAGACAGCCCCCTGCAATGGTCAATAGCGAGCCCGCCTAGCCCCCGCACTCGAAGGGCAGAGTCATGCCGCGTCTTATTCCTTTTGTCACCGTGTGCTTGTTGCTCGGACCAACGACCGCCCACGCCGGCGCGGGCCGCACGCGACTGGAGTTCGCCCGCGCGATCAGCAAGCTCAAGGAAGGCGTGGCCGCGACCGAAGTCACGCGTCTGCTGGGACCGCCCGACGACGTGCGGACGCAGCACGATCCAGGCGGCATATCCACTGTCGGCACCAAGGAGGTCTGGCGATACGGGACCTCCGGCCATTTGACGACTGCCACGCTCGGGGAAGTTTACATCAACGAGAAAGATCGCGTCCAATACGTCTTCGGCCGAGGCGAGCCGCGGGTGGATAAGTTGCCTGACGAGCGCGAGCTACGCCGCCTGCTCGAAATTCTGGGGCAAGTCTCCTCCTACAACGCGGGAGGGCACTACAATCCCCGCACGGTCATCCGCGCGGTCAACGCCCTGCTCCCCTTGGGCAAGGAGAAGGCGCTGGCGACCATCGAGGAGTTTCTCCGCGTCGCGTCGGACTGGCATAACAGTGGCAGAGATGGCGTGTTCCTGGTGCTGCACACGCTGTTCGAGGTGCCCAATGAACCGGGTTACATGCCACGGATGTTCGTTGGGGCGCCGTCCCCACCGGAGCCCAAGGATCGCAAACTGCTGCCTCGCTTCCCCATTGCCATCGAGGGCGATATTCCGCTGTTGATCGTCGATGGCTATTCCCTCAATGGGTATCCGGAGCCACCGGAGTTGCACGTGAAATATTTCCGCGAGCATGGAACGCTCCGCGCCGAGCCGCTGGCCCCGGCGGCCGAGCCCTTCCAAGCGCTCGATCGGCTCGTCAGATCGCGCCGCTGGATTTTCCGGGCGAAGGACGATTTCAACGACGAGCGGCGCGGGCGACACATGCTGGGCAACCAGTTGTTGCGGCTCATGGACACCGTCTATCGCACCGAGCCGGACGCCGATGGCGACCTCTTGCCGTGGGGCCGCGATGCGGCGGAGGCCAAGCGGGCGGAAAAGATTCTTGCGGACGTGTCGAAATTGAAAATCCGGTGGGACGCCAAAAGCGACCAGTACACGTTTCTCGATGGGACCACGCTGCCCGAGCCGAAGCGCGAGTTCTATCGCCGCGAGACCTGGAAGCCGATGGCCGCGAATCTGGATGTTACGTTGATTGTGGAACGGACCAGTCCGCGCTACGTTTCCATTGATTTCGTAAAGAATTGTGGACCGGGCAAGTCGGCCTACGCAGTGCTCGGGATCTACGACGCCAAGGCTAAGAAAAATGTCCTGGCGAAATTCGTCGCCGCGGGGAGCGGCATTTTCGGCGGTGAGAACAGCACAAGTTTCAGCTCGCAGAGGCTCGAGTTGCCCGCCGGGCGGGAGATTCGGGCGGAGTTGACCGTTGGCGGCAAGACCCAGGTCGGCCCAACTCTGAAACCGTGAGCAGGCGTGCATCGCCCGCGGTGCGCTTCGCGGCTGCGCCCGTGGCTCGCGGGAAAGGTTTCATCGACAAGTTTTCCCCATCTCACCCGCGGCCAAGGGTTCCGGCCGATGCCCTTCAAGGCGGCCAACGCACGGCGAAATCCGGGCCGCGATGCCCTGCCCGCCCGACTGCCTTCCCGTGGCGCTGGTTCCGCGTTGCCGGTCCGTGCTAAAATCGAGGCTTGTCGTAAGGAGTTTCTGTTGCGGAAAGTCGGAAATGGGCTGGTCGGGTGCCACTGGCTGCTTGCCAGCCAGTGCTTTTATCAGCCGTTTTGCGACACTGGCTGACAAGCAGCCAGTGGCACCCGACCTTCCGCAACGGCAACTAAGGAAGCCAATCGGAGAGCTTTTGGGATGGATCAACCCTTCGTCGCCGATACCACGTTCGCAGCGCAATCCATCGACGACCCGGCCGTCGAGAGCACGTCGCGTCCGTATCTCGGGCGTTGGAACCACCTGGTCAGCACGACCAACTGGGAGAAAGGCCGCATTATCTGCGAGTGGCGCGAGGCCCTGCTCGCGGCCGGCGCCGCGGCCCCTAGCTACACCGACGAGGCGTGGAGCCGTCGCGTCGGCAGCCTGACCCCGCAGCACTGCGGACGGCTGCGCCGCGTCTGGCAGAGGTTCGGCAAGGTTCGGGATCAATATCCCGGGCTGTACTGGAGCCACTTCCAGGCGGCCCTGGAGTGGTCCGACGCCGAGATGTGGTTGGAAGGCGCCGTGCAGAACGGTTGGTCGGTTGCCAGGATGTCGGAGGAGCGCGGCACGACGCTCGACGGGCTCGAAACGTCCCGCCCCGACGAACTTCCCGCCGACCCGTGGGATGAGGATGCGGACGTCGGCCAAGGCCAGCCGCCGGAAGCGATCTCCTCGTCGCAGGGCGAGGTCCACGACGCGGCCGACGCCGAGGGCGACGAGGCCGATGCCCAGCGACACGATACGGGCGAGGATGTCTCTTTCGATGCGGCCGGCTTGGATGCCGAGCAATCCCCGGCGGAGGCGGTCCGGCCGTTCGAGGGCTTGCCGCCGCTGCCGACCGACCTCGCCGACGCCCTTGAGGCTTTCAAACTGGCGATCGTGCGTCACCGGCAGGCCGGCTGGAAGGACATCTCCCGTGGGCAGGTGCTGGCGGTGCTGGACGCCCTGCGGCGGTTCGCACTCTCGCCCGCCGTGCTATAATCCCCATAGGCGGGGACTTTAACCGTTCACGGGGACCGTCCCCTTCGGCTGCCCCCTTGGGGGAATCATTCCCGCCGATCGTAGTCCGTGGAGGGCGCCATGATGCTGCCGATTCACCGAGTTTCCGTGGTTTCGACGCTGGCCGTTTTCCTGTCGCTTTCGGTTTCGTCCTTGTGGGCGGCGACGGGGCGGGTCGAGTTGGAAGTGGTCGCCGACGCCCGGGGCGGCGCGGCCTTGGACTTCCAGCAGTGGATGCAAGCGCTCACCCGCGCCGGCGTGAAGAACGTCCGCCTCCGCACCGTGCAACCTGGCGACGAGGTGAAGATCGACGTTCGCGGCACTGCGGCCAATCCGGTCTACGCCGTCACCGGGCTGATCGTCGGCAACGAGTTGATCGTGCCGGGGGCGCGGTTCAAGCGGAGCGAGGCGGTCAAGGTGGCCCATTGGCTCGACGATCTTGCCGAGCACGGCCCACCCAATCGCCGCGAGGCCCGCCCGGCCTTCGGGCTGACCGCCAAACAACTGGAGCAGGTCCGCGCCGACCTCTCCCAGACGGTGGGATTCTCGACCAAGGGCATGACGCGAAAAGAGGCCGTCAAAAAGATCGGCCACGACTTGAAACTCCCGATTCAACTGACCGGAAGCCTCGATGCGGACGAGGACGACAAGATCGTCGAGGACCTGTCGGGCCTGTCATACGGCACGGCGCTGGCCTGCGTCTTGCGTCCGCTGGGCTACTGCATGGTGCCGCGGCTGAAGGGCAAGAATCTGGAGTACGCGGTCGCCAAGGCGAAGTTGGACCAGGAGGTCTGGCCCATCGGCTGGCCGCCGGAGAAGCCGCCGGCCGAGGTGTTGCCGGCCATGTTCGAGTTTCACGACGTCAACGTGCAGAACGTGTCGGCCGCCAAAACGCTGGACGCGGTCAGCAAGCTGGTCAAGGTGCCGGTGCTCCTGGACCACAACGCGCTGGCCCGGCACGGCATCGACCCCGACAAGGCGATGGTTTCGATGCCCAGGGGCCGGACGACCTATAGCCTGGCGTTGCGCAAGTTGTTGTTCAAGGCCGGTTTGAAGTTCGAGATTCGCGTGGACGAGGCGGGCAAGCCCTTTCTTTGGGTCAGCACCGTGAAGCCGGTGTGACACGCGCGGCGATGACGCGACTGGCGCAGCCCGGGTTCTCAAGAGGCGTTTCGACCGCTGGAATCGGTTGGCAGGACCTTCTCGAGTTCGACGACCAACGCCGGCAGATCGTATTGGACCACGTCCCAGAGCACGTCGAAATCGACCTCGTCATAACCGTGGATCAGGCGGTTACGCAGCCCGGCGATGGCGGACCAAGGAATTTGGGAATATCGGTCGCGGACCGCTTGCGTTACTCGCGCCGCCGCTTCGCCGATGATTTCCAAGAGGCGGGTTATCGCCAAGTCGAAGGACCGGTTGGCATCCAAATCGGCACGTGCCCTCCCCCGGGCCAATTGCACGGCCTCGCGGGCATGATCGAGCATGTGGCGCAGGCGCGCGTCGTCGTCATGTTGCGTCATATTGCACCTCCGCCTCCGCCAGGACCCGATCGCGGAAGTGCTTGCCCAAGAATCCGGGCGTGTTCAAATCGACCTTCCGCCCGAAAATCGCCGAAAGCTCGTCCTGCATGGCAAAGAATTTCAGGCCGGTGCGGGTCCCCGGCTCGAACTCGACCAGCACGTCGATGTCGCTGTTGGGGCGGAAGTCGTCACGAAGCACCGAGCCAAACAGCGACAGCTTGCGGACGTGGCGTCGCCGGCAAAACTCGGCGATCCTGTCCCTCGGCACGTTAATCTTATGCTCGTTCATGGCCGCAATCCAACCCCATGCCACCCTATTATACTTACCAACGCTCCTCGCACGCTACAGCCGCTCGGGCGACCACACCGGACGCCGGGGGCCGGGATCGGAAAGACCGCTGGCCGTCTGCGGCGAGGCGCCCTCGGACAGGTGCGATGTGGGAATCGCCGCCTCGTCGGAAGACGACGCGGCCCTGCGCGGTGCGGGCGTCCAGCCGGCCGAGCGATCCGCCGCGGCCGCTACTTCGACGAAGCGGCTCGCCTCCAGTTTGCGGCCGTCGCTGGTCAGATAGCGGACAAAGAGGCGGAGCTTGTTGTGCGTCGGAGGCCGGTCGGGCCAAGGGAGGTTCAAGTGAATGCCCGGTTCCGATGGGTCGCCCAGCCGGGCGGCGGTCTCCTCCGCGGCGATGTCCCAACGCGCGACCCGGGCCTCCGGACCCCTCCGCTCCGGGTCGAGGACCACGACTTGGACGTCCGCGGGGGCATCGACGAGTCGGCCTTGGGCGTCGCGCGGCTCGATGACGACCATCACGCCCTGTTGGCCGGGGGAACCGGCGGCCGCGTAACCGGCCGTCAGCGACGGGTTGAGCGTGATCCTGCGCGATGCGAGAGCTATCGAGCGTCGAGGTTCGGGTCGAAGGGTTCCGGCCCGGGACGGATCTCGGCGCATTTCGGTTGTTCGGCGACGGCGTGCCGGGCGTGTCGGGTGCGGGGTTCGTTCGGAGCCGCTCGGGAACGGGGGCCCCGGAGGGCTGTTCCTCGCCGCTTTCAACGTTCAGCCCCGGGAGTTGTCCCGGCGCGGTGGTTTGTTCCGTCGGGCGCGACGGCGACGCCGGCAAGGACGGCGACGACGAGGTGGATGAGGGGGACATCGAGCCGCGCTGAGGGACCGTGCTTCGGGCGGCCTGCAACTCGGCCTGGCAATCCTCCAGTTGCCATTGGAGCCGATAGATTTCGTCATCCTTCTTGCGAAGGTCCTGTTCCAAGAGCACGATGTTCGGATCGGTCTGACAGCCGGCCACGGCCAGCGACACCAGCCCCACAACGACGATCTGCCAGGTTTTCATGTTGACCTCGCGGGTACGGATTCCATCCTTGGAAAACGCGCCGTGGCGTCTTCACCCCCCTGGCAAGCTGTAATCGAACAACGAATGAAAAGAAAAGACGGGTGAAAGGGGAACGAAACAGGCTATTTTGGCGGCAGCGGCTCGATATGCTCGATGACCTGGTCGATCAGTCCGTATTCGAGGGCCTCCTCGGCCGACATGAAGCGGTCGCGATCGGTGTCTTTTTCGATTTTTTCCAGCGGATGGCCGGTGTGCTTGATGAGGATCTGATTCAGCCGTTCCTTGACCTTCACGAATTCCTTGGCATGGATCATGATGTCTTCGGCGGTGCCTTCCATGCCCGCCATGGGCTGGTGGATCATGATGCGGGAATTAGGCAGCGCGCGGCGTTTGCCGGGGGCGCCGGCGGCCAACAGCACGGCGCCCATCGAGGCGCATTGTCCGACGCAATAGGTGGCCACCTCGCAGTTGATAAACTGCATGGTGTCGTAGACGGCCAGGCCCGCGCTGATGCTGCCGCCCGGGGAATTGATGTACAGGTGGACGTTGGCCTTGGCGTCTTCCGATTGGAGGAAGAGCAACTGGGCGACGACGGCGTTGGCCACTTCATCGTTGACGGCGGTGCCGAGGAAGATGATGCGGTCCCGGAGCAGGCGGCTGTAGATGTCCATCGCCCGCTCTTCGCGGCCGCTCTTCTCGATGACATAAGGGATCAACGACATGGGATGGCCCGGTGTTGTATTGGTCAATTTCTAGGGGGACAGTCCCATTTTCGTTGGACGAAAATTGGGACAGTCCCCAAGGTATTCGGTTTTGGATTCGGAAAGGGTCCTTTAGTCTTCGTCGTCGCCCGCGACGGGCTGCTTGGTGAGGATGTCGTCCACCACGCCGTACTGCTTGGCCTCTTCGGCGCTCATGTAGAAGTCGCGGTCGGTGTCCTTGGCGATGCGGTCGATCGACTGGCCGGTGTGGCCGGCGAGGATATGGTTGAGCACGTCGCGGGTTTTGAGGATTTCCTCGGCCTGGATTTCGATGTCGGAGACCTGGCCGCCGACCTGGCCGTAGGGCTGGTGGAGCATGATCTTGGCGTGCGGCAGGGCGAAACGTTTGCCCTTGCTTCCGCCGGCCAGGAGGACGGCCCCGCCGCTGGCCGCCAGGCCCACGCAATAGGTTGACACGGGACAGGTGAGGATTTGCATCGTGTCGTAGACGGCCAGCGTGGCGCTGACGCTTCCGCCCGGCGAATTGATGTAGAAGTGGATGTCCTTCCGGCGGTTTTCGCTCTGCAAGTACAAGAGCTTCATCACCAGCTCGTTGGCGTTGCCGTCGTGGATCTCGCCTTGCAGGAGAATGATGCGATTCTCCAGCAACAGGTCGCCGAGGGTCAATTGCCGCTGCCGTTGATAATCGCGATAGGACATGCTCATTTCGGCCGGGAAACCTTTATTCATGGATGGATTCGTCTTCACGGAGGGGGATGGCTCCTGGGTTTATTCCCTGCCGCGGGCGCGCCGGCGCGCCGGGATGGCCGGGACGGCCGCCCTGCGCGGGCTCGGCGCCGCCGGGCTTGGCGGCGGGAATGTCGGACCCGCCGCCGCCGGCCGCCAAGTCGAGGGCTTCCACGTCCGTCGCTTCCGGCTGGTAAGGAACTTCTTCAAACTCGGCGTTCTCCAGGATCAAGTCGATCACCTTGCGCTCGATGACCTGGTTGCGGAGGACGTCCATGGAGCCGCCCTTTTCGAGCTTCGCCCGCACCCGGCGCGGCGATTCGTTGCTCTGGGCGGCAATCAGCCGGATCTCGGCCTCGTAATCGTCCTCGGTGGCCTCGATCTGCTGGTCCTCGGCGATCCGCTCGAGGATGAAGTGTTCCTTGAGGGCCTGGGCCGTGGCGGCGCGGCTGTTTTGGCGGAGCACGTTTTCGTGGGCGCGGATCTCGTCCTCGCTGCAACCGCTGCGCTGCAGCTCCATCGCCGCCCGCTGCAATTCCCGCTGGCTCTGCCGCTGCAACAACCCCGGCGGCAAATCCCACGAGGCGGCCACCGTCAGGGCCGCGGTGATTTGCTCGCGGGCCCGCTGCCGCTGCTGATACTCCAATCGCCGCTGCAAGGCGTCCTTGATGGCGTCGCGCAGATCGGCCTCCAGCTCGAAGCCGCCCAACTCGTCGAGCAACTCGGCGGTCAGCTCCGGCTTCTCCAGCCGCTTGACTTCCAGGACCTCGAAGATCGCCGAGACGCTCTTCCCTTGCAAGGCCGCGTTGGGGGCGTCTTCGCTGAGCTGGGCCTCGGTCCGGCGGGTCTCGCCCGCCCGGACGCCCTCCATCAGCTTTTCGAATCCCTCGATCTTGCCGTCGCGGAAGCTGAGCGTGGGCCGGATGCGAATGACCTCCTCCGGGCGCTGGCCAACACGTGGCCCTCGTGCTCGAAGCGCAGGTTGGTCGAGATGTAATCGCCCGGCGCGGCGGGCCCGTCGTGGGGCACCAACCGCCCGCGATTGGCCAGCAGCCTCTCCAAGGCCTGATCGATGTCTTCGGCCGTGAATTCCCGCGACGGCTTCTGGATCTTCAATCCCTTCCACTTGGGCAACGCGAACTCGGGCCGCACTTCCAAGTCGAACTCGAAGCACAACGGCCCTTGCTCGGGCACCTCGACGGCGTCGAGATCGAGGTCCGGCTCGCTGATCGCCGAAAGGTCCTGCTCCTCGTGGATCTGCGTCAGGCTGTCCATCAACAGTGCGCTCTTGACGCGCTGGGCCACGTCCTTGTGAAAGCGATGCTCGATCAGCTTTCGCGGGGCATGGCCCGGGCGAAATCCCGGCACCTGCGCCGTCGGCATCAACTCGCTATACTCCTTGTCGAAGTAACGGTCGATGTCCTCGCGGGCGACCGCCACCGTAATGTGGCGCTCGCACGCGCTGCGGGCGTCGATCTTCACGTCCAGGTTCAGCTTCGGCTGTTCTTCGACCGCCTCGTCGCCCTCGCCGCCGTTGTCGCCTTTGTCGCCGGCGGCGATGGACTCGTCGGCCAATTCCTCCGCGCCCTGGAAATCGTCTTCAGGATCCCGCTTCTCGATGTCGGACATGACTGCCTGCCGTGAACTGAACCCAACGGGAAAAGGACAGAGCGGGTGATGGGATTCGAACCCACGACAACGACGTTGGCAACGTCGTGCTCTACCAACTGAGCTACACCCGCACCCCGTACCCTGCGTTCCCCACGGTCCGACAACCCCACCGCGGTTGCCGGGCTACGCGGAGCGGTTGCGGGCCAAGTGGAATCCCGCAATTATAGAGTCCCCGGAATCGCTTTCAAGGGCAATTGAACACGCCGGCGTATGAAATTGGCCCGGGACCATGTCGCAAGACCCCACTTGTGGGTGATGAAATTCCCGATTTCGCTGCCTTCCCACGCCACCAGGAGGTTGATGAGCCGCCGCAACCCCCCTGGTGTTCGCATTCGCGCCAAGTTGCCATGCGGCCGCTGTCGATGCCGGTTGTTGCGGCCCCGATGGCTGGAGATTAGGATAAATGATTGTCCGCCGTGCGGCGGGCCCGCAGCACTTTGTTCGACCCGGAACCGAAGCAGTTCATGGAAGCCAAACTCATCGTCATCGTCGGCAGGGCCAGCAAGCCGGTCATCGACTTGAAATTGCCGACCATCATCGGCCGCGGCCGGGATGCCGGCCTGACGATCGCCCATCCGATGGTCAGCCGCCGTCACTGCGAACTGTTCGAGGAAGACGGGCTGCTGATGGTCCGCGATCTGGGCTCGACGAACGGGACGTTTCTCCAGGGGCGGCGGATCGACGCGGCGCCCTTGCTTCCCGAGGCGCAGTTCACCGTCGGTCCGCTCACCTTCCGCACCGACTACCGCTACGACGGCGATCCGGAAGCGTTGCCGCCGGTGCAATTTTCCGAGGAAAAGCCGGCAGCCACCGAAGCGGGCGGCGACGTGACCGACGAGGAGCCCGATTTCCTGGCGTTCGAGGAGGAGGAAGGCGAAGAGGCAGCGGCACCCGAGGCAGCGGCGTCCGAGGCAGTGGGCGACGCGGCGCCTGAAGCGGCGGCGGAAGCGGCCGATCAACCGGCGGGCGACGCAGACGAACTCTCATTCGAGGAGTGCTTCGAAGAAGAGCTGGCCGGCGACGCGCCGGTCGAGGTGGACGTAACGCCTCCGGCCGCGGACGACAACCTCGAGGAAGAAGAGCCGGAGCCGGCACCGCCGCCGAATCTGCCGCCTCCCATCAAACGCAAACAGCCTCCCTCGAAGCCCAAGAAACCGGCGGTCGAGCCGGTAACGCTCGATGCCCCTGAAGTCATCGAGGATGGGACCGTCGATGTCCCCCAGGTCCTCGACCGGCCCGAGGTCCTCGACCACGTGGAGGTCCTCGATCAAGTCGAAGTCATTGCCGTGCCGGAGATCGTGGCCGACGAGCCGGCGTCGATCCCGGTGTTGGCGGAGCCGGAATTGGCGGAAGAACCCGAGCCGGAGGCATTGGCGGAGCCGGAATTGGCGGAAGAACCCGAGCCGGAAGCGTTGGCGGAGCCGGAGTTGGTGGAGCCTGAGCCGCCGAAACCGAAGGCAAAACGCGCGACCCACCCTGAGCCCGAGATGGCAGACATCGAGGGTTTTCTCGGCGGGCTGGATTAGACGGTACGGCTGGCGGTACTTTTTTCCGCCGCCGACCCCGCCGACGCAGTCGGCGGGCTTTCCCTTTTTCTCGGCTGGCTTGATCCAGATCGGAAAATCACACTCTGCCAAAGGAGTTTTTCATGTTCTGCTATCAATGTGAACAGACCTACCGGGGCGCCGGCTGCACGAAACTGGGCGTTTGCGGCAAGGACGAAACCACGGCCACGCTGCAAGACCTCCTGGTCTATGCGACGAAGGGGATTTCGATGTTTGCCCACCGTGCCGCCCAGCTTGGCGCCAGGGACGCGGCGGTGGACCGCGGCGTGATCGAGGGCCTGTTTGCCACGGTGACGAACGTCGATTTCGACCCCCAACGGCTGCAAGGGCATCTGACCCAAGCGGCCGCCCTCCGCGACAAGGCCCGGACGCTGTACGAGGCGGCCTGCCGCACGGCCGGCAAGACGGCGGAAAAACTCGCCGGGCCGGCGGCCTGGCAGCCCGCGGCCAACCTGGACGGACTGGTTCGCCAAGGGGTCGAGGTCTCGGTGACGCGGCAACAGGCGGCCCTCGGCCCGGATGTCGCCGGCCTGCTGCAATTGATTACCTACGGCCTGAAAGGGGCTGCCGCGTATGCCGATCATGCCTATCTGTTGGGCCACGAAGACCCGGCGATCTATGCCACCTTCCACGAAGCCCTCGACTTCCTGACCCGCTCGGGTTCCACGACCGACGACATCTTGGGCTGGGTGATGAAGACGGGCGAACTGAATCTCAAGGTCATGGCCCTGTTGGACGAGGCCAACACCGGCACGTATGGCCATCCCGAGCCGACGCAAGTCCGCGTGACGCCCATCCAGGGCAAGGCGATCGCGGTTTCCGGTCACGACCTGAAGGACCTCGAAGAGTTGCTCAAGCAGACCGAAGGCCGGGGAATCAACGTCTATACCCACGGCGAGATGCTCCCCTGCCACGCCTATCCGGGCCTGAAGAAGTACAAGCACCTGGTGGGCAACTACGGCGGCGCCTGGCAGGACCAGGCCCGGGAATTTGACGAGTTCCCCGGCGCGGTGCTGATGACGACCAACTGCATCCAGAAGCCGCGGGAAAGCTATCGCGGCCGGATTTTCACCAGTGGACTGGTCGCCTGGCCGGGCGTGACCCACATCGGCCCGCAGCGCGACTTCACGCCGGTGATCCGTGCCGCGTTGGCGTCGCCCGGTTTCGCGGCCGACGACGCGGAGCAGAAGACGATTACCGTCGGTTTCGGCCGCAACGCCGTCTTGGGCGTGGCCGACAAGGTGATCGCCGCGGTCAAGCGGGGGGCCATTCGGCATTTCTTCCTCATCGGCGGTTGCGACGGCGCCAAGCCCGGCCGCAACTACTACACCGACTTCGCCCGGCAGGTGCCCAAGGACTGCGTCATCTTGACGCTGGCTTGCGGCAAGTATCGTTTCAACAAGCTCGACTTCGGCCAGATCGACGGCATCCCGCGGCTGCTGGACGTGGGGCAGTGCAACGACGCCTATTCGGCCGTCCAGATTGCCCTGGCCCTGGCCGGGGCGTTCCAATGCGGCGTCAACGAGCTGCCGCTGTCGCTGGTCTTGAGCTGGTACGAGCAGAAGGCGGTGGCCATCTTGCTGACGCTGCTCTATCTTGGCATCAAGAATATTCGTTTGGGCCCGAGTCTGCCGGCGTTCGTCACTCCGCCGGTGTTGCAGGTCTTGGTGGAGAAGTTCAACATTGCCCCGATCACGACGCCGGAGGCGGACCTGGCGGCGATCCTGGGGGCGGCGGGCTAGTGCGCTTTGCAGTTATCTATAGCGTTTGATGTTGGGTGGCACGGGCATCTTGCCCGTGTTTTTCCCAGCACTGGCGAAACGCCAGTGCCACCCGAAACGCTACACTTATCTGAAAAACGCTCTAGGGCCTGGTGCGACTGGGTGATTTCATCGCCGTGAAGATGGTTGCGGAAACTGACCGTCTACGCCGGCCCCATCGCCAGCCCCAGCAACTCATAGAGCCGCCGATCGGCCAGGCTGTCGATCACCAACGAGGCGACGCTGAAATCGTGTCGCCGGCTGTGCTCGCCGGGCACGGCCACGACCACCGCGCCCGCCGCCGCTCCTGCCCGGCAGCCTTGCTGACTGTCCTCCAACACGAGCATCCGCGACGGGGGCACGCCGAATCGCCGGGCCGCCGTCCGATACACTTCCGGATGCGGCTTGCCGTGGGTAATGTCCTCGGACGTAATCACGAATTGGAACCGCCGGGCCAGGTCGAACGGCGTCAGGCACGCGTCGGTCAACTTCCGCCCGCTGCTGGTGGCAATCGCCTTGGGAATGCCGGCCTTCTCCAAGGCGGCGAGCAACTCCACAAGGCCCGGCAGCATGGCCAGCCGGTCCGGCAGCAGGGCGAGGAAGATCTCGTTCGACTCGCGTGCCAGCGCGTCCCACGACTCCGTCAAGCCGTGACGCCGGATCATGATCTCGAACGACGCCCGGGGAGGCAGCCCCATCATCGCGTCTTTCAGATCGGCGGTGAACTCGCGTCCGCGCCGGCGCAGCAGTTCACTGCCCGCCAAGGAATAAACGTCCTCGCTGTTGAACATCAAGCCGTCCATGTCGAAAACGACGGCATCCATGGGAGAGAGTGCTCGGGATTGGAAAAAGGATGAAGGATGAAGGATGAAGGATGAAATCCGCGTGGCGGCACGCTTGCGGTTTCGCACAAACCGCATTCCTTCCACCTTCCCCCTTCTTTTTACATCTGATAAATCACATAAGTCTGGTTCTTATACACCACCGGCAGCGGCAGCAGCGGTTGGCTCACCGTCGTGAGCACGTAGTCGATATGTTCCGTGGCGGCCACGTCTCGCAGCCGCTTCGGGCCCATCTGGTCCAACGACTCGCACCATCGCTCGGCCGGTATCGCGCTGCCCGTGTCGTAGAATTCTTTCATGCGGTCCCACCACTCGACGATGCCCTGGGCGTCCTGGGGGAGTTCCTTCCACGTGCCGGCTTCGCCCCGATGGGCATACCACTTGAACGTCTGCGACATGCGCGGCGTCAGGAACGTCGCGTCCGCCGGCAGGTGCTCGGATGCCCAATCGCAAGCCTCGCGCCAGGCGGCGTAGTCGGGCAGCCGGTCGGCCCGCGGCTGGCGCACCGGCAACGGCGTCTTGCCGGGATGAGCGATCCAGCGGCCGGCCGACGCCCAGGCGTCCAGGTCCCAAAACCGCTCGGCGTGCGGCGGCAAGGAAAACAACCGCAGGACCGCGCAATCGACCACGTGCAATCCGGCCAGTACGACGGCGCCCGCCAGCAAGCAGCGTCCCAGGACCGGACGGACTTGCCGCCGCGCAACGATCCACGACGCGCCCAGCAGCGCCAAGCCGATGGGCACGGCCACGTCGGCCAGCCGGAACCAATAGAACCGCAGCAGCCCGGCCGCCGTCGCCCGATCCCAAAAACCCACGAGACTCAGGGCCATTCCGACCAGGACGACGGCCAGGCTGGCGACCACGAATCCGCGCAAACGCCGGGCCGGCGGCCGGCCTGTCGCCACGCACCCCAACACCAACCAGAGCAGGCAAAGCGTGAGGAAGGGAACCAATTGCTGCAAGGGGAACTTCCACGGGTTGAGGTGATGCGACAGGCGATCGTAGACGTAAATCTCGTTGGCCGCCCGGACTTTGTTCGCGTCGATCCCCAAGTTCAGCAACAGCGGCGGAATCAAGCCTGGCAGCGAGAGCGCCAGTCCGCCGAGCAGCCCCGGCCACATCGAACGCAGCGGGGGCGCAGCGGCGGCTGGGGTACAGGCTGGTCGGCTTTCACATCCGGAGGCTAACGCCTCCGGCTCACGGACGAACGGCTCCGGCTCGCCTTCCATCGTCAAGAGGAGCCAGGTCATGCCCGCGGCCACGGCCGCCCAACCGCCGACCAGGACGTGAAAGGCCGAGGCGGCCCCGAACAGCAGCCACGCCCGATTCCAGCGCCCCAGCACCATCGCTTCCAGCCCCAGGAACATCCAGAGGAAGGCGAATCCCTTGGCCTCGACGCCGCCGATGACCCATTCGCCGGCCAGGTTGCCGTGCTGGATCATCGCCGCCATCCATGCGGCCGTGACCGGCGACAGCCACGCCCGCGGCGCCACCGCGAAACTCAATCGCCGCCACGCCCAAGCCAACAGGCCCCAAGTCAGCACTCGGCCGGTCCACGCCAACGCCGTCGGCCCGAGCCACCGCGACAGCCAACCGAAGGTGAAATAGAAGACCCAATGCGTGTCGGTCGTGCCGAGGAAGAAATCGTGCGGGGCCCAATCCTGGTTCCAAAAATGGATCGCCTTGCCCAGGTAGTTGGGTTCGTTCACGTCCGGCGCCGGCCACGCGCCCTGGACGAAGAAGACGGCAAAGACCAGGGCGATCTCCGCCAGGAGTTGCCAGCGCTGCGGGACACGTTTCACTCCTCGGATCCTCTTCATTCTTACGGCGTTTTGGAATTCATCGCATCCGCGGGCGTCAACCTGCGGGTCGCCGGATTTCCCTTCCGCGTTCCAATCCGGAGGCTAACGCCTCCGGCTCCCTTCCGCCCTCCGCCGTCCGCCTTCCGGCTTATTCCAACGCCGCGATCCTCTTGAAGTCGTCTTTCAGCGAACGGTAGAGCTGCTGGTAAACGGGAAAACCGCGGTCGTAGTGCTTCTTTGCGGCCCGATCGGGCGCCGTCTCCTGGACGACGGAGATCGTGGCGGCGCAGGCCTCGCCGATGTTCTTGAAGGCCCCGGCGCCGACCGCGGCCAGCAGGGCGACGCCGTAAGCCGGCCCTTCCTCGGTGTTGATGGTCACGACCTTGCGACCGAAGCAGTCGGCCTGAATCTGCCGCCACAACGGGCTCCGCGAGCCGCCGCCGGAGGCGCGGATCTGACGGACCGGCACGCCCAGTCCCTCGATGATCGCCAGGCTGTCGCGCATCGAGTATGTCACGCCTTCCATGATCGCCCGGACGAGGTGGCCGCGGCCGTGGGCCAACGTCAGGCCGATGAAGCAGCCGCGGGCGTCCGGATCGGCGTGCGGCGTCCGCTCGCCGGAGAGATAGGGCAAGAAGAACAAGCCCTCGCTGCCTGGCCGGACGGCGGCTGCTTCCCGCGTGAGAACGTCGTAGACTTCGGTCTTGGCCCGCTTGGCCTGGGCCACGTCGGCCCGGCACAGGGCGTTGCGGAACCATTGCAGGGAACCGCCGGCCGAGAGATTGACCCCCATGATGTGCCACTTGCCGCGGACGGCGTGGCAGAATGTGTGGACGCGACCCTCGGCGTCGATTTTCACTTCGTCGCAGTGGACGAACATCACGCCGGAAGTGCCGATGGACGTGGAGAGGACGCCCGTGGCGACGATGCCGTTGCCGACCGCGCCGGCCGCGCAATCGCCCGCCCCGCCCACCACGACGCACGCGGTGGAAAGGCCCAGGGTCCGGGCGGCCTCGGACGTGAGCGTGCCCGTCACTTCCTCCGATTCATAACAGCGGGCCAGCAGGCCGGCGTCGAGCTGCAAGGCCGACAGCAGCGGCTTGGACCATGTCCGGCGTGCAACGTCCAAGAGCAACATGCCGCTGGCGTCGCTCACGTCGGTGGCATATTCGCCCGTCAGGCGGCGGCGGATCTCGTCCTTGGGCAGCAGCACCTTGCGGGTCTTGTCGAAGTGTCGCGGCTCGTGATTTCGCAGCCAGAGGATTTTCGGGGCGGTGAAGCCGGTCATGGCCGGGTTGGCCACCAGCTTGATCAGGGCGTGTCGGCCGCCGACGCGGCTTTCCATCTCGCGGCACTCGGCCGCGGTCCGCTGATCGTTCCAGAGGATCGCCCGGCGGATCACCTTGTTGTTCTTGTCGAGAAAGACGGAGCCGTGCATCTGGCCCGACAGCCCGATGGCCCGCACGTCGGCCGGCTTGAGCTTGGCCTGCTTGACGACCCGGCGGACCGACTTGACCGTGGCTTGCCACCAATCTTCCGGGTCTTGCTCGCTCCAGAGGGGTTTGGGGGCGTAGCAGGGATAGGTTTCCATGGCGGCCGCGAGGATCTTGCCCCGGGCATCGATGGCCAGCGTCTTGGTGCCGGAGGTGCCGATGTCGATTCCCAAAAATGCGCTCATGGTATTCGCGTCCTCGTAAGATCGTTGGAAAGTCAGGGCTTGAGTCACGATTCTAAGTGGTTTCTGTTTCGGAAACAACGGTAGGGCGGGTCGACGGGCACCATGCGCAGCCGGGCACCATGCGAAGCATGGTCGGGCGAGCCCCGCCAAGAAAGGGCGCCGCTTGGGCGAACCTTTGCCCTCCAGCCGCGTAATGTATGCCATGCTGCCACGAAATACGCCCCGGCCAGTCGCGACCTGGCTTGCCTTCGTCTGCCTGATGCTGGCCACGGCCGGCTGTGGGCAGCCGAATTCTCCAGCCGGGCCACCCCTCCGCGGCGGGACCGCTGGCCGGCATCCGGTTTCGACTCCTGGTGGTCGACGACCCGGCGTTGGCCAAGGCGGCAGAGCGACTCCGCGGCGAGTGGCACGCCCAAACCGGCTCCGACTTCACCGTGGTCAACACGACCGGCAAGGACCTGGCGGCCGCCAAGTCCCTGGACGCCGACGGCATCGTTCTTCCCTCGGCCATGCTCGGCACGCTGGCGGCCCGGCGACAGATCGCCCCGCTGCCGGAAAAACTCCTTCGCAGCGACCGCGGCGACAACGGCGACTACGGCGACCATGACCAGAACAGCGAAATGGGCGACCACGGCCAGAACAGCTCTTGGGGAGATATCTTCGATCTGCTCCAGCTCCACGAGGCCGTCTGGGGCAACCAGGTCGTGGCGGTGCCGATGGGCTCGCCCGTGCTCACGTGCTACTATCGGGCCGACTTGTTGGAAAAACTCAAGCAGCGGCCGCCGCAAACGTGGGAGGAGTACCAGGAGTTGGCCCAACGGTTGGGCAAGCAAAGGCCGGCCGCCAGCAACGGCGACAGCGACGGCCCGTGGCACGGCGCCATCGAGCCGCTCGGACCTGGCTGGGCTGGACTGGTGTTGCTGGCCCGCGGCCCCCTACGCCAAGCATCGCGACAATTACTCCGCACTGTTCGACATCGAAACGATGGAGCCGCTGGTGGCGGGAGAGCCGTTTGTCCGGGCGTTGGAAGAGTTGGTGGCAGCCGCCAAGCAGGGGCCGCCCGAGCAGCTTCAGTTCGATCCGGCCTCCGTGCGCGACGAGTTCTGGCAAGGGCATTGCGGCATGGCGCTGAGCTGGCCGACGGCGGCGACGACGGCCGCAGCGGCCGGAAGACCGCTTCCCCCCGCCAGACATGCGGATTCGGACCTGGACCGGGCCCGAAGCGCGATCCGGGTTGGTTTCGCCGAATTGCCCGGCTCGCCGCAAGCCTACAACGTGGGCAGCAAGACCTGGGAACCGTTGGGCGAAGGGGTCGATCCGCACGTGCCGCTGTTGGACGTGGCTGGCCGAGTGGGCGTCGTCGCCGCCGGGACAAAACATCCCGAGGCGGTCCTGCAACTGCTGCTATGGCTCTCGGGCGAGCGATGGAGCGGGCAGGTCTGCGCGGCCAGCCCGGCCACAACGCTCTTCCGCCACGGACACCTGAAATCGCCGCGGCAGTGGACAGAACCGCCGATTTCGCCGGCGGCCGCGGCCCAATACGCCTCGTTGACCGAGAAGACCCTCGGGCGGTCCGACTCTCTGTTTGCGTTGCGGTTGCCCGGCCGTGCCGAGTATTTGGCCGCCTTGGACGACGCGGTCCATGCGGCGGTCCGTGGCGAAGCGACTCCGGCCGTCGCGTTGAAGAAGGCGGCCGACCGCTGGCGGGAGATTACCCGGCGGCTGGGCCTCGGGCAGCAACGGACTGCCTATCGGCAGGACTTGGGGGTGGAGGATCAGGCGAAAGGCGGAAGGCAATGAACCGGTGGCGTAAATCGGCGGGGTGACACGGAAAAAGGGGCCGATGTTTTGTGCGGGTCAACGCCTACGGGCCTATACCCCAACCAGAGTGCTACATATCTAGTGGGGTTTTGCTAAGATTTTTCACCGGCAGCTTGCGGCGTGTCTTGGCCGCGTCTAAAATTCAGGGTGTTTAGTTCCCGCCTTCCGTACATCCCACCCATTTTCTCCACCTTTTGAAGGAGACGAGCCATGAGTTGTCGGCGGACGAATCTCTGCGCTGATGTGCTTGGCCACCTGGCTTTCCTTTCCGGGCATTGCGGCGGCCCAACAGGCCGCAAAACCCGCTGCGCGGCCGGTGCTGGAAATCACCCAGAATACGAAGCTCGATCCGGCCAAAACCTACGGCCAGATTGTGATCAAGGCATCCAATATCACGTCGACGGCGCCGGGGCCTGGGTGGTCGGCGCCACCCAGGGCGATCCGAAGGACTACACGGACGTGGGCGTCTCGGCCAAGGGCGTCTCGGGCGTGACGCTGCGGAACCTCAACGTCAAGGGATGGCAAACCGGGCTGAAAGTCGAAGACGGCAGCAACTGGCTCATCGAGAACTGCAACATCTCCGACAACTTCCACTTTCCCGCGCAGGGGTGGCATTGGGGAGACTTCAACGGCCGCGGCGGCATCGTGCTGAAGGGGGTCAACCACTCCAAGCTGCTGAAGAACAAGTCCAACCGCAACTGGGACGCCTGCGAACTGGTCCATTCGGACGACAACCTCGTGGAGAACAACGACTTCTCCTTTGCCTCGAACACCTGCATGTGGTTTTGGACCGCCTGCCGCAACCAGATCAAGAACAACAACCTCAGTCATGGGATCCGGGTCAATCCCGGCGAGGTCCACGCCCGCGATTCCGCCTGCGTGCTCGTCGAGGACGGCTCGGATAACAACACCTTCACCGACAACGACATCACCTACGGCGGCGACGGCGTGTTTATCCGCGGCACGGGCGGCTGGGGCAGCCGCGGCAACGTCTTCGAGCGCAACGACGCCTCTTACGCCCATAACAACTGCTTCGAGTCGCAATCGCCGGGCAACACCTATCGCCACAACAAGGCCAACCACGGCAGCCACGGCATCTTCCTCGGCGCCTCCCGAGACACGATCGTCGAGGACAACGAGGCCTGTTACAACGGCCGGATCAATGGGCTCCACTTCGCGCCCTGGGCGTTCACTTACGTGCCGAGCGGGCCCCAAGGCGGGGGCATGGGCATCTTCTTTGGCGGCTCGGCCAACCACGTCCGCTGCCGCCGCAACAAAGTGATCGGCAACAACGGCGGCGGCATCGCTATCTTCGGCATACCGTCTGGCAAAGCCAGCGATCGGATCTCCCACTGGATCATCGAGAACAACGAAATCCGCGACAATCGCTGGGGCATCTACATGGAGTTCGCCGACTGGATCGACATTGCCGGCAACGTGTTCGATCACAACTCGGAAGGCAACATCCTCCAGGGCGGCACGGTCACCAATTTCAGCCAGTACGCCGACAATCCCAAGATCACCCAGCCGCCCAAGGCCGTGCTGGTCGGCCCCTCGTTGGGCATCGAAGGGCAGGAGGTCGTGCTGGACGCTTCGGGCACGACCGATCCGGGCGGCAACCCGCTGGTCTTCCGCTGGGACCTCGGCGACGGGACGATCACCAGCACGCCGCGCGTGGCGCATGCCTTCAAGGCCCCGGGCTACTACAACATCGGCATGACGGCCAACAACGGCCGCTTCTCCGACCTGGGCTCGCGGGGCTTCCGCGTCGTGGACAATTGCCCGGAACTCGGCACCGAGGGCCAGGCCGCCGATTGGACCTGGGAGGAAGTCGTTCCCCGCCAGAACCTCTATTGGAGCCCGAAGGACAGGGATGAGGGCAAGCCGATCCCTCCCGTGCCACCGCTGCAGGTCGTTGCCAAGCCCCAGTCCAGGATCGAGTTCAGCAACGACGCGGATTGCCTGGCGGGCAAGTCCTCGGTCCTGGTGCGTTACTGGCCGGTCGCCAATCAGGTTCGCGTCATCTATCCGAAATCGAGACAGGCCGGCATCCCGCTTGCCGGCAAGACGCGGCTGGTCTTTTGGAGCAAGCTGCTCAACGGCGGCATCCACTCCTGGCCGGGACTGAATCCCGTGGTGACGCTCTATGAGTCGCCGCAGAAGTTTGCCGTCCTCAGGCCGGCCATGGACCCGGCCAACTGGGCGCACGGCGAGCGGGAAGAGGGGGCGAACTGGATGTACCGCAGCATTCCCTTGTCGCCGCCGCCAGGCTCGATGTGGCGATGCGAGGGACCGCTTCCCGCCACGCTGAATTACCTCACCATCGAGTTCGGCCCGGCAGGCTCGCAGGAGGTGATACGGCTGTGGATCGACGCCATGGCGATCCGCTAGGGCGCGGCGAGGCATGTCGTCGTCGGTTGTGGAAAGAAAGATGAATTCGTTGAGGCGACTGGCGTGCGGTCGCCTCCGGGGCGGTAGCCGCGGCTGCCGGCTCGGCGATGCCTTACACCTTTTGAAGGAGACGAGCAATGAAGTGTCAGTGGACGAATTTCTGTGCGATGTTGTGCCTGGTATCTTGGTTCTTCGTTCCAGGTGTCGCGGCGGCACAACCGACCTTGGAGATCACCAAGGATACGGTGCTCGATCCGGCCAAGACCTACGGGCGGATTGTCATCAAGGCGTCGAACATCACGATCGACGGCCACGGGGCATGGGTCGTCGGCGCCACCCAGGGCGACCCGAAGGACTACAAGGACGTGGGCGTCTCGGCCAAGGGCGTCTCGAAGGTGACGTTGAGAAACCTCAACGTGAAGGGCTGGCAAACCGGGCTGAACGTCGAAGACGGCAGCGGGTGGCTGATCGAGAACTGCAACTTCTCCGACAACTTCCACTGGCCGGCATACGGCTGGCATTGGGGCGACAACAACCGCAAGGGCGGCATCGTGCTGGAGCGTGTCAACCACTCGACAGTCCGCAAGTGCAAGGCCAAACATAATTGGGACGCGCTGGCGCTGATCGACGCCGACAACAACGTCATCGAAGAAAACAATTTCTCCCACACGTCGAACACCTGCATCTGGACTCGGACGGCCTGCCGCAACCTGATCCAGAAGAACGATCTCAGTTACGGAATACGGATTGCCCCCGGCGAGACCCACGCCCGGGATTCGGCCTGCATGTTGATTGAGGCCGGCTCGGACGACAACCGCATCCTGGACAACAACATCACCTACGGCGGCGACGGCGTGTTCATCCGCGCCATGGGCAGTTGGACAAGCCGCGGCAACGTCTTCGAACGCAACGACGCCTCGTACGCCCATAATAACTGCTTCGAGGCCCAATCGCCGGGCAACACCTATCGCCACAACAAGGCCAACTACGGCAGCCACGGCATCTGGGTCGGACTGTCCGATGAAACCATCATCGAAGACAACGAGGTCAGCTACAACGGCGATCCCAACGGGAACCACAACGCGCCGATCGGCTTGCCCGCCGCCACCTTCGAGCCGCGAGGCGGCGCCGGCGGCATCACCATCCTCGGACAGACGAGTCATACCGTCTGCCGCGGCAACAAGTGCATCGGCAACTACGGCGTCGGTATCGTCCTGTGGGGCGATACGGACAATCCGCGCAAGAAGGTCTACCATTGGATCGTCGACAACAACGTCGTCCGCGACAATCGCATTGGAATCTACCTGCGCGGGGTGGATTGGATCGACATGGGCGGCAACGTCCTGGACAACCGGGAAGACAACCTGGTCATCGACCTGGCGGTCAGCAACGTGACCAAGCACCCAGACGACCCCAAGATCACGCAATCACCGCACGCCGTGTTGGCCCCACCGGAGTTGGCCGTGGCCACGGTGAACAAGAATTTTCAACTGGACGCCTCGGGAAGCACCGATCCGGCCGGCAGGAAACTCGCCTTCCGCTGGGACTTCGACGACGGATCCCCCTGCCCATCGCAACCCCGCGTCGAACATGCCTACACGAAGCCGGGCTTCTACCGCCTCGGCGTCACGGTGACCAACGGCCGTTATTCGGACCTTGCCTACCGCGATTTCCGCGTCGTGGACGACATTCCGGAAATCGGCACCGAGGGCCAGGCCGCCGACTGGGACTTCGTGGAAGTGAATCGCCGCAACGACCTCGGTTGGTCGGCGCCCTACTTCCACAACGTCGGGCCCGCCAGCAAGGCCCCCGATCCCAAGACCAAGATCGAGTTCAGCAACGACAAGGACTGTGTTGCGGGCAAGAGTTCGGTGCTGGCGCGGGTGACGCCGTCGCCGGGCGGCAATCCCATTGCCCTGTTGTATCCAAAATCGAAGAAGGCCGGGATTCCGTTGGCTGGAAAGACCCACCTGGTCTTCTGGAGCAAGTTCGTCGATCCCAGCATCCACTCTTGGAAGGGCCTGTTCCCCACGATCACGCTCTATAAGTCGGACCAGGAGTTCGCCATGTTGAGGCCGTCCGGCGACCCGCGGAATTTTCCGCAGATCGAGGAGCGCGTGGCGTGGATGTATCGCAGCATTCCGTTGCGGCCCGCGGCCGACGATCCGCAATGGAAGCTCGACGGACGGCTTCCTGACACGGTGAACTGGATCACGATCGAGTTCGAGCCGCTGGGCAATTTGCCGTTGCGGGTGGGGATCGATGGCCTGGGCATCAAATAGGCGAATGTCGGCACAGCCACCCTTCGGCCGGATCCCTCGACAGCCGTCTTTGAGCAAGGGACGGCCGATCCCCAAATAGGTCAACCCAACAGGGAAGGTGGCCGCGGGCGATCACCCGCCGGCCAAGGGCATAATTTTCGCGCAAACGCCACTTTTCCCTTTCCGCGGTTTCCTTTAGAATAGACGTTTTGCGGGCGACACCACTGGAAACGGGGGGTGTCGTCACGGGGCGGTAGCTCAGTTTGGGAGAGCGGTACGTTCGCAATGTACAGGTCGGGAGTTCGATCCTCCTCCGCTCCACATTGTAAGTAGCTCCCGGGCAACGAGTTATGATCGCTGCTCTCGGGGCTTCCAAGAGGGGAAGGCAAACGGGGGGAAGTAGGGCCGATTGCCGCCCGTTGGGCCCTTGACTCGGTCTTTCGTTCTCCTTCCCCGGGGCAACGCCCTGGGAAGTCTATCCCAACTGGGCGGGGCCGAGAAAACGGCATCCGACCAGATACTGCAGCTTCCCCCGGTTGACCTTCTCGACGTAGCGAACCACTTGCGCGGCGAAGTGAGTCAACGCCGGCGGCTTGCCCAGGGCCACGATCAGTCGATCGAACTCGGGCAGGTGATTCAAGTAGAAGGAAAGTCCGCTGGCGGAAATGTCGCAGCAATCGACTTCAAAGAAATCCGCCTCCGACGGCATCGCGTCGCCGATCACCGGCGCGATCATCTGGTGGCACTGAAAGGGCCGCCGCGGGCTGGCCGCTTTTCGAGCCCTCCCGGGAATCACCAGTGCCCGGTCCGTGCAAGGCAGGCCGCTCAGCAGTATCGCCCGCGGCTTGCCCTCGTGGTCGGCGGTGACTTGCAGCGACCAGCCAACTTGCATCCGCCGACCGTCTTTCGTGATCAGGCTGGCCTGAAACTTGCAAGGCGACCGATCTCGAATCGCCTTTTGAAACGTGCCATGGAACAAGCAGAAGTCCTTGGGCGCCGCGAAGACGCTGACAAAGGGCCTCGTCCGGACCTGGTCGAGGGCGAAACCGACGGCCTGTCGGCACGCCTCGTTGATGGTGACGATCTTTCCCTCCAAGTCGAGCACGATCACCAACGAATCGACGGCCTCCGGCAGGGACTTCGTAAAGGCGCGCTCCTGCCGAGGGGGCTCGTCCGTTTTGAACCGGGCGATCGAGACCGTCAACAAACGGGCAATGGCTTCGGCAAACTGCGTTTCGTCCGCGGTGAACTGGCGCGGCCGGCGACAATAAACCCCAAGTGTGCCAAAGGGTTCCTTGCCATGGTGCAGCGGCACCGTCAATGCCGCGCACACGCCCAGGCTCGACAGAAAACGGTCGGAAAACCGCTTCTCGACGGCGAAATCGCCGCTGACGACGGGGACGGCGGCGGCCAGGGCGCAACGCCGCCATCGAATCGTCGGCGCCAAGATGCATCTCGTGGACGACCGGCTCCACGGGCGTCGGATCCAACGGGCTGGAGACGATCCGCAGCGACAACGTGTCGCCGTCTTTGCCAACCTGGCTGGCGCCGCTGAGTTCGGCTTGCAGGACCTCGGCCAACAACGCCACGGCATCTTGCGTCAATACGGTCAAGCTAGGCTCGGCATTGGTGCGGCGGCCGAAGGCCAACACCGCCGCTTGCTGCCGGGCGCGGACCTCGCCGGCATCCTCGCCCGGCGAAAACCCGACCGCCACGGTCTCCGAACCGCTTGGCGGCGTCAAGGCTGTCGTATTGGCGGGGGCCATGCACTAATATATGCCATTTTTCCCGGGCTTGCCTGGCGGAAAACCGGCAGGATTTGCGGAAAGAATCGGTGATATCGACGAGCAGATGCGCCAGAACCATTGCGGAAGGGGGAAGGCGGAAGGCGGAGGGCGGAAGGTTCGGTTTCATCCTTTATCCTTTATCCTTCAGCCTTACCGTGTACGGTGGTTCGGCATGAATGAGGTTGTCAGCATTAGGCTTAGCTGCTAAGCTGGCGAAAATCAACCGTCTTTTCCGATTATGGCGTGCTGGTGGTATCGAGGTAAGCATTTCCACTGACTGTAGGGCGGCTGTAGTTACGAAAGAGATTGCAGCCGACAGTCGGTTGGCAAATCGATTGTTGGCCCCGTTTCGTTCCAAGGAGGCGTGCGATGAGCTGCCGCGGAGTACGACTGTTTCTGGCTGCATGTATTTCCCTAAGTGTTTACTTTTCAACCGATTACGCCTCCGCGGGTGAGCCGGGTCCTTCGCTGGCCGAGGCCGCCAGGGCTGCCAAAAAGCAGTTCCGACCCATCACCAAGGACGATCTGGCAGCCGCCAAGGCCGAACTTATTGCGGCGACAGATAGGCTAAATGAAAGACTTGGAGAAGATGCGAAGAACGGGCAGGGCTGGAAAAATTTTGTCCAGTTGGATAAGCTCCAGGAGCAGCTTCGCTTGCCCGCCGGGCCCAATGTCGCTGTCCTGAAGACCATTTACTCAAAATTCCTCTCCGGTCATGTAGGTCTGGAACTGGTTGGGTTCGTCGATGTCCGCGAGGCCTTGCGGAGGTACATCTGGACGGCTGGCGCGATCGACAATCCCAGCCTGAAGGCGACCTACGAGCAGGTGTTGGACCGACTGGCTGCCGACCTGGAGGCCTCGGGGCTGCAACCCAGCACCGAGCAGGCGTTCCGGATCAACGAGGCCTTGCGAGGGTTGCAAACCGCGGGGCAGGCCCCGGAACTGGTCGAGGCTATGTGCAAGCGGCTCGTTCATCCGAACTTGTATCTCCAGGTCAGCGGCGAAATGGTGGGCATCGGCATTGCCGGGCCGGTCGACGAGGTCGCTCCGGTCTGCGACTGCATCCTCGGCACCGACATTCAGGGCACGGGCCGAACCATCGGAAACACCACCGTGAGCTTGTTTCCCGACGCGGACGAGGCCGTCTTCGACATCATCCTTCTGGCCGTCAACAACAGCGAGAACATCGGCTACCACGGCCCGGTGTGCATTTACAACACGGGTCGGACGGGCATCGGCGTCTGCAAGCGGGTGTGGATGGACGCCGACGGACTATCTGCCCATCCGGCCGCCGCCAACGCCGAAACGCACACGACGATCACGGACATCCGCGCCGACAACGGCAGCGAACTGATCGAGCGCCTCGCCTGGAAGTGCGCCGAGAAGCAGCAGGAGGAGGCGGAGGACATCGCCTCGGAACACGCCCGCGGGATGGCCGCCGAGCGCGTGGATCGGCAAGCCGACGAGATGCTGTGCAAGGCGAACCACGACTATTTGAAGAAATTCCGCCAGCCGCTGGTCCAACGGCTGGTGTTCCCGCAAGTGCTGCGTTTCAGCACCACGAAGGACACGTTCTCCGTGGTTGCCCAGACAGCGGCGGCCGATCAACTGGCGGCCCCCGGCGAGCCGCCCGCGCTTGCCGAGAAGAACCCCGACCTGTCCGTCCGCGTCCACCAGTCGATGATCAACAACGCGGCGGCCACGGTGCTTTCGGGCATGGTCCTCCACGAGGAGATGCTCCAAACGATGTTCAGCGATCTACTTGGGTACGTGCCCGAACGGCTGAAGCCCGACGAAGACCGCGAGCCGTGGACGATCGAATTCGCCCGCGAGCGGCCCATCGCGGTGAGTTTCGCGGACAACGGGTTCACGCTGACGTTGCGGGGGCGGCACTTCTTCAAGGGCGATAAGCCTGTCCTGGGAATGAACGTCACGGCCAGCTACAAGTTCGTCAAGGCCGACGGCGTCTTCAAGGCGATCCGGCAAGGCAAATTGGAGATCGTGTCGGCCAGCGGCAAACAACTCAGCGCAAGAGGAGACGATCAGCACGTTGCTGCGGCGGCGGCTGGACAAGGTGCTGCAACCGGAGATGGTGGCCAAGGGCTTCACGCCCAAGGGCAAGTGGGCCGGCATCGGACGGCTCGCGCCGGTCGAAATCGAAGCGCAGGGCGGCTGGCTGGTGATCGCCTGGCGTCGCGCCCCCGCGGAAAAGACCGCCATCGGCCGGTAGCTGATCACCCGCATTCGTTTCTGTTGCGGGCGAGGAGAACACGGCCGAGACGGCCGTGCGCGCTATTGGCCCGAACCATGAATCATTCGGGCTGGTCTTCCAGCAAATGCGCGTCCTTCTTGACCAGCTCGATGAGTTCCGCGCGCGACTTTACGCCCAGTTTTCGCATCATCCGCGCCCGGCGGTCCTCGATCGTGCGGACGCTCAAGTTCAACTCGGTCGCCATCAAGCGATTGGTCTTGCCGTTGACGATCATGGCGAGCACTTGTTTCTCGGCGCGGGTGAGCACCGACAGTTGCCGTTGCACTTCCGCGCGCTGCTGACGCTGTTGCCAGTTGGCCACGTCGAGCTTGATCGCCTTCTGGATGTGATCGCACAACTCCTGGGTGCGGAAGGGTTTTTCCAGGAACTCGCCGGCCCCGGCCTTCATGGCCTCGACCGCGATGCGCACGTCGCCGAATCCGGTGATGATGATCGTGGGCAGCGCGATGCCCCGCGCGGTCAATTCCTTTTGAAGTTCCAGGCCGCTCATGCCCGGCATGCGAATGTCCAGCACCAGGCATCCAGGCCCCGTAGGACGGTAGGCTTCCAAGAACTCCGTGGCCGACCGATAACCGCAGCAATTCAATCCCAGCAACCCGATGAGTTCTCGCAGCGACGCGATGATCGCCGGATCATCGTCCACGAGAAATACGGTCGGTTCTGGAACCACGGCTTGCGCCCTCACGGACAGATGCCGGGAAAAAAGTTGTACCTATAAATACCGGTTCATCGGGTGTCAACGGGGTTGTAAACTTGGTGCAGCCGTCATGCCACCATCTGCCGGGGGGTGCCTAAGAAGCGGTTGGCTGGATCGAATGCCGATGCAAGAAGGCATCCGGGTAGTGGCGAAAACGGCCCGGCTCTCATTAAGACTAGCACATCGTGGTTATGCTGACAAAGATATGTCGGGAAATTTTGTCAAAAAGAGCCTTCTATTTTCAGCTCTTAGAATCGATTCGCCCTATCGACCTCGCAACTACTGTGCCTTCAAGGACTTATGGCGCGTTGCACATGCCCAAGCAATCGAGCAGCCGCCAGGGCAGATCAATGGCAGGAACCCCCATTCAGACTAGTGACGGAACCCTTCTCCATGCGGGCTGCGAATGCGCGAACAGCGCGCAGAACCGGTCCAGGCACTGCCGCGTTTCCGAGGTGACCGCGGCCGCGCGCCCGTCCAATCGCTGCCGAAGCGCCAAAGCCTGGTTCAACGATTGGCGAAAGCCGCGATAGCCGCGCTCCCACCGTTTGCGCCAGCAGTGCCGCCGGGGGTTGAAGCCGGCCCAGAAGCCGGCCGGACGACGGGCGTTGCCGACGTGCCGACGATACCGGGGCGTCGGCTCGGGAAGAGTTGCACACGAGATTCTTGACCTTAGACGGCATGGCCGGGAGCAACAATGCCGTTTTCCCACGTTATTGGCGTTGCCTGGTTTCGCAAGTTTTGGGATAAATCGCAGTTCCGTCGGCAGCGACCGGCGATGGTGGGGGGGTATTGACGACCCAGATTCTCCATTTTCAACAGACATCCATGGCTTTATTTGCCCAGGCCCCGCCCGTCGGGACGAGCCTGCTCGGCCCTTTGGCCACCGCCGAGCCGTATCGCGTCGGCGATGCGCGCCGGCCCTGGGTGTTGTTGGGACTGCTGCTGTTGTGTCTGGCGCCGCGGGCCCTGATGGCTTGGAAACTCGACGGCCCGTGTCCCGACGGCGTGGCCTACATCCGGCAGGCGGAACTGCTCGACCAGGGCCACGTGGGCGAAGTCTTGCGGCTCTCGAAAACAAACCCGCTGCCAATCGTGTTGGTTGTGCTCCACCGCGCGGGGCTCGACTGGGTAGCGGCCGGGAGCCTGTGGGGCGTGCTGATGTCGGCGGCCGTCGTGTTGCCGCTTTTCGGCTGGCTGCGACGGCAATTCGACGACCGCGTGGCCCTGGCCGGCTGCTTCCTGTACGCCGTCCACAGCGAGTTGATCCGCTGGAGCCCCGAGGTCATTCGGGATCCGACGTTTTGGTTCTTGTTCACGCTGTCGCTTTATCTTTTGTGGCGGGCAGTGACGGAAGTGCGCCTGGGGCTGTTCTTCGCCGCTGGGACAACGATCACGATGGCCGCGGCAACGCGTTTCGAGGGGTTGCTGTTGTTGATCCCCTTGGTGGTGTGGTCGGTGGCGCGTTGGCGGGCGTTGCGCCGCTGCGGCGACCCCGCCGCGGGCGGCACCCGATTGGCCGTTGGCGCCCTGGGGTGCCTGGCCGTCTTGCCCGCCGTGACGACGCTGGTCTTGATCGTCGCCGGGCTCCGCGGTTATGCCATGACGGAAGTGCTCCGTATTCAACCGTTGATTTTGGCCGGCGGGTGGTCGCGGACGCTGGTGGCGCCGCTGTTGGGCGATACGTCCGGCGCCAGTTCCGTGCTGCCGAACTGGTTGGGTTCCATCTCCCTCGGTCGCATGTTGGAAATCTACGTCCCCACGGTCGTGAAGGGCTTGACGCTCTTGTGGACCTTGCTGCTGGCGATGGGAGTGGCTGTCGCGTGGCGGGCGCGAGCGTCACGCCCCGCGCGGCGCCACGCCCCGGGTGGTCGCCGGCGGACCACTTTGCCCTGGTGATTGTCCAGGCCGCGCTGCTGTTGGCCGTGTGGGTCCATCTTTGGGCACAGCACTCGACGTGCCTGCGCTACGTGTTTCCAATAGTGCTGATGAGTTCGGGGTTTGCCGGCCTGGGGCTGCTCCGCTTGTCGGCGATGGTCGGGCCATGGGTGGGGCAATGGATGGGCAGGTGGAAAGGGACGGTCGCGTTGTCGCTCGGCCAAGACCGGGACAATCCCCGTCCCCGGCGGCATGGAATCCTCCGTGCGTCGCCGGCGGTCGTGGTCGGGGCCATCTCGCTGGCGACGGCCTTCGCCTGGAATTCCGGTCCGCGAACGGCCAAGGTCGAGTTGGGCCGCTGGATCCGCAACCAGGCAGGACCGTCGCCGGTGCTGTTTGGGCCCGACGGTTTCACCCAGGTCGTGAACTATTACGCGCAGGGGCGGTGCGACTCGTTCTCTCCGACGGCCGACAAGGAAACGGTGATGCTGCTGCTGAAGCAGTGCCGGCCGAACATCGTGTTGCTGCCGCGGGATGAGGCGGCCTTCGAGCGTGTTGAATACTTGGTCCGCTTCCTGGAAGGGGCCGGATTCCAGCCGCTGGACCAGGCGCGATTGCCCGCGAGCTGCGCCCACGTGCTGGTGTTGATCGAGGGCCGGCCGCGCGGCCTGGCTTGGAAGCCGCCGGGCAACAGCGGGAAGACAGAATGACGTTGTAGGATCATGGACGGTGCGTGATCTTGGGAGGCGTGGGCTTTCCAAGTTCCCTCTTCCCCAAGGGGAGAGGGGAACTGCCATAGCCCTCGGCGACGGGCCGCCGAGAGGACGGGAAAAGCAGGCAAGGATGCCTTGGGGTGTGGAATGGATGCCAGTATTCCCTCCATGCTGTGGACGATGGCCGTCACGACGGTGCTGTCGATCGGTCTGACGGCGTTGGTGCGTCTGGCGGCCCGGCGTTGGCGGATCGTCGACCGGCCCGACGCGAAGCGGAAGTTTCACAAGGGCCCTGTGCCGCTCTGCGGCGGCGTGGCCGTCTACCTGGCCATGGTGCTGGGCCTGTTGGCGGCGCTGGGTCAGTCGCGGTTGGCCAGTTCGGAGTTTCGCGGCTTGGCTGCCGCGTTGATTCCGGCGGCCGGTTTGGCGTGCCTGTTCGGCGCGTTGGACGATCTTTGGCGATTCGCTTCCCGCACGAAGCTGGTCTTGCAGCTCCTCGCCGTGATGCCGATCGTGGCCGCCGGCTATTGGATCGATCGGATCGTGGTGTTCGGCTGTCCGATCGCGTTGGGTTGGGTGGGGATTCCGCTGACGATCCTCTGGCTGCTGGGTTGCATCAACGCCTTGAATCTGATCGACGGCATGGACGGCCTGGCCTCGATCGTCGGCCTGTCCGCGGCCGCGATGATGAGCATCATCGCCGTGAGCATGGGCAACAACCACGTGGCGGTGATCGCCATCGTGTTGGCCGGCGCGATCGGCGGATTCCTCGTCTACAACCTGCCGCCGGCCAGCATTTTCCTGGGCGATTCGGGCAGCACGGTGCTCGGCCTGGTGCTGGGAATCCTCGGGATGCAAGGGGCGATGAAGACCTCCGCGACGCTGGCCATCACGGCCCCGGCGGTCATTATGACCTTGCCGATGTTCGACGTGGCGCTGGCCGTCGTCCGCCGCAAACTGACCGGCCGGAGCTGCGCCGCGGCCGACCGGCAGCACATCCATCACCGCCTCCTGGATCGCGGCCTGCGGCCGTGGCAGGTGTTGTGCATTCTCGGCGCGGTGTGCCTGACCACCGGGGCCGCCGCCACCGCCGCCACCGTCTTCCGCAAGGACGCCCTGGCATGGATCACGGCCGTGAGCCTGCTGGCGCTGATGGTCCGGCTGCGGGTATTCGGCCACCACGAGTTCGCCCTGGTGAAGGGCGCGATCGACCGAAGGCTGAGGGGACTGGCGGCCCGTTGGTTCTCGCCGCGGCCCGAAGGCGGGCCTGTTGCCGAACAGCCTGACATCCTGGAGGTCCGCCCGGCGACCGAACAGCGAAAGGCGGCGTGAACCTCATGCAAACCGACACGGATCTGGACGTGGGCGTCATCTACACGCACGAGCGGAATCTGATGCCGCGGCTGCTGGCGACGCTGGCCGCCTCCGCCGACGGCCTGGCCGTGCGATTGATCCTCGTGGACAACGCCTCGATCGACGGCGTCGAGGCGTTTCGCCACGTCATGCCCCAGACCCAAGTCGTGCGCAATCCCGGCCGGCTGTCGTATGCCGCCAATCTCAACCGCGTTGTCCGGGCCTCGACCGCCCGGTACGTGCTGCTGCTGAACACCGACATGTTCTTCGATCCGCGGGCGCAGTGCCTGGCCCGCATGGTCGAGTTCATGGACGCCCGCCCCGATTGCGGACTGGCCGGTTGCCGGCTCTATCACGAGGACGGCCAATATGCCTTTCCCGCACGGCGATTTCAGACGGTGCCGATCATCCTGGCCCGCCGCTGCGGGCTGGGACGACTGATGCCGCGCGTCTTGGACCGATACCTCTATCGGGACCGCGACGTGCACGAATCCTTCGACTGCGATTGGCTCTCCGGCTGCTTCCTGTTGGCGCGGCGCGAGGCCCTCGGCCAGACGGGCGCGTTCGACGAACGGTTCGTCAAATACTTCGAGGACGTGGATATCTGTCTCCGCATGAGGCGGTCGGGCTGGCGGGTCATGGTCCACGGCGGGACCTATTGCTACCACTTGGAGCAACGGGGCAGTTCGACGCCGCTGTCGATCGACGCCTGGCGGCACCTGCGGTCCTATGCCCACTGGCTCCGAAAATGGGGCCTGCGTGCCCGCCTGGGCGCGGACGCTCCGCCCGGCTGATGCGGCCATACCCCCCTGACGCAGCCGGGGGCTGTTTAGTCCCCCAGTCCCTGATTCCGGTTCCCCTCCCCCTTACGCCTTCCAATCCGGAGGCTAACGCCTCCGGCTCCCTTCCCGCCTTCCCCCTTTCCTCTTCACCCTTGCTTTTTGCCACGGAGTGTGATAATAAAGAGAGTGGTGCGTCGGGGCAGCGCGCCGTCGGTTGAAAAACTGGATCAGCGGGGAGGATCTGCCGTGAAATCGAACCATCTTCTCGTGGCCGCGGGGCGAAGGGCCTTTACGCTCGTCGAACTCCTGGTCGTCATCACGATCATCGGCATCCTTGTCGGGTTGACGCTTCCGGCGGTCCAGGCCGCGCGGGAAGCGGCGCGGCGGATGCAGTGCCAAAGCAACCTCCGCCAGATCGGCATCGCCGTGTCGTCCTATGAGACCCAGAACCAAATTTTCCCCTTCGCCGCGAGTTTTCACGACCATCCGACTTCGTTGTCCGACTCGAACTCATGGACCACCACCTCGATGACCCCGTCGAGCTTCTCAACCATGCGCGAGAACTGGGTCATCTTGATCCTGCCCTTCATCGACCAGCAACCCCTTTACGATTCGTTCAACCATTACGCGCCGATCACGAGCACGACGGACACGTCCAACATAACCGCGCGGGCCGTCAACTTGCCCTTCATGCAATGCCCTTCCGATTCGTACAACCGGTACCCGTTCGACGGGACTGGCGTCACCAGCAACCAACCTTGGGCCCGGGGCGATTACGCGGCCAACGGCGCGTTGGGCTATATGCAGTTGAACGGTGGGACGGACCCCAAAATGGCGGGCGGACCCGCGGAAATGGGCTGGAGAAACCCCGCGACCCGCGGCATCATGGGAGTCAACTGCTCGGTCCGCACCGCAGACGTGATGGGCGACGGACTGAGCAACACGATTCTGCTGGGCGAGATCCGGGCGGGAATCACCTCGTACGATTGCCGCGGCACCTGGGCCATGGGCGGCGCCGGACCCAGCGCCCTGTTCGGCGTCGGCTCGGCCACGGGCAACGATCACGGACCCAACTCCCTGTATGCGCAGAATTCCGACAACGTGCTGAACTGCTCCACGCTGACCGGCGCTTTCGGTCTATCGGCTCTTGGGCAGATGGGGATGCCTTGTACGACGGGCAACAACACGTCGCAGACGATCCGCAGCCTGCACAAGGGCGGCGGCCATATCTGCATGGGCGACGGCAGCGTCCGCTGGATCAGTGACTTCATCGATCACACCATGCCCAGCAAAGACCCAAGGATAACCAGCGCCACCACGTATACGTACGCTCTTGGCAGCACCACCGCCACGCCCAACTACACGGTCTGGGACCGGCTGTTCGCCTCCGGGGACGGCCAGCCGATCGGCGCCGACCTGTGGTAGCGATCATCAAGGTTTGAGTGGGCCGTGGCGCGAGTTGGAGAATAACCGCAAGAAATGCAAGGATGAACCATGCGACGACTCGATCTTTGGGCGGCCGCGTGCGGGGGGCTGTGCCTCCTGGCCGGCTGCGGCGAAAAAGACCCCTTCAGCTACCAGAAAGTCTCCGGCAAAGTGACCTACGAGGACGGCTCGCTGATCCCGGTCCCGGCGATCCAACTGACCTTCTCTCCGTTGGCGAAGTCGGACGATCCGAGGAAGTACCCGCCCGCCGGCATCGCGGAAGTCAACGTGGCGACGGGCGAGTTCTCGTCGGTCACCAGCCACTTGCCCGGGGACGGCATCCTCCGCGGCAAGCACAAGGTGATGTTGGAAACCCCGGGAAACGAGCCGTTGCCGGAGAACCTGGTGCCGCCGGAGTATTTCGATTTTGCCAGGACGCCGCTGGAGGTTGACACGGCCAACTGGTCGGGCGAGTTGAAGGTCCGCAAGCCGGCGGCGCCGCCTTAAAACAGGCCGACGATTTGTCCCTGGGCGTCGATGTCGATCGACTCGGCGGCGGGGTTCTTGGGCAGTCCCGGCATGGTCATGATGTCGCCGGTGAGGACGACCACGAAACCGGCGCCGGCGGACACCATCACGTCGCGCAGCGGGACGTCGAAGTTTTTCGGCCGGCCCACCAGGCCGGGATCGGTCGAGAGCGAGTATTGGGTCTTGGCCATGCAGACGGGCAAGTGGCCGAAGCCGGCCTCTTGCAGGGCATGGAACTTCTCGCGCAGCTTCTTGTCGGCCAGGACGTCGGTCGCCCCGTAGATCTCGCGGCAGATGATGCCGACTTTCTGCCACAGCGTGCAGGTGTCGGGATACAGCAGGGAGAAGTCGGTCTTGGTGTTCTCGACGACCTCGACCACGGCGCGGGCAAGGTCCTCGGCGCCTTCGCCGCCGCGCGCCCAGTGGTCGGCCTGGATGATCTTGACCGACAGGTAGGCGCACTTGTCGCGGATGAAATGGATCTCCTCGTCGGTGTCGAAGGAGAACTGGTTGATGGCCACGACGACGGGCAGTCCGAAGCGGTGGATGTTTTCGATGTGTTTCTTCAGGTTTTCCACGCCCTTGTCGAGGGCCTCGACGTTGGGCTTGCCCAGTTCCTTCGCGGGGACGCCGCCGTGCAGCTTCAGGGCGCGGACCGTGGCCACGATGACCACGGCGTTGGGGCGGATGCCCGACTTGCGGCACTTGATGTTCATGAACTTCTCGGCGCCGAGGTCGGCGCCGAAACCGGCCTCGGTGACGGTGTAGTCGGACAGCCGCATCGAGAGTTTCGTGGCCAGGACGCTGTTGCAGCCGTGGGCGATGTTGGCGAACGGCCCGCCGTGGATGAAAGCCGGATTGCCTTCGAGCGTCTGCACCAGGTTGGGCTTCAGCGCGTCCTTCAACAGCACGGTCATGGCGCCGTGGGCCTTCAGATCGGCGGCGGTGACCGGCTTGCGGTCGCGGGTGTAGGCGACGATGATCCGGCCGAGCCGCTCGCGCAGCTCCGGCAACGATTCGGAGAGGCAGAAGCAGGCCATCACCTCGCTTGCCACGGTGATGTCGAAGCCGGCCTCGTGCGGCATCGAGTTGTTCGTTCCCCCCAGGCCGACGATGATGTTGCGCAGCGCCCGGTCGTTCATGTCGACCACGCGCTTCCAGACGATCCGCCGGGGATCGATCGCCAGGGTGTTGCTGTGGTGGATGTGGTTGTCCAGCATGGCCGACAGGAGGTTGTGGGCCAGCTCGACGGCGTGGAAATCGCCGGTGAAATGGAGGTTGATGTCCTCCATGGGGATGACCTGGGAATAGCCGCCGCCGGCCGCCCCGCCCTTCATGCCGAAGCACGGCCCCAGCGAGGGCTCGCGGAGGCAGACCGAGGCGTGATGGCCGATGCGGTTCAGCCCGTCGCACAGCCCGATGCTGGTGGTCGTCTTGCCTTCGCCGGCGGGCGTGGGCGTAATGGCCGTCACCAGCACCAGCTTGCCCGGCGACGCGGTCTCCAATCGGTGATAGAGGTCCAGCGACACCTTCGCCTTGTACTTGCCGTAGTGCTCCAGTTCGGCGTCGGGAATGCTCAATCGCTCGGCGATCTCCTCGATGGGCCGGATGGCGGCGCGGCGGGCGATTTCAATGTCGGGAGGCAGTTGGCGGGCAGTAGGCATGGGGATTAGGGATTCGGGGTTGGGGATTGGGGATTAGCCCCCGGACTGCGTGCAGGGGGCAGGGCGGCGAGCCGCGGGGTTCATCCCCGCAGTTGCCCGTTGCAATCATAGGTTATTTCACGCGTAAAAGTCACGCACCCGCATGGGCACGTCAAAACCATCCAGTTTCAAACAGTCCTCGATGCAGACCATGGCCGGGTGATCGGGCGGCAGGATGTCGTAGGAACGTTTCACCGAGCCGATGACCATGTCCAGTCCCAGCGGCATGACCTTGGTGAGGAAGGCGCTTTCCAAGGGGCCCTTGACCGGCGAGCCGTCGGCCCGCTTCGAGGGCAGCATGACGGTGAAATTGCTCAGGCCGACGGAGGCGTGCGTGCCTGCCAACGCGGCGTCGGCGTGGATCAACTCCATCGCCCGGACCAGCCGCTTCAGGTTCCCCTCGCTATCGCTGCCGATGGGGGCGATGCCGGGATCGAGAATGCAGTCGTCGTTGCCGGCGCCGGGACAACGCTCCAGGAAGAGCTGGACCAGGCGCCGGGCCGGCGGCATAGGTTTCCTCCGGCGTGCGGCACGGCCGCGACTGGCCCTCGACCACGTGCTCGGAGACCAGCAGGATGGGCCGGAAGGGCTGAATCTTGTAGAGGTCGAACATGCCGGCCCGCAACGACGTGATCGAGTTGAGGATCGGTTTCTGTCCGCCGGCCCGCCGGGGATCGTAGGCCTCCAGTCCGGCGCGGGCGAGCACCGGGTCGGGCGTGTCGATCGACAGCGGTTTCGCGGTCACGCGCTGGATCTTGCGCACGATCTCGGCCATGAACTCCTTGGAGCGGGCGCCGACGTTCACGTCGATGTAGGCCGCCCCGCGCTCGTCCTGAAAACGGGCCAGCTCGCGCAGCCCCTCGATGTCGCCCGCGTCGAACAGCCGCTTCGTCGAGGGAACCGAGTCGTTGATGCTCTCGGCAATGATTCTTAGCGACGGGATTGCCATGTCGTGGCTCCTGAAGAACTCGGGTTTATTGTAAGGCGGGCATTCGCCCGCCGTCATGGGTTCTGCTTGGGTGGGCGATGCCCAGGCTACGTTTTCTTCCTCGTCGGGCGGGGCCGGCTTCGCTGCCGGGCGCTGTGGTCGCGATCGAGATAAAAATTGGCCCAGGACGACGTGTTCTTCAATCGCGGATCGTAGATCACCACCGGCCGGTCGAGCATGTGCTCCGATTCGCCGTAAGCCTTCAACCGCTCGTAGACGCGGGCCCAGAAACACTCCTTGTCGTCCAGTTCGCAACGTCCCTTGGCCGAGCCGCCGCACGGCCCGTTGACGCCGCTCTTCGAGCAGGCGTGGCGGGGGCAAAGATACGCGCAGTCCGGCAGGTTGCAGTCGCCGCACTCCTGGCAGCCGTACAAGAGCCGTTTCGACTGCCGCTCCACGCCGTAGGCCATGCGCCCCAGGACGCCCGGCTTCTTGTCCCAGCGGCCGAAAAGCCGCCGCAACAGGCCGAACAGCCCGCGGTCCCGCGTGAACGCCATTCCGTGCACCCACCGCGAAATGCGATAGTTGAGCGTCACCTCTTTCGACGGCGGCGGCTGCGACAACGACCGGCGATACTCCGGGTTGATCCGCGTCGGCTCGCTCAGGCCGGTCATCCGGTCGTGCTCGAAGAGGAAGAACTCGTCCGGCTGCGAGTACTGGATCTCGCGGATGAAGTCCCGCCAGTCGTCGGGACCGATAGCTCTCGGCCAGATCGATGATCTGGCCGAAGGTCTCCGCCTTGGAGATGCCGCCCAGGTAGCCGGCGGCGAAGTCCCAGCCCTTTGAACACGGCCAATTGCTTGGCGGCCAGCTCCTGGAAGAACTTCTTCCCCTTGTCCGCTCCGGCGGCATATTTTTCGCACACGTTGAGCAACTCGTCGCGTGACCACGCAGCCGGCCAGCTTGCCGCTGTTGAACAGCCGGGCGACGCCCTTGCTCAGCAGGTAGACGTTGCCCACGATCGGCGCCTGGATGCCGCGGGAAGCCAGCATCAGCTTGACTTCGTGGAATTTCCGCATATCGTAGCCGAGTTGCGGAATCACCCATCGCGCCCCGGCGGCGAGCTTGCGGACGAGCTTGAAATACTGGGGCATCAGCTCCCGCTCGTAGCGTTTGAAGGGCGAGACGACGCAGCCGATGAAGAAATCGGTCTTGGGAAGGGTTTCGAGGTTGCCGCGGCGGCCCGGAACCACCAGCCCGTCGTTCATGCTCCGCAACAGGGCGATCAGGCCGACGGAATCGAGGTCGAAGACCCCGGCCGCCGGGCCGCCGAAGCCGCCGGTCGGATAGTCGCCGGTGATGGCCAGGATGTTGGGGAAACCTTCCGAGGCGTAGCGCCAGGCCGCGGCCTCCAGGCCGTTGCGGTTGGCGTCCTTGCAGGTCAGATGCACGACCACCTGGCTGCCGCGGCCGGACAGTTGCCCGGCGAGCCAGTCGGGCGGCAACATGGGTCCGCCGCCGGGGTTGTCGGTGATCGAAATCCAGCCGATCCGCGGATCGGCCAACAGCGCCCGGGCCAATGCCGTCAACTCCGGCGCCGCTTGCGGCGTGGCAATGCCGCGGCTGGTGACCACTTCGGCGCCGTAGTAGAAGCGGCCGCTGGCGAGCATCTCCCGGAAGGTTACACCGTCTTTGGAAGCAATCACGACCCGCAAGACCTCTCAACCGCCGCACGCCCGGAAAAGGGGACAGTCCCCATTTGCCGGAACGGCCCGTAGGGTGCTTCGCACAAATGGGGACTGTCCCCTTTTTCCGTCCGTCCCGCAAACCGCAATCCCAGCAGCCGGAAACGCAAGCTACTTCTTGACCAGTTTCCGGGCCAGGACGACCGCCGCGCTGGCGTTGTCGGTGTAGCCGTCGGCGCCGATCTCGTCGGCATATTGTTGCGTGATCGGGGCGCCGCCGATCATCACCTTGGTCTTCGCGCGGACGCCGGCCTTTTCCAACGCCTCGATGACCGTCTTCATCATGGTCATCGTGGTGGTCAGCAGGGCGGACAGCGCGACGATGGTGCCGTCTTTCTCCTGGACCGCTTCGACGAACTTCTGCGGCGGCACGTCCACGCCCAAGTCGATCACCTGGAACCCGCCGCCTTCGAGCATCGAGGCCACGAGGTTCTTGCCGATGTCGTGCAGGTCGCCCTGCACGGTGCCGATCACGACCCGGCCGGTCGGCTGCACCCCCGATCCGACCAGAAGCGGCGTGATCTGGGCCAGCGAGAGCTTCATGGCCCGGGCGGCAATCAGCAGCTCGGGCACGAAGTATTCGTTGCACTCGAACCGCTTGCCCACCTCATCCATGGCCGGGATCATGTATTTCTGGATCAACTCGCTCGGGTCCACCTTGGCGGCCAGGGCAGCCTTGGTGACTTCCTCGGCCTTCTTCGCGTTTCCGTGCAGGATGGCATCGTAAAGTTCCGCGGGATCGGACATGGATGACTCTCCAGTAAAACCAGGTAGCAAGTGCCTGAAAACTCATACTATACACCCGCCCGAATCGCAATGCTAGATGCCGACGTCGCACTGGCGGCGTCGCGGGCGTTGATCCCTCCTTGAAAGGGGGCGCTGAATGCACCTTTTTCTAGGGACAATGCCGAGGCCACGCCGGCGGCAACCCCCGCTTGTGCGGCGGTCCGGACGCCGATATCCTGACGGGTAGCCCGCTGTAAGGGGTCATGCGATGCTCGTCTTGTCGCGAAAACCCGGCGAAAGGATCCTCATTGGGGACCGGATTGCAGTCACCGTGGTCCGGATTGCCCCCGGGATCGTCCGCATCGGCATCGAGGCGCCGGAGAATCTGCCGATCGTGCGGGAGGAACTCAGGGAGGAAGGCGGGGAAAAAGGCGGAAGGGGGAGGGCGGAGGGCGGAAGACCCCAAGCGACCGGGCTCCCGCAGCCATAGCGCGTGGACCAATCATCAATGGCGTCCCATATTCATGCCGCAATGTTCTTCGCGTTTCGGTTACTACTTATCGTCGTTGGACTGTTCGTCGGATATTTTGCTCCTATTTGGTGGGTCCTGATCAATACTGGTTCGTTACGCGCCACGGTCTGGTCGGCACCCGTCGTTTTCACAGTGATCGCACTGGGTAACGAGTTACTCTGCCCACGCCGCCAACGCTCATGGCTCCGGCCAATGGTTTGGGGTGCTGTGGCTGGATCCATCGCTCTACTGATTCACCTTTTGTCGATCGGGTGGCACGTCGATCTGACGGTGTGAGGATGGGAGACATAAAGGACGTGAAAGGCACCGGTGCGTATGTCGGCGAACAGGGGAGGTTTTGGTAGCAAAGAGCGTAACGTACAGAATGTCGCCCGCAACTTCGCCCTAGCTCTTGTTGCGCCGACGCCAACGCCGACGATCGAGGAAATCAGTGACTTCCCCTTTTCCTGCCCCAGAGCTGCGGCTCAATGCGTGCGAACGAACTGACCGGTTGAGTAATCGTACGTGTACCCGTTGCTTTGCAGGAGGGCGACCTCGGCTCCATAACCGCCCCCGGACGACGGAACGGTCGTGCCGAGAATGACGTCGTCGCGCGCGATGGACTGTTGCAAAAACGGCTGGTTGAAATCCGTCCAGAACTGAGCGGACGTGATGTAGAGGCTGTCGGGGACGTTGAGGACCTCGAAACCGCCGGGATTCTCGCTGAAGTCGATGGTCTTGCGCAATTGCAGCTTCTGGTTGATAATGGTGTTCATGTCGCTGGCAAAGCGGCCGAGCAACGTGGTGGTCTGCCCCAGGATCCCGGTGGGATTGACGATGCCGGAAGTGGTCGTGTAGATGATGGTCGCGGCGGCCGTCGGCGGGGTCGTCGCGATCTTCACGTCAACGCCGCTGCGGATGGTGCCGACGATCTTGTCGTTATGGCCCGCATAGAAAAGGGTTCGGCCGCTGCCGCGGACCAGCAAGTCGGCGGCGCCGTCGTCCCAGATAGCCAGGTTCGGGCTGGAGCCGGGGATTGTCGGATCATACGCGAGTTGCGAGGGGACTTTTCTTTGCACGGCCCAGGTGTTGAGGATTGGAGTCAGGCTGGACTGAATAAGCTCGTGCAACTGGAAATCGTAGCCCCCGGCGAGGATGTCGCTGCCGGACCCGCCGTAGATTTGATCCGTGCCGGAGCCGCCGATGGCGGCGTCGTTTCCGGAGCCGCAGTAGATGAGGTCGTTTCCGTCGCCGCCGAATAGCCAATCGGTTCCGCTGCCGGCGATGAGGGTGTCGTTGCCGGCGCAGCCATAGAGGCACGTGGGGCCGCTGCCGGCCACCAACAGGTCGTTTCCGCCGCCGCCTTCGAGCAGGTCATTGCCGGGGCCGCCGTAGATCACGTCATTGCCGCTGCCGCCGAAGAGCATGTCGTTGCCCGTGCCGGCGAAGATGTGGGCATTGCCGCTGCCGCCGTAGATCACGTCGTTGCCGCTGCCGGCGTACAGCCAGTCGTTTCCCGATCCGCCAAGGATGGTGTTGTTTCCCTTGCCGCCGTGAATGACGTTGTTGCCGCTGCCGCCAACCACGGTGTCGGGGCCGAGGCCGCCGAAGAAAGTGTCGTTGCCGTTGCCCAACGAGAAGAACGTCGGCTGCGCGACAGTGGCGCCGAGCATCACGACGTCGCTGACGCCGGTCAGGCTGCCGTAGATGGCGGCTACGGTTTGGCTGGAAATAGACCGCAGGCGGTTAGGATTCGTGATGGAGACTTGCAGCGTGCCGCCGACCGTGTTGGCAAACACCTGGTCGATCGGATCATTGCCGACGATGAAGAGCGAATCGGTCGGGCTCGGCGCGCCGGCGACCTGGCCAAGGGCAAACACGCTCGACTGAAGCTGATAGCGGGTGACGTCCGCTCCACACGTCACCGTGACGGTGAAGGCGCCGAGGAAAAAGTATGCGTGACGGACGCCGTGGCGTTGGAGTCGAAGGCGCCACTATAGACCGCGGAACGGTCGCCCCAATTGATCGAGACGATCTGGCGGGCCTGCCCGCTCGACCCCGTCAGGGTGAAGTTGGCCGCCGTTTGGCTGAGAATCTCGCCTTGGTTGGTCTTAGGGTTGATGTCCAGCGCCATTTGCCAGAGACCTACCGACTGAACGCCGGCGAGGGTGACCGCCATCAACTCGCGGCGTTCCAGACGCTCGAAGCCGAGCGCTCGCCGATGGTTCCTCGTCGCGCTCCGTGAATTTGCCCGCCGGCGGGCGGCCGTCAACGTGGTTCGCCTCATCGGACTAGCTCCCCGGGTGAAGGCTGGTGACCGTGCTTCTCCAGCGACGGCCACATAACAACCCTAGGACAACGGGAATGCTAGTCAAAAAAGTCGCGAAAAGACCCATGCGAAGGAGCGATACTGATGGCACGCACGTGCCGCGCATGGCGCGACATGGCGCCTCGCTTGCACACGTTGCGCTATCCGACTCCTCGGTTTGCGCGGTAGAAGCGGTAGAATTAGAACGCCGCCCGGAACTTCGGCCTAACGCGACTTACAGATAGTTTCTGCCGGTTGCCGTCGCTTGCGAAACCGCAAGCGAATAGCGAAGCTTCCGGCAGGAACTTGTTGGAAGACAACCTAGCCCAAGTTCGCCAGTAGAGGTCGTTGGGGCGGGAATCTTGTCATATTCGGTACCCGCGAGGAAGCGGGGTTTCTTGACGGAACTCCTTGCCGCACGTCACACGGTTGCCTCGCCATTGTGCCCAAAGGCGTTGTAGTGAAGACCTTGCCCTTCGGGTCGTCCGGGAGCAGCCGTAAAATACGGGCATGTTCATCCGCCCCTGTTTCCGTCGTAAGAATGGCAAGCGGCACGCCTACTGGGCACTGATGGAGTCCTATCGCACGGAACGCGGTCCGCGGCAACGGGTAGTGGCCTATCTGGGCCAACTCGACGATCGCGGCCGGCTGGGCGTCAAGGAGGCGGCCCAAGGCGGGCGGCGGTCGCGGCAGCAACGGCTCTTCGACGACGTACAGCCGCAGTGGGTGGAAGTGGATGCAGCGCGGGTCCGCGTGGAGAACCCCGTGGCTTTCGGCGGGCCGTGGCTGGCACTGGAGTTGGTGCGGCAACTCGGGCTGCACGAATTTCTCCAGCAGGTCCTTCCCCGCGGCGAGGAGCAGGTGCCCTGGTCGCTGATGGCCTTGGTTTTGGTGCTCTGTCGTCTGTGTGAGCCGTCGAGCGAACTGCACATCGTCGAGCATTTCTATGCCCAAAGCCCCTTGGCCGAGTTGCTGGGCGTGCCCGCGGCCAAGGTCAACGAGCAACGGCTGTATCGGGCTTTGGACGCCTTGTTGCCGCACAAGGAGGCGTTGGAGGTGTTCTTGAAAGGACGGCTTGGGGAACTGTTTGCCCTGGAGTACGACTTGCTGTTGTACGACGTGACGAGCACCTATTTTGAAGGCGAGGCCCGCGGCAATCCCTTGGCACAGCGCGGCCACTCGCGCGACCACCGGCCGGACTGCAAGCAGGTGTGCATCGGCCTGGTGGTGTCGAGGTGCGGCATGCCGCTGGGCTACGAGGTTTTCGCCGGGAATCGCAACGACGTGACCACGCTGGCGGAGATCGTCGAGACGATGGAACGGCGTTATGGACGCGCGGAGCGGATTTGGGTCACGGACCGGGGCATGGTTTCCGAAGAGAACATTGCTTTTCTGCGGCAGCAGCAGCGGCAGTACCTCGTGGGCACGCCGAAGAGCATGCTGAAACGGTTCCAACGCGAACTGTTGGCCGAGGACTGGCACGCGATCCGCGACGGCGTAGAAACCAAGCTTTGTCCGTCGCCGGAAGGCGCCGAGACCTTCGTGCTCTGCCGCAGTCGTGACCGGCGCGAGAAAGAGAAGGCGATGCACGCCCGCTTCGAACAACGCATTGAAGAGGGCCTGCGGCGCATCGCGGCCACTTGCCAACGCCAGCGCTTGGACCGAGCCGTGGTGGGACAACGGGTGGGGCGCCTCTTGGGCCGAAACAGCCGGGCGGCCGGACTGTTCCAAGTCGAGGTGCGGACGGGAGAAGAAAATCGGGCGACCCTGCGTTGGAACAAGGTCGAGGCGTGGCGCGACTGGGCTGCCTTGAGCGAAGGCTGTTACCTGCTGCGTACCAACATCAGCGACTGGAGCGACGAGGACCTCTGGAACACCTACATCCAATTGACGGAGGCCGAGGCGGCCTTTCGCATCCACAAGAGCGACCTGTCGATCCGTCCGATTTGGCACCAGAAGGAAGAGCGGGTCTTGGCCCACATTTTCGTCTGCTTCCTGGCCTATGTGCTTTGGAAGACGCTGGCCCAGAACTGCCAGCGCGCCGGGCTGGGCCACGAGCCGCGCCGGGTGTTCGAGGAACTGGGCAATATCCGCTTGGTCGATGTGGTGTTGCCGACGCGTCAGGGCACCGAGATCCGCAAGCGTTGCGTGACCCGGCCGACGGACCACCAGGCCATCCTGCTGCAACGACTGCGGCTACGGTTGCCCACCCGACCAATGGCGGGTTTGTAGTGAAGACTTTTGGGAACCACCCCTTGCGCCGCAACTACTTACGTCGATCACTGGCGAACTTGGGCTAGTTCTTGCTGCGTGCCGGCGGCAAACTGCGAACGTCCAGTTCTTGCGGACCATCGTGCCCTTCCAACGTGCCGTGGTCCGCCAGGTATTGCAGGAGGCGGGCGACCTTTTCGGCCGCCGGGATTTCTTCGGATGCCTTGCTGCCCGGGGCCAGTCCCCAAAGGATCCGCGTGCCGCGGCGGGTCACCAGCGCAAACGTAGGCTCGACGACGGCGGGCGCCGCGGCGCGAGGCGACGCCACGATCCGCTCCAGTCGCAGTTGCTGCCAGACGTCGGCCAACGCGGCGGCAATCTCCGCCCCGCCGACCACCCGCCCGTCACCCCAATGCTGGCCGACCGGGCCCACCGGCCCCGTGTCCACGCCGCTCAGCAGGGGGTAGGACTTCTTTTCGATCGGCGAGAAATCGTCGCTGGGCAAGAGCACGCCCTCGACGTCCACCGGGGCCGCTCCGCCGGGCTGGTTCACCATGCAAACCGGCCGGCGGTAGACCAGATCGACCTCGACCTGCGCCGGCGGCCGTTTTCGCGCCTTCGCATCGGCCACCCAGGGATGCAAACGAAAGGCCTTGGCGATCCGCTCCGCCAGGGAATCATCCAGGTTCGATTGCAGCCCGTCCAGGCTGGCGTCACGGAAGACCTCCGCGCGGATGTCGGCATGGATCCAAGGCGGCTGCTTCGTGATGGTGACTTTCTCCGGGGTGATCGTGTACAGACCGGTGGCCTGGAAATGCGGGTAGACGTAGGGCCAGACCAGGAGCGTGCCCAGCGCCAGGCCGCCGATCAGCAGCGCGGCCGCCGACCAAGGGCGCCCCGGGCCCCAGAGATAGGCCGCCAGCCTTTTCAGCCGATCCGGCAGGGGCGACGAACGGGTCTTCTTGGCGGAACCCATGCAGAAACCACCTATTCTTTCCCTAGCGATCGTTCAATAATGACTTCGTGTTCTTTGGCGCACAGACCCCCTCACCCCCAACCCCTCTCCCGACCAACCTTCGGTCGGTGCCCGGGGCGAGGGGAGTCATGGTTGGGCAACCGCCCAACCCTAAATCCCCAAATCCCCAAATCCCTAATCTTTAATCCCTTGTCCCAAACAGCGGCCGATCTGTCGGACGGCCTGGCGCAGACGGTTCTCATTTTCGACCAGCGCCAGGCGCAAATATCCCTCGCCGGCCGGACCGAATCCGCCGCCGGGACTGACGGCCACGTCGCCTTCCTGGAGCAGTTTCATGGCCAGGTCGATCGAGGTCATCTGACTGGCCCAAGGCTCGGGAATCTTCGCCCAGACGAACATGGTGGCCTTCGGCCGCACGATGGGCCAACCGAGCCGTTCCAGGCCGTCGCAGAGCACGTCGCGCCGACGCTGGTAGACGGCCGCCTGGTTCTCCACGGCCGCATCCGTATGGCGGATCGCCATGATGGCGGCGATCTGGATGGGGCGAAACATGCCGTAGTCGTAGTAACCCTTGATCGTGGCCAGGGTGCGAATCATCTCGGCATTGCCGGCGCAGAAGCCGATCCGCCAGCCCGCCATGTTGTAGCCCTTGCTCATCGTGGTCAGTTCGACGCCCACGTCCCGCGCCCCGGCGCGGCCAGAAAACTCGGGGTCTTGTAGCCGTCGAAGGCGATGTCGGCGTAGGCCAGGTCGCTGATGACCATGAAGCCGTAGCGTTTCGCCAGTTTGACGACTTCCACGTAGAATTCCGGCTCGACCACGGTGGTCGAGGGATTGTGTGGAAAATTGAGGATGCACACTTTCGGCCGCGGCACCATGTGGCGGCAGGTATAATCGACGTTGGCCAGCAGCTTTTCGGGCTGTGTCACCTCCAGGAGGATGGCGTTGGCGGCGGCCAAGGCGACCGCGTAGAGGTGGGCCGGATAGAAGGGGGCCGGCACGATGGCCGTGTCTCCCGGTCCCACCAGGGCCAGGCAGAGGTGGCTGAAGCCTTCCTTCGAGCCGAGGCAGACGACCACTTCCCGCTGCGGATCGAGATGGACGCCGTGGACCTTGAAATACTTGGCGGCCACTTCCCGGCGGAGGCTGAGGATGCCCATCGCCTCGCTATAGCCGTGATTTTTGGGGTCGCGGGCGGCCTCGGCCAGTTTTTCAACGACCAGGTCCTGGGGCGGGTCGGAGGGATTGCCCATGCCCAGGTCGATCACGTCGTCGCCGGTCCGGCGTTTTTCGTACATCAGGCGATTGATTTGGGCGAACAGATAAGGAGGCAGGCGCCGCATGCGCTCCGCCACCTCGATCGTGAACGGCCGGTTTTGCTGGACCGGCTCGCCTGTCGGTGGTACGTCGCTCATCCGTCAAGACCGCAAGGGATGGATCGAAGACCATACCAGGATACCGCGATTCGACCTGCCGGGGAAGCCCTTGGAGTCGGCCGGGAGAGTTTGTTACAATAAAGCGTCCGGGCCGGAGGGAATGCCCGGACGCCGTTGCGCGTGTATCCAGTCAAGGGGACCAGCATTGACAGGCATCGATCCGAACCATCATTCCGGCGACGAGCCGCTCCCAGAGCCGCCTTCCACCCCGCCGGATTCCACGGCCGAGCCACCCTCGAATGAGGAGTCGGCCGAATCGGCGCGACGACGCTTTCTCATCGGCTCGCAGCGCGATCCGGCAGCCTATCGCCGCCGCCGTCGGCGTGATTGGACCCCTGTCGAGGAGCCGCCGGCGAAACCCGAGGACGCCGCGCCCACCCCAACGGCGACATCGGCTCCAGCGCCAGCACCAGTAACAGCACCACCTCCGCCAGCCACTCCGGCCACAACACCCGTGGTTGCCCCGCCAGTTGCTCCGGTCACTGAGGGCATTGCCGCGCCCGGGCCAGGCGACGAAGACACGTTCCCGCAGGACATGGACGCCGAACTCGACCGGGCGCTGCACGACACGTCGTTCGACGCCTTGATGCGGGGCGGCGACGTGCTCGGCAACGAAGAAGCCTTCGAGCCGGAATCGCGGCACACCGGGCGCGTTGTCGCCGTGCGGCGCGACGAGGTGTTTCTCGAACTGGGCGGCCGCGAGCAGGGTTGCGTGCCCTTGCGGCAGTTTTCCGACGCCGCCCAAGCCGGGCGACGCCGTCGAAGTGGTCGTCCAGCGGCTCAACGCCGACGACGGGCTGTACGACTTGCGGCTTCCCGAGGCGGCCGCCGACGTGAGCGACTGGGCCGACCTGAACGAAGGCATGTTGGTCGAGGCCCAGGTGACGGGCCACAACACCGGCGGGCTCGAATGCGAGGTCAACCATATCCGCGGCTTCATTCCCATCAGCCAGGTCGCCATCTATCGGGTCGAGGACCTGGCCCAGTTCGTCGGCCAGCGGATGACTTGCTTGATCACCGAGGCCAATCCGATGCGGAGGAACCTCGTGCTGAGCCGACGGGACGTCCTGGAACGCGAAAAGGAGGAAGCCCGCCAGAAACTGCTCGACTCGCTCCAGCCCGGCCAGGTCCACGAGGGCGTGGTGCGGAAGCTCATGGACTTCGGCGCCTTCGTCGATATCGGCGGCGTCGACGGCCTGGTGCACGTCAGCCAACTCGCTTGGAATCGCGTCAGTCATCCCCGCGAAGTCCTGGCCGAGGGCCAGAAGATTCAAGTCAAGATCGAGAAGATCGATCGCACCACTGGCAAGATCGGACTGTCGTACCGCGACCTGCTGGAAAACCCCTGGACGGGCGCCGCGGGCAAGTATCCGCCCAACAGCGTCGTCCACGGCAAGGTGACCAAGCTCATGGAGTTCGGGGCCTTCGTCGAGCTGGAGCCGGGCGTGGAGGGACTCGTCCACATCTCCGAGCTTTCGCACAAGCGGGTGTGGCGGGCCAGCGACGTCGTCCACGCGGGCGATGAAATCGAACGTCATGGTCCTTTCCGTCAACCCCGAGGCCCAGCGGATCAGCCTCTCCCTGCGCGCCCTCTCCAAGCCGGAACCGACCAAGAAAGAGAAGGAGGAGGCCGAGGCCGGGCAGTCGGCCTTGCCCCCCGCGTCGAAGCAAAAACGACGCAACGACCGACCCCTTCAAGGCGGATTGGGCAAAGCGGCCGGCGGCGAGCCCTTCGGCCTGAATTGGTGACCGCTTACCGGGGGACTGTCCCCTTGGGAAATTCGGTTGGGTCGTGGCACGCGGCGGAAATGTGCCGCAAGCGTGACTTTTTCTTACACGGGGGCCTGCGCATCGCGGCCGCGTTTCACCTATACTTGATTGCTGCCGTGACGTCCAGGACTCTTTCCCGTCAACAGGAGAGGAAGAACGAGATGCGATTACTCGCCGTGACCTGTCCGTGCGTTCTGCTGGCGACGCTGATCTGGGCCGCCGGCAGCCCGGCCCCCGGTCAAATGAAGCTGGAGACGGTCAGCCCCACCGATCCGCGACGGACGCCGGTGGTCGAGGTCTTTCATCGTTGGAAGGATTCGGTGGTGTATCTGACCGGGCCGATCGCCACCACCCCGGGGCCTTCGATCGAGGAGTTCTTCAGCGTTCCCTCGGCCCACCGCCAGATGATCAGCATCGGCAGCGGTTTCGTGGTGCATGAGAGCGGCTTTGTGGTCACCAACGCCCATGCCGTGGAATGGGTCATTGCGCACCATGCGACGCTGGCCGACGGCAGGACGTATCCGGCCGAATTGGTCGGGTTGTCGCCGGAGTACGACCTGGCGTTGCTGAAGATTTCGGCCGGCCGGCCTTTGCACGCCGTGCAACTGGGCAAGAGCGGCGATTTTATCCTCGGCGAAACGATCATCGTCATCAGCAATCCCGCCGGACTGATGCACACCTGCACGAGCGGGATCATCAGCGCCGCGAACCGGGAGACGACGCCCAATGCCCTGCCCGGCGTTATTCTGCACGGCCTGATCCAGACCGACGCCAGCATCAACATGGGCAGTTCCGGCGGCCCGTGGTTCAACGTCCTCGGCGACGTCATCGGCGTCACCACGGCCTTGAAGGCCGGATCGACGAACATCGGTTTCGGCATCCCCGTGTCGGCCGTCCGCCACACCTTGCCGGACATGCTCGACGTCGAACGGCTCTACGGCATCTATACCGGCGTGAACACCCAAGCCCTGCCGCAGGAACCCTGCGCGGTCGCCAACGTGGCCGCCCGTTCACCCGCGGCCGCCGCCGGCATCCAGAACCGGAGACGTCGTCAAGCTCGTCAACGGCCAGACGATCCTCGGCCGTTGTGAATTCCTCTTTTCCCTGATTGACCACAAGCCGGGCGACGTGCTGCATCTGGAACTGCTCCGCGACGACCGCCCCGTCAGCACGTCGCTGACGCTCGGCGCCCGGCCGAAACCCGACGGCGCGGCCCTCCTGCGGGAACGGTTTGGCCTGGCGGCCATGCCGTTGAGCAAGGCCAAGGCGGCCGCCACCGCGCTGCGCGTCGAACGCGGCGTGGTCATTACGGCCGTGGCAGCCGGCGTGTACGGCAAGCTCCAAAACCCTCCCCAACCCGGCGACGTCTTGGCCCGCATCAACAACATCCGCCCCCGCGACCTCGACCAGGTCGGGCTGTTGTTGGACCGCCTGAAGCCGGGCGACACGGTCCATTTCGTGTTCCTGCGCATGAAAGACCGCGTGGCCACCCGCGTCAACATGACACTCACCCTTGGAAAGTAGGGATTAGAGGAAGGCGGAGGGCGGAAGGCGGAAGGGGGAAGGCGGCAAGCAGCTCGCTTGCGGTTTCGCACTTTCCGCGTTATCCCGAGGCTAACGCCTCCGGCTCCCTTCACCGTCCATCCTTCCGCGTTATCCTAAGGCTAACGCCTCCGGCTCCCTTCATCTTTCATCCTTCCGCCTTTGCGGAATGTTCCGCGTCTGATCGTTCCACCGCTCGTGCCGGCCACGGGCCGGATGCTCGACTTCCACGGGAAAAACGCCCGAAAGACAAGAAGACGGCATCCTCTCGGGGAACCAGGGGCAATCGCGGTGAAACGTCTGCCGGCGATGTTGATGGTGCTTTGCGCGGCTTCCACGGCGTTGGGTTGGCCGTCCGATTCATCGCCACCGTTGTCGCCGTTACAAAGGCCGCATCCGGCCGTGGTCCGCGTGACCAGCATCGACCGCGACGGGGCCTCACTCGGCTCCGGCGTGCTGGTGGCGGTCAACCAGACGCACGGCCTGGTCCTGACCAATTGGCACGTCGTCCGCGAAACCAGCGGCCAGATCCTGGTCTCCTTTCCCGATGGCTTCACGTCGGGCGCCACGGTGTTGAAGACCGATTCCACCTGGGACCTGGCCGCACTGGCCATCTGGCGGCCGAATGTCCAGCCGGTGCGGCTGTCGATCGCGGCGTCGCGGCCGGGCGAAGTCTTGACCATCGCCGGCTACGGAAGGGACTCGACGTATCGGGCCGTTTCCGGACGTTGCGCCGAGTATCTTTCCCCGGGGGGGAACCATCCGAATGAACTCATGGAGGTCGGGGACGTTGCCGCCCGGAACGGCGACTCCGGCGGCCCGATCTTCAACACCCGGGGTGAATTGGCGGGCGTGCTGTTCGGCTCCAACGACAGCTTTCTGGCCGGCCGATACACGATGGGGAGCTATTGCGGGCGGGTGCGGGTCTTCGTGGCCTCGGTCAGCGGCGATTTCCAGCGGCTTCCGGCCAATCCGACGATGGTTGCCCGGCAGGGCCGTCCGATCGCGGCGGGCGGCGCCACCGGCGGCCATTGCGACGCACGCGATTCCGACGCCTTCCGCCCAAACCCAAGCAGTGGTCGACTGCCAGACTCAGCCGCCCGCGGAGGTGGAATACGCCGCCGCCCCCATCGCCGTTGCCGGCTTGCCCCAGCCGGCGGCGGTGGCCGCGCTGCCGCCAGCGTGCAGTCGGGCGGAGCAGATCAAGACGTTTCTGGCGGTCATCGGCATTTTCGCCCTGCTCTTCCACGGGATTCGCCTGATTGGGGGGGCGGTTGGGTAAGTAGTCCGGCATGTTTCTTGGCGAGCCGGGGGCCTGAGCCGGGGGCGTGAGCCCTCGGATTTGCCGCGGTTGTTCGTTGCTGATCCAAGCAGTTGAACAGGTCAACCGGTATGATTGCGGGAACGATCGCAAAGAGCGCGGGTAGGCGGGGAAATCCAGGGGGCTCACGCCCCCGGCTCGCTGACGTCCGCCTTTGGCAGACCCTCTTGCCCGGCGGCTTCCGGGGGGGTATCATGGCACTTTTAGGATTTTTCGGAGTTTGCCATGCGTCACGTGCTGTCCGCCCTGGTCCAGAACGTACCCGGCGTGCTGTCGCACATCTCGGGGATGTTGGCGTCGCGGGGCTACAACATCGACAGCCTTGCGGTGGGGGAGACGGAGGACCCCCAACTGTCGCGGATGACCTTCGTGGTCGTCGGCGACGACAGCATCTTGGAGCAGGTCCGCAAGCAGTTGGAGAAGATCGTCACCGTGGTCCGCGTGGACAACGTCAGTTCGCAGGACCACGTGGAGCGTGATCTGATGTTGATCAAGGTGGCCGCCCCCGCCGGTCGCCGCACCGAAATCTCGCAACTGACCGACATTTTCCGCGGCCGGATCGTGGACGTTGCCCCCGAAATGGTCATCATCGAGATTTCGGGCCAGGAGGGCAAGATCGAGGCGTTCATCGAGATGATGCGGCCGTTCGGCATCGTCGAGCTGGCCCGCACCGGGCGGATTGCCATGGTCCGCGGCAAGCGGAACGGACAGCGCGGAGACTAACCGTAGATGTCCCGGCGTTCTCGAAAAGAACTGGCAAGTGAAAGCAATATCCCGGAGAAATCTCCATTATGCCCGCGAAAATTTATTACGACAAAGACGCCGATCTGGCCTTGCTGAAGAACAAGACGCTGGCCATCTTGGGCTACGGCTCCCAGGGCCACGCCCACGCCCAGAATCTGCGCGACAGCGGCTGCAAGGTCATCGTGGCCGAGCTGCCGGACACGGCCAACTACGCGTTGGCGGTCAAGGACGGCTTCAAGCCGGTTTCCGCCTCGGAAGCCGCCAAGGCCGCCGACATCCTCACCATCCTGGCCCCCGATGAACTCCAGGCCGACATCTTCCGCACCCAGATCCGCGACCACCTTTCGCCGGGCAAGGTGCTGATTTGTTCGCACGGCTTCAATGTCCACTTCGGCCAATTCGAGGTGCCCAAGGGAGTGTCCACCGTGCTGGTGGCCCCCAAGGGGCCGGGGCACCTGGTCCGGGCGGAGTTCGTCCGCGGCGCCGGAGTGCCCTGCCTCATCGCCCTGGGCGAAGGGGCCGGCAAAGACGCCTTCGGGATCGGCTTGGCCTATGCCAAGGGCATCGGCGGCACCCGGGCCGGCGTCATCGAAACCACCTTCGCCGAGGAGACCGAAACCGATCTGTTCGGCGAACAGGTCGTCCTTTGCGGCGGCGTCAGCGCCTTGATGAAGGCCGGCTTCGAGACCCTCGTCGAGGCCGGCTACCAGCCCGAAATGGCCTACTTCGAGTGCGTCCACGAACTGAAACTGATCGTCGACCTGGTCTATCAGGGCGGCCTGAACTACATGCGCTACAGCATTTCCAACACGGCCGAATACGGCGATTACACCCGCGGGCCGCGGATCATCACCGACGCGACCAAGGCGGAAATGAAGCGGATCCTGGCGGAAATCCAGGACGGCCGGTTCGCACGCGAGTGGATCCTGGAAAACAAGGCCAATGCCCCGTCGTTCAAGGCCCTCCGCCGCCGCGAGCGAAACCACCTGGTCGAGCAGGTCGGCCGCGGACTGCGCCGGCTCATGGCCTGGATTAACGCGAAAGAGGTATGAGGAAAAGGCGGAAGGCGGAGGGCGGAAGGGGGAAAGCGGTGAGCCGGTGGCGTG